>CAWCRJ010000001.1:0-28382 GCA_963797865.1 uncultured Actinomycetota bacterium
AGTCCTCCGGGTTGTAGCCGAGGTTGGGAGCGAGCCAGCGCTCGGCTTCCTGCAAAGTCCACCCCTTGCGCTTCGCGTAGTCGGCGACCTGGTCCTGGGCCAGCCGGCCGACCACGAAGTACTGCGCCTGCGGATGCGAGAAATACCAGCCGCTGACCGCGGCACCGGGCCACATCGCCATCGACTCGGTCAACTCGATGCCGGTCCGCTCCCTGACGTCCATCAACTTCCAGAGCGTCACCTTCTCGGTGTGCTCCGGGCAGGCCGGGTAGCCGGGGGCCAGACGGATTCCCAGTACTTCTCATCGATGAGCGCCTCGTTGTCCAGGTGCTCATCGGGCTGGAACCCCCGAACTCCTTGCGGACCCGTTGGTGCAGCCGTTCGGCGAAAGCCTCCGCCAGCCGGTCGGCGACCGACTCGAGCAGGATCGCGCTGTAGTCGTCGAGGGCCGCCTTGAACTCCGCGATCTTCTCCTGGCTGCCGAGCCCAGAGGTGACGGCGAAGGCGCCGACGTAGTCGGCCAGACCGGTGTCCTTGGGCGCGATGTAGTCGCCCAGCGACCGGTTCGGGATGCCCTGCCGGTGCTCGCCCTGCTGACGCAGGTTGTGCAAGGTGGTCAGCACCTCGGTACGAGTCTCGTCGGTGTACACCTCGATGTCTTCGATACCCGAGCCGACCGCGTTCGCCGGGAAGAACCCGATCACCCCGTTGGCAGTCAGCCACTTCTCCTTGATCGCGGTGTCGAGCATCTCCTGGGCGTCGTCGTACAGCTTGCGGGCAGCCTCGCCCGAGGCCGGATTGTTGAGGATGTCGGGGAACCTGCCCTTCATCTCCCAGGCGTTGAAGAACGGCTGCCAATCGATGTACTCGCGCAACTCGGCGAGGTCGTAGTCATGGAACTCCCGCACGCCGAGCCCCTGGGCGGGCACCGGCGGCGTGTAGCCGTCCCAATCGATCGGCGTCCGGTTGGCGCGGGCCTTCTCCAGCGTCACTGTCGGCCGCTCGTTCTTCTGGGCGTGCCGTTCGCGCAGAGATGCGTAGTCTTTCTCGGTGGCCTCCAGCAGGGCTGGACGCTGCTTGTCGTCGAGGAGCGCCGCAGCGACCGGCACCGAGCGGGAGGCGTCCTTGACCCAGACCACCGGACCGCTGCGACGCGGCGACACCTTCACGGCGGTGTGGGCGCGTGAGGTGGTCGCACCACCGATCAGCAGCGGGATCTGAAGCCCCTCGCGTTCCATCTCGGCGGCGAAGTTGACCATCTCGTCCAAGGACGGGGTGATCAGGCCGGACAGCCCGATGATGTCGGCGTCATGCTCCTTCGCCGCGTCCAGGATCTTGCTCGCGGGCACCATCACCCCGAGGTCGATCACTTCGAAGTTGTTGCACTGCAGGACGACCCCGACGATGTTCTTGCCGATGTCGTGGACGTCGCCCTTCACGGTCGCCATGATGATCGTGCCGTTGGTGTTCTTGGATGCGGCTCCATTTTGGGAGGCGCCGGACTCTTCTTTCTCAGCCTCGATGTACGGCAGCAGGTACGCGACGGCCTTCTTCATCACCCGGGCCGACTTCACGACCTGGGGCAGGAACATCTTGCCCGAGCCGAAGAGGTCACCGACGACGTTCATCCCGTCCATCAGCGGGCCCTCGATCACCTCGATCGGGCGACCCCCGGCCGCGGCGATCTCGGCCCGCAATTCCTCGGTGTCGGCATCGACGTGTGCGTCGATGCCCTTGACCAGGGCGTGCGTGATCCGCTCGCGGACCGGGAGGCTGCGCCACTCGGCCGCCACCGGGTCGTCGGCCTGCTCTGACTTGTTGAACCGCTCAGCGATCTCCAGGAGCCGTTCGGCCGCGTCCTCGCGACGGTTCAAGACGACGTCCTCGATGCGTTCCCGCAGCTCGGGGTCGATCGAGTCGTAGGGCACCAGCGCACCGGCGTTGACGATGCCCATGTCCAGGCCGGCCTTGATGGCGTGGAACAGGAACACCGCGTGGATCGCCTCGCGGACGGGGTTGTTGCCCCGGAACGAGAACGACACGTTCGAGATGCCGCCGGAGATGTGCACCCCGGGAAGGTTCTCCTTGATCCAGGCGCAGGCCTCGATGAAGTCGATCCCGTACGTCGCGTGCTCCTCGATACCGGTCGCCAGCGCGAAGCAGTTCGGGTCGAAAATGATGTCCTCGGCCGGGAAGCCGACCTCTTCGGTCAGGATCCGGTAGGCGCGCCCGCAGATCTCCTTGCGGCGCTCCAGGTTGTCGGCCTGACCCTGCTCGTCGAAGGCCATCACGACGACGGCGGCGCCGTACTTGCGGCACAGTCGTGCCTCGCGGATGAACTTCTCCTCGCCCTCCTTCATGGAGATCGAGTTGACGATCGGCTTGCCCTGCACGTTCTTCAGGCCCGCCTCGATGACCTCCCACTTGGAGGAGTCGATCATCACCGGGACGCGGCTGATGTCCGGCTCGGCCGCGATCAGCTTGGTGAATCGGTCCATGGCGGCGACGCCGTCGATCATGCCCTCGTCCATGTTGATGTCGATGACCTGCGCACCGACCTCGACCTGCTGCAGGGCGACCGACAGCGCGGTGTCGTAGTCCTCGGCCTTGATCAGGTTGCGGAATCGGGCGGAGCCGGTGATGTTGGTGCGCTCACCGATGTTCACGAACAAGGAGTCGTCGGTGATGTTGAGCGGCTCCAGGCCTGAGAGCCGGGTGGCCACCGGGATCTCCGGCAGCTCGCGCGGCGGTTTGCCCTCGACGACCTTGGCGATCTCGGCGATGTGCGGCGGCGCCGTTCCGCAGCACCCACCGACCAGGTTGACCAGGCCGGCCTCGGCGAAGTCGGCGATGTAGCCGGCCTGACGCTCCGGGATCTCGTCGTACTCGCCGAAGGCGTTGGGCAGGCCTGCGTTCGGGTAGCAAGAGACAAAGGTGTCCGCGATCCGCGCCATCTCGGCGATGTAGGGCCTCATCTCGGGCGCGCCCAGGGCGCAGTTGAGGCCCACCGCGATCGGCTTGGCATGCCTGATCGCGTTCCAGAATGCTTCGGTGACCTGACCGGACAACGTCCGACCGGAGGCATCGGTGATGGTGCCCGAGATGATCACCGGCCAGCGGCGTCCGCGGTCCTCGAACAGCGTCTCGACGGCGAACACCGCCGCCTTGGCGTTCAGCGAGTCGAAGATCGTCTCGATGATGAGCAGGTCGGCACCGCCGTCTACCAGGCCGTTGGCGGCTTCGAGGTAGGCGGCGACCAACTGGTCGTAGGAGACGTTGCGAGCTCCGGGGTCGTTGACGTCCGGTGAGATCGACGCGGTGCGCGTCGTCGGCCCGATTGCGCCGGCGACGTAGCGGGGCTTCGCCGGGGTGCTGAATTCGTCGGCCGCCTTGCGGGCCAGGGCGGCGCCGGCGTAGTTCAGCTCGTAGCTCAGGTCGGACATGTCGTAGTCGGAGAGCGAAACCGCGTTCGCGTTGAACGTGTTGGTCTCCAGGATGTCGGCGCCCGCCTCGAGGTATTCGCGGTGGATCGCCTCGATGATCTGCGGCTGAGTCAGGCTGAGCAGATCGTTGTTGCCCTGGAGAGCGGTCGGCCACTCCGTGAACCGGTCGCCGCGGTAGCCGGCCTCATCCGGCCGGTCCCGCTGGATCGCCGTGCCCATCGCGCCGTCGATCACCATGATCCGCTGGCGCAGAGCTGCCGTCAGCTCGTCGGTGCAGTCGGGGCGGATGTTCGGCGCGAAGGTGTTTGACACGGCGGTGTTCGGCTCCACAGCGTTCACATACGTTCCTTCCATAGCGGAAGGCGTCCTTGACTCTGCCGAGCGTGGCGGATACCGGCAAAGAACCGGAACCGTTGCAACGCCTCTCGACCGGAAAAGTCTACGTCGTCACCCGATCGACGTCTGGACGCCCAACTCATCGCCGTGATCGACAGCTCGCGGATCCTGTCGGCGACGTAATAGTTACCAAGGTTAACCAGTTTGCAGCCGAACGTATTTCGTTTTGACCGTGTCGAGGCCGGTCGCTGGAGTCGTCCGGGGTGAGGTCCGCGGGCTGCAACTGGGTGCCCATCGCGCCTTCGCCGGCCACCACACGCGTCGCCGAAGTGTCGAGGATGTCCGTGTCGTAGCGGTGTTCGTCAGCGGCGGTCACGTTATAAGAATAGTCGGCCTATGCAAAGTTCCCGGTTGAGCGTCAATCGGCCGACAATCCACGGCCACCGCGCCCCGAACATCGGGTCTCGATCCGATTGCCCGACTCCTCATCGGACCGCGCACGGTCCGCATCGTCGCCGGCCGTTAGGCCGTACGCTAATTCTGTGACCCCGCCCGACGGCCCTCCCTTTGGCAAAGCCGCATTGCCCGAACTGCACAACACCGTCGTCGTGGCTGCGTTCGAGGGCTGGAACGACGCCGGCGACGCCGCCAGCGACGCCCTCGAACACCTCGAGGCCATCTGGGAAGCCGACCCGATCCTGGAAATCGACGACGAGGCGTATTACGACTACCAGGTGAATCGTCCGGTGATCCGGCAGGTCGACGGGGTGACCCGCGAGCTGGTGTGGCCGGCCATGCGGATTTCGCACTGCAGGCCACCGGGCAGCGACCGCGATGTCGTGTTGATGCACGGCGTGGAACCCAACATGCGCTGGCGTACCTTCTGCTCGGAGCTGGTGGCCATCGCCGACAAGCTCAACGTGGACACCGTGGTGATCCTGGGTGCGCTGCTGGCCGACACCCCACACACCCGGCCGGTCCCGGTGTCGGGGGCGGCCTACTCCCCCGAGTCGGCGAAACGCTTCGGCCTCGAGGAGAGCCGCTACGAGGGCCCGACCGGCATCGCCGGGGTGTTTCAGGATTCCTGCGTGGCCGCCGGGATCCCTGCGGTGACGTTCTGGGCGGCGGTACCGCACTACGTCTCGCAGCCGCCGAACCCGAAGGCGACGGTGGCCCTGCTGCGCCGCGTCGAAGACGTGCTCGACATCGAGGTGCCGCTGGCCGACCTGCCGACAGACGCCGAGGACTGGGAGCAGGCGGTGACCGAGATGACCGCCGAGGACGAGGACCTCGCCGAGTACGTGCTGTCGCTCGAGCAACGCGGCGACGCCGAGGTGGACATGAACGACGCCCTGGGCAAGATCGACGGCGACGCCCTGGCGGCCGAGTTCGAGCGCTATCTGCGCCGCCGACGCCCCGGCTTCGGGCGGTAGTGGCGATCGCGAGCGCGGCGCAGCCGGGCGAAGCGGGTCGCCACCATCGACCTGCGTGGCGATCGCGAGCGCGGCGCAGCCGGGCGAAGCGGGTCGCCACCATCGAACTGCGTGGCGATCGCGAGCGCCGTCGAACGTCGGCGGACTTGCCGTCGACCGATCAAGTACGGAAGCATCGCTTCGCGACCTACCGATTGGACGTTTCATGGCCGCGTTGCCTGGTGACGGCAACCCAACTCCTGTAGCCGGCCCAGATCCTGAAGCTGGCGCAGTCGGCGAAGACGCCGGTTACCGCAAGGGACTCAAACCCCGGCAAGTGCAGATGATCGGCATCGGGGGCGCGATCGGCTCCGGGCTGTTCCTGGGCGCGGGCGGCCGGCTGGCCAAGGCGGGACCCGGGATGTTCCTGGTGTACGCCGTGTGCGGCGTTTTCGTATTTCTGATTCTGCGAGCGCTGGGCGAGTTGGTCCTGCATCGCCCGTCTTCCGGCTCGTTCGTGTCCTATTCACGCGAATTCTTCGGTGAGAAGGCCGCTTACGCCATCGGCTGGATGTATTTCCTTGGCTGGTCGATGACCGCGATAGTCGACACCACCGCGATCGCCACCTATCTGCGTCGATGGACGACCTTCGAGTCGATCCCCCAGTGGGTGTTGGCGCTGCTCGCTCTCGTCGTCGTGCTGTCGATGAACCTGATCTCAGTGGAGTGGTTCGGTGAGCTGGAATTCTGGGCTGCGCTGGTCAAGGTTCTCGCGCTGGTTGCCTTCCTGGTCGTCGGGATCGTCTTCCTCGCTGGCCGCTACCGCATCGACGGCCGCGCCACCGGACTGAGTCTGTGGACGGACCACGGCGGACTGTTTCCCTCCGGCGTGCTAGCGGTGCTGCTCACCACCTCCGGGGTGGTGTTCGCCTATGCCGCCATCGAATTGGTGGGCACGGCCGCCGGGGAAACGGCCGAGCCGGAAAAGGTCATGCCGCGCGCCATCAATGCGGTGATCGCCCGCATCGCGGTCTTCTACGTCGGGTCGGTGGCGCTGCTGGCGTTGCTGCTGCCGTACACGTCGTATAAGGCCACCGAAAGTCCTTTCGTCACCTTCTTTTCCAAGATCGGCTTCCACGGCGCCGGGGACCTGATGAACGTGGTGGTCCTCACCGCCGCACTGTCGAGCCTGAATGCGGGGCTGTATTCCACCGGGCGCATCATGCACTCGATGGCCTCCAGCGGCAGCGGGCCCCGGTTCGCGACCCGGATGTCCAAGAACGGGGTGCCCTACGTCGGCATCACGATGGCCGCCGCCATCTGCCTGTTCGGGATCGCCCTGAACGCCGTCAACCCCGGCCAAGCCTTCGAGATCGTGCTCAACATCGTCGCGCCGGGCATCCTCGCCTGCTGGGCGACGATCGTGCTGTGTCAGCTGCGCGCCTACCGGCTGGCCAAGGCCGGGCTGATCCAACGGCCGCGGTTCCGGATGCCGTGGGCCCCGTATTCCGGTTATCTCACCCTGGCGTTCTTGGCCGGTGTCCTGGTCATGATGGCCTTTGACAAGGAGACCGGCACGTGGACCATCGCGACGGTCGTCGTCGTCATTCCGGCGCTGAGCGCCGGATGGTTACTGGTGCGCAACCGGGTGGCGGCCGTCGCGTCGCAACGCGCGGCCCACACCCGCTAGGACCTGCCGAGGTCGCGGTTGTAGGCGCTGGTGGAGCGCCCCAGCGCGGCAACCTGGGCGTCCAATTGGGGCAACAACTCGGCGGTGGATTTGTGCAGGGGCATCTCGCCCACCGGACTGGACAGCACCGGCTTCACCCAGCGGAACAGCGCCACCCAGCGCGGGCAGTAGACGCGGGTGCGACGGCGCCGAATGCCCTTGACGAAAGCGGCCGCGCACTTGTCGACGGTCGTGGTCTTGCTCAGCGGCCACGGGAAGCTGGCCAGCAACCGGCCGAACGCCGGCAGGTCGGTCTGGGTGTCACGGACCAGGGCGGTGTTGATCCAGGACATGTGCGCCGAGCCGACCTTGACACCCTGGTGGGCCACCTCCAGCCGCAGGGCATTGGCCAGCAGCTCGACGCCCGCCTTGGAGGCGTTGTACGGCGCCAGACCGGGGCAGGCGGTGTAGGCGGCCAGCGACGAGACGATGAGCACGTAGCCGCGGCGCTCGATCAGCGCCGGCAAGGTGGCGCGCACGGTGTGAAAGACGCCGAGCACGTTGATGTCGAGCACCCGTCTGAATGCGTCGGGATCGACCTGAAGCACCGACCCATAGCTGGCGATGCCGGCGTTGGCCACCACCACCTCGATGCCGCCGAATCGCTCGACGGCGCGGGCCGCGGCGGCTTCCATCGCGGATAGATCACGCACATCGGCGACCGCCGTCAGCACCCGTTCTTCGCCGAGTTCGGCGGCAAGCGACTTCAGGTCGGCTTCGTTGAGATCGGTCAGCACAAGCTTGGCGCCCTTGGCGTGCAGCCGGCGAGCGGTCTCCGCCCCGATGCCCCGGGCACCGCCGGAAATGAAGACGACTTTGCCCCGCAGCGAGGTCATGGCCGAAAACGTACCGCAACCAGTGCGAGTCAGGTTCTCGGCCGATGCTTCTGGCCTGTGCCAGACTCACCCGGATTGCGCAAGCCCATTACCCCCTGCGTCCACCAAGTGGGCCAAGCCCACAAATGAGCGCAATATACAAGCGACTGGCGCTGGAACTACTCGGCGAGACAATTCCACTTTGTAGCGCGGGGAGTTTGAGCAGGCTGTCAGCCGGCCCGACTGGCCCGCACGGTAGCGCCATTGCCGGGGGTGTGAACGCCGGCTTCCAGACGGACTTGTTCGTCGTGCGGATCGACAGCGGCCAGATCGACTGAACGCAATACTGCGGCCAGGATGTGAGTGACCTCGAAGATGGCCAACCGGTCGCCGAGGCAGCGGTGTTCCCCGCCGCCGAAGGGTATGTGTCCGTAGGTCGTCGGGCGCTCCTGCAAAAACCGTTCGGGCCGAAATGACTCGGCGTCGTCGTAGAGGTCCGGCCGCCGGTGCACGGACGGGATCACCGACATGACTGCCGTGCCGGCGGGGAAATGGTGCTCCCCCAAGGTGAGCGACTGGCGGATCAGTCTGACGATGAACATGAATGGAGGGCGCAAGCGCAGAGTCTCCAGCACGACCGCGTTCAGATACGTCATCTGTTCGTCGCCGCCACGCGCCTCCGCAGTCGCCGCGGCAAGCGCATGCGGGGTACGCACCAGTCGTTCGATCGCCCAGCTCGCCAACGTCGCTGGGGGATCATAACCGCCGATCATGATGGCGAACACCTGGTCACGTATTTCCTTGTCGGATACGGGATCACCGGCTGCATGTTGCAACAGATCCACCACATCGTTGTGCTCAAGCTCAGGGTGGCGTCGGCGGCGGGCGATCTCGTCGAACACCAACCGGTTGCATCGGTCCAACTCGCGCTGGAACCGAGGCCAGAACCGTATCGCTCCGAACGAACGCAGCACGGCGCGGACCGCGATCTGTCCCGATGCCGTTGTTTTCAGCAAGTCCTGCCATGCTGATTTCCACTCCGGCATCGCCGAATCAGGCACCGAGATCACGACTTTCAAGATCAGCTCGAGCGATAGGTCGAGCATCCGGGGATGCACCGCGACCGCTGGCTCTGTCACCCATCCGTCGACCTCGCGCGCCACCCTGGACACGACCAGCTCGCGCCACTGTGTCAGCGCCTGACCCCGCAGCCGCGGCAACATCAACTTCCGCATCCGGCGGTGCGCAGGCCCATTCAGCAAGAACAACGACCGATCGCCCCACAACGTCTCCAAGATGCGATGTGGTTCCGTGGCGTTGACCACCTCGGCGGGCGCCGTCAGCAACGGCTTGATCAACGCTGGCTCCCGCACCATCGCCATCCGCGATCCGCCTGACAGGATCCGCGACAGCGAGGCCGGCAAGGACAACCAGACCACATCCCCGTAGCGGGCGAACAGATCGTCGAATGCGGCGTCGCCACGGCGTGGCAGCCGCCATCCCAACCTGAGCATCTGCGCGATCCCGGGCCCACTCGCCACGGCATCATGTAACGCGCGTTCGGTACCAACCATGTTTTACCTCCACGCTGTCGCGGGCCGATGCTGTTCCGGGTGATGAGTGCCGAGCTCGAGGTCGAGTACTTGGCCAATCGCAGCCATTGGCTCGGGCATGTCCATGTCAGAATGCCGGCTTTCAATTTGGTGTACGGAGACAGCCCCCTTCAAGTGCTGCGCCCACGCCGCGACGTATTGCTCTGGTGATCTCGGCTCATCGATGGTCGGTATGAACAGCACTGAATCGCCGTCGAAAATCGGCGACACAAAGTCTTGCAAGATTTCAACGCTATTTTTGGTCAACGCGATGACAGTGTCCGCCAGTGACTTGTATTCGGGCTCATCGATTGAAATGCCATAGCGTTCGGTTGCCCACGCATTTATCAAGTTGCGGGTATCGCTTTCGGAGAACTCTGTCACCAATACCGGGTCGCCCTCATATCTGGGAACACTGGCGATCAGGCCCAAGAGGGGGACATCATGCCCGCTTCGCCTGAGCTCTATCGCCATTGCGTGGGCTACCACACCGCCGAAGGACCAACCCAATAGATAGAAAGGTCCCTCTGGCTGGATGGCGAAAATTTGCTCAAGGTAGTCATCCACCATCGCAGGGATCGAGGTGGCGAACGGAGTAGTGCTATCGACTCCCCGCGCCTGAAGCCCGTAAATGGGCCGGTCGTGAAGGTGCTTGGTCAAGCCCCGATAACCCCAGGCGACTCCACCCGCCGGGTGGATGCACCACACCGGCGGCTTGGCCCCGTCTACGCGAAGCGGTAGGACTGTCGCGAAGGGATCTACAAAGTCGGATGCGTGTTCCTGGGAGAGCCATTGGGCCAGTTGGGCGACGGTGGGGGCGTCGAAGACTGCCCGGATGGGGACCTCGACCCCCAGTTCGGCCCGAATGCGCGCCACCAGCCGGGTGGCCGACAACGAATGCCCGCCCAGGTCGAAAAACCCGTCATCGATACCGACCCGCGACACCCCCAACACCTCGGCGAACAGCCCCGCCAAAACCCCTTCGCGCGGATCACGCGGCGCCCGATACCCCACCGCACTGACAAACTCCGGAGCCGGCAACGCCCGCCGATCAACCTTGCCGTTGACCGTCAACGGCAGCGCCTCAAGCACCATCACCGCCGCGGGCACCATGAACTCCGGCAACCGCGCAGCCGCAAACCGGCGCACCTCACCCGCCAACTCCTCGCTCACCCCCGCACCGCACGCCTCGACCGCGGCGGGTTGCTCGGCCACCACATAACCCACCAACCGCTTATCGCCCACACCGCCGGCCGCACCCGCCACAGCGTGGGCCACCACCACCGCCTGCACCACCCGCGGGTGAGCCACCAGCACCGCCTCCACCTCGCCCGGCTCAATCCGATACCCGCGGATCTTGACCTGCTGATCGGCCCGGCCCACATACACCAACGACCCCTGCGCGGTCCAACGCACCACATCACCCGTGCGATACATCCGCGCCCCCGCAGGCCCAAACGGACACGCCACAAACCGCGCCGCGGTCAACCCCGCCCGACCCCGATACCCCCGAGCCACACCCGCACCCGCGATATACAACTCACCAGCCACCCCCACCGGCACCGGACACAACCCCCCATCCAGCACAAACAACCGCACATTGCCCAACGGGCCACCAATCGGCACCGACGCGCCGTGAAACCCGTCGTTTGCGGGAATGGAGTACGTCGTCGCGCAGACGCCGGCCTCGGTGGGCCCGTAGGCGTTGATCATCGGCAGCCGTGGATGCGCGTGACGGAACCTGTCGAGTGCCGCGGGCAATAGCACATCGCCCGCGGTATCCAGGAATCTCAGGTGGCCGAGGCAGTCTGAGCCTTCTTCTGCCAACTGATGGAAGAGCGGGGTCGGTATGAACATCGACGTCACGCTCCGTTCGCCAATGAGCCGCTCAAGCGCGGCCAGGTCCAGTTGTCCAGCCAGTGGCACCAGGGTGCCGCCGCGCAGCAACGTCGTCCACGTCTCCGCCGCCGAGCCGTCGAACCCTTGCGACGCGGTCATGGACATCCGGGCCCGCGCGGTTTCGTCCGGGAAGTGGTGCAGCGCCATATTGACAACGTTGCGGTGCGTGACGGCAACGGCTTTCGGCCGCCCGGTTGATCCGGAGGTGTACATGACGTAAGCGAGGTTGTCCGGCACGGGCCGGAGGCGGCTCGGCGCCGGGCCGACGGTGGCCATCCCGGCGCCGCACACTTCGCTTGCCTGCACGAGCAGTAGGGGCACGTCTGTGTCGGGCAGTGCCCCGGCAGTCGCGCTGTCGGTAACCAAGAGTCGGGCAGCAGCGTCGGTGAGGATGTATGCCGTGCGCTCGCTGGAGTAGCTGGGATCGATCGGCAAGTAGGCGGCACCGGACTTCAGGATGGCCACGAGCGCGGTCACCAGCTGAGCCGAACGCGGCAACGCGACGGCGACAATGGTTTCCGGTCCGGCCCCCCGACTTCTCAGCCGGGCGGCCAAATCGTCTGCCCGAGAGTCGAGTTCGCGATAGGTCAGCGTCTCGTCCTCGTCCTCGACCGCGGGCGCGTCGGGCGCCCGCGCGGCCTGCGCGGCAACCAGCTCCGGAATAGTCCAGTCTGGCATCGCCACAGCCGTGTCGTTCCAACCGGTCAGTATCTGCTCACGCTCGGCCGCGTCGATGATCTCGATCAAATCGATTCGCCGGTCCGGATCGGCGGCAATCGCCTCCAGGATGCGGAGGTACCGGTCGGCGAATTTGTTTACGGTGTCGTGGTCAAAAAGGTCGGTGGCGTATTCGATGGTCCCCGGCAGGGGTTGTCGCTGCCCGTTGATAGGCGGCAGCTCAATGAGGTTGACGGACAGGTCGAATTTTGCGGTGTGCGTGTGCACGGGGAGTGTATCGACGCCGAGTCCCGGAAAGTTGATTGCGGGCAGGGGGGTATTCAGCAGCGCGAATGACACCTGAAACAGTGCGTGGTGGGCCGCCGAGCGGGGCAGTTGGAGCAGTTCTACGAGCCGTTCGAACGGAAGGTCTTGGTTCTCGTAGGCGGCGAGCGCCTTGGCGGATACCTGCTCCAGGAGGTCGACGAAACGGGGATTGCCCGAGGTGTCGAGCCGCAGTACCCAAGTATTGACGAAGAACCCAATCAACTCGGCCAGCGCCTCGTCGGTGCGTCCAGCGATGGGCCCGCCGATGGTCAGGTCGTCGTCGGCGCCGAGCTTACGGAGAAGGACCGCCAAGGCTGTTTGCAGGATCATCGAGGTGGTCGTCCCGGTTTCCCGGGCCCGATGCTCGATCCGGTCCCGCAGCGGCGCGGGAATGACGAACGGCACCAACTCGCCGCGGAATGAGCGCGCGGGCGGCCGGGGCCGGTCAAACGGCAAGGAGATCTGCTCCGGCGTCCCGGCCAGCTCGGCGCGCCAATAGGCCAGCTGCCGCGACAGGACGCTGTCGGGGTCGTCCTCGCGGCCGAGCACCTCTTTCTGCCAGAGGGTGTAATCCGCGTACTGGACCGGCAGCGGCGACCAAGCCGGAAGACGCCCGGCGCGCCGCGCGCCGTAAGCGTTGGCCAAATCCTGCGCCAACGGCATCAACGATGCCCCGTCGCCCGCGATGTGGTGCAACACCAGCACCAGCACGTGTTTGGTCGCCGAAAGGCGCAACAGCTGTGCCCGGAGCGGAATCTCGGTGGCCAGTTCGAACGGGTATTCTGCGGCCTCGGCCACGGCTGCGGCCAGCTCCCGGTCATCCGCAACGTCGGTCACCGTCACCGGCACATCATCCGCGCCGATCAGCAGGATCCGTTGCCACGGGATTCCGTCGTCCTCGGCGAACACGGTGCGCAGGCTTTCGTGGCGAACCACCACATCCCCGATGGCCCCGGCCAGTGCGGCCGGATCGACGGTGCCGGTCAGCCGCATCGCCAACGAAATGTTGTAGGCCGGCGACGGGCCTTGATATTTGTAGATGAACCACAGTCGAGCCTGTGCGGATGACAACGGCATCCGCGGGGGCCGCTGCCGCGGTAACAAGGGTGCTCGCACGCGGTCGCCGCCGTGCGCGGCCACCCATTGGGCCAGTTGGGCGACGGTGGGGGCGTCGAAGACTGCCCGGATGGGGACCTCGACCCCCAGTTCGGCCCGAATGCGCGCCACCAGCCGGGTGGCCGACAACGAATGCCCGCCCAGGTCGAAAAACCCGTCATCGATACCGACCCGCGACACCCCCAACACCTCGGCGAACAGCCCCGCCAAAACCCCTTCGCGCGGATCACGCGGCGCCCGATACCCCACCGCACTGACAAACTCCGGAGCCGGCAACGCCCGCCGATCAACCTTGCCGTTGACCGTCAACGGCAGCGCCTCAAGCACCATCACCGCCGCCGGCACCATGAACTCCGGCAACCGCGCAGCCGCAAACCGGCGCACCTCACCCGCCAACTCCTCGCTCACCCCCGCACCGCACGCCTCGACCGCGGCGGGTTGCTCGGCCACCACATAACCCACCAACCGCTTATCGCCCACACCGCCGGCCGCACCCGCCACAGCGTGGGCCACCACCACCGCCTGCACCACCCGCGGGTGAGCCACCAGCACCGCCTCCACCTCGCCCGGCTCAATCCGATACCCGCGGATCTTGACCTGCTGATCGGCCCGGCCCACATACACCAACGACCCCTGCGCGGTCCAACGCACCACATCACCCGTGCGATACATCCGCGCCCCCGCAGGCCCAAACGGACACGCCACAAACCGCGCCGCGGTCAACCCCGCCCGACCCCGATACCCCCGAGCCACACCCGCACCCGCGATATACAACTCACCAGCCACCCCCACCGGCACCGGACACAACCCCCCATCCAGCACAAACAACCGCACATTGCCCAACGGGCCACCAATCGGGGATGCGTCACATGCCGCGTGCTCGCGGGCCAGCTCCAGATGCGTTGCATGAACGGTGGCCTCGGTAATGCCATACATGTTGATCAATTTCGGTGCGTCCGCGCGCTCATCCGGATACCAGCCCCGCAGCCGAGACGTATCCAAAGCCTCTCCACCGAAGACCACCATTCGCAATGGCGGATTTGCCGCGACCGGCGGACATTCGCGCTCCGCGCGCATCAGCTCATAGAACGCGGAGGGGGTCTGACTGAGCACCGTGACGCGCTTGTCGAGCATTAGTTGCCACAGCTTCCGCGGCGAGCGCACCGTCTCCCAGGGCACCACCACGACACGCGCACCGTGTAGTAGAGGCCCCCACAATTCCCATACCGAGAAGTCGAACGCCGGCGAATGACACCACGACCACACGTCCGTATGCGTGAAATGGCACCAAGGGTCGAGGCCCGCAAATAACGCCACCACGTTGCGGTGAGTGACAGCAACGGCTTTCGGTCGCCCGGTTGACCCTGAGGTGTACATGACGTAAGCGAGGTTGTCCGGCCGCGGCCGCGGGTCGTTCCGTTCTGCCTCGCCGGCGTCGAATCCGAGGCAGTCGGATCCCGCCGCGTCCAGCGGCACCAGCGCAGCGTCGGTATCGGGCAGTGTCACGGCGGTAGCGCTGTCGGTGACGAGTAGCCGCGCGGCGGCATCGGCCAAAATGTAGCCGGTGCGCTCACTAGGATAGTTCGGGTCGATCGGCAAATAGGCGGCGCCGGCCTTGGAGATCGCCAGCAGGGCAGTCACCAGCTGAACCGAACGCGACAAGGCGACGGCGACGATGGTTTCTGGTCCGGCCCCCCGACTTCTCAGCCGGGCGGCCAAATCGTCTGCCCGAGCATTGAGTTCGCGATAAGTCAGCGTCTCGTCCTCGTCCTCGACCGCGGGCGCGTCGGGCGTCCGCGCGGCCTGCGCGGCGAACAGCTCCGGAATGGTCGCCTCCGGCATCGGCGTGGCGGTCTCGTTCCAACTAACCAGTAGCTGCGCACGCTCGGCTGGATCAATGATCTCGATCAAATCGATGCGCCGGTGCGGATCATCTGTGACAGCCTGCAGAAAACGCTTCAGGTGACCTATGAAACGACGCAGATCCTGTTCGGCATACAGGAGCCCACTCGCGTCGGTTTGAATGTGAACATCTCCAGAATCGTCGGCTTGGCGCCCGTCGTAGCACACCGAGATTGCGAGGTCATCGCAGGCGCCGAAAGACGCCCCGCGAAAAGCCGCATGGCTTTCAGCGAATTTGAGGTCACCGAAAAATGGCAAAATATTGAAGATCGGACCGAACCGGTTCCTTTGGCTTCTCAGCATGCACGTATCCCGCTGGATTTCAGAGATGTGGTAACGGGCGCGCGGAAGCACCTGGCCGACCGCTCGGTCAAGTGAATGTGCAAAGTCCTTGAAGCTGATACCTCGTGCGACGTCGACCCGGATCGGAACAGCATTGGCAAGCGAGCATGGCGTATTCCATGCGACGCCGAACCTGTTCGCGGAGGAGAGTCGGATCGGAAACTGCGACTCGGCAGAGGCTCGGCTCAAACACCCAGCCAACGATGCGGTCACGAACCGGGGCATCGACACGCCAACATGGTTCGCCGCGCTTCTCAAACGACGTGCATCGTCCCCCGTGAGAGTGAAGCCTTGATGCAAAGTGCTTGGCTGGCGCGAGGTTGCAGTCTGGGAGATGTTCAGTGGCTCCGGCCATGCTCGCATGTAATCGTCCCAGAATTCCTTGTCGGAAAAGAAACTCTGAGAGCGCCTATAGACGCAATCATCTCTGGTAACGAATTCCGGGCTGCAGAACCTGGGTTGGGAAGGACCGACACCTGATTCCAGCGCCGTGTATAACTCTGCGATGCGGCGTACGGCAATAAGTAAACCGAATCCGTCACAAACAATATGGTGCACGACAATGAAGAGAGAGTGCCGCAACTCGTCTAGCTTGATCAAGCCTGCCCGGTACATGATGTCGTGGCTCAAGTCGAAGGCTCGGCGCGTCATCTCCGAAATCACGCTACGAGCGGCGGATTCCGGGTTTCCTGTATGACTGACGTCGAAAAAATCGGGTTCCCACCCGTCCGCATCACGCACCGTTTGGTGCAGCCCATCGTCGTCTTCTGCGAAGGTGATACGCAGGGTCTGAGCTTCACGACAGACGTGTCGCAATGCCGCAACCATCGCCAGCTGATCCATCGGACCGGATATCTCGAGATAGGCGGATATGTTGTTGGCCACATCCGGAACTAACTTATGGCTGAACCATAGAGCCTCTTGCGCAACCGAGGCTCCGACGCGGCCGCTCACGTGAACTGGTCCGGATTGCGGTCTTCGAGTTTCACGATGAGCTCTGCGAGTTCCGCTACGGTGATCTCCGCGAACATCACCGCGACTCCGACATTCAGGTCGACGTCGAGTGCGCGTTGCACTTCCAGCAAGAGTTCTACCCTGATTGCGGACTCGAAGCCTAGGTCAAAAGCGAGGTTGGTGTCACTGTTCAATTCGCGCTCGGAAAGGGACGGGCGAATAACCCGTATGGCTCTGATGATCTGGGCGACCACACGCTCGAGGGTTAACGGCTCGTCCTGCCCACGAGCCTTTTCCAGGGTGTCAGGCAGCACGCTGAGGTACGCGAGATCGACTCTGCGAGTTGGGAGTTCACCATCGTTAGGCATGCGAATCACCGGGTCATCCACTCCCCTCCATCAAGTTGGCGGCGATTCGCCGCCTGCGCAACTTGCCGCTGGTTGTCTTACTCAGCCAGTTCTTTGGAACGAATCGGACTTCCGTCAACGGGAGAGCGACCTCCCTGGCGGCTTGCAGAAGGTAGCGACGACAGGCCGCTGCTGCAACGTCGTCGCTGACCGCCGAATCGTTTTCGATAACCGCGACCATCTGAGTCATTGCCTCTCGGGCCACCCCGACCACGGCTATGCGCCCTGCCTTGCCAAACCCTCTCCCGATCAGGAAGTGCTCCACCTCGGTCGGCAGAAAGTCCTCGCCGGCCACCCGTATGACCTCGGCCGCTCTGCTGGTGAAAATCAGTTCACCGTCGGCCATAAACCCGATGTCCCCGGTGCGCACGGGAGCCGAAGGAGCAACGACCTCACCCCCGGACGGACCGGAACACCGCGACGCTGAACGGACAACCACATCACCGATGGCAAACTCGCCTGCCGGTTTCCCTTCGATTTCGATCCACACCTCGGTGTTGCCAACCGGGCGTCCGACAGACATCAATTCGACGGGGCGCCCGTTCCCTTCGCAAACGTTCGGAACACTCACCGTCCGCCAATGCCGATCTGGCGGAGTGCAGGTCACCATCAGCGTCGCATCGGCAAGGCCATAGCACGGCCGCACTACATTGGGGCCGCAATTGGCAATCGACTCGAATGCGGTTAATACGTTGGGCCGTATGATATCTGCGCCGACCAGCACCGCCCGCAGCGCGCTGAGGTCGTGGCCGCGGGTCGTCAGAGCCTTGGTTGCGAGATGCAATCCAGCCGGGATGACCGGCCAGAATCCAATCCGGTGATCGGCCATTTGCGCCACCCACTGCGCCGGCGCCATCAGGAACTCTTCGGGGCTCCATAACAGCAGCGGGCAGCCTAGCCACAGGGTAAGCAACGAGCTGACGAGACCCATGTCATGTGAGAGCGGCAGCCATGATGCCCCCGACGCGTCTGGTTCAATCGCCAGAGCTTCGGCGATGATGTCTAATTGGGCGCGAATAGCACGATGCGAAATCCGCAGCGGCCGAGGGCTACCGACACTTCCGGAACTGAACTGCAGGAAAGCGGTGTCCGGGTACGCAAGTTCACGTACCGACTCTGAGGATACTTCCTGCCACGAGCCATGCATGTATACGTATCGAGCGTGGACTTGTTCGCTGACATCGTTGACCCGGCTTTGCACCGAGGCTGCAGATTCGAACGCTCTGGGTCCGTTCAGTACGAGCGGCACTCCGCCGGCAAGCCCCACGGTGAAGAGCGCGCCCAGCACGTCTTGGGGCTGGTCGACAAGAATCGGTACGACGGTACCCGCCAGCTCTGGAGCGATCGCCGCTTGAGCCCGGGCGGCGGCGGCGAGCTCTCTCGCGTCCAGCGTCTCTCGCGTGCGAATGATCGGGGTCGCGGTCGACCTACCTTCGATCCGCTCGCAGAGGTTTGAAAATATCGGGCCCGTAAAAGTCCCCGCACCTAACAAAGTCGCTGCACTCTGTAGTCCCATAACGCCCCCTTATTACCTATTCGAGATTCCCCCGGCGGCAACAACGTCGTGACGCGATTCAGCCGACTAGAGTGGTGAGCGCACCCAGATCGAGTAGTTACTCGATACTGGCTGCGTAAGGGTTCGCGTCCCGGGTTTCCCGGCCGTGAGGTCGCGAAATGCTCAGGCGGCGTGCGGTTTAACTTGATATAGGAGTTCGCCGCCAACCCGACCGCGAATTATTGCTACGCGTCAGTGCGCCCGCAAGGTCACCATAATGCCCATCCTCCCCCGCGCATTGCGTTGCGCGAATGGCGTTTCCCTTTGGGGGTTGAGCACCGCTACCGAAGCCTCAGCCGGCCGCGTGGTTGTCGTGGGGCTTGTTGCGCGACACCTTGACGTTGCGACGAGGTATCGCGACGTCAAGATAACTTGTTGTGTCCGGTGGAATCCTGGCTCATAAGGTGGACGAGTTGGTCGCGACTGTTGATGCCGAGTTTGGCGAAGATGCGGTAGAGGTGCCCCTCCACTGTCCGCACGGAAATAACCAACCGAGTCGCGATCTCACGGTTGGACAATCCGGCTACCGCCAGCATCACGATCTGGCGCTCCCGGCCGCTGAACGGCAGCGGGCGCGGCGCAGCCTCTAGCGCCGGCGTGGACAGTCCGCATCGGCTGGCCAGCCCGTAGGCCCAGGTCGAAGACTCGACTTCCTTGCCGCGGTAGCCCCGACGGGCGTGTTCGCTTGCCGCCTGAGCCGCCGCGTCGGCGGCAGATGCCAATGCACCGAGATCGGCGAAACGGCGTGCCGCAACGTCGAGCAGATCGCCGTCGTGGCCGGCCAGGCCGAGGGCATGTGCAGCTATCGCTTCCCCCAATGCGGTGCTCAACGTTCCGGCGAGCTCTACCAGCCGCGCGGCATGCGCACGATCACCAAAACGGACTGCTGTGTAGCGTGCGTGCATCTCCACCGCGTGCATGCCGGCGCCTTGCGCGATCTGTGCCGCCTGAGCCGCATGCAACTGAGCGGCCGTCGTTTCGCCGACGGATGCCTGCTTCCAGGCGCGGGCAAGTTCCAATTCCGGCAAGAACACGGCAACCTGCGGCCCGTACGCTTCCTCGGCAACGCGCAACGCGGCAGCGGCTGCCGGACTGTCTCCCCGCGCCCCTTCCGCCTGGGCCTGCCGGGCGGCCACCAGCACCAACCAGGGCGACGGAAAGCCTTGGGTTCGCAACTCGGAGATCGAATGCGTGAATGCGCCGCACGCAGATTCCAGCTCACCGCGGGCAAGGTGCACGAACCCGCGCATCGCTTCCACCATGGCCTCTGCCCTGGCCACGCCTGCAGCCATCGCGGCGTAGCGCTCGCATACCCGCTCGGCCGCCGGGTAGTCACCGGTGAACGCTGCGACCGTAACCTCAGCCATACCTGTCCCGAACCGTTCGGGTCCCGCTTTGCACAGCGCAGCCGCGCGCAATCCGGCATCGGCTATGCCTTGAAGATCGCCAGGCCGCCCGGCGGCCGCCAATGCACTCGCAGTCGGAGCAGCTGCCCAGACGGTCGCGCTCGGCGGTACATCGGGCGCGCATAGGCTCGGCCCCGTCTCCAACGCCCTCGCAACATCGCCGCTGAAGTAGGCAAGCGACAACTCAAGGCCCTCGATGACGACACGCATACTCGCCTTGGACGCGACACGGCTTTTCACTTCGGCTAGCACACGTTGGGCTGCTTCGATGGCCCCGCACAGCCAGAAGAGGTTCGCGGCGCGCAGACATCCCCACCGCGCGATCAGCCACTCGTCGGCATCCTCGAGGTCGACTTCGACGCAGACGGCTTCGGCCTCGTCGCCACGGCCCTGCCAACTCATCGATTCAGCAAGCACGAGTGCTGCCCGCGGACCGCCACCGCGATCGAAGGCGAATTGAGCCAGTTCCTCCCCGAGTACCACGTTCGACATCGCTACCGTGTCCGCCGCTGCGTCGATGACCACATCGAGGTCCGGGTCCAGGTCGCTTCGCATCATCAACTGCGCCAACCGGATTCGGTTGCGCGGGTCGGGCGGGCGCGGGCGCCGCGCCCCGGCCTGCAGGTGCTTCTGAAAAGCCTGTGCCAATATGCCGTTGAGCTGCCGTGACCTGACCGTTCCAGCGTGCCGGAGCGCCGCTTCACCCAAGATGGGGGGATTTAATTGCACCAATGTGTGCGATTCATCGGCGGTCAACTGGATCAACCCACGGCGCTCCAGCCTTGCCACCGCGTCGCCATCACAGACCCCGCGCAGGACCTCCCAATCCAACACCTCCGCAGTCGCCAAGATCTCGACGACCTCCAACTCGTCAGCGGTAAGGGACCGCAGCCGAAACTCCAGGAAATCGTCGAGTTCGCGCTCTGCCTGCAGCTGACCTCCGCTCTGCCAGCCGTGTTTGGTGTACGCCAACCCTCGGTTTTCCCGACTCGCGCTCAGCAGACCGCGCAGTACAAATAGGTTTCCCGCGCTTCGGTCGTATAGCTCGTCGACCAGTCGCTGATCGACCGAGCCGCCGAGGACCGCGCTGGCGAGCATCCCGGTTTGCGCACGCGTGAACGGGTCGATGTGGATGGTCAGCAACAGTCGCTCTTTCATCAGCGCCGTCACGGTGTCAAGAACTGATTCTCCCGACCGGATGGTCATGATCAATCGTGCGCTGCGGCTGGCGGCGAGCTGGTTCACCAGTGTGGCTGAAAGTGGATCCAGCAACTGCGCATCGTCGACAACGACCAGTAGCTTCTTGTCGCGGCCGAGGGTTTTATGCGCGGCGGCCAGCATCATGGCCGGTTCGTGAGCTCCCTCCAGGGCCACCGCGTGAGAAAACGCGCCAAGCGGCACAGTGCACCCCGCCTGAGTGCCCAGAGCGAAGCGCACCGTCCCCCCGGCCAACTCGGCCCTTTTTGCCAGCATCCGCACCAAAGTCGATTTGCCCGCTCCGCTGTCGCCGACCAATGCGACGCCCTGGAGATCTCCGTCATCGAGGGCCGCCAGCGCGCAGCGGAATTCCTCTGCTCGCGCCACTATGGGCCAAGCCCAGCCGCTGTCCGGCTGCACCATACGACGAACTTCCCGACTTTCCGAGGCCGCGGCCGGCATCCCGCGTCTCGGGAGCGCCGCGGGGCCTTGCTTGTCGCCCAAGCTTGGAATTGGAGATGAATCGGCGGCTGTCATCGCAAGTGAGCCTGTTGCTGGAGCTCGGCCCGCCACACGTCGCTGGTGTGCGTCGCTAACTCGTGGCTGACCGCGTCGACATAGCCCGCTAGTGACCACATCGAGCGACAGTCCCCGTACACCGCACTTCCCTCAACCTTCCCAGCAAGCCTAGCTGGAATACCCGGAAATCAGGCCTTTTACGCAAACAACTTGGTCACCCATTAATCCACACATGTGGGATTAAATTGTTGTCGCCGTAAGGAGTTCGGAATTAGCGGGCGCCTCGAAGATCGGTTCTATCAAATATTACGCCCTTGCGAAATGGACTCCGCAGATTGGAATCGCCAAGGGTCGCAGAATGTGCTGCGGCACGCCACGATACGCCGACGGCTCCATGTCGGACGGCCTGCCGTCGCGACGCGTTACAGGTCCACCCCGAGCAGCGCATCGATCGCCATTGCCACCAGCTTGGGCGCCTCGGCGTCGTGGCCGCCGTATTCCAGCGCGTCCGTGGCCCAACCATCAAGTGCGGCAAGCGCTTTGGGGGTGTTCAGGTCGTCGGCCAGGTATTGGCGCACCCGCGCGATCACGTCGGCGGCGTCCGGACCCGCCGGCAGCGCGGTCGCGTCGCGCCAGCGCCGCAGCCGGGCGATTGCTTCGTCGAGCAGCTGATCGCTCCAGTACCGGTCCCCGCGGTAGTGTCCGGCCAGCAGCCCCAGCCGGACGGCCACCGGCTCGACACCGCGGTCCCGCAGCTGTGACACCAGCACCAGGTTGCCGCGGCTCTTGGACATCTTGTGCCCGTCCCAGCCGATCATCCCCGCGTGCACGTAGTGGCGTGCGAATCTCCGCTCGCCGCGGACACATTCGGCGTGGGCGGCGGTGAATTCGTGATGCGGGAAGATGAGGTCGCTGCCCCCGCCCTGGATGTCCAAATCGCTGCCGATGCGGCTGAGTGCGATCGCCGCGCATTCGACATGCCAGCCTGGGCGGCCAGGACCGAACGGCGAGGGCCAGCTGGGCTCCCCGGGCCGCGCAGCCCGCCACAGCAAAGCGTCGAGCTCATCGGTCTTGCCGGGCCGTTGCGGGTCGCCGCCGCGCTCGGAGAACAGGCGCAGCATGGTGTCGCGGTCATAGCCGGATTCGTAGCCGAACTGCGGCGTGGCGTCGGCGCGGTAGTAGATGTCCGGGTATTCGCGCGTCGACGACGTAGGCCGCGCCCGACGCCAGCATCTTCTCGACGAGTTCGACGACCTCGGCGATGGCCTCGGTCGCCCCGACGTATTCGCGGGGCGGCAGTACTCGCAGCGCCGCCATGTCTTCGCGGTACAGTGAGACCTCACGCTCGGCGAGGTCGCGCCAATTGACGCCGTCGCGCTCGGCGCGCTCGAACAGCGGATCGTCGACGTCGGTGACGTTCTGCACGTAGTGCACGTCGTGGCCGAGATCCAGCCAATGCCGGTAGATCAGATCGAATGCCAGATAGGTGGCCGCGTGCCCCAGATGGGTCGCGTCGTAGGGCGTGATGCCGCAGACATACATCGTGGCGGTCGACCCGGCCGCCACGGGACGCACCTGCCGGTCAGACGTGTCGTAGAGCCGAAGTTCCGGACCGCGTCCCGACAACACCGGAACCTCAGGGGAAGACCACGACTGCATGGCAATCGCCTAAGCGCGGAGACGATGCAGCCCGCGCGGCGGGCTGAGAAGGAGACGCGCGATGAACGCGCAAGCCCAGGCGCGGCTTCGCTGCCAGTCCGAGTCACCCGCCGCGGATGGCGCCGAGCAGGATCGGCGCCACCTCGGCGCGACACATCACGAAGTCGGGCAGATACGGGTCGAGTTGGTTGTAGCGCATCGGCGATCCGTCCAGCCGAGACGCGTGCATGCCGGCGGCCATCACCACCCCGGCCGGCGCCGCCGAATCCCATTCCCACTGACCGCCGGCATGCACGTAGGCGTCGACGTCCCCGTCGATGATGGCCATCGCCTTGGCGCCCGCCGAGCCGATCGCCACGGGCTGGATGGCCAGCATCTGCCGCATCCGGTGCAGATACCGCGGGGGCCGGGTGGCGCTGACGGCGACCCGGATGGTGTGGGTACGCCGACACGCGCGGTGCGGCGGCGACGGTGTCGCTGCGGTACACCATGTTTCCGCGCGCCGGCAAAGCCACTGCCGCGTCGGTGATTTCGCGCTGGCCGTTGCTGGGGCGTTGCCACAACTGATGTACCGCCCGGTCGTCGCGCCCCGGCGTGGAGAATTCACGGGTGCCGTCCAGGGGTCGATGATCCAAACCCGGTCGTACTTCAGCCGGGCCAGATCGTCGTACGCCTCCTCGCTGAGCACCGCATCGCCGGGCCGCTCCTCCCGCAACCGCCGCAGGATCAGTGCGTTTGCCAGGCTGTCGCCCGGGTCCCCCAGCGCCCATGGATAACCGAAACCAATTTCGTCGCGGACTTTCAGCAGCAACTCCCCCGCGTCCGCGGCGAGATCGGCGGCCAGCGCGGCATCGGTCAGGTCGCCAGTCGTCCGGGCGGTTGCTCACCGCTTCAGTATCGCCGATGGCGAACCTCGGCCTTCACCGATGGCGGCGCCGCCTTGCGATCACCTTAGAAAGCCGGCCAGGGAATGGGGCGATGCCGGTTAGGCCCCGGCATCACCGGACTGTCCAGCAGCGCGTGCGCGCGCAGGCGCAGCGCCGCAATTTCCGCCCGGGTGATATGCCCGGCCAGCTCGTCGCCGAACGTCGTCGAGCGCATCGATCAGCCCGGCGACGGCCTCTAGGGTCTGGTCGTCATCGGACTGGCGGCCCACCCCCACAACACGGTGCGCAGTTTGTCTCGACGTGCAGACACACGCCGTGATCCACCCCGAAGATGTGGCCGTCGAGGTCGCGCAGCACGTGGCCGCCCTTGCGATCGGCGTTGTTGACCAGCACGTCGAACACCGCCATCCGCCACAGGCGAATGTCGTCGGCGTGCATCAGGACGACCTCGTCGCCGGCGTAGTCGAGAGCGCGCAGCACCGGCAAGTAACCCGGCTGCCTGGTGCCCGCTGGAAACAGGTCGACCAGATCCGGCCCCGGCCGCGGCTCGGTATCCACCGCGTCGCCGGGTTGCTGCACCCACCGCTGTAACATGCCCGGACCCGCCGGCCCGTGCCGAATGATCGTGTAGGGCACGATATTCCAGCCCAGTTTGGCGGAAACCACCACCGCCTGAACGCCAATTTCGGTGGACCCCCCACAGGTTGTGGACCGTTGCGCCCCACGCCGTGCGTATGGTCTCGCGATCCTCCTCAGCTGAGCGGCTCGGAATTCGTGCTCTACGCGGACGGGACTAAATATCGAGCTCCGCGAGCGATCGATGCGCGCGCGAGGCGCCCGATCACGGACGCGTAGCCGACAAGGTGTGTCGGCATAACGTGTCGGCCACCTCGGCTCCGCACCTGCTCGAACGGAGCAGCCGGCTGGGGATGACCACCGTCTCCATCACGGGGGGTCGGTCGCCACATCGAACAAAGGGGTACTCCGCGTGCGGCGGTTCGCCGGCCTCGAGCACGGCAAGACCGCATCTGGTCTTGCGCGGCTCGCCCCCGTCGCGTGCCTGCCGCTCCGTCGCGCACCTGCATCCGCCACGCCAAACACGCGAAGCGTCACGAACAGCTCCCAGGACCACACGTACAGCCCCACGAACGCCGCTGGATCCGCCGGAGCTGAACACCTGGCAACCGGACGACGTATATGAGAACCACGTCTGCTCGCCCACGATCCGCTCAGCTTCGGCCCGATCAAGTCCGGGCTCGGTCACGATCGCGTCCCACTCGTCCTGCGCCTCCTGCTTGACCATCGGAGGGAGCCGCGCGAGATCCGCGACCGTGGCGGAGGCCGGATCGAAGCCCTTCATCCGAGCTGCGTGAAACGGCGAGTGCGACCGCGCGTAGCTCAGCAGCGCCCGCAAGCGCTCGGTCCGGTAGCGCTCGATCCGATCGGCGGGCCAGTCGACGCGCGTGACGTGATCTTCCAACGCCGCGCGCACGGCATGCACATGGGCCACACGCAGCGCCGCGTACGAACTCTTCTCATTCCATGCCTCCGGTGCCCACCCGTATACCGTACTGCCGACAGAGTTCGCACAATGGCCCATGCGCCGACGGCTGGGTGGCGCTCGGAGCTAGGGTTCTGTCGTGGCGCGCCCACCGAGACCAAGTGCTGCGTGGTATTGCCCGCCCGGCCCTCCTGCCCCATGCTGCGTCGCGGGGTTGCGGAGTTCGCCTCTGCCGCGGGCGCTTCGGACGAGGTGATCCAGGCCATCGCGCTAGGCGTGTCCGAGATCGTCACCAACGTCGTCGTTCACGCTTACGACGGCGAGGAGGGCGGGGAGGTCCGCGTCAGCTGTCACGTCGACGGCGAGCGGTTCATCGTAGAAGTGGCCGACGAGGGCGCGGGCATTGGGCCACGTCGCGACTCTCCTGGGATTGGGCACGGCCTGGCCATGGTGGGCGCGTTGGCGCAGACGCTCGATGTCGCTCCGGGCCTCGGCGGGCGCGGCACTGCCGTGACGATGGCCTTTGGACCCGGCCCGCCACCCGTCACGCCGCCCAGTCTGGAGACGCTTTGTGCGCTGGCCCTCGAGACCGTCGCCGACGTATCGTGCGTGGACCTCGTGCACGAAGGCGTGCTGCGCCGCCTAGCCGCCGAGGTCGCGGACGATCCCGCACTGACCACTTGGCTGCGCTCGGCGGTGCCGCCCGCGAAGCCCGGGACTGCGACGTGGTCAGCCCTGCGCGAGGGCGGTGCGCGCCTCGTCGTCCACGACCCCACCGTTCCGCGCTCCCCGGGGGGGACCGGGGAGCGGCTCAACCTGGCCTGGTGGATCGCAGTCCCACTCGAGAATCCCGACGGAACGCCGGCCGCGCTCTGGGGCCTCGGCGGCCGCCGCGGTGGACCTCCGGTGCCGCCCCCGGAGGTCATCCGCATCTTCGCCCACGCTGCGCGCGGCGACCTTGCGCAGCCCGCCGAGCGCGCTCTGTTGCGCGGTCGCCTGGCGAGGGCGGACGCGAGTGTCCCTCCACAGATGGGCCGCCCGGCGAAGCTGCCTATGTCAACGCCGCCGGTCAGCGCTCGCCATCGCGCTCGAGCCGTCGCAGCGCGTCCTGATCGAGGACGGCCTGGTCGTGAACGTCGACGGCCGGTGGCAGCTCAACCTGGAGCTCGGTCGCGTCGTCGAGGTGAGCGACACCGTTTCGGAGCGCGAACCTCAGGGGACGTGCCCGCCTCGGGTTCGAGCGTCGCTTGCGAAATGCAGGTGCCACCCGATCATCTCGATGCCTTCAAGCGCATCCGGAAAGCCGAAGCCGACCATCGTCCCGGACACGTCTTGGAGATCGCTGATCCGTTGCTGGGCGAGTGCCTCGGCCAGTTGGGGGAACGGGCGTCTCTGCCTTGGCACCGAGCGGACGCGCACGTGCTCGAAGTGGCCGTCGATTCGCACCCCGACCGGACGTATCGTGCCCTGCAGTCTATGGCCGACGGCTTCCCCGAGGGCGGCGAAGTGCAAGGGCCCGCGCAGGGTGATCGGCGGCCCCGGTGAGAACGGTACGACCACGGCGTAGGGCGTCCTCGACGAGCCCGGCGCACGGATCAGCTTGCAGTCGCGATTGGCCTTCCACGCCTGTCCATCGATCACGATCAACTCACCGTCGAGCCCGTTCAGGGTCCCGAGCCCCAGATCACCGTGCTGGAGGATTTCCGACAGCGACACGTCACCTGGTCAAAGGCGCCACCCAGCAGGGTCTTCAACCCTCGATGTCTGAAACAGCTCGTGCCGACCGGCTCCTGGTCGCAGCGCGCGGTGGCGCACGATCTCGACACGCAGCGCGTTGAGGAATTCAAGCTCGCTCACTCACACTCCTGGTGATAAGACAAGCAGACGACTCGGAACCCGATCGCCCCTTCGGGTCGAATCAGGTCATGGCTTCTGATTCGTCTGCCATCCCGGCAGTCCGGCCGGCGCGCCACCAGCCCGCCGTTGGGGACCGGTGCGAGCCACAGGGAGTGCGTCGGCGACGACACGACCGCCGAGTCGACTCGACTCCTTCGGTTTTTGAGCAGCCCGGGGGGCTCGCCGGCGCGCCGTGAGCCTATGATGAGGCGACCACCGTGGAATGTGAGATCGACTGATGCGGCAGGGCCCCTGGACAGGCCGTTATCCGGCCGCCGCGGCGATGGTGATCTTCGCCCTGGTCCCGTACCTGGCGCCCTCGGCGGCACTGCAGCCGATCACCCCAATCATCGCCAAGGACCTGCATATGAGTCTCCAGGCGATGAGTCTGACCTCGGGCATGGCCAACGCCGGCGACGCCGTCGGATACGGTCCTGGTTTTGCTCTTGATCCATCGTTTCCCCAGCGTCGGATGCTGGTCCTCTATGCCGCGCTGTTGACGCTTGGCTCGGTGCTCGCGGCGGCCGCTCCCGACGCTGGGTTCTTCATCGCTGGTCACGTGTTGCAGGGCCTCTGCACCAGCTTGTTACTGATAGCGGCCGTCCCGCCACTCGTCGTCGCGTTTTCCATCTCGAAGCTGCGCTGGACGGCGATGATCCTCAACGTTTGCATCTTCGGCGCCGTCGCACTAGGACCGCTCGTCGGCGGCATCCAGGCGCAAGCCAACGGGTGGCGTCCATTGTTTTGGATCATCGCAGGCATCGCCACGGCGGCCCTGGTGCTGTCGCTGCTGACGTTTCAGGACGCCCCGCCGGCTGACCGCAGCGCCAC
>CAWCRJ010000002.1:0-547036 GCA_963797865.1 uncultured Actinomycetota bacterium
CGTGGCTGTCTGGTGGTACGTCCGGGACTTCCCGGACGCGCGAATCGGCAACCCGGCGGTACCAGGCACACCGCGGCCCTACCGGCCGCTGCTGGGCTACCAGCATTGGATCCCCGTCCTACAAATCTTCACCCTGATCGCGGTGATCGGGCTCATCGTGGCGGCCGTCTGGGGATGGCGTCGCTTCGGGCCGCACCCCTACATCCTGATGGGCCTTGTCACCACGATCATCGTCTGGCAGGACCCGATCATGAACTGGGCGCCCTACGCGGTCTACGACCCGCGGCTATGGCATTGGCCCGAGTCATGGCCCTTGGTCTCGCTCGCACCCACGGTCGAACCGTTCGTCGTCTTCGGTTACGTGATGTTCCAGTTCGGCCCGTACTTCCCGGCGGCCTGGGCGATACGCAAGATTCAAGCCCGCCAGCCGCACGACTCATTCGTGTGGCGCCACCCGTTGATCAGCCTCGGTGTTCTGATCTTCGTCATCGGCTTTGTCATCGACATGATCCTCGAGGTCTCGATGATCCACACCGGGCTCTACATGTACTCCCAGGTGATCCCATTCGGATCGATCTTTGTGGGCACGCCACATCAGTTTCCGCTGCTCTGGGAATCCTCGCTCGTCACCCTCGTCATGATTCCTGCGGGAGTGCTCGTCTACCGGGACGACACCGGTCGCACGGTGTCCGAGAAACTGGCCCAGCGGGCCCGTATCTTCACGGGCCGACCCGCGCTCGGGTCGTTTATCGTCATGCTCATCATCGTCAATGTGTTCTATCTGGTGTACGGGCTCGCTTTTGCCTCCTTCAAATGGACCAGGATCTCGACCTCCGTGGCATGCCCGTGGCCCTATCCCGAAGCGAAAGTCTATGACCCGCAGGGGTTTTACGAACAGAACGGCGCACAAGGCCCGTATTCGGTAGGTATCTGGTCGAATTGGGAAATGGCCCAACCGCACGGGCGTCCCACGGTGAAACTCGGCTCCGTCAGTGATCGCTGCGCACCAGCCAAACAATAACCTGCAGAGATCAGTCAGCAGCCAACCGTCATGTTCAGTCATGCATGGGCAGGACGATCCCCCTCCGCTTAGCGGGCTCAGGCATGGATCACGTGCACGCCAGCAAGACGACGGAGGGCGGGGCGTTCGCGGCCAACGCCGTCAAGGTCGGCATGAAAGAGATTAACGGCACCTAGCTCATCGCGTCGTTCGATCCCGTGTAACCGCGGCACGGAACAAGGCCCCACACAACCGCGTCGAAGTCCCAAGGCATCGTGAACGCTTTGGCGAGCGTTTCCGGCTCTTCGCACGAATGACGGTGCGGGCCGGCGCAGGTCTATCCTTCTGAAGTATGGATTGCGTGGATGTTGAGGACATGCGTCGGCGCTGCAACGCGCACCATCGATGGATGCAGGAACACCCCCATGCCGTCACGTTTAGTCAGGCCTGGGCCGACCAGAATCTTGAAGACTTATCCGCTGCAATGCATTAGCTACTCGAGTACCCCAGCGAACTGCTCCCCAGCTTTCAGTCGAAGCGGGTGCGCGAAGATGACACCGCCGCGCTCAAAGGAAGCCCGCGGGGGCACTCCTCACTCGCAACCGCCGATAATGAGTGCTTACGTCAAGCTTGGTTGCGCATCGCAGGAGGACTAGCAATTCGATGGACTTATCGATCGAAGGCGTTCTCGATGTCGGAGATTTCCATCGGCGCTGCGCAGCACACGATCGGTGGCTCCAGGCAAACGCGGACGCCGCTGCGTTCGGCGAGCAGTGGGCCGATTACAACCTTGAAGAGTTGCCGCGACAGTGATGCGGGAGGGCGCCAGGCGCCGCACGAGTCAGGCCGATAAACGGCGATTATGACGACTCCGACCCTGATCCAGCTCGACGTAGTTCCGAAGAATGTGACCGATAGCCGGCGGATAGCCCGATCGGCCTAGCGTTCTGCCGACAGTGACTCTGTGCTGCATCAACGTGAAATCGGTCGGCCGGTACTGAGACAGCCAAATATCGATGCGCGCGCTCATGTTCCGTCGGGCTCGTCGAGGCCCGATCGCAAACAGGCACGCAACGATTGCGTGGGCGCAAGTCTCCTCGCAGCTTGTTCTCCGAGCGGTGCTGCGCCGAACGACTTGGCCCGATCAACGACGCGATCGGCAACGGCCGGGCGTGGTCCAACAGAGCGTTTCGGTCGCGGGTGCGCTTGTAAAGACTCCGCTGACACTTCGTCCCTGCACCAAGATCGCACATGGCAAACCGCTAAATCCGAGTTCCGTTCCGAGTGGCCGGACGGAGTTGCATTAACTTTCGCTCTCCAACTCGATTTCTATCTCTCGGCACTGCGCACCCAGCGCGAAATAAGCTTGCAAGATCGGGTAATGGCCCCGCTCGTCGACAGGAGTGTTGCACCAGCGCCACTCATCAGAAAGATCCCAATCCTCAACGACTTTGAGCGCAGCAATTACCTCGTCGTTCAGACCAGACTCCTGCGGTATCTGGTCTGCTGTCGTCAGCCCCGCCTCGATGGCATCTAAGTAGGCACCGAACAACGCCCTAAGCCGCCAACAATGACTCTGCTCCTCAAACCCCTTGCGAGGCTTTGGTTTGTCAATGTTCGCGATGACGGTGTCGACATCGTCACCCCAGATCGGATCCCAGTCGCCTGTCCACCTGACCTCGCCCTCAACGCCGTTCGCCTCCACCCAGCCGTCGTGGGCCGAATAACGCTCCGCCGCAACGTCGCCGATTCGAATTAGCTTGGTGGCGTACTCCGGCAGAGCGTCTGCGTAGTAAGACCACTTCGGTTCGTCGCTCATCAATCCCTCCACTTTGTACAACGCAGTCCTGGCTCGCTTATTCCTTCCTCGCAGCTCAGACTGGATTTTGCCCAGCACTGGCAATACGGCGAGTGACTCGTGCGACGTCGCCAACCACGCTGATTTTGGGCGCGGTCGCGGGCTCAGGTGACGTGCAAAAGTTCTCGCCTCAGCGCCGCAATTCGCTTCCGACTCGGAATGAAAATATGCTACCGACTCTCTGCCGTAGGCTAATTCGGCGGCTGGGCGACGATCACCTCTGAGCCGGGCTCGACTTCGTCCGCCGGCCCGAGGTCGCCGCAGTACACGGCGGCCGATGGAAACTGTCTAGTCGGGCCGACGGTCGAATAGACCGGGCTGTTGTCGCTGTAAGTGATGCAGCAGGGTTCATCGTCGTCGTCAATGGCGAGTTGGTCGCGCGCCTCGCCGTAGAGGCGATCAAGCCCACCAAACACCTCGCGCAGGTGAACGTGAATCCGGTCGCGGTCGTCGGCGCTTAGGCTGCCCTCGTAGGCCAGCACACTGACTCGGTCTGCGACGGCTTGTAGGTGCGCCCAGCCGGTCGCGTAAGCATGGCGGATGCGGTCTCGGGCCTCGTCGATCGTTTGCATTCCCCCTCCGTCGTCTGGGGGCATAATCGGATCGCGTTCGATGTCGAACATTTTTGTCAACTTCTTTCTCTCCATTCGGGGTTGTTTTCCTGTCTGGTCTGAACGACAGTCTTGACCCCGGTGGTTATCGGCTTGATCACGCGAATCACTGCGTAGTGCAGCAATTCCCACTTAGGTCGGCATGTTTCGTCGCCCCCTAATGCGCGCGAACTTCATTGCGCGTCAGCGTCCCAGTAACCGGCTGCCCGCGGAGGTGGTCACAGCTCACAGCGGGCTCGGTGTCAGGAATCCAGTTTGTACCGCCGCAGATCGTGCAGTTCTCGCGGAGTCTTTTGGCCTCGGTTAATTTTTGTAATTGCCGCCGCTTCTCGGCCTGCGCCTGCTCCTCGTCCCAACGTCTCCCGGCGCCGCACCCACCACACGGCTCGGATGCATTCCCGTCGGGATGTCTCGAGCACTTAGGGCGGGGACCGGGGTAAGCCGCTTCGGGTAGCGGCGGCGAACACTCGCGAGTGCCTCGCGGGTGACTTCCCCCCTCCAGTTTCGAATCCGACTCCGACTCCGCGCGCGATGTTTTCGGAAGCACCTCGGGTGAATCTCTCGATGCACTCGCGAGCATCTCGCGAGCCTTGCCGCTTACACTGGCAGACGTCGGAAATCTGGTTTTAGACGGGCGGTCCGGGTTCTGCCATGCTCGCCAGTTAGCGACCTCAACGTATTTCACGCCCGCGTGCTCAAATCTGATTATCAATCCCGCGGCACACAGCTCGTCTAACGCACCGTTGACACGCAATCGCGTTGCTTCGTAGTCCTTCTCGGCGTCGTTGCCGAACAGTCGGCCGATGATAGACGCGACGCTATTTTTGCCGACTCCGTTGTCTTGCACGTAGGACCACATGCCGACGAGTGTCAGGCGCGCATCCCAAGACAGATTGCCAATGTCCTCGTCGTCCCAAAAAGCTGGCACGACGACACGCATTCTCATTGCGACACTTCCGGCGATGCCTCAGGCGCACGGCGACTCTCGCATGGGAGCTTGGGACGCCGCACCGGTCGCGGCGGCCACGGGTTCGCGTCTGCCTGCCGGTCCAGCCCCTCAATAAATTCGGCCAGCGAGGCCTCACTTACTAGCCGCCGCTGTCCGATCTTCACGCTGCGAAGCTTGTTGCCACTTATCAGGTTGAACACGGTCGAGCGTCCGATGTTCAGCCGAGACGCGACTTGATCAACATCCAGGAGTTGGGCGCCGGCGTTCGCGGTTGTTGTCGATGGTTCGGTCATGTCACCTCCTTTCTGTGTTGTCGGGCCACTATCTGGTTGTAGCAAGCCTGGATACGTTGTACTGCTGCCCTGTGTACTGCGGCAAACCGTGTAGATTTGTGTTGTGACTGCACAACGCAACGCCGCGAGCACCGGCGCGTGGACGGGCCGCCTGCATAAGCGGGTGGCACTGGCCGTGAAGCGCGCACGAGAACGTCAAGGCCTTTCGGCTCAGCAGCTCGCCGACATCACGGTTGAACTGGGCTTTCCGATAACTCGCAACACGCTTACCAATTACGAGAACGGCCGAAAACAGAGCCTCGATGTCGCTGAGTTGGTCATAATCGCCATGGCTTTAGAGGTCCCGCCGATCATGCTGCTGTTCAGCGGTCACCCTGATGACCAAACAGAGGTCACGCCGGGCCATGCAATCCCAACCGTAGGAGCGGTTGCATGGTTTAGCGGAGACGAGCGCATGGCGAAGGGGGCTGTGGCGCGGCAGGATTCGTACGAGGCCAATTTGCTGAACCTGATCCGCCAACGGGCCGAGAAGGAGCGCATGGCGTGGTCGGCCAAGCGGGGCGCGATGAGGTTCATCGGGGCCGACGACGATGAGTTGCTCGGACCCGCGCTAGATCGCGCTACGAGGCTTTCTGATGAGATCTTGCGGATGAATAAAGAGATCGGCGAGTTCATCGCACGAGACGAGGTCGAGGGATGAGAACGCAACTACCGCCGCAAATTCGCAAGATCGAGGTCACTGATCGCCGTACCGGGAAACAGGTTGTGCGGTATCAGCTTACGGTCGACGCCGGCGTAAACCCGGAAACCGGCGCTCGTCAACAGATCCGGCGGCGCTACGCCACCGAAGCCCAGGCCCGTCGCGCGCTGTCCGAGATCGGCGACCAAGCCGCGACAGGCCGGTTCGTACCACGCCGCGAGAACACCGTCGGTGACGTCATCACCGCCTATCTCGCCGGACGGCACCGGCTGCGTGCGTCGTCACGGGCGAAGCTCGCCTACGACCTCGCGCCGCTGCGGGACCGTCATGGTGATATGCCCGTGCAGCGGCTGACCAAGGCCGACGTTGACGCCCTGGTGTCCGATCTGGTGGCCGGTGGCACCACGACAGCCAAGGGCGCATGTTCGCAGCCCGTGGGGTGCCCTCGCGGTGAACAAGGTCACCCAGTCATCGAGCATGCTTCTCGCCGATGCGCAGCGTCAGGGCCTGGTGGCTCGCAATGTCGCTGAGCACGTTGACCGCATCGCGCCGCCGCACAGGCGAATTGACACCTACACCGAGGCCGAGGTGCGGCAGCTCCTGGGGGCCATCGCCAGCGACCGTCTCGGCCATGCGTGGGAGTTGGCGCTGTCCGGTCTGCGGCGCGGCGAGATCGCCGGACTGCGGTGGTCTGATGTCGACCTAGACGCGCAAGACGTTGGCCGTCGCCAATAGCCGTGTCGACGCCGGAGGCAAGACCGTCGAGGGTGACCCGAAGTCGGAGACATCGCGCCGGACCCTGCCGCTGCCGGACCGGCTGGTGTCAGTGCTGAAGGCGGCTCGCAAGCGCCAGGCGGCAGAACGGCTGGCTCTGGGCGGTGCCGGTGGCCAGTGGGCCTACGTGGTCTGCAACGAGGCCGGGCAGCCCTACTCCCCGGCGTGCTGTCGCGCTACTGGCGCGAAGCCGTCAAGGCGGCGGGTCTGCGGCACATCAAATTGCACGCCGCCCGGCACACCTGCGCGACCCTGATGCACTTCCAGGGCGTGCCGGTGGCGGTGATCGCGGCGTGGATCGGACACAAGGACGCCAGCCTCACCATGCGGCTGTATGCTCACTCGCAGTTTGCTGCACTGCAGGACGCCGGAGCGAGTTTGGAGCGAGTTGTGACATTCTGTGACACCGAGCCTCGCGGCCAGGCGCGCTGAACGGAGTTCTTGCAGGTCAGGAACATCTCGCCGATGTAGTTCAATGGCAGAACATCAGCTTCCCAAGCTGAATACGCGGGTTCGATTCCCGTCATCGGCTCCACTGTTCGGCGAGGTAGACGTCATACGTGCTGTCGAACGCTTTATAGGGGTGCGCGGATCTGTACCCCGGCCGTACCCCGGCATCGCGGACAGGGGTTAGCTGCGTCGCGGACGGAATCACGCTTTGGTGAATGGCGCGTATAGCCCGCTGGTGCACCAGCTATACACGCCGACTGCCTGAATCGGACAGGCGAAATCCCCTGGGACATCACAACACAGGGAATACCTAGGCGGAACGCAGATCGCTATGTGCCCGGAAGTGCCTCACCGACAGGAAGACCTCCATGTTCGAATTTTGGGGCGGTATTTTGCGTCTTGAGTGACCCGGATGGACACCCCTGCGCAGCGACGCTCTGTTGCATCGGGCACGCGGGCGCTGGGTGGGAAATACACTGCATGACTCCTCGCGGAAGCGCCTTCGCGTCCGGCCAAGAAATGAGACGATTTTGGCGGAGCGACCGAGAGGGGTCGATTAGTGAAGCGGTTGGTGCGCATGCGCGAACCCCCAGCGCTCGCCGAGGCGAGGCCCCGGCTCGAGCGCCAATTCAAGAAGGCCTGGCAGACAGCGGGTTCACGCGGCCCGGAACTCGACAAGATCCTGTATTCGGACGAGGTCTTCGACGCACTGGTGTCGATGACCGGCGGTACTTGTGCTTACTGCGAGTCGATCATCGCCACGCCGTCATCCCGACTGCCAGGAGCCACGGTAACCCATCACCGGCCGCCATGGGGCGCCGTGGGGTTACAGGGCGAAGTCAGCCTCCGGCACTACGGGTGGTTGGCATACCAGTGGCGCAACCTTTATCCGGCCTGCCCGGATTGCGCAAGATCATGTGGATCCCGCTTCCCCGTCAGGGGAGAGCGGGCTAACGAGGGCGACGACCTGGCCGCCGAGGACGCGCTACTCCTCGATCCCTGCATTGACAATCCGGAGCAGCACCTGCTGTTCCACCGGGACGGCACCGTCGCGCCTAAGACCGACCGGGGAAGCATGACGGTCGAGGTCTTCGCTCTCAACCGGTCTGCGCTTGTCGCGGCACGTGCTACAGCCGCGCGAATCACCCCCGAGACTGCCATACCCTTCGACGTGAGCCTCGCCAAACACGTAATCGCCGTTGACGACGATCTCGCCCGTCGCATGACGAACATCGAGGTCGACCCGCCGACGCGTGATGAGTACGACCTCGATAGCGATATGGGCGAACGGGAGAAGGCGAGCTACTTCAGCAGCGTCCAGTGGATCGAACGGGTTGTCATAAAGAATTTTCGCCCGATCCGGGAACTAGAGCTTGACTTCTCAAAGTCGGCGAGTGACCACGGACCGTGGACCGCCCTGCTCGGGGAGAACGGCAGCGGTAAGAGTTCCATCCTGCATGCGATCGCCCTCACGCTTATTGGGGGCGACTACCGGCGCCGTCTGGGCATCGACGCGTCTCGTCTCCTGCGACACGGCGCACAAAAAGGTGTCGTGGAGGTATATCTGACCGGCAACCGTGTGCCGCTTGAGTTGAACTGGTCGCGGGGGCAGACGACGTTCATCGGCTCCGAGGCGGTGAAGGTCCTGCTGTTGGGGTACGGCGCGACGCGACTACTGCCGCGAGAGCAGGGGCGCGAACCGCAGATTGGAGTCGTCCGGGTTGACAATCTATTCGACCCATTCCTGCCGCTCACGGATCCCACCGACTGGCTGCTGTCCCTTAAAAAAGAAGCATTTGACGACGTTGCCGACGGACTCGCTGACCTATTGGCGCTCGAAGAGGGATCCGCCTTAGTCGCCGACCACCCGAACCGCCGGGTATTGATTGACGAGGGTCGCTCGTACTCCGATATTGAGGAACTCAGCGACGGCTACCAGTCAATGCTGGTACTTGCCTGCGACGTACTGCGGACCGTGCTGACGATGTGGGATCGGGTGGCACTGGCCGAGGGCATCGTGCTGATCGATGAGCTCGGTGCGCACCTGCACCCACGGTGGCGGATGCGGATTGTCGGTGCATTGCGCAGTCTGATGCCCCGCATCCAATTCATCGTCTCCACACACGATCCGCTGTGTCTGCGCGGGCTCCTCGATGGCGAGGTCATCGTCATCCGGCGAAACGCAGACGGTGACGTCGTCACTATCACCGACCTGCCTCCGGTCACGGGGATGCGGGTCGAACAACTGCTCACGTCCGAGCATTTCGGCCTCGGTAGCACTGACGACCCGGAACTCGACGAGCTCTGGGCGGAGTACTACCGCCTGAAGGGAAAGCGGAATCGCACAGCCGCCCAGGAGGAGCACCTCGACCTGGTGCGAGCGCGGCTTGATGAACTCGAGCAGCTCGGCGTGACCGAACGCGAACGGCTCGTCTTGGAGGCCGCCGACACGTACATCGCCAAGCGGCGTCATGAAGGGGATAGCAGCGGCCAGACCTCCGAGGACATGACAAACGAGCTCGCGGACATGTGGGACGCGAAACTCTTCGGGGAAACGACATGAAGCACGTCGCGGTTCCGCCAGTCCCGCCCAGCCTCTGCGGTGAGAGGGCGAGCGACGAGCGCAAAGCCGCCGCAGAGTTTTACGCGAACTGGGACGGAAAGTTGAAATTCGCCAAGTTCGCGGTCTATAAGGCCCCGGATGTCCGAGCCGCACTGGAAGAGGCGTTCGGCGGGCGCTGTGCGTACTGCGAATGCGCATACGACAAGTCTCAGCCAATGGCAGTCGAGCACTTTCGCCCGAAGGGCGAAGTCGTCATTAACGGCAAGCGAACCCCGCCCGGGTACTACTGGCTGGCAAGCGAGTGGACGAATCTCCTGCCGTGCTGTACGGATTGCAACAGTCCCCGGAAACAGGACCTGCCCGAAGCGACGCGGGTGGCAGGCAAGGCCAACGCCTTTCCCCTCGCGTCCGAGAAGACACGCGCCACTAAGCCGGGGGAGGAGAAGAGGGAGCGGCGGCTACTCCTGCACCCGTACTTCGATCACGTAGAAAAGCACATCGAGTTCGTTTGGGACGGCCGCGATTGGGGATGGGTTCAGGCGAAGCGCACCGCGTCGGGACGGCCAAGCGCCAAGGGCGCCAAGACGATCGAAGTATGCGCCCTGCAGCGGAAAGGGCTCCTTCGCGCGCGGAAGGAGCAGATCATCCGCCTGCTCGGCGCCCTTGAGTCTGTCAAAGAAGCGAAGGGCAACATCGCTAGGTACCCGGATGACGTCGACTTCAAGCGCCAGTTCGAGCGGCGGCTCGAAGAGGTCGCCCCTTACGCGCGTGATGACGCCGAGTTCAAGGCGATGGCCTGCCAGGTCATCAACGCATACCGCAAAAATCTGTTCGGACGCTAGGGCACACGATGAAATACCCCGAGAATCCGGCGTTGGAGTGCGACGTCATCATGAAGGGCGGAATCACTAGCGGGGTGATCTATCCGGGGGCCGTGTGCGAACTTGCTAAGTCCTACCGCCTGCGGTCGGTGGGCGGTTCGTCGGCAGGTGCCATCGCAGCCGCCGGTGCCGCCGCGGCTGAACTCGGGCGCTCGACTGGCGGATTTGATCAACTCGAGACGCTTCCGAACGACATCACGGCCGATTCGCCGGCCGGCGGATCGACGCTATTCCGCCTTTTTCAGCCCACGAAAGCGACGTACCCGCTGTACCGTGCATTCACCGCGGGAATGGGTAAGTCGTCGAAGACATTGCCCACCGCTTTCGCGCTGCTGGCAGGCTTCTGGCTGTGGGCCTGTGCCGGTGCGGTACCCGGGCTCGTCGCGGTGGTCGCGAGTGCGTGGGGAAGCGGGCCGGCGCGCGTTGCCGGGGTAGTGGCGGGGCTGATCCTGGCGCTTCTCGGGCTGGTCGCGGGTACCGCGGCGGGCGCCGTCAAGATGCTCGCCGGTGTATCGGGGGCCGGTTTCGGGATATGCACCGGGATGCCGGGTGCGGGCGCGACTGGCGCACGCGCCCTCACCCCGTGGCTGCACGATCGGTTTCAGTCGATGGCGGGGCACGCTAACGGGAAGGTGCTTACGTTCGGCGATCTCGCTGTGCGCAAAGTTGAACTGCGGACCATGACCACCAACCTCACCCGCCGCCAGCCGATGGCGATGCCGTGGACGACGCAAGAGTACTTCTTTGACCCGGCAGAGATGCGAGGCCTGTTCCCGGAAGACGTCGTCAAGTGGATGGAGGAACATCCCCCGGCCGCGGCGCAAGACGGAAGTGCACTTGCCCCGAACGAAATTCGCAAGCGTGATTTGCTGCGCGCACGGGCCGAACCGAAGCGTCCTTTTCCGGCGCCGCAAGATGTACCGGTCATCGTCGCAACCCGGATGAGCTTGAGCTTCCCGCTGCTGATCACCGCGGTTCCTCTCTACGCCGTGAACTACTCACTGAAGAGGAATCGGGAGGCAAGCGATGCAGCCGATGCGTGGCTTGCAGCTAACCCCGACAGGCCCGCAGCGGAAGGGGCCGCATCGTTGCCCGAGCGCAGTTTCGATGTCAATTGGTTCTCGGACGGGGGTATCTGCGCGAACCTGCCGGTGCAGTTCTTCGATGCACCAGTGCCGTCACGGCCAACGTTTGCGGTGGATCTCGAGCAATTTCCGCCAGACCGCCATAAAAGCCCCGTGGAGTCCGAAAACTGCTATCTCCCTGCCACAAATAGCGCTGGACTGCTGCGCCCGTGGACAACGATCCCGACCTCAGGCATCGGCGGGCTAGGCGCGTTCCTCAGCCAGATAGTCGACACCGCTCGCGGCTGGGTGGACGCCGCGCAGCTTGTTATGCCCGGCTACCGCGACCGGATCGTCACGATCTACAACGACAACAACGAGGGCGGCATGAACCTCTCGATGCCAGCACCTATCGTCGCCGCCCTCGTCAAGCGGGGCGAGGCGGCTGGCGCGATCCTCGTCGAGAGGTTCATCGGACCTGAGCCCAATAAGGAGCCAGCCTGGGGCTGGAACAACCAGCGGTGGATTCGATTCCGCACCGCTACGGCCGGGTTAAACGCGTGGCTAACGAAATTCCAATGCAACTACACAGCCGCCGCACCCGGCGCAGTTCCGTACACCAATCTCGCCGGACCGAACGCCCAGGCTCTGCTGCCTTCCTATGCCTTTCCGAGTATGGCCGCGCGGGGCGCCGTCAACGACCGTATTGGAAAGCTTCTTGCCATGGCCACAACATGGGGAAGTGACAATGCCGTTTTGGACAACGCGCCTCAGCCGCGACCAGTGATGCGGCTAGTACCCGCTGACGGGACTCCCGCCGAGTCAGAAGTCGCAGCGAGTGAGACACCGGCTGACGAACAAGCCGACGAGCTTTAGCCAGTCGAGACTCAGCGATCGCTTATCGAGCTGACGCGGACAAGCTGCATGTCCTCGAACTATTCGAAGAAGACCGCTGTCGCGAGACTGTCACACTGCTGCCTGACTAATGAGGACAACGCGGGACTCCCATCGATATCCTTCTGCAGGTCGATGTTTGAGCGGACGTTGTGCCACATTGGCGGACACACTATTTCGATTCCCAAGCTGAATACGCGGGTTCGATTTCCCGTCATCGGCTCCACGATCTTGCAGGTCAGCGGAACGTCGCGGCGTGGTGATCTTCGCCAAAGCGGTGCTATGCCGGGATTTCCCCGAGTGGCTCTTGACCTATGCCGCCTCGAACGGCGTATTCCCCCACGACCCCACGTCCGACCCATGGTTCAACGAAGGGCAGTTCGCGGCGTACACCGAGATGGGACGGATCATGGGACGCCAAGCCTTGAAGTGCGTCGAGTTCTTGACGAAAATTGGGGAATTTTAAAATCCGACTCCGCCGACCGGGGTATTTGCTGAGCAATAAATTCGTCGGGCCGGGCAAGCCGAACACCGGATTGGACAACACATTGTCAGTAAATCCGTAATATCGCGTCATGAGGCTTGCCGCGTTGACACCAGGCGCGCACCGTGTCCTCAGCACGGCCGCCGCCGCCCTGCTTGCCGCGGTGTTGGTGGTTGCGCCGGCAGCGATGCCGTTTCCGATAGCGGCGCTGATTCCGCAGGCATCGGCGGATTGCCCCGGTGTCGAAGTTTCCTTCGCTCGCGGCCGGGAGGAACCACCAGGCTTGGGCGCGGTCGGCGACGCGCTGGTCAATTCGCTGCGCGGCAAGACGCGCATGTCGGTCGGCGCCTATGGGGTCAACTACCCCGCCAACATAACCACCATCAGCGGCGCTAACGATATGAGCGGCCACGCTCAATTTATGGCCAAAAATTGCCCCAACACCCGCCAGGTGCTCGGCGGCTATTCGCTGGGTGCCGAGGTCGTCGACCGGGTGAGCTACGGCGGGCTGCCTCCGGGTGTGGATCAGCACGTCGCGGCCGTCGCGGTGTTCGGTAATGGCACCGGGGTAGGCCCCGCCTTCGCCGGTAAGACGATCGAGCAGTGCGCTGCCGGCGACCCCATCTGCGGGAGAGGCAGGAATTGGCCGTCGCATCTGCAGCCCTCGTACATCGATTCCGGACTGGTGGATCAGGCCGCTAGCTTCGTCGCCGGCAAGCTCTAGGTGAGGACGTATCCAGCGTGATTCAGAAAGTGTTGGTCACGAGCGGCGCAACATCATTTCAGGTGGACCGCGCCAGTTCGCGGTTTAGGTATAACAACCCCGCGCTGGGCTGCGCTGACCAGGGCTAGGGTCGGCTCGTGCCCAGGACCATCGACTGGGAGTCACAGTAGACATGGAGTTTGCTGCGTTTGACCGTGCTGCGGCCGTCGACAGGGGGCTTCATCGCTTTGTCAACAAATAGCAATAGGTACTCATTAAGCCCAAGAATCATTCGCTGATCTGGACCGACGCGGAGACTATCGCTGACCTATTGTCACCTAGCGAACACGGCTGATCGGACCCAAGCAGCTTCCCAAGCTGAATACGCGGGTCCGATTCCCGTCATCGGCTCCACTAAATCTTTGAGCCTGCGACCCGGGCTGGTCGCCCCCTGATGGTCCGCTGAGGCTGGTGTGGTGCCGAAACCTCGCCCACAGCAATCGTTTTCATGACACCGACCAGCGGGACTGCCAGTGTCTCGCCGACTGTCCGCTGGTAGCTTCATTGCCATGGGTGCCTTGGATGGACGCGTGGCCTTTATCACCGGCGGCGCTCGAGGGCAGGGCCGCGCGCACGCGTTGGCGCTGGCGGGCGAAGGAGCCGACATCGTGGTGGCCGACGCCCCCGCTGCGATGACGGAGCTGACCTATCCGCTGGGCACCGAGGACGACTTGCGGGAAACGACGAAGCTGGTTGAAGAGCTGGGCCGGCGTTGCTTACCGCTCACCCTGGACGTGCGCGATTCGGCCGCCGTCGGCGCCGCGATCAAGCAGACGGTCGCCGACATGGGCAGCCTCGACATCGTGGTGGCCAACGCCGGAATCGTCAGCACCGGGCTGCTGGAGGACGTCAGCGACGTGGCGTGGCAGCAGCTGGTCGACACCAACCTGACCGGCGCATTTCACACCTTGCGGGCCGCCATACCGGTGATGCGACAGCAGCGGTTCGGACGGATCGTGGTGACCTCCTCGATGGGCGGTCGCATGGGCATCCCCGAGCTGGCGGCATACAACGCCACCAAGTGGGGTGTCATCGGCCTGGCGAAATCCGCCGCCCTGGAGGTTGCCAAGGAGGGCATCACGATCAACGTCGTCTGCCCGACCACAACCCAGACACCGATGGTGCAGCCGACCGGCGACGACGATATCCCCGACGACTTGGTGCGCCGGATGACGAAGGCCAACCCGATACCTCAACCGTGGCTGCAACCCGAGGACGTCAGTCGCGGGGTGGTGTATCTGGTCACCGACCCCGGGGTCATCACCGGAAGTGTGCTCGAGATCGGCCTCGGCGGCAGTGCGCGCATTCATTGACGAAGTCTTAGGGCGTCCGCGCGGGTTCGGCGGGCAACGCGTCGCTTACCTTTCACTGATCGTCGCCGGAACCGCCCGGACGACGCGCGGATGTTCGCTACGCTTGACCCGATTCATAGGTCCCTGGGAAGTCGAGGCCAGGTAATGGCTGAAAGACCCAAGGCTCGCGCCCCGGCGTCGGGACGGAGCGAGGTCGTGGCGGAGTTAGCCGCTGCCGGATTCGATAACGCGCGCGAGATCGCTCGCGGCGCCGCCGGAGTGGTGTACTGCTGTCGCGAAACCGCGCTGGGGCGAAACGTCGCGATCAAGATGCTGCCGACATTCATCGACGACGCAGGCCGGGAACGCTATCTGCGTGAGGGCTACGCGATGGGCGGACTCTCCGGGCATCCGAACATCGTCAATATCCTGCGGGTCGGCCTCACCGTGGGAGGCCGTCCCTACATCGTCATGTCGTACTGCCCTGCGGGTTCGCTGGGCCTGCGGGTGCAGCGAGAGGGACCGATCGCCTGGCCGGAAGCCGTGCGGATCGGCGTGAAGTTGTGCGGAGCCCTGGAAACCGCACATCTGGGCGGCATCTTGCACCGCGATATCAAGCCGGCGAACGTGCTCGTCAACGACTACGGCGAACCGCAATTGACCGATTTCGGGACCGCCCACGTCCCCGGCGGGTATGAGACGGCGGCCGGATTGTTCTCCGGCACAATCGATTACCTGGCACCCGAAATAATGGCAGGTGATCCCGCGACGGTCGGCAGCGACGTTTACTCTCTCGGTGCCACGATGTATGCCCTCATTGCCGGCAACGCCGCCTATGAGCGCCGCGGCAGCGAAGACCTGCTTGCCCACTACACGCGGATCAATAGCACGCCAATCCCGGACTTGCGTCATAACGGAATCCCGGACGCGGTGTGCTCGGCGATCGAGATGGCGATGGCGCCCGACCCGGATGAGCGTCCGGCGTCGGCGGCGGATTTCGGTCGCGGGTTGCAGGAAAGTCAGCGCCGCAACGGTCTGAAGCCCGATGCCATGGCCATTACCGCCGCGGGCGCCGGTTCGGGCGCCATGGGCACCTCGGCGGGTCCGTCGGAGACGCGGCCGCCGACCGGACGGGGCGGTAAAGCGGGCGCGCCGACCCAAAGGCCGCCAAGGATCGCCAAACCCGGCCCGCGCGGTGCCGACTCGGAGAACGCCACCTCGCTGATCAATCCGCTGAACGATCGCAGGAACACGGCGTCGCCGTCGCGAACCACCGGTCCACAACCATCCGGTCGACCCAGTCCATCCGTAGACAACCGAAAGCCAGTCCCGGCCCCGCCCAACACATCTGAGCCGACCGAAGCGATTGCCGAACCCACGCGCATGACCGAGGCGATCGCGCCATCGACTTCTCCGGGCCAACCCGCGGTCGCGCGTCGCGGGCCAGCCGCTGGGGCCGTGGCGTGGATGGGTTCCCCGGAAAAGAAGCGCAACCGCATCACGTCACCACTGATCGCCGTGGGAATCGTGGTGGCGGTGCTGGTGCTGGGCATCGGTGTCTACGTATTGCTTACGCAAAGCAACAAGCATCACAGCGCCGCCGCGAATCAACCGGGCGGCCAACCGGTGAAATGGCAGCCGATCACCAACGCCCGCATCGCACGCCAAGCGGCGGCGACCACGCAAGCCGACGGCACCATCTGGATCTTCGGAGGGATGGGAAGCAACCGCGCACTCGTCGCAAACCACGAGGGCTACGACCCGATCATCGACAGCTGGAAAAGCGGTGACGACCTCCCGGTTCCGGTTCAGCACGCGATGGCGGTGACGTGGCAGGGCAACCCGATCGTGCTCGGGGGCTGGCGTACCGCAGGTGCGCAAAAGGTTGCCAGCGACCAGGTTTGGCGGGTAGTCAACAGCCACTGGGTCGAACTCCCCCACATGTTGCAGCCCCGGGCGGCGGCGTCGGCGGCGGTGGTGGGCGGGCGCATCATCGTCGCGGGCGGCGTCGACTCGAATGGCGCGCTGCTGAACACCGTCGAGGTCTTCGACGGCAATTCCTGGACCCTCGGCACCCCCCTACCGACCCCCCGGCAGATGCTGGCCGCGGCCTCGGACGGGAAGGTCGTATACACGGTGGGCGGCACCAACGGAACCACCGAGCTGGCGACGGTCGAGGCGTATGACCCTGCCGCGAAAAGCTGGACGCGATTGCCTGACCTTCCCCAACCGCGCGGAGACCTCGGCGTGGCGATAGCCGACCGGCGCCTGGTCGCCGTCGGCGGGCAGTCCGCGGGGCAAGTCCTCAAGAGCGTGTCGGTGCTCGATCTGACGACGAATACGTGGGCCGGCTTGCCGGACATGGCGACTGCGCGGCACGGCATGGCGGTCGACGCGGTGGGGCAAGCCGTGTACTCAATCGGCGGGTCGAGTGATCTCGGCGACGGCCAGGCGACTTCGTCGGCGGAGGCGCTGCAACTGCCGGCGCGCCGAATGCAGCCGGCCGCGCAGTGGCGTTCGCTGCCCGACGCACCGACGGCGAGATTGATGACGGCGTGGACCGTGCTCGACGACAAGATCTGGATCGTGGGCGGCTTGCGCGACGGAGTCGCGCTGCAGACGGTCGAAAGCTATGACCCGCGCACCGGCGTCTGGCAACCGCAACCTCCATTGCCCATGCCACTGCACCACGCCGCGGCGGCAACGTATCGCGGCGAGGTGGTGGTGCTTGGGGGCACCAGCGGCGACCTCGCCCAGGCGTCCACCAAGGTGTTCGCGCTGCGCGGCGGCAAATGGGTCGAGTTGCCCAACCTCACCCACGCTCGGGCGGCGTTGGCAGCCGCAGTGGTCGGTGACAAACTCGTAGTCGTCGGCGGGCAGAACGCCAAGCAACTCGTCCCGGAAACCGAGGTCTTCGACGGCAACTCGTGGCACGACGCAGCCAACATGCCCACGCCGCGCGAACATCTGGCTGCCGTGTCTGACGGCACTTACGTGTACGTGGTGGGCGGGAGATTCCTGTCGTCCGACAAGAACTCCGCGGCGTTCGAACGATTCGACCCGCAATCCGGGACATGGACCAAGTTGGTCGACATGCCGACGCCTCGTGGCAGCTACGGCGCCGCATTCATTGACGGCCGAATCTTGGCGGTCGGCGGTGAGGAACCGACGCAGGTGGTTGGAGTGGCCGAGATGTACGACATCGCCGGCGGAACGTGGACCACCTTGCGTCCCATGCCCACTCCGCGCCACGCCGAGGTGGTCGCGACGGTGGGCAACACCGTCTACTGCATTGGTGGCGCAAACCGGCCCACCCACGAAGGCCCGGTCGCCACGGTCGAGGCCTTGGACTTCATCTAGCGCGAGGTACCAAGATCAATGGCGCTTGAGCCGGCTGCGCCAACCCACGAATCCTGCGTACACGACCGTCAACAACGCCAGCATGCCCACGTCGAACAGCCAGGTATGCGCCGTGTGTTTGAAGTGGCTGTCTTTCGGGGCGAGGGGGCCGGGCTCGATCGTCCACAAGTCGACGGTCGAGGCCTGCGCCGCATACCCCCACCGCGAGGGCACCGCCCACGACATCTGGTCGAGACCGATCCGGTCAGTCACGGGGACCATGCCGCCGCAGAGCACCAACTGCAACATCAGAGAAACCACCAGCAGCGGCATGATCTGCTCGTTGGAGCGGGCCACGGAAGACAGGACCATGCCGATCATCGCGGCGGCGATGCACATCGCGGCGGTTGCGACGTACAGCTCCAGGGTGGCGCTGCCGAGGAGCAGGGCCGGCCGCGTCGGTGCGCCTTTGCCCAGAATCGTGATGGTCGTCGCGATCGCCGACTGAAGGACGGCGAACACGAAGAACACGGCCATCTTCGCGAGCAGATACGCCTTGGTGGACAGGCCGACCGCCTGTTCTCGACGGAAGATGGGGCGCTCGCCGATGAGGTCGCGGATTGTCAGCGCGGTACCCATGAAGACGGCGGCCATGGTAAGCAACATCAACACCGAGCCGGGCTCATCGGAGCCGTCACCGTTTGGATCGGCGACGCGGAATCCCGTCGAGCCCGGAACAGTGAGCGCCAGCGCGCCCATCACGAACGGCAACAGCGCCAGAAATATGAAATAGGCACGGTCGGCAACGATCAACCGAATCTGACGGCGGGCGATCGTGGCGAACTGGCGACGCGTGCTGGAACGGGCCGGGGCGCCCAGATCTGCCGGCTTCCCCGCCTCGGCTCCGGCCGGGGGTGGTTCGAGTTGGGCCAGGAAACGACGGTTGGCTTCATCGGGGTCCGCCCCCACCATGCCAAAGATCTTGGCCCAGTTGGTGGTCCCCATGGTCGCTTCGATGTCGTCGGGCGGGCCGCAATACGCCGTCTTGCCGCCGGGCGCCATCAGCAGCACCTGGTCGCAGAGATCGAGGTAGCTCAGCGAGTGCGTCACCACCAGCACCACGCGACCGGCATCGGCCAACTGCCGCAACATGGTCATGACCTGTAGGTCCAGCGCCGGGTCCAGGCCAGAAGTCGGCTCGTCGAGGATCAGCAGCGACGGTCCGGTAAGCAGCTCGAGTGCCACCGAAGCACGCTTGCGCTGCCCACCGGACAGCTTGTCCACCCGCGTTTCGGCGTGCTTGGTCAACCCGAGTTCCTCGATCACCTGCGCGACCACCTGCGCACGGTCTTGTTTGCTGGTATCTGGCGGCAGCCGCAACTCGGCGGCATAATTCAGCGCCTGGCGCACCGTCAGCTGGCGGTGCACGACGTCGTCTTGGGGCACCATCCCGATCCGGCTGCGCAACGACGCAAAACTGGCGTGAATGTCGTGACCTTCGAAGGTGATTGAGCCGGAGCTGGGACAGGTGGCGCCGGCGATCAGCCGGGACAACGTGCTCTTCCCGGCTCCGGACCCACCGATGAGGGCGGTCAGCGTGCCTGGTCTGGCCGTCAGCGAGACCCTTTGGATCAGCCGTTTGCTGTCGACTTCGAAGTCGACCTCGCGCACCTCTAGGCCGCCCGTGCGGGTCGCCGCTTCGGCACGGCGAAGCAAGATTTCACCGTTGAACACCAGGTCGACGTTGCCGATCGTGACCACGTCGCCCTCGGTCAGCGGCGCCGACAAGATTCGGGTGCCGTTGACGAAAGTGCCGTTGATGCTGTGCGCGTCGTGGATCTCCACGCCGCTCGGGCTCGAAATCAAGTAGGCGTGATGCCGCGAGGCCAAGACGTCCGAGATGACGACGTCGCTGTCTTCGGCACGACCGATCACCGCGGCGCCCGTAGGTGGCGCAGTGAGCGTCGATCGAGACCGCTGCACGGCGCGACGCAGGTTGGTGCTATCGAACTGCGCGGCTTCGAGTGCTTCCGCTCCGATCTCGGTCAGCGGTTGGCCCTTTGCCACCGACTGGGCCGGCCCTTCGGGTGGCGGTGCCGGTTGGAGACCGCGGGGCGGCAACGATTGGCTCGGATAGCCGACGGCGCGGCGCGGGCCGCTGGCCTGCTGCGATGCCGGTGGCGGCGGGCCGGGCGGGGTATAACCGAGCGGGGTGGGTTGCGGCCGCGCGATGCGGGGCGAAGAGCCACCATACTGCTGCGGGTGCTCGGGACGCGGCGGCCTCGGCGCGCCGGGGCGCGCGAGAGCCTGCATCCCCTCGACCGTTGGCGGCAGCTGGCCCACCGCCCTGCCCTGGCTTTCGATCACAAAACTCAAGCGCGGCCCGTCGGGACTTCCCACGTTGATGCTCTGGCCGTCACGGATGTCGACGACGGCAACCCGTCCGTTATTGACGAACATCCCCGTGGGGGATCCGTTGTCGATCGCTATCCATTTGCCGCGATCGAACCGCAACAGCAGATGTGCGCGGGCAATCAGCGGATGTGCCACGCGCATGTCGGCACGCAGGTCACTTCCCACGACGACATCGTGACCGGCGGCAAAACTGCGCCGTGACCAGTTAGATTGAACCGTCAGCACCGGCGGTACGGGCCTACTCATCCCAACAGTATTCGACCCGCCATCGGCCAGCGCCAGGGTTTCGCCATATTGGTCTGCACTCAACGATTGTCTTTGCTGACCGCGTTCGTCGCTGTCATAAGTGGCGCGAGTCGCAAGGCTAGATCCCCCTTTGCCAAAACGTGACCGTTGCGTGACCAAATATCCACGCGCCCTTACACTTTCGCAGCTCAGCGCACATTTATCATTCCTATTACCACTAGGCCATTCAGAAGGAATTGGTGCCATGCGGACGGGTGTTCGATGCGTTCTTACGGTGATCGCGGCCGTTGCGAGTGTTGTCGTGGCGCCGGCCGGCGTAAGCCTGGCGGTGTCGAACCAGTCGCATGGGATTGCGATCGCATCGATTCTGCCGGCGCGCGACGAGGTGGTCGGCGTGGCACACCCCGTGATGGTGAGATTCACCGCGGCCGTGGCCGATCGGCAGGCAGCCGAGCGTTCCGTTGAAGTCAAATCATCGCCCGCAATGACCGGTAGGTTCGAATGGCTCGACAACAATGTCGTCCAGTGGGTTCCGGACAGATATTGGCCGGCGCACAGCATAATCGCGTTGACAGTGGGCGGCGTATCCACCGAGATCAAGACGGGGCCTGCCGTGATCGGCGTCGCCAACATCTCCGACCACACTTTCACCGTGAGCATCGACGGGATCGGGGCTGGACCACCGGCCGCACTGCCGGCGCCGCACCACCGGCCGCACTTCGGCGAGCAAGGCGTGATGCCGGCCTCGATGGGTAGGCCGGAATACCCGACGCCGGTCGGCACATACACCGTCTTGTCCAAAGAGCCTGCGGTGACAATGGATTCGAGCAGCGTCGGCATTCCCGTCGACGATCCCAACGGTTACCTGCTCACGGTGAATTACGCCGTCCGCATCAGCAACCGTGGCCTGTTCGTGCATTCGGCTCCGTGGGCCCTCTCCTCCCTGGGGCTCGAGAACGTCAGCCACGGCTGCATCAGCCTGAGTCCGGATGACGCCGAGTGGTACTACGACCACGTCAACGTCGGCGACCCGGTGATCGTCCAGGACTCGTCTTACAACTAGGGAAAGCTCCGCACCCGGGCGTAAGCCGGGTGCGGGCTCGATCATGCTGGCGTACAAGAATTTCCACTGTCCACGCGGCTGTCACGCCGTATGATCCCTGCTTTGGGGCGCTTTGGGCTGCTTTGGGGCGCTTTGGGGCGCTTTGGGACGCCGGGCACGCATGGCGGCCACGCAACGGGCCGGGCCCGCTGGTGACAAACCAGCGGGCCCGGCCCGTTCAATCGAAGCGAATAGGCTCAGCTCGCCCCCGAGGGACCGGCAGGAACCGGCTGACCAGGTACCGGTCCGCCGGTGGGTGCCGGACCGGTTGGCGCATCCTTCACCCCAGACATGTCAATGATGGGAGCGGCCGCGTCCAAAGGAGCACCGGCAGCCGCCGGCCCACCGAGCGCAATCAGCGGCGCACCGGCCGGCACTACCGGCACCGGGGGTATCACCGGCACCGGCGGCGCAAGGGGCAGCGGCGGCACGATCGGCACCGGAGCACCGACCGGCACCGGACCCGGCACAGCCATTGGCACGCCGGACATATCGGTCATGGGTGCCGCGCATATGCCCCCGGCGGCCGGCGCACCCGCAGCCACGGGGCCAGCGGCCGCGACCGGACCACCAGCGGCCGGCGCCACGTCGCCCGACTGCCCCTCGATGCACGCGTAACCGCCCGTAATCAGCGGGGCGGCCGCCGAGTCGGGGCTCAGAGCGATAGCAACTCCGCACAACCCAACGCCGGCAACAACTTTGATGTTGAACCGATCGACGATCGCCATCAGCGCCAACTCTCCTTCATTCACGCTCAGTAATTTCCGCAGTGGTGCAGCAGGCCCGCCTAGCCGTACCGAGGTCACTTTCGCGACCGCGCCAATTGTCAGCAGGAGACGCGCGACGCGCGACGCGGCGCACCGCGCCGTTTCCAAATGGTGACGTCACAACGGTGTCACGATCAAAACACCCCCGCACGAAACGCCGGCTTATCGCCAGCCGATGCCTTTGCTGGTTCCCGTCGCCACCGCAGCCTTGCCGTCAAGGACCAGCTGCACGCGCTGACCTTCGGCCCGGCAAATCGCTTCGAACGTTACTGACGACGGCACAACGCCACTACGGGGCGAAGGTCGATGGCTGCCAGATCGGACTTCGGCTCTCACGGATCTTATTTTTCCGCAGGTCCTTCACAGGAAACTGTTGGTGAACAGTTATCGCTCTGAAGGTTACATAGAAGTTAACATCGAGATTAGAACGGTTGACGGAATGAGGAGAAGCGGCTATGTCAGCACGTCGTCTCACTACCGGGTTCGTCGGTTCGGCCCTGCTCGGCGGCCCGCTTCTCGCCGGCCTCGTCTGGGCCGGCCCAGCGCACGCCGACGCGGCGGGTTTCCTCAATGACATGCACAGAGACGGGGTCCATGCCGTCACCGGCGGTGACGGCGCCCTGCTACAGGCGGGCCTGAACGTATGCCAGCAGCTGTCGTGGGGCGCTCCCGAATCCCAGCTGGAGGGCTTGGCGCTGCAACGCTCCGACGACCGGCAAGGCGCAGGCGGGCTCAGTCCCCAGCAGGCCAACGACATCGTCGGCTACGCCGAGCGTGATCTGTGCCCCAACAGCTAGGGCTTATCTGACCCTTTCGTAGTTCGCCGTCCTAAAAGCGCGGTCCGGATCGGCTGCGCGCCGGCCCGCAGGGTGGTGCGGTGCCCGCCGGCCGTTCTTGGCCGACTGTTCATTCTCTCGATTTGTTTGCGCAGCGGACCTTCGCTCTTTTGTGTAAAAGTGCATCATCCGCATCGGGCGCAGACGAGGAGAAGGTTGATGGCGGCACGCAGGCATCTTGGCCGGTTCATGGGCGCGGCGCTGGCCAGTGGCCCGCTCGTGCTCGCCGGGGTTCTCTGCGCCGGTCCGGCGCGAGCCGATCAGACCGCCTTTCTGAACGACTTGCACAACGCCGGTATCCACGCCGTCAACGGCGGCGACCCGGAGCTGTTGCAGATGGGTGCGGACCTCTGCCAGCAGCTTTCGTGGGGCGCTTCTCCGCAACAGCTGGAGGGTTTGGCGTTGCAACGTTCGGATGCCGACCAGGGCACCGGCGGGATCAACGGCCGACAGGCCGCAGACGTGGTGATCTTCGCCCTGCGCGATCTGTGCCCTAACGCCTGAGGCGTTTTAGTGCCCGCGCTCAGCGGTCCGGCGCTAAGGTGACACCCGAGTGAAGCTCAACGCACAGAACCTGGCCGGCCTCAAGATCCCGGTCCCGACGTATGACCGCAGCCAAATCGGCATCGGCATAGCGCATTTCGGCGTCGGTGGCTTTCACCGCTCGCACCAAGCCATGTACATCGACCGGTTGCTCAGCGACGGGCTCGCCCGGGACTTCGGGATCTGCGGAATTGGTGTGCTGCCGGGCGACCGGCGCATGCGCGACGCGCTGCGCAGCCAGGACCATCTCTACACGCTGATCCTCGAACACCCCGATGACACCCGGCAACCGCGGGTCATCGGATCCATCGTCGACTACCGTTATGCGCCTGACGATCCCGAGTCGGTGATCGATCTGCTGGCCGATCCGGCGACCCGGATCATCTCGCTCACCATCACCGAGGGCGGTTATCAGCCACCGCTCAGCGCGGTGTTCGGGTTGGTGGCCGAGGCGTGCAATCGGCGGCGCGAGCGGGACCTGCCCTCCCCCACGATCGTCTCCTGCGACAACATCGCCGGGAACGGGGATATGGCGCGGCGCGTCTTCACCTCGTACGCCGAACAGATCAATCCCGAACTCGCGCAATGGATGCGCGAGAAGACTACCTTCCCCAACTCGATGGTCGATCGGATCACACCGGTGACCACGCCCGACGTGCTCGAGCGGCTGGACTCCGAGTTCGGTGTGGTCGATGCCTGGCCCGTCATCGCGGAACCCTTCGCCATGTGGGTTGTCGAGGACGACTTCGCCGCCGGCCGGCCACCGTTGGATCAAGCCGGGGTGCAACTCGTCGACGACGTGGCGCCGTATGAGGCGATGAAGCTGCGGTTGCTCAATGCCTCGCACCAGGGCCTGTGCTATTTCGCCTACCTCGCCGGATATCGGCTGGTGCACGACGCCGCCCAGGATCCGCTGATCGCCGAGTTCCTTGCCCGCTATATGAATTCGGAGGCCATGCCGACGCTGCAACGCATCCCGGGTCTGGATGAGTTCCGAGCCGGACTCCTGCCGCGCTTCGCCAACGCCTACGTCCGCGACACCGTGGCCAGGCTGTGCGCCGAATCCTCGGACCGCATCCCGAAGTGGTTGTTGCCCGTGGTGCGCGACAATCTGCGCTCCGGCGACCCGGTGCGGCTGTCCGCGGCGATCGTCGCGAGCTGGGCGCGCTACGCCGAGGGGGTCGACGAGCAGGACCAACCGATAGAGGTGGTGGACCGGCTTGCCGACACCCTTGTCCCGATCGCCCGTTCGCAACGCGACAACCCGGTCGCATTCCTGGCCAACCGTTCGGTATTCGGCGACCTCGTCGACCACGAGCGCTTCCGCAAGGCCTACCTGTGGGCGCTGGACTCGCTGCACCGGCACGGCGCGCGCGCAACCTTGCGGTCGCTGATCGGCACCTACGGATCATGACCCTGGTCGCCGGCATCGACTCGTCGACCCAGTCTTGCAAGGTGCTGGTGTGCGATGCCGCCACCGGCCGGGTGGTCCGCGAGGGACACGCCAGTCACCCGCAAGGTACCGAAATCGACCCGGCGGCATGGGAATTCGCCGCCTGGGCGGCCATCGCCGAAGCGGGCGGGCTCGACGGCATCGACGCGGTCGCCGTCGGCGCGCAGCAACACGGCATGGTGTGCCTCGATGAAACCGGGCAGGTGGTGCGCCCCGCGTTGCTGTGGAACGACGTGCGATCGGCCGGCGCGGCGCGCGCACTCGTCAGCGACCTGGGCGGCGCGCGGGCGTGGGCTCAGGCCGTCGGCGTCGTGCCGCTGGCCGCGATCACGGTGGCGAAACTGCGCTGGCTGGCCGACCACGAGCCGCGGCACGCGGACCGCACCGCGGCGGTCTGCCTGCCGCACGACTGGTTGACATGGCGACTGCGCGGCGAGGCCGACGTCGCGGCGCTGACCACCGACCGCAGCGACGCCAGCGGCACCGGCTACTACGATGCCGCCACGGGCGCTTACCGTTTCGATCTGGTGGAACTGGCCCTGCGTGGCCGTCGTCCCCGACTGCCGACCGTGCTGGGCCCGTCCAGCCGAACCGCGAGCGGCACAAACTTATTCGGCGCGGGACTCGGGGACAACGCCGCCGCGGCGCTGGGCCTGGGCGCCGAAGAGGGCGACGTGATCGTCTCCATCGGGACCTCGGGGGTGGTGGCCGCCGTCACCGCGGACCCGGTGCGCGACGACGCCGGATTCGTCGCCGGCTTCGCCGACGGCGCCGGGCGCTATCTCCCGCTGGTGTGCACCCTCAACGGTGCGCGGGTACTGGAGGCCGCCGCCGCGATGCTGCAAGTCGGCCAGGACGAGCTGTCCCGGCTCGCGCTGTCGGCGCCTCCCGGCAGCGCAGGGCTGGTGCTGGTTCCGTACCTGGCGGGTGAACGAACTCCTAACCGGCCCAACGCGACTGGGGCGCTGCATGGCCTGCGCGTCTCCAACGCGACTCCGGCGAATCTTGCCCGCGCAGCGGTCGAGGGACTGCTGTGCTCGCTCGCCGACGGTGTTGCGCATCTGGCCGCGCACGGTGTCGCCGCGCGCCGCGTCCTGCTCGTCGGCGGTGGCGCGCAATCCCGCGCGCTGCGAGAGATCGCGCCCGCGGTGTTCGGCATGCCGGTGCTCGCACCCACGCCGGCGCAATACGTCGCCTTGGGCGCGGCACGGCAGGCGTCCTGGGCGTTGAGCGGATCGCCCCGACCGCCCGCGTGGCATCCGCCGTCCACAGACGAGTACACCGCCGCCCCCGCGCCCGAGGTGCTGGCGCACTACGCGCTGGTGCGCGACCTCACCGAGGGAGTCACTGGTCGTCGGGACGCGGGCGAAACACCCGAAGGATCCGGTACTTCGCGCTGAAGCCGGCCTCGTCGTATTCGTCGCCGACCTCTCATCCCAGGCGATCGGACACCTGTTCGTTCGCTACACCCTAAATTGGTCCGAAGACATGGACGCACAGGGCTATTGCATGAGGTGGCACGACAACGCCGAACGCCAGGGCGTGGCCGCGCACGTCATCGCCGAGATCGCCCGCCGGCACGACGTCACCGCCGCGCGCTTCGGAATTCTCGAAGACATGCCCGAGTTCAACGACCCGCACGGCAAGTCATTCTTCCTGATCCCGCCCTACGCCGGCGGCGCCCGGGCCCGCGACGCCGCGCTGATGACTTACATCCTCAACGCGGATACCGGCTACGCCAAGCCGGGCGGGCCGCCGGCCGACTTTCCGGCCAGCCCGTACAGTGCCGCCGAGGTGGGACGAATCATGGCCCGGCAGAACGCAAACCGCTGGAGCTACAATCGCGACGTGCCCTTCGTGCATCACAACGGGGGGCGTCTGGTCGCCACTCCCAACGGCATGCTCATGGGCCTGGGCGGCAATTGGATCCAACGGCGGTTCAGCCAGCGCGGCGGCACCACCTGGGGTGACATCTTCATGATCAACACGGGCAGGGCCGCCGACCCCGGCGGGCGGCTTCGCCAAATCGTCTCATCCGGGCATGCCTGGTCCTGCGACCGCAGCGGCGTACTCCGTGTGAGTCGCCTCGACCTGGACCGGGTGCTGCATCACGAAGAGCGGCACGCCGCGCAATGGGCACACCGAGGCTACCTCGGCATGCTCGCCGGCTACAGCCGAGAGATGTTCCGCGAGTTGATCTTTGGCGCCGTGAACAGGTTCGAAGCGGATGCGGGCCTGGCCGACGGGGGCTATAGCGCGTGAATCCCGTGGTAGAGCACCATCGCACCGATCACCACAAAGACCGCCGCGAGTAAGGCGCCGTTGTTGCGGTCCATCCAGTCCTTGAGCCGCGCCAGCGTGTCATCGAGGCGGCTACCGGCCGCCACGTACGCCAATATCGGGATCGCGACGCTCGCGGCGGCGATGGCCACGAAGAACGCGGCGGCCGCCCAATCGCCGGCGGGGCCCAGCCCGCTGGTGCCGATGCCCAATCCCGCGGGGACACAGATGAGCGCTACATCCGGGCGCACCACGGCCAGCACCGCCCCGATGATCCCGGCGCGGGCCGGGGTGATGCTGGCGAACGAGCGCATCCAGGCCGGGGATTCGGCCTGACCGTGCCGGTTCAGCCATCGGTAAATGCCGTAGAGGATCAGCGCCGACCCCAACACCACGCGCAGCCACGACGACCACCGCGGAGGCGCTTTGTCCAGGCCGCCCAGCAGCCCGGAGGCCGCGACGGAGAGCGCCGTCAGCGCGGACAGGCTCAGCAGCCAGCCGCCCAAAAACGCAAGGCCGCTCGGCCGCGGCCGTGGCGCCTGGAGCACCAACACCGCCGGAATGACCGTGAGCGGTGAGAGCGAGATGACCAGTCCAAGCGGAACGAGCCCAGTCAGCACCGTTCCCCAGCTTCCTGCCATGGACGGCATCCTGCCATTGCCTTGCCGATTGCGACGTCGAAACGCGCCGTACTTCCCCTGTCAGGCCAGCGTGCGAATCCCGTTGTAGAGCACTATCAACCCGATCAGGAAGAGGATGACGGCCATCATCGCGTCGTGGTTCGCCTCCATCCAGGCTTTGAGACGTTCCAGGGCATCGTCGAGGCGGTCGCCGGCGCCGACATAGGCCAATATCGGGATGGCGACCGTCGATGCGGCGAGCACGACGAAGATCGCGGCCGCGACCACCTGAGCGCCGGCGCTCAGGCTGCTGTTACCGACGGCCAGGCCGGCGGTCGCGCACAGGATCAGCACCTCGGGCCGCAGTGGCACCAGCACCGCCCCCATCACTCCGGCGCGTGCCGGGGACAGCGTCGAGAACGAGCGCATCCAGCGCGGCATCTCGCGCCGGCGATGCCGGGCGAACCAGTGGTAGGCCGCCAGCGAGATCAGCGCCACGCCGAAGGCCAGCCGTACCCAGGACGCCCATTTCGGTGGGGTCGCATGGAAGCCGCTGAGCAGCTCCGAGCCGCTGACGAACGCTGCGGTGAGGGCGACCAGGCCCAGCAGCCAGCCGCCCAAAAAGCACAGACTGACCGGGCGCGGGCGCGGCGCGTGCAGCACCAGCACCGCCGGGATGACCGTGATCGGTGACAGCGCGATGACCGCCGCCAATGCGATGAGTTTGCTCAGCACCGAGGCCCAACTTGCATCCACGGGCAGCAATCATCGCACTTGCGTGGCGCCCACGCAGCGGTTGACCGCATCCGGTCAGCCTTTGCGGCGCAGCGTCCACGCGGGTACCCAGTGCGTCACGGTTTTGCGCTTGGATCCGTAGGCGACGGGATAGGTCACCAGCCCCCACCAGTCGCCCTGCTCGCATAGGCCCCAGCAGCTCAGCCACCCCTCGACGACCTTGTGCAGCTGTAGACCGTTGGGCTGATACCGCCCAGAGCGGTGCGGCTCGCGGGGGAAAAGGACCGTCAGGTCGATCAGAACCGCGATCGCCGGGCGGACCACCCGAAACGGGCTGCGGACCGGTTGGCCGTTGTATCCGATCGACGCGAGCGGACCCATTGATCGATCATACGTTCGAATCGGCGCGGGTCCGTCGTTCCCCGCCCCGGCGCCTCGGCGGCCGAATATAGTCGGCTCAGCTCAGCCACCGCCGAATATGGTCAGGTCGGCCACCAAAGGGAGGTCCGCATGAAGAAGCTTTGCGCCGCCGGTCTATTGATCCTCGCCATGGTGGTGACTGCCGGAGTGGGCGTGGCGAATGCCGACGAGGTGGAGGTCGACGGCAATTACTCGAGCCTCGAGGGTTGCCAGGCCGACGCCCCGAACGTCGAGATCACCCACAACGACCACCTTTACAGCCGTTGGGACTGCCGGTTCGGTTCCGACGGCTTCTGGCACGTGTGGCTGCTCACCTGAGCCACCCTCGCGGCTAGTCGGCCAGCGGCCGGCCCGCCTCCTGTTTCTGGCACGATAGCCACGTGCGTGACGGCCCGGTGAGCGCCCCGGCTACCGGCGATACGCGTCGTCGCCGCCACACGCCGGCCACGCTGGACCCGTTAGTCGTCGCGATTGTGGCCGCCGCGGTGAGCATGGCCGGCGCCGCCCGGCCCTCGTTCTGGTACGACGAGGCCGCGAGCATCTCGGCCGCCTACAGCCGGTCGCTGGCCCAGATGTGGCACATGTTGGGCAACGTCGACGCCGTCCACGGTTTGTACTACCTGCTCATGCACGGCTGGTTCCAGGTCTTCCCGCCCACCGAGTTCTGGTCGCGTGCGCCAAGCGCCCTGGCAGTGGGCGGCGGCGCCGCCGGCGTCGTGGTGCTGGGCAAGCAGTTCTCCTCCCGCACCGTCGCGGTGGCCTCCGGTGTGTTCTGCGCGATCCTGCCCCGGACCACGTGGGCGGGCATCGAGGCTCGCCCGTATGCGATGTCGATGATGGCCGCGGTGTGGCTGACCGTCCTGCTGGTGTATGCCGCGCGCCGTGACACCGCTTGGCTGTGGCTGTCGTATGCCGTCGCGTTGGCTTGCTCCATCGTGCTCGACGCGTACCTTGCGCTATTGCCGGCGGTGTATGTCGCGTTCGTGGGCACCTTCTATCGGAGCCGAACGGCGTTGCTGGGCTTCGCGATTGCGTCGACCGCGGCCGTGGCCGCGCTGCTGCCGTTCCTGATGACGGTCGCCGGGCAGGCACACCAGATCAGTTGGGTCGCACCCATCGGTCACCGCACCATCGAAGACGTGCTGATGCAGCAGTATTTCGAACGGTGCCCGCCGTTCGCAGTGCTGTCGGCGCTACTGATCGGCGCGGCAATCGTGTTGTGGCTCAGCGGGTCCGCGCGCCTGGCGGGGTCGCAGCGCCAATTGCTGGTGCTCGCGACGGGTTGGCTTGCGGCACCGACCGCCGCGATCGTGACGTATTCGGCGCTGGTTCACTCGATCTACACGCCGCGCTACTTGTGCTTCACCGCGCCCGCGCTGGCGCTGATCCTGGGCGTCTGCAGTGGCGCGGTGGCCGCTAAACCGTGGTTGACGACGGCGGTCGTCGGGCTCTTCGCCGTGGCCGCCGCACCGAATTATGTTCGGGTGCAACGAAATCCGTATGCCAAATACGGCATGGACTACAGTCAGGTCGCCGACCTGATCACCGCGAAGGCGGCGCCGGGCGATTGCCTATTGGTGAACGACACGGTGACGTTCATGCCCGCTCCCATGCGCCCGCTGATGGCGGCACGCCCGGATGCCTATCGCAAGCTGATCGATCTCACGCTGTGGCAGCGGGCGACCGACCGCAACGACGTGTTCGACACCAATCTGATCCCCGAGGTGGTGGCCGGACCGTTGAGCCAGTGCGGCGTCGTCTGGATCATCACCCAGGCCGACCCGTCCCAGCCGGCGCACGAGCAGGGCCCGGCGCTGCCGCCGGGCCCGCGCTATTGGGCATCGCCCGCCTTCGCGGTGCCGCATGATCTGGGCTTCCGGCTGGTCGAACGCTGGCAGTTCAACCTGGTTCAGGTGCTCAAAGCGGAGCGGTAGTCACCAGATGTGGATCCAGTCGACGAGCATGTCCGCCGGGAGGCCGGCAGCGGCCGGATCTCCGGCGCCGACCCCACCGACCGCCAGGGTGAACATGGGCGTCATCCAATAGCCGGGATTGTTGAACGGCCACCGGAAGTCGTCGGGGGCGCCGCCGTGGACGTGGATGGGTTTGTTCGGAACGCTGAAGTACTGTGCCCCGTCGCGGGCGAATTGAAATCCGTCCTCGCCCCAATGCATTCGCCAGGTGTGCCAGGCGCCGTCGACCATGCCCGGGATCGATTTCCCTTCCCAGGTTTTCCCGTTCGACGCGGCGTGCACCGTCGTTCCCGGGGGCCACGAGCCGTTGCCGTACCACTCGAAAAGGTCGACCTCGCCGTCCGGCAGCGGATCCTCGTTGACACCCCAGAAGGCCGACCAGAGGCCCGGCTCCAAGCAGTCCAGCTTGATTCGCGCTTCCCAGGTCTGGTTGATCATGCTGCGGAAGTTGCCCCGCAGTTTGGCGCCGTAGTAGGTGTCCCCTTCTCGGGTAGCGCGCAGCACAAGATTGGAGTTTCCGTCCTGGAACACATTTCGGCGGTCGTCGCGGTATATCCCTGCGACCGGCGGGAACACGTCGTCCTGCCAGGTCTGGACGGTCCATTTGCCCGGATCGGGAGCCGAACCCGCCGGGCCGTCGAACTCGTCGGCGAAGATGAAAGGCCCGCCGCCGGCGGACGGCGGCGCTTCGGGCGCCGGCGGGGTGGCCCAGGCACCCGGCAAACGCATCGCAGCCCCGATCATGCCGAGGCCCGACATCAACATCATGCTGCGACGATCCATCTAAACCACCAATCGTTCAAAGCCGGCTCGTCAGGCTCGGCGAATTCTCCCCAGGCAACTCTCGCAAACGGTGTTATGAAACCACGCGGTGGGGTGGCACGCATCCCGCGGTCGGGGTCCAGGCGCGCTACGCGCACCCGATCCGCGCACGACGTTTGCCGCTCACGACCCGCGCGCCGGCCCATCGCCGCCATCCCCCTGGCATAGACAAGCGACGATAGCAGTCGCGGGACCCACTTCCAGGGATTTCACATCGCAACCATCAATCTGGTTGACATCTAAACGGCCGGTGGTATCAAGGAGGTTGATGGTCTGAGAAAGGAAAAACAGCGATGTCTCATGGATTCTTCGGTGGTTTCGGTGGTCCCGGTTTCGGTGGTCCCGGTTTCGACGGTCCCGGCTTTGGTGCTCGGGGGTTCGGCGGCCCGGGCGGTGGCCCGGGGTTCGGCGGCCCAGGCTTTGGCGGCCCGGGCGCCGGCGGTCCCGGCTTCGCACCCTTCGGCAAGAAGGGTCGTCACGGCCTCAAGCGCGCGGCGTTCGTCACCGCGGCATTGCTGTTGGACGGGCCGGCTGACGCCGCGCAAGTAGTGCAACGGGTGTCCGACGCGACCGGCGGCGCGTTCACCCCTCCGCAGGACGTGGCCGAGCTCGCGATTGGCATCCTCGCCGGTCGCGGCGTGGTCACCGTCGACGGCGGCGTGGCGACGCTGACCGAGCTCGGCCGAAACCTGTTGGCCTGGCGCGGAATCAGCAGCGAGACCGCCCACGCCTTCCTGGGTCGCGCGGCCAAGTTCGGTGACGTCGTGAAGATTCGCAAGGAGTTCTTCGAGATCGCCGGGTTGGCCCGCACCATCGCATGGACGGGCACCGACGAGCAGAAGCAGCAGCTCGCCGAGACGCGGACCAAGGTGCTTGAGGCGCTGACCGATGCGCGCAAGGCGCTGCACCGGGTACTCGGTGAGGCCTAGCGAGGACTGGGTTCGCTCAGCCTCACCAGGGTCTTGCCGACGTTGACGCCGGTGAACAGGCCGTTGAGGGCATCGACACACGACTCGATGCCCTCAAAAATGGTCTGCCTGTGGTGAAGTCGGCCTTCGGCCTCCCACTGGCGTAGCGCGGCGAATGCCTCGTCGAAGCGGCCCCACTGATCGAGCGCGTTGAAGCCCTGCATCAGGGCCGTCTTCGATAGCAGGTTCACGTAATTGGCCGGCCCGGGGTGATCCCCGGTCAGGTAGCTGGAGATGACGCCGCACAGGACGACGCGGGCGCGCGCGGCCAGGCGGCCCAGCACGGCGTTGAGGATGGGCCCGCCCACGTTGTCGAAGTAGACATCGACCCGTTGCGGGCAATGCTTTTTCAGCGCCGCCGCGACGTCGTCGTTCTTGTAGTCGATGCACGCGTCGAACCCGAAGTCCTGCACCACCGCCCGGCATTTCTCCGGCCCGCCCGCGATGCCCACCACCCGGGCGCCGGCGATCTTGGCGATTTGCCCGGCGACCGATCCGGTGGCACCCGCGGCCGCCGATACCACCACCGTGTCCCCCGGCTGCGGCCGGCCGATGTCGGTCATCCCGAAATAGGCGGTGGCGCCGGTCGGGCCGTAGACCGACATGATCGCCAACTGGTCGTCCTCGCCCGGGATCGGCGTGCTGAACAGGTCGTCGCGGATGATCGCGTACTCCTGGAACCCGGTCAACGTGGTGACGACGTCGCCGACGGCGTAGGCGTCGCACCGCGACGCGACCACCTCGCCGATGCCGGCCGCCCGGATGACCTCACCCAGCTGTACCGGCGGAAGATAGCCGGGCTGATCGTCGAGCCAGGTGCGGGCGGCCGCATCGATGCCGACGTAGGTGGTGCGCAACAGCGCCTCGCCCTCGGCGGGTTCGGGCGCGGGCGTGGTGACCATTTCCGTGTCATCCGGTCGGACAAGCCCGGAAGGGCGGCGACGCAACAGGACCTGGCGATTCGGCAAATCGGGCACGATCGTAAAAACTACCGAACGGCCCGGAAACGCAGAAGCGAATGGCATATTCATTGCATGGCAGCAAACGAAGACCCGGAAGACCGGATCCGGGAACTCGAGCGCCCACTCGCCGACGCGGCGCGGGCGTCAGAGCAAGGCGGCTCGCAGCCCGCCGGCCAGAATTATCCGCCCGGCCCGGCGGGCGCCCCACCCCCGCCGCCGGGCCTGTGGAACTACGGCGGCCCGATCCCCGGCCCACCCCAGCAACGCCCTTCGAGTAATCGCGTCTGGTGGATCCTCGGCACGGTCGTGGTCATCGGCGTACTGGCCCTCGCGGGCGGCATCGCGGCCTTTGCCGCACATCAGATTTCCGGCGTGAAGTCGATCATCGCCTCGCCGCCGACCATTTCCACAACGTTCAGCCCACCAAGCAATTCGACGAACCCCGTCCCATCGACCCCGCGCAGGAAATCGCCCTCGCCGTCGACCTCCCCCGCCGCGCCGCCGGGCACCGAACTCAGCGTCGGCGGTATCAACGAGAACCGGACCATCGCCTGCAACGACAACATCGTCAACGTCAGTGGGGTTTCCAACACGGTGACGATCACCGGCCATTGCACCAGCCTGTCGGTGTCCGGTGTCCAAAATTCGATCACGGTCGAGGCCGTCGACAGCATCGAGGCATCCGGCTTCAACAACAAGGTCACCTACCGCTTTGGCGCGCCGAAGATCAGCAACTCCGGCGGCTCCAACGTGGTGCAGCAGGGCTGAGCGGAAACGACTGTTACGCGGGCTCTTCGGCGTCGTCGTCGTCGTCGAGGACGCTGACCGCGATGCCATAGGGCAGGAAACGCACCTTGCGTTTGGGATCGAGGTTGTTCTTGTTCGCCCGCAGTGCGTCGAGTTCGGTCGCATAGACTTGTTCGACGCGTGCGCCGCCGTCGGCGTCCACGGTGTAGATGGCCCATACACCCTCACCGGCCTCGCCTGCGGTTTCGGGGGCACTACGCGGGCGCCGCGACAGGTCGTCGAAAACGGCGGACCACCCCATCCGGCCACCGGGCGCGGCCACGAACTTGCTAACCCGCTCGAACACGTCGCGCAGCCCCTCGCTGCCTTCCCGGATCATCCGATCGAACTCTTCGGGGTCGAATCCGAATCCACTGTGCTCGCCCACGCGACCTCCTTGGCGCTCGTGTCGTAACTGCCAGTGTGCGCTCAGTCGAGGCCGTTTGCCACGTGCTTACTGGCCAGGAGGCGGCGGTGGGTTGATCGGGATCGGCACCGTGACGAACGGGAAGTGCAGATACATCGTCACCGGTGGCTGCTGGGGCCGCTGCGGCGCGGCGGGCGGCGGTGCGGCCGGCGGGGGCGCGGCCGGCGGGGGCGGCGGGGACGCGACCGGTTGGGGCGCCGCCTGCTCGACGGGCGGTGGCACGTACTGCGGCGCCGGCCGGGTGGGGGCGCGACGGGCCGGCGCCGCGGGCGCCGGATGTGACCGTGGTCTGCGGTGCGGGCTGCTGCACGGGCGACGGTGCGGGCGCCGGGGCCGCGACCTCCGACGGGCTGGGCGCGGGTGCGGGCGGTGGGGCCGGGCTCGGAGCGGGCAGCTGCGCCTGCGGCGGGTTGCTCGGCGGGGCCGCCGGCAGCTGGACTCCGCGGCGTGGCGACGCCGACGCCCGAATTGTGACGGACGTCGGGCCCCGGGCGATCCGATGTCAACGTCACCAGCACCACGCCGCCTATCGCGGCAACGATGCCGACCAGGGCGCTACCGGTCAACAGCATGGACCAGGGCCGGCGCGGGGGCTTCTCGTCGTCGTCCGCGACGGCACTGTAGGCCCGCGCGTCGGTGCCGACGTCGGCGTTGGCCCAAACGTCAAGATAAGTCGGGTTGATCGCAGGTGGACTCAGCTCTCCGGTGCCCGGGTCCAGCGCGTAGGCCAGGGCCGCCGTCGACGATGCGAACAGCGGGGCGTTCGCCGACGCCAGCGCCGCGCCGCGGGCCAATGCCATGTCCGGTTCCTCGGGGGCGGTGACGGGAAGCGAGGTGGCCGCCTCGAGCGTGGACTTCAGCGCCACGATGTCGGTTCCGCAGCCGACCAGGAACACTCCATCGGCCCGGGACCCGCGAGCGTCCAGACCGGCGACCATTCTCGCCAGGTCTGCGGCCACGCCTCCCGCGCGACCGTCGCCGATCTGGCGCCGGTGCAGATCGACGATCGAGCCGTCGGCGACGTCGACAACCGCCAGCGTCGCGTTCGCCGGCTCGACGAACAGCATCGCGAGGCGTTCGTAGCCCAGCGCATAACCCACGGTCTGCGCCAGCGCGGCAGCGGCGAGCAGCGGTGCGACCAACATCACGCCGCCCAGTTCGTGGGTGGCGATCGCCTCCCGTAGCGCGCCAACGCCTGCGGGGTCACTCCAGGTGACCCCGGTCGAGGTCAACTGGTGGCCGCCCTCGAACACCCCTTCGCGGCTGCCGATGATCGCGTCGATCACCTGATCGACAGCACCAGCGGCCGAATTGGCCGAATTCCCAGCGGCCCCAACCTCGAACTCTTCTTGTTCGACGGTCACGCCGTCGGCATTTTGGCCTTCGATCGCTACCAGGCGGACTGTCCTGGGAGCCATCGACACCCCAAGCACGATGTCCACGTAACGCCTCCAAGGTCCTTTTTCAACGCCCTGCGCGAGGGCATGGCGGGAAGAACCCCGCCCGAACTTGGTGACATAAACGTTACGCGCGTGCGGCTAGTTCCGCAGGCGGTGTGCATACGCAGGAATGACGCTAATAACCCGGCCCGAGGTACGGATTCTGCGAGCCCCCCGGATACTGCGGATACTGCGGGTACTGGGGGTACTGCGGATACTGCGGATATTGCGGAGTCGCAGGAGCCTGCTGTTGCGGAACCGGCACCGGGATCGGCACCGGCAGCAGCGGAACGCGGATCCATTCCGTCGTCATCGGCACCGTCGTAGTCGTGGTTGTCGGCGGCGGAGGCGGCGGTGTGGTGGTTTCCATCGGTGGCGGCGGCACCGTGGTGGTTTCCATCGGTGGCGGCGGCACCGTTGTGGTGACCGTCGGTTGCGGCGGCGCCGTATGCCTCGGGGTGTATACGGGCGCCGGCGGCGCGGTGGTGACCACCACCGGAGGCGGCGGGGGCGGGGGCGGCGGTGGCGGTGGCGGTGGCGGCGCCGGGCTGGGGATGGGTTGCGCACTGGGCGGCGGGGGCGGAGGTACCGCGGTGGGCGGCGGCGGCGCGGCCGGACGCGGCGCCACGGAGTTGGCCGGGGGCGCCGGCAGCGGCGCGACGGACGGAGCCGGGGGGGCCGGGCGGTTTTCTATCCCGGTCAGCGTGTAGGCCACCCCGCCGATCGCCGTCATGGCGACTACGGCCGACATGCCGATGATCAACTGGGAGAGCCGAAGGCGCAGCCAGGGCCGGCGTTCCCGTGGCGGTTGGATGACGTTGAGCCGCATCGACCAGCCGCCCGGGCCGTCTTCGTCGTAGGTTTCCCCACCGAACCGCATCCGTAGGTCGCCGGGGTATTCCGTTTGCGACCAGGCTAATTCGCGATCGGTAAGCGCTTCATCGTCGATCACCAGCACATCGCCGGCCCCCAGGTCGACGACGTCACCGGCGGCATCGGCCGAGGCGAGCAGCCCGATCGATGTCCGTGTGCGCAGATCCAGCTCGCCACCCTGCGAAGCCAGGATCAGCGCCCCGCTGGCCGCGGCCAGGGCCGGCTGCGACGGCGTCAGGATCGGCACCCGGGCGTGCATCGAAAGTCGTTCGGTGACAAGCGGAATGCGCGCACCTCCACCGACGGTGACCACCGCGACAAGGTCTGACCAGCCCGTGCGGTAGCGCACCAGCATGTCGTCGAGGGCGTAGATGAAGCCGGTCAGCCGGTCCTGAATCATCTCTTCGAGGTCGTCTTGCGTCACTGTCAGACTGCAACTGCGCCCGCCCAGCACCGCGGTGATGTCGGTGGCCATGTCGGTCGAGAGCCGCTCCTTGCCCACGCGGCATTGTTCCCTGAGTTCAACGAGCTGCCCGACGCCGGCGGTGCTGGCCGGGTCGAGGCCGCTGCCACGCCCCAGCTCCTCGAAGGCACGCAGCTGCAACTCCTGGTCGATCTCGTCACCGGACAACGCGGCGTAACGCATGGTGGCGCTGACGAGTTCAAAGTCCCCCGCAACATTGACCAATGTGGCCGACGTGCCGCTGCCGCCGAAGTCGAGCAGCCCCACCACGCCCTCGTCGGGCAGGCCGAGCTCGGACTTCACCGCCGTCAGCGACGCGATCGCGTCGGAGACCAGCCGCGGCGCCATACCGCTTCGCACAAAGCCCAAATGAGTTCGCAGAGCGTCCCGCAACGCCTGCACCGTCACGGGCTTCCAATGCGCCGGCACGGCGATGGAGATCTCCGAGCACGCCGCGTCCGCGCCCGCCGCGAGCACCATCGCGTCGAGCGCCTCCACCGTCAGCAGTTCCGGGTCGTGCGCGGAACCGTCGGGTGACACCAGCGCAACGGAATCACCGATGCGCTCGATAAAGCCCTTCATCGGTACGCCAGGCTCGGTTAGGTACGGGTTCTCATCGGGTGCACCAATTTTCGGTGCACAGTGCGGGTAAAGGGTGAGCACCGACCGGCGGGTAACCGGTGGGCTTCCATTACGCGCAGCGACCAGGTTGGTGGTCCCGATCGACAACCCGAGGGGGTCGTACATAGAGCGAAGCCTTCGTCTATAGGGGTCGGTGGCCAGCGTTAACGATAGCGGTGGACACGCGGAAAGCCGATGCTTCGCAATGCCATTGGTATTCGCTCGATGCGCTTGCGTCACCGAAGCGGTACCGAAAACCCCTTGACAAACAGCGTTTCGTTACAGCACCGTCAGCGGCAGCGAACGCCTGGGCTCGAACTGGAAACTCGACCCCCCACTGACTCTGACCACGGAAACCTCTGGCAGTTCCTCGGTGGCAGTGTCGGTTTCAACCAGTTCGGCCGTCCAGTCGCTGGCCGTTCCGCTAACTCGAACCTCGATGTGCGGGTCCACCGCGGTGGCGATCGCCTGGAGCGACTGCACGGATTCCGGCGAGCACAGCGAGATCCAGGATTCGTCGTCATGGGCCGGCGACGCGTGGACGTGCAACCGGTTTGATTCCGTCTCGGCGACAACGTAGTCAGAAGGATTCAGCAGCGGGTGCAGCTCGAGGACGCGCAGCACACCTTCGATTCCGCCCGGAAGTTTCAGTGCGCGGTGAATGCGCTCGGCGGCCATGCCCGCGATGCCGATCAGGCCGCGGGTGCACACGCCGACGGCTTCGTCGTCGCTGGCGGCGCGTGCCCGCACCGCGATCGCGAACGACAGGTACAGCAGGTGCATCTGCAGGCATACCTCGTCGGCCATCCGGACCAGCGCCGAATGCGAGAATGCGCCGAAGTCGAAATCGGACAGCAACGGCCCGGCGTAATCCGCCTGCCCCTCGTCGGAGGAGTCGATGGGATCGAGTTCCCATGTCGCAGCGCGGGTTCGGCTGACGATGTCGAGGGCCGGGATGCTTTGGGCTTCCGGATAGGACTCGTCGATGATGACGGTCCAGGCGCAGTGCGGATGCCGGTCCGCCGGCGTGCGCGGCGGACGGTGGATGGGGCGCACCTGGGCGCGCGGGTTGGTCGCGATCGCGGTGGCGTCGAAGGTCGGGTCCTCGATGGTGTGGCACATGCCGAACACGTACTGCTCGCCCATCGGCTCGACGTCGAGCAGGGCGCCGCAGTGGTCGAGGTGGAATTCGCCGTGCCAGCGGTCGTGGACGGTGTAGCGGAAATCCATGAACTGCGGTGGGGCACCGATGTCGAGCTGCAGGCCCTTGAAGATCGTCACCACATCGTTGCCCTCGTAGTTCAACGCCTTCTGCATGCGACGGGTGTAGATCGGGCTGGAGCCTGCCCACTCCTCGATGGCGATTTGGACCATCTCGTCTCGGCCGAACGAGGAAATGCACCAGGCCATCCCGGATCGGTCGATCAGCTGCCCGATCAGCAGCAGTTCGGGAACCAAGACGACGAGTTCGTCGCGGGACAATTGCGCGTATCGCGAGGGGCTGCTCACGCCCCAAAAATAGACTCGGCTATGTTATAAAGTCAATAATGTCCATCGCCGCTGGCCAGAGCCCTGATCGCCCGGTGGGTCCCACCCGGCGAACCACCGCGCCACGCAAGCGCGGCGATGACACCCGGGCGAAAATCATCGATGAGACGGTGCGCTGCATCGTGGAGGAGGGATTCTCCGCCGCCACCGCCAAGCACGTGGCCGAACGCGCGGGCGTGACCTGGGGGGTCATCCAGTACCACTTCGGGGATCGCAACGGCCTGCTGATGGCCGTGGTGGACGACGGGGTGGCCCGGCTCGTGGACAGCCTGTCGTCGGCCGACGTCAGCGAGCTACCCCTGCGGATGCGCATCGAGGTCGTCGTCGACACCGCCTGGAGCTGCTACAGCAGCCCGACGTCGATGGCCGCTTTCGAAATCCTGCGCGAGACCCGCGGCGGCCCCGACCCGTCCTCGCGGCGCCACTTGCTCGACATGAACGCCGCGGTCGGACAGCTGGGCAGATTGATCACCACCGATCCCGCGCATGCCGGTGTGGCCGAAGTCATTTGGGCCACGCTGCGCGGTGTGGTGCTGGCGCAGATGGTCACCGGCGCCGCCATCGATTGGAGCCTGGAACGACGTGCCCTCGTCGACATGGTCACCCGTGTGCTGCAATGACCTGATGACCCTCGACGATCTCGCCGATATCGAAGCGATAAAGCAAGTCAAATACCGGTATCTGCGCGCGCTGGACACCAAGCACTGGGACGACTTCACCGACACCCTGGCCGAGGACATCAAGGCCGACTACGGGCCGTCGATCGGCAATGAGCTGCACTTCACCAACCGGGCCGACCTGGTGGAGTACATGCGTACCTCGCTACCCGCGAACGTCATCACCGAACATCGGGTCACCCACCCGGACATCACCGTCGACGGCGACACCGCAACGGGCAGTTGGTATCTGCAGGATCGGGTCATGGTCGCCGACTTCAACTTCATGTTGATCGGGGCTGCCTTCTACCGCGACACCTACCGTCGCACCGAGGCCGGCTGGAAGATCAGCGGCACCGGTTACGACCGAACCTATGACGCCACAATGTCTTTGGAGGGTCTTAACTTCACCCTCAAGCCCGGTCGCGCCATCGCCTCGGACTGACGGCTACTTGGTGATGGCGATGACCGCACCCGGCCGCAGCCATTTCATGATCGACACCAGCTGAGCGTCGTCCACCGCCACGCAGCCCTCGGTGGGTTTTCCGTCGGTGGTGTGGAAGAAGAAGGCGGCTCCACCACCCGGGGTCTTGTTCTTGTTGACGCCCATCACGACGGCGTGTTTGTACTGCGGGATTTGCAGGTTCTCGCTGTCACCGGTGTTGAACGGGCACTGCGCCTTCTGGCACACCTGCATGGAATTGAACGTGGGGCTGTGGTCGTCGCCGCTCCACCAGTAGTTGGCACCGGACACCTGGGTGTAGGGCAATCCGGTGCCGGGATTCGCCGCCGTGCCGAACGCGGAGTCGAGGCTGTAGACGCCCATCGGGGTGGCCGGAACACCGCTCTTGGCCTGCGGCGCCATTCCCGCCGAGCCGACGTGAGTGGGAATGCCGGACCGCAGCGACTGCCAGCCGGTGCCGGAGCGCTGGAAGATCTCCATGGTCGCGTTGGAACCACCGGTGCCCACCACCGAAACCACCTGGGTCGCATTGCCAACCGCGTTCGCGAACCAGGGAGCGCCTGCGGCGGCACCGATCGGCGCCAGTACCACCGAGGCGAGAATTACGCACGCCGCAGCGCACAGTGAAGTGAGCAGTCGGTGCATGCACTCCATCGTCGAACAGGCACATCTTCAGGGTCAAGTAAAGCTTTAGCCCCAGTTTGGTCACCGTGTCGTGACCAAATGCCTACCGGGACAGCATGGTTAGCGCATGACGGCGGTTTCCGTCGCGCGCACCGAACCGGCGGATCGCTTGATCGAGGGCCGAAAAATCAAGAGACACAACAGGAAATACAGGTAGCCCAGCGACCAGCCGGCCAGCACGTCGGACGGGTAGTGCACGTTCAGCGCCACCCGAGAGATGCCGACGGTCAGCAGCGACGCCGCCACCACCGCGACCGCGATGCGGCGGATCATCCGGTTCAGCATCGGAAAGAGAAAGCACAACACGGCGAGCAGCGCGGCCATCGCCTCCAGCGCGTGCCCGGACGGGAAGGAGGTGGAGGGCGCGGCGACCAGCATGGTCTCCGGGCGGGGACGGTTGACCAGGGCCTTGGCCGCCGCGGTCGCGAACTCGTTGAGCGGCCCGCACGCGAAAGCCAGCACCAGCGCTGCCCGCAGATTGCGCATCACCAGGGCCAACACCGTCATACCAATGCCCAGCGCGGACATCGGGACCGGACCCAAGGCATACGACACGCCTTCCCAAAACCGCAGCCACAGCGGATGTTTGAGCGCGACGTCGCGAGCCGCGTTCAGCAACGTCCAATCCATCCGGTACAGCCAATTCCAGTGCTGGCAGTAGCCCACCCACATCACCGCGTACACGGCGGCGGCCAACGCCGCGATCCAGACGGCCACCAGCGTCCTCGGACGAGTCATAACCAACCGATACCAGCAGTGCCGCCGATGACATGCGGGCGACCCGCTGCACCGGGCGACAAGCGCCGCGCTTGCGATCGCCCGGTCATCACCGTGCGGCCCGCTCCTGCGAGCGCGCTCGCGCGTCATACTGTCGATATGGCCGTCTTTGTCCGGAGGTTGTTCGGCATCGGCAAGCTGCCCGACGAGCTGCATGCCCAGGTCGAGTCGGAAGGCCTCACCTACCACGCCGATTACGTAGCCGTGACCCGCCGATTCAGCGGCACCATCCCCGGTGTGCGATTACCGCACAGCGTCGCCAGCTACACGGGTTCGCTGGTCTTCACCTCAGAGCGGGTGCTGGCAACGCTGTCCATGCTGCCCCGGCTGGCCGGCCCGACCGTCAACGTGCGCTGGGACGCGCCGCAGACAGGAGCGGCGCAGGTGGAGATATCGTCGACCGGACTGCAGGTCGACGCCGACGTCTCCCGAGTCGACGAGAAGTTCACCGGCGAGTTGTCGTTGCACTACAAAGCGGCCATTCCGGACGATGTCCTGGCCAGCCTGCCCCGGCGGTCGCTGGCGTTCGACATGGCGCCGGAATACGTGTTCCGCGCGGTCGGGGTTACCTATAGTCCCTGATCGTGATGCGCGGCCAGGGCGGCTGCCGCAGCACCGCGAGGCTACCGATCACCGCGGCCAGCAGGCCGGTGATCACCCCGATCAGTGCGATCCGGCTGTGGTCCACGGCCGGCGTCCAGGAGGCCTGACCGTCGCGGATGGCGAACACCCCCAGCGGCTTGGTGACCACAATGACGGTGGTGCCGTCCGGGGACTGATAGGGCTCGCCGTAACCGCGGTCGGCGCCGCGTTCGGCGGCCAGCTGATCGAGCACATCGGAAGGCTTCACGGACAACCACTCCCTTCCTGGATTCACCAGGTACTTGGGTCTAGGCACGCTCCACGCTAACGCCGATTTCCTACGATGGCAGACGTGACCGGTGAGGCATTCAGCCCGCAAGAGCGGCGGGCCGTCTATCGCGTCATCTACGAGCGCCGTGACATGCGCCGATTCGTTTCCGGCGCCGTGGTGGACGAGACCGTCCTGGCGCGCCTGCTGCAGGCCGCACACGCGGCGCCCAGCGTCGGGCTGATGCAGCCGTGGCGCTTCATCCGGATCACCGACGCCTCGTTGCGGCGGCGCATTCATGCCCTGGTCGACGAGGAACGCCCACGCACCGCGGAAGCCCTGGGCGAGCGATCCGAGGAGTTCCTGGCGCTCAAGGTGGAGGGCATCCTCGAGTGCGCTGAGCTGTTCGTGGTGGCGCTGGGCGACGACCGCGACGCGCACGTATTCGGTCGACGAACACTACCGCAGATGGACTTGGCGTCGGTGTCGTGCGCGATCCAGAACCTGTGGCTGGCGGCCCGGTCCGAGGGCCTCGGCATGGGCTGGGTGTCACTGTTCGATCCCCAACGGCTGGCGACGCTGCTGGGCATGCCATCGGGCGCCGAGCCGGTGGCCATCCTGTGCCTGGGGCCGGTGCCCGAATTCCCCGATCGCCCGGCGCTGGAACTGGACGGCTGGGCCGTCGGGCGACCGTTGTCGGAGTTCGTCTGCGAAAACCGGTGGGGTCAATTGCCGCCGCCCTGACGCGTCGGCACTCAGGAATCGCCCGGGGAAGTTGCGGTAACGTCGCCGGTCGCAAGGCAATGTGAGAGGTGACGCCATTGGACATAGCGGACCAAAAACAGAACACGAGCAAAAAAGACAACGTGCTGATCGTGCACTGGCACGACTTGGGGCGCTACCTCGGCGCCTACGGCCACCCGGACGTGTCAAGCCCGCGGCTGGACCGCCTTGCCGCCGAGGGCATCTTGTTCACCCGGGCGCACGCCACCGCTCCCCTGTGCTCGCCGTCGCGCGGGTCGCTGTTCACCGGCCGCTACCCGCAGAACAACGGCCTGATCGGGCTGGCCCACCACGGCTGGGAATACCGTGACGGCATCCGGACCCTGCCCCAGATATTGTCCGAATCGGGATGGTATTCAGCACTTTTCGGTATGCAGCACGAAACCTCCTACCCCAAGCGGTTGGGTTTCGACGAGTTCGACGTGTCGAACTCCTACTGCGACTACGTGGCCGACAAGGCCGACGAGTGGCTGCGTCAAAGCGCCGAAGGCCTTGTCGGCCAACCATTCTTGTTGACCGCCGGCTTCTTCGAGACGCACCGGCCCTATCCGCACGACCGCTACACGCCGGCGGACAGCGCCGGGGTGGATCTCCCCGATTACCTGCCCGACACGCCCGAGGTGCGCGGTGACCTCGCCGACTTCTATGGGGCCATCAGCACGGCCGACGCCGCCGTCGGGCGGTTGCTGGACGCGCTGGCCGACACCGGTTTGGACGCCAGCACCTGGGTGGTGTTCTTCACCGATCACGGCCCCGCGTTCCCCCGGGCGAAATCCACGCTGTATGACGCCGGTACCGGCATCGGCATGATCATCCGCCCGCCCACCAACCGGGCCATGGATCCACGCGTCTACGACGAGCTGTTCAGCGCTGTCGACTTGGTCCCGACGTTGTTGGGGCTGTTGGGAATTGACGCTCCGGCCGACGTCGACGGTGTCTCACACGCGCCCGTGCTACTCGAGCCGGATCCGCCCACCGCACCGGTTCGCGATCACGTCTACACCATGAAGACCTACCACGACTCGTTCGATCCGATTCGTGCGATTCGCACCAAGGACTACAGCTACATCGAGAACTACGTGCCCCGTTCGCTGCTGGATCTACCCCTGGACATCGAGGAAAGCCCGTCCGGGCGGGCCGTCGCGCCGTTCGTCACGGCGCCGCGGCCCGAGCGGGAGCTCTACGATCTGCGCACCGACCCCACCGAGACCACCAACCTGCTGGCCGATGACGGGACCGAAGCGGACGAAGTCGCAGCCAATCTCGCTGTGAAACTAGATGATTGGCGTCAGCGCACCGGTGACGTCATCCCATCGGAGTTCGCCGGCACCCGCATCTCCGCGCGGTACACCGAAACGTATCTGCAGATCCATCGCGCGAAGCCGACCCCCCGCTCGGGCATCGCCGCCGACCGCGGCATCGAAGAAGGAAAGCCCACGCAGCGTTAGTCACCCTCGGCGCGACGCGAAGTCGTTGCCGTGCCGGGTATTGAGAGCTGGTGGCGGATGCTGGGCTACCCGGCTGAGCGGCTCGAGCCACCCACCTCGGCGACGACGAACACCCGCCGGAACGGGAAGATCGTCGTACCGTCGGACCGGGGCGGGTAGGCATCCAGCAGCAGCGGGATCAGCTCCTCGCGGAACTGCTCCCACGTCATCGTCGTCGAGCCGCTCGCGCACCGGAACCAGCGCGGTGCCGGTGATCCACTCCAGCACCGGATGCTCGCCGGTCAGCTGGTGCAGATAGGTCGTCTCCCAGACGTCGACCTTGCATCCCGCGTCGAGCAGCAGATTGGTGTAATGCGCCGGCGGCTGAACCACCGCCCCAACCCGAAACGGTATGTCGCGCAGCAACTTCGCGTACGGCTCCCGGCGGGCCAGCGCCCGCACCGCGGCGTAGGACGGCGACTCGAAATTGCCCGGCATCTGGACACCGATCCACGATCCGGACGCCAGCTCCCGCACCCACCGCAGCAGCAGGTCGGCGTGCTCGGGCACCCAGTGCAGGGCCGCGTTGCTGACCACCACGTCGGTGTCGGGTTTGGGCTTCCAGTCGCGCAGGTCACCGGTGACGGCGTCGATACCGCGTTCCTTGGCGGCGGCCACCATCTCCGGCGAGCTGTCCACCGCCTCGATCACCGCGTCGGGCCAACGCCGGGCCAGATACTTCGTCAGGTGACCGGGGCCGCAACCGAGATCGACGACGCGACGCGCCCGCTCGGCACCCACCCGCGACAGCAGGTCGTAGAAGGGGCGGCCGCGATGGTCGGCGAAGGCCAGGTAGACGTCCGGATCCCACATGTCGATCCTCCCGATCCTCACGCCGCTGCTAGCCGGCCGATAGCAAACCGTATAACTATGGTGCGCCGACGCGGCCCGAATGGTCCCGGGATAACACCGCGACGACCGAAACCGATCAAAACGCCCAGGAAACGCGGGCCCGTCCGGCTACCATCGGCGTTCGTGGCGCCCGACTCAGATCCGATCGACCCGCCCATCCCCGTTCCGGACGTCCCCGGCGCCGATCTACCGGCCGGCGCCGGCGCACTACCTTCCCGCTCGGCGTTGTCGCCCCGCCAGCGAATGGTAGTCGAGGCATCGGCCCTCGGCGATCTGGCCCTGCGCACCTGGGTGGCCTCGCTGCTCTCCACCACGGTGGCGCCGTTCGTGGTCGCCGGCACGCTGCGGCAATCCGATTCCGCCACCGAGCGCGACAACCTCGACTTCTATGCCGAATTGGGGGCGGCGAAAGACCCGGCGCGGTCCTTTCCGCCACCCACCGAGGTGCCCCGGGTCGCATCGCGGCGGGCCAGCCCGCTGGCGGAGTGGATCGCGCACGGCACGGTCGACAATATCGCGTTCCCCAGCAGCTTCACCGCCATCAACCCCGCCATGCGCGCCCGGTGGGGCGCGTGGCGCTCCAACAACACCGTGCGCGCGCAGCATTGGCGCCACGACGACGGGCCGCGTCCCACCCTGTGCGTGATCCACGGCTTCTTGGGATCGTCGTATCTGGCCAACGGGCGGTTCTTTTCGTTGCCCTGGTATTACCGCTCCGGCTACGACGTGCTGATGTACACCTTGCCCTTTCACGGCAAGCGGGCCGAAAAGTATTCACCCTTCAGCGGTTTCGGCTACTTCGCCGGCGGGCTCAGCGGTTTCGCCGAGGCCATGGCCCAGGCCGTGCACGACTTTCGTTCCATCATCGATTATCTGCGCCACACCGGGGTCGACCGCATCGCGCTCACCGGCATCTCGCTGGGCGGTTACACCTCGGCCCTGGTGGCTTCGGCCGACGATCGGCTCGAGGCGGTGATCCCCAACTGTCCCGTCGTCACCCCGTCAACGTTGTTCGACGAATGGTTCCCGGCCAACCAGCTGGTACGGCTGGGCCTGCGCCTCTCGGACATCAGCCACGACGACTTGGCGGCCGGGCTGGCGTACCACTGCCCGCTGAACTACGGGCCACTGGTGCCCCGGGACCGCCGAATGATCATCACCGGACTCGGTGACCGGATGGCGCCGCCCGGCCATGCCGTCAAGCTTTGGCAACACTGGGATCACTGCGCGCTGCACTGGTTTCCGGGCAGTCACGTGCTGCACGTCAGCCAGTTGGATTACCTGCGCCGGATGACCGCGTTCCTGCAGGAGGTCATGTTCTGACCACCTCGACGGTGTCGGCGCTGTCGCCGGTTTGGCCGAGCGCTGCGCGATGGGCACCGCCGAGCAGGGTGGGCCAGTGCAGCTGCGCGAGCAGGTTCTCCGGCGCCGCGGCGTGTCCGTCCAGCCGACGCGTGGACAACAGGTCCAGCGCCGTCAACGCGGGCAAGTGGTTTCCGCGTTGCGGGGTCAGCCCGTCCACCGGCGCTGTGCGGTCCGGGCCGGTCTCCGTCTGGAACGCGCAGGCCACCGCGACCGTGGGCCGGCTCTTGTCCCCGGCGATCTCCAACGCCGTGCAGGTTTCGCGCGCGGAATGTGACCGGATCGCCTCCAAGGTCTCCGGCAGTGCGTCGTCCACCCGAATTTGGTATGCGGCAAGGTAATCCGAGGCACCGCGCTGCACTCCCCGCCACCTCTCGCGTGGGTTGGACGTCAGCAGCCGCGGGACGTCGTCGGCCGCGACGGTATTAGCTTCCCAACCGATCTCCCTCAGGTGGTCGGCCAGCCGACGGGCCGCGACCTGGGCGGTCTCGTGCAACGGGAGCCGCGGTGAGCGGGCCTGCAGCGCAGCCAGATTATCCGGCGCCGATACGGTGAGCCCGATCCAGGTCTCGCGTCGCGACACGTCGGAAGCGTTGTCGCGGCTGGTGATTCGGATCTTGTCGGCCCGGATGCCGTAACGATCCAGGTAGCTCGCGATCAGCGGCAGCGGCAGCACGTCGGAGTCATCTTCCGGTGCACCGAGGCGAATCAGTGCGGTAGCCGCCGTGTCCGAAGTGCTCGCGGGGACGGCGTTGCCGCGTCCGATCACCGCCAGGCGGCGGCGCAGGATGGTGGTGAAATGCAGACCGCCCCACCAGCCGAACAACACGATCACGACGGCGGCCGCGATGCCCAGTAGCCAGTAGTCGCGGGGCGTTCGCCACGGGTAGGCCATGACCGCGGGCACAATGGCCAGCAGCGCCAACGTGATTCGACCGCTCCCGGGAGTCGGTATCCGATGCTTGCTCACGGGGTCGGGTCCTTTCGTCGGCGTGCGGCAATGGTGGTGACTGCGCCGGCCACTGCGACCAGCACGGCCAGCGCGGCGGTGCCGGCCACCGCGACGGTCCGCGGTTTGGTGTCCTTGGGCGCCGGGGCCGGCGGCACCGCCACCGGCTTCACCGATGCCGCGCCGGACTGATTACCGGCGGGCAGTTGCCAGGTCAGGGCCGCCACCGGATCCACGCTGCCGGTGCCGACCACGTTGGACGGGTCGCGGGCGCCGTTGTGCGCGGTTGCGGTGATGCGACGCTGCACTGCGGTGGCGTTCAGGTCGGGATACTTGCTGCGGACCAGCGCCGCGACACCGGCCACGTAGCCGGCCGCGTAGTCGGTTCCGCTCAGAGCGGCGAGTTGCTGGTGCCCGTCGGGCAGGCCGTTGGCCAGTCCGCCACCGTCGGCGTTGCCGATCGACACGATGCGTTCGCCAGGCCCGGCGACGCCCACCCACGGCCCCGCCACGGTGAACTTCGACGGCTGGCCGTCCGGGGTCAGCGATGCCACCGACAACACGTACGGCTGCCACCACGACGGAATGGACACCGACGTGACACCGGCCCAATTTCGCGGGTCGTTGGGACGGCTCAGGTCGGTGAGCGGATTGGACTCACACGAGGTGCCGCCGTCGCCCGCTCCGGTGTTACCCGCGCCGGCCACGATCACCGCGTCCTTGTCCACCGCGGCGTAACGGACGGCGGCACCGAGGGCGGCCTGGTCGACCGGGCGGTCCACAGGCATGCAGCTGGCCGAGCCGACGTCGATCACCCGGGCACCGAGGTCCGCCGCGTGGACGATCGCCCGGGCGAGCGTCGACACCTCGGCCGACACCCGTGCCATCTGCGGATCACCACCCGGCGTCCGCGGCGAGAACTTGGCCGACGACGTCCTGATCGACACCACCCGCGCCGCGGGGGCCACGCCGGAGAACCCGTCGTCGGGCGAGGGCTGGCCGGCGATGATCCCGGCCACCAGGGTTCCGTGTCCGTCGCAGTCGGTCAGCCCGTCGGTCGTCTCGACGAAATCACCGCCCGGCTCGACATGGGGCAGCCGCGGCCCCGGGCGCACGCCGGTGTCGAGCACCGCCACCAGCTGGCCCTCGCCGCGCGAGAACTGCCATGTTGCAGGGAGATTCAGCATCGACTGGCTGTGCGTGATAGCACCGGGGTCGCTGCCGGGAATGACTCCGGACGTGCTGCAGGGTCCACGCTGCTCCATCGGCTGCCCGGGCCCCGGCGCCCCGCTGGGCGGCGCGGCGCCGGGATCGACCGTCGGCGGGCTGATCGCGGATGCCAGCGGACTCGTCCACGTCGCGGTCGCGGGCAGCAAGGCCAATACCGCCGCGAAGCAGGCTGATGCCGGCCGAATCATCGATTGAGCACCCAGCCGAACAGACCGACCACGAAAGCCATCACGGGAATCAGCGACGCGTCGAGTCCGGTCGCGACAAAGCCCACCAGCCTGCGCACCGGCAGCGAGTAACTTTCCGGCGCAGCGATACCCGGGTTCAGCGCCACCACGATCCACACCGAAACGAGCACCAGGAGGACCAGCACCGCACCCAGGGCGGCAGCGTAGCGTCCGGTCGAGGTGTAGAGCACCAGCAGCGCGCCGGCGGCCAGGAAGGGCTGGGCGAGCAGCCACGCCTTACAGGCGGCCGAGTCCCACACCCTGGCGCGCAGCACCGACGTCGCGGCGGTGGCCGCCACCACGTACCACCCCGCTCCGCTGAGCGCCTCGGGCCGCAGCCCGATCGCCACCGAACCCAGGACGCTCAGTAGCACTGCGGCGGCGATGAATCCGCTCTGATGCGCATCGCTGATCCGGACCCGGCGCGGCAGGTCCTCGAGCACCCGCAGCGACGGCGCCGACGGAGTGGGATCCCCGGGCGCCGGGATCACCGGCAGCGGGAAGCGTGCCCACAGTGCGGACAGTTGGGCCGCCTCGATGGTGACCAGCAACGCCGCCACGATAAGCCCGCAGCCGATGGCGACCGGCTTGAAATGCCAGAGCAATTCGGCGCCGGCGGCCAGCAGCACCCCGGCGCCCACCACCGCGGTCGCAGTAAAAAAGCCGGCGATGCGTTCACGCTCGGCGCTGGGTGCCATCAAGGCGATCAGCGACCACGCGGTGACACCCGCCGCGGCCAGGGTCAGTTGGGCGGCACCGAATCCGCCCGGCACGGCCAGCGCGAGTGCCGCGGCGATGGGAGCCAGCGCGGCGATGGTGAGCGCCATTCCGGTGCGTGCCGAGCGTGCGGTGACCAGCAGGCCGACGATCGCGGTCAACGCCGCGACCGCGCTGACCGCGACCAGTCCCAGCAGCGCGCCGGTGGCCACCCGGTAGGTGACGGACAGCCCGGTCGCCAGGAACGCCACCGCGATCGCTGCGGCCAAAGCGCCACGCTGGATATGCGTTGTGCCCCATGGCTTGAGCCGTGACGTCGAGAAGATCATGGCCGCGTCGGCGATGTCCTCGACGATGCCGGGCGCGGCCGGACCGACCGGTAGCGCCTGTAGCGCCAGCAGGTCGCCGTCCACGACTCCGACCGTGTCCAGGCTGGCGTCCAGGCTGAACGGCGCACCACCGATGGGGGCCAGGCTCAATTGGGTCGCCGCGCCGATCTCGGCGGCACCGCGCGGAGCGGCGCCGTCTTCCGAGCCGCCGTTGCCCGCGGCGGGAATCACCAAACGCTGTACGGCGGGCAGGATTTCGCGCAGCGGCAGCTCCGCAGGCAAGGCCATTTCCGTCAACCTGCTGTCCGCGAGGATTGCCACGCGGACGATCGGCATGACGGTTCCGGACGTCACCAGATCCTCGAAAAGTGTTGTGGCCGTTGCTGGAACATCGTGCTCTCTTTCGTTTTACGAGTTTTGGACGGAGAAATCTCGGGCTAACCGGTATTCGGAGAACCATCCGGCGTCTGGCAGCAGGGCGGTCAGTTGCTCGAGCGCGACGGCGATCGCGAACGATGTTCCGGGCGCGAAGGTCGAGACCCACTCGCCGTCGAAGGCGAGGGACGGACTGACCAGAACCCGTCCCTCGTGTGCGTCGACAATGCTCATCCCCACCTCGCTGGTGGAGTGCCGGCCATCGCGGTGGCAGCCGGCGACGATCTCGACATAGCTGCGCGGGCCGTTGAACACCGATTCCACCACCTTCCGTGCCGACTGCGGAATACCAAGGTAGTCAAGGACTTCAGCGAGCGCGGCACCCGAACGCAACCGTTCGTCGGCCCGCGCGCCGACCCGCGTCGGCATGCTGAACTCATCGAACCGAGCGGGCGGCCGCTGCGCAAGGCCGACGGTGAGCACCGGGACCAGCGCACGTGGATCGTCGATGTCCATGACGGTGAACGTGATCAGCTGCGCGCTGCGCAACGCGACCACCGTGATCGACGGCTTGCCAGCCACACCGGTGCGCTGCGCGACGACGCCGCGCAGCAACTCGGCGCCACCGCCCACACCGGCGTCCTTAGCGGGGCCGACATAACGGAGGTCCAGCCACCGCTCCGGAAAACACACCACCTTGATCCACTCGGCGACCGCGGGGTTGACGACTCCGCCCTCCGAGACCAGACCGAGTTCGGTCAGCTCGGCCTTCTGGCGGTCGAGGAACGCGTTGCGTTCCGCGGCATCACGATAGGGCGAGGTGATTGCCAATACCCAGGGAAAGCTCCCCGCCCCAATCATTTCCGCGATGAACCAAGCGTGCTCGACCGTCAGCTCGACGGCGTTGGGCGCTCGGTCCATCAGCTTCGTTCAGTCACGACCTAACCGCCCCACCTGGCGGCTTCGGCCTGGTCGCGGGCCAGCATGGACATGGTGTTCGCCTCGTGGGTGCTGGCCATCGACTGGTAGGCGCGCACCAGGCTTTCCATCGCCTGGTTCCACTGAGCCTGCCACACCTGGTAGGTCATTCCCGTGTCACCCTGCCAGGCGTTGGACAACGTGGCCTGCTCGCTGGCGATATCGGAACCGAGTCCCTGCATGGTGCCGGCGTAGCCCGACATGTCGGCGGCGTGGTTCAACATCGCCGGGTAGTTGTACATGATCTGCGACATGACAAGTCCTTTCGCGGTTGGTAGCGGTGAGGTCAGAAGGCGGTGTAACCGGACGCGGCGGCGGCATCCGCGGCCACGTAGGTCCCGGCGGCGTCCCCGAGGTTGGCCTGGGCGATGTCCAGCAGGGTGTTGACCCGCGCGGCGACCTCGACGAACCGCGCGTGCGCGGCCTGGAAGGCGGCCGAGGACTCGCCCTGGTGGAACGCCTGCGCCGACATCGCTTCCTGCTCGGCCTGGCTGATCGTGCTGCGCATCAACGCCGCCTTGGCGCTGAAGGCCGACTGTGCGGCTACCAGCTGCGGAATGTGAGCGTCCAACATACTCATGTTGATTCCTTTCTGTTGCTTCCGTTGGGGTTTCGGTAATTGACCATCATCTGGATGACTGCCTTAACCCCCTTTCCCGGGCTCGGTCGGGTTTGATCCGTTACCGGTATCGTGCTCCCACGTGCCGGGCACCATCGGCATGCGTGGGCCACCACCGAAGTCGCCCTCGGCCAGCTCGGTCAACCCGGCTGCCTGAAAAGCCTTCTGCCGCTGCGTGGTTCCGGCGAATCCGAGTGCCCCAGCCCCCTGGGCCGACGCGACGGCCGCGGCCAGTTCCTGCTCGTCGCCGAAATCCGGAGGGACACCGAAATTGGAGTCCATGTCCGCGTACTCGTCCGCATGATCGTGAAGCGGGGCCCGCCGCCTGCGCCGCGCCCGCGACTCGACCCGGCTCACCGCCGCGGCACCCGCCGCCGGGATGGTTGCCGCCGGAGCCTTGGCCCCGCCGCGGCCGCCCAACGTGGGTCCGACCCCGGCGTCCGGGTCACCGCCCACGGCCACCAGGTAGGCGAAGTTGCTCGCCGCGGCTGCCGGCGCCGGCGCGGCGGGTGCACCGGAACCCGAGGCAATCGTGGTCGCGGGGGCCCCGGCCGGCGTCGCCACCGTCGGGGCCAACGCGACCGCCGGCAGCATGGACGGCTTGTTCGACGTCAGCACCGGGGCCACGACGGCGGCGGGGGCGCCATCCGGCTGCACGTCAACGGGCGTGGTGAGCAGGGAACTGAGCCCGATGCCCAGCAGGATAGGCAATAGGAACGGCACGGTCAGGATCGCGCCCCAGGTCGGCCAACCGACGGCGTTGAAAAACACTTGGTAAGCAACGAAGAATAGCAGCGGCCCGTTGGCCGCCAGCAGCGCCGGCAGATTCTGCAACATCTGCTGAATGTTCTGGAGGAAGTCCTGCAGGAATTTGGACAGCTGCTGGATGAAGTTCTGCAACCAATCTCCAGGGCTGTTCTGCGTGGCGTTCGCCGCGAGACTGTTCGTTTCGCCGCCGGGATTGACGATGGCGGGCGCCGCCATGGTGCGCGGCGACGCCGCTAGGGCCGAGCCCGACACGGCCTGGTAGGTGCCCATGGTGGTGGCCGCCTGGACCCACATCCGCGCGTAGTCAGCCTCGTTGAGCGCGATCGGAATGGTATTGATGCCAAAGAAATTCGTTCCCACCAGCACTCCGTGCAAGGTGTGGTTGGTGGCCAATTCCGGCAACGTCGGCATGACCCCCAACGCGGCGGTGTAGGCCGTCGCCGCGACCTCTTGTTGTGCGGCGGCACCCGCGCTGTCGGCGCTGGCCTGCTGCAGCCACGCCAGGTACGGCAGGTGTGCCGCCACATACTGCTCGGCGCTCGGCCCCTCCCAGGCCCCGGCCTGGGCCTGGGCCAACAGCCCACTGAGTTCGGCTGCCGCCGAGGCATATTGGGTGCTCAGCGAGGTCCACGCGCCGGCGGCCGCCAGCAGCGGCCCCGGCCCTGGACCGGCGCTGAGCAACGCCGAATGCACCTCGGGTGGCGAAGCCATCCAGATGGGCCCGAAAGGGGATGTCATGGTCAGGCGCCCGCGATTCCAAACGTCGCAGCGGCCGCGGTGTCGCCCGCGAGATAGCTTGCGCCGGCCTCCCCGACGCCGACGCCGGCGCGGCCCAGCTCTTCGACGCCCTGCGCCGCCATGGCGGAGTGCTCCTGGCCCTGGGCGCTGAATCCGATAGCCGTTTGCAGCGATACCGGGTCGACCGCCGGCGGCACCACCGCGGTAATCGCCGGAGCCGCCGCCGCATGCGCGGCCGCCAGCCGTGCCGTCAGGGCCTCCACCGCGGCGCTCGTCGCGGCCAGACCTTCGGGAACCACTCGCAGGGTCATGGTTACTCCTTTCCTAGTCCTTCTCTACGGACTTGCGTAAACATCAGTGGGCGAAACCTTCGTTGGGGCCCTCTATCACGGACTCCCCGACCAACGGGTTGACCAACTGCACGTATGTCGGAGCGTCGCTGTCGCCCAGCAGGATCGCCCGCCCGGCAGGCAACCGTCCGAATCGCTGACCGCGAATCTTGCCGCTGTCCTGCGGATTGCCCGCCAGCATCAACGTGGTCGCCTGCAAGTCGTTGAACCGGCGCAGCAGCGGGTTGGTCATCAAGGCGTGCCCAGAACCGGTGGCGCGTGCGGTGACGATTACCCGCAGCCCGAGATCGGCCGCCTGCGAAAGCAATCCGATGAGCGGCGTCCACGGCCGCTGGCCGACGTAGGGGCCGCTCATCGCCGGCGAATCCGGTATCTGGTCGACGTCGTCGATGATCAGGTAGTGGGTGTGGCCCGCGTAGCGCCAGCGGGCCAGCTCTGCGGGTGACAGGACGGCCGGCGGTCGCCGCGATTCGATGAGGTTGGCCAGGCCCAGCATCGCCGGGATGATCCGGTCGATGTTGGCGGTGTACTCGTTGTCGGCGAACAGCGGCTCGTCGACGAGGTGCAGCCGCCGATCGAGCACCGTGAAGGCCACCTGATCGGGCGTGGAATGTTCGCGCACCGTGCGAATGAGGTGGCGCAGCAGCGTAGTCTTGCCAGACTTGCTGTCGCCGAACACCATCAGCAGGGGGTTCTCGGCGAAGTTGACCACCACCGGCGCGAGATCTTCCTCGCGCTGGCCGATGACGACCTGCTCCGGCCCGCGATACAGCGACCCGACCGACTCCGGCACGAGGTTGGTCGGAAGCAACCGCACCGGCGGTGCGGTCACGCCCGGGTAGCGCGCATTGAGCGCGGCCACCTGGTCCAGCTCGGGGGCGGCGAACAGGAAATGCTCTGCGGCCATGGTCAATCCGCGTCCAGGCTGATCGTGCGGCACTGCTTCGGCGGGCCGACGCAAGGCGCCTACCACCCGCACGTTGCTGTCGCGCGGATCGTGCAGCTTGAGCTCGAGGCGCAATCCGAGCCCGTCGCGCATCGCCAGCGGCACCTCCAGCCAGCTGGGGGTGGTGATGACGACGTGGATGCCATACGCGAGGCCGATGTTGACCAGCTCGCTGACCCTGGCCAGCAACGGGTTTCGGGTGTTGAACTGGTCTGTGTTGTCCCGGCCGAACGCGTAGAGGTTGTCGATGACCAGGAACACCTCTCCGAACCCGTCGTCGGGGGCGGCTCCGCGGGAGTCCCGGAACGCCTCTCGCCGCTGCCGCGACAGCAGCAACTGTTCGAGTTCGCCGAAGGTACGCCGGATACGTTCGGGCTCCAGCGCCGAGGCCACGCTGCCGACGTGCGCCAGGTCTTCGAGTGCCCGCAGCTTGCCGCCGCCGTAATCCAGGCAATAGAAGGTGACCTCGCGCGGCGAATGCAGGTTGGCCGCGGACAGGATGAACGTCTGCAGCGCGGTCGACTTGCCCGATTTCGGGCCGCCGTGGATGACCATGTTCCCGGCCGACGAGGCGGCGTCGAACACCAGCGGGTCGCGGCGCATCTCGAACGGCTTGTCGATCTCACCGAGCGGCCACTGCCACTGCCGGGGCGGCACGCCGGCACGGGCCAGCATGGCGGTCAACGGGATCGGCTCGTCCAGCGGCTGCAGCCACAGCTTCGGCGCCCGCGGGCCGTAGCCGGCCAGCTGGTCGCCGATGGTGGCGATCAGCTTGCGCGGTGGCCCGGTCAATTCGTCTTCCTCCGGGGCCGCGATCACGGTGTCCTGATCCGGCTCGACACGCCCGGCCGTAAACAGCTTCGGCTCCGGGATGGAAGGCACCACAAAGGATTTAGCCTTCACCGGCGGGTCGTAGATGCCGTCGACATAGGTGCTGCGGAACTTGATCGGCGTCGCACCCGGGGCGGGCACCAAGAAGCCCACGCCCTTGTGCTCCTTGCCGGATTCGATGTGGTAGGCATCCTCCACACCGATGATCTGGCGAGACACGCTGGGGCTGGCCACCTTCAGACCGATGCGGTAGGAGGTGTTCTTGTCGATGTCCTTGATCTTGCCGACATCCAGCGTCTGCGATGCGAACAGGATGTGGATGCGAAACGAGCGGCCTTTACGCGCAACGTAATCGAACAACTCCGCGTATTCGGGGTGGTCGGCCAGCATCAGGGTGAACTCGTCGGCCACCACGAACAGCGTCGGGATGGGCGGCAGGTCGTTTCCGGCCGCGATGGCGGCCTCGTACTCCACCACCGAGTTGAACGCGCTGCCCTGCACCTGACGGCCGGCCTCGCGCAGCAACGTCTCCCGGCGGGCCACCTCCCCGCGCAACGTGTCGGCGAATCGGTCAGCCAGCGACTTCTTCTCGGCCATATTGGAGATGACGGCGACGACTTGCGGGAAATGGCGGAAACTGTCGGCGCCGGCCTCACCCTTGAAGTCGGCGTAGATGACGATCAACCGATCCGCCGAATGAGTCGTCAACAGCGACAACAGGATCGACATCAAGGTCTGGGACTTACCCGAACCCGTCATACCGATCATCAGCCCGTGCGGGCCCATGCCGCCCTCGGCTTCGTCCTTGAGGTCGAACATCAGTGGCTCACCGGTCGCGGTGACCCCGATCGGAACGCGCAACTCGTCCTCGCGGCGCCGCGGCGCCCACAGCGCGGGCACATCCAGTTGGGAGGCATCCGGGATGCCGAGCATCGTGGTGAACGTCGCACCGCGGGTGGCCGCCGAGCGCAGTCCGGTGTGGGTCGGGTTGGAGTCCCAGCGCGACAACTGGCGCGCCAGGTGCGCGGCCTCGTCGGCGCCCAATTGGTCGGCGTTGTCGATATAGGGCTGCCAACCGCCGGTCTGCCAGCGCTCGATGGCGCCGCGCGCGACGCGCAGGATCGGCTTCTCCGGATCCGAATACTGCTCGCGATGGGGCGCCGCGGCGCTGCGGTGCACGACGGTGACACCGGCCCGGCCCAGCGCCAGCGTCGACGCGTTCAGGTCGTAGTCGGGGTCGTCGATGACGATCAGCAGATGACGGAGCGCACCGGCGGGCTCGCCGGTGAACGCCGGACGGTCCACGAGGGCCGAACCCAGGCTCGCTACCAGGTCGTCGGCCTTGGTGAACATGAAGCGTGCCGGTCCGACTCCGTCGAGCTCACCGGGAACGTCGATGTGCGGCAACCACTTCAGCCAGGACCAGTCCGGACTCTCCACATCGGGAGCAACCAGCGCGACCCCGAGCACGGTCGGGTCATGCCAGGTCACCGCCTGAGCGATCCAGGCGCGCAGCGCCGCCCGCGCTTCGTCTTCCGCGCCCAGCACGGTGATCCGGGAGACCTTGGCCAGGTCGATTCCGGTCGGCACGTCGCGCACGGTGCGATGGGTGTCGAGCAGGCTGCGTAACGCGCTGTGCGACACCGGCTCCAGGTCGATTTCGTCGGCGGTGTCGTTGACCCGCAAGGCGGTGGTCAGCGGCACGTGATGGCGGCCGGCCCGCAGTACCAGGAAGTCGGGGTCGTGCGGGTCACGCTCCCATTGCCGGCGGGATCCCGGCACGGCCACCAGCGCGGCCGGCTCCGGGTGGGACCACTGCGCGGCGGCGCGCTGCGCGGTGGCCTGGGTACGGATGTTGTCCCGGACCACCGAGAGGTAGCGCAGGTAGTCGGCGCGTTCGGCGTCGACCTCCTCGGTGCGCATCTTGTTGTCGTTGCCGCGATACATCGCGGTCGCGGCGAGCAGCAGCACGAACGGGAAGAACAACGTCTGCGGCGAGATCAGCCGCATCCCGGTGGCGAACAGGGCGACGATCATGCCGACGATCAGGATCACCAGCACATAGGGCATCGCCCGGCGCAGGAACGACGGCGGAATCACCCGGGGCAGCTCGGGCGGCGCCTCGATGGCGATGGTGCCCTTGCGGGTCACCGGCGGTGCCAGGCGTCGGCGCGCTTCGAAAATCAGTCGGCTCATCGGGGGGCTCCCTCGGCAGATGCCACACGACCGGGCTTCTGATCGGGCGTCAGCCCGTCGTGTGCCAGCAGCGCGTCGGCGCGCGATAACGTCGGACCATTGGCGAACAGCGACAACACCGACCACGGGACCGGGACGGGCGACCCGCTAAGACCCAGCGCCTCAACCGTTTTGCCGTGCCCGGCGGCCGAGTGCTCGGCCTCGTTGTCGATGCCGTAGCGGACACCGGTGTCAGAGACCCAGAACAACGACCCGGTGCCCGGTGAGTCCGGGCCGCCGCCGACGGTCTGGGTGAAGTAGCCGGTGCCCGGTGCCAGGGCGACACGGCTGGCGGTTGTCGGAGCGCCGCCACCCACCAGGTCGACGGTGCGGATCGATTCGGCGATCGGTAGCGCGGAGCCCGACATCAGGTTCAGTGAGCTGGTCGCGGCACCGGCCGGCTTGCTCCAATAGGCGCATGCGACAGGCGATTTGGCCGCATCGACCAGACTGACCTGTTGATCCGGATACCGCGCGGTGTCCAGCATCCGCGACACCGGCAGCTTGGCCACCGCGTCGGCACCCAGCCGCGGGGGTTGGTCCAGCCCATAGGAATTGGTGTTGCGCAGGATCGCGGCAAGCACCGGCGAGATCTGCTGCAGGCCGTCGGGCATTACGGCGTAGTAGCGCGGAGCGCCGGACGAACTCTGATCCAGGCCGTAGGAGACCACCACCGCGCCAATCGGTGCGGGCACGCTGAACGGCGCCGGGGCACCGGCGTTCGGGACGCCTGGCGCCGTCAGGGGCGGTCCCTCGGGTATCGCGTTGAACAAGCCCAGTGCGATGGGCCGGGGCGCGGGCACCTCGGAATTGTTCTGCCCCAAGCCAAGTGCATTCGTGATCGCGTGGTCGGTCAGGTTGATCTGCGAACGCCTGCCGTCCCACAACAACCAGGTGCTGCCGTCCCTGTCGACCAGGATCGCCTGCCGCGACGGGAGCGTCGCCGCGCGCGCACCGCTGCTGTCCGGCCGGCCCGCGATCACCGTGACGCCGGTGCTGTGGGCGGCATGCCCACCCTGGGCCGGCTCGCTGACCGAGTCGCACACCGTCCAGTTCGCGTCGTGCGAGGTGTTTTGCACCATGCGTTCCGGCGCGCCCGGGATGCCGATCAGGTTGCCGCGCGGAAAGCGGTCCAGCTCACTGCTTTTCACCATGGCGGGATCGACCGCATGGCCGGTGATCAGCCGGGCGGAGGTCAAGTTGAGCACCGGATGCAGGTCGTCGCCGACACGGACATACAGAGCGGCGGTCGACCGATCGGCCAGTATGGCGTTGCTGCCCACCGTGCCGCTGGGCCGGATCAGGGAGAACACGAAGCAGCCCGCCAAGCCGGTGATCAGAAGGACCGCTCCCATGGCCACCGCGCGCGACTGCGTCCGCAGCGGGTCGACCAGCATCCTGGTGTCGTGCAGGGCGATTCCGGATGCGATCCGGCGCATCACGAACCGCCAGCCGGTGACTTGGTGGCGCGTGACGAAACCTCGGCGGTACTCGACCTGCTCGGGGTTGTCGTTGACCGGCGTGCGAGAGGCGAACGAACGGCGTTCGTCGGACTCGTTGCTCATGCCAGCACCGACAGGCCAAGGCCGCGCAACAGCGGCTCTACCGACCGTTCGACGTCGTCGTCGGTGATCGTCATCAGCTCCTCGTCACTGAATTCGCCCGTCGCCGGCGTGTTCCGAATGGTCGAGCCGGAACTCCCGTTCTTCTTCGGAGCGTTCGACGATGTTTCGGACGAATCGACCGTTACCGGCGATGTCCAGGTTGCGTCGCGAGATCCCGTTGGCATCCGGTGTCGACTCGTTGGCCAACTTCGTGAACAACGCCTCCATGTGGTCGAGCGCGGACTGTTCGAAGATGCTGTCACGCTGCTCGGCCATCGTGTTCGCGATCTCGACCAGCTCCGAGGGCGCGTAGGAGGGGAAGTCGATGTTGCGGGTGAATCGAGAACGCAAGCCCTCGTTGGTATCCAGGAACCTGTCCAGGTCGGCGCGATATCCGGCGATGATGACCACCAGGCGGTCGCGGTCGTTCTCCATCCGCGCCAGCAGGGTGTCGATGGCCACCAGCCCGAAGTCGTTCTTGGCGCCCGTGGCGACCAGCGCGTAGGCCTCGTCGAGGAACAGCACGCCGTCGAGCGCGCTGTCGATGATCGCGTTGGTCTTGGCCTCGGTCTCACCGATGTGCTGGCCGATGAGGTCGGCGCGGTGCACCTCGCGAATGTTTTCCCGCTTCAAAAGCCCCAGGCCGCAATAGATCTTGGCCACCACGCGGGCGATGGTGGTCTTACCGGTTCCGGGCGGGCCGGCGAAGACCAGATGGTGGGCGCGCTGCGCGACCGCGAGCCCACGCTGCTTGCGAACCAGCTCCATGGCGACCGAACTCTTCAGTCGCGACACCTGGTTCTTGACCTCATCGAGCCCGATGAATTCGGCGAGCTGGCGTTCGGCCTCGTGCAGCAGCACGGCTTTGCGTTCGTGCGCTGCGGGGTCGACGAAATCCTCTGCGCTGGGTTCGGTTTCAGGATCCCACGGGTCGGTACGGGCTTCGATGCGGGCCGCCGTGGTGGTCACGATGCCGAAACTGGTGTCGGTCAGGGCCTGTTGGACTTGCTCGTTCTCGGGATGTGCGGCGTACAGATCCTGCAGCACCTCGCTCGCCGAGTCCTCGTCCACGTGCGCGCGCAGCACCAGCGCCTTGGCCAGCGCGCCGTCGACGGCGGCCACCGCGACGGGACCGTCGGGCTCCTCCAGATACGACAGCGACGGGGCGAACATGCCCAGCCGGGCCAGCGCGGTGCCCAAGGCGATCTTGGCGGCGTGCGAGAACGCCTCGTCGAGATCCGCGTCGTTGACGATCGGAGTCAGCAGCTTGACGACGTCCGACCAGCGCTCGGCGCGGTAGTTGACGACGACCGACACCCAGCGGGCCTCGCGCCAATTCGGGCGGCCCGCGGACAGGCCGGCGACGATTTCGTCGGCGTCAGCAAATCGCCCGGCCGTTGCCAGCGAGGCCGCGTAGGCGAGATGGAACTCGTCGGGTGTCGTGGCGCGAAACTGCAAATACAGTCCGGTGTCGTAGCGGAAGCCCAGCGAGCCGGGCGCCAGATCTACCAGGCGCTGCAGCGTGCCCGCGTTTGCGACGTTGCGTGATACCGCCTCGAGCACCCGCAGGGACACATCGCCGGCAGCCGCCAGGCCCGTCCACGCGTCGCACTGGTCGTGGGCGACGCGGGTCAGCGCGGTGAAGCCGGAGCGCGCGGCGGCCAGATCGGCGGGACGCTGACGTTGGTAGACGACGATGCCCAGCGCGCGGCAGCACGTGGCGAACCGGCTGACGACGTCCTCGTCAACCCGCGAATTAACAGGCTGAGCTGTGAGCATGCCGGCGTCACCGCGTTCCATGGCCGCGTCTTTTCATGTATGTAGTCTCCCCTAACCTGACCCGCCTGAAGTTAGCATTGCATAAGCTAACTGTCGAGGAGTTCGGGTCCGTCCGACTCACCACGGTACTGTCCTTCTTTTACCGCTGTTGAGGATGTTTCGCCCGAGAACTCTCCGCATTTTCGGCATACTCAACAGCGGCGCATGATGCGGCCTCACAGCCGGGCCCCGCCTTAATGAGAAGCATTTTCATTACCTACTCCGCCCGCGCACCCCGGGCCGTCCGCCACGGCCGGGCCGATCAGGGGTGACACCGTCCGCAGCGGCGCGGTCATAGCAACGATTCCTTGACAATCGGGTGGGCTCGACGACCGCCACGAGCGGTAGCCGCGGAACGATCACGCAGCCAGTAGTCGGCTGGTGGGCCGAAAAAGTTCCCCATTTAGTCGCTGTCCCAACTGCCCGGCAACATCGGCGCCGATGGCCCGCTTCCGAATTCGTCACCGGCTAGCGTCGTCAGCCCCGTCGCTTCGGCGCTACCCACGGGCGACGTTCCGGCAAAGCCCAGTGACCCCGCGCCTCGATCCGATGCCACCGTCCGGCCCGGATCGGGTTCCGGCCCGGCGTGCGGTTCCAAATCCGCGTACTCGTAGCCGCGGTAGTGATCTTCCATCGCCGCGCGACGGCGCCGCCGCGCCCGCTGTCTTTCGGACACCGATGCCGCGGCCGGAGCGGCCGCCGCGGCCGCGTCGGGTTCTGGCGCCTTACGCTGCGCACCGCTGCCCATGCCGGAGCCGGTGCCGATACCGGGCCCACCGACCAGGTAGGGGTAGGCGACTGCCTCGCCGCCGGTCACGGGCGGCGACGGGGGCGCGGCGGGGGCAGGGGCGGGGGCGGGCGCGGGCGCCGGGGCCGACGTCGGGGTTGAAGACGGCGCGGGCGCCGCGGCCGGGGCAGCGCTCACGACGACCGGAGCGCCGCTGACGGCAGGCGCACTGGGTGCCGGGGCCGTCGGTTCCGGCGCGGCGACGGGAGCCGGGGCTGGGGCTGGCTGGATCCCGGCCAGCAGACTCACGCCTGCTATGCCTCCCGCAAATGCACCCGGCACGATGAGCGGAATGCGCCGCGAGTTCAGGAAAAGTCTGAAGGGCCTCCCCGAGGTGGGTGAACTCGTCTGCAATGAGTCCGGCCGGCCCGAAAATGTCTTCTAGCAAATCCTCTAATGCGTCGGCCGGGTCCTCGGGAAATTCTGCCAAATCTTTTCCTATGGTCTGGAAAATCTCGAGGAAGCGGTTTATCCACCAGCTCAGCTGCGTCGGGTCGCCGCCGTCATTGTCGACGATGCCGGTGTCGTCGCTGTCTTCGCCGCTGCTGTCGCTTGCGTTCACGATCATTGGCGCCGGATCGGTCTGCGGTGCCGCCGCCACCGCGGCGGTAGAGACCGCTTGATAGGTCGTCATCGTGGTGGCCGCCTGGACCCACATCCGCGCATAGTCGGCCTCATTGACGGCAATGGGGATGGTGTTGACGCCGAAGAAATTCGTCGCCACCAGCACGCCATGGATCGCGTGGTTGGCGGCCAGTTCCGGCAACGTGGGCATGGCGGCCAATGCCGTGGTGTAGGCGGTGGCCGCGGTCTCCTGCTCGGCGGCCACGGCCGCGCTCTTTGCGCTGGCCCGCACCAACCAGGCCAGGTAGGGCAGATGCGCGGCCACGTACCGCTCGGCACTGGGCCCCTCCCACGCCCCGGCCTGCGCCGCGGCCAACGTCGCACTCAGTTCGTCGGCGGCCGAGATATAGGTTTCGCTTAACGAACTCCACGATGCCGCCGAGGCCAATAAGCCGGCCGGCCCCGGGCCGCTGCTCAGCAGCGTGGAATGTATCTCCGGGGCCAAGGCCATCCAGATCGGCGCGGTCATGTCCGCTCACCCGCCGGATGTGGCGCCATGTCAGAGAACTCCTCGCCGGGCGATGAAAACCGCCGCCTGGGCTGTAGGCGGCGCACAGATCACCCCGGCAGTAGTCGGGCGGCGTGCCACAAAAGTTCCGCCGGTGCGCCCGATTCACGGAGAACTCATCAAAACCGGCCGCGATCAGCGATCACGGCCGGTTCTTATCGACGCGTCAAGCCCGAACGGCGCTCACCAGGGTGTTGCGCGCGATCATCGGGCCGGCCTCGGTGTCCGGTCCGGGCACCGGACGGCCGACCTGCCGAAGATAGTCGGCCAACGGAGTGCCGACCGCATTCCAGCCGTGCTTGCCGAACCACTCGGTGGCCGGCGCATGCCGCTCGTTGTAGACCAGCTGGAAGAACACCCGCCCGTCGCCCTGCGCGGTCGCCGCGCGTTCTTCTGCCACCGCGGCGTCGAAGTCCTCGGGCTCCATCGGGGCGCCGTCCTCGACGGCGACGTGGCTGCCGTGGCCGGCCAGGCCGTCGATACCGGTGAACAGCTGCTCCTGGGCCGTGGCAGGGAGGTAGATCAACAGGCCCTCGGCGATCCATGCCGACGGTTTGGCGGGGTCAAAGCCGCTGTCGCGCAGGGCTTGCGGCCAATCGTCGCGCAGGTCGATGGCAATCTCACGACGCTCGGCACGCGGTTGGGCGCCGGCGCCGGTGAGCACCTCGCGCTTGAAGTCGAGCACTTGCGGCTGGTCGAGCTCGAAGATCGCCGTGGCGGCCGGCCAGTCCAAGCGGTAGGCGCGCGAGTCCAGGCCCGCCGCCAAGACGACCACCTGCCGCACGCCCGCGTCCGCCGCGCGGCGGAAATATTCGTCGAAGAACCTGGTGCGGGCGCCCTGAAAGGTGACGAAATTCTCGCCGAAGTCGGCGGTCTTCAGCTGGTGGTCGGGATCCTTGCCGTCGAGGACGTCCGCCCACGAACCGCCCACCGCGCGGCAGAAGACCTCCGCGTATGGATCCACGGCCAGCGGGTCGGGCTTTTGCGCCTCCAATGCCCGCGCCGTTGCCACGAATAACGCGGTCGAACCCACGCTCGTGGTGATGTCCCAGGTATCACCTTCGCTTCGCACCCGATCCACCCTACGCCGCGCTACCGACGCACCTTTTCCGGTGGCGCGCAACGGTAATGGCGCACTTTGCCACGACCGCAAGCCGTCCGGCCCGGCCGTCCGTCATACTGGGATGTCGTTAAGGCGGGACGCCCGCCGGCCCATCACGACGACATTTGCTGAGGAGTAGCCATAGAACCCTCGCTCGCCTGGTTGCTTCAACCCCTTGAGGTAGAGACCTTTCTTAACGAGATTTGGGGGGCAACGCACTACCACGTCAAGCGCTGCTGCGCGGGGTACTTCGATAGCCTGCTGCGGGCGCCGTCGGCGATTGACGAACTCTTGGAGCTTTTTCGCCGGGACCCATCGACGGTGCACCTGCTGAGGGGGGAAGACAGGAAGTCAGGCTCCGACAGCTACCGGCTTGCTGACGGCAGCCTCGACCTTGTCCGCGTGCGCAACGACTTTGCCGATGGCTACACGATCATTTTGGGCGGCGTCGAGCGCTACGTGCGCGCGGTTGCGTCGTTGGCCCACTCCATCGAGGCCGAGCTGAACTACCCGATACAGGTCAACGCCTACATCACCCCGCCCGAAACACAAGGGCTCATTCCCCATTACGACGACCACGACGTGTTTTTCCTGCAGGTCCATGGATCCAAGTTTTGGCATTTGTACGACGGCCCCGACGTCCCACCGCGCGAGCTGCAACCCGAGAAGAACAAGGCTGTTGCCATCGACGGCCTCCCGTTGCGAGCCGACTTGCGCCTCGAAGTCGGCGACGTGCTGTACCTGCCACGTGGCCAAATTCATGCGGCCGAGACAAATTCAGAGCCATCCGCCCATCTGACCGTCGGATTCCACCCGCCCACCGTGCTCACGCTCGCCATCGCGGCGCTTCAAATCGCTGCGATTCCACGACGACCGTCTGAACGCCTATCTGCCGCCGCGGCACCTCGACGACCCTGATGTGCAGGCGACGCTCGGCGACCTCCTACGTGACGCTGTCAAAGCGGTTGAGGACCCGAGCGCCGTCGCGCGAGGTCTCGACGTATTGGCGGATCGCCTGGTCCGCCGCGGCCGAATCCCACCACTCGGACCGGCCTCAAACGCCGCCCGAATCGACGGACAAACACTGGTGCGGAAGTACCAACCGCTCTATTCTCGCGTGCGGGCTGTTGACGGCGGTGTTGCGCTGCGGTTTGCGGGTTTGTCGGTGCGCGCCGGGGCGGATCACGAAGCCGCGATGCAGTTCATCTCCGCAAGCTCCGGGCCGTTTCGGGTTGGCGATTTGCCTGAGCTAACCGCGCAGCAGCAGGTGGAACTCGCCCGATCCTTGATCGTGAGCGGATTTCTGGTTCCGGTCTCGGACTGATTCGACCTGTTGATGGAGCTCGCCGGGCTCGTCCGCCGGACGCCGGTCCGGCTCGACTTTCCGGGCCTTCCCCGGTGGTCGTTTGGGCGGACCTGTCAGCGGAGCGCTTTGTCGAACCGTTCTTCGATCAGACGCTGGCCGGGCGGGCATCCGGCGCGCGGGCCCGGCCGCTCGTGCGTACCGGACTTGACGCGCTTGTCGCCCTGGATAGCGAGCCGTCGCTCGAGCCGGCGGGCATTGTGCTCAGCGGCGCAAGTCTCCCCAGCAGTGTCGTTCTCGCTTTCGGATAGGTCTGCCGGTATATGCGATGTCGCCGCCACGCCCGGCACCGCCGAGGAGCCCGGCCCGTAACGCACGGTCCCGGGCAAGCTCACTACCCAACACCACTACGCCGACGTCTCTCATTACATCGACCTCTATGGGACCTGCCCCCGATGTCGTGACGCTTGAACGGACCGATAGCGCCATGCATCGCAAGACGGCTTGGCTTTCCCCTTTGGGGCGTCAGCCCCTATGCTAATGAAAATCATTGTCGTCTTTACTGCCATCCGAACAGGAGCCCATGTGAGTGCCCGAAAGCGTCCTCGCGTCACGGTCACGGGTGCCGCCGTCCTGTCGATGCTCGCCCTGGCGATCGCCGGTTGTGGTTCCCATTCGCCGCAGCGGCCGTCCTTGGGCTCGCCGCAGGTGAACGTCGTGGCCGCCGAGAATTTCTGGGGCGACATCGCCAAGCAAATCGGCGGCGACCAGGTGAATGTGACGCCGGTGATCAGCGATCCGAATGCCGACCCGCACCTGTATGAGTCCGACGTGAGAACCGCCGCCGCGGTTAGCAGGGCGCAGCTCGTCATCGTGAACGGCCTGGGTTACGACGATTTCATGGGCAAACTGCTGTCCGCGACGCCCAACTCGGACCGCAAGGTGCTCACTGCAGCGGACATAATGCACATTTCGGGGGCCGATGCCAACCCGCACATCTGGTATGACATCGCAAAGGTTCCCGAGGTGAGCTCTGCGATCGCCGCCCAGCTGGGCATGATCGACCCGGCCGACGCCCGCACCTTTACGGGTAAGGCGAAGGCGTTCAGCGACAGCCTGGCACCCATCAACGCCGCGATCACGAATATCAAAACGAAGTACGCCGGCACCCCTGTCGGCTACACCGAGCGGGTGCCGGGCTACCTGCTGGACGTCGCCGGGTTGAGGTTGGCCACGCCCGCCTCATTCGCCCAAGCCATCGAGTACGGCAACGACCCCAGCCCCGCCGACAATTCGGCAATGGACACCGTGGTGAAAAATAAGGCGATCAAGGTCCTGTTGTTCAACGCACAGGTCACCAGTCCCGCTACCGACGCGCTGAAGGGTCTCGCCCAGCAAGGTGGAGTGCCGATCGTCGGCGTTACCGAGACACTGCCTGCTACCGACGCGAACTTCCAGGCCTGGCAATTGCGACAGATCAACGAGCTCACCAGCGCGTTAGGGAAGTAGCCAAACATGACAGTCTCTGCCGACCCCAAACCCGCGGAGCCGATCGTCGAGCTGTCCGGTGCCGGGCTGGCCTACGGTTCACGGCCGCTGTGGCAAAACGTCGACCTCACGGTGGCACCCGGCGAGTTCGTCGCCGTGCTGGGCCCCAACGGCTCCGGCAAAACGTCGCTGGTCAGGGTTCTGCTCGGATTGACCGCCCTGTCGTCGGGATCGGCACGGGTGTGCGGTGCCCCGCCGCGGCGTGGCAACCACACGATCGGCTACGTCCCACAACAGCGGGGCTTTGAACACGATCTGCCGATCAGGGGCAGCGATCTGGTGCGGCTCGGGGTTGACGGCCACCGCTGGGGAATCGGGTTGCCCAGCCCTGGGCGCCGTCGCCGGGTCGACACCGCAGTCGATGCTGTCGGGGCGTCCCGCTTCGCCGACGCGCCAGTTGGGCGGTGCTCAGGAGGAGAGCAGCAACGCCTCCGAATCGCCCAGGCCCTGGTGGGGAACCCGAAGCTGTTGCTGTGTGACGAGCCGCTGTTGTCGCTGGACATCAGATACCAGGCCGAGGTCGTCGACCTACTCGACCGACAACGCCGCGCCTCCGACCGCGCGGTGTTGTTCGTGACCCACGAGATCAACCCGATCCTGGGGGCGGTCGACCGGGTGCTCTACCTGGTAGGTAGCCGCTGGGCAATCGGCCCCCCGGAGGAGGTGCTGACCAGCGCCAGGCTCTCGGAGTTGTACCAGACCGCCGTCGACGTGCTACGCGTACAGGGGCGCATCATCATCGTCGGCGCGCCGGAGGCAGTACGGATCGCGAATGACCATGAGGACCAAGAAGACCCGGTGGTGGCGCGATGACGCTGTGGAACTATCTGCACGTCACGTTCGTCCAGAATGCCCTCATCGCGGCCACATTGGTGGCCGTGACCGCCGGCCTGATCGGCCCGTTCGTAATCATCCGCGACCTCGCGTTCGCGGTGCACGGGACCGCGGAGTTGGCGTTCACCGGCGCCGCGGCCGGGCTGCTCGTCGCCAACGACCCCGTGCTGGGAGCGCTGCTCGGCTCGGTCGTCGTCGCCACCGCCATCGGGCTGCTAGGCGAGCGTCCACGCGAGCGAAATTCCGCGATCGGAGTGATCCTGGCCTTCGGGCTAGGTGTGGGTGTGTACCTGCTTTCGCTGTACACGGGCTTCGCCACGGCCGCGACGAACATATTGTTCGGTCAAATCTTCGGTGTCAGTCCCAGCCAGATCGCTCTGCTCATCGTGGTGGCGATCGCCGTGCTCGCCACGATGACGCTGCTGTACCGCCCGCTGCTCTTCGCATCCGTCGATCCCGACGTCGCACTCGCGCGCGGGGTTCCGACCCGGTTGGTGGGTTTGCTGTTCGTCTACCTGCTCGCACTGACCGTCACCGAAGCCGCTCAGATCGTCGGCACGCTGCTGGTGCTTAGCCTGGCGATTACGCCCGCGGCCGCGGCGACCCGGCTCACCGCCCGCACCCCGGTGCTTATCGCCTTGTCGATCGGATTTGCTTTGATCGCCGCCGACGGCGGGCTGCTGCTGGGCCTGCTTCGACCCAACGTCAAAGCCAGCGTTTTCATCAGCAGCATCAGCTTCGCGATCTACGCAGCCGTCCGGCTGGCCAGTCCAGCTTTGCACCAGTCCATCTCCGGCAGTCGCGCGGCCAAGTGGCTGTCGTCCCGCTCTCGTGAGATGGGGAGCAATATAGCGAGACAGCGTCGTGGTGTGTAGAGAACGCCGTTCTGGATAACCCCACGGTCCGGGCCGCCAACACGCCGACACGCAGCAGGATCCGTCTTCAGCAGGCCTGACGGCTGTGGCTAATTGCCGCCACTATCCGGCGACAATCGTTCGGGGCAATACACGCTGGCGGCCGCTTGGGCGAACTTGGCGGCACTGGCCATGGTGAACCCTGGGTTGAGATCGCGGATGTCTCTGACAATGTCTAGCTGCGACGTCCCCGACTTGGCCAGGTCGCACACTTTTTGACCCGCTGTGACCGCGCGCTCCGGGTTCTTATAACTAATGCCGGCCCTCGTCAGCGCGGCAAGGAAGGCATCGTCATCGGAGTCGGCGTGTGCTGGTATCGCCAGCAAGACGATGACGCTTGACAGAAACAGTAGGACTTTCATATCGCATGCTCGCTGTCGTTAACCGGCAGCCGGTGGGCGCCCGATGACGCGAGGGCGGAATCCGTAAATCGGGTCGGCGAACTCGTCCCCATGCGGACCGGGAATGCCAGCCAGGGGGACCCCGGGCATGCCCACTGCGCCAGCCTCTTCCATCACCATCGGGGTGGCTGCGCCAAAGCTGTGGTAGGCCCCAGCACCAACCTGAGTGGTCGCCGCCACCGTGCTGACCGGTGCACCCGTGCCGGCCCAGGCCGGCGGGACCGACAAAGCCCCAACCAAACTCGCCTGTCCCAGACCCGCTGTCGCGGCGGCGCCCGGCACGCTCACTGCTGACGCCAGCGACGCGCCGCTGCCAAGACCGGCGGCCAGATCCTCCAACCCCTCCGTGCTTGCGCCCGTTGCGCTCAGGGAGTTGACCGTCATCATCGAATCGACGAACGTCGTCGGGTTCAACATTCCGTTGGTGGTGAACCCGTTAAGGATGCCGGACCAGGAATTATTGTTGAGGAAGGCCCCCATCAGATTCTCGTTCGAATTGCTGAGAAAGTTCATGATGCCGGCAAGCCCGCCGGTAGAGGTATTCGAATTGGGTGCAAGACCAAGCCAGTCAAGCAGGCCGGTCGCTGAAGTCGTCGCTGGGACAGCGTCGTTGGTGGCGCCGAGGACGGCGTCGTTCTGCAGGGCCGTCCCGTCCATAGCGGTGTCGGACTGCGGTTGGCTGAACGGTGACATCTCAAAAGCTGCGCGCGAGGCGGCGGCGTAACTGACCATCGCCGACGGCATCTTGAGCCCACATCTCGCCGTATTGGGCCTCGGTCGCCGCGAGCGACCCGGTGTTCTGCCCGAAGATGTTGCTGGCCACCAAGTTTGCCAGCAGGGTGCGGTTGGCCGCGACGAGCGGCGGTGGCACGGTCGCGGCAAACGCGGCCTCGTAGGCGGCTGCGGCCGCGTTAGCCGAAGTGCCGGCCTGCTCGGCCTGGACGGCCGTGGTGTTCAACCACTCGAGATACGGTGCGACTGCCGCCACCATCTTCGCCGAAGACGGACCAAGCCAGCCCTCGCCGACGAGCGACTTGATGACCGCGTCATAATTCATTGCGGCGGAATGCAGTTCAGCAGCAATGGCGTTCCACGCCGCTGCGGCGGCCAGCAACGATCCCGATCCGGCACCGGCGTATATTTTGGCCGAGTTGACTTCCGGCGGTAACGCCCAAAAATTCAGCATTGCCTCTTCTCCCGATGTCTCTTATCCGGCGGCCGGCGGGCGCGGCATGACGACGGGGCGAAACCCGTAGCGTGGGATGGCGCGCCGTAACCTGCGACCGGTACCACCGAGCGGCCCCGCCACGCCTCCGGGCCCGCCGGCCGCCGGTGCCGCCGAGGTCCCTATGTCACTGAGACCACTGACCGGCGCCGCCGCCTGACCGGGGGTGATGTTCGCTGCCGAGGCCCAATTCTGTGGCACCGACATCGAACCCACCAGATGGGCGTTGCCTACCCCAGCCGATGCGCCGGTGAGGCCAGCCGACCCGACCGTGTTGGAAGCCAGGGCGGCGGTCCCTTCGCCTTCGGCGCCGGACGCGAAGTCCTCGAGACCGGACAGTGTCGTGGCGCGCGTCCCCATCGCGCCCACTGCCGTTGCCAGGATGGTTTGCGGGTTGAACGGGCCGCCGGCGATCGTACCGTTGAGGAGGTTGTTGCTGACGAAGTTACTTTCCAGGAAGCTGCCCAGCGCTGTGTTGTTCGACCCGTCCAGCAGGCCCGTCAGGTAGTCGGTGAAGGATCCGGACGTTGGGGCGGCGGCGTCAGCGTTCGTCGTCGATAACAACGAGTTCGCTGTCCCGGCCGGCGTCTGGGTTGCTTGGGTGACCGCCACGTTTTGTTGCGCCAGCGCGTCGGGCGTCGTGTTCGACACTGGCGATGGGAACGGCGTCATTTGTGCCGCGGTTCTCGAGGCGGTGGCATAGCCGTTCATCGCCGCCGCATCCTGAGCCCACATTTCGGCGTATTCGGCCTCGGTGGCCGCGATCGCCGGGGTGTTCTGGCCGAAAATGTTGGTGGTCACCAACGTTGCCAGCCGGGCGCGGTTGGCCGCGACGACCGGCGGAGGCACCGTCATAGCGAACGCTGACTCAAACGCGGTCGCGGCCGCGTTGGCTTGTGCGCCGGCCTGCTCGGCCTGGGTGGTAGTGGTGTTCAGCCAGGCCAGATATGGTGCGGCCGCGGCCAACATGGATGTCGACGACGGACCGTACCAGCCTGCGCTGACCAGCTCCGTCACCACGGTATCGTAAGCGGTTGCCGCGTAACGTATCTCAGCGGCCAGCATGTTCCACGCGGCAGCCGCGGCTAGCATCGGCCCCGATCCGGGGCCGGAATACATTCTGGCCGAGTTGATCTCCGGCGGTAGCGCCGCAAAGTGCAGCATGTGTCCCCCTCAGCACTCAACGCGCCACGGTTGCGTTGACGGCCTGGGAGGTCACAAACGAACTCGTACCGCTCCGTAAAGTAGCGACAAACTTCTGATGCATTGCGTCAGCTTGGGCGTTCACACCCTGGCGGGTCTGGCCGCGCCCTGATTGCCGGCTGCCGTAGCGGCGACGGAACTTCTCCACCTGTCCGGCAGTGTCGACGATGCGGCGGTTGCCGGTCCAGAACGGGTGTGAATCCGAGGTGACTTCCACGACGACCAGTGGGTAGGTCGAGACCCCCTGCGGCGTCTGCCATTCGACGGTGCGCGCACTGGTAAGCGTGGAGCGGGTCAAAAACGTCGCGCCGGTGTTGGCGTCCTGGAAGACGACAGGGTGGTAATCGGGATGATGATCGGGCTTCATCAGCTTCCTGGGTGTCCGCATCACCCTCCTTGTTGATAATCATTTTCATCTGGGCACCCCTTACGGTACCGTGCCTAACAGCACTTGTCGAAAATGATTTTCAATAAGCTAGAGGAAGGATGCGCACGGTGTCCGCCCACTGCCAGGTCACCGGCCGGCGACCGGGTTTCGGTAACGCGGTGTCGCATTCCCATCGCCGAACTTCTCGGCGTTGGTCACCCAACGTCCAGCTAAAGACGTACTACCTGCCCTCGGAGGGCCGCCGGATTCGGCTGCAAGTCAGCGCCAAGGGCATCAAGGTGATCGATCGCGACGGCATCGAGGCCGTGGTGGCCCGGTTGCGCCGCGAAGGGCAGCGAATCTGATGGCACGCAACGAGATTCGCCCCATCGTCAAGCTGCGCTCCACCGCGGGCACCGGATACACCTACATCACCCGCAAGAACCGGCGCAACGACCCCGACCGGCTGGTGCTGCGCAAGTACGACCCGGTGATCCGCCGCCACGTCGAATTCCGAGAGGAGCGCTGAGCATGGCCAAGAAATCCATAGTCGTCAAGAACGACCGTCGCCGGGTGGTCGTGGCGCGCTACGCGGAACGCCGTGCCGAACTCAAACACATCATCGGCTCCCCATCGAGCCCCGCCGGGCAACGGGCCGCGGCGCAAACGGAATTGGCCCGCCAGCCCCGCGCCGCCAGCGCGGTCCGACTGCGCAATCGTGACGCAGTCGACGGGCGTCCACGCGGCTATCTGCGCAAGTTCGGAGTGTCCAGGGTGCGGGTGCGTGAGTTGGCTCATAACGGGCAGCTACCCGGGGTGCGGAAAGCGAGCTGGTGATGGCCAAGAAACCTGCGCGCACGCGCCGGCCGCCCTTGCCGAAAAGCCGCGCGGCTAAAAAGAATTTGCTCGCCGGCCTCGGACTGGACGCGGTCAACTACAAGGACACCGCGACGCTGCGCGCGTTCATCTCCGAACGCGGCAAGATCCGTTCCCGCCAGGTCACCGGTCTGTCCGTCCAACAACAACGACAAGTCGCGACGGCGATCAAGAACGCACGCGAAATGGCGCTACTGCCCTACCCCGGAGGGAACACGGCACGGTGACGTCTCCGCATCGCGGTACCGACCGCCCGTTCACCGTAATCGTCTGTGCCACCTGCACCGCCAATCATCGCATGTCGGTCACCGACGAACTACGACCCACCATCCGGCGCTGCCCACACTCCATGCTGGTCGAGGCTGCCTGCATGCTCGGACCACTCACTCGCGCCTCCCGTCCCACCGGATGCGGCGTGATGGCCGTGGTGCAACCCTGCACGAATGACCGAGCGGCGTGCGGGCCGCCCCAGTGGGTCGGCCCCATCGCCGACAGCGATGAGGCAGCGGCGCTGAGCGATTGGCTGGAGCTGGGGCAGTGGGAAAACATGCCAGTGCCCAGACCGCTTGGCCGCCACCAATTTTGGGTGCGTAGCGCCGGTCGAATCAATTGACTCAGGACCGTCAGTGCGGATACGCGTAGGGGTTGGGCGGAGCGTCGATTCGCGTGACTACGGTCGCTTGTAGTGTCGGAATCGCGTCCGAGTTCGGTTGCCGCGGAGCGGGTGTGACTTGACCCTCGACCCGAAGCCAGGTGTTGTCCGGTAGCCCGGCGGCGCCGCCGGCGGCCGGGCCACGAAGATGGATGCGAGCCAACTGCGCATCGGCGGCACAGCAGATGATGACGACGCGACCAAGATCCACACCCTGTGCCTCGTTGAGCACAAAACCGGTCATCGTGATCGATCGATTCGTCAATGATCCGGTGTTATCGTGCGCCTCGCGCATCAATACCTCAGGTAGCGAGACTTCCGGGGCCCCGCCCGGCGGCAGCGGCGGAAACGACCTATTCAGAACATCATTGGATACCGACGTTACAGACGGGGCGGCGGCAGAGGGCCGAAGCGCCGGGGGCGACACGGACATCAAGACCAGGATGGGAACGACGAGCAGCCAGACGATGCCGGTCCGATGGGAGTGCTCGTGGCCGTGATCTTCGATCGAGATCACTCGTGCGAGGGTCGCCTCGGCGAATATCGCCGATGATCGCCAAAAGCGCCAAACCGATGAGCACCACCGCCGAGGCGCCCAGCCACGGCAACAGTCCCGGCTTGACGTAGCGGGTGAACGCGCCGGACACGGTGATCATGACGATGCTGATGCCCACCAACAGCAGCACGGTGTTCTCGGTCTCGCGGCTCATCTATCCACCGCCGAGGACGAATAGCCCGACCGCACAAGCGCTCACCGTTGCCACCAGGAACGTGCAGGGCGCAAAGCGCGCCGCAAAAGACCGGCCGAACATTCCCGCCTGCATGGCGAACAGCTTCACATCGACGGCCGGGCCGACGACCAGGAACACCAGCCGGGGCAACAGCGGCACCATCGTCATGCTGGCCGCTACGAACGCGTCGGCCTCCGAACACAATGCCAGGACCACGGCCAAGACGGCCATCAGCGCAACCCCGAGGATCAGGTCGGTCGCCAAATGCGCGAATACCCACTGCGGCACAACGACATGAAGCAATGCCGCGGCAGCGGCACCCACCACCAAGTACGATGCGGCTTGCAGGAAGTCGTGACGGGCCGCCTCGGTGAAGACCTCCCAGCGTGATTCGCTTCGTGTTCCCGCAGCGGGTAACCGGCGGGTGACCCATTCCGGGCGGCCCCATCGCGACCATGCCCACCCCATGACGACCGCGGTCAGCAGCGAGGCGCCCAGCCGGGCGAAAACCATTCGGGGCGCACCGGGAAACGCCACCGCGGTGGCGACCAGGACGACCGGGTTGATCGCCGGTGCGGCCAGCATGAATGTCAAAGCCGCGGCTCCGGTGGCACCTCCGTCGCCGAACAATCGGCGCGCCAGCGGAACCGACCCACATTCGCAACCCGGCAGCGCCGCACCGCTGATGCCGGCCGCTAGCACGGCCACTGCCGGACGACGGGGCAGCCAACGCGCCAAGCGCTCCGGCGACACAAACACGGCGATCAGCCCACTGACCAGCACCCCGAGCACGAGGAACGGGACCGCCTGCACGAAAACCCCGCAGAACACCGTGCCCACCGTCGACAATGCCGCACTGCCGAGCACTGCAGTCCGCAATATCGTGGTCGACAAGGCGCAGGCCAACAGGATGCCCACCAGCACTTCCATTGACCCGAACCGCAACCTGCGGCCGGACTTCAGCGTCGCCACCGTCTCAGTATGTCAGCGCGCCGACGACCAGGGCTCCGGACAAGCCGTTCGCGGCCCGCCTTACTCCGGGGCGCTGTCCCGGCCTTCGCCGTCCTGCACCCCTGCGCCCGCAGCGTCGGCGTCCCAGGTGGCACGGCATCATCGGCAGCGGTGTGCCGCCGCCGAACTCATGACCGGCCAGTGTGGTCAATCCGGCCGCGGCGGCGGCCACGTGCCGGCGGGCGGTGCCGGCGAACCCCAACGTGCCCGCGCCCCGGTCGGACGCCAGCGAGGCCGCGCTATACGAGCGGGCGACCCTTCTTGACCCTGCGGTCCAGGTCGTGCAGCAAGATGTTGAACGGGAAACTGCCGGACGAACCGCGGCAGATACCGGTTCACCGTGGCCAGTACGGCGATCAGCCTGTCGAAGCGGCGTTGTTTGGTTGCGTCCCAGGGCAGCCGCATCTCGTCGCGAAATCGCTGCGGCAAGAAGCCCGTGGTGATCAGCAGCGCGAAATTGTCGGAGAGGCGCTGCAGCCGACGCGGCAGTTTCACGCCCCGAATCCGGTTGGCGGCAATAGGAAATAGGTACTCACGCACGGCGTCGTCGATGTGCACCTTGGCCAGCGACTCTTCCCAATAGCGGTCGAACGCTGCACGGTCGGCGGGCCACATCGTCGGCGGCACCTGCAGGGTGGTGGCCAGCGTCATGCCCTCGCGATAGTGACGGTCGGCATCCTCGCCCTCGAGTTCACCGATGAACATGCGGTAGATGTCGACGCCGCCCTTGTAGAGGCAGGCCCCCACCCACAACTGCAACGCTGGATCGAAGGCGTTGTAGGACACCGGGCTTTCCGCGGTCGAGTACACCTGGGCGTGGGCGCGGTTCACCGCCCGGCGGAACGCGTCCTTCTGGGCATCGCTGCCGTTGGTCGCCACGGCCAGGTAGGTGAACGTCGTGCGGGCGCGCTTGATGGGATGCCGGTCGACCCGGCCACTTTCGACGCGGCTCTCCATCACCCCGTATCCGACGCCCGGCTGCGCCAACTGCATGACCACGTTCGCCGGGCCGGCCAGCAGTGCGACACCCATCAAGCCCTCGTCGATACCCAGCAGTCGCCCCTGCCTGCGCCGCTGCGCGCGGGGCGGGTCGGTGACTCGGCGCTCGACGTGCCCAATCGGCTGGTGCACCGGCTCGTGAATTGCCATCGTCAGGTCCTCCCACAGCGCGTGCCCGCAATGTGCGAACGCTCGTTTCCTGATATTGGCGTGGCCGGGCGTTAGTGTCAAGATGGTTTCCATGGGAGAGAGCGCACGGCCGTATCGCGGGGTCGAGGCCGCCGAGCGTCTGGCCGCCCGTCATAATCGGCTGCTCGCCGCGGGCCTGGACCTACTGGGGGCGGAGCGGCAGAGCATCTCGGCGGTCACCGTCCGCGGCGTGTGCCGCAGCGCCGGCCTGGCCGCCAGGTACTTCTACGAAAGCTTCGCCGACAAGGACGAGTTCGTCGCCCGCGTGTTCGACTGGGTTGTCGCCGAGCTGGCCGCTACCACCCAGGCGGCGGTGGCCGCGGTGCCGGCCGACGAGCAAACCCGCGCCGGCATGACCAACATCGTGCGCACCATCACCGAAGACCCCCGCGTGGGGCGGCTGCTGTTCAGCACGCAGTTGGCCGATCCGGTGATCGTGCGCAAACGCGCCGAATCCAGCGCGCTGTTCGCCATGCTGTCCGGCCAGCACGTCGGCCAGGCGCTACAGGTCCCGGCGAACGAACGCATCAAGGCCGCCGCGCATTTCGTGGTCGGCGGCGTCGGACAAACCATCAGCGCCTGGCTGGCCGGTGACGTCCAACTCGAACCGGACCAGCTCATCGATCAGCTGGCCGCGTTGCTCGACGAGCTCGCCGAGCCAAACCTGTACCGCCTCACCGAAACACCCGCGGACGCCTAGCTCCCAGTTCACACCGGCGTGTTTTCGAACCAAACCTGCACCGGCTCACGGGAACAGCGGCAGATTCCAGAGCCGCATGCCGGGATCCAGCAGCCACAACCGCATCATGGTGAGCCGCATGATGCGCACCGCGCTGGTGATCATGAAGATCGCCAGCGGCACCTCGACCAGCAGCGCCGTGATCACCGACAGCCAGATGTCCTTGGGTCCGGCGGTCATCAGGTCGAACCACGCGTCGCAGAACAGCAGGACCCCGGTGGTGAAGGCCGCGAGCACCAGCAGCTGACGACGCAGGTACCCGAGCACCGCCGTCGTCAGCATGAACCCGACCAGCAGCACGTCGAAACCGATCCACGTGATGGGCCAGTTGTGCGCGACGTAGTTTTCGGGCAGCGTCACCGACAGATACCCCAGCCACGGCACCATCGCCATGGAGCCACCAATCATCAGGCTCAACCGGATGCGCCGCACCTTCGCCAGGAACTCCGGGTCGATCATGTCACCGAGCGGCTGCTCCAGCCGGGTGATCAGTTCCCGCCGTTGCGCGGCCGTCAGCGCCGCGATCTGCGCGTCGGTCAGAACGCCGTCGGTCATGGAAGCATCCTCCGGCTCGGCCCGGTTGAATCAGCGAACGGCGACCACCGGGGGTCGGCGGTCGGCCGCTGTCTTGGGCACCGCCGGGGCGTCATCGCTTGTGAATTCCTTGACCCAGCAGGCGAATTCAAGGGTGATGCCATCGGGGTCCTGGAAATAGAACGAACGCACGTAGACGCCGGGATGCACGGTCGCGGTCACCTGCATGGGGCTTTCGTCGTGGTTGAGCACCGGCCCGACCCGCACCCCTTTGTCCTTGAGGAGCCGACGGTAGGCGTCGAACTTCTCGGCCGGCACGTGAAAGGCCAGGTGGTTCATGGTGCTGACGGCGCTGGTGATGTCGCCGATGCCCGGGATGGCGCCCGGGGACGAAATTCCCGGCACCCGGTCGGGGGCGTCGGCGAACCAGAAGAACGCGACGCAGTCGCCATTGCCGGCGTCGAAGAAGAAATGTTGACCCGCGCCGCCGGGTAGATCGAGCGATTTGATCAGCGGCATGCCGAGGATATTGCTGTAGAAATCCACGGTCTTTGCCATGTCCGAGCACACCAGGGCGACATGGTTGATCCCGCCGAGTTCGAATTCCGTGTTGGTGTTGTGCGGCTTGATCATCTGGTGGCTCCCCTCGGTCCCCGGCTTGACGATCCTGGCCAAGATTCAAATCTGAATCTAACATCAGTTTCAGTTTTGGCCCAGGGAGGTGCGCAGGTGTCGACCGCGGCGTCCCCTGCTGGCCGGGACCGCCAGCCCGCCGAGCTTCCCACCGTTCGGGGCAGGCGCACCCAGGCCGCCATCGATATGGCCGCCCGGACCGTCATCGCGCGCAAGGGCGTCCTGGCCACGACCATCGCCGACATCGCGGCCGAAGCCGGTCGCTCGGCGGCGTCTTTCTACAACTACTACGACTCCAAAGAGGCGATGGTGCGTCAGTGGGCGCTGCGCTTCCGCGACGAGGCCAACGAGCGCGCGCTCTCGGTGACCGAACATGGTTTGTCCGATCGGGAGCGCGCGCACGCCGCCGCCTTTGCGCACTGGCACACCTACCGCAACCGGCTCGCCGAGGTGATCAGCGTGTCGCAGCTGGCGATGATCAACGACGACTTCGCCCGGTACTGGGCCGAGATTTGTGAAATACCAATCTCTTTCATAGCCGAATCGGTTCAACGCGCCCAGGCTGAGGGCTATTGCCGCGACGACGATCCGCGGCTGCTCGCCGAGGCCATCGTGGCGATGTTCAACCAATTCTGCTACATCCAGCTCGGTGGGGCCCGTGCGGTGGAACCCGACGATCAGGCCTGCGTCCAAACCCTGGCCAACATCTACTACCGAGCCATCTATGGGTGAGGGGGACCGCTGAATTGACCCGTCGTACCGGTGCCGGAGTGATCCGCGAATTCGTCGGGCTGCCGTCCCGCACCGCTGGCCGCGCGGGCGCGGGCGGGCACCCTTGCCAGGGTCTGTATCACCGGGGGGTGGGACGCAAACCCAAAGTGGCGATGATCGCCACGCACTACCAGATCGACTTCTCCGAGCACTATCTTGCCGACTACCTGGCCACGCGCGGCGTCGGGTTTCTGGGCTGGAACACCAGGTTTCGCGGCTTCGAAAGCAGCTTCCTGCTCGACCACGCGCTGGTCGACATCGGCGTCGGCGTGCGCTGGCTGCGTGAGGTCCAGGGCGTGGATACCGTTGTGCTGTTGGGCAATTCCGGTGGCGGCTCACTGATGGCCGCCTACCAGTCGCAGGCCGCCGAACCGAACGTCACTCCCCTGGACGGGATGCGCCCGGCGGCCGGGCTGACCGAATTGCCGCCCGCCGACGGTTACGTGGCGACCGCCGCCCATCCCGGGCGTCCAGAGGTGCTCACCGCGTGGATGGACGCCGCCGTCGTCGACGAGAACGACCCGGTCGCCACCGACGCCGACCTCGATCTGTTCAACGAGCGCAACGGCCCGCCCTACTCGCCGGAGTTTCTCGCCCGCTACCGCAGCGCGCAGACCGCGCGCAACCACGCGATCACCGACTGGGCCGAAACCGAGCTCAAACGTGTTCGCGCGGCGGGGTTTTCCGATCGCCCATTTTCCGTGATGCGGACCTGGGCCGATCCCCGCATGGTCGACGCCAGCATCGAGCCCACCAAACGACAACCCAACATGTGCTACGCGGGCGTCCCGGCCAAGGCGAACCGCTCGGCACACGGGATCGCCGCGGCCTGCACGCTGCGCAACTGGCTGGGCATGTGGAGCCTGCGGGTGGCGCAGACCCGCGCCGAACCGCACCTGGCCCGAATCACCTGTCCCGCCCTGGTGATCAACGCCGAGGCCGACACCGGGGTGTTTCCCTCGGACGCCCAACGCATTTTCGACGCACTCGCCAGCACCGACAAAACGCGGGCATCGATCGACACCGACCACTACTTCACCACCCCGGGGGCACGCAGCGAGCAGGCCGACACCATCACCCAATGGGTCGGCAAGCGGTGGCGGTAAGAGTTCTCGCCCATTTCGTTGCCCGCGCCCGCGCGGCGGAGAGCCGCCAGCCCATCTCGTCAACCAACCGACTGGTTGTTAGCTTGAAAGGTACGTGGCCGACACGGCCTCCTGCAGCAACGGAAGGCGACCAATGCCGATCGCGATAAATCCCGAGCATCAAGACCTGGCCGATTCCGTGCGGTCACTGGTGGCGCGCATCGCGCCGTCCGAGACGCTGCATGCGGCCATGGAGACCCCACTCGACAACCCTCCGCCGTATTGGCAGGCCGCGGCCGACCAGGGGCTGCAGGGCGTTCATCTCGCCGAATCCGTCGGCGGGCAGGGCTTCGGCATTCTCGAGTTGGCCATCGTGCTGGCCGAATTCGGTTACGGGGCGGTGCCGGGCCCGTTCGTGCCGTCGGCGATCGCCAGTGCCCTGATCTCCGCGCACGACCCGGACGCGAAGGTGCTCTCCGAGCTGGCGTCGGGCGCCGAGATCGCTTCCTACGGCCTGAATTGCTGTGCGCTGACCGCTACCCGCCAGGGCAATTCACTGGTGATCCGCGGCGAAGTCCGTGCGGTCCCCGCCGCGGCGCAGGCCACGCTGCTGGTGCTGCCCGTCGCGATCGACAGCGGCGAGGCATGGGTGGTGCTGCGCGCCGATCAGCTCGAGATCGAACCGGTGAAAAGCCTGGACCCCCTGCGCCCCATCGCCGATGTGCGGGCCAATGCCGTCGAGGTCGGTGAGGACGTCGTGCTGGCCAACCTCAGCATGGCGACGGCGCACGCGCTGATGACCACGCTGCTGTCCGCCGAAGTCCATCGGTGTGGCCCGCTGGGCGACCGACACGGCCTCTCACTACGCCAAGGTGCGCGAGCAGTTCGGCCGCCCGATCGGTCAGTTCCAGGCCATCAAGCACAAGTGCGCCGAGATGATCGCCGACACCGAGCGGGCCACCGCGGCGGTGTGGGACGCCGCCCGCGCGATCGACGATGCCCGCGAAAACAATTGGGACACAGCGGCTTCGCACGTCGACTTCGCCGCCGCCGTGGCGGCGACGCTGGCGCCGGCAGCCGCCCAGCGCTGCGCCCAGGACTGCATTCAGGTGCACGGCGGGATCGGCTACACCTGGGAGCACGACGCAGGCGTGTACTACCGCCGGGCGCTGATGTTGGCGGCCTCCTTTGGTCGCAGTTCGGACTACCCGCAAAAAGTCGTCAACACCGCCACCACCACCGGCATGCGTGCGGTGGACATCGATCTCGACCCCGACACCGCGAAGCTGCGGGCAGAGATTCGAGCCGAAGTCTCCGCGCTCAAGGAGATCGAGCGGGAGCAGCGCAAGGTCGCCATCGCCGAGGGCGGTTGGGTACTGCCCTATCTCCCGAAGCCCTGGGGCCGGGCCGCCAGCCCGGTGGAGCAGATCATCATCGCCCAGGAGTTCGCCGCCGGGCGGGTCAAGCGCCCCCAGACGGGGATCGCGACCTGGATCGTCCCGTCGATCGTGGCGTTTGGAACCGAGGAGCAAAAGCAGCGGTTCCTGCCGCCGACGTTCCGCGGCGAGATGATCTGGTGCCAGCTGTTTTCCGAACCGGGCGCCGGATCCGATCTGGCCAGCCTCACCACTAAGGCCACCCGGACCGACGGCGGCTGGCGCATCACCGGCCAGAAGATCTGGACCACCGCCGCGCAGTTCTCGCAGTGGGGCGCGCTGTTGGCCAGGACGGACACCAGCGCCCCGAAACACGGTGGCATCACCTACTTCCTGTTGGACATGAAGAGTGAAGGCGTCGACGTCAAGCCGCTGCGCGAGCTCACCGGCAACGCCATGTTCAACACCGTCTACATCGATGACGTGTTCGTGCCCGACGAGTGTGTGCTCGGTGAGGTCAACCGGGGCTGGGAGGTCAGCCGCAACACGCTGACCGCAGAGCGGGTGTCGATCGGCAGCAGCGAAGCGAACTTCCTGGCCACGCTGGCGCAGTTCGTCGAGTTCGTTCGCGAGGGCCACTTCGATCAGATCGCCCAGCACCGGGCGGGCCAATTGATTGCGGAGGGCCATGCGGCCAAAGTGCTCAACCTGCGTTCGACGCTGTTGACGCTGGCCGGCGGGGACGCCATGCCGTCGGCGGCGATCTCCAAACTGCTGTCCATGCGCACGGGCCAGGGCTACGCCGAATTCGCGGTCTCGTCGTTCGGCACCGATGCCGCGATCGGCGACACGGACCAACTACCCGGCAAATGGGGCGAATACCTGTTGGCCAGCCGAGCCACCACCATCTACGGCGGCACCTCCGAGGTGCAACTGAACATCATCGCCGAGCGGCTGCTGGGTCTGCCCCGCGACCCGTAACGGGTCCGAACAGGGCCATGCCGACCTGACTAGGTCAGGCCGGCATGGTTCCCCCGGACGCGGTCGGCCATCCCGAGGGTTGGCGTGTCGGCGATGGCCGTTACCGCGCGGAGATGGTGGTTACCACCACCAGTTCCACCAGTGCTGAGGGTCCCAGTAGCCACCGCCACGGCCCCAGTTGCCGTGCCCCCAATTGCCATTTCCCCGACCATCATGGCCGCCCCATCCGCGATCGCCGGGGCGATCGGGGATGAAGCCCGGTCCGCTGTGCGGCCCAGCACTGGTGAAGCTCGTGGTGGGTGCGGGCGCAGGTGCGGCCTGAGCCGTGGGAGCGCCGCCGAAAAGCAGCGCGCCGGCCACAGCTCCGGCACCAATGACACCTGCGGTCGCGCCGCGTAATGATCGCGGGGAGATCATCGAAGTCATTCCTTCCAACCACTTGCTATCACTGATAAAAACGGTAGATGCACATTTCTCGGCAAACAAGGGATAATTGGTTTTTTCTTTGTGAATTGGATAACAATAGCGTCGCAACAGCCGAACTATCGTTGCCATTCTTCAATGCGTATTTGTGCAAATCATTTATTCACGAAATACTGACGTGTTTCGACCTCTTGGCCCGATTTATGCAGCTTATGGCCGATCTACTGATGTACTGGTCGTGGTCTACGCGTCCACTGACGTCAGGTTTTCCGCATTAGCGAATTACCTGATTCACGGGCTTTTCGGAGAAAAGACAAAGCGGCGCCGATGGCAAGGACGATACATTCGTTCCGAGCAAACAGCTACTTTTGCTATTTGCGACGCGACGTGCGGTGCGAGGCGTCGTTGAGCGCCGCAACCGCGTTCCCAGCCGTGCGGATGCCGGACGGGGACGCAGGAGGCCGGGCGACGCGACTTACGCTGGGATCGGTGACAGAATCAGTATTGACACACTGGCACCGAGCGCTGATTTACTGATTGGCACTCACGGCGGAAGACACCGAAGTGAACTTCAACAGCAGCCACAGCGGACACAGTGCCGGAGCCTTTCGCGCCCCCAACTCGGCCAACGTGCCCCCCGGGGACGCGGCCCCCACCGAGCGTCTCACCAGTCTCGGACAGCGGGGCGGCCAGCGGATCGCCAGCCCGCCGGCGGCCGGCCAGCAGGGACGCACCCAGCGGACGCGTCGAACCGTCGACCTGCCGGCGCCCACTCACCGCGCCCTCGACATCTGGCAGCGTGAAGCCGCCGACCGGCTGGGAGTCGCCCGGGTGACCGGGCAAGAGGTGCTCACCGCGCTCATCGACCAACTGCTGGTCGACCCCAAACTCACGGCGCAGATCACCCGCGCCATCAAAGACCGCCGCTGACGCTGCCAACCGCGCGAGGCCCGCTGCCCCGAACGGGCTAATCGACGTCCATTTCGCGCAACTCGCGCTTGAGAATCTTGCCGGTGGGGTTGCGCGGCAGCTCGTCGAGGAACACCACCTCACGCGGCACCTTGTACTTGGCCAACTGGTCCTTCACGTGCTTCTTGAGGGTGTCCTCGTCGACGTCGGAGCCGTCCTTCTTGACCACGAAGGCGCGCAGACGGTGACCCCACTCCTTGTCTTCGACACCGATCGCCGTGGCCTCCACCACGTCGGGATGTCCGCTTAGGCAGTCCTCGACTTCCGCGGGGAAGACGTTCTCGCCGCCCGACACAATCATTTCGTCGTCGCGGCCGCTGATGTAAAGCAAATTGTGCTCGTCGAAGTAGCCGACGTCGCCCGAGGACAACAGCCCGTCGATGATCTGCTTCTTGCCGCCGCCGGTGTAACCCTCGAACGGGAAAGCGTTTCCGACGAAGATGCGACCGACTTCGCCCTGCGGCAGCTCCTTGCCATTTTCGTCGTAGATTTTGATCTTGACGCCTTTGACCACCGGTCCCGCCGTCGACGGATTGTGCTTAAGGTGCTTGGGTTCGGCGATCGTGGCGAAAGCGATCTCCGTCGAGCCATACATGTTGTAGATCACGTCCCCGAGCTCCTTGAGACCCCTCTCGGCCACGTCGGCGTTCAACGCGGAGCCGGAGACGAACACAATTCGCAGGCAAGCCAGATCGGGCTTCTCATCCATCTTTTCCAGGGCGTCCAGCATCCGGGACAACATCACCGGGACGACGACGATCGCGGTCGTCTTGTACTTAGCGATGTCCGTCAACACCACGTCGGGCTTGAACTTTCGGTGCAGCACCAGCGTCGAGCCCAGGAACGCTCCTATGGTGGCGTGCAGGAAGCCCAGCGCATGGAACATCGGCGCGGGAAGCGCCGTCACCTCGCCGGCCTTGAACGGGACATGCGACAGGATGCCGCCGATCGGTGCGAGCGTCGGCGGGGTGCTGCGGTTCGCACCCTTTGGGGTGCCGGTGGTGCCGCTGGTCAGGATGATGATCGACGAATGCTTATCCGCCTTGGGTGCGGGCTTGCCGCTGCTGCGTTCGATCAGGTCGGCAAGTGTCTCGTCTTTGCTGCCCGACTTCTTATCGGAGTCGGGGTTGGTGCCCAGCGCCCGCAGCTTGCCCAGTGGCGGGTCGGCCTTGCTGACGTCCTCGCCGTATTCGTCGTCGTAGATGATCAGTTTGGCGTCCTCGCGCTCAGACACCTCCTTGATCTGTGGGCCGGAGAACGAACTGTTCAACAGGATGATGCGAGCACCGACTCGGGCGCACCCGAACTCGGCGATGGAAAACCAGCGGCTGTTGCGGGCCAGGATCGCGACGCCGTCGCCGCCTTTGACGCCCTTGTCCAGCAGGCCGTGGGCAACCGCGTTGGCGGCGTCGTCGAGCTCCTTCCAGGTCAATTCGCCGTCATCGTCGATGATGGCCACCTTGTCCGGGGTGCGCCGGGCGTGCAGGGCGGGAAGCATCCCGATCTCGCCCCATTTGCGGATGTCGCTCACCATCGCGGCAAGGTTCTGGGGAGGCTCCAGCGGAAAGCCTCCGGCTTCGAGGATTTTGCGGACATAGTGCAGCTCTGCTAAACCGCGCTCCGCATATTGCTGAACCTTGGAAACCGCCTGCCCGGGCAGGCCGATCAGATTAGGCATGGATCCCACCCTATGTGACGTCCGTCGCATTACGAGGGGTAAGTACCCATCGACTTACGATGATGAACATGGGTCCGGTTTCGCTACAGGTGGCCGGGCACGAGGTCTCCATCACCCATCCCGACAAGGTCGTGTTCGAAGCGCACCGCGGCTCGGGTCCGTACACCAAGCTCGACCTGGTCCGCTATTACCTGTCCGTCGCCGACGGTGCCCTGCGCGGCGTTGCGGATCGACCGATGATTCTCAAGCGCTTCGTCAAGGGCATCGCCGAGGAAGCCGTCTTCCAGAAGCGGGCCCCCGCCAACCGGCCGGACTACGTCGATGTCGCCGAGTTGCACTATGCGCGCGGCACCTCCGCCGCCGAGGCGGTGATCCATGACGCCGCCGGGCTGGCCTGGGCGGTCAACCTGGGCTGCGTCGATCTCAACCCGCATCCGGTGCTCGCCGACGACCTCGACCACCCCGACGAACTACGGGTCGATCTGGATCCGATGCCCGGGGTCTCCTGGCGGCGCATCGTGGACGTCGCGCTGGTGGCGCGGGAGGTGCTCGAGGACTACGGGCTTACCGCGTGGCCGAAGACGTCGGGGTCGCGCGGCTTCCACATCTACGCCCGCATCGCCCCGCGCTGGGAGTTTCGCCAGGTGCGGCTGGCCGCGCAGACCGTTGCCCGCGAAGTCGAGCGGCGCCTGCCCGAGGCGGCGACCAGCCGCTGGTGGAAGGAAGAACGCGAAGGGGTGTTCGTCGACTTCAACCAGAATGCGAAGGACCGGACCGTGGCATCGGCGTACTCGGTGCGGGCGACTCCCGATGCCCGGGTCTCGACACCGTTGCAGTGGGACGAGGTCGCCGGCTGCAACCCCGAGGCGTTCACCATCGACACCGTGCCCGCCCGGTTCGCCGAACTGGGTGACCCCTGGGCGGGAATGAACGACGCCGTCGGCGAGCTCGACCGGCTGCTGGTGCTGGCCGAAGAGATGGGGCCGCCCGAACGCGCGCCGAAAGCGGCGGGCAAGCGCGCCAGCGGAGCATCAGGCCGGAGACAATCCAAGATGCCGCTGATCGAGATCGCACGCACCAAGACCAAGGACGAGGCGCTGGCGGCGCTGGACGTCTGGCGCGACCGCTACCCCGCGGCGGCCGGCCGACTGCAGCCGGTCGACGTCCTGGTCGACGGGATGCGCGGGCCCAGTTCGATCTGGTACCGGATCCGGATCAACCTGCAGCACGTTCCCGAAGACCAACGGCCACCCCAGGAAGAGCTGATCGCCGACTACAGCCCCTGGGACGGATACGGCGGAAGGCAGCAGCCGTCGACCTGACGCTAGATCCCCACCCGCGTGATCGCGTTGTGCTTGCGCAGGTAGCAGTACCACGTGACGCCGAGCAGGCCGAGGAAGAACACGACGTAGAACCGCAGCGCCGGTTCGATGCCGCCGAATTGCGACTTCGACCACGCGTACGCCAGCGGGACCACGAACCCGCCGAAGGCACCCACCGCCGAGATGACGCCCAGCGCCCCGGCCGCCTGGCGGCGCATGCCCACCATGGTGTCGGGATCGCCCCCGGCCAGCTCACCCTTGATTTTGAAGATCCGCGAGATCATCCGGTAGGTCGAGCCGTTACCGATGCCGGTCGCTACGAATAGGAACATGAAGCTGGCGAAGAAAGCCGGCAGGTTGACCGCCTTCACCGACCACAGCGCGGCCGCCGCTCCGACCGCCAGCATCACGAAGCTGGCGGCGGTGATGCGGGCGCCACCGATCCGGTCGGCCAGCTTGCCGCCGAGGGGCCGGATGACCGATCCGATGCCGGCACCCAGGAAGGCCCACGCCAGCGCGATGTCACCGCGCCCGAAAACCGTCTTGAGCAGGGTCGGGAAGGCCGCCGAGTAACCGATGAACGACCCGAAGGTGCCGATGTAGAGCAGCGACATGATCCAGGTGTCGGGGTGCCGCAGCGACTCCAAGACCGGCTTCACGTCGGCCTTTGGCCTCGGTGAGGTTGTTCATGAACAGGAACGCGCAGACCGCGGCGACCACCGCCAGCGGCACGTAGAACAGTCCGGCGCGCGACAGCGCCATCCCGCCACCGGCGATGACGATGGGCGGAATGATTTTCTGCACCACCGCCACGCCGATGTTGCCGCCGGCGGCATTCAGGCCCAGCGCCCAGCCCTTGTCTTTCTCCGGGTAGAAAAACGAGATGTTGGCCATCGACGAGGCGAAGTTGCCGCCGCCGAAACCGGCGGTCGCGGCGATCGCCACCAGCGCGCCGAACGGTAGGCCGGGATGACTGACCGCCCACGCCAGCAGCAGGCACGGGATGAGCAGCAGCGCGGCCGAGATGGTCGTCCAGTTGCGGCCCCCGAACAGCGGGACCGCAAAGGTGTAGGGCAATCTCAGGCACGCCCCGACGCCGCTGGGGACGGCGACCAGGCACAGGGCCTGGCTGGCGGTCAGCGCCCACCCGGACGCGGCGGGGTGGGCGAGATGACCGGGACCGCCGGCCGCGGTCATGTGAACCACCACGATGCTCCACAACATCCACACGCTGAACCCGACGTGCTCGGCGAAGATCGAGAAGATCAGGTTCCGGCGAGCGATCGGCTTGCCGGTGGTCTCCCAGAATTCGGGGTCTTCGGGCCGCCAGTCATCGATCCAGTGCCGTCCCGTATGAGGCTCGCGCGGGGGCGCGGGCTGCGATACGGGGCTGATGGACGTGGTCATCTGGTGGGACTCCTGAGTTGAATGAGGCACGGGCAGTGACCACTCGACGCTAAAGACGCACTGTTACCGGTCGGGGTGTGCACGGTTACGTGGGCGATACGCAGAAATCGCAACGACCCGTCCCCGTTTGTCAGAACTCTGCAACGCAAGGACGTCGCGAGCCCACGACGAGGGGCCGATGCGCGACAATCGGCGCATGGAGGTGACTGAGGCTCCCGTGGGCCTACGGGAGCGCAAAAAGATCAAGACCCGCCGCGCCATCAGGCGCGAGGCGTTTCGCCTCATCGAGCAGAACGGGTACGCCGCCACGACGGTCGAACAGATCGCTGAGGCAGCCGACGTGTCGCCGAGCACCTTCTTCCGCTATTTCGGATCCAAGGAGTCGCTGCTGCTGGCCGACGACCTGGACCCGCTGATCCTGGACGCATTGCAGGCCCAGCCCCGCAACCTGTCTCCGGCACAGGCTTTCCGCCGGGCCTACGAGGCCGTGATCGCCCAGCTGCCCAAGGACCAGCTGGAGTTCGAGAGCACCCGACAGCGTCTGATGTTCTCGATTCCGGAGCTCAAGGCGGCGATGTACGACGAGTACTACCGCACGGTTACCGTCGTCGCCAAGGCGATCGCACACCGGATCGGCCGTGCCGCAGACGATTTCGAAGTCCGAGTGTTCGCAGGGGCGTTGACGGGTGCCGTGATGGCCGCATTCGACGGCGCGCCGAAGACCGCCGACACGATCTATCGCGCCCTGGATTTCATGGACGCCGGCATGCCGCTGGGCTGAAGGGCCGCAACCGCGCGGCGATGCATCTGTGCGGGCGGAACGCGATACTCTCACGCGATGCGACAGGGATGGAATCGACGGGGATTCTTGCAGCTCGCAGGGGCTACCGGGGTTGCCGCGATCGGCGGTGCGACCGCATTCTCGGAGCTTCTAGCGGGATGCTCGTCAGGCAAACCGGCTCCGGGAGCCGCCCCGGGATCGGTGACGGTCACCCACCTGTTTGGTCAGACCGTCATCAAAGAACCCCCCAAACGTGTCGTCAGCGCCGGCTACACCGAACAGGACGACCTGCTCGCGCTCGGGACAGTGCCGATCGCGGTGACCAATTGGTTCGGTGACCAGCCCTTCGCGGTCTGGCCCTGGGCCGCGGCCAAACTCGGCGGTGCGCAGCCTACGGTGTTGAACTTGGACAACGGCGTTCCCGTCGACCAGATCGCTGGTCTCAAACCGGACTTGATCGTGGCCGTCAATGCCGGACTGGACGCCGACACGTACCAGAAACTGTCCGCGATCGCCCCGACCGTCGCGCAATCGGACGGCGACGCCTTCTTCGAGCCGTGGAAAGAACAAGCCACCACCGTCGGCCAGGCGGTCTTCCAGGCCGACCAGATGAAGTCATTGATCGACGGCGTCGACCAGAAGTTCACCGACGTCGGCAAAAGGAATCAGCAATGGACCGGTAAGAAGGCGCTACTGATGCACGGCGCGCTGTGGCAAGGCACCGTCGCCGCTACCATGGCGGGCTGGCGGACGGATTTCCTGAATCAGATGGGACTGGTCATCTCCGACGCCATCAAGCCGTTCGGCACCGATCAGCGCGCCGTGATTCCGCGCGATCACATCAAATCGGTGCTCGAGTCCGCCGACGTGGTGATCTGGACAACCCAAGGCCCGGACGATCAAAAGGCGATACTGGCCGACCCGGAAGTGGCCGGGTCGCTCACCACCGCGCAGAACCGCCACATCTTCACCACGAAGGACCAGGCCGGCGCGATCGCGTTCGCGTCGCCGCTGAGCTACCCCATCATCGCCGACCAACTGCCCCCGCTGATCACCAAAATTCTGGGCTAGCCACGCGAGGGCTGTCGCGGCTGTTTGAGCGTTTGCTAAGGCAGCTCTGGCAGTGCTCGAAAATCCGTCGGTACCCCTCGCACAGGGTCCGATTCCGGGGTTACCGTCGAGTAATGAGCGTGACGGACCTTAGCGGCGAGTTGGCCCACATCCTGCCGACGGAGCTGGTCGCCAACACCGTGATGGACTACGGCGATCGCGCGCTGATGGTGCGATGCGGTAGTACCGGCGAGGTATTGGCGTGGGCGGACGCGCTACGCGCCGCGGCGATACCGGGCGTGGTCGACGTCGTCCCGGCGGCCCGCACGGTCCTGGTGAAGTTGGACGGCCCGCGCTACCAAGGCGTCATCCGCCAACGGCTGCGCAAGATGCGCGTGGCCGCCACCCCGGATGTCTCCTCGGAGCGCCGCGCCGACGTGGTCATCGACGTCGTCTACGACGGTCCCGACCTCGCCGAGGTCGCCGGCCACACCGGCCTGAGCACCGCGGCGGTGATCGACGCGCACACCGCCACGCTGTGGCGGGTCGGATTCAGCGGATTCGCACCCGGTTTCGCGTATCTGGTCGACGGTGACCCACGGCTGCGAGTGCCGCGCCGCCCTGAGCCGAGGACCTCGGTGCCGGCGGGCTCCGTCGCCCTGGCCGGTGAATTCAGCGCCGTATATCCGCGCCAGTCCCCCGGTGGTTGGCAACTCATCGGCCACACCGAAGCCGTGCTGTGGGATCTGCAGCGTCCGAACCCTGCGTTGTTGACGCAGGGCATGTGGGTGCAGTTCCGAGCCATCTAGCCGTGGCGATCGCGAGCGCGGCGCCGCCGGGCGAAGCGGGTCCCCACCTTAGATAAGGAGATAGCCGTGCCAATCCTGGAGATCCTCCGCACCGGACCGCTCGCCGTCGTCCAAGACCTCGGCCGCCCGGGACTGGCCCACCTGGGCGTGAGCCGGTCCGGCGCCGCCGACCGGCGCGCGCACAGGCTGGCCAACCGCCTGGTGGCCAATCCCGACGACCGCGCCACCGTGGAAGTGACGTTCGGCGGTTTCGCGGCCAGGGTGTCCGGCGGCGACGTCGACATCGCGGTGACGGGTGCGGACACCGACCCGTCTGTCAACGGAATCAAGTTCGGCACCAACAGCATTCATCGGGTGCGCGACGGCGAGGTGATCTCGCTGGGCGTCCCTCGCGCCGGGCTGCGCAGCTACCTGGCGATCCGCGGTGGCATCTGCGTGGAGCCGGTGCTGGGCTCGCGCAGCTACGACGTGATGTCTGCCATCGGCCCATCTCCGCTGCAGGCCGGCGACCGGCTGCCGATCGGCGAGCACACCGACGCCTATCCCGAATTGGACCAGGCGCCGGTCGCGGCCATCAGCGCCCATGACGTCGAGCTGTTCGTGGTGCCCGGGCCGCGCGACGATTGGTTCGTCGATCCCGACGCCCTGGTGCACACCGATTGGGTCGTGTCGGATCGCAGCGACCGGGTGGGGATGCGGCTGACCGGCCGGCCCCTGCAGCACTGTTACCCGGACCGGCAGCTGCCCAGCGAGGGAGCCACTCGCGGCGCGATCCAGGTGCCGCCCAACGGTTTACCGGTGATCCTGGGTCCCGACCATCCTGTCACCGGCGGCTATCCGGTAATCGGCGTGGTGGTCGACGAGGACGTCGACAAGATCGCCCAGGTGCGGCCCGGCCAAACGGTGCGACTGCACTGGGCGCGACCCAGGTCTTTGGTGGGCGCCCACTCCGGTGCCGCGAGTTGGCCGCATTCCTAACGCCATTCGCCCGTTAAAAGCTTGGTGCACTGTATTGCAGCTCACATCAGACTGCGTGTATGCATGAAATCACCTGACGCGAGGTCGATTCAGGCTCGATGAAGCGCAGGTTCGCTCACTGTTTGCCCCTCAGGGATCTACCAGATAATTGGTAAAGAACTAACAGGCGATAAGGGCCCGTCCCGGTTGACCCGCTCGCGTCGTAAATGTGAGCATCGGACCGTACGGCGGGGCATGCCCCATTATTCGGGGCGCCCAAGCGTCGAAAGCCAGCCTCCGAACCGCTCTCCCGATGTCGGGCGAGCGCAATGACCCCTGGCACGGCGGCAACCGGATGCGGCGGTTCGTTGGACCTGACGAGAGGGATCTGTATGCACGCCAACCGGTTCGATGTCGTTGTGGCACAACCGATTTCAGTGACGGTCGGACGAGCATGAGCGTCATGACGAAGAAAGATCGGACGACCCGCAACCACCGCATCGCGGACTGGAATCCGGAAGACGCGGCGGCCTGGGAGGCCGGCAACAAGAAGATCGCACGGCGCAACCTGCTGTGCACCATTGCCGGTGACCATGTGGCGTTTTCGATCTGGACACTGTGGCCCGTCATGGCGCTGTTCATGCCGGGGTCCGTTTACGGCTTCTCCGCGAGCGACAAGCTGCTGCTGGGCGCGGTCGCCACCCTGGTCGGTGGTTGCGCCCGGATCCCTTACACCTTGGGCATCGCCGCCTTCGGCGGCCGCAACTGGACGACGTTCTCGGCCTTTGTGTTGCTGATCCCGACTGCCGGCACGATCGCGCTGCTGGCCAACCCCGGTCTGCCACTGTGGCCGTTCGTGCTGTGCGCGGCCATGACGGGGCTGGGCGGCGGCAACTACGCGGCCTCGCTGGCCAACGTCAACGCCTTCTACCCGCAGCGGCTCAAGGGCGGCGCGCTGGCCGTCAACGCCGGCGTCGCCAATCTGGGGGTCGCGGTGATCCAGCTGGTCGGCCTGCTGGTGCTGGCCACCGCCGGGCACGAAGCGCCGTACTGGGTGTGCGCGGTGTACCTGGTGTTCCTCGCCGTCGTTGGCATCGCGGCCGCGTTGTTCATGGACAACATCCACCACGGCACCCAGCTGAGCACCATGCGCTCGATCCTGTTCGAACGCGATACCCAGGTGATCTCGCTGCTCTACATCGCCACCTTCGGCTCCTGGATCGGCTTCTCCTTCGCCTTCGGACAGGTGATGCAAGTCAACTTCTTGGACAGCGGGGAAAGCGCCAAGCACGCGGCGCTGCACGCCGCACAGGCGGCCTTCGTCGGGCCCCTGCTGGGCTCGCTCGCGCGCATCTACGGCGGCCGGCTGTCCGACCGCATCGGCGGCAGCCGCGTCACCCTGGGCGTCCTCGCCGGCATGACCCTGGGCGCCGGGCTTCTGGTCACCATCAGCACCTTCGACGACCAGCACGCCGCATCCCACTCCACCAGCATGATCGGCTACGTCACCGGCTTCATGGTGCTGTTCATCCTGTCCGGCATGGGTAACGGCTCGGTCTTCAAGCTGATCCCCTCGGTCTACGAGGCGCGCAGTCGCTCGCTCGACACGAGCGAGGACGAACGCCGTCATTGGGCCCGCGCGAATGCGGGAGCACTGATCGGCATCTGCTCCGCCGTCGGAGCGCTCGGCGGCGTGGGAATCAACCTGGCGCTGCGCCAGTCATACCTGAGCACCGGCACGGAAACGTCAGCGTACTGGATGTTCCTGGCTTCCTACGTCGTGGCGGCGGTCATGACCTGGATGGTCTACGTGCGCCGTCCCGCGTCGGCCCCGGGCCTGTCCGAGTCGGCGCCGGAAACCGAGGCCGCCCGTGTGTGAGCGGACTCGCAACACGGGCAATGCCACAGCAATTGACCGGTAACGCAACCGAAACGTCGCAGGCATACACACTTCATATGGCCCCAGCACTGGCCCCACCAGACTCCGCGCCGCTCACCGGCTACCGGATCGCCGTCACATCGGCGAACCGCGCCGAGGAGCTGTGCGCGTTGCTGCGCCGTAACGGCGCGCGAGGTTTCCAGCGCCGCGGCCATCAACATCATCGCGCTGCCCGAAGACGAAGATCTACAGAACCACACCGAAGCGGTGATCGCCCAACCCCCCGATATCTTGGTGGCGCACACCGGCATCGGCTTCCGCGGCTGGGTCGCCGCGGCCGACGGCTGGGGGCTGGCCACCCAACTGCTGGCGTCGCTTGCCAAGTCGCGGATCGTGGCCCGCGGGCCGAAGGCGACCGGCGCGCTGCGCGCCGCCGGGCTGCACGAGGAGTGGTCCCCCAAATCCGAATCGTCGCGCGAAGTCCTGCGCTACCTTCTCGAATCGGACGTCGCCGGTAAGCGGATCGCCGTCCAGCTGCACGGCGCGGCCGACGGGTGGGACCCGTTCCCGGAGTTCATCAACGGATTGCGGATGGCGGGCGCGCAGGTGGTCCCCATCCACGTATACCGCTGGAAGCCAACGCCGGCCGGCGGCGACTTCGACCAACTCGTCGCCTCGGTCGCGCGACGGCAATTCGACGCGGTGACCTTCACCTCGGCACCCGCCGGCGCGGCGCTGCTGGAGCGCAGCCGCGAGCTGGGCATCGAAGATCAACTGCTGCAAGCGCTTCGCAGCGACGTGCACGCGATGTGCGTCGGTCCGGTCACCGCGCAGCCGTTGATCCGAGCGGGGATCCCGACGTCGTCGCCCGAGCGAATGCGGTTGGGAGCGTTGGCCCGCCACATCGCCCAGGAACTCCCGCCGCTGCGGTCGTGCACCATCCGCGCGGCCGGGCACGACATCGAGATCCGCGGAACCTGCGTGCTGGTCGACGGCTCGGTGCAGTCGCTGTCGGGATCGGGCATGGCGACACTGCGCGCGCTGGCACAACGACCCGGCGACGTCGTCGCGCGCAACGACTTGTTACGAGTGCTTCCCGGCAATAGCAACGACCCCCACGCGGTCGATACCGCGGTGCTGCGGCTGCGAACGGCGCTGGGCGACAAGAACATCATCGCGACGGTGGTCAAGCGCGGCTACCGGCTCGCGATCGACCATCCGGGAGATTCCCCATGGCATTGATCCTGGTAGCGCACGGCACCCGCAGGCCGGGCGGCGTGGCGATGGTCGAAGACCTTGCGGCACAGGTGAGTACGCTCGTCCGCGGCACGGTGGACGTTGCCTTCGTGGACGTGGTGGGCCCGACCCCCAGCGAAGTCCTGGTGCGCGCGAAGGCCGCCGACCGGCCCGCCATCGTGGTTCCCGCGTTCCTGTCGCGCGGCTACCACGTCCGGGCCGACCTGCCCTCGCACGTCGCGATCAGTGGGCACCCGAATGTGATCGTCACCCCCGCGTTGGGTCCGAGCGGTCAAATCGCCCGGATCGTCGGCGATCAGCTGCTGAAATGCGGTTGGCGACCGGGTGATTCGGTGATCCTGGCGGCCGCGGGAACATCGGACGACAAAGCCCGCGCCGACCTGCACACCACCGCCACGTTGTTGTCGGCGCTGACCGGATCGCGGGTGAGCCTGGCGTTCGCGGCCACCGGTGCTCCGCGGCTGCCCGAGGCCGTGGCCCGGGCCCGGGCTCGTCGCGGCGGCGGGCGCGTCGTCGTCGCCTCATATCTACTGGCCGACGGCCTGTTCCAGCAGCGGCTGCACGGCTGCGGCGCCGACCTGGTCAGCGAGCCGCTGGGTACCCATCCCGGGTTGGCGCGATTGGTCGCGAACCGATTCCGGCGGGCCCTGCCGCCGATCCTCGCCCCCACCGCCCGGCACGCGTCGCGCCGATCGAGCCCGCGCCAGCTGGCGCACGGTCGCCCCGCGCGTTTAATTCCCTAGCGCTAAACGCCTGCTGGCGAGGCGCGCCGGTGTCCGGCATTCCTTGATCTTTGGTCGCAGACGGGTGATCCTGGCACCATGCCCCGTCGCCAAGAGCCGTCGCATGGGATCCTCGACCCGGTCGCCAAGATGCTGCGGTTGCCCTTCGGCACACCGGAATTCATCGACCGGATCGTCACCGGCGGGGCCAATCAAGCGGGTCGGCGGACCTTGCGCATGCTGATCACGACGTGGGACGCCGCGGGTGGCGGACCATTTGCGGCCAGTGCCATCGCGTCAACGGGGATGGCTAAGACCGCCGAAATCGTGCAGGGCATGTTCATCGGCCCCGTCTTCGGCCCACTGCTGAAGGTTCTGGGAGCCGACAAGGTGGCCCTGCGGGCCTCGTTGTGCGCCTCGCAGTTGGTGGGCCTGGGCATCATGCGCTACGGCATCCGTTCCGAGCCGCTGCACTCAATGCCAGTGGACGCACTCGTCGACGCGATCGGGCCGACGATGCAGCGCTACCTGGTCGGCGACATCACCCGGTGAACGTGGCAGTCGGGCTCAGGCAGCCCGCGACTGGTAGTCGCGCGCGACCTGAACGTAGCCGTCATCGGTGACACGCACGGGGTACACCGGCACCGAAACGGTCGGATCATCCAGGCAGGAACCGTCTTCGAGCGAGAACGCCTGCTTCAAGATGGGCGACTGAACCGTGACGCAGCCGTCGCGGTCACCCACGATTCCGCGGGAGAGCACCGCGGCCCCGGAGAAGGGGTCGACGTTGCCCACCGCGTACACCGAGCCGTCGTCGAGCCGGAACAACGCCGCCTGCGAACCGTCGTCGAGGAGCACGCCGACGCCGCGACCCGGAATGAGGTGCTCGTAAGCGCACGCGCTGGTCCACACCGAAATGTCGTTGAGAAGTGTCATGATCCGTTCCTCATTCCTCCGTTGCTGCTTCACGGACCCGCGGCATGCCAATGGACACAGGGATTTTGCGACCGGCATGCTCGGTGAACGTCACCGTCGAGTCGACGGCGTCCGGGGCGTTGACGAACGACACGAACCGCGACAGCTTGTCCGGGTCGTCCAGCACGCCCTTCCATTCGCACTTGTAGTTCTGGACATGCCGCTCCATTGCGGCTTCGAATTCCCCGGCCAGGCCGAGGGAGTCGTCGCACACGACCTCACGCACGTGGTCGAGCCCGCCGTCGAGCGAGTCGACCCACGGCGCCGTGCGTTGCAGCCGGTCGGCCGTCCGGATGTAGTACATGACGAACCGGTCGACGTAGCGGACCAGCGTTTCGGTGTCCAGATCGCTGGCCAGCAGCTGCGCGTGCTTGGGCGTCATGCCGCCGTTGCCCCCGACGTAGAGGTTCCAGCCCTTTTCGGTGGCGATGACGCCGACGTCCTTGGACCGAGCTTCGGCACACTCCCGCGCGCAACCCGAGACGCCCATCTTGATTTTGTGCGGTGCCCGCAAGCCGCGGTAGCGCAGTTCCAGATCGATGGCCAGCTGCACCGAATCTTGCTGCCCGTAGCGGCACCAGTCGGTGCCCACGCAGCTCTTCACCGTGCGCAACGCCTTGCCGTACGCGTGCCCGGATTCCATGCCGCCATCGACCAGGCGCTTCCAGATCTCCGGAAGTTGGTCCACCCGGGCGCCGAACAGGTCGATTCGCTGCCCGCCGGTGATCTTGGTGTAGAGCCCGAAGTCCTGGGCGATCTGGCCGATCAGGATCAGATGCTCTGGCTTGATGTCTCCTCCGGGAACCCGGGGCACCACCGAGTAGCTGCCGTTCTTCTGGATGTTGGCCAGGAAGTGATCGTTGGAGTCCTGCAGCGAGGCCTGCTCGCCTTCGAGGATGTGGTCCGACCCGGTGGAGGCCAGGATCGAGGCGACCACGGGTTTGCAGATGTCGCAACCCTTTCCGCGACCGAAGCGCTCCAGCAGACCCGAGAAGGTCCGCAGCTCGGTGGCGGAGATGATCTCGAAAAGCTCCGCCCGCGACTGGCTGAAGTGCTCACACAGCGCCTTGGACTGTTCCACACCCTCGGCTTCCAGCAGCTGCTTGAGCAGCGGGACGCACGACCCACACGAGGTGCCGGCCGAGGTGCACGCCTTGAGCGCGGGGACATCCGCGCAGCCGTCGGCGATCGCGCACTTCAAATCGCCCTTGGTGACGTTGTTGCACGAGCAGATCTGCGCCGAATCCGGTAGCGCCCCAACGCCCAACGCGGTACCGCCGCTGGAGGAAGCCGGCGCGATCAGCGCCAGCGGGTCGCCGGGCAGCTCGCTGCCGACCATGGGCCGCAGCACCCCGTAGGACGAGGCGTCGCCGACCAGCACACCGCCGAGCAGCGTCTTGGCGTCGTCGGAGAGCACGAGCTTGGCGTAGGTGCGATTGACCGCATCGTTGATGGCGACCTCGAGGCAGTTCTCGGTCGTCCCCATCGCGTCGCCGAAGCTGGCCACGTCGACGCCCAGCAGTTTGAGCTTCGTGGACAGGTCCGCCTCGCCGAACTCCGCGACGCCATCCAGCAGCCGGTCGGCCACCACCTCGGCGGAGGTGTAACCCGGCCCCACCAGGCCGTAGCACCGACCGCCGATCGCGGCGACCTCGCCGATCGCGAAGATGTCGGGATCGCTTGTCCGGCAAGCCACGTCGGTGAGCACCCCGCCACGCTCGGCGCGCGTCAGCCCGGCGGCGGTGGCGAGCTCGTCGCGCGGCCGGATGCCGGCCGCGAAGATCACCAGACCGGCGTCGATGACCTGGCCGTCGGTCAGGCTCACCCGCACCGAGGTGGTGCCGTCCGAATGATCGACCGTCTCGATCGATTCCGTTCCGGTGCCGACGTGCACCGCGATGCCGAGCTCGCCGATCATCCTGGCCAGCAGCGCACCGCCGGCCTCGTCGATCTGCTGGGCCATCAGGCGCGGCATCATCTCGATGACGTGGGTCTGCAACCCGAACTGGCGCAGCGCGTTAGCGGCTTCCAGCCCCAGCAGGCCGCCGCCGATCACGACACCCGCGGTGGCGTGCGAGGTTTCGGCCGTGCGCTGGGCGTCGGCGCGGATGGCGTCGAGGTCGTCAAGCGTGCGGTACACGTGGCATGCGGGCAGATCGTGGCCCGGCACCGGCGGCACGAAGGCGTAGGACCCGGTCGCCAGGACCAACGTGTCGTAGCCGTGCCGCTGACCGTCGGCGGTCATTACCTTCTTTGCAGCGCGGTCTATTTCGGTAACGCGCTGGTTGAGCACGAGCCGGACCTGCTCGTCACCCTCGTATTCGTTGCCGGGCAGTGCCAGTAGCTTGCGATCCCAGCTTTCGGTGTAGGAGGTCAGCCCCACGCGGTCGTAGGCCGCGTCGGTCTCCTCGGCGAAAACCGTGATGCGCCATAGTCCCTCGGTGTCACGGGCGCGGAGCGCCTCGACGAACCGGTGCCCCACCATGCCATGTCCGACTACGATGATGTGACGAGGCGCACAGCTGGCGCGCGAAATCCCGTCTGCAGACATGGCTTTGAGACTAACGGCCAGAAATTACGTTCTATTCGCGCAATGTGACGGTCCTATGACGAGGATCTCACAACTCACAGGAAGGCCTGTGATTGTCGTTCGCTGCCGGCGAACGACGAGGTGGAACTTAAGCGGGGTCGACTCATGTTTGTACTAGTAGCCGGTCGCGGAGGCACCGGTCACAGGAATCTCACAATGAAGCTCAAGGAATTAGAAGGGAAGCGCCATGAGTAGCCTCGCATTGTGGTCACGACCGGCCTGGGACACCGACCGGTGGTTGCGCGACTTTTTCGGTCCCGCCGCCGCGGCGGACTGGAACACCCCGGCGACCAGCGGGTTCAAGCCCGCCGCCGAGATCGTCAAGGACGGCGACGACGCGATCGTACGTGTCGAGCTGCCGGGCGTTGACGTCGACCAGGACGTCAACGTGGAGGTCGACCGCGGGCGGTTGGTCATCCACGGCGAGCACCGCGATCAGCGTTCGGATGAGAAGGAGGGCCGCACCCTGCGGGAGATCCGGTACGGATCGTTCCGTCGCTCGTTCCAGCTGCCCGGCCACGTCACCGGTGACGCCATCACGGCGACCTATGACGCCGGCGTGCTGACGGTGCGGGTCGCCGGTGCGTTGAAAGATCCAGCCGACAACCAGGCGCAGCGCATCGTGATCACCAAATAGTCTTCGGCCAGTTCGGAGAGAAGTAGCCGAATCCGGCGGAGTCGCAACGGCTCCGCCGGATTCGGCGCGTCAGCCCCAGCGGGTCAGCAGCTCCTTGGCCCGGGTCGCCAGCGCGGCCTGCAGGAACGGCCCGAAGCTGATGCGCGCCACACCCAGCGGACCGAAAGACGCCGGGTCGTCCTGGTCGGGCTGCGCGATCGCATTGACCGGCAGCTCCAGCTCGGCCGTCAACCGCCGCAACGTGTCGGGGTCGTGGCGGCCCACCGGATACAGCACATCCGCGCCGGCGGCCGCCGCCTGATTCAGGCGTGCCACCGCCCGCTCGACGCGATCGGACGCCTCGCCGTCCTGGCGCAGGAACAGATCCGTCCGGGCATTGATCACGACGTGCACCCCGGCCGCGTCGGCGGCCGACCGCAGCGCGCCGACCAACTCGGCATGTTCGTCGGCGGACCGCAATCGCTTGCCCTCCGAGTGCACGGTGTCCTCGATGTTCAGCCCGACCGCCCCGGCGCCCAGCAGGCCCTCGATCAGCCGGCCCGGCGGCTGCCCGTAGCCGGATTCAATGTCCACCGACACCGGGACGTCGACCGCGGCGGTGATCTGTGCGACCCGGGCGAGGACATCGTCGAACGACATGCCCTCGTTATCGGGTTTGCCGATCGAGTCCGCCATCGGGTGACTGCCCACGGTGAGGGCGGCGAATCCGGCGCCGGTGGCCAGCCGCGCCGACCAGGCATCCCAGACGGTCGGCAGGATGACCGGGTCACCCGGCCGGTGCAGTTCCAGCAGCGTGGCGGCCCGGTCGGCCGGTGCGGTGCGTCCCGTCAAGGTGGTTTGCTCCCCTCGTCATCCCGGGTTCAACGGACTGACGTCCGGCGTGTGCCGTGGATAGTATCGGGGGCGTACTGTGATCCGAAACACTGCCGAGGAGATCCGTTGACGAGCACGACTGGCGCGACCGAATTCGCCGAACTCCACGACCTCATCGGCGGCCTGCGGCGGTGCGTGAGCTCCCTGCGGGCCCGATACGGCGACAGCCCGGCCATGCGCCGCATCGTCATCGACGCCGACCGCATCATGTCCGACGTCGACCTGCTCGACACCGACGTGTCCGAATTGGACCTGGCCGGCGCCACCGTGCAGCAGTCCGGCGAGAAGATCGTCATCCCAGACACCCAGTACGACAGCGAATTCTGGCGCGACGTCGACGACGAGGGTGTCGGCGGTCACAACAGGGCCTGATACAACCGAAGCCCCCCAGAAAAGGGGGGCTTCTCTCTGTGTACCCTTCGACCTACAGCCCGTTCGAAGAGGAACACACTAAATGAGCGCACCTACGGCGAACCGTCCTGCGTCCGGTGTCTTTTCACCCACGCGCGCCCGTATCCAGCAACGGACCCTACGCACCGACCGGTGGTGGATGTCGCCGCTGCGAATCGATCTCGGCTTCGCCGCATTCATTATTTACGCGACCGCGCGGGCGTTCCAACAGAACTACTTCTTTGTCCCCAAATACCACTACTTGACGCCGTTCTACTCGCCCTGCGTGAGCAAGGGTTGCGGTGAGGCAGGCGACATCTGGCCGCAGTTCCTGCCCGACGTGTGGTGGCTGCCGTACGCGGCACTGTCGCTGCCGTTCCTGCTGCTGTTCCGGTTGACCTGCTACTACTACCGCGGCGCCTATTACCGCACGGTGTGGCAGTCGCCCAGCGCCTGCGCGGTGGCCGAGCCCCGCGCCCACTACACCGGCGAGACCAAGTTCCCGCTGATCATCCAGAACACGCACCGGTACTTCTTCTACATCGCCGGCATCATCTCGGTGATCAACACCTACGACGCCATCGTCGCGTTCCACTCCGACAGCGGGCCCGGCGGATTCGGCTTCGGCCTGGGCAATCTGATCCTGCTCGGCAACGTCATCATGCTGTGGATCTACACGCTGTCCTGCCACTCCTGCCGGCACGTGACCGGCGGGCGGCTCAAGCACTTCTCCAAGCACCCTGTGCGGTACTGGATCTGGACCCAGGTCAGCGCCATCAACACCCGGCACAAGCTGTACGCGTGGATCACGCTGGGCACCCTGATGGTCACCGATTTCTACGTCGCGCTGGTGGCCAGCGGTACCATTCCTGACCTGAGATTTGTTGGCTGACAAGCCATTTCGAAATTCATCAGAATTTAGCTAGCGAGGGTTTCATGGTTGAAATCGAGCGGCACACGTTCGACGTGGTCGTGATCGGTGCCGGCGGCGCCGGGCTGCGTGCGGTTATCGAAGCGCGCGAACGGGGTTTGCGGGTCGCAGTGGTGTGCAAGTCCCTGTTCGGCAAGGCCCACACGGTGATGGCCGAGGGCGGCTGCGCGGCGTCCATGGGCAACACCAACCCGAAGGACAACTGGAAGACCCACTTCGGCGACACGATGCGCGGGGGGAAGTTCCTCAACAACTGGCGCATGGCCGAACTGCACGCCAAGGAAGCCCCGGACCGCGTCTGGGAGCTGGAAACCTATGGCGCGCTGTTCGATCGCCTCAAGGACGGCAAGATCAGCCAGCGCAACTTCGGTGGGCACACCTACCCGCGGTTGGCCCACGTCGGTGACCGCACGGGCCTGGAACTGATCCGCACCATGCAGCAGAAGATCGTCTCGCTGCAGCAGGAGGATTTCGCCGAGCTCGGCGACTACGAAGCCCGGATCAGGGTGTTCGCCGAAACCACGATCACCGAGCTGGTCAAAGACGGCGACGCGATTGCCGGGGCATTTGGCTACATCCGCGAAAGCGGAAACTTCATCTTGTTCGAGGCGCCCGCGGTGGTGCTGGCCACCGGCGGGATCGGCAAGTCGTTCAAGGTCACCTCGAACTCGTGGGAGTACACCGGCGACGGCCACGCGCTGGCCCTGCGGGCGGGCGCGTCGCTGATCAACATGGAGTTCGTCCAGTTCCACCCGACGGGCATGGTCTGGCCGCCGAGCGTGAAGGGGATCCTGGTCACCGAGGGCGTTCGCGGTGACGGCGGGGTGCTGAAGAACTCCGACGACAAGCGGTTCATGTTCGACTACATCCCGTCGGTGTTCAAGGGGCAGTATGCCGAAACCGAACAAGAAGCCGACCAGTGGCTCAAGGACAACGACTCGGCCCGCCGCACTCCGGACCTGCTGCCGCGCGACGAGGTCGCGCGCGCGATCAACTCTGAGGTCAAGGCCGGACGGGGCAGCCCACACGGCGGCGTCTTCCTCGATATCGCGTCGCGGCTGACGCCGGCGGAGATCAACCGGCGCCTGCCGTCGATGTACCACCAGTTCAAGGAACTGGCCGGGGTCGACATCACCAAGGAGCCGATGGAAGTCGGGCCGACCTGCCACTACGTGATGGGCGGCGTCGAGGTGGACGCCGACACCGGAGCTGCCACCGTTCCCGGGCTCTTCGCGGCCGGCGAATGCTCCGGCGGTATGCACGGCTCGAACCGGCTGGGCGGCAACTCGCTGTCGGACCTGCTCGTGTTCGGCCGGCGGGCCGGCCTGGGCGCGGCCGACTACGTACGGGCCTTGAGCAGCCGTCCGACGATCGCCGAAGGCGCCGTCGACGCGGCGGCGAAGCGGGCGCTGTTGCCCTTCGAGGCGCCGGCCAACGGTGCCGCCGGGGAGAATCCGTACACCCTGCAGCTGGAACTGCAGCAGTCGATGAACGACCTGGTCGGCATCATCCGCAAGGCCGACGAAGTGTCGGAGGCATTGGCGCGGCTCGACAAGCTGCGTGAGCGGTTCAAGAACCTCCACGTGGAGGGGCAGCGCCGATACAACCCGGCCTGGAACCTGGCGATCGACCTGCGCAACATGCTGCTGGTCAGCGAATGCGTCGCCAAGGCGGCGCTGCAGCGCACCGAGAGCCGCGGTGGGCACACCCGCGACGACCACCCGTCGATGGACTCGTCGTGGCGCAAGGTGCTGCTGGTCTGCGAGGCAGCCAACGGCGACGAGGTGATTCCCGACATCACCATCACGAAGAAAGATCAGACGCCGATGCGGTCCGATCTGTTGGAACTGTTTGAAATCGGTGAGCTGGAGAAGTACTACACCGACGAAGAACTCGCCGGGCACCCAGGACGGAGTGGCACATGACCTACAACGCGACGATGCGGGTGTGGCGCGGCGACGACGCCGCCGGTGGTCTGCAGGACTTCACGGTCGAGGTCAACGAGGGCGAGGTCGTCCTCGACATCATCCATCGCCTGCAGCAGACCCAGACGCCCGACCTGGCGGTCCGGTGGAACTGCAAGGCGGGCAAGTGCGGCTCCTGCTCTGCGGAGATCAACGGCAAGCCGCGGCTGCTCTGCATGACCCGGATGTCCACGTTCGCCGAGGACGAGGTCGTCACCGTCACGCCGTTGCGGACGTTCCCGGTGATCCGTGACCTGGTCACCGACGTCTCGTTCAACTACGAAAAGGCCCGTGAAATACCGTCTTTCGCGCCGCCCAAGGACTTGCAGCCCGGGGAATACCGGATGGCGCAGGAGGATGTCCAGCGCTCTCAAGAGTTCCGCAAGTGCATCGAGTGCTTCCTGTGCCAGAACGTGTGCCACGTGGTCCGCGACCACGAGGAGAACAAGAAGGCGTTTGCCGGCCCGCGCTTCCTGATGCGGATCGCCGAGCTGGAGATGCACCCGCTGGACACGCGCGACCGGCGCAACGACGCTCAGGATGAGCATGGCCTGGGCTACTGCAACATCACCAAGTGCTGCACCGAGGTCTGCCCGGAAAACATCAAGATCACCGACAACGCGCTGATTCCGATGAAAGAGCGGGTCGCCGACCGCAAGTACGACCCGGTGGTGTGGCTCGGTAACAAGCTGTTCCGTCGCTGAGCTGCCACGCCGCTTTGATCCGGGCCGATCCCGTGATGCCACGTTAGGCCGTCGCGGGACTCGGGTAACCACACTGCATCCTGTCGGGCCGCCCCGTGCGGCGGTGCACCCACGACCGGAAGGCAGTTCATGGAACCGATGCGAGAAACCGCCAGCATCAACAACATACGCACTGCGATTCGGCAGTTGTCGGTCCGCGCCCAGCTCGCGAACAAGGAAGGCCGGTACACCGACGCCGCCGAACTCGAAAACCGTATCCAGGGCTTTCGGGAAGAACTGAGCCACCGCCCCTAGCCGGCCGGAGGCTCGGGCGAAACGATTACGCGCCGAGCCGGCGAAAGACGCTCCGATGGAACACGATGGGCGCCACCTCGGCGTTCACCGTCACCTCGCGGACCCGCAGCACCACGATGGTGTGATCGCCGGCCGGGATGAGCTGCTCAATCGCGCTTTCCAGCCAGAGGCCGGTGCCCTTGATGAACACCGCCCCGGTGGACCGCGAGACCGTCTCCAACCCCGCGAACCTGTCGCCGGTCTTGGCGGCCAGCGTGCGCGCGGCCTCGTCATGCTCCTCGCCGAGCACACTAATGCCCAGCATCGGCAGTTCCTTGAGCTTGGGCCACGTCGTCGAGGTGTTTTGCACGCAGAACGAGACCAACGGCGGATCCAGCGATACGGGCACAAAGGTGCTGGCCGCCAGGCCTTCCCGGGTTCCGTTCACCTCGGCGGCGATCGCCACGACACCGGATGGGAAATGACCGAAGGCCTCCCGAAGCGACGACGCTGTCAGCTTGTCATTCGAGTTCACCGGACTATTCGCCCCTAGAGCCGGAGACGGGATTTGTCGAATGCGACCCTACCCGGCGTCAGTCGCCCCGGCGTGGCCACCCTTACCCGTTTTCTAAGCGTTCTGCCGAATATCCGTGCGCCGCGGCGACATCCGGATGGGCCCGCAGCCTGCTCTTCCAGGCGTTGCGGCCGTAGACCGCGAAGATCGGGTCCGAAGGATCGTTCACTCGCTGCGCGCGTGCCTCGAGCTCGTCGGGCAGCGACAGCACCGGTATCTGTGCGTCCAGACGCGGGTTGAAGAAGAAGGGCACCGAAAAGCGGTCGCTCGCCGGGTTCTGCAGATTGACCCGGTGCTCGGTGGCCCGTAGGTACCCGCGCGTCGCCACCTCCAGCAGCTCACCGATGTTGACGATGAACGCCCCCTCGCGCGGCGGCACGTCGATCCAGCCGTCGTCGGAATGCCCGTTGCCGCCCTTGCGCACCTGCAGGCCGCGGCTGCCCGGCTCGGCCAGCAGCAGAGTGAGCACCCCGGAGTCCCGGTGCGCGCCCACGCCCTGCGCACTGGCCGCGCGGCCCGGGTAGCGGATGATCTTGATCAGCGTGGCCGGTGCTTCGGCGAAGGCGGCGTCGAACACGTCGGGCGGGCTGCCCAGCGAGGCCGCCCAGTGCTGCAGCAGGGTGCGGGCCACCGCGGACAGCGCGGCGTCCCACTCCTCGACGATCCCGGGCAGCTCCGGCAGCGCGGCCGGCCACTGATTCGGACCCTGCAGCCACCGATAGTCGGACTTGGTCAGGCCATCGATCGGCGGGCGCTCCGGCCCGATGTCGATCTGCTCGCGCCAATCCACCTCGCCGCGGGTCAACTCGCCGCCGAGCCGGGTGAAGCCACGGAAATGCGGGCTGCGCACCATCGCGACGGCGTCCTTGTCCGCTTGCGAGAGTTCGAAGAGCCGGCGCGCGACGTCCAGCATCCGCGTCACCAAGTCCGGCGGCACGCCGTGGCCGGTGAGATAGAAGAACCCGACCTCGTGGCCGGCCGCGCGCAGGCGCCCGCGCAGGTGGCCCGGGTCGGCCCGCAGGTCCACTGTTGGCATCTCGAAGGGCAGCGCAGTGACGCCGCGCACATCGGTCATGTGCGCATCATCACCGCAGGTAAATCGGATTTCACCCGCATGACCTGCAACTTCCCAACCGGTTGGTTAATTAGGCAATGAAATCTAGCTCACATTGGCTTGCATACCGCTGACGCTAGCGATACTTTAGCGGTGTTACTGGTGGGTAACTTAGACCTAGTACCCAACCACAAGTGGCATTCTCAACGAGGAGGACCGTAGTGAGCCACTACAAGAGCAACGTCCGCGATCAGGCGTTTAACCTGTTCGAAGTTCTGGGCGTTGACAAGGCATTGGGCCAAGGCGATTACAGCGATCTGGACGCCGATACCGCCCGTGAAATGTTGAACGAGATCAGCCGGCTGGCCGAAGGCCCGATCGCGGACTCGTTCGTCGAAGGCGACCGCAACCCACCGGTCTTCGACCCGAAGACGCACTCGGTGACGCTGCCCGAATCTTTCAAGAAGTCGGTTCACGCCGTCATCGAGGCCGGCTGGGACAAGGTCGGTCTCGACGAAGAGCTCGGTGGTATGCCGATGCCCAAGGCGATGCTGTGGGCGCTGCACGAGCACCTGCTCGGCGCCAACCCGGCGGTGTGGATGTACGCCGGTGGCGCGGGATTCGCGCAGATCTTCTACAACCTGGCCACCGAAGAGCAGAAGAAGTGGGCGGTCCTTGCCGCCGAGCGCGGGTGGGGCTCGACCATGGTGCTCACCGAGCCGGACGCCGGCTCGGACGTCGGCGCCGGCCGGACCAAGGCCATCCAGCAGGATGACGGCTCCTGGCACATCGACGGAGTGAAGCGTTTCATCACGTCGGGCGACTCGGACGACATGTTCGAGAACATCTTCCACCTGGTGCTGGCCCGCCCCGAGGGCGCCGGCCCGGGCACCAAGGGTCTGTCGCTGTTCTTCGTGCCGAAGTTCCTGTTCGACTTCGAGACCGGCGAGCCGGGCGAGCGCAATGGCGTCTTCGTCACCAACGTCGAGCACAAGATGGGTCTGAAGGTCTCGGCGACGTGTGAGCTGACCTTCGGTCAGCACGGCGTGCCGGCCAAGGGCTGGCTGGTCGGTGAGGTGCACAACGGCATCGCGCAGATGTTCGAGGTGATCGAGAACGCGCGCATGCTGGTCGGCACCAAGGCCATCGCGACGCTGTCCACCGGTTACCTGAACGCCCTGGCGTACGCCAAAGACCGGGTGCAGGGCGCCGACATGACCCAGATGACCGACAAGACCGCGCCGCGGGTGACCATCACGCACCACCCGGACGTGCGTCGCAGTCGCTGATGACCCAGAAGGCCTACGCCGAGGGTCTGCGTGCGCTGTACCTCTACACCGCGACCTACCAGGACGCGGCGGTCGCCAAGGCACTCCACGATGTGGACGCCGAGCTTGGCGGTCAGGGTCAACGACCTGATGCTGCCGATCGTCAAGGGTGTCGGCTCCGAGCAGGCCTATGCCAAGCTCACCGAGAGCCTGCAGACCTTCGGTGGGTCCGGCTTCCTGCAGGACTACCCGATCGAGCAGTACATCCGGGACGCCAAGATCGACTCGCTCTACGAGGGCACCACCGCCATCCAGGCGCAGGACTTCTTCTTCCGCAAGATCGTCCGCGACAAGGGTGTGGCGCTGGCCCACATGTCCGAGCAGATCCAGAAGTTCGTCGACAGCGAGTCCGGCAACGGCCGCCTGAAGACCGAGCGGGAACTGCTGGCCAAGGCGATGGAGGACGTCCAGGCGATGGCGGCGACGCTGACCGGCTACCTGATGGCGGCGCAGGAGGACGTGACCAGCCTGTACAAGGTGGGTCTGGGTTCGGTGCGCTTCCTGATGAGCGTCGGTGACCTGGTCATCGGCTGGTTGTTGCAGCGCCAGGCGGCGGTTGCCGTGGCGGCGCTCGACGCCGGCGCCAGCGGCGAGGAGAAGTCCTTCTACGAGGGCAAGATCGCGGTGGCATCGTTCTTCGCCAAGAACTTCCTGCCCCTGCTGACCAGCACTCGCGAGGTCATCGACACGCTGGACAACGACATCATGGAGCTCGACGAGGCCGCCTTCTAGCCAACCTCGAACGCCACGCGCAAATCCCCCGCTTCGCCCGCGAAGCGGGGGATTTGTCGCTTAGCAGGGCCCGCGGCTAAGTCCCGCCGGACAACAAAAAGGCCGCCGCTGGATCCCCTCACTCCAGCGGCGGCCCTTTTCGTACGCCAGTCCGCGAAGACGGGCCAGCGTGGGCATTCGGGGGATGCCCCGTATTGCCGTCGGGGTCGGGGGGTCAGACCACAACACGGGGTCATCCGCTGGGTCGAATACCCGCGCCCCCATTCGACTAACCAGGCGTGACCCAACTCATTACGAGGGTCGGGTCAGCGCGGGTGACGTGCCGACGGACCTGTCAGGCCTCCAAAATCGCGGCGACACCCTGGCCGCCGGCCGCGCAGATCGAGACCAGGGCGCGCACGGTGCCGCCGCCCTTCTGCTCGGCCTTGCGCTGGGCGAGCTGCTTGGACGCCTGAGCCAGGATCCGTCCGCCGGTGGCCGCAAACGGGTGTCCGGCGGCCAGCGAGGACCCGTTGACGTTGAGCTTGGACCGGTCGATCGAACCCAGCGCGGCATCCAGGCCAAGGCGCTCCTTGCAGTACTCCTCGGATTCCCAGGCCTGCAGGTGACACAGCACGACCGACGCGAACGCCTCATGGATCTCGTAGAAGTCGAAGTCCTGCAGGCTCAGGCCGTTGCGGGCGAGCAGCCGCGGCACCGCGTAGGTCGGGGCCATCAGGAGGCCGTCGCGTCCATTGACGTAGTCGACCGCTGCGGTCTCTGAATCCACCAAGTAGGCCAGTGGGGTCAACGAGTGAGCGGCCGCCCACTCGTCGGTGGCCAGCAACGCCACCGACGCGCCGTCGGTCAGCGGAGTCGAGTTACCGGCCGTCATCGTCGCGTCGCCGGCCTTCACGCCGAACACCGGACGCAGCTTCGCCAGTTTCTCCGCCGACGAGTCCGCGCGCAGGTTGTCGTCGCGGTACAGCCCCAGGAACGGCGTGACCAGGTCGTCGAAGAAGCCGCGGTCGTAGGCGGCGGCCATGTTGCGGTGGCTGGCGGCGGCCAGCTCGTCCTGGGCGACGCGGCTGATGCCCATCTTCTTGGCGGTCAGCGCCTGATGCTCCCCCATCGACAGCCCGGTGCGGGGTTCGCTGTTGACCGGGATCTCGACGCCCAGCGTCGCGGGCAGCGTGCCCGCCAGCTTCAGCCGTTGCACGTTGGACTTGGCGCGACGCAACTTGAGCAGCGTGCGGCGCAGGTTGTCGCCCAGGCCGATGGGCGCGTCGGAGGTGGTGTCCACACCGCCGGCGGCGGCCACGTCGTAGCGGCCCGCCGCGATGCCCTCGGCGGCGTTGAGGGCCGCCTGCAGCCCGGTCCCGCAGGCCTGCTGCAGGTCGAACGCCGGCGTGTAGGACGACAGCTGCGAGCCGAGCACGCACTCACGCGTCAGGTTGAAGTCCCGGCTGTGCTTGAGCACGGCGCCGCCGACCACGACACCCAGCCGTTCGCCGGCCAGCCCGAAGCGATCGACCAGCCCTTCCAGGGCGGCGGTGAACATGTCCTGGTTGGACGCCTCCGCGTAGGCGCGGTCGGATCGGGCGAACGGGATGCGGTTGCCGCCCAGGACGGCGACGCGTCGCCGCTCGGAACTGCGCTTCTTGCTTGCCTCGGAACTTGCAGGGGCCACTGTTATCTCCGTGTTTCTGCGGTCTATCGGTTTGGGAATCGCCCGTCTGGGGCCATACTACCCACTGTTCTTACTCTGCAGTAAGTTCGTCCTCGATACGGTTGTGCTGTAGGCATACCCCGACTTCGAAAGAACATGGAAGGTAGCTCCGGTGGCTCCCAAGGCTTCATCCGATCTGTTCTCTCAGATCGTCAACTCCGGTCCTGGATCGTTTCTCGCCAAGCAGCTCGGCGTTCCCCAACCCGAGACGCTGCGCCGCTACCGGGCCGGTGAACCGCCGCTGGCCGGGGCCCTGCTGATCGGCGGGGAGGGCAGGGTCGTCGAACCGCTGCGCGCGGCGCTGGACACCGACTACGACCTGGTGGGCAACAACCTGGGCGGTCGGTGGGCCGACAAATTCGGCGGCCTGGTGTTCGATGCCACCGGCATCACCACGCCCGAGGGGCTCAAGGGGCTGCACGAGTTCTTCACTCCCCTGCTGCGCAATCTGGGTCATTCCGCGCGCGTTGCCGTGGTCGGCACCACGCCCGACGCCGCCGCCAGCCCGCACGAGCGGATCGCGCAGCGCGCGCTGGAGGGCTTCACCCGCTCGCTGGGCAAGGAACTGCGCAACGGCACCACGGTGGCCCTGGTCTATCTGTCGCCGGACGCCAAACCCGCTGCGACGGGCCTGGAATCGACGATGCGGTTCATCCTGTCGGCCAAGTCCGCCTACGTCGACGGCCAGGTCTTCTACATCGGAGACGCGGACTCCACGCCCCCAGCCGACTGGGAGCGCCCGCTGGACGGGAAGGTCGCCATCGTCACGGGCGCGGCCCGGGGAATCGGCGCGACGATCGCCGAGGTGTTCGCGCGCGACGGCGCACGCGTGGTCGCGATCGACGTGGAATCGGCAGCCGAGGCGCTGGCCGAGACCGCCAGCCGGGTCGGGGGCACCGCGTTGTGGCTCGACGTCACCGCCTCCGACGCCGTCGACAAGATCACCGAACACCTGCGCGAACACCACGGCGGCCGCGCCGACGTGCTGGTCAACAACGCCGGCATCACCCGCGACAAGCTGTTGGCCAACATGGACGACGCTCGCTGGGACGCCGTTCTGGCGGTCAATCTGCTTGCGCCGCTGCGGCTTACCGAAGGGCTGGTGTCCAACGGCACCCTCGGCGAGGGTGGCCGGGTGATCGGCCTGTCGTCCATGGCCGGCATCGCGGGCAACCGCGGCCAGACCAACTACGCGACGACGAAGGCCGGGATGATCGGCCTCACCCAATCGCTGGCCCCGGAGCTTTACGGCAAGGGCATCACGATCAACGCGGTCGCGCCGGGCTTCATCGAAACCCAGATGACGGCCGCCATCCCGCTGGCCACCCGCGAGGTCGGACGCCGGATGAACTCGCTGCTGCAGGGCGGGCAGCCGGTGGACGTCGCGGAAACCATTGCCTACTTCGCCAGCCCGGCTTCAAATGCGGTGACGGGTAACGTCATTCGCGTCTGCGGCCAGGCCATGCTGGGCGCATAGGCTGTCGAGGAGAACGCCATGAACCAGCCAAGCGGCCTGAAGAACATGCTGCGGGCGGCCGCCGGGGCCCTGCCGGTGGTGTCCCGTGGCGGCGAGCTGCCCACCCGCACGGTGACCATCGAGGAACTGCCGATCGAGCGCGCGAACGTCGCCGAGTACGCGGGGGTGACCGGCCTGCGCTACGGCAATCACGTTCCGCTGACCTACCCGTTCGCGCTGACCTTTCCGGCGCTGATGTCGCTGGTGACCGGGTTCGACTTCCCCTTCGCCGCAATGGGATCGGTGCACACCGAGAACCACATCACGCAGTACCGCCCGATTGCGGTCACCGACACCGTCGGCGTGCGCGTACACGCCGAGAACCTGCGCGAGCACCGCAAGGGTTTGTTGGTGGATTTGGTGACCGACGTCAGTGTCGGCAACGACACCGCCTGGCATCAGGTGACGACCTTCCTGCATCAGCAGCGGACCAGCCTGTCGGACGAACCCAAGCCGCCCCCACAAAAGCAGCCCAAGCTGGCGCCGCCGTCCACCGTGCTGCGCATCAGCCCGGGGCTCATCCGGCGCTACGCCGACGTCGGGGGCGACCACAACCCGATCCACACCAACTCGGTCGCAGCCAAGCTGTTCGGGTTCCCGACGGTGATCGCGCACGGAATGTTCAGCGCGGCAGCCGTATTGGCCAATATCGAAGCACAGATTCCCGATGCGGTCCGGTACTCGGTGCGGTTCGGCAAGCCGGTGGTGCTGCCCGCGACCGCGGGGCTCTACATCGATGAACACGATGGCGGCTGGGACATTTCGTTGCGCAACATCGCCAAGGGGTATCCGCACCTGACCGGCACGGTCCGGGCGCTTTAGTGCTGACGGTCGCGATTCACCACTAGCCCGCCTGCGTCGTACTGCGGCCCTGCGCAAGCACTTTCAAGCCGTGAGCGGTGGTCGCGGTCAGCAGGAAAAGCAGGAACAGCCACAGGGGCGGCCGCGCGAGTTCCCAGACGAAGATCGCCGCCCAGATCGGTGAGCCCTGCGTCACCGCGAGCACGCCGGCGGCGCCGGCCAGCGACACCGCCGGCACGTGCAGGTGCGTCCCGGTCGCCCAATTGATCGTCAACACCAGCGCCGCCCCGGCGGCGGCGCCGGTCGCCAGCGAGGGCGTGAGCAATCCGCCGGCCCCGCCGGCCCGCAGAAACAGTGCGGTCAGTAGGGGTTTCAGCGCCAGAATCGCCAGCGCCGACAGCAAGGTCATGCCGCTGGCCAGGCTGACCGTCAGGATGCTTCGGCCGTTGCCGGGCAACTCGGGCCACCAATGCGAACAGATCCCCATCACCAGGCCCGCGCCGGCGAGCGCGGGGATCAGCAGCGGAGTCCGCAATTGGTGGGCCGGCCGCGCCACGGCCATCAACCGGTTGAAGGCCAGTCCCACCGCGAGAGTCACGGGCGCCAGCAGCAATCCGTGCGCGGTCAGCAGATACGTCGACTCCTCGATCGGCCACTGCAGGTTGGGCTGATCACGGGTGATCGCCGAACCGACGGCGACCGCCAGGCCGGAGGACAGAAACGCCGCCCCCACCGCGCGCGGCTGCCAGGTGGTGAGCAGGATCCGGATCGAGAACAGCGCGCCGGCCAGCGGGACCGCATACACCGCGCCCAGCCCGGCCCCCGCCGCGCAGGCCAGCAGGACCTCACGGTCGCCCGGTGAGAGTCGCTTGAGCCATCCGATACCCAAATCGCTTAGCGCTGCTGCGAATTGACGCGGGGCCCCTTCGCGCCCCAGCGACGCGCCCGATCCGACGAGCAGCACCTGCAGCAAGGCGTCGATGCTCCAGGAAAGCCTCGGCACGGATTCCCGCGCGGCGATGGTCTGCGCCAGTGGAGGCACCTCCGCCCGGCGCCGCAACAGCCACCAACCCAGGCCCGCCAGGGCGGCGCCGATCATCGGGCCGACGACACGACGGATCGGGCTGCTGGCGGCCACCCCCGCCAGCAGCGCGCCGAAACTGTAGTTGTAGGTGGCGTGCTGGACGGCGCGCAGCACGAACGTCGTCGCCAATCCGGCAACTCCGGCGAGCAACCCGACGATGGTTACCGCGCAAAAGAAGTCGAGGTTGCCGCGGGCCGCGCCGGGGGCGCTCATACGGGCCACCTGAACGAATGTAGGCCTAGTCGGCGGCGGCGTCCGAGCCGCCCGCATCGGGGTGGGCCGCGGCCGCCTCCCGTTCCGCGGGTGAGCCCTTGAGGCCGTACCAGAACAGGTCGATCATCAGCTGGGCCGCTTCCTCGACGTCGACGTCGCCGGTGGACAGCCGGTTGGCGACCGCCTCACCCGCGCCCACCAGGGCCACGGCCATCATCTCGTGCTCGCGCTCGGAGCGCGGGTTGCGACTGCCCGCCCGCATCAGCCCGGCCACCAGTTCGATGATCTGCTCGCGTCCCTCGCGGACCATGTGGGCGAACGCCTGCGAGCTGGTGGCCTGGGTGTACATCACGATCCACGACGCCCGGTTGGCGTCGATGTAGCGCATGAACGACGCGATGGTGTTGCGCAGCATGTCCTTGGGGCTCTGCTGAAAATCGACGTCGGCGCGCACCACGTCGATGAACCGGCCCATCTCCCGGTTCAGGCAGGCGCCGAACAGGTCTTCCTTGGAGCCGTAGTACAGGTACAGCATCGGCTTGGAGATCTGCGCCTCGGCGGCGATGGCGTCCATCGAGGTCTCGTGATAGCCGTTGACCGAGAACATCTGCACGGCGGCGTCGAGCATCTGCTGCTCGCGGACGGCACGCGGTAACCGCTTGGTACCACCTGCCATCGCTTGCCCTCTCCGTCTATCTGACTCAAGAGTAAGCAACGCGCTGATGCCGCGCACCGCTAGTGCCCATGGCGGCGACCCGCTTCGCGCGGCTCCGCCGCGCTCGCGATCACCACTAGTGCCCACAGGTGGCGCTGCGGCCCTTCATCGTCGCCACCCGCACCAGCGACTCGTCGACCTGCCGGGACGGCAATTCGCCTGCTCGCCACCGCCTGTTCGAACCGGTCCAAGACCGCCGGCACCTCGTCGGTGGTGACCCACAGCGCGACGTCGATGCCGGCCTGCAGGCTGCGCAGCACCGCCTCCGATACCCCGTACCGGTCGGAGATCGCGGCCATGCTGGACAGGTCGTCACTGAACACCGGGCCGTTGAACGGCGGGCCCTGGTAGCCGACCCCGTTGCGCAGCAGTTGCACCGCCTCGGGGCTCAGGCTGGCCGGGGCGTCGCCGGTCAGCCCGGGAACCTGCAGGTGGCCCACCATCACCGCGACCGGGGCCGCGGCCACCAGCGTCCGGTAGGGCACCAGGTCGTTGTTCTGCAGATCGTCCAGCGGCGGCGTGACGACGCCCCCGGTGTGCGAATCACCCGAGCCGTGCCCGTGGCCGGGGAAGTGCTTGAGCACCGGCAGCAGCCCGGCGTCCCGCAGCCCCTGCGCGTACGCCCCGGCGTAGTCGGTGACCTTCGCCGGATCGGCGCTGAACGAACGGTTGCCGATCACGGCGTCGTCGGGCTCGTCGGTGACGTCGACGACGGGCGCGAAGTCGACGGTGATGCCCAGGTCGTGCATCTTCTTGCCGCGGTCGGCGGCCAAGTCATGTACCTGCTGGACCGTTTGCGTCTGGGCCAGCTCGCGGGGCGACGGCGACGTCCCGATCAGCGACTTCAACCGCGAGACCCGGCCGCCCTCTTCGTCGACGCTGACGGCCAGCGGCAGCGGCCCGGCCTTGGCCGTGATGTCGGCCAGCGGCCCCTTGAAGATCGACAGGTCGGTCCAGCTGCCGATGAAGATGCCGCCCACGTGGTAGCCGTTGACGACGGCGCGGGCGTCGTCGGCGTTCTTCACGCCCACCATCAGCAGCTGGGCGAGCTTGTCGCGGATGTTCAAAGTGGCCGGAACCGCCGACGGGTCGGCGCACACCGGCGGCGCCGGGGCGGCCACCGGCTTGCTCGACGGGGAAGTCGACGGGCGGGGCGGGGGCGCGGTGTGGTGACCGCAACCGGCCACCAGCGCCGCCGCGGCCGCGAGCGCGGCGAAGGTGCGCGAAAATGCCATCGGGCCATGCTTTCACGACGGGCGTTTCGTTCCCGGCTCCAGGGGGCATCAGCGGTACCTTGCTGACCAGGGGTCTGCGCGCCCATTGACTGGCAGGGAGGAGCCAGCGATGAACCGTTTCACGTTGGCCGCCGCGGTCAGCGTCGCGGTGGGGTTGTCCGTGGGGGTGGCGACGACCGTCGGAATCACGCTCGCCGTGGCCGACCACAGCTTGGTGCAGGTGCCAACCCTTCAGCGCCCCGCGCTCCCGGCCGGTCCCTATCAGGTGGAATACGGCGACCGCTGTATCCACGGACACTGTCTGCACTGGTGACCAGCGCCCCGGGGGCCGGGCGGGCTTCTGCTAGGTTGGCGCTAGGTTGAAAGTCACGACCGCAAGCCATCACTCAGGAGCCGTCGAATGAACCGGATCGTTGCGCCCGCCGCAGCGAGCGTTGTGGTTGGCCTGTTGCTCGGCGCGGCCGCGATCTTCGGGATCACGCTGATGGTCCAGCAAGACACGAAGCCGCCACTTCCCGGGGGCGATCCGCAGTCGTCAGTGCTCAACCGGGTCGAGTACGGCAACCGTAGCTAGCGGCGATCGCAAGCGCGGCGGAGCCGGGCGTAGCGCGTCGCCGTCATCGTTTTCAGCGCCGCGGACGGGGACCGAAACGTCGGTCTCATGCTCGACGGCCGAGCCGGCGTCGCGCCGGTGGTTGTGGTTGGTCGGTGCGATCGCGCTGGCCCTGACGTTCACCCAATCCCCCGGGCGGATTTCCCCCGACACCAAACTTGACCTCACCGCGAACCCGCTGCGTTTTCTGGCCCGGGCGACCAATCTGTGGAACAGCGAGCTGCCGTTCGGCCAGGCGCAGAACCAGGCCTACGGCTACCTGTTTCCGCACGGCACCTTCTTTCTGCTCGGCCATGCGCTGGGCGTGCCCGGCTGGGTCACCCAACGGCTGTGGTGGGCGCTGCTGCTCACCGTCGGCTTCTGGGGGCTGTTGCGGGTCGCCGAGGCGCTGCGGATCGGCAGCCCGGCGTCACGGGTGATCGCCGCGGTCGCGTTCGCGCTGTCGCCGGGAGTGCTGACCACGCTCGGATCGATCTCGTCGGAGACCCTGCCGATGATGTTGGCGCCGTGGGTCTTGCTGCCCACGATCCTTGCCTTGCGCGGCTCTGCGGGATCAGCTTCAGCGAGGTCGGTACGCGCACTCGCTGGGCAGGCGGGCCTGGCCGTCGCGCTGATGGGCGCGGTCAACGCCATCGCGACCCTGGCCGGCTGCCTGCCCGCGGTGATCTGGTGGGCGTGCCACCGGCCGAGCCGGTTGTGGTGGCGGTACACCGGGTGGTGGCTGGTGGCGCTGGTGTTGGCCACGCTGTGGTGGGTGGTGGCGCTGGTGATGCTGCGCGCCATCAGCCCCCCGTTCCTGGACTTCATCGAATCCTCGGGCGTGACGACGCAATGGTCGTCACTGGTCGAGATGTTGCGCGGCACCGACAGCTGGACCCCGTACGTCGCGCCGACCGCCACCGCGGGCGCTCCGCTGGTGACCGGGTCGGCGGCCGTGCTGGGGACCTGCCTGGTCGCGGCGGCAGGACTCGGCGGGCCTGGCCGGCACGAGCCATGCCGGCGCGCGGCCGGCTGGTGACGATGTTGTTGGTCGGGGTGGTGTTGATGGCCGCCGGGTACAGCGGCGGGCTGGGCTCGCCGGTGGCGCACGCAGTGCAGGCCTTCCTGGACGCCGGCGGCGCCCCGCTGCGCAACGTGCACAAGCTCGGCTCGGTGATCAGGATCCCGGTGGTGCTGGGCCTCGCGCAGCTGCTGGGCCGGATACCGTTGCCGGGCAGCGCGCCAATGTTGGTGTGGCTGCGGGCCGTTGCGCACCCCGAGCGTGACAAACGGGTCGCGGCCGCAATCGTCGTCGTGACGGCGCTGATAGTCAGCACATCGCTGGCTTGGACCGGTCGGCTGGCCCCGCCGGGGACCTTCACCGCGATCCCGCGGTACTGGCACGAGGCCGCCGACTGGCTCACCGAGCACAACACCGGGACGCCGACACCCGGGCGGGTGCTCGTGGTTCCTGGGGCGCCGTTCGCCACCCAGGTGTGGGGCACCAGCCATGACGAGCCGCTGCAGGTGCTGGGCGCCAGCCCCTGGGGGGTGCGCGACTCCATTCCGCTGACCCCGCCGCAGACCATTCGGGCGCTGGATTCGGTGCAGCGCTTGTTCGCCGCCGGGCCGCCCCTCGGCCGGCTTGGCCGATACCCTTGCCCGGCAAGGCATTTCCTATGTGGCGGTGCGCAACGACCTGGACCCCGACACGTCGCGCTCGGCGCGCCCGATCCTGGTACACCGCGCCGTCGACGGATCACCGGGGCTGCGCAAGGTCGCACAGTTCGGCGCGCCGGTGGGGTCCGGCACCCTGGCGGGTTTCGTCGCGGACAGCGGACTGCGGCCGCGATATCCGGCGGTCGAGATTTATCGGGTCGGCGGCGACACCGATGCCGGCGACCCCGCCACACCGTATTTCGTCGATACCGACCGGCTGGCCCGGGTGGACGGCGGGCCCGAGGCGCTGCTGCGTCTCGACGAGCGCCGGCGGCTGCTGGGTCAGCCGCCGCTGGGCCCGGCGCTGCTGACCGCCGACGCGCGGGGCGCCGGGCTGCCGACGACTGCCGGGGTGACCATCACCGACACCCCGGTGGCCCGGGAGACGGATTATGGCCGGGTTGACCAACATTCGTCGGCGGTCCGCGCCTCCGGCGATGCGCGGCACACCTACAACCGGGTGCCCGACTACCCCGTCCCCGGCGCCGACCTGGTCGCCGGCGCCTGGACCGGCGGGCGGATCACGGTATCGAGTTCGTCGTCGGATTCCACCGCGATGCCCGACGTCGCACCGGCAAACTCGCCGGCCGCGGCGATCGACGGCGACTCGGCGACCGCGTGGGTGTCTAACTCGCTGCAGGCCGCCGTCGGTCAATGGATGCAGATTGATTTCGACCACCCGGTGACCAACGCGGCGATCACGCTGACGCCCAGCGCCACCGCCGTCGGCGCCCAGGTGCGTCGCATCCTGGTCGAAACCGCTACCGGCAGCACCACGTTGCGCTTCGACGAACCTGGCAAGCCGCTGGCCGCGGCACTCCCCTACGGCGAGACCCCGTGGGTGCGGATCACCGCCGCCGGCACCGACGACGGATCCGCCGGGGTGCAGTTCGGCATCACCGATCTGTCGGTCACGCAATACGACGCGTCCGGATTCGCCCACCAGGTCGAACTGCGGCACACGGTGCGGGTGCCCGGACCGCCGCCGGGATCGGCGGTCGCCGAGTGGGACCTGGGATCGGAACTGCTGGGCAGACCGGGGTGCGCCCACGCGCCCGACGGTATGCGCTGCGCGCCGTCGATGGCCTTGGCCCCGGAGGAGCCGGTCAATTTCAGCCGGACGCTGACCGTGCCGACGGCGACGTCGGTGACCCCGACGGTGTGGGTTCGGCCGCGCCAGGGCCCGAAGCTGGCCGACCTGATCGCCGAGCCGAATGTCACTGTAGCTCATGGTGATTCGGATACCGTCGATGTTCTCGGCTCGGCATATGCGGCCGCCGATGGCGACCCGGCCACCGCGTGGACGGCACCGCAGCGGGTGGTGCAGCACAAGACCGCGCCGACCCTGACCCTCACGTTGCCCCGCCCCACCGAGGTCACCGGGGTGCGACTTGCTCCGAGCCGGTCGACGTTGCCCGCGCACCCGACGATGGTGGCCATCAACCTGGGCGATGGCCCGCAAGCAGCCGCGGTGACGACCCGATGGGGCGCAGACTGTGCCGCTGAAACCCCGGGTGACCGACACCGTCACCATCAGCCTGCTGAATTGGGAAGACATCATCGACCGCAACGCTTTGGGTTTCGACCAGCTCAAGCCGCCCGGGCTGGCCGAGGTCGCGGCGCTGGGCGCCGACGGCAACCCGATCGCGCCCGCCGACGCGACCCGCAACCGCACCCGGGAGATCACCGTCGGCTGCGACCGCGGACCCGTCATTGCCGTCGCGGGCCGCTTCGTGCACACCGCGATACACACCACCGTGGCGGCCCTCCTGGATGACGCGCCGCTTGCCGCGGTGCCCTGCGAGCGCGACCCGATCGCACTGCCCGCGGGCCAACAGGAGCTGTTGGTCAGCCCCGGCGCTCAGTTCGTCGTGGACGGCGCCGAGCTGACCGCCCCCGTCATCCCCGAAGCCGCACGGCCCGTGCAGTGTTTCGTCATGGCGGGCCTGGGGTCCGGCTCGCCGCGAAGTGCAGGCGCCCGCCTCGGCCACGCCCCGGGTGCTGGTCATCCCGGAAAGCATCAATCCGGGCTGGGTGGCGCGCACCAGCGCCGGGGCACGCTTGACGCCGATCGCCGTCAACGGGTGGCAGCAGGGTTGGGTGGTGCCCGCGGGCGACCCGGGCACCATCACGCTGACGTTCGCCTCCAACTCGGTCTACCGCGCGGGTCTGGCGGTCGGGCTGGCCCTGCTGCCGCTGCTGGCGATGCTCGCGCTCTGGCGCACCCGAAAGGACGACGCAGCCGCGCCCGCGCGGCCGTGGCGGCCCGGTGCATGGGCGGCCGTCCCGGCGCTGGCCGCCGCCGGGGTGATCGCCGGCTGGGGCGGTGTCGCGGTGATGGGGGTCGCCCTGGGCCTGCGGTACGCGCTGCGCGGGCGGCGTTGGGAACGCGTGAGCGTGGTGTGCAGCGCCGGCGGCCTGATCCTGGCCGGGGCGGCGCTGTCACGGCAGCCCTGGCGGTCGGCCGACGGCTACGCCGGCCATTCCGCCGGTGTCCAGCTGCTTGCGCTGATTTCGCTTGCGGTGCTTGCCGCTTCGGTGGTTGCGATACCCGCACGCGCGCAGGGGCCGCGCGACGATTAATTGGCCGGGCTATTGGCTACCCGTTTACCGGCTGATTGACTGGATACGCGGGTTGGCGTAACCGTCACCAACCGAGGAGTCAAGCGCCATGGACTGGTTCTCCGCACCCGGATATTGGGTGGGCAGACTGGTGCTCGAGCGCGGCGCTGCGGTGATCTACCTGCTCGGCTTCGTCGCGGCCGCAGTCCAGTTTCGCGCGCTCATCGGCGAACGCGGCATCCTGCCCATTCCTCAGTTCTTGGCCCGGCAGTCCTTCTGGCGCACGCCGAGCCTTTTCCACCTGCGTTATTCCGATCGGCTGTTTTCAGCCGCCTCGTGGTTCGGCGCGGCACTGTCGGCGGCGATCGCCGGTGGGGCCGCGGACGCGATGCCGCTGTGGGCCGCGATGGCGATGTGGCTGGCGCTGTGGGTGCTTTACCTGTCGATCGTCAACGTCGGGCAGACCTGGTACTCGTTCGGCTGGGAATCGTTGCTGCTCGAGACCGGATTCCTGATGATCTTCCTGGGCAATCACGACGTGGCGCCGCCGGTGCTGACGCTCTGGATGGTTCGACTGCTGTTGTTCCGCGTCGAGTTCGGTGCGGGACTGATCAAGATGCGCGGCGACCCGTGCTGGCGCGATTTGACGTGTTTGTACTACCACCATGAGACACAACCGATGCCGGGGCCGTTGAGCTGGTTCTTCCACCATCTGCCCAAACCGCTACATCGGATCGAGGTGGCGGGCAACCATTTCGCGCAGCTGATCGTGCCGTTCGGATTGTTCGCACCGCAGCCGGTGGCCGACGTGGCCGCCGCGATCATCGTCGTCACCCAGCTGTGGCTGGTCACCTCGGGCAATTTCGCCTGGCTCAATTGGGTGACGATCCTGCTGGCGTTCAGCGCAATCGATGACGCGTCGGTGGCGATGATCCTGCCCAAGGGCCTCGTTCCGGCGCACGCGGGTCTGGCGGCGACGCCGCTGTGGTTCGTCGGCCTGGTGGCCACAGTCACGGCCGCGGTGTTGTTCATGAGCTACTGGCCGTTGGCGAACATGTTGTCATCGCGGCAGCGAATGAATATGTCGTTCAACTCGTTCCATCTGGTCAACACCTACGGGGCATTTGGCAGCATCGGACGGATCCGCCGCGAGGTGGTGATCGAAGGCACCGACGAGACGCTCATCACCGCCCAAACCGTCTGGAAGGAATACGAATTCAAGGGCAAGCCAGGAGCGCTGCGCCGGCTGCCGCGACAATGGGCGCCCTATCATCTGCGCCTGGACTGGCTGATGTGGTTCGCCGCGATCTCTCCGGGCTACGCGCAGCCATGGCTGAGGCCTTTCTTGCAGCGGCTGCTGGAAAACGATCGGCCTACCCTACGGTTGTTGCGCCACAATCCTTTTCCGGAATCGCCGCCCCGGTTCGTGCGGGCCCAGCTCTACCAGTATCGCTTCACCACGCCGGCCGAGCTGCGCCGTGATCGAGCATGGTGGCACCGCGCCCTTGTCGGCGGGTACGTGCCACCGATGGCCCTGTCGACGGCGGCAAGCGCCGGATGAGGCTTTCCTACTTCTGGTACGACAGCGCTCCGGTGCCCGCGAGCTTGCCGCCTTCGACGATCAGGTACTCGGGGCGGATGGGCTTGCCGGCGAACCAGCTCTCCAGAATTTCCCGGGTGCCGGCCGCGTAACGCGCCTGGGCGGACAACGTGGTGCCCGAAACATGCGGCGTCATGGCGTTATTCGGCATCGTCCGCCACGGGTGGTCGGGCGGCGGCGGCTGCGGGTACCACACGTCTCCGGCGTAGCCTGCCAGCTGCCCGGATTTCAGGGCGGCCGCGATCGCTTCCGGGACGGTCTCCTCCGCGCGGGCGGTGTTGACGATGTAGGAGCCCCGCCGCATCGTCGCGATCAGCTGCTCGTTGAACATCCGGCGGGTGTCGTCGTACAGCGGCGAGTGGACGGACACCACGTCGACGGCCTTCACCAGCGACTCGACGGTGGGGTGAAACGTCACGTTCAGTTGTTTCTCCACCTCCGGTGCCAGCCGGCGGGTATCGGTGTAGTGCAGGTTGACGTCGAACGGCGCCAGCCGGCGTAGTACCGCACGCCCGATCCGGCCGGCGGCGATCACGCCGACGTCCATGCCCTCGAGGTCGTAAGCACGCTCGACGCAATCGGCGATGTTCCAGCCGCCTTCAGCGGCCCACCGATGCGACGGCACGAAATTGCGCACCAGGGCGAGGATCTGCATCACCGCGTGCTCGGCGACGCTGATGCTGTTGCTGTATGTCACCTCGGCCACGGTGATCCCGCGCTCTTTCGCCGCGTCCAGATCCACGTGGTCCGAGCCGATGCCGGCGGTCAACGCCAGCTTGAGCTTGGGCGCCTTGGCGATGCGTTCCTTGGTCAGGTAGGCCGGCCAAAACGGTTGCGAGATCACAATCTCCGCGTCGGCCAGCTCACGCTCGAATTCCGAGTCGGGGCCGTCCTTGTCCGACGTCACCACCAATTCATGCCCGGCATCTTCGAAATACTTGCGCAGCCCCAGCGCACCCGAGACGCAGCCGAGCAGCTCACCGGGCGTGAAGTCGATCTTGGACGGAGTCGGCACGGTGCTGCCGTCGGGATATGCGTGGATCGTCGGGATGCTGTCGCGCGCGTAGCTCGGCGGGTAACCATTGACGGGGTCGGGGTAGAGCACCATCACACACTTGGCCATCGAAGTCCTCCTTGAGCGGAATCAATCCCAGTCTCGGAGGGTGCCCACCCGGGTGTCAAAGACGCGATTCCGACCGGTTGATAGGCAGCGCCGATCACTCGAGGCGGGCGGCATGGCACTGCGCCAGCGAGGCGGGCGGCTACGGCAGCTCGCTGAGCGTCGCACCGATGCGGGCCTCACGCGCGGTCCGTCGCAACGCGCGAGCCAACAACGAGCCCGGCTCCGCCCGGTTGGTCACCAGCGCTATCAACGCAGTGACCGAGGGGCGCCGCAGCCGCAGCACGCTGACCCCAGCGGGTACGCCCAGGGTGTGAATCCATGGTTGCGGCACAATGCTCGCCCACCGGCCGGTGCGGACGTGAGCGAACAGCGCGGCCACGGAGTCGGTTTCCAGCTGCGGGGTGACCTGCAGGCCGTGAGTGGCCAGCGCGTCGTCGATGAGCCGGCGTCCCCGCATGCCCTGCGTCAGCAGACACAGCGGTAGCTGCACGGCTTCGGACCACGCGATGGTTTTCGCCTCGCCGCCAAGCAGTTCGGCGGCGGCGATGAGCACCGGCTGCTCGTGGTAGAGCGGGGTGACCAGCAGATCGGCCGTGTCCTGCTGGTCCGGGTACAGGATGCCCGCGTCCAATTCGAACTTGCGGACCCGTTCGACGATCCCGGCCGAGCGCAGGTTGACCTCGAGCTGAACCCGCACCAACGGATGTGCCGCACAAAACGAATCCGTAAGCAGCGCAACGGTAGTCGAGGCGGCCGGCACCACGCCTAGCCGCAGTTCGCCGGTCAGGCCGGCCCGCAGCGCGGTGACTTCCTGTTTGAGGGCGTCGCGGTCGGCCAGAATGCGCCGCGCCCAAGGCACCAGCCGCTCACCTTCTGGAGTGAGACCCTCGAACTTCTGTCCGCGTCGCACCAGCGGGACGTTGAGTTCGGATTCGAGCTTGCGGATCGCCTCCGACAGCGCGGGTTGCGACACGTAACAGGTCCTCGCGGCGCGCGCGAAGTGACGCTCTTGGGCGAGTGCGACGAAGTATTCCAGCTGACGGAACAGCATGAGCCATTCGATCATGTCGCCGGCCGCCAGCGGGTACTCGTCCTGGCGGCAGAAGAGGTTCAGCGCGATGGTTGGTGAAACGAAGCAGAACGCATACGAGGGAGACGCAGGATGCCGAAACAATTCGCGGTGGGAGATCACGTCAGATGGAATTCAGAAGCCGGCCAGGTCAGCGGCACCATCGTGAAAAAGCACACCCGCGACACCGAGTACAAAGGCCACAAACGTCATTGCACGAAAGACGACCCGCAATACGAGATCCGAAGCGACAAAACTGACCACATCGCGATGCACAAAGGCGACGCCCTGGAGAAGATCGACTAGACCGAGCAACGACAAACCATGAGCGACCCCGGCGAGATCTGGACCATCGGGCACTGGACATGCCCGGTGCCGACCTTCTTGGAACCCCTGGATCACGCCCGCATCAATCTGCTCGCCGACGTGCGCGCTCAGCCTGGCTCGCGGCGCAGCCCACAGTTCGGAAGTGCAGAGATGTCGCGCTGGCTCAATGACGCCGGTATCCGTTATGTCCACCTTCCCGAACTCGGGGGACGCCGCCGTCAGCAAAGCGTCGATCCAAGCATCAACGCGGGCTGGCAAAACGCGAGCTTCAAGAACTACGCCGACCACACCCTTACCGACGAATACCAGCGCGGCCTTGCACGACTGATCGATCTCGCCCGCTCAAACCGACTGGCGATCATGTGCGGCGAGCCCGTGCCATGGCGATGCCATCGACAACTGATCGCGAACAGCCTTGTCGCCCAAGGATGGACGGTATGGCACCTCATCAGCGGATCCGCCCCGCGTCAGCACCGACTCGGTCAATGGGGCGCCACACCCGTTATCGATGCGCGCAGGCACGTAACCTACCCGGCGAACGCCGGCAACGACGCATCAAATCAGGAGGCGGGGCCGTAGCCGCGACGCGCTGACATCGATCCCGGCAGCAAGATCGTCGATCAGCGCGTCGACGTATTCCCCCAATCCGGCGACGTCGACAGCGTGCGGTGCCGGCCAATCCACGTGGGCAAGATGGCCGGAGGCGCGGCGAAGCAACGTGGTTGCACCCTTGAGGTTGCCCCGCTGGACGTGGGTGATCCCCACCGCGAGCTGCGCCAGGCCTTGCCACAGTGCCTGCTCGTTGACTGGACCGATCTTCCACGCGGCCTCTAAAACCTCGTGAGCGTTGAATGCGAGACCTCGATCGAGCAGATCTTGGGCATACGCGAGGGTCTCGGCCGGTGCCAGCACCAGGTCATCCGGAACGCGTGGAACGCCTGCACTGCCCGGCGGAAGTGGTCGGCCCAGAGCGTCGCGCGGTCGGGCATTTCGCGGCCGCCCCGATTCGTCACGATCACGCTCCGCCATCCACCCATCATGACCGGTGACACGGCTCAGAGCACTATCCCAACGAATACCGGCTGTGGCGCCTCATTCACTCGCGTGGCACGACAATGGATTTCCAGGATTACAGCGTTTCGTCCAGCTCGCCGAGGCGGTCGGTCAACCGCAGATTCTCGGAGTAGTCGACCGGGCAACTGATCAGCGAGACGCCGTCGTCGTCGAGCGCGGTCCGCAGCGTCGGCAGCAGCTCGTCGGCGCTGTTGATCCGGTATCCCTTGGCGCCGAAACTTTCTGCGTAGGTCACCACATCCGGGTTGTTGAACTTCACGTAGTAGTGCGCTCCCAGTTCGAGGTCCATCTTCCATTCGATGAGGCCGTAACCGCCGTCCTCCCAGATCAGCACCACCAGCGGGATCCGCTCGCGTACGGCGGTCTCGATCTCTTGCGAGTTCATCAGGAATGCGCCGTCACCGACGACGGCCAGCACCTTGGCCTCCGGCTCCGCCAGCTTGACGCCCAGCGCTCCGGGGAGGGCAAAGCCCATGGTGGACAACCCATTTGAGATCAAACAGGTGTTCCGCTCGTACGTCGGGTAGAGCCGGGCCATCCACATCTTGGTGGCGCCGGTGTCGACCAGGACGACGTCGCTGCGGCCCAGCGCCGCCCGGGTGTCGGCCACCACCCGCGCGGGCGCCAGCGGGTAGCGCGAATCCTGTTGGCCCCGTTCGAATTCCGCTGCCAGCAGGCCCGACCCGGGTACGTCGGCGGCGTGAGCGAAGGTGTGCCCCGACAGCGCGTCGGTGAGGGCGTTCAACGAATCGCTGATGTCGCCGATGATCCCCACGTCGACCGAATAGTGCGCGTCGACCTCGGCCGGGAACCGGTGAATGTGGATGATTCTCTTGTCAGCCTGCGGGTTGATCCGCTCCGGGTCGAATTCCTGCAGCTCGTAACCGACGGTGATGACGGCGTCGGCGTTGTCGAATCCGAAGTTGACGTAGTCGTGCCGCATGAAGCCCAGCGTCCCGATGCTGTTGGGGTGATCGTCGGGCATCACGCCCTTGCCGTGGAAGGTGTTGGCCACCTGGATGCCGAATTCTTCTGAAAAACGCACCAGGGCTTTGGTGGCGTCGGCACGCGCTGCGCCATGCCCGGCCAGCAGCACCGGGCGCTTCGCGTTGCGCAGGACGTCGACGGCGCGCGCCACCTGGCGGGGCGCCGGGGCATCCGGGCGGACGACATTGCGGGGCAACGGTCGCAGGTCGTAGTCGGCCTCGTCGGCGTCGATGTGCTCGGGCACGGCCAAATAGACCGCCGCAGGCCGCTCGGACTCGGCGAGCTTGAACGCCTTGCGGACCATCTCCGGGATAGCGCGCGCCGTCGGGATGCCGGCCGCCCAGCGGGTGATGGGGGCGAACATCGACACCAGGTCGACGTACTGGTGCGACTCCTTGAACTCCCGGTCGTGGCCCACCTGTGCGGAGATGGCGACCAGCGGGGTGCTGTTGGTGGTGGCGTCGGCCACACCGAGCTGCATGTTGATCGCGCCGGGCCCCAACGTGGCCGACACCACCGCGGCCCGCCCGGTGACCCTGCCGTACATCTCGGCCATGAACGAGGCGGCCTGCTCGTGCCGGGTGAGCACATAGCGGATGGTCGACGACGCCAGCGCCTGCACGAACCGGATGTTCTCCTCGCCGGGCACCCCGAACACGACGGAAACACCCTCGTTTTCCAGGCACTTGACGATCAGCTCAGCGGCTCTGCTCATCCGACACCTCCCTTAGGGGAACGATAGTGGCAGGCTGGATGTTGGACTTTCCAGCCGCTAAACAACACCAACCCGATGAAGGAGGGCCGACGTGCCCATCGCCACCATTAACCCGGCTACCGGCGAGACAGTGAAGACCTTCACCCCGGCGACCGACCAAGAAGTCGATGCCGCGATTGCCCGTGCCTACGAACGCTTCCACGACTACCGCCACAACACCACGTTTGCCCAGCGCGCCCAGTGGGCAAACGCCACCGCCGACCTGCTGGAGGCCGAGGCCGACGAGGTCGGCGCCATGATGACGCTGGAGATGGGTAAGACCCTGAAGTCGGCCAAGGCCGAAGCGCTCAAGTGCGCCAAGGGTTTTCGCTACTACGCCGACAACGCCGAGCAGCTGCTGGCCGATGAGCCGGCTGACGCCGAGGCGGTGGGCGCGAAGAGGGCCTACACCCGCTACCAACCGCTCGGGGTGGTGCTGGCCGTGATGCCGTGGAACTTCCCGCTGTGGCAGGCCGTGCGGTTCGCCGCGCCGTCGCTGATGGCCGGCAACGTCGGGATCCTCAAGCACGCGTCGAACGTTCCCCAGAGCGCGCTCTACCTTGCCGACGTCATCGCCCGCGGCGGTTTCCCCGAGGGGTGTTTCCAAACTCTGCTCGTCTCCTCCAGCGCGGTCGAGCGCATCCTGCGCGATCCGCGGGTGGCGGCGGCCACTCTGACCGGCAGCGAGCCGGCCGGGCAATCGGTAGGGGCCATCGCCGGCGACGAGATCAAGCCGACCGTGCTCGAGCTCGGCGGTAGCGACCCGTTCATCGTGATGCCGTCGGCGAACCTGGCCGAGGCGGCTAAGACCGCGGTGACCGCCCGGGTGCAGAACAACGGCCAGTCCTGCATCGCCGCAAAGCGGTTCATCGTCCACACCGACATCTACGACGCGTTCGTCGACAAGTTCACCGAGCAGATGGAGGCGCTGACCGTCGGCGACCCGACCGACCCCGACACCGACGTGGGTCCGCTGGCCACCGAATCGGGCCGCGACGAGATCGCCAAGCAGGTCGACGACGCCGCCGCGGCGGGCGCCACCATTCGCCTCGGCGGCAAACCCATCGACCGGCCCGGGTGGTTTTACCCGCCGACGGTGGTCACCGACATCACCAAGGACATGGCGCTGTACACCGAGGAGGTGTTCGGCCCGGTCGCGTCGATGTATCGGGCGGCCGACATCGACGAAGCCATCGAGATCGCCAACGCCACCACGTTCGGCTTGGGGTCCAACGCCTGGACCAACGACGAGGCCGAGCAGCAGCGTTTCATCGACGACATCGAGGCCGGCCAGGTCTTCATCAACGGGATGACGGTGTCCTACCCCGAGTTGGGGTTCGGCGGCGTCAAGCGGTCGGGCTACGGACGCGAGCTCGCGGGGCTGGGCATCCGCGCTTTCGTCAACGCCAAGACCGTGTGGGTCGGGGAATCCGAGAGCGGCTCCTCGGGCGGCGACAACAAGGTCGAGTGACCGCGTGAGCCGGGCCGCCGACCGTGGGGCCTATGGACGACTTCAGGCGCCTTGGAGTACCTAGGGCCCACGCTCGGCGGGCCGCCGGCTACGCGGACGCCCCCGCCAGCACCTTCTCGTCCTCCTCGGCGAAGGTGTCCTCGAGCTGCACCGGCGAGTAGTCGAGGTCGATCTCGCTGAGCGGTCGCCCGCGCGCGCTGGAGATGGTGCCGAAGCGTCGCATCCCCTTGTCGGCGGCGTACTGCATGAACTCGTCCACCGACAGGCCGAAGGGCATCGGGTCATAGAGGGCAAAGCCCTCTTCGATCAGGCGCAGGCCGAGCGGCATCAGCTCGTTCATCCGCGTTTCGAAGACGCCCCAGTTGGCGTCGTCGGCGGCGACGTGGCGCCGGCAGGTGAAGGTGCCCCACGCCATGTGCCGTCGCTCGTCGTCGCCGATGCGCCGCACCAGTTCCTGCATGCCGGGCAGGATGCCGCGTTCCACGCAGATCTTGTGCCAGCCGAAGTAACCGGTCAGCGCCAGCATGCCTTCGACCATGTGGTTGTAGGTCACCGACGCCCGCACCTGGGCGGCCGGCGACGGATCGACCGTCAGCGCGTTCAGGCTGTCCGGCAGCTCCTCGTAGAAGATCGCGCGGTAGGTCGGGACGTCGTCGAGATAGTTGTGCAGGTCCTCGGTGATGCCGACGGCGTCGAGCCACATGCGGAACACCTGGACGTGCTTGGCTTCCTCGAAGGCGAACTGCGTCAGATACATCTCGTCGCCGAGCCGGCCTTCGGCCCGCATCGCGGCCATGAACGGCTGGATGTCCTGGGTGACCGATTCCTCGCCGGCGATGAACTCGGCGCACAGCCGGGTCGCGTAGCTGGCGTTCGTCGTCGGTGAGGCGTTCCCAGTCCTCGCGATCGCGGGAGAAGTCGATGTCGGCCGGATTCCAGAATTTCGCGTTGCCGCCCGCAAACAGCTTGAGCGGCAAGCTGTTCCAGTTGAGACCGCCCTCGGCCATCGAGGCGATACGGGTTCTGTTCATGTGACCTCCTCAGATCGTTTAGGGGCTGAGCTGACTGGCGGGGTTTCGGCGCAGCCGAGAACGCGGCCGCCAGCACCGCGACGAGCCGGCGCACGGCCAGCGCCGGCTGCTCCGGGGTGGGCTCGTCGAGCCCCAGAACCGGATCCAGCCCGCGCATGTAGGGCGCCAGTGCCAGGTGCGGAAAGAGCAACAGCAGCAACGACAACAGCGCATCGGTGTCGGAATCCGCGCGCAGGTCGCCGCGGATGTGCGCATCGCGCACGAGCGGGCGCATCACTTCCAGGTAGTGACGGTGGATGACGTTCTGCACGCTGACGCGGGCTTCGGTGTCGACCTCCAGGGTCGCCGCGGCGTGCAGCGCGCGTTCGTGCGGATGGTCCGCGAAGTAGGCCACCCACGCGTCGAGCCAATCGGTGAGGAATTCGAAAAAGGGCCGGCTCGAGTCGAGTTCGCGCATGCGGTCCTCCATGTAGGCACGCACCCGCTGGCTGCCGATGTCGGCGATGAACGCATACAGGTCACGCTTGTCCGCGAAGTACTGGAACAGGCTGCCCTTGGCGACCCCGGCGCGGCGAGCGATGACATTCAGGCTGCCCCGGGAGAAACCGTGCGCCCCGAACTCCGACTCCGCGGCTTCGATGATGGCGGCGCGACGGGCGGGGTCGACACGCGCCCAGGTGACCGTTGGCACTGCCCCTCCTCAACTGAATGACCACTGGTCATCCTACTGTGAGGAACCTCACAGTCAAGGGGTTCGACCATGAATGTGCGGCTGTCCGCACGCTCGGACCCGAGCGCGCGGCTGGCGCGCACACTCGGCCGAACGAGCCTCAAGGGCGCATCCGGTACGCGCCGTTCAGCGGAAGGACGTGGTCCTTCCAAATCTGGTCGTAGCGGGCGGAGTCGTGCGCAGGGCGGCGGATCATCCGCAGCGCGAAGCGGGCCTGTTCGTCCGTCGTCGCCGGCTTGTCGGACAGCTCCACGGCGTAGGCGTTGAAGTCGCGGACCAACACGGCGAAGATCTCGTCGATCAACGTCTCGTCGACGTCCGACTGCCCGGCCTCCTCCAGGATGAGTTGGGCATAGGGCACCGTCGCGAACAGCTGACCGACGGCGAAGGCGAAGTCGATGTCCTTCTGCTGCGCGGCGTCCGGGGTGGCACCGGCCAGCATGTCGGCGAGCACGTCGATCTGCGAGCGCAGCAGCGCGACGTTGGGCAGATGCCCGAAGCTGTCAAAGGGCGCGCGCCAGTCGTGGAAGCGCACCTTGCCCAGGCCGCCGGTCGGCCCCTGCGCGAACAGGAAGGCGTCGTCGGCATCGTCGTCGCGGCGGCCGATCAATGGCAGCGCGCTGTTGGGGGCGAACAGGAAGTTGGGCATGAACTTGCCGAGCAACCCGATGTTGATGTGGACGGTGCCCTCCAGCCTTGGCAGCAGGCCGATTTCGCGCGTCATAGCCTCGAAGATGGTGTCTTTCTCCACGCCTTTGGCGGCGATGACGTCCCACAGCGCGGTGATGACGCGTTCGCCTTCGCTGGTGATCTTCGCCTTGGTGAGCGGGCTGTACAGCAGGTAGCGGCGGTCCTCGCGCCGACGCGCTGCGCATGTAGTCGCATGCCCGGGTGGCGACCAGCCGCATCGCGACCAGCCGCGCGTAGGCGTCGGTGAGCAGCCGCCGCACGTGGGTGAAGTCGGTGACGACGGTCCCGTACAGGATGCGGTTGGACGCGTGGGTGACCGCCTCGTACATCGCGTGGGTACACATGCCGACCGCGCCCCAGCCGAGGTTGTACTTGCAGACGTTGACGGTGTTGAGGGCGGCGTGGAAGGCCTCGGGTCCGCGGTGCAGGATGTCGGCCTCGGTGACCGGGTAGTCGCGCAGCGCGTAGTTGGCCACGAAGTTCTGCGAATTCACCACGTTCTTGATCAGGTCGTAGCGATCATGCTGCGAGTCGGCGGCGAAGAACACGTATTCGTCGGTGCCTTCGAACTTGCCGAAGGTGGAGACCATCCGCGCCACGTTGGCGTTGCCGATGTAGTACTTCTCCCCGGTGGCGGTCCAGCCTCCGTCTTTCGGCGCCAGGTTCATGTCGGTCTGGTAGACGTCCGCGCCGTGCGTTTGCTCCGACAGGCCGAAGGCGAACACCTCGCCCGCCTCGAGCAACGCGGCGGCCTTGCGCTTGGCGTCCTCGTTGGCGCTCATCCAGATCGGGCCCAGGCCCAACGCAGTGACCTGGAAGGGGTACCAGTAGTTCAGCCCGTAAAAGCCGACGATCTCGGCGAACGCACTGATCCGGTAGGTGTCCCAGCGGCAATCGTCGGCCCCGTAGGCGCTCGGAGTCAGCAGCGACGCGAAGATGCGCTCCCGGCCGATGTGGTCCAAAAACTCCGAGTACCACACTCGTTCGTGGTCGTCGGACTTCAGCCGGGCCTTGCCCCGGGACTCGAAGAAGTCCACCGTCGCGGCCATGATCTCCCCCGAGCGGCGGTCTGGGTACCGGCGTTGCAGGTGATTCGGATTGAGCAACATGACGTGACTCCCAGCGGGTTCTCGACGAAGACGAGGGTGACGGTACTGCAATAGGGTGGCCGTCGGGGTACCTGGAACAAAACGGCCCTGTTGGTCACGTGCCAGTCGACCTAGCATCAGTGGCGTGTCAGAACTCAATACCGCTCGCGGGTCCATCGATACCGCTGCTTTAGGCGTGACCCTCATGCATGAGCACGTGTTCATCATGACCACCGAGATCGCGGAGAACTATCCCGAAGCGTGGGGTGACGAAGAACAGCGTGTCGCCGACGCCATCAACCGGCTCAACGAGCTGAAGGCCCGCGGCGTGGACACCATCGTCGACCTCACGGTGATCGGCCTGGGCCGCTACATCCCGCGCATCGCCCGGGTCGCGGCGGCCACCGAACTGAATATCGTTGTGGCAACTGGGCTTTACACCTATAACGACGTGCCGTTCCGGTTCCATTACGAGGGCCCGGGCGGGATGCTGGGCGGCCCGGAGATCATGACCGAGATGTTCGTCCGCGACATCGAGCAGGGCATCGCCGATACCGGCGTCAAGGCCGGGATCCTCAAGTGCGCCACCGACGAGCCCGGCATCACCCCCGGCGTCGAGCGGGTGCTGCGCGCGGTGGCCCAGGCGCACAAACGCACCGGCGTGCCGATCTCCACGCACACCCACGCCGGCCTGCGGCGCGGCCTCGAGCAGCAACGCATCTTCGAAGAAGAAGGCGTCGACCTGACCCGGGTGGTCATCGGGCACTCCGGCGACAGCACCGACATCGGCTACCTGGAGGAACTCATCGCCGCGGGTTCGTATCTGGGGATGGACCGCTTCGGGCTCGACGTGATCTCGCCGTTCGAGGAGCGGGTCAGGATCGTGGCGGAGATGTGCGAGCGCGGTCACGCCGACAAGATGGTGCTCTCACACGACGCCAACTGCTACTTCGACGCGCTCCCCGAAGAGCTGGTGCCGCAGATGGCCCCGAACTGGCATTACCTGCACATCCACAACGACGTGATCCCGGCGCTCAAGGAGCGCGGCGTCACCGACGAACAGCTGCACACCATGCTGGTGGACAACCCGCGCCGCATCTTCGAGCAACAGGGCGCTTATGAGTGAGCCGATTCCGCCGATCGGTACGCAGATTTCGGCGCTGGCCGAACTCGCCCCCGACGAGCCGGCGGTCACCTGCGACGGGATGACCCTGACCCGCGCCCAACTCGACCGCTCGACGAATCGGCTGGCCCGCGCCTACGCCGAGCGCGGCGTGGGCGTCGGCGACTACGTGACGATGGTGCTGCCCAACTCGGTCGAATGGATCCAAGCCGCGGTGGCGTGCTGGAAACTGGGCGCAGTGCCGCAGCCGTTGTCCGCGCGGTTGCCCGACACAGAGTTGGCGGGCCTGCTCGAGCTGCGGCCGCCGGCCTTGCTGGTAGGCCGAGAGCATCCCGAGTTTCACAGTGTTGCAATGGGTTTCGAACCAGACCAGGCGCTGTCCGACGCCCCGCTGCCGGAGGCGGTGTCGCCGGTGTGGAAGGCGATGGGATCCGGCGGTAGCACCGGCCGGCCCAAGCTGATCGAATCCGGCGGCGACAGCCGGATACCGTCGGCGATCGGTTATCCGCTGGGCGCCCAGGAGGGCGACACCACGCTGGTACCGGTGCCGCTGTCGCACAACACCGGCTTCACCACCGCGACCATCGCGTTGCTGATGCGCCATCACCTGGTGCTGATGAGCCGCTTCGATCCCGCAGCGATTTCTCCGGCTGATCGCCGACCATCGCGTCAGCTTCCTGACGACGGTACCGACGATCATGCAACGGACTCTGCCGGTCTACCAGGCCGACCCGGGCGCCTACGACCTGTCTTCCATTCGGCGCTTCTGGCACCTGGGTGCGCCCTGCCCGCCCGCCATCAAGCAGGCATGGATCGACCTGCTGGGCGCGGAGAAAGTCTGGGAGCTCTACGGCGGCACCGAATTACAGGCGCTGACGTTCATCTCCGGCGACCAGTGGCTTACGCACCGCGGTTCGGTCGGCGTGGTGGTCGCCGGAGAGATGAAGGTGCTCGACGACGACGGCAACCCGTGCCCGCCCGGCGTGGTCGGCGAGATCTACATGCGGCCCGGCCCGGACACCGCGCCGACCTATCGCTACGTCGGCGCCACGGCGAAAACCCGCGACGGCTGGGACTCCCTGGGCGATCTCGGCTATTTCGACGCCGACGGGTTCCTGTACCTCTCGGACCGGCGGGTCGACATGTTCACCGTCGGCGGCCGCAACGTCTACCCCGCCGAGATCGAGAACGCGCTGTCGGCGCACCCGGACGTGTTGTCCTGTCTGGTTGTCGGCGTGCCCCACGACGATCTCGGCCAGGTGCCGTACGCGCTCGTGCACCCGATCGACGGCTCGGCCTTGGATTCCATTGGCGTGCAGGCATTTCTACGCGGCCAGGTGGCGGGGTACAAGGTGCCGCACGCCGTCGAATTCGTCGACACCCCGTTGCGTGACGACGCCGGCAAGGCCCGCCGCTCGGCGGTGCGGCAACAGATCATGGAGCGACCCGCAAACGCGTGAGGCTGACCACCGGCGGATCGGCGGCCCTGCGCACGCGGAATAACCCGGCCAAACCGCTACGCTGCGTCGGATTTGGAGAGCGGACGGGATCGCACCGGCCGTCCCAAGATCACCTTGGCCGTGATCGCGCCGAGCTTCAGCATGCCGAGGTAGGTGGACGGGTTGAACAGGGTCGGCCACACCGTACGGCTCGTGTTTTCGTCGAGCGGCCGTCCGGCGAACCGGTCGCGTAGCCACCTCAGGGCCATCGGCGAGGAGAGCGGGTGAAGCAGCAGGTGACCGCAGAATCGATCGCGGTGATAGATGACCGCTACTCCGGCGGAGACATACGTCTCGACGAGCTGATCGATGTCGTCGACGCTGATGATCCTGTCGTGCACGGCCTGGATCACCAGCAGGGGCAGTGCGGGTGGGGTCTGGCCGAGCTTGGTTTCGTCGAAGATATGGCGCACCTCCGGCAGGTCCCACAGTTCGTCGGTGGAGATGTCGACGTAGGAGCCGATGTCCGCGTTGCGCAGCCGCCGAACCGCGCCCGCGGTAGTCAGCTTCCGCAATTCGTTCAGCACCGCCCTGCCCTCTTCGGTGGCGTGCTCGATGACGACCCGCTGCGCTTCCGGGAACACCTCGGTCAGCGCCGCGATCATCAGCGCGGCCAGTCCGGCGAAAAACGACCCGTTGAGGCGGCGCGCGACGCTTTCCGGGTCGGCGACCGGTGAGCCGAGCACCGCGCCGACGATGTTGAGTTCTGGCGCGTAGCGGGCGGCCGCCTCGGCCGCCCACGCGGAGGCGAAACCACCGCCCGAATAACCCCACAGACCCACCGGGGCCGACGTTGACAAGCCCAGCCGTTCGCAATTCAGGGCAGCCCGGACACCGTCGAGAATGCGGTACCCCGGCTCGCGGGGTGCGCCCCACATGCCGTGACAGCCCTCGTGGTCGGGTACCGAGACCGCCCAGCCTTCCGCCAATGCCGCCGCCATCAGCAGAAATTCCGCCTGCGTGAACGCGCCGATCGCCCCGGCGCCGCGGCGCAGCGCGTACGACGGGAAACATTGCGACGCCACCGCGTCGATAGCGCACTGATACGACAGCACCGGACACATCGCGTGCGGATCGCGCTGTTCCGGCAGCAAGACGGTGGTCACGGCGACCTCCGGGTCGTCGTGCAGGTTCGTGCTGCGGTAGAGGAGTTGGGTGGCCGGAAAGCTTTGCGGCAGCACACCCAGGAAGCCCAACTCGACGGTGCGCGAGCGCAGCACGGTGCCACATTCAGCCTGTTCATACCCCGGCGGCGGTTGGTAGAACGGGTCGTCGTCCGGCGAGAGCGGACGCTCGCCAGGACGCAACTCCTCGTGTGGCGTGTCCGCCATCGACCGTGCCGCGATCATGTCGTTGTCCATCGTTGAATGCCTCTCCAGGACCGAAGCGACTTCGTTGCCTTTGCCGCTGCCGGCACCCGGTTACCCGCCGCTCTATCACACTGCGGGTTACCCAAAAATGAGGTTTCGAGACCTTCGGTACCGCATCGGAGAGGGATTCACGTGGCGGTCCGGGCAGGTTCATGGCGCGATGGCGTCGGCCTCGGCGTCGACACCCCGAGCTGTCTCGGCCGGCTTCTCGCGTTTCTCCCAGCGGCGCAACGCTTCTCGGCACGGCGACTCGACCAGGGCGTAGCTGACCGCGGCGATCGCGAATCCGAAGATCAACGTCAACACCAACACCGTGGGCATGCGGCCGGTGAACGGGAACGTCCCGAGCACGGGGAACACCATGGCCAGCGCCGCCAGGTGCCACACGAACAGGCCGTACGACCAGCGCCCCAGGGTAACCATCGCGGTGGTACCCAAGACGCGATGCGGCGTGTCCGCCCGGTCCAGCACCAGCGGGGCGACCAGCGCGAAGGCCACCACAGAGCCCGCCGCCGTCTTCACCGCAAACTGGGTGGCCGTGCCGGGAATGAGGCCCTCCGCGCCGGCCAGCGGGGAGGCCGCCAAAAGATAGGCCAGCACGGCGACGACGGCCATCACGATGCGCCGCCGCGCCCATCGATGCGGTAGGCCGATCGGGCTGTGCACCCACTCGGCCAGCAGCATGCCCGCCGCGAACCAAGAGAAGAAGGCCGGCGGCCAGTTGAGCGGATTCGTGCCGGACCCGGAATGGATGGGTACCCAACCCCACGCCCAGCTGAGGGCCCCCAGCGCGGCGATCGCCGGCACCCGGGCCCGCACCGGCAGCCTGCGCGCCAGCAGAGCGAGAATCGGCAATGCCAGGTAGAAGCTGACCTCGACAGACAGGCTCCACATCTGGGTCAGCCCGCCGGTCAGCGTCAGCGGCACGTAAATCTGGGTGAGCGTCAGGTTGGCCAACCACACCGTCAGGCTGGCGTGGTCGGCGTCAGGCAACAGGGTCAGTATCACGACGACGGCGACCACATAGGCGGGCATGATGCGGACCACCCTCGACCGCAGGTAGTGGCCGGTGGCCGGGCGGGGTCCCAGATCCCTTGCCGCCGAGGCATGTCCGCGCCACAGCAGAAAACCCGACAGCGCGAAGAACACCGCCACGGCGAGGTCGAAGCGGCCGAACAGCCTGCCGGTGACGCCGCTGGAGTGCCCGGTCTGGAAGGCGACGTGCGTGACCACGACGCCCATGGCCGCGCAGGCGCGCATGCCTTCCACGGCCGGCAGGAAGCTGCGGATCCCGCCCACCCGCCGGTCATCGCTCACCACCCCAGTTTGCCTGTGCTGCGCTGCCCGGCGACTGGGCACACCCGGGTATTGAGCAACAGGTTGGTAAGCCGCTGCCTTACTTACTGCTGTTAGGGTCAAACGAGTTTGCCCCGGGCTGCTGCTCGGGTCGGGTCGCGGCTGATGAAGCAAGGAATCGAGGAGGGCACAGCGACGTGAACCGAGCAGTCATGTTGCGGTTCGCCGCATGCGGGATCATCGGCCTCGGAGCTGCCCTGCTGATCGCCGCGCTGCTTTTGACGACGTACACCACCAGCAGGATCACCAAGGTTCCCCTGGACGTCGACGCCACGCTGGTCGGTGACGGCACCGGGACAACGCTCGACTCCGCGTCGTTGTCGACCGACCACGTCGTCGTCAACCAGAACGTGCCGCTCGTCTCCCAGCAGCAGATCAGCGTCGAGTCCCCCGCCAACACCGACGTGGTCACGCTTCAGGTCGGAAGTTCGTTGCGGCGAACCGACAAGCAGAAGGACAGCGGGCTGCTGCTGGCGATCGTCGACACCGTCACGCTCAACCGCAAGACCGCGCTGGCCGTCTCGGACGACACCCACGCCGGCGGCTCGGTTCAGAAGCCGCGCGCCGTGAACGACGAGAACCCACCCACCGCGATGCCGCTGCGGCACGACGGGCTGTCCTACCGGTTCCCGTTTAACACCGAGAAGAAGACCTATCCCTATTTCGATCCGATCGCGCAGAAGGCGTTCGACGTCAACTACGAAGCCCAGGAAGACGTCAACGGGCTTTCCACGTATAAGTTCACCCAAAATGTGGGCTACAACAGCGACGGAAAGCTGGTGGCCCCGGTGGCGTACCCGTCGCTGCTGGCCGGCAACGAGGATGCCAAGCAGACCACGTCCGCGTCGATGTGGGGCGTCCAGGGCGGCGATCCGAACGAGCAGATCACCATGACCCGCTACTACGCGGCGCAGCGCACATTCTGGGTGGACCCGGTGTCGGGCACCATCGTCAAGCAGACCGAGCACGCCGACCACTATTTCGCGCGCGACCCGCTCAAGCCGGAGCTCACCCTGGCCGACTACAAGGTCACCTCGAACGAAGACACCGTCGAATCCCAGATCAACGCGGCCCGCGATGAGCGCGACCGGCTGGCGCTGTGGTCGCGGGTGCTGCCGATCACGTTCACCGCGGTCGGCTTGATCGCACTGATCGGCGGTGGGCTGCTCGCCTCGTTCAGCCTGCGCAGCGAGAGCGCGCTGACCGACCCCGGCCTCGACCGGAGCGACCAGGACTTCTTCGGCCGCAGCGGCCTCGAGGAACCGGTGCCCGGCGCCGAAGCCGAGACCGAGAAGCTGCCCACCCAGCGTCCCGAGGCGCGTCAGGAGTCCGGTCCGCCCGGCTCCGAACCACCCGGCCCACCAAGCTCGTCCGGGTCGGCCGGCCCGGACGAGCCCACCGAGGCGGGACCGGCCGAGCCCCATCCGCCCGGCCCGCACGACCGGGAATAGCCCGGCTCGGATGCGTTAACCGTGCGCTGGACCCGGCCCGGGTACGCACTGGTCTTGGCGCTGCTGGTGGTCGGGCCGCTCCTGGCGCCCGGATACCTGCTGTTGCGCGACGCGGTGTCGACGCCGCGGTCGTATCTGTCCGATACCGCGCTGGGGCTGACGTCGGCGCCGCGCGCCACCCCCCAGGATTTCGCGGTGGCGCTGGCCTCCCATCTGGTCGACGGCGGCGTCGTGGTGAAGACCCTGCTGGTTCTCGGGCTGTGGCTGGGGGGATGGGGCGCGGCTCGGCTGGTCGCGGTCGCGCTGCCGTGCGCGGGCGCTTCCGGCCAGTTCGTCGGCACCACCGTGGCGATCTGGAATCCCTATGTCGCAGAACGCCTTCTGCAGGGTCATTGGAGCCTACTAGTCGGTTACGGCTGCCTGCCCTGGGTGGCCGCGGCCATGCTGACGCTGCGGACGACGGCCGCGAGCCGGTTGGTGTTCTGTGGGCTGGCCTTCTGGATCGCGCTGGCCGGGCTGACCCCGACCGGGCTGCTGCTGGCCGCGACGGTTGCGCTGGTTTGCGCGGTGGCGCCCGGCACCGGCCGCCCGCGCCGGTGGTGCGCCGCGGCGGCGCTTGGTGCCGCGCTGGTGGCGGCGCTGCCCTGGCTGACGGCGTCGGCGATGGGCTCGTCGCTGACCGCCCACACGGCGGCGAACCGGCTCGGGGTCGAGGCGTTCGCGCCCCGCGCCGAGCCCGGGCTGGGCACCCTGGCAAGCCTGGCCAGCCTCGGCGGCATCTGGAACGGCGACGCCGTGCCCGGCTCGCGCACCACGCTTTTCACGGTGTTCTCGGCGGTGGTGCTGCTGGGTGTGGTGGCGGCGGGCCTACCGACGGTCATCCGGCGTCCGGCGGCGGTGCCACTGCTGGTGCTGGCGGCGGTGTCCGTGCTCGTCCCGGCGGCGCTGGCGACCGGCCCGGGCCTGCAACTGCTGAGCGCAGTGGTCGACACCGTGCCCGGCTTCGGGGTGCTGCGCGACGGCCAGAAATGGGTGGCGCTCGCGGTGCCCGGTTACGCCCTGGCGGGTGCCGGCGCGGTGGTGACGCTGCGCCGGCGGCTACGGCTTTCCGGGATGGCCGCCCCGGCGCTGGTCTGTTGCCTGGCGCTGCTGGTGGCGCTGCCCGACCTGGCCTGGGGGGTGTTCGGCAAGGTGGCGCCGGTGCGCTATCCGCACGGCTGGACCGCCGTCGCCGCGGCGATCGACGCCCAGCCGGGCGCGGTCGCGGTGCTGCCCGCCGGCACCATGCGGCTGTTCTCCTGGTCGGGCCCCGCACCGGTGTTGGACCCGCTGCCCCGCTGGGTGCGGGCCGACGTGCTGAGCACAGGTGACTTGGTGATCTCGGGGACCACCATCGCCGGCGAGGGCACGCACGCCCGGGCGGTCCAAGAGCTCCTGCTGTCCGGGCCCGAACCCGCGGCGCTGGCCGCGGCCGGGGTGGGCTGGCTGGTGGTCGAATCCGATAGCGCCGGTGACATGGGGGCGGCCGCGCGCACCCTGGGCGCGCTGGCCCCGGTCTATCGGGACCATGAGATCGCGCTCTACCGGATCGGCGGGCAGACCGCCGGGGTGGCGGCCGGACGGCGGACGGCGACGGTGGTCGCGCACCTGGCGTGGCTGGCGATGCTGATCGGCGGTGGCGCCGGCGCGATGCTCGGTGCGTGGCGGCGCCGCGCCCGCTCAGTCCCGCCCGGTGACTAGCCCGTTGACCGTGCGGCCGGCCTGCACCGCTTCCAGCACGCCGCACATCGCGTCCGCGCTCTGCGTCCAGGAGAATTCACCGCTGCGGGTGTGCGCCTTCGCGCCTAGTTGATCGCGCAGCACCGGATCGGCGAGCAGTTCCTCGAGCCGGTCCACCAGCTCGGCGTGGCTGTCCACCAGGATCCCGGTCACCTCGTCGACGATCGAGTCCGACAGGCCGCCCGAGGACCGGTAGCCGATGGTCGGCACCCGGTGCTGGGCCGCCTCCACAACGGCCAGGCCCCAGCCCTCCTTGCGCGAGGGCAGCAGGTGCACCCAAGCCCCTTGCAGGACATGGTGTTTGGTCACGTCGTCGACATGCCCGTGGAACGTCACCGCCGAACTGATGCCGAGCCGCCGCACGTGCTCGACGAGCCGCTCGCGCCACCAGCCGTCGCCGACGATGTCCAGGTGCAGCCCCGGGATCCGCGGCAGCAGCCGCGCGACCGCCTCCAGGGCGTGCTCGATCTGCTTGTGCGGTACCAGCCGCGACAGCACCACCACCCGCGGCGCCGCCGACCGAGGGCCCGTCAGCGATTGCGCCGGCGCCCGGTCGAGGCCGTTGCGCACCACCGCGATCTGCGCGCCGTTGACGCCCAGCGCGACCAGGTCGCGCGCGGACGGCAGCGACACCGTCACGTACTGGTTGTGCCGGTTCACTCGCGGCGACAGCGTCGACTCGACGAACCAGCCGAGCCTGCCGAGCATCGGCCCGGCCACCGGCCACTGCTCGCGGTGGCAATGGTGCACCAACAACACCACCCGGCGGCCGTAGATCAGCCGGGCCAGAAAAGGCAGGCCGTTCTGGGTGTCGACGACCACGTCGGGCAGCACGCCGCGCAGCGGCCCGACGCCCAGGCGGGCCGAGGCCATCGCCAGCAACGCCCAGACGTACACCGAGTAGCGGCCGCCGGCCCGGTTGATCCGCACGCCGTCCACGACCTCGCGGCGTGGCGCTCCGGGATAGCGGGCGGTGCGCAGCGTGACGGCGATTCCCGATGCGGCCAGCTGAGCGCCGATGCGCTGCAAATAGGCCTCGCTGCCGCCGCCCTGGGGGTGCCCGGTATCGCGCCAGCACAACAGCAGCACGGAGCGCAAGGAAGACATCGAGCGTCAGCCTAACCGGCGATGATGCACACCGGGCGGCGCCACACATCCGTAGGGTGTGGCGCGTGGCGGCCACCGACATCTTCGCGCGCCGGGCGACGCTGGCCCGCTCGGTGCGGCTGCTGTCGGCATTTCGCTACGAGCAGCCGGATCCGGCCCGGTTCTACGGTGCCCTGGCGGCCGACACCGCGGCCATGGTGAGCGATCTGTGGCGGGCCGCCCACGGCGAGCCGCTTTCCGGCCGTACGCTGCTCGACGTCGGCGGCGGGCCGGGCTACTTCGCGACGGCCTTCACCGATGCCGGCCTCCGCTATGTCGGGGTCGAACCCGACCCCAGCGAGATGCATGCGGCCGGACCCACCGTCGACCGGGGGACGGGGACCTTTGTGCGCGCCTCGGGAACGGCGCTGCCCTTCGCCGAGGACTCCGTGGACATCTGCCTGTCCTCCAACGTCGCCGAGCACGTGCCGCGGCCCTGGCAGCTCGGCGCCGAGATGCTGCGGGTGACCAGGCCGGGCGGGCTGGCCGTGCTGTCCTACACGGTCTGGCTGGGTCCGTTCGGCGGCCACGAGATGGGCCTGACCCATTACCTCGGCGGCGCCCGCGCCGCCGACCGCTACGCCTGCAAGCACGGCCATCGACCCAAAAACGACTACGGGTCGTCGTTGTTTGCGGTGTCGGCGGCCGAGGGGCTGAGCTGGGCCGAGAACACCGGGGCGATGGTGGCCGCATTTCCCCGCTACCACCCGCGATGGGCATGGTGGCTGACGGGTGTGCCGGTGCTGCGCGAGTTCCTGGTGAGCAATCTGGTGCTGGTCCTGCAACCCCAATAGTGAAACGTGTTCTCGTTTCACGTCGGCTTGGGTAGGGTGGCGCCCATGAGCGACATCAAGACCGAATACGACAAGCTTTTCATCGGCGGCAAGTGGACGGAGCCGTCGACCTCTGAGGTGATCGAGGTGCGCTGTCCGGCCACCGGCGAGTACTTCGGCAAGGCACCCCTGGCGGCGGCGGCAGACGTCGACGCCGCGGTCGCCGCGGCCCGTGCCGCTTTCGACAACGGCCCCTGGCCCACGACCCCTCCGAAGGAACGCGCGGCCGTCATCGCCAACGCCGTCAAGTTGATGGAGGAGCGCAAGGAGCTGCTGAGCGCGCTGCTCGCCGGCGAGACCGGCCAGCCGCCGACCACCATCGAGACGATGCACTGGATGGGCTCGATGGGCGCGATGAACTTCTTCGCCGGCCCCGCCGTCGACCAGGTCAAGTGGCGCGAGATCCGCAACGGCTCCTACGGCCAGACCATCGTGCACCGCGAGCCGATCGGGGTGGTGGGCGCAATCGTCGCCTGGAACGTGCCGCTGTTCCTGGCGGTCAACAAACTGGGCCCCGCGCTGCTGGCCGGATGCACCGTGGTGCTCAAGCCGGCCGCCGAAACACCGCTGACCACAAATGCTTTGGCGGACATCTTCGCCGAGGCCGGCCTGCCCGAGGGCGTGCTGTCGGTGGTGCCCGGCGGTATCGAGACCGGTCAGGCGCTGACCTCCAACCCGGACGTCGACCTGTTCACGTTCACCGGCAGCTCCGGCGTCGGCAAGGAGATCGGGCGGCGTGCTGCGGAAATGCTCAAGCCGTGCACGCTGGAGCTCGGCGGTAAATCGGCCGCGATCCTCCTCGAGGACGTCGACCTGGCGTCGGCAATCCCGATGCTGGTGTTCTCCGGCATCATGAACACCGGGCAGGCCTGTGTCGGCCAGACACGCATCCTGGCGCCTCGCTCACGCTACGACGAAATCGTGGACGCGGTAAGCACATTCGTGCAGGCGCTACCGGTCGGACCACCGTCGGACGCTGCCGCCCAGATCGGTTCGCTGATCTCGGAGAAGCAGCGCGCCCGCGTCGAGGGCTACATCGCCAAGGGCATCGAGGAAGGCGCCCGGCTGGTGTGCGGCGGTGGCCGCCCCGAGGGCCTGGACAACGGTTTCTTCGTGCAGCCCACCGTCTTCGCCGACGTCGACAACAAGATGACGATCGCCCAGGAGGAGATCTTCGGGCCGGTGCTGAGCATCATCCCGTTCGACACCGAAGAGGACGCGATCAAGATTGCCAACGACTCGGCCTACGGCCTGGCCGGCAGCGTGTGGACTACCGACATCCCCAAGGGCATCGAGATCTCGGAGAAGATCCGCACCGGGACCTACGCCATCAATTGGTATGCCTTCGACCCGGGCTGCCCGTTCGGTGGCTACAAGAACTCCGGCATCGGCCGCGAGAACGGGCCGGAAGGCGTCGAGCACTTCACGCAGCAGAAGAGCGTGCTGATGCCGATGGGCTACACCGTCGAGAGCTAGGGCTCGTCGAACTTGCACTCATGGCGAGATTCTGCCGATTCCCGCCGGGGCTGCTAACCATGCGTCCATGAGGCGGAGATCTCAAGATTATGCAATAGATCATAATTTTGGCCCGATTACGCGCCCCGTAAGTGCGGATCTCAACCGCCCCGCGGCCGATTTATGCGGCGTACGTCACACTTGTCCTGGGAAATTGATTAATTTACGGATGTCTTATATGGTCCATAGCATAATCAAGGGCCATACCCAGGCCGGGAGAACATCATGTGGATCATCGAGCTCAACGTCGCCGGCTATCAATTCACCCGCGAGATGCCGGACCTGCGGCGCCGCACATTCCGCTTCAGCCCACGTCACATGCACCGGGCAGCGTTGCGGCACTCGCACGCCGCATGACCGCAGCCACGGGAGGTACGCCCACGCCGACTATCGGTAACGCCGCGCCGGAGCACGCGCCGACAAAACGCGGGGGCACCCGGACGAAGATGTTGGCCAGCGCCGCCGAGGTGATGCGCGAACGTGGCGCGGCGGGCGTCACCATCGACGCGGTGCTCGCCCGCAGCGGCGCCCCACGCGGCTCGGTTTACTACCACTTTCCCGACGGGCGCAACCAGATCCTGACCGAGGCGCTGCGCTACTCCGGCGACTCCATCACGGCGATGATCGACGACGCCGCCGGCCGGGGCGCGCGGGCGTTGCTGCAGGAGTTCGTCGGATTCTGGGAGCGGCTGCTCACCGACGGCGGATTCACCGCCGGCTGTCCGGTCGTGGCGGCCGCGATCGGCTGTTCGGACGAGGATGGTCCCACGCTCGCCACGGAGGCCGGGGCTATCTTGGGCCGCTGGTGCACCGCGCTCACTCGCGCGTTCGTGAACGACGGTTTCGACGATGCCGATGCCGCGTCGTTGGCCGTGATGTCGATCGCGGCGCTGGAGGGCGCCGTCGTGCTCTCGCGCTCCACCCGCAATGCGGGCCCGCTACACCAGGTGGGCGAGCAGCTCGAATTCTTGATCAAGGCAAAGGAATTCGTTGCCCGGAACAAGATTCCGGGAAAGCAGGGTGCCGCGCGGTGACCCGCTCAGTCGCTGGCGGGTAGCGGCTTGACCTCTTTGAGCTGCAGGGCGGTCTGCCCGATGCTCAGGCTTCCCGCGCCCGGCTTGGTCACCAGCACCTCGGCACCGGTTTCGTCGACGTAGCGCTTGCCCATGACCGTGCCGCCGGCGAACGCGGGGTCCAGTTCGCCCGACCGCTCGCCCCCGACCGGCACCATCGGCGCACCGCCACACCGCAGGTCGTCCAGGCTGTCGGCACTTCTGACGACGATCACCTGCGTGTCACAGACCTGGCTGGCGAGACGAGTTCCGTTCTTGATCATTGATTTCCGTCCTTGATCGCTTACTGCTGGGCCGGTGCGGCGCGCAATCCGGTGAGGGTCTGGATGATCTCCCGCCGCAAGACCTTGCCGGTAGCGGTGGTGGGCAGCTCGTCGCGAAACACTACCTCGTCGGGAGTGCGCGATCCGCGCAAACTCTTGCGGACGAATTCGCGCAATTCGTCGGGGTCGGGCTCCACGCCTGCCGCCGGTACCACCACGGCGACGATCGCCTGGCCCCACTGCGGGTCCTCGACACCGACCACTGCGACGTCACGCACGTGGGGGTGCTCGACCAAAACCTCTTCCAGCTCGGCGGGCGCAATGTTCTCGCCGCCGCGGATGATGGTGTCGTCGCTGCGGCCACCGATGAACAGGTAGCCCTCGTCGTCGAGCATGGCGATGTCCTTGGTGGGGAACCAGCCGTTCTCGTCGAGCACCGATCCGATCCCGGTGTAGCGGCCGGACACTTGCTCGCCCCGCACGAACAGCTCGCCGGTCTCACCCGAAGGCAGCACATTTCCGGCCTCGTCGCGGATTTGCAGCTCGATGCCGGCCACCGCTTGCCCCACCGATCCCAGCCGGCGGGCGACATCGGGCCCCTCCGCCGCCTGCGCCGCGCGATGGTCGTCGGGCGTCAACACCGCGATCGTCGAGCTGGTCTCGGTGAGGCCGTAGGCGTTGACGAAGCCGACGTTGGGCAACAGCTCGAGCGCACGACGGACCAGCGGCAGGCCGACCTTGGAGCCGCCGTAGGCCAGGTTGCGCAGCGACGGCAACTCGATGGCCGCGCCGCCGCCGTTCTCCAGCACGGTGACGATGCGGTCCAGCATGGTCGGCACCACCGTCGCGGTGGTCACGTTCTCGGCGTTGATCAGCCGAACCCATTCCTGCGCATCGAAATTGGGCAGGTACACCATCTTGCGGCCGGCATAGAGATTCGACAGCGCGGCGCTGACCCCGGCGATGTGATACGGCGGCACGCAGATCAGGGCGGCATCGGTGTCTTCGGCCGCCCCGAATTCCACCGTCCCGGTGACGTAACTGGTCAGGTTGTTGTGTGAGAGTTCGACGGCCTTGGGCTGCGAGGTGGTGCCCGAGGTGAACAGCACGATGGCGACGGAGTCCGGGTCGGGGAACGCGAGACCTTCAGTGGCGGGTTCGGCGGTGCGTGCGGCCGCCAAGAAGTCGTCGGAGACGATCACCTTGTCCGAGGCGTCGCCGACCGCGTCGCGGTAGCGGCTGTCGACGATCACCAACGGCTCGGGCAGCCGCTCGATCAGCGCCTGGATGCCGTCCGGGGAGAGCCGGTAATTGATCGGCGTGAAGGCCACTCCGGCGCGCGCCGCGGCGAAGATCAGCACCGGCAGCATCGCGCCGCCGGTGCCCACGTACACGACGTGCTTGGCGTTCGACCCAGCGATCACGCCCACCCCGCCGTCGGCAAGATCGCTGAGCTGTTGCGTGGTCAGCCGCAGGTCTCCGGACACCACCGCGGTGCGTTCCGCGTTGCCCGACGCGGCCATCTCGAGCAGCAACGAAATGCTCATCCTCGATCTTTCTCCGGTATCAACGCGTTACAAAGCTGGCCGAAAGTGTCATGCCCGTCTGTAGTTTAGATCACGCAACTGTCGCGCTGCCCGGCACCGGCAGCCAGCCGCATCGCCCGGGCGTCGCGGCGAGACTCACCCGCAGCCGAGACGCTGGGTTACCGGCACACTTGCGCACACGGGAACTCGGTAACACGTTGCGGCAGAAGAGAGTCAAGCCGGCTGATATCAGGTGCCCGTCCATTTGGGCGGGCGCTTCTCCGCGAACGCGATGGCGCCTTCCTTGGCGTCGTTAGAAGAGAACACCGGAGTCAGCAGCTTGTTCTGCTCGGCGAACATCTCCTCGGGACTCCAGCCGCGGGACTCGACGATGATCCGCTTGGTGGCGGCCACCGCGAGCGGCCCGTTCGCCGCGATCTTTTCGGCCAGCTCGATCGCGGCGTCCAGTGCGGTGCCGGGCTCGGCCAACACGTTCACCATGCCCAGCGCATGAGCGCGCTCCGCGCTCAGGTTTTCACCGGTCAGCGCCAGTTCCATAGCGATCGCGGACGGGATGCGCTGCGGTAGCCGCAGCAACCCGCCGCCGCCGGCGACCAGCCCACGCTTGACTTCGGGAATGCCGAACGCGGAGTCCTTCGAGGCCACGATCAGGTCGGTGGCCAGTGCCAGCTCGGTGCCGCCGGCCAGCGCGTAGCCCTCGACCGCCGCGATCAGCGGCTTGACCGGGGGGCGTTCGGTGAAGCCCATGCCGCGGCCCTCGACGATGGGAAGCTCGCCGCGGGCAAAGGCCTTGAGGTCCATGCCCGCGCAGAACGAACCGCCCGCCCCGGTGAGGATGCCCACCGAGAGGCCGGTCTCGTTGTCGAGCCGATCCACGGCGGCGGCCAGGCCGTTGGCGACCGCGGAGTTGACCGCATTCTTGGCCTTCGGCCGGTTGATCGTGATGATGAGGATTCGATCCCGTTGTTCGACCAGAACTTCGGGTTCTTCGGTGCCGGCCTCTTGGTTTCCACTGCTCACGGTGCCGCGGCTCCTTCAGGGGATCGGTGGCTTTGAGATAGCTCCTGTCGGACCGATGGTAACGGTCGGCGGAAATGGCATTAACGCCCCAGAGAGATTCGGCTTACCGCCGGAGCCGGCTGGCTAGGAATCCGTGCCGATCACGCCGGAGCCATCGCAGCCTCGATGACCGTCAGATCATCGGAAAGCCCTGCAGCCCTGCGTATTTCGATGAAGTCGGCCACCATGGCCTCGGAAACCTCGTGCGGATCCTCAAGCGTGGAGCCGTCCGAGAGCACCGAGATGTTGAGCTGATCGACATAACTCCACACGGTGATGTTGAGCCCGCTGCCGGCGGTCAACGGGCCCACCGAATAGATCTCGGTGACCAGCGCCCCGCCCACGCGGCCGCGTTCCCGGGGACCGGGCACGTTGGAGATGTTCAGGTTGAGGATCTTGTTGTTTCCGTCGCGATCGGAGGCCCACCGGAAGAAGGCCTGGGTGGGCGCCGGTGGCATGTAGGCCGCCCACCTGCTGACCAGCTCCGGCCCCATCAGCTGGTTGCTTTCCTTGGCGGCGATGGCGTTTTCATGGCAGCACCGCACCCGCTCCAGCGGATCGTCGGAATCGGTCGGCAAGCCCACCAGCACGCCCGTGAAGCGGTTGCCCGAGATCCGTTCCCGCGAGAAGTCGAAACTCATCGGTACCGACGCCAGCAGCGGTTCGGCCTTACCGTCGTATCGCAACAACAGCGTGCGCAGGGCGCCGGTCGACATGGCCAGCACCATGTCGTTGATCGTCGCCCCGAGCCGCTTGCCGGTCTCCTTGACGTCGGCCAAGGCCAGGGTGGCGGTCGCGAACCGCCGTTCCGGGGTGATCTTGTGGTTCATGAAGGTCGCCGGCGGCTCGAAGGGCCGCGTCAGTTCCGGGGAGAATTTGCGGGAGCTGCGGCGCACCCGGCCCAAGCCCTGGGCCGTATAGCGGATGGTGCGGGGCAGCGGCCCCAACGTGTCGCATGTGGTCGGCGAATGCCGACGCCATCAGCTGCCGCGTGGTGGGAGCCGGGTCGCAGACGTACTGCCCGCCCTCCGGGCCTGGCTGCAGGTCCATGCCACGGGCCATCAGGTTCGCCGACGCGACGCCGTCTGCCAGGGCGTGGTGAATTTTGCCGACGACCGCAATCCGGTTGTTGGCCAAGCCCTCCACGAAGTACATCTCCCACAGCGGACGGCTGCGATCCAGCGGCGTGCTGGCGATTTGCCCGATGGCCTCGTCCAGTTCGCGACGCCCCCCGGGCGGCGACACCCGCCAGGGGCGGATGTGATAGTTCAGGTCGAGTTCGCAGTTCTCCCGCCACATCGGGTGGTGGAAGTGCAGCGGCACCTCGACGAGCTGGTAGCAGAATGGATCGAGCTTGTTCAGCCGCCCGGCGATGACTTCGCGAAACGCGTTGACGTCCAGCGACCGGCGGTCGGTGTCAAGCTCGATGACAGCGGCTTTGATGGTGTGCATGTGCACGCTCGGGGTTTCGCTGTACAGCAGCACAGCGTCCCACCCGCTAAGCCTCTTCACCGCTGCCCCTTGCCCATAGAGGGACCATACTCAGCGGTGGCGGTTCAGATAACCTCTTTTGCCCCGACGCGTGTCTTGGTGCGGTAGATCTGGTTAAGGAACAGCGAGGTGACGTGCGCGGCGGCGCCTGCTCGCTCGCCATCGATGAGGTCATACCCGTGGCCGGCGCCGGGGAATTCGAGGTAGCCGACCATCGAATGCGACACCGCCCGGAGCCGCTCGACGAAGCTGCGTGCCTGGTCCACCGGGATCACGGTGTCTTTGCTGCCGTGAATGACCAGGAAGGGCGGCGCGTTGCGGTGCACGCGCGCGATCGGGGACGCGTCGTGGAAGATCTCGGGCCGACGGGCGATCGACTTCTTCACCACGACGCGCTCCAGGAACTCGACGAACCGTTCGCGCTCCGGCGTCGAGCGGTCCTCCCAGTCGTAGCGGCCGTAGATCCCGACGACCGCGTCCACCGACGTGTCCGCGCCCTCGGGCAGCTTCGCCTGGAACTGCGGGTCGTCGGGCGTCAGCCCGGCCAGCGCGCACAGGTGGCCGCCGGCCGAACATCCCGCTATAGCAACGAAATCGCGGTCGCCGCCGAACTTGTCGACGTTGGCACGTGCCCACGCGATCGCGGTTTTGACGTCGATGATGTGGCGCGGCCAGCGGTGGTGCGGCGAGACGCGGTAGTTGACCGCCAGGCATACCCAGCCCTGCTCGGCCAGCCGTGACATGAGCGCCGATCCCTGGCCCATGCACTTGCCGTGCACCCATGCGCCGCCCGGCAGGAAGATCAGCACCGGCGCGGGTTGTGCGGGCAGGTCTTTGCGCCGCCAGACGTCGAGCACCTGATCCGGGTGGTCGCCGTAGTGGACGGCGCGGCGGTACAGATAGCGGCGCTGGCGCAGGCCGTCCCAGATCGGCGGTGTCTTTTCGGCGACCGGCCAGTCCAACTCGAGATCCGCTGCCGACACGACCCCGCGCAACGCGGCGAGGGACACTTGTTGGGTGCTCTCGCGGTCGCGGCGGCGGACGTCGCTGAGTCCGGGCTTGAACCAGTCCTTGGTCGCCGCGGAGATCGCTTCCGGTGCGTGCCGGGCACCCCAGACGCCCATGGCGGTCAAACCACCCAGGGGCTCGAGGTGCTTGCCGACCACCGGCAGCGAAGCCCCTGCCACACTCAACGCCAGCGCATAGTCGCCGGGGCGGGCCCGCAGCAACCATCTCACGTAATCGGTAATGCCCGGTCCACTCACCGTCATGCTGGGGACTGTACCCCTCACCGTAACTCGCAAACTGACGTTTCCGTCGAACGGGCGATCGTGGCGAAGACGCTTTGCCCAATGTGCTCGCGGAATGCGGTATTTACGCTGCTTGAACCGGTTTTCGCGGTTCTTTGCGGTCGAGGATTTTTGCTGTGTACGACACGCTTACCTGGCCGTCAGGTCGGCGATCACCCGGCCACCGACAAGGCGGACCCCGGTCAGCGTCAGTCCCACCTGCGCGGCCAGCGCGGCAGCGCTGTCCACCCCGACGGATGCCCAGCGAAACCAGGGGCCGACCTCGCCCGCCGCCTCCAGCCGGACCCATCGCGAACAGATGCCGATGGCCTCGGCTTCGAACTCGGCAACGCAACGGCCGCCCCGGGCCAGCAACTCGAAGGCGCGCCCGAGAATCCGTCGCGGATCCCCGCCGAGCCCGACATTGCCGTCGACCAGCAAAACCGTCTGCCACAGACCCATTCCCGGCAGCGGCTCGAACACATCGCCCAACAGGGCCGGCGCACCGCCGCGACCCGCCAGCTGGATCGCGGTCGCGGACCGGTCGATACCGAGGGCGGGGATGCCCCGCTGAATCAGCCTCGCCACCAACCGGCCCGGACCGCAGCCCAGCTCGATTGTCGGCCCGGTGCACATCTGCGTGACGGCTTCGTCGAAGACTTCGTCGAAGGCGTCACCAGATCCATCACCGGGACATCGCACACCCAACCATTTGTGCGCCGGCAGTGGCCGCAGTTCGCCGTCGTCATGACGAATCCAACATCGCTCGCCGCCGAGTGCCCGATCGTAAAGTTGCCCAAGCATTTCACGTCCCTCGCGTCCTGGCCGATCGGGCGACGCGCCGGCGCTCGGTCCCGGGCGAGACGTTGCGGCGACGTACCGGCAAACCCCAACAAGCTGACGGCAAGCACGTGCGCCAGCATTGCTCCGATACCCCGATCGCTGCTCGGCTAATCCATTACTCTTTCCTGGCCCGTCCTATGCGCTACGTTGCAGCGCCCGGGGTGGTTCACCCACCGGCGGCGACCGGAGGTGGACCCCGTCGTCACCGGGGAACCGGTGGCGCCCGAATTACGGTTACCAGCAGGGGTTTTCGCCGCGGCGTGGCGCTATCCGGCCAACAAAATCAGCCCAACAAGAATGCGTCCAGCAGCTCGTTCACCCGCGCGGGATCTTCGAGCGCCGCGAGGTGGGCGACCCCGTCGAGCACGGTGAACGACGCTCCCCCGATGGAGTCGGCCATCGCGCGGGTTTCGGCCACCGGGAAGGTGGCGTCCTCCGCGCCGGCGACCACCAGCACCGGGGCCGTGACTCGACCCAACAGGGCGTGCTGGTCCGGTCGCGCCGAAACCACGCTGCGCACCGCCCAGCGGACCGAATCCGTGTGCACCGACTCCACGTTGGTTCGCACGGTGTCCACAACGTGTGGGCGGGTGCGCAGCGTCGTAGGCCCCAAGAAGGCGCGGATGGCCGAGCGTGTCAGCGGCGGCCGGATCCCGCCCAATGCCGTCGCCAACCACACCATGGCCGCATACTGCATCTTCTGCGCGACACCGGCTTTCGAGGCCGTGCAATTCATCAGTGCCGCGCGATTGAGCCGCTCGGGGTAAAGGGCGGCGAAGGTGCCGCCGATCATCCCGCCCCACGAATTGCCGACGAAGTGCGCCCTGTCGATGGCGAGGCCGTCCAACAGATCGACGGCGCAACGCGCGCAGTCGGTGGAGCTGAACATCGCGCGCAGCGGTGCGCTGCCCCCGTGGCCGGGCGGATCGATGAGCACCAGGCGATGGGCGTCGCCGAAGCGCGCGGCCTGGCCGGTCCACAAATCGCCCGTCGTCAACAGGCTTGGCCACATCAGGACGGCAGGTCCGGTCCCCGCGCTCACCTGAACCCGGATCGTCCCGAGGACCGTGTCGACCAACCGCGAAGCCAGCCTGGGATTGTTGGCGGTCACGCTGCCTCCTGAAGTCGTAGCGCGTACGGCAGACCATATGGCCGTCCCTTGATTTTCCGCGTCGGTGATACTTGTCCGGTGACGAACAACGATGTTCATCCTGACCTGCAGCGACTTGCCCGATTCGCGCCGCGGCGGCTCGTCGGCCCGCGGACCCTGCCGCTGATGCGGGTGGGGATGGCGTGGCGGGGGCGCCTCGGCAAGCCCGTCGCCGACGTCGAGGCGATCACGCTCGGTTCCGGGGCCGGCGTTCGGCTGTTCCGGCCCGCCGGGGCCACCGAGACCACACCCGCGCTGTTGTGGATCCACGGCGGCGGATACGTGATCGGCACCGCCCAACAGGACGACCGGCTCTGCAGCGGGTTCAGCAGGCGCCTCGGCATCACCGTCGCGTCGGTGGATTACCGTCTGGCGCCCGAACATCCGTATCCCGCCCCGCTGGAAGACTGCTATGCGGCGCTGATCTGGCTGGCCGGGCTGCCCTCGGTGGACCGCTACCGCATAGCCATCGGCGGCGCCAGCGCCGGCGGCGGCCTCGCGGCGGCCCTGGCCCTGCTGGCCCGCGACCGCGCCGAGGTGAGCCCGGCGTTCCAGCTGCTGACCTATCCAATGCTCGACGACCGCAGTTCGGCCACCGCGCCCAGTGCGAACTACCGGCTGTGGGACAACCGCAGCAACAGGTTCGGCTGGGCGGCATATCTGGGCAACGCCGACCCACAGGTCGCCGTCCCCGGGCGCCGCGACGACCTCAACGGATTGCCGCCGGCCTGGATCGGTGTGGGCACCCATGACCTGTTCCACGACGAAGACCTGGCCTACGCCGAACGCCTTCGCGCCGCGGGGGTGCCGTGCCAGGTTGAGACAATTCCGGGCGCGTTCCACGGCTTCGACCTGGTCTTGCCGAAAGCCCAAGTCTCCCGGCGTTTTTTCGACGGCCAATGCGACAGCCTTCGGGCGGCGCTGGCCCCTTGCGCTTGATACGGCTTCACATCGCGAAGTACACCAGCTCACCGCCGATCACGGTGGCCGCCACCAGCCCGGCGTCCAGGGCGGCCAGCGCCGTGGCCGGCGGCTCGTTCAGCACGCACAGGTCCCCCGTCTGCCCGATTTCCACCGTCCGCGGCCGGCCGGGCTGATCGGCACGGCCCAGAAACATCGTCAAAGCCTCTCGCGCCGAGACACATTCGCGCGCTCCCAGCACCGCGCCCTGCGGCGTGGTGCGGTGTACCGCGGCGCGCATCGCCGTCCATGGGTCGCCGTGGCCGAACGGCATGTCGGTGGACAGCGCGACCGGCACCCTCGCGTTGCGCAGGGATGCGACGCGCCACAGCTGATCGTGCTCGGCGGCGGGAACGTCGGCGAGGTACTGATCGCCGCGCTCGGCGACGAAGTTGGGCTGCGTCACCACCGTGATCCCGAGCTCGGCGAGGTCGGCCAGGTTGTCGTCGGGGACCACGGCGGCGTGTTCGATGCGGTCTTGTGGATGGCCGCCGGCCGCGCGCAGCGCCGCGATGGTCACCACCAGCTGTGCCGCGGTCACGCAGTGCACGGCGACCGGTTGCCCGCAGTCGTGTTGGCGCGCAACCCATTCCGTGAGCGCGTCGAGGTCTAGGCAATCGTCGTGCAGGATCTTCTTGCCCGGCGACAGGAAACTCAGCCGCGGCCGGAACTCACCGCGCTGGTGCGCCGTCGTCAGCGAGGCAATGTCGTCGGCGTCGAGATCGGGGGTCGCGTCGGTGACGCCGGTGACACCGGTCGCGGTGATCCGGCGGCTCAGTTCGGCCAGATCGGTTTCGCGCCGCTGCAGCGCCAGCGACCAGCCACGGTCGGCGCTGCGCAGCCGCCCGTCGGGATGTTCGGCGAGGCCGACGCGACCGAGGGCCTCGGAGTTGAGGATCCACAGCGCCCCGCTGCGATGCTGGATGCGCACCGGAACGTGGGCAACGATGGCGTCGAGGGTGCCCCGATCGAGTTCTCCGGCAACCGAATCGTGGTAGCCCACAGCGCGAATCCAGCCGTCGGGTCCCGGGGTGGCGTTCGCGAGCAATTGGGTGAGCTGCGATGCGGTGCTGACCCCGGGCGGCCCGACGAAGAACGAATCCAGCGCCGAGGCCGCCGAACGCAAGTGCACATGGTGGTCGTGCAGCCCGGGCAGGACGGTGCCGCCCCCCGCGTACAGCACGCCCTCCCCCACCCGGGGCACCAGACCCTCCCCCGGCGGCGCCATCTCCTCGATCAGCGCGGCCACCCGGATGTCTGTCGTGGTCCCGTCGAGCAGGGTTGCCCGCTGAATCAGCATGACAGCACCCGCCTTTGGGCTACCAGGTGGCGCACCGCCGCGTTGTCGGCGCCCGGGCCCGACGCCCGACGCGACGCCGGTGGGGCCGACGGTGCTGACACCGGCGCCGGCGATGCCGACGGCTCGAGCGGCAGCGCCGCGTACGTCGCGGCGACCCCGGCCATGGATACGCCGATCCACTCGCCGCCACCGCGGCCCAGGGATTCGGCCACTGCGAGCGTTGCCTCCAGCCCGGTCAACGGGTCGGCGATGGCGTCGCCGCAGAACACCGGCCCCTCGGCGCTGGTGCCGACCAGCCCGCCGGCCACCGCGGTGTCGTCCCCGAATCCCGGCCTGCGACCGTCATAGCCGTTGATTTGCAACCAGATTCGGCCCGCGCGCGGCGTGATGTCATCGGGTCCGAGCCTTCTGCGCGCCAGCGCCGCCGGGCGCGAGCCCTCGATGACGATGTCACTGACCGCGAGCAGTTCACGCAGTTCGTCGGCTTGGCTATCGAAATCGATGCCATAACAGAGCTTTTGGCCGTTGATCCAGTCGAAAAAGGCCCGGCTGCCCGCCCGGGTACCGTCCGGGCGGCGTGGGCTTTCGACCTTGACGACGGTCGCTCCGGCGCGGGCCAGCAGGTGTCCGCACAGGGGCCCCGCCCACATCGAGGACAGATCGGCCACCAGCAGACCCTGCGGCGCGCGCGGCGCCAGACGCGATCCGGTAGTCCGTGTCCGCGGCGGCGCGGGTGCGGCCTCGCCCAGGCCCGCCACCGGAATGTCGAGCAACCCCGCCCGCTCGACGATCTCGGCCACCGGACGGGTGGCGGCCCAGCGCTGCAGCACAGGCCACGGGTCGGCGGCCACGTCATCGGCCTGCAGCAGCGCCGGGACGGCGTCGAGGTCGTCGGCGCGCGAGAGGGTGAGCGCGCAGCAGCCATCCCTCGCGGCGAGCAGGCGGGTGCCGCCGCCGGGCGACACCCGCCCGGCGCGGGCCAGCCCCAGCAGTGCGGCCCGCCCGGTCAGCAGGCTCACCGCGTCGACGCCGATACCCAGTCGGTCACCGATGGCCGTCGCGACCTCGCCGGCGCGGGCCAGCACGTTGGCGCGGGAGAAGTCGGCGGGACCGTCGGGCAGGCCGGTCAAGTAGGCCAGCCCGCTGCTTCCCCACTCTTTGACCTGCTGGGACTCCCCGATTGACGAAGCCGAACTCACGCCCCCATTGTGCGCGTGGCTCACAGCGGCGATCGGCAAACCCCGCTCAGAACTGCAGTGCGTGAAACCGCCAGTCCAGCACCCGACGGTCCGGCTCACCCGCGGTATCGCCGACCGCATACACCAGCGACCGCAGCCCCAGTACGCCGCCGTGATCGGTCGGCTCCGCGGATTCGATGTGCAGCTCGCTGTACAGGGTGTCGGCCTCGTGCACGGGTCCGGTGTGATCGCACGATTGCCAGTTCAGGACCGTCACCAGGTTGGGCAGCAACCTGCTCGCCTGCGCGAGCGCCAGCCCGATGGTGTGTCCGCCGTACACCAGCCGACGGCCGCCGACTCGCGAATCATGATGCGTGGCAGCAATATTCAGGGTCAGCCGGGCGAGTTCGGGAGCGCTACTGACCACGTCGGCGGTGCTGTGCAACACCGAACCCGCCAGGCCGGCATCGAAGTGCGGGCCGGGTACCTTGTCACGGAATACCTCCCCGTCCCACTGCGCGGTCGGATCGTGCGCCGGGCCGGGGACATCGGCGCCGATGGCGGACAGGTCGTCGTGCGGCGCGTTGTCGGGCGTGAAATCCGGGCTGGCGGGCAGCATGCCGCACCGGTAGAAGTCGAGCACCAGCTGATCGGCCTGGTCGATCGTGATCATCCGCAGCGCCGCCAGCCCCGTCGGCGCCCGGCCCGGCTTGGGCGAATTCGCGCGCAGCCCAACCACTTCGGTGCGGGTGTAGAGGGAATCGCCGATGACCGGAAACCGGTGAAACACCAGGCCGCGGTAGAACAGGTTGGCTTTGACCCGCTGGGTCACCAGCGTCGACTGCCCGATCGCCACGTCGCACACCAGCCCCGGATGGGCCAACGGCGCCGGCAGGCCCGTCACCGCCCCGCACAGATCGGCGTCCAGCGCCAGGCGCAGCCGGTCCCCCACGATCGCCTGGTGAGCGCCCGCCAACCCGGACGACAACGTCATCGACGGCGCCCAGTCGAACACCTGCCCCACCGAGAGGTCGTCGAAGTACGGTCCTCCCTCGCGAATCCCCGCATACCCGTCACTGGTCACAACGCCCCATGCTGGCAGGCTGTGGATTCGAGGGTCAACTTCGTGGCGATCGCGAGCGCGGCGGAGCCGGGCGAAGCGGGTCGTCACCATTAGTTCGTGGCGATCGCGAGCGCGGCGGAGCCGGGCGAAGCGGGTCGTCACCATCAGGGCTAGAGGGTGATCACAGGTGAACGACGAAGAAGAGATGCTGGTCGCCACGGTGCGGGCGTTCGTCGACCGCGACGTCAAACCGAGCATTCGCGAGGTCGAGCACGCCAACACCTACCCCGAGGCGTGGATCGAGCAGATGAAGCGGATCGGCATCTACGGTCTTGCCGTTCCGGAGGAATACGGCGGTTCGCCGGTGTCCATGCCGTGCTACGTCCGAGTCACCGAGGAACTGGCCCGCGGCTGGATGAGCCTGGCCGGTGCGATGGGCGGGCACACCGTTGTCGCCAAACTGCTGACGCTGTTCGGCACCGAGGACCAGAAGCGGACCTACCTGCCGCGAATGGCCAGCGGACAGGTGCGCGCCACCATGGCGCTGACCGAGCCCGGCGGCGGCTCGGATCTGCAGAACATGACGACCACCGCGCTGCCCGACGACGACGGCCTGGTGATCAACGGAGCCAAGACCTGGATCAGCAACGCGCGCCGTTCCGGACTGATCGCGCTGCTGTGCAAAACCGACCTGGATGCCAGACCGCGCCACAAGGGCATCTCGATCGTGCTCGTCGAGCATGGGCCGGGCCTGACGGTGTCGCGGGATCTGCCGAAGTTGGGTTACAAGGGCGTGGAGTCCTGCGAGCTGTCGTTCGACAACTTCCGAACACCTCGGACGGCGTTGTTGGGAGGCGTTGCGGGCGAAGGCTTTTCACAGATGATGAAGGGCCTCGAGACGGGACGCATCCAGGTGGCGTCCCGTGCCCTGGGCGTAGCCACCGCGGCGCTCGAGGACGCGCTGGCCTACGCCCAGCAGCGCGAGAGCTTCGGTCAGCCGATCTGGCAGCACCAGTCGATCGGGAACTACCTGGCCGACATGGCAACCAAACTCACCGCGGCCCGTCAGCTCACCCGGTATGCCGCCGAGCGGTACGACAGCGGCGAACGCTGCGACATGGAAGCCGGGATGGCGAAATTGTTTGCCTCCGAGGTCGCCATGGAGATCGCGCTGAACGCGGTACGAATCCACGGCGGCTACGGCTATTCCACCGAATACGACGTCGAACGCTACTTCCGGGACGCACCGCTGATGATCGTCGGTGAAGGCACCAACGAGATCCAGCGAAATGTGATCGCCCGGCAACTGGTGTCCCGCGGCGGAATCTGATCCGGCCCGCCAAACTCTCGGCCCGCGAACGAAGTTTAGGAGTATATTTACCTGACTTCTCCGGCGGGCAAACCGGTATGGAAGTAAAGCTGTTCGCCAGCCGAGGAATTAGAGGGAAAGGCAGCCGCCATGAGTTATCCCCCCGTGCCGCCCGGAGGTTCGCCAGGATGGCCTGGGCAGCAACCGGAATGGCAAGGCCAACAACCGGAATGGCAGGGCCAGCATCCCGCCGGGTGGCAGGGTCAACAGCCCGCGGGATGGCAGGGCCAGCCGCCAGCCGCGGGATGGCCGGCGCCGCAGCCGGGATTGCAGGAGCCCGAGAACTATCTGGTCTGGGCGATCCTGTGCACGGTGCTGTGCTGCCTGCCGTTCGGGATCGTGTCGATTGTCTACTCCAACAAGGTGTCCGGGCTTTGGGCCCAGGGACGGTACGCCGAGGCCTACGAGGCGTCCAGCAATGCCAAGAAGTGGGTCATCATCGGCGCGATCGTGGGCGCCGCCGCTGCGGTGATCGGCGTCGTGCTGTGGTTCGCCATGTTCGCCGCGATCGTGTCTTCCATCCCGTCCACGACCACCACCACCTATTCGGGCTTCTGAACGCAGACCTCGTCCACCAGCCCCCAGGCCAGTGCGGTTTCCGCGTCGACGGTGCGACCGGACAATACGAGATACGCTGTGCGCCAACGACCTATCCGCCGCGTGACGCTGACGGTGCCACCCGCGCCGGGGAGCAACCCCAGTGCCAGCTCGGGTAGCCCGAACATCGCATCGTTGCGGGCGGTGACCCAGCCGCAAAACGCCGCCATCTCCAGTCCGCTGCCCATCACCCGGCCATGCACCTCGGCCCGGCACGCCCGGCCGAGCCTGGCGGCCAGCGCGTCGAGCGCCAGGGCGGGGCTGTAGCGGGTACGGGCCAGGTGCGCGCTCGCCGAGTCGGCGAAGGTGCCGAACTCGGCCAGGTCCCCACCGCTGCAGAACGACGGGCCGTTGCCGCTCAACATGATGCCGGTTACCGACGGATCCAGCTGCGCGACCGTCAGCGCCTCCAACAGCGCCGCGCGCGCATCGGTGGAGAATGCGTTGTGCCGCTGCGGCCGGTTGAACCCGATACGCACAACGTCGCCGTCACGGGCCACCCGCACCGGCTCGGGGATCTCAGGCATGCGGACCGGGCCGCGCTCGCGTAACCACTGCGCGAACTCCGGGCCGGCCTGCAGGGTCGAGTACGCCAACGACTCCGTCACCACCCCGGACAGCGTCGAGCCCTGCGGATCGACCGCGCGCAACACGTCGTCACAGATCGCACTGGCGTGCGGCCAGCGTTGACAGCGGGCCGTCAGCTCCTGCACGGTCGCCGGCACCGAATCGACGGTGACCACGCGCCGGTCGGAGCAGGGCTCCTCAGTCAGCGTGAAAGTTGCTGCGTCAAGCCAGAACCCGGCCCCGGCGATGTCGGCGGCCGAGCCGACGGCGACGATCACCCCGGGCGGCGACGCTGGGCCGCCATGCGGCGCCCTCGACAGGTCGACCACCCGGAGCATCGGTCACACCGAGTACTTCTCGATCAGCCCGTTCTTGTAGAGCTTGCCGGTGTCGGTGCGCGGCAGCTGGGCTTCGAAGGCGATCGATCGTGGGCATTTGTAGTGCGCCAACCGGTCTCGCAGCCACACCGTCAACTCCTCGGCGAACTCGTCGGTGGCGTCGGCCGCATCGACGGTCTGCACGGCCGCCACGACGCGCTGGCCCATCTCGTCGTCGGGCACCCCGAACACCGCCGCGTCCAGTACCTTTGGGTGGGTGACCAAAAGGTTCTCGGCTTCCTGCGGGTAGATGTTCACCCCGCCGGAAATGATCATGTGGTGACGCCGGTCGGTCAGATACAGGTAACCCTCGTCGTCGAGATAGCCGATGTCCCCGACGGTGGCCCAGCCGTGCTTGTCGCGCGATGACGCGGTTTTCGTTGGGTCGTTGAGGTATTCGAAGGAGTAGCCGCCCTCGAAGTAGATCTCGCCGGCCTGCCCGGGTGGCAACTCATTGCCGTGCTCGTCGAGGATGTGCACGGCGCCCCCCATGGGTTTGCCCACCGAACCGGGATGCGCCAGCCAATCCTCGGCGGTGATCAGCGTCGATCCGTGCGCCTCCGAGGACGCGTAGTACTCGTCGATGATCGGTCCCCACCAGTCGATCATCTGCTTTTTGATCTCCACCGGGCACGGAGCCGCCGCGTGCATCACCCGCTGCAGGCTGGCCAGGTCGTACGAATGACGAACCTGGTCAGGCAGTTTCAGCATGCGGGTGAACATCGCCGGGACGAACTGGCCGTGTGTGACTCGGTGACGCTGGATGACGTCCAGGCAGCCTTCGGCGTCGAACTTCTCCATCACCACCGTGGTGATGCCGCCGGCCTGCGCGCTCATCGACCACACCGAGGGCGCCGTGTGGTACAGCGGCGCCGGGCTGAGGTAGATCGAGTCGGGCGTCATCCAGAAACCGACGAGTGCGGACATCATGCCGGGCGCCTCGGCCGGTGGCACGTGCGGCAATTCGCGTTTGATGCCCTTGGGCCGGCCGGTGGTGCCCGACGAGTACTGCAGCAGGTCGCCCTCGATCTCGTCATCGATCGGGGTATCAGGCTGTCCGGCAACGCATTCCGGGTACCGCTCCCAGCCGGGCAGGTCGACCGTCCGGCGATCAGCAGCAGCTCGGGCAGCCCGCCTCGGCGGGCATGCTCGGCCAGGCCGGCGAGGGTGTCGCGCAGCGCCGCCGAGCCGATGATGGCCTTGGCGCTGCTGTTGTCGATGATGTAGGCCGCCTCTGCCGCGGTCAGGTGGGTGTTGATCGGCACGTAGTACAAACCGCTGCGACGAGCCGCCCACATCACCGCGTGGATGTGCTCGTTGTTCTCCATCAGGATTGCGACGGTGTCGCCCTCGCGCAGACCCGCCTCGCGGAACCGGTGCGCCAGTCGATTGGCGCGCGCTTCGAGGTCGTCGAAGGTGACGACCGTTCCGGACGGGTACAGGATGACAGCAGGTTTGTCGGCGCCGATATAAGGGCGGATCTGCATGCGCAGACTGTACCGCCGCCAAACTTGACGGGTGTTAAGTGGTCGCTTCACCGCGGGCAGTAGCAGCGCGCTGTCGCCGAATTCATGCCACAGGTAGCCGTGTTCCACCGCCTCCCGATACGCCCTGGCGACCAGCTCGGGACCGGCGACCGCCTCCAGCAACAACAGGTGCGAGGCGCCGGCATCGTGCCAGCCGGTGATCAGGCCGTCGACGACACGACAAGGCCGGTCGGGCCCGAGCACCAGATCCGTCCAGCCGTCCACCTGGCGCACCACGCCGTCCGCGGTAGCGGCGGACTCCAGAGCACGCGTCACCGTGGTTCCCACCGCGATCACCCGTCCGCCGGTCGCGCGCGTGAAGTTCACCAGTCGCGCGGTCGCGGCGGGCACGTGGAGGGGTTCGGCGACCGGTGGCTCGCCCGCATCCGCCGACGACACCCCGGCGTGCAGCGTGATCGGCGCGATCGCGACGTCCGGCGGCCACCAGCGTCGGTGACCAGTTCGGTGCTGAAAGGCCGTGCTGCACTCGGCATTTCAGCGCTACCGGGTCGTCTGGCGAAAACCGTCTGGTAGTAGCGCAGCGGCCACGGCCGTGGCACGTACGAGTACCGGATGGGCCGGCCGTGCGGGCCAGATACGACGCGACGTCACCCTCCACAACGACTCGCGCGGCCCACAACCGTGCCCCGCTGATCCCCGGGTGCGGGTAGGACGACTCGATGACAAGCGCGCCGCCGCCCGGCATTTCGATGCGTTCGCCCGGCCGGATGTCGGTCAGGTGCCCCGTCGCGTTGCCCGCCGGCCGGAGTTCGACCACCCAGACCATGTCGGCGAGTGCCGTGGAGAAGTGGATGGCGATCGGCCGCCGGCGCGGTCGCCATCGACGGCGGCGGGCAGGGTGGCCGAGTCGTTCACCACCAGCAGGTCGCCCGGTCGCAGGTAGTCACCGAGGTCGGCTGAAGCGCGCGTGGTTGACCCCGCCCGGCCGGGCGACCAGCAGCTTCACCGCGTCCCTGGCGACGCCGCGGGCCTCCGGCGGCTCGGTGGCATCCGACGTCGGCGCGCGGTGGAAATGCGTCTGCGGGCTCGCCGGCGTCCTGGAGGCGGTCATCGCGCGCTCCGGATAGCGCCAGATCCGCGGCCCGGTAGCGGCCGGAGGCCGGGCGCGTGTCGAGCAACCGCAGCAAGCGCCGGCACGACGGACGCCGGCTCGGCGCGATCGGAGATGTCCTCGCCCGGGAAGGCGGCCTGGTGCATCTCGGTGCGCATGTCGCCGGGGTCGAAGGCGTACACGCGCACCGCGGGCGTCTCGGCGGCTAGGACGGCCGATAGTTGGTCGAGCGCGGCCTTCGACGAGCCATACCCGCCCCAGCCGGGATACGGTTCGACGGCGGCGTCGGAGGTCAGATTGACGATCACGCCGGCGTTTTCGGCGAGCGTCGGCAGCGTCGCCTGGATCAGGGCCAGCGGCGCGAACAGGTTCGTCTGGTACACCGTCCACAACTCGCTCGCCGGGTAATCGGCGAGGACCGGTTGCGGGCTGGGCCCCAGCCGGCTGGCGTTGTTCACCAACAGGCCAAGTGGCCCGCACCGATGCTGCCGCGACCAACGCGGCACGGTGCGACGCGTCGGTGACGTCACCGGGCAGCGCGATGAAATTCCTTGAATTCAGTTCTACGGCAGTTGATTCCAGTTCAGCGGCGCGCCGGGCATCGCCGACGACGGTCCAGCCGCGGTCGAGCAGGGCGGCGGTAACCGCACTTCCGAAGCCGCGCGAGGCGCCGGTGACAATCGCGACGGGTTGCTGTATGGATTGAGTCATCCCCCCATACTGATAGTTAAAGTAAACTTTAAGTCAAGTCACGAATTCGAGAAGGCCACAATGGATAAGCGGGATTTGTTCACCGTCAGTGAGATAGCGAACCGCAGCGGCTTCGCGGCGTCGGCGATCCGGTTCTATGAGAGCCAGGGCCTGATCACGGCGACCCGGACCGCCGGTGGCCAGCGCCGCTTCGAGCGGCAGATGTTGCGGCGCCTGGCCTTCATCAGGGCCGCCCGAAACGTCGGCCTGAGCCTGGATGAGATCGCCGACGCGCTGGCCAAGCTTCCGGATGGCCGCACCCCGACCCGCGCCGACTGGAGCCGGCTGTCCAAAACCTGGCGCGCGCGCCTCGACGATCAGATCGCCGGGCTGATCGCGCTGCGCGACAACCTGGACTCGTGCATCGGCTGCGGTTGCCTGTCGCTGAAGCGCTGCGCCATCTCCAATCCGGGCGACCTGGCGGCCAGCGCCGGGACGGGCGCAGTCTACCTGCCGAGATCACTGCGGCGGCAGGCGATTTAGCGGCTGAGGTCTACCTCACCGGCCGCGTGCGGGCTCAGCCCGCTTCGGACAGCCGCTGCTTGAGCGCCTCGAACTCGTCGCGGACGCCGGTGGGCAGCTTGTCGCCGACGAACTCGAACCACTCCTCGATCAAGGGCAGTTCCTCGCGCCATTCGGCCGGGTTGACCGCCAGCGCCTTGGCTACGTCCTGCGCCGTCGACGTCCAGACCGTCCAGGTCCAGGTCGTCGGCCGTCGGCACGATGCCGATCGGGGTGTCCTGGCCGCCGGCCTGGTGCTCGATGCGGTCCACGATCCACTTGAGCACCCGGCTGTTCTCGCCGAAGCCCGGCCACAGGAAGCCACCGTCTTCGTCGCGGCGGAACCAGTTGACGAAGAACACCTTGGGCATCTTGGACTCGTCGGAGTTCTTGCCCAGGTCGATCCAGTGCTGGAAGTAGTCACCGACGTGGTAGCCCAGGAACGGCAGCATGGCCATCGGGTCGCGGCGCACGGTGCCGACCTTGCCCTCGGCGGCGGCGGTCTGCTCGCTGCCCATGGTGGCTCCCATGAACACGCCGTGCTGCCAGTCGCGGGCCTGCGTCACCAGCGGCACCGTCGTCTTGCGGCGTGCGCCGAACAGGATTCCGGAGATCGGCACGCCCTGCGGGTCGTCCCACTCCGGCGCCAGGATCGGGCACTGCGACATCGGGGTGCAGTAGCGCGAGTTGGGGTGCGCGGCCTTCTCGTCGGAATCGGGCGTCCAGTCGCGGCCCTTCCAGTCGGTCAGGTGCTGCGGCTCGCCCTCCAGACCCTCCCACCACACGTCGTTGTCGTCGGTGAGCGCCACGTTGGTGAAGACGGTGTTGCCGGCCTCGATGGTGCGCATCGCGTTGGGATTGGACTTCCAGTTGGTGCCCGGCGCGACGCCGAAGAAACCGAACTCGGGGTTGACCGCGTACAGGCGGCCGTCCTTGCCGAACCGCATCCAGGCGATGTCGTCACCGAGCGTCTCGGCGCGCCAGCCCGGGATGGTCGGCTGCAGCATGGCCAGGTTGGTCTTGCCGCACGCCGACGGGAACGCCGCGGCGAAATAGTAGGCCTTGTTCTCTGGGGAAATGAGCTTGAGGATCAGCATGTGCTCGGCGAGCCAGCCCTCGTCGTGGGCCATCGCCGAGGCGATCCGCAGCGAGTAGCACTTCTTGCCCAGCAGCGCGTTACCGCCGTAGCCCGAGCCGTAGCTCATGATCTCGCGGGTCTCCGGGAAGTGGGTGATGTACTTGGTGTCGTTGCACGGCCACGGCACATCCTCTTGGCCCGGCTCCAGCGGCGCGCCCACCGAGTGCATCGCCTTGACGAAGAATCCGTCGTCGCCGATCTTCTCCAGGGCGGCCTTGCCCATCCGGGTCATCACCTTCATCGAGATGACGACGTACTCGGAGTCGGTGATCTCCACACCCAGCTTGGGGTCGTCGGCGCCCAGCGGGCCCATGCAGAACGGCACCACCCACATGGTGCGACCGCGCATGCAGCCGCGGTACAGGTCGGTCATGGTGGACCGCATCTCGGACGGGTCCATCCAGTTGTTGGTGGGGCCCGCGTCGATCTGGCGCTCGGAACAGATGAAGGTCCGGGACTCCACCCGCGCCACGTCGGACGGGTCGGACAGCGCCAGGTAGGAGTTGGGGTGCTTCTTCTCGTTGAGCTTCTTCAGCGTGCCGGCCTCGACCAGGTGGGTGGCAAGCCGGTTGAACTCCTCGTCGGAGCCGTCAGCGAAGATCACCCGGTCGGGCTCGGTGAGTTCGGCGACCTCCTGCACCCATGACAGCAGGCCCTGGTGGTTCGTGGGTGCTGTATCCAAACCGGGAATGGTCGCTGACGTCATCGAACTCTCCTGGATTCTTCTGCGTATCGGGCTGGTGTCGCTCGCTATGCTCTCGCCCACACAATTAAGGAATTGGTGGCGTTAACAACAGGTTATCGTGAGGATCTTGTCGGGGAAGTCTCGGGCAGGTATAAGCCTTCTCACAACAACGATTCAGAAGATCCCGACGGGTCGCCATCTTCGCTCCTCGAAGCGGGTTTTTCGGTCTCATCACTGCCGGCGCTTTCGGAGTGACTTTCGTCCTCTCGTATACCCGGTTCTCCCAGTTCTGCACGCACGGCCGCCAGCGCCGCCGTCACCGCGGGCATGTCTCGATCGCGCGCCGCCGCCGCCCGCGCGGCGGCCAAGGCGTGCTCGCGCAATTCGGTGTCGATGACGCCCACCGACGCCGACACCTGCACGTTCTCGGCCTCGTCCTGAGCAAGCAGCGCCTTGCTCAACACCGACTCGGCGACCAGCACCCGGGTGGCGACCAGCTCCTCGACGACCGACTGCAGCGAGGACGTGACGTCGCCCGCCCAGCGGTCCAGCAGCGCCCGGTCGTGCAGCAGCGCACGGATGTTGATCACCATGAAGGTGAGCGCCACCGAGATCGCCACGCACGCCACAGCCGCGGCGACCGCCAGCGCGGGGTTCAGCCGCGACGCCACGCCGCTCATCAGCCGGCTCAGCGTCAGCGCCACCCCGAGGCCGAACCCGATGCCCAGCACGATCATCAGCCAGGTTTCCTGTCGGCGCGATTTCAACGGTGGCGGCGAGACATTGACCTCCGGCAGCTCCTCGAGCGGCGGCAGCTCCATCGGCACGCTCATCACCTGCGCCACCTCGGCCAGTTGCGTGTCGGTGCCTTCGCTGACCTCGGCCACCACCGCATCGAGCTGATCGCGGGTGAGCGCCTCGAAGCCGGACATGCCGCGCCGCGACAAACCCGCCGCGTGCTCCTGCAGGTCGGTGCGCACCGCCGCACACCGGTTACGCGCGGAGTGCGTCAGGGCCACCCGCGCCTGCTGGATCTGACCGCGCAGCGTGATGGTCCGCTCGCTCTTCGCCTGGCGCCGCTGCTGCAACGCGGTGCTGCGCTCTTCGCGCAGCGCCTCGACCCGGGCCCGCCGGCCCGACCCCTCGGCCTCGCGGTCAAACCGGCGCGCCGCCGTCTGCAGCCGAGATTCCCACGCCCGCAACCTGTTTCGGCGCGCGAGATCGGGGTCGTCGAGCAGCGCGGTGACGGCTTCGACCAGGTCGTCGACGTCCGGGTCACCCAGGTCGGGCAGAGCCGCCGCGCCCACCCAGGGCGCCCGGCCGTAGCGGGCAGCATGCACACCCAGCCAATCGCGGTTGGCGGCGACGATGTCGCGCCAGTTGAGATGCACGTCGATCTTGGACACCACGCCGACGACCGCGTCGGTGTTCTCGGTCGCGGCGGCCAGCAGCGCACAGTCCGACGGCGTCAGGTTCGCCGCCGCGGACACGACGAACACCACGGCCACCGGCACCTCGGCGGGACCCAGGTCCGTCGACTCCACGAATGTGCGCTGTGGCAGCCGCTCACGCAGTGCGTCGGCCACCGCGCTGACCCCGGCCATCCACGGACCGGTCACCAGCACCACGTCGCAACGCTGAATCGCCGGCGGATCCAGCCCGGGGCCGGCCGCCGCCACCAGCGCGTCCACCTCGGCGACGGGATCGTGGTTTGTTTCGCCGCTCACCAGGGGTCCCCCGGCAGCGACGCGCAGGCTTGCGACCACAGCCGCAGCGATCCCCTGGCGATGTCGGCGCCGCAGGCGCGATGCAGTTCGCTGGCCGACGCGCGGCTGTAGCGCTGCCACCGCACCGCCCGCGGCAGGTGCGCGGACGGGTCTCGGTGCACGTCGAGGGCCTCGTGGTCGCCCGGCTCCAGGCCGGCCGCCTCGGCCAGGTCAACGGCGGCGGCCATCCGGGCGACCACGGTCTCGTCGCGGGACAGAAACCCGCTGATGCGCTCACCGAGCCTGCCGCCGCCGGCGGCCAGCGCCTCGAGTTCGGCGACGGCATCCAGCACCCGCTGATAGCGCGTCTCGGCGCCCAGCACGCCGATTCTGGCCAGGACGGCGTCGATGCCACTCATCCGGTGCAGCAGGCTCAGCACCTGGGCCGGGGTTCGGCCCTGCCGGAACGCGGCGACCGCCAGCGCGGTGCCGAACAGGTCCAGGGTGTCCAGCAGGCCCTGCCGCACCTCGGCAGGCACCGGGGCGTCTGCGGCCAGGAATCCGGCGAAGGAGCCGTCGAAACATGCGGTGCCACCGGGGTGAGCGGCGAGGGTGGACAGCGCGGTCCACTGGGTGCTGTCCAGGTCGTCGAGGGCGGCGACCGCGAGCAGACCGGTCATCGGTTCCATGGGCACGCCGATCAGCGCCGAGAGCTCCGTGCACCTTGCGCGCGCCGCCGCGATCGGGCCGTCACCGCCGCGGCCGGACAGCGAGCCCGCCAGATCGGCCTTGTTCAGGACCGCCAGCACCGGGCGCCCGGCGGTCGCGATCGCCTGGGTGTCTTCGGGTTTGACCACCTCCGTGATCACGTGGACCACCACGTCGACGTCGCGATCCGTCACCGCGTCGTCGACCGCGATGCCCGCCGCTCGTCCCGCGCCGGCCAGGGCGCGGCGCACGGTGCGGCAGCCGACCCCTTGACGGCCTTGGACAACCACGCGCAGGGGTGCGGCGGATCGCTGGGCGATCGCCGTCACGCGCGGGTCGACGTGGCCGGCAGCAAACCGCGCCAGCTCGTCGACGAAAGTTTGGTGTCCTTTAGCCCTCATATCCCGCCTGTTCGGTCTGGATGCCCCATGCCCGGCCGGCGCTGCCGCTACTGGATGCAGCGCCGGGGCCGAGCGGTCCCACCGAATGGTGGCACCCGCGTCAAAAAGAAGCGAGCCACCGTTAATCAGTTACCAGCTGAAGGCAACTGTTGGGTATCAATCCGGACCAGGGGCGGCTACATCCCAGATTTATAGGCCACCATGGACAAATGCATGCGCAGCGCGGGGTCGCGATGTCTGCCGACACGCCGACCGGGGACTCCGACCGCCCCGACCAGCGCTACCTCCCGGCTACGGCGTTCCGATCGCGACGCTCGGCGCTGTCCGATGCCCAGCGCCAGACCTGGGAGCGGCGCTGGCCCGAACTCGGCCTGTCGGTCGGCGCCGCGACCGACGAACCCGACAGCTCCGAATCCCCGCTGGACACCCCCGCGTGGTTCGGGCGGCAGGCCCCGGTGGTGCTCGAAATCGGTTGCGGCAGCGGCATATCTACGCTGGCCATGGCGAAGGACGAGCCCGACATCGACGTGGTCGCGGTGGAAATCTACCGCCGCGGACTGGCGCAACTGCTGTGCGCGATCGACCGCGATCAGGTCAGCAACATCCGGTTGATCCGCGGTAACGCCCTCGACGTCCTGCAACGCCTCATCGCCCCGGGTTCGCTGACCGGGGTTCGCGTCTTCTTTCCCGATCCGTGGCCAAAAGCCCGGCACCACAAACGCCGGTTCCTGCAGCCGGGCACGATTGGCTTGATAGCCGACCGGCTACTCCCCGGTGGTGTCCTGCACGTTGCGACGGACCACGCCGGCTACGCCGAACACATCGCCGAGGTCGGCGCGGGTGAACCCCGGCTGTATCCGGTCGGTCCGGACAGTGCGCTGCCGATCTCGATCGAGCGCCCGACCACCAAGTACGAGACGAAGGCTCAAGAAGCGGGCAGCGCCGTCACCGAATTCATTTGGCTTAGACGATGAGTAGGCGATGAGTATGAGCCTGACTGAAGAGACCGCGGCGGGAGCAGAACCCGTCGCGCCGCCGGCGGTGCTGACCGGCGACGACCTCGGCGACTTCTCTCCCCCGGGTGGACGCGTGTTGCTGGTGTGGGACGCCCCCAACCTCGACATGGGCCTGGGCTCCATCCTGGGCCGCCGTCCGACAGCCCTGGAACGCCCGCGGTTCGACGCCCTGGGGCGCTGGTTGTTGTCGCGCACCGCCGAGGTCAGCGCCAGTCGCCCTGACGTCGTGGTGGAACCCGAGGCCACCGTCTTCACCAACATCGCGCCAGGCAGCGCCGACGTCGTGCGGCCCTGGGTGGACGCGCTGCGTAACGTGGGATTTGCGGTGTTCGCCAAGCCGAAGATCGATGAGGACAGCGACGTCGACCGCGACATGCTGGCCCATATCGAACTGCGGCGCACCCAAGGATTGGCGGCGCTGGTGGTGGCGTCGGCCGACGGTCAGGCGTTTCGTCACCCGCTGGAAGACATCGCACGAACCGGGGTCAGCGTCCAGGTGATCGGATTTCGCGAACATGCGAGTTGGGCGCTAGCGTCGGATACCTTGGACTTCGTCGATCTGGAGGATATCGCTGGTGTCTTCCGGGAACCGTTGCCGCGGATCGGCCTAGATTCGCTGCCTGACCAGGGTGCGTGGCTGCAGCCGTTCCGGCCGCTGTCCGCGCTGCTGACCGCGCGTGTGTGACACTGGAAAACCTATGCGCGGGTCGTTAACGATCCAGTAAGGAGCTTGCGTGTTCGCCTGGTGGGGTCGAACTGTGTACCGATACCGGTACATCGTGATCGGGGTCACGGTAGCTCTGTGTCTGCTCGGCGGGGTCTTCGGAATGAGCCTGGGCAAGCATGTTACACAGAGCGGCTTCTACGACGACGGCAGCCAATCCGTGAAGGCCTCGGTGCTGGGCGACCAGACCTACGGCCGCGACCGCACCAGCCACGTGGTGGCCACCTTCACCGCTCCGGACGGAAAAACTGTCGACGATCCAGCGTGGCGGGAGAAGATCGTCGGCGAGCTGAACAAGTTCAAGACCGACCATCCCGACCAGGTCGTCGGCTGGGCCGGCTGGCTGGCGGTGGCCAATCCCGCCGACGCTCCCCCACTGATCAAGGGGATGGTCAGCGAGGACAAGAAGCACACCTTCGTCAGCATCCCGCTGAAGGGCGACGACGACGACAGCATCCTCAATAACTACAAGGCCATCCAGCCGGATCTGCAGAAGCTCGACGGCGGCACGGTGCAGCTGGCCGGCCTCGAACCGATCGCCAACGCCCTGACCGGCACCATCGCCACCGACCAGCGCCGCATGGAGGTCCTCGCGGTGCCGCTGGTCGCGGTGGTCCTGTTCCTGGTGTTCGGCGGTGCGGTCGCCGCCGGCCTGCCGGCCATCGTGGGTGGCCTGAGCATCGCGGGCTCGCTGGGCATCCTGCGGCTGGTCGCCATGTTCGGGCCGGTGCACTTCTTCGCCCAGCCGGTAGTCTCGCTGATCGGCCTGGGTATCGCCATCGACTACGGGCTGTTCGTGGTGAGCAGATTCCGCGAGGAGATCGCCGAGGGCTACGACACCGAGGCCGCGGTGCGAAGAACGGTGATGACTGCCGGGCGTACTGTGACGTTCTCGGCGGTGCTGATCATCGCGTCGAGCGCCAGCCTGCTGGTGTTGCCGCAGGGCTTCGTGCATTCGCTGACGTACGCGATCTTCGCCGCGGTGGGCCTGGCGGCGTTGCTGTCGATCACGTTCCTGCCGGCCTGCCTGGGTATCCTCGGCCGCCACGTCGACGCGCTGGGCGTCCGGACGGCCTTCCGGGTGCCGTTCCTACGGAATTGGAAGTATTCGCGGGCCTACCTCAACTGGCTGGCCGACCGGCTGCAGAAGACCAAGACCCGGGAAGAGGTCGAGGCCGGCTTCTGGGGCAAGCTGGTCAACTGGGTGATGAAGCGCCCGCTCGCGTTCGCCCTCCCGATCGCCATCGGCATGATCCTGTTGGTCATCCCCCTGGGCAACCTCTCGTTCGGCGGCATGAGCGAGAAGTACCTGCCACCGGACAACCCCGTGCGCATGGCCCAGGAGCACTTCGACAAGCAATTCCCCGGCTACCGGACCGAGCAGCTGACGGTCGTGATCCAGAGCACCAACGGCAGCAAGGTCACCGACCAGCAGGTCGCCGACATCCGCAATCAGGATTTCCTCGATCGGTGGGTTCACCGACAAACAGTGGGAGGAACGGGCCTGCCCCACCATCGCCGGCAACCCGTGCGTCGCGGGTCCGAACGGGACGACGGTGCCCAAAGACGGCTCGGTCCGCGTGATCCAGGACGGTCTGGTCAACAAGAACGACGCCGCCAAGAAGCTCGCCGAACTTCGCTCGGTCAACCCCCCGAAGGGGCTGAACCTTTATATCGGCGGTACGCCGGCCCTGGAACAGGACAGCATCCACAGCCTGTTCGACAAGGCTCCACTGATGCTGGCCTTCCTGCTGGGCGCCACCATGTTGTTGATGTTCCTGGCGTTCGGGTCGGTGGTGCTGCCGATCAAGGCGGCGGTGATGAGCGCGCTGACGCTGGGTTCGACGATGGGGATCCTGACCTGGATTTTCGTCGACGGGCACTTGTCAGGTGTCTTGAATTTCACCCCGACGCCGTTGATGGTGGTGGTGATCGCGCTGGTCGTCGCCGTCGGTTTCGGTCTCGCCACCGACTACGAGGTGTTCCTGGTATCGCGAATGGTCGAGGCGCGCGAGCGCGGCATGTCGACGGCCGAAGCCATCCGGATCGGCACCGCGACCACCGGGCGCCTGATCACGGCCGCCGCGCTGGTGCTGGCCGTGGTAGCCGGCTCGTTCGTGTTCTCCGACCTGGTGTTGATGAAGTATCTGGCCTTCGGTCTGATGGCGGCGCTGCTGCTGGACGCCACCGTCGTCCGGATGTTCCTGGTGCCGTCGGTGATGAAGCTGCTCGGCGACGACTGCTGGTGGGCGCCGCGCTGGGCCCGGCGCCTGCAGAACAAGATCGGGCTGGGCGAGATCGACCTGCCCGACGAGCGCAAGCGGCCCACGCTCGGCGGGCGGCCCGCGCGGCCGCCCGTTGCGGCAAGCTTGGTCGCGGCGGCACCGCGGCCCGCGCACGACCCCACCCATCCCGGCGCTCCGGAGCCGCCGCGGCCGGCACGCCCGGGTCCGGCCGAGCCGCGACCCGCGCGCGAGCCATCCGCGAGCGGAGCGACGATGCGCGCCGGGACGAGCGAAGGCGCGGGCACCACGCGCATCCCGGCCCAGCCCACCCAGCCGACCGAAGCCAAGACGACGCGCTTCTCCGCGCAGGGCGGGCCCGGCCATGATCGGCCGGCCGAGAAGCGTCCCGCCACCAACTCCGCACCGCAGGCCGCGCAGCGGCCCCCGGCGCCGGATCCGGCCGTACCGCCATCCGGTGATCAGACGCGGGCCATCCCGGTGCCCGGCAACCGGCCCGACGACACCAGCGACACCGCCGAACCCACCACCGCCCTGCCGCGAATACGCCCGGAAGGCAACGACCCCAACGCGTCGGCCGAGCAGGTGAACGCGCACGGCCAGGGCGAGAACGGCGACCCGGCACGGCAACGCCGGCGCTCCGGTGGCGGCCTGTCCGCGCAGGATCTGCTGCGCCGCGAGGGACGGCTGTAACCAGGCGCCCCTTCAAGACTCCGAAAAGGCTTGAGGCCTCAGCCGGATTCGTCGTCGGGTTGGTCGGGTTCGGCCTGCAGGATCGCGTTCTTCTCGTCCGCGTCCTCGGTCTGCTTCTCGGCCTCGGCGGACGGATCGGGCGCCAACAGCACCTGCATGGCGTTGTTGAGGAACGCCACCGTCGGAACCGCCAGCAGGGCGCCGACGATCCCGGCGAGCACACCGCCGGTGGAGATGGCGAGCACCACCCCGAGCGGGTGAATCGAGACCGCGCGGCCCATCACCAGCGGTTGCAGCAGATGGGCCTCGATCTGGTTGACCGCGATCAGCACGCCCAGCGTGATCAGCGCGTACACGATGCCCTTGGCCAGCAGCGCGACCACCACGGCCACCAGGCCTGAGATCAAGGCACCGACCAGCGGGATGAACGCGCCCAGGAACACCAGCGATGCCAGCGGCAGCGCGAGCGGGATGCCCATGATCGCCAGACCCGCGCCGACCCCGGCCGCGTCGGTCAGGGCGACCAGGAAGGTGGCCCGCACGTACCCGATCAGCGACCCGTATCCGGCGTTGCCGGCTTCGTGCACCCGGTTACGGACGTGCGGCGGGATGATCTGCGCGACGTACTGCCAGATGTTGCGTCCGCCGTAGAGAAAGAAGATCAGCGTGAACAGCACCAGCACCGCCGCCGTGACCAGCTCCGTGACGGTGGCCGCGGTGGAGAGCGCGCCGCTGGTCAGCTTCGCCTGATTGTTGTGCAGCGCCTCGATGGCGGCGTTGCCCGCGCTGTCGATCTGTTCGTTGCGCAGATGCGCCGGCCCTTGGATCAGCCAGCGGCGCGTCGACTCGATGCTGTGCGTCACCTGCTCGGTCAGGCCGGGCAAGCCGTCGATGAACTGCAGGATGACGAAAGCCAGGATCCCGCCCAGGATCGCGAAGCCACCCAGCAACACCAGCGCCACCGCGCCACCGCGCGGCAGGCCCCGCTTGTCCAGCCAGTCCACCACCGGCACCAGCAACGCGCTCAGCAGCAGCGCCACCAGCACCGGAACGACGATGATTTCGAGCTTCTGCACCACCCACAACAGGGCGAGCACGGCGACCAGGATGACGAGCAAACGCCACGCCCAGGCTGCGGTCTTGCGGACAAGGGGTTCGACCGAGGCATCGTCGAGGTTTGCTGACATTTGGCCAGCCTATCCGCCGTGGCGCACCGCCAAACGTGTCCGCGAGCGTCTGCGCGTCGTCCGCAGTCATCGCCGTCGGCACGATCCGGTTACGACGTCCAAGACACGGTAGGCGATGCGCAGCGATCGCCGCGCCACCTGCACCGTTACCCTAAACCACGTGCCGCACGACGCACCCGCCCGCAATCTCGACTTCCCACGCGAGGAAACCCCGCGCGGGAAGTACTGGTGGGCGCGCTGGGTGATCCTCGGCGCGGTAGCCCTCGTGCTTGCCGTCGAGGTTTCGCTGGGCTGGGATCAGCTGGCCAAAGCCTGGATGAGCCTGTATCAGGCGAATTGGTGGTGGTTGCTCGCGTCGACGGCGGCGGCGGCCGCGTCGATGCACAGCTTTGCTCAGATCCAGCGCACTTTGCTCAAGTCGGCCGGCGTGCACGTCAAGCAATTGCGCTCCGAGGCCGCCTTCTATGCCGCCAATTCGCTCAGCACCACGCTGCCCGGCGGACCGGTGCTTTCGGCGACCTTCCTGTTCCGACAGCAGCGGCTGTGGGGCGCCTCGACCGTGGTGGCGTCGTGGCAGTTGGTGATGTCGGGTGTGCTACAGGCGGTGGGGTTGGCTTTGCTCGGCCTCGGCGGCGCTTTCCTGCTGGGTGCGAAGAACAACCCGTTCTCGTTGCTGTTCACCCTGGGCGGCTTCATCGCGCTGCTGCTGCTGGCCCAGGCCGTCGCGTCACGCCCGGAGTTGATCGACGGCATCGGCGGCCGGGTGTTGGCGTGGATCAACTCGGTTCGCGGCAGGCCGGCCGACACCGGCCTGGACAAGTGGCGTGAGACGCTGATGCAGCTGGAATCGGTGAGCCTGGGCCGGCGCGACCTGGGGGTGGCGTTCGGCTGGTCGATGTTCAACTGGGTCGCCGACGTCGCCTGCCTGGGTTTCGCCGCCTACGCCGCCGGGGACCACGCCTCGGTGGCCGGGTTGACCGTGGCCTACGCGGCCGCCCGCGCGGTCGGCACGATCCCACTGATGCCCGGCGGCCTGTTGATCGTCGAGGCGGTGCTGGTGCCCGGCCTGGTGTCCAGCGGGATGTCGCTGCCCAACGCGATCTCGGCGATGCTGATCTACCGGCTGATCAGCTGGTTGCTCATCTCCGCGATCGGCTGGGTGGTGTTCTTCTTCGTGTTCCGCACCGAGAACGTCACCGACTCCGACGAGGACCCGATCACGGGTCCGCTACCGATCGCGCCGCTGCAAGGCGACCCCCCGGCCGATCCGACCGAGACCGCCCTGCAGGGGCCCTTGCCGCCCGACCGGAATCCGGAAGCCGACGGCCGGCTTTAGTGGCGATCGCGAGGGCGGCGCAGCCGGTCGAAGCGGGTCGCCACCATCGGATTTAGTGGCGATCGCGAGGGCGCAGCCGGGCGAAGCGGGTCGCCACCATCGGGCTTAGCCGACGGTGTTTCCGCGCGACGGACCCGGCAATGGGTTGGTCGGCGCGGGCGGCGCCGCGGCCGGGGCGCCACCGGTGGCGCCGCCCAACGGCGATGCGCCCGCAGAGCTACCGGGAAGCGCGGGCAGCCCACCGGCCGCACCCTGCGCCTGCTGCATCAGACCCATCGCCTGCGGGATGCTGATCGGCAGCTTGCACTGCGTCGACAGGCTGGTCAGCGGCTGGGCGATCGACGTCATGTCGCCGGCGACCTTGGGGTTGGCCTCGAAGTAGGACTTCAAACCGTTCACCGACTGCGGCCCCGCCTGCTGCTGCAGCAACGAGGTCATCGTCTGGTTGGTCTCCGGGTGCGAATCCAGGTAGTCACCCATGGACTTGGAGACCGAGCCGATCGTCCGGGCGATCTCACTGGCCGCGCAGGGGTCGTTGGCGCCGGTCGCCGGGGCGCCGGCGAGCACGGCGACGGCTGCGCCGGGCACCGTGGCGGCGATCAGCCCGGCGAAGATTTTGCGACCCCGTCCAGCGGTGGCCTTCGTCATGGAATAACTCCTTAAGAGTTTGCGGCGGACCGCCGGGATCGGCGCATCGCAAACGGCTGCAATAGAGCCTCACTGAGCGCAGGCATTCCCCTGGATATCCCGGGGCCCGGTGGGCCATCCGACATCCTGCCACCGCCGATATCACCGCTGCCAGTTCGAACGGAGCCCGGCGGGAGATGTGACCGAAATCCCGCTTGGTCACCGGTTCACAACGTCTTCGCAGCGTCTTGGCAACAACACCGTCGCCGCAGCTCAGGAACTAGATAAGCCCACATATTCCACAGCCGGCTGCGGTATCGTCGCGAGCACGCGCTACGCGAGAACCGGGGAGCGACAAAATCCAGCAGTTAATGATGCGCCTCAGCCGCAGCCTGCGTAAGTACCGCTGGTTGGTCTTCACAGGCTGGTTGCTGGCATTGGTTCCGGCGGTGTACCTGGCGCTGACGCAGTCGGGCAATCTCACCGGCGGTGGGTTCGACGTGGCCGGATCGCAATCGCTCGCGGTGCACGACCAGCTCGAGGATCTGTACCACGACCAGGGTGGATCGTCGCTGGCGCTGGTGGCCGCGCCCCGGCCCGACGCCAGCTACCAGGACATGAACGACGCCGTCGCGCAGCTGCGACAGATCGCCACCGGTATCCCCGGCACAACGGAAATCCCCAACCCCGCCCAGCGGCCGCCGCAGCCCGACCGCCCGTACGTGCTGTCGGTGCGGCTGGATTCCCGTAACACGAGCGACGTCGCCAAGCAGTTCCGCACCAAGGTCGGCATCAAGGGCGATCAACCCGGCCAGACCGCGAATGGCCGCGTGCGGCTCTATGTCATCGGGCAGGGCGCGCTGTCCGCCGCCGCCGCGGCCAACACCAAACACGACATCGCCGCCGCCGAAAAGTGGAACCTGCCGGTCATTCTGATCGTGCTGCTCGCGGTGTTCGGCTCGCTGGCCGCCGCGGCCATCCCGCTTGCCTTGGGGATCTGCACGGTCGTGGTCACCATGGGCCTGGTCTATCTGCTGTCCGCCTACACCACCATGTCGGTGTTCGTGACCTCGACGGTGTCCATGTTCGGGATTGCGCTCGCGGTGGACTATTCACTATTCATCTTGATGCGGTTCCGCGAGGAACTGCGGACCGGGCGCCAGCCCCGCGAAGCCGTCGACGCCGCGATGGCCACCTCCGGGCTGGCCGTGGTGCTGTCCGGCATGACGGTTGTCGCCTCCCTGACCGGGATCTACGTGATCAACACCCCGGCCCTGAAGTCGATGGCCACCGGTGCCATCCTCGCCGTCGCGGTGGCCATGCTGACCTCGACGACCCTGACCCCGGCGGCGCTGGCGACGTTCGGGCGCGCGGCCGCCAAACGGTCGGGCTTCCTGCACTGGTCGCGGCGACCCGAGAGCACGCAGTCGCGGTTCTGGAACCGCTGGATCGGCTGGGTGATGCGCCGGCCGTGGATGTCCGCGCTGGCGGCGTCGCTGGTGCTGCTCGTGATGGCCGCGCCGGCGTCGTCGATGGTGCTGGGCAACAGCCTGCTGCGCCAGTTCGACTCGTCGCACGAGATCCGCGCCGGGGTCGGCGCGGCGGCCCAGGCCCTCGGTCCCGGCGCGCTGGGCCCCATCCGCGTGCTGATCAACTTCCCCGACGGCGGCGCGGCCTCCCCGGAACACAGCCACACCGTCGGCGCGATCCGCCAGCGGATGTCGCAGGCACCCAACATCGTCTCGGTGTCACCAGCCGCAGTTCGCCGAGGACAACGGCAGCGCGTTGCTGTCCGCGGTGCTGTCGGTGGATCCCGAGGACATGAAGGCCCGCGAGACCGTCGGCTGGATGCGCGCGCAGCTGCCCAAGGTCCCCGAAGCGGCCACCGCGCGCGTCGACGTCGGCGGCCCGACCGCTCTGATCAAGGACTTCGACGACCGGGTTTCCGCGACCGAACCGCTGGTCCTGGGCTTCGTCGCGTTGATCGCGTTCGTGATGCTGTTGCTCTCGATTCACTCGGTTTTCCTGGCGCTCAAGGGCGTCCTGATGACGTTGTTCTCGGTTGCCGCCGCCTACGGCAGCCTGGTGATGGTGTTCCAATGGGGGTGGCTGAAGGACCTCGGCTTCGCCCAGATCAGCTCGATCGACAGCACCGTTCCCCCACTGGTGCTCGCGATGACCTTCGGGTTGTCGATGGACTACGAGATCTTCCTGCTCACCCGCATCCGGGAGCGCTTCCTGCATTCCGGTAACACCCGCGATGCGGTGGCCTACGGCGTCAGCACCAGCGCCCGCACCATCACCAGCGCGGCGCTGATCATGATCGCGGTGTTCGTCGGCTTCGCGTTCGCCGGCATGCCACTGGTGGCCGAGATCGGCGTGGCGTGCGCGGTCGCGATCGCGGTGGACGCCACCGTGGTGCGGCTGGTGATGGTCCCGGCTCTGATGGCGATGTTCGCCCAGTGGAACTGGTGGCTGCCGCCGTGGCTGTCCCGCGTGCTGCCGTCGGTCGACTTCGACCGGCCGCTCCCCGAGGTCGACCTCGGCGACGTCGTCGTCATCCCCGACGACATCTCGGCGCTGGTGGCCCCCAATGCCGACCTGCGGATGGTGCTCAAGTCGGCCGCCAAACTCAAGCATCTGGCGCCCGACGCCATCTGCGTGGCCGATCCGCTGGCCTTCACCGGCTGTGGCCGCAACGCGCAGGCGGCGTTGGGCCCGGACGAGGATCAGACCCGCGGCCTGGGGCCCGGGCAGATCCCGCACCAGGTCGCGCTCGGCGAGGAAAAGGTCGGCGTCGGCGTGGACCCCGACAAGAAGCCCGGCACCAACGGCCACACCAACGGCTCTCTGGCGGCCAAGAAGCTGGTCAACGGCCTGACCTCGCGCAACGGCATCGCCAAGGCCATCGCCGGGGTGGACCGGCCCGTTCATCCGGTGACGTTGTGGCGGGGACGCCTGTCGGTCGCCATCGACGCGCTGGAAAGCGACACCGGCACGACCGTCGAACGGACCGCGATACGAGCGGCGCAGCCCGGTGGAGACCACCAACGTGCAGCTGCCCACCGGCGACCGGTTGCTGGTCCCGACCGGCGCGGAGACGCTGCGGCTCAAGGGCTACCTGATCATGTGCCGTAACAGCCGGCGCGATTATGCCGACTTTGCAGACATGGTCGATACGTTGGAGCCCGAGACCGCCGCGGTGGTGCTGGCCGGAATGGACAGGTATTACTGTTGTAAATCATCCAGGCGGCAGTGGGTTGCCACCCAGCTGGTCCGTCGGCTCGCAGATCCCAAGCCCAGCGACCTTACGGAAGACCAGGGATCGGAAGCCGACGCCGACTCGGACTGGGAAGGAATCAGGCAACGCTGCATGTCCGTGGCCGTAGCGATGCTGGAGGAGGCGAGGTGACGTTGGCACCCGACCGACGCCCCGCACCGCCGCCCCACCGGCCGGGCCCCGAACAGCGTCAACCCGGCAATGGGTCATCCGGGTCCTTCCAGGACCCCGACCAGCCGGTGGAGTTCTGGCCGACCGCGGCCATCCGTTCTGCCCTGCAGGGCGGTGATATCGCGACCTGGAAGCGCATCGCCGGTGCACTGAAGCGCGACCCGTACGGGCGGACCGCCCGCCAGGTCGAAGAGGTCCTCGAGGGCACCCGGCCCTACGGCATCGCCAAGGCGCTCTGGGAGGTGCTCGAGCGTGCCCGTGCCCATCTGGAGGCCAACGAGCGCGCCGAGGTGGCGCGTCACGTGCGGGCTCCTGATCGACCGGTCGGGCCTGGCCCCGCAGGAGTTCGCGTCCCGCATCGGGGTCACGGCCGAGGAGCTGGACGGCTACCTCGACGGCAACACCAGCCCGACGGCCGCGCTGATGATCCGGATCCGACGGTTGTCGGATCGATTCGTCAAGGTGAAGTCCGCTCGGTCAGCCGAAGCGAACTGATCCGCTATCTGACCGGCAGCACATCGGCGACCAGCCAGTCGCTGCCCCGTTTGGTGAGCGTCACCCGCAGCGCCGGCGCCGCCCGACTGGGCGGCTGCCCCGGGCGTGTTCTGAGTGACCCGCAGGATCACCGCCACGCTGGCCGCCGACGGGCCGAGGGCCTCGACTCCGGCCGACACCGTGGTGGCTTGCGCGGTGACGTTGTGCTGGGCCAGTTCGGCGCTGGACTTGGTGTACTGCTCCTTGAACGCAGCCGCGTGCTCCGGGACGATCATCGCCGTGGCCCGGTCGATGGAGCCGGTCGGGGCGGTAGGGCTGAACGATGCCATCGTCTCCGCCATGTCGGTGGCGATCTGAACGACGTGGTGGGAGTCGCTGGTGAAGTCGTTGTCCGCCTTCGTCCAGTGCGTGTAGCCGGTCGCGACGGCCGCGGCCAGCGCCGCCGTGCACAGCAGGACAACCGCCAACCGCAGGCCCGGTGCGTCGTCGTCGGTGCCGAGGCTGACCGAATCGCGGCGCAGCAGCCAGAAATTGATCACCAGGCCTTCGACGATCAGCAGGATCAGCACCGAGCACGCCGACACCCACCACAACGGCCAGCCGAGCACCAGCCCGATGGCCAGCAGGGCCGCGATCGCGGCCAGCGGCGCCAGGATGTCGAAGGCGAACAGCCGCCAGATGTTTCTCATCGGATCCTCATCTGATCGACGCCAGTCCGGAGATCATCTGCTTGCCGTCCACGTCGGAGACGTCCAGCCGCAGGTTCCAGTGCACCGTTTGCGGCTTGGCTCCGACGTTTTCGCTGACCGACGTGGCGATCAGTATCACCGAGTCGGTTCGACTCGCGAACGGCGGCAGCTTGGTGGTGACCACCGGCCGGGAGACGCCGGGCTGGGTGTCCAGGTCGTGGTGCACGGTTTCGATCGCCACCGCTTCGATCCGCCCGGCGCTCTTCGACTGCAGCTTCTCCACGACGGCCTTGTATGGCTGCACGGCGGCGTCGAAGTCGGTGTTGAGGTCGCCGACCGTGCCGTCGTGCAGCCGCTGCAGGCTGGCGTCGACATTGCCGCTGTTCATGTTGATCAACACGTTCGCCCAGTCCGCGGCGGTCTGCATGACGCGGCTCAGGTAGCCGCGTTCGGCAACCTGGTCGCGGTGATCGGACCAGATGATGAAGCCGAGCACGACCGCGGCCACCGACAGCACGCCGAGAACCGCTGACGCGATGCCGTAGTGGGAAAAGATTTCGGCGCTTTCGGATTCATCTCCGTCGACGTCGTTCGAGTCGTCGTTCGAGTCCTCGTCGTGGTCGACGTCAACGGAATCTTCTTCGGCAGGTGCCTCTGTTCGCTCGCCGTCGGACATGGCCCGATCGTTGCACCCGGGAAAGATGGAAGGATGGCGGGGTGACGAATACGGCCATCCGCTCGGGCATCGACCTGAGCTTTGTCGACGAAAGCATCCGCCCCCAAGACGACCTGTTCGGTCACGTCAACGGCCGCTGGCTGGCCGAATACGAGATACCGGCGGACCGGGCGACCGACGGCGCATTCCGCCAGCTGTACGACCGCGCCGAAGAACAGGTGCGCGACCTGATCGTGGAGGCCAGCCAGCAGGGTGCGGCCGCCACGGACGACGACGCGCAACGCATCGGCGACCTGTATGCCAGCTTCCTCGACGAGGACACCGTGCAGCGCCGCGGCGTGCGGCCACTGCGCGACGAGATGTCCGTGATCGACGACGCCGCCGATGCCGACGCGCTGGCCCAGGCCATCGGCACGCTGCAGCGCACGGGCGCGGGCGGCGGCGTCGGGGTGTACGTGGACACCGACGCCAAGGACTCGGCCCGCTACCTGATGCACTTCACCCAGTCCGGCCTCGGGCTGCCCGACGAGTCCTATTACCGCGAAGAGCGGCACGCTCGAGGTGCTGGAGGCCTATCCCGCGCACATCGCGCGGATGTTCGGCCTGGTGTTCGGCGAGGACCCGGCCGACCACGTCCAGACGGCCGAACGCATCGTCGCGCTGGAGGCCAAGCTGGCCGAGGCGCACTGGGATGTGGTCAAGCGCCGCGACGCCGACCTCACCTACAACCTGCGCACGTTCGCCGAACTTCGCGAGCGAGTCGGTGGGCTTCGACTGGACTGGCTGGGCCACCGCACTCGGCGCCGGCCCCGAGGTGCTCGCGGAAGTGATTGTGCGCCAACCCGATTACCTGCGCACCTTCGCCGAGTTGTGGCGCAACGAGGACCTCGAGGTGTGGAAGAGCTGGGCGCGGTGGCGGCTGATCCGTGCGCGGGCCTCCTGGCTGACCGACGAGCTGGTGTCCGCGGACTTCGACTTCTACGGCCGGCTGCTGACCGGCACCGAGCAGATCCGGGAGCGCTGGAAGCGCGCGGTGTCGCTGGTGGAGAATCTGATGGGCGACGCGGTCGGAAAGCTTTATGTGCAGCGGCATTTCCCGCCCGGGGCGAAGGCCCGCATCGACGAGCTGGTCGCCAACCTGCGGGCGGCGTACCGGACGAGCATCAGCGACCTGGGCTGGATGACGCCGCAGACCCGGGAGCGGGCGCTGACCAAGCTGGACAAGTTCACCGCCAAGGTCGGCTACCCGGCGAAGTGGCGCGACTACTCCACGCTGGTCATCGAGCGCGACGACCTGTACGGCAACTATCTGCGCGGGTACGCGGTCAACCATGATCGTGAGCTGGCCAAGCTCGGCGGGCCGGTGGACAAGGACGAGTGGTTCATGACACCGCAGACGGTCAACGCCTACTACAACCCGGGGATGAACGAAATCGTCTTCCCGGCAGCAATTTTGCAGCCGCCGTTCTTCGACCCCGAGGCCGACGATGCGGCCAACTACGGCGGCATCGGCGCGGTGATCGGGCACGAGATCGGGCACGGCTTCGACGACCAGGGCGCCAAATACGACGGTGACGGCAATCTGGTCGACTGGTGGACCGATGCCGACCGCACCGAATTCGGCACTCGCACAAAGGCTCTCATCGAGCAGTACGACGCCTACACGCCGCGGGGCCTGGCCAGCGACCATCACGTCAACGGCGCATTCACCGTCGGGGAGAACATCGGCGACCTAGGTGGCTTGTCGATCGCGCTGCTGGCCTACCAGTTGTCGCTGAACGGCGAGCCCGCCCCGGTGATCGACGGCCTCACCGGCGTGCAGCGCGTGTTCTACGGCTGGGCCCAGGTGTGGCGCACCAAATCCCGTGATGCGGAGGCGATCCGGCGCCTGGCGGTGGATCCGCACTCGCCGCCGGAGTTCCGCTGCAACGGCGTGCTGCGCAACATGGACGCCTTCTACGATGCCTTCGACGGCGCCGACGCCGGCGCACTGTTTTTGCAGCCGGGCAGCCGGGTCAAGATCTGGAACTGACGCCGCTGGGCACCGGCGCGGCCTCGATCCGCGCGGGCACGTGCTTGTGCCAAGGCGTGCCGGCGTAAGGGTCGCGCCACTCGGTCGAGGTGAGCACGTTCGGGGCGACACCGGGACTGACGGTGCGCCCTTCGGCGTCGAGGTAATCGAGCCCAAAACCGTTGGGCAGGGCGGCATGACCGGACATCATCGTCTCGGTGATCTCGACGGTGGCCTCGGCGCTACCGGCGGCGGTGCTGATGCGCGCCCGGCATCCCTCGACGAGTCCGAGGATCTGGGCATCCTCGACGCTGATGCGCAGTGCGCCGTCGGCGTCGCGTTTGCGCCAGGTCGGGTCGCGGAAGATGTCATTCGCGGTGTAGGCGCGCCGCTCCCCCACCGACAGCACGATCGGGAACTCCGGTGTGGTGAGCTGGGCCGGCGTGCGGGACAGCGTCCTCAGTTCGTCGAGCATGGACGGAATTTCCAGCGCGATCTTGTGGTCGGAGTGGCTGATCAGCGTGAAGTCGTCCTCGTAGTTGTGCACGGTGAACGTCACCCCCGACGGGGTGTCCAGGATCGCGTCGAACAGGGCGTTGCCGTCGGCGTGGCCGGCGCGGCGCACCGCGTCCGGATAGCTCAGTGCGGTCTTTTGGGCGAGGCCCCACAGGGCGGCCGCGCCACGCAACCCATCCGGCAGGGTCGGCCCGAGTGTTTCGTATAGCACATACGGAAGCAGCTGCGCCACAGTCGGATTGGTCGCGGCGGCGCCGAGGAACGCTTCGGTGTAAGCGTGCCGGCCGTTTTGTGCGGCTTCGTGCAGCGGCCGCAGATCCGCGTCGTCCACCACACCGAGCGCGCGCACCAGCCGTGCCCAGATCTCGGGTTCGGCCAGGGTTCCCGGCAGGGGCTCGCATCAGCGGGCGGCGCAGCTGGAAGGTGTTGTGCGGGAATTCGAGGTTGAAGAAGGTGGCTTCCGGCTTCTCGAATTGGGACGCTGCGGGCAGCACGTAATGTGCGAGCCTGGCGGTCTCGGTCATCGCGACGTCGATGACCACCATCAGTTCCAGGGCTTGAAAGGCCTCCCGGCATGCGACCGAGTTGGCCAGCGAGTGCGCGGGATTGCTGCTTTCCACGATCATGGCCCGGAACCGGTCCGGGTGGTCGGTCAGGATTTCCTCGGGCACCACATTGCTGGGCACCAGTCCGGAGATGATGGGGGCGCCGGTGACCGGTGTGCGGCCGGAGAACTGGCCGAACAGCGGAGCGAACGACGAATGCAGGTGCTGGCCACCTCTTTTCGCGAAGTTGCCGGTGAGGATCCAGAGCAACTTGTTCAGATAGGAGCACAGCGTGCTGTTGGGTGCCTGCTGCACGCCGAGGTCTTCGAACACCGAGACACTGGCGGCCGTGCCGATGCGCCGCGCCGCCGCACGCAGCAGTTCCTGGTCGACCCCGCAATGCTCGGCGTAGTCGGCGACCGGAACCTCGCGCAGCGCGGCGCGCACGGCATCCGCGCCGCGCACATGCTCGCCGAGAAATGCTTCGTTGCACAGGTTTTCCTGGACGAGGATGGCGGCCAGCGCGGCCAGGCACCATGCATCGGTGCCGGGTCGCACCCGCAGGTGGAAGTCGGACATCTTGGCGGTGTCGGTGACCACCGGATCGATGACGATCATCGAGCGGGCCGGATCTTTGGCGATCTCGTTGAGCACCACCCGCGCTCGAGGAAAGCTCTGCGACATCCACGGGTTCTTCCCGACGAACACCGCGACTTCGGCGTACTCGAATTCGCCCCGGGTATGGCCACCGTAGAGGTGCCCGTCGATCCAGGCCTCACCGGTTTTCTCCTGCGCCAGCGCATTTGAGCGGTAGCGCGAGCCCAGCGCCTTCAGGAAGGCGCCGCTGTACGCCCCGCCCAGGTGGTTGCCCTGCCCGCCGCCGCCGTAGTAGAAGATCTTGTCGCCGCCGTAGCTGTCGCGGATGCGCTTGAATCCCTCGGCGATCTCCACGATCGCTGTGTCCCAATCGATCTCTTCGTAGCTGCCGTCGGCGCGGCGGCGCAGTGGGGAAGTCAGCCGGGCGCCGCTGTTCTGATAGTGGTCCAGCCGCAACGCTTTGTTGCAGGTATAGCCCTGCGAGGCTGGGTGCGCCTTGTCACCGCGGATGCGGGCGAGTCGGCGGTCTTCGACTTGGACGACGATGCCGCAGTTGCATTCGCACAGGATGCACGCGCTCGATTGCCATTCACCGGTCATCGCAGGTTTCCTTTCCGGGCGCCTGATGGGGCGACGCCGCCAGCAGCAGATCGCGCAGCTGGCGGTGGACGACGTCGAGGGGCATCAGGTCACGGCGCACCCGCGCGAGCACGATGGCACCCTCGAGCGCGGTGGTCGCGAGGACCGCCAGCTCGCGCGCCCGCTCCGGCGGAATTCCGTCGGCAATGAACCGCGCGGCGATCAGATCCGACCATCGGTCGAAGACCGCCGCGGCGCGCTCGATCACCGCACGTTCGGTGTCGCGCTGCTCCCCCGCTTCGACGGAGACCGCCACAATGGGGCAGCCGGCGCGGAAGTCGCTGTCGAGTAGCTGCCCGCGGTACTTGTCGATCAGCGTGTCCAGCAGTTGCAGGCCATCGTCGGCGCCGGTGATGACGGCCCGCGACATGCTCGCCCGCATAGTCGACGGCCTCGCAGAGCAGCTGCGTGCGCCCGCCGGGGAAGTAGTGGTAGGCCGATCCGCGGGGCGCGCCGCTGTGCTCGAGCACATCGGAGATCGCGGTGGCGCGCGCGCCCCGCTCCCGGATCAGCAGCGCGGCGGAAACGATCATCCGCTCGCGGGGACCAGGCATCGCAGCTCCTCAGACGTCATGCTTATGTATGATGCTATACATAATTGCCCGCCGAGCGAAAGCCCTTCTGGCAATTGACCTAGGTCAATGAGCGCCGTCGGCGGCGCACAGACGCGAAATCGCCCATTTCCGAGTGGAAATGGGCGATTCGCGGTTAGAGCCGAGAGCTAGTTCATCCAGTCGGCGGATCCGTCGTTCTTCTTGTAGTTGCCCCCGCTGGAGTTCTTCACGACGATGGGGTCACCCGGACCGAAGTTGTCGAAGAACCATTTCGCGTTGCCGGGGCTGATGTTGATGCAGCCATGGCTGACGTCGCGCTTGCCCTGGTCATCGACCGACCACGGCGCGCTGTGCACGTAGTCACCGACGTTGTCGAAGCGGACCGCGTCCTCCACCGTCACCTTGTAGCCGTAGGTCGAGCTGACCGGCACCCCGTAGGTCGAGGAGTCCATCACCACCGACGCCTTCTTGTCCTGCACGTAGTAGGTGCCATTGGGGGTCTGGTGGTTGCCGGACGTCATGCCCATCGACATCGGGAAGGTCTTCTCCACCGTGCCGTTGCGGGTGACGGTCAGCTGGTGAGTGGCGTCGTCGGCCGTGGCGATCAGCGTGTCACCGGTCTGAAAGCTGGACACGGTACCGCCCGCGTCGATCGTTACCGCGGTGTGCGCGGGCCAGAAACTGATTGGGCGCCATCGCAGCTGGGTCGGGGTCATCCAGTAGAACTTGCCCGGCACCGGCGGGACCGACGAGACGTGCACGGCGCCGATGGCCGCGTCGGCGTTCTCTACCGTTCCCGGGAAGTTGATGATGATCGGCTGGCCCACACCCACGGTCGACCCATTGGCAGGAACGATCTTCGGCGGTCCGAACGGCGCCGTGCCGGTGAACGGCGTGGCGTTCTGCCCATCGGCCGAGGCCGCTGCGGGCTGGGCGTTGGGCGGAAGCCACGGCGCCGGCGGCGCCAGCGGGTTGGGCGGCGGCGGGGCCGCCAGCGGGTCGGGCGGGGGCGGGGGCGCCAACGGATCGGGCGGCGGGGGCGGCCCGGGCGGAGCGGCGACCGCACCTGGGTCAGCGGGAGCCGGGTCCGGATCGGCCGATGCGGGAGCCGCGCTCAACACCAGCGCCAAGCCCACGACGGACGCCAAACCGGTTGTGCTCAGAGCGGCGAAGAGGCCCTTCCTAGTCCCGGCCCTCGTCCAGCGTGACATACGCATACCTCCACTCGTGTTCTCGACACAGTGTGGCATAGGAGCCACGCCAGCTACCGTCGCCGGCGGTTGGCAGCGCACCGGGAAGGGTGGAGATTACGCTGCTTGACCTGGGCGGCTATGAATCGGGTGAGCTTGTCGGAGCAACGTCCAGCATCCGCCGGTTGGCCGCGACGCCGGCCAGTGCCACGGCCATCAGGGCCGCCGAAGCGGTCAGCATCATCGTGACGCTGCGCTCAAAGAGCAGGCCGCCCACCAGCGAGCCGGCCATGATGCCGACCTGGAACGCGGTCACGTAGAGCCCCGACGCCCCGTCGGGGTCGTCGGCCCCGTTGCGCATCGCGGCGGATTGCATCATCGGCGAGACCGCGGTGGCCATCGCCCCCCACAGCACGATGGCGGCGGTTCCGATCAGCGCGGTGGCCACGCCGGCCCTACCACCGAACGCCTGCCCGGTGAGCACCACGAAGGCCGCCGTCAACCCCGCCATGCACAGGATGACAGCACTCTTGGGCCGGTGGTCCAGCGGGCGCGCCACCAGCGGTAACGACAGCAGCCCGGCCAGCCCGTAGGCGGCCAGCACGAAGGCGAGGTTCGGCCCGCGCACGCCCAGGACGTTGCGGATGATCTCGACGATGAACGTGTACGACACGAAATGGCCGGTGACCGCGATCATCGCCAGCACGCTCACCAGGATCAGCCGCGGGTTGCGGTGGTGTCGTGACCTGGGGCCCACGTGGGCGAGCTGGTCCTCGGTGAGCACCATCTCCGGCAGCATCAACCGGGCGGCGATCGTCACGGCGGCGGCGGCGACGGTAACGCACACGACGGCTAGGCGCCAGCCCCACATCAGACTCAAGGCCGCGGTCAGCGGGCTCCCCACCACCAGCGCGAGGCTGGTGCCGACGTAGATCGACATGGTGGCGCGCCCAGCATGGCTCGGCGGCACCAGCCGGGTCGCGATCGGTGCGATGACCGCCCACAGCAGGCCGTGGGTGATCGCGCAGAGCACCCGCCCGGCGGCCAGAACCGCGAAATTGGGCGCCAGGGCCGAGATCACCTGTGAGGCGGTCAGGCAGGTCAGGCTGAGCATGAGCGCGCGCCGCCGCGGCCAATGCGCGGTCCAGCGCACCAGCGCGAACGTCGTCAGGGCCGCTACGAAGGCATACCAGGTCAATAGCGTTCCCACCGCGAACAAACTGACGTGCAGGTCGCGAGAGATGGCCGGCAGCGCGCCAACCGGCAGAATCTCAGCGGTGACGTAGGTGAAGGCCGCCGCGGCCAGCACAGCCAGCTGAGCCGCGATGCGTGGAGTCCACGTTCGCCCGGCAGCGTTGATTTCGGCAGTCATGGCTTCTATATCGGCCGGACTACCCACTTCCTGGGTTGTCGCGCCTAATGCGATCACACTGCCTTACCGTACGGACCGCAACTACCCCTCCCCCTGAATCACGGCCGTAGCGAAGGTCTCAACTACATCACTGATTGACAAACCGAATCAGGAACGCACCAGGCGCGCGATGGCGGCGGAGGCTTCGGCGAGCTTGTCGTCGGCTCGTTCCCTCCGCCCCCCTCGGCGACCGCACGGGTGACGCAGTGACTCAGGTGCTCGTCGAGCAGATTCAGGGCGACCGAACGCAGGGCGCTGTTGACGGCGCTGACCTGGGTGAGGACGTCGATGCAGTACTTGTCCTCCTCGATCATCCGGGCGATGCCACGCACCTGGCCCTCGATGCGCCGCAGCCGCTTGGCGTAGTTGTCCTTCTGCTGCGAGTACCCGTGGTCGTTCGTCATCTGTCACCCCTGCTGAATCACCCGCCCTGCGGCGGCATTTCATGCCGAACTTCAGCTTATACCCCGGCGGGGTATCACCCCGGAAATGGGTATCGCGACTGGCCAGCGCATACTTGAACAATGCCCACCACCGATTCGGCGGCAACCGCCGACATCAAACCGCGTAGTCGTGACGTCACCGACGGCCTGGAGAAGGCCGCCGCCCGTGGCATGCTGCGGGCCGTAGGCATGGGAGACGAAGACTTCGCCAAGCCGCAGATCGGCGTGGCCTCGTCCTGGAACGAGATCACCCCGTGCAACCTCTCCCTGGACCGGCTCGCCAAGGCGGTCAAGGAAGGCGTGTTCTCGGCCGGTGGATACCCGCTGGAGTTCGGCACCATCTCGGTGTCCGACGGCATCTCGATGGGCCACGAGGGGATGCACTTCTCGCTGGTGTCGCGCGAGGTGATCGCCGACAGCGTCGAGACGGTGATGCAGGCCGAACGCCTGGACGGCTCGGTGCTGCTGGCCGGCTGCGACAAGTCGCTGCCCGGAATGCTGATGGCCGCCGCGCGGCTGGACCTGGCCTCGGTGTTCCTCTACGCGGGGTCCATCCTGCCCGGGGTGGCCAAGCTGTCCGACGGCACCGAGCGCGAGGTCACCATCATCGACGCGTTCGAGGCGGTCGGCGCCTGCGCCCGGGGCCTGATGCCCCGCGAGGACGTCGACGCCATCGAACGCGCGATCTGTCCCGGTGAGGGCGCGTGCGGCGGCATGTACACCGCCAACACCATGGCCAGCGCCGCCGAGGCACTCGGGATGTCGTTGCCCGGCAGCGCGGCGCCACCGGCGACCGACCGCCGCCGCGACGGGTTCGCCAGGCGCAGCGGTGCGGCCGTCGTCGAAATGCTGCGGCGCGGCATCACCGCCCGCGACATCCTCACCAAGGAGGCGTTCGATAACGCGATCGCGGTGGTGATGGCGTTCGGCGGCTCGACCAACGCGGTGCTGCACCTGCTGGCCATCGCCCACGAGGCCGGCGTCGAGCTCTCGCTCGACGATTTCAGCCGGATCGGGTCGAAGGTTCCGCACCTCGCCGACGTGAAGCCGTTCGGCCGCCACGTCATGTCCCACGTCGACCACATCGGCGGCGTGCCGGTGATGATGAAGGCGCTGCTGGACGCGGGCCTGCTGCGCGGCGATTGCCTGACGGTGACCGGTGCGACGGTGGCCGAGAATCTGGCCGCAGATCGCCCCGCCCGACCCGGACGGCAAGGTGCTGCGCGCGCTGAGCAATCCCATTCACCCGACCGGTGGGATCACCATCCTGCGGGGCTCGCTGGCGCCCGAGGGGGCGGTGGTCAAGTCGGCCGGTTTCGATTCCGATGTGTTCGAGGGCACCGCAAGGGTTTTCGACGGCGAGCGGGCCGCACTGGACGCCCTGGAGGACGGCACCATCACCAAGGGTGACGCGGTGGTGATCCGCTACGAAGGCCCCAAGGGCGGGCCCGGCATGCGCGAAATGCTGGCCATCACCGGCGCCATCAAGGGTGCCGGTCTCGGCAAGGACGTGCTGCTGCTGACCGACGGCCGGTTCTCCGGCGGGACCACCGGCCTGTGCGTCGGCCACATCGCGCCAGAGGCGGTCGACGCCGGGCCGATCGCCTTCCTGCGCGACGGCGACCGCATCCGCCTGGACGTGGCCGGCCAGGTGCTCGACGTGCTGGCCGATCCGGCCGAATTCGAGTCTCGGCGAAAGGATTTCAGCCCGCCGGAGCCGCGCTACAAGACCGGCGTGCTGGCCAAGTACGTGAAGCTGGTCAGCTCGGCCGCCATCGGCGCGGTCTGCGGCTGATCGCCGCCCCGGGCCGCGCTGATTCGGCCCGGGTCGGACGAAATGCCTTGCCGCCTATCCGAGTTCGACGATTATGCGTGCGTGCCCGCCGCGCGCGTGCGCATGCCGAAGTAGGTCGCGTTGAGACCCAAGAACGTCAGCAACGCACCCGCAACGACATTCGACCAGGTCGTGCCGGCGCTCAGCGTGACATCCGGCAGGATCCACGTCGAGACGATGACCCACACGCCCAGCACCGGCAACGTCCAGGTCATGCCGTGCGCGCGATCCAGCGTCGTCGCGAACCCGTAGGCCAGAAACGCCGCCGCGATCCCCACGATCAGGTCGGACGTGGCAAGCGATGCCATGGCGTTGAATCCAACGATCCACGGCGACGCGGCCACATACAGGCCCGTCAGCAGGACCAGACCGAACGTGACATGCGCGCTCATCGACTCGGCAACGCGCTCATAGCGCGCACGCAGAGCCAACAAATCGGGATGGTGATCGATTGATGAATGGACTGTACTCATTTTGTGACCTTTCTGTTATGCAGCAAGCCTTTTGAGCCGGACTGCACCCATCCATCTGCTGTCAAGATTACGCCCGCACGCCATTGCCCAGCAACGAAAGTCGGCGCCCCGACGGGGCCGCTCCGGCGGGCCGTATAGACACACGCGCGTAGCGTCTTAGGTCATGGATATCGCGGACCGGCTGCGCCTCGATGTGCCGATCGGGCAGGCCGGCATGGGCGGCGGACTGGCGGGTGCGGCGTTGGCGGGCGCGGTCGCCCGGGCGGGCGGACTGGGCACGCTGGGCATCGACACGCCCCGCCGGCTACGAACGTCGATCGAACGGGTGCGCGCACAGGCGCCTGACCGCGCCGTCGCGGTAAACCTGTTGATGCCCTTCGTTCATCGTCGTCACGTCGCGGTCTGCGTCGAGGCCGCGGGTGGACGCCGTCGTGCTGGCGTTCGGCGAGAAGCGGGGGCTCGTCGCGCATCTGCGCGATGCCGGGATCTTCGTCTTCGTGATGGTGGGCACCGAGGCGCAGGCGCACGCCGCGATCGCTTGTGGCGCCGACGGTTTGATCGCTCAGGGACGCGAGGCCGGCGGCCATCTCGTGGGAACCATGGCGGCGCTGGACTTTCTGCCGCGCGCCCTCGCCGTGGCCGACAACCGTCCGGTGTTCGTGGCCGGCGGCATCGCCACCGGCGCCGACACCCGCGCCGCGCTGGACGCCGGCGCCAGCGGTGTCATCGCCGGCACGCGATTCCTGTTGACGCACGAGGCCAACGCGAACCGCGAGTACCAGCGGCGAATCTTGCGGGCGGACACGACGATCGAAACCAACCTGTTCGGCCTGAGCTGGCCGTTGCGCCACCGCGTCGTGCCCAACGCGGCCACCCGCCGGTGGTGCGGCCGAGACGGGAAGGCCAAGGCGCTGCCCGCCGCCCTTAACGCGGCAAGCCGCCCGCTGTCGGCGCTGGGCTATTTCGACGCGGGGCCGCTGATGCGTCTGCAGTCGCCGGCCTTCCCGTTCTTCACGCCGCTGGCGCCGGTGGCCGGCGTGCCCGATTCCTGGTTGGACAGCGCGGCCCTGTACGCCGGCGAAACCGCGTTGCGGATAGGCGAACTCACCTCCGCCGAGCAGGCCGTCGCCGACCTCGCCCCGCGCTGACGCCTACCGCACCAACGCGAGCGCGAAGCCGTCCCAGTGCTTGGCGCCCACCGTCTGGATCACCGCGGTGTCCAGCCGCGGATCCTCGCCCATCGCCTGCAGCGTTTGGCGCACCGCCTGCGCCTGAGCGTTGGATTCCGGATCGAGGATCTGCCCCTGCCGAATCACGTTGTCCGCCACGATGACCGCGCCGGGGCGGGCCAGTCGCACCGCCCACTCCAGATAGGCGGGGTAGTTCTCTTTGTCGGCGTCGATGAAAATCAGATCGAAGGGACCGGTCACCGTCGGCAGCGTGTCCAGCGCGGCCCCGACGATCACCTCCACCCGATCGGCGAGCACCGGCCCGCTCCAGGTTGGCCCGCGCCACCTCGGCGTGCTTGGGCTCGTATTCCAGCGTCACCACTCGCCCTTGCGGGCCGGCGCCGCGCGCCAGCCAGATGGTGCTGAAACCGCCCAGCGTGCCGAGCTCGAGGATGCTGCGCGCACCGATGGCACCGGCGAGCAGGCTCAAGAATTTTCCCTGCTGCACCGATACCGCAATCGGCGGCAATCCGGCCGCGCTGCTGGCCTCCAGGGCCGCGCTCAATGACGGATCGCCGTCCGACCACCGTGCTGTCCAAAAATGCGTCGACGTCTTTGGGGGTTGGTTTCTCGGTCATGACGCCCACGCTAGCCGCGCCCGACGGTGTTGGCACGGAGAGCCGGGCAGGCATCGAGCCGGTGCGCCCATTTACCGTATACCCATGGGGGGTATATAGTGAGGGTGCGGTCGACCCGCACCGCACGAGTCACCACAACGAGAAAAGGGTGAGTTAAATGGCAACTTACGAGGCCGGGACCGAACTGACGTGCGGCCACGAAGGCTGCGGCTGTCGCGTCCGCATCGAGGTCCCCTGCCACTGCTCGGGTTCGGGTGAGCCCTACCGCTGCACGTGCGGCGACGCGCTGACCCCCGTCAAGTAATCCGTCGGGCCGGTCGTGCGTTCGGGTGTGCGCCCGTGTGATTCATCGCCCGAACGTACGACCGGTCAGCTCGACCGTGGCTTCCAGCCGCATCGCTATCGCCGACGTCCCCACCGCCGCCGTATAGGCGCCCGGACGGATCCGCCAGCCCTTGGCGCTGCCGTCGTAGCGGGCGAGCAGGCGCGGGTCCGCCTCGACACTCACCCGGTGGGTCGCACCCGGCTCGAGCTCCACCCGCGCGAATCCCAACAGCCGCAAACACGGTTCACCGGCGGCGGCCGTCAGGTACAGCTGGGCTACGTCCGCCCCGGCGCGCTCACCGACGTTGACGATGCTGAAGCTGGCGCGGAGCGTTTCTTCGCCGCTGACCACCAGATCGCGATAGTCAAACCTGGTGTAGGACAACCCATGACCGAAAGCGAACATCGGTTCGTGACCGCGCTTGGCAAACCAGCGGTAGCCCACGTCGGCTCCTTCGACGTAGTCGATCGTGGTCGGTGTCCCCCACGGTTCGCCGGCGCCGGGCAGCTGCGGGCGCGGCGTTTGGGCCAGATCGGCCGGAAAAGTGATCGGCAGCCGGCCCGACGGATTCACCTTCCCGGTGAGAACCTCCGCGATCGCCCGGGCCCCTGCCTGGCCCGGAAACCACGCTTGCACAATGGCGTTCACCGATCCCCGCCAGGGCATCGATACCGGATTGCCGGTCTGCAGCACCACCACGGTGTTGGGGTTGGCCGCCGACACCGCCGTGATCAGCTCGTCTTGGCCCCACGGCAGCGAGAGGTCGGCGATGTCGAAGCCCTCGCCCTCCGCGCGCACCGCGAACACGATCGCGATGTCAGCGCTGCGCGCCGCCCGCACCGCCTCGGCCGAACTGATTCCGGGATCGAACTCAATCTGGGCGTGCGGAAACTGTTTTCGCAACTCGTCCAGCGGACTCGGCGGCAACAGGTACAGATTGCGCAGCCCGGCCTCCAGCCCCGTGCCACCGATCGGGACCACGCCCGCGTATCCGCCCGGCGGAACGACGGTGCTGGAACCGTATCCGGCCGGCACACCCAGGTGCGCATACCCGCCGATGACGGCGATGCGCGCGCTCGACCCTGGCGCCAACGGCAACATGCCCCGGTTGGTCAGTAGCACCGTTCCCTGCCGCGCGATGTTCAGCGCAATCTCGTTGTGCGCAGCCAGGTCCGGTGGCGCCGCCGGATCTGCGTTGTCGACACCGACGGCGAACATGGACCGCAGGATCCGGCGAACCATGTCCGATAGGCGCTCCTTGGTAAGCCGGCCGTCGGCGTACGCGTCGCGCAGCGGCGGACCGAAGGACTCGGCCTGCCATAACAGCGCGTCGATCTGGGCCCCACACTCCTGATCGAGGCCGGCCAGGGCGCACTGCCAGCTCGGCGTGGCACCCCAATCCGACATCACCCACCCGCGGTAACCCCAGGCGCCTTTCAGCACGTCGTTGATCAAGGCGGTGTTCGCCGCGGCATAATCGCCGTTGATCTTGTTGTAGGCGGTCATCACCGCGCCGGGTTGCGAGCGCTCGATCGCCAATTCGAAAGCCAGCAAGTCGGATTCGCGGTGGGCGTCGGGATCGATGACCGCGTCCAGGAAGTGCCGATTGGTTTCGTTGCAGTTCAACGAGTAGTGCTTGACCGTCGAGATCACGCCATGGCGCTGGATGCCCTCGATCGACTCGGCGGCCATCGTGGCGGTCAAAAGTGGATCCTCGGAATGATATTCGAAGTTGCGGCCGTTGCGCGGGTCGCGGGCCAGGTTCATCGCGCCGGCCAGCTGCACGTTGAACCCGCGGCTGCGCGCTTCGCGGCCGATCACTTCGCCCGCGGCCCGGGCCAGCGACGGATTGAAGCTGGCGGCCAGCGCCAGACCGGCGGGCAGCGCGGTGGCCGTGTCGCTCGGGCGGAACCCGGGGTTGGTGACGCCCAGACCGGCATCGCTCATCAGCAAAGCCGGCACACCGAGACGGGGGACTCCCGGCACGTATCCCGCACTCATCGGCACATTCGGAGGGATGCGCTCGTCGCGCACCGGCCACATGTCGCCGGCCCCCATCACCGACACCAGCAGCGCGAATCGCTCGTCGTCGGTCATCCGGGCTTCGACGTCGCGTGCCCGCGCGTCGGGATCGGCGGGGCTCACCGCACGCCCTCCTTGGCGTAGACCACGCGCAGCACGTGCCCCAGTTCCGGTCCCATCACCAGCTCCGTCAACTCGCAGATCGTCGCAACGAACTCGGGGCCGTGCGGCGGCTCGGCCTGGCACAAATGATGCGCCACTTCGTGCAGCACTACCAGCTCACGCAGCGCCCAGTCGGCGGTGTCGCGATCGGGAACTGCGATAACGCCTGTGCCGTCGCGGTTTTCGTAGTGCGCGGCGCTGGCGGCGCGCCGTTCCCGCACCCGCAGCGGCGCGACCGCCGGCCACCGTTGCCGCACCGCCGGCAGCGCCAGCACGTCGTCCACGTAGCGCTGCGCGGTGGCCACCGAACCGAATCGCCCCTCCGGCGGCAGCGTCAACTGTGTGCCGAAGAACTCCACCACCGGTGAACCGTGCTGGGCGGCTCGGTCGAACAGCGTCCGAACGAACTCCTCAGCCGCATAGACCTTGGAACGTTGAGAATCCCGGCGCGGCGAGTTCCCCCCAGTCACCCGCTCAGCGCGCTCCGCGCCCCGGGAAGTTCGGGACTGTGGCCGAGCCGCGCTCGCTTGCCGGCCCGGTCCCCGGCACGCCGCGCTGCCGACGAATACCCCGCCGACGCCCGGCCGGCCTGCCAGGTGCCGCGCGCCTTCGACGCACCGCGGTAGTAGTCCACCAGCTCGACCTCCTTGTCCCGCAACGCGATAGCGGTACCCGGTGACCGACGGCGGTCTTTGGTGGCTTCCCACCGGGCCTGGTCGCGCGCCTCGGTCAGCCGCTTGCCGACGCGTGCCCCGAACGCCAGCTGAAAGTTCAGCCGGGCGGTGATCGTCGGCGTGGGACGATGCGCACCCGAGGCCAGGTAGGCGTCCGACGCGCGGACCATCTGGACGACAAGGCCGGCGTACAAGGCGTGGCTGGCATCGATGTCCTCGACGAACCCATAGGCGTACACGAACGTCGAATTCGAGGCCACGTCGCAGCGCACATCGTTGGCCGCGGCGATCAGCACGAACAGCTGCACATACGTGCGTAACCCCTTGGTGCCGGCGGCCCCGATGGTGATGGTGCGCTGCGTCGGCGTCTGCGCCGACGACCGCTGGGCCGAATGGGAGCGCGCCACCGCAAGGTCGATGGACGCCGCCGTCGCGAGCCGTTGCGCGGCGGACATGAACGCGTCGGCTTCGTGGGTATTGTCGGTGCCCTCGGCCTGACGCAGCAGTGCGGCGATGCGCGCCAGCATCTTGTCGTCAGTCATAGCGCCGCTCCTCCCCGTCGCTTCGCTCTGCATCGTCGCCGCTGCGTGTCATAGCGCCAAAGTACGGGAGCGGGCCGACACGCCCGCCCTCACAGGCGAGCGGTGATCCAGGAGACCACGTCATCAAGCACCTGCTCGCGTTCAGGCTCATTGAAAACCTCGTGGTAGAGCCCCGGGTAGACCTTCAACTCGACGTCGGTGGACCCCACGCACTCGACGAGGCGACGGCTGCCCGCGACGGAGATCAGCCGGTCCTGCTCCCCGTGCACCACCAGCAGCGGCGCCGTCAGGGCCGGTGCCCGCCGCGGCATCGTCTGGCCGACCTGCAGCAACGCGCGGCCGACGCCGGCCGGCACCTTGCCGTGATACACCAGCGGGTCGTCTTTATAGGCGGCCACCACCGCGGGGTCGCGGGAGATGGCGTCGACGTCGAGCTCCTGCGCCGGCAGCCCGGGCACGACGGCACCGAGCACCTTGGCGGTCAGCGCCAGCAGCGGCGAGACCTGATCCTGGGCCGCGACCGCGGGCCCCGACAGGACCATCAGGTCGTAGTTGTCCGGGCGTTCGACGCCGTAGGCGAAGACGATTCCGCCGCCCATGCTGTGCCCCAGCACGATGCACTTGAGGCCGTGGTGTTCCCGGGTGGCGATGCCGACCAGGGTGTCGAAGTCGGAGGTGTACTCGCGGATGTCGCGCACCAGCACCCGCTTACCGCCGGAGCGGCCGTGCCCGCGATGGTCCAGCGCGTAGGTGACCAGGCCGGCCTCGCCGAAGCGCTGTGCGACGTGGTCGTAGCGACGGGCGTACTCGCCGAGACCGTGTGAGAGCACCAGGACGGCTCGCGGGGCGGTGTCGGGTGTCCACACGTCGTAGACGATGCGCACACCGCCGAAGCCGTCGAAACTGCGTTCGGTGCGGTTCACTTGGAGGTCCTAGTCATTACGGGCAGCGTAATGGTCGCTGATGCGGGCCGGACGCCCCGACACTGCGTAGGCTCTTGCGGATGAGCCTTCTCGCGCAGAACTCTGAAGGTGACCCGGTAACCGGCGAGGATTTCTCGGCGCACGCCGAACCCTATCGCCGCGAACTGCTGGCCCACTGCTACCGGATGACCGGGTCCCTGCACGACGCGGAGGACCTGGTGCAAGAGACCCTGTTGCGGGCCTGGAAGGCGTACGGCCGTTTCGAAGGCAAGTCCTCGATGCGGACCTGGTTGCATCGCATCGCCACCAACACCTGCCTGACCGCGCTGGAGGGACGCCAGCGCAGGCCGCTGCCGGTGGGTTTGGGTGCTCCGAGCTCGGACCCGAGCGCCGAGCTGGTGGAGCGACGCGAGGTGCCGTGGCTAGAGCCGCTGCCGGAGCTGACCGAGCATCCGGCCGACCCGTCAGTCGTCGTCGGGTCGCGGGAGTCGGTGCGGTTGGCGTTTGTCGCTGCGCTGCAACACCTCCCGCCGCGGCAACGGGCGGTGCTGCTGCTTCGCGACGTGCTGCAGTGGCGCTCCGCCGAGGTGGCCGATGCGGTCGGAACCACCACCACCGCCGTCAACAGCCTGTTGCAGCGGGCCCGGTCTCAGCTCGAAGCGATTGGGCCCAGCGCCGAAGACGAACTGGTGCAGCCGGATTCGGCCGAGGCCCAGGATCTGCTGGCACGCTACATCGCCGCGTTCGAAACCTACGACATCGACCGGCTGGTCGACCTGTTCACCGCAGAGGCGATCTGGGAGATGCCGCCGTACACCGGCTGGTATCAGGGCGCGGGGGCCATCGTCACCCTCATTCATCAGCAGTGCCCCGCGGAGGGCAGCGGGGACATGCGCATGCTGCCGCTGATCGCCAACGGGCAGCCCGCCGCAGCCATGTACATGCGCGCCGGCGAGGTGCATGTTCCTTTTCAGTTGCATGTGCTGGATGTGCGTGGAGACAAGGTATCCCATGTGGTGGCGTTCCTCGACGACACGTTGTTCACAAAATTCGGGCTGCCCAGTTCGCTGTCCTCGGGCCAGAGGTAAGAAGGATGCTCGCATGACGAACGCCACCCAGGTGACGCCCACCCCTGGCAAGCCGGCGCTGCTGCTGAGCGCCTTTGACCTGGCCGACGTGGGCTACGACGTCGAGGAATTCCTGGTCGCCGGCACGGCCTGCCGCTACACCCCGGTCAACGAGCTGGGTCCCGATGGCCGCTGGGACGTAACACCCTCGGGCTCAGCCGATTTCACCACCCGCGCCGTGGTGTTGACGCCGTCCGAACCGGCCCGGTTCAACGGGACGGTGCTCGTCGAATGGCTCAACGTGAGTGGTGGCATCGACGCCGCCGCGGTGTGGATGATGGCGCACCGCGAAATGCTGCGCGCCGGTTACGCCTACGTCGCGGTCTCGGCCCAGCGGGTGGGAGTCGAGGGCGGCGAAAGCCTGCTCGGCACGGATATGTCACTGAAAAGACAAGACCCGCAACGGTATGCGGCCCTGCACCATCCGGGCGACGCGTTCTCCTACGACATCTTCTCCCAAATCGGCGGCCTCATCAAGAGTGGCGAACACGGCGCCATCCTGCGAGGCTTGCCCGCACAACGTGTCATCGCGCTGGGTGAATCCCAGTCCGCGATGTTCCTCACGACGTACATCAACGCCGTCGATCCGCTTGCCCGCATCTACGACGGATACCTGGTGCACTCCCGGTTCGGCCCGGCCGCCCCGCTGGATGGCAGCTCGATCTTCGAAGAAGACCCTGCGACACAAGCTGTTACGTTCCGCCCGGAACTGCGGGTCCCGCTGCTGACGGTCATCACCGAGACCGATGTGTTCGGCGGCCCGCGCGAGGGCTACTACTTCGCCAGGCAGCCGGATAACGAGCGGCTGCGGGTCTGGGAAATCGCCGGTGCCGCCCACGCCGACAACTACACGATCCAGGTTGCGTTCATCGACAGCGGCTCGGCCCCGCTCGAGACCATCGTGGCCGGTTACACGCCGACCAACCTGTTGATGGGCCAGCAATTGGCGCACAACATCAACTTCGGCCCGCAGCACCACTACGTGGTGCAGGCGGCGCTGGCCGCGCTGAACACCTGGGTCGCCACCGGCGAACCCCCGCCGGGCGCAGACCCGCTCGAGGTCCGCGAAAGCGACTGGGCCGCAACCCGTTCCGGATGGCAACGGACTCGCCCGCGGTGGTATCAGGACCCCATGGGTGGACGTGCCGATCGCCAGGACGTCAGGCCTGGGCGGCCAAGAGAGCATCATGTCGGCGATCTTCGGCTCCGGAGAGCTGTTCGACACCAACACAATTCAGCGGCTCTATCCCGGGCGGCGGCACGCAATACCTGGAAAGTTTCACCGCGGCCCTCGACGCGGCGATCGCCGCCGGGTTCATCCTGCCGGCCGACCGCGCCGAGATCCTGCAGCTCGCCGCTGCGACGTTTCCCGGCGGACGGGCTTAAAACAGCCGGCTGTCCGGCGGCGGGCCCGGCACCGGACGCACGAGGCCGGTCCCGGTGATCAGCGGCAGATCCAGCGCGGACAGGAGTCCAGGCGGGGCCACGCATACTGCGGGGATGGCGTTGACCATCCGCGACGACCCGGCGATGCGGGCCCCCAGGTCGTGGTCTGCGTCCTCGGCCATCTCGAATTCGCAGCGCATGCTCGGCGAGCCCTCGATCTCCACCCGGTACAGCCCCTGCCCGGACGCCGGCCCGTAGCCGAGGTCTTTCGGCGTAATGGAGATGCGCGGCTGCGGCCAGTCCGGGGCGATGTCATCACGCATGCGCGTCACGTGGTCGAGCACGAAAGTCGGCTTCCCGTCCACGTAGGCGGTGAGCGTCGAACGCATCGCGGCGATGGTTCCGGCGGCGATGTGACCGGTGGGGGTATCGAAGGACTCGGTGGCGGGGATCCGCTCGTTGCTCTCCTCGATGTTGTCGATCTTGACGCCCAGCCCGGCGGCCAACTGGTGCAGCACCGGGCCCCAGCCGAAGGTGAAGATCCCCGGCTGGGCCGCGAAGGCCGGGTAGTCCGGCTGCTGGCCGAACCCGAGGATCTCGTAGACGGCGGACTTGTCCGGATAGGTCGCATAATTGAACATCTCGGTCACCCGCACCGACTCGATCACACGGGAGACGCCGGTGAGGACCAGCGGCAGCACGTCATTGGCGAACCCGGAGTCGATGCCGGTGGTGAAGAACGACACACCTCCGTCGATCGCGGCCTGGCGCAGCGGATCGGTGAAGGCGGCGTCGACGGCGTCGGGAAATACCAGCGGCACCACCGAGCACGACACCACGTTCTTCCCGGCCCGCAGGATCGACACCATGTCCTCGACGGCCTCCAGTGGCCGCATGTTCGCGCCGGCCGCGTACACCACCACGTCGGCGTCGCCGGCCAGCATGGCCGCCGGGTCCTGGGCGGCCACCACGCCGACGGGCGCGATGCCACAGAGCTCTCCCGCATCGCGACCGGCTTTGGCATCGCTGTGCACGACGACGTCGACCAGTTGCAGCTCCGGATGGTCGATCACACCACGAAGGGCGACCACACCCATCGAGCCCGGCCCCCACACTCCCACCTTGAACACGACTATCTCCTAATATTAGGACCCGTAACTTTGGATTTTGGACGGATCGTAAGGAGGTGGCGATGGATACGTCAATGGCCCAGACCCGCGGCGAATCGGACGCCAAATCACCGCCCACCGCCCGGGTAATGAACGTCCTTGCCACGTTGGCGAATTCGCCACACGGCCAGACGTCGGCCGAGTTGGCGAAGAGCTGCGCGATCAGCACCTCGACCTGCGCCCTGGTGCTGGCCGAACTGGAACGGCGGGCCTGGGTGGCGCGCGGCGGCGATCGCCGCTACGTGCTGGGCAGTGGATTGTTCGGACTGGTGCACGGCCTGCGCGAGCAATTTCCCTTGCTAGACCGCGGGCGTGACGCGCTGCGCTTCCTGCACCACACGCTTAAGGCGGGCTGTTCGATGTCGAGGATCGGTGCCCGGCACTTGACCACCGTCGACGCGGTCGGCCATGGCACCGACGGGGAGCATGCCGTGGGGCAGCGCTTCCCGATCGACCCGCCGTTCGGGCTGGTCGCCATGGCCTGGCGCGACGACGACTTCGTCGAAGCGTGGTTGCATCGCGTGATGCCCAGGCTGACCCGCGCCGAAATCGCCGCGCACCGACGGGTACTCGCCGATATTCGCGCCCGCGGCTACGGCGCGTGGCGGTTCGACGACACTCACCGGTCGCTGCACACTCGGCTTGCCGATGTGCTGGCCTCGCTGGAGCCGACGGCCCAGGTCACCCGCCAGCTCACCACGCTGATGACGATGGTGACCCTGCAGTCCGTCACCGATGTTCTCGAGACAGACTTGGCCACAACGGAATTCGTCGTGCTGCCGATATTCGGCCATGACGGCCAGCCGGAGTACCAGATCGAGATCCACCTGGGTCACTCCACCGGGCTGACGTTGCCGGAACTCGACACGGCGCTTCGGCACGCCCAGGGGTTGCTCACCGCGGCGGTGACCTGACGCGGCAAATGATTACGCTGGGGTGATGTCCGCCACCACGGAGATACGGGACGCGGGAACTCGGGCCGTCACCAGCACCCCGTGGCTGACGTCCCGGCACTCTTTCTCCTTCGGTGACCACTATGACCCGGACAACACCCATTTCGGGCTGCTGCTGGTGAACAACGACGACATCGTCTCGCCGGGAACGGGATTCGACACCCATCCGCACCGGGATATGGAGATCGTGACCTGGGTGCTGCGCGGCGAACTGTCGCATCACGACTCCGCCGGCAATCATGGGGTGATCTATCCCGGCCTGGCGCAACGCATGTCGGCCGGCAGCGGAATCCTGCACTCCGAGCGAAACGATTCCCCCACTGAGCCGGTTCATTTCGTGCAGATGTGGGTGGTCCCCGATGAGGCCGGTGTCCAACCGAGCTACCAACAGGATGAGATCGACGAGAAGCTGTTGGCGAACAATCTTGTGACGATCGCCTCAGGCATGTCGGCACATGATGCCACGATCACCCTGCACAATCGCAACGCCGCGCTGCACGTGACACGGTTGGAGCCCGGTGCCGCGGTGGGCCTTCCGCAGGCTCCCTACCTGCACCTTTTCGTAGCCCGGGGCCGGGTCGGCGTGGAGGGAATCGGCGCGGTGACCGAGGGCGATGCCGTCCGATTCACCGATGCCGACGGCCGGCGCGTGTCGGCGAGCGAGCCGTCGGAACTGCTGATCTGGGAGATGCACGCGAAGCTGGGTGACTGAGGCCATAGAGGGTCGGCTCCGCAGCCCATAGAGTGAGCACGACAGACAGGAGTCGGCATGCCTCACTCGCACCCGCAGCACGCGGCGCCCAATCCCGACCGGAACATCAAGGCGGTCCGCACCGTACGGTTCTGGGCGGCGCCCCTGGTGATCACCGTGGCATTGATGTCGGCGCTGTGCGCGCTCTATCTCGGCGGCATTCTGAACCCGAGCACCAACCTGCGTCATTTCCCCATCGCGGTGGTGAACGAGGACGCCGGCCCCGGGGGCGCACAGATCACCGACCGCCTGGTCAATGGATTGGACAAGAACAAGTTCGACGTTCGCGTGCTCTCCCGTAGCGAGGCCAAACACCAAATGGACACCGGCCGGGTATATGGCCAGGTGCTGATACCGCCGAGCTTCTCGTCGAAGTTGCGGGACTTCGCGACCAGTGCGGTGCTTCCCGCCCGCGCGGACCGGCCGTCGATCACGGTCTCCACCAATCCGAGGGCCGGCACGCTCGGCGCGAGCATCGCCGGTCAGACCCTCAATACGGCGATGGGGATGGCCAACGGCATAGCCGGGCAACGGGTTATGGCGGAGGTGGCCGCGCAGACCGGCGGCGCACCGCTGGCCGGGGCGGCCCAGGTGGGCCTGAGCGCCCCTATCGACATCCAGTCGAACGTGTACAACCCGCTGCCGAATGGCACCGGCAACGGCCTATCCGCCTTCTACTACGCGCTCTTGCTGCTGCTGGCCGGATTCACCGGCAGCATCGTGGTCAGCACGCTGGTGGACGCGCTGCTCGGTTACGTGCCGGCCGAATTCGGGCCGGTGTACCGGTTCGCGGAGCAGGTCAGGATTTCCAGATTCCAGACGCTGCTGCTGAAGTGGGCCATGATGGTGCTGCTGGGGCTAATCACCTCGGCGGTGTATCTGGCGATCGCCGACGGGCTCGGCATGCCCATCGACCACAGCTGGCAGCTCTGGGCGTTCGGCGTCTTCGCGATCGCCGCCGTGGGCATCACGTCCAGTTCCCTGCTCTCGGTGCTGGGCACCGCCGGAATGCTGGTCAGCATGCTCATCTTCGTGATCCTCGGGCTACCGTCGGCAGGCGCCACGGTGCCACTGGAGGCCGCACCGTCCTTCTTCCGCTGGCTGGCCGAATTCGAACCGATGCACCAGGTCTTCCTCGGGGCCCGGTCGCTGCTCTACTTCGGCGGACATGGCGACGCCGGCCTGACCCAGGCCCTGACCATGACGACGATCGGACTCGTCATCGGACTGCTGCTCGGTGGCATCATCACGCACCTTTACGACCGCAAGGGCTTTCACCGGATTCAGGGCGCGGTCGAACTGGCGATCGCCCAGGAGCACCAGGCGCAGCACCAGGCCCGCCGCGGCAAGCACGCGGACCCGGCCGCCGCGGCGGCCGAACCCGAGCCGCTACCGCCACCGATCCAGCCGTCGTCGGGCCGGCCGAACCCGTCGCCACCGAGCCGGCCGATCCCCCCGTCACGGAACCCGAAAGTTCAAGGGAGCAAGCGTAATTCGCACGTAGCCGTACCGTCACCACAACGTTATTTATGTTGACAGTGTGACTTCTGAGGCTGATGATGTTTCTGTTGCATCAGTTCCGGGCGGAAAGGGCTATCGTGCTGACCCGACGCGCCAGCTTCCGCCGGCTCGCGGCGTGCTGCGCCGCCGTCGCGGCCTGCTTCACGCTGGCCATCACCTCGGGACAGCCCCTGGCCCGGGCCGCCGACGGCCGCGACCTGCTGGCCAATGCCATCGGCGGCACCCGTGGTTCCTACCTGGTCTACAACTTCGGGCCCGGCCATCCCGCGCCGATGCTCAACGCCGGCGGCAGCTGGTACGAGATGAACAACGGCGGCCACCTGATGATCATCAAGAACGCGGCGGGACGCCTGTCGCCGCACCTGTTGGTCGACACGCACCAGGGCGATCAGGCCCGGTGCGAGAACAACCCCGGGGCCCGCACCGGCGAGGGCCTCTGGCAGGCCTCGGAGCTCTACGCACCGCTGCAGGCCTGGCAGCGCATGGGCCAGCCGACCATCGCGATCAACGCCAACTTCTTCGACGTCCGCGGGCAAAAGGGCGGATCGTGGCGCCAGACCGGCTGCAGTTCGCCGCTGGGCGCCTTCGTCGACAACACCCAGGGTCAGGGTCGCGCCAACCAGGCGGTCACCGGTACCGCCGCCTACCCCGGCAAGCAGGGCTTGTCCGGTGGCGGCGAAAGCTGGAGCGCGCTGTCAACGATGATTCTGCCGTCCGGCGGTGCGCCATATGTGGTGTGGCCGAAGGCAAAGAGCGACTATGACGCCGCCACTCCGGTGGTCGCCGACCTACTCAGCAAGAACGAGAAGTTCGTCGCGGTCTCGGGCATCGGACTGCTATCGCCCGGCAACACCGGGCAGCTGCACGACGGCGGGCCCAGCGCAGCCCGAACGGCCATTGCTTACGCCAGGCAAAAGGACGAGATGTACATCTTCGAGGGCGGCAGCTACACCCCGGACAACATGCAGGACCTGTTCCGCGGACTCGGCAGCGATAACGCCGTGCTGCTCGACGGCGGTGGCTCGTCGGCGATCGTGCTGCGCCGCGACACCGGGGGCATGTGGGCCGGCGCGGGATCACCGCGCGGATCGTGCGACACCCGGCAGGTGCTCTGCGATTCACACGAGCGGGCGCTGCCCAGCTGGTTGGCGTTCAACTAGCGGCGGCCGCAGCAGTTTTCGTCGAAGCCGGACCAAACAGGAAGATCAGCAGGCTCGTTGCGATCACCGCCGCGGTGACCAGGAATACCGGGGCGATCACGTATCTGGACATCGTCGCACCCATGAAGGCGCCGGCGCACATGGTGGCGACGACGCCGATGCGCAGCCTGTGGCGTTCGCCGGTGCCGCCGGCCAGGTGGCTGTCCAGCCCGAGGCTGACGATCGTCGACGTCAGCACCGTGGTGGACAGCTCCTGAATGCCGAACTGGCGCGCACTCGAGTGTTGTAAGCCGAACGTCACCGCGAGGATGCCGATCATGATCAGCTTGGAATTGCCCTGGTAGCGCAGCACTCCCGTGCCCGCCAGGATCGCCAGCGCCAGCAGCAGGATGATCTCGATTGCCAGTACCGTGGTGATCCACGTTCGCGTGCGGAGGCCGAAATGGCGTGCCAGTCGGCCGCTGACGATTGTCGTGCAGACGAAGGTCGGCAGTGCCACCACGACGGCGGTCAGGTCGATGGTGGTGCTCGGAGCCAGCCAGAATCCGAGGAAGATCACATTGCCGGTCATATTGGCGACGAACACGTGGCCGAGCGCCAGGATACTGATCGAGTCGGCCAATCCGGTGGCGAAGGTCAATAGCAGCAGCGCCGCTACGGTCCATCGTTCGGATACCGGTGACGTGACAGCCATGCGGTGCAGTATATTTCGGCACCGGCGGCCGCCGACGCTAAACTTTCGGCGTTAAATCCAGCGACGTGATCGTCGTCATCCTGGTCACCAGCCAACGGCTGTTGGACCGCTTCAAGAACAGCCGGTAGGACAAGTACTTCAGCGACGGGACGTTCTTGGTCAGCGGGCTGGTGGAGGTCGTGTTGGTGTAGACGATGACCGAAGCGTTCGAGTCCTCCAGCGTTTCGACCGCCGCGCCGGTGACCTCGGTGCTGTTGGTGATCTTGGCCTGCTTGTTCGGGGCCACGATCGCGTCGACGAATTTGCGGTACTGCGCTTCGAAATCGCCGCTGAGGTAGCGGGATGCGCGGTCGGCGAGAGTGTCCATGTTTTCCGGCGTGTACGTCCACAGCGTGGTGATCGCATTGGCCGCGGTCCGCGCGACGTTCAGTTTCGTTGCGGCGGTGGCCCGGTCGGCCAGATACGGCTGCGTCATCGCGCCGGCGAACGCGGCGGATCCGACGAACAGCAGGGCGGCGATCATTGCGACGATGGCCCAAGCCTTACCGGGCCGCCGCTTTTTCCGCTCGCCGTCGGCCGGCGCCGTGTCGCTGATCTGCTCCGGGTCCTCGTTGGTGGTTTCGGCATCGGCACCGTCCGGCTCGGCCGCCGCCCCGTCGGACTCCGTTGTCGCATCGGCTTTTTCGTCGCTTGCCTCCGGACCGTCGGCCTCCACCGCTCCAGTCGCCTCGTCCGCGGGGGCGGCTGCCTTCTCCTCGGCGGTCACGTCACCTGCTGCAGGTTGCTGATCTTCCACTGGTTCCCTTCCTGCGTCGCGGTTGCCGCCCAACGATTGGCGTTCTGCAATACCTGTTTTTCATCCGGCGACTTGGTGGTGATCGCCGTGGCCACCATGACGTTGACGCTGCCGTCGTCGTTCCATCGCTCCAGGCCGGCGTCCAGGACGGTGCCGGTGGCCGGTTCGGCCCGGGCGACCTGGAGGAGGATCTCGTTGGCGTTCTTCTGGTATTGCTTGGCGAAGTCGCCGGTCGCCTGCGCCAAGATCCGGTTCACGTAGTCGTTGGCGTGGAACGGATCGATGGAGGTGAACTGCGTCAGGAAGCCGCTCACGTAGTTCAGCACCTCGCGGTCCTTCGACGCGGTCCGCTCCCGGGATGCGTGTGAGGCGAGCATCAGCGCGCAGGCGGTGATCGCCGCGACCATCAGCACCGCGGCAACCGTGCTGGCCAACGGCACCAGCCATGGTCGCGGCGCCTCGACCTCGACCGGTCGCGCGGCGAGGAGGAGGGGTCGTTCGCCGGGAGTAAACCTGCGGCGCGGGCTCATTTACCGCTCCCAGGCTGTTTCGGCTTGGTCAGCACGTTGAGATCGTCCACGCGCCAGGTGTTTCCGCTGCCCTTGGCGAAGTTCACCCGCACCGTGGCGCTGATGTAGCGCTGCTCGGGCCCGGTGCCGCGGCGGCCCTGCATGAACAGCAGCATCGTCGCCCGATCCGGGCTCGCCGATTCGATCGAGCTGTTGGTGACCCAGTACTCGTTGATGACCGGGTTCCCCTTCTGAACCAGGTCCTGCTGGGCCGCCAGCTGGGGGCGATATTTGTCGGTCGCCAGCGACAGTGCCCGCGCGAAGTCGTCGTGCAGCGACTTGGGGTCATACGTCAGCATCTGGGCGACCATCTTGGGCCCCTGCGTGACGATCTGGGCGCGGGTCTGATCGGTCGCCCGGTCCGCGGAGTACACCACGAAAAAGCTCACGGCGGCCCCGGCCACACAGAGGATCACCGCGCTCGACACGGCGACCGCGCTCCAGCGCCGGATGTGTGATGGCGCCGTGTCCGGTTCCAGGCGGCGCACTTCGGTGCGGGCCAACATGTCGGCGAAGGTACGGCGACGTGAATCCCACAGGGGCCACAGCCATCCCACGATCGACACGGTGTCGAGCAGGTGGGCGACGTCCCGAAGGAGTAGCGTCCACGGTCCCGGAGCGGCGCCGGTGTGTCGCGTCACCGCGATACCCTTCAGCGCGCGGCCCAGGCTCCACCCGGTGATCACCGGCAGCAGTAGCCGATTGATAAGAACCAGCAGGGTCACTATGCCGAGGACGGAGATGGCCAGCCACCACCACACGCCGCTCGCCGGCACGGTGAACCACACCAATGCCAGGGTGGTCACCACGGCGATGCCGGGCAGGGCGTCGACGGCGAATGCGCTGACGCGAGAACGCCAGGGCGCCAAGGTTTCCCGCGATGACTCCTGGATGGCCGTGGGCGCAGTCGGTTCGACCACCACCGTCACTTCGTCACCTGGTCGAGCTTGGAAATCTTGTACTGCCCCTCGGCGAAGGCCATTTTCACGCGCAACCGGTAACCGGTTTCGCTCTGGTTCTGGTCGCTGGCCACCTTGACGCGCAGCGCGACAAGGATGTCGATCGAACCGTCGGGGTTGTTGCGTTCGACAGCCGCCCGCGCATCCGACACCTGAACGTGGACGTTCGCGGCCTGATACGCCTGCACGAGCATGCTGGTGTAGAGCAACGCCTGCGAGCGGAAGGCGTCCGTGCCGCAGTCGATGATTTTCTGCTCGCTCGCCGTCATCGCGTTGGTGTCCGGCGCCTGGGTCGCCGATACGCACTCCACCGCGGCCTTCAGCGCCGCGTCGTCGTTGCGGGTGGTCCGTTGAGTTTGGTGGTGGTAGTGCAACGCGAGGTAACCACCCGCCCCGACGGCGCCGGCGCAGAGCACCAGCACCGCGGCGATTGCGGCCAGCCACCCGCGACCCACCCGGGACGGACCGCGCGGCGCCGCCACGACGGGCTCGCCGGATTCCACGTCATGCTCGGCAGCACCGTCGGACTCAGACCGGCCGGCGTCGACGTCGCCATCACTATCGGTGGACTGCACCGGATCCCCGGAGGCGTCCTGCGGATCGGTTTGCCCGGCTCCGGTCTCGGGTGCCGTCGAATCCTCGTCCTTGTCCTGCGTGGTCAACGAATCGTCCGTGTCGATGGGGTTCAGCCGGCTGGTGCCAGCATCTCCTTCCATCCATCGTCTCCTGTTCTGGTCGAGTTCTCGACGGAGTATTTCACTCCGTCTGGCCCTACCAGTTCACCGCTTTGGGGACTGTAGATCGCCGAGGGCGGCCCGCTGGGTCTGTAGGCACACGGGTTGGGCTGCTGGCCATTGCACTGCACGGTACCCGACCCCGGCCGGGACAACGGATCGCTGGTGGGCGGGGGTGTGCCCGCGACCCGGTCCGAGGGTGCCGGGTTCAGCCCGTTGTCCACCGACGGCGCGGGGATCACCATCCCCGGCCGGACAGATTGATCACAGCGCGCCGCGGGCGCGGGGCAGGTCAAGATCTGATTGGGGTCGCCGTACCAGGGGTTGGTACCCGCGGGCACATACGGCTTGGGGTCACGGCATTCCCGCGGAGTCGCGGCCCGTTTGCCCGGAATGTCCGTACACGGGATGTTGCGCGATCCGCGCACGCTGTTGGCCGGGGTTTCCATCGGGATCTTGCAGTACGTGCCCGTGGGCAACGGCTGGATGCTCGTATCCGCCGGTGACCGCCACTCTGCGGCCGGGATGAAGCCGGTCAGGCAGGGCGGCGGCTGGTTGATCGACAGCGCCAGGTCCAGCGCGGCCATGTTGGGGAATGGTGCCGCCACCGTCTGGGCGATCGATGCACCCTGCGGGAGGAACACCAGGACCTGCTCGACACCGGTGTGGTAGCGCTTGAGCAGGTCGAAGACGACCTCGAGGTTGGCCAGCGTCTGCGGCAGCGAATCCCGCACGTCGTTGAAGACCGAGTTGACCTGGTCGGCCGTCGGCGCCGCCTGGCGCAGCACGCTTTTCAGGTGCTGATCTTCCTGCGCGGTTTGCGCGCCCAGCCTGTTCAGGTTGCGCGCCCAGCGCTCGATGGCATCGCCCGACTTGACCTGGCTGTCCAGCACCGGGCCGGAGTTCTGGATGATGTCGTTGACGTCGGTCATCTGGTTTTTGAAATCGCCGACGATTGCCTGCGTGGCGTCGACCAACCGCTGCAGGTTGGGGCCCAACCCGCCGACGGATTTCGCCGTCTCGTCGAGCAGCTGACCGATCTTCTCCTTGGGCAGCACTGACAACCCGCGGTTCGCCGTGTCCAGGGCCGGCCCGATCTCGGCGGGCACGGTGCCCTTCGTGATGGTCTGTCCGTCCGCCAGGTACTTACCGGGGATCCCGGACGAGGTCAGGTCCAGGTACTGCTCACCGACGGCCGAGACCGAGTGCACGTTGGCCGTCGCATCGATCGGGATCTTGTAGTGACTGTCGATACTCATCGTCGCCTGGGCGCCATGCTCGGTGGGCTCGACGTCGGTGACCTTGCCGATGGTGATGCCGCGATAGGTGACGTTGGCCGTCGGGTACAACCCGCCCGATGCGGGCAGGTCGGCCTTCAGCGTGTAGCGGCCGATGCCAACCAGGCTCGGGATCTGCAAGTAGTAGATCCCGAGCACGAGCAGCGAGATGACGGTCAGGATCCCGAAGGCGATCAGCTGGCGTCGGATGAAGGGAGTCAGCAATTCCTGTCCCCCCTTTCCACCAGCGGTCCACCCGGTGCATCATTCGGGTTCGGCGTGTAGCGCACGTCGGGAATCATCGTCTCCGGATCGCGCCCGAACGACTGCTCGAGCGCCCGCAGGGCTCCCGACAATCCGGTCCCGGTAAGGAACGCGTTGTCGACGGCGCTGTAGGTCACGTCGAGCGTCAGCGAGATGTTGATGTAGTCACCGCGGAAGATCTTCGGGACCGTGTCGATGTCGAACGGCTGGGTGAGGATCAGTTTCAGCGCGCCGATGAGGTACGGCGAGGCTTTGCCGAGCTCCTTCAGCGGACACTGCAGCGCCTGCAGGTCGGTGTGCAGCGGCCCGCGCGCCTCCGACAGGTACTGGTCGGCGGCCTGGCTGAGCCGTCCCACCGAATCGACGGCGTTGATCAGCAGGTTCTTGGTATCGGCGAAATGCTTGATCAGCGGCGGGACGTCGGTGAGCACCCGATCCAGCACGTCAGCCCGGTTACCCACGTAGGTCAGCAGTCGGTTGGTCGAGTCGATCGCGTGCGTGATGTCATCGCGCTGCTGGTTGAGCTGGTTGGTGAAGGTGTCCAACTTGCCGAGCAGGGCCCGGATCTGATCGCCGCGTCCGTTGAAGATGTTGTAGATCTCGTTCTGCAGCACCTCCAGGTTGGGGATGCCGCCGCCGCGCAGGATGAGCGACAGGCTGGCCAACGTCTGTTCGGTCGTTGGATACGAGGTCGAGTTCTTCAGCGGAATGGTGTCGCCGTTCTTGAGCAGCTCGGGCGACGCGTTCGGTGGCGCGGCCAGCTCGACGTGCTGCGAACCCAGCAGCGAGGTCTGGCCGATCCTGGCGATGGCGTTCTTGGGCAGCTTGGCCTTCTTGTCCAAGCCCAGCGTCAGGGTGGCGATCCAATTCTTCAACTGGATCGCCTTGATCGAGCCGACGAACACGTCCGCGACCATCACCTTGCTGTTGCCGTTGATCGCCAGGGTGTCCGGCACCTGCACGTAGACGGTCATGGCCCCCGAGCCACTGCCGGGGCCGCCCGGGATCGGGACGTTGGAAATGCCTTTCCAGCCACACGAGCTCAGCACCATCGCGGCGATCAGCAGGATCAGCCCTTGCCGGCTCCGATGGCGGATCACGCGAAGCGCGCCCATCATGGGCCGACGGTTCGGCTTGCTCCTCGCGCGTAACGCGCTCGTCGCGCCCGTCACTGGCCACCTCCAAAGTCAGCGGGTGACGCGGGGCCACCCGCGTTCGGTGCGGGCGCGGACACCGGCGCTGGTGTCGGGGCGACCGGACCCGGGACCACGCCGGGACCTGGCGGGGGAGGCGGGATGGGAACTTGCGGCGGATTCTGGCCGATGACGGGCGCTATCGGGTTCTCGTCGTAGGCGTTTGGCGGACCCGGCGGGGTCTGCAGGGTCGACTGGACCGGCGCGATGTTCGGACCGCCCATGAGCTCGTTCAGTGAGTCCGGGGTCATCAGGCCCGCGGTGATCGGCCCGACCTGCTGGCCCTGCATGCCCGGGGCGACGATCCAGCCCGGCTGGGTGTTGCGGTGTGACGTCGGGGTGTCCGGCACCCAGATGCCCGGGACGGTGGTGTCCTTGTATCCGTTCGGCGGATGCAGCCGATCCTCCGAATAGGCGACTTCCTTGGGCAGCGTCTCGGCCGTGCTGAACAGGTTCAAGCCGAACGGCGGGTAGTTGAACTTGACCGCGTCGAGAATCGGCGCGAGGTACTGCGCGCACAGTTCGGCCGACTCCTGATAGCCCAGCCGGCTGCCGGCCTGGATCGCACTACAGATGAACTGCATCGGGTTGGCGAAGTTGGTGATCGACGGGATGGCGACCACCGAACCGTGCGACGGGTGATAGATCTGGTTGATGTTCGACGCGGCCGTCGGCAGGACGTGCAGCGCCGTCTCCAGTCCATTCAGCGGATCGGGTTGCAGCAACGCGTTCGTGACGGTTTCCAGGTTGTTGATGTCATGAGTCAGCACCCCGCGGTTCTTGTCCAGCCAGGGCCGCACGGTGGTGAGCAGGCTGTCGAACTGCTCGATGGCGTTGGCCAGATCGTTGTCGGAGTGCGCGAGCCGGGTGGTGAAATCGGCCAGGTTCTGATTGAGCGCGACGAACTGCTGATCGTCGTTGTGCAGTGCATTGACGAAGAGCGCCAGGCTGCGCACCACCGCGAAGAAGTCGCCGCGACCCTCATTCAATGCGGTCAGCGCCTGCGACAGGTTGCTCAGCGTGTTGTTGAACTGCTGGCCCTTGCCGGCCAGCCCATTGGCGAACGACTCGATGACCTCACCGAACGGGCCCTTCGGCTGCTCGGGTGTCGGGCCCAGCTTGGAGATGATGTTGGTGATGCTGTTGCGCAGCTGGTCCCACTCGACCGGCACCTGGGTGCGCTCTTCCGGGATCACCGCGTTGTCGGCCAGCACCGGACCGCCCTTGTAGGCGGGCTCGAGCTGGATGGCCCGCGACGCCACCAAGGTGGGGTTGAGAATCACCGCCGAGGCGTTGGCGGGAACCCGGTACTGGTTCTCGTAGTGGAATGTGACCTTCATTTTGTTGCCGACAGGCTCGATCTTGTCGATCGCGCCCACCCGCAGCCCCATGATCTGAACCTTGTCGCCCGGGTACAGCGCGTTCGCCGCCGGGAAATAGGCGACCACGGTGTTGGTGGTCAGCTTCTGGTACAGCTGCCAACCGACGTAGCCGACGACGAGCGCCAGGATCACCACCAGCGATCCGATGATCACGGATGCCCGAGTCAGCTTCGGCAGCCGCAGGTTGCGGATATCAAAGATGGTGCTCAATTCTGGCTACCTCCCCCCGCTGCGCCACTGCCTCCGGCTCCCCCGGGGTTGATGAACGGTGCCGGCAGTTGGTTGCCCGGCCCGGGCGGCGCCGGCGGTCCCGGCGGGAATCCCGGCGCGAAGGTCGACGGCGGCGGCGGCGGTCCCGCCGGTGCGAGGTTCTCGGTGCGCGCGCCCGGGGGTGCCTGCGCGGGCAGCGGCACCGGTGTCCCGGGGACGTCGGGCGGCGGATCGCCCGGCCGGCCCGCGATCGGGATGCCCGGCGTCGGCGGCAGACCTGCGGGGTTGGGCGGCGACGTCATCACGTCCACCGGCGCCGGGAAGGCCGGCCCACCGAACGGTCCTGTCGTCGCACCGGCACACGGCAACGGATTCCACGGCCGCGGCAGACCCTCGTCCCCGACGGTGACATTGCCGCCCGGATTGGCCGGCGTGTACGAGCAGGGCGATCCCGGTGGGACGGCCGGACCCGGATGATCGGGCGTGCCCTCGAGCACCGGCGGTGCCGGCGGCGGTGCGCCGTTGGGGAACCGGGTGCCGTTGGGGTCGGGGAACCGGTAGGCCGGCAATCCCGCACCGCGCCAGAAGTTCTCCGGATCGATGCCGCGCTTCTTGAAGGCGGCGTCGACCCAGGGCTGCGAAATCTGGTACAGGGCCAGGTTGTGCAGGACCACCTTGAAGAACGGCCCCGACGCGATGGCCTCGTTCAGCGACGGCAGGAACTTGCCGACCTCGGTTAAACCGTTGGCCAGGTCGTCTTTGCGCTGCACCAGGATGTCGCTGACGGTGCGCAGCTGTTCCAGCACGTGGTTCAGGTTCGGGTTGTCGTTGATCAGGCCCTTGACCTGTTCGGAGAACGCCGCGACGTTGCCGAGCAGGGCGTTGATCGCCTGGCCGCGTTCGTTGAAGGCGACCAGCAGCGTCTTGGTGTTGACCAACAGCCGGTCGATCTGATCGCTGCGATCACCGAGGATGCCGGCCACCTTGTTGGCCTGGGCGAGCAGGTGCTTGACCTCCTCGTCGCGCTTGCCGATGGTGGCGGAGAACTTCTGTACCCCTTCGAGTGCCGGGCTCAGATGCGGATAGGTCTGGTCGATGGTCTGCGACAGCACGTGCAGAGACTGCTTGACGGTGTCGATGTCCCAGCCCTGGGCGGCCTTGGTGACGTCGAAGAACGCGTCGTAGATCTGGTAGGGCGTGGTGCTTTGGCCGATCGGCAATGTCGCGCCCGGATGCAGCGCCTGGTTGCCGCGCGGCTCGAGTTCGAGGACCTTCTTTCCGAGGATGGTGTCGGTCTTGACTGCGATTCGGCTCTCGGTGCCGAATTGTGCGGTGCCGGCATTGAATTGAACCGCGATGTGATCGCCGTCGATCTTGAGGCCCTCCACCTTGCCGACGTCCACGCCGGCGATGCGCACTTTGTCGCCTTTGCTGAGGCCGCCGGTGTCGCTGAACTGCCCGTAGTAGTGCGGTTTGGCCATCAGCATCGGGACACTGGTGAAGCTTTGGCCCACGCCGATCACCAGCAGCGTCACGACGATGCCCATCAGACCGATACGAACCCGGTTGGGCGGTTCCAGTGTTCTCATTGCGGCGTGCACCTACCCGTCGGCTGCTGGAACAGCCGGACCGTACGGACCGGGCCACCGGCCTGCAGACCGTTGATCTTCAGGGTGATGTCGCAGGCGTAGAAGTTCACGAAGTCCCCGTAGGACCCGATGGCACGTCCGATCATGTTCAACGCCGTCGGCACCTTCTTGAGGTAGTCCTGCAGTTGGTCCTGCTGGTCGATCAGCGGCTGCTGCACCGCGTCCAGGTAGTTGATCGTCTTGTGCAGCAGGCCGCGGTCCTCGGCGAGCAGGTCGGCAACCGTGCCGGCGGCGTTGCTGATGTGCGCGGTCCCCCCGGCCAGTTGGTCTTTGTGGTCCTTCAGGCCGGTGATCAACACCTCTAGATTGTTGATGGTCTGGTCGAACTGCTGCCGGTGCCGAACCGTCGTGTCCAGCACCGTGTTCAGGTTCTTGATGACCTCGCCGATGGCCTGGTCACGCTCACCGAGCTGGCTGGTCAGCTGCGCGGTGTTGTCGAGGATGTCGTTGATGGTGCCGCCCTGGCCTTGGAACACCGTGACCAGCGCGGTCGCGATGGTGTTGACCTTTTGCGGGTCGAGCGCCCGGAACAGCGGTTTGAACCCACCGATCAGGGCGTCGAGGTCGAGCGCCGGCTGGGTGCGAGCCACCGGGATGAATCCGTTGGCCGGCAGGACCTTGTCGGCCCCTTCGCCTTGACCGCGCTTGAGCTCCAGGTAGCGATTACCGATCAGGTCGAGGTAGCGGATCTGGGCGGTCGTCGACTGGTACAGCGGGATTGAGCGGTCGACGTTGAACTTCACCCGTGCCCGCTTGCCGCCGTCGACCACCTCCACCTCGTCGACTTTTCCGATCTCAACCCCCGAGGCGCGGACGAACTGGCCCGGGCGCAGGCCGCTGACGTTGATGAACTCCGCCGAGTACCCGTTGGTGCGGTCGAAGCGCATCTGACCGAACACCACGATGATCATCACAGTGAAGATCAGCAGCACCACCGAGAAGATGCTGAGTTTGACAATGGTTCCGGTGATTTTCATGGGTTGATCGTGTTATCCCCTACCTGGCGGCCCCAGACGTACTCGATCGCGTACGGCGATCCGGTGTCCAGGTGGTTGTACGGCGCGATGCTGTTGCCGGAGTCCATCACCAGCTCCGGAGCGGGCCACAGGTCGTGGGTGAGCGGCTGCCAGCAACCCGGCGCACCGCCGGGGCCGCCGCGCGCGTTCACCCGAGGAAGGTTCTCCGGGAAGACATACGGGTTGGGCGCACCACCGATCAGGCCGGCGAGCCCGCCGATCTGGCTGGCGATGACGGCCACCGCGGACACCGGATTCGCGATCAGGCCCAGTCCGGACAGCGCCTGGGTGTGGGCGACCAACGAGTAGCCGTTGCCGCCCAGGAAGGACGAGGCCTTGGGCTCGATGTCGTGGTAGTTGCGCAGGGTGCAGAACAGCTCGGGGCTGTAGGTGTCCAGCAGTTGCGCCGTGGGCACCAGGTCGGCGGCGCCGCGCGCCAGATACGGCCCACCCTTGTTGAACAGATCCGCACCCGTGTTGCCGAACCCGGCCGCCGACAACAACGCCTGATCCAGATCCTTCTGCTGAGCATTGATCGTGCGCGAGGTGATCACCGCATTGTTCAAAAAGTCCAACAAATCCGGCGCCGCGTTCGCATACGTATCACCCAACGCCGCCAGCCCCTGAATATCCTTGCGCGCCTGCGGCATCCGCGGATTCACGTCATCAAGAAGCGTGTTGGCGTTGGTGATCGACTGGCCGAACTTCTCCCCCAGCCCCGTCAACGACTGCGCCGCCGCGCTCAACGTCAGATTCAGCTTGACCGGATCGACCTTCTCCGCGATCGAGGTGATCGTCTGGAACAACGTGTTGATCTCGGTGGTCACCGAGCGCGCATCGATCACCGTGTGCGCCGAGATCTTCTGCGGCGACGGGTTGGCCGGCGTCGTCAACGACACATACTTGCCGCCGAACACCGTCGTCGCCTTGATATCGGCATTCACATTCGACGGAATCAGCTTCAAGTACCGCGGAAACACCTCCAAGGTGAACTTCGCCGCCGGCTTGCCGTCGCGCACCGTCTCCGAGATCGACCCCACCCGGCCGATCTCCACACCGTTATAGGTCACCTTCGAACCCGGATCCATCACCAACCCGGCCCGCGCGGCGAGCATGGTCAGCTGCGTCTTAGGGGTGAAGCTGCCCCGAAACTGCCCGTAGACCAAGGCCATAGCCAGTGCGAAGACGACCAGGAGCGCGACGCCGGCCAGCTTGTACGGCGGATTCCGCGGGGCGTTGGTCTGAATCGGTCGGGACATGGCGGTTACACCGTGAGTGCGAAGTTGGGGTTGACGCCATACAGCGCCAACGCGGCGGACAGCACGACAACCTGCACCGACACCAATGAGAAGCGCATCGATCGACCGACGGCCTCGCCCACGCCGACCGGACCGCCGCCGGCGTTGTAGCCGTAGAAGCAGTGGGTGATCATCACGACCGCGGTGATGAGTATGGCTTCCACGAACGACCAGAACACGTCGTCGGGACGCAAGAACGTCCGGAAGTAGTGCTCGTAGGTGCCGTTCGATTGCCCGTAGATCACCGTCGTGGTGATCTGCGGGGATAGGAAAGTCATGATGATCGCCATGGAGTAGATCGGGATGATCACGACCAGCCCGGCCATGATGCGGGTGGAGGCCAGGAACGAAATCGATTTGATGCCCATCACTTCCAGGGCGTCGACCTCCTCGGCGATGCGCATGGCGCCCAGCTCCGCCGTGGCGCCGGCACCGACCGTGGCGGCCATGGCGATGCCGGTGACGACGGGCGCGGCGATGCGCACATTGATCAGCGCGGCGAAGAAGCCGGTGAACGCCTCGACGCCGATGTTGCCGAGCGAGGCGAAGCCCTGGATGGCGACCAGCGAGCTACCGGACAACGTCACGAAGCCGACGATGGCGACGGTGCCACCGATGACCGCCATGGCGCCGGTTCCCATGCCGATCTGGGCGATGAGTCGCAGGGTCTCTTTGCGGTAGTTGCGCAACGCGTGCGGGATGTGCCCGACGGCGGTCGTGCCGAACCACGCCATCTGACCGATGTCGTCGAGACCGCGGGCCGCGGCGAGGCCGTAGCGGTTGAGGTTCTCTGCCGCCCGAGGGAAGCGGGAGCGAAAGACGGCGGAAGTCGACATGTCAGTGCCCCGTCCCGAACCGCACGCCGATCGTCGTCAGCACCACGTTGACGGCGTAGAGCGCGACGACGCAGAGCACGACCGTCTCGTTGACTGCGGTGCCCAGGCCCTTCGAGCCGCCGCTCACGGTCAGGCCGCGGTAGCAGCCGACCAGGCCGGCGATGAGGCCGAAGACAGCGGCTTTGATCGTCGCGATGATGACCTCGGGCAGGCCGGTGATGGTGGTCAGGGTGGCCAGGTACGCACCGCCCGACACGTTCTGCAGGTAGACGCCGAACAGGTAGCCACCGACCAGGCCGACAGTGATCACCAGGCCGTTGAGCAACGTAGCGACCAGGGTCGCGGCGAGCACGCGCGGCACCACCAGGCGGTGGATCGGGTCGATGCCGAGCACCTCCATCGCGTCGATCTCTTCGCGGATGGTGCGAGCACCGAGGTCCGCGCAGATCGCCGTCGAGCCGGCGCCGGCGACCACCAGCACCGTGGTCAGCGGGCCGAGCTGGGTGACGGCGCCGATTGCCGCGCCGGCGCCGGACAGGTCAGCCGCTCCGAACTGAGCGAGCAGCACGTTGAGCGTGAAGATCAACAGCACGGTCAAGGGGATCGAGACAAAGACGGTCGGCAGGAATGCGACCCGCATGATGAACCAGCACTGCAGGAAGAATTCGCGCCCCTGGAACGGCCGACGGAACAGCGCCTTACCGGTCAGGACACACATCCGGAAGAATCCCCCGACGAGCGTCAGAGGCGTCTCCAGTTGGTCGCGCACATAGCTGACCAAGTGGGGGCCTTGCCGTTTTGTCGACGTTGAAGTCACCGCTCCCCCCTCCGGCCGTCACCGCGCGCTCCCTGGCGTCGCGGCGGATCGTCTAGCACGCCTCGCCCCCTCACCGCTATGTAGCTGGGGATGCCCCCACCTCGCCCCGGCTTGATGCCTGTGACCATCGGCTCCCTACTGGCAAGTAGTAACGGAGACCACAGGAATGTACCCGATGGCCAACCACGTGTGAACCGCATCCGCACAATTAACCCTTCGCCAACAGCTGGCAAACGTTACAGCTCCCGACAACTTTCCTCTCTACTCCTAAAACCTCTTGCCCGAGAATGGATTTAGTCGATTTGTCCGACTCCGTACCGGACCCGCAGTTCAGTCTTGAGCACCTTGCCGGCCGGGTTGCGCGGCAGCGCGTCGACGATCTCGAGTGCCTTGGGGTGCTTGTATCGCGCCAGCCGCTCCGTCAGGAACTCATCGAGCTCATCGAGGCGCAAATTGTCGTCCGCGACAGCGGCCACCGCGATGGGCACCTCGCCCCACTTGTCGTGGACCCGGCCGATCACGGCGACTTCGACGATCCGTGGGTGGCTGGCGAGGACGTTCTCCACCTCGGCGCAGTAGATGTTCTCGCCACCGGAGATGATCATGTCCTTCTTGCGGTCGACCACCCACACGTAACCCTCCTCGTCCATGCGGACGAGGTCGCCGGAGTGAAACCAGCCGCCGGCGAACGCTTCCGCCGTGGCCTCCGGGTTGTTCCAGTAGCCACTCATCAAAGTTGGTGCGCGGTAAACGATTTCACCGACCTCACCGATCGGCACGTCGTTCATGTTTTCGTCGACGACGCGGGCGGCCACGGTGGGGATCACCTTTCCGACCGAGCCACGTTTACGAATGGCGTCTTCCCCCAGCAACATGCAGGTGACCGGCGACATCTCCGTCTGGCCGAACGCGGCCAGTATCTGGGTACCGGGGAACTTTTCCGACATCTCCCGCAACAGCGCGTCGGGCGCCGGCGCGGCGCCCCACGAGATCACCCGCAACTTCAGGTCGCGCGGGCGGGCCTGCTGTTCGGCGCAGACCGCCTGCCACTGGGCGGGCACCAGGAAGATGCCGGTGACCTTTTCCGCGGCGAGCACGTCGAGCAGCTGCCCGGGCTCGAACGCGCCCAGCGGGTAGATCACCGTCGGGATGCCGAGCAGCACCCCGGTCAGCATGTTGCCGATGCCGGCGATGTGGAAGAACGGAACACCGATGAAGCCGACGTCGCTGTTGATGTCGGCGCCGTTGGTGTACAGGCCGGTCATCGTCTGGCCGGTCAGGTTGGTGTGCGTCAGCACGGCGCCCTTGGGCCGCCCCGTTGTGCCCGAGGTGTACATGATCAGCGCCGGCGAGTCGTTCGGGATGTCGACAGGACGGTGCTGCTGTCCGGACTCGTTGATCAGGTCCTCGTAGCCGAGCACGTTGTCGTCGGTCGCACCGCCGGCGACCACGATGGTGCTCAGCAACGACTCGATGTCGCGCACTCCGGTAGCCACCGGGGCCAGCACGGGTTCGGTGACGATCACGCGCGCTTCGCAGTCCTGGGCCAGGAACGCGATTTCGGCCGGGGTGAGCCGGAAGTTCAGCGGGACCGCGATGGCGCCGAGCATGTTGATGGCCAGCACCGACTCGACGAACTCGGTGCGGTTGAGCATCAGGATCATCACCCGGTCACCGAAGCCGACACCCCGGCGGCTCAACGCATCCGCCAGCGCCGCCACCCGGCTGCGCAGGTCGCCCCACGTCAGGGTCTTGCCCAGAAACCGCAGCGCCGTCGCCTTCGGCTGCATCAGCGCATGCCGTTCCAGCTGGTTGACCCAGTTCTGTCGCCGGGCCAGATACGGCTGCTCGTCCGCCTGTGTCGGATGGTTCACCAATTGCGCGGTCAAACTAAGCACTCCCCTTCACTCGCGCACCGCTTGCGCCAGGTTGATATTTGATAAAACTTGGTGTTGTGTGGGTCACACTATGGCGTTGCCGGTCCACTGACAAGTCCCCGTTAACGCCCGTCAAAACTTAAACCCCTTCCCGCCAAGCCCATGAAAGCCCTGGCAGTCCCGTGAACGCACCGATGTCAATGCAGCCGAGGAGTCGGCGGCCGCTGCGCCGGGCGCAGTTGTCCGACGCGGTGACAGGCCATCTGCGGGCGGCGATCATGTCCGGCGCGCTGCGTCCGGGGACGTTCATCCGCCTCGACGAGACCGCGGCGGAGCTCGGAGTCAGCGTCACCCCGGTGCGTGAAGCCCTGCTGAAGCTGCGCGGTGAGGGCATGGTGCAGCTCGAACCGCACCGCGGCCACGTCGTGCTGCCCCTGACCCGGCAGGACATCGAGGACATCTTCTGGCTGCAGGCAACGATCGCGCGCGAACTGGCGGCCGCGGCCACCGACCACATCACCGAGGCCGAGATCGACGAGTTGGACCGGATCAACGGCTCGCTGGCCGCGGCCGTCGGGTCCGGTGATGCCGAGACCATCGCGGGCATCGAGTTCGCGTTCCACCGGGTCTTCAACCAGGCGAGTGGGCGGATCAAACTGGCCTGGTTCCTGCTCAACGCCGCGCGCTACATGCCGGTGCTGGTCTACGCCGCCGACCCGCATTGGGGAGACGCCGCCGTCGACAATCACCGCCAGCTCATCGCCGCGCTGCGCCGCCGCGACACCGCCGCGGTGATCGAGCACACCGTGTGGCAATTCACCGACGCCGCGGCCCGGCTGACCGAGATGCGCGACCGCACCGGAATCTTTGACTAAGGGCGATCGCGAGCGCGGCGAAGCCGGGCGAATTGGGGCACGCCCCCAGAGGGAGGTACCCCCACCCGCTTGCGGGGGAGGGTGGCCGGATCAGATCTAGCTGGCTTTCAGCTGCTCGGCGCGCTGCTTGAGGCTTTCGGCCAGATGGTCGAGCACATTGTTGAGGAGTTGCTTCACCATCGGTGCCGGCACCGGCATCGACGTTTCGACGTCCAAATCCACCGTCAGCAGGCTCGAGGCTCCCATCGACACCACGCTGAACAGCTGCTCCTGCTTGGTGAAGAGGTCGCCCTGCTGCAGGACGGTCTGGATCTGGTTTTCCCCGGGGTAGTACACGGCCTGGATGAACATGCTCTGCATGCCTTGGTAGTCGGTGTCGAGCCGCAGCTGGCTGGGGCGCCCGTCGTCGTAGCGAGCAAGCACCCAGAGGCCCTTGATCTCCTCGTTCCACTGGGGGTAGGCCTCGAAGTCGCCGACGATCTTCATGATCAATGCGGCGTCGGCATCCACCTCGACGGTCTTGCTCATGACTGGCATGCGCGAAGCATAACCGGGGCGGCGGCGTCTCCCTGCGGCGCCGTCACGACGCCGTTTGATGACGAAAGCCCTGATGTCAGGCGGTTATTGGTCCACGACGGCGGTCGCCAGCAACGTGCGGACGGCGTCGGGGATCGGGACGGACTTGCGGGTGACCCGGTCGACGTAGACGTGCACCCAGTGCCCCAGCGCGGTGATGGGTTGCGCCTTGTTCTCCGCGGACTCGTTGTGAGCGGCCCGGAACACTCCCAGCCGGTAGGTGACGCTGCTGCGACCCAGCCGCGTGACGGCCAGGCCCACCACCAGATTCTGCGGGAATTGCAGTTCGGAGAAGTAGCGGCAACCCGATTCGGCGACGATGCCCAGCGCGGGCGTGGTGATCGGGTCCAGCCCGGTGCCGGTGTTGATCCAGGCGTTGATCGCGGTGTCGAACAGCTGGTAGTACACGGCGTTGTTGAGGTGGCCGAACATGTCGTTGTCGGCCCAGCGGGTTCCGACCGGCCGCAGCACCGGAAAGTCGTTGCTGGTCAGCCCGTCCGGTGCGGGCGGAACTACGGAAGTCGACGCCATGGTTGTATTCCAACATGACTGACATTCGGGGCGCGGTACTGGAGCACATCGGGTCGCCTCGGCCCTACGCGCAGTCGCGGCCGATCACCATCACCGAACTCGACCTCGCGCCTCCGGGCCGCGGCGAAGTCCTGGTCCGCATCGAGGCGGCCGGCATCTGCCACTCCGACCTATCGGTGGTCGACGGCAATCGGGTGCGGCCGGTGCCGATGTTGCTCGGCCACGAGGCCGCCGGGATCGTCGAGCGGGTCGGCGAAGGCGTCGACGACCTGGCAGTCGGCCAGCGGGTGGTGCTGGTGTTCTTGCCGCGGTGCGGTCATTGCGCGGCATGCGCAACCGAGGGCCTGACGCCGTGTGAACCGGGCAGCGCGGCGAACGGCGCCGGCACCTTGCTCGGCGGCGACATTCGGCTCAGCCGGGCCGGCCACCCGGTGTATCACCACCTCGGGGTGTCGGGCTTCGCGACGCACGCGGTCGTCAATCGGGCCAGCGCGGTCGCGGTGCCGCCCGACGTGCCGGCCGACGTCGCCGCGCTGCTGGGGTGCGCGGTGCTCACCGGTGGCGGCGCGGTGCTCAACGTGGGTCATCCGCGGCCGGGCCAGACCGTCGCGGTGGTCGGGCTGGGGGGTGTGGGGATGGCGGCGCTGCTCACTGCGCTGACCTACGACGACGTCCGCGTCGTCGCCGTCGATCAGCTGCCCGAGAAGTTGGCCACCGCCCGCCGGCTGGGCGCCCACGACACCTACACGCCGCAGCAGGCCACCGATGCCGGAGTGAAGGCCGCGGTGGTGGTCGAGGCCGTCGGTCATCCGGCCGCACTGGAGACCTCGATCGGCCTGACCGCGCCCGGCGGGCGCACCGTCACTGTGGGTCTGCCGCCGCCGGCAGCGCGAATCAGCGTGTCGCCGTTGGGTTTTGTGGCCGAGGGCCGGTCGTTGATCGGCAGTTACCTGGGTTCGGCGGTGCCCAGCCGGGACATCCCCCGCTTCGTCGAGCTGTGGCAGTCGGGCCGGTTGCCGGTGGAATCGCTGGTGTCCTCGACGATTCCGTTGGAGGGCATCAACGAGGCGATGGACAACCTGGCCGACGGCACCGCGGTGCGACAACTGATCAGATTCGACGGCTAGTCGCCATGCAACGCGCCGGACAGGGCGTGGCCTTGCAGCGCGAATAATCGTTGCGAACCCGCCCAATCGGGCAGCAGCGAATCGAAGCCGTGACAGGCGCGCGGGAAAACGTGCAGCTCGGCCGAGACCCGGGCGCGCAGTAACCGCAGCGCGTAGTCCATCGCCTCGTCGCGGAACGGGTCGATCTCGGCGCAGGTGATCAAAGCCGGTGGCAATCCGGCGAATTCGTCTCGCCGTGCGGGCACTGCGTCTGCCGATACGCCGGCCGGCCCGAGATAGTGGCGCCACATCAACTCGGCGGCCTCGCCGTCGAACGCCGGACTGGTGCGGAACTCCGCCTTCGACGGGGTGACCCGATCGTCGAGCACCGGTTGGTGGAGCAACTGGAACACCACCGGCGGCGCTGCCCCGTCGGCGGCCCGCTGCGCCAGGCATGCGGCCAGGGCAGCGCCGGCGCTGCTGCCCGCGACGGCCAGGCGTCCCGGATCCACCTGGAGATTCGCCGCGTTCGCGGCCACCCACCGCAGCACGGCACTCGCGTCCTCGAGGGCCGCCGGGAAGGGGCGTTCGGGGGCGAGCCGATAGTCCACCGAGACCACCGTGCAGCGGCCGCGGCGCGAAAGCTCAACGCATTGCCGGTGATCGGTGTCCAGGTTGCCCAGCGCGAAACCGCCGGCGTGGCAATACACCACGCCCGGCGCCCGGCCCTGCGGCCCACCGCGATAGATGCGCACCTTGACACCGCCGGACTCTGTTGGCACGCGGTCCTCGACGATCCGGATCCCGTGCGCATCCGTCTGCTCGGCGGTCACCCGGCGGCGTTCGTTGAACGGCCCACGGGTGAGTTGTATTGCGGCCAGGGAAAACTCGGTCCGCGTCGTCGCGACGTCACGCAACGCCGGATCCAGTCGATCGGCGCCGTCCAGGTCTGTCACCGCACGCCCCGCTCCGGAGCGGCGACCGTCTCGGCTGTCCACCCGGCGGGCGCGGTGAAGCGGAAATCGGCCGGCCTGAACCTGCGCGTCATGCCCCAGAAGGTGCGCGCGCTGCGCGGCCACTGGGTGACCACGCGTCCGTTGGGGGCACGGAAGTAGTTGCTGCACTGGGTGGTCCAGACGGTGCCGACCATCCATCGATCGATCTTGGCGACGAATTCGGCCAGCGCGGCGGGCCGCACCGCGACGTAGCGCTTGCCCCTGCGCCGCAGGTATCTCAACGCCCGCACGATGTACCGCGCCTGTGCCTCCAACATGAAGATGACGCTGTTGGAGCCGACGTTGGTGTTCGGTCCGTACAGCATGAAGAAGTTGGGGAATCCGGGCACGGCCATGCCGAGGTAGGCGTGCGCCCCGTCCCGCCATACCTCCCGCAGGGTGACGCCGTGTTCGCCGATCACGTCCAGCTCCGCGAGATAGTCGGCGGCGGCGTATCCGGTCGCGCAGACCACCAGGTCGACCTCGCGTTCGGTGCCGTCGTCGGTCACCAGGGACCGGGCCCTCAGGGAGCGCGCCGGGCTGGTCACCACCTCGACGTTGGGCTGGGTCAGCGCGGGCAGGTAGTCCGAGGAGAACACCAGCCGCTTGCAACCCATCGGGTGCTCCGGCGTGAGCTTGCGGCGCAAGTCCTCGTCGTCGACGGTCTTCTCGAGCAGGCCCAGAGCGACGGCCTTGAATTGCTCGGTCTTTTCGCTGCCGTGCTCGATCACCGCGATGTTGGATTCGCTGCGCAGCCACAGTCGGGCCCGGTAGAGCCTTTTGGCGAACGGGAGGTGCGCGAACAGCCAGCGTTCCCGTCGTGTGTAGTGCCGGTCCGGCTTGGGCAGGATCCAGGTCGGCGACCGCTGCACCGAATACACCGTGTCGGCCACCTTGGCCAGCTCGGGGATGAGTTGCGAGGCGGTCGATCCGGTGCCCAGTACGGCGATCCGCTTGCCGTTCAACGGGATCGAGTGATCCCAGCGGGACGAATGCATCACGGTTCCGGTGAACGGCTCTTCTTCGGTGAGGTCGGGAAGCAGCGGCCGGGTGAACAGGCCGACCGCCGACACGACCACGTTGAAGTGGTGCTGGTCGCCGGACGCGGTGGTCAGGCACCACAGCTGGCTATCCGGATCCCATTGCGCCGCTTTTACTTCGGTGCTCAGCCGCAGGTGTGGCCGCAAGCCGTACTTGTCGGCGCAGCGCTGGAAGTAGTCCAGGATCTCGGGCTGCCCGGACCACAGTCGCGACCAGTCGGCGTTCAGATCGAACGAGTAGGAGTACAGGTGCGATTTGACGTCACACGCCAGTCCCGGATAGGTGTTGATTCGCCAGGTGCCCCCGACGCCGTCTTCCCGGTCGAAGATGGTGAAGTTGTCAAACCCGGCCCGCGACAGCAGGATACCCAGCGCCAGGCCGCCGGGCCCGGCGCCTATGATGCCGATCGAGATGTCGCTCATCGGATCTGCAGACATTGCCCACCGTCGATGATGAGTTCGGAGCCGGTGATGAACGACGCCTCCTCAGACACCAGGAAGGCCACCGCATCAGCGACTTCACCGGCCTCCCCTATCCGCCCGAACATGGATGCCGCGGCCAGCCGGGTCTGAGTAACCTCGTCGAGCATCGATGTGGCGATCGGCCCGGGGAAGACGGCGTTGACCCGGATGCCGGAGGGGGCGAGTTCGGCCGCGACGGTCTGGGTCAGGCCGCGCAGCGCCCACTTCGACGACCCGTAGGCGCTGTGCTGCGGGAAGGGGCGGATGGCTCCGGTGCTGCAGATGTTGACGATCGACGCGTTCGGCGCCTCCCGTAGCTGTTCCAGCGCTGCACGCATCCCGAGGAACGGGCCCAGACAATTGACCCGCCAAGCGGTTTCGAAGCCTTCGAGCGTCTCCTCGGTCAGTGACGCCCGGTGCAGCACACCGGCGCAGTTGACCAGCGTGCTCAGCGACCCGAAGCGCCCGACGACCTCGGCGACCACGGAGTCCCACTGCTCCGGCGAGGTGACGTCGAGCTCGAGGGGGAAAACACCGTCGTCGCTTGCTTCGCCGGCCGCGGTGAGCAGTTCGTCGGTCCGCAGGTCGCACGCGGCCACCGAAAACCCCTTGTCGCGCAGGCGTTTGGCGATGGCCTGGCCCTGTCCGCCGGCGGCGCCGGTCACCAGTGCGACGCGTTGGTTCATGCTGGACTCACCTCGGGGCAATCGGCCAATCCGGCGCTGGTGACGAAGCGGCAGCGGCGCCGCGCAAAGCGCCAGTGCCCGCCGATGCGGGTCAGCTCGTCGTCGTAGATCGCCGGCCGCAGTTGAAGGTCGCCCGCGCGGACGAATAGCACCTGCGATCTGGCCGTGGCACGCTCCCCCTCGACCTCGATGCGCGCGCTGCCGTTCAGGTGCAGGCCGCGGGCCGCGGCGTGGAACATGCCGGCGATGCCGTCATGGCCGGCAAAGGTCTTGCCGTAGACCAGGAATTCGCCGTCGGGTGCGAACAGCTGCACACACTCGTCGACGTCGCCGACGTCAAGCGCCAGGGCGTAACCGGCGAGCAGCGCACGGATCCTTGCGTGGTCGTCGTCCGTCATTGCGTTGCCTCCCGCAGGTGTTCCGCGGCGCCGCGTCGCAGCGCCTGCGACTCGGCCGCCAGGGTGATCATGCCGAATCCCAACTGCGCCATGGCATGACCCGTCTTGCCGTCCCCGGCGTGAATGCCGGTGACCAGGCCCGCGTCCGAGGCCGCCCGATGGATGCGCACGATCGCGTCGAGCACGTCCGGGTGCCGGGTGGCGCCGACGACGCCGGCCCCCAGCGAAATGGCCAGATCGGCTGGACCGACGTAGATTCCGGTCAGGCCGTCGACGGCGCAGATCTCGTGGATGCCCGTCAACGCCGCCGCGGTCTCGATCATCGCGAACACACTCGACCCGTGACTCGTGCGCGGCGGGGTCGTGCCCCAGGCTGGCACGCAGCGGGCCGAAGCTGCGCACGCCCTTCGGCGGGTAGCGGGTGGCGGCCACCGCCGCGGCGGCCTGGTCCGCCGACTCGATCATCGCGATGACGACGGCGTCAGCGCCCGCGTCGAGCACCCGCCCGATCGGCGCCGCGTCGGCGTTGGGCAGGCGCACCACCGTGCCGACGGGCACGTGCTCGATGCGGCGCAAGATGCCGGCGATATCGGCGTCGTCGAGATAGCCGTGCTGTGCATCGAAGCCGACGTAATCGTAACCGGCGCGGGCGAATTCCTCGGGCCCCAGCGCCGTCGGGCCGGTGACCCAGCCGCCGAAGATCGGGGTCTTGCGGCGCAGCGCCAGCTGCAGGTTGCTCGGCGAGGTATCCGTCATGGTCGACTCATTCGGCGATGGCGATCTTGATGCGTTCGACGACCGGCCGGCAGGCCAGGTCGAAGGCGTCCTGCACCTCGTCGATGCCGAACGTGTGGGTGAGGTAGGCGCCCAGCAGCCAGGGGTGCTCGGCGGCGAACTTTCCGGCAAGCTCCAGCATTCGCCGGCGGTCCAGCGTCACACCGGATTTCAGAGTCAGGTTGTTGCGCAGCATCACCCGCATGCTGATCGGATACATCTCGTCGTCGGCGACACCGAAATAGAACACGGTGCCGCCGGGGGCGGCGGCGTCGATGGCGTGGTTCAGGGTGGCGACCTGGTGGCCGACGGCCTCGATGACGACGTCGGCGCGGTCCCCTGGCCCGAGCCGACTCACCCAGCGGTCACTCGTGGCGCGCACCGCGTCGTCGACTCCGAAAGCCCTTGCCAGATCACGGCGATCGATCGGGTCGACCCCGGTAACCCGTCGCGCGCCCGCCGCCTTGGCGACGTAGGAGAACAGCAGGCCGATCGAACCCTGGCCGATGATCGCGACGTGCCGGCCGGACAGGTCGCCGAGCTGCTCGCACGCGTAGAGAACGCAGGCCAGTGGTTGCAGCCCGACCGCCTGGGCGGGTGTCAGCGCCGGATCGTAGGGCGCCAGTCCGTCACCGTCGCTGACAACGCGTTCCATCATGCCGTCGAAGCCGGACGCCCAGCCGACCACGTGATCTCCAGGACGGTGTGCGGGATGCCGGCTGGCGATCACCTCGCCGGCGACCTCGTGGATGGGAAAGCCGTCTTTCTCGGGACCGCTTCGGCCGTCGTCACCCGGGAGTCGTCCCTTGGCGCCGCGAAAGGCGGGCAGATCGCTGCCGCAGACTCCCGCGGCCAGGAATCGCAGCAGTACCTGCCCGTCGGCCAGGCACTCGGGTGTCTTGTCGTCGATCGTGGTGCGCTCGAACAGATACGGGGCGATGATCCGGTAGGACCACACGTCAGACCTCCACCGGAATGTTGTTCCAGCCCCATTGGAAGCTGGACGGCAGCCGGGTGGCGGCTTCGGCCTGGATCGCATAGTCGGGCACCCGGCGGAGCCATTCGGCCAGCAGCACAGCCACTTCCAGCCGTGCCAGGTGATATCCGATGCAGAAGTGCTGGCCACGGCCGAACGCCAGCGAGCGGCGGATGGGCCGGTCCCAGATGAATTCGTCGGGCTCGGGGTATTCGCGCTCGTCGCGGTTGGCCGATGCGAGCAGGGTGATGACGCGCTGGCCCGGCTGCAGGGTTTCGCCGTGAATCTCGAAGGGCTTGCGCAGCGTTCGCGCGAACCATTGCGCCGGCGCGCAGAATCGGATCATCTCGTCGCGTGCGACGAGCACGTTGTTCTCCAGGTCGGCGCGCACGGCGGCCAGCTGCTCGGGCCGCCGGCTGAGCTCCCAGAGGCCATGGGCGACGATTTTGGGCACCGTCTCGGTGCCCCCGATGAAGATGCACAGCATCTGGGTCGCGACTTCCATGTCGTCGAGCGCACTGCCGTCGGGCAGGTGATAGCCCAGCAGACCATCGACCACGTCGAGCGGTGCCCCGGACGAATCGGCGCGGCGGCGCGCAACCGCCGGCAGCAGATATTCGAAATAGTTGGGCCGTGCCTGCCCGGTGTCCACTCCGACGCCGGGCTGAGCGAGGCTGCCGGCGTTGACCGTGGCAAGGACCTGCGGCGCGAGATCGGCGGGGATGCCCAGGAGTTCGCAGACGATGGCGGCCACCACGATGCCGCCGTAGTCCTGGGTCAGGTCGAACGAACCGCCCGGAAGCAGCGCATCGAGGCGTTCGTTGGCCAGCGCGCGGATCCGGCCCTCCAGGTCGGTGACCGACCGCGGCCGGAACGGCCGGGAATGGGTGCGCCGGATCTCGCCGTAGAGGTCCGCGTCGAACACGGCGTGAAACGGCAGCGGGTGCAGGGGCGGGTCGGCGACCGGCCCGCTGTTGTGTTGCGCCAGAACCGATGCCGGCGGCAGCGTGCCTTCCGAGGCGACGAACGTGCCGTTGTTGACTTCCAGCACCGTCCAGATGTCTTCGAAGCGCGACAGCGCGAACGTGTCCCACTGCGGCATGTAGTACACCGGGTGGTGGTCGCGCAGGATCCGGTAGTACGGCAACGGGTCGGCCATCACCGCCGCATCGAACGGGTCGTAGCGGAAGTCGTTGATGTTCACAGCGTTTAGTTTCTCCGTCACTGCAGCGGCGATGGCGGGAGGGCCTGCAGAATGGAATCCTCCCAGCCGTCACGCAACGCGGGAGCCACGCTCATCCACGTGACGATCTCGGCCGGTGGGCTCTCTTTCCAGGACGGGTAGTGCTCGGCGAAGCAGTCCCAGCCGCCGTCCAGCGCCCAGTAGTGGATGACTTCGTTGTAGCGGAAGGTCGTGGTGAACGAACCGAGCCAGTGCTTACCGGTGCGTTCCGACCACGGAACGTAGAGCCGCTCCAGTTCGCGGATGTAGTCGTCCTGACGTCCCGGTTTGGTCTGCATGATCTCTTGAATCACCAGCGGCGCGGTGAATTTGGCTTCGCGCAGCTGGGCGAGCGTCTTGTTGCTGGGCCCGGGGTACATGATGCGGCCCTCCCCCGAGGCGCCGATGTCGGCCAGGAACGCCGACCATTTACCGGACGCGGCCTCGTGGCTGCCGCCGCGGGCCTGCGCGGCGCCGATCCTGGCGTAATCGGCGAAGCCGTCGATCTCCCAGATGACCGTCACCTGGGGCCAGTGACCGTTGTACGGCGTGGATTCCCAGATCGCGAACAGCCGAGCGCCGAGTTGTTCCATCATCGGTTGATAGGTGTCGGCGAAGATCTCGGTGAAACGGTCGCTTCGCCCGGATCCCAGCGAGATCGTCTCGTGCAAGTAGAGCAGCGTGTGTCCGAAGTATTTCTTCATGGGCTAGTCGAGCCGGACCAGCTTTGAGTCGACCCCCAAGCCCACGTCGCACAGCAGCGTCTCGGTGGCATCGACCGTCGCGCCCGGAATGCCCGCCGCCGCAAGCGCATAGCCCTTGAACATGCGGGCCGCACCGCTGAGCAGATGCTGCGCACGGGTCGTCGCACGGTTCACGCCCAGGGGCCATCCCTCGCCCCAGAGGGCTACCTCGATCAACCGGTTGTCCAGCGACTCGAGCACCGCGTCACGCACCCGGGCGTCGGCGGTGAACGCCTGCGCGCTGACGGCCAGGCTCGTCGAGCCCGCCCCCAGCCCGGTAACCTCCGGCTCGAGGTCGGCTGCCCGCACCCCCAGGATTCGCAGCGGCCGGGTGTCGCAGCCCCGCGGGAGCAGCACGGTCACTTCCCAACCGGCCATGGCGCGGTCGTAGAGCCAGCCGCCGGCCGATTGCACGACATCCACGGCGCTCGCCGCGACGACGTCGAGCCGGTAACGCAGACCCTCGCCGTTTGCGTGGGTTGCTTTCGCAGCGCTGCTCTTGCTGATGTCGAACATTGGAGCGGCCATCGATCCATTCCTCACCACCAGTTCGCTGGCGGGTCTCAAGCGCTTGTCATGGGCTTTGTCATGGGCTTGAGCCGCTTCACGCCCCGGGCGATGCGACTCACCGCACAGCGTGACACTTCTGGCGAAATTTGTAAAGCTTCGGTCGGCCCGTCAGGAACCGCGGCGCGCCTTCAGGTCAGCCAGCACTTCCTCGGTGTGCTGCCCGAGTTCCGGTGCCGCAGAACGCGGTGCCCACGGAGTCCCATGAAAATCCGCCGGTGTGGCCACCATCGGCACGGCGGCTTCGCCGACGGGGACGTCGACGATGCCGCCCGCGGCGTGGAACTGTTCGTCGGCGACGACGTCCTCGAGGGTGTTGATCGGTGACCAGAAGAAGTCCGGTTCGCCGGCGAACACCTCCGCCCACTCGTCGAGGGGGCGCGTCGCGAAGATTTCATCCAGCGCGGCGATCAGCGCGGTCGAGTTGACGGCGCGGGCACGCGCATCGGCGAACCGGGGATCGTCGCGCCACTCGGGCCGGCTTACCGCACGGCACAGCGCCGGCCAATGCCGCTCGGGCTCCAGGCCGACGATCCAGAACCGCCGGCCGTCGGCGGCGGCGTAGTTGTTCATGCACGGGTTGCCCATGGTTTCGCGCTGGCCGATCGCGATCGGCTGCCCGCTCATCAGATAGGTGTTGAGGTCGAAGCTCACCGTGTAGGCGCCCTGCCGGTAGAGCGAGGTGGTCACCAGCTGGCCCGTCCCGGTCCGTTGGCGCGCAAGCAGGGCCGCGCACACGGCCGCGGCCATCGTCATGCCGGCGGAGTGGTCGCCCATGCCGCCGCGCTGGAACGGGGGCGTGTCGCCGGGGCGGGTGAGCAGGTGGGCTACCCCGGCCCGGGACCAGAACGCGGCGACGTCAAAGGCGGCGCGGTCGGCGTCGGGCCCGTTTTCGCCGTACCCGGTGATGAGCCCATAGACCAGGCGTGGATTGGCCGCCGACACCGGCACGAAGTCCAGGCCGAGGCGCTGTAGCGCGCCGGGTCGCACGTTGGTCAGGAAAACGTCTGCGTCGGCGAGCAATTCGAACGCGGTGTCGCGGCCCTCCTCGGTCCCGAGGTCCAGTACGACGCTGCGCTTGGACCGGTTGTCCATCTCGAACGGCGGGTTCAGCCCCAGATCGCAGCCCAGCATCCGGCCGAACATGCGCGCCGGATCACCGGCGGGCGGTTCGATCTTGATCACGTCGGCGCCCCAGTCCGCCAGGATGCCGCCGGCGGCCGGTCCGGCCACCCATACCCCGAGTTCGACGACTTTGACGCCTGCTACCGGTCCCGCCATGGGTTCACCCTAAGCGCCGAGTGTGGGCCCTATGCACCGGAACTGCCCCAATTTGGTCCATAGGCCCCACGCTCGACGACCTTCTAGGCTTGGCTTCATGAGTCTGGTAGCAGGGTGTGGTCCGCTCAGCAGCGATCCCGCCGGGCGCTTCTCGCCCGCGATACCCGACGACGTCGTTTACATCGAACCGCATCCCCGGCGCGTGCAGGCCGTCAAAGACGGCCGGCTGGTGATCGACACCGAGCGGGCGCTGATGGTGCACCGGCGCGGCCGACCGCTGAGCTACGCCTTCGCGGCTGACGAGGTGGGCGACCTACTCAGCGAGCCGGAACCCGAGGCGCCGGGTTTCGTCCAGGTGCCCTGGGACGCGGTCGACACCTGGTTGGAAGAGGGGCGCAAACTCGTGCACTACCCGCCCAATCCCTATCACCGCGTCGACTGCCGTCCGACGCAACGCCGCCTGCGCGTCAGCGTGGCCGGCACCACGCTGGTGGACACCGACGACACCGTGATCCTGTTCGAGACCGCGCTCGCCCCGCGGCTCTACGTCGACCCGGCACACGTGCGCACCGACCTGCTGCGGCGCTCCGAGACGTCGAGTTACTGCAATTACAAAGGGTTTGCGACGTATTGGTCGTTCGTCTCGGGCGACCATGTCGTCGAAGACGTCGCGTGGAGCTATCCCGGCCCGCCGCCGGAGAGCCTGCCCATCAAGGGATTCCTGAGCTTCGACGACACCCGCGTCGAGGTGACGGCCGAGCTGCCGGTCAGCGGCCGTAGCTAGGACGCCCCAGCCCCAGCTCGTGCTGGGCGATCATGTTGCGGAACACCTCCATGGTGCCGCCGTAGATGCCGGCGGGCACGCCGTGCCGGAAGATGAACTCGATGGCACCAGTCGGGAAGTCCGCGGAACCCGTTGTATCGGTGGGCAATGCCGATGCCGTCCCCAGCAGGTCCATCAATTCCTGGGAGACGTCACGCATGGTCTGAATCAGCGCTACCCGCCCGTACATTCCGGGGGTCGACATGGCCGCCTCGATGCGGGCCATGCTGCGTCCGAGCCGGTATTTCGTCGCTTCGTCGTCGATCGGGCGCCGACCGGTTGCATCGGGCGTCGACAGGACCGCCGCGACTTTATCGGCCGCCTCGGCCATCAGGTGCCCGTGCTCTGAGAGCATCGAAATGTTCTGCAGGCCATGATCTTCGGCGTCGGTAATGCCATGTTCGGCGTCGAGGGCGGACCGCATCACCGTCCAGCCGCCGTTGACCTCACCGATCCGATAGAGATCATCGACCCGTACGTCGCTGTAATACACGATGTTGGTGCGGTCACCGTCCAGCGTGCGGATGCCCTGGATCTCGATACCCTCCGAATCCAGCGGCACCAGAAACATGGTCAGGTTCTTGTGTTTGCGTCCCTGCGGATCGGTGTTGGTGAGCAGGAAGACGTACTGGGCGTTCTGCGCGTTGGAGGTGAACATCTTGGAGCCGTTGATGACCCAGCTCGACCCATCCGCCTCTCGCACTGCTCGGGTCTTGCAGGTGGCGACGTCGGAGCCGCCCTCGGGCTCGGTGTAGCCCAAACAGAGCCGGATCTCCCCGGACAGCACGCCCGGCAGTATCGCGTCGGCGAGTTCGGCCGCCCCGAATTGCTTCACCAACCGCGCGACGACCGCCGTGGTGCCCCAGTGGAACCACGGCGTGTGAGCACGGCCGATCTCGAGGTGGAAGATCCGCCTGCGCACCGGATTGAATCCCCCGTCGGACTCCGGCTTGTAATCCGACGTCAGGTAACCCTCTTCGCCCAGCGCCAAATGCACTTGTTCACTGAAGTTTTCGCCGGTTTCTCGATCGCGCCGCCGCACCTCGTCGGTGACGTGTTCGGCGATGAACGCCCGGGTCCGGTCGAAGAAGTCCTGATCCTCAGGCGAGAGCACTACACGGGAGAAGTCCATGTGACGTCTTTGCTCCGACTAGGCCGCGTCGACGACCAGGGTGCGGAACCGGTCGAGAGTCTCGAGCGCGTGCGTCATGCTGTCGCCGGGCAGGTGGATGCTGACCCAGGTCACGCCCAGCTTCGCCAACTTGTCCAGGCCCTCGAGGTAGGCGTCGGCGTTGAAGTCGTCGCTCGCGGGGCTGCCGCCCTCGAAGTTGGTGAAGGTGATGTCGATCGCCGACCAATCCCGGCCCGCCGCAGCGCATCTGCGGCGCAGATCCTCGATGCCGTCGGCCAGCTTCTGCACGGAGTCGATGACGGCCGTGCCGGCCGTCTGGGCCAGCTGCGGCGGCGCGGGGAACGGGCACCACCCGTTGCCGTACTGGGCCACCCGCTGCCGCGAGGACGACGTATTGCCGCCGATCCAGATCGGCGGATGCGGATCGCTGACCGGCCGGGGATGCGCGGTGATGCCGCGCGCGCTGAAGTGCTTGCCCTCGAAGGAGATATCGTCACCGGTCCAGATGGCCCGGATCACCTGTAGGGATTCCTCGAACAGCTCGGCGCGCTCGTCGTAGCTCACACCCAGTGCCGCGAACTCGCGCTTGAGGTACCCCACACCCACCGCGAGCGTGAATCGCCCACCCGACAGCAGGTCCAGGGTGGCGCCGGACTTGGCCACCACGAACGGGTTTCGGTACGGCAACACCACGATGTTGGGGATCAACCGCAGCGTGGACGTCGTCGCCGCCGCGAAACCCAGAGCGACAAAAGGATCTAACGCATCGTGACCGCCGGCCTCCAGCCACCGCTGCGAGGGTGCCGGGTGGTCGGTGAAGCCGAAACCGTGAATCCCGGCCGCCTCGGCCGCGGCGGCCACCTTGCCGATACCGTCCCCACTGACCAGCTCCGGGTTGTACGGATGGCTGTGCATCGGGTGGGTGATGGTGAACCGCATGGCCGTTAGAACCGCGTGCGGGAGTCGATCGCCGTGTCGCTGGTGCGCAGCGGGCGGATCAGCGCCTCCTGGGCGAACGAGGCCAGCAGCTCACCCTCTTCGGAGTGCACGGCTCCGCGCACATACGACATGCCGGCGCCGACCTGCGTGCTCTCGTGTGTGTAGAGCAGCCAACCGGTCCAGTCCACCGGTTCGTGGAATGCGACGGAGATGCTCATCGGTGCGGTCGACACGGTCAGGTGCGCCTGGGCGGTGCCGATGCCCTCGTGCGCCCGCATCGTGGTGGAGATGCCCAGATGGCCGGTGAAGTAGGCCAACAGCGCCTTGGCCAACTCGTCGCGAGTCGGGATCGGGTCGTAGTGCAGCCAGGCGTAGAGCTCCGGCGGGCCCGACCTCGTCGGGGCTGTTGACGTCGACGACGTCGACGAGGCGCAGCTCGCGACCGACCATCGGCATCGGCGAGTGGTGCGCGTCGGCCGGGGCGGCGACGTCCGGGCGCGGCAGGTGGTGGCGGATGACGTCGTCGGTCGGGACGTCCGCCAGCACCGTGATGCTCAGGCAGCGCCGTCCGTTCTGATGCACGGCGACGACGGCGGTGGCGGTGGAGCGGCCCTCGGCCACGACGTCGAGAACGAGTTCGATGGGCGGGCCGACGGTGATCGCCCGCGAGAAGACCGCGTGGGCCGAGCGCACCGACTTATCGGGAAATCGCTTCGCCACCGCGACAATCGCCTGCGCCAGCACCTGGGTGCCCTCAACGACCTGGCGTTCGTCGCCCGCCGCGATGCCCGTCGCACCGGTGAACCGGTCGTCCCCGTCGGCCTGCACGTCGAACAGATCCAGCAGGCCCTGCACGGTCCATTCGGTCTGCGCGGATTCTTCAGACGCCTTCGTCAACCCACTCCACCTCTCGCGCTCACGACTCAGCGCTCAGCGTGACACTTTGAGTAGGATTTGTAAAGCTCGGCTAACAAGACGACGGCCCCGCCGATCGACGGGGCGGCGGAACGCACAGGGAGGCAACACTATTGGGCATCGTGACCACCACTTCAGAGACCGCGTTCACGCAGTCGGCCGAGACGGTGTACGACTGCGTCACCAATCCGCAGAACTGGACCAAGACGTACCCCGGCAGCGCGCACATCGGCAACGTGCCGGAGCTGCCGCTCGAAGTCGGCGACACCTGGGATGAGGCCGGCCCGGACGGTGACCGCATCTTCAGCTGGCAGCTGGCCGCCGCGGTGCGCCCGACGCTGTTCGTGTTCACCTCCATCGGCCGCCTGGGTCACGACCGCGACGGTAACGGCGGGATACAGGGCCGCATCACGGTCTCCTACCGCTTCACCCGGCCCGGTCAGGACATCACGCTGTTCTCCCGGACCATGACGATCGAGGCGTACAAGCACGCCCCGCTGCCCGATCAGCTTTTCGTCCAGGCCAATCCGGCGAAGATCGACGAGTATCACGAGGCCGTCGCGCGGGAGCTCGCCCGGTCAGCAGATTGACACCGGTACCCGCGGTGCATGACACTTTTCCGGTGTTTTGTAAAGTGGACCGATTTGCCGAAGGCAGGGACGGATGATTCCCGAGCCGCTGGCCAACGGATTCTGCTTCGGCGAGGGCCCGCGCTGGTTCGAGGGCCTGCTGTGGTTCTCCGACATGATGGGCGAAGCCGTCCACACCGCGACGATGGGTGGATCGCTGACCACGCTGCCGCTGCCCGGGCACTCGCCGTCGGGCCTGGGGTTCCGGCCCGACGGGTCGCTGCTGATCGCCTCGACCGAAGACCGGCAGGTGCTGCGCTATGACGGCGAAACCGTCGTCACCATCGCCGATCTCGCCGACGTGGCGCCGGCCGCGCTCGGCGACATGGTCATCGACGACGCGGGCCGCGCCTACATCGGCTGCCAGGCACTTCGCGGTGGCGTCATCATTCGGCTGGACCCCGACGACGGCGCCACCGTCGTGGCCGAAGATCTCGACTTCCCCAACGGCATGGCGATCACGCCGGATCGTGGGACGCTGATCGTCGCCGAATCGACGGGCCGGCGGCTGACCGCGTTTTCCATCGGCGACGACGGCGGCCTGTCCGACCGCCGGGTTTTCGCCGACGGCCTGGACGGGCCGCCCGACGGCATCGCGCTGGATGCCGAGGGTGGGGTGTGGGCGTCGATGACGCTGGCCCATCAGTTCGAGCGGATTGTGGCGGGCGGCGCCGTGACCGACCGCATCGACATGGGCGAGCGGGTCGCCATCGCCTGCGCCCTCGGCGGACCGCAGCGCCGCACGCTGTTTCTGTTGTCCAGTACCGAGGCTTATCCTCAGCGCCTGATCGGCACCCGGCTTTCCCGGCTGGATGCCGTCACGGTGACCACCCCCGGCGCCGGCCTACCCTGACCCGAGAGTTTGACGATGACCGACGCCTATTACGAGCTGATCGACTCGGCCGATGCCGCCGCGCTCGGCGAGAAGTTCCGGGCGACCGATCTGGCGCGCGGCACCTGGTCCGCGGCCATCCAGCACGGCGGTCCAGTGTCGGCGCTGCTGGTCCGGGCGCTGGAGCGGTGCGAACAGCGCGACGACACCCGCCTGTCCCGGGTCGTCATCGACCTGCTGGGTGGGGTGCCGGCCGAGGGCGATCTGTGGGTGCGCGCCGAGGTGCAACGCCCCGGCAAGCAGATCGAACTGCTCAGCGCCGAGATGCTGGCCCCCGGGCCCGACGGCACACCGCGGCCCGTGGCGCGCGCCACCGGATGGCGGTTGCAGCACCAGGACACGCAGTCCCTGGCGCACGCCGCGGCGCCGCTGCCCCGGCCGCGGGCCGAGGCCTTCGACCGCAACCTCAAGGCAAGGGACTGGGACCGCAATTACGTGCACAGCCTTCAGTGGCTGTGGCTGACCGAGCCGCTCAGCGAGGGCCCGGGCGAATCGTGGATCAATCCGACCGTCGATCTGGTCAACGGCGAATCCATGACGCAGCTGGAACGGCTGTTCGCGGTGGCCGACTGCGCCAACGGCATCGGCAGCAAGCTCGACATCACCAAATGGACGTTCCTCAACACCGATCTGGCCGTGCACGTATTTCGTGTGCCGGACGGCGACTGGATCGGCATTCGGGCGGAGACCAGCTACGGGCCGGACGGCGTCGGGACGACCATCGGCACGTTGTTCGACGAGCAGGGCGCGGTCGGCGCCATCCAGCAGTCGGTGCTGGTGCGCCGGCGCCCGCCTCGGGCCTAACGTGGGAGCGAATGACCATGACACCTCGGCGCTACTTCGAAAAGTTTGAATCATGAGCCAGCCGGCCCGGGCGACGACGATCGCCGAAACCGACACCTCGACCCGTCAGCGCATTCTGGCGGCCACCGCCGAGGTGCTCGGCCGCAACGGCAAGACCAAGCTCAGCCTGTCCGACGTCGCCACCCAGGCGGGCGTCTCCCGTCCCACGCTGTACCGCTGGTTCGCGTCCAAAGAGGAGTTGCTGTCCGCGTTTTCGAGCTATGAGCGCCAGATCTTCGAAAGCGGTCTGGTGAAGGCCACCGCGGGCCTGAAAGGCGTCGACAAGCTCGACGCCGTGCTGCGGTTCATCGTCGAATACCAGCATTCGTACTCCGGTGTGCGCATGGTCGACGTCGAGCCCGAGCACACCATCGCCCAGTTCTCCTGGGTCATCCCGCAGATGCGCGAGGGTCTGCAGCGCCACCTGCCCGGGCCCAACGCGGCGGTCAAGGCGGCGACGGTGATCCGGATTGCGATATCGCACTACATCGTGCGAAGCGACGACGCCGATCAATTTCTGGCGCAGCTGCGGCACGCGGTGGGAATCAAGGCCAGCTAGTCGAACAATGTCTCGCGTTCAAACCGCTATGCGGCTTCCTTTCGTGTGCTCGTCGTGGACCGCTGATGAGAGGAGTGGAAGGTTCCTCAAAGAGGCCGGGCGATGGAAGCGACTACCGACTGTATTGCGCCCGATCGCCCACCTACCTGATCCCAACCCACGAATACTGGCACACGCCCCGTGGTCGGGAGTCGTTCGCCTCGAACGCTAAATCATTTGCAGTAGAACGGACTTGACCCTGGTTGACTGAAATGATCTATGCGAGACAACATCTGTCGATCTCGTTTGTCTAGAAACGAGACGACCAGCAGGCTGCGACACTCCATTTCGTGCAAATGCGAAAACCTCTGTAAACAAAACTATTTTGATGCGCTGCGGGAACGCCTTCGGGAATTCCAGGACTAACGTTCGCGCGGGTGAGTGCGGGCGGTCGACGGCTGACTCGACACGCAACGGTGAAGGCAAACGCCTCGGCGAAGTTGGGAACATGGCGACGGCATATGCGACCGACTCACTCATTATTCGTGCGTAGTTCCCACGGCTGCCAACCCAGAGCAGCGGCCATGTTCCGCTGCAGCGCGACGCCGGCCGGCAGCGTGCGATAGAAGATGCTCACCTCAGCGATCTTGCCGTCCGCGTCGAGCAGGACGAAGAATATCCCGTTGACCGCGGCGTCTCCCACCCGCAGCCGGAAGTGTGCGGCGTGGTGCGTGTCGCCGCTGAGGACCTCCGTGTAAGTGTCGTCCGAGGACAGCCCGTTGACGGATCGAATGGTTTCCGCGGCGGCCTCGCGGCCGGTCACCGGCTCATCGCCGAACGGGCCGTAGATCACCACGTCCTCGGCCAGCAAACGGGTGAGGGTGTCTTCGTCTACGCCACCGTTGATGCAGTCGACGAAGGACTCCAAAGTGTCGCGATGCGGGGCGAAGGTGGTCACGATAACTCCTCTTGCCATGAAAGCCGTTTGGCCGGCGCGCCAAGGCCGTCAGTCAGTTCGGAAAGTAATGCCCGTTGTCCAGATCGGCGAGCAGGTTGGGTTGAGTGGGTTCCCAGCCCAGGGTCTGGCGCGTGATGCGGTTGGACGCCGGGAGACTCAGCGTGACCAGGTTCGTGAGGGGCCCGAAGTATCCCGGCAGCATGAGCACGTCTTCGGGAACGCTCACGGTCGGCACGCCCAGACGGCCGCCAATGGCCTCGGCGACTACGCGCAGTGGGATGCCCTCGTCCTGAACTGCGTGCCAATACCTACCAGCCGGACCCTTCTCCAGCGCCAGGCGGAACAAGCAGGCGGCATCGCGGATGTGCACGGCGTTCCAGAGGTTCGTGCCGTCGCCGGGGTAGCCGGCGAAGCCCTTCTCCTTCGCGGTCGCGATCAGCCCCGGGAGGAAGCCGGCACGATCAGTCGTACTGTGCGCGATGAGCGGAAGCCGCACGATCGAAGACCGCACTCCCCGCTCGGCGAGCCCAATTACGGCGAGTTCCACGGCATTGCGGACCCGCAGAGTGCCCCTGTACTCCTCGCCGCCGGGGAGGGCCGGGTCGTCCTCGGTCGCCGGGCGACCCAGATTCCCAGGGCCGCCGATACTGCCCGCCGCGACCAGCGGCTTTCCGGTCCCCGCCAATGCATCTCCGTAGGCGAGCATGATCGGCAGCTCGGCGGCGGCCACGGCGTCGATCCCGCCGGACGGAAGCAGATCCTGCCTGTGCGCGACGTGGATGACGCCGTCGGAGTCCGCGGCCGCCTCCTTGAGCCCGTCGAGATCCTCGAGGCTGCCGCGACGCACCTCGGCACCCTGCGCGGACAGGGCTGCCGCGGCGGTGTCCGAGCGGGCCAGGCCGGTGACCTCGTGCCCGGCGGCGACGAGCTCGGGGAGGATGTGCGAACCGGCATGGCCGGTCCCGCCAGTGATGAAAACGCGCATGTGTCTATTCCTTCCAGGTTGGTGCGGTGCTCAGTCCAGAACGGTGACGCCCAGCGCGAAGCTGGTGTTCTCGAGCGCGTGGTTCATCAGGCTTATTTCCAACAGGCCCGCGTGTTCCAGGGCTCGCGCCATCGGCAGTGGCCCGGCGTCCAGCGGGCGAAGGCCCAGGCTCTCCACGAACGCCGACACGTCCGCCTTCGGCTGCGCATCGTCACCGGCGATGAAGACGTCCAACGAGCGGCCCTCGGCCGCACCGGCGGTCAAAACATTGCCGAACACGGTGTTGAACGCCTTGACCACGTGGGCGCCCGCGGGGGCGACCTTGGCGATCTCCTGCGCGCTAGAACTGCCCTCGGGAGTGATCAGGCCCGTCATGTCGGGGGCGACGGGGTTGGTGATGTCGATGACGATCTTGCCGCTCAGGGCGTCCCCGTACCCGCTGACCACCTCTGCCGCGCTGGTGTAAGGCACGGCGAGGATGACGATGTCGCCGGCCGGTGCGGTTCCGGGCGTCCCTACGCGTGGCGCCGTCGAGCGCGGTGGCTAATTCGTTGGCCTTTGCATAGTCGCGGCCGATGATCTCGACTGCGTTGCCGCCTGCAAGTGCGCGTTCGGCCAGTGCGCTGGCCATGTTCCCTACGCCGATGATGCTGATGTTGCTGTTCACGAAGCACTCCCTCTTGGTTGATGACCGTATATGTTGACGTATCAACCATAAGCACAGTTTGGGTGAGACGTCAACCAATCGAAGGTAGTGTGGATGTCGATGGAATCGAACTGGCTGAGTCCCGCCGAAGACCGCGCGTGGCGGGCGTTCGTGTTCACGCAACGGCAGCTCGTTGCGCGCCTGAACCGGCGCTTGCAGGAATCAGGCCTGTCCGGGCCCGACTACGAGGTTCTGGTAGTGCTCTCGGCTCTGGACGGCGACTGCATGCGCGCCCGCGATCTGTGCACCGCGCTGGACTGGGAGAAGAGCCGCCTTTCGCACCAGCTGCGGCGGATGCAGCAGGACGGACTGATCAGCCGCGAACTCAACCCCGACGACGCGCGCAGCACCATGGTCCGCCTGCTGCCGGCCGGACGCGCCGCCATCGAAAGAGCCGCACCACGGCACGTAGAGGACGTCCGCCGGAACTTCATCAACCTGTTCACCCCGGCCGAGCTCGACATCATCGCCACCCTCAACGAACGAATCATGCGCCACCTCGCCACACGCGACGGCATCCCGGCCGAGGGCGAGGCTTTCTAACCTTCACCAGCCTGAGCGTTTCGCTCCGTCTCACATCGCTGCACCGGTGGACTACGGACTACGTCCAGCAGCGCCCATCATGCGTTCAGCTCGCGACCACCGCTGCCGTGGGGATGGCGTTGTCGATGAGGACGGCGGCGATGGCGGCGGCGGTGGCGAACGTTTCGGTGTTGAGGACTCGGTTGCGGGCCGAGGCGCCATCCAAGAGCAACGCCAGTTGTTCGCCGAGCTGTTCGGGGTTGGTGGCGCCGGCCTCGCGCGCGGTTTCGGTGAGCCGCGCGGCAAAGGCCTTCTTGTAGTCGCGGGCGTGCACCCGTGCCGGGTGGCCCGGGTCGTGAATTTCGACGGCCGCCGCGATGAACGGGCACAGCGGTGCGTGGATGTCGAAGGCGGCCAGGAGCCGCTCGCGGGGTGTGAGGTCGGTGCGGTCGAACACCTCGGGCAGGAGGTCGGGATCGAATCGGCGTAGGTGTTCGGCGATCAGCTCATCCTTGCCGGTGAAGTGCTGGTAGAACGTGCGCTTGGACACCTGGGCCACCGCACAGAGCTGGTCAAGGCCGGTGCCGTTGATGCCTTGGTCGCGGAACAGTTGTCGTGAAGCGGCGATGATGCGCTCGCGTGCGCCCCTGCCGCGGCGTAGGCCGCGCGGCCCCTTTTCTAACTCCGTCATGCATCCAGCGTAGCCCAGTTGGGTACGGATCGGTGTGCATAACTTGCGTTGCCCATCGGCCTTCGATACGTTAAGCACACCAGTCGGTGTATATAAAGCCGACACTGCTCGAACGATTGGAGTGATCGTGGGAAAGCTCGATGGCAAGGTCGCGGTGATCACCGGCGCGACAAGCGGTATGGCGCTGGCCGGTGCCAAATTGTTCGTCGACGAGGGCGCTCACGTCGTCATCACCGGCCGTCGGCAGGACTCCCTGGACGAAGCCGTGAAGCTGATCGGCCGGAACGTGACCGCCGTGCAGGGCGACTCGGCCAACCTCGACGATCTGGACCGCCTGTACGACACCGTCGCACGGGAGAAGGGCTCGATCGACGTGCTGTGGGCCAGTGCGGGGATCGGGAAGGCGCGCCGGCTCGGCGAGATCACCGAGGAGGACGTCGATGCCGCCTTCGGTCTGAACGCGCGCGGGACGCTGTTCACGGTGCAGAAGGCGCTGCCGCTGTTCAACGATGGCGGCTCGATCTTCATGACCGGGTCGAACGCCTCGCTCAAGGGCTTCCCCGAGTGGAGCGTGTACGCGGGAAGCAAGGCCGTGCTGCCCGCCTACGCCCGGGTGTGGGTGTCCGAGTTGAAGGACCGCAAGATCCGGGTGAACGTGCTGACCCCCGGCGCGGTCATCACACCGATGCAGGAGCAGGTGCTCACCGACGAGGCGAAGGCGGAGTTCGAATCCCTGATCCCGCGTGGGGAGATGGGCCACCCCGAGGAGGTCGCGTCGGCCGCGTTGTTCCTCGCCTCGGACGACTCCGCCTATGTGAACGGTATGGAGTTGGTTGTCGATGGCGGAATGTCGGCCATCTGAGCGGCAGACGCTGGGTTCGGCGCACGCCGCACGCGGGCGCCGAACCCGGGACCCCATCAGCATCTCTTCGCCTACGAGAGGAGCCACCCTTGAGTACCGCATCCGCGCCCATCCGGCTCGGGCTGTTGTCGGTCAACGCCGGGCCGACCACCGACGGCCCCGCAGCTGCCAGGTTGGCGACGCACGCTGAAAGACTCGGGATCGAATCACTATGGGCCGGAGAACACATCGTCATCCCGGCCGGCCAGAAGAGCCCCTACCCCTACAGCCAGGACGGGCAGATCCCCGGCGGCGACGAGATCGACCTACCCGATCCCCTGGTGTGGCTGTCCTACGTCGCCGCCGCGACCCGCACCATCAAGCTCGGCACCGGCGTGATCATCCTGCCCCTGCGCAATCCGCTCATCTTGGCCAAGGAAGTCGCCAGCCTCGACCGGCTCAGTGGCGGCCGTGTCCTTCTGGGAGTCGGGATTGGCTGGCTCACCGAAGAGTTCGAGCTCTTGGGTGTACCGTTCACGCAGCGCGGCCGCCGCCACGACGACTACCTCACCGCCATGCGCGCGTTGTGGAGCCAGGACATCGCCGCCGTTCAGACCGACCACGCACGGTTCGACAACGCCATCAGTAACCCCAAACCCACCACCCGGACCGTGCCGATCGTGATCAGCGGCGGCTCCGACGCAGCGGCGCGCCGCGCCGGCCGCTTGGGGGACGGCTATTTCCCTAGCAGCACCGACCCTGACCGGCTCACCCACCTGCTGGAGCTGATGAGCACGGCCGGCAACGAAGCCGGCCGCGATCCCAGCGCGATCGAGCTGACGGTCGCCCTGCCCGAGACCGAGCCCGACGCGCTGAGCACCCACATCGAAACCCTGCTTCCCCTCGGAATCGACCGGATCCTGCTCACCCCAGTAGCGCCCGAGACGCTCAACGACATCGTGGGCTCGCTCGCCGAGCGGTTCGACATCCATCGACCCTTAGTCGCCGCGCGGGGGACTGTCGGTGTCCGCCCCGACGATGCCCCTGCCGACGGTAACGGCGGTGAATGACCACGCACCTCCGTTCGACTCGGTCGAGCCAGCGGCCCGACAGCGTCGAGGATGGAAAAGCCTGTGCCACTTTTCTGGCGCATGCTCGCCTAGTCGAACAACACCGCGGCGTTCAGGTAGCCGGTCGGATCCAGCGCCAGCTTTGACCGTGCGCATCGCGGCGATGTCGGCGGGTCTCGCGGGACATGGCGAGGTAGGGCCGTTTGCGGCTGCCGACGCCGTGTTCGGAGCTGACGTTGCCGCCAGAGCGCGCGATGAGGTCCATCATCGGCTCATACAGCGTCCGCTCGCGGTCGGCCGGGCAGCGCAACACGTTCAGGTGCAGGTTGCCCTCGCCGATGTGGCCGAACAGCACCGGCAGCGCGTCGGGGGCATGCGTGTGGACCAAATCGACTGCGTGTCTTTCGAATTCGCTGATCGCCGACAGTGGCAGCGAGACATCGAACTTCAGCGGGGGCCCGTACACGCCGAGCACGTCCGCCAGCGATTCGCGAACCTGCCATAACCGTTGCTGCGCAGCAAGATCCACGCCGACCGCGGGATCGGCACGCATTGGCACGTCGTCGAGCAGCTCGCCGAGCCGCTCGGTCTGGTCGTGATCGGCGGCCAGTTCCACCAGCAGCAGCCAGTCGCCGGCGACCGGGGCGCCGACGCCGCGGTGCTCGTGGGTCAGCGCGGCGGCCCGGCCGTCGATCAATTCCAGGGCCGCAATGCCGTCCACGTCGCGGAAGGTGCGCCCGGCGGCAACCAGCGCCTCGAGGTCGGCGAACCCGCAGATCGCCGTCACCCGGTGCGACGGGGTGGCGTGCAGCCGCAGGTCCAGCTCGGTGATGACGCCTAACGTGCCCTCGGCGCCCACGAACAGCGCCGGCAGGTCGTATCCGGTGTTGTCCCGGCGCACCCGGCTGTGCCGGCGCAGCAGCGTGCCGTCGGGCAGCGCCACCTGCACGCCGACCACCTGCTCGCCCATGTTGCCGTAGCGGACCGTGCGCAGGCCGCCGGCATTCGTCGACGCCATGCCACCGACGGTCGCGGTGTCGCGGGCGGCCAGATCCACGCCGAACACCAAACCGGCCGTGGCCGCGGCCCGTTGCACCGCGACCAGGGTGGCCCCGGCACCGGCCTCGATGCGGCGTTCGACGGTGTCGACGTCACCGACGGCGTGCAGCCGCTCGGTGGACAACAACACGTCGTCGTGCTCGGGAACGGTGCCGGCGACCAGCGAGGTCCGGCCGCCCTGCACCGTCACGTGCGCCCCGGCGTCGCGGCAGATCCGCAGCACCTCGGCGACCTGCTCGGCGGTGCCCGGTCGCACCAGCGCGCTGGCCTTGCCCCGGTAGCGCCCGGTGTGGTCGATGCTGCGCGCGGCCAGCACGTCGGGGTCGGTGACGACGTGATTCGATCCGACCAGGCTCGCCAGGCTGCGCAGCATGATCGCGGTTATAGCACCGCCCTAGAACTCCTTGTGATTCACGTCGGTGACCAGGCCGCCGTCCATCACGTACTCGCTGCCGGTCGAGTAGGACGACTCGTCGCTGGCCAGGAAAAGCACGAAGGTCGCGACTTCCCGGACCTCACCCGGACGACCCAGCGGAATGGTCACCATGTCCTCGGGCAAATGGGCGGTCATCGGGGTGCGGATGAACCCCGGGTGCACCGAGTTCACCCGAATGTTGTGCGGCGCCAGCTCCAATGCCGCCGACTTCGCCAGGCCGCGCACGCCCCACTTGGACGCGACGTAGGGGTGCACCATGGGCGCGCCGCGCAGGCCCTCGATGGACGACACGTTGATGATCGAGCCGCCGCCGGCCGCGATCATCGGCTCGACGGCGACCCGCATGCCCAGGAACGTCCCGGTCAGGTTGACGTCAATCACCTTCTGCCACTTGGCCAGATCGAAGTTCTTCAGGGGGCCGAGCGCGACGGTGCCGGCGTTGTTGACCAGCACGTTGAGCTTGCCGAATTCGCCGATCGCGGTGGCGACCGCGGCGTCCCACTGGTCGGGCTGGGTGACGTCGAGGTGCACGTAGCGCGCGGAATCGCCGATCTCGTCGGCCAGCGCCTTGCCCTGGTCGTCCAGGATGTCGCCGATTACGACCTTGGCGCCCTCCTCGACCAGCAGGCGTGCATCTTCGGCTCCCATCCCGCCAGCGCCACCACTGATCAGCGCTACCTTGCCGTCTACCCGACCCACGCGGGTCTCCTTTCGATTTAGGTGGTCACCAAAGTGCTTGGTGCGTAAAGGCCTTTGCCGGTTACCAGCGGCAAATCGAGTGTGGTCCGCAATGCCCGGCGGCGCCGCGATCACCGCGGGGATGGCGTTGACGACGCGGCCCGCGGCGCCCGCGATCGCCGCGTGGTTGTGGTCGCCCTTGCGGCTGCTCGGGATGATGTCGACCGCATACGACGGCTCGCCGGTGATCTCGACGCGATACGAGCCGTCACCGGAGGCGGGCTGGGGCAGGTCGGGGCGCAGGTCCGGCCGCAATCGGGTGACGTGCTCGATGACGATGGCGGGGTGGCCCTTGACCATGCCGCGAATCTCGAACTGCAGCACGGCCACGGTGCCCTTGGCGACGTGGCCGACCGCGATGTCGAAATCCTCGGGCGCAGGCTCGCGCTGGTAGGACTCGGTGATCTCGTCGACCTCGACGCCGAGGCCGGCCGCCAGCTGACGGATCGCGGTGCCCCAGGCGATGCTGAGGATGCCCGGCTGCAACAGCATCGGGATTTCGTCCATGGGCCGGGCGAAGCCCATGTAGTTCATCACTTCTTCGCCGCCGTAACTGGCGTAGTCGTGAATCTCCATGCAGCGCACCTGCTCGATGCGCTGACAGGTGCCGGCGAGCGCGAACGGGATCAGGTCGTTGGCGAATCCCGGGTCCACGCCACTGATGAAGATGCTCGAATTGCCTTGCTTAGCAGCGTCTTCCACGCGGCCGATGTACTTGTCGGGCATGACGCCCCACGGGTATTGCAGCAGCCCGGGTGACGACCCGACGACGTTGATGCCGGCGGCCAGGAGGCGCATGACGTCGGCCATCGCCTCAGGCAGCCGGGTATCGCCCATCGCGCAGTAGACGACGCAGTCGGGCTTGGCGGCGATGATCGCGTCCAGGTCGTTGACGGCCGTGACGCCCGTGACGACGCCGGTGTCCAGGCCAACCCCGCACAACTCGCCGGCGTCCTTGCCCACCTTCTCAGGCGTCGAGACGCACACCCCGATGAGTTCGAACTGCGGGTTGGTGATGAGTTCGGCGAGGGCCAGCCCTCCGACATTTCCGGTACCGACGTGCGCGACGCGGATCGCCATGAGAGTCTCCGTCCGTTGAGCGCTCAAAACTTTTCTAGACACTAGTCCATTAATTTGGAAGCGCATACCTGGTCGACCGCTCGCGATCGTCCGGGGCAGAATCAATCGCTGATGACACAGCGCGAAGACATTCGATTCCCGTCCGGCGACAACCTGATCAGCGCGTGGCTCTACCGGCCCGCGGGCAGCGGACCCGCGCCGCTGCTGGTGATGGCGCACGGTCTGGGCGCGGTGCGCAGCATGCGACTGGACGCCTACGCCGAACGCTTCAGCGCGGCCGGCTATGCCTGCCTGGTGTTCGACTACCGTAACTTCGGCGACAGCGAGGGCCTGCCTCGTCAAGTCCTCGACGTCGGCATGCAGCTCGCCGACTGGGCCGCGGCCGTTGCCTACGCCCGCACCATCCAGGGAATCGACCCTGATCGAATCGGGTTGTGGGGCACCTCTTTTGCGGGTGGCCACGTGATCGCCACGGCCGCGCGGCAGCCGGGCATCGCCGCGGCCGTTGCCCAATGCCCCTTCACCGACGGCCTCGCGTCGGCGCGCGCTATCACCAACCCGTTGATCACCGCGCGCATCACCGCGCGAGCGGTGCGCGACGTGCTTGCAAGCCGGCTGGGCAGGCCGCCGGTGATGGTCGCGACGGCCGGCAAGCCCGGCGAGGTCGCGTTGATGAACGCCCCCGACGCGTACGCGGGCTACCTGCGGCTGGTGCCCGACGGGGTCGAATTTCGCAACGAGGTCGCCGCCCGAATCGCGTTGCAGGTCTTCAGTTATCGCCCGGGTCGCTCCACGCGCAAGATCACCTGCCCGATCCTGTTCTGCGTGTGTGAGGCCGACTCGGTGGCGCCCGCGGCGGCGACGCTGCGCCACGCGGCCAACGCGCCGCGCGGCGAGGTCAGGCTGTACCCCGAGGGCCATTTCGCGATCTACGTCGACGACGCCTTCGAACGCGTCATCGCCGACCAGCTCGCGTTCCTCGACAAGCACCTGAAAGGTGCGCGCGCCTAAGGCCCGAGCGGAGACGTCGTGCGGATGGCTTCGTCGCGGATCAGCCCGCGCAGCAGCGCGGTGCTGAACTCGGCGGCGATCTCCTTGGCCGAGCGCCGGCCGCTGGGCCGCATCCACCGGTAGCTGCCCAGCGTCATGCCGATGTAGCCCAGCGCCAGCACGTGCGAGTCGCACGGGTAGAACTCGCCGCTGGCGATCCCCCGGTCGATCAGGCCGTGCACGTGGTGGTAGACCTGAGCTTCCTTCTCGCGGACCTCGGCGACCTGCTCACTGGTGAACCATTCGGTGATGTACGGCTGCTCCTGGAAGTACACCGCGGCCCGCTCCGGATCGCTGGCGATGCCGGTGAGCAGCCGAACGGTGTACTGGTAGAGGGCCTCGCGCGCCGTCCAGGACGGGTCGTCGTGCACGGCGGCCAGCGTGCCCTCCGCGGCCTGGCGGTAGATGTCGAACAGGATCAGCGACTTGCTGGCGTAGTAGTGATAAACGGTCGCCTTGTTCAGGCCGATCACGTCGGCCACGTCGTCCATCCGGGTGCCGTGATAGCCGCGCGCCGCGAACAGCTTGGTGGCTACCGCCAGCAGCTCTTCGCGCCGGGTCAGCCCATTCGGGATGATGCTGTCGGTGGGCATCTGTTCTCACTATCGTCGGTATGGCCTGGCCTGGCCAGGGCCGGTCCGGCCCAGAATAGTATCAATCAACTGGTTGGACAGTTTATGCAAAACGCCGGGTGTCACGCGCACGCGGATGCGACTAGACTCCTCATCGAACGCGATGAGTCGAGAGGTGGGGCCGATGGATCCGAGTCCGGATTACGACGCGAGCGACGAGATCGAGTTTTTCCTCCGGTACGTCCCCTGGGGTCTGCGCGGGGTTGTCGACGGCAACGGTTACCCGCCGCAGGCCTATCCGCCCGTCTAAACTGGCGGCGCCACACGCGCCTGCCCCGTTACAGCGCCTTGAGTTCCTCAGCGACCTGGGTCACCGATTTCTTCGCGTCGCCAAACAGCATGCTGGTGCCCTCGCCGTAGAACAGCGGGTTGTCGATGCCGGCGAAACCTGAGTTCATCGACCGCTTGAGCACAATCACCGACCTGGCCTTGTCCACGTTCAGGATCGGCATGCCGTAGATCGGGCTGGACGCGTCGTTGCGGGCCGCCGGGTTGGTGACGTCGTTGGCGCCGATGACGATCGCGACGTCGGTGCGGGCGAATTCGTCGTTGATGTCGTCCATGTCCTTCATGGCGTCGTAGTCGACCTCGGCCTCGGCCAGCAACACGTTCATATGCCCGGGCATCCGTCCCGCCACGGGGTGGATCGCGTACTTCACTTCCACGCCCTTGTCTTCCAGCAGCGCCGCCATGTCCTTGACGGCGTGCTGGGCCTGCGCGACGGCCAGCCCGTAGCCGGGCACCACGATCACCTGGTTGGCGTAGGCCATCTGGATCGCGGCGTCGGCGGCCGAGGTGGCCTTGACGGTCTTGTCGCCACCGTCGCCACCGCTCGGGGCTACCCCGCCACCGCCGAAGCCGCCGGCGACGATCGCCGGGATCGAGCGGTTCATGGCCTTGGCCATCAGGTTGGTCAGGATCGAGCCGGACGCGCCGACGATCATGCCGGCCACGATCATCGCGGTGTTGTTCAGCGCCAGGCCCGCGGCCGCGGCCGAGAGCCCGGTCATGGCGTTCAGCAGCGAGATGACCACGGGCATGTCGGCGCCGCCGATGGGCAGCACCACCATCAGGCCCAGCACACCGGCGGCGGCCAGCAGCCCGATCATCCACCACAGCGAGCGCCGGCTGTCCGCCGGGAGGGCCGGGATGCGCGTGCAGACCGATCACCACCGCGGCGGCCACCGCGGCGGCCAGCAGCAGCAGGTTGATCGGCTGCTGCCCCCTGCCGAAGCCGATCGGCGATCCGGAGATGATCTCCTGCAGCTTTCCGAACGCGATGATCGATCCCCAGAACGAGATCGAGCCGATGATTGCGGCGAACAACGAGGCCACCACGATGTGCACGGTCGGTGACTCGCCGTGCTGGAAGGCCGAAAAGCCGCTCGTTTCAATGAATTCCGAGAGCGCGATCAACGCGACCGTGCCACCGCCGACGCCGTTGAAGAACGCCACCAGCTGCGGCATGGCCGTCATCTTGGTGTAGCGGGCCGGCGGGACGCCGAGCACGACGCCCACCACCAGGCCGGCGATGATCAGCACCCACTGGTCGGTGTGGCGGATCTTGATCAGGGTCGCCGCCACTGCCAGCGCCATGCCGACCGCGGCGATCAGGTTGCCCCGCACCGCCGTCTTGGGTCCGGTCAGGCCCATCAGGCCGTAGATGAAGAGGGCGAAGGAAATGATGTAGAGGCCGATCACCAAGTAGTTCATTTGGCCACCGGCTCCTCACTCTTCGTGGGCACGGGCTTCTTCTTGCCCTTGAACATGCCCAGCATCCGGTCGGTGACGATGAACCCGCCGATGACATTCAGCGTGCCGAACACCACCGCGACGAACAGGATGATCTGCACCGCCAGCGAGGGATGCTCGACCGAGCCGAACACCACCAGGGCGCCCAGCACCACGATGCCGTGGATCGCGTTGGTGCCCGACATCAGCGGCGTGTGCAGCGTGTTGGGCACCTTGGAAATGACCGCGAACCCGACGAATCCGGACAGCACCAGGATCGCCAGGTTGGCCAATAGCTCGTCGTACATGTAGTCCTCAGCCTGTGGTGCGCCGCTTCTCAGCATCGCTACGCTCTGCGTCGTCGCCGCGCCGGCCCGCGTCACACAGGAGTCCGCGACGACCTCGTCGTCGAAGTCGGGGGCCAGCTTGCCGTCGGTGAGCAGCAGGTCCAGCAGTGCGGTGATGTTCTTGCTGTAGAGCTCGCTGGCGTGCTCGGGCATGGTCGCCGGCAGGTTCAGCGGCGACGCGATGGTGACGTCGTGCTTGACCACCGTCTGCCCCGGCTCGGTCAGCTCGCAGTTACCCCCGGTCTCTCCGGCCAGGTCCACCACCACGCTGCCGGGCTTCATCGCTTCCACCGCCGCCGCGGTGACCAGACGCGGCGCCGGGCGCCCCGGAACCAGCGCCGTGGTGATCACGACGTCGAACCCGCTGATCGCCTTTTCCAAGGCTTTCTGCTGCTGGGCGCGCTCCTCGTCGGTGAGCTCACGGGCGTAGCCGCCCTCGCCGGACGCTGTGATGTCTGAGATGCCGATGTCGAGCCACTGCGCGCCCACCGAACGCACCTGGTCGGCCACCTCGGGGCGCACGTCGTAGCCGGTGGTGCGGGCGCCCAGCCGCTTGGCCGTCGCCAGCGCCTGCAGCCCGGCCACCCCGACGCCGAGCACCAGGACGGTGGCGGGCTTCACGGTGCCGGCCGCCGTCGTCAGCATCGGGAAGAACCGGGTGGACTCCGAGGCCGCCAGCAGCACGGCTTTGTAGCCGGACACGTTGCCCTGCGACGACAGCGCGTCCATCGCCTGAGCCCGGGAGATCCGGGGAATGGCCTCGAGTGCGAACGCCTGGACGCCGGCCTGCTTCAGGGCGCCGATGGAGTTGTCGGCGTTGCGGGGTGCGAGGAAACCGATCAGCGTCTGGCCGCTGCGCAGCTTGGCGACCTCGGCCTGGGTCGGCGGCGCGACCTTGACCACCACCTCGGCGGCCCACGCGTCCCCGATGCTGGCCCCGGCCTCGGTGTAGAGCGCGTCGGGCAACAGGGCCCGTTCGCCGGCACCGGACTCGACCACCACCGCGACGCCGCTGCCCACCAGCGACGCGACCGCCTTCGGCACCAGCGCTACCCGCCGCTCGTCGGCGCCGGATTCGGCGACCACTCCTACCGTCGTCTGCGCATTTGTCATGGCGCGTACATCTACTTTCCGTACTTTCCCGTACTGTCCATGCCGATGGGCGTGGCGCTGGCTCGGCCGCGCGCTTCGCTACCTTAACCAGGTTTCACGCTGGACGCGTGATCGGCTCCGGGCCACCCGAGGCCGGATACCCCGGCCACCGGCGATCGACCGTCCGGTCGATGCTTCGCCATCGCGAGGCGATGCAGTAGCGCCCGCGCCGTTGTGAGGTCACAAGACCGCGTTGTCGCGCCGGTCGATTGCCCGCTCCTCCGACCCGGCCACGCGGCCGCATCGTCGTCGCCCACCGTCGCTTGCGGTTACCAAAGCGGGATGTCGTGGCCGTGTTCGGATTCCGGCCGGGGCCCGAAAAAGCGGCGCTGCGATTCGTCGATCGGCACGTCGTTGATGCTGGCTTCGCGGCGCGCCATCAGTCCCGATTCGGTGAACTCCCACAGCTCGTTGCCGTAGCTGCGATACCACTGGCCGGACTGGTCGTGGCATTCGTACTGGAACCGCACCGCGATGCGGTTGTCGTGAAAGTCCCAGAGGCTCTTGCGTAGCGCGTAATCGAGCTCGCGCTGCCACTTGCGGGTCAAAAACGCGACGATCTCGTCGCGGCCCACGACGTGTTCGCCGCGATTGCGCCACTGCGAGTCGACCGTGTAGGCCAGGCTGACGCGTTGGGGATCGCGGGTGTTCCACGCGTCCTCCGCCGCCTGCACCTTCTGGATCGCCCTTTCCCGGGTGAACGGCGGGAACGGGGGGCGGGCTTGCGAACTGTCGGTCATGACGTCCATCGTGCGCGCAGCGCGGCCCGGAACTAAGCCTCGCCGGGTGTCTTCACCGTCGATTCAGCGTCGCGCCGACGACCGGAAACTCGCCGACTCGACACGTGTCCTATCGTGACGGGCATGGACTTCGCGATGTCGGCCAAGGCCACCGACTACCACAAGCGGTTGTCCGACTTCATGACTGAGTTTGTCTTTCCGGCTGAGGCCGCCTACGACAGCTACCGCCACGAGGCCGGCCCCAACGATCACACCGTTCCCCCCGTCATCGAGGAACTCAAATCCCAGGCCAAGGAGCGCGGCCTGTGGAACCTGTTCCTGCCGGCCGAATCGGGGTTGACCAACCTCGAATACGCTCCGCTGGCCGAGCTGACCGGCTGGAGCCTGGAGCTGGCTCCCGAGGCGGTCAACTGCGCGGCGCCGGATACCGGGAACATGGAGACCCTGCACCTGTTCGCCACCGAGGAGCAGCGCAAGCACTGGCTGGAACCGTTGCTGGCCGGCGAGATCCGCAGCGCCTTCTCGATGACCGAGCCGGCGGTCGCCAGCAGCGACGCCCGCAACATTCAGACGGCCATCGTGCGCGACGGCGCCGACTACGTCATCAACGGGCGTAAGTGGTGGACCTCGGGCGCGGCCGACCCGCGCTGCAAGATCCTGATCGTGATGGGCCGTACCAACCCCGAGGCCGCGAGTCACCAGCAGCAGTCGATGGTGCTGGTGCCGATGGACACCCCGGGCGTGACGGTGGTGCGCTCCACGTCGGTGTTCGGCTGGCAGGACCAGCACGGGCACTGCGAGATCATCTACGACAACGTCCGGGTGCCGGCCACCAACCTGCTCGGCGAAGAGGGCGGCGGTTTCGCCATCGCCCAGGCCCGCCTGGGGCCGGGCCGCATCCACCACTGCATGCGCGCACTCGGCGGGGCCGAACGTGCGCTGGCGCTGATGGTGCACCGCGCTAACAACCGCATCGCCTTCGGCCGGCCCCTGGCCGACCAGGGTCTGGTGCAGCAGGCAATTGCTCAGTCCCGCAACGAGATCGACCAGGCCAGGCTGCTCTGCGAAAAAGCGGCGTGGACCATCGACCAGCACGGCAACAAGGCCGCGCACCTACTCGTCTCGCAGATCAAGGCGGTGGCGCCTCAGGTCGCGTGCGACGTCATCGACCGCGCGATCCAGGTGCACGGCGCCGCCGGCGTCAGCGACGACACGGTGCTGGCCCGCCTGTACGGGTGGCACCGGGCCATGCGGATCTTCGACGGGCCCGACGAGGTGCACATGCGGACCATCGCTCGCACAGAGATCGGCCGCGAACAGTCAGCCTTCGCCGCGGCGGTCACAGGAGAATGACTGAGGCGTTACGAGAACTGTCCGGCGCGTGGAACTTTCGTGACGTCGCTGACGGCGCGAGCGCGCTGCGGCCCGGGCGGTTGTTCCGGTCCGGTGAGCTGAGCCGGCTCGACGACGAGGGCCGCGCCACACTGCGCGAGTTGGGCATCACCGATGTCGCCGACCTGCGGGCGAACCAGGAAGTCGCGAAACGTGGCCCGGGATTAGTGCCCGACGGCGTCGAGATCCACCGGCTCCCCCTTCCCGACCTCGGCGACGATGAACCAAGCGACAACGAGGCCCCGCACGAACACGCTTTCCGGCGGCTGTTCGAAGGCGACCCGAGCCAGTCCGACGAGTCGGTCAACGAGGCCGCCGTTCGCCACATGATCGACGAGTATCGGCAGTTTCCTACCCGCAACGGGGCGCAACGCGCTGTGCGGCAGGTCTTCTCGTTGCTGGGTGCCGGGCGTCCGGTGCTCACGCACTGCTTCGCGGGCAAAGACCGCACCGGTTTCGTGATCGCCACCGTGCTGGAAGTGCTCGGCGTCGACCGCGACACCATCGTCGCCGACTACTTGCGCAGCAACGCCGCGGTACCCCAACTCCGAGAGCACATCTCCGAGATGATCAAGCAGCGCTCCGACGTCGAGCTCACCCCGGAAGTCGCGACCTTCACCGAGGCGCGGCTGTCCGACGGAGTGCTTGGTGTGCGTCCGGAGTACCTGGACGCCGCACGTCACACCATCGACGAGGAATTCGGGTCGCTGGACGCCTACCTGCGCGACGCGGGTGTCAGCGAGGCGGACGTGGAACGCCTGCGCGGCGAGTTGCTCGCCTGACTCGCTGACCACCCGGTCGCAACCGGCTTAGCCAAGCTTGAAGTCGGCCTGCTTTGCCGCGGACAGATCGGTGATCTCGCCCCACTGCGAGGCGATGTCCTCCACCGTCGGCGGCTTGTCGTAGTTGACGCCCTTGTTCTGGAACAGCGCCACGCGCTGCACCTTGCCGCCACCGACCACGAAAACCGAAGCGCTGTTGGGGTTTTCCTCGGTGCACAGGTAGGCCACCACCGGAGCGACGTACTCGGGCGTCAGCTTCTCGAGAACTTCCTTGGGAAGGATGTCCTCGGTCATCCGGGTCGCCGCGATCGGGGCGACCGCGTTGGCGTGAATGTTGTACTTCGCACCCTCCAGCGCCAGGCTATTGATCAAGCCGACCAGGCCGAGTTTGGCCGCGCCGTAGTTGGTTTGGCCGAAGTTGCCGAACAGCCCGCTGGTGGAGGTGGCGACGACCACGCGGCCGTAGCTCTGCTCACGGAAGTGCGGCCATGCGGCGCGGATGACGTTGTAGCCACCGTAGAGGTGCACCTTGAGCACGGCGTCCCAGTTCTCGAAGGACATCTTGTGGAAGGTGCCGTCGCGCAGGATGCCGGCGTTGCTGACCACGCCGTGCACGGCGCCGAATTCGTCGAGCGCGGTCTTGATGATGTTCTCGGCGCCCTCCGACTCGGCGACGCTGTCGTAGTTGGCGACAGCCCGTCCGCCGGCATCCTTGATCTCCTTGACCACATCGTCGGCCATGTTATGGCCGGCGCCGGTGCCGTCTCGCGAACCGCCGAGGTCGTTGACGACGACGCTGGCGCCCTCCTTGGCGAGGGTCAGGGCGTACTCACGGCCCAGTCCTCCACCGGCTCCGGTGACGATGATGACGCGATCCTGCACTCCGGGCATAAGTTTCCTCTCTGTCGTGAAAAAGTTGTGTCTGGCAAGTGATTTGGCGCGGAAAACGATCCCTAGAATATCCGGCGGGCCATCTTCATGGCGCGGTCGGTGTAGGGCGGGTAGATGAAGCTCGACAGGTCGGGGCGGGTCGGCTTGGTCAGCACCGACTTGCGGTGGCTGAACTCCTCGAAGCCGAACTTGCCGTGGTAGGCGCCCATGCCCGACGCGCCGACGCCGCCGAAGGGCAGCTTGGCCGTCGACACCTGGAAGGCGAGGTGGTTGACCAGCATGCCGCCGGCCGGCACCTCCTTGATCACTCGCTCGCGGGTCTCGCGCGTCTTGGTGAACAGGTACGCCGACAGGGGCTTAGGCCGCGAGTTCACGAAACGGATTGCGTCGTCCAGGGATTGGACGGTGACCACCGGCAGGACCGGCCCGAAGATCTCGTTCTGCATCAGCGGGCCGTCCGGATCGGGGTCCACCACGACGGCGGGCTGGATGCGCAGGTTTGACGCGTCGCACTTGCCCCCGACGACGACCTTGCCGTCGCCACCGGACAGGTAGCTGCTGATCCGGTCGAACTGCCGCTGGTTGACGATCCGCATGCCGTCGGGCTTGTCGGCGCTGAACTTGGTGATGGCGGCGCCGATCTTGCTGACCAGCTCGTCGCGAATTGTGGCGTCCGCCAACACATAATCGGGTGCGACACAGGTTTGCCCGGCGTTAAGCAGTTTCATCCAGGCGATCCGCTTGGCCGCCACCTCCACGTCGGCGTCCGCCGCGACGATGACCGGGCTCTTGCCGCCGAGTTCCAGGGTGCAGGGGGTCAGGTGCGGTGCAGCGCCCTCGTAGACCTTGCGGCCGATCTCGGTGCCGCCGGTGAACAGCACGCGGTCCAGGCCCTGCGCGATGAGCTCCTGGCTGGTGGCACCATCGCCCTCGACCACCACGATGGCATCGTTGTCGAGATATTTCGGCACCAAGTCGGCCATTACGTGTGCCGACGTCGCGGCGATTTCCGAGGGCTTGAGGATGACGGCGTTCCCGGCGGCGATCGCGCCGACCGCCGGACCCAGGGTCAGGTAGAACGGGTAGTTCCAGGCGCCGATGATCAGCACCGTGCCATAGGGCTCGTATTCGATCCAACCGCGGCCGGGCAGCTGCGGCATCTCGAGCAACTGGTATCTGCGCTTCGTCCACCGCCGAACCTTTTTCGCCGCAAACTTCGCCTCGCCGGCGGTCGTCGCGATGTCGGCGATGAAGGCTTCGAAGGGACTACGGTCCAGGTCTTCGGCGAGTGCGGATGCGATGGCGCCCTCGTTCTCTTCCATCAGCTTCGCCAGCTGCAGCAGCTGGCGCTTGCGCCATTCGATGTCGCGGGTGCGTCCGGTCGCGAAGGTCTGACGAAGCCGGGCAACCGTGGCGGGGATATCGGCCGGTGCGGTCCCGTTAGTGGAGTCCTTGGAGAGAGATGTCTTCGATGCAACCGATTCGGTGGTCATCATTGTCCTTCCCGAGCAGAGTCCCGCTGCGGGGCGGCCGCTCATCGGTGATAACCGCGATCCTAACCATCCGGTTGGGAGAGCAGTAGGAAGGATCTGGCCAACCCCGGTCTCGCCTGGTCAGATCGTCCCGAACCCCCGGCGCGCAGGCGCAATGACCAGTGCGGTTACTTCACGCAGGGGACGTTCGCCGCGTTCATCTGGCTGAGGTCGGTCGGCGCCGGGGCACGGTCGCCGGCACCGGTGGCGGCCACGGCACTCACCTGCCCGGACCCGGACGGATCGGTCGTTGCACCGGGGTGGGCGAGGTAGTCGGCGGCGGGAAACTGCGTTCCCACGGTCAGCCGCACCGTGCCGGCGGCCACGGTGTCGTTCGCCGTGGCCGGCACATGCAGTTGATCGGCCAGGACCTGGGCGGCCCGGCCGGCCCCGGGTCCGTATTCGATGACGCTGTCGTCGGCCGGGACCGCCGCGGTCGTGGCGCTGCCCCGGGTGAAGCCACGGCCGGTGAAGACCTCTTCGATGGCGCCGGCGAGGCCGTCACGTGAGGTGGCATTGACGACGTCCAGAATCGCGGGTTCGGCCAACGGCGGCGGTGGCTGTGTATCCGGCGATGCGGCCTCGAGCGCGACCGGTGTGTCCGACATGAAGCGCTCGTTGACGATGCGCCGGATGGTCGGAAGGTCGACCTGGTTGATGTCGGACCCGTTGGCGTCTTTGCCGAAGCCGGCAATCGGCAGGGTGTAGAGCGACAGCGGGCGCTGGCTCAATTGTGAGGCCCGGGAGGCGAATTCCATGATGTCCAGCCCGTCGTCGACGGCGACGTTGTCGCGGGCGACCTGCAGCAGCTTGCGCAGCCCACTCACGCTGGACAGCGCACCGCCCCTGCGAGCCGCCTCGACCAACGACACCAGGAACGCCTGCTGTCGCCGCGTCCGGTCGAAATCGGTGAAGGAACCGTCGTTTTCGTCGCGCCGCTGCCGCACGAAGGCCATCGCGTCCGCGGCATCGATGCGTTGCACCCCTTGGTGGAAATCGGCACCCGAATAGCTGTCTCGCGTATCGGCGTTGAGGCACACGGTGATCGGCTCGACCGCCTTGGCGATTTGAAAGAACGCGCCCAGTGTGACCTCGACGAAGTGGTCGACCGAGATGCCCAGAAAGTCGTTGACGGCGTTGATTTCGGCCTTACGGCCCGCCTCGCGGGCGGTCTGCTCGCGAGCCATCAAGTTGTTGGCGCCCACCCCACCCGAATTCCCGGCCGCCTGCGAATTCAGCGACTGCTGATAGGCCAGCCCGTACGCCTGCTTGATCTTTCCGGCACACAACGACCCCGGGCAGCCCGGCAGCTCCGCGTAGTCGTCGCGCGGGATCGAAATCGCGGTCACCGGTCCGTCGCCGTCCGAAATATGCACGACGATAAGGACATTGGCGTTGTAGCCGCCCGAGCTTTCGTCACCGGCATGCAGCGCCTCATAGATCTCTTGGGGCAGCGGCTTACCGTTCTGATCCAGCCGGCTGTCCAGACCCATCAGCAGGATGTTCTGGTTGCCGTCCAACGTCGTCGCCGCATTCGGGAGCGCATGCGAAATGATGATCTTGCCCAGGGCCGTGTGATAACCCGTCCACCCCATACCGGTAATCGCCATGACGAACGCCGACGCGGCGGCGGCGACCAACCGGCCTTTTCTCAGCACCCAACGGTGCGATTGGTCGGATCCGCCGCTGCCCATAATGACTGACCATTGTCCCCGACGATCAGGCGAATTCCCGGTAACCGCAGCCGCGAGCCAATGGTGAACGCGCGACGGGCCGACGAGGTCGGGCCGTGTTACGACGTGACTACGCGGGCGTTGCCGTCGCGAAGCGGTTCGCGCCCTTACAAGCGCTCGGCGACCACGAAGTCGGAGAAGGCGTCCTTGTCGTCGGCCAGCGCCACGTTCTCGATCCACCGGCCCAACCGGCGCATCGCGGCGGTCGAGTGCTCGGCCGTCGCACGCCAGCCGTGTTCGTTGAGCCAGTCGGTGACGTCGGCGCGGTGCTCGTCGCGATACATCAGCTCGCCGACGTCGAGGGTCTGCTCCATGCCGATCTCGTCGGCCACCTTCTTGAACCGCTCCCGCATCTGCTGGCGCCGCTCGTCGGCGTGATTGGGTGCGGTTTCCGCCGAGACGCGGCTTCCGGCCGGGCTCAGCTCGCCGATCAGGGTGAACAATCGGTCCTGGGCCTCGGCCGGCAGGTACATCAGCAGGCCCTCGGCCAGCCAGGCGGTGCGCTGGGTGGGGTCGAAGCCCGCGGCACGCAGCGCGGCGGGCCAGTCCTGGCGCAGGTCGATGGCGACTTCGCGGCGATCAGCCGAGGGCGTGGCCCCGTTCTCCGCCAGCGTGCTCGACTTGTAGGCCAGCACCTCGGGCTGGTCGATCTCGTAGACCGTGGTGCCGGCCGGCCAGTCCAACCGGTACGCCCGGGAGTCCAGGCCCGACGCCAGGATCACGACCTGGCGGATCCCGGCGGCGACGGCGTCGGTGAAGAAGGTGTCGAAGAAATGGGTCCGCACCGCTTGGTAGCCGCGCATGTGGTGCAGGTGCGCCGCGGACTCTTCGTCCAGGGCTTCGACCTTGGCCGCGATCTCCGGGTCGAGCATGGCCTCCCACAAGACGCCGGCACCGGAGTTGGTGACCAGGAGCTTGGCGTAGGGGTCGCGGATGAGCGCGTCGGGACGTTCGGTCTCGACGGCGCGCGCCGCGGCCACCATCACCGCGGTGGTGCCGACGCTGCTCTTGATGTCCCAGGTGTCATCGTGGGTGCGCAGTGAACTCATGGCGGTGCTCCTTGGATCGATGTTGGTCAGGCGGTGGGCTTGCCGAGACGCGCCCGCAGCAGTGTGCTGCGGACCGCTTCGTCGGTCAGGTCGTCGGGGACCGGACGGCCCAGCCGGGCCATCTCGTCGCGGTTGCTCACGCCGTGCACGCGCCAGCCGTGGTCGGCCAGCCACGCGGCGGCGTCGGAACGGTCCGGCTCGTGGTAGGTCAGCGCCTGGACATTGACGTCCAAACCGAGCCGTTCCCGCATCCGCAGCCAGCGCTGCGAGTTGCTTCGGGAGTTCAAGCCGAACACCTCGATCGCGATCTGACTGTCGGGCGCGCTGAGCGCGGTGACCATCTCGAACAGCCGGTCCTGAGCGTCACTGGGCAGGTACGGGAGCAGCCCTTCGGCCAGCCACGCGGTGGGTCGGGCGCGGTCGAACCCGGCGGCGGTCAGGGCCGCGGGCCAATCGTCACGCAGGTCCACCGGAACGGGATGGCGGATAGCGGACGGGACGGCGCCGTGCTGCTGCAGGATTCCGGCCTTGTATTCCAGCACCTGGGGCTGGTCGATCTCGTAGACCGTGGTCCCAGCCGACCAGTCCAACCGGTAAGCCCTGGAGTCGAGTCCGGCGGCCAGAATCACGACTTGCCGGATCCCGGCGGCCGCGGCGTTCGCGAAGTACTCGTCGAAGAAGTGGGTGCGCACCGCCTGGTAGTCGATACCGCATCGATGCGAGCGCTGTCCGTGCTCATCACCGTCGAGCCAGGCGAGCTCCGGGTCGGCCAGCCGCGCCCACGCCGGACCGGCGGACGACACCAGCAGGCGCGCGAAGTCGTCGCGGATCAGCGGATCGGGTCCGGCGGTTTCCGCCGCGCGCGACGCGGCGACGCCCAGCGCGGTGGCGCCGACGAGTTCAGTGATGGTCCAGCTGTCGCCGGCAGAGCGTACGGAAGGCGGCAACGAGGCATCCAGATCAGTCATATCCCGGCCATGATACCGGAATAAGTTAGGTAGCCTATACGCTTTGTGTGCAACTTCACTGCATGCCGGACGGGCTCTAGGCCGGCGGCCGCAGCGCACCTTCCAGGAGCTGGCGCATTACCCCGACGAGCGCCAGCAGGTGCTCGGGGCTCTCGATATAGCCCGCATAGAGACCGACCCCGCAGACCAGCACCAGCAGTGCCTCGGTCAATGCCGACGCCTCGACGCCGGCGATGATTTCGCCGCGCTCGATCGCGTCGTTGATGACACCCATGAGAAAATCTCGGGCAATCCGGACGGAATCGTCGTCGCTTCCGCTCAACTCCGGATGGCGCTGCGATTCCAGTACGCCGGTGATCAGAAAAGCGGATCCCGCAGGGTTCTTAGAATTGGCCCTCGTCGCTTCGGCGATGAATGCCGTCAACTGCGCCGCCAGGGTGGTTTCGCGTTCTGCCTGTTTGATGCCGGCACCGATCACGGATTCGTTGGTGTCTTGCAGAACTTCGCGATAAAGCGCCCGTTTGCTCGAGAAGTAATGGTTGATCGCCGGCCGGGTGAGGTCGGCGCGCGCAGCGATCGCCTGGAACGTCGCCCCGTCGTAGCCACGCTCGCTGAACACCATACGAGCAGCTTGGATTATTCGTTGCCGCGTCTCGTCGGCCTTCGCGGCGGGCGGGCGCCCCGGTCTGCGAGTCCCCCGTGGAAGCATTGCTAAAGTGTGCCACCGCCCTGGTGCGGCATTAGCGCATTCGGCGGAATGCTGCCAAACTTCCCGGCCTGGTAGTCCTCGAGCGCCTCAAGCAATTCCGTCCGACTGTTCATTACGAAAGGCCCGTAGTGGAATACCGGCTCGCGAATCGGCTGCCCGCCCAGAAGCAGCAAATCAATGGCTCCGGGTGCCCGGCCCCAATCCGGGACCTGCTGGGTTCCCACAGTGATCCGATCGCCGGGTCCCAGGACCGCTAACTGCCCCCGGTGGATCGGATGGGCGACCGGGCCGACGTATCCGCTGCCGGACAGCACATAGACCAGGGCGTTGAAGTCGCGCCGCCACGGGATGTTGAGCCGCGCCCCGTTCTCGATCGTGGCGTGCGCGAGGATTATCGGCGTGTGGGTGACACCGGGGCCCCGGTGGCCGTCGATCTCGCCGGCGATGATGCGGATCAGCGCTCCACCGTCGTCGGATGCGAGCAACGCGGCGTCGCCGCCTTCGATCGACTGATACCGCGGGGGTGCGAACTTGTCTTTCTTCGGCAGGTTCACCCAGAGCTGGACGCCGTGGAAGAGCCCGCCGCTGTCGACCAGCTCGGCCGGCGGCGTCTCGATGTGCAGGATGCCCGAGCCGGCAGTCATCCACTGCGTCGCACCGTCGGCGATCAGGCCGCCACCGCCGTGCGAATCCTGGTGCGCAAACTTCCCGTCGAGCATGTAGGTCACGGTTTCGAAGCCGCGGTGCGGATGCCAGTCGGTCCCCCGCGGTTCCCCCGGCTGGTATTCGACCTCGCCCATCTGGTCCATGTGCACGAAGGGGTCGAGCGCGGCCGTGCTGACTCCCGCGAAAGCGCGCACAACCGGAAAGCCCTCGCCCTCGTAGCCACGAGGGCCGGTGGTGATCGATCGAACCGGCCGCTCGGTGTCGGCGGGACCGGGGCCGCTGACTCGTGGCAACGTCAGCGTGTTAGCCGTAACTGCAGGCATCTGGCCTCCTCAATAATGGATGCCTTATATAACCGGACTATGGTCCACTTATTCCGTCGATCCATTACACGCGGGCGTAACATGCCCTCACGGCCGCTCGGGTCGCGCCGACGCTCCGGCGGATCTATTCCATCCCCGACCATCACCGCGGCCGTGCGAACGATAGTTTGTTAAGGCAATATTCGCCGAGATAAATGGTCGGCGGCTCTGGAGATGGTCGATGTGGCTCCGAAATGAACTCGAAACGACCCGGTAATGACCTCGAACGACGATGCGAGAAGGCCGCTGAGAAAGGTGACGGGGGATGGGGCAGAAGAAATCGGCGGGGAATCCGGCTAGGCCGCGGCAAACGGTGTCCAATGCCCTCGGACAGGTCGCCAGCTGGACGCGATCGAACCGCCTCGGATTGTTTTGCGTGGCGATCCTGGTGGGAATCGGAGCCGGACTCGGCGCCGCGGCATTTCGGTACCTCGTCTTCGGCTTCACCTGGCTGGCAACCGGACACGACGAGTTCGGCCAACAGGGTTGGGTGGCCAGCGATCATCTACCTTGGCTGGGAGTCGGGTTTTATGCGGTCATCCCCGTCATCGGCGGGTTGCTCTACGGGCCGCTGATCACCCGGTTCGCGCGAGAAGCGCGGGGCCATGGCGTGCCGGAAGTCATGATCGCGGTCGCAGAAAACGGCGGCCGTATCCGGCCCCAGGTTACGGTCGTGAAGGCGCTGGCCTCAGCGCTGTGCATCGGCACCGGTGGCTCCGTCGGTCGGGAAGGGCCGATCGTCCAGATTGGCGCAGCGCTGGCGTCGGGCTTCGGTCAATGGGTGCGGATGCCGGAGAACCGGCTAAGGGTGCTGGTGGCTTGCGGGGCCGCCGGCGGCATCTCAGCGACATTCAACGCCCCGATCACCGGGGTATTTTTTGCCGTCGAACTGATCCTGCGCGAACTCTCCGTCGAAGCGATCTTTACCATCATGCTTTCGGCGATGGTTGCCGACGTGATCGCCCGGGTGTTCTTCGGCTCCGCCCCCTTCCTCACCCAGCTCCCGCAGGGCATCGAACTGAATCACATCGCCAACTATCTGTTGGTGGCGCTTCTCGCGGCGATCGCCGGCCTGCTCGGGATCGTCTTCAAGAACGTGTTGTACACGACCGAGGACGTGTGCGACCGGCTATGGGGACGCAGGCCGGACTGGGTGCGGCCGGCCGTCGGTGGAACCGTGCTTGGCCTACTGCTGCTTGCCGTGCCCCAGCTATACGGGGTCGGCTATCCGGTCATGTACGCCGCCTTCGCCGGCCATTACGCGCTGTGGTTTTTGGTGATCCTCGCCGCCGGCAAGATGCTGGCGTGCAGCTTGACCATCGGGATCGGTGGCTCGGGCGGCGTGTTCGCTCCGTCGTTGTTCGTGGGGGCGACGTCGGGGATGGCCTTCGGACTCATCGTGCAGCACGTCATAGGCACAGCGGTCGGGCATCCGGCGCTGTACGCCATCGTCGGCATGGGCGCGGTGTTCGCCTCCGCTGCGCGGGCCCCGCTCACGGCACTGGCCAGCACCGTCGAGATGACCGGCGACTTCACCCTTACCTTGCCGGTCATGTTGGCGGTCGCCGTCGGCACCACCGTGTCGCGCGGACTCTCCTACGCCACCATCTACACCGCCAAGCTGCTGCGCCGGGGCATCGACATCGACCGCCCCACACCCGCGCACGCCTTCGCCGGCCTCACTGTCGCCGAGGCCATGCACCCATTCGCCGCCCCACTCGACCTGACCCACCCGACGGCTGACGACACGCACGATTGGACTGCACTGCTCGGCCCCGTGACACGGATCCGCGAACCACAGGCACTGTTTGCCAACGACAGCCTCGCCCAAGCCTTACGTCAGCTCGTCCTCTACGGCCGCGATGGCCTGCCGGTGATAGACACCGACGCACGGCACGTTAAGGGTTGGCTGACTAACCAGAACGTGCTGCGCGCTGTCGGCGCATATATCACCGATCTCGAATCGGGGATCCCCGCCCGTCAGGGCGACCAGTGGGGCGACCCGCAAGCGCCCGGCACCGAACACGATCCGCGAAGTCAACTCGACGGATACTGCATCATCGAGCACACCCTGGCACCCGATTCAGTCGCGGTCGGGCGCAAGCTCCACGACCTCGACTGGCCTGCGGGTCACCTCCCGGTATCCGTGGTGCACAACCGGCGACTCGTCGACGCCCAGCCTGCCGTGAGACTCGCAGCAGGCGACCGGATCAACGTCCTGGTACCCAAGAATGGTTCACGGAGCACCGAGTCGGAGCCTCATCAGTGAGACGGATCATCAGGATTTGCCACGGGCGCTGCTTGCGGCATCCTTCTCGGTGCTCTTGCCCGTGTGCGCCAGCTCCCCGCCGGCGCTTTCCAGGTGCGCCCGGACGAACCATTGGAACTTCTCCAACTGGCCCGTCTGACCGATCAGCAGGTCCTGGGTCACCTGATCGAGTTCGTCTGTCTCCTCGATATATTGACGGATGTCCTCGATGACGCCGGTGTAGACGAGGTCCAGCGCGGCCAAGTGCGCCTGTACGGTGTCTCGGCCGACCGAGTAGTCATCCCATGATCGATCCTTGATGATGGCACCGGGCGTCCCCTGCGGCGAAGCGCCAAGGGCCGCAATGCGTTCGGCAACATCGTCGGCAAAACCGCGCACCGCGTCCACTTGCGGGTCGATCATCTCGTGCACGCCGATGAAGTTGGGGCCAACCACGTTCCAGTGAATGTGCTTCAGCGTCAGATGAAGATCGTTGTAGGTGCTCAGTTGCTTCTGTAGCAGCTCGGTCAGGCGCGCCGCCTGCTTATCGGTCAATCCCGGGATTGTGAACTGAGTCATTGGTTGTTTCCTAGCTTCCTTCCATTTGGTTCGCACACAGCTACTTGCACTGGTGGGTACCCGATGGCCACACTGAAAAACGCGACGGATCAAAGCGAGTGGATTTGCTGCACCGGCAGCCGCGGGCCGCGGCGCGGTTCGTACGCCAGTCCGCTGGCTTCAAGCAGCCGGACCACGCGCTGGCGGTGGGGTCGCATCGGCTCAAGCAGTTCGAGCATGCCCGCGTCGTCCACGGGCCGGCCCAGCAATGTCCAACCGATCATTTTGGGAATGTGGTAGTCGCCCACCGATACGGCGTCGGCGTCGCCGAAGGCGCGTTGTGCGGTCTCGGCGGCGGTCCACTCCCCCACCCCCGGCAGCGACATCAACGCCTCACGCGCCTGCGTCGTCGGCCGCGACACCAGCCGTTCCAGCGAGGAAGCGCGGCGCGCACAGGTCACCACGGTCTGGGCCCGCCGCGGGTCGACGTTGGCGCGATGGAACTCCCACGACGGAATGTGTCGCCATACCTGTGCCGGCGGCATGACGCGCATCCCCGCAGGCGCCGGTCGCGGCGCGGGTGTGCCGTACTTCGTCACCAGCACCCGCCACGAGCGAAACGCATCGGCACCGGGCACCCGCTGCTCGATGATCGCCGGGATCAGGGCCTCCAGCACCAGCCCGGTGCGGCCCAGACGAAAGTGTGGAACCCGTTGGTACGCGGCCGCAACCGTCGGATGCCGCGGCACGAAGTCCGAGTCGTCATCCTCGAGACCCAGCATGGCGGGCAGCATTTCGATGAACTCCTGCGCGCCGCTGCCCCACGCCACACCGTGCGCGGCATTGGGCGCGACGCGGCTGATCCGGGCCGTGACGGGCCCGCTGGGCAGCAGGCTGGTGCGCCAGATCGAGCCGTCGCCGGGAGCCCGGAAACACGGATCGCCGGGGCCGCGGCGAAGGGGCGCCAACGTGTGTCCGAAGCTGACGGCTCCGGGAAACACGACCGTGCGCGTGCTCTTCACCTGATGATTCTCCGACTGCTCTGATTGACCGTGAACTGCGGTCCAAGTCAGTATTGCGTTGTGATGACGCCGTTCGATGACCCACAGGGCGAACTGGCTTGGATGTTCCTGCAGACCGTCAGCGATGACGGCGACCTGGACGAGGGCTTCGCGCTGCTCAGTGACGACTTCACCTACTGGACCCTCGTACACGCGCACTCCCTGCGACAAGGCCACGTTTCGGCGGGCGATCGAGCGACGCAAACAAGACCTCGAGCTGATCCTCGATTTGGTGCGCTGTGTCAACGAGGGCGAGACAGTGGTGGTGGAGGCGCAAGCCACCGGCACCACCTCCGACGGCCTCGAGTTCGACAGCCCGTTCGTATGCATCTTCGACACCCGCGACGGTCTGATCGTCTCGATGCGCCTGTACAGCGACACCCGCGCGATCGCGACCGCCCTTCCCGGGTGGGTTCCCTACTGAGCCGAGACGCTGATGTCGGCCTTGTTGGGGTAGAACGCCACGTGTCCGGCAATCGCCGCGACCGCCGGATACGGCTGCTCGTACGTCCAAATCACATCGTCGACGGTGTCACCGGCCGCGGTGGTGACGCTGTAGTAGCTCGCGTTGCCCTTGAAGGGGCAGTACGTGCTGGTCTCCGTCTTGGTGAGCCGATCCTCCGCCAGGTCGGCGAATGGAATATATTGCACCGCAGGCAAAGTGGCTTCGCGCAATTCAAGTGCAGCGGTGGTGTCGGCGACGAGCTCGCCATTGACGCGCACCTGCACCCGTCCCTTGGTCGGCTCGATGGAGATCGGGTGCCCCGCGCTGGGTTCTTTGATTTCCGGGTGGGCCATGATGGTTCCTCCTTAGACGCGATCAGACACTGCAACGCCGGTCGACGGCCAACGCTTCCCGCGTGCTCCTGCGTTCGCGCGGCCCATCGGGCGACCCTCGTTCGAGCATAGGTTTGGGTAGGTTGCGGTGGACAGAATCCGTTTCCGAAGGAGTTTCGTTGCCCGAACCGTTGCCCGCCGGACTGCTCGACCTGCTCCGCCGACCCAGCCCGTGCTTCGTGGCCACGGTGATGCCGGACGGGTCGCCCCAGCTCACCCAGACCTGGGTCACCACCGACGGCGAGCACGTGGTGATCAACATCGTCGAGGGCATGCAGAAGGCGCGGAACATCGCGCGCGACCCGCGGGTGGCGATCAATGTCGTCGACCCCGACAACGTCGCGCGGTTCTACGCCATCCGCGGTCGGGTAATCGCAACGACCACCGAGGGCGGCGCCGAGAGCATCGAGGACCTCTCGCATAAATATCTGGGCCGGCCCTATCCCAACTTCCGCGGCGTGCCCGAGACGCGGGTGATCGTCACCATCGAGGCCGATTCGGTCGTCTTGCCGGGCTGACGCGCGCCCAATCCGTCAGTCGGTCGGCGTAGAGCTGCTGTCCTGCTTGTCTTTTCGAGGGGTCCGCATCGCAGCCCAGAACCGCGCCGCCGCCCGGATGGATTCCTCGACCGGCCGCGGCTGCCAACCCAACTCCCGTTTGGCCTTGCTGCTGTCGACGTCGGCCTCGGCGCGCATCATGCGCACCGAGGCGAGGCTCAGTTGCGCATCCGTGCCGGTGAGCTTGGCCTTGCACGTGCCCGCCGCGGCCAGGGCATAGAGCATCGGGACCGAAATCGCGCGCTGCGGCGGCGGGACGCCGGCCTCGTCGGCCGCGATCCGGATCGAATCGTTCAGCTTCATCATTTTCTCGGAGACGAGATACCGCTCACCGATGCGGCCGTGTTCGGCCGCCAGGATCATGGCCCGGGCGGCATCGTCGACACCGACGACTTCCAGCTGAATGCCGTTCATCATGAACGGCAGCTTGCCGAAGACCGCGCCGGCGATGAATGCACCGTGCGGGGTGCCGCCCCAGTCGCCGTCGCCGTAAGTGGTGGACACGCACATCGCGACGGCGGGCAGGCCTTCCTCGGCGACGTAGCGCATGACCAGGTTCTCGGCTTGGACCCGGGATTGCACGTAGGGGGTTAGACCGCGCGGGCTGATCACGTCGTCCTCGGTCGCCACGTGGCCGTGCCTGCGGCCGACGGTCGCGTAGGTGCTGGTGAAGATGAACCTGCGCAGGCCGGGTTGATTCACGGCGACATCGAGGACGTTGCGCAGTCCCTCGACATTGGTGCGGAACAGCGGCGCCGTGTCGCGCAGCCACGCACGGGTGTCGACGACGCAGTAGTAGACGTCATCGACGCCGTCCATCGCCTCGCGCACCGTGGCGGTGTCGAAGACATCGCCGTGGAACCGGGTGAGTTCGAGGTCGTCGATGGATCGGGTGTCGGCACCCTCACGCACCATCGCCCGTACCTGATGGCCGTCGGCGACGAGCTGGCGGGTGACGTGTGAGCCCAGAAAACCGTTGGCGCCGATGACAAGTTTGGGTTTGGTGCTCACTGGGCGCCTCCGTACTGCTGCATGAATTGCGCGGCGTCCTCGTCGAGGGTGCCGAGCTCCTGCGCCTTGCGGCACCACTTCAACGTGGCCTGCACGAAGCGCAGCGGGTTGTAGATGTCTTCCTGCTGACGCCACAGGCCATCGCCGGCATAGGTGATGATCGAGATGTTCGTCGCGCTGATGACGGTGCCGTCGCCGGGATCGCGCATCGGGTTGTCGAGTTCCATGATGATGCGCCCCGTGGGCTCGTCGATCACCGACCACAGCGACGGGAACGCGACCATGTGGCTGCCGGGAAAGCTGCCCATCGTCCGGCCGATCCACTCGCGGACCTCATCGCGGCCGTGCATGGTGCCCGCCGCGTGTTCGATGTACAGGACGTCGGGTGTGTAGTGCTGCACCCACGCGTCCCAGTCCTGCGATTGCGCCGCCGCATCGACGGTCGCTTCGAATTTGCCGAAGGCGGTGGCCAGTTCGCTACGGGAGAACTTCGGCGTGCTCATGGTTTCGCGGCACCGTTGCAGCTCATCGGCGGAGTGTAGCCTGGCGTCATTGTTGCGGGTTAGGAGAACGAGCGATGACCAACCAGAAAGCGATTCTCGCCGGCGGCTGCTTCTGGGGGATGCAGGAACTGATCCGCAAGCAGCCCGGTGTGGTCTCGACCCGAGTGGGTTACACCGGCGGTGACGTCCCTAATGCGACCTACCGCAACCACGGCACGCACGCGGAGGCCATCGAGATCGTCTATGACCCCGCGGTCACCGATTACCGCACGATGCTGGAGTTCTTCTTCCAGATCCACGATCCGACAACAAGAGACCGGCAGGGCAACGACCGGGGCACCAGTTACCGGTCGGCCATCTTCTATCTCGACGAGGACCAGAAGCGGATAGCGCTGGACACCATCGCCGACGTCGAGGCGTCCGGGCTGTGGCCCGGCAAGGTGGTGACCGAGGTCAGCCCGGCCGGCGACTTCTGGGAAGCCGAGCCCGAACACCAGGACTACCTGCAGCACTATCCCGGCGGATACACCTGCCACTTCATCCGACCGGGCTGGAAGCTGCCGCGAAGGGCGACCGCCGGCCAGTAGCGACGCCGGGCTCCGCCCCGGCAGTGCGCGGCGCCGAGTTCAGCGCCGGCGCACCACAATCCGGCCGCCGTCCTTCGGGGTGAACGCGACCCCGCGGCAATGCCAGCGCTCGTCCGGCGCATCCGTCGTATCAATGGTCAAGCGGCGCAACACCGTCCGAAGCACGACGTCCATTTCCATGTTGGCAAACGCCGCTCCTACACAGCGACGGGTCCCGCCACCGAACGGGATCCACGACAACGCCGCCGGCTTGGTCCCGATAAAGCGTTGCGGGTCAAAACGGTCGGGATCGGGGAACACGTCGGGGTTGCTGTGAATCTGGCCGATTCCGACGATGATCGAATCGCCCCGCGGGATCACCCACTCGCCAAGGTGAAAGGACTCGGGGTAGACGTGGCGACCGGCGAGATCGATCACCGTCCTCGCGCGCTGGACCTCCAAGATCGTGGCCTGACGCAGCTCACTGCCGTCGTTGTCGGCCTCTTCCACGAGAGCCTTCAACAGGTCGGGGTGCCGGCTTATCCGCTCGAACGCCCAGCCCAGCGTTGACGCGGTGGTTTCGTGTCCGGCCGCCAAGAGGGTGAGCAGCTCATCGCCAATGTCCTTGCGCGACATGGCCGAACCGTCTTCGTAGGTGGTACGCAGCAGCATCGCCAGGACGTCGGTCCGCTCGGCGAAGTGCGAATCGGCCCGCTCGTCATCGATCAACTTGTCGATGACTTTGTCGTACCGGCGTCGCCATTCGGCCAACCGGCCCCACGGGCTGTACCTGCCGAATTGACGTTTGGGCATCGGCACCGACGCCAATCGCGAGCCCAGGGTGACCCATGGCGGAATGAGCCGGCGCAGCTCGTCGAGTTCGGCGCCTTCCGCGCCGAAAACCGCGCGCAGAATGGCGTTCAGCGTGATCCGCATCATCGGCGGCAACGTGGCGAAAGGGCTGCCCTGCGGCCAGTCGGCGATCTCGCGCAGCGTCTCTTCTTCGATGATGCTTTCGTACTTCTTCATGCTCTTGCCGTGGAACGGCGGCGCCAACAGCCGACGCCGTTGACGATGTTCGTCGCCCTCGAGCGCGAAGACGGAGCCGGTGCCGAACAGCCTGCTCAGGTTGGGCTGGATGTTGCCGAGCTCATCGGGGCTCGTCGTGAATATCTGCTTGGCCAACTGCGGGTCACCAACGGCGATAACGCGCCCGTAGATCGGCAGGTTGAGCGTGAATACATTGCCGTGGCGATGCGCCAGCCGTTGGATCATCCAGCGCCGCGACATCGAAAATCCCAGGCCCTGAAGCACCTTGGGGATCCGGGCCGCCGGAGGCAGGTTGATTGCGGCCGGCGGGGCGGCGACTTGGTGGCTCATGACGATGGCTTCTCCCAACCTCTGCCCCGGCACGGGGCGGTACGGCGATGTACCGCAGCATCTTCGCAGTACGGTACTCTGAAGTACCAAGCCTGACAAGGTGCCGCACTCACCGAAAGGGGCGCCCGCGTGACACCAGCGGTGACAGTTGCTGCCGCAGATGCGGTTTCGCGCGACGCACCCGCCGAGCCGGATCCCTTTCGGCAACGGCTGCTCGACGGCCTGGCCACCTCGATCACCGAGCGCGGCTACCGCGCCAGCACAGTCGCCGACGTGGTCCGCCACGCACGCACGTCCAAGCGCACGTTCTACGACCACTTCGCCGGCAAAGAAGAATGTTTTCTCGAGCTGCTGGCCGTCGACATCGAGAAACTGGGCGGGAAAATCACGGCATCGGTAGATCCCGAGGCCGATTGGCACGTGCAGATCGGCCAGGCGGTCGAGGCCTATGTCGGATATATCGAGGCCCGGCCGGCCATTACGTTGAGCTGGATCCGTGAATTGCCCTCGCTGGGTGCGGCCGCTCGACCGGTCCAGCGCCGAGGGCTGCAGTTGTTGACGAGCCTGCTGATCGACCTCAGCGCCAGTCCGGGGTTCCGGCGCGAAAAGCTGCCTCCGCTGACTGCGCCGTTGGCCGTAATCCTGCTGGGCGGCCTGCGGGAGTTGACCGCACTTGCGGTCGAAGACGGAAAACCGGTCCGAGAAATCGTGGAGCCGGCCGTGGATGCATCCGTAGCCCTGCTCGGCCCGCGGCATTAGGGTCGTCCGTTCCCGTAATTGAAAGTGTGGCAAGCCATTCCGGCCCTGGTCCGGCGGGGCTAAGCTCATCGCAGACCCCACCCGTTCTGACATGGAGGATTCTGCGATGCGGCTCTCGACACGAAACCAGCTCAGGGGGACCATCACCGAGGTCGAACTCGGCACCGTGATGGCCGTTGTGAAGGTGGCGCTGGACGGCGGCGATCAGATCGTCACGTCGTCGGTCACCAAGGACGCCGCGACCGACCTCGGACTCAAGGTCGGACAGCCGGCTAGCGTGTTCATCAAATCGACAGAAGTCACCATCGGCGTCGACTAGCGTCCCAGCGAACGCCTTCTCTCGGTTCAGTTTTCGGCGAGAAATGTGCGGACCCGGTCCAGGACCAGATCGGGCCGCTGGTCGACGATCCAATGGCCGGCGTCGTCGATCAGCTCGACCTTGAAATCATTGATGCGATCGGCATATCCGTCGGTGAGGTCCGGCGTGATCACCGGATCTTTGGTGCCTGTCAACCAGCGGACCGGGACGTCGACGCGAGCATCGTTGTATTCGCCGCGCATCCATTTCCGCATCTCTTTGGTTTGGAAGCTGCGATACCAGCGTGACCCGGCTTCCGCATGGCCGGGCTGTTGCATGCACTCGATATACATGCGGGTGTCATCCTCGGGCAGGGTGAAACCACCACCGACCCATGACCCGAGCATCCGGACGAACCGCGAGTTGGGATCGCTGATCACCCGGGGCCCGATGACCGGCAGCGAGATCGGGATCTGATACCAGAACCGCCAGATATTACGCAGTGTCGACAGGCTCGGCTTCACCCACGGCGCAACGGTATTCACCCCGAAAAATCCGCTCACTTTTTCGGGATGACGCAGCATCATGATGAACGCGACCGGCCCGCCCCAGTCGTGGGCCACCAGCTTGACCGTCGCGACACCCAACCGGTCCAGCACCCCGGCCAGATCGTCGGCCATCTCGTCCTTGGTGTAGCTGGTGCGCGGCGCCGAACTCCAGCCTGAGCCGCGCAGGTCCGGACACAGCACCCGGTAGCCGTCGGCGGCCAGCGGCCCGATCAGCTCGTGCCATTCCCACCAGTTCTGCGGGAAGCCGTGCACCAACATCACCGCCGGCCCACTCGCCGGCCCGGCGTCCGCGACATGGATCCTCACGCCGTCTCCCAGATCGACGTATCTGTGTTCGACACCGTCCAGCGCGGGCATAGCGACCATGCATTGAGAACGTAGTGGCTCGGAAAGGGTTAGGCCAGAAACCGCTCGACATACGGCGCGAAGCGCTCGCGCAGGTTGCCCTCGTCCAGGCCGAACATCTCGTACGACGTCTCGACATTGCCCAGCCGTCCGCGCCGGTGGCCCGCGAGGTAGTCGCCGATGGCCGCGCGCGCCTGGTCGGTGAATGGTTCGCCTGCCAGGCCGTATACCCGCTCCGCCACGCCGAGTTCGTCGGCCATGAAGTCGTCGAACCGGACATCCATCGAGCGGTCCGGTCCGATGGTGTCGCGGTCGCGGATGAGCGCGGTGAGCATCTGATCGAGACGGTGGATCCAGGACTTGGCGATCTGCTCCACCGGCACCGGGGAGCGGTGCATGCGGGCGGAGTAGGTGATCATCGCGATCATCGACAGGGCCACTGGGACGGGATCGCGGTGGGTGAACACCACGATGCTGTCGGGAAACACCCGGTCCAGGACGGGCACCTGCTCGAGATGCTGGGGCGATTTGAGCAGCCAGCGCCGTCCGCCGCGCAGATACTGCATCGCCCGGAGTTGGGTGGCCAGGTATTCGTAGTGCGGCGTCTGATCGTGAGCCTGGTAGTAGTCGCGCCAGCGGGGCACTTCGGCGAGCGTCTCCAGCAGCATCGTGGACACGTCATTGGCCAGCAGCTGGATCTCTTCGTGGACGTGGTCGGTGGTCATCTCGTGCATGAGGGCGAAATGCGGCATCACCATGTTGATCACCCCCACCGCGACATCCATCCGGGTGCGCCGCGGATCCGGTTCAACGTCAACTTCATTCGGCATCGGGAACGGCTCGTTGCTTTCCCAGTACGGCATGGTACGAAAGGTCGGCGGCGCGGCCAGCATGTTGTGCAGGTGTGTGGTGCCGGTGCGGGGTAGCCCGGCAATGACCACGGGCGAGCGCAACTCGATGTCCGTTGATTTCGGGATGACGACTCAGCAGGTCGGTCAATAGCAGCCGGTTCTTGAGCACCTGTAGCAGTTGTCCGTAGAAGTTCACCACTCCGGCGTCGTGCAGGCCGTCGATCTCGCGCAGCGCGGCGAGATAGACCTCGAGGCGCTCGCGGTAATCGATCGGCCCGAAATCGTGTAGGCCGGTATCGGCGCTGGCCTTCGCGTGCAGCGCGCCGGCATCCAACGGGCACTCCGGCGCCATCGTGGCCATCATGTCCAGAATCTGTTGGCCCTCTGCGCTGAACCGGGGCGAGGCGAGGTCGTCAAGGCGAACGTTCACGGCGACTTATGTTACTCTGAGTTTCGTAATGGTAGTGGATTTTGGCAGACCCCGAGACCCCCGGATCGACGCCGCGGTGCTTAGCGCGACTGTTGCACTGTTGGCCGAGACCGGTTATCCCGGCTTGTTGGTCTCCGCCATTGCCGAGCGCGCGGGCACCAGCAAGCCCGCCATTTATCGCCGCTGGCCCAGCAAGGCTCACCTGGTGCACGAGGCGGTGTTCCCGATCGGCGCCGGTACCGCCATTCCCGATAGCGGATCGACTTCCGATGGCCTACGCGAGATGGTCGGCCGCACAATGGCTTTCCTCACCACGCCAGCCGCCAGGGCGGCGCTGCCGGGCCTGATCGGCGAGATGGCCGCGGATCCGACGCTGCATTCGGCGCTGCTGGAGCGGTTCGCCGGCATCATCGGCGGTGGCCTCGTCGACTGGCTTGCGGCGGCCGCGGCGCGCGGGGAGGTGCGGCCGGACGTGAGCGCCGCCGAACTGGCGGAGACCATCGCCGGCATCACGTTGGTAGCCCTGCTCACCCGCGCCACCGAACTCGACGATGCGTGGGTCGATCGCACCACCAGGTTGCTCCTGAAAGGAATCGGCGCATGACGCACCAATCGACGGACGCGTGGCAGGAACTGCTGAAAACGCTTGGCGAACTGGGCCACTCGTTCCTCGAGGGTGACCGTGCGGTCACCGACGACCGACACGTCGCCGATGGCTACCGCATGCTCGCCGCCACCCTGGGCGTCGCCCTCGACACCTACCTGTTCCCCGAACCTGGTCGGCCGCAGTTCGTCGAGGTGAACACGCCGTTCCGCCGCGACCGCCGGTGGGGTGGGGACAACACCGACGCCTATTACTTCATCTGCCCCATCGACCCGAACCGGCGCTACCGCGTCAGCGGCAACAAGGGTGACAGCGTGTACTTCTCGCTGACCGCCTACAACGAGCCAACGCCCGGCGCCTGGTCCGACCGGGTCGTCGCGATCGTGCGCGACACCGATCTCGATATCGATATCGACGGCAACTTCACCTTTCAATTTCCCGCCACGCCGGACGCGGCCGTGCTGATGACCCGCGACTATCAGGCCGATCCCCTGACCGGCCGCCCGGTGGCGTGGCATATCGAGGCGCTCGACGAGCCCGACCCGATCCGGCATGCCGACGCCGAGACCGCGGCGAGTCTGCGCGCCGCCGCGACGTGGTTGCGGACCATGTTCGCCATCGTGCCGCTGGCCGTCGGGAACCGCGTCGACGAGCAGCACGCGCTGGGGCATGAAACCGCCCATGCCGCCAACGCATTCGCCGATCCCTATCAGGTCCCCGACGCCAACTTCGGCTGGTCGGCACGCGACGCCTGCTACTCCTACGGCAGTTTCGTGCTCGACGAGGACGAGGCGCTGGTCATCACGCACCGCCCGCCATCATGCAGGTTCTGGAACCTGGTGGTGTGGAACCAGTTCATGGCAACCTTCGGCGCACAGGATGCCCGGTGCTCCGTCAACGGCCACAGTGCCGTCGCCAACAGCGACGGCTCCGTGACGGTCGTCTTGTCCAACGGCAAGACGACACACCCGAATTCGCTTACCACGCTGGGCTATCCGCGCGGCAACCTGGCCTTTCGGTGGTTCCTTGCCGACGGCGTACCGCAGCGGCCCGAGGTGAAACTCGTCAAGGCGGTCGACGCTCCCACCGAGGTCAGCTGACTCAGCCGAGCTCTCGAACCAGTTCGATCGCCCGGCCCAACGTCTCCAGTTTGGCGTCCAGGGTGTCGCCCGCGGGATACAGCCGCACGGTGTTGACCCCGGCATCGCGCCACACCGCAAGGCGCGCGGAGACCATCTCCTCGGTCCCGATGAGCGTGGTGGCCAGCACCATCTCGTCGGTCACCAAGGTGGCCGCCCCGTCCCGGTCGCCGCGCTGCCATCGCTCGCGCACCTCGGCGGCGACGTCTGCCCAACCTTGCCGGCTGTAGGCCCGGTTGTAGAAATTCGTGCTCGACGATCCCATGCCGCCGAGGCTGAAGGCCAGCTCGTTTTTGCGGCCCGCGACCATGCCGCGCAACTCGTCTTCGTCTGCGGCGAAAGCGACTTCGGCGCCCTGGCAGATGTCGATGTCGGCGCGAGTACGGTTGGCTGCCGCCAGCCCCTCATCGAGGTGGGAGAAGTAGGCGTCGCCGGCGCCTTCGGGAACAAAGCTGGTGCCCAGCCAGCCATCGGCGACGCGTCCGGCCAGCCGCAACATCGCCGGCGACAGGGCGGCCAGGTACACCGGAATGGCGTGCTCGGCGCGGGTCGACAAACGCATCGGCACCGCCTCACCGCCTGGCCGCGGAATCTCCAACGCCTCTCCTGCGTAGGAGATTTTCCCGCCGGCGAACGCCTGCCGCACGATGTCGATCGTTTCGGACATGCGTGCCAGCGGTCGGCTGAACGAGACACCGTGCAGGCCCTCGATCACCTGCGGGCCCGAGGCGCCCAGCCCGAGCAGAAAACGCCCGTTCGACAGATTGGACAGTGTGATCGCGGTCTGGGCGACCATGACCGGTGACCGCGTGCCGACCTGCAGCACGCCGGAACCCAGCAGCATCCGATCGGTCCGTCCCGCCAGGTAGCCCAGCGCCGACGGCGCATCCGCACCCCACGCCTCGGCGACCCAGCAGACATCCAGCCCCAGCTTCTCCGCCTCGACGACCAACGCAGTGACCTCAGCGGCCACGCTGCCGGCACCGGACAGCTCGACCGTCGTGGCCGTCCGCATCAATGCACTCCGCGTTCGGCCAGCCGTTTGATGGCCGCCAGGGTCTTTTCGATCGCGCCTTCGAACTCGCGCAACCGCACGAACACAATCTTCTGTTCCTTATCGGGCATCGCCTCGAGGGCCACCGACAGGCCCGAGCGCCCCGGCCCCATCTGCATCCAGTAGTTCAGGACGGTGCCGCCGTCGCGGGGGGCCAGCCGGAATCGCCACATGGCCGCGGGGTCGTCGGGTTCGCCTACAGCCCAGGCGAACTCGTGCGGCTGGTCGCAGGCGACGATCCGCGAGGTGCTGCTCCACTGTCCAAACGCGTCATGCTCGTTGTGGCCGATGAAGCGAGCGCCGACCCGCGGGCCCTCCGATCCTTCGGCCCATTCCACGGCCTTCAGCTCGTTGCTGAACGCCGGCATCAGCGCGATATCGGAGACCAGGCTCCAGACCCGGGCCGGGTCGGCGTCGATCCACGTCGAAGCTTCCACTGTCGGGGTATCCGCATAGCGTGCGCCGGTCCATTCCACGGACCTCATTGTCCACGTGTCCCGGCGCGGGGCAATGGCCGGACCGCGTGGAATTACGCGGCGACCGGCTCGCGCTCGGGGGACTTCTCGGCACCGGCTTTCTGCACCCACGAGTCGGGGAAGGTCAGCCGGACGATCTTGCGGACGACGGTGCCGAACTGGCGCAGCAGCGGACCGCGGTTGTACGGGATGCCGTAGCGTTCGCAGATCTCCTGCACCTCGGACGCGATCTCGGAGTAACGACGGGCCGGCATGTCGGGGAACAGGTGGTGCTCGATCTGGTGTGACAGGTTGCCGGACAACAGGTGAAAGAACTTGCCGCCAGTGAGGTTTGCCGAGCCGAGGACCTGGCGGAAGTACCACATGCCGCGCGACTCGTCCTTGGTTTCTTCGACGGTGAATTCCTGCGTCCCGTCCGGGAAGTGGCCGCAGAAGATGATCATGTACGACCAGACGTTGCGCATCAGGTTGGCGGTGAGGTTGCCGGTGAGGACGAACGGCGCGAAGGGTCCGGCCAGCAGCGGGAAGGCGACGTAGTCCTTGAGGGTCTGCCGGCGGGTCTTCTTCCAGATGGCCCGAAGGGCTTCCCGCTTGTCCTCGAGCCGGATCTCACCGGAGCGAATGCGCTCGGTTTCCAGCTCGTGCAGCGCGACGCCGTACTGGAACAACACCATCAGCAGGAACGCGTAGACCGGGTTGCCGAGGAAGTACGGCTGCCACCGCTGATCTTCGCTCATCCGCAGGATCCCGTAGCCGATGTCCCGGTCCATCCCCACGATGTTGGTGTGGGTGTGGTGCATGTAGTTGTGCGAGTGCCGCCACTGATCGGCCGGGCAGGCCGTGTCCCACTCGAAGGTGCGACCGGAGATCGCCGGGTCACGCATCCAGTCGTACTGGCCATGCATGATGTTGTGGCCGATTTCCATGTTGTCCATGATCTTCGACAGGCCCAGCATCGTGGTGCCCGCCAGCCATGCCGGCGGCAGGAACCCAGCGAACAGCAGCGCCCGGCCACCGACTTCCAGGCGCACGTTGCGCCTTGATGACGCGGCGGATGTAGTCGGCGTCCTGTTCGCCGAGTTCTGCCATCACGCGTTCCTTGATGGCGTCGAGTTCGCGGCCGAATGCGTCGGCCTGTTCGCGTGTCAGGGTGATTTTGTCGTTCGACATTGCTTGTCCTCCAAGCGTTTTGTGAGCTTTGATGGCCTTTAGAGCGACAGGTCCACGTCACCAACCGGAACGGACACGCAGATCTGCACGTCCTCGTCGGGAGCGGTCGAGACCGCGCCGGTGACCAGGTTGCGCACGGTGCCGGTGGTTTTGCGGCGCGTGCAGGTGTGGCAGATGCCCATTCGGCATCCGTTTTCGGGTGACAGGCCCGCCGATTCGGCCTGTTCCAACAGCGACCGCCCGTCGTCGATGATGTCAACTCCACTGTCGGAGAAGGTGACTCGTCCGCCCGACGGATTCGCCGGCGTGTCGAACACCGGCGGCACGAAGCTCTCGGTGTACACGTTGTCGCAATGCGATTGGACGGCCTCGACCAGAGGCGTTGGCCCGCAGACGAATACCGCATCGGGTGACGACATGGCGGCGGCCAGATGCTCAGGACCGAAACGCCCGGTGAGGTCGCCGTCGTCCGATCGGGTGTAGCCGTGCAGCACCCGCACCGAGGGCATCGCGGCCAGCTCGTTGCGGTAGCACGCCTCGCCGGGCGTGCGGGCGTAGTGGATGAAGGCGATCTCGCCCGAATGCCCCTGGGCGAGCAGGGTGCGCGCCATCGCCATCACCGGAGTGATGCCGCTACCCCCGGAGATGAAGAGGATGCGCTGCGGGCTCTGTGGTCCGCGCGCCGGCAACGTGAAGTCGCCGCCGGCGCCTGTCAGTCCGACCACCATGCCACGGTGGGCGTGTTCGTAGAGATAGTTCGAAACCAGGCCGCCCTCGTGGCGACCGATGGTCAACTCGAGGGTGGTGGCGCCTTCGGCGTTTGCGGGCGAATAGCAGCGGGTGTGCCGACGGCCGTCGATCTCGACGGTGAGGTTGACGTACTGCCCGGCTTTGACAGTGTGGGCGGACAGGAAGGTGTCGTTAGGGGTCAGGGTCAGGGTGACACTGCGCGGGGTGGTCCGGCGCACGTCGGTCACTTTGGCGCGGGCTTCGCCCAGCGTCCAGGTCGGCGCCACCAGTTCGGTGTAACGGTCGACGCCGTGCGGACCGGTCAGCAGGTCTAACAGCTCTGAACCCAACACGCGCTGCCGAAAAGTCCGCGCGAGGACTCGGCCAGAAGCTTGAGCGGTTTGAGTGAACATATGTATACCGTGCGGCCTCAACGCCCTGGCAGTCAAGGGTTTACTGGCTCTCTGTGGTAGGCTTCACACAGTGAACAGCCGTACTCCTGGCTCACGGACGCGCGGCTCTGGCCGCGAGCGCTCACGCGAAAGTCAATCTCGTGAAGAGCGCAAGGAGGCGACACGCCGAGCCATCATCGCCGCGGCGCTCAAGCTCTTGCAGGACCGCAGCTTCTCCAGCCTGAGTCTGCGCGAGGTGACCCGCGAGGTCGGGATCGTTCCGGCGGCGTTCTACCGGCATTTCGAATCCATGGAGGCTCTCGGCCTGGTCTTGATCGACGAGTCCTTCCGGAGTCTGCGCGACACACTGCGTGATGCGCGCGCCGGGAAGTTCGATCCGAACCGGGTGATCGAGTCATCCGTCGAGATCCTGGTCGCCAGCGTCGCCGACAGGCGCGAGCACTGGCGGCTCATCGGCCGCGAGCGCAACAGTGGCCTGTCGGTGCTTCGGTACGCCATCCGTACCGAGATCCGGCTGATCACCTCCGAACTGGCCACCGACCTGGCGCGATTCCCCGGGCTGAACAAGTGGACCACCGAGGACCTCAACGTGCTGGCGACCCTGTTCGTCAACGCCATGATCGTCATCGCGGAGGCCATCGAGGATTCGCAGAGCACCGAGGCGACCGAAGACATCCGCCGGCTCGCGGTCAAGCAGTTGAGGATGATCGCGACCGGCATCGCCGGTTGGCGAAGCACGCCCTGAACGCGTCGGCTGCAGTAAACAGCCGAGCACTGATTTACTCGTCGACGACCTCGTACAGCGAGTCGCCGTCCTCGGGGGTGCCGTCGATCTGGCCCCGGTGGGCGCGCCGGGGACCGTCGTCGGCCGGCTCGATGGCATCGGGGACGTCCGGCTCCTCGGCCGCCAACCGGGCGTCGAGGGACTCGCCCTCGCGCTCCTCCCTGGCCGTCACGCCGAACTTGTTAGCCCCGCTCCAGCCCTCAGGAGGGTCGACGACGATGTCGCCGTCGTCGTTGCGCAATTCGTCCGAGTCGGTACCTTCGCTCGCGTTCAAGGTGTCACCCGGGCCGCCCTCTTCGGGCAAGTCCGCGGGATCCACCAGTTCGTCGGCCTGGGGGTTATCGCTCATGCCAAACCGGTTGCCCGCCGCGTCATGCGGTTAAACGCGCGCGGGTGACGACCGCCGACGGCCCGCTAGCGCGGCGGACGCCACATGGCCCACAGGCTGGGGCCGCCATCGGGCAGCACGATCTCACGGGTGACGCTGAAGCCGAAACGCTCGTAATACGGCACATTTTCAGGCTTGCTTGACTCGAGATAAGCCGGACAGTACTCGGCGTCGCAGCGGTCCAGCCGCGACCTCATCAACGCCTGGCCAAATCCCTTGCCGCGGACCGTCGGATCACTGCCGATCACAGCCAGATACCAGTGCGGTTCCTCGGGGTGCACGCTCTTCATCAATTCCTGCACCGCGCGTCCACGCATCGAGCGCAGGCCGAACACCCGGATGAATGTCGGCGTCATCGCCAGCTGCCCACCCGTCGTCTCCTGCCACTGGTCGGGCGGATCCCACAGCGCCGCCGCGCCGATCTGCGCGTCCACACCGGCCATCTCCACGCCGCCGCGCGCGAGGTGGTGGTGGCGGGTCATCGTCGCGAACAGCCGGGACAGATGCGCGATCCGCTTGTCCTGATCGGGAATCAGCCAGATCATCACCGGGTCGTCGTAGAACGCGCGGGCCAGCGTGCGCGACAACGCGCGGACATCGGCTTTGGCTGCCGGGCGAACCTGCGGGATCATCTGCATCACGCTAGTGCGTGTGAGGCCCGGAGTGAGGGGTATGCCGATCCGGTGACCGGCATCTCGCGGCGAGCGTTCGGGCGGGTGGCAGCCGGTGCGGGCATGCTCGGGTCCGTCGGGCTGGCCGACGGATGCGCGAAACCGGCTGCCGACCATGGCAAGTCCAGCGGTCCACCGCCCCCGGCGGGCAAGGGCGTGGGCTTCGTCCTCTCACACGAACAGTTCCGCACCGATCGGCTGGTGGCACAGGCTCAGGCGGCCGAACAAGCCGGCTTTCAATACCTGTGGGCCAGCGACCACATTCAACCGTGGCAGGACAACGAAGGTCATGCGATGTTTCCGTGGCTGACGCTGGCACTGGTGGGCAGCGGCACCGGCCACATTTCGTTCGGCACCGGAGTGACCTGCCCGACCTACCGCTACCACCCCGCCACCGTCGCCCAGGCTTTCGCCTCCCTGGCGATCCTCAACCCGGGCAGGGTGTTTCTGGGAGTGGGGACCGGCGAGCGGCTCAACGAACAGGCCACCACGAACATCTACGGCGACTACGCCGAGCGCCACGATCGGTTGGCCGAAGCGATCGAGCTGATCCGCCAACTGTGGAGTGGTTCGCGAATCTCCTTCGCCGGCCGCCATTTCCAGACGAATTCGCTGAAGCTCTACGACGTTCCGGCCACGCCCCCACCGATCTTCGTGGCAGCCGCCGGCCCGAAAAGCGCCAAGCTGGCCGGACAGTACGGGGACGGCTGGATCACCCAGGCCCGCGATGTCACCGATCCAAAACTGTTGGCGGCCTTCGCCGATGGGGCGCATGCCGCGGGGCGTGATGTGGGCGCCCTGGGCAAACGCGCCGAACTGTTCGCGGTGGTCGGCGATAATGCCGAGGCGGCCCGGTCCGCCACGCTGTGGCGTTTCACGGCCGGTGCCGTGGATCAGCCCAATCCCGTCGAGATCCAGCGCGCCGCCGAGTCCAACCCCATCGACAAGGTGCTGGCCGGCTGGACCGTCGGTACCGACCCGGCGCCCCACATCAACGCCGTGCAGCGGGTTCTGGACGCCGGCGCCGTCCCGTTCCTGCACTTTCCCCAAGATGATCCCGTCGTCGCCATCGAGTTCTACCGCGCCAACGTGCTGCCGAAGTTGCGCTGAACGGATTGCGGCCGCCGACCGTTTCGGCGCCGGTACCCCGGGTATCCGCACGCAACTTCGACTGACAGCCCATTGGAAGGCAAGGCATGGACGCAATCACTTTTCTTCGTCAGGACCACAAAAGTGTGCTCGGTTTGTTGGAGACGCTCGACGGGGCGCCGTCGGGTTCAGGCGCTGAGGCGAGCGGCTTGGAGACCATGGTGAACAACCTCATCATCGCCGAGTCGCAGCATGAGGCCATTGAGGAGCAGTTTTTCTGGCCCGCGGTGCGCGACGCGATCGGTGACGGACTCGTCGACAAAGCGATCGAGCAGGAGCAGGCCGGAAAGAAGCTGCTGCAGCGCCTCGAGGACGGTAAGCCGGGCGACCCGGATTACCACGAAGCGCTGCAGGAATTCGTCAAGGCGGGCCGGGAACACATTGCCTACGAACAAAATGAGGTGTGGCCACAGGTCGAAACGGTAATGAGCCGTGAGGATTTGGAGAAGATCGGCGCGAAGTTGGAAGCCGGGAAGAAAATCGCCCCGACGCGGCCGCATCCCGGTACCCCACCCAACCCGGCCGTGCTGAAGACGATGGGGATGGGGGCGGCGGTTGTCGACCATGTCCGCGACGCGGTAACCGGCCGCGGCGAGGACAACCCGCCGGATCCCCAGATGCACTGACACCGGTTGAGGCCGGGCGCTGAGCATTCAGCGCCCGGCCTTTTCCGGCTCCAATTACCCTGTGGGAACGTGCTGTTCGTGGGTGAACGGCTTCTCGGCGTTGATGGCCGGTGAGCCTTGCGGGTTCTCGGCGGCGCCGGTGTTCTGTCGGGTGGTGCCGCCCAGCCATTGTTCTTCGGGCTTTTCCACGTACTCCCATTCCATGCCCTCCGGCCACGGTCCCTGTCCTTGGTTCCATGGACCGCGAATGGACTCGCCACCTCCGTTGGACATGTTGAACGCCACGTTCTGGAAGCGTGGGTCGCCCGGCAGCTGTCCCGGTGGGAAGTTCACCGGCAGCTCGTTCAGCGCTGCGCTGAATTGCTGATAGTGCGCTATCTCGCGTGTCATCAAAAAGGTCAGGGTGTCCTGCACACCGGGGTCATCGGTGAACTGCTTGAGGTATTCGTAGACGACCTTCGCGCGCGATTCCGCCGCGACGTTGTTGCGCAGGTCCACGGTCGGGTCACCGTTGGCGTCGATGTAGGCACCCGTCCAGTTGTTTCCCCCGGAGTCCTTGACGTCGGGCCCACCGCCACTGAGCACCAGGAACAGCGGATTGACCGATACCGAGTGGATGAGGCCGTCCCGGCCGCCGCCGTCGGCCGCCACGGCCGGCATCCAGTCACATTTCTCGTTGGCGATCTTGAGGTTGTCGTTGAGCCCGTCGAGCAACATCGTGATCATCGATCCGACCATCTCGAGATGGCTCAGTTCCTCGGTCGCGATGTCCATGAACAGGTCATACATTTTCGGGTTCTTCTGCCGCAGCACAAACGCCTGGGTGAAGTACTGCAGCGCCGCGGTGAGTTCGCCGTTGGCGCCGCCGAACTGTTCCATCAGCAGCGACGCGAAGCGAGGGTCTGGTCGGTCGACGCGAACCTCGAATTGAAGATCTTTGTTGTGCACGAACACTGGGGCCCTCCCTGGGGGGTGGAGATCGGGGTGTCGACGCCGGATACCCGGGCCCCATGCGGCCAAACTCGGCGCAGCAAGTTTCCGGACGCTGTTGGCAAAGCCGTTGGAGTAGACCGCGGGGGGTGACGCATGGGGCCACATCGTGGAGAATCCGGTCCTATGGAGTCTCTAGACGCGACCTCTCGGCACGAGCTGGCTACCCGCATGGCGGACCTTGCCCGAGATATCGCGGCACCGCGCTCGCTCAACCAGGTCCTCGCCGAAGTGACCTCTGCCGCGGTGGAGCTGATACCGGCGGCGGACATCGCGGGGGTGTTGCTGGTGAAAGGGGGCGGCGATTTCGAATCGGTCGCGGACACCGACAGCCTGGTCGCGAAGCTCGACAAACTACAGCACGATTTCGGTGAGGGACCGTGTCACGACGCGGCGCTCAACGAAACGATCGTGCGCACCGACGATCTGCGCGACGAGCCTCGCTGGCCAAAATACGGACCGGCGGCCGTGGACCACGGCGTGCTGAGCAGCCTCTCGTTCAAGCTGTACACCGCGGAGCGCACCGCCGGCGCGCTGAATCTGTTCAGTTTTCGGCCCGGCGTGTGGGACACCGAGGCCGAAACCATCGGATCGGTGTTCGCGGCGCATGCCGCCTCGGCGATCATGGCCTCGCGGCACGGACAGCAGATGCAATCGGCCCTGTCCACGCGAGACCGCATCGGTCAGGCCAAGGGCATCATCATGGAGCGCTACGGTGTCGATGACGTGCGCGCCTTCGAGCTGCTGCGCCGGCTTTCCCAGGAGAGCCAGACCAAGCTCAGCGACGTCGCCCAGCGCGTGATTGACACCCGCGCCGACGACTAATCCCTCGCTGTCTCGCTCTAGGATGGGGTGGCTTCATCAACGAGTTCGGCGCGGCGTTGCGCCGGGGATTGGCTGGCCACCGTGTGGGATTTCGAAACTGACCCCGAATACCAGGCGAAGCTGGACTGGGTCGAAAAGTTCATGGTCGAAGAGCTGGAACCGCTCGACCTGGTCGCCCTCGACCCCTACGAGAAGCAAAACGCCGAGATGATGGCCATCCTGCGGCCGTTGCAGCAGCAGGTGAAAGACCAGGGACTGTGGGCCGCGCACCTGCGCCCCGAGCTCGGCGGTCAGGGCTTCGGTCAGGTCAAGCTCGCACTGCTCAACGAAATCCTCGGGCGGTCCCGTTGGGCGCCTTCGGTGTTCGGCTGTCAGGCGCCGGACTCCGGCAACGCCGAAATCCTTGCGTTGTTCGGCACCGACGAACAAAAGGCACGATACCTGCAGCCGTTGCTCGATGGCGAGATCACCTCGTGCTACTCGATGACCGAACCACAGGGTGGTTCGGATCCGGGGATGTTCGTGACGAGCGCGACCCGGGACGGAGACGACTGGGTCATCAACGGGGAGAAGTGGTTTTCCAGCAACGCCAAGCATGCGTCGTTCTTCATCGTCATGGCGGTGACCAAGCCCGACGCGCGCACGTACGACAAGATGTCGCTCTTCATCGTCCCGGGCGAGACGCCGGGCATCGAGATCATCCGGAACGTCGCCGTGGGAGGCGAGTCGGGCAGGCACGGCTCGCACGGGTACGTCCGCTACAACGACGTGCGCGTGCCGGCCGACCATGTGCTCGGTGGCGAAGGCTCGGCATTCATGATCGCGCAGACCCGCCTCGGCGGCGGTCGCATCCACCACGCCATGCGTACGATCGCCCTGGCGCGCAAGGCTTTTGACATGATGTGCGAGCGGGCGGTCTCGCGTCAGACCAGGCATGGGAAATTGGCCGACTTCCAGATGACCCAGGAGAAAATCGCCGACAGCTGGATCCAGATCGAGCAGTTCCGTTTACTGGTGCTGCGCACCGCGTGGTTGATCGACAAGCACCACGACTATCAGAAGGTGCGCCGCGACATCGCGGCGGTCAAAGTGGCCATGCCCCAGGTGCTGCATGACGTCGCGCAGCGGGCCATGCACCTGCACGGCGCGCTCGGCGTCTCCGACGAGATGCCGTTCGTCAAGATGCTGGTGGCCGCCGAATCACTGGGTATCGCCGACGGCGCGACCGAGCTGCACAAGATGACGGTCGCCCGCCGGACGTTGCGCGAATACGAGCCGGTGACAACGCCTTTCCCGTCGGCTCACATACCGACTCGGCGCGCCGAGGCTCAGGCGCGACTGGCCGAGCGGCTCGAACACGCGGTCGCCGAGTTTTAAAGGCGCGGCCTCAGGCGACGAAACGAACCACGCTTTCGGCCACACACGCCGGCTTGGCCGAACCCTCGATCTCGACAGTGGTCGAGATCGTCGCCTGCACGGCGCCGTTACCCACTTCGTCGACGCTGACCAATGAACTCTGCGCGCGTACCCGAGAGCCGACCGGAACCGGGGCGGGGAAACGAACCTTGTTGAGGCCGTAGTTGATTGCGAGCTTGATGCCATTGACGGTGTAGATCTGGTGCTGCAGCTGCGGCAGCAACGCCAAGGTCATGAAACCGTGGGCGATGGTCTTGCCGAACGGACCTGACGCGGCCCGCTCCGGGTCGACGTGGATCCACTGGTGATCTCCGGTCGCGTCGGCGAACTGATTGACGCCTTCCTGGGTGATGGTGACCCAGTCGCTGTGCCCGAGGGCTTCGCCCGCGGCGGCGGCAAGTTCGGTGACTGATTCGAAGGTGCGCATTGGCGTGTTCTCCTTGGTTTCGGCTGCTAACAATAGCGCCGGGCGTCGATGCCCCCGCCATCCGGCCGATGCGCCGTGCGGTTTCGCGCGACCAGTCGCGGGAATCCCCCGGGGACGTCACCACAGAAAAGGAAGCCATCATGCCAGATCACAAGGGCCACAAAGCCGAGGAAGACGTGGACGCTGAGACGCACCAGACTCAGTCCCGCGCCGCCGCGGGCCAGGAAGACGGCTCGTATGTGGGCGCGGCCGGCTCCGACGATTCTTTCGACGCCGGTGAGTCAGGCGCCGAAGCCCGCAGCGAAGACGGTTAGCCTCCCGCAAGCGGTCGCAGCGGCGCTGTGCCTGAGGCCCGTTATCCGAGCGCGCCAATAGCGGCTTGCAGCCTGGCGGTGGCCTGATCGGCAACGTCCTGCAGAGCTCCCTGCTCGCCGGTCACCTTGACCATGAGTTGGGGATCCATCGCTTCGACTAGAACCGCATCGGCATCACCTGCGGGGTCGGACCGCACCACCACGTTGCACGGTAACAACTGGCCGATCTGGCGGTGGATGCCCAGCGCGCGATGCGCGAGCGCCGGATTGCAGGCACCCAGGATGAGGTAGTTCTCCATATCCTCGCCGAGCTTTTGTTTCAGCGTGGCTTTGACGTCGATCGTGGTCAGAACGCCAAAGCCCTGATCTGCCAGCGCTTTTGTGGTCCGATCCACCGCATCCTCGAACGAGGTATGCAGCGTGGTGCTCAGAGCAGATGGCATTCTTTCCTCCTCATTTCAGCGTCGAATTGACCAAGACCTCGCCGCGCGTCCGGCTAGGCCGCGGTGCGCGGCCGTTGCAACTGGGCGAACTGCGAGGTTGCGGCCAGCGTCGCGATCGCGTCGAACAGCGCGGTAGCGACCTCCGAATCCGGAAGCCCGGTCAGCACCGGCCCGAAGAACGTGTCTGCGCCGATCCGCAGAATCGGGCTGCCCCCAGTTTCACCGAGGGCGTGTTGCCCCGCCTGATGCTGGTTCCGGATGAACTCGTCCAGGGATGCGTCCGAGACCGCCGCTGCCGTGGCGCCACGGGCCCCGACCGTCATCAAGACGTTCGCGACGAGGTTGGCGCTGACGGGTTCTGAGCGGTCGAAGTATCGCTCGCCGAAGGCGAAATACGCGGCGATCCATCCCGCGGCCCCATGCTCGCGGGCTACGGCGGCCATCAGCCGGCCGATCTGTCGGGAGTCACGCATCCGGCCCTGCTGCGCGGGTGGTAATTCCCGTCCCTCGTTGAGAACAGCCAGGCTCATCAGTTGCCAATCGACCGCCAATCCTGTCGCCTCGGCGACTCCGCGCAACCAACGTGCGGTGTTCCACGAGAACGGACACACCGGGTCCAGCCACAGCGTCACCATCGGTTCGGTCCGATCACTTTCAGTGGGGGACATTGACCTCTCCCCTTCCCAGCAGCCGGACCATCAGGCCAGGCTCAAAAACAGTTTCTCCAGCTCATCGAAGGAGACGGCCGGCTGATCCTCTGATCGCGTGATGCAGTCACGTAGACCCGACGCGATGATCTTGAACCCCGCGCGATCCAATGCCTTCGACACCGCCGCCAACTGGGTCACGACGTCTTTACAGCTGCGGCCCTGCTCGATCATCGAGATCACGCCCCCGAGCTGACCGTGCGCCCGCCGTAACCGGGTGAGGACGACATCGATGTCGCCGGGGTCATGCCTGGCGCCCTCCGCCTTCAGTGACCCGCTGCCGTTGCCTTCGACCGCCATGTCGAGTTTATACCATACCCCGTAGGGTATACGGCGGCCGCTGCACAATGGCGACCCGGCCAGGACTGGCAGCCATGGGCGCAAGATGGGGCTGTGAGGCTGCTGCTGATTGCCGATACCCACATCCCCAAACGGGCCCGAGACCTACCTGCGTCGGTGTGGGACGAGGTGGCCGAGGCCGACGTCGTCGTCCACGCCGGCGACTGGATAGCGCCGGAGTTCCTCGACGAGCTCGAAGCCCGGGCGCCCCGGCTAGTGGGCTGCTGGGGAAACAACGACGGCCCCGCCTTGCGGGCGCGGTTGCCCGAACGTGCGGACGTGACGCTAGCCGGGGTGCGGTTCACCGTCGTGCACGAGACCGGCGCCGCGAGCGGACGCGACGCCCGGATGTCACGGCTCTACCCCGACAGTCAGGTATTGGTCTTCGGGCACAGCCACATCCCGTGGGACACCACCAGTGAGACTGGGTTGCGCCTGCTCAATCCCGGGTCGCCGACGGATCGCCGCCGGCAACCGTTCTGCACCTACATGACCGCGCGCGTCGACGACCGCGAGCTGACCGACGTGGTACTGCATCGCCTCAGTAACGGGTACATAACTCACACATAGCTCGCTCTTATAGATAGCTCGGCTACAGAGGTATTATGGGGTGCATATGAAATCGCGCACTGATGTGGCAGGCGAGCTGTTCGGTGTGGTCGGCAGATTCCGCCGGCAGCTGCGCAGGTCGGCCGGCCGTGGGTTCGATCCGTCGCGGCTTTCCGAGTCTCAATCGGAACTGTTGTGGCTGGTCGGGCGTCGACCGGGGATTTCGGTCAGTACAGCGGCCGCCGAGCTCGGGCTGGTGCCCAACACCGCCTCGACCCTGGTCACCAAGCTGGTGTCCGGCGGACTGCTGCTGCGGACGGCGGGGGACACCGACCGGCGGGTGTGTCAACTCCGGCTCGCCGGGCCCGCCCAGCAGACCGTCGACGCATCCCGCGCCACCCGACGGGCATTGCTGTCCGAGGTGATCGACGAACTTGACGACGAGCAAATCGAGTGTCTGACAAAGGGATTGGAGGTCCTCGATACGATGACCCAAAAACTGCAAGAGCGGCGATCATGAGCGGATCGCTGCCGATGGCGGTCGACGGCCGAAACCTGACCTATCGCTATGGTCAGTTCACCGCCGTCGATGATGTGACATTGCAGGTGCGGCCCGGCGAAACCATGGGCCTGCTGGGCCCCAATGGCGCCGGCAAGACGACCGTGGTCCGGATGCTGACGACGCTGACCCCGGTGCAGCACGGCGAACTGCGTATTTTCGGAATGGACGCACGCCGCCAAACCACCGACATCAGAAGCAATATCGGTTATGTGCCGCAACAGCTTTCGATCGAGCCAGCACTCACCGGCCGGCAGAATGTGGCTTGGTTCGCCCGGTTGTACGGCGTGCCCCGCAACGAGCGTGCCGACCGCGTCGATCGAGCGCTGACGGCCATGGATCTCATCGAGGTGGCCGACCAGTTGGCGTCGTCGTACTCCGGCGGCATGGTGCGCCGCCTCGAGGTGGCGCAGGCGCTGGTCAACCGTCCGTCGCTGCTGGTGCTCGACGAGCCGACCGTCGGCCTGGATCCGATAGCGCGTGACGGCGTGTGGGCGCAGGTGCAAAGAATGCAGGCGCAGTTCGGCATGACCGTGCTGCTGACCACCCACTACATGGAGGAGGCCGACGCGCTGTGCGACCGGGTCGCGCTGATGCACCGCGGTCAGCTGCGAGCCGTCGGTACCCCCGACAAGTTGAAGGCGACGGTGTCGCAGTCGGCCACCCTCGAGGATGTGTTCCGCCACTACGCGGCATCGGGTCTGGACGAGGATCCATCGGAAGCCAGCGGGTCCATTCGCGAAATCCGTTCCAGCAGAAAGGTGGCGCGCCGTGTCGGTTGACAACGCCGTGGCAGGCGCGCTGATCCGCGCCCCGCGTGGCTGGCAACGAGTCGGCGCGCTGTCCAGTCGCATCGGAGCATTTGCGATCGTCGAACTGCAGAAGCTGCAACACGACCGGACCGAGCTGGTCACCCGGATGGTGCAACCCGCGCTGTGGCTGTTGATCTTCGGGACCACGTTCAGCCACCTGCATGTCATCCCCACCGGATCGGTGTCGTATCTGGCGTTTCTGGCACCGGGAATCATCGCCCAGTCGGCGCTGTTCATCTCCATTTTCTATGGGATACAGATCATTTGGGATCGCGACGCCGGCGTGCTGGCCAAACTCATGGTGACGCCGGCCCCGGCGTCTGCGCTGATCACCGGCAAGGCTTTTGCGGCCGGGGTCCGTTCGGTGGCCCAAGTGGTCGGCGTGCTGGCGCTGGCGTACGTGATGGGCGTCGGCCTGACGGTCAATCCGCTGCGGATCGTGGCGGCGATGGCCATCGTCATGCTCGGCGCCGCGTTCTTCGCCTGCCTGTCCATGACCCTGGCCGGTCTGGTGCGCAGTCGCGACCGCCTGATGGGCATCGGCCAAGCGATCACGATGCCGTTGTTCTTCGCGTCCAACGCGCTGTACCCGGTCGATGTGATGCCGGCATGGCTGCACGTGCTGAGCAAGGTCAATCCACTCAGTTACGAGGTGAACGCGCTGCGGGCGCTGTTGATCGGCACCCCGTTCAACCCCCTGGACATCGTCGTGCTGGTGGTCGCCGCCGCGCTCGGGATCATCACGGCATCAACGCTTTTGCGCCGCCTGGTCGCCTGATCCATCACCGATGCGATAGCGCATGCGCTATACACCGCAAGATGGCCGCAGGTTCCGAATGCCGATCGTGACCAGGTCGTGACGATTTCTGGGCGACGCCCAATCGTTAACTAACCGCGATCTGTCATCGCGGCCGCGACAAGCGAATTCGGCCCTCCCGCTGTGTTTCACTGCCCGAGAACAGATTCGACCGCACCATGCGGCAGATGATAGTTGGGATGGGTAGAGAGCTATGTCGTTCTTCGAAAAGTTGCGTGGCGCCGCGGCTACCATGCCGCGCCGACTGGCGATCGCGGCGGTGGGGGCCTCCCTGATGTCCGGTATCGCCGTTGCCTCCGGCGGCTCCCCTGTCGCGGGGGCCTTCTCCAAGCCAGGCCTTCCGGTGGAATACCTCGAGGTGCCATCGCCGTCGATGGGCCGCAACATCAAGGTCCAGTTCCAGGGCGGCGGATCGCACGCCGTCTACCTGCTCGACGGCCTGCGCGCGCAGGACGATTACAACGGCTGGGACATCAACACCCCCGCCTTCGAGGAGTTCTACCAGTCCGGCCTGTCGGTGATCATGCCGGTCGGCGGCCAGTCCAGCTTCTACAGCAACTGGTACCAGCCGTCGTCGGGTAACGGACAGAACTACACCTACAAGTGGGAGACCTTCCTGACCCAGGAAATGCCGCTGTGGATGCAGTCCAACAAGCAGGTTTCCCCGGCCGGCAACGCGGCGGTGGGCCTGTCGATGTCGGGCGGCTCCGCACTGATCCTGGCGGCCTACTATCCGCAGCAGTTCCCGTACGCTGCCGCGCTGTCGGCATTTCTCAACCCGTCCGAGGGCTGGTGGCCCACCCTGATCGGGCTGGCGATGAGCGACGCGGGTGGTTACAGCGCCAACAGCATGTGGGGTCCGTCAACTGATCCGGCGTGGAAACGTAACGACCCGATGGTCCAAATTCCGCGACTGGTCGCCAACAACACCCGCATCTGGGTCTACTGCGGTAACGGCACCCCCAGTGACCTGGGCGGCGACAACATGCCGGCAAAATTCCTGGAGAGCATGACGCTGCGCACGAACCAGCAGTTCCAGAACACCTACGCGGCCGCCGGCGGACGTAACGGAGTGTTCAACTTCCCGGCCAACGGGACGCACTCGTGGCCCTACTGGAACCAGCAACTGGTGGCCATGAAGCCCGACATGCAGCAGGTGCTTCTGGCCGGCAATACTGCCGCACAACCGGCACAACAACCGGCCACCTAGAAACCCGGCAAGCCAGCATCGGCAGTAGCGCACCGGTCAGCGCTACTGCCGATGCTCTTTTTCACGCCTCGTCGAGCAGGGCGCGGCGATCGGAGTGGAAATACGTGTAGCCAGTGGTCAGCCCGCACACGACGGTGGCCACCACCAGCATCCACGTCCCGTTGACCAGCGTGCTGACAAAGCCACCCACCGTCGCGCCGACGACGAAGCTGGCGAACAGCAGGAAGTAGCCCAGCCAGTCGGACGCGGATCCGCCGGCGATGTGGCGTTCGATCCCCTGGCCCATCTTCACCAGCGTGCCGGTCACGTAGCTCAACGGGACCGATACCTCGCCGTCCTTGACGAACGATGTGTTCAGAGTGCCAATTCCGAAGGCCACCAACATGATTGGTGCAAAGTCGAGCAGATTCTCTTCCCAGCCCTCGTCGACGATATCGGCTACGGTGGCCGCGGCCAGGCTGAACGTCGTCAGCACCGTCGGGCCGTGCGGGTGCGCCACCCAGAAATGCCGCCGGCAGACCGAGGCAACCACTACGCCGGCGACGAAGCAGACGATCAACACCCCCGCCGTGGCCGACAGCAGCACGTCGCCGCGGAAATACCCGAGTACCGCGCGCTGGGCGTTGCCGGTCATGAACGTCACGAAGTAGCCGGCGGAGTGGGTGAAGGCGGTGGCCCCCAGCACGCCCGCCAGCGCGGCCAGCACCCACGACAATCGCGACTCGCTGTTGTTTATCTCACTCGGCACACGCACATGCTTTCAGACGGCCGCGGCATGCGCAGCGGACGTGGAGCTAGGCCGATGGCGGCGACCCGCTGCTAGGCGGCGGTGAGACGAGCGATGGAGCGCAACGGAATTGGCAGCCAGCCCGGTCGGTGCCGCGCCTCGTAGCCGGCCTCGTAGACGGCCTTGTCCAGCTCGTAGGCGGCCAGCAGCTGTGCCGAGTCGCGCGGGTCAATCCCGGAGGCCGCCGCGTAGCCGTCGCAGAACGCGGAGCGGTTGCGCTCGACCCACTCCCGGGCGCGCGCCGCCAATTGCTTGTCGTCTGCCTGGTCGACCAACGGCCCGTAGGCGGCGTATTCGAACGACCGCAACACGCCGGCCACGTCGCGCAACGCCGAATCGGGGGCACGGCGCTCCTCGAGCGGCTGTCCCGGTTCGCCCTCGAAATCGATGAGCAACCAGCGCTCCGGCGTGCGCAGCACCTGGCCCAGGTGCAGATCGCCGTGGACGCGCTGCACGGTGATCGTCTCGGAGACCAACTTCTGGAATCGCTCTTCGATCGTCGCCGCGTGCTCCTTGAGCTCGGGAACCAGCGCCACCGTCGAGGACAGCCGCGACAGCACGTTGTCCACCGGGAAGACGGCCTGCGAGGTTCCGAGGGCCTCGGCCAAGGTGGCGTGCACGGAGGCCACGGCCTCGCCGAGTCGGTAGGACTCACCGGCGAAGTCGCCGCCGACCTCGTATGCGTACAGGTCACCCTCGGCGAACAGGTCGCGGACGCTGGCGGTGGCCATCGCCCAGCCTTCGGCGGAATTGGCGGCGAACTGGGTCACCATGCCCAGCGGCCACACCGAATCGGCGCCGCCGTCCGAACCCGTCATCTCGTAGGTGCCCAGCAGCCGCGCGACGTGCGGGTTACCGGCCCGGGCCAGCACGCGGTTCAGCTCGATGTCGGGGTTGATGCCGCTGCTGACCCGCCGGAAGACCTTGAAGATGGCGTCGCGGTCGAAGATGACGCTGGTGTTGGACTGCTCGGCATCGGAAACGTGCGCCATCGCCTCGAGCGGCAGCGTCGCATCCGGCTCCTTGGCGAATTTCACCTCGGTGCCCGACGCGCTGCGCGATGCGGACGAGTCGATCAGCGAGAGCAAAAGCCGCGGCGCATCGTCGTCATACATCGCGTCGAAGCCGGTCCGGTCGTCGGCGGCACCGATGGTGGCTACGCTGCTGTATTCGGACACCGGGGCGGCGTCCCACTGCACGATCACCTGGTAGCGGTGCCGGGAACCGTCGACGTAGTCGGCGTCGACGAGCACCAGATCGAGGGCGTCCTCGAGCGGGACGATCACGCTCGCCTCGGCGCTGGACAGTTCGCGGTTGCGTCCCGCGTACCAACGTTGCTGCGGAAGCCACTCAGACCAAGGTAGCTTGGCCGGCTGAGTCATTTGCGCCACTCCTTCTCATCGGCTCCGCTTTGCGTCGTCGCGGCGCGAGTCCTCGTCATCCATCCTCCTCGCATCCGGTCAGCTGGAACCAGTAGAACCCGTGTCCAGGCAGTGTGAGCAGGTAGGGCAGGTGACCGATGCGCGGAAACTCCACGTGCCCGGTCAGCTCAACCGGCGTGCATCCGCTCCAATGCTGCAGATTCAGTTCAATCGGCTGGGGGAAACGCGACAGGTTGTTGACGCACAGCACGGTGTCACCGTCGTTGGAGACCTGCCGGGTGAAGGCCAGCACGGACGGGTTCGAGCCGCCGAGTTCTTCGAAGCTGCCGATCGCGAAGGCCTCGTGCCGGCGGCGCACCGCGAGCATCGTCCGGGTGAAGTTGAGCAGCGACGTAGAGGTGTCGCGCTGGGCTTCGACGTTGACCGCCTGATAGCCGTAGACGGAGTCCTGGCTGGGCGGCAGATAGAGCCGACCCGGGTTGGCCTTGGAGAAGCCGGCGTTGCGGTCCGGTGTCCACTGCATCGGTGTGCGCACCCCGTCGCGGTCACCCAGCCAGATCACGTCGCCCATGCCGATCTCGTCACCGTAGTACAGCACCGGCGAGCCAGGCAGCGACAGCAGCAGCGCGGTGAACAGCTCGATCTGATTTCGGTCGTTATCCAGCAGCGGCGCCAGCCGGCGGCGGATCCCGACGTTGGCTTTCATCCGCGGATCTTTGGCGTACTCGGCGTACATGTAGTCGCGTTCTTCGTCGGAGACCATTTCCAGCGTCAACTCGTCGTGGTTTCGCAGGAAGATCCCCCAATGCGCCATCTCGGGGATCTCGGGCGTCTGGGACAGGATCTCCGAGATCGGGAATCGCGATTCCCGGCGCACCGCCATGAAGATGCGCGGCATCAGCGGGAAGTGGAATGCCATGTGGCATTCGTCACCGCCGGTGCTGGGATCGCCGAAGTATTCGACGACGTCGGCCGGCCACTGGTTCGCCTCGGCCAGCAGCACCCGGCCCGGGTATTCGTCGTCGACGACCTTGCGCACGCGTTTGAGGAATGCGTGCGTCTCGGGCAGGTTCTCGCAGTTGGTGCCCTCCCGTTCGAACAGATACGGCACCGCGTCCAGCCGGAACCCGTCGATCCCCAGGTCGAGCCAGAACCGGAGCACGTCGATCATGGCTTCCTGCACGGCCGGGTTGTCATAGTTCAGGTCCGGCTGGTGGGAGAAGAACCGGTGCCAGTAGAACTGCTTGCGCACCGGATCGAACGTCCAGTTCGACTCTTCGGTGTCGATGAAGATGATCCGGGCGTCGGTGTAGCTTCTCGCTGGTGTCGCTCCACACGTAGAAGTCGCCGTACGAGCCGTCGGGGTCGTGCCGTGACTCCTGAAACCAGGGGTGTGAATCAGAGGTGTGGTTCATCACCAGGTCGGTGATGACCCTGATGCCCCGCTCGTGCGCGGCGTTGAGCAGCGCGACGAAATCCTCGACCGTTCCGAATTCGGGCAGCACCTTGTAGAAGTCCCGGATGTCGTACCCGCCATCGCGCAGGGGCGAGTCGTAGAAGGGCGGCAGCCAGATGCAGTCGATCCCCAACCACTGCAGGTAGTCCAGTCGTTCCAGCAGCCCGCGCAGATCACCGGACCCGTCCGCATTACCGTCCAGGAAGGCCCGAACAAGCACCTCGTAGAACACGGCGTGCTTGAACCACGTGGGGTCGGTGGGCAGCGCGGCGGCGTTGTTGAAGTCCTCGGCATCGGGGTGCTCCACGACGCCGTCTTGGACGTGACTGCCCCCCTCGGGATGGTGCTCGACAGCTTCTCTTGCGTCGTTCATCAAATCCACGATGCCACGGGTACCCTGGGCGCTGCTTTCGGAATCACTCCCCCACGCTTACAACGAAACACGTCCAGTCGCAAACGAATTGGCCACCGATCGGGTCCCGTCGGCGCGGATGTCAGGCCGGCGGTCCCTCCGCCAGGGCGATCTCCACGGTGTGATCGCCACCGTTGTTGGACCGGTAGTGCACTGCGATGTTGTCCCCGGGGTGATGCGGGACGAGCACCTCGGTCATGGACGTCGCGCCGGTGATCGCGACGTTGTCGACGCCGGTGATGACGTCGCCGGGCGCGATCCCGGCGCCCCCGGCGGGACCGGAGCTGACCACCCGTTGCACCCGCGCGCCGTTGCCGTTGTTGTCCATCACACCCAGGCCGAGGAACGCGGTAGGACCGATGTGAACCGTGTTCGAGCCGGCGCCGGACCGGATCTGCCCTGCAACCCCCATCGCGCGCCCGATGGGAATGGCGAAGCCCTGCCCACCGGACATCTTGTAGCTGTCGGTGGCGGCGGTGTCCACACCGATCACCTGCCCGGCGTTGTTCACCATGGGCCCACCGGAGTCACCCGGCTTGATCGGGGCGTCCGCCTGGATCAGGCCGCCCAGGTTCTCTTGCGCGCCGGTGAGCGTGTCGGTCGCCGAGACGCTCTGGTTCAGCGCGACGACCTTGCCGGTCACCGCGTTTGGCGTGCCGCCCTGGCCGCCGACGTTTCCGAGCGCGGCGATGGGCTCGCCCACCGTGGCCTCGCCGCCGATCGCGGCGGTGGGAAGGCCGGCCGCGCCGCGAAGTTGCAGCACCGCGATGTCCTGTGAGCGGTCGTAGCCGACCACGTCAACGGCGTAGGTCTGCCCGTTGCCGACGTCGAATGCGCTGATGTCAGTGGCGCCGGAGATCACGTGGTTGTTGGTCAGCACGATGCCATTGGGATCGATCACGATGCCGGTTCCGGCGCCCACCGCGTCGTTGTAGCCGAACTTGGTGTCGATGTTGACCACCTGCGGCCCGACCTGACCGACCAGCGCCGACGGATCGATTGGCGCCAAGGGACGGTCGGTGAACCGATCCAGCGACAGATTGGACGGTGACGCCGACGCCGGCGCGAAGCCTATGCCGGACCCCAGACCGAGACCCAGTCCGACCACGGCCAGCACGCTGACCAACCATGACCACAAAACCGAGCGGTGGTGCGGTTTGCTCATCGGTGTCACCCTCCTGCTTCGCGGTAGAGAACAACTGTCCCGGCCTCAGGCTCTTGGCGGCACATGTGTGTGTATATAACCGTAATGCAGGTAGCTATGCACGGCATGTGTCAGGTTCTGACCAGCGTCAGCGGCTTCCTGTCCTTATCTACCGCGCGCCCTAAGCTGACACGGTGGGCGAATTCGACCCCAAGGCCAGGTTCGGCCGCGCCCGGGTAGCCCGACTGGCCACGGTCGCGCCCGGCGGCCTGCCGCACCTGGTGCCGGTGGTCTTCGCGGTCGCCCCCGCCAACCGGAGCGGATCCGACGTGGTCTACACGGCCGTCGACGCGAAGCCGAAAACGACGCGGCGGCTGCGCCGCCTGGCCAACATCGACAGCAACCCCCGGGTGAGCCTGCTCGTCGATCACTACGCGGACGATTGGACGCAGCTGTGGTGGGTGCGCGTCGACGGCGTCGCCACCGTCCACACCGGCGGTGACGCCGTTGATCTCGGGCGTCGCCTACTGCGCGCGAAATACCCGCAATATCAATCGATTTCGCTGGATGGCCCGGTAATCCAGGTCGCGGTGCAGCGTTGGTCCAGCTGGCATTACTGAGCCGTGACTCGGCGCCGCCGCCCGGCGCCGTGGCGGCTGATCTGGCCCGACGGTCTTGTGGTGGACCGAAGTTGGGTGAATGGTAGCTAGATAGGTGCTAGCTAGGTCAGCAACGGCGCGCCCGGGCAACCTGGAGGAAAGTCATGGCCGACAGGACAAACACTTCCCAAGGAGCGGGGAACGCTCCTACCGCCAACGGTCCAGACGAAATCCGCAACGTGGTGCTGGTGGGCCCGTCGGGTGGCGGCAAAACCACACTCGTAGAAGCCCTGTTGGTCGCCGCCGGTGTGCTCACCCGGAGCGGCTCGGTCGCCGACGGCAGCACGGTTTGCGATTACGACGATGCCGAGATCCGCCAACAACGGTCGGTCGGCGTCGCGGTGGCATCCCTGTCGCACGACGGCGTCAAGGTGAACCTGGTCGACACTCCCGGATACGCCGACTTCGTGGGCGAATTGCGGGCCGGGCTACGCGCCGCGGATTGCGCGCTGTTCGTCATCGCGGCCAACGAAGGTGTCGACCAGCCCACCAAATCGCTATGGCAGGAATGCGACCAGGTCGGCATGCCCCGCGCCGTGGTGATCACCAAGCTCGACCACACCCGGGCGAATTACTCCGAGGCGCTGGCCGCCGCGCAGAATGCCTTCGGCGACAAGGTTTTACCGCTCTACCTGCCCACCGACCTGCCCTCCTGCCACGGCCTGATCGGGCTGTTGTCGCAAACGCGTTACGAATACACCGACGGCAAACGCACCGGGCAACCACCAAACCCCTCCGACGCCGAGCAGATCGAGGAAGCGCGCGGCGCCCTGATCGAAGGAATCATCGAGGAGTCTGAGGACGAGTCCCTGATGGAGCGCTATCTCGGGGGCGAGGCCATCGACGAATCCGTGCTCATCCAGGATCTGGAGCGGGCCGTCGCCCGGGGGTCGTTCTTCCCGGTGATCCCGGTCTGCAGCAGCAGCGGCGTAGGCACCCTGGAATTGCTCGAGGTCGCCACGCGCGGCTTCCCGTCTCCGATGGAACACCCGCTGCCGGAGGTCTTTACCCAGGTCGGTGCACCGCACGCGAGCCTGACGTGTGCCGCGGACGCGCCGTTGCTCGCGGAGGTGGTGAAGACGACGTCGGACCCGTACGTCGGCAGGGTGAGCCTGGTCCGGGTGTTCACCGGGACCATCAGGCCCGACACGACGGTTCATGTGTCGGGCCACTTTGCGTCGTTCTTCGGCACCGGCAATGGCAGTGGCCATGCGCATCCCGACCACGACGAGGATGAGCGCATCGGGGTGCTGTCCTTCCCGCTGGGCAAGCAGCAGCGCCCGGCGGCGATGGTGGTGGCCGGTGACATCTGCGCGATCGGCAAACTGAGCCGCGCGGAAACAGGTGACACACTTTCGGACAAGTCGGAGCCATTGGTCTTGAAGCCCTGGACCTTGCCCGAGCCCCTGCTGCCGGTCGCGATTGCGGCCCACGCCAAGACCGACGAGGACAAGCTGTCGGTAGGGCTGGGACGGTTGGCCGCCGAAGACCCGACACTGCGGATCGAGCAGAACCAAGAGACCCATCAGATCGTGCTGTGGTGCATGGGCGAGTCCCACGCCGGCGTGGTGCTCGAGGCGCTGGCCAATCGCTACGGCGTCACCGTCGACACCGTGGAATTGCGTGTCCCGCTGCGAGAAACGTTTGCCGGCAAGGCGAAAGGCCACGGGCGCCACGTCAAGCAGTCCGGCGGGCACGGCCAGTACGCGGTGTGCGACATCGAGGTGGAGCCGTTACCGGAAGGTTCCGGGTTCGAGTTTGTCGACAAGGTCGTCGGCGGAGCGGTGCCCCGGCAGTTCATTCCCAGCGTGGAGAAGGGCGTGCGGGCCCAGATGGAGAAGGGCGTGCACGCGGGCTACCCGGTGGTCGATATCCGTGTCACGCTGCTCGACGGCAAGGCGCACAGCGTCGACTCGTCGGACTTCGCGTTCCAGATGGCGGGCTCGCTGGCTTTGCGGGAGGCCGCCGCGGCGACGAAGGTGGCGCTGCTCGAGCCCATCGACGAGATCTCGGTGCTGGTGCCCGACGATTTCGTCGGTGCGGTGATGGGTGACCTGTCCAGCCGGCGCGGGCGGGTGCTCGGCTCCGACACCGCGGGCAACGGGCGCACCGTGGTCAAGGCCGAGGTGCCGCAGGTGGAGCTGACGCGCTACGCCATCGACCTGCGGTCCCTGGCCCACGGGGCCGCGTCGTTCACCCGGTCGTTCGCCCGCTACGAACCCATGCCGGAATCCGCGGCCGCCCGACTCAACGCCGCCGTCTAGAACTCGTCAGCCCTTGCGGCCGAACTGCTCGGCCACCGCGCGCCGGTCCAGCGAGCCCTTCGCGGTATGCGGCAACTCATCGGCCTGCTGGAACTCGGTCGGCACCTCGAAGGGCGCCAGGCGCTCACGGCAGAACGTCGTCAGTTCGTCGGCCGTCGGCGCGGACCGTCCGCGCGCGACGATGACCGCGGCCACGGTCTCGCCGTACAGCTTGTCCGGCATGCCGAACACACCCACCTCGAGCACGTCGGGGTGGGTGGCCAGGATGCCCTCCACGCGCTCCGGCGAGATCTTCTCCCCGCCCCGGTTGATGAGCTCCTTGATGCGGCCGCGGACGACGAGGTCGCCGGCCGGCGACAGGGTGCCCAGGTCGCCGGTGTGCAACCATCCCCGCGTGAAGTTGGCGGCGGTGATGGACGGGTCGCCGAGGTAGCCGCGCACCACGGTCGGCCCGTGCAGCCAGACTTCGCCGACCGTCTCCGCCGGCAGCGCCTCGCCGTCGGCGCCGACGATCCGGATTTGCGGTCCGGTCGACCGGCCGACGAGACCGGGTGTGGCACCGGGGTTTTCACTATGGCCGGCGCCGCCGACGGCCGTCGTCGCCACCTGGTGGGTCGACTCGGTCATCCCGAAGGCGCATACGACCGGCGCCGAGAAGGTGTCGTGCAGCGCCTGCGCGGTCTCGGCGGTCAGCGGAGCGCTGCAACTCCGGATGAACCGCAGGGCGTGCGTGCCGCCCGGCTGCTCAGTTCGGGCGCGCTCCAGCAGGATCTGATGAATCGTCGGGACGGCGGTGTACCAGGTGGCCCCGACCGCCTCGATGTCGTCCCAGAATGTGTGCGCCGAGAACTTGCCGCGCGCGGGCAGCAACACCGCTCCCCCGGACGCCAGGGTGCCCAGCAGCGCGGCGAGCAGACCGTGCCCGTGGTAGAGCGGCATCACCGCCACCGTCGCGTCCCGCGAACCCAGCCCGTACCCGGCGATGATGGCCGCCACCGAGCGGGCGATGTTGTGGCGCGTCCACGGAACCATCTTCGGGCACACCGGTGGTTCCACCGGTGAACATGATCATGGCATCGTCGTCGCGCAGGCCCTCCGGGGTCGACACGTCCCGCCGGGGTGGCGCGGTGACGTCCAGGCTGACCGCCGCGGCGGTGCGGTCAGACCCGACGGTCAAGGCGATCGGCCACGACGGCAAGCCGTCCGGTGCAGCGGTGTCGTAGTCGCCGGCCTGGTCGACGAGCACGGCCCGGGCGCCCACGGCCGCGCTGCGGGAGCGCTGTTCGGCGATCGGTAGGGCCGGATCCAGCGGAACCACAATGAGATCCGCCCGCGATGCCGCCAGCAGCCCGACGACGAATTCGGCGTTACTGCCGGCGCGCAGCGCGACCCGGTCCCCGCGCAGCAGGCCCGCGGCCGTCAGCTGTGCGGCCAGATCATCGACCAGCCAGAGCAAACCGCGATAGTCGACCGATACGCGCTCGGCGGTGACCACCAGCGCCCGTGCCTCAGGCGACCGGCGTGCCGCCGCCTCGACCAGATCGACGATGCGCGGGCTCGCGGATTCTGTCGACTCCTCGCCGCTGTCAATCGACCCCATCGCCGAACTCCCTCCACTTTTGCTACTGCTGTCACCCTGCCGGTCGGCTTTCTGGTGCGCCCAATATCGATTCGCTCACGATCGATAACCGGCGGCTATTGAGTGGCAGAAATGGCGCACTGACCTGACACGATAGACAACGTAAATCACCAAGTAGCGCCCCCGTCTTGGACACCTGGTGTGCGCTCGGGCCACAGTGATGGCTAAGGCAGTACCGCAACATCCGAGGAGGCGCCACATGTCCACAGCTTCGGCATCTCCCAGCCAAGCACGCCAAATCGATGGGTTTCACCTCGTGGTGGACGCGCTGAAAGCCAACGACGTCCGCACCATCTACGGGATCGTCGGCATTCCGATCACCGACCTCGCCCGCGTCGCGCAGGCGTCGGGGATCCGCTACATCGGTTTTCGGCAGGAGACCTCGGCCGGCAATGCCGCGGCCGCCGCCGGATTCCTGACCCGGCGGCCCGGTGTGTGCCTCACGACGTCCGGACCCGGTTTCCTCAATGGCCTGCCCGCGCTAGCGAATGCCACGACGAACTGCTTCCCGATGATCCAGATCTCCGGATCTAGCAATCGGGCGCTGGTGGATCTGCAGCGCGGCGACTACCAGGACCTCGACCAGCTCAACGCCGCGAAGCCGTTCGCCAAGGCCGCCTACCGGATCAACCGGATCGACGACATCGGGCGTGGCGTCGCGCGCGCCATTCGCACCGCGGTCTCCGGACGGCCCGGCGGCGTCTACCTGGACATTCCTGGCGAGGTTCTCGGCCAGGCCATGGACGCTGACGCCGCGGCGGACACGGTCTGGCGCGTCATCGACCCTGCCCCCCGACAACTACCGGCGCCGGACGCGCTCGATCGCGTGCTGGGTGTGCTGGCTCAAGCGCAGCGACCGTTGATCGTGCTCGGCAAGGGCGCGGCGTATGCCCAGGCCGACAACGTGATTCGGAAATTCGTCGAAGCCACCGGGATTCCGTTCCTGCCGATGTCGATGGCCAAGGGCCTGCTGCCGGATTCGCACCCGCAGTCCGCCGCGGCCGCGCGCTCGCTGGCAATCGCGCGTGCCGACGCCGTCCTGCTGGTCGGTGCACGACTGAATTGGCTTCTGGGTCACGGGGAATCACCGGTATGGAGCCGCGCGGCCAAATTTGTGCAGGTGGACATCGCCGCGTCCGAATTCGACAGCAACCAGCAGATCATTGCGCCGCTGGTAGGAGACATCGGCTCGGTGATGTCCGCGCTGTGTGACGGCGTGGCCGACCGCCCGATCACCGCGCCGCCGGAGTGGACCGGCGAACTGGCCGAGCGCAGGGCACGCAACGACGCCAAGATGCGCAAGCGTCTGGCCGAGAATCCGCACCCCATGCGGTTTTACAACGCCCTTGGTGCGATTCGCGCTGTGCTGCAAGATAACCGGGACGTGTGCGTCGTCAACGAAGGAGCCAATGCGCTCGATCTGGCGCGCAATGTCATCGACATGGAGCTGCCGCGACACCGGCTGGACACCGGGACCTGGGGCGTGATGGGCATCGGGATGGGCTATGCCATCGCTGCCGCCGTCGAGACCGGCAAGCCGGTGGTCGCGATCGAGGGTGACAGCGCATTCGGTTTCAGCGGCATGGAGATCGAGACCATCTGCCGCTACCGGCTGCCGGTTACCGTCATCATCCTCAACAACGGCGGCGTCTACCGCGGCGACGAGGCCACACCCGGCGCGGCCGCAAGGGCATCGGATCCTGCCCCGACAGTGCTGAATGCCCGGGCGCGCCACGAGCTGCTCGCGGAAGCGTTCGGCGGCAAGGGGTATCACGTCACCACCCCGTCGGAACTTCACGCGGCGCTGACCGAAGCGATCGGCACTGGGGCGCCGTCGATCATCGACTGCGAACTCGACCCGGCGGCGGGGGTGGAAAGCGGTCATCTGTCCAACCTGAACCCGGCCAGCGCGACCGCCCCACCGCCGGGCGCGGTCAGCGCCGGTGGGTAAGCCCCAACAGCTGCGCGTCGAAGAATTCGTCCAGCGCCAGCCGCCCGGCGCCGCATGCACGATGGTGGCCTCAATCTCGAACTCGCGCAGACGCCGGTAGCGCGTTGCCGGCGAACGGGCCAAGCCGAAGTTTGCGCCACGATTATTGCGGTTATTCCTACGGATTCGGCATGCCGGGCAGGTCGCAGGTCGTGGCCGCGAAAACTGATGTATCGGTATCGCTTTCACGTTATTGCGGCTCGAAAACTCGTGCAATCGTCATGGGTCGCGGCCCGCGCAACCGTCCTGTTCGGCCCGCACTCCGACGCGGTTGAACTCAATCGGTGATCGAACCGTTATCGTGACGACCGAGCCAGGCTGTCATTGTTTGCTGAAACCGGTGCTCAGTGGGTAACCAGTAGAATATCGGTGTGTTGGTCACACCATCTCGAAGGGTGGACGCTATGCGTCGGGGTGTTCGTTATCTATTTGTTATGGTCGCGATCACGGCCGCGGGCCTGCTGGCACCGATCGGTCGCAGCACCGCCGCCCTGCCGCTACCGCAGCCCAGCCCCGAAGTCGCCTCGATTTTGCCCGCTGACGGCACCGTGGTGGGCGTGGCCCACCCGGTCGTGGTGACCTTCACCGCTCCGGTGGCCGATCGTGCCGCCGCCGAGCGGTCAATCCACGTCACGTCGCCCAGCGGCACCCCCGGACACTTCGAGTGGGTCCAGAACACTGTTGTGCAGTGGGTTCCCAACCACTATTGGCCCGCCCACACCCACGTGTCGGTCGGCGTGCAGGCCCTGTCGACGGGCTTCGACACCGGCGATGCGCTACTGGGCGTGGCCAGCATCTCCAAGCACACCTTCACCGTCAGCAGGGACGGCGAGGTGCTGCGCACCATGCCGGCGTCGATGGGCAAGCCCAGCCGGCCCACACCGATCGGCAGTTTCACCGCACTGGAAAAGCAGCGCACAGTGGTGATGGACTCACGGACCATCGGCATTCCGCTCAGCTCGCCCGAGGGATACAAGATCACCGCCCAGTACGCCGTTCGGGTCACTTGGAGCGGCGTCTACGTCCACTCGGCTCCGTGGTCGGTTGATTCCCAGGGCAACGCCAACGTCAGTCATGGCTGCATCAACCTCAGCCCCGACAACGCCGCCTGGTACTTCAACGAGGTGAACGTCGGCGACCCCATTCAGGTCGTGGCCTGAGCGCCACCGCCACGTCTCCGGCGCGACGCAGACTTTTGAGCACGCATCCTTTGGTGTGACAACCGTCACAGCCGTGGAACGGAAGCACGGCCCGCGGGGGTTCGTTCAGGTAGACGAGCGATCTGAACGAGAGGCGGGCCATGACCGATGACGCGAAGCGCGCGAAAGTTAGCTCTACAGGCCCGATCAGCGCCGCACGGCAACAGGTGGCCGAACGCATCCGCGACTTGGACGCCCACGACGAAGAGTTTCGTACCACCAAGCCCGATTCCGCCCTGCAGCACGCGGCCCGTCAACCCGGCCTTCGACTGCCACAGATCCTGGAAAGCTTTGCCGAGGGTTACGCCGACCGCCCCGCACTGGGCTGGCGCGCCCGCGCATTGAACACCGACCCCGCCAGCGGCCGAGCGAGCGCACAACTGCTGCCCCGGTTCGACACCATGACCTACCGCGAACTGTGGGCCAGCGTCCGCGCCATCGCCGGTGCGTGGCGACACGACGCCACCAATCCCGTTGCGCCCGGCGACTTCGTCGCCACCGTCGGTTTTGCGAGCGCCGAATATCTCACCGTCGATCTGGTGTGCGCCTACCTCGGGCTGGTCGCCGTGCCGCTGCAGCACAACACGACGGCAGCACGGCTGAAGCCGATCGTCGAGGAGGTCGAGCCATCCGTATTGGCGGCCGGTGTCGGTTATCTGGACCTCGCCGTCGAAGCGGCACTGGGCATCTCGTCGTTGCGGCGGGTCGTGGTTTTCGACTACCGCCCCGAGGTCGACGAGCAACGCGAGGCCGTCGATCGCGCGCAGGTGAACCTGGCGAGTGCCGGCATCGCGGTGACCATCGAGACTCTCGAGGACACGATCGAACGCGGCCGAACCCTGCCGCCGGAACCGATGTTCACCGGCGACACCGACGAGCGGCTGGCCATGATCATGTACACGTCGGGCAGCACGGGATTGCCCAAGGGCGCCATGTACACCGAGCGGATGCTCTGCAAGCTGTGGACCACCGAGCTGATGCCCGACTTCACGGACACGCCGGTGATCAACGTGAATTTCATGCCGCTGAATCACCTGGGCGGCCGGATACCCCTGTCGACGGCGTTCCAGGCGGGTGGCACCAGTTACTTCGTCCCGGAGAGCGACCTATCGACCCTGTTCGACGACTGGAACCTGGTGCGTCCCACCGAAATGGGACTGGTACCACGAGTGGCGGAAATGCTGTACCAGCGCTACCAAAGTGCCGTCGATCGATTCGAAGTCTCCGGCGCGGACGCCACCGCCGCCGAGGCGCAGGCGCGAGCCGAGCTGCGCGAGCAGATACTCGGTGGACGCATCGTGACCGCCTTCTGCGGCACGGCGCCACTGGCGGCAGAGATGCGCAGCTTCATCGAAACCTGCTTGGATGTCCACGTTCTCGATGGTTACGGCCTCACCGAGGTCGGCATGGTGACCAAGGATGGCCGGATCACCTACCCACCGGTGCTGGACTACAAGCTCATCGACGTTCCCGAGCTGGGCTACTTCCTCACCGACAAGCCTTATCCGCGAGGCGAATTGCTGGTGAAGTCGCTGACCGCCACACCGGGGTACTTCAAACGACCCGATGTCACCGCCAACGCCTTCGATCCCGACGGCTACTACCGCACCGGTGACGTGATGGCCGAACTGGAGCCGGGCCGGCTCGCCTATGTCGACCGCCGCAACAACGTGCTGAAGTTGGCCCAGGGCGAGTTCGTCGCCGTGGCGCGCCTGGAAGCGGTGTTCTCCAGCGCGGCCCTGGTGCGCCAGATCTTCATCTACGGCAACAGCGAACGGCCATATCTGCTGGCCGTCGTCGTTCCGACCGACGACGCCGCGGAGAAGTTCGCCGGCGACGCCGACGGACTGAAGGCCGCCCTCGGCGAATCCCTGCGCCTGACAGCAAAGCTCGCCGAGCTGCAGTCCTACGAGGTCCCCGTCGACTTTGTGGTCGAGACCGAGCCGTTCAGCGAGGACAACGGCCTGCTCTCCGGGGTGGGCAAGCTGCTGCGGCCCAAGCTCAAAGAGCACTACGGCGCTCGGCTCGAACAGCTGTACGCGGAGCTGGCCGAAAACCGGGAGACCGAATTGCGCGCCCTGCGCGACGACGCCGCCGACCGCCCGGTGATCGTCACCCTCGCCCGCGCCGCCGAGGCGCTGCTGGGCCTGGCGGGCGGTCCGCCGGCACCCGACGCACTGTTCATCGATCTCGGTGGCGATTCGCTGTCGGCGCTGACCTTTTCCAACCTGTTGCGTGACATCTTCGACGTCGACGTGCCGGTGGGAATGATCACCGGCCCGGCAACCGATCTGGGTCAGCTCGCGGAATACGTTGAGTCCGAGCGCGAATCGGGGTCGCGGCGGCCGACCCTCGCGGCGGTGCACGGGCGAGGCGCGACGCAGGTCCACGCCGCGGACCTCACCTTGGACAAGTTCATCGACGCGACGACCCTGGCCCAGGCCCCGGCGCTGCCGCGCGCGGCCGGCACACCGCACACCGTCCTGCTCACCGGCGCGAACGGCTACCTCGGCCGCTTCCTGGTCCTAGAGTGGCTCGAGCGGCTTTCCGCAACCGGCGGAAAACTCGTCTCCATCATCCGCGCCGCGGACGCCGCAGCTGCCGCCAAACGACTGGCGGCCGTATTCGATAGCGGGGACCCGCAACTGCTGCAGCGGTTCCGCACGCTGGCCGCCGACCACCTCGAGGTCATCGTCGGCGATATCGGTGAGCCGAATCTCGGCTTGGAGCAAGGAACCTGGGAGCGCCTCGCGCAGAGCGTGGATCTAATCGTGCACCCGGCCGCACTGGTAAACCACGTGTTGCCCTACGACCAACTGTTCGGCCCCAATGTGGTCGGCACCGCCGAGTTGATTCGCCTGGCGATAACGACGCGAATCAAACCAATCACGTACATGTCGACCGTCGCGGTGGCCCTGTCGGTCGATCCGGCCGCGTTCGCCGAGGATGGCGACATCCGCACCGTCAGCGCGCTGCGGCCGGTCGATGACAGCTACGCGAACGGGTACGCGAACAGCAAGTGGGCCGGCGAGGTGTTGCTGCGCGAGGCGCACGACCTGTGCGGCTTGCCGGTCGCGGTCTTCCGGTCGGACATGATCCTGGCGCACAGCCGGTACGCAGGACAATTGAATGTGCCAGATGCGTTCACCCGCTTGGTATTCAGCTTGCTGAGCACCGGTATCGCACCGGCCTCCTTCTACCAGACCGACCCGCAGGGTAACCGGGCGGTGGCCCATTACGACGGGCTGCCCGCTGACTTCGTGGCCGAAGCGGTTACCACGCTCGGTGAACAGATCGCCACCGCCGCCCCGGATTCCGGTGCGTATCGGTCCTTTGACGTGATGAATCCGCACGACGACGGCATCTCGCTGGATGTGTTCGTCGACTGGTTGATCGCCGCCGGGCACGACATCCGGCGCATCGACGACTACGACGAATGGCTGGACCGGTTCACCACCGCCCTGCGGGCGTTGCCGGACAAGCAGCGCCAGCATTCGGTGCTGCCGTTGCTGGACGCCTACCGAAAGCCGGAGACGCCGCTGCGCGGCGCGCCGGCCCCCACCGATGTATTCCGCGGCGCCGTGCGATCGGCGAAAATCGGTACAGGCGAAGACATTCCGCATCTGTCGTCGGCGCTGATCGACAAGTACGTCGCGGATCTGCGCTTGCTGGGCTTGGTGTAACGTCGCTGAGTTAGCCGGGTAGCCCGGTCTTTATCGCGGCATCCTGCTTGCGACCGATGTCGAGAGCGGCGGCCGGATCGGTCGGTTCGTTGGGCGGGCTGTCGAATTCGAGGGTCACCAGCGCCTTGCCTTCGGTGAAGGCCAAGATCGTCATCGCTTGGGAGTTGTCCGGTGAGGTACCCGAAATCGTGACCCCGTTCGCACCGACCGCGAGCGGTTGCCAGCTACCGTTCACCTTGCCGTTGTAACTGCCTTGGGCGGAGGCCAATTCGGCGGCGGCCGCCGACGGATCGGCGGCGACCACGATGGTGTCCCACAGCCGACGGCTGGCTGTCGCCGTTGGCGAACAGCTGGGCAACCCCCGGCGCGTTGTTGGGGTTGAGCATGGGCGACTGCGGCGCGGTGAGACCACCACCGACGTCGTTCGGCTTGATCAGCAAGAAGCCGTAGTCCGAGGGCTGGCCCGACGGCGGGCCGGTGACCGCGCTAGAACTGGTCGAAGCGGGGGAACTCGACGACGGCGATGAGGATTTGTCAGCACTGCCGCATCCGGTGCTCGCGGCGCCGACCACGACCATGGCAACAGCCCAGCCGGCGATGCCGATCCGATCAACTTCCACGCACGTTCCTCCACGTGTCATCGGGATCCGGCTGTCACCGCGGCTCCCGACGCCGCCGGCGAAACACCGATGTGAACCTGGCTTCCTACGAACATATGCCCACTCGGTGCCCGGTGGGTAGCACTTTGATGTGCCTATGCTGGCGTGGGTAAGAGCATCCTCGCGTGGAAGGAGATCGGTATGACGGCTGCAGCGGCGCGCGCAGTACGGTTCGACCGCTACGGGGGACGTGAGGTGTTGTACATCGCGGACATCGAGATGCCCTCCCCCGCCCCGGGCGAGGTCGTCGTCGAAGTGCGTGCCGCAGGGATAAACCCCGGCGAAGCAGGCATCCGGGTCGGGGCGATGCACGAGATGTTCCCGGCTACCTTCCCCTCCGGCCAGGGCAGCGATCTGGCCGGCGTCGTCACCGCCGTGGCACCCGGGGTCACCGAGTTTTCGGTCGGCGACGAAGTCTTGGGTTTCAGCATGCGCCGGTCCAGCCACGCCACCCACACCGCGGTTCCGGCCAACCAATTGATCCCCAAACCTCCTGAACTTACTTGGGAGGCAGCGGGTTCGCTGTACGTGGTCGGGGCGACCGCCTATGCGGCCGTCCGCGCGGTGGCGCCGCAATCTGGTGAGACGATCGCCGTGTCGGCCGCCGCGGGCGGGGTGGGCAGCCTGGTCGTGCAGCTTCTGGTGTTGCGCAAGGCGCGCGTGCTCGGCATCGCGGGCTCAGGCAACGCCGACTGGCTGCGCGCGCACGGCGTCATCCCGATCGCCTACGGTGACGGACTCGCCGAGCGGCTGCGTGACGCGGCGCCGGATGGCATCGACGCATTCATCGACCTGTTCGGTCCGGACTACGTCCAGCTCGCCGTCGATCTCGGCGTGGCGCCCGAGCGGATCGACACCATCATCTCGTTCCAGAAGGCGGGCGAAGTGGGCGCCAAGACCGAGGGCAGCATGGAAGCCTCGACGCCCGAGGTGCTCGCGGAGATGGCGAACCTGATCGTTTCCGGCGCCATCAAATTCGACATCGCCGCGACCTACCCGCTGGACCGGGTCGCCGACGCTTATGCCGAGCTCGAGCAGCGGCACACACACGGGAAAATCGTTCTGCTGCCGACTAACTCAGAATGAGGCGGCCGGCCCGACACCACCGGTCGGCACGACCTTGATGATGACGTAAGCGACGGCCACCACCAGGTAGCCCCGCAGGGTGAACAGCCCGCCGGCGCATCGGTGACATCGTCGGCGGATCGAGCAGCGCGAGGTTGGGGGTCTGCCAGCCAGACCGGTCCTGGCGAGTACGGCGCGCTCGGCACGCGTGAGCGACGAGGCGTCGTCGAGTTCGTCGACCTCCTCGGGGTCGAGGCGCCACGAGAGTGCGCACGATGGCTTGCTCGTCAGGTTCGGTGTCGCCGGCCCACGATGATGATCACGGCACCGCCGACGATGCCGAGACACGGCACCGGCCGCGAGCCCGACCTCGATGGTGGCCGTGGAGAGACCGGGGAAGAAGGTGGCCGCCGTCAAGGCCAGCGACAGCAGCACCAGAGACCACACGATGGTCCACGCAACGATGTTCTGCCGCAACGTATTACCCACGGCCCAGCACCGCCGATCGTTGCACAGCAGGACCAGGAAGACGGTGGCCGAGGGAAGCAGCACACCGGCGAGTGCTGGACGCCTTGGGTCACCAGGCCCAGGATGTGGTCGGGGCTGAAGGAGACCGCCGCCGACACCGCGAGCAGTAACGCGTAGCCGCCGTAGAACAGCGGAGCCTCGCGGATCTTCCAATGCAACGAGTGCCGCTTACCCATGGCATCACCGACGGCATAGGTGGTGGCGAGGCCGAGGCGTTGGCGCCGATCAGCGAGGCGTCCAGCAGGATGATCGCGAACAGCACCCCCACCGTGGGACCGAGATGCTTCGACAACCCCGACGCGACCGCGCCCGCATCGGTGAAGTGACCGCATCGGCGGTGCCGGTCAATCCGAACGCCGCCACGGCCATCAGCGCAGTAGCGCCGACCATGACCACGACGATCCAATGACCAAATCGGCTCGGCCGTAAGGAATCCAGCGTGCGGTGATGCGCTTGTCGACCACGTTGGACTGCTGGAAGAACAGCTGCCATGGCGCGACGGTGGTGCCCACGATCGCGACGACCAGCAGCAGCACCGTCGAGTTGAGCCCACCAGGGAACTGCGGGATCAGCCCGGCCACGGTTGCTTTCGGGGTGGGATGCACCAGCAACACCATCGGGAAGATCAGCACATTCACCGCAATCAGGAGGAACATCAACCGCTCCCAGCGGCGGAACGACCCGCCGGCCACCACGGCGAACAGCAGCACGGCAGCGGCCGGGACCGCGACGACTCGGGCAACCGAGGAACCCGAGAGCCAGTGAGACGCCGATGAATTCGGTGACGATCGTCAAGGCGTTGAGGACAACAGATCACCGACGCTGAAGGCGCCCCAGAACTTGCCGAAGCGCTCGAATATCAAGCGCGCGTGCCCAACCCGGGCGACCGCACCTAGCCGCAGCACCATCTCCTGGTTCACGTAGAGCACCGGAATCAGCAGCGCCAGCGTCCACAACAGGCCATGCCGTAGTTCTGCCGGCCTGCGCGTAGGTCGCGACGCCACCGGCGTCGTTGTCGCCGACCATGACGATCAGTCCGGGTCCGGTGATGACCGCCAGTGTGCGCAGGCGACGCCAGCGCCGCTGAACGCGCCGGACGGTCGCGTCGCGCCGGATGCGCCCGAACGCGCCGACGATGTCGCCGACGTGCGCGGAATCCAGCACGGCGGGCGTTGCGCCTCGCGGCGTGCGTCTTCCGGCGCGGCAGCGGTCCGGCCGAGCAGGGGTGCGCGGCCGCCGCCGGTGTGAATCGAAGTCATCGAATCCTCGCTATCTCGAGCGGTTCTCACGTCGCGGTGAGGCGGTGGTGGTTGCGGCGCTCAACGCGCCCGCGGCGACGGGCGGCGCTGTGACGCCCGCCGCCGAGGCAGTGGTTCAACGCTGGTTGCTGCCGGAACCCGGGACGTGGCCACCCAGGGACGCGGTGACCATCGCGATCGGCATCCTCGAGACGTACAGGTTGGCCCGCTCCTGCGGGGTCAGGCTGGCCTGCAGGTGAAACCTGTTGGCCAGCAACCGTCCTGCACGCAGCATCGACCGGCCGCGCCCGTGAGGCCGCGGAAAAGCGGTGTGTGGTAACAAAAGCCATGATCTTCTCCTGACGGAGGCCCGACCGGCATCGGCACGGCGTGTCAGCCGCGCGGGACCAGCAGAGGTCAGGCGGTGAAAAGAATGCCGGAACCGGATCGGGACAAGACGGATTTCGGATAGGGACTATCGCCGGGACTCATCTCGCCCTCACCTCCTCACGGCCAGGACACACGCGGGTGTCACCACATCCACCTGAACAAGAGAGGCAGGAATGACCGGCGGCACAAGCCGCCGATCGCACCCCTCTCGTCGGAGCTTCGGCACTGCACGGCGTATCCGGAACATGTCCCGGAAGCCACTTGGGCTCAACCCTTGGGTCCGGGAAGAGCTGTCCTGACCCGGGGCGTCTCTCGACGTTCGGGGTCAGTGGCCTGTATCCATGCAGACGCCTCACCTACCGAGGTGCTTGCGGCCCATAGTGACACCGGGGCCGCGAACTCGTCAAACCGCTTACGGATCCCTGACGCCCCCGTTGCTCTCCCAGGGCCCGCTCAGGGAGAGCCTAGGCTCGATGCCATGACCACAACGTTGCAGGATGCCCGGGTCGCTTCGACGCTCGATCGGATGTACGCCGAGTCGAAAAACCAGATGTCGCTGTTGCGCGAGCGGCGTGGCACTTTCGATCGGCCGATGACCACACAGGAACGCACCGAGGCGATGAGCGAGTTCTACATCCCGGTGACGCCGGAAGCCGGCCGCCTGCTGTACTCGCTGGTGCGGGCCACCCGCCCGGCCACCGTCGTCGAATTCGGGATGTCATTCGGCATCTCCGCCCTGCATCTGGCCGCGGCGGTGCGCGACAACGGCACCGGCCGGGTGGTGACCACCGAGCTCAGCGATACCAAGATCGCGGCCGCAAAGCAACGTTCGCCGAGACGGGCCTGGACGACGTGATCACGATCCTGGAAGGCGATGCGCTGACCACGCTGGAAAGCCTGGACGGAGGAATCGATTTCCTCCTGCTCGACGGCTGGAAAGACCTGTACTTACCGGTCATCGAGCTGCTGGAGCCCCGCCTGTCCACGGGTGCGTTGGTCATCGCCGACAACGCCAGCTCCGCCGATATGGCGCCCTATCTCGATCGCGTGCGCAACCAGGACAACGGCTACGTCAGCTTCAACTTCCAGGTCCGCGACAGCGACAGCATGGAGATCAGCTGCCGCACAAGCGGTTAGGACCTACCGCAGCGATTCCTCGAGCCACGGCGTGAGCCACTTCACCCCTTCGGGGGTGAGGTGGACGCCGTCGCTGCGCACCTTGATGCCGTCGACCTTGGCGGTATACACACCGTCCGGGCACAGCTTCTTGTTCAGATCGAGGATCGCGACATTCGGATGATGGCTAACGGTCTTGCGCAACATGGTGTTCCACAGGTTGACCCGATCCGGCTGGTCCTCCGGATACAGCCGGCCGTCCGGCTTTTCACCGCCCCGGCTGTAGGGGACGGTAGCCACGACCACGTGGACACCGGTAGCACCCACGATGGTCAGCGCGCGTTCGAGCTCACCGTTGAGGTAGGCGTCGAACGTCGGGTCGCCGATGTGAGTCCACTGGCCCTCGTTGACCCGGTCCACCGTTTCCCAGCGGCCGATGACCAGCAGCGCGACGTCCGGCTGATCCCGGCTGACCTGCGTCGACCAGCGGATCGGCCAGCCGTCGCATTCGGACCGTTGGTCCAAAGTCTGGCCGATGTAGCGGTACGGCGTGCCACGCACCAGGCTGCATCCGATGACGGTGTGGTCGAGGAACGCGAACCCGGGGGTCGGGGGCAGGTAGTGCATCCAGGTCCACCCGATCGAATCGCCGAATACCGAGACGGTGAACGGGCGGTTGGCATCTCGGGGCCGGCTTTCCCCCGCCGGCGACGGCGAGACCGCCGCGACCGCCGAGACGCCGGGCGGTAGACCGACCTCACGCAGGCCGGGCCCGGTTCCCACCGGGACCACCAGCAGCGTCACCGCAGCGGCGCTGGCCACGGTCGCGGCCGCCAGCGGCAGCAGCGGCACCCGCGCCGGTCGCCAACGCCGAATAGGTTGTTCGAGCAGCCAATACGACGTTGCGGCCACCACCAGCGTGGCGCCGCACCGCGCGGCGAACAATGGCAGGCCGGACCATCCGGTGCGTTCGCCGTTGAGCGCCAAGAAGATTGGCCAATGCCACAGATAGACGCCGTAGGAGATGGTTCCCAGCCACACCAGCGGGCGCAGCGCGAGCGCGCGTGCGACGATTCCGCGCTGTTCCATCGCGACGGGTGCGATCACGATCACCGCCGCAGTCGCGACCCCGATCAGCAGGCCGTGGCGGAACTCGCCGCTGGCCCCGGTGGCGTAGTGCGTCGCCGCGGCCAGTCCCGCCAAACCCAGCAGCGGCAGGATCCGGGCGACCCGACGCCCCCACCGCGTGCGGATCATGCACCAGCCGCGGTTCATCGACGGCCAGTCCCGCACCAGCAGCGCGGCCGACGCGGCGCCGACCAGCAACGCCTGCGCGCGGGTGTCGGTGCCGAAGTAGATCCGGTCGCGGGTGCCGTCCGACGCCATGACGATCGCGAGCGCCGCCGAAGCCAGTGCGCCCACCGTGGCTATCAGGAACGTGGCGAACCGCACACCTCCGACGGTGGCCCGGGACGAGCGGCGCCTCGCGCGGGCGGCGAGCAGCAGGGTGACCGCGATGAGCAGCACCGGCCAGACGAAGTAATACTGCTCCTCCACCCCGAGTGACCAGGTGTGCTGCAGCGGCGAGGGCGGAGCGCCCTGGGTGAAGTAGTCGGTCTTCTGGGCGACGAACCGCCAGTTCGCCATCCACACGAAGGCCGCGATGGCGTCGTCGCGCAGGCCGGTCAGCGATCGGTCCGGCAGCAGCTGGCGGGCGGCGGCGACGGTGAGCACCATCAGCACCAGTGCGGGCAGCAGTCGCCGCGCGCGCCGGATCCAGAAGCCGGTCAACTCGATACGACCGGTGCGTCCCAGCTCGTCCAGCAGCAGCGAGGTGATCAGGAATCCGCTGAGGACGAAAAACACGTCGACGCCGATGAATCCGCCGCTGACACCCGGGATGCCGCCGTGCCCGACGAGCACCAGCGCGACCGCGATCGCACGCAGTCCATCGAGTGCCGGGATCCCGCCGGCCCGCTCCGGCCGGTCCCAGATCGCCAGCCGGCCGACGCGGCGCACGGGGGCCACCCATCGGGGCCGAGTACGACGAGCCGGTGCGGGATGAGACCCGCCCGGCTCTGTGCTTGCTGTCAGCGCGCCGTAACTACCATCTCGCCCGGCGCCATGGTTGATGCCGATACGTCGCTGCCCCTCCTATTGATTTCAGCAAGCCAGCCTAAAGGCGGGCGCGCCGGATCAGGTGGAGGACACGCGACGGTTTTCCGCCGTGCTGCGTTCGGATTTCGGCCCGACGCGTCAGGCCTTGTCAGGCGCGTAGCCCAGGGTGCTCTTGACCTCCAGATACTCGTGAAAGCCGAACTCGCTCCATTCCCGACCGTTGCCGCTGTGCTTGTAGCCGCCGAACGGCGCGTTCATGTCGAACGCGTGATTGATGGTCACCCATCCCGCGCGGATCTTGCGCGCGACCTCGCGCGCCGTGTCGAGGTCGGCCCCCGACACGTAACCGGCGAGGCCGTATTGGGTGTCATTGGCGATCTCGACGGCGTGGTCGATGTCGTCGTAGCCGAGGATGCACAGCACCGGCCCGAAGATCTCCTCGCGGGCGATCGTCATGTCGTTGGTGACGTGCGCGAAGACGGTCGGCTTCACGTAGTAACCCTTATCGAGCCCCGCCGGCCGACCCGGGCCCCCCGCGACCACGGTCGCGCCCTCCTCGACGCCCTGCTGGATCAGGCGTTGAACCTTCTCGAATTGTGTCCTCGATGCGACCGGACCGATGGCCGTCGCGTCGTCGCTGCCCACTGGGACTTGTTCGGCGACCTCACGCGCGATGTCAATGGCCTCGTCCATCCGGGAATTCGGGACCAGCATGCGCGACGGCGCGTTACAGCTCTGCCCGGAATTGGGCATCATGTTGGCCACTCCGGCGCTGACGCCCTGGGTGAAGCCGCTGTCGTCGAGGACGATGTTGGGGCTTTTACCGCCGAGTTCCTGGGTCACTCGCTTCACGGTCGCGGCGGCATTCGTGGCTACATCGACACCGGCTCTGGTGGATCCGGTGAACGACACCATGTCGATGTCGGGATGGCTCGCCAGGGCCACGCCGACGCCCGGGCCGTCGCCGTTGATCAGGTTGAACACCCCGGCCGGCACACCCGCGGCATCCAGGATCTCGGCGAAGATGTAGGGCGAATACGGCGCCACCTCAGACGGTTTCAGGATGACCGTGCAGCCGGTCGCCAGCGCCGGGTAGACCTTGACGGCGACCTGGTTGATCGGCCAGTTCCACGGGGTGATCAATCCGCAGACGCCGATCGGCTCCTTGGCGATCAGGGTCGCGCCTTTTCGTTCGGAGAACTCGAAGTTCTTCAGCGCGTCGATGGCCGTGGTCAGGTGGCCGATCCCGAGGAAGACCTGCGGCCCGGCGGCGAGCGAGGGCGGCGCGCCGATTTCTTCGGTGACCGCCTCGGCGAGATCGTCCGCCCGCTTCTGGTACTCGCTGAGGATGGCCTGCAACAGGTCCAGGCGCTCTTCGCGGGTGCTCTGCGACCAGCCGGTGAAGGCTCGCCGGGCGGCGTTGACCGCCACGTCGACATCGGCCGCCGACCCCAGCGAGATCTTCCCGGAAACCTGCTCTGTTGCCGGGTTCTCGACGTCGAAAGCATTGGGACGCAACGGGTCGACCCACTGCCCGTCGATGTAGAACTTGAGGTATTCGCGCATCAGATCGATCCCTTTCTTACTGGGTGCCTTCGGCGTACCAGGTTCGGAATTCGTCGTACTTGGGCATCTCCTCGGAATTGGCTTTCGGATCGATGCAGACATGGACGACGGCGGTCTTGCCGCTAGCGTAGGCCCGCTGGATGGCCGGGCCGATCTCATCCTCCTTTTCGACGTACTCGCCGTGGCAGCCGAAGCCCTCGGCGACCTTGTCGAGGCGCACGTCCTTGCTCCAGTGCACGCCCGGCTGCGGCGACGGCTGCTCGAAGGTGCGCTTGTACACGCCCACCTCCAGGCCCCACTGGTGGTCGACGCCCACCACGCATACCAGCGGAAGATTCTGCCGCGCCGCGGTTTCCAACTCGGCGATGTGGAACAGGAAGGCCGAGTCACTGGTCAGCAGCATCACCGGCCGCTTGCCGCCCTCGGCGACCGACGCCCCGACCGCGTAGGGCAGGCCGGTGCCGAGATGGCCGAAGTTCTGGTTCCAGATGACGTCGCGCGGTTTGGCCTGCGAGTAGGTCCAACCGAAGATGACGGTCGCCCCGCCGTCACGGACCATGATGCCGTCCTTCGGGAAGGCTTTGGTGGCCTCGACGACGAACCGCGCCGGGTGTACCGGCGTCCGCCCAGACGGCGCGTTCTCGGCGAGCTGCGCCAGCTCCGCCGCATCCTGCTTGATCCAGCGGCCGAGCTCGGCGGATGCCTTTCTCGGGTTGTCGCGCAGCGCTTCCACGAGCTGAGGAACCACACCGCGAAGGTCACCGACCAGGGGGATGTCGATGGGACGGTTGACGCCGATGGCCACCGGATCCTGTTCTACCAGAATCCATTTGCGCTTCGCCGTCGTTCTGCGCCCAGTGTCGGGTTTTGCCGTAGTGGCTCGGTTCGCCGAGCTCCGTACCGAGCGCGAGGCACAGATCGGACTTCACCACCGCCTCGACGGCCGCCGGCGAGAAGCCGTAGGCGAAGGTGCGGTCCTCGAGGCCTTCGATGAACGACGTGCCACCGGAGGTCTGGATCACCGGGCACTGCATGAGGTCGGCCAGCTCCCGGACCGCCGCGCCGGTACGCGAGGTGTGGACCCCGTGCCCGACCAACAGGATGGGGCTTTCCGCCGCGCGGATCAACTTCGCCGCCTCGGCCACCTCGCGCTCACCGGCGGTCTGGTCGACGAGCCGGTAGCGGTTGGGCGGCAGCGGATCCGGCACGTCGAGCTCTTCGAGGATCACGTGCGAGGGGTACTCGATGTAGGCCGGGCCCGGTGTGCCGGACATGGCCCGGCGAATCGCCTCGTGGATGATCTCGTCGGTCTGGTCGGCGTACTCGATGGATGCGCTGTATTTGACCGACGATGCGAAAAGGGGCTCCTGGCGGACGAATTGGATACGCCCGCGCCGGACCCGGCGCTCCGTGATGCGGGCGCGCTGACCGCCGAGGAAGATCACCGGCGAGTTCTCCACGAGCGCACACTGGATCGCTCCGGCGATGTTGGCCATGCCCGGGCCGAGCGTGCCGATGCACAGGCCGGGCTTGCCCGTCATACGTGACGCCGCCTCGGCCATGAATCCCGCGCTCAGTTCGTGATGCGGCGCGACCACCGACCACCCGCGGGCGTCGGCCTCGGCGAACATGTGCACGAAGTTCGGGTCCGGGATGCCGAACAGCGTGTTCACGCCCTCTGCCTCGAACAGGTCGAGGATGCGTTTGTAGACGGGCACGGCCATGGGTGGAAACTCCTTAGGGATAGGTAACTGTGAGCGGCCTGAATGCCGCAACGTCGGCGGGGCGGCCACGCGAAAGCGACTGCGGCAGCACGTACTTCACGATTCGACCTTCAGCTGGTCGAGGATCTCTGCGGTATGGGCGCCGAGCTCGGGCGCCGGCCCGGCAACGCGACCCGGCGTCTGCGAGAACCAGGTGGGTACACCGGGGAAGCGCACCGGTCCGTGCGGCGTGTCCACCGTCTCGAACATGCCGACGGCGTTGAGATGCGGATCGTCGAAAAGCGCGCCGGGCGTGTTCAGCGGCGCGGCCGGTATCTCGAGTTCGTGCAGCAGCGCCAGCCACTCCGCGGTCGACCGTTCTTTCATCGTCTCGGCCAGCAGCCCGTAAACGGTGTCGATCTCACGGGCGCGTTGTTCCAGCGTCGAGTACAGCTCGCTGGTCCACGGTGGCTGCACGGCTTTGATGAAAGCGTTCCAGTGCTTGTCGTTGTAGATCAATGCGGCGATGTAGCCGTCGCTGGTGCGGTAGGGGCGGCGATTGGGCGCCACGGTGCGCGGATACACCGCGGGCCCCAGCGGAGGGTCGAACAGGGCACCGTTGGCGTGTTCGACGAGCATGAACGAGGCCATGGTCTCGAACATGGCGACCTCGACTTCCTGTCCCTGCCCGGTGCGCTCGCGGTGAAACAACGCCATCGTCGTCGCGTACAGCGCCGTCAATCCGGCAACCTTGTCGGCCATGATGGTGCCGACATAATCGGCCTCGCCGGTCAATTGCTGTTGCACCGCCGGTAGGCCGCACTCGGCCTGGATCGTGTCGTCGTAGGCGGGGCGATCGCGATCAGGTCCACGTCGCCCGTACCCGTAGCAATTGGTGTAGATGATCGCCGGATTGATTGCGGCGACATCGTCGTAGCTGAAGCCGAGCTTGGCGATCGCCTTGGCGCGCATCGAGTGGATGAACACGTCGGCGGTCTCGACAAGGGCACGTAACGCACGCGCCCCGCCGTCGGTTTGCAGGTCCAGCACGATGCTGCGCTTGCCGCGGTTGACGTTGACGAATACCCCACTCATGCCCGGCGCCGGACCAACCGAGATGTAGCGGGTGTTATCCCCCTGTGGTGGTTCGACTTTGATCACGTCGGCGCCCATGTCGGCCAGGATTTGTGTGCAGTACGGTCCCATCACCATCGCGGTGAGATCGATCACCCGCACACCGGCCATCGGGCCCGTCGGGCTAGCCATTGAACGCTCCTTGGTCGGTTGAGCGGTGCGCCAGCTCGAAGCTGTAGCGGATGTGCTGGTTGTGTCCGTCGGGGACGACCGGAAAGATCAGTGGCGCCTCGACATATCGGATCGCATCCAGATGGCTGCCGACGTCCTCTATCGTCCATGACGAGCGGCACACGCCCGGACTCTCCGCGATGACCGCGCGTGCCACGCGACCCGCCAGCGCGATGAACAGCTCACCGGTCACCGAGCATGACTCGTGCGAAAGCCAGCCCACCACGGGCGCAACGAGATCCGCGCCCATCGGAGGATAGGACGAGGTATCGATGCCTTCGGCCATCCGGGTCACCGCGGCCGGCACGATCACGTTGCACCGCACGCCATCGGCGGCACCTTCGATCGCCGCGACGTTGGACAACCCGATCACGCCGGCCTTGGCCGCCGCGTAGTTGGCCACGTTGTGGTTGCCGTACAGGCCGCCGATCGACGACGTCAGCACAATGCGGCCGTAGCCCGCCCTGCACATGAGCGGAAATGCCGGCCGCACAACGTTGAACGCGCCGCGCAAATGCACGCCGAGCACAGCGTCGAAGTCCTCGTAGCTCATCTCCTTGAGCGAGGCGCGCCGGACGTTGCCGGCGTTGTGAATCAGAATGTCTATGCCGCCGTAGTTTTCGAGCGCGGTCGCGACGATCGCCTCACCGCCTTCGCGGGTCGCAACCGACGCGCTGCATGCCACGGCCTCGCCCCCGGCCGTCGTGATCTCGGCGGCCACCTGCTCGGCCGGACCGGCGTCGCCTCCGTGGCCGTCGAGGCCGCCGCCGGCGTCGTTGACGACCACCTTCGCCCCGCGCGAGGCCAGCAGCATGGCGTAGGAGCGGCCAAGCCCACGGCCACCCCCGGTGACGACCGCTACCCTGCCGTCGAATCTCAATTCAGCCATTATGTTTCGAGGACTAGACCGGCTAGGTCGCCCTTTGCCCGCCATTCCTTGAGCAAGTCGTCGAACACGTAGAAGCCGGGCATGTAGGGATCGCCGATGGCCGAGCGGATGCCCTCGCCGCCACCACCGCCCTCGTTGTTGTAATAGCCGGGTGTGCAGGATACGGCGAATTCTGATGCGTCTATCGAGGTTTCGCGGATCGTCTTGACCCAGCCGTCTTGAGCTTCCTGACTCGGTTCGACAGTCGTCGCGCGCCGCGATATCGCTTCGGAAACGATGTAAGCGATGTGTTCGGCCTGCTGCTCGAGCATCGCGGTGGTGTTACCTGCCACGCCGCCCTGAACGAAACCGGTGAAGAACTGGTTGGGGAAGCCTCGGCTGGTCATCCCGTGGAGTGATGTGTAGCCGTCGCGCCAGTGATCGAAGAGCGACAGGCCGTCGCGGCCCTCGATCACATTGACGGCGTAGCGGCGGCTGATATCGGTGGTGATCTCGAAACCGCTGGCGAAGATGACGCAGTCGACTTCGTACTCGACGCCGTTGGCGACGATCCCGTTCTCGGTGAGCCGCTCCACGCCTTTGGATTCCGACACATCAACCAACGTGACGTTAGGGCGATTGAACGTCGGCAGGTATTCGTCGTTGCTGCAGGGACGCTTGCACATGAACCGGTAGTAGGGTTTGAGCGCTTCGGCGGTCTCCGGGTCCGCGACGAGTTCCTCGACGCGCCGCCGCAACCGTTCCATGACCTTGTAATCCTCTTCCTCGCGGAAGGTCATGACCTGCTCGATGCTCAGTGCCGTGGGATCGTCGGCAGCCGCGATCCGCGCGGTCAGGTTGCGGCCGAGTTCGGTCCAGAAATCACACACCATGTCGGGCTCGTCGAAGACCGCACCTTCTCCCAGCGGTGACCAGCGGTGGAAATTTCGCTTGCGTTGCTCCTGCCAGCCGGGCTGCAGCGAAGCCGCCCACTGCGGGTCCGTCGGCTCGTTGCCCCGCACGTCCACTGACGAGGGCGTGCGCTGAAAGACATAGAGGTGCTGGGCGTCTCGGCCCAAGTGCGGAACCAGCTGCACCCCGGTCGCACCGGTACCGACAAGGGCGACGCGCTTGTCACGCAGCTTGTGCAATCCGCCGTTGGAATCCCCGCCGGTGTAGTCGTAATCCCACCGAGCGGAGTGGAACATGTGTCCGTTGAAGTCTTTGATACCGGGGATACCGGGGAGCTTCGGCCGATTGAAGGAGCCCTGTGCCATCACCACGAACCGAGCGCGAATGTCGTCGCCGCGGTTGGTGCTCAACCGCCAGCGCTTGATCGTCTCGTCCCAGCGCGCCTCGCGAACCTGGGTCGAGAAAACGGCGCCGTCGTAGAGCCCGAAATGCTTTGCGATGCGGCGGCAGTGCTCGTAGATTTCGGCGCCGTCGGCGAACTTCTTGGAGGGAAGGTAGTTGAGTTCTTCCAGCATCGGGATGTAGCAGTATGCGTCGTTGTCGCACTGGATGCCCGGGAAACGATTCCAGTACCAGACGCCGCCGAAGTCGCCGCCCATCTCGATGATGTGCACATCTTCGACGCCGGCCTTCTTGAGGTACGAGCCGGCCAGCAAACCGGTGATGCCGCCACCGAGGACCGCCACGTCGATGTCCTCGTCGATCGGCGTGCGGGGTGTCACCGGTGTGTGGGGATCGACCTCAGAGAATTCCGCGAACTCGTCCTTGAGTTCCAAGTACTGCTTCGAGCCCTCCGGACGCAGCCGCTTATCGCGCTCGAACAAGTACTTCTCACGCAGCGCGTGGATATCGATGTCCTGCGGCGTCTGCGTTGGTCCGCATGTGTCGAACATTGTCATCTGTCTCAAAGCTCCTGCGGTTCGCCGGTACTCATGTACTTCGACAGTTGGTAGTGCAGATTGACGGTGCTGCGCTCGCGATACGGATTGGGTTTGGTACCCGGAAAGCCCAGGGACTTCATGCCCTGCTGCACGGCGGCCATGTTGGAGAAGTCCTGCGGCAGAACCGAGCGCCACCTGGGGTCCCCGACCGGCGTGTACTCCCATTCCGTCTGCGGCTCCTGGCCTTTCGGATACAACTCGAAGACGGACACCTCGAAGATGCACTTGTCCGGGTTGTAGCTGGGATGCGGCCGTGCGCCGTAGCACAGCGCGCTGGTCAATCCCTGGCCGATCTGGAAGTTCGGGAAGATCTGCCACGCCGTGCCGGCCTGCCCAAGGATGTCGGCGGGGATCGTCGGCCAGATCACCCCGCGGGCCTCGTCGTCGCGGCGCGCCGACGCCAGCCAGTGCTCGAGAACCTTGTCGGCGGGTGTCCCCTCGGGCAATTCGTCAACCAGTCGCTTGGCCGCGTTCACCAGCGTCTGGGTGGTGGTGGCGTTGGTCTCCTCCATCGTGTACACCTGCATCTCCGCGGTCGAAACACGAGGATCGGCGCCGATGCCGAGGCGGATCTTGGACTTGGTGGCCTCCATGTCCTCGGGAGCGTCGTAGCCGATATGGCTGTGCTTGCCTTGGGCTTTCGCCCATCCCTTGAACTCGCCGAACCTATTGAACTCCGGATGGGTGGTGTAGACGTGGTAGGTCTCGTTGAAGGCCTCCATTGCGACCTTCCAGTTGCAGTCGAAGGACAGCCACTTGCGCCATTTGTAGCGCATGTTCTCCAGGCCGAACGGGTCGAGAATCTTCGCGGCGGGGAACAGGAAGTCGGCCAGCGGCTCGCAGTCGGGGTCCATGTTGATCCACAACCAACCGCCCCAGGTATCGACTCGGACGGGCCGAAGGTGGGTGTTGTCGGGCGTGAGAGCGTCCTGCCAGTCCTGTTGTTCGCGGATATGGGTGCACGCGCCGTCCAGAGCCGTAGGTCCAGCCGTGAAAGCCACAGACGAACGACTTTCGGGTTCGGGCACAGGTGTTCTTCGCGCCCTGGGGGGTGTCGATCAGCCGCCGGCCGCGGTGCATGCAGACGTTGTGGTGGGCGTGAAATTCCCGCTCGCCGGTGCGCACGACGATGATCGAGTCGTCGAGAATGTCGTAGGTCAGGTAACTGCCCACCTCGGACAGCTCCTCGACGCGGCCGACCTGCTGCCAGACCTTGCGCCACAGCCTGTCGCGCTCGGCGCGGGCATAGTCCTCCGAAATGTACGCCTCGACCCCGATCGTCATCGGCTGCGAGAGTTCCTCCGCTGCTTGAGGTTTCGCGCTCTTATCCAGGTCGGCCATCACATCCTCCTAATTGCCGCGCGGAAGGATTCGTCTTTGAGGAACAGCGACGTGTTGTCGGCGCCGAGATGGCTCCACTTGAGGTCCAGGCCGCCGTCGACGAGCAGCGTCTGGCCGGTGATATAGCTCGACATTTCCGAGAGCAGGAAGAGGATGGCGCCGGCCTGCTCTTCGGGACGCCCACGGCGGCCCATCGCGATCGCCTGCCGGTCGCGCTCGGGGTCCTCGTCGACATAGGTGCGCGAAGCCGCCGTCTCGGTGACGCCGGGCGCCACGGCGTTGACCCGAATTCCGGCCTGCGCCAACTCGAGGGCCATCGTGCGGGTCATCGCGGCGATCGCCGCCTTGGCTGTTCCGTAGGCGATGTGAAACGGTGCGGTGTTCATGCCGCTGATCGAGGAGATCGACACGATCGACCCCTGCTGTTGCTGCGCGAGGAGTTCACTGGCGACGGCCTGGCTCATGAAGAAAGCGGTTTCGAGGTTGTCGGTGAAGATCTTGCGCCAGTCGCCGCGCGTCACCCGTGTGGACGGCATCCACGTCGACGGCTCGGCGCCGCCGGCGACATTGACCAGCCCGTACAACCTGCCGTCCGCTTGGCGCGTGTGGTCGATCACCGCGGCGATACCCTCATCGGTCGACGCGTCGGCCGCGACGGGGACCACGTCCAGCCCCTGCTGTGCCAACGGAGCGATGTGCTCGTCGAGGTTCTCCTTGGACCGGCTCACCGCGATCACGGTGGCCCCGGCCCGGGCGGTCATGGCCGTGACGGTCGTTCCGATCCCGCCCCCGCCGGCGCCGGAAACCACCACGATGCGACCGTCGAGCCCCAAAAGGTTCACATGATCCTCGCGATCGGCCATGACCTGCTTTCCCCTGCAACCGCGTCAGCGTCCGCAGCGCAATCGGATATTTCGATTTGTCCGGACAAAATATGGCATTCTGTCCCTCGGAGAACACTATTCCGATCGGTGGACTTCGCTGTCAAGGCCGGTCTGGCCCGCGTTGGCAGCTATTGTCTGGACTAAGAGGAGTTGATAGCGTCCAGCCCAAACGGCTGACGGAAGGACCTCCGCGAGCATGTCCATCTCACGGGCCATCTCAACGCTGCCCTCGCGGTATGCGCTGCCACACCCCATCGACGTCGCCGAGGGCTGGGAGCTCGCACGGGTCACCGCGCCCAGTCGGCTGTTCGGTGCCAACGGCCTGCGCACCGGCCCGGATGGGCGCATCTACATCGCCCAGGTGACCGGCAGTCAGATCAGCGCGCTCGATCACCGAACCGGGGAACTCGTGACCGCGAGCCCCAAGGGCGGCGACATCGTGGCGCCCGACGACGTCGCGTTCGACGCCGACGGCAACCTGTATGCGACCGAGGTGATGGACGGCCGGGTCAGCGTGCGCGACACCGGCGGCCGAACGCGAGTGCTGCGCGACGACGTGCCGTCAGCCAACGGCATCACCTTTCACCAGGGCCGGTTGTTCATCGGTGAATGCCGTGAGGGTGGGCGGCTGCTGGAATTCGACCTGGCGGGCGGACCGCCGCGGGTGCTCTTGGAGAACGTGCCTTCGCCGAACGCGATGGAGGTCGGCCCGGACGGCCTGCTGTATTTCCCGGTGATGGGCGCCAACGAGATTTGGCGCATCGACCCCGATGGCGGCGAGCCGCAGTGTGTCGCAACCGGTCTCGGTGTGCCCGACTCGGTCAAGTTCGACGCGCAGGGCTACATCGTCTCGACGCAGGTGGCCAGCGGGCAGGTGCTGCGCATCGATCCCCGCAGCGGCGAACAACGCCTACTCGCCCAACTGAACCCGGGCCTGGACAACTGCACCTTCGTCGGCGACCGGCTGTTCGTGTCCAACTTCACCGGCGAGATCACCGAGATATCACCGGACGGCACAACGCGATCCGTGTTGGCGGGCGGACTCAACTGGCCGATGGATCTGGCGGTGGGCCACGACGGGCTCCTCTACATCGCCGACGGCACATACTTCTATGTCGCCCAGCCCGATGGATCCCTGCGCACCGCGGGAATGTTGTTCAGCCCCGGCTATCCCGGGTTCCTGCGCGGCCTCGCGGCAAGCGGGCCCGGCGAGTTCGTGGTCACCACGTCCGGCGGCCAGGTCGCCCGTTACCGGCCGGAAGCGAGCGAAACCGAGGTGCTGGCAGACGGTTTCGACCAGCTCTACGGTGTCGCCCTGAGCGTCGGCGGTGTGGTGTTCGCCGAGCTGGGCACCGGACGGGTGCTGTCGCTGCAATCGGATGGTGTCCAGGTGCTGGCGAAAGAGCTGCGTGAGCCGGTCGGGGTTGCGATCGACGCGGACGGGGCTTGCCTGGTGGCGGAGGCCGGGGCCGGCCGGGTGATTCGGGTGAGCGGGTCGAGGGTCCGACACCGTGATCGCCGATCTGCAGCGCCCGCAAGGCATTCTGGTCCAGGGCGGTGTGCTCTACGTCGTCGACGCCGGCGCCAAGGAATTGATTGCGTTCGACCTGGGCACCAACGCACGGCGCACGATCGCGTCCGGGCTTGCCCGTCGGCCCCCCGCCGGGTGTCACGCCCAAGCCGCTGCGCGGCATGCCACCGTTCTCCGGACCGCAGGGTCCTTTCGCCGGCATCACCGCCGCGGCTGACGGGACGCTCTACCTCTCGGCCGACGGCGACGGCAGCGTTCTGGCCTTGCGCCCGCGACCGGACGGACCATGATGCCGCAGGCGATCGCGGGCGACCACCGCTACCTCCAGATTGCGCGCACCCTGCGCAAGGAGATCGTCGACGGGGTTTACCCGGTGGGTTCGCAGTTGCCCACCGAGCACCAACTGTGTGAGCGCTTCGCGGTCAGCCGCTACACCATCCGCGAGGCGCTGCGCCGGCTGCGCGAGGACAACCTGGTGGCTTCCCGGCCGCGGGCGGGCACCCGGGTGGTTCCCCGGCCGGCATCGAGTTCCTATGCCCAGGACGCGATGTCGATCGACGACCTCCTCGCGTTCGCGGCCGGCGCTCAGCTGACCATCGAATCCAACGCGATGGTGACGATCGACGACGACCTCGCAGCTCGGACCGGCCTGGAGGGCGGCACCCAGTGGCTGTCGGTCCGCGGGTACCGGCAGGCCGACGGCGCGTCGGTTCCGCTCTGCCGAACGGAGTACTACATCAGCCGGGGCTTCGCGGCGGTGGGCAGGCTGCTGCAACGCCACGCCGGCCCGATATTTCCGTTGATCGAAGACCTTTTCGGTGTGAGCGTCGCCCAGTTACACCAAGAGATCGCCGCAGTCCTGCTCTCCCCGGAGTTGGCGGACGGCCTCGGTGTCGAAGCGGGCACGGCAGCGCTGCAGATGCGGCGCACCTACACGACCTCCGACGGCGAGGTGGCCCAGGTGACGATCAACACCCACCTGTCGTCGAGGTTCCGGTATGCGATGACGATGCGTCGCGTGGATGGATAAGGCCGCCCCGAGATGAGGCCGAGGTGATCACCCGGGCCAACACGGCGCGTGCGGCGGAGGCATACCGGCGCGGGTTGTGGGTGCATACGACGCTGGCCGATGCGCTGCGCACGGCCGCATCCGAAACGCCCCAGCCGAACAGTACTGGTGGATAACGACGTTCGTTTGGACTGCGCCGCCCTGTACAACCAGGCCAGCGCGCTGGCCGGCGCCCTGTTGGCACGCATACCGACGGGCAGCACCGTGTCGTTCATGTTGCCGAACTGGCACGAGAGCGCCGTCATTTACCTGGCCGCGACGCTGGCCGGGATGGTGGTGAATCCGATCCTGCTGTCGTTGCGCGACCGCGACCTGCGCTACATCCTCGAAGACGCCGAAACCGCAGTGGTCTTCGTTCCGCAGCAATACGGTGGCCATGACTACCCGGGGATGCTCGAACGCGTGGCGTCCGCGATGAGCCGCGCGCCGGAGGTGGTGGTGTTGCGCGGTGACGCCGGGCCGCACACACCTTATGCGGCCCTGCTGCGGCAGCCGCCGCATGCCGCAACGCTTCCGGCGCTGGATCCCGATTCCGTCCGGATGATCCTTTACACCTCCGGCACCACGAGCCGGCCGAAAGGCGTCCTGCACACGCATAATTCGATGCACGCGCTGATCTGTCAGATCCGCGACCACTGGATGATCGCCCCGGGTGACACGTTCCTGGTGCCGTCGCCGGTCGCCCACATCGGCGGCTCGATATATGCGTTCGAATGCCCACTGTTGCTGGGCACGACCGCGGTGCTGATGGACCGCTGGGATGCGGACGAGGCGGTCGCGCTGATGAACTCGCAGCGGTGCACCCACATGGCCGGCGCCACACCGTTTCTGCAACAGCTGTTGTCCGCCGCGCAGCGCGCCGGCACCCGCCTGCCCGACCTGAAGGTGTTCATCTGCGGCGGCGCGTCCGTGTCGCCGTCGTTGATTCGCAGTGCCGCCCAGTATTTCGATCGTGCGGTGGTCACCCGGGTGTACGGCTGCACGGAGGTGCCCGTCGCTACGGTCGGCGCTCCCGCGGCCGGACGAAGCCGATCGCGCGGCGGACACCGACGGCCGGCCAGGGATCGCCGAGATCAAGCTTGTCGCGCACGAAGCCGCGCCGCCGGGCGATGGCGAGATCTGTGTGCGCGGTCCGCAGATGCTCCTGGGATACCGCCATGCCGAAGACGGCGCCGAATCATTCGATGCAGCAGGGTTTTTCCGCACCGGAGATATCGGACGCTGGGTTGATGACGAGTACCTGGTCGTGACCGGCCGGGCGAAGGATGTCATCATTCGCAGCGGCGAGAACATCTCGGCCAAGGAGGTCGAGGACCTGCTCGCCGACCACCCCGGGATCGCCGAAATCGCGGTCGTCGGGCTGCCCGACGAGCGCACCGGAGAGCGTGCCTGTGCGGTGATCGTTCCCGCGGGTGTGCGAGAGCCCGGATGTTGCGAGCCTGCTCGCGCTCCTGGTGAGCAAGGGCGTCGCGAAATTCAAGGCTCCCGAACGGGTTGTGATCTGGGATGCCCTGCCGAAGAACGACGCGGGCAAGATACTCAAGCATCAGATCCGGGCGTCGCTGATGGAGGGTGGGTGAGATGCAGGTCGCAATCGTCACGGGAGCAAGCAGCGGCATCGGCTTGGGGTGCGCCACAAAGCTCGCCGAGGCGGGCATGGCGGTCGTCGGCACCGGCCGCGACGAGGGACGGCTGGCCGAGCTCGAAAAGGCGATAGGCGATCCGGATCGCGTCGCGACACTTGCCGTCGATCTCACGGACGATGACGCGCCGCGCCGCATCGTGGACCTCGCGGTCGGCCGGTGGGGCCACATCGACTTCTTGATCAACAACGCGGGGGTGGGCAGCCCGAAGCCGCTGCACGAAACCGATGACCAAACCCTCGATTACTTCCTGGGTTTGATGCTGCGGGCGCCGTTTCGGCTCGCCCGCGACGTGCTGCCGCACATGGCGCCCGGTTCGGCGATCATCAATGTCACGTCGACTTTCGCGGTCGTCGGCGGCCTGCGCGGCGGCGCCTACTCCGCCGCCAAGGGCGGGCTCACGGCGCTGACCACTCACATCGCCTGCCAGTACGGCGCGTCCGGCATCCGCTGCAACGCGGTCGCGCCCGGGGTGACCGTGACGCCGATGGTCGAAAAGCGATTGGAGGATGAGCGCTTCCGCAAGATCAACACCGAGATGACGCCGCATCAGCGATTGGGCCGCATCGACGACATCGCCAGCACCGTCGCCTTCCTGTGCTCGCCGGGCGGGAGTTTCATCAACGGCCAAACAATCGTCGTCGACGGCGGATGGAGCTCGACGAAGTACCTTTCGGAGTCGGCGCTGGCGGCGCAGTGGATCGAACGATGAATCTGTTTGCGCTGCTCGATCAGGCCGCGGGTCGGTTTCCCGATCGCGGTGCGATGTATCACGGGGATCGCCTCGTGTGCACATGGGTTGAGTTGCGCGAGCGGGCCTTACGTTTGGCCGCATCGATGCGGCAACAGCACGCTGCGGGCGCGCGGATCGCCATCGCGACCCACAACCGCCCCGAGATCATCGAGTTGATGTTCGCGACCTGGGCCGCCGAGTGCGTCGTCGTCCCGATCAACTACAAGCTGCATCCGCGTGAGATGGCGCAGATCCTCGACGACTCGGGCGCGGCGCGGGTGTTCGCCTCGTCGACCATCGGCACCGAGCTTGCCTCGATTGCCGCCACACCAATGGAAACCATTGACTCCGAGAACTATTCGCGGCGATTCAGCACCGGCCCGGCACAACCTCCGCACACGGACCCGTCGGCGCTGGCGTGGCTGTTCTACACCAGCGGAACCACCGGCCGATCCAAGGGCGCGATGCTCTCGCACCGCAACCTCATGGCGATGACCGTCGCGCACCTCGCCGACATGGACGCTCCGGACGAGCACTGCAGCCTGGTGCATGCCGCACCGATGTCGCACGGCTCGGGCCTCTACATCCTGCCGTATGTACTGCGCGCCGCCCGCCAAATCCTGCCCACCTCGGGCGCATTCGACCCGGGCGAGTTCCTCGATCTCTGCGAGCACCATCCGGCCGCCAGCGCGTTTCTGGCCCCGACGATGGTGCAACGGCTGGTGGATACGGGCCGCAGCCGTCCGGTCAATCTGAAGGCGATCATCTACGGCGGCGGGCCGATGTATGTGGAAAGCCTGCGCAAGGCCATCGCGGCATTCGGTCCGATCTTCGCGCAGATCTACGGGCAGGGCGAGTCACCGATGACCATCACCGGGCTGCGCCGCGCCGATCACGAATCGGATGACGACGCGATCCTGGGTTCGGTCGGCTATGCGCGGTCCGGGATGGAGGTCGCGGTGCTGGGCCCGGACGGCCACCCGGCGCCGCCGGGCGAAATCGGCGAAATCGTCTGCCGCGGAGACGCGGTCATGTCCGGATACTGGCAGAATGCCGCTGCCACGCGCGCCACGCTCAAAGACGGCTGGCTCTACACGGGCGACATGGGGTCGTTCGACGCGCGCGGTTTTCTCACGTTGCGAGACCGCTCGAAGGACGTCGTCATCAGCGGCGGGAGCAACATCTACCCCCGCGAAGTGGAGGAGGCTCTGCTCGAGCACCCCGACGTCTCCGAGGCATGCGTGGTGGGCGCTCCCGACGCCGAGTGGGGCGAGGTGGTGGTCGCGTTCATCGTGGGCGCGGTCGAGCCCGCGGCGCTGGACGCACATCTGCTGCGGCGCATCGCCCGCTTCAAGCGGCCCAAGCGCTACGAATTCGTCGACGAGCTACCGAAAAACAGCTACGGCAAGGTGCTCAAGCGGGAGCTGCGGGCCAGCTTGGCGCAGTGAACCGGCCGGCTTGGTCAGAGATCGGCGAAATCGATGATTCCGCGAATGTTGCGGCCCTCGCGCAGATCCACGAACGCCTCGTTGATCTGGTCGAGTTGGTAGTGGCGGGTGACCAACTCGTCGAGTTTCAGCGCGCCCGCCTGATACATCGACAACAGCAACGGCACGCTGGTACGCGGATTCATCCCGCCGTAGAGCGCTCCCCGAAGTTGTTTGGCCGACAGCACCATCTCCTGCAGGATCAGCGGGACCACGGGTTCGGTGTAAGGGGTGATGCCGGTGACCACGCATATCCCGCCTTTGCGAAGCAGCCGCATGGCCAACGGGATCAGCTCGACGTGCAGAACGCCGGGAGTCACGACGACGCGGTCGGCCATGACGCCGGCGGTGATGTCGGCCACCAGCGGTACTGCCTCCTCGGCGGACGCCGCAGTATGCGTGGCACCGAAGATCTTGGCCGAATCCCGTTTGTATTCAACGGGATCCACTGCGACGACATAGGTTGCGCCAGCGGCGCGGGCCCCTTGCAGGGCATTCATTCCGACGCCGCCGGTGCCGATGACGACGACAGTGTCACCGGGCTCGGTGCCCGCCGATATCGTGGCGGAGCCCCAACCGGTGCTGACGCCGCACGACACGAGCGAAGCGGCGTGGAACGGGATCGCCTCGTCGATCTTGATGACGGACTTTTCGGTGAGCACCGCATATTCGGCGAACGTGCCGAGTTGACCGTAGGCCATGAGGTTCTCGTCGCCGAGATGCCGGCGACAGGTTCCGTCGGTCGGCATCTCCCTCGAGAACAAACTCGCGCCGTCGTCGCAGATGTAGCTCTGACCGTTTACACAGAACCGGCAGCTTCCACAAGCGGGAATGAACGACATCGCCACGTGGTCCCCCGGCTGCACCGACGTGACACCGGGCCCGATTTCTTCGACGACACCGGCGCCCTCGTGACCACCGAGCATCGGGAACCAGTCGGGCTCAGGGATACCGGTGGAGGCCCGCACCTCGGGGGTCGGCAACACGTCGCCGGTGACGAGGTGGTCGTCGGAGTGGCAGATGCCGGCAACGGCCATGCGTACCAGGACTTCACCGGCGCGGGGCGGATCCAGAGTAACCTCGCGAATCTCCCAGTCCCTGCCGACTCCGTCCAGCACAGCGGCACGACATTTCATTGCGACCTCCCTGACTCGAAGTGACTGCGGATGCCGGCCAGCATTTTGACGTGCGCCTTGACCCCCTCGCGGATGGTCAGGCCGGCCAATAGCCGCGGGGCGGTTACACCTATCCGTTCGGTGACTTGGGTGCCGCCGTCCACCGGCTCGAAACTCACCGTCCCCCGGAGCCGCACCCCGGGAGACTGATCGGCCTCGGTCAGCACGTCGCCGCGCGCAGGCACTCGCAGCCGGGCCTGATAGCTGGTGCGTATGGTCAACGGTCCCAATGGAATTCGGTCGACTACACGGTAGCTCTGCTGGTAGCCATCCGGGGTTGCGCTGCGGGACACCGTTTCCACCGACACGATCAACGGGTGCACCAGCTTGATGTTGTCCAAATCCACGTAGAAGTCGCGGACGGCGTCGGGCGGCGCGGGCACGTGCTCAGACAGCGTCCGTTCGGCGTGGACGGTCCACCAACTCATAAGAGGAACCTAGCCCGACAACGATTCGCGCCGCGACGCGGCGGGAGGAGGCGTCGGGCAATGCAATCTAGCCCGACAACGACGACGCGCTTACCGTGGACTCACGAGCGAGCGGAGAAAACATGGGCACCTACGGCCAAGTGGTCGAGCGCTACCTGGAATGCCTGGCCGCGCATGACTGGGACGGACTGGCCGACACGATCGCCGAGGAAGGCCTGACCCGCGAGGGGCCGTTCTGCGACGTGGTCGAGGGCAAGGCGCACTATGTCGCCTACCTGCGCAAGGTATGCACCCATCTGCAGGGCCATCGATTGCACGTGCAGCGGGTCTCCCACGTGGACTCCCGGGTGTCGTTCGCCGAGTTGTCCGAGACATTCGAGATCGACAGCGCTGCGACCACGTGGCCCGAATGCATCCTGTTCGAGCAGAACAACGACGGGTTGATCTCTCACGTCAGTGTGTTCTTCAAGCAGCGGGGCGTCGGCACGGCTTAGCGGTCTATTCCCTCATTTGCGGAATTGACCTAACGTGTCATGGATGGAGGCAGATGGAACTGCGGAGTCGGTGCCGGTCGAGAAATTGCATTCCGGCGACCCGATCACCGATTGTGGTCAGCGGTACATAGTTCTCGAATCGAAATCCTTCAGCGACAGCTGCGTAGTGCTCGAGCTGGAGTCCAGGGTGGACCATCAGCTGCAGGTCATCGAGAAGTCGTTTCCGGCCGGGTATCAGGTCGGCAGGGCGAACCACCGAATTTTATAGCCCGAATCTTCTGGCGGAATATTGCGCGAGTAGCCGGTCGACGGCTACCGCGCGTTCCTGTTTTTAGCGCTTAATCATCCCATTAGGTGCAGCGAAAATGCCGACCTGCTGCGCCACTTAGTCTCCACGCGGCGGCCGGATGTCGTTGGGATCGTCCGGGTCGGGCTCACCGAACCAGCGTGACGGCTCGTGCTCGCCGTATGCGTCGTGCCAGTCCCACCACTCGTAGGGAGCGGTCTGGGGATAGCCTTCGGGCGAGTCCTCCCAGTTTTCCTGGCGCCCGAGTGCGGTCATATCGAGGAAGCTCCAGGTGGTTCCCAGCGCCTCGTCGCCGCGGTTGTTGATGAAGTAGGTGCGAAACACCCGGTCGCCGTCGTGGATGAAAGCGTTGGTGCCGTGCCATTCATCGACGCCGAAGTCGGTGTCAAAGCCGTCGGTAATGGTGTACCACGGCATTTTCCAGTCCATCCGCTGCTTCAGGCGTTCGATGTCGGCCTGCGGCGCGCGCGAAACGAACACCAGCGTGGTGTCGCGGGCGTTCAGGTGGGCCAGGTTGCCGACGTGATCGGCCATCATCGAGCAGCCCCGGCAGCCGTGCTCGGGCCAGCCGTCGATGTCGGGTCCGTAGAAGGCGCGGTAGACAACCAGCTGGCGCCTGCCCTGGAACAGACCCAGCAGGCTGACCTTGCCCTCGGGCCCCTCGAACTCGTACTCGGTGTCCACGGGCGTCCACGGCATCCGGCGCCGCATGGCCGCGAGCGCGTCGTGGGCCCGGGTGAGTTCCTTCTCCTTTGTCAGCAGTTGCTGGTACGCGGTCGCCCATTCTTGGGTCGACACGATCGGCGGTGTGTTCATCGCTGTATACCTTTCGGGCGTGGGTGGTCAGGAAAGCGGCGCCAGGCCGGTGGAGGTGAGCAGGTAGGCGCCGTCTTCGGCGGCGTCGCCGGTGGCAATCTCCAGGACCGACTTGCCCACCTGTTCGGCGGTGAGCGCGGGTCCGGCGGCCTGCAGGAAGGAGTCGACGTCGACGCCTTGGCGTTCGGCGTAGGCCGCCACGGCGACCGCGCCGAGGTCGGTGGCCGGCGTCAACCGCGGCAGCACGGCGGTGAAGCCGATGCCCAGCCCGGCGCGTTGCGCTTCGATGGCGGCATAGCTGGTGACGAACCTGACGGTCGCCTTCGCTCCCGCGTAGCCGCCGGACAGCGGTGAGCCATTGAGCGCGGCGCCGCTGGACATCACGATCACCGAGCTGCCCGGCGCCAGCGGGCGCCGCAACGCGTGGCGGATCCAGTGAAAGGCCTGTGCGACGTCGGAGTTCCAGTTCTCACTGAACGTCTCCCAGGTCTGATCCTGTAGCGGCATCATCCGCGGCGTGGCCCCGGCGCACAGCACCAGTGTGCGCGGCCGGTACTGGTCGATGAGCCGTTCGGCCGTGGCCGGGTCGGCGGCGTCGGCCACCTCCGGGGTGAACGCGTCACCGAGCTGGGTGCGCACCTCTTCGAGTTGCGATCGGGTACGCGCAACGCCGACAACCTGCGCGCCCGTCGCCGCCAACGCGCAGGCGATGGCACGGCCGAATCCGCGGCCGGCTCCGGTCACGATCGCAGTGGTACCGACGAGCCCATCGGCGTGGGCGGTGCGGGGCTGGTTCATGGTCGTTCTCACTCTCTGACGTGGTCTGCGGCCGTGGCCGCGCCTTCACTAATTCAGATACGGAGCGGCTTCGGGATTCATCGCTCGCGGACCGATGAATTTCGGCGGCGCGACGTCTCTAAGGGAGTAGGTTTCCCATCGCAGCCGAGAGGAGAAGGTCGTGCCGGCCCAGGAGGATTTCGTCGAGCAGGCGGCGCCTTTTCGGGCCGAGCTGATCGCGCATTGCTATCGCATGCTGGGCTCGGTGCACGACGCCGAGGATCTGGTCCAGGAGACGTATCTGCGAGGCTGGCGCGGCTATGAGGCATTCGAGGAACGCGCGGCGTTGAAGACGTGGCTGTATCGGATCGCGACGACCGCCTGCCTTCGTGCGCTGGAGAACCGTGCCCGCCGCGTGCTGCCGATGGGGGTGGGTGACGGCTCGATCGACCCGGACGCCGATTTCGATGCGAAGGTCGGCGCGCACGCCTGGCTCGAGCCCATTCCCGACTCCATGTTCAAGAGCCCGGAAGACGACCTCACCGCCAAGCAAAGCGTGCGGCTCGCCGTGATGACCGCCCTCCAGGAGCTTCCGGCGCGGCAGCGCGCGGTGCTGATTCTGCGCGACGTCGTGCAGTTCAGCGCCGGCGAAGTTGCCGAGCTCCTCGAAACCACGCCCGCGGCGGTCAACAGTTCGCTGCAGCGCGCCCGGACCCATCTCGCCGAACTCTCCCCCGCCGAGGACGGCATGTCCGAGCCCGGCGATTCGCAGCGCCGCGAATTGCTCGACCGGTATTGCGCGGCATTCGAAAACGCGGACATGGCGGCGCTGACAGCGCTACTGCAAGCGGACGTCAAACTCGAAATGCCGCCCATGCCAGTGTGGTTCACCGGCCGGGACGCAGTGCTGCGGTTCCTCGCCGGGCGCGCTCTGGCCAAGCCCGGCGATATTGTGATGATCCCGACGGCCGCGAATGCGCAACCCGCCGTTGCCGAGTACCGGCGCAGCGCCGACGGGGCGATGGGGGCCCATTCCATTCATGTCCTGACCACCGGCGCTACCGGGATCGCCGGCATCACCGTCTTTCTCGACCCCGGCTTGTTCAGCACGTTTGGTTTGTCGCCAACCCGGTAACCTTGGTCCAGGGACGTAATCGCACCCTTGCTCTCTAAGGGAGGCCCAGACCTGCATCGTCATCGGTGTCGTCGCACGGTTTCACCTTCCCGCCCCACGTGTGGACAGGTCCTCCACACGTCAGGATCATTAGGCGCGGTAGACGAACGCGGTAGACGAACTTGAAGGGTGACGAGTGAAGATTCCCGGCGTTTCCAGCGTCGTCGCTGGTGTGGCTGGCGGAGCCGCGCAGGTAGTGCGGGCCGGTGTGTCCACCGCGGCAGGGGCCGCGGGCGCGCTGCAGACGTTGACCAGTCCGGTAACCGAGCTCGCCGGCCCGGTCATCCAATCGGTGGCTGAATCTACGGGCCGCGCCATCGGGTTCGGCACCTCCACCAACGGCTCGTCGGCCCGCATCTTGCCGCCGGTGCGCTGGCAGAGCGGACGACGGGTGCATCTGGACCTCGACCCGCTGCTGCCGTTCCCGCGGTGGGACGAGTACGCGGCCGTCGTCGAGGAGCCGGTGCGCCGGATTCCCGGCGTGGCCAAGGCCCACGTCGAGGGCTCGCTGGGCCGGTTGGTGGTCGAATTCACCGACGACGCGGACCCGGACACCGTCCTGGACGACGTGCGCGAGGCGGTTGTCACCGTGGCCTGCGACATCGCTCCGGCAAGCTCGATGTCGTCGCCCCTTTCCGCGCCTTTCGCCGACCCGGGTAACCCGCTGGCGGTTCTGGTGCCGCTCACCGCCGCGGCCCTGGACATCGTCGCGGTGGGTGGCGCGGTCACAGGCTGGGTGACCCGCCTGCCCGCCGCACCAAAGACGACCCGGGCCGCGGCGGCCCTCATCAACCATCAGCCGCGCATGGTGGCGATCCTGGAATCGCGACTGGGTCGGGTGGGCACCGATATCGCGCTTGCCGCGACGACGGCGGCGGCTTACGGGCTGACCCAGGCGATCGGGACTCCGCTGCTCGACCTGACCCAACGCAGCCTGCAAATCTCGGAGGCGACGGCGCACCGCCGGGTGTGGCGAGACCGCGAGGCCCAGCTGGCTTCCCCCGAGCGACCGCAAGCCCCTGTGGTCCCGGTCATCTCGTCGGCCAAGTCGGAGGTGCCCCGGCACAGCTGGGCGGCCGCCGCGGCCGGTGAGGCTTCGCACGTGGTGGTTGGCGGGTCCATCGACGCCGCGATCGACACCGCGAAGGGGTCCATGGCGGGCCCGGTGGAGAGCTACGTCGATTCCGCGGCGAACGGTGCGCTGATCGCCGCGGCGAGCGCGCTGGTCGCCGGCGGCGGTACCGAGGACGCGGCCGGCGCGATCGAAGCCGCGGTACCGCGAGCGGCGCACATGGGTCGGCAGGCGTTTGCGGCGGTGTTGGGCCGAGGGCTCGCCAACTCCGGGCAACTGGTTCTCGACCCAGGCGCGCTGCGCCGGCTGGATCGGGTGAAGGTGGTCGTCATTGACGGCGCGGCGCTTGCGAGGCGATCATCGTGCCGTCTTGCGCGTCCACGGCGATGCGCCCGGCTGGGACGACGACCGGGTCTACGAGGTCGCCGACGCGCTGCTGCACGGTGAGGAGGCACCCGAGCCCGACCCGGATGAACTCCCGGCTACCGGCGCGCGCCTGAGGTGGGTCCGGTCGGAGGGCGGGCCGTCGGGCAAGCCCGCGCAGGGGCTGGAAAACGCCGACCTGATCGTCGACGGCGAATGCGTGGGCAGCGTCGCAGTCGGCTGGGAGGTCGACCCCTATGCAATTCCGCTCTTCCAGACCGCGAACCGGACCGGCGCGCGGGTGGTCTTGCGCCACGTCGCCGGCACCGAGGACCTCACCGCCAGCGTGGGCACCACGCATCCGCCCGGCACGCCGCTGTTGAACGTGGTCCGCGAGCTGCGAGTCGATCGCGGGCCCGTCCTGCTGATTACCGCGCTGCATCGCGATTTCGCGTCGACCGATACCCTCGCCGCACTCGCGATCGCCGACGTCGGTGTGGCGCTTGACGATCCGCGCGCCGCCACGGCGTGGACCGCGGACATCATCACCGGCACCGACCTGGCCGACGCGGTGCGAATCCTGTCGGCGATCCCGGTGGCGCGGTCCGCCAGCGAATCGGCCGTGCACCTCGCCCAGGGCGGCACGACGCTGGCCGGGCTGCTGCTCGTCACCGGTGAACAAGAGACACCCACCAATCCTGTGAGCTTCCGGCGCTGGCTCAACCCGGTCAACGCCGCAGCGGCCACCGCCCTGTTGACGGGAACCTTCTCGGCCACCAGGGTGCTCCGGCTGCCCGACCCCACTCCCCAACCGCTGACCGCCTGGCACGCACTGGATCCCGAGATCGTGTACTCGCGGCTGGCCGGCGGCGCGCGGCCGATGGCCGTCGAAACCGAGTCGTCCTGGCGGCGCCGTCTCGACGACCTGTCGTACAGCCCGGCGCTGGAACCCCTGCGCAAGCCCTTGCACAACGTGGCCCGGCTGGCGTCGGCCACCCGGACCGAACTCGCCGATCCGCTGACTCCCATCCTGGCCGTCGGCGCGGCGGCGTCGGCGATCGTCGGCAGCAACATCGATGCGCTGCTGGTGGCCGGCGTCATGACCGTCAACGCGATAACCGGTGGGGCGCAACGGCTGCGGGCCGAGGCCGCCGCCGCCGAGCTGTTCGCCGAGCAGGACCAGCTGGTGCGCCGCGTGGTCGTTCCGGCCGTCGCGACGACACGCCGCCGACTCGAGGCCGCCCGGCACGCGACGCGCACCGCGACGGTATCCGCGAAGTCCCTGCGGCCTGGCGACGTCATCGATCTGGCCGCACCCGAAGTGGTCCCGGCCGACGCCCGCCTGCTGGTCGCCGAAGACCTCGAGGTCGACGAGTCCCTGCTGACCGGCGAGTCGCTTCCGGTGGACAAGCAGGTGGATCCCGTCGCCGTCAACGATCCCGACCGCGCCAGCATGCTGTTCGAGGGCAGCACCATCGTCGCCGGGCACGCCCGGGCGATCGTCGTGGCCACCGGCGTCGGCACCGCCGCGCACCGCGCGATCTCGGCGGTCGCCGACGTCGAGACGGCGGCCGGAATCCAAGCCCGGCTGCGGGAACTGACCAGCAAGGTGCTGCCGCTGACCTTGGCCGGTGGCGCAACGGTGTCGGCGTTGGCGCTGCTGCGCCGCGCGCCGCTGCGCCAGGCGGTCGCCGACGGCGTCGCGATCGCGGTGGCCGCGGTCCCCGAGGGGCTCCCGCTGGTGGCCACCCTCTCCCAGCTCTCGGCCGCCCAGCGGCTGACGGCGCGCGGGGCACTGGTCCGCGCGCCGCGCACCATCGAGGCGTTAGGCCGCGTCGACACCATCTGCTTCGACAAGACAGGCACGCTCACCGAGAACCGGCTGCGCGTGGTGTGCGCCGTTCCCGACGACGTCGACCCGCACGACCCCTTCCCGAAACTGACCGACCCAGAATCTGCCGGTCTGCTGCGGGCCGCCGCACGCGCGTCCGCTCAGCCGCAGGAAGGCCAGGGACATGCGCACGCCACCGACGAGGCGATCCTCACTGCGGCGAGCTCGCTGAACGGCCATACCGATTCGGACTGGGCGATGGTCGCGGAGGTGCCGTTCGAATCCAGCCGCGGCTTCGCCGCCGCGATCGGCACCGTGGGCCACGACAACGGTCACCCCGCGGACGCGCCGGTGCTGGTGCTGAAGGGAGCCCCCGAGGTCATCCTGCCGCGTTGCAGGTTCGCCGATCCGAAAGCCGACCTAAAACGGGCCGAGGCGGTGGTCCACGGGCTGGCCGAACAGGGTTTGCGGGTGCTCGCCGTAGCGCAGCGCGGCTGGAAGCACGAGACCGACGACGAGGACACCGACGCCGACGCCGTGGACTCCGCGGCGAAAAACCTCGAACTGCTCGGCTACGTCGGTCTGGCCGACACCGCCCGGGCATCGGCACGCCCGCTGATCGAAGCGCTGGTGGACGCCGGCCGCGACGTGGTGCTGATCACCGGCGACCACCCCGTCACCGCGCGGGCGATCGCCCGGCAGCTGGGCCTGCCCGAGGATGCCCGGGTGGTGACCGGCGCCGAACTCGCCGGTCTCGACGAGGACGCGTGCGCCAGGATGGTCGCCGATGTGCAGGTGTTCGCCCGGGTCAGCCCGGAGCAGAAGGTGCAGATCGTGGGCGCGCTGCAGCGCTGCGGACGCGTGACGGCGATGGTCGGTGACGGCGCCAACGACGCCGCCGCGATCCGGATGGCCGACGTCGGTATCGGGGTGAGCGGTCGCGGGTCGTCGGCCGCTCGCGGGGCCGCCGACATCGTCTTGACCGACGAGGATCTGGGCGTGCTGATGGACGCCCTGGTCGAGGGCCGCAGCATGTGGGCAGGGGTTCGCGACGCCGTCACGATACTGGTCGGCGGCAACGTCGGCGAGGTGTTGTTCACCATCATCGGCACCGCCTTCGGCCAAGGCCGCGCCCCGGTGGGGACGCGTCAGCTACTGCTGGTCAACCTGCTCACCGACATGTTCCCCGCGCTCGCGGTGGCGGTCACGTCGCAGTACGTCGAACCCGACCCAGCCGAGTACGAATCCGCCGAAGCCGCCGAGGAGGCGCGCCGCCTGCATCGCCGCGCGGTGCTGACCGGACCCACGCCCTCACTCGACGCGCCGCTGATGCGCCAGATCGTCTCTCGCGGCGCCGTCACCGCCGCCGGCGCAACGGCCGCCTGGGCCATCGGCCGATGGACGCCGGGTACCGAACGCCGCACGGCGACAATGGGTTTGACCGCACTCGTGACGACGCAGCTGGCGCAGACGCTGCTGACACGCCGGCACAGCCCGCTCGTCGTGGCGACCGCCCTGGGCAGCGCCGGCGTCCTGGTCGGCATCGTGCAGACCCCGGTGCTCAGCCAGTTCTTCGGGTGTACACCGCTGGGGCCGGTCGCCTGGTCCGGTGTGCTCGGTTCGACGGCCGGTGCCACCGCGATCTCGGCGCTGGCACCCAACTGGCTGGCCAAGCAGGTCGCCGCGTTGGAGCCCGGCGAGGAGTAAGCCGTCAGCCGCGCAGTTCCCTGCGCAACACCTTGCCGGTGGGATTGCGCGGGATGCTGTCGACGATGTTGATGTCGCGCGGCTGTTCGAAGCGAGAGACCCGGCCCTTCAGGTAGTCGCGCAGCCCCGCCACCTCGATCTCGCCACCCGGCCGCGCGACCACGAACGCGGCCAAGCGCTGACCGAACCGTTCGTCGGGGACACCGATGACCACGCTGTCGGCGACGGCGGGGTGCTGGGCGAGCGCGTTCTCGACCGCACGCGGGTAGACGTTCTCGCCGCCGGAGATGATCATGTCGTCTTCGCGGCCGACGATGAAGAGCCGGCCCGCGTTGTCCAGATAGCCCATGTCGCCGGTGCTGGTCATGCCGTTGACGACGGCTTTTGCCGCGCCATCGGTATAGCCCTCGCTGGTCAATTCGCCGCCGACGAAGATCCGCCCGGTGACCCGCGGCCCCACCGGCCTGTCGTTCTTGTTGAAGATGCGCACCGGGCACCCGACGACCGGCCTTCCGACGGTTTCGGGAGCTTCGCGCAGATCCGCCGGCGTGGCCAGCGCACCGATGCCGACCTCGGTGGAGCCGTAGCCGTTGTAGAGGATGTCGCCGTAGGCGTCCATGAACCGCTGGCCCACAGTGGGGTCGAGACGGTCGCCGCTGGATATCACGGTCCGCAAGTAGGGCAGCGGGTTTCGCGCCCGCACCTGCTCGGGCAGGTCCAGGATGCGCGCGAGCACGACGGGCACCGCGGTGAAGGCGTCGGCGCGGTGCAGCGACGCCTGCGCCAGCGCGGCTTCGGCGTCGAACTCACGGCGTGTGAGGACGGTGCCCCCGAGCGCGAAGGTCAGCATCAGCATGCCCAGCCCCAGGCCGTGAAACATGGGCATCGCCACCGAAATTCGCGAACCGGTGCGCAACCTGGTGCGGTCGAGGATCGTCACCCATACGCCTACCGCGGAGCGCAGCTGCGGTGTTCGCGGCACCCCTTTGGGTGTCCCGGTGGTGCCCGATGTCAGCAGCACGATGCGGCCGGGTGCGGCCACGTCCGGCCTGCGCGCGCCCTCGTCGGTGCCGACCGTCGCCGGGTCGACCGTGCCGACCGATTCATCCGCGGCCCGGACTCGCTCCGCGAATTCGTCGTCGTCGACGACCACGATCGAAATGCGGTGAGCTTGCACCGCGGCCGCCAGCGCATCGTTGCGGAACTCCGTACTCATCGGCACGACGTCGGCGCCCAGCAGGGCGGCGGCGAAAACACCCGCCACGAAACTTCGTCCGTTGCGGCACATCACCCCGACCGCCTGCCCGGGTGCAACGCCGTCGGCGGACAGCCGCCGCGCCAGCGACTCAGTCGCTTGCTGCAGCTGGCGATAGCTCAGCGCACCGTCGTCGTCGACGATCGCCGTCCGGTCGGGCCAACGCGCGGTCGTGACAGCCAACAGCGTGTAGGGATTCGTTCCGCCCCGGCGCGCCTCGCGAAGGAGCCGGAAACCCGCAAGCGGCCCAGGCGGATTGAGCAGACCGGAATGCAGCAGGGCGCGGGCGGCGGTGGTCACCACGCGGTCATTCGTCATCGTCGGTCCTGTCGGTGTCGGACTCGCTGAAGAACCGGCGGTGCCAGAGCCGGGCGGCGTAGTCGGCCGGGCCGGCCAGCAGCACCGAGGCCAGTTCGGCCGGCAGCACCCAGGGCGGTTCGATGGTGCGCGGCCGCTCGATGACCGCTTTGGCGATGGCGTCGGCGGCTTCGTCGGGCGAGAGTCCCGGCAGGCTGCCCAGTAGTGGGGTAGGCGCGATCATCCTGGTTCGGACCAATGCGAAGTAGACGGTGGTGACATCGACACCGTCGGTATGCAGTTCCGGCGCCACGCTGCGCAGCCACCGGTCGAAGGCGCCCTTCGACGCCTGATAGGCGCCCCATTGCGGACCGGGCGCCACCCGCACGGCGACACTCGATACGTTCACGATGTGCCCGCTGCTGTTGCTGCGCATGGCCGGCAGCAGCCCCAGCAGCAGCCGCACCGGCCCCAGGTAGTTGATGTCGATGGTGCGCTGGAAGTCGTGCGGCCGGTCGTACTGGTCATGCAACGAGCGGCGCAATGACTTGCCGGCGTTGCTCACCACGATGTCGAGGGGGCCGTGGTCCTCGGTGATCTGCTTGGTCAGGGTGCTCACCGCGGATTCGTCGGTGAGGTCGGTCGGGTAGGCGACCGCTTGACCCCCACCGGCGTTGATCGACGCCGCGAGGTCGCAAAGCCGTTGCTCGGAGCGGGCGACAACCAGGACGGTCGCCCCCGCGGCGGCCAGGCTGCGCGCGGTCGCCTCACCGATGCCGTAGGAGGCGCCGGTCACCAAGACGGTCTTGCCGGAGACGGTCCTGCGCAACTTGTCGGGATCCGAAACCCGCGCCGGGTTGGCCACGTGGTCCGTGACCGTGTTCAGGGCCTGCGCTATTGCGTTCAATTCGCTGCCGCATCCACTCGAGCCGCTTGCCGAGGTCGGCTGTTGCTTCACCGTGCCTCGGGCTCGTAACTACAAGTAGCAGACCACAGTGCATCACGGACCCGCGCTCCGCCCCGGCCGTGACGGCTCCAGGGGGCGGCCTCGACGAAGGGTGGTCTCTCGAGGATCGATCGGCGGCGCCGGATGCTCGCGGCGCGCAACCGATCTCAGCCCGTCCGCATCAGCGGCGGACGATTTTATGAGAACACAGTAATTTCGGTGTTTCCGGTGTTTAAGTGCCGTGTCGGCTGGGCACAATGGCGGCATGATCGCACGTCACATCGTTCGTTCCCTTGGTTCAGCAGCAGTCATCGCAGCGTCGGGCGTGGCCGCTTCGGCCCTGACTACGTCCATTCCCTCGGCCTCGGCCCAGTGTCCGGACGTGCAAGTGGTGTTCGCCCGCGGCACCGGTGAAGCGCCCGGGTGTGGGCCCCACCGGGCAAGCCTTCGTCGACGCGCTGCACCAACGCGTGGGCGGACGCTCGTTCGACGTCTACCCGGTCAACTACCCCGCCAGCGACCAATGGGCCACCGGCATCGACGGCATCAGAGACGCGGGCGCCCACGTCAATTCGATGGCCCACGACTGCCCCAACACCAAGATGGTGCTCGGTGGCTACTCCCAGGGCGCGGCCGTGATGGGCTTTGTCACCTCGGCCGCCGTCCCCGACGGCATCGACCCCAACACCGTCCCCAAACCGCTGTCCCCCGACGTCGCCAACCACGTCTCCTCGGTCGTGCTGTTCGGCATGCCCAACGTCCGGGCGATGAACTTCCTCAACGAACCGCCCGTTACCATCGGCCCGCTCTACCAAGACAAGACCGTCAAGGTGTGCGCCACCGAGGACCCGGTCTGCTCCGACGGGATGAACTTCGCCGCACACGACACCTACGCCGACGACAACGCCGTGATCGACAAGGGAGTCACCTTCGCCTCCAGCCACCTGGCGATGGGCGGGCCCGGCGCACAATCGGTCGCGTCGCCGCACGCCGGCTTCGGAGAATAACCGGCCAGCCCGTAACCGCCGGCTAATCCCTGACAAAGCCCTTGTTGCGCATCAGGGCGTCGGCCAGAAATCCGTCGTGCGGAATTCGCGGTGCATGAAACCACGTCGGATGGTGTCCGCAGTAGACATTGCCAACGGTCGGCTCGGTGACTAGATCGTCGATCAGCGTCTCGTCGCCGGTGATCGCGGTGACGACCAGCGAATGCCGCAACGGCCCCAACCCCGCCTCGCGCGACCAGGCCGACACCCACACACACGGGAAGGGCAGCTCGAGGTTGAGTTTGTCCACGTCGGGTTCGGTCATCAGATGTACGGCCGGTCGCAGCACGGCATAGCCGTCACCGAGGTCGGCGACCACCTGATCGGCGCCGAGCAGCGGGGTTGACCCGGCGGCCTTGGCCGCCAGGAAGCTCGCCAGCGCACGCGCCTTCTCCACGGGCTGGGTAGGCAGGTTCGCCCGCTCGTCATCGGTGGGCCGTGGCTCGAATGCCGCCAATCGTTCGGTGATCGCCCGGGCCAGTGCCGTGGGATCGCCCTCGTACAGCACCGCGGTGGTGTTAACACATGCCATGCCACCGTGGTTGGCGATCGAGTCGACGATGACGTCGAGATAGTCGCGCCAGTCCCGGTCGGCGGTGATCACGATCTTGGTGCGTCCCGGCCCATTCACGATTACCGCCGGATCGCCGGCGTACTTGTCGATCACCTCCTGGCCGCCATACACCATCGCGAGGTCGGCGCGCCGGATGATTTCGTCCGCACCCGCATGGTCGGTGGGCAGGTAGGTGGCGTCCTCGGCGCGAAAACCGGCCCGGCGCAACGCGCACACCAGCCGGTGCGCCGTTAGCGGCTCGCGCCGCGACGGGCGCACCGCGACCCGGTAGCCCAGTGCCAGCGCCTGGGGCCAGAGCCCATGGACACCGGGGCCGTTTCCGGCCGCGTGCACGGCGAACACCTCGCCCCGGCGCACCCACAACGCACCACCTGCGCGGGTACGCTCCTCGCGCCAGTCCAGCGTGGCCCCCACCGGCTGAGCCGGCCGCACCGCATCGAAAGCGCCGGCGGCGGCGTCCGCCACACCGCTCGCCCCGGCGCGGGTAATCGCGATCGGCATGCCCGAAATCTGGCCGGCCAACCCGACGTAGGCCTCGAAATCCAGGCCGGCAATCACGTCGTTGGTAAATATCTCGGCGCTCCGGGACAGCGCGGCCGCGCGCTGGGCGACCGGAATCGGTGCGGCTTTGCGCTGCGCGGCCAGCGTCCGCGAAACGTAGAGCGGCGGAACCATGCTCACCTCGGCGACCGCGGCGCCTGCGGTGGTGGTAATGACCTCGCGTCTGCGGGTTCGATATTCGCCGTCCGCGCCGAGTGCGTTGAGGGCTACCAAATCTGTTGCGATAGAACTGTTTTCACCGGCCACGCTCAGTACACGCCTTCAATGACGGCCTCGCCCTCGAAAGTGGTCACCGGTCGCACCTCGCTGACCGAATCGCTGAGTTCGCCCGCGGGCCCAGGCATCCTGATCGCCAGGTCACGCTCCAGGTTGTTCGGTATGAACATGCCCTTGCTGATGTGGTTCATCACCACCTGACCGTGCTGCCCGTACGGCACGCGTTGCCCGGTGTCGGGATCGACCACCCAGAACACGACGTACGGGGTGCGCGGGTCGAAGACGAACGCGTCGCCCTCGCCGGTTCGGGTGACCGCCTGTGACAGCACCATGGTGCTGCCGAACGCCATGGTGATCGTCGTCGCCGGGAAGATGCCGCGCAGTAGGTCCAGCGTGTCGGCGTCCACGTGCGCGCCGCTGAGCAGCAGGTACCGGATCTTGTCGTTGACCAGATCGACCACCCGATCGTCGCGGGCGATCGCCTCCAGCAGCGGCGGGGTGGTGTGCAGGTTCGCGACATTCTGTGTCTGCAACACGAAGACGGCCTGCTCGACGACGTGGTCGACGTAGGCCGCCACTTCGGCAGCGTCGCCGCGGGCGGCGATCTTTTTGACCCAGCGGGGATCGATGTCGATCGCGTGGAAAACCGCGCCGAGTCGCTGCGACACCAGCCGGGAGAAGTAGCCGACGCCGTGCGGCCCGCTCGGCATCAGGCAGAGAAAGCCCTGGCCCCGTCGAAACCCGCCCGTGGCGAAGTCCTCGGTTTGCCAGTCCATGACCTGTGCGACCCAATCCGGCATCTGTACAGTGCGTTTCGGGGCGCCGGTGGTACCGCCGGATTCGAAAATCTGCGGCAGCGGTGTCGAAGATCCCTCGGCCGCGTAACCGCGAGGAATGAGGTCCTCCACTGGGACACTGCGTAATTCGTTGTTCAGGTTGGGAAACAACCGAAGATCGCCAAAGGTGTTGATGTCGGTCAATGGGTTGAAGTCCAGCGTGCGGGCGGCCCGCAGCCAGAACGGCGAACCGGTGTCGTCGCCGAAGTGCCAGGCGATCGCCGCGCGCAAATAGGCCTCGGCATCCTCAACGGGTGCCGCACGCGGGACGTCCAATAACGAGAAGTCGACATCGGCCATGTCCTCGATCCTGTCCCATCGTGGACCGGTACGCCAAGGACACCGGGCGTCTGGTCAGGCGCTCGCGGCACCCTAACGCCTTATTTCACAGCGAGTTTCATCTATGTGCACGCGGTGTTCAGCGCGATGCCAGCTCGCGAAAGTAGTCCCGCAACGTCCGGGGCTCGCGGCCTAGGATTGCGCGCAACACCAGCGGGTTGCCGCCGGGCAGACCGTGCCGGTCGTAGTGGGCCATCATGCGGGTCATGCCGTCACGGAAGGATCCCTCCGGCAGGCGCGCGGCGTATTGGTCCAGCGGTATCTGCACCGCGGCGATCGGCCGGCCGAGCACCTCGCTGAGGATCGCGGCCGTCTCATGGGTGTCCTGCATTCCCGGCGCACACAATTCGAAGGTGCCGTAGCTGAGTTCGGCGCTCGTCATCGCCATCGCGGCGACCTCCGCGACGTCCCGGTAGTCCACCGAAGCCATTTTCGACGTCGGCGCGTAAGGCTGCGCCAACCGGTCGTTTTCGACGATGTCGCTCCAGGATTGCTCGAAATTCTGCATGAACCGGGCGGGCTGCAGCACGGTGAAGTCCAGCTCCGAGCCGTACAGGGCATCCTCGACCGCCAGCTTCGCGGCGTGGTTGGTCATCGCCGAGATCGACGGGTGAATGACGCCGGAATACACAAACTTTCGCACGCCGGCGGACCGCGCCGCGTCGACCATCGCCAGCCCCATCTGGACTTCGGTCGCCGAGTGTGCGGGGCCGATGTGGAAGACGCCGTCCATCCCGGCCATGGCGTCGGGGAGGCTCTCGGGCACGGCGAGATCGCCGATGACGGCCTCGTCGGCGCCGTTGCGCCGGGCCAGCTGCGCCCGTTCCTGATTGCGCACCAATGCCCGCACCGCAGCGCCGCGTCGCTTCAGCTCGGGCAGCACCAGGCGCGCATGCCGCCCGGTGGCGCCCACCATCAAGACTCGCATCGCATCCTCCCGCGCGAAACGCGCTGGCCTAACTGCCGAGCATGGCCGTGATCGCCTCGTTGAAACGGGGATAGATGTCGTCGTAGGTGCCGTCGCGCTCGGCGAACCGGAACATCTTGACGCGCTCCACCACGATTTCCTTCGCCTGCGGCTGCGTCTGCAGCAGCGTCATCGTCTCGGTGATGTACTCCTCGAGTGGCATCGCCCGCGGGTCGAATCCCCGCTCGCCCTGCAGCGCGGTTTGCACGTGCGGCGGAATGATCTCTATCACCTGCACCGAGGTGTCGCGCAGCTGGAACCGCAGCGATTCGGTGTAGGAGTGCAGCGCCGCCTTGGCGGCACAGTAGGTCGGGGTGAGCGCGCTGGGCATGAAGGCCAACCCGGACGTCACGTTGAGAATCGTGGCGTGCCGCTTGCGCAGCAGTGCCGGCAGCAGTGCCGAGGTCAGCCGGATGGGGCCCAGCAGATTGATGGCGATGCTCTGTTCGGCCAGGCCGGCGTTGCTTCCGGTCAGATCCTCGACCCGCTGAATCCCGGCGTTGTTGACCAACACATTGAGGTCCGGGTAGTGGTCGGTCACCTCGGTGGCAAGTCGCCGGATGTCGGCGGGATCACCCTGATCGAGCGACAGGGTCTGCATGCCCGGGTTGGCCTCCGCCACGGCACGTAGGTGGTCGCTGCGCCGGGCGGCGATGATCACCTGGTTGCCCAATCGGTGGAAAGATTCCGCCAGGCCGCGGCCGATGCCGCTGCCGCCACCGGTGACCAGAACGGTATTGCCCGTCATCTGCATCGCGGTTCTCCTTCGGGGGGTCGCCCTGCCATCGGCTCGCTCGACCGGCCAGGCGGCCGACAGAGCGGAATGCCCCAATGCGGAGCCGGCTAACCACGATGCCCTATGCGCCCGCGCGGTGTCACGACAATGCGGCCGCGGACTATCTGGTTTACGCGGCCGGGCGGTTGTGCAGCCGGCGCGGGTCGATGCCCGCGCGGTGCCACGCCGCGGCGGCCCAGCTCGTGTAAAGCACCCGGACGGGCAGCCGGTTGAGCAGCGGATTGAGCGCTCGAATGGCTGCGGCGATGCGCTGGAAACGCTTCTCCTTCTTGGCATCCCACTGCAGCTGGCACACCTCGCGCATCTGCGGAGGCAAGGTTCCGACCACGATCAGCCGGGTGTAGGCGTTCAGGGGCGCCGATAGGACCTTCCAGACCGGCGTGGGAATCCGGCGCGGACCCGGTATGCCCTTGCGGATGTAGCCGGTGCCGTACAGCACGGTCTTGTGCGGGACGAACCGGTCGAGCATCTCGTCCCAGTAGGCCACGAAGTCGGCGTAGGTCTGCGGTTGCCCCCGGTCGCTGACGCCGTAGAGGCTGTACCAGAGCTTGCCCTCGTCGAAGATCTGTTCCTTCTCGGCGTCAGACAGCCGGCGGATGAACGTGTCGGTGTTGTAGATGACCTGGTCGACGAAGCTGGCGTGCGCCCAGTAGAACAGCTCCGGGTTCAGCGCGTGATATCTCGAGCCGTCGCTGATGGTGCCCTTGATCGCCGTGTGGAAGTCCCGCACCCTGCGGCCCCACTCGTGCGGCTCGTCGGAGTACACGGTGTTCATCAGGGGCGGAGCGGTCCGCTTCGCCCGGCCCAGCGTGTCGCTGAAGATCACGGAGTGGTCCAGCACGCCCTGGGCAAGCTGTTCGATGCAGTTCTCCACCCCGGCGGTGCGCTGGAACCCGAAGAGCTGAGTCCGAATGTCCCCATAAAACTTCCAGATCAACGAATCCGGCCCGAGCCGCGGGGCGGCGCACGCGACCTCGTCGTCGATGGGCATGGGCATCGCTTCCCGAACGCCGGTGTCGAAACGCGACCCAGCAGTCGTCCCGGCCAACTCGTCGTTCTGGGCGGTCATGCCCACCTCCTAGTTCGCACCGGCGCTGCACTGGGGTCGCCAAGCATTGTGAACCATTGACACAAAGCCGTATCTTTGTTCGCAGCCTAGCAAGCGCTCGCTGCCGATGCCCAACGGCCTCGGCGCCGGAAAAGTCGGCGACGAACCATGCCGAGGAGTTGATACGATGCCGCCAATCATGCAGTCCGAACCGGGCTCTGCCATTGCCGAGGCGCTCACCGATCTCGATCGCACCATCCTGGAGACCGCGCGAAGCGTGTTCGAGACTTACGGGGTGCGTCGCGCCAACATCGACGACGTCGCCACCCGGGCCGGGGTCAGCCGCAGCACCATCTACCGTCGCTTTCCGACCAAGGAGAACCTGTTCGCCCAGGTGGTGCGGCGCGAGGCCGAACTGTTCTTCCTCACCCTGGACCAAGCGACCACGGGCTGTGACCCGCAACGGGCCGTGGTCGAGGCCTTCGCACTCGGGGTGCGCCTGGTGCAGGACTCACCGCTGTATTCGCGGATCGCCGAAAGCGAACCCGAATTGTTCGGCATGTTCTCCCGGTCGCACGCTTTCCCCATTCGCCAGTTCGCCGACGGGATCGCCCATACGCTGCGGCGTTGCGGCGCCGACCTGCCCGCATCCGATCTGGACAACATCGCCGACATTTTGCTTCGCGTCGCCCTCGGCATCATTGCCTTTCCCACCGACCGCCTCGACATCTCGGACCCGGCCGCGGTTCGCGAGTACGCCGCCCGCTATCTGGTTCCGATCATCAGCCGTGAGCAGGCCCGCTAACGGCCCTCACATTCGGCATCCTCAACTAGCCTTGAGCCGTGGCTGGGAGTTCTGCGGCTCCGCGGACCCGGTACGCCAGTTGCGGCGAGATCGACATCGCCTATCAAGTCTTCGGCGATGGCCCGATCGACCTGCTCATGCTGCCGGGCCCGCTAATCCCGATCGACTGTGTCGACAGTGAGCCGTCGATGTATCGATTTCATCGACGGCTGGCCTCCTTCTGCCGGGTGATCCGGTTCGACCAGCGCGGGATCGGACTGTCGTCCCGGGTTCCCTCGCTGGACATGCTCGGCCCGGAATCGTGGGCACAGGATGCGCTCGCGGTCATGAACGCGGTCGGTTGCGAGCGAGCCACAATCTTTGCCCCGGGTTTCACCTCGCTGGCCGGTGTGGTTCTCGCGGCCGACCACTCCGATCGAGTGAATAGCCTTGTCATAGCCAACGGCGCGGCGCGCACGTTGCGGGGTCCCGACTACCCCATCGGCGCCGAGCTCGACGCCGCCGATCGATTCACGTCGATCGGGATGGAGCCGGACGCCGTCGAGCAGGGCTTCGACATGCTCGGCATCATCGCGCCCTCCGTAGCGGATGATGCCGCGTTCCGCTCGTGGTGGGACATGGCCGGCAACCGGGCTGCCTCACCCAGCATGGCCCGTGCGTTCATCAACAAGGTCAGGGAGGGCGATGTCCGCGACCGGCTGCCTCGCGTCGCCGTGCCGACGCTGATCCTGCATCGCGACAACCCGAACTTCAGCCCCGTCGAGCACGCGCATTACGTCGCCGAGCGCATTCCCGGGTCGCGCCTCGTCGAACTGCCCGGAGAGGACGCCCTGTACTGGGTCGGCGACACCGCGCCGATGCTCGACGAGATCGAAGAGTTCATCACCGGGGTGCGTGGTGCTTCCGACGCCGAGCGGCTGCTCACCACGATCGTGTTCACCGACATCGTGGGATCCACCGAGCGTGCCGCCGCGCTGGGTGATCACCGCTGGCGCGACCTGCTGGACAACCACGACAGGATCGTGCGCCACGAACTGCAGCGCTTCAGCGGCCGCGAGGTCAACACGGCAGGGGACGGATTCGTCGCGTCGTTCAGCAGCCCGAGCGCGGCGATCGCCTGTGCCGACGCCATCGTGGACGCCGTTCACGTGCTGGGCATCGAGGTGCGGGTCGGCATTCACGCCGGTGAAGTCGAGGTGCGCGGCGCGGACGTCGCGGGCATGGCGGTACACATCGGCGCGCGGGTGGCGGCACTCGCCGGGCCCAGCGAGGTGCTGGTGTCGTCCACGCTGCGCGACATCGTCACCGGGTCGCGGCACAGGTTCGGCGACCGCGGCGAGACCGCACTCAAGGGCGTGCCCGGTTACTGGCGGCTGTACGCCCTGGTCCGCGAGCACGCCGTCGTCCGCCGGTAACCAATCCGACAAATCGCAGCGGTCGAAGCGTCAAACTCCTCGGCGTAGGCTGCGAACCGGGACTTACCGGAGCCGTGGCTTCGCGGCTTTCCATTCGATTTCTGGCGTCTGACTTGGCATTTGATCGAAGGAGTACGCATGACCGACGTGCACATCTCGCTGCCTCCCGCGCTACGGCGAGCGCTGGACCTGCTCATCGACCCGCCGGCCGATCCCGACGTGAGCCGGGGTTATCTTGACCTGCTCGGCGCCGGCGAGGGCAAGGACGTTGCGGTCCAGAAGAACACCGGCCCGATCCAGGCGGCGTGGGCCTCACCGATCGGATCGATGCTCTACGACAACGCCCAAGCGCTTTCCCGGCGCTGGATCAGCGCATGGCAACTGCCGCTGGAGTGGTTGAACGTCCCGCAGGGTGGTATCGCGCTGGACGTCGGCTCGGGTCCGGGCAACGTCACCGCGTCGCTGGCGCGTGCCGCCGGTCCGGACGGGCTGGCCCTCGGCGTCGATATCTCCGAGCCGATGCTTGCCCGCGCCGTGCGCAATGAGGCCGGCCCGCAAGTCGGCTTCATCAAGGCCGATGCGCAACAACTTCCGCTGCGCGACAGCACTGTTGACGTGGCCGTCTCGACCGCGGTGCTGCAATTGGTGCCGGATCCGGCGGCCGCCCTTGCCGAGATCGCGCGCGTGCTACGGCCCGGCGGCAGGCTGGCCGTCATGGTCCCGACCGCTGGGCGCTTGGCCCGCTACTGGCAGATGCTGCCGAATGTCGGGGCGCACGCGTTCGACGACGATGAAATCGGCGATGTCTTGGAAGGCAAAGGTTTTGCGAGCGTAAGGGTGAAGAACTTGGGCACGTTCCAGTGGGTGCGCGGTAAGAAAGGCTGACCTGGCAAACCTATCCGGCGTCCGGGTGCCGGACCTATTCCGGCGATTGCGCCAGCATGGCGAGCTTGTCCATCGATTCGCGCAACATGTCCGGCGTTGTCGCACGGGCTCTTTCGATGCGGGTGGGTCGGTGAGCGCGGTCCAATCGTAGGTGTGGGTCACGGTGGTCAGCGTGGGGTTGATCTGGCTGACCTCCCAGCGCCACAGGTGGCCGGGCGGCTGCTTGCTGGGTTCCGCTGGGCACCAAGCGATTTTGCTGCATTCGACGAATTCCATAACGTGGTTCTCCCGCACCGCGCCATTGGTCAGCGTCGTCTTGAAGACGTCACCGACCTGATGGACGCGCTGGCCCGGAGCGGACGAGGCGAGGTTGTTGTTGCCGTCCCAGCTCGGCTGGCGGGACGGGTCGGCGATCAGTTCGAAAATACGAGCGGCGCTGGCCGAGATGACGCGGGTGGCGCTCACAATGCGTTCACTCTTCGACATGTCGCTATCCAAACACGTCGAGCCGGCCGGTGCGTTGTGATTTTGGGCCGAGGCGGTGAGGACCTTCGGCCGTCGAAAGCACCGGCGGGTGCGGTGCGACGGTAGTCAACCTATTGCGCGTCGGTTGTCCACCGCTCACCGGCGCCGCCTCCGGCATCCCAGATCGACTGCGCGGTCATTTCCTTGCGTCTGGCCCTGGGGCGCATGTCCGCACGGAGTACGTCCCTGACCGTCAATGGACTGTCAGGGATTAACGAGATGACGATTCTGTTGCGGGCCGCTATCCGCTGCACCTATCTGCCCACTGTGGCGAGCTGCTGTTCGGTGATGGGTCCTAGATTGTGAATCGGGCGACCTCGAAGGGTGCGGGGGTGACGGGATGGCGGATGGTCGCGCCTCTGAGCTGGCGGTTGTTCATCGGATCATGCGCCGACTTCTGGTGCTCGAGTTGCCGGATCAACTCGCGCTTTGCATCGCAGAGAGCACCGGTGATGTCCGGGTTGTCCGCGACCGCTACCAGCAGCGCATGGCCGGGAAGGGTTGTGCGCAACGTGATGCGCTGCTCCTTGCCGCCACGGTCCTGCAGGGTGACCTCTATGTCCACATCACTGGATGCCCACCTGCCTAGGTGGACCTCGAGTGGCGCCAACGTTTGTATGACGTGCGGATGCTCCTTAGCTACGAAACCGGCGCCTACGTGGATCACATTCTCGCGGAGAATATTTCGTTTCGCTTTGTCAGATTTCGTCAATGTGGCCTCATTTCGGATGTTTGGTTGCGAGGGTCTTGATATGAGTAGATTCGATGCGCGGCTCGACGAATGCCATGTCGCCGATGACCGGGGCCGCTGGGCCCACGCCGGTGATAGCGCCGATCGCAAGAACCGGAGCGCGGTTGTGCTTATTCATCGTGGTCACTTCTCCCTTTGGTTGAAAGGGCGGGCACGCATGTGTCCGTAGCTTCTCCACGCGCGTCGTCGTCGTGCATTGGTCTGAACGGATCTCCGGGATCACGCGGAAACGCGTCGGGCTCCGAGGCGAATTCGTGGACACCGATGAGCGCAGTTTCCGGACTAGACCTCTAGTAAACGCCACGGCAGACGCGATGTCAACGTTGTGGGCCTACGGCGTTGGCACCGAAAGCGATGCGACGGTCCGTTCATCCTCACCAGCAGGCTGCAGGGAAGGCTTCGCGGCGCAAGGGCCGAAAGATGATTTCTGTTCGTGGGTTAGGTGGGGCATGAGAAAACCCTTGTGACTAGCTGAAGTGAGCTATGCCGGCGGACGCGCGGGGACCCGCCTTCCGCGCGCCAGCCCGCTTCCTTAGCGCGGCCCCCGCGAATTGCGTTGTGGCAGTAGTCTTCATAGCGGGCTCTGGTGCCGTAGAGCAGGAAATACCTGCGCTGCGGCCGGCCTTTTCGTCGGCGGCAATTCTCAGTTCACGCACCACATCTTCGATGCTGCTCGCGACCGATACGACGTCATCGACGTTGTCGGGGCACGCGACGATACCCACCGCCAGTGTGTCGCCATAGGACACGGCGGTGATGTTGAGATTGGCGCCCTCGAGTAACGGGGCCAGGGCATACATGCCCTGGACATGCGCTCCGGCGCAATAGATTTCGTTGCGAGGGCCCGGTACGTTGGAAGTGATGACATGAGCGACTGGGGCGTGGAATCGCGATAGTTTCAGGCCGGTGTACACACCCATCGCCATGCCGATGACCACAGGGGGGACGAGATCTATGACATCGGCGAGGTTGACGGGCGGCACTGCCCGTCGTCCGTCCTTGATCCTGGATGTCGCGCCGTGAATGGTGGCCAACTGCTGTGCCGGGTCGGCCAGATCGACCGGCAACTTGACGACGACCGGTGACCAACTATTGGATGCGTCGCCGTCGACACCGCGTGTCGAAATCGGCATCATGGTGCGCAGCGCATGAGCGGGCACCGTGTCGTGAATTGCCAACCACCGGCGCAGCGCCGATGTCGTTGCGGTCAGGAAAATGTCGTTGACGGTGACGTCGAACGCGGCGGTGATGGCGCGCAGATCATCCATCGCCACCGCGGCAAACGCGACGCTGCGTCGCGCGGTGAGCGGGACGTTTAGCTGCGTTCGCGGCGAATTCTCGTCCTTCTCGGAATCCGAACCGTTGGCCCGTTGCGGGTCGCCGCCCGGGAGGAGTTGGCGTGCCGCTCCCAGCGCGGTTCCTACTACTGACTTCACCGCGACGGGACCCAATCTGACAGCGATCCGAATGCCCACAGCGGTGTTGGCCGCGACCTCGTCGATCACGTCCCACACCCTCGCGGCCGTGCCTGGCACGGTGGCCCGGGCCCGCTCTGGCGCTGCCGCGAATTCAGCGTCCGCATCGACAGTCATCAGTTCGGGCAGCATCGAGGTCACCGCGCCCACACCATCGGTAATGGCGTGGGAGAACTTGATCAACACCGCGAGTCTGCCGTCGGCGAGTCCCTGCACGACCCAGGCGTCCCACAGGGGGCGGTCGCGGTCCAGAGGCTGCCCATGCAGCTCACCGATAAGGGTGGTCAACTCCCGCATGGTGCCGGGTTCGGCCAGCCGCACAGGATGCAGATGGCTATGGACATCGAACGCCGGGTCCTCGATCCATGACGGCTGGCCCAACCCGAAGGCTCTGGTGAGCAGGCGCTGCCGGAAACCGGGCATCGCCGCAGTCCGCTCAGCCAGCAGCTGGTAAATCGCCCCGGCGGTCAAATCGCCGCACGCCGCGGGGTCGCAAAACAACACTGCCGTCACGTGGGTGGGCATCACGGATGTTTCGCCGTGCAGCGTGACACCGTCCAGGCCGGTCAATCGTTTCATCGTGCCGCTCCATCTGCATGTCTGAGCTATCAGCTCAAGGTTTTGGCTGGCGACTTTTCGCCGCACGCCACAACGACGGCGCCGGGCACCGTCTCCAAGTCACATGGCGTCAAGGTGATTTGGTAATCGTCAGCACTGTCTCGCAAATATGCCCAGAACATCGACTAGCCTACACTGTTGCCGTCACCGTACGTCAACACCGTTGACGTCTGCAGCACGCGTGCAAGTCACGACGGGGCACGGCGCTCCAATGCCGCAGAATAAGGCGCACGGTATGTCGCGCAGTTGTGCTCGGTGCGCAGTTGTGCACGGCGCGGTTGTGCACGGCGATGTCCGCCGAGCAAATTAAGGTCTCACGGGGTCGCTCAAACCCTTTATGAATAGGTCACCGACGACGGCCGCTCGAGTGATCAATGCCGGAAACCGCGCTTTATCGATCTCCTGCGGTCGCCGACGACGTGGGTCCACTCCCCCGGCTCGTAGTGGTGCGCACCTTTCGCGCCGCCACGCATCACGTCCAAGGTGCCGTCCGTGTGCTCGATGTAGCTGTCGCCGAATCGCAGGTACTTGTCGGTCCCGCCATCGGCGAGAGTCACGGTGACTGTCATGGTCACAACCTCGAGGTGAGCCGCTGATGCCAGCTCGCGATGATGCGGCCCAGCGGCGTCGGATCAGTAGGAACGATGATGACACGCACAGCAATCAGGAGATCCGTGCCGGCCTTGGATATTAAGCCCAGCAAGGCCGTTGCTCAGCGCACCTTCTCGGGGATTGAGTTCATTGCATGCAGGACGTGTACGGCGAGTTCGCCTGCCGCATCGTTGCGCAGCTTGGAGTGGGCGATGATGGTGTCCGTGACGAGTTGGACACGAATCTCGTAGGGAGTGCGAAACGTTGTGAGCGAAGCCATCGATTTTCCTTTGTAGTCGAGCATGCTCGCCCGCAACCGGGCTACTCGATACTGATGACCTTACGCTGATTCGCGGCCACCGCTTCCGCGACGAGCATGCGGGTATTGCGTTTGCCGATTTTGGAAGGACAGGATGTTCGGATTCAGCACAGACCCGTCGAGGACCTCGATCGCCCGGCGCACCGTCTGATCGGCCCGCCACGCGTCACGCCCGGCCAGCACCGTCGGCAGGTAGGGAAGCAGCGCCTCGCTGATCTCCCAGGTCGCCGAATCCCACAGGTAGGATGGGCTGTGGTCGACCGCATAATAGGTGACGTTCGGCCCGACGACGAACGTCGGCCGCTCAAACGAGGTCGGGCGCGCCCAGCTGAAACCCATTGCCTCATCACAAGATACATCGACTATCAGGCTGTTCGGCCGTAGCGCGGCGAGGTCGTCGTCGTTCAGAAGGATCAGTGGTGCGTTGGTATCCTGCAACACGCAGTTGACGATGATGTCGTGCTGGGCAAGGTATCCGGGGAGCGGCACTCTGCCTCCTGGGGTAGATGCGAAGCTCACAGGCGACCCCCCGACAGAGTTCGTATCGTGATTGAATTGCACGATCCGGGCCGGATGAATCGGGGAGGCGACTTCGGTCACGCTGCGGTTGGTGAGGACGTCAATGTCGTGTACACCCAGCGAGTTCAACGCAGTCACCGCGCCTCGCGCTGTGGCGCCGAAGCCGATGACAACGGCCCGCAACCGTCGGCCGTAGGTGCCCGACCGACCGACGATCGACATGGCATGCAGCACCGAGCAGTAACCCGCGATCTCGTTGTTCTTGTGGAACACATGCAATTTGAACGCGCCGTTGCGGCTCCACAGGTTCATCGACTCGAAGGCGATAAGCGTTTGTCGACGGTCGATCGTGCACTGAGTCAGCTCGTCGTCTTGCACGCAGTGCGGCCAGCCCCACAGCACCTGGCCGGTGCGAAGCTCGGCCAGATCGCGGGCGTGGGGCTTGAGTAGCAGAATGACATCGCATTCCGCGATCAATTGCTCGCGGGAACGCATTCCGGCCACCCAACCCGACAACTGCGTATCGGAGACGCCGAAATGCTGCCCATACCCGGCTTCGAGATAGATGCTGGCGCGAACATCGGCGGCTATTCGATCGAAATGGCGGGGGTGGAGCGGCAGTCGGCGCTCGTTCTCCTTGCGAGTCGCGCCGATGACACCGAGGCGCAGTTGACGCATTGCCCGCCTACTTCCTCACGCGCTTGCGGGCCGAGCGCCGGGGCACTGACACGGTGGCCGCCAGACCGATGAGCAACAGATCGAGACCGCGGTCGAGTTCGGCCGCACCGTTGTAGGAGCCCAGCGCTGCGGCTAGCGCACGCACTTGGGGGAACTCGGTGATCGCCAGCCGGTGCAACCCCAGCCGCAGCACAGCATCGGATTCCTCGGGCCGCTCGACGACCTCCTGCAGTTCGGTGAGGATATGGCCATACAGATAGCCGAAGAGCACCCGGTAAATGTGTAGCGCGTCGACTCCGCTGAAGCCCACCGATGTGAGCAGCGCGACGACGTCCTCCAGTGGCCGCAGCATACCTGGCGGCCGCTGTCCCAGCGGCGTGGCTAGTGGCCGAGTCACCAACAGCGGCACCACATTCGGGTGTGCCAGGGCCAGCCGGCGGAAGTCATGCGCCACCGCGCGCAGCTGCCCGGCCCAGTCCGGGTCTGCAGTGTCCACCCGCAATTGCCCCAGCACGATCTCGGCGACCCCGTCGAGCAGAGCCGCCTTGTTCGGCACATGCCGATAAATCACCGTCGGATCCCGACCCACCGCCTCACTAAGACGCCGCATCGACAATCCATCCGCCCCGTCACGATCGACCAACTCCAACGCAGACCGCAAAATCACCGACCGGCTGACCCCACCGTGCTCTGGGCCGGGGGCGACGAAGGGGCCAAGTCCATCAGCGGCTGTATCAGGAACCGTCGGTTGCTTCACCATCGCGGGCACCCTTCCCTTACGTGTCGCGGATTCGCGGCCAAGTTTAACGGCAAACGTCAACGCTGTTGACAGGTAGGGGTGGGAAGCGTGTACTGAGGGTCTGCAGTGGATCAGAGGTGTCGAATGCCTCGTCATCGTTGGATTGATCCTTATGTTGCTCGCCTCGTCACAATCGTTGCGTGCCGAGCATTGCAGGGGCGGCCCACCCGCCGACCGTGTTCGGCTATCACTTCAGGTGATCCACCGGCACAGTGTTCCTCTTCGGGATCGTGGCCGGCGCGGTGGCAATGCTCGAATTATCATGCTGGCGGCCGGCGAACCGCCGAGCGGGCGGGGTCCCGGCGGTGTTACCGCATCGTTCACGCTGTCCTTGCGGTGCGGCTGGATCCCAGCGGCGGCCGTTGGCGCTGGCTGGCGTAGGCGCTGTGGGGCGAAATCCTGTTGAGCCAGCAAGCCGGCACCTGGCGGCGGATCAAGCGATGCCACAACCACCGGTGCGGGTCGACGTTCTACGACCGCTAAAAAACAACAGCGGGGTCTGGCACGACGTCAAAACGTGCGGCGACGCCGTCAATCTGCGCGCCTCCCGGACCCAGCGGCGCGCACGCGATCGTGCGGCGGAGTCAGGCGTTTCGCCAGGGTAGGCGCGACCGGCAGTAGAAACCCCTCCGAATGCGAGGCCGCCGATAAGCCGTCTGTCCGCCCGACCGGGCCGTCAGCAGCGTTCGGCGCCTTTGGACATCAGGCGTGGACCAGCGGCCGTCGGTCGCCGCGTGCTTTTCAGCACCGCGTGCACGACGTCGAAGGCGCGCGACTTCAGCGGCGCGACCACGTCGAAGGTGGCGGGAGCCTGGCTGACCCAGGCCGGAAGTGTGGCCACAATAAGTTCCTTTGTTCTTTCGGCAGGTGCGCCGATTCAGTCAATTGCACCGCAGTCGTTTTACGGCGGCGCCGCGCCGCGGTAAACGTCACGAAAAGCCCATTTGTGGCGTACGGCACATTCGTGACGGAACGAAAGGCACGCAACAGTGCGTCTAGTGAAAACCCTTGAACCGGCGCAGATAACCGGGCAATCGGTGTGCCGGTACCGCCTTCGGCCAGTCGTCGGGGCGGAAATACGCGTCGGTACCGCCGTCCACGAATACTACACTGCCGCAGAGAAAATCGGCGGCATCCGACAGCATGAAGCACATCCAGTCGGCCATGTGCCCCGCGTCTCCAAAGCCACCTAAGGGGACGGGGAACGAGCGTACGGCCTTAGCCTGCCTTGGGTTCGACAACTGTTCCTGCAGAAGCGGCGTCATGATCGCGCCGGGAGACAACGCGTTCAGGCGCACTCCCGAACCGGCCCACTCCGGAAGCACCGCGTGCCGCCGCACCCAACGGCTGACCGCGATCTTGGATGCCCCGTACATCATCGTCGGCGCCGCCGGGCCCAACAGCCGCACGGTTCGCACCGCCTTGTCGGCATCGTGGGCAAGCAGCGCTTTGACCGCCCGGCGCGGCACCGCGGGAATCGTCGTCGTCGAATTGCTCGCGACGACAACGACCTTCGCGCTTTCGGCGGCCGCCAGCGCGGCACGCCAGGCGGCGAGCAATTCGACGACCCCGAAGTAATTGACCGCAGCGATCTGGCGAATGCGGTCGCGGCCGGGGCTGGGACCCAGGCCGGCCGCCAGGACGGCACCGTCGAGTCTGTTGCCCGAGGCCGCCAGGACGCCGTCGGCCGCCGCTTTGCGCCCATCGGGTGTCGAAAGGTCGGCGACGATATCGGCGTCCTTGATGTCGACACCGATAATGCTGTGCCCGTTATCGCGAAGGCGCGCGGCGGTCTCGCGGCCCATCCCGGAAGCCGACCCGGTAATGGCATAGATCCCCATTGATTCCTCCGATCCGACGGGCACGGCCCACGGCAGGTCAGTGCGTCGTCGCGGCCCTCTCGACGTCGAGCAGCTGCTCGCCGCGTCGTTCCTCGTCGTAGGCCTTGCGCCCGCCCCGCAGCCCGAACAGTCGTTTCGAGACCAGCAGGTAGATCACCGCGGCGACATTGATCGCGAAGGTCACCGCACGGGTCATGGTGATGCCCTTGGCCAGGTCGTTGATCTCGAGCGGCAAGAAGACCGAGGTGGCTATCACCGCGAAGTACTCACCCCAGCGCTTCAGCAGCCACAGGCCAACCCCTTCGACGACCTCGATCAGCGCGTAACCCGCCAGCGCCAAAGTCAGCAGGGTCAGGGTGGACGGCTTGGCGGCCAGCGCCTTCTCCAATTCGTGCACGATGGTCATCTGATCGACCTTGAACCCGGCGGTGCGGAAGATCGGCAGGTCGCGATCGAGGGTGGCCTGGATGGCGCCGCGCGCCCCGCGAAACTTCCATACCGCGTAGGCCGCCAGCGCAATCACCACCGCCCGGAACAAACGTTCCACCGCCAATGCGCGCACGATGATGGCCTGGCGTAAGGCCTTGCCGCGCATGATCATCGGCGCGTCCTCGGCGCGCCCGCGGCCGTGCGGCTCCCCCACGGTGAATTCGCCGCACCGCAAGCAGCGCCACACTTCGCCCAGCCCGGTGCTGCCGCTCAGCCGGTCGGCGAGTGACTTGTCGTCGGGTGCATAGGTGACGTGCCCGGCTGCGGCGCAGGTGACCAGCTCCCACCGATTGCGGCGGTGTTCTTTGCCCATGGCCGGATCATTCATGGCGGACGGTCGGCCACGCAAGGGGGGCGCGCGCAACGGGCGTCAGAAGGGCGTCAGAAGCGCGGCTTGCTGCGCGCGCACCGAGCGGTGGAAGGCACCGACCCGAGGAGTCCGGTGAGTTCGGCGACTCCGATCTCGTCGAGCCGAGCCACCGCGGCGACGATGTCGTCACGCAGCGGCGCGTCGCAGAAGGGTTCGGCGAGCCAGCCGAATTTGTCCACGACGCGTTCCCAGGACATCGGCTGGGTGGGTGATCCCTCGTAATCCGACTGCTCGCGGCTGAACTCTCGCCCGTCGCTCGTCATCACATGCACCCGTGCCGCCGTGCGTTGTGGATAATCGGCGGTCAGATCGTCGGCCGCCTTGACCTCCACCCGCGACAACAGATCCTGGACGTCGCCGCGCGAAACCCGGTCATTCTCAAGTTGTTCGGGGCCCACTCCGCCGTCGAGCAGGGCGGCCGCGGTCAAGTACTTGAGGTTGTAGTCGGCCTGTTCCTTGGTGATCGGATGTTCTTTGTCGCCATACGCACCCCCACCGGCGAAGTCGTATGCCCCCTGAAATACCTCGAGGACTACCCGCGCGACATCTGCACCGCGCAAACCGTTCTCGCTGCGAACTGCCAGGACCGCGTCGATGACGACCTGGCCGTGGATGAGTGAGCAGTACTGCTTCAAGTAGGTCTGCTCGACACAGGTGAGGCTGCGGTCCGCGGTGTGGAGATCGATGGGCTGATCAAACAACTGCACCAACCCGTGCGGGCCCTCGAACAGCGACTTGGGTCCGGTGATGCCGCGCGCGGCCAGCATCGTCGTGTACACGGCGCGCATCCCGGTGATCGCCGGCGAGATGCCCTTCCAGTTCGAAACCGGTTCGGCATGGACCGTCGCCAGCGACACGTTGTCGGCCGTCGCGGCGGCGATGGCGTTGGCGGTCTGTTCGGCGCTGAGCCCCAGCAGCTTCGCGCTGCCCGCCGCAACCGACATGGACAGCTGCAGCGCGTGATTGAGCCCGCGCGCCATCACGGGAACCTGTGCGCTGAAACGGCATTGGATCTCGTAGGCGATCGCCAGCGCCAACAGGAAGTCGGCTCCGCTGGCGCCGGTGTGCTCGGCCACGGCCAGGACGGCACCTACGTTGTCGGCGGGATGGCAGAGGCCGCCGACCGTCAGATAGGTGTCGAGCAGATCGGGATAGCGCACCAGCACCGCGTTGAAGAACGCGGCCTGGTCCACCGATGCTCGCCCACCACCGACCAGGGTGGCCGTCGGGGCGCCACCGAACTGGGCCGTGTGGTCACGAATCGTCGGGATGAGCTCCCCGTCCAGCGAGCCGACGGCGCACGCGATGCTGTCGAGCACGTTGCGTTTCAACAGTGCGCGCGGCTGCCCGCTCAGATCGGCCGCCCGCGCGCCGACGACGAAATCGGCCAGCTCGTCCACAACGTAGTTATGTGCCACCACTTTTCGCCTCCCAGGCGAGGCTACCCTGCCGCAAGTTGCCGACGAGCCGTCGTGCGTGCCAGATCTTGTGTGCGATGCGCTACATGGCGGTATCGATCGCGGCCGGTTGCGGCGGCGATCCGCTGAGTGCGGCCGTCTCGTCGGTCAGGTGTTTTCCGATGTCGCGGATCTGTCGCGCGCTCAGCGCGCACAGCGGGTGCACGGCCACCATCAGGGCGACGCGGCCGCGGTCGTCCAAAACCGGCGCGGCGATCGTCACCACGGGTTGCTTGCGCCGGCCCGGATTGTCGTCGGAGAGAAACCCGATGGTGGTGAACTCGACCAGCAGCTGATCCATGATGTGACGCACCGGACTCGGCATCTCGCTGCTGTCCAGCGTGCCGACCACCTGCACCGCCTGCGCGAGCGCAGGCGTCGTCCAGTCGACGTCGAATCCTCGTTCGCGCGTATGCGCCAACACCTGCTGCAGGCGCTGGGTGCGGTCGGCGTTGTCGCCCGCACCACGCCGGACCCACGCGCGCTGTTCCTCCTCGGTGTCCCACGCGGCCATCGCTACGCCGAACGGCGGCGCGTACGGAATGCGATCACCCGGTATCCCCGACGGCTGCGTGGCGGGTTCACCCTCAAAGGCGGTGACCACCAAGGAATCACCGAACTTCTCGACTACCGAACAGGCGTAGCCGACCTCGCGGGACAGTCGCAGCGCCGCCGACCGCGCCGCATGCGCGAGCGGCCGGGCGGTGTCCGTGCGGGCGGCCACCACCGCGAGTGCGGGACCGAGGGCGAAAGTCTTCGCGATCGGATCGCGGCTGGCCCATCCGCGGTCGCACAACGTCTTCAGGATCGCGTGCGCGGTCGCCTGGGTGAGATCCAGTTCGCGCACCACGTCGGAGAAGCGCAGCCGCGCATTTGGCGACCGCGCCAGCAGCTCGACGACATCGAGCACCCGCGCGGTCGGCGCTGACGTCGAACCGCGAATCGCTTGACTCCTTCACTACCGCGTTTTTACAGTTGTACGAACATTCGAGATCTTATATCGATTATTCGAGAAAGTTACTGTATGCGCGCTGTGGTGTTACGAGACGGCCGGCTACAGGTCCGCGAGACGCCGGACCCCGAGCCCGGTCCGGGTGAGTTGCTGCTGCGCACGTTGAGCACCGCGATCTGCGCGTCCGACGTGCACTTCATGGACCATCCCAAGCTCGCCATCGACGACCCGACCGGCCGCTCGCTGTACGACACCGAGCGCGACATCGTGCTCGGTCACGAATTCGTGGGCGAGGTCGTCGGACACGGGACCGGCTGCACCGACGAATTCGCCGTCGGTACGCGCGTGACGGCCATGCCGGTGCGCCTGGTCGACGGCGGCGCCGGCGGAATGCGCATCATCGGTCAGCATCCCGAAGCTCAAGGCAGTTTCGGTGAGCTGCTGGTGGTTTCGGAAGCGGCGGCCAAGCCCGTCCCGGGCGAGGTGTCCATCGACGCCGTGGCGTTGACCGACGCATTCGCCGTCGGCGAGTTCTACGTGCGCTCGGCGCAGCTGCAACACGGAGAGGTCCCCATTGTCATCGGTGCGGGAGCGATCGGACTCTCGGCCGTTGCGGCCCTGGCCGGCCGCGGCATCGAGCCCATCGTCGTCGCCGACTACAAATCCGACCGGCGCCAGCTGGCCCGTGACCACTTCGGCGCACACGTCCTGGTCGACCCGAACGAGAAATCCCCGTTCGACGCGTTCAACGAGGTACGCGCGCAACGCGGATTGCCCGGGCCGGCAATCGTATTCGAATGCGTGGGCGCGTCCGGGCTGATCCAGAAGTTGGTCGAATCCGCCGAAATGGGCACCCGCATCTACTGCGCCGGCGGCTGGTATACCGGCGACACCCTCGACATCACCACCGCCACCCGCCAGGGTGTGACCATTCAGTTCGGCGGCGGTCCGCACCCGCAGGACTGGTACGGCACACTCGACGCCATCGTGGCAGACCGGCTGGACCCGCTGCCGAGCGTCGGCAAGATCATCGGTCTCGACGAGGTACCCGATGCCCTCGATCGGGCCCGCAGGTCCGACGGGCCGCCCCGGATCGTCGTCCATCCGAATGGAGACGTCCCTTGAGCGAACGCGATGACCGGCAAGACATCTCCGAACTGCTGGTGCGCTATGCCACGGGGATCGACCGGCGCGACTGGCCGCTGTTTCGCACCGTCTTCACCGACGACTGCCAACTGGACTACGGCGAGATCGGCACCTGGAACGGCGTCGACGCCGTCGCCGACTTCATGGAGCAGGTACATGCCCTGGCGGGGCACACGCTGCACCGCCTGACCAACCAGGCCATCACGCTCGACGGTGACAACGCCACGGCGCGCACCTACATCGACGGCCTGATCATGGCCGGCGACAACAACTCTGGCGTCAATGCGATCGGTTTCTACGACGACGACATAGTGCACACGCCGGCGGGGTGGCGCATCGCCCGCCGGCGCTACACCCAGGTCCGCATCACCACGGTCGGGGGCGGATAGATGACATTCGCGACGAAATACGGGCCATGGGCGCTGGTGGCCGGCGCCTCAGATGGCGTGGGTGCGGCGTTCGCCGAAGGCCTCGCCGAGCGCGGTGTCAACGTGGTACTGCTGGCCCGCAGGCAAGCCGTTCTCGATCGGGTCGCGGCCGACATCGAGGCCAAGACGTCGGCGCAAACCCGCACCGTCGCAATCGATCTCGCGCAGCCCGGTGCGGCCGCGGCGGTCGCCGCGGCTACCGGTGACCTGGAGATCGGAATGCTCGTGTACTGCGCCGGCGCCGACCCGAATTTCAAACCGTTCCTTGCCAATCCGATCGAAGCCGCCGAGGCGATGGTGCAACGCAACTGCATGGTGCCCATGCAGCTGTGTCACCATTTCGCGCCCGCGATGGTGGAGCGCGGCAGCGGCGGCATCGTCATCTTCGGCTCCGGCGCCGGGCTGGCCGGCGGACCGAACATGGTCGCCTACGGCGCATCGAAGGCGTTCGACATGGTCTTCGCCGAGGCGCTGTGGGCCGAACTGCACGACAAGGGCGTCGACGTCCTGGGCCTCATCCTGGGCAAGACCAACACACCGGCATTGCGCGAACTCGAATACAGCCGCGGCCAGATCGGGTCTCCCGACGAGGTCCCGTCGGACGCGGCGGCCGTGTCCGACGTCATCGCCGAGGCATTCGAGAACCTCGGCAACGGCCCCACCCTGATGGTGGGCGACACCATGCGCGCCGCCGCGCAGCTGCTGGCATCGCTGAACCGCAATCAGGCCGTTGAGCTGTTCGCCCAGGCCGCCGCCGCGGCCATGGGCCCGGACGCCTAGGGAAGCGGCGGGAACCTCGTTCGTTCGCTGTGCGCCGTACTGAATGGCGACGAGGTTTGCCAAAGTTCCAAATCAGGGCAGCCTAACTCTCGCGCCTGCAGCTCCCTAAACAGCAAATATAGCTTCGCAGGTACCGCTCTTGTGGCGAACCCGCTGCGTTGCTGACCCGGGCCGCCGCGGGTAACTTGGGTAACCGGTTCGCCACGGCAACCGAGCCGAAGTAGCCACCCGATCGCCAGTGCGAAGGATGACGATGCTCGCCATGGACAGGCCCGCTGCCACCGTCTCGACGACGGCGCGCTGGCGGCGCCGCACCCTGACCCGTTCTGGATTGATCACCGGCGCATTCGTCGTCCCGGCCGTGGTCGTCCGCATCGCCGGACTGCACACCGGCGCTGTGCTCGCCCTGCTGATCTTCGGGGCAGCGGTGGTGGCGGCCAGCTTCCTGCTGGCGTGGGCGGCCGAGGCCGCGCAGATCGACGTCTCCGGCGGGCTGGCGACGGCGCTACTCGCCCTGATCGCGGTGCTGCCCGAATACGCCGTCGACCTCTACTACGCCTACGTGTCCGGCCACAACGCGGATTACACGCAATACGCCGCCGCCAACATGACCGGGTCCAACCGATTGTTGATGGGTCTGGGTTGGCCCGTCGTGGTGCTGGTGAGCATCCTGGTCGCCCGCAAGTCCGGATCGGCGAAGCCCACCGGCTTGACGCTGGAGCCAGCAAACCGCGTCGAACTCGGATTCCTGTTGATCGCCGGCGTCCTCGCGTTCGTGATCCCGGTGAGCGGCCAGATCCATTTCGGGCTGGGGCTGGCGTTGCTGGCCTGGTTCGGGTTCTACCTCTACAAGATCAGCCACGGCGACGTCGAAGAGCCCGACCTGATCGGCACCGCCGCCGCGTTGGGCGACCTGCCCGACGGCCGGCGGCGCGTCGCCGTGATCGGCCTGTTCTTGGTGTCGGCCGGGGTGATCCTGCTGTGCGCCAAGCCCTTTGCCGATAATCTGGTCGCCGCCGGCACCGAACTCGGCATCAACCGCTTCCTGCTGGTGCAGTGGCTGGCCCCCCTGGCCTCCGAAGCACCGGAATTCATCATCGCGACCATCTTCGCCACCCGGGGCAAGGGCACGGCGGCCATCGCCACGCTGATCTCCTCCAAGGTCAACCAGTGGACCCTGCTGATCGGGTCACTGCCGATCGCCCACCTGCTGGGCGGGGGCGGGTTCTCCTTGTACCTGGACTCCCGCCAGGTGGAGGAGGTGCTGCTCACCGCCACACAAACGATGATGGGGGTGGCGCTGATCCTGGCGCTGCGATTTCACCGGGGCGCCGCGTGCACACTGCTCGGGCTGTTCGTAGTCCAGTTCCCGATCTTCTCGACCCAGGGACGGCTGCTGCTTTGCGGTCTCTACACCGCGGTGGCCATCGTCGGGCTCATCATCAACCGCCGCCACGTCGCCGCCACTCTCGGGGCGCCGTTCTTCGGCACGGCGATCCGGCACAGCGGTCACCCCCACCACGACACGGAACACCCCACCCGCCCCGGCTAGCGCCGCCGCGGCACCGATGACCGCCCTGCGCCCGGCGTCACGCTGCGTATACGGTCCAGGTATGAATCGAGTGTCGGTAATCACCGGCGGCGCGGGCGGCATGGGCCTGGCTACGGCGAAAATCGTCGGCCGCGACCACACCGTGGTGCTGTGCGACGTCAGGCAGGACCGGTTGGCGGTCGCGGCCACGACCCTGCAAGAGCTCGGGGTCACTCCGACGGTCGTCGACTGCGACGTGACCGACCGGCGCGCCGTCACGGACCTGCTCGGCACCGCGAACAACCTCGGGACCGTCGTCTCCGTCATCCACACCGCTGGTGTCAGCCCGAGCATGGGTGCCGCCGACTACGTCATGCGGACCAACGCCATCGGCACCGTCAACGTCAACGAAGAGTTCTTCGCGGTCGCCGGCGACGGCGCGGTGATCGTCAACGTGGCATCGATGGCGGCGCACATGCTGCCCGCGGAAATCGTTCCGGCAGAACAATTTCCGCAGGCGCTGAAGGACACCGACGCTTTCATGGACGCCATGCTGGCGGCATGCAGCATCGCTCCCGAGGAGGCGCGATCCGGTCTCGCCTACGCCGTGAGCAAGACCTTCGTGAAGTGGTACAGCCAGTCGCAGGCGGAGCGGTTCAACACGCGCGGATTGCGCATCGTCTCGGTGTCGCCTGGGTCCATCGACACCGAGATGGGCAGGCTCGAGGAGCAGGCGGGCGCGGGTGCGATGGTGGCCAACGCCGCCGTCCCGCGCTGGGGTAAGCCGGAGGAAATGGCCGAGCTGCTCGCGTTCTGCGCCAGCGAGAGGGCCGGATACCTCACCGGCACCGACATTCTCAACGACGGCGGCGTGATCGCCTCGATGACCGAACGGGCCCGGGTGGCCGCCGGCGGTTAGACGAGGTAGTACAGCTCAGCGTGCGGGGTGAGTTCGGGGGCGCTGGTGAAGGGTTCGTTGGCTTTGAGCTCGGCCAGTTTGTTGTGGGCGTACCGCACCGCCCTCAGCGTGGCCGAGAATTCCTCGTCCTCTTCGGGGAAGACCTGCTCGGCGGGGAACCAGCTTTGGAAGCCGACGTTGTTCAAGACGCCGAGCGTGTCGGAGCGCACCCCGGCAAGCAGGACGGTGACGCCACGCTCGGTCACCTCACGCAGGAAATGCTCGATGCGCTCGATGCAGACCACATCCGGGTGGCGTACCCGCTTGAGCCGCAACACCACGAAAGCGATATCTTCCTCGCCGATGCGCTGGTTGATCCCGGTCAGGTATCGGTCCAATTCCGGTGCGGCACCAAAGAACAGCTCGCCTTCGAGATCGTAGATGAGAATTGAGGGATCAGCAGAGTCGCCCGGAATGCGTTCGCGGACGACCCGTTCGGGCGTGACGACGAGTTCCTTGGATTTCAGCTTGGCCGCGCGCGGCACGAACAGCAGTATCGACAGGACCACCCCGAGCAGGACCGACTTGTCGAGGTCGATGGCGATGCCCGTGAAGGCGGTGACGATCACCAACCCGGCGTCATAGCGAGACGCCTTGAGGGTGTAGATCAGGCGTTTGAAATCGACCAGGCGCGCCGCCGTGACGAGCAAGAGGCCGGCCAGTGCCGGTTGCGGCACGTAGCGCAGCAGTGGAGCGAACAGCAACAGGGCCGCGGCAACCGTTGCGGCCGAAACGATTCCGGAGAACCGCGTCGCGGCGCCGGACTGGAAGTTGATCGCCGACCTCGACAGCGAACCCGAGCCGGGCAGGCTCTGGAAGAAGCCTCCGGTCAGGTTGGCCAGGCCTTCGGCCATGATCTGGCGGTTGTAGTCGATCTGCTGTTGTGTCTGATAGGCAATGGCTTTGGCGATTGACAGCGCCTCGATGATGCCTACGAAGGCGATGGCCAGCGCACCCGTCGACAGATGCGGCAGCCACTCCGTGTGGACCTCGGGAACATGCGGACCGGGCAGGCTCCGCGGGATCTTGGCGGCCACCGATACCGCGGTGTGGCCGCCCGGTCCCGGGGTCGACCACCCGGCGATGTACGCGATGAGCGCGGTGATGACGAGCACCGCGAGCATGTCGACCTGGGGCCATCCGTACCGCTGGACCAGCTTGCGCAGCACGACGGCCAGGATCACCGCCGCCACACTCAATGTCAGTGCGCGGTAATTGATGTGATCGCCGTGGGTCAGGGTGAGCCAGACGCGGCGCAGTACCTGCATGTGGCCGTTGCCCTGGTCGCGGACGCCCAGCGCGTTGCCCAGCTGGCCGAGGGCGAGCAGAAAGGCCGCGGCCGCCATGAAGCCGATGATGACCGATTCGGAAATGTAGCGGGTGAGGTTGCCGAGCTTGAACAGGCTGATCACGATCTGGACTGCGCCGACGAGGATGGCCAGCAGGAAGAGCGCCTCGAAGAGTTCCTTGGAGTTTTCCGAGTCGATGAAGGCCAGCGCGGTGAACACCAGCAGCGAGATGGCGCTCGTCGGCCCGTTGATCAGATGCGACGACGACCCGAAGATCGCGGCGACGATGGTCACGACGATCGCCGAGTACACGCCGAATCTCGGATCCACTCCGGCGATCAGGGCATAGGCCATCGCCTGGGGAAACGAAATGGCGGCGACGGTCAGACCGGCGATCACATCATGCCGGCCCTTCACAAGGTCGTAATTCACACGTACACCCACGTTTTCGACGTCTCTCGCTAAGCGCCCGACGCCGCGTTCGGCGCCGAGACTGTGTCCAGGACTCCGTTGGTGCCGAAGAACTGTTCCCGGGCGTCGCTCCAGTTCTTGGCGATGGCGCTGATCGGGAACAACGTGAGGGGGCGCAGCCGGTCGGCATATTTGGCAAAGATCGCCGGCTTGTACGGGCGGTACCCGAATTGCGCCACCAGCTCCTGGGCGGCGTCGGTGAATAGGTAATCGAGGTAGGCCCTGGCGTGGGCCGCCGTCTGGGGATCAGTCACATTTGCGTCGACCCAGGCCACGGCGGGCTGGGCGAGGATGCTGACCGGCGGATAGACGAGCTCCAGTTCGTCCTTGTTCGCGGCGACCTCGCGCAGCGCCTCGTTCTCCCATGTCAGCTGGACATCGCCGAGCTTGGCCAGGGCGAAACTGTCTCCGGCGCTGCGAGCTCCGGCGTCGGAAACCGCGACATGCTGCAGTAACGACCTCACGTAGGCGGCCGCCTGTGCCGGGGTGCCGCCTCGGGTCGTGACCGCGCCCCACGCCGCCAATACGCTCAGCTGACCGTTGCCGGAAGTCCGCGGGTTGGGCGACACCACGGCCACGTCGGAATTGATCAGGTCGGGCCAGTCGTGAATTCCCTTGGGGTTGCCCTTACGGACGACGAAGACGATGGTCGACGTGTAGGGCACCGAGGCGTTGGGCAGCCGCTGTTGCCAGTTGCCGGCGATCAGGCCCCGTTTGCTCAGCGTGTCGATGTCGCTGATCAAGGCCAGCGACACGACGCTGGCTTTTTGACTGCCATCGAGCACGCTGCGGAGCTGGCGGCCCGAGCCGCCGTGAGACTCCTTGATGTTCAGCGTGGTTCCGTTATTCGTGTGGTATTCCGCAACGAATTCCTTGTCCAGGGCCGCATACAATTCGCGCGTCGGGTCGTAGGAGACGTTGAGGATGTCGTTGGAACCACCCGTCGGCAGGTTTTTCAGCACGATCGCGGTCGTGGCGACGACGATGGCCAGGACACCCAGGATGCTGAGCCAGGGAAGGCGCAGCGACGGGCGGGCCGCATCGGGTGGCAGCAGTCTCACCACGCCAGCCACACCTCCCATCGTTCATGATGATGTGCCAACCAGCCCCGTGTGGCACCGAACATTTTTAAGAATGTTAACGATCGGGCCACCCCGCGGCAGCCTTGAGAATCAGCCTGAAGATAAATACGCCCACCACGGTTGGGCCGGTGCGAGCACGCAGATGGTCTCCGGTCGGCTATTCCTCGGCGCCGATGCCGACTTGCGTCAGGTCGGCACCAGCACGCGTGTTGCCGTGGACCCACTCCCGTGCCCGCAGCCGCCAGGTCCGGCGCGCGTATTCCAGCTCGGTATACGGCCATTGGGTGACGATTCGGCCGGACGGCGATCGGAAGTAGCTGTCGCACTGCGTCCAGATGGTGCGCTCCAGATCCGCGGAAAGTGCTTCGTTGTAGCGCTTTTCGGCCTCGGATCGCACGTCGAGGTATCCGCCACGGCGCGCCAGGCGGCTTGTCGCGCTGGCGACCAGTCGCGCCCCGGCCTCGAGGATGTAGACGATGGAGTTGCCACCCTGGTTGGTGTTGGGGCCGTAGAGCATGAAGAAATTGGGGAATCCGCTGACCGCGACCCCCAGATAGGCGGACGGGTCGTCGCCCCAGTGCTCGTGCAGCCGGCGTCCACCGGCGCCGACGACGTCGATGCCGGACAGGTAGCGAGACGTCTCGAAGCCGGTGGCCAGGACGATCGCGTCGATGTCGAATCCGGTGCCCGCCGCGGTGATCACCGATGCGTGGCCGATCCGCGCGATGGGGTCGGTGACCAGTTCGACGTTGTCGCGCTGCAAGGCGCGGTAATAGTCGTCGCCCAGCAGCACCCGTTTACAGCGGAACGGATAGTCCGGTGTCAGCGCCCGACGCAGCGTCCCGTCGTCGACTGTGCGCTCCAGGAACGACGTCGCGATCTGCGTGCGCGCCGTCACCACGGGGTCGTCGGCGAAGGTCGCAGTGTTGTCGTGTTGAAATTTCCAGATCTGCCAGCGGGTGCGCCGCAACGCCAGGAAGCTTCGCCTGAAGCGGGCCAGTTCGGTCTCGCTATACGGGCGGTCGTCCTTGGGCACCATCCAGGGCGGGGTGCGTTGGAAGACCGTGACGTGCCCGGCGGTCTTCGCCAACTCGGGCACGAGCTGTACTCCGCTGGCGCCGGTGCCGATCACCGCGACGTTCCGGCCGGCCAGATCGAGGTCGTGATCCCATCGGGCGGTGTGCAGCACCGGGCCGGCGAAGTCGCTCAGGCCGTCGATGCCGGGAAGCTTGGCCGAACCGAACAGCCCGACCGCACACACGACGACGTCGGCGCTCAGGGTGGCCGGCTGACCGTTCCGCCTTAGCTCGCAATGCCACGCTGCGGCATGCTGGTCCCAGCGCACGGAGCGCACCATGGTGTCGAGCAGGAGATGGCGCCGCAGGTCGAAGTCGTCGGCCACCGATTCGAGGTAGGCAAGTATTTCGGCCTGCCGCGCGTAGGTGCGGCTCCAGGATGTGTTGGGGGCAAAGGAAAACGAGTACAGGTGGCTCTGGATATCGCAGGCGGCGCCGGGGTAGGTGTTGCGCCGCCAGGTGCCGCCGACGCCGTCGTTGCCCTCGATGATCACCAGATCGTCGATGCCAGCGCGGCGCAGCGCGACGGCCGCGCCCAGCCCACCGAAGCCGGCGCCGATGATCGCCACCTTCGGTCCGCGCCGGCGCCGGGTCGCCGCACGCATCCGCCCGATGGCATAGAGCGATCGGGCTTTTCGGGTTGTCACGGTCCGTCCCCGGCGCGACGGACCAGCAGGCCTTCCAGGTTCCCGTCAGCGCGCCACTGCTGCAGGATGTCGGCGTACTCGGTGGGTGCGCCGAAGAAGAAGCTGCCCTGCCGAGTCTTGTTGTCCGCCTTGCCTTCCCGGTTGTAGTAGCCCGGCGTACAGGTCTTGGCGCGCTCGGCACTCGCGACCGACCGGGCCACCACCGTGTCGACCCAGGCGGCTTCGGCGGAGGGCGCGGCTTCGAGTTCGATGATGCCGTCCGCGAGTGCGGTTGCGATGATCCAGGCCACGTGGCTTGCCTGCACGTCGAGCAGGTAGGGGAAGTTCACCGTCAGCCCGGCCTGGGCGATGCTTTCGATGAAGCAGTTCGGGAAGCCGGTGGTACATAGACCTTGAAAGGTGCGCACGCCATCGTCCCAGTGTTGGGTGAGCGTCACGCCGTCACGGCCGATCAGCTCGAATCCGGTGCGGCGGCAGTAGTCGGTGCCCACCTCGAAACCCGTTGCGAAGATGAGGCAGTCGAGTTCGTAGGCCACGCCGTCGACCACCACACCGGTTTCGGTGATGTGCTGCACCCCGAGGCCCCGGGTGTCGACCAGGGTCACGTTGTCGCGGTTGAACGTCTGCAGATACTCGTCGTGGAAGCAGGGTCTTTTGCAGAAGTATCCGTACCACGGTTTGAGTGCCTCGGCGGTGGCGGGATCGGAGACGATGGCGGCGACGCGCGCCCGGATCTCGTCCATCTTGGCGAAGTCGGCCAGCTCGATGTCGCGGCCGCGCTCGTCGGAATCGGCTAGGCCATATGGATTCTGACGCATGACGGGCAGCTTGCGGGTGATGCTCGTCCATGCGTCGGCGACCAGATCCTGGTCGGCTTGACCTCCGGCGGTGAGGATCTGAAAGTTCTGTATCCGCTCGTGCTGCCAGCCGGGCTGTAAAGTGTTGGCCCACTGCGGATCCGTGGCTTGGTTGGCCCGGACGTCCACCGAGGAAGGGGTGCGCTGAAAGACGTAGAGCCGCTGGGCGGCCGCGGCGAGGTGCGGTACACACTGGATCGCCGTGGCGCCGGTTCCGATGATGCCGACGCGCTTGTCGGCCAGATTCTGCAGGTTCTCACCGGTGTAGGCGTAGTCCCAACGGCTGGTGTGAAACGCATACCCGCGGAAGGCGCCGAGACCTTCGATGCCCGGCAACTTCGGTTTGGCCTGATAGCCGTTGGCCATGGAGACGAACCTGGCGCGCATTTCGTCGCCTCGGTCGGTGCGGATGATCCAGCGTGATTCGGCTGAATCCCAACGGATTTCCCGCACCTCGGTCTGCAGGCAGGCGTCGCGGTAGAGGTCGAAATGCTCGGCGATGCGACGGCAATGCGCAAAGATCTCCTGGCCCTTCGCGTACTTTTCGGTTGGGGTATAACCGAGCTCCTCGAGCAGCGGCATGTACACGTACGACTCGACGTCACAAGCGATTCCGGGATAGCGGTTCCAATACCAGGTGCCGCCGACGTCGGCCGCCCGGTCGATCAGCCGCACGCTTCCGACGCCGAGCTGGCGCAGCCGCGCCGCGGTCAACAGACCGCCGAATCCGGCGCCGACGATGGCGACGTCGACCTCGTCGGTGAGTGGCTCGCGGACCAGGTCTCCGTCGGCCCACGGGTCTTCGGCATATCGGGCGAACGCGCCGGCCATCTCGACGTACTGGGCAATGCCGTCGGCGCGCAGGCGGCGCGCGCGCTCTTCGGCGTACTTGCGTCGCAGCGCGTCGACGTCAAGCGACTGGCCAACGGTCTCGGTCACGGCCTCGGGTTCCTCTCCGTGGCCACGACTTTATAGTCAATCGCTTGATCATATCAATAGCTAGGCCACGCAAACCGGCTGAATAGTCCCGGTCTGAAGGCGTTGCGCGACACCATGACTGAGATTCTCCGAGATGCCGACACGCAAGGTCGATTGCCGGCCGGTACGCCGCGACGCTCGATTCGGCCAAGGGGCTAGTGCGCGGAACGCTGTTTATCGACGGCCGTCAGCGAGTCGCCCAGCGTCCACAACGAGACCCCGAGCAAGACCAGATCCTTGAGCAGAAACTGGCCGGGCAGCGCCGAGAGCACCGGAACGCCGTGGGCGTACGTCATGACCACGCCCGGGGTGGTGAAGAGAAAACTCAGCGTGCCCAAAAACAGCACCACCGCCAGGGCGCTGCCCGCCGCCGAAACTCGCGGCCAAAGCGGGCGGGCCGCAATGAGAAGGGCGGCAACGATTTCCATCGTCCCGAGCGCATACGCGACGAAGGTGACGCTGAATACGTCGTAGACCCAGCTCATCAGCGGACTGTGCTGAATCAGCACCCGGGCCTCCATTTTCACGTACTTGCCGAATCCGATCCACGCCAGGACAAGCACCAGGCCGTAACGGCTGACGAGTTGGCCCCACCGGGTCAGCGCCGGCGCCGTGGCCGGCGCCAGGGTTTGATCGATCATCGGGCGAAGTCCTTTCAGCTCGATGCGAGGGCGTCCACCCAGCCCACGATTCAGGGCACGATTGCGTTCACTTCGGCAACCGCTCGAGCCCGGCGACGATGAGCCGCAATCCGAAGGCGAACTCCTCCGCCAAGGGAACGGGCAGCTCGTCGGATACGGCGACCGTCGCGGGATAACGGGACGGATCGAGCCGGTGAAACGCGGCCGAGAGTTCGGCGTCCCGCGGACCGCCGTCGGTCGCCGCGCCCGGCAATTGGAGCGCAAAGCCCAGGACGTAGCGGGCCAGCGTGGCGTATGCGTGGGCCGCGACCGCCGGCCGAAACCCATTGTCGAGCAGAACGGCCAGGCAACGCTCGCGATTGGCCAACGCGTTCGGACCCATCGGGGTGTATTCGATCAACAAGGGAGCGACATTGCCATGCCGGCTCAGCGCTTCAAACATGTGCTGCGCGAACGAGGTACAAGCGTCTTGCCACGGCAACGCGGCGAGCTCTGCCGCGTCGAGGTCGACCTCCCCGAGTATGTGGTCGATCAAAAGCGAGACCAGCTGCGACCGGCTGGAGAAGTGGCGGTACAGCGTGGCGGTACCCGACTCGAGGCGCTGCGCCAGCGACCGCATGGACAGTGCCTCGGGCCCCTGTTCATCGACGAGTTCGACCGCGGCGGCCAGGATGCGGTCCACCGGCAGGGCCGGGCGGCCGCGAGAACGGCGCGGCCTGTCCGTGTCGCTCACATCACGCAAGGCGGCTTTCCTGATGCTTGACACCCCGAGGCATTACGGGCACATTGTATCCATAATTACTGCGTGATTCAACCACCCTGACAGCAAGGAACATTCGCCATGCTCCTCCCCCTGGCGGTGGAGCCCTTCACCGCTCCTACCGATCGCGACATGCTTCCCTCCGAACGGCGCGAATTCGTGCGCACACATCGCACCTGCGTGTTCGGGTACCGCCGCCGCAAAGACGGCCCGGCCATGTCAATCGTCTACTACATCCCCTCCGACTCCGGCGAATTGCTGGTCTCCACCATGGCCGGCCGTGGCAAGGCTCGCATCGTCGAACGCGAGCCCAAGGTGAGCCTGTGCGTCCTTGACGAGCGGTGGCCGTTCGCCTATCTGCAGGTCTACGCCGACGCCACCATCGATCGAGACCGGGATCTGGCGGTCGACGTGATGATGGCGGTCGGTGGCCGGATGTCCGGTCAACCACTCGGCGACGAGGCCCGGCCGCACATCCGGGAGATGTGCGAACGCGAGGACCGTGTGGTCATCCGCTGCCGGCCCTACTCCACTTTCGCAACGCCGCCACGCCATCTGCACCGCAACGACCAAGTCAAGGAACTCAGCCACTGGGTGTCCGGCTTGATGCCTTGGGACGCAGCCGATCCGACGGCGGGCTGATCACCCCCCGTAGCGGTCGCGCAGCTTGCTCAGCGTCGCTTCGATACCGGAGGCGTTCGCTTTTGCGAAGCCCATCCGCTCGTAGTAGTTCAGCTTGTTCTTGAGCGCACCGGCATCGCGGTAGTCAAACGTCTCGGTAACCTGGGTCAGCGTCGGCGACAGCTTCTCGAATTCCCATCGCCAGCGGTGACCCAGCGGGTGGCGCCATTCGATGAGTTCGTTTTGCGTCAGTGCGGTGATCGTGCTGGTGATCCGGTAGGGAAGCCCGAACATCTTCATGTGCGTCGAAAACTTCGAGCCCTCAACCAGTTGGGCCGGCACGGTGATGTTGTCGCGCACCGTGCCCGACCCGTCCAGCTCGTGGTGGCGGCGTGGATCGGCCACCAAGGCAAACAGCTCCGCGGCCGGGGCGGCCACCTCGACCCTGCGGCTCACCTGGCGAGGCCCCCGGTCGACGACAGTGACGGTCATTGAGAATCTCCTTCCGCTACCCGGCAGCGTAATCCGGTCTAGTTCTGCGGATCCGGAATGTTCGGATCCCACACCGGCGACGGCACGACCGCCGGCCAGAAACCTGGTTCGGTGAACGTCATGCCCGGCGTGGTGATGGGCGAGATTCAGCGGCAGAACGACCTCGCGCTGCAGCAGGCCTTCCTGATGATCGGCAAGACCACTCGGCTGGGTAAACCCGACGACCTGGCCGCGATCACCGCGTTCCCGCTGTCCGACGAGGCCGAATGGATCATCGGTCAGGTCTGGTACGTCGGCGGCGGTCGCACCTGCGGCAATAGGCACTTCCGCCGGACAGGCAGAATGAAGTGGTCAAGACCTGCCGGGGGATACAGAAGGAGCGGCATGCCCACCAGCGAATATCGGGTGATCGGGATGAGTTGCGGGCACTGCGAGGCCGCAGTGCGCAGCGAGGTGGCCCAGATCCCGGGCATCGACGACGTGACCGTCAGCGCCGCCACGGGCAGTCTCGTCGTCACCAGCGCGCAGCTCATCAACGCGGACACCGTCCTGGGTGCGGTCGACGAGGCCGGCTATGAGGCCGTCTTGGTCGCATGAGCACGCCCCCACGACAGATCAATGAGGGCGCCCTCCCTACCACCGCGTCCGTCGCCGAGCCCCCGATCGAGCTAGAGATCACCGGGATGACCTGCGCCGCCTGCGCGGCCCGGATCGAGAAGAAGCTGAACAGGCTCGACGGTGTCGCAGCGACGGTCAACTACGCCACCGAGAGGGCCGCCGTCACGGCTCCCGCCGGTTACGACGCGCGGATTCTCATCGGCGAGATCGAGAACGCGGGTTACGCGGCCGCCCTTCCGCAGCGCGCGTCAGAACCCGGCCGGGACGCGGCGACACCCGACGATCTCGAGCTGACCTCGCTGGGCCGGCGTCTGATCACCGCGATCGTGTTGGCCGGCCCGGTCATCGCCATGGCCATGCTTCCCGCCCTGCAATTCCCCCGCTGGCACTGGGTCTCGCTGGCCCTGACCACGCCGGTCGTCGTGTGGTGCGGCCGGCCATTCCACGCGGCCGCCTGGAACAACCTCAAACACGGCGTGGCCACCATGGACACCCTGGTCTCGCTCGGCACCCTGGCGGCATTCCTGTGGTCGCTTTATGCCCTGTTCCTCGGGACGGCGGGCCAACCGGGCATGCAGCATGACTTCGAGCTGACCGTCGGGCGCGACGGCTCCCCCTGCCACGTCTACTTCGAAGTCGCCGCGGGCGTGACCCTGTTCGTCCTCGCCGGCCGCTATTTCGAAAGGCGTTCCAAGCGGACGGCCGGCGCCGCGCTGCGCACGCTGCTGACACTCGGCGCCAAGGACGTCGCGGTGCTGCGCGACGGCGCCGAGGCACGCGTCCCGATCGACCGGCTCGCGGTCGGCGACGAATTCGTCGTGCGTCCCGGGGAACGGATCGCCACCGACGGGATCGTCGTCACGGGTTCCTCGGCCGTGGACGCCTCCATGCTGACCGGCGAATCCGTCCCGGTCGAGGTCGGCGAGGGTGACGCTGTCACCGGCGCCACCGTCAACGCCGGCGGTCGGCTCGTCGTTCGCGCGACCGGGGTCGGCGACGACACCCAGCTCGCGCAGATGGCCAAGCTCGTCGAGCGGGCCCAATCCGGCAAGGCGCGGGTACAGCGCCTCGCCGACCGCGTTTCGGGAGTGTTCGTCCCCGTCGTCATAGCGCTGGCCGTAGCGACCCTGGTCGGCTGGCTCACGGCGGGCTTCGCGCTGACGACCGCCCTGACGGCCGCCGTCGCGGTGCTGATCATCGCCTGCCCATGCGCCCTGGGGCTGGCGACTCCGACCGCCCTGCTGGTGGGCACCGGCCGCGCCGCTCAGCTCGGCGTACTCATCAACGGGCCCGAGGTACTGGAGTCGACCCGCAACGTCGACACGATCGTGCTCGACAAGACCGGCACCGTCACCACGGGCAAAATGACCCTGATCGACGTGATTGCCGGCGCCGACACCGACCGCACCACGCTGTTGCGCTACGCCGGCGCCCTGGAGGACGCCTCCGAGCATCCCGTCGCACAAGCAATCGCGCGCGGCGCCACAGCCCAACTCGGCGCGCTCCCGGCGCCCGCCGGCTTCACCGGGGTCAACGGCAGGGGCGTGCGGGGCACGGTCGACGGACGCGCCGTCGTCGTCGGGCGCGAGGGTCTGCTGACCGAATGCGGAATGGACCTCGACGCCGCCCTGTCCGCGGCCAAAGCCCGCGCCGAGAGCGAGGGCAAGACGGCCGTCGCAGTCGGCTGGGACGGCCGGGCCCGGGGCATCTTGGTGGTCGCCGACACGGTCAAACCGTCCAGCGCCGAGGCGGTGCGGCAGTTCACCGGGCTGGGGCTGACGCCGGTGCTGCTGACCGGCGACAACATCACCGTCGCGGCCCATATCGCCGGCAAACTAGGAATCGCGCAGGTCATCGCCGACGCCACGCCCGCCGACAAGGTCGCCGCCGTCAAGCGCCTGCAATCCGAGGGCAAGGTCGTCGCCATGGTCGGTGACGGCGTCAATGACGCCGCGGCGCTGACCGCCGCCGACCTGGGCGTGGCGATGGGCACCGGCACCGACGTCGCGATCCAGGCCGCCGACCTCACGGTGATGCGCGGTGACCTACGCGCCGCTGTCGACGCGATCCGGCTGTCCCGGCGAACGCTGGCTACCATCAAGACCAACTTGCTGTGGGCGTTCGGATACAACCTCGCCGCGATCCCCTTGGCCGCGCTCGGCATGCTCAACCCGATGCTCGCCGGCGCCGCGATGGCGGCCTCCAGCCTTCTGGTCGTCGGTAACAGCCTGCGGCTGCGCTCGTTCACCAGCGTGATCCCAGACGCATGAATTGGGGAGCCCGTGCCACGCGCATCCGGTCGGCCCACACGCAGAAACGGTCGCCTGACGGGCCGCGATCGTATGGGATAGTTGGTCCGGCCGCCGCCTTCGGTGACCCCGACCGGCCCCTCGATACTCACCTCACCCGCGCGCAGCGATCGATCTAGCGAAGGTCACGACCGTTGGAGCAGTTCTTCGGAAAACTGTCCCTGTTGCACGGCTGGTTTCCGCCGGCCGTGCAGGGACTGGCGCTGCTCGTGCTGATCGTCGCGATCCAATGGCGCTCACCAGGCTGGCTCAAGCGGGTGCTGCCGGTGGCGGTGATCGCGGCCGTCGCGGTGACCCTGCTGGCCCGGTGGTACATCACCTCCCTCGGGGTGGCCGGCGACCCGGCACCGACGGCGCTGTGGCTCTGGATCGCGATGAGCGGCCTGGCCGCCGCGGTCTTCCTGGTGGGCTGGCGCGGCATCCGTTGGTGGCGGCGCGGGGTGGCGGTGCTGGCGATACCGCTCTGCGTCCTGTGTGCGGGCATGGCGCTCAACGGCTGGGTGGGCTACTTCCCCACGGCACTCGCCGCGTGGAATCAACTGACGTCCGTGCCGTTGCCCGACCAGATCGACCGGCTTCGGGTCACCGAAATGCAGGTCGCCGGGACCAAGCCGACCAAGGGCGTGGTGGTGCCGGTGGACATCGACGACAACGGTTCTCACTTCGCCCACCGCCGGGAACTGGTCTATCTGCCTCCCGCATGGTTCAACAGCAATCCGCCACCTCGGTTACCGGCGGTCATGATGGTCAGCTCCGCCTTCAATACCCCGGCCGACTGGCTGGGCCCGGGCGGCGCCTTCACCGCGATCGACAACTTCGCCGCCGCACACCACGGGTTCTCCCCGGTGCTGGTGTTCGTCGATCCCACCGGTTCCTTCGACAACGACACCGAGTGCGTCAACGGCACCCGAGGCAACGCCGCCGATCATCTGACGAAGGACATCAAGCCCTTCATGGTGTCGAACTTCGGTGTCAGCGCTGATCGGGCCAACTGGGGCGTCGCCGGATGGTCGATGGGCGGTACCTGCGCCATAGACCCTGGCCGTCATGCACCCGGAGCTGTTCAGCGCGTTCGTGGACATCGCGGGCGATCGCGGACCCAACGGCGGCTCCACGGATCAAACCATCGCCCGGTTGTTCGGCGGCAATCACGACGCCTGGGCCGCCTTCGACCCGGTCACCGTGATGACGAAGCACGGTCATTACGACGGCCTGTCGGGATGGTTCGACGTGCCGGGATCCGACGGTGCACACAACGTCGCGCCGGAAGGCAATCCCGCCCTCGTTGCGTCCAGCGGCGACCCTGCGGCCAACCCCGAAGGGCAGGACGTCGCGGCGAACTCGCTGTGTGCCGTCGGGGCCGCCAACGGCATCGCCTGCGCGGTGGTCGCCCAGCCGGGCAAACACGACTGGCCGTTCGCCGCTCAGGCGTTTGCCACAGCACTGCCCTGGCTGGCCTCGACGCTGGGCACACCCGATACCGAACCGGTGCAGCTGCCGCAACGGGCCGCCGGGGAGTCGCATTAATTGTCGCTGGTCGGCTTGCGTTCACCGGTGATGACCGCGGTCGGCAACAATTCACAGCTGACCCTCCCGTAACGGAGCCGACATATTGGAACGTCGAATGGTACGGTTCGCGGCTGTGGCCTTGATGTTGTGCACCGACGGCGGTTCCTGTAAGGAGCCGCTTGTTGCGCAGCGCGCCGCAATCAACGGGCGAATACTCGGGCCGAATTCGCTATTTCTGTCACCACCTGATCATTCGATCGACGCCCTCGCTTGTCAGCCATGAACCGTCGCCAGTTCCTGGGATCGCTCGCCGCGTCAGTCGTCGCCGGCGTAGGGGCTGCGCGGCTCATCGTCGATCCACAGCCCCGCACGTTTGCCCAAACCCCGGTGACCGACATACCGACCTCCGGCCCAACCGCCCCGCAGTCCCTGTTGCCGCCCCCGCCGCTCAGCGCCCGCATCCCGTTGCCCGGCGGCGGTGCGCTGATGAAAATCCCCGGCGAGGGTGACCTGCTCGCGCTGACGGTCGACGACGGTGTCAACAGCGAGGTGGTGCGGGCCTACACACAATTCGCCAAGGACACCGACATACGGCTGACCTATTTCGTCAACGGGATCTACGACTCGTGGACCGACAACCTTGACCTGCTTCGGCCATTGGTGGACAGCGGGCAAATCCAGCTCGGCAACCACACCTGGTCACACCCGGACTTGACCACGCTGTCGAAAGAGCAAGTAGCCGAACAACTCTCGCGCAACGACGCGTTCCTGAAGAAGACCTACGGCATCGGCGCGAAGCCATATTGGCGGCCACCGTACGCGAAGCGCAACGCCGCCGTGGACGCGGTGGCCGCCGACCTCGGTTACCACGTACCCACCTTGTGGTCGGGCTCGCTCTCGGATTCGACGTTGATCACCGAGGAGTACATCGTGCAGATGGCCGATCAGTACTTCACGCCCCAGGCCATCGTCATCGGGCACCTCAATCATCTGCCGGTGACGCATGTCTATCCGCAACTCGTCGACTTCATCCGCGATCGGAACCTGCGTACCGTCACGCTGAACGACGTCTTTCTGAAGACCCCGTAGGGGCGAGAGACGACGCAGACGCCCGCCCGCCCTTCTCGAGTTCGGTCGTTTCCACTGCAACGCGGCACGCGACGCTGAGTTCGGCGCCCGCGTAGTCGCGCAAGTTGATGTCTATTGCCACGGACATCAAATGGTGATTTGATGTACATCACCATGGACACGAAAAGGCGGCGCTACGACATGCGGGCTCGCGGGGAGTCGACGGCAGCCACCCGCAACTCCATCGTGGAGGCGGCCATCGATGCGGTCGTGGCGGAACGCTCTCTGGGTATCACGCTCGGCGCGGTAGCCGAGCGCGCCGGCGTCACGGTGAAGACGGTGCTTCGGCATTTCGGCAGCCGCGAATCGCTCATCGAGGCGGCATATCTGGCGGTCCGCCAAGCCGTGCAGGCCGAAAGAGTCCCGCCACCCGGGGATACCGAACAGGCAATCACGCTACTCATCGCGCACTATGAGGGTCGCGGGGACATGGTGCTCGGCTTGCTCGCCGAGGAGGAGGACGATCCCCGAGCGCGACTGATGTGCGAGAGCGGGCGAACTCTGCACCGCAAGTGGGTGGAGGAAGTGTTCGGCGCCGAGTTGCCCCTCGAACCGATGGATCGGGATCGGATCATCGATGCGCTCGTCGTGGCCACCGACGTATACAGCTGGAAGCTGCTCCGGCGCGACCGGGGTTTGACCGTCGCCGAGGTCCACAACCGCATGCTGCTGATGATCGACGGCGTACTCACGGTGTCGCAGGGCGCCAACGCGCAGGTGGCGCCATGAAGATTCTGTTTGTCGTGTTCGACGGCGGCGGCAACATTCCGCCGCAGCTGGCAGTCGCCCGGTCACTGCGCGCCCGCGGCGCCGAGGTTCATTTCCTCGGTCACCACGGCGTCCGCCAGCGCGTGGAGGCCGACGGGTTCCCGTTCGAGGCATTCACGTCCGGAACCAACTTCGACCCGACGGTGCAGCGGCCGCTGCTTCCCATGATGATCAGCATGACCCGGGTCGCAATGGACCGCCGCCTGGGCCACGAGGCGGTGCGAGCCGCGCACCGACACCACACCGATGTGGTGGTGGTCGACGTACTACTGACTGCGGGCATTCACGAAGTTGCGGCGCAAGGCATCCCGACAGTGGTCTTCGGGCACTGCTTCCATCGGACCATCCAAGACCTCGCCGCCGGTCCGATCGGATGGCTCTTGCGCCTCAAAGGCACCCCACCCGACCGCCTGGAACGAACCGGGGCACTGCAAATCGTCACCGCCCGCGCCGAACTCGACCCGATGCGCGGCGCCCCTGCGGTCCAACATGTCGGCGTTGTGTGGCAAGGCATTCCGATTGCGGCGTCCCCGCTGCCGGTGCCCCGGATTCTCGTCAGCCTGAGCACCTGCGCCTATGCGGGCCAGCGGCGCATGTTGCAAAGGATTCTCGACGCCATCGAACCCCTGCCCGTACGTGCGACGGTGACGGTCGGACCAGCCATCGATGCATCCGGGCTACGCGTGCCGGCGAACGCGTCGATGCACGCCTGGCTGGACCACGACGAGGTTCTGGCAACCGCCTCCCTGGTCGTCGGCCACGGTGGGCACAGCACAGCGATGCGGGCGCTGTCTTATGGTGTGCCCCTGGTGATCATGCCCGCCAATACGCTGATCGACCAGCGTCGCGTTGGCGCTGCTGTCGAAAGCCTCGGCGCGGGGATCTTGTTGCGCAAACACGCCGGCGTCCGGCGCATCCGCGCGGCGATCAGCGCGGTGCTGCAGGACCCCGCCTACCGGGAAGCGGCTGGGATCTTCGGTGACCAGATTCGCCGATGCGACGGCGCCGAAGTGGCGGCCGCTGCGATCAGCCAGTTCACGAAGGCGTCTGCGGCTCAGGCAATCCGGCAAGAACACTGAAACCCTAGGTCTGCGAAATGCTCCGGACACGATGGTGTCCGGTCGACGTCAACCGCCAGCCGTCTCGGCCTCGCTGGAGAGCAACAGCTCCAGGGTCTCGCGCAGCTCCCCCAGCCGTCGCTCACCCAACACTTCGGTCCACCGTCTCTCCAAAGAGACTGCATGAGAACGCATTATCTGCAGCGCCTGCCGGCCGCGCGCGGTCAATTCGATGATGCGGGCACGGGCGTCCACCGGGTCGGGCGCCCGGGTGACGTAGCCACAGCGCTCCAGGGCCGCTATCGCCTGGGCGACCGCCTGCCTGCTCACCCTGAGGCGGTCGGCGAGATCGGATGCGTGCAGTCCGCCCGCCGCCAGCGGCACCAGGGCGACCGATTGCGCGGGGCGGATCCCGTCGAGGCCGGCCGCTGCGAACGCCGCTCGCAACTGCGGTGCCCCCGCGGCGGCGACCAGGTTCACCAGCGCCGGCACGGTGGGCTTCCACCCGGCATTCGGACCGTGTCGCATGCCGATCAGTCTGCCACCCCCGGCGGGAATGACAAGCCACTTGTCAAAGTTACGGATCGGTGCCAGGCTGTGTGCATGCGATGGGGATGGGTCCGGACCGCGAGCGTGTGTCTGCTGCCCGTTCTCGTTGTCGTACTCGCCGGATGCGTCGGCGGCGGTCATGCGTTGGGAACCCCCGGCTCTCAGTCGGTCCCGGTGGGGCAATCTACGCAGACGATCGAATCGGGTGGAGCGAGCAGGACCTTCCACCTCTATCGGCCGCAGGGGCTGACCGACGCCGTGCCGGTGGTGGTGATGCTGCACGGCGGCTTCGGCAACGGCGCGCAGGCCGAGCGTTCCTACCACTGGGATGCCGAGGCCGATAACGGACATTTTCTGGTCGCCTATCCCGACGGCCTCAACCGTGCCTGGAACGCTGGAACCTGTTGCGGCGAGCCCGGACGCCTCAACACCGACGACGTCGGATTCATCAGCGCCATGGTCGGCGCGATCGAACGGGAGATTCCGGTTGATCGCGAGCGGATCTATGTCACCGGCATGTCGAACGGCGCCATGATGGCGCTTCGCCTGGGCTGCCAGTCCGACACTTTCGCGGCGATCGCCCCGGTGGCCGGCACGCTGCTGACCGACTGCTCTGCGGCACGGCCGGCATCCGTTCTACAGATCCACGGCACCGCCGACGACAGAGTCCCGTACCACGGCGGTCCCGGAAAAGCGTTCGCGATCAACGGATCCCCCACGCGTCGACGGCCCGTCGGCGGAATCCGTCAACGCCACCTGGCGCGCCATCGACGGATGCGGAGCGCCCGAACTCGACCACCGCAGGCGACGTGACAACCCAGAAGGCGGGCTGCGCGGACGGGCGCACGGTGGAGCTGATCTCGGTGACGGGGGCCGGCCATCAATGGCCCGGCGGCGAGCCGAGCCCCCTGGTGGAAAAGGTCGCCGGCATTCCGGCGTCGTCGAAGGCGCTGGACGCCACGGACACCATCTGGCAATTCTTCAGCCAGAAACATCGGTAGGGAAAAGCAATTCTCTAAAAAATTAGAGATTACTCTTCCGCTGGCGGGCCCACGATTGTTACCGTTCCGTAATGCATCGGGCCGGGGGAGTTTTCGCAGTACTGCTGGTATTTGCTTCGGCATTCGTGGGAGTCGCAAACGCGCGGGCCGACGGCGGGGACGAACCGCAGTATGCGGACTTCTACACCCCGCCGGATCCGCTGCCGTCCGGTCAGCCCGGGGATCTGATCCGTACCGAGCCGTCGCGGCTGGTGCTGGAGCCCTCCGGCCAACTGGGCGCGATCATGGCCACCGGCACCCGGATCATGTACCGCAGCACCGATACCCGTGGCAACCCGATCGCGGTCACCGGCACCTACTTCGAGCCCTATAACGACTGGCCCGGCGGCGGACCGCGGCCGTTGATCAGTTACGCACCCGGCACCCAGGGCCAGGGCAATCAGTGCGCCCCGTCGCGAATGTTCAACCAGGGCATCCACTACTCGGGTGGCTGGGACATCATGTTCAACTACGAGGAGCTGTTCGTCGCCACCATGGTCGCCCGTGGCTTCGCCATCGTGATGACCGATTACCAGGGCCTGGGCACCCCGTCGATGCACACCTATGTGGGCCGGGTGGCCGAGGGCCAAGCCGTGCTCGATGCGGCCCGCGCCGCCATGAGGCTGCCCGCCACATCGTTGGATCCCCATGGGCCGGTGGCCTTTTGGGGCTACTCACAAGGCGGTGGCGCGACCGCGTCGGCGGCCGAACTCGCCTCGCAATATGCCCCCGACCTACATATCGTGGGCACCTACGCCGGCGCGCCGCCGGCCGAACCTCAAGGAGCTGTTGCCGTACGCGGACGGCAGCGCCCTCGTCGGCGTCGTCGGGTACGCGCTGAACAGCGTCATGGCCGCCTATCCGGAGTTCGCAGATGTCATTCGTTCGAAGATGACGCCGCGCGGGCTGGCGATGCTGGAATCGGTGTCGCGGCAATGCGTCGGACAAACCTTGCTGGACTTCATGTTTCGCCATATTCAGCCCTATTTCACCGAGGACATCAATCAATTGGTGAACGAGGAGCCATTCAACAGCCTATTCGAGGCCCAACGGCTCGGGCGCTACAAACCCAACGCGCCGGTGATGATCGACAGCAACCGCTACGACCCGCTGGTGCCCGTGGACCGCGGCCAACCAGCTCGGCCGCGACTGGTGCGCCCAGGACGCCGACGTGGAATTCCGCACCAACGAAGAGCCGCCCTTCCTCAACAAGCTCGTCATCAACCATGCGCTGCCGATGCTGGTCGACGGTGAGCCGGCCATGCAATGGATTGCCGCCCGCTTCCACGGGGAGCCCACCACGCCGAACTGCGGCCAGTTCTAGCGGATTCCCGCGATCCGGGCCTCCGTCACGACCGCCGGATAAACTGAGGCCTATCGCTGCACGTAGAAAGCACAACGCGCCGGAGCGGCGCCGCCAGCTCGCCGACGCCGCGATCGAGCTGCTGGGCGGCAACGGGGTGCACGGCGTCAGTCACCCGAAAGTCGACGACCACGCCGGCGTGCCGGCCGGCACCACGTCGTTCTACTTTCGGACACGCAAGGCGCTGATGCACGCCATGGCGACGCGGCTCGCCGAACTCGACGTCGCCGATTTCTCGATGATGGCCGAACTCGCCGAGGATCACGGGACACAGTTCACCGGCACCGCGGGCTTGGCCCGCATCGTCATGTACGTCAATAGCGAACCCTGGCTGACCCGCGCCAAGGCGCGCTACGAGCTCGCGCTGCTCGCCGGCCGGGACCCTGAACTGGCCGCGGCCCTCAACGAATCCGCGGACCGGCTCTACGCCCTGGCGCGCAACGTCGTTACCCAATGGCATCCCGCAGGCAGCGCACCGGATGCGGCTTTGGTCGACGACCAGGCGATCGCCACGCTGGCGTTCATCAACGGAATCATGCTGACCTTCGTGGCCGGCCAGCCGGTCGTCTCCGATCCCGAGCATCTGGACCGGCTGATCCAGGGCGTCATCGCCGGCGTCGCAGAGGTTCAGGGAGAGTAGCGGAAGCTGTTCGGGCCCTGATGGTTTCGTTCAGCGAGCGCTACCGGCGGCCGTCACCGTGCGTCGAACATCGCGTCGATGAGCCGGTGCAGCACCTGTCCGGTTTCCCGGCGGGTCCGTTTCGGGTCGTCGGCGGTCGCGATGACCATGGCCGCCTCGTCGAGCGCACCGATCAGCACGTGCGCCAACGGCCGCACCGGCTGCTCGGCCAGTTGGCCGGCCCGGATCGCCTCGGTGAGCATCTGCTCGGTCATGCCCAGGCTGTACCGCTGAGCGACATCGCGGAATTCTGCCCAGCCGAGCACGCTGGGTGCATCCAGCAGAATCAGCTGGCGCACTTCGGGATCGCCGGAGACGTCGAGCCACGCGTCGACCGCCGCACGCACCGCTTCCGCCGGTGTGGTGACTCCGGACTCGGCCACCACGATGGCCATCCGCGCCATGACATCCTGCTCGACGACCTCGACGACCTCGCGGAATAGCGCTGCCTTGTCAGCGAATTGGTGGTACATCGCACCCCGGGTGACCCCGGCGGCGGTGGCGATCTCCGGCGTCCCCACTTCGGCGTAGCCCCGCCGCCCCCACAGCGTGCGGGCAGCCGTGATCAGCGCGTCACGGGTCGCCGCGGAGCGCTCTTCCTGGGTCCGTCTCTTGCTTTCCATACAACCTGTTGGTAACTTACGAACAAGCAGCCTGTTTGTAAGTGTATCCCTGAAGTAGGAGTTTGCTATGTCGACGATCGACATTAGTGCCGGAACCATCCATTACGAAGCAACCGGACCCGCGGACGGCAGACCGGTCGTCTTCGTCCACGGATACATGATGGGCGGCCAATTGTGGCGCCAGGTCAGTGAGCGTCTGGCCGCTCGCGGTCTGCGCTGCATCGCGCCGACCTGGCCCTTGGGCGCGCATCCGGAGCCACTGCGCCGCGGCGCCGACCAGACCATCACCGGTGTCGCCGGCATGGTCGCCGAGGTGCTCGCCGCGCTCGACCTGCGGGACGTGGTGCTGGTTGGCAACGACACGGGCGGCGTCGTCACCCAGCTGGTGGCCGTGCACCATCGCGAGCGGCTGGGTGCGCTGGTGCTCACGAGTTGCGATGCGTTCGAACACTTTCCGCCGCCGATCCTGCGCCCGCTGCTCCTGGCCGCCAAGTCGAAGACGTTGTTCCGCACCGCGATTCAGGCGGTACGCGCGCCGGCCGTGCGCGCACGCGCATTCAACGGCCTGGCACATAGCAACATCGATGACCTCACCGAGGTCTGGGTGCGGCCGGCGTTGTCGCTTCCGGCGGTCGACCGAAGACCTGCGGCAGTTCACTCTTTCGATGCGCACCGAGGTGACGACGACGGTGGCGGCCCGGCTATACGACTTCGACAAGCCGACGCTCATCGCGTGGTCCGCCGACGACGTGTTCTTCGAGCAGGAAGACGGGGCGCGGCTGGCCGCAACCATTCCCAACGCCCGCCTCGAAGTGATCGCGGGGGCCAGGACCTTTTCCATGGTCGATCAGCCTGACCGGCTCGCCGATCTGCTCTCGACGATCGCGGTGCGCACCTAACCGGCCAGCCGGCATGACGCCACCGCGGCGGCTCCCGCCGCTCGCGGTAGCGTCTGACACATGTCAGATCCGACGCCCCCCCTGCTCGGCAGGCGAATCCTGGTCACCGGCGGCGCCACCGGTATCGGCGCGGCCTCCGTCGGAGTCCTGACGGGGGCGGGAGCCAAGGTCGCGGCGACGTATCACCAGACGCCGCCGCCGGACGCCCTCGCGGCCGAGTGGTTGCAGTGCGACGTGCGCGAGGCCGACGCCGTCTCGGCGATGGTTGGTGAGGTGGCGCAGAGTCTCGGTGGACTCGATGTGCTGGTGAACGCCGCGGGGTTGTGGCAGGCGGGGATCCCCGGCTATATCGGCGCCGACGACATCTCGTTTCTGTTGGACACCAACATCAAGGCGACCATCCTCACCAACCAAGCCGCCTATGCGGTGATGAAGGATCAAGAACCCAAGGGCGGTCGCATCATCAACTTCGGGTCTTCGGAAGCCGTGATGGGCAGCCCGATCTCGGCCGTCTACGCCGCGACCAAGGGGGCGGTGCAGGCGTGGACGCGCTCGGCCGCCAAAGCCTGGGCCGCCGACAACATCACCGTCAACGCCCTTGCGCCCGCGGTGCAGACGCGGGGTGCCGACCGGCTGCGCGATTTCCTCGGTCCTGACGCCGCGGCCCTGATCGACCAGCAGATGCAGATGATGATCCCGCTCGGCGGCACGCTGGGCGAGCCCGCCCGCGACGTCGGCCCGATGCTGGTGTTCCTGGCCGGCCCCGGCTCGGGTTTCATCACCGGTCAACTGCTAGCGGTAGACGGCGGCCTGATGATGGTGGGCGGATAGGCAGCCGACGGGCGATGACCCTGGTGCCGCTCACTTAGCGGCTTCAGCTTTCGTCATTGTCTTTCGACGCGGCCGGCTGACCGCGGCGACGCCGGCGGTCGGAGATGCCCACCGACCGCGATAGTGAGGCCTCGCGCCGGTATTCGCGCGCCCGGTTCCTGAGCAGGATCAGCGACCTGTGCAACTCAAAGAGCATGAGGCCATGATGGCCACTGAATGCGAACAGAACGGCTATACACGCGGTCCTCGATCGGGAATCCTGGGCGAAATAAGCATGAAAACTTCCACAACACGGGGGGTGCACGGCCTGCGATCGCGGCGCTGACGGCCGCCGCGGTTTTGCGGCGCTGGGCCGCCGGCTACTATAAGACGGACCGTCTCGTCTCGTAGGATGGGCGGAGTGAAGGTGAATCCGACGGATGGTTGACGACACAATTCAAGCGCTGCTGCGCAGGCGCTTATCCGATCCTGGAATCGCGGTGAAATACCGTGACACGCAATGGACTTGGCGTCAGTATCTGGCGGGCGCCGCGGCGCGGGCAGCCGCGCTGTTGGCCGCCGCCGACCCCCAACGGCCGATGCACATCGGCGCCCTGCTGGGGAACACCCCCGAGATGGTCAGCCAGATGGCCGCGGCCGCCCTCGGCGGCTACGTCCTGTGCGGACTGAACACCACCCGGCGCGGTGAGGCGCTGGCCGCCGATGTCCGGCGCGCGGACTGCCAGTTCGTCGTCACCGACGCCGAACACCGGCCTCTGCTGGACGGCTTGGACCTCGGGGCAACGCAGATCCTCGACTCCTCGACACCGCAATGGAACGCATTCGTCGACGCCGCCGGGGAGCTGAAACCTCACCGCGAGGTCACCGCGATGGACGCCTTCATGATGATATTCACCTCGGGGACGAGCGGAAATCCCAAGGCGGTGCAGGTATCCCATCTCATGGCGACGTTCGCCGGTCTCAACCTGGTCCAGCGCTTCGCCCTCACCGAACAGGACACCTGCTACGTTTCGATGCCGCTGTTTCACTCCAACGCGGTCGTCGCCGGATGGGCGCCGGCGGTGTGCGCCGGTGCCGCCATGGTGCCGGCGAAGTTCTCTGCGAGCAGCTTCCTCGACGACATCCGCCGGCACGGCGCCACCTATATGAACTACGTCGGGAAGCCGCTGGCCTACATTCTCGCCACCGCGGAACGCGACGATGACGCCGACAATCCCCTGCGGGTGGCCTTCGGGAACGAGGCCAACGACAAGGACATCGACGAGTTCGGCCGCCGCTTCGGTGTGCAGGTCGAGGACGGCTTCGGCTCCACCGAGAATGCCGTCATCGTGATCCGCGAAGAAGGCACCCCCAAGGGCTCGATCGGCAAGGGCATGGACGGCATCGCGATCTACAACAGCGACACCGTCACCGAATGTGCGGTGGCCCGCTTCGACGCCGACGGGGCGCTCGTCAACGCCGACGAAGCGGTCGGCGAGTTGGTCAACACGGCGGGTTCGGGCTTCTTCACCGGCTATTACAACGACCCGGACGCCAACGCCGAACGCATGCGCCACGGCATGTACTGGTCCGGCGACCTCGCCTACCGCGACGCCGAGGGCTGGATTTACCTTGCCGGGCGCACCGCCGACTGGATGCGGGTGGACGGCGAGAATCTGGCCGCCGCCCCCATCGAGCGGATTCTGTTGCGCCACAGCGCCATCAGCCGGATCGCCGTGTACGCCGTCGCGGACGGTCACGTCGGTGATCAGGTGATGGCCGCGATCGTCCTCAACGACGGCCACACCCTTGCGCCCGCCGAGTTCGAAGCGTTCCTGGGCGCACAGCCCGACCTGTCGCCGAAGGCCCGCCCCCGCTACGTCCGTATCGCGGCCGACCTGCCCAGCACCGCCACCCACAAGGTGCTCAAGCGTGAGTTGATCGCTCAGGGAACCGGCATCGGGGCGGGAGAGGTGCTGTGGGAGCGCGAACCTCGGGGCACGGCCTACACGGTCCGTGGCGATCGCAAGGGCGGCGGAGCCGGGCGCAGCGGGTCGCCGCCATCGGCTAGGCCGGGCTCCTCGGTACCCGGCGCCGGATCTGACCCTTCGACCGTCGCACCCGTTTGACCGGGTCTCGGGTTGTGCCGCCGGCGATTTCGTCGCGCAGCTGCGAAATGTTGGAGATCTCCGCGTACAGCCCGCGGATCGCGTAGTCCAACACCGCGAACGAGTAGCGCTGCTCGGGATCGTCGGTGATGCCGAGTTCGACGGACCGCTGCCGCGACCACAGCGCCTCGTCCAGCCGGGCCCGGGTCGTGTCGAGATGCCGTTCCAAGGTGTCGAGAACGTGTTCGGGGTCCTGGCCGCGGGCCAGCCAGGTCTTAAGGATCACGGGGTGTTTGATGACCACCTGCTCCTGCCCCGGGAAGTGCTGGACCCAGCGGCGCAGCGCGTCGAGGCCGGCATCGGTGGTCGCGTACAAGGTGATGGCTCGCTTGCCGGCTTGTGCGCCGGTCTCGCTGACCATGCCCCGCTGCAGCAGACGGATCAGTTCCCGGCGCACGTGACTGACCGAGGGAGACCAATAGAAGTGGCCGACCGACAGTTCGGCGCGCATCTTGATCTCGCCCGCAGTGAGTTGCTCGTCGTTGGCCGCCAGTACCCCAAGGACCAGGTAGGCGGTGACCGGCAGGCCGTTGGTGGTTCTGGGGCTCACGGACTGTCCGTTTCCGCGCCGGTGAAGTAGGGGAGCGTCACGTCGGGGCCGGCGCCGTGAAACTGCACGCGCACGCGCAGCCCGACGTCGAGATCCTCAGGTGCCACGCCGATGACATTGGTCAGCATCTGATAGCCCTCGTCCAGGGTGATGATGGCCGGCGCATAGGGTGGTTCGAATTCCGCTGTGACGGGCCGATAAACGACCGTCCAGCTGTAGATCTCGCCACGGCCGTTGCCCGGCTGCCAGCTGATGTCCTCCGACAGGCATTGCCGGCAATGCTCGGTCGGCGGGAAGTTCGCCAATCCGCAAGTCGCGCAGCGCTGGTAGCGCAGCTCGTGGGATCGGCATCCCTCCCAGAATGGGCCGCTGACGTGGCTGCTCGCGTGCGGGACGGGCCCGTTCTGGGGTCGCAATGGATCTGAAGTCACCGTGGTTCATCTCCCAGGATCAGGACGGTCGTGAACAGGGCTCCCGCTCCGCCGTTGCTGCACAACGCGACATGGGCATCGGGGACCTGCAGGTCGCCGGCCTGGCCGCGCAGCTGTTGCACCGCGCGGATGGCCCGCTGCATCATTTGCGGATTGGCGCCCGCGTGGCTGAACGACATGGTTCCCCCGTCGGTGGTGACCGGATGGCTGCCGTGGATGGCGATGTGGCCGTCGGCGACGAACGGGCCACCCTCGCCGTCGCCGCAGAAGCCGAAAGCCTCGAGCTGACGGATGATTTCGAACGAGAATGGGTCGTAGAGTTCCAGCACATCGACGTCGTCGCGTCGCAGCCCGGCGTGGTTGAACGCGCACTCTGCGGCGCGCCGCCCTACCACACCATTGACGTGATCGCCGCGCCGCCCCGAGAGGTCGTACGCCGGGGGGTACTGGTAGGACGGGCCGTGGAAATCCGCGCCGCTGCCCAGCACGTAGATGGGTTGACCAGCGACGTCGACCGCATCGATATTGGCCACGACGAGCGCGCACCCGCCTTCGGAGGTGGTGGCGCAATCCAGGAGATGGAACGGGTCGGCGATGGGCCGGGACGCGGTGATGTCGTCCGGGCCGAACGGTCCACGGTCGTAGTAGACGGCTTCGGGATTGCGCGAGCCGTTGTTGCGAATCGTCGCCGCCACCATCGAAAGTTGTTCGCGCGTCGTGCCATAGACATGCATGTGGCGCCGAGCGATGAGCGCGAACTCGGCGGTGGTGAACATGCCCCAGGGAGCGACGAATTCGTTTTCGGGCCGGGTCCAGGGCGCGGTGGCCTCGTGATCCCGGTACTCGCCGGCCTGGGCCGCGACCAGCACCACCACGTTCGCCATGCCGTGCTCGATGGCGGTGACCGCTTCGGTGATCATGCCGACCCCGAAAGCCAGGCCTTGCCAGGCCGGTCCGATGCGAAGGTCGTAGATCAACGACGTCGACTGCGGGCTCGCGCTGATGCCGTCGACGACGTCGAGTGTCAGGCCCGCATCGTCGAGCGCACCCAAAATCGCCTTGATCGCCAGGCCGCGTGAGGATTCGCCGTCCAGGCGGCGCCCCTGACGGGTGTTATACACTCCGACGATCGCCGCGGTGCGCTTCGCCGCCGTCACTGACATCCCATTCGGCTGCAGCCCTTCAGTTTTCGTCCGCGACGACGCCTAGGTAGGTGCCGCAGACCTCGTATTGTCGCCCCTCGCGGGTGATGGTGCCGATGGTCGTGGCGTGCGCGTCGCCCTTCCCGGAGTCGGCCGCCGAAGCCACTTCCACGATGTCGATTCGCACGTCCACCGGCCGTGCCGTCTGTGGGTCGGTGATCTCGACGACCATCGCGACGGCGTGCTCGTCGTCGTCCCATTCGACACTGGTGATGCGGTGGCGGGCGGTCAGCTCCATCACCACGGAGTCCTGGCGCACCAAAAATCGCACCGGTGCACACAGCTCCCCGGCCCGGGGCGGCACGCACAGGCTGACCGCCATGTCACAAACCCGCCGGCCGGGCGCTGATGGTTCCGGACTGCCGCAAGGCGGCCAGGTCGTCCCGACTGTGCCCCAGGACCTCGGTCAGCACTTCATCAGTGTGTTGGCCGTAGAGCGGCGGTACCCGCCGGATCCAGCGCCGCGGCCGACCGAGGAACGCGAAAGGCATTCCGGTGCAGAGGAAGGAGCCCGCGACGGGATGGTCGACCGTCTCCCAGAAGCCGCGGGCCCGCAGCTGCGGATCGGTCAGCAGCGCCGCGGCCGGTGTGACACGTGCCGCGGCCACCCCGGCCGCGCGCAGCGCCTCGACGGCCTCGGCCACCGACCGCTCTGCGGCCCAGGCGGAGATCAGTTTGTCGAAGTCGTCCGCACGCTCGGCCCAGCCGGTCTCCTCCAGCCCGGGCTGTCCGAGGAGGCCGGCCAGCGACGCGCGGGCGGTGGCGTCCATCGCGGCCAGCGCGACCCACTCGTCCTCACCGCGGCATCGGTAGACGCCCTGGGGGCTGGCCCCAGGGCCGCGATTCCCATTGCGGCGCATCGCGATTCCGCTGCGGGAATGCTCGACCAGCATTTCGGCCGCCACGTTCAGCGCGGCCTCGACCATGGTCGATTCCACCTGCATTCCGCTGCCCTGGCGGTCGCGGATCACCAGCGCCGCGACGGCGGCGAAGGCGGCGTGCAGGCCGGCGATCGGGTCGCACACACCGCGCGGGATCACCGGGGGGCCGTCGGCGTGTCCGGTCGTCCACGCCATGCCGGTCGCCTGTTCCATCGTCTGCGCGAAGCCGACCCGATCGCGCCACGGGCCGTCGAGGCCGAACGCGGGCATCCGGACCATGATCGCCCGCGGGTTGGCCGCGCGCACCGCATCCCATTCCAGGCCGAAGTTCGCCATTACCCGGGGGGAGAAGTTCTCGACCACGAGATCGCTTGCGGCGATGAGCTCGAGCGCGAGCTTTCGTCCGGCGTCGGTGCCGAGTTCGATGCTGACGCCCCGCTTGTTGTTGTTGCTGCACAAGAACACCGGGCCCCATTCCCACCATTGGTCCCAGTCGGGCGGACGGCCGGCGGAAAACCTCATGCCGTCGGGCCGGCGCACCCCCTCGATCTTGATGACGTCGGCGCCAAGGGCGCCCAAGAGTTGGGTGGCGACCGGGCCGGCCCAGAAGGCGGTGAAGTCGGTGATCCGGACGTCGGACAACGGCAGTGCGTCGGCATGGTCGCCGCGCGGCGATTCGGGGCGCGCAGGCCATCGCACGCGCCCGTTGTCGGCGCCGAGTTGCGGCGGTTCTGCGGGCGCCCGGGTCGCCATCGCGTCGCTGCGGTACGGCACCCGCGGCGCCAGCACCCCGGCCGGCGATTCGACGAAGACGCCGCGTTCCACGAAGTGGTCGATCTTGGGGAGCATCTCGGGAGTCGCGATGGGGGCGACCGGAATCCGGAATGCCACCGCGAGATCGACGATCTCCTGGGTGGTCCGGCATCGGGTCCATTGGGTGACCATGCGCAGGAATTCGTCGCGGCGCTCGACCCGTCCGGTGAACGATGCCAGTTCGGCGTCGTCGACGAGGTCGGCGCGTCCGATCATCACCAAAAAATCCTGGAACTGCTGCGCGGTGATGGTGCAGAAGCCGACCATGCCGTCGGCCGTCGGGACGATCGACGGCAGCTCCAGACTGCGTTCGTGCAGCAGCGACTCGACGCCCAACACGCTGGCCGACATGGCGGACAGGCCGCCCATGGCGATCGCCATGGCCTCGTACGTCGAGACGTCGATGATCTCGCCGCGGCCGCTTCGGGCGGCATGCCGGGTTGTCGCCGCAGCCACCGCCGCCGCGAACGTACCTGCCAGCCACTCGCCGAGCCGGCCGCCCGCTTGGACCGGTTCGTCGTCCGGCCAACCGCGACCGGCGATCGATCCGCACAGCGCCTGGAGGATGAATTCGTTGGTGGCGACTTGATTTTCGACGTAGGGGCCGGTGGTGCCGAACGGCGTCACGGCCACCACCACCGCCGTCGCGGCGGTGTGCGCGGTGATGGCGTCGAGCGTCCATCCGTCGGTGAGGTCGGTGACTATCAGGTCGGCGCCTGCCAGCAGCGACGTGATCTCGCCCTGGCCGTGATTGACGACGGACTTCTTGCCCGCGGCCAGATAACCGAACAACGCGCCGGGCGGTCCGCCGGCCGACCAGTCGCGCAACGAATCTCCCCGCGGGGCTTCGATTTTCACTACCTCGGCACCGGCGTCGGCGAACATCTTGCCGCAGTAGGACGCCGCCAGGCCGTTGCATAACTCCAGCACGCGCCAGTGCGCGAACGGCGCCTCGGCTCCCACGCTCAGTTGCCCAGGGTGGTGGCGCGACGCCGCGCGGAGCGCCCGGAAATATCGGGAGCCTCGACCGTCACCGGCGCCTGCGCCGAGGCCTGCGCCTGCAGGGCGAACTGCGTCATCCGCGTCCACGCGTCACGATCACGCTGGCTGGCCTGGCGGCCGACATGGGTGACCACGTCGACGTCGGTGGCCTGCTCGCGCAGGTAGCCGGCCCGTGCGTGCTCCCTCGGGATAAACCGGAACGGGTCGAATGAGTATGCGGCCATGGCATTTTGGTGGGTGATCTTGTCGATGACCGAGTCGTCGAGGTGGCCCATGGTGGCGATGATGTCCTCCGGCGCGAAGGGCCAGTTGCTGTCGGAGTGCGGGAAGTCGGACTCCCAGCACAGCATGTCCTCGTTGAACCAATTCATGTTCTGCACACCGACTTTGTCGCTGATGAAGCAGGTGTAGAAGTGCCGTTTGAAGACGTCGGTGGGCCCGTCGTAGCCGGGTGGGAAGGTCGCCAGCGTCCAGCCCGAGTGCCGGTTGTAGACGTGCTCGGCCCGCCAGAGGAAGTAGGGGATCCAGCCGACGTCGCCCTCGGTCAGCGAGAACTTCAGTTGCGGGAAGTCGGCCCAGAACTGGGCCCAGATCGAGCTCGGTGAAGGTGAACATGCTCATCATCGATGAGGCGGTCATCTGCACGCTGGGCGGCGCGTCCGTCGACACCTGCGGAGACCGCGACGCGGAGCCGACATGGGTGCACAGCACCGTATTGCTTTCGCAGACGGCCTCGAAGAGCGGGTACCAGTACGTGGTGTGAATGCTGGGCATCTCCAACGCCTCTGGGTTTTCGGAGAACGTGACGGCGTGACAGCCCTTGTCGGCGAGCCGCTTCACCTCCTTGGCGGCCTCGGCGACATCGAACAGCGGCAGGATGCCGCACGGGATGAACCGGCCCGGGTAGGCCCCGCACCATTCGTCGACGTGCCAGTCGTTGTACGCCTTGATCATCACCAGGTTCGTCTCGCGGTCGGGACCCTGGTTGAGCACCTGACCGGAGAAGCCGGTGAAGTTCGGGAAGTTCAACCCCGCCAGCTGGCCGCCCGCGTTCATGTCGCGCACCCGCTCGTCCACGTTGAAGCAGCCCGGCCGCATCTCGTCGTAGCGTGAGGCGTCGATGTTGTACATCTCGCGCGGCTTTCCCGCGACGGCATTCAGGCCCATGTTGCGTCCGCGGATCTCGCCGTAGTACCACTGCTGGATGCCGTCGGGCTCGAGGACCACCCGCGGGGCGCGGTCCTTATAGGCGGCGGGAACGTGCGCGTCGAACATGTCGGCCGGCTCGGCGATGTGATCGTCCACGCTGATCAGAGTCAGATCGTCCTTGTTCATGCCGAACTCCTCAGTCGCCTGCTAGCGACTAGTAGATAATGGTGTGTATCACAGTGTCAACCGGTGCGGCCGTGCGATGACGAGGGTATCTGCCCGCTAATTCGCTGGACGGCGGCGGCACAGGCGCGCTCGCCCTTAGCCTTGGGGCTGGGAGAAGGTGTTCGCCAGCCAGCTCAAGATATGGACTATTAGTCGACATGACCGCGGCGCCGGCGAAGTCCCATGTGGCATGGCGCGATGCCAATGAGCAGCGCGTGCCACCATGGGGCATGACCGGGCCCGGAAGGTAACGGAAGTTGAGCACGAACAAAGCTGCGCGTCCGACCACCGCCGACGTGGCCCGATTGGCCAGCGTGTCGACCGCGACGGTCAGTTATGTGCTGAACAACGCCCAGGGCCGCCGCATCTCCCCGGAAACCCGCGACGCGGTGTATCACGCGGCCAAACTCCTGGGCTACCGGCCCAACCTCGCCGCCCGTAACCTGGCGCGCGGCAAAAGCGGTGTGGTGCTCTACGTGGTGCCCCATGTGGCCGTGGGCGAGATGCCGATGCAGGCCGGCAGCCGGATGACCACCGCGCTGGCCCGCGAGGGTCTACTACAGGTGCAGATTTTCGAAACCGACGACGACCAGCACATGGTCGATGCGATCGAAAATCTCGACCCCGTCGCGATCACAAGTCTGTTCCCCCTGAGCGCCGCCGCCCGCCAAGCGGTGACCCAGGCGGGCATCCCCCATATCGAGATCGGGACCCTGCCCGCGCTCAAGAACCCGCATCTGTCTGTGGGCGAAATGCGTATCGATCACCTGATCGAGCGGGGCCATCGCCGGATCGCGTTCGCCTACACCGGAATTGCCCGATGGCGCCCGCTGGGTGACTACTGGTTCGAGGGCATTTCGCGGGCGGCGCAGTTACGCGACCTCCCCGCGGTGCGGGTCGACGAGGTCACCCTGGACAACGCCGCCGACGTGGTCGCCAGCTGGGTGGGCGACGGGGTGACCGCCGTGTGCGCGCAAAGCGATGAGATCGCCTGCCTAGTCCTCTACGGAATTCACCAAGCGCGGCTGCGCTGTCCCGGCGACCTCGCGGTGATGGGCGTCGACGCCAGCCCGATGGGCGTGGTGAGCACGCCGCCGTTGACCACCGTGCAATTCGATCCCTGCGCGGTTGCCGACGCTGCGCTTGCCGCGGTCTTCGAGCGGCTGGGGCACCCAGTCCCCCCGTCTCCCGAGCTGACCGACATCGCCCACCTGGTGGTGCGGTCGTCGACCTAGATCAGTCGGCGGGCTGGTATCGCAGCAGCGTGACCTCGTGCTCCGGGTAGTCACAGAACACCGGTTTGACCCGCATCCCGACCTTGAGGCGGGCCGGGTCCACATTGACCATCTCGGTGGAAAACCTTGGGCCCTCGTCCCATTCGACGATGGCGAGCAGCTGGGGCACGGCGTCGGCGAAGTGCGGGCTGACCGGCCGGTGGGCCACCGTGTAGGAGTACAGGGTGCCCATCCCGGAGATCTCGCGCCACTCCAGGTCGTCGGCCAGGGTGCGCGGCGCGCGAACCCGCGGGTAGAACACGTAGGCCTGTAGCGACGGTGAGTACTGGATGACGATGCGGTGCTCGCCCAGCGCATCCCAAAACGGCGCGCTGGTCGGCGTTTTCACGGGCATCGGTCGTTCGAAATTCATCTGTCAGTCCCCTTGCAGAATCAGGGTGGTCTGCTCGGACAGGATGCCGCCGTTGCCCGACACGAAAGCGCGGTTGCAGTCGGCAACCTGCGCTGCGCCCGCGCGTCCCATGATCTGGCGGGTGGCGTCGCACACGTGGTGCATTCCGCCCGCCAAACCCGCTTGGCCGAAGCCCAATTGCCCGCCGGCCGTATTGAGGGGGAAGTCGCCGCGGAAGGTCATATCGTGGTTGGCGACGAATTCCATGCCTTTGCCCTTCTCGCAGAAGCCGGCGTCTTCCAGCGAGAGCAGGACGGTGATGGTGTAGCAGTCATAGATGGAGACCATGTCCATCTGCTCACGGCTCAGATCGGTCATGGCGAACGCAGTCTCCGCCGCGGCGGCGATCGGGGTGTCGAGCAGATCCTCGGCGTACGTCGGGGTCTTGAACGGGACGTGTTCGCCGAATCCCTTGATCCACACGGGACGATTGCGCGACCGCTTGGCGACGTCGGCACTCGCGACGACGACGGCGGCGCCGCCAACACAGGGCATGACGATTTCGAGCATGTGCAACGGGTCGGCGATGACGGGGCTGGCCAGCACGTCGTCGACGCTCAGCGGCTTGTCCTTCCAGATCGCGCCGTCGGTGTGGTTGGCGTTCGTGCGTGTATCGACGACGATCTTGGCCATCGCGCGTTCGTCGTAGCCGTGTACCGCGGCGTAGCGTTGCGCCACCTGGCCGTACGGTCCGTTCTGGCCCAGGTTGCCGTACGGGATTTCGAATTCGGCTTGGGGAGAGCCGTATTGGTTGCTCGACGATCCGAAATACAGTGCGTCGCCATATGTCTTGGGCTTCTTACTGGACATCGGCGTGATGTATCGCGCGGGCAGCGCGCACAGCACCGCGTCGCAGATGCCGAGTTCGACGGCTGCGGCAGCGCGCCACACCATGGCGGCGGCACTGGCCCCGCCCAGGTCGACGTGCTCGGCGAATCTCGCACGGACGCCCAGGTATTCGGCGATCGTGGAGGGGACGAAGATCTCCGACTCGGCCAGGTGTGACGCGACGAGCCCGTTGACGACGTCTCCCGGCAGGCCCGCATCCTCGAGCGCGGCGGCGCTCAGCTCCGCCCATTGTTCGAGGACGAACGGCGCGGGTGAGGCCTTGTTGAGCCGCTCGGGCGGAAGCTCGACGTATCCGACTATCGCGGCTTCTCCACGTAATCCCATGCTGTGCCTTACTTTCGGGGTAGACCGAGAATCATCTGCGCGATGATGTTCAGCTGGATCTCCCTCGTACCACCGCCGATGAGCTCGGCCGGCAGATGCAAATAGGGTTCCACGACGGCGGCGTCGGGGTCGTCGACCATCGCGACCTGCCCGGCCAACTGCAGCGTGGCCTGGAAGGTACGGCGCAGCAGCACGTTCATCGCGACCTTGGCGATGCTGGACGCCGGGCCGGACGCCTGGCCGTCGAGCAGCCGGATGGTTTCCCGCACCCCGAGCGCCCTGATCGCGTTGGTGTAGGCGTCGAGCTCGCCAAGCTCACGTAGCGCATCGTCTTGGTCGGGTCCGGGTTTTGCGGCGAGTCGGCGCAGGGCGACGGCCCGGTCGAACTTGACGTATCCGCCGATGGCCGAACGCTCTTCGGCCATCGTGGCGATCGCAAGGCTCCAACCTTCGGTCGGGCCGCCCAACAGCATCTCGTCGGGAACAAAGACATCGTTGAGGAACACCTCGTTGAAATGTGCCTGCCCGGTCGCCGTCTTGATCGGTTGAATCTCCACCCCCGGGGAACGCATATCGAGGATGAAATAGCCGATGCCGCGGTGCTTGCTGGCTTCGGGGTCGGTGCGCGCGAGGAGCGCGCCCAAATCAGCGTACTGCGCCAACGACGTCCAAATCTTATGGCCGTTGATCCGCCAGCCGCCGTCGACCTTTGTCGCCCGGGTGGCCAGCGACGCGAGGTCGGAGCCCGCTCCCGGCTCGCTGAACAGCTGGCACCACAAAATGTCGCCACGTTGCGTCGCCGGAATCAGCCGCTCCTGCAAGTCTTTTGGTGCGGCGGCCAACACCGAGGGCAGGATCCATTCGGCGATGTTCAACGATGGCCGGACCAGGCCGGGTCGCTTGGCGAATTCCTCGTCGATGATGAGCTGTTTCAACGGATCCGCATCGACGCCCCACGGGGCCGGCCAGTGCGGCGCCATGAGGCCGGCGTCGGCGATCAATGTGCGTTGCGGCCCGGTGGCGAGGTGCTCGTAATCGCCGTGCGGTGCGGGTTTGTCGTTGCGCAACTGCAGGGCCGCATCCAGCGTCTCGGCCACCCAGGAACGGAATTCGGATTCCGCGTCGCCGAGATTGACCGACATGTCACGGGTCTGGGTGCACGTGAGCTCCCCCAACCGTCGCGCCCAGCGATTCGCGGGACCTATCGATCCCGCCAGACTGATGGCCCGCCGCCAGTACAGGTGCACGTCGTGTTCCCAGGTGAAGCCGATCGCGCCGAGCATCGTCAGGGCGTCGAGCACCAGGTCCGGGATCGGCGAGATCGCAATCACGGCCGCACCGGCAGCGGCGATTCGGTGCTGGTCGAGTGGTTCATCCACGGCGCGTACCGCATCCCAGGCGGCCGCGGTGGCCAGTTCGCTGTTGACCAACAGCATTGCCGCGTTGTGCTGCAGCGCCTGGAACGTGCCGATCACCTTGCCGAATTGCTCGCGGATGCGTAGATGCGCGGTGACGGCCTGCACGCACCACTGCGACGATGCCGGCGGTCGTGCTGGCGACGAGTCCGACGACCACACAGCGGGCGCGCTCCGGGTCGATGCCGCTGAGCACGTCGACATCGGCCGCCCCGTAGTCGTCGAGGCGCAGGATCCCGGCATCGGCGACGAGGTCGGTGCCGGCGATGGCTTCGACCGTGGCCGTGGGCTTTTCGCGATCGACGAGCGCCCAGACGATTTCGGCGTCCTCGGTTCGGGCGCCGACCAGGATGACCCGCGCCGCGCATACGCCCGCGGTGACCCCTGAGGCGCCGCTGATCAGCCAGTGCCCGTCTTCGACCCGCGCCTGCAGGCCGCCGTCGTCGGGTAACACAACCGCCGCGGTGACGCCGGACGCGAGGTCGCGCAGGAACGACTGTGCGCCCGGCGTCGGATCGGCGAGTAGCGCGACGGCTCCGGCGGCCACCGTCGGCAGCAGCGGTCCGGGCAACAGCGACTTGCCGGCCGATTCAAGAACGCATGCGGCATCGATCGGCCGTCCACCCTGGCCGCCCAGCTCTTCGGGCAGATGCACGGCATGAAAACCGTTGGCAACCAGAGCATCCCACCATCCGGGTACGCGTCCGGCCGCGAGGTCGTCGAAGCTGTCACGCGTCGCGACAATGGGGGCGTGCCGGGCGGCGAATTGCCCCACGGCGTCGCTGAGCTCCAGCTGCTCCGGGCTCAATCCCAGACTCACGAGGACGGCCGAAAGATAACTGGCGTTGGCCGCACGGACTGCTATCCTTTCGTTACAAGACGGACCGTCTCGTCTTGTGGAAGACTACCGGCGCGAGTCAGGGTATGTAAAGCGCGCCCCGATCAGCCGGCTTTCGATCTGAGTTCGCAGAAGCGAGGACCACCAGATGCCAACCGATCTGAGCGGAGCGAACGTGCAAGCGGGTTCGCCCAGGAGGCGCAGCGAGAAGTCCCGCACAGCGATCGTCACCGCCACCCGAGAATTGCTCCTCGAGCGCGGCTTCGACGGACTTACCATCGAGGCGGTCGCCGCCCGCGCCGGTGTCGGCAAGCAGACCATCTACCGGTGGTGGCCCACCCGTCCCGCGCTGGTCGCCGATGTCATGCTGGAAGACGCCGACAAGCTGCTCGCGTCGGTCAACCACAGCGGCGACCTCAGCACCGACCTCGTCGGCTGGGTGAGCAAGCTGTTCGCAAGCCTGACGACGCCGCGGGGTTCGGCCATGCTGCGAACGCTGACCGTCGCCTGCATGGAACATGAGGACACCGCCGTCAAATTGCGAGCCGGATTCAGCGCGCCGCTGCATGACAGCGTGCGGGCCCGGCTGCTGGCCGACGGCATCAACGAGGTGGTCGCCGAATCGGCAGCGGACGCGATCGTCGGCGGGGTGGTGTATCCGATTCTTTCCGGCGCGCAGTCCTACTCGCGACGGCGAGCCGAACGGACCACCCGGCTCATCGTGGAGGCGCTCGCGCAACGCTGACGATCAGCCGATCGTGATCGCGGCAGACCCTGGCGATCCGGTCGGGTAGGGAGCCACGTGGGAAAGCCAGTGTGAGCGCGATGCGCACGGTGGCATGCCAGCGCTCCGATCAGGCGAGGTCGTGGGATCTTGTTTCGCCAGCCGAGGCATCCGCGGCGCAATGAGCTCGGCGATCGCGCTCGTAGCGCACGTAGATGTGCAGCGTCCACGCGTCCAGCGTCTCGGACGACTGGTTAGCGTTGCCAATTCGCGGACCTGGGTTTAGATGTCTACGAAGAGTGCGCAAGGTCGTGAAAGGCTCCGACGACGGCCTCGATCGCGGTCAGGTCATCCGGCTGGGCCGCCAACGCGGCGGTGATCCGGTTCAGCCAGTGCACGTTCATGCCCTCGGCGACGGCATCTTCCTTGGAGTTGAAGTAGCGGAAGAAGGTAGCCAGGCTGACGTAGGCCGCGTCCGCGATGTGCTCTGCCTTCGTTGATGCCAGACCACGGGTGGCCACCACCTCGGCGGCGGCAGCCGCGATACGCCGTCGCGTAGCCCTTCGCCTGCGGTCGGCGAGCGAATCTCGTGAATCACTATCCAAAGCGTGAGACATCGTCTAATTACGAGACTATGACTCAAACCGAGGCGACGCAGGCGTCCAAAGCGGCGTGGCAGTTCTTGCAGCAGATGCTGGCCGACGTCACCACGATCGTGACCGAAGACGCTGAATCGGAGCGGGAACTGGCTCGAAGGGACTGCGCGTGATCGCCCGGGTGTCGTCGCTGTGCTCGCAGATGACCGTCGAGTCCGACCTCGAGCGGCCGTCGTTCTTCGATATGTGCTCGGAGAACAGAATGATCGGGGGCCCCAACCCGGACGGCAACTACTACCTGGCGATGATCCGCGGCGACGGCGTTACCGCATCACCGGAACCCGCGGCACCAGCGCCTACCTGGGATTCCAGATCCTGGCCGGCACCGGACTGACCCCGCGGCGGATGGCCGATTACGTCAGCGAGTCGAATTGGCGCTCGAGCACGGGTGAATTCGCGCTCGTGCTCTCGGCACGAGACCGAACCGTCGGATCTGGCTGGCGCGCAGTGGGTGAAGATCCCCGACGACGCCTCGTCGGTGGTCGTCCGTGAGTACATCGGCGACCGGGCGAGCCGAGGAACTGGCGACGCTGCGCATCGAGGCGCTGGACCCGGACCCGCTGACGACGCTGACCGACGACGAACTCGCCGAGCAATTCACCGCGATGGCGTGGTCGCTGATGAAGCTCGTCGACGCTGCACCGCACCATCAAGCCCGAACTGCTGCGAACGCCGAACACCTGCTGACGGCCGCAAGCAGCCGATCTGGGTGCGGCCGACACCACGCCCGGACAACCTGTACATGATGGGTACCTTCCGGCTCGAACCCGGCGAGGCGCTGGTTCTCGACATCGAGCCGCCCGACACCCGGTATTGGAACGTCACGCTGGAAAACATCTGGCATGAATGCCTGGAGCCGCGACGTCGGCACAGTTCGGTGACGAACCGCGGCGTCCAGCCCGGATGCTGACGGGCGGGTGCGGATCGCGATCTCTGCGAAAGACTTCGGGCTCGGCCATTGGCTCGACACGGGCGGCCGGCATCGCGGCTTCATGGTCCTGCGCTGGCTGGACAACCCGAGCCCGCCCGACGGTCACGGTATCGGTGCGCCGATGGGCAGGAGCGGAGCATGACATTGCAGGAGCGATTCGGCCCGGAAAGGCTGATCGCCGCCGCCTGCGAGGAAGACGGGCAGAGACGACTTCGGCGACGAGGGCTGGCGGACCGGGCTGCGACCGGATCACCGACGGGCTGATCAATGAGGCGCGGCTATACGATATCGGTGTCGAGATCGCTCTACCTCGACCTCATGCGCGCTTTGAAGAACCGACTGGGCGTAATCGATTGGCGCAAGCAACACCCCGAGATCGCCGGCGAGGAAATCGAAGGCGCCGATCTTCATCGTCGGTCAACCGCGCACCGGCACCACGATCCTTTACGATTTGCTCGCCCAGGACCCTGAGCTGCGCGCACCGCTGACCTGGGAGGTGGACGAGCCCTGCCCGGTGCCGCGGCCCGAGACCTACCACAGACGATCCCCGGATCGCGCAGGACGCAGGCCAGGATCGACTTCCGAGCAGATCATGCCGGGCTTTTTGGCTTTCACCCGATGGGCGCGCTGGTCGGGCAGGAGTGCGTGCGGATCACCGCCAGTCGAGTTCACCAGCATGATCTTCTCGGTGCAGTACAGCCTGCCGAGTTACTACCGTTGGTTGCTGTATGAAGCGGATCACGCCGGCGCCTACCGCTACCACCGAATCTTCTCTGCAGCACTTGCAATCCGGTGTGCCGGGTCAGTGGCTGCTGAAATCGCCGGCGCATCTGTGGCAGCTGGACGCGCTGCTGGCCGAGTATCCCGACGCGCTGATCGTGCAGACGCACCGCGACCCGCTCAACGTCATCTCGTCGATCGCCGCGCTGACCACCACCTGCGACGAATGTGCCAGCGACGAATCCGAACATCGCCGAGTGCGCGGCCCAGTCGTATGAAGAGATCGTCGTCGGCCTGGAACGCGAGCATGACGCTGCGCGACAGCGGTGCTGTGCCGACGGGCCGGGTGATCGACGTGCAGTTTGCGGATTTCATGAAGGACCCGTGGACCGCCGGTTGGCGATATCTACGAGAAGCTGGGCCGTGAACTGCGGCCCGCCGCCGAGCAGAGGATGCGCGACTTCTTAGCCGCTCATCCTTCGGACGGCGGGCGCCGCGCGTTACACCTGGTCGGACACCGGGCTGGACGCCGTCGAGGTACGCGAGCGGGTGAGCGCCTACCAGGACCGCTACGGGGTACCGACCGAAGAGCTGCGCTGACGTAGCCCGCGTCGAACACGCTGCGGCGCTTGATGTCTGCGAACGGGGTAGGCTCACCGGCAAGGCGACGGGAGCGGCGATGGACGACGATTGCCTGAAGCTCACCACCTATATGGCCGAGCGTAGGCGGACGGGGGGCAGCTTTGTCTCCGATGTCCTGCTCGGCCTGTACGCACGGCACCGAATCGCTTGCGGCGTCCTGCTGCGGGGCATCGGCGGATTCGGCACCGGTCACTATTTGCGCACCGACGAATCCTTGACGTTGTCCGAGGATCCGCCGGTGGCGATCATCGCGGTCGACACGAGGACGAAGATCGAGGCCTTACTCGACCCGGTGCTGGCCGTCAAGCAGCGCGGGCTGGTCACCCTCGAGCGCGCTCGGCTGCTCCACGAAAACATCGGGGCGCCACAGTTAACCGAAGATCTGGGTGACGCCGTCAAGTTGACGATCTACGTCGGCCGCAAGCAACGCGTCAACGGCTCGCCCGCCTACATCGCCCTATGCGATGTGATGCACCGGAGCGGCCTTACCGGCGCCACGGTGCTGCTCGGCGTGGACGGTGTCGCGCACGGGAAACGCCAACGCGCCAACTTCTTTGGACGCAACGCCGACGTACCGATGATGGTCGTCGTCGTCGGATCCGGCGAGCGGATCGGTCGCGTGCTACCGGAGATCGGCGAACTGCTGCGCAGGCCCCTGATCACCCTCGAGCGGGTTCGGGTATGCAAGCGCGACGGCCAATTCCTGGAGCGGCCGCACGCCCTGCCCGGCGTGGACGAGCGCGGCTTGCCGCTGTTCCAGCAGCTGACGATCTACACCTCCGAGTCGGCACAGCACGGCGGTGTTCCGATCCACCGCGCGATTGTCCAGCGACTGCGCCAGGCCAAAACCGCCGACGGCGCGACGGTGCTGCGCGGCGTCTGGGGCTTTCACGGCGACCGCCCGCCTCACGGTGACGGACTGTTCTCGCTGACCCGCCGGGTACCCGTCGTCACCGTCGTGATCGACACCCCGGCCAACATCGCCGAATCCTTCGCCATCATCGACGAATTGACCCAACACGAGGGCTTGGTGACCAGTGAAATGGTGCCCGCTCTGGTCTCCGACGAAGGCGACACCGGGCCGCCACGCATGGCCCAGCACCGCTACTAGATCAGCCGGCGACGGAGGCGTCGTAGATCGACTGGATCGCCTTGTCCAAAGTGGCGTTGAACTGCTCGTCGGACTGGTCGACGGTCAGCCCCTCGGTCAGAGCCCGGCTGAAGCTGGCGATCAACCCGGTGTTCTTCGCCAGCAACTCGTTGGCTTCCTCGCGGGAGTAGCCACCGGAAAGGGCGACCACCCGCATCACCTTCGGGTGTTCGATCAGGGAGCGGTAGAAATTGACCTCGGTGGGCAGGCTCAGCTTGAGCATGACGCGCTGTCCCTCGGGCACGGCGTCGAGCTGCTTGGTGATCTCGTCGCGCAGAATGCCCTCGGCCTGCGGCCTTGTCCGAAATCGAGATGGTCACCTCGGGCTCGATGATGGGCACCAAGCCGTGCGAGAGCACCTGGTGGCCAAGCTCGAACTGCTGCGCGACCACGGCCGCGATGCCCTTGGGGTTGGCGCCGCCGATCACCGAGCGCTCCTTGGTGCCGAAGACACCCAGGCCGGCGGCCCGGTCCAGCAGCTCGTCGAGGCCCGGGATCGGTTTCATCAGCTGGACGTCGTCGGACGCGTCCGCCAGGCCCTTGTCGATCTTCAGGATGGGCACCACGCCCTTGGTCTCCCACAGGTAAGTGGTCGACGGCTTGCCCGCGATCTCGCGGTCCATGGTCTGCTCGAACAGGATGGCCGCCAGCACGCGGTCACCGGTGAACGCCGGAGACGTGATGATCCGCGAGCGCATCTGGTGAATGAGGTCGAACATCTCCTTCTCGGAGGAGTACGAGTTGTCCTCGATGCCGTAGAGGCGCAGCGCCTTGGGTGTCGAACCGCCGCTCTGGTCGAGCGCCGCGATGAAGCCCTTCCCCGACGTCATCCGTTCCGCCTGCTGCTGGTTCGACATTGAACTCTCCCAGTTCCTCGTGGCCCTCACGGGCACCGCACGCCCGGCCCGTGCCCGCGCGCTCAAGTCTGAATCGTGCCGATCATATTCGGCCACTTCGAGCCCGAGCAGACAGGTCGTCAGACTGCGATCTCGGTCTCAGCGTCGGTTTGGCTGCCCGGCGACGGCTTGGTGCGCCACAGCGCCATGCGGTCGAGTAGCCGGTCACGCAAGACGAGCGTGTGGAAGAGTACCGCCGGCATGTGGGCGATAAACGCGAGGAAGAGCAGCAGCGCGAAGGCACCGTGGCACTCCCGCAGCAGCGCGAAAACGTCGACGTTGCACGGCGCGGCGCCCGAAATCGTGCAGCGTTTTGAGCGTGGTACGCCGCGTGTCCTACCATTGCCTAAACACTTGTAGCTGTATCTGCATTTAGTACGCAGATCGACGGGGTGCGTCTCCTCCGTAGGCAAGCGTGTTCCCGCGGGTTGAATCAACAGCCCCCGGATATGGCAATGGCTGGTAGAGCTAGTGGTGTCCCGCATGGGACCGAATGTGAGTGATAGACCATGGGTGAACAATCCGGCGATCTTGTCGATCCGACCGCTTTTGAAGTGGGCAAACACCAGGTAGATCAGGCGGTCGTGCTCACCGTCTCCGGCGAAGTCGACATGCTCAGCTCGCCGCAGCTGGCCGATGCCATTCAGACCGCGCTGGCCACCAAGCCCGCGGCACTGATCGTTGATCTGTCCAAGGTCGGTTTTCTGGCCTCGGCCGGGATGACCGTTTTGGTGACCGCGCAGGCGGACGTTGAGCCGCCGACGCAGTTCGCGGTGGTCGCCAACGGCTCGGCCACCAGCCGGCCGATCAAACTGATGGGAATCGACAGCGTGCTCTCGCTCTACAGCAGCCTTGACGGTGCGCTGAGCGGCATCGCTGGTGAGTGAGCCTCGGCGGAGTGGGGACGCAACTGGGGACGATGGGCCGCTCTGGTCAGCCGCAGAACGTGTCGAACATCGATGACCGATCCCGCTTCGTGCGGACGCGAGTGGCCGCCGACGCGCGCAGCGCGGCCCGAACCCGCGCCGAGTTCGGGGTGTGGCTCGAACGATATTTCTCGCTTGACGACGACCGCTTCAGTGATCTCGTGCTGGCGGTGAACGAGGCGATCGCCAATGCCGCGGAATTCGCCTACGTCGACGCCGCGGAGCGCGGGACCGTCGACGTGCTGGCGGCCTATGACGGCGACTCGGACACCCTGGCGGTGTCCGTCGACGACCGCGGCCGGTGGCGACAGAAAAAGCCCGTCCAGTACCAGATGCGCGGCCGCGGCATCCCGCTGATGGAGACGCTCGCCGACGACGTCACCATCGACCCCACGCCTCAGGGCACCGTGTCACGTTGACGTGGACCGGCCTGACGCGGCCCGGCTGTAACGCCTGATCAGCCCGACTGCGCGAGCACCTGCTGGATGCGCTGTTCGCGTGGCAGCTACCGGACCGTCGCCGAGGATTCGTCGATCCGAGTACGTCCGGCGACGCGGCGAAGAAGTAGCACCGATCCGACCATGTCGGGTCGGCGCTGTGCAGCCTGGTCGAACGTCGCCGGAAGCTGGTGGGTGAAGGATTCGTCCGCGGCGGAGTACCCCATCAATCGCTCTTTCTTCCTTACTAAGGCTTTGTGTTGCAATAGGATTCATCGCCGAAACGCCGGTGTTGAGAACGCAGCACTGCGGCAGGATCGCAAACGAGGATGGGTGGACATGAAAACTCCTCTGGGACAAGCGTTCTCTATCCTCGGCCTGGCCGCCCACCTGGGCCGCGGCGCGGGCCGAGTGGCCGCTGACGCGGTGGTGGGAGGCCGATTCGGCCTTCCTCGAACGGTCGAAGGCATCGATCCTGCGGTGCTTTCCCGAGTCATGGGGACCACCGTTCGGTCGGTCCGCGTCCTGAGCCAGGGACGCGGGTACGTCCTCGCGTGGCCCGATTGGTGTTGACCGGCAAAGACGTACCCGACTCGGTGTTCGTCAAGGTCGCGGCGCAGAGCGCCGCTACCCGGCTGATGGGCGAACTCGGCCGCCTCGGGCACACCGAGGTGCGGTTCTACACGCGAGCTCGCGCCGCAGGTCATCGGTGTCCCCTATGCTACGGCGCGGCGTTCGACGCCTGGACTGGCCGCTACCTGCTGGTTCTGGAAGACCTGCCGGCCGAGTTGTGCGAGTTCCCGGACACCTTGCATCCGTTGTCGGCCGATCAGGCGAGCCTGATCATCGAGCTGCTGGCCGAACTGCACGCCACCTTCTGGGGCCGGCTGCCGCGCGACGGGCGCGGTGCGATGGGCTGGCTGTACACGCCGTCGGGCGACGTCACGTCGCTGTTGACCGGTTCGCTGATGCACACCTCGATCAAGCGTCTCGCCGAGCGGACCACGGTCCCGGTGGGCGAACGGCAGCTTCATCGCCGACAACTACCGCGCCGTCGCCGCACTGATCGACAGTCCTCCGCACACGGTCATGCACGGCGACGCTCATCCGGGCAACATGTACTTCCAGGGCGGCAAGGCCGGGCTGCTGGACTGGCAGGCGGTGCGGCGCGGGACACCCCTCGCGCGAACTGGCCTACACCCTGATCACCAGCCTGACACCGGAGGACCGGCAGGCCGACCAGCGCGAACTACTCGATGACTACCGCCGGGCGCTAGCGGCGGCCGGCGGACCCGAGTTGGACCGCGACGACTGTGGCTGCGGTTACCGCCAGGGCGCGCTATACGCGATATGTCGCCCCCTGATCACCGCCGGAATGGGCGGAATGCAGGTCGAGAACATCGCGATGGAAGGCGTGCGCCGCGGCGTCGCGGCGCTCGATGATCTGGAAACCGTCGCGGCCCTGAAGGGTTCTCTGTAGGGCCGGCCCAATTCGGCTGAGGCTATTGCCTTCGTCGCGCCAGGAGTTACGCTACCTACCGTAGCGAAATGCTGCGCGCCTCAGCGCTCTGCGCTCCCGAGGCAGCCCACGGCGGCGAAGAGGAGTCTCATGTTCGACCTGAAGATCATCGGTGGAACGGTCGTCGACGGCACGGGCGCGGAACGCTATGCCGCCGATATCGGCATCAAGGACGGCAAGATCGTCGACGTCGTGCGCCGCTCCGCCAACGGCCCCGCGATGAACGGGGAGGCGGCCGAAACCATCGACGCCACAGGGCATGTGGTGGCCCCCGGCTTCGTCGACATCCACACCCACTACGACGGCCAGGTCAGCTGGGACAGCCTGCTCGAGCCGTCCAGCGGCCACGGCGTGACCACGATCGTGACCGGCAACTGCGGCGTCGGCTTCGCGCCCGTGCGGCCCGGCAGTGAGCAGTGGCTGATCGAGCTGATGGAGGGCGTCGAGGACATTCCCGGCACCGCGCTGACCGAGGGCATCACCTGGGGCTGGGAGACCTACCCCGAGTACCTCGACGCGGTCGGCAAGCAGAAGTTCGCCGTCGACGTGGGCAGCCAGGTCGCCCACGGCGCGGTCCGCGCCTACGCGATGGGCGAGCGGGGCGCCCGCAACGAGCCGGCCACCCCCGAGGACATCGAGGCGATGGGACGGCTGGTCCGCGAGGCGATCGAGGCCGGCGCGCTCGGATTTTCCACGTCGCGCACGATGGGCCACCGCGCGATGGACGGCGAACCGGTCCCCGGCACGTTCGCCGCCGAGGACGAGCTGTTCGGTCTCGGCCGCGCCATGGCGGCCGGCGGTCAGGCGGTGTTCGAGCTGGCCCCGCAGGGGGCCGCGGGCGAGGACATCGTCGCGCCCAAGAAGGAATTGGACTGGATGCGGCGGCTGAGCGGCGAGATCGACCGGCCGGTGTCCTTCGCGCTGATCCAGGTGGACGCCGATCCGAAATTGTGGCGCGAGATGCTGGACCTGTCCGCGGACGCGCACGCCGCGGGCGGCCGCCTCTACCCCCAGGTCGCGGCGCGCCCGTTCGGCATGATGATCGGCTTCCAGGGCCATCACGGTTTCAGCCACCGGCCCACCTACCGCCGGCTGAAGGCCGAGTGCAGCCGCGACGAGCTCGCGCAGCGGCTGGCCGACCCCGCGGTGAAGGCGGCGATCCTGTCCGAGGACGACCTGCCCGCCGACCCCACGTTGTTGTTCGACGGGATGTTCGCCCTGGTGCAGCACTCGCTGGAACGGCTGTACGCGCTCGGCGATCCGCCGGACTACGAGCCCACGCCGGACCGCACCGTCGCGGCCATCGCCAAGGCACGCGGCGAGGATCCGCTGTCCACGCTGTACGACCTCATGCTCGAGTCGGACGCGACCGCCATGCTGATGCTGCCGTTGTTCAACTACGCCGACGGCAACCACGACGCGATCCGCGAGATGATGCTGCACCCCGCCGGCGTGCTCGGACTCTCCGACGGCGGCGCCCACTGCGGGATGATCTGTGACGCGTCCTACCCGACCTTCCTGCTCACGCACTGGGCGCGGGACCGGCACCGGGGCGAGAAGCTGTCCCTGGAATACGTGATCCGCAAGCAATCTCGCGACACCGCGCACCTGTTCGGGCTCACCGACCGCGGCACCATCGAGCCGCGGCAAGAAGGCCGACATCAACGTCATCGACATGGACGCGCTGACGCTGCACCCCGCGGCGATGGCGTTCGACCTGCCCGCCGGCGGAAACCGGATACTGCAGGGCGCCAGCGGTTATGCCGCGACCATCGTCAGCGGAACGGTGACCCGCCGCGACGACGTCGACACCGGGGCCCGCCCCGGCCGCCTGGTCCGCGGAGCCCGCTAAGGCTCCGCTCATGACGCGGTGCCGCCGGCAAGCCGGCGCGCACCCGCGACGAGGATGCGATCGGCATCCCGCCCGAAAGCCCGACGCTGGTGCCGGCCGAGCGCTATTACTCCCCCGCGTTCGCCGCGCTCGAGATGGAGCGGATGTGGCCGAGGGTGTGGCAAGTCGCCTGCATGGTCGACCACGTCGCGGCGCCCGGCGACTATTTCGAGTACCGGTGCGGCCCATACGGGGTACTGATCGTCCGCGACGACGACGGCATGCTGCGCGCGTTCCAGAACGTCTGCCGCCATCGCGGCAACTCGCTGTGCACCGGATCGGGTTCGGGACTGCGCGAACTCAAATGCGGCTATCACGGCTGGACCTGGGACCTGGCCGGCGCACTCAAGCGGGTGCCCAACCGCAAGGGCTTCGGCTCGCTACGGATGTCTGACTTCCCGCTGATGCCGGCGCGGGTCGAGACTTGGGACGGACTCGTCTTCGTCAACCTCGACCTCGGCGCGATGCCGTTGACCGAATACCTGGAGGCGGTGCCCGACGACATCGCCTGGTGCCACCTGGGGGATTTCCGCTGCTACGCCACGCTCACCGTCGAGGTCGACGCCAACTGGAAGACCATCGCCGACGGCTACAGCGAGACCTACCACATCCAGACCCTGCATCCCGAATTGCTGCGCTGCGTCGACGACATTCATGCGCCACAACAGGTTTGGGGTCACACCGGGAAATCGGACCAGCCCTATGGTGTGCAAAGCCCACGCTTTGACGGCGCGCTCAGTGACGAAGAGGTCTGGAACGCCTACGTCTACACGCAGGGCGCGCTGATGGGCGCGGCCGAAGGCACACCGTTCCCCGCCGACGAACGCCGGCCCGGGCAGACGGTTGAGGACCTGATCGCGGACCGGACCCGGGCATTCGCCGCGAGCCGCGGGGTGGACCTCGACTGGGCTGATACCGACCGGATGACCCGTTTGCACCAGTACAACGTGTTTCCCAACATGACGCTGCTGACCAACGCCGATCACCTGACCGTCATGTGCTCGCGGCCCGCCTCCGACCCCTCCCCCGATAAGGGCGAGCTGATCATGTTCTTGATGACACGAATGCCGCCGGGTGCGCCGCGCACCAAGCCGACGGATGTCCGCACGACCGCCGGTGACGCCGAACCGGGCCTGGTGCTCACTCAGGACATCGCGGTGCTTCCAGGCTTGCAACGCGGCATGCATCAACCCGGCTTCACCCACATGGTGCTGTCCAGCGAGGAACGCCGCGTGATCAACATGCATCGCAACCTGGAGCGCTACCTCGAGCTGCCCACGTCCCAGCAAATGAGCGGCGGTGTTGATGAGGGCCTTGGGGTAGCGGGTCGTCGGCCGCGATGTCCACGACGCGCTCGGGAGCCGGGTAGCGTGAGCGAACCCTCTTATGCCCGCGTGTTTGAGCTTCAAGGCATTGCCGGTAGCGGCGGGTCTTTGTAACGACGCTAGACGGTATGGGTAACCGCTCGGCATTGAGTTGGGGGTTGCGGGCCGGGGCCTCGCTCACCCATGTTCGTGGGTTACCGAGTGGGGAGTGCGCCTGCCCGGTCTATCCGACAGTGGTGGGAGGCCCCGGTGTTTACTGAGCGTACGAGTGTTGGGCTGGACGTGCACGCACGTTCAGTCGTGGCAGCGGCATCGATGGTGTGACTGGGGAGGTGATCCAGACCCGGTTGACCCCGTCGCATGAGCACATTCGGGCGTGGATCACGGCAGTTGCCGGGACCGGTGGCGGTGGCCTATGAGGCCGGGCCGACCGGTTTCGGGTTGTATCGGGCGCTGACCGGTGCGGGGATTCGGTGCGAGGTTGTGGCGCCGTCGAAGCTGCAGAAGCCCGGCCGGGGACCGGGTGAAGACCGATGCCCGCGATGCGCTGCATCTGGCGCGGTTGCTGCGCCTGGACGAGGTCACTTCGGTGTCGATCCCGAGCGTGAATCAGGAAGCTGCCCGTGATCTGGTGCGGGCCCGGGAGGACTGCCGCGGTGATCTGATGAGGGCGCGCCATCGACTGTCCAAGCTGCTGCTGCGCCACGGCATCGTCTACTACGGGGGTGCGGCCTGGACCGGTGCGCACGATCGGTGGTTGCGTACCGAGTGGCGCCGCAGTTGCTGACGCCGGCGACGCGGATGGCCTTCGACGCCGACTACGAGCACGGTGTTGACGATGCAGGCCCGACGTGGACGTTTGGACTCGGCGATCGAGCGACGATCGCCGCCGACAGTGAATTCACCCCGATCGTGCGCAGAGTGTCGTGTCTGCGCGGAGTGCGCACGTTGACCGGGTTCGCGTTGGCGGTCGAGATCGGCGACTGGAATCGGTTCACCGGCAACACGATTGGTTCGTTCGTCGGATTGGTGCCTTCGGAGTACTCCTCGGGTTCCACGCGGGCGCAGGGGTCGATCACCAAGACCGGGAACACCCACGTGCGCCGGTTGCTGGTCGAGGCAGCTTGGCATCACCGACGCCAGTATCAGCGTGGGAGCGGTGATGCGTGCGCGGTGGGACCAGGCCCCGGCAGCTGCACGCGCTCGCGGCGACGAGGGTAACCGCCGCCTGCACAGCAGGTGGGTGGGATTCTTGGAACGCGCGCAAGCGGCCCGACAGTGGCCAACGTCGCGATCGCCCGCGAACTGGCCGGCTGGTGCTGGTCGCTGGCGGTCATGGACGACTGACCGCCACCTGACTGCTTCCTCCTCGAGCGCGGTGGTGGCAGCGCGTGGATCGACCCGCGACACAACTATGAGCAGCACCCTCCGCCGGTGCGACGCTCGACCCTAGACACGCGGACACGATCCAGCCGAAAGCACCGTCCTGCGGTACCAACCCGCGAATATCAGTCTGACCGCGCGTCGCCAACGACACGCTCACCACGCGACCGCGGAGGAAAGCAAAGAGGCGCCGTCGGGGTAGCTCCCCGACGGCGCCTCCCCATGCCCTACTTGACAAACTTCACTACATATCAGTTGGTTGTTGGTGGTGGTTTGGGGTTGGAAGGGTTTGTACCACCACCAGTCGGCGCGCTCGCCGGTAGGTCCCGGGCACGGTGGCACAGCCGGCGGGGGCTGAGTTGGGCGGACGGGCCAGCGATCCCGCGCTGAGCGGTCGGCCGGAGCTGTCGGTGACGACGAGATCGTCTGGCGGGCCCGGTGATCGTGATGACGCCGCGATGGTGCAACCGATGATGATAAGGGCATACCAGCACCAGATTGGACAACTCGGTGGGGCCGCCGTCTTCCCAATGCCGCATGTGGTGGGCATGCAGACCGCGGGTGGCACCACAACCCGGAACCGCGCACATGCGGTCGCGGTGCTCGAGCGCGCGGCGCAGCCGCCGGCTGATCAGCCGGGTCGCCCGCCCGGCGCCGATGACCTCGCCGTGACGTTCGAACCAGACTTCGCAGGTGGCATCACAGGTCAGGTAGCGACGTTCGGCGTCGGACAGCAGCGGACCCAGATGCAGGGCCGCGACGCGCTGTTCGACGTCGACGTGCACCACCACCGTGGTGTGCTGCCCGTGCGGGCGGCGCGCCGCCTCGGCGTCCCAGCCCGCCTCGATCAGCCGCATGAACGCCTCGACGGTGCTCGGCAACGGCGGCCGCTGATCTGACTGCGCCCTCGCCATCGCCGTGATCGCGTTTCCACTCGGCGATCAGCGCATCACGATGAGACGCCAACGCCGCATCGAACTTCGCCGCATCCAGGTGCGGCAAGCTTGATCCGCCAGCAGCTGACCCTCGCTCGTCGGAGGTCTGGGTGATCGAGGCGCTGCGGTTCGGCCTCGGGCGAGATGCGGGCTCGGGTCGCGGTTCCAGCTTGACCGCGGTGCGCAACTGATTGACCGACGCAACCGCGGCCAGCTCTGCATAATGCTCATCAGAACCGTCGCCGGCGCGCGCGGCGATCACCCCGACCTGATCCAGCGACAACCGACCCTCCCGCATGCCTTGCGCGCAGCGAGGAAACTCCTGCAACCGGCCCGCCACCGTGGCGATCGTATGGGCGTTGGCCGACGAGGAGCCCAGCTTCCAGGCCACCAACGCCGGCACCGAGCGCGCACCGGTCGCTCCCGCACAGCTCGTCGCGATCGATCTCGGCCACGATCTCGACGATGCGCCCATCGATCGCATTGCGCTGACCGGCCAACTCCGCCAACTCCTCGAACAACACCTCAAGACGCTCGCGCAGGACTCACCACCACGGCGCAAGCGGATGCGGTCGAAGACATGACGCCATCATCGCAGCCGGGTACGACAAAACAGGACCACCCGATTTCCAGGCAGTGGCGCCAATTCAGGGCAACTCAGGCGTGACGCGCGGCCTCCTGGGCGAGTTGGACACGCGAACTCAGGCCCAGCTTGGTGTAGACGTGCGTGAGGTGGGTCTCGACCGTGCGGGGTGAGACGAAAAGCTTTGCGGCGATGTCCCTATTGCCCAAGCCCTCACTGACCCGCCTGACGACGTCCAGTTCGGCGGGAGTGAGTGAGGCCCAGCCACTGGACGGGGCGCTTACGTTCGCCGCGGCCGCGTCGGGCGTAGGCGATCGCTTCCTCGGTCGACAGCGCCGCGCCCTCGGCCCACGCGGCGTCGAAGTCGTTCTGGCCCATGGCATCTCGGAGCCCGGCGATCAACGCCTCGTAGTCGGCTTGGTAGATCTGGTACCGGACCTCGCCGGTGCGTTGCCGGATCGGCCGCGGCCAGCACCGACGAGTCTGGCCGCTTCGGCGTAACTTTCGGCTTGCGCGGCCAGGCAAGCAAGAAAGTCGAAGACGGCGGGTACGCCCAGTTGTGCTCCGCTGTCGGCTGCACACGCCAGCGCGTCGTACACGTCACGCTCGGCTGCTTGGGCGTCGCTCTCAACGAGCGCCACCCGGGCACGGGCGGTCAGCGCCATCATCCGAAAAAACCCCTGCGTTGCCGACACCGCTTGATCGGCCCAGACGCGGGCCGCAACGACATCGCCCGCCGCAAGCTCCGTTTCGGCTCGCCATAGCGTGTTCGTCGTCGTAAACCCGGCGTCCGGTATGCGGCTGTAGGCCTGGATAAGAGAGTCCCTGGCGGCCGTAACGTCACCCGCCGCGACGTGCGCACAACCCAACGTCGGATAGCCGAGTCCCTCGATCACCGCGCCGAGTTCGGCGGCGGATGCGATGGCCGTTTCGGCGACGGCCCGCGCGGCAGCGGTCTTGCCCTTGCCACCCCAGGACCAAAGCTCTGCGTTATGAGGGCGTTGAACCTGCACAACGGGTCGCCTGCCGCGTCGGCGTCGGCGATCAACTCCGCGCAATGCTGCGTCGGCGCCCACGAGGTTTCCCGCACACACGCCCTCCGGCGATACCCGCACAGACGGCACTGACCGGACGCGTACCGGTCACCGATCGCGTCGGCGAGGTCGCGCCCTTCCTCGGCCGCGTGCTCGCGTTATCGGGTCCCCGGCAATCATGGCCGCATACGCCTGGAAGCCCAGCATCTGGCTCAGTCTCCATTTGTCGCCCAGGGCGCGTGCCAACTCGATGGCCTCGGCGAAGTAGTTGCCCGCTACGTCGGGGTTGAAGGCGGCCGATACCGAAGCACGCGGTGAGGGCGCGCACCAACAGGGATGGGTCGTCGAGTTGGCGAGCGATCGCCAGCGCTTCGGTGGCCTGCTCCATGCCGTTCGGGCACTCCCACCCAGCCGTCGAGCAGGGCCGCGTCGGCGAGCGTCCGCGCCAGCACCGCCGGTGCTACCTCGACGGTCGACGGCGTCGAGGTCGGCCAGTGCCGCGTCGAACCAGGCCAGCCCTTCGCGCAGGCGGCCCCGGGTGAGCCACAGCGGCTGCAGCGATGACGCGAGCTGCAAGCGCAGCTCGACGTCGGAGTTTTCGCGACTCCACGCGAATGCCGCCCGCAGGTTGTCGATCTCGGTTTCGGCCTGGTCGACACGCTGCTGATGGCCGGCTGGCGCCGGAGCGTCGAGCTGCGGCTGCCAGCGCGGTGTAGTGGTCGCGGTGGCGGGTCACGCACCGTGTCGGCTTCGCCGGACTCGCCGAGCTTCTCCAGCGCGTACTGGCGCATCGGTTTCCAGCAGCCGGTACGCATTCGGCCGCCGGTGCTTTCGGCCACCACCAGCGACTTGTCGACGAGCAGCGTGAGCTGATCGAGGACCTGGAAGCGCTCCACCTCGGTCGCCGCCGGCGACGGCATGGGCGGCGTCGAGATCGAATCCACCCATGAACGCCGCAAGCCGGCGAAACAAGACCCGCTCGGGCTCGGTCAGCAGCGCATGCGACCAGTCCACCGACGCGTGCAGCGTCTGCTGGCGGCGCACCGCCGTGCGCGCGCCCCCGGTCAACAACCGGAAGCGGTCATGCAGGCTGCCGACGATCTCGTCGAGCGACAGCGCCCGCACCCGGGCCGCGGCGAGTTCGATGGCCAGCGGCATGCCGTCGAGGCGACGGCAGATCTCCTTCACCGCGTCGGCGTTGTCGTCGGTGACCGCGAAATCCGGATCGCGCCCGGCGGGCCCGGTCGGCGAACAACTCGATGGCCTCGTCGGCCAGCGAGAGCGACGGCACCCGCCAGATCACCTCGCCGGCGACCCCGATCGGCTCACGACTGGTCGCCAGCAGCGTCAGCCGCGGACAGGCGCTCAACAGCGCGGTGATCAGCGCGGCGCTCGCATCCAGCAGGTGCTCGCAGTTGTCGAGCACGACCAACATCCGTCGATCGCCGACGAACCGGATGCAGCGTGTCCGTTGTGGAGCGCCCCGGTTGGTCCGGCAGGCCGAGCGCACCGCGCCACCGCGACCGGCACCAGGTCGGGGTCGGTGATCGGCGCCAGGTCGACGTACCAGACCCGTCATCGAAATCGGTGGCCATCTGGCCCGCGACCTGCGATCGCCAGCCGGGTCTTACCCACACCACCGGCGCCGGTCAAGCGTCACCAGCCGGTTGTCGGCGAGGAGCCGCCGCACCTCGTCAATCTCCGCGCCGCGGCCGACGAAACTGGTGAGCTGCACCGGAAGATGCTGCAGCGGCAACGGTTTTCGCGACGTCCGAAGCGGCGGGAAGTCGTTGCGCAGGTCGGGATGACACAGCTGCACCACCCGTTCGGGACGGGCGACACCGCGCAGTTCGTGACTGCCGAGATCGGTCAGCCACGCGTCGGCGGGAAGCGCGTCGACGACCAAATCCTCGGTGGTGCCCGGAGAGCACCGTCTGGCCGCCGTGGCCAGGTCGCGCAGGCGCGCGGTCCGATTGATCGTCGGGCCGACGTAGTTACCCTCATCGCGCAACTGCACCTCGCCGGTATGCACGCCGATGCGCAACCGGATCGGAGCCAGCGGCGCCCGCTGCAACTCCAAGCGCGCACGCCACCGCCTCGGTTGCGCGGGCGAACGCGACCACGAAGCTGTCGCCCTCGCCCTGCTCGACCGGGCCGCACCCCGCCGTGCGCGTCGAGCAGCTTCGCCAGCGTGCGGTCCAGGCGGGCGAAGGCGGCCGTCATCGCCTCGGGCTGGGTCTCCCACAGCCGCGTCGAGCCCTCGACGTCGGCGAGCAGCAGCGTCACCGTTCCGGTCGGCAGCACGCTCGCTCCAGTTCAAGCTCCGCTCGCGGATCAGTTTCGGTCATGCTAGCCAGCATCTCGGGGCGGCACCCCGCAAACATCGGGGAAATCCCGTATCCCGCCCCCGCCCTCGATGCCGCCTTCGATGAAACGTCGCGCCGACCGCCCGAACCGCTCAGGCCCACCGCCGGCCCGGCTGCCCAGTTACGGGTTCTCCCCGATGATCTGGAGCTCCCGAAACTGCACAGTCGAATCGGACAACCCAGGCCGAGGAGGACCACCATGACCGTCACCAGCGAATCGAGCTCTCCGAGTGTCTTGGACGCTGGACTGCCAACGATCAACTACGCAGGAGCCCAGCACCCCGACGAGGCGCACGCGATCATCCGTGCAGGCCCGCGAGCAGGCTCCGATCGCGATCGGGCCATATGGGCCTGAATTACTGACCCACGAACTCGTGCACAGCGCACTCCGCGACCCGCGATTCCGGGTGCCACAAGGGATGTTCCTCGCGGCCCAGGGCATCACGTCCGGACCACTGTGGGACCGAGTCATCGACGAACATCCTCAGCCTCGACGGCGACCGAGCACCACCGCCTGCGCCGATTGGTGAGCAAGGCCTTCACGCCGAAGGCGACCGCACGACTGCGCACGACGATCGTCGAGATCATCAACGGGCCTGGTCGATCGTCAGGTCGGCCGCGGCCGCTGCGATGTGGTCGCCGACATAGCCCGCCAATACCCGATCCCGGTCATCTGCACATTGCTCGGCGCACCACCCGAGGACTGGGAACAGTTCTCCGACTGGACCGATGATATCTCTGCAGGCCTTCGGCTGGGACGCGGCCAACCAGACGCCGAGCGATCCTGGCCGCCTGGGAGGCGTTGGACAGCCTACATCGACGAGATGCTCGCGTGCCGGCGCCACGTATCTGACCGGCGACCTGATCTCCGATCTGATCCGAGCCGAGGACGACGGCGACCGCCTCAGCGCCGACGAACTTCGCATGCTTGTTGCCGCGCTGCTGATGGCTGGCACCGACACCACCCGCCTGCAGTTGGGGGCGGCGGCGCATGTGCTGTGCGACCACCCCGATCAGTGGGCATTGCTGGGCCGGCACCCCGAGCTGGCGGCAAATGCTGTCGACGAGCTCATCCGCCATTCACCGATGACTTTCGTGACGTTACGGGTCGCTGTCGCGGACGTCGAAGTCGCAGGCGTCGTAATCCCTGCCGGCACGATCGTCGTCGTCAACACCGGTGCGGCCAACCGGGATCCGGCGGTCTACGACGACCCGGACCGTCTCGACATCCAGCGCGCAGGGCGCTCCGCCGACCCAGACGTTCGGCAACGGCGTGCACTACTGCCTCGGAGCCAACCTTGCCCGCCTCGAGTTGGCCGAGGCCCTGACCGTCATGACGCGGCGCATGCCCAACGCCCGGCGCACCGGTCCAGCCCCCTGGAAACCAGTGACCGCGCTGGGCGGCCCCATCGCCCTGCCGCTCGAGTTCGACACCGAGCGCTGAACCCGGCGGTGCCCACCGGCGCGTGCGTCAGAGCACAAGCCGGTGTGGCCACTTGAAGCTTCGCTACCTCGAACATTACGTAGATCCACTTGTCCGAGCACCTCGCCGGCGAACGCCGAAGTGATATCTCGCAACATAATTCGCGTTCACAGCGCGAAAGTGGCGCCTAGCGATCTAGAATCCCGCTTGTGATGACCCCGTCTTACCCCTGGGGGAGCGATCGAGGGCAACTTGCGCGGCACCTTCGGCTGCCGTATCACACGCTCCGCCGACGGCGGGCGCGACGGCTGTGCCACAGTTTCGAACGGGTGGGCGTTCGTACGGCACCGGAGCGGCTGCGAGAAATGCTGGAGGGTGCGCCGCTGGCCGCGCACGAAATGATCAACGTGAACTTCGCGTTGATCGCGATCCGGCTCGACCGCGAAACTCGCGCCGCGCGCTACAAGCGGCTCAAGAAACGCGGCACGCGTTCGCTGATGTTCGCGGGCCTGATCATGGTGGTGCTGAACTTCCTGATGTGCATGGCCTACGTTCTGCTGAACCTGGCGGAGCAGTCCGCGCCTCTGTAAGTCTTCAGCGCGGCGCGACGATGCCGTTGTCGTAGGCATAGACGATCGCGGCGGCCCGGTCGCGCAGATCGAGCTTGCCGAAGATGCGCCCGACGTGGCTCTTGACCGTGACGCCGGAGATGCACAGTTTGTCGGCGATTTCCGTATTCGACAGACCCTGGCCGATCAACGTCAGGACGTCGAGCTCGCGGGTGGTCAGTTCGCCGATCGCGGTGCCGCGGGGACCGGGAGCGGCCTTGCGGTACGTGGTGAGCACGCGCGAGGTGACCGCGGGATCGAGGTAGCTGTCGCCCCTGGCGACCGCCCGCACCGCGCGGATCAGCTCCTCGGCCGACGAGTCTTTGAGCACGAAGCCGGCCGCGCCGGCACGCAGTGCTCCCGACAACAGCTCGTCCTCGTTGAAGGTGGTCAGGGCGAGCACCGGCGGCCTGCCACCCAGCCTGCGCGTCGCCTCGATCCCGTCGACGCGGCGCATCCGCAGATCCATCACGACGACATCGGGCCGGTGCTTGGCCACCGCGGCCGGCACCTCGTCACCGTCGGCGCACTCCGCGACGATGGCGAAACCGTCCTTGCGGCGCAGGATCCGGCGCAGGCCCGACCGCACCAGGTCCTGGTCGTCGACGAGCAGCACGGTGATTTCGGTCGTCGCGTCGATCATCCCTTGCACCACCATGGGCGCCAGGCGGCATCGCCTTCATGCAGCGGGATCTCCGCGCACACCGACCACCCGTCGCGGGTGGGGCCGACGTCGATGGCCCCGCCGAGCAGCTCGACCCGCTGGCGCATGCCGCGCAAGCCGCGTCCTTCGGCCGATTGTGAGGCCGCCACCGCCGCCGGGAGCAGATTGGTGATGGCCAGCCTCGCCGACGCCAGCGAAATGTCCAACACGACACCGGCTTTCGATTCCGGCGCATGCTTGGCGATGTTGGCCAGCGACTCCTGGGTGATGCGGTACAGCGCGAGGCCGACCGCCGCCGACACGTGATCGGTGGGCCCTTCGACGCACAGCGCGACGGCCAGACCGGCCCGCTGAAAGCCTTCGACCAGCACAGCGATGTCGTCGATGCCGGGTTCGGGAGCGGTCTGCGCGGTCTTGGTCGGCCAGTTGTCGAGCAGCCCGACGGTACGGCGGATGTCGGCCATCGCCTGGCGGCCGAGCCGCTCGGCCTGCTCCAGGGCCTCGACGGCGTCATCGACGTCGCGATCCTGCTGCAGCGCACGGCGCGCACCGGTCACATGCAACAGGGTGATGCTCAGCGAATGGGCGATGACATCGTGCACTTCGCGCGCGATGCGGCGACGTTCGTCGGCGGCGGCGTGCTCGGCCAACATGTCCTGCGCCTCAATCTGTTCCGCCAGCAGCAGCCGTTGGGTACGCATCAGGTAACCGAGCAGCCACCCTGTGCCGATGCAACCCAGGTACAGCGCCACCGCGTCCAGGCGGTGCAGCGCGGCCGCGGTGAGCAACAGCGCGGCCGCCGACACGGCAGCAAGGAATCCGCCCAGCACCGACGCTAAGGTTGCGACGACCAAGACCATCAGGACCAACAACGCCGGTGCGAAATCTGCGTGAATGGGCGTGGACGTACCAAACAGCGTCAGCGCGGTGGACGCCGTCCAGGTCGCCCACAACGGTCCCGGGGTCATCTTCATGTTGAAGACGAAGAACGGCAAACGAGGGCGACAGCGCTAGGGCGAACGCGGTCAGCGCCACGGGCAGATCGGCGGCGGGCCGCTGCAGCGTCCCGATCGTGCCGCCCAGCACGAGAGAGACATCGACGGCGATCAGCGCCGCCCACGTGATACCGACGGGAATCAGCTCGCTTCGTCGGCGAAGCTGTTCCCGCAGGTAATTCGCTGCGGCATGCAACATCGTCCAATCCTAGAAGAGCTTGGCGCCTCGTCACATCCTCCTGCGGGCGGCACCCGCCTCCGCCCCTGGTAGGAGACAAAGACTGCACTTCGGCACGACGCGCAGCGGGTCGCCGCTCTCCTAACGTCGAGTCATGACATGGACACTGCTGCACGACCGAATGGCCTTCATGGCCAAGGTGATACGAGCCGCCGAGACGGACCCCGAGGCGGCACTTGCATTGATCGACAACTCATCCGAGGTGTCCGAGCTGTTCGGCGACGAGGAGGGCTTGATGCTTTCGCTCGGCCAGCGCTGGATCACGATGCTGGTGGCCAAGCTGGATCAGGCGGCCCACGAGGGCGCGCCGGCCGAACAGGTGCGTGCCGATCTCGAGGCCGCCCATCCCGGACTGCATGCGCTGGTGAAGATCGGCGCCCGTGCGCTCGCTGCGCGTGCGCTCGGTTACGCGCGGTGAGCATGTGGCCGTGGGCTTGTTCGGCGGGCCCACCAGTGATCGGCAGACCGTTGCATGACCGAATGGGAAGCCTTGCGCGCCTGACGAGCCGGTACGCGGTCCTCATCGTCGGCCTCTGGGTCCTGGCGGCGGGAATCGCCAATGTGGCGGTCCCACAACTGGAGCGGGTCGTGGACTCCCACGCCCGGTCCTTTATGCCGCCCGGCGCGCCGAGCGCGATGGCCGCCGCCCGGGCCGCCCAGTTGTTCAACCAGACGCCCAGCAATAACTTCGTTTACGTTGTGCTGGAACGCAATCAGCGGCTGACACCGCTGGACCGCCAGTTCTACGACGCGCTGACGACATCGCTCGGCTCGGATCAGCGCCACGTGTATGCGGTGACAGACCTGTGGTCGCAGCCGGCCACGGCCGCCGGCGCGCAGAGTTCGGACGGCAAGGCGGTCAGCGTGATGGTGCGACTGGCGGGCATGCTCGGCACCGCACAGGCGCGCGATTCGGTGAACGCCGTGCGCGGCACCGTCCAGAAGCTCTCACCGCCGGCGGGCCTGGCGGTCCATGTCACAGGTCCCGGCGCCACGATCGTCGACGAATTCTCCGCGATCGATCGGCAGATGCTCGGCATCACCGCCGCCACCATCGGCCTCATCCTGCTGTTGCTGCTGGTGGTCTACCGATCACCCATCGCGGCGGCGATTCCGCTGGTCTCGGTCGGACTCGCCCTGGCTCTGGCCCGCGCCGTCGTCGCCGCCTTGGGCCAGGCCAATGTCGTTGAAGTATCGCTGTTTTCGGTGGCGCTCATGGCGGCCATGACGCTGGGGGCCGGCACCGACTATGCGATCTTCCTGGTCGGCCGCTACCACGAAGGCCGGCGCCGCGGCGTGGCTCCGGCTCAAGCGTTGACGCAGGCCTATCGGTCCATCGCGCCCGTGGTGATCGGATCGGCACTGACCGTGTCGGTGGCGCTGGCATGCCTGGTGTTCGCGAAGGTGGGCTCTTTCCGCAGCGCCGGGTTGCCCTGTGCCATCGGCATTCTGGCGACCATGGTCGCGGCGCTGACCCTGACGCCCGCGCTCATGAGCCTGGCGATACGCCGCGGGTATCTCGAGCCGCGGCCGTCGAAAACTGCGCGTCGCTGGCGCCGCGTCGGAACGGCTGTGGCGCGCTGGCCCGGACCGATCCTAATCACCGCGCTGGCGTTGACCCTGCTGGTCGCGCTGCCGTTGGTCAGCATGCGGGTCGGCTTCAACGAACCCGCCGCCACGCCGTCGTCGACCGACTCTAACCGTGGCTATGCCAGCGCCGACCGGCATTTCGCGGCCAACGCGCTGCTGCCAGACGTCATCGCGGTCCAGGCCGACCACGACCTGCGCAACCCGGCCGGCCTGATCGCCATCGAGCGAATCACCCGCCACATCATGGCCGTGCCGGGTGTGCGTGCGGTGCAGTCGGCCAGCCGCCCCGACGGCAAGGTGCCCGAACAGGCGACGTTGAGCTATCAGGCCGGCGTGCTCGGCCGTCAGTTCGGTGACACCATGGATTCGCTGACCCAGCGCCTCAAACGGGTTTCCGAACTGGACAGCGCGCTGGCGCAGACCCAGGTGGCGGTCGACGGGTTGGGCAACGGATTGCGCGGTGGCAGCGCCGGATTGGCCGACATGTCCGGTGCCGCGCAAGACATGCGGGCCGGGATGGACGGACTGCAGAGCAATGTCACGACGGTGTCGGGTTACCTCGACCCGCTGCGGGACTTCGTCGGGCGGACCCCCGACTGCGCCACGAATCCGATCTGCTCGACGGTGGACCGTGTGCTGCAGCCCGTCGATAGCCTGGTGCAGACGTCCAACCGTCTGGGCTCGGGCACGGCGAAACTCACCAGCGGATCGAGCACGGCCGCCGCCGCGATGGCGTCGCTGCCGCAGAGCGTGGCATCGATGAAAGACGCGTTGGGGCAGGCGCGTTCGGCCACGCACGACTTGCTGAATCTGTCCGACACCCTCGGACCCCAAATGCGCCAGTTGACCGAGTACATGAACGAGATCGCTACGCAGTTTCAGGGCAGCGCCGCGGCGGACTTCTACATGCCGCAGCGGGCGCTGACCGACCCGCGCTACACCACGGCGCTGGGCCACCTGCTCTCCGAGAACGGCCGTGCCGCTTACCTGCTGGTGTATGGCGATGGGTCGGAGTGGGGTGCCGACGGCGCCAAGCGGGCGGGCGAGGTGCGCACCGCCGTCAAGGAGGCCACGAAAGAGGGCACCCTGACCCCGACCGAGGTCGACCTCGCAGGAGTTGGCCCGGTGACCGCCGATCTGCAACGCTTCGTGGCCGGCGACACCACCCTGCTGGTGGGCGCCGCGCTGGTCCTGATCTTCCTCATCGTCACGGCCATGTTGCGCAGTCCGGTCGCGGGACTGGTCGTCGTCGGGACCGTCGTCACCTCGTACGCGTCGGCCGTCGGCGCCAGCGTGTTGATCTGGCAGCACCTGCTCCATCACGACCTGCACTGGGCGGTGGCCCCGATCGCCTTCATCGCGCTGATCGCCGTCGGTGCGGACTACAACCTGCTGCTGGCGTTGCGCATCAAACAGGAAGCGGCGGCGGGTCTCAAGACGGGAATCATTCGGGCCTTCGGCGGTACCGGCGGGGTGGTCACCGTCGCCGGCATCGTCTTCGGGCTGACCATGCTGGCGCTGCTGAGTAGCAGCGTGCTCAGCATCGCCCAGATCGGCACGACGATCGCGGTGGGGTTGCTACTGGACACTTTGGTGGTGCGGGCATTCATCGTGCCGTCCATCGTGGCGCTGTTGGGCCGGTGGTTCTGGTGGCCGAGCCCACTCCCCCGCCGCACCGTGGCGTCAGCGGTGAAAACACCCGAGCAGCAACTGGTTACTGCTGCGGCGGTATGACCGAGGACGGCAATCCAACCAGAACGCCTTCGACGTCCCCGTCGACGCTGACCAGCAGTCCACGCCCCGGCGGCAGCGTTTGGGCCCGGACGTTTCGGTTGATCCGGTTCTGCGGATCGTTATCCATTCCATGCGTATTCCGACGCGTGGATGCCGCTAGTCGTTCCCCCGAGAGTGCCACCACGCCAACAGTTCCGCGGTCGCCTCGTCGTTGTCGAGCGGTCCGCGCTCCAACCGCAGCTCCTTTAAAAACCGCCATGCCTCGCCGACTTCGGGGCCGGCCGGGATGCCAAGCAGCTCCATGATCTGGTTGCCGTCCAAATCGGGTCGCACCCGCGCCAAATCCTCTTTGGCGGCCAGCTCGGCGATGCGCGTCTCGAGCCGGTCGTAACTGGCCTGCAGCCGTGCGGCGCGGCGCTTGTTGCGGGTCGTGCAGTCGGCTCGCACCAGCTTGTGCAGCCGGGGCAGCAGCGGACCGGCATCGGTGACGTAGCGGCGCACCGCGGAATCGGTCCACTTCCCGTCGCCGTAGCCGTGAAACCGCAGATGCAGATACACCAGTTGCGAGATGTCCTCGATCATCTGCTTGGAATACTTCAACGCCCGCAACCGCTTTCGGACCATCTTGGCGCCGACGACCTCGTGGTGATGAAAACTCACGCCGCCGTTGACTTCGTGGCGCCGAGTCGCGGGCTTGCCGATGTCGTGCAGCAGCGCAGCCCACCGCAGCACCAAGTCCGGGCCGTCGTCCTCCAAGGCGATCGCCTGGCGCAACACGGTCAACGAGTGCTGGTAGACGTCCTTGTGTTGGTGATGTTCATCGATGGCCATTTGCATGCCACCGACCTCGGGCAGCACCACCTCACCCATGCCGGTCTGGACCAGCAGATCGATGCCGGCCGTCGGGTCCTCGCCGAGCAACAGTTTGTCCAGTTCGGTGGCCACCCGTTCGGCGCTGATCCGTGACAGCTGCGGGGCCATCTGCTCGATCGCCTCTCGCACGCGCGGTGCAACACCGAAGCCGAGCTGCGAGACGAACCGCGCCGCGCGCAACATCCGCAACGGGTCGTCGCCGAAGGACACCTCCGGCGCGGCCGGGGTATCCAGCACCCGCGCGCGCAGCGCCGCCAAACCGCTTAGCGGATCGAGGAATTCGCCCGGGCCTTCCGGCGTGATGCGCACGGCCATCGCGTTGGCCGTGAAATCGCGGCGCACCAGATCGTCCTCGAGGCGGTCGCCGAATCGCACCTCCGGGTTTCGGGACACCTGGTCGTAGGTGTCTGCGCGAAAGGTGGTGATCTCCAGGCGGTGGTCGCCCTTGCCGACGCCGACGGTGCCGAATTCGATCCCGGTGTCCCAGAGGTTGTCGGCCCACCGCCGCAGGATTTGTTGCACCTGCTCGGGGCGTGCGTCGGTGGTGAAATCCAGGTCGGGACTCAATCTGGCTAACAAGGCATCCCGTACCGAACCGCCGACGAGGTAGAGCTCATGGCCCGCGGCGGCGAACGCGGAGCCGAGCTCGGCCAGCATGGGCGCATGCCGATTCAGGGCGACCGCGGCGGCGGTCAGCAGGTCGGCATCCTGGGCGGCGTCAGGCACGTTCGATCAGCCTAGTAGGCCGGGGACGAAAAGCCCCCGTGAGGAGCCTCGCACGTCACCAAAGGTGAATTGACCCGGCGCCGCGCGTCAGTAGCGTTACGTCCGACAAGGAGGGTGAACGGCGGGACGATGCGATGCATCTCCGATACATAAGCAAGGGCGCACTGATCATGTTCGCGGGTGGAGACCCGTGGAAGATCAATGCCACACTGCAGAGCGGCCGGCCGGCTCAGATATCGAATCTTGCAACAGCGTTTCATGGCGCCGCGCGATCCACGGGGGAAGCGGAAGCCGCGTTCAACCTGGCGTGGAATCGCTTCGACAAGGCATGGACACACGAGAACGGCGACAATCCGATCAACGACTCCGCCGAGGTACATCGTGCCAGGGATTCGCTCGGGGTACAGGCAGCTCAGTTGCCCAAAATCGCTGCCGATCTGGAAAACGTCGCGGCCGCACTGGCCGAGGCCCAACGCTCCGGAAAGGGTGAGATTTCAACGCTCGAAGGAGTGCTCCAAGGCCTCGATGACCAAATCGGCGAGGCGGTCGAGCTGGAGAAGAACTCTCAGCTAACGGCCTCGGAGAGGCAACTGCTGAACCGCTACATCAACGGACTTGAGAAGCATGCGATCGACGACACCACGGCGTCGGTGAACAACCTCAAGCAAGTACGCGGCCAGTACTCTCGGCAGCTGCAAACTTCACTGAACAATCTGCGTAAGCAGGACGGATACGAGCCACCGACCCAAGCCCTCGACAACAAAATCCCCGAAGAGCCTCCGCAGAACGTCCGGGATGAGGAACGGCGTCACAACCAGATCGAGGCGTTCAAACAGGCATTCGGTCGCGAGCCCATCTCAGATGCCGACTGGGAGACCGCCGCAGCTCTTGACCCGCAGACCTATGATCCGAAGTTTAAGGGCGCTCAATCGCAGATCGGGGTGGTAAAGATTCGCCCAGTCCCCGGACAGGGAGTCGTGCGCGTCTCGCAGTGGATCGAGCAGCGGGACGTGACGAGTTCTCTTTCAGGAAACCGGGACCTCGGCAACAACCGCGGGCCCGAGCAACATTTCGACCCCGAGGACACCAAGGTGACGACCTACATCGACTACGAAAACGGGCTTGTCATTCTGCGTCAAAATCCTTCTGTCGAAGAGACTTCGACTGGGGCGCCGGGCACGGTCAGGGTCGGATCACCGAAAGGCGGCGTGACTCAGCTGGCCGACGGGTCGGTTCGCATCAAGTACGACGCGGGCAATCCCTTTGCTCCAGGCTTTACCGCCGATTCGAACGGGCCGTTGGCGGGTCACACGATGACGGTCAATGGCGACCTTGTTTTCACCCCAGGGCCGGAAGGCGTCCAATTGAATGGCACGCGCACTGATTACCCCTCCCTCGAGGTTTATCAGGATTTTCCAGGCGGCAGTACCCGTACGTTACTGATCGACCCAGCTCAGGCTGGTAGCTCGGTGGGGCCGATGTTTAACCTTCCCTTCCACCACGACGTCGGCCCACTGGGTGGCAAAGCATTCGCGCCGTTCGACAGCGGGGGTTGGAATCTCCAATACGACGTGCCCACGCCGCTGCCGCCGACGGAGTTCGGCCCAGTAACCCACCCGCCGTCGGTTCCTCCGCTGCCAAGCGGAGCAGCAGTCCCGGCCTGATCGTCCGCTGACAGGAATGCTACTCAGATGCCTTTATTTAACCGCGTACCAGCACTCGATGCCCGCGCCTGGCGCACGGCAACATGGTCGGCACCTTTTATCGTCCAACTGATATTGGCAGCGCTGCTGGTCGCTATGTGGTTGCTGGGCAAATGGCCGTTCGAAACGCATAGTGCATACGCCGGTGAGCGAACATGGATGCTGACTTCAACCGCCATTACAACCTCGGCGGCACTGCTGATCGGCGTCGCGTTCCTGAGGTCGCCAGCACCGCGTAATCGCGGACTTGGCATTAGCATTTCGAGCTGTTCGGTGGTTGTGCTCGTCGGCGGAACGATTTTCGCTTACCTATTCCTGCGCTGAAGGCCACCAATGACTGACAGACCTTATGCGGGCAGACCAAACAATCGATATGGGCCACTCACATTCGCCATAGCCATAGCCCACCTCTTTGTGGTCGATCTCATCACCTGGCTCATCGCCGTGTCGATGTGGCCGTTCCTCATCTTCGTTCTTCCGATGACGCTGGCATACGTCGCTGTCAGCGCCCTTATGCGACGGCACCAGGCAGATGGGGGCAGGTCGGCCGCGGAATGATACTTGGGCAGCCTGTCAGCGACCAATTGTCGGTACTGATATTCATTCCGGCTCTTGATCATCGCCCAAGCGATAGGCCCCATCTGACCGATGTTCAGGACTGGGCACTGGGCGGGACCTAATTCCGCACCGTGACCTCGCGCACTCACCCGGCGGCGAGTATCTCGAGGAGAATATGCCGTGCCAGCTACTATCGCTTGGGTGTCGGACGGCGAACAAGGCAAACCACGTCGGCGCCGGGGGCGGCGCCGGGGCCGTGGCGCCGCGACTTCGTCCGAGATCCAGACCGCCGGTCAAGCGACCGGTGACTCGACAGCCACCAAATCCCGCCGCTCCCGCGCGTCTCGCCGCGGCCCGGATCAGCTGCGGACCGTCCACGAAACCTCGGCAGGAGGGCTGGTCATCGACGGTCTCGACGGACCGCGCGAGTCGCAGGTCGCCGCCTTGATCGGACGCATCGACCGGCGCGGGCGGATGCTGTGGTCGCTGCCCAAAGGGCACATCGAACTTGGTGAGACCGCCGAGCAGACCGCTATTAGAGAAGTAGCCGAAGAGACCGGCATCCGGGGCAGCGTGCTGGCCGCGCTGGGCCGCATCGACTATTGGTTCGTCACCGATGGCCGTCGCGTGCACAAGACCGTGCACCACTATCTAATGCGATTCTCCGGCGGCGAATTGTGCGACGAGGATCTCGAAGTCGCCGAGGTGGCTTGGGTGCCGATGGGCGAATTGCCGTCCCGGCTGGCCTACGCCGACGAACGCCGCCTGGCCCGCGTGGCCGACGAGCTGATCGACAAGCTGCAGAGCGACGGTCCGACTTCGCTTCCCCCGCTGCCGCCCAGTTCGCCGCGGCGCCGCCCGCAGACCCATTCGCGGACTCGGCATTCTGACAAACCGGCCGCGGGCCGGAAGAACGGCCACGGACCGGGGCCGTGACAGTTCTGCGTCTCCGGCGGACCGGCTTGGTGCGTATCGCCGCCGTGCTCGCCATCGTGGCCGGACTTGCGGTGCTCAGCGGACCGGTGATGCCGCGTGCAGCGGCGGGCGAGCCCGGGGTGACGCCGTTCGTCCGAGTCCGCATCGATCAAGTCACCCCGGACGTGATCACTACGACCAGTCCGCCCGTCGTAACCGTCAGCGGCATGGTGACCAACATCGGCGACCGGCCGGTCCGCGACGTCATGGTCCGCCTCGAGCACGCCGGAGCGGTCACCGCTTCCGTGGGTTTGCGCACCACCCTGGACGGGGACACCGATGGATACCAAGCCGCCGCGGATTTCCTCACAGTCGCGCCCGAATTGCAGCGCGGGCAAGAAGTCGGCTTCACCCTGTCGGCCCCGCTGCGCGCCCTGACCAAGCCGTCGCTGGGAGTGGAGAAGCCCGGCATCTATCCCGTCCTGGTCAACGTGAACGGCACACCGGACTACGGCGCACCCGCCCGGCTGGACAATGCGCGATTCCTGCTGCCCGTGGTGGGAGTGCCGCCCGACCGCGCCGACGACGTGGGCTCCGCCGTCGCGCCCGACACCTCTAAACCGGTGATGATGACCATGCTGTGGCCGCTGGCCGACCGGCCCAGGCTGGCTCCCGGCGTCCCAGGCGGAACCATCCCGGTGCGGCTCGTTGACGACGACCTGGCCACCTCGTTGGCCGGCGGCGGCCGGCTCGACATCCTGCTGGCCTCGGCCGAAGTCGCCACCAGTCACGACGTCGACCCCGACGGCGCCATCGGCCGCGCGCTGTGTCTGGCGATCGACCCGGATCTGCTCGTCACGGTCAATGCGATGACCGCCGGCTATGTCGTGTCCAACTCCCCCGACGGCTCGGCGCAGCTGCCTGGCACCCCTACCCACCCGGGCGCCGGGCAGGCCACCGCGACCGAATGGCTGAATCGCCTACGCGCCCTGGCGCACCGAACCTGCGTGGCCCCGCTCCCCTACGCGCAAGCCGATCTGGATGCCGTGCAGCGCGTCAACGATCCCGGCCTGAGCGCCATCGCCGCCACGAACGCCAACAGCATCATCGACAAAATCCTGGACGTCTCCTCCACCCGCGGCGCCACGCTGGTGCCCGACGGTCCGCTGACCAACCGCGCGGTCAAGCTGCTCAGCGGCAACGACAACACCGTCGCGATCGCCGCCGCCGACCTGTCGGCCGCCGAGGCGCAGGGCTCCTCCGAGACCGGCGTCGACACCGCACCCAGGCGGTTATCCCCACAGGTCATGGTCGCGCCGTTCGACCCCGCCGTCGGCGCCGCGTTGGCCGGAGCGGGTACCGCCCCCGGGGTGCCGACGTACCTGGACTCGTCCCTGACGGTTCGGCTGGGACACGACTCGGTGACCGCGCGCCGGCAGGACGCGCTGGGTTCGATCTTCTGGCACGCGCTGCGCCGCGACGAGCCGCGCACTCAGATCTTGGTGCCGCCGACGACGTGGAATCTGCAGGCCGACGACGCCCAAGTCATCCTGACCGCGCTGACCACCACCATCCGCTCCGGTCTGGCGGTGCCGCGCCCGCTGCCGGTCGTGGTCGCCGAGGCCAACCAGGCTGCACAAGCCCACGCCGAACCATCTGGAGAGGTCGGCTCCTACACCTCCGCGCCCGGCCAGTTCACCGACGACGTCACCGCCGGCATCACCGGCCAGGTCGGCAGGCTGTGGGGGTTGACGTCATCGCTGATGACCGACGATCGCACCGGGCTGACCGGCGTGCAGTACACCGCGCCGCTGCGCGAGGACATGCTGCGCGCGCTGAGCCAGTCCGAACCGCCCGACACCCGCAACGGGTTGGCCCAGCAGCGTCTGGCGGTGGTCGGCAAGACGATCAACGACCTGTTCGGCGCTGTGACGATCGTCAACCCCGGCGGCTCCTACACCCTGGCCACCGAGCACAGCCCGCTGCCGCTGGCGCTGCACAACGGCCTGGCCGTTCCCATTCGGGTACGGCTGCATGTCGATGCGCCGCCGGGGATGAACGTCACCGACATCGGCCAGATCGAACTGCCGCCGGGATACCTGCCGCTGCGCATTCCGGTCGAAGTGAACTTCACCCAGCGCGTCGCCGTTGACGCGACCCTGCGGACCCCGGACGGTCTGCGGCTGGGCGAGCCGGTGCGGTTGTCGGTGCATTCCAACGCTTACGGCAAGGTCCTGTTCGCGATCACGCTGTCCGCCGCGGCGGTCCTGATCTTGCTGGCCGGCCGACGGTTGTGGCACCGCTTCCGTGGCCAGCCCGACCGCGCCGACCTGGACCGCCCCGACCCGCCCGATGCCCGGCACGCCGCTGAATCCGGCGACGCCGATACCCGGGTCGAACAAGAGCACCGAGTATGACCCCCACCTATCGGCAGGCCCAACCACACCACCGCCTGCCCGAGCCGCCGCGGCACTCCCGGGTAGCGGGCTCACCGCCGACCGGGCCGCTGCCGCCCGTCGCCGCCGAGGTCGATCGTCGGCGCCCCGAGCTGTCCGACGCCGCGCTGGTATCGCGGTCGTGGGCGATGGCCTTCGCCACGTTGATCAGCCGGCTGACCGGCTTCGCCCGGGTGGTGCTGTTGGCCGCGATCCTGGGCGCCGCACTGTCCAGCGCGTTCTCGGTGGCCAACCAGCTGCCCAACCTGGTGGCGGCGCTGGTGCTGGAGGCGACGTTCACCGCGATCTTCGTGCCGGTGCTGGCCCGCGCCGAGCAGAACGACGCCGACGGCGGCGCGGCGTTCGTGCGGCGACTGGTCACGTTGACGACGGCGCTGCTGATTTTCGCCACAGTGCTGTCGGTGGTGGCCGCCCCGCTGCTGGTGCGGTTGATGCTGGGCCGCAACCCGCAAGTCAACGAGCCGCTGACCATCGCCTTCGCCTACCTGCTGCTCCCCCAGGTCCTCGCCTACGGCCTGACATCGGTGTTCATGGCAATCCTGAACACCCGCAACGTGTTTGGGCCCACCGCGTGGGCGCCGGTCGTCAACAACGTCGTCGCGCTGGTCACCCTGGCGGTCTACGCGCTGGTTCCCGGTGAGCTGTCGGTCGACCCCGTCCGGATGGGCAACACCAAGCTGCTGGTGCTCGCCGTCGGCACCACGCTGGGCGTCTTCGCTCAAACCGGGCTGCTGCTGGTGGCACTGCGACGCCAACACGTCGACCTGCGCCCCCTGTGGGGAATCGACCAGCGCCTCAAACGCTTCGGCACGATGGCCGCCGCCATGGTGCTCTACGTACTGATCAGCCAGCTCGGCCTGGTGGTCGGCAACCAGATCGCCAGCACCGCAGCGGCATCGGGCCCGGCGATCTACAACTACACCTGGCTGGTCCTGATGCTGCCGTTCGGCATGATCGGCGTGACGGTACTGACCGTGGTGATGCCGCGGCTGAGCCGCAACGCCGCCGCCGACGACACCGAGGCCGTGCTCGGCGACCTGTCGTTGGCCACCCGGCTGACGTTGATCACGCTCATCCCGATCGTGGCGTTCATGACCGTCGGCGGGCCCGCGATGGGCAGCGCCCTGTTCGCCTATGGCCATTTCGGAAACGTCGACGCCGGATACCTGGGCGCAGCGATCACCCTTTCGGCCTTCACGCTGATCCCTTACGGCCTGGTGCTCCTGCAGCTGCGGGTGTTCTACGCACGCGAACAGCCGTGGACGCCGATCGTCATCATCCTGGTCATCACGGCGGTCAAGGTCCTCGGTTCGTTGCTGGCGCCGCACCTCACCGACGACCCCAAGCTGGTGGCCGGTTTCCTGGGTCTGGCCAACGGCGTCGGATTCCTCGCCGGCGCCATCATCGGCTACGTCCTGCTGCGACGCACCCTGCGGCCGGCCGGTGGCCATGTGATCGGCGTCGGCGAAGTCCGCACGATCCTGGTGACGCTCACCGCGTCCATGCTGGCCGGATTGATCGCCCATGTGGTCGACCGGCTGTTCGGGCTGGACGCGCTCACCGAACACGGCGGCGCCGGTTCTTTGCTTCGCCTGTTCGTCCTGGGGCTGATCATGCTGCCGATCACGGCCGCGGTCATGCTGCGCGCAGAGGTTCCCGAGGCGCGGGCGGCGCTGGACGCCCTGCGGTACCGCATCACGGGCCGCGGACCGCGCCCGCGCAAACCGAGTGCCATGGATCGATCGTCTCACCGGCGCCCGGTCACGTACCCTGAGCAGAGGAATTCGTCCCCGCCTGGGGTAAATGCGGTCCAGGAGCCGATCCGGCGCAGGCCTCCGGAGCGGGCAACCCGAGCCCGGCTAGTGAAAGGACCGGAGGTGACCGACCGCCCGATGGAGAGCGCAGCCCCCAGCTCTGGGCCTGGTGCAGGCTCAGGTACTCCGCTGCCGCGGCCGATCGCCGACGACTTCCAGCCCGACATTCCCGCCGACGAGCCAAAGCGGTCCGCCCCTCCGCGTCCGTCCGACCAGCCCAACGGCGATATCCCCGGTGAATCCCGGCACGCACACACTCCGTTCGAAGCGCCGCGCGGCCGTTCGGCGGATTCCGCCGGAGACGACGTGCACCTGGTCCCCGGAGCCCGCATCGCCGGCGGCCGGTACCGACTGCTGGTGTTCCACGGCGGCGCGCCTCCGCTGCAGTTCTGGCAGGCGCTGGACACCGCCCTGGACCGGCAGGTGGCGCTGACCTTCGTCGACCCGGACGGGGCCCTGCCTGAAGAGGTCCTTCAGGAGATCCTGTCGCGCACCCTGCGGCTCAGCCGCGTCGACAAACCCGGTATCGCCCGCGTGCTCGACGTGGTGCACACCGGCTCCGGCGGCCTGGTGGTCTCTGAGTGGATCCGGGGTGGCTCGTTGCAGGAGGTGGCCGACACCGCACCCTCGCCGGTGGGCGCTGTGCGGGCCATGCAGTCGCTGGCCGCCGCCGCCGACGCGGCCCATCGCGCCGGCGTCGCCCTGTCGATCGACCACCCCAGCCGCGTGCGGGTCAGCATCGAAGGCGACGTCGTACTGGCGTACCCGGCGACAATGCCCGACGCCAACCCGCAGGACGACATCCGCGGCATCGGCGCCGCGCTCTACGCCTTATTGGTCAATCGGTGGCCCATCGTGGAAAGCGGGGTGCGCAGCGGGCTCGCGGCGGCCGAACGCGATTCCTCGGGTAATCCCGTCGAGCCCATGTCCGTCGACCGCGACATCCCCTTCCAGATCTCCGCGGTCGCCGTTCGAGCGGTCCAGGAGGACGGTGGAATACGCAGCGCCTCAACGCTTTTGAACCTGCTTCAGCAGGCGACCGCGGTCGCCGACCGCACCGAGGTCCTCGGCCCCATCGACGATTCGCCCTCGCCCTCGACGGCTTTGATCTCACCCGGTCAGGAGCAGGCGAACTTCGCCCGGCGACGGCGCAACGTGCTCATCGGAGTCGGCGCCGGCCTTGCCGTCATCGTGGTGGCCCTGCTGGTCCTGGCCTCGATCGTGAGCAAGATCTTCGGCAACGTCGGCGGCGGCCTCAATAAGGACGAGCTCGGACTGAACGGCCCGTCGTCTTCGTCGTCCGCGCCGGCGCCGTCGAGCGCGCCGTCCGCGGTCGCGGGCAGCGTGGTCAAACCCACCAAAGCGACGGTCTTCTCCCCCGACGGCGACCCCGACAACGCGGGGACGGCCGGGCAGGCCATCGACGGCGATCCCTCGACCGCCTGGGCGACCGAGGTCTACACCGACGCAGTCCCGTTCCCCAGTTTCAAGGCGGGCGAGGGGCTGATCTTGCAGCTGCCCAGCCCCACCGTGGTCGGTCAAGTCAGCATCGACACCCCCAGCAGCGGCACCAAGGTCGAGATCCGCGCGGCATCCTCGCCGACGCCGTCCAGCCTCAATGACACCACCGTGCTGGCCCCGGCCTTCACGCTGAAGCCGGGCCACAACGTGATCCCGGTCAAGGCGGGCTCGCCGACGTCGAATCTGCTGGTATGGATCTCCGTACTGGGATCCACCAACGGCAAGAGCCAAGCCGGCTTCTCGGAGATCACCGTCCAGGCCGCGTCCTGATCCGCGGCCCATTCGACGCACTCACACAAGCCGTTCCGAGTGAAGTGCCGCGGCATACGCAATTGGTTAATGTCCGGCCGTGGGCTTCGGGAGAAACGCCAAGCACGAGCGCAGTGACGCCGAACTGCTGGCAGCCCATGTGGCCGGCGACCGTTACGCCTTCAGCGAGCTCTTCCACCGCCACCAGCGGCACCTGCACCGGCTTGCCCGGCTGACCACCCGCACCCCCGAGGACGCGGAAGACGCCCTGCAAGATGCCATGCTCTCCGCGCACCGCGGCGCCGGCGCATTCCGGCATGATGCCGCCGTCGGCAGCTGGCTGCACCGCATTGTCGTCAACGCCTGCCTGGACCGGCTACGCCGCATCAAAGCGCACCCGACCGTGCCGCTGGAAGACATCTATCCGGTGGCCGATCGCACGGCTCAGGTCGAAACCACTTTGGCGGTGCAGCGCGCCCTGATGCGGCTACCCGTCGAGCAGCGGGCTGCGGTGGTGGCCGTCGACATGCAGGGTTACTCGGTGGCCGACACCGCCCGCCTGCTCGGTGTCGCCGAGGGCACGGTCAAGAGCCGCTGTGCTCGCGGCAGGGTTCGGCTCGCCGAGCTGCTGGGCTACCTCAACGCCGGCGCGCACGCCCTGCCCGACGCCGCCGCCGGCCAGCCCTGACCGCTCGCACAGGCAGACACCCCGCGGGGTCATGCGTGGCCGTCGGCGCTCGCATGACGGACACTAGGTCCGATGAATGCAGCGGACAACGATGCGGCCGATGACCGCGGCTCGGGATCAGACCCACCGCTGACCGTCGAACTCCTCGCCGACCTGCAGGCCGGCATTCTCGACGACGAGGCCGCCGCCCGTGTGCGCAGTCAAGTCCGCGCCGACCCGCATGCCGCCGCCGCGCTGGGCGCCTTGAATCGGGTCCGCGGCGACGTCGCCGCCGTCGGCGCCGACCCGGGCTCCGCGCCCGACCCGCCCCCGCAGGTGACGGGGCGGATCTCGACGGCGCTGCGCTCGGCGGAGCCCGCTTCCACCGATGCGGCCGGACCGGCCGGTCACTCCGCCCGCCCGCACATCCGCCCGGCCCGGACCATCGCGGCGGCCGCGGGCGTGTGCGCGGTGCTCTCCGCGATCGGCTTCGGGACCGTCGCGCTCCTGCATGCTCCCGAACCCGTCCCAGACACCCCCGGCGACGTCGAACACATCACGGTGTCGACACCACCGATGGCGATCCCGCTTTCGCAGAACGAGATCGTCGGCCTGCTCCACCGCAGCCCCGACTACGGAACGCTCAGCGACCCGGCTCGACGCGCCTCCTGCCTCACCGGCCTCGGCTATCCGGCGTCCACGCAGATCCTGGGTGCACGCCCGGTCGAGATCAACGCCCGCCCAGGCGTCGTTCTGGTGATACCCGGCGACACCCCACGCATCCTGGCCGTCTTTGCGGTTTCCCCCAACTGCAGCGCCGCCGATACGGGACTACTGGCCAACACCCAGGTCCCCCGCCCTTAATGTGGTGCCATAGCTGGTGCGACACACCCGGGAACAGCCGCGCCTACGCTGGCGTTTACACAAATCCACAGACGAATCGCTTGAAAGGTTTTCATGACCGCCGACACTGTGCATGACGTGATCGTTATTGGTTCGGGTCCTGCTGGGTATACCGCGGCGTTGTATACCGCCCGGGCGCAGTTGGCGCCGGTGGTGTTTGAGGGGACGTCGTTTGGTGGGGCGTTGATGACGACCACTGAGGTGGAGAATTTCCCGGGTTTTCGTGATGGGATCACGGGTCCGGAGTTGATGGATCAGATGCGGGAGCAGGCGTTGCGCTTTGGTGCGGATCTGCGAATGGAAGACGTCGACTCCGTCTCGTTGGACGGGCCGGTCAAGACGGTGACCACCAGCGAGGGTGAGAGGGTGCGGGCGCGGTCGGTGATCTTGGCGATGGGGGCCGCGGCGCGCTATTTGGGGGTGCCCGGGGAGCAGGAGCTGCTGGGCCGCGGCGTGTCCTCGTGTGCGACGTGTGATGGGTTCTTTTTCAAGGATCAAGACATCGCGGTGATCGGTGGCGGGGACTCGGCGATGGAGGAGGCGACGTTTTTGACCCGGTTTGCCCGCAGCGTCACGTTGGTGCATCGGCGGGAGGAGTTTCGGGCGTCGCGGATCATGCTGGAGCGCGCGCGTGCGAATCACAAGATCACCATCTTGACGAACAAGGCGGTGGAGGCCGTCGAGGGTGAGCAGACTGTGACGGGTTTGCGGTTGCGGGACACCGGCACCGGGCAGGTGTCAACCTTGGCGGTGACCGGGGTGTTTGTGGCCGTCGGCCATGACCCGCGCTCGGAGCTGGTGCGCGACGTGCTCGAGACCGATCCCGAGGGTTATGTGCTGGTGCGCGGCCGCACCACCAGTACCTCGATTGATGGGGTGTTCGCCGCCGGGGATTTGGTGGACCGTACCTACCGCCAAGCCGTCACCGCCGCCGGCAGTGGCTGCTCAGCGGCCATCGACGCCGAACGTTGGCTCGCCGACCACGAGGAGTCCAGCGCCGCCGCGCAAGGCGACGCCACCGAATTTCCGGGCAGTACCGACACATTGATTGGAGCACCACAATGACCGACGCCGAAAATGCCGGTGCCACAATAGAAGTCTCTGATGCGTCCTTCTCCACTGACGTGCTATCCAGCAATAAGCCTGTGCTGGTTGACTTTTGGGCAACGTGGTGCGGCCCCTGCAAGATGGTGGCGCCGGTTCTCGAGGAGATCGCCAGCGAGCGAGGCGAACAACTCACCGTCGCCAAGCTCGACGTGGATGCCAACCCCGAAACCGCACAGAACTTCCAGGTGGTCTCCATCCCCACCCTGATCCTGTTCAAAGACGGGCAGCCGGTGAAGCGGATCGTCGGCGCGAAAGGCAAGGCGGCGTTACTGCGTGAGCTCTCGGACGCGGTTCCCAACCTCAGCTGATTGATAATTCATCGCACCACGCCCCGCGTATAGCCTGCGGTTTTCCCGAATCTACGAAGCGTCTGCGACAATACCGTTAGCTGTTGCCCATATCTGAGCTTGTCAATTAGTCCCGGAGGGCCCTTGGTATGTCGAGTCCGCGCCGCGAATACGGCGACGCGCTGCGCTGTGGTGACCACAGCGCAGCTGTGACCGAGATCCGGGCGACGCTGGCCACACTGGGCCTGCTGGATAGCTCCGAGGACGATCTCAACACCGGCCGGCACGTGGCCCTCGAACTCTTCGATGCCGAACTCGACCAAGCGGTCCGTGCCTTTCAGCAGCATCGCGGCCTGCTGGTGGACGGCATCGTCGGCGAGGCCACCTACCGGGCGCTTAAGGAGGCGTCCTACCGGCTCGGTGCCCGCACGCTGTATCACCAGTTCGGTGCCCCGCTGTTCGGCGACGATGTCGCCACACTGCAGGCGCGGCTGCAGGATCTGGGCTTCTACACTGGCCTGGTCGATGGATACTTCGGGCTGCAGACCCACAACGCGTTGATGTCGTATCAGCGCGAGTACGGGCTTTCCGCCGACGGTATCTGCGGCCCAGAAACGTTGCGCTCCTTTCATTTCCTGAGTTCACGGGTCACCGGCGGATCTCCGCACGCGCTCCGCGAAGAGGAGCTGGTTCGCTCATCCGGTCCCAAATTGTCGGGCAAGCGAATCATTATCGATCCGGGCCGCGGCGGTGCGGACCACGGAACGATCATGCAGGGCCCGTCGGGACCGGTCAGCGAAGCAGATGTGTTGTGGGACTTGGCCAGCCGCTTGGAAGGACGGATGGCCGCGATCGGCATGGAGACCTTCCTGTCGCGGCCGGTCAACCGCAGTCCCCTCGATGCCGAACGTGCCGCCACCGCCAACAACGTCGGCGCCGACCTGATGATCAGCCTGCGCTGCGAAAGTCAGACCAGCGCGGCTGCCAACGGGGTGGCTTCCTTTCACTTCGGCAACTCGCACGGTTCGGTCTCCACTATCGGGCGCAATCTCGCCGACTTCATCCAGCGAGAAGTGGTCGCCCGCACCGGTTTACGGGACTGCCGCACGCACGGCCGGACGTGGGATCTGCTGCGCCTGACCCGGATGCCGACGGTACAGGTCGACATCGGCTACATCACCAACCCCCGGGACCGCTCGATGCTCGTCTCGACGCCAACGCGCGACGCCATCGCCGAGGGAATCCTCGCCGCGGTCAAGCGGCTCTACCTGTTGGGCAAGAACGACCGGCCCACTGGCACCTTCACTTTCGCCGAGTTGCTGGCCCACGAGCTGTCGGTGGAACGCACCAGCCAACTCGGCGGTTCCTAACCGCTCGTTTCAATCAGCTGGTTTCCCGCGCATTCGCCGTCGGAGATCCGGCGCGCGCCGTCGTGGACCCGGCGCCGACCGGCTGCTCCAGATGTGCGTTCTCCAGCAGGCGCTCCAGGGCCGCCTCCACCTCCGCCTTCCAGCCGAGGCCCTTGTCGAGTTCGAGCCGCAGCCGAGGGAAGTACGTATGTGGTGCTACCACAACGAAACCCGTGTCTTTCAAGAATTCTGCATCCATGACGCAGTGGTCCACCGAGCAGTCGCCGACGGCTTCCAGGACCGGCCGTACGTCGGGACCGACCAGGCGCGGATCCTGCAATCCCGCAGCCGCCGGGGTGCGGCCGAACGCTTCGAGAGCGCGCACGCCGCGGCGTACCAGTTCATCGATGACCCGGGCGATCAAGCCGTGCGGCAGGTCGTCGGCCGTCGGCCCGGGCTCGATGCCCATCGACGTCAACAGCACCGCGTCCGCGGACACCGGGCCGGTCGGGAACCGCTGTGCCCGCGGCACCGCCCGCGGCGGGGCGTAGAACACGTAGCCCAGGCACGGGGGTTCGGCTTGGCTTCGCTCGTCCGGGACCGCGGTCGCGATTTGCCCGCACGATCCCCACTCCAGCATCACCATCGACAACCACGCTTCTTTTTCGAATTCGGGGTCGGCGAGGTGGTCCTGATTACCGAGGGTCGCTGGATCGACTTCCCAGAAGACGCACCGGCGTGCGTGCTTGGGAAGCTGCTCGAATGCCTCGAGCCGTAGCGGCATGATTCGAGCGGACACTAGCCTCCTGGCTCTTGTGCGGTACTGCGGCCGTCTGCACCGGCAACCCCTCCAGGATAGGAGAGGTGGTCGTAATCGGGCCAGCTTTGGCCTGGTCATTGCGGTTGGCGCTGCCGAACGGCCGGGACCGCGCCTCCGCAACGCGCCTATGGTCGAAAGTTGTTGATGCGCATGCCGTTTCGCCGAGTCGGGGCACCCGGGATAGGTCGGATCTGCCAGAAAAACCACCCCGGTGTCACAGTGACGTAATTACACGGTGTCCTAGTTCACGCCTTTGGCGTGGACATAACGTCAAGGATCCGCTGCAGATCGTCCACCGAACCAAACTCGACCACGATCTTGCCCTTGCGTTTGCCCAGGCTCACCGTGACTCGGGTATCGAAGGCGTTCGAAAGCCGGTCGGCAACGTCTTGCAGGCCCGGCATCTGGATTGGCTTGCGACGCGGGGCCGTCGGCGTGGCCGCACCACTGCGGTTGGCCAACGTGACCGCCTCCTCGGTTGCCCGCACCGAGAGTCCTTCGGCAACGATCCGGGTGGCCAGCTCCTCCTGAGCTTCGGGGCCGGCGTCCAGCGACAGCAGCGCGCGCGCGTGACCGGCGGACAGCACTCCGGCGGCCACCCGCCGCTGCACCGCGATCGGCAGCTTGAGCAACCGGATCATGTTCGTGATCAACGGCCGCGACCGGCCGATGCGCGCCGCCAGTTCATCGTGGGTGACGCCGAACTCGTCGAGAAGCTGCTGGTAGGCGGCCGCCTCTTCTAACGGGTTCAGCTGCACTCGGTGGATGTTCTCCAAAAGGGCGTCGCGCAGCAGATCGTCATCGCCGGTCTCGCGCACGATGGCCGGGATGGTTGCCATGCCGGCCTCTTGAGCCGCGCGCCAGCGCCGCTCCCCCATCACGATCTGGTAACGCGCGCCGCTCGCGGATTCCTTGACCGCTCGCACCACGATCGGCTGCAAGAGGCCGAACTCGCGGATGGAGTGCACCAGTTCCGACAGCGCTTCCTCGTCGAAGACCTGCCGGGGCTGACGCGGGTTACGTTCGATGTCGACCGGTGCGATCTCGCGATAGACCGCACCCACCGACGATGCGGCCTGCGGTGGCGGTCCCCCGATCAAGACGTCGGCGGCGGCGTCGCCCATCCGCGGGCCGAGCGTCGCCGGCCCCGAGTCGCCCTCCGCGGGCCCGGTCGGAATAAGCGAAGCCAGGCCTCGGCCGAGGCCACCCTTCTTGCGTAACGGCTGCGTCATAGTCGTCCCTTCGCGGATGGTGGTCAATCGCGCTCGGCGAGTTCGCGGCTCGCATCGAGGTAGCTCATCGCCCCGCGTGAACCGGGGTCGTAGTCGATGATGGTCATGCTGTAGCCCGGCGCCTCGGAAACCTTTACGCTGCGCGGAATGACCGTGCGCAACACCTTGCTCCCGAAGTACCGGCGTACCTCTTCGGCGACCTGGTCCGCGAGTTTGGTGCGGCCGTCGTACATGGTCAGCAACACGGTGCTCACCTCGAGCTTCGGATTCAGGTGCGCCTTCACCATCTCGATGTTGCGCATCAACTGCGAGACGCCCTCGAGCGCGTAGTACTCGCACTGGATCGGGATCATGACCTCTGGCGCGGCGACGAGCGCATTGATGGTCAGTAGCCCGAGCGATGGCGGGCAGTCGATGAAGACGCAGTCGAAGTCCAGGCTGTCGAGGTCGGCTAGCGCGGTGCGCAGCCGGTTCTCGCGCGCCACCATGCTGACCAATTCAATTTCGGCGCCCGCCAGGTCGATCGTCGCCGGGATGCAGAACAGGCGCTGATTGTGCGGGCTCTGCCGTAGCGCGTCGTGCACGGCGACCTCGCCGAGTAGGACTTCGTACGAGGAGGGCGTCCCTGATTGCCGGTCGGTGATCCCGAGTGCCGTGCTCGCGTTGCCCTGGGGATCGAGGTCGATCACGAGGATCTTGAGTCCCTGCACCGCGAGCGCTGCCGCGAGATTGACCGCGGTGGTCGTCTTGCCGACTCCGCCCTTTTGGTTCGCGACTGTGAAGACCCGGCGGTGGGACGGCCGGCGCAGCGGCGGGTAGGTGGTGTGCAGCACCCGCATCGCGCGTTCGGCGGCAGCCCCAATCGGGGTATCGAATTCGTCCACTGTTTCACGTGAAACATTCGCTGCCGAGATCGGCGCTGGGGCAACCAGCGGCGGTCCGGATGCGTCCGGATTCGCCGGCGCCGGAGCTGGCGCTGCCGCTTGATGAACGTCTGCCGGCGTCTGAGAAGCCACCGGCCAATCTCCTGAAGAAGTCATCGGGTTCCGGCCTTCCCGGTCCGTGCCGGTTGGTGGTGTGGCGGCTTTCCGCGACGCGCTGAAACTACGGTTGCGGGGGGACGCAAATAGTTCGCGCCACATGTGACCACCCTGACATCAGCGGCGCCCGATGCTGCCATCACACGCCGATATTGTTCTACTTCATCGAAGGCCCGCTCCCCCTTGATGGCGAGCATGCGCCCGGCAGGGCGCAGCAATGGCAAGCTCCACTTGGTCAGCTTGTCCAACGATGCAACCGCGCGCGACACCGCAGCATCCCTCTCTCCGAACCGGCTACGTACAACCGGTTCCTCCGCACGGCCACGGACCACCTCGACGGCTAACCCTAGTTCGTTGATGACCTCGTTGAGAAATTCGCTGCGCCGCAGCAGCGGCTCGAGCAACACGACCTCCAGATCGGGCCGCGCGATCGCCAGCGGTATCCCGGGCAGGCCCGCCCCGCTGCCGATGTCGATGATGCGCTCGCCCTGGTCGAGGAGTTCGGCGAGGGCGGCGCTATTGAGTATGTGGCGGTCCCAAACGCGATCCACTTCACGCGGGCCGAGCAGCCCCCGCTCCACTGCGGCGGTCGCGAGGAGTTTCGCATACCGTTGCGCGATTAAAAGCCGGTCCCCGAAGAGCGCTGCCGCCGAATCCTGGGCGCTGATTCCGGCGTCGTCCCCCAGGGGGCCGGGCGGGGCGTTCGCCGGACCGTCATGTTTCACGTGAAACATCCTCTAGTTGGAACGCACACTGTCAACCTTCGGAGGCCGGTGGGGACGACGGGAACTACACCGCTGTAACTCTGTGCGGTCAGTCGCGCAGGACGACCACGCGGCGCGCCGGCTCGACGCCCTCGCTCTCGCTGTGCACTCCCGAGACCGCGGCAACAGCGTCGTGGACGATCTTGCGCTCGAACGGCGTCATAGGCGCAAGCTCTTCGCGTTCGCCGGACTCGAGCACGCGGTGCGCGACCTTGTCGCCCAGCGTCGCCAGTTCCTCCCGGCGCCGGCGGCGCCAGCTCGCGACGTCGAGCATCAACCGGCTTCGCACTCCGGTCTTCTGGTGCACCGCCAGCCGGGTGAGTTCCTGTAGCGCGTCGAGCACCTCGCCGCCGCGACCCACCAACTTGTTCAAATCGTCGCTGCCGTCGATGCTCACGATGGCGCGGCTGCCCTCGACGTCCAAGTCGATGTCGCCGTCGAAGTCCAACAGGTCCAACAACTCTTCGAGGTAGTCGCCGGCTATCTCGCCCTCGGCAACCAACCGCTCCTCCAGATCATCGGTTTCCTCCGGATCGGCATCCGCGGTGTCTTCGGCGGCCGGTTGCGGGTCGAGCTCCGTATCAGCGTCGCGCTCGGTGATGTCGGCGTCTGTCATGTCTTCTCTCCTCATTCCATGGGCCCCGGCCCAATTGGGATCGCCCTGTCCGGGCGGCCCTGATAGCTGTTCCGCCCGTATCAGCGTTTGCGTTTTTTCGGTCGCGCGCCGGGCCGCGGCGTGCGATTGCTCGGACCCTCGTTAGCGTCAGCCGCCGGGCTGTCTGCCACATCGGAATCCGTCGTCGCGGAACCGGACGCGTCGGCGTCCCCGTCGGCCGGCGGCGAACCGTTCCCACCCGGCGACGCCGCCTTCGGGTTTCGCTTCGGCTTGGCCCCCGGCGCCGGCGCGTTCGCCGCCCGGCGCTGGATCGCTTCCTGCTTCTTGGCTTCGTCCTCTTTTTCGATCATCCCGAAGACGTAGTGCTGCTGCGCGAAAGTCCAGATGTTGTTCGCGAACCAGTACAGGATGATCGCGAGCGGAAGGAACGGCCCACCGACCACCACCCCGAGCGGGAACACGTACAACGCCAGTTTGTTCATCATCGCGGTCTGCGGGTTGGCCGCCGCCTCCGGGCTCTGCCGCGCCACCGACGCCCGGCTGTTGAAGTAGGTCGCGACCCCGGCCAGGATCATCACCGGCAGACCCACCGCGATCACAGCCGGCCGGCTGAAGAAGGTGAACGCATCCAACCCGGTGCGCTGCGTCATGAAGGCGCCGATCGGTGCGCCGAACAAGTTGGCGTCCAGGAAGTGCCCGACGTCGGTCGGGGTGAAGACGTAGTTCCCGGTGAGACGGTTCTGCGCCACCGACAAGTGGGGCTGACCGAAACCACCGGTGGTCCGGTTAAACGAGCGCAGCACGTGATACAGACCGATGAACACCGGGATCTGCGCCAGCATCGGCAGGCAACCCAGGATCGGGTTGAAGCCGTGTTCGCGCTGAAGCTTTTGCATCTCGAGCGCCATGCGCTGGCGATCCTTGCCGTACTTCTTCTGCAGCGCCTTGATCTGCGGCTGCAGCTCCTGCATTTGTCGCGTGGTCCGGATCTGCCGCACGAAGGGCTTGTAGAGCAGCGCGCGCAGGCTGAACACCAAGAACATCACCGACAGCGCCCAGGCGAAGAAGTTCGACGGGCCCAGCATGGAGGCGAACAACTTGTACCAAACCCACATGATCCACGACACCGGGTAGTAGACGAAGTCGAGGCTGAAGAAATCAAACAAAGGATCCACTCTCCCCTCGCGCCGCTCGGACAGCCCAAGCGTCGCTGGCATCTTGGCAATTCACGTGGCTTCCGGGGCGGTCCGGTATCGGATCCCATCCGCCTTCATGCCATGGTCCGCATTTGGCGAGTCTGGCCGCAGCCAACCAGCTCCCCCGAATCAGGCCGTACTCGACGAGCGCATCGACCGCGTACTGGCTGCAGGTCGGAACGAAGCGACATGTCGCCGGGCGTAGTGGCGACACCATATGCCGGTACAGCTGGATCAGAAAAATCATGCCGCGCGCGGCCGCCCCACCGGACGTACGGGTGAACGCGCGCAGCCGCGCGGGCGCGGTCACGGCTTGCTCCCCGCCGCCGGCAGACGTCGCAAACACCGGCGCAGTTCTTGCTCGAGTCGGGCCGACGACGCGGTCCGACTGCTGGGCAGCGCACGGATCACCAACTGATCCGATTGGCCGAGCTCTCCCAACAGGGTGCGGACTACGTGCCGGAGCCGGCGAGCGACGCGATGCCGTTCCACGGCGGATCCGACGGGCTTGCCCACCACCAATCCGACGCGCGGCGCGCAGATCTCGTCGCGATCGGTTCCCCGGCGAACATGCACGACAACATCGGGCTGTGCCAGACGAATGCCATGCTTCACCGCCGCGTCAAAGTCAATTGACCGCGTCATGCGGTTGCGCGCGGGAAGCACCGCTGAAAGACCTGGCGCTGCGATCAGGCAGAGAGCGCGCGGCGGCCCTTGCGGCGCCGACCGGATACGATCGCACGCCCGGCACGAGTGCGCATCCGCAGGCGAAAACCATGCACGCGGGCTCGGCGCCGGTTATTCGGCTGGAAGGTCCGCTTGCCCTTGGCCACGACGTTCTCCTCGTTGTGTTGCCATCCGGCCGCTCAGACGTTTCGCATCGGGCTCGTCTGCGGTTCGACCGAAGGTGGTCTTGGTGCTACTGGCCGGCGCGGTCCCCAGTGGTTCGGGTCGCAGCCGTATCGCCGACTTTCGGGCGACTGTTTGAGGGTACTGACGAGGCTTCGCCTGGTCAAACCTGGCTTGCCACAACGAACCCGCACAGAGGAGTCGCGAAGATTTCCGTTTCGATCACACTCGCCGCGGCCGTGGCTACCATAACGATCCGAAGCAAGCCCCACGTACCCTAAACGAACCTGATTGGAATGCAGCCGAACTGTTGGCAGCCGGACGGAAAACTGTTAGCTTCTGCGAAGTCGTTTTAGACGACAAGCAGCGCTCGGCAATGAAGCGAGGATGGTGGATCGACTAGCTGCCTAGACAACCTTTCGAGGTTCTCTTCCAGCGCGGAGATCGCGAGCCGGCCGGTAGGTTGTGGCTCGCCTACGATCATCCTGTCCACACCTGTGTATAACTATGTGGACAGTTGTTTTGTCGCCAAGCGCGGTGTAACTCGGGTCGGGACGTTCGAGAACCAGGGAGATGCGTCGTTGACCGATGACCCCGGTTCCAGTTTCACGACAGTGTGGAATGCGGTCGTTTCCGAGCTCAATGGGGAAGCCACCGCAGACGGCATGGCCGCCAACCGCACGACTCTTGTCACTCCCCTCACCCCGCAGCAAAGAGCGTGGCTCAATCTGGTCCGCCCGCTGACCATCGTCGAGGGGTTCGCTCTCCTGTCGGTGCCGAGCAGCTTCGTCCAAAACGAGATCGAACGACATCTCCGGGCCCCCATCACCGATGCGCTCAGCCGCCGACTCGGGCAGCAGGTTCAACTGGGAGTCCGCATCGCTCCCCCGCCCGACGATGTCGACGATGCGCTCATCTCGCCGGCGGAACCGTTCCCCGGTTCCGACCCGTCCTTCCCCGTCGGCGTCGTCGACACCGAGGAAGCTTTCGAAAACAGCGAGACCGTCAACGACAACCAGCCGGGCTGGCCCAACTACTTCACCGAGCGGCCGCACGCGATCGATGCGGCAGTGGCCGCCGGAACGAGCCTCAATCGCCGCTACACCTTCGACACTTTCGTCATCGGCGCCTCCAACCGGTTCGCACACGCCGCCGCTCTGGCGATCGCCGAAGCGCCGGCCCGGGCTTACAACCCGTTGTTCATTTGGGGTGAGTCCGGTCTCGGCAAGACCCACCTCTTGCACGCCGCCGGGAACTACGCGCAGCGGCTCTTCCCGGGGATGCGAGTCAAGTACGTCTCCACCGAGGAATTCACCAACGACTTCATCAACTCACTCCGCGACGACCGCAAGGTCGCGTTCAAGCGCAGCTATCGCGACGTCGACGTGCTGCTGGTCGATGACATTCAGTTCATCGAGGGCAAGGAAGGTATCCAGGAGGAGTTCTTCCACACGTTCAACACCCTGCATAACGCCAACAAACAGATCGTCATCTCGTCGGACCGGCCGCCCAAACAGCTGGCCACCCTCGAAGACAGGCTGAGAACGCGGTTCGAGTGGGGCTTGATCACCGATGTGCAGCCCCCGGAGTTGGAAACCCGCATCGCCATCTTGCGCAAGAAAGCTCAGATGGAGCGGCTGGCGGTCCCCGACGACGTGCTGGAACTCATCGCCAGCAGCATCGAACGCAACATTCGAGAGCTCGAAGGGGCCCTGATCCGGGTGACCGCGTTCGCCTCGCTGAATAAAACGCCGATCGACAAGGCGCTCGCCGAGATTGTGCTGCGCGATCTGATCGCCGATGCCAGCACCATGCAGATCAGCGCGGCCACCATCATGGCGGCCACCGCCGAATACTTCGACACCACCGTGGAAGAACTCCGCGGCCCCGGCAAGACTCGCGCGCTGGCCCAATCGCGCCAGATCGCCATGTACCTGTGCCGCGAGCTCACCGATCTCTCGCTGCCCAAGATCGGGCAGGCGTTCGGCCGTGATCACACGACGGTCATGTATGCGCAGCGCAAGATCTTGTCCGAGATGGCCGAGCGGCGTGAGGTTTTTGATCACGTCAAGGAACTCACCACTCGCATCCGCCAGCGCTCCAAGCGCTGAGTTCTCGTCTCCCGGCGACCCGGAATGGCCAATTTTCGGGCTTTGGCTGCCCATGTTTGTAACTTTTTTCGAGAAACTTCACGCGCGTCTGTCACATCTGTCCCACCGAGGGCATGTGTGCAGGGCTGTGCACAACGCAATTAAACGCCGGTGTAGTAACACGGCTCGGGTGCACAACCGTCGTTCGTCCCCACCCGCCCAACACATCCCCCACAGGCATTCACGCCACCATGCACAACCCGATCATGGCGCTAGCTGCGCCGAGACGGTGCTGTCCCCAGAATGCACAGGCCTTAATACTGGTACTGAGATCTCTTTATCGGTTCTTCTTTGAAATACAGGCTTGGGGACGCGCGGTGCACATCCGTCGTCGGAGCCTTCGTCAGCCCGGGTTGTCGGGCTTTGCGATTAGCTTTCAAGATGGCGTCGAAGGATCTACGGTTGTTCTTCGACTGCCGTTGCGGTCGTCCTTGGCGTTACATGCCATCGGCGTTCGTGGCGGAGCCCCGTGCTAGCGGGGGCGGCTAGCCGATGGATTCGAAAACGCTGGGTAGGTGAAGGGACGCTATGGACGCGGCGACGACAACGGCTGGCCTCAGCGACTTGAAATTTCGTTTGGTGCGGGAGTCTTTCGCAGACGCGGTGTCGTGGGTGGCGAAGAACCTGCCGTCCAGACCTGCCGTGCCGGTGCTTTCCGGTGTGCTGCTGTCGGGAACCGATGAGGGCCTGACGATCTCCGGATTCGACTACGAGGTTTCCGCCGAAGCGCAGGTTGCAGCCGAAGTAGCTTCTCCGGGAAGCGTTTTGGTATCCGGGCGGTTGCTGTCGGACATCGTGCGGGCACTGCCCAACAAGCCGATCGACTTCTACGTCGACGGTAACCGGGTGGCGCTGCACTGCGGAAACGCCAGGTTCTCATTGCCGACGATGGCGGTTGAGGATTACCCGACACTGCCGGCGCTGCCGGAAGAGACCGGGACGCTGCCCGCTGATTTGTTCGCCGAGGCGATCAGCCAGGTTGCCATCGCGGCCGGCCGTGACGACACGTTGCCGATGCTGACCGGAATCAGAGTTGAGATCTCCGGTGACACGGTGGTTTTGGCCGCCACCGACAGGTTCCGCTTGGCAGTGCGTGAGCTGACCTGGTCGGCGAACTCCCCCGACATAGAAGCCGCGGTCCTGGTCCCGGCCAAGACACTGGGCGAAGCCGCCCGGACCGGCGCCGACGGCTCCGAGGTCCGGTTGTCATTGGGTGCGGGATCGGGCGTCGGGAAGGACGGATTGCTCGGCATCAGCGGTAACGGCAAGCGCAGCACCACCCGTCTGCTCGATGCGGAATTCCCCAAGTTCCGTCAACTGCTGCCGGCCGAGCACACGGCGGTCGCGACCATCAACGTCGCGGAGTTGACCGAGGCCATCAAGCTCGTCGCACTGGTGGCCGACCGGGGAGCCCAGGTGCGGATGGAATTCAGCGAGGGGTCGCTTCGGCTGTCCGCCGGCGCCGATGACGTCGGCCGGGCCGAGGAAGATCTGGCGGTCGACTTTGTCGGCGAGCCGTTGACGATCGCCTTCAACCCGACGTATCTGACCGACGGGTTGGGTTCGGTCCATTCCGAGCGAGTGTCGTTTGGTTTCACGACGCCGGGCAAGCCGGCGTTGCTGCGTCCGGCCTTGAATGACGACAGCCACCCGACCGGCACGGGCCCCTACAGCGCCCTACCGACTGATTACGTCTACTTGTTGATGCCTGTCCGGTTGCCTGGCTAGGTGTACGTCCGGCATTTGGGACTGCGCGACTTCCGGTCCTGGGCACACGCCGACCTCGAATTGCAGCCTGGTCGGACGGTCTTCATCGGACCCAACGGGTTTGGGAAGACCAATCTTCTTGAGGCGCTGTGGTATTCGAGCACCTTGGGGTCGCATCGGGTGGGAACGGATGCACCGTTGATCCGTGCCGGCGCCGACCGCGCGGTGGTTTCCACGATCGTGGTCAACGAGGGCAGGGAGTGCGCGGTCGATCTGGAAATCGCGGCCGCCCGGGCGAACAAAGCGCGGCTGAACCGATCACCGGTGCGCAGTACGCGCGAGGTCATCGGGGTCCTACGAGCGGTGTTGTTTGCTCCCGAAGACCTGTCCTTGGTGCGGGGCGATCCGTCTGACCGACGGCGTTACCTTGACGATTTGGCGACGGTGCGCCGCCCGGCGGTGGCCGCGGTGCGCTCCGACTATGACAAAGTCCTGCGACAACGCACGGCGCTGTTGAAATCCCTGTCCGGCGCCCGCTACCGCGGCGACCACAGCGCACTGGACACGCTCGACGTCTGGGACAGTCGCCTCGCCGAGCACGGTGCCCAATTGATGGCCGCGCGCATCGATTTGGTGAACCAGTTGGCGCCCGAGGTCGAAAAGGCCTATCAGCTGTTGGCCCCCGGGTCACGTGGCGCTTTCATCGGCTATCGATCCAGTCTGGGCGCGGAGGTGGCGGCGGATATCGCCGGCGCCGACCGCGGCTTGCTGGAAGCCGCCTTGCTGGCGGCACTGTCGCGGCGCCGCGATGCGGAGCTGGAACGCGGCATGTGTCTGGTCGGACCACACCGCGACGACTTAGAATTGTGGCTCGGCGACCAGCCCGCGAAAGGCTTTGCCAGCCACGGGGAGTCGTGGTCGTTCGCGTTGTCACTGCGGCTGGCCGCCTACGAATTGCTTCGAACCGAAGAAAGTGAACCCGTGTTGTTGCTCGACGACGTGTTCGCCGAACTCGACGCCGCCCGTCGCCGAGCGCTGGCCGCGGTGGCCGAATCGGCCGAACAGGTGTTGGTCACCGCGGCAGTGCTCGAAGACATTCCGACGGGCTGGGAAGCCCGGCAAATCGAGGTCGACTTACGCGACAGCGACGCCGGCCGGGTATCGGAGATGCACCCATGACCGATGAGGACCCGCGTCCCACCGAGCCGTCGAATGCCCTGAGTGGGATCGATTTGGTGCGGCGCACCCTCGAGGAAGCCCGGGCCGCCGCCCGGGCTCAAGGGAAAGATGCCGGCCGCGGCCGAGCGGCGGTCCCCGCGCCGCGCCGTGTGGCAAGTCAGCGGCGCCGTTGGTCGGGACCCGGACCCGACGCTCGCGACCCCCAGCCCCTGGGCAGGCTGACGCGTGATCTGGCGAAGAGGCGGGGTTGGTCCTCGCAAGTCGCCGAGGGCACTGTGCTGGGCAACTGGGCGACCGTCGTCGGCCACCAGATCGCCGACCACGCGGCACCGACCGCCCTGAACGAGGGTGTCCTGAGCGTGGCCGCCGAATCGACGGCATGGGCCACCCAGTTGCGGATGATCCAGTCCCAGTTACTGGCCAAGATCGCCGCTGCCGTCGGCAACGGTGTGGTGACGTCGTTGAAGATCACCGGGCCGGCTGCGCCGTCCTGGCGCAAGGGTCCCCGTCATATCGCTGGAAGGGGCCCGCGCGACACCTACGGTTAGGGAGTATGACACCCGCCCGTGAATCCCCAGACGGGAGTTCGTTCACAGGCCCCTGAAATCCGCCAGGACGACGCGGACCCCCTCGACGTACGTCGGGACGCGGCCAGAATAAAGAAATCGTGCGCACGGCGCGGTTAGCTGGGTAGAAACGCGGCCAGAAAATCGGTGCGGGCGACCGATCACGCTAGACTGGCCAGATGCGACTGTTGCGGTGACTGGAACCGCCCGCATGAAACCCCAAGGAGAGCATTCCGACCGTGGCTGCCCAGAAGAAGAAGGCGCAAGACGAATACGGCGCTTCAGCGATCACCGTGCTCGAAGGCCTCGAGGCCGTCCGCAAACGCCCCGGTATGTACATCGGGTCCACCGGTGAGCGTGGTCTGCACCACCTCATCTGGGAGGTGGTGGACAACTCGGTCGACGAGGCGATGGCCGGCTATGCCGACAAGGTCGACGTCCGCATCCTCGACGACGGCAGCGTCGAAGTCTCCGACAACGGCCGCGGCATCCCGGTGGCGATGCACGCGACCGGCGCCCCGACCGTCGACGTGGTGATGACGCAACTGCACGCCGGGGGCAAGTTCGGCGGTGAGAACAGTGGCTACAACGTCAGTGGTGGTCTGCACGGCGTCGGTGTGTCGGTGGTCAACGCGCTGTCAAAGCGGCTCGAAGTGGACATCGCCCGCGACGGCCACGAGTGGTCGCAGTATTACGATCGCGCCGTGCCCGGAACCCTCAAACAGGGTGAGGCCACCAAGCGCACGGGCACCACGATCCGATTCTGGGCCGACTCCGACATCTTCGAGACGACCGACTACGACTTCGAGACGGTGGCGCGCCGGTTGCAGGAGATGGCGTTTCTCAACAAGGGTTTGACCATCGACCTCACCGACGAGCGGGTGACCAAGGAGGAGGTCGTCGACGAGGTCGTCAGCGACACCGCCGAAGCACCCAAGTCGGCCGAAGAAAAGGCGGCCGAGTCGACGACCTCGCACAAGGTCAAGCACCGGACGTTTCATTACCCGGGCGGGTTGGTCGATTTCGTCAAGCACATCAACCGGACCAAGAGCCCGATTCAGCAGAGCATCATCGATTTTGAAGGCAAGGGTACCGGCCACGAGGTCGAGATCGCGATGCAGTGGAACGGTGGATATTCGGAGTCGGTGCACACGTTCGCCAACACGATCAACACCCACGAAGGCGGCACCCACGAGGAGGGCTTCCGTAGCGCGCTGACGTCAGTGGTGAACAAATACGCCAAGGATAAGAAGCTGCTGAAAGACAAAGACGCCAACCTTACCGGCGACGACATCCGGGAGGGCCTGGCCGCGGTGATATCGGTCAAGGTCAGCGAACCGCAGTTCGAAGGCCAGACCAAGACCAAACTCGGCAACACCGAGGTCAAGTCGTTCGTGCAGAAGGTCTGCAACGAACAACTCACGCACTGGTTCGAAGCCAACCCCGCGGATGCCAAAGTCGTTGTGAATAAGGCGGTGTCATCGGCGCAAGCGCGTATCGCCGCACGCAAGGCGCGAGAGTTGGTGCGCCGCAAGAGCGCTACCGATATCGGTGGCCTGCCCGGCAAGCTGGCCGACTGCCGGTCCACCGACCCGCGGAAGTCGGAACTGTATGTGGTTGAGGGTGATTCGGCCGGCGGCTCGGCCAAGAGCGGCCGCGACTCGATGTTCCAGGCCATCCTTCCGCTGCGCGGCAAGATCATCAACGTGGAGAAGGCGCGTATCGACCGCGTTCTGAAGAACACCGAAGTCCAGGCGATCATCACGGCACTGGGTACCGGCATCCACGACGAATTCGACATCGCCAAACTGCGCTATCACAAGATCGTGCTGATGGCCGACGCCGACGTTGACGGCCAGCACATCTCGACGCTGTTGTTGACGTTGTTGTTCCGGTTCATGCGGCCGCTGATCGAGCACGGGCACGTGTTTTTGGCGCAGCCACCGCTGTACAAGTTGAAGTGGCAGCGCAGCGATCCCGAATTCGCCTACTCCGACCGCGAACGTGACGGCCTGTTGGAAGCGGGCCAGAAGGCCGGCAAAAGAATCAACAAAGAAGACGGCATCCAGCGCTACAAAGGTCTGGGTGAAATGGACGCCAAAGAGTTGTGGGAGACCACGATGGATCCGTCAGTCCGGGTGCTTCGCCAAATCACCCTCGACGACGCCGCCGCCGCCGACGAACTGTTCTCCATCCTGATGGGCGAGGACGTCGAAGCGCGCCGCAGCTTTATTACCCGCAATGCCAAGGACGTTCGTTTCCTAGATGTTTGATGACGTCTTGCCGATCCAACCACCGTGACCTACCAACGAGGACTACATGACTGACACCACGCTGCCACCAGGTGACGACTCCGTCGACAGGATCGAACCGGTCGACATTCAGCAGGAGATGCAGCGCAGCTACATCGACTACGCGATGAGCGTCATCGTCGGCCGCGCGCTGCCCGAGGTGCGTGACGGTCTCAAGCCGGTGCACCGCCGGGTGCTGTATGCGATGTATGACTCCGGTTTCCGCCCGGACCGCGGCCACGCGAAATCGGCGCGCTCGGTCGCCGAAACGATGGGCAACTATCACCCGCACGGCGACTCGTCGATCTACGACACCCTGGTCCGGATGGCCCAGCCGTGGTCGCTGCGCTACCCGCTAGTAGACGGCCAAGGCAATTTCGGCTCGCCGGGCAATGACCCGCCGGCGGCCATGCGGTACACCGAGGCGCGGCTGACGCCACTGGCGATGGAGATGCTGCGCGAAATCGACGAGGAGACAGTCGATTTCATTCCCAATTATGACGGTCGTGTGCAAGAGCCGACCGTTCTGCCCAGCCGGTTTCCCAACCTGCTGGCCAACGGCTCCGGCGGTATCGCGGTCGGCATGGCCACCAATATGCCGCCGCACAATTTGCGCGAGCTGGCCGAGGCGGTGTTCTGGTGCCTGGAGAATTATGACGCTGATGAAGAGGCCACCCTGGCCGCCGTCTGTGAGCGGGTGAAAGGACCGGACTTCCCCACCCACGGTCTGATCGTCGGATCGCAAGGCATCCACGACGCCTACACCACCGGCCGTGGTTCGATCCGGATGCGCGGCGTCGTGGAGATCGAAGAGGACTCGCGTGGGCGCACTCTGCTGGTCATCACCGAGCTGCCCTATCAGGTCAACCACGACAACTTCATCACCTCGATCGCCGAGCAGGTCCGTGACGGCAAGCTGGCCGGCATCTCCAACATCGAGGACCAGTCCAGCGACCGTGTCGGTCTACGCATCGTCGTGGAGATCAAGCGTGACGCGGTCGCCAAGGTGGTGCTGAACAACCTCTACAAGCACACCCAGCTGCAGGCCAGCTTCGGCGCGAACATGCTGTCGATCGTCGACGGTGTTCCCCGCACGCTGCGGCTCGACCAGCTGATCCGCTACTACGTGGTGCATCAGTTGGACGTCATCGTCCGGCGCACCACCTACCGGTTGCGCAAGGCCAACGAACGCGCACACATCTTGCGCGGTCTGGTCAAAGCGCTGGACGCGCTCGACGAGGTCATCGCCTTGATCCGGGCGTCACAGACTGTCGACATCGCCCGGGCCGGTCTGATCGAGCTGCTGGATATCGACGAAATCCAGGCCCAGGCAATCCTGGACATGCAGCTGCGCCGGTTGGCTGCCCTGGAGCGCCAGCGCATCGTCGACGACCTGGCCAAGATCGAAGCCGAGATCGCGGACCTGGAAGACATTTTGGCCAAGCCCGAGCGGCAGCGCCGGATCGTGCACGACGAGCTCGCCGAAATCGTGGACAAGTACGGCGACGACCGGCGCACCCGGATCATTCCCGCCGACGGAGATGTCGCGGACGAGGACCTCATCGCCCGCGAAGAGGTCGTCGTCACCATCACCGAGACCGGCTATGCAAAGCGGACCAAGTCAGACCTCTACCGCAGTCAGAAGCGTGGCGGCAAGGGCGTGCAGGGAGCGGGCCTCAAACAAGACGACATCGTCGCTCACTTCTTCGTGTGCTCGACGCATGACTGGATCCTGTTCTTCACTACCCAGGGCCGGGTGTACCGGGCCAAGGCCTACGACCTCCCGGAGGCCTCGCGCACCGCGCGTGGCCAGCATGTCGCCAATCTGCTGGCCTTCCAGCCCGAGGAACGCATAGCTCAGGTGATTCAGATCCGCGGCTACGAAGATGCGCCGTATCTAGTGCTGGCCACCAAAAACGGCCTGGTCAAAAAGTCCAAGCTGACCGACTTCGACTCCAACCGCTCGGGTGGCATCGTGGCGATCAACCTGCGCGACAACGATGAGCTCGTCGGCGCGGTGCTGTGCTCGGCCGCGGAGGACCTGCTTCTGGTTTCGGCCAATGGCCAGTCCATCAGGTTCTCGGCGACCGACGAGGCGCTGCGCCCGATGGGCCGCGCCACCTCCGGCGTGCAGGGCATGCGATTCAACGAGGACGACCGGCTGCTGTCGCTGAACGTGATCCAGGAAGGCACCTACCTGCTGGTCGCCACAGCAGGTGGCTACGCCAAACGCACCGCGATCGAGGAGTACCCGGTGCAGGGTCGCGGGGGCAAGGGCGTTCTGACCGTTCAGTACGACCGCCGGCGTGGCAGTCTGGTGGGGGCGTTGATTGTCGACGACGATAGCGAGTTGTATGCGATCACCTCGGGTGGCGGCGTCATCCGCACCGCTGCGCGCCAGGTCCGGAAGGCCGGACGGCAGACCAAGGGCGTGCGCCTGATGAACCTGGGTGAAGAGAACACGCTGTTGGCCATTGCCCGCAACGCGGAAGAAAACGCGGACGAAGTTGTCGAGCAAAGCGACGGCCCGGAGTCGGACAGTTAGTCGATGCCGAGCCACTAGACTCAGCCCGACCAACATAATGCGACTGCCACCGCCTAGGCGGCCAGGTAGGAGACGTAAGGAGTCGGGGTGACCTCACCGAACGAGCCGGGCACTCCCAAGAAGGGGGACGGCCCCAACGGGGATGGTTCGGTCGAACGCGCCGGTGCGCGCCACGGGGCGCCGCCCGCACAGGGTGGCCGCGCCCCAGAGGGCGGGGATGGACCGCCGTGGCAGCGCGGCGGCGCCCGGCCCCAAGACCCGGGGCCTCGACAGAACGAGCCATTCACCGAGAAGCGCCCATCGGGCCAGCCCGGCGGCGTCGAGGCGCGGTTGAACCGCTTTATCTCCGGCACCGCGGCGCCAGGAGCCGCTCCGGCGCATGCCAAAGAGCCGGACCCTGCGACCACCCGGGGTGAGACGGCGCCGACCGAGACCTACGCCAGCGAATTACCGGATCTTTCCGGCCCAGTGCCGCGCGGCCCGCATCGCAAGCCCGCCCCTGAGCGGCCCGCGGAGTCGCCGACCTCATCGGGAGCGGGACGACCGGCGACCGCCGAAAACCGGGAAACGCGCGATAACCGGGTGCAGGTGTCACGCCGGACGCGCGGCCCGGTGCGTGCCAGCATGCAGATCCGCCGCATTGATCCGTGGAGCACATTGAAGGTGTCGCTGCTGCTCTCGGTGGCGCTGTTTTTCGTCTGGATGATCGCCGTCGCATTTCTGTATCTGGTGCTCGGCGGCATGGGGGTGTGGTCGAAGTTGAACAGCAACGTCGGTGACTTGCTGAACAACACCAGCGGCAACAGCGGCGAACTGGTGTCCAGCGGCACGATTTTCGGTGGTGCCGTCCTGATCGGCCTGATCAACATCGTGCTGCTGACCGCGGCGGCCACCATCGCGGCCTTCGTCTACAACCTGACGACCGACTTGATCGGCGGCATCGAGGTCACGTTGGCGGACCGCGACTAGCGTGGGTGCTGCGGTTTTGGGAGTCGGGCGCGGATTGCGGTAATCTCGTCGCTCGGCCGTACGCGAGTATGGGCCTATAGCTCAGGCGGTTAGAGCGCTTCGCTGATAACGAAGAGGTCGGAGGTTCGAGTCCTCCTAGGCCCACAACCATGTGCCCGTCAAGACGTTGCGTAAGACTCGCACTGCCGCTGGGACTTATCGCCGTATTGGCAGCGGTGGCGTTGTCACGACGCGGAGTCGAGGTCTGGCACGTGGCTGTGGATGACCAAGGTCAGCCACTCAGTCACGATGAGGGGCCTTAGCTCAGTTGGTAGAGCACCGCCTTTGCAAGGCGGGTGTCAGGGGTTCGATTCCCCTAGGCTCCACAAGTCTCAAGCGCAGGCGGCAATCCCGGTGAGCCGTCCGCAAGCCCTCCCCGATTTCATCGGCTGATGTATGGGCGCGGGTCATGCGCCGGGCATCCGAGTGGTCGTAAATTCAGTTAACTCGAAAGCCTTTAACCAGCGCTCGCAGATACCGGCACCGTCCGCTAGTGTTTCGCTAACATCTCACCGACCGCATAATTAGTAAGCCGCAGCCGCCGTGAGGCGACTGACCTGCAGAAAAGCTGTAGCTCCCACCGCACATTCCCACTATCGGCGTCGCAGTAGGCAGCCCGACAACCGAAAGGTTGCTATCCCGCGATAACGCAGCCAACAGCGCAACTCCACCTTTGCTATGAGGAGGAAACGGCTTTGTTCGGGCTAATCCGCAATGGGCCGGGGGTTTGGGATCGGCTATGTCGACGGTCCAGATAGTCAAAGCACCCATTACTCCCGTCGCCGTCATCGGCATGGCGTGCCGGCTGCCCGGCGGCATCACCTCACCAGACCAGTTGTGGGAGGCACTGCTGCGCGGCGACGACCTGGTCACCGAAATTCCCCCGGAGCGGTGGGACGCCGACGAATACTACGACCCGCAGGCCGGTGTGCCGGGGCGGTCAGTGTGTAAGTGGGGCGCGTTCCTCGATGACGTCGGGGGCTTTGACGCCGAGTTCTTCGGCATCACCGAGAAAGAGGCGACCGCGATGGATCCGCAGCATCGCTTGCTGCTGGAAACCGCATGGGAGGCCATGGAGCGCGGCGGCCTCACCCCGCACGCCCTGGCCGAATCGCGCACCGGCGTGTTCATGGGGTTGATGCATGACGACTACCAATTCGTGCATGCCGAGGCCGACGCCTTGGAGGGGCCATACGGATACATGGGCAATAGCTTCGCCATGGGCTCCGGGCGGATCTCCTACACGCTGGGACTGCGAGGTCCGGCGATGACGGTGGATACCGCATGTTCGTCCGGCCTGGCGGCGGTCCATGTGGCCTGTCGCAGCTTGCATGACGGCGAAAGCGACCTCGCCCTGGCGGGCGGCGCATCGGTGTCGCTTGAACCGCGTAAATCCTGCTCGGGTTCCGCCATCGGAATGCTGTCGCCGACCGGACGCTGCCACGCGTTCGACGTCGCCGCCGACGGGTTCGTGGCGGGCGAAGGATGCGTCGTCGTGATGCTCAAGCGATTACCGGACGCCCTCCATGACGGCGACCGGATCTTGGCTGTGCTCCGGGGCACGGCCGCCAACCAGGACGGCCACACCGTGAATATCGTGACGCCATCGAGGACGGCACAAGTCGACGCCTATCGGTCGGCATTGGCCGTGGCCGGGGTGAACGCCCGCACCATCGGCATGGTCGAGGCGCACGGCCCCGGCACCCCCGTGGGCGATCCCATCGAATACGCAAGCCTGGCAGAGGTGTACGGCCTCGACGGGCCATGCGCGCTGGGTTCGGTGAAGACCAACTTCGGGCACACCCAATCGGCCGCCGGGGCGCTGGGGCTGATGAAGGCGGTCCTTGCACTGCAGCACGGTGTGATCCCACGCAATCTGCATTTCACCCGACTACCCGACGAGATGGTCCACATCGAGACCAACCTGTTTGTGCCACAAGAAAATACGCGGTGGCCCAGCAACGGTCACCACGGGCCCCGGCGGGCGGCGGTGTCGTCGTACGGGTTCTCGGGAACCAACGTGCACGCGATCGTGGAGCAAGCCCCCGAGACGGCCGCACCGGGCGCCGCACCACCCGGCATCGACGGCCCGTTGCTGTTCGCGCTGTCGGCCACGTCGGCTGACGGACTGCGGGACACCGCCGAACGCCTCGCTGACTGGGCTGACGGACACGCGTTGAACCTTGCGCCAACGGATCTGGCATACACGCTCGCTCGCCGGCGTGCGCATCGGCCGGTGCGCACGGCGGTCATCGCACGCAGCATCGAGGAGCTGACCGCGGGTCTGGACGAGATCGCCGCAGGCGACTTTCCCTACCAGCCCGCGGCCGGACACGACGATCGAGGCCCCGTTTGGCTGTTCTCCGGACAGGGTTCGCAGTGGGCGGCAATGGGCGTCGAGCTGCTCACGACCGAACCGGTGTTCGCCGCGACTGTGGCCAAGGTCGAGCCGCTGATCGCCGAAGAGTCGGGATTCTCTGTCACCGAGGCGATTTCGGCATCCGAGACGGTGAGCGGGATCGATCGGATCCAGCCCGCATTGTTCACCATGCAGGTCGCGTTGGCGGCGACGATGAGGGCATACGGTGTTCAGCCGGGAGCCGTGATCGGCCACTCGATGGGCGAAGCCGCGGCCGCGGTCGTGGCGGGAGCGCTAACGCTGGAAGACGGTGTCCGGGTTATCTGCCGCCGGTCGCGGCTGATGTCCACGATCGCCGGCTCCGGAGCGATGGCCTCGGTGGAACTGCCTGCCGAGCAAGTGCTGTTGGAGCTGATGGCCCGCGGCGTCGACGACGTCGTGCTGGCGGTGGTGGCCTCGCCTCAGTCGTCGGTGATCGGCGGCGCCGCAGCGACGGTGCGCGATCTGGTCACCGCATGGGAGCAACGGGACGTATTGGCTCGCGAGATCGCGGTCGACGTCGCCTCACACTCCCCCCAGGTCGATCCGATCCTCGACGAGCTCGTCGACGTGCTGGCCGAGATCAAGCCCAGGACACCGGAGTTGCCCTTCTACTCCGCGACCGCGTTCGATCCGCGTGAGCAACCCGTGTGCGATGCCTGGTACTGGTCGGACAATCTGCGCCACATGGTGCGGTTCGCCGCGGCGGTACGGGCGGCGACGGAAGACGGCTTCCGGGTCTTCGCGGAGTTGGCTCCGCACCCCCTACTCACCCACGCCGTCGAGCAGACTGCCGGCGGCGTCGGCATGCCGGTGGCCGCACTCGCCGCGATGCGTAGGGAGCAAGCGCTCCCGCACGGACTACGCAACTTCTTAGCGGATCTGTTCAGTGCCGGTGCGGCACTTGATTTCTCGGTGATTTGCCCGGTTGGCCAGCTGGTGGATGCACCGCTGCCGACCTGGAGCCACCGCCCGCTGCTGTTGACCCGCAAAAGCCCTGACCTGCGGGCCCACGGCGCCTACACCGTTCCGGTGCACCCGTTGATGGGGGCGCATGTGCGATTGCACGAGGAGCCGGAGCGCCACGTTTGGCAGGGTGAGGTCGGCACGGCGGCGCAGCCCTGGCTGAGCGACCACCGGATACACAATGTGGCCGCCCTTCCGGGTGCGGCGTACTGCGAGATGGCATTGGCCGCGGCCCGCACCATTTTTGGCGAGACGTCCGAAGTTCGCGACGTCCGCTTCGAGGCGATGCTGTTGCTGGACGACGAGACACCGGTATCGGCGGTCGCGTCGGTGACCCCGACCGGCGCGGTCGACTTCGCGGTGGAGACCTTTCAGGACGGCACGCAGCTTCGGCGCGCGACCGCCATGCTGCATGCGGGAGTGGATGAGGACCGACCACCGCCGTACGACGTGCCCACCCTGATCAAGGCCCACGCATGCCGGCTCGACGGGACCGAGCTGCGAAAGCAATTCGACGGGCACGGTTTACGGTACGGTCCGGCATTCGCCGGACTGGCTGTGGTGCACCACGCCGACGAGACGATCGGCACGGTGCTCGGCGAGGTGGGCCTACCCGGCACCATCCGCTCCCAACACAGCGCCTACGCGGTGCATCCCGCCCTGCTGGATGCCTGTTTCCAGTCGGTCGCGGCCCATTCCGGCGCCCGGGTCGCAGGCAACGCCGGTCTGCTGCTGCCGTTGGGCGTGCGCCGCGTCCGTGCCTACGGTTCCGCCCGCACCGCCCGTTACTGCTATACGAAGGTGACGCGGGCCGATTTGGTCGGGTTGGAGGCGGACCTCGATGTGCTCGATGAGCGCGGGACGGTCCTGCTGGCCGTGCGCGGATTGCAACTGGGGACCGGAGCCTCCGAGAGCGTAAACCGCGATCGCGTGCTGAACGAGCGGCTGCTGACCGTCGAGTGGAAGCAGCGCACGCCGCCGGATGTGGACCGCGTCGGCCTGGGAAGGTGCTTGCTGATCAATACTTCAGCCGGCGCCGACGTCATGGCGACAAGGCTGGCCGACGCATTGAAGGCCGGGGGCGCCGGCTGTACGACCATGACATGGTCGCAGCATGCCGATCACCGGGCCAATGCCGAAGCGCTCGGCTCGCACCTTGCCGACCGGGTCGGCGGAATCGCCATACTCACCGGCCCCAACGACGGCAGCCCGCAGGACGAGTGCGGCCTGCTCGGCGAGGACCATGTGCGTCACCTGGTGCGAATTGCCCGGGAAATCACGGGCATTGACGGAGAACCGCCCCGCCTTTACGTCGTAACGCGGAACGCTCAGACCGTGTTGCCGGGCGACGTGGCGAACCTCGGGCAGGCCGGGCTCCGCGGCCTGGTCCGAGCAATCAGCACTGAATATCCGCACCTGCGCGCCACCCAGATCGACATGGACGAGGATAGCGAGGCCGAGCAGCTGGCACACCAACTGCTGGGGAACTCGGAGGAGGACGAGACAGCCTGGCGGAACGGCCAGTGGTATACGGCGCGCCTGAGCCCCGCACCGCTACGCCCTGAGGAGCGGCGAACCGCCGTGGCGGACCACGAGCACGATGGCCTGCGCGTGCAAATCCGCACGCCCGGTGACTTGAAAACCATGGAACTGGCTGCCTCTCAACGCATTCCGCCGGGACCGGGCGAGATCGAAGTCAGGGTTAGCGCATCCAGCATCAACTTCGCGGATGTCCTCATGGCCTCCGGCGCGTATCCGAATCTCGACGACGATGCGCCCCGGCTCGGTATGGATTTTGCCGGCGTGGTGACAGCGGTCGGTTCCGGCGTGACAACTCATCGCGCGGGCGACCACGTCGGGGGTCTGTCCACAAACGGTTGCTGGGCCACGTTCGTCACCTGTGACGCTCGCCTGGCCGTGACGCTGCCGTCGGGCCTCACCGAGGCCCAAGCGGCGGCGGTAAGCACCCCGCATGCCATCGCGTGGTACGGCCTGCACGATCAGGCCAGGATCACCAGCGGTGACCGAGTGTTGATTCACTCCGCCACCGGCAGCGTGGGGCGGGCGGCGATCGCGATCGCCCGTACCGCGGGAGCCGAGATCTTCGCCACAGCCGGCAGCAAGGAGCGCCGGGAACTACTGCGCCACATGGGTCTCCAACACATTTACGACTCCCGTAGCACCGACTTCGCCGAGCAGATCCGCCGCGATACCGACGGACGCGGGGTTGACATCGTGCTCAACTCCCTGCCCGGCGCCGCGCAACGGGCCGGGCTCGAAGCGCTTTCCATCGGCGGACGATTCGTGGAGATCGGTAAGCGCGACGTTTACGCCAACACCCGGCTGGGCCTCTTCCCGTTCCATCGCAACCTCACGTTCCACTACGTCGACCTGGCACTGATGTCGCAGAGTCATCCACAGCGAGTCGGCGACCTGCTGGGCACGGTCTACCGGCTCGTCGCAGACGGTGAGTTGCCATTACCGGAGATCACTCACCGTCCACTCGCCGATGCGGCCACCGCTGTCCCAGCGATGAGCGCTGCAGAGCAGACGGGCAAGGTGGTATTCGACGTGTCCAAGTCCGGACACACCAGCGTCGTGGTCCCGCCCGAGCAGGCCCGGCCCTTCCGGAATGACGGTTCCTACATCGTCACCGGCGGTCTGGGTGGCATAGGACTCTTTCTCGCCGAGAACATGGCCGAGGGCGGCTGCGGTCGCATCGTGCTCAGTTCCCGTTCTGAGCCCAGTCCCAAGGCGCTGGAAACGATCGAGCTCATTCGGGCGATGGGCACCGACATCGCGGTGGAATGCGGCGACGTCACCGAAGTCGACACGGCGCCGCGTTTGGTGAGCGCCGCGACAGCCACCGGGCTTCCGTTGCGCGGCGTGCTGCACGCCGCAGCGGTCTTCGAAAATGCGATGCTGGCCAATATGACCGACGAGCTCATCAGCCGCAACTGGGCTCCAAAGGTCCACGGCGCGTGGAATTTACACCAGGCCACGTCCACCCTTTCCCTGGATTGGTTCTGTTTGTTCTCCTCGGCCGTAGGTCTGCTGGGATCGCCCGGGCAAGGGGCGTACGCCGCCGCCAACGGCTGGCTGGACGCATTCGCGCGCTGGCGCCGAGCACAAGGCCTACCCGCCACTGGGATCGGATGGGCGTTGTGGGCCGAGGTGGGTCGGGCCGCCGAAGTCCGAGCCGAGGCCGGCGAAGAAACGACGCCCGGCCGCGACGGCGAAGGCACCGCCATCGCGCACTGGCGTGACACCGCTTTCACCGCAGACGAGGGTGCTTATGCATTCCAGGCTCTGCTGCGCCACGACCGCCCGTACTCCGGATATGCCACGTTGACAGGAACACCGTGGTTCGCTGCCTACGCGCAACGCAGCCGGTTCGCTGAACTGTTCCGGTCCAACGACCAAAGCGCCTCGGACGCGGGCGAACTGCTGAACGAGTTGTACACGCTGCCATCGGAGGAGTGGCCCGTTCGACTGCGGCGCATGATCTCCAATGCGGTCAGCCTGATTCTGCGCCGTACCATCGATCCTGATCACCCCCTCTCCGAATATGGCCTCGACTCCATGGGCAACCTCGAGCTGCGCACCCGCATCGAGGCGGAAACCGGGATACGCGTCACCACCAACGACATCACCACCATTCAGGGTCTGGCGGGACTCCTGTACGAAAGGCTGGCTCCCGCAGAGTGTCTCGGCACGGCAGAGATAGGCCAGCAGGTCGAGGCGTCGGCCGAGCCGCAAGTGGATTAAGGAGGGACGGGTGTTCATAGGTGCAGGGCCGGCGCGCGGGCTGTTCGTGGGTACGGTTTACGACTGGGCACCCGAGTCGGGCAGAATCGTGTCTTGGCAGGCATCGCCCGCTTCGCTGGCGAAAGCCCGACAAGCTCCCATAAGTGATGTACCGCTCAGTGCAATGCAAGACGCGCACCTTCGCGGCTTTTCCCGCTACGCGGTCCGCGGGCTCGACTATGCGCGACTGGTGATCGGCTCCGGCGACGAACCAGGCCGATGCGATGTCCGGGCCATGAGCTACGTCATCAACTCTCACCTTCGTCGGCACAAGACGTATCACAGTTGGTTCGAGTACGGCGACGCGGAAAGCATTGTGCGGCACACGATCGTTGACCCCGCCGACATCGAATTTGTTCCGATCCGGCAGGACAACATGACGCCAACCGAGTGGCACCGGTTCGTGCTGTCCACCCCTGTTCCGTTGCAGTGGGATTGCTTCAGGTTCGGCATTATTCAGCGCGAGGACCACTTCACCATCTTTGCGATCGTCGATCACCTCCACTGTGACCCAACGATTATCGCGGGCTTGTACACCGAAATTGTGATGAACTACCGTCTTCTGGTAACCGGCAGTGCGCTCGTTCAGGCGCCGCCCCCGGCCAGTCATGACGACTTCTGCATACGGGAACAGCAGCACGTAGCATCTCTGTCCTTGGATTCCAACGCGGTTCGCAAATGGGTCGAATTCGCCGAGAGTAACGGCGGAACCCTGCCGGACTTCCCACTGCCGCTCGGTGATCTGTCGCAGGCCACGGGCGGCGACGTGGTAGTCGACCGGCTGATGGATCAGGAACAGACAGCCGAATTCGAATCCCGCTGCATCGCGGCGGGTGCACGGGTCAGCGGCGGTTTGTTTGCCTGTATAGCGCTAGCGCAGCATGAGTTGACCGGCACCACAATATATTACGGCCTTGCGCCAACCGACAAGCGCAGGTCGCTGGCGGAATTTTCGACGATGGGTTGGTTCACCGGCGTGGTTCCGTTCACTGTGCCTATAAACCCGGCATCCTTCGAAGAGACCGCCCGCGCCGCGCAGGTTTCTTTCGATTCGAATATGGACCTGGCCAACGTGTCGTTCAACGAAATATTGAAGTTGGCGCCGTGGCTCAGGGCATGGGGTCCGAACTGCACGATGGTCAACTACATGGATGTGGGCCTTCCACCCTTCTCTGCCACCGTCACCTCCCACATGAAGGACGCGAATGTCAGCATCTACTGCGATCCCAGGGATCCGGCGCACCTCTACTTCTCGGTGATCCGTCTCTTCGATGAGGTGTCGATGTGGGTGAACCTCCCGAAGAACTCGATCGCCAAAGACTCCGTGATCCGCTACGTGGGTGCGATGAAATCCGTGGTGAAGCGCGTCGCGAACGGGAGTTATACGGGTGCTGCGGTTCAGGTGTCCTGATGAATATCGGATAGCGGAATACCACTGAAAGGTCGGGTTTCGCCAATGAAAATCATCTTGGCCGCCCACGGGACTCGCGGCGACGTCGAGCCGTGTGCCGCAGTCGGTTTGGAGCTGCTGCACAGGGGCCACGAAGTGTGCATGGCGGCGCCACCCAACCTGCTCGCCTTCGTGGAGGCCGCCGGCCTCAGCGCGGTCGGTTACGGGCCGGATTCCCAGGAGCAGGTCAGCGCGGCCGCTGACTTCGTTCACCGCGCCTTCAAGCCGCAGAATCCCGTCAACTTCGTGCGCTCAGGCAGGGACCTCTTCGTTGAGGGTTGGGCGCAGATGGGCCGGACGTTGACTGCGCTGGCGGACGGCGCCGACATTCTCGTGACCGGCCAGACCTACCACGGCGTCGCCGCGAACGTCGCTGAGTACTACGACATTCCGCTCGCAGCGATCCACCACATGCCGATCTGCGTCAACGGGCAGCTCGCCCTGCCTTCCATACCGGCGCCGACACCCCTGGTCCGCTCCACACTGAGGGCGGCGTGGTGGCTCTATTGGCGCATCACCAAGGACGCTGACGATGCGCAACGACGTGAACTGGGCCTACGGCGGTCGGCGGCCCCCGCGGCAAAACGGATGGCCGAACGTGGATCGCTCGAAATCCAGGCCTACGACGAGGTTTGCTTTCCCAACCTCGCGGCCGAATGGAACGGCCGGCGGCCCTTCGTCGGCGCGCTGACGTTGCAGTTGCCGACGGATGCCGACGGTGAGGTCGCGATATGGGCCGGCACGGGTACGCCGCCCATCTACTTCGGCTTCGGCAGCACACCGCTGCAATCCCCCGCGGACACGGTCGCCATGATCATCGCGGCCTGCGCGAAGGTGGGCGAACGCGCTCTGATTAATTGCGATTCGAGCAGCTACACCCGCATCCGACATTCCGACGAGGTGAAACTTGTGGGCCCGGTGAACTATGCGGCCATCCTTCCGCTTTGCCGCGCAGCCGTCCACCACGGTGGCGCGGGCACCACCGCCGCAGCCCTCCGAGCCGGAACCCCGATGTTCATCCTTTGGGACGTGGCCGATCAGCCGATATGGGCGGCGCAGGCCGCTCGAATGAAAGTCGGGCTTGCTCAACGCTTGTCGACTATCACCGAAAAATCGCTGGTCGCACACCTACGCCGCATCCGCGCACCGCACTACGCCGCCCGTGCCGGCAAAATTGCCGCCCGCATGACCGGCCCGGGCGAAAGCGTAGTCGCGGCAGCCGATCTCATCGAAGGTATCGTGAGCCGGAAGCGCGTTGCCTGATGTGGGCGACGGTGCTGGTATTCGCGCTATGGGTGGCGACGGACCCGACGCGTCTGGTCGTCGTGGTGGCCCTGATGTCGCGCGTGCGGCCCAAGCACAATTTGATCGCTTACTGGCTGGGCGGCCTGGCGGCCGGTATCGCGCCCGGAATCGGAGTTCTTGGCCTGATGCTGCTGATGCGCAATTCCGTACCGCTGGTTATGGAGGATATGAGGTCCGCGGTCTCCCGATTTACGGGCGGGTATTTCCAAATCGCCATTGGTGTGTTCGCACTGCTGATCGCGGCCTTGCTGTCGGCGAGGTTTCGGGGGCGTCAGCATGTCGAAGTGCCAACGTACGGCGGCTTTCCGGCAGCCCCGGACCGCCAACCAATCACGTCAACACCGATTGCACGGATAAGGGCCCGCGCCGTTCGCGCGTTGCAGGTCGGCAACCCGTGGCTGGCGTTTGGGATCGGCGCGGTGTCGACAATGCCGCCCGTCGATTATCTGGTCGTACTCATCGTCATCGTCTCCTCGGGAGCCGCATTCGGCACTCAGCTCAGCGCAGTCGTGATGTTCACTTTGGTGGTGCTCGCACTCGTCGAGATCCCGCTCGCCGGCTATCTGGTCATGCCGGCAAAAACCCAGGCGGTCGTGCTGCAGATGCAGAGGCTTGCCTTCGCTCACCGCGGGCGTGTTCTCATCGCCATCCCCGCGGTGGCAGGGGTTTTGTTGATTGCCGCCGGCCTAGGCAGCATCTGAGCCCTCCCTTAGGGGACGGCATAGGCTCTGCGGCCGAGCCTTTCGACGTTCGATTGGATGAGCCCGTAGGGATAGGGGGTGTGCTGCTCGATGACATCGCGCAGGTGCGTCATGGACTCGTGCCAACGCTTGTCGCGCACTACGGTCGCCTTGAGGAAAGGGAATCGGAAGTCCTCGATGAGGCCGTCCCAAAAGTAGAGTGTGCCGTTACTTCGCCCGGAGCGGTTGCAGTCCCACAACTGCGATGAGCGCCCACCGGCGGTTCTGATGGCGGCGGCGGAGACGAACGGTTTGACGCTGAGCCCGGCTCTACGCGCGCGCCTGGATAGGCCGACCTCGTACTGCCAGATGAGGGTGCCTTTATGGACGGCGTACTGGAACTCGTCCCATAGGTCATTGAGGAAGGGGCGGGTGCGCGAATTGAGATCCCAGGCCAGAAAAAAGGATTGGAGGTGGGAGACCATTTGGGTGTTTTCGATGGCGCCGTACATGTCAGCACCGTGGAAGGCGCTCCACATCTCCTCGAGAGGAAACAGGGGACCAAAGACGCTGTCGTTGGCGATGACGAAGCGGTCGAACTGGTCAAGCGACCAGCCGCACTGCCTGAGGATGCACCACGCGAGGTGCCACGACCCGAAGTCGAACGAAAGCGTCCGACGGGTGTAAATGCCCGCACAGAAGGGACGGATGGGGGCGACCGATTCCGCCGAGAGGATGGGCGAGGCGGAAACGAAAACAATGGTCGCCCCGAGTCGGTGCAGCGCCTTCAGGTAGTAGGTGATGTGAGGATCGACGATGCCTTGGACATCGAAGTGTGCGAACAGAACAAGGGTGCGGCGGCCGGAAGGAGGCTGCGATGGAAGTTCTAGGTGGCTTTCGCAAAGGAATCGTAAAGCGTTGCGGCGCAACCGGTATTGAACGACAGCCCAGGTGCGTTCGGATTCCGTTCGCAGCACGTTCGCCGGTTTCACGGCGCCCCGATGATGTCCCGTGCGTGCTGAGTGGGCAGTGCAGCCGCACTGGGTTTCATTGCGAGTGCGAAGAATTCGGTTCGCGTGGTTGTCACGTCGACGATCCGGAATCCAACGCGCTGCAGCACCTCTTCGATCAACCGGATATCAAACACGTGATGGTGAAGGGTTCGATTCTGAAAGTTCTGCAGACTGCGTTTCCTGAACTGTCGACGCCCGCCTGCTGGCCAGTCTCTGCGTAAGTCGTGGAGGGCCAAGATCTCATCGAGATGGGTCAGATCGTCCTCGCCGACGTCGCGGGTGAAATCATCCAAAAGGTGTTCGAACTTCGTGACCGGACGCCGGTGGTCAAAGTTGTTCTCTTTGTTGGGGACTACGAGTATCAATGCTCCGCCAGCCTTGATGACCCTTTGCCATTCCACCAGCGCTTTCAAGGGGTTCGCGGTGTGCTCTAAGCAATTCGAGGACAGCAGAAAATCGTACCGGGCAGTCGTGAGCTCGGGTAGGTGCGTCGCATCGGCAATGAATTGGCGACCGCGTTTGTTCCGGTAGTAGTGGTAACCCGCACCGGCTTGGATGCGTCCCTCCCAGATGGTATCCGCGGAGAAGTTGACGCCATCCAGCCCCCTGACTCTTTGATAGAGGGGAAGTACGGTTTTGAAAAGCAAACTCGGACCGCCGATCTCGACACCGTACTTGTCGTCGACGAATGACTGATAACGGTGACGAAGCGGTAAGTGCCATCGAGAATGTTGGATCGTGAATCCCGGCCCGTTCTCCCGCAACGAGTACTGGCACCAGTACGCGAATTCCGTGATCGCCCGCGGCCCTCGCACTAAGCGTCCAAACGGGCGAACTGATTCTGGCGGTAGCGCTCGACGCAGGCCGCTCTTCTGACCTTGCCGCTGGTGGTGATCGGAATCGAACCCGGCGCTACCACAACGAGATCCGCGACGCCAACCCCGTGCACGTCGGAAATTGCAGAGGTGACTTTACGTTTGACGACGTCGAACCCATCCCCCGTCCCGTCCTTGGAATCGACCCGGTTGGTGAGCTCGATGATGGCGACGAGCTTTTCGGTGCCCTGGTCCGGAACCGCGATCGCCGCGCATCGTCCCGGTGCGATGCTCTGGATCGTCCCCTCGAGGTCATCGGGAGAGTGGTTGCGCCCATACACGATCAAAAGATCTTTGATACGGCCGATCATGAACAGCTCTCCGTCGGAGATGAAACCCAGGTCCCCCGTTCTCAACCAAGGCCCTTCGGGGGTTCCGGACGACGGGGCGACAAGCGTCGCGCCGAACGTCTGCTCAGTCTCGTTTGGTTTCAGCCAATATCCAGTAGCGACGTTGCCTCCGTGGACCCAGATCTCACCGGTCGTCCCCGCCGGACGCTCAATACCGCGCTCGGGATCAACGATGCGCACCGTCGGTGACCGCGGCACACCGTAACTGACGAGCGCTGTGCCGCTGTTGTCTGCAAGACGCTTCGCGTGGCCTGCGGTCAGTTCATCGGAGTCGAAATGAACGATCTGCGGTGGTTGACCGGCTGCGCGGGTCGAGACGTACAACGTGGCTTCTGCCAGTCCATATGATGGCCGTAACACTTTGTCCTGAAGGTTGAAGCGGGCGAACCGCTCGGTGAAGCGCTGCAGTGTCGCGGGCTGTACTCGTTCGCCCCCGTTGAAGATGCAAGACACGTTTCCAAGGTCAAGCCCGGCCAGGTCATCATCCGATGTTTTTCGTGCCGCCAATTCGAAGGCAAAGTTAGGCGCTGCCGAATGTGCGCGACTGTTCCGTGCCAGCAACTGCATCCATCGGGCCGGCCGCTGCAGAAAGGCAACCGGACTCGTGAGCACGCTGCGAAATCCCGAAAGAACCGAAAAGATGATTCCTAGTTGCATACCCATGTCGTGATAGAGCGGCAACCAGGACACCATCGTGCTTTCCGGTGGGGCAACTCCTCCGTGGTCCCCGAAGAAGCCGGCATTCATGTGCTCGAAGTTGCCCAGGATGTTCTTGTGCGAGACCATGACCCCGGCGGGGGCGCGGGTCGATCCCGAGGTGTATTGCAAATACACTGTGTCTGTTGAACTTTCGATTCTCGCAACGGGCGGTTTCTTCGAGTCGAGATCCAACAGATCGACTTCGATAAGCGATGGAGCAGCTGCCCCGGACTTCGACCCGAGATTGTCGGCGATATCGCCTGCGACGGCGGATGTCGTGAGAACCGCAGAGGGTGATGCGTCGCGCAGCACCGAACTGAGACGTTCGTCGCTGGCGGCACCTAGCGGAACGGCGATGAAGCCGGCCTGTAACGCCCCGAGAAACGCGGTGATGTAGTCGAGCCCCTGTGGCGCCATTATCAGGGCACGGTCACCGCTTGACCCGTGTATCCGAAGCTCTTGCGCAAGGTTAAGCGTTCGTCGATACAGCTGCGACCACGTCAAACTTTCCTCAATGCCGGCCCAGTCCTGTGCGTAATTCATAAACGTGAACGCCGTCCGATTCGGCTGCAGACTGGCGCGTTCGCGCAACAGGGCAGGAATGGGAGACTTGAGCATGCGCGTCAGGTTACCTCGGCCGTCATCACCACGCCGGTTTTGCAGCAAAGACAACGGGCCGCTCCAACGTACGCCGATCGAAAGTATCATCGACCGGCTGAATCGCAACCCGGTCTCGCTGAAGCTATTAAATTTGCGCTTCAAATACGGCTACCGATTTCTGAGCCGCCTGCTCATACGGGACGACGTGTTGTTCCTGAATTACGGATATGAGGAGGACCCGCCCATGTCGTTGCCGCTGGCGGTGTCCGACGAGGCCGACCGCTTTCCCATCCAGCTCTACCACCGGACGGCCACGCAGGTGGACCTCACAGGCAAAAACGTGCTGGAGGTGAGTTGCGGGCATGGCGGTGGCGCTTCGTATTTGATGCGGACCCTGCACCCGGCTTCCTACACGGGACTGGATCTGAACACGGTCGGCATCGACTTCTGCCGAAAGAGGCACACCGTGCCCCGCCTGAACTTCGTGCAGGGCAATGCCGAAAGCCTGCCCTTTCCCGATCAGTCCTTCGATGCAGTGATCAATATCGAAGCAGCGATCAACTACCAAGACGTTCCCAAATTCTTCGCCGAGGTGGAACGCGTGCTGCGCCCGGGCGGACGGTTCTTGTACGCCGATATGCGCTACGCCGACGAAATTGCTGCCTGGGAGGCTGACCTGGCCGACATCCCGATGCGGCTGTTGTCGGAAAGGGTCATCAACGCCGAGGTTATGCGCGGGCTGGAGAAAAATCGGTTCGCCGATCAAATTACTCGTCGTCTGCCGAATATCGCGCTGTTGCGCGGCATGGCTAATGACTACGCGGGCGGGCCGGGCTCGTTGATCTACCGCCGGCTAAGGAACGGCGAGGCCTCCTACCGGCTGTTCTGCTTTGCCAAGGATTGAGGTGTGTCACCAAAAATTTCTGCCGCGGGCACCCGAGTGAGAAGCTGGCACTCCCTCGTGGGGTGCCCGACGGCCTATCCTTTGAGGACCCAGCAAACGCTGGGGTGAGGATGGCGGAGGGTCGGATGACGGCCGAAGCGGCGTGCCAGGCATGCGGCGGCGAACTCCTCGAGGATGCGCGGTTCTGCCACAGCTGCGGCGCACCGGTCGCCGAGCCCGCCGCACGTGCGGAGTACAAGCAAGTATCGGTGCTGTTCGCCGATGTGGTGCACTCCATGGACATCGCCGTGGCCGTCGGTGCGGAGCGGTTGCGCGAAATCATGGTCGAACTGGTCGACCGCTGCAGCAGCGTGGTGCGTCGCTACGGAGGCACGGTGGACAAGTTCACCGGCGACGGGATCATGGCAGTGTTCGGCGCACCGGTAACGATGGAGGACCACGCTTTTCGCGCCTGTCTTGCGGCTCTGGGCGTTCAGGACGAGATCAGGCGGCTTGCCGTCGGCGTCCGAGAGCGCGACGGTGTGGAGCTTCAACTGCGGGTGGGACTGAACTCGGGACAGGTGATCGCGGGTGAGGTCGGTTCGGGACCCTTCGGCTACACCGCAATCGGCGAGCAGGTCGGGATGGCGCAACGGATGGAATCTGTGGCGCCGCCGGGCGGGGTGATGCTCAGCGAATCCACCGCGCGACTCGTTCAGCAGGCCGCCGTGTTGGCCGACGCCGAGCAGGTACACATCAAGGGCAGCGATGTCCCGGTCCTGGCCCGTCGTCTGATCAGCTTGACCGGCGGGCCGCAACGAAGCGGCGACTTGCAAGGCGCATTGGTCGGGCGAGAGCTGGAAGTGACAACGATCGCCGGCCTCCTGGATCGATCCAAGAGCGGGCGCGGATGTGTGGTCTGTGTCGCCGGGCCGCCGGGCATCGGCAAGACGCGACTCGCTGACGAGGCGGTCGCGTTGGCGCTTCGTAAAGGCGTCGAGGTGATTTCAGCTTTCTGTGAGTCACACACCAGCGATGTCCCCTTTGTCGCGGCGGCGGCGCTGCTGCGCGCAGGGCTCCGAATAACCGAACTGGATGACGAGGCGGCGCGGGCACAGGTGCATGCCAGCATCCCCAGTGTCCCCGATGAGGATGTGCTGCTGCTCTACGACCTGATGGGCATTCGAGACCCCGACACACCCCCTCCGACGATCCATCCCGACGCACGGCGACGGCGGTTGACCGCGCTGATCAACTCGATGTCGCTGGCCCGCACTCAACCGGTCCTCTACGTGATCGAGGACGCGCACTGGATTGATGAGGTCAGCGACTCGATGGTGGCCGAGTTCCTCACCGTCATTCCCCGGACGCCGTCGATGGTGCTGATCACCTACCGGCCCGAGTACACCGGCCTACTCGCGAGTGTGCCTGGCGCGCAGACGATTTCGCTCTCACCCTTGAGCGAGGCGGAGGCCGCGACGCTGCTTGACGAGTTGTTGGGCCCCGATTCGTCAGTAGCCGGGATCAAAGCGCTCGTTGCCGACCGGGCCGGCGGGAACCCGTTCTTCGCGCAGGAGATCGTGCGCGAGCTTGCGGAGCGCGCTGTGCTTGAAGGTGACCGCGGTGGTTTCACCTGCCGCGCGGATCCGGCCGAGGTCACCGTTCCGGCGACGCTGCAGGCCACCATCGCCGCGCGCATCGACCGTTTGGATCCTGATGCCAAGCAGACGCTGAACGCCGCGGCGGTGATCGGCTCGCGGTTCACGCCTGAACTACTCACCGCGGTGGGCAATACACCTGCTCTCGACGCGCTCCTGAAAGCCGCGCTGATCGATCAGGTCCGATTCACGCCCGGCGCGGAGTTCGCCTTCCGCCACCCACTGATCCGCAGCGTGGCTTATGAGTCGCAACTGCGATCCGATCGCGCCCAGATGCACCGGCGGCTGGCCGGCGCCATCGAGGCGGGTGAGCCGGAATCCGCCGACCAGAACGCGGCGTTGATCGCCGAACATCTCGAAGCCGCGGGCGACTTGCGGAACGCTCACGGATGGCACATGCGCGCGGCAACGTGGGCCAGATACCGTGACATCGCGGCCGCGCGGCTGAGTTGGGAGAGTGCCACCAGGATCGCCGACGCAATGGCCACCGATGACCCGGACCGGGCAGCCATGCGCATCGCCCCGCGAACCATGTTGTGCGGGATCGCCTGGCGGGTGCATGTGAACAACATCTGGGACCGCTTCGACGAGTTGCGGAAGTTGTGCAGCGCCGCCGGGGATAAGGCGTCACTGGCCATTGCGATGGCGGGGCTGGTGATGGATCACGCATTCCAAGACAGGGTGCGCGAGGCGTCGCGGCTGGCTTCCGAGGCCATCGCCCTGATCGAGTCGATCGGCGACCCCACCATGACGGTCGGGCTGTCCTTCACCCCGATCCGCGCCAAAATAGCGACCGGCGAGTGGGCTGAGATGCATCGCTTGTCACAAAGGGTCATCGACCTGGCTGACGGTGACCCCGCAAAGGGCAACTTCCTCTTCGGCTCTCCCCTGGCGCTCGCATTCGCCCAGCGGGGTACCGCCCGATGGGCCCTGGGTCGCCCTGAATGGCGAGACGACCTGCAGCGCGGCCTTGCCATGGCGCACGGCGCCGACTCCCTGTCCTACGTCACGGTCGTCAGCTACGTGTACACCACGGGGATACCGGCCGGCGCCCTTCGACCCGACGACTCCACGGTGCGCGAGATCGAGGATGCGCTGGTGACTGCTCAACCATCCGGTGACAACCTTCAATTGGGTGTCGCCTGGCTGACCCTGGGGCTTGCGCTGGTGCACCGTCACACGGACGACGAGCGGGATCGCGGACAGCAGCTTTTGGCTGAGGTCCGTGAAGTGTTCCGGCGCGGGGGGCACTTTTTGTGCGATCTACCGATGCTCGACGTGTACGTGGCTCGTGAGATGGCGCGCGGTGGCGATCGTGACCAGGCGATACCGTTGATGCGTGCTGCGGTCGACCATCTCATGCTTGGGGGACAAGGGCTTTCGTGGGGAGTATTGACGACGGGCGTCTTGGTGGAGACACTGCTCGACCGCGGGACCGAAACTGACGTCACTGAAGCCGAGGCCGCGATCGAGCGGTTGGCGACCGTACCCGCCGATAAGGGCCTGGCGATGCGTGAGACATGGCTGCAGCGGATGCGGGCCGCGCTGGCGCGCGCTCAAGGCGATGTCGAGGCTTACACGCAATTCAGGGACCGCTACCGCGACTTGGCGAGAACGCTTGGCTTCGAAGGACATATCGCGTGGGCCGAGGAGATGCCATAAAGGCAGGCGCTCGAACGTGCGCGTCTACTCCCGCTGCGTCGTGTAGGACGAGCCGAGAAAGCGTTCCACCAAGGCGTGTTCAGCGGCCGGGTCTTTGAGGGGCCAGCCCCACAGCGCCAGAAAGACGCGGATCAGCCACTGCGCGGCCAGCGGATCATCATTTTCGGGACCCAGCATCTCGGCAGCCAAGGCTGTCACGGTCGGTGAGCTGATGACCCAATCGCTGACCGGGGCCGCATGGATCGACCGCATGAGTTGAGCCAGTGGGTCGGAGCGCAGGCGTTCCAGCGCCATGATCGTGGCGGTCACGACGCGCTCCGGGCCGAGGAGATCCTTGATCGCTTCCCGGGTGGTGTCAACGATGCGAGCCGCTTGAATGCCGACGACGGCGTCGCGGATAGTCGCCTTGCCGCCGGCATGCCGGTAGATCGTCGCAGGTGAGCAATGAACCCGGGTGGCCAAGGCCTCGATTGTGAAGCCTTCATATCCCCCGCGAGCGATGAGGTCGGCAGCCGCGGTGTAGATCCGTTCGGCGGCTTCGCTACGGCGGTCGCGGCCCACCAACCAGTCGTCACGCGGCATCCCCCCATGCTCCCCTACATTGCGGAGCGCGGAAATGCTTCTCGCAGCATGAGAAATTTGAGCTGCTATCTCTCACCCGAACATGCTGCTGGCGACGGGTCCTCGCGGTCATCCACCGTCGAAGTCGACCACCGGCGCTTCTCAACTTTCCCGCATTGCATTGACCTCGCGGCGAGCTGCATCGAGCCTGAAACGCATGGCGGTCTTGGACAGTGCGACCCGGTTCTTCGGTAGCGAAGCGATGCAGGATCCCTACCCGCTGTATGACCGCATGCGCGCCGAATCGCCGGTGCACCGCATCGGCGATTCGGTGTTCTACGCCGTGTGCGGTTGGGAAGCGGTGCACCAGGCCGTCGACCGGGTCAGGGATTTCTCGTCGAACCTCACGGCGACTATGGTCTTTCGCGAGGACGGTACCGTCATTCCGCTCGACATGGCCCCGCCGGGAGCCCCGATGCATCCGCTGGCCACCGCGGATGACCCAGTTCACGCGATGCACCGCAAGATCCTGCTGCCGCACTTGTCGGCCAAGCGCGTGCGGATCATCGAAGAATTCGCGGTCCATACCGCGGACCGTCTCTGGGAAGAGACGGTGCGCGACGGTCAGATCGAATGGATGAGCGCGATCGCCAACCGGTTGCCGATGATGGTCGTCTGCAAGCTGCTGGGTCTCCCCGACGACGACGCCGACAAACTCATTCGGCTCGCCTACGCCACCACCACATTGCTTGACGGGATTGTCACGTCCGAACAGCTCAAGCAGGCCGGACTAGCCGCGATGGAGCTGTCCGGCTATGTGTTGGAGCATTTCGAAAAGGCCAGCGCCAAGCCAGAATTCGGGCTGATAGGTGACCTTGCGGCACGCTACGCTTCGGGCGAACTCGACCAACTGCCGGCGCTGGGCATCATGCTCACGCTCTTCAGCGCCGCAGGCGAATCGACCGCATCGCTGCTGGGCAGCGCGGCGTGGATCCTCACCGATCGCCCCGCGATCCAACTACAGCTTCGCGAGAATCCGGAATTACTAGGCGCTTTCATCGAAGAGACGTTGCGGTTTGAGCCGCCGTTTCGCGGTCATTACCGTCACGTGTGGCGCGACACCACGCTAGGTGGGGTCGAGGTACCGGCCAATTCTCACTTGCTGCTGATGTGGGGAGCGGCCAACCGCGACCCGATGCACTTCGAGGCTCCAAACGAATTTCGGCTCAACCGCACCGCCACCAAGAGTCACGTGAGCTTCGGCAAGGGCGCGCATTTCTGCGTTGGAGCTGCTTTGGCGCGGTTGGAAGCCAACATCGTTTTGCGCATGCTGCTCGAGCGCACTACATGGATCGACGCGACGGACGTCGGGGAATGGCTGCCTAGCATTCTGGTCCGACGCCGCGAACGGTTGCGATTAGTCGTGCGGTGACTCTAGGGACGCGGCTGCACGTCGACGCTGGGCGGCCGCGACTGTGGCTCCTGTGGCTTCGCCCGCACGGAGCGCCGGACGATGCTGAACGCGGCGGCGCCCCCGATGAGTACCGCGACGGCGGCCCCCGCAAAGACGAACGGGCGCTTACCGCGACGCTGTGCGCGTCGCGCATCCTGCAGCGCTTGGGGCAGGCTCGTGACCACTTCCTGCGCGGCGGCCAGCTCCTGGGCGAGGGTCTCTTGGGCCGCGGCGAGGTCTCGGGCCAGGCGCCCCTCTTGGTAGCGACGACGCAGCTGCGAGGCGGTCGACCGCGCGGACTGAACACTCAGGCCGACAACTCCCCGGGTGACGTCCACCGGTCCCTGCGCCGAATAGGTCACGCCGCGGGCCAGTCGCTGCCGCGGCGTCAGCCGGGAATCCATCTTCGCCCTCATCTGTCGCCTTCCTGTCCCACCAATGGAGCCTGCCGTGAAGCCGGCCCAGAAATGTCCGGTATCTGAACAGACTGCCAGCATAGGGACGTCGGCCCCAGGCCGTGCGCTCGCCGCGTTTTTCGCGGCGGCGGTTCGCCCTGGGTGACACCGCGTGCGGCGACGCCCGCCCGTAGTGGCAGACTCTCATGCCGTGACCAACAGCCCCTTTCAGACTGCTACCGCCACGCTCCACACCAACCGCGGCGACATCAAGGTCGCCCTCTTCGGAAACCACGCGCCCAAGACCGTCGCCAACTTCGTCGGCCTGGCGCAGGGCACCAAGGAGTACTCGACGCAGAATGCATCGGGAGGCTCCTCCGGCCCGTTCTACGACGGCGCGGTCTTTCACCGAGTGATCCGGGGCTTCATGATCCAGGGTGGCGACCCGACGGGAACCGGTCGCGGCGGCCCGGGCTACAAATTCGCCGACGAATTCCACCCCGAGCTGCAATTCGACAAGCCCTACTTGCTGGCGATGGCGAACGCGGGCCCGGGTACCAACGGCTCGCAATTCTTCATCACGGTGGGCCAAACCCCGCACCTGAACCGGCGCCACACGATCTTCGGTGAAGTGACCGACCCCGAGTCGCAGAAGGTCGTCGATGCGATCTCGACGACGGGCACCGACGGCAACGACCGCCCCACCGAGCCGGTCGTCATCGAGTCGATCACCATCTCCTGACGCCGGGATCGCTCAGCCCTGCTGACGGCCCGCGTAGCCGGCTGACGTGAGTGCGTCGAGCACCCCCAACGGATCTGTCCCAAGGTCCCAGCGGGAGAACAGCACCAGGTCGCCGTCGGCCGTCTCGACCTCGAGTAACCGCACCTTGCGTCCGTAGCGGCGGAACTCGATGATGCGGACGATCTTGATGTCGGAATGCTGCAATACCTGCGTCCGAAACCAGCCGCGGAGCATCAGGCCCTCGGGCGTGATTGCCAGCTTGGGACGCGCGTGCCAAGACACGCCGGCAAACAAGATCAGACCCACCGCGGCAACGCCCGCGAGAATCCGCCCGGGCGGGTCTGTGACCACGGTCACAGCGGCGATAGCCATCAAAATGCCCGCGGCTCCACAACCAGCGATTCCCGCCGTGTGCGGCTCCCATTGTGTTTGCTGCATGCGCTCCTTAACCCCTCCCACCACGGCCTATGCAGTTATCCACATCAGCTATCAACAGTGGGGATAAATAACACGCGTGTGATTGGGTGGCCGATAAGTTGCTGACGCTGTGACGAATCAGGCCAAAAATGAATTCATTACGGCGACTGCCCTGGTCAGTGCCAGCGCATCGTGAGCAACAAACCGGTGATCATGAAAGCGAACGCGATGGCGTAGTTCCACGGGCCCAATTGCGCCATCCAGTTCAGGGCGGTCGGCGCGTTGCTCCCGACCGCGGCCAACTGGAACACCATCAGCCAGACCAGACCGATCAGCATGAGACCGATGAACAGCGCAACGAACCACACGCTCGATGGTCCGACCTTGACTTTCACCGGGGTGCGGCTTACCGCGTTGACGGTGAAGTCGTTCTTCTTGCGGACCTTGGACTTGGGCATGATTACCTCGCGGATTACCTCAACGACACGGTGAGCAGGACGGGGTGCAACGATAAACACTGCAATTACAGCCATGGCTTGGCTACGAGACTAACTCACCTGGGGCGGTGACCAGGAAATGGAGAGGCGATGATTCAGACGCGCCGGTCGCCATGGCGCTACGGCGTCCCGGTCATCTGTCTGCTGGCCGGACTGCTGCTCGCCGCCACTCACGGAGTTTCCGGTGGCGCCGAAATCCGCCGCAGTGATGCCCCGCGGCTGGTGGATCTGGTCCGCGAGACTCAGGCGTCGGTGAACCGGCTAAGCGCCCAGCGCGAGGGGCTGGCGGGCAAGATCGATGCCGCGCACGGGCGGTCGTCGGATGCTGCGCTCGCGGCCATGCTGCGGCGCTCCACCCAGCTGGCCGGCGAGGCGGGGATGACCCCGGTGCACGGACCGGGCCTGGTGGTTACCCTCGCGGATGCGCAGCGCGACGCCAATGGCCGTTTCCCCCGCGACGCGTCCCCCGACGACTTGGTGGTACATCAGCAAGACATCCAGTCAGTGCTCAACGCGTTGTGGAGCGCCGGCGCGGAGGCGATCCAGATGCAGGATCAGCGGATCATCGCGACGTCGGTGCCGCGCTGCGTCGGCAACACCCTGCTGCTCAACGGGCGCACCTACAGCCCGCCGTACACGATCACCGCGATCGGCAACGCGACGGCCATGCAAGCCGCCCTCGCCGCCGCTCCCCTGGTTGTCCTCTACAAGCAGTACGTCGTCCGCTTCGGGCTCGGCTACCAAGAAGAGGTCAAATCCGACGTGCGGGTTGTCGGCCATTTCGAGCCCGACCGGCTGCATTCCGCGCAGCCCAACGGCCCGATCGGCTACTGACGCCTACTGACCGGCATCGCGACCGCGATCGGACGGTAACCTGGCACGATGCGGATCCTGGTCGTCGATAACTACGACAGCTTCGTGTTCAACCTGGTGCAGTACCTCGGGCAGCTGGGTGTGGGCGCTGAAGTCTGGCGCAACGACGACGCCCGGCTATCCGACGAGGCCGCAGTGGCACGTGAGTTCGACGGGGTGCTGCTCAGTCCGGGCCCGGGCACCCCGGAGCGCGCGGGCGCGTCGATTCCAATGGTTCGGGCGTGCGCCGCCGAGCGGACTCCGCTGCTCGGGGTATGCCTGGGGCACCAGGCCATCGGCGTCGCATTCGGTGCGACCGTCGACCGTGCCCCGGAACTGCTGCACGGCAAGACCAGCAGCGTCCACCACGGCAATGTCGGTGTGCTGCAAGGACTTCCGGATCCCTTCACGGCGACTCGCTACCATTCGCTGACCATCTTGCCCGAGTCGCTGCCCCCGGTGCTTCAGGTCACGGCTCAGACCCGCAGCGGTGTGATTATGGGCGTGCGGCACACCGAGTTGCCGATTCACGGTGTCCAGTTCCACCCGGAGTCGATCCTGACCGAGGGTGGCCACCGAATGCTGGCGAACTGGCTCGCCGATTGCGGGTGGGAGCGCAACGACACGTTGGTGCGGCGGCTCGAGAATGACGTGCACGCCGCGGTGCGACCGTATTTTCCGGCCGATCCGACGGCTACTGACCGAACTTCAGCGTGATTATGCCGTCCCGGTTGACCCCGGAGCCGACCGGCGGGTTCTGATACACGACCCGATGGGATTGGGAGCCACCGGCGTCGACGTCGGCGCCCTTGTCCAGGATTCCTGTCCAGCCCAGCGCGCGTAGCCGTGGTTCGGCGTCGGTCCAGAACATGCCGGACAGGTCGGGCATGAGGAACTGATTGCCCTTGGACACCTGCAGCTCGATCACCGAGTCCACCGGAACCATCTGTCCCTTGGGCGGATTGGTCCCGATCACCTCGCCAGCCGGGCGGGTGCTGTCCAACTGCACCTGGGTGACCTTGCTGAAGCCGTAGACGGTCAGGTTCTTCTGCGCGGTGTCGACGGTTTGGCCCGCGACATCGGGAACCTGCTTGGTCTCCGGGCCGGAGCCGACGATGAGGGTGACGACGTTGGTGATCGCCGACGTCTGATTGGCCGGCGGATTGGTCCCGATCACCTTGCCCAGCAGTTCCGGGGTCGACGGGGAGTTGGCCTGCTTGAACTTACTGAAGCCCGCGGCCTTGAGCTTGCTGACCGCGTCGGAGTAGCTCAGCGAGGAAACGTCGGGCACCTCGCGCTGTTCGGGCCCGGTGGAGACGTTGATGGTGATCTCATCGCCCGCATTGACCGACGCGTTGGCGCCCGGGTCGGTACCGATGACGTGGTCGGGCGGGATCGTCGAATCCGGCTTCTGCAGTGTGCGGGTCTTGAAGCCGCGATTCTGCAGCGCCGCGATGGCATCGGCGGACACCTGCCCGCGCACGTCGGGTACCTGCACGTCACGGGCACTGCCGCCAAACGTGTTGAAAGCGATGACAACAACGACCGTCAGGACTGCGAGCGCGGCCACGGCGACAATCCAGCGGCCGACCGAACCGACGCTGCGGTCCTCGCCCGCGTCGGCGAGAACCTGACGTGGCAGCGGGTCGGTCCGTGACGGGCCCGAGTTGCCGGCATTGGACGACAGCAGCGAACTCCGGTCGGCGTCCGTGAGTATCTTGGGCGCCTCGGGCTTCTCGCCGTTGTGCACCCGGATCAGATCGGTGCGCATCTCCGCCGCAGTCTGATAACGGTTTTCGGGATTCTTGGCCAGCGCCTTGAGCACCACGGCGTCGAGGTCGGCGGAGATGCCATCGTGGCGCTGCGACGGCGGAACCGGGTCTTCCCGAACATGTTGGTAGGCAACGGCCACCGGCGAGTCACCGGTGAAAGGTGGTTCGCCCGTGAGGATTTCGTAGAGAACGCAACCTAAGGAATACACATCGGAGCGCGCGTCGACGGACTCGCCGCGGGCCTGCTCGGGCGAGAGATACTGCGCGGTTCCGATCACCGCCGCCGTCTGGGTGACGCTGTTGCCGCTGTCGGCGATCGCGCGGGCGATACCGAAGTCCATCACCTTGACCGCGTTGGTGGTGCTGATCATGATGTTGGCCGGTTTGACGTCGCGGTGGATGATGCCGTTCTGGTGGCTGAAGTTCAGCGCCTGGCACGCGTCGGCGATGATCTCGATGGCCCGGCGCGGTGGCAGCGGTCCGTCGGTGTGCACGATGTCCCGCAGGGTGACGCCGTCGACGTATTCCATGACGATGTAGGGCAGCGGCCCGGTGGATGTCTCGGCCTCGCCGGTGTCGTAGACGGCGACGATGGACGGGTGATTCAACGCGGCGGCGTTTTGCGCCTCGCGCCGGAAGCGAAGGTAGAAGCTGGGGTCGCGGGCCAGATCCGCGCGCAGCACCTTGACCGCGACATCGCGATGTAAACGGACGTCGCGGGCCAGGTGAACCTCGGACATACCCCCGAAGCCGAGGATTTCGCCCAGTTCATAGCGGTCGGAGAGGTGTTGCGGCGTGGTCATTGCGGTGTTCCGTGTCGGGCCGGCACGTGGTGAAAGCCGGAAGTCCCTATTGTCCCGTCATCCGGCCAATTAAGCCGCATGCCGGGCTGGGCCCCGGAACCGCTCGGCGTCTTGCTCGGCGGCGCCGAGGCGGGTGGGGTGCCGGTGTCGGTCACAGTGGGTGGTTGCTGCTGCTGGTCCGCCCGCGAATTGATGACGATGAGCACCGCGATGATGATCGCCAGCGCGCCGAGTACGCCGGCGGCCCACAACAGCGCCCGCTGACCCGACGAGAAGGTCCGCCGGGCCGGCGGGGGCCTGTGGCCGCCGGTGGTCGGCCGCGACCGGCGGGGCGCAGCGGTTCGGGCCGGAGACACCGCGGCGGCGCGGGTGGTCGGGCTGGACGGAATGGCCGCCGGCGACGCCCGGCCGGCAGGCGGTGTCGCGCTGGGCCGCGGCGGACGACGACCGGCGCGCACCGCGGCCACGGCGTCGGCGAACGGTCCCCCGCTGCGATACCGCATCGCCGGGTTCTTCACCAGCGTGATCTCGATGAGTTCGCGCACGTTGGGCGGCAGCTCCGCGGGCAGCGGCGGCGGCGGTTCCTTGATGTGCTTCATCGCCACCGTCAGGGCACCGTCACCGGTGAACGGCCGCTTACCCGAAACAACCTCGTAGCCAACAACCCCCAGCGAGTACACATCGCTGGAAGGGCTGGCGTCGTGGCCGAGGGCCTGTTCGGGCGCGATGTATTGCGCGGTGCCCATCACCATCCCCGTCTGGGTCACCGGCGCGGCGTCCACCGCCTTGGCGATACCGAAGTCGGTGATCTTCACCTGACCGGTCGGGGTGATCAAGATGTTGCCCGGTTTGACGTCGCGGTGCACCAAACCGGCCGCGTGCGCCACCTGCAGAGCGCGGCCGGTCTGCTCGAGCATGTCCAGTGCGTGCCGCAGCGACAGCCGGCCGGTGCGCTTGAGCACCGAGTTCAGCGGCTCACCGTTGACCAGCTCCATCACCAGGTAGGCGGTCCGGCCTTCCCCGTCCAGCTGGCTTTCGCCATAGTCGTGGACGGCGGCGATCCCGGGGTGATTCAGCATCGCCGAGATACGCGCTTCGGCGCGGAACCGCTCAATGAACTCCGGGTCCTGGGAGAACTCCTGCTTGAGCACCTTGACCGCGACGCGCCGGCCCAGCCGGCTGTCTACCGCCTCCCACACCTGGCCCATGCCGCCGGTGGCGATCAGGCGCTGCAGGCGGTATCTGCCGGACAGCGTCACACCAACTCGCGGGCTCATGGTCCTCCCTGTAGCGCGGCCTGGATCACAGCCCGTCCGATCGGCGCGGCGAGTGCACCCCCCGTCGCCGACAGGCGGTCGGCGCCATTCTCCACCAACACCGCCACGGCGACCTTCGGGGTCTGTACGGGCGCGAAAGCGATGTACCAGGCGTGCGGCGGTGTGTGCCGCGGATCGCTGCCATGCTCTGCAGTACCAGTCTTCGATGCGATCTGCACGCCGGGAATGGCCCCTTTCTGCTGTGCGACCTTCTCGGCGCCGACCATCAGCTCTGTTAGCTTAGCGGCGACCTGCGGCGACACGGCGCGCCGTTGCTCATACGGTGCCGTGGTGCTGATGGTGGTCAGGTCGGGGCCCTTGAGGCTGTCGATCAGGTAGGGCTGCATCGTCACGCCATCGTTCGCGATGGTCGCGGCGATCTCGGCGTTCTGCAGGGGTGTCAGAGCGACGTCCTTCTGGCCGATGCTCGACATGCCCAGCGCCGCGGCGTCCGGGATGATCCCGATGGTCGATTCCGCGACCTGTAGCGGGATGACGCTGGGCGTGCTGTCCAGCCCGAATGAGTGCGCCATGTTGCGCAGCGCGTCGGACCCGGTGAGCATGCCGAGCTGGACGAATGCGGTGTTGCAGGACAGGGCGAATGCCTGCCGCAGAGACACCGTTGGCTCGTTTCCACACGGCTCACCACCGTAGTTCTCCAAAGTTGCGGTGCTGTTGGGCAGCGGAATCGAGGGGGCGGCGGTCAGCTGCTCGGTGTCGGACGCACCGGCCTGCAGCGCGGCCGCGGTGGTGATCACCTTGAAGGTGGACCCCGGCGGGTAGGTCTCGGAGATCGCGCGGTTGGTCAGCGGGTTGTTGGGGTCATCGCGCAGCTTCTGCCACGCTTGCGCCTGGACGTCGGGATCGTGCGACGACAGCAGGTTGGCGTCATAGGACGGCGATGACACCATCGCCAAAATCCTGCCGGTCGACGGTTCGAGGGCGACGACGGCGCCCTTGCAAGGCGGACCGCCGCAGTCCTGTTGCATCGCGTCCCAGGCGGCCTGCTGGATCCGCGGCTTGATTGTGGTGTCGACGTTGGCGCCGCGCGGGTCGCGACCGGTGAAGAAGTCGGCCAGCCTGCGGCCGAACAGCCGCTCGTCGGAACCGTTCAACAGCGGATCCTCGGCGCGTTCCAGACCCGTGCTGGAATAGCGCAACGAATAAAAGCCGGTCACGGGCGCGTATTCCGCCGGGTTGGGGTAGACGCGCAGGAAGCGGTAGCGGTTGTCGGTAGCGACCGAATAAGCCAGCAACTGGCCGCCTGCCACGATCTGGCCGCGCTGGCGCGAATACTCGTCGAGCAGAACCCGCTGATTGCGCGGATCGGCACGCAGCGAGTCCGCGGCGAAGACCTGCGTCATCGTGGCGTTGATCAACAGCAACACGATCAACGCCATCACGGTCACCGAGATCCGGCGCAGAGAGGCGTTCATACTTTCTCGATCACCTCGGTGCTGGCCGCCGCGATCGGCGCCTTGCGGGCGCGGGCGCGCAGGGGACGACGGGCGCTGTGCGAAATGCGCGCCAGAATGGCCAGCAGCACGTAGTTCGCCAGCAAGGACGAGCCGCCGTAGGACATCCACGGCGTCGTCAGCCCCGTCAGCGGAATGAGCTGGGTTACCCCGCCGACGACGATGAACAGCTGAAGGGCCAGCGTCGACGCCAGGCCCGCGGCCAGCAGCTTGCCGAAGCTGTCGCGGGTGGCGATTGCGGTGCGCAGACCCCGCACGATGACGATCGTGTAGAGCATCAAGATGCTGGCCAGGCCCACCAGTCCCAGCTCCTCACCGAACGCGGCGATGATGAAATCGGTCGAGGCGGCGGGCACTGTATCGGGCTGACCGTTACCTAGGCCGGCCCCGAAGATCCCGCCGGTGGCAAAACTGAAGAGCGACTGGACGATCTGGTAGCCGCTGCCGTCGGGGTCGGAGAACGGGTCCCACCACATCTGCACCCGCACCCGAACGTGGGCGAAAATGTAATACGCGACAACACTTCCCGCGGCGAACAGCACTAGGCCGATCCCCACCCAACTGAAGCGTTGGGTGGCAAGGTAGACCACCACCAGAAACGACGTGTACAGCAACAGCGAAGTGCCAAGGTCTTTTTCGAAGGCCATCACGCCGACCGAGATCACCCATGCCGCCAGCAGGGGCGCGAGGTCTCGGGGCCGGGGCAACGTCAAACCCATGAAATGCTTGCCCACGCTGGTGAACAGGCCGCGCTTGGCGATCAGCACCGCGGAGAAGAAGATGAGCAGCAGAATCTTGGAGAACTCGGCGGGCTGAATTGAGAAGCCGGGCAAGCGAATCCAGATCTTGGCGCCGTTCTGTTCGGACAGCGATGCCGGCAGCAGGGCGGGAATCACCAGGAAGATCAGACCGACCAGTCCGCATATGTAGCCGTAGCGCGCCAGCTGCCGATGGTCTTTCAAGAACGTGACCACCAGGGAAAAGGTCACGACGCCGATCAGGGTCCACAGCATCTGCTGGGTCGCGCCGGGGTGGTGCCGGCCGCTGAGCTGATTGGTGACCAGATCCAACCGGTGAATCATCACCAGGCCAAGGCCGTTGAGTAGTGCCACGATCGGCAGCAGTAGCGGATCGGTGTAGGGCGCGAAGCGCCTGATGGCCATGTGCGCCGACCCGAAGACGACAAGGAACACCAGCCCGTAGCTGATGGCGGTCCAGTGCAGATCGCGCTCCTGGTTGGCTTCGACTATCAGCAGCGCGGCGACGGTGATCAGTGCGGCGAAGCCCAGTAGCAACAACTCGGCATTGCGCCGGGTTGGCAACGGGGGTGTGACCGCGACCGGCGGCTGAAGTTGTGTCGTCATGCCACCGCGCGGCAATCGATGCCTGGTTGAAGTGGCGGCCCGGGAAGCGCGGTGACGGTCTGCGACGTGGTCGTCGGACCAGCCGGCGCAGAATTCGCGGGGCCGTTGGCGCTCGTGCTCGGTGCGGGGCTGGCGCTCGGAGAGCTGATGGTCGGTGGTGCTGGCGATGCTGTGGTGCCGGATTCTGGTGTTCCGCTGCGGGTGCCCGGTTGGCCGGGTGGAGACGTGGCGCGCGGAGGCGGACAGATCGGCAATAGATATTCGGCCAACAATTGCCGCAGCTGCGATTCGGCCTGGTCCAGGCTGCCGCCCGGCAGTCCGGTCTGAACCTGGACTTGTCCGGGGCGGCGCAGGTCTTGCAGCGTCATCAGCTGGCAATTGGAGTGGCCATCGGATTGCCCGTAGCTGACCAGAGAGAGCTCGTTGCGGGTGTTGAGGCAGCCCACCAGGTAGGGCTGCTGCAACGGGATGCTCAGCAGGGTGCCCTGGATTCCGCGGACGATGGAGACTCGGCCGTTGTATTCGGCGACGTAATAGTTGCGTTGGATGACCCACCATCCGACGCCGAGAGCCGCCAACACCAACAGCACCGCCAGGCCGCCGGCAAGGAACATCTTCCGCCGCGGCCAACGCGGCCGTTGCGGTGTTTCCGGTTGCGGCGCAACGCGTTTCGCGGACTCATTGCGGGGCCGAATCGCCGAGGCGCGCCCGGCGGAGGTGTTGGGCAGGGTCATTTGATCCTCGTCGCCCGACACCGCGCCGGCGAGGATCGGCTGGGTCTGCCCGTAGTCATAGTCGACCACGTCGGCGACCACGACGGTCACGTTGTCCGGACCGCCGCCACGCAGCGCCAACTCGATGAGGCGGTAGGCGGCCTCGGCGACGTCGGGTATCTGCAAGGCCTCGAGGATGGTCTCGTCGCTCACCGGATCCGATAACCCGTCCGAGCACAGCAGATAGCGGTCACCGGCGCGCGCCTCGCGCATGGTCAGTGTCGGCTCGACCTCGTGACCGGTGAGCGCACGCATGATCAACGACCGCTGCGGGTGGCTGTGAGCCTCTTCCCGGGTGATCCGGCCTTCGTCGACCAAGGTCTGAACAAACGTGTCGTCTTTGGTGATCTGGGTTAGCTCCCCGTCGCGCAACATGTAGCCGCGCGAGTCGCCGATGTGCACCATCCCGATGCGGTCGCCCGCGAACAGGATCGCGGTAAGCGTGGTGCCCATTCCCTCGAGCTCGGGCTCGGCTTCCACCTGAGCGGCGATGGCCGCATTGCCGGAGCGCACCGCATTGTCGAGCTTGGCCAGCAGGTCGCCGCCCGGCTCGTCGTCATCCAGGTGGGCCAGCGCCGCGATCACCAGTTGGGATGCCACCTCGCCTGCGGCGTGACCGCCCATGCCGTCGGCCAGCGCGAGCAGTCGTGCGCCGGCGTAGACGGAGTCTTCGTTGTTGGCGCGTACCAGGCCGCGATCACTTCGCGCGGCATATCGCAGGACCAAGGTCACCGACGCCACTCTCCCCCGCAAGCGGGAGGTGCCCCCGCGATCCCGGCCGTGCCGGCAGCATCGTCATAGGCCCCGTTCACGGGCGCAACTCAATCGCTGTTTTGCCGATTCGAATCGGCGTTCCGATTGGAACTCGTACCGCAGTCGTCACCTTCGCCCTGTCAAGGTATGTACCGTTGGTCGATCCTAGATCCTCGACGTACCACTCCGAGCCGCGCTGAGACAGCCGGGCGTGCCGCGCCGAGGCGTAGTCGTCGGTGAGCACCAGCGTGGAGTCGTCGGCTCTTCCGATCAACACCGGCTGTCCGCTGAGGGTGATGCGTCCGCCCGCCAGCGCGCCTTCGGTGACCACCAGATAGCGGGCCGCATGCCGGCGCTGGCGCGACGGCAGCAGCGTGCTGCGCAGCGCCAAACCGCGGCGCACCATGACAGCACCGGTAGGTGCGTAGATGTCGGTCCGAAGGATTCGCAGCACGGACCAGATGAATACCCACAGCAGCATTAGAAAGCCGGCGCGCGTCAGCTGCAGTACCAGTCCCTGCATCTGGCGTCCTTTCCGTCTTAGCGTCGCATCCCTGGCGCCCGTGACTCCGAGCACATCGGCTACGTCACGATACTTGGACGGCGGATGACACGGGGCGAAGCACGGCAGCGTTAAGCCCAGTGGCTTAGTGGATCCGGACGATGATCTCCGAGTGGCCCAAGCGGATCACGTCGCCGTCGGCCAGCTGCCACTCCTGGATCGGCGCGTTGTTCACCGTGGTGCCGTTGGTCGAGTTCAGATCCGACAGCAGCGCGACCTGTCCGTCCCAGCGGATCTCGAGGTGACGCCGTGACACGCCGGTGTCAGGCAACCGGAACTGGGCGTCTTGTCCGCGGCCAACGATATTGGAGCCCTCGCGCAACTGGTAGGTGCGGCCGCTGCCGTCGTCGAGCTGAAGGGTGATCGTGGTTCCACCGGCGCCGTAGCCGCCCTGGCCGTAGCCGCCGTAACCACCCTGTTGCCCGTAGTCGGCGGACTGGCCGTAGTCAGCCTGCTGGCCGTATTCCGGTTGCTGGCCGTACTCCGCCTGCTGGCCGTAGTCGTACTCGGGACTGGCGGCCTCCGGGTAGCCGCCGGCTTGACCACCGTAGCCCCCGCCCTGCACGTGCTCGGAGTACTGGGTGTACTCGGCGGAGCCATAGTCCTGCCGGCCGTATCCCCCGCCCTGCTGGTAGCCCTGGTCGTACCCACCGCCCTGATCGGGGTACCCGGGTCGTTGTTCGGGCGGGGCGTAGCCGCCCTCGTCCTGGCGGGCCGGACCGCGACCGTAATCGCCGTAGCCGCCGTAGCCCTGCTGACCACCACCGCCCTGCTGACCGCCGGGAGGGGCGTAGCCGCCACCCTGGCGGTACCCCTGGTCGTAGCCCTGGCCGCCGTAGCCGCCAGGCGCGGGGGGACGCTGCTCATAGGACTGCGGATAGCCGCCTTGTCCCTGCTCGGGGTAACCGCGCTGGTCTGGGTAGCCCTGCTGCTGAGGCGCGTAGCCACCCTGGCCCTGTTGGTCGGGGTAGCCGCGCTGGTCCGGGTAGCCGCCCTGTTCGGGGTAGCCCTGTTGAGGAGGGTAGCCACCGCCGTGCCCCTGCTCGGGGTAACCGCCCGGTTCCGGGTAGCCGCCCTGCTCGGGCTGGCGCGGCGGCGGGTAACCCTGCTGGGGCGGGTAGCCGTGCTGCTCGGGTGGATATCCACCCCGCTGGTCGGGTGCTCCCTGCGGGTCCGGGGCCCCGCGCGCGTCGTCCTGCGGACGCCCATGGCGGTCGTCGTAGTACTCGTCGCCGGATCGGCCCGGTCCCTGACCCCCGCGGTAGCCAGAATTGTCAGTCATTGGTGCTACTCCTCGTTCTTCGCCGAACGCGTTATTTGATTGTGGCCGGACGGGGTCGTCGACCGTCGGGCGGGGCTGGACATCAGGGTTGACAGCACCGTGGGCGCGGTACTGGCCGGTGCGCAGGTCCGACGACTGCTCGAACCGAACGACCACCTCACCATACGTTTGCCACTCCTGTTCGTGGATGTAGTCAGTTAAGTACCTCGCGAAACCGGCCGACGTGAGATTCGAATCTGCGCTCACCTTCTCGAAGTCGTGCATACCGAGGGTAATGATGTATTCGTTGGGGGCCAAAAGGCGATTTCCGTGAAGTTTCTGGACTCCGTCACGCGCCTCACGGCATAACAGGGCTTCCACCTCTTGCGGAACGATCGATCCACCGAATACCCGGGCGAAGGCGTTGTCTACCGTCGCCTCGAGTTTGCGCTCGATGCGCGCGGCCAGCCCTCGTTGGCTACTCATGTCCTACCGTTCGCGTGCACTTGCCATCAGGTATTGCCGTTGGACGGCAAACGAATCACCCCGGGGTTGGATCACTTTCGCATCGTATCGGGACATCGTGTCGCTGCGGCACTTTCGAAATCGTGAGAACTGCATCGGCGCAGTTCAGAACCGTGCGGGCGATCGGCTGCGCGGTGCGGTACGGCTTCGGGTCCCAGTTCGCCGGTTCGGGAATCGGCCCATTAGAGTGATATGGTCCATCGGTTGTTTTTCCGGGCGAGTGGCGGAATGGCAGACGCGCTGGCTTCAGGTGCCAGTGTCCTTCGGGACGTGGGGGTTCAAGTCCCCCTTCGCCCACACCACTGAGCGGTCATACGAAAGTCACGGCTTCGAAAGAGGTCGTGACTTTCGTGTTATCCGGATGCTTTCGCCGCGCTACGTCTCGGCGAGGCGATAGGTCCCGTGTCCCTCGACGATCGCGCCGTCGCGGAAGGTCAAGACCTCGTTGACCGGGTCGCCGTTCTGGTTGCGGTATGCGATGACGATCGTGTCGATGCCTTGGTAGATGCCTTCAACGGAGAACCGCAGATCCGGCATGCGTGCGACGGCACCGGTCCAGTACTGCCGCAAGGCTGCCTTACCGCGGACCACGCCCTGCGTTTCCGGAAAGAGTTGGGCGGCCACCGGCGACGTGAACACGACGTCGTCATGGAAGTCGGCGAGAACGGCGTCGACGTCGTGAGCGTTCCAGTTGCGCACCCACCGTTCGCTGAAAGCGACCGCATCGACATCCATGTCGGCACTGTAGCGCCGGAGATTCAGCGACGTTCCCTGCCGCACGCCGGCTCGGGGTCATAGTTGGCGGCGAATGTCGAGAAGATGGTGCTGCAGTTCGTGCGTGGTGTGTACCGCAACCCAGCGCAACGACCGCTCACCGGTCTCGGGGTAGTGATAGACAACCGTGCGGTCCCAGTCGTCGGCGGAGAGCCGCGCTAGCACACCGCTGAATAGCGTTGCGGCATCGGCGAGTTGGCGAGCGACCTCGACGGGGTCCTGTTCGTTGTAGCCGTCGTGATCGGCGCGCTCCTCGCGACCCATGGACACGCAGTCGGCGCCATTGACCCGCCGTGCCGCGAGCACCCGTTCGCGTTGCACGAGCAGCACATCACGCAGATGGCACCCGTACTCCAGCGCAGACCATATATCGGGTCGAGCACGCAGCCGCACGCCCTCGCCGTTACTACACAGAAGCGCGACAACTTCGGCGGCCCCGGCGCGGATGCTGTCACCGGCGGTTGTGGCCAGCCGCAGGTCATAGGTGAAACCGCATTCAGCGCAGGGGCCCGTCACAGGACCATCATTTCAGACCGGACCGTGGGCATTCGACCAAGCGGTGACTCAGCAGGTCGGTGCGGCGGGATTCAAAGTCGTTGTTGCCATAGTGATGTCGCTGAACCCAGATCAAGCCACACTGGATGCGGACTAGCCGCAGATCGCGGCACAAGCGGGCGGTCAGTTCGCGTCGACCGCAGCGGCAACACGACCGCGCAGGTTACTGCACGGCCGAAAAAGGCCGAACGAAAATCACCACCCGGCTACGAGCGCACCCACCGCGTGATCTCCGGAGTGACCGGGTCGGTCACGTCATCGAATTCGGGATGCTTCCTGAGCACCGTGCCGATCATCGAGCACACCGGAACGATGCGCTTGCCCTCATCCCGCGCCTCGTTGAGCGCCTCCTCGACGAGGATGGTCGCCAGCCCGCGTCCGCCATACGCCGGATCGATTTCGGTGTGGTAGAAGACGCGCTGATCGCCGCGGTCGGCGAAATCGGCCAGCCCCACCGTCTTACCCTCGACGGCGATCGTGTACTTGCCGTCCTGAAGGCTAACCGTGGCTTCCGCGCCAGTCTTATCCGTTGTCATCTGTGCTTCCCTTTCTTTGCGGTGTAGGCCGGGGCCGCAGCCGAGCGGTCGGCAGCGGCGGGGCGGGCAGTCGGGCGAGCGCTCCCCGGTATCCCTGGACGGCGCCGAATCGGTCGTCGGCGTCCTCCCACAGTCGGCGATAGTTGACGATGTCCTCGTGCCTTCGTCCGACGAAGTTCCACCACATCACCAACTCCTCGGTGAACGGTGTGCCGCCGAGCAGCAGCACCCGCGCAGGTCCCTCCCCCGCGTTGTGCACCTGCAGCTGGGCCCGGCCGGGACTTCGATACGCCAATCCGGCGATCGCCACGGCCGTCCCGTCCACGCGTATGGTCCCGGAATCACACAGCACCCCATGCTCGAAGGCAGGATCCACGTCGACGTCCAGGGTAGCCCCGGCCTCGAGGTCAATCTGGGCGCCCAGCAACGGCGTAAACATCGGCACCGGCGACCGGCTGCCGGCCAGCTCCCCGAGAAACACACGCGCATTCGCACCCGGCAGTGCCACAGGCTCGGGCGTGTAATGGGCGAAGTCTCGCCCTGTGTCGCGATCGGATGCGGGCAACGCGACCCAGAGCTGGACACCGTGCAGCGGGGCACCGGAATCAACCGAGACTTCCGAATGGCAGATGCCGGCGCCCGCCGTCATCAAGTTGAGCTCGCCGGGCCGAACGGCCGCGTGTACGCCGGCGCTGTCGCGGTGCTCCACTTCCCCACTGACCAACCAACTGACAGTTTGTAGTCCCGTATGGGGGTGCGGCGGAACATCCATTCTCGCGGCGCCCGGACCGTAATGGTCGATGAAACACCACGCCCCGACGAGCGAACGCTGGCGTTGCGGAAGGACGCGTTGCACCCGGATCGCCCTGAGGCCGCCCAAGGGAACCTCCCGCGGTTGCAGCACTTCCACCGTCGGCGAGCCGCCCAGGTGTTGTGAAGCAGCGCAGGTGACTTCGGTCGGGGCCGCTTCAAGATTGCTCATCCTCCACCCCTCCGCCGCGGGGCCCTCAATGCAGCGCCTTCATCCGCGACCGTACCCGCGTTCTTACTTGCGCGGGGGCCGCAGCACCTTCATGGCGAGCCGCATGACGGGCTCGGGCACGCGATCCTTCACCGACAGGGCGTTGTCGGCGACGCGAGATCGCAGCGGGGCCCCCCGCCCGAACACTCGGTTCAGCGGTCCGCCGGACGGCTCCAGCACCACATGCAGCGGCGGGGTACCGACGGCGGCGCCCAGCGCGTTGGAGATGACCATCCGCTGAATCTCACTGGTTCCTTCAAAAATGGTGTACAGCTTGGCATCCCGATACCATTTCTCGACCGGATGATCGGTGATGTAGCCCCAACCGCCCATGGTTTGGATAGCGCGTTCGGTGGCCTTGACCGCGACTTCGCTGGCGGCCATCTTCGACATCGAGCCTTCGCCCCGCTCGAAGGGGACGTTATTGGCCGCCATCCACGACGCCCGCCAGGTGAGCAGCCGAGCGGCGTCGATCTGGGTCGCCAGTTCCGCAAGCGGGAACGCGATGCCCTGATTGTCGATGATGGGGCCGCCGAATGCCTCGCGCTCGGTGGCGTACGCGGTGGCGTACTCGAGCGCCGCGCGGGCGATGCCAATGGCTTGGGCTGCGACCATGGGTCGGGTCTGCTCGAAGGTGCCCAACGTCGCCGAACCGGACCGCTTTCCGCCCGCCACGACTTCCCGTGCTTTGGCGAGTTTGTGGTCGAGCTTCTCTTGTCCGCCAAGCAGATTGGCGCCCGGAACGCGCACGCCTTCGAAGAGCAACTCGGCGGTATGAGACGCCCTGCAGCCCAGCTTGTCGAGTTTTCGCAGCAGCTTCAGTCCGGGTGTGCCGCCCGGCACTACGAACAGCGCTTGACCGCGATGGCCGAGCTCCTCGTCGACCACTGCGTTGACCACATGCACATTGGCGATGCCACCATTGCCGATCCACATCTTGTGGCCGTCGATGATCCAGTCGTCGCCGTCGCGGCGCGCGAACGTGCGTAGGTTACGCACGTCACTGCCGCCCTCGGGTTCGGAAATGGCCAACGCCGCGAGCTTGAGATCTCCTGGCGTGCCGAAACATTCGGGCGCCCATTCCAGCATCTGTTCTGGGGAAGCGGCCTGGCCGATCGCTGACAGTGCCAACGCCGGCATGACGATGGCCAAGCCGATGCCCGCGCAGCCCCAGAACAACTCCTCCATGAACATGGGCAGCGAGATGCCGGTTGGATCGCCGATCAGATCGCGGTAAAAGAGCGGGCTGTAGAAACCGCGCTGGGCCGCCTCTTCCAGCACGGCCCAGGGGAATTCCTGTCGCTGGTCGTAGTCGAGCGCTACTGGGCGTATTACGGATTCGGCGAACTCGTGCGTACGTCGGGCAAGGTCGTGTTGTGCTGCCGTCGGGGTCAGGTCGAACGTCATGGGTGCGCCTCTAGGTCGACAGACTGGTGTTGCCGACCCCGACTACCCCGTGGACCGGCTTAGCAAACTGCCGTCCCGCCTTCGGCGAAATGTCAGGCAGCCGAACGGGGTTTAACTTCGGCCAGCGGGAGGTGGAGCACGACTGCGGCCACCGCGACCGGCTCATGCTCATGACGGGCCAGCAGCGCAGCGTTCTCGGGAAGCTGCCGAGCATTGATCTCGCCGGCGGCGATACGCCGCAGGACGTCGTGTGCGTGAGCGAGTTGGTCACGCTTGCGGTATTGGCCGCCCGGCAGCTTCACCCCGGCCCACACGCCGTACTCCTCGTGGTGCGCGATGGCGTGCGCGGCGCAGCGGCGCTGTTGCGCCAGAGGGCAGCGGCGTAGGCACTGGATCCGGGCCTCGGTGGCCGACCGCTCGTATGCGCGAGCCTTCGCGGCGCCGTCTCCGCCGTCGTCATCGGGGTAGCCGAACCATAGTTCCGGATTGGCTGCGCAGGGGTGTCCCATGTCGGTCTCCTTGTCGAGCGTAAAACGTAGGCAGAAGCGTATACAGAAGAAGGCGCCAGGCGCAAGGGAAACGTGACAAAAACGTATATATCGATTTCGGAGCCGCTGGCTGTGTAATATCCGGCCATGGCCGGAGCGTGCGGTGACCCGTGAATCGGCCGGTGCGGCTATCCGCGCGTTGCGTGAATCACGCGATTGGTCACTAGCCGACCTCGCCGCCGCGACCGGGGTCAGCATCATGGGACTCAGCTTCCTCGAGCGTGGTGCCCGGAAGCCGCATAAAAGTACAGTTCAGAAGATTGAGAACGGTCTCGGCTTGCCGCCGGGTACCTACTCGCGGCTGTTGGTGGCCGCCGATCCGGACGCGGAGCTGGCGCGCCTGATGTCCGCCCAGCCGCCGGCGCCCATACCCGCACGGCGCAGCGGACCGGTGGTGGTCGATCGTCATAGCGACACGGAAGTGCTGGAAGGCTATGCCGAAGCGCAGCTCGATGCGCTCAAATCCGTCATCGATCGATTGCCTGCGACAACATCAAACGAATATGAGACGTATATTCTGTCTGTGATCGCGCAGTGCGTGAAGGCCGAGATGCTCGCCGCCAGCTCCTGGCGGGTGGCCGTGAACGCCGGCGCCGAATCGACCGGGCGTCTGATGGAGCATCTCCAAGCATTGGAGGCGACGCGCGCGGCGCTGTTGAAGCGGATGCCCACCAGCTTGAGCGCCCGTTTCGACCGGGCATGCACCCAGTCGTCGTTGCCGGAGACCATCATCGCCGCCCTGCTCGGCGTCGATGTCGACGAGATGTGGGATATCCGCAATCGGGGGGTGATCGCGCCGGCTGCGCTCCCCCGCGTCCGCGCCTTCACCGACGCGGTCGAGTCGGGCCAGAAAGAGGGAAGCCAGGACGACGAGGGGGCCCGGTGAATCAATCCGAAGTCGAGGCGTTGGGCCGTGCCCACCAACTCTTCGCCGGCAGCACTCAGCCGTCGTCCCTGAAGGCGGACACCGCGCATTACCGCGACGTGTTGCAGCGAGCCGCCAGGCTGAGCGACAAGATGGCGCATGGCGGTTACCAACTCGCGGTCGACCACGGGCGGCAACGCCTCACCGCCGCGGCCGGCACCGACGCCGCGGCCACCGACGTCATTGCCGGCGCGCACCTCGATCGAGCGCAGGCCAGCGCCCTGACCCGAGGCGTGCTGGATGCGGCCCGCGCGGACGCCGATAGTCCGGCGACGCCATTGGCCCAGCGGGAGGCGATGCGACGCCGCGTGACTCGCCTGCGGGCCCAGCGGGCGCACGTCGTGTCGGCGCGCTCGCGGGCTCGACGCCGCTACGCCGAACTGCTGTCATTGGGTTATCGGCTCCGGCACGACCGGCGGCTCGGGATATCAGGCCTGCGGGGGCGACCGAACGACCGCGCCGGGCTGGCCGTGCGTGCCGCATTGTCTCGACTGGGCCGACCATATGTCTGGGGCGCTACCGGGCCCGACCAGTTCGACTGTTCGGGGCTGGTGCAGTGGAGCTACGCGCAGGCCGGTATTCACCTGGACCGCACCACATATCAGCAGATCAACGACGGCATCCCGGTGCCCCGTTCCCAGGTGCGGCCAGGTGATCTGGTGTTTCCGCACGCCGGCCATGTGCAGCTGGCCATCGGAAACAACCTCGTTGTGGAAGCGCCCTATTCGGGTGCCTCGGTGCGGATAAGCCGGCTGGGCAACAACGTTGCGATCCGCCGACCGATATGACAAGCCAAGACCGCCCGGTGACGCGGGCACGACGAATGGGGTGAGCCGATGCCGGAACAACCCGGGCCCTCGTTAGAGGCCGTTGAGGCGCGGCAGTCGGCGCTGGCGAGTCAGCACGGCATCGCGTCCGAAGCCGATCGGGTGCTGAACGAGGTGCTTACCAGCGCTCACGACGCAGCACGTGAGAGCGTCAGGCGACTGGACTCCATCGCCGAGCAGATTGACCACGCGACCGTGAACCAGGCGGACCTCGCCCTCGATACCCCCATGGGTGCGCGCGAGTTTCGAAAGTTTCTGATGACCAAGCAACACGAGATCGCGTCGGTCGTGGCCGAAGCTCGCGAATTCGGTCAGGCGAAAGGTGCTGTGTTGCAGAGCCTTCGGGCCCAGTACTCCGCCGACAGCGACTAGCGAGAACTAGTCCACACCGTGCAGCACAGTGAATTGTCGGCAACTCTGCCCCTGAGTACTGTCGCCGAACATGAAGGGGTCGCGTCATTTCCCGCAGCAGCGTTGCAGCAAGCTGCGGCGCCGCCTGCTTGGCTGATGTCGGCCTATGACGACCTGCTTGCCGCGGTCAAATACGTCCGAGATCGCACCGGTGATCCGAGCGCATGGCAGGCGGGATTGGCGCCGGACGAAATTACCGCTGTGATCACTCCGACCACCCGCCCCGAACAGATCGAGGCCATCCTGCGCAAGATTCGCCAGCAGCACGCCGGCGTGTTCGGCGGCGGAACGACGGCCTACCCACCCTTGCGGCGGCCGTCCGCGGAAGCCACCACACCGCCGGATCGCGAGACGGGCGATGCGGCGGATGCCATCGCCGACGCCGAAGCGGCTCTTGCACAACAGAACTCGGCGAGCTCTCAGCTGGACCTGCAGGTCATCTCGGCGATCCTGAACGCGCACCTGCATGCGGTCGACGGCCGCGAAGCACTCATCAAGTTGCAACACGACACCGAAGCCGCGGTACGGACCAGGTCGGACCTGGACACCCCGGCCGGGGCGCGTGACTTCCAGCGGTTTCTCATCGGCAAGCTGCGAGACATTCGCGAGGTCGTCCTGAATGCCAGCCTGGACGACACGTCGAAGTCGGCGCTGATGGCCGCCTGGACGTCGCTGTACGACGCCTCCAAAGGCGAACCGGATGCCCCAGGCGATCGCCCACGAGCCGCGGTGCCGGCTGATGACGCACCGGCGGGGGGCGCACCAGACGATGGCGACGCCGAATGGGATCCGCTGCTGGACTCCTTATTGGCCGACGATGACGGACTGTCCGGTGACGTTCCAGGGCCGGATCCGGCCCCCGTGGCCGCGATGTCGCCCATCCCGCAGCAGCCGATGGCGCCCGCCATACCCAACTTCGGTGGCGGGTCACTCCCGGGGCTCGGCTCTCTGCCTGCATCGATGGCCGGTTGGGAAGGCCCCGGCGGAGTCCCGCTGTCCGCGCTTCGGGGCGGCGACAGGACGGATCCGGCTCTGGACGATCTGGCCGACGAGGAGCTGCCGAACGATCAGGACCAGGACCCGAGCTCGGGCGACGCCTCGAACGAGCCCGGCGATGGGACCGACGCGCGGCACGGCACGTCCGACGGGCCGGCGGCCGGTCCGACACCGGTGACCTTGCCCGACGGGGAAACGGTCACCGCCGCTAGCCCACAGCTGGCAGCGGCGATCAGGGCCGCCGTCGGCGGCACCCCGATAGCGGAGGCCTTCCAACAGCAGGGAATGACCATTCCACCACCGGGAACCGAGGTACCCAGCCCCATCGATTCCCTGCAGGTCGTGCCCGGCGACATCGGGATGTTCACCGACCGTCACGCGCTCGCCCTCGGCCCCGGCAAAGCGCTTCTCGATGGCCAAATTCAACACATCGCCACCGTGAGCGGGCCGAGCTTCCTAGGCTGGGAGCATCCGCCGGCGGCGAACGCGGCAGTAGCGACGCCGGCCAAGCCTGACCCACCGACACCTACCCGGCCGGCGACCTCGTCGACCACCTGACCAAAACTCGCCGGCGCAACCCGGCGGTCGTCAACAGGAGACAGCGGATGGCAGATTCGATTCATGTAGTGCCTGCGCACCTACGTCAGGCTGCCGCGCATCATCAGGACACCTCGGAGTACTTGCGCAGCGTTCCGTCGTCGCACCCTTCGATCCAAGAGAGTCTCGATTCCCTCGGGCCGATCTTCAGTGAGCTGCGCGACGCAGGCCGTGAGCTGTTGGAACTTCGACGCCAGTGCTATGAGCAGCAAGCTGCTGACCACGCCGATCTGGCCGACAAACTGAACGTTTCGGCGACGATGTGGGAACAGCACGAGCAGGAGGCGGCAGGAAAGTTCGGCGACATCGTCGACCGCGGTCGATGACCGACGCGAATCCCGCTTTCGACACTGTTCACCCGAGTGGACACATCCTGGTCCGCTCTTGCCGCGGCGGCTATATGCACAGCGTCGCGCTGAGCGACGAGGCGATGGAAACCGACGCTGAGACCCTGGCGCAGGGCATCTTGCTGACCGCCGACGTGTCATGCCTCAAAGCGTTGCTGGAAATCCGCGACGAGATCGTCGCGGCCGGACACACCCCCTCCGCGGTGGTCCCGACGCCCCGAGACCTTGATGCGGCCATCGAGAAGTTGCTGGCGCACAAACTGCGTCGCCGTAACGGCGCGAGCTAAAGGGCTGTCAGGCGAGCCGCCGGCCTAGCGTAACCGCGGCTTGGCCACGCTGGGATCGGGAACGATACCGGTTGGCGGCTCTACCGGATTGGGGCCGAACAACTCTCGCGCGCGAGCGAGGAAGGCGCGCACCTCATCGAGTTGCTGCTGCAGTGCAGAATCAGCCATGTCCTTACGCTACCCAGGGCCTTGCGACCGCACAATTCACCGACCGCACAAGTCGCAAGCCGTGTCCCGGTACGCTTAGCCGGTGGCGGTCTTCGGTCGGATGTCGGCGCGCCAGCGCCTCCGGAGAGCTACCCGGGAATCACTGGCGACGCCGGCTTTCAGCTCCCCTATCGACTGCACCCCGTGGGTGACAGGCGGGTTGTGGCCTGCCGAACTGTCGACGGTCACGGCCGAAACTGCCACTCTCGCTGAGCATCTCAAGGCCGACCTGCAACGAATTGCTCACGCCGCCAACGACGAACTGAAGTTGCTCAAGCGATCGGGAATGACCGACCTTCCCCGCCAGGCGGCGGAGGCGCGAGTCATCGACGAGGCCCGCGGCCGTGCGGTGCGCCGAGTCGAATCGACGGTTCGCTATCTGCATGCCATGCGGAGCGGAGCCCACGCCCCCACTGTTGGCGCACCGAGGCTCGAGCCGTCCGACCCGGATCTGGAGAAGACGCAGGTACTGCCAACAATCCGCGAGGCCAAGCCCGTCGCCCAGGCGTCCACGCAGTTTCCACCCGAGGCAACCCCACGCCCGGGGCGAAGCCGTCGTCGAGAGTCTGCGGTCGAGCCGGTCGCCGAGCCCCGGCAGGAAGCCCCTTCCGACGACGCCGCCCACCGCCCCCCCGATGTGTCACATCTCGGCGAGACCCAAATCATCCCGGTGGTCAGGGACCAACCTGCTTCGCCGGCGCCGGTACCGCCTGCGCCCGAGCCGCCTTCGGACCAGGCCGACTCCGGGCGCCACCACGCCATCTTCGAGCCGGTCGGTGAGGACCAACAAGAGGCGGCTAGCGCGCCGATCACTATCGAGGATGAGCTTGCGGGCACCACCGACGCGTCGTATCTCGAGCACACGCAGGTCATACCGGTGGTCACACACGCGGAGCCGGCGTTGGAACCACCGGTGCAGCTTGCGCCCGAGTCGGCGCCGGACCAGAGCGACTCCGGGCGCCACCACGCGATCGTCGAGCCGGTCACCGACAAGGCGGAGCCGCAGGTGGTCCCGCAGAAACCCGTTGCCGCCGCCCCGCCCGTCACCGCCGACGCCAAGCCCGTCGCTGCTGAAAGCGACAGGGGACCCTCCGCCGCCCCCCGGCCCCGCACCGAAAAGCCACCAGCTGCAGCGGGTTTCGATTGTGAGCGGCTGAACCGGTTGCTCGAGTTCGTGGTCCGGCAGGAGCCGCGCCTGAATTGGGCGATCGGAGAACGTGCCGACGGCACGACGGTTCTGGTCACCGATCTCGCCCACGGATGGATACCTTCAGGCATCACCCTTCCGGCGGGCGTGCGGTTGTTGGAACCTGAGCGTCGCAGCGGCAGGGTTGCCGCACTGATCGGCGAAACGGCCCGCGTCGTCACTTACACGCCCGGTGATTCGTTGCATCGCTCAGTCAACTTCGCCGCGACCAGGTCGTCGGTGGAGCCGCGCACGCTGCCGGCCATCGATGATCTGGCGGGCGTGCTGAGTGCGGCTACGCGTGGGCGCGACGATCTGCCCAAGATCGTGCGGAGGTTGGCCGAAGCCGCCGCCGCGGGAACGGTTGTCGTCGACCAGGAGGTTGACGTATTGCGGGTCCATCTCGATACCTCGCGCTACCAGCTCCTCGTTCAGTATCCGAACGTCAATCCCGCGATCCTGCTCAAGTGCCTGCTGATGGCCGCCACCGAGGGCATCGCCAGCGGAGACGTTGTGTCCGCGAACTACCACCTCGCCTGGTATCAAAAGCTTGGCGAGTGAGCGCTCGCAGGTCGGCCGCAAACCTGTTCGCATATGAATTGACGCTGGTCGGAGGGGTCGACGATACTGTCACGGTGGTGGGTTCGGGCAATCGCGCGAATCTCAGCGAGAAGGATCTCGTCGAATCGGTTCTTCGGGAACTGAGCGAGGCGGCCGACAAGTGGGAAGCCCTTGTGGCGCAGGCCGAAGCCGTCACCTACAGCGTCGACCTCGGTGACGTCTACGCGGTCGCGAATTCCGATGGCCGGTTGGTGAAACTGACTCTGCATCCCGGGGTGATGACCGGATACGGCCACGTCGAGTTGGCCGAAAGACTGAACCTCGCGATTACCGCGCTGCGCGAGGAGGCTGAGGCCGAGAACCGGGCGAGCTACGGCGGCCCGCTGCACTGACGCTGCTCTTCATGCGCTCATCGACCGGCGCCGGGAGGCCCGGCGAACGCCTGAGCGATCTGCAACCAGCGCTGGGCGTCGGCGCCCCGAGCAGTGATGTCGAGGGCGGTCAACGGGCGCCGTTGGGTGACCAGAAAGCAGAAATCCTGCGCGGACCCGCTGACCCGCTGCTCGGCATCGGGCGGCCCCCAGGTCCACGTGTCGCCGCCGGGACCGCGCAGCTCGACCAGAAAAGGCTCGGCCGGCGGCGCCAGATTGTTGATGGCGAAGGCGAAATCGCGGGTGCGCACCCCGAGGTGAGCGATCGACCGCAGGCGTTCGGTCGCGGGTCGCGTTACGCCTAGGGCGTCGGCGACATCGAGGCCGTGCGCCCAGGTCTCCATCAGGCGCGCGGTGGCCATCGAAGCCGCACTCATCGGTGGGCCGAACCACGGGAGCTTGCGGCCGGACTGCACCGTCAGCAGCGCGTCGTGCAGCCGTCCCCGGGTGAGCCGCCAGTCGGCGAGCAGCTCGGCGGGCGCCAGCGCGGCCAGCTCCTGGGCACCCTTGTCTACGAAGCCTGCCGGGTCGGCGGCCGCGCCCGCCAACACCTCGGCGAAACCGGCCCCGTCGGTGACCGCGATCAGAGCGACCCGATCGGTCCACAGCAGGTGGCCGATCTGGTGTGCGATGGTCCAGCCGGGCGCCGGCGTCGGGTCGGCCCAGCGGTCGGGCGACAACGGCGAGACCAGCTCGTCGAGCACGTCGCTCTCGGCACGCAGGTCGTCGACCATGGGCGCGGGACCGGTCATCGCAGCCCTCGACTGTCGGCCATCGGACAACTCACGTCTGTACCTTAACGAGTCGCTCGCTGTCTCGCCGCTGCGCCCGATGATGCTGTGCACGGCCAGGCCGATCAGGTAGAGCACGGATCCGAACAGCGCGAATGTGGGCGCGTGTCCGTCGTCGGGAATCAAGATGCCCGCCACCGTGATCGAGACGATGAACGCGACCCAGAACACCGCGTCCTGCACGGCGAACACATGCCCGCGAAGAGCGTCGTCGACGTCCATCTGGATCGCGGTGTCGGCGCAAAGCTTGACCACCTGCCCGGTGATGCCGAGCAGGAAGCCGCACGCGACCATGACCGGGACGAGTAGCTCGGCGCCGGCGACCTCGATGATCGCCGACGTCGCCAGTGCGCCGTTTGCCGTCGCGTAGCGCCCCCAGCGGCGGATCGCGGGCGGTGTCAGGACGTTGGCGAAAAAGGCGCCCAGGCCCGCGGCGCCGAAGAACAGTAGGGCGGTGCCGAATCCCCCGCCCTTGAGATTGGGAATGTGATGGACCAGCAACAGGACCAGCAGCGAGTTGATGCCGACGACCATCCGGTGGGCGGCCAAGCCGGACAGGGTGGCGGCGACCGTGGGACGCTGCGCCACCGTGCGTGCGCCGTGCAGCCAGCCGGTGATCACCGCGTAAATGACGGGTCCGTGGATCGCTCGCCGGGTGTCGTCGGGGCCCAGCACCCGCGCACCGAATCGCCAGGACAACAGCAACGCAATCGACACCGGAATCGCTGTGATGAACACGATCGCCGAGGCGCCCTTGTCGCTGGCCCCCAAGATGAATCGGGGCACCAGCATGAAGTTCGCGCCGAAGAACGCCGCGATGGCCCCGGTCGCAGTGGCAACCGAGTTCATCGTCACCACCTGCTCGCGCGGCACCACATGCGGCAGCGACGCCGACAGCCCGGACCCGACGAATCGGGCCAAACCGTTGGCAAGCAGGGCGCCCAGCAGTAGCGGCACATCGCCGGCCCGGACCGCCAGGATCGTGCCGATCGCGGCGAACAGGATCAGCCGGCCCACGTTGGCACCGACGAGCACCAGCCGCCGATCCCAACGGTCCATCAACGCACCAGCGAACGGACCCAGCAGCGAGTACGGCAAGAACAGGACGGTGAAGGCGCGCGCTATGGAAAGAGGATCGGCGGCCCGATCAGGGTTGAACAGCAGGGCCCCGGCCAGCGCCGCCTGAAACAAACCGTCACCAAACTGGCTCGCGACGCGCACCTGCAGCAGCCGCCAGAAATCTGGTAGACCGCGCACCGACCGCCAAATCTCGACGGGTGCGCTGGACTGCATCCGGGTTGGGATCACCGAAACCGACTTCCACGATTGGGGCTGGCAAAGCTCGCACGATCAGAGCCGTCCAACAACAGTACAAATCTCCGTGGCCCACGGTCTCGATTGCCCCGGACCACGATGCGCCGGATGCGATGATGGTGTGGTGCCGCCGCCGGAGGATCCAGAGGACTACATCGCACCTGCTGCGCAACGGGTGCGCGCGGGCACTTTGCTGCTCGCCAATACCGACCTTCTCGAACCGACGTTTCGGCGCAGCGTGATCTACATCGTCGAGCACAACGACGGAGGCACGCTGGGCGTGGTCCTGAACCGCGCCAGCGACACCGCGGTGTACAACGTGTTGCCGCAGTGGACCAAGCTGTCGGCCAAGCCGAAGACGATGTTCATCGGAGGGCCGGTGAAGCGTGATGCGGCGCTGTGTCTGGCGACGTTGCGCGTCGGCGCCGATCCCCAGGACGTGCCGGGCTTGCGGCATGTGGATGGCCGGGTGGTCATGGTCGATCTGGACGCCGACCCCGACGTGATCGCGCCGAAGGTCGAAGGGGTGCGGATCTTCGCGGGGTACTCGGGCTGGACTATCGGTCAGCTGGAAGGCGAGATCGAACGCGACGACTGGATTGTGTTGTCCGCCTTGCCATCCGACGTGCTGGTCGGACCGAGGTCCGACCTGTGGGGCCAAGTCCTGCGTCGCCAGCCGCTGCCGCTTTCGCTGCTCGCCACCCACCCCATCGACATCAGCCGAAACTAGGGCGTCGCTAGTTCAGTTCAGTGGCACGACTGCGTGCAGCCGGCGCAGCTGCCGGCGCAGGCGGGCGCCGCCGCTTCTTGGCGCAGCGCGAAGCGCGCGCTCTGCAAAGAGCCTGCGGCCAACGTGCCCAGCGCGCCCACCACACAGACGATGAGCACAACCAGCGCGGTGTCCGGGACGGCGGCCATGGCGACCGCGCCACCGGCCGCCAGCATCACGGCGGCCGCCAATTGCGTCGGCGCCATCGCACGCAGCGCCAACGCGGTGGCGCCGAAATTCCGGTTGTGCGCGAGCGACCAGGTGCCGAACCCCGCCGAGGCCACCGCCGCACACACGCACAGGACGCCCGCAATCAGCATGGGCTCACAATACGAGCCGGGTCACCGCCCAACGCATCCGGCTCGGCGGGTGCGGGCGCGGCCGTCCTTCAGTGCTGCAGGAAAGAGAAATTCGGTAGCGGGGGCAGTCCCGGCACCATGGCCAACAGGCTGGGTGTCCGCTGCGGATTGGTCACCGGCGCCTGCGCGGGGAGCCCGACCGTGGCCGCGGGTGACGTCTGGGCGAGCGGTACCAGCGGAGCCGCACCGGGTGCCGGGGCGGTAGGCGCGCCTGGAGCCACTGCCGGTGCCGGGGCGACCGGAGCAGCGGCCGGTGCCGGAGCGGCAGGCGCAACCGGTGCAGCGGCGGGAGGCTGAGCGGGCAGCCCAACCGGAGAGGCTGCGGGAGCCTGGGCCGGCGCCAGGGCGGCCGCGCCCGGGGCGCTGACGCGGAATCCGTTGATGATGGCGTCGGTGGCCGGTGCGTCGGCGACGCTCACCGCGCGATCGGTGGTCACCGACAGCGACACGAGGTACTTGTCGTGTCCCGACGTCGCGATGACGTGGCGCCGCGACGTGTTGAGCGTCAAGTCACCGTCGCGGTAGGTCCCTTCAACGATCGACGACGGGAAGCCGCCGAAATCGGTCATCGCGGCGTTGGTGGGCTGCCAGGCCAGAAGCTTCTGGCTGTCGACGTAGCCGTGGGTGATGGCTTCCTTCGGATCGAAGGCGCCGACCAGTCTGTACACCACGACCTGCGCATTCGATGAGTAAATGCTGCTGCCGTGCCGATCGGCGATGACCGCGAACGCATCGGGCACGTTGGGATCAGGCACCTGGGTCCAGCGCGCGGGCACCGGCAAGGTGATGTCGAGTGCATTGAAGCCCTGGGGTTTTTGCGCCTCGAGCTTCACGCCCTTCGACTGCAGGAATTCGTGGATCGTTCCGGATGTCGCCGGAACCGGGGCCGCTGGGGTGACCGCGGCCGGGGCCGGGGTTCCCGGGGCCGTGGCGCTCGCCCGCGGGGCGATCTGGTTGCCGGCCGGCGGGGCCGCGAGGTATCTGCTCGGCGGCACCAGCTCGGGCCCGAGGTTCTGTGGTGCCGGCGCGGGGACCGTGGGGACCGGTGCCGGCGCCGGAGGCAACGGGTCTGCCGATGCCGTGCCGCCCGCAACAACCGCCAGGCCCATCAGGGCCGCGACCACACCGCCGAGGAGTGCCCGGTGGACGGGGACGATCTCAATCATCTGCGTCGGTCCTTCCAATGGCTCAGTACCAGAACCCGTCGATAGTGGCTGACTGTAACTAGAGGTCAAAGGCGGTGACCAGGCTCGAAACACACCTGGGATGAACCTCTGATCGGCGCGCAACGGAACCGAGACCAACCTGTGGCCGGCGGACTCGCCGTGTCGCCCCTTATACCCTGTTCAGGTGACCGACTCCCCGACCGCTTCGTCAGCGAGCAGCGCTGGCGCCGCCGCGCCCGACTCTGACGCGCCGCCGCATCGCTACACCGCGGCGCTGGCGGGCCGTATCGAGGGCGCGTGGCAGGAGAACTGGGCGAAGCTCGGGACGTTCAACGTGCCCAACCCGGTCGGTTCGCTGGCTCCGGCGAACGGAGCCCCGGTCCCGGACGACAAGTTGTTCGTGCAGGACATGTTTCCCTACCCGTCGGGGGAGGGGCTGCACGTCGGCCACCCATTGGGTTACATCGCGACGGACGTGTACGCCCGCTACTTCCGGATGACCGGCCGTAACGTGTTGCATGCGTTAGGGTTTGACGCCTTCGGGCTGCCCGCCGAGCAGTACGCGGTCCAGACCGGAACCCATCCGCGCAGCCGGACCGAGGCCAACGTCGTCAATTTCCGGCGCCAGCTGGGACGCCTGGGCCTCGGCCACGACAGCCGGCGCAGCTTCTCCACCACCGATGTCGAGTTCTACAAGTGGACCCAGTGGATCTTCCTGCAGATCTACAACGCCTGGTTCGACACCGCCGCCAACAAGGCCCGCCCCATCGCCGAGTTGGTCGCCGAATTCGATTCCGGTGCCCGCGGCCTCGAAGACGGGCGTGACTGGGCCGGATTGTCGGCGGGGGAGCGCGCCGACGTGATCGACGGCCACCGACTGGTCTACCGGGCGGACTCCATGGTGAACTGGTGTCCCGGTCTGGGCACCGTACTGGCCAACGAAGAGGTAACGGCCGACGGGCGCAGCGACCGCGGCAACTTCCCGGTGTTCCGAAAACGACTGCGGCAGTGGATGATGCGAATCACCGCGTACTCGGACCGGCTGCTCGACGACCTCGACGTACTGGATTGGCCCGAACCGGTCAAAACCATGCAGCGCAACTGGATCGGCCGGTCCACCGGCGCCAAAGCGCTGTTCGCGGCGACCGGTGCGGACGGTGAGACGGTCGACATCGAGGTGTTCACCACCCGGCCCGACACGCTGTTCGGGGCCACCTACCTGGTGCTGGCGCCCGAGCACGAGCTGGTCGACGAGTTGGTGGCGGCCGCCTGGTCGGACGGCACCGACCCGCGTTGGACCTACGGCGCCGCCACGCCGCGCGAGGCCGTCGCCGCCTACCGGCAGGCGATCGGATCCAAGTCGGACCTCGAGCGCCAGGAAAGTAAGGCGAAGACCGGCGTCTTCTTGGGCAGTTACGCCGCCAATCCCACCAATGGGAAACCGGTGCCGATCTTCATTGCCGACTACGTGCTGGCCGGATACGGCACCGGGGCGATCATGGCGGTCCCCGGCCACGATCAGCGCGACTGGGACTTCGCCCACCAGTTCGGACTTCCGATAGTGGAAGTCATTGCCGGCGGCGACATTTCGGAGTCCGCCTACGCCGGCGACGGGGTGCTGGTCAACTCCGGCTACCTCGACGGATTGGATGTGGCCGCAGCCAAAGAGAAAATCACCGCGCGCCTGGAGGCCGAGGGTCGCGGCTGGGCTCGCATCGAATTCAAGTTGCGCGACTGGCTTTTCGCCCGTCAGCGTTATTGGGGCGAACCGTTTCCCATCGTCTACGACGCGGATGGGCGTGCGCATGCCCTCAACGAAGCCGCACTGCCGGTCGAGCTGCCCGACGTGCCGGACTACTCGCCGGTGCTGTTCGACCCCGACGACGCCGACAGCGAGCCGTCGCCGCCGCTGGCCAAGGCGACCGAGTGGGTGCACGTCGAACTGGATCTCGGCGACGGTCTGAAGCCCTACAGCCGCGACACCAACGTGATGCCGCAGTGGGCCGGCAGCTCCTGGTATGAACTGCGCTACACCGATCCGCACAACTCGGAAAGGTTCTGCGACAAGGAGAATGAGGCGTACTGGATGGGTCCGCGGCCGGCCGAGCATGGGCCGCAGGATCCCGGTGGCGTCGACTTGTACGTCGGGGGCGCCGAACACGCGGTGCTGCATCTGCTGTATGCGCGGTTCTGGCACAAGGTCCTCTATGACCTGGGCCATGTGAGCTCGCGGGAACCTTATCGCCGGCTGGTCAATCAGGGCTATATCCAGGCGTTCGCCTACACCGACGCGCGCGGCTCGTACGTCCCGGCAGAAGAAGTGATCGAACGGGACGGCCGCTTCGTCTACCCGGGGCCCGGGGGAGAGGTAGAAGTCTTCCAGGAGTTCGGGAAAATCGGTAAGAGCTTGAAAAACTCGATCTCGCCCGACGAGATCTGCGACGACTACGGCGCCGACACGCTGCGGGTCTACGAGATGTCGATGGGCCCGCTGGAGGCCTCCCGGCCCTGGGCGACCAAGGACGTCGTAGGAGCCCACCGCTTCCTGCAGCGCGTGTGGCGTTTGGTAATCGACGAGCAGACCGGTGACACCCGCGTGGTTGACGGCCGGTCACAAGACTTGGCGACGGATACTCTGCGAGCACTCCATCGGACGATCGCCGGCGTCGCGGAAGACTATGCGGCACTGCGCAATAACACCGCTGCGGCCAAGCTGATCGAATACACCAACCATCTCACCAAGGAGCACCGCGACGCGGTGCCGCGTGCGGCCGTTGAGCCGCTGGTGTTGATGTTGGCGCCCCTGGCCCCGCATATGGCCGAGGAGTTGTGGCTGCGACTGGGCCACCAGACCCCACTGGCGCACGGTCCCTTCCCGGTCGCCGACCCCGCCTATCTGGTCGACGACACGGTCGAGTACCCGGTGCAGGTGAACGGCAAGGTGCGCGGACGAGTGTTGGTTGCCGCCGACGCCGATCAGGACACGCTGAAGGCCGCCGCGCTCGCCGACGAAAAGGTCCAGGCGTTTTTGGCGGGTACCAACCCGCGCAAGGTGATCGTGGTCCCGGGCCGACTAGTCAACCTGGTCGTGTAGCGCCGTCTAGCGCTCGGCGGGCCGCAGCACCACCTCGTGCAGGTGACCGTCGCGCGGGGTGGCTACCGCGTTGGCGACCGCGGCCGCGACCGTTTCGGGCTTCAAGAAGTTGGCGGGGTCGTAGGTGCCACCCTCGAATTCGACGAGTTCTCGCTGCATGTCGCTGTCGGTCCGTCCCGGATAGACCGTCGTCACTCGCAATTCCGGTTCATCGCTACGCAGCGAATCCGCGAAGGCGCGCAGCGCGAACTTACTCGACGAATAGGAGGCCATGCCCCGCGAAGCGGTGCGGCCCGCGCCGGAGTTGATGAACACCACCTGCCCGCGAGCACGCCGCAGCGCCGGCAACAGCGTCAGCGTAAGTTCCACCGGTCCAAAGACGTTCACGGCGAAGGTGGCACGCCATTCGTCGACGTTCGAGTCGGCAACACTGCCGGGTATGGCCAACCCCGCGTTGTGCACCAGCACGTCGAGTTCGTCCACAATTTCGCAGGCGGCTTCGATGTCGCCGGAGTCGGTGAGATCCAGCGGAAACGTGGTGGCCCCGAGTCGCTCCGCGACCGCGTCGAGCCGATCCGACGGCCGGCCCGCCAGCAGCAGGGTGTGCGTGGGTGCCAGGGCTGTGGCGATGGCCGATCCGATACCGCCGCCGGCGCCGGTGATGAGTGCATTGGGCATGCCCTGCAGTTTACCGACGTCGCGGGCGCTACCGAAAACCGTTGGCGGGAACTTACTTTCAGGCTTCCTTGCGTGCGGGCGGCACGCCGGCGGGTCCGGTCGTCGGGTCGCCGGAGGCCAGCCGTTCCAGCGGCGCCAGCGCCTGCGTCAGGGTGTTGAGGTCGGACGTCGGGAGCTGGCTCAGCATCGCGGCCAGCGAAGCGCGCCGATTGGCCAGTGATTCACCGTGGACCGCCCGCCCCCGCGGGGTGATGTCCACGAGCACCGCGCGCAGGTCGGACGGGTCGCGGGAACGCTTGACCAGCCCCACCTTCTCCAGCCGGCGGATCGCCACGGTCGTGGTGGGAGTCCGCACCCGTTCGTGGGCGGCGAGATCGGTCATCCGGATCGGGCCCTGGTCGAGCAGTGTGACCAGGATCGACAACTGCGCGAGGGTCAATTCTCCGGCCGCCGCGCCGCTCGGGTCTCCACGACGGAGAATGGCAAACAATTTGGACAACGCGCGGTGCAAACCTTCGGCGAGTTCGGCTACCTCGGCCGGGGTCGATTCGCTGTCTGCCATAAATCGGGAGTCTATCCCGATATGAGGTGCATACAAGGGAGCTATCGCCCACTAGATAGTTGAGATCAAAGCACTTGGGACAAAAACCGCTGCAGCCGTTCGGTCTCTGCGGCGTCGAATATTTGCTCAGGAGGGCCCGATTCCACGACTTTGCCGTGATCCATAAACACGACGGCGTCGGATGCCGACCGCGCGAAACCCATTTCATGGGTTACCACAACCATTGTCATGCCATCGGCGCCGAGGTCGGCAATGAGTTGCAGTATTCCCTTGACCATTTCGGGATCCAACGCCGAGGTCGCCTCATCGAAAAACATCACCTGCGGTCCCATTGCCAGCGCGCGTGCGATCGCCACACGCTGTTGTTGCCCGCCGGACAGCATGCTGGGCCGGGTACCGGCCTTGTGCTTCAGGCCAACTCGGTCCAGCTGCATCTGCGCCAGGTCGCGGGCCTCGTCAGCCGGCAGGCGCCGCAGCTTTCGTGGAGCCATCGCAACGTTGGCCAGAACGCTGAGGTGCGGGAAGAGATTGAAATGCTGGAACACCATGCCGATCCGCTGGCGCAGTTCGTCGGGATCATCGCGCAGCACCGATCTGCCGTCCAGCAGAATGTCGCCGCTGTCAGGCTCATACAAGCGGTTCAAGGTGCGCAGCAGTGTCGACTTGCCCGAGCCGGACGGCCCGATGATCGCCACAGTGCTGCCCGCGGGCGCCTCGATATCGACGCCGCGCAGCACCTTGCTTGCGCCCAGGGTTTGGTGAACGTCTTTGGCCGCCAGCGAGACTGACGCACGCGCGTGAATGCCGGAGGTCACGTGATTTCCTGGCCGAAAGTCGTCGCAAGCATGTCGGCGTCGTCCTCTGGCGCTGCGGGGCGGCGGCCGCGGCGAAGGCGAGTGTCGATGTAGTTCACCAAATGCGTTAGCGGGATGGTCAATAGCAGGTAGAAAAGACCGGCGGCCACCAACGGCGACAGGCTACCGGTCTGCGCGTTGAGGTCTCGTCCGACCTGAAACAGTTCTCGCTGATCGGCGATCAGGCCAAGGAAGTACACCAGCGCCGAGGCCTTCAACAGCCCGATGGCCTGATTGACCAGGGCGGGCAGCACGCGGCGGATTCCCTGCGGCACCACCACCAGCCGCATCGCGGTGACATAGCTGAAGCCCAGCGCCCGAGACGCTTCCAGTTGTCCGGGATCGACGCTTTGAATTCCGGAGCGCAAAATCTCACCGATGTAGGCGGCGGCCATCAGTCCCAGCGCGGCGATGCCGAGCGGGTAGGGATTCTTGTTGGTCAGCCCGCCGACCAACGGGCCGATGCCCATCCCGATCAGCAAGATGATCACCACTTCGGGCAGGCCGCGGAAGATGTCGGTGTACACCCGCGCCGGCCAGCGCAGCCAGCGCCGGTGCGAAATTCCCGCTATCGCCAACACCATCCCGAACGTCAGGCCGATCACGAGGGCGCTGTTGGTCAGAATCAAGGTATTGGGCAATCCGGTGGTGAACAGCATGGGAATGGCCTGCAGGTACATATCCCAGTCGAAGAACGAATCACCCAACTGGGCCAGCGGGGATTTCGGGGCGGGCGGGCCCGCGGACGAGCGGTGTTGTTTCGCGATCGCGGCGAAGTCCGGCAGTTTGGGAATGGGTGCGGCCTTGGAGCCGGGCTTCCAGCCGGGCGGCATCGTCCGCGGCACCCATTGCGTGTACAGGTGCGCCCAGGTGCCGTCGGCGATGACGGCGTCCAGCCCGGAATTGAGCGCGTCGATCAACGCCTTGTTGCCTTGCGCGACCGCATAAGCCACGAAATTGCCTGGGCTGTAAGTATTCGCGGTGACCACCGCCGGGTCACCCGGGCGAATGACGGTGGCTGCGAGGGTTCCCGGCGCCACCCACGCATCGATCTGGCGGGACTTGAGGCTGGCGTACAAGGTGGCAAAGCCCGGATACTTCACGGGTTGCAGATGTAGTACGTCGACGACGTACGACTCCTCGACGGTGCCCTGCACGACACCGATGCGCTGGCCCGTCGCGAGGTCGCTGAACTTGTGGATAGCCGAACCGGGCGGCACCACCAGCGAATAAAACCCGAAGTCGTAGCCGTTGGTGAACGAAACGGTGTGCCGACGGGCGTCGGTGGCCTTGACCGCTGCCGAGCCGACGTCGAAGCGCCGGGACGCCACCTGGGCGAGCAGCGCGGAAAAGTCGGTGCTGACGAAGCGGACCTGCAGACCCAGCTTGTCGGCGATGGCGCGCAGCAGTTGGTTGTCGAAGCCGCTGAATTCGCCAGTGGGATTGATGCAGATGTTGGGCGGGGCGTCCGACAGCGTGCCGACCGTCAGGACGCCCGGCGTGCCCAGGCCCAAGGCGCCGACGTCGACCGCGCTGATCGGCTCGACCGATGCCGTGGTGTCGCGGTCATCCTCGCCGGTGGTCGGGTTCTCGGCCAGGTCTTTAGGCAGGGTCCGCGCGCTGTCCACACCGGCCGGCGCGCATTGGTTCCAGTCGGCAGCCGCCGGCGCAACCGGTCCACCCAACGCGACGCCGCATACCATGAGGACTGTCGCGGCCAGGCCGAACGCCCTTCCGCGGCGCTTGGTGTGCCGGCCCATGCGCGAACTCATCAGTGTCACCGTAACGACTGAACGGCGAAGCGGCCCGCTCAGAGTCGGATCAAAGCGACAGCGATGCTTCGGTGTCCGCGGCGGAGATGACCTGCAGCGGGCCGCCAACCACCCGACTGACGTCGTCGGTCGGGGTGAAGACCCGCCGCCGGAACAGTTCGGCCAGCATGGTCTGGGCCATCACATAGGAGCGATCGGCGCACGCTGCCCGCGCGGCTTCGGGGTCGCGCCGCTGTATCGCCAAGGTCTCGTCTTCGTAGAACGGCAGCACCTCGTCGCGTCCGCTCTGATAGGGCGTCCAGAACACGCGGGGGATGAGGTTCTGCGAGGCGCGGATCGTGGCCTGCAACCGCGGACCGGCGTATTCGTCGTTGACCGTGCGCCGGTATTCGGCGGCGATGTCGGTGAATGCGCGCGAATCCTTGGCGCTGCGCAGCGAGCGCATGAGCCGATCGAGCTGTCCCAGAATCCGCGGCGTTGGACTGGTCGCCGCGCGGGCCGACGCGATTCCGTTGAGCAGCCCGTCCAGTTCGTGGTGCTCCAGAACGGTGGATTCATCGAACCTTTCGACGAACGCGCCACGGTGGTAACGCGTGGACACAATGCCGTCGTGTTCGAGTTGGACCAGCGCCTCTTGAATGGGGACCCGGCTCACTCCCAAGCCCAGCGCAATTTCATTGCGGTCGACACGGTCCCCAGTGCGCAGCTTCCCGGTCAACAAAAGGTGAAGGATGTGCGAAACAACCAGGTCCTTTTCTTTGAACCCGTATTTCTTCGGCATCTTTTGATGAGTCTCTTTCGCACCCGTTTCGGCCATCCAGCGGTGAGAGTTTCTCACGAATTCACGCGCGCGTTTAGGTATTTGGCCGATGAACCTGATGTAGGCGCCGCCGGTTAACGGCTGTCGCGCCACTTGCACAGCGTTTCGGCCGCGGTCAGGTCGTAGTCCGGGCCATTCACGCCGACGGTCAGCAGCGTCACGCCCAGCGCGGTGAGGCCTTCGGCGTTGGCGATCAACCCGTCTATGCCCTCGCCGCGGCGAACACCGCTGTTGTTCTCGACGCCGGCCGACCTCTCGATGGTGGACGGGTCGCGCCCTACTGCGGCGCAGTGTTCTTCCAGCACGGCCGCCGCGGCCGGATAGGTTTCGACGGTGGTGAAGCCGTGCCAGATGTCGCCGTATTCGGCGACCATTCGCAGCGTCTTGCGTGGGCCCTTGCCGCCGATCAGGATCGGGAGGTCGCGGGTGGGAGCCGGGTTGAGCTTGGCGAGTCGAGCTTGGATTCGAGGCAGTGCGGTCGCCAGGTCGTCCAGGCGGCTGCCGACGGTACCGAATTCATAGCCGTACTCGTCATAGTCCTTTTGTTTCCAACCCGAACCGATGCCCAGGATGAGTCGGCCGTCGGAGACGTGGTCGACGGTGCGCGCCATATCGGCCAGCAGCTCCGGATTCCGGTAGGAGTTGCACGTCACCAAGGCGCCGATCTGGATGCGCGACGTCTGCTCGGCCCAGGCCCCGAGCATCGTCCAGCATTCGAAATGCGCACCGTCGGGATCGCCGTAGAGCGGGAAGAAATGATCCCAGTTGAAGGCGATGTCGACACCGATGTCCTCGCAGCGGCGCACGGCATCGCGGATCTGGCTGTACTGCGGCGCGTGTTGCGGTTGCAGCTGGACGCCGATACGCACGGGGAACTCAGAAGTCATCTCCCCACCGTAGGCTCAGCGTGCGTCGAGCACCCCACGCAGAATGTCGATCAGCGCGCGGGGCTGGTCGCTTTGCACGGAATGCCCCGAATTCTCCACGACGTGCGCAGAGCGGAAATGTTTTGTGCGACGGCTTAGCTCGGCCGCGTCCTCGTCGCTGACGAAGCCCGATGAGCCGCCGCGTACCAGGGTCACAGGTGCGGACAGAGCGTCGACGTCGTCCCACAGACTGGCGAAGTCCGGGAAGGTGCGGATGGCGTCGTAGCGCCAAGTCCACTTGCCGTTTTCCAGACGGCGCGAATTGTGGAACACGCCGCGGCGCAGTGCCTTCACCTCGCGGTGCGGCGCCGCGGCGACCGTCAAGTCGAGCATGGCCTGGAAGCTGGGGAACTCGCGTTCCCCGTGCATCAATGCCACGGTGCCCTGTTGCTCTTTGGTCATCTCGGAATGCCGTTGCAGCGCCGACGGGGTGACGTCGATCAGCACCAGCTCTTTGACCAGCTCGGGTGCCACCGCGCCCAGCCGGATCGCGGTCAGTCCACCCAGCGACATGCCAACGACGAGGTCGGCCGAGGCGGCGTGTTCGCGCAGGATCGGCAGCAGAGTGTCGGCGTTGTGCTGCGGCGAATAATCGCCGTCCTCGCGCCAGGCGGAGTGGCCGTGGCCGGGCAGGTCGACGGCCAGCGCCGGTTCACCGAGGCCGACGATGATGGTGTCCCAGGTGTGCGCGTTCTGGCCGCCGCCATGCACGAATACGATCCGTGGGGCAGTGCTGCCCCAGCGCAAGGCGCTGATTTGGCTTTCGCCCGTGCCGGATTCGACGCGCTCCGCGTCGGGCAGGGGACCGGAGACTCCGGCCTGCTCGGCGTTTTCGGACAGCAGCGAAAATTCGGACAGCCCGGCCAGTTCGTCCTCGGAGATCTCGGTCACGATCTTTGACACTAGCGCCGGCGTCTAGTGGCGATCGCAAGCGCGGCGTAGCCGGGCGCTTGGGGTATCTCCCGCTTGCGGGGACGGGTCGCCACCATCGACCTATAGGACATAGCGGCGGCGAATGCCATGGAAGCGTTCCCACATCGCGGCGGCGCGTTCCGCTGCATTTACCATGGAGGTTTCTACGGGCAGGGCGTCGAGCAGTTCGTCCTGCTTGACCACCCGGGTGTCCAGCACGGCTGGTTCGCCCTCGAGCATGTGCCGGTAGGTCAGATTGCCGCGTTCGAAGCCCTGGGTGTCGAGCCAGTTGTGCACGCCGGGATCACGGTGAGCCATAACCAGCCGGATGCGGCCGTCGTGGTCGATTCGAGTGCGGCTCGGCGTGTAGCTCACCGGGCGATAGAGGTAGTCCATGCTGTTGAAGAAGACACCCATGTTGGTGAACATCCACAGCCCGTCGTGAGCGTCGAATTCGACGATCAGTGCCTCGTCGGCCCCCAGCTCCCAATACATGTTGGCGGCGGCCCGGCCGCGCTTGTTGTCGGCGTCGGTGGCGCCGACGCGCGGAAACGTGTTCGGGTGCGCGGCGTCCACGCCGCCGTAGTTGAACGGGAATTCGGGCCAATCGGACATCAGGCCGGTGACGAAATCACCGGCCCAGCGCATCGCGTCGACCATGTCGGTAGGGCTGGGCAACGGCTTGGGGGAGGCCATGTCGACGCGTTCGATGCGCATCTGCGCCGGCGATTCGTCCCAGCGGTCAAACCCCTGGCGGATGAACAGCTTTCGTGACTCCGGCGCGGTGGGCAACCAGTTCGATCCCCGCTCTGACCCGCCGATGTAAAGCTCGAACCGCCCGTCGTCACCGATATCGAGCTGATGGCCCAGCAGGTTGGCCTGCGGTGTGTCACCGAACGGTTCGTGCAAGACGCCCGGGCCGGGTGTGCGTCGTCCCTGCACGGTGACGTTGAAGAAGCGCGCGGTGCCACGGGTGCCGGTGAGCCGGTAGGTCGTGTGGCCGTCGATCCATGCTTGTTGATACGTGAAGTCGGCGCAGTCGCCGCCGAGCTTGCGGGTCGGGCCGCAGAAGGTGTGCAGCACCGGGTAGCTGGTGTCGCGGGTTTCGAGCGCCAGATCGAAGGCCTGGCCGAGGTTCTGGGTGAGAAACCGGTACGCATCCACGCGCTGCAATGCCGCGGCCGGGTTCGCGTCTTTGAAGACTCGTTCGCCCGCGCTCTGCAGCTGTGCACAGAATTCGGTCCATGCCGATTGCAGCGCCTCATCGTCGAGGCCATCGCCGAAACCCATTGTCAGGCACCCAATCTGTTCAGTATCTCGCCGACGACGTCGCAGGCACGTCGCGCGGATTGCAACCGGCCCTCCGCTTCGATGCGGGGCCCGATCAGTTCCAGGTCGAATCCGTGCGCGTAGCCGCCGGCCAGCGCTTGGGCGATAAACGTTTCGAGCGGGATGGCGCCGTCGCCAGGCACCGCCCGACCCGGAAGCGCCCGGTCACCCAGCACGTAGTCGCTGAGCTGAATGAGCTCGGTTCGTGGCAACGCCCGCGGCACCATCGCCTCGAAGTCGCCCTCCGCCCAGCAGTGGAACAGCTCGATGCAGATGCCGAGCCCGCTCATCTCGGCCAGCGCGACGGTATCGCGCAGGGTGTGGGCGAGATGGATGTCGGCGTACAGACTCGAGGCGTTCTCGATCGCCAGCGCCACGCCTGCCTGCTGCGCGTGTTCGACGCAGGGAGCGATCATGGCGCTGAAGCGGTCGGCAGCCTGCGGCCAGCTCAGTGCGCCCCGACCGCCGGTCAGCATGTAGACCACGCGCGCACCCACCCTGGCCGCGGCGTCGATCACTGGCAGCAGCGCGTCCCGTGCCGCGTGCGCGTCCGTGTCCAGCCGACCACCGCCAAAGATGTGACACACCGCCTCGACGGTGTAGGCATTGCGCTGCAATAACTTTGGGAATTGGGGGTCGAGCAGCTCGCTGTCCAACACACTCAATCGCGACACACCGAGGGCCGCCCACTGCTGTTCCAGCTCGGCCAACGAAGAGCCGAAGAAGGTGACGTCGTGGACCGACAACCGTTTGTGGGGCTGCGTCACGTCAGTCACGGGTTTCGATTTCGACGCCGAATCGATCACGGAACGGCCGGAATTCGGCGTGCAGCGCATCGAGGTCTTCGCCGATATCGACCAGCAGCTGGGTGGAGTAGCGGAACTTGCCGTACCGGTCGCCGCGATTGTTGGCCAGGTAGTCGCGCATGGCGGATTCGGCTTCGGGCGTGACCTGGCGGCCCGCGAACGCGTAGTAGCGCTGCACCGTGCCCACCTGATCGGCGACGAAATCGGTGTAGCGGATGTGCAGAATGCGCGGGTCGTCCACCATGGGATTGCTCATCGTGTTGGCGACGCCGGCCCGCGTCAGCTCCAGATGCAGCTTCGCCTGGGCGTGGAGGTCAACGGGACCGACCATACCTTCGGCGATGTCAGCCATCATCATCGTGCGTGAGGCGGCGACCTGCACCGGATCGCGGTGCAGCCACACCAGCGTGGCGTCGGGGTAGGCGTCGAACATCTCTTTGAGCCGGAAGCCGTGAAAACCCTTCAGGACCCAGTACTTTCGCGGTCGACGGTATTGCAATTGCTGCAGCATGGCCTTGTGCAGCCGATATTGCGCGGCCGGGTCGGTTGCCAGACCGCCGACCAGTGACTGCATCGGTACCCGCCACCACGCGGTGGGGGTCATCACCCGGAAGTCGAACGCCCAAGTGCGTTCGTCTTCGGGAAGGCCGTCGCCCAGCATGTCGTTGTAGGGGTGGCTGTGCAGCCACTTCGGCATCTTGGCGTTGATCTCACGCCAGTCGGCGTCGGCGCGCGTCCGGCGGTCGTCCTCGGGTATGGCCAGCCCCGGTGGCGGGGATGGATACATCACCTCCCAGAACCGCAGCGCCCGGGCTCGAGGGTCGACCGACATCAGGGCGTGCATAAGCGTTGTCCCCGAACGGGGTTCGCCAGTGACGAACATCGGCGCGTCGATCACTTCAGCGCCGATCGGGTAGCGGTTGCGGTCCTCGATGAGTTCGAGGCGTGACGTCAGCAGCCAACGACACACCTGCGCGGCTTCGAAGCGGCCATCGGCATCCATGCCCAGATCGTTCAGGTGGTCGACGGCGACGGCGAAGCGTTCGGGCAAGGTGGGATCGCCATAGTCGCGCAACCCGGTCTCCGCCTCGGCGGCGGCGAGCATCTCCGCGGCGTCCAAACGTGTTGTCACGAAAGGTCTCCGCAGAGGCGCACGAGTTCGTCCTCGGCCGCGCGGACGTTCGCTGCCGAAGCCTGTGCGTATTTCAAGCCAGCCATGGCGCCGTAGTCGAGAATCTTGGGCACGCGCAGGCCCGCGTCGACGTACGTCTTGACGATTTTGGCGACCTCTTTCGGTGTGCCGTGGGGTACGACGGCCAGGACCATCTCGGGGCGCACGTTGTCCAGAAACTCCACGATCCGCTCCCGGGTGAGGACGGCCGGGTCGATGTCCTGGAATCCGCGCCAGTTGTCGCCCATCGGGTGTTCAAAGCCGAAGCCCTGCAGCGTCTTTGCAGAGACCTGCAGCAGAAAAGCCTTGACCAGGGGCGCCTGCAGGATCTCGGCGAGGGCGGCGTCGTCGTCACCGATCAGGCACACCTGGATGAAGCAGGGGGTGATCGCCATCGGATCGCGGCCGGCGCGTTCGGCGGATGACCGCACCGCGGAGAGCATCTGGGCGTAGTGCTCCGGAGTCCAGGCACCCGCCGGCCACCACCCATCGGCATACCGGCCCGCGATGTCGAGCATCCGCGGGCCGCTGGCGCCGATCCAGATCGGCGGCGGCCGGCCCTCGTAGGGTTCGGTGTCCAATCGGGCATGGTGCAGCGAATAGAACTGGCCGTCGAAGTCGACCGGGCCATCGCTGCGCCACAGCAACTGGATCACCGCCAGCGCTTCCTCGAACCGGCTGACCGAACGCGAGAAGTCGAAGCCGTAGGGCAGCGTGTTTTCGCTCTCGCCGCTGCCCAGCCCGAGGATGAAACGCCCCTTGGACAGGTGAGCGATGGTCAACGCCGTCTGCGCGAGCAGGACGGGATGGCGGCGCACGGTATCCACCACGGCGCTGACCAGAGGGACCCGCTCGGTCAGCACGGCCGCCGCAGCCGCTACCGCGAGGCCGTCCAGGTGGCGGTGCGGCGATGGGGAAGCGGTGGCCAGGTCGGTGAACTCGGGAGTCCAGATCGAGTCCGGCCAGAAGCTGACCATGTGATCGGGCAGCCAGATGGAGTGATAACGACCGCTGTCGAGTGCTGCGAGCCCGGACAGGTCGAGGGGAAGCGTGGTGCGGAGGAACGCCGCGGGTTGAACGGTCATCGAGACATGATGCTAAGCACCTGCACAGCATCGTGTCGATGGTTTGGCCCAGTGTGGGCCCTAGGTAAGGGGACAGTCCCGAATTCGTCCCTAGGGCCCACGCTCGACGTTAGGAGGGGGCCTTAGCCCGAGATGATGAACTCCTCGAGCTGGGTGCGCGCGATGTCGTCGGGCAGCTGCTGCGGCGGGCTCTTCATCAGGTAGGCCGACGCCGGGATCACCGGGCCGCCGATGCCGCGGTCCTTGGCGATCTTGGCGGCGCGCACCGCGTCGATGATGACGCCCGCGGAGTTCGGCGAGTCCCAGACCTCGAGCTTGTACTCCAGGTTCAGCGGCACATCACCGAATGCGCGGCCCTCGAGCCGCACGTAGGCCCACTTGCGGTCGTCGAGCCAGCCGACGTGGTCGGACGGGCCGATGTGCACGTCCTTGGTCTTGAACTCGCGCTGCAGGTTGGAGGTGACGGCCTGCGTCTTGGAGATCTTCTTGGACTCGAGGCGCTCGCGCTCGAGCATGTTGAGGAAGTCCATGTTGCCGCCGACGTTGAGCTGCATGGTGCGGTCCAGCTGCACGCCGCGGTCTTCGAACAGCTTGGCCATCACGCGGTGGGTGATGGTCGCGCCGACCTGGCTCTTGATGTCGTCACCGACGATCGGCACACCGGCGTCGGCGAACTTCTTGGCCCACACCGGGTCCGAGGCGATGAACACCGGCAGCGCGTTGACGAACGCCACGCCCGCGTCGATGGCGCACTGGGCGTAGAACTTGTCGGCCTCTTCGGAGCCCACCGGCAGGTAGGACACCAGCACGTCGACGTTGGCTTCGCGCAGTACCTTCACCACGTCGACGGCTTCGGTGTCGGAGATCTCGATGGTCTCCGCGTAGTACTTGCCGATGCCGTCCAGCGTCGGGCCGCGTTGCACCGTCACGTTGGTGGGCGGCACGTCCGCGATCTTGATGGTGTTGTTCTCCGACGCGAAGATCGCCTCGGACAGGTCGAAGCCGACCTTCTTGGCGTCCACGTCGAACGCGGCGACGAACTTCACGTCGCGGACGTGGTACTGGCCGAACTTCACGTGCATCAAGCCGGGCACGGTGCTGTTCGCGTCGGCGTCGTAGTAGTACTGCACGCCCTGAACCAGCGAAGACGCGCAGTTACCGACGCCGACAATGGCGACTCGTACCTCCGTCGACACCTGCGGCGCGTTCTGCTCACTCATATGGGCGTTCTCCTAACCTCTAACCACTGACTGGGATGCTGGGTTCGTGCAGGGGTTTACGTTTGCTCGGAGAGGCCGGGCATAGCCCGCTCCGCAGCGATGAGCTCGTTGAGCCACTTGACTTCGCGCTCACTGGACTCGAGCCCCAATTGATGAAGCTGACGGGTGTAGCGGTCGAACGAGCTACTGGCCCGCGCAACGGCATCGCGCAGACCTTCCCGCCTTTCCTCGACCTGACGGCGGCGGCCTTCCAGAATGCGCATCCGCGCCTCTGCCGGAGTCCGGTTGAAGAACGCCAGGTGTACCCCGAAGCCGTCGTCGGTGTAGTTGTGGGGACCGGTGTCGGACACCAGTTCCCCGAAGCGCCGGCGGCCCTCGTCGGTCAACTGGTAGACCCGCCGGGCCCGCCGAACCGGCGTCCCGGCCGGGGCGGCGTTCTCGGCAATCAACCCTTCGGCCTGCATGCGCCGCAGGGCGGGGTAGAGCGATCCGTACGAAAACGCCCGGAACGCGCCGAGTAGGCCGGTCAGCCGCTTGCGCAACTCGTAGCCGTGCATGGGCGACTCGATCAGGAGACCCAGGATGGCAAGCTCCAGCAATCGAATCACCTCCCTGAAAAAGATTTGCGTGGCGGGTTACGACGGTTCGACGCCTCGCGCAATCGTATCGTCTCGATATATTAGCCACAACACCACTAACTGTTGGTTTGGAGTTCGTCACAGTGCGTGAGGGGTGCGGAATGCGCCCGGGGACCCGTCTCTACGTGGGCAGACTCGTCTGTTTGACGGTGCCGTCACCCGAGAAGGAGATGTGCCCACCTCCGTAGTCGCTGGAGACATACAGGGACAGCGCAAGCGCGCCCCGTGTGGTCGGCGTCGTTGCCGGCTCGATGATCAGGTATGTGGTTTCGAGGTCAGACGGCTTCGTGTGCAGCGTCTCGGGGCCGCCGCGCACGAGGTCTACGGTCTTCGTCACATCGAATTTGCTCAGGTCGACGGGGACGGGACCGTCCGTGGAACTCGTGGCCGAACTAGTCGGTGGCCGCACTGACCCTTTCCCGGTGCTCTTCGGCGGAGAGCTCGCCATCGGCCGGGGCGTCGGCGAAGACCATGCAGGTGTCTTGGCGGTCGGTGTCCTCGGCGCGGGAAGTCGTCACGCCGCCCAGCGGTGCCCCGAGCCATTTCGCCAGGGGGATGATCGTCGAAGGCCGGTCCCCGGTTTGCGCATAAACCACCGTCGACTACCCCGGACGGACCGCCACGGTTTGGTTGCGTATCCCTGCTCGGGATGGCGAAGTACTCTGGTGGGCGTGCGACTGCAGCGACAAGTGGTGGACTACGCGCTCCGACGGCGCTCACTGCTGGCCGAGGTGTACTCGGGCCGCACCGGCGTGTCCGAGGTTTGTGACGCGAACCCGTATCTGCTGCGCGCCGCCAAGTTTCACGGAAAGCCGAGCCAGGTCATGTGCCCGATCTGCCGCAAGGAGCAGTTGACGCTGGTGTCATGGGTGTTCGGGGAACACCTCGGTGCGGTGTCGGGCTCGGCGCGCACGGCCGAAGAATTGGTGATGCTGGCGACCCGCTTCGAGGAGTTCGCCGTCCACGTGGTGGAGGTTTGCCGGACCTGCAGCTGGAACCATCTCGTCAAGTCATATGTGCTCGGCGCGGCGCGCACGGCACCTCCTCCAAGGGGCACCGGACGCACGCGGACGGCGCGCAACAACGCCCGCACGGCCATTGAATAACGAAGGACGCCACGGCCAGTCGTCCGGTGACCAACGTGGCCCAGCGACTGAGCATGTAGGCAATCAGAATTCTGACGAGCGTCCGGGCCCCGACCGTCCGGACGCCGGTCGCCGAGCGGCCGAACGCCGGGAGGCGCCGCCGACGATCAACCGTCGCCGTCAGGCCCCGCCCGATGATCGGCTGACGACGATCCTGCCGCCGGTCAAAGATGACCGGGCGCCCCGCCGCTCCGATCCCATCGACGAAGTCAAAGCCGCGCTGGCCGGCCCCCCTTCGACGCCCTTACGGCGCGACGCGCTCGACGAGGTCAAGGCCGCACTGGACAGTCGAGGGCCGACGTCCGGCCGGCATGAGCGGGCCAGCTTCGGTGGTGGTCCGCCCGGCGGACCGCCCCCTCCGCCCCGGCGGCCCGGACGTCCGGGAGGACCAGGCGGTCCCGGCTCCGGGCGGCCCGTCCCGCCGTGGCGCGACTGGGCCTGGACCGAGCAGATCAACTGGCTGTGGGTCCGGCGAGGGGCGTACCTCTGCGCGGCGGTGCTGGTGCTGCTGCCGATCGTCACGTTCGCGATGGCGTACTTCATCGTCGACATTCCCAAGCCGGGCGACCTTCGCACCAACCAGGTTTCGACCATCCTGGCCAGCGACGGCTCGGAAATCGCCAAGATCATCCCGCCGGAAGGCAATCGGGTCGACGTCAACATCAACCAGGTTCCCGTGCATGTGCGCCAGGCGGTGATCGCCGCCGAGGATCGCAATTTCTACTCGAACCCCGGGTTTGATTTCAGCGGTTTCGTGCGTGCGGTGAACAACAACCTCTTCGGCAGCGGCGACCTGCAGGGCGGTTCGACGATCACGCAGCAGTACGTGAAGAACGCGCTGGTGGGTTCGGCCCAGCACGGAGTCAGCGGCTTGATGCGTAAGGCCAAAGAACTGGTGATCGCGACCAAGATGTCGGGGGAGTGGTCGAAAGACGATGTGCTGCAGGCCTATCTGAACATCATTTACTTCGGGCGAGGCGCCTACGGGATTTCGGCCGCCGCCAAGGCCTACTTCAACAAACCCGTCGAGCAGCTCACGGTGTCCGAAGGCGCACTGCTGGCGGCGCTCATCCGGCGGCCGTCCTCACTGGACCCGGCGGTCGATCCGCAGGGCGCACGTGCGCGCTGGGCATGGGTGCTCGACGGCATGGTGGAAACCAAGGCGCTGTCGCCGAGTGACCGTTCCGCGCAGCAGTTCCCGCCGACCGTGCCGCCGGACCAGGCGCGCGCGCAGAATCAGACGACCGGGCCCAACGGGCTGATCGAGCATCAGGTGACCAAAGAGTTGATGGAGCTGTTCAACATCGACGAGCGGACGCTGAACACCCAGGGCCTGCAGGTCACCACCACGATCGACCCGAAGGCCCAGCAGGCGGCGGAGAAGGCGGTGTCGAAGTACCTCGACGGCCAAGACCCCGATATGCGTTCGGCCGCAGTCTCGGTCGATCCCCACGACGGCGCCATACGCGCATACTTCGGCGGCACCGACGCCAACGGGTTCGACTTCGCCCAGGCCGGGCTGCAGACCGGGTCGTCGTTCAAGGTGTTCTGCCTGATCGCCGCGCTCGAGCAGGGGATCGGCCTGGGCTACCAGGTGGACAGCTCACCGCTGACCGTCGACGGCATCAAGATCACCAACGTCGACGGTGAGAGCTGCGGGACCTGCAACATCGCCCAGGCGCTCAAGCAATCGCTCAACACCTCCTACTACCGGCTGATGCTCAAGCTCAAGGGGGGCCCGCAGGCCGTCGCCGACGCAGCCCACCAGGCCGGCGTCGCGACCAGCTTCCCCGGTGTGGACCACACCCTGTCCGAGGATGGCAAGGGCGGCCCGCCGAACAATGGAGTTGTGCTGGGCCAGTACCAAACCCGGGTGTTCGACATGGCCTCCGCCTACGCCACGCTGGCGGCCTCCGGCGTCTATCACCGCCCGCACTTCGTACAGAAGGTCGTCAACTCCGACGGCCAGGTCCTCTTCGACGCAGCCAACTCCGACAACAAGACCGAGGAGCGCATCCCCAAGGCCGTTGCTGACAACGCCACCGCGGCCATGGCTCCGATCGCCGCCTATTCCCGCGGCCACGCGCTGGCCGGCGGTAGGCCGTCGGCTGCCAAGACCGGCACCACCCAGCTCGGTGACACCACCTCGAACAAGGACGCCTGGATGGTGGGTTACACGCCGTCGCTGTCGACGGCGGTGTGGGTGGGCACGGCCAAAGGCGATAGCCCGCTGGTAACCGCTTCGGGCGGACCGGTTTACGGTTCGGGGCTGCCGTCGGATATCTGGAAGTCCACGATGGACGGCGCGCTGAAGGGCACCTCTAACGAATCCTTCCCCAAGCCGACGGAGATCGGCGGTTACGCGGGCGTGCCCGTTGCGCCTCCGCCGCCCCCGCCGCCATCGGAGACTGTCATCCAGCCCACCATCGAAGTGGCGCCGGGCATCACCATTCCGGTCGGTCCGCCCACGACGATCACCGCGGCGCCACCGGCACCCGGCGGCCCGCCGGGCGGTCCGGAACCGGGCGGCCCGTTAGGTGGCGCCCCGGGTGGTGGCGTCCCGCCGGGTGGACCCCAAGCGCCGCCACCGCCACCGTGACCGACGCCGCGGAGAACGGCGCGACCAATTCACCGCAGCGGCTGGCCGGGGATCTGCGCAGCGCCGACAACCGAGATTGCCCGAGCCGCACCGACTTTCTGGGCGCCGCGCTCGCCGACGTCGTCGGGGGTCCGGTTGGCCGGCATGCGCTGATCGGCCGCTCTCGGCTGATGACCCCGCTGCGGGTGATGTTTTTGATCGCGCTGGTCTTCCTGGCGCTGGGCTGGTCGACAAAGGCGGCGTGCCTGCAAAGCACCGGCTCCGGCACCGGCGATCAGCGGGTGGCCAACTGGGACAACCAACGCGCTTACTACGAGTTGTGCTACTCCGACACCGTGCCGCTCTACGGGGCAGAGTTGTTGAGCCAAGGCAAGTTTCCCTACAAGTCGAGCTGGGTCGAGACCGACTCGACCGGCGCCCAGCAGATCCGCTACGACGGCCAGCCCGCAGTGCGCTACATGGAGTATCCGGTGCTGACGGGGATCTATCAGTACGTGTCGATGGCGCTGGCCAAGACCTACACAGCGCTGAGCAAGCTCACGCCCCTTCCGGTGGTCGCCGAGGTGGTGATGTTCTTCGATGTCGCGGCATTCGGGCTGGCGCTGGCCTGGCTGGCCACCGTCTGGGCGAGTGCGAGCCTGGCCGGGCGGCGGATCTGGGACGCCGCCCTGGTGGCCGGCTCGCCGATTTTGATCTTTCAGATTTTCACCAATTTCGACGCGCTGGCAACGGCTTTCGCGACGGCCGGGCTGTTGGCCTGGGCGCGACGAAAACCGGTGCTGGCCGGCGTGCTGATCGGGTTGGGTGCCGCCGCGAAGCTGTATCCGTTGCTGTTCTTGGGCCCGATGCTGCTGCTGGGAATCCGCACCGGACAGCTGCGCGCGTGGGTCCGCACCGCGGTGACAGCCGGGGTTACCTGGCTTTTGGTGAACCTGCCCGTGCTGGTGTTTTTTCCGCGCGGCTGGTCGGAGTTCTTCCGGCTCAACACTCGTCGCGGCGACGACATGGACTCGCTCTACAACGTCATCAAGTCGTTCACCGGTTGGCGGGGATTCGATCCCAAGCTCGGGTTCTGGCAGCCGCCGACGGTGCTCAACACCGTTGTTGCGGTGCTGTTCGTGGCGTGTTGTGCCGCAATCGCATTCATCGTGTTGACCGCGCCACAACGCCCGCGGGTGGCGCAGCTGGTGTTCTTGGTGATCGCGGCTTTTCTGCTGACCAACAAGGTGTGGAGCCCGCAGTTCTCGCTGTGGCTGGTGCCGCTGGCGGTGCTCGCACTGCCGCACCGCCGGATACTGCTGGCATGGATGACCGTCGACGCGCTGGTATGGGTGCCGCGGATGTATTACCTGTATGGCAACCCAAACCGCTCGCTGCCCGAACAGTTCTTCACCACGACCGTGCTGCTGCGGGACCTCGCGGTTATCGTGTTGTGTACGTTGGTGATTCGCCAAATTTACCGGCCCGCTGAGGATTTGGTGCGATGGGGCGCACGGGTGGATGATCCGGCGGGCGGACCCTTCGATCGCGCACCTGACGCCCCACCCGGATGGTTGCCGGACTGGCTGCGGCCTGTTGGGTCGCGCCGCCCGACCGTCCCTGCGTCCGACGACGCCGACGAGCGATCCGCAGTGGCAAGCGGCGCCAGGCCGGCATGACGCCATGATCCAGGTCGCCATCCCGATCTTCCCGCGATTCACCGCGCTCGACGCGGTGGGTCCGTACGAGGTGCTGCAACGCATTCCGTCAATCGACGTCGTGTTCGTCGGGCATCACCGCCGCGAGGTGCGGACCGAGAACGGCATGCTCGGTGTCAGCTGCGACGCGACCTTCGACGAGGTGGCCGCACCCGACGTGGTGGTGTTCCCCGGCGGCATCGGCACCCGGCAGCTGATTCACGACGAGGCCATCCGGGCGTGGCTTCAAGCGGTGCACCCCGACACCCGGTTCACCACCTCGGTGTGCACCGGTGCCCTGCTGCTGGCTGCGGCCGGACTGCTGGACGGGCTCACCGCCACCACCCATTGGCGGGCCGCCGGGTTACTCAACAGCCTGGGCGCTCGCTACTTGCCGGAACGAGTCGTCGAACACCTGCCGCAGCGGATCATCACCGCCGCCGGCGTGTCCAGCGGCATCGACATGGCTTTACGCCTGGTGGAGCTGCTCGTCGATCGCTAGGCCGCACAGGCCGCTCAGCTACTCATCGAATACGACCCGCAGCCGCCCTTCGACTCCGGCGCGCTCGCCAAGGCCGATCCCGCGACTGTGGCCAGGGCCGACGAATACTTGGCCGCCCGGCAATAGCGAGGTTGCCCCACGGGCCGGATTTTTCTGGTCAGCCCGGTATCCGGTAGCCTGATGCGGTTGCCGACGCAGGCGACCCTCCTGCCACGGAACGTCCGTGGCCGCGCAGACCAGAGGAGGTGGTGAGGTTTCCATGCGTCCATATGAAATCATGGTCATTCTTGACCCCACGCTCGACGAGCGCACCGTTGCTCCGTCCTTGGAGACGTTCCTCAACGTCGTCCGCAAGGACGGTGGATCCGTCGACAAGATTGATATCTGGGGCCGGCGCCGTCTGGCCTACGAGATCGCCAAGCACGCCGAAGGCATCTACGTCGTCGTCGACCTGAAGGCCGAGCCGGCGACGGTATCCGAGCTCGATCGCCAGCTGAGCCTCAACGAGTCGGTACTGCGCACCAAGGTGATGCGCACCGACAAGCACTAACAGCCTTGGCTGCGTCGCGTGCTTCTCGTCGGCGCACTTGCTTAGGCTGTGGAGAGCTCAGCGAAAGTACGCTCATGACATCCATCACCCGAGCGGCGGACCCAGGAGGAAATTGTGGCTGGTGACACCACTATCACCGTTGTCGGAAACCTGACCGCCGACCCCGAATTGCGGTTCACACCGTCGGGTGCCGCCGTCGCGAACTTCACCGTGGCGTCGACACCTCGAATCTATGACCGTCAGAGTGGGGAGTGGAAAGACGGTGAAGCGCTGTTCCTGCGGTGCAACATCTGGCGGGAGGCCGCCGAGAACGTCGCCGAAAGCCTGACCCGAGGGTCCCGGGTTATCGTCACCGGCCGGCTCAAGCAGCGCTCATTCGAGACCCGCGAAGGTGAGAAGCGCACCGTCTTCGAGGTCGAGGTCGACGAGATAGGCCCCTCGCTGCGGTATGCCACAGCCAAGGTCAACAAGGCCAGCCGCAGCGGCGGCGGTGGCGGCGGCTTCGGCAGTGGTGGCGGTGGCGGTGGCGGATCCCGCCAGCAGTCGGCACCGGCGAGCAGTGCACCGGCTGACGACCCGTGGGGCAGTGCCCCGGCGTCGGGATCGTTCGCCGGCGGAGACGACGAACCGCCGTTCTAACCAAGACTTCAGCAGTAGGAAACGAAAAGAAAGACAGACATGGCCAAGTCCAACAAGCGGCGTCCGGCTCCGGAAAAGCCGATCAAGGCGCGTAAATGTGTCTTCTGCTCGAAGAAGGGACAAGCGATCGACTACAAGGACACCGCACTGCTGCGCACGTACATCAGTGAGCGCGGCAAGATCCGCGCGCGCCGCGTCACCGGCAACTGCGTGCAGCACCAACGCGACGTCGCGATCGCGGTGAAGAACGCCCGCGAAGTGGCGCTGCTGCCCTTTACCTCCTCGGCGCGATAGTCGCCGCAGGCCTACCGAAAGTACGAAACGATGAAGCTGATTCTGACGGCTGACGTCGACCACCTTGGTACCGTCGGCGACACTGTCGAGGTCAAGGACGGTTACGGCCGCAACTTCCTGCTGCCACGCGGTTTGGCGATCGTGGCCTCACGCGGCGCGCAGAAGCAGGCCGACGATATCCGCCGGGCCCGCGAAACCAAGGTTGTGCGCGACCTCGGGCACGCCAATGAACTCAAGACGGCGATCGAGGGGCTCGGCCCGGTCCCGCTGCCGGTGAAGACCGCGGCGGATTCCGGAAAGCTGTTCGGCTCGGTGACCGCCAGTGACGTCGTCGCGGCGATCAAGAAGGCCGGCGGGCCCAACCTGGACAAACGGATCGTGCGGCTGCCCAAGTCGCACATCAAAGCCATCGGGACCCACCCGGTGGCGGTGCACCTGCACCCCGAGGTCGACGTCGAGGTCGCGCTCGAGGTCGTCGCGCAGAGCTAAGCATCCGACATTTGCTCGTTCCCGGCGGCGGCCATGATCGGGCCGCCGCCGGGGTTCGTTGCGCTGGGCGAACCCGGCTACGCTCCGCTGACAAGGATCGCGGACGCGCTCCCTGGCGAACTATTTCTGGGGTGCGTTTGCCCAGTGCACTTTACCGGCCCGTAACGCTGCGAAAATACGGCGGAAAGCCAACACGCCCGGAGCGGTAACCTGGCCCGACACGCCGTAGAGATTCTTGTCCACACGAATTCCATGGCGTTGTATGGCCGGTATCTGCACTGATGTCCTAGCCCTTTGCATTAATCCACAGGTTCTCCACACCCCGCTCAACACAGGTGTCGACGGATATGCACACACGATCCACAGCTTCATGAACAGCACCCCCTTTGCCTACTAGGCAGCAACGTTTAACGTCGTCCCGGCGCCGGACGTGCGGGTGCTATTGGGCGAAGGTTGTCAGCACCTTGACTTACGCTCAATATCGTCTGTCGAATGTATGTTCGGATGTGTGAATCAGGGGAGGAGGGAATCCGTGGCGGTCGTCGATGACCTGACGTCGGGCATGGATTCCTCGGCACCCAGCGAGGACTTCGGACGGCAGCCACCGCAGGACATGGCGGCCGAGCAGGCGGTGCTGGGCGGCATGCTGCTGAGCAAGGACGCCATCGCCGATGTCCTCGAACGGCTGCGGCCCAGCGATTTTTACCGCCCCGCCCACCAGAACGTCTACGACGCGATCCTGGACCTCTACGGGAGGGGTGAGCCGGCCGATGCGGTGACGGTCGCCGCGGAACTGGACCGCCGGAACCTGCTGCGCCGGATCGGCGGTGCACCGTATCTACACACGCTGATCTCGACGGTGCCGACCGCGGCCAACGCCGGCTACTACGCGACCATCGTGGCCGAGAAGGCGCTCCTGCGGCGCCTCGTGGAGGCCGGCACAAGGGTCGTGCAGTACGGCTATGCGGGCGCCGATGGTGCCGACGTGGCCGAGGTGGTCGACCGCGCCCAAGCGGAGATCTACGAGGTCGCCGAGCGCCGGACGTCGGAGGATTTCGTTCCGCTCGAGGATCTGCTGCAGCCGACCATGGACGAAATCGACGCCATCGCCTCGAACGGCGGTGTCGCGCGCGGCGTCCCGACCGGTTTCACCGAGCTCGACGAGGTGACCAACGGTCTGCACGCCGGACAGATGATCATCGTGGCGGCCAGGCCTGGAGTAGGGAAATCGACCCTGGGCCTGGATTTTTTGCGGTCATGCTCGATCAAGCACCGCATGGCCAGCGTCATCTTCTCGCTGGAGATGAGCAAGTCCGAGATCGTCATGCGGCTGCTGTCGGCGGAAGCGAAAATCAAGCTCGCCGACATGCGGTCCGGTCGCATGAGCGACGAAGACTGGACGCGCCTGGCGCGGCGGATGAGCGAAATCAGCGAAGCGCCACTGTATATCGACGACTCGCCCAACCTGACGATGATGGAGATCCGTGCCAAGGCGCGCCGGCTGCGGCAGAAATCCGACCTGCGTCTGGTGGTGGTCGATTATCTGCAGCTGATGTCGTCGGGAAAGAAGGTCGAGTCGCGGCAGCTCGAGGTATCCGAATTCTCGCGCCAACTCAAGCTTTTGGCCAAGGAGCTCGAGGTGCCAGTCGTCGCGATCAGCCAGCTCAACCGCGGCCCCGAGCAGCGCACGGACAAGAAGCCGATGCTGTCCGACCTTCGTGAGTCGGGATCGCTGGAGCAAGATGCCGACATGGTGATCCTGCTGAACCGGCCGGACGCGTTCGAGCGCGACGATCCGCGCGGCGGAGAGGCGGATTTCATTCTCGCCAAACACCGCAACGGCCCCACTAAGACGGTTACGGTTGCGCACCAGCTGCATTTGTCCCGTTTCACCAACATGGCGCGGTGACTTTGGCCCTCATG
>CAWCRJ010000003.1:0-300992 GCA_963797865.1 uncultured Actinomycetota bacterium
AATCGCAGCGATCGCGGGCCAGCGCCTGAATATTCTTATACAAACGGCCTGGTTAAGGCCCGAAGCCAACGTGCGAGGGTGACCGATGTTCAGTAGCTGGCCCCGGCTCGGCTCCGTCGACGCGCCGAAGTGAGTGCACCTGCCGCAGTGCAGGGTTGATACCTGTCCTGCGGCCACGTTGGACGGCGTTAGAGTCTCTTGAGGCCATGGACAATCTTGCTGAAAGCCATTGTCGTAGCAAGCCCTTTTCGAAGACTGCGCTGCAGCATACTGGGATATTAGCTACCACCAGATAGCGCACGCCACGATCGCGCCATTCCGCTGCCTGCTCGACCACTTCGGCAAGGCGTTCCGCACAGATGCGCGGCTTGCACTACCGACAGCGGGACCCGAGACACATGGGACAGCGCAGATTCCTCATCCATGGCGTAAGGCTGGATATCTTGCATGCCGGAAAAGTCCGTTCCCAGAGGGTGTTCGGCACCGAGAGCGGCAAACAACTCCCCAGAAGCCGTGAGCGTCCAGGCTTTGACCAGATCCGATTCCATCGCCTCGTTCACGTCGTCGCGGCCGCGGCCCGTGACGACCATCGCCAACAGGGCGGGAATAACGGCCATGGGATCGCGCCCGTGATCAGCGGCCGCACCCCGAATGACGTCGAGATGCTGTGCGAGGTCGCGATAGACATGCGAGGAGTAGGGAAACCACACATCGGCAAAACGTCCGGCGATCCTAAGCATGCGAGGACCGTGCGCGGCGACCCATATCTCAGGCCATTTGCGGCGATATGGCGGCAGGTCGAACAATGCGTCCCGCAGGGGAAAGTAGGGCGAATCGCGGTTGACGAGTTCGCCATCCGAGCCCCACAGTGCGCGGATGGTCGCTAGTGCCTCCTCAAACCTCGCGACTGGCTTCGACCAGTCCACACCGTAGGGCTGATTACCTTCGCGTTCACCGGTCCCGATACCGAGAATCGCTCGTCCTTTGGTAAGCAGGTGCAGGGTAGTCACGGCCTGCGCCGTGACCGCCGGGTTACGGCGGCCGGCATCAGTGACAGCGACGCCGAGGCGGAGTCGAGCGGGCCAGTTGTGCGCTGCGATGTACCCTAGCGTGGTCCACGGCTCAGATGCGCATCGACCCGCGGCAACAGCTTCGCGGCCGCACAGTACTTGGGCATCCACAGTGACCGCGGCAAAAGGCTGTTGATGTGGTCGGGAACCCAAAACGAGTCAACGCGAGCGGCAGCGGCAGCGAGGTAGTTGGCTCGCGTCAACGCGTCGACTGTGGGGCGCGCAGCGATGGCAGTGTCCATCACTCCTACACGAAATCGATTCATCTGGTGGTCCTTGAACGTTTACTTGAGGCGAAGGGCGAGTCCGATGGATGAGTGGCAGCAGTGAGCCCAACCTTGGTCGCCCGATTCAGAGCCCAAATCAATAACCCAACCGCGACAGTCGCGTTACTTTCGGCAGGAATCAGCCGACCACCTGACGTCGTTAATCCCTACTCCGGTGTGGTCCAGGTGTTCTGCACCTCTATGTCAGGCTAGCCATTCCGAGTAGCGCCATGTGCCTCGAAGGTATGAAGTTTTTAGAGCGGTTGGTTAGATTATGCGAAGGTCACCCCAGGTTGACGGGATGTAGGGTCTAGGGACGTCACCGACCCGGCCTGTGGCAGGCCGATCGCAATCCCGTTGAGGCTTTAGCGGTTGCCGTGTCACCGACTAGTCATATGCGGTTCTCTAAACATGTCCTCTGCAACCCGTTTCGCCATCGCGAACAGGATGTGCATGCCGATGCCCCGCAAGAACAAGCACTCCAACATTCGCAAAAGTGCCATTCGTATTATTTAAATAGGGCTGCCGAAAACTTCATGTCGCTAAGCCACAACACAGGCCGTACAAGGGTTAACCTGAGTCAATCGGGCATTCGAGATCGCCGGTGTGCCCTCGGCCAGGGCGGACCATGTGGTTCAACGATGGTGGCGAGACCTGAACGTCCCGCCAGCACATCGAATCCCTTTGGCAGCGCCACCACCCGGCGGCTGGCCGACATCGACCGCGGCCTCTAGTGGGTCGCCTTGCACAGTGGGGTTCGGTTTTGAGCGCACGCCCATCCTTGGCATCGGTGGCGCCTGACGTGGCAGCGCATTCCAGGTGTGTGGCATGCGGCACGGAACAACGGTCGAGCGCGAAATTCTGCGACGAATGTGGATCGCCAGTTGCGCAGCCGGGCGCTCCCGCCGAGTACAAGCAGGTCACGGTGCTGTTCGCTGACGTCGTGCATTCGATGGACATCGCTGCGGCGGTGGGAACCGAGCGCTTGCGCGAGATCATGACCGGGCTGGTCAACCTGGCGGGCGACGTGGTGCAACGTTACGGCGGCGTCCTGGACAAGTTCACCGGCGACGGCGTCATGGCGGTGTTCGGCGCACCGGCAGCATTGGAGGATCACGCATTGCGGGCGTGTCTGGCAGCACTGGGCATTCACGAGGAGGCCCAGCGCCTTGCCGTCGAGGTCAAACGTCATAATCGTGTGGATCTGCGGCTGCGAATGGGTCTCAATTCCGGGCAAGTAATTGCCGGTGAGATCGGTTCGGGCCCTCTGGGTTACACCACGATTGGTGAAGAAGTGGGCAAGGCCCGCCGGATGGAGTCGGCCGCGCCGCCAGGCGCGGTGATGCTCAGCGCATCCACAGCGCGACTGGTCGAGGACATCGCGGAACTCGGCGAGTCTGAGCTGGTTCAGATCAAGGGTGCCGCCGAGCCGGTGGCGGCTCGCCGGTTATTAGGTGTGGCCGCGCAGCGCCAGCCGACCGGCGTCCCAGAGTCGGCGTTGGTGGGCAGGCAGTGGGAATTGGCCGCGATCGCCGCGATGCTGGATCGTTCCATTGCTGGACGCGGGTCTGTGGTCGGGGTGGCCGGTCCTGCCGGCATCGGCAAGACCCGACTCGCCCGTGAAGTCATCCAGTTGGCGAGAGACGCTGGCGTCCAAGTGGTTTCGACGTTCTGCGAATCACACGCCACCGATGTGCCGTTTGGCGTGATGGCGCGTCTGATGTGTGGGTTAGGGCAGATCAGCGGTCTGGACGATCAGACCGCGCGGGCGCGGATGCGGGACAAGTTTGCGACGTCGACGCCGAGGACATGCCGCCGCTTGATGACCTGCTGGGGATCCCCGATCCCGATGTGGTGTTGCCCAAGATCGACCCGGATGCGCGGCGGCGGCGGTTGACTGCGCTGATCCAAGGCCCAGCCCGCCCGTACCCAACCGACGGTCTTGGTGTTGGAGGATGCGCACTGGATGGACGCGGTCAGCGAATCGATGCTCGCGGACCTTCTTGCGGTGATCCCACAGACCCCATGGCTGGTCCTGATCACGTATCGCCCCGAGTACCGCGGGGCTCTGCAGCATGTTCCGGGGGCGCAGACCGTTGCCCTGGCGACCCTGAGCGATGCCGAAACCATCGCATTGGTTGGTGAGCTGTCGGGCTCTCATCCGTCCGTACGTGTGAGATCGGCGAGATCATTGCCGGCCGCGCGGCCGGTAATCCGTTCTCGCGCAAGGAGATCACCCGTGAGCTCGCCGAACGTGGTGTCCTGGTGGGCGAGCGAGGATGCCGCGTTTGCGTGAGTAAAGCGGCCGAGGTGCTGCGTACCGGCGACCCTGCAGGTGACTATCGCCGCTCGCATCACCCGCGAGGCGCCGCGGCAAAACGCACGCTTGCCGCGGCTGCCGTCATCGGATCTCGCTTCGGCTCGGATCTGTTGGTGAGCCTTGGGATCGATGCCCCCGTTGAGGAGCTGATCAATGCTGAGCTGATCGACCAAGTGCGGTTCAGTGCGCGTCCCGAATATGCGTTCCGGCATCTGCTGATCGGGCCGTGGCATACGAATCACAACTGAAGTCCGATCGCGCGCAGTTGCACCGGCGCCTGGCCGCCGCGATCGAAGCCCGCGGAGCCGGGATCGGCCGACCAGAATGCGGCGCTGATCGCCGAACAGCGTTGAGGCTTCCGGTGATCGGCACGCCGCCTACGGCTGGCACATGCGAGCCGCGACGTGGGCGACTAACCGTGACATGAGCACTGCGCGAAAAAGTTGGGAGTGCGCCTCAAAAGATCGCCGACACCCTGCCGGCCGATACGCCGGGTCGGGCTGCCATGCGCATCGCACCTCGTACCATGTTGTGCGGGATCGGATTTCGACTCCATATGAACGTGGCCGGGGGCCGTTTCGACGAACTGCGTGAGTTGTGCGCGGCCGACGGGGACGAGGCGTCCGGCCGTCGCGATGGCGGGGCTGGTGATAGATCACGTGTACCAGGATCGGATGCGCGAGGCGACGCAGTTGGCATCGGAAGCCATGGCCCTGATCGAGTCCGTCGGCGATCCGACCATAACGGTGGGGCTATCCTTCGCGGCGATCTACGCCAAGGTAGAAAGCGCCGAGTGGTCTGACGTGCTCGGTGGTCACAACGGGTCATCGACCTAGCCGAGGGTGATGCGTCCAAGGGCAACTTCCTATTCGGCTCTCCATTAGCGCTAGCCTTTACGACGCGGGCCGTTGCCCGTTGTTGGCTCGGTTGTAGCGGATGGCGAGACGACCTGCGGCTTGGCCTGGCCATGGCTCGCAGCGCTGATCCGATGTCCTACGCCACGATCATCGCCTACGCCTATCTCCCGGGTATAACGAATGGCGCACTGAGACCTGACGATTCTAGCCATCCATGAGATCGAAGATACCCAACGGATCGCCGAACGATCCGGTGACGACGTCGCATTGGCCTTGGCCCGGATGACTCGTGGAATTGCTCTGGTGCACCGCCAAACGGATGCGGACCGTGAGCTCGGCCGGCAACTGCTGGCCGAGGTCGGCGAAGTGTTATTGCGCCGGGGACACAACCTAGCCGAGTTACCGCTTATCGAGGTGCATTTGGCGCGCGAGAGGGCTCGGCGTGGAGATTGCGACGAGGCGGTACCGCTAATGCGCGCCGCTGTCGAGCGATCTCTTTCGGGAAGGACGACTGCTGCTGTGGGGTGTGCCTGCCACAAGTATTCTGGTCGAGACACTGCTCGACCGCGGGAGTTCAGAGTGCCAAGTAGGTCCCTTGGGGAAGCCGAGGCCGTCTATCGAGCGGTTAGCATCGACGCCGACCGACGAAAGTCTGGGTGTCCGTGATATATGGATCTTGCGGCTTTCGAGCTTTATTGGCGAGAGCCCGCGGCGATCAGACATCCGATCGGGAACAAGTCCACCGGTACCGCACCCTGGGCGAAATCGCTTGGCTACGAGGCGCATATCACGTGGGCCGATGCTATGGCACGCCGGAACGGGTGAGGCGATGATGACGACCACCGCCAGCGGAAAGCTGTCGGCCAGTCGTTGGCGACATGGTTCGCCGATGAAGTCCGCTTTCATCACGGGTGCTGCCACCGGCATCGGCGAGGCACTTGTCGTGCGACTCCAACGCGAAGGCTGGCAGGTATTGGTGCGTACCTTAGCAGCCGGCCAGATCAACACGATGGTTCGGTTTTCCGAACGTCATCACGGTGCCCTGCGACGTGACCGCACCCGATCAGGTGACGGCCGCAGCTAACAGAGTCGAAGAGCGCACTGGCGGCACACTCGACCTCCTGATCAACAATGCGGGGTACTCGCCGCGCGACGGGGTGATCGAAGCAGCCGACATGGCCGAGTACCGGCGTGCCTTCGAGGTCAACTTTTGGGGCCCTATGCGTAGTGCAAGCGATGACACCGCTACTGCGCCGATCCAAAGGTCGCATCATCAACACCACATCGGCATCGGTGTACCTCACCATCCCCATGTATTCCGCATACCCGACGTCAAAGGCCGCGCTCAAAATTCTGACTCAACACCTGCGTATGGAGTTGGCTCCGTTCGGCATCGAAGTCACCAGTCTCGAACCCGGTGGTGTTGACACCGCGATGGTCGAGTTGGGACCCGAGATCGAAGCACGTCAGTGGGCAACCATCCCAACCGCTGCGTGAGCATTACCGCCAACACTTCCTGGCTGGTGCTACCGCGATCGGTGAAAACTTCACGTTTCAGTCGCCAGATGTTTTTGCCGAAGCCGTATGGAAGAAGATCATCTCTGCGCGGCGGTTGAAGCCCGCTTACCTGATCGGCGCAAAGGTGGCAGCTCTGCCGTGGATGCACCGCCTACTTCCGGCGCAGCAGGTACAGAACATGTCGCTCCGCATGTTCCGTCCAAAGCCAGGCGTCCGCTGATCATGGGACTGGTTCCTGCGCGGGCGATTCTGGCGGCGATCCGCCGCGCCGGGCTCACCCAGCAACTCGCCAACGAGTCCCAATAACACCGTGAGGTATCAGTGGCAAGGCGACCACGTCGCAATGCTGGGCCCCGCACCGCCGTGGTGATCGTCGGCTGGGTAGAGGGTCAGGATCGGCGAAGGGTCGGATTACGGCCACAGCAGTGTGCCGGACGGGTGGCACGTCGATGCCCTGGTATCTGCAGCCTAGCGATCCGACGGCAGCTCGGACTCGTCGGTAGTTCTCACATCGCTTCCGGTGCGAGCGGCTATAGTCGCGGCCTTGCCGTGGGCCAAGCCCCAGGTCGCGACGATGACTACCAGTACGGCGGCGGCCAGGGCGAAAGCCTTAGGACCTGTCGCGTGGAGGGTCTCGCCCAGCACGATAACCCCAAGCACCGATGCCACCATCGGCTCGGCCACGATCACTGTTGGCATAGAGGCAGTCAACGCGCCGGCCCGGAATGACGATTGCTGAAAGATCATCCCGGCCAGTGCGGTTGGTATCCAGACATACAGTTCGGGCGCACGGAGCAGGGCACCGAAACCGTCTCCGAGCGCATCGACAACGCCCTTGGTCAGCACCGCGAACACAGCCAGTGAGAAACCTGCCACCACCGCTAAAAGCACCGCCGCGGGCGGACGACCCGGCCAAATCCGTGCGCCCAAGACACACAACACCGACAGCGGGCCTATCACCATGGCCACACCGGTCCAGTTTGTCAGTGACCCCCGTGAGCGGCCCGCCTCCGGTTGGCCGATCACGATGAATGCAACCAACGCAACTGCCAGCAGCACCGCCCACATCCACTCCCAGCGGGTTACCCGGTGATGCGTCAGCCGCGCGTAGATCGGCAAAGCAAACAACAGCGCCGTCACCTGCAGCGCCGTCACCAGCATTACGGACCCGATCCCCAACGCTGCGGCCAACAGGCCGTAATTGGCGACGGCACCCGCGCCGCCCAACCACCACCGAGTGTCGCCCAACGACTTGCGGAACAGGGCGAGGTGGCCGACTGGTTTGTCGGTGATCTCTTGCGCAGAGCGCTGACGAATCACATTCCCAAACGCCGAAGCCAGTGCCGCGCATAGGGCGAGCACCAGCGCGATACCGACCTTTGACATAGCTGACCTCTCTGCAACGTTCGGTCCGTCGCACACCTATGCAGATGTCTACGAGCGTCGGGGATCTGTACCTGACGACGCTACCGACCCAACTCAAGGACGCCCAGCCACCATCTGGCCTACCGCTCCCCCCGATGAGTCACGGATAGCCGACATCTGTGACTCGTTTGTCTCAGAAAATTTCGGCTGGCCGGGGCGTGATCCGCCGATGTTCGAGGTGGGACTGCCTACTTTGTGAAATCGTGTGAGCGTGTCCGCGGTACCCGCCCCGTCGGGGGTGGTGAGTTTCTGTTCACCGATGTTGAGGGTTCGACCCGTCGGTGGGACGCCGACGCCGACGTGATGCGCTCCGCACTGGCTGTCCATGACGAGGTGTTGCGCTCGGTGATTCGGATGCATGGCGGTTGGTTGTTCAAGCACGATGCTGCGGCGAAATTCCGCGGTGACGATGCTGTTCGCTGACCTGGCGGAGTCGACGCCACCCTCTACCCGCATCGTGCCGGAGATCTACTGCACTGTGGTCGGAAGGTACCCGGAATAGGTGCGTCAGACCGAGCTCGCCTTTTTATTCGCGTTCTATGGTCGAGAGGCAACGAGAATTAATGACGACCATGAGTGGCTAACGCGCAACGTAATCGGTTGGTGGACAAATAAATACGAGATATATTGGCAACCACCGCGTTCGAATCGATGGGCAGGCACCGATCGGGATATTCCGGATCGACCCTTGGGTCATCGCGGTCCCGGCTGCCCAGCCACAGACGCGCGTTGATTTGTTTGTGCTGGACCCTTGTTGGCAGGATTGCGAACTCGCCGCGTTCAACCGTATTCGGTTGCGGCGGGTCGCGTTATGAATATTGCTACCGCGGGTTACCGTGTTGCCGTGCCTGATTGGTGCGGGTGTTCAGCGTCACCCTCTGTTTCGCGCCGCGATGCTCTCAAATACGTTGCGGCTGCACCAATTATGCTGGGTTTGGGCGCCGCCGCATCAGGTCTGGTCCAACCCCCGAGCGCGGGGGCGGATCCGGCGTTGGTTGCGGCGGTCGAAGCGCCCGGGCAGGCGGCCAATATCATCAGTCGCGCCCAGTGGGGCGCCGAGGAGTCGATTCGCAGCCGAGCACCGATGTACGACAACGGAATCAAGGCAGGCGTCGTGCACCATACCGCCGGCGTAAATGATTACGCGCGGCAGGATTCGGCGGCAATTGTGCGGTCGATCTACGACTACCACACCCGCACCCTGGGCTGGTCGGACATCGCCTACAACGCCCTGGTCGACAAGTACGGTCAGGTATTCGAGGGCCGATTCGGCGGGATAACGAGATCGGTTCAGGGCACCCACACTGGCGGGTTCAACCGCAACACGTGGGCGGTGTGCATGATCGGCGAGTTCGACGCGGTGGGCCCCACGCCGGTTCAGGTGCGCACCGTCGGGCGCCTGCTCGGGTGGCGGCTTGCCATGGATGGCATCGACCCGCAGGGCAGCGTCGCGTTGACATCGGACGGGGGCCCCTACACCCGTTTCCCCCAAGGCGCCGCCGTGAGCCTGCCGTGCATTTTTGCCCACCGCGACGTCAGCGATACTGATTGCCCCGGCAACCTCGGATATGCCTTGATGAACCAGATCCGCGACATTGCCGCGCGGTTCAACAAACGTCCCAGTGCCCAGGATCTGGCGCAGTCGCTACAAGGTAGTGCTATCTATGACCGGTGGCAGGCGATGGGCGGCATAAACAGCGCACTGGGCGCACCGACGTCGCCGGAATCGCAAGGAGCGGGTGCCACGCGCTACGTCGTCTTCGAGAAAGGAGCGATGTACTGGTCACCCGCCAGCGGGGCCGAGCCCGTCACCGGCGCCATCTACGCCGCGTGGGGCACCTTAGGCTACGAACACAGCGCGCTGGGGCTGCCGACCAGCGCCGAAATCCAGGAGCCCGAGTGGGGCGTCCAGAATTTTCAGCACGGCACCCTGAACTTTGATCGTGAGGAGCCGGGCAGTCGTCAGCGTGATCGACGGTGTCGCCAGACTGGTTCCGCCGCCGTCAGCAGGCGGGCCGCCCGTACAGCTTGAACGGTTTTCGCCGGCGCGCAACCGAGTTTGACCGTGGCGCGTGTTCCCCGACGCGGTAAGCATCAGTGGACTGAGATTTATTGACCCGCTTGGCCTCCCGAGTGAGCATCGCGCGCTTGCGGTCCTACTGAGCGGCTGGATGCCCCCGACGGGGGGGTGATCCTATTGACGCCATCCCGTTGGCCTCTCATCCTTATTGCTGATGGCCTGGCTGGTGGCGGCGGTCGCAACATTGGGCGGTGCCCTGGGATCGGGGTTGGAGGATGACGAGGCCGTAAAGGCGGCGGCATATGGGGTTCGGCAACGCCAGCGATTCGACAAATCGAACTGACGTACGTCCCCACCTCCGCACGGGACTTGCCGCTGGGCCACTTCTCCAGCCTGCGTCAACGACGAAGTCTCAGTTTTCCTCCTGCCCGATGCGGGGTTGCTCGGTATGGAGCGCAGCCGGGAGACTGGCCGAAGTTCATCAAGCGGGCAGGCGGTTGGGTACCGCTGGTCCAACGTCGTGGACTGGCTAGACCGCAATACGTTTCAACACACAGACGATCCGAGACAGAAGCGATGAGTGACGCCGTCGACCAGCCCCCGGGCACCACGCGACGTGATCAACGAAGCCGTACAGGCAGCTGTCGAGCGGGACCGCCCAACACCGCCTAAACCAGTTGTTTAGCGTCCATAGGTCGAGACGGCTTCGATCGGTGCCCGCGGTGCAGCAAGAAAACAGACGATCAGGAGAACGACAGCGTGTAGCTCCCCTTGAACTCCGACTCGTCGCTGATCAGCTCATTGACCTTCGCCCGGATGGCCCCGGTAGGTCCGGAGAGCCACTCGGGAGGGTTGCACTGCTGGCAGTGCATTCGCGTGTAGTCGTCGTCGCGCTCACGTGGCCAGGGTTCCCTTGCCGCGTTGGGCCGTGACATTTCGATTGGCTGATGCACTGCCTGCTTAATCAGCGTGGCCGCAACATGCCCCCGCGGGCAGAGCAAGTCAAGTGCCGCCAGGTCTGTGTCCGTCATTTCCCGAGCCTCTCCGACTCCTCGGCCGCAGTCATCGTCTTCACGTGATCAACAGCTCCTGTCAGCGTGTGCTGCGGCCAGCGGATCAGCGTCGTCACAAAGGACCGGTTCGCGCTCAACCGTACTGGTTCTGCTCACCGGATTAACTCTTGACGCCCTCAGGAACCGAAAACGAAACCACAGGTAACGAGCGGGACTGAATCGGAACGAGATGTAACGAACCTGCAGTTAAAGCAGCATTTTGCCTGTCACCGCAGGGGTTCGAGTCCCTTAGCTCCACCGAGATCACTGCAGGCCACCTCCCGCATCAAGGTTTCCATCACCATGTGAGGGCCGCGCATAGCTTCGATGCGGTTACTGCCGGTCAAAAGTCGCAGAAGCTAGCGGCCGTCGGCCTAAAAGGCTCGCGGGACCACCTTCGTACCAGAGCAGACTGGTCTGGTGCGTTCACGGACCCCAGCAGGGAACTCTCAGCATCCTGGTACCGCTGGTATGCATAACTGGCCACTCGCGCGGGTACGCCGCTGAGTGAACGGTTGTTCGCAGTGAAACAACGCCTGCAGTCCGGTTCGGTCGCGGGTCGACTTGTTTCTTTCGACAAAGGGATCGACCGACTAAGCAACGGTCGGTCGGCGGGAGGAGTTTCTGATGCCCGAGGTCCAACTTCATCACGACGGCCACCCGCGCTATCGCCGAATGGTGCGCTTCGACTGGTCGGACACCCCGCTGCACTGGGTGCCCAACGACCCCTTCGCGACACACATGACGAATGTGCTGCATCTGCTGCTGCCCGAGGGCGAGCGGCACTTCATCAAGGCCGTTCTTGAGGCGTCGTCGCTGGTCGATGATCCAGAGCTGGAAGCGGCGATCAAACCGTTCATCCAGCAGGAGTCATGGCACGCCTGGGCGCACCAGGTTGTGCTCGACCATCTGGCCGAACAGGGCATCGACACCAAGCCGTACACCTCGCGACTCCGGAAAACGTTGTCTGTAACGCTCGGTGATCCGCCCAAGTTTTTCCCGCCGGCGTTGCAGCGGTGGTGGTTGTATCGGCGACTGGCCGACGTGGCTGCCCTGGAACATTTCACCGCGATGTTGGGGCAATGGGTGCTGCAGAACCGAGGTCTGGAGGACGCGGGTGCCGACCCGATGATGCTGGATCTGCTGCGCTGGCACGGTGCCGAGGAGGTCGAGCACCGCTCGTTGGTCTTCGACGTCTACCAGCACGTGTGCGGCAACTATTTCATCAGGGCGTTCTCGATGCTGATGACCACTCCGCTGTTTTACGGCTGGTGGATTGCCGGAGCGAAATATTTGATGGCCCACGACCCGACCATCGATCAGAAGTGGCGGTGGCGAGATTGGTTGCGTGCGGCGCGCGAGAACAAGTTGCCCAGTCCCTGGAAGCTGATGGTGACGCAACCCGCCAGGTATATGCGGCCGAATCATCACCCCGGTCCCGAGGCGGACACGGAGATGGCGGTCGAGTACATCAAGAAGTCGCCCGCGGCGAAGGCCGCCCGCGAGCGGGCACAGTTAGAAGGAAAGGCCGCAGTCCGATGAAGGTTTCGGTGGATCTTGACACCTGCGACGGCAACGGAGTCTGTATGAGCCTGTGCCATGAGGTTTTCGACGTACGAGAGGACGGGCTCCATGTGCTCCAAGACCAGCCGCGGCGCGAGCTACGCGGACCGCTGAAGGCCGCCGAAGTGTCGTGCCCTACCCGGGCGATCGTGGTGGAGGACTGACGCGATGCCCGCACATCGACAGCTACGGCAGATCGTCGTCGTTGGTGCCGGCGTTGCCGGGATAGGGGCGGCAGAGACGCTGCGACGGGACGGCTACGACGGCGCCCTCACGATCGTGGGTGCCGAACGCCACGCCCCCTACCATCGGCCGCCCTTGTCGAAGAAGTTGCTCAGCGGTCAGGTGCACCGAGCAGGCATCGACATGGCACCGCAATTCGACATGGATGCGCGGGTGCTCAGAGGGGCAACCGCGGTCGGCCTCGACACGTCCGCACGTACCGTCCAGGTCCGCGACGACGGCCAGAACCTGTCGCTGGATTTCGACGCAGTCGTCATCGCCAGTGGCGCTGAGCCGCGCGAGTGGCCGGGCGAGGCTCCCGAAGGGGTGCTTCTGCTGCGGACGGTCGAGGATTGTCTGAGCATTCGAGAACGACTCGGCTCGCGTCCCCGTGTCGTGGTGGTCGGGGGCGGGTTCATCGGTAGTGAGGTCGCCGCGACCTGCCGACTGCTGGGGCTGGATGTGGTGCTCGTGGAGAAGGCCGCCGGACCGCTGGTTCAAGCCTTAGGCGCGGAGCTGGCGCCTTGCTGGGCGAAGTTGCATCGCGAGCATGGCGTGGATCTGCGCGTCGGGGTGGGCGTCGACGGATTCGTCGGAAGCGGGCGGGTGGAAGCAGTTCGACTGACCGATGGTTCGCAGGTCCCCGCCGACGTCGTCATCGTCGGGCTGGGCGTCACGCCCGCCACAGGCTGGCTGGAAGGCTCGGGTCTGCATTTGGACGACGGAGTGGTCTGCGATGCCACCGGTGTCGCCGAGGGCAACAACGGCGATGGCATTGTCGTCGCCGCCGGGGATGTCGCGCGCTGGTGGCATCCGCTGTACGAGCGCCATCTGCGTACCGAACACTGGGATGACGCCGGACGTCAGGGCGCGGCTGCGGCGCGCACACTGTTGGCCGGACCCGAGCACGCCGAAGCCTTCGACGCTGTGCCGTATTTCTGGTCCGACCAATATGACGTCAAGCTGCAGATGCTTGGCGTGCCAACCGATTACGACGCTGTCGAGATCATCGAAGGCAAGCCGGACGCCTCGGAGTTCGTCGCGGCTTACGGGCGGGGCGGTCGCACCATCGCGATGCTCGGGACGATCCCGGGCCGGGTCCATGCCTATCGGGAGGCCATCGAGAAGCGCGCCGCATTTCCGCCGAGCCGCCCGGATTAGCAAAGGTGGACTCGACTCGAGACACGCTTTTTTGGGTACAGCATCCACATGCATCGCCCCGACACGATCATCGAAATTCATCGCGAACGCGTGCAGGATCAGACGGTCGAGATGTTCAGCGGCGACAAGTACACGCAGTCCGTCGACGGCACCGGCTACTCCGCGACGGCCACCCTTGACCTCACCCTGGATCGCGTCTGGTTCATTCAAGACTGCCATCAGCGGCTGTGGCAGGAGGAAGCCAACGGTGAACCTGGCGACCCGCTGCGGCACTTCGCGATAGACCTGGTGATATTCGATTCAAAGATCGTCATCGATTCGGTTACCTGCATCCCACTGGTATCGCTGCCCCCGGCTACTATCACGATCCCGGATGGTCCGCGTGCCGGGGAGTCGCGCGAGATTGCCTACAACGAGATTCCGCTGTTCGGGCGGTTGACAATTCACGATCAGCTCGAGCCGCACCAAATAGAGCCGGGCAAGCAGACGATCGCACTGAACTTCACATCCCAGGACGCTCCCGTACTGGTGGCCACCCCGATGCCGGACCCGCACGCCGGGTGGCTGTTCGGTCCGCACGTCGAGCGCCGTGACGACGGGGTCACGGTCTTCGCCGGGCAGGATCCGCGGATCAGCTGGGAACTCGACTACGCCGAGGCATACTTCATAACCCACAGCATCGCCGGGGAGCTGATGGTGAACCTGGAGAAACTGCAGCACCCCGGCCTCCCCGACGATGAGGCCAGAACCAGGGTGCTCGACTCGCTTGCCGCCCAAATCGCCGATGCGGTCCGCCCGCAGCTGAAGGCGATGGGAGACAACGGGATTCAGGCGCTACTCCCGTCGCCGGTGGACGTCGACCCCGAGGCGCAAGACGACAGCACGGTCAAGGAGCTCGACGCCATTGTGCAGCGCTTCGACGTCGGCGACACCACCCAGGAATCCATGGTGGTGCAGCTGCAGACACTGCGCGAATTGCCGCCCGGGGAGGAGTTGCCTGCGTCGGTCCTCGCCGAAAACCCTCGTGAGAGGGCGGCTTTGGCCGCTACCGGGTGGAGCATTCTGCGGCAGGTCCGTGACACCGTGATGAACAGTTTCGATCTCGACGAGAGCGACTTCGACCCCGATGCGCCATGCGCGCTGGCGGGTCCGAAGACCATCAGCATCGGCGGACAGGACCGCAGCCTTGACGCGCTCGACGCCGACATTGTGCCGCGAACCGAGGACGGCCGATTGGTCGTTGATGGCACCGTGAGCGCCGAAACCAAACTCTATGACTTCAAGGCCACCTTCAAGGTGGTGTATGAAATGGGCCTCGGCGACATCCCGCGCGACCCGAAAGGCAAAGAGCTGCTGCGAGAGGACGTCGACACCATCGAGCTTCTCGAGCAGACGCTGAGCCTGGCCGGTCAGAAGAAGCGCGCCCGCCACCTCAGCACCGAGGACTACGAAGCGGAAGTCAAGCAAGTCAGCGAGAGATTCGATCGGTTGCCGCGAACCGTGGGGGTGCGACCGGCGCAGAACTCTGAGCCGGACGTGAATGCGGACTTCAGCCTGACCGCCGCCGGCAAGGTGGCCACGGCCGCAGGCGCGGCGGCTGTCGTCGGTCTGCTCGCATTGCCGGTGACCTGGGTAGCGGGGGCCGCCGGGGTCGGAGCCGCCGGGGCGGGCGGATTGTTGACCCTGGCGATCGCGCAGTACATCACCACCGTCTTGACCATCGACTGGTTCGGCACCGGTGTCGGTTCTCGTCAGGTCAAGAAATCGCTGAACGACCAACCCGAGGGCACATCGCTTCCTCCGATCGGGATGCCGGTCGACCTGGACCTCAACCGCCAACGCCTCGCGGTGTACTTCCGTCCGGTGCCGGCGAAATTGTGGGTTGATTGCGTCATGGCCGATGCGGACCAAGACGACGAAGACAACGGCGACGGCATTCGGGTCATCGGTGGCCGGTGGCCTACCGATGGCCACCCATGGAGGCTTTCGCACGATGATGCCGTGTTGTTCGTCGACTCCGACGAACTGCAACTTCTCGTCGATCCGGCCAGTGCGGCGCGGGGAAGAGTTACCTGTTGGCGTTGACACCGAAGAGGACGGACGACGCCGCCTGCGGGCGCAGGGCGATCCCGACACACTGCGCCGGCTTCCGCAATGCTCTCTTGACGCCGTCGAGGCGCGCGGCGGCTAGCACAGAGCCGCGGCTGAGAACCACCCACCGGCCACAAGTGCGATGAGGAGGGCCGCGGTGGTTTGCCCCATCATCGCGGCCGCGATGACGCCCACGATCGCGCAGATAAACACCGTGACGGTCAGGACGGCGACGAGCAGACGGTGTGAATTGACGGCCGCGCCGGCACGAGGGGCGATGACGGCCTTTCTAGAGCGATCCACGCCAACCATGAAATCTCCTCCGTTGTGACGTGCGCAACATACCATCCTGAGATGTGGTCCACATCACACCACGGCACATAGTGGACCGTGTCCCAATGCCCAATCGGCAAACGTCGCCGCGGTGGCCGAGCGACTTCGAGTGATCCGGGTTAAATCCTCGTCCCGTTCGGCAAACGTTTCGTAACGGTCAGCTGCCGCGTCGGCCGCGCGTTCGGCAAGGCGGACAACCGATCGGGCGGGCGAGTCAGTCGTGCCGATCGCGCCCGCGATCGCACAGCATCCAACGCGCGAAATCGCTTCGAGCCGCACACAATTGAGCCGCGCGACCCCGGGCCGCGCCACCATCGGGCGGTCCGGCGCGACAAGGGAGTCGAGTCCGCTCGCATCATGGCGACGCGCGATCCGCACTGACCTACGCTGCGCCGTTATCCGGCTGAGACCGTCGATTAGGTTTTCGCCTCGATGCGCATTAATCTTGCCCGCGGTTCGTCCGCGACTCAGGAAAGCAGCCATGTCTGTTCAGCCCACTCTGCTGCGCCGCCAACCGGTGCGCAGTGCCCGCCGGCAGCGGGTCGCTTCCCGCGTGAAGCGTCCGATGGTCGGTCAGTGCTTCGATATCGAAATCGCTCGCGACGCGGACGGATGGATGATCCGGATCCCCGAGATCGGCCGGGCCACCCGCGCCATCGGCCGGACCGCCGTGGAGCTGGCGGCGCGCGAATGCATCGCGACCTGGACCGGTATCCCCATCGGATATGTCGCCGTGTACGTCGCGAGCGAGACCGGCTAGTTATCTAGCCGCCCGGCGCGATCGCGATCGATTTCGTGTCGAGGTAGCCGTCGAGGCCTTCGGGTCCGAGTTCTCGGCCGTAACCGCTGGCTTTGACGCCGCCGAACGGCGCAAACGGGTCCATTGTGTAGCCCTGATTGATGCCGACGGTGCCGGTGTGGATTCGCGTGGCGAGTGCCAGGGCCCGTTCGGTGTCGTTGCCCCAGACCGACCCGGCCAGGCCGTAGTCGGAGTCATTGGCGATCTGGACTGCCTGCTCCTCGTCGCGGTAGGGGATGACGGTGATGACAGGCCCGAAGATCTCTTCGCGTGCGATGCGCATGGCGTTGTCGGCGGCCGCGAACAGGGTGGGTTGGACGTACCAGCCGCGGTCGAGTCCGTCGGGCATGTCCGCGCCGCCGACGATCAAGCGCGCCCCCTCCTGCTGACCGACGTCGATGTAGTCGCGCACGCGCTGTTGCTGGCGACGAGAGACCAGGGGACCGAGCTGCGTCTCGGGGTCGCTCGGGTCGCCGACGCGAAGCCCGCTCATCTCGGCGGCGAGCGCATCGACGTATTCGTCGTGACGGGCTTGGGGCACCAGAACGCGCGTCAGCGCATTGCAGATCTGCCCGCTGTTGGACAGGCTGGCCGATCGCACCCCGGCGGCGACCTTGTCGGGCGCCGCGTCGTCGAGAACCACAGCCGCTGACTTGCCGCCGAGTTCGAGGCTGACCTTGGTGAGGTTGGCGGCACAGGCCGCGGCGACGGCGCGACCTGCCGTGGTGGAACCGGTGAAGGACACCTTGTCCACTCCGCGATGGGCGACGAGGTAGGCGCCGAGCGCCGCGTCGCCGGGGAGCACGCTGACCACGCCGGGAGGCAGGCCGGCCTCGTCGAGCATCTCGCCCAACAGCAGCGCATCCAAAGGGCTTTCGGGTGCGGGCTTGAGCACGACGGTGCAGCCGGCCAACAGTGCCGGCACCAGTTTGGTGACGATGAGGAACTGGGGCATGTTCCAGGGCACGATCGCCGCGACGACGCCGACGGGTTCTTTGCGGACCAGCACGTCACTGCCGAAGAACCCGGGCCTCTTTTCCTGCCACGGATGTTTCTCGGCCAGGTCGCAGAACGCGCGGATCATGAATGCCGGCAGGCCCACCTGGGCGCGCTGGGCGAAGCCGATCGGGGCGCCGATTTCGGCGCTGATGGTGTTGGCCATCTCGGGGCGGCGTCGGTCGTAGATGTCGGCCAGGGCCCGGATGGCGGCGATCCGGTCCGACGGCTCGGTGCGGCCCCACGGCGCCGAGGTCAAGGCCGCGCGCGCGGCGGCGACCGCGGCGTCGACGTCGTCGGGCCCCGCCGCGTCGACCTCGGCGATGGGCTCCTCGGTATGTGGTGAGATGACCTGCACGACGCCGGCCTGCGGCCGCGCCCGATCGCTTCCGGCGATTTGCCCTCCGAGGGTGTGGTCCATCCGTGCCTCCCGACGCCAGTATCAACTACTTGCTATTGATGGGGTCGAGGATATACCGTCGGCCGTGACGGAGCTCTCAGGGATCGGCGAAACCGGTGCGCAGGTGGTTGTTTCGCGCAGACAAATTGCGGTGAGTGGCTGGGCGCCGAAGGTTCGGAGAGATTTGACTGCTTAAGGAGCGATCATGGCTCGATTCCCCAAACCGCCGGAGGGCAGCTGGACCGAGCACTACCCCGAATTGGGCACCGATCCGGTGTCTTACGAGGACTCCATCGACCCAGAGATCTATGAGCTGGAACGCGAGGCCATCTTCAAACGGGCCTGGCTCAATGTCGGTCGCGTTGAACAGCTTCCGCGCAAGGGCAGTTACCTCACGCGGGAACTGAAGGTCGTCAACACGTCAATCATTCTGGTCCGCACGACATCTGGCGACATCAAGGCCTACCACAACGTGTGCCGGCACCGCGGCAACAAGCTGGTGTGGAACGACATGCCGCAGGAAGAAACGCGCGGCGTGTGCCGGCAGTTCACTTGCAAATACCACGCCTGGCGCTATGACCTGGACGGCAACCTCACCTTTGTGCAGCAGGAGGAGGAGTTCTTCAACCTCGACAAGAGTCGCTACGGCCTGGTGCCGGTGCACTGCGACGTGTGGGAAGGCTTCATCTTCGTCAACTTCGCCAAGAAGCCCGAGCAGTCGTTGCGAGAGTTCCTGGGGCCCATGATCGCCGGGCTGGAGGGCTACCCCTTCGACAAGATGACATCCCGCTGGTACTACCGCTCGGAAGTCAAGGCGAACTGGAAGCTGTACATGGACGCGTTCCAAGAGTTCTATCACGCGCCCGTGTTGCATGCGAACCAGTCGCCGACCGCGTACTCAAAGGCGGCCGCCGAGGCGGGTTTTGAAGCCCCCCACTACCGGCTGGACGGGCCACACCGGCTGGTCAGCACCTCCGGGGTGCGGGCCTGGGAAATGGCCGACGAGATGCGCAAGCCGATGGAAGACATCTGCCAGAGCGGGCTGTTCGGCCCCTGGGACAAGCCGGATCTGGGGCCGATGCCCGCCGGGCTCAACCCCGCGAAATGTGATCCGTGGGGCCTGGACTCGTTCCAGCTGTTCCCCAACTTCGTCATCCTGTTCTGGGGCCAAGGTTGGTATTTGACCTACCACTACTGGCCGACGTCCTATAACAGCCACCTTTTCGAAGGCACGCTGTACTTCCCGGCGCCGCGCACTCCGCGCGAGCGGGTGGCCCAGGAACTGGCGGCGGTGTCGTTCAAGGAATACGGGTTGCAGGACGCCAATACCCTGGAGGCGACGCAGACGATGCTCGAATCGCGCGTGATCGACACGTTCGTGCTCAACGACCAGGAAATCCTGTTGCGTCACCTGCACAAGGAGACCGCGGCCTGGATCGATGACTATCGCCGGATTTCTACGGCAGGAGTGTGAACACGATGCCGATGCTGCCCGCCGAGTTCGCCGACCTCGAACGGTTCTCCGACTGGTGTCTGCCCAGCGAACCCGAACGCTACGCCAAGAGGCTGGCCAGCTCCATGACGGAAATGAAGGCCTTTTACGACGCGATCACCGCGCGGGCCGAAGAGGCTCTGACGTTCTGCGACAAGTTTTCTCTCCACGACTTGCCCGACGATGTCCAGAATCTGATGCACCTGCTCTATTCCATGATCATGGTGTCGTTCCCGATGGAATGCTGGAAACAGCCGCGCGTGCCTGATTCGGGTGCGTCGACACTGGACTGCGTGTCCGAGCCCGTGCCATGATCGTGCTGCGCGCGGCGCGATGGGGTGACGCCGAGACGGGTCAGATCCATACGCCTGCGGAAGTGTTGATCGACGGGGAGCGCATCACCGCGATCAATCCTCAAGAGCCGCTACCGGATTCGGCCATCATCATCGACCTCGGTGACGTGACGCTGCTCCCGGGGCTGATGGACATGGAACTCAACCTGCTCATCGGTGGCCCCGGCGGGCCGGAGGGCCTGCCGGCGCCCATGCATGGCGTGCAGGACGATCCCGCGTATCGCACGCTGCGTGGCGCGGTCAACGCGCGCACCACTTTGGAGGCCGGGTTCACCACGGTGCGCAACCTCGGGCTGATGGTCAAGACCGGGGGATATCTCCTCGATGTCGCGCTGCAGCGCGCCATCGACCAGGGCTGGCACATCGGGCCGCGAATCTATCCCGCCGGCCATGCGGTAACGCCGTACGGCGGGCATTTGGACCCAACGGTGTTCCAGCGGTTGGCTCCCGGGATCATGCCGCTGTCTGTGGCCGAAGGCATCGCCAACGGTGTCCCCGACGTGATCGCCTGCGTGCGTTACCAGATTCGGCACGGCGCCAAGCTGATCAAGGTCTCCGCTTCGGGTGGGGTGATGTCACACAGCACCGCGCCGGGTGCGCAGCAGTACTCCGATGGCGAGTTCGCCGCGATCGCCGACGAGGCGCATCGGGCCGGAGTCCGGGTGGCCGCGCACGCCGTCGGGGACAGCGCAATACAAGCGTGCATTCGCGCCGGGATCGACTGCATCGAACACGGCTTCCTGGCCAGTGACGAGACCATTCAGATGATGGTCGACCACGGCACGTTCCTGGTGTCGACCACGTATCTGACGGATGCCATGGCCATCGACCGCATCGCACCGGAGCTGCGCAAGAAAGCGCTTGAAGTGTTCCCGCGCGCAAAGTCGATGCTGCCCAAGGCAATCGATGCCGGCGTGCGGATCGCATGCGGCACCGATGCACCGGCCATCCCGCATGGCCAAAACGCCAAGGAGCTCGGCGCGCTGGTCGAACGGGGCATGACTCCCGCACAAGCGATCCGCGCGGCCACCGTCGTGGCCGCGGAGCTGATCGAGGCCGATGCCGAGTTGGGCAGGCTGGCCCCGGGCTATCTCGCCGACATCATCGCCGTTCCCGGAGACCCATTCGACGACATCGCCGCCACGCTCGACGTCCGCTTTGTGATGAAAAACGGGCAGATCTACAAAAGCCCCGCGGTGTGACGGAGGCGGGAATGGAACTCACCGACAACATCCTGTGGCTGCTCAAGCAGGCCTTCTACTACTCGCTGACCACCATCAACGAGGCGATGCGCGAACACGGCGTGAGCACCGCCCAGATCGGTGTGCTGCGCCAATTGGCTAACGAGCCCGGCTTGTCCGGCGCCGAATTGGCGCGGCGCCTGCTGATCAGCCCGCAAGGCGTCCAGCTTGCGGTCACCGCTCTGGAACGTCGCGGCCTGGTGGAAAGGAAACAAGATCCCCAGCACGCCCGCATCCTGCGAGCCTCCCTGACCGGGGAGGGCCGCAAGGTCGCCGAAACGGTGGTCAATGACGCGATCGCCGCACACCAGGAGGTGTTCGGCGTGTTGAACGAGCAAGAGCAGCGGACCCTGCGTGAATTGCTGGGCCGCGTCGTCGAGAAGGGCACCGGGCATGAACTGTTCAACGACCATGTCGACGGCTGACCACCAGCGAAGCGGCGCCTTCTCAAGCCTTGACACGCGCCTTCTCTCAAGCCTCGACGCGCGGCGGCTGTATCTAGTACTTGAGACCAATCGCAAGTAGTTGATACTCTGGCCGGGATGGGTGAAATTCGCGCGGCTGCGAACGCCGGTTTGGCGGCGGTGACCAAGGCCGGATCGGGCGGTGTCGACGTCGCCGCCTTGCCGGAAGGCTTTGTGCCACTGCGGATCAAGCGCGTGGTGCGCGAAACCCGGGACGCCGTGTCGATCGTTCTCAATGTCCCGCCGAGCAGCGCGGAGCAGTTCGGCTACCAAAGCGGGCAATTTTTGACGCTGCTGGTCAGCGTCGACGGAAGCGAGCACCGACGGTGTTACTCGATGTCGTCGTCACCCGCTCTGGGCGAAGACCTACAGATCACGGTCAAACGCGACCGCGACGGCGTGGTGTCGAACTGGCTCAACGACATGGCCGCGCCCGGCGATCAGCTGCCCGCCCTGCCACCGCAGGGCCGCTTCGTGTTGCACGACAGCGATCGAGAGCTGATCGCGTTCGCCGGCGGAAGCGGCATCACGCCCGTGTTTTCGCTCTTGCGTACGGCGCTGACGTCCGGCAACCGCGCCACGCGACTGTTCTATGCCAACCGAAGCCGTGACGCGGTGATCTTCGACGAGGCGTTGGCGTCGCTCAGCATGCGGTACGCCGATCGCTTCGTGCTGCACCACCATCTCGATGACAACAGCGGTTTCGTCACCCAAGCGGACATCGAAGCGTTCGTCGGGGACGCCGCAAACGCCGACGTGTACCTCTGCGGACCGAACGAATTCATGGAGACGGTGCGAGCCGCCCTGTCTGCGGCGGGCGTGCCGGCCGACCGGCTGCACGTGGAGCATTTCGACGTGAACGACATCGCCGCGGCGGCGCCACCCGCCACCGAAGTGGTCACCGACGAGGTCACCATCGTGCTGGACGGGGTTACGACTACGGCGTCGTACGATCCGGGCAACACGCTGCTGCAGACGGCCCGGATGGCCGGGCTGCGGGCGCCGTCCTCGTGTGAGATCGGTTCGTGCGGAACGTGTATGGGCCGCCTGACGCAGGGCAGTGCCCGGATGATCAATAACGACGCGCTCGATCCGGACGAGGTCGAGGAGGGCTGGGTGTTGACGTGCCAAGCCCTGCCCACCAGTCCGACGGTGCGGGTGGTCTACGAGTGAGCGATAAGGCGGTCGATGGTGGAGCGGGGTCGATGACGAGGGTCGCGATGGTGACCGGCGGGGCATCGGGCATGGGCGAGGCGACCTGCCATGAATTGGGCCGGCGGGGACTGAAAGTCGCGGTACTGGACGTCAATGAGCATGCCGCGCAACGCGTCACCGACGACCTGCGGGCCAAGGGTGTGACCGCGCTCGGGGTGGGCTCCGACGTCACCGAGCGATCCGCTATGGAACAGGCCTTCGCGAAGGTACGCAGCGAGCTGGGCCCCGTGACGGTTTTGGTGACCAGCGCCGGCATGTTCGACTTCTCGCCCTTCTTGGACATCACCGCCGAAACGTGGTCTCGGATCATCGACGTCAATCTCACCGGCACCTTTCATTGCTGCCAGCTCGCGTTGCCGGACATGGTGGAGGCGAACTGGGGGAGGATCGTGATGATCTCGTCGTCGAGCGCCCAGCGCGGATCCCCGTTCGCCGCCCACTACGCGGCCTCCAAGGGTGCGGTGATCACCTTGACCAAGTCGCTGGCCCGGGAGTACGCGCCGCACGGGATCACGGTGAACAACATTCCGCCATCGGGCATCGAGACCCCGATGCAGCACCAGGGCCAGGCCGCCGGGTACCTGCCGTCCAACGAGCAGATCGCCAGCAATATCCCGTTGGGCTACCTCGGCACCGGGGCCGACATCGCCGCGGCCGTGGGGTTTTTGTGTTCGGAAGAAGCAAGGTATATCACCGGCCAGGTTCTGGGCGTCAACGGCGGAGCGGTGATGTGATAGCGAGGATTCGATGACCAGAGCGGGCAGACCCCCAGAGGGCTCCTGGACCGAGCACTATCCCGAATTGGGAACCGGGCCGGTGTCTTTCAAAGACTCGACGTCTCGGGAGTTCTACGAACTCGAGCGCGAAGCGATCTTCAAACGCGCGTGGCTGAACATCGCACGGGTGGAAGAGTTTCCGCGGGTCGGCAGCTACCTCACCAAGGAGATCGAGGTCGTCGGCGTCTCGGTGATCCTGGTCAAGGGCAAGGACGAGCGCATCCGCGCCTTTTATAACGTGTGCCGCCACCGCGGAAACAAACTGGTGTGGAACGACTTCCCCGGCGAGGAGACCCGCGGCACGTGCCGGCAGTTCACCTGCAAATACCACGGTTGGCGCTACGACCTGCAGGGCGATCTGAAATTCGTCCAGCAGGAATCGGAGTTCTTCGACCTCGATCTCGCGCAGTACGGGTTGCGTCCGGTGCACTGCGACGTGTGGAGCGGCTTCGTCTTCATCAACTTCGACCCCGAACCGCGCCAGAGCCTGCGTGAGTTCCTCGGTCCGATGATCACCGGCCTCGACGACTATCCCTTCGCCAAGCTGACCGAACGCTACGAGTGGGTGGCCCACAACAACAGCAACTGGAAGATCTTCGCCGACGCCTTCCAGGAGTACTACCACGTGCCCTCGTTGCACTCCCAGCAGGTGCCCTCCGAGGTGCGTGACCCCAACGCCGGATTCACTTGTGGGCATTTCCAACTCGACGGCCCGCACCGGTTGGTCTCGACGGCGGGGCAGCGCCGCTGGCTGCTGCCACCGGAATACATGTACCCGATCGAGCGGGCCACCCGCAGCGGGCTGGTGGGACCGTGGCGAACGCCCGACATCGGCGAACTGCCGCCCGGGCTCAATCCCGGCGGGATCGAGCCCTGGGGCATCAGCAATTTCCAGATTTTCCCGAACATCGAGATCCTGATTTATGGCGGGTGGTATCTGCTGTACCGGTACTGGCCGACCTCACACAACACGCACCGATTCGAGGCGTACACCTACTTCCATCCGGCGCGCACCGTGCGCGAGCGTATCGAGCACGAAGTCGCCTCGGTTGTGCTGAAAGAGTTTGCGTTGCAAGACGCAGGGATGCTCGGCGGGACGCAGGCGGCACTGGAATACGGCATCGTCGACGAGTTTCCCCTCAACGACCAGGAGATCCTGGTGCGCCATCTGCACAAGGTCGCCGTCGACTGGGTCGACGCCTATCGCCGCGAACAGGATTCGGTGAAAGTGTGACCATGCAAACCATGCTGCCCAGCGCATTCGCCGAGCTGGAGGACTACGCCCAAACCTGGTGCCTGGCAACCGAAACCGAACGCTGGAACGCCCGGGTCAACGCATCGATGCCACAGCTGCGCGACTTCTACGACGCGTTCTTCCCGCGCCTGGAAGAGGCGATCGACTACTGCGACAAGTTTCCCCTCGATAATGTGCCCGACGACGCACTGAACCTGCTGCACATGATCTATTCGCTGATCATGGTCGCCATGGCGGTGGAGATCATGCGTCAACCCGCCCCGGTCGACGCCGCCGACGCGGTCATGATCCGCACCGGCGGACCGGTGCCCTAAGCGCCACGCCCAAGGCCGGCGCACCCTATGTCCTTTTACCGAAAGGAGCGACCATGAGTCTGCTCACCATCACCAAACTCACCGACTCCGTCGGCGCCGAAGTCGCGGGCCTGGAGCCGGCCGCACTGGCAAGCGACGACTCGGTCGGTGAAGCGGTGCTGGATGCGTTGGAAGACAACGGGGTTCTGGTCTTTCGCGGGCTGCGACTCGACCCGGCGGCCCAGGTCGGCTTCTGCCGTCGCCTGGGCGAGATCGACCATTCCTCCGACGGCCACCATCCGGTGGCCGGCATCTACCCGATCACGCTGGACAAGTCGAAGAACGCCTCGGCCGCCTACCTGAAGGCCACCTTCGACTGGCACATCGACGGCTGCACACCGCTGGGCGACGAATGCCCGCAGAAGGCCACCGTGTTGTCGGCGGTACAGGTCGCCGAATGGGGTGGCGAAACCGAATTCGCCAATTCGTACGCGGCCTACGAGGCCCTGACCGACGAGGAGAAGGAGCGGTTCGGCGCCCTGCGTGTGGTGCACTCGCTGGAAGCCTCTCAGCGTCGCGTCTACCCCGACCCGTCGCCGGAACAGGTGCAGCGTTGGCGATCTCGGCGCACCCACGAACATCCCCTGGTGTGGACGCACCGCAGCGGCCGCAAGTCGCTGGTGCTGGGCGCCTCCGCGGATTATGTCGTCGGCATGGATCTCGACGAGGGACGCGTCCTGCTGGACAACCTTCTCGAGCGCGCCACGGCGCCCGATAAGGTCTACAGCCACAGCTGGTCGATCGGCGACACGGTCATCTGGGACAACCGCGGGGTGTTGCACCGCGCGGCCCCGTACGACCCGGACTCACAGCGCGAAATGCTGCGCACCACCGTCCTTGGTGACGAACCGATCCAATAGCATGACCACGGCCGACCACCATCCGCTGCGCCTGTCACCGTTGCCCGCCGACGAGTGGGGCGAGAGCGCCCGCACGGCGCTGGCGTCGCTGATCCCGACCGAGCGGGCGAATCCCGTTGGCGCGGGCAATGTTTTGTCGACCATGGTCCGCCACCCCGACCTGACCGCGGCCTACCTGCCGTTCAATGCTTACCTGCTCACCCGATCGACCCTGTCGCCCCGGGTGCGCGAAGTCGCGTTGCTGCGCGTGGTGCACCGCAGCAGTTGCGGCTACCTGTGGTCACACCACGTCCCGATCGCTCTGCGCGCCGGTCTGACCGAATCCGAGATCGAGAACATCCGGTCCGGCGGCTGTGCCGATCACACCGACCAGGCGGTGATCCGGGCCGTCGATGATCTCACCGGTGACAACACGATCAGCCGAGCAACCTGGGATCTACTGGGCGAGTTGTTCACCGAACAGCAATGCATGGATCTGACGTTCACCATCGGCGGATACCTCTTGCTGGCTTTGGCCGTCAACACGTTCGGCATCCAGGAAGAAGATGGGTAATCCGCGGTCCGCGCAACGATGAGGTGGCTTTCGAAAGCGCTAGCGCATCTGCGAGTCACCGCATGGTCGGTCCGTGGTGCCGTTGTGGCGTCTGCGCGCTAGTCCTCGCGGGATAAGGCGGCGCGCGGGCACTCGGCGATGGCCTTCTCGACCAGCGCCTCCTGGTCGGCGGGCACCGGGTCGGCGGTGACCACCGCGTACTCGTCATCGTCGAGCTGGAAAACGTCCGGCGCGATATTCGTGCAGAAGGCGTTGCCTTCACACCGGTCCAGGTTGACTACCGCCCGCATGAAGATCCTCCTTCGGGATCCCTATCCGAACACTCGGAGTTTTTACAGTGCCGCTTGTGTAAACGCTAGCCCAGAACGGCCGAGCCGGGAACAACCGACCGATCGCGAGTTCTCCCGATGACTTCGCAACCTCTCAGGGGCGCGGTCTTACGCTGAGATCCTGGGTCCGGGAGGTCGATGATGAAGATCGCATCCGTCATCGCCCGCCAACTGCTGGACTGCAAAGCCAGGCCCCTGCTCGAGGTCGAAATCACCACGGACACCGGCGTTGTCGGCCGCGGCGCGTCACCGACCGGCAGTTCGGTGGGTTCCCATGAGGCGTTCGTGCTGCGGGACGGGGATCGAACCCACTACAACGGGCTGAGCGTGCACCGCGCCATCGCCGCCGTGACCGACGAAATCGCCCCCGCCCTCATCGGCGCGGAACTCGACGACCCCCGGTCCCTGGACCGGGTCATGATCGACCTCGACGGCACGCCGGACAAGCACCGGCTCGGCGGAAACGCGATCTACTCCACTTCGATCGCGCTGCTGCGGGCGGCCGCCGCCGCGGCCGGCACACCCACCTACACCTACATCGGCGCACTGCTCGGGCTCGAACCACCGGCCACCGTCCCGGTGCCCAGCTTCAACATGATCAACGGCGGTCACTACGGCGATGTCTGCCAGACCTTCAGCGAGTTCCTCGTCGTGCCATATCGCGCGGACTCGATCGAATCCGCGGTCGAGGAAGGCGTGAACTTGTTCGAGACGCTCGGCGAGGTGCTCACCGAGCGCCTCGGCCGCGCACCGATGCTGGCATCGTCGTACGGATACATCGCGCCGTCCGGCGACCCGCACGTCGTCTTGGAGGTGCTGGCCGAGGCCGTCGAGCGCGCCGGCTGCGCCGACATCATGGCGTTCGCCCTGGACTGCGCGTCGAGTGAGGTGTACGACAGCGACTCTGCGACATACGCATTCAATGGCGAGCGGGTGACCGCGGAGGCTTTGATCGACTATGCCCGGGCATTGTCGCAGGAGTTTCCGATGCTGTTCATCGAAGACTTGCTGGACGGGGATGACTGGTCCGGGTTCGCCAAAGCGGTGCAAACGGTGCACCGTTCGATCATCCTCGGAGACGACCTGATCGTCACCAACCGCGCCCGATTGCAGCGCGCCGTCGAGACGTCCGCCGTGGACGGGTTCATCCTGAAGCCAAACCAGGTCGGAACCATCGCCGAAGCCCTGGACTGCTTCGAATACGCCAGGCGGAATACCGTTTTGGCCATCCCGTCGGGACGCTCGGGCGGCGTCATCGACGATGTGGTGATGGACCTGGCGGTGGGCCTGGGGGCACCGTTTCAGAAGAACGGCGCACCGCGGTCGGGTGAGCGCATCGCGAAACTCAACTTCCTGCTGCGGGCGGCCGAAGGCATCCCGGATTGTGCGTTGGCGGACGTGCCGGCATTGGCGCGATTCTGAGCGTTCCGGGTTAGTAGCCGGCGACCAACGCGAGCTCGCCCGCCACGGCGGTCCCGCACACCGCCAAGACGATCGAAAGTGCCACCCAGTCGGCCGGTTTCGGTCGTGACGGGACCGCCGAGATCTGGCCGGTGCCGCCGCGGGCGGTGATCGCATCGCCCATCTCGTCGGCGCGCCGCAGTGTCACGGTGATGACCGCGACGACCACGTCGACGACATCTGCCGCCGGGCGTCGCAGCCGGGCCCAGCGGGTCTGCGGTGTGAGTTTAGGCCGCAATCGGCGAGCGGCGTGCAGCACCCGGAATTCGTCGATCAGCATCGGGAAGGTGCGCAGGGCCAGCGCCAAAGCGACCGACCAGTCATCGACGGGGATTCGCAGCGGCCGCAGGAACCGACCCAAAGTGGCTACTGCGGGAGCGATTTCGGCGACATTGGTGGTCCACGACACCAGCGCGCCCAGGCCGAGCAACACGAGCGACAGCGAGGTGACGCGCAAAAAATCCAGCAGACCGCCGAGACCGAGCGAGACCGTGCCCACCTGGATCACCGGATTGCCCCCGGCCAACGTCGCAGCGAAACCGGCGATGGCCAGCAGGATCCACACCAAGCGCGGCACCGACGGCAGCGCGCCTCGGGGAATATGCGCGAGCCTCGCCGCCGATGCCGCCACCGCTGCCGTCAGCCCAATTGCCACCCACCCCGGGTAGAAGGTCAACAACGCCGAAATACCGAACACGACAAGCAGTTTGGTGCCGGCCCACAACTCGTGGATGGCGGAGCGCCCAGGCACCGGTCGCAGCAGCACAACGGGTCGACGTGAGTGGCGGCTCGGACGCTTCGCCGGCGCGGTCTCGGTCACGACGTCCCCCGGTACCGCGGTCGAAGCAGGTTCCAGCACGCCGTCGCGCAGGTGCAGGGTACGCGGGCACAGCTCCTCCAGTCCGGCAAAGTCGTGCGAAATGACCACTACGGTCAGACCGGTGTCACGACGCCGATCCGCGAGCAGCCGCAGCAGACCGCGCTGGCTGGCGGCGTCTAGCCCGGCCAGCGGCTCGTCGAGGATCAATATGCGCGGAGACCGCGCCAGCAACCCGGCTAGGACCACGCGGCGCATCTGGCCGCCACTGAGCTGATCGATGCGCCGCTTCGCCACCGCGGCATCCAGGCCGACGACGGCCAGCGCCGCGATCACCCGAGCGTGATCGTCGGGCGAAAAGCCGGCCGCCGAGGCCACTTCCAGTGCGACACGGGGGCGCATCAACTGCAGCCGGGCCGCCTGGAATTTCAGCGCGACCGCGCCGACCTGCTCAGAAATCGGGCGTCCGTCGAGCAGACAGGTACCGGTGGTCGGTGCCGTCAGTCCGGCCATGATCCACGCCAACGTCGACTTACCGGAGCCGTTGCCGCCGTGGATCAGAAGTCCGTCGCCCTCATGCACCGCGAAGCTGATATCGCGCAGCGCGGTCTTCGCCCATGGGGTGCCACTGGCGTATTCGTGACCAATTCCGGCGAGTTGGAGCATCGGCGCGCTGGCTTGGTGGCCCACAGCGAGCGTCGGCGCCGGCGCGGCCGCGGTCTCGACCATAGCGGTGTTATCCAGCGAAGCGCTGAGGTTGATTGTGCGGTCGGCGGCATCGGCCTCGTTGGTGTAATGGGTGATGTACACCAGGGTCGTTCGGTAACGGTCGTTGAGACCGGACAGCACGCCGAGCAGCGCATCCCGGCCCTGCTGGTCGACCATCGCGGTGACCTCGTCGGCGATGAGCAGCGCCGGCTCGCGCGCCAGCGCCCCGGCCACGGCGAGGCGCTGCAGTTCGCCGCCGGACAAGCCCCCGGTGTCGCGCTCGGCCATGCCGTCAAGTCCGACTTCATGCAGTAACCGGCCAACGTCAGTGGTCTTGCCAGGCGGCAGTCCCCAGACCACGTCGTCGGCGACCCGCGTGCCCAGCACTTGGCTTTCGGAGTGCTGCATGACGACCGCGGTGCCGCCGAGTTCGCCGAGCCCGACCGCTCCGGGGCGTTCGACTGTGCCCGATGTCGGTTCGCGGCCGGCCAGGATCAGTGCCAGCGTAGTTTTCCCGGAGCCGTTGGTACCGGTGACCGCGACGTATTCGCCTGCCTGCACGTCCAAGCTGACCGCACGCAGCGCGTCGTGCTCGGTATGCGAGTAGCGAAAGCGCACCTCGTCCAGCCGCACCGGGACCGGCGCGATCGGTCCGCAGCCGACCGGTGTGTCCAGTTTGTGCACATCGGGAATGCTGCCCAGCCGCTGCAGCACCCGCGACAACGTCCACCAACCGATCACCGAGGCGCCGATGATCGCGACGACCGCGTATCCGAGGACCAGCCACTGCCAATAATTCAGCGCTTCGGCGAGAAACCGCTTGAGCTCCTGCGCACCTGCCTGCAGGTGCGGCACTCGCGCCATCACCGCCGCGACTCCGTCTACGGTGGCGGCGATCGTGTCGAACACCAGTTGCCGAAGCCGCGCCAGGACGGTCAACGCGATGACGCCTACCCCGCCGAGGACGACACCGGCGACAAACGACACGGCGATCACGGTCGGCGTGCCTCGGCAGCGGCGTGTCACGATTCCGGCCAGCCCGCCGACGTAGGCGCAGAGCGCGACCGTCAAGAAGCCGCTGAAGCCGACTACCAAGAAGCAGATCACACCGGCGGCGATCGCCGCGGTGATCGGCACTCGGATCCGATACCGATAGGCAAGTAGCCCTATCGGCACGGTGCCCAGCAGACCCAGCCAGCCTGCGTGCGGAAGAACGACCGCGATGATGGCGATCGCCGCACACAGAGCACCCATCACCGACGCCTGCGCCATTTCGCCGGGTCGTAGCGATCCGGCGGGCGTTTTCGGCATCGCAGCGCCGGACGCTGTCACGACACGATTATGCCCGTCGCGGGCGGCGCGCCAGGGGTTCTCTTATCAGATCTTCAGGTAGCCCTTGTCGGCGGGAATCTGCGCGGCCGTCACGAGCGAGGATGCGTCGCTGGCGAGCCACAAGACGATGTCGGAGACCAAGTTCGGGTCGGCAAGTGAGTCGGTGGGTAGTGCGCCGGGGGAGAAGCTGTGAATGTAGGTCTGGTTGTCGGCGAATAACTGCCACATCGAGGGGTCGTTGCCCATCGGGGTGTCGGTGCCGTACGGGTGTACCGAGTTCACCCGGATACCGTATCCGCCGAGTTCGACCGCCAGCGAGTTCGTCAATCCGACCACACCGAACTTGCTGGCGCAGTAATGACCACACCCCGGCACGGCCTTCACACCCGCGGCCGAGCTGATGGTGATGATCGAGCCGCCGTTACCCGCCTGAATCATCGCGGGCACAGTGGCTTTGATGGTGTTCCAGACGCCGGTCAGGTTGGTGTCGAGGACATCCTGCCATTGCTGAGCCGAAATTTCCCACAGCCGACCCCAATTCAGCACGCCGGCGTTGGCGACGACGATGTCGAGGCGGCCGAACTGGGTGATCGCTTCGTCGACCATCCGCTGTTGCCCCGCGGCGTCGCGCACATCAATTTGCGCGGCAAGCATTTTGCGGCCTTCGCTTTCCACCAGGCTCGTCGTTTCGGCCAGGTCCTCCGGCGCCGAGGCGGGGTACCCGTTGTTCGCCGCCACCGGGCCGCACGCGTCGATGGCCACGACGTCGGCCCCGGCCCGGGCCAGCCGCACGCAATGCGAACGGCCCTGTCCGCGTGCGGCACCGGTGACGAACGCGACCCGGCCGGCCAGGGGTTTTTCGTTGTCGCTCATGCGATCTGGGCCTTCTGTGTCGGGGCAAACAGCAACGCCGGCGAGACGGCGCGGATCGTCTCACACGGCGTCGTCGTCGACATGTGAGCACATTAACGACATGTGTTCAACTCGGTCAACGATTGGCCAAACGAGCGGTCAGGGCTGCGGCAGCGGGCGGGGACGCACCAGCGTCGGCCACCAGAACCACGGCCCCAGGATCCGCAGGATGGACGGCACGACAAACGAACGCACGATGAGCGTGTCGAGCAACAGGCCGATGCACACGGTCGAACCCACCTGGCCGATCGTTCTCAAATCACTGGTGAGCATGGCCAGCATGGTGAAGGCGAACACCAGTCCTGCCGACGTCACCACCCCACCGGTGCTGCCGAGCGCCCGGATGAGACCGGTGTGAATCCCGCCGTGCAACTCCTCTTTGACCCGGTTGATCAACAGCAGGTTGTAGTCCGACCCGACGGCCACCAGGATGATGAACGTCAGCGGTAGGACGAGCCAATGCAGGTGCAGGCCGACGAGGTGCTGCCAGAACAGGATGGACAGACCGAACGCCCCGGCGTAGGAGAAGGCCACGGTACCGGGAATCACCAACGCCGCCACCAGACTTCGCGTGATGAACAGCATGATCAAGAAGATCAGCACGAACGCCGCGATCGCCGCGATCAGCAGATCCGACATCGCGTATTCCTTGATGTCTTTGTCGTTGGACCCCGAACCGCCGATATAGACCCGGGCGCCGGCCAACGAGGTCTCCTTCAGGATCGTCTTGATCGCGTCCGGGAACTGTTCGACATGCTCCACACCTTCGGGGCCCATCGCGTCGCCCTCGTGGGTGACGATGAAGCGGGCCGCCTTGCCGTCCGGCGACATCATCAGCTTCATGCCCGCCTTGAGGTCCTCGTTGTCGAAGGCCTCGTGCGGGATGTAGAAGAAGTCGTCGCTGCGGGACTTGTCGAAGTCGTTGCCGACGTTGATCGAATCGTCGTATGTCTGGTCGGTCTGGATGGACTGCAGATCCGCCGAGCCGTAGCTGTTGACGAGCTTCGACTGCAGTGCCTCGGTGTCGTCGGCGGTGGCCTTCAGTTGGGCGATGATCTGCGGAAAAGCCTTATCCACCTCCACGAGGGAGATCCTGGCGTACTTGATGTCCTCGGCCAGATGGTCGATCTGGTCGAGCCCGTCGAACAACGACCTGAACGACCAGCAGATCGGGATGTCGAAACAGTGCTTCTCCCAATAGAAGTAGCTCTTGATCGGGCGGAAGAAATCGTCGACGTTCGCGATCTCCTCGTTTATCTCGTTGCTGACCCTCTCCAGGTCCTCAACGGTGAGCACCGTCTGGTGCAGTTCGTCGGACACCTTCTGGAAGAACCCGATCTCTTTGCGCAAGACCGCGACGGAGTGCGCCTGGATCTCGGCCTGCGCATCGGTGTTGGAGTTCTGCTCCCTGTTGAACGGGAGTTGTTGCCCGTTGCCGCTGCCTTGCGTGGTGAACAGGTAGGGGATGCTGGCGTGCTCGAGCGCACGGCCCAAAGGCCGCGTCATGCCTTGCACCATCGCAACGCCATGCAGGCGGATCAAGGCCCTGGCGACCCGATCCAGCGAGATGAAGTCGGCCGAGTTGCGCATGTCGTGGTCGGACTCGATCATCAGCATCTCGGAGAACAGCTTGCTCTTGGGGAAGTGCCGATCGGCAGCCTGAAAACCCAGATTCGCGGGAGCATTGGGCGGCTGGTACTGCCGATCGTCGTAGTTCTGCCGATAGCTCGGCACGAAGATCGCCCCGAGCATGACGACGGCGGAACTGGCTACCAGGATCGGCACCGGCCACCGCACCACGCTCGCCCCGATGCGCCGATAGAGAACGCCTTTGGCGCTGGTTCTCGGGTCGAACATCCCGAATAGGCTGCCGACGGTCAAGACGGCCGGCCCCAGCGTCATCGCCGCCGCAATGGTGAACAGCATGGTGATCGCGACGGCCGGGCCCATGGTGTGGAAGTAGTTCAGGCGCGCAAACGTCAAGCAGTAACACGCGCCTGCGATGGTGAGGCCAGACCCGATGATGATGGGAGCGACACCCTTGTACGCGATGTAGAAACTGTCCTCCCGGCTTTCGCCGGCCTGTCGCGCCTCGTGATATCGGCCCATCAGGAAAATGCCGTAATCCGTTCCCGCTCCCAGGGTCAACGCGATGACGATGTTCACCGCGAACGATGAGAGTTCGATGTACCCGTAATGCCCGAGGGTCGAGACAATGCCCTTCGCGACGAGCATCTCGATGAGGACTCCGAGCAAGGGCACCAACAGCGTGGCGGGGGTGCGGTACACCAGCAGCAGCATCACGACGATGAGGATGATCGTGACGATCGTGACGTTGTTCAGGCTGGCATTGGCGATGGCGAGTGTGTCGGAGGCCAGCGGAGCCGCGCCGCTGACGTAGACCTTGAGCCCGGGTGGCGGTGTGTCCTTCTTGATGATGTCGCGGACGGCGTCCACGGACTGGTTGGCCTGAATCTGGCCGATGTCGCCGGCGAGACGCAGGAGCACATAGGTGCACTTGCCATCAACACTTTGCGCCCCGGCCGCGGTGAATGGCTTGCCCCACAAATCCATCACGTACTGCACATGCTTGGTGTCGTGCTCGAGGCGGCGCATCAAATCGTCGTAATACCGGTGGTCCTGGTCTCCCAGGGGTCGGTTCGCCTCGAACACCACCATGGTCAAGTTTGTCGAGTTGGATTCGTGGAACTTTTCGCCGATGTGCAGCAGCGCCCGCTGCGAGGGTGCGTAGTGCGGGACCATCGGCCCGGCGAGCTCTTCTGCGACCCGTTCCACTTGGGGCATAAAGGTATTCGTGGTGACCGCGAGGAGACCCCAAAAGAAGATGATCGGGATCGCGAAAGCGCGGACCATCCTGGGGATGAAGGGGCGTTTGACGCGGGGCTCGTCGAGGCGATGCTCGGTCATGCCGACTTCACCCTGCACTGGACGTCGGCGTCCTGATGGTCGCCCGATTGCTCGTCGCGGACAATGCCGTCCACCAGCATCCGGCAACCCACCTGACCGCCATGAACGTGCACCGAGATGCTGCCGGATGCGACGGTGAGCGTGGTGGTCTCCGTGTGGGACCAGGGCAGGGTCGTGATATCAACCTGGTGCGGATGGCCATCGATGTCGACGTAGACGAGTTTCCCGCCTTGCCCCGCGGACCCGAAGACCTCATAGGTGATCCGTTTGAGATTGAACTCCTCGGGTGCCTGCGGGCCGTTGACGGTGATGACCGGCTCCGGTTCGGAGAACTGATGCACCTTGTACATGCACAGCAAACCCACTCCGACCGCAACGACGGCGACCAACGGCATCCAGATTCGCGAAAGGGCGGTCCGCCCGACTGAACGAGGACTCATTCGATCATCGCTCGCGACCCGGAACGGACATCGTGGTCGTGCCCCCCGCTCTCGCCCTCGTGCCCGCCAAATAGTAGACGGTCATGTGCCCAATTGACACATCATCGTGCAAAGACCAGGAACACCGCAACCCGAACGCGACCGCGAAGGCTCTGCCGGCCCATCCGGCTGCATGTGACCGCACACGATGCCCGGTCTTGTCTTTCGTCAGGAAACTTTGCTCAGTCGCCGCTTCAACCGTGCGTGGCGGCGAATCTGAATGGCCAGGTTCGTCGAGGTCAACATGGGGATCACGCCGAGGAACGCCCGCTCGGAGGGAGTCGCTCCGTGCAAGTGGTAGAGGCTGCCGAAGACATAGAAGCAGCCCAACATGAACAAAGCGCCCGGGATGCAAAGGGTCATCAGCGAACCACGATCGGCAGCGAGATGCCTCGCATAGTCCAACTCGTCCTGTGACATCGGTTCGCCTTTACGCACCTTGTGCAGAACCGCTTTGGCGCTCCCGATATCTTCGCTGACCGGAGCAGTCGTTCGGCGCTGCAAGCGATTTACGTACACGGCAGCGACGGCCGCCAACGTCAGGGCCAGGACAAGGGTAAGTACGGTCAGCAGACCATATAAAGACGAACTCATTCTTCAGTCCTTGCTTCGCCGTGGGATTACCGAAGGCTCGCGGAGAACGCTACCTCAACGATTGCGACCGGACGTCGTTGCTTTCCGGAGTCCCGCTCCTTGATGACATCCCGCAAGATTCAAAATCCGAAGTCGCCGCCGCCGGAATCAGACCCGCCGCCGAAGTCCGATCCGCCGCCGAAATCGGAGCCGCCGGAGTCCCAACCGCCACCGGAGTCCCACCCGCCGCCAAAGCCAGCGTCGCCGCCGCCGGAGTACGCAGCGTCGCCGCCCGCGAATCCGATGTCGGCGCCCCCCGAGTCCTGGTAGCCGCCGGTGAACCCCACGTCTGCCGGTGGGCTGTCGTAACCGGTTCCCTGTCCACCGTCATAGCTGTAGCTGTTGGCATCGGCGAAGGCGGAATCGCGGCCGGCCTCGAAGCCGCGCTCGTAGTTGCCGCCCCAATGGTCGTCCAGCAGCGCATCCATCAGCAGCACGTCGGTCAGCGCCCACGTCCAGCTCGGACCCCAGAACGCGTACGGGTAATAGCCCGGGTAGAAGAACATCCCGTTGTGGTAGCCACCGCCGTAGTAGTACGGGTAGCCCGGCTGCGCGGTGGTGCTGTAGTTGTTGTTGTTGATCGTCACCGACTCACCAGTGTCGGGGTTCGTGGTGTGCACCGTGGCCTGCTTGCGATCGTCGGCCGGCACCGAAGTGACGGCGGCGACGTCGGGCGTGGGCCGCCGTGGGTCGAGCTTCCGGTTGGCCTTCGCGACCGTGGACTCCACCACCCGCAGATGCGCCCGCGCGGCTCCGTAATCGCCTTTCTCATAAGCATTTCGGGCGTCGTACAGGCTGGAGTTGGCTTTCAACGACTCGGCGCTGACATCTGCGCTGCTATCGGTCAGCACCGCGTTGTCGAGGTCACTGACATTCGACGTGGCCGCAATCAGCCCCTGCTTTATCTCCTCGCGCACCTCGGTGTCCTTGCGGTGCTTACGACTTCGGTGTACGGCGAACCCGAGCAAGCCGGTAACGGCCAGCGCGATGCCGAAAATGACCAGCGTCACCTTCAGCCAGGCCCAGTCGTCGTGCTTTTCGTGCGCGACGGGAGAGGTGGTCGCCGGGCCGCGGGAGACCGCGTTGGCGCTCGCCAGCTTGCCGACGAATGCGCTCGTCGCGCCGTACGGGTCGTTGCGGTGATCTTTCGCCGACTGATTCATGAATTGATCGACGTTGTCCGCAATGGCCTTGGGCACGTTGTAGGCGCGCACGTGGTAGCCGCGAGAGTCGATGACCAGGATGACCCCGCTGAATTCGGCGTTGCGGCTCAGCATGGCGGCGTGAATGGCGTCGGCCGTGGTCACACCACTCTGGGCGGGCGACACCGCCGCCACCCAGACCGGCGGGCCCGAACTCCACGTCCACGCGCTGGTGAGGATCTGCTGGTTCAGCTTGTCGGGGTTCTGCAGCGGCGGCCTGGCCCCCGGGTCAACCACCACATGCGTCTGGGCGTCGAACCTGCTCACCAGCTGGTCAGTGTAGGTGTCGGCGGAGGCCGACGGAGCGAGCAGCAGCGCCAGCACCATGGTCAGCGGAGCCAGGGCAAGGCTGCGGAAGCGTAGGGTCACATCTCTCCTGCCGTCGTTGCGTCGATCCTTGCGGCCGGCCGCGGGAACGTCCACTTGCGCCTCAGCGTGAGCGCCCACCCTAGTCCGTTTCGCGCGGATCTGCCGCGAAGGCGGTTGGCGTTGGTTGCCGGGACGGCAGGCTAATTACCGGCGGAGGGCCGGAGATGCCCGGCCAGCACTAGATCTTGACCGTCAGCGGCCAGTCGTTCCAACCTCGTCGCAGTACTCGGTAATGGCACGATCCGACGAGAACTTGCCGCTGCGTGCGGTATTGAGGATAGCTTGGGGGCGCCGGGCCGCCGCCGGCGGTCAGTGCGCGCTGGTCAGATTGAGCGTCACGACTCCGGCGATGATCAGCCCGACGCCGACGACCTTCGTCACCGAAATCGGCGAGCCCAGGAACAGCACGGCGATCAGCACAATGAGGGCGGTACCGATCGCCGACCACAACGCGTAGGCGACGTCGGTTTGCATACCGCGCGAAATCGACACCGCCAGCAGCGCGAAGGAGACGGCATAGCCGATCAGGCACACCACGGTCGGCCACAGTCGGGTGAAGCCTTCGGTGCTCTTGAGCAGGCTGGTCGCTATCACTTCTGCGAATATGGCGCCGAGGAGAACGAGATAGGTCAAAACGCCTCCTTGCATACCTGGGTACACGTACGTATTTACATGACAGGGCGTCGAATGAACGTCGTCTTCACTGACGAAGGGTTGCGCCAATGACGCTTGTCGCGCATCCAGTGGAATTCGATGTCAGCCAGGTGATCGGAGAACGAGCGTCGCTGGCGGCGACGTACCCCGCGCGCGGCGGCGAGCAGGCACCCGCGGCATCGAGCCGGCACCGGCTGTGGCGGCGCCTGCCGCCTGGGTCGCGACCGTAACCTAGCCAGCGTGACGACGAATCTGGACCAAAGACTGACCCGCTACGCCCCGGCCGTACTGAGCGTGTTTCGGTGTGTCTACGGTTTGCTCTTCGCCGCATACGGGTCGAGGAGCCTGTTCGACTGGCCCGTCCGCTCGCCCGTCGTCGTCGAGGTCGGATCCTGGCCCGGTTGGTATGCCGGGCTGATCGAAATCGTCGCGGGTCTGCTCATCGCCGGCGGATTGTTCACCCGCGCCGCCGCGTTCATCGCCTCGGGGGAGATGGCGGTCGCTTACTTCTCGATTCATCAACCCAAGGCGCTGTGGCCCGTCGCCGATCCGCCCGCAGGAAACGGCGGAGCTTTGGCGATCCTCTTCTGCTTCGGCTTTTTCCTGCTGGTCTTCTTCGGCGGCGGCGCGTACTCCCTCGATGCGTTGCGCCGGACGGCAGGCCGGTCGCGACGTCGGCGCTGACGAATTCGAAACGCGTCGAGCCCAGACTTCCGCTCAACCGGCGATAATGGCATTCTCTGATGCGGAGAAGCCGTTTCCAGCGACGGGTTCGGAGAGGCGGACGATGAGCGCTCAACGCTGCGACGGAATGGTGGCTCTGGTAACCGGAAGCAGCCGGGGCCTGGGCAGGGCAATCGCCGCGCGGCTGGCCGAACGCGGAGCGACGGTGGCGTTGACAGCCCGCACGATGGACCCCGACCCGAAGTACCAGGGGTCGCTGAGCCAGACCCGCGACGAGATTGTCGCCGCTGGTGGAAAAGCCATTGCCGTCCAAGCGGATCTGTCCCAATCCGAAGACCGGGAACGGCTTTTCGCCGAAGTGATCAGCGCCGTCGGAGCACCCGACATCCTGGTCAACAACGCCGCGGTGACGTTCCTTCGGCCTCTCGACGGATTTCCCGAGCGGCGGGCCCGGCTGATGATGGAGATGCACGTGCTCGGGCCGCTGCATCTGTGCCAGCTGGCAATACCCGCGATGCGCGAGCGCGGACGCGGCTGGATCTTGAACCTCACCTCGGTGGGCGGTGACCTGCCACCCGGGCCGCCCTTCTCGGAGTTCGACCGAACCGCGGGCTTCGGCATCTACGGTACGGCCAAAGCCGCACTCAACCGATTGACGAAAAGCCTTGCGGCCGAACTGTATGACGATGGGATCGCGGTCAACGCCGCCGCCCCGTCCAACCCCGTGGCCACGCCCGGCGCCGGCACCCTCGATCTGGCCAAGACCGACACCGAGGACATCGCGCTGATCACCGAAGCGGCGTTCCGATTGTGCACGGGTGATCCGAAGATCCTGACCGGGCGCATCGCGCACACCCAGCCCTTCCTCGCCGAGGTCGGCTGGACCGCGCCGGCGGGCTGAATGGCCGAGCTCGATCCCGCCGAGCTGCGCCGGCGACTTGACGGTGCTCGCGTCGTCGACGTCGCTTCGCTGGCCGGGGGAGCCTCCAGCCTCACCTTCGCCGGCACCAGGGATGGCCAACGCGTGGTCATCAAAGTCGCTCCGCCGGGTGTCGCACCGGTCGCGCATCGCGACGTGCTGCGCCAGGCTCGCATCATCAAAGCGCTTGAAACGAGCGGTGTTCCGGTGCCAACCGTACTGTGGGAGGACGCGGGGGATCCGCCCGAAACGCCGCCCCTGTACGTGATGACGCACGTCGACGGCGAGTGCGTGGAACCGCTGTTCGACGATTGCGCGCCAGTGCCCGATCTCGGCGATCGGTATCGAAATGCGTGCCGCGCCATGGCCGCGCTGCACAGACTCAAGCCAACGGCGCTTGGGCTGGGCGACGAACCGGTAGTCGATCCGGTCGCCGAAGTCCACCGCTGGTCCGCCACGCTGCGGACCGTCGACCCGGCACTGGCACCCGATTGGCCGGAAGTGCGTGACGCGCTGTTGCATTGCGGACCGAGCGCGATGACGCCCAGCGTGGTGCACGGTGACTTTCGGCTGGGCAACCTGCTCGCGGCCGGATCGCGCATCAACGCGGTCATCGACTGGGAGATCTGGTCAATAGGCGATCCCCGCATCGACGCGGGCTGGTTCCTGATCAACTGCGACCCGGACACTTACCGGCGCGTCGCCCCGGACGGAATGGTGCCACCGATCGCTGAGCTCGCCGCGCTGTACCGGTCTGAGATGGGTTGTGAGATCACCGATTTGGCGTGGTTCACGGCACTGGCGTGCTTCAAATCGGTGGCGACGTGGTCGCTGATCGTCAAACACAATCGCCGACGAGCCGAGCCGCGAGCCGAATTGGAAGCCATGGCAGCGGTTTTGCCGAGACTGCTGGACCGCGCCAGGTCGACGCTGGCTTAGCCCCGAGCGATACGTCCTACTGGCAGCGGACCAGGAGGTTTTCGCAAATCATTCCGACATCACCCGAATCGTTCACGGGCTGGCCTTCGTTGGACGGGTTAGTCCAGGTAGTCGGAAACGGGCTCCAGACGTCGTCCATCCCCGGCGGCTGGGGGCGTGGATCAACGTTCGGGTCCGCGTGCGCGAGGCCGGCGCCGCCCGCAAGGGCGATGGCGCACCGCTGCGCCGACAAGCAGTCCGCGAGCACACGTGTGAAGCGTCATCGCCACCTCCTGGTTTCCGCCGGGATTCGTTGGCTTTCAACGGCCGATTCTTACCTTCGCTCCCTTATCGCATGACAGTTACAAACACACAACGACTTCGATTTGCCGGCCAGCAAATTTCGCGACTCGATTTGTCGGATGCGTACGGTGTCGCCTGTGAGGCCCATAGCCGTGGTCGTTCGTCGCGCCCTGGCGGCCGCCGTGTGCCTGGCTATGTCTTTGCCCACGGCGCCGACGACGGGTGCGGATCCCGATGCCGAACCGGCCCCTCCCGAAGCGGCGCCGGTGGCCGAGGGATCGTTGCCCTCGAACCCTCCGGTAATCCTCAAGACTCCCGACGGCTGGACCCTGGGCCTGGGCGCCAGGGACGAGCAGCAGCTTCCGGTGGCGCCGTTGACCACCGCGGTGTCGTCCCGCGAATACCTCGCCAGCGGGATATTCGTCGGCTCCTTGGTGGGACCGGGACAGCCCCAGGGCGTGCTCGAGGTGGGTTACGAGATCGGCTGTGGAATCGACATGAGCACGTCCGACGGCGTCACGATCGGGGGCACCGCCGGCATCACCCCGGGTGTGACGGGACCGGTGACCGGCGTGCCGGGTGACGTGCTGCCGTTGGTCGTTGCTCCGATCGCCGGCGTGCTCAACGTGGGGCTCAAGCCCGGCCTCGTGATGGTGGTGCCGGTAGTCAAGAAACAATTCAGGGGCCCAAACCCCTGGGTGATGGTCAGCAACTTCCACGTCAAGATCGACGGGTGCGTGGGCCAGTCGTTCATCCGCTCCTATGCGGTGCTCAACCGGGTGACCGACGATTCCGACGTGGTCCTGTCCTACGTCGGCGTCACCAAGGCCGTCTGATTCGGGTTCGCGCTCAGCCGCGGGGGATGCCCGCCAGCTTGTCGGCGAACTTGGCCTCCGCGGCCGCGCGCAACCGCAGCAGGTGTTCGGAGGGGAACAGATCGGGAGCCGGTTCACGGTCTTTGAGCAGCAGCCGTGCCAGCGTGACCTTGTGCACTTCGGTCGGACCATCGGCCAGCCCGAGCACGAACGACTCCACCAGATATTGCACGAACGGCATCTCGTGGGTGGTGCCCAACGACCCGTGCACCTGAAGCGCGCGAGATGAGACGTCATGCAGGACCTTCTGCATCATCGCCTTCACCGCCGAGATGTCGGCTCGCACGGCCTTGTAATCGTTGAATTGGTCGATTTTCCAAGCTGTTTGAAGGGTCAGCAGCCGGAACGCCTCGATCTCCATCCACGAGTCGGCGATCATCTCCTGCACGAGTTGCTTGTTGGCGAGCGCCTCGCCCTGGGTGTAGCGCGACACCGCACGCTCGCAGATCATGTCGTAGATTCGGCGGACCAGGCCCACCGTGCGCATGGCGTGGTGAATCCGCCCGCCGCCCAGGCGGGTCTGCGCGACGACGAAGGCCCCGCCGCGCGGGCCCAGCATGTGATCGGCCGGCACGCGCACGTTTTCGTAACGGACATAGCCCTCACGCCCGCCGCCGGTCGGCTGGTAACCCAGCCCGACGTCCCGCAGTACGTTGATGCCGGGGGTATCGCCGGGAAGGACGAACATCGAGTAGCGCTCATAGGGCGGCGCCTCGGGATCGGTCATCGCCATCACGATGATGAACGACGCCATCGAGGCAAACGATGAAAACCACTTCTCTCCGTTGATGACCCAGTGATCACCGACTTGCACCGCGGTGGTGCGAAACACCTTGGGGTCGGCCCCGCCCTGCGGCTCGGTCATGGAGAAACACGAAATGATGCGGTTGTCCAACAGCGGCTCCAGGTAGCGCTCCTTGAGCTCGGGTGTGCCGTAGTGCGCCAGGATTTCGCTGTTCCCGGAATCGGGAGCCTGTGAGCCGAAGACGATCGGCGCGCATTCCGAGCGCCCCAGGATCTCGTTGAGCAGCGCCAGCTTCACCTGTCCGAAGCCCGGACCGCCCAGGTGCGGGCCCAGGTGGGTCGCCCACAGCCCGCGCTTTTTCACGATTTCCTGTAGCGGCGGGATCAGCGCTTGGCGCACCGGGTCATTGAGGTCGTGAGATTCTCTGACGATCAGGTCGATCGGTTCGCACTCGTCGCGCACGAAGCTTTCGACCCACTGCAGTTGTTCTGCCCACTCCGGGTCGGTGGAGAAGTCCCACGACATAGTCGTCCTCTCTGGGTTGGTCACTCTGAGCTGCTTTGGGCCACCACGCCGGCGTCCTCGAGCGCGGTGATGGCGTCGGCGTCCAGACCAAGCTCACGCAGCACCGCGCAGGTGTGATCCCCCGGCAGCGACGGCGGTGCGGGAGTGGCCGGACGGGTTCGGGAAAACCGCGGCGCCGGTGCGGGCTGGGTAATCCCGTCGAGCTCGATGAAGGTCTGCCGCGCGACGTTGTGCGGATGTCGCGGTGCCTCGGTCAGCGAAAGCACCGGTGTCGCACAGCATCCCGGTGTGTCGAGCAGGCGCTCCCACTCGGCGCGGGGCTTCTCGGCGAAGCGCGCGGCGAGTGCGGCCCGATGGGCCGCCCACGCCGCCGGGTCACCATCGTCGTGGGGCACAGCCACGTCGAGCCGGTCGCACAGCTCGGCGTAGAACTTCGGTTCCATGGCTCCGACGGCGATGTGGCCCCCGCCGGCCGTGGCGTACGCGCCGTAGAAGTGCGCGGCCCCGTCGAGCAGATTGTCGTGACGCCGGTCGCGCCATGTGCCGGCGGGCAGCATGCCGAAATACGGTGCCAGCAGGGCGGCGACGCCGTCGACCATTGCCACGTCGAGGACCTGGCCCGCGCCCGATTCGCGGGCCTCGAGGATCGCGCTCAGCAGCCCCACGGCCAAGAGCATTCCGCCACCACCGTAGTCGCCGACGAGGTTCAGCGGCGGTATCGGTGATTCGGCGGTGCCGATCGCGTGCAAGGCGCCGGTCAGCGCAAGGTAATTGATGTCATGACCGGCGTGGCCGGCCAGGGGCCCGTCCTGCCCGTAGCCGGTCATGCGGGCATAGACCAGGCGGGGATTGTGCTCGCGCAGTTCGTCCGGGCCGATGCCCAGTCGCTCGGCCACCCCGGGCCGGTACACGTCGACGAAGGCATCGGCCCGGGCGGCCAGCCGATGCACGAGGTCCCGGCCCCGCGGATCCTTCACGTCGGCGGCGAGTGAACGCTGGCTGCGGCGGACCGTGTGGTCGACGGGCAGCGGGCCGTCGACACCCGCCAGCGCATCGATGCGGATGACTTCGGCGCCTAGATCTCCCAACAGCATTCCGCAAAACGGTGCGGGCCCCCATCCGCCCATCATGACGATGCGAACGTCCTTTAAGGGACCGGTCACGACGACCACTTCTTGCGGCGCTCGGCCGCCTCGTCGGTCGCATGGCAGATCACCTGATTGCGGTTTTCCAGTTCCATCGCCGATTCCAGGCTCGCGGCGTCGGTGTTGACCTGAAGGGTGCGCTTGGTCAGTTGCGCGCCGAGCGGGGCATGGCTCGCGATCAGCGACGCCAATTCCACCGCGCGACCGGCCAACCCATCCGGCTCGATGACGTCGCTGACCAGACCGCGCCGGTCCGCCTCGGTGGCCGACACGGTGCGGCCGGTGAGCATCCAGTCGGCGGCAACGCTGGTGCCGACGATGCGTGGCAGGTGGTAACTCATGCCCATCTCCGCGCCTGAGAGCCCGAGCAGGATGGCGGCATTGCCGAAAGAGGCTGCCGCCGAGCAGATTCGGATGTCCGCGGCCAGGCATAGCGCGAGCCCGGCCCCGACGCAGGGGCCGTTGACGGCGGCGATGACGGGCTGCGGCAACGTTCGCACCGCTTCGGCGAGGGCGGCCATCCTTTCCTGAAACCGCATCCGGTCCAGTGCGGGCGCGCTCGCGTCCAACATCGAGGGCCCGAAGTCGCGCATGTCGATGCCCGCGCAGAACCCGCGTCCGGCACCGGTTAGCACGACGGCGTGGACCGTGGGATCGGCCGCCAAATCATCGAGGGCTGCTTGCAATTCGGTCTGCATTGCCTCGTTGATGGCGTTGAGCCGCTGCGGGCGATTGAGCCGCAGGATGACGACCCCGTTGCGGGGCCGTTCGAGCTCCACGGTGTCGGGCACCGTCATACCCGCTCGATGATCGTTGCCGTGCCCATCCCGCCGCCGGTGCACATGGTCACCAGTCCCGTTGTCAGATCACGACGTTCGAGTTCGTCCAGCACGGTGCCGATCAGCATGGCGCCGGTGGCACCGATGGGGTGCCCGAGCGCTATCGCTCCGCCGTTGACATTGACCACCTCCGGGTCGATGTCGAGATCGCGTATCGTCTTGAGCGGGACCGCGGCGAAGGCTTCGTTGATCTCCCAGAGATCGATGTCGGCCACGGTCATGCCGGCGCGCTCGAGGCATCGCTGAGCCGCGGGTCCGGGAGCGGTGAGCATGATGATCGGTTCGCTGCCGATGGCCGCGGTGGCCCGGATCTGCGCGCGCGGCGCCACTCGATGGGTGTGCATCCAGTTCGAGGAGGCCAGCGCCACCGCGGCGGCGCCGTCGACGACCCCGGAGGAGTTGCCCGCATGGTGCACGTGATCGATGCGGTCGATGCCGGGATAGCGCTGCAGACATATCTCGTCGAAGGTGCGCCGCTCACCATCGGCACACGCGGCGCCCAGCCCCGCGAAAGCAGGTTTGAGACGGGCCAGCGACTCGGTGGTGGTGCCCGGACGGGGATGCTCGTCACGATCGACGCAACCGTCCGGTGTCGGCACGCCGACGAGCGAATGTTCGAAGCGTCCCTGCTCGATGGCCGCGCCGGCACGACTTTGGCTCTGCGCCGCGTAGTCGTCGACCGTCTCGCGGGTGAATCCCTCCAGGGTGGCGATGAGGTCGGCCGAAATACCCTGCGGAACAGTCGGATACACCGCGCGCAGAGCTGGGTTATTGCCGTCGATGGTCGGGACGCCCGCCGTGACGTCCCAGCGCGACATCGACTCGACACCGCCGGCGATCACCAGATCCTCGCTGCCCGCGGCGATACCCGATGCCGCAACGGTCACCGCCTGTTGGCCCGACCCGCAGAATCGGCTCAACGTCATCCCGGGAACGCTCTCGGGCCAGCCGACCAGCAGCACCGACAGGCGCGCAATGTCGTCGCCATGGTCCCCGCTGAGAATGCCGTTGCCGGCGATCACGTCGTCGACGTTGGCCGGATCGAAGCCAACGCGCTCGGCCAGCGCGGTGAGGCACCGTGCGAGCAGGGCTTGCGGATGCACGCCGTGCAGTCCGCCGTCGGGGCGGCCGCGCCCGCGGGGCGTGCGGACCGCGTCGAGAATCCAGGCGTCGATGATGGACTCCGATCGTTGTGGGCCGGCGGGACCCGGCTCGGCGACACCGGCACAGGTCACCAGCGATCGTAATCTGTCTCTCGACTGCGGAGAACTACCTTCTCCGAATCGGCGAAGCTGCTCTCGCTCTGCGTTGCGAAGCGTCGGATTGCGTTTCTCTAGTCACACCCGCCTCGCCAGCCCCGGTAGGGGCGTGAAGCGTTTGCCCGCCTGGGGTCCCTGCGGCAGGTTGGCTACGCGACGAAAGCGGCCTCCCGCTCGTCCTCGCGCATCCGCTGAAGCGGAAAAGCAAGGGATCGCAGCCCAATTCGCGGCGCAGCGCATCGATGGGGGCGGCGACATTCGTTTGCCACGATCGAATCCGCTCCCGGCGTGCAGCGGGATCGACGCCGCCAGCGGTTGCATAACCGGGCGCGCAGCGGGTAACCCGGCGCCATGACCAAGATCGGATACTTTCTCACCTGCGAGCAATTCGGCCCGAAGGAACTCATCGACCAGGCCAAGCGTGCGGAGGACGCCGGATTCGAGGCGTTGTGGATCTCAGACCACTATCACCCGTGGAACGACGAGCAGGGTCAGAGCCCATTCGTGTGGGGAGTGATCGGTGCGCTGTCGGAGGCGACGTCACTGCCGGTCAGCACCGCCGTCACGTGCCCGACGATCCGAATCCACCCGGCGATCATCGCGCAGGCGTCGGCCACCGCGGCCGTGCAACTCGACGGGCGCTTCGTGCTCGGGGTGGGCAGCGGCGAGGCCCTCAACGAACACATCCTGGGCGATCCCTGGCCGTCCGCCGGTGTGCGCCTCGAAATGCTCGAGGAGTCGATCGACGTTATTCGCAAGCTGCACAAAGGTGGTGAGGTAAGCCATCACGGCAAGCACTACGAAGTACAGGAAGCGCAGGTTTACACGCGGCCGGAACAGCCGGTGCCGATCTACGTCTCGGCGTTCGGCCCACAGGCCGTCGAATTGGCCGCCCGCATCGGCGATGGATACAGCATCGCCATGCCCGACGGCGACCTGGTCAAGCAATTCCGGGAGTCCGGCGGCGGCGACAAGCCGGTGCAGGGCGGTACCAAAGTCTGCTGGGACTCCGACGCCGACGCCGCGCTGAAGACCGCGCACCGGTTGTGGGCCAATGAGGGTCTGCCCGGCCAAACCTCCCAAATCCTGCCTCGGCCCAAGGATTTCGCCGCCCTGCAGTCGCTGGTGCCGCCGGAGACCGTCGGCGAGAGCGTGGCTTGTGGCCCGGACCCCGACAAGCACATCGCGCAGGTCCGCGAGTACATCGACGCCGACGTCGACGAAATCTACGTGCAGCAGATCGGGCCGGACATGGATGGGTTCTTCGCGGCATGGCAACGCGACGTTCTGCCCCAGGTGCGCGGCTAGGGCTCAGCCGAAGTCGGTGCTACTGGTCAGCTCTTCCCACTGCGAGATTTCGGCCGCCCGCGCGTCCGCCCTGTAGCGATAGGCGGCGAGCGCGTCGGGCCCGAGTAACAAAAATGCCGGTGACTCAGGCGATTCGACGGCCGCGATGATCGCGTTGCCCGCCTTGGCGGGGTCGCCGGGCTGATTGCCATGCATGGTGTCGTTCTCCTTGCGGCGCTGCCCGGCGGTCGCGGCGTAATCGTCTATGGCGGTGGCTGATTGGACCAGCGAACGTCCGGCGAAGTCGGTGCGAAACGCGCCCGGCTCGACGATGGTCACCGAAATGCCCAGCGGGGCGAGCTCGCCGCGAAGGGCTCCGCTGATGCCTTCGATCGCGGCCTTGGCCGCCGAGTAGTAGCCGGACCCCACTGGGGTCAGCTGCGCGCCGATCGAGGAGATGTTCACGATGGCACCGCTGCGGCGCGCCCGCATGCCGGGCAGTACGGCCTTGATCATCGCGACGGTGCCGAAGAAATGCGTCTCGAACAGCGCGCGGACGTCGGCGTCGTCGCCTTCCTCGACCGCAGCGCGATAGCCGTAGCCGGCGTTGTTGACCAGCACGTCGATGTGACCGAACCGCTCAATCGCCTGCTGCACGGCGGAGGTGACCTGTGCCGGATCGGTGACATCGAGAGCAGCGGCGAGCACCCGTTCGGGTGCCGACTCGGCAAGGTCGGCGACCGTGGCGGCGTCACGCGCGGTGACGACGGCGTTGTGGCCGGCGCCGATGACGGCCTGAGCGAGCGCGCGACCGAGCCCGGTCGAGCACCCGGTGATGAGCCATGTGGACATGAACGTTCCCTTCACCTCAGTCGGTCAGCGCCCGGCCCACGATCTGCGGATCCGGCTCGCCCACCACCTCATCGTCCTTATCGTCGTATTCGGCGTTTGCCAGCACGATAGCGCATCGCGTTGATCCGGGCGCGCTTCTTGTCGTTGCTTCGCACCACGATCCACGGAGCGATGTCGGTGTCGGTCGCCTCGAACATCGCTTCCTTCGCTGCGGTGTAGTCATCCCACCTGTTCACCGATTCGATGTCCATCGGGGAGAACTTCCACTGTCGCACCGGATCCACCAACCGGACAGCGAACCGGGTGCGTTGTTCGGCCGGCGATACAGAAAACCAGAACTTGGTCAGGATGATGCCGTTGTCAACCAGCATCCTTTCGAACGGCGGCGCCTGCTCCAAGAATTCGGCGTACTGCTCCGGGGTGCAGAACCCCATCACCTTCTCGACGCCGGCGCGGTTGTACCACGAGCGGTCGAACAACACCATCTCGCCGCCCGACGGTAGATGGCTGATGTAGCGCTGGAAATACCACTGCGTCTTCTCTTGTTCGGTCGGCTTCTCCAGCGCCACGACGCGCGCGTTGCGCGGGTTCAGGTGCTCCATGAATCGCTGGATGGTTCCGCCTTTTCCGGCCGCGTCACGCCCCTCGAACAGGATCACATGCCTACCGCCGATGCGCTTGTTGTGCTTTTGCAATTTCAACAGCTCGATCTGCAGCCGCCGTTTCAGCCGCTCGTACTCCTCGTGCGGCATCCGATGGTCGTAGGGGTATCGCTCGCGCCAGGTTTCAACGTGTTTGCCCTCCCGGTCGAGCAGGACCGGGTCGTCGTCGTCCCGGTCGTCGACGGTGTAGCCGTGTTCCGGGGTCGACAGAGTGTCCAAATCTATGTCCGTCATAGTTCGACGCTATCGCTGTTGTCGCGAACCCTCATCAACCGTCAAAAGCCGGACCGTCGAACCGATCACGAGTGATGAACTCTGTGACCGGCCGGCGGCGCAGTTTGGTCAGCTGCCGCACCGGTTTTCCGAGCGGCACTACCGCGGCCACCGCGTGCAGGTCGGGAATGCCCAGCAGTCGGCGGACGTGTTCTTCGGCCGCGACGGCCATCGTCGTGATGGTGCCGCCGTAGCCCTCGCTACGCGCGGCGAGCAAGATGTTCCAGATCAACGGGTAGACCGATGCCCCACCCGCGATGCCGACGCGGTCCAGATCCTGATCGATGGCGGCGACGACGGCCAGGTCCACCGAAACGACAAGGACCACAGGCGCTTTGGCGATCGGTGCGACGAACGTGTCGGGGATCTCGGTCGTGTCGATGACGTCTTGCGGCACGCCGCTGGGATGAACCGAATTCCAGGGGTTTTCCTCCGCCTGCAACTGGGCGAAGTAGCGGCGAGCGGCGGGCTTGCCGAGTTCGGCCAGCCGGCGGCGGATCGTTTCGTCGCGCACCACGGTGACGTGGGCGCCCTGCCTGTTGCCGCCGCTGGGAGCGAACCGGGCGTTGTCGAAGATGCGCCCCAGCACCTCGTCGGGCAACGGATCGTCGGTGAATTCCCGTGCCGCGAAAGTTGTTCGCATCACGTCGTATAGCTGCATGGCGGAGTGGCTCATCAACTCGCGGAAGCGCACCGCTCCAGGCGGAAGGTGCGTTCAAATCCGGCCGGCTGCGTCGTCAACGTCACTTCGACCGCACCGCTGGGGGCGATGACGTAGCGCTCCTCGACATCGGGCCCGTCCATCCAACGGCCGACCGGCTGACCCCCCAGGTCGTCGCGGTCGTGCAGGGCCGGGTCGAACGGGAACAGCACCGGGTCATACGGCGTGACATCGCCGTCGGGCCGCCCGTTGACCAGGCGGCTGCATTCCACGAACCGGAAGTGCCCGATGTTGTGTGCCGCTCGGTATTTTCGTTTCACCACAAGCGGGGATTGCCCGTCGGCCGGAAGCGAAACGTCCTTGCACACGATCGGGTCGAAGACGACCCCGGCGCCGGCCTCGGCCTCCCGGAAAACCCCGAAATTCCTCGAGAAGCGTTCGGACAGAGCGAAACCGGACTCCTTGTCCAGGAAGACGGCAAGCCCGATGGCCGTGGCTGCGAAGGGGTGCGGCGAGCGTTTCACCCGCTTCTCGCCGAAGGTGCTGCGCAGCATCCGGGCCACCAGCGGAAATCCCCCGGCCCCGCCGACGACGTAGATGCCCGCCACCTCCGACCAGTCCACATCCTTGCGGCCCCGCGCCGGATCGTGCAGGACCCGATTGAGCAAGTGCATCGTCTGCTCGACCAGCGGTGCGCAGACCGAGTAGACGTCGTCGATGGGGCAGGAGAACGGGGGCCGATCGACCGGGGACAGGTCGACCAGGAAGCGGCGCGTCTGCGGCCCGACCGCCTCCTTGCGGGTGGCGCACTCCTCGGCCAGCAGGTCGCGCTGGGCGGCGTGGAGGCCGGGCAGGTTCGCGCCGGCCAGCACCAGCTCGACGATCGCCTCATCGAAGTCGTCACCCCCGAGGCGCTGGATGCCCTCGCTGATGACTACCTCGTTCGCGTGCCCAGTCATTTTCAGCAGCGACGCGTCGAACGTGCCGCCGCCCAAGTCGTAGATGAGAACGTATTCGCGTTTGGCGGTGATGGTGGATCGGTACCGGTGGGCGTATTCCAGGCTCGCCGCGGACGGTTCGTTGAGCAGCGCGACGACGTGAAAACCGGCCGCCACGTAGGCATCCAGGGTCAGTAGGCGCTGGGCGCTCGAGGCGTTCGCCGGCACGCTGATCGCTACTTCGATTGGTTCGCCCGCCGCCAGGGCGACGTTCGAATGCCGCTGCAGATCGACTTTCAGCTGGGCTAGGAAACCGGTGAGAAGGTCGGCCAGGCGATGATCACGGCCGGCCAGGGTGACCTCGGTTTGGGGTCCGGCGTCGTTGAGTAACCGTTTGAACGAGCGCAGCACCGACCAACCCGGTTCGTGGCGGACGGCAGCGGCCTGGGCGCCGAAGCGCAACGCCCCGGCGGCGTTGGCGGCGATGAGCGACGGCCACGCGTCCATGCCCTCGAAGGAGACGACGGGATAGTTGCCTCGGTCGACGGCCGCGACGACGGTATGGGTGGTGCCAAAGTCGATACCGACTCTCATCGCGCAAGTTTAGGACCGCGCCGCTGACTTCGGCACGACCTTTTCGCGCGGCGTGCCCTACGAATTCGGTCAGTCCTCGAAATGGCGCTCGTAGTCGTTGAGCTCGAGCCACCACTGCAGGTTGTAGGTCCCCACTGCGAGCAGCATCATCAGCCCGGCGCAGGCGACGCTGATGATTGCGTTCACAGCCTCTCCATTTCGCGTGCCATGCGGGCATCCTCGAAGTACGCGTAATGCCTCAGGTAGGGATGCCGCGGCTGATTCGCATCCGCGACCATCCGCCGCAGCGCGGCGGCGATCCGGCTGCCGAGGGGGTCGCGGCGCGTCCGCTGGACAACGGCGGTGTCGAAGAGCACCTGCTGGGTGCTGATCAGGACCTGTGCGGGTGCGGTCTCGACCGAAGGCGGTTGCGGAATGGGCTCGTTGGGGGTATCGGATGCGGTCCGGATTCCCGTTGGCGTGACCAGCATTTCGTCCACCTTCTTCGCATTTGGCCCCGTTGACCAGGTAGTCAGCCGGTGATGTACTCAACGTACGGTCGGCGATCGCCGGTACGCACGCGTAGTTGACTACCTAGTTGTGCGCGCCCGGCTACCGCACTTCGGCAGGTGGGCGACCAGCGGTCAACGTTCCTGAGCGCCCACGACGCCGGGAGTCGACGTCGGCGGCTCGTCCCATTGCCGCTGCACCCCTCGCTCCGCGGCCGTGGGAATCATTCCCGCGGGCGCGAACCGCTTCGACGGCACCGGGTCGTCCTCGGTCAAGGGCCGGCTCAACTTGCTGGCGGGACCGCGAATTGCCCCGAGCGCGACCACGATTCCGGCGATCAACACGATGACGACGGCCACCGCGAACAGGAACGACAGCGTGCCCTGAATGAAGGTGTTCCTGATGACCTCGTCGAGCTGATGCGCGTTCTTGGCCGAACCGAACGCCGTCTTGCCCGCGTGCTTGGCCGCCAGGTACTTGGAGTGCTCCGTCCAATAGCCGACGGCGGGATCCGCGGAGAAGATCTTCTGCCACGATGCGGTCAGCGTGACCGCAAGATCCCAGAGCAGGGGAACCCCCGGAATCCACGCCCACTTCAGCTGGCCCTTCTTGATGACCACCACGGTGACGACGGTCAGTGAGATGCCCGCGAGCAGCTGGTTGGAGATACCGAACAGCGGGAACAGCGTGTTGATACCGCCGAGCGGGTCGGTCACGCCCATCAGCAGGATGCCGCCCCACGCCGCGACCACGGCCAGGCTGCAACCCCAAACGCCGGGGCGCCAGCTCGGGTTCCGCAGCTTGGCCAGCGGCCCGCCCAGGTGACCCAGCGCGTCGGAGAGCATGAAGCGGTTGACACGGGTGCCCGCGTCCAGGGTAGTCAGGATGAACAGTGCCTCGAACATGATCGCGAAGTGGTACCAGAAGGCCTTGAGACCGGCGCCGCCGAACACGCGCTGCAGCACGTCGGACATTCCCCAGGCCAGCGTTGGTGCTCCGCCGGTGCGCGACACGATCGACTTCTCGCCGACGCTGCTGGCGGCCTGGCTGATCTGGTCTGCGGTCGCCGGGCCGCCCGGCAACCCGAGGCCGTTGACGTAGTGCGCGGCGGTGGCCGCGGTGCCACCGGTCTGCGCCGCCGGCGCGTTGATGGTGAAGTACAGGTGCTGGTCGAGGATGGCCGCGCTGACCAGCGCCATGACGGCGACGAACGACTCGGTGATCATGCCGCCGTAGCCGATCAGCCGCATCTGGCTTTCCTTCTCCAGCAGCTTCGGCGTCGTTCCGGACGAGATCAGCGCGTGAAATCCGGACAGCGCGCCGCACGCGATAGTGATGAACAAAAACGGGAACAGCGAGCCGGCGAACACCGGACCGTTGCCCCTGGTGGCGAACTGCGAGATCGCGGGTGCCTGGATTTCCGGCCGTGCGATGCAGACACCGACCGCGAGCAGCCCGATGGCGCCGACCTTCATGAACGTTGACAGGTAGTCCCGCGGCGCCAGCAGCAGCCAGACCGGCAGCACCGACGCGGCGAAACCGTAGCCGATGAGGCACCAGCACAGCGTGACCGGAGACAGCGTGAACCAGGATGCGCCCCAGGATGTTTCGGCGACCCAACTGCCGGACACCACCGCGAGCAGTAGCAGCGCGAAGCCGATCAGTGATACCTCCGAAACGCGCCCGGGACGCAGGAACCGCAGGTAGCAGCCCATGAACAGGGCGATGGGGATGGTCATGGCGATCGAGAAGACACCCCACGGGCTCTGGGCCAGCGCCCTCACCACGATCAGCGCCAGCACCGCGATCAGGATCACCATGATGACGAGGACCCCGACGAGGGCGGCGGCCCCACCCGCGGCGCCCAGCTCGTCGCGGGCCATCTCGCCCAAGGGAACGGCCACGGCGCCGGGCGGAGATCCACAACACCAGGTAGTCCTGCACGCAGCCGCCGAATACGGCGCCGATGATGATCCAGATGCTGCCCGGCAAATAGCCCATCTGCATGGCCAGCACCGGACCGACGAGCGGTCCGGCCCCGGCGATGGCGGCGAAGTGATGGCCGAACAGGACGCGACGATCGGTGGGCACGAAGTCGGTGCCGTCCTCGAGAACCTCGGCAGGGGTCGCGCGGTCGTCGCGCGGACGAACGATCTTCATCTCGATGAGCCGCGCATAGAACCGGTATCCGATGATGTACGTGCAGATCGCCGCGACCACGAACCAGACGGCGTTCAACGTCTCGCCGCGGGCAAACGCGATGATCGCCCAGGCGATGGCGCCGACAACCGCGATGACCCCGAAGACAATCTTGTGCCGCGCGGTGATAGGGGAGCGGTCGATGATGGCGACGGGTGGCAGGTCTTCATCGGTGTGGATGTAGCTGACGTCTTCGTCGCGCCCTGTGACTGCCACGGCGGAAACCCTACGCGCGCAGAACCAACTGCGCCCGTCCAAAAGCCCTGGGTCAGTACAGCGCGCGCACGGCGTCGATCGTGTCGGCCTCGGCGGGGCTCTTGTCGTCGCGATAGCGCAGCACGCGCGCGAACCGCAGCGCCAGCCCGCCGGGGTAGCGCGACGACTTCTGCACGCCGTCCAGCGCGATTTCGACCACCTGCTCGGGCCGCACTTGGACGACGTAACCGTCCGTTCCGCCGATGGCGAGTTCGCTGAACCGGGCGGTCTGCCAGTCCAGCATGACGTCGGTCATGCCCTTGAAAGTCTTTCCCACCATGATGAATTCGCCGTTGGCCGGATCGCGTGCGCCCAGGTGGATATTGGAGAGTTTGCCGCGCCGGCGCCCCGATCCCCACTCCACCGCGAGTACCACCAGATCCAGAGTGTGCACGGGCTTGACCTTCAGCCAGCCCGCTCCTCGGCGGCCCGCCTGGTACGGCGCGTCGGGCGCCTTGGCCATCACACCCTCATGGCCGGCGGCCAGCGTCGCCTCCAGGAAGGCGCCCGCCTCCGCGGGGTCGGCGGTGAGCAGCCGATCGACCCGCTGCGCCAGCGGCACCAATGCATCGAGGGCGGTCAGCCTCTCGGTGGTCGGCGCGTCGAGCAGGTCGACGCCGTCGCGATGCAGGATGTCGAAGAAGAACACCGAAAGCCGTTGTGCGGCAAGGGCTGCGTCGATGTCGACGGAGCGGCCGAATCGCGAGGCGGTGACCTGAAAGCGGTGCGGCCGGTTATCGGGCCGCAGCGCGATGGCCTCGCCGTCGGCGATGAGGTTGTCGACCGGCAGTGCCAGCGTCGCCTCCACCACTTCGGGCAGCCGGGCGGTGACGTCGTCCAGGCTTCTGGTGTAGACGGTGACCTCGTCACCGGCGCGGTGAATCTGCACCCGCGCCCCGTCCAGCTTGGCTTCGAAAATCGCCGGCCCGCCGTGGCGTTCAATCGCATCGGCCACGCTGGTCGCGGTCTGCGCCAGCATCGGGCCAACCGGCCGGCCGACCCGCAGGGTGAACGCGTCCAGCGCCGAGGCCGAGCCGGACAAGGGACCGGAGAGGGTCGCCGCCGCCACCGCCGGCAGGTCCCCGCCCAGCATCGCGGCGCGCTGCACCGCGGCGGCCGGGATGCCGGCGGCCTTCGCCACGGCGTCCGCCATGATCCCGGCCAGTGCGCCCTGGCGCAGTTCGCCGCCGAGGAGCCGCAACAGAAAGGTCTGCTCGGTGTCGGTGGCGGCGGCGAACAGGGTGCTCAGGAGCGCGGCGCGGCGCGCCTGCGCGCCCTTGCCCGACACGGCGCCGATGTCGGAGAAGGTGGCATCGACGCCGGCGACGGTCAACGATGCGTGGGGGGCCGCCGGCGGGCGCGAGCGCAGCGCCGCCCACCCCACGCCGATCTGGCGCTGCCGCAACTCACCGGAAAGCCACGACACGACGATCGCGACCACCGCGGCATCGGGTGCGGCACGGGTCAGCAGGTCGGCGATGCGCGCGACTTTGGTCAGCCGCGACGGACGTGCTCCCGACGTCGTCAGACGTCGTTGCCACATCGAGAAGGAGCACGGTTGCCAGCTTGGCATGGCTCGGTGACAGGCCTGAAGAGCGGACACGCTAGCGTGCCTACGTAACGTTACAGATCGCAAGGATTCTGACAACCACAAAGGAGACGTCCGGATGGAGATCAGCGGGAAGAAGGTCGTCGTCATCGGCGGCGCATCGGGAATGGGCCGTGCCAGCGCCGAGCTGCTGCACGAACGCGGTGCGGATGTCGCCATCCTCGACCGCGAGGGCTCCGACGGTAAGACCGTTGCCGAGGGCGTCGGGGGTACCTTTTACCCGGTTGACGTCACCGACTTCACCGGCACCGAAGAGACGTTGCAGACCGCGGTCGACAAACTCGGCGGCCTACATGTCGTGGTCACCACCGCGGGCGGCGGTATCGCCAAGCGGACGCTGACCAAATCGGGTCCGCACGACCTCGAATCCTTTCAGTCCGTGATCGACCTGAACCTGATCGCCACCTTCAACATCAGCCGGCTGGCCGCCGCGCACATGGCCAAGAACGAGCCCGAAGACCCCGACACCGGGGAGCGCGGCGTCATCATCAACACCGCCTCCATCGCCGCGTTCGAGGGCCAGATCGGGCAGGTCGCCTACACCGCCGCCAAGGCGGGAATCGCCGGGATGTGCCTGACGATGGCCCGCGACCTGGGTTCGGTGGGCATCCGGGTGCTGGGAATCGCCCCGAGCCTGTTCGCCACGGGATTGACCCAGGGCATCCCCGACGAGTTCGCCACGCAGCTGACCAAGGACGCGGCGTTCCCCAAGCGCCTCGGCCGTCCCGAGGAGTACGCGAAGCTGGTCGCCGCCATCGTGGACAACCCGATGCTCAACGGCCAATGCCTGCGCCTGGACGCCGGGCAGCGGTTCGCGCCCAAGTAGACGCCCCCGGTTGGCGCCCTCCCCGCATTAAGTACACTCTTTAGGCAGCCGCCCCGCTTCCCCTCGAAGCGGGGCAGGCCACCCAGCTTCAGCTCCGACGATCGGACCGTGCGGCGGTCCGAGGGGAGCGGGACAATCAAACCCGGCTGGCATGCGGCGCGAGGAGGGCCCTCATGGGTATCGCAATAACCGACGACCATCGTGAACTCGCCGAGGTAGCCCGCGGGTTCTTGACCTCGCAGAAGGCGCGCTGGGCGGCGCGATCGCTGCTCGACGCCTCCGACGAGCCACGCCCCGGGTTCTGGCAAAACCTGGTCGAGCTCGGATGGCTCGGCCTGCACGTCGAAGAGGAATACGGCGGCTCAGGATACGGGCTGCCCGAACTCGTCGTGGTGATCGAAGAACTCGGTCGCGCGGTAGCGCCCGGGCCCTTCGTACCCACCGTGATCGCATCCGCGGTGATCGCCAAAGACGGTACCGCCGAACAGAAGTCGCGGCTGCTGTCCGGCCTGATCGATGGAACCGTCACCGCGGGCGTCGGGCTGGACGGACAGGTGCAGGTCAATGACGGCGTGGCCGACGGTGAGGCCGGAATCGTCTTGGGCGCGGGGCTGGCCGAGCTGCTGCTGATCGCCGCGGGTGACGACGTGCTGGTGGTCGAACGTGGCCGCGAGGGTGTCTCGGTCGAGGTGCCGGAGAACTTCGATCCGACGCGCCGATCCGGACGCGTCCGCCTACAAAACGTGCGGGTGTCCGACGACGACGTCCTGACAGGGGTACGCCACTCGGCGTTGGCCCGCGCCCGCACGTTGCTGGCCGCCGAGGCGGTGGGCGGCGGCGTCGGACTGCGTCGACACCGCCGTCGACTACGCCAAGGTGCGTCAGCAGTTCGGGCGCACCATCGCCACTTTTCAGGCGGTCAAGCATCACTGCGCGAACATGTTGGTGGGCGCGGAGTCCGGGATCGCGGCGGTCTGGGACGCCGCCCGCGCGGCGGCCGAGGACGAGGAGCAATTCCGGCTGATCGCCGCGGTGGCCGCGGCGCTGGCCTTCCCCGCCTACGTTCGCAATGCCGAACTCAATATCCAGGTGCACGGCGGCATCGGCTTCACCTGGGAACACGACGCGCATCTGCACCTGCGTAGGGCGGTGGTGAGTGCGGCACTGTTCGGCGGCGACGCGCCGGCCGCCGATGTATTCGAGCGCACCGCCGCCGGCGCGGCCCGCGAGAACAGCCTCGACCTGCCGCCGGAGGCTGAAGAACTGCGCACCGGCATCCGCGCCGACGCCGCCGAGATCGCCGCCCTGGGTAAAGAAGCGCAGCGCGACAAGCTGATCGAGACCGGCTACGTGATGCCGCACTGGCCCAAGCCGTGGGGTCGTGCGGCCGACGCCGTCGAGCAGTTGGTGATCGAGGAGGAGTTCCGGGCGGCCGGCATCAAGCGGCCCGACTACGGGATCACCGGCTGGGTGATCCTGACCCTGATCCAGCACGGAACGCCTTGGCAGATCGAACGATTCGTGGAGAAAGCGCTGCGCAAGGACGAGATTTGGTGCCAGCTTTTCTCCGAGCCGGACGCCGGCTCGGACGCCGCGTCCATCAAGACGCGCGCCACGCGGGTGGACGGCGGCTGGAAGATCAACGGCCAGAAGGTGTGGACCAGCGGGGCGCACTACTGCGCGCGCGGCCTCGCCACGGTGCGTACCGACCCCGACGCCTCGAAGCACGCCGGCATCACCACGGTGATCGTCGACATGAAGGCGCCCGAGGTCGAGGTTCGCCCGCTGCGGCAGATCACCGGCGGCTCGGACTTCAACGAGGTCTTCTTCAACGACCTGTTCGTCCCCGACGAGGACGTCGTCGGGACGCCCAACTCAGGGTGGACCGTCGCGCGCGCGACGCTGGGCAACGAGCGGGTCAGCATCGGCGGCAGCGGATCGTTCTACGAAGGGCTGGCCGACCAACTCGTGCAGCTCACCGAGCAGCGCCCGGATCGGTTGGCGGGCGGGCGAGTTCGAGTCGGCTTGTACCTGGCCGAGGAAACCGCGCTGCGGATGCTGAACCTGCGGCGCGCCGCGCGCAGCGTCGAAGGCGCGGGCCCGGGCCCGGAGGGCAACGTCACCAAGCTGAAGCTGGCCGAGCACATGGTCGAGGGCGCCGCGATCATGGTCGCGCTGCTGGGTCCCGAGGTCGCGCTGACCGACGGTCCCGGCGCCGTGGCCGGCCGGCTGATGATGGGAGCCCGCGGCATGGCGATCGCCGGCGGCACGTCGGAAGTGACGCGCAATCAGATCGCCGAGCGGATCCTCGGCATGCCGCGTGACCCGCTGATCAACTAGCTCGGGGGTCAGGCCGGCGCGAACTGCGCCGCGCCGCCGCTGCCGCGTTCCGGTCGCAGGGTGACGGGCATGCCGCAGCTCACCGAATCCGGTTCACACTCAACGATATTGGCGGCAATCCGCAGGCCACTCTGTTCGGCGAGCTCCACGATGGCAATGACGTACGGGGTGGGGATCTCCGGGTTGTACGGGTGGTGGTTGACCGTGTAGGTGAACACGGTGCCCCGCCCGGAAACTTCCCGCGCCTCCAACGTGCCCCCGCACTCGCGGCATTGGCCACTGGCCGGATGTACCCAGTGCGCGCAGTCGTCGCAGTACTCGATGATCAGCGGCCCGTCTGACACGACGAATACAGTACACTCAATTGATTCGGCGGGTGTGGTCTGACGGGCGGTGTACATGACGCATTTCGAAAAAGACGCGATCTTGTCCGGCATCGGGATCTCACGAATCGGCCGCCGCACCGGCATCCCGGGCCTGGAGCTGACCATGGAGGCGGTGCGCGCCGCCATCGAGGACGCCGGGCTGGCCCCGACCGACATCGACGGCATCGCCACCCTGGGTGACACACCCGCGGCGGACGTCAACGCCCAGCTGCGCATCGATGCCGCGGACTGTGGGTCGGGCTTCGGCACCGGCGGCCTGCTGTCGCCGGTGATGTCGGCCTGCCGCGCGGTCGCCGAACGCCGCGCCCGCCACGTGGTGGTGTACCGGACGATACAAATGCTCGGCGGAACGGTCCCGGTCAAGCAGGAAGAGAACGCGCCGGCGCCGGCGCTGGCGCGGATGTTCGAGACACCCGAAGGTGAGCCGAAACCCGCCGTCGGTGCGATGGACGACGTCAACGATCTGGTTGCGGCGCATGCCTATTCGGCCGCCAACTGGCTGGCGCTCAACTGCCGTCGCCACATGGACCTGTACGGGACCAGCAAAGAACAGCTGGGCTGGATCGCGCTCAACGGCAGGCGCAACGCGGCGTTGAATCCCCGTGCGGTGTACCGGGATCCGATGACGATGGGCGACTACCTGGGCGCGCGGCTGGTGTCCACCCCACTTGGGCTGCTGGACTGCGACGTCCCGATCGACGGCTCGATCGCGGTGGTGGTGTCGCACGCGGAGCACGCCGCCGACTGTCCGCACCGCGCGGTGAAGGTGGAGGCGATCGGCGGGTCCGATGGAGCCGGCGGGTGGTTTCACCGCGCGGACTACCCGAAGATGGCGATGTCGGATGCCGCGGTGCAGATGTGGTCGCGCACAACGTTGAAGCCCGCCGACCTGCAAGTCGCCCAGTTGTACGACGGTTTCACCTACCTCACTTTGGCGTGGCTGGAAGCGCTCGGGGTCTGCGGCGACGGCGAGGGCGGCCCGTTCGTCGAGGGCGGGGCGCGGATCGCCCGCGACGGGCACCTGCCGCTGAACACCTACGGCGGCCAACTTTCGGCGGGGCGCATGCACGGCTACTGGGCACTGCACGAAGGGTGCCTGCAGTTGCGCGGCGACGCGGGGGAGCGGCAGGTGTCGCGTCGCCCCGAGGTGGGCGTCGTCTCCGTCGGCGGTGGGCCCGTCGCGGGGTGCATGCTGCTGACCTGTTGAGCAAGAGCGCGATCGAGCTCGGATGACTGAGGAGCCCAGGACCGGCCAGGCGAACAAACTCGCTTCGATGCTCGCCCGCGACATCGAAGCCGATATCGTCCGCCGCGGCTGGGCGGTGGGCGAATCGCTGGGCTCCGAACAGGCTCTGCAGCAACACTTCGGGGTGAGCCGGTCGGTGCTGCGGGAAGCCGTTCGGCTGGTCGAGCACCATCAGGTCGCGCGGATGCGCCGCGGCCCCAACGGCGGGTTGTATATCTGCGAGCCCGATGCGGGGCCCGCCACCCGCGCCGTGGTCATCTATCTCGAATATCTGGGCACGTCGCTGGGCGACTTGCTCAACGCGCGCCTGGTACTCGAGCCGCTGGCGGCCTCGCTCGCCGCCGAGCGCATCGATGAGGCCGGCATCGCGCGGCTGCGTGCGGTGCTGCACGCCGAGGAGCAGTGGAAGCCCGGCTTGCCGGCGCCGCGCGACGAGTTCCACATGGCTCTGGCCGAGCAATCCAAAAACCCTGTGCTGCAATTGTTTATCAATGTCCTGATGCGGCTCACCACCCGCTACGCCCTGGCGTCGCGAACGGATTCGGAGACCGAGGCCATCGAGGCGGTCGACCATCTGCACGCGCACCACTCCGCGATCGTCGCCGCCGTCACGGCCGGCGATTCCGCGCGCGCCAAGACGCTCTCGGAGCGACACGTCGAAGCGGTCACCAGCTGGCTGCAGCAGCATCACGCGGGCGACGGGAGCCGGGGGCGTGAGAGGCGCCGGCGGCTCGACTCCGAGGCGCCCAGGGGCAAACTGGCCGAGATGCTGGCTACTACCATCGGCGACGACATCGCCGCCAGCGGCTGGCACGTGGGTTCGGTCTTCGGCACCGAGACGGCCCTGCTGGAGCGCTACCGGGTGAGCCGGGCGGTGCTTCGCGAGGCGGTGCGACTGCTCGAATACCACTCGATAGCCCACATGCGCCGCGGACCCGGCGGCGGACTGGTCATCGCCCAACCCGCGGCACAGGCCAGCATCGACACGATCGCGTTATACCTGCAGTACCGCGACCCCAGCCGAGAAGACCTGCGATGCGTCCGCGACGCCATCGAGATCGACAACGTGGCCAAGGTCGTCAAGCGGTTGGCCGAGTCCGAGGTTGCGGCGTTTGTGGCCACCCATCGGTCCGGGCTGCCGGAAAACTCCCGACCGGCGGCCGACGATGTGCGGCAGGCGATCGTCGAAGAGTTCAACTTCCACGTCGGCCTGGCGCAACTCGCCGACAACGCGCTGCTGGATCTGTTCCTGCGGATCATCGTCGAGCTGTTCCGCCGGCACTGGTCGAGCACCGGGCAGGCGCTGCCGACCTGGTCGGACGTGCTGGCCGTGCACCACGCTCACCTGCGGATCGTCGAGGCGCTCGAGGCCGCCGACGAGAGCGTCGCCTGTTATCGCCTCCGCCGTCATCTCGACGCGGCCGCCTCGTGGTGGCTGTGACAGCGCGATCGCGAATCATCGAAATGGTCCCGTGAGTGAGGCAAACCTGAATGTAACCGGTTGCGCGGTATAGCGAAGGCCCGTCTTGGGTACTGGAAAAGGGGGAAGGCGTCAGCCGACCCAGCTGGGGGTTGGCGTAAGTGATTGAAAGCGAGAGCGCTGAAGTGAGGGCGGGTAACGAAACCAGACAATACGGTTTCCTTCACTCCGCATCGATTTATCACTCTCAGCAAGAATTTTTGGATTTGGCAGGTCGCTTCATCGGCGACGGTTTGGCGCTCGATGAGGCGGTGTTGCTTGCCGCGCCTCCCGAGATACTGGCGCAGCTGCACGACGGGTTGTACGCGGGCCGCGAGCTACCGGCCGAGGTGCGCATGGTCGATATCACCGAGGTGGCTCGCAACCCGAGCCGGTTCATGGCGATGCAGGGAGCGTTCATCGACGAGCACCCGGACCAGCGAGTGCGGATCGTCAGCCAACTCGCGTGGCCCGGCCGCACCGACGAGGAGTTTGTCGCCTGCATCGAGCACGAAGCACTTGTCAACGAGGCCATGGATGGCTACCCGGCGACGAGCCTGTGCCTTTACGACGCCGGCCGGCTCCGCCACGACGTGCTGTCGGATGCGCGCGCGACACATCCGCTGCTGTGGGAATCCGGTGCGTTGCAGCGCAGCTCGGACTACGCTCCCGGCGACGTCCTGGAACGCTGCAACCAGCCGCTGGCCGCCGGGCCCGGGGCCGTCACATACATGGTCCGCAAGTCGGCTGACCTTCGCCCTGCGCGATCCTTTGCCGTCGACTACGCGGGCTGGATGGGGCTGTCCCAGGAGAGCATCGAGGATCTGCAGTTGGTCGCCACCGAGCTGGCCACCAACAGCCTGATGTACACCGGGGGCGCTTGCCGGCTGGCCTTCTGGCAAGACGACGGGCATCTGGTCTGCGAGGCACGCGACACCGGACGATTCGACGACCCGTTGGTGGGCCGCCTGGACCCGGGCCCGTGCGGTCCCGCGAGTCGCGGCCTGTATCTGGTCAACGCCATCTCGGACTTGGTGCGAACCCACACCACCAGGACCGGTACGACGATTCAGGCGTATCTACGGTTCCAGCTTGCCGCGGGGCCGGCCGGGTAAGACGAAGCGGTAGGGCCCTCGGGCGGGAGACACGCGCACCGTGATCGCCTGCGCCAACCGGCTATTCGCTGTCGAGTGAGGCGGGCGCGCTGCGTAGATCAATAGGTGAGTTTCATGTGCCCTAGCGCCAGTGATAGCGCACATGAAACTCGGCCCCTACGACGGCGGCGACTTGGCTGCGGCCGCGGACGTTCTACAGCGGGCGCAACACAATTGGCATGCCGTCTTTCGGCACCGGCATGCCGCCGTAATCCCACTCGCACTTGTAGCCCGGGCGGGGCGGCTCCAGCCGATACCTGCGCAGCAGGCGGTGCAGGATCGTTTTGATCTCCAACTGCCCGAACGTCATTCCGATGCACTTGTGCGCGCCGCCACCGAACGGCGTGAACGCATAGCGGTGCCGCTTGTGCTCGTTGCGCGGCTCGGTGAACCGCTCGGGGTCGAATTTCAGCGGGTCGGTCCACAATTCGGGCAGCCGGTGGTTCATGCCGGGGTAGGCGATGACGTTGGTGCCCTTGGGAATGAAGTAGCCCAGCAGTTCGGTGTCGCGCACTGTCTGGCGCATGGCCCACTGCACCGGCGTCACTATGCGGATCGACTCGTTCATCACCAGATCCAGCGTCTCCAGCTTCTCCAGCGAATCGATGTCGAGTGCCCCGTCGCCCAACCGATCCGATTCCTCGCGGCAGCGCTGCTGCCACTCCGGGTGGGTGGCCAGGTGGTAGGCCATCGTGGTCACCGTCGAGGTGGAGGTGTCGTGCGCAGCCATCATCAAAAAGATCATGTGGTTGACGATGTCGTCGTCGGAGAACTTGTTGCCGTCCTCGTCTTCGGTCTGGCACAACACCGACAACAGGTCCGTACCGGGATTCGCGCGCTGCTCCTTGACTCGCTCGCGGAAGTAGTTCTCCAGGAGCTCACGCGCCTTGAGGCCGCGCCACCAGGTGAACGGCGGCACGGAAGTGCGGATGATCGCGTTGCCCGCGCGCGTGGTGACCGCAAACGCCTTATTGACCTTGGTCACCAGCTCGTGATCGGTACCCGGCTCGTGGCCCATGAACACCATCGACGCGATGTCCAGCGTCAATTCCTTCATGGCCGGGTAGAGCAGGAACCGTGCGTCGTTGGCCACCCAGTCGTTGGCGACGGTCTGTGAGACCACCTGGTCCATCTGCTCGACATAGCTGGCCAGACGGGACCGGATGAAGGCCTCCTGCATGATCCGCCGGTGGAACATGTGCTCTTCGAAGTCCAGCAGCATCAGGCCGCGGTTGAAGAACGGCCCGATTACCGGAACCCATCCCTGCTGGGAGTAGTCCTTGTTGCGGTTGGAGTAGATGACCTGGGCGGCGTCCGGGCCAAGGGCGGCGACGCCCGGCAGGACGGGCGAGTCCCCGAAGACCACTGGACCCTTGGTCCTGTACATGTGCAGCAGATAGTCGGGTCCGCCGCGCAGCATCTCGATGATGTGCCCGATGACCGGCAAACCCGCGTCGCCGATGACTGCTTTGAGCCCGCTGTTCGGTGGTGGCTCGGCGAGTTTGTGCTCCGGGAAATCAGTATTCAGCAGCTTGCGCTCGACCATCCCCATGCCGGGAAAGTTGTTGATAGACGGCGTGAACCGGCGCCGCGCCTGATCCAGCAGGTATTGCGGGGTGCTGATGGTGGCGGTCATAAACGCTCCTCTGCGTGCCCTCCGGGTGACAGCCGTCACTGCTTCATAACTTTCGCTGACAAACTTGACGGCTGTCAAGTTTGCTTTTTGCGCGGCGTGGTGCAAGGTCAGGGAGTGACCAGCCACCCCGCCACTCCAGAGCCGGGCGCACGACGGCGTGGCGACAAGCAACGCCAGGCGATCGTGCAGGCGGTGCGCGAACTGCTGCAGGAAAAGCCGTTCGCCGAGTTGTCGGTCAGCACCATCAGCCTGCGGGCCGGGGTGGCCCGATCCGGCTTCTACTTCTACTTCGACTCCAAATACGCGGTGCTGGCACAGCTCATGGCCGAGGCCGCCGAAGAACTCGAGGAACTCACCGAGTACTTCGCCCCCCGACAGGCCGGCGAGTCACCCGAGCAGTTCGCCAAACGGATGGTCGGCAGCGCCGCGGCCGTCTACGCACACAACGACCCGGTAGTGACGGCGTGCAACGAGGCCCGCAACACCGACGTCGAAATTCGCGATCTGTTGGATCAGCAGTTCGAGGTGGTGCTGGGCCAGATCGTCGGGATTGTCGAGGCCGAGATGAAGGCCGGGACGGCGAATCCGATCAGTGACGACCTGCCGACGCTGATCCGCACCCTGGCCGGCACCACCGCGCTGATGCTGACCGGCGACCCGATCCTGACCGGGCGCGATAGCGACCGTGACCGACGGGTGCGCCTTCTCGAGCAGTTGTGGTTGCACGCGCTGTGGGCCGGCCGTCCCTAGGGCGGTGTTACCGCCGGTATCGTCACGGCCATGGCGCAGAGGGGATCCGGGCGGTCTTTCGCGGGGAAGCGGTGCCTAGTCACCGGTGCGGCAAGCGGCATCGGTCGCGCCACGGCGTTGCGGCTGGCCGCGCAGGGCGCCGAGCTCTATCTGACTGACCGCGACGGCGAGGGCCTCAAACGAACCGTGGTCGACGCGCGCGCGCTGGGCGCCCAGGTTCCCGAGCATCGGGCGCTGGACATCGCCGACTACGACCAGGTGGCCGCGTTCGCCGCCGATGTCCACGCCGCACATCCGAGCATGGACGTCGTCCTCAACATCGCCGGTGTATCCGCGTGGGGCACCGTCGACCGGCTGACCCATGAGCAGTGGAGCAAGATGATCGCCATCAACCTGATGGGTCCGATCCACGTCATCGAGACCTTCGTCCCGCCGATGGTGGCGGCCAAGCGCGGCGGGCATCTGGTCAACGTGTCCTCGGCGGCCGGGCTGGTGGCCCTGCCGTGGCATGCCGCCTACAGCGCCAGCAAGTACGGGTTACGTGGCCTGTCGGAGGTGCTGCGCTTCGACCTGGCCCGCCACCGCATCGGGGTCTCGGTCGTGGTGCCGGGCGCGGTGAACACCCCGTTGGTGAGCACGGTGGAAATCGCCGGCGTGGACCGGGAGGACCCCAACGTCGACCGGTGGGTGAAGCGGTTCGCCGGTCATGCCGTGTCGCCGGAAAAGGCCGCCGACAAGATCCTGGCCGGGGTGGCCAAGAACCGATACCTGATCTACACCTCTGTCGACATCCGCGCCCTGTACGCGTTCAAAAGGCTTGCCTGGTGGCCCTATAGCGTGGCGATGCGCCAGGTCAACGTGATCTTCACCCGCGCGCTGCGGCCCGGCCCGCCGGCGCTAGTCCGGCATGACCAGCTCGAGACGCACCCCGAGCAGGCGGACCGGCCGGTCGAGCTCGAATAGGTCGAGCACGCGAAGGGCCGCGGCAACGATGGCGTCGCGATCGGTGCTGGGCGCATCGAGCTTGCGAATCTTGGTGCGCGTGTAGAAGGTGGCCGTTCGCACGGTGACCGCCACCCGGACCACGACTCGGCCCGCCGCCAGCACATCCGTCAGCGCCCGCTCGGCTAAATCCGTTACGGCCATGTTCATTTGGGACCGATCGGTGAGATCGCGTGGAAAGGTGACGACGTGGCTGCGCGAACGCGGCACCCACGGCTCGGCGCTAACCCGGCTGTCGCCGCCGCCCTTGGCCAACAGCAGCAGCCATAGCCCGGTGCGCGGACCGAACGTGGCCGTCAGCAACTCCGCATCGCAATGGGCCAGTTGCCATACCGTCGTAATGTCAAGATCGGCAAGCTTTTTCGCCGTCTTGGGGCCCACGCTCCAGAGCGCGTCGACCGGACGATCAGCCATCAGGGGCATCCAGTTCGCATCGGTGAGCACAAAAATGCCGGCCGGTTTGGCGAAGCCAGTGGCGACCTTGGCGCGCTGCTTGTTGTCGCTGATGCCGACCGAGCAGGACAGCCCGGTTTCGGTAGGAGATGACGCTGCGGATCTGCTGTGCGATCTCGCTCGGGTCCTGCGCGGTCACCGCGACATAGGCCTCGTCCCAGCCCCAGACTTCGACCGGATGCCCCAGGTCGCGCAGCACACCCATCACCTGATCGGACGCCGCGTCGTAGGCGGCCGGGTCCGAAGGGAGGAAGGCTCGCTTCGGGGCAGCGACGGGCGGCGGCGCGCAGCGGCATGCCCGCACGCACGCCGAACTCGCGGGCCTCATAGGAGGCGCAGGTGACGACCTTGCGCGGTTCGTTGGGATCGCCGTTGCCGCCGACAATGACCGGCAGCCCGGCTAATTCGGGGTGCCGGCGCAACTCGACCGACGCCAGGAACTGGTCGAGGTCCACATGCAAGACCCAAGCCGGTGCCACCGTGGGCACGACGGTCACCGCCCGCAGAGCTTGCGCGCCAGACTTTCCCACGCGTCGCCCAATGTCGCCTCGGTGTGACCGCCCTCGGCCAGTTGATGCTCGACATAGTCCACGTCCAGTAGCGCGAGCAACGCGTCAGTCTGGGCATCGAGGTCGCCGGTGGATTCGGCCGCCTTGAGCAGCACCCGCACATGGGTGCGCAGCACCATGGCCGGTGCGTTGTGCCGGTTTTGTGGGTCGCGGTTGGCCGCGGACAGCAGTTCGCGATGGTCGTGAGCGAACCGGATCCGCTCCCGGCCGAACGCGACCAGCCGATCGGCCGGCGGGGCGCCGGGGCCAAGGGGTGGCGGCCCGAACAGGAATGCCTGCTGAACGGCTTGTTCGTCCTCGTCCAGCAGCACCATCATCAGGCCGGCCCGGCTGCCGAAGCGGCGGAACAGCGTGCCTTTGCCGACTCCGGCGGCGGCGGCGATGTCGTCGGTGGTGACGGCGTCGGCGCCGCGCTCGGCGACCAGGGTTCGGGCAGCCTGCAGGAGTAGGGCGCGGTTGCGCGCCGCGTCGCCCCGTTCCTGGTGCACAACCTGGGGGGCGAACACGTGCAACTCGCCCGTGCGTTCGCTCACTCCTGCACTTTAACGCCGTCGGAATAAAGCGGACTATAGTCCGGTTAGCTCGTGCGAGGATGTACGCAACTACCGAAGGGAAACTCCGACAGTGGCAACCAAAATCTTGGCGTTAGTGGGAAGCCTGCGGGCGGCGTCGATCAACCGCCAGATCGCCGAGTTGGCGGGGGCGGTCGCCGCCGACGACGTGACCGTCACGATCTTCGAAGAGCTCGGTGAACTGCCGTTCTATAACGAGGAGATCGACGACGTGATGAACACCGACGCGCCGCCGCTGGGCCCGGTGGCCGCGCTGCGCGCCGCGGCGGCCGACGCCGACGCCGCCCTGGTGGTGACCCCGGAGTACAACGGCAGCTACCCGGCCGTCATCAAGAACGCGATCGACTGGCTGTCGCGACCGTTCGGCGACAGCGCGCTGAAGGGCAAGCCGCTGGCTGTCATCGGCGGATCCTTTGGCCAGTACGGCGGGGTATGGGCGCACGACGACACCCGCAAGTCCTTCGGCATCGCCGGCGCGCGGGTCGTGGAGTCGATCAAGCTATCGGTGCCGTTCAAAACGCTGGAGGGCAAGGCGCCCGCCGAGCACGCCGAACTCTCGGCGAACGTGCGTGACGTGGTGGGCAAGCTCGCCGCCGAGGCCGGCTGATTGGCAGAAGCCAACAAGCCGCTCGCCGGACGACCAGCGAGATTGGCACGACCGAATAGCACAAGCCGCCAGCTCCGTCTGGCGGCTTTGCTAGCTGCGGGCGGGCCCGCCGCCGTCGGTGGTGATGTCGGTGGCCGCTGCTATACCGATGGGTAGAGGCGTCCACGCCTCGGCGTGTGATCTGCGACACGCCGAGCGGGTGTCCGGATTTGTTCGCGACCGGCTTCACGACCAGGGAATTTCAAAATTGTTATTCAGAACATCTTGTATCTCGACATCTTGTCAGCCACTAGGTGTAGTGTTTCGAGCACCGGCAGATCCCAGGACCACCAAGCAAGCCAGACTCGGTGAACCCCCCGAAATCGGCGCCCACAGGTCGTTCGACCTTGACCGCCGCACGATGGGAATCAGGGAGCCTGACGGATCGCTGAACATAGCAAAGACGCAGTCCAAAAGTAGTTGCCAGTCCGTGGGTCCCCCTCTTCCGCAAAGGAGCGGCATTCTATGAACATCACCGTGTACACCAAGCCGGCATGTGTGCAGTGCAGCGCCACCTACAAGGCGCTGGACAAGCAGGGCATCGCCTACGAGAAGGTCGACATCTCGCTGGACGCCGAGGCGCGTGACTACGTGATGGCCCTGGGATACCTGCAGGCTCCCGTGGTGGTGGCAGGCAACGACCACTGGTCGGGTTTCCGCCCCGACCGCATCAAAGCGCTGTCCGCGGCGGAACTGAGCGCGTAAGGCAAGACGTTAGCTAAGGAGGTTGCGGTGCAGTCGCGCAACCCGGATTGGATGAGTGGCGACCCGCTTCGCCCGGCTGCGCCGCGCTTGCGATCGCCACTGGTCTATTTCTCCTCGGTGTCGGAGAACACCCACCGCTTCGTGGAGAAGCTGGGGATTCCCGCCACACGGATACCGCTGCACGGCCGTATCGAGGTAGACCAGGCCTACGTACTCGTCCTGCCCACCTACGGCGGCGGACGGGCCACTCCCGACCTCAACGCGGGCGGTTACGTCCCCAAGCAGGTCATCGCCTTTTTGAACAATGAGCACAACCGGTCGTTGATCCGCGGCGTCATCGCCGCGGGCAACAACAACTTCGGCGCCGAATTCGCCTATGCGGGCAACGTGATCTCGCGCAAGTGCGGCGTTCCGTATCTCTATCGCTTCGAACTAATGGGAACCCAGGACGACGTGGATGCCGTCCGCGCGGGCTTAGCCAATTTTTGGAAGGAACAGACGTGTCACCAACCGTCGCTGCAGAGCCTGTAACCACCGGAGCCCACGCGTTGCCGGGGGAGACGGATTATCACGCGCTCAACGCGATGCTGAATCTGTACGACGCGGACGGCAAGATTCAGTTCGAGAAGGACCACGAGGCCGCGCATCAGTACTTCCTGCAGCACGTCAACCAGAACACGGTGTTCTTTCACAATCAGGACGAGAAGCTCGACTACCTGATCAAGGAGAACTATTACGAGCGCGAGGTTCTCGACCAGTACAGCCGCAACTTCGTCAAGACGCTGCTGGACCGCGCGTATGCCAAGAAGTTCCGGTTCCCCACTTTCCTGGGCGCGTTCAAGTACTACACCTCCTACACGCTGAAGACGTTCGACGGGAAGCGCTACCTGGAGCGCTTCGAGGACCGCGTGGTCATGGTCGCGCTGACGCTGGCCGCCGGCGACACCGTCCTGGCCGAGAAACTCGTCGACGAGATCATTGACGGGCGATTCCAGCCGGCCACCCCGACGTTCCTGAACTCGGGCAAGAAGCAGCGCGGCGAGCCGGTGAGCTGCTTCTTGCTGCGCATCGAAGACAACATGGAATCGATCGGGCGATCCATCAACTCCGCACTGCAGCTGTCCAAGCGCGGTGGTGGAGTTGCGTTGCTGCTCAGCAACATTCGCGAGCACGGCGCCCCGATCAAGAACATCGAGAACCAGTCCTCGGGTGTCATCCCGATCATGAAGCTGCTCGAGGACTCGTTCTCCTACGCCAACCAGCTTGGGGCCCGGCAGGGCGCGGGCGCGGTGTACCTGCACGCGCATCACCCCGACATCTACCGATTCCTGGACACCAAGCGCGAGAACGCCGACGAGAAGATCCGCATCAAGACGCTGAGCCTGGGCGTGGTGATTCCCGACATCACCTTCGAGCTGGCCAAGAAGAACGAGGACATGTACCTGTTCTCGCCGTACGACGTCGAGCGGGTCTACGGCCTGCCGTTCGCCGACATCTCGGTCACCGAGAAGTACTACGAAATGGTCGACGACGCCCGCATTCGCAAGACGAAGATCAAGGCGCGCGAGTTCTTCCAGACGCTGGCCGAGCTGCAGTTCGAGTCCGGCTACCCGTACATCATGTTCGAGGACACGGTGAACCGGGCCAATCCGATCGACGGCAAGATCACCCACTCGAACCTGTGCTCGGAGATCCTGCAGGTGTCCACACCGTCGGTGTTCAACGACGACTTGTCGTATGCCAAAGTGGGCAAGGACATTTCGTGCAACCTGGGCTCGCTGAACATCGCCAAGACGATGGACTCGCCCGACTTCGCGCAGACCATCGAGGTCGCGATCCGCGCGCTGACGGCGGTGAGCGATCAGACGCACATCTGGTCTGTGCCCTCAATCGAGCAGGGCAACAACGAGTCCCACGCGATCGGGCTCGGCCAGATGAACCTGCACGGCTACCTGGCTCGCGAGCGCATCCTCTACGGCTCAGAAGAAGGCGTCGACTTCACCAACATCTACTTCTACACCGTGCTTTACCACGCGCTGCGCGCGTCCAATCGCATCGCGATCGAGCGGGGAAGCAGGTTCGGCGGCTTCGAGAAGTCGAAGTACGCCTCGGGTGAATTCTTCGACAAGTACACCGAACAGGTGTGGGAGCCGGCCACCCCGCGGATCCGCGAGATCTTTGCCGAGGCGGGCATTCGCATTCCGACGCAAGAGGATTGGCAGCGGCTGAAGGAGTCGGTGCGACAGCACGGCATCTACAACCAGAACCTGCAGGCCGTCCCGCCGACCGGCTCGATCAGCTACATCAACAACTCGACCAGCTCGATTCATCCGGTGGCGAGCAAGATCGAGATCCGCAAGGAAGGCAAGATCGGCCGCGTCTACTACCCGGCGCCGTACCTGACCAACGACAATCTGGAGTATTACCAGGACGCCTACGAGATCGGTTACGAGAAGATCATCGACACCTACGCCGCGGCCACCCAGCACGTGGACCAGGGGCTGTCGCTGACGCTGTTCTTCAAGGACACCGCCACCACCCGCGACGTGAACAAGGCGCAGATCTACGCCTGGCGCAAGGGAATCAAGACGCTGTACTACATCCGGTTGCGTCAGATGGCGCTGGAAGGAACAGAGGTCGAGGGCTGCGTGTCCTGCATGCTTTAAGCCTCAGGCTGATCGGGCAGTCTGCCCAGGTCAGAAGCCGCGACGAGGTAAAGTGCTTGACGTGGTGAGAATTCCCCGACCCCACCCCAGCGTCAAGCCTGGGGCCAAGGTCGACGCGCGCAGCGAACGCTGGCGCGAGCACCGCAAGAAAGTGCGCAACGAGATCGTCGACGCGGCCTTCCGCGCGATCGACCGCCTCGGGCCCGAGCTCAGCGTGCGAGAAATCGCCGAGGAGGCCGGTACCGCCAAGCCGAAGATCTACCGGCATTTCCACGACAAATCCGACCTGTTCGAGGCGATCGGGGAGCGGCTGCGCGACATGCTGTGGGCGGCGATCTTCCCGTCCATCGACCTGAAAACCGACTCTGCCCGCGAGGTGATCCGGCGCAGCGTCGAGGAGTACGTGATCCTGGTCGACAAGCACCCCAACGTGCTGCGCGTGTTCATCCAGGGCCGGTCGGCGGCCACCTCGCAGGTCCTCAACGAGGGACGGGGAATCACCCTGGCCGTAGCCGACATGTTCGACAACGAGCTCCGCGAGATGGAGCTCGACCACGCGGCCGTCGAACTGGCCGGGCACGCGGCATTCGGCTGTGCCGCATCGGCCACCGAGTGGTGGCTGGGTCCCGAGCCGGAAAGTCCGCGGCTGATGTCGCGTGAGCAGTTCGTTGCGCACCTGACGACCATCATGATGGGGGTGATCGTCGGCACCGCCGAGGCGCTGGGCATCACGATGGATCCTGACCTGCCAATTCACGACATGGTGGCCGGCAATCCGGCCGCCAGCTGAACGGGCCGCGGCGTTGACAAGCGCTGCGGCCATCGATAACACTCGTCCAAACCGATACCCTGGGTACTGGGTATCTGTGTCAGCCGGGGCCGCGGCCGAATACGCCGGCCAACGCCGACCCGACAGGCCTGGATAGAAGGACCGATCGACCGTGACCGACGTCGTAACACAAACCGAGGCAATCCCGGCGGCTAGCCGCCCAAAAGCCGGTGCACACGCGCGCCGTCATCATCGGGACCGGATTCTCCGGCCTGGGGATGGCGATCGCGCTGCAGAAGCAGGGCGTCGGCTTCGTCATCCTGGAAAAGGCCGACGACATCGGCGGCACCTGGCGAGACAACAGCTACCCCGGCTGCGCCTGCGACATCCCGTCGCACCTGTACTCGTTCTCGTTCGAGCCCAAGCCCGACTGGAAGAACCCGTTCTCCTTCCAGCCCGAGATCTGGGACTACCTCAAAGGGGTCACCGAGAAATACGGGCTGCGCCGCTACGTCGAATTCAACTCGTTGGTCGATCGTGCCCACTGGGACGATGACGAGAACCGCTGGCACGTGTTCACCGCCGACGGGCGCGAATACGTCGCGCAGTTCCTGATCTCTGGTGCCGGCGCGCTGCACATCCCGTCCATGCCCGACATCGAGGGACGCGACGAATTTCGCGGCGCCGCTTTCCATTCCGCGGAGTGGGACCATAGCGTCGACCTGACCGGCAAGCGGGTGGCGGTGATCGGAACCGGCGCGAGCGCGATCCAGATCGTGCCGGAGATCATCGGCCAGGTCGCCGAACTTCAGCTCTACCAACGCACTCCGCCGTGGGTGGTCCCGCGCTCCAACCCCGAGATCCCGCCAGCGGTGCGCCGGGCCATGGAGAACGTGCCCGGCCTGCGCGCGATGGTCCGGCTCGCGATCTACTGGGGCCAGGAAGCCCTGGCCTTCGGCATGACCAAGCGGCCGAACCTGCTCAAGTTCATCGAGTCCTACTGCAAATACAATATTCGCCGGGCGGTCAAGGACAAGGAGCTGCGGCGCAAGCTGATTCCGAACTACCGCATCGGCTGCAAGCGAATCCTGAACTCCTCCACCTATTACGGCGCGGTCGCCGACCCCAAGACCGAACTGGTCACCGACCACATTGCCCGAATCGCCGCCGACGGCATCGTCACCGCCAACGGCACCCACCGCCAGGCCGACGTGATCGTGTATGCCACCGGCTTCCACGTCACCGACTCTTACACCTACGTCCAGATCAAGGGGCTGCACGGCGAGGACCTGGTGGACCGGTGGAACCGCGAGGGCATCGGCGCGCACCGCGGAATCACCATCGCCGACGTGCCCAACCTGTTCTTCCTGCTGGGTCCCAACACCGGGCTGGGACACAACTCGGTGGTGTTCATGATCGAGTCCCAGATCCGTTACGTCGCAGACGCGATCGCGACCTGCGACAAGCTAGGCGCACAGGCGCTGGCGCCGACCCGCGCCGCCCAGGACAAGTTCAACGACGAGCTGCAACGCAGGCTGGGCCCCTCGGTGTGGAACAGCGGCGGCTGCAGCAGCTGGTATCTGGATGAGCACGGCAAGAACACTGTGCTCTGGGGCGGCTACACCTGGGAGTACTGGCGGGCGACTCGCGCGGTCAAGCCGGACGAATATCAGTTCTATGGCGTGAACATGGGCAGGGCCGCGGCCGTCTCCTGACCGCAGCCGCACGAATTATCGCCGGCCCCTGAGGAGTTCAGCGAAGGCGCGCGCGGCCGCGTCCACCCCGGCGTCGTCATCGGTGGCCACCAAATCCAGCAGCAGGCCGCGTACGACGGCCAGCCCGAGCCGCGCCAGGGCGGCGTCGACCGGGCCCTCGGCGACGGCTTCGACCTCGGTCAGCCAGCCGTTGACTGCGCCGGGAACCATTCGAGCGAAGGGCTTTTCGCCCTGCACGGCGCGGGCGTAGCACTCGAAGAAGAGTCGCTCGGATTCACGCAATTCGGGTCGGCGGAGGTCGGCCCACATCGCGGCAAAACCCACGGCGGGGTCGGAGGGCAGTTCGGCCAGGAGCCCCATCTGGCGGCGCTCGACTTCCTCGACGATCGCCACGAGCAGATCTTCTCGAGAGCCGAAGTGGTGCAACAGCATCCGGTGGCTGGTGCCGACCGCGGCTGCCACCTCGCGCAGCGATCGGTCGCCGATGCCGCCGCTGGCGAACTCGGCGACGAGTGAATCGAGGAGCTGCCGACGCCGCTCGGTGTCAGGAGTGCGCGCCATCGGCGCGGCTGAGGTGCTCGGAGCGGGCCTTGAGGCCCTGGCCTTCCAGGTCGAGGAAGCGCTTGGTCTTCTTGAGCATCAGCCGCCCGACGAGGGCGCCCAGCACGCCGCGCTGGTCGAGTTGCTGGCGCACCAGCGTGCGGCCGGCGGGCTGCGCGATGACGTCGTGACGAGCGGTCACTCGCACCCCGGGGGAGGTCTGCACCCAGGTCCACGACCTACCGGGTTCGATCTCGGTGACCTTCCAGACCAGCTTCGACATGCCCGGCTGCTTGATCGCGAACCGTCGGCCGACGGCGAGGGCCGCGGCGTCGAGCCCGACCAGGGACGTCACCGAGGCGGTCCAGTCGGGCCAGTGCTCGACGTCGGTGAAGACATCCCAGACGAGTTGGGGCGGTGCGTCGATCTCGACGCCGTCTTCGGTAAACATGTACCAAATGGTACATGCTGAGCGCGGGATACTGGAGGCGGAACTGAACCGGGCAGCTCGGCCGACCTGCCCGACACGTAAACACAAGTTCTTGTGTTCCGCTGCGTTGTCGCACCCCAGGGGTAGTGTCGGGAGCCTGAGATCCCTCAGGCGAAAACGGTGTGTGAAGTGGGGTTCTGGTGAGCGAAAACATGAAGCTGATCGACCGCGTTTCGGCGATCAACTGGAACCGGCTGCAAGACGAAAAGGACGCCGAGGTCTGGGACCGGCTGACCGGCAACTTCTGGTTGCCCGAGAAGGTGCCGGTGTCCAACGACCTGCCGTCGTGGGGCACCCTGACCGCCCACGAGAAGCAGATGACCATGAGGGTCTTCACCGGCCTGACGCTGCTGGACACCATCCAGGGCACCGTCGGGGCGGTCAGCCTCATTCCGGACGCGCTGACCCCGCACGAAGAAGCGGTCTACACCAACATCGCCTTCATGGAGTCGGTGCACGCGCGCAGCTACAGCAACATCTTCTCGACGCTCTGCTCGACCGCTGAGATCGACGACGCGTTCCGCTGGTCGGAGGAGAACCCCAACCTGCAGCGCAAGGCCGAGATCGTCATGCAGTACTACAAGGGTGACGAGCCGCTCAAGCGCAAGGTCGCCTCCACCCTGCTGGAGAGCTTCCTGTTCTACTCCGGCTTCTACCTGCCGATGTACTGGTCGAGCCGCGCCAAGCTGACCAACACCGCCGACATGATCCGGCTGATCATCCGCGACGAGGCCGTCCACGGTTACTACATCGGCTACAAATTCCAGCGCGGCCTGGCGCTGGTCGACGACGCGCGCAGGCAGGAGCTCAAGGACTACACCTACGAGCTGCTCTTCGAGCTCTACGACAACGAGGTGGAGTACACCCAGGACCTTTACGACGAGGTCGGGCTGACCGAGGACGTCAAGAAGTTCCTGCGCTACAACGCGAATAAGGCGCTGATGAACCTCGGTTACGAGGCGTTGTTCCCGCGCGACGAGACGGACGTCAACCCGGCGATTCTGTCGGCGCTCTCACCCAACGCCGACGAGAACCATGACTTCTTCTCCGGTTCGGGCTCGTCGTACGTGATCGGCAAGGCCGTCAACACCGAAGACGAGGACTGGGACTTCTAACCCAGAACCGCGCAACCCGGAGATTCGCAAGGTCAGGGCACCGCATCGGTCCGCTGGGTCTGAGGCGCTCGGCCCATCGCGAAAGCCGGATCGCGAAACCGCGCCGGCTCGTCCAGCGCTGCCCGCCATCATCCACCGCTCAGCGAGACCCATGCGCGACCAGTGTCGTCGCCCGGCGGTGGAGAGGCTTCGGTCGACGATTACGACGTCGGGTAGCGATGCTGCGGTATGTGCTGCATACGCTTCTTCCAGGTCGGACGCGAGAAGCGGATGTTCGAGCCGCCGCGCGAGCTCGACGACCCGCCCGCCGAGCTCGGCAACACGTTGGCGGGCACGCGGCGGGATTCGCGTAGGCTCCGGCGAGGTCGAGATGGTCTTCCAACTCGTTGGCGAGCCGCAGCAGGAAAAGCTGCCGCATCGCAGGCGAGGCAGTTGCAAACCGCGCATGATGCGCATCGAGGGCACTTGCGGTTCCCCACGGCAGGTGGTGGTATTCCGAGACAAGACGCTCCGCCCGTCGCCTACCTCGCGCGCTAGCAGCGAACGCTGTGCCGGACGGACGCGACGGTCGCTGCGGTCGAAGGCGTGCAGAATGTACGTCGCGTGCAACAGGGCAGCGACAACCGTATCGAGCGGCGAGTCCTCGCTGAGCGCGATGCTCGCGGTGCCCGTCAAGTGGCAGAGGAACGGAACGCCCTGCGCGTGGTGCATGCCGAAGGTCATCTGCGCGGCGAGATCATGGGCCGCCTTGAGTCGACACAGGGATTCGGCGTCCATGCCCCAGGCGATCGCCTGGTTCATGAGTTGTGGATACGTGCGGGCAACGTACCTCATGGAAGCCCCCGTTCAGTACGTGGACCCAACTGCCGGTGACCTTGCGATTTGGCCCAAATTCGGCTTTCAGTACGGCGTCGATGGCCTGTTCATGTATGTATGCCGAGCCGGTCCGGCAGTAGGAGACACGCTATTCATGGCGGACTCCGGATCTGCGAGCGCCGGTTCTGCGTTGTGTGGCGGCCCGATTCGTCGGCCTGAGCGTAGATGCTTCGGCGTTTACCCACATGGGAAATTGCGAAAATTCACCAGGAGCATCAGCCACGCTCATCGTCGCCACCAGCCCACCCCGCTCTGGGGGAGGTGACGAAGCATGCGCAGCCGTGGCCGCGTGCTGCAAGGTTTGAGCGAATCGACAAATCGAGCTGGCAGACGCATAGCACCCGAGGAGATGCTCGAGCTCCTGTCTAGCCGGCAAAAGGAAGGGGTGGGGCCATCGTTGTTTCCTGTGCGACCTGTTTAGGTCCGAGAGCATTTGCGTCACAAGAGATTTGATGAACTCGACTTCCAGACGCTGGCCTCGTGAAAGCGCCATGCTTGTTCTCGGAGCAGGAGACGACGGCATGCGAATCGACGGGGATGCCCTTGCTGTGGGCGCAGACTTACCAGTCGGGAATGAACATGTTCCCCGGCGAGGGGCACGTCATGATGACTGACCCGGATGGCAGGCAGCCGCCGAGAGAATCGAGCGCTGGCTCACAACGCGAGGGCCGTGAGAGCGACTGCGATAATGGGTGCACCTGTCCCTGGATGAACCGCCCGGAATCAGGTGCTCGATCAGGCTGGCGAGTGCGCTATTGAGGAGAGGTGTTGCGCCTGCGTCGGCGAATAGATCCTGGGCGTGAACGTCGCCATCACCGGCAAGCGCAGCGATACGCCACCGGCCACCGGCAGGCGGACGGTGAAATAGACAACCTGCATGTCCAGGCCCATCTGGAGGCGCATCTCCCTGAGCGGCTGGGTCTGCACCCCCAGGCCCAGTTCCCGTAAGCGCGCGCCGATGCCGCGTTGGAACGACTCGGCCGGATCTGACGGCTTCGGAACGCTCGGTGCCGAATTGGTCTGGCTGCCAACACTTACGGCAACGATGGGTTTCCGGTTCTTCGCGGTCGGAGTCGTCATGGCTCGACTCTACTCCGCAGCAACGGTGCCGAAAGATGAAAATTGCGTTGACCAGTGCAAGCGCGGTGGCTCTGCGCACCGGGAGCACAGCGCAGCTGTGCCCAAAACGCGCACTCGAGTATCAAGGCGTCAATCGTTGCGAGCTTGTGCCTGACGGAGGCCGGGTCTATCCAGGTAAACGGCGTATGAATTGTCTGGACGGAGTTGCGCCGCGGTAGCGCGGGCGACGCGGCTGCCCTGACACTGTTGGGGTGACGAATACCGCCGCCTCTCATACCAGCAACTTCTGCCGCTCAGTGCTGCGCTGGCTGCGCGCCGGTTACCCCGAGGGGGTCCCCGGGCCCGACCGCGTTCCGCTGCTGGCGCTGCTGCGCAGCACCCCGCTGACCGAAGAACAGATCGCCGAGGTGGTGCACAACATCACCGCGGACGGATCGCCGGCGATCGCTGACGGGGTGATCAACCGCGACGAGATCGCCCATTTCATTTCCGACATGACGCACTACGACGCCGGGCCGGAGAACATCATCCGGGTGGCGGCCACGCTGGCCGCGGTTGGATGGCCCCTGGCCGGCATCGACGTCAGCGAGGTCATCCCCGGTGACGAGTGGGGCGAGGCCGCGGAGATCGCCGCGCGCAGTTCGGCATCCAACAGCGCTCCGGGCGTCGCGCTGTAGAGCGCGTCACGCGTCCTACAGCTTCGAGATGTCGATGACGAAGCGGTAGCGCACGTCGCTGGCCAGGACGCGCTCGTAGGCTTCGTTGATGTAGTCGGGCTCGATGAGCTCGATTTCCGGCGTCACGTTGTGCTCGGCGCAGAAGTCCAGCATCTCCTGGGTCTCGGCGATGCCGCCGATGTTCGACCCGGACAGGCTGCGGCGCGCCAGCGCCAGCGAGAACGCGCCCACCTCCATGGGGTGTTCGGGAATGCCCAATTCGACCAGGGTGCCGTCGACGTCGAGCAGGCTCAGATAGTCGTTGAGGTTCAGGTTCGCCGAGACGGTGTTCAGAATCAGGTCGAAGCTATTGCGCAGTTTCTTGAATGTCTCGCGCTCGGCGGTGGCGTAGTAATCCTTGGCGCCCAGCCGCAGTCCGTCCTCCATCTTCTTCAGGGACTGCGACAGCACCGTCACTTCGGCGCCCATCGCCGCGCCGAGCTTGACGCCCATGTGCCCCAGCCCACCCAGGCCGATGATCGCCAGGCGCGTGTCCTGGCCGGCATTCCAGTGCCGCAGCGGCGAGAACAGCGTGACGCCCGCGCACAGTAACGGCGCCGCCTTGTCCAGCGGCAGCGAGTCGGGGATGCGCAGGACGAAGTTTTCGTCCACGACGATCGCCTGGCTGTAGCCGCCCTGTGTCGTCGTACCGTCCTTGTCGGTGGCGTTGTAGGTGAAGGTTGTGCCCCGGCTGCAGTACTGCTCGAGGCCGGCCTTGCAACTGTTGCACCGGCCGCACGAGTTCACCATGCAGCCGACGCCGACGTGGTCGCCCACCTTGTGCTTGGTCACCTCGGAGCCGACGGCGGTCACGACGCCGGCGATCTCGTGGCCCACGACCAGCGGGTAATGCGGGGTGCCCCATTCGCCTTTGGCCGTGTGGATGTCGGAGTGACAGATTCCAGCGAACTTGATGTCGATGGCCACGTCGTTTGGACCCGGGTCACGCCGCTCGATTGTGGTCTTGGTCAGCGGTGCCGTCGGCGAGGTGGCCGCGTATGCCGAAACTGTGCTCATGAAAGTCCCTCTTCGATTCGATGCGTCATCAAGAAGCTTAGCTAAGGTAAAAGTTATTCCGCCAATGGCCGGGCGAATATCACATTCTGACGGGGTACGCGCTTTCGGCTGGCCGCCGTCAGTTGATCGGGGCGTTCACCAGGCGCAGGTCCTCGACGATGCCGCGGGCGGCGATCAGGCCCTCGCCGGCTTGCCATATCTCGTTGTTGACGATGTAGACCCGGTTGTCACGGTTGGCCGACAGCTTGCGCCACGGGTTGCTGTCCAGGATCGTGGCGGCCCGATCGGCGGCGGCCCGGCTGTCGCAGGACACGTAGACCACGTCGGCGTCGGCGATCGAAAGGTCAGGATTCTTCGCCAGGTCGGCGTCGCTGGCCGCTATTTCGATGTAGGGCTTGTCGGTGAACCGCTGAGAGGCCGGCCGGTCCACGCCGACCGCGCCCAGCACGCTGGCCGGGAAGTTGTTGGCACCGTACACCCGGATCGTGCCCCCCGTGAGCTGCACGATCGACGCCTGGAAGTGGGAGGCGTCATGTCGCGCGCCGATGTCGGTGGCCCGCTGGGAAAAACCGCTGATCAACGCGTTCACCGCGGCGCCGCGACCGGTGGCGGCGCCGACGGCGCGCAGGTTGTCCTGCCACACCGCGCCTGGCGCGGCCGTGAACACCGTCGGGGCGATCGCGGTCAGCTGCGGGTACAGCGTGGGCGTCAGCCCCTGCGACCCCAGAATCAGGTCTGGGTGGGCGGCGGCGATCGCCTTCAGGTCCGGATGGGAGCGGGTGCCGACCCCGGGCACGCCGTGTACCGCGCCGCCCAGATAGGCGGGCTGGCTTGAGGACCCGTCCGGTAACGCCGCGCCGACCACCCGCGGCTGCAGCCCCAGCGCACACAACGTGTCGAGCTGGTCGCCGGAGAGCACCACGATGCGCTGCGGGTCGGCGGGCACCTGCACGACGTCCGGGTCGACGCCCGCGGCGTTGCGGACTGGCCGTTTCGAGGAGCCCGGATCGGCCGCGGCGGCGTCCCGCGCGCACGAGTCGTCGGGGTGGCGGTCGTTTCCGAGCACGCCGGCGCCCGCGATTTGGGTGGTGGGGGTGACTAGGGAACGGGCCGGCGTCTGGCCGGCGGGCTTATCGGATCCGCAGCCGCTGCATGCCAGGATGACCGCCGCCGTCACCGCGGTCGCCGCGGCCGGCAGGGCGGGTCTGATCACGCCGAACAACACGCGTCAGACGCTAACATCCGGCCAGTTCGGCGGTGCCGCGCCGACAGACACGCCGCACCGGTGAGCCAGTTACGACAGTTTGTAGGACCAGCCCTGACGGCGCCGTGATCGACGGCTAAGATTCGTCTCAATGCTGATTTTTGGGCCGGTGTCCGATCTGGATGTTTGGAGAAGCTGTTGACAGCCGAAGCGCCCCCCTTGGGTGAACTCGAGGCCGTTCGTCCGTACCCGGACCGCATGGGCCCCAAAGGGAACCTCGTCTACAAACTGATCACCACTACCGATCACAAGATGATCGGCATCATGTACACGGTCACCTGCTTCGCCTTCTTCTTCATAGGCGGCCTGATGGCCCTGCTGATGCGCGCCGAGCTGGCCGCGCCCGGCCTGCAGTTCCTGTCCAATGAGCAGTACAACCAGCTGTTCACCATGCACGGCACGATCATGCTGCTGCTGTATGCCACCCCGGTGGTGTTCGGATTCGCCAACTTGGTGCTGCCGCTGCAGATCGGTGCGCCAGACGTGGCCTTCCCGCGGCTGAACGCCTTCTCGTTCTGGCTCTTCCTGTTCGGCGGGCTGATCGCGACGTCTGGCTTCATCGTCCCGGGCGGGGCCGCCGACTTCGGCTGGACCGCCTACACGCCCCTGTCCGACGCGGTGCACTCACCCGGCGCCGGGGGAGACCTGTGGATCACCGGCCTGATCGTCGCGGGTCTGGGCACCATCCTGGGTGCGGTCAACATGATCACCACCGTGGTGTGCATGCGCGCGCCCGGCATGACCATGTTCCGGATGCCGATCTTCACCTGGAACATCCTGGTGACCTCGATCCTGATCCTGATCGCGTTCCCGATCCTGACCGCGGCGCTTTTCGGGCTGGCCGCCGACCGACATCTGGGCGCCCATGTCTACGACGCAGCCAATGGCGGAGTCCTGTTATGGCAACACCTGTTCTGGTTCTTCGGCCATCCCGAGGTCTACATCATTGCGCTGCCGTTCTTCGGCATCATCACCGAGATCATCCCGGTGTTCTCGCGCAAGCCGGTCTTCGGTTACACCACCCTGGTGTACGCGACCCTGTCGATCGCCGCTCTGTCGGTCGCGGTGTGGGCACACCACATGTTCGCCACCGGAGCCGTTCTGCTGCCGTTCTTTTCATTCATGACCTATCTGATCGCGGTGCCCACCGGGATCAAGTTCTTCAACTGGATAGGCACAATGTGGAAGGGGCAGATCACCTTTGAGACACCGATGCTGTTCTGCGTCGGCTTCCTCATCACCTTCCTGCTGGGTGGTCTGACCGGCGTGATGCTGGCCAGCCCGCCGCTGGACTTCCACGTCACCGACAGCTATTTCGTGGTCGCGCACTTCCACTACGTGCTGTTCGGCACCATCGTGTTCGCCACCTTCGGTGGGGTGTACTTCTGGTTCCCGAAGATGACCGGCCGGCTGCTCGACGAGCGCCTGGGCAAGCTGCACTTCTGGTTGACGTTCATCGGGTTCCACACCACCTTCCTGGTGCAGCACTGGCTGGGTGACCTGGGCATGCCGCGCCGCTACGCCGACTACCTGCCCAGCGACGGCTTCCAGCCCTACAACGTCGCCTCGACGGTGGGCGCCTTCATCCTTGGCGCCTCGATGTTCCCGTTCGTCTGGAACGTCTTCAAGAGCTGGCGTTACGGCGAGGTCGTCACGGTCGACGACCCATGGGGCTACGGCAACTCTCTGGAGTGGGCGACCAGCTGCCCGCCGCCGCGGCACAACTTCACCGAGCTGCCCCGGATCCGTTCGGAGCGCCCGGCATTCGAGTTGCACTACCCGCACATGGTGGAACGGATGCGCGAGGAGGCCCATGTGGGCCGTCATGCGACGGCCGGGGAGTCCCCGAAGGGATTCGGGCCACGGACCGAACCCGATCGCTCGACTGTTGAGCAGTAGCGGCAGCTGTCGGGAGTGAACCCACCACCAAAGGTGTCGGTGCTGATCACCGTCACCGGCGTGGATCAACCAGGCGTGACAGCGAACCTGTTGGAGGCGCTGTCGCGGCACGGAGTCGAGCTGCTCAACGTCGAACAGGTCGTGATCCGGCACCGTCTGACGCTGGGCGTGCTGGTGTGCTGCGCGGCCGAAGTCGCCGATAGCGCGCAGTTGCGCGATGACGTCGAATCGGCCGTCCGCAAGTTGGACCTGGACGTCAGCATCGAGCGCAGCGACGACGTGCCCATCATGCGCGAGCCCTCGACCCACACCATTTACGTGTTGGGCCGGCCCATCACCGCCAGTGCGTTCGGCGCGGTGGCCCGCGAGGTGGCGGGGCTGGGCGTCAACATCGATTTGATCCGCGGTGTTTCCGACTATCCGGTGATCGGCCTGGAGCTGCGGGTCTCAGTGCCGCCGGGCGCGGATGGGGCGCTGCGGACCGCCCTGAACCGGGTGTCCGGCGAGGAACAGGTCGACGTGGCGGTCGAGGCCTACAGCCTGGAACGACGGGCCAAGCGGCTCATCGTGTTTGACGTCGACTCGACGCTGGTGCAGGGCGAGGTCATCGAGATGCTCGCGGCCCGGGCGGGCGCCGAGGGCAAGGTCGCCGCGATCACCGACGCCGCGATGCGCGGCGAGCTGGACTTCGCGCAGTCGCTCGAGCAGCGGGTGGCGACGCTGGCGGGTCTGCCCGCAAGCGTGATCGACGAGGTCGCGGATGCACTGGAACTGATGCCCGGCGCCCGCACCACGCTACGGACCCTGCGGCGCTTGGGTTACGCCTGCGGCCTCGTGTCCGGGGGATTCCGCCGGATCATCGAGCCGCTGGCCGAAGAGCTGATGATCGACTATGTCGCGGCCAACGAGCTGGAGATCATCGACGGCACACTCACCGGCCGGTTGATCGGGCCGATCGTCGACCGGGCCGGAAAAGCCTCGGCGCTCAAGGAATTCGCAAACCAGGTCGGGGTGCCGATGGCGCAGACCGTCGCGGTGGGCGACGGCGCGAACGATATCGACATGTTGGCCGCGGCCGGATTGGGGATCGCGTTCAACGCCAAGCCGGCGCTGCGCGAGGTCGCCGATGCGTCGCTGAGCCATCCCTATCTGGACACGGTGTTGCTCCTGTTGGGTGTGACCCGCGGCGAAATCGAGGCCGCCGACGCAGTCGACGGCGAGGTCCGCCGGGTGGAGATCCCGCCCAACCCGTAGCGACCCGGCAGGTATTCGAGCGTCGCGGTACGGCACGATGGTCGGGTGCCCGAAAACGGAAGCCGGAGGTGAAACCCGAGGATTCGAGAGAATCCGAGGGTGGAGCCGACCAAACCAGCGAGTCAGCCGACCCCGATCTGCTGCTCGACTTCAGGCAGGTGTCGCTGCGGCGCGGCGGCAACGTCTTGGTCGGCCCGCTGGACTGGGCGGTCGAACTCGACGAACGCTGGGTGATCGTCGGGCCCAACGGGGCCGGCAAGACCTCGCTGCTGCGGATCGCCGCGGCGGCCGAACATCCCTCGTCCGGCACCGCTTTCGTGCTCGGTGAGCGACTGGGCCGGGTCGACGTGACCGAGTTGCGGTCCCGGATCGGGCTCAGCTCCTCGGCTTTGGCGCAGCGAATACCCACCGACGAAGTGGTTCGCGATCTCGTTGTCTCGGCCGGCTACGCCGTGTTGGGCAGGTGGCGGGAGCGCTACGAGGACGTCGACTACCGGCGGGCGATCGACATGCTGGAGAGCCTGGGAGCCGAGCACCTCGCGGACCGCACCTATGGAACGCTGTCGGAAGGCGAGCGCAAGCGGGTGCTGATCGCCCGCGCGCTGATGCCCGACCCCGAGCTACTGCTGCTCGACGAGCCGGCCGCCGGCCTGGATTTAGGTGGCCGCGAGGAGTTGGTCGCGCGGCTGGCCGACCTGGCCGCCGATCCGGAGGCTCCCGCCCTGGTGCTGGTCACCCACCACGTCGAGGAGATTCCGCCCGGGTTCAGTCACTGCATGCTGCTCTCGGAAGCCGAAGTGGTCGCCGCGGGATTGCTGACCGACGTGCTGACCTCCGAGAACCTGTCCAACGCATTCGGCCAAGCGATCGCGCTCGACGTCGTCGACGGGCGCTACTTCGCGCGGCGAATTCGTACCCGCGCAGCCCACCGGAGGAGGCTGGAATGAACACCACCCCCGAGCCGCTGCCGACCCGCCCGGCGGCCACCGTGATGCTGGTCCGCGACGCGCCCGGCGGCTTGAAGATCTTCCTGATGCGCCGCCATTCGAAGATGGAGTTCGCCCCGGGCGTCATCGTGTTTCCCGGTGGCGGCGTCGACGACCGCGACCGCAACGCCGATATCGCGTGGGCCGGTCCGCCGCCGGAGTGGTGGGCACAGCGGTTTGGCATCGACACCGAGCTGGCCGCGGCGCTGGTGTGTGCGGGGGCCCGGGAGACCTTCGAGGAGTCCGGGGTGCTCTTCGCCGGCCCTGCCGATAACCCGGACGGCATCGTTCGCGACGCCTCCGTCTACGCCGATGCCCGGCGCGCCCTGGACGATCGGACGCTGTCGTTCGCCGATTTTCTGCGCACCGAAAACCTGGTGTTGCGCTCCGACCTGCTGCGGCCATGGGCCAACTGGGTCACCCCGGAGGCCGAGCGGACCCGCCGCTACGACACCTACTTCTTCGTGGCGGCCCTGCCCGAAGGCCAGCGCGCCGACGGGGAGAATACCGAATCCGACCGGTTCGGCTGGGCGTCGCCGCAGGATGCCATCGCCGACTTCGAGGCCGGCCGCAACATCCTGCTGCCGCCGACCTGGACCCAGCTGGATTCGCTGGCCGGCCGTAGCGTCACCGACGTGCTGGCCGTCGAACGCCAGATCGCGCCCGTCCAGCCCCTCCTCGAAAAGCGCGGCGACAACTGGGTTTTCGAGTTCTTCGATTCCGATCGCTACCACCAGGCGCGCAAATCGGGCGGCATGGAGTGGCCCTTGTGAACGCTCAAGTGAGCGAGTTCGTCAGCGTGGTGGTCAGCGACGGCTCGCAGGATGCCGGGCTGGCCATGTTGCTGCTGTCGCGCCCCCCGACGAACGCGATGACCCGCCAGGTCTATCGGGAGGTCATCGCGGCCGCCGGCGAATTGGGCCGGCGCGACGACGTCGCCGTGGTGATCCTTTTCGGCGGCCACGAAATCTTCTCCGCGGGCGACGACATGCCCGAGCTGCGGACGCTGCGAGGTTCCGAGGCCGAGAGCGTGGTACGGGTCCGGCAAGAAGCCGTCGACGCCGTGGCGGCGATCCCCAAACCGACCGTCGCCGCGATCACCGGATACGCGTTGGGCGCCGGGCTCACGCTGGCCCTGGCCGCCGACTGGCGGATCAGCGGCGACAACGTCAAGTTCGGCGCGACCGAGATCCTGGCCGGTCTGGTGCCCGGCGGCGACGCGATGGCGCGCCTGACCCGGGTGGCCGGCGCGAGTAAGGCCAAGGAGCTGGTGTTCAGCGGCCGTTTCTTCGACGCCGAGGAAGCTCTGACGCTGGGCCTCATCGACGAAATGGTGGCCCCCGACGACGTGTACGACGCCGCCGCCGGTTGGGCGCGCCGCTTTCTCGACGGGCCACGGCAGGCGCTGGCCGCCGCCAAGGCCGGGATCAACGACGTTTTCGATCTGGAACTCCCCGACCGGCTCGCCGCCGAACGCCGGCGCTACGTCGAGGTGTTCAGTGCTGGTCAGGGCGGTGGCGATAGGGCGGATCCCGGCGGCCGTTAGGCTGCCCTGCATGACCAGTTCGACCGACGCCGTCCCGACGCCCCACGCCACCGCCGAGCAGGTGGAAGCCGCCCGGCACGACAGCAAGCTGGCCCAGGTGCTCTACCACGACTGGGAAGCCGAGACTTACGACGACAAATGGTCGATCTCTTATGATCAGCGCTGCATCGACTACGCCCGGGGCCGCTTCGACGCCATCGTGCCGGACGAGGTGCTGCGCGAGCTGCCCTACGATCGTGCCCTCGAGTTGGGCTGTGGCACAGGGTTTTTCCTGCTCAACCTGATCCAGTCCGGGGTCGCCCGGCGCGGATCGGTGACCGACCTCTCGCCGGGCATGGTCAAGGTCGCCACCCGCAACGGACAGTCGCTGGGCCTCGACATCGACGGTCGGGTCGCCGACGCCGAGGGCATCCCCTACGAGGACAACACCTTCGACCTGGTCGTCGGGCATGCGGTGCTGCACCACATTCCCGATGTGGAGCTGTCGCTGCGCGAGGTGATCCGGGTGCTGCGCCCCGGCGGCCGATTCGTCTTCGCCGGCGAGCCGACCAGCGCTGGCGACGTCTACGCCCGCGAGCTGTCGACCCTGACCTGGCGCATCGCCACTAACGTCACCAAGCTCCCTGGCCTGGGCGGCTGGCGGCGCCCGCAGGCGGAGCTCGACGAATCCTCCCGGGCTGCGGCGCTGGAGGCGATCGTCGACCTGCACACCTTCAGTCCGGGTGACCTGGAGCGGATGGCCGCCAACGCCGGCGCCACCGAAGTGCGGACCGTCAGCGAAGAGTTCACCGCCGCGATGTTCGGCTGGCCGGTGCGCACCTTCGAGGCGTCGGTGCCACCCGGACGCCTGGGCTGGGGCTGGGCGAAATTCGCCTTCCACGGCTGGAAGACGCTGAGCTGGGTGGACGCCAACGTGTGGCGCCGCGTCGTCCCGAAGGGCTGGTTCTACAACGTGATGGTGACCGGGGTCAAACCCTCCTGAGCGGTGGTCTGCGCTTCAGCACGAATGACGTCGGCTATCTGCGGTCGCACGCGGGTGCCGAGGCGCTGGCAGCGGTCGCCGAACTCGAACTGACCGACGCCAGCCGGGTCGGCGACGTCGCCGCGGCGCGCGCCCAATTCGGCGACCGGGCGGCGGTGCTGGTGGAGACGGTCTTGTTGCGCCGCCGCGCCGCCGACAAGCTGCGCGAGCTGGGAGCGTCGGATTGGCTGTTCACCGACGAGGCGCTGCAGCAGGCCACCGCGGCGCCGGTGGCCTTGCACCGGGCCAGCCGGCTGGCCAGCGGCGGCAGCGGCGTCGTCGTGCACGATGCGACCTGTTCGATCGGCACCGAACTCGTCGCGCTGAGGGTCTGTGGGATTGCGGCGGTGGGCAGCGATATCGATCCGGTGCGGCTGTCGATGGCGCGCCACAACGTGGGGGAGTCGGCCTGGATCTGCCGCGCCGACGCGCTGCGCCCGGTCACCCGCGACGCCGTGCTCGTCGTCGATCCGGCCCGCCGCGTCGAGGGTCGGCGGCGGCTGCGCATCGACGACTACCAGCCCGGCCTGGGCTCGCTGCTCGACACCTACCGCGACCGCCAATTCGTCGTAAAGTGCTCTCCCGGAATCGATTTCGACCAGGTGCGACTTCTCGATTTTGACGGGGAAATCGAGGTGACGTCGTATCGCGGCTCGGTCCGGGAAGCCTGCCTGTGGTCGGCCGGACTGGCGCAGCCCGGTGTGCGTCGGCGGGCGAGCCTCCTTGATCGCGGCGAGCAGCTCACCGACAACGACCCCGACGACTGCCCGGTGCGGCCGGTCGGGCGGTGGATAGTCGACCCGGACGGCGCCGTGGTGCGGGCCGGGCTGGTACGCCACTACGGTGCGCGGCACGGACTGTGGCAGCTCGATCCCGCCATCGCCTACCTCTCCGGTGATCGGCTGCCGGCGGCGGACCGCGGGTTCGAGGTGCTCGAGCAGCTGGTCTTCGACGAACGCCGGCTCCGCCAGACGCTGTCGACCCTGGACTGCGGGTCGCTGGAGGTCCTGGTGCGCGGGGTCCGGGTAGACCCGGACGCGTTGCGCAAACGGATGCGGCTGCGTGGGAGCCGGTCGCTGTCGGTGGTGATCACCCGCATCGGCGCACGGACCTCCGGCCGGGCGATGGCGTTCGTTTGCCGGCCCTCCCGATAGCGCCGGGTACGCTAGCGGCGTCACTTCTCGGGGTCACCGGTCCCGGCTAATCTGCGAGGACACTTCCACGATGCGTTATCTGATAGTCGCTGCGCTGCTCGCGGCGGCGGTCTCGGTGGGCTGGCCGGCCGCGGCCGAGCCGCCGTCGTGTGCCGGCCTGGGCGGCAGTGTTGAGGCCGGCCAGATGTGTCGTCTGCACGCCACCGGCCCCAACTACACGCTGAACATGAGTTTTCCCGCCGACTATCCCGACGGACAGGCGCTGGCCGACTACATCACCCAGAACCGGGACGGTTTCGTCGCCGTCGCGCAGAGCTCCGGGGGGCGCGACCAGCCCTACCAGCTAGAGGCCACCACCGAGCAACACGGCGCCGGGCAGCCGCCGCATAACACCCGCAGCGTCGTGCTCAAGTTCTTCCAGGACGTCGGGGGAGCGCACCCGTCGATCTGGTACAAGGCGTTCAACTACAACCTCGGGACCAAGCAGCCCATCACCTTCGACAACCTGTTCCTACCGGGCGCCACGCCGCTGGACGCCATCTACCCGATCGTGCAGCGCGACTTGGAACGTCAAACCCCGTTGGGCGCCGCGGTTTTGCCCTCGACGGGGCATGACCCGGCGCACTATCAGAACTTCGCCATCACCGACGATCAGCTGATCTTCTACTTCGCCCCGGGCGAGATGCTGCCGGCGCTCGCCGGGCCCTTGCAGGCCCAGGTGCCGCGCAACGCCATCCCGCCCCTGGCGATCTAGTCCCGCGGGTGGCGACCCGCTTCATCCGGCTCTGCCGCACTCGCGATCGCCACTAGGGCTCAGACCGGCCCGGCCTGCAACTCCATCGCCACGGCGGCGAGCGCCAGCGCCACCTGCGCGACACAGCCGATCAGCGGGGCGACGAAGGCCCGTCGTTTCTGCCGCAGCAGAAAATACACGGCGACCGCGATGTCGACGACCAACAGGGCGGCCCCGCCCCAGGTGCCCAGGTCCATGGCCCGGTCGATCCAGGCGGGATCGCCGCACTTCCGCGACCCGCAGGCGTCGGTGGTCATCACGAGCAGGCCCAGCAGCACAAAGCTCGCCGCGTACAGCCCGCCATGGATGACCAGCAGGACGCATGTCGCCACGATGTCGGCGGCCCCGCTCCGCGGGCTTGCGGTGGTGTTGGTTGTCGCGACGCCTGGCGTCTTGGGCTCGTCGATCGGCACCTCAGAGGTATGTCCGGGTCAGGCCGGCGCGAAACCGTAAACCTGGCCGTCGCTGGTGGCCGCCACCGCCCGGCGATCGGTGCCGACCGATACCCCGACCGGATACCCGGTGGCCGCCGGCATCGGATAGCTGTCCAGCGTGCGGCCGCTGCCCGGATCGAAGACGAGCAGGGACATGCCGGGGGCGCCGTTTGCCGGTGGTCCGCTGATCACCGTGTAGCCGACGCCGGTACCGGCCAGGCTCGACGTCGACAGGGGCACGACGTCGTCGCGGCGCCACGCCTGATCGGCGTGATCACCGGAATCCTTGAACGCCACCAGCTTCGTGTCGGGCCCGCCGCCGGCCACGATCAACCCCTGCGGGGTGACCGTGGGCGGCGTCTGCGCCAAGAACCCCAGCGGCGCCGACCATTTCACTTTCGCGTCGGCCGCCCGCAGCGCCCACAGTCGTTGGTCGCGGCCGTTGACGTAGACGGTCGACCCGTCGGCTGACAACACCGGGCTGGCGATGACACCGGCGCCCACGGCGTCGCTGGTCCATTCGCGGGTCAGGAGCGGCGTCTGCCCGGGGTGGTACTTCAGCCCCACCAGACTCGCGGCGGGAGCGCCGGGCTGCCAGACGCCGAGCACCGCCATCCCGTTGGCGGTCGAGAAGGCGGGGGCGGCCGCGACGGGACAGCCCTGCCGGGCCGGGGCGCAATCGGCCAACCCTCGAGCGGCGTCGGTGGGGTCGACGCCGTCGACCAGATCGAGTGGGCTGCCGACCACCTCGCCGCGATGGGAGTCGAAGACGAGCACCTGACCAAGGTGCGTGGCCACGAGCAGCTCGCCTTGACCGACGAACCGCGGCGTGGTGGGCATGCCGATCACCGGTTGGCGCCACCGCGTCCACTGGGTCACCGGGAAAGACAGGAACGCTCCGGGCTGGCCGACGTAGAGGTTGTCGAAACCGTCGAGCAGCGGGCCGCCGAAGCCGCCGCCCTGGGCCAGACGCACGCACCAGCGCTGCCGCCCGTTGTCGTTGTTCTCCCACTCCATCAGCGAGCATCCCGCCGAGGTCTGGGCGTTGAGGGCCAGATAACCGCGCGCGCTCAGCGCCGGTCCGGCGGCCAGGCTTCCCTTCACCGACCGGGTCCATTGCAGCGAGAGCTTGGTGGCCCCGCCGGTGGTGGTGTAGCTGCTGTTGGCGGCGTCGGCGTACTGCGCCGGCCAGCCCTGCGCGGCCGACGCGTCGACCCATGAGTCGGTATTGCCGCAGGCGCCGAGCACGATCGCGAGCACAGCCGCCAGCACTACCGATGACCAACGCCGGAGCCCACTGACGAGTTGTCGGGCAAGCACCTTCGGTTTTCCAAATCCTTCTTGGGAGGCGGGCCGCTCGCGGGCAGACCCGGCCGTTCGGCGGCAATCGAGTACAGGTGAGGGTAACCCGTGGCGGTTCGCGGGCTCGTAGATGACCGAGTTAGGCTGTCCGGCCATGACGAGCATGTGGGGTGCCCCGGTCCATCGCCGCTGGCGTGGATCGAACCTCCGAGACCCGCGTCAGGCCAAGTTCCTCACGCTGGCCTCGCTGAAATGGGTGCTACGCCACCGCGCGTATACGCCGTGGTACCTGGTGCGCTATTGGCGGCTGCTGAAGTTCAAACTGGCCAACCCGCACATCATCACCCGCGGCATGGTGTTTCTCGGCAAAGGCGTGGAGATCCACGCGACGCCCGAACTCTCGCAGCTCGAGATCGGCCGGTGGGTGCACATCGGCGACAAGAACACCATCCGCGCGCATGAGGGCTCGCTGCGGTTCGGCGACAAGGTGGTGCTAGGTCGCGACAACGTCATCAACGCCTACCTCGACATCGAGCTCGGAGATTCGGTGTTGATGGCCGACTGGTGCTACGTGTGCGATTTCGACCACCGCATGGACAACATTGACCTGCCGATCAAGGACCAGGGCATCGTCAAGTCCCCGGTGCGGATCGGTCCGGATACCTGGGTGGGCGTGAAGGTATCGGTGCTGCGTGGCACGTCCGTCGGACGGGGTTGCGTGCTGGGGTCTCACGCGGTGGTCCGCGGGGTGATCCCGGACTACTCCATCGCGGTCGGTGCACCGGCCAAGGTGGTCAAGAACCGCCAGCTCGCCTGGGAGAGTTCGGCCGCGCAACGCGCCGAACTGGCCGCGGCGCTGGCCGACATCGAACGCAAGAAGGCCGCCCGCTAGCCGGCGGCCTGCGGTTGCGCGTCGACCTCGAAGTGGAAGTACGTCGCCGGCGTCGACGTCCGTCACGGTCACCAGCACACCGCACTTGTCAGTGCCGATCCGCTAGCGCGGGCGCTGGCGGATACAGCAGGCGCACATCAGTTTGCGGAGCCCGCGCCGGTATCGGCATGGCGAATCGCGGTCAGATGCTCTGGTAGCGCCGCAGCGCCTCGGTGCGCTCGGCGGCGTGGTCGACGATGGGCGCCGGATAGCCGTCCGGCCGCTCGCCCTTGCGCAGGTGCACGTCGTCGGACGAGCGCAGTTCGGGTACCCAGCGCCGGATGTAATCGCCCGTCGGGTCGAACTTCTCGCCCTGCGTGATCGGGTTGAAAACGCGGAAGTAGGGCGCGGCGTCGGTACCGCAGCCCGCACACCACTGCCAGCCGTGCTGGTTGTTCGCCATGTCGCCGTCCACCAGCTGGTCCAGGAACCATTCGGCGCCCCATTGCCACGGCAGATGAAGGTCCTTGACCAGAAACGAGGCCACGATCATCCGCACCCGGTTGTGCATGAAGCCGCTGTCGCGCAGTTGACGCATCCCGGCGTCGACGAAGGGAAAACCGGTCTCGCCTGCTTTCCACGCCTCGAAGCGGTGTTTGGCCTCGGCGCCGGTGTCGGTCTGGATGCCGTCGAAATCGCTGTTCCAGTTGCGCCAGGTGCTGGCCGGCCAGTGGTGCAGCACGTCGGCGTAGAAGTCGCGAAAAGCCAACTCTCGCAGAAAGGCTTGCGCCCCGCTGCCGTGCAGGTCCAGGTCTGCGACCAGGGTACGGGGATGAATGGCGCCGAACTTCAGGTGCGCCGACATGCGGCTGGTCCCGTTCAGGTCGGGCCTGTTGCGGTCTTTGGCATAGCTCTGTAATCCGTTGTCGACAAAGGACTTCCACTGTTTGCGCGCCGCAGCCTCGCCGACGGCCACCCCGAGCGAGGCCCCGGGATCGGGAATCTCGCACTGCTTGATCCGCAGCCGCGCCGGATCCAGCCAGCGTGCGGACTTCGCGTTCGACTTCGCCGGTTCGCGCCAGCCGATCTTGCGCCACTGACGCAAAAACGGGGTGAACACTTTGTAGGGCGAGCCGTCCGGCTTGGTGACGCGGCCCGGCGAGACCAGATACGGCGACCCCGTCGCCACCAGCGGCACCGAATTCAGCGCGGCGCGCACCCGCTCGTCACGGCCCTTCCCGAAGGGTGCGAAGTCTTCGGACATGTGCACCGAGGACGCGCCGATCTCCTTGGCGATGCGCGGAATCTGCGTGTGGGGCTGTCCGCGCGTGATCAGCAGCCGGCCGTCAAGTTCGTCGCGCAGCCGTCGCAGTGAGTCGCCCAGGTACTGCAGCCGTCGTTGCCCCGATGACTTTTCCAGGCGCGGGTCGAGCACGAAGCAGGCGAGCACTTCATCGCTCTCGGCCGCGGCGATGAGCGCTGGATTGTCACGCAACCGCAGATCGCGACGAAACCACAACAGTGCCGGCATGATTCGATGTCCTTAACGGTTGAGTCGCCAGATGTGCGTGGACAGGATGGTCGCGAAGCCACACCACAGCGGGTAGGGCAGCAATGCCAGCCCGCCGCGCGGTGTGGCTTGGGCCGTGCGCCTGACCAGATCGGTGCTGCTGGCCGTCAGCGCGGCGGCGCCGACCGCGGACGCGCCGAGTTTGTGGTAGCCGAAGAACAGCCAACTCCATCCGGCGTTGAGGAGCAGGTTCACCGCCAGCGCCACGGTGTAGTTGCGTGCCTTTTCATGCTGCCCGGCCGCGCGAAACCGGTCGATGGCAACCGCCGACGTGGCCGCGATGTCACCGTAGAGGGTGGTCCACACGGTGGGGAAGGCGGCACGAGGCGGCTGATAGGCGGGCTTGCGAAGCCGCGAGTACCACCGGGAAATGGCGTTGCTGCTGGCGATGCTTCCGGTGCCGGCGGCCGCGGCGACGGCCAGGCTGGTGGCAGCCAGTATCGACCTGTTCACGGTGTGCTCCGTTCTGGTTGTTTGCGGTCAGCTTGTTGCTCAACGAGTTTGGTGTGGGCAGGGCTGGTTGGCCACCAGATCCGGTCGCCGATGAGGGCGAACAGCGCCGGGATGACCAGCGTGCGCACCACGAAGGTGTCGAGCAAGATCCCCAGCCCTACGATGATCCCCAGTTGGGTCAGGACGATCAGTGGCAATACCCCGAGAACGCAGAACACCGCCGCCAAAACGATTCCCGCGCTGGTGATTACGCCCCCGGTGGCCGACACCGCGCGCACCATCCCCGCCCGAGCGCCGTGCTGCGCGGCTTCCTCGCGGGCCCGGGTGACCAAGAAAATGGTGTAGTCCACGCCGAGGGCCGCCAAGAACAGGAAGGCGAACAACGGGGTGGTGTTGTCCAGCGCCGGGAAGCCGAAGATGTGCAGGCTGGTCCAGCCGCCCATGCCCAGCGCGGCCAGCGCGCCCAGGATCGTTGCAGCCAGCAGCGTCGGTGGCGCGAGGGCCGACCGCAGCAGCACGTACAGGACGATGAGGATGACGGCCAGGATCGCCGGGATCAGCACCACCCGGTCATGCGTGGCCGCGTCACGAATGTCCAGGGCCTGTGCGTCGGCGCCGCCCACCAGTGCGCGAGGGTCGGCGGACCGTGTCGAATTTCGCAGCGCGGCAACGATACTGAAGGCCTGCTTCGACGACGGTGGTGCGTCGATCACCACCGACCACTTCGTCAGCCCGGATCCCGACCGGCCGGATTCGGTCACCGACACGACACCGGGGGTGGACGTGATCCCTGCTGGACGGATGCGGCGTGATCGGTCGGGCTGACGACCAGCGTCGGGTTGGCCAGGCCGGCCGGAAAATGTTCGGCCACAACGTTGTAACCGGTTACCGAGTCCGCGCGTATCCGGAATTGCTCGGTCTGCGACAAGCCGATCCGAGTTCCCAACAAGCCGGCGCCGAGGGCCGCCAGCACCGCGATCGCGACAGCCGCGACCAGTGCGGGTCGCCCGCTTACCCATTCCGCGACGCGATGCCAGCCGCCCGAATCCAGGGTTTCGTCGTTGTCGGCGCGCGGGATGAACGGCCAAAACAATCGGCGGCCGCACACGGCCAGCACCGGGGGCAAAATCACCAGCACCGAAATCGCGGCAACCACCAGGCCGCACGCCGCCAACGCGCCCAGGCTGCGGGTGCTCGGCGTGGCCGCGAACAGCAGGGTGAGCAACGCCAGCACCACGGTGGCGTTGCTGGCGACGATGGCCGGCCCGGCCCTGCGCACGGCCCGACGCAACGCCGCGCGATGTCCGGAATGGCGCCGGAGCTCTTGGCGATATCGAGAAATCAGCAACAGCGCATAATTGGTGCCGGCACCGAAAACCAGCACGCTGGTGATCCCGGAAGTGGCGCCGTCGAAGCTCAGCCCGGTCAGCGATGCCACCGCCGTGCCGACCGCCGCAGCCACGCGATCGGCGAAACCGACCACCATCAGCGGGACCAGCCACAACACCGGGGAGCGGTAGGTGGCGATCAGCAGCAGTGCCACCACCGCCGTCGTCACCGCGAGCAGGGTGATGTTTGCGTTGGTGAAGGCGCTGGCGATGTCGGCGCCGAACGCAGGGCCGCCCGTCACATGAGCCAGTAAGTCCGCGGGCAGGCCATTGGCCGCTGCCGTGCGCAGCGCGGCGACGGCGTCGCCCAGGGCAAGTCCAGACAAGTTGGCGCTGATCGGCACGAGGGCGAGGGCGGCCTTTGCGTCGTGTGACGGCATCAGAGGTGCAGGCGGCGAGATCGCTCCGGGCTGAGCCGCCTGCACCCGATTTCGCGCGGCTTGGGCGGCGGCGATATCGGACCGGCCGAGGACCCCACCATCGGTGCGGCTGACCACGACGATCAGTGGGACTTTGTCACCGCCGGGGAATTGTGTGGCCAGCGCGTCCACCTGCGCCGATTGTGAATCCACTGGAACGGATTGCGGCGATCGGCCGGCGGCGGCATTGCCGCCGATGAGAACCGTGAATGCGACCCCCAGCAGGGTCGTGACCAGTGCGAGCAACCATGAACGCCGGCCCGTCACAGCGGCGGCCACGGGATCCCACATCACAAACACAACCCTTTCAGTAAGTTAAACATTAATCAACTGAAATGACGCATCGCCAGGCAGCAGCGAGGCGGTGCGTAACAGGGGGCACTATGGACATTATGAATGCGGGGCGCGAGCAGCGCCGGAAGCGAGGGGGTACCCGCGATGACCACTGACCGTGGGGAGATGAAGAGCCGCAAGCGGCGGCACATCGACGTCTGCCTGAACGAGCCGGTCAGCTATGAGGGCGTCACGACCGGGTTGGATCGCTACGAATTGCCCTACAACGCGCTGACTCAGACCAATCTGGGCGACATCGACTTGTCCACCAGCTTTTTCGGCGTCAATCTGCGGTCTCCGATACTTATCGGCGCGATGACCGGCGGCGCCGAGCTGTCCCGGACGATCAACCGCAATCTGGCCGCGGCCGCCCAACAGCTGGGCCTGGGCATGATGCTCGGTTCGCAGCGGATCATGCTGGACAGTGTGCTCGGGGAGCGCGCCGCGCAGAGCTTCACGGTGCGCGATGTGGCCCCAGATGTTTTGCTGTTCGGCAACATCGGCCTGGCTCAACTGACGAAGACCGCGGCGCCGGATCTGGCGAAGGCCCTCGACCGGGTGGGCGCCGATGCGCTTGCCGTGCATACCAATCCGCTCCAGGAAGCGGTGCAGCACAACGGCGACACGGATTTCTCCGGATCGCTGAGCCGGTTGCGCGAGGCGGCCGAGACCATTGACTGTCCGGTGCTGCTCAAGGAGGTCGGGCACGGGATCGGTGGCGCGGCCGCCACGGAGCTCGTCGGGGCTGAAGGCGAATTGCCGGTTGCCGGAATCGACGTCGCGGGTGCCGGTGGCACGTCGTGGTCGCGGGTCGAGCAGTTCGTGCGATACGGCGAACTGCGCTATCCGCACCTGGCTGACTGGGGTATCCCTACCGCCCGCGCCATCGTGGAGGTGCGTCAGGTTCTGCCGGCGATCCCGTTGGTGGCATCCGGTGGCATCCGTACCGGTATGGACGCGGCCAAGGCGATCGCGCTGGGCGCCGATGTGGTGGCGGTGGCGCGGCCGCTGCTGCCCGCGGCGATCGAATCGGCTGCCGCCGTGGTCGATTGGCTCCAGCCGTTCATCGACGAGCTCCGAATCTGCCTGCACGGCTGTGGTGCCGCAAAGCTGGCGGACCTGCGCGATGTCGACCTCATCGGCGCGTACTAGGCACGCGCGACGTGGCTGTCATCCTGGCGTACGGATCGCCTGCCCTGGGGCATCTGCTGCCGACCGGTGCGCTGCTGGCCGAGCTGGCCCGGCGCGGCCACGACGTTCATCTGCGCACCATGTCGGCCGGCGTCTCGACGATGCGATCGGCGGGCGTGCACGCCGAGCCGGTCGACCCGGCCATCGAAGCCATCGTCGGGAACGACTGGCAGGCGCGAAACGCTCTGGGAGTGCTGAGGTTATCGATCGACGTGCTGTGCCGGCGAGCGGTGCTGGAGGTCGACGACCTTCGGCATGCGGTGGACGCGATCAGACCGGATGCGGTCATCGTGGATGCGAACTGCTGGGGGGCGTTGTCGGTCGCGGACGCTGGGAACATTCCGTGGCTGCTCTTCTCACCGTTCACCCCGTACCTGCGCAGCCGTGGAGTGCCACCGTTCGGTCCCGGAATGCGGCCGCTGCCTGGCATCGTCGGCGGCATCCGTGATGCCGGGGTGCGGCCGATCGTCAGGCATGTGTTCGACCGGCCAATGTTGCCCCGAATCAACGTCATTCGTGCTGAGCTGGACTTGCCACCGGTGACATCGGTGGATGGCTTCATACGGCGCGCGCCCCTGGTGTTAGCCGTCGGCGGTGAGCCGTTCGAATACCCGCATTCCGGATGGGCCGGCCTGGTACACCACATCGGCGCCTGCGTGTTCGAGCCCACGCCGAAGGCAACACCGGAGTGGATCGACGCCATCGATCGTCCGATGGTGCTGGTGAACACCTCCTCGCTGCGGCAAGCCGACGAGGCCCTGGGACGAATCGCACTGCGCGCGCTTGCCGACGACGACGTTCATGTGGTGGCGACGTTCCCGGCCGGTATACCCGCCGATCTGGCCCGGCCGGCGAACTCGACCGTATGCCGATTCGTGCCACACGCGGCCATACTCGACAAGGCGAGCTGCGCCATCACGCACGGCGGGATGGGCACGACGCTGAAAGCCCTCGATCGCGGCGTACCGGTCTGCGTCGTGCCCTTCGGGCGCGACCAGTCCGAGGTCGCGCGGCGGGTGGAGGTTGCCCGCTGCGGTACCCGCCTGGCCGCCAAGAGGCTCACTGCGGCGCGGCTGAGGGCAAAGGTGCGCGAGGCGATGACGATGGTCGACGGCGCGCGCCGGGTGGCCGCCGGATTCGCCGCGACGGGAGGTGTTGCCCGCGGTGCCGACCTGATCGAGCAGCGGCTACTGGGCCGCGTTACCGAGTGGCCGGTTCATTAGTCGCCGCGTTTCGCCGGACTGCGACGGCCTTTCGCCGTCGCACGCTTGGGCTCGGCGGCCGACGCTTTGGGACTTGTTGCGGTGAGTCGGGATTCGAAGCCGGCCATCGCCTCGATCATCGACGCGAACACCCGGTGTGCCGCCGCCAGGTCGCGATCGGGAAGGTCGGCCAGCGCGGTATGTAGCTCGGCGCCAAGGGGAGTGAAAAACGACCGGGCCAGGGCCATCCCCGTTTTCTCGTAGCGGAGCAGGGTTTTGCGCCGGTCCTGGGGATCGGGTTCGCGCCGGACATGGCCGGCGTCAATCATGCGATCGACCAGATAGGTGATGGCGGCCGGTGACACGTCCATGCGCCGCCGCAACTGCGCCGCGCTCAACGGTTCTCCGGCGGTTTCGGCAACCATGATGTGCAGCAACGCGTGGAAGTCGGTGCCGCTGACATCGTTTTGGCGGGCGAAGTGCCGGCCGATGCGGTCGGACTGCGCAGTGATCGCGCGCATGTCGGCCGACATCAATTTCTCGAGTTCGGCCCGGTCTAATCGCCGGTCAGCGGCGGCGCGCTTGGTCACTTACCCGCATCCTTCTTGCAAGATACGCTGGCCAGCGTATTGGCGACCACTAATCCGGGCCGACGAAACGCATGGGCGTTTCTCCTTTGTAGCCCATTTCGGGCAAACACTGAGAGTAAACACGCCCGCAGCGTTCGCGGTGCGATTCGTGGCCCTCAGCCTACGGCACCCCCAGCGGGTAGCCGCGCGCCGGCACAACCGCACCAGCAGGCACTATCAGGACTTCGCGGGGTCGTGGCCCCAATTCATCAAGGAGTATCGCCACGGGCTGTCGCCGATCTTGCCGTGCGGACGTTGCGCCAGGTGGCGTTTGGCGTAGCCGACCGCCTTTCGCATGTGCGCATAGTCGGCCTCGGTGAGGTCGGCACGTTTGGCCTTGAGAATCTCGACGATATGACGGCCACCGGCGTGGCCGGTGGACTCGTCACCGCCCTGCTTTTGGCCTACGCTCTTCGATTCCTCGGTGTCGAGCCACTCTTCCAGCTCGCGTGCGGTCATATTGACGATGTCCTGGAAGCTGTCCCAGGTGGCTTTTTGATCGTCGGTCATGCTCAACCCTCGTAGATCTTGTTGACACGCATCACTTTGCGCGACGTAGTGCAGCTGGCTTGTGCACCGCGTCCGCACCCGTCTTGTCGCTGCGCACCTTGTACTGCGGCTCGTCTTTGGACGCCCGCACCGTGCGCCCGGCAGATTCGGTGTCGGAGGTGATTTTGTCCTCGACCGTGCCCCGGACCGTGGTGCCGTGGCTTCGCCACTCCACCTTGTCGCCCTTCTTGAATTCATTGTCGCTCATAGGGATTCACCTCTCGCCGGTTCATCACTGGGCGACCTGCTGTGAGCCGGGTGGCCGGCGGTGCGTCGTCGCTCCTTCAAGGCCATTTCGTGGACGTGGCGGTGACCGTCGGTGAGTCGGTTTCGCACCCGCTGTTCGGTCTCCTTGAAACAGCGGTAGTAGCCGTCGTCATACTCTTCGACGATTTGGAAGCTCCACCGGCCTGGCAGGACGTTGCGCCCAATCAGCTCGCAGCTGATGTAGTGCGCCAGGTCGGCCTGGCCGATTTCGTTCAGCCGCGCGACCGCCTCGTCGAGTTGCAGGTCGGCGCGACCGGTGAGCTGATGGAAGGAATACAGATGCCCCCGAGCACGCTCGATGGTTTCCAGCGCCTCGGTCACTCGTCCTACCGCATGCGCAACACCCTCAACGTCGTTGCCAGCCCCGTCGCTCATCACTTGTCCTCCCCCGCATCGGCCTATGGCATTCCCGCCGCGGGCAGCCCCGAATCGTCGATACCGGGATTCGGCGATTCATCAACTGAATAAGCGAATGGCGCAAGCGAGCGCCGTGGTGAGCCGCCGGTGGTTTGAGCCCGTGCGCCTCGGGTATCTGGTGTAACGATGACTTTGATCGAGACGTCGCGGCGCCTGGGGCGCGCGGAGCGCAAAGTGCTGCGCCTACAACGGCGTTTGTGGCTCGCGCAGCTGGCCATGTGGCCCACCATCATCGTGCTGGTGACGCTGCTGGTGGGTGTGTTGTGGGTGGTGCGGCGGCGCTCAAGGCCCGGTCGGCATGCCGCGGACACCGCAACCAACGCCTCGCCGGGCGAGCACACGCCATGAGATGGCGGCGGGTCAGGCGGGCGCCTGTGCGCCGCCCGGTGGCGGGCTACCCCGGTCCAGCGCGCACCTGGTAGCGACGTTCGGCGTAGGCGAGGTCGTCGCGCCAGAGTTTGGTGGCCGCATAGCGCATCAAGGGTGTGACCAACGGCGCCACCCGGGCCGCGCGCGTGAAACCGGGCCGATCGGAATGCGCGATGGTGGCTTCCAGGACGGCGGTGCGCGGGCGGCCGTCGGGACCCGAACCCATTGGCGTCGCGTGGGTTTCGACGACGCTGCCGGTGCCCTCTCCATCCACGATGCGCATGACGATGGTGCGTGCCTCCGGGCAACTGAAGTCCGCGACGACGGGCACCCCCAGGCGTCCCATCCGAAATGTCACCGCCACCAGGAATCGGTCGACCTGTTCGGTGGGCGTCGTGAGCACGTCGAGTCGGGCGAACGAGTAGGGGTGAAACCACGCGCCGTGCCACGGATCGAGCCGGTTGGCGATGATGTCACTCGGCTCGCACACACCCACCATGCGCGCGACCGCGCTCAGGGTGTCACCCGTCGGCCGTTGCGCAAGCACCGGCCGATCCAGCGGTTCCTCCTTGCCCACCGCGTCGAGCCGCACCCACGCCAGCACGCCGTCGTCGTGACTGGGCAGCGGGCTCCAGCCCAACTCGCGGGTGTGTCCGTCCAGCGTCAGCCCGTGCCAGCGGCAGATCAGCGCACCCCGGTGCACGGTGCCGGTCGCGAGGTCGGCCCCCAGATGGGGACAACTACGCGGGCCCACACACAGTTGGCCCCGTTCGTCACGCCAGGCGACGACGTCGACACCGGCGACCCGTGTGCCGAAGGCCCGCTCGCCGGGCACCCGGTCGCTGGCGGCAAACGCAAACCAGTTGCCGGTGGGTTTGCGCTGTGCGCGTCGCAGCGCGCCCTCGATGATGGCGGGCTGTGCGTCGCGATACGTCGGGCGCTGATCGGCCCACGATGCGCGCGGGATCACCTGCAGCGGCCAGCCTTTGGCCTGTGCGGCGGACAGGCGTTGCTGAAGCTGTTCGCGGATCTTCATGATCGGGTGGCTCTTTCGCGGGCTGCAAGCCATCGCAGCAGTGGTGACCGGCCTTGGGTGGGTACCGTGGCCAACGGGTGTCCGGCTAATCCCCATCGTTGCAGGAGTCGGTTCGCGGCGCACCAACCGGTGGTGGCGGCGCGCTCCATGAGCGCCACCGGCAAGTCGATGCGGACGGCGTCGCCGGCCAACAACAAGCCCGGCGTGGGCGTCGTGACCGGCGGCCGGTCGGAATAGGAGCCGGGCGAAAACAGCGGGCAGTCGCTGCGATGCAGCAGCTTCTCATGGACGATCTGTGCCGCAGCGGTTTCCGGATAGATCCGGTGCAGTTGTCGTAGCGCGGCGGCGGGCGACGGCACGGAATCCAATGCGTAAGAGTGCAGTTCGACGACGGAACCGTGATACGCGGCGGCCCAGTTGCGGGCTTCGCATTCGTAGCGCTCCAGCACGCTGATGTTGTCCAGTGGCTTATGGCCGGCCGTGCCGAGAAACGCCGGTCGGTGCGCCGCGACCGGGCGGTCGAGCCACAACCGATGCACGGCGAACGGTGGCGCGGTGCGCAGCCGCGATACCTGGGCGCGCCAGTCGTCGGTACCCAGGTCGCTCGACGCCGCAACGATCCGCTGTAAACCCGCGATGTCGGTGGCCAATACGACGGCGTCGACGTCGGAGCGGTCATCGGAATCGGTGTGTACCCGGAGAGACTTCGTCGACTCCGTGTCGATGCTCAGGACTTTGGTGGCGAGCCGGAACCGCACGCCCCGCCCTTCGAGGTACCCACGCAACGGCTGCCACAGGGCGCTGTCGTAGTTCGCGCACGGCACGTCGAAGATCAGGCCTTCGGACGACCCCAGGAAGTAGATGTGGAACATGGTCGCCAACTCGGCCGCGGAGAGCTTGGAGGGGTCGGCGAAGAAGCTGCGGGAGAACACCTCGAAGGCCAGATGCCGTGCGGCCTCGGGGAAGCGGATGTCTTCGAGAAACGTCGCGGCGTCGGTGTGGTCCAGGCGCTCGTAGGTGCCGGGCACCGATACGGCGGCCAGCGGTGCGGCCGCGCGGGCGTCGATGCGGGTGAAGTCACGCAGCCGGAACGTGGGGCTGCGCGCCGCGAACGCCACGGCGTTCCACGGTGGGGTGCGCGGCAGCCCGCGGAAGCTGTCGCGCCGGCCCGCCCCGTCGATCAGCGGGTAATCCTCGACGGGAGTGAGCATCCGCAGTTGCGGTTCGATTCGGCGCAGCAGGGCGCGCAGGTTGTAATACTGCCGGAAGAACGCATGGAAGCCACGGTTCATCGCCAGCTCGGCGCCGCCGTCCCGCTCGGTCCAGCCCCCCACCCGGCCGCCGAGATAGTGCTCGCTTTCGATGACCTCGACGGCGACGCCGCGCTCGGCCAGCCCGGTGGCTGCCGCCAGCCCGGCGATCCCGCCGCCGACGACGGTCACCCGAGGGCGCGACGCCAGCGCCCGGCATCCGGCAATCCCGTTGGTGCGGCGAATTTTTGGCGACGCCGGTCGGCGGTCATCGCGGCGCATCCGCCAGGAAAGTGTGCACGATGTTGGCTTCCCAGCCGGGCATCGTCTCGCTGTGCACGGCGGTGAAGCCGGCGTCGGCAAGGCGAGTCCGAAATCGCGCAGCGCCGTCGAACGCCAGCACGCTGCGCCACAAATACCGGTACAGCCCGGCATCCCGGGTGCGCCACCAGCCGGCGGGGATGATGATGCCCCAACACACGGCGTGCCAGATGCGGGTGGCCGCGGGGGAGTCGCGCACCGAATATTCGTGCACCGCCAGCGTGCCGCCCGGGCGCAACAGTTCGCGGAACCTCCGCAGCTGCGCGTCGCGGTCGGCGACGTTGCGGATCAGGTAGGCGGCCAGGATGCCGTCGAACGGTCCGGTGATCCCGTGCTTTGCCAGCTGTTCGACGGGGGTGTGCACGAAGCGCACCGAGTCGGGCCAGTGCTTCGCGAGCGCCGCGTCGAGCATGCCCCGCGACGCGTCGACGGCGACGATGTCGGCATCGGGCGCGACGGCGAGCAGCGCGGCCGTCGAGGCGCCCGTGCCGCATCCGGCATCGAGCAACCGTAACCCCTTGCCGTGGGCCGGAATCCGCATCCGACGAGCAGACAACGTCAGCTGCGCGTGGTAGCCCGGGCTGGCGCCGACCAGGCGGTCGTAGGCCGCCGCTCCGGCGTCGAACGCGGCCGCCAGCTCACCGGGGCCCGCATCACCGACGCGCACGTTGCCGCTCCCACAGCAGCAGCACCGCGGTGACCAACGCGAAGCCGAACAGAAAATCTTCGACCGGAATGTCGAACGGGAATCGCACGCCACTTAGCTGCCGATCGTCATAGATGACGATGGGGGAGCTCAGTTTGGTCAGCCAGCCATCCACCGGGATCTGGAATCCCAGCACGATCAGCATCGACAACCAGTACGCCGGCCGCCGGAAGAGCCCGGTCCGCAGCACCGCCGATTCCATTGCGCAGACCAGCAATACCGCCAGCGCCGCCGGCACGGTATAGCCGAGGCCGGTCATCGGCGGTGCACCCTCTCCAGGAGGGTGGTCACGGCGTTGTAGGTCAGCAACGCGCACAACGGAATGACGAGGAAGAACAGCACCTCTTCGATCGGCACCCGGAACGGGATGCTCAGGCCGCACAGGTATGCGCGGTCATACGTCCACACGTGCGCGGCGACCGCGATCTCATCCCAGACCAGGAACACGACGGCCACCGGCACGACCGCCTTGATGACCCGTCGCCACTGCCGGTAGACACCGGGGCCCAAGATCTCCAGCGGCGCGGTGATCACCAGGCATGCGGCGAGCACCGCCAGGTATTGCCACCGATCGCTCATGCGGCCCCCGATTGACGAACGAACCGCGCGCTGTTCCGCGCCCGCCACGACCGTATCAGTCCCGCACCGGCGACTCGAAGCCGTCGCGCCTTGCCGACGGTGGCGCGGTGATCGAACACCGCAAAGTCGCTTCTTTCGATGCAGTCCAAGATCTCTGAATACAGTGCGGCCGCGGTCGCCACGCACGGTCGCGACCGGGCGGCCAGCGTGGCGATTCCGTTCGCGGCGAATCGGTAGGTTTGCCGGGCGATTTCATGCTGGGCGATCAGGGCCCGGCGCACCCGCGGATCGGTGCGGCGATGCGCCTGGCACCAGATCAACAGCTCTCGGTCGACGCCCTCGGCGGCCAGTTCGTCGGCAGGCAGATACACCCGGCCGCGCTGCAAGTCCTCGTCGATATCGCGCAGGAAATTGGTCAGCTGAAACGCCCGGCCCAGTGCTGCGGCGTACGGTGCGGCCTCCTGCACGGGCGTCACCGTGCCCAATATCGGAAGCACTTGCAGCCCAATGGCTTCCGCGGAGCCGCGCATGTACAGGTTGAGGCTCTTTCGGTCGGGATAGTCGGTGACCGTGAGATCCATCCGCATCGAAGCCAGAAAGTCCTCGAACAGCCCCGGGCTGATCTGATAGCGCCGCACGGTGTCGGTCACCGCGGCGACCAGCGGGTCCTCCAAGTGAGCACCGTCGGAGAAGAATCGCTCCGACAGCTGCTGCAGCCGCCGGCCGCGGATGTCGGCGCTTACCTGCGGGTCGAGATCATCGAGGATGTCGTCGGCGTAGCGGGCGAAGCCGTACAGCGCGTGCACGGGCGGCCGCTGGTCGGGCGCGAGCAGCCGGGTGGCCAGAAAGAAGGTGCGACCATGCGCGGCATTGAGTTCGCGGCATTGGCGGTATCCGTCGCGCAGGCGCGGATCGTCGATTCCGGCCGCGGTCAGCTCACTGCGCATCATGACAAACCGGCTTTCATGTCGAAGTGCGCGGTCGATCGTGTGGGGATGCCGGTGATGCGGTCGGCGGCGAGCCGCCCGGAGATCAACGTCGGTCGGAACTCCGACACCGGGCACCGTGGAGGATCCGGCGAGCACCGCATTGTCGATGCCACGCACCATGTTGCCCGGACGAAATGGTCCCGTCTGACCGAACGTGTGGGCGAGCGCGAACGGACTCCCGGCCGCCATGCCCTGCCGTGCCCAGTCGGCCGGGGTGACGACATCCAAAACCGTTGCATCGTCCGGCAAACCGGGCAGCATACGGTCGGCGACGTGCGAGATCATCTCCTCGACGTAGGCGCCGCCGGTGCTGGCCCAGTCGATGGTGCCCCGATCCAGGTTCGGCGCCGGGGCCAGCACGTAGAGCAGGTCGCGCCCCTCGGGGGCGAGGGTCGGGTCGCTGGCCGTCGGCCGGGTGACCAGTAGCGACGGGTCACGCATGAGTTGTCCGTCGTCGACGATGTCGGTGAACGTCTGATCCCACGCGTCGCCGAACAGGATGGTGTGGTGGGCCGTCTCGGATGTGACGGCGGGACAACCCAAATGCGCCACGACGGCCGAGGGTGCGGGACGCAGCCGCACGGGGCGACGCGGTGTGCGGCCCAGCAACGCGTAGGTCTGCGGCAGCTCGGTGGTCAGCACCACCGCGTCGCAGGCGATGCGTCCGCACCGCTCGGTCACCACGGCGCTGATTCGACCACCCGTGCGTTCGAGCGCGGTAACGGTTGCGCCGTAACAGAATCGGACGCCGGCGTCGGCGGCGGCCGCGGCCAGCGCGTCGGGCAGCGCGCGTACGCCCCCGCGCGGGAACACCACACCCGAGATGGTGTCCATGTAGGCGATCACCGCGTAAACCGCCAGGGCGTCACGCGGCGCCACGCCGGCGTACAGCGATTGGAAGGTGAAGATCCGCTGCAACCGGGGGTCGGTGATGTACCGCCTGACCATCCGGTCCCACTTGCGGAAGCCGCCGATCGCGGTCAGCTGCGCCAACTGCGGGGTAAGCAGCGACAGTGGCGAATCGAAGTTCGCGGCGATGAAGCCGTCGAACTCGGTGCGGTACAACCGCGTCAGCCACTGCCGAAGCCGTCGGTAGCCCGCTGCCTGCCCGAAGCCAGCGAACTGTGCGACGGCGTCGGCCATCCGATCGGCGTCACTATGCACGTCGAGCGAACTGCCGTCGGCGAACACGGCGCGGTACGCCGGGTCGACGGTCAACAACTCCATACGGTCGAAGAGTTGTTCGCCCACGGCCGCGAACGTCTCGTCGATGATGTCCGGCATGGTGAGCACCGTCGGTCCGGTGTCGATCCGATAGCCGTCGACGTCGAGGCGACCGGCCCGCCCGCCCGGCCAAGGTTCGCGCTCCACCACCGTGACCGCGCGCCCGCGGCCGGCCAGGTGCAGTGCCGCGGAAAGGCCGGCCAGCCCGGCGCCGATCACCACCACGTGGTCTCCGCGCCCTTGGATGGTCCGCATGGTCAGCAGGCTCCCCGGTCGGTGCTACTCATTCGGTGCGATCCGTGCAGACGGCCGCCATTTCGGTTAGCGCGGTGCGGACGGGCTCGTCAATCGGCAAGTCGCTGAGGTGGTCGCACGCGGAAGCGACACGGTCGCCGATCATCCGCTCGATCAGCTGCACCGCTCCCGTCGCGACGATCAGCGCCTTCCACCGGTCGATCGCGTTGTCGTCGAGGGTTTCACGATTCGCCAGCCCGATGAGTTCACGCCGGGTTCGCGCATCGGCCAGTTGGTGCGCGGCCACCACGACGCTCGTCGCCTTGCGCTCGAGCAGGTCACCGGCACAGGGCTTGCCCGTTACAGCCGGCGAGCCGAAAACGCCGAGCACGTCGTCACGAAGCTGGAATGCCTCGCCGACCGCGGCGCCGTAGCGGCCCAGTTGGGACAACGTTCGATCGTCACACTGGCCCATGGCCGCGCCGATTTCCAAAGGCCGGCGCACGGTGTAGTTGCCCGACTTACGCCGTGCCACGTCGAGCACGACGTCCAGCCCGGGCGCATGTCGCGCGTCGTTCGTCAAGTCGGCGAATTGCCCGACGGCAAGCTCGGTGCGCATGGCGTCATAGCGCGGCCACCCGCGGGCCAGACGGCGGGGCTCGACGCCGCTGTCCCGCAGCATCTGTTCGGCCCAGATGAGGCAGAGGTCGCCCAGCAGAATGGCGGCCGATTCACCGAATCGCCGCGACGAGCCGGATAATCCACGCTCGCGATGCCATTGGCCGAATTGCCGATGCGCCGACGGGCGGCCGCGCCGTTCGTCGGAACCATCCATGACGTCGTCTTGCAGCAATGCGAAGGCGTGCAGCAGCTCGAAACTGGCCGCGGCCCGCAGCGCTGCGTCGTCGGGCGGTGCGCCGCACAGCCAGCCCAGGTAGACGAACGTCGACCGCAGGCATTTACCGCCGGAAACGAATTCCACCAGTATGTCGCCGGCGGCGTCGATGCGGACGTCGTGCAGTTCGCCAACGCATCGCGCGGCGATGAAATCGGCGACATTCCCCAACACCATCCGCCGTACGTTCGATCGCCATGCTGCGAAGTCGTCAGCGTTGAGCCAACCGATCGCCACCGGCGGCGACGCCGAGGCCGGTGAAAACGACAAAGCCCTCATTGTGCGCAAGCGCTCCCTCCCGGACGGCTTGGCATGCCTAGGCCTGCGCGGTCCAAGCACACGCGTCATACCCGCCGATGAGGCGGGCAAAACCACAGCGCTGACCGGCAGACGCGCCTCGCGTCGCCCGCTACGACTTACCACCTTGTTCAATATCTTAAACATTAACTTAATGAACTGGTGCGGTCTGCGCCAGTCGGGGCGAGTGACGGTCGTGGTGTCGGTCCCGCACCCCCGCACCAGTGGCTGCGGATCTCTACTCAAACTTTAAGTAACTGAAATGTCACCCCAATCGGCGATATGCTCACAGTGTTATGGATGCTGATGCGCAGCGCTGCGGACGCGATGAGCTGGAGTCGCTGATATCGGCCGATCTGCGGGAGTTGTCAACCGAGTCCGATCAGATCGGCCAGCTGTTCGCGTTGATACATAGCCTGCGGTCCAACGACTTTCGTGCCCTGCTTTACATCATGGTCGCGGAAATGGGTGGGCGGCCGATGACCTCGAGCGACCTCAGTCAGCGGATGGGATTGTCGGGTTCGGCGATCACCTATCTGGTTGACCGGTTGATCGACGCCGGCCATATCCGTCGCGACAACCACCCGGCCGACCGCCGAAAGGTCGTGTTGCGTAACGATGATTCCGGTCTGGCCACCGCCCGGGCGTTCTTCAGTCCGCTCAACGCGCACACCCGAGTCGCGCTCGCCGACCTACCCGATGCGGACCTGACCGCAGCGCATCGAGTCTTCGCCGCGCTGATCGACGCGTTGCGTTGCTTTCAGGACGAACTGGGTGAGGAGACGAAACCTTAACCGCTACAGCGAGTTACCGGAGCCTCACGACGCCGCGTTGTGTGCGGCTTGGGACTGAACCGGTCTCGGCCGGGCCAGTGCGGACAGGAACTGTCGTCGCGCCCGCAGGATGTCTTCGAGGTTCTGAAAGGCCTCGGGCACCGAACCGGCGATCGGCAACCCATTGTGGTGCACGATCCGTAGCAGTGGACGGACCGCCGTGCCGCCGACCATACTGCAGTACACGCGCGCCTTGCGGAGCTCGTCGTTGACGAACAGCAGCGCCCGAAAACCCTCCACGCTGATAAAGCGCAGATGACTGAGATCGAGCACCAGGGGAGTCTTGAGCCGGGCGAAGTTTCGGATCGCCTGGGTGAGCTCCCGTGCGTTCGAAGCGTCGATCTCGCCGTCGACGCGCAGGACCGTGCCGAGACTGCGCGCATACACGAACAGGTGTGCCCGATCGAAGTGAGCCGTATAGCGGCACGGTGCGGGGGCGTGTTGGTCCGCTGAATTTGCGGAGCGAATAGCAGCCATGAGAGCGCCTATCAAATGTTGGTGAGGAGGGAGTGAACAGTGTTTTCGCACCGCTCCCGTATAGAGACGCAGCTGTGAACTCAACCTGCTCGGCAGCCTACCGCCGAGGTGAACGCTCAGATATCGCTTCGCCGAAGCACCCCGGTCGCGCCGCGAACGCGGGGGAGCGCGACCAGCGCTTTCCAGCGCAGGTCGAAGGGTGTTGAACCGTGAAGTCTTCGTTTCCCGGCCTTTTTGGCGAGTATTACTTGTTCGCTTGTCGGCCGGGCGGAAGGTGGTTTGGCCGGGTAGACGGCGGGTATACGCGTGTCAAGTAGTAAGCGCGGTGGATCCCCTGATGGACGTGAGGGGTGATGCGTCCCAATGGAAGAGCTGAGTTTGCGTTTGCGTCGGCTAGCGATCGCGTCCGCATTCACCACGATGCTTTGTGCCGCACCGGGTCAGGCAGCTGCCGATCCCAGCAGCACGGTTTCCCCCGGAATGCAAATTCACCAAGGCAGCACGATCTGCATGGTGGGATTGGTCGAGCCGCGGTTACGGGTCGCCCTGACCAGTGGCCAATGCGACGGCGGGCAGTCGGTGGTGACCGACCGTGACCGTAAGCCGATTGGCAATGTGGTCCTCGGCCGCCGCCAACTCGACGCGGACTCCACCGCCGACACCTCGATGCTGCCCGTGGAGTACGAAGTCATTGCGATCGCGCCGGATATGACGGCCACCGATGTGCTGCCGACGGGGCGCCATTTGGTATCCGCGCCTGGCATGCGCGCGCAACCTGGGATGCCCGTGTGCCAGCTGCGCAGCGCCACTGGCGAGCGATGCGGCTCGGTCAGCTCGATCGGCAATGGCCGCTTCGCCATCACCGACATGGCCATGGACAGCCGCGACTTCGGCGGTCCGGTCTACACCCTGACCGACGACAACAATGCCGTGATCGTGGGATTGGTCGAAGGCACCTGGAAGTCGTCGCCTCAGATCGAGTCGTGGCAGGCGGTCATGGCACAGGTCTACATCGACAGCCACACCTACAGCCCGCAACAACAGCCGCCGGCACGACGAATGATCGGCCGGCACACAAGCGCTTCTGCGTCGTCGTAATTGTCACGCCAATACCGCAGAAGCGGGGATGTCGTGCGGCCTGGTTTCCCCCGCCACAGAATGGGAATCCGCCGCCGGTGAACGTTTTCGATCTTGTGGGGTTGCCCTTTCGGTGGGGTTCCGCGATCCGGGGTAAGCGGTTCTTCCATCCGATCGGGGTGCTCGCCGAAGGCTTCATCGAGCGCGTCGCCCCTGCGGCCCAGGGCTTGCCGATCGCCTCTTCGGAAATTGTTGCGCGCGTGTCGAAGGCCACCGGCACGCCCGGGGCACTGCCCGACTTCATCGGCTTGGCCATCCGGCTGCCCGTACCGCAGCCGGCCGACAAGCCGTGGGACATCCTGCTCGTCTCGTCCGGGTCGGGGGTGCTGTCACGCGCGGTGGCACTACGGCCGGCCACGTCGTGGAACGGTCAAACGCTGACCACGCTGATGCCGTTGCACTATCGGGACAACAACTGGTGGCTTCGGGCCCGAACCTCGAGCGAGATCGGCGGCACCGGGTTGTCCCTGGACAGCATCCGGTCCAAGCTCGAGCGCAGCAACATCGAGGTGACACTCGACCAAGCTTGCGGCAGAGCCGATTTCACGCCCTTGGCCCGCATCACGCTCACCACCGCTATCTATCCCGACGGCGACCAGGACGTGTCATTCGACCCCGTCCTCAACACGGCGCCCGGCTTGAGCCTGCACCCCCGGTGGCTCGCGGACCTGCGCGCCCGCGCCTATCAGCACAGCCGCGACGGCAGAGACGCCGAAGAGTAGCCGCTCGTTCTTGAGGAGGTAGCCATGTCCAAGCGGATCGTCATCACCGGGGCCAGTGGCAACGTCGGCACCGCGCTGCTGCGCCGGCTCGCCGAAGACGGCACTGACTACGAGATTATCGGCGTCACCCGCAGACGGCCGCCGCCCGAGGGCGTGTATCGATCCGTCCAGTGGCATGAGCTGGACCTCGCGGATCCGGGCGCGGAAATACAGCTGCTCAACGTTTGTCGTGGCGCGCAATGTGTGATCCATCTGGCGTGGGGGTTCCAGCCCACCCGTAATAGGCGATACCTGGACGCGGTCGCCGTCGATGGAAGCGCCGCGGTGTTGAGCGCGGCGCACAACGCCAAAGTGCCTCAGCTGTTGCACATGTCGTCGGTGGGCACCTACGCCGCCGGGCGTTACGGGGAGCAGGTCGACGAGTCGTGGTCGACCGCGGGCATCAGATCGTCGGCCTACAGCAGGGCCAAATCCGCCGTGGAACACATGCTCGACGACTACGAGCGCCGCAATCCTGATGGCGTCGGCATCACCCGGATGCGGCCCGGATTCATCATGCAGCGCGACGCCGCACCTGGCCTGCGGCGCTACACCCTGCCCGCGTACCTGGATCCGCGATGGCTGCGCTGGCTGCCGCTGCTCCCGCTGGACCGCTCGCTGTGTGTGTCCATCGTGCACGGTGACGATGTCGCCGATGCCTGCGTGAAAGCCGTCGAGCGTTGTGCGTTGGGGCCGTTCAACCTTGCCGCCGAACCGCCGGTATCCCGCGATGACATCGCAAAGGCATTGCGGGCATACCCGATTCACGTGCCCTCGGCCCTGCTCGGGCTGGCGGTCGGGGCATCGTGGCGGGCGAGACTGCAGCCCATCGACCGGGGCTGGCTCGATATGGCGTTTTCGTTGCCGCTGCTCGACACGGGCCGCGCGCACGACGTGCTCGGGTGGTCGCCGCGATGGGAATCGGTGGCCGCGCTGGGCGACCTCATTGACGGGTTCCTCCATGATTGCGGGACGCCGAGCCCGGTGCTGCGTTCCCGCTCGTTCGTCGGGGCGATCACCCGTGATGTCACCGACGGGCCACTCACCGTGCGGCGGGTGCCCTGAAAGTCCCGCCGGATCGTCAGCCGGTGCGCCCCAACAAGTGACGCAGCGCCTGATCCAGGTCCGGTTGGCGGAACCGATGCCCGGCAGCGGCGAGTTTGGCGGGCGCGACTCGCTGGCTCGCGCACGCCAGCTCGCGGGCGCCCTGGCCGCCCAGTAGCAGCCGCGGAGCCAACGACGGCACCCGCAACACCGCCGGCCGGTGCAACACCGCCGCCAGGGTGGTGGTGTACTCGTTGTTGCGAACCGGTTGCGGGGCAACTGCATTCACCGGCCCGGACAGCGTGGAGTCCCACAGGGCACGGTGGTAGACGCCCACCAGATCGTCGATCCCGATCCAGGACAGCCATTGTCGGCCGTCGCCAAGCCGGCCACCCAGTCCGGCGCTGAACAGCGGACGCATCAGCTTCAACGTGCCGCCGGCGGGCGATTGCACGATGCCGGTGCGCACCAGCACCACCCGCACCCCCGCCTGCTGGGCGGGCATGGTCGCCTCCTCCCAGTCGGTTACCACGTCGGCCAGAAAACCGTCGCCGCGACCGCTGTCCTCGTGGAGCGTTTCATCGCCCCGGTCGTATCCGTAGTAGCCGATCGCCGACGCCGAGATCAGCACGCCGGGCCGGGCCCCGCTGCGGCCCAGCAGTTCGGCCAGCCGCCGAGTCGGCCCAATCCTGCTGTCTCGGATCGCCTTCCGGTGATCATCGGTGAATCTCCCCGCGATCGGGGCGCCCGCGAGATGGATCAGCGCGTCGATCCCGTCGAACAGCCCCGGGTCGGGATCGTCGGGGTACCACCGTCGCTCATCGTCGCCACGTGCGGAGTGCCGGACCAGCTGGATCACCCGATGCCCACCGGTGCGCAGGAAGGCGGTCAATGCCGAACCGACCAGCCCCGACGATCCGGTGATGGCGATCGTCAGAGGCCGCAGCCCGTTCTCGGCGGCCAGCCGGTGGGCGACCAAGTCGTCGGCCAGCTGCCGGTGCCGGTAGTCGAACATGGCCCGCAACAGGGACCCGGGCACTGGCGTGTCGACCCGGTCGATCACCTTGGTGCGGTTGTGCCCGAGATCTTCGAATTCGTGGGTGTGCCGCCAGCGCACCGCAATTCGCGCGGGGAGCGCGGCCAGGCCGTCGCCACCGATGACGTCGACGAAACGTCGCGGCGGGTCATAACCGTCGGGCTGATGCACGGCGACCCAGCGCAGACCCCCGGGCAGCGCCAGCGTGGCCCGCCCGTCCTCGAGTGAGGTGGCCTCGGTGACCAACCGCATCGGCTGCCACGGCGGCGAAAGCCGGCCGAACGCCCCCGGCCTGGCATACCAATCGAAAACGTCGGTGATAGGAGCGTCCACGACGCTCGAATAGTCCAGCCCCATGCCTCGACGTTAGGAACGTGCTACCGGTTCGGCAAGGCGTGCTCGACGATCGGCAGCCGGGCGTGCGGCTGGCGCACCCCACGTTTGGCCGACAGGTACACCTGCGCGGTCTTGTCGGCCACCGTCCGCCAATCGAAATCCGACGTGAGTCGCTTGCGGGCGGCGTGGGCGCGCCGCTGCGCGGCCTGCGGGTCATCGAGCACGGTGCGCACCGCCGCGGCGAGCCGGGCCACGTTGCGAGGCGGGCACGACACACCGGTCTGGCCGTTGATCACCGCCTCGCCCAGGCCGCCGATGTCCGACGTCACCAGCGGAGTACCTGCTGCGGCCGCCTCCAGCGCCACGATCCCGAACGGCTCGTAGTGACTGGGCAGCACCGCGGCGTCGGCGCGATGCAGGACGGCGAGCAGCTCGGCATGTTGGAGATGCCCGGCGAACCGGATTGCCTTGAGCACCCGGTGTTTACGGGCCTGCTCGATGAGCCAACCCTGCTGGGTGCCCTCACCGGCGATCGTCAGTGTGGTGCCGGGGTGGCTGCGCCTGATCCGTGGCAGCGCGGCGATGACGTCGTGCACACCCTTCTCGTATTCCAGCCGGCCCAGGTAAAGCAGCTCGGCCGGCCCGGTGCGCGGCCGGCGTGCTGCGAATGGCCATCGCGCCGTCTCGATGCCGTTGCAGATCACCGTGATCTCGGCCAGGCCGGGACCGAACAGCTCGGCGATCTCGTCGGCCATCGACGCCGAACAAGTGATCAGCTGATCGGATTCACGCACCAGCCACGATTCGACCGCGTGCACCTGACGGCTGATGACACCGCTGACCCAGCCGGAATGCCGACCGGCTTCGGTGGCGTGGATCGTGGAAACGATTGGCACATCGTAAAATTGGGCGAGCGTGATCGCCGGGTGGGCCACCAGCCAGTCGTGGGCGTGCACGACTTCGGGCCGCCAGGCGCGGTTGGTGCCCGGCTTCGTCAGGGGCAGCCCGGCGCGGATCATGGAGTGGCCCATCGCGAGTGTCCACGCCATCATGTCGGTGCCGAAGGTGAATTCATGCGGGTCGTGAGCGGCCGCGATCACCCGGACACCCTCGCTGATGTGGTCGGACGACGGATGGCTGCGGGGATCGGTTCCGGCGGGACGCCGAGACAGCACGACGACGTCGTGACCCGCGGCGGCCAGCGCGGTCGACAGGTGATGCACGTGCCGGCCGAGCCCGCCGATCACCACCGGCGGGTATTCCCACGACACCATCAGGATTTTCACGCCGCGGCCCGCCTCATCGGGGCAACCTGCGGGCGTCCAGGGCGCCGAAGAGGCCGTCGGCGCGGTTCCATCCCTCCGCCAGCCGCTGCGCGGTGTCGCGCCGCCCCGACGCCAGCGCGTCGGCGATTTCGCGGGTGGCGTGCGCATGCAGGTGGGCGCGGTAGCGGGCGTAGTCGGCGGCCGAATCCTTGCTGACCATGAACGGCCAGTCGCTGGAGACGGTGAGCAGCGTTTCGCGCAGGATCTGATCGGCGATGTGGTCGCGGGGGGTGGGCCCGTCCAGCGATGCGGTCTGGGACAGCGCCTTGTCGACGGTGCTCAGCGCCATGTCGACCACTTCGCTGTTCAGCGCGACCAGATCGGCGACCTGGTCGCCGGCCCACACCTGCCAGTCCTTCCCCGAACCCCACGAGCTGGGCGGCAGGGCTACCGGGTTCCCGACGAAGCCGTCGGCAATGGCGTCGTTCAGCGTGCCCACCCGAATGCCAGCCTCCGGCAGGGCACGCAGCACTCGCTCCAGCCACGTCGGGCCCTCGTACCACCAGTGACCGAACAGCTCGGTGTCAAAGGCGGCGATTACATGGGCCGGGCGCCCGATGCGGTCGGACTCGGAGAGCAGACGGTTGCGGACCACGTCGACGAAGTCGGCGACATGGGTGTCGACCGCGTAATCGGCGCGCTCGGCATCGTAGGGTGCCTTGTCCTCCGAGGACACGTTGCGGCCCGTCACCCTGGCCGGCTTGAGGCCGGTGAGGTGGTCATAGGTGTGGAAGTCGCGATAGGCGGCGTGCCCGGGGTAGCCGGATTTCGGTGACCACACCCGGTAGCTGACCTGCAGATCGCGCCCGAACGCGACGACATCGGTGTCGCCGACGGGCCGGCCCAGCGCCGTGTCGCCGTGCAGCGACGGGCCGTCGACCATGAAATGGGTGACGCCCGCGGCGGAATAGTCGTGCTCCATGCCGGGTGCGTAGGCGCATTCGGGCGCCCAGATCCCGCCCGGGCGGTGCCCTAGGCGCGCTTGCGCGTCGGCCAGACCCTCGCGCAGCGCGAACTCACGCAGTCGCGGCGCCAGCATTGGTTGGAACGGATGGGCCAGCGGGCCGCCGAGCAGCTCCACCGTGCCGGCGTCGAGCAGGCTGCGCAGCAGCGGGCTGGCCCCGTGCCGCCACAGGGTGGCGAAGTCGTCCAGCACCCGCTGCGCCTCGGCGGATTCGCGAATTCCTAACGCGCGCAACGCTTCCGGTGTGCACGATTGGTAGCCGACCGACTTCGAGCTGGGAGCGGACCGCACGCTGGTGGCCTCCAGACCACGCAGCCGCCAGTTGGCCAGCCAGTGATGCATGCCGTCCAGGCAGTACGGGTCGTCGAGCTGTGCGTTCACCACCGGCGTGACGCCCAGCGTGATCACGCCCCGCCGGTCTTCGCCGGCCAACGTGTTCAGCACGCGCATCAGCGGCAGGTAGGCCGCCGCCCAGGATTGATATAGCCATTCCTCGCCGACCGGCCAGCGGCCGTGGTGGGCGAGCCAGGGCAGGTGGGTGTGCAAAACCAGGGTGAAGAGGCCGGGAACCCGGTTCTGCGGCGTGCTCACGGGGCTACCGCGATCGCGATGAGGTCGAGGCTGTCGTCGATGTGGTGGCCGGTGCCCGCACCCGCACCGGCCTCGACCAGGTCGAAGTCCCCGACGGTGACCGCGGCGACGTCCGCAACCAGCTCGGGCGGCCACGGCGCCCCGGGGTCAGCGGCCATTGCGCGCGCGATCTGCGCGTCGATGATCGAGCCACCGTGCCGGGCATCCATCTCGCGAAGCCTCCGGCCGTGGAACAGGCCGCTGATCGACACATCGGCGAAGCCGCCGTCCATGAGCAGCTCGGTCAGCTCGGCGGCGTTGAGTTCCCGGGTGTGGAAGGGGTTGATCGGGGTGTCGCGACCCGGGGAGAAGGTGATCCGGTTGGGGGTGGACATCATCAAAAGCCCCGACGGCCGCAGCACCCGGGCGCACTCGATGACGAACTGTGTCTGGTCCCACAGGTGTTCGATCACCTGGAAGTTGACCACAATATCCACTGACGCATCGGGCAGCGGCAGCTGCGCGAGGTTCGCCCGCATCACGTCCACCCGGGGATAGCGGTGTCGGACGTGGGCCACCGCGGCCTCGTCGTAATCCACCGCGATGACGCGGCGGGCGACACCGGCGATCAGATCGGCGCCGTAGCCCTCGCCGCAACCGGCCTCGAGCACGTCGGCGTTATCGCAACGCTCAGCAAGCCGCTGGTAGACAACCTCGTGGCGGCGGAACCAGTAGTTCTCGATGTCGAGGCCCGGGATGGTGCGCTCGCCCGTCAGCATCATCACGGCGTCACCCGCCGACGCGGTGTCGCCGGGGGTGTGCTGCGGGACGTCAGGCACGAGTGCGCTCATTGCATAGGCAGGCTAACGCGAAGTGTCGGATTCGCGAACCGGGGAGTGAGCCCCCGCTGCCGAGGCGGCGGACGGGCTGCGAGAACGTGCACTACGACCAGCTATGGTGTGAATGCATACCGCACAAAGTTACCGGGTAGTAACACGGTCGTGCGTTGCGAAAACGCGTACCGAGGTTTCGTAGTCGATTGCTGCGAGCCCCCTTCTAGGAGGACGAACCCCACTCATGACGAACATCGTGGTCCTGATCAAGCAGGTCCCAGACACCTGGTCGGAGCGCAAGCTTTCTGACGGCGATTACACGTTGGACCGTGAGGCCGCCGACGCGGTGCTGGACGAGATCAACGAGCGCGCGGTGGAAGAGGCGCTGCAGATCCGTGAGCGCGAGGGCGGCGAAGGGTCGGTGACCGTGCTGACCGCGGGTCCCGAGCGCGCCAATGAGGCGATCCGCAAGGCACTGTCGATGGGCGCCGACAAGGCCGTCCATCTCAAGGACGACGGCCTGCACGGCTCGGATGTGGTCCAGACCGGATGGGCCCTGGCGCGTGCGCTGGGCACCATCGAGGGCACCGAGCTGGTCATCGCCGGTAACGAGGCCACCGACGGGACCGGCGGCGCGGTGCCGGCCGTCATCGCCGAGTACCTGGGCCTGCCGCAGCTCACCCACGTACGCAAGCTCTCCATCGAGGGCGACAAGGTCACCGGCGAGCGGGAGACCGACGACGGCGTGTTCACCCTCGAGGCCACCCTGCCCGCGGTGGTCAGCGTCACCGAGAAAATCAACGAGCCGCGCTTCCCGTCCTTCAAGGGCATCATGGCCGCCAAGAAGAAAGAGGTCACGGTGTTGACCCTCGCCGAGATCGGGGTCGAGAGCGACGAGGTCGGGCTGGAGAACGCCGGCTCGACCGTGCTGTCGTCGACGCCCAAGCCGCCGAAGACCGCGGGTGAGAAGGTCACCGACGAGGGCGAGGGCGGTAACGACGTCGCCAAGTACCTGGTTGCCCAGAAGATCATCTGACCCGAGTTCCTCAAGACGAGAAGAGCGAAATAACCCATGGCTGAAGTACTGGTGCTCGTCGAGCACGCAGAAGGTGCGCTGAAGAAGGTCACCTCCGAACTGATCACCGCCGCCCGTGCGTTGGGCGAGCCCGCCGCCGTCGTGGTCGGCGCTCCCGGGACCGCCGCGCCTCTGGTCGACGGGCTCAAGGAGGCCGGCGCCGCCAAGATCTACGTCGCCGAGTCCGACGACGTCGACAAGTACCTGATCACCCCGGTGGTCGACGTGCTGGCCTCGCTGGCCGAGTCCAGCTCGCCCGCCGCGGTGATCCTGTCGGCCAACGCCGACGGCAAGGAGATCGCCGGCCGGCTCGCGGCCCGGATCGGCTCGGGCCTGCTGGTCGACGTAATCGACGTCAAGGAAGGCAACAAGGCGATCTACTCCATTTTCGGTGGCGCGTTCACCGTGGAGGCGCAGGCCAACGGCGACACCCCGGTGATCACCGTGCGCGCCGGCGCCGTCGACGCCGAGCCGCAGGCCGGCGCCGGCGAAGAGGTCAAGGTCGAGGTGCCGGCCCCCGCCGAGAACGCCACCAAGATCACCGCCCGCGAGCCCGCGGTCGCCGGGGACCGTCCGGAACTGACCGAGGCCACGATCGTCGTCTCCGGTGGTCGCGGTGTCGGCAGCGCGGAGAATTTCAGCGTCGTCGAGGAGCTGGCCGACTCGCTGGGTGCGGCGGTCGGTGCGTCGCGCGCCGCCGTCGACTCCGGCTACTACCCGGGCCAGTTCCAGGTGGGCCAGACGGGTAAGACCGTCTCGCCGCAGCTCTACATCGCGCTGGGCATCTCGGGCGCCATCCAGCACCGCGCGGGCATGCAGACGTCCAAGACGATCATCGCGGTCAACAAGGACGAAGAGGCGCCCATCTTCGAGATCGCCGACTACGGCGTGGTGGGCGACCTGTTCAAGGTCGCTCCGCAGCTGACCGAGGCGATCAAGACCCGCAAGGGCTGAGTCTCTCGGCGCACAGCCCCCGGCACCGCGGTGCCGGGGGCTTTTGCGTTCCGGCATGTCACACCGGCACCTTTACACGATGAACCGAACTCCGAATCAGCCAGCGCCCGTGCTAGCGAATCACGAAGCCGCACATTGGTTCTCGGAGAACCGGCCGTCGACGCCCGCTAGGCGCCGGTCACCATCACCCCGCCCGTCATCCGGCTCTCCCAAAACATCCCTGCTGCGTACCCGGCGGATGGCGTCCGGGCACCGGCGGCAGCTCACTTTTTCGCGACAGTTCGTCATCTGGCGTGCACCGACACGTCACAGCGTCGATGCCGACTAGCTCATCGACTACGCCACGTTGGGGGCTATGAGCATTGCTTCTGTCCTCATACCCAGCAATAAGCCCACCGGCACGGCCACCAGCTCGTCGGCCGCGCCCCGCTACTCCCTGTTGCTGTCCACCGACCCCGGCATGATCGAGGCGGCGCAGCGACTCCGGTACGACGTGTTCAGCAGCACGCCGGGCTTCGCACTGCCGGCGGCCGACCAGGACGGCCGCGATGTCGACAGGTTCGACGAATTCTGTGACCACCTGCTGGTGCGTGACGACGACACCGGTGAGCTGGTCGGTTGCTACCGCATGCTGGCGCCGGCGGGGGCCATCGCGGCCGGCGGGCTCTACACCGCCACCGAGTTCGACATCCGCGCGCTCGACCCGCTGCGGCCGTCGCTGGTGGAGATGGGACGCGCGGTGGTGCGCGACGGGCATCGCAACGGCGGCGTCGTGCTGTTGATGTGGGCGGGCATCCTGGCCTACCTGGATCGCTACGGCTACGACTACGTGACCGGGTGCGTGTCGGTGCCCATCGGCGGCGAATCCGACGTCCCGGGCAGCCAACTGCGCGGCGTCCGCGACTTCATCCTCAGCCGGCATGGGGCACCGCCGGAATACCGGGTCTACCCGCACCGGCCGGTGGTCGTCGACGGCACAGCCATCGACGACATCGCGCCGCCCGCGCGGCCCTCGGTGCCGGCGCTGATGCGCGGTTACCTGCGGCTGGGCGCCCGGGTGTGCGGCGAACCCGCGCACGACCCGGACTTCGGCGTCGGTGATTTCTGCGTCCTGCTGGACAAGGCGCACGCGGACACCCGATATCTGAAGCGACTTCGATCGGTGTCCGTCGCTTCCGAGATACGAACGACGGGCGGCAAGCGATGAACGCCCCCGCGGGCACCGGGCACTCCTGGCTACCGCGCGCATCGTGCGATGCACGCTGTGTGGGTGCGGGCGACGCGGTGACGTCGCGGCCGGTGCGAAGGGCGCTACGGGTGACCCTTCGCCTCTTGCTGGCGCTGCTGCTGGCGCCGGGGTTACCGCTGCTGGCAGTGCCACTGCCGGGCCGCACCCGCGTGCAGCGCATCTATTGCAGGTTGGTGCTGCGCTGCCTGGGCGTTCGAATCACCGTGACGGGCAACCCGATTCGTAACCTGAGCGGGGTGCTGGTGGTGAGCCCGCACATGTCCTGGCTCGACGTCTTCGCCATCGGGTCGGTGCTGCCCGGGTCGTTCGTCGCGCGCGCCGACATGTTCACCGGCCCGGCGACCGGAATCGTGGCCCGGTTCCTGAAGATCATCCCGATCGAGCGGTCCAGTCTGCGTCGCCTGCCCAGTGTTGTGGACGCCGTCGCCCGCCGGCTGCGCGCCGGACAGACGGTGGTGGCGTTCCCGGAGGGCACCACCTGGTGTGGCCGGGACCGTGGGGCCTTCTACCCGGCGATGTTCCAGGCCGCCATCGACGCCGGCCGTCCGGTGCAGCCGCTGCGGCTGACCTACCACCATGTCGACGGCAGCCCCTCGACGGTGCCGGCCTTCGTCGGCGACGAGACCCTGCTGAGCTCGATCCGCCGGCTGCTCGTCGTGCCACGCACGCTGGCGCACGTGCATGTCGAGTCACTGCAGCTCCCGGGGACCGACCGGCGCGCCCTGGCCAATCGGTGCCAGTCCGCGGTGCGTGCTGAAACCGCCCGGCGCGCTGGTCACGGGCACGTGCTGGTGGCCTGAGCAAACGGACGGGCCGGTATCGTGGGTCGCGTCATGGTCTACCTGGATCACGCCGCCACCACCCCGATGCACCCCGCCGCCGTCGAGGCGATGACGGCTGTGCTCGGCACGGTCGGCAACGCGTCCTCGCTGCACACCAGTGGCCGGGCGGCGCGGCGGCGCATCGAGGAGTCCCGTGAGCTGATCGCCGACAGGCTGGGCGCGCGCCCCTCGGAGGTCATCTTCACCGCGGGCGGCACCGAGAGCGACAACCTGGCGGTCAAGGGCATCTATTGGGCCCGCCGCGACGCCGAGCCCCGGCACCGGCGCATCGTCACCAGTGAGGTGGAACACCACGCCGTGCTGGACTCGGTGAACTGGCTCGTCGAACATGAGGGTGCCGAGGTCACCTGGCTTCCGACCGCCGCCGATGGGTCGGTGTCGGCGGCGGCGCTGCGCGAGGTGCTCACACGCCACGACGACGTCGCGCTGGTCTCGGTGATGTGGGCCAACAATGAGGTCGGCACGGTCATGCCGGCCGCCGAACTCGCCACCGTCGCGGCCGAATTCGGCGTTCCGATGCACAGCGACGCCGTTCAGGCGGTGGGGCAGTTGCCGGTCGACTTCGCCGCCAGCGGATTGTCGGCGATGAGCGTGACCGCCCACAAGTTCGGCGGACCGCCGGCCGTGGGTGCGCTGCTGCTGCGTCGCGACGTCGCGTGCGTGCCACTGGCACACGGAGGCGGGCAGGAGCGCGACATCCGTTCGGGCACTGCCGATGTCGCCGGTGCGGTCGGAATGGCGGCGGCGGCCCGGATCTCGGTCGACGGGCTCGAGGTCAACAGCGCCCGGCTGCGGGCGTTGCGCGACCGGCTGGTCGACGGCGTGTTGAGCGGCATCGAGGACGTCAGCCTCAACGGCGCCGGCGACCCGCTGCGCCTGCCCGGCAATGCGCATTTCACGTTCCGCGGCTGTGAGGGCGATGCGCTGTTGATGCTGTTGGACGCCAACGGCATCGAGTGCTCGACAGGGTCGGCGTGCACCGCCGGTGTCGCGCAGCCCTCGCACGTGTTGCTCGCGTTGGGCGCCGACGCGACCAGCGCTCGCGGATCTTTGCGACTCTCGTTGGGACACACCAGTGTTGACGCAGACGTCGACGCGGTGCTGCGGGTACTGCCCGGGGCGGTGGACCGCGCCCGTCGCGCCGCGCTGGCCGCCGCGGGGGCGTCCTAAGTGAAAGTGCTTGCTGCCATGAGCGGTGGCGTCGACTCATCGGTTGCCGCCGCCCGGATGGTCGACGCCGGACATGACGTGGTGGGCGTGCACCTGGCGCTGTCCAGCGCACCCGGCACGCTGCGCACCGGCTCGCGCGGGTGTTGCTCGAAGGAAGACGCCTCGGACGCGCGCCGCGTCGCCGATGTGCTCGGAATCCCGTTCTACGTGTGGGATTTCGCGGAGAGGTTCAAGTCCGACGTCATCGACGAATTCGTGTCGTCGTATGCGCGCGGCGAGACCCCCAACCCGTGCGTGGTGTGCAATCAGAAGATCAAGTTCTCGGCGCTGTCCGCGAAAGCCGTTGCGCTCGGGTTCGACACGGTGGCCACCGGCCACTACGCCCGGCTCTCGAACGGCCGGCTGCGTCGCGCCGTCGATCACGACAAGGACCAGTCCTACGTGCTGGCCGTCCTGAGCGCCGAGCAGTTGCGCCACGCGGCGTTCCCGATCGGGGACACCCCCAAGCCGCAGATCCGGGCCGAAGCCGCCCGGCGCGGTCTGACGGTCGCCGAAAAGCCGGACAGCCACGACATCTGCTTCATCCCCTCGGGCAACACCCGTGCCTTTCTGGGCGAGCGTATCGGGGTGCGCCGCGGTGCCGTGGTCAATGCCGACGGCACAGTGCTCGCCGAGCACGACGGCGTGCACGGTTTCACCGTCGGCCAGCGCAAGGGCCTCGGCATCGCCGGGCCGGGACCCGACGGTCGCCCGCGTTACGTGACCTCGATCGACGCGCTGACCGGCACCGTGCGGGTGGGCGAGGCGGCCGATCTCGAGATACGCGAAGTGGTCGGCCGGACACCGGTTTTCACCTCGGGCATCACCCCGACGAGCCCGGTGGAGTGCGCGGTTCAGGTGCGCGCCCACGGTGAAACAGCCGACGCGATAGCCGAACTGGTCAACGACGAGCTCGTCGTGCGGTTGCGCGCGCCGATGCGGGGCGTGGCCCGCGGCCAGACGCTGGTGCTGTATCGACCCGATCCCGACGGTGACGAGGTGCTCGGCAGCGCCACCATCGCCGGCACCACCCGCTGAATCGCGGCTACCGCGGCATGTTCGCGGAAATATTCGTCATCACGATGTCGGACACCGATTGCGCGAACCCGCAGAAGGTGACCTCGAGCATGGCCACCGACAGGATCCGGTAGTCGCGGCCGCACCCGCCGGGCCGCAGGTGCAGCGAGGTGGCGTCGGCGTTCCAGTCACCGACGTAGAGCTGCCCGCTCGAGCCGTTCGCGCAGTCGCCGACAGTGCTCACCAGGGCGCCGAAGGCGCGACGGGCGGTATCGGCATCGCGATAGGCCGCGGCGCCTTCGGAGATCAACGCGCCTTCGGGCGGGTCCTGAAACGTGGTCTTGTGGAACGCTTCGAGATCGCGCCCGAACGTTGCCGTCTCGGCGTAGATGAAGCGGCACTCGCGCGGCGCGTTATCGGCCAGCGCGTCGATGTCCACCGGACTGGTGCCGTCCATCGAGGGGATGATGGTCAGATGCTCACCGGCGCCGGTGATCGCGCGCATCCGTGACTGGTCCAGCAGAATCGAGTCGACGTCGACGCCCTGCACCACCCTGCGGCCGGCGCCGGATCCCGCCACGGCCGCACCGTCCACCACCCGGGTGCACGACGCCACCAGCGCCACCACCGCGCCCAACAGCGGTAGCCACGCTGATTTCACCTTCTGCGACACCTTTTCGCACCCCTTCGGCGTCGAACCTACCCGCGTGACCCGCCGGCACACAGCCCCCGCCGACCGGCGGCCGGTGCGACATCGAATACGGTTGGCGGGTGAGTGATTTCGCCCATCCCTTTGCAGCCGCCAGCGGTGTCGGATCGTGGCCCGGCATCGCCGCGCGCGAAGCCGCCGAAGTTGTCGTGGGTGAATTGGCGGGCGCGCTGGCGCACATCGTCGAACTTCCCGCGCGCGGAGTGGGCGCCGACATGCTCGGCCGGGCCGGCGCCCTGCTGGTCGACGTGGCCATCGACACGGTGCCACGCGGCTACCGGCTTGCCGCCCGCCCCGGGGCGGTCACCCGCCGCGCCATCAGCCTGCTCGACGAGGACATGGACACGCTCGAAGAGGCCTGGGAAGCCGCCGGCCTGCGCAACGACGGCCGGGTGGTGAAGGTGCAGGCCCCGGGCCCGGTCACGCTGGCGGCCGAGGTCGAGCTGGCCAACGGCCACCGGGCGATCACCGACCCCGGTGCGTTGCGCGACCTGGCGGCGTCGCTGGCCGAGGGCGTGTCGGCGCATCGCGCGGGGCTGGCGCGCCGGCTCGAGGCGGAGGTGGTGGTGCAGTTCGATGAGCCGTCGCTGCCCAAAGCCCTGGGCGGCGGGCTGAGCGGGGTGACTGCGCTGAGCCCGGTGGCGCCGATCGACGAGGAGGTGGCCGCCGGGCTGCTGGACACCTGCGCCCGAACGGTGGGCGGTGAGGTGCTGCTGCACTGCTGCGCACCGGGCGTCCCGTGGGACATGTTGCAGCGCAGCGCCTTTCGCGCTGTTTCCGTGGACGTCGGCACGCTGAACGCCGCGGATCTGGACGGCATCGCCGGGTTCGTGGAGACGGGCCGCACCGTCGCGCTGGGGGTCGTCGCCGGCAAGGCCCCGCCGCGTCGGCCATCGGCGGAGGAGGTGGCTGCCGCAGTGGTTGCCGTGACCGATCGTCTCGGCTTTTCCCGATCGGCACTGCGCGACCGCATCGGCGTCACCCCGGTGTGTGGTCTGGCCGGCGCGACGCCGGAGTGGGCGCGCACCGCGATCGAGCTCGCCCGCAAGGCGGCCGAGATGTTCGCGGAGGATCCGGACGCCATTGAATAGGCAACCGAAAGGTTGCGCTTCGGGCCGCAGTGTGCTGAACTCATAGGCAACCAGGAGGTTGCATATGAAGATCGAGAAGCAGGTGGTGCTGCGCGCGCCGCTCGAGCGGGTGTGGCGGGCCATCAGCGACGCCGAGGAGTTCGGCCGCTGGTTCGGGGTGCGCTTCGACGGGCCGTTCGTGGCCGGGGCGTCGGTGACCGCCGCGATCAGCCCGACCGCCGTCGACGCCGAGGTCGCCAAGAGACAGGAGGCGCACGCCGGGGTGCAAAGCACCTGGCAGATCGTCGCCATCGAGCCGCGGCGCCGGTTCGCCTACCGGTGGCATCCGTTCGCCATCGACCCGGATGTCGACTACGACCGCGAGCCGACCACGCTCGTCGAATTCACCTTGTCCGAGCAGGCCGACGGCGTGCTGCTGACCATCACCGAGTCCGGATTCGAGGCGATTCCCGGGGCGCGGCGCGGGGGAGCGTTCGAGGCCAACGGCGAGGGTTGGGCGATCCAGACCACGCTGGTGCGCAAGTACATCGAAGACGTCCGGGTATGAATGTCGCCGTCGACGCGCCGTTCTTCGACGCGCTGGGCGATCCCAATCGGTTGCGCATCATCGTGCGGCTCTGCGATCAAGGCCCCAGTTCGACATCGCAGGTCACCAGCGTCATCCCGGTCACCCGGCAGGCGGCCAGCAAGCACCTGCAGCTGCTGGAGTCGGTCGGGTTGGTGACCAGCAGCCGGCGGGGCCGCGAGCGGGTCTGGACGGTGCAGACCCAGCCGCTGGCGTCGGCCAGCGACTACCTGAGTCAGCTGTCCCGGCGGTGGGATGCCGCGGTGGCTCGGTTGCGCGCCTTCGTGGAGGACGAAGTCGAGGACTGAGCGCGCCCGGTTTCGCGTCGGTGTCCTCGGATAGCCTGCCAAGGTGAGCGCAGCAGAAGCTGATTCGGTATCGCCCGAGGTTCGCCGGCAGTGGCAGGACCTCGCCGAAGAGGTCCGTGAACACCAGTTCCGCTACTACATCAAGGACGCCCCGATCATCTCGGACGCCGACTTCGACGCGATGTTCAACGAGCTTCTCGCGCTCGAGGAGCGTCACCCCGAATTGCGAGTGGCCGATTCCCCGACGCAGCTGGTCGGCGGGGCGGGTTTCGCTACCGAGTTCGGCGAGGCGCAGCACCTGGAACGGATGCTGAGCCTCGACGATGTCTTCGATCGCGACGAGCTGGTGGCCTGGAACATCCGCGTCGAGACCGAGGTCGGCAAGCAGCCGTACTACCTGTGCGAACTCAAGATCGACGGGGTCGCCCTGGCGCTGGTGTACCGCGACGGCCGGCTGGAACGCGCCGCGACCCGGGGCGACGGCCGGGTCGGCGAGGACGTGACGCTCAACGCGCGCACCATCGACGATGTCCCCGAGCGGCTGTCCGCCGGCAAGGATTTCCCGATTCCCGCCCTGCTCGAGGTGCGCGGCGAGGCGTTCTTTCTGCTCTCCGATTTCGAGGCGCTCAACGCCAGCCTGGTCGAAGACGGCAAGGCGCCGTTCGCCAACCCGCGCAATAGCGCCGCTGGGTCGCTGCGCCAGAAGAATCCGGCCGTCACCGCCCGGCGCAAGCTGCGGATGATCTGCCACGGCATCGGCCGCACCGAGGGGTTCACGCCGAAAACTCAGCACGAGGCCTACACCGCGCTGAGCGCGTGGGGACTGCCGGTGGCCGAACAAACCGCGCGCGTCCGCGGCCTTGCCGCCGTGGAGGAGCGGATCGGCTACTGGGGTGAGCACCGCTACGAGCTCGAGCACGAAATCGACGGCGTGGTAGTCAAAGTCGACGACGTCGCGCTGCAGCGCCGGCTCGGGACCACCTCTCGCGCGCCGCGGTGGGCCGTCGCGTACAAGTACCCGCCCCAGGAGGCGCAGACCAAGCTGCTCGACATCCGCGTCAACGTCGGGCGCACCGGACGCGTCACCCCGTTCGCGTTCATGACACCGGTAAAGGTGGCCGGGTCGACCGTGGGGCTGGCCACCCTGCACAACGCCGCCGAGGTAAAACGCAAGGGTGTGCTGATCGGCGACACCGTGATGATCCGCAAAGCCGGCGACGTGATCCCGGAGGTGCTCGGTCCCGTCGTGGACCTGCGCGACGGCTCCGAACGCGAATTCGTCATGCCCACCGCGTGTCCCGAATGCGGCACCACGCTGGCGCCGGCCAAGGAGGGCGACGCCGACATCCGCTGCCCCAATGCCCGGTCCTGTCCTGCGCAGTTGCGGGAGCGGGTATTTCACGTCGCCGGTCGCGGGGCGCTCGACATCGAGGGGCTCGGCTACGAAGCCGCGACCGCGCTGTTGAAGGCCGGCGTGATCGCCGACGAGGGCGACTTGTTCGCGCTCACCGAGGACGACCTGTTGCGTACCGAGCTGTTCCGGACGAAGGCCGGCGGCCTGTCCGCCAACGGCAAACGGCTGCTCGACAACCTGGATAAGGCCAAAAAGGTTGCGCTGTGGCGGGTCCTGGTGGCGTTGTCGATCCGGCACGTCGGGCCGACCGCCGCGCGCGCGTTGGCGACCGAGTTCGGCGATCTGGACTCGATCATGTCGGCCTCGACCGAGCGGCTGGCCGCGGTCGAAGGCGTCGGCCCGACCATCGCCGCGGCGCTCACCGAATGGTTCACCGTCGACTGGCACTGCGCGATCGTCGACAAGTGGCGGGCCGCCGGCGTGCGGATGGCCGACGAGCGCGACACCAGTGTGCAGCGCACGCTGGAGGGGCTGACGGTGGTGGTCACCGGCTCGCTCGCCGGCTTTTCCCGCGACGACGCCAAGGAGGCGATCCTGACGCGCGGGGGGAAGGCGGCAGGCTCGGTGTCGAAGAAGACCGACTACGTCGTGGCCGGCGATTCGCCGGGTTCCAAGTACGACAAGGCCATCGAGCTGGGCGTGCCCGTCCTCGACGAGAACGGCTTCGCGAAACTGCTGGCCGAGGGTCGGCCCGAAACCCCGGCGGAGTGAGCCGATGAGCGGCCGGTACGGCGATTCCACGCGCAGTCTCAAAGCCATTGATCGTGCAGGCTATTTCGGGTCAGCCGGTAGCGCCGCAGGCGGTGCTCGCCGCCACCTACCACCTGTCCGACGCCGAGACCGGCGCGCTGGACAGCTACGGCCGCAGCTCCAATCCGACCTGGCGGCAACTGGAGTCGGCGCTCGCCGAGCTGGAGGGAGCGACCGGAGCGCGGGTGTTCGGCTCGGGCATGGCGGCCATCAGCGCCGTCTTACGCACGCTGGCGACGCCGGGGTCGACGGTGGTGGTGCCGGCCGACGGCTACTACCAAGTGCGCCGCTACGCCCGCCAAGACTTGGCGCCCGGGGGTGTGACGGTCATCGAGGCGTCGAGCTCGCAGATCTATGACGCCGCCGCGAAAGCCGACGTGGTGCTGGCCGAAACCCCCACCAACCCGGCGCTGGACGTGATCGATGTGCACCGGCTGGCCACCGTCTGCCGGGGCCGCAACGCGCGCTTGATCGTCGACAACACCGCCGCGACGCCGTTGGGGCAGCAGCCGTTGTCGTTGGGTGCCGACGCGGTGGTGGCCAGCGCGACCAAGGCCCTGTCGGGTCACGGCGATCTGCTGGCCGGCTACGTCGCCACCAACCAGCCCGAGCTGCTCGCCGCGGTCGAGCGGCACAGGCTGCTCGCGGGCGCGATCCTGGGTGGATTCGAGGCATGGCTTTTGTTGCGCAGCATGGCAACTGCCGGATTGCGCTTCGAACGCCAATGCCAAAACGCCCGGGCACTGGCGACCATGCTGGCCCGCCACCCGGCGGTGCGGGCGGTGCGCTACCCGGGATTGGTCGACGATCCGGCGCATCCGGTGGCCATGGCGCAGATGCGCCGATTCGGGGCGCTGGTTTCGGTCGTGTTGGCCGACGCGGCCGCGGTGCACGCACTGGTGGACCGCAGCGAACTGCTGATCGCATCGACCAGTTTCGGGGGTCTGCACACGTCGGTCGACCGCCGGGCGCAGTGGGGAGACCCGGTCGCCGACGGATTCGCGCGCATCTCGCTGGGTATCGAAGACACCGACGACCTGCTCGCCGACATCGAACGCGCGCTGATGTCCGCCCGCTGACGAATCACATTCGTCGGGACTGAGTGCACCGAAATTGGTCCGCATCGCCCGGGCGGCTCTATCGTGGGCACTATGACCCAGACGGCCGATCGGTGCGAGCAGGCGTCGCCGTGGTCGCCGCGCGAGGCCGAGATATTGGCCGCGACCCTGGCGCTGCTGCAAGAACACGGCTATGACCAGCTGACGGTGGAGGCGGTGGCCAACGCCGCGCGCGCCAGCAAGGCCACGGTCTACCGTCGCTGGCCGTCCAAAGCCGAACTGGTGTTGGCCGCCTTCATCGAAGGCGTGCGCCAGGTGGCGGTCCCGCCGAATACCGGCACGTTGCGCGGCGACCTGCTGAGCCTGGGGGAGACCATCAGCCAGGAGTGCGGGCGGCACGCCGGCACCATCCGCGCGGTGATGGTGGAGGTGTCGCGCCACTCCGCGCTCAACGACGCGCTGCAGCACCAATTCCTCGACCAGCGTAAAGCCATGATCAAGCAGGTGCTGCACGAGGCGGTCGACCGGGGCGAGATCGCTGAAGACGCCGTCACCGACGAACTCTGGGACCTGCTGCCCGGCTACCTCATCTTCCGGTCGATCATTCCCGGTCGCCCGCCCACCCGAGACACCGTGGAGGCGTTCGTCGACGGGTTCCTCATTCCCGGCCTGAGCAAGTCGACCGCATAACGACGCCGCATGTCAGAGGCGGCCCGCGCAGGAAAATACCTACCTGGGCGTCTCTTGTACAGTACGGTCCCGTACCGTACTGTCGTACCTGTCGATCACGCTCACGATGTTTTGGCAGCCACGCTCGCCCCGAGCGTGAGCCTGTCGCCCGAATTTTCGAAAGGCTAACGGGTGAAAGGCTTTTCGATGACATCCTTGGTCAGGCGAGGGTGGATGGTGCTCGTCGTCGCCGTGGTTGTGGCTGTCGCCGGGTTCTGCGTGTATCGACTCCACGGGAATCTTCGGCTCACACAACAATACGTCGGCCGGCGGCGGCATCTCGGATCAGACCGAACCGTTTAGTCCCAAGCACATCACCCTGGAAGTCTTTGGTGACGCGGGGGCGGTGGCGACCATCAATTACGTGGACATCAATGTGCAGCCGCGGCAAGTGTTGAACGCGGCCCTGCCCTGGTCGTTGACCATGGTGACGACACAGCCCGGAGCCTTCAGCAACCTTGTAGCGCAGGGCAATAGCGATTCGCTTGGCTGTCGCATCACGGTGGATGGTGACGTCAAGGACGAAAGGATCGTCAACCAAGTGAACGCCTACACCTTCTGCCTGGTGAAGTCCGCATGAGCGAGGATCACACCCCGAGGTCCGCTGTGGCGCAAAGTATTCGCCGCCTTTCGGTGCCGATCCTGCTGCTGTGGGTGGGTCTGGCCGCCATCTCGAATATTGCCGTCCCGAATTTGGAGGACGTCGCCAAGGCGCACAACGTATCCCTGAATACCCCGGATGCGCCGTCGTTTCAAGCGATGCAACACATCGGCAAGGCGTTTCACGAATTCGATTCCGACAGTGCGGCCATGATCGTCTTGGAAGGTGACAAGCCGCTGGGCGATGATGCCCACCGGTTTTACGATGCCCTGGTCCGCAAGCTCGAGCACGACACCAAGCATGTGGAGCACGTCCAAGATTTCTGGGGGGATCCGCTGACGGCGGCGGGCTCGCAAAGTAAAGACGGCAGGGCCGCCTACGTTCAGGTCTACCTTGTCGGCAATCAGGGCGACGCGCGGGCCAACGCGTCCGTCGACGCGATCCGCGAGATCGTGGCGCATACGCCCGCACCGACTGGGGTGAAGGCGTATGTGACGGGCGCAGCGCCGCTGGTGACGGATCAGTTCGAAGTGGGCAGCAAAGGGATCTTCAAGGTCACCGTGATCACCGTGTTGGTGATCCTGGCGATGTTGTTCTGGGTCTACCGTTCTGTCACGGCGATCTTCGTGTTGGTCACGGTGATCGTCGAAATGGCCGCGGCCAGAGGGATCGTCGCTTTTCTGGGAAGCGTCGGCTTAATCGGCTTGTCGACGTATGCGACGAATCTGCTCACGCTGCTCGTCATCGCCGCCGGCACCGACTACGCAATCTTCTTCGTCGGCCGTTACCAGGAGGCGCGACACGACGGGCAAGACCGCGAAACCGCCTTCTACACCATGTATCGCGGGACGACCCATGTGGTGTTGGGATCGGGCCTCACCGTGGCCGGCGCGGTGCTCTGCCTGCGCTTTACCAGGCTGAATTATTTTCAAAGTTTGGGAATTCCCGCCGCGATAGGTATCGGGGTCGCTTTGGTGGCCGCGCTCACCCTGGCTCCGGCGGTGATCACCGTGGGCAGCCTTTTCGGGTTGTTTGATCCGAAGCGCCAGATGGCGACTCGGGGGTGGCGGCGCATCGGCACCGCGATCGTGCGTTGGCCCGGCCCCATTCTGGTGGTGGCGACCGGGGTCGCCCTCATCGGCCTGCTCGCTTTGCCCGGATACAAAACGAATTACGACGCCCGGCCCTACATGCCGGCCAGTGCCCCGGCCAATGTCGGCTATGCGGCCGCGGAGCGGCATTTTTCTCAGGCCCGGCTCAATCCCGAACTGCTGATGATCGAAACCGATCACGATATGCGTAATCCGGCCGACATGATCAACCTGGAAAGGGTGGCGAAAGCGATCGCGCACCTTCCCGGGATCGCCCAGGTACAGTCCATGACCAGGCCCTTGGGAACCCCGATCGAGCACACCTCGTTAGCTTTTCAGATCAGCGCAGGCAGTATCGGCAACATCGAGAACCTGCACTACCAGAAAGAACGCGCACAGGATTTGCTGAAGCAGGCCGACAATCTGAAAGATACGATCGGCATCCTGAATCAGCAATACGGGCTGCAAAAACAGCTCGCGGCCTCCACGCATGACGAGACCCAAAGCTTTCACGACACGATCGCCATCATCAACGACCTGCGGGATAAGATCGCGAACTTCGACGACTTCTTCCGACCGGTCCGCAGCTATTTTTACTGGGAAAAGCACTGTTATGACATTCCAGCCTGCTTTGCCTTCAGGTCCGTTTTGGACGCACTCGACGGTATTGATCAGCTCAGTGCGCAGTTTGAGAAGCTCACCGCAAGTTTGGACAAGTTGGATGCGGGCCAGCAGAAATTGGTGACCTTGTTGCCGCCGCAGATCGCTGACCAGGAGAAGAACCTCGGTCTGACGCTGTCGAACTACGCCACGAACTTGGGAATCAATGCTCAGACGCAGGCGAATACCGACACCGCGACCGCCCTGGGGCAGGCCTATGACGCCGCCAAGAACGACGATTCCTTCTACCTGCCGCCCGAGGCTTTCAGCAACCCCGAATTCAAAAGGGGACTGAAATTATTCCTCTCGCCCGACGGTAAGGCCGCACGCATGATCATCTCTCATGAGGGCGATCCCGCGACCCCCGAAGGTATCTCGCACATCGATCCGATCAGGAACGCGGCGAAACAGGCGGTGAAGAACACCCCCTTGGGGGACTCCAACATTTATCTCGCCGGCACGGCCGCGACCTATAAGGACATAGCGGACGGTGCCAAGTACGATCTGATGATCGCCGGAATAGCCGCGCTGAGCCTGATTCTGCTCATCATGGTGATCATCACCCGAAGCCTGGTGGCCGCGATCGTCATTGTGGGCACGGTAGCGCTTTCGCTAGGCGCCTCTTTCGGTCTTTCCGTACTGGTCTGGCAGGATATCGTCGGCATTAAGCTCTACTGGATTTGCCTGGCGCTATCCGTCATCATTCTGCTGGCGGTGGGATCCGACTATAACCTGTTGCTGATTTCGCGGTTCAGAGAAGAAATCCATGCTGGCCTGAATACGGGCATCATCCGCGCCATGGCGGGCAGCGGGGCGGTGGTGACCTCTGCCGGCCTGGTGTTCGCCCTCACCATGGCGTCCTTCGTGTCCGCCTCGTTGCTGGTGCTAGGTCAAATCGGGACGACCATCGCCTTGGGGCTGCTATTCGACACCCTGATCGTGCGGTCCTTCATGACGCCGTCCGTCGCAGCGCTGCTCGGGCGCTGGTTCTGGTGGCCCCAGCGCGTACGTCCCCGCCCGGCAAGCACGATGCTTCGCCCCTACGGGTCGCGTCAAGCGGTTCGCCAACTGCTGCTCTGGGAAGACGGAGACCCCGTAGCGACGTCCCAATCATCTTCGGATGCAAGGCGAACCCGCGCCTGACCGAGCCGCCTAGCGGTTCGTCGGCAACACCACGGCGTCTTGTTCGACCAAAGGAGTGAACAAATTTGGGCCTGTTTGGTTATCTGGCGGTGCTCGCCGGCGTGGCCGAATTGGTGTTCGCCGCCTTCGTCTTCACTTTCATCAAGCGGCTCCTGGGGCGCCCCTCAACGCCGATCAGCGAGGAAATAGGCGGCACCCGGCGAGCCTTGAAGAAGTTGCGCAAGGGCGAACCGATGTCCAAGGAAGAGTTAGATTGCGCGGCGCAAACCATCGCCGACCGCAGCTCCTTGATGGCTTTCTCGATCCCGGCCGCCGTGTTCACCATCGGATGCTTCATTGTGTTCAGTACTATTGAACTGCATAGCATCAAATCCCTTCGAATCTATATCGGATTGTTCCCCATGTTGGGAGCTACGAACTTAACCATTCAGCTGCTCAGAATTGCTGCCTTGAAACGGCGTCTGCCCAACGCCACTGGGGAACTCTCCGGGCGCCGTTGACCAAGCGAAAGCTGTTGTAGCCGAACGTAACTCGATGGAGTTACTGTCGCGCTAGCCTGGCGCGACGGACTTGGCTCACGGATCGGGATCCGCGGTAGACGCAGCGGGTTGACCTGTTGCTTTACGGCTTCAGCTGGGGGATGAGCGCAAAATTCGGACGCGGGATCAGGCGGCCCGGATTTGTCGTAGGTGGCTGCGATGATGACGTCATGTCCTCGACCGCATCCGCTGGCGCCGTGCTGGTCGTGAGTCCTAGCGAGCGTCTTGAGGTCCTGTTCGAGGAGCTGGCGGAGTTGACCGGTCAGCGCAACGCGATTGATGGGCGCATCGTCGAGATCGTGGCCGAGATCGATCGCGACCAGTTGTGCGGCGTCACCGGCGCGCGGTCGGTGCCGGCGTTGGTGGCCTGGAAGACCGGCTGCTCGTCGGCAAACGCCCACACGATCACCACCATCGCGAGCCGGCTGAAGGAATTCCCACGCTGCGCCCAAGGCATGCGAGAGGGCCGGCTCTCGCTGGATCAGGTCGGCATCATCGCGGCGCGGGCCGGCGAGGGGTCCGATGAGCACTACGCGCAGCTGGCGCGCTGCGCCACGGTCAGTCAGCTGCGCACCGCGGTCAAGCTGGAACCGCGATCCGAACGCGAACCTCGGCCTGAGCTCGAGCGCTCGATCACCGCGACAACCAATGAGCAGGGCAGCTGCTACCGGATCACACTTCCGCACCATGACGCCGCGAAGGTCGACGCCGCCTTGCAGTCTCATCGTGATGCGCTGATCGGCGAGTGGAAGCACGATCACGGCAATGGACAGGGCGCTTCAGATCAGCGGCCTCCGTTGCCTAGCACCGCCGAGGCGTTTATGCGCCTGGTCGAGGCTGGATGGGACGCTGAGGCGGCCCGCCGGCCACACGGACAGCACACCACCGTGGTGGTGCATGTCGATGTTGAGCAGCGCGCTGCGGCACTGCATCTGGGTCCGCTGCTCACCGACGCCGAACGCCGATACCTGACGTGTGATGCCACGTGTGAAGCCTGGTTCGAACGCCACGGCCAGGTCATTGGTGCCGGCCGGGCGACCCGCTTGATCAACCGGCGGCTTCGCCGCGCGCTGGAGCATCGCGACCGCACGTGCGCGGTGCCTGGCTGTGGTGCCACCCGTGGTCTGCACGCCCACCACATCCGGCACTGGGAAGACGGCGGCCCCACGGAGTTGGCCAACCTGGTGCTGCTATGCCCTTATCACCACCGGTCGCACCATCGTGGCGTCATCAATATCTTCGGGCCCGCACGCGCGCTCGTCGTCACCGACAACGCTGGCCGATCACTGAGCCCGGGATCGCTGGCGCGCCCACCAACTCACCCCCCGCCGGCGGTGGCGCCCTGTCCGGGACCTACCGGCGAGCGCGCCGACTGGTGGTGGTATACACCCTTCCAACCCCAACCGCCACCGACAAACAAGTAGCTTGGCGGCCGGGACCGGTCACTGCCGGCAATGCACTGAAGCTCAAACACGTTGGGGTCGCGGGCCGCATCGGCGTAACCGATAATCACTGCAGAGAACGGCGGCACTGCCGATCAGCGCAGCATGGTGGCGACGATCCCGGCGAAATAACCCAGTCGGGCGACCTCGGAAGGCCGGAATTCCGGACCGGGACGGCCAAGCACCACCGCGGTGTGCGGGTCGCCCAACGGGGCCGCGACCATCGTCACATCCATATCGCGCCACGGCTTGGGCACCCACTCGGCGGTGCCGTCCAGAATCGCGGCCCGCTCCAGCGGCAGCCACGGCGCCGAGTCCGCCTTGGTCTCCGGGGCGCCCGGACTCCCGGCCAGGCGCTGTAACTCGCCGCCCGAGCTGCGCAGCACCGTGCACCAACTGACGCGCAGAACCTTGGGCGCTTCGTTGGCGAGAACCTGCAGTTGTGCCGCTTTGCCGGCGGGCGCCGCGATGTGGTCGAGGAGCTCGAGCTCACGATGCGCTTCCAGCAGACCGGTGTGCGGGCGCACGCTGTCCACCCGGACACCGGACAGGGATTCGGCGGCGGTGATCAGTGTGTCCGGCATCGCTCCCGGCGGCAGTTCGATCACCAGGTCGTCGGTCGCGTAACCCGAGCTGCGCTCTACGACGTCGAGCGACAAGATGTCGGCTCCCACCGAACCGAGCGCCACCGCCAGCGACCCCAGGCTGCCTGGCCGGTCGACGAGCTCGATGCGCAACAGATAGGAGGGCACGGCCAACACTGTTGCATAAGGAAGTGTCGACAGCATTTCGGCTCGATCCGGCCGCGCGATCGGCAACGGGCGTGCAGCGGGCCGTGTGCGCGCGGCTAGGCTTTGCAGTCGTGTCCCAGATCTCCCGCGACGAGGTTGCGCACCTGGCCCGGCTGTCCCGGCTGGCGCTGACCGACAGCGAGCTCGACAGCTTCGCCGGCCAGCTCGGCGCCATCCTGACCCACGTCAGCCAGGTGCAGGCGGTCGATGTCACCGGCGTCGAAGCGACCGACAACCCGCTGAAAGACGTCAACGTCACCCGGCCCGACGAGTCGACACCGTGTCTGACGCAGGCCGAAGCGCTGGCCGAGGCGCCCGCGGCCGTCGATGGTCGCTTCGCGGTCCCGCAGATCCTGGGAGACAGCGAGTGAACGAGATCATCCGGTCCGACGCTGCCACGCTGGCCGCCCGGATCGCCGCCAAAGAGGTGTCGTCGGTCGAGGTGACTCAGGCGTGCCTGGACCAGATCCAGGCGACCGACGACCACTACCACGCCTTCTTGCACGTGGCGGCCGACGAGGCGCTTGCGGCGGCAGCCGCCGTTGACAAGCAGGTCGACGAGGCGGTGGCCGCCGGGGAGCGGCTACCGTCGCCGCTGGCCGGGGTCCCGCTGGCGCTCAAGGACGTCTTCACCACGGTCGACATGCCGACGACCTGCGGATCCAAGATCCTCGAGGGCTGGCGTTCGCCGTACGACGCCACCGTCACCTCGCGGCTGCGCGCCGCGGGAATCCCGATCCTGGGCAAGACCAACATGGACGAGTTCGCGATGGGCAGCTCGACCGAGAACTCCGCCTACGGCCCGACCCGCAATCCGTGGAACGTCGACCGGGTGCCCGGCGGCTCCGGGGGTGGCAGCGCCGCTGCGCTGGCCGCGTTCCAGGCCCCGCTGGCGATCGGGTCCGACACCGGAGGCTCCATCCGGCAGCCCGCCGCACTCACCGCGACAGTGGGAGTCAAGCCCACCTACGGCACGGTGTCGCGCTATGGCCTGGTGGCGTGCGCGTCGTCGCTGGATCAGGGCGGACCGTGCGCGCGCACGGTGCTGGACACCGCGCTGTTGCATCAGGTGATCGCCGGGCATGACACCCTCGACTCCACGTCGGTGGACGCGGCTGTGCCCGACGTCGTCGCCGCCGCCAGGGCCGGTGCGGCCGGTGACCTCACGGGCGTGCGCATCGGAGTGGTCAAGCAGCTGCGCGGCGAGGGCTACCAGCCCGGCGTGCTGAGCGCTTTCGAGGCCGCCGTCGAGCAGCTGACCGCCCTGGGTGCCGAGGTGAGCGAGGTCGACTGCCCGCACTTCGAGTACGCGCTGGCCGCCTACTACCTGATCCTGCCGTCGGAGGTGTCGAGCAACCTGGCCCGCTTCGACGCGATGCGCTACGGCCTGCGGGTCGGCGACGACGGCAGCCACAGCGCCGAGGAAGTGATGGCAATGACGCGGGCCGCCGGCTTCGGGCCGGAGGTCAAGCGGCGCATCATGATCGGCACTTACGCTCTGTCGGCCGGTTATTACGACGCCTATTACAACCAGGCCCAGAAGGTGCGCACCCTGATCGCCCGCGACCTGGACCAGGCCTATCGCTCGGTGGACGTGGTGGTCTCGCCCGCGACCCCGACCACGGCGTTCCGGCTGGGTGAGAAGGTCGACGATCCGCTGGCGATGTACCTGTTCGACCTGTGCACGCTGCCGCTGAATCTGGCCGGCCACTGCGGCATGTCAGTGCCGGCCGGTCTGTCGCCGGACGACGACCTGCCGGTCGGCCTGCAGATCATGGCGCCCGCACTGGCCGATGACCGGCTCTACCGGGTCGGCGCCGCCTACGAAGCGGCCCGCGGACCGCTGCCGTCGGCGCCCACCGCCGGGACTGTCGCCGGCTAATCGCGCCATAAGGCCGCCGCCCCAGGCAAGATGAGGGGATGCGGATCGGAGTGCTCACCGGAGGCGGCGACTGCCCCGGGCTCAACGCAGTCATCCGGGCGGTGGTGCGAACGTGCGACTCCCGATACGGCTCGTCGGTGGTCGGATTTCAGGACGGCTGGCGCGGATTGCTGGAGAACCGGCGCGTCCAGCTGCAGAACGACGACCGCAACGACCGCCTGCTGGCCAAGGGCGGAACCATGTTGGGCACCGCCCGGGTCCACCCCGACAAACTGCGGGCCGGGCTGAGCCAGATCAAGCAGACCCTCGACGACAACGGGATCGACGTCCTGATCCCCATCGGTGGGGAAGGCACGCTGACGGCCGCGCACTGGCTCTCGGATGAGAACGTGCCCGTGGTCGGTGTGCCGAAGACCATCGACAACGATATCGATTGCACTGACGTGACTTTCGGCCACGACACCGCGTTGACCGTCGCCACCGACGCCATCGACCGACTGCACAGCACCGCCGAATCGCACCAGCGGGTGATGCTGGTCGAGGTGATGGGCCGGCACGCCGGCTGGATCGCGTTGAACGCGGGCCTGGCTTCGGGCGCGCACATGACGCTGATCCCCGAGCAGCCCTTCGACGTCGAAGAGGTCTGTCGGCTCGTCAAAAGGCGCTTCCAGCGCGGAGATTCGCACTTCATCTGTGTGGTCGCCGAGGGCGCCAAGCCCATCCCCGGATCGATTGCGTTGCGGGAAGGCGGGATTGACGAATTCGGCCATGAGAAGTTCACCGGCGTGGCCGCCCAGCTCGGCGCCGAGGTGGAGAAGCGGATCAACAAAGACGTCCGGGTGACCGTGCTGGGCCACGTCCAGCGGGGCGGCACCCCGACGGCCTACGACCGGGTGCTGGCCACCCGGTTCGGGGTGAATGCGGCCGACGCCGCGCATGCCGGGGAGTACGGCCAGATGGTGTCGCTGCGCGGGCAGGACATCGGCCGGGTGTCGTTGGCGGACGCGGTGCGTCAGCTCAAGCTGGTGCCGGAAAGCCGCTACGACGACGCCGCCGCGTTTTTCGGTTAGCCATTGCGCGCGTGGCAAACAACCGGTGGATCTGAGCGAACCGCGGCTTGAATTTCCCGCTAATGATCCAGGTGGTTCGCGATTACCGCAATTTGGTGGTTTCCGAACGGGTCTTTCGGGGTTATACCGGGAGCATGAGCAACCGCGGTTCGATTCGCGGATCCCTTCGGCAATCTGCGACAGCGGCGGGGCCACCGGACCCGCCGAATCACAAGCCGGGTCGGCACGAGTGGCGTATCAACGGCGACCCCGCAGCGTCCACCGTGCCCCAGTCCCGCGGTCCGAATCAGCGGACGGACGGGCCGCCGCGGCCTCCGCCACCCGCCCCGCCGCGGCGGGTGCCATCATCACGGCCACGCCCCGAGCCATTGCTGGGTGCGACGGCATTGGACCGTTTCGACGCACACGACACGGACGTCGCGGGGTTCAACTGGCGACGACTGCTTCATCGCCTCACCGGTATTGAACTTGGGCCGGGCAAGAATACGGCCTACGAGAACGAGCTGCGGCAGCGTATCCGCGCGACCGTGGGTGGCGCGTTTCCCATCGCGGTGCTCAACCAAAAGGGCGGGGTTGGCAAGACGGCGGTGGTGGAGGCGCTGGGGTCGACGTTCGCCGCCGTGCGTGACGATCGGGTGCTTGCCCTCGATATCGATGCCGGAGACCTCGCGGAGCGCCACGGCCGCCGCAACCCGCACAGCCTGGCCGACCTGCTGCACGGCAGCCCGGCGGCGCAATACGAGGACATCCGCGCGCTGACGTATATGAACGGCTTCGGGCTGGAAGTGCTCGGGTTGCCGGACACCGACTGGCGCCTGGAGCGCCGCGACATGCTGCAAGCCTTTTCGATGCTGCGAAACCAGTATTCGCTGGTTTTGGTCGACTGTGTCAAAACGCTCAATTCCGCTGTGATGGACGCTGTCTTACCGGAATCGCGGGCTTTGGTGGTGGTCACCAGCCCCGCCGTCGATGCGGTACGTAAAACACGGACAACGCTGGAGTGGTTGTGCCACAACGGGTATCAATCATTGATGCAGTGGACCGTGCTGGCCATCAATCACGTCGAGCCGGCCAAGGCGGACGGTGTGGCCGTCACCGAGCTCGACCGACTGTCGGCGGGCGTCGGCGCCACGGTGGTGCTGCCGTTCGATCGGCACGTGCACGATGGGCGGAAGATCGCGCTGGACCGGTTGAGCAAGGAGAGCCGTCGCAGTTATCTGGAGATGGCGGCCGTGCTGGCCGATATGTTCCCGGGCGGGGAAGGGCAGGGCGACTGATCGGTGGTGACCCGCTTCGCCCGGCTCCGCCGCGCTCGCGATCACCACGGTGTTGATCGGTGGTGACCCGCTTCGCCCGGCTCCGCCGCGCTCGCGATCACCACTAGGATCGAGCGCATGAGTGTTGCCGCCAGCGCGGATCTGATGGACTACGACGACGTCATCGCGCGTTTCGATCCGGTACTCGGCCTCGAGGTGCATGTGGAGCTGTCCACCGTCACCAAGATGTTCTGCGGCTGCACCACCGCATTCGGCGCCGAACCCAATACCCAGGTATGCCCGGTGTGTCTTGGCCTGCCCGGCTCGCTGCCCGTGCTCAACCAGAGCGCGGTCGAGTCGGCCATCCGCATCGGGCTGGCGCTGAATTGCGAGATCGTGCCGTGGTGCCGCTTCGCCCGGAAAAACTACTTCTACCCGGACCAGCCGAAGAACTACCAGATTTCACAGTACGACGAGCCCATCGCCATCAACGGCTATTTGGAGGCCCCGCTGGAGGACGGCACTACCTGGCGCGTCGAGATCGAGCGCGCGCACATGGAGGAGGACACCGGCAAGCTCACCCACATCGGCAGTGAGACCGGTCGCATCCACGGTGCGACCACGTCGTTGATCGACTACAACCGCGCCGGCGTGCCCTTGATCGAAATCGTCACCAAGCCCATCGAGGGTGCCGGGGACCGGGCGCCGCAGATCGCCCGCGCCTACGTCACGGCATTACGAGACCTGTTGCGCGCCTTGGGCGTATCCGACGTCCGGATGGATCAGGGCTCGATGCGGTGTGACGCCAACGTGTCGTTGAAGCCGGTCGGTACGACCGAATTCGGCACCCGGACCGAGACCAAGAATGTCAACTCGCTGAAAAGTGTTGAGGTGGCGGTGCGTTACGAAATGCGGCGCCAGGCCGCGGTTCTGGCTTCCGGCGGTCGAATCACCCAGGAAACCCGCCACTTTCACGAGGCCGGCGGATACACGAGTCCGGGTCGCACCAAGGAAACCGCCGAGGACTACCGGTATTTCCCCGAGCCGGACCTGGAACCCGTCGCGCCCAGCCCTGAACTGGTCGAGCAGCTGCGCCAGACCATTCCCGAGCTGCCGTGGTTGAGCCGCAAGCGCATTCAGGACGAGTGGGGCATCTCCGACGAGGTGATGCGCGACCTGGTCAACGCGGGGGCGATCGAATTGGTCACCGCGACCGTCGGGCACGGTGCGTCCAGCGAGCAGGCCCGCGCCTGGTGGGGAAACTTTCTGATGCAGAAGGCCAACGAGGCCAACGTGGCGTTGGATGCGCTGGCCATCACGCCCGCCCAGGTCGCCGCGGTGGTGGCATTGGTCGACGAAGGCAAGCTGTCCACCAAGCTGGCCCGCCAGGTGGTCGAGGGTGTGCTGGCCGGCGGAGGGCGAGCCCGAAGAGGTGATGACCGCCCGGGGCCTGGCGCTGGTGCGCGACGACTCGGTGACGCAGGCCGCCGTAGACGAGGCGCTGGCCGCCAACCCCGATGTGGCAGAGAAGATTCGCGGCGGCAAGGTGGCCGCGGCCGGCGCGATCGTCGGCGCGGTGATGAAGGCCACCCGCGGCCAGGCCGACGCAGCCCGGGTGCGCGAATTGGTGTTGGCCGCCTGCGGACAGGGCTAGCGGGGCTGATCGTCCGCCACATGACGCGAGAGCGGTCAGCTCTTGTCGTCGCTGTTGCGCGGGAATCCGCCGCCCTGCGGGAAGAGTGGGAACACGACGTCGTCTAGCTTCTCGGCGTCCCCGGCCGTCTTGTTAACGGTTGCGCCCCAGACGTTTCCATCCGGCGACATGCGCAGCGCCCAGGCGTGCGCGTGGGTGTCCTTGCGGACGACGTCGGGTTCACCGGTGACCGCGCCGGTGGCCGGCGCCAGCCGGACCGCGACCGTCAGCTTGGTGTTGATCAGGTTGACCAACACGGTCCCATCCATCGCCGCGCAGCCGGCCACGCCCGGCTTGTCCGGCCACGTCCACACCGTGGAAATCTCGGACGTTTTGGTGATGCGCTGCAAGCGATCTGCCGTCGGAGTGCGGTCGGCGACATACAGTGAGCCGTCAACCGGGTCAGTGCACAGGCCGCCGCCGGCACCCACCCCGGACAGCGCCGTCGTCGGGGGCGCCTGGCCGACGGTGGTCGGTTGCTCGATCCGCAGCACCTTGCCCGCCAGCGATTTGGGGTCGGCGGCCAGCGCCGGGTTGCCCGCGTCGCCGGTCATCACGACCAGCGTGGTGGGGCTGGTGAAGATCAAGGCTCCGGTGTTTCCATTAGCGCCCTTGGGGATTCCGGTCAGGATGTCCTTGGGGATGTCGCCGTCGGCCACGCGGATGACCCGGTTGTCGGTCGGCGTGCTGATGTAGGCGTACATCAGGCGGTCCTGCGTGTAGGTGGGCGACATGACGATGTCCATCAAGCCGCCATCGCCGGACGGGTCCACCGGGATCACCGTCTTCACCTTCGGCTCAGCGCTGACGGAGACCTCCTTGACCGCCCCGGTGGTGCGCTCGGCGACGAGCGCGGTTTTGCTGTCGGGGCCCATGATCAGGCCGCTGGTGCTCTCCAGGCAGCCCTGCATCACCCCCGGCGCGGGACAGGCCTTGGGAAACGGCGTGGGCGGCAGCGGCGGGGGCGGGGGAGGCGTCGAGCTGGGCTGCGGCTTCAGCTGGGGGGCGGTGGTGAACGGTTGCGATTGGGCGTCGTTGAAGCGCGCGCACCCGCTCGTTACCAGCACGAGGGCGCACAGCGCGGCGAACCCGCGCCGAACCGACCGTCCCGATCGCCCTAGTCGCATGACCGTCAGGCTACGGACAGTGCCGGTGGCGCCGCCACACACGTCCCTCCTGTCCGCCGCGGAAAACTCGATCACCTCCGCTTTCCCACCCGGCCCGGCACCGCCCGCGGCGGACCTGCGATCTCCGGTGAGAGGCCGTCGAGACCGGTCTGCGCGCCGATTTGGGGCCAATCCGGGCCGGTTTGGCGGGAAACCGCCGATTGCCAGGCGAAAGCGCCGCTCAAATCCCCAATTCAGGACCGAATGCCCTTACCCTGTCAGCCGTGACCAGTCAACCGAATGACGCACATTGGCAACGGCCCGACGAATCACCGGAGCCGACCCCGGGACGTCCCGCCTCGGCGCGGCTGGTCGATCCCGAAGATGACCTGACGCCAGTCGGCTACCCCGGCGACTTCAACCCGTCGACCGGAACCACCACCGTCATTCCTTACGCCGCCGCCGCCGCAGTCGCCGGCTCCGGCGCCGGGGGCTACAACCTGCTGGAACAGCAAGAGCCCTTGCCCTACGTGCAGCCGCATTCGTCGGCCCGGCATGTGGGTTCCGAGTCCTCCGATGTCGACGACGACGAACACCATGACCGGCTGCAGGACGTCGGCCGGCGCGGAACGCAGCATCTCGGTTTGCTGCTGCTGCGCGTCGGGCTGGGCGTGGTGCTTGGCGCTCACGGGCTGCAGAAGTTGTTCGGCTGGTGGGGTGGATCGGGGGTCGCGGGGTTCAAGAACTCGCTGTCCGATGTCGGCTACCAGCACGCCGACATCCTCGCCTACGTGAGCGCCGGCGGGGAGGCCGTGGCGGGCGTGCTGCTGATACTCGGCCTGTTCACCCCCGTCGCGGCGGCCGGTGCGCTGGCGTTTTTGATCAACGGTCTGCTGGCCAGCCTCTCGGCACGGCCGCACGCGCGCAACTTCTCGTTCTTTCTGCCCGACGGGCACGAATACCAGATCACCCTGATCGTCATGGCCGCCGCGGTCGTCCTGTGCGGTCCCGGTCGCTACGGCCTGGACGTGCGCCGCGGTTGGGCGCATCGCCCCTTCATCGGGTCCTTTGTCGCCCTGCTGGCCGGTATCGCGGCCGGCGCCGGAGTTTGGGTGGCGCTCAACGGCGTGAATCCGATTGGCTGAGGCCTTACTGGTAGGGGTTGGGCACCCGCCCCGCGCTGGCCTCGGTCAGCTGCGGCAAGGTGGAGAACGTCACCGCGGGCAACCGGAGCTCAGACCCGTTCTTGAGGCGCGCGCGTCCCCACGAACCGCGGTGAAAACGCAGCCCGTCGATGTCGTCCCAGGGCACCTTCTTGCTGCCAAAAAGCGTCCGACGGGTCACGCCCTGGTCGTCGGCGACGGTGCGCAACCGGATGATCAACGCCGACAGCAGCACCGGAAGGAGCAGCAGCGGAAGCGACGGCGGCCACAGCATCACCGGAATCAGCAACCCCAAGGTCAAGAACCCGACGGCCAGATGCGCTATCGGCGACACCTTGATCACGACGGGCGCTGTGGAGGGGGTTTGGGGAGAGGAACCGGTAGCCACCCGACCATCATTTCACCCGGCACCGACGATCGATCCCGCGATCGCTTCGCTGCTGCGCCGCGGCTTCAACCCAGCTGGTGACCGGGCGCCGACGGTCACGGATTTGACTGCTGAGCTGTGCGAAGGCTACCGTCGGACGCTATGGATACCGCCGGAAAGCCCGGGATGCTCGTAGTAATTAGTCGGCGCGTTGGTGCCTGACTTGCCCTTCAGCATCTGAAGCAATCCAGAACCGACGCGCAACCCTCGTGCAGCAGATGAGCTGTCGGGGGTTTTTTGTTGCCCCCAGCGAGAATCCCGAAATGAATAAGGACTGAACGACAGTGAGCGCTCCTATCAGGCAGCACGCCTCCGCGACGCCGGACGCTGCGGACATCGCCACGGACGCGGCCCAGCCGGCCGCGAAGTCCGCGAACGGCAAGCCGAAACGTACCGGGCCCGAGCAACTTACCGGCGCACAGTCGGTGATCCGCTCGCTGGAGGAACTCGGCGTAGAGGTCATCTTCGGCATTCCCGGCGGCGCGGTGCTGCCGGTCTATGACCCGCTGTTCGACTCGAAAAAGCTGCGCCACGTGCTGGTCCGCCACGAGCAGGGCGCCGGCCACGCGGCCAGCGGCTACGCACACGCCACCGGCAAGGTCGGCGTCTGCATTGCGACGTCGGGGCCCGGGGCCACCAACCTCGTGACCCCGCTGGCCGACGCCCAGATGGATTCGATACCGGTCGTCGCGGTCACCGGCCAGGTCGGACGCTCGCTGATCGGCACCGACGCCTTCCAGGAAGCCGACATCTCGGGCATCACGATGCCGATCACCAAGCACAACTTCCTGGTCCGCTCGGGCAACGAAATCCCGCAGGTGCTCGCCGAGGCTTTCCACATCGCCTCCTCGGGCCGTCCCGGCGCGGTGCTCGTCGACATCCCCAAAGACGTGCTGCAGGCCCAGTGCACGTTCAGCTGGCCGCCGCGCATCAACCTGCCCGGATACAAGCCGAACACCAAACCGCACAGCCGGCAGATCCGGGAGGCCGCCAAGCTGATCGCGGCCGCCCGCAAGCCGGTGCTCTACGTCGGCGGCGGTGTCATCCGCGGTGACGCGACCGAGCAGCTGCACGAGCTGGCCGAGCTGACCGGCATCCCCGTGGTGACCACGCTGATGGCGCGCGGGGCGTTCCCGGACAGCCATCCGCAGCACATGGGCATGCCCGGCATGCACGGCACCGTCGCCGCGGTGGCGGCGCTGCAGCGCAGCGACCTGCTGATCGCGCTGGGAACCCGCTTCGATGACCGGGTGACCGGGAAACTGGACACCTTCGCCCCCGAAGCCAAGGTCATTCACGCCGACATCGACCCGGCCGAGATCGGCAAGAACCGCCACGCCGACGTGCCGATCGTTGGCGACGTCAAAGCCGTCATCATCGAGTTGCTCGAATTGCTGCGCCAGGACGGGATCCCGGGCAAGGTCGACATGACCGAATGGTGGGCCTACCTGAACGAAGTTCAGTCCACCTACCCGCTGAGCTACGGGCCGCAGAGCGACGGCAGCCTCGGTCCGGAATACGTCATCGAAAAGCTCGGTCAGCTCGCCGGTCCGGACGCCCTGTATGTCGCCGGCGTCGGCCAGCACCAGATGTGGGCGGCCCAATTCATTTCCTACGAAAACCCGCGCACCTGGCTCAACTCCGGCGGGCTGGGCACCATGGGGTTCGCCATTCCGGCGGCCATGGGCGCCAAGATGGCTCGCCCGGACGCCGAGGTGTGGGCGATCGACGGCGATGGCTGCTTCCAGATGACCAACCAGGAGCTGGCCACCTGCGCGATCGAAGGCGTGCCGATCAAGGTGGCGCTGATCAACAACGGCAACTTGGGCATGGTGCGCCAGTGGCAGACGCTGTTCTACGAAGAGCGCTACTCGCAGACCGATCTGGCCACACACTCGCATCGCATCCCGGACTTCGTGAAGCTCGCCGAGGCGCTCGGCTGCGTCGGATTGCGTTGCGAGCGTGAAGAAGACGTCGAAGACGTGATCAACCAGGCGCGTGCCATCAACGACCGCCCGGTGGTGATCGACTTCATCGTCGGCGCCGACGCGCAGGTGTGGCCGATGGTGGCCGCGGGCACCAGCAATGACGAGATCCAGGCGGCCCGCGGAATCCGCCCGCTGTTCGACGACGAGAGCGAAGGGCACGCTTGATGAACACGCACACCCTGTCGGTGTTGGTCGAGGATAAACCCGGCGTGCTCGCCCGGGTGGCGGCGCTGTTCTCGCGGCGCGGGTTCAACATCGAATCGCTGGCCGTCGGTGCCACCGAACAGAAGGACATGTCGCGGATGACCATTGTGGTCTCCGCCGAGGAAACCCCGCTCGAGCAGATCACCAAGCAGCTCAACAAGCTGATCAACGTCATCAAGATTGTTGAGCTCGACGACGACAACTCGGTGTCACGTGAACTGGCGCTGATCAAGGTGCGCGCCGACGCAGGCATCCGCAGTCAGGTGATCGAAGCGGTTAATCTGTTCCGCGCCAAGGTGATTGACGTGTCGACGGAGGCGTTGACGATCGAGGCGACGGGTGATCGCGGCAAGATCGATGCGCTGCTGCGGGTCCTGGAACCCTTCGGGATTCGCGAGATCGTCCAATCCGGGGTGGTGTCGTTGGCTCGCGGTCCGCGCGGAATCGGCACGGCCAAATAAGTTTTCAGCGCAAACAAGAAGGAGATAGTGAAGTGACTAACCCGTCTGGGGAGACATTGCCGATGTTCTACGACGACGATGCGGACCTGACGATCATCCAGGGTCGCAAGGTCGGTGTCATCGGATACGGCAGCCAAGGACACGCGCACTCGCTGAGCCTGCGCGATTCCGGCGTGCAGGTGAAGGTGGGCCTCAAGGAGGGTTCGAAGTCACGCGCCAAGGTCGAGGAGCAGGGCCTGGACGTCGACACCCCGGCCGAGGTCGCCAAGTGGGCCGACGTCATCATGCTGCTTGCGCCCGACACCGCTCAGGCCGACATCTTCAAGAACGAGATCGAACCCAACCTGAAGGACGGGGACGCGTTGTTCTTCGGTCACGGGCTCAACATCCACTTCGACCTGATCAAGCCGCCCGCCAACGTCACCGTCGCGATGGTCGCCCCCAAGGGGCCCGGCCACCTGGTGCGTCGTCAGTTCGTCGACGGCAAGGGTGTGCCCGCGCTGATCGCCGTCGACCAGGACCCGAACGGCGACGGCGAGGCGCTTGCCCTGTCCTACGCCAAGGCCATCGGCGGCACCCGCGCCGGCGTCATCAAGACCACCTTCAAGGACGAGACCGAGACCGACCTGTTCGGCGAGCAGGCCGTGTTGTGCGGTGGCACCGAGGAATTGGTGAAGACCGGATTCGATGTGATGGTCGAGGCGGGCTACCCGCCGGAGATGGCCTACTTCGAGGTGCTGCACGAGCTCAAGCTGATCGTCGACCTGATGTACGAGGGCGGCATCGCGCGGATGAACTACTCGGTCTCCGACACCGCGGAATTCGGCGGCTACCTCTCCGGTCCGCGCGTCATCGACGCCGGCACCAAGGAGCGGATGCGAGAGATCCTGCGCGACATTCAGAACGGCGACTTCACCAAGAAGCTGGTCGCCAACGTCGAGGGCGGCAACAAGCAACTCGAGCAGCTGCGCAAGGAAAACGCCGAGCACCCCATCGAGGTCACCGGTAAGAAGCTGCGCGACCTGATGAGCTGGGTCGACCGGCCGATCACCGAAACCGCCTAGCTTTTCGCGCCGAACGTGCACCCAGGGCGGGAAAGCCGCCGACGAATATCTCGCCGCGAGTGCGCCTTCGGTGGCTCAGCTACGCCGCGAGGCGTCCCGCCGTCGCGACCACCCGGCCGGCCAGATGTTCGAGGGCGGTTCCGGTGGGCTCGTCGAATTCGCTGATGTTGTCGTGGGTGGTGAGCAGGCTCGCGCCATAGGGATTGCCATCGACGAACTTGCACGGGTCCGTGTATCCCGGCGGCACGATGATGCCGCCGAAATGCATCAGCGTGATGTACAGCGAGAGCAGGGTGGTTTCCTGACCGCCGTGGATGGTGTTGGACGACGTGAAGCCCGCATACACCTTGTCCGCGAGCTTGCCCTGCGCCCACAGCCCGCCCAGCGAGTCGAGGAACACGCGCAATTGCGCTGCCGGAGAGCCGAACCGGGTCGGTGAGCCGAAGATCACCGCATCGGCCCAGACAATGTCGTCGCCGGTGGCTGACGGAAGGTCTTTGGTGGCCTCATAGTTCGACGTCCAGGCCGGGTTGTGGGCGAACGATTCGGGATCCTGCGTTTCGGCGACGTGCCTCAGGCGGACTTCGGCTCCCGCCGATTCGGCCGCGGCGGCAACGCGCTGCGCCATGGTGGTGCCATGGCCGGTGGCCGAATAGTAGATGATCGCAAGTTTGGTCACGGCGTCATCGTAGGCCGCAAATCCGGAATCGTGTCGATTCCGAATTCCCGGGGCAACAACGTGCGCGCGGCGTAGTAGCCGGCCACGCCGTGCACACCGCCGCCGGGCGGTGTGGCCGCGGAACACAGATATGCCTTGGGAATGGGTGTGCGCCAAGGGTTTAACCGCGGCGTCGGGCCGGCGATCGCCCGCCAGGCGGAGTTGCCGCCCATCCCGATGTCGCCGCCGACATAGTTGGCGTTGTGGTCGCACAGCCGCGCGGCGGGCACCGCGCGCGCCGCCACCACGACGTCGCGGCAGCCCGGGGCGAACCGCTCGACCACCGCGGTCACCGCTCGGTCGCGTCGATGGTGGACCCCGAGGGCACGTGGGCATAGGTCCAGAAGGGGCGGCGTCCGGCGGCGTCGATGCGGCCGGGGTCGGCGACGTGCGGCGACGCGGCCAGCACCATGGGCCACCACTGGGCGTGACGACCGGCGGCGATCTCGGCCTCGGCGCGAGCCATTTGCGCCCGGGTGCCGCCGAGGTGCAGGGTGGGTGCCTGCCGCAGCCTGGCGTCCAACCACGGGATCTCGTCGTTGAGCACGAAGTCCGACCTTGGCAACACCGGGGCCAAAGGTATAGCGCTGCAATGCTTTAGCGTAGCGAGAGGGCGGGGCGTCGCCGTAGATCCGCAGCAGCGCGGTCGGCGCGGTGTCGAAGGCGACGACTCCGCCCGGCGGGGAGGTCACCTCCGTGTCCGCGGTGAGCTCGCCACCGTGCGCGCGCAGATCGATGATGAGGGCGTCGGTGATCGCCTGGCTGCCGCCCACCGGAATCGGCCAGCCGACCGAACGCGCGAGGGTGGCGAGCATCATCCCGGCGCCGGCCGCGGTCAGCGACGGCATCCGCGGAATAATATGGGCGGCAACACCGGTGAACAGTGCGCGGGCGTCCTCACCGGCCAGCGTCCCCCACACCGGGGTGCCTTGGGCCAGCATCCGCAGCCCCAGCTGCAGCGCCGACCGCGGCGAGTTCGGCATCGACCGTTTGTCGCCCAGCAGCAAGGCCACCACGTCGTCGGAACGCTCGACCAACGGGCCGAGCAGACGCCGAAAGGACGCGCCGTGCTCGAGTTCGGCGCAGGTGCGATCCAGATCGCGGTAGGCGATGACCGCCGGGCGCCCTGGCAGCGGGTTGGCGTACGAAATCTCGGGCACGGCCAGTCGCGCACCGCGGGCGGCAAATCGAATTCTTTGAAGAACGGCGACGCCAGCGCCAACGGGTGCACAGCGGAGCAGATGTCGTGCAAGATTTCGGCAGCCTCTGGGTCGGGTGCGGTGCGCGCACCCCCGCCGAACGTCGGCTGAGCTTCGACGACCTGCACTTTCAGGCCGGCCCGGGCGCAGATTACGGCAGCGTCAGCCCGTTGGGCCCGCTGCCGACGACGGTGACGTCCACGCGTCAATTACAGCCGATAGGCTGGCCGGGTGAATCTGCCTGTTGTACTCATTGCCGACAAGCTAGCCGAATCAACCGTCGCCGCCCTGGGTGACCAGGTCGAGGTGCGCTGGGTAGACGGCCCCGATCGCGAGAAGCTGCTGGCGGCGGTGCCGGAGGCCGATGCGCTGCTGGTGCGTTCGGCTACCACCGTAGACGCCGAGGTGCTGGCGGTGGCGCCCAAGCTGAAGATCGTCGCCCGTGCCGGGGTAGGCCTGGACAACGTCGACGTCGACGCCGCGACCGAGCGCGGTGTGCTGGTGGTCAACGCCCCGACGTCGAACATCCACAGCGCCGCCGAGCACGCGCTGGCACTGCTGCTGTCCGCCGCCCGGCAGGTCCCGGCCGCCGATGCCTCGCTGCGCGAGCACGCCTGGAAGCGGTCGTCCTTTTCAGGCACCGAAATCTTCGGCAAGACGGTCGGCGTTGTGGGACTGGGCCGGATCGGGCAGTTGGTCGCCCAGCGGCTCAGCGCCTTTGGCACCCACCTGATCGCCTACGACCCCTACGTGTCGCCGGCCCGCGCCGCACAGTTGGGCATCGAGCTGCTGACGCTGGACGAACTGTTGACCCGCGCCGACTTCATCTCCGTGCACCTGCCGAAGACGCCCGAGACCGCGGGCCTGATCGACAAGGATGCGCTGGCGAAGACCAAGCCGGGCGTCATCATCGTCAACGCCGCCCGCGGTGGTCTGGTGGACGAGGCCGCGCTGGCCGACGCGGTGCGCAGTGGACACGTGCGCGCGGCCGGTCTGGACGTCTTCTCCAAAGAGCCGTGCACCGATAGCCCGCTGTTCGAGCTGCCGCAAGTGGTGGTTACGCCGCATCTGGGGGCGTCGACCGAAGAGGCGCAGGACCGGGCCGGCACCGACGTCGCCGCAAGCGTCAAGCTCGCTCTGGCCGGGGAATTCGTTCCCGACGCGGTCAACGTCGGCGGTGGGGTGGTCAACGAGGAGGTTGCGCCCTGGCTGGACCTGGTGCGCAAGCTCGGGGTGCTGGCCGCCACGCTGTCCGACGGTCCGCCAGTGTCGTTGTCGGTGCAGGTGCGTGGGGAGCTTGCCTCCGAAGACGTTGAGGTGCTTAAGCTTTCGGCGCTGCGCGGGTTGTTCTCGGCGGTCGTCGAGGGGCCGGTGACGTTCGTCAACGCCCCGGCGCTGGCCGAAGAACGTGGCATCATCGCCGAAATCGGCACCGCGTCGGAAAGCCCGAACCACCGCAGCGTGGTCGACGTACGCGCGGTTGCGCACGACGGTACCGCCGTCAACGTCGCCGGTACCCTGTCCGGGCCACAGCTGGTGGAGAAGATCGTGCAGATCAACGGCCGCAACTTCGATCTGCGCGCCCAGGGCATCAACCTGGTGATCAACTATGTCGACCAACCCGGCGCGCTGGGCAAGATCGGCACCCTGTTGGGTTCGGCCGGGGTGAACATCGAAGCGGCGCAACTTTCCGAGGACGCCGAGGGGCCGAGTGCGACGATCCTGCTGCGGCTGGACCAAGACGTGCCTGGCGACGTGCGTGCGGAAATCGGCGCGGCCGTCGGCGCCAACAAGCTTGAGGTGGTTGATCTGTCGTGACCCCCGCCCGCGACGATGCAGAGCAAAGCGATGGGGAGGAACGGCGCTGATGACCGCTGATGCGCACCGACGCGATGAGGAGCGGCGCCGATGAAGCTGGCGGTGATCGAGGGCGACGGTATCGGGCCCGAAGTCATTTCCGAAGCCATCAAAGTCCTGGACACGGTGCTGCCCGGGGTGGACAAGACCAGCTACGACCTGGGGGCGCGGCGGTACCACGCCACCGGTGAGCTACTGCCGGACTCGGTCGTCGATGAGCTGCGCGCGCACGACGCGATTCTGCTCGGGGCCATCGGTGACCCGTCGGTGCCCAGCGGCGTGCTGGAACGAGGGTTGTTGCTGCGCCTGCGTTTCGAGCTGGATCATCACATCAACTTGCGCCCGGGCCGGCTGTATCCGGGAGTGAACAGCCCGCTGGCCGGCAGCCCCGAGATCGATTTTGTGGTGGTACGTGAGGGAACCGAAGGTCCCTACACCGGCACCGGCGGCGCCATCCGCGTCGGAACGCCCAACGAAGTGGCGACCGAGGTAAGCCAGAACACGGCTTTCGGTGTGCGTCGCGTGGTGGCCGACGCGTTCGCGCGGGCCCAGCGCCGCCGAAAGCACTTGACACTGGTGCACAAAACCAACGTGCTGACCTTCGCCGGCAAGCTGTGGTCGCGCATCGTGGCCGAGGTCGGTGAGGACTATCCCGACGTCGAGGTGGCGTATCAACACATCGACGCCGCAACCATCTTCATGGTCACCGACCCCGGTCGCTTCGACGTGATCGTCACCGACAACCTGTTCGGCGACATCATCACCGACCTGTCAGCGGCGGTGTGCGGCGGAATTGGCTTGGCGGCCAGTGGAAATATCGATGGAACCCGGGCGAATCCCTCGATGTTCGAGCCGGTCCACGGCAGCGCTCCGGACATCGCCGGCCAGGGCATCGCCGATCCGACCGCCGCCATCATGTCGGTGGCGCTGCTGCTTTCCCATCTCGGCGAGGACGGCGCCGCTACGCGGGTGGACCGGGCCGTCGAGCAGTATCTGGCAACGCGTGGGAACGAACGGCACGCCACCACCGAAGTCGGCGAACGGATTGCTGCCGGGCTCTAGTCTCCAGGCCGGGCGGCAGCAACCGCGTCGGCACCAGCGGCACCGCCGCCAGGGGGAACAACGCGCACAACATCCATGCCGGTGGGTATTTCGCGGCCGAGATCAAGGCACCGAACAGTGGGGGGCCGGCCGCCGCCATCATCCGCTGGGTGGTGTTCTGAATGCCCAATGCGCGACCGCTCCAGTACGGTCCGGCGAGTTCGGTGATGGAGGTGGCTTCCAGCCCGTTGTCGAGTACGGCGATCACCGAGACGGCGACCATGAGCCCCGCCTGCCACCGGGAATTCATGTAGTCGGCCCACGCCAGCAACAGAAGGGTCAGCACGGCTGCGCCCGCGATGTAACGCACCGGCCGCATGCGTGAGCCGAGTCGATCCGACCAGCGGCCCACGGCGACGCGGCCGAGCGCGCCCAGCAGCTGCGAAAGGGTGACCAACCCGCCGGCGGCCGCGACCGACCAGTGCAGGTTCCTGATCAGCCACACCAGCATGAACGTCACGGTGACCGTTTGCGGCATCATCATCAGACCCGCCACCGCGTGAATTCGCCACAGCGTCAACGACCCTCGGTACGGGCTGGCGAGTTCCTGATCGCTCGCACTGGCGCGGGGTTTGCGCGGCGGGTCGACGATTCCGACCACGCTCACGACCGCCCCGAACACGCACGCCAGCGCGGTGAACCGAAGGCCGGCCCGCGGCCCGTGTTCGGCAAGTTCGGGAATTATCATCGCGCCCAAGGCAATTCCCAAGGGCTGCGCGGTCTGGCGGATGCCCATGGCCAGCCCGCGCTGGTGGGGCGGAAACCACGCGGACACCAGCCGGCCGCCGGCCGTGTTGCAACTGGCGGCGGCCATACCGCCGAGAAACAGATAGACGGCGATCATCACCATCGAATGCGCCGACGCCGCGGCGTAGGCCGCAATTGCGGTCAGCGCCGAGCCGGTGGCCATCACCACCCGCTCGCCGACCCGGTCCAGCACGTATCCCCAGAGCACCAGCGTGACCACCATGCCCCAACTGGGCATCGAGGCCAGCAGAGCTGCTTCGTCGAGCCGGATGCCGCGCACACCTTGCAGCGACGGGATGAGGAACGCGACGCCGTTGATGAAGAGGAACGAACTTGCCGTTGCCAGCAGCGAAACGATCATGATCGACCAGCGCGCGCCCGCGCCGATTTCAGATGTCGCGGCCGGGTCGGTCTGCATCCCCCATGCTTGCATACCGACGCGAAATTTAGGCGCAGGACTTGTGCCGGTGCCCGTAAGTGCCGCCCCCGGCCCGAGGCGTCGCCAGACCGGGCCAGACGGGCCGTATGGTGACGGCCCGCCGCGCCCGGCTACACCGCGCTCGCGACCGTCACTAGGCTCAACCAAATGCGCCTTGGTCGAATCGCCAGCCCGGACGGTGTCGCCTTCGTCAGTATCGAAGGTGAACTCAACGACCCAGCCGAGATGATCGCGCGCGAGATCGCCGAACATCCATTCGGCACGCCGAACTTCACCGGCCGATCCTGGCCGCTGGCCGACGTGCGGCTGCTCGCCCCGATACTGGCCAGCAAGGTGGTGTGCGTCGGGAAGAACTACACCGATCACATCGCCGAGATGAAGGATATGACCGGCCCGGCTCCGGTGGATCCGGTGATCTTCCTCAAACCCAACACCGCGATCATCGGGCCGAACGTGCCTATTCGGTTGCCGGCCAACGCATCACCGGTGCACTTCGAGGGCGAGCTGGGAGTGGTCATCGGTCGGCCCTGCAAGGACGTCTCGGCCGCCCAGGCGGCGGAGAACATCCTCGGCTACACCATCGGCAACGACGTGTCGGCACGCGATCAACAAAAATCCGACGGCCAGTGGACCAGGGCCAAGGGACATGACACCTTTTGCCCGGTAGGGCCGTGGATCGTCACCGACCTCAAACCGCTGGACCCGGGCGACCTGGAATTGCGCACCGAAGTCAACGGCGACGTCAAGCAGCACAGCCGTACCTCGTTGCTGATTCACGACATCGGGACGATCGTCGAGTGGATTTCGGCCGTGATGACCTTGCTGCCGGGCGACATAATCCTCACCGGAACGCCGGCGGGTGTCGGCCCCATCGAGGATGGCGACACCGTCTCCATCAGCATCGAGGGCATCGGCACCCTCACCAATCCCGTGGTCCGTAAAGGAAAATCGTGACTGCACCAGCTCAAGCACAGCTAGTCCGGGTCCGATTCTGTCCCTCGCCCACCGGCACCCCGCACGTCGGAATGGTCCGCACGGCGCTCTTCAATTGGGCCTACGCCCGACACACCGGGGGCACCTTCGTCTTTCGCATCGAGGACACCGATGCGCAGCGCGACAGCGAGGAAAGCTATCTGGCACTGCTAGACGCGCTGCGCTGGCTCGGCCTGGATTGGGACGAGGGGCCCGAGGTGGGCGGACCCTATGGCCCCTACCGCCAGTCACTACGCAGTGAGATCTATCACGACGTGGTGGCCAAGCTGCTCGAAGCAGGGGAGGCCTACTACGCCTTTTCGACGCCGGAGGAGGTCGAGGCGCGCCACGTCGCCGCGGGCCGTAATCCCAAGCTGGGCTACGACAATTTCGACCGGCAGCTGACCGATTCGCAGCGCGCCGCGTTCCTGGCCGAGGGCCGCACACCGGTGGTGCGGCTGCGGATGCCCGACGAAGACCTCGCGTGGAACGACCTGGTTCGCGGCACCACCGCCTTCGCCGCCGGGTCCGTGCCCGACTTCGCGTTGACTCGCGCCAACGGAGATCCGTTGTACACCTTGGTCAACCCGTGCGATGACGCGCTGATGAAGATCACCCATGTGCTACGCGGGGAGGACCTGCTGCCGTCGACGCCGCGCCAGCTTGCGCTGTATCAGGCGCTGACCCGGATCGGTGTGGCCGAGCGCACTCCGCAGTTTGCGCACCTGCCAACGGTATTGGGGGAGGGAACCAAAAAGCTCTCCAAGCGCGACCCGCAGTCGAACCTGTTCGCTCACCGCGACCGGGGCTTCATCCCCGAAGGTCTGCTCAACTATCTCGCGTTGCTCGGCTGGGCCATCGCCGACGATCACGACGTGTTCAGCCTCGAGGAGATGGTGGCCGCGTTCGACGTGGTCAACGTCAACTCCAATCCCGCCCGCTTCGACCAGAAGAAGGCCGACGCGCTCAACGCCGAGCACATCCGGATGCTGGCGGTCGACGACTTCGCCGCCAGGTTGCGCGACTATTTCAACGTTCACGGACATCGCCTCGAGCTGGATGACACCGGCTTCGCCACCGCCGCCGACCTGGTGCAGACCCGGATCGTGGTGCTCGGTGACGCGTGGGACCTGCTGAAGTTCCTCAACGACGACGAGTACGCGCTCGACCCCAAGGCCGCCGCCAAAGAGCTGGGAGCCGACGGCGCCGCGGTTCTGGACGCGGCACTGCCCGCGCTGGACGCCGTGGCCGACTGGACGGCTACGCAAATCGAAGCCGCGCTCAAGGCCGCGCTCATCGACAATCTGGGGCTCAAACCGCGCAAGGCGTTCGGTCCGATCAGAGTCGGGGCCACCGGGACGACGATCAGCCCGCCGTTGTTCGAGTCGCTGGAGCTGCTGGGGCGCGACCGCAGCATGGGGCGACTGCGGGCCGCGCGTGAGACGGCCGGGCGGGACCTCGCTTGAGTGACCGTGACCGCGCGTGCGGAGCGTCCGTCGAGACTTTGGTAGTCTGCACTGCGGTTTAGGAAAGGCCGACAACGGCTGGCGGCGGCGGACTCCAAAGAGCTTATGAAAGCCCGCGATCGACGCTGACCAGCGGTTTTAGGCAGCCAATGGGGTATGGTGTAATTGGCAACACAGCTGATTCTGGTTCAGCCATTCTAGGTTCGAGTCCTGGTACCCCAGCAAAACTCTCGCTAAACTCGCCCAGCCTCAAGCGATTAGGTGGGCTTAGCGGGGTGAGCTATGCTGACTGCTCGGATCGTTTCTGGCCCCGTCGTCTAGCGGCCTAGGACGCCGCCCTCTCACGGCGGTAGCGTGGGTTCGAATCCCATCGGGGCTACAAATATCGCAGCTACTCATCGGTCCCCAGGACCGCCGGTGCTGTCGATCCGCCCACCGGCATGGCCGGCAAGCCGAGTTTGCGGTGATCCCACGAACGCGCCCGGCGGGCCACGATGCGAACGCAGACCCGCTTGTTCATCATCTGCTCGACGAACGGCTTCATGTCGTCGCTGTAGGGACCGGTGTAGCGCTCCCAGACGCTGACGCCCACGCGGTGTGAGACGTCGGGATCGTCGACGATCTCGGCGACGCCCTCGAAGGACACCCCGCGCAGTGTGTCGTAGGTGTGGCCGTCCTCGATCAGAAAGCTCACTCGCGGATCGCGCTTGAGGTTGATGGCCTTCTGCGACTTGGCCTTGGTCTCCAGCCAGATCTCGCCGTCGACGACGGCGTACCACATGGCGGTCAGGTGGGGCTGGCCGTCGGCGCCGATGGTGGCCAGCGTTCCGGTGCGGCTCGTCACGACGAATTCGGCGATCTCGTCTTCGGACATCACGATGCTCGCGCGCTGATTGGTTCCCATGCCGGTCAGTCTGTCAGGCCATCTGGGGTGCCTGTGCACTGGTGGTGTTGAGCGTGCACCGGCGCGACAAATTCCCGATTACGCCGCCCTGGACGCACACTCGCTCGCCGGAACGGGTTAGAGGCGGCGGGTGAGAGCGTCGGCGGCGGACAGAAGATCGGCGGCCCAGCGTGCCCCAGGGCGCCTGCCGATCCGGTCGATGGGGCCCGAGACCGAGATGGCCGCGACGACGGCGCCGCGGCTATCGCGTACCGGCGCCGACACACTCGCCACGCCCGGCTCGCGCTCGGCCACGCTTTGGGCCCAGCCCCGCCGGCGCACTTCGGCCAGTGCTCGTTCGGTGAATTTCGCGGTCGCGAGCACCGCTTTCTGGGTGGCCACGTCGCTGTGGGCCAGTAGCACTTTGGCACCCGACCCGGCCGTCATCGGCAATCGCGTCCCGATGGGAACCGTATCGCGAAGGCCCGCAGCGGGTTCCAGTGCGGCCACACACACGCGGTCGGTGCCCTCGCGACGGTAGAGCTGCACGCTCTCCCCCGTTTTTTCGCGCAACAGCGGGAGCACCGCGCTGCTGGCGCTCAGCAGCGGATCGTTGACGTGGGCCGCGAGTTCGGTGACGGCCGGACCGAGCAGCCAGCGTCCCTCGTCGTCGCGTGCCAGCAGGCGATGGACTTCGAGGGCGGCGGCCAGCCGGTATGCCGTGGCGCGGGGTAAAGAGGTCCGCTCACACAGTTCGGCTAATCCACAGGGTGATTGGGAGATCGTGTGCAGAATACCCACGGCTTTGTCCAGGACGCCGATACCGCTATGCTGTCTCACAAGGAGATACTAGCGTCTCGTATTCTGAGATCACAGCCCGAATGATCGGCGAGCCGCTAACGAGGCGAATTGAGGCGAGTTCGATATGGGAATCGACCAAGGGGCGGCGGGGGTCGCCACCAAACCGCGCACTCTGGCCGAAAAAGTCTGGGATGACCACGTTGTGGTCTCCGGTGGTGCCTCGGAGCAGGGTGGTGCGCCGGACTTGATCTACATCGATCTGCACCTGGTGCACGAGGTCACCAGCCCGCAGGCTTTCGACGGCCTGCGCCTGGCCGGCCGGCCGCTGCGCCGCCCCGACTTGACGCTGGCCACCGAGGATCACAACGTCCCGACCACCGATATCGACAAGCCGATCGCCGACCCGGTGTCGCGGACCCAGGTCGAAACATTGCGGCGAAATTGTGCCGAGTTCGGGGTGCGGCTATATCCGATGGGCAACGTCGAGCAGGGCATCGTGCATGTGGTCGGGCCGCAGCTGGGTCTCACTCAGCCCGGAATGACGGTCGTCTGTGGGGATAGCCACACGTCGACGCACGGCGCATTTGGCGCGCTGGCCATGGGAATTGGCACCTCGGAGGTCGAGCACGTGCTGGCCACCCAGACGTTGCCGCTGCGGCCGTTCAAGACGATGGCGGTCAATGTCGACGGGCAGCTGCCTGCCGGTGTGACGGCCAAGGACATCATCCTCGCCCTGATCGCCAAGATCGGCACCGGCGGTGGGCAGGGGCATGTCATCGAATATCGAGGCAGCGCCATCGAATCGCTGTCGATGGAAGGCCGGATGACCGTCTGCAATATGAGCATCGAAGCCGGTGCGCGGGCGGGAATGGTGGCTCCGGACGAAACGACGTTCGAGTTCCTGCGTGACCGGCCGCACGCCCCGCAAGGGGCGCAATGGGATGCGGCGATGAGCTATTGGCAGCAGCTGCACACCGACCCCGGCGCCGAATTCGACACCGAGGTCTACCTCGACGCCGCGTCGCTGAGTCCGTTCGTGACGTGGGGCACGAATCCCGGCCAGGGGGTGCCGTTGGCCGACGCCGTGCCGGATCCCGAGCTGATGACCGATGACGCGCAGCGCCAGGCGGCTGAGAAAGCGTTGGCATATATGGACCTTCGACCGGGCACGCCGATGCGTGACGTCGCCGTTGACACGGTGTTCGTGGGCTCTTGTACCAACGGTCGTATCGAAGATCTGCGGGTCGTCGCCGACGTGCTGCGCGGCCGCAAGGTCGCGTCGGGGGTGCGGATGCTCGTCGTGCCGGGCTCGATGCGGGTGCGCGCGCAGGCCGAAGCCGAAGGGCTGGGCGAGGTTTTCACCGCCGCGGGCGCCGAATGGCGCCAAGCGGGCTGCTCAATGTGCCTGGGGATGAATCCCGACCAGCTTGCGCCGGGGGAGCGGTGCGCCGCGACTTCCAACCGCAACTTCGAAGGGCGCCAGGGTAAAGGCGGCCGCACGCATTTGGTGTCTCCGGCGGTTGCCGCAGCGACAGCGGTCCGCGGCAGATTGTCTGCTCCAGCCGATTTGAGCTGACGTATTTCGACTGTGAAGGGATGAGCATGGAAGCATTTCACACCCACACCGGTATCGGCGTGCCGCTGCGGCGCTCCAATGTCGACACCGATCAGATCATTCCGGCGGTGTATTTGAAGCGTGTCACCCGAACCGGTTTCGAGGACGGATTGTTCGCCAGTTGGCGGTCGGATCCGTCATTCGTACTAAATCTCAGCCCCTTTGACCGCGGGTCAGTGCTGGTGGCAGGACCCGATTTCGGGACGGGATCGTCGCGTGAGCATGCGGTGTGGGCACTGATGGACTACGGGTTCCGGGTGGTCATCTCGTCTCGATTCGGTGACATTTTCCGGGGCAACGCCGGCAAGGCGGGGCTGCTGGCGGCCGAAGTTTCCCAGGACGGTGTGGAACTGCTGTGGAAGCTCATCGAGCAGAGTCCGGGCTTGGAAATCACTGTCAATCTTCAAGATCGAAATATCACTGCGGGAACGACGGTGCTGCCGTTCAAGATTGACGACCATACCGCTTGGCGGCTGCTCGAAGGTCTTGACGATATAGCCCTCACGCTGCGGAAACTCGACAAAATCGAGGCATTCGAGGTGGCGTATCCGGACTGGAAACCGCGAACTCTGCCCACTGTCTGAACGGCTGAGTGAAGCCGAATTTCTGCTTGATCGGCTAAGTAAACCAAGCCGATTTTCAACACCCTCCACCGGTCAAGGGCGGCAACCGGATTGCGAAAACGTCGCACGCGTTGCCCCCAAATTGCGCGTGGCTCTTGGAAATTTGCTGGGTAAGGGTTTACCGTGTCCACTAGTCGGTTCAAATCGAGGACCACTAGCGTCGGAGGGATTGATGAACAAGGCAGAGCTCATTGATGTGCTCACAACTAAATTGAACACGGACCGTCGACAGGCGACCGCAGCGGTCGAGAACGTTGTCGACACCATTGTGCGTGCGGTACACAAGGGCGACAGCGTCACCATTACCGGGTTCGGCGTGTTCGAACAGCGGCGCCGCGCAGCACGGGTGGCCCGCAACCCGCGGACCGGTGAGACGGTGAAGGTGAAGCCGACGTCCGTCCCGGCGTTCCGCCCCGGTGCACAGTTCAAAGCGGTTGTGTCTGGCGCACAGCGCCTCCCGTCGGACGGCCCCGCCGTCAAGCGCGGTGTCGTATCAGGTGGCGGAGCGGCCAAGAAGACCGCCGCGAAGAAGGCTCCGGCCAAGAAGGCTGCGGCCAAGAAGGCTCCGGCCAAGAAGGCTGCGGCTAAGAAGGCTCCGGCCCGCAAGGCCGCGACCAAGGCTCCCGCCAAGAAGACTGCGGCCAAGAAGGCTCCAGTTCGCAAGGCGGCGACCAAGGCTCCGGCCAAGAAGACCGCCGCCAAGAAGGCCCCGGCCAAGAAGGCCGCGGCCAAGAAGGCTCCGGCCCGCAAGGCGGCGAGCAAGGCTCCGGCCCGCAAGGCGCCTGCAAAGAAGACGACCGCTCGTCGCGGTCGCAAGTAGCAGAGTCAAGTTCTAGACACGAGTACCCTTCGGGCGGCATTGAAGCCCCCGAAGGGTATTCGTGCGCTAGGCCCGAACGTTGGCGGCCAGTGCGCCGCCAACGTGGTCGGCAGCCACCAACCGTCCGTCTGACAGTGACAGCACCCAGGTGCTGCCCTTGTGGTTACGCGATTTGTCGGGCCGCACGCCATCGCGCTCACACCACCACGCGATCAAGTCCGGAATCACCTTGCCCTGAGTGCAGACAACCGGCGTTCCTTGCTGCTCGGCGATATCCAGCATTCGGTGGCGTCCGCGTTTCGCGTTCTTGGCATAGGCCTCTTCGGTGAGGGTGGGCTCGTTGTGCACGGGCACGTCCAAGTCCTCGGCAAGCGGTTCCACGGTCTGGTGGCAGCGGACGCGGTCGGCCGCATGCACCTGTGACGCACCGAAGGCGAGCAGCTGCGGCACCAGCGCCTCGGCCTGCGCACGTCCACGTTTATCAAGCGGCCGCTTGGCGTCGTCGCCGGAGAAACGCGATTTGCGGCCGGCCGTGCCGTGCCGGACCACCAACAGGGTTTGCGTGTCGGCGGGCTTCTTGTTGAAGTGGCGCAGCACTTTTCGGTCTTGCGTGTAGTCCAGCTTCTGCATCGCCTCGGCGATCGGCAACCACACCAACCCGTCCACCTCGTTGCCCGGCACGAACTCTCCACCGGTGGCGCGCGCCGCCCAGTAGAAGACTTTTTTGACGCCCTGGTCGATCGGATAGCTCACCAAGTCGAGCCGCCTGCCGAGGATGGCGTGCTGACCCGTCTCCTCGCGCACCTCGCGCACGGCTGCCACCGGGGCCGTCTCGCCGGGGTCGACCTTGCCCTTGGGCAGTGACCAGTCGTCATACCGGGGACGGTGAATGACGGCGACCTCGACGTCGTGGTCGCTCGCATCACCGTTGCCGGGTCGCCACAGCACCGCGCCGGCGGCATAGACGACTCGGCTTCCAGAGCGCCGTGCGGCGGACGAATTCTGGGTCGGCACCTCAACTCCTGCAGATCAATTCAACTCAGAGCCGCACACTTGATCAGGATGCGGCCCGGAGAAACAACCGGAAATCACCGCACAGAGCTAGGGACTGCGATGGCGCTCCATCAACGATACTTGGTGGTCGCGCACGGTATGGCCCTCTTGTGGCGACGGGGTCCATTGCCCGTCGGGTCCCAATTCCCAGCACCGGGTGGAGGGATCCAGTGCGGATTCGAACAATTCGTCCAGCTGCGCGGTGAGCTTGGAGTCCTTGACCTGAGCCAGTACCTCCACGCGCCGATCGAGGTTGCGGTGCATCATGTCGGCGCTGCCGATCCAGAATTCGTTGATGTTGCGGAAATGGATGATCCGCGAGTGCTCCAGGAAGCGGCCGAGAATCGAGCGGACGAATATGTTTTCGGAAAATCCCTCGGCACCAGGGCGCAGCGCGCAGATGCCGCGCACCACGACCTCGACCCGCACCCCGGCCTGCGACGCCCGGTAGAGCGCATCGATCACCTGCTCGTCGACAAGCGCATTCATCTTCAGGCGAATGCGTCCGTTTCCGCGTTCGCGGTGCGATTCGATCTCGCGTTCGACACGTTCGATGATGCCGGCGCGAATTCCGTGCGGTGCCACCAGCAGATTGCGATAGGAGACCTTACGCGAATAGCCAGTAAGCGAATTGAACAGATCGGTCAGGTCCGCGCCGATATCGGGGTTCGCCGTCAGCAGGCCGACATCCTCGTACAGGCGCGCGGTTTTGCTGTTGTAGTTGCCGGTTCCGATGTGGCAGTACCGCCGGATGGCCGAACCTTCGCGGCGCACCACCAGGCAGGTCTTGCAGTGCGTCTTGAGGCCGACGAGCCCGTAGACCACATGCACGCCCGCCTGCTCGAGTGCGCGCGCCCAACGGATGTTGGCATGTTCGTCGAAACGCGCTTTGATCTCGACGAGTGCCACGGCCTGCTTTCCGGCCTCGGCCGCTTCGATCAGCGCCCGCACGATCGGCGAATCACCGGAGGTGCGGTACAGCGTTTGTTTGATCGCCAGCACGTTGGGGTCCGCGGCAGCCTGCTGGATGAAGCGCTGCACGCTGGTGGAGAAGGAGTCGTACGGGTGGTGCACCAGCACGTCGCCTTCGCGCAGCGTCGCGAAAATGCTCTTGGGAGATTCGCGGTCGGCGAAGGCGGGGTGGGTGTCCGGGACGAACGCCGGGTCCTTGAGTGCCGGCCGGTCCAGGCCGTAGATCTGCCACAGCGACGAAAGGTCGAGCAGGCCGGGGACTTCGATGACGTCACCGGGATGCACATCGAGTTCGCGCAGCAGCAATTCCAGCATGCCCTCGGTCATGTCGTCGGCGATCTCGAGTCGCACGGGCGGACCGAACCGCCGGCGCGCCAATTCCCGTTCCAGCGCCTGCAGCAGATCCTCGTCGCGGTCTTCTTCGACTTCCAAGTCGGCGTTGCGGGTGATGCGGAACGCGTGATGCTCCACGATGTCCATGCCCGGGAAGAGAAGAGGAAGGAAGGCCGCGATCAGCTCTTCCATCGGCAGGTAACGCACGACGGTCCGCCCGCCGTCCTCAGCGCTGAGGACGGCGAGTTCGACGAAGCGATCGACGTTGTTGGGCACCTTGACTCGGGCGAAGTGCTGGCCGCCGTCCTCGGGCTGCCGCACCATGACCGCCAGGTTCAGGCTCAGCCCGCTGACGAACGGGAACGGGTGTGCGGGATCGACGGCCAGCGGCGTCAGGACGGGGAAGACCTGTTCGGTGAAATAGGTCGACAATTCGTCGCGCTCGGGCTGATCGAGATCGGCCCACGTGACGATGTGGATGCCTTCTTCGGCGAGCGCCGGCCGCACCGAATCGAGGAACACCCGCGCGTGCCGGGTCGCGATGCGCTGAGTCTGTTCCCCGATGAGGGCGAGTTGCTTGCGCGGCGTCAAACCGTCGGCCGAACGGACCGACAGGCCCATCTCGTCACGGCGCTTGAGGCCGGCAACGCGCACCATGTAGAACTCGTCGAGGTTGGAGGCGAAGATCGCCAGGAACTTGGCGCGTTCCAGCAGCGGCAACGAGTTGTCGTCGGCGAGCGCCAGCACGCGCGCGTTGAAGTCGAGCCAGCTCAGTTCCCGGTTGAGGTAACGGTCCTCCGGCAGATCGGTCAGCGCGGCTTGGGTCGCAGCCGGTGGTGCCGCCACGGCCGAGTCGCCCGGATGCCACAAATTCTCGTCGGGTCGCGCCTCAGCTTCGATTTCAGTCACCCTGCGATCATCGCGCATCATGCGCGGGTGCTGCTAGCGCTCGGGGGACATCCATTCGCCGTTGGGATGACGTTTACCCGCCGGACAGCTTTACCGCGGTGATCGAGATCAGTGCGTCGCGATGGCCCGGGCGGTCGCCGCCCCCACCCCGAGGCGACGGGCGGCGGCCAGGTCGGCGGGGGTGTCGACATCACAGCGCAGGCCGGGCCAGGCGCCGGTCAGCTCGATCGCGCCCGAACTGCGGTGCCGCGCCGAGGAATCGGAGCCGAATCGCGGGTCGAGCGGGCTTCCGAACGCGAACAGCGCCGCGGTGCCCGTCGCCAGCCGGTCGGCGACGAAGCTGCGCCGGTGCTGGCGTGCGGCGGCGATCGCCTCGTTCAGCTCCTGGGTCTGCAGCGCGGGTAAATCCCCTTGCAGCGCAACGACATTGGCGAAGGAACTCGCCACCGCGCGTTCCGCGGTGGCGATGGCGTTGTTCAGCGGATCGGGATGACCTTCGGGTGTCGGGTCGGCCAGTACGTCGGCTCCCAGATCGAGGGCCGCCGCCGCCGCGGCGTCGTCGGGCGTGACCACGGTGATCGAACCCAGCGATCGGATCCGCCCGGCGGCGGTCAGGGTGTCCATCAACATGGCGAGCACCACGCTTTCCCGGGTGCGCGCCGAGAAGACCGGGGCCAGCCTGGTCTTGGCGGCGGCCAATCGCTTGACGGCGATGATCAACGCCACATCGCCTGCGCCGTTGGCCACACCGTCGGCCCGTATGCCGCTCATGAGAAGTCATCCTGCCAGCGACGCGCTGCGGATCGCTCGCGAACCGGGGGCGATCCGCCCTGCGCGTGGGACATGCTGGCTCGCGTGACGCCCGGTCCGTCGCTGATCTAGGGTGTAGCGGCTGCAAGTGCCGCGCGAGCAACACCGACCACGGACAGGGGTGATACATGGCCAGCGCATCATCGGGCGCCGTCGCGGTCATGGGCGCCGGGGCGTGGGGCACGGCGCTGGCCAAGGTGCTGGTCGAGGCCGGCGGGCCGGAGACGGGCGTCACGCTGTGGGCCCGCAGGCCCGAGCTCGCCGAGCAGATCAACTCCACCCGCTACAACCCCGACTACCTGCCCGGCACGTTGCTGCCGCCGGGTATCCGTGCCACCGCCGACGCCGCCGAGGCGCTCCGCGATGCGTCAACGGTGCTGCTGGGCGTGCCGGCGCAGACGATGCGCGGCAATCTCGAGCACTGGGCGCCGCTGATCCGTGACGGCGCGACCCTGGCCAGCCTGGCCAAGGGCATCGAGCTCGGCACGTTGATGCGGATGAGCCAGGTCATCGTCTCGGTCGCCGCCGTCGACCCGTCTCGGGTCGCGGTGATCTCGGGGCCGAACCTGGCCAGCGAAATCGCCGAATCCCAGCCCGCCGCCACCGTCATCGCGTGCAGCGACTCGGGCCGGGCCGTCGCCCTGCAGCGCATGCTGAACAGCGGCTACTTCCGCCCGTACACCAATAGCGACGTGGTCGGCACCGAGATCGGCGGGGCCTGCAAGAACGTCATCGCGCTGGCGTGCGGGATGGCCGTCGGTGTCGGGCTCGGCGAGAACACCACGGCGGCGATCATCACCCGCGGCCTGGCCGAGATCATGCGGCTGGGGATTGCGCTCGGCGCCAAGGGCGCGACGCTGGCCGGGCTGGCCGGAGTGGGTGACCTGGTGGCGACCTGCAGCTCACCGCGTTCGCGCAACCGTTCGCTGGGCGAACGGCTGGGCCGGGGAGCAACCATTCAGTCGGTGCTGGCCGGCACGCCCGACGGCGGCGACGGGCACGTCGTCGAGGGGGTGACGTCCTGCGAGTCGGTGCTGGCGCTGGCCGCCAGTTACGACGTCGAAATGCCCCTCACCGACGCCGTGCACCGCGTGTGCCACAAAGGGCTGTCGGTGGACGAGGCGATGGCCCTGCTCCTGGGCCGCAGGACCAAGCCCGAATAACGACGCCGAATTCGTGAAAAGGCCACGCAACGGCCCGCCGCCCGACCGGGCGGGGTACCACCCGGTAGCCTCTTGAGATTGTGAATGCCAGCCAGCGGTCGCCGCACCCGAGCTCAGGCGATCGGGTACGCGTCGCCGTCGTCTTCGGCGGGCGCAGCAACGAGCACGCCATCTCGTGCGTCTCGGCGGGCAGCATTCTGCGCAACCTGGACCCGGAGCGGTTCGACGTGCTCGCGATCGGCATCACTCCGGAAGGGTCGTGGGTGCTCACCGACGGCGACCCCGCCGCGCTGGCGATCACCGACCGGCAACTGCCCGAGGTGACCGCCGCATCGGGCACCGAATTGGCGCTGCCCGCCGATCCTCGGCGCAGCGGCCAGTTGGTGTCCCTTGCGCCCGGCGCCAGTGAGGTGTTGGCGTCGGTCGACGTGGTGTTTCCGGTGCTGCACGGCCCCTACGGCGAGGACGGCACCATCCAGGGTCTGCTGGAACTCGCCGGGGTGCCCTACGTGGGGGCCGGTGTGCTCGCCAGTGCCGCCGGCATGGATAAGGAGTTCACCAAAAAGCTGTTCGCCGCCGAAGGATTGCCGATCGGTGACTACGCGGTGCTGCGCCCGTCGCGCTCGAGGCCACGCTCCGAGGAGTGCGCGCGGCTGGGCCTGCCGGTGTTCGTCAAACCCGCCCGCGGCGGCTCCTCGATCGGTGTGAGCCGGGTGTCGAGCTGGGATGCAGCTGGACGCCGCCATCGCGATCGCGCGCCGGCACGACCCGAAAGTCATCGTCGAGGCGGCGATCATCGGGCGTGAGCTGGAATGCGGCGTGCTCGAAATGCCCGACGGCACAGTGGAAGCCAGCACGCTGGGCGAGATCCGGGTGGCCGGGGTGCGCGGGCGCGAGGATTCCTTCTACGATTTCTCGACCAAATACCTCGACGACGCCGCCGAATTGGACGTGCCCGCCAAGGTGGACGACGAAATCGCCGACACTGTGCGCCAATTGGCGGTCCGGGCGTTCAAGGCCATCGACTGCCAAGGGCTGGCCCGGGTGGACTTCTTCCTCACCGAAGACGGGCCGGTGATCAACGAGATCAACACGATGCCGGGATTCACCACGATCTCGATGTACCCGAGGATGTGGGCGGCCAGCGGCGTGGATTACCCGACCTTGCTGGCGACGATGGTCCAGACCGCGCTGGCCCGCGGAGTGGGTCTGCGCTAACGGGGCTGACCCGGGTCGATGGGCGCCGCCGGGATGGCTGCGGTCGATCGCCTCGGAGAGCCGCTGAATCGGCGTCGGTCCCGATCCGGTCGGCAGCGTCAGCGCCACATAGACTCCGCGATCCACCGTGTACCAGGTGGATCTGCCTGCGTCACCGGCGGATTGCTGTTCGGAACGCACCTGGAACCACTGCACCCGATCGACGACCTGGATCGGGGATCCCAGGACGAACTCGGCCGGGCGGTCCAGCCCGCAACGCAGCACCACCGGGTCGCCGTCCGGCCCGCTCCGCCAGGCAGCGACGCCGTGCGGGGCCGGCTGCTCGAGGGGCGCGCTCTGGTAATCCCCGAGCCGCTGCGGCAGCGCGCCCATCAGCGCCCGGCATGCGGTGCCGTCGGCCTGCGGCGCCGGGACCGCGGGAACCGCAACCGACCGCGGAGGCGCCTCGCGGGTGGCCGCGATGGCTAGGATCACGCCGATCGTCGCGACGGCCAGCGCGATCGCGACGATGATCAGCGCACGCGGCGGCCCGGCATCGACGTCCGATTCGGTGGGCACCGCGCGCACCTCCTTCTCTGTTAACCACTATCGCCCGCATTTACCCGGGTGCCAATTTATTCTCGGGCCGAAAAGGGCCCGCACGGGCGCGAGGTTCTACACTGGCGCGGTCCGTCGCACGGGCGCGGACCTATGGCCCGGCCCGGCCCGCACCGGACCGTGACGCGCCGAAGGAGGTGGCGTGCAAGACGAATCGGGCGAGTCCCCGACGCTGCAGCAACTCGGTGAGTTCGCCGTGATCGATCGCCTGGTGCGGGGGCGCGAGCAGCCCGCCGCGGTGGTGCTCGGGCCGGGTGACGATGCGGCGCTGGTGTCATCGGGTGATGGCCGCGTGCTGGTGTCGACCGACATGCTCGTGCAGGATCGGCACTTCCGGCTGGACTGGTCGACGCCGCACGACATCGGCCGCAAGGCGATCGCCCAGAACGCCGCGGACATCGAGGCGATGGGCGGGCGGCCGACGGCGTTCGTGGTCGCCTTCGGCGCACCCGGTGATACGCCGGCGGCGAAGGTGGACGCGCTGGTCGACGGGATGTGGGACGAGGCGCAACGGATCGGTGCCGGCATCGCCGGCGGTGACCTGGTCCACTGCCCGCAGTGGGTGATCTCGGTGACGGTGCTGGGCGACCTGGACGGCCGCGCACCGGTGCTGCGATCGGGCGCGACAGCCGGGTGCGCTGATCGCCGTCGCCGGTGACCTGGGCCGCTCGGCGGCGGGATTTCGATCTGTGGCGCAACGAGATTGATGGCTTCGACGAGTTGCGGCGCCGGCATGTGGTGCCGCAGCCGCCCTATGGCCAGGGAGCCGTGGCCGCGGCCGCGGGTGCGCAGGCGATGATCGACATCTCCGACGGCCTGGTCGCCGACCTGCGTCATGTCGCCGAGGCGTCCGGGGTGGGCATGGATCTGTCCACGGCGGCGCTGGCCGCGGACCGCGATGCGCTGGCCGCGGCCGCCGCCGCGGTGGGCGCCGATCCCTGGCACTGGGTGCTGGGCGGTGGCGAGGACCACGCCCTGGTGGCGTGTTTCGCCGGGTCCCGCGCCGGCCGGATGGCGCGTCATCGGGCGGGTTCTCGACGGGCCGGCCCGGGTGCTCGTCGACGATCAGGAGTGGAGCGGCTACGCCGGCTGGCAGTCGTATTAGGGTGACGCGGTGACCGTTTACGCGATCGCGAAGAGCCGATGATGACCGCGCGTCCGTTGAGGGAACTGGTCGAGCCGGGCTGGGCGAGTGCGCTGCAGCCGGTGGCCGACCAGGTCGCCGAGATGGGGCAATTCCTGCGGGCCGAGATCGCGGCCGGGCGCAGGTATCTGCCCGCCGGACCGAATGTGTTGCGCGCCTTCACCTATCCCTTCGACGACGTCCGGGTGCTGATCGTCGGGCAGGACCCGTACCCGACGCCCGGACACGCTGTGGGCCTGAGCTTTTCGGTGGCGCCCGAGGTGCGGCCGCTGCCGCGCAGTCTGGCCAACATCTTTCAGGAGTACACCGCGGACCTGGGCCATCCGCAGCCCTCGTGCGGTGATCTGACGCCGTGGGCGCAGCGCGGCGTGCTGCTGCTGAACAGGGTGCTCACGGTGCGCCCCAGCAATCCGGCTTCGCACCGCGGCAAGGGCTGGGAGGCGGTGACCGAGTGCGCTATCCGGGCGCTGACCGAGCGGTCGCGGCCGCTGGTGGCGATCCTGTGGGGCCGTGACGCTTCGACACTCAAACCGATTCTCGCCCAAGGAAATTGCGTCGCCATCGAGTCGCCGCATCCGTCGCCGCTGTCGGCCTCGCGCGGGTTCTTCGGTTCGCGCCCGTTCAGCCGCGCCAACGAACTGCTGGCCGGGATGGGCGCCGACGCGATCGATTGGCGCCTGCCATGACCGAGATGACCGCGCTGCGGGCGCACCGGCGGGGCGGCCCGGAGCAGCTGGTGCTCGAACGCGCCCCGCTGCCGGTGCCGGCCGCGGGCGAGGTCTTGGTGGCGGTACACGCGGCCGCGATCACCTTCGACGAGCTGACGTGGGAGGAGACCTGGACCCGCGACGGTGCCAGCCGCGTCCCGGTGATCCCGTCGCACGAGGTGTCGGGTGTCGTCGAAGCGGTCGCCGCCGACGTGTCGGATTTCGCGCCCGGCGCCGAGGTGTACGGGTTGATCGGGTTCGACCGCGACGGCGCGGCGGCCGATTTCGTCGCCGTACCCGCGGCCGACCTGGCCACCAAGCCGTCGACGGTGTCGCACATCGTCGCCGCCGCGCTGCCGCTGGCCGGGCTGACCGCCCTGCAGGCCTGGTCGACCACGCCGCCGTGCAACCGGGCGAGACCGTGCTGGTGCACGGCGGCGCCGGGGGAGTGGGCCTGTTGACGGTTCAACTGGCCGCAATGCTGGGTGCGCGGGTGACCGCGACCGTGCGCAGCGACACCGCCAATCTGCTGCGCGGCTGCGGCGCGCAGCGGGTGATCGACGTGCGCACCGAGGCATTCGACGAAACCGGTGCCGGCTACGACGTCGTCATCGACACGGTCGGCGGCCAGACGTTGGAGCGGTCGTTCGGCGTGCTGCGCCGCGGGGGCCGCCTGGTCACCCTGTCGGCGCCGCCTCCCGACGGCAGGGCCGACGAATTCGGTGTCACCGCAACATTCTTCATCGTCACGCCGAATCGGGATCAGCTCGACGAACTCGCCGCGCTGGTGGACAGCGACCGGCTGCACGTCGCGATCGCCCAGACGTTCGGGCTCGACGAGGGTCGGGAGGCGTATGAAAGCCGCGACAGCGGCAGGCGCGCCGGCAAGACGGTCCTCATCGTGCGGGACTGACCGGCTCTTCTGATGCCGACCGTGGGGCCTACGCACAAAAGTCGTAGGAATCCCGTACCTAAGCCCCACAGTCGGGCAGCGAGACTCCGTCAGTCCGCGAAATTGACGTCCTTCGTGACGGCCTTCCACTCCTCGATCGACGCCGACATCGCAGTGATCTTGTCCCGCATGGCCTTCAGCACGTCACGGCCCAGCAGCAGCCGCAGCGGCGGCTCGTCGAGCGTGGTCACCATCAGCACCGCGTCGGCGACCTTTTTCGGATCACCCGGTAGGTGATCGGCGAACTGCTTGATCAGGTCCTTGCGCGCGGCCACGTCGGCGTAGTCGGAGATCGGGCTGCCCGACTCCTTCATCGACCGGGTCGCCCAATCGGTGCGGAACGCGCCCGGCTCGATCGCGGTCACCTTGATGCCCAGCGGGCGCACCTCGGCGGCCAGCGCTTCGGTCACCGCCTCCAGCGCGAACTTCGTCGACGAGTAATAGGCGTTGGGCGGGTTGGCCACCAGACCCGTCATGGAGGAAATGTTGATGATGTGCCCCGACCCGCGGGCGCGCATGGCCGGCAGTACCGCCTTGATCATGTCGACGGCACCGAAGTAGTTCACGTCGAACAGCTTTCGCACCTCGGCGTCCTCGCCCTCTTCCACCGAGGACAGGTAGCCGTGACCGGCGTTGTTGACCAGGACGTCGATCCCGCCGAACGCCTGGTCGGCCGCCGACACCGCCGCAGCGACCTGGGCGGCGTCGGTCACGTCGAGGGCGACCGGAAGGGCGTGGTCCCCGAATTCGTCGGCGATATCGGCCACCGCCTCGGCCCGGCGCGCGGTCACCACCACGCTGTGGCCGGCTTGCAGTGCGGCCCGGGCGATTTCGCGGCCAAAGCCGGTGGAGCACCCCGTGATCAGCCAGCGCGACATCGTCAGATCGTCCCTTCCGGCAGGCGGCGCAGATAGGACTTGCGTCGCTGCGCCAGCTCGGTGGCCCGCTGCTGCTCGCTCACCCGCGGCAAGTGCGACACCTCGGCGTCGAGCCGGTCCAGCTTGACCACCCGCCCGTGCGCGCCGAGGTCTTCGCGCGGACCGCCCTCGCCGAACTCCGCCATGCGCAGGGTCAAAATCGCCTCCCGCAGACCGTCGGAGTCGATCCAGTTCGCCACGCCGGGATCGACGGGCGAGATCACGTAGGTGTACGAGCCGTCCTCGTTGGCCACCGACTGCGCCTTATTGAGGCTGCCGGTGCGGTCGACGAGGTCGAGCGTGGTGCCCCAGATGTTGCTCAGCGGCACCGTGAAGTATTCGGCGCCACCGTCATTGAGGTCGACGACGAACGCCTCGTCGGGGGCCAGGTCGAACCGGCCCATGACGTAGACCTGGTTGCGCATCGCGCCGACCTTGTCCGCCGACCAGGCCAGGTTGAAGTGGTTGGCCGGCATCTTGTAGACGCCGTGGCTGAGCTTGCCGGTGAAGTTGGCGAAATAATCCATCATCGCCGCCGTGGCCTCGGCCTGTTCGTCGAGCGTGCGTGCCGGGCTGGTCGACGGCCCGCCAAGTCGTTGCACCTCAATGTGATTGGGGTCATCGCGGCCCCAGTCCAGTAGCACATCGCGGATATAGAACTCGTGGGCTTCCGGCGCGGTCTGCACGTGATTAGGCCGCCCGTGGGCGGGCTCGGCGTCGACGGTGATGGTGTAGCTGCCGTCGGAATCGACCGCCATGGTGCGGCCGTTGAGCACGGCGACGGTGCCCATGTGCGCGTCCCACAGCGTGAAGTAGTTCTCGGTCATGCGATGCTCACCCACCCGGCCGTGGATCTCGTAACGTTCGTCCCCGGAGATCGGAATCACCCGGTACACGCTGTCGGGATTGTCGATGCCCCAACGCGATCCGGGAACGCTCCGGCCGTCCACCGGGTGCGCGAGCCGGGTGATGCAGCTGACCTTGGGCCGCAGCTTGTCCTGGTTGGACGACCACACCGCCGCCGAGAACATCACCTCGGCGAACGCGTCGTCGAACCGTTCGCGCATAGCGTCCGACGCCTTGGCGCGACCAAGCCAGGTCTGCGCGACCGTGCGGTAGGCGGCCTTGATGGTAGGGTGCTCGATCAGGTCGAGGGCCGCCAGCTCCTGTTCGTGCTGGGACGCCGTCGCGACCGGGTGATCAGGCATGTGCTGTTCCTCCGATGTGCTGTCTAAAACGCTTGTTGTACAACGTGAATCGCTCGTCGACTTGCTCGGGGAGCAGGCCGTAGTTCGCCAGCCGGTAGGACGGGCGAGGCACCTCCCGGGGACGGTGCGCCAGCCAGCGCCGCATCGCCTCCTCGGCGGCGGCGGTGAGCGGCAGGCCGACGGCGTCGTAGACGCGGGCCACCTGCCCGATCGGATCGGCCACCGCGTCGTCGAATCCGATGTCGGTCACCACGGCACCCTCATCAGCCCATCCGTCGCGGATCGCCATCGCCCGATCATTGGTCCAGCCCATCCGCTCGAGCCACTGCGCACCCACCCGCTGCCGGTCGACGGCATCGGCGTGCATCGCATGCAGGGTCGCGTTCAGGCTGGCCCCAGAGGCGATCGTGGTGCGCGGGTCACGATGCATGTGCACGATGTGTAGATCGGGAAACTGCGCCCGCAGGAGATTCAAATATCCAAGGTGCGCAGGTGATTTGAGCACCCAGCGCCGCGCTCTGCACGCCGCGCTGCCGCTTCTGCCACTGTAGGAATTGCAGCATCCGGTGCAGATAGCCGTAGGCGGGGGAGAAGTCCTGGGCGTCGAGCCAGGCACGGTACCGCGGCAGGTACGCGCCCGACTCGGGCACGTGCGACAGGAACGCGTCGGCCAGGAAGACGATCTCCTCCTCGGCCTCCCTGGCGTACATCGGGTGGATCGAGAACAATTCGGGCGCCAGTTCGCGGGACTTCGCTTCTCGCGCTTCGCTGATCGCGATGCGCGGGTCGGGGGCGTCGGTGACCTGATAATTCAGCCGCGGCGCGACCTCGACGACCTCCCAGCCGTACGCGCAGACGAAGCGCGGGTCGGCGGCCAGCAGCCGCTGCAGCAGCGTGGTGCCGCTGCGCATCATCCCGACGACGACGATCGGGGCTGCCACCGTCTCGTCGAGGATCTCCGGGTGGCGGCGGATCCACTCCTGGGCGCGCAGCCGCATCCGCAGGCTGTGCACGATGCCCGACCGCAGGATGTGCATGCCGATGGCGTTGAGGTCGGCGCGCGCATAGTCGGCCAGCAACACGGCCAGCGGTCCGTCGAACTCGCCCGGACCCCAATCGGTCAGTTCTTCCTTGCGTTGCGCGTCGGCCAGCACGGCGGCCGGGTCGAAGGGGCCGTCGGAGGCGCTCGCGGATGCCACGAGTCAGAACTTCAGATGCTGGCTGACGTCGCCGATCTGGTCGACGAACATGGTGCGGCTGTCGAAGCACCAGGCCCCGTCGACCCGGTGAAAGGTGTCCTGGTAGTGCCCGGTCACGATCACCTGGAGCGGCAGGTCGACAGTGGCTTGCGTGACGCAGTAGTAGGACGTGCTCTGCGCGGTCCCGGCCGCCTCGTCAATGTAGAGCTGCACGTTGGTCGTGTTGTGTTTGGTCTTCGGGGTGCCGTCGTCGTAGATCCGCGTGGCCATGTCATACATCTGTCGCACCCGGGCGGACCCGGCGAACACCGTCTCCGGCGGGCCGTCCTGGATCCCGCAGATGCGGCCGTGCTCGAAGAGCCTGGCCACCCCGTCCAGGTCACCGCCGTCGAGGAGCTGCGCGTAGGTGTAGATGAGGTTGGTGATCTCGGTGGCGCTGTCACTCATGTCGAACCGCCTCGGGAGTCTTCGGCTCTAATGTTGGCAGAACCGGTCCAACTTACATAGAACCGACCATTACTCTGGATCGCCGTGACCTTACCGTGGACGCCGAGCAGGCTCGGCAACCTCACCGGCAAACGCGTGATCGTGACCGGAGCGACGAACGGCGTCGGGCTCGGCACCTCGCGTGCGCTCGCCAAAGCCGGCGCGCACGTGATCCTGGCCGTGCGCAACACCGAACTCGGCGGGCAACGCGCCGCGGAAATCTCTGCGATGGGCGGCTCGACCGCCGTGGCCAAGCTAGACCTCGCCGACCTGTCGTCCGTGCGGGCCTTTGCGGCCCTGATCGACGAGCCGGTGGACATCCTGATCAACAATGCCGGCGCCCTGACCGATCGGCGCACCGAGACGGTCGACGGCTTCGAGATGACGCTGGGCACCAACCTGCTCGGGCCGTTCGCGCTGACCAATCTGCTGCTGCCCAAGCTGCGTTCGCAGATCATCAACGTCGGGTCCGACGCGCACCGATCAGCGACGCTGCGGCTCGATGACTTGCACTCGCGCCAGCACAAATGGACGAGGTTGGGCGCGTACGCGCAGTCGAAGCTCGCGGTCATGCTGTGGGGCCTGGAGCTGGACCGCAGGCTGCGCGCGGCCGGATCGCCGATCGTCACGCAGCTCACCCACCCGGGCTGGGTGGCCTCTAACCTTTCGAATCTGGGCGACTCGCCGCTGATGTCGCTTGCCCACAAGGGGGTCAAATTGGTGGCCGACCGGTTGGCCAACGACATCGACGAGGGCGCGGCGCCCACGCTCTACTGCATCAGCGAGCCGATTCCGCCGGGCAGCTACGTCGGGGTCACTGGCAGGTTCGGGCTGCGCGGCGGTCCGGTGCTGATCGGCCGCACGCCGCTGGCATGTGATTACGAGACGGCCGCGCGGCTGGTGGCCTTCGCCGAACATGAGACCGGCACGACACTGGAGGTGTAGTCATGGGTGAATTCGACAACATGGTTGCCGTCATCACCGGGGCCGCGCGCGGGCAGGGCCGCAGCCACGCCGTCGCGCTGGCCGAGCAGGGCGCCGACATCATCGCCGTCGACATCTGCGCTGATCTCGAGGCGATCCCCTACGCCCTGGGGACCGAATCCGAGCTCGCAGAGACCGTGCAGTTGGTCCAGGCGGCTGGGCGCAAAGCGGTATCCGTCGCAGCGGACGTCCGCGACCTCGAGGCGCTGCAGGCCGGGGTCCAGGGCCGGCGTCGACGAGCTCGGCGGCATCGACGTCGTCGTCGCCAATGCCGGGGTGGTGGCCATCGGGGTCACCGACCCCGAGTCCGAACCGGTGTTCAACACGATCGTCGACACCAATCTCAAGGGCGTGTGGCACACGCTGCTGGCGACGGTTCCCTCGATCGTGCGCAAGGGCCGGGGTGGCTCGGTGGTGCTGGTCAGCTCATCGCAGGGCTTGACCGGCCGCGGCGGCGACGGCAGCGCGGCGATGTTCGCCTACGCGGCGTCCAAACACGGGGTGGTGGGGCTGATGCGCTCGGCGGCGAATGCCTATGCGCCACACAAGATTCGGGTCAATTCGATCCATCCGAGCGGTGTCGCGACGCCGATGATCCTCAACGATTTCGTGGTGAACCGGATGCTGGAGAACCCGAACCCGGCCTTGTCCCAGACGCTGCTGCCCGACGTGCCGTTGGTCGAGGCGCAAGACGTCACCGAAGCGGTGCTCTGGCTTGCCGGACCGCGCTCGCGCTACATCACCGGCGCGGCGATACCCGTGGACGCCGGCCACGTCGTCATGTAACGACGGCTGTCCTTGCCCGATGGTGGCGACCCGTCCCGCGCCGGGTCCCCAGCGCCGGGCTACGCCGCGCTTGCGATCGCCGCTAGCCGCGGACGACCTTGCCGGCCTTGATGCAGGACGTGCAGACGTTCAGACGCTGCTTGTTGCCGCCCGGACGGGTGACGACATGCACGGTCTGAACGTTGGGGTCCCACCGGCGGCTGGTGCGGCGGTGGGAGTGCGACACCGACTTACCGAAGCCGGGGCCTTTCCCGCAGATGTCGCACACAGCGGCCATTGTTCAAGCTCCTCAAATCTCGGGGGTCCGGCAATCTGGCCGGCACAGCCCAGGGTCAGCCGGGCACACCTGAGGATACCGACTGTCGTGGCAACCACCAAAACGGTCACGAGTCGCTGTCGCCCCCTCTGGTTAGGCTCAATCGGCCGGATCGGCCCGCCGGGCGGTGGTGGTCACCGGCGGCCGTCGCGCGGCTCGCCGAGCTACGCTGGCGCCCATTGGGTGCTGGGCATCAGAAGGTGCGGGAGGAGGTGAGGTCACCCTGGGCACTGCTGACACGTCGCAGGAGCGTCTCCTGGACGCGATCACACTGCGCGATTGGGCGCACACCGCCGTCAGCGACCTGATCACGCACATCGACGAGATCAACCGGCTCAACGTGTTTCCCGTCGCAGACTCCGACACCGGCGCCAACATGCTGTTCACCATGCGTTCGGCCCTGGCCGAGGCCAAGGTGGGCGCCGGCGCCGAGGGTGGCTCGACCTGCGTCGCGCGGGCCGCGGCGGCGCTGTCCGCCGGCGCCCTCAACGGCGCGCGTGGCAATTCCGGGGTGATCCTGTCGCAGATCCTGCGCGGCGTCGCCGACGTCACCGCGACCGCCGCCGCCGAGGCAGGGGGTGAGCTGCTCCACATGGATGCCGCCGTCCTGGGCGCCGCGCTGCGGCGTGGCGTCGAGCTGGTGATCAGCTCGATGGGCGGTGAGGAGATCCCCGGGACCATCGTCTCGGTGCTGCGGGCGGCCGCGAACGCCGTTGCGCAGTGCGCGGGAGCCGGGGATGGGCTGGTGCCGGCGGTCATCGCCGCCGGCGACGCGGCAGTGGTCGCGCTGGAAAAGACCCCCGAACAACTCGACGTGCTCGGCGACGCCGGCGCCGTGGACGCCGGCGGCCGGGGTCTGCTGGTCCTGCTGGACGCGCTGCGGTCCACCATCACCGGGCAGGCACCCGCCCGCACGGTGTACGAACTGTCCCCGCGAGCGCTGCAGCCGGAGGCGGCGTCCGCACAGCGCCCGACGCCCCAGTTCGAGGTCATGTATCGGCTGGACGGCTGCGAGCCCACGGCGGCGGACACGCTGCGCGACCGGCTGGCGGAGCTGGGTGATTCGGTCGGCATCGCGTCGGCGCCGTCGTCGGCGCAGCGCACGTACTCGGTCCACGTGCACACCGACGACGCCGGCGCCGCCGTGGAGGCGGGGCTGGCGGCCGGGCAGCTCAGCCGCATCGTCATCTCGGCGTTGAGCTCCGGCACCCCCGGGCTGCCCGCCGGCGGCTGGACGCGGGAGCGCGCGGTGCTGGCGGTGGTCGACGGCGACGGCGCCGCCGACCTGTTCGGCGGCGAGGGCGCCTGCGTGCTGCAGCGCGACCCGACCGCACACGATCCCGTCACCAACATCAGCGCTCACCAGCTGATGCGGGCCGTCGTCGACACCGGGGCCGCCCAGGTGATGGTGCTGCCCAACGGCTATGTCGCAGCCGAGGAGTTGGTGGCCGGCTGCACCGCGGCCATCGGCTGGGGGATCGACGTGGTGCCGATCCCGACCGGGTCGATGGTGCAGGGCCTGGCCGCGCTGGCTGTGCATGAAACCGAGCGGCAGGCGGTGGACGACGGCTACACGATGGCCCGCGCCGCCGGCGCGGCGCGGCACGGCTCGGTGCGCATCGCCACCGAGAGCGCGTTGACCTGGGCGGGTCGCTGCTGCCCCGGCGACGGCCTGGGCATCGCGGGTGACGAGGTGCTCATCGTGGCCGCCGATGCGGTAGGGGCGGCCATCGGTCTGCTCGATCTCCTGCTGGCCTCCGGCGGCGACCTGGTGACGGTGCTGCTGGGCGCTGCCGTCGACAGCGACGGAGACGCGGTAAGCGACATCCTGGAAGAGCACGTGCACGATCACCACCCCGGGACCGAACTGGTCACGTACCGAACCGGCCACCACGGTGACACCCTGCTGATCGGGGTCGAGTAGCGATGGTGTCGCTGAGCGACCGACTCGACTTCGTCGTGGGAGCCAAGGCCGCCGACCCGCTCGACGAGGCTTTCGGCATCCGCACCGTCGACGACCTATTGCGCCACTTTCCGCGCAGCTACACCGAGGGCGCGACCCGCTGGGAAGCCGACGGCGAGCGACCCGAAACGGGCCAGCACATCACCATCATCGACACGATCGCCGAAACCAAGACGTTCCCGATGAAGAAGACCCCGAAGAAATTGTGCCACCGCATCACCCTCGGCGCCGGGCGCAACAAGGTGACCGCGACGTTCTTCAACGCGAATTATCTGAAAAAGGACCTGACCAAGGGCGCCAAGGTGATGCTGTCCGGGGAGGTCGGATTCTTCAACAACGTCATGCAGTTGACGCACCCGGCGTTCCTCATCGTCGACTCCCCGGATGGACGTAACCGCGGGACCCGGTCGCTGAAGAACATCGCCAACGTCTCGGGCGCGACCAGCGGCGAAGAACTGCTGGACGCCTACGAGCGCCACTTCTTCCCGATCTATCCGGCCAGCACGAAAATCCAGAGCTGGGACATCTTTTCGTGCGTGCGCCAAGTGCTCGACGTGCTCGACCCGGTGCCGGACCCACTGCCCGAGGACCTGCGCGCAAAACTCTGCCTGGTCTCCGAAGACGAGGCGTTGCGAGACATTCACCTGGCCGAGAGCGAGCCGCGGCGACAGCGGGCCCGGGAGCGCCTGACCTTCGACGAAGCCGTCGGCCTGCAGTGGGCGCTGGTGGCCCGCCGCCACGGCGAGCTGTCGGAGTCGGGGCCGCGGGCGCAGCCGCGTCCCGACGGTCTCTGGCCGCAGAACTGTTGGGGCGCTTACCCTTCGAGCTGACCGCGGGGCAGCGCGAGGTGCTCGGCGTGTTGTCCGACGGGCTCGCGGCGACCCGCCCGCTGAATCGCCTGCTGCAGGGCGAGGTCGGCTCCGGCAAAACGATCGTCTCGGTGCTGGCGATGCTGCAGATGGTCGACGCCGGGTATCAGTGCGCACTGCTGGCGCCCACCGAAGTGCTTGCGGCGCAACATCTCCGGTCGATTCGCGACGTGCTCGGTCCGTTGGCGATGGCGGGTCAGCTGGGCGGCGCCGACAACGGGACCCGGCTGGCGCTGCTGACCGGTTCGATGACCGCCGCCCAGAAGAAACAGATCCGCGCCGAGATCGCCGGCGGCGAGGTCGGCATCGTCATCGGCACCCACGCACTGCTGCAGGACGCGGTGGAATTCGACAACCTGGGCATGGTGGTGGTCGACGAACAGCACCGCTTCGGTGTCGAGCAGCGAGATCAATTGCGGGCCAAGGCCCGTCCCGGTGTGACTCCGCACCTGTTGGTGATGACGGCAACGCCGATTCCGCGCACCGTCGCGCTCACCGTGTACGGGGATCTGGAAACCTCGACGCTGCGCGAACTTCCGCGCGGCCGCCAGCCGATCACCAGCAATGTCATCTTCGTCAAGGACAAGCCGGCGTGGCTGGACCGGGCCTGGCAGCGCATCACCGAGGAGGTTGCCGCCGGCCGTCAGGCATACGTGGTGGCGCCGCGCATCGACGAGAGTGACGATCCGGGGGATCAGGAGCCGAACGCCAAGGCGCCGGAGACCGCCGAGGGCCTGTACGCCCGGCTGCGTTCCGGTGAGTTGGCGAATCTGCGGCTGGGCCTGATGCACGGGCGGCTGTCGGCGGAGGAGAAGGACGCCGCGATGGCTGCCTTTCGGGCCGGCGAGGTCGATGTGCTGGTGTGCACCACCGTCATCGAGGTGGGTGTCGACGTGCCCAATGCCACCTTGATGCTGGTGATGGACGCCGACCGGTTCGGGATCAGTCAGTTGCATCAGCTGCGCGGCAGGATCGGCCGCGGCCGGCATCCGAGCCTGTGCCTGTTCGCCAGCTGGTCCGCGCCGCATTCGTCGGCCGGGCGGCGGCTGCGCGCGGTGGCCGAGACGTTGGACGGCTTCGCCCTGGCCGATCTCGACCTCAAGGAACGGCGAGAAGGAGATGTGTTGGGCCGCAATCAGTCCGGTAAGGCGATCACGTTGCGGCTGCTGTCCTTGGCCGACCATCAGGAGTTCATCGAGGCGGCCCGGGATTTCTGCGTCCAGGCCTACACCGACGACCGCTCGAACCCTGGCTTGGCCGTGCTGGCCGCACGATTCACCGACACCGACCGCATCGAATATCTGGACAAATCGTGAACCGCAAAGTACTGCTCTGGCTGGCCGCGGCGGCGGCGCTCGCGTTGCTGGTGGCCTACCAGACGGTGGGATCCTCGACCGCACGACATTCGGCCGAATACGCCGCGCGCGCTGACGTTCCGACGGTGCAGCCCGGCATCGATGTGCTCGGGGGCATCGCCGTCGTGCCCCTGCGCCAGCACCGCTATGACTACCTGCGGTCGGCATTCGGCGACGCCTGGGACGACGACAACGACGCCCCGATGGGGCACAACGGATGCGACACCCGCGACGACATCCTCAACCGCGATCTCGTCGACAAGACCTACGTGTCGGTCAAGAGGTGTCCGGACGCCGTGGCCACCGGCACGCTGCATGACCCGTACACCAACAAGACCATCGCGTTCCAGCGCGGCCCCAAGGTCGGCGAATCCGTTCAGATCGACCACATCGTCCCCCTGGCCTACGCGTGGGACATGGGCGCCAACGGCTGGCCCGCTCCCGAGCGGCTGCGTTTCGCCAACGATCCGGCCAACCTGCTGGCCGTCGACGGGCAGGCCAATCAGGACAAGGGCGATTCGCAACCGGCGCGGTGGATGCCGCCGAACGCGGCGTTCGCATGTCAGTACGCCATGCAGTTCATCGCCGTGCTGCGCGGTTACTCGTTGCCGGTGGACCTGGCGTCGACCGGCGTGCTACGTCAGGCCGCGACGACCTGCCCGACGGGGTAACGACCTTAGGAGCCTTCGTAGGTCTCCGGGTCCGGGCGCAGCCGAGTGCCGTCGTTGAGCGCGTTGATCGCATCCATGTGCTCATCGGCCAGCTCGAAGTCGAACACATCCAAGTTGGACGCGATGTGCTCGGCGTTGGCCGACCGGAAGACGACCGCATTGCCCAGCTGCAGGTTCCACCGCAGCAACACCTGCGAGGCGGTCTTGCCGTATTCGCCCGCGACCGAATTCACCGTCGGGTTGTCGTTCAGCTTGCCCAGCGCCAGCGGTGTATAGGACTGCGTGAGCACGTTGTGCTCGGCGTTGGTCTTGCGCAGCGCTTCCTGGTTGAGCAGCGGGTGCAGCTCGATCTGGTTCACCGCCGGGGTGACGAAGGTCAGGTCGATGACCGTCGTCAGGAACTCCTCGGTGAAGTTGGAGACGCCGATCGAGCGGGCAAAACCATCCCCGCGCGACTGGATCAGCCCGCCGAAGGAGTTCACGTATGTCCCCAGCGATGGGGCCGGCCAGTGGATCAGATAGAGGTCGACGTAGTCCAGGCCGAGGCGCTCCAGGCTGGCGCTGCAGGCGTCCATCGCCCCCTTGAAGCCCTGGTCTGAGGTGGCCAGCTTGGTGGTGACGAACAGCTCGGCGCGGGGAATGCCGGAGGCGGCGATGGCGCGCCCGACGGCGGCTTCATTCCCGTAGACCGCGGCGGTGTCGATCAGCCGGCAGCCGATCTCCAGCGCCACCGACACTGCGCGTTCGGTCTCGTCATCCGACAATTCGGCGACGCCCAGGCCTAGGGCCGGAATCGTGTTTTCGTCGTTGAGAGCAATGGAGGGTAAGGCGGAGCGCGACTCGCCGGCCAATTCATTCACCTGCCTGTGAAATTGAAGGTTCGAGATTGTGCACCGAGCCGGGTTCCGTCATCGAGCGACGAGATCGGCGCCGTGGCGCCGAATTCGAAGCGCTCAGTTCGATATCGAACACGTCGAAGTTGCTCGCAATCCGATGAAAGCTCACCGACTTGGGATCACGATAGTACCGAGTCTGTAAAGGCAACCTAATCAACACCTGGACGGGTGTCTATCCGCGCCGTCGGCACCGGGCACGCCACCCCGTACAGTTAGTCGCGCGGCGCACCGGTATCGGCAGCGGGTCGGCCGGTCGCCCGTGTGAAGTGGCGATGCCGGTGATGTCGATAGGCCGGTAACCGACGGCGGCGTCGACCGTCCGTTTGGTAGCCACCGGGGCCGGTAAGCCTTGAGAGGCGATGGGCGGGGCGTAATAACCGTTTCGTCGTCGAGCGTTAGCACGTGTTTGTCGTAAGGGGGTTGTTCGATGACGAAGCCTCTGTCAGGCGCGCCGGGAGTTCAGTTTGGAGCCGAACACGGATCGGTGCCGCTGGCCAGTCGCATCCAGGGCGCCATCACCAGCGTCGGGACCAAGGTCATCCCGTGGATCCCGACCGCGCTGCGGCGAGGGCTGGTCCGCAGCCGTTCGGTCATCATCGACGGCAACACGCTGGATCCGACCCTGCAGCTGATGTTGTCGGGCCTGCGCGCCGTGGGCATCGACGGACTGGTCGTCGACGACGACCCGCAGGCCTCGCGCACCCAGCTGCGCGAGTCGATCGTGGGGTTGCCCGGTCCGCAGATCCACGTCGACGTCGACGCGCTGTCGCTGCCCGGTCCGGCCGGCGCGATCCGGGCGCGCCACTACCGTCCGGCCGATGGCGCGGCCGCGCCCCTGCTGGTCTTCTACCACGGTGGCGGTTGGTCCATCGGCGACCTGGACACCTATGACGCGCTGTGCCGGCTGATCTGTCGTGACGCCGGCATTCACGTGTTGTCGATCGACTACCGGCTGGCCCCCGAACATCCGGCCCCGGCCGGGATCGAGGACGCCTACGCGGCCTTCACCTGGGCATACGAGCACGCCGGCGAGCTCGGCGCGATTCCGGGACGGGTCGCGGTCGGCGGGGACAGCGCGGGCGGCAACCTCGCGGCCGTCGTCAGCCAGATAGCGCGCGACGAGAACGGCCCCGCGCCGGCGTTGCAATGGCTGATCTATCCGCGGACCGACTTCACCGCGAAGAACCGGTCGCTGACCCTGTTCTCGCGTGGCTTCCTGCTGACCAAACGGGACATCGACTGGTTTGAATCCCAGTATCTGCGGCGTTCGAATTTGGACCGGACCGATCCGCGGGTATCGCCGGCGCTGGCCGAATCGCTGACCGGACTGGCGCCCGCGTTGATCGCGGTCGCCGGGTTTCGATCCGCTGCGCGACGAAGGCGAGAGCTACGCCGAGGCGCTGCGGGCCGCCGGGATCGCGGTAGACCTGCGGTACCTGGGTTCGCTGACCCATGGCTTCGCCAATTTGTTCCCGCTGGGCGGCGACAGCATGGTGGCGACCAGCGAGCTGATTTCGGCGCTGCGCGCACACCTGAGCCGGGTTTGATTTCTTGAGCCGCCGGCGCCGGTAACCTAGAGGCGCTTTGTCCGATCGATTTGTCCCCAAGCGGGCAGACCGACAACTCGTACCGAAAGATCAGGGAACCTGTGGCCGACAAACCCAAACTTCCCCCGCGATTCGACATGAAGGCGGCCTCTGGCGGTAAGTCGAGCCGACTCGTCCAAATCGGCGGCACCGCATTCGTGGTGATCTTCGCGGTCGCCCTCGTCTTCTACATCATCACGTCGCACCACAAGAAGACCGGCCCCACCGGCGCCGGCGACACGGTGCGGGTGACGTCGAGCAAGCTGGTCACCCAGCCCGGCAGTAGTAACCCCAAGGCCGTCGTGACGTTCTACGAGGACTTCCTGTGCCCGGCCTGTGGCAACTTCGAGCGCACCTTCGGCCCGACGGTCTCCAAGCTCATCGACATCGGCGCCATCGCGGCCGACTACTCCATGGTGTCGATCCTCGACAGCTCGCGGAACCAGAACTATTCGTCGCGCGCGGGTGCCGCGGCGCTGTGCGTCGCCGACGAATCCCAGGACGCGTTCCGGCGCTTCCACTCCGCGCTGTTCAGCACCGACATCCAGCCGAGCGAATCCGGCAAGACCTTTCCTGACAATGCGCGGCTGATCGAACTCGCCCGCGAGGCGGGTGTGGTGGGCAAGGTGCCGGACTGCATCAACAGCGGCAAGTACTTGTCCAAGGTCACCGGCGAAGCCGCGACCGGGCATATCAACGCCACGCCGACCATCAAGATCAACGGCGACGACTACGACCCCTCGACACCCGATGCGCTGGTCAACAAGATCAAAAAAATCGTGGGCAACATTCCGGGCATCGACGGCGCGGTCGCGCCGGCCGCCACGTGACCGGTGCGGTGTCGACAGAGGCTACCGATTCCATCGGCGACCTGACACCGGATGCGTCTCCGGCGGCGCGTGTGCCGGTGCTCAGCGCCTGGTGGGTGCTGATCTCCGGTTTGATCGGCCTGGTCGCATCGATGACGCTCACGGTCGAAAAGATCGACATCCTGCTCGACCCGTCGTACGTGCCGTCCTGCAACATCAACCCGATCCTGTCCTGCGGCTCGGTGATGATCACCCCGCAGGCGTCGCTGCTGGGCTTCCCCAACCCGCTGGTGGGGCTGGTGGCCTTTACCGTGGTGGTCGTCACCGGGTTACTGGCGCTGACGAAAGTGGCGTTGCCGCAATGGTATTGGGTGGGACTGACGGTCGGCGTGGTGGTCGGCGCGGTGTTCGTGCACTGGCTGATCTTTCAGAGCCTGTATCGGATCAACGCGCTGTGCCCGTACTGCATGGTGGTGTGGGCGGTCACCATGTCGCTACTGGTGGTGGTCGCCTCGATCGCCTATCGCCCGGTAGCGCAGCGTCGGCAGGCCGGTCCTGGGTGGGTGCTTTTCCAATGGCGGTGGTCGATCGCCACACTCTGGTTCACCGCGGTGTTCTTACTGATCATGGCGCGGTTCTGGGACTACTGGTCGACGCTGTTGTAGGTAACTGCAGGTGACCCGGATCATTGGCGGCGCGGCCGGGGGCCGGCGCATCGCGGTCCCGCCGCGCGGCACCAGGCCCACCACCGACCGCGTCCGCGAGTCGCTCTTCAACATCCTGACCGCCCGCCTGGAGCTGACCGGCGTCACGGTGCTGGACCTCTATGCCGGTTCCGGCGCACTGGGATTGGAGGCGTTGTCCCGCGGCGCAGCCGCCGCGCTCTTCGTGGAGTCCGACCCCCGCACCGGATCCGTCATCGCGCGCAACATCGAAACCCTGGGTCTGCGCGGCGCGACGCTGCGCAGGGGAGCGGTGGCGACCGTGCTGGCGTCCGGAACCGAGGCCGCGTTCGACCTGGTGCTGGCCGACCCGCCCTACGACGTCGACGCCGCCGAGGTCGAGGCCGTGCTGGCCGCGTTGCCCGCGCATGGCTGGGTGCACGACGGCAGCGTTGCGGTGGTGGAGCGGGCGGCCGGTGGTGCGCCGCTGAATTGGCCGGCCGGCTGGTCGGTATGGCCCCAACGGGTTTACGGCGACACCCGTCTGGAGCTGGCCGAGCGTCATTGAGGTCGGCGTGTACCGTCATTCGTCATGGCGCCGCTCTCCCCCGCAAGCGGGAGGTACCCCCACAGCATCGCTTCGCCCTGCATCGTCTCGGCGCGCGTCATGATCGCCGATGTGCGCAGACCGCCACTTTGTGTCGGATCGTCCGCATGACCGGCGCGGTGTGCCCGGGGTCGTTCGACCCGGTGACGTTGGGCCACATCGACGTCTTCGAGCGCGCGTCGGCTCAGTTCGACGAGGTGGTGGTGGCGGTTCTGACCAACCCCGCCAAGAAGGGCATGTTCGACCTCGACGAGCGGATCGCGATGATCAACGAATCGACGACACACCTGCCCAACCTGCGAGCGGAAGCCGGGCAGGGCCTGGTCGTCGACTTCGTCCGGTCGCGCGGCATGACGGCCATCGTCAAGGGGCTGCGCACCGGCACCGACTTCGAATACGAGCTGCAGATGGCGCAGATGAACAAACACGTCGCGGGCGTGGACACCTTTTTCGTCGCGACCGCCCCGCGCTATTCGTTCGTGTCGTCATCGCTGGCCAAAGAGGTCGCGATGCTCGGTGGTGACGTGTCGGAACTGCTGCCCGAACCGGTCAATCGTCGCTTGCGCGAGAGGCTTTCGGACCGGTCCTGACCGATCGCAGACGCCCACGCAGCGCATCGTGAAGATCCGATCCGGACGAGGGTATACGCGAAATCGGCGACGTCGATAGGAGAAAGGCCGCCATGACGGTAGACAATCCAACCGGCGTGCCCGAGGCCGCGGCCGAACTGATCGTGTTGCTCGCCGACGAGGGAGTCGCGCACTTCTTCATCAACGCAGCGTGCACACGCCTGCGGAGATGAGCGAGGCCGTGAAGTGGGCGCTCGCCGAGGCCGAAAGGGCGTTGCGTGGTGCTGGACGTGCGGTTGGCGTAACCCTGAGGCCGGTCAGTGCTGGTGCTCGGGCTCACCGGCGTCGGGGGAGCCGCCCATCATGCGCACCATCGGCAGACCTCCGGACGTGGCGAACCGGGCGATCAAGACGGCCGCGAGGACCAGGAAAGCGATGTTGAGCCAGGTCGTGTAGTTCCAGGAGATCGACGCTTCCAGCACCGTCGCGTTACGCTGGGTGGGAATGAGATGTGTTGTGCCGAAGATCAATTCGACCAGATACCCGGCGGCAACCATCGCGGCGTAGAAGGTGCCCAGCAGCGTCAGCATCATCTTGGTGCCGTAGTACTTGCGATAGATGTTCAGGATCGGAAGGATCAGCAGGTCGGCGTAGATGAAGGCGATGACGCCGCCGAAGCTGATGCCTCCGTTCCACAGCACCGCGGCCAGCGGGACATTGCCGATGGAGCACACGAAGGACACGATCGCCACGATGGGGCCGACGATCGGACCCCACAGCGCCGAGACGCCCGGGTGATCGGCCAAAAAGAAGATCCGCCAGAACTTTTCGGGAACCCACGCCGCGACGGCGCCGGCGATCAGCAAGCCCAGGATGAGGTCGCGCAGGACCGCCAGCCACTCCATCACGAACACGTGCGAAATCGAGGTGAGGCCCGCCGGGGAGAACAGCCGCCGCCAAAACGAGCCTTCGGCTTGGATGGACATGTCCATGGCGGCATGGCCTTCCATCGAGCCGGCGATTCCCCGCTCGGCCTGCTCGCGGGCGGCGTCGACGAGACGCGACCGCACGAACAGGCGGAACAACACGGCCAGCGCCACGATCATCAGTGGGCCGCCGATGAATTCGGCGGCGGTGAATTGCCATCCCATCAGCAGCGCCAGGATGACGCCCAACTCCACCACCAGGTTGGTGGAGCCGATTTCGAACGCCATCGCGGCGGTGAAGTTGGCGCCCTTGCGAAACAGCGATCGCGCCAACGCCACCGCGGCGTACGAGCACGAGGACGATGCCGCTCCCAGTCCGGCCGCGACCGCCAGGGTGCGCGGCCGATCGTCACCCATCAGCGCCACGATTGTCGAGCGCCGCACGACGGCCTGCACCACCGCGGAGAGGGCGAAGCCCACAATCAGCGCCCACAGGATTTCCCACGTCATCGAGCTCGCGAGCGTCAAGGCGTGCCCGACCGCTGATAGCACCGTCACTTGTGTCCTCCTGCGGTAAACCACTCGCTTTGAGGGCGGTTGCGTCTCAACGGTCGAGCTATACCCCTTGGGGGTATGGGCCGGGGCTAACGCAGTGCGCATCGCCAGGTCGGCCGGCACCCAACCGACGGTCCGATGGTGCCGTTGGTTGTCCGCGACCTAGAATCACTGGCAAATAGCCGGGCCCCGGCGCGTCGACGCAAATACCGGGCCTGCGCCCAACCCGCATCGACGGGGACCCGGCAACGAATATGGATGAACCACCTCGCGCGGCCGTCGCGGTCGCGGTAACAGCGTGAACGGGCGTTTCCTGATGACATTGATTTCCACCGCCGGGCCGGAAACGGCCCGCCGGAGCGTTTGAGGGGCCCCCAACGGGCAAATACCCGACACACCGGTGTTGCCACCGCTGTCACAGGGACATCACCAGGCACACTAGTAACAACAGGAACTTGCAAGACGCCAGGAGGGTGTGGCCGTGTATCGAGTCTTTGAGGCGCTGGACGAACTCAGCGCCATCGTGGAAGAAGCCCGTGGCGTTCCGATGACGGCCGGCTGCGTGGTGCCTCGCGGCGACGTGCTGGAGCTGGTCGACGACATCAAGGATGCGATCCCGGGCGAACTGGACGACGCCCAAGACGTCCTGGACGCGCGCGACTCCATGCTGCAGGACGCCAAGGCGCACTCCGAGTCCATGGTGTCCTCGGCAACCACCGAGTCCGAGTCGATGCTCAACCACGCCCGCGCAGAGGCCGACCGGTTGCTGTCCGACGCGAAGGCGCAAGCCGACCGGATGGTGAGCGAAGCGCGCCAGCACAGCGAGCGGATGGTCGGCGAGGCCCGCGAAGAGTCGATGCGCATCGCCACGGCCGCCAAGCGCGAGTACGAGGCCAGCGTCAGCCGTGCCAAGGCCGAAGCCGACCGGCTGCTGGAAAACGGCAACATCTCCTACGAGAAGGCCGTGCAAGAGGGCATCAAGGAGCAGCAGCGCCTGGTCTCGCAGAACAGCGTGGTGGAGGCGGCCAATGCGGAGGCCACCCGGCTCATCGACTCGGCGCACGCCGAGTCCGACCGGCTGCGCGGCGAGTGCGACATCTACGTCGACAACAAGCTCGCTGAGTTCGAGGAATTCCTCAACGGCACCCTGCGGTCGGTGGGGCGCGGTCGTCACCAACTGCGGACGGCGGCCGGAACCCACGACTACGCGGTGCGCTAGCCTTCGCGGCTGCTTGCGGGGCGGGCGCGCCCTGGAATTATGCGGTCAGCGCCGTAGGATTTCCGATATGACGCGGCAGCACAGCACATCATCGGCCCGCGCGCGCGGCCTCACGGCTGGCCGGGCCGACGGCGTTCGACATCACCCGGCTCGGGCGCCGCCCCGGGGCGATGGTGACCCTGCGGAAAACCGTGCCCAGTCCGACGCGCATCGGACTGGACATGATCGCGATCGAGGCGGACGCCCCACTAGAGCTGGACTTACAGATTCAATCGGTGTCCGAGGGCGTCCTGGTGACCGGGACGGTCACCGCGCCCACGGCCGGCGAATGCTCCCGTTGTTTGACCAAGCTCGACGGACGGGTGCAAGTGCGGCTCACCGAGCTGTTCGCCTACCCGGACAGCACCACCGAGGCGACCACCGAGGAAGACGAGGTGGGCCACATCGTCGACAACACGATCGACCTCCAGCAGTCCATCGTCGACGCCGTGGGACTGGAGCTTCCGTTCTCACCCGTGTGCACCCCGGACTGCCCCGGGCTGTGCCCCGAATGCGGTGTTTCGCTGGCCGCCGAGCCGGCCCATCGACACGATCGCATCGATCCACGGTGGGCCAAGCTGGCAGGCATGTTCAGCGCCAAGTCGGACGAGTCGCGGGGTAAGCGGTGAGTTCACGTCAAGCGCTGCTCGATGCCCTCGGGGTTGAGCTGTCGGAGGAACTACTGTCCCTTGCGCTGACGCATCGCAGCTACGCCTACGAAAACGGCGGCCTGCCGACCAACGAACGCCTGGAGTTTCTGGGCGACGCCGTGCTGGGCCTGACCATCACCGACGAGCTATATCATCGCCATCCCGACCGCACCGAGGGTGACCTGGCCAAACTGCGCGCCAGCGTGGTCAACACCCAGGCACTGGCCGACGTCGCGCGCAAGCTGTGCGACGGGGGCCTCGGCGTCCATCTGTTGCTGGGGCGTGGGGAAGCCAATACCGGCGGCGCCGGCAAATCCAGCATCCTGGCCGACGGCATGGAATCGCTGCTGGGCGCGATCTACCTCGATCACGGCATCGACGTTGCGCGCGAGGTGATTCTGCGGTTATTCGGCCCGCTACTGGATGCCGCGCCGACGCTGGGGGCCGGGCTGGACTGGAAGACCAGCCTGCAGGAACTGACCGCGGCCCGGGGCATGGGCGCGCCGTCATACGTCGTCACCTCCACCGGACCCGATCACGACAAGCAATTCACCGCGGTGGTCGTGGTGGCGGAAACCGAATACGGCACGGGCGTCGGCCGCTCCAAGAAGGAAGCCGAGCAGAAGGCCGCGGCGGCCACATGGAAGACGCTCGACGTGCTGGACCCCGCGGGAACGACGTCCATCTAGATGGTGTCCGTCTAGATGCCCGAACTGCCCGAAGTCGAGGTGGTGCGCCGCGGCTTGCACGCCCACGTCGTCGGCAAAACGATCACCGCCGTCCGAGTCCATCACCCGCGCGCGGTGCGTCGACACGAAGCGGGGCCCGCGGACCTCACCGCCCGGTTGCTGGATGCGCGGATCACCGGCACCGACCGGCGCGGCAAGTATCTGTGGCTGCTGCTCGACACGGAACCCGCCGGGCAGGAATCAGATACGGCGTTGGTGGTCCACCTCGGCATGAGCGGGCAGATGCTGCTCGGTAAGGTGCCGCGCGCCGACCACGTCCGGATCTCCGCGCTGCTCGACGACGGGACCGTGCTGAGCTTCGCCGACCAGCGCACCTTCGGCGGGTGGATGCTCGCCGATCTGGTGGAGGTGGACGGCAGCGTGGTGCCGGAGCCGGTCGCGCATCTGGCGCGTGATCCGCTGGACCCCCGATTCGATGCGGGCGCGGTGGTAAAAGTGTTGCGGCGCAAGCATTCCGAAATCAAGCGGCAGCTTCTCGATCAGCAGGTGGTGTCCGGCATCGGCAACATCTATGCCGACGAGGCGTTGTGGCGGGCCAAGCTGAACGGTGCGCGGATCGCCGACACGCTGAGCCGCAAGCAGTTGACCGCCGTGCTGGACGCGGCCGCCGAGGTGATGCGCGATGCGCTGGCCAACGGCGGAACCTCGTTTGATTCGCTCTACGTCAACGTGAACGGCGAATCGGGATACTTCGACCGGTCGTTGGACGCCTATGGCCGTGAAGGTGAAGCCTGCCACCGCTGCGGGGCGGTGATGCGACGGGAGAAGTTCATGAACCGTTCCTCGTTCTACTGCCCGAAATGTCAACCGCGGCCACGCGGTTGAGCGTTTATCGGCGCGGCTGACTCAATCGAAGATGTCGCGGCGCAGCGTCCCGGCGGGCAACGCCGGGTCTACGAACCACTCGTGGCGAAACAGCGCACCGAAGACCTGGGGCGGCAACCGCAGCAGTAGCCCGAACACCCGCGCGGCCAGACCGGAAGCGCCGATCTGGGAGCGGTGCGCGGCCAGAGCATCTCGCTTCTGGCGCGCAAAGCGAAAGACGTTGACGCGATGGGTGATTGTGGCGCGCGGGGCGTATGCGCCGTGGATGATGTCCCGCTCGTACGGTCCGGGAAGCCGCAACAGGTGCGCGATATTGCTGACGCGGAGCAGCATTTCGCGCGGCATGGTCACCTCGAGCAGTCGCGGGGTCTGGGCGAGTTCGGCGGCACGCTTGCCGACGTGGTGTACCTGGACGTGGTCGCGGTGGCCGTAGCCGCCGTTCGGCTGATAGCTGAGCAGCAGGTCGGCGCGTTCGTCGCGCAGGATGCCGGCCAGCCGACCGGCCGCCTCCTCGAGATCCGCACGCCCGAATCGGATGCGCCCGGGCGGATCCGGGTAGAACAGCGGACCGTAGCCGCTGTCGGCATACCCGAGGCACTCCACCCGGCGCACGCCGAGAATACTTGCGCTCGAACGTAATTCGTCGATTCGGTCGTGGTCGTCTTCATTGTGGATGCGCCCGTCGGTTGCCGTCACCACGACCACCCGGTGCCCGGCTGCGGCTGCTCGCGCGAGGGTGCCGCCGGTGAGCACGACCTCGTCGTCGGGGTGGGCGTGGAATGCGACCACAGTGGCCATGCAAAGCAGTATGCCCGTGCGTCGAAGTTCGGGTGCCCGGTAGAAATAAGCCATGGCCGAACTATGGGTGGAACGCTGCGGAACTCGCCGCTACACCGGGTACAGCTCACGTGGAGCGCAGGTGCTGATCGGTTCCGAGGACGTCGACGGCGTGTTCACGCCCGGTGAGCTGCTCAAGATCGCGCTCGCGGCGTGCAGCGGGATGTCCAGCGACCTACCGCTGGCCCGCCGGCTGGGCGACGACTACAAGGCGGTCATCAAGGTCTCCGGCACCGCCGACCGCGAGCAGGAGCGCTACCCGCTGCTGGAGGAGGCCCTGGAACTGGACCTGTCGGGCCTGGCCGACAACGAAAAAGAGCGCCTGCTGGTCGTCATCAACCGGGCCATCGACCAGGTCTGCACCGTCGGGCGCACGCTCAAGTCCGGTACCACCGTCAACTTCGAGGTCAGCGATGTCGGAGCCTGACACCCGGCTCACCGCCTGGGTGCACGGCCAGGTCCAGGGCGTCGGTTTCCGCTGGTGGATACGCTGCCGGGCGCTGGAGCTGGGACTCACCGGTTATGCGGCCAACCAGGCCGACGGCCGGGTTCTGGTGGTCGCCCAGGGGCCACGGCCGGCCGGCGAGAAGTTGCTGCATCTGCTGGAAGGTGGCACGGCGTGGCCGTCGCGGCCCGGGCACGTCGACAAGGTTGTGGCCGACTGGTCGCAGCCGCAGGAGCGGTTCGAGGGTTTCGTCGAGCGATGAGGCACGTCGCGGCCTCGCGGGCGCATCAGTCACATCAGCATCGGTTCTGGCTTCGATGGTCGGATTCGCAACGCGATAGCGCCGGCGCTAGCGCGTATCAAAAGGCCATAACCGCCGTCTCCCCGTGGCTGATGTGACCACTGTGACCAGTGCGCCGACCACCCAGAACGCGGCGAGGTTCGGGCAAGCCGACACCCCTCGGTGCAGCCGTCCCGCGCGATTTCAGCGGTAGTCTGGCTCGCCGTGTACCTCAAGAGTCTGACGCTGAAGGGCTTCAAGTCCTTCGCCTCGCCGACGACTCTGCGCTTCGAACCGGGCATCACCGCCGTCGTCGGGCCCAACGGGTCCGGCAAATCCAACGTCGTCGACGCGCTGGCCTGGGTCATGGGGGAGCAGGGAGCCAAGACGCTGCGGGGCGGGAAGATGGAAGACGTCATCTTCGCCGGGACCTCGTCGCGGGCCCCGCTGGGCCGCGCCGAAGTCACCGTCACCATCGACAACTCCGACAACGCGCTGCCCATCGAATACTCCGAGGTGTCCATCACGCGGCGGATGTTTCGCGACGGCGCCAGCGAATACGAAATCAACGGCAGCAGTTGCCGTTTGATGGACGTTCAAGAATTGCTGAGCGACTCCGGGATCGGCCGGGAGATGCACGTCATCGTCGGGCAGGGCAAGCTCGATGAGATCCTGCAATCGCGGCCCGAGGACCGTCGCGCGTTCATCGAAGAAGCCGCCGGCGTGCTCAAGCACCGCAAGCGCAAGGAAAAAGCCCTCCGCAAACTCGACTCGATGTCGGCGAACCTGGCCCGGCTCACCGACCTGACCACCGAATTGCGCCGCCAGCTCAAACCGCTGGGCCGCCAGGCCGAGGTGGCCCGTCGCGCCCAGACGATCCAGGCCGACCTGCGTGACGCCCGGCTGCGGCTGGCCGCCGACGACCTGGTCAATCGGCAGGGCGAGCGCGAGGCCATCTTCGAGGCCGAGGCCGCCATGCGCCGCGACCACGACCAGGCCTCCTCGCGGCTGGCCGAGGCGTCCGCGGAGCTGACCACGCACGAAACGGCGGTCGGCGAATTGTCGAGCCGGGCCGAGTCCGTTCAGCACACCTGGTTCGCGCTGTCCGCACTGGCCGAGCGGGTCGCCGCGACCGTGCGCATCGCCAGTGAACGGGCGCAGCACCTCGATGTGGAGCCGGCGGCCACCAGCGACACCCACCCCAGAAAGCCCGAGGAGCTGGAAGCCGAGGCTGAGCAGGTCGCGGTCGCCGAGCGGCAGCTGCTCGCCGATCTGGCCGGCGCGCGCACCCGGCTGGATGGCGCCCGCGCCGAATTGGTCGAGCGGGAGCGCGAAGCCGCCGAGGCCGATCGGGCCCATATGGCGGCGGTGCGCGCGGAGGCGGATCGTCGAGAAGGCCTGGCGCGCTTGGCCGGTCAGGTGGAGACGATGCGAGCGCGCGTCGAATCGATCGACGATAGCGTGGCGCGCCTGTCCGAACGCATCGAACAGGCCGCCGCCCGCGCGCAGCAGGCCAAGGTGGATTTCGAGACCGTCCAGGGCCGCGTCGGTGAACTCGATCAGGGCGAGGTGGGCCTCGACGAACACCACGAGCGCACCGTCGCCGCGTTGCGGCTCGCCGACGAGCGGGTGGCCGAGCTGCAGTCCGCCGAGCGGGACGCCGAACGTCAGGTGGCCTCGTTGCGAGCCCGGATCGACGCGCTTGCGATCGGCCTGGAGCGCAAGGACGGTGCGGCGTGGCTCACCGAAAACCTTGGCGGCACAGGTCTGTTGGGTCCTATGGCCAAGCTGGTCAAGGTGCGCTCCGGCTACGAGGCGGCGCTGGCCGCGGTGCTGGGTTCGGCGGCCGATGCGCTGGCAGCCGAGAGCTTCGGCGCGGCGCGTTCGGCCGTCGCCGCGCTCAAGGAGGCGGACGGCGGCCGCGCCGCGCTGGTGCTGGGCGACTGGCCCGCCGACCAGCCGGCGCCGCAGACCCACCCGGCGGGCGCGCTGTGGGCGCTCGACCTGATCGACGCGCCCGCCCGGCTGCGCGGCGCGATCACAGCCATGCTCTCCGGCGTCGCGGTGGTCGACGACCTGGACCAGGCCCTGGCGCTGGTGGCGGCGCACTCCCACCTGCGCGCGGTCACGCTCGACGGTGACCTCGTGGGAGCCGGCTGGGTGAGCGGCGGGTCGGACCGCAAGCCGTCCACGCTCGAGGTGACATCGGAAATCGATAAGGCCGGCGACGAGCTCAGCGCCGCGGAGGCCCGGGTGGCCCGGCTGAGTGCGGCGCTGTCCGGCGCGCTGACCGAACAGGTCGCCCGTCAGGACTCGGCCGAGCAGGCGCTGGCCGCCCTCAACGAGTCCGACAGCGAGATCTCGGGGATGTACGAGCAGTTGGGCCGGCTCGGTCAGGACGCTCGCACGTCCGAAGACGAATGGGCCAGGCTGCTGCGGCAACGCGAGGAGCTCGAGGCGGGCCGGACCCAGACCGTCGCCGAAGTCACCGAACTGGAAACCCGGCTGCGCAACGCGCAGGAGAGCCAGTACGCGCCGACGGAAGAACCACTGAACCGTCAGCAGATCGCCGCCGCAACCGAAGCCGCTCGCAGCGTCGAAGTCGAGGCCAGGCTGGCGGTGCGGACGGCCGAAGAGCGTGCGAATGCGGTTCGCGGGCGGGCGGATTCATTGCGCCGCGCGGCTGCGGCCGAACGCGAAGCCCGGTTGCGGGCCCAGCACGCGCGGGAGGCGCGACTGCGCGCCGCCGCGGTGGCGGCGGCGGTGGCCGACTCCGGGCGGCTACTGGCGCAGCGATTGAACGGGGTCGTCAACGCCGCCTCCAAGATCCGCGACGCCCTGGCCGCCGAACGCCAGCAGCGTGCGACCGCGATGGCAGCGGTGCGCGACGAGGTGAATGCGTTGAGCGCCCGGGTGGCCGCCCTGACCGACTCGCTGCACCGCGACGAGGTGGCCAACGCCCAGGCGGCGATGCGCATCGAGCAGCTCGAGCAGATGGTGCTCGAGCAGTTCGGGATGGCGCCGGCCGACCTGATCTCCGAGTACGGCCCGGAGAATCAACTGCCTCCCTCCGACCTGGAGATGGCCGAATACGAGCAGGCCAAGGAGCGCGGCGAACAGGTTTTCGCGCCCGCGCCCATTCCCTACGACCGGCCCACGCAGGAGCGCCGCGCCAAGCGGGCGGAGCGTGAGCTGGCCGAACTGGGCAGGGTCAACCCGCTGGCGCTGGAGGAGTTCGCCGCGCTCGAAGAGCGCTACAACTTCCTGGCCACCCAGCTCGAGGACGTCAAGGCCGCCCGCAAGGACCTGCTCGGTGTGGTGGACGAGGTCGACGCCCGCATCCTGCAGGTGTTCAGCGAGGCCTACACCGACGTCGAACGCGAGTTCTCCGACGTCTTCGCGGTGCTGTTCCCCGGCGGTGAGGGCCGGCTGCGGCTCACCAATCCCGACGACATGCTCACCACCGGCATCGAGGTCGAGGCCCGCCCACCGGGCAAGAAGATCACCCGCCTCTCGCTGCTGTCCGGTGGCGAAAAGGCGCTGACCGCGGTGGCGATGCTGGTGGCGATCTTCCGGGCCCGCCCGTCGCCGTTCTACATCATGGACGAGGTGGAGGCCGCCCTCGACGACACCAACCTGCGGCGGCTGATCTCGCTGTTCGAGCTGCTGCGGGCGCGCTCTCAGATCATCATCATCACGCACCAGAAGCCGACGATGGAGGTCGCAGACGCGCTCTACGGCGTGACGATGCAGGGCGACGGCATCACCGCCGTCATCTCCCAGCGGATGCGTGGCCAGCAGGTGGAGCAGCTGGTCGCCACCTGATCAGCGGCGATCGCGAGCGCGGCGTAGCCGGGCGAAGCGGGTCGGCGCCATCGAGCCCAGCGGCGATCGCGAGCGCGGCGTAGCCGGGCGAAGCGGGTCGGCGCCATCCAGCGAGGGCCGGTGACCAGCCCGCACCGGACCGCTTGAAACAATGTCAGCGTGTCCCAAGGTCTTTGGATCGCCATCGCGGTCGTCGCTGCCCTGGTCGTCATCATCGCGCTGGTCCTGGGCCTGCTGCGGTATCGGCGGCGCCGCATCAGCTTCTCGACCCGGCCCGAACCCGGGGCGATCGACCGTTCCGGCGGCTACACCGCGTCCTCCGGCATCACCTTCAGCCAGACCACGACGGCCGACCGGCTCGACACTGCGGGGCTGCCCGCGGTAGGTGACGACGCGGCCATTCCGCGCGACGCGCCGCGGCGCACCATCTCCGAGGTCGAGCTTCCCGAACCGGCACCCGAGTTCCCGGCGCCGCCCGCGCCAGCCCCAACGCCGCAGGCCCCCGCGCCCCAGGCCCCGGCACCGCAGGTCCCGACCGCTCCCGAGGCCCCGGCCGTGCCCGAGTCCCGCGAAACCCCCGCTGCCCCGGAGATCGAGGAGATCGCGCCCACGGAGGGCCGACTGGAGCGGCTGCGCGGCAGGCTGGCCAGATCGCAGAACGCGCTCGGGCGCAGCGTGCTGGGCCTGATCGGCGGCGGCGACCTGGACGAGGACGCTTGGCAGGACGTGGAGGACACGCTGCTGGTCGCCGACCTGGGCCCGGTGGTCGCCGAATCGGTGATCTCCCAGTTGCGCAGCCGGCTGGCCAGCAGCGACGTGCGCACCGAGGCCGACGCCAAGGCCGTGTTGCGCGACGTGCTGATCACGGAGTTGCAGCCCGGCATGGACCGGTCAATCCGGGCGCTGCCGCACGACGACCATCCCTCGGTGCTGCTGGTCGTCGGAGTGAACGGCACCGGAAAAACCACCACCGTCGGCAAGCTGGCCCGGGTACTGGTCGCCGACGGACGGCGCGTCGTCCTGGGCGCCGCCGACACGTTCCGCGCCGCGGCGGCCGATCAGCTGCAGACCTGGGCGTCGCGGGTGGGCGCGGAAGTGGTGCGCGGCGCCGAGGGCGCCGACCCGGCCTCGGTGGCGTTCGACTCCGTCGACAAGGGCATCGCCGCGGGCGCCGACGTGGTGCTCATAGACACCGCGGGGAGGCTGCACACCAAGGTCGGGCTGATGGACGAGCTCGACAAAGTCAAGCGAGTCGTAACCCGCCGCGCCGCGGTCGACGAGGTGTTGCTGGTGCTCGACGCCACCATCGGGCAGAACGGGTTGGCCCAGGCTCGGGTGTTCGCCGAGGTGGTCGAGATCACCGGTGCGGTGCTGACCAAGCTGGACGGAACGGCCAAGGGCGGCATCGTTTTCCGGGTTCAGCAGGAACTCGGCGTGCCGGTCAAACTCGTCGGGCTCGGGGAGGGCCCTGACGATCTCGCGCCGTTCGAACCGGCCGCTTTCGTTGACGCGCTGCTCGGCTGAAACCCCTTACACGGCGAGCGGGACGTTAATCCCACTGAAACATGGCGGCACCATCGCCGAAACAACCATCTCGCAATGTTCTTCGAACAGGTCATCAGACGCGTGTCTGGCGGCCAGTTGTGGGCCGACCGGAGGAGATTGCGAGTGACATACCCAATACTGGGCCAGCCCAATACGGGCGATACCGCTTGGATGTTGGCCAGTTCCGCGCTGGTGCTGTTGATGACGCCGGGTCTGGCGTTTTTCTACGGCGGTATGGTGCGCGCCCGAAGCGTGCTGAACATGCTCATGATGAGCATCAGCGCGATGGGCGTTGTCACCGTGCTGTGGGTGCTCTACGGCTATTCGCTCGCCTTCGGCGACGACGCCGGCGGCGGCGTCGTTGGAAAGCCGACCTCATTTTGGGGTCTGAAAGGCCTCATCGGCGTCAACGCGGCGGCCGCCGATCCGAGCAAAGGCGTTGCGGCGACGGACATCCCGCTGGCGGGCACCCTGCCCGCTACGGTGTTCGTGGCGTTCCAACTGATGTTCGCGATCATCACCGTCGCCCTGATCTCGGGCGCAGTGTCCGACCGGCTGAAGTTCAGCGCCTGGCTGGTGTTCGCCGGCCTGTGGGCGACGTTCGTCTACTTCCCGGTTGCCCACTGGGTTTTCGCTTTCGACGGCTTCGCCTCCGAGAAGGGCGGCTGGATCGCCAACAAGCTGCACGCGATCGACTTCGCCGGCGGGACCGCGGTCCACATCAATTCCGGTGTGGCGGGCCTGATGCTGGCGATCGTCCTGGGCAAGCGGCGCGGTTGGCCCACCACGTTGTTCCGGCCGCACAACCTGCCGTTCGTGATGCTCGGTGCCGGATTGCTGTGGTTCGGTTGGTACGGGTTCAACGCCGGATCGGCGACCAGCTCCAACGGCGTCGCCGGGTCGACGTTCATGACCACCACGGTCGCGACGGCCACCGCGATGCTGGGCTGGATGCTCACCGAGCGCATCCGCGACGGCAAGGCGACCACGCTGGGCGCGGCGTCCGGCATCGTCGCGGGCCTGGTCGCCATCACGCCGTCGTGCTCGTCGGTCAACGTGCTGGGCGCGTTGGTGGTGGGACTGGTGGCGGGCGTGGTCTGCGCGCTGGCGGTCGGCCTGAAATTCAAGCTGGGCTTCGACGACTCACTCGATGTGGTCGGGGTTCACCTGGTCGGCGGCATGGCCGGCACGCTGCTGGTGGGGCTGCTCGCCGCGCCGGAGAGCCCGGCCATCAACGGAGTCACCGGGGTGTCCAAGGGATTGTTCTACGGCGGCGGCTGGGCCCAGCTCGAGCGGCAGGCAGTCGGCGCGTTCAGTGTCCTCATCTACTCTGGGGTGGTTACGCTGATCCTGGCGTTGATCCTGAAGTACACCATCGGGCTTCGTCTCAACCCGGAGGCGGAAGCCACGGGCATCGACGAGGCCGAGCATGCCGAGAGTGGTTACGATTTCGCCGTGGCTACCGGTTCGGTTCTGCCGCCCCGGGCCGCTGTGGCGGATACCCGCAACGGCCTGGAGGAGGAGCGAGTGGGCGACAAAGTGGAGGCAGAGCAGTCATGAAGCTGATCACCGCGATCGTAAAGCCGTTCACGCTCGATGACGTGAAGACCAGTCTGGAGGACGCGGGCGTCCTGGGGATGACCGTCAGCGAAATCCAGGGCTACGGCAGGCAGAAGGGTCACACCGAGGTCTACCGGGGCGCCGAATACTCGGTCGACTTCGTGCCCAAGGTGCGCATCGAGGTCGTTGTCGACGACTCCATCGTCGACAAGGTCGTGGACAGCATCGTCCGGGCGGCGCGCACCGGCAAGATCGGTGACGGCAAAGTGTGGGTGAGCCCCGTGGAAACCATTGTGCGGGTGCGCACCGGCGAGCGCGGAACCGATGCGCTGTGACATCCGCTGTCAATTGCTGATTCGACCCGGGCGGACCGGGAGGGTATGACCCCGAACGACCCCGACTCGTCCGGGCACCTAGCGGGGACAGAAAGTGCTTGCGGGGCAGTCGATCTGGCTGCCTCGCGGCGCCAACTACTGTCCGACGGCAGCAAGCTGCACGCCGCCGAACTGCGGCACGCCTGGCTGGATCTGCACGAATCATGGTTGATGGCCAAGGCGGCCGAGATCGGGATCACCGACGAGAGCGGCTTCGCGATCATCGGGATCGGCGGATTGGGCCGCCATGAGCTGTTGCCGCATTCCGACCTCGACCTGATGCTGTTGCACGACAACAAGTCCGACGACGTGCTCGGCAAGGTGGCCGACAAGTTGTGGTATCCGCTGTGGGACGCCAACGTTCGGCTCGACCACAGTGTGCGGACCGTTTCCGGGGCCCTCGGTGTCGCCAATGCCGACATGATCGCGGCGTTGGGCATGCTGGACGCCCGCCACATCGCCGGCGACGGCGGGCTGTCCGACGAATTGATCGCCGGCGCACGACGGCAGTGGCGCAGCGCAATCCGCTCCCGCATGAACGAGCTCGTCGAAATGACGCAGGCTCGCTGGGACCGGTGTGGACGGATCGCGCAGCGCGCCGAGCCGGACCTGAAGTCGGGTCGCGGCGGCCTTCGCGATGTGCAACTACTCGACGCGCTGGGCGTTGCCCAGCTGATTGACCGCCACGGCATGGCGCGTCCGGAATCACCCGGGGGTTCTCTCGACGATGCCCACCTGACGCTGCTCGACGTGCGCACCGAGCTGCACCGGGTGTCGGGACGCGGACGCGATCAGCTGCAGGCCCAATACGCCGACGAGATCAGCGCCGCCCTGCACATCGGAGACCGATTTGACTTGGCGCGCAAGCTATCCGATGCCGGGCGCACCATCGGCTACCATGCCGAGACCGGCATTCGGACGGCCGAGAACGCGCTGCCGCGCCGCGGCGTGACGGCCTTCGTGCGACGGCCCAAGCGCCGCCCGCTGGACGAGGGCGTCGTCGAATATGCCGGAGAGATCGTGCTTGCCCGCGACGCACGTCCGGATACCGACGTGGGTTTGGTGTTGCGGGTGGCGGCCGCGTCGGCGGATACCGGGCTGCCGATCGGCGCCGCCACGTTAAGCCGCCTGGCCGCCAGTGCGCCGGAGATGCCGGTGCCGTGGCCGCGAGAGGCGTTGGACGACTTGCTGGTGGTGCTCTCCGCCGGGCCGACCACGGTGGCCACGATCGAGGCGTTGGACCGCACGGGACTGTGGGGCCGGTTGCTGCCGGAGTGGGACGCCATCCGCGACCTGCCGCCCCGCGACGTCGCGCACAAATGGACGGTGGACCGCCACGTCATCGAGACGGCCGTCAACGCCGCACCGCTGTCCACCCGCGTGGCGCGACCCGACCTGCTCGCGCTCGGCGCTCTGCTGCACGACATCGGCAAGGGCCGCGGCGTCGACCACAGCGTGCTCGGCGCGGGCCTGGCGCTCGAGATCGGGCCCAGGCTGGGCATTCCGCCCGTCGAGACCGAGCTGCTCGCGCAGCTGGTCCGCCATCACCTGCTGCTGCCGATAGTGGCCACCCGCAGCGACCTCAATGACCCCAAAACCATTGAGCGCGTGGTGAAAGCGCTGAGCGGGGACGCGCTGCTGCTCGAAGTTCTGCACGCGCTGACCGAGGCGGATTCCAAGGCCACCGGCCCCGGTGTGTGGAGCGAATGGAAGGCGTCGCTGATCGAGGACCTGGTCCGGCGCTGCCGGCTGGTGATGGCGGGGGAGCCGCTACCCGAAGCGAAACCCGCTGCACCACACTACCTGTCGCTGGCTGCCGATCGCGGCGTCCATGTGGACATCAAACCCAGCGGCGGCGAGCGCCTGGATGTGGTGATGGCCGCGCCGGATCAGCGGGGGCTGGTATCGAAAGCCGCCGCGGTGCTGGCGCTGAACTCGCTGCGCATCCATTCGGCCGCGGCCGGCACCCACCAGGGATTTGCGATCGTCGAATTCGTGGTGTCGCCGCTGTTCGGTTCACCGCCGGAAGCGGGCCTGCTGCGCCAGCAGTTCACCGGAGCGCTGGCCGGCGACGTCGACGTGTTAGGCACGCTGGAAAAACGCGAGGGCGACGCCGTCAGCGCGGCGACCAGCCGGGCCGGCGAGGTCCAGATCGGGGTGCCCGTCACGCGGTCGAGCGCGCCGCCCCGCATCCTATGGGTCGACTCGGCCTCACCCGACCAGTTGATCGTCGAGGTCCGCGCCATGGACCGACTCGGGTTGCTCGCGCTGCTGACCCGCGCGCTGGAGCGGGCGGGCACCGACATCGTGTGGGCGAAGGTCAACACCTTCGGGTCGACGGCGGCGGACGTCTTCTGCGTGACGGTGCCGGCCGAAGCGGCCGACGCGGCGGCCGGCGCCGAGCACGGTGCGCGCGACGAGGTCGAGCAGAGCCTGCTGGCCCTGTTGGGTGGGCCGGCAGTCGAGGTGCTCGAGGAACCCGTCGGCGACTAGGCCTGACCGCGGCGAGCCGCTTCACCCGGCTCGCCGAACTCGCTCACGAATGCTCGGCGTTGAGCTGGCGCACGGCGTCGATGCGCGCGCGCAGCTGCTCGCGGCTCGCCGCGGCGATCGGGGGACCACCGCAGCGGCGGCGTAGTTCGCTGTGGATCCAGCCGTGCGGCTTGCCGGTGCGGTGATGGGCGATCGAGACGAGCGTGTTGAGCTCGCGGCGCAACTCCCGAAGCTGGCCGTGCACGGTGGCCGACGGGGCTTCGCCGGCCGCCGGCGCTCCGGCCTCCTTTCGCAGTTGGGCCCGCTTCTGCAGCTGCTCGTCCTGACGCTGGTACAGCAGCGTGCGCATCTGATCGGCATCGAGCAACCCCGGGATGCCGAGGTAGTCCGCCTCCTCGTCGCTGCCGGCCGGAGCGGCGGTGCCGAACGACGATCCGTCGAAGATGAGCTGATCGAGTTCGGCGTCGGCACCCAACGAGGTGAACCCCTTGTCGAGGTCGCCCTTCTCGTCCTGCGTCTTGGTGGCGGGATCGCCCTCGAGCGGGTCGCCCTCGGAGACGCGGTGCGGCTCGCCGAGCACGTGGTTGCGCTGAGCCTCCAACTCACTGGCCAGCTGCAGCAGGTTCGGCACCGAGGGCACGAAAATGCTCGCGATTTCACCAGGGCGGCGCGACCGCACGAACCGGCCGACGGCCTGAGCGAAGAACAGCGGCGTCGAGGCGCTGGTGGCGTAGATCCCGACCGACAACCGCGGCACGTCGACGCCTTCGGAGACCATGCGCACCGCGACCAGCCAGCGGCTGGTGCTCGTGGCGAAATCGCTGATTCGCGCCGACGATCCGGGGTCGTCGGAGAGCACCAGCGTCGGCGCCTCGCCGGTCAGCTTCCTCAGCAGGACGGCATAGGCGCGCGCCGCGGTCTGATCCGAGGCGATGATCATTCCGCCGGCATCGGGTATGTGCGTGCGCAGCTGGCGCAGCCGCAGGTCCGCGGCGGTGATCACCGCGGGCATCCATTCGCCGGCGGGGTCTAGCGCCGTGCGCCACGCGCGCGCGGTCTGCTCGGCCGACAGCGGCTCGCCGAGGCGGGCCGCGTGCTCCTCGCCGGCGCTGTCGCGCCACCGCGCCTCCCCGGAGTAGGCGAGGAACACCACCGGCCGGACCACGCCGTCGGCGAGGGCGTCGGTGTAGCCGTAGGCGTGGTCGGCCCGCGAACGCCGTATCCCGTCGGGACCGGCCTCGTAGGTCACGAACGGGATGGGGCTGTCGTCGCTACGAAAGGGCGTCCCCGTCAGGGCGAGCCGGCGGGTGGCGTCGCCGAAGGCTTCGCGGATGGCTTCGCCCCACGTCTTGGCGTCCCCGCCGTGGTGTATCTCGTCGAAGATGACCAGGGTCTTGCGCTGCTCGGTGCGCACCCGGTGCAATGTCGGGTGCGCGGCGACCTGCGCGTAGGTGACCATCACGCCGTGATACTCCGGCGCGATCCGCGGGTTGCTGTTGGAGAACCTGGGGTCAAGGGCCAGGCCGTAGCCCTGCGCGGCCTGCGCCCACTGCACCTTCAGGTGCTCGGTGGGCACCACGACGGTGACGTGCTCGACGGCCCGTTGGCCGAGCAGTTCGGCCGCCACCCGCAGGGCGAAGGTCGTTTTCCCCGAGCCCGGCGTGGCCACCGCCAGGAAATCGCGTGGCCGGCCGGCGAGGTACTTCACCAGCGCCCTGCGCTGCCAGCCGCGAAGCACGCCGGTGCCGCAGGTGTCGCTGGGATCGCTGTCGGCCCGCGCCTGGATGTCGCCGAGCGGCATCGACACAGGCCCCCCGTTCCTTGCTCGCCGACGCGGCTGACTCGATTGAGTCGCGGCTGTGAAATCTAGCACGCCAACGCTTTTCGGCGCAGTAACGACTCGACTGGCTATTGTGTCGGGCTCACCGCTTCGCGGGTCTGCAGCCATTCGTGGATGCGTCCGGCAACGTCGGCCCAGCCCGGTTCGAGCATCATGTTGTGGCCCATGGAAAAGAATTCCGGCTCAGTCCGGTAGGCGCGCGCCGTGTTGCGCACCTCGCGGACGCTGACGAAGCCGTCGTACTCGGCGCCGAGCACCAAGATCGGCGTGGTCACCCGCTTGGTTCTGACGCGGCGGACGATCGGGTCGGTCATGGCCGCGCGAACGCTCTCGGCCCCGGCGCGTTGCCGGCAGGATTCGACGACGGCCTCGGGCGTGTCGGCGCAGAACAGGTACTCGCGGGCCAGCGCCGGGGTGGCGAGGAACTTCAGCAGCGTGGGGTCGCTCCACGATTCCATCGTCATCGACGGCCTGCGCCGCCACACCCGCAACGCCAGGGTGAGCACGCCCTGCGGCGGCACGGAGCCCACCAGCACCGCGGCCGGCGCGTTGCGATCTTCGAGGTAGCGCTGGATGACGAAGCCGCCCAGGGAATGGCCGATCAGGACGGGCCCGCCGCCCAGGTCGTCGGCCACCGAACGGACGTCGTCGATGTAGTCGCCGATGGACACCTTTGGCAGTGGTTTGGGCGTCGGGCTGCCGCCGTGCCCGCGCAGGCTCATCGCGACCGCGCGGTAGCCGGCGTCGGCGAAGTAGTGCAGAAAGTGTTCCCAGCACCACGCGCCATGCCAGCCGCCGTGGACGAAGAGCAGCGGCACCGGATGCGCTTGGCTGCAGGACCCCTTGTCGATCACCTCGAGCATGAGTTGATCCCTTCGCTATCGGCCCTGCCGAAACATAAACGACGGCGACGCTCGTCGGGGTGGAGTCATACGGTCAGTGCAACATCCGTGGATTCGGCGAAACCGCGAACTGCCCGTCATCCGCCTGTGCACCCGACCCGACTCCAAGCCCTACGGTCCAGCACGCAACCTGCGCCCGGCTTGACTTGATGGCGTTCCTCCGCGCCCGCTTCGCGGTGCGCGTCGTCACCCGCGCAGCCGCGCTTGCAGTACCACTAGGCTGGCGGGGTGTTTGAATCGCTCTCCGACCGATTGACCGGTGCCCTCCAAGGGCTGCGCGGCAAGGGTCGACTGACCGACGCTGATATCGAGGCCACCACCCGCGAAATCCGGCTGGCGCTGCTGGAAGCCGACGTGTCGTTGCCCGTGGTGCGCGCCTTCGTCGCCCGGATCAAGGACCGCGCCAAGGGCGCCGAGGTCTCCGGTGCCCTCAACCCGGCGCAGCAGGTCGTCAAGATCGTCAACGAAGAACTCATCGGCATCCTGGGTGGCGAGACCCGTCGACTGGTGTTCGCCAAGACCCCGCCGACCGTGGTGATGCTCGCCGGTCTGCAGGGCTCCGGGAAGACGTCGCTGGCCGGCAAGTTGGCCGCCTGGCTGCGCGGGCAGGGGCACACCCCGCTGCTGGTGGCGTGCGACCTGCAACGCCCGGCCGCGGTCAACCAGCTGCAGGTCGTCGGTGAGCGCGCCGGGGTACCGGTCTTCGCACCGCATCCCGGCACCCCCCCATCTGGCCCGGATTCGGGTCCCCCCGGCGACCCGGTCGCCGTCGCGGCGGCCGGACTCGCCGAAGCGCAGGCCAAGCATTTCGACGTCGTCATAGTCGACACCGCCGGACGGCTGGGTATCGACGACGAGCTGATGGCGCAGGCCGCGGCCATCCGCGACGCGATCAATCCCGACGAAGTCCTGTTCGTGCTGGACGCGATGATCGGTCAGGACGCCGTCACCACCGCGGAGGCGTTCCGCGAGGGCGTCGGCTTCACCGGTGTGGTGCTGACCAAGCTCGACGGTGACGCCCGCGGCGGCGCGGCGCTCTCGGTGCGCGAGGTGACCGGCGTCCCAATCCTTTTCGCGTCCACCGGCGAGAAGCTGGAGGACTTCGACGTCTTCCACCCGGACCGGATGTCCAGCCGCATCCTTGGCATGGGCGACGTGCTGAGCCTGATCGAGCAGGCCGAGCAGGTATTCGACGCCGAACAGGCCGAGGCGGCCGCCGTCAAGATCGGCAGCGGCGAGCTCACCCTCGAGGACTTCCTGGAACAGATGCTGGCCATCCGCAAAATGGGCCCGATCGGCAACCTGCTGGGCATGCTGCCCGGCGCCGGGCAGATGAAGGACGCGCTGGCCCAGGTCGACGACCGCCAGCTCGACCGCCTGCAGGCCATCATTCGCGGCATGACGCCCGCGGAGCGCGCCGATCCGAAGATCATCAACGCGTCGCGGCGGCTGCGTATCGCCAGCGGTTCGGGCGTCACGGTGTCCGAGGTCAACCAGCTGGTCGACCGTTTCTTCGAGGCCCGCAAGATGATGTCGTCGATGCTCGGCGGCATGGGCATCCCCGGTCTGGGGCGAAAGTCGGCGACGCGAAAGTCCAAGGGGGCGAAGGGCAAGGCGGGCAAGAAGGGCAAGAAGGGCGGACGCGGTCCGACACCGCCGAAGGCCCGCAACCCGCTGGGTGCCGGGATGCCGGGCATGCCCGCCGGATTCCCCGACCTGTCGCAGATGCCCGAAGGCCTCAACGAGCTGCCGCCCGGGTTGGCCGACTTCGATCTGTCCAAACTGAAGTTCCCGGGCAACCGCGGAAGCAGGTAGCCGCCCGGTGCGCATGCACGTGCGGGGCGTGGGGCTGCCCGACGAGACCGAGATCGAACTGTGGATCGTCGACCGCCGCGTCAGCGCCGAACCGGTCGCCGGCGCCGACACGGTCTTCGACGGCGGCTGGATCGTGCCCGGACTGGTCGACGCCCACTGCCACGTCGGCCTCGGCGATCACGGCGAGATCCCGCTGGACGACGCGATCGCCCAGGCCGAGATCGAACGCGATGTCGGCGCGCTGCTGTTGCGGGACTGCGGCTCGCCCACCGACACCCGCAGCCTCGACGACCGCGACGATCTGCCCCGCATCATCCGGGCCGGAAAGCATTTGGCCAGACCCAAGCGATATGCGGCGGGCTTCTCGCGTGAGCTGGAAGACGAATGGCAACTGCCGCAGGCGGTGGCCGAGGAGGCCAAGCGCGGCGACGGCTGGATCAAGCTGGTCGGCGACTGGATCGATCGCGGCGTCGGCGATCTGGCCCCCCTGTGGTCCGACGATGTGCTCAAGGCCGCCATCGAAACCGCGCACGCCCACGGTGCCCGGGTCACCGCGCACGTCTTCAGTGAGGACGCGCTACCCGGGCTGATCAACGCCGGCATCGACTGCATCGAGCATGGCACCGGCCTTAACGACGACACCATCGAGCTGATGGTGGAGCACGGCACCGTGCTGGTCCCGACGCTGGTCAACATCGTCGAGAACTTCCCCGGGATCGCCGACGCCGCCGCGAAGTACCCGGCCTATGCCGCTCACATGCGCGACCTGCACGCCCGTGGGCTGTCCCGGATCGCGGCGGCCCGCGACGCGGGCGTGCCGATCTACGCCGGAAGCGACGCCGGCACCATGGTGGCGCCCGGGCGCATCGCCGACGAGGTCGAGGCGCTCAAGAGCATCGGGATGAGCCCGACCGAGGCGCTGGGCGCGGCGTGCTGGGACGCGCGGCGCTGGCTGGGCTGCCCCGGGCTCGATCACGGTGCCTCGGCGGACCTGCTGTGCTACTCGAGCGACCCGCGCTCGAGCGCCGCCGTGCTGAACAGTCCCGATCTGATCATGCTGCGCGGCAGAATCTTTCGTTCACCGGCCTAGCCGCGCGCTTGCGGTGCCATCGCACGGTGGCTCGCCTCGCCGCCCGCCGCGCCGAGGGATTGCGGACCCGTCGCGGGTCAATGACGCACGCCAACCACACCTGCGCCGAATGGTTCCTGGTATTTCGCCGAGAAAAGATTGCGAGTGCTTGCTATCTATGTTAGCGTTCCGGCATCAACGACATGGAGGAAACCATGGCCTACGACGTGATCATTCGCGACGGATTGTGGTTCGACGGCACGGGGAGCGCTCCCCTGACGCGCACGCTCGGTGTCCGCGACGGCGTCGTGGCCACGGTTTCCACGGGGCCGCTGGACGAGACCGGCTGCGCCGAGGTGATCGATGCAGCCGGCAAGTGGGTCGTGCCCGGCTTCCTGGACGTGCACACCCACTACGACGCCGAGGTGCTGCTGGATCCCGGGCTGCGGGAGTCGGTGCGCCACGGCGTCACCACGGTGCTGCTGGGCAACTGCTCATTGTCGACGGTCTATGCCGATTCCCAGGACGCCGCCGACCTGTTCAGCCGGGTGGAGGCGGTGCCGCGCGAATACGTCTTGGGCGCGTTGGATTCCAACCGGACCTGGTCGACGGCCGCGGAGTACATCAAGGCGATCGACGCCCTGCCGCTGGGGCCCAATATCGGTTCACTGCTTGGGCATTCGGACCTGCGGACCGCTGTGCTGGGGCTGGACCGGGCCACCGACGCCACCGTGCGGCCCACCGAGGGCGAGCTGAAGAAGATGGCCGAACTGCTGGACGAGGCCCTCGACGCCGGTGTGCTCGGCATGTCCGGGATGGACGCGCCCATCGATAAACTCGACGGCGAACGGTTCCGCTCACGCGCCCTGCCGTCCACCTTCGCGACGTGGCGGGAACGGCGCCGGCTGATCAAGGTCCTGCGCAAGCGCGGCCGAATCCTGCAAAGCGCCCCCAACGTGGCGAAGCCGTCCACCGGAATGCTCTTCTTCCTGGCCAGCAGCCGGTTGCTCAACTGGGGCAAGGGCGTTCGGATGAGCATGCTGGTGTCCGCCGACGCCAAGTCGATGCCGCTGTCGGTCTACGTGTTCGGACCGGGGACTCGTCTGCTGAACAAGCTGCTGGGCGCCAGCGTGCGATTCCAGCACCTGCCGGTGCCGTTCGAGTTGTACTCCGACGGAATCGACCTGCCGGTCTTCGAGGAGTTCGGCGCCGGAACGGCCGCCCTGCACCTGCGGGACCAGTTGGAGCGCAACGCATTACTGGCGGACAAAGAATACCGCCGCAAGTTCCGGCGCGAGTTCGACCGCGTCAAGCTCGGACCGTCGCTGTGGCACCGCGACTTCCACGACGCGGTCATCGTCGAGTGCCCAGACAAGTCGTTGATCGGCAAGAGCTTTGGGGCGATCGCCGACGAGCGCAAGCTGCACCCGCTGGACGCATTCCTGGACGTGCTCGTCGAGAACGGTGAACGCAACGTCCGGTGGACGACCGTCGTCGCCAACCATCGCCCCAAGCTGCTGGACGCGCTCGCCAAGGAAGGCAGCGTGCACATGGGCTTCTCGGATGCCGGAGCGCACCTGCGCAACATGGCGTTCTACAACTTCGGATTGCGGATGCTCAAGCGCACCCGCGACGCCTACCGGGCCGGCGCGCCCTTCATGTCGATCGAGCACGCGGTGCACCGGCTCACCGGTGAATTGGCGGAATGGTTCGGCGTCGATGCCGGCACGCTGCGCCGCGGGGACCGTGCGGACTTCGTGGTGATCGACCCGGCCGGACTCAACGAATCCGTGGACGGCTACCACGAGGAAGCGGTGCCGTTCTACGGCGGCCTGCGGCGCATGGTCAACCGCAACGACGACGCCGTGGTCGCCACAGGTGTCGGCGGCGTGGTCGTCTTCGGCGGAAGCCACGGCAAAGGCGAATTCCGGGACGGCTACGGCCAATCCGTGCGGTCGGGCCGCTACCTGCGGGCGGGGGAGCGCGCCCGCACGGAGCGCAGCGCGATGAGCGTCACGGCCTGACGTGGCCAGAACCCAGCAGCAGCGCCGCGAGGAGACCGTCGGGCGGCTCATCGACGCCTGCATCGCCACCATCATCGAGATCGGCTATGCCCGGGCGTCGGCCGCGATGATTGCCAAGCGGGCGGGGATGTCCGTGGGTGCGCTGTTCCGGCACTTCGACACCATGGGCGATTTCATGGCCGCGACGGCCTCGGAGGTGTTGCGCCGTCAGCTGGACTCGTTCACCAAGGGAGTCGCCGAAATACCGGCCGACCGCCCGGCGCTCGAAGCGGTGCTGGGGCTCCTGCGGGACATTACCAGCGGCCCGACCAACGCCGTGATCTACGAATTGACGGTCGCGGCGCGCACCGACGAAAAGCTCAGGGAGACTTTGCAACACGAGCTGGGGCAGTACGCCGCGAAGATCGACGACGTGGCTCGTGCGCTGCCCGGCATCGAGCTGTTCCCCGAAGACACCTTCCTGGTCCTGGTGGCGCTGATGCGCAACGTGTTCGACGGAGCCGCCGTGGTCGAGGGGGTATTGCCGCAGCCGGAAATCGCGGCGCAGCGGATTCCGGTACTGATGGCGCTGCTGACCGCGGCACTGCCGGACGCGGGCTCCTGACGAGGAGCTACAGCGAGCCGATACCGGATTGCGGGCTCTGCGCGAATCCCCAGTCGAACAACGTCGCCGCCTGATCCCAGTACGTCGGCCCGCCCTCTTTGATCAGCCCGTACATCATGGCGATCACCAGCCTGCGGCCACCGCGTGCGGCGGCCCCGACGAAGGTCTTGCGGGCGGCATTGGTGAAGCCGGTCTTGCCGCCGATCGCGCCGGGATAGCGCTGCAGCAGTTCGTCCTGATTGGTGATCGGGTGGTCGCCGTTATCACCGGGGAACATCGCCGACGGCTCGGCGGTGATCTGCGCGAACACCGGGTTGGCCATCGCTGCGCGGAAGATGACCGCCAGGTCGTGCGCCGTCGACGCGCCCGAACCCCCGGGGCCGTCCAGGCCGGACGGCGTCGCCGCGTGGGTGTTGGTGGCACCCAGTGAGGCCGCCTTCGCGTTCATCTTGGCGACGGTGACGTCCGGGCCGCCCAGCATGTGCGCCAGCGTGTTGGCGGCGTCGTTACCCGAGACCAGCAGCAGGCCGTCAAGGAGTTGGCGCGCGGTATAGGTGCGGCCCGGCTTGATGCCGACGCAGTTGCACTCCACCTCGGTGTCGGCGACGTCGGCCACGACGGTCGAGTCCAGGCTCACCGAGTCCAGCACCACCTGCGCCAACAGCGTCTTGATGGTGCTCGCCGGCGGGTGCGCCACGTTCTGGTCGCGACCGGCCAGCACCTGACCGCTATCCAGGTCGGCCACGATCCAGGTCTGCGCGGGGCCGTCCGGGATGGGCATCGAACCGACCGGCTGCGTGTTGTCGGCCCACGCGGTGGACATGGTGAGGGTGGCGGCGCAGGTACCGAGCGCGAGCAGGGTAGCGGCTGTGGCCGTGAGCTTCCGCATGGCCGCAAAGTCTAACTTCCGCCCCTGTTCGAGAGGATCTTCAGTACTGTCCGTTGCATGTTGAGCCTGGCCGAAATCTCGGACCGCCTCGAGATCCAGCAGCTGCTGGTGGATTACTCCACGGCCATCGACCAGCGGCGATTCGACGACCTGGACAAGGTGTTCACGCCCGACGCCTACATCGACTACACCGCGCTGGGCGGCATCGAGGGCCACTATCCCGAGGTGAAGAAATGGCTGGCCGAGGTGCTGCCCAACTTCCCGGTGTACGCGCACATGCTGGGCAACTTCTCGGTCCTGGTCGACGGGGACAAGGCCTCATCACGGGTGATCTGCTTCAACCCGATGGTGCTGGGCGGCGACAAGGACCAGGTGCTGTTCTGCGGGCTCTGGTACGACGACGAGTTCGTGCGCACGCCCGACGGCTGGCGCATGACGCGGCGGACGGAAACCAAGGTCTTCCAGAAAGTGATGTGAGGCGCCGCTGGGCGAATTTCTGATCACCGCCCCCGGTCTGGCACAATGGGCGGCTGTCCGCCGAGCGATTACGCATCGCCGACCGGTCATACACGCGAGGCAAAACCGGATCCGGGCATCGGGCCCCGATCGCTGAATTGCAGCGTGACACACACAGGAGAAATCGCTTAACCATGGCTGTGAAGATCAAGCTCACCCGGCTTGGCAAGATCCGCAATCCCCAGTACCGCATCGCCGTCGCCGACGCACGGACGCGGCGCGACGGACGCTCCATCGAGGTCATCGGCCGCTACCACCCGAAGGAAGACCCGAGCCTCATCGAGATCAACTCCGACCGCGCCCAGTACTGGCTGTCCGTGGGCGCCCAGCCCACCGAGCCCGTCCTCAAGCTGCTGAAGATCACCGGCGACTGGCAGAAGTTCAAGGGTCTGCCGGGCGCCGAGGGCCGCCTGAAGGTCGCCCCGGCCAAGCCCAGCAAGCTGGAGCTGTTCAATGCCGCGTTGGCCGAGGTTGACGGCGGACCGAGCACCGAGGCCGCCAAGCCCAAGAAGAAGGCCCCGGCCAAAAAGGCCGCGAAGCCCGCGAAGGCCGCAGACGAGTCTGCCGAGTCTGCCGAGCCCGAGGTCGCGGCCGAGACCCCCGCGGAGGCCGCCGCTCCTGAGGCCGCCGCCCCCGCCGCGGCCGGCGAGCAGGCCGAGCCGACCACCGAAAGCTGACCGCGGCGATGAGTACGGTTGTCGTTGACGCTGTTGAGCACCTGGTTCGCGGGATTGTCGACAACCCCGACGACGTGCGGGTGGACATGGTGACCAGCCGCCGGGGGCGGACGGTCGAGGTCCACGTCCATCCCGACGATTTGGGCAAGGTGATCGGCCGCGGGGGTCGCACCGCAACCGCACTGCGCACGCTGGTCGCCGGCATCGGCGGCCGCGGCATCCGCGTCGACGTGGTGGACACCGACCAGTAGCGGAGCGCTGCTCATGGAACTCCGGTGGAGTTGACCGTCGGGCGCGTGGTGAGAGCCCACGGCATCAGCGGCGAGCTGGTGGTGGAGATCCGCACCGACGATCCCGCCGCCCGATTCTCGCCGGGTAATACATTGCGCGCCAAGCCGTCTCGCGGCGGTGCGGAACGCAGCTGTGTCATCGAGAGTATGCGCGAGCACGGCGGGCGGCTGCTGGTGCGGCTGGCCGGCGTCACCGACCGTGACGCCGCCGACGCGCTGCGCGGCACCCTGTTCGTCGTCGATTCCGAGGACTTGCCCGACATCGACGAGGCCGACACCTACTACGACCATCAGCTCGAAGGCCTGCGCGTGCGCACCACCGCGGGCCAGCAGATCGGTGTCGTGACCGAGGTATTGCACACCGCGGCGGGTGAACTGCTGGCGGTGCGGCGCGAGGCGGGCGAAGCCGGCGACGAGGAGCGGGAAGTGCTGGTGCCGTTCGTGACTGCGATCGTCACAGCGGTGTCACTGGACGACGGAACCGTCGAGATCGACCCTCCCGAAGGCCTGCTGGACCTGTAGCGGGGATCTTTTATATGAGAATCGACGTCGTCACGATCTTTCCGGCCTATCTGGATCCGTTGCGGCAATCGTTGCCGGGCAAGGCGATTCAGTCCGGCCTGGTCGATCTGCAAGTGCACGACCTGCGGCGCTGGACGTATGACGTGCACCGCTCGGTCGACGATTCGCCCTACGGCGGTGGCCCGGGGATGGTCATGAAGGCGCCGGTGTGGGGTGAGGCGCTTGACGAAATCGCGTCTGCGGAAACGCTTTTGGTTGTCCCCACTCCGGCCGGTCGGTTGTTCACACAGGCGACGGCCGCGCGCTGGAGCGTCGAGTCCCACCTGGTGTTCGCGTGCGGTCGCTACGAGGGCATCGACCAGCGGGTCATCGAGGATGCCGCGGGGCGGATGCGGGTCGAGGAGGTTTCGATCGGCGACTACGTGCTGCCCGGCGGCGAGTCGGCGGCCGTGGTGATGATCGAGGCCGTGCTGCGGCTGCTCGACGGAGTCCTTGGTAATCCCGCGTCGCACCGGGAGGATTCGCACTCGCCGACGCTGGACCGGCGCCTGGAGGGCCCCAGCTATACCCGGCCGCCGAGCTGGCGTGGGCTCGAAGTCCCCGAGGTGCTGCTGTCGGGTGACCACGCGCGAATCGCGGCGTGGCGCCGGGAGATCTCGCTACAGCGCACTCGCGAACGCCGCCCCGAGCTCCTTGAACCAGGTTATCGACTCGGGCCCGACGACGATGCGGCTCGTTAGAGCCCATGTTGGGGCGCGTCGATGCGGCCCTCGGGAAAGATCGTCTTGACCGCGCGGGTGATGGTGTCGCGGGCGGTGGCGTCATCGGCGGGCTGCAGGGACTGGACGACCATGATGTAGCGCCGGTCGGCCCCGATCACCCCGGTCGACAGGTGCATCCAGTCGCTGCCGATGCAGCACATCCAACCCTGCTTGACCGCGACCGGCTCGGCGTACAGGCCGTCCGGGATGCCGAATCGCTGCGGGTAGCCGTCGAGGCCGTTGGGGGTGGACTGCGCCAGGTCGTTGACGATGATCTTGGCCCGATCGGCGGGCAGGCCGCCCGATCCGTCCAGCAGCATCTCGTAGTAGCGAACCAGGTCGGTCACCGAGCTCATGGTGTTCCACCACCGCCCATCGTTGGGCGGGGTGGTGGAGGACAGGCCGTAGCGAGCAGCCACCTCGGTGATGATGGCTGCTCCGCCGCCCTGACCCCAGAACCTTTCGGCCGCGCCGTCGTCGGATGACTGCAGCATGATGTCCAGGGCCTGCCGGTCATCGGCGCTCAGCGGCGCTTTGCCCTCGCTCTCGTGCAGCAACAGATCGTCGGCGATGAATAATTTGGCCACCGACGCGGTGCCGATGACCTGGCTGTTTCCGTTGGCGATCAGCTGATGGGTGGTGCGATCGAGGATGGCCACCGACAGGGCGGCGCCGCTGCCGGCGGCCTCGTCGGCGGCCTGCTGGACCCGGGCCTGCAACTGACCGAATCCAGGGCTCGATAGCGCCTGGGCCGGCTGCGGGGGAGCGGCCGCCTCGAGCATCAACGCGGTCGACTGCGGGGGAGCCGAGGAGGTGGGTGGCGCGGAGATGACCCGAACGGGCGCGGTAACCGGCAGCCGGTAAACCTTCGCCTGGACCAGCGCCTCGGAGCCGGCGGCAACCACCAACGTCACCGCCGCGGTGGCGGTGATCAGCGTCAGCGGACGTACCCGCATCCGTCTCCTCCGGCGTGCTTCGACATAGTGCAACAGCGGGACCCTTGCGCCACCTGCACCGGCCATCACGCTCCTGAGCGGGTGACGCGTTCTGACCCCAGTCATATGTACCATTTACCAGCGCGTTTGGCGCGCTGTGAACCGCCGACTCGCTGTGATTTCCGCGGCACGCGCCCCGTCTGGCACAATTGATCAGTTGTCTCCAGCGGTTGCGGGCCGGTTGGGCCGTTTCCCGCCTGCTGCGAGATACGCCAGAAAGCCCGAAACCATCGGCTTGGCGACCGCCTCACACCTGCGTGTGGGTAGCTGTCGTCGGCCGCGACCTCAAGGAAGTGTCTCGCATGAACCGGCTGGACTTCGTCGATCAGGCGTCGCTGCGCGACGATATCCCGGTTTTCGGCCCGGGCGACACCGTCAACGTGCACGTCAAGGTCATCGAGGGCGCCAAGGAGCGTATCCAGGTGTTCAAGGGCGTGGTGATCCGTCGTCAGGGCGGTGGCATCCGCGAGACGTTTACCGTGCGCAAGGAAAGCTATGGCGTCGGCGTCGAGCGGACCTTCCCGGTGCACTCGCCCAACATCGACCACATCCAGGTGGTGACTCGCGGTGATGTCCGCCGCGCGAAGCTGTACTACTTGCGTGAGCTGCGCGGCAAGAAGGCCAAGATCAAGGAGAAGCGCTGAGCCGGGACGCCTTGGCGGCGCTGCGGATTCGGCCCATCGTTTCTCCGGTGCGCCGGTTGACCGGGCCACAACGTGCGCTGGCTACGCTGATCTCGTGACCGATACCGCGGATTCATCCAAGCCTGAGCCCCACGTCGGCGAGTCAGATCCGAAGGTCTCTACCCGCAACCCGGAGACGCGCCCGGACGACGCCGGGACCACGGCCGGATCGATCCCCGAACCGGCGCCGGCGGCGGAGGCGCCCGACGAGGGCGAACCCGCGGACTCCAAGCGTTCGACGTTGCGCGAATTCGCGATCCTGGCGGTGATCGCCGTCTTCCTCTACTACGTCATGTTGACCTTCGTGGCGCGGCCCTACCTGATCCCGTCGGAATCCATGGAGCCCACGCTGCACGGATGTACGGGCTGCGTCGGCGACCGGATCATGGTCGACAAGGTCAGCTACCGTTTCAGCGCCCCGCGGCCCGGTGACGTCATCGTCTTCAAGGGCCCGCCGCCGTGGAACCTCGGCTACAAGTCGATCCGGTCCGACAACACCGTGCTGCGCTGGGTGCAAAACGCGCTGTCCTTCGTCGGCTTCGTGCCGCCTGACGAGAACGACCTGGTCAAGCGGGTCATCGCGGTCGGCGGACAGACGGTGCAGTGCCGGGCCGACACCGGGTTGACGGTCGACGGCAAGCCCCTCAAGGAGCCGTACCTGGATCGCAACACCATGGCCGCCGACCCGTCGGTATACCCCTGCCTGGGCAGCGAGTTTGGGCCGGTCGCCGTCCCGACCGGGCGGCTGTGGGTGATGGGCGACAACCGCACGCACTCGGCGGATTCGCGGGCGCACTGCACCAGCGTGCCGGCCGAAGCCCTCAAGGGTGTCTTGTGCACCGGTGACCCGACGTCGGGAACCGTGCCGGTGTCCAACGTGATCGGGAAAGCAAGGTTCATCGTGTGGCCGCCGTCCCGGTGGGGTGGCGTGGGATCGGTGAACCCGCAGCAGAATCGGTAGCCATGGCTACGACGTGGCCGCCGCGGACGGTGATCCGTAAATCGTCGGGGTTGCGCACCCTGGAATCGGCGCTGTACCGCAGCGGTTTGGGGCCGGTGGCCGGCGTCGACGAGGTCGGCCGCGGCGCGTGCGCCGGGCCCTTGGTGGTGGCGGCCTGCGTGCTCGGACCGGGGCGAATGGAAAGCCTTGCCGCGCTCGATGATTCCAAGAAGCTGACCGAGGCCGCCCGGGAGACGCTGTTCCCGCTGATTCGTCGTTATGCGCTGGCCTATCACGTGGTGTTCATCCCGTCGGCCGAAGTGGACCGGCGCGGCGTGCATGTCGCCAACATCGAGGGGATGCGCCGTGCCGTCGCCGGGCTGTCCGTGCGGCCCGGCTACGTACTGAGCGACGGGTTCCGGGTGCCCGGGCTGGCCGTCCCGTCGCTGCCCGTCATCGGTGGCGATGCGGTCGCGGCGTGTATCGCGGCGGCGAGCGTGCTGGCGAAGGTCAGCCGGGACCGGTTGATGGTCGCCATGGAGGCCGACCATCCCGGGTACGGCTTCGCCCTGCACAAGGGGTACAGCACGCCGTCGCACAGCACGGCGCTGGCCCGGCTGGGCCCGTGCCCCGAGCATCGCTATTCGTTCATCAACGTGCGGCGCGTGGCCAACGGGTCGGGCGGGCGACTGGTGGCCGACTGCCAACCGGACCCACCGCTGCAGCGCGATGGATATCGGTGAGGAAAGATGGGATCAGGATTGCCGCCCCGGCGAACGGCAGCTAGCGCCCGGGTGCTCGGGGAAAGTTGTCTGGGAGAAGGACGTCTGAGCAGATGAGTGCAGAAGATCTCGAGAAGTATGAAACCGAGATGGAGCTCTCGCTGTACCGCGAATACAAGGACATCGTCGGCCAGTTCAGCTTCGTCGTGGAGACCGAACGGCGGTTCTACCTGGCCAACAGCGTGGAGATGACGCCGCACAACGCCGACGGTGAGGTCTACTTCGAGCTGCGACTGTCCGACGCCTGGGTATGGGACATGTACCGGCCGGCGCGGTTCGTCAAGCAGGTGCGGGTGGTCACCTTCAAGGACGTCAACATCGAAGAGGTCGAGAAGCCGGAGCTGCGGCTTCCCGAATAGCTGGTGCTAGGTATTCGGCGGAAGCTGGTCCTCGCCGGGCACGCGCAGCTGGCCGCGCTTTTCGATGACCTCCCTGGCGACGTCTGCCAGCTTGATGTTCAGCGCCTGGGAGTGGCGCCGCAGCAAGTCGAACGCCTCGTCCTCGCTCATTTCGTGCAGCAGCATCAGCATGCCGACGGCCTTGCCGATCTCGCGGTTGCTGAGCAGTCCGCGTCGCAGGCTCGCCGCATCCTCGCCCTTGGCGACCGCGTTGATGGCGACGCTGGCGAATGCGGCCAGCACCGCCGCCCGCCCGGCCGACTCGGCGTCGAACATGTTCGCGGTGTCGCTGAACAAGTTGAGCGCGGCCCCTTTGCGCTTGTCGACCAGAAGCCGAAATCCCATCGCGCCGCGTACCGGAGTCTCTGCGACCAGGACCTCTGCCAGCTTGGGCCACAGCGACGGCGTGGTCAGATCCGTGTCGATCTGCGGCGTCTCCTCCTCGATGGCGTCGATGCACGGGCCGTCGCCGGCACGCCGTTCGAGATCGTCGATGGCCTGCGCCAACCGGTCGCTGGCACCGACGGTGATGTATTTGTCGTTCTCGCGCACCAGCAGGCTGGCGTGGTCACAGCCGCGGACGGTCAGGGTGGCGGCCACGCAGATGGCGGCATACATCTGGTTGACATCCGAGCCCTGGTAGATGATCTCGGCAAGGGCGGCGAAAACCGTCGCGGGGTCGGCCTTCTCCCCGCCAGTCGCGGGTGCGTCCGCGCCGGTCTTCGGTTTGTCCGCCATGCTGCTGCCTCGATTCGGGGGTCGGCGGTGTGTGATCCGCTTTCGATCGCCGTAAATTATGGGTGGCCGAGACCAGCCTTGCACGCTGTTTCGTCCGGTTGCGGTGATCCGGGCATCTCGCAGGTCACCGTTGACCGCCAAGCCCTCGCTGACTATGCGGGGGATCCGCACGCCCAACCGCTCACAGATCGCGAGACGTTGGAAGATGGTTCTACCACGCGCCGAATGCGCGCGCCGGGGGCCTGGTGATATTCGGCACGCGGGTTTCGGCTGGCCGCGGGAGGGAAGGACGTTCTGCATGGGAGTGACCGTCGCGGTGACCGGACCGACCGGGGAGATCGGTATCTCCGCTGTGACGGCGCTGGAACGTGAACCCGCCGTCGACGCGATCATCGGGATGGCTCGCCGCCCGTTTGACCCGTCGTCGCGCGGCTGGCTGAAGACCACCTACCAGCAGGGCGACATCCTGGACCGCGAGGCCGTCGACGCCTTGGTCGCGCAGGCCGATGTGGTGCTCCACCTGGCCTTCATCATCATGGGTTCGCGCGATGAGAGCGCCCGGGTGAATCTGGAAGGCACCCGCAACGTGTTCGAGGCGACGGTTGCCGCCGAGCGGCCCCGGCGCCTGGTGTACACGTCGTCGGTGGCGGCGTACGGCTACCACTCCGACAACCCCGTCCCGCTGACCGAGGACGTGGCGGCCCGCGGTTCCGCGGAGCACTACTACTCCGAGCAGAAGGCGGCCTGCGAGGCGCTGCTCGCCGACATCACCAAGGACTCGTCGCTCGAGGTGTTCGTTCTGCGGCCCTGCGTGGTGGCCGGGCCCAACGCCACCGCCCTGGCCGACGCCATGCCGTGGAACCAGCTGCCCGGCCCGGTGCGTGCGGTGGTCAAAGCCGTCCCGATCCTGAAGCCGGTAGTGCCGGATCCCGGCTACCCGCTGCAGCTGGTCCACCACGACGACGTCGCGGCGGCCATCGCGCTGGCGGCCACCGCCCCGGCGCCGCCGGGGGTGTACAACATCGCCGGTGACGGGGTGGTGACGGTGGCCGACGTGGCCAGGGCGCTGGGCGGGCGCCCGGTGCGGGTCCCCGCCGTGGCCGCCACGGCGGCCTCCGCGGCGATCTCGCGGGTGCCGAGGGTGCCGTCCATGCTGGAATGGCTGCACACCGCGCGGACGTCGATGGTGATGGACACCACCAAGGCCAGGACCCAGCTGGGCTGGCGTCCGCTGCACTCTTCGGCCGAGACGTTGGAAGCGCTGGCCGCCCGGGTGTGAGAGCGCCAGGGGCGGCGGACCGGGTCACCTAGCCGCACCCGGGTTGCGTCGCCCGGCTGTGGATGGGCGCCGCACTGGGGATAACCGGCCGGTGCGAGCGGCCGCGGGTCGCGATGGTGACCCATCTCGTCGGGGTCGCGGGGCATCTTGACCCCATGACGACCGAAACGACGATGACCCGGATCCAGCTGGGGGCGATGGGCGAGGCGCTCGCCGTGGATCATCTGACGCGGACGGGATTGCGGATCCTGCAACGCAACTGGCGCTGCCGCTACGGCGAACTCGACATCATCGCCCGCGACGACGCCACTTCGACGGTGGTGTTCGTCGAAGTGAAGACCCGCACCGGGGACGGCTACGGGGGACTGGCGCATGCGGTGACCCCGCGCAAGGTTCTACGGTTGCGCAGGCTGGCCGGGCTGTGGCTGGCCGGCCAGGACCAGCGCTGCGCGGCGATCCGCATCGACGTGATCGGCGTGCGGATCGGGCGCCGCCGCACCCCCGAGATCACCCACCTGCAAGGGATCGGCTGATGGCGCTGGGACGCGCATTCTCCGTCGCGGTGCGCGGCGTGGACGGACAGATCGTGGAGATCGAAGCCGACATCACTTCCGGGTTGCCGGGCGTGCACCTGGTGGGCTTGCCCGATGCCGCCCTGCAGGAATCGCGCGACCGCGTCCGGGCGGCCGTCACCAATTGCGGGAACACCTGGCCCATGGCGCGGCTGACGCTGGCGCTGTCGCCGGCGACGCTGCCCAAAATGGGGTCGGTTTACGACATCGCCCTGGCCGCCGCGGTGTTGTCGGCGCAGCGCAAGAACCCGTGGGACCGGCTGGAGAAAACGGTGCTGCTCGGAGAGCTGTCCCTGGACGGTCGGGTCCGGCCGGTGCGCGGGGTGCTGCCCGCCGTGCTGGCCGCCAAACGCGACGGCTGGCCGGCCGTGGTGGTTCCGGTGGACAACCTCGCCGAGGCCAGCCTGGTCGACGGCATCGACGTTTGGGGGGCGCGCACCTTGGCGCAGCTGCAGAAGTGGCTCGGCGGCGGGGGCGCCCTGGACGGCAGGATCGACGCGAAGCCCACGGACGGCGACCCCGAGGCGGATCTGGTCGACGTGGTGGGGCAGACACAGGCGCGGTTCGCGGTGGAGGTGGCCGCCGCCGGGGCTCACCACCTCATGCTCACCGGGCCGCCGGGAGTGGGTAAAACCATGCTCGCCCAACGCCTTCCGGGGTTGTTGCCGCCGCTGACGGATGCCGAGTCCCTGGAAGTCACGGCGATTCACTCGGTGGCCGGCTTGCTGTCGGGAGACACACCGTTGATCACCAGACCGCCTTTTGTGGCGCCGCACCACAGTTCCAGCGTCGCCGCGCTCGTCGGCGGAGGGTCCGGGATGGCCCGGCCGGGCGCCGTCAGCCGGGCGCACCGCGGGGTGCTCTTCCTCGACGAATGCGCCGAGATCCGGGTCAGCGCGCTGGAAGCGCTGCGAACACCGTTGGAGGACGGCGAGATTCGCCTCGCCCGCCGCGACGGGGTGGCGTGTTATCCCGCCCGGTTCCAGCTGGTGCTGGCGGCCAACCTGTGCCCGTGCGCCCCGGCCGACCCGCAGGACTGCATCTGCGCGGCGGCAGCCAAACGCCGCTACCTGGGCAAACTGTCGGGCCCGCTGCTGGACCGGGTGGACCTCCGCGTGCAGATGCATCAGGTGAAGGCCGGGGCGTTCTCGGGCGGAGACGCTGAATCGACGGCGCAGGTCCGCCACCGGGTGGCGCTGGCCCGCGCGGCCGCCGCCCAGCGCTGGCTGCCACACGGATTTCGCACCAACGCCGAAGTCAGCGGGGCGCTGCTGCGCCGAAAGTTCCGTCTCAGCAACGCGGCGATGGAGCCGCTGCAACGGGCGCTGGACCGCGGACTGCTCAGCATCCGTGGCCTCGACCGCACGTTGCGCGTCGCGTGGAGCCTGGCCGACCTGGCCGGGCGCACGTCTCCCGGGACCGACGAAGTGGCTGCCGCACTCAGCTTCCGCCAACCAGGTGCGCAGCGATGAGCGCCCCGACCCGCCGGCCGGGCACGCTACCAGCGCGCCATCGTCAGCCAATCGGTGTGCCCGCCCCGCAGCGCTATCGCCACGGTCACCAGGATCGCGAACGCGCGGGCGAATTGGGCTACGGCACGGCCGCTTTCACCCCGCTGTTCCATCTCCCGCAACCCAATGCAGGCCAGACCGATGCTGATGATGGGGATGGGAAAGCCGATCCAGCTGACCAGGCTGAGCGCGAAGGCCGCGACGGCCCACGGGTTCATTGGCCGCTCGGACACGCTGTACACCATCGGCAGGTCCAGGATCATGGGTCGTTCCGTTCGTTGCGGGCCGGCGTGCGGCGGGTGACTGACAACACCACGTTCGCGCGCGGGGCTGGAAGGACTCTTGGCGGATTCTTGGAGCCGGAGGCAGGGCGATGACGACGGCGCTCGACGATCCCGCATTGCGCGCGTGGGCCTACCTGTCTCGGGTGGCCGAGCCGCCCTGCGCCGAACTTGCCGCTCTGGTACAGCGCGTCGGCCCGGTGGAGGCCGCCGAGCGGATCCGGCGTGGACTGGTCGACGAGAACGTGGCCCGGCGCACCGAGGCCCGGCGCGAAATCGACCGCAGTGCAGCCGATCTCGAGATGCTGGCCCGGCGTGGCGGACGGTTGATCACCCCGGACGACGACGAGTGGCCGCTGCTGGCGTTCGCCGCATTCCGCGGCGCCGCACCGCGACCCGGCGGAGGTGCGCCGATGGTCTCGCCAATGGTGTTGTGGGCGCTGGGACCCGTGCGGCTCGATGAGGCCGCGCACCGGGCTGCGGCCGTGGTCGGGACGCGCGCGTCGACCACGTACGGCGAGCATGTTGCCGGCGAACTGGCGGCCGGGTTGGCGCAGCGCGACGTCGCGGTGGTCTCGGGCGGCGCCTACGGCATCGATGGCGCGGCGCACCGCGCCGTGCTGGACTGCGACGGCGTCACTGTGGCCGTCCTGGCCGGCGGGCTCGACGTTCCCTACCCGAGCGGTCACACCGCGCTGCTGCACCGGATCGGCCAGCAGGGGCTGCTTTTTACCGAGTACGCGCCCGGTATTCGCCCGGCCCGGCACCGGTTCCTGACCCGCAATCGTCTGGTGGCCGCCGTGGTGGGGGCCGCCGTCGTGGTGGAAGCCGGTCTGCGCAGCGGCGCGGCCAACACCGCGGCCTGGGCGCGGGCGTTGGGTCGGGTGGTCGCCGCGGTGCCGGGCCCTGTCACGTCGTCGGCGTCGGCGGGCTGCCATGCCCTACTGCGCAACGGCGCCGAGCTGGTCACCCGCGCCGACCATGTCGTCGAGCTCGTCGGCCACATCGGCGAACTGGCCTGCGACGATCCGCATCCCACGACGCCACTCGACGGCCTCAGCGACGCCGAGCGCCGGGTCTACGAGGCGTTGCCGGGCCGCGGCGCCGCCACGGTCGACGAGATCGCCGTCGCATCGGGAATGGTGCCCGAGCTGGCGCTGGGGCCGCTGGCGATGCTCGAGCTGGCCGGGTTGGTGCAGCGCCAGGACGGGCGCTGGCGAATTGTCCGGGTTGCCGCAGGTCAGGCCGCATCAACGACGCGACTCGTATAGTCGACCGGGGGCTGGGGTTTGGACAGGAGGACAAGTGGCGGGTCGACCACTGCAACGCTTCGAGGTTGTCGGTACCGAACAACTCACACCGCACATGGTGCGGATAGTGCTCGGGAGCAAGGATTTTGACGCTTTCGTGCCGAGCAAGTTCACCGACTCCTACGTCAAGCTGGTGTTTGTCGCCGACGACGTCGACGTGGCCGGCTTGCCCGAGCCGCTGACCCTCGACAGCTTCGCGGACCTGCCGCCGGAGAAAAAGCCTTCGGTGCGGACGCTCACCGTCCGCCACGTCGACGTCGAGAAACGCCGGATCACGCTCGACGTCGTTGTGCACGGAGAGCACGGCATCGCGGGTCAGTGGGCGTCCACCGCCCAGTCCGGCCAGCTGATCTATCTGATGGGCCCCGGCGGCGCGTACACGCCAGACCCGGCGGCCGACTGGCACCTGCTGGCCGGCGACGAATCGGCGCTGCCGGCCATCGCCGCGGCGCTGGAAGCGTTGCCGCCCAGCGCGGTCGGCAAGGCTTTCATCGAGGTCGCGGGCCAAGAGGACGAGATCCCGCTGACCGCACCCGAAGGCGTCGAGGTGCACTGGGTCTATCGCGGCGGGCGTGCCGACCTGGTTCCCGAGGACCGTGCCGGCGACCACGCGCCGCTGATCGAGGCCGTCACCAGCGCCCCCTGGCTGCCCGGGCAGGTGCACGTCTTCATCCACGGCGAGGCCCAGGCCGTCATGCACAATCTGCGCCCCTACATCCGCAAGGAGCGCGGCGTGGACGCCAAATGGGCGTCGTCGATCTCGGGGTATTGGCGCCGCGGCCGCACCGAAGAGACCTTCCGGCAATGGAAGAAAGAACTGGCGCAGGCGGAGTCGGCGAACTCGTCAGCCTGAGGCCCGCCTGGCATTGTCTATCGCATGGCATTCGGCGACTACCAGAACGAGATCTACTTCAAGGGCCTGGGCGGGGTGGCGCCCGCGTTGCCCATGGCGTTCGCGGAGCTGGAGGCGCGGGCCGAACGGGCCATGCCACCGTCGGTCTGGTCCTACGTCACCGGCGGCGCGGGCGACGAACGCACGCAGCGGGCCAACCGGGAGGCGTTCGATCACTGGGGCCTGATACCACGCATGTTCGTCGGTGCCGCGGCTCGCGACCTGTCGGTGGAGATGTTCGGCCTGACCTTGCCGTCGCCGGTGTTCATGGCGCCGATCGGCGTCATCGGCATCTGTGCCCAAGACGGCCAGGGCGACCTGGCGACCGCACGCGCCGCGGCGACCACCGGCGTCCCGATGGTCGTTTCCACCCTGACCGCCGACCCAATGGAAGACGTCGCCGCGCAGTTCGGTGACACCCCCGGGTTCTTCCAGCTGTACACCCCCAAGGATCGCGACCTGGCCGCCAGCCTCGTCCAGAGGGCCGAAGCCGCCGGTTACCAGGGCATCATCGTCACCCTCGACACCTGGATTCCCGGGTGGCGGCCGCGCGACCTCACCACGGCCAACTTCCCCCAGCTGCGGGGTCTCTGCCTGAGCAACTACACCAGCGATCCGGTGTTCCGTGCCAGCCTGCAGCGCCCGCCGGAAGAGGACCCGCAAGGCACCGTGCTGCAGTGGGTGACGACCTTCGGAAATCCTCTGACCTGGGACGATCTCGGTTGGCTGCGGTCGCTGACCGACCTGCCGCTGATCATCAAGGGCATCTGTCACCCCGATGACGCGCGGCGCGCCAAGGACGGCGGCGTCGACGGCATCTACTGCTCCACCCACGGCGGCCGCCAGGCCAACGGCGGCCTGTCCGCCCTCGCGTGCCTGCCCGGAGTCGTCGAGGCGGCCGACGGGATACCTGTGCTGTTCGATTCGGGAATCCGCAGCGGCGCCGACGTCGTCAAGGCGCTCGCGCTGGGGGCCACGGCCGTGGGGATCGGCCGGCCATACGCCTACGGCCTGGCGCTCGGCGGCGCCGACGGCATCGTGCACGTGCTGCGCTCGATCCTGGCTGAAGCGGACCTGATCATGGCCGTCGACGGCTATCCCACGCTCAAAGATCTCACCCCGGACACACTTCGGCGCGTCGACTAGAGCGACCCGGGCCACGCCTGCGACCGTGGGGAAGTGCAGGCGATCCTCGACGAATTCGACGAGTACCTGGATTTGCAATGCGGCCGTTCAGCGCACACCCGTCGTGCCTATCTTGGCGACCTGCGCTCGTTGCTCGCCTTCGCCGAGGGCCGCGGCGCCGGTTTGGACGGGCTGAGCCTGCCCCTGCTGCGCTCCTGGCTGTCCGCCGCGGCCGCCGCCGGTGTCGCCCGCACGACACTGGCCCGGCGCACCTCGGCGGTCAAGGCCTTCACCGCGTGGGCCGTGCGGCGCGGCCTGCTGACCGCGGACCCGGCCGCCCGGCTGCAGGTTCCCAAGGCGCACCGCCCCCTGCCCTCGGTGCTGCGCCAGGACCAGGCGGCCGCCGCCATGGCCGCCGCCAAATCCGGTGCGCAGCAAGGTGATCCGATGGCATTGCGGGACCAGCTGATCGTGGAGATGTTGTATGCCACCGGGATCCGGGTCAGCGAGCTGTGCGGGCTGGACATCGACGACGTCGACACCCGGCATCGGCTGCTGCGCGTGCTCGGCAAGGGCAACAAGCAACGCAGCGTGCCGTTCGGCAGGCCGGCCGGCGAGGCGCTCGACGCGTGGCTGGCCGACGGCCGCCCGGCGCTGGCGAACGCGGAGTCGGGCCCGGCGCTGCTGCTGGGCGCGCGGGGCCGCCGGCTCGACGTTCGCCAGGCGCGCACGGTGGTGCATCAGACCGTCGCCGCGGTGGACGGCGCGCCGGACATGGGGCCGCACGGCCTGCGGCACAGCGCGGCCACGCACCTGCTCGAAGGCGGTGCTGACCTGCGGGTTGTCCAGGAGTTGCTCGGCCATTCGAGCCTGGCGACCACCCAGCTGTACACCCACGTCGCGGTGTCCCGGTTGCGCGCGGTGCACGATCAGGCCCACCCTCGGGCGTGAGGCCCGCCCGCTCAGCGATGCAGGGGTTTGAGCCGGATCGGTGTGGACTTCAGCAGACCCAGCGGATCGACGTAGTCCGCACCCGACGCCGGCCCCCACATCGCGCCCCAGTGCAAACACGCCGCGACCGGGCACCCGGCATGCCCGACCATCAGCTCGCCGATCGCGGTCGCGGCCGTCACCGCCTGGCCGACCCGCACGGCTGCCCGGACCGGCTCATAACTGGTGTGCAATCCCCCGGGATGGGCGAGCGACACCACCGGCCGTCCGGCCAGCAGCCCGGCGAATACCACCGTCCCGGCGCCCGCGGCGTAAACCGGCTGACCGGCGGTGCCGGCCAGGTCCACGCCCCGGTGTCCGGGATTCCAGTTGGGCGACGGCGCGTCGAAGGCCCGGGCGACCACCGGGGGCGGGCGCAGCGGCCAGTCCAGGCGATCCCCGGCGGCAACCGCGGGCACCGCGTTGACCAGGCCCGCACATAACAGCAGCGCTGTCCACCGCATCCAGGCAGTTCAGCGCATCACCGCCGGCCTGGCCACCCGGCCCGCCGGTTTTTGTGGACGAGCCGCCCGGCTGGGGAAGCGTGGCAAAACCACCGGCTGAGCCGGTGTAAACTGCTGGTCGCAGCTCGTTCGCGGGCTGACTTCGCGCGTCTGCGTCGCGTCTCTGGTTCCACTAGGAGTTCGCATTGCATGCCGGGCGGTCCCGACCGGGGTTTTTCCGGGCCGGGTCCGGCATCGCAGCAGCCGCCAGGGCCCGGCCTCACCCGATGCCAGGCGACAACCGACACAAGTAAGGCACAACCATGGCCGTCGTAACCATGAAGCAGCTGCTGGACAGCGGCACCCACTTCGGGCACCAGACCCGTCGCTGGAATCCCAAAATGAAGCGGTTCATCTTCACCGACCGCAACGGCATCTACATCATCGACCTGCAGCAGACGCTGACCTTCATCGACCAGGCGTACGAGTTCGTCAAAGAGACCGTCGCCCACGGCGGCAGTGTGCTGTTCGTCGGCACCAAGAAGCAGGCGCAGGAGTCCGTCGCCGCCGAGGCGACCCGCGTCGGCATGCCGTACGTGAACCAGCGCTGGCTGGGCGGCATGCTCACCAACTTCTCCACCGTGCACAAGCGGCTGCAGCGCCTCAAGGAGCTCGAGGCGATGGAGCAGACCGGTGGCTTCGAGGGCCGCACCAAGAAGGAAATCTTGATGCTGACCCGCGAGAAGAACAAGCTGGAGCGCAGCCTCGGCGGTATCCGGGACATGGCCAAGGTCCCGTCGGCCATCTGGGTCGTCGACACCAACAAGGAGCATCTCGCGGTCGCGGAGGCTCGCAAGCTGAACATCCCGATCATCGCGATCCTGGACACCAACTGCGACCCCGACGAGGTCGACTACCCGATTCCGGGCAACGACGACGCGATCCGGTCGGCCGCGTTGCTGACCAAGGTGATCGCCTCGGCCGTCGCGGAGGGCCTGCAGGCCCGCGCCGGCGTCGGCCGCGGTGACGGCAAGCCCGAGGCCGGGGATCGCGGCCGCCGAGCCGCTCGCCGAATGGGAGCAGGAGCTGCTGGCCGCCGCTACCACCACCGCCCCCACCGACGCCGCTGCGGGCAGCCCCGAACCGACCACTGACCCCTCATAGGAAGGCTGACCATTGGCGAACTTCACCGCTGGCGACGTCAAGCGGCTTCGGGAACTCACCGGTGCCGGCATGCTCGACTGCAAGAACGCGCTGGCCGAAAACGACGGCGACTTCGACAGGGCGGTCGAGGCGCTCCGCATCAAGGGCGCCAAAGACGTCGGCAAGCGTGCCGAGCGTGCGACGGCCGAAGGTCTGGTCGCGGCCCAGGGCGGGGCGCTGATCGAGCTGAACAGCGAGACCGACTTCGTCGCCAAGAACGCGGAGTTCCAGTCGCTGGCCGACCAGATCGTGGCTGCGGCCGTGTCGTCGAAGGCCAAGGACGTCGACGAGCTCAAGGCTTCTTCTATCGACCAACCCTCGGGTACTAAGACCGTCGAGCAGGCAATCGCGGAGCTGTCGGCCAAGATCGGCGAGAAGTTGGAGTTGCGCCGCGTCGCGAACTTCGACGGCGCCGTCGAGACTTACCTGCATCGGCGGGCCGCCGACCTGCCGCCCGCGGTCGGTGTGCTGGTCGAGTACTCGGGCGGCGGAACCGCCGCAGATAAAGACGCCGCCCACGCCGTCGCTCTGCAGATCGCCGCGCTCAAGGCCCGCTACCTGTCCCGCGACGACGTGCCCGAGGACGTGGTGGCCAGCGAGCGCCGCATCGCCGAGGAAACCGCCAAGGCGGAAGGCAAGCCGGAGCAGGCCCTGCCCAAGATCGTCGAGGGCCGGCTGAACGGCTTCTTCAAGGACGCGGTGCTGCTCGAGCAGCCGTCGGTGTCCGACAGCAAGAAGACGGTCAAGGCGCTGCTTGACGACGCCGGTGTCACGGTGACGCGGTTCGTCCGCTTCGAGGTGGGCCAGGCCTGACCCACGCCTGACCCAGCGGTCCGGGCCGGGACGGGCACAAGCGGGAAACCTCCCGGCGGCACGGGGCGCGGGCTAGCGTCAGTGTCATGCGACACGTGCACGCGTTCGGCGACGATGCCCTTGGCGATCTGGACGCGGTCGGCCTGGCCGACGCCCTGAGATCCGGTCGGGTCGGCAGGGCCGAGGTGCTCGAGGCCGCGATCGCTCGCACCGAGGCCGTCGACCCGCTGCTAAACGGGTTGGCGTACGCGGCTTTTGAGCAAGCGCGGGCGGCCGGCGGCGGACCCTCCCAGCGGTTACTTCGGTGGTGTCCCGACGTTCATCAAGGACAACGTCGACGTCGCCGGCCAGCCCAGCATGCACGGCACCGACGCGTGGACGAGCTGGAATGCCGTCGCGGACAGCGTCTTCACCGAGCTGTTCCTGGCCACCGGGCTGGCCCCGGTGGGCAAGACGCAGCTATCCGAATTCGGGTTCAGCGCCTCGGCCGAGCACCCGCGGTTGGGCCCGGTCCGCAATCCGTGGGACACCGACTACACCGCCGGCGCGTCATCGTCGGGTTCGGGTGCGTTCGTCGCCGCCGGCGTGGTGCCCATGGCGCACGCCAACGACGGCGGCGGTTCGATCCGGATTCCGGCCGCGTGCAACGGGTTGGTCGGACTCAAACCGTCGCGTGGCCGGCTGCCTCTGGACGCGACGCTGCGCCGGATGCCGGTCGGTGTCGTCGTCAACGGCGTGGTGACGCGTTCGGTCCGTGACACCGCGGCCTTTTACCGCGAGGCCGAGGGGATCTGGCGTAACCCCAAGCTGGCACCGGTCGGGGACGTCACCGCACCGGGCCGGCAGCGGCTGCGGATCGCTGTGCTGACCCGGTCGGTACAGCGCGAGTGCAGTCCGCAGATGCGGGAACTGACGTTGAAGTCCGCCGGCTTGCTCGAGGAGCTGGGCCACCGTGTCGAACACGTCGACGAGCCCCCGGTCGCGGCCAGTTTCGCCGACGACTTCGTCATGTATTGGGGATTTTTGGCGCTGGCCCAGGTGAGCGGGGGGCGGCACCTGTTCGGCGAGACGTTCGATCGAAGCAAGCTGGACAGCCTGACGCTGGGTCTTCTTCGCCACACCAGCCGCAACGTTCACCGCCTTCCGACGGCGATCGTGCGGCTGCGCCGGGCGCGCAGACGCACCGCACAGTTCTTCCGTACCTACGATGCGGTGCTCACACCGACCGTCGCCGACGAGACGCCCCGCGTCGGGTTCCTGGCGCCCACCGATTACCAGCAGGTCATCAGCCGGCTGATCGATTGGGTCTCGTTCACCCCGCTGCACAACGTCACCGGCGAACCCGCGATCTCGCTGCCGCTGGCTCAGTCCGCCCATGGCATGCCGGTGGGCATGATGCTGTCGGCCGATATGGGGCAGGAATCTTTGCTGCTCGAATTGGCCTATGAGCTCGAAGAGGCGCGGCCGTGGGCGCGCATTCACGCCACCGGATGATCAGAACCTGATGGCGGCGACCGCTTCGCCCGGCTGGCCTGATGGCGGCGACCTGCTTCGCCCGGCTTAGCCGCGCTGGCAATCGCCGCGGCCGCGCTCGCGAGTCGCTAGTCGCTAGTCGGAGCCGAGCTTCTCGAGCATCCTTTTGAATTCGCGCTGCTGAGTTTCGGTGAGCCTGGCCAAGATGCGGGCGTCGGCGCCGCGGACGGCTCCTTCAGCGCGCTTGAGCAGGGCGCGGCCCTGACCGGTCAAATTCGCCGGGAGCGCGCGCCCTGAGGACACCGACGACGGCCGCGTCACCGCACCGACCTCTTCCAGCTTGCGCAGCACCGTGTTCATCGCCTGCGGAGTGACGTTGGTGTGGCGGGACAACTCGGCGCTCGACATTCCCGGGAACATCGAAAGTATGCGCAGGCAAACGAATTCGGGCAGGGTCAGGCCCAGCGGACCCAACGCGCTGGCGACCTCTGGACGCAGCACCGCCCCAACCCGGTAGAGGAGGTAACCCAGCGGAGCATCGTCGGCCTGAATCATGTCAATGATATTGACATATTTCACCGACGCGATGCGCACATTTGTTCAGACCGTGATTGTGGGCGCGCCGACGGGGTAACCGACCGGTTACCCGCAGCGCATGCGGCACACGAGGAGGTTCGATGCCGAAAACGACGAAAGGCGGCGCGGCAAAAAAGAGCGAATTGCCCAGCACGTTGCAACGTTCCAGCGCCAAGGCCCAACGCACGTTCGCGAAGACCCACGACGCGGCCGCCGACGAGTACGGCAGCGAGGAGCGCGCCCACCGGGTGGCGTACGCCGCCGTCAAGCACAGCTTCGAAAAGGTCGGCGATCACTGGGAGCCCAAGGACGAGAAGGGCCCATCCGATGAGCGGGCCGAGAGCGGCGGGCTGCGGCCGACCGGGCAGTCGGCCGAGGGCGTCGATGCCAACGCCAGCAAAAAGCACCTGCTCGGCTTGGCCCGTCGTCTAGACATCGCCGGCCGATCCACGATGAACAAGTCGGAGTTGGTCGAGGCGATCAAGAAGCACAACCGCCGGGTTCGCGGCCGCTGAACGGGCGTCGTATTACGCCGAAATGGCGGCCAGCGCGCAAGTTTTCGGCTCACTGCTTTGTCCACATTCTTGCGGCCGGAGCGGTTTAGTCAGCGGGCACCCGGACTGCCATGGTTGCGTCCACTACTCGCAGCCGACTTCGACCCAGAACCCGATCGTCGACGAGTTGGGTGTGAACCGGCGCTCGTGAGCGCCTGGATATTTTCGTGCGCTGTAACGGCTTTCGCTAGAGGATCGGTCGCCCGCCGGTCACCGCCACCCGCGCTCCGGAGATGTAGCTCGCGTCGTCGGAGGCCAGCAGCACGTAGATCGGAGCAAGTTCGGCGGGCTGACCGGCGCGTCCCAGCGGCACGTTGTCGCCGAAGGATTCCACGCTGTCCGGCGGCATGGTCGACGGGATCAGTGGCGTCCATATCGGTCCGGGAGCCACACTGTTGACCCGAATTCCTTTGTCGCCCAACAGTTGGGCCAGGCTGGCCGAAAAATTGGCGATGGCCGCCTTCGTCGCGGCATAAGGCGCCAGGGTGGGATTGGGTGTATCGGAATTGACCGATGAGCTGCCGATAATCGACGAGCCGGGGCTCATGTGCGGCACGGCCGCCTTGGCGAGGTGGAAATACGCACCGATGTTGAGCCGGAAGGTGTACTCCCACTCCTCGTCGCTGATCTCGTCGAGGCTTTGGTGCATCATCTGAAAGGCGGAGTTGTTGACCAGGATGTCCACGCCACCCAGTTCCTGCACCGCCCGGTCTACGACGTCGCGGCAGTGCTGGGCGTCGGAGAGATCGCCGGGCACCAGTATGCATTTGCGGCCGGCGTTGGTGACGTAACGGGCGACTTCGCGTGCGTCGTCATCCTCGTTGAGGTAGGCGATCAGCACGTCGGCGCCTTCGCGCGCGAAGGCGATCGCGACCGCGCGCCCGATGCCGCTGTCGCCGCCCGTGATGATCGCCTTTTTGCCCAGCAGTTTGCCCGAGCCCTGGTAACTATTTTCACCACAATCAGGAACCGGGTCCATCTGCGCTTGCACACCGGGGACGGATTGTTGTTGCGCCACAAAGCCCATGGAATTTCCTCTACTCAAATGTGTGATTCACAGTGCGGACGAACCGCGCAAGCCTCAGGCTCCGACCCGCCCACCGCTTCACGATTCGCGCGGCACCGGGCCCGCCGTCGCAACATCGGGGTCGTCGTCGGCCGGCGGTTCCGGATCCCGCCATTCCTCACTGCGACTGGATCTGTTGCCGCGAACGGTGCCTTCCAGTTCTTCCTTGAGCGCGTCGTCCTCGCGCGAACCATGCTTGGAGTTTCCGCGTTGCACCTGACTGCCCCCTTCACGGCTGTCTCGGATCGGCCCGCCCACACGCCGATTGCCAGGTAGGGCCTCAGCGCACCGACTACCCGCCGGTGCACGACCTAACCGCCACGGCCGGTTGTGAGTAATGGTGCAATTGTTGCCTACTGTTGCGAAAGATCCAGCGTAAGAATGCAACCCGTTTTTTATGGTTAACCGGCCGATATAGGTGCAGATGTTTAACAACGAGGCCGCCCGGCTATTTGCTGCTCATATCTCTGTGCCCTTTCGGAGGGCAATTGTTCGACACGAAAGGAAATGGACAATGAAGGTCACCAAGACTGCTGTTGCGACAGCTGCCGCCGCCGGGGGGATAGCGGTTGCGACTATTTTCGCGACGCCCGCTTCCGCTGCGCCCAACATTCAGGGGTTCGGGGCCAGCGAGCAACTCGTCGACGGGGCGCTGGTCACCAACTACACGGTGAGCAACCTGCAGCCAAGCAACGTCGCCATCCCCGGCTACACGCCGAAAGGCACGCTGTACCAGGCCGACGTCACCGCCAGGTCCGACGGCGGGTTGGTGACTCCCATGGTCAACGATTTCATCGCCCGCGGGCCCAACGGCCAGAACTACCGGGTGATCGACAAGGTTGGGGCTCCTAATGGGCTCAACCCGGCACCGATCGCCCAGGGCAATGAGTCGACCGGCACGCTGTACTTCGACGTGACCGGCGCGCCTCCGAACGGCGTCGTCTACAACGACGGGATGCAGGACATCCTGATGTGGACGTCGAACGTGGAGGGTGGTTCGGCGCCTGCCGCGCCGAACAGCCCGGCACCGGGTGCCCAGCCTGCGCCCGCGCCGCACACCTAAGCCGGTGGTGAATTCTCCCCGCGCCACGCCGAGTGACGCGGGGAGAATTGCGTCTGGGGAATTGTGCGCACCCGAATCGGGTATGCCCCAAGGCATGGGTAACCCGGATCACAGGCCGACGTCGGTACGCGCTCAAGCACGGCGGCACGCCGAAGAAGCCCGCGCGGCAATGGACGAGCGACGCAGCAAGCAAGGCGGCGGGCTGAGCGGCTGGGTGGCCGAGCGCGCGGCGCGATGGGATCTCTCCGGCCAGGACGAGACCGCATTGCAACGACAGAAATATTTCTGGAATGTGCTGGTGGATTACTGGTTTCGGATGGAGATCGACGGCTGGGAGAACATTCCGGAGTCGCCGCCAGCGCTTTTGGTGGGGATCCACTCCGGGGCCCCGTTCGTCTGGGATGCGTGGACCGTCGGCCTGCAATGGTGGCGGCGGTTCGGGCAGGAACGCACCCTGCATGGCACCGCTCACGATGCGCTGATGGCGATCCCCGTGTTCGGGCGGTACTTCCGGTCGATGGGAGTGCTGCCGGCCGCACCCGACGCGATTGCCACCGCATTGGCGGAAGGGCGTGACGTGGCGCTGTGGCCTGGTGGGGAAGTCGACTCGCTGCGCCCGTGGACCGAGCGCGATCGGGCCAACCTGGCGGGACGGACCGGCTTCGTCAAGATGGCGATTCGTGCCGGCGTGCCGATCGTGCCGATCGCGACCGTCGGCGGCGCCGACGCGATGCCCGTGCTGATCCGCGGCGACCGACTGTCGAAAGCCCTGCGCCTGGACCGTATCTTGCGGCTCAAGGTGTTTCCGTTGGCCGTCTCGTTGCCGTGGGGGATCGCACCGGCCGCGCTTCCGCAGCTGCCCTTGCCTGCCAAGATCAGAACGCGGTTCATGCCCGCCGTGAAACTTGACAACGATCCGGCGCGGGCGGACGACGACCAATACGTCGACAGCAAATATCACGAGGTGCAGGACGCCATTCAGGAAGGAATGGATGCGCTGGCGCGCAAGCGTGCATTCCCGTTCTTTGGCTGATGGGCGCAAAAGCGCTGTAGTCCAATTAGGACTCTGATGCATCCGTGTTGATCAGGATGCGCGCGGGCGTCGTGGTCGAGGTCCAGATCGGAGTCAGCAGGACGGCGACAACCCATCCGGTCGCGGTGGCGTCACCGCCCGGTAGCCGACTCCCGGACGGTGTCGATCATGAATTGGTGCCGGGTGCCCAGCTTGGCGCGCAGTCGCCGAATGTGCACGTCGACGGTACGCACCTTGCCGGTGCTGTGGTAGCCCCACGCCTCCTGCATCAGCCGGGTCCGGGTGAATGCCCGACCGGCGTGCCGCACAAGGAAATTCAGCAATTTGAACTCGGTGAGCGTCAAAGCGAGGTCGCTGCCGTCCAGCGACGCGGTGAAACTGGCGGGATGCAAAAGGAGGTCGCCGAACTTCAGCGTGCCGTCCACCGCGCCGCGCCGGCGGCTGATCGCAAGGCGCAACCGGGCCTGTAACTCTTCGGCGCCGGTGCCGGGCAGCATCACGTCATCGAAATTGCAGTCGACGTCGACGGTGGCACACTCCGCTGATGCCACCAGGGCCACCAGCGCGGTCCGGGGATTGTCGGTCCTCAGTCGATGGCTGACGTCTTGAGCCATCGCCACGTTGCTGCGCGCATCGATGATTGCGATGTCGGCCATGGCGTATTGCCCGTCGGTGTCGGCCGTCAGGGTGGTGCGGCGCATCGGCTGCGCGAACGTCGCCAACACCGGTAGGGCCGACTCGAAGTCATCCTCATCGGTGAGCACCACCACGTCCAACGACCTCTCCAAACCTTGACGTCCCGGTTTCCCCCCGGTCCGTAGGCACCTCTGCGGAGCTGTCTTACGGCGCTGGCCCCGGATACCCACCAAGCCCGAAAACTAATGCAAAGCTATGCAAACTCAAGGGCGGCCCGGCTTCAAAAAGCGATGGGCCTGGCCCGTTTCACGGACCAGGCCCATCGGCTACGACGTGCTACTGGCTGTCTTTCTGGCGCTCCTCGGCCGCTTTGGCGCCGCCGCGCGCGGCTTCCGCTTCGGCTTCCTTCTTCGCCGCGTCACGCTGCGCGTCGGCCTTGTCTTGCTGCGCCTGCCCTTCGCGGGTGAGGTCATCACGACCGGCCACCGCGCCTACGGCCTCCTTGGCCTTACCTTTGACGTCCTCGACGACGCCTTTCACAGCTTCGGCGGGTCCCGACTTGTTCTCTTCAGCCATGGAAATGCTTCCTCCTCGTTGGCGTACTGTGAGCGATCCCAATGCTCAACGGCGATCGCGAGCGATCCACCCGGTCATACGGCGAGGCCGGTCCCATTGCTCAAGACCGCATATTACTGCCGCGCTCATCCGGGTTCCCATGCCAACCGCGGCTCAAACGCGAGCCCGAAGAAAGCGCACATGACCGGGTATTCCGGTACTGGGAGACTCGAAAATTGGTCCGGCGCGCCAACTATCTGCATAATGCACCCCGTCAACGCTGCGTTGTGCTGCGATGAGGCAGGATGTGAAATGCCGTTCCGGATGGAGATCACCCGGGATGGCACTCTCATGCGAGGAGTCTGATGACGGAGTCCAGGGAGCCCCAGGTCGCCGGCTCGGCGGCTCCGAGGCCGGAGCCGGTCACCAGCAACGGCGTATCGACACCTGCACCGGAAAATGGACTGGCTCCTGGCCAGCCGCTGAGCCGGGCCAGGTATTCGCGGGTGTTGCTCAAACTCGGCGGTGAGATGTTCGGCGGCGGCCAGGTCGGCCTGGATCCCGATGTCGTGGCGCGGGTGGCGCGACAGATCGCCGAGGTGGTTCGCGGCGGTGTCCAGGTCGCCGTCGTGATCGGCGGTGGCAATTTCTTCCGGGGTGCGCAGCTTCAGCAGCGCGGCATGGAACGCACCCGTTCGGACTACATGGGCATGTTGGGCACCGTCATGAACAGCCTCGCGCTGCAAGACTTCCTGGAAAAGGAAGGCATTGTCACCCGGGTGCAGACCGCGATCACCATGGGTCAGGTCGCCGAGCCCTACCTACCCCTGCGCGCCGTACGCCACCTGGAGAAGGGGCGCGTGGTGATCTTCGGCGCCGGTATGGGGCTGCCGTACTTCTCCACCGACACCACGGCCGCGCAGCGTGCCCTGGAGATCGGCGCCGAGGTGGTCCTGATGGCGAAGGCCGTCGACGGCGTGTTCGACGCGGATCCGCGGCAGCATCCCGATGCCGAATTGATCGCCGCGATCAGTCACCGTGAGGTCATCGATCGCGGGTTACGAGTGGCCGATGCAACCGCGTTCAGCCTGTGCATGGACAATGGCATGCCGATCCTGGTGTTCAACCTGCTGACCAATGGCAATATCGCCCGAGCGGTCGCTGGTGAGAAGATCGGGACTCTGGTCACCACCTGAACCGAAGACGCGATGACTTGCGCGTGCGAGGATGCGCAGCGCGGCAATGAGGAGGAGCGGCGCACATGATTGACGAGGCTCTCTTCGACGCGGAAGAGAAAATGGAAAAGGCGGTGGCGGTTGCCCGCGACGACTTGTCGACCATCCGGACCGGGCGCGCCAACCCCGGCATGTTCTCGCGGATCGTGATCGACTACTACGGCGCGGCCACGCCCATCACGCAACTGGCCAGCATCAACGTGCCCGAGGCGCGCCTCGTCGTCATCAAGCCCTACGAAGCCAGCCAGGTGGGTGCGATCGAGACGGCGATTCGCAACTCCGACCTCGGCGTCAACCCCACCAACGACGGCACCCTGATCCGGGTGGCGGTTCCGCAGCTCACCGAGGAACGTCGCCGGGAACTGGTCAAACAGGCCAAGGGCAAGGGGGAGGACGCCAAGGTCTCGGTGCGCAACATCCGCCGCAAGGCGATGGAGGAGCTGCACCGCATCCGCAAGGACGGCGAGGCCGGCGAGGACGACGTCGGCCGGGCCGAAAAGGACCTGGACAAGAGCACCCACCAGTACATCACCCAGATCGAAGAGCTGGTCAAGCACAAAGAAGGCGAACTGCTGGAGGTCTGACGACCGCTCAGCAGCACAGTTCATCCACGCCAGTGGCTACTCCAGAACCCGGTGACGGCGACCCGCCCGACGATCCGGCGCGCACCGATAAGGAAACGATCGAGCAGCCGGCCACGAAGACATCTCGGGCCGGACGCGACCTGCGCGCCGCCATCGCGGTTGGGGCCGGTATCGGCGGCGTTCTGGTCGTGACGCTGGTGTTCGCGCCCCGCTTCTGGGTTCCCATCGTCGCCCTCGCCATCCTGGTGGCCACCCACGAAGTGGTTCGGCGATTGCGCGAAGCCGGCTACGTCATACCCCTCATCCCGCTGCTGGCCGGGGGCCAACTCACGGTCTGGCTGACCTGGCCGTTCCACGCCGCGGGCGCACTGGCCGGCTTCGGCGTCACCGTGGTGGTCTGCAACGTGTGGCGGCTCTTCATGCAGGACAACAGCAAACGGCCCGATCCATTCGATGGCTCGCCGTCGGCCAACTACCTTCGGGACGCCTCGGCCACCGTATTCCTGGCCGCGTGGGTGCCGCTGTTCGCGTCGTTCGGCGTGCTGCTGGTCTATCCGCACGACGGGGCCGGGCGGGTGTTCTGCCTGATGATCACCGTAGTCGCCTCCGACACCGGCGGATATGCCGTGGGGGCGCTCGTCGGCAAGCACCCGATGGTCCCGGCGATCAGTCCCAAGAAGTCCTGGGAGGGATTCGCCGGTTCGCTGGTGTTCGGAATCACCGCGGCGACGCTGACGGCGACGTTCCTGGCCGGCAAACCGCCGTGGATCGGCGCGTTGCTGGGTGTTGTCCTGGTGCTGACCTGCACGCTCGGCGATTTGGTGGAATCACAGGTCAAGCGCGACCTCGGCATCAAAGACATGGGCCGGCTGCTGCCCGGCCACGGTGGTCTGATGGATCGGCTCGATGGCGTCCTGCCGTCGGCGGTCGTTGCCTGGACGGTACTGACACTCGTTCGCTAGGTCGGTCCGAACGTGACCGATACTGGACAGGTCATGGTTCAACAATTGGTTTTCTCCGAGCCGCGCGCCGGTAAGCCGCCGCGGCACCTGGCCGACCTCGATGAGGACGGCCGCGCGTCGGCCGTCGCGGAGCTGGGCCTGCCGGCGTTTCGCGCCAAGCAGCTGGCGCACCAGTACTACGGCCGGCTGATCGCCGATCCTCGGCAGATGACCGACCTTCCGGCGGGACTGCGCGACGCCATCGCCGAGACAATGTTCCCCATCCTGCTCACCGCGGCCTCCGACGTGACCTGCGACGCCGGCCAGACGCGAAAGACGTTGTGGCGGGCCCTCGATGGGGTCACCGTCGAGTCGGTGCTGATGCGCTATCCGCAACGCAACACGGTGTGCATCTCGTCGCAGGCCGGCTGCGGCATGGCGTGTCCGTTCTGTGCGACCGGTCAGGGCGGGTTGACCCGCAACCTGTCGACGGCCGAGATCCTCGAGCAGGTGCGCTACGGTGCTGCGGCCGTGCGCGACGACTTCGGGGACCGGCTGTCCAACGTGGTGTTCATGGGCATGGGGGAGCCGCTGGCCAACTACGCCCGCGTGGTCGCCGCCGTGCGGCGCATCATCGCCGCGCCACCACATGGATTCGGTATCTCGGCCCGTTCGGTGACCGTGTCCACGGTGGGCCTGGCCCCCGCCATCCGCAAACTTGCCGACGAACGCCTCGGCGTCACGCTGGCACTGTCGCTGCACGCCCCCGACGACGAACTGCGCGACACGCTGGTGCCGGTCAACAACCGATGGAAAATCACCGAAGCCCTCGACGGCGCACGGTATTACGCCGACGTCACCGGACGGCGGGTGTCGGTGGAGTATGCGTTGATCCGTGAAGTCAACGACCAGCCTTGGCGCGCAGACCTTTTGGGGCAGCGACTGCATCGCGCGCTCGGGCCGCTGGTCCACGTCAACCTGATTCCGCTGAACCCGACCCCGGGCAGTGCGTGGGACGCCAGCCCCAAGGCCGTGGAGCGAGAGTTCGTCCGGCGGGTCCGCGGCGAAGGGGTTTCCTGCACGGTGCGCGACACTCGCGGCCGCGAGATCAGCGCCGCCTGTGGACAGCTGGCCGCCGAGCGCGGATGAACCGGAAAGGCGACGCGCACGTCTTTACGGCATAACGTCAGCAACCGGGGGTGTGCCGTGATCCGCTTGTTCTCTCCGCTCAAATTGTTTATCGCGGCGGTCGTCGCCGCCGCATTGCTCGTGGTTCTGGGCGGTACGCCGCGCGCGGCCGCCGCCGACGACCGGCTGCAATTCACCGGGACGACGCTGAGCGGCGCGCCGTTCAACGGCGCCGGTTTGGTAGGGCAAACCCGCGGTCCTGTGGTTCTGGGCGCCGTTCTGCCCGTTCTGCAATGCCGAAGCCCCGGGCGTCGGCCAGGTGGCGGCCGCCAATCCCGGGGTCACCTTCGTCGGCGTGGCCGGGCATTCGGACGTCGGCGCGGAACAGAACTTCGTCTCCAAGTACGGCCTGAACTTCACCAACCTCAACGACGCCGACGGGTCCATCTGGGCCCGCTACAACGTCCCCTGGCAGCCGGCCTACGTGTTCTATCGCGCGGACGGCAGCTCGACGTTCGTCAACAATCCGACCTCGGCGATGTCACAGCAGGAGCTCTCCGACCGGGTCTCCGCCCTGAGGTCCTGACTTGGTGGACCAGGGTCTGGTCGGCCTGGCCTTCGCGGCCGGACTGGTGGCCGCGCTGAACCCGTGTGGGTTTGCCATGCTGCCCGCCTACCTACTGCTGGTGGTGCGCGGCCAGCAGTCGGGCGCGGCGTCTGGCGTTGCCGCCGCCGGGCGGGCGCTGGCGGCCACCGTCGGGATGGCGCTGGGCTTCCTGACGGTGTTCGGCGTGTTCGGCGCCCTGACCATCTCGGCGGCCACGACCGTGCAGCGGTACCTGCCGTACGCCACCGTGGTCGTCGGGGTGGTACTGATCGGACTCGGGGTGTGGCTGTTGTCGGGCCGAGCCCTGTCGGCCCTGACTCCCCGGCCGCTGGGGCCGCGGTGGGCTCCCACCGCCCGGCTGGGTTCGATGTACGGGTACGGCATCAGCTACGCGATCGCCTCGCTGTCGTGCACCGCCGGGCCGTTTCTGGCCGTCACCGCTGCCGGCCTGCGCGGGGGATCGATCCTCAACGGCGTGGCGATCTACCTCGCCTACAGCGCGGGGCTGACGCTGGTGGTCGGGGTGCTCGCGGTCGCTGCGGCGACGGCGAGCTCGGCAATGGTGGACCGGTTGCGCCGCATGCTGCCGTTCGTCAACAGGATCGCCGGCGCGCTGCTGGTGCTGGTCGGGCTGTACGTGGCCTACTACGGCGGCTACGAGGTGCGCCTGTTCGGCGCGGACGGCAACCCGCAGGACGCGGTGATCGGCGCGGCCGGACGGCTGCAGGGCGCGGTGGCCGGCTGGGTGCATCAGCACGGCAGTGTGGCCGTGGGTGGTCGCCGCGGTCGCGCTGGGGGTCGTCGTGATCGGCGGCGCCTGGCATCGCCGGGCCCACCGCTAGGGCAGACGGGCTGGCCGCTACCTGATCCAGCCGCGGCGGCGGCCCCACAGGTCGCGGATCAGCGCGACGAGGATCAGCGCTGCGAACCCGATCAGGAACCAGTTCTCGATGTGGCCGACGTGGTTGCCGCGCAGCATCGCCAGCAGGAAGCCGAAGCCGATCAGGCCGGCAATGTGCCAGGTTCGGTGGTTGATCCTGCTCCAACCCCACGGTGCCGACGGCACCTCGACGGCGTCGACGCCGGTGAAGTGCTCCACCTCGGTACTGGCCACGGCGAATTCCCTTCGGATCGGATCGGCTTGTCCACAAATTCTGGCACACCCCGACCGGGCTTGCGGGGCATGGCCCGGTAATGGCCCCGGTCGGTGCCGGGCGGCACAATGAATGGGTGACCAACCTGAGGACCGACGGGCAAACGTGGGACCGGCTCCGCGTGCTGGTGCTGGGCAGCACCGGCTCCATCGGCACCCAGGCGCTGGACGTCATCGCCGCCCACCCGGACCGCTTCGAGGTGGTCGGCCTGGCCGCGGGAGGCGCCAACCTGGACACGTTGTTGCGGCAGCGCGCCGAGACCGGTGTGACCAACATCGCGGTCGCCGACGAGAAAGCGGCGCAGCGGGTCGGCGACATTCCCTTTTCCGGGCCCGAAGCGGCCACCCGGCTGGTCCAGGAGACCGGGGCCGACGTCGTGCTCAACGCGCTGGTGGGGGCATTGGGCCTGCGGCCCACGCTGGCCGCGCTGGAGTCGGGCGCCCGGCTGGCGCTGGCCAACAAGGAATCGCTGATCGCCGGCGGTCCGCTGGTGCTCCAGGCCGCCAAGCCGGGTCAGATCGTGCCGGTCGACTCCGAACATTCCGCGCTGGCGCAATGCCTGCGCGGCGGGACCGCCGACGAAGTCGCCAAGCTGGTGCTGACCGCCTCCGGCGGCCCGTTCCGCGGCTGGACGGCCGCCCAGCTCGAGGACGTCACCCCGGAACAGGCGGGCGCCCATCCGACCTGGTCGATGGGTCCGATGAACACGCTGAACTCGGCCTCGCTGGTCAACAAGGGCCTCGAGCTCATCGAGACCCACCTGCTGTTCGGCATTCCCTACGACCGCATCGAGGTGGTCGTGCACCCCCAGTCGATTGTTCATTCGATGGTCACCTTCGTCGACGGCTCGACCCTCGCCCAGGCCAGCCCCCCGGACATGAAGCTGCCGATCTCGCTGGCCCTGGGCTGGCCGCAGCGGGTCCCCGGCGTGGCCGCGAGCTGCGACTTCAGCACGGCGTCTAGCTGGGACTTCGAGCCGCTGGACGATGACGTTTTCCCCGCCGTCGAGTTGGCCCGTTACGCCGGGCAGACCGGTGGCTGCATGACCGCGGTCTACAACGCGGCCAACGAGGAGGCGGCGGAGGCCTTCCTTGCGGGCCGGGTCGGGTTCCCCGCGATCGTCAAAACCATCGCCGACGTGCTGCACGCCGCCGACCAATGGGCCGTTTCACCCGCTAACGTGGATGAGGTACTCGACGCGCAGCGCTGGGCACGTGCCCGGGCGCAGCGTGCCGTCGCACAAGCCCAGCCCGCCAAGGTGTCAGCAAAAGCCTCGGGAGTGGTGTGAGAAAGGTCCTGCAGCGGAGATGATGTTCGCTATCGGCATTGTGCTGTTCGCACTGGCCATCCTGATCTCGGTGGCCCTGCACGAGTGCGGGCACATGTGGGTTGCGCGCGCGACCGGCATGAAGGTGCGGCGCTACTTCGTGGGCTTCGGCCCCACCCTGTGGTCGACCCGGCGCGGGGAAATCGAGTACGGCCTCAAAGCGGTTCCGCTGGGCGGCTTCTGCGACATCGCCGGCATGACCTCGGTGGAGGAGCTGGCTCCGGACGAGACCGACCGCGCCATGTTCAAGCAGGCGGTGTGGAAGCGGGTGGCGGTGTTGTTCGCCGGTCCCGCCGCGAACTTCGTCATCTGCCTGGTGCTGCTCTACGGCATCGCACTGATCTGGGGCCTGCCGAACCTGCATCCGCCGACTCGCGCGGTGGTCGGCGAAACCGCTTGCGTGGCACCGGAAGTGGCGCCGGGCAAGGTCGCGGACTGCACCGGGCCCGGTCCCGCCGCGCTCGCCGGAATCCGGCCCGGCGACGTCATCGTCAAAGTGGGCGACACCCCGGTGTCGACCTTCGAGGACATGGCCGCCGCCATCCGCAAGCTGCACGGCAACGTCCCGATCGTCGCCGAGCGCAACGGCACCACGATCACCACCTACGTCGACGTCACAACCACCCAGCGCTATCTGACCACCGGGTCCAACGCGCACGGTGGTCAGCAGCAACCGTCGACCGTCGGCGCCATCGGCGTCGGCGCCGTCAGGGTCGCGCCCATGCACTACGGGCCGTTGACGGCGATCCCGGCCACCATCGGCTTCACCGGTGACCTCACCGGCGAGGTGGGCAAGGCGCTCGTCGCGATCCCGACGAAGGTCGGTGCCCTCGTGCACGCCATCGGCGGCGGGCAGCGCGACCCGGAGACGCCGATGAGCGTCGTCGGGGCCAGCATCGTCGGCGGCGACACCGTCGACCACGGGTTGTGGGTGGCGTTCTGGTTCTTCCTGGCCCAGTTGAACCTCATCCTGGGCGCGATCAACCTGGTGCCACTGCTGCCCTTCGACGGCGGCCACATCGCCATCGCGGTGTTCGAGAAGATCCGCAACCTGATCCGGTCGGCCCGTGGCATGGTCGCGGCCGCGCCGGTGAACTACCTCAAACTCATGCCCGCGACGTACGTCGTGCTGGTGTTCGTGGTCGGCTACATGCTGCTGACCGTGACCGCCGATCTGGTCAATCCGATCAGGCTCTTCCAATAACGCAACCGAAGGAATCAACACAGTGACCATTGGCCTGGGCATGCCGCAGACTCCGGCGCCCACGCTCGCTCCCCGGCGTACCACGCGCCAACTGATGGTCCGCGACGTCGGGATCGGCAGCGATCATCCGATTTCAGTGCAGTCGATGTGCACCACCAAGACGCATGACGTCAACACGACGCTGCAGCAGATCGCCGAGTTGACCGCGGCCGGCTGCGACATCGTCCGGGTGGCCTGCCCGCGTCAGGAGGATGCCGACGCGCTGGCCGAGATCGCCCGGCACAGCCAGATCCCGGTCATCGCCGACATCCACTTCCAGCCCAAGTACATTTTCGCGGCCATCGACGCGGGGTGCGCCGCGGTGCGGGTAAACCCCGGCAACATCAAGGAATTCGACGGGCGCGTGGGCGAGGTCGCCAAGGCCGCCGGTGCGGCGGGTATCCCGATTCGCATCGGCGTCAACGCGGGCTCGCTGGACAAGCGGTTCATGGAGAAATATGGCAAGGCCACCCCCGAGGCGCTCGTCGAGTCAGCACTGTGGGAAGCCTCGCTGTTCGAGGAGCACGGCTTCTCCCAAATCAAGATCAGCGTCAAGCACAACGACCCGGTGGTGATGGTCGCCGCCTACGAGCAGCTGGCCGAACAGTGCGACTACCCGCTGCACCTTGGCGTTACCGAGGCCGGCCCCGCCTTCCAGGGCACCATCAAGTCCGCGGTCGCCTTCGGCGCACTGCTGTCGCGTGGCATCGGCGACACCATCCGGGTGTCGCTGTCGGCGCCGCCGGTCGAGGAAGTCAAGGTCGGCAATCAGATCCTCGAATCGCTGAACCTGCGCCCGCGCGGGCTCGAGATCGTGTCGTGCCCGTCGTGCGGGCGCGCGCAGGTCGACGTCTACACCCTGGCCAACGAGGTCAGCGCCGGCCTGGATGGTCTGGACGTGCCGCTACGCGTCGCCGTGATGGGGTGCGTGGTCAACGGTCCGGGGGAGGCCCGCGAGGCCGACCTCGGCGTCGCGTCGGGAAATGGCAAGGGCCAGATCTTCGTTCGTGGCGAAGTGATCAAAACCGTGCCCGAGGCACAGATCGTCGAGACGCTGATCGAAGAGGCAATGCGACTCGCCGCTGAAATGGGCACAGAGGTGACCGGCGATGGCGGGCCGGAAGCAACGTCCAGCGGTTCACCTGTTGTCACCGTAAGCTGATAAACGCCAGCGCCCGGCCGAAGAGTTCGCACCACAGAGAGTTCGCCAGATGTCGGCTCCGCCCCTGTTCCGCCTTGTCGGTGAGCGACGAGTGTCCGTGGTGCGCGACGCGGCCGCTGTCTGGCGGGTGCTCGACGACGATCCCGTCGCGTCATGCATGGTCGCGGCCCGGGTGGCCGACCACGGCATCGATCCCAATTCGATCGGCGGCGAACTGTGGACGCTGCGTGGCACCGACGAATCGCTGTGCTTCGCCGGCGCCAACCTCATCCCGCTGCGCGGAGCGCCAGCCGATCTGAGCGCGTTCGCCGACGAGGCCATGCGCGGGACGCGGCGCTGTTCGTCGCTGGTCGGCAGGGCCGACCTGGTGATGCCGATGTGGGAGCGGCTCGAGGGGGCCTGGGGCCCGGCCCGTGACGTGCGCGACCACCAGCCGCTGCTGGCGTTGTCCACTCACCCCAGCTGCGACCTCGACCCCGGGGTGCGACAGGTACGCCCCGACGAGCTGGACGCCTACCTGGTGGCCGCCGTCGACATGTTCATCGGCGAAGTGGGCGTCGACCCGCGGCTCGGCGATGGCGGCCGCGGCTACCGGCGGCGGGTGGCCAGCCTGATCACGGCCGGGCGCGCCTGGGCGCGGTTCGAGCGCGGCCAAGTCGTCTTCAAGGCCGAGGTCGGGTCTCAGTCCCCGGGCGTGGGCCAGATCCAGGGGGTGTGGGTGCACCCGGAGTGGCGCGGGATCGGCCTTGGCACCGCCGGCACCGCCACGGTCGCCGCGGTGATCGTCGGCACCGGGCGAACCGCCAGCCTCTACGTCAACGACTTCAACACGGTGGCGCGCGCCGCGTACGCGCGAGTGGGCTTCACCGAGATCGGCACCTTCGCGACGGTGCTGCTCGACTAGTCCGCAGCCGGCCGACCGCCTTCTGCAGCGGCCGCCCGGCTGGCGGGCACTGGCCGACGATCCCCCGGCGGGCCGGCCGCCCGGGCACTCGGCGATCTTCCGCGATACATAACGGTTGGATCTCGGTGTGTCGGCGCCGCTGTTCAGGCCGCAGTTCTTAACATCAGCACCGATGGTAACTCGAAGAACAATGGCCACATCCGCCTCAGGGGTGCTGCTGCTCGCGGTCGTCGCGCTGTCCGGATGCACGCCCCGGCCTGACGGCCCGGGACCGGCGGCGGAGAAGTTCTTCCGCGCGCTGGCCATCGGCGACACCGCGACCGCCGCGCAGCTCAGCGACAGCCCCAACGAAGCCCGCGAGGCCCTCAACGCGGCCTGGTCCGGCCTGCAGGCCTCCCACCTCGATGCGCAGATCCTCAACGCCAAGTACGCCGAGGACAGCGGCACCGTCGGCTACCGCTTCACCTGGCACCTGCCCAAGAACCGGACCTGGACCTACGACGGCCAGCTCCGGATGGCGCGCGACGAGGGGCACTGGGCGGTGCGATGGACGACCACCGCGCTGCACTCCAAGCTGGGCGAGCACCAGACGTTCGCGTTGCGCGCCGACCGCCCGCACCGCGCCTCGGTGAATGAGCTCGGCGGCAGCGACGTGCTGGTGCCGGGCTACCTGTACCACTACACGCTGGACGCGACCCAGGCCGGACCGGCCCTTTCCGGCACGGCACACGCGATCGTCGATGTGCTGCACCCCTTCAACGGGGCCCTCAACGATCCGCAGCTGCTCGCCGAACAAGCCAGCTCGACGCCCCACCCGGTGGATCTGGGAGTAACGCTGCACCCCGACGACAACGACAAGGTGTCCCCCCTGGTCGGGCACCTGCCCGGCGTCGTGGTCACTCCCCAGCCCGAAATGCTGCCCACCGACCCGCATTTCGCGCCGGCGGTCATCTCCGCGGTGAAGAAGGCCGTAACCGACCAACTCGAGGGCGAGGCCGGCTGGCGGGTGGTCAGCGTCAACCAGAACGGCGTCGAGGTCGAAGTGCTGCACGAGGTCGCAGGGTCGCCGGCGCCGTCGGTGTCGATCACCCTGGACCGGGTGGTACAGAACGCCGCCCAGCGCGCGGTCGACAACAAGGGCGGCAAGGCGATGATGGTCGTGATCAAGCCGTCGACCGGAGAGATCCTCGCGATCGCGCAAAACGGCGGCGCCGACGCGGATGGCCTGCCCGCCGCCAACGGTCTGTTCCCGCCCGGGTCGACGTTCAAGATGATCACCGCCGGCGCGGCCGTCGACCGCGACATGGTCACGCCCAACTCGATGCTCGGCTGCCCGGGCCACCTCGACATCGGGCACCGCACCGTGCCCAACTACGGTGGCTTCGATCTCGGCGTGGTGTCGCTGTCGCGCGCATTCGCCAGCTCGTGTAACACCACGTTCGCGGAGTTGAGCAGCCGGATGCCGCCTCGCGGACTGACCCAGACGGCCGCCCAATATGGGATCGGCCTCGATTACACGGTGGACGGCGTCACCACCGTGACGGGGTCGGTGCCACCGACGGTGGACCTGGCCGAACGCACGGAGGACGGTTTCGGCCAGGGCAAGGTGCTGGCCAGCCCGTTCGGCATGGCCCTGGTGGCGGCCACTGTCGCCGCCGGTAAGACGCCCGTGCCGCAACTGATCGTGGGCCGGCAGACGGCCGTCCAGGGCGACACCATGCCGATCAGCCCGAAGATGATCGACGCGCTGCGGCCGATGATGCGTCTGGTGGTGACCAACGGCACCGCCAAGGAGATCGCCGGCTGCGGCGAGATCTACGCAAAGACCGGCGAGGCCGAGTTCCCCGGCGGATCGCACTCCTGGTTTGCCGGATACCGCGGCGACCTGGCCTTCGCCGCGCTGATCGTGGGAGGCGGCAGCTCTGAGTGGGCGGTTCGGATGACCAAGTTCATGTTCGAAGCGCTGCCCCCGAACTTCCTGGCCTAGCGCCCTCGCGCCGCAGCAGCGGTAAATTGCGAACATGACCGACACCGGCGGCGACATGGTGGCGTTGCGCGTCTCCGACGCCGACCGCAACGGCACGATGCGGCGACTGCACAACGCGGTCGCGCTCGGGCTGATCGATATCGACGAGTTCGAGCAGCGCTCGTCGCAGGTGTCCTACGCGCGCACGCGCGGCGAACTGGACGGCGTGGTCGGCGATCTGCCGGGACCGGGCGCCATCGTCACCTCCGCGGCCGACCGGGTTCAACTGCGCGGCTGGGCCGGTTCGCTGAAGCGCCACGGCGAATGGACGGTGCCCACCCGCTTGGCCCTGGTGCGCCGCCTGGGCTCGGTGGAACTCGACCTCACCAAGGCCCGGTTCGCCGGGCCGGTGGTGGTCATCGAGCTCGACATGAGATTCGGATCCGTGGAGATCCGATTGCCCGACGGTGCAAGCGCGTCGATCGACGACGTCGAGGTGTACGTGGGCAGCGCCAGCGACCGGCGCAAAGACCCGCCTGGTGAGGGCAGGCCGCACGTGGTGCTCACCGGGCGGGTGGTGTGCGGCTCGGTGAACATCCGGGGACCGCGCCGCTCGCTGCTGCGGCGCCAGCGGCTCTAATCGCCGGCCAGGGTTCATCGAGTGTGCGTCGGGGGCGGGAAAACGTGCGAATTCCCGCCCTGACGACACACTGAACGCCGCCGATGCTCCCCCTCGGCGCTTCGCGCTTGGGGGTGCCCCCACCTCGACGCCCGATCGGGTCGCGCGGCCTGCGATTAAGCTGGCGCCATGCCCGCTCGCACCGCACTCGCTCCCGGAGAGTTGTCCCCGACTCTGCCGGTGCCCAGCCACATCCCGCGCCCCGAGTACGCATGGAAGCCGACGGCCCAAGAGGGCAGCGAGCCGTGGGTGCAGACCCCCGAGGTGATCGAGAAGATGCGTGTCGCCGGCCGGATCGCGGCCGGCGCCCTGGTGGAGGCGGGCACAGCCGTCGCACCCGGGGTGACCACCGACGAACTCGACCGGATCGCCCACGAGTACATGGTCGACCACGGCGCCTACCCTTCGACGCTGGGTTACAAGGGCTACCCGAAGTCGTGCTGCACGTCGCTCAACGAGGTCATCTGCCACGGGATCCCCGACTCGACTGTGATCACCGACGGCGACATCGTCAACATCGATGTCACGGCCTACATCGACGGGGTGCACGGCGACACCAACGCGACGTTCCTGGCCGGCGATGTCTCCGAGGAACACCGGCTGCTGGTGGAGCGCACCCGGGAAGCGACGATGCGCGCCATCAACGCCGTCAAGCCCGGCCGTGCGCTCTCGGTCGTCGGCCGCGTCATCGAGTCGTACGCAAATCGGTTCGGCTACAACGTTGTTCGTGACTTCACCGGTCACGGCATCGGTACCACGTTTCACAACGGCTTGGTCGTCCTGCACTACGACCAACCGTCGGTGTCCACCATCATCCAACCGGGGATGACGTTCACCATCGAACCGATGATCAACCTCGGCGGTCTGGACTACGAAATCTGGGACGACGGCTGGACCGTGGTCACCAGGGACCGCAAGTGGACCGCGCAGTTCGAGCACACCCTGCTGGTCACCGACACCGGCGTCGAAATCCTCACCTTGCCATGACGTTTGCCGGATGACCGGAGCGTTGCTGGTCGCGGGCACCAGCTCCGACGCCGGGAAGTCGGTGGTGGTGGCGGGCCTGTGCCGGTTGCTGGCCCGCCGCGGGGTCCGCGTCGCCCCGTTCAAAGCGCAGAACATGTCCAACAACTCGGTGGTGACCGTCGAAGGCGGTGAGATCGGCCGCGCCCAGGCGATCCAGGCGCGTGCGGCGGGGCTGGAACCCAGCGTGCGATTCAACCCGATCCTGCTCAAGCCGGGTAGTGACCGCACCTCGCAGCTGGTGATCAAGGGTCAGGTCGCCGACTCGGTCAGCGCGAAAAGCTATGTGCGGCATCGTGATCGGCTGGCCTGCATCGTCTTCGACGAATTGAGCCGCCTGCGTGCAGAATTTGACGCTGTGATCTGCGAGGGGGCCGGTTCGCCGGCCGAGATCAACCTGCGCGCCACCGATCTGGCCAACATGGGACTGGCCCGGGCCGCAAATTTGCCGGTGCTCCTGGTCGGGGACATCGACCGGGGTGGCCTGCTGGCGCATCTGTTCGGGACGGTCGCGGTGCTCGAACCCGACGACCAAGCCCTGATCGCCGGCTTCATCGTCAACAAGTTTCGCGGTGACCCCGCGCTGCTCGAACCGGGGTTGCGCCAGCTGCACGACATGACGGGCCGCCCGACCTACGGGGTGCTGCCGTACGCCGACGAGCTGTGGTTGGACGCCGAAGACTCGCTGTCGGTAGTCGCGCACCGCGTCATCGGCACGCCCGCGCCCCCGCGCGGTGACCAGTGGCTGCGGGTGGCCGCAATTCGGCTGCCCCGGATTTCCAACTCCACCGACGTCGAGGCGTTGGCCTGCGAACCGGGTGTGCGTGTTCGCTGGGTCACCGACCCCACCGACCTCACCGACACCGACCTGATCGTCCTCCCCGGCAGCAAGACCACTGTCTCCGACCTGTCTTGGCTGCGCGATCACGGCCTGGCCGATGCGATCACCGCGCACGCCCGTGCCGGCAAGCCGGTGCTGGGAATCTGTGGTGGCTTTCAGATGCTGTGCAGTCGCCTAGACGATCCGGTGGAATCCGGGATCGCGGGTGTGCCCGGGCTTGGGCTGCTGGACGTCGACATCACCTTCCATCCCGACAAGACGTTGCGCCGCTGGCCGCAACCGCTCACCGGCTACGAGATCCATCATGGGCGGGTCACCCGCTGCGCCGAACAGAGCTGGTTCGCGTCCGGAGCGGATCCGCACCCGCAGGGCGTGGTTCGCGGCGCGGTTTTCGGGACCCACTGGCACGGCTTGCTCGACAACGACGATTTCCGGCGCGCGTGGCTCGACCGAATCGCCGACGCGGCCGGCCGCAGCGGCTTCGTGGTCGGCGACGTCAACGTCGCCGCGCGCCGCGATGCCCAGCTCGACCTCGCCGCCGATCTCCTGGCGTCCCATCTGGACATCGACGGTATTCTCAGGCTGCTTGACGGTCCACCGCCACAGCGGCCGCATCTCGCAAGTCGCTTGCGGCCGTAAGTCATTCGTCGTGATGGCGGCTCGAACTTGCCGGTTGACGGCGCGGTCAAAAAGTTAAGTCCGTGTATTAAATGCCCAGAATCGTCGCGCTCGCATGCCGTTCGGCTGTAGCGTGCTGGGGTGTCCTCGATGATGACCACTCTGGACGGGTTCCCCGTGCCGGTGGTTGTGGCCGGTCCGGAGACCGGCGTCGTCGTCGTCATATTGGGTGACGAGGACCGCGTCCCGGCGGCGTACGACGCCGTCTGCGAGCGCCTGCACACCGCATCGCTTCGGACGGTCGTGATCGGCTTCGATCCGCGCCTGACTCCCAAGTCGGTGATCGGCATCCTCGACGCGCTGAGCATCGGGTGGGCCGTGGTGATGGGCGACCGCGCCGGCGGCGAACTCGCGTGGGAACTGACGGCAACCCGGCTGGGCCGTTTCGTCGGACTGGTGGTAATCGATCGCGGCCATCCGCGGGCCGCCGATTACGAAGGCGCCATCACAGACGGACACTGCCCGCCCGTCGAGATCGGCACCACCGTGTTGGTCAGCTCCCCGGCCGCCCGTGCGGTGGCACAGGCCAGCCAGCGCTACGTCTATGCCGAATACCGGGTGGTGCAACTGGGGCGGCGCAGCGTGCAGGAGTCGACGGCGCAACTGGCCGCTGAGATCATTTTGCGCACCAGTACCTGGTAGCGACTGGTTGACTGACGGTCATGGCCAGTGAAGAAGGTGCTGTGACCGATCCGAATGCGGCGATGTTGTCGTTGACGGCGCTCGAACGACTCGTCGGCACCGGCGAGGTGGACACCGTCATCGTGGCGTTCGCCGACATGCAGGGCCGGCTGGTCGGGAAGCGGATCGACGCGCGGCTGTTCGTCGACGATGTAGCCGCCAACGGTGCCGAGTGCTGCAGCTATCTGCTCGCCGTCGACGTCGACATGAACACCGTCGGCGGCTATGCGATCTCGAGCTGGGACACCGGTTACGGCGACACGGTCATGAGGCCCGATCTGTCCACGCTGCGGCGCGTCCCGTGGCTGCCCGGTACGGCGTTGGTCATCGCCGACGTGGGCTGGGCCGACGGCAGCGCCGTCACGGTGTCGCCGCGGGCGATCCTGCGCGGCCAGCTCGACCGGCTGGCCGAACGCGGCCTGGCCGCCGACGTCGCCACCGAGCTCGAATTCATCGTGTTCGACGAGCCCTATCGTCAGGCGTGGGCCAACGGGTACCGCGGGCTGACCCCGGCCAGCGATTACAACATCGACTACTCGATCTCGGCCTCGTCGCGCATGGAGCCGCTGCTGCGCGACATCCGGCAGGGAATGATCGGCGCCGGCCTGCAATTCGAAGCTGTCAAGGGCGAATGCAATAAGGGACAGCAGGAACTCGGATTCCGGTACGCCGACGCGTTGGTGACCTGTGACAACCACGTCATCTACAAGAACGGCGCCAAGGAGATCGCCGACCAGCACGGCAAAAGTCTGACGTTCATGGCCAAATATGATGAACGAGAAGGGAATAGCTGTCACGTTCACCTTTCGCTGCGTGACCCGCAGGGCGGCGCGGCGTTCGCCGATCCCAGCCGTCCGCTCGGCATGTCATCGGCATTCTGCAGTTTTCTGGCCGGCGTGCTGGCTACCTTGGGCGACCTCACGCTGTTCTATGCGCCGAACATCAACTCCTACAAGCGATTCGCCGACGGTAGTTTCGCGCCCACCGCGCTGGCGTGGGGACTGGACAATCGCACGTGCGCGTTGCGGGTGGTGGGTCATGGGCCCAGCACCCGGGTCGAGTGCCGGGTTCCCGGCGGCGACGTCAACCCGTATCTGGCGGTGGCGGCGATCGTCGCCGGCGGGCTGTACGGTATCGAACGGGGCCTGGAGCTACCGGAGCCCTGCGCGGGAAACGCCTACCAAACTCCCGGCGTCGAGCGGCTGCCCGCCACGCTCGCCGAGGCGGCCTCGGTGTTCGAGCGCTCGACGCTCGCTCGGGACGTGTTCGGCGACGACGTTGTCGCCCATTACCTGAACAACGCCCGGGTGGAGTTGGCGGCGTTCAACGCGGCGGTCACCGATTGGGAGAGGATGCGCGGGTTTGAACGCCTCTAGACCGAACGGCGGCGACCCGCTGCGCGCGGCTGCGCCGCTACGCCCGGTGGTCGGCCTGACGACATATCTAGAGCAGGTGCAGACCGGGATCTGGGATATCCGCGCCGGATTCCTGCCCGCCGACTACTTCCAAGGAGTCATCCTGTCCGGCGGGATCGCGGTGTTGCTCCCGCCGCAGGCGGTGGACGCCGAGATCGTCGACTCCGTGCTGGACGGCCTGCATGCACTGGTGATCACCGGGGGGTACGACCTGGACCCCGCCAGCTACGGCCAGCAACCGCACCCGACCACCGACCAGCCCCGCACCGAGCGCGACGCGTGGGAGTTCGCGTTGTTGCAGGGCGCGCTGCGGCGGGGCCTGCCGGTGCTGGGAATCTGCCGCGGCGCACAGGTGCTCAACGTCGCGCTGGGTGGCACCCTGCACCAGCACCTGCCCGACGTGCTCGGGCACAGCGGGCATCGGGCGGGCAACGGGGTGTTCGCCCGGCTGCCGGTGCGCACCGTGGCAGGCACCCGGCTGGCCGCGCTGGTCGGAAAATCCGCCGATGCGCCGAGCTATCACCATCAGGCCGTCGACAGGGTGGGGGATGGCCTGGTGGTCAGCGCGTGGGACGCCGACGGCGTCGTCGAGGCGCTGGAGCTGCCCGGGGACACGTTTGTGCTTGCGGTGCAATGGCATCCGGAACAGTCGCTGGAAGACCTGCGGTTGTTCGCCGCGATCGTCGACGCTGCCCGGTCGTACGCGGGGCGTGAGCTGAGGTGACCACCGCGCAGCTGATCAACCCGGCGACCGAGGAGGCGCTGCGTTCGGTCGAGCACGCCGACGCCGCCGCGGTCGACGACGCGGTCGGGCGGGCGCGGGCGGCCCAGCGGCGGTGGGCGCGGTTGTCCCCGGCCGAGCGGGCCGCCGGATTGCGGTCCTTCGCCGCCGCCGTCGACAGCCATCTCGGCGAGCTGGCCGCACTCGAAGTCGCCAACTCGGGGCACCCCATCGCGTCGGCCGAATGGGAAGCCGGTCACGTCCGCGACGTGTTGAACTACTACGCGGCAAGCCCGGAACGCTTGTCGGGCAAGCAAATTCCCGTGGCGGGTGGCTTGGACGTCACGTTCAACGAACCGATGGGCGTGGTCGGCGTGATCACCCCGTGGAATTTTCCGTTGCCCATCGCATCGTGGGGCTTCGCACCCGCCCTGGCCGCAGGCAACGCCGTGCTGATCAAACCCGCGGAGGTCACGCCGCTGACCACGATCCGGCTCGGTGAGCTGGCGGTGCAAGCCGGGCTCGACGCAGACCTGCTGCAGGTGCTGCCCGGGCGGGGCGCGGTGGTCGGGGAGCGGTTCGTCACCCATCCCGACATCCGCAAGATCGTGTTCACCGGGTCCACCGACGTCGGCAAGAAGGTGATGGCCGGTGCGGCCGCTCAGGTGAAGCGGGTGACCCTGGAATTGGGCGGCAAGAGCGCCAACATTGTTTTCGCCGACTGCGACCTCGAGCGCGCCGCCGCGACCGCACCGGCCGGCGTGTTCGACAACGCGGGGCAGGACTGCTGCGCTCGCAGCCGAATCCTGGTGCAGCGCAGCGTCTATGACCGGTTCATGGAGCTGCTCGAGCCCGCCGTCACCAGCGTCGTCGTCGGCGATCCGGCATCCCGTGACACCGAGATGGGTCCGCTGATCTCGGCCGCGCACCGCGACAAGGTGGCGTCGTATGTGCCCGACGATGCCCCCGTCGCGTTCCGCGGCAGCGCGCCGGACGGCCGCGGATTCTGGTTCCCGCCAACGGTTCTGACGCCGCACCGCAGCGACCGTTGCGTCACCGACGAGATCTTCGGCCCGGTCGTCACGGTGCTGGCCTTCGACGACGAGCACGACGCCATCGCCCTGGCCAACGACACCAGCTACGGACTGTCGGGATCGATCTGGACCGATGATCTGTCCCGTGCGCTGCGCGTCTCCCGGGCGATCGAATCCGGGAATCTATCGGTGAATTCGCACTCGTCCGTTCGGTACAACACGCCGTTCGGCGGGTTCAAGCAGTCGGGGCTGGGCCGCGAGCTGGGTCCGGATGCGCCGTTGCACTTCACCGAGACCAAGAACGTGTTCATCGCGGTCGGAGAGGAGTAGGCGGTGGCGGTGGATCTCACCCAACGATTGGCGGGCCGCGTGGCCGTCGTCACCGGCGCCGGCGGCGGCATCGGGCTGGCCGCGGCACGGCGGATGCGCGCCGAGGGCGCCACAATCGTGGTCGGCGACATCGACCCCGACGCGGGCGGCGCGGCGGCCGACGAACTGTCCGGCTTGTTCGTGCCCACCGATGTGTCCGACGAGGGCGCGGTCAACGCGCTGTTCGATACCGCGGCGCGGGCCCACGGGCGCATCGACATCGCGTTCAACAACGCCGGCATCTCACCGCCCGACGACGACCTCATCGAAAACACCGAACTGCCGGCGTGGCAACGCGTCCAAGACGTCAACCTGAAGTCGGTGTACCTGTGCTGCCGCGCGGCGTTGCGGCACATGGTTCCCGCGCAGAAGGGTTCGATCATCAACACGGCGTCGTTCGTTGCCGTCCTGGGGTCGGCGACCTCGCAGATCTCCTACACCGCCTCCAAAGGCGGCGTGCTCGCGATGTCGCGCGAACTGGGCGTGCAGTTCGCCCGGCAGGGTATCCGGGTGAACGCGCTGTGCCCCGGGCCGGTCAACACCCCGCTGCTGCAGGAGCTTTTCGCCAAGGACCCCGAGCGGGCCGCTCGCCGGCTGGTGCACGTCCCGGTCGGTCGCTTCGCCGAACCCGGCGAAATCGCCTCGGCGGTGGCTTTTTTGGCTAGCGACGACGCATCATTCGTCACCGCTTCGACGTTCATGGTCGACGGCGGCATCAGCGCGGCCTACGTCACCCCGCTTTAACCGCCGTACTTGTCGGCCGCATGTGAGCCGGGCGGCTCGCTGACCGTGACCAGGTGGATGGGTTCGCCGGCCCGATCCCAGTGCAGCCGCTCCACCGCGGGGGCGGCGGCCGCCCAGGTGGGCGGCACCGACATCCCACCGACCGGCGTCCCGCGACCCAGGCCCGCGTTCACACCGTTGGTAGCAGCGGGCTTCACGAACAGCGACTGCAGGGCCGCCGTTTTGTTCATCGAATTGAGGTGGCCGATCGCGAAGTCCGACGGCGCGGTCACCGAATTCAGTTTCGACAGCGACGGGGTGACCGAGGAGAGGGACGCCTCGAGCGTCGTCAGCGGCGACGACGACAGGCGTCGCAGCGCCTCGGGTATCACCGACATCACTTCACAGCCGGCCGATATGACGTCCGGCGCCGACTGGAGGGCCCAATTGCGTTTCTTCACAAGGGGATTGCCGGGCGGAGCGGGGAAGGGAGCCATTGCCACGGCAGCCGGCCGCGGACCCGGCGTAGCCGTGCATGGCGGCGGCGTTCTGCGCCCACATTGCGTCATACTCGGCATCGACGTTCGCGATCACCGCGCTGTTGTGGCCCAGACAATTCGTCGACACCAGCGACATTCGTTGCCTGCGGTTGCCGGCGACGGCCGGTGGCGGCACCGTCGCCGTGAGGGCCGACTGATGCGCGCCGGCCGCCGCCTTGAGCTGGGCGGCCGCATGCTCGCTTCGGGCCGCGACAGCGTGGAGCCAGTCCGCATAACGTGTCGCGGCTTCGGTAAGGGCCGGGCTCTCGTCGCCCGCCTTCAGCTGCGCGCTCACCGCCCGGTAGTCGGCCGCCGCGGTAAAAAGCCGCGCCGCCAACATTTCCCACGCCGCGGCGCCCCGCATCATCGATCCCGTGCCAGGACCCGAATACATCAGCCCGGAGTTGATCTCCGGAGGTAGCGTCGCGAAATCCATTACGGCCTCCGCCTGCCGGTGGCGGTGTCAGTGGTGCCCGAAAACATGAGGGTCTTCTTTCACGAGATAGACACGAGGGTTACCCGCCGTGGGGCGCTTACGTGTCGCGGAAACAGACGGTGGATCGGCAAGACACGCCCGGCCCGGTGCAACGATCAGCGTCTGGCGACGCAGGTTTCGGCCAAGATATCTTTGGCGGGCGCAATTGCCGCGGGCGCGCGAGATTGGGCGCCGCCGGGCGCAAACCCTATCGGGGTGAACGACAACGGCGCCGGCGTCAGCACCGACTGCGTTGACAAGCGGTTCCACGTCAGGGGTCGTTCTTTCGTCATCCACGCGCTGCGGAACGGCTTCTTGTTGGTCTTGTTCGCCGGCGCCGAAGTTTGCGAGACCGTCAGGGCGGGCTGGCTGTGGGCGGAGGGGCGACCCGGCATCGGTCCGGCGTGCGCATCGACGTTTGCCGCTGACCAAGCCGCCGGCTCCGGTGGCGCGGCCGTCGCGAAGCTGAGCCGCAGCGACGACCCCGTGACCAGGGCGATGAACACCCCTAGAGCTGCGGTAACCGCGATGGCCCGCTGCCATCGCCGAGTTTTGCCAACGCCCCGGAAAACCACAGTGCACCGAATGTACCGCGCGAAAAGCGGCGAACGGTCCCAGCGAGCTGTGAACTCGATCCGAGTCCGGTGTGTGTTTGCGCAGCTACGGCCGGAAAACGATGAGCGGGATCGCCATCTCCGCCGGCGTGCCTCCGCCGTGAAAGCCGACCAGGCGAGCCGTTTCCGGGGGATCGTGTGCGCTGGCCAGCACCGCGGTGTCGCCGGAACAGATGACGATTACGTCGCCGAGCCGCTCGGTGTGTCGCGCGGTGACCGGCCCGAACATGCCGGTGGCTACCGCCTGCTCGCGGCTGTACACGGTGGCGCGGCCGTCCAGCAGCTCGCCCCACACGGACTGCACGTCGCCGGCGGCGCCCGGCCGGGTATGCAGATACCGCACCCGCGGCTCGCCGGCCACGACCCGGATCCCCTCGGCGAGCCTGGGGTCGGCGTCGAGGTCGACGCGGGCCTCGGGTGGGACGTTGATGCCGCCGTGGTCGGCGGTCACCAGCACCGCCGTGTTCGCGGGCAGCGCGTCGAGCAGGCGGGACAGCAGTGCGTCGACGTTCGTCGCCGCGGTATGCCACTGGTCAGAGCCGATACCGAAGAGATGGGCGGCGGTGTCGAGTTCCGCGGTGTAGCCGTACACCAGCCCGGGCGCCGCGCGCAGCTCGCCGGCCAGCAGCCGCGCGTAGTCGTCGGTGGGGCTGGCCGGATGGAATTCGGCGCCGCGGTACGCCGCCTCGGTCAGTCCGCTGCCGATGAACATCGCCGCCAGCACGGCGCGGGCGCTCACGCCGGCGTTTTTGAGCCGCTCGAACCAGGTCGGCACCGGCTGCCACACGGCGGGGCACGGGTCGTCACGCCACCGGACGTGGCTGAGCACCCGATCGGTGCCGGGCACCCTGAGCGTGAAACCCAGGATGCCGTGCTCACCCGGCGGCGCACCGGTGCCCAGCGACACCAGGCTGGTCGGCGTGGTCGACGGGAATGTGCAGTCCAGCTGGGTCAGCCGCCCGGTGGCGCCGCCCAGCACCGACGCCAGCAGCGGCGCGCTGCCGGCCAGCTGCGGAAGCAGGTGCCAGCCCAGCCCGTCCACCAGCACGACCAGCACCCGGTCGACGCGGCTCGGACCCGACCCAGTCCGCCACCGCCAGCCTGTCGACGGCGTCCTCTACATCGAGCAGGGCGGCAGCGGCGGGCAGCACGTCGCACAGAGAACCGGGCACCGGGCCAGTCTTGCGGCGAAGTCAGACGCGCGCCAGTCGGTGGCCGGTCACCAGCAGCTGCCGATTCGTGCTGTCGGTCAGCGCGCGCAGCTGCGCCGGCGACAGCCGGCCGCACAACCGGCCCCAGTGCATCGCCACCACGTCACCGGCGGCCACGTCAGGCACCGCGCTGTACCCGTCGGCCCACACCTCGAGCACGCGGGCCGACGGCTTCGACAGCATGAGGGCCTGACCATCCCACGCCAGCCTTCGGCACAACACCTCGACGCGGTCGCCGTCGCGGGAAAGCACTGTCCCGGAGGTGATTCGGCAGTTGTCGAGCACGTTCAGCGGCTGCTCGTCGGTACCCCGGCCCAGAAACCGCGTCCACGGATACACCCCGAACACGTGGAAGCAGTGGTTGCCGGCGGCCTCGCACGCCAGATCCGTGGTGAGGTGCGACCAGTAGTGGCCCGCCTGCGGGCCGATGATCGCGAGCAGGGCGTCAAAGAATTCCTGCGGGTCCAGGTCGGCGCCGACGCCGCCGCCGAGCCAATACGACTCCACCAGGCGGTAATCCAGCGGGTCAGCGATGCCGGTCAGCTTCGACAGCACCCGCAGATACGGCCACGCGCCGGAGAATCTCGTCGCCGCCGTGCGCACGTCGGCGACCGATCCGTCGCGCAGGGTGGCTCCCAACGGGGGACCGCAATAGCCGAGCGCGTTGGGCGCATAGGCGTAGCGGGCGAACATCTCTGCGCCCTTGTCGAAGGTCAAGTCCGTCCCACCAGCTTGACGGCGTCCCGGTGCATGCGGCCGAAGTTGTAGTACGCCGCACAGGCCCCCTCCGGGGACACCATGCACGTCCCGATCGGGGTCTCCGGTGTGCATGCGGTGCCGAAAACCTTGCACTCCCAAGGCTTGAGCACTCCCTTGAGCACCTCACCGCACTGGCAGGCTTTCGGATCGGCGACCCGCACACCCGGCATCGCGAACCGAAGCTCGGCGTCGAACTCCGCGAAATCGTCGTGCACCCGCAGGGCGCTTTGCGAGATGAAGCCGAGCCCACGCCATTCGAAGTGCGGGCGCAGCGCGAACACCTTGCCCATCAGCGCCAGGGCCGCGGGGTTGCCGTGCTCGGGTACCACGCGCTTGTATTGGTTCTCCACTTCGCAGCGGCCCTCGCGGATCTGTCGCAGCAGCATCGCAACCGAGGCCAGGATGTCCAGCGGCTCGAAACCGGCCACCACCAAAGGCTTTCGATACACCTCGGGGACGAACCGGTAGGGCCGGTTGCCCACCACGGTGGACACGTGCCCAGGGCCGATGAACCCCGACAGCCGCAGGTCCGGCGATTCCAGGATGGCCCTGATCGGCGGCACGATCGTGACGTGATTACAAAAGACGCTGAAGTTGCGCAGGCCCAGCTCGCGGGCCCGCACCAGGGTCACCGCGGTCGACGGCGCGGTGGTCTCGAAACCGATGGCGAAGAACACCACATGCTTGTCGGGATGATCGACCGCGATCTTCAACGCGTCCAGCGGCGAGTAGACGAATCGCACGTCGGCCCCGCGGGCCTTGGCATCCAGCAGGCTGCCGTGCGAGCCGGGCACTCGCATCATGTCCCCGAAGCAGGTGAAGATCACGTCGGGTTGGCCGGCCAGCCACATCGCGTCATCGATGCGGCCCATCGGGATCACGCAGACCGGGCAGCCCGGGCCGTGCACCAGTTCGACGTTGTCCGGCAGCAGATGTTCGATGCCGTGCCGATAGATGGTGTGCGTGTGCCCGCCGCACACCTCCATGAACTTGAAGTCCTCACCGCCCGTCCCGGCCAGATGCTCGATGGCCGCCAGCAGTTTGCGCGCCGCGGCCGGGTCGCGGAATTCGTCAACGAATTTCATTGCCCCTCCTCGTCAAACGATGGCCGACGAATCGAAGGCCTGCATTTCGGTCGTATAGGTGTCGCCGAGTTTCTTGATGGCGGCCAAGGTCAGCAGGGCCTCGGTCTCGTCGATCTTGGCCATTGCGAACCCGACGTGCACCAGCACCCAATCGTCGGGTGCGGGCATGTCGTTCTCCAGCAGCCGAACACTGATCGCCCGCTGCACGCCACTGACGTCAACCTTGGCCAAACAGTTGGCGGGATCGGTGATTTCCACGATCCGGCCCGGAATTCCCAGACACATGTTCGGTTATCTCCCTCTCTCTTCGTGGTGACCCGCTGCGCCCGGCTTCGCCGCGCTTGCGATCGCCACGTCTTCTAACAGATTCGCGGCAACGGATCCCCGACGAGCATGTCGACGATCCGGGTGCCGCCGAACCCGGTGCGCAGCACCACGCTTTCGGCGGGTTCGGTGACGATTTCCCCGACCTGGGCCGCATTGGCGCCCAGCGGATGCGACCGCAACGCGTCCAGCCCGGCCTGGGCCTCCTGCGGCGCGACGACGGCGACGAATTTGCCCTCGTTGGCGACGTAGAGCGGGTCGATGCCGAGCAATTCGCAGGCACCATTGACCATGGGCGCCACCGGAAGTCGCTCCTCCTCAAGCAGCACACCGAGTCCGCAGGCCTGGGCCAACTCGTTGCACACCGTTCCCACGCCGCCGCGCGTCGCGTCACGCATCCATCGGGTGGTCGGGGCGGCCGCCATCAACAACTCCACCAACGGGCTGACCGACGCGGTGTCGGAGGCGATGTCGGCCTCGATGGCCAGATCGCCCCTGGCGAGCATCACCGCCATGCCGTGATCGCCCATCGACCCCGACAGCAGCACCTTGTCTCCAGCGCGCACCGACTGCGCCGACAGCGAGCGGCCCGCGGGGATGACACCAGTTCCGGCGGTGGTGATGAACAGCCCATCGGCGGCACCCTTGGACACCACCTTGGTGTCACCGGTGACCACCTGCACGCCGGCCGCGGCGGCCGCCGCGGCCATGTCGGCGACGATCTCCCTCAATTCCGCGATGGGGAAACCCTCTTCGAGCACGAACGCCGCCGAGATCCAGGACGGCACGGCGCCCGCCACCGCCAGGTCGTTGCACGTGCCGTGGATGGCGAGTTCACCGATGGACCCGCCCGGAAACCGGCGGGGCTGCACCACAAACGAGTCCGTCGACATCGCCACCCGCTCACCGCTGGGCAGGGTTAGGACGGCGCCATCGCCCAGCGGTTCGAGCAACGGGTTGCGGAAAGCCTCCACGAACACCGCGTCCACCAGCGCCGCCGACGCCTTGCCGCCCGCCCCGTGCGCCAGGGTCACATGGTCGTCGAGGAGTCGGGGGCGACGCCGGCGGAACGACTCGATCCGCTCGATCACGTCGCCTTCGCCGAACCGCGGTCCCGACGACAGGTAGTCACCCGCCGGCTTGTTCATCATGCCGCCCCCAAATCTTGATCGCCGCCGAGACATTCGTGAACAGCCAGCCACAGTTGATAACCCAGCAGCGCCTGCGATTCCTGAATCCGGTGCACGCTCTGCGAACGAACGACGAAGCAGGCGTCCACGTTCGGGTTGTTCACAAAGGCGCCGCCGTCGTACCCGGCGAATCCGATGGTGTACAGGCCGCGTTTGCGCGCCTCGGCCAGCGCGGTCAGTAGATTGGGTGAATTGCCGCTGGTCGACATTGCGATCGCGATGTCACCGTCCCTCGCGCGGGCGATCAGCTGTCGCGCGAACACCAGCTCGAAACCGACGTCGTTGCCCAGTGCCGTCAGGATCGCCTGATCGGCGGTCAACGACCACGCCGGCAGTGGCTTGCCGAGCGGTGGCCGCGCGAACAATCCCGCCAGCGTGGTGCTGTCGGTGCAACTGCCGCCGTTGCCGAAGGTGAACATCCTTCCGCCGGCGGCGAATCGGCGCGCCAACTCGGCGGCGGCCGCCGCCAGCAGTTCGGCGTTGGATTCCAGCGTGGCGCGCCGCAGCGCCAGGCTTTCGGACGCCTTGGCCTGTGCGGACGCGGCCAGGTCGGCGAGCAGTGCGGAGGGGTCGTCCTCTTCGGCGTCGATGAACGGGTACAAGAAGTTGGTGGGCTCTTCGGTGGGACTCATGAAACACCTTCTCGCTCTTCGTCATCGCTGATGCGGCTGATCGCCGTGCCGGCGTGCACCAGCACCAGCTCGCCGGGCGCGACGGGGTCGACGAGTGTGGTGACCACCTTCTCGATTCCCCGCGCGGTGCGCACGCTTGCTTGACCGTCGACCGAAGCGCTCACCACTTCGCCCAGTCGGCCTTCGTCACTGCACGTGACACATACCCCGTTGTCGTCGTCGCACGTGGGCTTGAGCAACCCGGAATGCTCGAAACACACGTGGGTCAGCTCCCACAACAGGTGGTAGAACAACACGAAGCCACCGGTGGCGGGCACGCGCGGGTCGGGATCGTCGAGCCACAGCACGTGATCGGCCGCGGCCGCAGGGGGTGGCTCCCCGCTGCCGATCCAGATCGTGGTGGCGCCCCAAGCCGGGCCGCGTCGCATCACCGAGCGCACGTCCGCATCGCCCGCGCCGGAGATCGCGACCACGATGTCGCCCGGTCGAGCCGATACCCGCACCAGATCCACCAGATTGGGTCCGGTCAGCGCCACGGCCGGCAGGGCCCGCTTGCCCATGATCACCGGATGGACGAATTCGACCGCGATGTGCAACGCATGGGGCTCCCACGATGGCGCGATGGACCACATCGTGGCGCCCGCGGCGAATCGCTTGGCCAGCGTCAGAGCGGTGACGGCGAGATCCTCGGCCAGTTCGGCACTCAGCCCCCGGTCGATGGCGGTGGTGATCATCGCGTCAACGCCTCCTCGTGCGCGGTCAGCACCGCGACCGCGGCCTGGCCGAGGGCCAGCCCCCCGTCGTTCGGCGGCACGGTGTGATGGGTGAGAACCTCAAACCCGTTCTGCTGCAGCCGCGAACGGCAGGCGCCCAGCAGCAGGACGTTCTGGAACACCCCGCCGGTGAGACCCACCAGCGCGGTGCCGCCCGCCACTTGGGTGACGATTTCGGCGACGGCGACGGCGACCGCTCGGTGAAACGCCGCGGCGAGTACCGCCGGTGGTGTCCCGGCGTGCAGCGCCGCGACCATGGCCTGCACCATCGGGGCCGGATCGATCACCCCGTCGGGTCGCACCGTCAGCGGCAACGCCGGCGGCGTGCCTGGTTGACCGGCCGACTGCGCCAGTGCCTCGAGCTCGATCGCGGCTTGCCCCTCGTAGTCGATGCGGTGCCGCACGCCGAGCAGGGAGGCGATCGCGTCGAACAGGCGGCCCATGCTCGAACACGGCACGCAACCCGCCCCGGTCTCCAATTGCGAACGGACCAGGCGCAGCTCGTCGCCGGTCGCGGCGGCCACCGGTGCCAGGTCGGGCGTCCAGTCGAGGCCGGCCATCCACAACTGGGACAGCGCCATCCGCCACGGGTTACGCACCGCGGCGTCACCGCCGGGCAGCGGCACCGCCAACAGGTGCCCGGCCCGAACGAAGCGGTGGCTTCGGGTGCCGAGGATGAGAATCTCACCGCCCCAGATCGTTTCGTCGCAGCCGTAACCGGTGCCGTCGAAGGAGACCCCGACGATGGGTTCGCCGAGGCGCCCGTGTTCGGCCAGCAGCGACACCACATGGGCGTGGTGGTGCTGGACCAGATCCAGCGGGCGCTCGTCCGCGTGACGCTCGGCCCAGCTCCGCGTGTGATAGCCCGGATGCAGGTCGGCGGCCAAGCGCACTGGCCGACCACGGATTTCGCCGAGCTGACTCACCGCCCGCTCGAACGCCCGCAGCGTCTCCCAGGTGGCCATGTCGCCGATGTGGCCGGACAGGTAGGCGCGGTGACCGTCGGTGAGGCAGAAGGTGTTCTTCAGTTCGCCGCCCACCGCCAGCACGGCGGGGGCCTCGAGCTTCAAGTCGATCGGCAGCGGTGCGTAGCCGCGGGACCGGCGGATCGGCAGCTCGTGGGTCCCGGCCTCGTCGCGGACGACGCGCACCACCGAGTCGTCGCACGGCACGTGAATCGGCCGGTCGTGATCGAGCACGGCGTCGCATAAAGCCGAAAGCCGTTGTCGGGAATCGCTATCCGTGAAGCAGATGGGCTCATCGGAGCGGTTGGCACTGGTCAGCACCATGCGCGTCGGGCACCGGCCCGGGGTTGCCGGGAACGGGCGCCAGCAGCAGGTGATGGATGGGAGAGTACGGCAGCATCAGCCCCAGCAGCGGGCTGCCGGGCGCGACCGAGGCGGCCACCGGCGCGCCGGTGCGCCGCCGCAGCAACACGATCGGGCGGGCCGGACTGGCCAGCACCGCGGCCTCGGCGTCGTCGATGTGGGCGTAGCGGCGCGCCACGTCGAGATCGCGAACCAGCATGGCAAACGGCTTGGCGCCGCGCGCTTTGCGCGCGCGCAAAGCGTCGACCACCGTTGCGTCCTCGACCGTACAGGCCAGGTGGTAGCCCCCGACTCCCTTGATGGCCACCACGGCGCCGGATGCCAGCGCGAGCTGCGTGGCGGTCAGCGCCGCGTCCGAGCCGCTCACCCGGCCGGCCTGCGATGCGAACCACAGGCTAGGCCCGCAGTCCGGGCAGGCGATCGGCTGAGCGTGGAATCGGCGATCCGCCGGATCGTTGTATTCGGTGGCGCAGCGCGCACACATGGCGAACCCCGACATGGTGGTGGCCGGCCGGTCGTAGGGCAGTTGGGTGATGATGGTGAACCGAGGTCCGCAGTTGGTGCAGGTCACGAACGGATGCCGGTAGCGCCGGTCGAGCGGGTCGAACAGTTCGGCGATGCAGTCGTCGCACACCGCGATGTCGGGCGGGATCGGGGTGGTCGTGCCGGCAGCCGATTGGCTTGGCACGATCTGGAATTCGGGCGGACACGTGGGATCGGCGTCGACGTCGGCGACGCGCACGTCGGAGATCCGTGCCAGGGGCGGCGCCTCCGCGCGCAGCCGGCGCCCGAATTCCGCCACCGGGGCGGGCCGGCCCTGCACCTCGAGGAAGACCGCACCCGAGTCGTTACCGACGAATCCGGCCAGGCCCAGTTCGGTCGCGATCCGGTGCACGAACGGGCGGAAGCCGACCCCCTGCACCACGCCGGTCACCATCACGCGCTGCCGCACCTGGGTGTCACGCGTGCCGGGCCGCAACAGCAGCGGGGTATCGGTCATGTCAACCGGCCTCCGGCTGCGGTGTCAGGTCGGTGCGGCCCCGGCCCATCAGCTCCAGCCCGGCCATGGCCTGTTCGGCCCCGGCCTGATCCGTCTTCTCGACCACGAAGCCCATGTGGATGATCACCCAGTCGCCGGGCGCGAACGTCTCTTCCGGCAACATGCCGACGTTGACCTTGCGGTGTTCACCGGTGACGTTGACGAGTGCCAGCTGTCCTTCGTAACCGTCCAGCATGCCGATGACCTGCCCCGGTATGCCCAAACACATGGCTCAGCACCCCTTTTCGGCCGACCGAGCGGCTGCGGTGTGCAACGCCGCGACGATCTCTTCCACCGCTCGCGCCGCCCGGGGAACGGCCTGTGCGACCGGTTCGGTCAGGCCGATGCCCTCCTCGACGCTGCCCGCCTCGCAGCCGACGACCACGGTGTAGGGCGGATGGCCTCCCAGCGCGCGCAGGCTGGCGAACACCGCGGCCGGGTCCATGCTGTGCGCGTCCAGGCCGTTCGGCTCGGGCGACGACTCGTGGTCGGCCTGAAAGACGTGCAAGGTGCCGGGATGGCCGCGGCTGGGCACGGCGTCGACGAGGACCAGCGTGTCCCACTCTTCGAGCAGGTCATACGCCAGGTGCATGCCCCGGATTCCGTAGTCGATGACGCTGGATCGTCGGATCATCCGGGGCAGTCTCGGCGTTGCGGACCACTTCCGAGCCGAATCCGTCGTCGCCCAGGAAGATGTTGCCGATCCCGGCTACCAGGATGCGCGCTGTCATGGTGGCTACTCGCGTCGGTTACATCCGCCTCAACTTGAGATATCGGCGGGCATCCGGCACCGATATCGCGCCGAGCACCAGCCCGACCGCCGACCACCAGCGCGACGATGGCGATGAAGATCCAACCTAGGACTTCCATGTCGAACTCCTTTCAGGGGTTCGTGCTGTGCTGCGACTGCAGCGGTTCGACTTCGTCGGGGGAGAAGTACAGATAGCGGCCGTACCAGTCGTGCAGGTCGGCGGCCGGGTCCTCGTCGACGACGACGCCGACGTGCTTGTTGCCCTCGACGTCCTCATGCACCGACGTGACGCGGGCGGTCTTGCCGGCGACGAAGATGTCCTGGGCGTCGGCGTTGCGCCGCGGGCGCAACCGGACCTGGCTGCCCCGCGCTATCCGGACCCCGTTCACCAGCACCGCGTCGATCTCGGGGCGAACGGCGTTGTCGGCCAGCGGATCCCACCAATCCACTCCTTCGGGGATCTCGGGTACCAGGCCGGCGGAGACATTGAGCGCGTGCGGATCGCGCAGCACGCCGTGCAGTCGCGCCATGGCCTCGGGCGACATGGCGTCGCACTCGTCGATGATCTGCGCGGCCCGCGGGTCGGTCGCCCGGGCCTGCGCCTTCTCCTCATCGGTCATCGTCATCACGCGCAGGGTGAGGATCTCGTCGATCTCCGTGCAGTCGTACAGCGCGGTGTTGCTCTGTTCGGCGACCTCGGGGTGGTCGTAGAGGATGATCGGCGAGATCAGCAGCATGTCGTCGGTGCCCGGGCGGGCCGGCCAGCACCGGGAAGCAGCGGTGCTGGCTGCACCGGGACACCGCGTCGGCCGCGGACGGTGGCGGCTCGAGCAGCGAGATGAACTGGCCGCCAACCACTTCGGCGATGAGGTGGGTTCCGATCATGGATCGCGCGATCGCGAATCTTGTCGTCTTGTCGCGTTGCGGCGTGCGCCGATGTTGGCGACCCGCACCGAGACCCGCCGCAGGTCGCCGTCGGGCTCGCTGGTGACGGTCAGTTCGCCGCGCATCTCCTGCCGTTCGCGGACCAGTCGGCCGCCGTCCAGAACGTTCGATGTCGGTTGCCGCGTCGGCCGTCACCGGCAGCGACCAGGGTCCGATCGCCGAATGCAAGCGGGCCGAAGGAGATTTCGCATTCCACCGCTTCGTCCCAGGTCAGCCAGGATCCGGACGGGGTGGTCAGTTCGTCGACGGGTTCGAAATCGCCGGCACCGGTTGCCCGTTCGGCGCGGCGGTGCTGCAACTGCAGGAACCGCACCACCAGCGTGATCGCCCGGGCGTCGTCGACCAGGAAATGCGCGGCCAGGGTGTCGTCTTCGCCCAGGCCGGCTTCGGCCGCGCCCGGGGGCCCCAAAACGCCGAATTGCCAACGTGATTGATTCTTGCTCGACGTCCCCCGGTACGGGTAGAGCAGGTAGCCCTCGTAGAGCACCGCGTCGGCGACGGCGCGGGCCCGGTCCCAGCTCGATGTCATCGCGTCACCTCGCGATCGGTGACATCCAGCAGCGAGGTGACCGCGTGGTCGAGGTCGAGCATCCCGTGGGCCGACTTGTAGGCGGCCAGCGCGGCGATGGTTTCGTGGCTCAGCCGCACCCAGCCGCTGTTCGGATAGTGCTGGGCGATCAGGTCCCGCCAGACCGTGACCGGCATGTCGTAGTCGATCCTCGCAGTCCCACGACACCTGCTGGACCGAGAATCCGCGCTCGGACTTGACGAAAATCGTTCCGCTGAACAGGAACTGCAGAGGAATCGCGCCGTCGCGCAGCGCGTGCAGGTATTTGGCGGCGGCGACCTCGAAGTCGTAGGTGCATTCCAGCGGCAGGGTCGCGGTCGTGTGACCGGTGAACCCCGGCACCATCGCGGTGCAGTGCTGCCACAGGAAGGTGCGTTGGGTGTTGGCCCAGCGTTCGCGGGCGCCGAACAGGTCGCGTCAGCCCGGCCGCTTCGTCGTCGGAGTAGGAACGTCGCAGCGGCTCGATGCGGACCTGGCACCGCAGCGCGATGGCGTGCACCGGGTCGTCGCCGCTGGCGGTGACGCCGACGCGGGCGGTGAGCACCGGGCTGACGGTGTAGGGTTCGGGCGGCCACGTCCAGGACCGCGAAGGTCACGTCCATCGGCGGGCCGTTCATCGCGGTGTCTCTTGTGGCACGGGCGGCGAGCTGGTCGAAGAAGCCGTCGATGAATTCGCGGGCCTGCTGGCCGCCGTCGAAGCCGCGCCACAACATGCGCAGGCGTCCGACGAACTCGTAGCAGGCATCGATCGGGCACCAGATACGTTTGCGGCTGCGGCAATTCGCCATCCTGGTCGCTGTCGGCAACCCGGACCAGCAGCGCCTCCACGTCGTCGGCCAGCAGGCTCACCCGCGGGTCGGCGCCGCGGATGGTGTTCCAGGCGTCCAGGTCCAGCTCGGATTCGGTAGCCCCGGCCGGTCCCGGGTAGAACGCGACGGTGTGTCCGAGGGCGGAGTTGGTGAAGAAGAAGGCCACCCCGACCGGGATCTGCAGTGCCTCCCACGCCGGCGATCCAGCGCGAAGTCGGGAAACGACAGATACCGGTCCGGCACCGCGCGGTAGCGCAGGTCGGCTTCGGTGTCGGTGAACAGCAGATAGCAGGCGCGGCAGACGCACATCAGTTGGCGGCCGGCCACATTGACCACGTGCTGGTGCTCGTCGGCGATCGACTCGGCGCACATCTCGCACCGCTCGCCGGCGGGCTCGGGGGCGCGCCGGTCGCTCCTGATGCGGGCCAGCACGTCGTAACGGGGCTGGTCATGCCGGCGCCCCCATCGCCTCGGCCCGCAGCGCCACCGACAGCACGCCGTCGCGGGTCAGCAGCGGAATCGGATCGAGGTGGGCCGCCGACCCACCGGCCGCGGCGGCTCCCGCATGCACGACGTCGAAATCCGTCCCGCAGCGCGCGACAGCGCAGCATGCGGCCCGTGCAGTTGCGAACCGGCCAGCGAGTCGTCGCACACCGGGCAGTGGTCCCGGTAGGCGAAGGTCTGGTCGCCGACCCGGCAGGCCAGCACGGTTACCTCGTCGATCACGAAGCCCGCGACTTCGCCGGGCTGCCAGCTCGGCCAGCTCGGGCGCCGGGTGCCAGGCGGTCGGCCCATGGCCGTTGGAATGCACGTGCGCCAGAAGCGATTCGGCGGGAATGACACTCGCCGGAGTGGTCGTGGCTTCGGCGGCCACGACCTCGATCGAGGAGATCTCCGGTGCGGCCGCGCGGACCGCGTCCTGCACGGCCAGCTCCAGCGTCACCGCCGACGACGGGCAGCTCTTGCAGCTGCCCTTGAAGGCCAGCCGCACGACGATCATCGGTCGTCGGTGACCTCGAGCAGGTCGACGTCGCCGCCGTGCGAACCCAGGTAGGGCCGCACCCGGTCCAGCGCGTCGGACACCCGGCGGTGCACGTCGTGCGGATGCAGGCCGTGCACCAGGAGCAGGCTGGCCACCAGGTCGTCGGTGGCCAGCCGCTCGACCAGCCCCGCTTCCGGTCCGGGATCGCCGGCCATCCGCACGATCCGCTCCAGCCCGGCGCCGTAGAGCCCGACCACCTCGCGGACCAGTTGCTGGGCGCGTTCATACGCGGCCGTCCCACCCGCCGCGCAGGAATCCAGCAGTGTCTGGATCCGATCGCCCGCCGTACGCCACTGCGCGTCGCTTCGCGGACTTCTCCGGGCGATCCGCCATGTGTCACTCCCCGACGGGCGACTGGGTCGGCGTGTGCAGTCTCTCCAGGGTCTTGCCCTTCCCCAGGTACATGTGCACGCCGCAGGGCAGGCACGGATCGAAGCTGCGCACCGTGCGCATGATGTCGATGCCCTTGAAGTTGCTCCCGGCCGTTCTCCTCGAAGATCGGCTGCCCCTGCACCGCATCCTCGTACGGGCCCGGCGTGCCGTAGCTGTCGCGCGGGTTGGCATTCCACGGGGTGGGCGGGTACGGGTGGTAGTTGGCGATCTTGCCGTCCCGGATCACCATGTGGTGGCTGAGCACACCGCGGACCGCCTCGGTGAAGCCGCAGCCGATGGCCTCGTCGGGCACCGTCGAACTTCTCCCACGTCTTGGTGCGCCCGGCGCGGATCTCCGCCAGCGCCTTCTCGGCGAAGTGCAGCGCGCACGCCGCCGCGTAGGCCTGGAAGTAGGTCCGCGCCCGGTCGCGTTCGATCGTGTTGCTGCCGTGCTCGGGGATCTTCCACTCGAATTCGACCGGACCCTTCAGGACGGTCTTGGGCAGGTTGATCTGCACGCTGTGGCCGGTCGCCTTGACGTAGCCGATGTCGACCAGGCCGGCCAGCGCCGTCGACCACAGCCGGGCCAGCGGGCCGCCGCCGGTGTCCAGCGCCAGGTGGTCCTTGCCGTCGAACCAGCGCGGCGACATCACCCAGCTGTACTTGCCGCCCTCCATGTCCCGCTTCTGCGGATGCGGGTTGGTGTGCTGGTTCCACGGGTGGCGCCGGTCCACCGGGTTGCCCAGCGGATCGGTCTTGACGAACATCTCCTGCTCGGTCCAGTCGTCGTAATACGAACTGCCCAACAGGATCCGGATGCCGAGGTTGATGTCCACCAGCGAGTGGGTGACCAGCTTGCCGTCGACCACCACGCCCGGGGTGACGAACATCGCGTTACCCCACCGCTCCATGTCCTTGTATTCGAAGTTGCACACCTCGGGATCCTGGAAGGAGCCCCAGCAGCCGAGCAGCGTGCGGCGCAGGCCGACCTTCTCGTAACCGGGCAGCGCCTCGTAGAAGAAGTCGAACAGGTCGTCGTGCATCGGCACGACCTTCTTCATGAACTCGACGTAGCGCATCAGCCGGGTCATGTAGTCGGTCATCAGCTGGATGGTCGCGACGGTGCCGACCCCGCCGGGGTACAGCGTGGACGGGTGCACGTGGCGACCCTCCATGAGGCAGAACATCTCTCGCGTCCAGCGGCTGACCTGCAGCGCCTCGCGGTAGAACTCGCCGCTGAACGGGTTGAGCGACCGCATGATGTCGGCGATCGTCTTGTACCCGTGCGCGTCGGCGTGCGGCGCCGGGGTCTTCTCCGCCTTGGCGAGCACGCTCGGGTTGGTCTCGGCGACCATCTTCTCGCAGAAGTCGACGCCGACCAGGTTCTCCTGAAAGATGTTGTGGTCGAACATGTATTCCGCGGCCTCGCCGAGGTTGACGATCCACTCGCCGAGGTGCGGCGGCTTGACGCCGTAGGCCATGTTCTGCGCGTAGCACGAACAGGTGGCGTGGTTGTCGCCGCAGATGCCGCAGATGCGGCTGGTGATGAAGTGGGCGTCGCGAGGATCCTTGCCCTTCATGAAGATCGAGTAGCCGCGGAAGATCGACGAGGTGCTGTGGCACTCGACGACTTCCCTGTTCTCGAAGTCGATCTTGGTGTAGATGCCGAGGCTGCCCACGATCCTGGTGATCGGATCCCACGCCATCTCGACGAGCTGGCCGGGTTCCCGCTTGGCGTGGTGACGGCTCAGGAATGATGGTTGTCATCGCGCTACTTCTCTCCGCTTTGAGCTGCTGTCGCTGATGCGGCGACGGCTCTTCGCTACGAGTGGCGGAGCGCGCCGACCGGGTAGGCGACCTACCAGGTGCGGCGCGCTCCGGTGGTGAGTTGGTCGCCGTTGTGGCGCCACCGCGGCTCCTTGTCGACGGTGCGCTCGGTGATATCCCGCAGGCTGCGAATCACGGCCCCGTACAGACCCGACGCGGTGGTCGAGATCTTGCCGCCCGGCGGCTCGTCCATGAACGGCATGAACTTGTCCGGGAAGCCCGGCATCGTGCATCCGATGCAGATGCCGCCGACGTTCGGGCAGCCGCCGATGCCGTTGATCCACCCGCGCTTGGGCACGTTGCACTTGACAACGGGACCCCAACAGCCAAGCTTGACAATGCATTTCGGCGATCCGTACTCGGTGGCGAAATCGCCCTGCTCGTAGTAGCCGGCCCGGTCGCAGCCTTCGTGCACGGTGTTGCCGAACAGCCACTTGGGGCGCAGCGCGTCGTCGAGCGGGATCATCGGCGCCTGACCGGTCGCCATGTAGAGCAGGTAGGTCAGCGTCTCCGACAGGTTGTCCGGCTGGATCGGGCAGCCGGGCACGCACACGATCGGGATGCCGGCCTTGCTCTTCCAGTCCCAGCCGAGGTAGTCGGGCACGCCCATCGCCCCGGTCGGGTTGCCGGCCATCGCGTGGATGCCGCCGTAGGTGGCGCAGGTCCCGACCGCGACGATCGCGGTGGCCTTGGGCGCCAGCCGGTCGAGCCACTCACTGGTGGTCATCGGCTGGCCGGTGGCCGGGTCGTTGCCGAACCCGCACCAGTAGCCCTCGTCCTTGATCTTCTCGTTGGGGATCGACCCTTCGACGACGAGCACGAAGGGTTCCAACTCGCCGCGGTCGGCCTTGAAGAACCACTCGAGGAAGTCGTCCGCGCCGCCGGTGGGTCCGCATTCGAAATCGATCAGGGGCCAGTGCACGGCGACTTGGGGGAGGCCGGGCAAGGCGCCCGAGTGCGATCTCCTCGACGCTGGGCTGGGTGGCGGCAGTCAACGCCACCGAATCGCCGTCACAACTGAGACCCGCATTGATCCATAGAACATGGATCAATGTTTGTTCTGCTTTGACTGCTGCTTCTGTTGGCATGCTGCAGCTTTCCGGGGCCGGGCTGGGGCTCCTGACGCCGCCGGAGTCGACCGTCGGCCCACTTGCGCAGCGCTATTTCTCGGGTCTACTCCCGCTATCGAGCGTTGTCAACGGTTCGGCATTACTCACTGAGTAGGCATGTGTCGCATAGCGCCGAAAAGCCGTGTCGCGCCCGGCGTGATTCGGTGCGAGTCTGTCAAGCATCGGCGGAGCACAGTCGCTCCTGCGAATGTTTCGCAAGAGCGTGGTCGCCATTGGGCGCCCGCACTGCGCCGTTCAGGCCGCGTGCCTCGGCGAACCGCCGCAGCCAGCCGAACCAGGCGCCCATGCCGGCGCCGGTGCGCGCGCTGACCGGCAGGATCGTCGCTGCCGCATTGACTTCGCGAACATGCGCGATGTAGGTGTCGACGTCGACGTCGAGGTAGGGCACCAAGTCGATTTTGTTGAGCAGCACCACATCCACGGATCGGAACATCACCGGGTACTTCAGCGGCTTGTCCTCGCCCTCGGTGACGGAGTAGACCATGGCCTTCGCGTGCTCGCCGACGTCGAATTCCGCCGGGCAGACCAGGTTGCCGACGTTCTCGATGATCACCAGGTCCAGCGCGGCGAGGTCGAGGCCCGGCAGCGCCCGGTTGACCATGGGCGCGTCGAGATGGCATTCGCCGCCAAATCCGTTGCTGGTATTGAGCAGTGACACCTGGGCGCCGCGGCCGCTGAGCTTGGCCGCGTCCAGGTCGGTGGCGATATCACCCTCGATCACCCCGATCGCGAATTCGCCGGCGAGTTCGTCGAGCGTTGCCTGCAGCACGGTGGTCTTGCCCGACCCCGGTGAGCTCATCAGGTTGAGGGTGCGGATCCCGTTGCTCTCGAACGCCGCCCGGTTGGCGTCGGCGAGCATGTCGTTCTCGGCGAAGATCGCCTCCAGCACGTCGATGCGCTGCCTGCCGGTCTGATAGCGGCTGTGATCGCCATGATCGTGATCGTGTCGTGGTCGTGCGGAAGGTGATCGTGCTCGTGGGTGTGCACGGTTCCGTCGTCGTGCCGATGAAATCTACCCATCGTCAACGCCTTTCACGAGACATCCAACGACGTCACCAGGAATTCGTTGCCGCGCAGCACCTCGACGTCGGAACTGTCGCACCGCGGGACACCAGATCGACCAGGCCGAGGTGATCTCCGATTGCCCGCCGCACGCGCGGCACTCGACTTCGGCGCTGACGCACTCGAGTTCCAGTTCGGCGTCCGGCATGTCCTCGGAGTCCCGGACCAGTGTCCAGCAGAACGACAGCGATTCCGGCACCACCTGGCGAAGGGCGCCGACCCGCACCCGCACCACGTCGACGTGCCGGCCGTCGGCGTGGGTCTTGACCACACCGGCGATCGCTTCGCACAGCGACAGCTCATGCACCGCTGGTCACCGCCGATCCGCGAGCTGGGCGCAGGCCAACGAGCCCATGAGCACTGTTCTACACCCGAACGGCGGTTTGTGGTCAGCCTCTTGCCGTACGGCTTACGCTGTCCACTTCTCCTCGATGCGCCCGTAACGCCAGACGAACAGGGCGACGGCCCAGGCGGCGACGAACATGCCGACGACGACAAAGCCGATCGTGTTGAGGTCGAGCCCGGCGATCCAGCTCCAGAACGGGCCGTGCCAACCGAACTGGTCGGCGAACAGCACGAGCAGTTCGACGGTGCCGATCAGCAGCGCGACGGCCACCGAAAGTGCGGTGATGGTGATGTTGTAGTAGATCTTGCGCACCGGGTTGGAAAAGGCCCAGCCGTAGGCGAAGTTCATGAACGAGCCGTCGATGGTGTCCAGCAGGCACATGCCCGCGGTGAACAGCACCGGCAGGCAAAGGATGGCGTACCAGGGCAGCCCGGAGGCCGCGCTGGTGCCGGCCAGCACAAGCAGTGCGATCTCGGTGGCGGTGTCGAATCCCAGACCGAAAAACAATCCGACCGGATAGCATATGCCAGGACTTGGTGATCGACTTGGTGAAGCGCCCGAGAAATCGGTTCATCAGACCGCGGTTGTCCAGATGCCGCTCGAGTTCGGCCGCGTCGTTCGGTCGTATTCGCCCCGGCGCAGCCGCGCGAAGACGCGCAGGATGCCGACCAGGACGATGACGTTGAGAAGTGCGATCAGTACAGGAACAGGCCCGAGATGCTGGTGCCGATCAGGCCGGTGTAGTGGTGCAGCGTCGAGGAGTCGTCTCTCGACCGGTCCGACGACCGTCTTCGACCCCGACGCCAGCAGCAGAGCCAGCCCGAAAACCACCGTGGAGTGGCCGAGCGAAAAGAAAATCCGACGGCAACAGGGCGTTGTCCGTCGCTCATCAGCTTGCGGTTCATAATATGGTATAGACAGCTATGTCTTCAATTCGATAAAAATTCCCAATATCATCACTGGCAATAACCATAAACTTATCATGAGGCCCCAGAGTAAATTCCCATGTTTCTGGCTCAGCGCAAACACCGACTGAATGAGCAGTCCTACCCCCCATCGAACGGGACATTGCAAGGCCAGGTAGCTCCTCATTAGGAAGCCATACTCGCTATGGTCCAATAGGTTCATCATTATTATAGTAGTCATGAAATGATGAACTCCACCACCTCTTTTAAGAATCCTTTCAGATTCTTGTTTTTAGCTTCTGGTTTATGATCACGATTTAGTGCGGTCGAGTATATGTATGAATGAGTAGATGATAACATGGCAAGGCAACAAGTAGCTTTTATCTGATTAGTCTCACAGGCTTTGAGGCGGGAACACAGTCAAACGGGTAAGGAGAGAATCATGGCCGCGAGCAAGCCAAACCGACGGGGGACAGTTTCGTCTAGCTGCTGTGCCAGCAAATCCAATACTTGGAGGATGAAGACTACGAGTACTCGCGTCTGGAAATCTACACATCGGGCTCCGATGAACCGTGGTGTTTCGAGTATGGAAGCGGACTGGAAATCAATGAGGAAAAAGGCCTGCTTGTAGCTCGCGACGGGCCGGTCGACGACTACGGCAATGATGATGTTCCGGAAGACGGTACCCGCCTGAACGCCATCGTCGGCAACTCCGGGCCTGATGGAGGGACGGACCATGCAACCCTGGCGCGACCTAATCCAACGGCGTCCCTATCCTGCGCGGTCTTGACCACGTTTTCTGGGAATTCGGCGAGCAACTGGACGGCTCCAGCCGCGGCCCCTCCGCCATACATCACGGGTCGCTGCTGGGAGGCTTGACCATTCCCAAGTCGGCCCTCCAAGCCATGCTCCAAAACTCACCCCAAACCCAAACCCAGCTCCGGCGCCTTCCCATACCTCGACCCTGAACGCCTTGAAGAAGGCCTGATGCATCTGGGCCTGGCGTGGGAACTATTTGAATGCGAATCCACACCCGAATTTCTGGTACGGGCTCGGCCCCGAATTGGATCGGGGCGCTTTTGCGATCGCATGTATTTATCTCTACGAAGGAACGGAAGGCGAGTATTCACACTGGATCACTTTAGGCCGATGGAAACACGGTCGAATTTGCGCGTTGGATTCCGCTTGGTATCCGACTCGGTATAGCATGACGCCGGATGCCTTTGATGAGTGTGAATGGGGAAACGAAGAGGATGGGATGGAGCGTTTACTTGGTCCGTCCAGGAATTTGGCATAAAAACTACGAGGAATGGTTGCCCGGCCGCGACCCGTGCTGTTGGGACTGACAGGTCGCTCCCTGGAAGCTTCCGCGACCATGGTGCAAGCTCATACACCCCGGCGGTATAGATGGGCGCCTGACGATAAACATTACGCCTATAAACAACTGGAATTCTGCTTGTCCGAGAAGGCGAGTCTTGCGGTACAGGTGAAAGACGGCCCCAAAGAATACCGTCGCCGTCAGTACACTCACCGCCGACGAACGGGAAGGTCAGGTGGTCGTGGTGCGTCGGCTGGTAAAAGAATAAGCCGCCCAAACCGGGGCCGCCTGAACTGATTTTCCGCATGTCCGAAATCTGCGCGGGTGGCAGTTGAGTTGAAGCAGCCTCACTCTCTTGTGCCATAGCCTTCCGATGACGCCACTACAAGGTGTCGTATAAAATGGAGAGTGAATAACTCGCCCATTTCTTAACGGATATAAGCATGACACAAACCGCATCCGCGATTTACGAAAACGGCGTATTGCGGCCGACCTCGTTGCTGTCCGACTTGCGCGAAGGGCAGCAGGTTCAGATTACCGTTCAGGTGCTGGAAGAGTTGACGCCCGAGGAGACGGCCCGGCGGCGGGCGGAATTGCTACGCCTCATGGAAGCCGACGGCGCCTTGGCCCACTTCCCGCCTCCGTCCGAACCTCCTCTCGCCGATTGGCAACCGTTGACTATTGAGGGCGAGCCGTTGTCAGAAACGATCCTCAAGATGCGGGGCGAAAAGTAGATGGTTGTCTACTTCCTAGACGCTAGTACGCTCCTCGGCTAAGCGTTATCTTGCGGAGAAGGGTTCAACTTGGGTGGCGGGATCACCGACCCGGTCGCTGGGAATAATTGTTGGATATGCACGGTAAGCGGGGTCGAAGTGTCTTGTGTGCCCTTTACCGTCGCGCCGTGCATGGGAGCGATTGCATTGGCCCAAGCCCGGCGAATGGATATCCAATTCCGTAACGACATGACGGCAAATCTCCAAGGGATTGAGCCGATTCCGATTGTCATCCTTGATGCAATGCGGCTGATCACAACGTACCCCCGGTGCGCCTTACGACGCTATGCAACTTGCCGCCGCTCTTTACCTGCGGTCCCGAAACACGGCCGCTGGTTTGACGGCGCCTTATCTTTATCGTCTCCGATCATGAGCTAACTCGGGCCGCCGCCGCGGAAGGACTTACTACAGACGACCCCAATCTCCATCCGTATTTTCTGATTTTCGCTCCGATCCAGGGATCACGGTCGGCTTCCTACCGGAACTCACCCCGCAGACCAAGATCGTCCACGAGACGGCCAAGAAGGTCTTCCAGGAAAAGGGCGTCGAAGTGAAGTATTTGGTCGGCACGATGATCGAGTTGCTGTGTGTCTGCGTGGTGGCCGATCAGATCGCCAAAGAAGCGCAGTTCTTCAGCTTCGGCACGAATGACCTGACGCAGACGACGCTGGGCATGAGCGGCGACGACTACGGCACCTTCATCCGCTATTACCAGGAGAACGACATCGCTGTCTCGCGGGCCGATCGTAACCATCCACATGGAAGGCGTCGACGGCTTGATGAAGATCGCGGTCGAAAAGGGCCGGGCGGCGCGGCCGGATCTGAAAGACTGGCATCTGCGGCGAACACGGCGGCGAACCCGACTCGGTGAAGTTCTGCCACAAGATCGGGTTGAATTATGCGGGCTGCGGCCCCGTTCCTTTCCAAACGGAGACGCTACGCGGCATCCCGATGCGTCGGCGTTGTCACTTGCAAGCCTTCGACGTTCTTCACCCCATTTTTCCTTAATGCAAAGCGGGTTTCCGTTCGGCTGCGCTCAATCGCTGGCGATAGGACGTTGGCCTTTTCTTTCGTCTCCCTTGCCCTCAGAAGAATTCAGCCAACGCCTTAAGCGTCGGTTGATGTCCGGGATCGACTTCCAGGGCGCGAGTGAGCCAGTATTCCGCTTGACGGTCCTGACCGCCGCGGAGGAAAAAGGCCGCTGTTTGCCATAGAAGCGCCGGTCTCGCTGTGTTGGACGGGTCGGGGTTAGCGTTTTCCCCCAGCATCCGGTTGACCTTTTCGCAGTAGAACCATGTCTTTTTCGTGCTGCTCCAGGGCGGCGTCGGCCTCCTGCGTAACGGCCTTGGCCGCGAAGGCTTTTTTCCAGCGTGCCTCCCTCCGCCTCGGCATTGGTGGCGTCGGCTTTTAGCGCCTGACGCGACCTTGGCTCCGCTTCGACCGGCTTATCCTTCCGCCATTTCCAGCCTGGCCAGCGTGACCAGAAGAGCGGGCCGTCGTTCGGACCGCACTTTTTTACGGCGGCTTCCATCAGGCGTCTGGGCTTCCCTCCATTTCTCCTTGAAAGGTAGCGACATCGCCCGACGATGGCCTCCACGTCAAAGCGCTTCGGGGGCGATTGCTTCATCAGGGGTTCCAGATAAGCAAGGGCGCCAAAGAGGGTCCGCCTTATCCAGCATGATTTCCGCCAGCCGAAAACGCACCTCTGGCTAAGAGCTGGAGACAACTCGATGCCCGCTCATAACCTTTAGGAGCCTCGTTCCGTCTCTTCTATGCGCCGGTAAACCCAGCCCCTCCAATGGTACGCTTTAGCCTCTCCCGGTCCCGCTTCGACCCCAGCGGTTCAAACAAGCCAGGGCCGGTCCATAAACGGAGCTTGTCCATATAGGCGGCGGGCAATCGTTTCCATAATCAAGGACGATTGTGGTGTCTGACTCAATCGACGCGGCGGAAAAGCTCCATCCGCCACGTCATCCACTTCGTCCGGTGTGGAATGGGCATCAGCAGAAACTCGATCTGCACGTCTCTCCGTCGCCTCCTTATTGAGCCGAATGCATCGCTGGAGCTGCGCTTCGGCCCCCGGCAAAGTTTCCCATCAGCCGCTGCGCGGCGGGCGGCGAGCAGATGCACCGGCGTGCTATAGGGCCAGACCCAAGAGAAAAAACGGTCCTGTGGGCGGCCGGCGTCAACGGGGCGGCCGTCCATCACCTCGGTGCGGGCGGCGTCCCATTGCTGGAGAGCGTAGACGTAAAACCCCCGCCCGCCCCAATAAGGGCTAAAAGGGTCAGAACGACGCCGCTCGTCAGGGAATGCTTCCAGACGCCAATCATGAGAAAAACGCAACATCACCGCACCTCAGATGCGGAGGAGGAAAGAAGGGCCGGAAGAGGCTAAACTTTGATTTGACAAGCCAGTCTTGGGTGCACCACCGATAAGTCGACGGGTTTATCCCGGCGGACAAGCGGCGGGCGTAAAGCCCGCCGCTCGCTAAACGTGGCACAATAGGAACGCCAGGAAGGTGCGGCTAGTCCCCAACTTGTAGTGCTCAACGGCTTGCCTACGTCAAGCTTCGCGTTCAACGTAGACGTCTTGACGTCTGCGTACTTCGCGGGGATCTTTACATGCTCCTCCTGCTGGCTTTCACCGCCGCAGGCCCCGGCATGGGGCTGCTTGTACCGCCGCCCCCTGGCATTGGGCTGCTGCTCGGCCCCGAGACTCCCGCCGGAAGCGCCAGGATAGGCCTGCTGTTTTTTATCCGGGTTGAAGATATTCGTGTCAACCGTCACAGTGAAATCGCCCGCGGGGGCGTCGGTTATGCTGTAGGTGCCGTCCGCGCTGAGGGAACCCGTGGCCGAAGGGCCTTGGGTTTTGGCAAGTTAAATTAACCAAGCCAGCCGGCACCGGTTCGCCCTTGTAAGTCACCTTTCCCGTTACGGAGGCCGGGGCGTGAGGGTTTTCATTGCCTCCGCCGCATCCGCATGCCACGTAAGGAAGCACAGGGGCAAGGCCAGAACGAGTCCGCCCTTTAGGGTCATAGATTTGGTCCTTGGATAGTGTGAGTCGTTGATGTAAGGAAGATTTAGGGGAATCATCGCCGCCCTTGGGTTCACGAGGGTGTGAACCCAAGGGCGACTTTCCCGATTACCAGTCGCTGCCGAGGGGCAAACCGTCAGCGGGATCAATCGCCCGACCGAACGTGATCGGGGTGACGCCGCTATTCACCAAACGGACGCTGCCGTCCCCCATTCCGGCTAACATTCCGCCGGCGTAAAAGCCTTGGACCCGCTGCGGAAGGCATTTGCCCGCGGCCGTCGGCTTGATCGGCGGGTCCGTCCGCCGTAACTTGCGCGCATGCCTAGGGGTAGTTCGCAAATCCCCCGCGTGGGCGGGGATTGTCCGCCGCTGCGATTTCCGGCGCGTAAAACACGAAGAAGGAGGAGTCATACAAAGGACCGCCGCCGCCATTTTGATAATGATAGCCGCACGGGCCGGCGCTTTGTCCGCACTCGCCCCAGATGTGTTCAACGTACTGATTCTCGTCAGCGCCGTTTTGGGCCGGGTCGCCGCAGATCATGTAGCGTTCCGCGAAGAAGATCGTGTCTCGAGGTTCCGTCGGGGATGCTGCTCGGGAACTTGTTCACCGGCCCAAGAGCTCCAGTCCTCACCCCAGCCGCCGTGGAAGACGTGCCAGTTGGCGGAATAACTGGTTCCCCCGCGATTGCCCCAGGTCTGGCCGTTCGCCGGCGCGGTCGGATCGCCCGGAGAAATAAAGCTCTTAACCACTTTGTTGGATTCCCATGAGGTCGGTTGGCGTGCCGTTGATGGAAGAAGTGTCGTTAAAGACCGGGGCCTTGTTCCAGGTACGGCAGCATGTAGTAGAACTGGGTTCCGATGTGGGCTGGCACGGCGGTGCTGCTCCAATCGTCGCCGTTCCCGCTGGCGGGAAAACAGCCGCAAGCGGAAGGAATGTTGCCGCCGTTCGCGTCGGTGAAACTGTGGACGGCGAGGACGGGATCGGCTTGAGATTGTTCGCATCCAAGATGCGGGCGGCAGCCTCACGCACCTTCTGGACGGCCGGCAGGAGCAGGCCGATGAGGATGGCGATGATCGCGATCACCACCAACAACTCGATCAGAGTGAAGCCCTGCCATCGGCGGCCAAGACGGAAAACTGGCATCTGACTTACCTCCGAGGGAAAGAAAAAGAAAAAAACACGAGATACGCTCTCGCTAGATCATAAGGAAACCCGCGACCGAAGGGTCGAACGAGGAAAGGGATTAGCGGGACGAAAGACGCCGCCCTGCAATCTTCTGGACCCAACGGCAGCTTAACCTTTATCTTGTATATCCATCAGACCCCACCGTCAAGCAGAATATGAAAGGATGAAGAAAAATGTTGCGTGGCAGAGTACAACGAAGCGGTAAGTCCGGCCCGTTTGAAAGGGGTATCAAAAACTGGATTTGCGTTTCGGCCCAGGCAAATGACTTGCTTGTGGGGTGGGCGTTGCCGTGCTTTGTGCGAATCAGAGTTTATGCGGGCGAACGCAGCGGCGTTCTTTACGACCATAGGGGGCCTGAACCTTGCCATCGACGCCGCCAAGCCTTAAGGGCGTCCATGCCCGCGCCGAGCTTCGCGTTTAAGGGGAGTCCCTCGACTTCTAACACTTCCCGACGGAGGGCCGGCGCCACAGAAACGCCGGGCGGGGCAGCTCGTTCCTCCGCTCCCCGCGGCGTATACCTCCCGCCCTAGGGCTTCTTCGGGCACACAGGCAAAAGGCGTCTCTAGGGCAAAGACGGCGTCCCCGTCCGCCACACCCACTCGTTGGCGGTAAGCTGCGGCCATCCCTTTGGCGCCTTTGCCTTCGTAGTATTCAGCCAGCTGCGCTTTGAGGGTGGGCTGATGTCCAGGGTCAAGTTCCAGAGCGCGGTTGAGCCAGTATTTGGCTTGGCGGTCCTGTTTGGTGCGTAGAAAGAGGGCGCCGGCGTCGTAAAAGTCGTTGGCGGTGCGAACCGGATGGTTCGAGTCGGCGTTTTCCGCCAGCATCCGGTTAACCTTTAGGAGGAGGGCCATGTCTTTTGGGTGCCGTTCCTGGGCGGCGTCCGCCTCCATAGAACGACCCGGGGTCGCGTAGGCTCGTAGCTAGCGTGTCTGGAGCCTCGGCGTTGGCGCCGTCGGCCTTCAGCGCTTTGTGCGACCATTGCTCGGCCTCAACCGGTTTGCTTTCCGCCAGTTCCAGTTTGGCCAGCGCCGTACTTAAAAGCGGGCCGTCGTCCGGCCGCTTTTTCACCGCGGCTTCCATCAGGTCCTGCTGCGCTTCTTCGGTTTGCCCTTCCATGTAGCGGACAACGCCCAACCAACGCCGTCACCTCGGAAGGCTCGGGCGATTGCTTCATAAGCGGTTCCAGATAAGAGAGGGCGGCCGATAGGTCCGCCTTATTCAACATGATTTCCGCCAATTGAAGGCGAACCGCGGTGAGGCTGGGGGACAAGTCCACTGCCCGTTGATAGTCCTTTATCGCCGAATCCGTCTCCTGCAAGTGCTCGAAAACCCAGCCCCTCGAATAGTAAGCCTTGGCGTTGTCGGGCTTCTCCTCGATCCAGCGGTTCAGACAATCCAGGGCCGGCCCATACCGAAGCGTGTCCATATAGGTGCGGGCAATCGTTTCCAATATCACGGAAGATTGCGGCGACTTGTTATCGACCCGGCGGAAAAGGTCGTCCGCCACCTGGTCCACTTCTCCCGTCTGAACGCGCATGAGCAGAAACTCAATCTGTACGTCTTCCGTCGCCCCTTTATGGAGCCGGATACACTGCTGGAGCTGCGCTTTGGCCGCGCCAAAGTCCCCCATCAGGCGGTCGCGGCGAGCGGCCAGGAGATGCACGGGCACGCTGTCGGGCCAGATCGAAAGGCAAAAACCGAGGGGCGCGGCCGGCTTCGGCCGGTCGGCCGTTGTTCACGTCCGCGCGGGCGGCGTCCCACTGCTGAAGGGCGTAGACGTAGATGGGCGGGCCTCGCCCTGATGCAGCACCGGAAGGGCCAGAACGAGGGCGGTCGTTTTCGGATGCTTCCTGACGCCCATTATGAGGGAACGCAACATCAGCGCATTCTCGGATGCCGAGGAGAAGAACGAATCAAGAATGAGCCAAAATACCTTAACGGAATCAACGACGAGTTTGGTATGCGAGCGACGTGGTTCGTCGAAATCCGTCGCTTGCTATCCGGGCTTGTAAATAAAAGTTAGAACAAGCGGTGGGCGTGAAGCCCACCGCTCGCTCAATGTTGCACAGTCGCTGCCCTGCACAATAGGGTCGCGGACTTCTCTAACGTGAGTTTCACGTTCTGCTTGCCGGCGCTGAGCTTCGCGTTCAGTGTAGATGACTTGACGTCGGCGTACTTGGGCCGGGATCTTTACATACTTCCCAGTGGCTTTCACGGGGGCGGATATTGGCATAGGGCTGCTTGCCGTGCCGCCGCCGCCGGGCATTGGGCTGCTGGTAGGCCCCGACACTCCCGCCTAACATGCCCGGATATTGCGGCAGCTTTTTATCAGGGTTGAGGGATTCGTTATCAATCGTCACCGTGAATTCCCCCGCGGGGGCGTCGGTTATGCTGTAGGTGCCGTCCGCGATAAGGGAACCCGTGGCCGAAGGGCCTTCGGTTTTGGGAATGAAATTGATCAAGCCGGCCGGGACGGGTTCACCCTTGTATGTCACCTTTCCCGTTACGGAGGCCTGGGGCGTGGGGATTCTCATTGCCGCCGCATCCGCAGGCGGCGAGGAGGCACAGGGGCAAGGTCAGAACGAGTCCGCCCTTTAGCGTCATAGAGTTAGTCCTTGGTGTAAATCGTTGATGTAAGGAAGAACAATGGGAATCGTCGTCCCGGGTCCACGAGAATGTGAACCCGGGACGACTCTCCCGATTACCAGTCGCTGCCGAGCGGCAATCCGTCGGCGGGATCAATTGCCCGACCGAACGTGACCGGGGTGACGCCGCGATCGATCATGCGGACGCTGCCGTCCCCCATGCCCGCCAGCATTCCGCCGGCGTAGAAGCCTTGGAAACGGTTTGGGATCGCATTGCCTCCCGTTGGACGGCTTGATCGGCGGCTGGTTCTGCGGAACCGTCGCGAAGGCCCAGGGATAATTCGTAAATCTCACCGCATGGGCGGGACTGTCTGCCGCCGCGATTTCCGGCGCGTAATACACGAAGAAGGAGGGACAACAAAGGACCGCCGCCTCCGTTATTATAGTGATAGCCCACGGGACCGCGGCTTTGGCCGTCTTCGCCCCAAATGTGTTCGACGTATAGGTTCCCATTGGCGCCGTTTTGGGCCATTTTGCCGCAGATCGCATAGCGTTCCGCGAAGAAGATCGTGTTTGAGGTTCCGTCTGGGATGCCGCGCGGGAACCTTGTGACGCCGGCGGTCTGCCAGTCCTCGCCCCAGCCACCGCGAAACACATGCCAGTTGGCCGCGTAGCTGGCCGCCCCACGATTACTCCAGGTTTGTCCGTTCGCGGGTACGGTCGGGTCGCCTGGAGAAATGAAGGTCTTGACCACCTCCTGGGCTTGGTAGGAGTCTGTGCTGCGTACTCGTATTCGAGGAATTGAACACGGTCCTGTTCAATGTACGGCAACATGAAGTAGAATTGCGTGCCGAAATGCGAAGGAGGTAGGGAGGTTCTCCATTGAGCCTGCGGTATAACCGCCGCAAGCGGAGGCGAAGTCGCCGCCGTGGGCGTCGGCGCAGCTAATGGCGGCGAGACTCACTGCTTCAAGTTGTTGGCCGACGAGATGCGCGCCGCGGCCTCGCGGACCTTCTGGACGGCCGGCAACAGTAGACCGATGAGGATGGCGATAATGGCGATGACGACGAGCAGCTCGATCAGCGTGAAGCCGCGCCATCTGCGGCCGAGACGGAACATTGGCATCGAACGTCTCCGGAAGAGGGAAGAAAAAGAAAAACACGAGAACCGTTCTCGTTGGATCACAAGGAATACTGTCGGCGAAGGAGCAGAGAATCGGAAATCAAACTGAAAAAGTAAATAGACCCTTTTCCCGCCGCGTAACCTCCTATTTCTCCCTCTTGTATACTCTTTTGACCGCACCGTCAAGCATTATATGAGAGAATCGTGAGGATTCTTGGCGGACGCCGCCGCGGCACTTGACCTGTCTGGATTTCCTTTTTATGCTGAGTCATATTCTTCCTTCAGCATTGCCCGTCCTATCTCGCGTGACCTCATGGCACAGTCCAACGGACTTTCCCCTTCTCCTTTGCCCGCGCTCTCCCACGCTTCCGGCGCAGCGGCTGGGCGGCGTTGATGTTCGTAGCGCCTCTTTGCTTTCCTCCTCGCGGCGTTTCCCGCCCGAAATAGCGGCCTGTGGTTGCACTTGGCCGAAGGAAGGCGCTTGGCCCACGGAGACGTATTCCCCGGCCGCCGACTCGCACTCCTCCACTGGCCCCGACGTCCCCGCCACTGCCCTTTACGACCTTATCACCTTCGGCGTTTATTCCGTGTTCGGCGGCCGCGGGCTGGCGCTCGGCAAAGCCCTCCTTGTTGCCGTCATCGGTCTCGTCCTTGTGTTCGCTGAGCCGAACCGGGTCGAAGTGGTGGACGGCGGCGGCCTGTTCCGGCTTCGCCCTCCTGGCAATGGGCGTACGCCTGTTGCTGGAGCCGGCCATTTTCTCTTACCTCTTCCTGGCCCTAACCTTTTGGTTGCTTTGGCGCCGCCCTGAAGCTTCCGCCGATCCGCGACGCTCTCCGCCCCCCCTTGGCCGCTCGCGCTCTTGTTCCTCATTTGGGCGAACGTGGACGGTTGGTTCGTCCTCGGCATAGGGGCCGTTGCCCTCTTGTGGCTGGGTGAGGTATTGGACTACGCCGGTGGCGGGGGGTAAGAAGATAGGTGGAGAGGCTTTTTATCCTTATTGTCGCGCCGCTTTATTTCGCTGGCCCTTTTGACGGCGGTATGCCTGATCAATCTTTCCACCTTCCGCGCATTCGCCGCCGCCCCCGGCCTCCTGGGATGGTCCGGCGTCGAGGCCGCGGGCCGTGTGACTTCGCCGTTCCAGAAGGACTACTTAGCGACGGTCGGATTCAACGCGGCAGCTTTGGCCTACTTTCCCTTGCTCGGCCTGTCGCTGCTCTCATTCCTCCTGAACCTGCCGCGCTGGAACTGGCGTTGGTTCTTTCCCTGGCTCGGGCTGGCGTTGGTCAGTGTTTTCCAGGCGCGGGCGGTCCCGTTCTTCGCGGTCGCCGCCGGCCCCGTGCTGGCGTGGAACCTTCAAGAGATTTTTGCTCGGCGTCCCGTGTCTGATTCGGCCGCGGGAACGCATCGCCCTGGGCGTACTGATATCGATGGTCGGCCTCGTCGTTCTTGCCTGCGCCTGGCCGGGTTGGCTTCAGGCGCCGCCTTACGAGCCGCGCCGGTTAGCCGTCGAAGTTCGCCCTTCGCTCGAACGCGGCGCGATTGTCCTTCGAGCCTGGCGCCAGGACGGCGCCTTGGCGCCCGATATGCGCGGCCTGCATCTGTCCCCCGAAGCGGCCGACGCCTTTGCCTGGTTCTGTCCCGAAGCGGCGGCGCCGTTCGACGAACGCCTGGCCTCGGCCATCATTGCTGACCGCGAAGGGCGAGGCGAGTGGACCCAATGGCTGCGTTCGGCGGGGGCCAATTATTGATCGTCTACGATTCGGATCATGGCCGCCTTTTTGCCATCCTCGACCGACTGTTCGCCGATCCCGTCCAATGGCCGCTCCTCTACGAGGTGGGAGACTTGGCCGTCTTTGGCTGGCGCGACCCCGACGCGGCCGGGACGACGGACCCTTTCCACAAAATCGAGTTGGACCTGGATCAGTTGGCCTACCACCCGGCCCCGGACAAGAAGGCGCCGCCTGAGCCGTCGGCCGGCAAACCCGAGGAGCGGTCCCTTTGGGATGCCTTTTGGAAACCGGCGTTGCCGCGGCCGATCGATCAGGAAGAAGCCACGCTCCAGCTGTTCCACGCCGAGGCGCTGCTGCGCCGTCGGCCGGCCCGGGCCAACTGGCCGGCTGGCAAGGGAGCCAGATCGCCGCCCTCATCGGTGCGGCCGGCGGGTGGGCGGGGACGGCCGGCCTCTACGACGCGCGCATGCGCCTGACGATGGTGTTGACGCCTCCGGCCAGGCCAGACTTCGACCGGAACGCCATACCGATCCCCGAGCGGTGGGCGGTGGCGTTTCAGTGGGAATTCGCCCGGCAACAGGACGATACGCCGCCCGCTCTGCTCTACCTAGCGGTGCGGGCCGCCCGACGGCCTGGCCGTCAACCCGGACGACGCTCAGGCGTATGAGGTTCTGGGCGAAAGCTATTTGCGGATGAGCCGGGCACACGCGAACGCGCCTGGGGAGATCGTTTTCCCCAGATCGTCGAACTTCGCCGCGCCCGGGCCAGCGCCGCTCTCAACCGGGCAATTTTGCTCAAACCCGGCTTTGCCAAGGCGCACTTAAGTCTGAGCGGCTTATACGAGGAAATGGGTTGCGTCGATCTGGCTGGAACAACTGGCGCCTACGCCAAGCTCTTCCATGAGGCCGGCCCCGAAAGCGGGGTCGGGGCCGCGGAGTTCCGTCAGCAGGAAGACCAGCTCCAAGCGGAATTGACCCGCATGTCCAAAACGTTGAGGAACGAGACACCTCCTACACGCTTGCCTCGGCCGGCTATGGCGTGGCGGATCGGGCTTTGCAGGCATTCAACAAGGGACTTGCGGGCAAGGCCCGCGACATGCTTTTGGAGTCGGACGTTTCCGCATTCGGTTCCGGGGCGGGGCTCGAGTTGAAGTTGTTGTTGCAGACGGGGTCCCCAGGACGTTTCGGAGTGGACAGACGAGGCCCCGGAAGGCCGCTTGGGCGCCTGCCTACCACTGGCTACGCGCCAAGCGTTCGCGGCCTCGGGCAATTACGCTTTGGCCGGGAAGGAGTGCGCCCGCCCGGCGCTGGCATCGCGAGCTGGGCGATCCGGACGGGGAACAGATCCGCGAGGCTTTGGCCTTGGTCGTCGGGCAGAGGGTGCTCGACGAACAACCTGACGGACCGCCCTACCAGTTTAGGTGGCCATTCGGTCGGGCCGAGTATGCCCAAGGCGTGGCCGAGCTTGGAAATGAAAAGCAAGCGGACATGCTCGTATTGCGGGCGTTGATCGCGCTTGAGGAAGGCGAAGTCGCGGATCATGCCGGCGACGCCTTCCACGCCCCGCTGGAACTGTGGCGCGGCGGGCCCAAGGGCGGAGGGATGGATTTCGCGGGCCGGGTCGTCGCCCAGGAATGTATGAATAAGCTCGGCCGCGAGCATTAAGAATTGTCACACCAACCCGAAATGCCAGCGGCGTTCGACCCCCTCCTCCGCCCGCGCTTTGGGTCTGGATGCTCCCGATTGCGCATAAAAAAATCCGGCCTCTCTTGCGAGAGCGCCGGAGCACCAAGCATACTTTATGGGTCCCGTCCATCCCTTCGGTAGCCTGGCAGCCTTAAACCGTCCCCCCCTCGGGACGGTCAAGAGCCCATAGCTTTGCGTCCCCGCCTCACGACGGGTTTGCCTTTGTCGAGGACGGTTTAACTGCACCGTCGCTCTTTCCGTGTTCCGGGGCGAGCGGCCCCGTCACACCTCTACAATAGAACAAGTTTTTCGCGAGGCAAATGCTCTCGTGCTTTTTCGGGACGATCCCTTTCTCAACGCCTCAGCCTGGCGCACCTCCTCCGAAAGAGCCTTGCTCAGCTTATCCAGGGCGTCGCCTGGACCTGACGGACGCGCTCCTTCGACAGTCCCAGTTCCCGGCCGACCTGCTCCAGCGTGCCCGACTTGGTTTGCACGTCCAGGCTAAAACGGCGAGACAGAACCTGCTTTTCCCGCGACGAAAGCAGTCGTGGCTTTCCGCAAGAATTCGTCCACATAAGGCAAATGGGAGCCGACTGCTCCCGCCGCCGGTCGCGCGGTTCGCCGTCCGGCAGCGCTTCCAACGGAAGCGACTTCGACAGCCGATCCGCCGTATGCCGTTGCGACAGCCGAGATAGCCGCATCAGACAGGTAAAGGCGTAGGTGCTAAAGCGAATGCCCAGCCAAGGATTATAGGCCGCCACCGCCTGGATCAACACGATGTGACAGTCGCCTGTCATGTCGTCCACCCACGCGGCGGCCGGCATCCAGCGCCGCACCGCCCGATAAATGAGCTTGCGATTGCCCAAGACGATGCGGTCGCGGAACGACAAGTATTGGCGATTTCCAGAGGCGCGCCGCCGCAGTCCGCGATCGTGACAACCGCCAGGCCGCGTAGTGCATACGCTGCGCCAGGTCGCGCGTCACGTCGTCTGGCATGTAGGTGTCGACGAACTCATGATCGTCGTCCCGCGTGGGGCCGAACAGTTCCGCCGCGCCGTCTGTTCAAAAGAGTCGTGGACCACGAAATAGGGAACATCAGGCGTCGTATGTCGCTTCGTCGATCCGTTATGGCCGGCCGTAGTCACGGGTGTTCTCCTCGCTCGGTGGAACGATTGTTCGCCATTCTTCATGCAATTTGCTTGCCAACCGTGCCGGCCGTCCATTACTATTGGCTCATTGCATCCCTCGGTGAAATCTGGCCGATGTAGCCGGTCGGTCTTATCCTTTCCTTACAAGGGGTATGTTTCCTCATGGCTGAAATCTTGTCTGTCCGAAGTGCGATGGTCCCATTCGTGTGCCCGCCGTCCCCGTCTGCGCGGAAATCGCTGCCCGAAGTGTGAAGAATTGGTATCCGTGGCGGCCGTAAGACTGGGTATGGAGGCTGTCATGGGAGGAAGGCCGTTGGCCGGCGAGCGGCGAACCGGCTGGCGAGCCAGGAACTGGACGAGGATGCGCCGCTGCGCAGCGGAGGACGTTCAAGCCGTGCCCGCGGTGCGGGACGGAAGGCGCAAAGCGCTCCCGTTTACGCCTTGGGGCAGTTTCTATGGGCCGGCCTTGTTCAATCATGTGGGCTGTCCCGAGTGCCGTTATGCTTAGAACGGCCGTTCCGGCGGCTCGATTTTAATCCCGGCCGTCCTCTTCGTGGCGGTCCCGCTCATACTCATGGCGGCCATCATTGGCTATATAGCGATGCTCGTTTCCCGCGATTCTGAGCACGGATGCTCATGCCGAGCGACTGCTTGAACTGGTGCATTCGTTGCGCAGGCCGTCCACTTCGCCGCGCAAAGCGGCGACGGCCTGCCTTGAGCGCGGCGATTTCATCCGGCCCTCGGGCCGTGAAGGGGCCGGCGTGGTGCGGCGCCGGCATCGGTTCGGCCATGTGACGGCCGTGCAGGCGTTTGAGTTCTTCCGGGTCGTGAAAGCCGTGCGTCAGGACGGCGCCGCGACGTCTTCCGGCGTCAGGTAAACGACAAGATTTCGCTCGACCAACGGCCGCAAGACGGCGAAGGGCGTCGAGATCGTCGATCGGTTCCATACGGCTGGCGCGGGTGGCAATTCGCCCTCCGTCTGCGGGCCGCGCAGCAGCAATTCGCCCAGCACGGCCAGTTCGACCTTGTCGGTGCCAGGCTTCGTAGAGAGAGTGCCGCCAGCGGATGACGCGGCCGCCGATGATTTTGATGGCGAGGTTTTTCTTCTGGCAGCGGACCAGAATGTCTTCCACATCCAAATCGGAGAGGTTTAGGAGAGGGTCGCGGTTGGACTTCTGGTTCGCCCCGGTGACGAGGGCGTTGACGCTCATCGGATAGGCGTCGGGCGTGGTCTTGGCCTTCTCGATGAGGACGCCGAGGATGCGCCGCTCCTCCATATCCAGCGCCGGCCACGGGCCGAAAGAAGGCGGCGGTTCCGGATGACATAGGTTTACTCCGCATTTCGCTGACTACTGGACCACTATACGTCAGGCCTTTCGGCCGGTAAACTCCCTGCATGAACCTGCACGAACTGATGCGCGAACTGCGCGAAGACAACAAGAGCAAAATCGTCCTGCTGGTGGCCGACGGCCTCGGCGGCCTGCCGCTGGAACCGGGCGGCAAGACCGAGCTGGAAACGGCGCGCACGCCGAACCTCGACGCCCTCGCCCGCGAAGGCGTCTGCGGCCTGAGCGTCCCGGTGCTGCCGGGCATCACGCCCGGCAGCGGTCCCGGCCACCTCGGCCTGTTCGGCTACGATCCGCTCGAATACCGCATCGGCCGCGGCATCCTCGAAGCGCTCGGCATCAACTTCGAGGTCGGGCCGCGCGACGTGGCCGTGCGCGGCAACTTCTGCACGCGTGGACGCCGCCGGCCAGATCACCGACCGCCGCGCCGGCCGGCCGACCACCGAGCGCTGCGTCGCGATGTGCCGGCTGCTGCAGCAGATCAACGTCCCCGGCGTCGAGGTGTTCGTCGAGCCGGTGCGCGAACATCGCTTCGTCGTCGTCTTCCGCGGCGACGGCCTGGGCGACGCCGTCAACGACACCGATCCGCAGCAGACCGGCGCACGCGCCGCTGACGGCCAAGGGCGCCGACGCGCGCCTCGCAGAAGACGGCCGACGCCGTCAACCACTTCGTGGCCGAGGCCGGCCGCGTGCTCAAGGACCAGGCGCCGACCAACATGGTCACGCTGCGCGGCTTCGCCCGCTATCCGAAGATCGACACGATGAAGGACATCTACGGCCTGCGGGCCGCGGCCATCGCCGTCTATCCGATGTACAAGGGCCTGGCCCGGCTGGTCGGCATGGACGTGCTGGACGCCGGCGCCACGCTGGGCGACCAGATGGAGACGCTGCGAAAAGTCTGGGACAAGTACGACTTCTTCTTCCTGCACTACAAGTACACCGACAGCACCGGCGAGGACGGCAACTTCCCCGCCAAGGTCGAGATGATCGAGCGCCTCGACGCGGAATTGCCGAAGGTGCGGGCGCTGAACCCGGACGTGCTGATCGTGACCGGCGACCACAGCACGCCGAGCAAGCTGAAGAGCCACAGCTGGCATCCGGTGCCGACGATGCTGTGGGCGAAGACGTGCCGGACGGACGCGGTGACGGAGTTCGGCGAGGCGCAATGTCTGCGCGGCGGCCTGGGCCAGTTCGAGGCGAAGTACCTGATGTCGCTGGCGATGGCGCACGCGGGCCGGCTGGGCAAGTACGGGGCGATTTGCGTGACCAGCCGCGAGGCAAGGAGGTCGTAAGCTCTGGGGTGGTAGTGAGAACATGTCGCGCTTTCTCGACGCGCTGCGTTCGGGCCGCGTCCTGCTCATGGACGGGGCGATGGGCACGGAGCTGCAGCGCGCGGGCTGCGGCCGGGCGAGTGCGGCGAGTTATGGAACCTGACGCATCCGGAAAAGGTGCGGGCGATTCATCAGGCGTATGTGGACGCCGGGGCCGAGGTGCTGCTGACGAATACGTTTCAGGCGAATCCCGCCGCGTTGCAGCGACACAATCTTGAGGACCAGTTGGGAATGATCTGTCAAGCCGCCGTGGACTCTGGCGCGTGAAGCGGCCGGTCCGGACCGTTGGGTGCTGGCCGACATCGGCCCTGTCCGTCTCGAAGAGGACATCACGAAGTTGCCGCCTTGTCGCGCCTTGGCCGCCGCCGGGCCCGACGGATTCTTGGTGGAAACTTGCTCTGACCCAACTCCTCTGTGTGCCTGCTCGAAAGCGCTGCACTGCGGACTGGCGATTAAGCCCCTCCGATGCTGGTTTCGTTCGACTTATCTACGCGACCGGCAAAGCCGTGTCGCAGACTATCGACGGCCATCCCTCCAGAAAATTGGCCTACCGGAGGCGAAAAGTACTTCGGCATCGCCGCCCTCGGCGTGAACTGCGGCCGCGACATCGGCATGCCGCAAATCATTGAAGTCGTGGAGGCGTATCGCGCACACACCATCTGACCGATCTTCGTCCGGCCCAACGCCGGGACGCCGAAACAAGTCGAGGACCGCTGGGTCTATCCTCATTCGCCGGAGTACATGGCGTCCTGGCTGCCCGAATTGCTGACAGCCGGCGTGAGCATGATCGGCGGCTGCTGCGGCACGACGCCGGCCCACATCGCGGCGTTCAAGCCTATCGTGGATGCGTGGAATGCGGGGAGGAGGCCGAAATGAAGCCCAGCGTCCTCGGCCTCGACATGGGCGGCGCCAACCTCAAGGCCGCTCACACCAACGGCGCCGCCCGCAGCCGGCCTTTCGCCTTATGGAAAAATCCCGGCGGACTGACGGACGCCTTCGCGGTCTGATCGCGGAAATGCCGTCGGCCGACCTTCTTGCCGTCACCATGACCGGCGAATTGTGCGATTGCTTTGAGAGCAAACGGCAGGGCGTGAACGCCATTCTCGACGCCGTGGAAGCGGCGGCGGCGGGGAAACCTGTTCGCGTCTGGTGCATCGACGGCCGCTTTATGGACTCACAGAGCTGCGCAGAAACCCGCTCACGGCGGCGGCGGCCAACTGGCTGGCGCTGGCGATGTTCGCCGGCCGTTACGCCCCCAAGGGCGGCGGTGCTAATCACGTTGGCTCGACGACTACGGACATCGTGCCCTTGCAAGACGGCCGCCCCATGCCGAAGGACGCACCGATACGGAACGACTTCGCAGCGGGGAACTGGTTTATACGGGAGTTCGTCGAACGCCCCTGTGCGCCCTACGGCGCAGGAGGCCAGCGGAATTATTCGCCACGACGCTAGACGTTTACTTGCTTCTCGGCTCGATTGCGGAAGACGCCGCCGACCAAAACACGGCCGACGGTCGCCCCGCCACAAAGGCCGCCGCTCACGCCCGCCTGGCGCGTAACGCCTGCGCCGATCTAGAAACATCAACCGGAATGAGAGGAAAAACTCGCAAATCGAATCAAAGGCAAGCAGGCATATACAATCCTAGGGGCGATATTGCGTGTTACGCCTCGGTTGGGGGAGTCGCCGCAAACGATTATTGCGGCAGGTGAAGGGCATTTACAAATATTGCCGATCCTGAAAGAACAGAATGCGATTCCTCCTTGTCCTTTGGTGCGCCTTGATAACACTTTATGCTGCCGTAATCTCGTGCGCAGTGTGGCGCTTATGCTGTGGCAGTCCTAGCGGCGGAGGAAACGCCTGAGGGAGTTACTGACTCTTTACCTGATGGCAGGCGCAAGGGCAGGTGTCTAGGGCCACGCGGCTCGCTCGCGCTTTGGGGCAACGCCGGCTTTTACCAATCTATGCCGAGGACTTCTCCGCCAGCCGGAGTTACTGCAGACCAGTAGGTTGTCGCCGACATACCAGGCGACAGCGTCCGAACACTGCCGTCGCCGAGAGCCAGGGGAGATACCGCTGGGGTGCGGCGTTTGGCAGATCGCAGGATTGCAAGCGTCATACGGAGGTGCGGTCTGGAATGTTAGGAAGGGACCGGTCGTCCCCGGCGGGTTGCCGGTTTGGAGAGGATAGAAATCGACATCGTTTACGCCGCCGTCCACTTTGGGTCCACCGTCCGCGAAGGTTGCTCTATGGCGGGCCGCCGGTGGGGGGTCAAATAGGCCGTAGTAGAACAGATCTTGGTGACCGCAATTAGCGTAGTGTTCACCGAAGGCAATCGTATTCGAGGCACCGTCGAAATAGACGGTGGCTAATCGGGGACTGCCAATGAATACCTGAGTGTTGGCGGCGTAACTGGCCTGCCAAGAGGGTCTGCCGTGAAAGGGCCAATCGAGGGCCAAGGTTGCGTCCGCAGGGCTGACGTATAACTTTTCCAGTGCGGGGAGCGACTCCAAGTTCGACGCAACATTCTGCTCGACGAAGGGGAAAATCGCGACGAACAGGGACTGGCCTACGTTATGCTACCCGGGTTGCCGTCGACGCTCGGGGGCCGATCGCTATGGGTGGCCGCGAAGTTATGGACGCCCAAGCCGATTTGTTTCAGGTTGCTCATGCTCTGCATTCGCAAGGCCGCCTCACGCACCTTCTGAACCGCAGGTATCAATAGGCCAATAAGTATGGCCAGAATACTGATGACCACCAGCATTTCTACCAGTGTGAATGCTGGGCGTTGCTCCATGCGTTTTATATTGATCCTAATACTGCCTTCACGAGGTTAGAAGTGCGGCCGGAGGCTTTTTTTGCCTACGCGACCAGACTGATCGTTAAAGAGAGCGGCCCCTCCCGGCGACGAGAGGGCGCTCTTATCCCTTTAACGGAATTTTTATTTAACTGTTACCACCACAGTGGTACTTGAAGATTCTTCCGTCGTCACAATTAAGCCGGGTTTCGTTCCTTTTAAGTGGACATGAACATTGTAATCGCCAGCCGGAAGCCGAGACGATCGATCCCGTAAATTCGGCGGCGAGTTGTAAACGCATGGATTTGAGCCGCTAGTACCACCTAAAACTGGCGTCGGCGTAGATCGTCATTTCGGTAACGTTGAAGCCCCCATCCAAGTGGTACGTTCCACTGCCGCTCACTTTTCCCGCAGCAGGGCGAATTTGGCTGCGCCAGCCCCATGGCGTCGGACCCCAATGCGACATCGCCCGCCAGCACGTCAGCCTGTCAGCCTGCGCCAGACCCATAAATGCGAAGACAAGGATTGCGGTGATCCACTTCATGATGCATTCCTCCGCATGGTATTATTTCTCAGGATCCTGGCCTCAACCCGAAACATCCAATAAGATTTGGCGAGGCGAGATTCACAGAATTCCGCCTGGGAAGCGACAGAATCGGATAGCAATCTTTGATTCCAGCCGTCACCTCACACTTCGCGACTTTCGCCGGTACGATACCATAGTAGGA
>CAWCRJ010000004.1:0-147676 GCA_963797865.1 uncultured Actinomycetota bacterium
GGGTGGTGTTGTCGATCGCGGCGATATGGTCGGCGTCGAAGGCGTGACGCATGCCCAGGGTGTAGGCCGTCAATCCGATACCGACGCCAAAAGCTTTGCCGCCCAAGCTGTATTGTGCCGGTGCCACGAAGAAGACCATGGTGAACCAGCCGAGCAGGTGCAGCGTGATGATCACCGCCAGCATTGACGCCAGTCGCCACCACTCCGTCGGCGTGAGGGCGCCGAGAAGCCTGGTCGTCCGTGACGGCCGCCAGTCGATCTCGGTACTGGCCACTAGGGTCCTTCCGGCGCGTCCTTGCGGTATCGGCTGAGAACAACCGGCACGACTGTAAGTTCCACGGCTTGCCAGATGCAAGTGAGTTGCAGGAATCGGCGGAGTCTGGATTGCGCCGAAGACTAGCGATCCGCCCGCTCGGGCGCGACACTGAATCGGTGGCGTCCAAGCCGTCGGCACTGGATGCGTCGGTCACCGAGAGGATCGGCGATGTTCTGCGCGCCCGGGGGCTGCGGCGAATGGCGTCCCGCATCCAGGTACTGGCGGTGCTCGAGCCCGTCAACGGTCACCTGCCCGTCGCCGAGATCTACAAGCGGATGCGGGAGTGCCTGCCGTCCGGGACCCACGCGCCCGACGTGGCGACCGTCTACCGCACGGTGACCACGCTCGTCGATCAGGGGGTGCTGCACGCGTTGACACTCGACGGCGGCGTGACGACCTACGGGTTGGCCACCGCGCCGCACCATCACGCGGTATGTACCAACTGCGGCACCATCATCGAGGTGCCCGCCCGGCAGCTGAGTTCGGCGCTCGAACACGCGATGGCGGGCAGTTCCTTCGCGCTGTCGGACGCTGCCGGGCTGACGCTGCACGGCCTGTGTCCGCAATGCCAGGACGACAAACCCGCCGCGCGGCCGCGCCGGGCGCTGAGGTCAGCGCAGACCCAGAAGCGCGTTCTCCACCACCTCGGGCAGCGCCGGGTGGATCCAGTACTGCCCGCGGGCCATCTGCGGCGCGGTGAGCCCGAAGCTCATCGCCTGGATCAACGTCTGGATAATCGATGAAGCTTGATGGCCCATGATGTGCGCGCCCAGCAGGCGTCCGGAGCCGCGTTCGGCGACGAGCTTGACGATTCCGGTGGTGTCCTCCGACGCCCAGCCGTAGGCGACGTCGCCGTAGTCCTGGACCTTCACCGAGACCTTGAAACCTTTTGCGATGGCTTCGTTTTCGGTCAGTCCTACGCTAGGCGACCTGCGGATCGGTGAACACCGCCGAGGGCACGTAGCGATGGTCGGTGACGGCCATCGCCTCGGTGTCGTCCCAGTCGCAGAACAGGTTGTGTTGCACGACGCGCGCTTCGTGGTTAGCCACGTGCTTGAGCTGATACGGCGACGAGACGTCGCCGAGGGCGAAAACCCCGCGCGCCGTGGTCCGCTGGTACTGATCCACGGCCACCAGGCCGTCCTCGACGGCGATGCCGGCCTGCTCGAGGTCGAGTCGATCCGCGTTGGGCACCCGGCCGGTCGCCACCAGCAGCGCGTCGGCGTTCACGGTGCGACCGTCGTCGAGTTGCACCGCGACGCCCGAGCCTTGGTTTTCGGCGCCCACGACGTTGCGATGGGTGTGCAGTTCCCATTTGCTCGATGCGATGCGGGTGAAGCGCTCGCAGACGATGTCGTCGCAATGCCGCAGCAGTGTGGAGCCCCGGACCACCAGGGTGACGCGCGAGCCCAGCGAGGAGAAGATGTGGGCGAATTCGGCTGCCACGAAACCACCTCCGACGATCGCCAGATGCTCTGGCAACTCGGGGATTCGCATGATCGTGTCGCTGGTGTAGTACTGGGCGCCGCACTCGAGGATCGCCGGGGGAACCACGGCCCGCGAGCCCGCGGCGATCACCACCTGGTCGGCCGTGAACTCGTCGCCGGCTTCGGTGCGCAACAGATAGCGCCCGTCGGACTGCACCGGACCGAACCGGGTGTGCTGCTTGTACACGTCGATGTTGGGTGCGGCGCGCCGATAGTCCTCGCCGCCGATCGCCGATCGGATCGATCCGCCCGAAGACGCGCGAGACGATGTCGTCCCAGCGCACCCGGTCGATGTGCGCGTCGACGCCGTAGCGCGCCGCATCCCGGATCGTCTTGGCGACCTCGGCGGCGTAGACGAACATCTTCGTCGGGATGCACCCGACGTTCAGGCAGGTGCCGCCGAAGGTGCCCTGCTTCGCAGATCGCCACCCGCTTGTCGGCGATAGCGGTCATCGAGAATGCTGTTGCCCGAACCGGTTCCGATGATCGCGACGTCGTAGGTCTCCAAGCCGTCACCCCTTTCCGCACCGACGCCGAGGCATCGTTGCTGTCGTGCGCGAGGTAGCCGTCCAGCCAAAGATCCAGTTCGCCGATAGGCGACCTCGCGCGGCTCCGGCAGCGACAAGAACACGTCGTGTTTGGCGTCGGCCACCGGGACCACGGTGGTGCGGTTGCCGATGCAGCCGGCCCAGCGGGCGATCTGGGTGACGTCGAGAACCGCGTCGCCGCACTGCATGGACGCGGAGTCGGTGCTTTCGTGCACGCTGTGATCCGATCGCAGGATCAGATTGGGCACGCCGACGTCGAGACCGCGATGCAGCCGCGCCTGGCCGCGGCGGATGGCGTGCAGCCAGCCAAAGGTGATCGGGAAGCCGCCCACCGGTTTCCATTGCAGGTTGTAGTCGAATTCGCCGTCATAGTCGCGGTGCAGGGTGGTGCCGTAGCCACCTTCACCCGGCGACCGGACCACACCCTTGGACCGCACGCGGGACAGGCCGGCGATCAGCGCCAGGTCGCGGAATGCCGCAGGATCGGCGGGCCGGGCAGATCCAGGAACGGGCTGTTGAGCACCAGGCCGCCGACGCCGGCGTGCGCGGCCGGGTCGCGCCGGCGCAACCGGTCCAGCCACAGCGACACGATGAGCCCGCCGGCGGAATGGCCGTACAGCAGCACCTGGCCGGCTGGTGTGCTCGCGATGACCGGCCAGCGCCTGATCGAGTTCGGCGTCGTAGTCGGCGAGGTCGGTGATGAAGTGCGGCGTCTGGCCGTCGCGCCGCGACCGGCCGCATTTGTGCAGGTCCAGCGCGTAGAAGGCGAAGCCGCGGCCGCGAAGTGATCGGCCAGCTCGGTGTGGAAGAAGTAGTCGGTGTAGCCGTGCACCGCCAGCACGCCCGCGTGGCGGGCGCCGCGTCGCGGCCCGCCTGCTGCGGTTCGGGTCCACGCCGGATCAGCGTCGCGACGATGTCGCCCTCACCGGCCGGATCGGGCCCGAGCGGGATGGTGCGCTGCTGATAACCGGGCAGGACATCGGGCACCCAGCTAGTCACTCGCCGGTCACCCTGCCAGTCACGAGGCCAGCTTAGAGCTTTTGCTGGGTGCTGGGCGGCGCACGTCGTTCGCGGCCCATTTGCCTCGGGATAACCTGGGGATCGGCCCAGTCGAGGGAAGGACCAGCAAGCCGGTGTCATCGCTAGCCAGAACCACGTCCACAGACGTCGTGCTGGTGGGCGCGGGCATCATGAGCGCGACGCTGGGAGCGTTGCTGCGGCGGCTGGAGCCGGATTGGTCGATCACCTTCGTGGAGCGGCTGGACGCCGTCGCCGCCGAGAGCAGCAGCCCCTGGAACAACGCCGGCACCGGGCATTCGGCGCTGTGCGAGCTGAACTACACCCCGCAGCGCGCCGACGGCTCGATCGACATCAGCAAAGCGGTGCGCATCAACGAGCAATTCCAGGTGACCCGCCAGTTCTGGGCCTACGCCGTCGAGAACGGCATCCTGACCGATCGACGCTTCCTCAACCGCGATCCCGCACGCGAGCTTCGTGCGCGGCGCGCAGCGCGTCGACTATCTGCGGCGGCGACAGCAGGCGCTTGGCGCCCAACCCGCTGTTCGCCGGCACCGAATTGATCGACGACGCGGAAGAGTTCGCCCGGCGATTGCCGTTCATGGCGGCCGGACGCGACTTCTCCGAACCGATCGGCGCTCAACTGGGCGCCCGACGGCACCGACGTCGACTTCGGCGCCCTGTCACGACAACTCGTCGGCTTCTGCGTGCGCAGCGGCGCGGCCGCCCTGTTCGGTCACGAGGTGCGCAACCTGTCCCGCCAGTCCGACGGCAGCTTGGACGCTGCCGGTCCGCAACCGCCGCACCGGCGAAAAGCGCCGTCTGAACGCTAAATTCGTGTTCGTCGGGGCCGGCGGCGACGCTCTGCCGCTGTTGCAGAAGTCCGGCATCGACGAGGTCAGGGGTTTCGCCGGATTCCCGATCGGCGGCCGGTTCCTGCGCGCCGACAACCCGGCGCTCACCGCCGCGCACCGGGCCAAGGTGTACGGCGTGCCCGCGCCGGGCGCCCCACCGCTCGGGGCGCTGCATCTGGACCTGCGCTTCGTCAACGGCAAGCCGTGGCTGGTGTTCGGCCCATACGCCGGCTGGTCACCGAAGTTCTTGAAACACGGGCACTTCACCGATCTGCCCCGCTCGGTGAAGCCGGACAACCTGGCCTCAATGCTCGGCGTCGGCATCAGCCAGCTGACGCTGGTCAGATATCTGATCGGCCAGCTGCGGCTTCCGAGCCGGATCGGGTTCGCACGCTGCGCGAATTCGCCCCCACCGCAGTAGATTCGGACTGGGAGCTGACGGTGGCCGGCCAGCGTGTGCAGGTGATCCGGCGGGACAAGCGCAAGGGCGGTGTGCTCGACTTCGACACCACCGTGGTGGGCGCCGCAGATGGAAGCATCGCGGGGCTGCTCGGCGGCTCCCCGGGAGCGTCGACGGCGGTGCCGATCATGCTCGGCGTGCTGGAACGATGCTTTGCCAACCGCCATCAAATCATGGCTACCCGCGCTCAAGGAGATGGTCCCGTCGCTGGGCGCGACGCTGTCGGATGAGCCGGCGCTGTACGACGAGGTTTTCTCCTGGGGAACCAAGACGCTCGGGTTGGGCGTCACATGACCCCCGACCATGCACAGCGAAGCGATGAAGAGGAGCGGCGCCAGTGACAGAAGCACTGCGACGTATTTGGGCCAAAGACCTTGGCGCCCAAACACTTTACGAGCTACTCAAACTCAGGGTGGAGGTGTTCGTCGTCGAACAGGCGATCCCGTATCCCGAGCTGGACGGGCGTGACCTGCTCGCCGAAACCCGGCACTTCTGGCTGGAAACGCCCGGCGGCGAGGTGATCTGCACGCTGCGACTGATGGAAGAGCACGCCGGGGGCGAGAAGGTGTTCCGGATCGGGCGGCTGTGCACCAAGCGCAATGCGCGCGGTCAGGGTCACACCACCCGGCTGCTGCGCGCGGCGCTGGCCGAGGTGGGTGACTACCCGTGCCGGATCAACGCGCAGACCTATCTGGCGGACATGTACGCCCAGCACGGATTCGTCCGCGACGGCGACGATTTCCTCGACGACGGCGTTCCGCACGTGCCTATGCTGCGGCCCGGCTCGGGTTTGGCGGCGAAGCCGTGAAGCCCTACCCGTTCAGCGCGATCGTCGGGCACGATCAGTTGCGCCTGGCCCTGCTGCTGTGCGCCGTGCGCCCGGAGATCGGCGGCGCGCTGATCCGCGGCGAGAAGGGCACCGCCAAGTCGACGGCCGTGCGTGGCCTTGCGGCGTTGCTGTCCGAGGCCACCGGCAGCGACGCCGGTCTGGTCGAAATGCCGCTGGGAGCAACCGAAGACCGGGTGATCGGTTCGCTGGACCTGCAGCGGGTGCTGCGCGACGGCGAGCATGCGTTCTCGCCGGGGCTGCTCGCCCGCGCGCACGGCGGCGTGCTCTATGTCGACGAGGTCAACCTGCTGCACGATCACCTTGTCGACGTGCTGCTCGATGCCGCGGCGATGGGACGCGTGCACATCGAACGCGACGGCATCTCGCATTCGCACGAGGCCCGGTTCGTGTTGATCGGCACCATGAATCCCGAAGAGGGCGAACTGCGTCCGCAGCTGCTGGACCGGTTCGGGCTCACCGTCGACGTCCACGCATCGCGCGACGTCGACGTGCGGGTACAGGTCATCCGGCAGCGGATGGCGTACGAGGCCGACCCGGACGGTTTCGCCGAGCGTTATGCCGACGCCGATGCCGAGCTGGCCCGGCGGATCGCTACGGCGCGTGCGTTCGTCGACGATGTGGTGTTGCCCGACAACGAATTACGGCGCATCGCGGCGCTGTGCGCCGCGTTCGACGTCGACGGCATGCGCGCCGATCTGGTGGTGGCCCGCACCGCCGTCGCGCACGCGGCCTGGCGCGGCTCGCACACCGTCGAGGAAGAGGACATCCGGGTGGCCGCCGAGCTGGCGTTGCCGCATCGGCGCCGCCGCGATCCGTTCGACGATCCGGGCATCGACCGCGACCAGCTGGAGGAGGCCCTGGCGCAAGCCGGTTCGGATCCGGACCCCGATCCCGACCCGTCCGGGGGCGGTCAGTACGTCGAGCCGGAACAGGATGCACCGCAACAGAACTCACCGGAGAACGCCAAGCCGCAGCAGCCGAAGCCCAGGTCCAGCGCGCCGCCGTCGAAAACCTTCCGCACCCGCGCACTGCGGGTTCCTGGTGTCGGGGAGGGGGCGCCGGGACGGCGGTCGCGGGCCCGAAACGCCAGCGGCAGCGTCATCGCCGCCGCCGGCGCGGACGACACGAGTTGCGCGGGGCACGGACTGCACCTGTTCGCCACCCTGCTCTCGGCCGCCGAGCGCGCCGGTGCCGGGCCGCTACGGCCGCAGCCCGACGATGTGCGCCGCGCCGTGCGCGAGGGACGCGAAGGCAATCTGGTGATCTTCGTCGTGGACGCCTCGGGTTCGATGGCCGCGCGCGATCGCATGGCGGCGGTCAGCGGCGCCACGCTGTCGCTGCTGCGCGACGCGTATCAGCGTCGCGACAAGGTCGCCGTGATCACGTTCCGCCAACAGCAAGCGCGGCTGTTGTTGCCGCCGACCTCGTCGGCGCACATCGCCGGGCGGCGACTCGCCCGGTTCGACACCGGCGGCAAGACCCCGCTGGCCGAAGGCCTGCTGGCCGCGCGTGAACTCATCGTCCGGGAAAAGGCGCGCGACCGGGCGCCGGCGTTCGCTGGTGGTGGTGCTGACCGACGGCCGGGCGACCGCCGGTCCGGATCCGTTGGGCCGCACCCGAATCGCGGCGGCCCGGTTGGTCGCCGAAGGTGCCGCCGCGGTGGTCGTCGACTGCGAAACGTCTTTTGTGCGGCTGGGCCTGGCCGAGCAACTGGCCCGCCAGCTCGGCGCGCCGGCCATCCGGCTCGAGCAGTTGCACGCGGACTCCTTGACGCGTGCGGTGCGCGACGCGGCCTGAGCGGAAAGGATAAGCGCTGATGCCACAAGGCGTTCCACTGCAAGTTCCCGATGACGGCCTGACCACGCGGGCGCGTCGTCAACACGCCCGTGCTGGCCGTGCACACCGGCGCCGGCAAGGGAAAGTCCACGGCGGCATTCGGAATGGCGTTGCGGGCATGGAATGCCGGGCTGTCGGTGGCGGTGTTCCAGTTCGTCAAGAGCGCCAAGTGGAAGGTGGGCGAGGAGGCGGTCTTCGCCCAGCTGGGCCAGCTGCACGATCAGCATCGGATCGGCGGGCCCGTCGAATGGCACAAGATGGGTGCGGGCTGGTCCTGGACCCGCAAGGCGGGCAGCGACGTCGATCACGCGGCGGCGGCGGCCGACGGCTGGGCGGAGATCGCGCGCCGGCTGGCCGACCAGCGTCACGACTTCTACGTCCTGGACGAGTTCACCTATCCGCTCAAGTGGGGTTGGGTGGACGTCGATGAGGTGGTGGAGCTGCTGGCGGCCCGGCCCGGTCATCAGCACGTGGTCGATCACCGGACGCGACGCGCCGCAGCGCCTGATCGACGCGGCCGACCTGGTGACCGAGATGGCCAAGGTCAAGCATCCGATGGACGCCGGGCGTAAGGGGCAGAAGGGCATCGAGTGGTGAGTGTTCCCGCGGTCGTCATCGCTGCTCCCGCGTCCGGCAGCGGAAAGACCACGGTGGCAACGGGTTTGATCGGTGCCCTGCGGTGCGCGGGCCACACCGTGGCGCCGTTCAAGGTCGGCCCGGACTTCATCGATCCCGGTTACCACAGCCTTGCCGCCGGCCGGCCGGGCCGCAACCTCGACCCGGTCCTGGTGGGGGAGGACCTGATTGGCCCGCTGTACGCCCACGGCGCGAGTGGTGCGGACATCGCCGTGGTCGAAGGGGTGATGGGGCTGTTCGACGGACGGATCGGGCCCACCGCCACGACTCGCGCGTCGGGATCGACGGCCCACGTCGCCGGCCTGCTGGGCGCGCCCGTCGTCCTGGTCGTCGATACCCGCGGGCAGAGTCAGAGCATCGCCGCGCTGCTGCACGGCTTTTCGACGTACGACACCGCGACCCGGGTCGCCGGTGTGATCCTGAACCGAGTCGGATCGACCCGGCACGAGCAGGTGCTGCGGCAGGCCTGCGAGCAGGCCGGTGTCCCGGTGCTGGGCGCCATCCCTCGGGTGGCCGAATTAGAGTTGCCGACAAGGTATTTGGGTCTGGTCACCGCGGTGGAATACGGGCACCGGGCGCGGTTGGCGGTGGATGCGATGACCGCCCTGGTCGATCGTCACATCGATTTGTCGGCGATCGCCGCGGTCGCCGGAGGCCGGGTCGCGCAGCCGCCGTGGGATCCCGCGGCGGCGGTGGGGGAGACGCCCGCGGCGCGCGCCCGCGTCGCGTTGGCGGCCGGGAAGGCATTCAGTTTCGGCTACGCCGAACACGCGGAGCTGCTGAGGGCCGCCGGCGCCGAGGTCGTCGAATTCGATCCGCTCGTCGATGTGTTGCCCGACGGCACCGACGCGGTATTGCTGCCCGGCGGTTTTCCCGAACAGTTCACCGCGGAACTCTCGGCCAACGCGGTCGTCCGCCGGCAGATCAACGAACTGGCCGCCGCCGGGTCGCCGATACACGCGGAGTGCGCCGGGTTGATCTATCTGGTCTCCGAGCTCGACGGCCATCCGATGTGCGGCGTGCTGGCGGGGCGGGCGCACTTGACGTCGCACCTCGCCCTGGCGTATCGCGATGCCGTCGCCGTAGCGGATTCGTCGTTGTACACCGCCGGCCAGCGTGCGGTGGGGCATGAATTCCACCGGACGACAGTCACATTCACCGATGACTATCAACCCGCCTGGATGTACCGGGCTCACGATGCCGACCGGCTGGGCGGTCCAGTGCGCGACGGCGTCGTGCACTCCGGTGTGCACGCGTCATATCTGCACACTCATCCGGCCGCCGCGCCGGAGGCGGCGGCGCGCTTCGTCGCACACGCGGGCGCCCGGCTTCGCCGCGCTCGCGATCGCCACTAGGTCGATGGTGGCGACCCGCAGCGCCGGCTTCGCCGCGCTCGCGATCGCCACTAGGTCGATGGTGGCGACCCGCAGCGCCCGGCTTCGCCGCGCTCGCGATCGCCACTAGGTCGATGGTGGCGACCCGCAGCGCCCGGCTTCGCCGCGCTCGCGATCGCCACTAGGCTTGCCGGGTGACCGAGAGCGCCTACCTCGTTGGGCTGCGGCTGACGGGCAAAAAGGTCGTCGTGGTCGGCGGCGGCACGGTTGCTCAGCGCCGACTGCCCTTGCTCATCGCCAGCGGCGCCGACGTTCACGTCATCTCCCGCAGCGCCACCAGGTCCGTCGAGGCGATGACGGGAATCACTTTGGCACTGCGCGAATACCGCGACGGTGACCTCGACGGGGCCTGGTACGCGATCGCGGCCACCGACGACGCGCAAGTGAACGAGGCGGTGGTCGCCGAAGCGGAAAGCCGCCGCGTCTTTTGCGTCCGGGCCGACATCGCCGTCGAGGGGACCGCAGTAACCCCAGCCTCTTTCGACTACGCCGGGCTGTCCGTCGGAGTCCTGGCCGGCGGCGATCACCGCCGCTCGGCGGCGATCCGCTCGGCCATCCGCGAGGCGCTGCAGACCGGGCTCATCACGCCCGACAGCCCGGTGAGTTCGGACGTCGTCAAAGGCGGCGTCGCGCTGGTCGGCGGTGGGCCCGGTGACCCCGAACTGATCACCGTGCGCGGCCGGCGTCTGCTGGCCCAGGCCGACGTTGTGGTAGCCGACCGTCTCGCGCCACCGGAACTTCTCGCCGAGTTGGCCCCACACGTCGAAGTCATCGACGCCGCCAAGATCCCGTACGGGCGGGCCATGGCCCAGGACGCCATCAACGACGCCATGATCGAACGCGCCCGCGCCGGCAGCTTCGTGGTGCGCCTCAAGGGCGGCGATCCGTTCGTGTTCGCGCGCGGTTACGAAGAAGTGCTGGCGTGCGTCGAGGCCGGAATTCCGGTGACCGTGGTGCCAGGTGTGACAAGTGCCATAGGAGTGCCCGCTCTGGCGGGCGTTCCCGTCACGCATCGGGCGATAAATCACGAGTTTGTGGTGGTCAGCGGCCATCTGCCACCCGGTCATCCCGAATCGTTAGTGAATTGGGATGCGCTGGCCGCAATGTCAGGCACCATTGTTTTGCTGATGGCGGTCGAACGCATCGAACTCTTCGTCGAAGCTCTCCTCAAAGGCGGCCGACCTGGTGATACTCCGGTGCTGGTCGTTCAGCATGGAACGACCGCCGCTCAACACACTTTGCGGGCTAGGCTGGCCGACACGCCCGAAAAGATCCGGGCCGACGGTATCCGACCTCCCGCGATCATCGTGATCGGCGCTGTGGCGGCTTTCGGGCTTTAAACGATTCTTAAGATTACTGTAAGGTAACCCTTTATGACGGCTCTCAACGATGCAGAGCGCGCGGTGCAACAACTCGCGTCAGCGCGCCCCGATCGTCCGGCCCCGGTCCGCGCTGCGGAGACCGCCTCCAACCCCCCGGCGGAGACCGCTGTGAAGCGCATCAGCAAGTACTACCCCGCGTGGCTGCCCTCTCGACGCTTCATCGCGGCTGTTGTCGCCATCGGTGGTATGCAGCTGCTCGCGACGATGGACAGCACCGTCGCCATCGTCGCGCTCCCCAAGATCCAAAACGAGCTCAGCCTGTCCGACGCCGGCCGTAGCTGGGTCATCACCGCCTACGTGCTGACGTTCGGTGGCCTGATGCTCCTGGGCGGTCGCCTCGGCGACACCATCGGGCGCAAGCGCACCTTCATCGTCGGTGTCGCGCTGTTCACCATCTCATCTGTGCTGTGCGCGGTCGCCTGGGACGAGGCGACGATGGTCATCGCGCGGCTGTCACAGGGCGTCGGGTCGGCGATCGCCTCGCCGACCGGTCTGGCTCTGGTGGCGACCACCTTCCCCAAGGGCCCGGCACGTAATTTCGCGACAGCGGTGTTCGCCGCGATGACGGCGATCGGTTCGGTAATGGGCCTGGTGGTCGGCGGCGCGCTGACCGAGGTGTCGTGGCGGCTGGCGTTCCTGGTGAACGTACCGATCGGCCTGGTGATGATCTACCTGGCCCGCACCGCACTGCGCGAGACCAACCGCGAGCGGATGAAGCTCGACGCCACCGGCGCCATGCTGGCCACCCTGACGTGCACCGCCGCCGTGTTCGCCTTCTCGATGGGACCGGAAAAGGGCTGGGTGTCGATCACCACCATCGGCTCGGGCGCGGTGGCGATGGCTGCCGCTCTTGCCTTCATCATCGTGGAGCGCACCGCCGAGAACCCCGTCGTCCCGTTCGATCTGTTCCGTGATCGCAACCGGCTGGTCACCTTTGCCGCGGTCTTGCTGGCCGGTGGGCTCATGTTCAGCCTGACGGTCTGCATCGGTCTGTACGTGCAGGACATCCTGGGCTACAGCGCGCTGCGCGCTGGCGTCGGCTTCATCCCGTTCGTGATCGGGGTGGGCATCGGCCTCGGCGTCTCCTCGCAACTGGTGTCACGGTTCTCGCCCCGGGTGTTGACGATCGGCGGTGGCTGCCTGCTTCTGGGCGCGATGCTGTATGGCTCGGCGTTCATGCACCGGGGCGTGCCCTACTTCCCCAACCTGGTGATGCCGATCGTCATCGGCGGCATCGGCATCGGCATCGTCGGTGTGCCGCTGACCCTATCGGCGATCGCCGGTGTGGGCTTCGACCAGATCGGCCCGGTGTCGGCGATCGCGCTGATGCTGCAAAGCCTGGGCGGGCCCCTGGTGCTGGCCGTCATTCAGGCCGTGATCACTTCCCGCACACTGTATCTGGGCGGTACCACCGGCCCGGTGAAGTTTATGAACGACGCGCAGTTGGGCGCGCTCGACCACGGTTACACCTACGGGCTGCTGTGGGTGGCCGGCGTGGCCGTGATCGTCGGCGGCGCGGCGCTGTTCATCGGCTACACGCCCGAGCAGGTTGCTCACGCGCAAGAGGTCAAGGAAGCGATCGACGCCGGCGAGCTGTAGCTCACCCGCACGGGCACTGCGCCCGTCACGGGCGCCCTTCGCAGCACGCTAGGCTGGCCCGCTGTGATCACCCGGATGTCCCAGTTGTTTTTGCGGACCTTGCGCGACGATCCCGCCGACGCCGAAGTCGCCAGCCACAAACTCTTGATCCGGGCAGGCTACATTCGGCCCGTCGCGCCCGGGCTGTACAGCTGGCTGCCGCTGGGATTGCGGGTGCTGCGCCGGATCGAGCGCATCGTCCGCGAGGAGATGAACGCGATTGGCGGGCAAGAGATCTTGTTCCCCGCCCTGCTCCCGCGCGCACCGTATGAGACGACGAATCGGTGGACCGAATACGGCGACTCGGTGTTCCGGCTGCAGGACCGCCGCAGCAACGACTACCTGCTGGGCCCCACCCACGAAGAGCTGTTCACCCTGACCGTCAAGGGCGAATACAGCTCCTACAAAGACTTTCCGGTCCTGCTCTATCAGATCCAGAACAAATATCGTGACGAGGCGCGGCCCCGCGCCGGCATCCTGCGGGTCCGCGAGTTCCTGATGAAGGACTCCTACTCGTTCGACATTGACGACGCCGGACTCAAGGCCGCCTACCACGCGCATCGCGAGGCCTATCAGCGCATCTTCTCGCGCCTGCAGGTGCGCTACGTCATCGTCTCCGCCGTGTCGGGCGCCATGGGCGGCAGCGCCTCCGAGGAGTTCCTGGCCGAAAGCGCGGTCGGTGAGGACACCTTCGTGCGGTGCCTGGAGTCCGGGTATGCGGCCAACGTCGAGGCCGTCGTCACCGCCCGCCCAGAACCGAAGCCCGCGGACGTCGTGGCCGGGCTGCCCGACGCGGTGGTCCACGACACCGGCGACACCCCGACCATCGCCACGCTGGTGGACTGGGCCAACCGGGCGGACCTGGGCCGCCCCGTCACCGCGGCCGACACGTTGAAGAACGTCCTGCTCAAGGTGCGCCAGCCCGGCGGGGAGTGGGAGCTGCTGGCCATCGGCGTGCCGGGGGACCGTGAGGTCGACGACAAACGGCTGGGTGCGGCGCTGGAACCGGCCGAATACGCACTGCTCGACGACGCCGACTTCGCCAAGTACCCCTTCCTGGTGAAGGGGTATATCGGACCGAAAGCATTGCGAGGCAACGGCGTTCGCTACCTGGTCGATCCGCGGGTGGTGGACGGCACCAGCTGGATCACCGGGGCCGACGAAAAAGGCCGGCACGTCGTCGGACTGGTCGCCGGCCGGGACTTCACCGCCGACGGCACCATCGAGGCCGCCGAGGTGCGCGACGGTGACCCCTCGCCGGATGGCGCGGGCCCGCTGGTCTCGGCGCGCGGTATCGAGGTCGCCCACATCTTTCAGCTCGGCCGCAAATACACCGACGCCTTCACCGTCGACGTGCTCGGTGAGGACGGCAAGCCGGTGCGCCTGACCATGGGCTCCTACGGCCTCGGGGTGTCGCGGATGGTGGCCGTCATCGCCGAGCAACACCACGACGCGCTCGGCCTGCGCTGGCCGTCGGCGGTCGCGCCGTTCGATGTGCATCTGGTGATCGCCAACAAAGACGCGGAGGCCCGCACCGGGGCCACCAACCTGGCCGCCGAGCTGGACCTGTTGGGCATCGAAGTGCTGCTCGATGACCGCCAGGCCTCACCCGGCGTGAAGTTCAAGGACGCCGAACTGCTCGGCGTGCCGTGGATCGTCGTGGTGGGGCGGGGCTGGGCCGACGGCGTCGTGGAGCTGCGCGACCGCTTCGGCGGCCAAACCCGCGAACTGGCGACGGGGCCGTCGCTGGCCACCGACATCGCGGCTGCCCTCACCGGTTAATCGTTGCCGCCGGGGAAGCTCGTCGTGATGGGCCAGGCCCCCAGCACGCGGCTCCACCGGGCGGCCATGACCGCGCTCTGAACCAGGGCCGTCGAGGCGAACGCGCGATCGGCACCGGTCTCCGCGTGCTCGGCGACCACGCGCCACGCGCCCGCGCCGTCGTTCTCCATCCGTGCGGCCAGCCGCGCGGCGTCGGCCGGACCGCCAACCACCATGGGCAGCTGGTAGCCGGCCGCCGCGACCGGAGCGGTCACCTTGCGGGCGTTCAGCATCGCGATGACGTCGTCGCGGCGCTGGCGGTGCTGCGCGAGGGCCTCCACCACCATGTCGTTCACGCTGGGCGGCGACAGCGCGGACACGATGCCGTAGCCGTAGATCGTCGAATGCTCGATGGCCAGCGCGTCGCACAGCGCCGTGTTGTCGGCGTCCTTACCGGAGGTCATATCGACGGCCCCCCGGGCACCAGCGCAACCGTGTACGACGCCGTGCAAGAAGCGGCAATCGACGCGAGCAGCCCGGCCCGGTAACCCGATTCGGTGCCCACCAGGCGACTCGCGCTGTCGGCCGAGGCGCGCAACGCGTCGATCACGTCGGACACCGGCGGCGGGGGCGGTGGCGGCGGTGGCGGGCCGGCCGGTTGGGCCTGGCTCGGGCTGGGCGTTTCGCTCGAGGACGACGTGGCGAACTTGCCGGCCGTCCGCCAGATCTCCGCGGACAGCGCGCGGGCATGCGCGGCGCGCTGGTTGGCCACCACCGCCAGCGAGGCGGCGACCTGCGGCGGGTTCCCGACGGCCGCCGCGGCGGCACCCGCCAGCGTGCTGTCGTGGCGGGCCTGATCGAGCGGCCCCAGCAGTTGCTCGACTGGCGGGGGCTTGGGCGCGGGCTTGCCGCAGGCGGTCACCACCGCACCGAGCGCAGCCAGAGCCACACCACCGGTGAGGACATCTCGCCTGTTGACGAACGGAACTGCGCTGGGCACAAGGACATCCTGCCATCGCGGCGAAGGCGGGCAAGATGCCAGGACGCGATCACGCCGTCAACCGCGATTCCTGGCGTATCGTGGATAGCTGGTTCTCGCAGAGGGCAGCCGCTGGCGGCAACGGTCGGCACGGAAGCTCCTCCGCCGGGACACCGGAAGTCGCCTGCGAAGCCATCGGGGCGCCGACATCCGCCAGATGACCGGACAACTCAAGATGAGGAGCTCGCCGTGACCACCGGGCTACCGTCGCAGACGCAGGTGATCGAGCTACTCGGTGGAGAGTTTGCGCGCGCCGGCTTCGAGATCGAAGACGTGGTCATCGACGCCCGCACCCACCCCCCGCGAATCATGGTGATCGCCGACAGCGACAACGGCCTCGATCTGGACACGGCGGCCACGCTGTCCCGCTCGGCATCGGCACTGCTCGACAGCCTGGACACCCTTTCCGACCACTATGTGCTCGAGGTCTCCTCGCCCGGCGTGGACCGCCCGCTGACCAGCGCGAAGCACTTCCGTCGGGCCCGCGGCCGCAAGGTCGACGTCGTCCTGTCGGACGGATCGACGCTGACCGGCCGGGTCGGTGCGACAACCGACGGCGCGGTCGCGCTCGTGGTCCGCGCCGGCCGGGACTGGGCGGTGCGCGAGATCCCACTCGGTGACATTGCGAAAGCTGTTGTCCAGGTGGACTTTTCGCCTCCAAACCAAGCGGAGCTGGAACTGGCGAGTATGGGTCAGGCCCGGAGGACGGAGACCGGAGCATGAACCGCGCCAGCGACGATGCAGAGCGTAGCGATGAGGAGGAGCGGCGCCTATGAACATCGACATGGCCGCACTGCACGCGATCGAGGTGGATCGGGGTATCTCGGTCAACGAGCTGCTCGAGACGATCAAGTCGGCGCTGCTCACCGCCTACCGGCACACCGAAGGACACCAGAACGACGCCCGGATCGAAATCGACCGCAAGACGGGCGTCGTGCGGGTGATGGCCCGGGAGACCGACGAAGACGGCAACGTCATCAGTGAATGGGACGACACCCCCGAGGGTTTCGGGCGCATCGCCGCCACCACGGCCCGCCAGGTCATGCTGCAGCGCTTCCGCGACGCGGAAAACGAGCGGACCTACGGCGAGTTCTCCACCCGCGAGGGGGAGATCGTCGCGGGCGTCATCCAGCGCGACAGCCGGGCCAACGCGCGCGGCCTGGTGGTGGTCCGGATGGGCACCGAGACGAAGGCCTCCGAGGGCGTGATCCCGGCGGCCGAGCAGGTTCCCGGCGAAAGCTATGAGCACGGCAACCGCGTGCGGTGCTACGTGATCGGGGTGAGCCGCGGGGCCCGGGAGCCGCTGATCACCCTGTCGAGGACCCACCCGAACCTGGTCCGCAAGTTGTTCTCCCTGGAAGTCCCCGAGATCGCCGACGAATCGGTGGAGATCGTCGCCGTGGCCCGGGAGGCCGGCCATCGTTCCAAGATCGCGGTGAAGTCCAACCTCCCCGGCCTGAACGCCAAAGGCGCCTGCATCGGTCCGATGGGGCAGCGGGTGCGCAACGTGATGAGCGAGCTCTCCGGCGAGAAAATCGACATCATCGACTACGACGAGGACCCCGCGCGCTTCGTCGCCAACGCGCTGTCGCCGGCGAAGGTGGTGTCGGTCTCGATCATCGACCAGGCGGCCCGCGCCGCCCGCGTGGTGGTACCCGACTTCCAGTTGTCGCTGGCCATCGGCAAGGAAGGCCAGAACGCGCGCCTGGCCGCCCGGCTCACCGGGTGGCGCATCGACATCCGCGGGGACTCACCCGGCGGTTCCGGGGGGCATTCGGAGAGCCAGTCCGAACACGGTGCCACCCACGGAATGGCCCACGACCGCTAGCTGCCCGGCGGGCCGGACCTGCGCACCCTCGGGTGGTTCTGACCATCGATTCGGTGACGCTAGACTGAGCCGTGATCCAGCGCGAACTTTCGGCTCCCGAAACCAGAGAGTCGCCCCGTCATGCGGGGGGACCCGTACGGACATGTATCGGGTGCCGGAAGCGAGAGCTGGCCGTCGAGCTGCTTCGAGTGGTGGCTGTGCCGAACGGGAACGGCGACTTCGCCGTGATCGTTGACACAGGCAATAGCCTGCCGGGGCGGGGTGCATGGCTGCATCCCGGGCCGCAGTGCGCACAACAGGCGATCCGGCGGCGGGCTTTCACCAAAGCGCTGCGCATCACCGGTTCACCGGATACATCCGCGGTGGTCGAGCACATAGAGTTCCTCTGTGCGTCCGATCGCCCGGCAACAGAACAGGTAGCGAAGAACATGAGCACACCGTGAAGTCCCGATGACAATGCGTCATAGCTAAACCCGAGGCGCGGCCCCACGACTGTCGCCTCATAGACAGGAGATGTAGTGGCAGGTAAGGCCCGCGTACACGAGTTGGCTAAGGAACTCGGTGTCACCAGCAAGGAAGTCCTCGCCCGGCTAAATGATCAGGGCGAATTCGTTAAATCCGCATCGTCGACGGTAGAAGCCCCGGTGGCTCGCCGGCTGCGCGAGTCCTTCGGCGGCGGCAAGGCCGCCGAGAAGGCCCCTGCGAAAGCCGCCGCCAAGGCTCCCGCCGCCAAGGCCCCCGACAAATCGCTTGACAAGGCCCTCGACAACGCCATCGGCAGCGCGGGCGGCAACGGCGAAGCGACGGCGACCCCCGCCACGCCCGCCGCCCCACCGGTCTCCGCCGCGGCGCCCGCCGAGGCCCCGGCGCCCGCACGGCCGTCCGCGCCTTCTCCGGGGCAGCCGACACCGCCCGCGCCCGGGCAGCCGCCCGGCCAGGCGCCGCGCCCCGGTATGACGCCGGGTCCGCGTCCGGGCCCGATGCCCAAGCCCCGCGCCCCGCGCGTCGGCAATAACCCGTTCTCGTCGGCGCAACCTGTCGACCGGTCCATCCCGCGCCCGCAGGCGCCGCGACCAGGAGCGCCGCGGCCGGGCGCGCCGCGTCCCGGCGGTGCTTCCCCCGGCAACATGCCGCCCCGGCCCGCCGGTGCCGGTGGGCCGGGTCGCCCGGCTCGGCCCGGCGCCCCGCGTCCGGGCGGTGGTCGTCCCGGTGGTCCCGGCGGCCGTGACGGTGGCGGCGGCAACTACCGCGGCGGCGGTGGCGGTGGCGGCGGAGTCGGTGCCCCGCCCGGAGGCGGCGGCGGTTTCCGTGGCCGTCCCGGTGGCGGTGGCGGCGGTGGCCGTCCCGGCCAGCGCGGCGGTGCCGCCGGTGCCTTCGGCCGTCCCGGCGGAGCGCCGCGACGGGGCCGCAAGTCGAAGCGGGCGAAACGCGCCGAATACGAGAACATGCAGGCGCCCGTCGTCGGTGGCGTGCGGTTGCCGCACGGCAACGGCGAGACGATCCGGCTGGCCCGCGGCGCGTCGCTGAGCGACTTCGCCGACAAGATCAACGCCAACCCGGCCTCGCTGGTGCAAGCGCTGTTCAACCTCGGCGAGATGGTCACCGCCACGCAATCGGTCGGCGACGAGACGCTCGAGCTGCTGGGCAGCGAGATGAACTACGTCGTCCAGGTCGTCAGCCCCGAGGACGAGGACCGCGAGCTGCTGGAGTCCTTCGACCTGACCTATGGCGAGGACGAGGGCGGCGAGGAAGACCTGCAGACCCGTCCGCCGGTGGTGACCGTGATGGGCCACGTCGACCACGGTAAGACGCGACTGCTGGACACCATCCGGAACGCCAGCGTCCGCGAGGCCGAGGCCGGCGGCATCACCCAGCACATCGGTGCCTACCAGGTAGCCGTCGAGCACGACGGTGTCGAACGCCCGATCACCTTCATCGACACCCCGGGTCACGAGGCGTTCACCGCCATGCGTGCCCGTGGTGCGAAGGCCACCGACATCGCCATCCTGGTGGTGGCCGCCGACGACGGCGTCATGCCGCAGACGGTAGAGGCAATCAACCACGCCCAGGCGGCGGATGTGCCGATTGTGGTGGCGGTCAACAAGATTGACGTCGAGGGTGCCGACCCGGCCAAGATCCGCGGGCAGCTCACCGAATACGGTTTGGTGGCAGAGGATTTCGGCGGCGAAACGATGTTCGTCGACATCTCGGCCAAGCAGGGCACCAACATCGACCAGCTGCTCGAGGCGGTGCTGCTAACCGCCGACGCGGCCCTGGACCTGCGGGCCAACCCCGATATGGAGGCCCAGGGTGTGGCGATCGAGGCACATCTGGACCGCGGTCGTGGGCCGGTTGCCACCGTCCTGGTGCAGCGCGGCACGCTGCGCGTCGGCGACTCGGTGGTGGCCGGCGACGCGTACGGCCGCGTTCGCCGGATGGTCGACGAGCACGGCGACGACGTCGAGGAGGCGTTGCCGTCGCGACCGGTGCAGGTCATCGGGTTCACCTCGGTGCCAGGCGCCGGGGACAACCTGCTGGTGGTCGACGAGGACCGCATCGCCCGCCAGATCGCCGACAAGCGCAGCGCGCGCAAGCGCAACGCCCTGGCGGCGCGTTCGCGCAAGCGGATCAGCCTGGAGGACCTGGACTCGGCGCTGAAGGAAACCAGCCAGCTGAACCTGATTCTCAAGGGCGACAACGCCGGTACGGTCGAGGCGCTGGAAGAGGCCCTGATGGGCATCCAGATCGACGACGAGGTGGAGCTGCGCGTCATCGACCGCGGTGTCGGTGGCATCACCGAAACCAACGTCAACCTGGCGTCGGCCTCCGACGCGGTGATCATCGGCTTCAACGTGCGCGCCGAGGGCAAGGCCACCGAGCTGGCCAACCGCGAGGGTGTGGAGATCCGCTACTACTCGGTGATCTACCAGGCGATCGACGAGATCGAGAAGGCTTTGCGCGGCATGCTCAAGCCGATCTACGAGGAGAACACGCTCGGCCGCGCCGAGATCCGGGCGATCTTCCGGTCCTCCAAGGTCGGAATCATCGCCGGTTGCATGATCAGCAGCGGCATCGTGCGCCGCAACGCCAAGGCGCGGTTGCTCCGGGACAACATCGTGATCAACGACAACCTCTCGATCAGCTCGCTGCGACGGGAGAAGGACGACGTGACCGAGGTCCGCGAGGGCTTCGAGTGCGGTATGACCTTGGGGTACTCCGACCTCAAGGAAGGCGACATCATCGAGTCCTACGAGTTGGTCCAGAAGGAGCGCACCTGATGGCCGACCCGGCCCGGGCGCGCCGTTTGGCCAAGCGAATCAACACCATCGTCGCCTCGGCGATCGAGTTCGAGATCAAGGATCCCGGGCTGGAGGGGGTCACCATCGTCGACGCGAAGGTGACCGCCGACCTGCACGATGCGACGGTGTTCTACACGGTGCTGGGACGCACGCTGGACGACGAGCCGGATTACGGGGCCGCCGCGGCCGCCCTGGAACGGGCCAAGGGCGCGTTGCGCACCAAGGTCGGGGCCGGCACCGGCGTGCGCTTCACGCCCACGCTGACGTTCATCCGCGACACCACGTTGGACAACGTGCAGCGGATGGACGAGTTGCTGGCGCGTGCGCGCGCCGCGGACGCTGATCTGGCCCGGGTACGTTCGGGCGCCAAGCCGGCTGGGGAGGCCGATCCATACCGGGATAGCGGATCGGGCGTGGAGCCCGGCTTCGACGGGAGTATCGGTGACGACGACGAACACGAATACTGAGCTCGGCGGCTCCAGGGTGGGGGCGCGCGTGGACGCCGCGGGTGCGGTCGAATTGCTGTCGGACGCCGACACCGTCGCGGTGATCGCACACGTGCATCCCGATGCCGACACCATCGGCGCCGGGCTGGCGCTGGGGTTGGTGCTGGACAAGTGCGGCAAGCGGGTCGAGGTCAGTTTCGCCGAGCCGGCGGGGCTGCCCGAGTCGTTGGCATCGCTGCCCGGTTGCCGGCTGCTGGTCAGTCCGGATGAGATGCGTCGCGACGCCGATCTGGTTGTCACTGTTGATGTTCCGAGCGTCAAGCGGCTGGGCGCGTTGAGCGACTTGGCCGTAGCGTCCGACGAGGTGTTGGTCATCGATCACCACGCCTCCAATGACGTGTTCGGCACCGCCAATTTCGTTGACGTGTCAGCTGATTCGACCACGATGATGATCGCCGACATTCTCGATGCCTGGGGCAAGTCCATCGATTCCGACGTCGCGCACTGCATCTACGCCGGGCTGACGACGGACACCGGCTCGTTCCGCTGGGCCAGCGGGCGCGCCCTGCGGCTGGCCGCCCGGCTGGTCGACGGCGGCGTCGACAACGCCGCGATCAGCCGAAACCTGATGGACAGTCACCCGTTCGGATGGCTGCCGCTGCTGTCGCGGGTGCTGGCCTCGGCCCAGCTGCTGCCGGACGCCGCGGGCGGCCGGGGGCTGGTGTATGCCGTCGTTGGCCACCAGGATTGGGTCGGTTCACGCCCGGAGGAAGTCGAGAGCATCGTCGACATCGTGCGGACCACGCAGCAGGCGGAGGTGGCCGCGGTGTTCAAAGAGATCGCGCCGCAGCAGTGGTCGGTGTCGATGCGGGCCAAGGCTGCGGTGGATTTGGCGTCGGTCGCCTCCGGGTTCGGCGGCGGTGGGCACCGGCTGGCGGCCGGCTACTCGACCAGCGGCTCGATCGAGGACGCGGTGGCGTCGCTGCGCACCGCCCTGGGTTAGAACGCCCTCGACTAGAACGCCCAGCTTCCCGAGCGCTGCACGACGAATCCGTGGTCGCCGCTGGTGGTGTCCAGGCAGGCGACGAGGTCGTCGGCTCCCACCGCGCAGGTGACGTTGAGGTAGGTCAGCTTCTGGCCCGACCCCAGCGCCTTGGCGCCGGCCGGGAGCGGGGGCGGGTTGCCGTCGCATCCGCCGTAGGACATGCGGCTCAACTGGTAGCCGGGTCCCTTGAAGTCGACCGAACCCACGAGGCAGTCACCGGGTCGCGGACGGCCGCCGGGCATGGGGACGTCGTCCATCCCCAGCATGTCGCCCTTGCACTTGATGTCCTGCGACGGTTGCGGCACGGGCGGCGGCCCGCCGTAGAAGTCACAGACCAGGGCGGAGGCGGCGGAGAAACTGACCCTGCCCGGTGCGCCGGTGCCCAGGTAGCCATCGGTCGGGACGGCGGTGAAGGCGTCGAGGTTGGGAAATCCCGGTGGCGGCAGCGCGCTCGCGTGCGGCGCGGACACCGCGATCGCCGACGCGGCCGCCAGCGTCATGCCGCCCAGCATCCTCAAGGCGACTCCGACGACCGCATGCATCAGCTGATCGTATGGGGTGGACCGGATCGCCGGGGCGGACTGGCGCAGATCGCGACGTCAGCGGACCTGCGAGCGCCCGCGTTGCAGCACGGCCTCCCGGTTGGCGGCGATGTCGTCGCCGCTGGTCCGGAACTGCCGGGCCGCCGTCGCCTCTTGCCACAGCCCCGCTCCGGTTTGCGCGTCGTCGATGCGGTGATAGGACGCCAGCAGCGCCCGCACCGCGTCCTGGTTGTTTCCGACGATCGACGCCGCCACCGCCCGGGCGGCCGGAAGCAGCTGGTCGTGCGGCACCACCTCGGTCACCAGGCCGGCGCGCAGCGCGTCGCCGGCGGACAGGTAGTCCCCGGTCATGCTCATCCGCCGAGCCAGCCCGACTCCCACCTTCTGGGGCAGCCGCACGCTCAGGCCCCAGGTGGGCAGCAGGCCCACTCGTGCGTGCGTGTCGGCGAACCGGGCGTTCTCCGAGGCGATCAGGATGTCGCAGTACAGCGCCACCTCCAGCCCGCCGGTCACCGCGGCGCCGTTGATCGCGCCGATCACCGGCTTGGTCAGCGCCGGCCACCGCGGCGAGATGTCTGGGAGCGCCGAGGAGCCACCCAGTTCCTTGAGATCCAGGCCCGCGCAGAACACCGGGTCGGCGCCGGTGACGATGACGACGTCAACGTCGTCATCGGTTTCGGCGTCGGCCAATGCGCCGAAGAAGCGGTCCCGTAATGCCGAAGACAGTGCGTTGCGCGACTGGGGCCGGTGCAGCGTCAGGGTGCGCACTCGTTCGTCGGTGTCGATCAGCAGGATCTCGTCGGTCATGACGATCACCGTAGCCAGTCGCCGCGCACGCTCGGGCGGCTGCCTCGCCGCCGGCGGATCCGCAGCGAAGCGGATCCGCCGAGCACCGCTTATCGTGGAAAAGATGTGCCGGAATATCACCGAACTGCGCGGTCTGCAGCCAGCGGCCACCGCCGAGGAGATCGCGGCGGCGGCCCGGCAATATGTGCGCAAGGTCAGCGGCATCACCCGCCCCTCGGCCGCCAATGTCGATGCGTTCGAGGCGGCGGTTGCCGAGGTCACCGAGACGACGACACGGTTGCTGGGGCAGCTGCCGCCGCGGCGCCAGCCGCCCCAGACGGTCCCGCCGTTGCGTCGGCCCGAGGTGGTGGCGCGGATGGCGGGCGCGAAATGACAGTCGCCACAACAATTCCCGCGCTCAAGGAGTGGAGCGCCGCGGTGCATGCCCTGCTGGACGGACGCCAGCGGGTGTTGCTGCGCAAGGGCGGCATTGGGGAGAAGCGATTCGAATTAGCCGCGCGCGAGTTTCTACTGTTCCCGACGGTCGCGCACAGCCACGCCCAGCGGGTGCGTGCCGAGCATCAAGACCTGCTGGCACCCGCGGCCGCCGACAGCACCGACGGACAGTTGGTGATCCGGGCCGCGGCGAAAGTTGTTGCGGCGGTGCCGGTTGAGCGCCCGGACGGCCTTTTGGCCATCGAGGACCTGCACATCTGGACCGCCGACTCGGTGCGCGCCGACCGGCTCGACTTTCGTCCCAAGCACAAACTGGCCGTGCTGGTGGTGTCGGTGATCCCGCTGGTCGAGCCGGTGCGCATCACCCGGACCGCGGAGTATGGCGGCTGCAAGAGCTGGGTGGAGCTGCCGGTGGAGGCGCCGTTGGCGGCGCCGGTGCACGACCCCGTTCGTGATCAAGCGGCGCTGGCCGCGGTCGCCGCCCGGGTCCGCGCCGCCGTCGGCTGACAACTCGGCCGGGGCCGCGGCTGAAATCAGAACTTGTAATACGGCGCCAGGTCGTTGGCGCGTTGCACATTGGTCTGCATGCAATCGACCTCGGGATTGGAGTAGACCGTCGAGTAGTACAGCGCCTGCTGCAGCACCCCGTAGCTGGTCTTGAACACGACCATGCAGGAGTAGAACCAGTAGCTGTTGTGGTAGGTCGGCTTGAGCACCCAGTACTGCGCGGCGCGATGACCCGCGATCGTCGTCTCGACGGCGTCGGCGGGCAGCGACTGGTCGTAGGTGCGCCAGATGATCGGCTCGACGGCCACCTGATAGTTCCCGGCGTCGAAGTGGCAGCGCAGCCCGTCTTCGTGTTCCGGCGGCGTGAAGCCCAGCCCGAGCCGCTGGATGACATCGAACGGAATGTCCTCGCACGCGTCGAACGGGCGCGGATCGGTGGTCGCCACGATCGGGCTCTTCATTGTGGTTTCCATCGGCTGCGCGGTCGACCTCAGCTCGACGGACCGACCGCCCACACCCGGCCCGGTCGGGGCGGTCAACAACCCCACCGTGCCCCCGATGGCCGCCGTGAGCAGCGCACCCAGCGCCCCCATCAGACGAACATTGGCGAACACGACACCCCCTGACGCCCCAGCGGCCCTTTGGGGGGAGTGTACAAGTCCCGCGCGCGACGTCACAGGCAAATCTGAACTTGTTCTAACTCGCCCGCCGCCGGCCGAGATGACGCCCGCGAAACGGGCTCGCTCCGCGCGGGTCGTTAGGGTGGTTAATCGTGGCTGGGCATACATCTGGGCAGGAATCGACCAACGGTGGGCAACCGACACTGTGGGCGGTGTCCGACCTGCACACCGGTCACCTGGGCAATAAGCCGGTCACCGAATCGCTGCATCCGTCCCATCCGGACGACTGGCTGATCGTCGCCGGGGATGTCGCGGAACGGACCGACGAGATTCGTTGGGCGCTTGACCTGCTGCGACGGCGCTTCGCCAAGGTGATCTGGGTGCCGGGCAACCACGAGCTGTGGACTACCACCCGCGACCCCGTGCAGGTCTTCGGTAAGGCGCGCTACGAATACCTGGTCAACATGTGCGACGAGATGGGTGTGGTCACCCCCGAGCACCCGTTCCCGGTGTGGATCGAGCGCGGCGGCCCGGCCACGATCGTGCCGATGTTCCTGCTCTACGACTACAGCTTCTTGCCCGAGGGGGCCACGAGCAAAGCCGAAGGCCTGACCATCGCGCGCGAGCGCAACGTGGTGGCCACCGACGAGTTCCTGCTCTCCCCGGAGCCGTACGCCACCCGCGAGGCATGGTGCCGCGAGCGTCTCGAGATCACCCGTGCCCGCCTCGAAGAGCTGGACTGGATGACACCGACCGTCCTGGTGAACCACTTCCCGCTGGTCCGCGAGCCCTGCGACGCGCTGTTCTACCCGGAGTTCTCGCTGTGGTGCGGAACCACCAAGACCGCCGACTGGCACACCCGCTACAACGCCGTCTGTTCGGTCTACGGCCACCTGCACATCCCGCGGACCACCTGGTATGACGACGTGCGCTTCGAGGAAGTGTCGGTGGGCTACCCGCGGGAGTGGCGGCGCCGCAAGCCGCCCAGCTGGCTGCGTCAGGTGCTGCCGGATCCGCAGTACGCGCCGGGCGACCTCAACGACTTCGGTGGCCATTTCGAGATCACTCCCGAGATGCGGCGACAGGCCGCTCAGTTCCGGGAACGGTTGCGGCAGCGGCAATCACGATGACGGGCGACATGCTGGTTTCCGGGGTGCTGCCGGTGACGGAGGGCCTGGCCTACTCGGAAGTGTATTCCGACCCGCCCGATCTCGCGCCGCTGCCCGAAGAGGAGCCGCTGATCGCCAGGTCGGTTGCCAAGCGGCGCAACGAGTTCATCACCGTCCGGCATTGCGCCCGGATCGCGCTGGGCGAGCTCGGCCTGCCGCCGGTGCCGATCCTCAAGGGCGAGAAGGGAGAACCCTGCTGGCCCGACGGTGTGGTGGGCAGCCTCACCCACTGCACGGGCTATCGGGGTGCGGTGGTGGGCCGGACCGACGCGGTGCGCTCGGTGGGCATCGACGCCGAACCGCACGACGTGCTGCCCGACGGCGTGCTGAACGCGATCACACTCGAAGAGGAGCGACACGAAATCTCAGCCTTACCCGCGGGGCTGCATTGGGACCGAATCCTGTTCTGCGCCAAGGAAGCGACCTACAAGGCCTGGTTCCCGCTGACCAAGCGGTGGCTGGGTTTCGAGGATGCGCATGTCGTCTTCGACCTCGACCCGCCCGACGGGGGAACCACCGGGGTGTTCGTCTCCAAGATCCTGATCGATCCAGAGGCGATGTCGGGTCCGCCGCTGACCGCGCTGCGGGGTCGTTGGTCGGTCGAGCGCGGGCTGGTGCTCACCGCCATCGTGCTATGACCGAAAGCCCCAGCGGGCCCGGAATAGTCATCGTCGACAAGCCGCCCGGGATGACCAGTCATGACGTGGTCGGCCGCTGCCGCCGGATTTTTTCCACCCGCAGGGTGGGGCACGCGGGGACGCTGGACCCGATGGCCACCGGCGTGCTGGTGATCGGCGTCGAGCGCGCCACCAAGATCCTCGGCCTGTTGACCGCGACCGCCAAGTCGTACACCGCCACCATCCGGCTGGGCCAGAGCACGTCCACCGACGATGCCGAGGGCGAATTGGTGCACAGCGTCTCGGCGCGGCACCTGACGAGCGAGGCGATCGAATCCGCCGTGGGCGGCCTGCGCGGCGACATCGAACAGGTGCCCTCCACCGTCAGCGCCATCAAGATCGACGGCAAGCGGGCCTACCGGCTGGCCCGCGAGGGCCAGACCGTCGAGCTGAAGGCCCGGCCGGTGCGCATCGACCGGTTCGAGGTGTGCGACATCCGGACCGGGCCCGGCGGCCACGACGTCGTGGATCTGGACGTCGAGGTCGACTGCTCGTCGGGTACCTACATCCGTGCCCTGGCCCGCGACCTCGGGGCCGCCCTCGGGGCGGGTGGGCACCTGACGGCGTTGCGGCGCACCCGCGTCGGGCGCTTCGGGCTCGACCAGGCGTACCCGCTCGACGAATTGGCGGAGTGCCCGCGGCTCAGCTACAGCCTGGACGAGGCCTGCCTGCTGAACTTCCCGCGCCGCGACCTGTCCGCTGATGAGGCCGAGGCGACCGGCAACGGCCGGCCTCTGGAGCCGGGCGGGATCGACGGCGTCTACGCCGCCTGCGACCCCGACGGCCGGGTGATGGCGCTGCTGCGCGACCAGGGTTCGCGAACCAAGTCGGTAGTGGTGATCCGCCCGGCAACGCTCTAACCGCCCCGGCCGAACGGTTGGTTGGGTTAGGTTGCACGTTGGACTAAATTTCACTCAGAGGTATCTAGGCGGCCTACGGAAGGGGCTGAAATGTCCACCAAAACGTCCAACAAGGTCTACGTCGTCGGCGTCGGCATGACGAAGTTCGAGAAGCCGGGCCGCCGTGAGGGCTGGGATTACCCCGACATGGCCAGGGAATCGGGAACCAATGCCCTGAATGACGCCGGCATCGACTACCGAGAGGTCCAGCAGGGCTACGTCGGTTACGTCGCCGGTGATTCGACGTCGGGGCAGCGGGCGCTCTACGAGCTGGGCATGACCGGCATCCCGGTCGTCAACGTCAACAACAACTGCTCCACCGGCTCGACGGCGCTGTTCCTGGCGGCGCAGGCCATTCGCGGCGGCATCGTCGACTGCGCGATCGCCCTCGGCTTCGAGAAGATGCAGCCCGGCTCGCTGGGCGGCGGCGCCCAGGACCGCGAATCGCCGATGGGTAAGCACGTCAAGGCAATGGCCGACCTCGACGAGTTCGCGATGCCCGTCGCCCCGTGGATGTTCGGCGCCGCCGGACGCGAGCATATGAAGCAATATGGCAGCACCGCAGAGCATTTCGCGAAGATCGGTTACAAGAACCACAAGCACTCGGTGAACAACCCATTCGCCCAGTTCCAGGAGTCCTACACGCTCGACGACATCCTGGCGGCGCGGATGATCTCCGACCCGCTGACCAAGCTGCAGTGTTCGCCCACCTCGGACGGTTCGGGTGCGGCCATCTTGGCCTCGGAAAGCTTCGTCGAAAGCCACGGGCTGGCCGGCCAGGCGGTGGAGATCGCCGGCCAGGCCATGACCACCGACTTCGCGTCGACGTTCGACGGCAGCGCGAAAAACCTCATCGGCTACGACATGAATGTCCAAGCCGCCCAACAGGTCTACGAGCAGTCCGGGCTCGGGCCGCAGGACTTCCAGGTGATCGAGCTGCACGACTGCTTCTCGGCCAACGAACTGCTGCTGTATGAGGCCCTCGGCCTGTGCGGCCCCGGTGAGGCGCCCAAACTGATCGACAACAACGACACCACCTACGGCGGTCGTTGGGTGGTCAACCCGTCCGGCGGCTTGATCTCCAAGGGACACCCGCTGGGCGCGACCGGGCTGGCGCAATGCGCGGAGCTGACCTGGCAGCTGCGCGGGACGGCCGACAAGCGTCAGGTCGACAACGTCAGCGCCGCGCTGCAACACAACATCGGCCTGGGCGGCGCGGCCGTGGTCACCGCCTACCAGCGCGCCGAGCGTTAAGGGCGCCATGATCGAGTGGTCCGACACCGACCTGATGGTCCGGGATGCCGTTCGGCAGTTCGTCGACAAAGAGATTCGCCCGCATGTGGACGAATTGGAAACCGGCGAAATGTCGCCGTATCCGATTGTGCGCAAGCTCTTCAGCCAGTTCGGCCTCGACGCCATGGCCGCCGAGTCGGTCAAGAAGATGCTGGATCGCGAGCGCGCCAAGCAGAACGGCGAGCAACTCGACGAAGAGCGTGACGACGAAAAGCTCTCTGAATCAGGCGGTTTCGGCGGCGGCGCGCAGGGGTCGATGATCGCGGCTTTGGTGTCCGAAATCGCCCGGGTCAGCATCGGGCTGCTTAGCACGGCGTCGGTGAGCCTTGGCCTGGGCGCGGCGACCATCATGAGCCGCGGAACGCTGGCGCAGAAGGAACGCTGGCTGCCCGAGCTGATGACGTTGGAAAAGATTGCGGCGTGGGCCATCACGGAACCGGACTCGGGTTCGGACGCGTTCGGCGGCATGAAGACCTACGTCAAGCGCGACGGCGAGGACTACATCCTCAACGGGCAGAAGACGTTCATCACCAACGGACCCTGCGCGGACGTCCTGGTCGTGTACGCCAAACTCGACGAAGGTGACGCCGGTGTCGACAAGCGCAACCGGCCGGTGCTGGTCTTCGTGCTCGATGCCGGCATGCCCGGCCTCACGCAGGGCAAGCCGTTTAAGAAGATGGGCATGATGTCCTCGCCGACCGGCGAGCTGTTCTTCGACAACGTGCGGCTGAGCCCGGACCGGCTGCTCGGCGAGAGCGAACAGCACGCCGACGGCGACGGCCGCGACAGCGCCCGCGCCAACTTCGCCGCCGAGCGGATCGGGATCGCGATGATGGCGTTGGGCATCATCGACGAATGCCACCGGCTGTGCGTGGATTACGCCAAGAGCCGGACGTTGTGGGGCAAGAACATTGGACAATTCCAACTGATCCAGCTCAAGCTGGCCAAGATGGAGATCGCCCGAATGAACGTGCAGAACATGGTCTTTCACACCATCGAGCGCCAACAGGCCGGCAAGCCGCTGACACTGGCCGAGGCCTCGGCGATCAAGCTGTACTCGTCGGAGGCGGCCACCGAGGTGGCGATGGAGGCCGTACAGCTGTTCGGCGGCAACGGATACATGGCCGAGTACCGGGTGGAGCAGTTGGCCCGCGACGCCAAGTCGCTGATGATCTACGCGGGCAGCAACGAGGTTCAGGTCACCCACATCGCCAAGGGGCTGCTGAGCTAGGCCGTCACCCAGATGGCCCGGGCGGCGGGGCTGCCCAGGTCGACCGTCGTCTCGGCGCCGTCGCCGGAGTCGATCGCGACCGAGATCATGCCGGCGAATTCGCGCCGGGTCAGGACCCGCAGCCGGGAATCGAGATTGATGCCGACGTCGGTGAAGTAGCGCAGCATCTCGGGGTCGGCGTCGGAGATGCGCGCCACCGTCCCGGTGTCACCGTCGTCGCACGCCCACAGCTGGCGGGCCGGCGGGGTGGGCACCTGCCCGTCGGAGGCCGGGATCGGGTCACCGTGCGGGTCGCGCTGCGGGAACCCCAGCTTCGCGTCGATGCGGGCCACCAGGCGATCGGACACCGCGTGCTCGAGCACCTCGGCCTCGTCGTGCACCTCGTCCCAGGCGTAGCCGAGCTCGTTGACCAGGAATGTCTCCAACAGCCGGTGCCGGCGCACCATCTCCAGCGCCGCCCGCCGCCCCGCCTCGGTCAGCGTCACCGCACCGTACTTCTCGTGGTCGACGAGGCCCTGCTCGGCGAGCTTGCGGATGGACTCCGAGGCCGTGCTGGCCGACACCCCAATCTTCTCGGCCAGCATCTTGGTGCTGACCTTTTGCGGTGCGTCTTTGGGGGACCACTCCTGGGCATTCCAGATGACCTTGAGGTAGTCCTGGCCGACCGCGGTGATACCGCCACGCTCTTCGTCAGCCCTCACAACGAGAAAGTTTAGGCAACCCACGCCTGATCCGGCGTGTTCCCGGACACCATGGCGGGGCTTAGCCCTTTGGATCTCCCGGCGGACCACCCGGCGCCGTAGGCTTGCGGGCGTGCAGCGGTGGCGCGGCCAAGACGAGATACCCACGGACTGGGGCAGGTGTGTGCTCACCATCGGTGTGTTCGATGGGGTGCATCGCGGCCACGCCGAGCTGGTCGCACATGCGGTGAAGGCGGCGCGGGCCCGCAACGTCCCGACCGTGTTGATGACGTTCGACCCGCATCCCATGGAAGTGGTCTATCCCGGCAGCCATCCCGCGCAATTGACCACGCTGACCCGGCGCGCCGAACTGGTCGAAGAGCTGGGCATCGACGTATTCCTGGTGATGCCGTTCACGACCGATTTCATGAAGCTCACCCCGGAGCGCTACGTGCACGAGCTGTTGGTGGAGAACCTGCACGTCGTCGAGGTCGTGGTGGGGGAGAACTTCACCTTCGGCAAGAAGGCGGCCGGCAACGTCGAGACCCTGCGGCGCGCCGGCGACCGCTTCGGGTTCGCCGTGGAGTCGATGTCGTTGCTGTCCGAGCATCACAGCAACGAGACCGTGACCTTCTCGTCCACCTACATCCGGTCCTGCGTGGACGCCGGCGACATGGTGGCGGCCACCGAGGCGCTGGGCCGCCCGCACCGCGTCGAAGGTGTGGTGGTCCGCGGCCACGGACGCGGCGTCGAGTTGGGTTACCCGACCGCCAACGTGGCGCCGCCGATGTACTCGGCCATCCCGGCCGACGGCGTATATGCCGCGTGGTTCACCGTGCTCGGCCACGGACCGGCCACCGGCAGCGTCGTCCCCGGTGAGCGCTACCAGGCGGCCGTGTCCGTCGGCACCAACCCGACCTTCTCCGGGCGCACCCGCACGGTCGAGGCGTTCGTCCTGGACACCACCGCCGATCTCTATGGCCAGCATGTCGCCCTGGATTTCGTCGCCCGCATCCGCGGTCAGCACAAGTTCGACTCCGTCAAGGAACTCGTGGTCGCGATGGGTAAGGACACCGATAAGGCGCGCCAGCTGCTCACCGCCTAGTGGCGATCGCAAGCGCGGCGTGGCCGGGCGCTGCGGGTCGCCACCATTGGACGAGTGGCGATCGCAAGCGCGGCGTGGCCGGGCGCTGCGGGTCGCCACCATTGGACGAGTGGCGATCGCAAGCGCGGCGTGGCCGGGCGCTGCGGGTCGCCACCATTGACTAGTGAGCGCCCCGCGACGATTCGGGCCCGGTCCCTTCTGGCTGCTAAACTGCCGGACGACATCGGCGCGTGCTGCGGTTCGCGGTGGCCGCGCCTTGACATTCACCTTTCGCGGACCGATTGATGGAGATAGTTCGTGGCGCTGACAGCCGAGCAGAAAAAAGAAATCCTGGGCAATTACGGCCTGCATGGCACCGACACCGGTTCCCCCGAGGCGCAGGTCGCGCTGCTGACCAAGCGGATCGCCGACCTGACCGAGCACCTGAAGGTGCACAAGCACGACCACCACTCGCGGCGCGGACTGCTGCTACTGGTCGGACGCCGCCGCCGGCTGCTCAAGTACGTCGCGCAGATCGATGTCGCGCGGTACCGCTCGCTGGTCGAGCGGCTTGGCCTGCGGCGCTGACGCTAGCCTCACCGGGCGTTAGCGCCCCCGCAATTCCGAGCGATATGGCGGGCTGAGGTCGCCCGTGTAGAGTGAGGACGTTCTGGGCCGGTTCGGCCCGAGCAAACGGTGCGGTCACGCAGATCGCGTGTGCCGTTCCAGCGTGTCACTACGCACCTCCGAGGGAGCAGCTCAGTCTGCATCGGGCGGTCTTCGGTAGTGGCTGCCGGGCTCTCCGGATCTGGGGCAGGTCGGCCGCTTCGATCGATGGCCGTAGCCGTATTCAGACTGGCTCTTCCCCGAAGCTCTCCAGGGTGACTCGCAGGCCCGAACGGGTCGGTGAGTAATCCTGCCGGGGCCTCTCCAGGTTGCTAATGACGACGCGAAACAGCCGAATAAGAGAGGCCGTACGGACGTCTATGTCTGTCGCTGAAATTGAAGAGGGCGTGTTCGAGGCGACCGCCACTATCGACAACGGGAGCTTCGGCACCCGCACCATCCGTTTCGAGACCGGCCGGTTGGCCCAGCAGGCCGCTGGCGCCGTGGTCGCGTACCTCGATGACGAGAACATGCTGTTGTCGGCGACTACCGCCAGCAAGAGCCCCAAGGAGCACTTCGACTTCTTCCCGCTGACCGTCGATGTCGAGGAGCGGATGTATGCCGCCGGTCGCATCCCCGGTTCGTTCTTCCGTCGCGAGGGCCGTCCCTCCACCGACGCGATCCTGACCTGTCGGCTCATCGACCGGCCGCTGCGCCCGTCGTTCGTCTCCGGCCTGCGTAACGAGATCCAGGTCGTGGTGACGATCCTGAGCCTGGACCCCAATGACCTGTACGACGTGCTGGCGATCAACGCCGCGTCGGCGTCCACCCAGCTGAGCGGTCTGCCGTTCTCCGGTCCCATCGGAGGCGTGCGGGTCGCGCTCATCGACGGCACCTGGGTGGCGTTCCCGACGGTCGAGCAGCTCGAGCGGGCCGTGTTCGACATGGTGGTGGCCGGCCGCAAGGTCGACGGGGACGTCGCCATCATGATGGTCGAGGCCGAGGCCACCGACAAGGTCATCGAACTCGTCGAGGGCGGCGCCCAGGCGCCAACGGAAACCGTTGTGGCCGAAGGACTTGAGGCCGCCAAGCCGTTCATCTCGGCGCTGTGCTCCGCACAGCAGGAGCTGGCCGACGCGGCCGCCAAGCCCACCGGTGATTTCGCGACGTTCCCCGACTACGGCGAAGACGTGTACTACTCGGTGGCCTCGGTGGCCACCGACGAGCTGGCCAAGGCGCTGACCATCGGCGGCAAGGCCGAGCGCGACGCGCGCACCGACGAGCTCAAGGCCGAGGTGCTGGCGCGGCTTGCCGAGACCTACGAGGGCCGCGAGAAAGAGGTCAGCGCCGCATACCGGTCACTGACCAAGAAGCTGGTGCGCCAGCGCATCCTGACCGACCATTTCCGCATCGACGGCCGCGGCATCACCGACATCCGCGCGTTGTCGGCCGAGGTCGCCGTGGTGCCGCGGGCGCACGGCAGCGCGCTGTTCCAGCGCGGTGAGACCCAGATCATGGGTGTGACCACGCTCGACATGGTCAAGATGGCTCAGCAGATCGACTCGCTGGGGCCCGAGACCAGCAAACGGTATATGCACCACTACAACTTCCCGCCGTACTCCACCGGCGAGACCGGCCGCGTGGGCTCGCCCAAGCGGCGGGAGATCGGGCACGGCGCGCTGGCCGAGCGCGCCCTGATTCCGGTGCTCCCCGGCGTCGAGGAGTTCCCCTACGCCATCCGTCAGGTGTCCGAGGCGCTGAGCTCCAACGGCTCCACGTCGATGGGTTCGGTCTGTGCGTCCACCCTGTCGCTGCTGAATGCCGGTGTGCCGCTGAAGGCGCCGGTGGCCGGCATCGCCATGGGCCTGGTCTCCGATGACGTCGAAGTCGACGGCAAGACCGAGCGCCGCTTCGTCACCCTGACCGACATCCTGGGTGCCGAGGACGCGTTCGGCGACATGGACTTCAAGTGCGCGGGCACCAAGGACTTCGTCACCGCGCTGCAGCTGGACACCAAGCTCGACGGCATTCCGTCGCAGGTGCTCGCGGGCGCGCTGTCCCAGGCCAAGGATGCCCGCCTGACCATCTTGGAGGTCATGGCCGAGGCGATCGACGCGCCCGACGAGATGAGCCCGTATGCACCGCGGGTCACCACCATCAAGGTTCCGGTGGACAAGATCGGTGAGGTCATCGGCCCCAAGGGCAAGGTCATCAACGGCATCACCGAGGAGACCGGCGCGCAGATCTCCATCGAGGACGACGGCACCGTGTTCGTCGGCGCCACCGACGGGCCCTCGGCGCAGGCCGCGATCGACCGGATCAACGCCATCGCGAACCCGCAGCTGCCGACGGTCGGCGAACGGTTCCTCGGAACCGTGGTCAAGACAACGGATTTCGGTGCGTTCGTGTCGCTGCTGCCCGGACGTGACGGGCTGGTGCACATCTCCAAGCTCGGTAAGGGCAAGCGGATCGCCAAGGTCGAGGACGTGGTGAACCTCGGAGACAAGTTGCGCGTCGAAATCGCCGACATCGACAAGCGCGGCAAGATCTCGCTGGTGCTGGTGGAGGAAGACAACGCGGCTGCCGCCGATGCTCCGGCGGCCGCCCCTGCCGATGCCGCAACGTCGAGCAGCTGACTCGTCGACCGGGACGCGTCCCGGTCGGGCCGGTGCACTGCGCCGGGGCGAGGCCGCTGAGGCGGAATCGGCACCCCAAGCCGCGCTGCGGCGCACCACATTGCCGGGTGGCTTGCGGGTGGTCACCGAGTACCTGCCCTCGGTGCGTTCCGCATCGGTCGGGGTCTGGGTCGGTGTCGGCTCGCGCGATGAGGGTGCCACCGTGGCCGGGGCCGCGCACTTCCTCGAGCATCTGCTGTTCAAGTCGACCCCCAGCCGCACCGCGGTGGACATCGCGCAGGCGATGGACGCCGTCGGGGGAGAGCTGAACGCGTTCACCGCCAAGGAACACACCTGCTACTACGCGCACGTGCTCGACAGCGATCTGGCGCTGGCGGTCGACCTGGTCGCCGATGTGGTGCTCAACGGGTGCTGTGCGGCCAACGATGTCGAGCTGGAACGCGATGTGGTCCTCGAAGAGATCGCGATGCGCGACGACGACCCCGAGGACGCGCTCGGCGACATGTTCCTGAGCGCGCTCTTCGGTGACCACCCGGTGGGGCGTCCCGTCATCGGCACGGCCCAGTCGGTGGCGTCGATGACGCGAAACCAGCTGCACTCGTTTCATGTCCGGCGCTACACGCCGGAACGGATGGTGGTGGCGGTGGCCGGCAATGTCGACCACGACGAGGTGGTCGCCTTGGTGCGCCGGCACTTCGGACCGCATCTGGTCCGCGGCCGCGAACCCATCGCGCCGCGCAAGGGTGCCGGACGGGTCACCGGCCGCCCCGGTCTGCTGCTGGGCAACCGGGACGCCGAGCAGGCTCACGTGTCGTTGGGCGTCCGCACACCGGGACGTGGCTGGGAGCATCGCTGGGCGCTGTCGGTGCTCAACACCGCGCTGGGCGGCGGCCTGAGCTCACGGTTGTTCCAGCAGGTTCGGGAGCTGCGCGGGCTGGCCTACTCGGTCTACTCGACGGTGGATGTCTTCGCCGACAGCGGTGCGCTGTCGGTGTATGCCGCCTGCCAACCCGAACGCTTCGCCGAGGTGATGGCGGTGACCAGCGACGTGCTGGAATCGGTGGCGCGCGACGGCATCACCGAGTCGGAATGCCGCATCGCCAAGGGATCGTTGCGCGGGGGTCTGGTGCTCGGCCTGGAAGATTCCAGCTCGCGGATGAGCCGGCTGGGTCGCAGCGAACTCAACTACGGCAAGCACCGCAGCATCGAGCACACCCTGCGGCAGATCGATCGGGTGACCGTCGAGGAGGTCAACGCGGTGGCCCGCCGGCTGCTCGGGCAACGCTACGGCGCCGCGGTTCTGGGCCCCTATGCCGCCAAACGGTCACTGCCCCAACAACTTCGGGCGATGGTAAATTAGCCGAATGGTACTGGGCTTTTGGGACATCATGGTGCCCATCGTGGGCGCACCCATGGCCGGCGGGCCCGGGACTCCCGCGTTGGCGGCGGCGGTGTCCAATGCGGGTGGGCTCGGTTTCGTCCCCGGCGGGCACCGCAGTGCCGAGCAGTTCGCCGACGACATCGCCGCGGCGCGCAAGGCCACCACCGGCCCGCTCGGGGTGAACTTGTTTGTGCCCCAACCCAGCGTCGCCGACTGGGTGGCCCTGCACTACTACGCGGCCGAACTCGAAGAAATCGCCGAGCACTACCAAGTGGAGGTCGGTCACCCGCAGCATGGTGACGACGACGAATGGGAGCAGAAGCTCGAGGTGGTGGCCGACCTTCGGCCCGAGCTGGTGTCCTTCACCTTCGGCGTGCCGTCGCCCGACGTGATCCGGCGGCTGGGCGCGCTGGGCCTGCTGGTGATGGTCACCGTGACATCGGCCTACGAGGCGGGAATCGCCGTCGCGGCCGGCGCGGACAGCCTGGTGGTCCAGGGACCCGCCGCCGGCGGGCACCGCGGCACTTTCGCGCCGGACATGGAACCCGCCAACGAGTCGCTGCATCAGCTCATCGACCGCATCCGCAACACGCATGACGTCCCGATCATCGCGGCGGGCGGACTGGGCACCGCCGACGAAGTAGGGGCCGCGCTGCGCAGGGGAGCGGTGGCGGCCCAGGTCGGCACCGCGCTACTGCTCGCCGACGAGGCCGGCACCAACTCCGCACACCGCGTCGCCCTGAAGAACCCGCTGTTCGCCACGACCGTTGTCACGCGGGCGTTCTCGGGCCGCTACGCGCGTGGTCTGGAAAACGACTTCACCCGCATGCTCGATCACGTCGCGCCGCTGGGCTACCCCGAGGTCAACCAGATGACGTCGCCGATTCGGCAAGCGGCCGCCGCCGTGGAAGATCCCAACGGGATGCCGCTGTGGGCCGGGACGTCGTTCAAGAACGCGAGTGCGGGCCCCGCGGCCGACATCATCGCCAGTCTCGCGGCCACCAGATAGCCCGCGCGTACCGGTCAGCCCAGAACGGCCGCCGGGTCGGTGAACGGCAGGCCGAGGTCGGTGGCCACCTGTTCGGACAGCAGCTCGCCGTCGTGCGTCGAAAGACCTTTGGCCAGAGCATGATCCGAGCGGCACGCCGCCTGCCAGCCGCGGTCGGCGAGCGCGAGCACGTAGGGCATGGTCGCGTTGGTCAGCGCCACCGTCGACGTCTTGGGCACCGCGCTGGGCATGTTCGCCACGCAGTAGAACACGGTGTCGTGCACCGCGAAGGTGGGGTCGTCGTGCGTGGTGGGTCGGGAGTCCTCGAAGCAGCCGCCCTGATCGATCGAGATGTCCACCAGCACGGCACCCAATTTCATCTGTGAGACAAGGGAATTCGGGATCAAATTAGGGGCCTTCGCGCCGGGTAGCAGCACGGCGCCGATGACCAGGTCGGCGCGCTTGACGGTGCCCTCCAGGTCGTAGGCCGATGAGTAGCGGGTGCGGATCTGACCACCGAACTCCGCGTCGAGCAGCCGAAGCTTGTTGATGTTGACGTCGAGCACCGTGACCGACGCCCCCATGCCGCCGGCGACCCGGGCCGCGTTGTAGCCGGCCGTCCCCGCACCCACCACCACGACGTCGGCGGGCTTGACGCCCGGCACGCCGCCCATCAGCACGCCGCGCCCACCGTGGGTGCGCATCAGGTGATAGGCCCCCACCTGAGCGGACAGCCGGCCGGCGACCTCACTCATCGGGGCCAGCAACGGCAGTGTGCCGTCGGAGGTTTGCACCGTCTCGTAGGCGATCGACGTCGTTCCGGATGCCAACAGCGCCTGGGTGCACGCACGCGACGCGGCCAGATGCAGGTAGGTGAACAGGATCTGGTTGCGCCGCAACAGGTCATACTCGGCCGGCACCGGTTCCTTGACCTTGAGCAGCAGGTCGGCGTCGGCCCAGACCTGTTCGGCCGTATCGGCCAGCTGGGCGCCCGCCGCCTTGAACTCCGAGTCGGTGATCGCCGAGCCTTCGCCGGCCCCCGCCTGCACCAGCACGTCATGGCCGCGGCGGGTCAGCTCGGCGACGCCGGCGGGGGTGATCGCCACCCGAAACTCATTGGTCTTGGTCTCGGTCGGTACGCCGACTCGCATGATCGCCCCTAGGTTGCCCGTTCATGGTCAAGTGTGAAGAAACTTCGCGGGAGCCGCAAAGGCTGGCTGTTTGCTGGCTATGATCGGCGGATGACCGACCCGTGCGTGCAGGCCACCGTGCAGATCGACGCCCGGCCCGACGTGGTGTACCGGCTCATCACCGACCTGCCCACGCTGGCCGAGCTCGCCGAGGAGGCGGTCGCGATGGAGTGGCGCAAAGGCAATGCGGTGAGCCCGGGCGCGGTGTTCACCGGCCACAACAAGAGCGGCAGCCGCCGCTGGAGCACCAAGTGCACGGTCACCGACGCGGAACCGGACCGCCGCTTCGCGTTCGACGTGAGCCACATGGTCTTTCCGGTCGCCCGCTGGCAATACGACATCGTCGCGGCCGACGGCGGGTGTGAGGTGACCGAAAGCACCTGGGACCGCAGGCCCGGGTGGTTCCGTAAGGTCGCCGGCAGGGCCACCGGTGTCACCGATCGGGCGGCCGCCAACACCGAGCACATCAGGCTCACGTTGCAGCGCCTCAAGCAGCGCGCCGAGACCGAGTAGCCGAAGAAACCCGGAGTACCGATGATGCGACGCGATCCCGCCGTAGCCGTCGTCGGAGCCGGCATGTCGGGGCTGTGTGTCGCAATTGCGTTGCTGCACAGCGGTATTACCGATGTAACCATCTATGAGAAGGCCGACGAGGTGGGCGGCACCTGGCGGGACAACACCTACCCGGGTCTGGTTTGCGACATCCCGTCGCGCATCTATCAGTACAGCTTCGCCAAGAATCCCGACTGGTCGCACCTGTTCTCGCCCGGCGGCGAAATCCAGGCCTATTTCCGGGGCGTCGCCGACCGTTACGCGCTGCGGGAACGCATCCGCTTCGGCACCGAGATCGTCAATGCGCGTTTCGACGACGGCCGCTGGGTGCTGCGCACCGACGCCGGCGAGGAAACAACGGTCGACTTCTTGGTCTCGGCCACCGGCGTGCTCCATCACCCACGACTGCCGTCGATCCCGGGCTTGGATGACTTCGGCGGCAACGTGTTTCACTCCGCGCGCTGGGATCACGGCGTGGACGTGCGGGGTCGGCGCGTCGCGATCGTCGGCAACGGGTCGACGGGCGTGCAGCTGGTGTGCGGTCTGGCCGGGGTGGCCGGACAGGTCGCGCTGTTCCAGCGCACCGCGCAATGGGTGCTGCGCCTGGCGAATCCGCGCTACAGCGGCTTCACCACCATCACCCGGCGCAAGATGCCGTGGCTGGATAGGTTGGCGTACCGCATCTACAGCCTCGGGTACGACTACTTCGCGGTCGGACTGACCAAGCCGGGCGTGCGCCGAAAGATGATGGCGGCGCTGTGCCGCGCCAGCCTCTGGGAAATCCGTGATCCCGACTTACGGCGGTCGCTGACCCCCGACTACACGCCGGCCTGCAAACGCCTGGTGATGTCGAACGGTTTCTACCGGGCCATGCAGCGCGACGACGTCGACCTGGTGACGGCGAGCATCGACCATGTGGAACGGCGCGGCATCGTCACCGGCGACGGCGTCCTGCACGACGCGGATGTCATCGTGCTCGCCACCGGGTTCGACACGCACGCGTTCTTCCGGCCGATGGAGTTGATCGGCCGCGACGGCATCTGCGCCAACGACGTCTGGCGCGACGGGCCTCGGGCTTACCAAACCGTTGCGCTGTCCGGCTTTCCCAACTTCTTCATGATGCTGGGGCCGCACAGCCCGGTGGGAAACCTTGCGCTGACGACCGTGGCCGAATCACAGGCCGACCACATCCTGGGCTGGATCGAGCGCTGGCGCCGCCGCGAATTCGACACGGTCGAGCCGACGGCCGCGGCGACCGAGCGTTTCAACGCGAAGCTGCGCGCCGCGATGCCGGACACCGTGTGGACCACCGGCTGTAACAGCTGGTACCTCAACAAAGACGGCGTGCCCGAGGTGTGGCCTCTGACGCCGGCCGAGCACCGCCGGATGCTGGCCAACCCCGAGCCGGGTCAGTACGAGCTGCGCCGGCACGTCGCTGCCGGCTGAGGACGATCGCGGAAGAACCCAGTACCGGCGGTTTCGCATATCTGCGCTGCGTACTTATACTTGGAACGCGCCACGTCCGCCGCAAGATCGTGATCGAGGGTTAAACACCGAGGTAGGGGGCATGATGCTGAGCGTCGACAACCAGGCAGCGGGTCCGCACGACGCCTCGCTGGACCACGAGCGATTGGTGCTCGAGGCCCGCGATGTGGACTTCGACTGGGCGCAGCTGCCGTTCCATTACGTGCCCGGTGAGCCGTTTGCCACCCACGTCCTCAATGTGTTGCACCTGCTGTTGCCCGCCGGGGAAGAGTTCTTCGTCGAGGTGTTCAAGCAGACGCTGCCGCTGATCCAGGACGACCAGCTGCGGCTCGACGTCCAGGGCTTCATCGGCCAGGAGGCCGTGCATTCGCAGGCGCACGCGAACGTGCTCGCGCACTTCGCCGCGCGCGACATCGACCTGACCCCCTATACCGGCCAGATCAAGTGGCTGTTCGACAAGCTGCTTGGGCCCCGCCCCAACTGGAGCCAGCCCCGCCGGCAGAGCTGGCTCCTCGAGCAGGTTTCGCTCGTCTCCGCCATCGAGCACTACACCGCCATCCTGGGGGAGTGGATTCTCGACTCGCCGGCCCACGACAAGATCGGCACCGATCCGGTGATGCTGGACATGCTGCGCTGGCACGGCGCCGAGGAGGTCGAGCACAAGGCGGTGGCCTTCGACACCATGAAGCATCTGCAGGCCGGTTACTGGCGGCAGGTGCGCGCCCAGCTCGTCGTGACGCCCGCCCTGCTGCTGTTGTGGATCCGCGGCGTGCGGTTCATGTACACGCTGGATCCCCAGCTGCCGCCCCGCACCAAGCCGCGCTGGCGGGACTACTTCTCCGCGGCGCGCCGCGGGTTGGTGCCCGGGCCGGTGCGCTTCATCCGGGCGGTCGGCAACTACTATCGGCCGGGCTTCCACCCCTCGCAACTCGGTGGACTGGGGCTGGCCGTCGATTACCTGGCCATCTCACCCGCCGCGCGCGCCTCGCACTGAACCGATGACCATCACATCGACCATCACCGCCAGCGACGGCGTCACGCTGGCCGTGCACCGGTACACCGACATCGACCCGGCGCGCCCAACCATATTGGCAATCCACGGGTTTCCGGACAACCACCATGTCTGGGACGCCGTGGCCCACGAACTGACCGGCAAGGCCTACAATGTGGTGGCCTACGACGTGCGCGGGGCCGGTGAATCAACTCGTCCCGCAAAGAGGTCCGGATACCTCTTCGCGCAACTGGTCTCCGACATCGGCGCGGTGATCGACAGCCTGGGTGTGGGGCGGGTGCATCTGCTGGCCCATGACTGGGGGTCGATACAGGCATGGGCGGCGGTCACCGACGAATCGGTGATGGGCAAAGTCGCTTCCTTCACCTCGATCTCGGGCCCGCACCTGAGCTACGCCGGCGCATTCTTGCGGTCGGCACGCACACCGCGTGCCATGGCGCAGGTCGTCAGGCAACTGATCGCGTCGGGCTACATCGGCTTCTTCTTGTGCCCGGGCGTGCCGGAACTGTCGTTTCGCTCCCGGATCGGCGTGAAAGTCATTGAGGCACTTGAACGCATCGGCCGGTCGAGCACGCGCAGCCAGCAGCATGACACCCTGCGCTCGGTCACCGACTATGTCTACGGGCTCAACCTGTACCGCCAGAACATGCCGGCGCCGATGCTGGCGCCGGGACGCCAGCTTCCCGAGACCACGGTCGCCGTCCAGACTTTGGTGCCGCGGCGCGACGTCTTCGTCACACCCGCACTCCAACGGTTCACCGGAGCGATTCCGGTGGGCGGCAGGGTACTCGAGATCGAGGGTGGCCACTGGGTGGTGACGTCGCGTCCGGACGTCATCGCCCGGTTGACCGCCGAGTGGGTCGACCGCAATACCGGCGGTGTGCCCCCCGCCGGCGCGGCCGAGGTGCGTCGCGAGCGACGCGAGGTGCGCGGCAAACTCGCCCTGGTCACCGGAGCCGGCGCAGGAATAGGTCGGGCCACGGCGGTGGAGCTGGCCCGGCATGGCGCCCGAAAGATCGTGCTCGCCGATCGTGATCTGGTCGCCGCCAACGAAACCGCCGACGCCGTGCGCGCCGCGTGCGCCGAGGCCGCGGTCTACCAGGTCGACGTCAGCGACGAGGCCGCCATGAACGAGCTTGCGGCGCAAGTGCGCAACGAACACGGGGTGGTCGACATCCTGGTGAACAACGCCGGCATCGGGATGGCGGGCCGGTTCCTCGAGACGAGCTCGGCGAACTGGGAAGACATCATGGGCGTCAATGTCCACGGCGTCATCTCGGGCAGCAGGGCGTTCGGGGCGCAGATGGTCGAACGTGGCGAGGGCGGCACGATCATCAACGTGGCGTCGGCGGCTGCTTATCTGCCGTCGAAGTCCATGGTCGCCTACAGCACCACCAAGGCGGCGGTGCTGGCGCTCAGCGAGTCGTTGCGGGCTGATTTCGCCGACGAGGGGATCAGCGTCACGGCGGTGTGCCCGGGATTCGTCAACACCAACATCGCGAAGAACACGATCTACGCGGGGATGAGCGCGGACCAGCAGGAGCGGGCGCGGGGCAAGGCCGACGCCGCCTACCGGCGCCGCAACTTCACCCCCGAAGCGACCGCCAAGGCAATCGTCAAGTCCGTCAAGACCGCTCCGGCCGTGTTGCCGATCGCCGCCGAGTCGCGGATCGGTTATGCGATGCGGCGCATCAGCCCGGGGGCGATTCGGCTGTTCGCGCGCTTGGACATTCGGCAGAAGTAGGGGGCGGTTTCGGTGCCGGAGAGCATTTGGGCCAGCAGACCCGTCGACCTGTACGGGCGGCGCGACCACGACCGCTTCGGATCGGTGCTGTGGGGCGTGCGGGGGGTGTTCGAGGGCTTCGCGACGGTGTCACGGTGGTCGCCGTCGCGGGTAAAGCCGGTGCAGCGCAAGCTGACGGCGGTGGTGACCAAGCGCGAGATCGTCGCGCCGGACGTCGTCGCGTTGACCCTGGCCGATCCCGACGGCGGGTTGCTTCCGTCCTGGACACCGGGAGGGCATATCGACGTCCTGTTGCCCTCGGGGCGGCGCCGGCAGTACTCGTTGTGCGGAGCGCCCGGGCGGCGCACCGACTACCGCATCGCCGTTCGCCGGATTGCCGACGGCGGAGGCGGATCCATCGAGATGCACGAGACTTTCGACGTGGGCGACGCGCTGGAGTTCGAAGGTCCGCGCAATGCGTTCTACCTCGGCATCGCCGAGCAGGAGGTGTTGTTCGTCATCGGCGGTATCGGCGTGACGCCCATCCTGCCGATGCTCCAGGTGGCGGCGCAGCGCGGTATCGATTGGCGCGCAATCTATTCCGGCCGCAGCCGCGAGTACATGCCGCTGCTCGACGAGGTCGTGTCGCTGGGGCCGGACCGGGTGACGGTGTGGGCCGACGACGAGCAGGGCCGCTTCGCCACCGTGGCGGAGCTGCTGGACGGAGCGGGACCGGCGACCGCGGTCTATGTCTGCGGGCCGAGCGCCATGCTAGAGGCCGTCCGCATTGCCCGCAACGAGCATGCCGGTGCGCCACTGCATTACGAGAGGTTCAGCCCGGCGCCCGTCGTCGACGGGGTGCCGTTCGAGCTGGAGCTCGCGCGATCACGGCAGGTGCTCGCGGTACCGGAGAATCGGACTGCGCTCGAGGTCATGCTCGATCGGGATCCCACCACCCCCTACTCGTGCCGGCAAGGATTCTGCGGGACGTGCAGGGTCAAAGTGCTGGCCGGACAAGTGGATCACCGTGGCCGCGCCGCCCCGGGCTCGAAAGATATGCAGGACGGCATGCTGGTGTGTGTCTCGCGGGCCAACGGCGAACGGGTCGTCATCGACGCTTGAGGCGGTAGCCCAGGTGGGCCACCTTCACGCCCGGCACCGGCTCCCAATCCAGGGTGCGGCCGTCGAGGTGAAAGTCGTTCTTCTCGTAGAAGCGTCGGGCCAGGCCATTGGCCTCCGCGCACCACAACACGACGTCACCGTACCGGATAGTGCATCGGGGCCACATCGGCGAAATCCGTTGACGTGGCCTCGCGGATCGTGATGTCGGCCATTTACGGCCGGGACTGCTCGAGGTAGGCGGCCAGGGCGTTGGTCAGACCGCGGCGCGCCATGTCGAGGTCGGCATAAGAACCCAGCTGACGCTCCGACACCAGGCCGCGCATCGCGCCGGGGATCAGGGCGGCCACCTCGCGGACCCGATCCGGATCGACGGCCAAGTCGGCGAAGGCGTGCTGGCAGGTCTCCAGCCAACTTTTGCCCCAGGAAAACAGCTCGGCGGCGGTGCGCGGGTAGAGCCGCTCGAGCTCGTCGGGATCACGCGGCAGCGCGGCCCGCAGATTCTCGATCGCCCGTGAATCCGGGGATGCCAGGCCGCGGTAAAGGGTCTCGATGATCGCGCCGACACGCTCGCGCAGCGGTGCCTCCGACGAGATCGGTGCCGACAACGTCGCGGCGCGCCGTTCGGCCGTGCGGTGCAGCACCGCGGCCCAGAACCCGTCGGTGTCGCCGAACTGGTATTGCACCGCGCCCCAGGTGGCGCCGATGTCCTTGGCGATGCGGTTGGCCGAGACCGAGCCCGGCTCGCCGGAGGCCAGCGAGCGCAACGCCGCCTCGAGCATGCTTTCGCGAGTCGCGTGGCCCCGCCGATTCGGACGGCGGCCGTCCACGCCGGCGCCGGTGCTCTGACGGGTCATTTGCCGATCTTATCCATCCGGGCCGGGCCGGATAGAGAGTTTCATAGAGGGTACTTTGATTTTGTGACGACGCGGCCTATCATTCGTACCCGAGGGAGGACAGCTCACAGGGAGGGCTCGATGGCTAAGCCACCGTTGTCGATGACGCCGACTGGCTGGTTCCAGGTCGCCTGGTCCGACGAGATCGGCGTCGGCGACGTGCACAAAACGAAGTACTTCGACCAGGAAATGGTCGCCTGGCGCGCCGAATCCGGCGAGCTCACGGTGATGAACGCCTATTGCGAACACCTGGGCGCGCACCTGGGCTATGGCGGCAAGGTCGTCGGTGAGGTGCTGCAATGCCCCTTCCACGGGTGGCAGTGGAGCCGGGAAGGCCGCAACGTCTGCATCCCGTACCAGGATCGGCCCAACCGCGGCCGTCGCATTCGCACCTACCCGGTGGTCGAGCGCAATGCGTCGGTGTACATCTGGCACGACAAGGACCGTCGCGAGCCCTACTTCGACGCGCCGGACGTGTTCGCCGCGTTCGAGGACGACAGCAGCGCGGACGACTACTACCCGCAGCAGCGGCTGTACCGCGAGGGCCTGGAAATGCACCCGCAATACGTGCTGGAGAACGGGGTGGACTTCGCGCACTTCAAGTACGTGCACAACACCCCGATCGTGCCGGTGTTCACCCGCCACGATTTCGACGAGCCGGTGTCCTACGTCGACTTCACCATCACCTTCGAGGGCGACGACGGTCAGAAGATCGAGGACATCAACAGCGGCGTGCAGGCCATCAACGGCGGTCTGGGAATCGCGGTGACCAAGAGCTGGGGCATGATCGACAACCGCACCATCTCGGCGATCACGCCGGTAGACGAATTCACCTCCGACGTCCGATTCATGGTCTACATCGGCCGGACGCCAGGCATGGATCCCGTCCGAGCCGAGCGTAAGGCGGACGAATTCGGACGCGAAGTCATCCGCCAGTTCGAGCAGGACATCGAGATTTGGCAGCACCAGCGCTATTCGGATCGGCCGGCTTTGGCCACCGACGAGTACGAGGGCTTCACCGCAATTCGCGAGTGGGCCAAGCAGTTCTATTCCGAGGCGTTCGCATCGCAGGAAGGCAAAAGGCAATGAATGCAGCACCGGTTCGCGTCTTTCAGGTCGGGAGCGGCAACGTCGGCTCGGAGATGATCAAGCGGATCGCCACCCAGCCCGACATCGAACTCATTGGCGTGCACTGCTATTCGCCGGAGAAGATCGGAAAGGACACCGGCGAGTTCGCCGGGCTGGCCCACAACGGGGTGGCGTTCACCGGGACGATCGAGGAGATCATCGCCGCCAAGCCGGACGTGCTGACGTTCCACGGTGTGTTCCCCGACGAAGACCTTTACGTCAAAGTGCTTGAGGCGGGCATCAATATCGTCACCACCGCCGACTGGATCACCGGCTGGCACCGCGACAAGAACCATCCGCACCCGTCGGGCAAGCCGGTCAGCCGGCTGTTGGCGGAGGCCGCCGAGAAGGGCGGCGCCACGTTCTACGGAACCGGAATGAACCCGGGGCTGAACCAAATCCTGGGCGTGGTGTGCTCGGCTGACGTCGCCGACATCGAGAACGTCACCACCATCGAATCGGTCGACGTGTCGTGCCACCATTCCAAGGACACCTGGATCGAGGTGGGTTACGGCCAGCCGGTCGAGGACCCCGAAATCCCTTCGAAGCTGGAGAAGTACACCCGCGTGTTCGCCGACAGCGTGTACATGATGGCCGACTGCTTCGACCTGCGGCTCGACGAGGTCAAGTTCAGCTACGAGCTGGGAGCGTGCATCAAGGACGTCGACCTGGGCTGGTACACGCTGCCCAAGGGCTCGCTGGGCGGTAACTACATCAAGTACCAGGGCATGGTCGACGGCGTTCCGCGGGTCGAAACGCATCTGGAATGGCAGATGACTCCGCACACCGACCCCAGCTGGAACATCAAGGGCTGCTACATCACTCAGATTCAGGGCGACCCCTGCATCTACAACAAGCACATGATCTTTCCCAGGCCCGGCGTCGACCTGTCCAACCCGGACAACTTCGCCTCCATCGGCATGACCGTCACCGGCATGCCGGCGCTGGCTTCCATCAAGTCGGTGGTCGCGGCGCCACCGGGGCTGATCACCAGCGCCGACCTACCGCTGCGCGGGTTCGCCGGGCGGTTCAAGAAGTAGACCGGTCACTCCGGCTCATCCCCACCCGAGAGGCGTTCGGGATGGTGGAAGTCGTTGGTGCGCGCGCCGCGGTCTAGCGGAGGCGGCGGTATCCACTCGGTGCCGCCCTGGCGTGATTTCCTTGTCCGCCAACCCTTTTCGACTAGTTTGTGGTGTGGCGCGCAGGCGAAGGTGAGATTGTCCGCGTCGGTCGTGCCACCGGCCGCCCACTCGGAGAGATGGTGCACCTCACACCAATAGCCGGGTGCGTCGCAGCCGGGGTGGGTGCAGCCGCGGTCGTGCGCGTACAACACGATGCGCTGATCCGGCGTGGCAATGCGCCGAGACCGGCCGAGATACAGTGGGCGGCTGGAGTGTTCGTCGAACACGGCGAGATAGTGGTAGGCGTGGCGGGCCATCCGGATCACATCGCGCATCGGTAGCAGCGTGCCGCCACCGGTCACTGCGCGCCCGGCACCCGACGTCAGTTCCTGCAGCGTGGTCGACACGATGACGACGACCGGTAATCCGTTGTGCTGGCCGAGGTTCGGGTCGCCCAGCTGGCCGCGCACCAGGGCGTTGAGTGCATCGTGCTGACGCTGCGCGGGACTGCGCATATCACTGCGCGCGCGCTCGTCGTCGGGTTCGCCCGCGATGCAAGGGTTTTGGTCGTTGGGATTGCACATCCCGGGAGCTGCGAACCGGGCGAGCCAGGCGTCGAGATTGGCGCGCAGCTCCGGAGAGGCGATCAGCTTCGCGACGCTCATCCCGTCGGGCCGTTGGCCGCACCAGGTGAAGCCACGCTGGCGCGCCCGGTCGGCGTCGGAGAACTTACCGTCGGGGTTGATCCGCAGGGCGCACTGGTGTGCGATCTTGTGCAGCTGATCGGGGCGCAACTGCGTGGCCTGATTGGCCAGGAATCGTTCGGCGTTGTCCACCGTGGCAGCGGGGATCGAGTCCGGGAGATCCCGGACGAACGTTTGGATGACACGTAGGTGCTGGCTGTCGAGCATCCCGTCCCGCCACGCCACGGCGGTAGCCGGCAACTGCGGCGGCAGCTCCTGGCCGGTGAGAGTCGAGCGCGGAGACAACTCGGTGGCGTCGCGAAGCCGACGGCACGCCTCGGCATAGCTGATCCGCAGCCAGTCGGCCACCACTTTGTGTACCGGGCCGCCGATGTCGGCGGAATCCTCTTTCGCCAAACCCGCGATCACGTCGTGGCTCAGCGCAATCTGTCGCCGGCGCGAGGCCTCCATCCGTTCGAGCATGCGCAGCCGGACGGTCGGGCTCAGCACATCGAAGTTCAGGCCGCGGAGCGCCGCGTCGGCGGCGTCCTGCGCGGCCAAGGCGGCGGACACCTCCGCCGGAACCTCAATCGAATGCATGTTCGAATCTTATGTCCCGGCACGACGCGGTGAGACGGGCCGAGCCGCAGCTGTGGATAAACCCCGAACTGTGGACAACGCAACCCCGGTCTAGGGTGACACTCATGCGGTCCCATTGGGAACAGCGACGCGCACCGCGAAGATCATGAAAAGGCTTACCGCCCAATCCCGATGCCAACGAATTGTTCGCCACGGTGCGCGCCGAAGTCCGGGACCACCCCGACGATTGGTGGCGCTGGTACCGGCTGGCCCGCGCGTATGACTACGCGGGGATCGCCGCCGCGCGCGCGAGCCCATGAAGACGGCGGTCGCCCTGCACGGCCATCTTTGGTGCGAGTCGCGGTCAGCCGCCACGGGATTCGCTTTCGGTGTCCAGGCCGGCACCATCGGCGCCGGCGCGCCGCCTCGCTGAACGTCCTCTGCCACTTCGGCAAACGGGCTGGCTTGACACAGGCCCCGACAGTCCCGCGTTTTTCGTGGCCGCGCTGCGGGTAACCTCCCGTGGTGCGCGCGGGGTTTGTAATTGCGGCAGTCGCGGTCGCCGCGGTCATTGCCGCATGCCCATGTCCCTCCGGTTCGGCCGACCCCACGCCGGAGAGTCCACCGTTCCCGATCGGTCAGATGGGCGTGCCCGTGCACGCGCGGGCGGCCAGCGGCGCGACGGCCGACATCACGGTCGACAGTGCCACGTGGTTACCGCCGGGGTGCGCCTCTCATTTTGCGAATCCGACGCCTGGCTCCGCATGCAACGTGGTGGAACTGACTATCACCGCGACGTCCCACCGGTTCTTCCAGATCGACCAGCGCTACATGTTTGCCGGATATGGCGGCGGCAATCAGCCGTGGACCCATCCCGACGATGCGCCCCAGCCGTCAACGCTTGCGGTCGACTACCGGAGGCTCGACAAGATGCCCCCGCTGCAATCGGGCGGCATTCACGACGGGCAGACCGCACATGGATTCGTCGGCTTCGTTATGCCGACGGCAGGCGAGCTGTACATCACTATCAACGATCCCGAGCAACGCGGTCCCTACACCGAAGCGGGCTTAATCGTCCACACCTGATCGGCGCGAGAAACCCACGTTGGAGTTGTCATGAAACAACTCGACGGACACCGCGTCGCAGGATTGACCGGGTCTAGGGTTGAGGCCATGCGGGTAGGAGTGCTGGGAGCCAAGGGCAAGGTCGGATCGGCGATGGTGGCGGGCGTGCAGGCCGCCGAGGATCTGAGCCTGTCGGCCGAAGTGGACGCCGGCGATCCGATGAGCCTGCTGACCGAGGGAAACACCGAGGTCGTCATCGATTTCACCCACCCCGACGTGGTGATGGACAATCTGAAGTTCGTCATAGACAGCGGCATTCACGCAGTCGTGGGGACCACAGGCTTCACCGCCGAGCGGCTGCAGCAGGTGCAGGATTGGCTCGCCGACAGCCCCGGCACGTCGGTGTTGATCGCGCCGAACTTCGCGATCGGGGCGGTGCTGTCGATGCACTTCGCCAAGCAGGCCGCGCCCTTCTTCGATTCGGCCGAGGTGATCGAGCTGCATCACCCGCACAAGGCCGATGCCCCGTCGGGCACCGCGACCCGCACCGCGAAACTGATCGCCGAGTCGCGAAAAGGATTGCCGCCCAACCCCGATGCGACTAGCACCAGCCTGCCGGGCGCGCGTGGTGCCGACGTCGACGGCATCCCGGTGCACTCGGTGCGGCTGGCCGGGCTGGTCGCCCATCAGGAGATCCTGTTCGGCACCGAGGGGGAGACGCTGACCATCCGCCACGACAGCATCGACCGGACCTCGTTCGTTCCCGGTGTGCTGCTGGCCGTGCGGCGGATCAAGGAACACCCCGGTCTGACGGTGGGTCTCGAGGCCCTGCTCAATCTGCAATGAGCGACACCACGCGGGTGGTGCGCACCCAATTGCTCGTCGCCTTCATGTGCGTCGCGCTGTTGGTGTATTTCGTGCTGTTGGGGCGCGTGGCCGTCGCGATGGTCGGCTCCGGCCGCGCGGCCGCCGTCGGCCTCGGGCTGGCGGTGCTGATCCTGCCCGTGATCGGGTTGTGGGCGATGATCGCCACTTTGCGCGCCGGGTTCGCGCACCAGAAGCTGGCCCGGCTGATCGCGGCGGACGGAATGGAACTGGACACCAGCGCGCTGCCGCGCAGGCCGTCGGGTCGCATCCAGCGCGACGCGGCCGACGAACTCTTCGCCGCGGTGCGCGCCGAAGTGGAGGATGACCCCAACGATTGGCGGCGCTGGTACCGGCTGGCCCGCGCCTATGACTACGCAGGGGATCGCCGCCGCGCCCGCGAGGCCATGAAGGCAGCGGTCACCCTGCAGGGCCGCCCATGAGTAAGACGCTGCTGATCGTGCACCACACGCCGTCGCCGCACACCCACGAGATGTTCGAGGCCGTAGTCTCCGGCGCCACCGACCCCGACATCGAGGGCGTCGAGGTGCTGCGGCGCCCGGCGCTGACGGTCTCGCCGGTCGAGATGCTGGCCGCCGACGGCTACCTGTTGGGCACCCCGGCAAACCTCGGCTACATCTCGGGTGCCCTCAAGCACGCGTTCGACTGCGCCTACTACCAACTGCTCGACTCGACTCGCGGGCGACCGTTCGGGCTGTACCTACACGGCAACGAGGGTACCGAGGGCGCCGAGCGTGCCGTCGACACCATCACGACGGGGCTGGGATGGCCCAAAGCCGCAGCGACGGTGATTGTTTCGGGCAAACCCAGCAAGGAGGAGCTGCAAGCGTGCTGGGAGCTCGGGGCGACGGTCGCGGCCCAGCTGATGGACTAGCCGACGGCCGGTTCTCGACGGCCTGATGCCGTGGCGGCGTATCCCAATGCCCCCACGAGGACCGCGAACTTGATCAGCGCGGCAACCTGTGCGCGCCGCGCATGCACGCCGATGCGTGTCCCGCGCAAGACCCTCAGCAGTGAAACCCCCTCCACCGCATCACCCGCGACGGCGACGAGCACTGCGGCGGCCAAACCAGCCGGGTGGCCACGCCGCCGGCGCGCGCGGTCGACGAGTAGCGCCGTCAACACGCCGTAGGTGGCCATGTAGCCGAAGTCGAGCCACAGCGATAGGCGCGCGGCCCGCTGACCGGTGCTGCCCCACCGGGCCATGATGTGTTCGGCTCGAGATGCACTGCCGGCCAACTCAAATGCAATGATCCCCGGCCCGCCACTGCGGCGCATGCGACGTTCCAGCACGAGCATCACCGCCGTGTAGCCGAGGAATGAGACGGCGGCCGCCGCGAGGCGACTGTCCGGTACGCGCTGGTTCACCACTCAAGGCTCCCGTGAAACGGCTCGCACGTCCAGGGTGCCCGCCTAGGCGTAGGACGGTTTGAAGGCGTCGGGCGGTTGAGCCAGGGCCAGCGCCGAGCTGGTGCCGATCGGCCCGTGCTGGTCGAACAGGGTCGCGGCGCCGGTGGCGACCCCGGCCGTGCCGTAATGGCTCTGTGCGGCCAGACCGAGGAACTCGCCGTCGGGCATTCGGCTCGCGGTGACCGTGTAGTCGGCGTTGATGTAGCGCAATCCAGCGGTGCCCCAATGGGTGAGCGAACTGGTGATGTCACCGACGAAAGCCAGGCGGGTGAACGGCGTGAGCGGGTGCCCGTGTACCAGCGGGCGAAACAGGCGTGCCCAGGCGAACTTCTGGGAATGCGTCTGCTCCCATTCGCCGGCGGCGATCCCCGGACTGCCCTGCAATGTCGCGCCATACCCCCAGATGAGGAACGGCATCTCGGCCGGGAAGCCGTCGAACGACGTCGGGAGCGGCGGCATCTGCGCGGGCGACGACCATACCTGCCCGTCGGGATGATCACCGCGGCGCAGGAACAGCGCGCTGGCCCGGGCGACGACGGTGCCGTTCTGGACCAGGCTGCCGTCGACCAGCTTGATGCGCCGGCCCTCGCGCTGCACCGAGGTCTGGATCTGCACCGGCTCCATCAGCGCCGGGCGCAACAAGTCAACCGTGAAACGGGCGGGCTGCAGGTCCGGATCGACGCCGGATTGCTCTATGCCCCAACCCAACAGCCCCCCGACGATCTGGCCACCCATCGCCGCGCCCCACGGGCCTTGCGTCATCTGGCCCGGAACGTAGGAGTCGCCGTCTACGGTGAAGAACGCCTCGGGCATGATGGCGGAATCCTCGATCGTCACCGCTATCACGATAGGACACCGGATTAGTAAGGACCGGGCATGCCTCCAGTGATCGAAATTCCGCGCGACCGCAACCCGTTCCCGATGACCGGCGTGTCGCGCTGCCGCGACGGCGTTCCGCGCTTTGACGAGCTGCCCGCGACCCTGCTGGACATGCTCGCCGAACAGGTGGACGCCCGTCCGAACGCCGAAGCCCTGGTCGAGCTGGGCGCCGGGCGGCTGACATACCGGCAGCTCTGGGATCGTGCGGCGCGGGTGGCCGGTGGGTTGCGCGCGGGCGGCCTGAAGCGGGGCGACCGCGTCGCGGTGCGGTACCCCGCCGGGAACGATTGGGCGCTGGCGTTCTGGGGCGCCGTGATGGCCGGTGGCGTTGTGGTGGCGGTCAATACGCGATCGGCGCAACCCGAGGTCGAGTTCGTCTTATCCGACTCGGGTGCGCAGGTGGATCTGGCACCCGACGCCGCGCTGCCCGACGGGCGGCCCTACGTCACCGAGCAACTCGGCCGCACCGACACGGCAGCCCTGTTCTACACGTCGGGCACCACAGGCCACCCCAAGGGCGTGCCGACCACGCACGAGGCATTCCTGACCAACACCGAGAACGCGATCCGCTGTCTGCAACAGCCGCGGGATCTCGGCGAAGCGATGCGCACGCTCATCTCGGTACCGTTGTTCCACGTGACGGGTTGCAACACCCAGCTGTTGGCCGCCGCGCGGCTCGGGGGAGCCTCGGTGATCATGCCCGCCCTCAACCTGGACGCGTTGCTCACCACGCTGACCGCCGAGCGCGTTTCGGTCATGGTCACGGTCCCGGCTATCTATTCGTTGTTGTTGCGGCACAGTGGCTTTGCCGCGCTCGATGTGTCGAACGTGCGATGGGTGGGCTACGGCGGTGCACCGATCGCTCCGTCGCTGGTGCGGTCGGTGAAGGACGCGTTCGACCACGCCACGGTGTTCAACGGCTATGGCATGACGGAGACGGCGTCACTGATGACCGTGCTGCCCGACAGCGAGGCCGTCGAGCACGCCGACTCCGTCGGTTACGCGGTCCCGTCGGTGGACCTGGGGGTGATCCCGTTCGGGGACGACCCCGGTGTGGGTGAGCTGGTGGCGCGCGGTGCCAATGTGACCACCGGATACTGGAATCGGCCGGAGGCCACCGCCAGGACCTTCGCGGACGGCTGGCTGCACACCGGCGACGTGGTGCGCGTCGACGATGCGGGCCGGGTGCACATCGTCGACCGGCTCAAGGACATCATCAACCGCGGTGGTGAGAACGTCTCCAGCGTCGAGGTGGAGGCCGTGCTGCTGGCGGCGCCCCACGTGGCCGACGCCTGCGTGCTGGGGGTCTCCGACGACGTCATGGGCGAGAAGGTCGGGGCGGTGTTGTTCGGCGGCGACGACGAGATCGACGTGCCCGCGGTGCTCGACCACTGCCGCAGCCAGCTCGCTGATTTCAAAGTGCCGCAATACGTCACGGTCGTCGACAGCGCGCTGCCGCGCAATGCCGGCGGCAAACTGCTCAAGGCCAGACTCCGCGAGCAGGTCCAGTGGGGTGAGCCGCTGCGATGAGCCCGAGCCTGCTGGTCGCCAACCGCGGTGAGATCGCCCTTCGAATCATCCGCACCGCAATCGAATTGGGCATGCGCACGATCGCGGTTTATGCCGAGGACGATGCGGAGAGCCCGCATGTGCACGCGGCCGACGAGGCGATCGGCCTGCCGGGCAGTGGCCCGCGAGCCTACCTGGACCAGCCCGCCATGCTGGCGGCAGCGAACAGCTCCGGTGCGGATCTGATCCACCCCGGCTACGGATTCCTCAGCGAGAACGCCAAATTCGCCGACGCCTGCGCGACGGGAGGCTACACCTTCGTGGGCCCCGACGCCCGGGTGCTCGAGCTGCTCGGCAACAAGACGTCGGCCCGCGGCGCCGCGATCGCCGCCGGGGTGCCGGTGCTGCCGGCGACCGAGGGGCCCAGCAGCGTCGAGGACATTAAGGCATTCTTCGCCGAGCAGAGTGGCGGCATCATGATCAAGGCCCTCGCCGGTGGCGGAGGCCGCGGAATGCGCAAGGTGCACAACGCCGATCAGATTGACGACGCTTACCAGCGCTGCGCCGCCGAGGCGCAGCTGGGCTTCGGCGATCCCGCGCTGTTCGCCGAGGCGCTGCTCGCCGACGCTCGCCACATCGAGGTGCAGGTCGTCGCCGCGCCGGCCGGGCACCAGACGCACGCACACGCGGTCGGCGACCGCGACTGCAGCATCCAGCGGCGCTATCAGAAGCTGATCGAAATCGCTCCTGCTCAAGGGCTTTCGGACGAGCTGCGCCGAGCCCTGCATCAGGCGGCGGTGCGGTTGTGCGCCCGCGTGGGCCTGCGCGGTCTGGCCACGGTCGAGTTCCTGGTTATCGGCGAGGAGTTCGTCTTCCTCGAAGTCAATCCACGAATCCAGGTCGAGCACACCGTCACCGAGGAGACCACCGGGCTGGACCTGGTGGCCGTCCAGCTGGCCATCGCCGAAGGCGCATCCTTCTACCAGCTGGGGCTGGCATCCGGAATCGCCTCCGACGGCCTGGAAGTCATCGGCGAGCCGGCCGCACGCCGCGGTATCGCGATTCAGCTCAGGGTCAACACGGAGACCTTCGGGCCCGACTTCTCCGTCGTCCCCTCGGCGGGCGCGCTCACGGTATTTTCCCCGCCGAGCGGTCCCGGCGTGCGCGTCGACACCTACGGGCGGGCGGGGTTGGTGATAAGCCCCCAGTACGACTCGCTGTTGGCCAAGCTCATCGTCGGTGTGCACGGATCATCGTGGCGGGCGGCGGTGCGCAAGGCGCACACCGCGCTAACCGAGTTCAGCATCGAGGGCGTCCACACGAACATCGGATTCCTGCGCGAGCTGCTGACCGACGATCGTATCGAATCCGGTTGGGTGAGCGCCGTTTTCCTCGATGAGAAGCTTCCCGAGTTGGCCGGAGCCGCGCTGGCCCACCAGCAGGAACCGCGGATGGCGGCGGTCGAGCTCTATCCCGGCGAGGATGCGCTGCGCGCGCACTTGGCCGGCACCGTGGTCGAGGTGGCGCCCGAGGGAGCCGAATACGCCGCGGGCGGCCAGCTGGTGGTCCTGGAGGCGATGAAGATGCAGCACGTGCTCGTCGCGCCGGACGCGCTGCGGACGGTCCGAATCCTGGTGACGCCCGGCCAGGTGGTCGGCACCGGAGACCCGTTGCTGGTCTTCACGCGCACGGCGGGCGCTGATGACGGCGAGACCATCGCGGCCGCAACGGATCTCGACCGGCCGCGAGCCGACCTCGACGAGGTCGTGCACCGGCATTCCCTGACGCTGGATGAGGGTCGCCAGGCCGCGGTTACCAAGCGGCACAACCAAGGTCGGCGCACCGCGCGGGAGAACATCGCCGACCTCGTCGATCCCGACAGCTTCGTCGAATACGGTGCGCTGGCCATTGCGGCACAGCGCAGCCGTCGCTCGGAAGAGGACCTGATCGCCAACACCCCGGCCGACGGTCTGGTCGCCGGCCTGGCCACCATCGGCGCGGACCGCTTCGGCCGGGCCGCCGCGCAGGCCGTCGTCGTGTCCTACGACTACACCGTGTTGGCCGGCACGCAGGGCATGCGCAACCACGCCAAGACCGACCGCGTGTTCGACCTCGCCGCGCGAAAGCGGGTGCCGGTGGTGCTGTTCGCCGAGGGCGGCGGGGGACGCCCGGGGGACACCGACGTCGGCGGCGCCGCCGGGCTGGACGTCCCGACCTTCCGGATGCTGGCGGGGCTGAGCGGGCAAGTGCCGCTGGTGTCGGTCGTCTCGGGCCGATGCTTCGCCGGCAACGCCGCGCTGGCCGGGGTGTGCGACGTGATCATCGCAACACCGGACGCCAACATCGGGATGGGCGGGCCGGCGATGATCGAGGGCGGCGGGCTGGGCGTGTATCCGCCCGAGGCGATCGGGCCGATCGGCGTGCAGCGCCGCAACGGCGTGGTCAGCCTGGTCGGCCGGGACGAGGCGCATGCGGTCGCACTGGCCAAGCAATACCTGTCGTACTTTCAGGGCTCCGTGAGCGACTGGACGACGCCCGATCCGCGGCTGGCCCGGCATGTGGTGCCGCAGAACCGGTTACGCGCCTACGATGTGCACCGGGCGATCGAGGCGATCGTCGACGTCGGATCGGTGCTGGAGCTCCGGGGAGACTACGGTGTGGGGATCGTCACCGCCCTGGTGCGCGTCGAGGGAGTGCCGTACGGATTGATCGCCAACAGCACCCACCACCTGGGTGGTGCGATCGACGCCGAGGCCGCCGACAAGACCGGCGACTTCCTCGCCCTGTGCGAATCGTTCGGGCTGCCGGTGATCTCGCTGTGCGACACCCCGGGCTTCATGGTCGGGCCCGACGCGGAGATCCAAGCGGCGGTCCGCCGCTTCGGCCGGATGTTCATCCTGGGCGCGCGGCTGACGGTGCCGCTGGGAATGATCATCTTGCGCAAGGGCTATGGGCTCGGCGCGATGGCGATGTCCGGCGGTTCGTTCCACGCGCCCCACTTCACCGTCGCCTGGCCGACCGGAGAGATCGGCGGCATGGGCCTGGAAGGCGCCGTGCGCCTGGGGTTCAGCAAGGAGCTGGCCGCCGTCGACGATCCCGCCGAGCGGCAAAACCTGTTCGATCGCCTGGTGGCCGCGGCCTACGGGCACGGAAAAGCGCTGCGGTCGGCCACTACGTTCGAACTCGACGACGTCATAGACCCAGCAGCCTCCCGGGCCTGGATCACCAGGCTCTCGGGGGGCTGAAGGGTCGAGCGTTTATGCGTGGCCGGAACCGCAGCCGACCCCGGGCAGACATCCGGTGCCGCCGGGGATGCCACCCGGTCCTGCGTTCTGCCCGCCTGAGCCGCAGCCGACTCCCGGGACGCAGCCCTGGCCGCCCGGACCGCCGCCGGGTCCGTTGAACTGGCCGCCCGAGCCGCAGTTTCCGTTGGCGTCGCAGCCGCCGCCGCCCGGGTCGTCCTTGAAGGTGACGTGGGTCGGGGCGGGGGAGTTGGCTGTTCCGGCGACGTAGACGTCAGCAGCGGCCGCGGGAGCGGCGGCGATAGCCGCAGCGACGGCCCCGGCAACAACCAGCGGTTTCATGAGTGTCAATTTCGATAACATGCGCGTGGCATACCACCTCAACACGTGTCTAAACATCGCGAATAAAATTCGACAGCAACGACGTCTCCGCTGGCGCGCGGCGGCTCTCACCGCGACGGAAGGCCTGACACCATGACCTCACAAGACCTGACCGGCCGCACCGCGATCATCACCGGCGCGTCGCGCGGAATCGGCCTTTCGATTGCCCAGCAGTTGGCGGCCGCGGGGGCCAATGTGGTGCTCACGGCGCGCAAGCAGGAGGCCGCCGACGAAGCCGCCGCCCAGGTGGGGAAGCACGCCCTCGGGGTGGGTGCCCATGCGGTCGACGAGGACGCGGCACGCCGCTGCGTCGAGCTCACGCTCGAGCGCTTCGGCAGCGTCGACATCCTGGTCAACAACGCCGGAACCAACCCGGCCTACGGTCCACTGATCGACCAGGATCACGCCCGGTTCACCAAGATCTTCGACGTCAACCTGTGGGCTCCACTGCTGTGGACCTCGCTCGTCGTCAAGTCGTGGATGGGTGAGCACGGCGGGGCGATCGTCAACACGGCCTCCATCGGAGGCATGCATCAATCCCCGGCGATGGGCATGTACAACGCTACGAAGGCCGCGCTGATCCACGTCACCAAGCAACTGGCGCTAGAACTTTCGCCGCGCGTCAGGGTCAACGCCATATGCCCGGGTGTGGTACGCACCCGCCTGGCCGAGGCGCTGTGGAAGGACCACGAGGACCCGCTGGCGTCGTCGATCGCGCTCGGGCGCATCGGGGAGCCGATCGACGTGGCCGCGGCCGTCGCCTTCCTGGTTTCCGACGCGGCGAGCTGGATCACCGGCGAGACCATGGTGATCGACGGCGGCCTTTTGCTCGGCGCCGCACAGGGATTCCAGTCCGCACCGGGCGGCGGGCAATGACCGCCGTCGATACGGCCGAATTGGACGCGCGGATTCAGGCACTGCTCGACGAGCACGATCCGGCCACCTGCGAGCCGCGGGATTTCCTTGGCGCGCAATACGATGCGGGCCTGGCCTGGGTGCACCTACCTCAGGGTTTCGGCGGGCTGGATCTGCCGCGCACTGCTCAGGAGCGCGTCGATGCCCGGTTGGCCGCCGCCGGCGCACCGGTGGGCGGCACCCGCAAGAATTACATCGGCATGGGCATGGCGGCCCCGACGATCGCGGCGTTCGGTACCGACGAGCAAAAACGAAAGTTCCTGCGCCCGTTGTTCACCGGTGAGCAGATCTACTGCCAGCTGTTCAGCGAGCCCGGCGCCGGATCGGACCTGGCCGGGGTGGCCACCCGTGCGGTGCGCGACGCGCATAACCCTCAAGACTGGATTGTCAACGGGCAGAAGGTGTGGACGTCGCAGGCGCAGCACGCGCAGATGGCCATCCTGGTCGCCCGGACCGATCCGGCCGTGCCCAAGCACCATGGTCTGACTTATTTTCTCTGCGACTTGACGCAACCCGGTGTGGAAATCCGGCCGTTGCGCCAGATCACCGGCGAGGCGGAATTCAACGAGGTGTTCCTCACCGACGTGCGGGTGCCCGACGCGAATCGGCTCGGCCCGGAGGGCGGTGGCTGGCGGGTCGCCACTACCACCCTCAACAACGAACGCGTCGCCATCGGGTCGCGCGCCGGGGTTCCGCGGGAAGGTGGTCATATCGGCAAGGTCACCGCGGCCTGGCGCGACGAGCCGGCGCTGCGCAACCCCGCAATGCACGACCAGCTGATGCGGCTGTGGGTCGAGGCGGAGGTCCTTCGGCTGGCCGGTGAACGGTTGCGGCAACAGGCGGCCACCGGTCAGCCCGGCCCGGAAGGCGCCGGCATGAAGGTGGCGTTCGCCAAGCTGGCACAAGCGATTTCGGGGTTCGAGATCGAGCTGCACGGGGAAGCGGCGCTGCTCTACGACGACTGGACCATGCGCAGGCCCGAGACGGTCGACCTGGTCGGTCGCGGGCCCGGCTACCGCTACCTGCGGGCGCGCGGCAATTCGATCGAGGGCGGCACGTCGGAAATACTGCGCAACACCATCTCCGAGCGGATCCTCGGCCTGCCGGGTGAACATCGTGTCGACAAAGACGCCGCTTGGAAGGACCTCCCCCGATGAGCGCGAACACCGCCGACCTGCTGTACTCCGACACCGAAGAGGCGCTGCGGGCCGGCGTCCGTCAGTTGTTCGCCGAGCGGTGCCCGCCCGAATCGGTGACGCGCCTTTACGACCCGCACCCGCAAGACTTTTCGGGCGTGTGGCGCACGCTGGCCACCGAACTGGGCGTGGCCGGCCTCCTGGTACCCGAATCGCTGGGTGGCGCCGACGCGAGCGCCCGCGAGGCCGCCGTGGTCATGGAGGAGATCGGCCGGGCCGTTGCGCCGGTGCCGTTTTTGTCCAGCGCGGTCCTCGCCACGATCGCGCTGCTGCGTGCCGGTGACACCGCAACCCTGCCGGCGCTGGCGCAGGGCGAGCTGACGGCGGCGTTGGTGGTCCCGCTGTCGAGCGCACCGGGCGACCCGGTTACCGCGCTCAGCGCCGACGGCGATGGGCTGAGCGGATCGGTCACCAGCGTGGCCGGTGCCGACGCCGCCGATGTGCTGGTGGTGCCGGTCGCCGGGCGCGACGGGCTCGAGCTACACACCGTGGCCCGCGACGCCGCGGGCGTGCAGATTTCCCCCCTGCTCGCGCTGGATATGACCAGACCCCTTGCCGCCGTGTCATTTTCGGGATCTCCATCGACCCGGGTCGGGGCGGGCGACGAGCCGGTCACCGAAGCCATCCGGACCGCAGCGGCCCTGCTGGCGTCCGAGCAACTCGGGGTCGCCCAATGGTGCTTCGAAACCACGCTGGAGTACGTCAGACAACGCAGGCAGTTCGGCCGCACGATCGGCTCCTACCAGGCGATCAAGCACCGGTTGGCGGATCTGTGGTTCGAGGTCGGCGCGGCGACCGCCGCGGCGCGCTATGCGGCCGACACCTGCGCCCGGGGCGGGGAAGACGCCGACGCGGCGGCGGCGATCGCCCAGGCCTACTGCGGCGAGGTCGCCGTGCATGCCGCCGAAGAGTGCGTGCAGCTGCATGGCGGCATCGGTATGACCTGGGAGTATCCCGCGCACCTGTACCTCAAGCGAGCCAAGAGCGACCAGTTGGCGTTCGGCACGGCCTACCGTCACCGCGCCCGACTGGCCGAACTGGTGGACCTGCCGGCGTTCTGACGTTCCCGGCCATGCGGATGCGGGGTGAGTCCCGCCGACGATAGAGTTTGCCGACTACACGTCTTTCGGGAGCTGGGCGAATGCGGGTGTTGCTGTCGGCGTACGACTCGCGCGGAGGCGTCGAGCCGCTCGCCGCGCTCGCGGTGCAGTTGCGGGTGCTCGGCGTTGACGCGCGGGTGAGCGCGCCGCCGGACGCCGAATTCGTCGAGCTGCTGGCCGGTGTCGGTGTGCCGCTGCTGCCCTTCGGCGAATCACTGCGGGCGATGAAGACGGGGGCGATGCCCTCCGAGGAGGACCTGCGCCGGCACTTGGACGGGCTGATCGCCGCGCAATTCGACACCGTGGCCGCCGCGGCCGAAGGCTGTGATGCGTTGGTGGTCGCCGGCTTCCCACCGGCCGCGGCCGCCGCCCGATCGGCGACCGAAGGCCTGGGGCTCGAATACCTCTACGTCAGTTACCAACCCACCATCCTGCCGTCGCCGCACCACCCGCCGCCGGCGTACGCCAACGGGCCATTCCCTCCCGGAATGGTCGACAACCGGGTGCTGTGGCAACTGGATGGCCAGCACATGCAGGAGCTGTTCGGCGCGACGCTCAATGATCACCGGGCGGCGATCGGCCTGCCGCCGCTGGACAACCTGCGCGACTACGCGCTGACCGACTGCCCATGGCTGGCGACGGATCCGATCCTGGACCCGTGGCAGCCCGCTGAGCTCGACGTGGTCCAAACCGGCGCCTGGCTGCTGCGCGACGAACGCCCGCTGCCTGCGGACTTGCTGGCATTCCTCGATGCCGGCGCACCGCCGGTCTACGTGGGCTTCGGCAGCATGCCGATGCGCGCCTCGCGGGACGTCGCGCGGACGGCCATCGAGGCGGTCCGTACGCTGGGCCACCGCGCGGTGGTTTCCCGCGGCTGGGCGGGCCTGACCCCGATCGACGACCGGGATGACTGCTTCGCCGTCGGCGAGGTCAACCACCAGGCTCTGTTCGGGCGGGTCGCCGCCATCGTGCACCACGGCGGGGCTGGCACCACGACGACGGCCGCCCGGGCGGGCGCCCCGCAGGTGGTGGTGCCCCAGGGGGCCGATCAGCCCTATTGGGCGACCCGGGTGCGCGAACTCGGCATCGGCGCCGCCCATGACGGTCCCGCTCCCACCACCGAGTCGCTGTCGACCGCGCTCAAGGCGGCCCTGACCGACCAGATCCGCGCACGGGCGACTTCCGTGGCCGCAACGATCCGCACCGACGGCGCTTCGGTGGCCGCGACGCTGCTGATGACCGCGTTATCGCGGTAGCGCGGACGCGAACACCTCCGTCATCGCCTCCCAATGCCGCTCGGCCGCGGCGGCGTCGTAGGGCGCGTTGTCCGGAACCGCGAATCCGTGGCCCGCCGGATACCACTCGATGGTGTGCTCGACACCGGCCGCCGACAGGGCTTTGTCGAGCTGTTCGGCGTGATCGGCGGTGAACGACGCGTCGTCCTTGGCGCCCCCTACGTACACCGTGGCGCTCATCCGGTCGGCGAGCAGGTGCGGGCTGTCCGCGGTGTCGGTCACCAGGCCGCCGCCGTGGAAGGACGCCGCCGCGGCCACCCGGCCGGGCACCCGCCCCGCCACCATGAGCGACGTTCGGCCGCCCATGCAGTAGCCGCACACCCCGAATCGCTCGCCGGTCACCTCGGGGCGGGCGGCCAGATAGTCGAAGAACGCGCCGGCGTCGGCGGCCATCCGGTCCGGAGTGACGCTGCCGATCATCGAGAACAGGCGTCCCCGTTCCTCCTTGTCGCTGAAAACGGTCGCCATGTCGAACGGCGCCCAGTCCGGGGTGCGGTAATAGACATCCGGAAGCAGCACGGCGTAACCGAACCCGGCCAGCTTGGCGGCCATCTGCTCGAACGTGCCGCGGACGCCCCCGGCGTCGGGATACATGACCACCCCGGGCCACGGGACTTGCGATTCCGGGCCGTCGGGGGTGAACAGGTGCACCGTGCAGGTGCCATCGGGTGTGGTGACGACGTCGATGATGTTCGGCATGGCACCCGTTCTACTCCGCGCGCCTAGACGTATTCTTGCGGCGTGCCGATCCCGACCCCCTACGAAAACTTGCTTCGCTTGGTGCTCGATCGGGGAACGGCCAAATCCGACCGCACCGGCACCGGGACCCGCAGCCTGTTCGGTCAGCAGCTCCGCTATGACCTATCGGCCGGGTTCCCGCTGCTCACCACCAAAAAGGTGCACCTCAAGTCGGTGATCTACGAATTGCTGTGGTTCTTGCGTGGCGATTCCAACGTCGCCTGGCTGCACGAGCACGGGGTTACCATTTGGGACGAATGGGCAAGCAGCACAGGCGATCTCGGACCCATCTACGGTGTGCAATGGCGGTCCTGGCCGACGCCGTCGGGTGAGCACGTCGATCAGATCAGCGCGGCCCTGGACCTGCTGCGCACCGACCCCGACTCGCGCCGCATCATCGTGTCGGCATGGAACGTCGGCGAAATCCCGCAGATGGCGCTGCCGCCGTGTCACGCGTTCTTCCAGTTCTACGTGGCCGACGGGCGGCTGAGCTGCCAGCTCTACCAGCGCAGCGCCGACCTGTTCCTGGGTGTGCCGTTCAACATCGCCAGCTACGCGCTGCTGACGCACATGATGGCCGCCCAGTCCGGCCTCGCGGTCGGCGAGTTCGTGTGGACAGGTGGGGACTGCCACATCTACGACAACCATGTCGAGCAGGTGCGGCTGCAGCTGAGCCGCGACCCCCGGCCGTACCCGGAACTCGTTCTGGGCGCGAGGGATTCGATTTTCGATTACACCTACGACGACGTTGTCGTAAAGAACTACGACCCCCATCCGGCAATCAAAGCCCCAGTCGCTGTATGAAGCGCGCCGGCGACGATGCCGGCTCGGGCGGCATGCAAGCCGGGATCAAGGAGTAGCAGGTATGACCGAGGTGGGCCTGGTGTGGGCTCAGTCGACCTCCGGCGTCATCGGGCGCGGTGGCGACATCCCCTGGAAAGTGCCGGAAGATCTCATCCGGTTCAAAGAGGTGACCTTGGGCCACCCGGTGATCATGGGCCGGCGGACCTGGGATTCGTTACCGGCGAAGGTGCGCCCCCTGCCGGGCCGGCGCAATGTCGTCCTGTCCCGCGACACCGCCTTCGTCGCGCGCGGGGCGCGGGTGGCCGGCACCCTGAAAGAGGCCCTAGCCCACGGCGAGGGCGAACCCGAGACGTGGGTCATCGGCGGCGAAGAGATTTATTTGCTGGCGCTGCCGTGCGCCACCCGCTGCGAGGTCACGGAGATCGAAATCGATTTGCGACGCGACGACGACGATGCGCTGGCGCCGACGCTGGACGACACTTGGGCGGGTGAAACGGGGGAGTGGCAGGCCAGCCGTTCGGGATTGCGGTACCGCTTCCACAGCTACCGTAGGCCCGCCGCGCACCCCGTCGCGCCCACGGCATGACCTGACATACTCGGACGCGGGGGTCGGTCGGACAGGGTCAAACAGGCGTTTCCGGAAGGGGGAATTGGCAGTGATATCCGAACCCACAAACACGTTCACCCGCAAATTCATGGGCTACGAGCCGGCCGCGGTTGACGCCCACATCGAGATGTTGAGCACCAAGCAGACTCTGCTGCTCAATGACGTCGAAAGCCTGCGGGCCCGGCTGCAGGAATCCGCGGATCAAACGGCCGCGCTCCGCAAGGAAGTGGCCGTCCTCACCGACACCTCGCCCTCGCCGCACGCGGTGCAACAGCGGATGGCGAAGATGCTGAGCCGCGCGGTCGACGAGGTGGCCGAGATGCAGGCCGAGGCGCGAGCCGAAGCGGATGCGCTGATCGCGGCGGCCGAGGCCGAGGCTGACGAAACCCGGCGGAAACGCGAGCAGATGTTGGCGGACATGGCCGCGCAGCGGGAAGCCATGGAAGCGGAGTATCAGGACACCAAGGAAAAACTCGAGGCCGAGCTGGCCGGCCTGCGCGATGACGCCGAGCAGGCGCGTGAGCGCCTTCTCGCCGAGGCGAGGGAGAGGGCCGATCGGGATCGTGACGAGGCTCGACGGGCCGTGGACGAGGCGAGTCGGCAACGGATCAGGATTCTCGAGCAACTGATGGGCGTCTACCGCGACCTGAAAGCGGTTCCGGACGCTCTCGATTCTGCCTACAAAGAACAAAAGAATGCGTCCGAGACGGATTCCGTGGTGCGGTCGGACGAGAAAGTCAGCGCGGGCTCAGCGTCGTAACGCCGCACGTCGGACACGACCGGTATTCTCGGCGCCGTGTCGACCCGCAGGCTATCGGCCGCCCAAGCCCGGCGGATAGCCGTTGCGGCCCAAGGATTTAACGACCCCCGGACCAATGGTGAGATCACCCGGGCACACCTGAAGCGGCTCATCTCCAGGATCCAAGTGCTGCAACTGGATTCGGTCTCGGTGGCGGTGCGCGCGCACTACGCTCCGGTGTTCAGCCGACTCGGCCCCTACGACCGTGACGTGCTCGACCGGGCCGCCTGGGGCCCCCGGTCGTCGCGGCTGCTGGCGGAGTACTGGGCGCACGAGGCCGCGTTGATGGCCGTCGAGGACTGGCCGCTGTTGCGCTGGCGGATGCGCCAGTACCGGCATGGCCGGTGGGGCACCCACATCGTCAAGGCCAATCCGCGGCTGGTCGAGGAAGTCGTGGCCGCCGTCGCCGAGCTCGGACCCAGCACGGCGGGGCGGATCGAAGCGCATCTGGCCGCCGAGCCACGCCGGAGAAAGGGCACCTGGTGGACGCGCAGCGACACCAAGTGGGTGGCCGAGGCGCTGTTTTCCGCCGGTGTGCTCACTACCGCCACTCGGGTGGGCTTCGCTCGCCACTACGACCTGGTGGAACGGGTGCTGCCGGCCGGCGTGCTGGCCCGCGAGGTCGACGACGACGAGGCGATCCGCGAACTCGCGCTGCGGGCCGCCACCGCGCTGGGCGTGGGCACCGAGGCCGACATCCGCGACTACTTTCGGTTGTCGGCCCAGCAGATCAAGCCGGCGATCGCCGCATTGGTGGCCGCCGGTGACCTCGAGCCGGTCGACGTCGACGGCTGGCCCGCATCGGCCTATCTGCGGGCGGGCCGCACGGTACCCCGCACCGACCGCGGCACCGCGTTGCTGTGCCCGTTCGACCCACTCATCTTCTTCCGCCCGCGCGTCGAGCGCCTATTCGAATTCCATTACCGCATAGAGATTTACACCCCGGCTGCCAAGCGGCAGTACGGCTACTACGTGTGGCCGCTGCTCATGGACGGCCGATTGGTGGCGCGGGTCGACCTGAAGGCCGACCGCGCTGCCAGCTCGCTGCGGGTCCTCGGCGCATTCGCCGAGCGCGATGCGCCCAAGCCCCGCGTCGCCGCGGCACTGGCCGGTGAACTGGAGTCCATGGCGTCGTGGCTGGGGCTGGGCGGATTCAGCGTCGCTAATCGCGGTGATCTGTCCGGCGAGCTGCGCGCGGCGGCCAAGCGGGTCAGCTGATGCCCGCGTCGACGTCCGATGCGCTGCTGCCGTTGCTGGTCTCCGGCAAGGTGCGGGTCAGAGACGGCGATCCGCTCGGCACGCCTTAAGGTGAGCGCCGTGGCCGAGATCGCGCCGCTGCGCGTGCAACTGATCGCCAAGACCGACTTCTTGGCGCCCCCGGACGTGCCGTGGGGCACCGACGCCGACGGCGGCCCCGCGCTGGTCGAGTTCGCCGGCCGGGCCTGCTACCAAAGCTGGTCGAAACCCAACCCCAAGACCGCGACCAACGCCGGCTACATCAAGCACATCATCGACGTCGGCCACTTCTCGGTGCTCGAACACGCGAGCGTGTCGTTCTACATCACCGGCATCTCGCGATCGTGCACCCACGAGCTGATTCGGCATCGGCACTTCTCCTATTCGCAGCTGTCGCAGCGCTACGTCCCCGAGAAGGAATCGCATGTCGTCGTGCCGCCGGGCATCGAAGACGATCCGGAACTGCAGCGGATTCTGGCCGCGGCCGCCGATGCCAACCGCGCCACCTACACCGACCTGCTGACCAAGCTGGAGGCGAAGTTCGCGGATCGACCCAACGCGGTGTTGCGTCGCAAGCAGGCCCGCCAGGCCGCCCGCGCCGTGCTGCCCAATGCGACTGAAACCCGCATCGTCGTGACCGGCAACTACCGGGCGTGGCGCCACTTCATCGCGATGCGCGCCAGCGAGCACGCCGACGTGGAAATCCGGCGGCTCGCCATCGAGTGCCTGCGCCAGCTAACGGGCGTGGCGCCCGCGGTGTTCGCCGACTTCGAGATTTCCGCCCTGGCCGACGGCACGGAGGTCGCGACCAGCCCACTGGCGACCGAAGCCTGATGCGCCGACGCGCAACCGGGCGCGTCTACGTGGATACTAATTACCTTGCCGGCGCCAGGTAACCTGAACACCGTGAGCACGGTCGGATTCGACGCCCCAGCGCGATTGGGAACCTTGCTGACCGCGATGGTCACACCGTTCCGCCGCGACGGCTCCGTTGACACCGCCGCGGCTGCTCAGCTGGCCAATTACCTGGTTGACGCGGGCTGTGATGGGCTGGTGATTTCCGGAACCACCGGCGAGTCCCCGACAACCACGGACGACGAGAAGCGTGAGCTGCTGCGCGTCGTGCTGGAGGCGGTGGGCGACCGTGCCCGCGTCATCGCCGGCGCGGGCACCTACGACACCGCCCACAGCGTCCGGCTGGCCAAGGCCTGCGCGGCCGAGGGCGCCCACGGGCTGCTGGTTGTCACGCCGTACTACTCGAAGCCGCCCCAGAGCGGGCTGATCGCCCATTTCACCACCGTCGCCGACGCGACCGAGCTGCCGGTGCTGCTCTACGACATCCCGCCGCGTTCGGTGATACCGATCCAGTCCGAGACCATCCGGACGCTGGCCGCCCACCCGAACATCGTCGGAATCAAGGACGCGAAGGGCGACCTGCACAGCGGTGGCCAGATCATCGCCGAGACCGGCCTGGCCTACTACTCAGGCGACGATGCGCTGAACCTGCCGTGGCTGGCCATGGGCGCCACCGGATTCATCAGCGTGATTGCTCACGTGGCGCCCGGACAGCTGCGGGAAATGTTGTCCGCTTTCAGCTCCGGGGACATCGCCACCGCCCGCAAGATCAACGCCACCGTCTCCCCGCTGTGCGACGCGATGGCCCGCCTGGGTGGGGTGACGCTGTCCAAGGCGGGCCTGCATCTGCAAGGTATCGACGTCGGCGATCCGCGGTTGCCGCAAATGCCCGCAACGCCAGAGCAACTCGACGCGTTGGCTGCCGATATGCGTGCGGCCTCGGTGCTGCGTTGAACAAAGGAGTTTCCGAGAAGTGGATGTAGACCTCGCCCCGCCAGGCCCTTTGGCCACGGGAGGGTTGCGGGTTACTGCTCTCGGTGGCATCAGCGAAATCGGCCGTAACATGACGGTTTTCGAGCACCTGGGCCGGCTGTTGATCATCGACTGCGGCGTGATGTTCCCCACCCACGACGAGCCCGGGGTGGATTTGATCCTGCCGGATCTGCGTCATATCTCCGACCGGCTCGACGACATCGAGGCGCTGGTGCTGACCCACGCCCACGAGGACCACATCGGCGGCATTCCGTTCCTGCTCAAGCTACGCCCCGACATCCCGGTGGTCGGTTCCAAGTTCACGCTGGCGTTGGTCGCCGCGAAGTGCCGCGAGCACCGCCTCAAGCCGGTGTTCGTCGAGGTGGCCGAGGGCCAGAAGAGCAGTCACGGCGTGTTCGAATGCCAGTACTTCGCCGTCAACCACTCCATCCCCGACGCGCTGGCGATCGCCGTGCACACCGGGGCGGGCACGGTTCTGCACACCGGTGACATCAAGCTCGACCAGCTTCCTCTTGATGGCCGCCCGACCGACCTGCCCGGCATGTCCCGGCTCGGCGACGCCGGGGTGGACCTGTTCCTGTGCGACTCAACCAATGCCGAGCATCCCGGCGTCGGGCCGTCGGAAAGCGAGGTGGGCCCGACGCTGCACCGTTTGATCCGCGGTGCCGACGGCCGGGTCATCGTGGCGTGCTTCGCCTCCAACGTGGACCGGGTGCAGCAAATCATCGATGCCGCAGTCGCGTTGGGCCGGCGGGTATCCTTCGTCGGCCGATCCATGGTGCGCAACATGGGGATCGCCCGGGAACTCGGATTCCTGCGGGTGGCCGACTCGGACGTGATCGACATCGGCGCCGCCGAGATGATGCCGGCCGACCGGGTGGTGTTGATCACCACCGGCACCCAGGGCGAACCGATGTCGGCGTTGTCGCGGATGTCGCGCGGGGAGCACCGCAGCATCACGCTGACCGCGGGTGACCTGGTGGTGTTAGCGTCGTCGCTGATCCCGGGCAACGAGGAAGCGGTCTACGGCGTCATCGACGAGCTCGCCAAGATCGGGGCCCGCGTCGTCACCAATGCCCAAGCGCGCGTGCACGTTTCGGGCCACGCATACGCCGGGGAACTGTTGTTCCTGTACAACGGGATTCGGCCGCGTCACGTCATGCCCGTGCACGGGACGTGGCGCATGCTGCGCGCCAACTCCAAACTCGCGGCCCGCACCGGCGTGCCGGATGAGTCGATCTTGTTGGCCGAGAACGGGGTGAGCGTCGACCTGGTCGCGGGCAAGGCCTCGATCGCCGGCGCGGTGCCGGTCGGCAAGATGTTCGTCGACGGCGTGATCAACGGCGACGTCGGCGACATCACCTTGGGCGAGCGGCTCATTCTGTCGTCGGGTTTCGTAGCGGTAACCGTGGTGGTCGCGCGCGGCACCGGGCGCCCGGTCGCCCCGCCGCAGCTGCATTCGCGCGGATTCTCCGAGGATCCGAAGGCGCTGGAGCCCGCGGTGCGCAGGGTGGAGGCCGAGCTGGAAGCGCTGCTTGCGGAGAACATCACCGATCCGAGCCGCATCGCCCAGGGCGTGCGGCGCACCGTCGGCAAGTGGGTGGGCGAAACCTACCGCCGGCAGCCGATGATCGTGCCGACCGTCATCGAGGTCTAATGGCGATCTCGAGCGCGGCGTAGCCGCGCGAATGGGGGCACCCCGGCTTGCGGGGGACACCATCGGGTCTGTCCCCCGCTAGATCTTCTCGGCGTAGGCCGACCACTCCAGTTGCGACGCTTTGAGTTTGCGGCCGGTGGGCTCGACATAGCGCTGGACGAGCTCGTCGGGACCGGCCTGCTCCACCAGCCGCCAGCCGTACTCGCCGAGGAACGCGGCAACTTCGTCGGGCTGCAAGCCGAAATGCCACAGTTGCCGCCGCTGGCGCACGTTGCGGTACAGCGTGCGGGTGCCATACCGGTTGGTGCCGTCGATGAAATCTTTACGGACGTAGGTGAACACCAATCGGCTGCCGGGCGCGGTGGCGCGCAACCCGTCCAGCGTGCGCCGGACGGTCGCTTCGGTGAGGTATTGGGTGACGCCCTCGCAGATGAAGAACACCCGGTAGTCGGTGCGATAGCCGTGTTCGGCGAGCGAGGTGAGCAGGTCGTCATGCTCGAGGTTCAACGCCACCAGCCGAACCGACAGCGGCGGCTCGCCGAGCACCCGTCGGACCGTCTTGAATTTCCTCGCCACGTTCACCGGCAGATCGACCTCGAACACCGGGATGCGGACTCGCCGCGTCAGCAGGTAGGCGCGGGTGTCCAGGCCGGCTCCGAGGATGACGACGGCGTTGATGTCGTCGAGTGACTCCTTGAGCTTGTCGGTGATAAAACGCTTGCGGCAGGCGAGATTCGCCCACAATCCCGGACCGGTGAACTCCGAACCGCGGATCATCAGCCGGCGAACCGGGGCGAACCGGGTCGCCCCGACGAGCCACCGCAGTGGCGCGGGCAGGAAGAGTTCGGCGAAGTCGTCGTCGACCAGCCGGCGGCCGGGCGGCTCGTTCTGCTCGACGGCGGCCAGCACCATCGGGCCAAATGCTGTCTGCGCAACCAGGTTTCGTGCCATGACGGTTACTTGTTCAAGAATCCCGCGTCGACGGGCAAGGTCACCCCGGTGATGTAGCGCGCCTGGTCGGACACCAGCCACGCCACCGCGTTGGCGATGTCTTCGACGTCGAGCACCTCCACCGGCATGGCGTTGCCCATGGCGCCCGGCGTGTCGGTCGCGGCCGCCATCTTGGCCAGCCACTCCCGGGTGAACTCGTTGTTGATCATCGGAGTCTCGACGCCGGACGGGTGAATCGAATTGACCCGAATCATCTGCCCGGCAAGAAGGTTCGCGTAGACCCGCATCAGTCCGACCACCCCGTGCTTGGCGGCGGCGTAGCCCACGGAACCGGCGTCCGGGCTGCCCACCCCGGCCAGCCCGGCGCTCGAACTGATCAGCACGATCGACCCACCAGTGCCCTGCCTGACCATCGTGGGTATCGCGACCTTGATGGTGTGGTAGACGCCGGTGAGGTTGACGTTGATGACGTCATGCCAGCCGTCCTCACCCGATTGCATGGGCGCGATCCCGGCATTGGCCACGACGATGTCCAGGCGGCCGAATTCGTCCAGGCCCGCCTGCAACGCCGCCGCCAGCGATTCGCGGTCGCGGACGTCGCCACGGGCGGCGACGATGCGGCCACCGGTGTCTTCCACCAGCTTCACGGTGGCGGCCAGGTCGTCCGGCGTGGCCAGCGAATAGGGGACGCTGGCGATCTGGTCGCACAGGTCGACGGCGATGATGTCGGCGCCGTCGGCGGCCAGCCGCACCGCGTGCGCGCGGCCCTGCCCGCGCGCGGCGCCGGTGATGAAGGCGACCTTGCCCTTCAGGGGGCCTTCCGGCGAGCGGGCCATCAGGGTCGCAACTGACCTTTGGCCGGATCGCCCGCCGAGACCGGCTGCAGCATCTTGATGTCCGGGGCGCCGGCGAGGTGCTCGCCGGCCGCGCTGAACATCTTGGTGACCCCCGGCGCGGTGCTGTGCGCCTTGAGCGCCTCGGCGTCGGCCCACTGCTCGACGAAGACGAAGGTCTCGCCCGACTGGTGCAGCGAGTACACCTGGCAGCCCGGCTCGTCGTGCACCTCTTCGACCGCCCGCGTGAGGATGTCGCGAACGGTGTCGACCGACTCAGGTTTGACAGTCAAGGTGGCGACGACGACAACGGGCATTGATGGCCTCCTGGGCGCTCTGCGGTGGGTGACGAGCACGACTTCTCGCAACCGAATGTCACCCTACTCACGCGATTTCGCGGCCGAGTCGCACCATGCCTGACCAAGCCGGGCCGTTACCAGTGTGGCGGGTGGTGTAGATGATGCCGTTACGACTACCCTTGCCGTCATGCCCAGTAAGACCGCCGCCCGCTCCAGAAGCCGAACGAGCAGGTCAAAGGCCACTTCGCGCGCCAGCGGGCCCCGGGCTGCGCGCCCGGCGGCGCCCCGCAAAAGGGTCAGCAAGCCCGCCAGGCGGCGTAATCACGCGTCGCTGGTCGGGGCCGGGCTGACCTGCGGTCGCGCTCTGCGTGCCATCTGGTTGATGGCCGCCCGGGGGACCGGCGGCGCGGCCCGGTCGATCGGGCGAGCCCACGACATCGATCCCGGGCATCGCCGCGATGGCATCGCGCTGCTGTTGCTCGGCTTTTCCATGGTGGTCGCCGCGAGCTCGTGGTTTCACGCCGCCGGACCGGTCGGCACGTGGGTCGACACGCTGCTGCGGACCTTCATCGGCGCGGCTGTGCTGGCGCTGCCGGCCGCCACCGCCGCGGTAGCGGTGACCCTGATGCGCACCGAGCCCAATCCCGATGTGCGCCCCCGGCTGATCCTGGGCACCAGCCTGATCACGCTGTCGGTCCTCGGTTTGCGCCACCTATGGTCCGGTTCGCCCGGGGACCCGGAAGCGCGCCGCCATGCGGCCGGTTTCATCGGCTTCGCCGTCGGCGGGCCGCTCTCGGACGGGCTGACGCCCTGGATCGCCGCGCCGTTGTTGTTCATTGGATTCATGTTCGGCCTGTTGCTGCTGACCGGAACCACCATCCGGGAGGTGCCCGACGTGGTTCGCGCCATGTTCGGTACCCGGCTGGTCGGCGACGACGAACCGTACGACTACGCCGACGAGTTCGACGACGACGCCGAAGCGGACCGCGACAGCTACTACGCCGACGCGTCTCCCGTCCCCGAGGATGAGCCGCCGGCGTGGTCGCCGGACGATGATGCCCAGGCCGCGCTGCAGGACGACATCCCGACCGTGCCCGAACCCGCCGTCCAGCCGGCCCTGCCGGCCTCGCGGGGCCGCAAGCGCGGACGGTCGGCGGGCAAGCACGACACCGTGGAATTGGACCGGATCGTCGAGGGTCCCTACATGCTGCCCTCACTCAACCTGCTGGTGGCGGGCGACCCGCCCAAGAAGCGCAGCGCCGCGAACAACGTCATGGCCGATGCCATCACCGAGGTGCTGACCCAGTTCAAGGTCGACGCCGCCGTGACCGGCTGCACCCGCGGGCCGACCGTCACCCGCTACGAGGTCGAGCTGGGACCGGGCGTGAAGGTGGAGAAGATCACCGCGCTGCAGAAGAACATCGCCTACGCGGTGGCCACCGAGAGCGTGCGCATGCTGGCCCCGATCCCGGGCAAGTCGGCCGTGGGCATCGAAGTGCCCAACACCGACCGGGAAATGGTGCGGCTGGCCGACGTCCTCACCGCCCCGTCGACCCGGCGCGACCACCACCCGCTGGTGATCGGGCTCGGCAAGGACATCGAGGGCGACTTCATCTCGGCCAACCTGGCCAAGATGCCGCACCTGCTGGTGGCCGGATCCACCGGATCCGGTAAGTCCAGCTTCGTCAACTCGATGCTGGTATCGCTGCTGGCGCGCGCCACCCCGGAAGAGGTCAGGATGATCCTGATCGACCCGAAGATGGTGGAACTCACGCCCTACGAAGGCATTCCGCACCTGATCACCCCGATCATCACCCAGCCCAAGAAGGCGGCGGCGGCGCTGGCGTGGCTGGTCGAGGAGATGGAGCAGCGCTACCAGGACATGCAGGCGTCCCGGGTGCGACACATCGACGACTTCAACGAGAAGGTCCGTTCCGGTGCCATCACCGCGCCGCTGGGCAGCCAGCGTGAATACCGGCCCTACCCGTATGTGGTGGCGATCGTCGACGAGCTGGCCGACCTGATGATGACGGCACCGCGCGACGTCGAGGACGCCATCGTCCGGATCACCCAAAAGGCCCGTGCCGCAGGCATTCACCTGGTGCTGGCCACCCAGCGCCCGTCGGTGGACGTGGTCACCGGTCTCATCAAGACCAACGTGCCGTCCCGGCTGGCGTTCGCCACGTCGTCGCTGACCGACAGCCGCGTCATCCTCGACCAGGCCGGCGCCGAAAAGCTGATCGGTATGGGCGACGGCCTGTTCCTGCCGATGGGCTCCAACAAGCCGATCCGGCTGCAGGGCGCCTACATCACCGACGAGGAGATCCACGCCGTCGTCACCGCCTGCAAGGACCAGGCCGAACCCGAGTACACCGAGGGCGTCACCGCCGCCAAGCCCACCGGCGAACGCACCGACGTCGACCCCGACATCGGCGACGACATGGACGTGTTCCTGCAGGCCGTCGAGCTCGTGGTGTCCAGCCAGTTCGGCTCCACCTCGATGCTGCAACGCAAGCTGCGCGTCGGCTTCGCCAAGGCCGGCCGGCTGATGGACCTGATGGAGACCCGCGGCATCGTCGGGCCGTCGGAGGGCTCCAAGGCGCGCGAGGTGCTGATCAAGCCCGACGAACTGGCCGGGACGCTGGCGCTGATCCGCGGCGGCAGCCACGCCGACGGGGGCGACCCCGAGGACTAGCGCCGCGCTTGCGATCGCCGCAGGCCCGATGGCGGCGACCCGCTGCGCCCGGCTGCGCCGCGCTTGCGATCGCCGCAGGCCCGATGGCGGCGACCCGCTGCGCCCGGCTGCGCCGCGCTTGCGATCAGCCGCTAGAGCCTCAGCAGCATCCGCGAGTTGCCGAGGATGTTCGGCTTGACGTAGCTGAGGTCCAGGAATTCGGCGACACCGATGTCGTAGGAGCGGCACATCTCCTCGAACACCTCGGCGGTGACTGGCGTGCCCTCGATCTCGGTGAATCCGTGCCTGGCGAAGAACTCGGTTTCGAACGTCAACACGAACAGCCGCTTCAGCGCCAGCTCGCGGGCGACTTCCAGCAGCCGGTCGACGATCGCGTGGCCGATGCCGTGGCCGGTCAGCGCCGGGCTGACCGCGACGGTGCGAACCTCGCCGAGGTCCGACCACATCACGTGCAGCGCCCCGCAACCGACCACCTGGTCCTCGTGTTCGGCCACCCAAAATTCCTGGACGGCCTCGTACAACGTCACGAGGTTCTTCTCCAGCAGGATCTTTCCCGCGTAGGTGTCGACCAGGTGCTTGATGGCCGGAACGTCGGACGTTCGCGCGCGCCGAATCAGCGGCCGATGGCGCTGCGGACTTTGGGTCACGGGTAACAGTATGGACATCTGGGACGGCTGCGCTGGTCAACGGTTATTCTGTTGCCGTGTCGGGGCAGCCGCAGACGGGTCCGGTGGCAGGCCGCGCAAACATCGCCAACCTCGCCAACACGCTGACCCTGTTGCGGCTGGTGCTGGTGCCGATCTTCCTGCTCGCCCTGTTCGCCGGGGACGGCCACCAAAACGGTTTCCGCGTGGTGGCTTTCGTCATCTTCGCGGCCGCCTGCATCACCGATCGGCTGGACGGCCTGCTGGCCCGCAACTACGGCATGGCAACGGAGTTCGGCGCGTTCGTCGATCCGATCGCGGACAAGACGCTGGTGGGGTCGGCGCTGATCGGGCTCTCGATGCTCGGTGAACTGCCGTGGTGGGTCACGGTGCTGATCCTGGTTCGCGAATTCGGGGTCACCGTGCTGCGGCTGGCCGTCATTCGCCGCGGCGTCATTCCGGCCAGTTGGGGCGGCAAGCTCAAGACCGTGGTGCAGGTGCTGGCCATCGGATTGTTCGTGCTGCCCCTGGCGGGGCCGTTCCGGGTGACCGCGGCGGTGGTGATGGGCGCGGCGATCGTGCTGACCGTTATCACGGGTATCGACTACGTCGTCTCGACCGTCCGGGAAATACGCCGCACGCCCGGGTGATTCCGAGCGGCACCAGTCGGGAACCAGACCACCACCGTCGGCGTTCACCTAGTGAGCACCTGCCGGAGGCAAGCTGAGCACGTGCCGCGCAGGGCCGACTGGACGAAGGAGGGCGGAATGCCGCCATTGGTGCGCGAGGTCATCGGCGATGTGCTGCGCGAGGCCCGCACGACGCAGGGCAGGACGCTGCGCGAGGTGTCCGATTCGGCGCGGGTGAGCCTCGGATACCTGTCCGAGGTCGAGCGCGGCCGCAAGGAGCCGTCCAGCGAGCTGCTGAACGCGATCTGCGACGCGCTGGACGTCCCGTTGTCGTCGGTTCTCACTCATGCCGGCGAACGGATGGCCAGCGAGGAGCGGGCGGCCGTCGGCGCGCCCACGGACGGGGCGGCCAGCACCAACATCAAAGTCGTCATCCCGCCGGTGGCGTCCTTGGCGCTGGCCTGAGCGCCGGAGACCGATCCCGTGTAAGGGGTGGGGCGATCGGCGCCGACCCGTTAAATTGAGCGGCAGGCGCAGAGCCCGTCAGGCCCATCCGGGGACCATCCGGATCCTCACGAAGCGAAGGTGGAGCTAACTCATGGCCAATCCGTTCGTCAAGGCGTGGAAGTACCTCGCGGCGCTGTTCAACGCCAAGATCGACGAGCACGCAGACCCCAAAGTGCAGATCCAGCAGGCCATCGAGGAAGCGCAACGCACGCATCAGGCGCTTACCCAGCAGGCCGCGCAGGTCATCGGCAACCAGCGGCAACTGGAGATGCGGCTCAACCGTCAGCTGGCGGACATCGAAAAGCTGCAGGTCAACGTGCGCCAGGCACTGACGCTGGCCGACCAGGCCACCGCGGCCGGTGACGCCGCCAAGGCCACCGAGTACAACAACGCCGCCGAGGCGTTCGCCGCTCAGCTGGTCACTGGCGAGCAAAGCGTCGAAGACCTCAAAACGCTGCACGACCAGGCGCTGAACGCGGCCGCACAGGCCAAAAAGGCCGTCGAGCAGAACTCCATGGTGCTGCAGCAGAAGATCGCCGAGCGCACCAAACTTCTCAGCCAGCTCGAGCAGGCCAAGATGCAGGAGCAGGTGAGCGCTTCGCTGCAGTCGATGAGCGATCTCGCCGCCCCCGGCAACGTCCCCAGCCTCGACGAGGTGCGCGACAAGATCGAGCGACGGTATGCCAACGCGATCGGGGCCGCCGAGCTCGCACAGGGTTCGGTGCAGGGCCGGATGCTCGAGGTCGAACAGGCCGGCGTCCAGATGGCCGGCCATTCCCGGCTGGAGCAGATTCGCGCCTCGATGCGTGGTGAGGCCCTGCCGGCCGGCGGGACGTCGGCCGGGGGGAGCACGCCCGCCACTCCTGCGCCCGCGGAAAGCGCAGGCGGCTCGGTCACCGAGAAGCCACTTGGTCAGTAGTCGAGTGTCATGGCGGTGAAAGCGACGCGGCCCGGTCCGTGGCGCGCGTTGTTACACCGCGGCCTGGCCACCGCGGCCGATCTATCCGATTTGGTTGCCCGCAGGCTCAGCGCGGCCGCGGACCCGCGCGCACGCCAGCTGCGTCGCCGTCGCCGCGCACTGCGCTGGGGCCTGATCTTCAGCGCCGGGTGCGTGTTCTGGGCCGCGGTGACGATGCTGCTCGCGGCCTGGGGATGGTTCGCGCTGCTGCTGGAAATCACCGGGGGCGTCGCGGTTTTCATGGCCATCCCGGCGACGCTGTTGCTGCTTCGCTATCGCTGGTTGCGGTCCGAGCCGCTGCCGACGCCCCGGACCGCCAGCGTGCGCCGGCTGCCGCCGCCGGGTTCGGCGGCGCGGCCCGCGATGTACGCGCTGGGCGCCTCGGAGCGAGGATTTTCGTCGTTGGTGGCCGTGATCGAACGGGGCGCGATGCTGCCGCCCGCCGAGATCCGCGACCTGACCGCGGCGGCTAACAGGACCTCGGCGGCCATGGCGTCCACCGCCGCGCAGGTGGTCTCGATGGAGCGGGCGGCGCAGGCCAGCGCGGAATCGCGGACCTATCTGGTGCCCACCATCGACGCGTTCACCGCGCAGCTCAGCGCCGGCGTCCGCCAGTACAACGAAATGGTCACCGCGGCAGCGCAATTAGTGTCTTCGGCGAACGGTGACGGCTCGGCCGCGTCGCAGCAGTATCGGGCCGAGCTGGCCGGCGCGACGGATCGCCTGGTCGGTTGGGCGCAGGCGTTCGACGAACTCGGCGGATTGCGCGGGACGGGCTAGGAGTCGGGGCTTTCCCGGCTCATCGCCGTTTCCCGCGGATCACACTGCTAGAACGACGCTTTGAGCGACGGCAGCAGCAGCGCGGCCAGACCGCGCGCGGTGGCCTTGAGCATGTCGAAGAAGTCGAAGTAATCCCGCCACAACGTGATTCGCCCGTTCTGGACCTCGAACACGCCGCATACCCAGAACTGCAGCCGCAACGGGCCGAAGATCAGCGCGTCAGTGCGTTCGGTGAGCACCGCGCCGCCGTCGGCCGCGATGCGATGGATCTTCACTTCGAAGGCGGCCCGGCCCTCCATTTGGCGAAACAGCTTCATGGCCCGGGCCCGGCCGTGGATGGTGGGCAGGCCGACGTTTTCGTAGACGAGGTCGTCGGCGAGCGCGGCGTCGGCGGCGTCGTAATCGGCGTCCTGCAGGGCGTAGAGGAATCCTTCGACCGTACGGGTGTTCGCAACGGTTGTGCCAGTCAGCTCGGTCATCTTGCCAGCGTAGGCGCGTCGCAATCGGGCGCTGTGGCAGGGTAAGCACGATGCGTGTTGCCGTGGTCGCCGGGCCGGATCCCGGGCATTCGTTCCCGGCGATTGCGCTGTGCAAGCGCTTCGCCGAAGCCGGCGACGAGCCCACGCTGTTCACCGGCGCCGAATGGCTCGACACCGCACGCGGCGCCGGCATCGACGCCGTCGCGCTGGACGGGCTGGCGGCCACCGACGACGACGTCGACGCCGGGGCCAGAATTCACCGGCGTGCCGCTCGGATGGCCGTGCTCAACGTGCCCGCGCTGCGCGAACTGGCGCCCGACCTGGTGGTGTCGGACGTCATCACCGCCGGCGGCGGCATGGCCGCCGAACTGCTGGGCATCCCGTGGATCGAACTCAACCCGCACCCGCTGTACCTGCCGTCGAAAGGACTGCCGCCGCTAGGCAGCGGGCTGGCACCGGGCACTGGCATCCGGGGCCGGCTGCGCGATGCGACGATGCGTGCGCTGACGGCGCGATCCGTGCGCGCGGGCCTGCAGCAGCGCGCGAGCTCGCGCGTCGAGATCGGGCTGCCGGCGCGCGATCCCGGGCCGCTGCTGCGGCTGATCGCGACGCTGCCAGCGATGGAAGTTCCCCGCCCCGACTGGCCCGCCGAGGCCGTCGTCGTCGGGCCGTTGCATTTCGAGCCGACCGACCGGATCCTCGAGGTCCCGGCGGGCTTCGGGCCGGTGGTGGTCGTCGCGCCGTCGACCGCCGTGATCGGGACCGAGGGCCTCGCCGAGGTCGCGCTGGAGTGCTTGACGCCGGGGGAGACCCTGCCGGCGGGATCGCGCCTGCTGGTGTCGCGGTTGGACGGACCGGAACTGGCGGTGCCGCCCTGGGCGAACGTCGGGCTGGGACGTCAGGACGAGTTGCTGGCGCATGCCGACCTGGTGATCTGCGGTGGCGGCCACGGCATGGTCGCCAAGACGCTGCTGGCCGGCGTGCCGCTGGTGGTGGTGCCCGGCGGCGGCGACCAGTGGGAGATCGCCAACAGGGTGCTGCGCCAGGGCAGCGCGCGGCTGATCCGGCCGCTGACCGCCGACGCACTGGTGGCCGCCGTCAACGAGGTGCTGTCGTCGCCCCGCTACCGGGCGGCGGCGCAGACGGCGGCCGCCGGCATCGCCGACGTCGCCGATCCGGTCCGGGTCTGCCGCGACGCGCTCGCGGTGGCCGGATGATCCGTCGCACGCCGCCCCGGCCGATTTATGCTTGCGCGGGAGGCACCCGATGAGGTTCATCACGACAATCGCCGCCGGCGCCCTGCTGGCGGGGGCGCTGGCCGGCGCGGCCGTCGCGCACGCCGACAGCCCCGAGGAACAGCAGGCATGCCAGTTGATGGACGATCCGGCCGCCGCTCAACAGGGACTCGCTCCGGCCGAATACGCCTTCATGCAGTTGCGCGCCACCATGTCGGCCCAACGCGCGCGCGACGTGATGTCCATTGCGGTGCAGCAGGACTGCCCCAACCACATCATCGACCTGCCGGCCAGCTGGAGGTAGCGGCCTTCGCGCTCAGGTGTCTCAGGCACGCGGGCTGGGTATGTTGACTGGCGTGCGGCTAACGGAGTTTCACGAGCGGGTGGTTCTGCGCTTTGGCACGACCTACGGGTCCTCGGTCCTGGTGGATCACGTGCTGACCGGCTTCGACGGACGCACGGCTGCTCAAGCCATCGAGGCGGGAATGGAGCCCCGCGATGTCTGGCGGGCGTTGTGTGTCGACTTCGACGTGCCCCGGGAACAGTGGTGAGCGCGACGCACTATTCGTATGCCGGGTAGGTGTTCTGCCGCAACACCGTGGCCAGGTGTACAGCATTGCGGACCGCATTGCCGGTAGCGGATGCGACAGCATCCGGCACGTCGTCGAGGTCGGTGTAGTCCGTGCCCTGCATGGCCTCGCCGTTCCAATAGGTACATCCCTGCGCGGCGATCGAGAATCCAATGTCATTGAGCGCCTGAAACAGATCGGCGACGATCTTGTGCGCGCCGTCCTCGTTGCCCACGACCGCGGCCAGGGCCACCTTGCCCACCATCCGCGGCCTTCCCGCGTCGTCCGTGTCGGACAGCTCGGCATCGAGGCGCTCCAGGACGCGCTGCGCCACGCTGGACATGTGACCGACCCAGGTGGGCGTCGACACAACGACGATGTCGGCCGCCTTGATTTTGTTCAACAGCGCCGGCCACTCATCACCGGGCCCCATGTCGGCTTCAACACCCGGCAGCAGGTTCAGGTCGACGCACCGCACCTTCTCACCCTCGACGCCCGCGCTTCGCAGCTGATCGAGCAACTGGTCGGCGAGCAGCTCGCTGCTGGACGGCGCCGGGCTCTTCTTCAATGAGCAGACCAAGGCGATAGCGCGTATGGATTGCGTTGTGGCTGAGGACATGCTGGCCAGATACCCTGACACGACGACGCCAAACGACGCCCGCCTCGTCCGATCGGCCCTACCGCCGCGTCCGGTGCAGTCCGCAGTCGCCGCACAAGGAGCCCCCGGGCAGACGATAGAAAAGGCAGCAGCTGCGACGCCTGAAGGCCAGCTGCGGGCCGCTGAGGACACCGGATCCGGCCATCATGCCGGTATCCAGCAACCGCCGGGTCGTCTGCACGATCGCCGGCTGCAGGTCTGGGCGCGCCGAAAGCAGCGCCTGCGCGGCTCCGACCAGCGCGGAGGCGACGTTGCCCGCGAGCAGGGCGGGTGCCAGCTTGACCGGGAGGCCGGCCGCGAGCGGTCCCATGTGTTCGGTCACCACCATGCGATACAGCATCTCGGGCGCGGGCGAGGTGACGGATTCGCCGACGGGTCGGGGCAGCCGTAGCTGTGCGCCGCCGTCGGCGCGTTGCAGGTCTTCGAGAGCGGGCAGTACGCCGTGACCGATCGCGCACGCGACTACCGGTGACCACAGCCGGGTGGCGTGGCCGAGGTGAACCAGCGAGGCGCCGATCCGCAGGTCGTTGGTGCGGTAGCGCCGGACGGTGGCCTCGACCAGGTCGGCGCAGCCGTCGGTGTAGGACCGCCCGACCGGATGCCATCCCGCGGCGTCACCACCCACGGTTAGGGCGAAAAAGCCTCCGTAGGAAGCTATTTCGGCTAGCTCGGTGGAGATGTCCATTGTTTCGCGACCGCCTCTTGGGAAAACCGCCCCAGTTGTGGTGAGCCCGTCCATGAGGGAAGCGCCGACGGCGAGTATCTGGCTCTCTCGGGTGGGTCCAACGGAGATCGCAGTGGCGGGACCGCGTCGGATTCGCACCGATTTCCTCAGGCTTGCCCGGTGCAGGAAGCCCATCGACGCCTATCGGTAGCCGATGCTGCCACAGAGGTGACGCGCGCGGCGTGTCGGACTTGAATCGAACACCTGTTCGGCTACTGTGGTGCACGTTCGGCCAGTCAACTTGTCGGTGGCCTTCTCTAGTGTCACCGACAACCGACCGATACCGGTCAGACGAACACCGACTATAGGAGAGGCACCATGGCGCAAGCCCCCGACCGCGAGAAGGCTCTCGAACTGGCGATGGCCCAGATCGAAAAGAATTACGGCAAAGGCTCAGTGATGCGTCTCGGCGACGAGACGCGTCAGCCGATCTCGATCATCCCGACCGGATCCATCGCACTGGACGTGGCCCTGGGCATCGGCGGGCTGCCCCGCGGCCGGGTCGTGGAGATCTATGGCCCGGAATCCTCGGGTAAGACCACCGTCGCCCTGCACGCGGTGGCCAACGCCCAGGCCGCCGGCGGCGTCGCCGCCTTCATCGACGCCGAGCACGCCCTGGACCCCGACTACGCCAAGAAGCTCGGCGTGGACACCGATTCCCTGCTGGTCAGCCAGCCTGACACGGGGGAGCAGGCCCTCGAGATCGCCGACATGCTGATCCGCTCCGGCGCGCTGGACATCCTGGTCATCGACTCGGTAGCCGCGCTGGTGCCGCGCGCCGAGCTCGAAGGCGAGATGGGCGACAGTCACGTCGGACTGCAGGCCCGGCTGATGAGCCAGGCGCTGCGGAAAATGACTGGCGCGCTGAACAATTCGGGCACCACCGCGATCTTCATCAACCAGCTGCGCGAGAAGATCGGGGTGATGTTCGGTAGCCCCGAAACCACAACGGGTGGAAAGGCTTTGAAGTTCTACGCGTCGGTGCGCATGGACGTACGCCGGATCGAGACGCTCAAGGACGGCACCAACGCGGTCGGTAACCGCACCCGGGTCAAGATCGTCAAGAACAAGGTGGCGCCGCCCTTCAAGCAGGCCGAGTTCGACATCCTTTACGGCCACGGGATCAGCCGGGAAGGCTCGCTGATCGACATGGGTGTGGAGCAGGGCTTCATCCGCAAGTCCGGTTCCTGGTTCACCTACGAGGGCGAGCAGCTGGGCCAGGGCAAGGAGAACTCCCGCACCTTCTTGATGGAAAACGACGAGGTCGCCAACGAGATCGAGAAGAAGATCAAGGAAAAGCTCGGCATTGGCGCGGTCGTGACCGATGACGACGTCCTGCCCGCCCCCGTCGATTTCTGAGCCCTCCCGCGAAGAGCAGGCGCGGGCGCTGTGCCTGCGCCTGCTCACCGCGAGAGCGCGCACCCGGGCCGAGCTCCGCGGCCAGCTGGCCAAACGCGGCTATCCCGACGACCTCAGTGAGCGGGTACTCGACCGGTTGGCCTCCGTCGGCTTGATCGACGACGCCGACTTCGCCCAGCAGTGGGTGCAGTCCCGCCGGGCGCACGCCGGGAAAAGCAAGCGTGCCTTGGCCGCCGAGCTACACACCAAGGGTGTCGACAACGACGTGATCACCTCGGTGCTGGCCGGGATCGACGCCGGTGCCGAACGGGACCGGGCGGAGCAGCTGGTCCGGTCCAAGCTGCGCCGGGAGACGCTGAACGACGACGACGCGCGGGTGACTCGCAGGCTGGTGGGAATGCTGGCCCGCCGTGGTTACAGCCAGAACTTGGCGTGCGAGGTCGTTTTCGCCGAGTTGGCCGCCGAGCGGGAGCGCCGCCGGGTCTAGGCCCTGACGTGCGGTTTCCCGTGCGCCGACCCGTCGCCGTACCATGGCCCCGTGACTTCGATGGTGGCGCAGGACGCCGGGCCCGCGGACGCGGCGGGCCACGCCGTGTCCACGCGCACCTACCAGGTCCGCACCTACGGCTGCCAGATGAACGTCCACGACTCGGAGCGGTTGGCGGGCCTGTTGGAAGCGGCCGGCTATCAGCGGGCCGCCGAGGGCTCGGATTTCGGCGACGCCGACGTGGTGGTGTTCAACACCTGCGCCGTCCGGGAGAACGCCGACAACAAGCTGTACGGCAACCTCAGCCACCTGGCTCCGCACAAGCGCGGCAATCCCGAGATGCAGATCGCCGTCGGCGGCTGCCTGGCCCAAAAAGACCGGGACGCGTTGCTGCGCAAGGCGCCCTGGGTCGATGTCATCTTCGGCACCCACAACATCGGGTCGCTGCCCACGCTGCTGGAGCGCGCCCGGCACAACAAGGTTGCCCAGGTGGAGATCGCAGAGGCGCTGCAGGAGTTCCCGTCGTCACTGCCCAGCGCGCGCGAATCCGCCTATGCCGCTTGGGTTTCCATCTCGGTCGGCTGCAACAACAGCTGCACGTTCTGCATCGTCCCGTCGTTGCGGGGCAAAGAGCTCGACCGTAGTCCGGACGACATTCTGGCCGAGGTTCGGTCGCTGGTCGACGACGGCGTGCTCGAAGTCACGCTGCTGGGCCAGAACGTCAACGCCTATGGGGTGTCCTTCGCCGACCCGGCCCTACCCCGCGACCGCGGCGCGTTTGCCCGCCTGCTGCGGACCTGCGGCGACATCGACGGGCTGGAACGGGTGCGATTCACCTCGCCGCATCCGGCCGAATTCACCGACGACGTCATCGAGGCCATGGCGCAGACGCCGAATGTCTGCCCCGCCCTGCATATGCCATTGCAGTCCGGATCCGATCGGGTGCTGCGCGCGATGCGACGGTCCTACCGCGCCGAGCGCTACCTCGGCATCATCGAGCGCGTCCGGGCCGCCATGCCGCACGCCGCCATCACCACCGACCTGATCGTCGGATTTCCCGGAGAGACCGAAGAGGACTTCACCGCCACGCTCGACGTGGTGCGCCAGGCCCGGTTCTCGGCCGCGTTCACCTTCCAGTACTCCAAGCGGCCCGGCACCCCGGCCGCCGATCTCGACGGGCAGATACCGAAAGCCGTTGTACGGGAACGGTATGACCGGCTGATCGAACTGCAGGAGGCGATCTCGCTGGAGGGTAACCAGGCCCTGATCGGACAGACCGTCGAACTGCTGGTCGCCACGGGCGAAGGGCGCAAGGACAGCCGCACCGCGCGGATGACCGGGCGGGCCCGCGACGGCCGGCTGGTGCACTTCGCTGTCGACGCACCCGCCGACAGCCCGGTGCGGCCCGGGGACGTCATCACCACGGTGGTCACCGATGCCGCGCCGCACCACCTCATCGCCGACGCGGGCATCGGCACGCATCGCCGCACCCGAGCGGGTGATGCGCAGGCCGCCGGGCAGCGCCCGCGCGGCATCGGCCTCGGCATGCCCGCCGTCGGGTCGCCCGTCGGCCCGCCCGAACCCCTTGGATGTGCGCTGTGAAAAAAGAGATGAACAACGACGACATACAGCTCGGCGCCCTGCGGACCGAGATCGATGCCGCCGAGCGCCGGGTGGCACGCGGCATCGACCCCGGTCCACGGGCGTTCTTCGTGTCGATCCTGGTTTTCGTGCTGCTGGCGTCCTTCATCCTGCCGCACACCGGCGACGTGCGCGGCTGGGATGTGCTGTTCGGCAGCCACGGCGCCGGCGCGGCCGCCGTCGGCCTGCCATCGCGGGTGTTCGCCTGGCTGGCACTGGTGTTCGGTGTCGGCTTCTCCATGCTGGCGCTGGTGACGCGGCGCTGGGCGCTGGCGTGGGTTGCGTTGGCGGGCACGGCCATTGCGGGCGCCGCGGGCATGCTGGCGATCTGGTCGCGTCAGACCGTTTCCGCGGGGCACCCGGGGCCGGGCTGGGGCCTGATCATCGCTTGGCTCACCGTGCTCGTGCTCATCTACCACTGGGCCCGCGTGGTCTGGTCGCGCACCATCGTGCAGCTCGCCGCCGAGGAGCAGCGGCGCCGGGTGGCGGCGGCGCAGCAGTCGATCACCCTGCTGGACGGTCTGGACCCCCCGGCCAGCCCCACGGCCTCCGAGAACCGCGACGATCCGGACACGAGAGGGCCTGACCGTCGCTAGGGCTTGCGGGTCAGGGCCTCGACGGCCGCCTGCGCCCACTGTCGCCACTGCTCGGCGTTGGCTTTGGCCTCTTCAGCTTCCTTGGTCCGCCCCGCCGCCGCGGCCTTCTGAGCCTGCTGTTCGTATTGCTCGACGCGGGCCTGGAATTGCTCGGCCCGAGCCAGCGCCTGCGGGTCAGACCAGCCCGCGTCGCCGGCGTCGCGCACCCTCTTCTCGATCGCGCGCAACCGCCGCTCCAACTCGGCGGACCGCTCGCGCGGGACTTTGCCGATCGCGTCCCACTTCTCGGTGATTGTGCGCAGCGCCGCGCGGGCGGCGTCGTGGTCGCTGGTGTCCAGCTTCTCCGCCTCGGCCAGCAGCGCCTCTTTGGCGGTCGCATTGGCGCGGAACTCGGCGTCCTTTTCCGCCGTCACCGCGTTGCGCGCGGTGAAGAACACGTCCTGCGCGGCCTTGAAACGCTGCCACAGGGCGTCGTCGACCTCTCGGGTCGCCCGCCCGGCCGCCTTCCACTCGGTGAGCAGCTTGCGGAATTCGGCGCTGGTCGCGGTCCAGTCGGTCGAGTCGGACAGCGCTTCCGCCCGCTCGCACAGGCGCTCCTTGGCCTGGCGGATCCCCGAGCGCTCCCGGTCCAGCTCGGCGAAATGCGATCCCCGCCGCCGGTTGAAGGCCTCCCGGGCCGCGGAGTAGCGCTTCCACAACGCGTCATCGACCTTGCGATCCACTCCGCTGATCGTCTTCCACTCGTCGAGAATCGCGCGGAACCGGTCACCCGCGGCTTTCCATTGCGTCGCGTTGGCGGCCAACTCCTCGGCCTCCGCGGCCAGCGCCTCCTTGCGGGCGGTCTGGGTGGCCCGATGCTCCTCGCGCCGGGAGCGCTCCGCGGCGACGGCGGCCTCAGCGTGTTCGGCGATGGCGGCCAACCGGCCCGCCAGCGCGTCGATATCGCCCAGCACTGCCGCCGTCGGCAACGTCTCGGTCAGCTCGGCCGCATGAGCCTTGATCTTGCGCGCGTCACCGGTCCCGGAGGCCAGGCGCTCCTCCATCAGGGTGACCTCGGTGGCCAGGTCGTCGAAGCGCCGGCCGAAGTGCACGAACGCCGCCTCCCGATCGCCGGCCTGCCAGGAGCCGACGACGCGCTCGCCCGCGGAGCTGATCAGCCATACCGTGCCGTCGTCGTCCACGCGCCCGAACTGGCGCGGATTGCTGGGCGGGGGCATCACCAGCGGGTGAGCGGTGGTGGGTCGCGGTGTCGGCCGGGGACCGGGACGTGGTCCCGGACGCGGCGCGGGCCGAGCTGAATCGTCGTGAGGCTCGTCAGCCGTCATGCGCTCGTCACTACCCTTCCGCAACCCTTCCGCGCGGTCCGTGTCCCGCGCGCCTGCCGCGCGTAGCGGCACCGTTTCCTGCGTCTGCCGGATGCCCGTGGCCGGGTTCTCCAACTGGTGCTTAACAGTATTCAAGCAGCTTGCTTCGGCATGCGCCGCCACCTTGACATTCCCAGCCGGCCCGACCGCCGCGCGGTACCGTCGCCCTGTCCGCGCAGGCGAGTACCGTCGCGCTAACGCGTCACCGCATCGGGTTTCGTCGAACCCTGGTGAGCGTTGTCTTCGAGCCCTTTCAAGACCGCCCATCGGCGGGAGGTCACCCTCGAATGCAGGCTCGCCGGAGGATCAGGGCGATGTTGAGACGCCGATCCATCGCATGCGGCGCGCGACGCGGGAGAGCGGCCGGCAGCCTAGGCTTAGCCAGCGCTCACAGCTACCTGTGTAGTTCTCTTAGCGTTATCCCACGCGTAACGTACATCGCTGACGTAATTGTTGAGCGGTGACCTGCGGCGCAGTCGGCAACGTGTGGAACGTCATAGATTTGTAGTTGAACCGAACGCAAAATGTGCGTGTATTTGCTTGCGCCACGGGGAAAGCTGGGTCGAACGGTCGGGATGCGGAGGGGTTATGTCGAAAGTTGATGTCGCGGCGTTGCTTGCTGTGTGCGCGGCGCTGGCATCGGCGGTCGGCGACGTGATCCGTCAGCGATCCGCGCACGAGATCACCGATAAGCAGGTCGGCCACCTTGAATTGTTCCGCATGTCGCTGCGGGACACCCGGTGGTGGCTGGGCGGCCTGGCCGCGATCACCAACTACAGCCTGCAGGCCGCCGCCCTGGCGTGGGGTTCGGTCGTATTGGTGACCTCCCTGCAGGTGACGGCGCTGCTGTTCGCCCTGCCCATCTACGCGCGGCTCGCCAACCACCGGGTGAAGCCCCGGGAATGGACGTGGGCGCTCACCCTGGCCGGCGCGCTGGCGGTCGTGGTCATCGTCGGCGACCCGGCGTCCGGCAAGCAGCGTGCGCCGCTGCAAACCTGGGTCATCGTGGCCCTGGTGATGGTGCCCCTGCTGGTGGCTTGCGTGGTGGCCGCGCGACTGCGGGCCGGCAGCCCGTTCTCGGCCGTGCTGCTCGCGGTGGTGGCGGGCTCCTCGCTGGCGCTGTTCGCGGTGCTGACCAAGGGCGTCGTCGAGATGTCCGAACACGGCCTGCTGCGCGTGCTCACGTCGCCGGAATTCGTGCCCTGGCTGCTGGTGGCCCTGTGCGGGATGATCTTCCAGCAATCGGCGTTCCGCGCCGGCGCGCTGACCGCGTCCCTGCCGACAATGACGGTGGCAAAGCCGGTGGTCGCCGGCCTGCTCGGGGTGCTGGTGCTGGGCGAGACAATGAACGCGCACGGCCCCAAGGCCTTCGTGCTGATCGCGGCGGTGGCGGTGGTCATCGGCGCGACCATCGCGCTGGCCCGTGGCGAGGCCGCCAGCATCGATCGGGCCGACCAGGGGTCAGGTGGTGCCCCGCGAGAAGCGCCGGCCCGAGAGGTAACCGAAGGCGACGACTTCGGCCCTCTCGGTGACCGTCTGGCCGTGGCGGACAGCTTCCGTCGTTGATGTCCGGCGGCCCGGGCAAACCGAACTGATGCCGGGCCGCGGGCGCGGTCACGTTAGTTTGGTGGCGTGCTGAGCGCGATCGCGATCGTCCCGTCGGCGCCGGTCCTCGTCCCCGAGTTGGCGGGAGCGGCCGCCGCCGAGGTGGACGACCTGACCGCGGCGACGGTCGCGGCGGCCGCGCTGCTGCCCGACCGCTGGATGGCGATCGGGACCGGGCCCGACGACGTCGTGCTGGGTCCTGACGCGGTGGGCACCTTTGCGGGTTTCGGCGTGGACGTACGCGTGCGGCTTTCCCCGCAGACCGACGAGGCCGACCCGCCGGTTGCGTTTCCGGTATGCGCGCTGCTGGCCGGCTGGGTGCGCGGCCAGGCGCAGCCGCAAGCCAGCGCTCAGGTCCGGATCTACCGCGCCGACCACGAAGCCGACACCGCGCTGAGCCTCGGCAAGCGTCTGCGTGCCGAGATCGACCGGCTGACCGAGCCGGTCGGGGTGCTGGTCGTCGCCGACGGCGCAAACACCCTGATACCGGCCGCCCCCGGCGGGTACGACCCGGACAACGCCGACGCGCAAGAGGTGCTGGACGACGCGCTGGCCCTCGGTGATATCGCCGCGTTGCGCCGCCTGCCACGTCAGATCCTGGGGCGGGTCGCGTTTCAGGTGCTGGCCGGGCTGGCCGAGCCCGGACCCCGATCGGCCAAGGAGCTGTACCGCGGAGCGCCCTACGGGGTGGGCTACTTCGCCGGCGCCTGGCAGCTGTGACGGCCGCTGTGCGCCCCATGGCGATCATCGGCCCAACCGGCACCGGCAAGTCGCAGGTGGCCCTCGACTTCGCAGAACGGGTCGAACGCCTCGGCGTCCGCGCCGAGATCGTCAACGCCGACGCGATGCAGCTCTATCGCGGCATGGACATCGGCACCGCCAAGCTGCCCGTCGGCGCCCGCCGCGGCGTCCCGCATCACCAGCTCGATGTCCTCGACGTCACCGAGACCGCGACGGTCGCCCGTTACCAGGGCGCTGCCGCGGCCGACGTCGAAGCGATCGCGGCCCGGGGTGCGCTGCCGATCATCGTGGGCGGCTCCATGCTCTACATCCAGTCGCTGCTCGACGACTGGTCGTTTCCCGCCACCGATGCCGCGGTGCGCGCGCGCTGGGAGCAGCGGCTCGCCGAGGTCGGGGTGGGCGAGCTGCACGCCGAGCTGGCCCGTCGCGACCCCGCCGCGGCCGCGTCCATCCTGCCCACCGATGCTCGCCGCACGGTGCGGGCCCTGGAGGTGGTCGAGCTGACCGGTCAGCCGTTCGCCGCGTCCGCGCCGCAGATCGGCGCCCCCAGGTGGGATACAGTCATCGTCGGGTTGGACTGCGACACAACCCTTCTCGATGAGCGACTGGCCCGGCGCACCGACGCCATGTTCGACGGGGGTCTAGTCGGCGAGGTGGTCGCGCTGCTGGACAAGGGCTTGCGCGACGGGGTCACCGCCTCGCGCGCGCTGGGCTACGCCCAGGTGCTGTCGGCGCTGGATGAGGGCGGTTCGGCGGGTCCCACCGCCGATCGACTGCGGGACGCGCACGAGCAGACGTTCTTCGGCACCCGACGCTACGTCCGGCGCCAGCGGTCCTGGTTTCGCCGGGACCACCGCGTGCAGTGGCTCGATGTCGGCGCGGCGACCCCTGCGGAGGGCGCCGCGGTCGTCGACGCCGCCGTGCGGGCGTGGCGCCACGTATCCTGAGCAGGTGAATTTCGCGAAGGGCCACGGCACCCAGAACGACTTTGTGGTGCTGCCGGACCCGCAGGCCGAGCTGCGCCTGACCGAGTCGCGGGTGGCCGCGCTCTGCGACCGGCGCCGCGGGCTGGGCGCCGACGGGGTGCTGCGCGTCACCACCGCCGGTGCGGCCCTGTCGGCCGGCGTGCTCGACCGGGTGCCCGACGGAGTGGGCGCCGGCGACTGGTACATGGACTACCGCAACGCCGACGGGTCGGTCGCCCAGATGTGCGGCAACGGCGTGCGGGTCTTCGCGCACTACCTGCGCGCCAGCGGCATGGAATCCCGCGACGAATTCGTGGTCGGGTCGCTGGCCGGCCCGCGGCCGGTCGCGGTGCACCGCGTCGATGCGGCCACCGCCGACATCAGCGTCGACATGGGCAAGGCCAACACCCTGGGTGCCGGCGAAGCGGTCGTGGGCGGTCGGCGGTTCTCGGGGCTGGCGATCGATGTGGGCAATCCTCACCTGGCCTGCGTGGACCCACACCTGACGGCCGAGGCGTTGGCGGCGCTGGACGTGGACGCGCCGGTGAGCTTCGAACCCGCCCAATTCCCGGACGGGGTGAATGTCGAGATCCTCACCGCACCGGCCGACGGGGCGGTGCACATGCGCGTGCACGAGCGGGGAGTGGGCGAGACGCGCTCGTGCGGCACCGGAACGGTCGCGGGCGCGGTCGCCGCGCTGGCCGGTGCCGGTGCGGCCACCGGCGCCTTGACCGTTCGCGTGCCCGGCGGCGAGGTCGTCGTCACCATCACCGACGCCACCAGTTTCCTGCGAGGACCGTCCGTACTGGTAGCCCAAGGAGAACTCAGCGAGGAATGGTGGCGCGAACAGCTGCGTTAAATCAGGTGCGCAACACCGTTTTCGCGTGCATCATCTTGTATTGCCTATGACAGAACCCGAATTTCGTGACCACGCTCCGGCAATCCCGGAGCCCAGCACGGGCGAACTCGCCCTCGAAGATCGGTCGGCGCTGCGACGCGTCGCCGGCCTGTCTACCGAACTCACCGACGTCTCCGAAGTCGAATACCGCCAGCTCCGGCTCGAGCGTGTCGTCCTGGTGGGCGTGTGGACCGACGGCACCGCAGCGGACAGCGAGGCCAGCATGGCCGAGCTCGCCGCCCTGGCCGAAACCGCCGGCTCCGAGGTGCTCGAAGGATTGATCCAGCGCCGTGACAAACCCGACGCGTCGACCTACATCGGCTCGGGCAAGGCCGCCGAACTACGCGAAGTGGTGCTGGCGACCGGCGCCGACACCGTCATCTGCGATGGTGAGCTGTCCCCGGCGCAGCTGACCGCGCTGGAAAAGGCGGTGAAGGTCAAGGTCATCGACCGCACCGCGTTGATCCTCGACATCTTCGCCCAGCATGCCACCAGCCGGGAGGGCAAGGCGCAGGTCGCTCTGGCCCAGATGGAATACATGCTGCCGCGGCTGCGCGGCTGGGGTGAGTCGATGTCGCGGCAGGCCGGTGGCCGTGCCGGCGGCAGCGGGGGAGGCGTGGGCCTGCGCGGTCCGGGTGAAACCAAGATCGAGACCGACCGGCGGCGCATCCGCGAGCGCATGGCCAAGCTGCGCCGCGAGATCAAGGACATGAAGCAGGTCCGCGACACCCAGCGCAGCCGGCGGGTGCACAGCGATCTACCCTCGATCGCCATCGTCGGCTACACCAACGCCGGCAAGTCGAGCCTGCTCAACGCGCTGACCGGGGCGGGGGTGCTGGTACAGGACGCGTTGTTCGCCACCCTGGAACCCACCACCCGACGCGCCGAGTTCGATGACGGCCGGCCGGTCGTGCTCACCGACACCGTCGGATTCGTCCGGCACCTGCCCACCCAACTGGTCGAGGCCTTCCGCTCCACGCTGGAAGAGGTGGTCGACGCCGATCTGTTGGTGCATGTCGTCGACGGCTCCGACGTCAACCCGCTGGCGCAGATCAACGCGGTCCGCCAGGTGGTCTCCGACGTCGTCGCCGACTACGGGACCGACCACAATGGCGACGCGCCGCAGGAGCTGGTCGTGGTGAACAAGGTCGACGCCGCAAGCGATTTGACGCTGGCCAAGCTTCGCCACGCCCTGCCGCGCGCCATGTTCGTGTCCGCGCGCACCGGCGACGGTATCGATTCCCTGCGCCGCCGGATCGCCGAGCTCGTCGTTCCCGCCGACACCGCCGTCGACGTGGTGATCCCGTACCACCGCGGCGACCTGGTGGCGCGCCTGCACGCCGATGGGCGCGTCCAGCAGGAGGAGCACAACGCCGAGGGCACCCGCATCAGAGCCCGGGTTCCCTTGGCCCTGGCCGGCCGGCTGCGCGAGTTCTCGGCGCACTGAACGCGTTGCCCAGGGGGATCCGTGCAGCGCAGGTACCCGAGCCCCTCGATGGGGCGGTAGGCGACGGCGACCCCGCCGGCCGCCTACCAACCGTCCGGTTGGTATATCTTGGGCTGCAGTGAACCCAGTCGCCGGAGGTCTTTCATGAGCAGCGCCATCAAATACCAGCGCACTCTCTTCGAGTCAGAGCACGACCTGTTCCGTGAGTCCTACCGGGGCTTTCTCGAGCGCCACGTCGCGCCCTACCACGACGAGTGGGAGAAAGAGAAGATCGTCGACCGCGGTGTGTGGCTCGAGGCCGGCAAGCAAGGCTTTCTCGGCATGGCGGTGCCAGAAGAGTACGGCGGCGGCGGCAACCCCGACTTCCGGTACAACGCGATCATCACCGAGGAGACCACCGCCGGTCGCTACAGCGGCATCGGTTTCGGCCTGCACAACGACATCGTGGCGCCGTACCTGTTGGCCCTGGCCACCGAGGAGCAGAAACAGCGCTGGTTGCCGAAATTCTGCACCGGAGAGCTGATTACGGCGATCGCGATGACCGAGCCGGGAACCGGTAGCGACCTGCAGGGCATCAAAACCCGTGCGGTCAAGCAGGGCGACCACTACGTGCTCAATGGCTCAAAGACGTTCATCACCAACGGAATCAACTCAGACCTGGTGCTCGTGGTCGCGCAGACCGACCCGGAAAAGGGCTCTCAGGGTTTCTCGCTGCTCGCCGTCGAGCGTGGCATGGAGGGCTTCGAGCGCGGACGCCACTTGGACAAGATCGGGCTCGAAGCGCAGGACACGGCCGAGCTGTCGTTCACCGATGTCAAGGTGCCGGCCGAAAACCTGCTGGGCAAGGAGGGCATGGGATTCATCTACCTCATGCAGAACCTGCCGCAGGAACGCATTTCGATCGCCATCATGGCCGCCGCGGCCATGGAGCAGGTTCTGGAGCAGACCCTGCAATACACCAAGGAGCGCAAGGCATTTGGCAAGCCGATCGGTAGCTTCCAGAACAGCCGCTTCGTACTCGCCGAGCTGGCGACGGAGGCGACCGTGGTCCGCATGATGGTCGACGAGTTCGTCCGCCTGCACCTGGACCACAAGCTGACGGCCGAGCAGGCCGCGATGGCCAAGTGGTACTGCACCGAAAAGCAGGTGCATCTGATCGACCGCTGCCTGCAACTGCACGGTGGTTACGGCTACATGCGTGAATATCCCGTCGCGCGCGCCTATCTGGATGCCCGGGTGCAAACCATCTACGGCGGCACGACCGAGATCATGAAGGAGATCATCGGTCGTGGTCTGGGCGTTTAGCGTTTCGTTTCTTGGATATCCCTGCACGATCGCGAACGTCCGAGCACGATATCAGCGCAGGAATCCGGCAATCGCTGGACGCGACGGCCTTTCGTCCGTCGACTCGCACGGCGCTATTGCGGCGACTAACACCAATGCGCGTGATTGGTCCGTCGCGTCGGGGTAGAGCGTGAATGCGTCGCTGCCTCACGTACCGTCGGCGCATGTGTTTTGGGTGTGCCGACCGCGTCATCACGCATAGTCAGGCCCGCGATCGCGCCGCCGGCTCGTGCATCCCGCGCGACCGCTGCCGGCGCAATTCCGCTGTGCGAGTCGGCAGTCCGGCGTCAATACTCGATCCTGCGTTCCCGCGGCTTTTCCGTGCGATATCCGCAACAACGCCCGAACGGTGCGGCGGTGGATCGCGATTGGGCCATGGGTCGGCATCATTTCGACATCGGTGTGGTATCCGTTTTTGTAAAATTCGTGATTTGACTTCGCATTTCTTGTTGGTTGGAGCAAAGTTATGCGAGCCCGACGATAAGGCTGATCGTGCGCGGGTCCATTTCCGGCGCAAGTACTGCCCGCTCGCCGGTTATGCAGGCAAGGGCATAGCCGCAGAAAGAGTTATTCCGCCGGCTGGGAGGCTTGGTGAAGGTGCAGAGAGGTCACATGCGCAAGCTGATCGGAAGCACACTGGTCAGCTTGACGACCACAGCACTGGCTGCGGTATTGCTGGCCCCCACTGCGGTAGCGAGTCCGATAGGCGACGCCGAGGCGGCGATCATGGCCGCATGGGACAAGGCCGGCGGCGACACCTCACCACTGGGCGCCCGTAAGGGCGACGTGTACCCCGTCGGGGATGGTTTCGCCCTGGACTTCGACGGCGGCAAGATGTTCTTCACCCCGGCCACCGGTGCCAGATTCGCCTACGGGCCCGTCCTGGACAAGTACGAGTCGCTGGGTGGGCCGGTCGGCAGCGATTTGGGCTTTCCGGCAATCGACGAAGTCCCGGGTCTCGCCGGTCCGGACAGCCGGGTGATCACTTTTTCGGCCAGCGACAAGCCGGTGATTTTCTGGACGCCCGAGCACGGCGCTCACGTGGTGCGCGGTGCTCTCAACACCGCCTGGGACAAGCTGGGTAGCTCGGGCGGGGTTCTCGGTGTACCGGTCGGCGACGAGACCTACAGCGGCGAGGTGTCCTCACAGAAATTCAGCGGGGGCCAGGTCTCGTGGAACCGGCAGACGAAGCAGTTCACCACCGAACCGCCACCGCTGGCCGACCAGCTCAAGGGTCTGCAGGTGGCGATCGATCCCACCGCGGCGATCAACACCGCCTGGCGCGCGGCCGGCGGACCCACCGGACCGTTGGGCGCCAAGCAGGGCGGCCAATATCCGGTCGGCGGCGACGGAATCGCCCAGAACTTCGCCGGCGGCAAGGTGTTCTTCACCCCGGCCACCGGCGCGAACGCCCTCGAGAGCGACGTCCTGGCCAAATACGAGTCACTGGGCGGACCGGTCGGCAGCGACCTGGGATTCCCGACCACCAACGAAACCGACGGCGGCATAGGGCCTTCCAGCCGTATCGCCACCTTCTCCGCGGCCGACAAACCGGTCATCTTCTGGACGTCCGACCACGGCGCCTTCGTCGTGCGCGGGGCGATGAAGGTTGCGTGGGACAAGCTGCGGGCTCCAGCCGGCAAACTCGGTGCCCCGGTCGGCGACCAGGGTGTGAGCGGCGACGTGATCTCCCAGCAGTTCACCGGCGGAAAGATTTCGTGGAACCGGGCGAAGAACACCTTCAGCACGGAACCGTCCAACCTGGCGCCGCTGCTGTCCGGCCTGCAGGTGTCGGGTCAGGACCAGCCGAGCAATTCGGCGATGCCGGCGCACGCGAAGAAGTCCACCTGGCACTGGTGGTGGCTGGTGGTCGCCATTCCGGTGCTGGCGCTGGTCGTGCTGTTGGGGTGGGTGCTGTTGTTTTGGCGGCGGCGCCGGGCCAGGCACGACGACGCCGCGGCCTACGCCCCCGGCCACGGGGGGGACTTCGGCTACGACGCCGACGAGCGCTGGGGACACGACGATTCCGATTTCGACGCCGAGTCGTTCGCGCTCGGCGCCCCGCGCCAGCCCGAACCGGAACCGGACGCCGGTCGGGTCAGCTGGCGACGCCGGGTTCCTGCCGAAAGCGACTACGGGTTCGAGGAGCAAGACCCCGATGCCGTCGATACCGACTCGATCCCGGTCGTCTCCGAGGAGATGCTGTCGGAGGCCGACTATTCCGACGCCGGCGCTGACTACAGCGACTACACCGATGCCGTTCCCGAGGTCGCCGAGCCCGAGGCTGCGGACGACGCCGCCTACGTCGACGTCGACGAGCCCGATGCCGGCTATGCGGAGGAGGCGTATCCAGAAGACGAGTATCCCGACGTCGTCGTTCCGCCCACCCCGCCGGACAGCGACGAAGTGGCCGGCGCCCTGGAAACCGCTGAGCCAGAGGAGGAATACCTCGACCTCCCGGAACCTGACGTCGAGCCCGTAGCGGACACCCCGGCGGGAGCCGACGCCGCGGGAGCCGACACCGCGGGAGCCGACACCGTGGGAGCCGACGCGGTGGGAGCCGACGCCGTGGTCGCCGATGCGGTCGCGCCCGGGACTCCGGCACGGAGCGGTCGGCACGCCGCCGAGGACGCCGACGACGCCTCGGAGAACGGTCCGGCGGCCCCGGATGGGCGACCCACGATCCACCTGCCGCTCGATGACCCGTACCAGGCGCCCGACGGATATCCCATCAAGGCGAGTGCTCGTTACGGTTTGTATTACATGCCGGGCAGTGACCTGTATCAGGACACGCTCGCCGAAATCTGGTTGTCGAGCGAGGAAGTCGCTCAGGCCAACGGCTTCACCAGGGCTGACTGACGCAGCCTGCTCGCGTCAGACCTTGCGAATGACCGTGACGACCTTGCCCAGCACGCTCGCGTCGTTGCCCGGGATGGGATCGAACGCGGGGTTGTGCGGCATCAGCCACACCTGACCGCCGGCGCGTTTGAACGTCTTCACCGTGGCCTCGCCGTCGAGCATCGCCGCGACGATGTCGCCGTTGTCGGCGACGTTCTGCTGACGAATTACCACCCAGTCGCCGTCACAGATCGCGGCATCGATCATCGAGTCGCCGACGACCTTGAGCAGGAAAAGCGTTCCTTCACCGACCAATTCGCGCGGCAGCGGAAAGACGTCTTCGACGGCCTCTTCGGCCAGGATGGGTCCGCCGGCCGCGATGCGCCCGAGCACCGGGACGAACGTGGGTTCCGGTAGGGCGTCCGAGCCGGCCACCTCGGTAGCGGGCGCCGACACGCCGTCGTCGGCCCCGCGGACATCGACGGCTCGCGGGCGGTTGGGGTCGCGGCGCAGGTATCCCTTGCGCTCCAGGGTGCGCAGCTGGTGCGCCACCGATGATGTCGACGTCAGACCCACGGCGTCGCCGATCTCCCGGATGCTCGGCGGATAGCCGCGGCTGGTGACCGAGGCGCGGATGACATTCAGAATGGTGCGCTGCCGTTCGGTCAGCGGGGAATCGACGGAGTGCCGCCGACCCTCGGGACCGGCCGATGAAATGTCGTTGCTGTCGCCCATGGCACTGAATGTAGCCGCACCGCGAACAAGAATCAAACATGTGTTCGAGTCGCGTGTCGTGTCGTTCTGGTCCGCCCTCGGAAAAGCCGAAAATCGCGGGAATCACAAATGTGTAACTCTTCGCAATATCGGGTATTTGTTGCCTCATGACAGTGGTAGAGGCCGACGAACTTGTCGGTGGTGTGATCTAGCGTTTGCTCGTGCGACACGCTTCGCTCAAATGTTCGGTTTCGAACATACGGGCGATTAGTGTCGAACACACGAGCGAGAGCTAGTTGACCGGAGGAAACGAAGATGACAGTCATCCACACGCCTGCGCCGCGTACCAGCAGTCTTCGGCGCCCGATCAATGGACCCGTTCAGGGTGCTCGCTACGGACGGGACGGACTGCCCCGTTCCCGCCGGCCCGTGCCGTCGCGGCCGACGAGCGCGGCGACGCGCTATTACGGCACCGGGGTGGCAATGTCCGTTGCTCCGCACCGCAGGCGCGCCGCCACCTGGGCGTCGACCATCGGGCTGGCGCTGGCCGCCGGGGCGATCACGCTGTGGCTGGGTCTCGTCGCGAATGTCGGCCAGGTGCTCAACGGCGACTCCACGACCCCGGCGGCCCACGTTCCCGACCGGCTCGCCGTCGTCCGCGTCGACGGGGGAGAGTCGCTTCAGGACTTCGCGCACCGGGTGGCGCCCGACGCGCCGACCACCCAGGTCGCCGACCGCATCCGCGAACTCAACGATCTGCACTCGCCCAGCCTGATGGCGGGCCAGACCCTGATCGCTCCGGTCGGCTGAGCACCGTTGTGCAAAAACGGCTCTGGACTGACACTTCCCGGACGCCAGTGCCGAGTCCGCACGCCCTGCGGCTCCATTAGCCGTGCAGGTCAGCGCGCGGGTACGCTCAAAGTCCTGCGGTAGCTTGTCGGCGCGATGGATGAAGGAGCGGTCATGCACTGTCCGTTCTGCCGCCATCCCGATTCGCGAGTGATCGACTCGCGCGAAACCGATGAAGGGCAGGCCATCCGGCGCCGCCGGTCCTGTCCCGAATGCGGACGACGTTTCAGCACCGTGGAGACCGCGGTCCTGGCGGTGGTCAAGCGCAGCGGCGTCACCGAACCGTTCAGCAGGGAGAAGGTCATCAGCGGCGTCCGCCGGGCCTGCCAGGGGCGCCAGGTCGACGACGATGCGCTGAACCTGCTGGCCCAGCAGGTCGAAGACACCGTGCGCGCCGCAGGCTCGCCGGAGATCCCCAGTCACGAAGTCGGCCTGGCCATTCTGGGGCCGCTGCGCGACCTGGACGAGGTGGCCTACCTACGGTTCGCCTCCGTGTATCGGTCGTTCGAGTCCGCCGACGATTTCGAACGCGAGATCCAGGCGCTACGCGACCACCGCGGAGTGGCAGCCCCGGGCTGACGCATCGTCACCGGGGCGTCCGGGCCCGCATCGTCACCGGGCTAGGCTCGCTTTATGCCCACTGACTTGCATCCCGACCTTGCGGCGCTGGCCCCGCTCCTTGGGACCTGGTCCGGCCAGGGTGCGGGTAAGTACCCGACGATCCCGCCCTTCGACTATCTCGAAGAAGTCGTGTTCGCCCATGTCGGTAAGCCGTTCCTCGCCTACGGGCAGAAAACCAAGGCGGTAGCCGACGGCAAGCCGTTGCACGCCGAAACCGGTTTTCTCCGTGTGCCACAACCGGGTCAGGTCGAACTGGTTCTCGCACATCCCAGCGGTATCACCGAAATCGAGGTCGGCACTTACTCGGTCACCGGTGACCTCATCGAAATGCAGATGGCGACCACTGCTGTGGGATTGACGCCCAGCGCCAAAGAGGTGACCGCGCTTGGCCGTTCGTTCCGCATCGACGGCGACGAGCTCTCCTACACGGTGCAGATGGGTGCGGTCGGCCAGCCGCTGCAGGACCACCTCGCCGCGGTGCTACACCGGCAGCGCTGAGCTCATATGCCGTCGTCAGTCGAGGTGTCTCACACCGTCATTGACGACCCGCCCGGCCACCCCGACCCAGCCCTCGGCGCTCCACGTCGTGTCGATGACGGAGCCCTTGCCCTGGGTGATCCGCAGACTCTGGCTCAGGTAGTCGGTGATCCGCATCGCCGCCGAACCGGTCGCCTCGTCCTCGATGACACCGAGGTTGGCGGCGAACATGCGCGCTCGCAGCGACCCGGCCGCCCGGTCCGTCCAGGCCCACAGGTAGTGCGCGGTGTCGTCGGGATAGTCCGCCGGGTCGGCGGCGAGAAGCTCGTCGGCCGAAGTGAATTCGTGCAGGGCGAAGTCGGGCGCCCATTCCGCGCGAGCGTTGATGCTGGCCCGGTCGTCGTCGTAACCCACTTGCAAAATCCCGGCCGGCACCTGCAGCGTGTTGATCGGCGAACCGGACGCGCCCAGCCACCATGTCGCGCCGACGGTCGGGTGGCCGGCGAACGGCAGTTGGGTTCGCGGCGTGTAGATGGTGGCGTGTGCGCTGGCGGAGCCGGGGGCCGGGAGGTCGACGAAAATCGTCTCGCTGTAGCCCAATTGGGTTGCCAGCCGCTGCCGGTGCGCGATCTCGACATGGCCGGCGTCCACCACGCCCAGCGGATTACCGAAATTGCCGTCCGAATCGGTGAACACCCTCAGCACCGTCACCCCGATCCCCATGGGCCGACTGTACGGCGCGGCATCGGGCCGCACCGATCGAGGTGATCAGGTGGCGCTGCGCTCGTCGGAACCCATGGCGTTCAGCACGGCGACGCGAGTGCGAGCGGGGCCCGAGACGGCCTGCTCGCCGCCGCCGGTGCGTAGCAGTTCGCGAAGACTGGCCTGGTCGTATTCGGCGGGGCCGGTGGAATCGATGAAGCGCTCGACGACGTCGATGAAGCGGGCCGGATCGTCGTGAAAGGGGAAGTGACCGGAGCCTTCGAAGATTTCGAGACGGGAGCCCGGCATCGCGGCATGCGCCATCCGGGCGTGCCGAACCGGAACCACCACATCCTTTGTGCCCCAAACGATCTGCACGGGGATGGCTTCGGTCAAATAACATCGGTCGAGCATGGTGACGAGCTGCCCGCGCCAATCCACCACGGCGCGCAGCGTCCGGCTGAACGCCGCGGACGCCGTCGGTTCGGGAAGGTCGTCGAGGATGCGCAGCACGTTGGGCAGATCGCGGCCCAGCCCGCTGCTGCCCAGCGCCATGCCCAGCACACGTCCCATGATCTGAACCGCCGGCAACACCAGCGGCAACCGCAGCAGGGCGATCGCCTCGCTGCCCATCGGCAGCGAGGCCCAGCGCAGGACGAAGTTGACGTCCTTGGTCACGCCGCCGGCCCCGACCAGGATCAGCCGTTCCACCAAATGCGGGAATTGGTAGGCGAATTGCATCGCCACACCGCCGCCCAGCGAGTGACCGACGATGGTGGCCCGTTCGATGTCGAGAACGCTGAGCAGGTCACGCATCCCGTTGGCGTACGCGGCGATCGAGTAGTCGGCGCGCGGCTTGTCGGATTGCCCGTGGCCGAGCAGATCCGGGGCGATCACCGTGAAACGCTGGGCGAGCTTGGCCTGCACGGTATTCCAGGTGGTGGAGTTGTCGCCGATGCCGTGGATCAACAGAATCGCCGGCCCGGAACCGGCGATGCGGTAGGCCCGCCGGTAACCGTGGATGGTGCGGAACTCGAGTTTGGGTGCGGTGACTTCACGCACCGGGCGAAGCGTGGGATTGCGCTTCCGCTCGGTCATATCGCCAACCTTGGTGTCGGGCCGGGCTAAGGGCGGTCCGGCTAGGGCGTGATGCTGAGTGGGTCAGGACTTGTCGTCGTCGTCGTACTTCTTCTCCGCCTGCTGGGCCAGAAATCGCTCGAATTCTGCGCCCAGCTCATCGCCGCTAGGCAGGTCCTCGTCGCGAGCTAGTAACGATCTGTTCTCCTGGGCGTCGATGAAGGCATCGTACTGGCGTTCCAGCGCAGCCACCACTTGAGCGACCTCGGCGCTCGCCTCCACCTGCTCGTCGATCTTGGCCCGAATCACCTCGGCCGCTTCGGTTAACGCGGTCAGCGGCAGTTCTAGTGACGCGGTCTTGGCGACCTGCTCGAGTAACGCCTGCGCGGCGGCCGGGTAGTCGGTCTGCGTGAGGTAGTGGGGGACGTGCACGGTATAGCCGACGACCTCATGGCCGTGCTGGCCCATCCGGTATTCCAGCAGGTTGGAGGCGCTACCCGGAACCTGAATCTCCGAGATCCACGGCTGGAAGTTGGCGATCAACTCCGGGTTGTTCGAGTGTGCGGTCATGGTGGTGGGCCGGGTATGCGGTACCGCCATCGGGACCGTCCCCAGGCCGATGGTCTGGCGCACGCCGAGACGCTCGGCCAGCAGCCGCACCGCGGTGATGAAGCGCTCCCACTTGAGATCCGGCTCCATGCCGGCCAGCAACAGGAACGGCGTGCCGATCGTGTCGCGCATCGCGTACAGGCTCAGCTCGGGATCCTCGTAGTGGGTGAAGTGATCGGTCTTGAACGTCATCAATGGCCGCCGCGAGCGGTAGTCCAGCAATTCGTCGATCGCGAAGGATGCGACCAGCTCGGTGTCCAGCACCGCCTTGAGATGCCCGGCCGCCAGTTTGATGGCGTGACCGGCGTCGGAAAAGCCCTCCAGGGCGTGCACCAGCACGGGGCCGCGGCCGTCGGACGTCGACAACTGCGGCGCCGGCAACTCGAGCTCGTACATGCCGGCCTGCCCCGGCTGGTACTGATCGCCTGGGTCCTGGTGGTGAGCCATCGCCGATCGCCTCCTCTCGGGGAATCTCTTCAGGGTGCCCTACCAAGTGTCCCCCGAATCAGGCGGCACCAACATCTATCAGCGAACTTCGCGTTCGCGCTGTTAGCTGAAACGCGATAATTCTCACCCGCGATCCGCAAACAACATCGCGGGGGTCGCCCCGTGTGCATCGAGCAAATCCCGTGGCGCACCGCGATGTGGGGAAGTCGGCTTGCCGCCCGCCGGTCAGGCATGATGAAGGCGATGCGCATTCGGATCCTGGTGCTCTGTTGGTGGTGGGGGTGGCGACGTTGCTGACGTCGTGTCACCGTCCGGTCGAGCATGCCTCGGGTGCTCCGGTGTCCGCCCCACGCGTCGGCGGCCCGGTGCAGCGGCTCAGCCAGCCCGAGCAGAAGGCCGTCGCGGGTCCGGTCGAGCCGGATCGGCGCATCGGGGCGATTTTCATCGACGGTGGCCCGCTGCACGTGTGCACCGGTTCGGTGGTGCATTCGACGGGTGGCAACCTGATCATCACCGCCGCGCACTGCCTGGCCGGCGCCTCGCTGATCACCTTCGTTCCCGGTTTCGTCGGGGACGCCGCACCCAGTCCCGCCGATGTGTGGAAGGCCGACGCGGTCTACCTCGATCCACGCTGGACGGCCGGCAAGGACCCGCACGCCGACTACGCGATCGCGCGGGTCAGCAACGAGGCCGGCGCTCCCGTCGAGTCCCGGACCGGCCTGGCGCTGACGCTGGGTGTGACGCCTCCGCCGGGCAGCCGCGTCACCGTGCTGGGGTATCCGGCCGGCGTGGGTGGCTCGCCCATCGGGTGTCAGGCCAGCACGTCGGTCACCGACACGGGGTTCCCGGCCCTGGCCTGCGAGGGGCTGGTGGACGGCACCAGCGGTGCGCCCTGGGTCAGCGGCACCACGCTCATCGGGGTGATCGGTGGTCTCGAGCGGGGCGGCTGCGCCGCGAACATGTCGTACTCGGCGCCGTTCGACGCGCAAACCGCGGGGCTACTAACCCGCGCCGAGGCCGGCGGGCCCGGCGATCCGATCCCGAACGACCTCTCAGACGCCTGTTAGTGGTGCCGATCGCCAGCGCGGCGGAGCCGGGCACAGCGGTCGCCACCATCGGGTTAGTGCCGGAACTGGTTGAGCGCCCGAACCTTATTCATCACGTCGAGCGCCGCCACCTTGTAGGCCTCGGAGAACGTGGGGTAATTGAACACAGCATCCACCAGGTACTCGACGGTGCCGCCGCATCCCATCACGGCCTGCCCGATGTGCACCATCTCGGTGGCGCTGGTACCGAAGATGTGCACGCCGAGCACCTTGAGGTCCTCGGTGGACACCAGCAGCTTGAGCATCCCGTAGGAATCGCCGGCGATCTGGCCGCGGGCCAGCTCCCGGTACCTGGCCACGCCGACCTCGTAGGGGACTGAGTTCTTCGTCAGCTCCACCTCGGTAGCGCCGACGTAGGAGACCTCGGGGATGGAGTAGATGCCGATGGGTTGCAGCTCGGTGATGCCGTCGGACGCTTCCCCGAACGCATGGTAGGCGGCCAGTCGCCCCTGTTCCATCGACGTCGCGGCCAGTGCGGGAAAGCCGATCACGTCGCCGACGGCATAGATATGCGGCACCTTGGTCTGGAATTTGTCGTCGACAAAGATCCGCCCGCGGTCGTCGGCCTCCAGCTCCGCGTTGTGCAGATCGAGGTGATCGGTCTGGCCTTGCCGCCCGGCCGAATACATCACGGTCTCCGCGGGAATCTGTTTGCCGCTGGCCAGGGTGGTCACGGTGCCCGCCGATCCGACGTCGACCGCGGTCACCCCCTCACCGAACCGGAACGTCACCGCCAGGTCGCGCAGGTGGAATTTCAGCGCCTCGACGACCTCCGGGTCGCAGAAGTCGAGCATGTCGTCGCGTTTCTCCACGACCGTGACCTTGGTGCCCAGAGCGGCGAACATCGAGGCGTACTCGATGCCGATGACGCCGGCGCCGACCACCACCATCGAGGTGGGCAGCGACTTGAGATCGAGGATCCCGTCGGAGTCGAGCACCCGGTGCTCGTCGAACTCGACGCCGGAAGGCCGCGCCGGCCGGGTGCCGGTGGCGATGACGACGTATTTGCCAGTGATGGTTATCTTTTCGCGCCGCGACGGGTCCTCGACCTCGATGGTGTGCGGGTCGACGAAACGCGCGTGGCCGATCAGCAGGTCGATGCGGTTGCGCATCAGCTGGTTGCGCACCACGTCGACCTCCTTGCCGATCACGTGCTGGGTTCGGGCCAGCAGATCGGCCGGGGTGATCTTCTCCTTCACGCGATAGCTGGCGCCGTAGAGTTCGCGCTGGCTCATCCCGGTGAGGTACAGGACCGCCTCGCGCAACGTCTTTGACGGGATGGTGCCGGTCTGGACGCACACACCGCCGAGCATCTGGCCGCGTTCGACGACGGCGACCGACTTACCGAGCTTGGCCGACGCGATGGCGGCCTTCTGTCCGCCGGGCCCGGACCCGATGACCACCATGTCGTACTCTTGCGCCGAACTCATGGCTTAAACAGTAAGGCAGCACAACGCACAGTGCTGGGTTCATCCACAGGTCCGCCGCCGGGCCCGCGCACGTGCGCACCGGTTGACGGTGGCGGCCGTCAGCGTGGGTGCTCATGACGACGCATCGAGAAGACTCCGAACTTTCCCGCCCCGGTGCACTCATCGCCGCGCTGCCCGCCGTTCTTGGCTTCGTTCCCGAAAATTCATTGATACTAGTGTCTTTGGGCGACGGGGAACTCGGCTCGGTGATGCGCGTCGACCTCTCCGAGGAGCTTGTCGATGCGGTGGACCACCTTGCGGAGGTCGCCGCCGCGGCCGCCCCCGAGGCCGTGATCGCGGTGATCGTCGACGCGGATGGGGCCTACTGTCCAAGTTGCAACGAGGAATACCGGCAGCTGTCGGTGGCGCTCGCAGCAGCCTTGTCGCAGCACAACATCGAGCTGTGGGCCACGTATCTGGTCGACCAGGTGGCCGTCGGCGGCCGCTGGCATTGCGTCGAGGGCTGCGGGTCGAGCGGCCTGGTCGACGACCCCGCGGCCTCGCCGCTGGCGGCCGCGGCGGTGCTGGAGGGCAGACGGCTCTATCCACGTCGCGCCGACCTGCAGGCGGTCATCGCGCCCGACGACCGCGCGCGCAGCGCCGCGCTGGCCGCTGCGGTCAGCCGACAGGCCGCCCGACGCCGGGCGGCGCATCGTGCGCATCCGGTCCGCTGCACCCGCGCCGACGTGGAGACGGCGATGTCCGCCGCCACTCGGGTCGCGGCCGGGGAATCGCTGTCCGACACGGAGTTCGCGACGCTGGGCTGTGCACTGAGCGACGCGCAGGTGCGCGACATCCTGTATGCCCTCGCGGTCGGGGAGAGCGCCGGCGAGGTCGAATCGTTGTGGGCGCTGCTGGCACGCACGTTGCCCACGCCGTGGCGGGTCGAGGCGCTGGTCCTCATGGCGTTCAGCGCATACGCCCGCGGCGATGGCCCGCTCGCGGGGGTGTCGCTGCAGGAGGCGCTGCGCTGTGAACCCGACCATCGGATGGCCGGCATGCTGGACACCGCTTTGCAATCGGGCCTGCGGCCCGAGGACATCAGGGACCTTGCGCTGACCGGCTACCGCCTGGCCAAGCGTTTCGGTGTGCAGCTACCGCCGCGCCGGCCGTTCGGCCGCAGGGCCGGATAGGTGGCAAGAACTGCCCGGGTCAGACCTTCTCGACCTTGACCGCGTGCGCCATCTCATGCGGCAGGGTGACGTTCTCGTGGCCAGGAATGACGATGGTCACCCCGGCCGAGCTGGTCTCGACGGTGACGCGCGCGTTGGGGACGACGCCGGCGTCCTTCAGGCGTGAGATCAGGTCGATGTCGCCCTGGACGTGTTCGGTCAGCTGGCGCACCACCACGGCCACCGGCGCGCCGGCGGGCAACTCGGTCAGCCGGGCCAGGGGACCGTCCTCGGACCAGGACTCGGGGCCCACGCCAAGGTCCAGCAGTCCGGGGATGGGGTTGCCGAACGGCGAGGTGGTCGGGTTGTTGAGCACCTTCACCAGGCGCCGCTCGACGTCCTCGCTCATCACGTGCTCCCAGCGGCACGCCTCGGCGTGGACCTCTTCCCAGGGCAAGCCGATCACGTCGACCAGCAGGCGTTCGGCGAGGCGGTGCTTGCGCATCACGGAAATGGCCAGCGCCCGGCCCTTGTCGGTGAGCTCGAGGTGGCGGTCTCCGGCCACGTGAAGTAAACCGTCCCGCTCCATGCGCGACACGGTTTGGCTGACAGTCGGCCCGCTCTGATCGAGGCGTTCGGCGATTCGGGCACGCAGCGGCGTCACGCCCTCTTCTTCGAGGTCGTAGATGGTCCGCAAGTACATCTCGGTGGTGTCAACCAGGTCGTTCATTCAGCACCCTCCGTCGACGCTGAGTCTACTTGGCCAGCTGCGCGAATGGTTGTAACGCCGCCCAGGCAAGCAGTATGCCCGCCGCTGACGCGGCGGGCATACTGTCGGCTACCTAGCTTGGGTGGGGGCCTTAGCTCGCGTACGACCGTAGCCTGTCGGCGCGCTCCCCGTGGCGGAGTTTCGACATTACATCCCGCTCGATTTGGCGGACCCGCTCGCGGGACAGGCCGAACAGCTTGCCGATCTGGTCCAGCGTGCGCGGCTGGCCGTCGTCCAGGCCGAAACGCAACCGGATCACTTGGTGCTCACGCTCGTCCAGGGTGGCCAGCACGCTGCGGATGTCGGTGTGCAGCAGCTCGGCGATCACCGCATTCTCGGCCGACATCGCTTCGGCGTCCTCGATGAAGTCGCCCAGCGGGGCTTCTTCCTCGGAGCCGACCGGCATGTCCAGGCTTACCGGGTCGCGGCTGTGCTCGAGCAGGTCGTTGATCTTTTCGACCGGAATGCCGGACTCGGCGGCCAGCTCCTCATCAGTGGCCTCGCGTCCCAGGTTCTGGTGCATCTCGCGCTTGATCCGCGCCAGCTTATTGACCTGCTCCACCAGATGGACCGGCAGCCGGATGGTGCGGCTCTGGTCGGCCATGCCGCGGGTGATGGCCTGACGAATCCACCAGGTCGCGTAGGTCGAGAACTTGAATCCCTTTGTGTAGTCGAATTTTTCCATGGCCCGGATCAGTCCGAGGTTGCCCTCCTGGATCAGGTCCAGCAGTGGCATGCCGCGACCCGTGTACCGCTTGGCCAGCGAGACCACCAGGCGCAGGTTCGCCTCCAGCAGGTGACGGCGCGCCGCCTGACCGTCGCGAACCACGGCCTGCAGATCGCGTTTACGGTTCTCCCCGAGGCGCTTACGCGTTCCGAGCAGGTGTTCGGCATAGAGCCCGGCTTCGATGCGCTTGGCGAGTTCGACTTCGCCGGCCGCATTGAGAAGTGCCGTCTTACCGATTCCGTTCAGATATACGCGCACTAGGTCCGCGGCGGGGCTTTGAGCATCCAGATCGCCGTCAAATCTGCTCGTGCTGCCGTTCGCCATAGCGACCTCCCGTTCGGCTTTGTTCTGTCATGGAGTTCAACGACAGATCAGCTCTGAGAGTTCCCAGCGAGTCCGTATCTCACACGTGTTGACGTGCAGAAATGTGCCGCCGACCTGAGAATGTCCTGAGAAGTCCGTCGGCGACGGCACCTTCAGGGGAAACGACGGCTAGCTGTGATCCATCCCGTCGTGCGCGCCCGTCGGCCACTCCGACTGGGGGTGGCGGGGAGCCTCCAGCGCGGGACGTTCGGCTCGGGGAAACAGGGGGGTGTGCTGGCGGGCATTGTCGAACCGGCGGGGCTCGTCGGCACTGCGCGGCGGCCGATCGTTGGCGATCAGCACGGCCATCCAGGGCAACGGGATGGACAGCGCCACGATCGCCAGGGAGATCAGCCCGTTGTGCCACGCGCCGTAGGCGAGCGCGGCCAGGATGAGCGCCGGAATCCGGAAAGCCATCAAGGTCAGGTATTTACGGACCCGCGCGCGGTGCTGCTCCTCGTACGAGGTCGCGGCGGCAGTGATGAGCACAGGGCGGCTTTTGTTGCCGTCAAAGTCATCGAACCCCGGATCGGAGCCGTGCTTCATTTCTCCACTGTCCCACAACTCACCGATTCCGGCTCGGCCGGTTTCCGGGCCTGCTCGGCAGTGCACAATGTCAGGTATGCAGACCCAAACGATCGAACGCACCGACACCGACGAACGCGTCGACGACGGGACCGGCAGCGACACCCCGAAGTACTTCCACTACGTCAAGAAGGACAAGATCGCCGAGAGCGCGGTGATGGGCAACCACGTTGTGGCGCTGTGCGGCGAGGTGTTTCCCGTCACCAAGGCGGCCAAGCCGGGCTCACCGGTCTGCCCGGACTGCAAGCAGATCTACGACCGGATGAAGAAGGGCTGATCAGCCGGGCGGCTCCGCCGGCGCGACGTCGCGGTGCTGCGTTGCGGGGTTCGCAATCGGGCTGGCCAGGGTCTCCACGGTCCGCTGCAAGGCGGGCGAACGCGTGAACAACCACTTGCGCAGCCGGTGTGCATGCGTCCGGGGCGCGGGGAATTCCTCCTGGACCGCCGCATTGAGTTCGGCGCCGAGCATGATCGCGAAGCCGCCGAAGAACGCGAACAGCAAAAACGCGATGGGCGTGGAGAGCGCGCCGTAGGTGTAGCCGGTGCTGGTGATCCACCTCAGGTAGAACCGCAGTCCGAGCGTGGCGGTGACGAACACCGTCGTCGCCAGTATTGCGCCCAGGATCAACCGGTGCGACGGCAACGGCTCGGGCAGTGCGACCCGGTACAGGATCATCACCCCGATCGTCAGACCCAGAATCAGCGCCGGGTAGTAGCCATAACCCAGCAGGTTGGACAGGCCCAGCGGGATGTGTTCGCCCACCTTGCGCGGGCCCGTCACCACCAGCGGTGCCGTCGCCACCACGAACACCAGCATCACCACGTAAAGGAACAGCGCGAACAGGCGCTGGCGCACGGGGTGGCGCAACGGCGTCTGGTCATGCGCCTCGACGACGGAGTCGACCAACGCCGAGATGGCCGACGACCCCGCCCACAGCGAGATTATGAACCCCAGCGACACCACCTCGCCGCGCGCATTGTTGGCGATGTCATGGACGGTCGGCTCGATGATCTCGTTGACCACGCTGGGGGAGAACACGCTGTGTGCCGTCGAGATGAGCTGGCGCAGGATGCTGGGCAGCATGTCCGGGCCGAACAGCGGTGCCACGTAGGCCAAGGTCCCCAGCATCCCGAGCAGCAACGGCGGCAGGGACAACGCCGACCAGAAACCAGCCTGGGCCGACTCGGAAAAAATCGAGTCGTCCCAACTCTTGGAAAGAGTCCTCAGGGTGATTCGCCAAATGTGGTGGCGCGACGGTTTTGCGACCTGCTCGCTCATACCCGTCCAGCATTACCGAAGATCGCTCGCATTGCCCACATTGGCGATGGGCGAGTTCGGTGCGGGCTAGCTTTTGCTGATCTCCAGCACGGCGTCCAGCTCGGTCAGCTTCGCCCCGTGCTCGTCGGCGTGGTGCTGGCAGAAGAGAAGCTCTAGTCCTGAAGGCAGCTTGGCGCGCACACGAGCCGCAGCACCACAGCGGTCGCAGCGGTCGGCCCTGGTCAGTTCTGGACTCGTCAGAGTTGCATTCATGGCTTCTCCGTTCTCGTACATTCACTTTCTCAGACGTATGGCGTTTTCGCCTTGTTCCCCGATCGTTATCGGGTGTGTCGTTTCTCACGACCTGGTCAGGTTTGGTTTAGGCGGTGTCTAGGGTGTCGAAGTTGTGACCTTCGCTCCGGACGTTCTGGTGCACCTGTGCGGAACCGAGCAGTGGGCCCGGGCCCGCGAGCGGGGCGGGATCCACCCGGACCCCGCAAGTCGCGGCGACTTCATCCATCTGTCGACGCCCGAGCAGGTGCACCTGCCGGCCAACCGTCTCTACCGCGGTCGCGGCGACCTGGTCCTGTTGCACATCGACCCGGCCCGGCTCGATGCGCCGGTGCGGTGGGAGCCGGGAGTACCAACCGACCCGGAGTCGATGTTGTTCCCGCATCTGTACGGCCCGCTGCCGGTGGCTGCTGTGGTCCGAGTCACCGACTATCCGCCGGCCGACGACGGGACCTTCGCGCCGATCGCCCGGAACGCGGCTCAGAATCCGTCCGGGGAGTCGACGTAGGCATCGGCCTCGATCTCCACCAGCAGCTCGGGCGCGATCAGCGCCGAGACTTCGACCATGGTGGCTGCGGGGCGTATCGCACCGAAGATCTGCGCGTGCACCGCTCCCACCTCGCGCCAGCGCGAGATGTCGGTGACGTAGATGCGGGTGCGCACCACGTCGGTCAGCGCGGCGCCCGCTTGCTGCAGCGCAATCTCGATGCGGCGCAGAGCGTCTCGCGCCTGGGCGGCGATGTCGCCGGCGGGCCCGATGCCGGTCGTTCCGGCCACCGCCACATGCGGGCCGAACCGCACCGCGCGCGAGTAACCGACCGCCGACTCGAAGGCGGATTCGGACAAGACCACTTTGCGGTTGGTTGACATGGGAGTCACCGTACGACGGGGGCGCCGTCGGCGCAGCCGAATTCTCCGGTGGCAGCGGCCATTTGGCTACCGGCACGCGGTCGGCTCGAAACAGATTGCACGCCAACCGTTCTGGGGAGAACGGTCGAGTTTGGCTCAGTCCAGGTAGTCGCGCAACACCTGCGAGCGGCTGGGGTGGCGCAGCTTCGACATGGTCTTGGACTCGATCTGGCGGATGCGCTCACGGGTCACGCCGTAAACCTGCCCGATCTCGTCCAGGGTGCGGGGCTGACCGTCGGTGAGACCGAAGCGCAGCCGTACTACCCCCGCCTCGCGCTCCGACAGCGTCTCGAGCACCGACTGCAGCTGGTCTTGGAGCAGCGTGAACGAGACCGCATCCACGGCCACGACGGCCTCGCTGTCCTCGATGAAATCGCCCAACTGGCTGTCGCCCTCGTCGCCGATGGTCTGGTCCAACGAGATCGGCTCGCGGGCGTATTGCTGGATCTCCAGCACCTTTTCGGGCGTGATGTCCATTTCCTTGGCCAGCTCCTCGGGCGTGGGCTCGCGGCCCAGGTCCTGCAGTAGCTCGCGCTGGATACGGCCCAGCTTATTGATCACCTCGACCATGTGCACCGGGATGCGGATGGTGCGGGCCTGGTCGGCCATGGCGCGGGTGATGGCCTGACGGATCCACCAAGTCGCGTATGTGGAGAACTTGTAACCCTTGGTGTAGTCGAACTTCTCGACCGCGCGGATCAGACCCAGGTTGCCCTCCTGGATGAGGTCCAGGAACGCCATGCCTCGGCCCGTATAGCGCTTGGCCAGCGACACCACCAGTCGCAGGTTGGCTTCCAGCAGGTGGTTCTTCGCGCGGTCGCCGTCGCGGCAGATCCACTGGTAGTCGCGGCGCTGAGCGGCGGGAAGTTTGTCGCCCGCTTCGGTGAACTCGGTCATCAGCTGGGTGCAGTACAGACCGGCCTCGATCCGCTTGGCCAGCTCAACCTCTTCCTCGGCGTTGAGCAGCGCGACCTTACCGATCTGCTTGAGGTAGGCGCGAACCGAGTCGGCGGAGGCCGTCAGCTCGGCGTCCTTGCGGGCCTGCCGCAACGCCTCGGACTCGTCCTCGTCCCACACGAAATCGCCGGAGGCCTTGTCCTTTTCGCTGGGCTCGGCAATCTCCTCTTCGTCCTCTGCTGCGGGCTCGGCGGCCTTGACGGGCTTGGCCGCGGCCTCTTCCTCGGCCCCGACCTCCACCACGGCGTCGCCCTCGGCCTCATCGGACTCTTCGCCCTCGGGCGCTACGTCGTCCTCGAGTTCCTCGAGGCTGAGGTCGGTGTCGATGTCGAGGTCTTCGCCGGGCTCACCCTCGAGGTCGGGTTCGTTGTCGAGGTCTTCGACGGCGCCGTCGGTATCGAGGGCCTCTGGATCCACCGGCCCGCCCTTGGCCGCTTTGGTTCCGCGCGTCGACGGCGCCTTGGCGCCGCCGCGAGTCTTCTCGGGGTCGGGGGCCGCGTCGGCCTTGGACTTGGTGGACGGCGATGCTGTCTTGGCGGCCCGCTTGGCGGGCACCGAGCCGTTGGCAGTCTTGGCCGCCGGTCGCTTGGCGGGGGACGACGGAGACTTCGTGGCGGTGCGTTTCACCGGCCCATCCGTCGCCGGGCTTGCTTTCGTCGCTGCCACTTACACCCCTTCGTTTGGGCTCACTTTCGGTGGGTATTGGGCATGGTTAGCCGAAAGTGTCTGCTATGTCGATGTCGGCGTTGGTATCAGCGTGAGTAGTCGCACGCTATCGGTTGGGCATTCGCCGAGCACCATTGTAACGACAGTGCGCGGTACTACGGCCCTGCCGGGCAAAATCAGTGCGTCACGTCGGAGGTGGCGGCCATCGCCGCGCCGACGATCCCGGCGGTATTGAGCAGGGCCGCGGCAACCACCGGGGTGCGGTTGGTCAGGAGCGGCACCCACTTGTCGGCCTTGCGGCTGATGCCGCCGCCGGCGATGAACAGATCCGGCCACACCGCGTTCTCGATGCTCACCAGCACTTTGGTCACCTGCTTGGCCCACTTTTCGAAGGACCAGTCGTTCTTCTCCTTCACCGAGGACGCCGCCCGCTGCTCGGCCTCCTTGCCGCCGACCTCAAGATGGCCGAACTCGGTGTTGGGGATCAGCGACCCGTTGTGAATGACCGCGGAGCCGATCCCGGTGCCGAAAGTCAACAACACCACGAGGCCCGACTGGCCTTTGCCCGCACCGTAATGCTCCTCGGCCAGCCCGGCCGCGTCGGCGTCGTTGAGGACGATCACGTCCTGACCGTTCAGCTCGGCGCTGATGATGTCGCGCGCGTTGGTGCCGATCCACGCCTTGTCCACGTTGGCCGCCGTCTGCACGACGCCGTGCGTGACGACCCCGGGATAGGTCACCCCCAGCGGGCCGGTCCACCCGAAAGCGTTGACCACCTCAGCGATCGTCTTGGCCACCGCCGAGGGTGTCGCGGGCTGCGGGGTCAGCAGCTTGACCCGCTCGCCGATCAACTGCCCGGTGTCCATGTCGACGATGCCGCCCTTGATGCCGCTGCCACCGACGTCGATGCCGAACCCGCGACGCTGAGGCGTGCCCTCGCCGGCGGCGGTGCCGGGCGTACCCGTGATCGAGTCGGCGCTGGTCATCGAATCTCCTCGGCGTGACTGGGCTGTCCGCTCACCTTAGCGCCGCGATGGTGCGTCCCGCGGTGTCTGCGCGACCGCGGCGACTGTGATCCGATAGACCGGTGACCCCTTCCGATGACGAGCTCGTAGGGCTGCGCCGCGTCGCCGAAACCTTGGCCGCGGAGGCCGCCGCGTTCGTGAGGCGTCGGCGGGCAGAGGTTTTCGGCACCGACGCGGGCAGTGATGACAGTGGCGCGGTGCGATCGAAGAGCACCCCGACCGATCCGGTGACCGTCGTCGACACGGAAACGGAACGGCTGTTGCGCGACCGGCTGGCCGAATTACGGCCTGGGGACCCGATTCTCGGCGAGGAGGGCGGCGGGCCTGCCGATCCGGCGGGCACGCCGGCCGGATCCGTCACCTGGGTGCTCGATCCCATCGACGGCACGGTGAATTTCGTCTACGGCATCCCCGCCTACGCCGTGTCGGTCGGCGCCCAGATCAACGACGAGTCGGTGGCCGGGGCGGTGGCCGACGTCGTCGCCAACCGGGTGTACTCGGCGGCACTGGGTCTGGGTGCGTACGTCACCGACGACGAGGGGACGCAGCCGCTGCGCAGCGCCGCCGTCGACGATTTGTCGATGGCGTTGCTGGGCACCGGTTTCGGCTATTCGCGGCAGCGCCGCGCGGCGCAGGCGGCGCTGTTGGCGCGCATGCTGCCGGTGGTCCGCGACGTTCGTCGCATCGGCTCGGCGGCACTGGATCTGTGCATGGTCGCCTCCGGCCGGCTCGACGCCTTCTACGAGCACGGTCTGCAGGTGTGGGATCGTGCCGCGGGTGCGCTGATCGCGGCGGAAGCGGGGGCCCGAGTGGTTCTGCCGGCGCCCGGCGTGACCGGGGCCGGCCTGGCGCTGGCTGCCGCGCCCGGAATCGCCGACGAACTACTGGCCGTGCTGGAGCGCTTCAACGGCGTGGATCCGATATTGGATTGACCGTCCGCGTCAGCAGCTGCTGGCGTGAATCTTGGCCAGCAGTGCGGGATCTGAGGGTTCGGTGGCGCCGGGACGCAGGGTGGCGAGCACGGCGTCGATGTCGTCGTCGTGGGCCAACGCGCTGAAGTCGGTGCCCAGGGACAGGTCGACCGAGTCGTCGGCGCGGTTGTCGTTGAAAAGTTCGGTGCACGGCGCCACCAGCCACACGGCGGCCGCGGTGGCCTGTCCGGCGGTGCCGAAACGGATTTGGCCCTGACAGGTGAGTCTGGTACCCGCGTAAAGGGGGTCGTTGGCGGCGGTCGGTTGCGCGAAGCCGAGGTCTTTCATGGCGCCCGCGACGTCGCCGGCCTGGCCGCCCCGGCCGCTGGCGTTGAGGACGCGAACTTTGGTGTCCGCGAGCTTGGCGGGCGTGACGTCCATCATGGCGCTGCGCGACACCTGCTCACCGAGCTGGGCCGGTGCCGAGCCGGCCGACTGCGGCGGCGGATTGCACACCGCGGCCTCGTGCACCTTGGCGGGTCGCGTCAGCGCGATCGTCCAGATCACGCCGGTGGCCACTGCGAGAACAACCACCCCGACAATGGCGGCCCGGGGGTTGCGGCGGCGGAAAGGCCTACCGTGCCTGTCAAAAGCTGTACCCTCGGTGATTTGCGTGACCACAGCTGCACTCTAGCCGCACGCTAAACCCACTGTTCAGAGACGAGCGCAAGGGTAAAACTAGAGGTGTGACGTAAATCACACGTTAATGGGCCGCGATCCGGGCACGAATCATTTGGTGGATGCGTTCGACGCTGGTACAAAGCGATGCTTGGGTAACGAGGGCATGTGAGGGGATAGGGCAATGCCTACCGACTATGACGCTCCACGGCGCACTGAGACCGACGACGTCTCGGAGGACTCGCTGGAGGAGCTCAAAGCGCGACGGAACGAGGCGGCTTCGGCCGTCGTCGATGTCGACGAATCCGAATCCGCTGAGAACTTTGAACTGCCGGGTGCCGACCTGTCTGGTGAAGAACTGTCGGTGCGAGTGATTCCGAAGCAGGCCGACGAGTTCACCTGCTCGAGCTGCTTCTTGGTGCAACACCGCAGTCGGCTGGCCAGCGAGAAGAACGGCGTGATGATCTGTACCGACTGCGCGGCCTGATCGGTCAGCTGCGTAATGCCGACAGCACCCGCTCGGGGTGACGGCAGCTCACCAACCAGTACGGCGTCGGATCGTCCGGATCGGCGAGTACCGCCAGAATCATCGGCCCCACCCATGCCCTGTGTAGGACGTACGCCGCCGGGTCCAGCTGGCGGCCCAACGCGGCGGACTTGGCCGAGGGCGCGATCTGCGCGGATCGGGAGATCACGGTGACCGGCAGATGCGCCGGGCCGGCCCACAGCTGCACTTGGCCCGGCGCCTCCGGGTCGGCGGTGACCCGGATCTCGATGCGGCCCAGCCACAGCAGCGCCGCGGCCGCGACCGCGCACAACGTCAGGTACGGCCACCAGGACGACTCGCGCGTGACGCCCATGTTGAACTCGAAAGCGATGATGCCCGCCAACGCGAAGGCCGGTGGCCACCACCACCACGGAACCCACAATCGTTCGCGATACCGCACGTTGTGCGGCGCGAGGCGCGTATCGGACACGCAGTCAAGGGTAGTCTGTGGCCCCGTGTCGACCAGTCTGGCCATCGTGCGTCTCGACCCCGAGCTTCCGCTGCCCGTCCGCGCCCACGAGGGCGACGCCGGGATCGATCTCTACAGCGCCGAAGACGTCAAACTGGAACCCGGGCGACGCGCCCTGGTGCGAACGGGGGTCGCGGTGGCCATCCCGTTCGGAATGGTCGGCTTGGTGCATCCACGATCGGGACTGGCTGCGCGAGTTGGACTTTCAATCGTCAACAGTCCGGGTACCATCGACGCGGGCTATCGCGGCGAGATCAAGGTTGCGCTGATCAACTTGGACCCGACCGAGCCGATTGTGGTGCACCGCGGCGACCGCATCGCCCAGTTGTTGGTGCAGCGAGTCGAATTAGTGGAGCTGGTCGAGGTGTCGTCGTTCGACGAGGCCGGGCTGGCCGAAACATCCCGTGGCGATGGTGGTCACGGTTCCTCCGGCGGACATGCGAGTTTGTGATGGCATTCGGAAAACGCACACCCAAAGACGACGACGCCTCCGGCGCCGACACCTCGGCGACCGACGAGGTCGCAGCCCGCGACGCCGGCGAGCCGGCCCCCGACGAGCTCGAGGGCCCGTTCGACATCGAGGACTTCGACGACCCCGCGGTCGCCGAACTGGCCCGGCTCGACCTGGGCTCGGTGCTGATTCCCATGCCGGAGGCCGGCCAGCTGCAGGTCGAGCTGACCGAAACCGGTGTGCCAAGCGCCGTCTGGGTCGTCACGCCGAACGGCCGTTTCACCATCGCCGCCTACGCCGCGCCGAAGACGGGTGGCCTGTGGCGTGAAGTGGCCGGCGAGCTCGCCGAATCGCTGCGCAACGACTCGGCCCGGGTCACCATCAAGGACGGGCCGTGGGGTCGCGAAGTGGTGGGCACCGCCGCCGGCGTGGTGCGCTTCATCGGCGTCGACGGCTACCGCTGGATGATCCGTTGCGTCATCAACGGCTCCCAGGAGACGATGGAAGACCTGGAGCAGGAGGCGCGAGCGGCCTTGGCGGACACCGTGGTTCGGCGCGGTGACACGCCGCTTCCGGTGCGGACACCGCTGACCGTGCAGCTACCCGAGCCGATGGCGCAGCAGCTGCGCGAAGCTGCCGCTGCGCAACAGGCCGCACAGCAGGACGACGCCCAACGGGCTGAAGGGCAACAGGCACCGCCCAACGAGCCGGCCGCGCGGCGCAGTGTCGACGGGTCGGCTATGCAACAGCTGCGCACCACCACCGGCGGCTGACCGGCTACAGGTCGGCCAGCGCGCTCAGACAGGCTGCGCCCAGGGCGGTGGGATCCACCCCGATCTGATCCAGCCTCACCGTCCGCAGCGCCGCGCGCGGCGCTGCGGCGACCCAGTCGAGCCCGGCCTGCAACGGGTGAATCGGATCGTCTACCGCGGAGGCCACACCCAGCGGCACGGCCAGCCCGGCCAGCTCATCGCAGCTCGGCGCGACGTAGGCGGCCGCCTCTTCCATGGCGTCGGGCAGATGTGGCCATTGCGCGCCCCAAGACCGGGCCAACTCGTCGGCCAGCCACGGCGGGCTGGACGCCCGCATCTGGGTCGTGGTCGCCGCCAGCCCGTCGGTGCGCAACTGCGACGCCGAATACCGCGCCGCGAGGGCCGCGGGCGCCGCCCCGGGCGCACCCGCCCAGGCCGGCAGCGCGGCCAGCACCGCGACCGCCCGCTCGGGATGGGCCAGCGCCCAGGCGGCCGCCACCGCGGCGCCGATCGAGACCCCGCCCACCGCGATCGGCTCCGTGCGCGCCGCGTCATCCAGCGCCGCCAGGTAGCCCTCGATCAACCGGTCGGGCCGCGGCGGCGGGGTCACCAGCGGCGCGCCGATCTCGGACAAAGGGCGCCAAAACGCCCGGTGAACGTAGTCGTCGTCGGAGCCGGTGCCGGGCAACAACACCGTCGTGACACCGCGTAGGTCGACCACCACCTCTAGATAGTGCCCCGCCGTTCACCCGCCCTCCAACACCACGTTTGAGTCGGTTGGCGCTGGGGAACCAAGAGGTCTACGGTGTCCGTTGGCATAAATGGAAGCGTCGAGGCTTATCAGCATTGTCAGGAGTGGCCATGGGGGCCCAAGGGTATCTGCGCCGGCTCACCCGTAGGTTGACGGAGGATCCGGAACAACTCGACTCGGAGGAGCTATCCGACGAGGTCGCGAGCACCGGCGCGCAACGCGCGATCGATTGCGAGCGTGGCCAGGAGGTCACGATGGTGGGCACACTGCGTAGCGTCGAGTGCAACGGCAGGGCCTGCGCCGGCGGAGTACGCGCGGAGCTGTTCGACGGCAGCGACACCGTCACGCTCGTATGGCTGGGACAACGCCGCATACCGGGCATCGACTCGGGCCGCACCCTGCGAGTGCGTGGACGCCTCGGCAAGCTGGAGAACGGAACGAAGGCGATTTACAACCCGCACTACGAAATTCAGCGGTGACCGACCCGCAAGATCTGGGGGCAACCCCGCGGGAGTCGGGTTCGTCGGAACAATGACCACTAACCGCATCAATCCCGAACGTCTGCTGGCTCAGGCGGGCGGGATTAGTGGTGTCATCTATTCGTCGCTTCCGGTGGTTGTGTTCGTCATCGCCTCGAGCGTGTCGGGATTGGTTCCCGCGATCGTGGCCGCGCTGGGGGTGGCCGCACTGATCTTGGTGTGGCGGCTCATTCGCCGCGAATCTCCGCAGCCGGCGTTCTCGGGGTTCTTCGGCGTCGCGCTGTGCGCGCTGATCGCCTACGTGCTGGGGGAGTCCAAAGGCTACTTCCTGCTGGGCATCTGGATGTCGCTGGTGTGGGCGGTGGTCGTCGCGGCGTCGGTGCTGATCCGCCGGCCGATCGTCGGTTACGCGTGGAGCTGGGCCACCGGGCGGGGCGACGGCTGGCGCGCGGTGCCCCGGGCCGTCTACGCGTTCGACATCGCCTCGGTGGGCTGGGTGCTGGTGTTCGCCGCCCGGTTCGTCGTTCAGGGTTTGCTCTATGACGCCGATCGGACCGGCTGGCTGGCGGTGGCGCGGATCGCGATGGGCTGGCCGCTGACCGTCCTGGCCGCCTTGGCGACTTACGCGGCGATCAAGTCGGCGCAACGGGCCATCGCCGCTGCCGGCGTCGCCGCGGTCGAAATCAAACCCGGCGCCGTCACCGACTGACTATCCGCCCGCCGGACTGTTGCTGCCCAGTAGCAGCTTCTGCAGGTCCTCTTCCGCCTCGGAGACGGCCACGAACAGCAGCTCATCACCGCCCTCCAGCGGCTCGTCCTCCTCGGGAACGATCACCCGGGGGCCGCGCAGGATGGTCACCAGCGAGGTGTTCCGCGGCAGCTGCAGTTTGCGCACGGGCTTGCCGCCCCACGGCGTGTCGTCGGGCAGCGTGATCTCGACGAGGTTGGCCTGACCCCTGCGGAATTCCATCAGCCGCACCAGATCACCGACGGCGACGGCCTCTTCGATGAGCGAGGCCAGCATGCGCGGCGTCGACACCGCCACGTCGACCCCCCAGGCGTCGGTGAAGAGCCACTCGTTGCGGGGATCGTTGACCCGGGCCACCACCCGCGGTACCGCGAACTCGGTTTTGGCCAAGAGGCTCAGCACGACGTTGGCCTTGTCGTCGCCGGTCGCCGCCACCACCACGTCGAACTCCTGCAGGTGCACCGACTCGAGCAGGCTCAGTTCGCAGGCATCGCCCAGTCGCCAGTGCGCGGCCGGGATGGCGTCGACGTCGACGTGATCGGGATTACGTTCGATCAGCGTCACCTCGTGGCCGTTGCCGATGAGTTCGCGGGTGACCGAGCGGCCGACCGCGCCGGCGCCGGCGACAGCTACCTTCATATGCGCCGCTCCTCAAGCCGCTCGTTCGAATTCATCACAGGTCTTCGCTGGGTGGCAGCGCCGCGATCGCCACCGCCTCGGCGGCGCGGCCGGAGATCGCGGCGACATAGACCTGGTCGCCGGACTGGATAACCGATTTGGGCTCCGGCAACACGCCGGCCCCGAAACGGATCAGGAACGCGACCCGGGCGCCGGTGGCCTGCTCGAGATCGGTGACCCGATGCCCGATCCAGTCCTCGTGCAAGACGACCTCGGACACGGCGACGGTGCCGGTCGGATCGCGCCACTTGGCCGTCTCGGACTCGCGCAGCAGCGCGTTAAGCAGGCGGTCGGTGGTCCAGGGCACGGTCGCGATGGTGGGAATGCCCAGACGTTCGTAGACCTCGGCGCGCTTGGCGTCGTAGATGCGCGCCACCACCCGCTTGACGCCGAACGTCTCCCGGGCCAGCCGCGCCGAGATGATGTTGGAGTTGTCGCCGGACGACACCGCGGCGAACGCGTCCGCTTCCTCGATATGGGCCCTCAGCAGTACATCTCGGTCGAATCCCTGCCCCAGCACCCGCTCGCCGGCGTATTCCGGGCTGAGCCGGTTGAAGGCGGTGCTGTCCCGGTCGATGACCGCGACGTCGTGACCGATGCGCGAGAGCCCGTCGGCGACCGAAGAACCGACCCGCCCGCAGCCCATCACCACTACTCGCAACTTGAGGTCCTCTCGGCCACGTCCTACGCACTTCACCGGCAAACCGCGTCGGCCAGCCGTTTCGGTCGGCGAACATTCTCCTACGAACGCTACCGCCAAACCGGTCTGGGCTTACTCTTGGCTCTCGTGTCCAAACTTTCAACCGCCACCCGTCGGTTGCTTATCGGTCGGCCGTTTCGCAGCGACCGACTGAGTCACACGCTGTTGCCCAAGCGGATCGCCTTGCCGGTGTTCGCCTCTGACGCGCTGTCCTCGGTTGCGTATGCGCCCGAGGAGGTCTTCCTGATGCTGTCGGTGGCCGGGGTGACGGCGTATGCGTTGACGCCGTGGATCGGGCTTGCGGTGGCCGCGGTGATGCTGGTGGTGGTGGCCAGCTACCGGCAGAACGTCCATGCCTACCCGTCCGGCGGCGGCGACTACGAGGTGGTCACCACCAATCTCGGCGGCACCGCCGGTCTCGTGGTCGCCAGCGCCCTGATGGTGGATTACGTTCTGACCGTTGCGGTCTCGACGGCGTCCGCGATGGCGAACATCGGCTCGGCGATTCCGCTCGTGGCCCAGCACAAGGTGTTCTTCTGTGTGGTGTCCGTCCTGCTGGTGATGGCGCTGAACCTGCGTGGCGTGCGCGAGTCCGGGTTGGCGTTCGCCATACCGACGTATGCGTTCATCGTCGGTGTCCTGGTGATGATCGGCTGGGGCCTGTTTCGGATCTTCGTGCTGGGCAATCCTCTGCGGGCCGAGTCCGCCGGTTTCCAGATGCACTCCGCCCACGGCCAGGTCGTCGGTTTCGCCCTGGCGTTCTTGGTGGCGCGGTCGTTCTCCTCGGGGTGTGCGGCCCTGACGGGTGTCGAGGCGATCAGCAACGGGGTGCCGGCGTTTCAGAAACCCAAGTCCCGCAACGCGGCGACCACCCTGCTGATGCTGGGCGGTATCGCGGTGACACTGCTGATGGGCATCATCGTGCTGGCCCAGCAGATCGGGGTGCAGCTCGTCGAGGATCCCGCGACGCAATTGGGTGGCGCGCCCACGGGTTACTACCAGAAGACCCTGGTCACCCAGCTGGCGCAAACGGTGTTCGGCAGCTTCCACATCGGGTTCCTGCTGATCGCCACGGTGACCGCCCTCATCCTGGTGCTGGCGGCCAACACCGCGTTCAACGGCTTTCCGGTGCTTGGCTCGATCCTGGCGCAGCACAGCTACCTGCCGCGCCAATTGCACACCCGCGGAGACCGATTGGCGTTCTCCAACGGAATCCTGTTCCTGTCCGGGGCGGCGCTGCTGGCGATCATCGCGTTCCGCGGCGAGGTCACCGCCTTGATCCAGCTCTACATCGTCGGCGTGTTCATTTCGTTCACGTTGAGTCAGATCGGCATGGTGCGGCACTGGACCCGGTTGCTGCGCACCGAAACCGATCCGCGGGTGCGGCGCAAGATGATGCGCTCCCGGGTGGTCAACACGGTCGGATTGCTCTCCACCGGCACGGTGTTGTTGGTGGTTCTGGTGACCAAGTTCGCAGCCGGGGCGTGGATCGCCCTGTTCGCGATGAGCTTGCTGTTCGGAATCATGAAAATGATTCACCGGCACTACGACACGGTGAACCGGGAACTGGCGGAGCAGGCCGCGGCCCAGGACGACGTGGCGCTGCCCAGCCGTAATCACGCCGTGGTACTGGTGTCGAAGCTGCATCTGCCGACGTTGCGTGCGCTGGCCTACGCGAGGGCCACCCGGCCTGATGTGCTGGAGGCCGTGACGGTCAGCGTCGACGACGCGGAAACCCGCGATCTGGTGCACAAGTGGGAAGAAAGCGACATCAGCGTCCCGCTCAAGGTCATCGCCTCGCCGTATCGCGAAGTCACCGGTCCCGTATTGGATTACGTCAGACGGGCCAGGGAAGAGTCGCCGCGCACCGTGGTGACGGTGTTCATTCCGGAGTACGTGGTGGGCCACTGGTGGGAGCAGGTGTTGCACAACCAGAGCGCGCTTCGGCTCAAGGGCCGCCTCCTGTTCATGTCGGGCGTCATGGTGACTTCGGTTCCATGGCAGTTGAGTTCGTCGGAGCGGCGTAAAACCTTGCAGCCGCACGTGGCGCCGGGTAACGCCCGTCGGGGAATCTTCGATTGACCCGCGAATCGACACGCGCGCCCCGCGCGGCGCCACCCCCGATCGGGGAGCTGACCCTGATCACCGATGCCCCGGCCAACGGCGGCAGTTGCGTCGCGCACCACGAAGGCCGGGTGGTGTTTGTCCGCTATTCCTTGCCCGGTGAGCGGGTTCGTGTCCGGGTCACCGCGGATCGCGGATCTTATTGGCACGCAGAGGTTATCGAGGTCATCGACCCGGCGGCCGGCCGCATCACATCGCTGTGCCCCATCGCCGGGGTTGGCGGCGCCGGCTGTTGCGACCTGGCGTTCGCCGCCCCCGAGGTGGCACGCAGGCTCAAGGCCGAAGTCGTGGCGAATCAGCTCGAGCGCCTCGGCGGGCATACCTGGAGCGGAGATGCCGAGCCGCTGGCGGCTTCCGCGCCGACGGGGTGGCGCACCCGCGTTCGGCTCGACGTGGGCCCCGACCGTCGCCCCGGCTTTCACCGATACCACAGCGAGGAATTGGTCACCGACTTGCGCTGTGCCCAACTGCCGGCCGGCATGCTCGACGGGCTCGCCGACATCGCCTGGCCGCCAGCCGCCCAGTTGCACGTGGCCGTCGACGACGACGGCGTGCGCCACGTGGTGCGCACGCTGCGGCAGGGCAGGCAGACCGCGACCAAGGTGGTGGAGGGTCGCTATGAGGCGGTGCAGCGCGTGGGCGGGCGAAGCTGGCAGGTGCCGGTGACCGCCTTCTGGCAGGCGCACCGCAATGCGGCGGACGTGTACAGCCGGCTGGTCGCCGACTGGGCGCAGCTCGGCGCCGGGATGCGCGCGTGGGATCTGTACGGCGGCGCAGGCGTTTTCGCGGCGGTGCTCGGCGATGCCGTCGGGCACTCCGGACGCGTGCTCAGTGTCGACACCTCGCGCGCGTCGACCCGGGCCGCCCGGGCCTCCCTGGCCGATCTGACCCAGGTGCACATCGTCACCGACTCGGTGCGCCGCGCGCTAACGGCGCAGCGAGGGCGCGCCGACGTGGCGGTGCTGGATCCGCCGCGGGCGGGCGCCGGGCGCGAGGTCATCGATCTGCTGGCCGCCGCCGAAGTCCGGCGGGTGGTGCACATCGGTTGTGAGGCAGCATCTTTCGCGCGGGACATCGGGATCTACCTCAAGCACGGCTATGCCGTGGAGAAGATCAAGGTGTTCGACGCGTTCCCGCTGACGCATCACACCGAATGCGTCGCGCTGCTCACCCGTTAGGGAGTTTCTGGCGTCGGCGGTCCCTCCGGTACGTCGCCGCAATTCCGCGCGGGAATCTCATGACCGGTTAGACTGCGTCGCGGTGTGCCGGGAAGTCTGGTCGGCGATGTCCTTGTCGACCGATCGAAAGGCGCGCGTGCTTACCATCGAAGAACGGGCCGTGACTGTCGAGTCAGGTCGATTGCACGCGCGGTACGTGCTCACCGGTACTCGATTGCTGCCATCGTGAACGAAACTCATCGTTACGCGCTGCTCGTCTTGTTCTCCAGTGCAGTCGGTTTGGTTGCGGTGTTGGCGAATCGACTAACCGAGCGGGTCAAGATCCCCGTGGCACTACTCGTGTTGGTCGGAGCCGCCGTCGCGGTGCACGCCGTGCCCGCGGTGCAGCCGCCGTCCGAGCGGGTCGTGGAACGGGTGATCACCATCGCGTTGGTGCTGGTGTTGTTCGACGGCGGCATGCACATCGGGCCTTCGCGCTTCCGAGCGGCCGCCGTCCCGATCCTGTCGGTGGGCGTCGTGGGCACCGCTCTCACCGCAGCAGGCGCGGCACTAGTGCTGCACTACGCATGCGGAATCAGCTGGTTTCCCGCGGTGCTTGTGGCCACAGCCGTGGCTCCGACCGATCCGGCCGTGGTCTTCTCCGTTCTGGGCAAACGCGAGATCAGCGGCCGCAGCGGCACCATCCTGGAAGGCGAGTCAGGTGCCAACGATCCGGTCGGCATCTCCTTGATGTCCAGCCTGATCGCCGCCGGTGGTCTTACCGCAGCCGGATTCGCCAGCGTGGGAACACAATTCGTTCTACAGATGGCGGTCGGCCTGGCCGTCGGGATCCTCGGCGGTCGTGTCCTACTCGTCTTCATGCGCCGCGTCGCCTTGCCGAGCGAAGGTCTCTACTCGTTACGAACGCTGGCATCCTGCCTGATGTTGTACGGCATTGCCACGCTCGCGCACGGCTCGGGATTTCTGGCCGTGTTCGTAGCCGGCATCGTGATCGGCGACGCTCGCGCGCCCTACAAGCCGGAGATCAAGCGATTCCACACCGCCCTGGCCGGTCTGGCGGAAATCGTCGCGTTTGCCGTTCTGGGTTTGACGGTCGACCTCAATGTCCTTGGCCATCCCGATGTATGGGTTTCCGGGCTCGTCCTCGCTGTGGCTTTGACAGTGCTGATTCGGCCGTTGGCGGTGGGGTCCTGCCTGGTTCCTGTCCGATTGCAGCGAAACGAACGCACTTTCGTTCTTTTCGCCGGGCTCAAGGGTGCAGTGCCGATCCTGCTAGGCGAGTTGCTGCGGGCCGCTCACCTCGCCGACGCCGAACGCCTGTACGGCATCGTGGTCATCGTCGTCGTCTTCTCAGTGCTGGTGCAGGGCAGCTCGGTGCCTGCTGCCGCCAGACTGTTGCACCTGCCCATGCGCACCGTGGAGACCCGGCCATGGGAGATAGGTGTGCGACTCTCCGACGAACCGCAGGGGGTCCATCGCTTCAGCGTCGCGAACGGGTCTGTTGCCGAGCGTTCCACAGTCGAGGGTCTCGGTGACCGTGTCGGTGACATCTGGGTGAGCATCGTGGTCCGCACCACTGGCCTGGTGCCGGTGCGTGGCGACACCGAACTCGAGGCCGGGGACGAGGTCGTCATCCTGGCAGATCCCGAACTTCATGACACCCTGGCCGAACTGTTCGGCCCCGCACAGGCGCGGTGAACGCCTGCCACGTCCCCAGCTGTTCTCGCGGGCGCTGCGTAGACTGACTGGATGCTGGAACAGATCCGCGGGCCCGCTGATCTGCAGCACCTTTCCCAACATGAACTTCGCGAACTGGCCGCCGAAATTCGCGAGTTCCTGATTCACAAGGTCGCTGCCACCGGGGGACATCTGGGGCCCAATCTGGGCGTGGTGGAGCTGACGCTCGCCGTGCACCGGGTGTTCGACTCGCCCCACGACCCGATCATCTTCGACACCGGCCATCAGGCCTACGTCCACAAGATGCTGACGGGCCGCTCCCTCGAGTTCGAGAGCCTGCGCAAGAAGGGTGGGCTGTCCGGGTATCCGTCGCGCGCCGAGAGCGAGCACGACTGGGTCGAGTCCAGCCACGCCAGCGCGTCGTTGTCCTACGCCGACGGCCTGGCCAAGGCCTTCGAACTGAGTGGGCATCGCAATCGCCACGTGGTCGCGGTGATCGGCGACGGCGCGCTCACCGGCGGCATGTGCTGGGAGGCGCTGAACAACATCGCCGCTTCCGGCCGCCCGGTCATCATCGTGGTCAACGACAACGGCCGCAGCTATGCCCCGACGATCGGCGGTGTCGCCGACCATCTCGCCTCGCTGAGGCTGCAGCCGGCCTACGAGCAGGCCATGGAGAAGGGCCGCGACGCGCTGCGCGCGCTGCCGCTGGTCGGCAGGATCGCCTACCGCGTCATGCACAGCGTCAAGGCGGGCATCAAGGACTCGTTGTCACCGCAGCTGATGTTCACCGATCTGGGTTTGAAGTATGTGGGTCCGGTCGACGGGCACGATGAACGCGCGGTGGAGGCCGCGTTACGGCACGCCCGCGGCTTCGGCCGCCCGGTGATCGTGCACGTGGTGACGCGCAAAGGGATGGGCTTCGCCCCGGCCGAGGACGACGAGGCCGAGCAGATGCATTCCTGCGGCGTCATCGACCCGGTCACCGGGCGGGCAACCAAGGTCGCCGGACCCGGCTGGACGGCGACGTTCTCCGACGCCCTCATCGGCTACGCCAGGAAGCGCCGCGACATCGTGGCCATCACCGCCGCCATGCCCGGCCCGACCGGGCTGACGCCGTTCGGGCAGCAGTTCCCGGACCGCTTGTTCGACGTCGGCATCGCAGAACAGCACGCGATGACGTCGGCGGCCGGCCTTGCCATGGGGGGCATGCACCCGGTGGTGGCCATCTATTCGACGTTCCTCAACCGGGCCTTCGACCAGATCATGATGGACGTGGCGCTGCACAAGCTCCCGGTCACCATGGTGCTCGACCGGGCCGGCATCACCGGGTCGGACGGCGCCAGCCACAACGGCATGTGGGACATGTCGATACTGGGCATCGTGCCCGGCATGCGGGTGGCCGCACCCCGGGACGCCACCCGATTGCGGGAGGAACTCGGTGAGGCGCTCCACGTCGGCGACGGTCCCACGGCGCTGCGCTTCCCCAAAGGTGATGTGGGCGAGGACATCCCGGCGATCGAGCGTCGCGGATCGGGCATCTCGGGTGTCGACGTGCTCGCGGTCCCGGCCGGCGGGTGCAACCACGACGTGCTGCTGATCGGTGTCGGCGCGTTCGCGCCGATGGCGCTGGCGGTGGCCAGGCGACTACAGGACCAGGGAATCGGCGTCACGGTCATTGACCCGCGTTGGGTACTGCCGGTTTCGGAGAGAGTCCTGGAACTGGCGGCCCAACACAAGCTCGTCGTCACGTGCGAGGACAACGGGGTCAACGGCGGGGTGGGCTCGGCGGTGTCGGCCGCCCTGCGCCGCGCCGAGATCGACATTCCGTGCCGCGACGTCGGACTGCCGCAGCGGTTCTACGAGCACGCCTCCCGTGGCGAGCTGCTGTCGGATCTGGCGTTGACCGACCAGGACGTGGCCCGGCGCATCACCGGCTGGGTCGCGGCGCTGGGCAGCGGTGCCACCGAAGCGGAGATCCGCGAACACCTCGATTAGTCGTCCTCAGTGGGCGCCTGCAGCGCCCGGGCCAGAGCGGGATCCACCAACTCCCGCTGCCATGGCCGGGCCTGCCCGGCGCGCAGGAACGTCTCGACGGCGTCGAACGGGTCCGGCGCGGCCGTCCAGTCCCAGCACAGCCGTCGCACCAGGTCCGGCGAGACCAGGTTCTCGGTGGGAACGTTGACCCGCTCGGAGACCTCGGACAGCGCCGAGCGCGCGGCCTCGAGCCGGGCGGCGGCCTCCGGTTTGCGCCTGCTCCATCGCGCCGGCGGCGGCGGACCGTTCGGCGGCTCGCTGTCCCCGGGTGGGTTCTTGGTTCGCCGGGCCTCGTCCAGCGCCGCCAGCCACGTCGCGGCGCTGCGCCGCTGATTGCGCCCGCCGAATACCGGCAACGCGACGAGCTCGTCGACGGTCGTCGGGTTGGCCAGGGCGGCATCGATGATGGCCGAGTCGGGCAGGATGCGGCGCGGCGCTATGTCGCGGCGCTGCGCGATCCGGTCGCGCGTCAACCACAATTCGCGGACCGCCGCCAGGCCACGCTGATCGCGCACCCGATGGATGCCCGACGTTCGCCGCCACCGGTCCCGTCGCACCGCGGCACCCGGATCTTTGAAACCCGCGTCGCGCAGGTAGTCGAATTCCTGTGCGGCCCAATCGGTTTTGCCCTGCCCGGCCAGGACGTCGGCCATCGCCACGCGCAGCTCGATGAGCAGTTCCACATCCAGGGCGGCGTAGTTGAGCCATTCGGCGGGCAGGGGACGCTTGGACCAGTCGGCCGCGCCGTGACCCTTGGCCAGCCCGACGCCCAGTAGCCGCTCGACCATGGTCGCCAGGTTCACGCGTTCGAATCCGGCCAGCCGTCCGGCGAGTTCGGTGTCATATAGCGCCGGCGGCCGCATGCCCACCTCCGCCAAACACGGCAGGTCCTGATCGGCGGAGTGCAGGATCCATTCGTCGTTGCTCAGCACCTCGGCCACCGGCCGCAGTGCCTCGAGCGGGTCGGCGCCGTGGCTCACCGGATCGATCAGCACCGTGCCGGAACCGGCCCGCCGGATCTGGATCAGGTAGGCCCGGTTGGAGTACCGAAAACCCGATGCCCGCTCGGCGTCCACCGCGAAGGGCCCGTGCCCGCGGTCCAGTCGCTGGGCGGCGGCCTCGATCTCGTGGACACTCACCGAGATGGGCGGGACGCCTTCGGCCGGATGCCGCAGCGGGGTGGGGGCGGGGTCGGTGCCGACGTCGCCGGGCGCGCTGCTGCCCCGCCCGTCGGCCGACGGTTCGCCCATGCTAGGCGCGTGACCGCGAGCTCAGGTCGGTGACTCCTGCGGGTGGTAGACCGGCGGCGTGCTCCAATACCTCGCAGAACGCCTCGACATGCCCACCGACCGCGGGCGACGTCGCGGTCCATGACGCGCGCAGCTCGAGCTGGTGGGCGCGCGGCGGCCCGGAGATGTCCCCGTAGCGCACCGACGTGGTGGCGGTGACGGTGCCGCCCAGGGCGACGACTTGTTCCATACGTGACTCCAGTGCCTCGACTAGCCAGCTCCACGCTACTTCGGGCAGCAGGGGGTCGACCGCCTCACTGGGGTCAAGGTCGGCCTGGATGTAGGCGACCATGCGGATGGTGCCGTCCCACGCGTCGGCCCCTTCGGGGTCGTACAGCAGGATCAACCGTCCGAAGGCATCGCCGTCGGACCGCTCGGGGATGATGTCGGGATCGGGATGTTTGACCTCGGCGCCCAGGGCGAAACTGTGGGGAGCCAAGCGTTGCGGCGGCCGGATGGGACCCAACTCGATCTCCGACCGCACGACGACGGCGTTCATCGCCTCTACCGCCTCGCGGAATGGGGCCGGTTCGGATGTGGTCACTTGGCGCCGCTCCTGTTCATCCCGACCGTTCTGAGTCGTCACGGCACGGGTCACAGGGATCGACGGTAGACCTACAGCCCGACACGCCGCGACAGGCGCGCCGCGTTTCAAACCCGCCGCGACCAAGCCGTTACCGGGCCTCCACCAAAGCTATATATGCAGCTCAGGCCGCGGTCAGCGGGTGAAACGCGCCTGGCGTTTCTCGCGGTGGGCGGCCAAGCCTTCCTGCACGTCGGGGCCGCTGAAACTGAGGAATTCCAGGCCCACCGAGGTCTCGAAGGTGGGGCCCATCATGCGATACCAGTGGTTGAGGCTGCGCTTGGTCCACTGGATCGCGTTCTGCGCGCCCTGCGCCAGGTTCTCGGCGATGCGGGTGGCGGTGGACAGCACGTCGTCGTCGTCGACGCAGGTGGACACCAGCCCGATCCGCTCGGCTTCCTCACCCAGCAGCGTCTCGCAGGTCAGCAGGTAATACTTGGCCTTGGCCATGCCGACCAGCAGCGGCCAGCAGATCGCGGCGTGGTCGCCGGCCGCCACACCGAGCTTGGTGTGCCCGTCGATGAGCTTGGCGGTCCGGCCCGCCACCGAGATGTCGGCGAGCAGCGCCACCACCAGGCCCGCGCCCACCGCCGGCCCCCGGATCGCCGACACGACCGGGGTGTCGCAGTTGATCATGTTGTGCACCAGGTCGCGGGCTTCGCGCATGATGCGGAGCCGGCCCTGGTAGTCGTTGATCGTCTCGTCGATCAGGTCGAAGCTGCCGCCGGAGGAAAAGGCCTTGCCTTCACCGCGGACCAGGACGGCGCGCACGGCGGCATCGCGGTCGATCACCGGCCAGATGTCGGCGAGGTCGCGATGCATCTGCGGCCCGACCGAATTCAGGCCGGGGGCGTCGAGAACCAGCGTCAGCACGCCGTTCTCACCAAGCTCGCAGCGCAGGCTGGGAAACGCGTCGTAACTCGCTGGGGGCTGACTCACCGGCATCTCAGAGCTCCTGACGTTCAAACGGTCGCGGTCGTTGATCGTACGCAGCGCAGTTCGGTGTTCTCCGGTCATGGCAGCATTAGGACCGATGACTACTCGCCGCGACCTTCCCGAGTCGCCGTATCTGGCCGCCGTGACCGGCCGCAAACCCAACCGGGTGCCGGTGTGGTTCATGCGGCAGGCCGGTCGCTCGCTGCCCGAATACCGGGCGCTGCGGGCCCAGACCGACATGCTGTCGGCCTGCTTCGACGCCGAGTTGGTCTGCGAGATCACCCTGCAGCCGGTGCGCCGCCACGACGTCGACGCGGCGATCCTGTTCTCCGACATCGTGGTGCCGCTGCTGGGTGCTGGTATCGACCTGGACATCGTCGCCGGGGTCGGGCCGGTCATCGAGTCGCCGGTGCGCACCGCCGCCGATGTGGCGGCCATCAAACCCCTTGAGCGGCAACGCGTCCAGCCGGTGTCCGACGCGGTGTCGCTGCTGGTGGCCGCTCTCGGCAACGTTGCGCTGATCGGCTTCGCGGGCGCCCCGTTCACGTTGGCGTCCTATCTGATCGAGGGCGGCCCCAGTCGCCACCACGCGCGCACCAAGGCGATGATGCTGGCCGAGCCGGACACCTGGCACGCGCTGATGGAGAAGCTGACCGACATCACCGTGGGCTTCTTGCGGGTGCAGCTGGAGGCCGGCGTGGACGCCATTCAGGTGTTCGATTCGTGGGCGGGGGCGCTGTCCCTGGCGAATTACCGTGCCTACGTGCAGCCGCACAGCACCCGGGTGTTCGCCGCGCTCGCCGACTACGACGTGCCGATGACCCATTTCGGGGTCGGGACTGCCGAATTGCTGGGCGCCATGTCGTCGGTCGGTGCGAACGTGGTGGGCGTGGATTGGCGAACGTCCCTGACCGACGCGGCGACCCGTGTGCAACCCGGTACGGCGTTGCAGGGCAACCTCGATCCGGTGGTCGTGTTGGCGGGCTGGCCGGTGGTGGAACGCGCGGCGCGCGCTGTTGTGGACGACGGCCGCCGCGCGATCGACGCCGGCGCCGCCGGTCATGTTTTCAACCTCGGCCACGGCGTGCTGCCCGAAACGGATCCCGGCGTGCTGACCAACCTGGTGTCGCTGGTCCACTCCCTATGACTTCTCCCTCGTATTGTGTTGTAGGGGGCGGTATTTCGGGTCTGACGGCGGCCTATCGGCTCCGCATGGCCGCCGGTGACGACGCGGCCATCACGCTGTTCGATCCGGGAGACAGGCTCGGCGGCGTCCTGCGCACCGAGGTGGTCGGCGGGGTGCCGATGGATCTGGGTGCCGAGGCTTTCGTGCTGCGTCGCCCCGAAATGCCCGCACTGCTGGCTGAATTGAATCTGTCTGGACGCCAACGTGTTTCGACCGGAGCACGCCCGCTGATCTACAGCCGGCACGAGTTGCGCCCACTGCCCGCCGGCACCGTCGTCGGGATCCCGTCGTCGGCGGCGTCGGTGGCGGGACTGGTCGACGAGGCCACGGTCGCCCGCATCGAGGCCGAACCCACCCGCCCGCTGTCATGGGAACCGGGCAGCGACCCCGCGGTGGCCGACCTGGTGGGTGAGCGATTCGGCGACCAAGTGGTGTCCCGGTCGGTGGACCCGCTGCTGAGCGGGGTCTATGCGGGTTCGGCGGCCACCATCGGCCTGCGCGCGGCCGCCCCGCCGGTGGCGGCGGCGCTGGACCGGGGCGCCACCAGCCTGACGGACGCCGTGGGGCGGGCGTTGCCGCCGGCCACCGGCGCGCCGGTGTTCGGGTCGCTGGAGGGCGGCTACCAGGTGCTGATCGATGAGTTGGTCGCGCGCGGGCGCCCGCGCTGGGTGCGCGCTACGGTGTCGCGGCTCGAGCGCGCGGGCGCCGGCTGGGCCGTGGTCGACGACACCGGCGCGCGCTGGGCCGCAGACGCGGTGATCCTGGCCGTTCCGGCGGGGCAGTGTTGCCGCCTGCTGGCCGAGATCGCCCCGCGCAGCGTCGCCGCCGCCCGGCGCATCAGCAGCGCATCGTCGGTGGTGATGGCGCTCGCGGTGCCGGGCGATACCGCGTTCCCGGAGTGTTCGGGCGTGCTGGTGGCCACCGGTGAGCGGTTGCGGGCCAAGGCCATCACGCTGTCTTCCAGAAAATGGGGGCGCAAGTGGGGTGCTCGGGGTGACGCGCAGCTACTGCGGCTGTCGTTTGGGCGGTTCGGCGATCGCGTGGCGGCCGACACGTCCGACGACGAGCTGCTGACCTGGGCGTTGGGTGACCTGGCCACCGTGTTCGGGCTGACCATCCACCCCGTCGACGTCCGCATCCAGCGCTGGATCGACGCGATGCCGCAGTACGGGCCCGGCCATGCCGATCTGGTGGCCGAGGTCCGCGCGGGGCTGCCCCCGACGCTCGCGGTGGCCGGCAGCTACCTCGACGGCATCGGCGTGCCGGCCTGCGTCGGTGCGGCCGGGCGCGCGGTCGAGCGTGTGATCAGGGCCATCGGAGACTCGGACGCGCAGGTGGCACGATAGGTTCCATGGCCAAGCTCGACTACGATTCGCTCAACTCCGCGATCCGCTACCTGATGTTCTCGGTGTTCTCCGTTGAACCAGGTGAGCTCGGTGACCAGCGGGACGACGTCATCGATGAAGCGTCGACCTTCTTCAAGCAGCAGGAGGAGCGCGGCGTCGTGGTGCGCGGCCTGTACGACGTCGCGGGCCTGCGGGCCGACGCCGACTTCATGATCTGGACCCACGCCGAACACGTCGAGGCGCTGCAGGCCACCTACGCCGATTTCCGGCGCACCACGGCGCTGGGGCGGGCCAGTTCGCCGGTGTGGAGCAGTGTGGCGTTGCATCGGCCGGCCGAGTTCAACAAGAGCCACATCCCGGCATTCCTGGCCGGCGAGGAACCCGGCGCCTACATCTGCGTGTATCCCTTTGTGCGGTCCTACGAGTGGTACCTGCTGCCCGACGAGGAACGCCGCCGCATGCTCGCCGAGCACGGCATGGCTGCGCGCGAATACAAGGACGTCCGTGCCAACACGGTCCCGGCTTTCGCGCTCGGCGACTACGAGTGGCTGCTGGCCTTCGAGGCTCCCGAACTGCACCGCATCGTCGACCTGATGCGCGAACTGCGTGCCACCGACGCCCGCCGGCACACCCGCGAGGAGACGCCGTTCTTCACCGGCCCCCGGGTTCCCGTCGAGCAGCTGGTGAATGCCCTGCCATGACAACCGCGCCGGCGACGATGCAGAGCGAAGCGATGAGGAGGAGTGGCGCCAAATGACGACATTCGATCCGACCGATCCCACCCGCTTCGAGGAGATGTACCGCGACCAGCGGACGTCGCACGGCCTGCCGGCCGCCACACCGTGGGATATCGGTGGCCCCCAGCCGGTGGTCCAGCAGCTCGTCGCGCTCGGCGCTATCAAGGGTGAGGTGCTCGACCCGGGCACCGGCCCAGGCCATCACGCCATCTATTACGCGTCCAAGGGATATTCGGCGACCGGGATCGACGGCTCGGCGGGAGCCATCGAGCGCGCCCGGGAGAACGCCCAAAAGGCCGGGGTGTCGGTCAACTTCGAGCTGGCCGACGCGACCAAGCTGGACGGGTTCGACGGCCGCTTCGACACAGTGGTCGACTGCGCCTTCTACCACACCTTCAGCACCGAGCCCGAGCTGCGCAGATCCTATGTGCAGGCGCTGCACCGCGCCACCAAACCGGGCGCACGGCTGTACATGTTCGAGTTCGGTGAACACAACGTCAATGGCTTCAAGATGCTGCGGTCGTTGTCCGAGAACGACTTTCGCGACGTGCTTCCGGACGGCGGCTGGGAGATCACCTATCTGGGCACGACCACCTACCGGGTTAACGTCAGCGTCGAGTCCATCGAGGCGATGGCCAAGCGCAACCCGGACATGGCCGACCAGGCGGAGAAATTGCTGGAGCGCTTCCGGGTGATCGAGCCGTGGCTCGAGGGCGGTCGGGCACACGCCCCGTTCTGGGAAGTGCACGCCACCAGGGTGGACTGACTGCGGCCGAGGTCCTACCCGTCCCAGTTGTCACCCGCGGAGGGAAGTGGGTTTTTGCCCGCCTTCGAGCGACAACTCATGCGGCGCGGTGAAAAACAGCGCGGTTGTCGCTGAATTGTCGCTCAGAGGTGGGCAATCAGCATATGCTCCCGCGGCGCGCGATCCCGAGACGCCGCGGGAAACGGACCCGGACTATCCGCCCGCCGGCACCAGCCGCAGCGAGACGGAGTTGATGCAGTAGCGCTGATCCGTCGGCGTCGGGTAGCCCTCGCCGGCGAATACGTGGCCCAGGTGGCTGTGGCAATTTGCGCACAGCACCTCGGTGCGCGTCGTGCCCATCGAATGGTCGGGCCGCAGAATCACCGCGTCGGATTTGGCCGGGTCGAAGAACGACGGCCAGCCGCAGTGCGACTCGAATTTCTCCTTGCTGCGGAACAATTCGGCGCCACAGGCCCGGCACTGGTACACGCCTTCGGTTTTGGTGTCGGTGTATTCACCGGTGAAGGGCCGTTCGGTGCCGGCTCGGCGCAGCACGTGGAACTCTTCCGGGCTGAGTTTCTTGCGCCACTCGTCGTCGCTCAGTTGCACCTTGGGCTGCGACACGTCGGGGGAGGTCATGCATCCACGCTAGCTCGAATGGCGATGAGCCGCCCCTTCCGGCTCCGGCGAGCTTGCGGTCACCGCGTCGCGCCCGGGCTCCGCGTCGCGCCCGGGCTCGGTCGTCAGCCACGCGGGATCGATGCCGTCTTCCAGCCGGTTCTCGGCCTTGGCATCCAAAAAGCGGAAGAGCAGCACGGTGAACGCGACGATCAGCAACAGCGACCAGCCGTAGGTGATCTTGAGGTAATGCAACGCGCGGCCGTACCTCATGTACTTGTAAATCAGCCAGTCGTCCAGCGCCATGAAGCCATAGATCCCGAGCCAGGCCGGCCAGTTGCGGATCAGCGAGTTTCGCAGCACCACCGTCATCAAGAACGGGAACAGCATCATCGAGTAGTAACCCTGGGCCAGCGACGAAACCAGGAACGACCACAGCAGCAGCACACCCGACGAGCTGGTGAACCACAACAACGGGTCTCGGGTGCGGTAGTAGCGGTACAACAGCCACATCGCACCGATCATCAGCAGGGTGAACAGGATTCGCATGAACACGATCAGCCAGGTGGGCAGGCCGAAGTACACGCCGTTGCCCTCGATGGAGCTGTTGAAGTAGTCCCGGGTGCCCAGGAAGTAGGGCACCGTTTTCGTGACGAAGTCCATGGGATCGCTCACCAACGGCCACGCGGCCACGTTGACGACGACGGGGACCGCGATGGCCGGCACCAGCGTCCGCCATTGGCGATTCAGCAGCGGCAGCAACAGCAGCGGGCCCAGCACCGGTTTGAGCGTGAGCGTCAGGCCGATCACCAAGCCGGCCCACCATTGGCGCCCGACCCTCCCGTCCAGTAGCCACCGAATGAACAGGACCTCCGCCAGCAGCACACAGCCGTTGATGTTCGTGAACACCAGCGTGCTGGTCACGCTCTCCGTGCAGAACATGGCCAGCAGCAGCGCGGGCGCGGCCACCGAAGCCAGCGTGAATTTGAACATCCGCAGCAGCAGATACCAGGCGATCAGGATGGCCACGGTGTTGATCAGGATGAACAGGTAGCGCGACGGCGCGAAGGGCAGGTATCCGAACGGCGCCATCAACAGCGTCCCGCCCGGCGGGTACAGGTAGTGCGGGTCGACGTAATCGAAGTGCTCGTTGTAGATGTCCCAGCCGCGCCGGAAGTTGAGGACCGCGCGGTACACCGGTTTGAAGTCGTCGGTGATGTTGCCGTTGAGGGTGAGGATGATGCTGCGGTGCAACACCGACATAATGGCCACCGGCCACAGCGCCGACCGCAGCACCGTCGACGTGCTCAGCGGCCCGGTGCGGGGACTAAAGGCGGCCAGGGTCCAATCACGCAAGCCGGTTCGGGTCGATTCAGCTGCCGTCACCAGCGCACCGTACACCGGGGGCCACGCGAGCCGGAAAGCAGCTCAGGCCGGGCAGTAAGTGTCGGTGTTGGGCAATTTGCCGCTGTTGAGGTAGCCGATCAGCGGTGCAACAGCGCAGCCCGAGAAGATGCTTGCGCCGTGGCCGATGCCCTGCCACATCACCCGCTTGCTGGCAGCGTTGGCGTTGATGATGCTGGCCGCGGTCGCCGCGACGCCGTCGGTACCGACGATCGGGTCGCTCTGCACACCGAGCAGCAGCACGTCGACCTTGAGTGTCTTCGGGGTGGGTGGCGGCGAACCCGTGGGCCAGTGCACGCACTTGACCATGTTGAGCGCGGCGACGGTACCGAAGTCGGGGTAAAGCTTGCCCCAGGCGACGACGAGCTCGCGCACGCGGTCCGGCGTGGGGCGATTGACCGCGTCGCTGCACACGTTGACGAACTGGCCGTCGGAGTCCTGGATGGCGTTGGCGTGGTTGATCAGGTTGGTCAGCGCGTTGGTGTCGCCGGAGCGGGCGCCCGCGAGCGCGTTGGCCAGGTTGGTGGTGGCGTTGACGCGGCCGCCGGCGGGATAACCGAGCGCGACGGTGATGGCGTTGGCCACCTGCGCAACCGACGCGCCACCGGGGCCCTTGCCCGCGCGGGCGTCGGCCAGCAGGGCGCTGACGGCACCCTTCGGGTCCGCACCCAGTGCGCAGTTCACCGCGATGCACTGCGCGGCGAAGGCGTCGAGCGCGGCCTGCTGCCCCTTGACCCGTTGCTCGGCGGCGGCCTCGGCGTTGGTGCCCAACGCAACCGGTGAGTCGAGGATCAAGCGCGCCACCTTGTCCGGCCGCGATCCGGCGTAGGCCAGCGCCACCTGCGCGCCGTTGCCGATGCCGATCAGCGCGAGGGTGGGCACGTCCCATAGGGTGCGCAACCGCTCGATGTCGGAGGCGGCGTGCGCGTCGTCGTAGGACGACGCGTTCGGCCCGATCCCGACGGCGTCGCCGCAGTTGGTGGTGGCGGTGTTGGAGACCTCGGAAAGGTTGGCCACCGGGTCGTCGCCGGTCTGGAATTGCGACTGGTCGCGCATCTGCTGACGGTCGGATTTGTCGCGGCAGTCGATGGGGCTCGACAGTCCGATGCCCCGGCGGTCGACGGAAACGATGGGGTGGGTGGCGAGCACGTCGGCGCCCGCCCGCGACAGCCAGATCGGCAACTGCGCCGAGGACGGCAGATCGGAACCGGTGGTGAAGACGAGCGGCCCGGCGTCCTGGGGTGTCTGGTTCGAGCGGGCGCGCACCACGCCGATGCTCAGGCTGCCGCCCCCTCCGTTGACCGGATCCAGGTCGGCGTCGTAGTTCGCGCAATCCAATTGGACGCCGGCGGCGGCGTGAACCGCAGCGTCGGCGAACACCCGTGAGGTGCAGTCGTGCCACGCCAAGTCGTTCTTGGGTGCGGCGATCGGTGGTGGGCCGCCGGGCGCCGGCTTCGAGGTCGCCGCGCCCTGCGGCCGCGCACCGGAATTGGTGGCGAACCGCGGATCGGCGGCCAGGCCCGGGACGCAACCGGCCAGCAACGCGGTCACCGCAACCAGGATCGTGGCGCACGTGTACGGCCGACTCATGCCGACCACAGTAGCTAGGCCTTGACGTAGCGGGTGTAAAGGTAGCCGGCGTCGTCGGTCAGGACATGGGCACACCGCATCCGGGTGAGCAGCTGCCCCGGACCGGTCGCGATGCGTCGCGCCTGGCCGCCGACGAGGCAGGGCGCGATCGTCAGGCACAGCTCGTCGAGCATGTCGCGCTGCATCAGCGAGTCCAGCAGCGTCGGCCCGCCCTCGGTGAGGATGCGGCGCATGCCGCGCGCAGCCGAGGGTCGCCAGCAGGGCGGCCTCATCGATCCTCTCGGGATCGCGGCCGGAGCAGTCGAGCACCTCGCACAGGCCGCTGAGCGCCCGGCGCGTCTGCTCGGCCGCCGCGGTGCAGGTGAGCACCAGCGGCTGCACCTCGGTGCGGGTGAACACCGTCATGTCCCGGTTGAGGTGACCCGATCCGGTCACGATTGCCAGTTGCGGAACCTCGCTTTGTCCGCGGGCCTGCCGCCGCTGGCGGCGGGCCACACCGACCTGCGCGCCGGAGTAACCCTCGATCCGCACGGTGCCCGCGCCCACCACGATGACGTCGGCGAGTTCCCGCAGCAGGTTGAAGATGAACCGGTCGCCAGGGCCGCCCATCGCGCCGCTGCTGCCACCCGAGGTGGCCCCTCCGTCGACGCTGGTGATGAAGTTCGCCCGCACCCACGTCCCGTCGTGTTCGGGATAGCCGTAGAACCGTGAGAGGTCGCCGTCGTCGAGTCCGCGCACCGAACCGAGCAGCGACAACGGCGTCTCTGACGTCGCGGGGGTCGCGAAACTCTCGGGGCCGCCAGAGTCGGGCATGAGTCTGATTGCAGCACGCCGCTAAGGTTCCTGCATGGACGGGTCCACCTCCGCGGGCGCTTCGGGAGGCCCGGCTCACCTGGTGGATCGGCATCCGACGGTGTCGCCGGAACGGCTGATCGCCCAATTGCGGCCGCCCCCGACCTTCGCCGGGGTGAGCTTCGCGACGTATCGGCCCGATCCGGCGGAGCCCACGCAGGCCGCCGCGGTGGCGGCGTGTCAGAACTTCTGCAGGCAGGCCGTCGAGCGGCGCGCCGGCCGGCGAAAGCTGTTGGGCCGGCGCGAAATTCTGCCCGGCGTCGGGCTGTACCTGGACGGCGGGTTCGGTGTGGGCAAGACGCACCTGCTGGCGTCGGCCTACTACCAGCTGCCTGGTGAAGGACCGGGCGGGTCACCGGATGGCCCGGCTCCCAAGGCGTTTGCGACGTTCGGCGAGCTGACCCAGCTGGCCGGGGTGTTCGGCTTCGTGGAGTGTATCGACCTGCTGGCCACCTACACCGCGGTCTGCATCGACGAATTCGAACTCGACGATCCGGGCAACACCACGCTGATCTCGCGGCTGCTCTCGTCGCTGGTCGAGCGCGGCGTGTCGGTGGCCGCCACCTCCAACACGCTGCCCGAGCAGCTCGGTGAGGGCCGCTTCGCGGCACGAGATTTTCTGCGCGAAATCAGCACGCTGGCAAGCATTTTCACGACCGTACGGATCGAAGGGCCCGACTATAGGCACCGAGGCCTGCCGCCCGCGCCGCGGCCGCTGTCCGACGCCGAGGTGGCGGCGCGGGCCGCGCGGGTCGACGGCGCGACGCTCGACGATTTCGATGCGCTGTGTGCGCACCTGGCCACCATGCACCCGTCGCGGTATCTGACGCTGATCGAGGGGGTCAGCGGGGTGTTTTTGACCGGCGTGCACGGCATCGACGATCAGAACGTCGCGCTGCGGCTGGTGTCGCTGACCGATCGGCTTTATGACGCGGGCATTCCAGTGGTGGCATCGGGTACCAAGCTGGACACCATCTTCAGCGCGGAGATGCTGGCCGGGGGATACCGAAAGAAGTACCTACGGGCCACTTCCCGGCTGGTGGCGCTCACCGCCGCGGGCTAACCAAGCTCACGGATCATGACGTAGTCGCTCTCGACGGCGTTGCCCAGTTGAAATGTCCTGGTGCCGGCGATAGCGAACCCGCTCTTGCGGTAAAAGCGTTGTGCGCGTTGGTTTGCCCGGTTCACACCAAGCCACACGCAGCGAGTGCCCCAGTCGGTCGCGACGGCCAGCATGCGTTCCATCAGCGCCGCCGCGGCCCCGCTGGAGTGGCGGTCGGGCAGGACATACATCTTCGACAGCTCGGCCGCCGGGCTGATGCGCACGGCTCGCTGTACGCCGGCATGATCGGACACGCCACGAACCAGCATGGCGTAACCGACAATTCGGTCGCCCTGGCGCGCGGTGGCGATGGCGCGCTCCGGATCGCGGAGATACTCGTCGAACCGGGCGGCCGACAGTTTCGCGTCGATAAACGACGCGATGTCATCCGCGCCCGCCGCGGGCGGACATGCCAGCGGAAACGTTTGTGCCGCAACGGCAGCCAGCTCTAGGGCGTCAGCGGAGCCCGCCGGCGCGATTTGGAACGTTCCTGTCAGAGGTTCCACTGCGCGAGGTGGTAGCCCGTCTTCTTGTCCAACAGGACGACGGCGGAGACGGGATCGCGGTAGGCGTCCCAGTACACGCCGCCGCGCACGATCGCGCCGTTCGGGGCGTTGACGAGCACGTTGTCCAGCGCGTCGGGTGCATCGGAGGCCCGCGGCTTGTAAGCGTCGGCCGTCGGAGTCACCCCGTTGAAACTCAAGACGGTCGCCATGACGTACGGATTGGGCACCTGGATCGCGCGGATGGTGACGTCGGCGCGGTCGACGGTGCTGCCCGGGAAGCCTCTGAAGGTGCCTTCGCGGGTGTAGCCGAATCCCGGCGGCGGGTCGCAGGGCGCCACACCGCTCACGGTGACGTCGGCGATGAAAGTGCCATTGTCCACCCGCAGCGTGTCACCGATGTGGCCGATCGGCGCGTCACCGGCCCACGCGCGGGGCATCGGCACCGTGGCGACGCCGACAGTAATGGCGCCGGCGACGGCAACCACAAAGGCGGAGGCCACCAGCAGCCAGTGGTGCATCTTCACCATGTCGTGCCTCCTTGGCGCCGTTGCAGGGGACTCTCGCATGATTGCATACGCGCTGATGCCAAAGGGAGGGGTCGGCCACACTGGTCAGCCGTCTCCACTGTCGCCGGGCGCGGCGCTTTTGCCACCGGCGAGGGATTGCAGCGCCGTGAGCAGATCCGCCTCGACCCGGTCTTTGTCGACGCGGCTTCGGTGCAGCGGTCCGTCCCCGCCCTCCAGCTCCAGCAGGGCCAGCAGTTGGTGCTCGGTGCCGACGTAGTTGTGGCCCAGCCGGAGTGCCTCGCGAACGGCGAGTTCTAGCGCCTTGCGCGCCGGCCCGCTGAATGGAATGAGTTGTGGCGGTTCGGCATCCACGCGCAGCGCGGCGATCGCCTCGGACGCGGCGGCACGCAGCGCCCCGGTGTCGACGTTCTGCAGGTGTAGCAACACCGAAGCCAGGGCGGCCGCGTCGCTGAGCACACCGAGCAACAGGTGGTCAGGGGCGATCTCGCTGTTGCCCGCTTCGTGGGCGGCGTTCTGCGCCGCCACGACCGCGCCCCGTGCCCGCGGCGTGAAGCGCCCGAACCCGTGTTCGAGATCGAGGACGGCGGGCTCGGCGCGCGGCACGAATCGCTTCTGGGCGGCCTGCTTGGTGACGCCCATGCTCTTGCCGATGTCGGTCCAGGACGCTCCGGAGCGGCGGGCCTGGTCCACGAAGTGGCCGATCAAATGGTCGGCGATCTCGCCCAGGTGTTCGGCGGCCAGGACGGCGTCGGCGAGCTGATCCAGTACCTCCGGGCGGGTCGCCTTGATGGCGTTGATCAACTCGTCGAGACGGATCGGGTAGGCGATGCGGACAGGCCCGGGCATGCCGTCAACGGTAAGTTGACGTACCGCTGGAGTCAACCGCGGGTTGACGACGGTGCGCGAAAGGTGCGCTCTATTGACCGCTCTGGGAGAATCTGTCAGTCATGAAACCACTGCTCACGCTGTGTGGTCTGGCCGTCGCGATCGGCCTGGCCGTGCCGGCGGACGCCGACACCACCGATGACTCGTTCATCGCGTCGCTGCGGGCCGCTGGCATCACCTTCTCCGACCCGGGCAAGGCTGTGGGCGCGGGCAAATGGGTGTGCGACACGGTCGGTCAGGGCACGCAGATGCCCGATGTGGTCAAGACGCTGCTGTCCAAGAACTCCGCGCTGAGCCAGGACAAGGCCAACCAGTTCGCGGCCATCGCCGCCACCACGTACTGTCCGAGCGCCATCACGACGAGCGCGCCGAACGCCTCGTAACGTTCGAGATGCCGATCACCGCCAGGTTTGCGACAATCACTGCGTTATGCGATTTCTCCTGGGGCTGACCAGCCTCGCAACCATGATCGTCCTGGCCGCGCCGGCGCACGCGGACATCGACAACGATCAGGATTTTCTCAAAGACCTCCGCGACGCCGGTATCACCTATCAGGACGGTGGCAACGCGATCACCATCGGCAAGTCGGTGTGCGACCTGCTCGACGACGGCCAGCCCGACGCGAAGATCGTGACGGACCTGCGCAACCAGAATCCGGCCTTCCAGGGCGCCAGCGCGGCCAAGTTCACCTACCTCTCGGCCGCCCATTACTGCCCGAAGTACGTCACCGGCGAGGACCGCGGTCCGAAGCCAGACGGTCCCGCAGGCAACTGAGCCGATCCGCGCCGCAATAGGCTAGTGCCGTGCGCGTCGATCCCGGACCGCTGACATGGGACGCGGCCGTCCAGACTTGGCATTTCGACCTCGTCTCCGCGGCCGTCGTCGTGGTGCTCACCACCGGATACCTCTGGTGCTACCGGCGCAGTCGCGACGCCGAACGCCCCGTCCGCGCCGCGAATGCCGCGTGCTTCGGCGTCGGCATGCTGGTGTGGGTGCTGGCCACGATCAGCGCCCTCGGTGCCTACGCCTACGTACTGTTCTGGGTGCGTGCGCTGCAGGTGTTGTTGCTGCTCTACGTCGTGCCGTTCTTCATCGCACAGGCCAAGCCGGTCACCGTTTTTCGCAACGCCCTTGGGCCGGCGGGCCGCGACCGCATCGATGGTTTGTTGGCCACCCGGTTCGCGCGCGTGCTCGTTCATCCGGCGACCACCTCGGTGGCGATGCTCGCCACGCCGTGGTTGCTGTACCTGACGCCGTGGTACACCGCGGCCCTGCAGGACGAGTGGATCGGTGCGCCGACGCGAATCCTGTTGGTGGCCCTAGGCTTTAGCTACTTCTATGCCCGGCTGCAGGAAGACCCCGTGCCCCACCGGTACCCGCAGTCGATCTCGCTGCTGATCACCGTCGCCGAGGCGCTCGGTGACGGTGTCCTGGGATTGGTCATCTGGCAGGGCTCGTTGATCGGCGCGGCGTATTACACGGCGCTGCAACGGCCTTGGGGTCCGGACGTGCGGCTCGACCAGACGATCGGCGCCGGCGTCTTGTGGATCCTCGGGGATTTGGTGGGATGGCCGTTCGTGCTGCTGCTGATGCGCGCGATGTCCCGCGACGAGAAGGCACACGCGGTCGCCGTCGACGCCGAGTTGGACGAGGCCGAGGTGAAGGCGCACAGCCCCGATGGCGCCGAGCCCGAAGGCGCGGCGCCATCGGGGCTCTGGTGGGAGAACGACCCGCAGCTGCGGGAGCGGTTCCGTCGCGGCTGACCTCTGGTCACCTAGGCGGCTCGGGCCGTCCACGTGAAGCTCTGCATCTCCGGGATCTGGGGCGTCAGCGCCGCGGCGACACTGCGACCGATCTGGTCGGCGGCCGCCAGCGCAGTGTCGGCGTGCAAAAAGCCTTCCACCTCGACGCGCAGGGTCCGACCGGTCCACCTGGCCCGGGCGTGCGCATGCGTCACACCGGGGACCGAGGCGGCAACGGCCTCGGCGGTGGTGATGACGTCGGGGTCGACGCCGTCGAGTAGGCGATGCGCGATGTCGACGGTCACCTCCCAGCCGACGTGGCAGATGAACCCGGTGACGACGATCCCGGCGACCGCGTCGGCCCAGCCCCAGCCCAGCGCCACGCCGACCAGCCCGAGCACCGCACCGCCCGACGACAACGCGTCCAGCCAGGAATGTTTGGCGTCGGCCACCATGGTCGCCGATCGAATTCGCCTGCCCACCACCAGTTTGTAGCGGGCAACCACCTGGTTGCCCACCACGCCCACGAGCGCGGCGCCGATGCCCCAGCCCACGTAACCGGTGCCGCCGTGGCGAAGCAGCTTAATGATGCTCTCGAAGCCTGCGACGACGGCGCTGCCCCAGATCACCAGGCCCACACCAATACCGGCGAGGTCTTCGGCGCGTTCGTAACCGTAGGGATACCGCTCGGTGGGTAGCTTGCGCGACGCGCGGAAACCGATGAACACCAGGGCGCTGGTGGAGACGTCCGACAGGTTGTGCAGCGCGTCGCCCAGCAGCGCCACCGATCCGGACAGCAGCGCGATAACCAACTCGATCAGCCCGGTCAGCGCCAGCCCGACCGCGCTGACGGCGACGGCGCGATTGGCCTGCCGGCGCTCGCCGGCGTCGTCCGCCGCGGTGTCGAGGGGAAAGCTTGCCGCCGGGTCACGGACTCCATTGATCACATGCATACCGCCAGCATGCCCGAATCACCGGCGGCTCCCAAGTCTCTCGTGCTTACGCGCGTTCGTAGACCGTCACCCGATCGCGTTGGCCCCACCACAGCACCGGCTGGCGGGAATCGACTTCGGTCCATTGTGTCTCGAGGATCTGATGCATCGAGTCATCACCCGTGCCGCCGCCACGCCCGTCTCCGACGTAGATGAGACGATTCCCTCTGTAGGCCAGCAGTATTCGCGCACCGACGTCCTGGCCATGGGGAGGCCAGGACAGGAACAGCGTTCGCTCAGGGTGCAGGGCCGCCGCGTCGGCGCAATCCTTCGACGACATCGACGCCCAGCTGCGTAAGCAGGTAGGCCCAATATCCCGTGCCCGCGATGGGATCGAGCAGCCCGCCTTCGACGTGGCCGGCCACGAACTCCACGGTCTCGGGGTCGGGAACGGTCCAGCAGTATCGGCGTACGAGCCATTGCCGGTTCGGCGAGCGGGCCCGCGTCAGCTCATGCCGATGCGAATGTTCTTCACCTGCAGGAACTCATACAATCCTTCGACGCCGCCGGTGCGGCCGAACCCGCTGTGTTTGTATCCGCCGTAGGGGCCCTGGGGCTCGATGTCGCTGTGCCTGTTCACCCACACCGAACCCGCCTGTAGCTGACGCGCAACCCGGTGTGCACGTTCCAAATTGGAGGTCGCCACGAAGGCGTTGAGGCCGTAGCGGGAATCGTTGGCGATCCTGACCGCCTCAGCCTCATCGCCGAAGGGCATGACCGAAGCGACCGGCCCGAAGGTTTCGGTTTGCGCCAGCGACGATCGGTTGTCGACGTTGGTGAAGAGCGTCGGCTCGATGAAATAACCGGATGCCAGCTCGCCACCCAGTCGCCGTCCGCCGGTGACCAAGTCACCGGCCTGCTCGCTGACCGCCTGGTCGATGACCCCGAGGATGCGGTCGGCGGCGGCCTCGGTGATGACGGGGCCGAGCATGACGTCGGGTTGTAACGGATCCCCGATCGTGACGGCCTGCACGGCCGCCACGAGTTTTTCCACGAAGCGGACGTACACGGACGCTTCGACGAGGATCCGCGAGGCGCAGGCACAACTCTGGCCGGCCTGGGTGATGGGGCCTTGGTGGGCCGCGACGACGGCGGCCATATCCAGGTCGGCGTCGGCGAACACGAGATAGGCGGATTTGCCGCCCAATTCGGCCGTCACCGGGGTGAGATTGTGCGATGCGGCCTGCAGCACCTTTTGCGCGGTGGCTTGACCGCCGGTGAAGTGAATCTTGCCGATCCGGGAATGACGCACCAGCGCATCGCCGCCCTCCGGGCCCGCCGGCAGCACGTTCACCAACCCCGGCGGCAGACCCGCTTCGATGCACAGCTCGCCAAAGCGCAAGGGCGCCAACGACGCGAGCTGCGAGGGCTTGAGGATCACCGCGTTGCCCGCCGCCAGTGCGGGCGCCACGGCCGCACCGGCGACCACCAGCGGCCCGTTCCACGGGGCTATGACACCGACGACGCCGTAGGGTTCGCGTTCGACGAGATTGACGTCGAACGCTCCGGCGACGGGAGTGCTTGCCCCGTGGGTCTTGTCGGCGTAACCGGCGTAGTAACGCAGGAAACGCTCGGTGAGTACGGAGTTACCGGCCACCGAGACCGGAACGCCGTAATCGTGCACATTGAGCTCAGTCAGCTCCGTGAAGTGGTCGCGCACCACATCGGCCAGCGCGAACAGCAGATCGCGGCGCCGATCGACGGGATAGGAGATCCATTCCCGCTGTGCGTTCCAGGCGCTGTCGACGGCCATGTCGATCTCACGTTCGCCGGCCAGTGGGATGGTCGCGTTAGGTCGGCCGGTGGCGGGGTAGACGTGCTTAAAGGTCCCACCGGAGGCGGCGGTAATGCGTTCTCCGCCAATGAGTAAAGCACCCGAGAGCGGCGGTGAGGACGCGGTTGCCGTCATGCTGAGGTTCCTCCGTTGTCGGGTCAGCCGACGGGCGTGTGATCGGCCTGGTTCTCGGCCGTCACCCGCTGTTTCTGTTCCGCGATCACCTGGTTGAGGTAGTCGGCCTTGGCGCAGCCGTAG
>CAWCRJ010000005.1:0-55737 GCA_963797865.1 uncultured Actinomycetota bacterium
TAAGGGGACTCGAACCCCTGCCTCGACCAGGCAAAACGCTCGATTACCTGCGGTTTCGTTCCATTTCGTTCCGATTCAGTCCCGCTCGTTACCTGCGGTTTCGTTTTCGGGTCTTGACGGCGTCAAGATATCGTCGCGACTGGGACCGAGAGCTCAATTCTGGCGACCGACCAGAAGGCATCCACAGCGCCGGGCGCCATGCGGACAAAAGGCTTCTCGCCCTGCACGACGCGGGACCCGGTAGCGTTGGCACCGCACTTGTCTAGGGAAACCGTTTTATGGCAGCGGTCTTGTAGGGATGGAAGCAAGCGGTGAGGACTCATCCCAATTGACGTCCTTCAACCGGCGCGGCGCCGTGCTGGCGCAAATGCTGACAGCGGTTGTGGTGCTCGTGCAGTGCACAGCTGTGAGGCCACCTCCTGCGGCCACACCATCACGTTCTGCTACACCGTCATCGTCTGCTACACCGTCATCGTCGGGCGCCGCGTCGTCGTCGGCCAGCGCGCCGCCGGCACCCGATCCGACGGTGGAGCCGGTCACCGCCGCCGAACTCGGCGCGACGTGGCGGCCGGGTTGCCCCGTCGAGCCGGGATGGCTGCGCAGGGTCAACGTCGACCACATCGGTTTCGACGGCCAGACTCATCGCGGCGAACTGGTCGTGCATGAAGACCTGGTGCCGGAAGTCATCGCGATATTCGAGCAGCTTTACCGACTGGGCTATCCCGTCGAGAAGATCCGCACAGTCGACAACTACTCGGACGCTGATGATGAGTTGTCCATGGAGGACAACAACACTTCAGCGTTCAACTGCCGAACCATCCCAGGAACCAACGAATGGTCTCCACACGCTTACGGTCGGGCTATCGATATCAATCCGCTTGTCAACCCGTGCCTCTACGCCAGCGGGTATTTCGAACCGCAGAACGCGACGGCCTACCTGGACCGCAGCCGCACCGACCCGGGGCTTTTACACAATGGCGACCCGGCCGTGCGCGCCTTCACAGATCGTCGCTGGCGGTGGGGTGGCGACTGGGCGGCTCCCTTCGACTACCAACACTTCGAGCGGCCCTGAGCTCGTGGCCGATGACGCACGGCCCTAGAGGTGCAGGGCCTGCGCTGCCGCCGTAGCCACCGCACCTCGCAGATCCGAGATCGGTGTACTGCCTCGCACCTGGATTGCGTTCGTCAGCAGTACTACGTAGGTATCTGAGCGTGGATCTAGCCAAAACGAGGTTCCGGTAAAGCCGGTATGGCCAAAGCTACCGATCGGAAAGACCATGCCTCGCGGCGAGGAAAGCCAGGTATCAATATCCCAGCCGAAACCGCGCAGGTTTTGTCCGTTGATCGCCGGATAATGCGGCGCGAGTAGCGGATACGCTTTGTTTGGTGTCTTAGCGATGGCCGCTCGAGTGGCATTGTTCGCTGCTTGGATTTGCTCGGCTGTGTGGCCCGGTTGCTGGGGGGTCGTCATCAATTGCAGAGTCGCTTGCTGCAGCGGAAAGTTGCTCGGCCGACCCGCAAGTCGATCAAGCAAGGCCTGCGCAAAGATGCCGATGTCGGCCGCCGTCGAAAACACACCGGCATGCCCGGCCACTCCACCCATGCGGCGCGACGTCATGTCGTGCACGGTGCCCCGGAGCAGATAACCATAATCGGGGTTCTTGCTCGGGTCGGCCCTGTTTTCTTCGTCAAGCGCCGTCGGTGCGATGCGCGGCAACAGACTGACGTTCCAGCTGCCTGCAGCACAAGCCACCGACTCGCGCCCCGTGGGCGCCCAGGCAATCGCAGCCCCTCTTACCTGGTAGGTGCCACACGCTTTGGCTAAGGGAAGATAGCGGGTATCTGCCATGCCAAGCGGCGCAAATACGTTTTGCTGAACGTAAAAATCCAGGGCATCGCCGGTGACGTTCTCAATCAGCGCGCCGAGCAGGATGTAGTTGATGTCGGAATAGTGGAAAACCTCACCGGGACCCGATTCCAGCGGTGTGGTGAGCGCACGATGAATGCCTTCTGTTTTATCGACTGCCTCCAGTCCCCACGGATCTTTGAGGTCTACGTCATCCTTTTCTCCGGAAGTATGCGTAAGCAACATCCGAAGCGTCACCTTTGCACGCTGTGGATCGCCTGCCGGGTTGAAGTCAGGCAAATACTTCTGGACGGGATCATCGAATGCAACCTTGCCTTGTTCGTAAAGCTGCATGACGGCAGTCGCGGTTGCGAGGCACTTCGTCAACGACGCCATGTCGAAGATCGTGTCCTCGGTCATCGGCTCTGCAGGGGCGGGCGATCCGTCTAGCCCCTGTTCGCCTGCAAGCTTGCGCAGGCCATAAGCCCGGTGGAAGACGATCTGGCCACCGTGCCCGATCGCAACCACTGCACCCGGCATCCGATGCGCCGCAATCGCATCGTTGATCAGCGTGGAGACTGTTGCGAAGTCAGCTGTGGGAGCCGCATCCGGCGCCTGCGTTGTCCGCGCGCTTGTGGGAGCGGCATGCGGCGACTGCGTTGCCCGCGCGCTGTCGCTTACCGCTGTGTGCGCCGCATTGCGATGTGAGCAAGCCGCAGCGAGTGTAAGCAAGACAGTTCCAACAGCAATGGCCTTTCGCGCAGATGGCTTACCGAACATTAACCGCTCCGGGTTTGACGCCAGCTTCATGGTTGAGACATCTACGGCCCAGGCTATGTGACCGTTGCGGTCCGCGGTCATGATCTGCTGGAAAATGGCGACTTCTACTGGAAACCCTGCATATTCCGTCGTATTGCTGGACCGTGCGCAGGTGGGAGAGCGCAAATGGACTGACTACGACGGTCGCCGCCGCGCACGCAGCCGCTGGGCATAGGGCAACCGTTTATAGGGCTCGGACCTGCGATAACCGGCAGGATAGGCACCAGCCGGGGTATGAATCCGCCATTGCAAAGCCCGCCAACCGGATGGCGAAGATGGTCGCGTCGGACGATTGCCGGTAGGAGGCATTGGTCTATCACCGCGACTGGTCGAGGTAGCGGCGCGCGCCCCAGTAGTCTGCGTCCAGTCGAACCGGGGTGATGCGCACTGGTGCCGTCTTGTCGAATGCCTCGATCATTTCGCCGTTCCCGGAATACATCGCCACGTGGTAGATCGCGTCGGGATTGTCGGGGTCCCTGCTGCGGTGCGAGTAGAAGAGTAGATCGCCGGGTTGCAACGCGGATGTGTCGACGGGGCGGCCCCGGCTGTCGGCGGCTTGCGGGCCGGCATCGCGCGGCACGGTGATGCCGTACACCTGGTAGATGGTGGAGGTGAAACCGGAGCAATCGAACCCGAACCCAGCACGTCCGCCCCACAAGTAGGGGACGTTCACGAACACGGCGGCGTACCGGACCAAATCCGCTCCGGTCGGATGCGGTATGTCCGTGGGCTTTTCGTAGACCGCCACCGCTCGGGCATCCAGCCACTTCGGGCCGCGATCGGGGGTGGCCACCTGAACGGCCTTGTCGGTGCGGCTCAGGACGGGAAGCCTGGTGTTGGTACTGATCTCGAGGTTCTGATCGGAGAGTCCGGACCCGCCGTATAGCCAGGTGGTGATGCCGCGATCGGCCAGCGCGAAGGGAGCGTGTTCCTTCAGCGCGCCGTAGCCAGGGTCGGTCGTCAACTGGGCCTTGGGAATCCAGCCGGGATAGCCCAGGGAGTCCTTCGGTGTCGGCTGGCCGGGGACCAGTACCTCGTCCCAGTCGCCCTGCTCCCCCACCACAAAGACGCGGTCGCCGAAGAGGGCCTGCGTGTGGTTGAGATTGTCCGCGGTAAGCGCTTCCTGCTGGGCCAGCGTCATGTCCGACAGCCAGCCGCGTATATCGACCGGATTTGTCAGGGCGGAATGGTCGACTGGACGCGGGCTCTGCGGCGTGGCCCACACCGTGGCCACCGAAACGGCGACATAAGCGCTGCGCGCCTCCGACGATCCGGAGAGGTTGGCAGGGTCAGCGGTTACGGATACTGCCACCAGCCCCGTGGACAAGACACCGGTGGACAAAACACCGGCAAGCACTGTCCGGGTGGCCGCGACGAACACGTCCGTCGACGTTATCGGAGCCGTGCTGGTGTGTCCGGTCGGCGCGCTGGAACACGTCGCAGGCAAGAACGTCGATGGCGTCGGACACCCGCACCGGGGTGATTATGGGCTCGACGGCAAGCGTCGTTAGGAGACACCGTGAAGTAGTTCGACTTCTGCGCTCCTGCTCATTTCCTAAGGAGGAAACTGTGCCCGCGACAGTCACCGACATCACAATCCCCCCATTGGGTAGGACGAGGTGACTGATATGAGAGCCGATCTGTTGTCACAGCCGGGCATACCGGGCCGCGACTACCCCGCACACGCCACGGTGGTGCAGCGTCCGGTAATGGTGGCGGACATCCGGTCCCCTAACGACCCCTGGCAGCAAAGAACCCGAGGCCATGTGGTCTCGGGTTTCTTCCGGTGGAGCTAAGGGGACTGGAACCCCTGCGGTGAGCAACGACGCGAACTGCTCCCATGGCCCGTAGTGCCGAGGGGTGGTCCCCCACGCGGTCGGCGAAGCACAGCAACTCGGATCGCACTGGCAGCTTCGCATTGGTTGGGAATGATCAGGCTGCTCGGACCGAATTTCGCGTTTGCTGCGGATTCGACCGCCGCGGGTCGGGCAACATCCCTGCATAGGCGCCATCTATGCTGATCATCCTGCGGCGCTAAGCATCTCCTCGAAGGCGCTCTGCATGCAGTCGGCATAGTGGCCCGGATCGGGCAGCGCACTGCGATCCGCTGTCACACCGATAGAAACCGTTCCGTTGTAGCTGGCCACGATGTGAAAGAGATTCATTCCGCCGATCAGTGGGCCCAGCCCGGTCACCCGCAGAAGGCGAGCGCCCGCGAAGTAGATCGGATCGGTCGGGCCTGGCACGTTGCTCACTGTGGTGTTTGCGATCGCAGGGCCCGAAAAGGACACTGCGCTAGCGGCTTTCACCGTGAGTCCGATCAGCGTGGTGGGCACCGTGCCCACTAGGTCCATCAACCGGGCGCTGCTCGAGGAATCGGCGGTGTCGCGAAACGCGGAGGTGTCGTCGACGATCGCCGCCAGTCGTTCGAGCGGGTCGGCGATCGCGGTTTCGAGCGCGTGGAGCCGGCCGAACAGTCGATTGCCGCCGCTACCGGTTTCGCTGCTGGACCGAATCGAAGCCGGGCATGCGGCAACGAGAGTTTCGTCGGGCAACTCTCCGTGGCTATCCAGATAGTGCCGAAGCGCACCTCCGACGTAGGCAAGGGCTACGTCGTTGATGGTCGCGTTCGGCACGCATGCCTTGATCCGCTTGAAATCGGCCAGTTCGTGAAAGCGTGCGTCAAACACGCGGTGTGGTGTGGCCGCGCCGTTGAATCGCGTGCTCGGCGCAAAGAACGAGCCCGACCCTGGGGCCAGCGTGGCCGCTACTCCGCCGGCAATCTTGCCTGGCAACTCCGCGACGTGACGCAGCGCGCCAAGAGCGCTGGGAATCAGGACCTTGCCCGCACGCAGCGGGTGGAGCACACCGTTGATCGTTGTCCGCGCGACGAGGTCTGCCGTCGAAGGCAGAGCGCCGGGATTCCACGGCTTTTCCGGTGGTCCGGGACGCTCGCTGTCGTGCGCGAGGTCATGCATGGCGGCCATCAGCTCGACGCTTTCCATCCCGTCGACGACACAGTGGTGCAGCTTGAGTGAGATCGCGAACGATCCTTTCGGCACGCCTGGGATGAAATTCAATCCCTCGATCACGGTCATCTCCCACGGTGGCCGGCGGAGATCGAGTTGACGTCCATGAATGCGCGCGATCTGTATGCACAGCTGACGCCAGTCCCCCGGCTGGGGCAAAGCGATGTGACGCACGTGGTACTCGAGATCGAAGTTGGGATCATCAACCCAGTACGGCATGTGCAGGCTGCCGGGTAAGTCGGTCAGCCGCCGACGGAACGTCGGCGCCAAATGCAGCCGGGCATCGATCTCTTCAAGAGTGCGCTTGAAGGTGACCTTGCCGTCGGGCGCCGTCGACTGGTCATAGATCAGCAGCATCTGGATCTGCATCGGAGTCTCCGGCCTTTCGGCGCGCAACATCATGTCGTCGGTCCAGCTCAACTGCTCCATTTCGTAGATGGTTCCCCGCGGTTCCCCAAGCCACACGCAAGGCGTCGTCGCAGCTGTAAAGGATCACGCGTCGCGTCCTCAGAAAGACCCTGACCGGCACGGAGAAGCAAACCTTCTTACGGCTTGGCCGATACCGTAGGCAGCAGTCTCCCTCGCGCGTACGCTGCAGCGATGTCTCGAGTCGACGCTGGACAGGCAGTTCGCACCGTCCGGTCCTACCTCCGGTGGATGATTCGAGCAAAGCCTGGCGACTATTTGATTGCGCTGAGCGCCGTATCCGCGTCGACTCCGGTGATCGGGCGGCATATTCAGCCGATCAGCGGCATGGCAGCCCTCGGCGTCTGCGGCAGGACATATCTTCCCGGCATCGTGTCGGCGATGGCCAGCGCGCGGTTCGACCCGGGCGGCTACCAACTCCGACGTCAACAACTCGCCCTGACGCCGACGGTACTGACGGAGGCGTTGCAGGGCATCGTGAGCGCCGACGACCTTGCACATCCGTGGCCGTCACATCCGCAGCGGGCCCCCCTGTGGAAGGCGTCCGGGCAGCGCCGCTACGTGTATCGGTCATCTGTGCACTACGGCGATCACCCCAGCCAGCTACTCGACGTATGGCGAAGCCAGGAACACCCGGGCGCTCCCGCTCCGGTGCTCGTCTACATTCCAGGCGGCGCGTGGGTGTTCGGAAGCCGGACACTGCAGGGCCATGCGCTGATGGCCCATCTGGTCAGAAGAGGCTGGGTCTGTTTGTCTCTCGAATACCGGACCAGCCCGCAACATCGCTGGCCGCGTCAGATGACCGATGTGAAAGCTGCGATCGCGTGGGCGCGCGCCAACGTCGCCGAATTCGGTGGAGACCCCAAATTCATTGTCGCCGCGGGATGTTCGGCTGGCGGCCACCTGGCAACGCTGGCTGGACTCACCGCCAACGACCCGCAGTGGCAAACCGAACTACCCGCTGACGCCGACACATCCGTCGATGCAGTCGTCAGTCTGTACGGCCTCTACGACTGGCAGGACCGTTCCACTGTGCAGCGCGCACGATTCATGGAATTCCTCGAGCGTGTAGTCGTCAAGCGCTCACAGGCTCGCCACCCCGAGGTGTTTGGCGCGGCATCGCCGGTGGATCGGATCCACGAAGCCGCGCCACCGTTTCTCGTTGTCCACGGAAGCCGTGACAGCCTCATTCCTGTCGACGAGGCGCGCACATTCGTCCACAGGTTGCGATCTGTGTCCGCGGCGCCCGTGGGTTATGTCGAGTTGCCAGGCGTCGGTCACGGTTTCGATCTGGTCGACGGAGCACGTACTAGTGCAGTTGTCGCCGCTATCGGACGATTTCTACGTCAGATCCACCAGGATCGATCGGCTGCCGAAGCAGGCGCGATCATCTAGAGCAACGGATTGTCACCCACGACGCCACCAACGGCGCGTAAATCTCCACAGACACGGGTCTTCCCCTCGAGACTGAGCCCCGGCTGCGCGACGGACTCCGCGGCGCCCTGAGATGTGCTCGGCACTTGCGCAATCCAGCGCCAACGTTCCCGCGCGATTAGACGCAACCGGGGAGCAATGGGTCTGACACAGGCCGCGAGTAACTGACATCCTTCCGCCATGCGTTAGCCGACCGAATGTGACGTCAGACCGAACAGATCTCTGATATCGCTCTGAGCTGCGGTTTTGAGTGGAGCTGAAGGGGGGCTCGAACCCGACTGCGGAAACGCCTTGACCTGCGGAAAGACCGCACTACCCGACGCGAAACGACGCCAAAGCACGCACGGCGGCCTGCGGATACGCGATCGGTGTTGACGGCGTCAACGGCGGCGAGGTTGCTGCAATCCTCTTCTCCTGCCGAGGGGTGGTCCCCCACGCGGTCGGCGAAGCACAGCAACTCGGATCGCACTGGCAGCTTCGCATTGGTTGGGAATGATCAGGCTGCTCGGACCGAATTTCGCGTTTGCTGCGGATTCGACCGCCGCGGGTCGGGCAACATCCCTGCATAGGCGCCATCTATGCTGATCATCCTGCGGCGCTAAGCATCTCCTCGAAGGCGCTCTGCATGCAGTCGGCATAGTGGCCCGGATCGGGCAGCGCACTGCGATCCGCTGTCACACCGATAGAAACCGTTCCGTTGTAGCTGGCCACGATGTGAAAGAGATTCATTCCGCCGATCAGTGGGCCCAGCCCGGTCACCCGCAGAAGGCGAGCGCCCGCGAAGTAGATCGGATCGGTCGGGCCTGGCACGTTGCTCACTGTGGTGTTTGCGATCGCAGGGCCCGAAAAGGACACTGCGCTAGCGGCTTTCACCGTGAGTCCGATCAGCGTGGTGGGCACCGTGCCCACTAGGTCCATCAACCGGGCGCTGCTCGAGGAATCGGCGGTGTCGCGAAACGCGGAGGTGTCGTCGACGATCGCCGCCAGTCGTTCGAGCGGGTCGGCGATCGCGGTTTCGAGCGCGTGGAGCCGGCCGAACAGTCGATTGCCGCCGCTACCGGTTTCGCTGCTGGACCGAATCGAAGCCGGGCATGCGGCAACGAGAGTTTCGTCGGGCAACTCTCCGTGGCTATCCAGATAGTGCCGAAGCGCACCTCCGACGTAGGCAAGGGCTACGTCGTTGACGGTCGCGTTCGGCACGCATGCCTTGATCCGCTTGAAATCGGCCAGTTCGTGAAAGCGTGCGTCAAACACGCGGTGTGGTGTGGCCGCGCCGTTGAATCGCGTGCTCGGCGCAAAGAACGAGCCCGACCCTGGGGCCAGCGTGGCCGCTACTCCGTCGGCAATCTTGCCTGGCAACTCCGCGACGTGACGCAGCGCGCCAAGAGCGCTGGGAATCAGGACCTTGCCCGCACGCAGCGGGTGGAGCACACCGTTGATCGTTGTCCGCGCGACGAGGTCTGCCGTCGAAGGCAGAGCGCCGGGATTCCACGGCTTTTCCGGTGGTCCGGGACGCTCGCTGTCGTGCGCGAGGTCATGCATGGCGGCCATCAGCTCGACGCTTTCCATCCCGTCGACGACACAGTGGTGCAGCTTGAGTGAGATCGCGAACGATCCTTTCGGCACGCCTGGGATCAAATTCAATCCCTCGATCACGGTCATCTCCCACGGTGGCCGGCGGAGATCGAGTTGACGTCCATGAATGCGCGCGATCTGTATGCACAGCTGACGCCAGTCCCCCGGCTGGGGCAAAGCGATGTGACGCACGTGGTACTCGAGATCGAAGTTGGGATCATCAACCCAGTACGGCATGTGCAGGCTGCCGGGTAAGTCGGTCAGCCGCCGACGGAACGTCGGCGCCAAATGCAGCCGGGCATCGATCTCTTCAAGAGTGCGCTTGAAGGTGACCTTGCCGTCGGGCGCCGTCGACTGGTCATAGATCAGCAGCATCTGGATCTGCATCGGAGTCTCCGGCCTTTCGGCGCGCAACATCATGTCGTCGGTCCAGCTCAACTGCTCCATTTCGTACATGGTTCCCCGCGGTTCCCCAAGCCACACGCAAGGCGTCGTCGCAGCTGTAAAGGATCACGCGTCGCGTCCTCAGAAAGACCCTGACCGGCACGGAGAAGCAAACCTTCTTACGGCTTGGCCGATACCGTAGGCAGCAGTCTCCCTCGCGCGTACGCTGCAGCGATGTCTCGAGTCGACGCTGGACAGGCAGTTCGCACCGTCCGGTCCTACCTCCGGTGGATGATTCGAGCAAAGCCTGGCGACTATTTGATTGCGCTGAGCGCCGTATCCGCGTCGACTCCGGTGATCGGGCGGCATATTCAGCCGATCAGCGGCATGGCAGCCCTCGGCGTCTGCGGCAGGACATATCTTCCCGGCATCGTGTCGGCGATGGCCAGCGCGCGGTTCGACCCGGGCGGCTACCAACTCCGACGTCAACAACTCGCCCTGACGCCGACGGTACTGACGGAGGCGTTGCAGGGCATCGTGAGCGCCGACGACCTTGCACATCCGTGGCCGTCACATCCGCAGCGGGCCCCCCTGTGGAAGGCGTCCGGGCAGCGCCGCTACGTGTATCGGTCATCTGTGCACTACGGCGATCACCCCAGCCAGCTACTCGACGTATGGCGAAGCCAGGAACACCCGGGCGCTCCCGCTCCGGTGCTCGTCTACATTCCAGGCGGCGCGTGGGTGTTCGGAAGCCGGACACTGCAGGGCCATGCGCTGATGGCCCATCTGGTCAGAAGAGGCTGGGTCTGTTTGTCTCTCGAATACCGGACCAGCCCGCAACATCGCTGGCCGCGTCAGATGACCGATGTGAAAGCTGCGATCGCGTGGGCGCGCGCCAACGTCGCCGAATTCGGTGGAGACCCCAAATTCATTGTCGCCGCGGGATGTTCGGCTGGCGGCCACCTGGCAACGCTGGCTGGACTCACCGCCAACGACCCGCAGTGGCAAACCGAACTACCCGCTGACGCCGACACATCCGTCGATGCAGTCGTCAGTCTGTACGGCCTCTACGACTGGCAGGACCGTTCCACTGTGCAGCGCGCACGATTCATGGAATTCCTCGAGCGTGTAGTCGTCAAGCGCTCACAGGCTCGCCACCCCGAGGTGTTTGGCGCGGCATCGCCGGTGGATCGGATCCACGAAGCCGCGCCACCGTTTCTCGTTGTCCACGGAAGCCGTGACAGCCTCATTCCTGTCGACGAGGCGCGCACATTCGTCCACAGGTTGCGATCTGTGTCCGCGGCGCCCGTGGGTTATGTCGAGTTGCCAGGCGTCGGTCACGGTTTCGATCTGGTCGACGGAGCACGTACTAGTGCAGTTGTCGCCGCTATCGGACGATTTCTACGTCAGATCCACCAGGATCGATCGGCTGCCGAAGCAGGCGCGATCATCTAGAGCAACGGATTGTCACCCACGACGCCACCAACGGCGCGTAAATCTCCCCAGACACGGGTCTTCCCCTCGAGACTGAGCCCCGGCTGCGCGACGGACTCCGCGGCGCCCTGAGATGTGCTCGGCACTTGCGCAATCCAGCGCCAACGTTCCCGCGCGATTAGACGCAACCGGGGAGCAATGGGTCTGACACAGGCCGCGAGTAACTGACATCCTTCCGCCATGCGTTAGCCGACCGAATGTGACGTCAGACCGAACAGATCTCTGATATCGCTCTGAGCTGCGGTTTTGAGTGGAGCTGAAGGGGGCTCGAACCCGACTGCGGAAACGCCTTGACCTGCGGAAAGACCGCACTACCCGACGCGAAACGACGCCAAAGCACGCACGGCGGCCTGCGGATACGCGATCGGTGTTGACGGCGTCAACGGCGGCGAGGTTGCTGCAATCCTCTTCTCCTCGACAACCAGATGGTCATCCGCTGTCCCGACCACATAATCCGCAACACTCCGGACAGCCGCCGCGGGCCGAGCAACCGCGCTGCGCTCCCACGGTCATCCACAGCGGCCACTGGTAATGGCGTGGATGGCTGAGAAGCGCACCGCGGTGGCGCGCTGTCGGAAATCATGCCGCTGCGCACCGAGGCGCTTTGTAAAAAAGCGCCTCTGACCTGCGGAAATAAGTGGAGCTAAGGGGACTCGAACCCCTGACCCCCACACTGCCAGTGTGGTGCGCTACCAGCTGCGCCATAGCCCCAAGAAGTCGTGCCCATCGAAGCTACACCACCGTTAACCGTCCTTCAAAGTTGCTGCTCAGGCAGGTTCGACGCCTGGGAGAAGGCACACGCGGCGGTGGGGACAGCGACGATCAGCATGCCGCCGACGGGAACTAGTCACCCAATGACTGTATTAACTACCTTCCGCGCGGTTTCTTGCACCTGCGCCAAATGCTCAGGCCCGTTGAATGATTCCGCGTAGATCTTGTAGACGTCCTCGGTTCCCGACGGGCGCGCGGCAAACCACGCATTAGCCGTCGTCACCTTCAATCCGCCCAGTGGGGCGCCATTGCCGGGCGCCGCGGTCAGCTTCGCCGTGATCGGCTCGCCCGCCAATTCCGTCGCGGTCACCTGGTCGGCGGAGAGCTTCGACAGCCGGGCCTTTTGGTCTCGGTCGGCCGGCGCGTCGACCCGGGCGTAGAACGGCGTGCCGTACTCGGCGGTCAGCCGCTGATAGCGCTGCGACGGACTCGATCCGGTGACCGCCAGGATCTCCGAAGCCAGCAGCGCCAGGATGATGCCGTCCTTGTCGGTGGTCCACACCGAGCCGTCCCGCCTCAGGAACGACGCCCCGGCTGACTCCTCGCCGCCGAAGCCGATGGTCCCGCCGATCAGGCCGTCGACGAACCACTTGAACCCGACCGGCACCTCGATCAGCTTGCGGCCGATGCCGGCGACCACCCGGTCGATCATGGACGAGCTGACTGCGGTCTTGCCGACGGCGATGCCGCCCGGCCACGACGGCCGTTGGGTGTAGAGGTATTCGATGGCCACCGCGAGGTAGTGGTTCGGGTTGAGCAGCCCCTCGTCGGGCGTGACGATGCCGTGGCGGTCGGAGTCGGCGTCGTTGCCGGTGGCGATCTGATAGCGGTCGCGGTTGGCGATGAGCCCCGCCATCGCGTCCGGCGAGCTGCAATCCATTCGGATCTTGCCGTCGTGGTCGAGCGTCATGAACCGCCACGTCGCATCGACCAGCGGATTCACCACGGTCAGATCCAGGCGATGCCGCTGGGCGATCTCGCCCCAATAATCCACGCTGGCCCCGCCCAGGGGGTCGGCGCCGATCCGCACCCCGGCCGCGCGGATGGCATCGATGTCGACCACGTTGGGCAGGTCGTCGACGTAATTGCCCAGGTAATCGTGGCGCTGCACGGTCTGCAGCGCGCGGCCCAGCGGAATGCGCTTGACCTCTACCCCGTCGCGTAGAATCTCGTTGGCGCGCTTGGCAATTGCGTTCGTCGCGTCGGTGTCGGCCGGGCCCCCGTTGGGCGGGTTGTATTTGAAGCCGCCATCGGCCGGCGGGTTGTGCGACGGCGTCACGACGATTCCGTCGGCCAGCGCCTCGGTGCGGCCGCGGTTGTAGGTGAGAATGGCGTGGCTGACCGCGGGTGTCGGCGTGTACCGGTCGCGGGAATCGATCACCGCGACGACGTCGTTGGCGGCCAGCACCTCCAGCGCAGACACCCAGGCCGGCTCGGACAGGCCGTGCGTATCGCGGCCGACGAACAACGGACCCGTGGTGCCGTGCGCGGCGCGGTACTCGACGATGGCCTGGGTGATCGCCAGGATGTGATCCTCGTTGAACGCGCCATTGAGAGCTGACCCGCGGTGCCCGGACGTGCCGAAGGCGACCTGTTGGGCGACATCCTCGGGATTGGGCTGAATCGAGTAATACGCCGTCACCAGGTGGGGCAGGTCGACGAGGTCTTCGGGCTGGGCCGGCTGGCCGGCGCGTGGGTTGGCCACCATGGTTACCAATTCTGCCCGTGTCCGCGTCCCCCCGGGCTGCGCCGGTCTGGACTTCGGCCATACGCTGCGTAGCGCACCGGCAAACGAAGGGAATCCACCCAGTGGCTCAACGGGACTATCGCGAATTGGCCGCGGTATTTGCCGGTGGGGCGCTGGGCTCCCTGGCCCGTGCCGCCCTGAGCACGCTGGCCGGCGGTGACCCAGCGCGCTGGCCGTGGCCCACGTTCACGGTCAACATCGTCGGGGCGTTTCTGGTCGGTTACTTCACCACCCGGCTGCTGGAGCGGCTGCCGACGTCGAGCTATCGACGGCCCCTGCTGGGCACCGGATTATGCGGCGGTTTAACAACTTTCTCGACGATGCAGCTCGAGACGCTGAAGATGATGGAACACGGCTATTGGGGGCTGGCCGTCGGCTACACGGTCATCAGCATCGCGTTGGGACTGCTGGCGGTGCACCTTGCCACGAAGTTGGTGCGCCGGGTCCGGGTGCGCCGGTGAACGCCGCCACGGTGACGACGGCTCTGGTCTGGGTCGGCGTGGTGCTCATCGGCGGCATCGGGTCGGTGCTGCGTTTCGTCGTCGATCGCACGGTGGCGCGCCGGATATCCCGGCCGTTTCCCTTCGGCACGCTTGCTGTGAACATCAGCGGCGCAGCGCTTTTGGGCTTCCTCGGCGGTCTGGCGCTGAACAAGGAGACCGCCCTGCTGGCCGGCACCGCCTTCGTGGGCGCCTACACCACGTTTTCCACCTGGATGCTGGAGACACAGCGGCTCGGCGAGGAACGCCAGCTGCGCGCCGCACTGGCCAACATCGTTGTCAGCGTCTTGCTCGGTGAAGCGGCGGCGTTCATCGGCCAGCAGATCGCACAGCAGCTTTGACCCGGGTCCGCGGCACCATCAGGTGTCGCGTTGACGCGGCATGTCGTCCGGAGTTCGGGGCAGCACGTACAGCGCCATCCGCCGATTCGACATGTCATGCTCGCCGAGGAACGCGCATCCCCCTCGTTCACAGAACTTGCGCGCCAACGCGTTGCGATGATCGGGATCGAACATGATGCGGCGACACCGCGGATCGAGGGTGAAGATGCCGATCACCAAATACGGCAGCAAGTAACTGACGTGGCCTCGTTCGATGTAGTCCAGATCGGCGACCGCGACATGCAGTCCCAAATCGTAGGGGTCGTGCTCGTATCGCTGAGCAATGGAATCCTTTGCCGCTCTGTATAATTCGATGTACCCGCGGTCTACCCCGTCCAGGCTGGCGATGAGCGGGCGTGAGAAGTCGCCTTCCAATTGCGCCTCGAGGTAGCGGTGCCACCGCGCCACCGGCCAGTTGGATTCCCAGGCCTCGACCAAATGCGGCCGACTCATCCACTCCGCGACCATCTCGGCGTCGGCGTCCGGGTCGACAATGCGCAGACCGTACGGCTCGGGCAGTTCCGGAATGGGTGGTGGCGGGACACTGCGGATCGCCTCGGGAAGGTCGGTCAGTTCCCGCGGCAGGACGGGTTCGGCGTTAGTCATGTCAACCGGCGAGCCTACGACGCTCTTGGTCTAAGCCGGTTCACCGGGTTCGAGCAGCTTGGCGAGGACCGCCGCCTGGCTGATGTCCAGCTCACGGGTCGCGGTCACCAGCGTCACGGGTTTCCGCTTGGCGAGCTTGCGCAAGTCTTCCAGCGCGGCACTGTCACGCAGTTCGGTCTTGTAGCGTGACGCGAATTCGTCGAACCGGTCCGGGTCGTGCTGATACCACTCGCGGAGGTCTTTCGACGGCGCGACATCCTTGCACCAAATACCCACCCGTGGATCGTCTTTGCGCACCCCTCGCGGCCAGACCCGATCGACCAGTACACGCTGCCCCTCGCCGGAGCTGACCTCGTCGTAGACCCGCGCCACCCGGACCCGCCTTTTGGCGCTCACACGCCCAGGGTAGCCGCGGAGGCGGAGGCGTCCAGGGCTCAGTAGTGATAGGTATCCGAGGGTGCGGGCGAGTGATCACGTTCTTCCTCGTCGATGTCCAACGCCTCGATGCCGTACGCGCGGGCCAGCTCCAGGATCTTGGTGGCCCGGGCGATGCGGGGCAGATCGGAGCCGTTGCGGATCTCTCCCCCGTCACGCTCGAACTCGACGAAAAACTCTTTCGCCCAAGATATTTCGTCTTGCGACGGCGAGAGCCCTTCATTGACGACGGCGCACTGGTCGGGCGTCAGGCAGATCTTGCCGGTCATACCGAACTCCACGGATACGGCCGTAGCCTCGATCAGCTTCAAGGCGTTGGAGCCGATCGTGGGCCCGTCGATGGCGCTGGGCAGGCTGGCCGCCTTGGCGGCGATCGTAAAGCGTGACCGGGCATACGCCAGCGTGCCGGGGTCTTCCCCAAAACCGGTGTCGCGGCGGAAGTCGCCGATGCCGAAGGCAAGCCGGAAAGTGCCCTTTGTCGCGGCGATCTCGGTGATGCGCTCCAGGCCCCGGGCGGTTTCGACCAGAGCCACAATCGGCACATCGGGCAGCCGCTTCGCGGTCTCGGTCACGTGGTCGACCGATTCGACCATCGCCAGCATTACCCCGCCGACCGGGGTGGTGGCCAGGGCGGCCAGGTCGTCCGCCCACCACGGGGTGCCGAAGCCGTTGATCCGGACCCAGTCAGCATTTCCAGCGTTCAACCAGCGCACCACGTTGTCGCGGGCGGCGTGCTTGTCTTTAGGCGCGACCGCGTCCTCGATGTCGAGAACGATGATGTCAGCGTGCGAGTGCGCCGCGGACTGAAACCGGTCGTCGTGCGCTCCGTTCACCAATAGCCAACTTCGGGCCAGAACGGGATCGATGCGGAAGCCGATGACGTCGTCGGACTCCGGCGCGGTGCTGTTGAACTGCTCGTACATATCAGCTGATCTGTCGTCTTCTCTTGGTTGCGGTCCTGGGCCCCTTAACCGTAGCCCGAACGGGCAAGAACTCACGTTGGACGGTCGTGTCACCTCTCGCTTCTGCACGGAAAGCCGCAGAGAGCCTCGGCGTGCCCGGGATAGCCACCAAACGAAACAAGCCCCGTCGGTCAGTTTCACCGTGGATTGCGCGGGGTAGAACATCCCATGCCGCGTTACGGCCATCGGTCGTGCGTCGGATCCTGCGGAGGCTAGAGCAACCTGGTCCCGAAATGCGGCTCGATCCCCCGTCTCTGGGCTCGACCGAGAAAAACGAGAAAAACCCACGAGGAGTAGATATGCGTAGGGCCATAGCAATCGTTTCAGCCAGCGGGGCATTGTTGTTCGGTGGAGCAGGTGTCGCAGATGCCGCCACAAGTGCCCCCGCGCCGTCGTCCACTACAACGACGCTGGCGGACAACAGCAACAACAACAATGACCAACACAGCGACAACAACGGCCTGTGGGGCCTCGTTGGCCTCCTGGGCCTAGGCGGACTTGCCGGGCTGATGCGCCGGAAGGACCGCGTCGCCGGCACCGGCGTCGGACCAGCCGCCACCCCGGGGCGCGGCGTTTAACCCGTCGTCTAGCCCTCAGATCCCCGTCAGCCGCTGCGCGGCTGACGGGGATCTGCCTAAGTGCCCGACGCTGCTACACAAACACCTTGTGCCGCATAGGATTTAAATTCTTTACCCGGGGCGCGCAGAGCGTCGCGCGGAGCGCAGGGTCCGTTTGGCCACCTGCGCAGCGGGTATGCCTCGTTCAAGCCGTACACAGCCCAAATGTGCGTCTCCCATTTTCCCCATCACAGGAGGTACCGGCGATGGCCGAGATGATCATCGAATCACCCGACGAAGTCGTCGCGTTCCTAAAAGCGCAGCACAACCTCATTGAGGACATGTTCGACCAAGTGCTGCACGCTACGGACCCCAAAGCTCGCGAGGAACCGTTCACAACGTTGCGCCAATTACTGGCCGTCCACGAGACGGCCGAGGAAATGGTGGTGCATCCGCGCGTGCGACGGGAGGACGATGCCGGCGACGCAATCGTCGACGCCCGTCTCAAAGAAGAGCATGACGCCAAGGAACTGCTGTCGGCGATCGAAAAGCTCGACATCACCTCGGACGAGTTCATTGCAGAGCTCTCCAAATTGCGCGAAGCGGTGCTCGAGCACGCGCGGCAGGAGGAGGACGAGGAGTTCCCCGTCTTGAAGCGCAAGGTAGATACCGACGACCTCAAGCGAATGGGGGCGGCGGTACGCGCCGCTGAGGCCATCGCTCCGACACGCCCCCATCCGGGCGTGGAATCGGCGAAACTGAACTTCGCGCTCGGGCCGTTCGCGTCCATGCTCGACCGCGCTCGCGATCTCATCGGCAAGGCCCTCGGATAGCGGACCGGCGCGCGTTCGAGTTTCCGTAGGGTCGATGAGATGAGCGTTGCCCCGGATACCACGGTTGCTCTCCAAAGCCGATTCTTTCGCGAGTTGCCGGAGATGGCGGTTCGTTGGCAGGCGGAGACGTTCCCCGAATTGCAGTTGCTCGCGCTCAACGAGCCGCTGGCCGACGCGCTGGGCCTTGACGCAGCCTGGCTGCGCGGCTCCGACGGGCTGCGTTTTTTGGTCGGCAACTCGGTGCCCAGCGGCGCCACTCCGGTGGCCCAGGCCTACGCCGGTCACCAATTCGGCGGCTTCGTTCCGCGGTTGGGCGATGGCCGCGCCCTGCTGCTCGGTGAAGTGGTCGACGGCGTCGGTCGGTTGCGCGACATACACCTCAAGGGTTCCGGCGCCACGCCGTTCGCCCGCGGCGGCGACGGCCTGGCCGCGGTAGGGCCGATGCTGCGCGAATACGTCCTCAGCGAGGCGATGCACGCCCTGGGCGTGCCGACGACGCGGTCGTTGGCCGTCGTGGGTACCGGGCGCCCGGTCCACCGCGAAGAAACACTGCCCGGTGCGGTGCTCACCCGGGTGGCCAGCAGTCATCTGCGGGTGGGCAGCTTCCAGTTCGCTGCGTCCACCGGCAACGAGGACCTGCTGCGCCGCCTCGCCGACCACGCGATCGCCCGCCATCACCCAGCTGCCGCCGAGGCGAAGAACCCGTATCTCGCCTTGTTCGAAGCGGTGGTTGCCGTCCAGGCCTCGCTGATCGCCCAATGGATGCTGATCGGGTTCGTCCACGGCGTGATGAACACCGACAACACCACGATCTCGGGCGAAACGATCGACTACGGACCGTGCGCCTTCATGGAGGCCTACGATCCCGACACCGTCTTCAGTTCGATCGACTTCTGGGGACGCTATGCCTATGGAAATCAACCGGTAGTCGCCGGATGGAACCTCGCGCGCTTCGCCGAGACACTACTTCCGTTGCTCTCGGAGAACACCGAGGAGGCCATCGCGCTCGCAGAGCAGTCGTTCGGTGTTTTCCAGACCCGATACGACGCCGTGTGGGGCTCCGGAATGCGCGCCAAACTCGGCTTATCCGCCGACGTCGACGCCGAGTTCGCCACGGTACTGGTCGAGGAACTGCTTGCGCTGCTCAAGCAGAACCACATCGACTACACCTCGTTCTTCCGCCAGCTCAGCCGCGCGGCGCGGGGGGATGCCAAATCCGATGCCGAACCCGTCCGCGGATTGTTCGCCGACCTCGCCGGTTTCGACGCGTGGCTGACGCGCTGGCGGGCGTTGGGTCCCGACGCCGACACGATGGATCGCACCAATCCGATCTACATTCCGCGTAACCATCTGGTCGAGGAGGCCCTGACCGCCGCGACGGCCGGCGAGCTCGGCCCATTGGAACAACTGCTCGCTGCGGTCACCGACCCCTATGCGGAACGGCCGGGCCTCGAGCGCTACGCAGAGCCCGCTCCCGAGGACTTCGGCAAGTATCAAACCTTCTGCGGCACTTGACGTTACGTCAGCTTAGCGAGCTCGGCCTGTAACCCGTCCAGGCGTTGTAGCGTCTCGTCGCGAGGCTCCGTCGGCAAGTCCACCAAGAGGTGCTTCACTCCCAGGTCGCGATAACCCTCGAGTTCCTTTGCCGTCGGCTCGCCGCCGTGGAAGTGGATCACCGGCACGTCCTGGCCGGCCACGTCACGCAGTTGCTCGAGCGGAGAAGACAATTCCGCTGCCGACGCCGTCATCGATAGCCAGCCCGCGCGCAGCCGTGCGATGCGCTTGAAGCCCGCCGGTCCTCCGCCCAGGTAAAGCGGTGGGTGGGGTTGCTGGACCGGCTTGGGCCAACTGTAGATGGGGTCGAAGTTCACGAATTCGCCGTGATATTCCGCCTTTTCGTGCGTCCAGATCGCGATCATCGCGTCGAGCCGCTCGTCAACGACGCGTCCCCGGACCGCGGGATTCACGCCGTGGTTGGCGATCTCCTCGCGCAGCCAGCCGATGCCCACGCCGAAGCGAAAACGCCCCTGCGACACCAGATCCAGCGACGCGACCTCCTTGGCCGTGTGGATCGGATCGCGCTGGGGCACCAGTGCGATCCCGGTGCCCACGTCAAGCCGTTCGGTGGCGACCGCCGCGGCGGTCAGTGCCACAAAGGGATCAAGCGTGCGGTAGTACTTCGGCGGAATTGGGCCGCCGCTCGGGTACGGGGTCTTGGTGTCGACCGGGATGTGTGAGTGCTCGGCGAGAAACAGCGATTCAAAACCGCGCTGCTCCAGCGCCTCGCCCAAGTCCGCGGGGCCAATGCCCTTGTCGGTAACAAATGTCAGCACACCGAAACCCATGAGGCTCAGTCAACAGCATCGCGACGCGCCTGTCAGCGCGAGCTTGTTCCGGCGGCTACTTGGCCGCCGTCGGTGAGCGGGACCAAACGCGCCATTCCGCGCAGGATCCACGGGGTGCGCCGCGCCATCACCGCCACTGCCCGGTCCGATCGACGCATCGACGCTCGCGGGCCGGGCGTGGGCGCCGCGGCCAGCTGCACTTCACGCGCTGCCAGTCCTTCGCCATGCCGATCGACCGCGAGGATTTGCCATGTTCCCGGCACGCCGCGCAATTCGGCGCCCCCGCGGTCATCGAAGCGGGTTCCCGACCCGACGACCAGGTCGCGGACGGTGCTGGAGACCAGAGTTTCTTTGGCGCCGGCCAAGGCGAGGATTCGTGCGGCGATGTGCACCGCTATGCCCCCGATATCGTCGCTGAGCAGTTCGCACTCCCCCACGTGGATGCCGACGCGGATCTCGATGCCCAGCTTTTCGGCCTCGCCATGCAGGGCCTCGGCGCATCGGATGGCCTGGGTCGGTCCTTCGAATGTGACGAGGTAACCGTCACCGGTGCTCTTGACGACCGTGCCACCGAATCGTTGCGTCGCTTCTGCCGTGATGTCGTTGAAGCGTTGCAGGAGCGCGCGCCACCGTTCGTCGCCGTCGCTCGCGACACGTTCGGTCGAGGCGACGATGTCGGTAAACAGCACGGTGCGCAGGGCACGCTGCGATTGGGATGGCGCGCCACGGCTGCCGGTGAGGAATTCCTCGATCGCCGTCGTGATCCTGTCCGGATCCGTGAGCCAGGGCGCGTGGTCGTCGCCACCGACTTCGAACATCCGCGCATTGGGGATGTGGTCGGCTATGTATTGCCCGAATTGCACCGGCACGAGATCCGCCGAGGCATGTATGACGAGAGCGGGCGCACTGACCGTCGGCAGAATCGAGCGGATGTCGATCAGGAAGGCCGATTCCATGGTCGCGCGAGCCATTCCCGGGCTCGCGCTCATGCGCTCCAGCATCGCGAGCTGCCGAATCGATCGAATCGACGGCAGCAAAATGTGGAGCGCTTCACCGCTGCCCCACGACGAGCGGATAGCGCGGGCGAATTTCTGAAACCTGGCGACCTGTTCTACCGATGGCGCGTACGCGTCACCCAGCAGTGGGCATATCCGTCCGTGCAGTGCAGCCGGGTCGCATTCCATGTCGTCCCACCCTGACCACCCGGCGTATGACGAGGCGCCGGTGACGACCAGCGCTCGTGTTCGCTCGGGGCGAGTCGCGGCGAACAGGATGGCGGCGGGGCCGCCCTCACTGACCCCGAACAGCACCGCTTTTCCGAAGCCTGCGGCATTCATGACCGCCTCGATCTCGGCCGCCCGATCTTCGAGCGTGCGTACTTTCGGCACCGGGTCGGACAGCCCCACCCCGGCTTTGTCAAAAAGGAGCACGCGGCAGAAGGTCGAGAGCCGCCCCATGAAAGCCTCGAACTCGGGCACGGTCCAGAACATCTCGACGTGGCTGACGAATGACCCAGCGAAGACAAGGTCGATCGGCCCGTCGCCAAACACCTGGTACGCGAGGCTGAGATCACCGCAGTTTGCATACACCGTCTCCGGCACGCAATGAGCGTACCGATTGCATCGGGTTCTAGTGCAGCAAATACCTACCGGTTCGCCCGGAAGCTCAGCTCACGGCGCAGGTTCTTCGGCCACCGCGCGCGTTGCCCGACGGGTGGACGGGCGTACCGCACCCCAGAGGCCGGCGGCGACACCGACCGCGGCGCCGCCCAGGCCGATGATCTGCTGCGACGGCTTGAGCTCGTCGTGCACGCTCATGCCGCCGACCAGGTCGGCCACGTCGGCACCGGCGGAGGCCAGGAACCAGCCGCGCGTGTTCTTACCGCGCAGTGCCGCCGCTGCGAGCAGGACACCGATCAGCGCGTCGCGATAGCCCATCGACCGCAACAGCAGTTGCGCGGTCGGCGTCGGCTCGTCGGGGTCCCCCCACAATTTGTTTGCCCGCAGAGGGTCGACGAGGAAGGAGACGCCAGAGACAAGCCGGATGGTGCCCGCAAGGAGGCCTAAGCGGTCGATGGACATGCTCTGAGAGCCTAGGAGCAAATCGTCCGATTGTGCACGCATTCTATCCGCAAGTCGCTTACGGCGCGGGGCAGGAATCGGCGAGGTGCAGCGCCGCCGGCCACAGCACCGTGGCTACCCCGAAGGCCGCGGCGTCGGCGCCGGTGGGCGAGACGGCTTCTATGCGTGCCTGGATTCGCTGGGTCTGGTCGGAGTGAAAAACGGTCCAGGCGAATCCAATACATAGGTATGGGATCGTCAGCCACACCGCCAGTTCGATCAGCGCGCCGACGCTGACCTTGTGCCCGAGGATGCGCCGGACCGGGTCCATCGCGTGTTCGATTCCACCCATGACCGCACTCCCAGCTACCGCAGCACCAGTTTCAGAGCGTAGTCGACGACGACGTCCAAATCGGTGCCCAAATGCCCGGCGAGCCACTGCTGCGCGAGCTCGGCCATGGCGCCGGTGTACAGGGCCGCGGCGACCTCCGCGGCCACCGGATCGGAATCAGGGTTAAGGCGCCAGCCCTCGGTCAGCACGCCCTCGCGCAGCATGTCCTGCGTGGCGCGGCGCCGCACGGCCAGCACCGGGTTGGTGCGCGCGTCGGTGAAGAGCACCCGGCCGCGGCGCGGATCGGCCGAGGAAAAGCCCAGCACCGCCGCGATGCCGGCCCGGGTCCGGGCGCCCAGCGAATCCCCCGCCCGCCCGACAGCGGCCTCGATCACTTCGCCGAGCTGCTCACTCACCCGGTCATAGACGGCGCCGAGCAGATCATCGGTGTCGCGGAAGCTTTCGTAGAAATACCGCGTATTCAGCGCGCATTCCCGGCACACCGAACGCACCGAGACGGCCGCCTCACCGCCGCTGCCGAACAGCCCATAGGCGGCCTCCACCAGCAGCGCACGACGCTCGGCGCGGCGGTCCTTGAGCGGTATACCGGCCCACCGGGTGGGACTCGACATCCCTACAGCGTAAGTCGAAAAGGCTCGGGTCTTGTCACGCCTGTAGCCAAAACATTATTCTGGTTACATCTGTGACCAGAAGTTCGAGGGAGTGTGCCGTGTTTCTGCCACATCAGATCGTCGGGCAGATGATCAACAAGCAGTTGGACGACAACATGCGGCGGTTCTTCTTCCGTGGCATGGAGTTCGCCGCGCCCGTCGGCGATCCGGGTTGGTTCGGTCCCGACAGCGCCGTGTGGCGGGTGCACTCGCACTTGCCCGCGCTGATCTTCGGGCTGCAGTGCGCCGCCTTCATGGAGACCCTGGACCCGTCGATCTATTGGATGGGCATGCACCATTCGCGACTGATCAAGCGGGACAGCAACGGAAACCCGATATCGCACGTGCCCCAAATCGATCCCCAAGGCGCCGCGACACGCCTCGGCCACTCGGTGGCATTCTTCATCGGCACGGCATACGGGTCAACGGAAACCGCTGAGCGCCTGGCGAAATCCGTGCGCGCGATGCACCACACGATCAAGGGCACCCGTCCCGACGGTGCCCGCTACGACGCCGATGACCCCGAGTGGCTGCGGTGGAACTATGCGACGGTCGCCTGGGGCCTGGCCACCGCGCACGAGCTTTACCACCCAATGCCGTTGCGCGGCAAGAAACTCGACCGCTACTACGGTGAGTTCGTCCGAGTCGGGCATGCGCTGGGAGGCACCGACCTGCCGACCACGAAGGCCGAGACGCTCGAGTGCCTGGAGTCTTACTTACCGAAATTGGCTGTCACCCACGGCAAAGCGATGGGCACCGGTCCCAACGTCTCCATGCCGCAGGCGGCGGTCGACTGGGCGATCCGCGACACCATGCCCAAATGGGCCAAGCAGATGCTGCAGCACCGCGACTGCAACATCGTCGAACGTAGCGCCCGTCGCACCGCGGTGTGGTCGATCATCAACGGGATCAACGCCGCATCCGGCCCTGCCCCGGAATTTCAGCAGGCGCAGGCCAGGGTCAAGGGTGGAACCACGGTCCCTCACACCCTGCCGACCTACGTGCTCGGAACCGATCAGGTCCGCAGCCGCTCCGAGGTGGAACGCAGCTTCCAGTCGGTGTAGTCGCTCCCGCCTCCGGTGCTCGACACTGGGAACATCTCACAAAGTTCCCCGGCGAAACGTCTACACAGCGTGACAGCCAAGCGACCGTTTGAGGCGGTGGTCGTCGACCACGGCCGCGCCGTGTTGCGGGTATGCCGCGCCATCGTCGGGCCGGTCGACGCCGACGATGCGTGGTCGGAGACCTTCTTGTCCGCGTTGCGCGCCTACCCGGACCTGCCCGACGACGCCAACGTCGAGGCCTGGCTGGTCACCATCGCGCACCGCAAAGCCATCGACCTCACCCGCGCCCGGGCGCGACGCCCGGTGCCGACCGGCGAGATCCCCGAGACTGCCGGCTCGGCAGATCCCGGCAGGGACGACGACCTCGCCGACGCGCTGGCCCGGCTGCCCGCCAAGCAGAAGCAAGCCGTCGCCTACCACTATCTGGCCGGCCTGCCCTATTCCGAGATCGCGGCCATCCTCGGCGGCAGCCCCGACGCCGCCCGGCGCGCCGCCGCCGACGGCGTCGCCACCCTCAGACGCACGCACCCCGGCATCGCCGCCGGCACGACCGGGACGGGAGAACACCGATGAGCAACGAACACGAATTGATCCACGACCTGGCGCAAACCACCGACGCCATCGGCGACGACCTCGCATTACTGCACGCCCGGCTTGCCGCCGCCGCGCAATCCGAGGGCACCCTGGACATCGCCTACCGCGTCGTCGACGGCCCCGTCGGCCCCTTGCTCGTCGCCGCCACCGAGCTCGGCCTGGTCCGCGTCGCCTACGCCAGCGAGGGACACGACACCGTCCTGCAAAGCCTCGCCGACCGGATCAGTCCACGCATCCTGCTCGCACCCGGCCGTCTCGACACGGCTGCAAGGCAACTCGACGAGTACTTCGCCGCCGAGCGCCACGAATTCAGCGTGCCGCTGGACTGGCGGCTCTCGGCCGGATTCCGCAACACGGTGCTTCGGCAACTGCCCGAGATCGGCTACGGCCACACCGCGAGCTACGCGGCGGTCGCCAAGCTGGCCGGCAATCCCAACGCGGTTCGCGCCGTCGGCAGTGCCTGTGCCACCAATCCGCTACCGATCGTGGTGCCTTGCCACCGCGTGGTGCGCAGCGACGGCGCGATGGGCGGCTATCTCGGAGGCGTGGAAGCCAAACGCATCCTGCTCACACTCGAGTCCGCGGCATAGGTCGGGCCCGGACGAATCTCGCTGCGGTGCAGCCCGATGCCGGCCGCTACGCAGCGCCCGGTGTGATGATGGGAATGTCGATGATCGGCAGTGGCTGCGGCGTCGGCGCGGGCGGCGGAGTCTGGGTGACTTGTTGTCCTAGGTGCTGGGGGCAGTAGGCGCTCGCCGCGATCATGGTGAACTGGGCGGCGCCGTCCACCGTGAAGCCGGGATTACTGGACGATACGCTTTTGATGACTTCAACCTGGGGACTGCCCTCGTCCATCAGTTGGCACGCCCTTTTACCCACTCCGACGGCGGCGGCCGGGTCCTGATAGGTGATGCCGGCTTGGTTCAGCGCGGCGAGGAACCTGGCATCGGCTCCCGAGCTATTGACCGGATCGGCATACGCCGGCGCGGCCGTACCGATGAGGACGGCGCTTCCCGCAAGCACTACCAGCATTCGCATCGCTTGATCCTCATACAGATCAGCGCCCGTGTCCTGCCGAGCCCCTGCGCCTGTGCATGACTGCGGCAAGTTGAGCCGCCGGGTGGCGATTTTCACGAATCCTGGGATCCGCCCTGGATGTGGTACACAGTGGCTATGTCCGCGCTGTCCCATCGACATCGTTGAGAGCCCCGGCGTGCACGACGATCGACTTCTGACTCCCGGCCAGACCTGCTGGCGCACGGCACGGGCCGACCAGTTCGCCCCCATCATCGACGCGGCCGACTACTTCAAGCACGTCAAGGCGGCGATGCTGCGCGCACGCCGGCGAATCATGCTGGTCGGCTGGGATTTCGATTCCAGAGTTACCTTCGAGCGGGGGCAGACGACACTTCCCGGGCCCAACCAGCTGGGCGCGTTCCTCTATTGGATGCTGTGGAAACGGCCCGGTCTCGATATCTACCTACTGAAGTCCAATCTGCGGCTGCTGCCGGCCTTCGACGGCATCTGGTTTGGCCTCACCCCCGTGTCGCTGCTGAACCAGATCAGCAGCAGAAGAATGCATCTCGCCATCGACGGCGCGCACCCGATCGGCTCTGTGCATCATCAGAAAATCGTGGTCGTCGACGATGCAGTGGCGTTCTGCGGCGGCATCGACTTGACGCTCGCACGATGGGACACCCGCGCACACGCGGATGACAATCCTCACCGCCGGACCGCGGGGCGCAGCTACGGGCCGCGACACGACGTCGGCCTGGCCGTCGACGGTGCGGCGGCACGGGCCCTGGGCGAGCAGGCCCTGGCCAGATGGCAGACCGCGACCAAACAATCGCTGTCGCCGGTGCAGGCCAAGCACAGCGCCTGGCCGAGCAAGCTGCAACCGAAGCTGACCAGCCTCGACGTCGGAATCGCACGCACCGTGCCGGAGCTCGAAGATTCCGTCGAGGTCCGAGAGGTGGAAGCGCTCAACCTGGCCGCCATCGCGGCGGCACGGGACACCTGCTATGTGGAAAACCAATACCTGGCGTCCCGAACCATTGCCGAAGCACTGGCTGCGCGGCTGCGCGAAGATGAGGGTCCAGAGATCGTCATCGTGCTGGCCCGCAGAGGCAATAACCCGCTCGAGCGGGGAACCATGGACAGCGCACGCCACCGCCTCATCCAACTGCTCTGGGAAGCCGATGAGCATAACCGATTGGGCGTGTTTTGGCCGGTGACCGACGGCGGAGCGCCGATCTACGTCCATTCGAAGGTGCTGGTGGTCGACGATCGGCTGCTGCGTATCGGCTCCTCGAATTTCAACAATCGGTCCATGGGGTTCGACAGCGAGTGTGACGTCGCGATCGAGGCGCAGCCGGCCGATTCCCAACACGACGAGCTGCGCCGCGAAATCGCTTCAGTGCGAAACGAATTGATTGCAGAGCACCTCGGCGTTTCGGTGGGCGAACTGGAAGAGGCGATCGTTGAACACCGGTCGGTCTTGAAGGCCATCGAAGTACTTCGGGGAGCCGGCAAGACGTTGCGGCCCTTCACCGAGCACACCATCGCCAACGAGGCGGGCCCGCTGGCCGAGAACGACCTGATGGATCCCGACCACGTCCCACGGTCGCTGACCCGCAGCGTGCAACGGTTCATCACCGGCCTTCGGGGCTGACCGGTCGGCGATTCGGGTGTGGGTTGAGTCGAACTCGGCCTAGTGTGGGCAGAAGTGCCGGTGGACAAGGACGAGCACCCATGAGCATCGACGACGAATCCGTCACCACGCTGGAGGACCTGCGGGGCGATCTCGCGCAGCGCTACAAGCGGATGCCGACCGGTGGAGATTCGGTGGACAACGCGATCGTCAAGGCCGACATGGCGGCGCTGGATCGCGACGGCTACGTCATATGGGAAAGCCTGCTCAGCCCCGAGCAGTGCTCGCAGATCCGTGAGGTTGTGCGACCTTGGCTGGGGCACACCGGACGCAATTCTTTCGAGGGCCTGTGTACCCAGCGCATCTACAGCGTGCTGAGCAGGAGCCGGGTATGCGACCGGCTTGTCGATGACCCGCGGGTGCTGGCGGTGCTCGATCGGCTGCTGATGCCCAACTACCTGCTGTCGGCGTTGCAGGCCATCAACATTCACCCCGGCGAGGTCGCGCAACTGGCGCATCACGACGACGGCTTCTACCCGATTCCGCGGCCGCGGGCGCCGCTGGCCGCCGCGACGATCTGGGCGATCGACGACTTCACCGCCGACAACGGCGCCACCGTCATCTACCCGGGCAGCCACCGCTGGGGTAAGCGCCGACCGGGTCCGGACGATCAGGCCGTACCCGTCGTCATGCCCGCCGGTTCGTGCGTCTTCTTCGTGGGCACCCTGTGGCACGGTGGGGGCGCCAACAACACCGACCGCGATCGCCTCGCCGTGACCGCCCAGTACTGCCAGCCGTGGCTGCGGCCGATGGAGGCCTACACCTTGTCGATCTCGCGCGACATCGCCCGCACGGTCTCCGATGACATTCGCCGGATGCTCGGCTACAGCATCCACCCGCCGTTCGTCGGCAACGTCGACGGTCTGCATCCGTTGCGGCTGTTGGAAATTGAGGCGGAGCCCTAGCGAGCGCCCGATCAGCAAACAGGGCGCTTGCGCAGTTCCCCGGTTTGACTCGCCGCTACCTGGCTATTCTCAGTTCTGTCATGACGCGTCGAGTGGGCCCGCCCGACGAGCAAGAAGCAGATTCGCCGACGGCCGGGCCCCGGAATCGCTTGCACCGCAACCACCCGATGGTGGCCGGTGCCAAGATGCTGGCTGCGCTGATATCGCTGGTGGTGGTGGCCGCGATCGGCATTGCCTGGCACGCCTACCGCAGCGCGTCGGAGGGCATCACCAAATCCGAGGTGCTGGCCGGTGAACCCGCGTCGACCGGAAGCGACCAGAACATCCTGATCATGGGCCTGGATAGCCGACGCGACCAGCACGGACAACCGCTGGCACCCGACATCTATGACGCGCTGCACGCAGGCAATGCAGATTCTGCTGACGGCGACTCCGACGCGCTCATCGTCGTGCACCTGCCCGCCGGCGGCGGTCCGGCCACGGCGATCTCGATCCCCCGCGACGACTATGTCGATCTGGCCGGATGCCCGACCTCGGATTGCCGCGGCAAGATCAAGGAGGCCTACAGCTTCGCGTATCAGCGCGTGATGGCCGGCCACGGCTACGCCGGCTCGCAGCCGAATCCGACCCCTCTTCAAGGACAAGACTCGACGGCTAGAGAACAGGGGGCACGGGAGGCGGGGCGCAAAGCCGAAATCAGCACCGTCAAGAGTCTTCTGCAAATCCCGATCGATCACTTCATCGAAGTCACCTTGGCCGGGTTCTTCCAAATCACGCGGGTGGTCGAACCGATCATCGTGTGCCTCAACGCCGATACTTCGGACCGCTACTACTCCGGCGCGGACTTTCACCGAGGCATGCAACAGATCAACGCAACTCAAGCGTTGGCCTTCGTTCGGCAACGCCGCGACCCCGACGACGCGGCGTTCACCGACCTCGATCGAAGCCGGCGCCAGCAGGCCTTCCTCGTCTCGGTGGTCAGCGCGATGCGCCACGGCGGGACGTTGTCGGACCCCACCAAACTGCACGCCCTGCTAGACGTGGCCAAGCAGAACGTCGCCGTCGACGCCGGTTTCAACTTCGACGATTTCGTTCGTAACGCGCTGGAATTCCCCAATAGGCCGGTTGCGCTGTACACGCTGCCGGTCAGCAGCTTCGGTGAAATCTCGAACGGCGCCTACGTCAACTTCATTGACGTGCCCTCCATCCGGTCCATCGTGCACAACCTGGTGGGCACCGATTCGTCGACAACACCGTCGACCAGCAGCCCCATCACAGCAGCGCAACCGGACAGCGGCGCGCAGAGCACCGCCGGCGGCATCGTGCTCGACGTGGTCAACGCCTCGGGCCAAGCAAGGCGAGGCCGCCAATCTCCAAACACAGTTAGGGACTGGGAAATTCAGTGAAGGCAAGGTCAGCACCGCCGACTCCATCACCGAGACGAGCAGCATCACTTACGGAGCCGGCGCGAAGGTAGCGGCGACCGAGCTCGCCGACCAGTACGACATAACAGCGACCGCATCAGACAGCGTCGCCGCTAACACGGTGCGGCTGACCGTCGGGACCGATTTCTCCCGGTTCGACCACCACCGCAACTACACGTCGGAATCGCCGACCGCAACTTCCACCGCGCCCGTCACCACGGTGCCGGCCACCGGCACACAAGAACCTGCGGTTACCAACCTCTCGCGCATGACCGCCGACGGCATTCCCTGCGTGAAATGACAAGAGACTAAGGCGTTTTCCGCGGGACAGGCATCGAGGTCGTGGCCGGCGGCGCGGCGTTGTAGAGGTGCAGCGCCTGCGCCGCCGCCGTAGCCACCGCACCCCTGAGATTCGAGATCGGCGGGCTGCCCCGTAGGTGAATTGAGTTCGAGAGCAGAATGACGTAGGTATTTGAGCCGGGGTCCATCCACAGCGTGGTTCCGGTAAACCCGGTGTTGCCAAAGCTGCCGACCGGAAAGACCTTGCCGCGAGGCCTGGAGTAGGCCGTGTCGATGTCCCACCCAAAACCAAACAGGCTTTGCCCCTCGATCGCCGGATATTTCGGAGCGTGAGCTTCCTGCACGGCACGGTTTGCCGCTTCAACTTGTTCGGCGGTATGGCCAGGCTGCTGAGGAGTCGTCATCAACGCGAGAGTTTCTGGCCGCAAAGGGAACTCACTCGGGCGGTCGGCCAGCCGATCAAGCAGAGCCTGCGCAAAGATGCTGACATCGTGCGCTGTCGAGAACACGCCGGCATTGCCGGCCACTCCCCCCATGCGGCGCGCCGTCGGGTCATGCACCGTACCCCGAAGCAGGGCATAGAAATCCGGATTCTTGCTCGGGTCGTCTCTGCTCTCCTCGTCGCGCGCCGTCGGCGCGATGCGCGGCAGCAGGGTGGTGTTCCATGTTCCTGCGGGACAGGTCACCGGCTCACCTGCTGTTGCTGCTGGGGCCCAAGCAACGGCGGCCCCTTTCACCACGTGTGGGCCGCATGCTTTACCCGCAGGGAGGTAGCGGGTGTCTTGCAGGCCAAGCGGCGCAAACACATTGCGTTGGACGTACGTGTCTTCAGCCTCGCCCGTTGTCTTTTCAAGCAGCGCGCCCAGCAGGATGTAGTTGATGTCGGAGTATCGGAAAAGCTCCCCCGGACCCGACTGCAGCGGCGTGGTGAGCGCGCGACGGACGCCTTCCGCTTTATCGGGTCCGCCCAGCCCCCAGGGATCTCCGAGGCTGACGTCGATGCCTTCGCCGGAGAAGTTGGTCAGCAACATGCGAACCGTGACCTTGGCCCGCCGTGGATCGTTCGTCGTGTTGAAGTCGGGCAGATATTTCTGCACCGGATCATCGAAGGCGACCTTGCCCTGTTCGTAGAGCTGCATGATGGCGACCGCCGTTGCGAGGCACTTCGTCAATGACGCCAGGTCGAAGATCGTGTCCTCGGTCATCGGCTCCGCGGGTGCGGGCGACCCGTCCAGCCCCGGTTCGCCCGCGAGCTTGCGCGACCCGTAGGCCTGGTGGAAGACGACGTTGCCGCCGTGCCCGACCACCACCACGCCACCCGGCAGCCCGTCTGCCGCGATCGCGTCGTTCATCAGCTTCGAGATGGCCGCGAAGTCGGCTGCGGGAGCCGCAGCGGGCGCCGCCGGCGCGGGGCGGCGTCTGCACCGGCTGCTGTGGACGCTCGGCGACCGGTGTGTGCGCCGTAAAGGCCCAGGGTGACGCCGCGATGAGGCCGAGCAGCACAATTGCGACCAGGACCGAATTGCGCAGCGAGGGCGGCCGGAACTTCCACCTGCCACTGACTACCGGCATAGGGCAAGGGTAAGTCGACGGCCTGGCGGCATCCACTACGCCTTCGGTTTCGGCGCAAAGCGGCTGTTGCGCACCAGGTTAGGAGCGGCTTGCAGTAGCGTTGGCGCCGGACTGGTCTCGCGACACCTGGTCGCGGCGGTCTTGTCGGTATGGGAGCAAGCGGTGAGGACTCATCCCCATTGACGTCCGGCAGGCGGTGGATTGCCGTGCTGGCCGGCACGATGGCGGCCGGGATCATCGTGACGCAATGCAGCGCCGCGCCGCCACCCCCTGCGGCCAGGCCATCCTCCACCGCGTCATCGCCGCCGGCGGCCGGCCAGCCGCCGGCTCCTGCGGGTAGCAACGTTCGGCCGGTCACCGCCGCGGAGCTCGGCGCGAGCTGGCGGCCGGGCTGCCCGGTGGACCCAGCGCAGCTGCGACGAGTCGAGGTCGACCACACCGGTTTCGACGGCCGGACGCACCGCGGCGAACTGATCGTGCGCCAGGACTTGGTGCCGGAGGTCGTCACGGCCTTCGCGCAGCTCTACCGACTGGGCTATCCCATCGAGAAGATCCGCACGGCCGACCACTATCCGGCCGCCGACGATGAGCTCTCCATGCAGGACAACAACACCTCGGCGTTCAATTGCCGAGGCATCCCCGGAAGCGACCACTGGTCTCCACACGCGTATGGGCGGGCTATCGACCTCAATCCACGTCTCAACCCGTGCGTCTATGCCACCGGCAGCTTCCAGCCGCAAAACGCGGCGAACTACCTGGATCGCAGCCGAACCGACCCAGGACTGCTACACGACGGGGACCCCGCGGTGCGGGTCTTTACGGACATCGGGTGGCGGTGGGGCGGTGACTGGACGTCGCCCATCGATTATCAGCACTTCGAGCGGCCCTGAACCGGGACTCTGTAAGAATGGCTCGATATGTCGCGCTCATTCGACGTCTCGACCGAGTCACCTGCCAGTGTCGAACAAATTCATGCCGCGTTCGGTCGCGAGGACTATTGGCTGGCCCGCATCGACGGTGCCGGCGACATCACGTTGGATTCGTTGGTGGTCGACGCCGACGACACGGTGACAGTGCGCACAACCCAGCACTTCGGTCGTCAACTGCTACCCGGGCTGGTCACCAAACTCTTTAAAGGTGACCTGAAGCTCGTGCATACCGAGATATGGCGACCGGACGGTGACCGGCAGGTGCGCGGGCAAGTCAGCGTCTCGGCGTCCGGCGGTTTGGGGTCTGGTCATGTGGAAACCTGGCTGGCGCCGACGGATGACGGCGGTTGCCGACTGCGTTCTGCCGTGCGCGTAGAGGTCAAAATCCCTTTGATGGGTGGCAAACTCGAGAAATCCATCGGATCCGATTTGACCGAAGGCATCCCAGAGATACTGCGCTTCACCACCACGTGGATTGCCGAAAACGAGGCGTAATTCGTCGATCGCGTCCTGATGCACGCCTTGATGATCTCCAGCACGACACCACGTGCGGAACTGAATGTCTGATGGTCGACCAGTGCCCGGTTGACGTCGTCGAACCGGCTCAGCGCATAGAAGTCATGTTGATCGTTGTAGTACAGCGGCGCGTTGTCGCGGGTGCGCCGGAACATCGGATAGGGATCGGAGTTGAGGTCGACTTCCCACGGGTCGTAATACACCTCGTTGGCAGTCCTGGCGGTCATCGGATTCCTGTCTACTGCGTCCGCGCATCCGCGCCGAAAGTTTCACGGTGCAGTTCGATCAAGGCGTGGAGTTGCTCGAGATAGTGCTGCAACGAATGGTGAACGAAGCGGGCCGAGAGGGTGGTGGTACCGCCGTCGGCCATTTCCCGCAACGTGTCTTGCGTCGCTTCGGGTTTCCCGGCGGGGTCGAGGGATTGTTCGGCGGGCATCACCACCTCGAAATCCGCCGGCAGTTCGAACTGTGCCAGCCACTCCGCAGCCGTGTGGATCGACACGTAGTACGGGCACCAACCGTCCGCAAGAGTGACCGCCCGTCGCAATGAACGTCGCGTGCGTCCGCCGACCCAGATCGGCATGTGTGGCTGTACCGCACAGGGATCCACGGTCAGCCCGCCGAACGAGTAGAACTCACCTTGATACGCGGGCTCATTGCTCGGTAGGGCCGCGCGCAGCGCTCTCAGGGCGTCATCGCCGCGGGCGCCGCGGTCGTCGAAATGCGCACCGAGAAGGTCGAACTCCTCCTTGAGCGAGCCGACGCCCACACCGAGGATCACCCGCCCCCCGCTGACGTGATCAAGTGTGCCGTAACGCTTTACGATCGCCAACGGATGGTGGTATCCCAACACCAACGTCATGGTGGCGAAGCGAATCCGCGTCGTGCGCGCCGAGACATAACCGAATGTGGCCAGTGGATCCCAGTATCGTGCTCCGCGTCGTCCGGACTCGGTCGATGGGATGCCGATGTGCTCGCTGCAGGTCATGTGGTGGTAGCCGAGCCGATCGGCAACCTCCGCGGCCCGGCTGATGTCCTCGATGCCGGCGTCCTTCTCCCATTTCAGCGGTGACCCCGCGACATTGGTGACGACCGGGGTCGCGATGCCGAGTTTCACTGCAGGGGCTCTTCACCCGCGAGAATCGTTCGGTGCATGAGGCGGCCGCTGTCGACCGCATACGGCAACACGCGGTGCATGGTCCCGGTGTTATCCCAGATGAGCAGATCACCGGGCTGCCACTGATGCTGATAGACGTATTGCGGTTGGGTGGCCCAATCACGCAGCCGCGCAAGCAAAGCGCGGCTTTGCTCTACCGGCAATCCGATCACATAGTCTGACGTAGCGCCCAAGAGCAGGGACTTACGGCCGGATCGGTGCGTCCACACGATCGGGCACGCCTTGGTGGGCGACTTCTGCCAGAATGCCACCTCGTCGTAACTCATCTCCGGGGTGACGTAATACTGCGAGCGCTCCGCGCTGTGTACTACGCGCAGTTCGGCTATCGCTTCTTTCTCGGCTTCCGGAAGGTCCTCGTAGGCCGCGTAGGTGTTGCAGAATTCGGTCTGCCCCCCAATTTCAGAGAGCTGCACCGCGCGTAGGAGGGTGGCCAGATTCGGAAGCGGCTGCAGGGATCCGTCGAAATGCCAAAACATCGAGCCCTGCAGGTATTTGGCGCGCTGATTGACCTTTTCATCGAGCGAGATCTTGTTGATGCCGCCCTGGCCCTCGTTGGCGACCAGGGTGCCGAGGGTCTTGGCGATGGCAACTTGCTGCTCATCACCGATGTCCAGTCCGCGGAAGAACACCACACCGCGCTGCTCGAGGACCTCGCGGATCGTCGACGCCGCCCGACCGCTGAGCAGCGTGTCGAGGTCGGTTCTGATCTCGCTGCCGATAGTCGGCGTGAGGTCGACGATTTCCAGCTGGGCAGAACTGAGTCCCATAGCCTCAGCTGACTCTCGTGAGAATGGTGTTGGCCGAATGCTTCACCCGCGGCTGCTTCCACAGCTCGACCGCCAACGAGACGGTGATCAGTGAGTAGAGCAGGTTGCGCAGATTGGCGACGTCGTCGGGCAGCGGCTCGGAGTAGTCGAACTTGTCGATGTAGGCGACGGCTTCCTCGGCGCGTGGAAACACCTCGTCGTAGAACGCCCGGATCTCGTCCATGGAGCTGTTGACGCGTTTGACGTAGCGTTCATGACCGTCCTCGATCGCCCACTCGGGCACCAAGTGCTCGAGTTGCGAAAATTCGTTCGGCAGAACGGTACTCATCGCAAGTCCGCCTCGGCCGCTTCGCCGGCCTCAACGTAGTCGCCGACCACCTTGTGTAGATGGCGCAGCAGGATCTCCTCGTCATTCATCGTGAAATGCGTGAGGACGCCGCTGTTGAGCATCGCCTGCAGTCCCTCCGACGGGCTCGCGTCTTCGAGGATGATGTCGTTGAGGAAGGTCACGGTGAGTTCCTGCCCGAGTCGCTCCTTGTGCGACTTCGGCGGCTGATAGAACATCTCCACCTCGAACACGTGCGAGTGGGGGCCCGTGGGCCAGTGGGCGTGGGTGCTGAATCCGGATGCGCCGAAGATGATGACGAAGTTGGGGAAGAACTGGAACGAATCGAACCCGTACTTCTGCGACCGCGTCGGATTGATCCCCGGGGGCATCGGCCCTCGGTCGATCTTTTTGTTCCAGGGGCCCGCGGCGCCGGCTTCCATCACGCATTCAATCGGCTTGGAATACGGCGTCTTTTGCGAGGGCTCACCGGAGAACGAGAACATCCGATGCGGACCACTGAGTTGATACGCCAGCGCGTCGGTGAACGGGTTCGGCTGGTCGAACGCATCTCTGGCTTCCGCGGTGAGAGCGCCGAATGACGACGCGTGCAGGTACGGCCCGTGGTAACTCTCGGCGAAGCTGTCGACGAAGATCTTCCAGTTGCACTGCAGCTCGGCCGAGAACTTGTAGACCTGATGCGGGCCGTCAAACGGGTAGCCCTCGATGCCGTGGGCCAGTTCGCCGAGGAAGGAACGCAGCGGCTCGGTGTTGTTCGGGTTGAGGTTGATGAAGATGAAGCCTTCCCACACCTCGCACTGCACCGCCGGTACCTGGCAGCTGTCGGCGTCGAAGTCCAGCAGCAGATCCTTGCGAGTTGCCGAGTGCAGCGAGCCGTCCAGCTTGTAGCGCCAGCCATGGAAGCGGCAGTACAGCAACGGGGCCCGCCCGGACACTTCCTGGAACGGGTCGTCCTCCCACAACATCTTGTTGCCGCGGTGCGGGCAGATGTTATGGAAGGCGCGGATCACCCGGTCCTTGCCGCGCACGATGATGATCGAGGTGTCCAGGAACCTGAACTCGCGGGTGAAATAGCTGCCCGAGCGCGGGACTCGTTCCACTCGCCCGACGTAGAGCCAGGTCTTCTTGAAGACGTGCTCCCGTTCTTTCTCGTAGAACTCCTCGGACACACAATCTTCGAGCGACACCGGGCCGCGGCCGAGTTCGGGATACGCGTCGGTCCAGTGCCCGTTCGGGGGCTTGGCGACGGCGATGGGCTGATTCATCCCCGTGTACCTCCTACGTGGTGCGGCCGACGCTAGCAGCTGCGGGGACCCCCAATAAGGTGTACGGACGCAACACCCTGTTGCATACTTGGAACACCCGTGGAACAGAATCTGCCCTTCGACCTCGATGCCCTGCTGGTATTCGGCAAGGTGGTGGACTGTCGCAGCATCTCGAAGGCGGCGACGGCGCTGGGCATGCCCAAGTCCACGGTCAGCCGGAAGCTGACCAAGCTGGAATCCGACCTGGGCGTCAAGCTGCTGCGGAAGAACACCCATCAGCTGACGGTGACCGACATCGGCGAACAGATCTACGACCATGCGATGAACATCTTGACCGAGGCCAACGGCGTACGGGCCCTGGTGGAGGGCAGTCGGCACGAACCACAGGGTGAACTGCGGGTCGCGCTACCGGTGAGCCTGGGCATCGACTACGCATCCCGCGTCGGCGCCACCTTCCTTCAGCGCTACCCGAACTCGCGCTTGGACATTCGGTTGGTCGACAACATGGTCGACCCCATCAAGGACGGTTACGACGTCGTGTTCGGTCCCGGCCCGCTGCAGGATTCGACGCTGATTGCGCGAAAAGTGTTCGACCTGAACCTGTTTCTCTGCGCCTCAATCGAATTCGTGAGCCAACTGAAGGATCAACTCACCGAACCTGCTCAGTTGAACGCTCTGCCGTTCATCGACTTCGGCTTCTGCGGACCCCAAAAGCTGGCGGTGACCAGACTGGACAGGCGATACGAGTTGTCGCCGCGAGTGCGCGCACGGGCCAACAACTTTCAGGTGTGCAAGGAGTACATCCTGCAGGGTCTCGGCATCGGTGCGATGCCGACGCAGATCATCTGCACCGAGGAACTGCGTAAGGGCACCCTCGTGCCGATCCTTCCCGAATGGGCGGTCGAGCCGCTGGCCGTGCACATGATCTATCCCTTTGAGCTCTCCTTCTCCACCCTGATCAGCGCTTTCTATGAGACGGCCTGTCAAATCATCGTCGAGAACATCGCCCGAGCCGAGAGCTGACATTGGTCCGAGATAAGAGACAATCGCCTCATGCCCAGTGAAGCCGAAGATCCGCCGGCCGCGCCAAAACCGAAGCGCATGCACGTCACGCCCGAGGACGCGGAGAGATTCGGCGACGAGGAGCAGGTGCGCGAGGCGTCAGACGAGCGCCGACTGCGCGACGAGCAACCGCCGCACCACCACTAACGCGCACGGCGCCGTGACCCCGCACTATGCGAAAACCGGGCGCGCTTCGCGGACAGCACTGGAGAAGTGCGACACCGGTGAGTGAGACTGTAGCCATGAGTCTGGTGGAAAGGGTCTTCTCGCAGGTGCTGCGTGTGCACGACACGGTATATCAAAAGACGAACGGTTGGATCGGTCACCGCACACTGTGGATACCGAGCCTGCTACTGCATACCGTCGGCGCGAAGACCGGTGAACAACGCACGACGTCGCTGACCTACGCCCGCGACGGTGACAACTATCTGGTAGTCGCCTCCAAGAGTGGTGCGCCCCGGGCTCCTGGCTGGTACCACAACCTGAAGGCCAATCCCGACGTCGAGATCAACGTCGGCCCAAGACGTTTCGCTGTCACCGCACGACCGGTGCTGTCCGGCGATCCCGACTACCAGCGGCTATGGCAGATCGTCAACAAGAACAATCAAGACCGCTACAACGAATACCAGAAGAAGACGTCGCGACCCATCCCCGTCGTCGTCCTGACCCCGGCAGGCTAGAACAACCTATAGTCGCGCAGCTCAGGTTGTGGCGGGCGCTTCTAAGCCGAGAGTGAAGACCCGCACCTCGGCCGACTTGCCTTTCAACGCGTGCGATCCGCGATCGAGGAGTCCGGGCGGCCGACTGGTCAGCGCGTCCACGCACGAACCGGTGAGAAGGATGGCGTCGCCCGTGGTCTTGGTGAGCTGCTCGACGCGGGCGGCGACGTTGACGGTGTCGCCGATCAGGGTGAATTCCAGTTTGCTTCCGCCGCCGATGGTGCCGGCAATCACCTTGCCGGTGTTGATGCCGATGCCGATGCGAAGCTCACCGCCGAATCGCTCACCGACGAGGCCGTGAATCAGCACCGCGGCGCCGACCGCGGCGTCGGCGTGATTCGCGAGGTCGTTGGGGGCGCCGAACACGGCCAGCGCTCCGTCGCCGAGGAACTTGTTGACATGCCCCCCGGCGTCAACGACGGCGGGCACGACGATTTCGAACAGCGCGTTCAGACGCGCGACCGTGTCCTCGGCGGTGTTGGCCTCGGCGAACGGGGTGAAGTCACGGATGTCGACGAACATCACGGTCACCTCGCGCCGTTCACCGGTGAACACGTCGTCGCCCTGCTGCAGCAGCCGCGCAGCGAGGGCCGGATCGACGTAGGTGCCGAACGCGCCCTGAAGTCGTTGTCGCTCAGCCAAACCCGTCTGCATGCGGTTGAACGACGCGGCTAGTGCGCCGAGGTCGTCGTCCTGAACGACAGGCAGGCGCTGGCCATAGTCGCCTGCCGCGACACGTTCGGCGCCTTTGGCGAGGTCGCGGATGGGTTGCAGGGAGTGTGAAAATCCGATACCGACCGTGACCGGCACTGCGAAAAGCAGCGTCAACGCACATCCGATCACGGCGGACAGGATCGGCGCATCGCTGACCGGGTTGAGCACCGTCGCGAACATTGCGCCGGCAACGGCGTAGCCGAACGCGGCGGCGAGCATCGACACGTTCGACCGCGTGGCAAAACTCGGGCGCGAGTGCGGCAGCGAGTCCCCAATCCCCGTGTCGCCGGCAAGGGCGATCCTGACCGGACGCTGCATCGCCTCCAGGATGCTGTGGTAAGCAATCAGCTGCACCGCTATTCCGATGACGGCGCCGCGGATCCCGTATTGCACCAACCGGGTCCACGCCGCTCCGGAGATCGCGCCGACGACGATCGACAATGCCGCGGCCCAGCCGCCGGTGGCCCAGACCGTCAAGACCGACGATCTGCGGCTGTAGCGGTAGGTCTCCTCGAGTGCGGCCGCTCGATCGATTTCGCGACCGGCTGCCCACTGCTCCATAAAGCGTATCCATTGGCGGCCCGGAAGGACCATGACGCACACGAGTAGCAGCACGGCGACAACGGTGACGGCGGTCGCGTCAACGTACTGTCCGGACTTCTCCGCGGCGACGATTGGCAACGTTATGAACACGGAGTAGACGGGAAGCGATACGAGATACGCGGTTACGCACAGCGCCCACCAGAAATACCTCGGCCCACAGCGATCCCAAGTCCACTGCCAGATGCGATCCATGGCAGGAGATTAAATCGTCGTCGGCCGCGATGCGGGGGAAAGGGCCGCAGCGGCCGGGTGCGCATTCCGGGCGGTCCAACGATGAGTCGGCCGCAGCACCGAGGCACGATGTCTCTCATGGTCGCCGTCTACCGCGCGCCGATGCGATCCCGCAACGATGCCGTCGAGCCACAAGCCACCATCGATCGCGCTCGCCGGCTCGGCGTGTGCGGCCTCGGGCAATACGCGATACGGTCGGACGAACAGGAGCGCCTTGTCCGTCGGGTCGCCCGATTCGCCGAGCTCGACGAGGGCTCGTTCGTGTGGACCCGCGACACCCACGGGTGGTTCTGGCTGGGCCGCATCTCCGGGCCGTACGTCTACGACGCAGGTAAAGCCGCTGCAGCGGTGGATTTGGTGCACATACGACCCTGCGAGTGGGCGTCCATCCCAATGCTGGAGCACGATGTGCCGGCCGCCGTCGTCGCCACATTCCGTCGGGGTGGGCGGAACTTTCAGGAAATCCACCACCCCTCGATCGGCGTGGAGACACAACGGATTTGGGATGGGCGGACAAATCAGCCCGCGGAGAACTAGCGCGCGGCGGAAGCGCTACCGCGAAGGGCTGGGCCAACCGATACGGTGCATTACATGCCGCGTTTGGACTACGTCATTCAATATGTCGAGTCGCTCAACCGGTCGGTGGCGTTTTACCGCGACGTGATCGGGCTTCGGGTGCGAATCGAGGGCGACGGCTATGTCGAGTTCGAAATGGAGAACACGAAGTTCTCGCTTTTCGAACGCTCGAAGCTGCCCGGGCTCATAGGTCGCGACGGCGGCCACCCGCCCTGCGGCGAGATCGGCTTCCTGATCGAAGACGTAGATGCGGAAGCGGAGCGGTTGCGCGGGCTCGGTGTCGAGATCCTCAGCGGACCGGTCGATCGACCATGGCGTGAACGGACGCTGCACATCGCCGACCCGGACGGCAACGTGATCGAATTCGCACAGAAGCTGCGATGATCCTCGCCGTCGACCTCGGCAAGACGTCATGCCGGGCCGCGGCAGGCGGCCGGAGGGCCGAGGGCGTGGGCGCGCCAGGCCTCGCGGCGCCCGGCGGCGTGCGGGCCGCGGAGGCGGCGATCCTGGCCTTAGCCAGCCAGCTAGTGCGAGATGTCGGCCCGGTCGATGAGGTAATCGTGGGCGCCGCCGGGGCACTGGCAGCACCCGACGCGGCGCGCGCGCTGGGCGATGCGCTACTGAAATCGCTGCGGGCGCAACGCGTCACGGTGACCAGTGACGCCGTGATCGCGCACGCGGGCGCGCTGAATGGGGAGCCGGGCGTCGTGCTGGTCGCGGGCACCGGCGTCGTGGCGCTCGCGATCGACGCGAACGGCGCAATGCGCACCGCCGACGGCTGGGGCCCGTGGCTGGGCGACGAGGGCGGCGGCGCGTGGATCGGCGCCGCCGGGCTGCGCGCGGCGCTGCGCTCCCACGACGGCCGCGGATCGCCCACCACGCTGCTCGACGCCGCCCGCGCCCGCTTCGGCGCGCCGGAGACCTGGCCAGCGCAGCTCCCCGACGCCTGCGCGCTCGCGTCCTTCGCACCCGACGTCCTCGCCGCAAAGGGTGACGCGGCGGCGCTCGAGATCGTCAGCGCCGCCGCGGCGGCCCTCGCCGCGACAGCCCGCGCGGCAGGGCATGGCCCGGTGGCGATGGTCGGCGGACTGGCGGGAGTCCCGGGGTTGCGCGCGCAGCTCGACCTCATCCCGGCCGCCGGCGACGGGCTCGACGGTGCGCTGCGGCTAGGGGCGATTCACGAGCCGTATCTGATTCGCGTGCAGAAGGATCTGAAAGTCGTTGTCGCGCACGGGCTCGACGCGCTCGCCACCGAGGCCGTGCGGGCAGACCTCCACGACCTGGACGCCCGGCCCATCGCCGAGGTCGTCGGGCTGCTCATTGCCGCGGAAGCCGAAGCGCACGGTGCGGTGGCGGCGGCGATCCCGCGGATCGCGGCGGCGGCCGAAGCGATCGCTGCGCGGCTCGACCGCGGCGGCCGCCTGATCTACGCCGGTGCCGGGACACCCGGTCGGCTCGGGGTGCTCGACGCGGCCGAGTGCGGGCCGACGTTCGGCACCGATCTGGTGCGCGGTGTGATCGCCGGCGGACCGGCGGCGCTGACCGAGGCGATCGAGGGCGCCGAGGACGCGTTCGATCCCACCGAACTCGCTGACCTGACCGCCGCCGACGCGCTCGTCGGGATCACCGCGTCGGGCCGCACGCCGTACGTGCTCGGGGCACTCGAGCACGCGCGCGCGGCGGGCGCGCTAACCGTCGCGATAGTCAACAACCCGGGTAGCAAGGCATCCGCCGACGTGATGATCGAGCTGCTGACCGGGCCCGAGGTGCTGGCCGGGTCCACGCGGCTCACCGCCGGGACGGCGCAGAAGGTCGTGCTGAACGCGCTGTCGACGAGCGTGATGATCGCGCTCGGCAAGGCCTATGGACCGCGGATGGTCGACGTGCGTGCGACCAATTTCAAGGTGCGCCGCCGCGCGGTGCGGATCGTTCGCGACGCGGCGGGTGTCGACGAGGATACCGCGACCGTCGCGCTCGCCGCCGCGGGCGGCCACGCCAAGACCGCGATCGTCGCCCTGCTCGCGGGTGTCGATGCGACCGAGGCCGCCGCCAGGCTCGATCGGGCCCGCGGGCGTGTGCGCGACGCGCTAGGCAGGACATGAATGAAGACCTCCCGAGCGCCGGTGTCACGCCCGTATCGTGAGGACTGTGTGTGAGCCAGCGTGCGGCCGGCCAGCTCTGGTCAGCCGCCGTCAGCTGCTAACGCTGGCAGGCAGCGCCAGCGTGGCGTCCCTGGTCGGCAGCTGCTCGAGTGCGGCGTCTGAGGCCGGCCCGGCGCCGCCGTCGGCTCCGACTCTCCCCCGAGCTCGACACTCAGTGCAAGCCTGACCGCTACAACGTCGGCACTGTTGCTGTGTCGGGACGCGTGGGGCGCCCGACCGGCCCGCTCCGGGGGAAAGCGCCACACCATCACCCGGATGACTCTGCACCATGAGGCCGTCGTCCTCGGCGAGAACCGCAGTGCCCCAGGCCATCTCCGGCAGGATCAGCGATACCACCAGGACCAGCACGGATGGATAGACATCGCCTATCACGTCGGCGTTGACCGCAATGGCAACATCTACGAACTGCGGAGCACCGAGATCGCGGGCGACACCGCGACGGACTACGACACGACGGGCCATTTCCTGGTTCTCTGCGAAGGAGACTTCGATCAAGAGGCGGTGCCGGAGGCCCAGCTGCAGGGGACGGCTCGCGCGTTCGCATGGGCCGCCCAGAATTTTCATATTTCGACCGACACACTGGCGGGCCATCGGGACCTAGCCCAGACCTCTTGCCCCGGTCAAAACCTGTACGCCCATCTTTCCTCGGGCGACCTCAAGCGCCGCATTGGCGACCTCCTCGGCGCGGGCGGAGTGGACCTCCAGCGTTTCTGCGGACCCGACGCGGCCGCAAGGGTCGCGTCAATCGAGGCCGGCAACTGACCAGCGCTCCCCGCAGGCGCTTGCCGGTGAGGGCCGCCGGGATTCGAACCGTCGGGACCGTAGATACGACGGCCGTTGCCGTTCGCTGACGGCTGCGGCGTAACCACGACGAGGTTCACCCTGCCCACACATCCTCGACGTAGTGGTCGGATTCGATGAGGCGGTTCAGCCAATTGCGGGCCAAGTCGGCGTCAGCGCCCGTCCGTGCCCGATAGATGTCGAGGAAGGACCCGCGCACCGCCGGCGCCATCCGCGCGCCATCGCCGCATACATAGACGTGGGTGTCCTTGGCCGGGTCGCCTAACAGGTTCCACACCTCGTCGGCGTCCGCGGCGATCCGATCCTGCACGTAGCGAACCCCGTCCTGCGGCGCGCGGGAGAAGGCTGGGCGCATCTGCACGATACCGATGGCTTCGGCCTGTTCGAACCGGTCCCGGAAGAGGTAATCGACCTCCGGGTCACGCACCCCGAAGAAGCACAGCGCAGGCTGCACTGGGGCTCCGGCATTCTGTGCGGCCAGCCGGTCACCGAGGAAACCGAGGAACGGTGCGACGCCGGTACCGGCGCTGACCAAGATTACGTTCTTGGCCGGATCGGCACCGGCCCGGAACGCCTGGCGGGCAGGGTCCACGCGCGCCCGGATCACTTGCCCGGGTTGGACTGTCGCCAGGTAGTTGGACGCAACACCTTTGAACGAGCCGTGACCGGAACGGGCCGGCGCGTCGAGCACGCTGACGACCAGTCCTACCGTGCGCGGTGACAGCATTGACGACGATGCGATCGAATAGTGCCTGGGCACCATGGGATCCAGCAGTTCGAGGAGTTCAGCACCGGTGAGAACGCAAGCCGGGTATTCGTCGAGGCACTCCAATACGCTGAGCGGGCAGCCGTCTGGGGACTCTGCCAATTCGGTGAGCCGCTGGTGCTCCGCAGGACTGCTGTTGGCCGCCGCAAGACTGCGTAATTGACTGCTGGTCACCGGTTTCCGCAATTCGACGAAGTGCGTGAGCAGTTCTCGTGCGCTGACCTCGCGGTCCAGCGCGATGAGCCGCCGAGAGCTGCGCCGAGGATTGATCGCTAGCCTCAGCCCAGGGTCGATGCCGAGTTGCGCCAAAACCGCGTCGACTACCTCGGGTGGGTTGTCGGCCATCACCGTGAGGTGGTCGCCCGTTTGGTAGTCGACGCCGTCCGGAAGGTCCACGCGGACATTGGTTTTGGCTTGACCCAGCCCAGGGCTGACCAATTGGGTGTTTTCGACGATGGTCATCGGGATCACCGACGACCGGGCGTCCATCGCCGCCGTCACCGGCCCGACGATCTGGCGCAACTCGTAAAGCGGTTCGGCCGCATCCGTGAGCGGCGCGGCCTCGGGATCTCCGAAGCGTTCAGCCAACGATGACCACAGCGCGGCTGCGAACTCCTCGATCGTGCCGACCATATCCCCCGAGGTGTCGGCCGCTGCCCGTGGAACCAATCGGTTGGCTCCCAGCTCACCGAGGCGCTCGTCGATGCGGTGCGGGACCGCCTGGTAGGTGTCCGCCCAGTTGTGGTCTCCCACACCCAGAACCGCGACGTTGGGTGTCGGACTCAGCGTGGTATTCGCGTCGAGCAGCCACGTGACGAATGCACGCGCGTCGTCGGTCGGCTGTCCGTTGTAGGAGGACGCGATGATCACGACGGCCTCCGCTTCGGGGAAACCACCAACGGCGTCGTCGAGCGGGGCGACCGTCGCCGCGCAGCCCAGTGCCGTGGCATCCTCGGCGAATTGACGGGCCAGGGCGCGGCAGGTGCCGAGGTTCGAACCGTACAGGATGGCCAGCCTGGTGCCGGCCGTGATCGCCGTTGCGGGACTGCGGGTTTCGCTCTGTCCAGTGGTGCCCTCAGCGTCAGGCGTTCTGGTATGGCGGTCCTGCGGAGTGCGCCGGAGGACATCGAGGCGGAATCCGACCGGCCGGCGACTGGTCGGGGTTTCCCACCGCGGCACGTAGTGGTAGGCATCAATGAGGCGGTAGCGATGGACGACCCGGGCCAGTGCCATGGCCGCCTCATGCAGGGCGAACTGCCGCCCGATGCAGGATCGTGCGCCGGTTCCGAAAGGTTTGAACAACGCGGCGGGCCGGGAAGCCGAGCGTTCGGGAGCGAAGCGATCGGGGTCGAAGAGTTCGACATTGTCGCCCCACTGCGGCTGGCGGTGCAGCGCGCCGGTGAGTACGCGTGACCGCTTCGCCGCGCTTGATCGGATACTGGCCACCGATCACCGTGTCTTCCAAAGCCATTCGATCGAAGCTCAGCACCGGCGGTGACAGTCGCAGGGTTTCCTCGATGACCTGGCGCAGATAGGTCAGCTTGCCGATGTCGTCGTAGTCGGGCAGGTAGTCGTCTTCGGTTCCGAAAACGGTGTCCACCTCGGCCTGCACCCGATGCAGCACCGTCGGATCGCTGACGATGTTGTAAAGGGTGTTGGGCATCAACTCCGACGTGGTGAGCTGCCCGGCGATCAGGAAGGTCATGATCTGATTGCGAATGTTCTGCGTTTCCAGCACCGGTTTGCCACTCGAATCCTGTTGCAGCATCAGCGCCAGCAAGTCCTCGAACTCGCGATCAGCGGGACGATGCTCGGCTATCAGCCCATCGATGAACGCGTACAACGTCGCCAACTCTTCGTTGAACACCGGCGTCGCCACCCCAGATCCCAACTCTCCCAAGGCTGTTGTGAAGCTCTGTGGGATAGGAGCCAGGCCCGGGCACTCGAAAGACTCGAAGCGCGAACCGAATCCGGCGAGCGCCACCGTGTCCATCGCGAGCTTCTGCAAGTCATTCGAGACATCCACCGGCCCGACTCCGGCGCCGGCATCCCACCGCTCGATCATTTTGCCGTTGATGTCCAGCATCGCTCCGTGATAAGTGCGCAGGCCGGCGTAACTGAAACCCGGTAAAAGGACATCGTGGGCTTGCTGCCAGTTCGGTTCGCCGTGGTAGGCGGTGAACAGACCGTCACCGGCCAATGGCCTGACTCGGGCAAGGGTTGCCATGAGGTTCTTGGCGAAGCGGCTCTCGTCGCAAAGCTCGGTAACGAGCTCCAGCGAGCACACGTAAAGCTTCCTGAAGCCGCCGTTGAAGTCGGCGTAGAACAGGGGACCGTGCAATTCACCGAGTAAGTCCACGGCCAACGCACGGGGCCGGCCGACCAATTGATCCGGGCCGGGCAACGGCCCCTCGGCCGAGGGGATGCCGGGAAGATCCGGCGGCGGCGACGCACGGAACTCGGTCATGCGGGCAGCATAGGTTTCGACACGGCAGCTTCGTCAGGAATCTGCCGACGCCATCCTCGCCCCGACGCGCGTTAGTGTGTTTGGTCGGCCTCAGCGAACAAGCCGATAGAAAAGTTGGACAATCTTATGACCGCAGCAACGGAAGCGTCGGCGCTCGAATCGCGGGTCGGCCACTACTACCAGATGGACGGCACCTACCTGGTCGGCCGAGAAAAGGTACGTGAGTACGCCCGCGCGGTGCAGGACTATCACCCCGCGCACTGGGACGTCGCCGCCGCCGCTGACCTGGGATATTCGGACCTGGTGGCGCCGGTGACGTTCACGTCGGTCCCGGGCATGACCTGCAACCGCCGCATGTTCGAACAGGTTGTCGTCGGCTACGACACCTACATGCAGACCGAAGAGCTGTTCGAGCAGCACCGCCCGATCGTGGCCGGCGACGAGCTGCACATCGACGTCGAACTGACATCGGTGCGCAGGATCGCCGGAAGGGACTTGATCACCGTGACCAACACGTTTACCGACGCAGCCGGCGAGCGGGTGCACACCCTGCACACCACCGTCGTCGGAGTCACCGCCCAGGATGTCGATCCGGCGATCAAGTTGGCCGTGCCGAACATCATGATGCATGACGTGGACATCACCACAGTCGGTGCAGCCGATGACGCGTATGAGAAGATGGTGCGCCCGGAAGGGCAGATTCGGATCGCCGAGCACGGCAGCACTCGCACGCCAGGGACGCCGTCCTTCGATGACGTGCAGGTTGGCGACGAGCTACAGGTGCACACGCCCGGCTGTCTCGCGGGGACCTGGTGAACTATGCCGGCGTGGCCGGCGACGCCAACCCGATCCACTGGGACGAGGAGATCGCCAAGCTGGCCGGCCTGCCCGATGTGATCGCTCACGGGATGCTCACCATGGGGCTAGGTGCCGGATTCGCCTCCACATGGACAGGCGACCCCGGTGCGGTCACCCGCTACGCGATAAGGCTCTCGGCGCCCGCGATCGTGTCGGCCAAAGAAGGCTGCGATATCGAGTTCAGCGGCAAGATCAAGTCACTGGACCCCGAGACACGCACCGGTGTCGTCCTTGTCGGGGCGAAGTCCGGTGGGCGGAAGATCTTCGGCTTGGCGACGTTGAACGTCCGCTTCCGCTGATGCGTCTTGGTCGATTGCAGGCCCGACGAAGTCTGGGCAGTTTCTCATCGCAATCGACCGGCTAAAATTAGGTGGAGCTGCCGGGAATCGAAACCGATGCTCTACCAGGCAATTTGGGTTCTGAACTGCCAGTCCGTTCCATCTCGGCCCAGTTCAGTACCGCTCATTACCTGCGGTTTCGCTTTCGAGTCTTGACGGCGTCAATGCTCACGATCTACTGCCCGAGCTCGCAGGACTCGTAGGACTGATCGGGTTCGAAGGACTGGTCGGGTTCGTCGCACTCGTGGGACTCGTCGCACTCGTGGGACTCGTCGGGCTCGCGGGACTTGTCGGGCTCGCGGGACTTGTCGGGCTCGTAGGACTCTCGGGACTCGTGGGACTCGGGCTCGTGGGACTCGCGGGCGTGGGACTCGCAAGGCCCGGGCCTTCGCCACACCAGTCCGCCACATCTTTCGGGTACTGCTCGAGCGGTAGAGGACAACGCTGCCCCGGCGGGAAATTGGCACCGGCGTTGAGCAGATCGCAGGGTACATAGACCTGCTTGCCTTTGGGCGTGTTAGTCAAACACTTCGTCGGCGGATCGGCATGGGCCTGGGCAGGGGCGAGGATCGCCACCGCCAAAGCGGAGAGCACGCCGATAGCAAGGCGATAGATCATGAGCACTCCTTGATGCAGAGCCGCTGCGTCGCAATTAAGTCGCAATTAAAGAGACCCTAGATGACGTTATCGTCGTCGAGTTGCTGCACGTCGATCTACGCATGGAGGTCCAGTCCCAACCTTGCATCGGTGGAATAGCTACACGGCCGTCGCTCCACTTTCAGTAGCGGAAACGACCGTCGGCTCACCATGAAGATAGTCAGCATATCTTGACGAAAAGAAAAGTGGCCAGATCCTGTGGCCCTGACCAGCATCTTCTTTTTGGAGCTGCCGGGAAGCGGAGTGTGCTGGATGCGGTCGACGAGGCCAGGGCGCCCGGATGCGAAGTGGGCGAAGACCTTTCAGTAACGCCGCGGCGAGGCGGTGTGGCGGCCCAGGCCCAAGCGCAGGTGTACGCCTGAGATCTGACTACAGCGACCTATGGCAAGCGTCTTTTCGGTGGAGCTGCCGGGAATCGAACCCGACTCTCTACCAGGCATTTCGGCTTCTGAAGTGCTCGTTCGTTCCATCGTGGTACGTTTCAGTACCTTTCTTACCGGCGGTTTCGCTTTCGGACCTTGACGGCATCAAGATCGGAATAGGCACGCGCTCCCACCCCATGACACGGTTGTCTTTGCGGACACCCGTCGATTAGCCGGCCTCGATTGCGGCGACAGTTGCCGCCGCATCGGTCCCACAGATGCGTTGGGCGTTTACGGGTCCAGCGGCCAGCAGATCGTCGATGCGGCGCTTGAGGTCTCTCGAGGAAACACGGGCGTAGGGGTTTGCGCCCGGGCATGAGGTTTGGGGCGAGGTCGCGGTGGCCAGCCAGGGGCGGCTAGCGGCGAAACTCAACTGCCTAACTAAGCCAATCGCCGATTTCCACCGGGCCAGTTATTCGGTGTCCGCTCAGTCAATTTCACACTGGCAGGGGTTACCGGGCCTACTGTTGCGAATGGAGCGTGTGAAAGGAGCCGACCGTGCAGCAACTGAGTTGGACCGACGACATGCTGCTACGCGCAGAAAGACCCGCGACGCCCTTACAGATTCAGCTGTTGCTGATCTATGACCCGTCGACCGCACCGGGCGGCAAGGTGACCTTCAAAGGGATTCTCGAGGAACTCGACGCCCGGCTGCATCTCGCGGATGTCTTTCGGCGGCGGTTGACCGATCTGCCCGGCGGTTTGCACAGGCCGTACTGGGTCGACGACCCGAACTTCGATCTCGAGTATCACGTCCGTCATATCGGGCTGCCCCAGCCGGGTGACTGGCGTCAGCTCTGCATTCAAGTCGCGCGCCTGCACGCCCGGCAGATCGACCTGCGCCGACCGCCCTGGGAGATCAGCGTCATCGAGGGACTGAATTCGGTGCCAGGGGTACCCAAGGGCTCGTTCGCGATGGCGTTGAAACTACATCACTGTGCAGTCGACGGCATGGCGAGTGTTCAGATGATTGCGGCGTTGCACGACCTTGCCGCTGACAGCCCGCGTCCCCCGGCACCCGACCACCCCTGGCGCCCCAACGCACTTCCCAGCAACGCAGACCTGTTGTCCCGCACCGCAATCAACGCTGCGCTGTATCCATGGCGGGCGGGCAGCGTGATCGCGTCGAGCGCCCCCAGGGTGTTCGGGGGTCTAGTCGGTCTGCCCGGCAAGCTGGTCGGGGGTGCCGTGTCCAGGGTCGCCGGGGGCGGGGGCCCAACGTTTCCTCCGAAGACACGTTTCAACCGGACGGTGTCGCCACACCGCGTCTTCGAGGCGCGGTTTCACGATCTGGCCGACTTCAAACGGATCAAGGCGAGCGTGCCCGGCGCCACGATCAACGACGTGGCGCTCGCCTACGTCGGCGGCGCCCTTCGCGAATATCTGGACGGCCACAGCGAGCTTCCCGACGAGTCGCTCGTTGCGGCCTGCCCGATCTCATTGCGCCGGGCGGGCGATAAGACCAGCGAAGGCAACGACGTGTTCGGCCGGCTGCAATCGCTCGGCACGAACATTGCGGATCCGCTCAAGCGGCTCCGAGCAATCGCTGAATCGACCGCGGCGAGCCGCGAGGAGTCGGATCAATCGGCCAGAACCCAGGTGCTCGAAGTGATCGGAATGGTGCCGACCTCCCTGCTGGGGATGACGGCGAAGGCTGCGAGCGTCCTTCCGTTCTCCGGCCCTACCGTGGCCAACACAACCGTGACCAATGTGCCCGGCCCACCGGAACCGATCTACTTCAATGGCGCCCGACTTGTGCGGGCCGCCGGTCTCGGGCCACTGATCGGGGGACTGAACCTGATCCACGTAGTTGCCAGCTACAACGGGACTCTGTCGATCGGCGCCACCGCGGACCGCGACTCGCTGCCGGACCCGGCGAGGTATGCCGAATGCATGGACAAGGCCTTCCAAGAGTTGCTCGCGGCCGTGAACTGAGGCCACGGGACATGACCGCCATGGACCCCGACCCCACACCCCCGACAGCGTCGACCACACCGCCTGTCGCCGGGGTGCCGCAAGCTACCAATTGTTCGGCGAGTAGTCCTTCAGGAAGCAGCCGCGCAGATCTTCGCCTAGCTCCCCCGCACGATCGGGTCACACACGCGGGCGGCGCCGTCGACGAGGTCGAGCCAACTGCACTGCCCGGCTCTGCGCCGTCACATCGCGCACGGATTGGCCTCGCAGACATCGCAGGATCGATACCGCCGAACGCCATCCTGATGGCCTCACCATCGGCGGTAGCTGCCCTCGGCGAACGGCCGATCCGGCACGGTCAACGAATCCTGCACCCGAATGCGACTCGCCAGGCGACCAGAGTTGATTATTCGTTGATGAAAAGAAAACTGGCCAGAGCTTTAGGGCTCTGACCAGTAGTTTCTCGGTGGAGCTGCCGGGAATCGAAACCGAAGCTCTACCAGGCGTTTTGGCTTTTGAACAGCAGATTCGTTCCGTTTCGGTCCAGTTCAGTACGTCTCGTTACCTGCGGCTTCGCTTTAGGGTCTTGACGGCGTCAAGAGCGCAGGATCCAGGAGTCGTGAGAGTCGCGCCATTCCACCGAGGGCTGCGGATCACCGATCCAGCCGCGCTCAGCGCTCATTACGTTCTCCGACAATCCATGGTGCCCGGCCAGAATCCGAGTTCATCAGCCAACTCGCGCAACGTGGCCATCTCCAATTCAGCCATGCTTACGCCCAGCCACGTACTGGTCGGCTATCCGCAAGGGCGGCACATCGTCGGAGATGGCATGCTGGGAACCAGGTGGTCAGGATTGGTTGAGGGCGTCAGGCACTTTCGATGGTCGTAGCGGCCGCCCCACACCCCAGTGGGAACCCGTTTGACGAGACCGGCCGTCCCGGGAGCACCCGCCGCGAAAATGCGTTGTCGCACAGCGCCCCTCGACTATCCTTCACCGCCGATCGCAGAAAGGGACGCCATGACCAACCACACCTACCGGGTGATCGAAATAGTCGGTACATCACCCGACGGCATCGACGCGGCTATCCGCAACGGGCTGGCCCGAGCGGCAGAGACAACACGCGGACTCGACTGGTTCGAAGTGCAGTCCGTCCGCGGCCACCTGGAGGACGGGCCCGTCGCACACTTCCAGGTGACGCTAAAGGTCGGCTTCCGGCTCGAGGAAGCCTAGTAAATCGGTTAGCCAGGCAACGGCTCCCGGCTCGGGGAAGGGCGAACCGAAGTCGGCCACCCTCTCGAACCCGTGTTTCCGCCGCCGCCAGTCGCAGCGGGATGGAGTGGTCGGGCGGCATCCGGTAGAGGGCCATGGCCGGGCCGATCGCGCAGTGTGGTCAGGCTCGCCGGCGCCGACAAGTAGCCTGCGACGGCCCATCAAAATCATGCCGCTGAACGGGTGACCGCGCCTACTCTGTGAAGGGGGCGTACGTAAGGGGCCGACTGTGCAGCAGCTGAGTTGGTCGGATGACATGATGCTGCGCGCGGAGGGACCCGCAACGCCGTTGCAGATTCAGTTGCTTTTGATCTATGACCCGCCGACCGCCCCGGGCGGCAAGGTGACTTTCAAGGGGATTCTCGAGGAGCTCGACGCCCGGCTGCATCTCGCGGATGTCTTTCGGCGGCGGTTGACCGAGCTGCCGGGCGGCCGCGTTCGCCACCCGGCCGACCCAGGTACTCGAACTGATCACAAACGCCGCCTCGGCCATCTGATGCGGCACTCTCCCGAAACCCTTTGGTGACCACCGCGCATGAGCGCTGCAGGGGGTGTTACCAGAAGCCGCTCTTACGATGTGGGCGCCACTCAATGACACGATCACCCAGCTCGCAGAGTGCTTGCTTCGGCGAAGACCGCTACCCGGCTTCGGGAGGACGGCACAGACGAGTCGGACGGCTCTCCTGACGAAAAGGAGGGCCGTCCGAAGCACCAACCACCTGGTTACCAAGCGTGCATGATGGCGCGGTGAAATGTGGCCTCGGCGTCAGGACAGAGTTTCCCGCCTGGTGCAAGCCCACCGCGCTGTGCCCAGTTGATGGGCTTTGCTTCGCGTGGGTACCTAGTGATCGTGCTGGGCGCCACAGCCGAGAGGAGGAATCTTTTCTTCCGGTCCGACCTTGGTCTGCCGTGGATCCGTTCTCTCAGCCTACGCCTGTCCAGGTAAGCAACAGGAGTTGGGTCGACCGTTCCACGGGCATCGCGCCGACCATCACCAATTCCTGTGTGCGCAAACGACATCGACAAGCAGATCGAGGTGCGTCTGGCCCCCTTTCATGTGGAAGGCGATCCTGGACACCAGGGTCCTCATCGCCGAAGACCTGGGCGCAGCGCCGTCACCCCTGGTGCTCGCGCCGGTGGAGTGCTAAACCGGAAGGAGCGCAGCCAGCCGACACCCGTCGCGATGGCGCGGTGCGGCAACCGACATCTAGGAGGTGGTTGCTGTGCTTCATCCCGATCCATTCCGTGACATTGACAGACTCGCCGCGCAGCTGCTCGGTACTTCGCCCGGATCCGCCCGAGTCCCACTAGCTATGCCGATGGACCTCTACCGCTCCGGTGATCACTACGTGCTTCACGCCGACCTCCCAGGCGTGGACCCCGATTCGGTGGACGTCAGCGTTGATGGCGGCATTCTCACCGTGACGGCACAACGCAGCGAACGCACCGAACACGACGTGCAGTGGCTGAGCTCGGAGCGCTTCACCGGCAGTTACCTGCGGCGCCTGTCCCTTGGTCAGGACATCGACGCCGACCACATCGCCGCCACCTATCAGAACGGGGTGCTGACGGTAACCCTCCCCGTGGCGGCAAGGGCCAAGCCGCGCCGCATCGAGATCAGCCACGGGGCACGTGAGGAAACAAAGATCGTCGAGCCCAGCGACTCATCCGACCAGCGCACCACGACCTAACCTCTCTTCACCCGTCGGGGACACGACCGGCCACGCCAGCGGGCCTTGACAATTGGTGATGCCCATTTCCATCGAGCGCGCCAATAGCACCCAGCTCGGCCAGAGGGCGACATGTCCCTCGTAGCCAAGCGTTCTCGCCTTGTCGCGGTAGCGATCCCGAAGTGCGTGTAGGTCGCGGTATCGCCGTGAGCCCGCGCCAGTAGAACGTGTAGTCGTAACAGCGGGACGTCGCATAGGACGAAGCCATCCACGCGCATGCCTGCCAGACGGTCAATCGCGGCCTCGGCTTGCGACGTCACCGTCGCCAATGTCAGCCCACGAGCTGATGTGACTTCGACGCTCACGTCCGACGAAGCGGCCGATTAACCAGCACCCGCTGTCCGCCTCGCCACTGAACGACGCGAATCTGATGGCCGGTTTGCACTCCGGTGACCGGGTCGACACGAAACCGACCGAACAAGGTGGTGGTGTCGAGTCGTTGCGACGCGGCCCGCACCGGCAGTGGTTCAACAGTTCCGGCCTCCTTCACGCAGCGCTGCCAAACGACACCCGCCGCAAAGGCCGCAGCAGCCGGATAGGGCGGCTCAGTACCGTTCGCGTCCCGGTAACAGTGGCTGAACCACTCGCTGTTAGGTCCGTCCGCGGGATCATCTGTCCCGTCGTCGAACCACTGGCACGGTCCGCAAAGCCCCTCAACGCGATCACCGATGGCGTGCCGGAGCTCATCGACACCGGCGGCGACCAACCCAACTGCGCGCCAACGGCGTTCGCTGGCCCACTGCGCGATGGCGACATCATCGTCGAAGGAACCCGCCGATAACAGCACATCGCCCGCCGGGACCTGCGCCAGCACGTCTCTCGCCCGGCCTGGCCGAAAAGTGACCGGCCGCCGTAGGAGACCGAGTCGCCGGGCCACCACCGCCGCCCCTTGGGCCACCTCGCGGCCGAACCCCGTGTCGACATAGGTTATTACCACCTCCGACCCCTCACGAAGACCTTCGGCAGCAAGGGTTTCGAGCACCGCGGCTAGATAGCGGTAAGCGGGAGACTCCATGTTGACGACACCCGGATACGCCGGCCGCGCCAGCCGAGCGGTGGCGCCACCGTGGTTCCAGACAACCCCTTTGCTGGCGGCCGCGGCCGCCAGCGCCGGCCCCGAACCGTAGGGCCCGAACACCACGTCGGGCCGGCTAGCCTCGGCGGCCCGTATCGCGGAGGCCGCCGAAGGGTAAGCGTCGATCACCTCCAGACTCACCCCGGAACGCTCGGCCCACAGAGCGAGGGCGCTCGCCCCTGCCTTCCCGAATCTGGCCAGCGGCCCCGACAGTGCGGTAGCCAGGACGGCGCGAGCTCTCATGCCCACAACTTAAGCGTGTCGAACAACCGCCCACTCCCCCCGGGGCCATACCGATCGTGGCATCCCACTGCGGTTCAACACCGTTGCCGGGGGTGCTGTCGAATGTGGTGCTCGATCCACTCGTGCACCGTCGTGGCGGAGAACTGCGGGTCAGTGCCGAGAGCCTCTAGGGCCTTGGCAGGTCCGATCTTGTCGACCAGCTTCTGGAACTTCGTGACCGAAGCGAGGTCCTCGAACGAGGTCGAAGATTGCTTGCCGTTGAGCCGGTAAAGCACTTGGACGTAGGTGTTGGCATCCCTGCGCGTGCACAACGAAACGACGCCATGGGGTGGAGCTAAAACCGGCAGATGTTGAT
>CAWCRJ010000006.1:0-165606 GCA_963797865.1 uncultured Actinomycetota bacterium
CGTGATCTCGGCCGGCGGTCATCCGGCAACGAGGGCAAGGTCAACGAGACCATCAACCGGCTCGCCCGCCAGGGCGCCCGCGTCCTCACCGACAGCTCCGACTACGTGAACGCTCGGGCCACGCATCGGCCGAGGACCTGCGGGCCATGCTCGAGACGGTGCGGCCGCGCGCCTTCATGCCGGTGCACGGCGAGTACCGGATGCTGCTGGCCCACGCCCGGATCGCCGAGGAGACCGGGGTGCCGGCCCACGCCGTGCGCATCGCCGACAACGGCACCGTGCTGGAGCTCGACGCCGAGGGGCTCGCGTCGAGGGCCAGATCGAGACCGGCATCGTGCTCGTCGACGGGTTCAACATGGGCGACCCGGTGACGTGGTGCTGCGCGACCGCGCGCCACCTGGCGAGCGACGGCGATCGTGATCGTGGTCGCGACGCTCTCGGCCGACACCGCCGAGGCCATCGCGCCACCCGAGGTGATCCTCCGCGGCCTGGCGGCGCCCGACGAGGACGACGAGCTGCTCGTCGAGCAGGCGCGGCTCGCCGTCGATCGGGTGCTCGCCGAGTGCCAGGAGCATCGCACGACCGAGATCGCACCTCGTCCAGCAGCAGCTGCACGACGCGCTGGCCGAGATGGTCTCGCGGCTGACCGGGAAGCGCCCGATGGTGTTCCCGGTCGTCGTCGAGGTTGTGAGCAGGAGCTCGAGCATCGTCTCGCCGCGTTCGCCGCGCGCGGATCGCTGCCGGCGACACGCCCGGCGTATCGGTCGGCGCTGACGATCGCGAACGGCCGACGCTGGTCGCGGCGTACGGCACGCCCGTGCCGGCACGCCCTGGACGCCGGGATCCCCGGGCAGATCGGTCGATCCACAAGTCGCTCACGGCGGTGTGCATCGTCGCGCTGGCAGAGGAGGCCAGCATCGACCTCGCCGCGCCGGTCGAGCGGTACCTGCCGTGGTTTCGCTACGGCGCGCCGGGCAGCGATCACCATCCACCACCTGCTCACGCACACCGGCGGCACTGCCGATCGGCAGCCGAGCCCGGCCGCCCACGCGCGGCTCCGGGTCGCGCTGCATCGCCGGCATCGAGCCGTGCTGGCAAGCCCGGCGAACGATGTGGTATTCGAACACCGGCTACTGCACGCTCGGCCTGGTGATCGAGGCGGTCACCGGCAGCAGCGGCGGCCGACGCGGTCGAGGACGCGTGCTGCGCCCGCTCGGGATGCAGCAGGCACGTGGCGCGCATCACCTGGGACATGCGCCCGAGTCCCTGCCAGGCGGCCGACGACGAGGCATGGGGTAGAGCTCCGCTCGCCGGCCGTTCACCGTGTCCGAGTCGGCCGACGGGTCGGTCGTGGCGACCGCCGAGGAGATGACTGCCCACGTGCGCCTGCTGCTCGCAGGGGAGGCCGACGGCGTCGTCGTCACGCGAGGCGTTCGCGCAGATGGTGGAGCGCACCGAGCCCGACGAGGAGGGGCTGCCCTACGGCTACGGCCTCGGGCGTGGAGGTGGCCGCCGGCACGCGGCCAGCTCGCGCACTCCGGCGGGATGGTGGGCCACCACGCGATGATGATCGCCGACGTCGGCCGCGGAGTGGGGGCGTTCGTGCTGGTCAACGGGCCCGCCGGGGCCAGCGCCGATCGCCGAGTACGCGATGGCGCTCCTGCGGGCCGACCACGACGGGCTGGCGCTGCCCGAGCCGCCGGTGGCGAGCCCGCGAAGCCGCCCGCGCCGGCCGACGAGGCGGACGATCTCTACGCGGGGTACTACCGCAGCCACAACCCGTGGACGCCCGGAGGTCAGGCTGGTGCGGGTCAACGGAGCCCTCGCGGGCAGGATGACCGACCTCCAGGACCTCGATCAGGTGGGCGAGCACCGGTTCCGCGCGCGCGATGCCCGCGGCCCGCTCCCCGAGTACCTCCAGTTCGACCTGGAGGTGGAGGGCGGATGCAGCGGTTCGACTGGAACGGCTCGGCCTTCTACCGCGCTCTGCGCTAGAGGCCCTGATCCTCGGCTGACGCCGCCTACGGCGCGGTCGGCAGCGTGTGGAAGAGCGCGACTCCCTGGCGGTCGGTGCCGCCGATGCGCGTGAAGTAGCCGCCAAACGCCACGGCGTTGGTGCCGGCGGCGATTGCGAGGATCCCGTGGTTCGAGTTGGCCGTCGGGTTCCACGTCTGGATCACGGCGCCGGTATCGGCCCGCAGCGCGGCGACGTGCAGCCGGTTGGTGCAGAACTGCAGCGCGTTGGGCTGGCAGTTGAAGCCCGCGACCAGGAAGTGGCCACCCACGTAGAGCACGTTGTTGCGAAGAGCGCAGCCGGGCGTGTCGCCGTCGTCCTGGCCGCGGAACGCCGAGACGAGCTTGCCGGTGGCGGGATCGAAGGCCGACACGTTGAACGACCGCGCCGTTCCGTTCACCTGCCAGTAGCCGCCGCAGGTGTAGATCCGCGTCGCCGTCGGGATGATGTTGTAGACGCGGCTGGTCTCGGGGGTGGTGCACGCCGGGCAGTTGGCGTCGGCGTAGATGTCGGGGTTGAAGGCCATCAGCGCGCCGCCCGAGAGCGACACCTCCGCCGCCTCGTTTCGCGCCACGCCGTTGACCAGGCCGAAGCTGGCCGCCGAAGTAGACGCTCTTCTGATCGGACGAGAGCTTGATCGAGAACACCGTCGGATGGCAGCGCGGGGACAGGCAAAGCCGGCTGATCTGGCCGAGCTTTGGTGCCCAGGCAGTCACGGCCGACGTGGCGGTGACCTGCGCGAGGTGTGCGCGCGAGACGCCGTTCACCGCCGTGAACTCACCGCCCATCAGCACGTTGCCGCTGGGCGTGAGCGCCAGCGAGCGCACCGAGGCGTCGGTGTCGGCCCGCCAGTTGGCGACGCCGCCCTTGTCGGGCCCTACCGCCGCGGCATTCGCATGGGCCACGCCGCCGACCTTGGTGAAGAGCCCGCCGAGATAGATGCGCGTGGCGATGGCCCGGATCGCGTCCACCCGGCCGGCGACGTTGGGGTTCCACGGCAGCAGCGCGCCCGTCGTGACATCCAGTGCCGCGGCGTTGTGGCGGACGACGGTGGAAGGAGCGCCGATGGGTGCTCCGGCCGGCCGCATCGACGAGAACTGGCCGCCGAGGAAGACCACGCCGTTTCGAGATGGCGACGGTGCGGACCACGCCGTTGGTCGCCAGGACGTGTCCGGCGGGTTCTGGGCGAGCGCCTCCGAGGCGTCTCGGCCGTGATCGCAGCGACCGCAGCAAGAGACAGAGCGAACTTTCGGAGCATGAGCGCCGAGGATACCCGAATGCGATAACCGGGAAACCTGCGCAGCTCACAAACCCGCAGGGGCTCGCGCCCGCGGGCAACACCGGTATGATTTCGATCATCGCTGTGCAGACACCATCGATGCCTCGCGAGGCCGTGCTGAGTCCCGAGGAGCAGCCGCTCCCCGGGCCGTGGCTGAGGCTCGCCGCAATCGGCGCCGCCGTCGCCACCGCGAGCGGTCATCGCCGCCGCCGCGATGGGGACAAGCAGTTCCACGACCTGCTCAGCCTGATCGCCCTGGCGTTCCTCGCCGTGATCGCGATCGCGAGCGTCATCTCCTATCCGGCCCTCCGCCGGCCGGTGGGCGTGGCCGATGGGGGCGATGCTCGTGCAGATCGCGCTCGGCGGGCGTGATCGCGCTCGGCGGCCGCTGGGCCGGTACTGCACGTCGCGCACATCGCCGTCGCGCGCGTGGCGTTCGCCGCCACCCTGGTCGTCGCCGTGCGGGTGCGGTGGGATCGCACGCCGCAGCCGTCCACGCTGGCGCGACTACCTGACGCTGACCAAGCCTCGGATCATGTCGCTGCTCTTGCTGACGGCGCTGTGCGGCATGTTCGTGGCCGCCGGCGGCCTGCCCGTCGGCCGCCTGATGTCGCCACGATGGCCGGCCTCGCGCTGGCCTGCGGCGGCGCGAGCGCGCTCAACCACTACATGGATCGCGACATCGACATCCACATGAGCCGCACCGACGGCCGTCCGGTCGCGACCGGCCGCGTGCCCCGAGCGCGCGCTCGAGTTCGGGCTGACGCTGTCGGCGCTCTCGTTCGTGCTGCTCGCCTGCACCACCAACCTCCTGACCGCGGTGCTCGCGATCGTCGGCGACCTGTTCTACGTGGTCGTCTACACGGGCTACCTCAAGCGCCGCACCGCCCAGAACATCGTCATCGGCGGAGCCGCCGGCGCCGTGCCGCCGCTGGTCGGGCTACGCGGCGGTCAGCGGCGACCTCACGCTGGCCGGCGGTGCTGCTCTTCCTGATCGTGTTCGTGTGGACGCCGCCGCACTTCTGGGCGCTGGCGATGCTCATCCAGCGACGACTACCAGGCGGCCGGCATCCCGATGCTGCCGGTGGTGCGCGGCGAGCCGAGACCACCCGCCAGATCGTGCGCTACACCGTGCTGATGATCGCGCGTCACCCTGCTGCCGGTCGCAGTCGGGATCGGGGTGGGTCTACGCGGGTCGCGGCCGCTCGGCTCGGGCGCGTGCTTCCTGTGGCTGGCCCTCAGGCTTCGCCGGCAGACGACGCCGCCACGCCGCCAAGGTGCTGTTCCACTACTCGCTGCTCTACCTCGCGCTGCTCTTCGTCGCCATGGCGGCGGACGCAGTCCTCTGATCCGAGGTCGTTTCCACGGCCCACAGAATGGTCGTTGCAGGAGTCGGGTAGACGGCGGCGAACTGCGTCCGCGATGGCCAGAACAACGACGCGACGACCCCAACGCGCCGCTGGTTCAAAGACGGCTCGGCGTCCGCGCAGACCCCCCTCCGCTCAACGACCCCCCAGCGGAAACGGACGCCGAGCCGAAACTCTTTCCGAGCACCGCCCGATCTGATCGGCGCAGCACTCATCGCGCTGGGCGTCTTCCTGGGCTTTGTCGAGTACATGGGCTGGGACGGCGGAGTGGTCGGCGCCAAGATCGACGGCGCGCTGCACCTGCGGCGGGCAGGGTCGCCGCGGTCGGCACCGGTCGCTCCTGGTCGGCTGGCCGGCGCCGCCGTGTTCCTGCGCTCGCGCGCGCTGCACGTGCGGCCGCTGCGCACGCGGCGTCGATCCTGGCGGCTGACGGCGCGCCGTGCTCGCGTTCTCCACGACCGACTCGAGCGACCGCCGAGCAGCACGGCGGCCTCGTCGGCGCGTATCTGCGCGCTCGCTCCTCGAGGGCCTCGTCGGCTCGGTCGGCGTCACCATCCTGGTCGTGCTCTGCGTCACTCGCCGCGATCGTGCTCGATCACCGGCGGATCGATCGGCCTCGCGATGCGCTCGTCCGGGCGCGCGGTCGCGCAGGCCGCCGGCGCGGGCGCGCGAGCTGTCCGAGGACGTCGTGCGCGATGTACCGCGATCGCCCGGCTCGCGCCCGACGCTGCAAGGCCGCTGCCCGACCGACGACGACCGCCGAAGAAGCCGAGCCGCTCGACGGCGAGAGCGCGTTCGCAGACATCTTCGCCGACCTGCCCGAGCTGGAGCGAGCCGCGAGCAGCCGGCGTTCGCCGAGCCCGACGCCGGCCGCGCCGTCCCCGAGCCTGCCGAAGAGCCGAGGCCGCAGCCGGAGCTGCCCGCTCGAGCCGGCGGACGAGGCGTCGGAGGACGACATCACCGCCGCGCTCGGCGTCAACATCGTGGCCGACCGCACGCCGTACCAGCTGCCCAACCCGTCGATCCTGCAGAAGAGCAAGGCCACCGGCGTGAAGCCGAACTACGAGCCGATCGCCCGCCAGCTGGTGGAGGCGCTCGCCAACTTCGGCGTCGAGGCGCGGCTGATCGGGATGGTCGACGGCCCGCGCGTCACCCGCTTCGAGCTGCAGCTCGCGCCCGGCACCAAGGTCAGCCGCGTGTCCGCGCTGCGCGACGACCTCGCCTACGCGCTCGCCACCACCGAGATCCGCATCCTGGCGCCGATCCCCGGCAAGCAGGCGGTCGGCGTGGAGGTGCCCAACACGCACCTCCAACATGGTCACGCCTGGGCGACATCTACGCGACGCCGCCCGAGGGCTCGAGCCCGCTCACCGCGTGGCTCGGCAAGGACATCACGGGCGCAGGGCGTGTCCTGCGACCTGGCCCGCATGCCGCACCTGCTGATCGCCGGCACCACCGGCGCCGGCAAGTCGGGCTGCATCAACGCCATCCTCTCGTCGATCCTGCTGCGCGCGACGCCGGACGAGGTGCGCATGATCCTGGTCGACCCCAAGCGCGTCGAGCTGAACCACTACGAGACGATCCCGCACCTGCTGACGCCGGTCGTCACCAACATGAAGAACGCCTCGCTCGTGCTGCAGAACATCGTGCGCGAGATGGAGAGCCGGTACGAGCTGATGGGCGCCGCCAAGGCCCGCAACCTGGTCGAGATGAACCGCGGCCGCGCCGCCCGCGGCGAGGACACGGTGCCGTACGTCCTGGTCGTGATCGACGAGCTGGCCGACCTGATGATGGTCGCGCCGGCCGAGGTGGAGGACGCCATCATCCGCCTCGCGCAGAAGTCCCGCGCCGTCGGCATCCACCTGGTGCTGGCCACCCAGAGCCCGCGGGTGGACGTGATCACCGGCATGATCAAGGCCAACGTGCCGTCGCGGATCGCCTTCGCCGTGTCGTCGCAGACCGACTCCCGCGTGATCCTCGACGTGAACGGCGCCGAGGCGCTGCTGGGCCAGGGCGACATGCTCTACAAGCCGCTCGGCACGTCGAAGCTGCAGCGCGTCCAGGGCGCGTACATCTCCGAGGACGAGACGCGCCTGATCGTGGAGTCGTGCCGCCGCCAGGGCGAGCCCGACGTTCGAGGAGGAGCTGCTCGGAGAGCCCTCCGACGTGCGAGCCCGAGCGGCTCGAGGCCGACGAGGATCCCGTGCTCGAGGACGCCATCCGGCTCGTCGCCCAGCATCAGACCGCCTCGGTGTCGCTCATGCAGCGCCGCCTGCGGGTGGGCTACACGCGGGCCGGCCGGCATCATCGACATGCTCGAGCGGCGCGGCATCGTGTCCGGCTACGAGGGCTCCAAGGCGCGCAAGGTGCTGATCACCGAGGCCGACCTCACCCGGATTCTCGGTGACCGCGAGCCCGCTCCGGTAACCGACGAGGACACGCAAGCCACCTTCTGACGCGGTACAGTCCAGGCGTGATCGAGGACTGGTACCAGCGGCTGACCGACGACGGGCTGATGGACGTGCCTCGTCGCCGTACTCGCCGGTCGTCGTGGGCGTCTATCCGCTGGAGATCGCCGGTCCGGACGACCCGGTCGAGATCGTGCTGCCGCGCCGTCGACCTGCCGGCGTTTGCCCGCACGATGGAGCGCACGCTACGGCGAGCACGACGGGTTCACGCTGCACGGAGGCTCGCTCGACAACGAGGACGCCGTGTTCGCGGAGTTCTCCCTCGACGGCGTGCCGGTCGAGGTGTCGGCCCAGGCCCGAGCACGTCAACCAGCGGCTCGGGCCGCGCGACGCTCGGCATCGCCCACGTGCTCGACGAGACGGGCGAGCTTGCCCGAAACCGGCTCGTGGCCGGCGTCGGCGAACGGCCAGGACTGGCTGCGACGCCGCCATGGAGCAGTTCGACCTCAGCCGCGCCGCCGTGGAGTCGCTCTCGGGCGCGAAGCCGGCGCTGGTGCGCACGGTGATGGGCATCAAGGGCCCCAGGATCCCCTGGGAGGCATACGTGCTGCCGATCGGCGTGGGGATCGCAGCCGACGTGCTGATCGTGCTCGCGGGGGCGGCGCGCGGCTCCCAGCAGTACACCGGCCTCATGCTGCTCGTCGAGGCGGCGCTCCTCGGATTCCTCTTCGGCGCGCGGATGGGCATGGTGGCGACGCTGGTGCCGCTGGTCGCGATCGGCATCTGGCTGCTGGCTCCGCTCGCGGTCGGGTCATCCGACCGACTCGGGCTCGGGCGAGGCGATCGCGGGCTACGTCTTCGTCCTCCTGCTCGCCGCGAGCGCCAGCGGCTTCGTCGGCGCCCTCCGCGACAGATACCGGCCCTTGAACACGTCGGAAGGCCGTGCACGGTAGACTGCGCGTCGTCTACGACCGGCTGGGGCGGCCACGGTACATGTTTGAGATAGGACCTTCACTGCGAGAGGCGCGCGAGCGTCGCGGGCTGGGCTACACCCAGGTCGAGCTCGACACCGCGATCCGCTCGCGGTACGTCCGGGCACTCGAGGAAGAGGACTTCGGGATCCTGCCCGGCCCCACGTACACCAAGGGCTTCCTGCGCGCCTACGCCGACTACCTGGGCCTGGACGGCCAGCTCTACGTCGATGAGTTCAACTCGCGCCACCACGATCCCCGCCGTGAGTTCGACCAGCCCATCGCCTCGCGGCCGCGGTCGCGCCCGCAGCAGCAGCGAAGGCGCCGGCGGGAGTCGCAGCTCGTCATGATCGCGCTGGCCACCATCGTCGCGATCACGTCCATCATCTTCCTGGTCGCGCTCAAGCGGCCGGCGAACACGGCGCCGCGGCTCACCACCCAGCAGACCGTCACCACCAACACGCCGGGCTCCTCGTCGCAGGGCTCAACGGGAGGCGCAAGCTCCCAGCAGAGCAGCACGGGCTCCTCGACATCGACCAAGACGAAGAAGCACACCGCGACGCATCCCACGTTCACCGTCAGCATGACGGCCACCGACAAGTGCTGGATCACGGCCAACACCGGATCCTCGTCGGGCAAGGAGGTGTCCTCGACGCAGGGCACCGGGCTCGGCGGCTACATGATCGACCCGGCCGTGGATGCGACAGTCGCGTTCACCTCCAAGTGGCCCGTGGTCATCACGGTCGGCGCGCCGGGCAGCATCACGATCTCGGTCAACGGCAAGGTCACGCCGCTGCCGGCGGGAGCGGGCGCCGGTACGCCGATGACCGTGACCAGCAAGGGCCTCACAGTCGGTTGAGCGAGGCGCCGACCCGCCCGACCGCAGCGGTGCTGCTCACGGGAAACGAGCTTCTGCGCGGGGTCATCTCCGATCTGAACTCGTCGCACCTTGCACGCGACCTCGAGCTGCGCGGCTTCTCGGTGGAGCGGTCGCTCACCGTCGGTGACGGCCTCGACGCCATCGAGCAAGGCCTTCGGGAGCTCGTCTCCGGCCACGACCTGGTCGTCACGTCCGGCGGCCTGGGGCCGACCCATGACGATCGCACGGTGGAGGCCATCGCCCGCATGGCAGGGGTTGACCTGGTGGTGGATCACGGCGTGCTCGACCAGGTGAACGCGTGGACGGCCGAGGTCGCCGAGCGAAACGGCTTCGACCCGGGCAGGTTCGCCGCCGGCAACCTGAAGCAGGCGCACATCCCCGCCGGCGCGTCGGTGCTGGGGCTCGCGGGCACGGCTCCGGGCCTCGTGCTGGACGTGGGGGAGGCGACGGTGGTGGTGCTCCCGGGCGTGCCGTCGGAGCTGCGGCGGCTCTGGAGCCTCGCACCGCAGTTCCCGCGCCTCCAGCCGCTCTTCGGCCGCGCCCGGCCGCGCGCGCGAAACCTGCTTCGCACCTACGGCATCGGTGAGTCCCACGTGGCCGACATCTTCGCCGAGGTAGGCGGCGATCCCGAGGGCGTGGAGACCTCGATCTGCGCCCGGCGGTTCGAGATCGAGATCGACATCCGGTCAGCCGAGGGCGCCGAGCCGGCCGGGCGGCGCTCGCCGCAGCCATGCGCCGCGAGCTCGGCGAGTACGTGTTCGCCACCGACGAGGCCACGATCGCCGAGATCGTGCTCGACGCGGTGCGCTCGCGGGGCTGGACGCTCGCGACGGCGGAGTCGTGCACCGGCGGCGAGATCGCCCGCCGCCTCACGGACGTGCCGGGCAGCTCCGACGTCTTCACGGGGGCGGTCGTGAGCTACTCGAACGAGATCAAGCACGCTCTCCTGGGCGTCCCCGACGAGGTGCTCGCCACGCACGGCGCCGTCAGCCCGGAGACGGCGGCGGCGATGGCCGCCGGCGCCCGTTCGGCGCTCTCGGCCGACGTTGCCGTGTCGGTCACCGGGATCGCCGGCCCCGGCGGCGGCACCGACGAGAAGCCGGTGGGCCTCGTCTACATCCATCTCAGCACGCCCGCGGACGAGGTCGGGCGGGAGTACCGGTTCTCCGGCAGCCGCGCGATGGTGCGCGAGCGGGCGACGACGGCGGCCATGCAGCTAATCCGCGCGCAACTCGGCACAGGCCCGCAACACCTCACCCCTTGATCGCCGTCCGACCGGCCGTCTAGAGTTCTCCAATCGAACGCGTGTTCGTGTCCGGGTTTTGTCTGACGGGCCGGGCACCTACACTTTGTCCCATTGCGTCTCGGCGCTCAGTGCGGCCAGGAAGGTGATTCACATGGAGAAAAAAGAAGAGGCTCTGGACGCGGCGGTCAGCCAGATCGAGCGTCAGTTCGGCAAGGGCGCGATCATGAAGATGGGGGATGCGTCTCCCGTCGATATCGACGTCGTCTCCACCGGTGCGCTCTCGCTCGACCTCGCGCTCGGCATCGGCGGCCTCCCGCGCGGACGCGTCGTCGAGGTGTTCGGCCCCGAGTCCTCGGGCAAGACGACGCTCTGCTACCACGTCATCGCAGAGGCGCAGCGCAAGGGCGGCCTGGCCGCATTCATCGATGCAGAGCATGCGATGGACCCGAGCTATGCGCGCCGCATCGGCGTGAACGTGGACGATCTCCTGCTGTCGCAGCCCGACAACGGCGAGCAGGCGCTCGAGATCGCCGAGATGCTCATCCGCTCCGGCGCGCTCGACGTGCTGGTGATCGACTCCGTGGCCGCACTGGTGCCACGGGCCGAGATCGAGGGTGAGATGGGCGATTCGCACGTCGGCTTGCAGGCACGCCTGATGAGCCAGGCGCTGCGGAAGATCGCCGGTAACCTCAACCGCACCGGCACCATCTGCATCTTCACCAACCAGCTGCGCGAGAAGATCGGCGTGATGTTCGGCTCGCCCGAGACCACCACCGGCGGCCGTGCGCTCAAGTTCTACTCGTCGGTGCGGCTCGACATCCGCCGCATCGAGACGCTCAAGGAGGGCACCGAGGCCGTCGGCAACCGCTGCCGCGTCAAGGTCGTCAAGAACAAGGTCTCACCGCCGTTCAAGCAGGCCGAGTTCGATATCGCCTACGGCGAGGGCATCTCCTGGGAGGGCTCGGTGCTGGACGTCGCGCTCGAGAAGAAGGTCATCACGAAGGCCGGCTCGTACTTCTCGTTCGGAGACGAGCGGCTCGGACAGGGCCGCACCAACGTCAAGGCGTTCATGGTCGAGCATCCCGACGTCACCACCAAGGTGCTCGAGGGCATCCAGGCGGCGATGCCCGATACGGTCGTGCCAATCCGCGAGCCGCGGGAGCATCCGCCGGTCACCATCCCGCAGGACGTGGCTGATTCGGCCGAGGTCTCCGAGCACTCGCTGAGCACGCAGAACTCCAAGTAGCCCAGCACGCCCGCTGGTGCCTTCGGTACGCGCACTTCGTCGCCCCTCGGCGTATCCGGCACTGGTCGATGTCTGCCTGACAGACGGAGATCAGTGCCGGGTGCACGAGCGGCGGCTGCTGGAGTTCGATCTGACGGTCGGCACGCCGGTGACCGGCGAGACGCTCGGCGAGCTGCAGCGCTGCGCGGGCATCGACGCCGCCGAGCGGCGCATGGTGGGGCTCATCGCGCGGCGGGCTCGGTCGGAGGCCGAGATCCGCGACCGGCTCGAGACCCTCGGCATCGATGAGGCCGCCACCGCTGACATGCTCGAGCGGTTTCGCAGCATCGGGCTGCTCGATGACCAGGCCCTCGCCGAGGATGTCGCCGACCGCACGCGGCGGCGCGGTCATGGGCGAGCTTCGCACGCGAAGCGATCTGCGGCGGCTCAGGGTCGAGCCCGACGTGGCGGCCACCGTGCTGACCGCAACCCCGCAGGAGCAGCGAGAGCAGGCAGAGGCGGCCATCCTGAAGCGGTTCGGCGAGATTCCCGCCGAACCGGCCGGCCTGTCGCGCGCGTCGGCCTTCCTCGCCCGCCGCGGCTACGACGCCGACACCGTCGCCGCCGTGCTGCGCCTCGATCTGGACTGACGCCTCTGCGCAGCAGATTGCGTCGCGATCGCAGATCCGGGTACGATGATTCCATCGTGTGAACTCTGATGAGCGGCTGTCCCGGCCTCGAGCCGGGGGCTATCCCGGCCTCACTCGTCGCGGTTCGCGTCCCAGCTTCGTGTTCGCGGAGCCGATGCGAGCGGTGACCGGTGGATCCGGGCATCACCAGGGAACACGCTGGATCTATTGACTTTCAGCCCTCCGTCCGGGGGGCAAAAAACTCGAAGGAGACGCGGTGGAGACTCTTCTCATCCCGCTCGCGCTCGTTGTCGGAATCGCCGCGGGATACGTGGTGCACAGCCGTATGGGCGCTTCACGGCTGGCGGATGCACAACGGGAGGCCGACAGGATCCTGCAGGACGCCAATCGCGAGGCCGAGGCCCAGATGAAGGACGCACGGGTCACGGCGCGAGAGGAGCTCCTGGCGCAGCGGTCGGACAGCGAGCGCGAGATCTCGGATCGCAAGGCCGAGGTGGCGAAGCTCGAGGAGCGGGTGGCTGCCCGCGACGCGGCGGTCGAGGCCAGATCCGAGGAGCTGTCGCGGCGCGAGCAGTCGATCTCGGATCGCGACGCGCACGCCAAGCAGCTCCAGGAGGAGCTGAAGGCGGCCCGCGACTCCGAGCTCACCGAGCTCGAGCGGATCTCCACGGTGACCGCAGCCCAGGCACGCGAGATGCTGCTGCGAGCGGACCGAGGAGACCAGCCGCAAGCAGATGGCAAAGCTCGTGCGCGCCGTCGAGGAGGAGGCCAAGCTCGAGGCCGACCGGCGCGCCCGCAACATCCTCTCGGTCGCGATCCAGCGCGTCGCCTCGGGCCACACGGCCGAGACCACGGTGTCGGTCGTCCAGCTGCCGTCGGACGACCTGAAGGGCCGGATCATCGGCCGCGAGGGGCGAAACATCCGCGCGCTCGAGAACCTCACCGGCGTTGACATCATCATCGACGACACGCCGCAGGCGGTCGTGCTCTCGGCGTTCGACGGGGTGCGCCGCGAGATCGCCCGGCTCACCATCCAGAGCCTCATCGCCGACGGCCGGATCCATCCCTCGCGCATCGAGGAGATGTACCACCAGGCCAAGACCGACATCGAGCAGAAGATCGTCGAGGCGGGGGAGCGGGCATCGCTCGAGGCAAACGTGCACGGCCTGCACCCGGAGCTCATCAAGGTGCTCGGCCGGCTCCACTACCGCACCTCCTACGGCCAGAACGTGCTGAAGCACTCGGTGGAGTGCGCCCACCTGGCGGCCATCATGGCGGCGGAGCTCGGCGCGAGCCAGAAGACGGCCCGCCGTGCGGCGCTGCTGCACGACCTCGGGAAGGCCGTCACCCACGAGGTGGAAGGCCCGCACGCCGTCATCTCGGCACAGCTCGCCAAGCGCTATCGCGAGAGCCCCAGCGTGTGCCACGCAATCGAGGCCCACCACTACGACGTGGAGCCCCAGACCGTCGAGGCGGTGCTCGTGATCGCGGCCGACGCGGTGTCGGCATCGCGCCCCGGCGGCCGCGGCGAGAACCTCGAGAACTACATCCAGCGGCTGGAGGCGCTCGAGGAGATCGCGACCTCCAAGAACGGCGTCGAGCGCTGCTATGCGATGCAGGCGGGACGCGAGGTGCGCGTGATGGTGCGGCCCGAGGAGATCGACGACGACACGGCGGTGCTCCTGAGCCAGGAGATCGCCCGCGAGATCGAGGACAACCTCGAGTACCCGGGGCAGATCAAGGTCACCGTCATCCGCGAGTCGACGAGCCACCGAGATCGCCACGTGAGGGGATTTACAGAAGCCTTACAGCACGGCTGTAGACGGATCGCACGCCCTCGCCAATACTGAGAATCATGCGAAGGGTCACGGGTCTACTGTGGTAGCCTCCTGGCGCTCGGCACTGGCGGCCTCGGTCGCGACGGCATCGCCGAGCGCCGCTGCTGGCGAACTGCACCAACTGCGGATACGTCTCGGCGCACGGCACGGGCACCATCACCGAGCGCGCGACGAGCGGCATCGGCTTTGGCAACGTCAGGCCACGGTTCCATCGCCATCCGGTACGGCCGCACGAAGGTGCACGGCGCGTCGAGGCACCACTGGAACCGATCGCTGCATGCCATGGTCTGATACACGGGAAGCGCATGTCGTTCACCGGCACCGGAGCGTGCTGGGTACGCATCAGGGGCAGATCTCGAACTTCGGTTCGACCGCCCGCGCGAGCGTTACCCTGCGAGGGGTCGGGCGTCTACACTCTGAACAACGGCTCAACGCGGAGCATGGTCGCAGCTCCCCACACTCGTATCGCAGTCCGGTGGTAAACCTTGGCGGAAAAGATCCTGATCGTCGAGGACGAACGCAACATCGCCTCGTTCGTCTCGATGTATCTGAAAAAAGAGCGCTACGCCGTCGACATCGCTCGCGACGGCGCCGAAGCGCTCGCCAAGTTCGAGAGCGTCAAGCCCGACCTGATGGTGCTCGATCTGATGCTGCCCGACATGGACGGGCTCGAGATCTGCCGCCAGATCCGCACCACCTCGGACGTCCCGATCCTGATGCTCACCGCCCGCGACGACGACGTGGACAAGATCGTCGGCCTGGAGGTGGGGGCGGACGACTACCTGACCAAGCCGTTCAACCCGCGCGAGCTGGTGGCCCGCATCAAGACCATCCTGCGCCGCTCGGCGACCGACCGCCCGGCGCCCGCAGGAGGCCGCGATGGAGCACGGCAACGTGCGCATCGACGCCGGCCGCCGCGAGGTGACCGTGCGCGGGGAGCAGGTGCAGCTCGCGCCCGAAGGAGTTCGACCTGCTGTGGGAACTGCTCGACCACCGCGGGCTGGTGCTGACCCGAGACCAGCTGCTCGAGCGGGTGTGGGGATACACGTTCGCCGGCGATACCCGCACCGTGGACGTGCACGTGCGCCAGCTTCGGCGTAAGCTCGGCGACGACTGTCCGGTTGCCACCGTCTGGGGCGTCGGATACAAGGTCGCCGACGATGCTGCGGTCACTTAGAGCTCGACTCGCATTCCTGTTCGTCGGCACGCTGCTGCTCGCGACGGTGATCGCCGGCGGCGGTCGTCGTCAGCCTCTACCAGTCGTACAGCCGCGACCAGACCGTGAAGACGCTGCGCGATGCAGGTCACAGGGCGTCGCCGACTACTACGAGCCACGCGTTCAACTCGAGTGTACAACAAGCAACGGCAGAGTGCAGCTCGGTCTCGCCTCAGCGACTTCGAGAAGGCGACGGCCGCGCACCTGTACTACGTCGGCCCGCAGATGTTCGCGGCCGGGACGCCCAGACGCCGCAATCCGACGAAGGCGGAACATCCCGCCAGAGATCGTGACGCACGCTCAAGGCGATCAGACCGCAAGGTGGTGAGTTCCAGCTCGATGGCGCTCGGCCGAGAGCGACAAGCTGATCGGCGTGGCCGCACCGGTCTACTGCAACGGGCAAGCCGATCGGCGCTCGTCGATCCTGGCCAAGCCCCTGACCGACGTCAACAACGCGTGGAAGAACGTGATCGGGCTGGTCACCATCGGCACCGCTGATCGGCCTGGTCGTGGCCTTCGTGCTGGCCACGTTCGTCTCGCGCCGCATCACCCGGCCGCTCACGCGTGATCGGCACCGCGGCCGACCGGGTCGCCCGCGGCGACCTGGACGTGAACGTCGTCTCCGAGAAGCACCTCCGACGACGAGCTGGGGCCAGCTCGCCACCCGGTTCCAGGGCATGGTCGACCGTCTGCGCGAGATCGACGAGCTCGAGCGCAACTTCCTGATGCGCGTCACCCACGAGCTGCGCACGCCGCTGACCGCCATCTCCGGCCACGTGCAGGCGGTGTCCGAGGGGATGGTCGAGCCCGAGGACATGGACGACTCGCTGACGGCGGTCAACGAGGAGGTGCGCCGGCTCGAGCGGCTCGTCAACGACCTGCTCGACCTGACCCGGCTCGAGGCCCACCAGTTCCGGGTGGTGCAGGAGGAGGTCGGGCTCGAGGCGCTGCTCGAGCAGGCCGCCGCCGGCTTCCGCGAGATCGCGCGCGCCAACGAGGTCGACTTCGACACCACCACCGCCGCGCGCCCCGACCGTGATCACCGACGGCGACCGCGTCTGCAGATCGTCACCAACCTGCTCGACAACGCCTTCCGGTGGACGCCGCGCGGCGGCACGGTGAAGCTCGCGCTGCGTCACCTCGAGCGGCGTCGCGGCGATCACCGTCACCGACACCGGGCCCGGGCATCGCGCCGGCCGACCACGAGGCGGTGTTCCACCCGTTCTACAGCCGCCGCGGCGAGGGCGGCACCGGCCTCGGGCTCTCGCATCGCGCGCGAGCTCGCATCCGTGCTCTGGGCGGCCGGCTGGCGGTCACGAGCGAACCGGGCGAGGGCTCGACCTTCACGCTCTCGCTGCCGCGCAAGCGCCGCCGGCTACGCCGGATGAGCGCCTCGAGCCGCCTGCGCTGGCCGCCTCGGCGCGTGAACGCCGCCAGATCGTCGTCGGAGAAGAGCACGAAGCGGAGCAGGTCGACACCCGCCGCGCGCTGCCCGGCCGCCCAGGCCGCGGCCAGCGCGACGGGCGACGCCCGCGTCCACCGGAAACCCGTAGATGCCGGTCGAGATCGACGGGAGCGCAACCGAGCGGCAGCCGAGCCCGGCCGCCACCTCGACCGCGCGCCGGTAGCGCCGAGGCGAGCAGCTCGGGCTCGCCGGCCTTGCCGCCGCGCCACACCGGGCCGACGGCGTGGATCACGTATCGCGCGGCCAGCTCGCCCGCGGTGGTGGCAACGGCGTCGCCCGGTCTGGCACCCGCCGAGCGCGGCGGCACTCGGCCATGATCGCCGGGCCCGCCGGCGCGGTGGATCGCGCCGTCGACGCCGCCGCCGCCGGCCAGCCCGGAGTTCGCGGCGTTCACGATCGCGTCCACCGCTTGCGGCGGTGATGTCGCCCCGCACGAGCTCCAGCTCGCACGACTCAGGGTAGCCCGCGCACGGCGCCCGGTCGAGACGCGCAGCACCAGCGTCGGCGGGAATCGACCAACTGCCGCTGTGCTCCGTCGGGAACGGATCGGTTAGCAGGATCTCGGCGGCGGTGGCGGCCGCCCGCGGCGTGTCCCAGCCGACGGTCGTGAGCGCGGGCTGCGAGCAGGGCCGACAGCGGGTGGTCGTCGAACCCGGCGACGCTCGACATCGCCGGGCACGCCACAGCCCAGCTCCCGGCAGGCGGCTAGACGCCGTAGGCGATCGCGTCGGACAGCGCGAAGACGGCCGTCGGCGCGGCCGGCGCCGTCAGGCGCGGAACCGCGGCTGGCAGTCGCGCTCGGCCGCCGAGAAGCCGCACTCGACGACGGTCAGCCCGCCTCGGGCTCGGGCAGTGGATGCGACGCCCGGGCGTCAGCACCAGCACGCGCCGGTGCCCGAGGCCGCGGCAGGTGCTCGAGCATCAGCTGCATGCCCGGCGCTCGACCGCGAACCGGACAGAGCCGGATGGCGGCGGCAACGCCGCGCCGACGGCGACCGTCGGAACGCGCTCGACGACCGCCCGCCAGTCGGGCGAGAGCGGGTCGACGGGCAGCACCACCAGGCCGTCGATGCGGTGATCGAGCAGCTCGGGTCGGCCGACCTCGATCTGCGTGTCGGTGGTCCCCCGGCGGCAAAGGCGAGCAGCATGTGGCGGCCGTCCTCGGCGCAGCTCGCGGCCGAGCTCCGCGGCGAAGTGCTGGTGCCAGTAGTCGTGCAGGCTCCCGCCGACCACGCCCACCAGGCCGGTCGAGCCGCCGCGCAGCGCGCGGGCGACGGGATCGGAGCGAAACCCGATGCCGTCGGCGCCTCGGCACGCAGCCGGGCCGTGGTCTCGGCCGACACCCGCTCGCCGCGCAGCGCGTAGTGGGCCCCGGCAGGCGAGAGGCCCGGTGAGCTCCGCCAGATCCTTGAGGGTTGGCCGTTTGCGTCTGACCGGATGCATCGCGGCACAATCTGGTGAATCGTTTCACAAGAGGCGCCGGAGGCGCAACATCGCGATGCAGTCGACGTTCCACCAGCACCTCTGGCCCGAAGCCGCTCCTCGCCGCGCTCGCACCGCCGCTCGAGGCGCCGCTGCTCTGACGCGGAGCCGGCCCGCGCCGAGGCTGCTCGAGCTGCGCCGGGAGCCGGCCTGCACGATCGACCTGGACGCGCCACGAGCCACGGCGCCGCATCGCCGACGCTCGACCGCCAGGAGATCGACGTGGCGGTGATCTCGATCTCCACGCCGGTCGGCTGCGAGGCGCTGCCGGCCGCTGCGGCGCTCCCGCTGGTGGACGCCTACAACGAGGGCATCGACGGAGCGTGGTGCGTGGCTCGGGCGGGCGGCTGCGGCGCATTCGCCGCGGCCGTCGCTCGCCGAGTCCGGGCGCGGCGGCCGCCGGCCTCGACGCGCGGCTCGATCACGGCTTCGTCGGGCTGTCCGTGCCGTCCGAGCGCGATCGCGACCGCCGGCGGGGTCGAGCAGGCCGGCCCGCTGCTCGAGGTGCTGGAGGCGGCGCGGCCGGCCGCTCTTCGTGCATCCCGGGCCCGGCCCCGCGAGACGCCGCGCGACCCGGCCGCCGGCGAGCCTGCCGGTGTGGTGGACGTCGCTCGGCCAGTACCCGGCGTGGTCGCAGCGCGCGTTCTTCACCTGGCGGGCGGCTGGAGCCGCGCGCCACCCGGAGCTGCGCACGGTGTGGGCGATCATGGCCGGCGGGGCGCCGTTTCTGGAGCACCGCCGGCAGCGTGTTCAGCGGCGACCCGGGATCGATCGACCCGAACATGTTCTTCGACACCGCCAGCCCGGCCGCGAGGCGCTCGAGCTCACTGCTCTCGACCTACGGCGCCGAACAGGTGGTGTACGGCAGCGACCACCCGGTGATCGACACCGACCCGACCCGCCGCGCGGTGGCCGGCGCTCGGCCCGGGCGTCGCCGACCTCGATCCTCGAGCAAAACCCCGCCCGGCTGCTCGCACCGAACGGAGGCTGATCGCATGAGCGACACCCCTGCCGGCAGTCGACCGCTGGCTGCGCGACGCGGTGATCGCCCGACCGCGACCTCGAGCCCGGCCGAGCTGGCAGAGCTCGCCGCCGAGCTGGCCGAGCAGTCGCGAGCTGTGGCAGCACTGCGAGCAGCACACGCCGCGGACGAGCGCCACTACCTGCGTCTGCGCCGCGACCACCACCTGGAGGCGTGGCTGATCTGCTGGATGCCCACGCCAGGACACCGGCCTGCACGACCACGATCATGTCGAGCGGCGCCGTGCGCGTGGTGCGCGGCCCGATCGCCGAGGAGCGGCTGGTGCATGGGCCAGCACCGAGCTCGACGTCGGACGAGTACGCCGCCGGGCAGAGCTTCACGTTCGACGCCTCGCGCATCCACAACGTCCGCCACGCGGGCGACAGGCCGTCGACCTCGCTGCATCTGTACTCGCCGCCGCTGTGGCGGATGGGCTACTACGAGGCGGCCGCGGACGGCCGGCTGGCCCGGCGCTCGGCCACCTACGTGGAGGAGCTGGGCGCCGGCCGTCTGAGCAGTCCGGAGGATCGGGTACCCTCTGCGACATGCTTGGCAGCGGTCCTTCGGGAACCCAACTCCGGTTTTGATGTCGTCGAGGTCGATCTGGCGCCTCCGGGCCCCGGCGAGGTGAGCGTTGACCTCCGAGCCAGCGGGGTCTGTCACAGCGACTGGAACACGGTCACCGGCGACACGCCGAGCCCGCTCCCGGCCGTCCTCGGCCACGAGGGCGCGGGAGTGGTGGAGAGCGTCGGCGATGGCGTCACGTCCGTGGCGCCGGGCGACCACGTCGTGCTTTCGTGGCTGCCCGCCTGCGGGCGCTGCGGCCCCTGCGTGGGCGGGCGGCCCGAGCCTCTGCGAGGCCGCGGCACCGGCGCTCCTGGCCGGCACGCTGCTCGACGGATCGACCCGGCTCTCGCTCGACGGCGTGCCGATCCATCACTACTCGTTTCTCTCGACCTTCGCCGAGCGCACAGTGGTGCCGGAGGCAAGCTGCGTGCGCATCCGCCGCGACGCGCCGTTCGAGATCGCAGCGCTCGTCGGCTGCGCGGTCATGACCGGTATCGGCGCGGTCCTGAACCGCGCGATGGTCCGCACCGGCGGCTCGGTCGTCGTGTTCGGGGCCGGCGGCGTCGGCCTCTCGGCCATCCAGGCGTGCAAGCTGGTGGGGGCGAGCATCGTCGTCGCTGTCGATCCCGACCGCGGATCGCCGTGAGCTGGCACTCGAGCTGGGCGCGACCCACACCGTCGATCCCGACCGAGACGGACGCGGCCGAGGCCGTCCGCGACCTCACCGCAGGGCGCGGCGCGGGCTACGGATTTGAGGCCTCGGGGGCGCGGGGATGGCACGGCGCGTCTGGCCCGCGGTCGCCCGCGGCGGCACCATCGTCTGCATCGGCATGCCGCCGCTGGGCGCGACCGTCGAGCTGCCCGGCAGCCGACCTGGTGCGCGACGAGAAGATCGTCACCGGCAGCCTGTACGGCTCGTGCCGGCCGCACCTGGACATGCCGATGGTGCTCGACCTCTACATGGAGCGGCGGCTCGACCTCGACCGGCTGAAGGGCTCGACCTACCCGCTGCACCGCATCAACGAGGCATTCGGGGACATGCTCGCCGGGCACGGCGCGCGCACCCTGATCGATCGTCCACGATGAGTTTCACAAACCCTTGACATCACCCGGCCGGTAGGAAAAGATCCCGCATCCGAGCAAATTGCCCGGCAGCAACATCTACTCACAGAAACAGGCGACCATGGAACGGAATCCTCACGAGCTCGATGAGCTGCGCCGCAACCGCAGCGATCTGGAAAACAACCTGATCGACGGTCTGGTCTCGGGCCAGTTGAGCCGGCGGGACTTCCTCCGCCGCGGCTCGGTGATCGGCCTCTCGATCCCGCTCCTCGGAGCCATCGTCACTGCATGCGGCGGCGCCGAACTCGAGCAGCTCGTCGTCCAGCGGCTCGAGCGCGACCACCTCGGAGCTTCCGAAGGCGGGCGCGACCATCAAGATCGGCGGCGTTGTGCCCACCGGCGCCATCAACCCCGCTCACGATCGACGACGAGGGCGGCCTGACGATGCTGCAGCAGTCGGGCGAGTATCCTCGTCGTTCAACAACCCGCGAGACGGACATCCTCCAGCCGATGCTCGCCACCAAGTTCACGCCGAACACGGACGGCGACGTGTGGACGTACAAGCTGCGCCCGGGCGTGACGTTCAACAACGGCGCGGCGATGACCGCCGACGACGTCGTCTACACGTTCCAGCAGCAGATCCGACCCCAAGGACCCGGTCAACGCGACCTCGGTGTTCCAGGGCGTGCTCGTGCAAGGACGGCGTCAAGAAGGTGGACGACATGACGGTCGCAGTTCCACCTGCAGGCGCCCAACGGCAACTTCCCGTACCTGATCTCGTCGGACAACTACAACCTGATCATCGTGCCGGCCGGCACCGACTACGCCAAGTGGCAGAAGACTTCGTCGGCACCGGCCCGTTCAAGCTGGTCGCCTACCACGCCAAGCAGGGCGCGACGTTCACGTCCAACCCGTCTACTGGGGCGGAAGGCCGCTGCCCGCCGGCCTCGAGCACATCTTCTACGACACCCAGCAGCCGCAGATCAACGCGCTCCTGGGCGGCGACGTGGACGTCGTCAACCAGATCGTCCCGCAGGGCGCCGAGGCCGTGCTCAACAACGCCCACTACCACGTGTGGTCATGCACGTCGTCGCAGCACCGCGAGCTCTCGATGCGAAACGACAAGACGCCGTGGAACGAACAAGCGGGTGCGCCAGGCCATGGCGCTCACCCTCGAACCGCCCGGCAGATCGCCCAGGCGTTGTTCAAGGGCTATGCCCAGCTCGGCAACGACAACCCGTTTGCGCCCATCTTCCGCTCCACCGACAAGAGGGTGCCGCAGCGAAAGCAGGACATCGACCAAGGCCAAGCAGCTGCTTCGGAGGCCGGGCATCCCAACGGCTTCACCACCACCTGTACACCGAGAACTACCAGGAGATGCCGCGATCTCGCCCAGATCGTCAAGCAGGCGGCGTGCCAGGTCGGCATCACCATCAACCTGCACGTCGAGAACCAGGCCAAGTACTACGGCGACACCTACTACGGCAAGTCCGACTGGCTGACGGCGAGATGAGCCTGGTCGACTACGGCGCACCGCGGCGTGCCCAACGTGTTCCTGAACGCACCGCTGCGCTCGGACGGCACGTGGAACGCGGCGCACTTCAAGAACCCGCAGTACGACGCGCTCGTCAAGCCAGTACACCGAGGCGATCGACTTCCAGACGCAGAAGACGGTCGCGGGCAAGATCCAGACGCCTGCTGCTGGACGAGACGCCGCTCATCATCCCGTACTGGTTCGACGCCATCACGGTCTCAAGAAGACCATCGGCGGCGTGGTGACCACCGGAATGGGCCAGATGTTCCGTGCACGGCGTCGCGTGAGTACCGTGGCCGGCGGCCTCACGCCGCGGGCCGACTGACGTGGGCCGTCTCGTACATCCTCAAGCGTCGCTGCTGGCCCTGGTGACTCTGTGGATCCTCTCGGTGATCATCTTCTTGGCCGGTCAGAAGCTGCCGGGTGATCCGGGGCGGCGATCCTCGGTCACCTGGCGAACCCGGCGCGGTGGGGGAGCTCGACCACCAGCTGGGCGTCGACCGGCCGCTCGTGACCCAGTACAAGGACTGGATCAGCGGCCTCCTGCACGGCGACATGGGCACGTCCTACACCTACCAGCAGCCCGATCAGCCGTTCATCCGCAGCGCGCTCTCGCAACTCGCTGAAGCTCGCGATCGTGGCCTTCCTGCATGTGCGTGCCGCTGGCGATCCTCGCGGGGTGATCGGCGGCGCTGAACTCGGGCGGGTGGGCCGACCGGTCGATCAGCATGTTCGGGCTGTCGCTGCTGGGCCTGCCCGAGTTCGTCTCGGGCGTGTTTCTGATCATGATCTTCGGCATCTGGCTGAACGTGCTGCCCGATCAGGCTTCCACGGCCATCCGGGTGCGGGCATCGGCACCCAGATCTTCCACCTGATCATGCCCGCCATCGCCGATCGCATCGTGCTCTTCGGCTACATCATGCGGATGGCGCGCGCGGGCACCATCGCAGCGCTCGACGCCGACTACACCCGCACCGCCGTGCTGAAGGGCCTGCCGACGCAGGACGGTCATCCGCCGCCACGTGCTGCGAAACGCGCTGCTGCCGACGATCACGGTCGTGGCCACCCAGGTCGGCTACCTGATCGGCGGCCTGGTGGTGGTGGAGAACCTGTTCCACTACAGCGGCATCGGCTCGCTGATCGTTCAAGGCCGCGACAGGACAAGGACTTCCCGATGCTCGAGGCCGGCGTGCTGACCATCGGCGTCGTCTACCTCGATCGCAACGCTGCATCGCCGACATCGTCTACACGCTGCTCAACCCGCGGCTGCGGCTGGGCGGTGACCAGTGAGCACGGTGCCGCCGATCCCGCCGCAGTGCGGACCCGCCGGCTCGGTCGACGCCGACGCCGCCCAGATCCGGCGCGAGCAGTGGCGCGGAGCTTCGGAAGTCCAAGACGCTTCATGGTCGGGCGCGCGATCCTGATCTTCTGGGTCGTCTGCGCGCTCTTCGGCTACCGGATCGTGCCGCACGGCCCGTACGCCCAGGATCTGCTGCACACCGACACGCCGCCCGACGGCCACGCACTGGTTCGGCACCGACCAGCTCGGCCGCGACGTGTTCTCGCGCGTGATCGTCGGCGCTCGCGACGTGCTGATCGTCGCGCCCTGGCGACGCTGCTCGGCACGATCCTCGGCACGTCCTCGGCCTGATCACCGGCTACATGCGCGGCTGGGTGGACGACGGTGCATCGGCCGGCTGATCGACGCGGTCCTGGCGCTGCCGGTGATCGTCACCGCAGTGCTGGTGATCGCCGCGCTCGGCCCGTCCAACCTCACCGTGACCATCGTGCATCGGGCTCATCTTCACGCCGCTCATCGCCCGCACCGTGCGCGCGGCCGTGATCCCGGAGCGCGAGCTGGACTACGTCGCGGCGGCCCAGCTGCGGCGCGAGGGCGCGCTCTACATCATGTTCGCCGAGATCCTGCCGAACGTGCTGCCGCCGATCATCGTCGAGTTCACCGTGCGCCTCGGCTACGCCATTTTCACCGTCGCGACGCTCGTCTTCCTCGGCTTCGGCATCCAGCCGCCCACGCCCGACTGGGGCCTGACATCGCGCCAACATCTCGGTGGTCTCGGCCGGGTACTGGTGGAGGTGCTGTTCGCCGCCGCCGCCATCGCCTCGCTGGTGGTCGGGGTGAACCTCGTCGCCGACGCCATCGAGAGCGTGGTCGACCAGTGAGCGTCCCGCAGATCGACGTGCAGCGGCCGCCCTGGCGGTCGATGAGCTCGACGTCGCCTACCGCGTGCGCGGCCACGACCGCGGCTGCCATCCGCGGGATCTCGTTCGCGGATCGGCAAGGGCGAGTCGTACGGCCTGGTCGGCGAGTCCGGCTGCGGCAAGTCCACCGCGCGCTGGCGCTGGTGCGCTACCTGCCCGCGGAACGGGCGCGTGACCGGCGGCTCGATCCTCATCGACGGCCAGGACATGCGTACGACCTGGGCGCAGGCGGCCTGCGCCGGCTGCGGCGCGCGACGCGTCTCGATGGTCTACCAGGATCCGTCCCGCGCGCTCAACCCGTCGATCCGCATCGGCCGGCAGGTGGCCGAGGTATTCGAGGTGGCGGGCGCCGCCGCGCAAGGAGGCGCTCGACCGCGCCGAGGCGCGCTCCGGCGCGTGCGCATCGCCGATCCCGGGCGCGTCATGCAGCGCTATCCGCACCAGCTCTCGGGCGGCATGCAGCAGCGCGTGGTGATCGCGATGGCGCTGGCCGTCGAGCCGGCGCTGCTGATCCTCGACGAGCCCACCACCGGGCTCGATGCGACGGTCGAGGCCGAGGTGCTCGACCTGGTCTCGGCGCTGCGCGAGGAGCTCTGACGTCGCTGCTCTTCATCAGCCACAACCTGGGCGTGATCGCGAAGATGTGCGATCGCGTGGGCGTGCTCTATGCGGGCGAGATGGTGGAGCAGGGGCCGGCGCGCCGAGGTGTTCCACGAGCCGCGGCACCCCTACACGGTGGGCCTCCTTCGCTGCATCCCGCGGCGGGGCGGCGAAGGACCACGGCTGGCTCGACACCATCCCCGGATTCCTGCCGCCGCCGGGCGCCGAGATCGCCGGATGCATCTTCGCCGACCGCTGCGCGATGGTGCAGGACCGCTGCCGTACCGAGCACCCGCCGATGTACGAGGTGGGCCCGGTGCGCGGCTCACGCTGCCACTACTACGAGCAGGCGCCCGACGCTGCCGCACGCGAGGGCCGACGGAGCTCACCGAAGCCGCCTGTGCGCGACCTCAAACCGCGTCCTGAGCGCACGCGGGCTCTCCAAGACGTTCCGCATCGCGGGAACCGACATCCACGCGCTCGCGGGCGTTGAGATGGAGATCCGCGAGGGCGAGACGCTGGGCCTCGTGGGCGAGTCGGGCAGCGGCAAGACCACCCTGGCGCGGCTGCTCCTCGGCATCATCTCGCCCGACGAGGGCTCGGTGCTCGAGCTCGACGGGCGCCGCTTGCCGGCAGCACCAAGAAACGCACGGGCGATCAGGTCAAGGCCATGCAGATCGTGTTCCAGAACCCCGACTCGGCGCTCAACCGCGCGCCACACGGTGCGAAAGCTCGTCGGCCGGTCGCTCGCGAAGCTCGGCGGGCTCGCGGGCAAGGCCCGCGACGACCGGCTGGTGGAGCTCACCCGCTCGGTGAAGCTGGCCGACCGCTACCTCGGCATGCGCCCGGTGCAGCTCTCCGGCGGCCTCAAGCAGCGCGTGGCCATCGCGCGCGCCTTCGCCGGGAACCCGCGCCTGGTGGTGTGCGACGAGCCCACCTCGGCGCTCGACGTGTCGGTGCAGGCCGCGATCCTGAACCTGCTCTACGAGCTGCAGCGCAAGGAGGGCGTGGCCTACCTCTTCATCAGCCACGACCTGGGCGTGGTGCGCTACCTGTCGGATCGCATCTGCGTGCTCTACCTGGGCCGCGTGATGGAGCTGGGCGAGGCCCAGGCCGTGTTCTCGGCACCGCACCACCCGTACACCGAGGCGCTGCTCTCCGCGGTGCCGACGCTGGACGACACCGATAGCGACCGCATCCGGCTCGAGGGCGAGATCCCGAGCCCGGCCGATCCGCCTTCCGGGTGCGTGTTCCACACGCGCTGCCCGCGCAAGATCGGTGAGATCTGCGAGACCACCGAGCCGCCGCTGGCCGAGGCTGAGCCGGGCCACGCGATGCGCTGTCACATCCCGCTCGAGGACCTCCGGCGGATGCAGGCAGAGCCCGCCGCGGCTGCGGCCGTGCCGGAGTAGCCTGCGCACATGACTCCCCTGAAGCTGGACGAGATCGACGGGAGCATCGGCGAGGCGTGGGCCGGTGACATCCCCAACGGCAGCCACATCAACGTGGCCATCGCGCGGCGCGGATCACCCACCGCAGCGGCAGCCGCAACGGCGTTTGCCGTTCCCGGGCCCGGACACGCCCCGGTGGTCTGCTGCCTCGGCGCGGGCTTCGCGGTGCGACCGGCGACCATCGTGCTCAACAAGGCCACGGCCACGGAGGAGCTGCACTCCCTGCTGACGTGGGGCGCGGCCCAGCTCGGCATCGGCTCGGGCGTGATGGACGCCGTGGCGAGCGGCGTGATCGCCCGCAGCATCGTCGACGACCTGGTGCTGCTCGTGGCCGTGTGGGTCGATCCCGACGCGACCGACAAGGTGGCCGTGCGCGCGGCCAACCGCGAGGCGACCTACCGGGCGATCGAGGACGCGTTCAACCGCGACCGCGACTCGCGCATCAAGGAGCTGCTCGAGCTGCGAAACACCGCCACGAACGTCTTCTACGAAACGAGCTAGCGGTGCGGATCACGGCGGTCGAGACCCGCGTCTATCGCCATCCCATCGACCCGCCGCTCAGCGCCGCGTGGGATCCCGAGCCGCGCCGCTTTCAGGAGGCCACCATCGTCTCGGTGACCACCGATGAGGGCGTCACCGGCCACGCCAGCGGCGACGCGCTCCCCGACCGGGCGCAGCTGGAGCGCCTCGTGGTGGGCCTCGACCCGTTCCGCACGGAGGTGATCCGCGGCATCTGCGAGACGGTGGACTTCCACGCTGCCCGCCCGTGGACGCTCGAGGCCGCGGTGTGGGACGTCGTCGGCCGGGCCTCAGGGCAGCCGCTCTGGAGGCTCCTCGGCGGACGCTCGGAGCGCCTGCTCGCATACGCCTCGGCAGCGCACATGGTGGAGCCGGCCGAGCGCGCCCGGCGGGCGGTGGCGCTGCGCGATGCCGGCGTCGGGGCGATGAAGCTCCGCTTCGGCCTGGGCGACTGGCGCACCGACGTCGAGGCCGTGGCGCAGGTGCGCGACGCCGTCGGCACCGGCATGGAGATCATGGTGGACGCCAACCAGGGGTGGCGGATGCCGGGTGATCTGCGGCCGCGCTGGGACGTCGCCGAGGCAGCGCAGTGCGCCCGGGCGCTCGAGCCGCTGGGCGTGTACTGGCTGGAGGAGCCGCTGGCGACCGACGACATCGACGGATATGCCGCGCTTCGCCGCCGCACCGATCTGCGGATCGCGGCCGGGGAGATGGTGCGTAGCGCCGCTGAGGCGCGGGATCTGGTGGTGCGGGGCGGGGTGGACGTGATCCAGACCGACGTGATGCTGGCGGGCGGGATCGGCGGCTGCCGGCAGGTGTCGGCGCTTGCTGACCTCTACCGCCGGGCGTGGTCGCCGCACACGTGGTCGAACGGCTACGGGCTGGTGGTCAACCTGCATGCTGCGCTCGCGTTCTCGGCGGGGCCGTACGTGGAGGTGCCGTTCGATCCGCCCGAGTGGAGCGCCGCTGCGCGCGATTGGCTCCTCCCGGCCCCGGTCGAGATCGCCCCCGACGGCACCATCGTGCCGCCTCCCGGCCCGGGCCTCGGGATCGAGCCGGACTTCGATCGTCTGGAGCAGTGGCGGGTCGCCTGATTGTAGAATCAGCCGGATGTGGATTGTCTGGGCGGCTCTACTCGGCTTGATGGTTGGTGCGATCGCTCGTCTGATCGTGCCCGGTGACCACCCGCGCGGGGTGCTGATCACCGTCGTGATCGGCATCGTCGGGGCGGAGCTCGCGACGATCGTGCTCCACATCGCCGGCCTGCGCGGCTCGGCGGGCCTTCTGGGCTCGGTGCTCGGCGCGGTGGTGCTGCTGCTGATCCTGCAGTCGCTCTCGAACCGCTCCCGCCCAGCGCACTGACGAGTACCGGTGGTGGTGAAGACCGGCTCTGAATAGACGGTGCCAGGCACTGGGTATTCACGCTATGGTCGAACGGTGTGGTTCGATCACATCCCGTGGGCTGTCGCCGACCTCGACTCCGCGAGCGATGAGTTCCGGCGCCTTCACGGACTTGGCTGGTCGGGCGAGGGGCGGCACCCCCAAGGCACGCTGACCCGAGTCATTCCGATCGCGCCGACGCAGTACATCGAGCTGCTCCAGGCCTACGACACGTCGCTCGAGTGGGGTGCAGATGTGGCTGCGGCAGTCGCCCGGAGGGAGCCGCTGCTCGGATGGTCGATCGAGGTGGACGACATTGAGTGGGTGTCCTCGCGCACCGGTATCGCGATTCACGATGGAACCGTCGAGCTCGAGGACGGATCGCGTGGCGGCTGGAAGTCGGTCAGCCCCCAGGACGACGACCTGCCGTTCTTCATCCGATACGGCCGCTCTCATGGGGAGCGGGTCACCGGCAATCAGGAGCGATTCGCGGCGGCCGCACACACCTGTGACCCGGCGGGTATCACCTGGGTCGAGGTCGGAGGCGACGAACCCGAGCTGCGCCGCTGGATCGGTGACACCGAGCTGGAAATACGATTCGTCGGCGGACGGCCGGGCCTGCACCGTTTTGCCGTGGGCACATCGGGCGGGGAGCTCGTGCTGCCGTGAATATTTAGTGCCTGGCACCGTTTATTCACCGGGTACAGTTCGGCGGATGCGGACGTACTCGGTCACAACCTTCGGCTGCCAGATGAACGTGCACGACTCCGAGCGCATCAAGGGCCTGCTCGAGTCGTCGGGGCTGGGGGAGGCGCAGGACGCCTCCGACGCGGACGTCATCGTCTTCAACACGTGCACCATCCGCGAGAAGGCCGACGAGCGCCTCGTCCAGCACCTCATGAACGCGCGCGTCGCCAAGCAGCGCGATCCCGACAAGCTCATCGTCGTCGGCGGCTGCTGGTCGGAGTCGATGAAGGACACGCTCTTCGAGGAGTACCCGTTCGTCGACTTCGCCTTCGGCCCGGGAAACATCCACCGCCTGGGCGAGTACATCACCGCCGGCGGCGCCATCCCGCGCGGGCACTTCTCCACGTTCGACAACTTTGCCGGCGAGCTGCCCCTCAAGCGCGACCGCGAGCACCAGGCCTGGCTCCAGATCTCGACCGGCTGCAACTGCAACTGCGCCTACTGCATCGTCCCCGCCGTCCGCGGCCGCGAGAACAGCCGCCGCCGGCCGACCTGCTCGCCGAGGCTTCTGCGCTCGCCGATGACGGCGTCATCGAGCTCACGCTGCTCGGCCAGAACGTGAACGCCTACGGCCGCGACCTGCGCCCGGCGATCGACACCAGCTTCGCGAAGCTCCTGCGCGGGCTCGACGCGATCGACGGCATCGGCCGCATCCGCTACACGAGCCCGCACCCCAAGGACATGCGCGCCGACGTGATCGCCGCCATGGCCGAGTGCGACGCGGTGTGCGAGCAGCTGCACCTGCCGGTGCAGTCGGGCTCCACCCGCGTGCTCAAGGCCATGCGCCGCACCTACACCCGCGAGCGCTACATCAAGCTGGTCGGCGACATCCGCGCGGCCATGCCCCAGATCGCGCTCACCACCGACATCATCGTCGGCTTCCCGGGCGAGACCGACGCCGACTTCGAGGACACGCTCTCGCTCTACGACGAGATCGGCTACGACCACGCCTTCACCTTCGTGTTCTCGCCGCGCCGCGGCACCGAGGCCGCCCGGATGGACGACCAGGTGCCCGACGAGGTCAAGAAGGAGCGCATCCAGCGGCTCGTCGATCTGGTGCAGCACCACGCTGCGCTGCGAAACCAGGCCCTCATCGGCACCGTGCAGGAGGTGCTCGTCGAGGGGCCGAGCCGTACGGATCCCGACGTGCTCCGCGGGCGCACGCGCGGCAACAAGGCCGTCAACTTCCACGGCGACGCGGCAGCGGGCGACCTCGTGGACGTGGTCATCGACCGCTCCACCAGCCAGACGCTGGCCGGCCGGGTGCACGCGCCCGCCGCGGTCTGATCAATGCTGCCCGCGATCGCGATCTTCGGCCCGACGGCGTCGGGCAAGAGCGCGGTGGCACTCGAGCTGGCCACCCGGCTGAACGGCGAGATCCTCTCGTGCGACGCCATGCAGGCCTACCGCGGCCTGCCTGTCCTCACCAACCAGCCGTCTGCCGCTGAGCTGGCCGCCGTGCCGCACCACCTGGTGGGCATCTGGCCGCTGGGTCACGAGGGCTCGGTGGCCGAGTTCGGGGCGCTGGCACACGCAGCAGCCGACGACGTGATCGCCCGCGGGCGCCGGCCCGTGTTCGCAGGCGGCAGCGGCCTCTACCTGCGCGCCGCGGTCGGCGAGCTGCACGCCCGGCCGCAGCCCGACCCCCGGCAGCGGGCCGAGATCGGCGCGCTCTACGACCGCGATCCGGCCGCGGCGCACGCAAAGCTCCAGCTGGTGGATCCCGCGGTCGGAGCCGCCGTGCACCCCAACGACCGCCGGCGGGTGGTGAGGGGGCTCGAGCTGCACGCTGCGGGCACCAGCCTCGCGCCCGATGCCGACACCCTGTGGGCCCCGGACACCCGCGTGCCCACGGTGGCGATCGGCCTCGACCTGCCCCGCGAGACGGGCGACGAGCGGATCGCCGCCCGCACCCGGGCGATGTTCGAGGCCGGGGTGGAGGAGGAGGTGCGCGGCCCTTGCAGGCCACGAGCTCTCGCTCACCGCCGCGCGCATCCACGGCCTCCAGGACGTCACCGCGGTGCTCGCCGGCGAGATCGACCGCGCCGAGGCCATCCGCCGCCTCACCCTGCGCACGCGCCAGTACGCAAAGCGCCAGCGCACGTGGATGCGGCGGGTCGCGGGCATCACCGTGCTGGACGCCGACCGCCCCGCGGCGGCAGTCGCTGCCGACATCCAGGAGCTGCTGTGACCACCCCGCGCAGGGAGAGCGACGCCGTGCGCGAGGCGCGCGACGCGTTCGTGATCGTGGTGGCGTGCCTGCCGATCGTGCTCGCCGTCTCGGTGCTGGTCGGCGCGGGCACCGACGAGGTGGTGCTCTGGCTCCAGCGGGTCACCGCCCCCGCGGTCATGGCCGCGCTCCTTCTGGGCACGCTCGCCTCGGCCCTGGTGCTGGCCGACCGGGCCGGCCGCCAGTTCCTGCAGCTGCGCCCGCATCCGATCAGCCGCTGGCCGCTGATCCTCGTGGCAGTGCTCGTCGGCGTCATCCTCGTTGCCGGCATCCCCACGACGTGGCCCATCGTGATCGGCTGCACCATCGTCTGCGCGGTGCTGGGCAGCATCATCGTGGTCGGCTCCCTCGTCCAGAGCTGAGCGATCTGGATAAGCTGCGGCCCCATGCGATTCGAGAAGTTCCAGGCCGCCGGCAACGCCTATCTGGTGATGGAGGGCGAGGGCCCGGAGGGCGGCATCCCCGAGCGGCACGTCCAGCGCATCTGCCACGCCGACTACGGCGCGGGCTCCGACGGCATCCTCGAGATCCTGCCGTCGCAGGTGGCCCACGCCCGCGTGCGCATCTACAACCCCGACGGCGGCCAGGCCGAGTTCTCGGGCAACGGCAGCCGCATCGCAGTCGCCTACCTCTGCCGCCGCGACGGCCTCGCGGGGGTCAAGATCGAGACGGTGAAGGGCATCGTCGACGGCGCGGTTGACGGCACCTCGGTCACCATCGATGCCGGAGTCGCGGCGCTCGACGGCCCCGACCACGTCAAGGGCGACGGCCCGCCGCCCGCCGCCCGCCTAACCTACGTGAACGTGGGCAATCCCCACTGCGTGATGCGCGCCGACGACGTCGACGACCTCGACCTCCCGGCCATCGGGCCTGCGATCGAGCACCACAGCTGGTTTCCCAACCGCACCAACGTGGAGTTCTACCGGCCGCTCGGGCCCAACGAGATCCGCATGCGGGTGTGGGAGCGCGGCGCGGGCGAGACGCTCTCGTCGGGCAGCGGATCCACCGCCGCTGCAGTCGCGGCCGTGACCGCCGGCGACGTGGCGAGCCCTGTGACAGTCCATACCGACGGAGGCAACCTGGTGATCGAGATCGACGACGCGCTCAACATCCGCATGACCGGGCCCGTAGAGCCCGTGCTCGCCGGCACCTTCGACGCGGTGTTCGTCGCAGGGCTGGAGCGGCTCTGATGCGGCTCGCCAGACGCGTCTCGGACCTGCCGCCGTACCTCTTCGCCGAGCTCGAGCGAAAGATCGCCGAGCGCCGCGCCGCCGGCATCGACGTCATCTCGCTGGGCATCGGCGATCCCGACCTGCCGACACCCGACGTGGTGGTGCAGGAGGCCCAGCGCCAGGTGGCCCTCCCCGACACGCACCAGTACCCGTCCAACCGCGGCCGCGCCGCATTCCGCGAGGCGGTCGCGACGTTCTACCAGCGGCGGTTCGGCGTGTCGATCCCGAGTCCGAGATCCTCACGATATAACGGCCTTCCCCTGCCGTTGATCTCGATGGCCTACCAAGGCGACGACGGGTAGCCGGCCTGAGAGGGTGTCCGGCCACACTGGGACTGAGATACGGCCCAGACTCCTACGGGAGGCAGCAGTGGGGAATATTGCACAATGGGCGCAAGCCTGATGCAGCGACGCCGCGTGGGGGATGACGGCCTTCGGGTTGTAAACCTCTTTCACCATCGACGAAGGTCCGGGTTTTCTCGGATTGACGGTAGGTGGAGAAGAAGCACCGGCCAACTACGTGCCAGCAGCCGCGGTAATACGTAGGGTGCGAGCGTTGTCCGGAATTACTGGGCGTAAAGAGCTCGTAGGTGGTTTGTCGCGTTGTTCGTGAAATCTCACGGCTTAACTGTGAGCGTGCGGGCGATACGGGCAGACTAGAGTACTGCAGGGGAGACTGGAATTCCTGGTGTAGCGGTGGAATGCGCAGATATCAGGAGGAACACCGGTGGCGAAGGCGGGTCTCTGGGCAGTAACTGACGCTGAGGAGCGAAAGCGTGGGGAGCGAACAGGATTAGATACCCTGGTAGTCCACGCCGTAAACGGTGGGTACTAGGTGTGGGTTTCCTTCCTTGGGATCCGTGCCGTAGCTAACGCATTAAGTACCCCGCCTGGGGAGTACGGCCGCAAGGCTAAAACTCAAAGGAATTGACGGGGGCCCGCACAAGCGGCGGAGCATGTGGATTAATTCGATGCAACGCGAAGAACCTTACCTGGGTTTGACATGCACAGGACGCGTCTAGAGATAGGCGTTCCCTTGTGGCCTGTGTGCAGGTGGTGCATGGCTGTCGTCAGCTCGTGTCGTGAGATGTTGGGTTAAGTCCCGCAACGAGCGCAACCCTTGTCTCATGTTGCCAGCGGGTAATGCCGGGGACTCGTGAGAGACTGCCGGGGTCAACTCGGAGGAAGGTGGGGATGACGTCAAGTCATCATGCCCCTTATGTCCAGGGCTTCACACATGCTACAATGGCCGGTACAAAGGGCTGCGATGCCGCAAGGTTAAGCGAATCCTTTTAAAGCCGGTCTCAGTTCGGATTGGGGTCTGCAACTCGACCCCATGAAGTCGGAGTCGCTAGTAATCGCAGATCAGCAACGCTGCGGTGAATACGTTCCCGGGCCTTGTACACACCGCCCGTCACGTCATGAAAGTCGGTAACACCCGAAGCCAGTGGCCTAACCCTTGGGAGGGAGCTGTCGAAGGTGGGATCGGCGATTGGGACGAAGTCGTAACAAGGTAGCCGTACCGGAAGGTGCGGCTGGATCACCTCCTTTCTAAGGAGCACCACGAAAAGCACTCCAATTGGTGGGGTGCGAGCCGTGAGGGGTTCTCGTCTGTAGTGGACGAAACCGGGTGCACAACAGCAAATAATTGCCAGACACACTATTGGGCCCTGAGACAACACTCGGTCGATCCGTGTGGAGTCCCTCCATCTTGGTGGTGGGGTGTGGTGTTTGAGTATTGGATAGTGGTTGCGAGCATCTAGATGAACGCGTAGTGCCCTCGTGGCTGATGCGTTCGTCAAAATGTGTAATTTCTTTTTTTGATTTTTGTATGTAAGTAAGTGCTTAAGGGCGCATGGTGGATGCCTTGGCATCGAGAGCCGATGAAGGACGTGGGAGGCTGCGATATGCCTCGGGGAGCTGTCAACCAAGCATTGATCCGAGGATTTCCGAATGGGGAAACCCAGCACGAGTGATGTCGTGTTACCCGCATCTGAATATATAGGGTGCGGGAGGTAACGCGGGGAAGTGAAACATCTCAGTACCCGTAGGAGAAGAAAACAATTGTGATTCCGTCAGTAGTGGCGAGCGAACGCGGAACAGGCTAAACCGCACGCATGTATAACCGGGTAGGGGTTGTGTGCGCGGTGTTGTGGGAGTGATATGTCTCAGCTCTACCTGGCTGAGGGGTAGTCAGAAAGTGTCGTGGTTAGCAGAAATGGCCTGGGATGGTCTGCCGCAGACGGTGAGAGCCCGGTACGCGAAAACCCGTCACCTACCTTGTATCAGTTCCCGAGTAGCAGCGGGCCCGTGGAATCTGCTGTGAATCTGCCGGGACCACCCGGTAAGCCTAAATACTTCTCGATGACCGATAGCGGATTAGTACCGTGAGGGAATGGTGAAAAGTACCCCGGGAGGGGAGTGAAATAGTACCTGAAACCGTGTGCCTACAATCCGTCAGAGCCTCCTTGTGGGGTGATGGCGTGCCTTTTGAAGAATGAGCCTGCGAGTCAGGGACACGTCGCGAGGTTAACCCGTGCGGGGTAGCCGCAGCGAAAGCGAGTCTGAATAGGGCGCATCCCCTTTGGGGTGTAGTGGCGTGTTCTGGACCCGAAGCGGAGTGATCTACCCATGGCCAGGGTGAAGCGCGGGTAAGACCGCGTGGAGGCCCGAACCCACTTAGGTTGAAGACTGAGGGGATGAGCTGTGGGTAGGGGTGAAAGGCCAATCAAACTCCGTGATAGCTGGTTCTCCCCGAAATGCATTTAGGTGCAGCGTTACGTGGTTCACCACGGAGGTAGAGCTACTGGATGGCCGATGGGCCCTACTAGGTTACTGACGTCAGCCAAACTCCGAATGCCGTGGTGTAAAGCGTGGCAGTGAGACGGCGGGGGATAAGCTCCGTACGTCGAAAGGGAAACAGCCCAGATCGCCGGCTAAGGCCCCTAAGCGTGTGCTAAGTGGAAAAGGATGTGTAGTCGCAGAGACAACCAGGAGGTTGGCTTAGAAGCAGCCACCCTTGAAAGAGTGCGTAATAGCTCACTGGTCAAGTGATTATGCGCCGATAATGTAGCGGGGCTCAAGCACACCGCCGAAGCCGCGGCACATTCACCGTACGGTGGATGTGGGTAGGGGAGCGTCCCTCATTCAGCGAAGCCACCGGGTGACCGGTGGTGGAGGGTGGGGGAGTGAGAATGCAGGCATGAGTAGCGATAAGGCAAGTGAGAACCTTGCCCGCCGTAAGACCAAGGGTTCCTGGGCCAGGCCAGTCCGCCCAGGGTGAGTCGGGACCTAAGGCGAGGCCGACAGGCGTAGTCGATGGACAACGGGTTGATATTCCCGTACCCGTGTATAGGCGTCCCTGATGAATCAGCGGTACTAACCACCCAAAACCGGATCGACCATTCCCCTTCGGGGGCATGGAGTTTCGGGGCTGCGTGGGACCTACGTTGGTAGTAGTCAAGCGATGGGGTGACGCAGGAAGGTAGCCGTACCAGTCAGTGGTAATACTGGGGCAAGCCTGTAGGGAGAGCGATAGGCAAATCCGTCGCTCATTAATCCCGAGAGGTGATGCATAGCCGATTGAGGCGAATTCGGTAATCCTCTGCTGCCAAGAAAAGCCTCTAGCGAGCACATACACGGCCCGTACCCCAAACCAACACAGGTGGTCAGGTAGAGAATACCAAGGCGTACGAGATAACTATGGTTAAGGAACTCGGCAAAATGCCCCCGTAACTTCGGGAGAAGGGGGGCCGGAATACCGTGAACACCCTTGCGGTGGGAGCGGGATTCGGCCGCAGAAACCAGTGGGTAGCGACTGTTTACTAAAAACACAGGTCCGTGCGAAGTCGCAAGACGATGTATACGGACTGACGCCTGCCCGGTGCTGGAAGGTTAAGAGGACCCGTTAACCGTAAGGTGAAGCGGAGAATTTAAGCCCCAGTAAACGGCGGTGGTAACTATAACCATCCTAAGGTAGCGAAATTCCTTGTCGGGTAAGTTCCGACCTGCACGAATGGCGTAACGACTTCCCAACTGTCTCAACCATAGACTCGGCGAAATTGCACTACGAGTAAAGATGCTCGTTACGCGCGGCAGGACGAAAAGACCCCGGGACCTTCACTACAACTTGGTATTGGTGTTCGGTACGGTTTGTGTAGGATAGGTGGGAGACTGTGAAATACAGACGCCAGTTTGTATGGAGTCGTTGTTGAAATACCACTCTGATCGTATTGGATACCTAACGTCGAACCGTATATCCGGTTCACGAACAGTGCCTGGTGGGTAGTTTAACTGGGGCGGTTGCCTCCTAAAATGTAACGGAGGCGCCCAAAGGTTCCCTCAACCTGGACGGCAATCAGGTGTTGAGTGTAAGTGCACAAGGGAGCTTGACTGCGAGACTTACAAGTCAAGCAGGGACGAAAGTCGGGACTAGTGATCCGGCACCTCTGAGTGGAAGGGGTGTCGCTCAACGGATAAAAGGTACCCCGGGGATAACAGGCTGATCTTCCCCAAGAGTCCATATCGACGGGATGGTTTGGCACCTCGATGTCGGCTCGTCGCATCCTGGGGCTGGAGCAGGTCCCAAGGGTTGGGCTGTTCGCCCATTAAAGCGGCACGCGAGCTGGGTTTAGAACGTCGTGAGACAGTTCGGTCTCTATCCGCCGCGCGCGTCAGAAACTTGAGGAAACCTGTCCCTAGTACGAGAGGACCGGGACGGACGAACCTCTGGTATACCAGTTGTCCCACCAGGGGCACGGCTGGATAGCCACGTTCGGACAGGATAACCGCTGAAAGCATCTAAGCGGGAAACCTTCTCCAAGATCAGGTTTCTCACCCTTTTAGAGGGATAAGGCCCCCCGCAGACTACGGGTTCGATAGGCCAGACCTGGAAGCCCAGCAATGGGTGCAGGGAACTGGCACTAACCGGCCGAAAACTTACCAACATACAATCGCAACCACAGTCCAGTTCACGGCAGAAATGCCGCGGAACGCCACACCCCCCACCAAACAAATTTAAATAGAGTTACGGCGGCCACAGCGACAGGGAAACGCCCGGTCCCATTCCGAACCCGGAAGCTAAGCCTGTCAGCGCCGATGATACTGCCCATACGGGTGGAAAAGTAGGACACCGCCGAACATACACAAAAACACCCCCGGCGACGGGGGTGTTTTTGCATTTCCAAATATATGCACATTTCTAATCGAATAGCGTTAATTCCGTTTGGGTGGTCGTGCGGCTGCGCTCCATATCGAGAAGCGTTCGCTTTCGGTCGAGCCCGCCGCCGTAGCCGGTGAGGCCGCCATTGGCGCCGATGACCCGGTGACACGGGACGACGATCGCGATCGGGTTGTGGCCGTTCGCCAAACCTACCGCGCGGGCGGAACCGGTAGCTCCGATCTGATCGGCGATCTGTCCATAGCATCGCGTCTCCCCATACGGAATGGTCTGCAGCGCCTTCCATACCCTGCGCTGAAATTCGGAGCCGCGCAGGTCGAATTCGAAGTCGAAATCGGTGAGCTCGCCGGCGAAATACGCGTCGAGCTGCGCGACGGCCTCGCCGAATGCCTGCGGGTTCGGCGACCAGCCTGTGCGACTCGGCTCGTAGGTCTGGTCGACCATGCGAAGATTCGTCAGCACCGAGCCGCGGCCGGCCAGGGTCAGCAGTCCGATCGGGCTGTCGATGGTGCGGTACTCGATCATGCGACCTCCTGTGGCGGCCAATGGTTCACCGGATGTTCGAGAGTCGTCCAAAGGTATTGGGTGGCATAGGAACGCCAGGGTCGCCACCGCGCACTGTGCGCGACGAGTGAGCGTTCGTCGGACGGCAGGCCCAGCTGTTCGGCGGCCAGGCGTAAGCCTAGATCGCTGGCGGGGAACGCGTCCGGGATCGCCGAGGCCGCGCATCGCGATCACTTCTGCGGTCCAGGGGCCGATCCCGGGCAAGGCGAGCAATTGCGTTCGGGCGTTTTCCCAGTCGCAGCCGGCGCTCAACACGACACTTCCGTCGGCGAGGCCGGCGACCAGCGCACTCAGTGTGCGTTGTCGGGTCTTGGGCACCGCCAAATGGATGGGATCGATGTCCGCGAGCTGCGCAACGGACGGGAAGGTGTGGGTCAACGTTCCGTCGGGGTCGTTGATCGGTTGCCCGTAGGCGGCGACCAGGCGACCCGCGTGCGTGCTCGCTGCCTTGGTGGACACCTGTTGGCCCAGCACCGCGCGCACCGCCAGTTCGGCTTCGTCGACCGTGCGCGGGATCCGCTGCCCCGGCGCCTTGGCGACGACGGCGCACAACTCCGCGTCGTCGCTCAGCGCTTCGTCCACCGCGTCCGGGTCGGCGTCGAGGTCCAGCAGCCGCCGGCAGCGCGCGATAGCCGTTGTCAGGTCGCGAAAGTCGTCGAGCACGAGCACGCACCGGACATGATCGACGGCGGGACTCAGGGTGACGATTGCGTTGCCGAACGGAAGGCGCAGGCTGCGCCGGTAGGCGCCATCGCGGACTTCCTCGCAGCCCGGCACCGTGCTCGCCGCCAGATGACCGAAGGCACCGGCGTAGGCGAAGGGTGTGCGCACCGGGAGCCGAAGGCACACGGTGCCAGGCGAATTCGGGGTCGATGTCGAGCGAGTCGTCGCGCGCTGGCGCAGTGCCCTCGGTGTGTTCTCGAAGACGGAGCGCACGGTGTCGTTGAACTGACGAATGCTGGAGAAACCTGCGGCGAATGCGACATCGCCGAACGGCAGGTCCGTGGTTTCGATCAGCACCCGCGCGGTCTGCGCCCGTTGCGCGCGGGCCAGTGCGAGCGGGCCGGCCCCCACCTCTGCCTGTAACAGCCGCTCCAGCTGTCGGGTGGTGTAACCGAGGTGCGCGGCCAGGCCGCCGACACCTTCGCGGTCCACCGTCCCGTCGGCGATCAGGCGCATCGTTCTCGCCACGACGTCACCGCGCATGTTCCACTCCGGAGAGCCAGGAGACGCGTCGGGGCGGCACCGCTTGCACGCTCGAAAGCCGGCCCGCTGAGCGGCGGCCGCCGTCGGGTAAAACCGCACGTTACGTGCGAACGGTGGCCGCACCGGGCAGCTGGGCCGGCAGTAGATGCGGGTGGTCAGGACCGCGGTGACGAACCATCCGTCGAACCGTGCGTCCTTGGACTGGACGGCGCGGTAGCAGCGTTCGGAGTCGTCGTGCACGCTTCCAGATTTACACCAGCCCCCCGACAAAACTGGCGGAAAAGCGACATCGTCGTGGATGCGGGATGATCAGGGGCCTGCCGGCCAGCTCACGGCCATGTGTCGATCGGGATCGCCGATGTGGCGGGCGCAGGCACAGGCGCGAAATACCAGTGTGAACCGCCCGACCTTGGGCGGGACCGCTCGTCCGCGCCAGTAGCAAGCCTGGTATTCCGAGCGGGGGGTATGTAATTGTCGCCGTGCCATTTTGGCTCGAAACCAATTATTCATCGACCGGCGACGCCAGCTGAGTGGGGCGCTCATGTCCGCGCAGGGTTACCTCGTCCCCCAAAGACCAATGGGCCCGCTCACTTTCACTCGCCCCCTCGATGGCCTCCGCCGTCGCGAGAAGCCGGCTCGAGTGCGACTTGGCAAGCTCGCACAGCCGGGCCGCCTCGTTGACCGGCTCACCGATCACGGTGTATTCGAAACGCTCTCTGGCTCCGACGTTTCCGGCAACGGCACGACCCGCCGCCACACCGATGCCGGCCGAGAGCTCAGACATTTCATCGCCCAGTCGCTCGGTGATGCAGCGCGCGGCGCCGAGTGCCGCGTCCTCCGGGTTGTCCAGGCGGTTCGGTGCTCCGAAGATGGCCAGCGACGCATCACCTTCGAACTTGTTGACCAGCCCGCAATGTCGATCTACTTCTTCGACGACGATGGCGAAGAATCGGTTGAGCACACTGACGACCTCGGCCGGTCGGCTGTTCGTCACCAATTGCGTGGATCCGATGATGTCGATGAATACGACCGCGACGTGGCGTTCCTCGCCGCCCAGCTTCGGCCGTTCACGTTCCGCGGCCAGGGCGACTTCCCGTCCGACGTGCCGGCCGAAAAGATCGCGGACGCGTTCGCGTTCGCGCAAGCCGTCGACCATCGCGTTGAATCCGCGTTGCAGCTCACCCAGTTCGGTCCCGTCGAATACCACCAGGTCGCCGCGGAGGTTCCCCTGCTCGACGCGCCGCAGCGCCGCCCGGACTACACGCACCGGTGTCGCCGTCAACCAGGCCAGGATCCACATCAAGAGGCATCCGAAGATCAGCGTCGCAAACGACACCATCAGCACACCGACGGCGAACTCAGTTTCGGTCAGGTTTCGCATCAGAATCTGGAATGTGGTCAGGACGATGATGCCGATGACCGGCACACCCGACCCGAGGAACCACACCGTCATGGTCCGGCCCATGAGGCCGGCCGTCAGTCGCCGTGGCGGCGGCCCCGCCTCGAGCGCCTGGGCCGCCACCGGCCGCAGCGCGAACTCGGCGAGCAGATAGCTCCCGGTGGCCACCAGAACGCCGCAGAAGCCGACCCCCACGAGGAACCGCGGGATGAACATGGTGTTGACCAGGCCGTAGAGGACCGTCGAGCACTACCGCCCCGACGCCCCACAAAACGAGGTCGACCAACGCGATTCGCCACGGGGCGACGAACGTATTGCGCTCGTCTTCACGGGTCGGCGCGCGCCCCTCGATCGCCCACCGCAATGCCAGCACGGTCCGCCGAGTGATCCAGTAGACGCCCACGGTCAGGGCAAGTGCGACATAGGCCGGCGCGGCGCCGAAGGTGATCCACCAGGGCGCGTCGTTGAACACGCTCGGTGCGGGAATGGCGACCGTCACTAATAGCAGCGCGACGCCGATGCCGATGAGGTTTGCGCCCAGCACCAACACGGTCAGGATGACCTGAATGCGGATGCGGCGGCGTCGTTGGCTCTCCGCGACCCGCCCGAGTAGAAACGACCCGTATGCCGGGGTTTCCGGCAGGCGTCCGCTCTGACGGGTGACTCTCTCCAGGACCCGCCCCAGGCGTCGTGCCACCGTCTGAGTCGCCAACATCGTGGGTTCAGCGTAATTTGTCCGCCACGCTCTAAGGTGAGTCGGGTGCGTCTAGTGATCGCTCAATGCACCGTTGACTATGTCGGCAGGCTCACCGCGCACCTGCCATCCGCCCGCAGGTTACTGCTGTTCAAGGCCGATGGATCGGTCAGTGTGCACGCCGACGACCGCGCCTACAAGCCGCTGAATTGGATGAGCCCGCCGTGCTGGCTGACCGAAGAGACGCGGTGACCAGGCCCCGGTGTGGGTGGTTGAGAACAAAGCAGGCGAACAGTTGCGCATCGCCATCGAGGAGATCGAACACGACTCCAGCCACGAGCTCGGTGTCGATCCGGGCCTGGTCAAGGATGGCGTCGAGGCGCACCTGCAGGCGCTGCTCGCCGAGCATGTGCAACTGCTCGGCGAGGGATACACGCTGGTTCGCCGCGAGTACATGACGGCCATCGGCCCGGTCGATCTGCTCTGCCGTGACGAATGCGGCGGCTCGGTGGCGGTGGAGATCAAGCGTCGCGGCGAGATCGACGGTGTCGAGCAGCTCACCCGGTACCTGGACCTGCTCAACCGCGACACCGTGCTCGCGCCGGTGAAAGGGGTGTTCGCCGCCCAGCAGATCAAGCCGCAGGCCCGCACCTTGGCCACCGATCGCGGTATCCGTTGTCTGACATTGGATTACGACAAGATGCGCGGGATGGACAGCGACGAATACCGGTTGTTCTGAGGGGTCGCCACTACACTGAACCCATGGCTCGGCGCCGTACCCCGCCACGCCGGCAGCGGCCGCTGGCGCCGCCGCCGGCATTGCGCCGGGTGGAGCTCGGGCCCGATGGCCACGAGTACGAAGTCCGTCCCGTCCCGGCGGCCCGTGCGGTCAAAACCTATAGGTGCCCCGGCTGCGATCACGAAATACGTTCCGGCTCAGCACATCTGGTGGTATGGCCGATCGATCCGACGCTCCGGGGAGGCCCGGGTCAGGTCGAGGACCGCCGGCATTGGCACACGCCATGCTGGACGCACCGCGCTACCCGCGGTCCGACCAGGAAGTGGTCGTGAATCTCTGGGATCAGGCGCCCGGTTCGACGAGCTCGATCAGAACCCCGCCGCCGTCCTTGGGGTGGATGAAGTTCATCCGGGAGTTTGCCGTGCCGCGTCGGGGCGCGTCGTAGATCAGGCGCACGCCCTGCTCGCGGAGCTGGTCGGCCAAGGTGTCAAGGTCGCTGACCCGAACGGCCATCTGCTGGATCCCCGGACCGCGCTTGTCGAGGAACTTCGCGATCGTCGAGGACTCGTCGATCGGGGCCATCAACTGAATCTGCGCGGTGCCCGCCGGGGCGCCGCGCACAGCCAGCATGGCTTCGCGGATTCCCTGCTCCTCGTTGACTTCCTCGTGCACCAGGATCATGCCGAGGGTGTCGTGGTACCAGGTGATGGCGGCGTCGAGGTCGGCGACTGCGATACCGACGTGATCGATCGCCGTCACCAGAGAGGTGGCCAGGAGCTGACGGGCGTCAACTTGATCGGTCGTCATCACATAACGGTAACCTGGCGGCAAAGATTGCGCTTCTCCGGGAGGCCGAAACGGCCATCGAGGGAGCGCCTAGTAGGCCTGAGGAGACAGTCATGACGACGTCGGTGATCGTTGCTGGAGCACGGACACCCATCGGCAAGTTGATGGGTTCGCTGAAGGATTTTTCCGCCAGCGATCTGGGGGCCATCGCGATCGCGGGCGCACTGGAAAAGGCCCAAGTTCCGGCCTCCGCGGTCGACTACGTGATCATGGGCCAGGTGCTGACGGCCGGAGCCGGCCAGATGCCGGCACGCCAGGCGGCCGTGGCGGCCGGCATTGGCTGGGATGTTCCGGCGCTGACCATCAACAAGATGTGTCTGTCCGGCATTGACTCCATCGCGCTGGCTGACCAGCTCATTCGCGCCGGCGAGTTCGACGTGGTGGTGGCCGGCGGCCAAGAGTCCATGACCAAGGCGCCGCACCTGCTGATGGACAGCCGCTCGGGCTACAAGTACGGCGACGTGACGGTGCTCGACCACATGGCCTACGACGGCCTGCACGACGTGTTCACCGACCAGCCGATGGGCGCGCTCACCGAGCAGCGCAACGACGTCGACGAATTCACCCGGCAGGAGCAGGACGAGTTCGCTGCGCGGTCCCACCAGAAGGCGGCCGCAGCCTGGAAGGACGGCGTCTTCACCGATGAAGTGGTGCCGGTCAACATTCCGCAGCGCAAAGGTGATCCGCTGCAGTTCACCGAGGACGAGGGGATCCGCGCCAACACCACCGCCGAGTCGCTGGCCGGCCTCAAGCCGGCATTTCGCCGCGATGGCACCATCACCGCCGGTTCGGCCTCCCAGATCTCCGATGGCGCGGCCGCGGTGGTGGTGATGAGCAAGGCGAAGGCCCAAGAACTGGGGCTGACCTGGCTGGCCGAGATCGGCGCGCACGGTGTGGTGGCCGGACCGGATTCCACTCTGCAGTCGCAGCCGGCCAACGCGATCAAGAAGGCGATCAGCCGCGAGGGCATCTCGCTGGACCAGCTCGATGTCATCGAGATCAACGAGGCGTTTTCCGCGGTGGCGTTGGCGTCGACGCGCGAACTGGGCGTGAATCCCGACCTGGTCAACGTCAACGGCGGCGCGATCGCCGTGGGGCACCCCATCGGGATGTCGGGCGCGCGGATCACGCTGCACGCTGCGCTGGAGTTGTCACGGCGCGGCTCTGGATACGCCGTCGCGGCGCTGTGCGGGGCCGGCGGGCAGGGCGACGCCCTGATTTTGCGCGCGGGTTAGCCGGCACCTGGGCCGTTCACCGACGTTGCTGGCACGCCACGCCGACATACAAATTGTGATCTTTGTCATATATGGCGGCTCGCGACCCTGCTCGTGGGGCCTTTTCGCCCCGTCCTGCCGCTGCGTGACCACCGTCGCGACCGGGTGGATAGGTAGCCCGGGCGCATGACAAACTTGACGGCGTGACGCGTCCGCGACCCTCTATCGGCCCCGCCCTGGCAGGTGCGGTCGATCTCTCCGGTCTCAAGCAACGGCCCCAGCCGGCGGGCGGCCCTCCGGGGGGTTCCGCGACGTCGGCCGCCGAGGGCGACCCCGGAATCATCGCCGTCACCGAGGCCAATTTCGAAGCCGAGGTGCTGCTCCGCTCCGAGGAAGTGCCCGTCGTTGTGCTGCTGTGGTCACCGCGCAGCGACGCGTGCGTCCAGCTGCTCGACACGTTCGCCGGCCTGGCCGCGCAGGACAACGGCACGTGGTCGTTGACGACGGTCAACGTCGATGCGGCGCCCAGGGTCGCGCAGATATTCGGTGTCGACGCGGTCCCGACCGTCGTGGCGCTGGCCGCCGGTCAGCCGATATCGAGCTTCCAGGGAATGCAGCCGACCGAGCAGTTGCGCGGCTGGTTGGACCAAATTCTCTCGGCGACCGCCGGAAAGCTCAAGGGCTCAACGGGTTCCGGTGAGGCGGAGGCCGTCGATCCCGACCTGGCCGCAGCCCGCCAACAGCTGGAAGACGGCAACTTCGAGGCGGCCAAGACGTCGTACCAGTCGATCCTGGACGCCAACCCGGCTAACACCGAAGCCAAGGGCGCGATTCGGCAGATCGAATTCCTCACGCGCGCAACCGCGCAACGACCGGATGCCGTCGCCGCTGCCGACGCCGCGCCCGGCGACATCCAAGCCGCCCTGGCGGCCGCCGACGTGCAGATTCTCAATCAGGATGTCGCTGCCGCCTTCAATCGTTTGATTGGTTTGGTGCGCAGCACATCCGGGGATGATCGGACCCTGGTGCGCACTCGGCTGGTCGAGTTGTTCGAGCTGTTTGACCCCGCCGATCCCGAGGTTGTCGCCGGACGGCGTAACCTCGCCAACGCGCTGTACTGAAGCGGCCTTTATTCGGGTTCCAGCCACAGGGCCGACGTGGGCGGCAGCACCAGCAGCGCCGAGGCCGGCCGGCCATGCCACGGGTCTTCGGTGGCGTCGACGCCGCCCATGTTGCCGATGCCCGTACCGTTGTACGCCGTCGCATCGGTGTTGAGCAGCTCGCGCCAGCGGCCCGCCAAGGGCAGACCCAGTCGATATCCGCCGTGCTCGGCGCCCGCGAAGTTGAACACACAGGCCATCACCGAGCCGTCCTTGCCATAACGCAGGAAGCTCAACACGTTGTTGCCCGAGTCGTTGGCATCGATCCAGGAGTAGCCGTCGGGCACGGTGTCCTGGCTCCACAACGCCGGGTGACTGCGGTAAATGTCGTTGATGTCGCGGACCAGGCGCGAGACACCGTTGGAGAACCCTTGCTCGTCGAGTTGCCACCAATCCAGGCCGCGCTCCTCGGACCATTCGGCGCGCTGCCCGAATTCCTGACCCATGAACAACAATTGCTTGCCCGGGTGCGCCCACTGGTAGGCGAGCAGGCTGCGCAGCCCGGCCGCCTTGACGTGGTTGTTGCCCGGCATCCGGCTCCATAGCGTGCCCTTGCCGTGAACCACCTCGTCGTGGCTGATCGGCAGCACATAGTTCTCGCTGAACGCGTACAGCATCGAGAACGTCATCTCGTGGTGGTGGAAGCTGCGGTAGATCGGATCGCGGCTGATGTAGTCGAGCGTGTCGTGCATCCAGCCCATGTTCCACTTCATCGAAAAGCCCAGGCCGCCAAGGTTCGTCGGACGCGTCACCCCGGGCCACGAGGTTGACTCTTCGGCGATCGTGACGATGCCCGGGGCGGTCTTGTGCACCGTGGCGTTCATCTCCTGCAGGAACTGCACGGCCTCCAGATTTTCCCGGCCGCCGTAGATGTTGGGGGTCCAGCCGCCTTCGGGGCGTGAGTAATCCAGGTAGAGCATCGAGGCGACCGCGTCCACCCGTAGCCCGTCGATGTGGAACTCTTCGAGCCAAAACAGCGCGTTGGCCACCAGAAAGTTGCGTACCTCTCGACGACCGAAGTCGAAAACGTACGTGCCCCAATCGAGTTGCTCGCCCCGCTCGGGGTCGGAGTGCTCGTAGAGCGGCGTGCCGTCGAAGCGGCCCAGCGCCCAGGCGTCCTTGGGGAAGTGCGCCGGCACCCAGTCCACCAGCACGCCGATGCCGGCCTGGTGCAAGGCGTCGACCAGGGCCCGGAATTCGTCCGGTGTCCCGAATCGGGACGTCGGCGCGTAGTACGACGTCACCTGGTATCCCCACGATCCGGCGAAGGGGTGCTCGGCGACCGGCAGCAGCTCGACGTGGGTGAACCCGTGCTCCACCACGTAATCGGTTAGCTCACGGGCCAACTGCCGGTAGGTGAGTCCGGGACGCCAGGAACCCAAATGGACTTCGTAGGTGCTCATCGGCTCGAATACCGGGTTGCGCTGCGCGCGCTCCGTCATCCAGTCGGCGTCTTCCCAGGTGTAGTTGCTACTCGTGACCCGGGAGGCGGTGTGCGGCGGCACCTCGGTGGCGAACGCCATCGGGTCGGCCCGGTCGGTCACGACGCCGTCGGCGCCATGCACGCGAAACTTGTACAACCCCTCGAGGGGGAACCCGGGCCAGAACAGCTCCCAGACGCCCGACGAGCCCAGCGCCCGCATCGGTGCTTCATTGCCGGTCCAGCCGTTGAACTCACCGATCAGATTGACGCCCTTGGCGTTGGGCGCCCACACCGCGAACGACACTCCGGTGACGACGCCGTCGGCCGTGGTGAACGAGCGAGGATGTGCGCCAAGGACTTCCCAGAGCCGCTCGTGGCGTCCCTCCCCGAACAGGTGAAGGTCTACCTCACCCAAGGTCGGCAGAAAGCGGTATGCATCGGCGACGACATACGGCGCGGCGCCTTCATAGGTGATCTGAAGCCGATAGTCGATCAAGTTGGCAAAGGGCAACACCACGGCGAAAAGACCGGATTCGATGTGCTGCATGGGGAATCGATCATCACCCACCAGCGCGACGACTTCAGCCGCATGCGGCCGGTACGCCCGAATGACGGTGTGATCGTCGTATTCGTGGGCCCCCAGAATACTGTGCGGGTTGTGGTGCGTGCCAGCGACCAGGCGCGACAGGTCGGCCGGATCGGGCGCCAAGTGCGTCCGAGCGAGTTGGTCGGCTTGGCTCATGTCCCTTTCGCCTCCGGTCCGTTTCATCGCCTGCGTAACAGTGTCATTCGTGAATCATGCGGTATGAGTGGCATGTTGATGATGTGCGCGACCGCCTGCCCGGGGTCGATGCGAACGTAATTGGATTCCCCCCATTGGAATTCCTGACCCGTGATCTCGTCGCGCACCCAAAAACGCTCGTAAGTCTCCATACCCAAAGCGGCCATGTCTAAAAACAGCATCGCTTCCTCGGCGCCGTACGCGTTGAGCGTCACGACCACCAACACACAATCGCCGGTCGCCGGGTCGAACTTCGAGTAGGCGAGCAATGCATCGTTGTCCACGCTGTGGAAATGGATCGTGCGCATCTGCTCCAGCGCGGGATGTAGTCGGCGAATTGCGTTGAGCTGCGCGATGAATGGCTCGAGCGATCGTCCTTCGGCGAGGGCGCCAGCGAAGTCGCGGGGCCGCAACTCGTACTTCTCGGAGTCCAGGTACTCCTCGCTGCCCTCCCGCACCGCACGGTGCTCGAACAGTTCGTAGCCCGAGTACACCCCCCACGCCGGGCCCATGGTCGCCGCCAGCACCGCGCGGATGGCGAACATTCCGGGCCCGTTGTGCTGCAGGATGGCGTGCAGGATGTCGGGGGTGTTCACGAACAGGTTGGGCCGGCGGAAGTCGGCGAGGTTGGCAATGTCGTTGCCGAACTCGGTCAGCTCCCACTTCGCCGTGCGCCAGGTGAAGTAGCTGTAGGACTGGGTGAATCCCAGTTTCGCCAGACCGTACTGTCGCGCCGGCGGCGTGAACGCCTCGGACAAGAACAGCACGTCGGGATCGACGGTCTTGACCGTGGCGATCAGCCAGGCCCAGAAATCCGGCGGCTTGGTGTGCGGGTTGTCGACGCGAAAGAACTTGACTCCGTGGTCCATCCAGTGCCGGACCACGCGCAGCACCTCGTCGTAGAGGCCAGCCGGGTCATTGTCGAAATTGATCGGATAGATGTCCTGGTATTTCTTGGGTGGGTTTTCCGCGTAAGCGATGGTGCCGTCGGGCAATTCGGTAAACCAGTTGCGGTGGTCGCGCGCCCAGGGATGATCGGGTGCGCATTGCAGCGCGAGGTCCAGCGCCACCTCCATGCCCAGCTTGCGCGTCGCGGCGACGAAGGCGTCGAAGTCCTCGATGGTGCCCAGATCGGGGTGGACGGCGTCATGGCCGCCCTCGTCGCTGCCGATTGCCCAGGGAGACCCCACATCCCCGGGGGCGGCGGCCGGGGAGTTGTTGCGCCCCTTGCGATGTACCTTGCCGATCGGATGGATCGGCGGCAGGTAGACGACGTCGAATCCCATCGCCGCGATGCGCGGAAGTTGGGCGGCTGCGGTGGCGAAGGTGCCGTGCACGGGGTTGCCCTCGGCATCCCACCCGCCGGTCGAGCGGGGAAACATCTCATACCAGGAGCCGAACCGGGCCAGCGGCCGGTCCACCCAGACGCCGTGCTGTTCGCCGCGGGTGACCAGATCGCGCAGTGGGTAGTCCGCCAGAATTTCTTCGATCTCCCGCCCCAGCGCCAACGCGGTTCGGGTGACCGGGTCGCCGGGCTTGCGCAGCGCCCTGGCGGCGGCCAGCAGTGGTTCGCGCAGTGGGCGCGGCACGCCAGTCGCCGCCCGCTCGAACAGTCCGGCGCCGAGCAGAAGATCGTTGGACAGTTCGGTCTCGCCCTGACCAGCGTCCAATTTGGCGATCAGCCCGTGCCGCCATGAATGAATCGGGTCGCCCCACCCGTCGACCCGGAAGGTCCACAGCCCGACCTGGTCGGGGGTGAATTGACCGTGAAAAACGTAGGGCTCGAGACCCATCGTCATCGGCAGCAACAGCGGCTTGACCCGTTGCTGGTTGACCTTGCCGTCGCGTTCGGTGATCGGCTTTGCCGGCGCCTGAACCGCCTTGACTCGGCGGGTCTCGGCTGCCTGCGGATAGACGGGCCCGAGATAGCGCACGACCAGAGTGGCCGCGACAGCCTCATGACCTTCTCGCCATACCGCGGCGCTGACCGGCACAACCTCGCCGACCACGGCTTTCGCGGGATACGCGCCACAGGAAACGACCGGTTGGACGTTATCGATCTCGACACGACCGGGCACCAGCACTCCGTTCCGATTGTGTACGGCCAACCCCGCGATGTGCTCCGTGCGGAACGCCGCTCGTCGGGAAACTTCCTGTCCTGGGGAACTTTCTGCGCGAGGAGGCATCATTGCGACCCCGATAACTACCCGATACCCACCCTAGTCATCGGTCACACACCGACGAGGAAAAGCGATCCTTCCCGCCGTGCGAGTGGCGGGAATCTCAGTAAGGTATGAACGCGTGAAAGCCCTCCGCCGGTTTACCGTCCGTGCTCACCTTCCGGAGCGTCTGACCGCGCTGGACCAGCTGTCGACCAACCTGCGATGGTCCTGGGACAAGCCCACCCAAGAGCTTTTCGCGACCATCGATCCAGTCCTCTGGGAGCGGTGCAGCAGTGATCCGGTGGAGTTGCTGGGCGCCGTGAAGTCCGCGCGGCTCGACGAGTTGGCGCTCGATGAGGCGTTCCTGGGCCGGCTCGACGCGTTGACCGCCGATTTGAACGATTACCTGAGCCGCCCGCTGTGGTACCAGCAACAGCAGGAGCACGGCGTCGAAATGCCGGCCACGATCGCCTACTTCTCGATGGAGTTCGGCATCGCCGAGGTGCTGCCCAACTACTCCGGTGGCTTGGGCATTCTTGCCGGCGACCACCTGAAGTCCGCTTCGGATCTGGGTGTGCCGCTGGTAGCGGTGGGCCTTTACTACCGGTCCGGGTACTTCCGTCAGTCGTTGACGGCCGACGGCTGGCAGAACGAGACCTACCCGTCGCTGGACCCACAAGGGCTGCCGCTGCGGCTGCTGACCGATGCGACCGGAGAGCCCGCCCTGGTCGAGTTGATGCTGCCCGACTCCGCGCAGCTGCACGCCCGTATCTGGGTCGCACAGGTGGGCAGGGTTCCACTGCTGTTGCTGGATTCCGATGTCCCGGAGAACGAGCACGATCTGCGCGGCGTCACCGACCGTCTGTACGGGGGTGACCAAGAACATCGGATGAGGCAAGAGATTTTGGCGGGCATCGGTGGGGTGCGGGCGATCCGCGCCTTCACCGACATTCACGGCCTGCCCGCGCCCGAGGTGTTCCACATGAACGAGGGCCACGCGGGTTTCCTCGGAGCGGAACGCATCCGCGAGCTGATGACCGGTTCGGGATTGGACTTTGACACCGCCCTGACGGTGGTGCGCTCGAGCACGGTGTTCACCACGCACACCCCGGTACCGGCCGGTATCGACCGGTTCCCCATCGACATGGTGCGGTTGTACTTCGACGACCACGCGGGCGACGAAGCCGAACCCGGCGGGAAGGCCGCGACAGCCGAGGCCTCGCCCGTGTTGCTGCCGGGGGTGCCGACGGCTCCCATCCTGGCGCTCGGCGCCGAGGACGACCCCACCAAGTTCAACATGGCCCACATGGGTCTGCGGCTGGCCCAGCGGGCCAACGGTGTGTCGTCGCTGCACGGACGGGTCAGTCGGTCCATGTTCAACGAACTGTGGCCCGGCTTCGACACCAGTGAGGTGCCGATCGGCTCGATTACCAACGGAGTTCACGCGCGCACCTGGGCGGCGCCGCAGTGGCTGCAGCTCGGCCGTGAGCTGGTCGGGTCGGATTCGTTCAGCGATCCGGGGGTTTGGCTGCGCCTCAAGCAGGTCGACGCGGGCCATCTGTGGTGGATCCGCTCGCAGCTGAGGTCCCTGCTGGTCGACGACGTCCGGCAGCGGCTACGTCGCTCATGGCTGGAACGAGGTGCCTCGGACGCCGAATTGGGTTGGATAGCAACGGCATTCGATCCAGAGGTGCTGACCATCGGGTTCGCTCGGCGGGTGCCGACGTATAAGCGGCTGACGCTGATGCTGCGTGATCCGCATCGGCTGGAACAGCTGCTGCTCGACCAAGAGCGGCCCATTCAGCTGATCGTCGCCGGGAAATCGCACCCGGCCGACGACGGCGGCAAGGCGCTGATCCAGCAGGTGGTGCGCTTTGCCGACCGGCCCGAGGTGCGGCATCGCATCGCCTTTCTGCCCGACTACGACATGTCCATGGCGCGGCTGCTGTATTGGGGCTGCGACGTCTGGCTGAACAATCCACTGCGGCCGTTGGAGGCTTGCGGCACTTCGGGAATGAAGAGCGCACTCAACGGCGGGCTGAACCTGTCCATCCGCGACGGCTGGTGGGACGAATGGTACGACGGCGAAAACGGTTGGGCGATACCGTCTGCCGACGGCGTAGCCGACGAAGACCGGCGCGACGACCTGGAGTCCAATGGGCTCTACACATTGCTGGAAGAAGCAGTCGCGCCGAAGTTCTACGAGCGCGATGAACAGGGCGTGCCGCCGCGCTGGATCGAGATGGTGCGCCACACCGTGCAGACGCTCGGACCAAAAGTGTTGGCGTCCCGCATGGTGCGCGACTACGTCGAGCAGTACTACATGCCCGCCGCCCAGTCGCTGCGCAAGACGATCGCACCCGCCGAAGGCGCCGAAGACGCGGCGAGCGGCGGGGAGTTCGGCGTGGCCCGTGAGCTGGCAGCCTACCGCCGGCGCGCCCAGGAGGCCTGGCCCAAGATCGTCATCACCGACGTCGACAGCACCGGCCTGCCGGACAGCCCGGTGCTCGGCTCGAAGCTGACCCTGACCGCCACCGTGCAGCTTGCCGGGTTGTCGACCGATGAGGTCACGGTCCAGGCGGTGGTGGGCCGGGTCGACGCCAGCGATGCACTGCTGGAGCCGATCACCGTCGAGATGTCCTACACCGGCACCGCCGAGGGCGGCAACCAGGTTTTCTCGACGACGACGCCGCTGCCGCTGGCGGGATCGGTCGGCTACACCGTGCGTGTGCTGCCCCGCAATCCGATGCTGGCGGCCAGCAACGAACTCGGCCTTGTCACGCTAGCCTAAGGCTCTGGGGCAATGCGGGGTTAGAGCCTGCAGCCACTGAATCCGGTTCGCAAGCAACCATATTCGCGGCCAGGCCGGGGTCGTGTCGGCGCGTTGATAGCTGCGTTCGGCAGCGAGCCCGACGCCGGAGCTCGATTTCACAACACTAATTAGTAGATTCTCCGAACTCACCGGCGCGATTCAGCGACAATATGCGCGTCGGCAGAGTCGCAACAGCCTCACTGAGCGGAGGTGCGTCATGACGCACAGAAATGCTGTCCAACCCGAAACTGACCCGAGACACACCGCCGTGACGAACGGGGACACCGGGGCCGGCGCCACAGTCGACGGGGACGCGATCTCGGCGGCCAGACGACGCATGCGGGGAGGCCGGCCCCCCACCGCGCTCACTCGACGCCGCCAGCCCTCGCCAACATCGGTGCTGCTGGTGGCGGCTTTCGGTGCCTTCCTGGCGTTTCTCGACTCCACGATCGTCAACATCGCCTTCCCGGCGATCCAGCGGTACTTCCATAACAGCGACATCGGCAGCCTGTCGTGGGTGCTCAACGCCTACAACATCGCCTTCGCCGCCTTCCTGGTGGCCGGGGGCAGGATCGCCGACCTGCTCGGACGCAAACGGACGTTCATCTACGGTGTGGTGCTGTTCACCGTCGCCTCTGGCCTGTGCGCTGCCGCCGACACCGTCGGCCAGCTGGTTGCATTCCGGGTGCTGCAGGGCATCGGCGCGGCGGTCCTGGTACCCGCATCCCTGGCGCTCGTCGTCGAAAGTTTCGACGAAGCCCGCCGGGCACACGGAGTTGGGTCTGTGGGGCGCAGCAGCCGCCATCGCGTCGGGCCTCGGTCCGCCCATCGGCGGTGCTCTCGTGGAGGCGACGAGTTGGCGCTGGGTGTTTTTGGTGAACCTGCCGCTGGGCGTTGTCGCGGTGGTGGTGGCTCGGCGGGGGCTGGTCGAGAGCCGCGCCTCCGGGCGGCGGCGGGTGCCCGACTTACGGGGGGCGGCGCTGTTGGCCCTCGGGCTCGGGTGCCTGACGCTCGGGTTGATCAAGGGCCCGGACTGGGGTTGGGTCGGCCCGGCAACCATCGGGTCGTTTCTCGCCGCGGTGGTCGCGATGCTCGGATTCGTGGCGAGTTCGCGGCACCATCCGACACCGCTGATCGAGGCGGCGTTTCTGCGGATTCGGTCGTTCACGGCGGGCAACACGCTGACGCTGATCGCCAGCGCCGGGTTCTACGCTTACCTGCTGACCCACGTGTTATTCCTGAACTACGTGTGGGGTTACAACTTGTTGCGTGCGGGCCTGGCGGTCGCGCCGGCCGCGTTCGTTGCGGCGGTTGTCGCCGCGGTGCTCGGCCGCGTTGCCGACCGGCATGGTTACCGGCTCATCATCATCTCCGGCGCGCTGATCTGGACGGCCAGCCTGCTGTGGTACATCGAACGCGTCGGGTCCAAACCCGACTTCCTCGGGCAGTGGCTGCCCGGCCAAATCCTGCAGGGCATCGGGGTCGGCGCGACGCTGCCGATGCTCGGCAGCGCCGCCCTGGCCGGGCTGGCCGCAGGCGGCAGTTACGCCACTGCGTCGGCGGTGGTCAGCAGCACCCGACAGCTCGGGGCAGTGATCGGCATCGCGCTGCTGGTCATCGTGGTCGGGACGCCGGGTCGCGGCGCCGCCGAAGAGGCGCTGCGGCGAGGTTGGTGGCTGGCCGCGGTCTGTTTCGCGGTCGTCGCTGTCGGCGGGGTTCTGCTGGGCCGCACCCGTCACGCCGCCCCAGGGGCAGATGAGTTGGAACGTCCGCCGCAAATCGATGCGCCGGAGTCGCAGTCGGCACCCGGTCTGGTGCTGCTGCCCGCCGAAGTTCGGCCGGCTGCGGAAGGGGAGGTCGATCCGCTTGCCGCTCTGCCGCTGTTTGCGGGACTGGACTCGGCTGCCCTGGCCGATCTGCGAGAACACGCCGAGCAGATTGAATTAGAGGCAGGTTCGTATCTCTTCCACGCGGGCGACGCGTCCGATTCCCTGTACGTGGTGCGCAACGGCCGCTTGCAGGTGCTCCAAAACGATGTCGTGGTAACGGAATTGGGCCGCGGCGAGGTCGTCGGCGAACTCGGATTGCTGATCGCTGCGCCGCGTTCCGCGTCGATTCGCGCCGTGCGCGACTCCACACTTGTTCGGCTCACTAACGCCCAGTTCGACAACATCGCCGGCCCAGGCGTCCTCGCGGCACTGGTCCGGGTGCTGGCTACCCGGCTACACCAAGCCCCGCCGCCCGCGGTGCCTCCCGCGCCGGCACCCAAGGTGGTCGTCGCGGTTGTCGGCGTTAGCGCCGACGCGCCCGTATCGATCGTTGCCACCGAACTGGTCACCGCGCTGTCGGGTCGGCTACGGGTGGCGAATCCAGGCCGCGTGGACCGCAACGGGTTGGAACGCGCCGAGCGGGCGGCGGACAAGGTGGTGCTGCACGCGGCAGTCGAGGACGCGGACTGGCGGGACTTCTGTTTGCGCTCGGCCGACCGCATCGTGCTGGTCGCGGGCGATCCGGCACCTCCGTCGGAACCGCTGCCGGCGCGAGCGGCGGGTGCCGACCTCGTGCTGGCGGGACCGCCCGCCAGTCGGGAACACCGGCGCGTGTGGGAGGAATTGATAACACCGCGATCGGTGCATTCGGTCCGCTCCGCACACGCGGCTGACGACCTGCGCCCGCTCGCCGCACGCATCGCTGGCCGCTCGGTGGGGCTGGTTCTCAGCGGCGGGGCCGCGCGGGCGTTCGCCCATCTTGGGGTGCTGGAGGGGCTGGAGGCGGCCGGGGTGGTGGTCGACCGGTTCGCCGGCACCAGCATGGGAGCGATCATCGCGGCATTCGCAGCTAGGGGTATGGACGCGGCCGCGGTAGACGCGAACATCTACGAGTACTTCATCCGCACCAACCCGACCAGCGACTACACCCTGCCGAGCAAGGGGCTTATCAGCGGGCGGCGCACCTTGGCCGGCCTTTACAGCGCTCATGGAGGGCGCCTGGTCGAGGAACTTCCGAAGGAATTCCGTTGTGTCAGCGTCGACCTGCTGGCCCGGCGTACTGTCGTACATCGACGAGGCGTCCTCGCCGATGTCGTCGGCTGTTCCCTTCGGGTGCCAGGACTGTACGCGCCGGTCGCCTACGACGGCACGCTGCACGTTGACGGCGGCGTGCTGGACAACCTGCCCCTGACTGCGTTGGCGCGTGAGGAGGGGCCGTTGATCGCGGTGAGCATCGGCACCGGTGCACCCCCCGCCTCCGCGGCGGATCAGCCGCACTCGCCGCGGGTTCCGAGCATCGTCGACACCCTCATGCGCACAATGACTATCGGCAGCGCGATGGCATCGTCCGAGGTGCTGGCACATGCCGATCTAGCCATCCATCCCGAAGTCAGCGGTGTCGGATTCCTCGAATGGCACCAGATCGACGCCGCCCGCGAGGCCGGCCGGATCGCAACTCGTGAAGCGTTGCCGCAGATCATGCAGGTCGTAGAGCGCGGGGGTGCGGGTGTCTGATGTCGCGGTGGTGACCGACAGCACCGCTTGCCTGCCGGGTGCGCTCGTCGACAGCCTCGACATCACGGTGGTGTCGCAGTATTTCGACGTTGGTGGCGGCGCGTCGCCCGAGGGTGGCCACGAGCTGCCTGGCCGCGGGCAGCGCGAGGTGGAGTTTGACGGTGATTTCGGACGGTTCTTTGCGGAACTGGACGCGTCGAAGACCATCGCGACGACGTCGCCCCCCACCATCGAGGATTTTGTCGCGGCCTATGAACGGCTGTTGCAGCAGCACAGCGCTGTCGTCTCGGTGTTGATCTCCTCAAGCCTTAATCCCACCTGCTCGATAGCTCGCGAGGCAGCCGCACGGCTGAACTCTGAGGGCCGCGGCGAGCGGGTGGTGGTTTTCGACTCGGCCGGCGTGGCCGGTCACCTGGGTTGTCAGGCGATGGCGGCGGCGCGTGCCGCGGCGGCAGGAGCCGATCTGCAGGGCGTGATCGAGCGGGCGCGCCGGGCGCGCCAGGAGGTCAGGCAGTGGTTTGTTGTCGACACGCTTGAGTATCTGAGGCGCGGCGGCCGGATCGGCACCGCGGCCGCATGGCTCGGATCGGCGCTCGACCTCAAGCCGATCTTGATGATCGAATCGGAGCTCAAGGCCGTTGAACGCGTGCGCACCCGCAGGCGCGCTATCGAGCGGTTGGTCGAGCTGATGCGACAGCGCCGCGCGGTAGGCGCCGACCGGTGGTTCGTCACCCACACCTATGCGCATGAGGATGCGAAGCGGCTGGCTGAGCGTCTCGCCGAACTCTTCGGCACCGAGCCGCTGTTCGTCTCGGAGGTCGGGCCGGTGATAGCAACGCACACCGGTCCGGGGACGGTGTCAGCTGGTGGTCTTCCCGGGGCGGCGTTGGGTTAGTCAAAGGTAGGAGATGCTGACGAGGTGGATGACGTCGTGCGAGTGGGAATTCGACGATGCCCGGATCTGCTTGGGAGGTCGGTGTGCCTGATGTCGCGGTGGTGACCGACAGCACCGCTTGCCTACCGGCTGACCTCATCGACAGCCTCGGCATCACGGTGGTGTCGCTTTATTACGACGTTGGTGTCGGCCCGGTGCGGGAGTCGGATTTCGACGGTGATCTGGCGCGTTTCTATGCGGAACTGGACGCGTCGAGGACTGTCGCGACGACGACACCGCCTACCGCCGAGGATTTCGTCGCGGTCTTTGACCGACTGCTGCAGCAGCACAGCGCCGTCGTCTCGGTCCTGATCTCGTCAGGCCTTTCCGAGACCTGCTCGATGGCTCGACAGGCAGCCGCACGGCTGGAATCCGAGCCCCGCCACGGCGAGCGGGTGGTGGTGATCGACTCGGCTGGCGCGGCCGGCCAGTTGGGTCTTCAGGCGCTGGCGGGCGCGCGAGCGGCCGCCGCGGGTAAAGACGCCTCGGAGGTGACCGCGGCGACGCGTCGGGCACGCCAGGAAGTCAGGCAGTGGGTCGTTCTCGACACGCTTGAGTATCTGCGCCGCGGCGGGCGGATCGGCGGCGGCGCCGCATGGCTCGGATCGGCGCTCGACCTCAAGCCGATCTTGATGATCGAATCGCAGTTTAAAGCCGTCGAACGCGTGCGGACGCGCAAGCGCGCTGTCGAACGGTTGGTCGAGTTGATGCGCCAGCGACGTGCGGTGGGCGCCGATCGATGGTTCGTCCAGCACGCGTATGCGCATGAGGATGCGATGCGGCTGGCTGAGCGTCTCGCCGAGATGTTCGGCACCGAGCCGGAGTTCATCTCGGAACTCAGCCCGGTGCTCGCAACGCACACCGGTCCGGGCACGTTGGTGGCGGGAGGTCTTCCCGGAGCGGCGTTGGGGTAGCCGAAAAGTAAGGGGTGCTCTCGGTGTGGATGACGTTCTGCGGGCCGGGGTTCGACGAGCCCGGCACCGGGTTGGAGGGGGTGCGTGTGGCTGACGTTGCGGTAGTCACCGACAGCACCTGCGGGCTGCCTGTTGCGCTCGCCGGGAGTTTGGACATCACGATGGTGTCGCTGTACTACGACCTCGGTGGGGGCTGGCTGCGTGAGTCGGAGTTCGACTGTGATTTCGGAAGCTTTTTTGCCAAGTTGGATGCGTCGAAGACCGTTGCGACCACGTCGGAGCCTGCCGTGGAGGATTTCGTCGTGGTCTTGAGCGGCTGTTACAGCAGTACAGTGCCGTGGTCTCGGTGCTGATTTCCTCAGGGGTTTCGAAGACGTGCGCGATGGCTCGGCAGGCGGCCGCACAACTAGCGGGGAGCGCCGGCGAGCGGGTGGTGGTGATCGACTCGGCCGGCACGGCCGGTCACCTCGGTGTTGAGGCGCTGGCGGCGGCGCGCCGCGGCGGGGGGAGCCAACCTGCAAGGTGTGATCGACCGGGTACGCCAAGCCCGCCTGGAGGTCAGGCAGTGGTTCTTTGTCGACACGCTTGAGTACGTGCGGCGCGGCGGCCGAATCGGCACCGCGGCCGCATGGCTCGGGTCGGCGCTCGACCTCAAGCCGATCCTGATGATCGGACCGGAGAACAAGGCCGTCGAGCGTGTGCGCACGCGTAAGCGCGCCGTCGAGCGGTTGGTCGAGCTGATGCGACAGCGGCGCGCGGTGGGCGCCGATCGATGGTTCACCCAGCACGCGGATGCGCAAAAGGACGCGCAGATGCTCGTGGACCGTCTGGGCGCCATGTTCGATGCGCCCCCGAGTTCGTATCGCAGCTCGGCCCGGTGCTCGCAACGCACACTGGTCCAGGGACGCTGTCGGTCGGAGGTCTTCGCGGGGCCGCGTTGAGGTAGCCGAGCAATTGGCGCGGGCTGCAGTCGACAGCCTCGTGAAACGGGTCTCGACCTGAAGAGTGCGCCGGTACGGTTAGCGTGCGAGTGGGGATCCCTCGCTGTAACGAACCGCTGGAGGGTGCGTGTGGCTGATGTCGCGGTGGTTACGGACAGCACGGCCTCCCTGCCGGCTGCGCTCGTCGAAAGCGCCGGCCTCACGGTGGTGTCGCTGTATTACGACATCTCCGGCAGCGAGTCGCCCACCGGTGGCCACGAGCTGCCGGGACGCGGGCTGCGCGAGTCGGACTTCGACGGTGATTGGGCACAGTTCTTTGCGGCACTGGACGCATCGAAGACCGTCGCGACGACGGGGCCGCCCACCGTCGAGGATTTCGTCGCAGCCTATGAACGGCTCCTGCAGCAGCACAGCGCGGTGGTGGCCGTCATGCTCGGATCAAACCTTTCCCCGACGTGCGACTTCGCTCGAGAGGCGGCTGCACGGGTGGACAGCGAGCGGATAGTGGTTTTCGACTCAGCCGGCGTGGCCGGCCACCTGGGTTGTCAGGCGCTGGCGGCGGCGCGCGCCGCGGCGGCAGGAGCCGATCTGCAGGGCGTGATCGAGCGGGCGCGCCAGGCGCGCCAGGAGGTCAGGCAGTGGTTCCTTGTCGACACGCTTGAGTATCTGAGGCGCGGCGGCCGGATCGGGACCGCTGCTGCATGGATCGGTTCGGCGCTCGACCTCAAGCCGATCTTGATGATCGAATCGGAGCTCAAGGCCGTCGAACGCGTGCGCACCCGCAAGCGAGGGGTCGAGCGGCTTATCGAACTGATGAGACAGCGCCGCGCGGTGGGCGCCGATCGGTGGTTCGTCCAACACGCGTATGCCCGCGAGGACGCGGAGATGCTCGTCGAGCGTCTGCGGGCGGTATTCGATGCACCGCCCGAGTTCGTCTCGGACCTCGGGCCGGTACTTGCGACGCACGCTGGTCCAGGGACGCTGTCGGTCGGAGGTCTTCCCAGCGCCGCGTTCGGATAGCCGGACCAGTGGCGTGCGGTCGCCTTGTTTGAACGAAAGTCGGCAGATTGCTCTCGGCGCGAAGTCTGCGGCGGTACCGTTGCACAGTTACTGATCGTGTCTGGACGGTGTCGGCGTCTGGGTGGAGTGCGCGTGGCTGATGTCGCGGTGGTTACAGACAGCACCGGCTACTTGCCGAGTGCGCTCGTCGACAAGCTCGACATCACGGTGGTGCCGCTGTACTACGACGTTGGTACCGGTGCGCTCCGCGAGTCGGAGTTCGATGGTGATTTCGCGCGATTCTATACGGCCCTGGACGCGTCGAAGAGCGTCGCGTCGACATCTGCGCCTACCGCCGAGGATTTCGTCGCGGTCTTTGACCGGCTGTTGCAGCAGCACAGCGCTGTCGTCTCGGTGCTGATCTCTTCGGGCATTTCCGACACCTGCTCGATGGCGCGGCAGGCGGCCGAGCGGCTGGAGTCTGAGGGCTGGGCTGGTGAGCGGGTGGTGGTGATCGACTCGGGAGGCACGGGTGGCCACCTTGGGCTCCAGGCGCTGGCGGCGGCGTGCGCCGCGGCGGGGGGAGCCGACCTGCAGGGCGTGATCGAGCGGGTACGCCAAGCCCGCAGGGAGGTCAAGGGCTGGATCCTGGTGGATACGCTCGAATATCTCCGGCGGAGCAACCGGGTGGGTACCGCGACCGCATGGGTCGGCTCGGCGCTCGACCTGAAGCCGATCTTGATGATCGAGTCAGAGCTCAAGGCCGTCGAGCGCGTGCGCACGCACCGGCGCGGGGTCGAGCGGCTGATCGAACTGATGCGCCAGCGCCGTGCGCTGGGTGCCGACCGATGGTTCGTCCAGCACGCGTATGCGCACGAGGAAGCGAAGCGCCTGGCCCAGCGTCTCAGCGAGCTGTTCGGCACCGAGCCCGAGTTCGTCTCCGAGGTCGGACCGGTAGTCGCAACACACGTCGGCCCCGGGACGCTGTTGGTCGGCGGACTTCCCGCGGCTGCGTTGAGGTAACGGATCGATGAGCACACCCGCGAGTGTCGAATGCAGCAAGTGTGGGGCTGGGAACCGGCCTCAAGCCAAGTTCTGCGGCACCTGTGGCGGCCCACTCGCGGTCGAGATTGCATGCCCGGGGTGCGGTGCGCACAATCCTGGCGGACAGCGCTTTTGTGACGAGTGCGGCAGCGAACTGGGCGCGCGGTCCGCGCCCGCGCAGCCCGCGGGCCCGCCGGTCCCCAAGACACTTGCGGACGGGCGGTACACGCTGGGCCGCCTGCTCGGCGAAGGCGCGGGCAAGCGGGTGTACCTGGCTACCGACACCCGCCTGCAGCGCGAGGTGGCCGCGGCGGTGTTCAAGGCTGGCGGCTCGGACGAGACCGCCATGCGCCGCGCCCGCACAGAAGCCGAGGCGATGGCGAAGCTTGGCGAACACCCCAACATCGTCAACGTCTATGACTTCGGCGAGGAGGCTGGGCAGCTGTACCTGATCAGCCAGTACATGGCCGGCGGTGACCTTTCTAACCTGCTCGCAGAGGCGGCGGATCACCGGCTTGCCGTCGACGAGGTAGTCCGGATTGGGGGAGACATCGCCGGCGGGCTCGCGCACGCGCATGCCAAGGGCGTGGTGCATCGTGACGTCAAGCCCCAGAATGTGTGGCTGGCGCCCGACGGCACCGCCAAGATCGGCGATTTCGGGCTTGCGGTCGCGGAAGGTGCAACGCGCGTGACTGCGGTCGGGACGGTGCTTGGAACGGTCGCTTATATGGCGCCCGAACAGGCCCTCGGTCGCGGTTCCGACGCGCGTTCGGATATCTATGCGCTTGGGGCCCTACTGTACGAATTGCTTTGCGGGATAACACCGTTCGCGGGTGAGTCAGCGGCCGCAGTTGTCTCCCAGCACGTTTCGACGGCTCCGATCCCCCCGAGCGGACATCGCCCCGGTGTTCCAGCGGCGCTCGACCAGTTGCTCCTGAGGATGCTGGCGAAATCGCCGGAAGCACGTCCCCAGCAAGCAGCCGAGGTTCGCGATGCGCTTGGGGTGATCGCGGCTGCGGGCGCCGGTGGTGATACGACGAGTCACGACGCGGCGGCGCTCGACCGGATCAGCGACAGCACGTTCCTCGGGCGAGAGCGCGAGACACATGAGCTCCGCGCCGCGATCGATGACGCCGTGGGCCGCCGCAGCCGTACGGTCCTGATAAGTGGTGAGTCGGGAATCGGTAAGACTCGGCTGGCCGCGGAGGCCGCGGCATATGCGGCACTGCGGGGTGCGCAGGTTCTGTGGGGACGCTGCTATGCGGGCGCCGGCGCGCCCTCCTATTGGCCCTGGGTGCAGGTGATCCGCGACTATGCACGCGATCACGATGCCGAGACGGTGGCTTCTGATCTGGGCTCCGGAGCGTTTGAGATTGCACAGATCGTGTCCGAAGTACGCGAACAGATGCCGGAGATCCCGGAATCGCCGCCGCTGGATGCAGAGCAGGCACGATTCCGTCTGTTCGATTCGGTGTCGCGATTCCTGATCGGCGCTTCCGACCGCCAACCGCTCGCGATCTTTCTCGAAGACCTGCAGCTGGCCGACCGTCCCTCGTTGATGTTGCTCGCGTTCGTCGCGCGCGAGCTGGCTCGCTCGCGCGTGCTCCTGCTGGGCACCTACCGCGACGACGAGCTCCCGGATGACCACTACTTGAACGAGGTGCTCCCTACGATCAGCAAGGAACGCGGCTACGCACGCATCAAGCTACGCGGACTCTCCGATCAACACGTCAAGGCGATGCTCGAGGCGGTCCTGCAACAACCGCTCGAGCGACGAGACGAACTCACGCTTGCAGACGCCGTCTGCCGTGAGTCGGAGGGCAACCCGTACTTCACCGAGGAGATCATCCGCCACCTGATCGACTCCGAAGTGTTCGACTGGCGCGATGGCCGGTGGGTTACCAACATCCGGGACGACGCGGAGCTCGGGATCCCTCGGGGTGTCCACGAGGTGGTCTCCCGTCGATTGGAGAAGCTGCCCGCCGAGACACTAGAGCTGCTGTCGACCGCCGCGGTGATCGGCCGTGAGTTCGATCTGCAGATCCTCACTCACGTCAGCGGGCTGGAGGCAGACGGCGTTTTGGAGCGGATGCAGCGAGCGCTCGACGAGGCGATCGTGCGGCATGCCACCGGCGAGCCGGGCCGGTACGCCTTCGCGCACGGCGCGACTCGCGACGCGCTATATGACGACCTGCCCGCGCTGCGCCGCTCCCAGCTGCACATCGCCGCCGGCGAGGCAATCGAGGAGCTCTACGAGGACCGGATCGAGTCCCATCTGTCTGCGATCGCATTCCACTTCGCGAAGGCGGCTCCATACGGTGACGCCGCGAAGGCAGCCGACTACGCCTGGTGGGCGGGCGAACGCGCGGCGGCGACGTATGCCTACGAAGACGCAGCCAGCCTTTACGCGACGGCGCTGCGGCTGTTCGACACGATCTCGGAGGTAGTGCCGCAGCGCCGATGCGATCTGCTGCTGGCACTCGGGGATGCCCGGTGGCGGGCCGGCGAAGCCGACGATGCCCGTAAGACATTCGTCGAAGCGGCGACCATTGCGCGTCAGCTGGCGCTAAACGACCACTTTGCCCGTGCCGCACTCGGATACGGTGGCGGTCCGGGCGGCTTCTCGATCACTGATCGCGCCGACGAACAGCTGGTGGCGATGTTGGACGAGGCGCTCGAGCTGTTGCCGGCGCGAGACAGTGCGCTGCGGGTGACAGTCCTTGCTCGGCTGGCCCTCGAGCTTCGCGGCAAGGGCGCGCTGGCGGAAGCTGACCGGGCTAGCGCGAAGGCCATCGAGATGGCCGAACGCGTCGGCGACACGAAGATCTTGCTGATGGCCATGCACAGCCGGCAGTGGTCGACCTTGGGCCCCGACCGGATCGACGAGGCGATCGCGTCAGGAGAGGAGATGGCGCGGCTCGCTCGGATCGTCGGTGACCGGGACATGGAGTTCGAGGGCCACCAGCTGCGGCTGATCGCGCTGGCACAGCTCGGCGACTTCCGGGCGGTCGACGAGGAGATCGCTGCGTGTGACCGGCTGGCCGGCGAACTGCACCAGCCACGCTACCTGTGGCAGACGGCGGTGTTCCGCACGATGCGAGCGCTGATGCAGGGTCGCTACAAGGAGTCGGAGCGTCTCGCGCAGACGGCGCTGTCGATCGGCCAGCGTGCGGAGCCGGAGATCGCGGCAGTCGTGTTCGGCGCGCACTCGTTTCTGACCCGGCTCGCGGATGGCACCCTGGAACAGCTGCGCGACGGCGCGCGCGAAGCGGCCGCGCGCTACGGACAGGCGTGGCCGGCATCGTACGTGTGGCTGCTGACCGAGATCGGCCAGCTCGACGAGGCCCGCGCCAGGTTCGCGGAGCTTGCGGCCGACGGCTTCCAGGCGCTCCGGCGCGGCAGTGATTGGTTGACGTCGGTCTGCGTGCTCTCGATGGCGTCGATCCCGATCGGCGATCGAGAAGCCGCAAGCGCACTCTACGAGCTGCTGGACCCCTACGAAGACCGCTGCACACTATTCCTGGCCGGAGCGGGGTGCCTCGGCTCCAACCACACGTTCCTCGCCTTCGCTGCCGCGGCGGCAGCCCGTCATCAGGACGCGGTGCGCCACTTCGAACTTGCCCTCGCACGTAATGCCGAGATCGGCAGCGAATACGTGACACCCCGCGTCTGCTACGAGTACGCCCGCATGCTGCTCAGCACATCCGATCCGGCCGATGGGGACAAGGCGATGGGCCTGATCGACCGGGGGCTTGCCTTAGCGCAGCGGAACAGCATGCGCGTCGAGGTCGAGCGACTCGTGCAGCTGCGCCGGGGGCAGGAGGCGAGCCGCGAGCAGGAGCGGCAGCTCGGGTGGTCGATTATGGACGACGTCGCAGAGTCCGTCGAGGCAGATCGGCCCGACCTCAGCAAGGTGGCTGCTCCTGATGGAACGGTCACGATCATGTTTTCCGACATCGAAGGCTCGACGGTACTCGCCGAGCAGCTCGGCGATGAGCGCTGGCTAAAGCTGCTGCACGGCCACAATGCGGTCATCCGTCGCCAGCTGGCAGCCCACAGTGGCTTCGAGGTCAAATCGCAGGGTGACGGATTCATGGTCGCGTTCGCCAGCGCCCGCAACGCGCTTCGCTGCGCGATCGCAATCCAACGCGACTTGGCGGCGCGTCGGGATCAGTCCGGTAGCCAGGTGGTCCGCGTCCGGATCGGGCTACACACCGGAGAGGTGATCCGTGAGCAGGACGACTTCTTCGGGCACACCGTGATCCTCGCCGCGCGGATCGGGGCCAAAGCGGACGGGAACGGGATCCTCGTGTCGGCGGTATTGCGCGGATTGGTTGCCGGCAGTCATGAGTTCCAGTTCGGCGAAACGCGCGAGGAGCAGCTCAAGGGGCTGCAGGATCCCCAGCGCGTCTATCAGGTCTGCTGGCAATAGGGCTCAGGCCGACAGGCCCTCTTCCGACGTGGCCGCGGTGCGCAGTCGCCGCAGCGCCTGGCGCACCTGCTCGCCGTTGGTGGTCTGCCAGAACGGCGGCAACGAGGCCCGCAGGTAGCCGCCGTAGCCGGCGCTGACCATGCGGGAGTCGAGCACAGCGACCACGCCGCGATCGGTGACCCGGCGCAGCAGCCGCCCGGATCCCTGAGCCAACAGCAGCGCCGCATGGTTGGCCGCGACGGCCATGAAGCCATTGCCGCCGCGCGCGGCGACCGCGCGCTGCCGCGCGCCCAGCAGGGGGTCGTCGGGCCGGGGAAACGGGATGCGGTCGATCAGCACCAATGACAGCGACGGTCCGGGCACATCGACGCCCTGCCACAGCGACAGCGTGCCGAACAGGGAAGTCTGGGGGTCGGCGCTGAACCGCTCGACGAGCGCCGACGTGCTGTCGTCGCCCTGACACAGCACCGGCGTCGAGAGCCGCTCGCGCATCGCCTCGGCCGCCGCCCGCGCCGCCCGCATCGACGAGAACAAGCCCAGTGTGCGTCCGTCGGCGGCGGTGATGAGTTCGGCGATTTCGGTCAGCTGCTCGGCGGAGCCGGTGCCGTCGCGTCCCGGTGGCGACAGGTGCGCGGCCACATACAAAATTCCGGCTTTCGCGTGCTGGAACGGCGAACCCACGTCAACACCACGCCAGTGCGCGTCGTCGCCATCCTCGGTCGTCAGCCCCCACGCCGTGGCCATGGCGTCGAACGAACCGCCGATGGTCAGCGTCGCCGACGTCAGCACCACCGTCGAACGCGAGAACACCCGGGACCGCAACAGCCCGGCGACCGACAGCGGCGCCACCCGCAACACCGGGCGCGATGAGCCCCTGGTCTCCTCGTGCTCCAGCCACACCACGTCGGTGCGGTCCGGGATGGCCGGGCCGAACGATTCCAGCACGCGCGACGTGGTGTCCGATATCTCGTTCAGTGCCGCAACGGCTTCGGCGCGCGCCGACGCCGCCTTGGGGTCGTTGGTGGTGTCGATCGCCGAGCGCGCCGCCATCGCCACGTCGCGCAGCGCCCTCAGATAGGTCGCCAGCTCGTCGTCGAGGCGATCGATGCGGCCCGGCGTGCCGTCGTGGATGACCGACGCGAAGTTCGCCGTCGTCGCGTCCAGACGCTGGACCAACTCCGGGTCCACCAGTCGGGCAATCCGGCGGGCGGCCACGCCGAGGGAAGCCGACGTCAGCTCCGCGGTGGCCACCGACGTCACCCGATCCACCAGCTCGTGTGCTTCGTCGACGACCAGCAGCGCATGTTCGGGCAGCACCGCCGATTCGGCCACTGCGTCGATGGCCAGCAGCGCATGATTGGTGACGACGACGTCGGCCCGGCCGGCCCGGCTGCGCGCCCGTTCGGAGAAGCACTCGGTGCCGAACGGGCAGCGCGTCACGCCGAGGCATTCCCGTGCGGAAACGCTGACCTGCGACCAGGATCGGTCCGGGACGCCGGGTTTAAGGTCATCGCGATCGCCGGATTCGGTGCTCGACGCCCATTCAGTGAGCCGTTGCACGTCGCGGCCCAATGCGCTGACCGCCATGGGGTTGAAGAGTTCCTCCTGCGGCCGGTCGTCGCCCGCTTCGTCGTCGGCCGCCCCGCCGTTGTGAACCTTGTTCAGGCACAGATAGTTTCGCCGGCCTTTGAGCAAGGCGAACTGCGGACGACGCGGCAGCGCATCGGCCAGTGAATCGACCAGCCTGGGCAGATCGCGATCGACGAGCTGGCGCTGCAGAGCGATCGTGGCCGTGGACACGACGACGGGGGAGTCGTCGTCGAGCGCGTGGACGATCGCGGGCACCAGATACGCGAGCGACTTACCGGTACCGGTCCCGGCCTGCACCACCAGGTGCTCCTCGGTTTCGAAGGCGCGCGCCACCGCGGCGGCCATCTCCTGCTGGCCGCCGCGTTCACTACCACCGAGCGCGGCCACTGCGGTGGCCAGCAGCTCGGACACGGATACGTCAGACGTGGCTACCCTCTTCGCTGTTCAGGGCGGCGCTCGCGCCGCGGCATTTTTCGCGTGGTGCTAGCGCAGGCCGGCGGGAATCTGCGTCGTCGTGATCGCGGGATCGCCGTGCGACAAGTTCAATCCCTCCCACGGCAGACTGCGCAGCCCGGAAGTTACCAGCTCGCGCGCCGCGGCGAGGTTCGGTTTGGACACCAGTTCACCGCCGCGGACCAGCGGGACGGTCAGCACCCGGGCTGGTTCGGAGACGGCGGGCTGATGGCCGGCCGAATACACCACCTCCTCGGTGATGATTCCGGAATCGCGCGACAGCCGTAGCGCTTCCTTGCGCCCGCCGTGGGATTCCTTGTGGCTGCTGCGCTTTTGGACCGGCAAGCCGTCCACCTCGACGAGTTTGTACACCATGTTCGCCGTTGGGGCGCCCGAGCCCGTCACCAGCGACGTGCCCACGCCGTAACTGTCGACCGGCTCGGCGGCCAAGGCCGCGATGGAGAACTCGTCGAGGTCGCCGGAGACGACGATGCGGGTCAGGGTCGCACCCAGCTTGTCGAGCTGTTCACGCACCTGGCGGGCCAGCACACCGAGCTCGCCGGAGTCGATGCGGACCGCACCCAGCCCGGTGCCGGCGGCCGCCACCGCGTTGGCCACACCGGTCGTCACGTCGTAGGTGTCCACCAGCAGGGTGGTGTCCACTCCGAGCGCGTCGACCTGTGCCCGAAACGCCGCCAATTCCGTCGATTCCGTCGGGGAGTCGGCGTGCGCATGCAGCATCGTGAACGCGTGCGCGGAAGTGCCCTCGGTGGGTATTCCGTAGCAGCGCCGCGCCTCCAGATTGGACGACGCCGCGAAGCCGGCCAGGTACGCGGCGCGGGCCGCGGCGACGGCGGCCTGTTCGTGGGTTCGTCGTGACCCCATCTCGATCAGCGGCCGTCCCCTGGCCGCGCTCACCATGCGCGCCGCGGCGGACGCCACCGCGGTGTCGTGGTTGAAAATCGACAGTGCCAGCGTCTCGAGCACCACGCATTCGGCGAACGTCCCGCTCACCGACAGCACCGGGGATCCGGGGAAGTACAGCTCGCCTTCGGCGTAGCCGTCGATGTCACCACCGAACCGAAATTCGCGCAAGTACCGCAACGTATCCGGGTCGAGGAACTGCCCCAGCGACTGGCACGCCTGCTCATCGAAGGTGAACTGCGGCAGCGCTTCGAGCAGCCGGCCGGTTCCGCCAACCACGCCGTAGCGGCGGCCTTCGGGAAGTCGGCGGGCAAAAAGCTCGAAAGTGGTCCGTCGATCGGCGCTGCCGTCTCGCAGCGCCGCCGCCAACATCGTCAACTCGTACTTGTCGGTCAGGAGCCCAGTAACGACCGGGTCGTTCATCCCATAACGGTATCGGCTGCCATTGGGGCTCGGAAACGTCGTCCATCCCTCGGTATCGTGTAGGCCATGGTTGTTATGTCAGCGCCCGCCAAGCCGGGCACTACAGGACAACGAGAGTCCGCTCCGGTCGAGGCCACGGCGAGTCCGTGGGTCACGATCGTCTGGGATGACCCGGTCAATCTGATGACCTATGTGACCTATGTGTTCCAGAAGTTGTTCGGCTACAGCGAGCCGCACGCCACCAAGCTGATGTTGCAGGTGCACAACGAAGGAAAGGCCGTGGTATCCGCCGGCAGCCGTGAGTCCATGGAAGCCGATGTGTCCAAGCTGCACGCCGCCGGTTTGTGGGCGACGATGCAGCAGGACCGCTGACCCTCGAGGCGCTGGCGATTCCCTGTGCGCAAATGGAAGCGGGTCGAGACCGCTAGCGGTCCCCGTTTCCGATCGTCCCTGGCATCGCATGAGGCCGCCCTGCTCAAGAACTTGGCCACGGCGATGGTCGGACTGCTCGACGAGCGTGAATCTTCCTCGCCCGCAGACGAACTCGAGGAGATCACCGGGATCAAGACCGGCAATGCCGATCCCCCGAAAGATCCCACGTTGCGTCGGTTGCTGCCCGACTTCTACCGGGACGACGACGAGGACACCGCGCCGCCCGATGCCGCGGATAGCCTGAACGCCGCACTGCGCAGCCTGCACGAGCCCGACATCGTCAACGCCAAACGCGTTGCCGCGCAGCGGTTGCTGAGCACGGTTCCCGACGATGGCGGCCGCTTCGAGCTGTCCGAGGACGACGCGAACTCCTGGATTGCGGCGGTCAACGACATTCGGTTGAGCCTGGGAGTCATGCTCGGGGTCGGGCCGGAGGGCCCGGAGCGCCTGCCGGCCGACCATCCCCTGGCCGTGCACTTCGACGTATATCAGTGGCTGACGGTGTTGCAGGAGTACCTGGTCCTGGTGCTGATGGGGCCCCGATGACGGGTGACAGATGAACGCCATCACCGATGTCGCGGGCATCCGCGTCGGCCACTACCAGCGACTGGATCCCGACGCGTCCCTGGGCGCCGGCTGGGCCTGCGGCGTCACCGTCGTGCTCACGCCGCCGGGCACCGTCGGCGCGGTGGATTGCCGCGGCGGCGCGCCCGGTACCCGGGAGACCGATCTGCTGGACCCGGCCAACACCGTGCGGTTCGTGGACGCGGTGTTGCTCGCAGGGGGCAGCGCCTATGGACTGGCCGCCGCGGACGGTGTCATGCGCTTCCTGGAAGAGCGCGAGCGTGGTGTGGGGATGGACGGCGGCGTGGTGCCCATCGTGCCGGGAGCGGTGATCTTCGACCTGCCGGTCGGTGGCTGGGAGTGCCGTCCGACGGCCGAGTTCGGTTACGCGGCGTGTGCGGCCGCCGAAGACGGCACGGCGATGGATGTCGGGACCGTCGGCGCCGGGGTGGGGGCCCGCGCCGGCGCGCTCAAGGGCGGTGTCGGGACCGCGTCGTGGGCGCTACCGTCCGGCGTGACCGTCGGAGCGGTGGCCGTGGTGAACTCCGCGGGCGAGGTCGTCGACCGGGGCACCGGCTTGCCGTGGATGGCGGACCTGACCCGGGAGTTCGGACTGCAGCCGCCGCCGGTCGAGCAGGTCGACGCATTCGCCCAGTTGCCGTCCCCATCGAATCCGATGGACAACCCGCTCAACACCGTCATCGCGGTCGTGGCAACCGACGCCGCGCTGAGCCCGGCGGCATGTCGGCGGGTGGCGATCTCCGCCCACGACGGCCTGGCCCGCAGCATCCGGCCGGCGCACACGCCTGTCGACGGTGACACGATATTCGTCCTGGCCACCGGAGCGGTCGAGGTAGGCGCGGCGGCCAGTTCAAAACCAGTGCCCGCCGCCTTCTCCCCGGAGACCCCGCTCGCTACCGAGGTGGGCATCGCCGCCGCCGATTGCCTGGCGCATGCGGTGCTGGGCGGTGTGCTGGCGGCGAAATCGATCGCCGGCATTCCGAGCTACAGCGACGTGCTGCCCGGCGCATTCGGTCGATGAGATCGACCGGCCGCGGCGCCGGTAGCCTTGACGATGCTGGAAACACGCTGGAAGGGCAGCCATGGGTAAGACCACCCCGAGGGGACGCCCCGGCGCGTCTGCCGCCCAGAGCAAGAAGCGGTCTACCGCGACGGTAGGAGCCGTCACGATCCTCACCTTCGTGGCGTTGCTCTATGTCGTCGAACTGATCGACCAGCTGACCCGGCATTCGCTGGACGTCAACGGCATCAGGCCACTGGAAGCCGACGGCCTGTGGGGCGTCATCTTCGCCCCGGTGTTGCACGAGAGCTGGCAGCACCTGATGGCCAACACCGTGCCGCTGCTGATCCTGGGATTCCTGATGACGCTGGCCGGCCTGTCCCGGTTCGTCTGGGCGACCGCCATCGTGTGGATCCTGGGCGGCTTCGGCACCTGGCTCATCGGCAACGTCGGCAGCAGCTGCGGGCCCACCGACCACATCGGCGCGTCCGGCTTGATCTTCGGCTGGCTGGCCTTCTTGCTCGTGTTCGGCATTCTCGTGCGCCGGATGCGCGACATCGTCATCGGGCTGATCGTGATGTTCGCCTACGGCGGCGTCCTGCTCGGAGCCATGCCGGTGCTCGGCAGATGCGGAGGCGTGTCATGGCAGGGCCATCTGTGCGGAGCGATCGCCGGCGTCGTGGCCGCGTATATGTTGTCCGCACCGGAGCGTAAGAGTCGAACGTCGAAGAAGGCCGGCACCACTGTGCCGCGGCCCAAGATATGAGCTCGGCACTGGCACCCATCGGGGTCTTCGATTCCGGTGTCGGAGGGCTCACCGTCGCGAGGGCGATCATCGACCAGCTGCCCGACGAGGACATTATCTACGTCGGTGATACCGGCCATGGTCCGTACGGCCCGTTGACCATCCCCGAGGTCCGTGCGCACGCGTTAGCCATCGGTGACGACCTCGTCGGCCGCGGCGTCAAGGCGTTGGTCATCGCCTGCAACACGGCATCCGCGGCCTGCCTGCGGGACGCGCGCGAGCGCTACGACGTGCCCGTCGTCGAGGTGATCCTGCCCGCGGTGCGCCGCGCGGTCGCCACCACTCGCAACGGACGTATCGGCGTCATCGGCACCCAGGCGACCATCAACTCGCACGCCTATCAGGACGCGTTCGCGGCCGCCCGCGACACCGAGATCACCTCGGTGGCCTGTCCGCGCTTCGTCGACTTCGTGGAGCGCGGCGTGACCAGCGGCCGTCAGGTGCTCGGATTGGCCGAGGGTTATCTGGAGCCGTTGCAGCGCGCGCAGGTCGATACGCTGGTGCTCGGCTGCACCCACTATCCACTACTGTCCGGGCTCATCCAGTTGGCGATGGGTGACAACGTGACGCTGGTTTCCAGCGCCGAGGAAACGGCCAAGGAAGTCCTTCGCGTGCTGACCGAACGGGACCTGCTACGCGCGCACGACGCACCGCCGGCGACTCGGGTTTTCGAAGCCACCGGCGACCCCGAGGCATTCACCGCACTGGCGGCGCGATTTCTGGGTCCCGCCGTCACCGGTGTCCAGCCCGTTCATCAGCTGCGCATTGATTAGCGACCCGACGAGATTCTCGTCACACCAATGCGGCGATGTTTTCGTCACGGTCCTATCGGGCATGGCACAGTAGTGTCCGTGCGAATAACCGTACTCGGCTGCTCGGGCAGCGTGGTGGGTCCGGATTCGCCCGCGTCGGGTTATCTGCTCCGGGCACCGGACACTCCGCCGCTGGTCATCGACTTCGGCGGGGGCGTTCTCGGCGCGCTACAGCGGTATGCCGATCCCGGTTCGGTGCACGTGCTCTTGTCCCATCTGCACGCCGACCATTGTTTGGATTTGCCCGGACTTTTCGTGTGGCGGCGCTACCACCCGACGCGTCCGCTGGGTAAGGCGTTGCTCTACGGTCCGGGCGACACCTGGTCGCGCTTGGGCGCCGCATCGTCGCCCTACGGCGGTGAAATCGACGACTGTTCAGACATTTTCGACGTTCGTCATTGGGTCGACGGTGAGCCGGTGACGATCGGCGCGCTGACGGTGACACCGCGAGTGGTGGCTCATCCGACCGAGTCCTACGGCCTGAAGATCACCGATCCCTCCGGCGCATCGTTCGTCTACAGCGGCGACACCGGTACCTGCGATCAGCTCGTCGAACTGGCTCGCGGTGCCGATGTCTTCCTCTGCGAGGCCTCGTGGACGCACTCGCCGGAGCGGCCGCCCGCGCTGCATCTGTCGGGCACCGAGGCCGGCCGGGCCGCGGCCGAGGCCGGCGTTCACGAACTGTTGCTGACGCACATCCCGCCGTGGACCTCACGTGAGGACGTGATCAGCGAGGCCAAGGCCGAGTTCGATGGTCCCGTGCACGCGGTGGTGTGCGGGGAGACGTTCGATATCCGCCGCTCCGAGCGGGTCTGAGCCACCCGCGGCGGCGCTGAATTGCCCGCTAGTGTTGGCGGCGTGACGAGACGAGAAGACGGCCGCCTTGACGACGAGCTTCGGCCCGTTGTCATCACCCGCGGTTTCACAGACCACCCCGCCGGTTCGGTTTTGATCGAATTCGGCCACACCAAGGTCATGTGTACCGCCAGCGTGACCGAGGGGGTCCCGCGCTGGCGCAAGGGATCGGGCCTGGGGTGGCTGACCGCGGAGTACGCGATGTTGCCGTCGGCGACCCATACCCGCTCGGATCGCGAATCGGTAAAGGGCCGCCCGTCCGGGCGCACCCAGGAGATCAGCCGCTTGATCGGGCGGTCGCTGCGCGCCTGCATCGACCTGGCGGCGCTGGGGGAGAACACGATTGCCGTCGACTGCGACGTTTTGCAGGCCGATGGCGGCACCCGCACGGCGGCCATCACGGGCGCCTTCGTGGCGTTGTCCGACGCGGTGACCTATCTCGCGGCTTTGGGCAAGCTGTCGGATCCCCGGCCGTTGTCCTGTGCGATCGCGGCAGTCAGCGTCGGGGTGGTCGACGGGCGGATCCGCGTCGACCTGCCCTACGAGGAGGACTCCCGCGCCGAGGTCGATATGAACGTCGTCGCCACCGACACGGGCACCCTCGTGGAGGTGCAGGGGACCGGTGAGGGGGCGACTTTCCCGCGGTCGACGCTGGACAAATTGCTCGACGTGGCGCTGGCCGCGTGTGACAAGCTGTTCGCCGTGCAGCGCGACGCGCTGCAGCTCCCATATCCCGGTGTGCTCCCCGAGGGGGCCCCGGCGCCGAAGGCGTTCGGCAGCTGACCCGGCTGCTGGTCGCGACCCTGAACTCAACCTAACTGCCCCGCGGTTTATTACCGCCGACGCAGCGGCCAGGACCAGACCCCTTCCTGCCATTCACGACTCGTCCCTGTGCAGCTCGAATATTGGGATGGTGCGCGTGGTTTTTGACTGGTAGTTCGCGAAGGCGAACGCGGGTACAGTCGCGTTGATTTTGGGAATGATCGCCTCACGTTCGGACGAGTCGAGCTCGTAAGCGACGACGTCGAACGAGTCGGTGGCGACTTCAACGCGCGCCCGCGGGTTGGCCCGCAGGTTATGCACCCACGCCGGATTGACGTCGGCGCCACCATAACCCGCGACGATCAGCAGCTTGCCGTCGATACGGAAGGCCACCAGCGGCGCGACTCGCGGCTCGCCGGACTTCGCGCCCTTCGTGGTGAGTAGCAGCAGCTCGTTGCCTTCGAATCGCCCGCCGACCTTCCCGGCGTTGGTGCGAAACTCGTCGGTGATGTTGTTATTGAGGGCCTTGAGCGTCTCGGTATCGGGTTTTTGGCTCACTCTGGGGGAAGCTACTTCGTTGCCCTGTCTATTCCTTGCGGAGCGTGCCGTCTGCCGTGGCGGCACCGCTGAATGCGATTCGCGTCGCCGACCCATGAGCTCGCAGTCCGTAAGGTGGCCGGGGTGCATCGGCAACTGCCCAGACGCATGTTGAGGAATAGATGATGACCCGGCTGCTGGTCGCCAGCCGCAACCCGAAGAAGCTGGCCGAGTTGCGCCGGGTGCTCGATGCTGCCGGCCTGACGGGATTGACCTTGATGTCGCTCGACGACGTTGCGCCGTTCGAGGAAGCGCCGGAGACGGGCGCCGTTTTCGAGGACAACGCCTTGGCCAAGGCTCGCGATGCGTTCGCCGCGAGCGGGCTGGCGAGTGTGGCCGACGATTCCGGGCTGGAAGTCGCCGCGCTCAACGGCATGCCCGGTGTGCTGTCGGCGCGGTGGTCGGGCACGCACGGGGACGACGCGGGCAACACCGCGTTGCTATTGGCACAACTGCGCGACGTGCCCGACGGACGTCGCGGTGCGGCGTTCGTGTCCGCCTGTGCGCTCGTCTCGGCCGCAGGGGAGGTCGTCGTGCGCGGCGAGTGGCCGGGGAGCATTGCGCGCGAACCGCGCGGCGACGGCGGCTTCGGTTACGACCCGGTCTTCGTTCCCCATGGGCACGACCGCACGGCAGCAGAGCTGAGTCCGACGGAGAAGGACGCGGTCTCGCATCGCGGTCGCGCGCTGCGACTGCTGTTGCCGGCGCTGGAAACGCTGGCCCGATCCACGGGCTAGGACGCCCGGGTGTGGGCAACTTTCGTCACACCAGCCTCGGCCTGGAGTGGTTGACGTTTTGCCCCCTTCTAACAACTGATTTCTGCCTGACGTTGTCGCTCAGAGGTGGGCACTCGCGTGCCATGCCGGGCAAGGATCAGTGCAGCGGAGGTGACCTATAAGCCGAAACGCGCTTTGACGTCCCGGGTTTGAAAGTGCTCGACGATGATGCCGAGCAGCGGGATCGTCCCCGAAAGCAGCACACCGACCGTCTTGCCGAGCGGCCAGCGCACCTTGACCGCGAGATTGAACGCGGTCAACACGTAGATGAAGTACACCCAGCCGTGGACGACTTCGATCCACCGGATCTCGTGGCCGAACGCGAGGTGCGAGACGATCTCGTAGCACAACGCGATGAGCCACAGACCGGTCGTCCACGCCATGATCCGGTAGCCGAGCAGCGCGTTGCGGACCTTGTCGACGGGGACTGCAGGCACTGAACTTCCGGGCGTCTCCGGTGTCGTCATGCGGTTGTCCTCTTCTGCTTTTCGGCGTCTTGCGCAGCGAGCTCGGCCAGGTAGGTGTTGTACTCCCGCAGCGCTGGGTCGTCGGATGTCTGTGGCTCGGGCTTGGGCCGCTCGGGCAGCAACCCGGCGGGTATCTCCGTCATCGCGTCTGTGCTTCGCGGCTGAGGTGGTTGATCTTCATAGCGAACGAATTTGCGGTACGCGTATACGCAGAACCCAGCGAACAGCGGCCATTGCAACGCGTAGCCAAGGTTCTGAAATGAGCCGGAGACGGAATTGAACCTGGTCCACTGCCACCAGCCCAGGGCCAGGCACCCGCACGCCGCGACGAACACCAGCGCAATGAGCGCCGGCCTGCGACGATGCGTAGTGGACACCCCTTGACCGTACCGCTCACGATCTGGGGCCGACGAATTCATAGGGTCCGCTCGCGACGACTTGGAGCTTTTGCAAGCGATACGATCGCTACGCGCGCGGGCGTGGCGAAATTGGAATACGCGCCGGCTTTAGGTGCCGGTGCTCGAAAGAGCGTGAGGGTTCGAGTCCCTCCGCCCGCACTCATGCTCTGGACCTTCCTGTGCAGCTAGAGCCGAGTTTGACGTTTGCTGGGCGTCTCCGTGACCACCTCGTGCCCATTTGCCCCATTTTCGGGTGAATACCGGGCGTGCAGCGTGACTGCCACGGCGTCCAAATCGTCATCGAAGAGGTCTGCGTAGGTGTCGAGTGTGATCTTGGCTGATGTGTGCCCGAGCATGCGTTGCAGCGCGAGCACGTTGACACCCGCGCTGACCGCCAGACTGGCGCAGGTGTGCCGCAGATCGTGCGGAGTGATTGCCTGGACCTTCGCCGCTTTGACTGCGCGCGTGAACCATCCGTTAGACGATTTCGGTCGTGGGAGATAGCCACCGTCGCGGCCCGCGAAAACCAGATCGCCCGGCGCTTTGTCTTTGCATTGCACCGATAGCGCATTAAGCACGAACACCGGCACAGGGACCGAGCGCGCTTTGCGCCCCTTAGTCGGTCCCACTGCGTGCCGTACACGGACCTGTACTGCGTTCTCCGACACCGACAATCGACGCCGCAGGAACTCGACATCGCGGAGGTCGGTTGTTCACGACGACCAGCGGTACGTCAAAGGCGAAACGGTGACTGTCCCCGAACGCATTGCCCAGGAATGGACGAGCAGCGGGTACGTCGAGCGCGTCACCGGCAAGACCTGACACATGCCCTCGGCGGCTTGGCGTGAACCACTGCTTAAAACGGGTCCATGCCCAGGCATTGCAGTGAATGGCGTAGCCACGACGGTGACTAACCCACCTGAGCTACGACCAGCGCCAGGCCCGCCGAGGACCAAATGCCCATCCAGCCGCTCAGTAGTTATTGCAGGTAGCGAAGGTCGCTTGGAGAGTTCCAATGTAGGGCTGAGTGTCCGGATTGCTTACTATCTCCTGGGCAATTTGCCTTCGTCGACTGGGCGATCCGGCGAGGAACTGCTGCAACCCGGCCTGCATCTCTGGGTCGGAGGTGAAGGCCGCAGCAACAGTCGGGTCTTGCGCGTTCAATGCCGCCACGAGCTGGTCGTAAGTGCAGGTTGTGTTGACCGCCGGACCCAGATCGGGAGCGGCGGACGCGACCCCAGCCCCGGCGGTGAGAGACAGTGCCAGACCACCAATCACCACAGCAAGTCTGGTCAACGACAGTTTGGCCAGTGTCACTCCTTCTCTGACCACCGACCCTAGGGCATGAAGTTAAGCAGGAGGTGTGTAAATCCCAGCAAACGACCATCCGGACGAGCCATAGGGCTGCGGCAGTTTTTCGCACGGGATAACGAAAGTGACACTGTCACAACGCTTTTCGACTCACGAATTGCATTGAAACGCAACAACATTGGAGCATCATGGCAGCGAAGCACGGGACGCGGCGGCGCTACATAGAGGGCTGCCACTGCGAAGACTGCACAGCCGCTAATATCGCTTACCAGCATCAATGGCGTCAGTGCCGCACTTGCGGCGAACCGACGACTCCGAATATCACCGTGTCACTGTCACCTGTAACACCCGGCCCCGTCGGGGCAGGCGTCCAGCCCGAGATCGGTGGGCTAGCCGCGGCGGCACGTCCAGGCCTGGCTGCGATGGCGTTGTCGTTGGCTCAAATAATGGATGACCCCAAAGCTAGGAACCAGCAGCCGGCCGCCGCGAAGGTGCTGAGCGCGTTATTCGACAAGCTGCATCGCGCGGGGGCACAGGGTCGTCGCGGCAATCTGACGGTAGTGCGCGCGATGACTGCCACAGACGAGCGAGCTTAACGGGCATGGTTTGGATTCGAACTGCCATCCGCATTGTGGATCAGGCGTCCGGCAGCTAGCAACCGCCGCCGAAAAAGGCAAACGGTGCTGCCTGCCCTGGCCCACCCGCTTCGGCGCGGGCCAGTAACGCCTCGGTGCGCTGCGTAAACGGCGCCGAATACGACACCGACGGCGTGCACCCGCCGCCCTGAAGGCCGCCGGTAGCCCCCGTCACCGTCGCCCCATTTATCCACGGCGCCCCGCTGGTGCCTTCGACCAGACCCTTGCAGGAAAACGAGGGATAACCACTGGTAACGCCCGTCCTGTTTTGACAGCCGATTGGCGTGCCCCCGACGCCGCCCGCATAGCCAATGACGACGACCTCGGTACCCGGTGCCGGTGCTAAACCCAACTGCAGCCCCGAGCCCACCTGCGCCTCGATCGATCCCGATCGGCCATCGCGGCGGCTGACTCGCGCAAAGGCATAGTCGACCCGTGGATCCTCGTTAGCGACCCACAGCGGGTCGAGGTACACAGCACCAATCTTCCAGACGTTGGACCGCCCGGCTGCGTTGGCGAAGCCGGGAACGAAAGTTTCCCTGAAACCCTTGGCCAAGCAGTGCGCGGCCGTCAGGATCAGGTCGCCAGTGGTCGAATGCACCACCGAGCCTGTGCAGATGTGCAGCGTGTCGCCTTCCACGAAGATAGGGCCCACCCGTGGGTCGGGGTTCACCGGAACTGCGACGGGAACCGTGCTAAGCGCGTCGGCAAGCTGTACGCGCGTGGTAGCGGCGCGTACCCAACCGCCGGGTGGGACGCCGGAGGCCAGCAGCAATACCAGACCCAGCTTTATCGCCAGAATGCGCATGGTGCCTCATAGTGAGGGAAACGCCGCGCATTGAACCAGCGATCCCAGTGGTCGAAACCTTCCCGTGGTCAAAACGGTTTCGACACGAAATGAATTTGACTGTGATTACGCCGTCGACTGTGATTGCGCTCAGGCTATTGATGGTGCTGAAAGCTTTTAAAGGATGACTTCCATACCTGGCAGGTTGTCAGTGTCGATCACTCGCGGTTCTCCCAGCTGCTGCGCGCCAACGGCATGGGTGCATCAACGACATCTGGTTGCCGTACGCGTTGACACACGGATTGCCCGGGTTGGCAGTGCACCTGGGGCACGCCGTCGCCTTGGCCTTTCGGTAGTCGGTCATGTCACCTCCCCGTGAAGTGCTGTAAGAATGACTGAGCAGCCGCTCGGTTCTTCCGGGAAAATTACCCGTCTGAGCGCCCCTCCATGCGTACCCGAATTGCTTTGTGGGCTAGAACACCAGCATCCACACAAGAAGACCGGGCCGCCCGCCGAGGAGAGCGACAGGGGCGGCCCGATCAACTATTCAGACGTTTGTCTGGGTACTGGATGGTTCCCAGAGGGCTTGTTACCGAAGGCCGTCGATCTGGCCTACACACAACCTGAACAGGTGCCAGGAGATTTCGGCTTGCACGCCGGCCTGGTCCAGGTACTTTCGCCAGTCGCTACGGCGGAAGCTCCGCGCAATGGAGATGACCCCATCCTCTCGCAGGATGCGATGCCAGCCCATCAGGCGTGCCAGAGTCGGGAAACTGTAGTACGGCAACGCGTGGCGGTGCAGGTCGACGATATGCCAACCGTACCCAGAGTTTTCGTTGACCCAAGTCAAGAACTTGACGACATCCTTATCGCTGAGATGGTGGGTGAAATCTGAACTGACGATGAAATCGGGGCGCTCAGCGAGCGCGCACAGAAATACATCTGCCGTTTGGTACTCGATATCCATCCATCGAGGCGTCGCCTCGCGGGCGATGGCCGTGCTGCGCGGATTGACGTCGATACCCGACAGACGCACCTTCAGCCCGCGCTGGCGCGCCCACGTAGCGATACCGCGCAACAGATCACCATGCCCGCAGGCTACGTCCAAAACGGTAACTGTGCTGCCGGCCGGGCGTGCCCGAGTGGCACGCGCCAACCACCGAAGCGTCGGGTAGTGGGCGAAGGTCACGCGATTGACGGCGGCAAGCTCGCCCAGGCACCGTCGATAGGTGGCCAGGTCGGTGCTCTCGTCGTCCAATTTTTCCGGTTGCGTACTGCGCGCTGCGAGGCGCATCGGCTCCCCCTGGCTTGCCTCTGCTGTCGGAGCGAGCGTATGACGCTCGGGCCGGGCGCGGGGCGAAAAGTCGAACATGCAAGGCCGAGCGGGAATGAAACCGAAAAGACCGTCCGGACAGGCAAGCGTCTACGGCAGTTTCTCATGCGTCAGGGAACTAACACTGTCGCAGGGACCTTATAGAACGCGCACGCGGGCGCAGCGAATTGCGCTGAAAGTCAAGAGCTTTGGACGCAACGATGGCAGCGAAGAACTGCATACGTAGGCACGACGACCGCCGCGGAAGGGCAAGCTGAGTTCGGCGTCAGCGGGCGGCCGGCATTCGTGCGCTTGACGTCCGACCGAGGCGGCGCCTGACGGCATGCCGGTGGTGTCGACTGTGCGAGCAAACGCGACAGCCCCAGGCGCCGCGGCCGGCGGGTTATCGTTCTTGGGCTACGCCTGGTGCCCCAAGGTCGATCGCTATGCAGCCCGACGATCCCAGCATCACACCGGTCAGCACTGCGGCCGCTGCAACAGCTTTCAGTAATTTCTTGGTGCTTCTCGTCCTCATGGTCACGCCTTTCTACCGGTACGGACTACCTTCGGGAATTGCGCTGCCCGATTGCGAATTGCTGCCCGATTATCGGATGCTATCGCGCTCTTTCAACGCGTGTGCAATATTGCGCAAACCGCTGAAAGGCTGGCTGAGATATGGTCGCGTCGCGTGGACTCAACTAACCAGGGCGGTGGCCGAGCGCCTTAATTTTCCTCTGCGGGACGCAAACCGAAATGAACCGTTCCAAAGCCGGTGTTGAGCGAGACGTAGCGGGCATTCTCGAAACCCGCTTCCAGCATCGCCTCGCTCAGCTCGTCGCGCGATAGCCAGGTGCGGATGGAATCGGAGGTGTAATGATGGGCGTCGCGATGCCAGGAAAACGCCCACCCCGCCGCCGGCATCACGCCAAAGTAGAGCAGGTCGTGAATCACTTTCAGCGGCTTCGAGTTCGGCGTACTGAAATCGAGCACCATCAAGCGGCCGCCCGGCCGCAAAACACGCCGGAACTCACGTAGCGCCTGCCCGCGATTCGCAACGTTGCGCAGCCCGAAGCCGATTGTGACCACGTCGAACCATGCATCCGGGAACCGCAGATCCGTGGCGTCGCCCTCCTGGAATTCGACGGCCCCACGCCGCCGGCCCCGGGCGACCTCAAGCATCGCCGCGCAGGAGTCGACGGCCACGACCTCGCCTTCCGATCCGACTGCGGCCTGCGCCATCAACGCCAGATCGCCCGTCCCGGTGGCGACATCCAGCACTCGTTCGCCGGGGCGGAGGGCGCAAAGCTCCATGGCCTGTCGCTTCCACACGCGATGAAGCCCCACCGTCCAAACATCGGTCATCACGTTGTAGCGCGGCGCCAGCGCTGAAAACAGCTCCTTGACGTACCTGCTCTTAGCTTCGTCCGACTGGTTCCATCGCCTTGTAGCCATCGGGAGCCTCCGCACATCGCGACGTTGCCCCCGATTCGTCGATGGGAGCATAAGCACTTCCGTGGTTATTCACATCGTTAATTCCGGAAATTTCCGTGGCTGGTCGTAGCCCAACTCGGCTGGTTCGCGACCCGAGGCGGGCACGGAGCACTGGATCGTGCCTATCCCCGCCGGAGACAAAACGGCAATCCTGCTTTCGGCCAGCGTGGAATTCGTCGGTTCAAACCCCCGACCCATCACGATCGCAAATCGCCGAAATTGAGACCTTTCCGGCGGTTTGCGAAATATTGCACACACGCCCAATGACCGCTATAGCATCAATCAACCGGCGGTACCTGGATGCCCCGGTGATTCCACCCAGAAGAAAGGCGTGACCGATGAGGGCGAAGAGCACCAAGAAGATGTTGAAAGCCGTCGCACTGGCCGCAGTGCTGACCGGTGTGATGCTGGGATCGTCGGGCTGCATAACAATCGACCTTGGGGCGCCGGGCTCAGTCGCGGCGAAATAACCTCCTAGCCGCGGCCCTGAAGATTGCCGGCCGGGCCAAGTCGAATAGGCGATTCATCGCCAAGTTGTTGCCTTGGGAAGCAACATGATTCGCGTCTAGTTGTCGAGGATCGCCACCACCCAAGCCCGGCGGTTGTTCCGTCACTACGCGCCGATCGCTCCCGTCGCGCTGGCCGCTGCGATGAATGCAGAATAAAGCGTTCCATGCTGACCTCCCCAGCGGCGCGGTGATGAATTGTCACCAAATACAGCGCGGATGCACTGCTGTAGATGTTGCGGTTCTTGGCCTCGGCCGCATTTGATGGTGGCATCAAGCGCGGGCGGAAAATCGCTTCGCTGAGTGGGTTAGAACACCGGCACCCACAGAACAGCGTTGCCACCTCCGAGGGAGCGCGGGGGCGGCCCCAGCACCGCGGGACGAAATCTCGACGGCGTGAGCGTTAAATCCTTCCTGGCGGGTATTTGGAACCCACGGGATACAAGGGAGACGCCATGCCCACTGGAAACGAGCCACCATCACGAGGCGAAAAAGCCATCACCGCACAAGATGTCGAGCTCGCCGAACACAGAGCCGCCGCGGCCCGCGAACGCGCCGCGCGTGCGGGACTTTCCGCAGCGCACAGCCTCGAAGAATCCGCACTCCAGCATGAGCGGATGGCGGAAATCCAAGATCAAACCGTGCAACAGGGCGTCTCGCACACGGAGATGCACCGCACGTATGCGCTGCAGCACCGCCAAGCGGCGGAAGACGACCGCAAGCTGGCCGAGCTGAAGCGGAAGGAATCCGAGGCGGACCTTGCATCGGCGCCCGGCACTGACTGACGCCGCTCAGTCCGCCACGAACCGGGCGCGGACCTCCGGCGCCGGCAACGGACAACTGTCGTACTTGCCGCCGACGCGGTAACGAATCGCGGCGAACCTGTCATAGAGCCAGTCGCGCAGCGGAGCCGGAATCACGCGCGCGAGGGTGAACACCCGCCACGCTCCACCAAGATAATTCGCCACGCGCAGCACTGCCTCGGATCGGACAGCCACCCGCTCCGAGGGGCCGCCCGGGTCGTCCACAAACACCACCGAGTCGACGCTGCCAATCCCCGGGTGCCGCTCGATGATCGCTTTGGCGAAAACACTTTCGAGCGCCGCAAAGCGCAGAGGACCGGTGGGATCGAAACGCAGAATCGTGCGCACCGACCGGTTGCACACCCCGCAGACCCCGTCATACAGCAGCACGGGCATCGCCGACTGACCGCTCATGTTTCCAGGTTACTGGCCGGCGCACGGCGGATGGTCATCGAGGTTGACCTATGGTAAGGCAACCCTTAGTTTGTGGGGTAACGTACCAAGTCGTGACCGGCTGGTCGGTGATCCGCGGCAGGGCGGCCCACGCGGGTCGTGGCAGGTGTCGAATCAGGGCGTGCCCGGCCCATGCCGGCCGCATCGATCCGTGGCGTCGTGGCGGTGAATCTGCCGGGTCATCCAGATCGCCGAGGCCGTCGCTGCGCGGAGCGCCGCGAGAAAGGACCGCTAATGGCACGCGGATTCTCCGGTGTGATGCTGCGCAGCTTCGGCGCGCGCGACCACAGCGCGACGGTCATCGAAACCGTTCGGATCGCCCCGCACTTCGTCCGGGTACGCATGACGTCGCCGACGCTGTTCGAAGACGTCGATGCCGAACCGGCCGCGTGGCTGCGGTTTTGGTTCCCGGACCCGGATGGGTCGAAAACGGAATTCCAGCGCGCGTACACGATCTCAGAGGCAGACGTCGCCGCCGGCCGCTTCGCAGTCGACATCGTGCTGCACGATCCGGCCGGCCCGGCGTCGTTGTGGGCACGCACGGTGCAGCCTGGGGCCGCCATCGCGGTCATGGCCCTGATGGGCTCGTCGCGGTTCGACATACCCGACGAGCAGCCGGCCGGTTACCTGCTGATCGGTGACTCCGCATCCATCCCGGGGATGAACGGGATCATCGGAGTCGTCCCCGACGACGTGCCGATCGAGATGTACCTCGAACAGCACGACGACAACGACACGTTGATCCCGGTCGCGCAGCATCCTCGGCTGCGGCTGCACTGGGTTGCCCGCCATGAGGAGAAGTCGCTCGCCGCCGCGATCGAGAGCAGGGATTGGTCCGACTGGTATGCATGGGCGACGCCAGAAGCCACGACGCTCAAGCAGGTGCGGGCGCGGCTGCGCGACGAGTTCGGCTTTCCCAAATCGGTGGTTCACGCCCAGGCCTACTGGAGCGCCGGGCGCGCGATGGGCACCCGGCGCGGTGACGAGCCGGAGGCACCCGATCACGTCGCGCCCAGCGTGTCGGCGGAAGACATTGCAGCGCAGCTGGAGTCGGCTCAGCAGCTGCCCGACTCGACACCCACCGCGGCGGCCCGCGGGAACTGGCGTGCCCAGGGCGCCGGCCGGCTGCTCGCGCCACTGCGGTCGGCGCTGATCGTCTCGGGCGTGCTGCAGGCGGTGATCACGCTGGTGCAACTTGCGCCGTTTGTGTTGCTGGTCGAGTTGGCCCGGTTCCTGATTTCCGGGGCGTCTGCGTCCCGACTGTGGAACGTCGGCATCGCCGCGGTGTCCCTGCTGGGTCTGGGGGCGTTGCTCGGTGCCGCTCTCACTCTCTGGCTCCATGTCGTCGATGCGCGCTTCGCCCGGGATTTGCGATCGCGACTGTTACGCAAGCTGTCTCGGCTACCGCTGGGCTGGTTCACCGCACGCGGGTCGGGGTCGATCAAGCAACTGCTGCAGGACGACACGCTGTCCTTGCACTACCTGGTCACCCACGCCATCCCCGATGCGGTCACCGCGGCCGTCGCGCCGGTCGCGGTGTTGGTCTACCTGTTCGCCGTCGACTGGCGGGTGGCGCTGGTGTTGTTTGTCCCCGTCCTCGTGTACTTGGTGCTGACCTCATCGCTCACGATTCAATCAGGCCCCCGCATCCCGCAGTCGCAACGCTGGGCGGAGACGATGAACGGCGAGGCCGGCGCATACCTGGAAGGTCAGCCGGTGATCCGCGTCTTCGGCGGGGCCGCCGCATCCAGCTTCCGGCGCCGCCTGGACGAATACGTCGGCTTCCTGGTCGCGTGGCAGCGCCCGTTAGCCGGCAAGAAGACCTTCATGGACCTGGTCACCCGTCCCTCCACGTTCCTTTGGCTCATCGCGGTCACGGGCACGTTGCTGGTGGTCACGGGCCGAATGAATCCGGTGGATCTACTGCCGTTCTTGCTGTTGGGCACCACATTCGGCGCACGACTGCTCGGCATCGCCTACGGCCTCGGCGGCATCCGCGCCGGCATGCTGGCCGCCCGGCGCCTGCAGAACACGCTCGACGAGGCAGACCTCGCCGTGCGAGACCACGACGAAGCCCGCCAGGATTCGACGGCCACGGTGGTGTTCGACCACGTCGGCTTCGGCTACCGCCCAGACGTTCCGGTCATCCACGATGTCTCGCTGACCTTGCGGCCCGGCACGGTCACCGCGCTGGTCGGCCCGTCCGGCTCTGGCAAGTCGACGCTGGCCGCCTTGCTGGCCCGGTTCCACGACGTCGGGCAAGGATCGATATGTGTTGGGGGACAGGATATTCGGTCGATGACCGCCGATCAGCTCTATGCCCAGGTCGGATTCGTGCTGCAGGAAACGCAATTGGTGCACGGCACAGTGGCGGAAAACATCGCACTGGCCGTCCCCGATGCCACCGCGGCACAAGTCGAGCAAGCGGCGCGCGAGGCCCAAATCCACGACCGCATCATGCGACTGCCGGACGGCTACGACACAATGCTGGGCGCCGGAAGCGGGCTCTCGGGCGGGGAACGCCAACGGCTCACCATCGCCCGCGCGATCCTGGCCGACACCCCAGTCCTGATCCTCGACGAGGCAACCGCCTTCGCCGACCCGGAATCGGAATACCTTGTGCAGCAAGCGCTCAACCGGTTGACACGGGACCGCACCGTGCTGGTCATCGCGCATCGGTTGCACACCATCACCCGGGCTCACCAGATCGTCGTGCTTGACCACGGCCGCGTCGTCGAACGTGGAACACACGACGAGTTGCTGGCCGCCGACGGCCGATACCGACGATTGTGGGAGGGCGGCCGCCGCGACCCGCTGACCGCCGGCACGACCGGCGAGGGGGCGCGATGATTCGCACGTGGTTGAGCCTGGTCCCGGCGGATTGCCGCAACCGGGTCATCACCTACACGGTGCTGGCGTTGATCTCCGTGGTGGTGCGCGCGGTGGCCACCGTACTGCTGGTCCCTCTCGTCGGGGCGCTATTCAGTGGCGACCCGCAGCGCGCGCTGGTCTGGCTGGGCTGGCTCACCGCGGCCACGGTGACCGGCTGGGTGATCGACACCGCAACCGCGCGTATCGGTTTCGGCCTGGGTTTCGCGGTGCTGGATCACAGCCAGCACGACGTCGCCGACCGCCTGCCCGGCGTGCGGCTGGATTGGTTCACCGCCGAGCACACCGCGACGGCACGTCAGGCGATCGCTGCCACCGGTCCGGAACTCGTCGGTCTGGTCGTCAACCTGCTCACGCCACTGATCTCCGCCATCCTGCTGCCCGCGGCAATCGCGGTCGTCTTGTTGCCGGTCTCCTGGCAGCTGGGGGTCGCCGCGCTGGGTGGCCTACCGCTGCTGTTGGGTGCGCTATGGGCATCGGCCCGCCTGGCGCGGCGCGCCGATGCCGCGGCCGCCAACGCCAATAGCGCGCTCACCGAACGGATCATCGAGTTCGCCCGAACCCAGCAGGCGCTGCGAGCCGCGCGACGCGTCGAGCCCGCGAGAAGCCTCGTCGGCGACGCACTGGCCGCACAACACGGCACCACCATGCGCTTGCTGTCCATGCAGGTTCCCGGGCAGCTGCTGTTCAGCCTCGCCAGCCAGCTTGCACTCATCCTGCTGGCCGGGGCGACCACGGCGCTGACCGTGAACGGAACGCTCACGATGGCCGAGGCCATCGCGTTGATCGTCGTCATCGTGCGCTACCTCGAACCGTTCACCACCATCAGCGAGCTGGCGCCGGCGCTGGAAAGCACCCGCGCCACGCTCGACCACATCCGCTCGGTGCTCACCGCGCCGCTGGTGAATGTCGGCGCCGCCACGACGACGGGCGCCGCGGCGCCCCGCATCGAATTCGACGACGTCGTGTTCGGATACGACGGTGCCGGTGCGTCGGTGCTCGACGGGGTGAGCTTCACCTTGGAGCCAGGCAGCACCACCGCGATCGTCGGACCATCCGGTTCGGGCAAGAGCACCATCCTGGCGCTGATCGCCGGGCTGCATGAGCCCACCGGCGGCCGGGTGCTGATCGATGGAGTGGACGCGGCAACGCTGACCGGTGAATCCCGGCGGGCGGCGAGCAGCGTGGTGTTCCAGCATCCCTACCTGTTCCACGGGTCGATCCGCGACAACGTGTTGGCCGGAGATCCCGGCGCGCGCGACGAGCAGTTCGCGCGGGCGGTCGCGCTCGCCCGCGTCGACGAGCTCGTCGAGAGGCTGCCAGACGGCGCCGACACCGTCGTCGGAGAGGCCGGTTCGGCACTGTCCGGTGGTGAGCGGCAAAGGGTCAGCATCGCCCGCGCGTTGCTCAAGCCCGCCCCGATACTGCTGGTAGACGAGGCGACCAGCGCGCTGGACACCGAGAACGAGGCCGCGGTGGTCGACGCCCTCACCGCCGACCCGCAATCGCGCACCCAGGTGATCGTCGCGCACCGGCTGGCCAGCATCAGTCACGCCGACCGCGTCCTGTTCGTGGACAACGGCCGAGTGGTCGAGGATGGCACGGTTGACGAATTGCTCGCTGCCGGCGGCCGTTTCGACGAATTCTGGCGCCAGCAGCACGAAGCCGCCGAATGGCGCATTCTGGCCGACTAGCGTACCGCGGTTGACCGCAACTCTTGCGGTATGCCTTACAGTTTGTCAGTCGGACCGAGCTGTCTGCGTACAGGAGGCGTGCTGCTAATGAGTGCTGTGCTGTCGATACCGCGTTACCCCGCCGACGTGACCCCGCAGTGGTTGTCGGCCGCGCTGTCAGTGGCAGCGGCACACCCGTCGAGGTCGCCGACGTGGACGTGGTCGCGATCGGCACCGGACAGACCGGGGCGACCTACCGGGTGACCGCTCGCTATGCGACGGATCCCGGCTGACCTGCCGCAGACCTTTGTGATCAAGCTGCCCGCCCAGGACGACACGGTGCGCGACCGGGTGGTCATCGGCTATCGCAGCGAATGCGCGTTCTACTCCTCGGTGGTGGATCGGGTGCAAGTGCCGACACCGCGGTGCTTCTACTCCGAGATCACCGAGGATGCAATGGATTTCGCCCTGCTGCTCGCCGACCAGGCGCCGGCGGTGCAGGGCGATCAGCTCATCGGCTGTGGCGAAACCGAAGCGCGCCTTGCGGTTATCGCTCTGGCGGGCCTGCACGCACCCAGTTGGTGCGATCCCGTCTGGCTCGATTTTCCGGGCATCGCGTTCGGTCGTCCGGATGAGGCCGGCGCCAACGGTATGGGCGAGGTGGCGAAGATGAGCGCCGACATCACACTGGAGAAACTTGGCGGTCGGATGAGCCCGGAAGACCGCGACACCTTCAGCGCGGCAATGGGTTCGATTGCACCGTGGCTGCTGTCGGAGTACGACCGGTTCGCCTTGCTGCACGGCGACTACCGGCTGGACAACCTGCTGTTCGATCCCGAACGAACCAGGGTCAGCGTGGTCGACTGGCAGACGCTCGGCGTGGGCTTGCCGGCCCGGGATCTCGCCTACTTCACCGCAACCAGTCTCAATTCGCAGTTGCGGGCCAACATCGAAGAAGAGCTCGTCGCGGACTATCACCGGGCATTGACGGCCGGCGGGGTCGGCGGCTACGACCGCGAAACATGTTGGCGCGATTACCGGCTCGGGGTGTTGCAGGCACCACTGATCTCAGCGCTGGGTTTCGCGTTCGCTGCCGCCACCGAGCGAGGTGACGACATGGTGCTGACCATGCTCAGCCGCGGCTGCCAGGCGATCCGCGAGCTAAGCACGCTGGAACTGATCGGCTGAGCCCTCAGAGGTCACCGGTGAAGTCGGCGCTGAGCCAGCGGTCCGGTCGGATGGTGAACAGCACCTCCTCGACGCCTTCCATGCTGCGCACGAACGCGCGCCCACCTTCCTCGCCGAGGTAACGGATGGCGATCGACTCCTGCAAGTCTGCCGGGGCCGGGTTGGTCGTCTCGACAACCGCGCCCTCGACCACCACGTACTGATACGGCGGCTCCTCCCGCTGTACCACCAGCGTCACCGCCCCCGCCCGCTCGATGAGGCGAGCTTTGCGGCTGGACGCCCCGGTCATGATCCGGATGTTTCCGTCGGGGGTGTAGTCGTACCAGATTGGGACACTGGCCGGCGGCCGGCCGTCGGTGGCGGCGACGGACAGCACCGCCACATGCTTGTCGGCGAGGAACTCCTGGCGCTCGGTTTCGCTGAAGCTTTTCATGACGAATGCAAACACCGGGACCGCAGAGCTATTCCCGTGCGACCTGCCCAGCGGGCGATCAGTACTGCGTCGAGCCCTGATCGACCGGGATCTGCGCCGCGGTGACCTTGCGCGATTCGTCGCTGGCCAGCCAGCACACGGTATCGGCGATCTCCTCGGGTTCGGCGACCCAGTCGGGCAGAAACGGCGTGAGGACGTGCGACAGCTGGGGATTGGTTTCCATGGTCTTGCCCACCGCCGTGACCATGTCGCCGGATCCCATCGGGGTGTTCACCGGACCCGGGTGAACACTGTTGACGCGAATCGAATGCTTGCCCAGTTCCGCCGCGAACGCCCGCGCCAATCCGGTGACCGCGTGCTTGCTGGCGGTGTAGTGGATCATGAACGGCTGCATCTTCATGCCGGCCGCCGAGCTGATCAGGATGATGGAGCCGCCGCGGCCCCCTGCAATGATCTTGTCCGCACCGGCCATCACGGTGTTCCAGGTACCGGTCACGTTGATGTCCATGACGTCGCGGAAGTTCTCCTGGGTGATGTCGTCCCACGCTTGCGGAGCGGCGACCCCGGCGTTGGCGACGATGATGTCCAGCCGGCCCAGCTCGGCGACGCCATCCGCCACCGCCTTTCGGAGTCCGTCGAAGTCGCGCGTGTCCACGACCGAGGCGATGATGCGGCGGTTCGCTGCCTCGACCAGGCGCACGGTCTCGCTCAGATCATCGGAAGTCGCCGGATCGTAGGGCACGCAGGACGGCAGCTTGCCGGCAATGTCGACGGCGATAATGTCGGCGCCTTCCTGGGCCATGCGCACCGCATGCGCCCGGCCCTGGCCGCGTGCCGCGCCGGTAATGAATGCCACTCTTCCGGCAAGCCTGCCGCTCATAGTTGCTCCTCTATTGGGTTCGGCCATTAACGGCAACGTTCATCGCTGCGCCGCTTTGACGAGGTTGGATCCGATGATCAAACGCTGAATTTCACTGGTGCCCTCGTACAGCCGCAGCAGGCGTACATCGCGGTAGATGCGTTCGACGGCAACACCTCGCATATAACCGGTGCCGCCGTGGATCTGCACCGCGAGATCCGCGACATTGCCGGCCATTTCGGTACAGAAGACCTTGGCGGCCGACGGCGCGATCCGGCGATCCTCGCCTGCGACCCAAAGCCGGGCGGCATCGCGCACCAGCGCGCGGCCGGCCATCACCCCGGTCTGTTGGTCGGCGAGCATGCCCTGCACCAACTGAAAGCCTCCGATGGCCGTCCCGCCCTGGGTCGCGCTGGCGGCGTACGACACCGATTCGTCGAGCGCGCGTTGAGCGGCGCCCACCGCCAGGGCGGCGATGTGCACCCGTCCGCGGGCCAACGAGGTCATCGCCGCTCGATATCCGAGGTCCTCACTGCCGCCGACGAGTGCATCGGGACCGACGCGGACGTCGGTGAAGTTGACGTCGGCGGTCCAGGCGCCTTCCTGGCCCATCTTGGCGTCCTTGGCGCCCACCTCGACGCCCGCGGTGTCCGCGGGTACCAGGAAGACGGCGATCCCCGAGCCCTGGTCGTCGGCAGGCCGCGTGCGTGCGAACACGATGAAGAGGTTGGCGACGGGCGCGTTGGTGATGAAGCGCTTCTGCCCGGAGATCACCCATGCCCCGTCTTCTCTGGAGCCGTCGCGAACGGCTTTGGTCCGCAAGCCGGCGGGGTTGGATCCGGCGCCGGGTTCGGTCAGCGCGAATGAGGCGACGACGTCGCCGGAGGCGATCGACTCCAGCCAGCGGGATTTCTGTTGGTCGGTACCGAACCCCACCAGCACCTGTCCGGCGATGCCGTTGTTGGTGCCGAACATCGAACGCAGTGCCAGCGACGTGTAACCCAGCTCCATCGCCATCTCGACGTCCTGCATCAGGTTGAGGCCCAGGCCGCCCCACTCCTGGGGGACCGCGTAGCCGAACAGGCCCATCTTCTTGGCCTCGTCACGCAGGTCGTCGGGGACGCGATCGGTGTCGAGGATCTCCTGCTCGCGCGGGACAACTGCGCTGCGGACGAATTGCCTTGTCTGAGCGAGGATTTCGCGGAAGTCCTCGTCGGAAACTTCCGCGGCTTCGGCGGTGGCCATGGACTCCAGACTCCTCTCCTGATCCGGGGCACCCCGGTTCAGGGCAGAATCCTATATCAAATATGATATTTGCCTTGAGGTGCCCGGTGGAAGCGACAAGAGTGAAGGATGTGTGATCGACAGTGGCGTTGTTGGCAGGTCAGGCAGCAGTAATCACGGGCGGAGCGCAAGGGCTGGGTCTGGCCATCGCGGAGCGCTTCGTCGCCGAGGGTGCGCGCGTCGTGCTCGGCGACGTCAATCTCGAGGCAACCCAGGCCGTGGCCAAGCAACTCGGCGGCGACGACGTCGCGGTCGCGGTCCGGTGCGACGTCACGAAGGCGTCCGACGTCGAAACCCTGATCCAGACCGCGGTCGAGCGTTTCGGCGGCCTGGACATCATGGTCAACAATGCCGGGATCACCCGCGACGCGACGATGCGCAAGATGACCGAGGAGCAGTTCGATCAGGTCATCAACGTCCATCTGAAGGGGACCTGGAACGGCACCCGGCTGGCCGCCGCGATCATGCGGGAAAACAAGCGCGGCGCGATCATCAACATGTCCTCCGTGTCGGGCAAGGTCGGCATGGTTGGTCAGACCAACTATTCGGCGGCCAAGGCGGGCATCGTCGGCATGACCAAGGCGGCCGCCAAAGAATTGGCCTACCTGGGCGTCCGCGTGAACGCGATCGCCCCCGGCCTGATCCGCTCTGCCATGACCGAGGCCATGCCGCAGCGCATTTGGGATTCGAAGGTGGCCGAGGTGCCGATGGGCCGGGCCGGTGAACCCAGCGAGGTCGCGAGCGTGGCGCTGTTCCTTGCCTCCGACCTGTCGTCGTACATGACCGGCACCGTCATGGAAATCACCGGCGGCCGACACCTGTGAGCGCGGTGCGCGAAACCGTCATCTGTGAACCCGTCAGGACGCCGATCGGGCGCTACGGCGGAATGTTCAAGGCGTGCAGCGCCGTCGACCTCGGTGTTACCGCGCTGAAAGGCCTGCTGGAGCGGACCGGGCTGGGGCCCGATGCCGTGCAGGACGTGATCCTCGGCCATTGCTATCCCAACAGTGATGCGCCGGCCATCGGGCGCGTGGTGGCACTGGATTCCGGTCTGCCGGTGACGGTTCCGGGCATGCAGGTCGATCGGCGGTGCGGCTCAGGCCTGCAGGCGGTCATCCAAGCGTGCCTGCAAGTCGGCGCCGGGGACAACGACCTCGTCGTCGCCGGCGGTTGCGAGAGCATGAGCAACGTCGCCTTCTACTCCACCGACATGCGTTGGGGAGGCGCCCGCGGCGGCGTCCGGGTGCACGACGGGCTGGCCCGCGGACGCACGACCGCCGGTGGCCGCCACTACCCGGTGCCCGGCGGGATGCTGGAGACGGCCGAGAATTTGCGCCGCCAGTACGGTATTTCACGCCGGGAGCAAGACGAGCTCGCGGTGCGGTCACATCAGCGTGCCGTCGCCGCGCAGAAAGATGGCATCCTGGGCGAGGAGATCATTCCGGTCGCGATCCGCACCCGCAGCGGCGAGGAACTCATCGACACCGACGAACACCCGCGCGCCGACACCTCGGTAGAGTCGCTTGGCAAGCTCAAACCCGTTCTGCTGAACGAGGATCCGGAGGCAACGGTCACCGCCGGCAATGCCAGCGGGCAGAACGACGCGGCATCGATGTGCGTGGTCACCACACCGGCACAGGCGCACGAATATGGTCTCAAGCCGTTGGTACGCCTGGTGTCGTGGGGCGTGGCAGGGGTTGCGCCCAATGTCATGGGCATCGGGCCGGTGCCTGCCACCGAGGTGGCGCTGGCCAAGGCGGGCCTACAGCTGTCCGACATCGACCTCATCGAGCTCAACGAAGCCTTCGCCGCGCAAGCGCTTGCGGTGATGCGGGAATGGAAGTTCGGCGCCGCCGATCAGGAACGGACCAACGTGCACGGGTCGGGAATCTCGCTGGGCCATCCGGTGGGCGCGACGGGCGGACGGATGCTGGCCGCCTTGGCGCGCGAGCTCAATCGCCGCGAGGCGCGCTACGGCCTGGAGACCATGTGCATCGGCGGCGGCCAGGGGCTTGCTGCCATCTTCGAGCGGGTCGTATCGCAATGACCAATTCGGCGTTGCCGTTGGACGGCCTGACCGTCGTGGAGGTATCGAGTTTCGTCGCCGCGCCACTGTGCGGCATGACGCTGAGTCAGCTTGGCGCGGAAGTCATTCGGGTCGACCCCATCGGCGGCGCTTCCGATGTGCAACGGTGGCCGCTGGCGGCGGACGGCACCTCGATCTACTGGACCGGCCTGAACAAGGGAAAGCGTTCGGTCACCATCGATCTGCGGTCCCCGGATGGCCATGAACTGGTCCAGCGACTGATCATCGAACATGACGGCATCGTCGTGACGAACGCGGCGGGTTTGACCTGGCTCAGCCACGAAGTCCTGGCGGCCAAACGCCCCGACGTGATTCACGTTCAGTTACTCGGGCGCGGTGACGGCTCCACCGGCGTGGACTACACGGTCAACGCGGGTCTCGGCTATCCGCTCGTCACCGGTCCGGCCGATCATGCCGGTGCGATCAATCACGTGCTGCCGGCCTGGGACGTGTGCTGCGGACTCTACGCGGCGCTGGCCGTCGTCACCGCCGTCCGCCACCGCGAGCGATCCGGGGCGGGGGCGCGGATCAGCCTGGCGTTAGAGGACGTCGCCCTGGCCACCGCGGCCAACCTGGGGTTGCTGACCGAGCCTCAAGTCAACGGGACACAACGCGAACGGCTGGGCAACGCCATCTACGGCCAGTACGGGCAGGACTTCATCAGCAGCGACGGGGCCAGGTTCATGGTGGTTACCTTGACCGGGCGGCACTTTCGCGACCTGCTCGCGGTGACGGGCACGGGCGCCGCGGTGTCGGCGCTGGCCGAGGCGCTGGGCGCCGATTTCGGGTCCGAAGGCGACCGCTACCGCTACCGCGATGTGCTCTCGAGTCTGTTCGCCACCTGGTTCAGCGAACACACGGCCGACGAAATCACCACTGCATTGTCCGACACCACGGTGCTGTTCGAGCGGTACCGTACCTTCGCCGAGGTGGCCGCGGGGCCGAAGGTCACCGCGAATCCATTGTTTTCGCGCTTGCGGCAACCAGGTCTCGGCGACTACTTTGCCCCGGGCCTGCCGGCCGCATTCGACGGCACCCATCCGGCCAGCAGGCCAGCGCCCGCTCTGGGACAAGACACCGCCGACGTCCTTGCGCGTCTGGGGCTGAGCGCCGCCGATATCGAGCGCCTGACGAACGCCAAGACCATCGCCTGCTGAGCAGCCGGAAGGAAACACAGCACATGACCAAACTCGCCCAGACCCTCGGATTGTCCGAGTTCCAGACCGAGATCCTCGCCACGGTAAGGAAATTCGTCGAGAAGGAAGTCATGCCCCACGCGGCCAAGCTCGAACGTGATGACACCTACCCGCAGGCGATCGTCGATCAGATGCGGGAGATGGGCCTGTTCGGCCTGATGATTCCGCAGGAGTACGGCGGGCTGGGGGAGTCGCTGTTGACCTACGCGCTGTGCGTCGAGGAGCTGGCGCGCGGCTGGATGAGCGTGTCCGGGGTGCTGAACACACACTTCATCGTGGCGTACATGCTGCGCCAGCACGGCACCGACGAGCAGAAGCAGCGGTTCCTGCCGCGGATGGCGGCCGGTGAGACGCGCGGCGCCTTCTCGATGTCGGAGCCGGAGCTGGGTTCCGACGTGGCCGCGATCCGCACGCGGGCCCAACGGAATTCTGACGGAACCTACACCATCGACGGTCAGAAGATGTGGCTGACCAACGGCGCCACCTCGACACTGGTGGCGGTGCTGGTGCGCACCGACGAGGGCTCGGACAAACCGCACCGCAACCTGACGGCGTTCCTCGTCGAGAAGCCGGTCGGTTTCGGTGAAGTCGTTCCGGGACTTCGCATTCCGGGCAAGATCGAAAAGCTGGGCTACAAGGGCATCGAAACGACGGAGATGATTTTCGACGGCTACCGGGCCGACGCCGACGACGTTCTCGGTGGCACCACCGGGCAGGGCTTTTTCCAGATGATGGACGGTATCGAGGTCGGCCGCGTGAACGTGTCGGCGCGCGCGTGCGGTGTGGGGATTCGTGCCTTCGAACTTGCGGTGCGCTACGCGCAACAGCGCGAGACCTTCGGCAAGCCGATCGCCGAGCACCAGGCTATCGCGTTCCAGCTGGCCGAGATGGCGACCAAAGTCGAAGCGGCGCACCTGATGATGGTCAATGCGGCGCGGCTGAAGGATTCGGGGGAGCGCAACGATGTTGCCGCCGGGATGGCCAAATACCTGTGCAGCGAGTATTGCACCGAGGTCACTCAGCAGAGTTTCCGGATCCATGGCGGCTACGGCTATTCCAAGGAGTACGAGATCGAGCGGTTGATGCGGGATGCGCCGTTCTTGCTGATCGGCGAGGGCACCAGCGAGATCCAGAAGAACATCATCAGCAAGCGACTGCTCGCCGAGTATCAGGTGTAAGCAGATGAGCGTTCCGGATTTCGCTGCGCGGCCTCAACTTTCCGAGGACGTTGCGCGGATCATCCGCAGGCGGATATTCGATGGCACGTACGCCGCCGGGTCGTACGTCCGGTTGGAGCAATTGGCCGCGGAGTTGGGTGTCAGCGTCACACCGGTGCGTGAGGCGCTGTTCGCGCTGTGCGCCGAAGGCCTGATCAACCAGCAGCCGCGTCGGGGTTTTGTGGTGTTGCCGGTCACCGGACGCGATGTCACCGATGTGGCGAATGTGCAGGCGCACGTCGGTGGTGAGTTGGCCGCTCGGGCGGCGATCAACATCACGGACGACCAACTGCACGAGCTCAAGGAGATCCAGGCGCAGCTAGAGGATGCGTACGCCGGTGCTGAACATGAGCGCACCGTCCGGCTGAACCACGAATTTCACCGCGCCATCAATGTCGCGGCGGACTCTCCCAAGCTCGCTCAGCTGATGTCACAGATCACCCGTTATGCCCCCGAATCGGTGTTTCCTGCCATCGAGGGCTGGCCCGAGCAATCGATGCAGGACCATCGGCGGATCTTGTCCGCGCTGAAGAAGCGCGACGACAAGCTCGCCCGCGCGGCAATGTCGGAACACCTTGCGGCCGGCGCGGTTCCGTTGATTGATCACCTCGTTGCGCGCGGGGTGGTGGTCGACGTCAGCGGTTCGGCGGCTCCGCATGATCGAGGCGGCACGGCTGGGTGAGAACTGCCGACCGCTTCGGTTATCACGTCGACGATTGTGTCTGTAGCCGTGCGGTCGAACGTGGCGTGAACGCCTTGCAGACGAGTCGGCGCAACCGATTGTGATCGGCGCCGTCCCGGCTTAATAGGCCCGTGGTGACCTTGTCCCAAAGCCGGCCTGCAGGTGATGCCTTGTGCCTCAAGGGCAAGTCCCTTCAGTGTGCGAAACCGAGATAGCGCAACACAATCCGGCCAGCTCATAGCTCAACACTTCGGGACCGTCGGCCCCAGCGCAATCGGCCGTTGCAAACGGGCCTGCCGAATCAGCCGATGCGCTTCTTGGGGATTGTTCGCGTGCCCATAAGCGATGGGTGGCAGCCCGGCATCAACGACGGTGGGTCTGTTGGTGCCGATGGCGTCGACGGGCATGATGGCCTCCTCGGATTCGACCATGTCGACTGTCCGAGGTCGCGGGAGTAAGACCTTCGGTCAGGACGCGTAGATCTGCGCGATCAGGGCTCGTATATACGCTTTTGCGCTGATGTTTTGGCGTATGCGGGCAGCGCATGCTGGCTAGTATGAGCGAGATCGATCCACGCGCGGAGACGCCGCTGGTGGACTGGAGCGATCTTGGCGTGAGCGGGCTTTTGCCGACGGGAACGGTGACGTTGCTGTTGGCTGACGTGGAGGGTTCGACGCGGTTGTGGGAGACCCAACCCGCGGAGATGACGACTGCCCTCGCTCGTATGAATCACGCGGTGTCGGACACCGTCGCCGCGCACGACGGCGTGCGCCCGGTTGAGCAGGGCGAGGGCGACAGTTTTGTCGCCGCATTCGCCCGGGCATCCGACGCGGTGGGCTGCGCGCTGGAGTTGCAGCGGGCACCGTTGGCGCCGATCCGGCTGCGCATCGGCATCCATAGCGGCGAGATTCAGCTGCGCGATGAAGGCAACTACGTCGGCCCGACGATCAACCGGACAGCGCGGCTGCGGGATCTGGCGCACGGGGGGCAGACCGTGCTGTCGGGCGCGGCGGAAGCGCTGGTGCTCGACGGGCTTCCCGATGACGTGTGGCTGGCCGATCTGGGCACCCATCCGCTGCGGGATCTGCCCCGGCCCGAGCGGGTGGTGCAGCTGTGCCATCCCGACTTGCTAAACGAGTTCCCGCCGCTGCGAGTCGCTAAAGCCGTTGCCTCCCAGCCCCTTCCGGTGCAACTGACCAGTTTTGTGGGCCGTGACGCGGAGCTGACCCAGCTGCGTGAGCTGCTGGCCCAAAAACGGTTGGTGACCCTGACTGGCGCGGGCGGAGTAGGCAAAACGCGGCTGGCGATCCAGGTAGCGGCCCAGCTGGTCGGCGAGTTCGCCGATGGAACTTGGTATGTCGATCTGGCGCCGATCACCGACCCCGACCTGGTCCCGATCACGGCGGCCCGCGCATTCGGGCTGCCCGACCAGCCCGGCCGCTCCACGTTGGAGACCCTGACCCGTTTCGTCGCCGACCGTCAAATGCTGGTGGTGCTCGACAACTGCGAGCACCTGCTGGACGCGACCGCGTCGCTGATGGTGGCACTGCTCGAAGCGTGTCCGGGGCTGACGCTGTTGGCGACGAGCCGTGAGTCGGTCGGCGTGGCCGGTGAGGTCAGCTGGCGGGTGCCGTCGCTGTCGCTGGCCGACGAAGCCATCGGACTGTTCGCTGACCGCGCCCGCCTTGCCCGCTTCGACTTCGCCATCAACGACGACAATGCCGGTGCAGTGGCGGAGATTTGCCGTCGCCTCGACGGGGTGCCGCTGGCGATCGAGCTGGCGGCCGCGCGGGTGCGGGCGTTGTCGCTGGCCGAAATCGTCGATGGTTTGCATCACCGATTCAGGCTGTTGACCGGCGGCTCGCGCACCGCGGTGCGCCGCCAACAGACGTTGCGCGCCTCGGTGGATTGGTCGCACGCGCTGCTGACCGAACCCGAGCGGGTGTTGTTTCGGCGGTTGGCGGTGTTTCTGGGTGGCTTCGATATCGACGCCGCCCAAGCGGTGGCCGGCGGGGCCGAGGTGGAGCGTTATCAAGTGCTCGATCAACTCACCTTGCTGGTCGAGAAGTCCCTTGTCGTCGCCGACGAGAGCGGAAGCCGAACCCGCTACCGCCTGTTGGAGACGGTGCGCCAATACGCACTGGAAAAACTCGGCGAGTCCGGCGAAGCAGAAGCCGTGCGCATGCGTCACCGCGATTACTACACGGCGATGGCCGCCGTGCTCGACGCGCCAGGAGGCCGTGATTATGCGCAGCGTCTCGAGCAGGCCGAGATCGAGATCGACAACCTGCGCGCCGCGTTCGGGTGGAGCCAGGAAAACTCCGATACAGAAATGGCTTTGGCGCTCGCGTCGTCGCTGCAGCCGCTGTGGTTTGCGCGGGGCCGCGGCCGGGAACCGCTGGCCTGGTTCGACACCGCCCTCGCCGATCTCGACGCGCAGCGCCCCGAGGTGGCGCCCGCGGTACGGGCACGCGCCCTCGCCGACCACGCCCTACTCGATTCGTTGGTCGGCGGCGCCGCGAGCCTAGATCAGGCCCAGCAGGCGCTGGCGATCGCGCGCGACATCGATGACCCGGCCCTGCTGGTCCGGGTGCTGACCGCGTGTTGTCTGATCGCCGTCTTCACCACTCCTGAGGTGGCCCCGCCGTACTTCGCCGAGGCGATCGGCCTGGCGCGGGGGTTAGACGATCGGTGGCGGCTCAGCGAGCTCCTCAGCTGGCAGGCGCTCGGGGCGGCGGTCGTGGGGGGTGACCCGATAGTGGGGCGCGCGGCGGCAGAAGAAGGACGCGACCTCGCTGAGGCGATCGGCGACCGGGTCCGCTCGCGCCTGTGCCGCTTTTCCCTCGGAATTGCACAGCTGTGTCGCGGCGATCTGCCCGGAGCCGTCACACAACTCGGCGCGGTGGCGGCCGAGGCCAAGGCGGCTCACGATGAGGTCCGCAGGGTGCACAGCCTCGCGTACCAAGGCGTCGCACTCGCGTGGCAAGGTGAGGCCGGTGCGGCTCGGGCCGCCGCGGACGCGGCCGTCGAATCCGCGGTGGAGCTTGCCGCGATGTCCGCGGGCCTCGCCTACTCGGCGTTGGCTGCGGCGGCCCTGGCCGATGGTGATGCCGCGACGGCCCGGCAAGCGTCCGAGGCGTCCCGCCAGCATTTGAGTGCCCTCCCGGCCGCTGCGGCGCTGGGACGCCCTTACGGCGCGCAGGCCGCGCTGGCGGGCGGGGATCTGATCGCGGCCCGCCGCTGGGCCGACGAGGCCGTGTCGAGCACGACCGGCTGCTGGCTGATGGTCGCGCTGACAACGCGCGCCCGCGTGGCGATCGCGCAGGGCGAGCCGGATCAAGCCGAGCGCGACGCTCACGACGCGCTTGCGATCGCCGCCAATATGCAAGCGTATTTAGGTATTTCCGACACCCTGGAGTGCCTCGGGAGTCTGGCGTGGCCCGCCGGCAGTCACCGTGAAGCGCGCCGGCTCTTCGGCGCGGCACAGGCCATCCGGCAACATATGGGCGCGGTCCGCTTCAAGGTCTGGGACGCGGGCTACGAGGCGTCAGTGGCGTCGCTTCGAGATATCATGGGCGACAATGATTTTGACTCCGCCGGGGCCGAGGGCGCGGCACTATCGGTAGAGGAGGCGATCGCCTACGCCCATCGCGGCCGCGGCGAGCGCAAACGACCCATCAGCGGCTGGGACTCGCTCACCCCGACCGAGTGCGACGTGGTGCGCCTGGTCAGTGACGGGCTGGCCAACAAAGACATCGCCACAAGGCTTTTCGTTTCACCGCGCACGGTGCAATCTCACCTGACCCATGTCTACGCCAAACTGGGCCTCACCTCCCGGGTGCAGCTCGCTCAGGAAGCCGTCCGCCACAACTGACGGTGAAACGTCCGTGCCCGCTCGACCGCATCTACGTGTTTCCGCTGATGTTTTGCGTACACGGCGCGCGCATGCTGGCTAGCATGAGCGAGATCGATCCACGCGCGGAGACGCCGCTGGTGGACTGGAGCGATCTTGGCGTGAGCGGGCTTTTGCCGACCGGCACGGTGACGTTGCTGTTGGCTGACGTTGAAAATTCCACCGGGTTGTGGGAGAGCCAGCCCGAGCAGATGGCGGCGGCGTTCGCACGGCTGGATCACACGCTGTCCGATCTGCTGGCCGCGCATGGCGGGGTGCGCCCGGTGGAGCAGGGTGAGGGCGACAGCTTTGTGGTGGCGTTCGCGCGAGCCAGCGATGCGGTGGCGTGTGCGCTGGATCTACAGCGCGCGCCGCTAGCTCCGGTCAGCTTGCGGATCGGTGTGCACACCGGCGAGGTGCAGCTGCGCGATGAAGGCAATTACATCGGCTCGACGATTAACCGGACAGCGCGGTTGCGCGATCTGGCCCATGGCGGGCAGACCGTGCTGTCGGGCACCACCGAGGCGTTAGTTGTTGACATGCTTCCGGCCAACGCGTGGCTGACCGACCTGGGCACTCACGAGCTGCGCGGTGTTGCCCGCCCCGAGCGCGTGGTGCAGCTGTGCCATCCCGATCTGCGCAATGACTTTCCGCCGTTACGTACAGCTAAAAGTGTTGCTGTGCATAATATTCCGTCGCAGTTCACCAGCTTTGTGGGTCGCGGCCCACAGGTCACCGAGATGCGAAATCTGTTGTCGCAGAACCGGATCGTCACCTTGACCGGTGCCGGTGGGGTGGGCAAGACGCGCCTGGCGGTCGAAGTGGCGAACCAGGCGGCGGCCGAATATGCCGATGGTGTCTGGTATGTGGACCTTGCGCCGATCACCGACCCGGCGGTGGTGCCGATAACTGTGGCGCGTGCGCTGGGTCTACCCGATCAGCCCGGCCGCTCGACGATGGACACGCTGCTGCGGTTTATTCGTGACCGTCAGCTGCTCATGGTGTTGGACAACTGCGAGCATCTGCTGGACGCGTGCGCCGAGGTGGTGGTTGCACTGCTTGGTGCGACGCCGGGGCTGACGCTGCTGGCGACCAGTCGCGAGCCGATCGGTGTGGCCGGTGAGGTGACCTGGCGGGTGCCGTCGCTCTCGGTAGCGGGCGAAGCGGTCGAATTATTCGCTGACCGCGCGCGTTTGGCGCAGACCGGGTTCACCGTCACCGGTGACTACGCCGCCGTGGTGACTGAGATCTGCCAGCGTCTTGACGGGATGCCACTGGCGATCGAGTTAGCGGCAGCACGCGTGCGGGCGTTGTCGTTGGTCGAAATCCTCGACAGCCTGCACGACCGGTTCCGGCTGTTGACCGGCGGGTCGCGCACCGCGGTGCGCCGCCAGCAGACCCTGCGGGCCTCGGTGGACTGGTCGCATGCGCTGTTGACCGAACCCGAGCGGGTGTTGTTTCGCCGGCTGGCCGCCTTCCTGGGTGGCTTCGACCTGCAGGCCGCCCAAGCGGTCGCCGGCCATGAGGAGGTGGAGCGCTTCCAGGTGCTCGATCTGCTCACCCTGCTGGTGGACAAGTCCCTTGTCGCTGCTGAACACGCCAGTGGTGCAACGCGATACCGCTTGCTGGAAACAGTACGCCAATATGCACAAGAAAAACTCCTCGAGTCCGGTGAGGCGGACGCCGTACGGGCGCGTCACCGCGACTACTACATGGCGCTGGCTGCACTGCTCGACGCGCCTGCGGGCGGTGATAATGAGCAACGGCTCGAGCAGGCCGAAATCGAGATCGACAACCTGCGCGCCGCATTCGCGTGGTGCCGCGAAAACTCCGACATCGAGCTGGCGCTCGCGCTGGCGTCCTCGCTGCAGCCGTTGTGGCTCAGCCGGGGGCGCATCCGGGAAGGGCTGGCCTGGTTCGACGCCACCCTCGTCGATCTCGGCGCACAGCACCTCGGGATTGCGGCCGCCGTGCGCGCCCGGGCGCTCGCCGACAAGGCCGTTCTCGATGCTCATGCGGGCGCCGAAAGCCTGGAACAGGCCCAACAGGCCGTGGCGATCGCGCGAGACGTCGACGACCCGGCCCTGCTGGCCCGGACCTTGACCGCCTGCGGATTCACCGCCAGCATGGACTATCACGTCGAGGTGGCCCAGACATGCGTTACCGAGGCGATCGGCCTGGCCCGTGCCGTAAACGATCGGTGGCGGCTCAGCCAGCTCCTCGCCCTGCAGGCGCGGTACGCCCACATCGTCGACCCGCTCAGGATGCGCGCAGCGGCCGAGGAGGGACGTGACGTCGCCGACGCAATCGGCGACAGCTTCAGCTCGCGAATGTGTCGCTTTTACCTCGCGGCGTCGCAGCAGCACAGCGGTGATCTAGTCGGAGCCGCCGCACAGTTCGGCGAGGTGGCAGCCGAAGCCGAGGCCGCTCACGACGAGATATCGAGGGTAATCTGTCTCACCGGCCAGAGCTTTGTATTCGCACGCCAGGGTGAGGTGGCCGCGGCCCGGGCCGCCGCCGAGGCGATCCTCGAGGGCGGCGCGGAGCTTGGCGGGAGGTACGCGGCAACGGGGCAGATGGTATTGGGAATCGCGGCCCTGGCCGCCGGGGATGGTACGGCGACGCACGAGGCGCGCGAGGCCACCCTCCAGTGCAAGATTCCGGTAAGTGGTGGCTCGGCGCAAGCGCAGCGCATCTGGAATGCCGAGGCAGCGCTAGCAGACCGCGATCTCGCTGCCGCCCGCCGTTGGGCCGACGAGGCTGTGTCGACCACGACCGGCTTCTGGTCAACGTGGGCGCTGAGCGTGCGTGCTCGGGTGGCGATCGCGGGGGGTGAGCCGGAGCAGGCCGAACGTGACGCCCACGACGCGCTCGGACGCGCCGCCGACATGCAGGCGCGCTTAGGCGTTGCCGACACCCTCGAGTGCCTGGCTTCTGTCGCTGGCGATGCCGGTAGTCAGCGGGAAGCCGCCCGACTGTTTGGCGCGGCACACGCCATCCGCCAACGCATCGGCGAGGCGCGCTTCAAGGTCTACGACGCCGGCTACGAGGCTTCCGTGGCGGCGCTGCGAGAAGCCATGGGAGAGCAATACTTTGACGCCGCCTGGGCCGAGGGTGCCGCATTGTCCACCGAGGAGGCGATTGCTTACGCGCAGCGCGGCCGCGGCGAACGCAAACGACCTACTAGCGGCTGGGCCTCCCTCACCCCCACCGAGCGCGACGTCATACGACTGGTCAGCGAGGGGCTCGGCAATAAAGACATCGCCACAAGGCTTTTCGTTTCACCCCGCACCGTGCAATCTCACCTGACCCACGTCTACACGAAACTCGGCCTCATCAGCCGCGTCCAGCTCGTCCAAGAAGCGGCCCGCCACAACTGACGGTGAAACGTCCGTGCCCGATCGACCGCGTCTACGTGTTTCCGCTGATGTTTTGCGTACGCGGTGCGCGCATGCTGGCTAGCATGAGCAGGATCGATCCACGCGCGGAGACGCCGCTGGTGGACTGGAGCGGCCTTGGTGTGAGCGGAATTTTGCCGACGGGCACGGTGACGTTGCTGTTGGCTGACGTTGAAAACTCCACCGGCTTGTGGGAAAGCCACCCCGGGCAGATGACGGCGGCGTTCGCGAGGCTAGATCACGTGTTGTCGGATCTCCTGACCGCCTATGGCGGAGTACGCCCGGTGGAGCAGGGCGAGGGCGACAGTTTTGTGGTGGCGTTCGCGAGGGCCAGCGACGCAGTGGCGTGCGCACTGGGACTGCAGCGGGCGCCGTTGGCTCCGATCAGCTTGCGGATCGGTGTGCACACCGGTGAGGTGCAGCTGCGTGATGAGGGTAATTACATCGGCTCGACCATCAGTCGCACGGCGCGGCTGCGCGATCTTGCCCATGGCGGACAGAGCGTGCTCTCCGGCACCGCGGAGGATCTAGTTGTTGACGCGCTGCCCGCCGACGCGTGGCTGACCGACCTGGGCACACACGAGCTGCGCGGTGTTGCCCGGCCGGAGCGGGTGGTGCAGCTGTGCCACCCCGACCTGCGTAACGACTTCCCACCTCTGCGAACAGCTAAAAGCATTGCGGTACATAATATTCCGTCGCAATTCACCAGCTTTGTGGGCCGCGGCCCGCAGGTCAGCGAGGTGCGGAAGATGTTGGCGCAGAACCGGCTGGTGGCCCTGACCGGAGCCGGTGGGGTGGGCAAGACGCGCCTGGCGGTCGAAGTGGCGATGCAGTTGGCGTCCGAATACGCCGACGGCGTCTGGTTTGTGGATCTGGCGCCGATCACCGATTCCGGCACGCTGCCTGTGGCCGTGGCCCGCGCCCTGTGGCTGCCCGATCAGCCCGGCCGATCGACGATGGACACGCTGCTGCGGTTTGTGCGTGACCGTCGGCTGCTGGTGGTGTTGGACAACTGCGAGCATTTGCTCGACGCGTGCGCCGAACTGGTTGTCGCGCTATCGGGTGCGGCGCCGGGGCTGACGCTGCTGGCGACCAGTCGCGAGCCGATCGGCGTGACAGGTGAGGCGACGTGGCGGGTCCCGTCGCTCTCGACGGCCGATGAAGCAATCGAGTTGTTCGCCGACCGGGCCCGCCTCGTCCAGACAGGCTTCACCCTCACCGACTCCAACATCACCACGGTGGCCAAGATCTGCCACCGCCTTGACGGGATACCACTGGCCATCGAACTCGCCGCCGCGCGGGTGCGGGCATTGTCGCTGGCCGAGATCGTCGACAGCCTCCATGACCGGTTCCGGCTGTTGACCGGTGGTGCGCGCACCGCGGTGCGTCGCCAGCAGACACTGCGCGCCTCTGTGGACTGGTCGCATGCGCTGCTGACCCAGCCAGAGCGGGTGTTATTTCGACGGCTGGCCGTGTTCCTGGGTGGCTTCGACCTCGACGCCGCCCAATTCGTTTGCGCTCGCACTGATGTGGAGCCCTACCAAGTCCTGGATCAGCTCACCCTGCTAGTGGACAAGTCGCTGGTGGTCGCCTACGACAGCGGGGGCCGTACCCGCTACCGACTGTTAGAGACGGTGCGTCAATACGCCCAGGAAAAACTTGCGGAATCCGGCGAGGCCGATACCGTGCGCTCGCGTCACCGGGATTACTACACGGCGCGTGCAGCATTGCTCGACGCGCCGGCAGGCAGTGATTACGAGCAGCGCGTCGAGCAGGCCGAAACCGAGATCGACAATCTGCGCGCCGCGTTTGAGTGGAGTTGCGGAAACTCCGAGATCGAGTCGGCGCTGACGCTCGCCTCGTCCCTGCAGCCACTGTGGATGGCGCGGGGCCGCGTGCGGGAAGGGCTGGCCTGGTTCGACGCCATCCTCACCGACGAGGTCGCGCAGAACACCGACGTGGCGGCCGCGGCACGCGCCCGGGCGCTGGCCGACAAGGCCGTGTTCACCTTGGTGTTGAGTGCTGCGGACGGCGTGAACCAGGCGCAGCAGGCCCTGACGCTCGCACGAGGCATTGCTGACTCAGCGTTGCTGACCAGGGCGCTCACCGCCTGCGGCCTTACTGCCGCCTACAACGCCGAGCTGGCAGGGGCGTACTTCGCCGAGGCGATCGAACTCGCCCGTGAGCTGGACGACAGGTGGCGACTCAGCCAAATCCTGGCCTCGCAGGCCAACGCAGCGATCGCCGCCGGCGACCCGATCGCAGCGCGCGCGGTTGCCATAGAAGGCCGTGACCTCGCCGACGCTCTCGGTGATGGATCCAACTCGCGCCAGTGCCGCATTTGCCTCGGAATCGCACAGCTGTGGGAGGGCGATTTGGCCGGAGGGGCCGCACAGTTTCGCGCTGTCGCCGCCGAGGCCCAGGCCGCTCACGATGAGATCTGGAGGGCATCCGGCCTCGCGCACCAGGGCACCGCGCTGGCCTGGCAGGGTGACACAGCCGCGGCCCGGGCGGCGGCCGAGGAGAGCCTGGCGGTCGCATCCGAATTCGGCGGGCTACCCGCGAGCATTGGTTACTTCGCCTTGGGAAACGCGGCCCTCGTCGCCGGCGACGTTGGGACGGCGTTGGACATGACTGCGGCAGCCTGGGAGCAAGGGAGAGTCTTGCCGGGGTTCGCGGCGCACCTGCGACCCATCATCGCGCAGGCTGCCCTGGCGGACGGGGATCTGATTGCAGCCCGACGCTGGGCCGACGAGGCGGTCGCGACAGCGCCGGGGTGGGCCATCATGGTCAGGGCGCTGAGCGTGCGCGCGCACGTGGCGATCGCACAGGGCCAGCCTGAGCAGGCTGAAAGCGACTCCCACGACGCGCTTGCCAGTGTCCCTGAAAGTTTCCCGCATCTGGGCATTTCCGAGATCCTGGAGTGCCTCGCGACGTTGGCCAACGAGGCCGGCAGCCACCGCGAAGCCGCCCGGCTTTTTGGCGCGGCGGATGCCATCCGGCAGCGTATGGGCGCCGTCCGGTTCAAGGTGTGGGATGCTGACTACGAAGCCTCAGTAGCGGCGATTCGTGATGCCTTGGGCCAGCATGACTTTGACGCCGCATGGGCGGAGGGTACGGGGCTATCCATCGAGGAGGCGATTGCCTATGCGCAGCGCGGCCGCGGCGAACGTAAACGGCCCGCCAGCGGCTGGGCATCGCTCACTCCCACCGAGCGTGACGTCATACGACTGGTCAGCGAGGGGCTCGGCAATAAGGACATCGCCACCAGGCTGTTCGTCTCACCGCGCACCGTGCAAAGCCACCTCACTCACGTTTACACCAAACTCGGGCTCGCCAGCCGCGTCCAGCTCGTCCAAGAAGCCGCCCTTCACGCCTGAGCGCTCAAGGCCCAAGCCTGTCCGCCGGCCTGGATTATCGCGGCACTCACACCCAACGGTGCTGCAGGGCATCGGCAACACCTTGACTTGACCCAAGATGTCACCGAATCACGATGTCCAGCACTGTTCTACCTGCTTTGGGGTCGCTGCCCGACGGGCTGGTGGAGGTAATAGGTTGAGTATCGAAGGGCGACTCTGACAACGATAAAATACCCCCGATTGGCCGGTGGTGGTGCTGCATGCACTCACGCAACTGCGCGAGGGGCTCGCCGGCACGGCGACCTACAAAGTTGAAACCGTTGCGTTGCAATACCTTGCGGCCGCAACGGCCATCGCCCTGGCACCGCCGGTCCTCGCCGACTCGGTCGACCCGATCCCCGGCAAATGGTGTTTTTGTCGTGGGGCCTGACATCGCACCGGGCCTGTACCGAACGGCCGGGTCGGCGTCGACGTTTGGGGTCTGGATCAACAATGTGCCGACCCAGGACTCGATGTGCGCCTGGTTTACCTACAGCACGCCTGACGCCAACAAGGACATGTAGTCCAAACGAATATGTCTGTCGGTCCGATGTTCGCGAACATCGACACAACGATCAAGGCCTTCGAATCGCAGAACTGCGAGCCGTGGACGCGGGTGCCTTAAGGCCTGCTCGCTCGATCAGCATCTCGCCTAACCGGCGGATGTCGACCTTGCCGGTGCCGCCGCGCGGAACGTCGTCGTCGGAGGCCAGCAGCAGCCACACCGTCGGGTACCTTGAAGGCGCTCAGCAAGTTGCGGGCCGACGCATGAAGCCGCTCGGCGGTCAGCGCGCCAGTGCCGACACACCACGACGGCGCCCACCCGTTCACCCGCGGCGCCCGGCACATTGGTCACCAAGACGTTGTCGACGCCATGCTATCTTGCGCAGCACGCCCTCAACCTCGCTGGGGTAGACGGTCGCACCGCTGATTTTGAACATGTCGTCGGATCGCCCGTGGTAGAACAGGAATCCCTGCTCGTCGAGGTGGCCGAGGTCACCGGTGGGGTAGAAGCCGTCGGGTGTGAACAGGTCCTCGCGGGTCCGCCCGCAGATGCCGCTCAGCGTGTGCGGTCCGCGGATCTGGATCATGCCGGTAGCGCCCGCCGCGACGGGCGCGCCGCTTTCGGCGTCGACGATGCGGACTTCCATGCCGGGGAATGGTTTTCCGCAGCTGCCCCACGCCGAAGCGGGCATGTCGGTGTCGGCGTGATATCCGCAATAGGGCCCGAAGGCCTCGGTCATGCCGAATAACGTGGCTCGCGCGCCGGGCTGGGCGCGCTGCTCGGGCGGTAACAGGGCCTGCAGACTTCCCGGTTGTAGAGCAGACAGGTCGGCGCCGACCTCGCTGGCGTGCCGTGCCAGCGCCTCGGCCTGGTCCGGCCAGCCGCGAAACAGGTTGACCCGTTCGCCTTCCAGCAGTTTCAGGGTCGTTTCGGGCCGGGGGATTTCTTCGGTCACCAGGGTGGCGCCGGCCAGCAGGGCCGAGAGTATCCCGCTGCCGAAACCGCCCACCCAGAAGAAGGGCATCGGCAGATACAAGCGAGTCTCAGAGGTGATGCAACGAGCCGCAAGGCCCGACCGCACGGCGCCCAACGCATTGCCGTGCGAGTGGATGACCCCCTTGGGCGATCCGCTGCTGCCCGAGGTGAACATGATCACCAGCGGGTCGGCGGACGTGACCGTCGCGGTCATAGGGTCGACGATGTTGCGGGCATGCGCGCTCGCGCAGGCATTATTCGAGCCGATCGACAGACCAAGCCCCGTAACGCTGGAAGTTCGGTTTTCCTTAGCGTACTGAATGCTCGTCGAGGTAACGGTGCCCGCGGAATTCTTCGACGCTGAGCAAGAATTGCACCGAGGCCGCCCGCAGTTGCGCGGCCAGTTCCGCGGCCGTCAGCAGGGTACTCAGCGGGACCAGCACCGCGCCGATCCGGGTCAGGGCGATGGCGATCTGCACCCAGCGGGTGCCGTTGGGCATGATGAGTCCTACCCGGGTGCCCTTGCCCACGCCGGCCTCGATGAAGGTGGCGGCCAAATCGCTGGTGGTCGACCCGAGTTCGCGGTAGCTCATACGGGAGGTGGGATCGATCACCATCGGTGCGTCACCATCGCGGTCGGCCCGTAACCGCACCAGCTCGTCAATGGTGCTAGACATCGAAGAGCTCTCTGAGTCGGCGCATGTCGACCTTGCCACTGGACAGCAACGGAACCTCGGCGCTGGGTACGGCGACGAATCGCTTGGGAACCTTGTACGCGGATAGTTCCGTTTTGAGCAGCGCAACCAGTGCCGCTTCGTCGAAATGCGCGGCTGCCGTCTGCCTGAACCACCACCGCCGCGACGACCTGCCCGCGCCGGGCGTCGGGAATGCCGATCACATAAGCAGGCGCTCCGTCGGTGAACCTGCCGATGGCGCTCTCCACCTCGACCGCCGAGACATTGGCGCCCCCCGTTTTGATCAGCGCGCTGAGCCGGCCGACGTAGTAGAAGTATCCGTCGGCGTCGACGCGCACCAGGTCGCCGCTATGGAACCAACCATCGGCATCGAAACACTCTTCGCGGCTGCGCTTGTAATAGCGCTGCATGAGGTATGGCCCGCGAATGCACAGCTCGCCGACCTCGCCGACCGGCCTCGCGGCGACGGTGTCGGGATCGATGACCTTGGTCTCAAACCCCGGCGCAGCCTTCCCGAACGACCCGCGCCGGTGCTCGGGTTGGTCGGATTCGTCATCGCCGATCAGCACGACGCTGCCGGCCTCGGTCATGCCCAGCGTATTGTGCCGCAGTTCGGGGTCGGCCGGGCGGGCGTCGGGAGCCATGATCGGGTACAGGTTGCCGCGTCGCATCGAGGTCAGATCGCGCTGGCGGAAGCTCGGGTGGTCGACCAGGTTGGCGATCCCGGCCGCGAACCCGTTGGTCATGGTCGGCTTTTCGGCTTCCAGCAGGTCGAGTGTTGCGCCCGCTTCGGTGGCGTTGGAACACACCAGGGTCGATCCGGCCGTCAGAGTCGCGAGCAGGCCGTACGCGAACCCACCGATCCAGAAGAACGGCGAATTGCAGAATAGCCTGTCGTCCGCGGTCAAGCCCCGGATCCCGTTGAGGTTTTGTTGATGCGCGAGCAGGGCGCCGTGGGTGTGCACCACTCCCTTCGGGGCGCTGGTGGAGCCCGACGTGTACACGATCGTCAGCGGATCGCATTCTGCGACATCCTCTTCCAGCGCCGTCAGGAGTGCGGGGTCGACGGTGTCAGCCAGCCCGTATACGGTCTCGTGCGTGACCGCGACGTGGCGCAGTTGCGGTGCTGCCGCGCAGAACAATCGGGAACCGAGGTCGGCGTCCGCAAAGAATTTCGGACAGGCGTTGTACGTAATCGTGCGAGCGAAAAGATGCGGCGGTCAACAGGATTTCCACATCACCATCGACCAGTTGCTCGCGCAGCTCGCGGGCGGTGACGAAGGTGGAGAACGGAATCACCACGGCGCCCATCCGCGCCGCTGCCAGCATCCCGACGATAAACTCGGGTCCGTTCGGGTAGAGCAGCCCCACATGGGTTCCCTTGCCGGCGCCGAGGGCAATCAGGCCGTGCGCGAGCCTCGCCGATCGCAGCATGGCGTCGGCGTAGCTGATCCGGTCGCCATCGCAGACCAGAAGCGGGTGATCGCCGCGCACCCGGGCTTGCTGGCCCAGTATCTCGGCGACGGTCAAAGAATCAACGGGCATGGTCGCGCTGCACCGCGGGCTCGCGGAAGAAGGCCCGTATCGCGCCGAGATCGGCCTTCCCCGAGGGTGTTCGGGGGATGGTGTCGACGATCGCGATTTCGGTGGGTATCTCGTAGCGTGCCAGCCGCTCTCGCAGGTACTCCACCAACGCCTCGGCGTCGGCGCGGACCCGCTCGCGCAGCTCAACCATGGCGACCGGTGTCTCGCCGAGCCGCTCATCGGGTCGGGCGATCACTGCCGCTCCGGCCACGGCGGGGTGGCTTTCCAGTGCGGCGCGAACGTCGTCGGGCATCACCTTGAAACCGCCGCGGATGATCGCCTGGTCGGCGCGCCCGACGATCCAGAGAAACCCGTCGGCGTCGATCCGCGCCATATCCATGGTCCGCATCCATTGCGCGGCAGGCCCCTGCTGGCCCGGCTTGACCTCCAGCAGGCCGACTTCACCTGGACTCAACGGGGTTCCGTCCTCGGCGACCACCCTGAGCTGAGCGCCAGGATTGGCCCGACCGACGCTGCCCCGTTTGCTCTTCCAGTACCGCTGATGGTCGGGAAGGGTCCAGCCCGCCACGCCGCCACCGAATTCGGTGGCCGCATAGGAGGTCAACACGGGAACGCCGTATTTCTCGGTGAACGCCTCGGCATCCTCGGCCGACAGCGGTGCCGTCCCGCAGGTGACGGCCTTCAGGCTTTCCAGGTCGGCGCGCGGAACATCGGAGTGCAATACGGTGCGCAGGGCGGCCGGTACCAGCGAGGCCGCGCGGGGGCGATGCTTGCGTACCGCCTCCGCCCATGCGTCGAGCTCGAATCGTTCCAGCAGCACGAACGGCCGCGCCTCGGCGACGCATTGCAGCACGCGGAATACCCCGCCGATATGCACGAGCGGTGAGTTCACGATCGCAACGCCGCGGCGCGGCCCTTGAGGCGACGCCGCGTGCTCGGGCTCCGGACCCATCACGCTGCGCGCCAGCATGTCGTAACTGAGGTCGATTCGCTTGGGCGGTCCCGTCGTGCCGCTGGTCAACATGCGCACCGCGACACCAGACGGCGGGCCGGCATCACGGTCAGGTGGGGTGGGTACGTCGGCGTCGTCCAACAGGCCCGAAATCGCGACCGTCGGCGTGCCCGCGGGTATCAGCGTCGTCAGATCGCCGCGCTCTCCAACGATCACGGGAAGCTGCAACCCCACGATGTCGTTCTTGGTGCGCTCGTCACCCCGCGAAGGGTTGATGACCACGACCGTTCCACCGCCCAGCAGCACGCCTAGAAAGGCGGCCACGTGTCCCGGCCGGTTGCGTGACAGCATCCCGACTTCGGCTCCGGAGGTCATCGTTGCGATGCGCTGTGCCGATGTGGCGACCTGCGCCCAGGAGATCCACCGCCCGCCATACTCAATGGCATGCGAGTCCGGCTGCAGGTCGAGCACGTCGGCGATACGTTGAATTAGTGGGTGACGCGACATCAGCGAATCTCCGGCTTACGCAACCGGTTTTGGGAGTCGTTCTGAGCGGCCAGCTCGGCGGTGCCCAGCGGGTTTCCCAGCCGGGTGTAGATCAGGCCCTGGTCCAGCGCGGCGCGGTACGGCTTGTCCAGCGATTCCCAAATCGCTTTCACCGTGCCCGCGGTCGCGGTCGGCGGCTTGGCGGCGATGGTCGCCGCAATCGCATGGGCACGGTTCCAGAGCTGGTCGGCTGCGACGACCTCGGAGACCAATCCGATCCGCAGCGCGGTGTCGGCGCTGACCCGTTCGTCGTTGCCCATCAGTGCTATGCGCAGAGTCTCGCCCAGGCCGATGCGTCGCATCAGGCCGATCGGCTCCAATGCGCAGACCAGGCCGGCCGACACGTGAGAGTCGAAGAACGTTGCGTCATCGGAGCAGATCACCACGTCGGATTCGTTGATGAAGTAAAACGCGCCCGCGGTGCACATGCCCTGGACCGCACAGACCACGGGTTTCCACATCTTCTGCCACTTGGGACTCAGGGCTTCGCCGGGATCCTCGTGATTCCAGATGTTTTCGGGCTGCCCGTACGGCGTCTTGATGTCCAGCCCGGCGCTGAACGCCCGGTCGCCGGCGGCGCGCAACACCACCGCATGCACCGACTCGTCGAGCTTGACCGTCCGCCACGCGCGGGCCATCTCCTCGCACATGGTGCGGTTGAAGGCGTTGAGCTGATCGGGGCGATTCAGCGTAATGGTAGCGACATGGTCCTGCGCGTCGACTTCGAGCAGAATGGTTTCGAAAGTCATCGGCATTGCCAGTTCGGTTTGCGTTTCTCGACGAACGCTCTGGGACCTTCCTGTGCGTCCTCGGTGCGCAGCACACGCTCGCGGAAGGTCTCGGCGAGTATCTCCGCCTCGTGCAGCGGCACGTTGAGGCCCTTGAGAATCGCCAGTCGGGTGCCCCGGACAGCAAGCGGCGCATTGGAATTGACGATGTCGGCGATCTCGTGGGCCCGCTCCAGCAGGCGGTCGTGTTCGACGATCTCGCTGATCAACCCGAGCTCGTAGGCGCGTTGCGCGCCCATCCGCTCGTGCTTGCCCATCAAGGCCATTCGCAACGCAATTGATCGGGGCAACACCCGAGACACCCGCACCAATTCCCGGCCGGCCACCAGCCCGATGCTGACGTGCGGATCGAAGAAGGTCGCCTGCTCGGAAGCGATCACGATGTCGGTTGTAGTGACCCAGTCCATGCCGGCACCACAGCAGATTCCGTTCACGGCGGTCAGCACGGGCTTGGCCATGGTGCGAAACGGCGGCGTGCCCTCCTGCGGCGCCTCCCACTGGTCGTAGGTCGACAGGTATGGCCGCTCGTAGATCACCTTGCCGTCTTCGGGAATTTCTTTGACGTCGGCGCCGGTGCAGAAGGCGCGGCCGGTGCCGGTGACGACGGTGAGCCAGACTTCGTCGTCGTTTTCGGCCTCGTCGTAGGCGGCCCGAAGCTCGGCGATCATGTGCGGGCTGAGCGCATTGAGCGCGTCCGGCCGATTCAGGGTGATAGTCGCGGTGTGCCCGTCGACTTCGTAGTGGATCGTGTCGAACGAATCAGTGGGCATCGGCCATTCCTTCGTCTGGCGTCTGGTCCAACCCGCGAGGGTGGGCCCTATGGGCGGATTCGAGGCAATTCCCATGCAAAGACCCCACACTCAGGGCCCTGGAGTTGTTGCGTCTCTGGTCAGCGTCCACGAAATTCCGGATCCCGTCGCTGCCCGAAGGCCTCGAGGCCCTCCTTGAAATCGTTTGTTCGGCAGGATAATTCCAGGTTGTACAGCTCCTGGGTCATCGATTGGCTCAGCGTTGCGTGCTGGCCGAAGTTCAGCCCCTGTTTGGCCATGCCGATCGCGGCCGTCGGTCCGCAGGCCAGTCGGCCCACCAGCTCCTCGGCGGCGTGGTCGAGGTCCGAGCCGCTTACCGTCTGGTGAATCAATCCCCAGTCGGCCGCATCCGGCGCGCTCACCTTCTCGCCGAGCAGCAGCATGCGCCTGGCCCGCGCCAGGCCGACGAGGCGGGGCAGCAGCCAGGTGGATCCCGAGTCCGGGCTGAATCCACGGTCGATGAAAGGCTCCCAGAAGACCGCATCGTCGGCGGCCACAGTGAAGTCAGCGGCCAGCGCGAGATTGCAGCCGAATCCGACGGCCCAACCCCGCACGCTGCACACCACCGGCAGCTGGATGCTTGCGACGAGCTCGATCACCCGGTGAGCGGCATGGGGGACCCGTCGCACCAGATCCCCGGTGCGGGGACGCTGCCCGCCGGGATTGTTGGCGGCCACCCAGTCGGCGCCGGCGCAGAAGTGATCGCCCGCGCCCCGGATGTGTACGGCGCGTAGCGAGTCGTCGGCGGCAGCATGGGTAAGTGCTTCGACCAACGTACCGATCATCAACTGTGTCAACGAGTTACGCCGGGACGGGCGATCGAGCGTCACCAGCAACACCGCACCGTCTCGGTGCACTGTTACCGGACCCTCGGCACCGGCCGTGTCGGCCCCCTGACTCACCGTCGATTCCGGCCTTTCTCCGCCGATACGGTTACCCATACAGTAGGCAATACGATTGATACGCTGTATAAGTTAGCAAGGATACGCTGCCTGCGGAACAACTCGGCTGAAAGCGAGAACCATGGCCTTGCCGGAGGGGCATGCCGCTCCCGCGTCGACCAGCAACGGTGACGCGAGATTCGGTGAGACGCCGCTTGCCCAGACCGTGGCCGCGGCTGCCGCCATGCGGCGTCTGAGCTCGTTGCTGATATCCCTCGAGCATCCGCACCGCGCGGTGGACGCCATGCTGCAGAAGTTCGCCGAGTGGGAAAGCGAACTGGCGGCCGCGGCGCCGACGGACAACGCGCCGCGCATCGGCGAATTGCCCGACGACCCCCGGCGCGTCTACCTCAACCACGCGACCGATATCGGTGCGTACAACCCGTGCTTTCCCGAATACCGGTTCGACCAACATAATGCCGAGAACGCAACGGGCAGCGTCGAGTTCCCGCTAGTGTACGAGGGGCCGCCCGGACTGGTGCACGGTGGATTCCTGGGCGTCTTCTTCGACTGCGTCATTCAGCACCACAACTGCGTCACCGGCCTTTCCGGCAAAACGCGATCCCTGGTGGTGACCTTCCGCCGGCCGACACCGGTGTTGACCCAGCTGCGCTTCGACATCGCCCGATCCGAGGGCGAACGCGGCATCACGTCGACCGGGCGGCTGTTGCTCGACGACGAAGTCCTGTGTACCGGCGAGGTCAACACATTGGCGTCACGGCCGGAAAAGCTTGCCGGAACACGATTCGGCAGGCGTCGAAAGGAGCGCGACACATGACCGCCTCGAGCACCTCAGACGATCGCGTGCTCTTCGACGTCGATCCCGATCGGCGCATCGCGACCATCACGCTGAACAATCCCAAACAACGCAACTCCTACGACGCGGCAATGCGTGAGGCCGTCGCCCGCTGCCTTGACCGGGTGGCCGAAGACGACGACCTGACGGTGGTGCTACTGCGCGGTGCCGAGGGGGTCTTTTCCACCGGCGCCGACATGAACAATGCCTACGGCTGGTATGGCTCGTCCGCGTCGCAGAGCCAGGCGGCCGGCGACGACCGGGCGGCCAAACGTCGCCCCAGCCAGCGCCGGCGACTTACCGTGGACCGCAAGTCTTTTGGCTTCTACCACAATTTCATGGGTTTCCCGAAGGTGACGGTGGGGGAGATCGCGGGCTACGCCCTCGGCGGCGGTTTCGAGATGGCGTTGATGACCGACATCTCGGTCATCGCGCGCGACACCAAGATCGGCATGCCGGCGACCCGTTTCCTGGGTCCCGCGCTCGGTAGCCTGCACATGTTTTTTCACCGGCTCGGGCCGGTGTTGGCCCGGCGGCTGCTGCTGACCGGCGACATCATCGAGGCCGCGGAGATCGAACACCTCGGAATCTTCACCGAGACCTGCGCGCCCGGCGCGGTGACGGCCCGGGCGCGATACTGGGCCGAGAAGGCGGCGAAGATGCCCGCCGACGGAGTTGTCATCGCGAAGGAGGCATTCCGACTAGTCGAGCAGAGCCAGGTGTACCAGGGCGAAGAGGTCGCCAGCTATCTTTTCCACGCCTTCGGCACCAACCTGCAATTCGGGCCGGACGAATTCAACTTTGTCAAAACCCGTGCGCAGCACGGCGCCCGGGAGGCGTTTCGGTTACGCGACGAGCACTTTCACGTACCGGAACCCGAAGGCTGACAGAGCGTTTCGGGCTAGCGCGTCGCTGGCGCCTTGGTTCTGGCCCCGCGTGGTAGCCGACTTGGCCGGCTTGCTCTGCCGCGATGGCGCAGCCTTGCTTTCCTTCGATCCGTTGCTCTCGTCGATCAGCCGGCCGGCGTGATCGAGAATGCAGGTGAGCCCGTATTCGAAATTGGTTTCATCGGGCGCGCCGATGCGGTGACCTATCCGGGTTACCTGAGCGAGCAGTGGGGTCTTTTCCGGGTCGATGGAAACGGCGTCCTCAATGGCCCGGGGCCCGACGTCCGACGATTGATTCTTCTCGTAGAGCCGTTGCAGTACCACCGATCCACGCACGTGTACCGAAACCGCCGAATAGGTGTCGAACGCATCCTCCGGCGACAGGCCGGCCTCGACCAGATTGGCCACCGCCTTCTCCATCTCCTGAGCACCCATCCGCGCCGCCTTCGGAGAAAGGGCCGCCCGAATCAGAATCAGGTCGCACAGAATTGGGTTGCCCATGAAGGTCTTACGCATCAATCGCGCGTGGTTGCGCAAAGTTTCCCGCCAGTCGCTGGCCTCGACATAGGGAGTGGCGAACACGTACTTGCTCAGGGCGCGGTCGGTCATAGCGTTGAGCAGGTCGTCCTTCTTTCGGAAGTACCAGTAGATGCTCGTCACACCGACACCGAGGTGTTTGCCGAGCAGCGGCATGCTCAGGTTGTCGATCGACACCTGCTCCGCGAGTTCGAATGCGCCGCTGATGATGTCATCGGGATTGATGGACCCGCGTTCGCGGCGCTGGCGTTTATCGGCGGTTGCCTGTTTTGCCACTACGAGCACCTCCATCAAAATCTGTTCCGTGCATGCGGTCTGGCAGCCGTGCTGCCGGTAAAGTTGAATTTACCGGCACTTCTCTTCTGACCTGCGTATACGTCTTCGTGTCGCATTTTCCCTCTGCTACTGTAATACCTATCGTAGGCTTTTTGGTAAATCGGCTGGACGGGCGAAAATGACCAGACTAGAGCTGCGGATTACGCAATGGATCTAGGGCTGGCGAATGCCACTGCGGTGGTAGTCGGCGGTAGCCGAGGCATGGGATTGGCGACCGCGCATTGCTTTGCCGAGGAAGGCGCCCGGGTGGCGGTGGTCGGCCGTAGCCGCGAGGCCCTCGACGTTGCGGTGGCCGATATTACGCAGCGTGGCAGCCCGGACGCGGTCGGACTGACAGCCGACGTCGGGGACGACGGCGCGGTCGGCGATGCGTTCAGCGAACTCGCCCGTCGATGGGACGGCGAACTCAATGCTCTGGTCATCACGGTAGGGCCGGGCGCCGCGGGCGCATTCGAAGATCTGACCGACGACCAGTGGCGCCAGTCCGTCGAAGACGGCGTGCTTGGGATGGTGCGCTGCGTGCGTGCCGCGCTTCCGCTGCTGCGCAAGGCGCAATGGGCCCGGATCGTCAACTTCTCGGCGCACTCGACTCAGCGGCAAAGTGTCATGCTGCCCGCCTATACGGCGGCGAAATCGATGCTGACCAGCGTTTCAAAGAACCTGTCCCTGCTGCTGGCCAAGGACGAGATCCTGGTCAACGTGGTGTCGCCCGGCAGCATCGCGTCCGAATCGCTGGTCGGCTGGGCGAAGTCGGTGGGGGTCGACGGCAACGACCCCTACGCCCTGATGGAGGCCATCGCCAAGCATTTCGGTCATCCCGCGCACCTGCCGCGTGCGGGCCTGCCGGACGAAATCGGCCCGGTCGCCGCGTTCCTGGCCTCGCGGCGCAACTCCTACATGACCGGAGCCAACATCAACGTCGATGGCGGTTCAGACTTCACCTGAGGACGGATCGAAGAAATCGATTGGCAGACAAAAGGAGTCGACTGTGGCTACGGCAGCAGAGGCGCGCGCGTGGGCGCCCGGCGCATTGCGGGGGATAGGTGACTCCCTCTACACCCCGTTCTGCGGCACCGACGGCGATGACATCGACTGGGATGCCTACCGGACGCTGGTGCGCTACTGCATCGGTGACCTCGGGCATCCGATGTTGTGGTGCACCAGCGGAATCGCCGAATTCTGGTCGCTGACCCTCGACGAGCGCAAACGCCTGCTGGAGGTGGCCGTCGAGGAAGCGCGCAGCATCAATCCCGCCGTGGTGGTGCAGGCGTGCACCGCGGCCATGTCGGCGAAGGACTGCGTGGAGTTGACGCTGCACGCCCAGGAGACGGGCGCTGACATCGTCTACATCCAAACGCCGATGATGGAGGCCCACGGCGGCGACGGCGTACTACGCTTCTTCAAATACGTGGCGGCGCGCACCAATATCGCTTTGGGCATGTTCAATTCGCCGTCCTCGGGTTATGTGCTGACGCCGGCCGAAAGCGCCCGGATCTACAACGAGGTTCCCGCGGTCTGTGCCACCAAGGAAGGCGCCTTCCGGCCGGCGAGCAGCCGGATGCTGCATGAACTGGCGCCCGGTCTCGTGGTGTGGGAATGCGACAAGACGGTGTACCGGGCCGGCTGGCTGCGCGACGGGATCGTGTGTCCGGCGCAATTGGGCACCGCGGGTTACCTTTTCGAAACGCCAACGCGGCGAGTGTTTTCCGAATACTGGGATCTGGTACAGAACGACCAACTCGTCGAGGCCATGGACTACGGCCGCGAGTCCGGCCTGGACCAGTTCGACCTCGACATCGGATCCTGGTGGACTTACTACCCGGGGCGGGTGGATTACTTCACGCACTGGGGCGGCGCCTTCAAGTACGCCGCGTCACTGCTTGGCCTGCCCATCGGTGCGTACCCGCATTCGCGCCCCCCGCAAGCCGAGTTACCCGCCGAGGCGAAGGCCCAGATCGAAGGGGCCTACCAGCGCCTGGGCCTACTCGAAACTGTGTCGCAGTAGTAGGGATTGGACAGCGAAGCGGACCCGGTCAATGACCGGGCCCGCTCGACTGGCTGGCCGCTTAGTTCTGCTCGGCCCGCTCACGCTGCTCGTAGGCCTTGGCCTTACCGCGGGCTTTCTCAGCGGCGGCTTCCTTCTTCCCAGCGTTGCGTTGGGCTTCGGCCTTGTCCTGCTGGGCCTTGCCCTCGTCGATCAGGCCATCGTTGCCGATGATGATCCCGATGACCTGCTTGGTCTTACCCAGGACATCTTCGATGATGCCTCGAACGAGTTCGATCGGGCCACTCTTGGCGTCAACCATTGCAACTACCTCCCATTGTCGGCTGGCTCCTGGTGGGTTTCCCGATCGCGGGTCCGTTGCAAACGTGGCGACGACGTGGCACACACCACACAAATTAGGTCTTGCCACGTCGCTGACCGTTTTGCGCGTCAAAAAAAGTGCCGGAGTTCGGCGATTCGCGGGTTGCGACTGCGTCAAAATCGGTCTCCGCCGGGCGGTCGATCCGCGGTGGCCGAAGCGACGCTTCGACGCCTGAAATCGCAGTGCAGTCGGGGTTCAAGCCCCAATGACGGCGGTTGTGGAACGCGGTACCGATAGGTATACAGTATGGGTACAAACTCGCCCGTTGGTCAGCTATGAGGGGACGGTCTATGAGCGCCGCCGACCGTGTGGACACCGACGAGGCGGTGCTGTATGAGACCACTGACACCGGTGTTGCGATTCTGACGTTCAATCGTCCGGATCGCCTCAACGCCTGGGGCCCCGACATCGCCGCCGGGTTCTATGCGGCGATCGACCGCGCCGAGCAGGACCCGGCCGTTCGGGCCATCGTGTTGACCGGCCGGGGCCGGGGGTTCTGTGCGGGCGCGTATTTGGGCGCACCGAGTTCGGCGCCCAGCTACGGCGAGACGCTGGAGAAGGCAGGTCAGACGGACCTGGCCGACTTGGTCGGGGAACGCCCGCCCCATTTTGTGACGACGCTGCGCAAGCCCGTCATCGCAGCCATCAACGGTGCTTGTGTCGGCATCGGGTTGACCCAAGCGCTGATGTGCGACGTCCGGTTCGCGGCCGCCGGCGCCAAGTTCGGCGCCGTGTTCGCGCGCCGCGGGCTGATCGCGGAGTTCGGGATTTCTTGGATACTCCCGCGGCTGACCAACTGGGGCGTCGCTCTCGATCTGTTGCTCAGCGGGCGGATTTTCCTCGCCGAGGAGGCAGCCGAGCTGGGTCTCGTGAAAGACGTTGTCGCTCCGGAAAGTCTGATGAAGCGTGCCCTGGACTACGCCGAGGACATCGCCGCAAATTGCTCTCCGGTGTCGATGGCGGTGATCAAGAGCCAGGTTTACGGTGACGCGACTCGCGACGTCGTACAGGCCAATTCGCTCGCCGAGGTTTTGTTGCACGAGGCCATGCCGCGCCCCGACGTCATCGAGGGCATCACGAGCTTCCTGGAGAAGCGCCCCCCGCAATTCCCATCGCTCGATTCGACCGGGGCTTAGTGTTCGCCGGTAATGGCGGAAAGGAAAATCATGGCTGACTTGGGTTACCAGTCGATCGACGTTGACAACCACTACTACGAGCCGCTGGACTCGTTCACCCGCCACCTGGACAAGAAGTTCAAACGGCGGGGCGTGCAGATGGTCAATGAGGGCAAGCGGACCTGGGCCATCATCGGGGACCGCGTCAACCACTTCATCCCCAATCCCACCTTCGACCCGATCATCGTGCCGGGCTGCCTCGACCTCTTGTTCCGCGGCGAGATTCCAGAAGGCGTCGACCCGGCCTCGCTGATGAAGGTCGAACGGCTGGCGGACCATCCCGAGTATCAGAACCGCGATGCTCGGATCACGGTGATGGACACCCAGGACATCGAGACGGTGTTCATGCTGCCGACCTTCGGATGCGGGGTCGAAGAGGCGCTGAAACACGACATCGAGGCGACCATGGCGTCGGTGCACGCGTTCAATCTGTGGCTCGACGAGGACTGGGGCTTCGACCGGCCCGATCGCCGAATCATTGCGGCGCCGATCATTTCGCTGGCCGATCCGGCCAAGGCCATCGAAGAGGTCGAGTTCGTGTTGGCGCGCGGCGCCAAGCTGGTGCTGGTGCGGCCGGCGCCGGTCCCCGGCCTGGTCAAGCCGCGATCGCTGGGCGATCCCAGCCACGACCGCGTGTGGGCCCGGCTGGCCGAGGCGGGGGTGCCGGTCGGTTTCCACCTGTCCGACAGCGGTTATCTGCACATCGCGGCGGCGTGGGGCGGCAAGGCGACGTTCGAGGGCTTCGGCGCCAAGGATCCGCTGGATCAGGTGCTCCTCGACGACCGCGCCATCCACGACACGATGGCTTCCATGATTGTGCATGGGGTGTTCACCCGTCATCCGAAACTCAAGGCGGTCAGCATTGAGAACGGTTCGTACTTTGTGCACCGGCTGATCAAGCGACTGAAGAAGGCGGCGAACACTCAGCCCCAACATTTCCCCGAAGACCCAGTGGAGCAGTTGCGCAACAACGTGTGGATTACCCCCTATTACGAGGACGATCTGCCGGAGCTTGCCGAGGCCATCGGCGTCGACAAGATTCTGTTCGGTTCTGACTGGCCGCATGGGGAAGGCCTCGAATCACCGGTGTCGTTTGCCGAGGAGCTGAAAGCCTTCAGTGAGTCCGACACTCGAAAGATCATGCGGGACAACGCGCTAGACCTTCTTGGCGTCCGAGTCGGCTCGGCTGCCTGATCGGACCGAGGCCGGCTACGCCCGTGAGCGAATGGACCATAGGGGCGGTTCTTGACGAAATCGCCGACGTTATCCCCGACCGGACGATGACGGTCTGCGGCGGCCGCCGCAACACCTTTCGCCAGTCGGCGGAGCGCACCCGCCGGTTGGCGAACTTTCTGGCAGGCAACGGATTAGGAACGCATCGGGAACGCGAGACCCTGCACAACTGGGAATGCGGGCAGGACCGGGTGGCGCTGGTCATGCACAACGATCTGTACCCGGACATCGTCATCGGCTGCCTCAAGGCCCGCACCGTCCCGGTGAACATCAACTACTACTACACGCCACGCGAGGTCGGCGAGCTGCTCGACTACGTGAAACCCCGGGCTATCATCTACCACCGCGGGCTGGGCCCACAATTCGCCGACGTGCTGACCGATGCCGGGGTTGACGTGTTGCTGTCGGTCGAGGACGGAAGCAACGCCCCAGAGTTGCCCGGCGCGGTGTCGTTGGATGACGCACTGGCGCAGGGGGATACCGACCAGAACGTGATGGCGTCCCCAGACGATCTGCTGATGATCTGCACCGGCGGCACGACCGGGCGGCCCAAGGGAGTGCTATGGCGACAGTCCGACATCTACGTGTCGTCGATGGTGGGGGCCGACCATGCCTGTGCCCAGGAGATCCACGACAAGGTGCGTGGTGACGCCGGCGCCCCATGGTTCGCAGTCTCGCCGCTGATGCACGCCGCCGGCATGTGGACAGCATTCGCGGCGATCATGGCGGGTAAGCCCGTGGTGCTCTACGACACCTCGAAAAGGCTTGACCCGCACGTGGTGTGGGAGACGGCCGAGCGTGAGAAGGTCGGCATGATGACCATGGTCGGGGACGCCTACGCCGCACCGCTGGTAACGCAGTTGCAGGCTGGTTCCTACGATTTGTCGTCGCTGTATGCGATCGGAACCGGCGGTGCCGCCACGAATCCGAAGTATCAGCAAGCCCTGCTGGAGCTTTTGCCCCAGATCACAGTAATCAACGGATATGGCTCGTCGGAGACCGGAAACATGGGATTCGGCCACAGCCGGCTCGGCAGACAAGCCGACACCTTCACGCTTCGTGAGGGCGGACTGGTCCTGTCGGAGGACTACAGCCACTTCCTTTCGCCCGGTGAATCGGAGGTGGGCTGGGCCGCCAGGGCTGGGCGAATACCGTTGGGATACTTCAACGATCCCGAGGCCACCCGCAAGACGTTTCCGGAGGTTGATGGTAAGCGGGTGGTGATATCCGGTGACCGGGCCGGACTGGAGTCCGACGGAGCGTTGCGGCTCTTCGGCCGTGATTCGCTGGTGGTCAACACCGGCGGCGAGAAAGTTTTCGTCGAGGAAGTCGAAGAGGTGCTGCGCGCTCATCCGGCGATCGCCGACGCCCTGGTGGTCGGCCGCCCCAGTGAGCGTTGGGGTGAAGAACTCGTCGCCCTCGTCGAATTCCGCGAGGGAGCCGCCGCAGTCGCCGACGAATTGCACACGCTCTGTACCTCGCAACTGGCACGGTTCAAGGTGCCTAAGGAGTACCTCGTCGTCGAGCAGGTCCAGCGCCTGGGCAATGGAAAGGCCGACTACCGTTGGGCGAAACGTCACGCAACAGCAAAGGCGCCGATGTCGACATGAAAGCTATCGATTGCCTGGTCAACGTCCACTTCGGCGAGACTGAGCAGCAGCCGACGTGGATGCTCAAGGTGCGTGACGACTACTTCAAGGGGCCGGAGTCCATGTTCTCACCGGTCGAGTTGTCGAAGCTGCTCGAGGAGATGGACTCCCAGGGTGTGCGCAAGGCGATCCTGATGGACAACCTGGGCAAGCCGTCGGTGACTGCGCGCAAATTCGTCGAGGAAAAGCCCGACCGCTTCGCCCTGGCGATGGGCGGGGTCAACCTGTTGCGCCCGATGCCGTCGCTGCGGGAACTTACCGCCATCGTCAATGACCTGCCCGTTGCCTACGCCGCTGTGGGACCGAGCTTTTGGGGTGACGGGCAGTACCCGCCCAGCGACGCGGTCTATTACCCCCTGTACGCCAAGTGCGCTGAGCTCGAGCTGCCGCTGTGTGTCAACACCGGCATTCCCGGGCCCCCCATCCCCGGGGAGGTGCAGAACCCCATCCACCTGGACCGGGTCTGCGTGCGATTCCCCGAACTGAAGCTGTGCATGATTCACGGCGCTGACCCGTGGTGGGACATCGCGATCAGGTTGTTGATCAAATACGCCAACCTGAGGTTGATGACATCGGCGTGGTCGCCAAAGCGGTTACCGGACAACCTGCTGCACTACATGCGGACCCGCGGACCGAACAAGGTGATCTTCGCTTCCGACTGGCCGGTGCTGAAAATGCACCGCGTCGTTCCCGAAGCGGCCGGGCTGGACCTGCCCGCCGACGTGCTCGACAACTATCTCTACAACAACGCCCAAGAATTCTTCTTCGGTGGCCAGGAGGAAGGCTGAGGATGGACCGCTATGAACTACGCAGGCTCGACTACAGCCTGACGTCGGATCACGAGGCATTGCAGGCCGCATACCGCGATTTCTTCAAGACGCACTGTTCGATCGAAACCGTGCGCGCCGCGGAGGAAACCGGCTTCGACAAAAACCTGTGGGAGCGGTTGTGCGCCATGGGCGCAACGACCATGGCGGTTCCGGAATCGGCCGGCGGAGACGGTGCGACACTCGTCGATTTGACCTTGGTGGCCGAGGAGATCGGCCGGTCGCTGGCGCCGGTACCGTGGATCGACCAGGTTTGCACCGCGCGGCTGCTCGCACGGCTCGGCGCGGGCGAACCCGACGTCGTCCACGGCAAGCGACTCGCCGCATTCGATCCGCAGCAGGACAACGTATCTGGCGCCCGGCTGCTGCCCACTGGGTCGATTGCCGACCAGATCATCGTGCGCGACCGTGACGACGTCGTCGCGCTGACGTTCGGCACGCGTCCGACCAAGGTGGACAACATCGGCCGGTTGCCGATGGCCTGGGTGGATCCGGCGACCGCCGACACCCGCACCGTGCTGGCTGGCGGATCGGATGCGTTGGCGGAATATCAACGGGCGCTGGATGAGTGGCGGGTGCTGAGTGCCTCGGCGTTGGTGGGTCTGGTGGAGGAGACCATGACCATCGCGGCGGAGTTCGCCAAGACTCGCTACACGCTGGGGGTCCCGATCTCGACGCTGCAGGGCATCTCTCATCCGCTGGCCAACATCGCGATCACCGTGCAGGGCGGCCGCAATCTGGCGCGGCGCGCGGCCTGGTTCCTGGACAACGAGCCGCACGAGCGCCCGGAGCTGGCGCCCTCGGCGTTCGTGTTCATGGCGGAGGAGGCGGCGAAGGCCGCGACCATGGCGGTGCATATCCAAGGTGGACTTGGCGTTTCGGCCGAGGCCGCCGCCACAGCGTATCTGGTGCGTGCCCGTGGCTGGGCATTGGCCGGTGGGGATCCCGGGGCCAGCGCCAAGTACATCGGCGAGCTCGTCGCCGCACGCGAAAGTAGAAAGGGCGCCTAGGTGGATTTCTCACGAGTCACGTTGTCCGATGACGATCAGCGCTTTATGGAAGAAGCACGCGAGTTCCTGCGCACGCATGTGACAGAAGACGTCAAGCGCCGGGACCGGGAGACGGGCGACAACTTCGATGAAGGAGTGCACCTGGCGTTGGGCGAGGCCGGCTACCTCGAACGCGAGTGGAAGCCGGAGGCCGACGGTGGCTTCAGCCGGCTGCGTCGCCGCATTTGGGAGTTGGAAAAGCGGCGCGCGCACGTGCCCTGGGTCACCTGGGGTACCACCGCCATGGTGGCCCGTTCGGTCGCGAGGTTCGGCTCTGCCGAGTTGCAGGACGAAGTGCTACCGGGCGTCTTCAGCGGGCACGTCCGGCTGTGCCTGGGCTACACCGAACCCGAGGGCGGGTCCGACATCGCCACCTGCAAGACCCGCGCGGTGCGGGACGGCAACAGCTGGATTATCAATGGCTCCAAGATGTTCACCACCGGAGCGCACAACTGCCAGTACGTTTTCCTCATCACCAATACTGATCCGGACGCGCGGAAGCACAAGAGCCTGACCATGTTCCTGGTTCCCCTGAACTCTCCGGGTGTCGAGATCCAGGGCATTCGCACCGTCGACGGAGACCGCACCAACATCGTCTACTACAGCGACGTGCGCGTCGACGACAAGTACCGCCTGGGCGACGTGAACGCGGGGTGGACGGTGTTGCGTGAACCCCTCAACACCGAGCACGGGGCGGTGGCGGCTTCCCCGGACGGCCTGCAGGACGTGTCGATCATGATGCACCAAGCCGGTTTCATGGCAGACGCCCTGGACAAGGCCGCAGCCAGAGTCGGCGAGCGGGATCCGAAGGGGCGCAGACTCATTGACGATTCAGCCGTGGCATATCGCTTGGGGCGCAGCGCCGCGCGGATGGAAGCGTCATTGAGCGCGCCCAGCATCTTCGGGCGCGTCGCCCTGGCGCAGACGATGCGTGACATCTCCCCGGACCTGATGGACATCCTGGGCACCGCGTCGACGCTGCCCCTCGGTACCGACGGCGCGGCCGACAACGGGGCCGCGGAATACGTTTACCGATTCGCCCCGCTGGTCGGGATCTATGGCGGCACCCTCGAGGTGTTCCGCAACATGATCGCGCAATACATGCTGGGCCTCGGCAAGCCGGCGTACGCGCCGGTCGCGCGGAAAGCCTCCTAGCTTGCGCCGAGTGTGAACTCACGGCGGCCGCCAGGCCGCGTGTCGTCGCCGCCAGTTCACGCTCGGCGCTAGGGGAGTGCCGTCAGGTTGTCAGGACGGTCGCCGCGGCCGTGCCCGGCGCGCCATACAACTGGGTGAATCCCACCTTCGGGTTGCCGGCCACCTGGCGCGCGCCCGCCTCGCCGCGGAGTTGGCGCACAATTTCGTGGATCTGCCGCAGACCGGAGGCGCCGATGGGCTCGCCGTTGGCGATCAGTCCGCCGTCGGTGTTGACCGGCATCGCGCCGCCGATCTCAGTGGCGCCGTCGGCGAGGAGCTTTTCCTGATCGCCGTGCTCGCAAAACCCGCACTCGGCCATGTGGATGATCTCGGCGCCGGCGTCGGTGTCCTGCAACTGGATCACGTCGACATCGTCGGGGGCGATGCCGGCCTTGTCGAATGCGCTACGGGCAGCGTAAACCGTTGGCGCCACGTCTTCTTCGATGGGCGCGCAGGTGGTGTTGACCTCGTAGGCTCCGTAGCGGCGGGTGCGGACCTCCACCGCCCGCAGGTAGACGGGCTTGGAGGTATAGCGGTGCGCGATGTCCGCTCGGCACATGACCACCGCGGCGGCGCCCTCGTCGGGCGCGCAGAACATGTATTGGGTCAGCGGATAATTGAGCATCGTCGAGTTCAGGATGTCTTCTTCGGGGATCGGCTTCCGGCGAAATGCGTTGGGGTTTATGGCCCCGTTGCGGAAGTTCTTGGCGGCGACCTTGGCCAGAGTCTGCTGGGAGATGCCGTGATCGTGCAGGTAGCGGTTGGCTTTCATGCCGAAGAACTGGGTGGTCAGGTACTGCCCGTTCTCCGCATACCAGCGCGGCATTCCGACCAGTGCGGGGTCCTCGGTGAACGCACCGCGCGGGTGCTTATCCAGGCCGACGGCGATCCCGATGTCGTAGTCGCCCAGCCGGATGCCGTCGGCGCAGGCCTTGGCGGCACTGGCGGCGGTCGCGCATGCGTTGAACACGTTGGTGAACGGAATGCCGGTCAGACCGACCATGCCGACAATCGCGTCCGGGTTTGCCACCGTCCAGCTTCCACCGGCGGCGAACTGGACGTCCTGCCAAGCGATACCGGCATCGGCGACCGCCGCGAGGATCGCGTCGACACCCATCTGCATCGCCGACTTGCCCTCGAAGCGCCCGAACGGGTGTAAACCCACGCCGATGATGGCGACATCATTCATGGCCGTCGCACCTCATCGCTGTCCGCTCTGCATCGTCGCCGGCGTCATCATGGCGCCGCTCTCTCCCGCAAACGGGAGGTGCCCCCACCCCATCGCTCCGCTCTGCATCGTCGCCGGCGCGGTTCACGCAATAGCGCCGGCATTCTTGAGTTCCTCGATCCGGTCCCAGTCCATGCCGAGCTCCATCAGGACCAGCTCGGTGTGCTCGCTGGCCTGGGGCGCCCGCGTCGTCGTCAACGGCTCGTGGTTGAACTGAACGGGGCCGCGGACCACGCGGAACGGCTTGCCGCCGCTGGCGAGCTCGACTTCGGCGATCATGTCGTTGGCGATCGCCTGCTCGTCGTCGACCAGGTCGATGAGGCTCTGGAACGGCGCCCATTGGCCCTTCATCGTCTTGAGGTGCTGCCGCCAGAAGTCAAAAGGCTTGCCGGCGAACGCCGTTGCGATCAGCTCGGCGGCAGCGTCGGCGTTTTGGATCAGGGGAAGCACGTCGGCGAAGCGCGGATCGTCGGCCGCCTCGGGAATGCCCAGGTGTTCGAACGTGTCGCGGATCAGCCCGGTCGGGCTGATGATGCACAGGTTGATCGTGCCGCCGTCAGAGGTTTCGTAGTTGCCCATGAAGGGATTGACCGAGGGCGCGCCGGAACCCGGCATGGGAGTGCGCATCACCTCGCCGGTCTCCATCCCCTGCGTCACGCTGGCACCCGCTGCCCACCAGGCCGTGCTCAGCAGCGAGACATCCAGCTCGACGGCCTCACCGGTGCGCTCGCGATGCAGCAGCGCCGCCGAGATGCCGCCGGCGATGAACATGCCGCCGATTGAATCACCGAATGCGGGAATACCTTGTCCCAGTGCGCCGCCCAGCTCCTCGGGCGTCAGGGCGTACCCGATGCCGCTGCGGGTCCAGAAGGCCGTGCCGTCATAGCCACCGGTGTCACGTTCGGCGCCTTTGTCCCCGTAGGCCGAGCCGCGGGCGTACACGATGTTCGGGTTCACCGCTTTAATGTGCTCGACGTCAAACTTGTGCTTTTGGCGTTGCGCGGGCTTGTAATTGGTGAGGAATACGTCCGCGGTCTTGGCCAGCTCGTAGATCACTTCCTGACCGCCCGGCGTGGAGACGTCGATCCCGACGCTGCGTTTGCCGCGGTTGGGATGTTCCATCAGCGGGTGTCGTTCCGGATCGATTTGAATGCCACCCATATTCAGAAAGCCACGCTGCGTATCGCCGCGCGCCGGGTGTTCGACTTTGATGACGTCCGCTCCCCAGTCGGCCAGGATGGCTCCCGCCGCCGGAACGAAGGTGAACTGCGCAAGCTCCAGGACCCGAAAGCCCGTCATGACTTTGACCATTGTCGGACCCTACTTCGCGTCGAACGTCACCGGAAGCGCATTCGGCGACCGGAACGGTTGACCGTGGATGTGCGGGTCATCGTCGGTCAGCAAGGTGACGTTGGTCAGCCGGTCCAGCAGGCATTCCATTGCGACGCGCGTTTCCAACCGCGCCAGATGCAAACCCAGGCAGGTATGTTCACCGGCGGCGAACGAGATGTGGGGCACGTGCTTGCGGAAGATGTCGAACTCTTCGGAGCGTTCCCAGCGGCGCTCGTCGCGGTTCGCCGAACCGATGCAAACACCGATCACCGAACGAGCCGGAATCTTCACACCTTCCACCTCGCTGTCTTCGGTCGCGAAGCGCTGCACGACGGTCAGCGGTGTCTCGTAGCGCAGTCCTTCCTCGATGGCCGGTGCCAGCAGCTCGCGGTCGGCTTGCAGCGCGGCGAATTGTTCCGGATGCGTGAGCAGCAGATACAACAGGTTTCCCGACGAGCGGTAGGTGGTTTCCAAGCCGGCGGGCAGCAGCAGCCGAAGGAACGAGTAAATGGCTTCGTCGGAGAGCTTTTCGCCGTCGATCTCCGCGGTGACCAGGTCACCGATGATGTCCTCGGTGGGCTTGGATTTGCGCTGTTCGATCTGTTCGAGGAAGTAGTCCTTGAGCGCGTTCGACGCCTCGAAGGCGCCTTCGTAGTTGACGTGGTAGCTGATCAATTGCACGGCGCGCTTGCGGAACATCGGCAGGTCGCCGGCCGGCAGTCCCAGTAGCTCGGCGATGACGCGGGTGGGGAATTCGAAGGTGAAGTTCCGGATCAGGTCGGCGCGACCGGTCTCGATGAACTCGTCGATCAGGGCATTGCAGATCGGCCGAACGATGGTGGGCTCCCAGCGGGCCAGCGCCTTGGACTTGAATGCCGCGGATACCAAGTTGCGGTGTTCGCGGTGTTCCTTCCCCTCCATCGCCAGAATCGTCGGACCCATGAACAGGCCGATGGTCTTGTCGTACGGCTTTGAACTGAACACCCGGCCGTCCCGAAACACCGTGTTGACCGCGTCGAACGACATCGCGGAGTACTCCTGCTTGGGCAACAGGGACTCCGGCGTCTTGGAGTAGTCCATCACCGTGCCGGCGAACACGCCGGCCTCCCGCCGCTTGCGGGCAAAGAACGGGTAGGGATCACGCAGGCTGACGGTCTCGTCGCCGGCACCGGCGGCGGTGTGAACGTTGGTCGTCACTTGATCTCCAGCATCTTGATCTCAGCACGATTCGAACACTTACTTCGTGAGATCGTACTGTAATTCTTACAGTAGGCAATATGGGCAGACATGACCTGCGCAGTCGCTTGCCGGTCCGGTGATTCGATGAGCACTCTGGACGAACGCGCCCACGGCACAGGCGAACGGCGGGACGGATTCAGCGGTCGGCGTGCGGGCCGCCCCAGTTGGTCAGCCTTGCGGCGCGGGCCGGCAGGCCCGCATTGCGCACACCGAGCAACCGCGGCCTCGCCGCCATCGCGCGCCCATCGGCCCCGATGAGGATCACCGATCAGCCATTCACTGCTTGCTCGCGTGCCCACCGGTAGTCGGCCTTACCCGACGGGCTGCGCTCGATGACCGGACGGAACACGATCGCTTTGGGGAGTTTGTAGCGCGCCAGCGTCTGCGCGGCGTGCGCCACCAGTTCTTCGGAATCGACGCCGGCGCCCGGGGCGAGCGCCACCACGGCAACGACCTCCTGGCCCCACCGCTCGCTCGGCCGACCGGCGACCACCACGTCGGCCACCGCGGGATGCGACGCGATGGCCGTTTCGACCTCCTCGACGAAGATCTTCTCGCCGCCGGAGTTGATGGTCACCGAATCCCGCCCCAGCAATTCGATGGAGCCGTCGATGCCGTGGCGCGCGCGGTCACCGGGGACGGCGTACCGGACCCCGTCGATCACCGGAAATGTCTTGGCCGTCTTGGGCGCATCGCCCTTGTACCCGAGCGGAACGTAGCCCCGCTGCGCCAGCCAGCCCATCCCGTCGTGGCCCGGTTCCAGGATTGCGGTCAGATCCTCGGCGGCCACGAAGGTGTCCGGCCCGGCGTTGAACCTTCCGGTCGCCACCGCTCCCGAGGTCGACATGTGATGCATCTGCGCCCCGGTCTCCGACGATCCGACGCCGTCGACGACGACGGCATTCGGCAGCGTATCGATCAAGCGTTGCTTGACGTACGGGGTCAGCAACGCGCCCCCGTTGGCGACGACGGCCAGCGACGACACGTCGGCGATCCCCTTTCCGATCGCGGCGACCAACGGGCGCGCCATCGCATCGCCGACCACCGTGACCACCATGACTTGTTCCCGCTCGATGGTGCGCACCACGTCCTCAGCGTCCAGGTGATCGACGACCGTGGGAAAGACGATGGACTGCCCCGTGGTGATCGCGGTCATCACACTCCACTGGGCCGCGCCGTGGATCAGCGGGGGCAGAATCATCAGCTTGGTGCCCGGGCCCGACGCGGCACGTTCGACGATCTCGTCGATGGAGCTCGACGGCTCGCCGGTCATGAGATTCCGGCCGCCGAAGGACGTCATGAAAATGTCGTGCTGGCGCCACAACACGCCCTTGGGCATCCCCGTCGTGCCACCGGTGTACAGGACGTACAGGTCATCGCCGGAGTGTTGTACCGGCGGCGGCTCCGGGGACACCGACGCCAGGGCGGCCTCGTAATCGACTGCGCCGTCGAGTAAGTCGTTGCCCGAGTCGTCGGCGATCTGGATCAGCACACGTAGCTGTGGCAGATCCGGCAAGATCTCGGCCACTCGTGGTGCGAACGCGGCGTGGTAGAGCAGCGCGCTCGCCCCCGAATCAGCCAGCAAGTATTGCAGCTCGCTCTTCACGTAGCGGAAGTTCACGTTGAACGGGGCGACCCGCGCCTCGAAGCTGCCCAGCAGTGCCTCGACGAATTCGTTCCCGTTGTAGGCGTAGAGCCCCAGCAGGTCTTGACCCACTTCGTGGCCGCCCAGCGCGGAGCGCTCGGTGTGGCAGCCCAACCCTTGCGAATGCAGATACGCGGCCAGCCGGTTGGAGCGCTCGATCACCCGCCGGTAGGTGTAGCGCCGGTCGCCCTGGATGATCAGCTCCCGATCGGGGATGGCGGCGGCGACGGCCTTGGCCACGGCCGGAACCGTGAATGTTGTTGCGGTGTCGGACATCATGCCTCTCACGGCTGGTGGGGGAGCAAACGAACCATCAGGCCGTTGGCCTCGCTGAGCAGGGTTCCATCGGCGGCTATCATAGTAGCGTCAATGAAAACCTTCCTGCCGTCGGTGGCGACGATGCGGCCGTGCGCCGTGAGTGGCTGGTCAATAGGGGTGATGCTGCGAAAGTCGACGTGCAGGTAGGCCGTGCGCGTGGGCCGGATGTCCGCGGTGGTCACGACCATTCCGAACAACCAGTCGTAGAACAGCGGGATCATGCCGCCGTGCACGGCCCGGTTCCCGCCGATGTGCGAGGTGGTGAAATGACCGGCCATCCGCACGCCGTCGGGACCGGACTCGGTCACCATCCAGGGCGGCATCAGGGGATGGGCCAACCCGGGCAGGCTCAGCACCCGCCCGGCCACCGCCTCGGTTTCCGGGACCTGATGGCCGTCCAACAGCGCGCAGGCGTTCTCCAGGTGCGTGGTCGCGGCGGCCCAGAGCGCGGGGCCGGGCTTGGTGGACACGGTCAGGTCCTGCAGACGGCGCAGGGCCGCGATGAACGGGCCCAGTTCCTCCGGCGCGTCCTCGACGGGCCTGACGTCGGGGAATCCGCCACGAACTTCCGGCGCCGTTTCGGTCATCGTGTTCCTTCGTCCCATGCCCGGAGCAGATCGTCGGTGCTGGTGATGGTGGCCAGCAGCGACAGCGTGTTCGCGATCATCGCTGCACCATAGTCGGCGGGTATGCCGGCCACCGCGTCGCGGGGGACGACCACCCGATAGGCGGCGTTGACGGCATCCATGACGAGGTTGGGAATCGCGATGTTCAGCGAAACGCCGACCACGACGATGGTCGACACCCCGAGATTTCGCAGCACCGCGTCCAGATCGGTGCCGCCCATCGGGCCCACACCGTGCCACCGGCGCAAAACCAAATCCGAAGGCTCCGGCCCCAATTCGGGCAGCAATTCCACGCCCGGCGTGCCGGGCGTGATGTCCACCTCATTGCCGCCGCCCATCGCGAAGATCTTCGCGTTGTGGTTGGAGCCGAGCCCGTCGGGCCGCCGCTGCACCAGGCAGTGCACGACGCGCACCCCGGCCGCCCGGGCCGCGGGCAGCAGCCGCGCGATGTTGGGCAGCGCCTCGCGGCGGGCTTCCTCCGCGAGCATTGCCAGTCCGGCGTCGGGACCCATGACCGCGCCCTGGCACTCCTGGGTGACGATCGCGGTGCGCTCGGGCGCGGCGAGCGCGGCCAGTCGGTCCGTCATGCGGAGGCGCCCACCGGTGCGACGTCATAGAATTGTGTCGCCCATTTCCTCAGCGCCATATAACCTTTCGCGTCGACCTTCGACAACGCGGGGTGTTCCACGTACTTCTGGTAGCGCCAGATTTGCAGATCGTCGAACACGGTGGACAGGAATTGTTTCTCGATGACCTCCCGCAGTTTGCCTTCGGGAACGTCTGCGGTGTCCCCGGGGAGCCGCGGCCACCAGATCGAGTAGAACAGGTCCGAGCATTCGTCGTCGACCGGCGTACACGTGAAGACCAGCCGATGGTTCTGCGCGCCCTCGAAGACGCTGATCGCTCCGCCGAGGCCGAACAGGTGACTGTGAAACCGCAACGCCAGGTCCTCGGGATCGTCGCTACGCGCATCCGGCCAGCCCGCGATGAACTGCCACTCCTGGTCGACGATCTTCCAGTCCAGCACCCGCGGCGTCACGGTGGCGTGGTGCACGTACTCGAAATGCGCGCTGTCAGGGGCATTCTCGGCCACGATCTGCGGATGCACCGGCTCGCGCTCCGCGCGCCGGGAGAACTCCGGATACGCCCGGTAATACGCCGCCGGGTCCGTCTCGAACTGCGGGAACTTTTTGAAGATGTCCGGCATCTCCCACTGCGGCTCCTTGCCGTCGGGCTGGTGCCAGACGAAGACGCAGTCGTATTGCTCCCGGACCGGAAACACCTTCAGCCGTAGCGCGCGGTTGGGCCGATCCGGCTGATAGGGGATGTATCGGTTGGTGCCGTCGGGACCCCAGCGCCAGCCGTGGAAGGGGCACTCGACGCAGTCGCCGACGACCTTGCCGCCGTGGCCGATGTGGGCGCCGAGGTGCTTGCAATGTGCTTCCAAGACGTGCAGCTCACCCTGCTCATCCCGGTAGGCCACCAGATCCTCGCCGAAGTACTGCAGCGGCCGGACCTCGCCGACGGGAAACTCCGGAGACCAGCCGACCATGAACCAGCCGGTGACTTTCCAGGTGAATGGGACTTTCACGGCCGGCGCCTCTCGTGATCGTTGATACTAAATCCATTACAGTATAGATTTCAGCAGTCCGGCCCGCGCGCGGCAAGGGAGCGAAATGACTGAGGCGGCTGACGAGCTGGAAGCCATCCGGCAACTGAAGGCGAGTTACTGCCGTTTCCTGGACACCAAGGACGTCGACTCCTGGCGCGACGTGTTCACCACCGACGTCGTGGTCACCCTGGACATGGCGGTGTCCACCGGCGGCGCCGACCCGAAGACCGCGCCCCCGATCGAAGGCGTCGACAATTTCGTTCCGATGGTGCTGGGCGGGCTCGAGGGCGTGGCAACCAAGCACCACTGCCACACGCCCAAGATCACGCTCAGCTCGGCCACCACCGCGACCGGCATCTGGGCGATGGAGGACCTGCTGATCTTCGGCTCGACCGATGGCAAGGCCCGCGAGCTGTACGGCGCCGGCCACTACCACGAGACCTACGAGAAGCGGGACGGTTCATGGCGGATCAACAGCCTGCACCTCACCCGAACCATCTTGAAGATGACCGGTGGCGAAGATGGCTGAAGCTGATACCTCGTTCGACGTGCTGGTCATCGGCGCCGGATTCTCCGGGCTGTACATGCTGCACCGGCTGCGACAACTCGGAATACGCACCCGCGTGCTGGAGATGGCCGAAAACGTGGGCGGCACCTGGCTTTTCAACCGATACCCTGGCGCACGGTGCGACATCGAGAGCATCGAATACTCCTACAGCTTCTCCGAAGAGATTCAGCAGCAGTGGGTTTGGACGGAGTCGATGCCGGCCCAGCCCGAGATCGAGGCCTATCTCAACTTCGTGGCCGACCGGCTCGACCTTCGCCGCGACATCCAATTCGGCACCAAGGTCGCCGCGATGACGTTCGACGAAGAGGCCGGCGTGTGGCTGGTGCGCACCGAAGCTGGCGAAACCCTCCGGGTTCCGTTCGTCGTCGCCGCCTCCGGCATCCTGTCGGTGCCGCTGGAACCCGACATCCCCGGAATGGACACCTTCGCCGGGACATCGCTGTTCAGCAGTCGCTGGCCCCAGGGCGGCCTCGACCTTACCGGCGAGCGCGTCGGCGTTATCGGCACTGGCTCGACCGGGGTTCAGCTCATCCCGGTTGTTGCCCGAGAAGCCCTGCACCTCTCAGTGTTTCAGCGCTCGGCCGCCTACACCCTGCCCTGGCGGGTGCGTCGGTTCGAACCGGGCGAACTCGACGACATGAAGGCGGGTTACGCCGAAATCCGGGCGGCCCAACGAGCCCATCCGATCGGCGCGGCCCGGTTGAGCGCCTTCTCCGTCCTGCTCGACATGCTCGGCCGGCCGCCATTGAAGTCGGCGACACGCGAAGAACAGCTGCGTGCCATCGATGAGAACGGCGTCATGGGTGCGTTGAACTGGGGCGACATCTTCTTCGACATCGAAGCCAACCGGATGGCCGCTAAACTGTACGGCGAGGCGGTGGCCCGGATCGTCAACGACCCAGACACCGCCGCGTCGTTGGTACCGGTGCATCCCTTCGCGTGTAAGCGACCGATCATCGACCAGGGCTACTACGAGACCTACAACCGGGACAACGTCACGCTGGTAGACCTGCGGAAGTCGCCGATTCTCGAAGTAACACCAGCCGGCATCCGCACCGAGAAGCAACTGCACGAACTCGACGTCATCGTCTACGCCACCGGGTTTGACGCCATGACCGGTGCGCTCAGCCGGATCGACGTCCGCGGCCGCGACGGCATCTCACTCGGCGAATTCTGGGCCACCGAAGGACCGCTGTCGTATCTGGGCCTCGCGGTCGCCGGCTTCCCGAACCTCTTCACGGTTCAGGGGCCGGGCAGCCCGAGCGCCGCCACCAACTTCGTGGCCGCCCTCGAACAGCACGTGGAGTGGATCGGTGACTGCATTGCGTATCTACGCGCCAACGACATTCGCACCATCGAGGCGCTGAGCACCGCTCAGCAGGAATGGATCGATCACGCCACCGCGCTCGTTGCGTCGACGGTGTTGGTTCATCCGTCCTGCAAGTCCTGGTACAACGGTGGCAACGTGCCCGGCAAGAAGCGGATGTACATGGGTTATACCGGCGGCATACCCGAATACCGGCGCCGCTGCGACGAAATCGCGGCCGGCGGATACACCGGGTTCAAACTGGCTTAGCGGGTGAGGTGAACGACATGGCGACGGCATTGAGTGGACTGAGCCTGGCTAGAGATGTGGTCCGTGAGTTGGGAATGCTGATGCCGCGCACGGTGGCCGGCCTGCATGAGTCGACCGGCTGGGCCCCGCTGTCGCCGCGCGGTGCGCGTCAGTTCGGCGAGGCGATGCTCGACGAACTGGTGCTGAGCGGCTTTTCGCTGCTCGGTGGAAGCCCCGCGGCGATGCGGCCATTGGATGCGTGCTCCGCGGCGGTCGAGGAGCTCTGGTCGCTGGGCATCGATGGGGCGCACGCCGACCCGAAACCGTTGCGGGCAAACTCGATACGCAGGCGCAGCATCGCCGGTCTCGCCTATGAGCGAATGACCTTCGAGCACGACCCGGTGTTGCCGGCCACACTGGAGGCCGACGACCTGGGCGGCCCGGCGCGGGCGGTGGTGCACCTGTGCCGGCACCACGACGGGCCCAGGCCGTGGCTGGTATGGGTGCACGGCGCCGGTCAGGGTGGCACCGAAGACCTGCTGGTGTCCCGGATCGGACGGATACATCACCAGCTGGGGTTCAACGTCGCGCTGCCGGTGCAGCCCGGCCACGGTTGTCGGCGACGCCAATGGCCGGTCTATCCCGACATGGATCCACTGGGCAATGTGGCGGGAATGATGCGCGTGGTCTCGGAGGTGCGCGCCGTCGTGCGCTGGGTGCAGCCGCAAGCCACCGCCGTTGTGGTGGCCGGGATTTCGATGGGCAGCCCGGTGGCCGCGCTGGTTTCCCACCTGGAGAAGCAGATTGATGCCGTCGCCCTCTACACGCCGATCCTGGGGCTCAACGCCATGATCGCGCGACACCTGCAGCGGTGGGGCCCATCACGCGAGGGTTTCCGCGAGCTGCTGGAATCGCCCGAGGTCACCAAGCTGACCTCGGTGATCGATCCCTTGGCGGTCATTCCGTCTCCGCCGCCGGAGCGCCGGCTCATCGTCGGGGCGTGGCACGACCGGATGGCGATGCGTGAGCCGGCGAATGCATTGCAGGAACGTTGGGCCGGCCAACTGTACTGGTACGACGGCAGCCACGTCGGGCACATCTTCTCGCGGCGCGTGCAGCGCATCACCGACCGATTCCTGCGCGACGTTCCTAGGCGGCGGGGGCGCCGTATTGCCGAATAATCCGGCTGCGAACGGAATTCAGCTCGTCATCGAGGTCATGAGCCTGGGGTACCGCGACCCACTGAAAAGCGATTCCGAAGACCGCGGCGGCGATGTCCTTGACGGCGGCATGGATGTCGATGTCCGGTCGGACCGAGCCATCCTCAATGCCATTCCGCAGGCCCGCTTCTACCTTGACTGCGCCACCCAAGACTTGACTCTGGACGCGATCGCGCAAGGGGGACGATGTCTTTGCCGCTTCGAAGGTGGCGACGAACATCGCCCGCAGCAGCTCGCGGTCCTCGGCATGGATTTCCTGGATCCGGTCGAAATGTGCGAGTACCTGCCGCATGCCACTGGTCCTGGGATCGGGGTCCGGGTTGAGCCGTTTCACATACTCGCCGAGGAAGGCCTCAAGGATGGCATCCTTGCTGCCATATCGGGCATGCACCATGGCACGGCTGTATCCCGCGCGACGGCCGATCTCTGCGGCCGTGGTTGCTTCCCAACCCTTCTCTACGATCAGCTCCGCCGCGGCGTGCAACAGGCGGCGGCTCGACAATTCCACGCGCTCCGGTTGGGTGAGCCCGCGTACGGGGGAAGGCACGGTTGCATTTTAAACGGTCGACAACTAGTTTAGTTGTTCGTCGTCAAATATCTTTCTCAGGAGCTGGATGGTGAAACTGGCTGACGCGTGGGTGCCGCGGGCGATCGACGACGTGACTGCCGCGTGGCTCACCGAAGCGCTGCGCGTAGACAGTGCCGATCCGAAATCAATCGCGGTTAAGACCATTCGCGCCGAGCGTATTGCGCAAGACACTGGATTTTCGTCGCTGCTCTACAGGCTTCATTTGAGCGGAGATCGTGGCGTTCCGTCGACGGTCATCGTCAAACTGCCCGCCCAATCCGAGGCTCGATGGGCGATGGATCTGCTTGGTGGTTACCGGCGGGAGCTGTCGTTTTACCGATGCGTTGCGGGCAGAGCCCCGATCGCAACACCGCATGTATATGCCGCCGGAATTATCGACGACTCGGCCGATTTCGTGTTGGTTCTTGAGGACCTGCAGGATTGGGACAACGCTGATCACCTGGCGGGCCTGTCGATGCATCGGGCTCGGTTGTGCATCGCGCAATTGGCCGGCCTGCACGCCTGGTCGGTTACGGCTGCCGATGCCAAGGCATTAGAGGGTTTTCCGAGCCTTGACACGCCGGCCGCCCGTCAAGTCCTGCTTCCCGCGTTCGAGCTGGGCTGGCGCGTGTACCGCGAAAAATCGACGCTGGCGATTCCAGTAGCCGTAGCCCGGTATGCCGAACGATTCGCGGAACTCGCCCCGCAAGCGCTCGCAGCATTGACGGTGCGGCCGATGCTGCTGCACGGGGATATCAGGGCCGATAACATGTTCTTCGATGGGGACGCGTTGAAGATCGTCGATTTCCAATTTGCATCTCGAGGTGTTGGCGCGGTCGACGTCGGTTACTTGATCAGCCAAGGATTGCCGACGGAGGTGCGCCGCCGACATGATGAGGAACTGCTGCGCGAGTATCTTGGCCGGCTGGCCGAGCATCACGTCACCGATTATTCGTTCGACGAGGCGTGGCGGCATTACCGGTTCGCGGTCGCTTATCTGATGCTTCTGCCAGTTGTCACGCTCGTCGCTTGGGAGACGATGCCGGAACGGTCGCGCGCCCTGTGCCTCAAACTGACCGACCGGGCGGTTGCAGCGGTCGATGACTTGGACGCGACCGAGATATTCGAATGAGCCCATCCACGTGGACCGCGCGAACGGTGGTCGAGCTCTACAACCTCGTCGTGTGGAACGAACGCAATATCGACTTGGCCGATGTTCTGTTGGCCGACAGCGTAATTCGGCACGAGGTCGGCGGGGCGCGGACGCTGACTCACGCCGAAGCGGTGCAGCGGGTAGTGGACATGTGGCAGCTGGCCGATTCGTTGCACTTCGACCTCAACGTCGTCATCGAGGGCGACGACGGCGAACACGTCGCTATCGTCTACGACTCGACGATAACCACCAAGGACGGCACCGAGACCAACATTGCCGGCATCGAGGTGTTCCGCGTCGTCGATGGCAAGATAACCGAGGTTTGGAACTGCGGCTACCAGCAAGGGGTTTGGAATTGAGTGAACGTGCGCTTGATGAACTGGGCTTCTACCTGCTGGCCGGGGCAGGTGGTGGGGGGCCGGCAACACTGATGGACGAGGCTCGCCGCGGCGAGGAACTCGGCTTCGGTACCGGCTTCATCTCCGAGCGGTGGAACGTCAAAGAGGCGTCGTCTCTGGTCGGGGCGGCGTGTGCGGTCACCAAGCGAATGCAGATCGCCACCGCCGCAACCAATCACAACACCCGCCATCCGCTGATCACCGCGTCCTGGGCGACCACGGTGCATCGCCTGTCGGGTGGCCGGTTCACCCTGGGTGTTGGCCGCGGCATCGCCGCGATCTATGGGGCCTTCGGCATCCCGGCGGTGACGACGGCGCAGATGGAGGACTGGGCCCAGGTCATGCGACGGCTGTGGCACGGTGAGCTGATCTTCAATCACGACGGCCCGATGGGCAAGTACCCCATCCTGTTCCTCGATCCCGACTTCGACGAGGACATCCGACTGGCACTGGTGGCCTTTGGGCCCAACACGCTAGCGCTCGGCGGACGCGTGTTCGACGACGTCATACTGCACACCTATTTCACCCCGGAGACCTTGCAGCGCAGTGTCAAAACCGTGAAGTCGGCAGCGGAGAAGGCGGGTCGCGACCCGGCCAGCGTGCGGGTATGGTCGTGCTTCGCCACCGTCGGTGACCATCTGCCCGAAGAGCTCCGGCTGAAGAAGACCGTGGCGCGTCTGGCCACCTATCTACAGGGCTACGGTGATCTGCTGGTCGAAACCAACGGCTGGGATCCCGCTGTGCTGCAACGGTTCCGGGAAGATCCGGTGGTCACGTCAATCGCGGGTGGGATCGATCACAAGGGCACGCCCGAGCAGATCGAGCACATCGCGACGCTGATCCCCGGCGAATGGCTGGAGCCCTCGGCCACCGGGTCGGGGCAGCAGTGCGTGGATCGCATCCGCAAGGAATTCGACTACGGCGCCGACGCGGTCATCATGCACGGTGCCACACCCGACGAGCTCGAGCCGGTCGTCGCGGCGTACCGTGCGGCGGATTAGTCAGATGCGTGCCTGTGCGCGCCAGTCACGGCATGATGACGGTCCGGGTCACCGGCTCGGCGGCGGCTTGCCTGCTGGACAGGCCACGCTTCAGCGAAGCAAGCAGCGCATCGCGTGTCTCACGGGGATCGATGAGTTCGTCGAAGCCCATATGTTCGGCTGATCGAAAAGACGCCTGCAACTCGGCCTCACGCAACTTCGCGGTGACGTCCTCGCCGGCGTGCGTCGCCCGGCCCAGCGCGGCCGCGCTCATGGCACCCATCGTCGCGCCGGGGTAGGCGAACGTCGCGGACTGGCTGTCGAAACCCAGCAGGGACATGACCATGGAGCCGAACCCGTATGCCTTGCGCAGCGTCACGTGCAGCTTGACCGTGGTGGCCGCGGTTTGGGCGGCGAACATCCGCGCGCCGGCGCGTAGCACACCGCTGCGCTCCGATCGGCTCCCGGGCAGCATGCCGGGATTGTCGGCGAGGAAGACGATGGGTAGGTGGAACGAGTCGGCCACCATGATGAAGTGCGCCGCCTTATCCGCGGCCGCGGCGTCGATGGATCCGGCGAGTACCTGAGGCTGGTTGGCCACCACCGCGATCGGGTGACCACCGAGATGAGCCAGCGCGCAGATGATCGCCTTGCCGTACCGCGGCTGGACTTCGAACCAGTCGGGCCGGTCGAAAACCACGTCGAGCACGGCGCGCATGTCGTAAACGCGGCGGTTGTCGCGGGACACGATGTCGAGCAGCTCCGGCGTCGCTCGTGGCTCGCTGTCCTCGTCCTGCGGCAACGATGCCGGATACGACCACGCGCTCGGCGGAAAGTAGGACAGGTAGCGCCGGACATCGTCGAGCACCGCTTCGTCGTCCTCGGCGACGTTGTGGATCACCCCGCTGGGTAAAGCGACATCCGGCCCACCGAGGTCCTCCTTCGAAATGTCTTCTCCGGTGGACTCTTTGACGACGGGCGGACCGGCGGTGAAGATCGCGCCCTGCCTGCTCATGATCCGGAAGTCACAGACCGGGGCCACCAGCGCGCCGTGCCCGGCCGACGGCCCGAGCACGGCACCGACGGTCGGGACGCGGCCCGAGCACTGCGCCTGGGCCAGTAGGTCGGTCGGGGTGCGGCCATAGTGCCCGCCGCCGGGACGAAACCCGGCGCCTTCGAGCAGCATCACCAGCGGGATCTTTTCGCGCAGTGCCAATTCGGCGATCCGGTATCGCTTCGAGTTGCCGCCGGGTCCGATGCTGCCCGCCATGGTGGTGAAGTCCTCGGCGCCGAGCATCACCGGTGAGCCATTGATCGAGCCGGAGCCGACGATCAGGCCGTCGGCCGCGATCTCACCGCCGACCAGCGTGCCGAGCTCGCGGAATGTGCCCGGGTCGAGGAGGTACTCGATTCGTGCGCGGGCGTCGAGCTTGCCCTTGTTGTGGTGCTTGTCGAGTCGCTCCGGCCCGCCCATTGACCGCGCGTGCTGACGGCGCCGCTCAAGATCCTCGAGCGTTTCTCCCCAATCCTGGGCTTTCGGCATGTCTATGTCCTACCTCATGGAAGATTCGTCGCGCGACCAGATTTGCAGGGTCACATACTGGATTGCTTACTGTAAAGTTACCCGCATGCCCGAAACCGCGCGCCTCAAGGTCGACGGGGGCATCCCCAATCGGCTCGCGGAGGTGGCCGACGCGTCCGCCGCTTTGGAAGAGCGCTGCTGTGACGGAGGCTGGACGGCTGAAACCAATCACGACCCGTTCCTCCCGTTGCTGCTGGCCGCGGAACACACCTCGCGCCTGGAACTCGGCACCAACATCGCGGTGGCATTCGCGCGTAATCCGATGATCGTCGCCAACGTCGGCTGGGATCTGCAGGCGTACTCGAAGGGCCGGTTCATCCTCGGGCTGGGAACCCAGATCCAGCCGCACATCGAAAAGCGATTCAGCATGCCGTGGAGTCATCCGGCGCGCCGGATGGCCGAATTCGTGTCCGCGCTGCGTGCCATCTGGTCGGCATGGGCGGACGGCACCAAACTTCGATTCGAGGGCGATTTCTACACCCACAAGATCATGACTCCGATGTTCACCCCTGAGCCGCAGCCATATCCGCCGCCGAAGATCTTTCTGGCCGCCGTGGGTGAAACGATGACCGAGATGTGCGGCGAGTTGGCCGACGGTCACCTGGGGCACCCGATGGTCTCCAAGCGCTACCTCGATGAGGTGACCGTGCCGGCGCTGCAGCGCGGTATGCAACGCAGTGGGCGCGACCGCGGCGACTTCGAGGTGTCGTGCGAGGTGCTCATCGCCACCGGTCGCGATGACGCCGAACTGGCCACCGCCACCGCTGCGGTGCGCAAGCAGATCGCCTTCTACGGCTCAACACCGGCTTACCGCAAGGTCCTCGACCTGCATGGGTGGAGCGAGCTGCACACCGAACTGCACCGCCTGTCGCTGGCGGGAGAGTGGGACGCGATGGGATCGCTCATCGACGACGAGGTGCTTGCGGCTTTCGCCGTTGTCGGGCCGCTCGACACCATTGCCGCTGGGCTGAAAAAGCGTTGCGAGGGCGCGATCGACCGTGTCCTACCAATCTTTCTGACCGCTTCCGCGACCTGTATCACCGCCGCACTAAAGGAGTTTCACCAGTGAGCGCAACGACGATGGACGAGGCCGCGAAGCTATTGGCGGATCCGTTGGCGTACACCGACGAGCAGCGGCTGCATGCTGCGCTGACGCACCTGCGCGCCACCGCTCCGGTGTCCTGGGTGGACGTTCCGAACTACCGGCCGTTCTGGGCGATCGCCAAACACGCCGACATCATGGACATCGAACGCGAAAACATGCTCTTCACCAACTGGCCGCGGCCCGTACTGACCACCGCGGCGGGCGATGAGATGCAGGCTGCCGCCGGTGTACGCACGCTGATCCATCTGGACGATCCGCAACATCGGGTGGTGCGCGCGATCGGCTCCGAGTGGTTCCGCCCAAAGGCAATGCGGGCCTTGAAGGTTCGTATTGACGAACTGGCCAGGATCTACGTCGACAAGATGATTGCGGCGGGCCCCGAATGTGACTTCGTTCAGGAAGTCGCCGTCAATTACCCGCTCTACGTGATCATGTCGCTGTTGGGGTTGCCGGAGGCCGATTTTCCGCGCATGCTCAAGCTGACCCAGGAATTGTTCGGTAGCGACGACTCCGAATTCAAACGGGGCAGCACGAACGAGGATCAGCTGCCGGCGTTGTTGGACATGTTCGGTTACTTCAACGGGGTGACGGCGTCTCGCCGCGAGCATCCGACCGAGGATCTCGCGTCGGCAATCGCGAACGCCCGCATCGACGGCGAACCCCTGTCGGACATCGACACCGTGTCCTACTACCTGATCGTGGCCACCGCCGGCCACGACACCACCAGCGCGACCATCTCCGGCGGGCTGCAAGCGCTCATCGAGAATCCCGGCCAGTGTCACCGCCTGCGTGAAAACCTCGACCTGATGCCGCTGGCCACCGAGGAGATGATCCGCTGGGTGACCCCGGTCAAGGAATTCATGCGGACCGCAGCCAAGGACACCACCGTGCGTGGCGTGCCCATCGCTGGGGGGGATTCGGTGCTGCTGTCCTACGTTTCGGCCAATCGTGACGAGGACGTCTTCGGCGACCCGTTCCGCTTCGACGTCGGGCGCGACCCCAACAAGCACCTGGCCTTCGGCTACGGTGTGCACTTTTGCATGGGTGCCGCGCTGGCCCGCATGGAGGTCAGCAGCTTCTTCTCCGAGCTGGTGCCGCGGCTCAAATCCATTGAGCTGAACGGTGAGCCGGAACTGGTCGCCACCACCTTCGTCGGCGGACTCAAACATCTGCCGGTTCGGTACTCGCTGGCTTGACTGCGGCGACCCCTTTGATCGCGTCATCGCGCACGGTGGTGTGAGCGGTCCGCTTAGTGGCGGCATCGGCGCGGCGGTTGTCGCTAGACTCCCCGTGGAGGTCGAGGCAATGGCGCGTAGGACGATTGTCATCACCGGTGCCAGCGACGGCATCGGCGCGGCGGCGGCCCGCCGGATCAGCCACTGCGGCGACAACGTGGTACTGGTGGGACGGTCGGAGTGCAAGACCGCGGCCGTGGCCGCGGAGCTGGGCGCCGACTACTTCGTTGCCGACTTCGCCGACCTGTCTCAGGTGCGGGCCCTGGCGGACAAGATCCGGTCGGGGTATCCGCGCATCGACGTGCTGGGCAACAACGCCGGGGGAGTCTTCTCAAAGCCGCAGCTGACGGCCGACGGCCATGAGATCACCCTTCAAGTCAACTACCTGGCAGCATTCTTGCTGACCACGCAGTTGCTGGACGTTTTGGTCGGTTCGCGGGCCACGATCGTCAATACGTCCAGTTCGTCTCAGCGGCTGTTGCGCAAAGTCAAGCTCGCCGATTTCGACGCAACGGACCGGCGCCGGCCCAGCACCGCCTACGCATTGGCGAAGCTGGCAAACATCTTGTTCACCAGAGAATTACATCGGCGCTTTGCCGCCGGCGGTCTTTCGGTGGCGGTGGTCCACCCGGGTTTCGTCAACACCAACATCGGCCAATCATCTGGCTCGCGGTTTCTGACCACCATGCAACGGACGCCGCTCAGTCGGATGATCAAATCGGCAAATCACGGCGCCGATCAGCTGGTCTGGCTGGCTACCAGCGTGCCCGGTGTCGATTGGGCGGCCGGCGAATACTACGTGAAAGGCAAAGTCGCCAAAGCCAATAGGGCGGCCAGCGATCCCATCCTCGCGCGTGAATTGTGGGATCACACCATGGCCAAGGTCGTCTAGAAGCTGCCAACATCAAAGGCTCGGTACTCGAGAGGAAGCCCATGCTAGGGATCCATCACGCCGCAATCTGCACCGCTGACGTCGAACTTTCAATGAAATTCTGGCGCGACGGCCTGGGATTTACCAAACTGTTCGGCCACACCTTCATCGGAGACTGGCCAGAACTGTTCGGCGCACAGACCGATCGACTGCAGTCGGTATTCCTCGGTGATCCGCATACGCCAGAAACCGGGATTGTCGAGTTGGTTGCCTTTGTGGGCGCCAACGAAGCGCTGCCCGTATCTGCCGGTCCGCGCCACGGTTTCTTCTTGCTCTCCCTGCAGCGTGATGTGGACGAAACACTCTCCGCACTAGCCGAATTGGGCTTCACCGATGGTGTTCGCCGGATCACCGTTGCGGCCCCGGCGGGCAAGTCCGTCCCGATGGCCGTCATCACCGCACCCGATGGCGTAGTGGTCGAGTTGATCGGGCCCGCGCAATGAGCGCGTCGAGCGCCGTAGTGACCGGAGGTGCGTCCGGCATTGGACGGGAGGTCACCCGAAAGCTGCGCGACGCCGACTACCACGTCGTGGTATGGGATCTCTCCGGTGGTGACATCGTCTGCGACGTCAGCGATCCCGAAGCGGTCTCGGCGGCGATGGAACAAACCGTGCGCGAGCACGGTACGCCCACCCGGGTGGTGACGTGCGCCGCGATCGGTGCGTCGGGCTTACTGCTGGAACAATCGCTCGCGCAGTGGGAACGAGTGTTATCGATAAACCTGACCGGCACCTGGCTCACCATTCGCGCTGCGGCGCAGGCCATGATCGACGCGGGGGTGGGCGGCTCGATCGTGGCGGTCTCCAGCATCAGCGCCACCGTCGCCGACCGGGATATGGGCGCCTACTGTGTCTCGAAGGCGGGGGTGAACATGCTGGTGAAAGTCGCCGCCGAGGAATGGGGCAGCAATGGCATCCGGGTGAACGCAGTGGGTCCCGGTGTTACTCGTACGCCGATGCTGCCTAATCCGGAGGCCTTGCCCGGTTGGGTGGAAGAACTTTCCGAAAGGACGACACTGGGCGGGCTGGGCGAAGCTGCCGATGTGGCCGCCGTTATCGCCGGCGTCCTTGAATTGCCCTGGGTGACCGGCCAAATCGTGCATGCCGACGGCGGCTTGGCGCTACACAGCCCGATCGACGCGTACGGCCAGTTGCAGCGGCTGCTGAACCGCCGGAAATAACTTCAGGCGATCCCGAAATCGATGATGCCCCGGACGATTTTGCCGTTGAGCAAATCGTCGTAGGCGTCGTTGACCTCGTCGAGGCGATAACGCTTGGTGATCATCTCGTCGAGTTGAAGCTGGCCGGTTTCATAGAGCCGAGCCAGCCGGACGATGTCCGCCTTCGGGTTGCACGAGCCGAATATGGTGCCCGCCAACGTCTTATTCATCAGGATGAAGTCCTGCAGGTCGATCTTGACCGACCGGGTCAACTGCGAGGTCATGCCGGTCAGCACGCAGGTGCCGCCCTTGCGGGTCAGCTGCACCGCGTCACGAACGTCCTCGGCGGTGATCAACGAGGGTGAGACCACCACCGCGTCGGCCATCACTCCGTACGTCAGGCCACGCACCAGATCCAGCGCCTCGGCGATCGTGGCCGCGCTGTGTGTCGCCCCGAACCGCAGCGCCGATTTCTGTTTGAACTCCACCGGGTCGACAGCCACGATCTGGGCGGCGCCGTTGATCCGGGCACCCTGGATCGCGCCCGTGCCGATCCCACCGACGCCGATCACCACGACGGTATCGCCGGCGCGCATGTTCGACCGGTTGGCGACCGAACCGTAACCGGTGGGGATGGCACAGGACAGCAGCGCACTCGACGTCAGTGGCAGGTGCTGCTCGATCTTCACCAGTGAATTCGTCGACACCACAGTGTGTTCGGCGAAAGCGCCGATCTTGGCGATGTGGCCCAGTTTGTGGCCGTCGGCGGTGTGGTGGCGGAAGGTGCCGTCGGTCGGCATCCCCGGGATCATGGTGCCGATCCCGACGTCGCAAAGGTACTCGATTCCACTGGCGCACCAACGACATTGGCCGCACACGGCGACGAACGACATCACCACGTGGTCTCCGGGCGCGAAGTCGGTGACACCGGGGCCGATCTCCCGCACGATGCCGGAGCCCTCGTGGCCACCGATCGTCGGGAACATGGTCGGCAGCCCCATCGATCGCATCACCTCGTTGGGCGCTGACATGTCGCCTTTGAGGATGTGGTCGTCGGAGTGGCACAAGCCGGCAGCTGCCATCTGCACCAGGACCTCGCCGATCTTGGGGGGATCGAGCTCGAATTCCTCGACGGACCACGGTCCGCCGACGTCGTGCAGGATCGCTGCGTGGCTTCTCATGCGGCGGGGGCGAACGTCACCGGAAGCTTGTTCGGCGACCGGAAGGTGAGCCCGACGATCTTGGATTCCTCTCCGGTTCCGTCGTCGGGCACGAACGCCAGATCTTTGACGCGGTCCAACAAGCTGTTCAGCATGACCCGCGTTTCCAGCCGGGCCAGGTGCATGCCGAGACACATGTGGATACCGCCGGCGAAGGCGATGTGGGATTGCCGCGGCCGGCGGATGTCAAAGGTATTGGCATCGGTCCAGCGGTTCTCGTCGCGATTGGCCGAACCTATACACATGTCGATCTGGGCCTCGGCCGGAATGGTCTTGCCGCCGATTTCGACCTCCTCGGTCGTGGTGCGCATCACCATGGTCAGTGGCGTTTCGAACCGCAGACCCTCCTCGATCGCCATCGGGATCAACGACCGGTCCTGGTTGACCATCGCCAACTGTTCGGGGTGGGTCAGCAGCAGGTACAGCAGATTGCCCGACGAGCGATAGGTAGTCTCCAGGCCGGCCGGCAGCAGCAACCGCAGGAAGGCGATGATGGCCTCGTCGGTGAGTTTCTCTCCGTCGATCTCGGCGGCAACCAGGTCGCCAATGATGTCGTCCGTGAGCTTGCGCCGACGCTGCTCGACTTGCTTGAGGAAGTAGTCGCGGAGCTCCGTGGCGGCGTTCAGTCCCGCCACAATGTCCGTTGGGATCGAGATCAGGTCAAGGGACAACCGCCGGAAGAAATCCAGATCCTCAGCGGGCAGACCGAGCAGCGTCGAGATGATCCGCGTGGGAAATTCGAAAGTCACCGCCTTCACCAGATCGGCATGCCCGTCGTTCTTGATTTCGTCGACCAGATGATCGCAGACCGGCCCGATGACCGACGGTTCCCAGCGCTCCAGCGCGGTCGCCCGGAACGCCTTGGCCACCAGGTTGCGGTGATCGTGGTGTTCCCTGCCCCCCATCGCCAGGATGGTGTGTCCCATCACCAGTCCGATCGTCTTGTCGTAGGCGGCCGACGTGAAGATCCGGTCGTCGCGAAAGGCTTGGGACACACCGTCGTAATCGAACAGGACCCACTCGTCACTGGGCCGCAGCTCTTCCGGCAACTGACTGTTATCGCTCAGCGAACCGTGCCACACCGGGTCGGTGTGGCGCATGTGCTGAAAAAACGGGTAGGGGCTGGTTTCCCCGCTGAAATCGAGTGAAGGTACAACGGGCTGACCGTTCGAGCCAGTGCTGAGCGTCATCAGCGCTCCTCCTGAAACAACCGATAATGCCGTTCACGGGACCTATTGCGAGTGCCCGCGAATTCCACGGCGGGTGGAACCGAGCCGAAAATAGCTATCATAGTATAGATAGCAACGAAGCCCAAAGGCTTGGGCAGCCGCGCCGGACGGCGACCGACCCTGTCTCTACGCGACGCCGGCCCGCCGGGCCCGTTTCGCGGCGCCGGTGTGTCAGCGCCTAAAAGCGCAGGTCTACCTTGAAGGAGGTTTCCGTAAAGGCTCACCTTCCGGGACCGCCGCTGAGCCCGCACGACGAGCCCGAAAAAACGAGTTTGATATGACACAGACCAACCTGGCCCGGCCGCACGGCCTCAACCGCATCGATCCGGTGCTGCGTGATGCCGCCGTGCAGCTGGGCGCCTTCGAATTCCGTGCCGAGACACTGCCGGCGGAGCGGGAACACGCCAACCTGCTGGCCGCGCAGCGCGCCGCAGCCGCCGATACCACCGGCGTCTCCGTTGATTCGCGATCCATCGCCGGTCCGGACGGGCAGCAGCTCGGCCTGCGTCTGTATCGCGGCCGCACCGAATCCTCCGCGCCGCTGGTGCTGTACGCCCATGGCGGCGGATTCGTCACCGGGAACCTGGAAACCGACCATGCGCACTGCGTCGAGCTGGCCCGTGACGGCGGTTGCCTGGTGGTTTCGGTCGACTACCGGCTTGCCCCCGAAAATCCGTGCCCGGCGGCACTCGACGATGTCGAGGCGGCCCTCCGTTATGCCGTCGGCAACAGCGCGGAGCTGGACGCCGACGCCGGCCGCGTCGCGGTAATGGGCCGCGACGCCGGCGCGGCACTGGTCGCGGGTCTGACCCAGCGCATGTTCGACCAGGAAGGCCCAGCGATCCTGATGCAGATCCTGCACCAGCCGATGCTCGATTCCGACGCCACGCCGTCACGCCGCGAATTTCAGCGCACCCCCGGTCTGAACGGCCCCGCCGTCAGCCGGGCGTGGAACCACTATCTGGGCCACGCCCACGCCAACGGTCAGCACGTCCCCGCGCACCGGGCCAATCTCGAAGGCCTGCCGCCAACGTTCGTGAGCTGCTCCGAGATCGATCCGTGCCGCGACGAGGCCATCGACTATGCCAACCGGCTGTTGCACGCATACGTCCACACCGAATTGCACGTGATCGCCGCGACCTTCAATGGCTTCGATTCCATGGTTCCCGATTGGCTTGTTTCGCAAGAGAATCGGGCGCTGCACGCGCAGGCGGTGCGCCGCGTGTTCGCCATGTAGCGCAACCGCATTGCGGTGACGCCGCCGGTTGTGCCGTGGCCCGTCGTCGACTGCCTCGTCCAGGTTTTACCGACTGACCTCCGGTACCTCTTACCGTATTGCGCGTTGCTAACATCAGAACCGCCAGCCAACCGAGGACCGATCGGGCGGATGATCAAACACTCAAACCGTTTCCGTTGCAGCCGCAGCGATCGAATGTCAAGAAGGATCCCCTCGGCACTATGACCACCCTCGACTCTCCCGAAAAGATCCTCTTCACTTCGACCACCCAAGCGTTCCTGGAAAAGGAAGCGCCGCTGCGCCGGGTTCGGGAACTGCACGCCGCGGGTATGTCATTTGACCCCGCGTGGTGGCAGCGCGCCGCGGAGCTCGGCTGGACGGGTCTGCTCGTGCCTGAGGAGTTGGGCGGCGGAAGCGTTTCGGAGAGCGGCTTCGCCGATCTGGCAATGGTCGCCGAGCAACTCGGCAAGACGGTGGCCCCCGGACCGCTGTATCCGGTCAGCACCGTACTGGCCGCGCTCGTCGAGTGCACAAACTCCGACGAGCACGCCGACGCCATCGAGACGCTGGTATCGGGTGAAACCGTGGCGTCGTGGGCGGTCTGTGAGCCGGGCGGGGGCTGGGCACCGCTGAAGCCATCGGTCGCTGCCACCGAGACCGACTCCGGTTACCGCATCGACGGTGTCAAGGATCTCGTCGAGGCGGGCGCCCAGAGCGCGGCGCTGCTGGTGGTGGCGCGCTGCGGCACCGACCCCGCTGAGATTCGTCAGTTCCTTGTTCCGACCGCCGCGCCGGGGGTCCGCATCGAGCCCCAGCAGTCGGTTGATCTGGTCAAGCAATACGCCCGGGTGCACTTCGACGGTGTCGTGGTGCCACGGTCGGCGGCCGTTGGCACCGCCGACGAGACGGCCGCACTCGTCGATCGTCAAAGCCAGATCGCCCAGCTGCTGCAATGCGCCGAGGTGGTCGGTGCGCTGCAGACGGTGTTCGACCTCACCGTGCGGTGGGCGCTGGACCGACACACCTTTGGCCGTCCGTTGGCCTCGTACCAGGCCCTCAAGCACAAATTCGCTGACATGAAGCTCTGGCTGGAAGCCTGTCGCGCCACCACCTCGGCGGCGGTCGCCGACGTGGCGGCCCGCGCGCCGGGAGCGAATTTGTCAGCCAGCATCGCCAAGTCCTACGTGGGCGAGATGGCCGGTCAGATCGTACAGGCGTGTGTGCAGATGCACGGTGGCATCGGCGTCACCTGGGAGCACGACCTGCACCTGTATCTCCGCCGGATCACGTTGTACCGCAGCACGTTTGGCACGCCGGAGGAACATAATCTGCGCGTATACGAGTTCGAGAAGGCGGGTCGTTCGGCGAAATGATGAAGATCCGATGACGTCGACCGAGTCTGTTGCGGAGTTCGCCGCCCGGGCCAGGGCATGGCTGGCGGACAACATGCCCGCCGTCGACAATGAGCCCCCACCCGCCGCGCCGCGTGACGAGGAACGATCGTGGCTGAGGGCCAGGGAACTGCAAAAGCGTTTGTATGAGGGCGGATTCGCCGGCATCTGCTTTCCCCGCGAATACGGCGGCCTTGGGCTGGACTACGAATACCAAAAGGCATTCGACGTCGAATCCCTCCATTACGAGATGCCGTTGATTCTCAACACCCCTACGTTCACCATCTGTTGTGCCACGCTGCTCGACACCGGCAGCGAAGACCAGAAGAGGCAGCACATCGCGGCGGCGCTGCGCGGTGAGGAAGTGCTGGTGCAGTTGTTGAGTGAACCCAGCGGCGGATCGGACCTGGCGGGTGTCCTCACCCGGGCCGAGCGGCGTGGTGACCGTTGGATCATCAACGGCGCCAAGACCTGGAGCACGAGTGCGTTCGCCGCCGAGTACGGCCTGTGTCTGGCCCGCACCAACTGGGACGTGCCCAAGCACGAGGGCCTGACGATGTTCCTGGTGCCCATCGCGCATCCGGGAATCACGTTGCGGCACATCACGATGCTGAGCGGTTCAAAAGAATTTTGCGAAGAGTTCCTCGACAGTGTCGACGTCGGAGACGACGCCGTCGTCGGGGAGGTCGACGGCGGCTGGGCGGTGGCGTCCCGGCAGCTGTACCACGAACGCCGGGCGGTGGGGCAGGGGTCCGAGTTCGCCAGCGGCAGCGGTAGCGAGGGCGGCACTGCGATTCCGGTTGACTACGTGGCGCTTGCGGAGAAGACCGGACAAGCCGACAACGAGCGCGTGCACGAGATGGCCGGTCGCGCCCTGGTGCACCGCGCCGTAGCAGAGCAACTGATCGGGCACGTGTACCGCAGCGTCAGAGACGGTGTGCTGCCGCCGGCCGCCGGAACGCTCATCAGGCTGTTTCACTCCGAAACCACCACCACCGATGTCGACACAGCTCTGGCGATCGCGGGAAGTGCCGGCGTGGTGGGGGAGCAGGGCGCCGGACTCGAAACAGGCCTGCGGTATTTATCCCGGCAGACCGTCGCCATCGGCGGCGGCACAACCGAGATGGCCCGCAACGTCATCGGCGAGCGGGTGCTGGGATTCCCCCGGGAATACGCCGCCGACCGCGGGGTGCCGTTCAACCAAGTACGGCACGGCGAGCGAGCCGACCGGGCCTAACCCTCGGCGAGCAGGTTCTCGGCGAGCCCGCTGACCACCGGGATCTGCACCAGCGACAAAACGTGGTGCGCAGGGCTTCCCGGCGGTGCAACCAGCACGTACTCGCTGCCCTGTCGGTGCGCTCGCTCGCGGGCCGCGGCCAGCGCGCTGACGCCCGCCGACCCGAGGTGGGTGACGGCGGTGAGATCGACCGTCAACGGTGCGACACCGGAACGGCTTTCGACTGCGATCTGACGGTCCAGGGTGGATGCGGTGTTGGAGTCGACGTCGCCACTGACCACGATGCGGCCCGGTTCGCTGACCTCGGAGACGAATGCCGCGCTGACCGACCGCCGATGGGTCGCCCGGGCGACATTTGAGTCAGTGACAAAATTCGCCGGCCGCGAGAGTCGGTGTGTCAAGCTGGCGGTCGTCCCATCGACCCCATGGCTGACGTGTGCCTGCGACACCAGGGCCTCGGCCATGGCGAGGCCGCGGCCACGGCCAGTCTCGCCCTCGCGGTGATCCTTCCACCGTCCATGGTCGGTCACCGACGCGCGCAAGTTGCCATCGCCGGACAGCGTCGCCTCGACGATAATGCCGTCGGGAACCTCTGTGCCATAACCGTGCTCGATTGCGTTCTCGACGAACTCCGATATGGCATGCACCACATCGGAGATGTCGTCGGTAGTGGCGCCGAGCTCCGACAGCCATTGCCTTAGTCGGGTCCGTACCGCACGCGCGGCCCGGATGGTCGCATCCAGTGTCATGTGCAGCGGTGCGAGCGGTGTCCGGCGTTGCGCCGCAAGAAGCGTCACGTCGTCGCTGTAGCCCGTCGAGCGCAGCAGCAATTCCACTGTCTCCGAGCAGATTCGGTCGATCGGCCGTACCGATGACTCGATGACGAAGCCACTTTGGCCGCCGACGATATTTGCCGTCGAGCTCGGCGAATTCGGCGGTGCTGGCCTCTAATGGCCGGCCAGGATTTCGATCAGGCCGTCGGTGTACAGCAAGATCGAGTCGCCCACGTCAAGCAATTCGGCGCGTACCGGAAAGCCGGTGGCGCTGCCGAGCAGACCCGCGGATAGACGTTGCCGGTGGAAAAGGCAACGATGCGAGAGTGCGAATAGCGATCGGCTACGAGCCCGGGGGCCCAGGCGTTCACGGCCCAGGTGAGCGGCTCATTTCCCGTGGAGCCGAATTTGCGACCGGCCATGAAGATGACGTTGGGCGAGTCTGGAAGGCGGGCCACCTGTTCGCGATCGGTGAGCTCGGCGCGGACGATTTCGATCCCGGCGGCGGAGAGAGCGTCGGCGATTTCGGGCTGCGTGAAGCGGGCTACGGCGATGATGCGGAGTTTCCTGGCGGCCTGGTCCGCGGCAAGCTGCGCACGACGGACGAGACTGGGACCCATCTTCCGGCAGCCCCTAGAACGAGGAGAGACTCGTCCAGTTTGGAGATGGCGGCGATGTCCGCGGGCGATGGCGTGGAGAGGAAATCTTCAAGTTGGGCTTCGGTATGAATCATGCAGTTTGTAATCTCGTCGCGCTCGCTCTATTTTCGCTCTGTTAGGATGGCCGCATGAATCAGGCAGAACGGATTGCGGATCAATTGCACCGGTCGTTTCTGGGCGAACCCTGGCACGGCCCTTCGGTGTCGCAGGCACTGGAGAATGTGTCGGCGGAGACGGCAGCGGCTCATCCAATTCCAGGAGGGCATTCGATCTGGGAATTGGTAGAACATTTACGGGCCTGGATGGTGGAGGTGAATCAAACGGTGCTCGGGAAACAGTACGAGAGCCTGAAGGGGGATCGCGATTGGCCTGCGGTGGTAGAAACGAGGGATGAGGCTTGGCGTAAAGCGCAGCTGGAGTTAGCGAACGCGGCAAGCAGACTAGTGGAATCGGTTCAGAAGTTAGGAGCGGACACGGAGTTGCATTACGAGATTCTGCACGGCATTGCTCAGCACAATGCATATCATGCGGGTCAGATGGCGTTGTTGAAGAAGCTCGGTCCAAAGCGCCAGCCTCTCCTCAGGAGAAGAGCTGAGTCGAGGTGCGTTGCTGCGCCGATGGTTTTAGCACGATGGCGGCGTGTCCCTGGATGCATCCAGTTTTCGACGGTGTCGGCCTCAGGCACTCCGCAGCCGCCGTAGTGCGGGCCTTCGGTGGACCAGATCACGTCCCATTCCTGATCCTTCGGGCGGCGCCAACAAAGGCTCCGGGGCGGGATTCAGTTTCAGGTCCCTGCCGAAGTTGACGATCAGCAGCCGATCGTCGCAGTCCATCCCGAAATAGCGAATCACGAAAGCGTCTGGGCTCAAGACGGCGCCATCGATTCCGTTGCGGCCCTGCAGGCTATGACCGGATCTTCCCGCCGCAGTTTGAGAATGTCGCAAGTCATCTTGCGGGTGTCTGCGGCATGCTTGCCTTGTTCGCGCTCGGAATGATCCAGCTTGGAGCGCTCGAAATGTCTCTTCGATCGCAGGGATCGGCAAAGCAGCCCCACATCTCTCGAAGCGCCAGGCTGCGGAACTGGCAGAGAAACTTGCGCCGTCCTTCGCGAACCAGGGCGCCGATCTCCGGACTTGTGGTCGGCAAAAAAGAGGAACGGACTGGAAGACGCAAACTCCTCGCCTTGGAAAAGCATGGGAGTGCCTGGCATCAGCAGGATCAGCGCGGTCATGGCCTTGTGGAGTCCGGGACTGCTCAGCATGTGGGCGCGCATGCCCCGGGCGGAATTGGCCACCTGATCGTGGTTCTGAATGAAAGTTGACGAAGGCCGGACGCTTGACGCCGAAACTCGGCGAGCCGCGCCGTTTGCTTTGCCATTTGTACCATTGGCCCTGATACAAATATCCGTATTTGGCGGCCGAAACAAACTCCTGCGGCGTGCCGCAATAATCGGTGTAGTAGGCCTCATTGTGTCCGGTCAGCCGGACCATGGCGGTGTGATGCAGATCGTCGTTCCAGAGCGCATCCAGGCCGTAGCCGCCCTTCTCCGGGGACGCACCAATTTCACTTCCTGCGGCTCGTTCTCCGCCATGATCGACGGTCCCGCGTCCAGCGCGCCTGCTTGCGAACTTCGCGCGCCGATGGCTGCCAGGATGTGATCCTTCGATTCGTCGTAGATGTTCTGCGTCGCATCCAGCCGCAGGCCATCCAGATGAAATTCGCGAATCCAGTAGCCCGCGTTGGCGATAAACAAGTCGCGCACGGGCTGGCTGTGCTCGGCGTAGAAGTTGATGCCTCGCCCCAGTCCGTCTCATGTTTGTCGGTGAAGTAGTACTTGCGAAAAGGCGCGAGAAGTAGTTGCCGTCCGGACCCAGATGGTTGTAAACGACATCCAGGATCACGCCCATTCCGAGTTGCGTGGGCGCGATCCACAAAGGCTGCGGAAATCGTCGGCCGAACCGTAGAGGCGGGTGGAGCGAACGGGTGGACTCCATCATACCCCCAGCCAAACTTCCCTGGAAATTCGTTGACCGGCATTACTTCCAGCAGCGTGATCCCGATCTCCGCCAGGCGGGCAACTGCGCTAGAGCGGCCTTCCAGGTGCCCTCCTTGGTGAAGGTGCCGATGTGCATCTCGTAGACGACTTGGCCTTCCAACTTGACGCCGCGTCCATTTGCGGTCCGTCCATCGAAAGGTATCGGGATCGATAACCTGTGAAAATCCGTGCGGACCGGTGGGCTGAAATCGCGAAGCGACGTCCGGGATACCAGTCGGCACCATCCAGACGGTATTTGTAAAGCGTTCCTTCGGAAGCTGCTGAAACCAGGCCGGAAAAATACCATCGCCGGACTCCCGTTGCAATGGGAAGAAACGGTTGGGTTCTCCCGGGATAACCACGTCTACCGATTTGCGCTCCGGGCGCCCACACGCGGAAGTGCACGCCACCGGACACAATCTCAGCCCCGGCAGGTAAACGCCTGTTCAAATTGTCAGCCACGCCAAGTAGACACCATAGTTGACGGTCCCGTTTCCGAGCTACATACTTTCAAGCTATCCGTCTCCGAACTATACGACGATCGCGGGATTTACCAATTCGCCGATATCAGAAACTCGAATCGAAACGATGTCGCCTTCGGCGAGCGCGGCTTCCTCTGTCACGATGATTCCGGTTCCGGTCAACAGCACCGAACCGGCCGGCACCGGATTCGCGCGCAGCAGAGTACTCGATCAGCGTCTCGATTTTGCGATTCAACGCGAAGTGGAGGTCTCGCCGGAAAAGATCGTCTTGCCGCCTCGCTCGATCGTGCAGGTCATCTGCAGATCGTAGGGATCCTTCAGATGCGTCGGCCGTGACGATCTGACCGGACCCAGCGAGCACGCGCAGGCGTACATTTTCGATTGCGGCAGGTACAGCGGGTTTTCGCGTTCGATGTCCCAAGCCGAAACATCGTTCGCCAGCGTATAGCCGAGCACCTTGCCTTTCGAGCCGAGAATCACCGCCAGTTCCGGCTCGGGCGCGGTGAACTTGCGAATCCGACCGGATCCCGATGGGTTGTCCCGGTCCCACGCAGATCCGCGCCGTTCCTTTGAAAAACACTTCCGGGCCGCGGCTCGTTGTAGACGTGGGCGTAGAAGCCTTCGCGCGTGCCATGCTCGGCATCGCGAAAGGAAGCGCTGGTTTGATAAGTGCAGCCGCACGCCCACACTTCTTTGGGCTTGATCGGGATCAGCGGCATCGCCGGTACGCGGCTGGCGCGGCCAACGTCCTGGCGGCCATGCGCGGAGAGCGGCATGCCCTCCTTCTCGGAGCGGCAGATCAAATCGTAAATCGATATGTTCCGGAATCGGCCGCGCGCAGTCCGCCTTCGAAAACCGCCGCCGTCACGGCATTATTCCACTTGAATTTGTCCTAATTGCATTAAAATGGCCAGTTTCTAATATTTCAGATAAATCGTCTTGTAGTCGCTAGTAGAATTCCAGAGCGGCGGGACCCTGTTCTTTGGATCCGAAGCTCGACTCTTTCGTGCCGCCGAACGGCAATTGATATTCAACGCCGGCGCTCGGCAGATTGACGGTCAGCAGTCCCGCTTCCATGCGGTACACGAAATCGAACACGCGCGAAATGTTGGTGGTTTGCATCGACGCGGAAAGCCCCATCGGGATGTCATTCGCGATGCGCATGGCGTCTTCGAAATCCTTCGCGCGCATAACGGCCAGCACCGGACCGAAGATCTCTTCCTTCGCGATGGTCATGTCTTCGGTGACGTCGGCGAAGATCGTGGGCTCGACGAAGTAGCCCTTGTCGTAGCCGTCGCCCGGTCAAGCGATTGCCGCCGCACACCAGACGCGCGCCTTCCTTCTTGCCGATCTCGATGTACTTCAGATCGGTATCGAGTTGGCCCTCGTCCACCGCCGGACCGATATCGATCCCCGGCTTCATGCCGTCGCCGACTTTCAGCTTCTTGGTGCGCTCTGCCAGCGCCTCCACGAACTTGTCGTAAATGGCGTCTTCGACAATGGCGCGGCTGGTGGCGGTGCATTTCTGGCCGGTGGAGAAGAACGCCGCGTTCACCACATTCTCGACCGCGGAGTTGAAATCGGCGTCGGCCAGCACGATGGTCGGATTCTTGCCGCCCATCTCGAGTTGGATGCGCAGCGATCGCTTGGATGCTTCCGCGTGCAGCCAGCGGCCCACCTCGCAGGATCCGGTGAACGAGATCGCTTTCAGCGGCTTTGCTTCCACCAACGCCTTGCCCAGCGTGCCGCCCGATCCCGCCACAAAATTCACAACGCCTTTGGGAATGCCCGCTTCATGACAAGCCTCCACAATGCGCCAGGCGCACAGCGGCGACGCGGAGGCCGGCTTCACCACGATCGTATTTCCGCAGATCAACGCCGGAGCCATCTTCCAGGCCGGAATGGCGATCGGAAAATTCCAGGGCGTGACCAGCCCGACCACGCCGATCGCTTTGCGGATGGCGAACATGTGGACGCGATCGCGCTCGGAGGGAACCAGCAAACCGGGCAGCCGCGAGCCTTCGCCACCGTAATAGCGGAAAATGTTGATGGCGCGGCGGCATTTCGCCTTTCGCCTCGGGCAGAGTCTTGCCTTCTTCGCGCGTCATCTCGGCCGCGATGTCGTCGAACTTGCGATCGAGGATCTCGGCGACTTTGAATAGATAGTTGCCGCGCGCCGGCGCGGGCATGGACGACCATGCTGGAAATGCCGCCGCCGCCGCATCCGCCGCAGCCGTCGACATCCGCGCGGTTCCCTTTACGAACAGCCCGACTACTTCATCCGTATTCGCCGGGTTCCGGTCTTCAAAGGTGTCGCCGGAAACCCACTCGCCATTTATGTAATTACGAAAAGTCGTCATTTGTTATCGAAGTTCACCTTGGGTACCGTCCTCGCCGCGGCGTCGGCTTTGAAGTAATCCTTGGGCCCGAATCCGAACATGGAGGCCGCGATGTTCTTCGGGAACAGTTCGATGTCGGTGTTGTAGCGCTGCACGGCTTCGTTGTATTTGCGCCGCTCCACCGCGATCCGGTTTTCGGTTCCCGCCAGTTCGTCCTGCAAGCCGCAGGAAGTTCTCGTTCGATTTCAGCTGGGGATAATTCTCCACCACCACCAGCAAGCGGCCCAACGCGCTATCCAGCCGTCCGTTGGCGGCCATTTTGTCGGCCGGCGTTTGCGCCCCGCTCAGAGCCGCCCGGGCATCCGTGATTTCTTTGATCACGGCCTGTTCCTGCTTGGCGAAACCCTTGCACGGTTTCCACCAGATTCGGAATCAGGTCCGCGCGCCGTTGCAGCGCCACGTCCACCTGCGCCCAAGCCGAATCGATCGCGGCCTTCTCCGTCACCAGACTATTGCGCGTTCCCATCACTGACCCGAACACCAGCAGTCCGGCCAAGAGCACGAACGCCGATCACCATTAACGCAATTTTCATATTTCCTCTCTATTTTTCCAGCCGGTCTACAAACGCGACCAGGACTTTCAATCTTTTCAAATAATCCCCAAACAAGGAGCGAGGCTCCAACTGCGATTCGCCGATGGTCTGCTCGCGCAAATCGAGCAGGGTCAGGAACGGCGCGCTGTCCACCCCGATCTCCTCCAGTTTACGCGCTACTTCGCGCTTCTTCCAATCCACGCTAACACCGGCCAGCAGCATCGCATGCCGGCCCAGCGACCAGGAACGTGGAAACCGAGTCGGCCATCAAGCGTAGCAGCCCTTTGGGGTCTGTGAGCAGAGCCGGCCGCCCTTCTGACGCAGGCGCAGCAGTTTGGCGCGAAGTTCATGCTCCACCTGGGCGCGATAAAAGGACCGGTCGATGGGCAGCTTCTCGACCACGTCCTTGCCCATCAGCACCCGCCGCCGTTCCTGCATGTCGTGAAATTCGATGGGAAAGCAGTCGGTGGAGGTCTGCACTTCCTGTTCGCTCATGAGCAGCGGCGCGGGGTTGCCGCGTCGCGCCACCAGTTCAACACCGGCTCGGCATCTGCCAGTTCCTCAGGCGTGACTTGCCGCAGCACGCAGAGCACATTCAGATCGGAGAACTTATCGTGATGATCTCCCGCCGCGGCCGATCCGTAGAGGATCACGGAAACAAGGCTCTCGCCATGTGCCTTCTGCAGCCTTTCCACTAGATCGGAAAGTTTTGCTTCCATGCATTTTCTACCAATTACCCGAAGCGCCGCCGCCGCCCGAGTCGCCGCCTCCAAATCCCCCAAAGCCACCACCGCCGCCGCCCCCGCCATCATAGCCGCCAAAGCCTCCGCCGCCCCCCCAACCGCCGGAGCGTCCCAATATGTTCCCAGAATCATGCCGGTCAGGAAACCGCCCCTCCGCCGCCGCCGCGATTTCCGCGATTGAACAAGCCAAACAGGAAGATGATCGATAGATAATCAGCGGCCAGGGAATGCCGCCCGGAGATTGCCGTCGTGCCGGCGCTCGCGTTCTGCGTCCAGCGAAAAGTCGAGAGAGACACCTTTAGCCGGGGCGATGCGGGAGCCCATCTCCTGCAATCCGGCCAGAACAGCTTGCCCATAATTGTTCTGCGCCGAGGGCCGGCCGCATGGTCCGCAATACGCTGCCCACAAAGCCGTCCGGCAGGATCGGCTCCAGCCCGTAGCCGACTTCGACGCGATCCTTATGATCCTGAATGGCCAGCAGCAGCAGCAAGCCTTCGTCCTTGCCTTTCTTGCCGATGCCCCAGCTTGCCGAAACAGAGTGTTGGCGACATCTTCGATCGGCTGACCGTCCAGCGACTTGATCGTGACCAGGGCGATCTGCACGCCCGTGGCCTGCTCCACGCGTGGTGCAATAAAGCTCAGCTTGCGCCCGCGAACTGCTGTCCAGAACGTTCGCAAAATCGCTAACGTAGCCCAGCGGCTTGAGCGTATTGAGGTCCTGGCCTGCCAATAATAGGGGCAGGAACAGGAGTGATGCGGTGGCCGCCTGTTCTATGTTCACTATTTACTCGTTCAGTTACGTATCTGTCCTGTTCCTGCCCCTATTATTGGCAGGCCAGGGGCCTTTTAATACGCTCAAGCCGCTGGGCTACGTTAGCGATTTTGCGAGCTTCCTGGACAGCGGTTCGCGGGCGCAAGCTCGAGCTCTATTGCACCACGCGTCGAACAGGCCACGGGTGTGCAGATCGCCGTGGTCACAATCAAGTCGCTGGACGGGCAGCCGGTCGAAGATGTCGCGAACACTTTGTTTCCGCAAGTGGGCCTCGGCAAGAAAGGCTCCGGAGCAGGAAGGCTTGCTGCTACTGCTCTCGATTCAGGATCATAAGGACCGCGTCGAGGTGGGCTACGGGTTGGAGCCGGCGCAGTTTCTGCCGGACGGCTTTGTGGGCAGCGTATTGCGGACCATGCGGCCGGCTCTCGGGCAGAACAACTACGGGCAAGCTGTTCTGGCCGGATTGCAGGAGATGGGAACCCGCATTGCCTCCGCTAAAGGTGTCTCTCTCGACTCCTCCCTCGGACGAAGAACGCGAGCGCCGGCACGACGGCAATCTCGGGGCGGCATTCCCTGGCCGCTCATCATCTTTATCATCATCTTCCTGTTTGGCTTGTTGAATCGCGGGAATGCGGAGGCGGCGGAGGAGGGCGGTTTTCTCACCGGCATGATTCTGGGGAACATATTTGGACGCTCCAGCGGTTGGCGTGGTGGCGGAGGCTTCGGAGGGTATGATGGCGGGGGGGGCGGCGGTGGTGGCTCTGGGGGATTTGGAGGCGGCGACTCGGGCGGCGGTGGCGCTTCGGGTAATTGGTAGAAAAGCATGGAAGCAAAACTATCCGAGCTAGTCGAAAAGCTGCAGAAGGCACATGGCGAGAGCCTTGTTTCCGTCATCCTTTATGGATCGGGCCGCGGCGGGGGGAGCGCGTGGTGACCAGTTCTCCGACCTGAATGTGATGTGCGTGCTCCTGCCAAGTCACGCCCCTGGAACTGGAAGATGCGGAGCCTGTCTTCAAGTGGTGGCGCGATCGCGGGCAACCCCGCGCCTCTGCTCATGAGCGAAGAGGAAGTGCTCACCTCAACGGACTGCTTTCCCAATCGAGTTTCACGACATGCAGGAACGGCGCCGCGTCCTGATGGGTAAAGACGTCGTGGAAAAGCTACCCATCGACCGCTCCTTCTATCGCGCCCAGGTGGAACATGAACTCCGTGCCAAACTGCTCCGCTTGCGTCAGAGCGCGGCCAGCGTCAGCTCAGAGACCCCAAAGGGCTGCTACGCTTGATGGCGGACTCGGTTTCCACCTTCCTGGTCCTGGGCCGGCATGCCAGGGGGGAAAACGGTGTTAGCGTGGAGATGGAAGAAGCGTGAGGTCGCGCGTAAACTGGAGGGAATCGGGGTGGACAGTTCTCCCTTCCTGTCCTTGCTCGATTTGCGCGAGCAGACCATCGGACAATCGCAATTGGAGCCTCGCTCCTTATTTGGAGATTACTGAACAGATTGAAAGTCTGGTGGCATTGGTCGACCGCCTGGAAAAATAGAGAGGACATATGAAAATTGCGTTAGTGGTGATCGGAGTCGTGCTCTTGGCCGGACTACCTGGTGTTGGGTTCAGTGATGGGAACGCGCGATAGTTTGGTAACGGAGAAAGCGTCGATCGATTCGGCATCATAAAGGTGGACGTGGCACTCCAACGCCGCTCGGACTTGATTCCGAATCTGGTGGCCACCGTGCAAGGGTTGCGCCAAGCAGGAACAAGCTGTTATTAAAGAAATCACAGAACCGCTTTAAGCCGCTCTGAACGGAGCGCAAACCCCGGCCGACAAGATGGCGGCAAACGGACGGCTGGATGGCGCCCTGGATAGCTTGCTGGTGATCGTCCGAAAATTATCCCCAGTTGAAGTCCAACGAAAATTTCCTCCGCTTACAGGACGAATTGGCAGGGACCGAAAATCGGATCGCGGTGGAGCGCAGAAAATATAACGAGGCCGTGCAGCGCTACAACACCGACATAGAACTGTTCCCAGAAGAACATTGCGGCCTCCATGTTTGGCTTCGGGCCAAGGATTATTTCAAAGCCGACTCCGCGGCGAGAACGGTACCAAAGGTAAACTTCGATAACAAATGACGACTTTTCCTAATTACATAAATGGCGAGTGGGTGTCTGGCGACACCTTTGAAAATCGGAACCCTGCGAATACCGACGAAGTCGTCGGGCTGTTCGTGAAGGGAACCGCAGCCGATGTCACGGCTGCGGCAGTTGTCGGCTGCTGCAGCATTTCCAGCGTGGTCATCCATGCCCGCGCCGGCACGCGGCAATCATTTATTCCAAGGTGGCGGGAGATCCTCGATCGCAAATTCGACGACATTGCGGCCGAGATGACTCGTGAGGAAGGCAAGACTCTTCCTGAGGCGAAAGGCGAATGCCGCCGCGCCATCAACATTTTCCGCTATTACGGTAGCGAGGGTTCGCGCCTGCCCGGTTTGCTGGTGCCCTCCGAACGCGATCGCGTCCACATGTTCGCCATCCGCAAAGCGATTGGCGTGATCGGTCTGGTCACTCCCTGGAATTTCCCCATCGCCATTCCCGCGTGAGGAAGTTGGCTCCGCGCATTGATCTGCGGGAATACCATCGTGGTGAAACCCGCCTCCGTGTCTCCTCTTTGCGCCTGGCGCCTGGTGGAGGCTTGTCATGAAGCGGGCATCCCCAAAGGCGTT
>CAWCRJ010000007.1:0-76557 GCA_963797865.1 uncultured Actinomycetota bacterium
GTCAAGGGGGGTCGCTGCGAGGCGTGCACCGGAGACGGCACCATCAAGATCGAGATGAACTTCCTGCCCGACGTATATGTGCCCTGCGAGGTGTGCAACGGCGCCCGGTACAACCGCGAGACACTCGAGGTGCACTACAAGGGCAAGACCATCTCCGAGGTGCTCGACATGTCGATCGAGGAGGCGGCGGAGTTCTTCCAGCCGATCACCGGCATCCACCGCTATCTGCGGACGTTGGTCGACGTCGGCCTCGGGTACGTGCGACTGGGCCAGCCCGCGCCGACGCTGTCCGGCGGTGAGGCACAGCGGGTGAAGCTGGCTTCGGAGCTGCAGAAGCGCTCCACCGGGCGCACCGTCTACATCCTCGACGAGCCCACCACCGGCCTGCATTTCGAAGACATCCGCAAACTTCTCGACGTCATCAATGGCCTTGTCGACAAAGGCAATACGGTGATCGTCATCGAACACAACCTGGACGTGATCAAGACGTCGGACTGGGTCATCGACATGGGGCCTGAAGGTGGCGCCGGCGGCGGAACCATCGTCGCCCAGGGCACGCCGGAAGATATCGTGGCGGTGCCGGAGAGCTACACCGGCAAATTCCTCGCGGAGATACTCGCCGACGCCAGAAAGCCGTCGGCCGGCACGACGCGGCGAACGACCAAGCGCCGCAAGGTCAGCGCCTGAGCCTGCCCGCCTCACGTCCCGCCGGTACCGACTGACTTCGACAACGGCGACGGAAACCGCGGCTTGATGCGGACGCCGTCGAGCCAGGACGTGAGTTCGGCGGCGCGCCGCTGTCAACGCTCGCCGCCCGTCGCGGCCGGGATCTTCCAGGAGTTGCAGCTGGACGTGCGCCTCGTCGATCCTGATACCAACCGCCCACCACACGTCCGTTCCACCACGCGGTGGGCCCGGCATTGCCGTTGCGGTCGAAGACCTGACCGCGATGCTCGCCGAGGTACCAGTCGCGGTCGAACCAGCCCATCGTGGTGACATCGAGGCCCGGTAGCAGCGCCGCCGACGGCGCGACCTCGGGTTCGATCTCCAGATCGTCGGCAAAGCACGTAGCCCGGGCCGGAGTCCAGGTCGACCTGACAGCCCCGATGTCGCCCAAGGCCTTGCGCGCGGCCGTCAACGTGGTGCCGAACCACCATTTGACGTCGGCGGCGGTGGCCGGCCCGAAGGTGTGCAGCCAGCGCCGGGTCAACACGGCGACGGCGTCGACCGGCGCGGCGCGCTTTCCCAGCCAGTCCGTGGTCGGCACCCACCGCGGCTTCGACGTGGTCCAGCTTCCGTCGTTGGGTCCGCGCACGATCTCGCCCCGGGCCGAGAGCACCGTCAACACGCGCGGAGCCACCGGAACCGTGCCGCCCCAGGGTTTTCCGGGCGCAGGGTCATACGTTCCGCCGATCTCGGGGAGCGCCGAACGCAACTCGCGTGCTGCTGAGTGGCCCATGCCGTCCGAGGTGACCCAGCACGGCCGAACATGCCTTCGCCAACCACTGTTCGCCGTCGGCGGCAACCCCCGCCTTGTGTAGGTCGGCGACAAGTCGGCGATGTTCGTTGGCTGCGACCCGGTTGCTGGCGGCGGACTGAATGATCGGCAGGTCACCGGCGGTCACGATCCACAGTGTCCGCCTCATCGCCAAATGCCTTACCAAGGAACGGCTTTCGTATAGCTCGTCCTCGAGGTCGGCCGCGACGAAACCCGGGCATCTCGCCCACAACGAAAGAAAGGGCGTGGCGGGATCGGTGGCATGCAGGCCCACCAGTCTGGCGGTCGCGTCGGTAATCGAATCGGTGGGCGGCAGGAACTGCCGACTGATCAGCCTTGTTCGCCGCTCATCGGCAGTGAATGCACGCACGGGGCAGTGACCGCGGGCTCAGCGGCGGTCGTCGCGCATCGATTCACGGATCTGCGCCAGCCGTTCGGCGGCCGCGCGCTGCCTCGCCTCGAACTGCTCGTCGACATCGCGGCCCTCGGGGGTCTCGGCATCCAATTCGGCTGCCCCGATTGACGTTTCGTAGCGGGACTCGATCTTCTCCCGAACCGAGTCGAACGTCGGCACCCCGGAGCTGGTGTAGCCGGTATCGGCATCGGTCGGGCGGAATTTTCCGGTTCGTCGGGCATGACTCCTACCGGTACCCGCGTCACCGACCGACCGGCTCGGCGTGCGGAATCGGTGCCGATGCGGGTGGCCAGGTCGACGGCGACGGGATCCGCGGCACACCCGGGTGTTCCCAGCCGACCGGCCAGCCAGGGCAGCGCCGCGGCGAAAGCATTGCTGGCGAAGGGCCAGTCGTGCTTGCCCGGCTGCGCGACGATCGTGCAGTTGATGCCGTTGGCGCGGCCGAGGTCGCACAGCGACTCGGCCGCCGCGGCCTGGTCGCCCGGCCTGACGGGCTCCCGACCGGTCAGCGTCGTGTCGCCGGCGTCGGTGACCGAGATGCCGTGATGACGCCTGGACGGGGTGCTCGAAGACGACGTCGAACCACGCCCGAAACACCGTTGTATTGGCCGTGTTTGGCGATGACGGTGGCCGGATCGAAGGCGGCCCAGGCGTCGGCGTTGCCGCCGAACAGCCGGGCGATGGTCTGCGCCTTGGTCCCGGTCTCCGGGCCCAGGTTGCCGGCGATGTCGACGAACGAGCTGAACAACTCCGGATGCATGACGGTGAGGTCGAGCGCGCAAGTCCCGCCCATCGACCAGCCGACGATACCCCAATTCGCCGCTTCGGGGCTGACGCCGAATTTCGAAATCATGAATGGCACAACATCTTTGGTGAGGTGATCGGCCGCGTTGCCGCGAATGCCGTTGACGCACTCGGTGTCGTTGTTGAACGCTCCGCCGGAATCCACGAAGACGAACACCGGAGCGCTGCCGCCGTGGGTGGCCGCCAGGTCGTCGATCGTCTTCGCGGCGTTGCCCGCCCGCAGCCAGTCGGCGGGCGTGTTGAACTCGCCGCCGATCATCATCACCGTCGGCAGCGGCGGTGGGGGACTGCTGGCGAACCAGGCCGGCGGTAGGTAGACGACTTCGCCGCGATGTTTGAAATGCGACGCGTCATCGGAGATCGCCACCGGCACGACGCTGCCGTGGGTCGGCTGCAGACCCGCGGCCGCCATCGCGGCGACGCCGGCCGCGTCGGTCTGGTCGGGCAGTGGACCGGCGGTCAGCTGATCCCACGCGGTCTGCACGGTGGGGAAGTAGCCGACCCAGAGGTTGAGCGTCAGCGCGGCGCTGAGCAGACACAGCGGCACGGCCAGCAGCGACGCGCTGCGCCGCCACCAGCGTGCGCGTGCGCCAACCCAGGATCAGGATGGCGGCGGCGGCACCGGTGCCGGCGATCCACCACCACAGCAGCTGGGGTGCGGGGTCATCGGCCAGACCGCGGTTGTCGATGTACCAGTGCGACAGGCGGCCAGGGCGGCGCCCAGCATCGCGGCCACCGGCAGATAGACAGCCGCCACAGCAGCGATCGCCACCCGACCGCCACCAGCAGCAAGGCTGCCGAGACGGCCTGGACCACTGCGGGCACCCACCCGTGCATCAACGAGGTGTGGTTGTCGGCCAGCACCGCAATGGGGAGGTTCGCCGTTGAACCTGTCACGCAGTCCATTGTCGTCTCTTTTGCGTGCTTTAAGCACGACTTTTGCGCATCTGGCTGCCCGCGTGTCGCGCGAGTCGGGTTGGCTAGCGCGGCTTGGCCAACGGGAAGGGCAGCGTCTCGCGGATGCTGCGGCCGGTGATCAGCATGACGACCCGGTCGACGCCCATTCCGAGGCCACCGGTCGGCGGCATCGCGTACTCCATGGCCTGCAGGAAATCCTCGTCGAGTTCCATGGCCTCGGGATCTCCGCCGGCGGCCAGGAAGGACTGCTCCTCGAGGCGGCGGCGCTGCTCGACAGGGTCGGTGAGTTCGCTGTAGGCCGTGCCCAATTCGACGCCCCACGCCACCAGGTCCCAGCGCTCGGCGAGCCCGGGCTGGCTGCGGTGCGGCCGGGTCAGCGGCGATACCGACAACGGGAAGTCGATGTAGAAGGTGGGCTGCTCGGTGCGGGCTTCGACCAGGTGCTCGTAGAGTTCGAGTACCACCGCGCCGGCGTCCCAGCGCGCCAGGTACGGGATCTGCACGGCATCGGACAACCGGCGCAGCGTGGCCAGGTCGGTGCTCGCGTCGATGTGCTCACCGAGCGCCTCGGACACCGCCTCGTGGACGGTCTTCACCGGCCAGACGCCGGAGATGTCAACCTGTTCCAGCGCATCGCCGGAACCGGGACGCATCACCACCTGGGCGCCGTTGGCGGCCTGCGCGGCGTTCTGGATCAGCTCCCGGCTGCCATCGATCCAGTCCTTGTAGTCGGCGTGCGCCTGATACGCCTCCAGCAGGGTGAACTCCGGGTTGTGGCTGAAGTCGACACCCTCGTTGCGGAACGCCCGACCCAGTTCGAAGACCCGCTCCATCCCTCCGACGCACAGTCGTTTCAGGTACAGCTCGGGCGCGATCCGCAGATACAGGTCGAGGTCGTAGCTGTTGATGTGGGTGATGAACGGGCGGGCAGTCGCACCGCCGTGGATCTGTTGCAGAATCGGTGTTTCGACTTCCAGGAATCCCTTGTCGTTCAACGTATCTCGGATCGCCCGGAGCACCCTGCTGCGGGCCGAGATCAGCTCGCGCGACTCGGCGTTGACGGCCAGGTCGACATAGCGGCTGCGCACCCGCGCCTCGGGGTCGGTCAGCCCCTTCCACTTGTTCGGCAGCGGTCGCAGGCACTTACCGATCAGCCGCCAGCGGTGCACGATCAGCGACTGGGTACCGGTCTTGCTGAATCCCATCTGCCCGGTGACCTCGACCAGGTCGCCGAGATCGATGGCCTTGGTGAAATCGGCGGTGTGACCGTGTTCGAGAATCGAATTCTCCAGCAGCAGCTGAACTTCGGCTGACCAGTCGCGCAGCTCGGCGAACAGCACGCCGCCGAAGTCCCGGATTCGCAGCACCCGTCCCGACACCGACACATCGGTCTGGTCGCCGGTCTCCAGAGCCTGGGCCACGGTGTGGCTCGGCGGTTGCCCGACTGGGTAGGCGTCAATCCCGCTGTCCTGCAACGCCTTCAGCTTGGACAGCCGGACCCGCATCTGCTCAGGCAGTCGGCGACTGTGCTCGTCGCTATCGCCGAAGTCGGCTTCCTGCAATGCCACCACGTCCGGGGCCGAGCCGTCATCATGTAGCAGCCCGGTCGCCAGCAGCGTCGGCGGGACCGACGGGTGGTGGCCGGTGTGCTGTTCGTCGCGCCGAGCGAAGGGCAGCACCAGGAAGCCCTCGGCGATCGACGAAGCGACGCCTACCCGCGGAACCATCCGGGCGTCGTCGTAGCAGGCGAAGCGCGGCACCCATTCGGGCTGGTACTTCATGTTGGAGCGGTACAGCGTCTCCAGCTGCCACCACCGCGAGAAGAACAACAGGAATCCGCGCCACAGCCGGGCCACCGGGCCGGCGCCGAGTTGGGCGCCCTGCTCGAATGCGGACCGGAACATGGCGAAGTTCAACGAGATTCGACTGATGCCGATGCGCTCGGCGTGCAAGGCCAGATCGCTGACCATGAGCTCGATCGTGCCGTTGGGGGACTGCGGCGAGCGCCGCATGAGATCGAGCGAGACCCCGTTGCGCCCCCAGGGCACCAGCGACAGCATCGCGACCACGGTGTCGTCGGGTTCGATGGCCTCGACCAGCAGGCAATCGCCGTCGGCCGGATCACCCAGCCGGCCCAGGGCCATCGAGAACCCGCGCTCGGTGTCGGTGTCGCGCCAGGCATCCGCCCGCGAAGTCACCTGCGCCATTTCGGCGGGCTCGATGTCGTAATGCCGACGGATGCGCACCGTCAGCCCGGCGCGACGCGCCCGCGTCACCGCCTGGCGTACCCCGCGCATGTCCCGTCCGGAAAGCTTGAACTCAGCGGTGTGCAGAATCGCTTCGTCGCCGAGCTCCAGCGCATTGAGGCCCGCCTCGCGAAATGCTTTGGCCCCAGCCGAACTGGCACCCATGTTGCCCGGGTGTCCAGCCGTAGCTCTGGCACAGCGCCAACCACGCGTCGATCGCCTGCGGCCACGCCCGCGGATCGCCGATCGGGTCACCGCTGGCCAGGCAGACACCCAGCTCGACGCGGTAGGTGATCGCCGCCCGCCCGCTCGGCGCGAAAACCACCGACTTGTCGCGGCGGGTGGCGAAGTACCCCAATGAGTCGTTCTTGCCCCACAGTTCGAGCAGCCCGCGGATCGCCGACTCGTCCTCACCGGTCAACGCGTTTTCGGCGCGCTGCGACTGGAACAGCACGATCGCGGCGGCGATCAACGCCATCGCGCTGAACAACCCCATCAGTGCGTTGAGGAAGACCGGCGGTCGGCCGGTGAACTGCGCCGACTCGACGACAGCGAACCCGACCACCCGGTTCACCACGTAGAACAACCGGTCCTCGGCGGCCAGCGAGCGGGGGAACGTCTCGATCAGACCCCAGGACAGCACGATGCCGATCGCCCACCCGGTCAGCAGCACCCCGGCGGCCTTGTACAACGCACCCTGGCGGACCTTGGCCCAGAACTCGCGGTAGGCGAGGGTCACCACCACCACGGCCGCAAGGTGCAGACCGAGGCCGAGCGTCTCGCCGAAGCTCTTCGCCGGGCTGGGGTGATCGGCGACCAGTCCGGCCACGTTCAACCCCGCGGCCAGCAGGAGGTTGAACTGCAGCACCCACCAGGCGACGCGTTTGCGGGCGGTCAGCGCTCCGGCCAGCAGGGCCAGCACGAACGACCACGCGAAGCTGGTGTCGGGGAAGTTGAAGACGTAGTCGTTGATGAATTCCCGAGGCACCCGGATGGCCCACCGGATGACCGGCGACACGCTGGCGATCAGCGACAGGGTGGCGATGACCCCGACGGTCCAGCCGGCGGCCGCCGGAACCCAGCGAAGCCGAGAAGTCGACTCGCTCCGTGGGCGGGACGCAGTGAGGGTCACAGACGGCGAGGATATTCGGTATTGCTATGGAATGCCTATGATCCGGCTGGCAGGAAATCGCTCGTGTCGGCCGTAGCCACCGCTGCGACCGGCCGGCTGTCGCAGCGACGTGTCGGAGCAGGGCGTCGTGACTGGTAGACTCACCTGCGCGACCGTCTCCGGCTAAGCCAGAGACAGCAAGTGGAGTCCCGCTCCCACCGTTGGCCACCAAGGCTCAGCGGTCCGGTCACCGGCACACCAGATGTGCCGGTTCTGCCTTTCGGCGGGCGGCCTGATGGCCGTGATCGGTCGGCACCGGGCCCTGCTTATGCAGGGCTTTTTTGCTGATGGTGTGGTATCCCAACCGCTGACTCCGCATGGAGCAGGTGACGGTGGCAATTGACCAGAAGATCAATTAGGGAGGCCCCATCAGCACTGAGACCCGCGTCAACGAACGCATCCGCGTACCTGAAGTCCGACTGATCGGTCCGGGAGGCGAGCAGGTAGGCATCGTGCGTATCGAAGACGCCCTTCGCGTCGCCGCGGATGCCGATCTCGACCTTGTCGAAGTTGCGCCGGATGCCAGACCACCGGTCTGCAAGATCATGGACTACGGCAAGTTCAAATATGAGGCGGCGCAAAAGGCGCGCGAGTCTCGCAAGAACCAGCAGCAGACCGTCGTCAAAGAACAGAAGTTGCGACCCAAGATCGACGATCACGACTACGCGACCAAAAAGGGTCACGTGATCCGGTTCTTGGAGGCGGGAGCGAAAGTCAAGGTGACCATCATGTTCCGTGGACGCGAGCAGTCGCGACCCGAGCTGGGTTACCGGCTGCTGCAACGCCTGGGCGCGGACGTCGCCGACTACGGATTCGTCGAGACCTCGGCCAAGCAGGACGGACGCAACATGACGATGGTGCTGGCACCGCACCGCGGCGCGAAGACCCGTGCCCGTGCAGCCGAAGATGCCGCCGGCCCCGCCGCCAAGCCCGCACCGACCGGCGACGCCGAACCGTCGCCGAACTGACAACATAGGACAGAGGACAACATGCCCAAGGCCAAGACCCACAGCGGAGCGTCGAAGCGATTCCGGCGCACCGGCACCGGGAAGATCGTGCGTGAGAAGGCCGGCCGCCGGCACCTGCTCGAGCACAAGCCGACCAAGCGGACGCGACGCCTCGAAGGACGTACCGCGGTGTCGGCGAACGACACCAAGCGGGTCAACAAGATGCTGAACGGCTGACCGGCAGCTCAGCGCCGGAACAACCACTTCCCCACGAGATAGGAACACCCCATGGCACGCGTGAAGCGGGCAGTCAACGCCCAAAAGAAGCGCCGCACCATCCTCAAGGCTTCCAAAGGCTATCGCGGCCAGCGGTCCCGCCTCTACCGCAAAGCCAAAGAGCAGCAGCTACATTCGCTGACCTACGCCTACCGCGACCGTCGTGCGCGCAAGGGCGAGTTCCGCAAGCTGTGGATCTCCCGGATCAACGCTGCGGCCCGCGCCAACGACATCACCTACAACCGGCTGATCCAGGGACTGAAGGCGGCCGGCGTCGAGGTCGACCGCAAGAACCTCGCCGAGATCGCGGTCAGCGATCCCGCGGCCTTCGCCGCGCTGGTCGCTGTCGCCCGCAAGGCATTGCCCGACGACGTCAACGCTCCTTCCGGAGAGGCCGCCTAAGCTCGCGGCCCGGCCAGCGGATCCAGTCGCACCCGGTGCTGACCGAACGATCGACCCGGGTGGTCGCCGCCGTCAAACTGCACCGACAGGTGGCCCGGCGCCGCAGCGACCGGTTTCTGGTCGAGGGCGCCAACCTGGTGGAGGCCGCTTCCCGGCACGGGCTGATCCGCGAGATCTTCGTCACAGAGGCAGCGGCGCAGCGCTACGCCGGGCTGCTGGCCGAGCACGGCGCCGCGGTGCAACTCGTCACCGAGCGCGCGGCAAAAGCGTTGTCGGACACCGTTACTCCCGCCGGAATGGTCGCGGTTTGCGAACACCCGGGCACCGTCTTGGCCGATGTGCTTGCCCAGACGCCGCGACTTGTCGCCGTCGGCGTGGAGATCAGTGAGCCCGGCAACGCCGGCACATTGATTCGCATCGCCGACGCAATGGGCGCTGCCGCTGTCGTGTTCATCGGTCACAGCGTCGACCCGTACAACGGCAAGTGCCTACGCGCCTCGGCGGGAAGCATTTTCGCCGTACCGGTCGTCGTCGCACCCGACGTCGATACGGCGATCACCGCGTTACGGGCGGCCGGGCTACAGGTAGTGGCCACCACCGTCGACGGCGAATTGTCGCTCGACGACGCCGACCTCGCGCGCGCCGACGGCATGGCTGTTCGGATCCGAGGCCCACGGGTTGTCGGCGGATATCGCCGAGCAGGCCGACGCCCGGGTGAGCATTCCGATGTCTGGCGGCGCCCAGAGCCTGAATGTGGCTGCGGCTGCGGCGATTTGCCTCTATCAAAGCGCGAAGGCGCAGCGGGCCGGTTCCGCGAGCTAGGCGGCTTTGCCGCGGCCGCGCGCCGGACGCAACCCGGCCAGCGAGAACGTCGTGTGCACCAACGAACCCGCCCGCTCGATGATGCTTCTTGCCGGGGCGGGGAAGTAGTGCATCGGCAGTCCGCGGCGGTCCGACGGTGGCGCCATGAAGCTCGGCGCCTCCACGAGCGGAGCATCATCGGAGTTCCGGGCCTCGGCCCGGCGGTACGCGGCCAGTGCCCGCGGATGCAGGCGGATCTCGTCGGGAACAGCCAAAAAAGCCAGCTCGACGATTTTGCCGAACAGTCGCAGCACGACTTCGTCGCTCGGTGTCCAACGCATGCCGGCCTTTTCGCGCACTGATGGCTCGAACAGTCCGGCGGCGATCCAACGTTGGCCGGCGACAAGAGGTTTGAACAGCTGGTCCCACACCGGCGTGGGCATCAGCACGAACTTCGGCTTGGGGATCCGGATTTGGAAGATGTCCAGGGTGGCCTGATTGATCTCCAGTTCGTCGCGGCAGGTCCGCTGCCAGTACTCCTGGAAGTCCTCCCACGACTCGGGCACCGGCCGCATGCTCATGCCGTACATCCGGTACCACTGCACATGTTCGTTGTACAGCTGGCGCTTTTCGGCTTCAGTCAGCCCGCCGCAGAAGTATTCGGCCACCTTGATCACCAGCATGAAAAAGGTGGCGTGCGCCCAGTAGAACGTCTCGGGATTCAGCGCGTGGTAGCGGCGGCCGCTGGCGTCGACGCCCTTGATGGTGTGGTGGTACTGCTTGATCTGCTCGCCGGTCTGCGACGCCCGGCCGCCCGTCGTAGACGACGCCCATGATCGGGTACACCGACCGCGCCACCCGCTGCAGCGGCTCGCGCAACAGGATCGAGTGCTGTTCGACGCCGGCGCCCAGTTCCGGATACATGTTCTGGATCGCGCCGATCCAGACGCCCATCATCCCGGTGCGCAGGTCACCGAAGTACTTCCACGTCAGCGAGTCCGGGCCCAGCGGCGAGGTCGACGGCAGCGTCTCGTCGTCCGGTGGCCAGGATCGCGCGGCGCGGGTGTGGGCGGCATCGACGTCACTGTCATCACAGCCTCCTGGTCCCGATCGGCGATGATCAATCCACGATAATGTTGACAACAGTCGTTGTCTACGGCTTGGGGGCGCGTCGCGTCGCGCTGTTACCGAGTGTCGGCCCGGCCGTCGCAACCCCGTGATCAGGTCCTTCGCCACGGATCGTGGCGGACACCACCATGGCGGTCGTTGCCGGTCGCTCCGAACACCACCTACTGTGAGCGTTGTGGAACTCGGGCCCCAGCAAGCGTCCGGCGAGCCCGAGCAAACGGTGACCACGCCGGATTCACCTGCGTTGCGACAGCATTCGCCGTCATCTCTGCGTGGAGCGGCGCAGTGGCTGCGCGGCACCAATCAAAGTCCCGGCTTGATCGCATTGGTCCGGCGGGCCCGGCGCGGCCTGCCCGGCGATCCCGACTTCGGCGACCCACTCTCGACGGCCGGCCAGGGCGGGCCCCGCGCCGCGGCCCGGGCCGCCGGTCGACTGCTGGGTGAGCGGGGCGGCGCGTCCCGGGAAGTCAGCCTGGGCGCACTTCAGGTGTGGCAGGCGCTGACCGAGGCGGTGTCGCGGCGCCCGGCGAACGAAGAGGTGACGATCGTCTTCACCGACCTGGTGGAATTCTCCAACTGGTCGTTGCGTGCCGGTGACGACGCGACGCTCAAACTGCTGCGGCGGGTGGCCCGCGCGATCGAACCGCCCCTGCTGGACGCCGGCGGACACATCGTCAAACGGATGGGTGACGGCACCATGGCGGTGTTCGCCGATCCGGGTGTCGCCGTGGGCGCGGTGCTGGAGGCCAAACGAGCCCTCAAGTCCGTCGACGTCGACGGCTACACAGCCGCGGATGCGAGTGGGAATCCACACCGGCCGTCCGCAGCGCCTGGCCGCCGACTGGCTGGGCGTCGACGTCAACGTCGCGGCGCGGGTGATGGAGCGGGCGACCCGCGGCGGAGTGATGGTGTCGGGCGCCACTCTGGACCACCTCGAGGCGGACGACTTGGTCACACTCGGGGTCTCGGCCAAGCGTGTGCACTGGCCGGTTTTCTCGGGTAAACCCGCAGGTCTTCCGGCTGATTTGGCCATCTACCGGCTCAGGCCGTCCAGAGGAACTGTCAGCGACTTATCAGCTTCAGACAATCCGGATGACGACGGTCCGCAGGCATAGTAGATGGCGATGATAGTGCAGGTGCTGTCGCGGCTTTCGCGTGTGCGGATCACGCTCGGCTACGCCGCTGTGCTGATAGGTGTCAGCGCAGCGCTGGTCGATCTCGGTCCGCGTGCGCGCGCGCATGTCGTCGCGCAGGCCAGCACGAATCTGCACAACCTGGCGCACGGCCACTGGGCCACGCTGTTGGACAGCGCATTCATCACCGACGCCGGACCGATGTATTTCTGGCTGCCGTGCCTGGTCTGCCTGCTGGCGCTGGCCGAACTCATCTGGCGCAGCGGCCGGTTGGCCCTGGTGTTCGTCACCGGCCACATCGGCGCGACGCTGCTGGTCGCCGCCGGGCTCACCGCGGCGATCGAATTCCACTGGTTGCCGCTGTCGGTCTCGCGTGCGAGCGACGTCGGGGTGAGCTACGGCGCGGTCGCGGTGCTGGGCGCCCTGACGTCGGCGATACCGCGGCGGCTGCGCCCGGCCTGGATCGGCTTCTGGGTTCCGGTCGGCCTTGCCGCTGCCGTACTGGGCGAAGACTTCACCGACGTCGGACACGCCGTCGCTTTGATGTTGGGCATGCTGGTTTCCATCCGATTGGACGGACCGGCGCGCTGGACGCAGGTGCGATGCGCGTTGCTGGCGGTGTCCGCGATCTTCGGCTTCTTCCTGCTGGCGCACGGCGCCTGGTCGACGATGGGCGCGGCGGCCGTCGGTGCGGTGGGTGCGGTCACGGCCGAGTTACTGACCCGCTCGCGCGCGGCCCGTCACCCCCGGCGCCCGAGATCGCACCGGAGCCGGCACTCAACGGCTGAGCCTGTCGTCAGGGCACGGGCCGCGAGTACAGCCAGCCGTCCCACAGCGGCGCCAGCGATTCGCTGCAGTATCCGGCGGCCAGACCGGTGAAGTCCGTCGGTGACGGCATTGCTGTGGCGGTAGCGGGTCGTCCAGTCTTTCAGCAGCGCAAAGAATTTTTCATCGCCCACGCGTCCGCGCAGCGCGTGCAGGGTCAACGCGCCGCGCTTGTAGACGCGGTCGTCGAACATGTCGCGCGGTCCGGGATCGGCGAGCAGCAGATCCTGCGGCGCTGCACGCAGCTTCTGGTGATAGTGGCGGGCGAGTTCGTCGGCGCTGGACCCGCCGCTGTGTTCGGACCACAACCACTCCGCGTAGCAGGCGAATCCCTCGTGCAGCCAGATGTCGCGCCACTGTCTGGCGGTGACGGAATTGCCGAACCACTGGTGCGCCAGCTCGTGGGCGATCAGCCGCTCACTGGACCCGGTGCCGTCGCAATGGTTGGCGCCGAAGATCGACATGCCCTTGAGCCTCGAGGGGTATCTCCAAATCGTCGTCGGTCACAACCACCGTGTAACCATTGGCCAACGGGTAGGGGCCGAAGAGTTCGACGAACAACTCCATCATTTCGGGCTGGCGAGCGAAGTCTTCGTAGAAGTCGCGTCGGAGCCGCCCGGGCAACGCGGCTCGCATCTGCACCGGCGTCGTGCCGAGCCGCGTCATCTCGTACATCCCGATCTGCAGGGTGATCAGATAGGTCGAGGTCGGCTCGGGTTGTTCGTAGGTCCACTCGGTCTGCGCCGCCCGCGGTCGCCGCGACGCCAGCCGCCCGTTGGCGACCACCCGGTAGGGGTTGTCGGCGCTGATCTGGATCCGGAACGAGGCTTTGGCGCTGGGATGATCGTCGCAGGGGAACCAGGATGCGGCGCCGTTGGGCTGTCCGGCGACCAGTGCGCCGTTGGTCAGTTCCTCGAAACCGACGTCGCCCCATAACGATCGCAGCGGTCGCGGTGAACCGTGATAGTGAACGACGATCGACATCGCTGCGCCGGACGCGAGCTTCGAGGACAGCCGGATGCGCAGTTTGCGCGTCGCGGCAAGCGAAGTGGGCGACGCGCTTGCCGTTCACCGACACCTTCGACACCGTCATCGCATCGGAGAAATCGAGGGTGAACTCTTCCAACTCGGTAAGCGCCTCGGCGGTGATGGTCGCCGATCCCGGAGAGCCGGTTGATCGCGACCTTGTACTCCAGAGCCAACTCGTAGTGCGACACCCGATAGCCGAGGTTGCCGTTCTTGGGCAGGTACGGGTCGATGACGGTCGAAGCCTGGCGGGGTGGCGGCTTCTTGGCGGCACGTTTCACGCGGCGGCCTTCTTGCCGGTCTTCTCGCGGGCCGCGTTCCAAGGCCTGATCGGATTACCTTGCCAACGAGTCGATTTCGGCACCGAATCGCCCCGGACCACCAGCGACGCGGGGCCGACGGTGACGCCGGCGCCGAGCCGCGCCGACGGGAACGCGACGCCGTGCGGGCCCAGCGTCGCTCCGTGCTCGAGCACGACTTCGTCCATCCGCATGATTCGGTCGTGGAACAGATGAGTCTGCACGACGCAGCCACGGTTGACGGTGCTGCCCCGACCGAGCGTGACCAGGTCCGCCTCTGGCAGCCAATAGGTTTCACACCATGCGCCTCGCCCGACTTTCGCGCCGAGCGCCCGCAGCCACATGTTCATCACCGGTGTGCCACTGGCCGCGCGCGCGAACCACGGCGCGGCGACGGTCTCGACAAACGTGTCCGCGAGTTCGTTGCGCCACACGAACGACGACCATAGCGGAAATTCGCCGGCCCGAATGCGGCCAACCAGAAGCCATTTCGCGGCCACCGCCGCGAACGCCGCCAGCACGCCCGCTGCCAGCAGCACCAACCCACCGCCGAGCGCCGCCGCCCAGATGCCGAAGATCCGGGCCAGCGCCTGCAGCACACCCAGCACCGCCAACCCGATCGCGGCCGTCACCATCACCGGGATCACCCGGAACGCCTCCACTGCCGCCCGCATCGCCTTCAACCGCCACGGCGGTTCGTAGGTGCGGGCCGCGTCGGCCTCGGCGGGACGTCGACGCAACCGCATGGGCGGGCTGCCCAGCCACGACGAACCACGCTTCGCCTTCGGGGGGGCCGCCGACAGCACCGCGACGAGCCCGTCTTCGGGCACCCGGCGGCCCGGCTGGGTGATGCCCGAGTTACCCAGAAAGGCCCGCCTGCCGACCGTCGTCGTCGCCGCGTAAATCCAGCCGCCACCAAGCTCGTAGGAGGCGACCATGGTGTCGTCGGCCAGGAACGCGCCGTCTTCGATGACGGTGAACTTCGGGTGTCAGCAAAACCGTGGAGATCTCGGTGTCGCGGCCGACCTTGGCGCCCAGCATCCGCAACCAGGTCGGTGTCGGCCAGGCTGGCGTAGAGCGGGAACAGGTAGTTGCGTGCGCCATCCATCAGCCGCTCGGTCGCCCACAGCTGCCATCCGCTGCGGCTGCGCACCGGGTGGTAGCCCTCCCGCAGACCGATCGACAGCAGCCGCACCGCGACGACCGTCATCAGCCGCGTAAGCCGCCAGCGCGGCCACGTCGCGACCGGCGTCCAGTACCAGGGCCGGCAGCACGGCCTTCCGACAGCCGGTGCGTGTGACGAACGCTCCAGCCGATCACGGCCAGTCCCGCCGCCAGCGCGGTCAGCGGCATCGCGGCCAGCAGCACCGATGTCAGCGCGTACACGGCGACCCAATCGGGTTCGGCGCGCCGGCCGTTCGTCGGGCCAGGGGTGTTTCACCCGACCGGATTTCACCGCGGGCGAGCCCTTCCAGTACTGGCGGCTCTTGACCTTCCCGATGACACCCGAGCCGGGTGCGACGTCGGCGTTCTTGCCGACGACGGCGCCGGGCAGCAAGGTGGTGCGGGCCCCGATCGTCGCGTCGTTGCCGATCGTGATCGCGCCGATGTGGAACGCGTCGCCGTCGATCCAGTGCCCACACAGATCCACTTCGGGCTCGACCGCGCTGCGGTGCCCGAGCGTCAGCAGACCGGTGACCGGCGGCACCGAGTGCAGGTCGACGCCCTTGCCGATGTCGGCGCCCAGCGCGCGGGCGTAGTAGACCAGCCACGGCGCACCGGCCAGATTCTCGGCGCCGCTGGCCTCGGCCAGCCGCTCGACCAGCCAGACCCGCAGGTGCAGCCACCCGCCGCGCCGATAAGCTGCCCGGCTGCACATTCGGCAGCAGCAGCCGCGCGGCCAACACCGCGATGCCCATCCGGCCCAGCGGCGTGACGAACGCGACGAACGCCGCCGCGACCAGCCACCAATTCACCGCGACCGTCCACGGCACCAGATGCAGCGCGCGGGCGACGTTGTTGCCCAGCGCCAACCACGTCACCCACTGCAGCGCGGTTAGGGTGGCCAGCGGCACCGACAGCACGACTGCGCGAGCTGGGTCAGTCGCGGCGTCGGGCGCACCACCCGCTCGACGACGTCCGGCGGCTTCTCCTGCTCGTCGAGGAAACCGGCGAGCGATCCGAGCCGCGGATGGTCGTACAGGTCGGCGACGGTGACCTGTGAATAGCGATCCCGCAGCGCGGCGACCAGCTGCGCCGCGGCAAGCGAGCCGCCGCCCAGGGCAAAGAAGTCGGCCTCCGGGCCGTCGACCGCCGCGCCGAGCAGATCCCGCCACAGCGTGGCCAGCCAACTTGCCGTCCCGATGAGGTCGGCGCTCGCTCGTTGTCGCCGCCCGGCGGCGGCCAGGGCAGGGCGGCGCGGTCGACCTTGCCGGATGTGCGGGTGGAGCTCGTCGACCCGGACCAGGCGCGGCACCAGCGCGGCCGGAAGTTGCTCGGCGAGGCGGGCTCGTGCGGTGGCCATGTCGAAGTCCGGGTCGGTGCTGGCGACATAGCCGACCAGCACCGGCGTGCCCGCCGCCGTCCGCCGAACCGCGGCGGCGGCGCCGCTGACTCCCGGCAGGTGCACCAACGCCGTGTCGACCTCGCCCAACTCGATGCGGCGACCGCCGACCTTCACCTGGTCGTCGGCGCGGCCGCAGAAGATCAGGCCTTCGCTTTCCAGCCGCACCAGATCGCCGCTGCGATAGGCGCGCCGCCAGCCCAGCGTGGGCATCGGCGCGTACTTCTCGGCGTCTTTCTCCGCGTCGAGGTAGCGGGCCAGACCGACGCCGCCGATCACCAGCTCCCCAATCTCACCGTCGGCCACCGGCCGGCCGTCGCCGTCGACGACAGCCAGATCCCAACCCGGCAGCGGCAGACCGATGCGCACCGGGCCGTCGGCGTCCAGCCGGGCCGCGCAGGCGACCACAGTGGCCTCGGTGGGGCCGTAGGTGTTCCACACCTCCCGGCCGTCGACGGCCAGCCGCGCGGCCAACTCCGGCGGGCAGGTCTCGCCGCCGAAGATCAACAGCCGCACCGCTTCCAGCGCCTCGGCGGGCCATAGCGCGGCCAACGTGGGCACGGTCGACACGACGGTCACGTCGCGGCTGACCAGCCACGGCCCGAGGTCCATCCCGCTACGCACCAGCGACCGCGGCGCGGGGACCAGGCAGGCGCCGTGCCGCCAGGCCAGCCACATCTCCTCACACGACGCGTCGAATGCCACCGACAACCCGGCCAGTACCCGGTCACCCGGGCCGATCGGGTTGTCCCGCAGGAACATCTGCGCCTCGGCATCGACGAATGCCGCCGCGCTGCGATGCGTGACGGCGACGCCTTTGGGCGTGCCGGTCGACCCGGAGGTGAAGATGATCCAGGCGTCGTCGCGGGGCAGCGGCGCCCCGGCCCGCCAGCCACGGGAGGAGCCCGGGCCGCGGGACATGCCGGATTCGGTGACGATCGCCACGACGTTGGCCTCGGTGAACACCAACTCGGCACGTTCGTCCGGGTCGTCGGCGTCGACGGGGACATAGGCCGCGCCGGTTGCCAGCGTCGCCAGGATCGCCTCGTAGAGCGCGAAGCTGCCGGACGGCATCCGGATGCCGATCCGGCCGCCTCGACCGATGCCCCGGGCCGCCAGCCAGGCCACGCTGGCTTCGATGTCGCTGATCAGTTCGCTATAGGTGAGCTGGACGGTGCCGTCGTCGATCGCCGCGGCCTCGGGGAAGCAGGCGGCGGTGTCGTAGAGGACGTCGATGAGGGTGCGTGGCCCCGCTGCCCGCGGCGACAACAGATACTGCGCCGGGACGCGTTCGGGGGCTGGGGCGTCGCCACCTGTACGAAAGTACTCACGCCCGGGCACTTCAACCGCCAGCGCGCGCCAGGCGTGGGCGAAAAGTGGCTGACGGCTTCCGATCGTCGGTGACGTGACCACATATGATCGGCACTTGCGCGGCGCGCGCGTGCCGCGAACGCCTGCAAGAATTCACCGAAAAGGGAGTGTCGCCGCGTGGGTGACCAGCCCCCGTCAACGGAAGCCCTGTCGCCGGAGGCGTTGACCGCCGCGGTCGACGCAGCCCGGCAAGCCTTCGCAGGCCGCGGCCGATCTCGACGCGTTGGCGCGGGCCAAGACCGAGCACCTCGGCGATCGCTCGCCGCTGGCGCTGGCCCGCCAGGCGTTGGCCACCGTGCCCAAGGCCGAGCGCGCCGACGCCGGTCGGCTGGTGAACACCTCCCGCGGCGAAGCCCAGCAAGCTACGACGAACGACTGGCGGCGTTGCGCGCCGAGCGGGACGCGGCGGTGTTGATCGCCGAGCGCATCGACGTGACGTTGCCCTCGACCCGCCAGCCGACCGGCGCACGCCACCCGATCACGATCCTGGCCGAGCACGTCGCCGACACCTTCATCGCGATGGGGTGGGAACTGGCCGAGGGACCCGAGGTCGAGACCGAGCAATTCAACTTCGACGCCTTGAACTTCCCGGCCGATCACCCGGCGCGCAGCGAGCAGGACACCTTCTATATCGCGCCGGACGGCTCCCGGCAACTGCTGCGTACCCATACCTCGCCGGTGCAGGTGCGCACTCTGCTCGAACGTGAGCTGCCGGTCTACGTCGATCTCGATCGGCCGCACGTTTCGTACCGACGAACTGGACGCCACCCACACGCCGGTCTTCCATCAGGTGGAGGGGCTGGCGGTGGATCGCGGTCTGTCGATGGCACATCTGCGCGGAACGCTCGACGCGTTCGCCCGGGCCCAGTTCGGGCCGCAGGCGCGCACCAGGATCCGTCCGCACTTCTTTCCGTTCACCGAGCCGTCGGCGGAAGTCGACGTGTGGTTCGAGAACAAGAGGGGCGGCGCCGGCTGGGTGGAGTGGGGCGGCTGCGGGATGGTGAACCCGAATGTGTTGCGCGCCGTTGGGATTGACGCGCACGTGTATTCCGGCTTCGCGTTCGGGATGGGCCTGGAACGCACCCTGCAGTTCCGCAACGGCATTCCCGACATGCGCGACATGGTCGAGGGCGACGTTCGGTTCTCGCTGCCGTTCGGGGTGGATGCCTGATGCGCATTCCCTACAGCTGGTTACGCGAAGTCGTCTCGCGCGGCGCGCCCGGCTGGGACGTGCCGCCCGACGACCTCGAGCAGGCGCTACTGCGCATCGGCCACGAAGTCGAAGAGGTCATCGCGCTCGGTCCGGTCGACGGCCCGCTGACGGTCGGCCGGGTGGCCGACATCGAAGAGCTGACCGAGTTCAAGAAGCCGATCCGCGCCTGCAAGGTCGATGTCGGCGAAGGCAGCCCCGCGAAATTGTCTGTGGCGCAACCAACTTCGCTGTCGACGATCTCGTGGTGGTGGCGCTGCCCGGGACCACGCTGCCCGGCGGCTTCAACATCACCGCGCGCAAGACCTACGGCCACACCTCCGACGGGATGATCTGTTCGGCGGCCGAACTCGGTTTGGCCGCAGATCATTCCGGCATCCTGGTGCTACCGCCGGGGACCGCCGAGCCGGGCGCGGGCGGGGTCGAGGTGCTCGGCTGGACGACGTGGTCTTCGACCTCGCCATCACCCGGACCGCGGCTACTGCATGTCGGTCCGCGGGCTGGCCCGGAGATCGCCTGCGCCTACGACCTCGACTTCGTCGAACCGGCAGCGATGTATGCCGCCCTGCCGCGCGAGGCGAGGCCTGGCCGCTGACCGTCCAGCCGGAAACGGGGGTACGCCGATTCGCGCTCGCCCGGTGACCAAGATCGACCCGGCCGCGTTGTCGCCGTGGTGGTTACAGCGCCGGCTGTTGCTCTGCGGTATCCGGGCGATCTCACTGCCGTCGACGCGACGAACTACGTGATGCTGGAACTCGGTCAACCAATACGGTCATCATCAAGCCGGCACCCGAAACCCCTTTGGACGCTTTGTGGTTGGCCGAGATGATCGAGCAGATCGGCCTTCCCGAAGGCGTGGTGTCGGTGCTGCCCGGAGGCCCCGAGATCGGTGAGGCGCTGGTGCGTCATCCCGGTGTGGACAAGGTCGCATTCACCGGGTCCAGTGCCGTCGGCCGCCGGATCGCCGCCCTGTGCGGCGAGCAGCTCAAACGAGTCAGCCTGGAGCTGGGTGGCAAGTCCGCGGCGATCATTCTCGACGACGCCGACGTCGGTAAGACGGTCGCCGGCCTGATCCGCCGGCCTGATGAACAACGGTCAGGCCTGCGTCGCGCAGACCCGGATTCTGGTCAGCGACCGTAAGCACGACGAAGTCGTCGACGCGCTCGCCGACATGATGTCCACGCTGAATGTCGGCGACCCGGCCGACGAGTCGACGGACATCGGACCGCTTGTGGCTCAACGACAACAGCGTCGCGTCCAGGACTACATCAAGTCGGGCCGCAGCGAAGGCGCCCGCGTTGTGCTCGGTGGCGAACAAAGCCGTCCGAGCGCGGCTGGTATGTGCAGCCGACGCTGTTCACCGAGGCCACCAACGACATGCGCATCGCCCGGGAGGAGATTTTCGGTCCGGTGCTGACGGTGCTTCGCTACCGTGACGAGGACGACGCGCTCCGCATCGCCAACGAGACCGATTACGGCCTGGCCGGTTCGGTGTCGACCGCCGACATCCAACACGGCCTGGACGTCGCGGCCGCCGTCCGCACGGGAACCTATGGCATCAATATGTACACCCTCGACATCGGCGCACCGTTCGGCGGCTTCAAGCAGTCCGGCATCGGACGCTAGTTCGGGCCTGAGGGGCTACACGAATATGTCGAGCTGCAGACGCTGATATGCAAAGGCCAGCTGCCGCCCCTATAGAGTTTCCGGTGTCCACCACGGTCGCGGCCGAGCCGTTCCAAAAGTCTTGCCTGCGCATTGGTTTCGTCGCCGATCGCGACCGGCGGACCGAACATCCCGGACGCGGCCATGGCCTGCGGATCGTCCGGCAGGCCGGCGCAGAACAGTTCACACCACGTGGGGTCCAGGCCCTCGTCGGCGCCCACCGCGCGGGCGAGGTCCCAGGTATGCACCAGGACATCACGCGTCAGTTTCGGCATCAACCGGTACTCATCGAGCTGTGTCGCTCCGCCGGATACAAGAGCCTGTGCCAGTGAGTCATAGGTGAGTTGCCACCGTGCCCGAGGATCGTCGCGTGGCCGGTCGGGCTTCGATCCCAAGGGCCGCAACAGAAGTACGTCATGAAACCCGATCACGTGCTCAAGCACTCCCCGGGCGTCCCACGCATCGCACGGTGATGGACGGTCCCACTTGCCGTTCGCCGCGGCGACCACCTCACCGAAGCGACGGCACACCGCCAAGTGCAATTCGCCGACGTCATCCATCGCCGTCGCGGGAGGACTCGGGCACCAGCAAGGTCAGCTCGACCGGACAGCACAGCGCGCCATGCTGATTGGTCACCTGGATTTCGACGTCGACCAGGCAACGCGGCGGGTCCACCGAGGTGTCGCGCCGCTTCGCACGGCCCGGCCCCTGCCGATCATCGTGTCGCCGGCATACACCGACCCGGCGAGCCTCATGGACCGGCGCACCACGCGTGAGCGCGGGCCCGCCCAGTCCGTCGCGACGCGGTCGGCGAATCCGGCCAGGTGCATCGTGTTGACGTAGATCGTCGGGTTGCCCTGAGCCTGAGCGTATTCCGGATCGAAATGGCCAGGAAAATAGTCCCACGTGGCTCCGGCATTCTCCACCACCCGCTGGTAGCTGATGTGATCGATCACCTCGGGCAGGTCGACGGGAACGGTGATCTGGTGGAAGTCCAGGCTGTTGTCGCTCACGAGGACGTTCCTGGAGTGAACCGGAACAAGGTATTGCGACAGGTGGCCACCACAGTCCCGTCCTGGCGGCGATAGGTCTCCAGCGTCTCGACGAAATGGCCCACGCCCAGCCGCGTTCGCTTCTCCGGTGACACCGAAACCAGCTCGTCGACGACGGTCAGCACGTCGCCTTCGACGATGGGCTGTGGAAACTCAACCTCGTTGGCCGCGTTGATGAATGTGGTGCCCGGTAGCGGCACCCGCAGGGCGATCAACGAAGCCGCCCTCCTACCTCCAGGTTGCCACGGCGGTGCGATCAGCCAGCCCATCAACAGCGCCGGCGGCGCCAGCAGAGCTCCCCACTGCCGGTGGGCGAATTCGGAATCCCAATACGAGCGATTGCCGTCGCGGACCATCGCGGCGAACAGCCGGATGCGTGCGGCGCTGACCGCGCTGCCGGCGGTACGGGCTCGCCTTTGGCGCCGACCATCCGCAGCGCATCTTCGTACGTGCCGAAGGTCAGCCGCTGACCGAAATCGTGCTCCACGTATCGGGTGCCGCTCACATGACGAGCGGGTGCCGACTTGGGATCGAATCCCACTGCAGGGTGCGGGAAGTGAAACACCAGCCGCCCCGCTCGTAGATCAGCGTGTCGCGGAATATTCCGGTAGCCCGCAGCACGGTGTCGCCATACATGGCGGCGAAAAGCACGGCGACACAATGCTGAGTCGCATTGACGCCGTCGACGCGGATCTCGTGATCGACCGTGACCAGTCGCTGGCCATCGCCACCGTCGAAGGCCAAGCGCAGGTCGTTGAACATCTCGCCGTCGCGGGTGTAGCTGGCGCCGGAATGGCGGAAGGTGGCGATCCAGCGGCCGCGGTCGCCCTCCGAGAAGGCCCGATTGTGCCGGGCATTCAGATCCAGGATGGCAGCGCGTCCGGTGGCGGCTTGGAGCATTTGCTGTTCCTGATAAGTCATGGTCATCGCTTTCCAGCCTCTCTCGGAAATGACTGCCAACAATGGGCTGAAGGGGACACTAAGACAGCTTGCCGACTATTACGTGACATTGACGGAACCTAACGGCTAACGATATACCCCCTACGTTCACGATCCCACGCTCCTGGCTTGACGCCCCGTGCGCGCAATAAGTCTTTACGTATCCGGCCGAGCACATTCTTCGGGAGTTCGCTGACGGTCTCCACGAATCGCGGCACACAGAAGTAGGGCATGCGCGCCGCGCAGAAGTCGAGCAACTCCGCGAAATCCAGTGTGGCGCCGGGCTGCAACATGACGACGACCAGTACGTCGTCCTCTCCCAACTCGCTGGGCACCCCGACCGCGGCGGCCTCCGCCACCGCCGGATGGCACATCACAACGCTCTCCACTTCCACCGAAGAGATGTTTTCACCGCGGCGGCGCAACGCATCCTTGATCCGGTCCACATACGTCAGATTCTGATCGCAATCCAGCCGCCCGAGATCGCCGGTGCGAAACCATTCCGGATGCGGAGTAATCCGCGAATCCGCGCCGACGTAGCCCTCGCTCATCACATGCGGATGCCTGGCTCGACAGGCGATTTCACCCACCGTGTCAGGGGGCAGCGGGTTTCCTTGCTCGTCGAGGATCCGCACTTCGAAATCGGGATTGGGCGTACCCGAGGTTCCGGGAACCCCGGCGTCGGCCAGCGCCTTGACCGCGATGGGAAACGCCTCGGTGAGCCCGTACATCGTGACGATGCGACAGCCATACCGCTTTTCGATGTCGCGGTAGCAGTTCGCGTCGATCGGCGCGGCGGAGATGAACCGCAGCGGCAGCCGTGCGTCGCCCGGATCGGCAGGGAGATTCTGCAGCATCGAGACCATCGCCCCGGCGCCGGCGAACCCGATGGCATCGCGGGCGCGTATGTCATCCCACACCTCGCCGGGGTGGAAAGCCCCGGCCAGCACCGTCGTCGCACCTACCAGCATGGGCGCCAATATGCTGGGCGCCGCGCTGAGGTGAAACAGCGGCATCGCCGTCCACAGCGCCTCGCCCTCGCGAAATTCCCAGGACGACGCGACGGTTGCGGCCACCGAAAACAGGTAGTGCCATGTCGTGGCGACTGCTTTGGACGGGCCGGTGGTGCCCGACGTGTAGAACAAGCAGCCGACGTCGTCCGCCCGCCCGGGGCTGTCTGTCGCTGCGCCGTCGGTGTTCTGACTCAGCGTCGCCGTCAGTGAATCGTCCTGCACCACAATGCTCGTCAGGGTGCCTACCGCGTCGGCGACCTCGACGGCGCGGGGGCGGCGTTCGGCGTCGGTCAACATCACTTTGGCCTGTGACAGCCGAAGGGCGTGCAGTAGGAAGTCGCCCTTGTTCGCCGCATTGACCGCCGCGCTCACCGCCCCGATCCGTGCGGCGCCCAGCCAGAAGTACACCCACTCCGGACACGTGCCGGTGAACAACGCGACGCGGTCGCCTTGCCCGACACCCAGGTCGGTCAACAGGTTTGCCGCCGCACACGACCGCTGGCGCATCTGCTCGAAGGTCACGTCGGCGCCGGCGATCGACATCATCACCCGATCGGGGTACTGCTGGGCGCGGCGATCGAGCACGGCCGGCACGGTGAAGCGGTCGACACCGAAATCGGAGGGCTGCGCGGGCCCGCTGCGGTCAGCGCACATCAGGCTGTCTGGCTCTGATCAAGCTTTGGCGGCTGCGGGGTCGGGCTCACCGTCGGCGCTGTAACCGAAGTCGGAGGGCGACGGCTCCTCGCCCGGGTAGAAGCGGTGCGCCCAGCGGCGCAGCGCCGCATAGTCGTGCGCCTCTTCGGGAGCCAGATTCGGCTTCTCCAGGTATTTCATGTTCTCCCAGGTGAAGAAGTCTTGCTTGATTACCTCTTGCTGGAGGGCGAGGAACCGGGCGGCACGTCCGGTGGGCACGTCGCCGCCGTCGCCGGGTTCACGTACGGACGCCTGGGTGTAGAAGTAGTCGGTGTAGTCCTCGTCGACCGGCGTTTGGCCGGTGACCTGCACGGTGGCCACCAGTTCGCTGGGAAAGCGCACCACGCCCAGCCCCAGCGAGTAGTTGTCGTAGATGATCTTGGCGTCGACCGGGCCGTTCGGGGTCAGCCACGTCTGCGCCCGTCCCCCGCCGAAATGGGCGTTGACGGTGGCGTGCAGGTGATACCCGGCCACCTCGAATGACGCCGTGGTGGCCGGATTGGCGGCCTTATGCACGTATTGAACGTGGTAGGGGTCAGCCGCATTCTCGATGATCATCTGCGGATGCACCTTGACCCGGTTGAGCATCTGGGTGTGCGGGTGCAGCGGGTAGTACTCGTTGGTCTCCAGTTCCGGCAGCACCGGCGGCTGCCAGTACGGCGCCCGGCCGTGGCGATCGTGCCAGGCCAGGATGAAGCCGTACCACTCCATGCTCGGATAAGTCCGGATGCGGACGTTGTTCTTGCAGCCGATCTTGCTGTAGGGAATCAGCGCATTGGTACCGTCGCCGCGCCACTGCCAGCCGTGCCACGGGCAGACGATGTTTTCGCCTTCCACGGTGCCGCCGACCCCGAGGTTGGCGCCGAGGTGCTGGCAGTAGGCCTCCATCACGTGCACCCGGCCCGACCCGGTGCGGAACAGCACCAGTTCCTCACCGAAGTAATGCGCGCGCCTGACCTGGCCGGGAGCCAGGTCGGTTCCGAAGGCGACGATGAACCAGCCCGTCGGGAAACGGTAGGTCGACAGCGCGATGCCGGCCTGCCCGAACTCCCGTTCCGAAGGGTCTGATTCCGGAATCGTATTCGTCACGAGAACTCCGTTTCCCACGCGGCCGGGCGCAAATTTGGCCGCTCTTACCTCACCGCGTTTCGACGACTAAAGTCTATTTTTACTATTTTAGACATTGAACGTCAACGCGGCGCCGGCCGGTCGTCGCGTGGCGCCTGAGCCAATGGGGGTTCGCATGACGGCCGCTGCAGTGGACCTGTCCGATTTCGCCTTGTGGCGTAACGGTTTTCCCGACGAGTTATTCGCCGAGCTGCGGCGCACCAGGCCGCTTTTTCGCCATGACCTGACACCAGGTGTCGCCGACACCGTCCAGCGTCAATTCTGGGTCGCCACCAAACACCGGCACGCGGTCCGCCTGCACCGCGACACCGAGTCGTTCACCGCGGCCGACGGCCCACTCATTCAGCCGGTCGCCATGTTCTCGTCGTTCCCGACGATCATCACGTTGGACCCGCCGGACCTGAACAAGCGCCGCAAACTGATCTCCAACGCCTTCAACCCGCGCGCGATCGCCAAGCTGGAGAACGGCATCCGGGCGCGCGCGGCGCGGATGATCGGCGGCCTGCTCGCGCACGGCGGTGGGGACTGGATCGAGGACGTCGCCGACGCGTTACCGATGTCGGTCATCGGCGACATCATCGGCATCCCAGAGGAGGATCGGCCACGAATATTCGACATCTTCGACCGCATCCTGAAGGCGCTCGCGCCCGAGGCGGGCCCGAGCGAGCAGGTGGAACTCGAGCTCTTTGGCTCGGTCTTCGAATACGCGATGGAGCTCACCGCCGAAAAGCGGCGCAACCCCACAGACGACATCTGGAGCACGCTGGCATCCGCCGTGATCACCGGTGACGACGGCGAGCAGTTCAGCCTGCCCGAAAACGAACTCGAGTTTTTCTTCTTCGTGCTGGCGTTTGCCGGCAGCGACACCACCAAGAACGCCCTGGCCATCGGGTTGCAGGCGTTCGTCGCCAATCCCGAGCAGGTGGAACGGTATCGCGAGCGGGAAGACCTGCGGGCCGGCGCGGTCGAGGAGGTGTTGCGCTGGGCGTCGCCGGTGGCGTACTGGACGCGCACCGCAAAGGTCGACGTCGAGATGGACGGCCAGCACATCGCCAAGGGCGAACGCGTGGTCTCGACCCTTCGTTCGGCCAACCGCGACGAGGAGGTCTTCGAGTCCCCGTTCACCTTCGACATCGGCCGACAACCCAACCCCCACGTGGCGTTCGGAGGCGGCGGACCCCACCACTGCCTGGGCGCGATGCTGGCCCGGGCGGAACTCCGCGCGGTCCTCGACGAACTGTTGTTGCGCTGCGATGACATCGAGATCGGTCCGGCGAAGGTGGCCCATCCGAACCTGGCCACCAACATGTCGATCTACGACGAGATGGCCATATCGCTGACCGAACGGCGCTGAGACCGGGGAACGGACTGACCGTGGGTTTCATCCGCGACAGCGCCGGTGCTGGCGCGCGCATCACCTAACAGCGGGCAACAAGTGGCACCCGCGACGAGCGGTGCGCCGTCTGATTGCCCGACTCCTCGCTCGCGCCGTTACGGCGATCCTCGTCCTCGGGCGAGTCAGTCCTGCAACCGCAACGCGGCCTTGGGACATTGGTCCACCGCGGCGCGCACGTCGATCTCCAGCCGCGGCGGCACGGGGCCGTCCGCGATCTGTACCACGTCTTCGTCACCCAGCTCGAACACTTCCGCCGCAAGCGATTCGCAGAAACCGTTGGCCTCACACAAGTTCTCATCGACCGTTACGCGCATTGGATGCCCTCCACTTCTCACAGGCCCTTGGGTCGGGTCCCGATCACCCCGCCGGTCGCGAGGCGTGTCAGTTCTTCGTCGGTCAGCCCGCACCGATCGCGCAGGATCTCCTCATTGTGCTCGCCCAGCGTCGGCGGCGGCCGCAGCAGCCATCTGTCCTGGCTGTCGAGCCGTGCGAACGGCGGGCACGGGTACAGGCCGAGTCCGGTAGTTGCATGGTGCAACGGCTCGAAAAAGCCTCGCTCGCGCAGCTGCGGGTTGTCGGTGACCAGCGACGGCGACACCACCGGAGCCGCGGGAACACCCGCGCCGGCCAGTCGCTCCACCGTCGGGTCAAGTGGCTGCCCGGCGAACCAATCCGCCAGCCCGCGATCGATTTCGTCGCCTCGACTGTGGCGTCCGGTGATGGTGGACAGCTCCTCGTCGTCGCACCACGCTGGTCGCCCCATTTGGTCCACCAACGCCTGCCACTGCGCATCGTCGCGAACGGTGATCGCGATCCAGTCGTCCGATCCGGCACACCGGTAGATGTTCTGGATGGCCGCGTTGTGACCGCGGTTGCCGCGACGGCTCAGCGTCACCCCGAAAACCTCGGACTCGATCGCCTGGATCGCGGTGGCGTTGAGCACGGTTTCGAGCATCGGCAGCTCGACCAGTTGACCCGTCCCGGTGCGTTCGGCAAAGTTCAGCGCGGCCAGCACGGCGAACGCGGCGTGCACACCGGCCAGCGGGTCGCAGGCCCCGCGCGGTGTCACCGGCGGCGCCTCCGGCAGGCCGGTCACCCAGGCCAGGCCGGCGATCTGTTCCATGGTGGGGGCGAACCCGACGCGTTCCCGCCACGGCCCCTCGACGCCGAACGCGGGCATCCGGGCAAACACGAGTTTCGGGTTGACCTTGCGCAGCACGTCGTCGGTGAGCCCGAATTGCTCCATCACCCGCGGCGAGAAGTTCTCGATCACGACGTCGGCGCCGGCGACCAGCTCGGTAAACAGACGACGACCCCGCTCGGATCCCAAATCCAGTGTCACCGAACGCTTGTTGGTGTTCATTGCATGGAAAACCCAGCCGTACTCCCACCAGTCGTCGACGTCGGTGCGCATCCCGCCCGAGTATCGGATGCCATCGGGACGCTGGATCGATTCGATCTTGACCACGTCGGCGCCGAAGGCGGCCAGTAGGTGGGTTGCGGCAGGGCCGGCCCAGAACGCGGTCAGGTCGACAATGCGCACACCGGCGAGCGGTGGACCGTCCGAAGCCGGTTCGGTCTCGGGTTCCACACGACGCCAAGGGACTTCGTCGTCAGCTTCGCCGAGATGGGGCGTGTCACCCACGGGCGCGGGCGCACACACCGACATCAGCCAGGGCGGCCGGGGCTGATCGAACCCGGCGGGGTTGCGGGTGAAGACCTCCCGCTCGCGCACGTATTCCAGCTCCCGGATGGTGGAGCCGTTGCCCAGCACGGCGATCGGCAGCCGAAACAGTTGTCCGAGTTCGACGATTTCGGCGACGGTCCGTTCCGCCAGCCACGGGTGGATCTGCTCGCGGATCAGGTCGCGGTATTGCCACCGGCCGATTTGAAACCGCAGTTGTTCGATCTCCTCTAGTTGCGGACATTCGACCATCGCGGCGAAGTCGAGCCACTGCTGGCCGGTGACCATGGTGATCCCGACGTACCCGTCCTTGGCGGGTTCGATCGACGGCACTTCGGTGGTGCGGCAGATCGGCGGGACGCGCAGCAGCTGTGAATGCAGCCATTCGCTGCTCTGCATCGTGGTTATCGCTTCCAGCATGGACAGGTCCAGGTGTTCGCCGGGCCCGCCCCGCTCGACGCGGCGGCGCAGTGCCAGAACGCCGAACGCGGCGAACACGCCACCCATGTATTCGCCGAGATCGCCACCGATCGAGATCGGCGGCCCGGCGGGATCACCGCGGAAGCCGGGCGACCCCGCCCACGCCTGCAAGGTGAACTCGGTGGCTGCGCGGTCTGCGTAGGGTCCGGTCCACCCGAAGTCGGAGATGGTGACGATGATCGCGCGCGGCGAGTGTTCCAGCAGTTGTTGGGGGTCGACGCCGAGCGCCGCGGCGCGCGTCCGCCCGGCGGTCACGACGACGACGTCGGCGCCGGCCAATTCCTCTCGGTAGCGCGGTGAGCCTGCAGCCAAAGTCATGCTGCGCTTGCCCGCGTTGAGGTAACTGAAAAACGGTGCGCTGTATTCCTCGGGAATCGAGGATCCACTGGCGGAATACCGTCGTAGCCAATCCCCTTGTGGTGGTTCGATTTTGCGCACCTGGGCGCCGGCGTCGCGCAGCAGCTTCCCGCAGTAGCTGCCCGCTATTCGGTCACTGATCTCGACGACACGCAAATCGTGTAGCGGTGTCGGCCGGCTTTCGGACCGCTCGCTCAATTGCACCCGCCCTTCCGATCGGCATGCGACCAGAGAAGCTATTTATACCATTACTGCTAAAATAGCTAAGCCAGCGAGTTGCAAGTGTTTCGAGGATCGGATGACCGCCTTGGGAATTGGCCCCGACGCCCGGCGCCGGTTGTCGGCGCCGCGGATCGCCGAAATCGTAGCCGACGATTTGCGCCGTCAGATCATCGGCGGCGAACTCGCGGACGGTGATCTCTTGCCGCGCCAAGAGGTGCTCGTCGAACAGTTCAACGTGAGCTTGGTCTCGCTGCGCGAAGCCCTGCGCATCCTGGAGACCGAAGGGCTGGTTTCGGTGCGGCGCGGCAACCGTGGTGGTGCGGTCGTCCACGCCCCGGCGAAGACCAGCGCCGCCTACATGCTCGGTTTGTTGCTGCAGAGCGAGTCCGTCGAGCTCGCCGACCTTGGCATGGCCCTGCAGGAACTCGAACCAGCCTGCGCCGCCCTGGCCGCCCGCCGGCCGGACCGGGCGGAAACCCTGGTGCCCGAGCTGACGCGGATCAACAAGTCAATGGCCGAAAACCTGGACGAGGGACGGCTTTTCACCGAGATCGGACGCGAGTTTCATGATCTCGTCGTCCGCGGCTGCGGCAATCACACGATCATCGCCGTCGTCGGGAGCCTGGAGACGCTGTGGAGCAGTCACGAACGGCAGTGGGCCGACGAGAGTGCGTCGCGTGGCACCTACCCGTCGCTCACCCAGCGCCGCGCCGTGCTCAACACGCACGTCAAGCTGACCGAGACGATCGCCGAGGGCAACGTCGACCGGGCCCGCCGCATCGCGGGTCGCCATCTGGCCGACACGCAGACCTATGTGCTCTCCGGTCAGCACGATCAACGCATCTATGCGCTCTCCCCGCAGGCGTTGTCGCGGCCGCGGAATATTCGGCACTCCTGAAGAGCGGTCTGCAACGGTCATGCGAACCGCATTGGTCACCGGCGGAAGCGGCGGAATCGGAAAAGGATGCGCCCGCAAGCTGGTTGAGCGCGGTTATGACGTGGTGCTCTCGGCGCGCCGCGAGGCCCCGCTACGCGCGGCCGCCGAGGAGATCGGTGCCCGCCACATCGCGGCCGACGCGTCTGACCAAAGCGGATTCGCCGCTGCGATAGACACATTGGAGAGAATCGACCTCGTTGTTCACGCGGCCGGCGCGCTCGGCGGAACCTACGCGCGCAAGCAGACCTTCGAGCAGTGGCAAGCTATCATGTCGGCCAACCTGGATTCGTGCTTCGTGGTGACCTCTGCGGTGCTGCCGAAAATGACAGCGGGCTCGCGACTGGTGTTCATTTCGTCATCGGCGGCACACGAGCCGATGCCGGCCCGCAGCGCATACTCCGCCTCGAAAGCCGGCATGAACGCGTTCGCTCGAGCCTTGGCGCTCGAAGTCGACCGCGACGGCATCAGCGTGCACATCGTCACGCCGGGACCGGTGGCCACCGAGATGCTGCAGGACGTTCCCTTCGAGATGTACGCAATCCAGGTGTCGGACGTCGCCGAGACGGTTGCCTGGCTGGACACCGTCGACCCATCGGTCGATCTGCCGGAGATCCGGCTGTCGGCCGTGGAGCGCGGCCCCTTCGCGCGACCTCCGGTCGTTCCCACCGAAGCCCGGCGCCGCGCGCAACGAGGCTGAGGCCTACGTCGCTGGGAAGGCTTTGATCACCGATTCGCCGAACTCGTGCAGGGAGGCCGGGGCGGCGAAGTCGGCGAACCATACGTAGAACCGCTCGACCCGCTGGGCGGCCAAACCGCTGAAGTGTCCGATCAGCTCGTCGGCATCGCCGCAGACCAGCCCGGACCCGAGATTGCCGAATCGCCGGGCGCTCACCTCGCGCACGGTGTCGGGGTCGCTGCCCGATCGCACGAAGCCCACCATCTGCTGAATCGACATCCGGGCCGTCCCCGCGGCCGGGGCGAGCTTCGGCAGCCTGTCGAGCTGGTTCGCCGGCAGATTCCACCAATCCGCGTAGCTGCGAACGAGTTCCATCATCTTGGGTCCGCTCCCACCCAGAACCAGCGGTATCGGGTACGACCTACGCGGAGCTTGCGGAGCGGGGCCGGATCGCTGGTCGCCGTCGCCCCAGTACTGCCTGATCAGTTCCAGGTCGTGCCCGAGTTGCTGGACCCTGGCCCGCGGATCCTGATGTCCGACATCGAATCTCGCGAATTCCGACGGCCACGAGCCCGCGCCGACCCCGAGCTCGAACCTGCCCTCCGACGCCTCCGACAGGGTGACGGCTTGTTTGGCGAGCAGGGCCGGATGCCGAAACGCGTCACACAGCACCAGATGACCGATCCGCAGCCGTTCGGTCTTGGCCGCCACCCAGGTGGCAATGCCCATTGCCTCCCAGATGCTTTCGTCGGGCAGCCCGGGGCTTCGAGGTGATCGATGAAGGCGATTCCGTCGAAGCCGCTGGCCTCGGCGTGACGTGCCCGGTCCACGATGTCGGCCGCCGACAATCTCACCTGCGGCAGGAACAGATACCACTCGGCCATGCGCCACCTATGCGTCGGGATCCGTGCGATTGCGACGGCACGGCTAGTTTATTATCTTTACTATGTTAGAGGTCTTATGGAAGTCGGACTGAACGCGGAGCAGTTGTCGCTGCGCGACACCGTACGCGACATACTACGTACGGAGTGCCCGCCCGACGCCGCACGTCAGGCGATCACCGATCCGGAGCGCTGGCGCACTCTGTGGAAGACGGTCGTCGATCTCGGCTGGACCGAGCTCGCCGCCCCCTCAGCGGAAGGGGCCGGCGACTACGGACCGGTCGAGCTGGCGGTGGTACTCGAGGAGTGCGGTGCGGCCATCGCGCCAATTCCGTTGCTGGGCAGCGTTGGTCTGGCCGCGGGTGTGTTGCGCAACAGTGGGCTCGACTCGGTGCTGACCGACATTGCGGGTGGTGTGGTGGCCACCCTGGCCGTGCACGCCGAAGGTTCGCGACTGCCCGGGGCTCCGATGACTCTGCGTCAGGGACGGCTGCGCGGCACGGCTGTTGCCGTCCCCAACCTGTCGCGCGCGGAGCTCGTGGTCACGCTGGCCCACTCGGACGAGGGTGGGACCGTGGCGGCGGTCGCCCGCTGCGGCGACGGGGTTACCGTGATGCCCGCGGCCGAATCCACCGATCCCGCGCAGCCGTTGGCCGGCGTCGAGATCGATGCCGAGCCTATTGGGGTTGCACCGGTTGACCTCGAATCGGCACTGACGGCTCCCTGGGTGGCCTCGGCCGCCGACCTCCTCGGCGTGGCGAGGGCCGCGTTGCACCGCTCGGTCGAGTACGCGAAATCACGGCGCCAGTTCGGCCAGCCGATCGGCGCGTTCCAGGGCATCAAACACGCACTGGCCGACAACTACGTCAGCGTCGAACGCGCCCGCAGCCTGACCTACGCCGCGGCGGCACGGCTCGCCGCCCCCACCACGCTCCCGACCGAGGTGTGGACTGCCGCGGCGCTGGCCAAAGCGGCGGCCAACGACGCGGCAGTCGGTTGTACGCGCACCGCGGTCCAGGTGCACGGCGCCCTGGGGCAGACCTGGGAACACGACGCGCACCTCTATGTCAGGCGCGCCTGGCAGGGCGCCGCCATGCTGGGCGACAGCCGCTCCCTGTATTACGAGGTGGGCCGGCGATTCTGCGGGGGTGCCGCGTGAGCCCGGCCGTGGCGGAATTCGGCGCGTGGCTGGCGGGGTTCCTGCCCGACGACTACTACGCGAATTATCGGCAGTACCGCTGGGACCTGGGGTTACGGCGCGACTACCAGCGGGCCTCGTTCGAGGCCGGATGGTTGCAGCCCACCTGGCCCAGCGAGCACGGCGGCCGATCGCTGGGCTTGCGCGACGCCATGGAAGTCCGGATCGAGGCGGCGCTGCGGTCCGCACCCAAACTGCCCAACATTCAGGGTCCGGGGGTGGCCGCGCCCGGCATTCGCCAATTCGGCACGCCCGCCCAGATCGAGCGTCTGCTCGTTCCGCTGCTGCGCGGTGACGAGTGGTGGGCGCTGGGCATGTCCGAGCCCGAATCCGGGTCGGACTTCGCCGGTCTGCGGACCCGCGCGGAACGCAACGGCGACGTGTTCCGGGTCAACGGCCACAAGATCTGGACCACCCAGGCACACGAGTCGCAGTGGTGCACCCTGTATGCCCGCACGGATCCCGAAGCCCCGAAACACCGCGGCATCTCCTGCCTGATCCTCGATCTGCAATCGCCCGGGGTCAGGATCGAGCCCATCCGGATGGCGTCGATATCCGACGAGACGTTCTGCGAGGTCTTCCTCGACGACGTCGAGGTGCCTGCCGAAAATCTGCTGGGGCCGCTCAACGGCGGTTGGACCGTCGCCCTGTCGTCGTTGCACCATGAGCGTCAGATGATCTGGATCATGAACTGGGTCGAGATCACACGCGGACTCGACTCGGTGCGCGATGCTGGGGCCGCGGGCTCGAGCCAGGACGTGTACGCCGAACTGGGTTCGCTGTTGGCGGACGCTGAAGCGTTGCGGGCCACCGGGTATCGCGCTTTGGGCAACGAACTCGCGGGACGCCCGAGCCCGGAAGCCGACACCATGAAGCTACTCGGATCGCTCACCTTGCAGCGTGTTTGGGAACTGAGCGCGGCCGCAGCGGGCCCCGATTCGGCCACCGATCCGGATCTACTGTTCGAACGTCAGGACGCGTTGGCCGCGACGATCTACGGCGGGACGTCGGAGGTTCAGCGCAACATCATCGCCGAGCGGCTGCTCGGGCTGCCGAAGGGATGACGACAATGGATTACGACCTCGGCGACGACGCCGGGCAACTGCGCAGCCACCTGCGCGAGCTGGTTGCCAACCACATCCCGGCCGACTTTTTGGGTGCGTGCACCGAGAACCCGCAGGACCTCGCCACCACCGAGACGTTCTGCAAATTGCTGGCGACCGAGGGGCTGCTGGCACTGGCATGGCCGAAAGAGCATGGCGGCGGCGGGGGTTCGGTCTGGCAGCAGACGGTGCTGCGTGAAGAGATGTGGGCCCAGCACGAGCCGCGCGGTCCGCAGTACATGGGCATCAACTGGGTCGGGCCCGCGCTGATGCGGTACGGGACGGCCGAACAGAAGGCCAAGCACCTGGCGGCCATCGCCGCCGGAGACGTGATCTGGTGCCAGGGTTTTTCCGAGCCGGAGGCCGGAACCGACCTGGTGTCGTTGCGCACCCGAGCCGTTGCCGACGGTGACGGGTGGCGCATCACCGGCCAGAAGGTGTGGACGTCGTACGCGCTGATGGCCTCGTGGTGCGTGTTGGCGGCGTGCACCGAGCCCGAGGCTCCAAAACACAAGCGGCTCACCCTGTTTCTCATTCCGATGGACCGGGCCGGCTTCACCGTCCGACCGATTCCGTCGATGCTGGGACCGCACCACCTGAACGAGATGTTCCTGGACGACGTGCAAGCGTTTCCCGGCGATGTGCTCGGCGAGGTCGGCGACGGATGGCGGGTGATGCGTGAGGCCCTGGCCTTTGAGCGAGTAGGCATCGCACGCTACGCGCGCTGTGAATCGCTGCTCGAACGGATGCGCGCCCAATTCGGCGATGACTGGGATCAACTGCCCGAAACGATCCGCACCCGATGGGTGCGGGCACTCGTAGATCTACGGGTCGCCCGCTTGCTGGCCTATCGCGCCGTATCACTGCAGGACGACCCGGCGGCGGGCGCGGCCGCCAGTGCGGCGCGCATCATCACCACGACGTGCGACCAACTCGTCGCCGAGCTGCTGTTCGACGTGCTGGGCCCGACGGCGCTGGACAGCGGAAGCTCCGCGGCACTGCACGGAGCTGTCGAAGACCACTGGCGTTACGCGCAAGCGGCCACCGTCGCATCGGGCACCATCGAGGTGCAGCGCATGCTGGTGGCACGAGACGTACTGGGAGAACACAGGTGAAAACCGATCTACCACAAGATGTCAGCGACTTCGCCGCCGTCGCCGGCAAACGGCTCACCCGATTGGGCGGACCACCGGCCGCGCTGCGTGCCGAGACCGACGATGGCATTCGGGATGCTGCGCGTGCCGCGCTGCACGATGTCGGCGCGTTCGACCTCGACGTGCGCACGGCCCCGGATGACCTGCTGGCCGCGGCGGTGCTGTGTCAGGCCGCCGGCGCCACCGTGCTCCCCTACCCCTTGGTGGAGGAGCTGCTGGCGATTGATGGCGCGCGCCTGGCCCTGGTCAATCCGAAAGCCCCGCGCATCGACCACGGCGATCTGGCCGGTGACTGGGTAGCGGCGGACCTGGACGGACAATCGGTACCGGCCTCAACCGGCCTCGCGGACCGGCGCCAAGCTGGGGCCCTTCCTGGTCCCGGCCACGTTGAGCGGACCCGAGGGGACCGTGCCCGCCGCCGACGTTAACCTTCATCTCGTGCTGGGATCATGGCGGATTCTGGGAGCGGTGCAGCAATCGTTGCAGATCGTCACCGAGCATGTGCGTGCCCGGGTTCAGTTCGGCAAGCCGCTCGCGGACTTTCAGGCCGTCAGGTTCGCCGTCGCCGATGCGGCCGTCGCGGTCCGTGGACTGCACGAACTCGCGAAGTACACCATCTGCCGCCCGGAATCACTTCCGGCGCAGATCCATTCGGCGGACGCCCTGATCCTTCGGCTCAAGGCCGCCGACACTGCACGACAGGTGATGCGCTCGTCCCACCAATTGCTCGGAGCCTTGGGCTTCTGCGACGAGTCCGACGTCAGCGTGCTCGATCGGCACACCCAGCCGTTGATGCGGTTGCCGCTGGGCACCGAGGAGCTCGCCTTGCGCCTGATGCCCTGCGTGTCGGATGGGTCATTCGAGACACTGTTCAGCGGGCCGGTATCGGCGTGACCGAATCCCCCGCAGCCGCGGTGACGCCCAATCCGTTCGACGAGGGAATCCCATTTGCGACCAAATTGCACGAGCTCGCTGAACAACGCCGCGACGATCCAGGCGTGACAATTGTCGCGCTCGATGGCACCGCGGAGTCGCTGACGTTCGGCGAACTCGATGCCCGCGCCAATCAGTGGGGACGGGCTCTGGCCGCCAGCGGCGCCGAGACGGGTTCTTTTGTCGCGCTTGCTATCCCGAACTCTCGGCATCTTGTGCTCGCCACGTTGGGCTGCTGGAAGATCGGTGCCGTTCCCGTTCCCATGCACTGGGATCTACCCGAATGGGAGCGCGATCGGGTGCGGACGGTCATCGATCCCGCCGTCGTCGTGGACGAAAAGAGCCGATGGGAGCTGGGCGCGCGCGCGGACGGCGAGTCGGAAAGCCCGCTCCCCACAGCCGTCTCTCCCACTGCCAACGGGATATGCAGCAGTGGGTCCACCGGTGTGCCCAAGGTGATCCTCAACCTGGCGCCGTCGCTGTGGATCCCACAGCAGGGCGAACCGTTCCTGTCGAACTGGACGCCGGTGGCCCAGCCTCAGACCATCATGGTGCCCGCGCCGATGTACCACACCAATGGCTTCGCCACCTTCCTGTTCCTGCTGGCCGGCGATCACCTGGTCATCCTCGAAAAGTTCGACGCCGCATTGGTTTTGGACGTGATCGAGCGGTATCGGATCACCAACTTCACCGCCACACCCACCATGCTGGCGCGCATTGCGGCCCGGCCCGACGTCCGGCAGCGAGACCTGTCGAGCATCGTCTTCATCCTGCAGGGCGCCGCGGTGATGCCGCCGTCGCTGGCGCACACCTGGTTTGAGCTGCTGAGCCCCGAACAGATCGTTACGGCGTACGGCATGACCGAGAACCTTGGGCTCACCGCCTTACGCGGGGACGAGTGGCTCACCCATCCGGGCAGCGTGGGGCGCGGTTTCCGGGACACCGAGATCCGGATCCTGGACGCCGACAAACGACCGCTTGGGCCCGGCGAGGACGGTGACGTGTACCTACGGGCGCCGATGAGCGCGGGATACCGCTATCTGGGCGGGGCGCCGCCGCTGCCGTCGACGGAGGACGGCTTCCGCTCCGCGGGCGACATCGGCCATCTCGACGAGGACGGTTACCTCTACATCGTCGACCGCCGCGTCGACATGATCGTCACCGGTGGCGCCAATGTCTTTCCGGCGGAGGTCGAGTCCGCGCTTGCGGGCCATCCGGGCATCGCCGATGTGGTGGTCATCGGACTGGCTGACCGACAGTGGGGGCGCCGAGTGCACGCGGTGGTTCAGCTCGCGGACACTCACGACGTCGCGCCGCTGACCCAACAGCAGGTCATCGAGTACGCAAAGAGCCGACTGGCCCCCTACAAGGCACCCAAGACCGTCGAGTTCGTCGACGCCATCCCCCGCACGGCGGCGACCAAGGTCAACCGCTCGGCGATGATCGCGGCCCGGGGCGGTTAGCGATCGGTACTACTAACTCTGAGCCCAGTGGTAATGTCTCGGCCAGACCTGGGACGGGGACAAGCCGCGGCGAGGCCTGCACGGTACCGGCACTCATCGCGAGAGTCAACTGCAGCAAACGGCACTCCGGGGCCTAAGCGCCACCTCGCTCGGGCACCAGTCGCGGTAACCTCATTCTCATAGCGCGGCCTGCGCGCTATAGAAGGGACGAAGCGCTCATGGCCGACCTCAAAGACGAGGTGGAGATCACCCGTGGCGACCGCTTCATCAAAACCGCCGTGGCGATACTGGGCGAAACCGGACGCACCGACTTCACCGTGCAAGAGGTGGTCGCGCGCTCCAAGACGTCGCTGCGAGCCTTCTACCAACACTTCAGCAGCAAGGACGAACTGCTGCTGGCGCTGTTCGATCGAACCATCGCCCAATCGGTGCAGACGTGGCGCGCCGAAACCAGGGGGCTGGACAGCACCTCGGCACTGAAATTGCTGCTCGACCGACTCAGCCAACAACCGGAATCAAGCACCCAGGACAGCCTCAATCGCGCGTTGACGCTCTACAACCAGCACCTCGCCGAGACCGGGCCTCGCGAATACGCCCGGGTGCTTTCTCCCCTGCACGGCCTGATTCGCGACATCGTCGGGCAGGGCATCACCGAGGGTGTCTTCAACCCCGGTTTGGACGTCGGCGCGGCGGCCGCCATCGTCATGCAGACGATGATGGGCGCGCAGCGATTGCATTGGCTCGGTTCGGAATTGAATGGAACACCGGTCGATGTCGGCCAGCTTTACGACTTCTGCAGCCGTGCCCTGGGCATCCGCGACGCCGACGCAGAATCGGCCGCCCCGTCGCTGGCCGAGCTGTTCGCCCAGATCGGCATGCGCCCCGGCACCCGCAACGGCGAATTCGCGATGACGATGCCGGTCAGTCCCGCGGTGGTCAACACCTCCGGCGCGCTGCAGGGCGGCTTGATCGCCACGCTCGTAGACGTGGCGGGCGGACAATTCGGGCTGGACTATCTGCAGCCGGGCACCACGATGACGACCGCGGACCTGTTCATCCGCTACCTGCGGCCGATCCGGCAGGGCTCGGCGTTCGCCGTGCCCCGGATGTTGCGTTCCGGCCGGCGGGCGATGGTCATGCAAGTCGACATCTACGGCGACGGGACGACGAGCTCCTGGCGACGGCGACCGTCAACTTCGCCGTAATCGAGGGGACGACACCAAAGCTCCCTAGCTGGCCGGACGCCTGAGCCGTCCGGGGGCCGCGGACCCGGTACACCTAAGTGCGCAGAAGTGGTAACGTCATTACCACGCAGTGAGAATCCAGGACTTTTGCAAGGAGATCGCCATGCCCTCTCGCGAACTTTCCTTCCCGGTGTTCGACGCCGACAACCACATGTACGAGCCGCAGGAAGCGCTGACGAAATACCTTCCGGACAAGCGCAAGAACGTCATCGACTACGTGCAGGTTCGCGGTCGCACCAAGATCGTGGTGCGCGGCCACATCAGCGAGTACATCCCCAACCCGACCTTCGAGAAGGTCGCCAAGCCGGGCGCCCAGGAGGACTACTTCCGCAACGGCGCGCAGGGCAAGACCTACCGCGAGATCCTGGGCGAGCCGATGAAGGCCATCCCCGCCTTCCGCGAACCGGGTGCGCGGCTGGAGGTCATGGACGAGCTCGGCATCGACTACGCGCTGATGTTCCCGACCCTGGCCAGCCTGGTCGAGGAGCGCATGAAGGACGACCCGGAGATGACCCACGACGTCATCCACGCGCTCAACGAGTGGATGCACGAGCAGTGGTCGTTCAACTACCAGGACCGCATCTTCGCCACCCCGGTGATCACCCTGCCCATCGTCGAGCGCGCGCTCGAAGAGCTCGAGTGGTGCCTGGAGCGCGGCGCCCGCACCGTGCTGGTTCGCCCGGCGCCGGTGCCCGGCTTCAGGGGCAGCCGGTCGTTCGGGCTCGAGGAGTTCGACCCGTTCTGGCAGGCCTGCATCAAGGCCGGCATCCCGGTCTCGATGCACGCCTCGGACAGCGGTTACTCCGAGTTCGCGAACGTGTGGGAGCCCGGCGACGAGTTCCTGCCGTTCAAGCCGACCGCCTTCCGTAGCTTCGCGATGGGCCATCGGCCGATCCTGGACGCGATGGGCGCGCTGGTGTGCCACGGCGCGCTGTCGCGCAACCCGGAGCTGCGGATCCTGTCGATCGAAAACGGCGCCGACTGGGTGCCGGACCTGTTCAAGGGCCTCAAGGGCGTCTACAAGAAGATGCCGCAGTCGTTCAGCGAGGACCCGATCGAGGCGTTCAAGCGCTGCGTCTACATCACCCCGTTCTGGGAGGACCGGTTCACCGAGATCGTCAACATGGTGGGCACCGACCGGGTGATGTTCGGGTCCGACTGGCCGCACCCCGAGGGCCTGAAGGACCCCATCACCTTCGTCGACGAGCTCACCGACTTCTCCGAAGAGGACGTCGCCAAGATCATGGGCGGCAACCTGATGAAGCTGATGAAGGTCTCGCAAGCCCGGTATCGAAGAAACCTGTCTCAGCCTGATCGAATTTCACGACCATCGCAGCCGTCCTGGTGACCGGCGGATCGACGGCCTCACGCGTGTGCAAACTCGGTGCGTTGCTGCGCGTCTACCCGGCCACCGATTCCGCGCTGTCGCCGACGTTGCATAAAGACTGACGTAACGACGACTTCGCGACCCGTTGGGAAATCGATGCAGCATTAGCACGTGGTTAACGTTGATAACTTGGATGATGCGCCTGGCAACGCTGTCGGTGCACCCATGTTTTGCTGAGAAAGTCCGTAGGAGGGACGGCCAAATGGTGGCCGAAAAGGACTGGGACAAAACAGTCGGGGCGGCCGACGACGTGCGCCGCATCTTCGAGAGTGTCCCCGCGATGCTGGTCGGCCTGGAGGGGCCCGACCACCGCTTCGTCGCGGTCAACGCGGCTTACCGCGCACTTCAGTCCGACGTCGACCCCGGTGGGATAGCCCGCGCGCGAGGTCTATCCGGAGCTGGAGAGCCAGCAGATCTACCAGATGTTCGACCGGGTGTATCAAACCGGTGAACCACAATCCGGGGTCGGAGTGGCGGCTACAGGCCGACTACGACGGTTCGGGAGTCCAGGAGCGGTTCTTCGACTTTGTCGTCACACCCCGTCGCCGCGAGGACGGCTCGATCGAGGGCGTGCAGCTCGTCTTCGACGACGTCACCAGCCGGGTGCAGGCGCGGCGGCCGCCGAGGCGCGCATGGAGGAGCTGTCCGAGCGGTACCGCAACGTCCGCGATTCCGCCACCGTCATGCAGCAGGCGTTACTGGCCCCGTCTGTGCCCGTCGTTCCCGGTGCCGACATCGCCGCGGAGTACCTCGTCGCCGCGGAGGACACCGCGGCCGGTGGCGACTGGTTCGATGCCATCGCCCTCGGGGATCGGCTGGTACTCATCGTCGGCGATGTCGTCGGCCATGGCGTCGAAGCCGCGGCGGTGATGTCGCAATTGCGCACCGCACTGCGGATGCAGATCTCGGCGGGCCACACCATCGTCGAAGCGCTCGAGGCGGTGGACCGCTTTCACGAGCACGTGCCCGGATCGAAGTCGGCCACCGATATGCGTCGGCTCGCTCGACTACGCCACGGGCGAGTTCCAGTACTGCACCGCCGGACACCCGCCGCCGCTACTGGTGAGCGCCGACGCGGACTCCCGGTATGTGGAACCGTCCGGCGCGGGTCCGCTCGGCAGCGGCGCCGGGTTTCCGGTGCGCACCGAGGTGCTCGACGTGGGCGACTCGGTCCTGCTGTACTCCGACGGACTGATCGAACGTCCCGGCCGGCCGCTGGGCGCCAGCACCGCGGAATTCGCCGACCTGGCCGCGAATATCGCCGGCGGCAGCCGCGGTTTGTCATGGATGCCGCCGGCGCGGCCGATCGACCGCATCTGTTCGGAGACACTCGAATTGCTGCTCCGGTCGACCGGTTACAACGACGACGTCACACTGCTTGCGGCGCAACGGCGTACGCCACCCCCGCCGCTGCACATGACGCTGGATGCGACGATCCACGCCGCACGCGCGGTTCGCTGCCGGCTCCGCGAATGGCTGTCGGAGATCGGCGCCGACGCCGACGACATCTCCGATGTCGTGCACGCGATCTCCGAGTTGGTCGAGAACGCGGTCGAACACGGTTACGCCACCGAGGTTTCCGACGGGGTTGTCGTCGAGGCGACTTGGCCGGCGACGGCAACCTGCACGCCTCGGTGATCGACCACGGAGAGTGGAAGGACTACCGCGAAGGCGAGCGGGGCCGCGGGCGCGGACTCGCGATGGCCGAAGCCTTGGTGTCCCGAGGCGCACGTCACGCATGGCGCCGACGGGACGACTGCCAGCCTGATGCACCGTCTGTCACGGCCGGCCAACTTCGTCACCGACACGATGGTCAGCCGGGCAACCTACCAGCGGGCAGTCAACTCCGAATTCGTCTCCGATGGTCGGCGACGCCGGCCACATCATCGTCAGCGGCGACATCGACTCCATCACCGCATCCACCCTGGACCGCCAGATCGCGGTCGAAAGCCGCTCCGGCATAGCACCTTTGACGATCGACCTCAGCGGGGTCACCCACCTCGGATCGGCGGGCATCAGCGCGCTGGCCGCCGCGCGGGACCGGGCGCGCAGGCAGGGTGGTGACTGTGTGCTGGTCGCCCCCGCCGGGAAGCCCGGCGCACCACGTCTTGTCCCTGGTCCAGATGCCCGTTGTCGGCGGCCCACGTCGAAAACGTCTTCGCCGAAGATTAGGGTCAGCGCGCCTGGCCGTGCCGCACCTGATTGAACGGCACCCCGCGGTCGGCGGCGTATTCCCGTGGGAATCCCAGCACCCGTTCGCCGATGACGTTGCGGGCCATCTCCGTTGTGCCGCCGCCGATGGCGACATTCTGCCGCGACAGATACCGCAGCCCCGTCTCAGCCCTTCGCCGATTTCCCCCACGACACCGGCAGTTCCCGCGATCGCCAGCGCGGTGTCCATATCCAGGGTCACGGTCTCGGAGTGGAAGAGCCTGATGAGCGTGCCGGCGGCCGGGGGCAGTACGCCATCCCTGACGTTGCGGTACACGTGATCGATCAGCTGCTCGGCCACCGCGCGGTGCACCAGCACCCGGCCGGCCATCTCGTGCACCCGTTCGTTGTCGGCCTGGCCCGTCTTCTCGGCGAGGTCGGCGTAGTCGACCGGCGTCGTGTGGCCGCCTTCGTGGCCCGCGCCGCTGGCGAACTCCGAGCCCTGCCCGACCGCCCGGCGTTCGTGATACAGCTGCCGCGACGCCACCGCCCAGCCACCGTTGACCTCCCCGACGACGGCGTCGTCGCCGACGTCGACGTCGTCGAGGAACTCCTCGCAGAATTCGGTGGAACCACTCAGCATGGTGATGCGCCGCAACGTGATTCCCGGATGAGCGATGGGCACCAGGAACATCGTCAGGCCCTCATGCTTGGGCACATCCCAGTCGGTGCGGGCCAGGCACAGTCCGTAGTCGGCCGCGAACGCGCTGGTGCTCCAGGTCTTCGCGCCGTTGATGCACCCATCGGTCGCCCTGCCGTTCGGCTCGGGTGATGACACCGGCCAGATCCGATCCGCCGCTGGGCTCGGACAACAGTTGCACCAGAACCTCGTCGCCACGTAGCGCGGCGGCGATGTGCTGCTTCTTCTGCTCTTCGCTGCCCATGTCGAGCAGCGTGGCGCAGCAGATGGTGAACGTCGGGGTGTTGAGGATCAACGGCATCTCGTAGTTGAGGGATTCCTCATCGAATGCCTTCTGGTATTCGTAATCCAGACCCAGGCCACCGTACTCGCGGGGAAAGCAGATGCCGGCGAATCCGCCTTCATAGAGCCGCTTTTGCAGTTCGCGGGCCCGCAGCCAGGAGCGTTCGTCGTCGCGTGGCGCGGCCGGCGGAGAGTCGGGGTCGATGGCAGGCATGTTGTCCGCCAACCACGCTCTGGCCCGGGCGGCGAACTCGCGCAGACGGATTCGGTGGACGTCATCTGTTCTGCGGTCATCTCGCCGAACGACCCGCCCTCTCCGCCTGGTAAACGCTCAGGTTGTGTTCCTCCGGAGTGCCAAACATGGAGCGGTACAACGTGACTCGCCTCAGGTAGAGGTGCAGGTCGTGCTCCCAGGTGACGCCGATGCCACCGTGCATCTGCACGCAACCCTGAACGATGCGTCCGGCCATCTCTCCGACGTAGGACTTGGCGATGCTGGCCGACAAGGCCGGCTGCGGGTGAGCGCGCGGCCACGTCGGCGACCGCCGCCGGCCGTGGTGGCACGGCATGCTTCCAGCCACAGCTTCATATCGGCGAACCCGTGTTTGAGCGCTTGGTACGACGCCAGCGGACGGCCGAATGTGTGCCGGTCCAGCGCCCATTGACGGTGAAGTCGAACACCGTTTGCAGGATGCCGACCACCTCGGCGCACTGCAGCACCTGAGCGATCTGGCTCTGCCGCTGGATCAGCGCGGCGGTCTCGGCGGCGCTGCCCACCGCCGCGGACCGCTGCACGACCACACCGTCGAACTGCACCCGCGCGTATTGCTTGACCAGGTCGACCGACTGCTGCGGCACGATCCGTACGCCCGGCGCATCCGTCGGGACCAGGAATTGGCGAATCTCATCGCCGCATCGCGCCACCACCAGCAGTAGCCGCACTCTGGGCGCCGGCCTCGACACGGTCCTTGGTGCCATCGATGCGGTAGCCGGAGTCGGTTTGGGTGGCTGTCACCGAAGGATTCAGCGGCGCCCAGGCCCGGCCCGGCTCAGACACCGCCCATGAGGCCACCGTTTCACCCGACATCAGCGATTCGATGGTGGCAGCGTGCGCTTGCGACATCGGCGCACTCGACGAGCGCCGCGAGCACGACGCTGACCGGGTACAGCGGTCCGGGTGCCACCGTCTTGCCGAGTTGTTCGGCGACCATGGCCAGATCCGCGACACCGCTGCCCGACACGCTGCCGCCGCCCAAATCCTCCGGAACCAGCAGACCCGTCCACCCGAGTTCAGCGGCCCGCTGCCACCATGCAGGATCAAAGGACACACCCGCGGCATGCAGCTCCCGGACATGGCGAAGCGGCGCTTCCTTCTGCAGAAAGGCTTGGGTTGTCGAGGCGAAGAGGATCTTTTCGGGAGAGTCGACGGCGGTCATGGTGCCGACAGGGCCTTCCTGGGCATTCGATGCCGCTGCCAAGGATGCAAGGTGGAAAGTGTGGGTGGATGATCATCCGCCTGATCGGTCCTCGTCGGAGTTCGCTGGAGACTCTGATGCTAGCAATGAGCAATACAGTAAGAGATACCGGAGTCCAGTCGGTAGGAACCGGGACGCGGCAGTTGACCACGGGCGACGGGTCAACCGCCGGCGTCACCGCCATGCGGTCCCGTTACATTGCGAACACGCGACGCACCGCCTGTGCGTGCAACGCCCGATTCTCCTGGGATACAACCCAATCGGGGACCATCGAGTCGAAGCCGTTGAAGGTTGCGGCGATCACATGCAATTCGGTGTGGACGTAGGCGTGCAACAGCCGATTGGCGTAGTCGATGGCCTCGTCACGGCACGGATCGATTTCGGAGCAGCTGACGAACGTGGGCGGCAGGCCCTCGAGATTGGCGCGGTTCGCTGGGACATGCTGACCGTCGGCGCTGGCATGGTCGAGGTAGTGGTTCCACGCTCGGCTCACCGCCGGACCGTTGAGGCCCGGCGTCCGCTGGAATTCGCGACGCGACGGCGTGGCGTCGGAATCGAGCATCGGCTGGTGCAGGATCTGCATCAGGATCGCCGGGCCCTCGTGGTCGAACATGCGCTGTGTCAGACCCGCGACCAGTGCCGCACCGGCATCACGGCCCATCACGGCGATGCGGCCGGCGTCGGCGTCCAGCTCCGCGCTGTTCTCGATGGCGTAGCGGAAGGCCGCCTCGACATCGTCGAGTGCCGCCGGGCACGGATTTTCGGGGGCCAGCCGGTAGTCGACCGAAACCACCAGACAACCGCCGTCGCGCGCCAACTCCACGCAGTGCGCATGGTCGGTCTCCAGGTTGCCGGTGACGAACCCGCCGCCGTGGGCGTAGACCACCAACGGCGCCGGGGATTCGGTGCGGCCGCGATACAACCGCAGGCCCAATTGGTGGCCGTCGGGACCGGCGATCGATCGTGAATCGATGGAGACGCCAGTGGTGTCGGCCGATGCGGCGCGCTGCGCGGCCAGCAGGTTGGCGTGCTCACGCTCGGCCGGCAGTGTCTCGGTGCGGAATTCGAAGGCGCCCAACTCCACGGCGGCGTCCCGCAGCACCGGATCGATGCGGCTGAGGCCGTGTGGCCGGGCCAGGTTCGTCTGTGTCATGTCAACTCATTTTCGGGCTCGTCGTGCGGGCTCATCGGCAGTCCTGGCAGGTAAGCCTTAACGGCAACACCTTCAAGGTAGACCTGCGCTTTCGGGGGTTGGCACAGGAGGTGCTCGGCACCGCGAAACCAGCCGACCGGGCCCGCCGTTCGATAGGAATGGGGCCATATCGAGTGGGCCGCCGGAATGCCGGAGATCGGTCTTCAATGGGCCGGCAAGGACAAGCCGTTGGGCTTCGTTGCTATCTATACTATGATAGCTATTTTCCGCTAGGTACACCCGCCGTGGATTTCGCGGGCACTCGTCTTCCGGTCCGCGTGAACGGCCTTATCGGTTCTCTCAGGAGGCGCGCTGATGTCGCTCAGCACTGGCCCGAACGGCCAGCCCGTCGTACCCTCACTCGATTTCACCGGCGAAACAAGTCCGTACCCGTTTTTTGAACACATGCGTCACAGCGACCCGGTGTGGCACGGATCCCTGAGCGATAACACACAGTTGCCGGAAGAACTGCGGCCTAGCGACGAGTGGGTCCTGTTCGATTACGACGGTGTATTCCAAGCCTTTCGCGACGACCGGATCTTCACGTCGGCCGCCTACGACAAAACGATCGGGTTGGTGATGGGACACACCATCCTGGCGATGGGCGGCAGGGAACACCACGATCACCGCAACCTGGTGGCCAAGGCTTTCCGCGCGACCGCGCTGGAACGCTGGGAACCGTCGGTCATCGGGCCGGTCTGCGATCGACTGGTCGACGAGATCAAGTACGACGGTCATGCCGATCTGGTGAAGGCCGTGACTTTCGAATTTCCCACGCGGATCATCTCGACGCTGCTCGGTCTGCCGGCCGAGGATCTCGACCTCTTCCGGCGATTGTCCCTCGACCTGATCTCGATCCCGACCGACATCATGGCGGGATTGAACGCCGCCACAGAGCTGTACGATTACTTCCTCAAACAGGTCGAGCAGCGCCGGCGCAAGCGCACCGACGACATCATTGGCGACCTGGTCGCCGCCGAGATCGACGGTGAGAAACTCACGGATGAGGCCATCATCGCTTTCCTGCGATTGCTGCTCCCGGCCGGCCTGGAGACCACCTACCGCTCATCGGGAAATCTGCTGTACCTGCTTCTCGACCCACCCCGAACAGCTGGCGATGGTCAATGAGGACCGGTCATTGATACCGATGGCGATCGAAGAGGGCCTCCGATACGAAACGCCACTGACGATGGTCATGCGGACCACGACCGAAGAGGTCGAAATCGGCGGTCAAGCCAATCCCGGCCGAGGCGCCAGATCGACATGTGTATAGGCTCCGCCAACCGCGACGAGAGCCGCTGGACCGACGCCGAATACCTTCGACATCCGCCGGCCGCGGCAATCCCACATCGCCTTCGCCGGCGGTATCCACATGTGCCTCGGCATGCACCTGGCCCGGCTGGAAACCCGGGTCATGTTGAACAGCCTGTTGGACCGCGTCGAACATCTGGCGTTCGTGCCCGACGACGGAACCGGCGAGGAATCCAAGATCGTCGGGCTCACCTTCCGGTCGCCGAACAAGCTTCCGGTGACGTTCGCCCCCGCCGCATGAGGAGCCGCGCAGCGATCCTGCACGACGTCGGCGGGCCCTGGTCCGTCGAGGAATTCGAGCTCGATCCCCCCAAGGCCGGCGAGGTCCTGGTGCAGATGGCAGCGGGCGGGCTTGTGCCACTCGGACGACCACATCCTCAAAGGTGACATGTCGGCGCCCAATGAGGTGATCCGATCGATGGGGTTGCCGACCATGTTCCCGACGATCGGTGGCCACGAGGGCTCCGGGATTGTCCGTGAGGTCGGCCCCGGTGTCACCGACTTTGCGCCCGGTGATCACGTGGCGATGTCGTTCGTGGCCGTGTGCGGCCAATGCCGTTGGTGCGCCAGTGGAATCGAGTACCTGTGCGACGTCGGCATCGGCACCATGATCCCGGGTATGCCGACGGACGACACGTTCCGCCACCACACCGCCGACGGTCGCAGCCTTGGCCACATCGCCAAGATCGGCGCTTCGCCGAACACACTGTGGTGTCGACGAATTCATTGGTGAAGATCGAGCAACACCTGCCACTGACGTCGAGCGCACTGCTGTCCTGCGCCATCCCAACCGGTTATGGATCGGTCGCCAACCGGTCCAACATGCGCGCCGGCGATACCGTCGTGGTGATCGGCGTCGGCGGGATCGGCACGGGCGCGATCCAGGGGGCCCGGATCAACGGCGCCGCGCAGATCGTGGCGGTCGACCCGGTGGAGTTCAAACAGAAGTCGGCGCTGCGATTCGGCGCGACACACAGTGCGGCCACGATCTCCGAGGCGCTGGATCTGGTGCGGGGCTTGACGTATGGGGTGATGGCCGACGCGGTGGTGGTCTCACCGTCGTTGATCACCCCCGAGGACGTCCGTGACGCGGTGCAGCTCACCCGTAAGGGTGGCACGTGCGTGCTGACCGGCATGACTTCGCAGTTGACTCGGTCGGTCAAGATCGACCTGCAGGACTTCATCCTGATGAATAAGACGTTGGCGGGCACCATATTCGGCTCGTGCAATCCGAAGGCGGACATTTCGCGACTGGCGCGGCTCTATGAGACGGGCCAGCTTCAGCTCGACGAGATGATCACCAAGCGTTATCGCCTCGACGAGGTCAACGACGCCTACGACGATTTGCTCAACGGCAAAATCGTCCGGGGCATCATCGATTTCGCCGTCAGCTGACGACTAGTCCGCGGCGGTAGCGCCCTAGATGAGCTTGGCCACGGTGTGATCCCACAATTCACGCGCGAGGGCGGGGTCATAGGCCGCCCGATTGGCTTTGGCGACTTTGCCTTTCGCGTAATATTCGCCGACGGTCCAGTCGACGCCCGGCACGCTGGTCGCCGGCCAGACCAACTGATCGGCGCCGTGATCCGCGGACTTGATCATCCTACTGACCGGCGTGCGCTGCATGGTCGTCAGAAACCGCGAGCCAGACGATTGACCGATGTTGGTGTTGACGAAACCCGGGTGCACCACCGCCACCGAAAGACCGTCGGCGGAAAAGCGCCGATGTAATTCCTTGGTGAACAATATGTTTGCCAGCTTCGCCAATGCGTATGCGGTGGTGGGTCGGCGCCGGTCCGTCGTCTCGAAATCGGCGAGCTTGACTTTGAACAGCAGCCGCTGCGACGAACTGGACGTGTTGACAATCGTGGCCCGCGAATCGACCAACACGTCCAGCAACCGCGCCGTGAGCAAGAACGACGCCAGATAATTGACCTGAAGGGTGATCTCATGGCCGTCGGCCGTCCGCTGCGGCTTGGGGAACACTCCCCCGGCGTTGTTGCCCAGCACGTCGATTCGCGGATACTCGGAGCGGATCTTGTCCGCCAGCGCCCGCACCTGGGACAGGTCGGCGAAGTCGGCGACGAAATAGTCGGCATTGAGTTCCGCGGCCACGGCCGCGGTCTTGCGATGCGAGCGTCCCACCAGCACCAGGTTGTCGCCGCCGCGGCTGATCCGGCGGGCCGCCGCCGCGCCGATGCCGTCGCTGGCACCGGTGATCACAATCGTCCTACGCGCCATTGCCTCGACCTCCACGGAAAGTTTAGCGACAGCCGGCGCGCGAAAACCTTCGGCCGAGGGGGGCGGCCGCGGTCAAGCCAGCGAGTACCGAACCGGCAGGTGTTTGAGTCCGCCGACGAAGGTGGTGGCGACCAGTTCCGGGTCACCGGTGAGCTCAATGGATTTCAGCCGAGGCAGCAGCTCGGAGAAGAAGCTGCTGACCTCCATGCGCGCCAGCGCCGCACCCATGCAGAAGTGCACGCCGTAGCCGAAGGCCACGTGCTTGTTCGGGTCGCGGCCGACGTCGAAGCGGAACGGATCGTTGAAGGCATCCTCGTCACGGTTGGCCGAAACATAGGACAGCAGCACCGAATCCCCGGCCGCGATGGGCACGCCGCGCACCGCGGTGTCCTTGGCGGCGGTCCGCATGAATTCCTTGACGGGGGTGACCCAGCGGATCATCTCCTCGGTCGCCAGCGGCATCAGGTCGAGGTTGTCGCGCAGGCGCTGGCGCTGGTCGGGATTCTCGATGAGCGCGTGCAGCCCGCCGGAGATCGTCGCGCTGGTGGTGTCGTGGCCGGCGGTGGCCACGATCAGGTAGTAGGACACGGTGTCGATGTCCGACAGGGGTTCGCCGTCGACGCGGGCGTTCGCGATCGCCGAAGCGAGGTCCTCAGTCGGGTGCTCGCGGCGAGACGCCGTGACGCCGTTGAAGTACTCGAACATGTCGAGCAACGCCGGCAGTTGATCCTCGTTCGTAGCTGCCCCGTTTGAATTCGGAGTCGTCGCTGCCGAACAACTCCTGGGTCAGCTTGAGCATGCGCGGAAAATCGGCCTCGGGCAGGCCCAGCAGCGACATGATCACGTAGAGCGGGTAATTGACGGCGATCTCTTGCACGAAGTCGCATTCGGGGCCCGCCGCCATCATCTTGTCGACGTATATCTTCGCCAGCTCGTCGACGCGCATCTTCAACGCCCGCATCGCCTTTGGGCGAAACCAGTCTGAGCCGATCGCGCGCACCACCCGGTGTTGCGGATCGTCCAGATGGATCAGCGTGCGCACGCCGGCGGCGGCCTGCATCTCGTCGCCCTCCGCCGTCGTCAGTACGGGTCGCGGCCAGTTGGTGAAGAGCATGTTCTCGCGTTCGATATCCATGACGTCGGCGTGCTTGGTGATCGCCCAGAACGGCCGATAGTTCGCAACCTCCACCCACGACACCGGAGCGTTGGCGCGCAGGTGGGTCAGAGCCGCGTGCAGGCGCCGTTCGTCGGTGTACGCCAACGGGTCCGCCAGTAGCTTGGCGGCATCGTCCATCGTGGTTGCGCTCACTGGTGAAACTCCTTTAGTGCGGCGGTGATACAGGTCGCGGAAGCGGTCAAGAAGATCGGTAGGACACGGTCGACCGCGCCGTCGCAACGACTTTTCAGCCCAGCGGCAATGGTGTCGAGCGGCCCGATAACGGCGAAAGCCGCAAGTACCTCGTCGTCGATGAGCGATCCCATCGCGTCCCACTCTCCCGCCAGCGACAGGCGGTGCAGTTCGGTATGCAGCACGCCCCACCCATGCAGGTCGAGAACCTTGCGGTAAGCCGGTGTTGAGCCGTAGAAGGCGATCTGCTTGCGCACCGCAGCGGTGGCGGTGGCGAGTTCGGCGTCGTCGCTACCGGTCGCGATGAGCACCTCGCACGATACCTCGAAGTCGCGGCGGTCGCGCCCACTGCGTTGCATACCGCGCACCAGCGCCGGCACGGTCACCTCATCGAGGTAGCGCTTGGAGACCATCGGGTGCCCCAGGTGACCGTCGGCCAACGCGCCGCACATCTCGGTCATCGTTTCGCCCACGGCGGCCAGAAAGATCTTCGGCGGCGGATATGGCTGCGGCTCAGGGGTGAACATCGGAGTCATGATCTCGTGGGTGTAGAAATCGCCCTCGAAACGAAGCTTGGTGTCGTCCGTCCACGCCGACCAGATGGCACGCAGCGCGGACACGAATTCGGCCATCCGGCGCGCCGGATGACTCCACGGCATGCTGAACCGCTTTTCGATGTGGGGCTGGATCTGGGTTCCCAGCCCGAGGATAAACCGGCCCTTCGAGTACGCCTGCAGATCCCAGCCGACGTTGGCGACGATCATCGGATTACGCGCGAATGCCACCGCGATATTGGTGCCGAGTTCCAGGCGCGACGTGTGTTCCGCGGCCAGCAGCAACGGGAGGAACGGGTCGTGATTGGTTTCGGCCGTCCAGCCTCCGGCATAGCCGCGCTTCTCTAAAGCGGCGGACGCGTCGGCCACCTCCGCGAGCCGATTGGGGATGCCCCCGTCGACCTTGAGGCGGGCGGCTCCGGGCATGCGGGTAACTTTACAGTAAGCAATCCAGTTTTACTAGAACCGCGTACCTGCTGTTTTCTGCCGTATACCTGCGTAGACATTAGACAGGATACGCCATTGTATGCTAAAGCGGTACACTCTTATTGTCACGTTGGTTGCACGGAAAGTAGCCCTGATGGCAGGTAAGACTCGGCGTAAACGCCGCCGATTCGGTCGACTCCGGCATCTGCCCTCCGGGCGCTGGCAGGCCCAGTATGTGGGTCCAGACCACAAGCTACACAAGGCCCCCCACACCTTCCCCTCCGACGTTGCCGCCGAGGCATGGCTGGCCCTTGAGCGCCGCAAGATTGACCTGGGCACCTGGGGCTCCGTCGAGCGCAGCGACGGTATTACGTTGCGCGCCTACGCCACCCGGTGGATTGAACACCGACCGCTACGGCCACGCACCCGTGCCCACTACGAAAGCCTTCTTGAGCGCCTGATTCTGCCCGTGCTGGGTGACGCCCAAATCGTCACAGTGACGCCGGCCAAGGTGCGCGAGTGGCACACCGGCCTGGGGACCGACCGTCCAACTCAGAAGGCCCACGCCTATGCGCTATTGCACGCCATCTGCGCCACCGCGGTCTTAGATGAAGTTCTAGATGCGAACCCGTGCCGTATCCGGGGCGCGTCCCAGACGCACCGTAAACGCGACATCGATGTGCTGACGCCGGCCGAAGTGGACAAGCTGGCCGCCAAGATGCCCGCTCGACTGCGGGCCAGCATCCTCATGGCGGCCTGGTGCGCGATGCGGTGGGGCGAACTCTCGGAACTGCGCAGGAGCGACGTAAGCCCCGATTGCAGCGTCATACGGGTGCGTCGGGCCGTCGCCTACTCCAAAGGCCAGTTCATCGTGGGGCCACCGAAAACCGCGGCCGGCAGCCGCGACATCGTTGTCCCGCCACACATCCGGCCAATCCTCAAGTCCCACTTGAAGAACCACGTCGGGAAGGCCGCCGACTCGCTGCTGTTCCCCGGCGACGACGGGAAGCACATAGCAGCCCCGCCTATCGCATTCACTTTGTGAAGGCCCGCGACGCCATCGGGAAGCCCAATCTGACGCCACACCAGCTCCGGCACACCGGGGCGGTACTTGCGGCCCAATCCGGTGCCACCACAGCCGAATTGATGCACAGGTTGGGGCACACCACGGTGCAGATGGCGATGGCCTACCAGCACACCGCCCAGGGCCGCGACGCCGAGCTGGCCGAGCGGCTGTCGAAGCTTGCGACGCGCCGAGCCTAACGAGAATTTTTGAAGGCCGACGCCCCGGCCGCGAGTGCATTGCCAGCTATTGCGCTCATGCAATCGGATGAGTGGTCCATGCGCCCCATGCTGCTGGTTTACCCGAATTGCGTTTGCGCATACGCAATAGTGCGATTAGCTAGACGTGACTATCGAGCTGGTTACCAGGCATCTTCCAGAAACATAGTTTGCTGCGCGTGTCCACATCTGTTTGCTGGGGCACTACAGTGGGTGATTATGAACGGATCCGCACCTGGCCGCAGCAACAAAATGCACGCCACACCCACCGGGCTTCCGGCCCTGTTATCGCCACAGCAAGTCGCCGAAGAACTGGGCCTGTCAGTGAAGACGGTGTTCCGAAGAATCGAAGACGGCACCTTCAAAGCGCACCGAATCGGTCCGCGCATCCTCCGGATTGAGCGCGATTCGGTGCTGGGGGCGCCGGTGACCTGATGGATGAACCCAAAAAAGTTAAGAGGCCCAACCCCGCAGGGCCGAACCTCTCAACCAGCAACACCACCGGCAGCGACCAGACCGCCAATACGTTTCAGGGTAACGCAATTAGCCGTCAATTGTGCGCTCGGCGCGCTGCATCACGGCGGTTACCGGGTGGTGACCCCTGGGGCCGCCATGAGGTTGGCGACCGCGGCTATTCCGCAGCCGCACACCACCTACTTGAGCTTGGGCTCACGCCAGCGCCGAATTGGCCGGCGCTGCGGTCGATGTGGAAGTCGGGAGATGAAAGCCGCCGTGCCGCCGTGCTCATCGCCCAGGCGTGGGAGCTGGCGGCCTCGTGAACGAACCGGAACGCTCCTGGCGCCGCGTAGACCTCGAGCCCGTGCTGTCGGCCAATGGAAGCCGCCCGAGCCCACCGTAGGGCGACGCTCAGACGGCGTCGGAATCTTCTACCCAGGCAAAGTTCACAGCGTCGCCAGCGAGTCCGAAGCCGGAAAGACATGGCTCGCGCTCGCTGCCGCATTTGACGAACTGCGGTGGGGAAACTCGGTGCTCTACATCGACTTTGAAGACGACGTGGGAGGTGTCGTAGGACGCCTACTCGCGATGCAAGCCAAGCGCGAGTGGATTCGCGACGGATTCTGCTACCTGCGGCCCACCGCAATGCCCGCCGCGGTCGACGTTGCCGACCTCGGCGATGCTTACCGCGCCTACCGACCACCTTGACCGTCATCGACGGCGTCACAGAAGCAATGACCATGTACGGACTCAACCCCAACGACAACAAAGACATCGCCACGTTCGGGCGCGCTCTGCCACGCGGACTCGCGGCAGCCGGCTCCGCAATCGTCTGCCTCGACCACGTCACTAAAAACACCGACAGCCGTGGGCGCTATGCCATCGGCGGAGTCCACAAACTCAACGGAATCGACCGCGCCGCATACATCCTGGAAAACCGCGAACCGTTCGGCATCGACCTCACTGGGCGCAGCGCCATCCTCATCTCCAAGGACAGGCCGGGCCAGCTCCGCAAGCACGGGCAGCGCCGCAAAGACGGCCTGACCCACTTCGCCGACCTGACAGTGACCTCTCACGACGAGAGCTACAGCGAGTTCGAGATCCAGCCACCCCAGGAACACTCCGGCGAGTTCAAGCCCACCCACCTGATGACAGAAATCTCCGACGCGCTCACCAAACACGGGCCAATGTCCCAGCGGCAAATCATCGCCACCGTCGGAGGAAAACGCGACTACATCATCAACGCGCTAGCCATCCTTCAGCGCGACGGCCACGTGTCTGATAAGACCCCTTACTCACTCCTGGCGCCGTACGCGGAGGCGCTTAAGAGTGCCTAACCGTTCCCCGTTCCCGGCGTTTCCAGCCGTTCCCCGGGAACAGCCGAAGACCCGAGTTCCCGACCATTCCCCCGTTCCCCTCCCTATAGAGGGAACGGGACGGGGAACGGCCTCGGGCAATCTCCAAGCATCAATCACACCGCCAAGCGTTCCCCTCACACGCCCGGCCATGGAAGGCATGAAATGACCACCGCAACGCCCAGCGCCGCCAAGCCCAACTACCTCAAGCCCGATTACGTCATCCGGGCCAAGGACCACGTCGCCTGGGGGACGATGCAATGGCGCAGGCGGCGTGTACCGGGAGGGGGTATGTAGATACCTGTAAGCGGCCATCCGGACGAGCCAGAGGCTTAGATCATTTTTCGCCAAGGGGTAGCAAACCTACCGGGTATCATTTCCGGCCAGCTTCTGATCCGCTTCTGACAAAAGGGGCCTCTGAGCTGCGGTTATGCTGTGCGGGTAGCTGGTGAACGCCAATTTTCGGCAACCGCAGGTCAGCGCTCTAGCAAACTCCGCTGCGAGGCTTCTACCAGCGAAGATAGCACCGTCACATACGGTCCCGGTCTACGGCGTAAGCGTAGTTTGCTGCAGGGCAAATGATGCACGGGCATATAGCCAGGCACGCTTTATGCATATGTGTGTATTGGACGTTCGGGCTGGCGTCGTCGCTAACACGCAAGTTAGCTGACAAATAACTGCGATGAGCTTGCATTTAGCTACAAGCCAGCGACGTTAGTTGAAAACTCGTTTGCGAAAGCCCTAGGGGCCCTCGACTACGCGTAGCACCCTCCCTCCCGAGATGTGACCACCCCCTCCATATTTAAGAGCAACAAGATGACGCTTGAACATGGCCGCACCCGCTACACGCGCGGGTGCCGCTGCGGCGTGTGCAAGGCTGCGGAGCGCGACTATCAGCGCGATCGGTATCGGCGTCAACGCGGGCTTTCGGTCGACCTGCGGGACCCTCCAAGCTGAGTGTGGTTGATACCACCGGTTTCGTCAAATGAAGGTTCTGTGGTTGCGGCCGTGCGTGCCGAACTGGACAGCCGGCCGCCGCTGTCGAACGTCCCGGTCTGACAGCGGTGGCGCTAGCGTTAGCCGAAATCCTCGACGACAAGAGACATGTAGCGACTCAGCCCGCTGCGGCACGCCAGTTGGTCGCGATCATGGGCACGCTCTCGAAGCGGACGCAGCGGCGCGGGAAGTTGGCCGTGGTCAGGTCGATGACGGCGAGTCCACCATCGGCTTCAGGCGATGTGATCTAGCGCGGTCCTTGAGTGTTCTTTCGTCGCGGTTGTCTCCCGTCGCCTCAGACGTGAACGGTCATCTCGGCGGTGTGAAGTGCGCCCGCGGTTTGGAATTCGATACACAAACGTCAATCGCCTGACGCAGGGAACGCGGCCTCGACAGCTAAATTGGGGCCGCCGTGATCCCCGTTAACTGGATTCTGCGGATGAATATGTGTAAACGCAAGGGTCCCGGCTTCGATTGCGGTGACGTGGGCGTAGGTGTCTAGGTAAGGCTGCAGATCGCTGACGGGCCGGCCATCCTGGCTGAATGCGAATGTCAGCGCGCTGTCATGGCCTACTGCCGGCTGCCCGGACAACGTGATGGTGTAGCCGTCGACGGTCGCTGTGTTGCTGGGGGCAAGGAGGGGTTGCCTGGTGGTCAATCCGGGAACGGAGAGCGCCACCGAAAGCACCAGAGGTAATTTCACGTCGCTCGGATGATTGACGGTGAATTGTGTGTAGGCGCGCCAGTCGCCTGGCGGCATTGCGGGCAGGCTAACCGTCCAGGTGCCGTCGGCGGCCATCGTGGGGTGCACGTGTGCAAACCCGGTCAGGTCGGCCCGAATCACATAGAAATGCATCAGCCGGGTCTGCTCGGGGACGAACTGGGTCACCGGCGTCCCGTCAGGGTTCATGATCCTGAAGGTGAACATGCCGGGCGTGTTGGCCGCGATGGTCGTGGTGGCGGGCACCAATCCGAAGCCAGATTGCGAGGCGGACAGCCCGTCGCCGGAGGGCATTGGCTCTGCATTCCCGGCATCCCGGACATAGCTGGCGTGGTCGAGACTGACGATGGCTCCGGCCTGCTAGTCGAGCTGTGGCTTGATGTGCCGGTACTGCAGGCCGCAAGAAGCACGGACACCGTGACCATGGCAGAGGCGACAAACCTACCAAGACGGGATGTCGGCGGTTTTCAGTCGAGCAGCCTGCCTATACCCCATGGGGGTATCAATCTGCGCAACATCCCATGACGGCGGACCAGCTGCGCTCCGAGCCGAACAGCAATAGGGGGCTCGCGGTCAGTGGCTTTATCGACAGTGCGACCATTGAGGTCGAAGACTGCGATGGAAAGCGACCGGGATGACCGCCGCCGAACCAACCCCGACAACGGCTGGCGCGGTTCATGAGCACGCTTGCTGCGATGCGGCCCAGTCCGCTTTGTCAAGACCGTGTGTGCCAGATGTGCAATGGCATCACGCTGCGCGGTGGGCGCGCCGGTTGGCCTGGATCAGCTTGGGCTGGATGGTGATCGAAGGCGTGGTCGGCCTCTGGCAGGGTCTGTTGGCCGGGTCGGTCGCATTGACCGGATGGGCTCTGGGCAGCGCTGTGGAAGGTTTGGCCAGCGTGATTGTCATCTGGCGATTACCGGCTCGCGCATCCTGTCACACACGTCAGAGCGTCGCGCTCAACGCGCAGTGGCGGTGTCGTTTTGGTTGACCGCCCCCTATATCGCCGCCGAGTCGTTCCGTCACCTCTGGGCCGAGTTCCGCGCCGAAACCACCATCATTGGGATCATGGTGACCGCCGCGGCGTTACTGGCGATGCCGCTATTGGGATACACCAAACGCCGGCTAGCCCGCCGGCTGGGGTCGGGGGCAACCGCTGGGGAGGGCACCCAGAACTATCTATGCGCAGTGCAGTCCGCTGCGGTGCTGCTCGGCTTGGCGGTGACCGCTGCTTGGCCAGGTGGGTGGTGGCTGGATCCGTTGATTGGGCTAGGGGTGGCCGCCGCCGCAGTCTGGGAGGGCATAGATTCCTGGCACGGCGGCGACCATTGTTGCTAGTCCGGGCCTTACGCTTGGCGGCGCTCGTCCAGCAGCGCATCCGCCACGTCTATCGACGGCAGCGGACCACCCCACTCCCGAGCCGCAGCGGCGAAGAGCCACCGCCAGGCGGCTAACCGTTTTAGTCTCCCTACATGGATCGCATTTGGCAGTGGGCGTGGGATCGGTACGGAGCGAGGTACTCGTGGGCGGTCTTCGCGATCGTGTCCTTATTGACACTGCCGATTTATTTCATCCCGTCATTCGGCGTTGTCGCTTTCGAGAGGTCCGGTCATTACGTGGAGGCGGCGGCCCTCACGGCCGTCGCCGTGCTCATGCTCGGGTACGCAGTGCACCTTCCGAGCGTGAAGCGCACCCGTCTCTGGGAGCAGTGGGCAGCTGGTCACCCCGTCGACCCGGCGATTGCGTTGGAAGCGACCTACACATGGGGTCGGGGGTCGGTTGTCCGGGCGTTCGCGGCCAGCGCTGTTTGGGTGCCCTGCTCTTGGTCGCTATCGGCGCGATCGTCGGTGCGAGCGGGTCTCGGCTAGTTCAGTACGGAATCGTGGGTGCCGCCTTCGCAACAGCTGCAGCGCTGATCCCGGTGCACAGCATGGTCGAAGCACAGTTGCGACCAGTCAGGCTCGCGCTCGCCGGTGATACGGGCATCGGTGACGTTCTGCCCCGTTCTCGGCCGAGTTTTGCCGCGTGGTCGAACGTGTTACTGCTCGCGACCGCGTTCTCGTTCACCGTCGGGGGCGCGATGCTGGCTACCGTGTTCCATCAGGCCAGCGAGGCTCCGGTGCTCTGGGCCGTGATCGGGTGTGGGGGGACGCTTTCGTCGCCGTGCCGATCGCCGTCGCGGCCGCATTCTCACCGTCCATGCGACCCATTCGCGATCTGGCTGAAGGCACCGAGCGTGTTGCGGCAGGTGATTACAGCCAACGCCTGCCGGTGGTTCAGGACGATGACCTCGGCGCGCTGTCAGCTTCGTTCAACCGGATGCAGGCGGGTTTGGCTGAGCGACAACGGCTTCAAGCCGCGTTCGGGACCTACGTCGACCCCGCCCTCGCCTCAAGGCTGCTCGAACAAGGTGACGACGTGTTCACCGGTGAGCGCCGCGAGGTGACCGTGATGTTTGTCGATATCCGGGATTACCCCGTTCGCCGAGGCCAACGCCGCCGAAGATGTCGTCCTCGGCTCAACGCGTTGTTCGAGATCGTGGTGCCTGCCGTGGATGAACTCATTGACCAGGAAATTATGGGTACGCGTGCCCACCAGGTACAGATCCCACATTGGGTGGTTGAAGACGACAAGAACTTCCGGTTCCGCGTCGAGAGCCACGAGGATTTCCTTCAACCTTTCTTCGCTGGGATTGCTGGTATAGCCGGCGAGAACTTCCATCCAAATGGAGGCGCCGGCGGCGGGCAGATTGTGGATGCCGAGGTGGAAAGACTGATCACCGTAGGGGGCGGTCCACTCCACCGAAACGGGAAGAGATGGTGCTTCGCCTGCGGACAGCAGAATCTGCGGTGCGCGGATATTGTCGTGATCAGTGAGCGAAACCATCGCAGCCATATCGAGCTTTTCGATCTGTTGACTTTCAAGATCGTAGGCGCGCTTAGGTGTTAGCGGGGGCGTCCAGTAAGCAGCCTTGTAGTTGGCGCGCATTCCATGATTGGCTTCGGACCGGCGCTCCAGCTTAGCCATCAAGTTCCTCATAAGCGCGTATTGGCTGCCAAACTTGGCAAGAGAACTCAACGTCTCCCTGGACTCGTTGGTATGGCTGTGAAGAGAGACCGCGGTTTGAAATCCCTGCGTTGCCTGTTGATCATTCCAGAGGTACGAGACCCTCGAACTGGCCATTTTGCCCCTTTTATCCCAGTACGGTTCGATTTCAATGAGCAGATCAGTTACGAACTAGAGGTACGCCGCGATGATTCTGCTGATCGTTCATCGCCGGAAAGTCGAAAAACTGAAGAAAACAATACGAACGGCCGATTTGCTCAACGGGATCGGGGATGTAGAAATTCAAGCCCTTGGGTCTTCACTGGGGGTTACATGGAAACGTAGCAGATAGAACTAACATTCTTTATGACTTTTTCGTAATGTTTTGCGGTATATACAATCTTGAATAACTTCCGTGCCACTTTGGTTACTTGTCGTTGACGAGCGATCAGGCTTACATGGCTGGACTTGCGAGGTGGCGCCCGGCCAGCGTGCTACCCTCAGTGCAATTCCTGTTCAACAAACGGTCGCCCGCTCACCCATGCGCATTGCTTTCTTCACCGAGACGTTTATCCCTAAAGTTGATGGCATTGTGACCACCGTTTCTCAGACGGTGAAGCAGCTCAAGACGCTGGGGCACGAAGTCCTGATCTTCGCGCCGGAAGGCGGCCTGGAGGAGTTCGAGAATTGCCGGATCGTGGGTCTTAAGAGCTCTGCGTTCCCTTTGTACCCTGATCTTCGCCTGGCACTGCCGCGCGCCTCGATCCGCAAAAACCTCGCGGAATTCAGGCCGGATGTTCTGCATGCAGTAGAGCCGGCGCTGCTGGGAATTGCCGGCCTCTACTATGGTGGGGGGAAGTTTGGCGGCGCTTTGCACCTGCCATTGGTGATCTCGTATCACACCGATCTTCCGGCTTACCTGCGTTACTATCACCTCGGATTTCTGGAACCTCATGTGTGGAAGATTTTGCGCCTTCGCCATAAGCGGGCTGCCGTCAATCTCTGCACCTCAATGAAGATGGTGGATCAGTTGCGATCACACCGCATTGAGCGTGTCGCACTCTGGCCTGGAGGCGTGGACGCGGATCTGTTTCATCCTACTCGCCGCTCAGAGGAGATGCGCGCACAACTTTCACAGGGACATCCGGAAAGTCCGCTGCTGCTATATGTTGGACGACTGTCTGCGGAGAAGAACATCGAGAGTTTAAAGCCGATGCTGGAGGCTTATCCGCAGGCGCGGCTGGCGCTGGTGGGGGACGGTCCACATCGCAAGGTGCTGGAACACCACTTCACCGGAATGCCGGTGCACATGGCTGGTTTTCTTCACGGAGAGGAGCTTGCCTGTGCCTATGCTTCGAGCGATATCTTTGTGATGCCCTCGCGGACCGAGACGTTGGGGCTGGTGGTTCTGGAGGCGATGTGTGCCGGCCTTCCGGTGGTTGCGGTGCGTGCGGGAGGCATTCCAGAGATGATCGAGGACGGTGTCAGCGGCTGTCTCTTCGACACAACGGCAGAAGCTATCGCCCGGATCGGGGAGTTGCTTGAATCAGGGGATCGACGGCGCATCCTCGGAGATGCTGCGAGAGAGCATGCTTCTCGAGACAGCTGGAGAGCCGCAACCATCCAGCTTGTTGAGCAATACAAGCTCGCTTGCGAGAGTCAACCTACGGCTGTCGATGAGCCCGATTCGCCGGGGAGTGGCACGGTGCGCGGTCGAATGAAAAAGACGCTCAAACTGTCGACCATGTATGCCATCCGCAGATTGTTGCCTTAAGGGTTCAACGGCTGGCGGTAGTGGCGGACGCGGCAGGATCAACCTGGTAAGTTCCGTAGTCGATGGTGAAGACGGCGGTTCCGCCAACGCGCACTTTGGTTTCGCTGCGGTTGAATTCGGGAAGCCAGAAGTCTCCTGTTTTGGCGCTGGTGTAGGTGATCTGGGGGCGGAGAATCCAGAACGAGGGGTTTTTGGCCGGTTCTGCCTTGACCTTGACTACCGCAAACTCTGCCGCATCGACCCAGATCTTGCCCCGATAGAGAAACTTGTTGTCGGTCGCCGGCTCGACATCGAGGATGTAGGCCGGCCTTCCGCCGAGAGTCTCGGTTCCTGCAAGCTGAAATTTGTAGTTCTCCGGGGTGAGAGCGGTGGCGGCCTGATTCTGCGCCGCTTCGGCCTCGCTGTCCACGGCCTTCTTCAACACTTTGTCGCAGAGGAGCTTCGATCCGCTTTGCGACACAATGCGGAAGCTCTTGCCTGACGCAGCGTCGAAAGTCACAGCTACATCCAATTTGCCTACCAGGTTCGCCGAGAATCCCTTGTACTGGACCTGGTAGTGGCGTAGCTCCTGGTAGTGCTTCAGTTCTTCAGCCTGCACGCGGTTATGGCGGAGCATGTGCTGCACGATCTCCGGCGCGGTCAGGGTTGCGGGAAGGAGGGCGTTAGGATTTTCGGGACGGGCGACAGCGGTCATCAAGACCAGCCCGGCGGTCAGGGAAAGGGCCCTGATTCCGTTGAAAGACATGATGCATAGTATCCCACGGAAGCATTTGGCGCATTGTTCCCTTTTGCTCATGCGCTCCACTCCGAAGTGCTAAATGCTCTGACGTCAGGCGCCGGAGGACTTTTCGAGGAGGAGCGACATCATGGTGGCACGGAGTTCCGCGGCGGCCTCGATTTCGGTTTGCGGCCACGCCTGCGACTTTCCGTGAACCTCCTGCTTCCATTTCTCGAAGGACTTGCGAGGGCTGAGGCGTGCGGTTTCGCCATCGAGTTCGACAGCCTTGGTTGGTTCTCCGCCCCACTCGACGATCTGTACCTGTTCTGCGCGGAACCAGAAGACATGGATGTTGTGGGCGCGGGAGGCGGTGAAGGCGATGACACCGCTGGCCGTCGCGGTGAATTTGCGTGCCTCTATCATTCGATCCTGCAGGCAGTCGGTGACAAAGATGGGAGCGGTGACGTGCCCGAGGGTACTGCGCAGGATGGCGCGGATGGTGTCGTTGTCGGGCACACGGCCAAGGGTCTGAATCTTGTTGCCGGACAAAACTGCGGCTCCCGTGGCGGGGATGAAATCGAGCAGGTTGGGGGTGGTGGCAACCAGTGCCGCCGCGATGTCCTCGTATTGGGGGAGCGCGGCGAGCAGCCTGGCTTGCAATGCATTGGTCTTGGACTTGTAAGCGCTGTCCTCGGTATCTTCCAGAGCCGCAATACGGAGGGAGAGGACCTGGCCGAGCAGTTCGCAGGCGGCACGCATCTGGTACGGGAGATATTTCGGGGTATTGTTGTGCAGCGCGATGAGTCCCCACAATCGGCCTTCTCGAAGGATCGAGACACTCATGGAGGCAGCCACGCCCATGTTGTGGAGATATTCGCAGTGAACCGGCGAGACGCTGCGCAGGACGCTGTGGGTGAGATCCGTGAGACGGGCGTGATCTTCGTCGACGACCGGGATCAGCGGGACCGGGTGATAGTGGACGTCAGGGATGTAGCGAACCCAGTTGACGCGATAGAGACGGCGGGCCTGCTCCGGAATGTCGCTGGCGGGGTAATGAAGGCCGAGGAACGAATCCTGGTGATCCTGTTTGCGCTCGGCGATTACGTAACCATGATCGTCGCGATCGAATTTGTAAAGCATGGCGCGGTCGTATCCGGTGAGCCGCTGGGCTTCAGCGACGACAGCGTCAAACAGCGAAGATGAATCCGGGGCTTCCTGCATGCGGAGCAAGGCGCTCTGGACGAGGTAGTAGGAACGTTTCGCCACCTTGGCCTCTTCCGGGTTGGCGATCTCAAGCTCAACGAAATCCAGACCGTCGTAGCGATGGAGGATTGCATTCAGGGAGGTTTGTTGAGCGTCTGTGTTGAGGGTCAACTCGACCGGGTTAGCCTCTTTCCACTTACCGGAGCGGAGAATGGCGAGAATTTCCCCCGCACTTTCGACTCCAATGATGTTGTGGAGTTTCCGCCCGACAAGCTCGACTGCATTCTGCCCGAAGATGATTTCGGCGTTATTGCTGATCTGGCTGATCATCTCTGAGCCGGAGCGCATGGCTAACAGAACGCCGAAGGATTGAGTGAATCCCGGTACGTGAATGGGCTCGCGAGCACAGTCTGAAAGGTCTACAGCACCACGGTGGAATTCAGTCACGTATGGCTCTCTTTTGCATCCAGTCTTCAAGGCTGGCAAAGGTTTGTTTTGCTGCGTCAACAGCCAAGCGCCGGGAACCTGGCCGGCGGGACTGCATGCGCACGACGGAACAAAATTCTCTCCACATGTCTCCGACCCGGGGACCGTGACTGAGGAAGAACGAGGCGCCGGCAGATGCGTCGATGCCGAAGCGGCGAGCGAGTTCCCTGCCGATGACCTGACCGCCTAACTTTGACCCTTCCAGGACATAGAGGCAACCGAGGGCACTTTCAAGATTTTCGATGGGAGGCAACGAAGAGGCACGGGGCAGGCTTTCCATGGCGGAGACAGTGAGTCCGAGTGCACGCAGATCGTTGCGGAGGAGATGGGCGCGGCTGCGATCGTTGATATCAATACCGACGGCGGACCAGTCGGCGGCGAAGCGCAGCGATTGCTCGACAGGCTCAAAGAAACCGAGAAATGCGGCGAGGGTCAGGGTATAGTCTTCGAGCGAAAACTGTTCACGAAAAAACGGCATCAGGTTCTCGACGGCCTGGTGCTGTTCGGCGGTGCTCGCTTTGAGTACGGCCATCACATCTGGTTCCGCGACAAGATTCTGCATTAACTTCTTGAATTCCCTTTTAGATTTTCCTGCAATGAAGATCCGGAGTTGGCGAGCCGTTTGCGCTTAGTAGGCGGCTCCGAGAAACGGAAGGAAGATGGAAATAGCTGTTCCGTGACGGTGTGCATCGGTGCGGCTGCGAATGGAGATGCGCCCTTTATGTTTCCGCACAATTTCGTCGACCACCCAAAGTCCCAAGCCGGTTCCTGTAGGATTTTTGGTCGTTGTGAAGGCATCGAACACGTGGGGCAACAATTCAGGAGCGATGCCCGAACCGGTATCAGCTACCACGATCCTGAACCCCGAGGTGCCGGATTCATCCCAGGAGTGGGAAAGGCGGATGCGAATCATCAGGCGGCCGCCCCCGTACATGGCATCGAGAGCATTGCTGACGAGGTGTGAGAATGCCTGGCGCATATCGTCTACGCGGCAGAAGAGCTTTTCGCTGGCCCTGTAGTCGCGGACGACTTCGATGGAGAAGGCTTGCATGCGAGCGAGATATAGGGTCACAACGGAGTTCATGATGTCGCCGAGGTTTGTGGAGCGGGCATCATCGCTCTGCTGGTGGAAGCGAAGGGAGTGAACCGTGACCTGAGCGACACGCTGAAGTTCCCGGTCGGCAATCCTTAAATACTGGCGAGTGGTGGGAGTGAGAGCCGGGTCTTGCAAGGCGAGAAAGATTGCGTTGGTGACAGAGGAGAGAGGATTGTTGATCTCATGCGCGAGAGAGGTGGCCATGCGTCCGGCAGCGGCAAGCTTTTCAGTGCGACGCAAGAGTTCATCGTTGATCTTCTCTTCGTGAATATCGGTAATGGTCCCTACCCACCCAGAGATATTTCCATCGCGGTTGCGGGTGGTAACGGCGCGCGCGAGGTGATGGCGGTAGACGCCGTCGTGCCTGCGCATGCGGTACTCGGCCAGGTAGGTCGTTTCTTTCTCCAGCGCACTAGCCCAGGCTAGTGCAACCGTCTTCTGATCTTCAGGATGGATGATTGATAGCCAGCGGCGATCGACCTCCTCGAAAGAGGAGCAACCGGTGTAATCCAAGTACCGCTTACAGCAGTAGTTCTTTCGCCCGAAAGCGTCGCACGCGAAGATCATTTGCGGCAGGTTTTCAGCGAGGGTACGAAACTGGCTGTCTTCCGGAGGGCCAAATGGCGGGAACGGTCCATCAGGCATGCCCGCAGTCATTCTGAGACGACTCAGCTCACTTTCGGTGTTGGACGTGCGCACATACATAAATTGACCTTGTTGTATGGGTCGTACGGGCTTTGGAGGAAACATAACAGTAGCATGGAACCTGACAGGACTGTATGTCTCATTGTGAACTCAATAAAGGTTTTCGTTTCGATGTTTTGACAGACTCAAAAATTGGGGAACGATCGAACGGCAAAATCGAGCGCCGCAGGGGCCGGATGCGGTTGACCGTAGCTTGCTTGGGATCTCGAAAATGTGACGTACATCACATCACAATCGATGCACCGGCCAGAAACAATTAAGGCAGGCCTTGAACGGCAGCCAGTGATTTTCCTCTGGAGAAAATCAATCTATAAACGCCAGATATCACACCTGGACTAACGAAGCGACTCTTTCTGGCACTGCACGAGTGAGGCGGCTCACATTCTGCGCCGAGGGATATGCCAAATGCGTGATTTACCACACTTGTGATAGCGCTCACAGCCTATCGTATTTTGAGATAAGTACTGTGCCTACATTTGCTGAACTTCTCCATGTGATCTGACTGACACGGTCGATCCTGGGGAAAGTCCGGCACCCGAGGAGCGGGGACGCTTTACGCGTGAAGCACCGCAAGTGAGGTGGGTAGGCATGGGGCAATCGATCTGGCAATCGATGGAGCAGAAGGGTTACAACCGCAGACAATTTCTACAGTTTTGCACGGCAGCCGCAGCGGCTGCCGGTTTTGCGAAGAGCGGTGTAGCCCAGGTAGTGTCGGCGTTTGAGAAGAAAGAAAAGCCGGCCGTGGTGTGGATGCACTTTCAGGAGTGCACCTGTTGCAGCGAATCGTTTATCCGTGCATCGCACCCAATTGTGGCCGACGCGCTGTTGGATGTGCTCTCGCTGAACTACTCAGAGACGCTGATGGCGGCTTCTGGATTCCAGGCAGAGAAGAGCCTGCAGGACACCATCAAGAACAACAAGGGCAAATATATCGTTCTCGTAGAGGGCGCAGTGCCGACCAAGGACGGCGGCGTCTACTGCATGATCGGCGGAAAGACCGCACAGTCAATTCTGCAGGATGTGTCGAAGGATGCGGCAGCGATTGTGGCGTGGGGCAGTTGCGCTTCAAACGGCTGTGTGCAGGCTGCGAAGCCGAACCCGACCAATGCAACGCCGATTCACAAGCTGGTGAACAAGCCGGTAATCAATGTGCCCGGATGCCCGCCGATTGCAGACGTGATGATGGCAATTGTGACGCACGTGCTGGTGCTGGGACAACTTCCCGCGCTCGACAATCTGGGCAGGCCGAAGGAGTTCTACGGACGCCGCGTGCACGACACTTGCTATCGCAGGCCGAATTACGATGCCGGCCTCTTTGTTGAATCGTTCGACGACGAGAACGCGCGCAAGGGATATTGCCTGTACAAGATGGGCTGCAAGGGCCCGGTAACTTACAACGCCTGCTCCGTAGTGGGGTGGAACGAGGGCACCAGTTCTCCAATTCGCACAGGGCATCCATGCATCGGGTGCAGCGAAGAAGGCTTCTGGGACAACGGTCCAATCTATCAGCATCTCGCGTCGTTCCCGGGCTTTGGTATTGAGAGCACGGCAGACACGGTGGGCACGATAGTAGCAGCGGCTACCCTGGCCGGTGTTGCGACGCACGCCGTGGTCACAAACATTCGTAAAAAGGCAGTCATCGCGGAAGTACATGCCGATGACCAGAAGGAGTCCTAAGCGGCCATGACACGCATTGTTGTTGATCCTGTAACCCGTATTGAAGGCCACCTGCGTGTAGAGGCAGTGGTAGAAAACGGCGTCATTACCGACGCATTCAGTTCAGGCACCATGATTCGCGGACTCGAGAAGATTTTGATAGGCCGCGATCCTCGTGATGCGTGGGCCATCACAGAACGCGTGTGCGGCGTTTGCACCACGGTGCATGCGATGGCGAGCTGCCGCGCAGTTGAAGACGCGCTGGGCATCTCACTGCCGCCTACCGCTGAGCTGATTCGCAACATCATGACCGCAACCCAGCACGTGCAGGATCACGTGGTGCACTTCTATCACCTGCATGCGCTGGATTGGGTAGACATTGTGAATGCGCTGAAGGCCGATCCAAAGAAGGCGGCGGAGATTGCGCAATCATTTTCAAGCTATGACAGGAATACGGCTGCTCACTTCACCGATGTGCAGAACAAGATCAAGCAATTCGCTGCCAGCGGGCTGGGAATCTTTGCTAACGGCTACTGGGGGCACCCGGCTTACAAGCTTCCGCCGGAAGTAAACCTGATCGCTGTTGCGCACTATCTCGATGCGCTGGAGTGGCAGAAGGAAATCGTCAAAATTCACGCGGTGTTTGGCGGCAAGAATCCGCATCCCAATTATCTTGTGGGCGGAGTTCCCTGCTCTATCGATCTGGATGAAGTTGCTGCTATCAACACAGAACGGTTGAACCTGGTGGAAGCTGATTTCGCAAGCCGATGAGTTTGTGAACCAGGTTTACGTACCGGATCTGCTGGCGGTAGCGTCGTTCTACAAGGACTGGGCGAAGTGGGGCGGTGGCCTGAAGAATTACCTCTGCTATGGCGAGTACCCGACGCAGGGCTACAACAAGCCTGAGGCATTCAAGTATCCGCGCGGCGCCATACTCAATCGCGATCTGAGCCACGTTTATCCGGTGAACCCCCGGGACTCGCAGGAGATCAAGGAGTACATCGCTTCTTCGTGGTACACGTACGAGGGCGGCGATGGAGTGGCCCTGCATCCATGGGAAGGCGAGACGGAGATCAAGTACACCGGGCCACAGCCTCCATTCGAGTCGCTGGCAGGATACGAGAAGTATTCGTTTCTGAAGACGCCGCGTTGGAAAGACAATCCGATGGAAGTGGGTCCGCTGGCGCGGCTGCTGGTTGCTTACGCTTCGGGGAATGCGCAGGTAAAGGAACTAGTTGGGTCGACGCTGGGCAAGCTTGGTGTTCCTGTGGATGCGCTCTACTCAACGCTGGGGCGCACGGCGGCACGCGGTCTGTCGGCGGCGCTCGAAGTGGGATGGCTCAAGGAGTTCTACGCAGAGTTGATGGAGCGCGTGAAGACCCGCGAGACGTCGACCTTCAACAATGAGAAGTGGGATCCGAAGACGTGGCCGAAAGAGGCTGAGGGTGTTGGCCTGGTGGAAGCTCCGCGCGGCGCTTTAGCTCACTGGATAAAGATCAAGGATGGCAAGATCGAGAACTATCAGCTTGTGGTTCCGACTACCTGGAATGGATCTCCGCGCGATGCCAAGAAGCAGCACTCTTCGTTTGAAGCTGCACTGATTGGCACGCCAGTAGCGAACCTTGAGCAGCCGGTCGAGATTATCCGGACGATTCATTCCTTTGACCCGTGCCTTGCCTGCGCCGTGCATCTGTACGATCCGCAGGGCCGGCACCTTCACCAGATCTCCTTCGAGTGATGCTATGAGTGCGACTGGAATTGTAGGAAAACAAGACTTTGGGAAACGGCAATCGGCCGGCGGAATATCGCCGGGTGTATGTGTGGGAATTGCCGGTGCGCGCCTACCACTGGATCAACGCCATTGCTCTGGTGCTGCTGTGCGTCACCGGCTACCTGATCGGCGCGCCGCTGCGGGTGTTTTATTCGGCAGAATCCTATCAGCGGTATTGGTTCGGCTGGGTGCGGTTCATTCACTTCGCTTGCGCGTATGTGTATGTCTTCAACTTCCTGGCGCGTCTCTACTGGGGATTTGTGGGCAACAAGTATGCGCGGTGGAACTCGTTCTTCCCGCTGAAGAAGGCGCAGCGGCAGGAGATCGTGGACGTTATCAAGGCCGACGTATTGAGACCAAGCTGCACGGGCCGATTTCGACGGGGCATAATGCGCTGGCTGGTTTCATTTACTTCTTTACGTTCCTGGCTTTGTGCTCAGTCGATTACGGGATTTGCGCTTTATTCGAGCATGAGCAATTCGTTTATCCCGCGGATGTTCACGTGGATTGTGCCGCTGATGGGCGGGGAAATGAGTGTGCGTTACTGGCACCATCTGTTCCTGTGGTTCTTTGTCGTGTTCATCGTGGTTCACGTGTACCTGGCTTTTTACCACGACTAATCGAAGGACGCGGAACCATATCCTCGATCGTGGGCGGATGGAAGTTCGACCGCGTGAAACCGGCAGAGACAGGGACCAGGGAAAGGAAAGTAGGGACTAGGGATCCTTCCGGGCTCAGACGCTCCGATGGATGTGGTAGAGTTGACCCGAGGTGCGGGTGAGCGCGGAGCAAGAAAACGCTGGTGCTGGGCCTTGGAAATGTAATCATGGGCGACGAAGGGGTCGGCGTCCACGTGGTGCGCGCCATCGAAAAACATCCGCTCCCTGCAAATGTGGAGTGCCTGGATGGCGGCACCGGCGGATTCGTTCTGCTGGAGCCGTTGCAGTGCGCCGGCCACATCATTCTCATTGATGCCACCGATGACGGAAATCCTCCGGGAACCGTAACGCGCACCACGCCCCGCTTTTCCGCGGACTATCCGCCGACCTAACCGCGCACGACATCGGTGTGAAGGACCTGCTGGACGCTTTCTATATGCAGAGCGGCGAGCGGGAAGTGGTGCTTTACGCCATCACTATCGATCCTCAGACAGTCGATCTCGATGGACCTTTCGCCGGACCTCGCGAAGGCGGCGGACGTGGCCGTACATCAGATACTAGCGGAACTAAAAGCGGGCGCCGTTGCCTAGCGTAACTTCGGAGCATGACAGCGGGCGCGATTCGCTACTTGTCGCCTGCTGAAAACTTGGTCCACGGGCCGGCCTTCATGTCCTTGAGAATCGGCTTCAGATAGCGAACTCGGGATGCGCCGCGAAGAACGGTGCGGCGACGAAATCGTCGCCACACGGATGACCGGCACGGCGCAATCAGCGAGAGATTTGCCGCAAGGTCGGAATCGGTGACTTTTCCTGTGACGGCTCCATCGGGATAGTACGGCGCGTCGTCCCACTCAGGAACTCCCTGCGGATCGCCATCGATGTGGCCGCAGAGGGTGCGCGCGATCGGCCGGATCTTCCCGGTGAAGCTGTCGTCGTGATTCGCGAGAAATTCCTCGTGCGAGGTTGACATCGATCTGGCCTTTGTTCGCGGCAATCTTGCGCTCCCAGGTCACGTGGCGGGCGTTCATCGAAGTGGAGGATTGTGCGGTATCGAAGCCTTCGGTCTCGTCCTTGATCAAGTGCCGGATCGCGCGGGAAGTTGGAACTGACAAAGTAGCCGTCTTTTGTTCGCCACAGCGGAGTGTTCTTCAAGCCCAGCTCGAGATATGCAATTTCGCCGGTCTTGCGATCGCCGATCAGCCAGTCATTGGCATAGCCGCCGTTGTTCCCTTCCTTGATGATGGCGACATACTCATCGATGGAGCTCGCATACTGCATGGCTTTACGCGAGCGGACAAACTCGGGCTTGCCGTCGGGATCCCAGCCGATGAACTGCGTGATGGTGGTCTCCGTGATGATGAGTCCGGCATCGGTTACGCCGAAGTCGTCCTGGCTTGTGATCACGCCGGGCTCTCCATCCATCACCATGCGGTGGCCATGCTCCGGCTTGATGTCGAACATGACAGTCCAGCGCTCGCCCTCGGCATAGCTGGACCAGTTGTTGTGCGCAACCACGATCTTGCCGCCCTTGGTATAGCTGCCGGTAGCGATGAAGGCGGAGCAGTGGCCTTCGGGACGAATATGCGGAGCGTTAAGGGCTTGCTCGCTGCTTGTTGAGCCAGGGAACGTAGTACTCCGGCAACTCGATCGCAGCCATTCAGCGCCACAATGTCCCAGACGTCGAGCTTTACGCCCTTTGATTGCACGCCTTTGGCGATGCCTTCGAGTTCCTGCTGATACTCGGCATCGATGTGCGGCCATAACATCTTGCGGCCGGTCTCGCGATAGAAATTCCAGTCACGTTTGGTGTCGTGCTGGGTCTCCACCTTGATCACGTTGACCAGGTCGGCGATTTCGGCGGAGAGCAGCTGGCCGTGCTGAAAGCCGATCTCGGCGGGAGTGCCTTCAAGATGGACAAACATCCATCCGCCGCGATCGAAGCGATAGCCTGCACCGCTGCTTGCTGGACTGTGCTGGAGGCGATTACGCGCTCGGCTTGAGCAGCTGTCGTGAAGGAAAACAGCACGAGAAGCATGCGAAGAAGGCGCGGGGAAGCGTCGAAGCATTCAGGTTCTCCGGAGGCATGAATTGTGCAGCGAGAATAGCACGTGAACGCGCGCGGGCCAGAAGAGTTTCTGGCCCTCGCGCAGTTGACATTCAGCGCTTCTTGCCGGCTTTGACGGGAGCCTTTTTCGCGGCGGCTTGGCCGGCTGGAGTGAGGCTTGGCTTTGACTGGCCGCAGGCTTTTTGATGGCACGGATTTGTGCGCAGGCTTGGCATGGGCTTTGACCTGGGCGGCCTTCAGCGGAGTTTTGGCGGCGGCTTTGCTGCATGCTTCGCCGCGGGCGCAGTGCTTAGCGCGGAGGCGCGGAGGCACCTTTTTTGCTGGGGAGGTGGCGCGGCTTTCCTTTTCTGGCTTTGGCCGCTTCCGGTTTTGTCTTTTCTCCGGCGCGGTCTTCTGCGGAGTTGATTTTTCGGGCGGCGTGTTTCGCTGGTGCTTCCTTCGCCGGCTTCGACTCTGGCCTTGGCGGGCTTGGGAGCAGGGGCCTGTTTGCCTCGCTTTGCGCGCTCGCCTCGTCTCGTCCTCTGATCGTCTTCTTCATCCTCCTCCTCGATTCCTCTTCATCGTCTGCCGAGCTTCTTCGAGATCGCCCTTGGGAATTTTCAGATCCGAGAACTTCTCGTCATCGTCACCACCGCCGATGTCGTCGAGGTCTTCCTCATCATCACCGCCTTCTTCGTCCTCTTCGTCTTCATCGAAGGTCTTCTCTTTGACCTTTTCGGCACGCTTGGCACGCGAGCGCTTGATGGTGATCTGCGGCGGAGGAGCCGGCGGAGAGTGGGGCTCAAGAAAAGCCTTGGTCTCCTCCGGCGTATTGAGGTTGCCATCGATCAGCTGAAGGAATATCTGATGAACGATCTCGTTGTAATTTGCCAGTTCCGGGGTGATGCGCATCTCCTGCATCTGCGCGTACGGAATGCGCTGGCGGACTTCAGGCCAAGTCTTGAGGAAGAGCTCGTACTTCGCTTTGACCGCGCTGTCCTTGCTGGTGAAGCCGAGCCAGAGAACTGCTTCGGGATCATAGGTTGTGAACAGCTTGTAGGTAACCGAAGGTGTGGAATTGGCCTTATTGAGCAGGACCTTGGCGAATCCGCTGGCGAGCGAGTCGAGGCTGTTCCATTCCTCGACGAAGCCCGGCCGCAGAAGCTGCTTCTTCAGCGCGGCGAGATCTTTCGGGGCAGCTTTGCAGTGAGCATCTGCATCTGCCCAGCCGACATATCGGGGTGGACGCCCTGCATTTGAAGCTGGACGCGAAGGTCGTGGAGCGCGTTGAGCTTTTCTTCGTCCGCCTTGTTTGCGGTCCATGCTGGACAAAGAACCTTCATCCAGCCTTCCGCCTCAAGTGCGCGAAGAACTTTCAGGCCGTCATCTTCGTGGCCGATCTGTTCGAGTTCGAAGCTCCGATCGTGCGCTGACAGGGACTCAATGATGTTTTCGGCTTTGGCGTTCTCGTATCGCTGCTGAGTGCGGGGGTCGAGATCCCAGCCGAGACGCGCTTTGTAGCGAGTGGCGCGAATCATCAGCGAGGGCTCTTCGAGGAATCCGTAGTTCGAAACCAGCCGCAGCGTGCGCGCTTCAATGTCGGCTGCTCCGTTGAGGGGATCCATCAACAGGCCATAGGAACCCTCGTTGAGGGAGATGGCCATGGCGTTGGCGGTGAAGTCGCGGCGGCGAAGATCTTCCTGGATTGAAGCGAAGTGGAAGGCCGGTTTGCCTGGTTTTGGATAGTCGCGACGGTGCGTGCTGACCAGATCGACCCGAACGGTGCCTGGGAAGCAGAGATAGAGCGTGTGGGAGGCATCGTCTTCGCCCCAGATCTGGGCACCGAGTTTCTCAATGGGCTTTCTTGAGCTTCAGCGCGTTGGCCTGGACCGCGACTTCGAGATCACGAACTGCATGGCCGCTGGTGAGGTCCCGGACTGCATCCCCGGTGAGGAAAAGGAGGGTACCTGCCTCGCGTGCGACTTCGCGTAACTGCCGCAGTGCATTCTGCTGATCGGCTGAGAGCCGGTTCTCAAGAAGGTAAATGTAGTCGGGCATTCCGTTCCTGCTTCCACTTTCAAAAACAAAGGCAAGTGCCTGATGCAGCGTCGGTTACGGGACACAAGGCCGGGGCACACAAAGCAGTACCTTATCATAATTGACTCGGTTGACCAGCAAGATCGGCACCAGTTTTGCGACTTTTCGAAGGCGGGCTGAGCCCGATGCGTGCGAAAATCCATGCCATGGGATCTGCTCGTAAGCCGGTGATAGTGCGCAAGTTCTCGCGCGAGTGGTATGCCGGGTACGCGGGGGCGGTGTTCGGGCAGGATTCGGCCGCTCTGGAGGTTCTGGACCAGGGCGGCAAGGTGCTGACAATCGGGTGGGAGACCGTGAAGTGGGTGTGCTATGTCCGGGATTTCTCGTCCAGGGGGGACTCGGCGAACCCCGAACGCCTTCTGCAGAAGAAGTTTGCCGTGCGGCCTCGGACGTCGGGTCTGTGGCTGCGGATGACGCTGAATGACGGAGACGAATTGGAGGGGATCGCTGCCAATGATCGGTCGCTGATTATGGGCGCAGGGCTGCTGTTGACTCCGCCGGATACGAGATCGAACACGCAGAGGATGTATGTGCCGCGACAGGCGATCCAGAGTCTTGAGGTCGTGAGCCTGATCGGGGCCGGCGGCGCAAGCGCGCAGAGACGGAGCCCAGCCCGGGCTCTTCCCTGCCGAGCCTGACGCGGAGTAGTGCCGCGAAGGCTGTGGGCTGGTCCATTACAATCTCCTCGATGAAACTTGGTGAACTGGCAAGCCGGCTGGGCGCGGAGCTGCGCGGGAATCCGGACGTGGAAATTACAGGCGTGAAAGGGATTGAGGAGGCTGGAGCTTCGGAGATCACCTTTGTCGCCAATCCCAAATATGGTGGGCTGGCCAGGAAGACAAAGGCCGCTGCGGTGCTTGTGGAACCGGAATTTCCGGAGATTGAAGCGGCCACGCTGAGGCTGAAAAACCCATACCATGCGTTTTCGCGGGCGCTGGGAATGTTCTACCAGCCGCCGGCTTATGCGCCGGGTATCCACGCGACGGCGGTAGTGGACCCGACGGCGGAGATTGGCGAGGGAGCGCACATCGGGGCGTATGTGGTGATTGGACCGGGCGTGAAGCTTGGGCCCGGACGCCACTTGCTGCCCCATGTTGTTCTGTATCCGGGAGTGAAGGCGGGTCGAAACCTCTTCGCACACGCTCATGCCGTGGTGCGCGAGAACTGCGAACTGGGCGACGACGTGACGCTGGAGAATGGAGCGATCGTCGGGGCGGACGGGTTCGGATTCTCGAAGAACGAGCAGGGACAGTGGGTGAAGATTCCGCAGTCGGGTCCTGTGCGGCTGGGGGACCGGGTCGACGTCCAGGCTAACGCGTGTGTGGATCGCGCGACGGTTGGCGCGACGGAGATTGGGGACGGAAGCAAGATCGACAACCTGGTGCAGATCGGGCAGGTCGCGGGTCGGCAAAAATACGCTGATCTGCGCGCAGACGGGGCTGGCTGGATCGTCGGTCATTGGCAATAACGTGATCCTCGCCGGACAAACCGGGGTTGCCGGGCATTGCACCGTCGGCGATGGAGTGATTCTGACAGCGCAGTCGGCGGTGAGCCATGATGTTCCGGCGGGGAAAATGATCTCGGGATCGCCGGGATTCGATAACCGCGTCGTGGCTGAGGGCGGTGGCGATTTTTCAGCGACTGCCGGAGTTGCTGAAACGGATTGACCGGCTGGAGAAACGGATTGCGACCATCGCCCCGATTCAAGGTCAGTCCGCAGATACTACCGAGAAAAAGAAATGAAACATACGCCCAGGCTGCCGGTCAGCCTGCTCCTTGATTCTTCTGCTCTTCCTCGCCATCTCCCTCGCCGCCTGCCACACCTACCACATCGACGTGACCATCACGAACCACACTGGCGCCACCTTATTTCCCTGCTCGAAGTGGACTATCCCAGCGCGAGTTTCGGTAAGGACACGCTGGCTACTGAGCGAGGTTTTTCATCACCGTATTCAGACCCGCGGCAGTGGGCCTATCTCCGTGCAATACACCGGACCCTCACGGACACGCGGTGCAGGTGGAGGGACCTCAGATCTACGAACAGCAGGAAGGCAGCATCGAGATTGTGTTGCTTCCTAATGGGAAGGCTGAATTCCATCCTGCTTTGAGTCCGCAGCTTCAGAAATAATCCTTCACCTGGTCGTTCTGCCCGAGCTGATTCATTCCCGCTCAACTAA
>CAWCRJ010000008.1:0-137223 GCA_963797865.1 uncultured Actinomycetota bacterium
GCAGTGGGTTTGGATGGAGTCCATGCTGGCCCAGCCTGAGCTCGAGGCCTACCTGAACTTCGTCGCCGACCGGCTCGATCTGCGCCGCGACATCCAGTTCCACACCGAGGTCGTCGCGATGACGTTCGACGAAGAGCGCGGTGGCGGTGCGAGACCGCGGCGGGCGAGACCTACCGCGCGCCGTTCGTCGTCGCCGCCACGGGCATCCTGTCGGTACCGCTGGAGCCACAGATCGCCGGCATGGGGACCTTCGCCGGGACATCGCTGTTCACCAGCCGCTGGCCCGACGGCGGGTCGACCTCACCGGCAAGCGCGTGGCGTCATCGGTACCGGTTCGACCGGCGTTCAGCTCATTCCGGTCGTGGCCCGGCAGGCCGGCAGCTGTGGTGTTCCAGCGCTCGGCGGCATACACGCTGCCCGGCCGGTCCGTCGATTCGAGCCAGGCGAGTTGGATGCGCTGAAGGCGCTACGACGAGATCCGCACCGCACAGCGCGCCCATCCGGTCGGCGCGGCGCGGTTCGGCGCTTCTCGGTGCTGCTGGACAGCTCGGCAGGCCGCCGATCAAGTCCGCGACCCGCGAGGAGCAGCTGCGTGCCATCGAGGAGAACGGCGTCGGGTGCGCTCAACTGGGGCGACATCTTCTTCGACATCGAGGCCAACCGGATGGCCGCCGCTGTACGGCGAGGCGGTGGCCCGGATCGTGAAGGACCCGGAAACGGCGGCGGCGTTGGTGCCCGCCCATCCCTTCGCTGCAAGCGGCCCATCATCGACCAGGGCTACTACGAGACCTTCAACCGAGACAACGTGACGCTCGTCGACCTGCGCAAGGGTCCGATTCGCGAGTCGCACCGGAGGGTATCGACACCGAGCAGCGCTCACGAACTCGATGTCATCGTGTACGCCACAGGCTTCGACGCCATGACCGGAGCGCTGAACCGCATCGACATCGCGGCCGGGACGGACTGTCGCTGCGCGAATTCTGGGCCGGGCAGGGGCCGTTCTCCTATCTGGGGCTGGCCGTTGCCGGGTTCCCGAACCTGTTCATGGTTCAGGGTCCGGGGAGTCCTTGGGCTGCAACGAATTCGTGGCTGCCCTCGAACAACACGTCGAGTGGATCGGCGAATGTATCGGCTACCTGCGCAGCAAGGTCATCCGCACCATCGAAGCGCGCCCACCGCTCAGCGGGAGTGGATCGATCACGCCACGGCGCTGGTCGCGCCGACGGTGCTGGTGCACCCGTCCTGCAACTCCTGGTACAACGGTGGCAATGTGCCCGGCAAGAAACGGATGTACATGGGCTATACCGGCGGAATCCCCGAATACCGTCGCCGCTGCGATGAAATCGCGGCGGCGGATATACCGGTTTCAAGCTGGCTAGGGGAGGTGGACATGGCGACGCAGAGCGGGCTGGGCATCGCCAGGGAGCTGGCGCGCGAGTTGGGATGCTGTGCCGCGCACGGTGGCCGGCCTGAGGAGTCGACCGGCTGGGCCCCGCTGTCGCCGCGCGGTGCGCGCAATTCGGCGAGGTCATGCTCGACGAACTGGTGCTGAGCGGCTTCTCGCTGCTCGGGGAAGCCCCGCCGCGATGCGGCCATGGATGCGTGCACCGCGGCGGCCGAGGAGCTTCGGGCGCTGGGCATCGACCGGGCGCACGCCGAGCCAAACCGTTGCGGGCGACCTCGATAGCAGCGAGCATCGCCGGTCTGGCGTATGAGCTGACCTTCGAGCACGACCCGACGCTGCCCGCGACGCTGGAAGCCGACGGCCTGGGCGGCCCGGCGCGGGCGGGGGTGCGCCTGTGCCGGCACCCGACGGGCCAGGCCTGGCTGGTCTGGGGGCACGGTGCCGGCCAGGGCGGCACCGAAGACCTGCTGCTATCCGGATCGGCGGATCCATCACAAGCTGGGGTTCAATGTCGCGCTGCCGGTGCAGCCCGGCCACGGGCCGGCGCCGGGAATGGCCGGTCTATCCGACATGATCCGCTGGGCAATGTGGCGGAATGATGCGCGCGGTGTCCGAGGTTCGCGCGGTCGGCTGGGTGCAGCCGCAAGCCACGGCCGTTGTGGTGTCAGGGATTTCGATGGGCACTCCGGTGGCCGCACTGGTTTCCCACCTGGAGAAGCAGGTCGACGCGGTCGCCCTGTACACCCCGATCCTGGGACTCAACGCGATGATCGCGCTGCACCTGGCGCGCTGGGGCCTCACGGGACGGATTCCGGGAACTGCTGGATCCCCCGAGGTCTCCGAGCTGACCTCGGTGATCGACCCCTTGGCGGTCGACCGCGCCACCGCCGGACCGCCGGCTCATCGTCGGGGCGTGGCACGACCGGATGGCGATGCGCGAGCCCGCCAATGCGTTGCAGGAACGCTGGGGCGGCCAGCTGTACTGGTACGACGGCAGCCATGTCGGGCACATATTCTCCCGGCGCGTGCAGCGCATCACCGACCGATTTCTGCGCGACGTGAGGCGGCAAAGGGCCGTATTGCAGAATGAGCCGCGCCCGATAACGATTCATCTCGTCATCGAGGTCGTGGGCCTCGGGCACGACGACCCACTGGAACGCGATGCCGAATACCGCGGCGGTGATGTCCTTGACCGCGGCATCGATGTCGATGTCGGATCGGACCGAGCCGTCGTCGATGCCGTTGCGCAGGCCGGCCTCGACCTTGACCGCTCCACGCACGAGCTGGGTTTGGACCCGGTCGCGTAAGGGAGACGTCGTCTTGGCCGCTTCGAAAGTGGCTACGAACATCGCTCGCATGAGTTCGCGGTCCACGGCATGGATTTCCTGAATCCGGTCGAAGCGTGCGAGCACCTGCCGCATACCGCTCGCGCCGGGCTCGGGCTCCGGGTCGAGTCTCTCCACGTACTCGTGCAGGAAGGCCTCGAGGACTGCGTCCTTGCTGCCGTAGCGGGCATGCACCATGGCACGGCTGTAGCCCGCGCGGCGACCGATCTCTGCGGCCGTGGTTGCCGCCCAGCCCTTTTCGACGATCAGCTCAGCCGCAGCGATGCAGCAGGCTGCGGCTCGACAACTCGACGCGCTCCGGCTGGGTGAGCCCGCGTACGGGGGAAGGCACGGTTGGAATTTAGACGGTCGACAACTATACTTAGTTGTTCGTCGTCAAATATTTCTCGGGAGTTCAATGGTGAGCCTGGCTGGAGTTCCGGTGCCGAGGGCATCGACGAGGTGATGCCCATGGCTCAGCGAAGCGCTGTGCGCGATGACGTACCGGACTGGAATCGTCGCGGTCAAAGCGATTCGTGTCGAGCAGATCGCCCAGGACACGGGATTTCGGCCTTGTTGTACCGGCTCCAGCTGACCGGCGGCCCGGGCGTGCCGTCGACTGGCATCGCCAAACTGCCCGCGGAATCGAGGCGCGGCGGGCGATGGACATGCTGGGCGGCTACCGGCGGGAATTGATGTTTTATCGCGCAAGGTCAGCAAGTGCGCCATAGCAACTCCGCGTTTCTACGCCGCCGGAATGATCGATGACTCGGCGGATTTCGTGCTGGTCCTTGAGGATCTGCAGAACTGGGACAACGCTGACCATTGGCGGGTCTGTCACGGCAGCGAGCAAGGTTCTGAATCGAGCAATTGGCCGGCATGCACGCCTGGTCGGTGACCGACGCGGACGACAGGCACTCCAGGCGTTTTCCCAGCCTCGACACGCCGACGGACCCGGCATATCCTGCTGCCCGCTTTCCAGACGGGCTGGCAGTTGTACCGCGAAAGATCAACGGAGGCGGTGCCAGCGGCGGTTGCGCGATATCGCGGAGCGGTTCGGTGAGGTCGCGCCGAAAGCGTTGGCGGCACTGACGGAGCGGCCGATGCTGTTGCACGGCGATATCAGGGCCGACAACATGTTCTTCGACGGCGACTTGCTGAAGATCGTCGACTTCCAGTTGGCGTCCCGGGTGTCGGCGTCGCCGATATCGCTTACCTCGTCAGCCAAGGATTGCCGACGGAGGTAAGCCGCGGTCATGACGAGGAACTCGGTCGGCGAGTACCTTGACCGCCTCGAAGAGCATCGGCGTCGAGGACTATTCGTTCGACGAGGCGTGGCGGCACTATCGCTTTGCGGTTGCCTATCTCATGCTACTGCCGGTCATCACCCTCGTCGGTTGGGACGTCGATGCCGGAACGCTCGCGCGCTCTGTGCCTAAACTGACCGACCGGGCGGTAGCAGCCATCGATGACGTGAACGCAACCGAGGTGTTCGAATGAGCCCAGCCCTGGACCGCGCGAACGGTGGTCGAGCTCTACAACCTCGTGGTCTGGAACGAACGCGACGTCGACTGGCCGAGGAGCTGTTCGCCGACAGCGTGATTCGGCACGAGGTCGGGGGGTGCGCACGCTGACCCACGCGGAGGCGGTGCAGCGGGTGGTGGACATGTGGCAGATGGCCGATTCGATGCGCTTCGACCTCAACGTCGTGATCGCGGGCGACGACGGCGAGCACGTCGCCATCGTCTACGACTCGACGATAACCACCAAGGACGGCACCGAGACCAACATCGCCAGCATCGAGGTGTTCCGCGTCGTCGATGGCAAGATAACCGAGGTTTGGAACTGCGGCTACCAGCAAGGGGTTTGGAATTGAGTGACCGTGCGCTTGATGAACTGGGCTTCTACCTGCTGGCCGGTGCCGGTGGTGAGGGGCCGGCGACACTGATGGACGAGGCTCGCCGCGGCGAGGAACTGGGCTTCGGCACCGCCTTCATCTCCGAGCGGTGGAACGTCAAAGAGGCGTCGTCTCTGGTCGGGGCGGCATGCGCGGTCACCAACCGGATGCAGATCGCCACCGCCGCAACCAATCACAACACCCGCCATCCCCTGATCACCGGGTCCTGGGCGACCACGATGCATCGCCTGTCCGGTGGCCGGTTCACCCTGGGTGTTGGCCGCGGCATCGCCGCGATCTATGGGGCCTTCGGCATCCCGGCGGTGACGACGGCGCAGATGGAGGACTGGGCTCAGGTCATGCGACGGCTGTGGCACGGTGAGCTGATCTTCAATCACGACGGCCCGATGGGCAAGTACCCCATCCTGTTCCTCGATCCCGACTTCAACGAGGACATCCGACTGGCACTGGTGGCCTTTGGGCCCAACACGCTCGCGCTCGGCGGACGCGTGTTCGACGACGTCATACTGCACACCTATTTCACCCCGGAGACCTTGCAGCGCAGTGTCAAAACCGTGAAGTCGGCAGCGGAGAAGGCGGGTCGCGACCCGGACAGCGTGCGGGTATGGTCGTGCTTCGCCACCGTCGGTGACCATCTCCCCGAAGAACTCCGGCTGAAGAAGACCGTGGCGCGTCTGGCCACCTATCTGCAGGGCTACGGTGATCTGCTGGTCGAAACCAACAGCTGGGATCCCGCTGTGCTGCAACGGTTCCGGGAAGATCCGGTGGTCACCTCAATCGCGGGTGGGATCGATCACAAGGGCACGCCCGAGCAGATCGAGCACATCGCGACGCTGATTCCCGACGAATGGCTGGAGCCCTCGGCCACCGGGTCGGCGCAGCAGTGCGTGGATCGTATCCGCAAGGAATTCGACTACGGCGCCGACGCGGTCATCATGCACGGTGCCACACCCGACGAGCTCGAGCCGGTCGTCGCGGCCTACCGTGCGGCGGATTAGTCAGATGCGTGCCTGTGCGCGCCAGTCACGGCATGATGACGGTCCGGGTCACCGGCTCGGCGGCGGCTTGCCTGCTGGACAGGCCACGCTTCAGCGAAGCAAGCAGCGCATCGCGTGTCTCACGGGGATCGATGAGTTCGTCGAAGCCCATATGTTCGGCTGATCGAAAAGACGCCTGCAACTCGGCCTCACGCAACTTCGCGGTGACGTCCTCGCCGGCGTGCGTCGCCCGGCCCAGCGCGGCCGCGCTCATGGCACCCATCGTCGCGCCGGGGTAGGCGAACGTCGCGGACTGGCTGTCGAAACCCAGCAGGGACATGACCATGGAGCCGAACCCGTATGCCTTGCGCAGCGTCACGTGCAGCTTCACCGTGGTGGCCGCGGTTTGGGCGGCGAACATCCGCGCGCCGGCGCGTAGCACACCGCTGCGCTCGGATCGGCTCCCGGGCAGCATGCCGGGATTGTCGGCGAGGAAGACGATGGGCAGGTGGAACGAGTCGGCCACCATGATGAAGTGCGCCGCCTTATCCGCGGCCGCGGCGTCGATGGATCCGGCGAGTACCTGAGGCTGGTTGGCCACCACCGCGATCGGGTGACCACCGAGATGAGCCAGCGCGCAGATGATCGCCTTGCCGTACTGCGGCTGGACTTCGAACCAGTCGGGCCGGTCGAAAACCACGTCGAGCACGGCGCGCATGTCGTAAACGCGGCGGTTGTCGCGGGACACGATGTCGAGCAGCTCCGGCGTCGCTCGTGGCTCGCTGTCCTCGTCCTGCGGCAACGATGCCGGATACGACCACGCGCTCGGCGGAAAGTAGGACAGGTAGCGCCGGACATCGTCGAGCACCGCTTCGTCGTCCTCGGCGACGTTGTGGATCACCCCGCTGGGCAAAGCGACATCCGGCCCACCGAGGTCCTCCTTCGAAATGTCTTCTCCGGTGGACTCTTTGACGACGGGCGGACCGGCGGTGAAGATCGCGCCCTGCCTGCTCATGATCCGGAAGTCACAGACCGGGGCCACCAGCGCGCCGTGCCCGGCCGACGGCCCGAGCACGGCACCGACGGTCGGGACGCGGCCCGAGCACTGCGCCTGGGCCAGTAGGTCGGTCGGGGTGCGGCCATAGTGCCCGCCGCCGGGACGAAACCCGGCGCCTTCGAGCAGCATCACCAGCGGGATCTTGTCGCGCAGTGCCAATTCGGCGATCCGGTATCGCTTCGAGTTGCCGCCGGGTCCGATGCTGCCCGCCATGGTGGTGAAGTCCTCGGCGCCGAGCATCACCGGTGAGCCGTTGATCGAGCCGGAGCCGACGATCAGGCCGTCGGCCGCGATCTCACCGCCGACCAGCGTGCCGAGCTCGCGGAATGTGCCCGGGTCGAGGAGGTACTCGATTCGTGCGCGGGCGTCGAGCTTGCCCTTGTTGTGGTGCTTGTCGAGTCGCTCCGGCCCGCCCATTGCCCGCGCGTGCTGACGGCGCCGCTCAAGATCCTCGAGCGTTTCTCCCCAATCCTGGGCTTTCGGCATGTCTATGTCCTACCTCATGGAAGATTCGTCGCGCGACCAGATTTGCAGGGTCACATACTGGATTGCTTACTGTAAAGTTACCCGCATGCCCGAAACCGCGCGCCTCAAGGTCGACGGGGGCATCCCCAATCGGCTCGCGGAGGTGGCCGACGCGTCCGCCGCTTTGGAAGAGCGCTGCTGTGACGGAGGCTGGACGGCTGAAACCAATCACGACCCGTTCCTCCCGTTGCTGCTGGCCGCGGAACACACCTCGCGCCTGGAACTCGGCACCAACATCGCGGTGGCATTCGCGCGTAATCCGATGATCGTCGCCAACGTCGGCTGGGATCTGCAGGCGTACTCGAAGGGCCGGTTCATCCTCGGGCTGGGAACCCAGATCCAGCCGCACATCGAAAAGCGATTCAGCATGCCGTGGAGTCATCCGGCGCGCCGGATGGCCGAATTCGTGTCCGCGCTGCGTGCCATCTGGTCGGCATGGGCGGACGGCACCAAACTTCGATTCGAGGGCGATTTCTACACCCACAAGATCATGACTCCGATGTTCACCCCTGAGCCGCAGCCATATCCGCCGCCGAAGATCTTTCTGGCCGCCGTGGGTGAAACGATGACCGAGATGTGCGGCGAGTTGGCCGACGGTCACCTGGGGCACCCGATGGTCTCCAAGCGCTACCTCGACGAGGTGACCGTGCCGGCGCTGCTGCGCGGTATGCAACGTAACGGACGCGACCGCCGGGACTTCGAAGTGTCGTGCGAGGTACTCATCGCCACCGGTAGCGACGACGCCGAACTGACTACCGCCACCGCTGCAGTCCGCAAGCAGATTGCCTTCTACGGCTCAACACCGGCTTACCGCAAGGTCCTCGACCTGCATGGGTGGGGCGAGCTGCACACCGAACTGCATCGCCTGTCGCTCGCGGGGGAGTGGGACGCGATGGGATCGCTCATCGACGACGAGATGCTTGCGGCCTTCGCCGTTGTCGGACCGCTCGACACGATTGCCGCTGGGCTGAAAAAGCGTTGCGAGGGCGCGGTCGACCGGGTCCTGCCCATCTTCCTGACCGCTTCTGCGACCTGTATCACCGCCGCACTGAAGGAGTTTCACGAGTGAGCGCAACGACGATGGACGAGGCCGCGAAGCTGTTGGCGGACCCGTTGGCGTACACCGACGAGAGGCGCCTGCATGCCGCGCTGACGCACCTGCGGGCCAACGCTCCGGTGTCCTGGGTGGATGTTCCGAACTACCGGCCGTTCTGGGCGATCACCAAACACGCCGACATCATGGACATCGAACGCGAAGACATGCTCTTCACCAACTGGCCGCGGCCCGTACTGACCACCGCGGCGGGCGATGAGATGCAGGCCGCCGCCGGGGTACGCACGCTGATCCACCTCGACGATCCGCAACACCGGGTGGTGCGCGCGATCGGCTCCGACTGGTTCCGCCCAAAGGCGATGCGGGCCCTGAAGCTTCGTGTCAACGAACTGGCCAAGATCTACGTCGACAAGATGATGGCGGCGGGCCCCGAATGCGACTTCGTTCAAGAAGTCGCCGTCAGTTACCCGCTCTACGTGATCATGTCGCTGCTGGGGCTGCCGGAGGCCGATTTTCCGCGCATGCTCAAGCTGACCCAGGAGTTGTTCGGTAGCGACGACTCCGAATTCAAACGGGGCAGCACGAACGAGGATCAACTGCCCGCGCTGCTCGACATGTTCCAGTACTTCAACGGTGTGACCGCCGCGCGCCGCGAGCACCCGACCGAGGACCTGGCCTCGGCGATCGCCAATGCCACGGTTGACGGCGAACCCCTCTCGGACATCGACACGGTGTCGTACTACCTGATCGTGGCGACCGCCGGCCACGACACCACCAGCGCGACCATCTCCGGTGGGCTGCAAGCGCTGATCGAGAATCCCGATCAGCGCCGTCGCCTGCGCGACAACCTGGACCTGATGCCGCTGGCCACAGAGGAGATGATCCGCTGGGTGACCCCGGTCAAGGAATTCATGCGGACCGCCGCCAAGGACACCAGCGTGCGTGGAGTGCCCATCGCCGCGGGGGATTCGGTGCTGCTGTCCTACGTTTCGGCCAACCGCGACGAGGACGTCTTCGGCGATCCATTCCGCTTCGACGTCGGTCGCGACCCCAACAAGCACCTGGCCTTCGGCTACGGCGTGCACTTCTGCATGGGTGCCGCACTGGCCCGCATGGAGGTAAGCAGCTTCTTCGCGGAGCTGCTGCCACGGCTCAAATCCATTGAACTGAACGGTGACCCGCAACTGGTCGCCACCACCTTCGTCGGCGGACTCAAACATCTGCCGGTTCGGTACTGGCTGGCTTGAGTGCGGCGCCCCCTCCATGGGTCCTCGGGGGGGGGGCATCGCGCGGCGGCTATCGCTACACTCCCCGTGGAGGTCTGGGCGATGGCGCGTAGGACGATTGTCATCACCGGTGGCAGCGACGGCATCGGCGCGGCGGCGGCCCGCCGGATCAGCTGCGGCGGCGACAATGTGGTGCTCGTGGGACGGTCGGAGAGCAAGACCGCGGCCGTGGCGGCGGAGCTGGGCGCCGAATATTTCGTGGCTGACTTCGCTGATCTATCCCAGGTCCGGGACTTGGCGGGCAAAATCCTGTCGGCGTACCCACGCATCGACGTGTTGGCCAATAACGCCGGCGGTGTGTTCGCGAAGCTGGAGCGGACGGCCGACGGCCATGAGATCACTCTTCAAGTCAATTACCTGGCGCCGTTCCTGCTCACCACGCAGTTGCTGGACGTTCTGGTCGGTTCGCGAGCCACGATCGTCAACACGTCCAGTTCGTCTCAGCGACTGTTGCGCAAAGTCAAGCTCGCCGATTTCGATACAACGGACCGGCGCCGGCCCAGCACCGCCTATGCATTGGCGAAGCTGGCAAACATTCTGTTCACCAAGGAGTTACATCGGCGCTTTTCCGCCGATGGCCTTTCGGCGGCGGTGGTCCACCCTGGTTTCGTCAATACCAACATCGGTCGATCATCTGGGTCGCGGTTTCTGACGACGATGCAGCGCACTCCGGTGAGCCGGATGATCAAGACTGCGGATCACGGCGCCGATCAGCTGGTCTGGCTGGCGACGAGCGTCCCCGGAGTCGACTGGGCGGCCGGCGAATATTACGTGAAAGGCAAAGTGGCCAAAGCGAATCGGGCGGCCGACGATCCCGTCCTCGCGCGTGAATTGTGGGATCACACCATGGCCAAAATCGTTTAGAGCGTTTCCGCCTCGAGTGACGACAGTTCTTTCCACGAAAAACTGTTGATTACTAGGGCAATCGCCGCTCCACCTCGAACACTAGACACAGCTCGGCGAGATCCGTTGGCCGCGAGAGTGAGCGGTTGGTCAGCTCCTCGATGCGGCGCAGACGGTGACGCACGGTATTGGGATGGCAAAAGATCTGCGCCGCGGTGTCGTTGGCGGAGCCACCGGTCTGCACCCACGCGTGGAAGGTATCGATCAATACCCGGCGCTCGTCCTCGGGCAGTTCGTCGACTCGGCGCAGCAGCGACGATTTGATCTTCGCCATCGCTTCGGGGGCGCTGACTGCGGCGACAGCAAGCGGGGTGTCATCGAAAACCGAAATGAGCGACTCGGCCGTTGGCTTGCCGATGAGCGCCAGCCGGGCGAATCGCAGCGCGTCGTTGGTTTCGGATAGCTCGTCGAACGGTGGGCTGATGCCGACTCGTGCGGTTGCGGCCTGATGAAGCACCTCGACCACGGTGCCGAGGGTGTCCGCCGTGACGGTACCCCTCAGGTGGACGACGCCGACTTGCAGGTCGGGCAGCAGCCGCCACGCCGACCGGATGTCGCGAACCGACAGCTTGTTTTCGATTGTCGGCAATCCCAGCCTTCCGATCGCCGGCAGTTCCGCGGCCACGACTGTGTAAGGGCCCGACGTGGGTAGCCGCAGCAGGTCCGCCGCCTCCCACAGGCTGTGCCTGTCGGTGATCCGTCGGGACAGCAATGCTTCCACCAATGCCGAGCGTTCCTCCTCTCGCTCGAGGATCTGCGCGGTCAGTTGCTGGCGATACGTAGTGCTCATCGCCTGCGTGAAGGTGTCCTGAGCCAGGAACACCCGAGCGGTGGCATCCAGGATCGAGTCGGTGGGTATCGCGGCTTCGCGCGCGGTGGCGAGGGTCTCTTCCCACATGAATCGGAAACCGATTCGGTAGGCCGTCATCACCGCCGGCAGCGGCACACCGGCGAGCGCGCGTGCGGTACCGGTCTGCGCTGCGGGCGAGACATCGGCGTCGTCGTTCCCGGTGAGCGAGTCGAAGATGAACGCCACGTTCGCCACGCAACTTTCGGCGACCTGATCTTTGCTGACGACGCTGCCGTCGCGGTACGCGTCGATCTCGCGGCAGAGCAGGTCCGCCATCGCTTTTCCCAGTCCCGGGGCGCGGGCCAGCATGAGTTTGCCCAGCTCGATGACGTGCGGATCAGCCGCCGCGCCACGCCGGGTGCCGCGGGCATTCGATGCCGCGCCCATATTCAGAAACCCTATGCCCGGGTATCGCGGATGTGCACGATAACACCGAACCGGGCTTGGCGTTGTTTATGCAGACATTGTGATAAAGCCTCGCGGAGAACACCCTGGAACTAAGTATGCAAGCACTTCCTGGAGGCCCATCATGACCGCACTGAGCGCCAATCTCGTTGCATCGAAAGAAAGCAACCCCGAACGGCGTCGCGCTGCGTTGCGACGATCTGCAAGTCACCTTCGCCGAATTCGACGCAGCGGCCGCCCGCGTCGCGACGCTGCTGGAGCGGGCCGGGATTCAGCCCGGCGATCGGGTCGGCGTGATGTTGCCCAATACACCCGCTTTCGCTATCGCGTTCTACGGCATCATGTATCGCGGCGCGGTCGCAGTTCCGATGAACCCTTTGCTCAAGTCCCGCGAAGTGTTCTACTACCTGTCCAACAGCGGCGCCAAGGCATTGTTCGCGCGCGCCCGCTTTTGCCGACGAGGCCATCGCCGGCGCCGCCGAGGTGGGGGCCCAGTGCTGGGTCGTCGATGACGCCGCACTAACCGAGCTGACCGCCGACCTGCCCGCGGCAGGAAGCACCGGTCGAACGCGGCGACGATGACGTCGCGGTCATCCTGCATACCTCAGGCACTACCGGCAAACCTAAAGGTGCGATGCTCACCCACGGTAATCTGGGCCGCAACGCCGAGGTCTGCGGTGCGAACCCTGGTCGAGACCGGCCCGGATGATGTGGTGATGGGCTGCCTGCCGTTGTTCCACGTCTTCGGCCTGACCTGCGGGCTCAACGGTGCGGTCCTCGCGGGCGCGACCCTGACGCTCATTCCACGCTTCGATCCGCGCAAGGCGCTCGAGGTGATCGAGCGTGACCGCGTCACCGTTTTCGAGGGCGTGCCGACGATGTATTCGGCGCTGCTCGAGTGTGGCCGACGAAGCCGCGTCCGGAGGCGACGCAAAGTCTACGCGTCTGCGTTTCCGGTGGCGCGGCGATGCCCGTTCAGGTGCTCACCGACTTCGAAAAGGCCTTCGGCTGCACGGTTCTCGAAGGCTACGGACTTTCCGAGAGCTCTCCGGCCGCCGCCTTCAATCATCCGAGCCGGCCGCGCAAGGCGGGTTCGATCGGCACCCCGATCGAAGGCGTGGAGATGCGTGTGGTCGACTCGGACGGAGTCGAGGTCCAGCAGGGACAGGCGGGCGAGATTCAGATCCGCGGCCACAACGTGATGAAGGGCTATTGGAACCTGCCCGATGCCACCAAGTCCACGATCACTGCCGACGGGTGGCTGAACACCGGTGACGTCGGACGCGTCGACGAGGACGGCTACTTCTACATCGTCGACCGCACCAAGGACATGATCATCCGCGGCGGCTACAACGTCTATCCCCGCGAGATCGAGGAGGTGCTCTACGAGCATCCGGACGTGGCCGAAGCCGCGGTCATCGGTATCCCGCACGACTCCCTCGGCGAGGAAGTCGGCGCCGCCGTTGCCCTCAAGAAGGGAGGCCGCCGTGACCGTGGACGAGTTGCGGGACTATGTCAAGGCCCGGGTCGCCGCCTACAAGTACCCGCGCCAGGTCTGGCTCGTCGACGCGCTGCCCAAGGGACCCACCGGCAAGGTCCAGAAACGCGACATCACCGTTCCGGCAACCGAAAGCACAGGATAACCATGGCTACAACGAAGGATCCCACGACCAAAGCCGACGAGCTGGCGGCACCGCTCGACCTGCTGCTCACCAGCGCTACCAAGCCCTTCGCCAGCCGGATGACGCCCAACGCCACCTGGGCCCGCTTCGGTGCCAACCTGGCTCAGCACCCTGGCGCGGTGGCCGACCGGGTCGGCACGCTGACCCGCGAACTCGGCAGCATCGCCGCGGGCAAGTCGCACCGCGCTCCGGCGCGTGCCGACAAGCGCTTCAGCGACCCTGCGTGGCAACAGAATCCGCTGCTGCACCGAATCATGCAGGCCTATCTGGCGGGCGCCGAGACGGCAGAAGGACTGCTCGACGACGCCGAGCTGGACTGGCGCGACAACGAGAAGATGCAGTTCGTCATGGACAACTTCGTCGAGGGCCTGGCGCCCAGCAACAACCCGCTGATCAGCCCGCTGGGCTGGAAGGCGCTGATCGACACCGGTGGCCTGAGCGCGATCCGTGGCGCGAGAGCGTTTGCCCGCGACATGCTTTCGAAGCCCCGGGTGCCGGCGATGGTCGAGCCCGACGCGTTCGCGGTGGGCGAGACAGTGGCCGTCACCAAAGGGGCTGTGGTGCTGCAAACCTCGATGTTCGAACTGATCCAGTACGCGCCGCAGACGCCGAAGGTGCGCGCGATCCCGTTGCTCATGGTGCCGCCGGTGATCAACAAGTTCTACATCATGGACATCGCGCCCGGGCGCAGCATGATCGAGTACTTCGTCCAGCAGGGCCAGCAGGTGTTCGTCATTTCGTGGCGCAATCCGCAAGCGCGTCACAGTGATTGGGGTTTCGATGCCTACGGCGCGGCGATCATCGAGGCGATGGACGCGGTGCAGAAGATCGCCGGGGCCGACAGCGTCCACCTGCTGGCCACCTGCTCGGGCGGCATCCTGGCGGCGATGACCGCGGCCCACCTGGCCGAGATCGGCGAGGCCGATCGGGTCGCGGGCCTCACCCTGGCGGTCACCGTGCTGGACGAGACCCGGGCCGGTTTCGCGGCCGCGGCGATGAGCGATCGTGCCGCGCAGGCGGCGATCCGCGTTTCGGCCAAGAAGGGCTACCTCGACGGGCGCGACATGGCGGAGATGTTCGCCTGGCTGCGGCCCACCGATCTGGTGTGGCGGTACGTGGTGAACAACTACGTACAGGGCCGCAAGCCGGCGCCGTTCGACGTGTTGTTCTGGAATGCCGACACCACCCGGATGGCCGCTGCGCTGCACCGCGACATGGTGCTGATGGGGCTGCGCAATGCGCTGGTCACCCCGGGCGGGGTCAGCATGCTGGGCACCCCGGTCGACCTGTCCAAGATCACCTCGGACGCCTACGTCATCGGCGGCGTCGCCGACCACATCTCCCCGTGGCAGGCGACCTATCGCAGCGCGCGCCTGCTGGGCAGCAAGGACAACCGATACGTGCTGTCCACCAGCGGTCACATCGCCGCGCTGGTCAACCCGCCCGGCAACCCGAAGGCGTCGTACCGAACTGGGCCGGTCGACGCCGAGGATCCCCAGCAGTGGCTGGATTCTGCGCAGAAGTTCGCCGACTCGTGGTGGCCGGACTACGTGGGCTGGCTCGGCGAGCGCAGCGGCCCAGAGGTCGACGCTCCTAAAACACTTGGCGGCGAAGGCCTTCCGCCGCTCGGTCCGGCGCCCGGCAGCTACGTGATGGAGAAATGAGCGATGCGCAGCACGCCGCAGTCCCAAGTCGCACCGGCCAGCACGATCGGTGAGGAACGCTACGTCACCGCCGGCGGACAGCGGATCCGGGTGAACGTGCGACCGCGGAGCGGGCGTGCCGCTGGTGCTGTGCAACGGCATCGGCGCCAGCCTGGAGGTGCTTGATCCGCTGGTGGAGCAATTGGGTTGCACGGTAGTCAGATTCGACGTCCCCGGCACCGGGGGATCGCCCACATCCGTGCGCCCTATGGGTTTCCCTACCTTGCCTGGGTGCTGGGCCGGGTGCTGTCCAAGCTGGGCATCGGCGTGGTGGATGTGCTCGGGCTGTCCTGGGGAGGCGCGCTTGCGCAGCAGTTCGCCTTCCAGAACCCGCGCCGCTGCCGGCGCCTGGTGCTGGTCGCGACCGGCACCGGTGCGCTGATGGTACCTGCCCGTCCGAGGATTCTGGCGAAAATGGTTACCCCGCGCCGATTCTCGGATCCGGACTATGCCGCGTCGATCGCGGGGGAGCTCTACGGCGGCACGGTCCGCGCGCATGGCGAGGACGTGGCGCGACTGTTCGTCCGGCAGTTGCACGCCGGATCGAAGCATCGGCTACCTGCACCAACTGCTCGCGGGCTCGGTGTGGACCAGCCTGTTCGCGCTGCCCGCGGTGCGGCAGGAGACCTTGATCGTGGCGGGCACCGATGACCCGATCATCCCGGTGGTCAACGCCCACATCATGAATGCGTTGCTGCCGCATTCCCGGCTGCACCTGCATTCCGGCGGGCACATCGATCTCGTGCACAACGCGGCCGAACTCGCTCCCGTCATCGAGCAGTTTCCGCGCGAATCCGGAGAAAGACCTTGAGCCACAAAGCCTTACAGGATTTCGATCCATCGCACTTCTATTCGTATGAGTGTCTGCTCACCGACGAGAAGCGATAGCGTCAAAAGCAATTGACTCGTGCGCCAGATGAATTCGTCACGTGTACGCATGAAATGCGGCCGCGATCGACGGGTCAGATATACCGAGCCTGCTGCATTGAGCCGCTGCGTGTCGACCGGAGGCAGCGGGCCGCTGACCGCGCCGAGCAGCGCGGAGCGCGCCCGCACGGACAGGCTGGCAAGGCTGGCGGCGAAAGTCGACCTACCTACACCGTCGTAGACGGCGGCGACACCGTCGCCTCCGGTAAGCTCGCGCACCCTCGCGGCCGAACTGTTGAGGATCGTCGGGATAGCTCGAGCACCTACGACCGCGCCCGCCCCGGCGTCAGTAGCACTGTGTCGTCGGCCTGCACGGAACACACCGACTTGATCAGCAAATGGGCTGTCATGCCCTTGAGGATGGCTGCGGCGGCGACTTCCGGAGGTCACCGCATCCGGCACCGACGCTACGACATCAGCTGGACGACACAGTATTCGGCGTAGGCGCCGACGGCGTTGGCTGTCGCGACCCTGTGGCCCATCCGCAGCGCCGTTACGCTCGCTCACCGCGGCGACGGTCCCGGCCACTTCGGTGCCGAGGACGAACGGGAGCTCATGGGGATACGAACCCGAGCGGAAATACGTGTGGACAAAATTCACGCCGATCGCCCCGGCTTCGATCAAAACCTCCCGGCCCTAGGGGATGGCTGTGAGGTTTCGATGTAGGAGAGGACTTCCGGGCCCGCCGGTTCGCTTGACCTCAATCCCATACATACCTATGGATTCCAACGACGAACGCTCCGCAGACATTGTGATCGAACACAGCGACCGACGGGCACCGTTGTTATGCGAAACATCGACAGCGTGACGGGCTCGGAGGAGGCTGATACGCATCGCAACGCCGCGCGTGGTGAGGGCTCGAGAAATGCAAGTGTGGAAGGACCGGCAGGACGATGACAGACTCGAAATCCGTCCACGAGGTGACCTACGACCTGCTCCGTGAGCTCGGGCTGACGACGGTGTTCGGCAACCCTGGCTCGACCGAGCAAACATTCTTGAAGAACTTCCCCGACGATTTCACCTATGTCCTTGGATTGCAGGAGGCGTCGGTGTTGGCCATGGCCGACGGGTTTGCCCAATCCACCGGCAAACCGGCCTTGGTGAACGTGCATACCGCCGCCGGAATGGGCAACGCGATGGGCAGCCTGGTGGCGGCCTATAAGGGCAACGTCCCGTTGATCGTGACGGCCGGCCAGCAGACCCGTGAAATGGTCTTGTGTGAGCCATATTTGACTAATAAGGATGAGACACTTCTGCCGTTGCCGTGGGTGAAGTGGGCCTATCAACCCGCCCGCGCCGAGGACGTGCCCGCGGCCTTCATGCGCGCCTACGCGGTTGCGCTGCAGCCGCCCGCCGGGCCGGTGTTCTTGTCCATTCCGCTCGATGACTGGGAGAAGCCAGCTGTGGGCTCGGCGGTGGTGCGTACAGTGAGCCACCGCGTCAGCCCCGACGCAAGACGCCTGCACGAATTCGCCGATCGGATCAACCGTTCACAGCGGCCCATGGTGGTCTTCGGTCCCGAAGTGGATCGCAGTGGTGCGTGGGACGCTGCGGTGGCCTTTGCGGAAAAAGTCGGCGCGCCCGTATACGGCGGCCCGCTTCCGGATCGGGCGTCGTTCCCCGAGGACCACACGCTTTTCCAGGGAGTGCTGCCGATGACCATCGCGGGTGTCACCGAGATCATGCGGCGCCACGACCTGGTGATCGTGGTGGGGGCGCAGGTCTTCCGCTACTACCCGTACGTTGCCGGCGAGTACCTGCCGGAAGGCACCCAACTGCTGCAGATCACCTCGGACCCGGGTCTGGCCGGAGCAGCGCCGGTCGGCGACAGCCTGCTCGGTGATGCCCTGCTGGTTTTGGAGCAGATCGTGGGCGAGATCGAAGAGCGCAGCGATCGACCAGTCCCGCCGGCGCAGGCGCCGCGCCCGGCCGTGGCGCCCGAGGCGACTGAGCCGTTGACGCCCGACGCGGTGTGGTCGACGTTGGCAGCCGTCAAGCCCGCCGATTCGCCGGTCGTGACGGAATCGACCTCGACCATCGCTCAGCAGCTCGGGTTCATGCCAACCACCCATTCGGGTGGGTTTTTCGCAACGGCCAGCGGCGGTATCGGCTGGGGTGTGCCCGCCGCCGTGGGTGTCGCGTTGGGGGATAGGGCATGTGGCCGCAAGCGTAGCGTGGTCGCCACGATCGGTGACGGTTCATTTCAATATTCGGTGCAGGCCATTTGGACTGCCGCTCAACACCATTTGCCGGTCGTCTACGTGGTGATGCGCAACGGCGAATACTCGATTCTGAAGTCGTTCGCGGAATTGGAGAAGACGCCAGGCGTGCCGGGACTGGACTTACCGGGCCTTGATATCGCTTCGATAGCCACAGGATTCGGGCTCAAGGCGATCAACGTGGACAGCACAGAAAAACTGGCCCACGAATTCACCGCTGCGCTGGAGGCCGACGGTCCCACCGTCATCGTGGTGCCTACCAAACCGCAAGCAGCGCACCTGGGTTGACGGCTACAAGGGGTAGAACGTGCCGATCTACACCTGCACCACAACAGAATCAACGTTGTCCGCTCAGACCAAGAAGGCGCTCGCGGGTGAGATTGGGACCATCCAATCGGAGGTCAATTACGTGCCGAGTACCTACGTCAACGTGGTTTTCCACGAACTGTCGGCCAAGCGTCTACATCGATGGCGTGCCGGCCAGTCCCGTCCTCGTCGCGGGTGGATCCGCGAAGGCCACCCCATTGCCGAGGTCGCCCGCCTCGCCACCGAAATCGCCGCCGCCGTGACACGGATAACGGACATACCCGCCGAGCGGGTACTCGTCGTCTTCGAGACCAGCCCGGCGAGTTTCGCCGTCGAAGGCGGCCGCGTGCCTCCCGAGCCCGGCGAGGAAGCTGCCTGGATCGCACGCAGCTGACTTACGACGCCGAGCGAACGAACTCGGCCCATGCCGCAGCCTCCTAGGCAGCGGCGACGGCGTCAGGTAGTGCTGCCCAGCGCTAGGAATTAATAAGACTGCGACCTGCTAGGAGGCCAAATTGTTGGGCAATTCGGCGTCGCACCGCCAAGCTATTGATCTGCGCCCCAATCTCGTCCGTTACCGGCCTCGGCGAGTCGAGCGACGCACGGCCGAAACTATCTCTTCCCACGGAGATCGCTGAGCTGAGTCTGGCATTTGGCGTGCAGCGACGCCTAATGTAGCCCGTATGTCGGGCATCCACCACGCCGCAATCTGCACCGCTGACGTCGAACTTTCGCTGAAATTCTGGCGCGACGGCCTGGGATTTACCAAACTGTTCGGCCACACCTTCATCGGAGACTGGCCAGAACTGTTCGGCGCACAGACCGATCGACTGCAGTCGGTATTCCTCGGTGATCCGCATACGCCAGAAACCGGGATTGTCGAGTTGGTTGCCTTTGCGGGCGCCAACGAAGCGCTGCCCGTATCTGCCGGTCCGCGCCACGGTTTCTTCTTGCTCTCCCTGCAGCGTGACGTGGACGAAACACTCTCCGCGCTAGCCGAATTGGGCTTCACCGATGGTGTTCGCCGGATCACCGTTGCGGCCCCGGCGGGCAAGTCCGTCCCGATGGCCGTCATCACCGCACCCGATGGCGTAGTGGTCGAGTTGATCGGGCCCGCGCAATGAGCGCCTCGAGCGCCGTAGTGACCGGAGGTGCGTCCGGCATCGGACGGGAGGTCACCCGAAAGCTGCGCGACGCCGACTACCACGTCGTGGTATGGGATCTCTCCGGCGGTGACATCGTCTGCGACGTCAGCGATCCCGAAGCGGTGTCGGCGGCGATGGAACAAACCGTGCGCGAGCACGGTACGCCTACCCGGGTGGTGACGTGCGCCGCGATCGGTGCGTCGGGCTTACTGCTGGAACAATCGCTCGCGCAGTGGGAACGGGTGTTATCGATAAACCTGACCGGCACCTGGCTCACCATTCGCGCTGCGGCGCAGGCCATGATCGACGCGGGGGTGGGCGGCTCGATCGTGGCGGTCTCCAGCATCAGCGCCACCGTCGCCGACCGGGATATGGGCGCCTACTGTGTCTCGAAGGCGGGGGTGAACATGCTGGTGAAGGTCGCCGCCGAGGAATGGGGCAGCAATGGCATCCGGGTGAACGCAGTGGGTCCCGGTGTCACTCGTACGCCGATGCTGCCTAATCCGGAGGCCTTGCCCGGTTGGGTGGAAGGACTTTCCGAAAGGACGACACTGGGCGGGCTGGGCGAAGCTGCCGATGTGGCCGCCGTTATCGCCGGCGTCCTTGAATTGCCCTGGGTGACCGGCCAAATCGTGCATGCCGACGGCGGCTTGGCGCTACACAGCCCAATCGACGCGTACGGCCAATTGCAACGGGTGCTGAACCGCCGGAAATAACTTCAGCTGACGCCGAAATCGATAATGCCCCGGACGATTTTGCCGTTGAGCAAATCGTCGTAGGCGTCGTTGACCTCGTCGAGGCGATAACGCTTGGTGATCATCTCGTCGAGTTGCAGCTGGCCGGTTTCATAGAGCCGAGCCAGCCGGGCGATGTCCGCCTTCGGGTTGCACGAGCCGAATATGGTGCCCGCCAACGTCTTATTCATCAGGATGAAGTCCTGCAGGTCGATCTTGACCGACCGGGTCAACTGTGAGGTCATGCCGGTCAGCACGCAGGTGCCGCCCTTGCGGGTCAGCTGCACCGCGTCACGGACGTCCTCGGCGGTGATCAACGACGGTGAGACCACCACCGCGTCGGCCATCACTCCGTACGTCAGGCCACGCACCAGATCCAGCGCCTCGGCGATCGTGGCCGCGCTGTGTGTCGCCCCGAACCGCAGCGCCGATTTCTGTTTGAACTCCACCGGGTCGACAGCCACGATCTGGGCGGCGCCGTTGATCCGGGCACCCTGGATCGCGCCCGTGCCGATCCCACCGACGCCGATCACCACGACGGTATCGCCGGCGCGCATGTTCGACCGGTTGGCGACCGAACCGTAACCGGTGGGGATGGCACAGGACAGCAGCGCGCTCGACGGCAGTGGCAGGTGCTGCTCGATCTTCACCAGTGAATTCGTCGACACCACAGTGTGTTCGGCGAAAGCGCCGATCTTGGCGATGTGGCCCAGCTTGTGGCCATCGGCGGTGTGGTGGCGGAAGGTGCCGTCGGTCGGCATCCCCGGGATCATGGTGCCAATCCCGACGTCGCAAAGGTACTCGATTCCACTGGCGCACCAACGACATTGGCCGCACACGGCGACGAACGACATCACCACGTGGTCTCCGGGCGCGAAGTCGGTGACACCGGGGCCGACCTCCCGAACGATGCCGGAGCCCTCGTGGCCACCGATCGTCGGGAACATGGTCGGCAGCCCCATCGATCGCATCACCTCGTTGGGCGCTGACATGTCGCCTTTGAGGATGTGGTCGTCGGAGTGGCACAAGCCGGCAGCCGCCATCTGCACCAGGACCTCGCCGGTCTTGGGGGGATCGAGCTCGAATTCCTCGACGGACCACGGTCCGCCGACGTCGTGCAGGATCGCTGCGTGGCTCCTCATGCGGCGGGGGCGAACGTCACCGGAAGCTTGTTCGGCGACCGGAAGGTGAGCCCGACGATCTTGGATTCCTCTCCGGTTCCGTCGTCGGGCACGAACGCCAGATCTTTGACGCGGTCCAACAAGCTGTTCAGCATGACCCGCGTTTCCAGCCGGGCCAGGTGCATGCCGAGACACATGTGGATGCCGCCGGCGAAGGCGATGTGGGATTGCCGCGGCCGGCGGATGTCAAAGGTATTTGCATCGGTCCAGCGGTTCTCGTCGCGATTGGCCGAACCCATACACATGTCGATCTGGGCCTCGGCCGGAATGGTCTTGCCGCCGATTTCGACCTCCTCGGTCGTAGTGCGCATCACCATGGTCAGTGGCGTTTCGAACCGCAGACCCTCCTCGATCGCCATCGGGATCAACGACCGGTCCTGGTTGACCATCGCCAACTGTTCGGGGTGGGTCAGCAGCAGGTAGAGCAGATTGCCCGACGAGCGATAGGTAGTCTCCAGGCCGGCCGGCAGCAGCAACCGCAGGAAGGCGATGATGGCCTCGTCGGTGAGTTTCTTCCCGTCGATCTCGGCGGCAACCAGGTCGCCAATGATGTCGTCCGTGAGCTTGCGCCGACGCTGCTCGACTTGCTTGAGGAAGTAGTCGCGGAGCTCCGTGGCGGCGTTCAGTCCCGCCACAATGTCCGTTGGGATCGAGATCAGGTCAAGGGACAACCGCCGGAAGAAATCCAGATCCTCAGCGGGCAGACCGAGCAGCGTCGAGATGATCCGCGTGGGAAATTCGAAAGTCACCGCCTTCACCAGATCGGCATGCCCGTCGTTCTTGATCTCGTCGACCAGATGATCGCAGACCGGCCCGATGACCGACGGTTCCCAGCGCTGCAGCGCGGTCGCCCGGAACGCCTTGGCCACCAGGTTGCGGTGATCGTGGTGTTCCCTGCCCCCCATCGCCAGGATGGTGTGTCCCATCACCAGTCCGATCGTCTTGTCGTAGGCGGCCGACGTGAAGATCCGGTCGTCGCGAAAGGCTTGGGACACACCGTCGTAATCGAACAGGACCCACTCGTCACTGGGCCGCAGCTCTTCCGGCAACTGACTGTTATCGCTCAGCGAACCGTGCCACACCGGGTCGGTGTGGCGCATGTGCTGAAAAAACGGGTAGGGGCTGGTTTCCCCGCTGAAATCGAGTGAAGGTACAAGGGGCTGACCGTTCGAGCCAGTGCTGAGCGTCATCAGCGCTCCTCCTGAAACAACCGATAAGGCCGTTCACGGGACCTATTGCGAGTGCCCGCGAATTCCACGGCGGGTGGAACCGAGCTGAAAATAGCTATCATAGTATAGATAGCAACGAAGCCCAAAGGCTTGGGCAGCCGCGCCGGACGGCGACCGACCCCGTTTCTACGCGACACCGGCCCGCCGGGCTCGTTTCGCGGCGCCGGGGTGTCAGCGCCTAAAAGCGCAGGTCTACCTTGAAGGAGGTTTCCGTAAAGGCTCACCTTCCGGGACCGCCGCTGAGCCCGCACGACGAGCCCGAAAAAATGAGTTTGATATGACACAGACGAACCTGGCCCGGCCGCACGGCCTCAACCGCATCGATCCGGTGCTGCGTGATGCCGCCGTGCAGCTGGGCGTCTTCGAATTCCGTGCCGAGACACTGCCGGCGGAGCGGGAACACGCCAACCTGCTGGCCGCGCAGCGCGCCGCAGCCGCCGATACCACCGGCGTCTCCGTTGATTCGCGGTCCATCGCCGGTCCGGACGGGCAGCAGCTCGGCCTGCGTCTGTATCGCGGCCGCACCGAATCCTCCGCGCCGCTGGTGCTGTACGCCCATGGCGGCGGATTCGTCACCGGGAACCTGGAAACCGACCATGCGCACTGCGTAGAGCTGGCCCGTGACGGCGGTTGCCTGGTGGTTTCGGTCGACTACCGGCTTGCCCCCGAAAATCCGTGCCCGGCAGCACTCGACGATGTCGAGGCGGCCCTCCGTTATGCCGTCGGCAACAGCGCGGAGCTGGACGCCGACGCCGGCCGCGTCGCGGTAATGGGCCGCGACGCCGGCGCGGCACTGGTCGCGGGTCTGACCCAGCGCATGTTCGACCAGGAAGGCCCAGCGATCCTGATGCAGATCCTGCACCAGCCGATGCTCGATTCCGACGCCACGCCGTCACGCCGCGAATTTCAGCGCACCCCCGGTCTGAACGGCCCCGCCGTCAGCCGGGCGTGGAACCACTATCTGGGCCACGCCCGCGCCAACGGTCAGCACGTCCCCGCGCACCGGGCCAATCTCGAAGGCCTGCCGCCAACGTTCGTGAGCTGCTCCGAGATCGATCCGTGCCGCGACGAGGCCATCGACTATGCCAACCGGCTGTTGCACGCATACGTCCACACCGAATTGCACGTGATCGCCGCGACCTTCAATGGCTTCGATTCAATGGTTCCCGATTGGCTTGTTTCGCAAGAGAATCGGGCGCTGCACGCGCAGGCGGTGCGCCGCGTGTTCGCCATGTAGCGCAACCGCATTGCGGTGACGCCGCCGGTTGTGCCGTGGTCCGTCGTCGACTGCCTCGTCCAGGTTTTACCGACTGACCTCCGGTATCTCTTACCGTATTGCGCGTTGCTAACATCAGAACCGCCAGCCAACCGAGGACCGATCGGGCGGATGATCAAACACTCAAACCGTTTCCGTTGCAGCCGCAGCGATCGAATGTCAAGAAGGATCCCCTCGGCACTATGACCACCCTCGACTCTCCCGAAAAGATCCTCTTCACTTCGACCACCCAAGCGTTCCTGGAAAAGGAAGCGCCGCTGCGCCGGGTTCGGGAACTGCACGCCGCGGGTATGTCATTTGACCCCGCGTGGTGGCAGCGCGCCGCGGAGCTCGGCTGGACGGGTCTGCTCGTGCCTGAGGAGTTGGGCGGCGGAAGCGTTTCGGAGAGCGGCTTCGCCGATCTGGCAATGGTCGCCGAGCAACTCGGCAAGACGGTGGCCCCCGGACCGCTGTATCCGGTCAGCACCGTACTGGCCGCGCTCGTCGAGTGCACAAACTCCGACGAGCACGCCGACGCCATCGAGACGCTGGTATCGGGTGAAACCGTGGCGTCGTGGGCGGTCTGTGAGCCGGGCGGGGGCTGGGCACCGCTGAAGCCATCGGTCGCTGCCACCGAGACCGACTCCGGTTACCGCATCGACGGTGTCAAGGATCTCGTCGAGGCGGGCGCCCAGAGCGCGGCGCTGCTGGTGGTGGCGCGCTGCGGCACCGACCCCGCTGAGATTCGTCAGTTTCTTGTTCCGACGGCCGCGCCGGGGGTCCGCATCGAGCCCCAGCAGTCGGTTGATCTGGTCAAGCAATACGCCCGGGTGCACTTCGACGGTGTCGTGGTGCCACGGTCGGCGGCCGTCGGCACCGCCGACGAGACGGCCGCACTCGTCGATCGTCAAAGCCAGATCGCCCAGCTGCTGCAATGCGCCGAGGTGGTCGGTGCGCTGCAGACGGTGTTCGACCTCACCGTGCAGTGGGCGCTGGACCGACACACCTTTGGCCGTCCGTTGGCGTCGTACCAGGCCCTCAAGCACAAATTCGCTGACATGAAGCTCTGGCTGGAAGCCTGTCGCGCCACCACCTCGGCGGCGGTCGCCGACGTGGCGGCCCGCGCGCCGGGAGCGAATTTGTCAGCCAGCATCGCCAAGTCCTACGTGGGCGAGATGGCGGGTCAGATCGTACAGGCGTGTGTGCAGATGCACGGTGGCATCGGCGTCACCTGGGAGCACGACCTGCACCTGTATCTCCGCCGGATCACGTTGTACCGCGGCACGTTTGGCACGCCGGAGGAACATAATCTGCGCGTATACGAGTTCGAGAAGGCGGGTCGTTCGGCGAAATGATGAAGATCCGATGACGTCGACCGAGTCTGTTGCGGAGTTCGCCGCCCGGGCCAGGGCATGGCTGGCGGACAACATGCCCGCCGTCGACAATGAGGCCCCACCCGCCGCGCCGCGTGACGAGGAACGATCGTGGCTGAGGGCCAGGGAACTGCAAAAGCGTTTGTATGAGGGCGGATTCGCCGGCATCTGCTTTCCCCGCGAATACGGCGGCCTTGGGCTGGACTACGAATATCAAAAGGCATTCGACGTCGAATCCCTCCATTACGAGATGCCGTTGATTCTCAACACCCCTACGTTCACCATCTGTTGTGCCACGCTGCTCGACACCGGCAGCGAAGACCAGAAGAGGCAGCACATCGCGGCGGCGCTGCGCGGCGAGGAAGTGCTGGTGCAGTTGTTGAGTGAGCCCAGCGGCGGATCGGACCTGGCGGGTGTCCTCACCCGGGCCGAGCGGCGTGGTGACCGTTGGATCATCAACGGCGCCAAGACCTGGAGCACGAGTGCGTTCGCCGCCGAGTACGGCCTGTGTCTGGCCCGCACCAACTGGGACGTGCCCAAGCACGAGGGCCTGACGATGTTCCTGGTGCCCATCGCGCATCCGGGAATCACGTTGCGGCACATCACGATGCTGAGCGGTTCAAAAGAATTCTGCGAAGAGTTCCTCGACGGTGTCGACGTCGGAGACGACGCCGTCGTCGGGGAGGTCGACGGCGGCTGGGCGGTGGCGTCCCGGCAGCTGTATCACGAACGCCGGGCGGTGGGGCAGGGGTCCGAGTTCGCCAGCGGCAGCGGTAGCGAGGGCGGCACTGCGATTCCGGTTGACTACGTGGCGCTTGCGGAGAAGACCGGGCAAGCCGACAACGAGCGCGTGCACGAGATGGCCGGTCGCGCCCTGGTGCACCGCGCCGTAGCAGAGCAATTGATCGGGCACGTGTACCGCAGCGTCAGAGACGGTGTGCTGCCGCCGGCCGCCGGAACGCTCATCAGGCTGTTTCACTCCGAAACCACCACCACCGATGTCGACACAGCTCTGGCGATCGCGGGAAGTGCCGGCGTGGTGGGGGAGCAGGGCGCCGGACTCGAAACAGGCCTGCGGTATTTATCCCGGCAGACCGTCGCCATCGGTGGCGGCACAACGGAGATGGCCCGCAACGTCATCGGCGAGCGGGTGCTGGGATTCCCCCGGGAATACGCCGCCGACCGCGGGGTGCCGTTCAACCAGGTACGGCACGGCGAGCGAGCCGACCGGGCCTAACCCTCGGCGACGCAGGTTCTCGGCGAGCCCGCTGACCACCGGGATCTGCACCAGCGACAAAACGTGGTGCGCGGGGCTTCCCGGCGGTGCAACCAGCACGTACTCGCTGCCCTGTCGGTGCGCTCGCTCGCGGGCCGCGGCCAGCGCGCTGACGCCCGCCGACCCGAGGTGGGTGACGGCGGTGAGATCGACCGTCAACGGTGCGACGCCGGAACGGCTTTCGACTGCGATCTGACGGTCCAGGGTGGATGCGGTGTTGGAGTCGACGTCGCCACTGACCACGATGCGGCCCGGTTCGCTGACCTCGGAGACGAATGCCGCGCTGACCGACCGCCGATGGGTCGCCCGGGCGACATTTGAGTCCGTGACAAAATTCGCCGGCCGCGAGAGTCGGTGTGTCAAGCTGGCGGTCGTCCCATCGACTCCATGGCTGACGTGTGCCTGCGACACCAGGGCCTCGGCCATGGCGAGGCCGCGGCCACGGCCAGTCTCGCCCTCGCGGTGATCCTTCCACCGTCCATGGTCGGTCACCGACGCGCGCAAGTTGCCATCGCCGGACAGCGTCGCCTCGACGATAATGCCGTCGGGAACCTCTGTGCCATAACCGTGCTCGATTGCGTTCTCGACGAACTCCGATATGGCATGCACCACATCGGAGATGTCGTCGGTATTGGCGCCGAGCTCCGACAGCCATTGCCTTAGGCGGGTCCGTACCGCACGCGCGGCCCGGATGGTCGCATCCAGTGTCATGTGCAGCGGTGCGAGCGGTGTCCGGCGTTGCGCCGCAAGAAGCGTCACGTCGTCGCTGTAGCCCGTCGAACGCAGCAGCAATTCCAGTGTCTCCGAGCAGATTCGGTCGATCGGCCGTACCGATGACTCGATGACGAAGCCGCTTTGGCCGCCGACGATATTTGCCGTCAGCTCGGCGAATTCGGCGGTGCTGGCCCCTAATGGCCGGCCGGGTCTTTCGATCAGGCCGTCGGTGTACAGCAAGATCGAGTCGCCCACGTCAAGAAATTCGGCGCGTACCGGAAAGCCGGTGCCGCTGCCGAGCGGACCCGCGCCGGAAGGTTCGAGATAGCGGGCGGTGGCGTCCGCCGTCACCAGTAGTGGCGGTGGGTGTCCGGCGGTGCAGTACCGGAATTCGCCGGTGTTGAAATCCAGTGAGCCGACGCAGACCGTGGCCGTGTTCGAGCCGGGGACGTGCTCGCGGAATCGGTCGACCGCCTCGAGCGCCTCGGCGATCGGATATCCCGCCACGACCTGCATCCGCAGCGCGGTCCGCAGCTGCGACATGACTGCCGCCGCTTCGACGCCGTGGCCGACGACGTCTCCGACGACGAGCACCAGCCGGTCCCCGAGGGGTATCGCGTCGAACCAGTCGCCGCCGGCCGCGGTGTCCTCCGCTGCGACGAGATACTGCGCGGTCACGTCCGCGCCGGGAATGACGGGAACCGACGGTGCCAGTAGCGCCTGCTGCATGACGGTGGCGGAATCGCGGACGTTGCGATACCGCTCGGACAGCTCCTCGAGGCGTGCTTCGGCGGCGATCCGCGTCTGGACCCGGCTCGTGACGTCGACGAAGGCCAGCTGTACGCCTTCGACCGAGCCATCGTCTGCGCGCCGCGGTGTGACGATGAAGTCGAAGAAGTGCTCTTGCGCGCGCCCCGCGCCTTCGAAGTCTGCCTGCACCCGCCATTCTGTGCCCGATTGAGGCTCGCCCGTTTGATAAACCCGGTCGAACATCTGAAAAATCTGTTGGCTCTCCAGCTCGGGATAAACCTCGCGTGCAAGTAGCCCTATTGGGTCGATTGGCGGGCCGAGTGCACGGTAAGCCGCATTGACCGCGACAAACCGGTGGTCGGGCCCCTCGAGCCCGACCAACAGCGCGGGAACATTCTCAAAGACGCGGCGCACGTCGTCTGCGGCACCGACCGTTCTGTCCCAGTCGTTTTCGGCCACCATCTGGCCGCTCCTCCTAGCGTCCTTCGAGCCGCCCGCAAAGCGGGCTTGAGTCGAAAACCAGGTCAAATGGGCCAACCTATTTGCACACGTAGTTGTTCAGATTAGCAATAGTTGCTGCATGCGTATCGCAACGGTTTGATAGCGGTCTCATTGGTGTCGGCAAAAGTAGGTGACAAACGAATCGACGACTGGGAAACTCGCGACCCGCTAAACTGCGAAGCAGCCCGTTTGTGCCCGCGTGGGCGCGGGTATCTCGCACTCGTGGCCGACCTCGTGGCGCGACGCACCATGGCGCTTTGGCGGCGTCTCCTATCGTCACCGGTGCTGACCTTGAACGGCTGGGTGGCGTTCAACCTGCCGCGCGCGGTGACCGCGCTGGGCGGGGCGCTTCTGACTGGGCTGGTCGCGGTGCACATCTACATGCTGGCCGTTGTGCCGGATCTACCTCGATATTTCGCCGCTTATGTACTTGTGCTGACAGCCGCGTGTCTGGTCGCGGCAAGCTCCATGCTGGTCGGCATCAAACCCGCTGTGCCCCAAGTTGGTTGGTATGTCGGCAGCTTGGTCTGCTCGGTCTTTCTCGGGGTGTATCTGGTTACCCGCTGGGTCAGCCTGCCCGCGCTCGCCACGGTGACCGGCCGATGGGACTTGGCACCCGGAACATTGGGGATGGCCTGCGCGGCGGCGTTTATCGCCGTGCACACGACGGTGCTGTCGGGCATCAACGTGGCCTACCCGCGACGCCAGCAGTGGTACGACTGACGGGGCTCAGGCATGACAACGTTGGACTATCCGGTTTGGCTGCGCATCGATCATTGGCTGAACGTTCTGTTTGTGACACTGATTCTGCGCAGTGGTCTCGAGATTCTGGCCACCCACCCCAAGTTGTACTGGCACGACGACAGCAAGCCGGGCACGGAGTGGGCACGCTTCACCCGAAAGGTGATGCCGCGGGACAGGATCTACGACACCCTTGACGAAGAGGAGGACTACAGCCCGTTCATTTCGTTGCCCGGCCGCGCGCAGCTCGGAGTGGGCCGTCACTGGCACTTTTTTGTTGTCATCGGCTGGATCCTGCTGGGTCTGTCCTACTACATCCTGTTGTTCGCTACCGGCCAATGGCATCGCTACTGGCCTGCCTCGTGGTCGATCTTCCCCGAAGCATGGGACGACATCGTCACCTACCTGACGTTCAATCTGCCGCCGGTGTTGCCCGGCGAGCCGCTGGACGCCATGCAGAAGTTGACCTACGCCGGGGTCGTATTTGTTCTTGCGCCGTTTCAAATCCTGACCGGGGCCGCGCAGTCTCCGGCGATCGAGGCCCGGTTCCCGTGGTACGTCCGAATGTGGGGCGGCCGGCAGTGGGCCCGAAGCCTGCACTTCTTGGGGCTGATCGCGTTCCTGGTCTTCATCGTGATTCACCTGTCGATGATTTTCTTCTGGGGCTGGGGCAGGCTCACCGCGTCGATGATTTTCGGTGCGGTCCGGAACACGTATTGGGCGACCACGATCTCGCTGCTGATCATCGCGGCGATCGTCGCCGTCCACGTCGCGGCGACGATCTGGAGTCTGCGCAACCCACGGTCGGTGCAGCGCGTGCTGGGTGCGGTGGTCACCGCGGCTCGCCTGCTGCTGCTGCGGCCGCTGAATTCACGACAGAACTATCCGGCGCACAAAATCTCCAAGCAGCACCGCATCAACGGAAAGCCGCCCACCAGTACGGAATACAAGGTGATGGCGGTGCACAATTTCGTGGACTGGCGGCTGCGGGTCGGCGGGTTGGTGGAGAACCCCGTGACGCTGGACCTCAGTGCGCTGCGCGCGCTGGCCGAGTCCGAAACGCAATGTGTGATGCACAATTGCGTCCAGGGCTGGACCAGCATCGGCGAATGGACCGGAATTCATCTGCATCAGCTCGTGGACTTGGTGCGGCCGCTGCCCCAGGCGCGCTACATCTGCTTTTTGACCATGCAGGACAACAGCACCGACGAGCCAGCGTCACACGGCGGAGGTCAGTTCTATGAGGTGCTCGACCTCGAGTTCGCCGACAAGCCGCAGACCCTGCTCGCGTATGAAATGAACGGCAAGCTTCTGCCCATCCAGCACGGTGCGCCCTTACGCCTGCGGGTGGAAACCCAGGTGGGTTTCAAAATGGCCAAGTGGATCAACCAGATCGAGTTCGTCGAGGACTACGCCGGGATCGGGATGGGCACCGGCGGCTGGCGCGAGGATCGCGTGTACTACGACAAGGACGTGGAAATCTGAGATGACCGAACGAGCGACCGACGGAGTCGGGGTACGGCCTGAGCTGATCAGCTTGGACACAGTGGCCCACCAGCGCGTACTCGAGCAGATCGCGGCGAAGGGTGGCCATTGCGAATCCTGCGGCGCAACGGATTTCACCGTCGGCGAGGCGCTCTACCTGGGTTACCTGTTCTTGAACGAAGATGCCGACGCCTACATGGTCGCGCTGACCTGCCGCAATCCGGACTGTCCCAAGCCGCGGACCGCGATCAGACTGCGCGACACAGACTTTCTCACCTACGCAACAAGCGACTCGGACGCTTCCGGACACGACGCCCCCCGCTAGCCTGACCGTCCGTCGATCCCGGAAGCTGCGGCTGAGCCAGGTCGAATCGCTTTATCAGCGGCGACAACTCGCGAAGCTGGTCGCACAGCGATCGGAACCGCTGCTGATCGTCGTCGCCGAGTTGTCCCAGCGAATCGTAATACGCCACGCGCGGCAGCCGACCCGCAAGCGCAGTACCCCACCTGATGCTCAGGTCGTAGACCTCTTCGTCGTCGACATCGTCGCGCTGGCCGAGTTGCCGGAGCGCTTCGATCTGCTCGGTGAGAAACGCGACGTCGTCATCGATACTGATCGGCTTCCCGTCCTGCGATGCCACGCTCATCTGCCCTCCTCGTCCCGATGCACCTCTCAGTGACCACGGAATCACGCACCATGTGGCGTATACCCCCTTCCGCGTGGCCGGATGCCGGCATTCAGCCATTAGATCGCGGCGAAGTGCGGCAATAGATCTGCGGCGTTCCTGCTCTCGCGGCTGCATCCGTTTACGCCCGGCACCAGAGGGTACCTGTCGGACACTGTGCAGCCGACCTGTTCGATAAAGCGTTCCAGGGCACTTGCCGTCCCGAGAAGTCCTGCAACGTGGCGAAGTACCCTGCGAGGAGTAGTGCGATGAGCGACTCGGACGAAATCATCGAACGATTGCGCGACATCCTCGACGGATCGGATGGCTTGGCCGATCTCCTCGAGCAATCACTGGCTCAGGCCCGAGCCACGGCCGAGACCCAATTGCGGCCCGACCTATTCGCGGCGCTGGAGTGGCCGACGAACACCGGGGAGTACGAGGACTATCTCAAACACTTCATCAGGTGGGTGCCCAAGCAAACGAACGCGAAGGCGTGGCAGGAGCAGGCGCCTGAGGGACGGCAAGCCAAGGAGGTCAACGACCGAACCGCGCACTTCTACTATTTGGTCGATCAGGAGATCGGCGGCGCCGCGCCGCAGGACTCGGAGGAGTTTCGGGAGTGGATGACCGAATTCTCTCGGCAGTGGGGCAGTTTCTTGGACACGCCTGAATCGTTCAGCCCGGAGACCCTCCAGTCGTTCATCGACGACGCTCCGGAATACCGCATCCACGAATCATTGGTCAACGGCGTCCCCAATATGCCCAGCGGATGGTTGACGTTCAATCAGTTCATCGGCCGCGAACTCAACGGCGGCCTACGTCCGATCGCGGATCCCACTAGCAACGCTGTGGTGACCTCGCCGGCTGACTGCATATACCAGCACTCCTACGACATCGACCGTGTGTCGAACATCCCGGCCACCACGATCAAGAACACCCACAAGTACGGCAACATCACCCAGCTCATCGAGGGCAGTCGGTACGCCGAAAGCTTCGCGGGGGGCACGTTTGTGCACTACATGCTGCCGCCATCGGCCTACCACCGTTTTCATCTACCAGTGGACGGACAGGTCACAGAGTCGATCCTGATCAGCGGGAAAGTCTTCATGCGGGTCGCCATTGAGGACCAGGAATTCAACTCCAGCGACAGCACCACCAGTGGTTTCGAATTCAGCCAAAACCGCGGGGTCGTGACTATTGACACGTCCGCATCCGACTGCGGCGACGTCGGAATCGTCGCGGTCATCCCGGTCGGCATGGCGCATGTTTCCTCCGTCATGCTGACAGCGGTTGAGAATCAACACATGGCCAAAGGCGAAGAGTTCGGGTTTTTCCAATTCGGCGGCTCCGACATCATCGTCCTTTTCCAAGAGGGCGTGGACCCGCAGATCGACACCAGCGAGGAATACCGACTCGTCGGCACACCGATGGCGCGATGCAGCCGCGAGTCCTGATTCGATTTCCTCTTCGGTTGGCGGGAGGTGGCGATGAGTGACCTACTAGCGCAGTTCATCAACGGATGGCAGCCCGCGGTCTATGCGGCGCTCAAAGCGCTCGCCTTATTCGCCACAGCGGTAACGGCTTTCCGGCTCGTGCTGCGGCGAACCATCGCCGAGTCCACGCCGTTCGACTGGGTAACCGCGGTCGCGGTCGGCGCCATCGTGGGGCGCACGGCCACCGCCGCCGACACCTCGTGGCTAACCGGGACTGCAGCTCTGCTCACTCTGATCGCCGCCCACGACCTTGTCGCGCGGCTGCGCCTGATCCCATGGGTTCGCCGCCTGGTGGACCCGCCGGTGCGAGTTCTGATCAGAGACGGTCAAGTCGACGCCGCAAACTTGAAGCGCTGCAGGCTGACTCGCGGAGATTTGGACGCGGCCTTGCGCCAACATGGTCAACAAACGGCCGCCGACGTTCGTCTCGCGGTGTTCGAGACTAAAGGTGTGGTCTCCGTTTTCTCCAATGCCGACCCATCCGGCACTTTCGGCCGATCAGGCTGAGACGGGCTTTTTCGCCGGTGCGGACACCTTCATAAGTTTCATCAAGTTGCCGCCCATGATCTTGGCGACGTCCTCTTCGGAGAAGTCGGTGAGTTCGTCGACGAAGGTAATGGGGTCTTTCAGGCCCTCGGGGTGCGGCCAGTCGGAGCCGAACATCACCCGGTCGGTGCCGACCATGCTGACGATCTCGTTGAACCGGTCCTCCCAGAACGGGGTGATGTATACGCACCGCTTGAACGCCTCGATCGGGTCCTCGCTAAACGACTGCGGCATCTTCTTGTAGACGCCCTTGAGGCCCTTGAACAGGTCCGGTACCCAGTCGGCGCCATTTTCGATCGACAGGATCCGCAGCTCCGGGTTGCGCGACAGCGCACCGTGGCACACGAGCGCACCCATCGCGTCCAGGATCGGCCGGTGGCCCATCGCGAAGCTACGGAAGGGGGTCGGTTTGAACGGCAGGAACTCGTCGCCGGGCTCCCACACGTTGGCGAATTCGGAGTAGCCACTGTCGGATGCGTGCATCGACACCGGGATGCCGGCCTTGACGCAGGCCTGCCAGAATGGGTCGAACTCCTCGAGCCCGAACGAGCGGCTGCCCTTGAAGCCGGGGACCGGCGCCGGGCGAACCAGCACGGTGCGCGCGCCGCGCTCGAGGCACCACTCGAGCTCTTCGAGTGCGCGCTCGACGATAGGCAGGGTGATCACCGGCGTGGCGAAGATGCGGTCCTGGTAGTTGAACGACCACTGCTCATGCATCCATTCGTTGAGAGCGTGGATGACGTCGTGGGTCATCTCGGGGTCGTCCTTCATGCGCTCCTCGACCAGGCTGGCCAGGGTCGGGAACATCAGCGCGTAGTCGATGCCGAGCTCGTCCATGACTTCCAGCCGCGCACCCGGTTCCCGGAACGCGGGGATGGCCTTCATCGGCTCGCCGAGGATTTCGCGGTAGGTCTTGCCCTGCGCGCCGTTGCGGAAGTAGTCCTCCTGGGCGCCCGGCTTGGCGACCTTCTCGAAGGTCGGGTTGGGGATGTACTCGCTGATGTGGCCGCGCACAACGATTTTGGTGCGTCCGCGAACCTGCACGTAGTCGATGACGTTCTTGCGCTTGTCCGGAAGGTATTTCGTCAGCGCTTCCTGCGGCTCGTACATGTGGTTGTCGGCGTCGAACACCGGGAAGGAAAGTTCGCGAGAGGGCATGGTGATCTCCTTGCAAAAGTCCTGGATTCTCACTGCGTGGTAATGACGTTACCACTTCTGCGCACTTAGGTGTACCGGGTCCGCGGCCCCCGGACGGCTCAGGCGTCCGGCCAGCTAGGGAGCTTTGGTGTGGTCCCCTCGATGACGGCGAAGTTGACGGTTGCCGTCGCCAGGAGCTCGTCTCCGTCGCCGTAAATGTCGATTTGCATGACCATCGCCCGCCGGCCCGAACGCAACATCCGGGGCACGGCGAACGCCGCGCCCTGCCGGACCGGCCGCAGGTAGCGGATGAACAGGTCCGCGGTGGTCATCGTGGTGCCCGGTTGCAGATAGTCCAGCCCGAATTGTCCGCCCGCCACATCTACGAGCGTGGCGATGAGCCCGCCCTGCAGCGCACCGGAGGTGTTGACGACCGCGGGACTGACCGGCATGGTCATGGCGAATTCGCCGTTGCGGGTGCTGGGGCGCATGCCAATCTGGGCGAACAGCTCGGCCAGCGACGGGGCGGCCGATTCTGCGTCAGCGTCGCGGATGCCCAGGGCACGGCTGCAGAAGTCGTAAAGCTGGCCGACATCGACCGGTGTTCCATTCAATTCCGAACCGAGCCAATGTAATCGCTGCGCGCCCATCATCGTCTGCATGACGATGGCGGCCGCCGCGCCGACGTCCAAACCGGGGTTGAAAACACCCTCGGTGATGCCCTGCCCGACGATGTCGCGAATCAGGCCGTGCAGGGGAGAAAGCACCCGGGCGTATTCGCGAGGCCCGGTCTCGGCGAGGTGCTGGTTGTAGAGCGTCAACGCGCGATTGAGGCTGTCCTGGGTGCTCGATTCCGGTTGTTGGCTGAGTCGGTCGAGCAGCAATTTCAGTGCCGAGGTGCTGTCCAGCCCCCTGGTTTCGGCACGCCACGTCTGCACGGATTGGGCGATGGTTCGATCGAACAGCGCCAGCAGCAGTTCGTCCTTGCTGTTGAAGTGTTGGTAGAAGGCTCGCAGCGACGTCTTGGAGCGCGCGACCACCTCTTGCACGGTGAAGTCGGTGCGTCCCGTTTCGCCAAGTATCGCCACGGCGGTTTTGATGAAGCGATCGCCACGGGTGATCTCCACCTCGTCTTTGAGGTCGGCCATAAGCGCTTCGTCCCTTCCATAGCGCGCAGGCCGCGCTATGAGAATGAGGTTACCGCGACTGGTGCCCGAGCGAGGTGGCGCTTAGGCCCCCGGGCAGAAGATGCCGAGTATCTGCTGGCAGTTGTCTCTGGTGATGAGTGCCGGTGGCGGTGGAGGCTTCGGTGGCGGGTTGTCCCCGTCCCAGAATCATGGCGGAGACATTGCCCACCTGGGCCAGAGTTAGTAGTACGGGTGGGGCGCCTAACCGCCCCGGGCCGCGATCATCGCCGAGCGGTTGACCTTGGTTGCCGCCGTGCGGGGGATGGCGTCGACGAACTCGACGGTCTTGGGTGCTTTGTAGGGGGCCAGTCGGCTCTTTGCGTACTCGATGACCTGCTGTTCGGTCAGCGGCGCGACGCCGTGAGTGTCCGCGAGCTGAACCACCGCGTGCACTCGGCGCCCCCACTGTCGGTCAGCCAGTCCGATGACCACCACATCGGCGATGCCCGGATGGCCCGCAAGCGCGGACTCGACCTCCGCCGGAAAGACATTGGCGCCACCGGTGACGATCATGTCGACGCGGCGGTCAACGATGTAGAGGTAACCGTCCTCGTCGAGATGGCCGATGTCGCCCGCGCAGCGGAAGCCGTCCTCCGTCGACGGCAGCGGCGGCGCCCCGCCCAGATAGCGGTATCCCGCGCTCATCGGCGCCCGCAGGTACACGTCACCGTCCTCGCCGGGCCCAAGCGGTCGTTCGTCGGCGTCCAGGATCCGGATCTCGGTGTCCCGGAATCCTCGCCCCACGCTGCCCGGATGGGTGAGCCACTCGTCCCCGCGTAAGGCGGTGAGCCCAAGGTTCTCGGTCATGCCGTACGCCGTAACGATCTGTTCGGGGCTCAGCAGCTCGAACCAGGTGTGCGCCAGCGACGGCGGCATCACCGCGGCGCCCTGCAGGATGAAGACGATGCTCGACAGGTCTCGCTGCCGGACGTCGGGCCGGGCCGCAATGCGCGCCAGCATGGTGGGTGTGGCGGTGAAGTTGGTGATCCGATACCGCTCGATCACGTCCAAAACCAATGCGGCGTCGAACTTTTCGAGAATGACCAGGTGATCGCCGGCCAGCAGGAACAGGAAGGTGGCGAAGCCATTGGTGTGGTACATCGGCGCGGGCACCATGATGGTCTGGGGCTGGGCCACCGGCGTCCAGTTCGACAGGAACGGTTCGCCCTGCTGTGGGATCCACAGCGACGGCGCCAGGTTGAGGATCACCTTGGGCACACCGGTGGACCCGCTGCTGCATATCCCGTTGGCAGTGGGAGAGACGGCTGTGGGGAGCGGGCTTTCCGACTCGCCGTCCGCGCGCGCGTCCAGCTCCCGTCGGCTCTTTTCGTCCACGACGACGGCGGGATCGATGACCGCCCGCACCCGATCGCGCTCCCATTCGGGCAGATCCCAGTGCATGGGAACGGGAACGGCACCGATCTTCCAGCAGCCCAACGTGGCGAGCACAAGATGCCGAGAGTTCGGGATGGCAAGCGCGACAAAAGAACCCGTCTCAGCGCCGCTGGCGGCCAGAGCTCGTCCCCACTGATTGGCGCGGGCATCGAGTTCGCCGAACGTCAGCGACTCCGCGGCGCCATCGAGCGCGACAATTGTGACGCCTGGATCGTCGCGGCGTTGTTCAGCGAGCTCGTGCAATTTGGTCGCAAATGGGATTCCCTCGTCGAACGGGTTGGGCGTCACCGCGGCTGCGGGGGATTCGGTCACGCCGATACCGGCCCGCTGAACAGTGTCTCGAATGACCCATCCGACACGCAGGGCATCAGGCGCAGGGCGAGCTCCTCGGTGCCCAGCGGCAACCGCATCAACGGCTGGGTGTGCCGATCGAGCACGCTGACGTCGGACTCGTCGCAGAAGCCCAAGGCTCCGAGCAATTGGTGGGACGAGCGCATCACCTGTCGGGCAGTGTCGGCGGCCTTGAGCCGAAGGATCAGGGCGTCCGCCGAATGGATCTGCGCCGGAAATGATTTCGGGCGGCAGATGGTGTACTTCGCGAGTTCGTGCAGTCCACGGACCGCGACGGCCGCATCGGCGACGGCGAACCTGACGGCCTGAAAGTCCGCGAGCGGCTTGCCGAACTGAACCCGGGCACGCACATGCCCGGTGACGATCTGCAACGATTGCTGCACCGCTCCCAGAATCCGCCATGATCCCAGCACGAGATGAAGGTTAACGTCGGCGGCGGGCACGGTCCCCTCGGGCCCGCTCAACGTGGCCGGGACCAGGAAGGGCCCCAGCTTGGCGCCGGTCCGCGGGCCGGTTGAGGCCGGTACCGATTTCCGTCCAGGTCCGCCGCTACCCAGTCGCCGGCCAGATCGCCGTGGTCGATGCGCGGGGCTTTCGGATTGACCAGGGCCAGGCGCGCGCCGTCAATCGCCAGCAGCTCCTCCACCAAGGGGTAGGGGAGCACGGTGGCGCCGGCGGCCTGGCACAGCACCGCCGCGGCCAGCAGATCATCCGGGGCCGTGCGCACGTCGAGGTCGAACGCGCCGACATCGTGCAACGCGGCGCGCGCCGCATCCCGAATGCCATCGTCGGTCTCGGCACGCAGCGCGGCCGGTGGTCCGCCCAATCGGGTGAGCCGTTTGCCGGCGACGGCGGCGAAGTCGCTGACATCTTGTGGTAGATCGGTTTTCACCTGTGTTCTCCCAGTACGTCTCGTGCCACCAGCATGCGCTGCACCTCGATGGTGCCCGATGCGACGGTGGCCGCTTGCGCGTAACGCCAGTGGTCTTCGACAGCTCCGTGCAGTGCCGCGGAGCTTCCGCTGTCCAGCGCCGTCGGGCCCAGCACGTCGAACAGCAGCTCGGCGACCAGTTGGTCGCACGTCGTGGTGATGATGCGCGCCGCACTGGCGGCCGCGCCCGCCGCCGGGTCGTCCTGCAGTGATACGGCGCGATAGGCCAGCAAGCGGGCGACCCGTAGATCCACGAGTGCCCGCACCCATCGGGTGCGGATCGTTTCGTGCAGTTGATCCCAGTCATCGCCGAGTTGGGCGCGCATCCGTCGAGCAGCGATTCACAGCGCGCGTAGCGCGCGATGCCCACTCGCTCAAAGGCCAGGGCTTCACGCATCACCCGCCATCCGTCGCCGACCTCGCCGAGCACATCGCCGGGAAACGCTTGGACGTCGTCCAGGAACATCTCGTTCAGGTGGTGCGGTCCCAGCATCGACGGGATCGGTCGGACGGTGAAGCCGGCCCGGTCCATCGGAATGAGAAACAGGGTGAGCCGCTTGTGTTTCGGAGCCTCGGGCTCGGTGCACGCCGCCAACACGCACCACGAGGCCATCAACGCGTAGGACGTCCACACCTTCTGGCCGGTGATGCGCCACCCGTCACCGTCGGCAACGGCTCGGGTGCGCAACGACACCAGGTCGGTTCCGGCCTCCGGCTCGGAAAAACCCTGGCACCAGATCACGTCTCCGGCCGCGATGGCCGCCAGGTGCTTGGCCTTCTGTTCGGCCGTCCCGTACCGCATCAGCGCGGGCCCGACCCAGTTGATGCCCATGTACTGCGGACCGCGCGGCTCGTGCTGGGCCCACATCTCTTCACGCAGCACCGTCTGCTGCCAGACCGAACCACCGCCGCCGCCATGCTCTTTCGGCCATGCCAGCGCCAGCAGCCCCTCGGTCGCCAGCAATTTGCAGAAAGTCTCGGTGGTGGCGAGGTCTGCGGGTTCTCGGTGCACGCACCCAAAAAGTCGGCCGGGATGTGGTTGGTAACCAGCTCGCGCAGGTGGGTGCGCAATTGCCCGGCGTCGTCGCCGAGGTCGTAATCCATAGTGGTCATCCCTTCGGCAGCCCGAGCAGCCGCTCGGCGATGATGTTGCGCTGAACCTCCGACGTCCCGCCGTAGATCGTCGCGGCCAACGCGTCCTGACGTTCGAACAGTAGATCCGGATCGGTGGCCGAATCGGGGCCCGCGGCGGCCGCGCTCAGTTCCCAAACACGCTGCAAGGTGAGCGATCCGAGTAGCTTCATGGTGTCGGCTTCCGGGCTGGGGCGTCCCGCGAGTTCGTTGCCCAAAGCGCGATATCCGGTGGCCCGCAACGCTTCAGCGTCCGCCAACAGCGAACCCAGTTCGGCGTACACGTCCTGGCTCGAGCCCGCGGCCCCAGCATCGCGCACCGAGTCGAGTCCGCGTGTGATCTCGACCCAGTTCATGATCCAGATCATCTGACGCTCATAGTGCAACGACGACAGGGCGACGGTCCAACCGCCGTTGAGCGGCCCCAGCAGATTTTCGGCAGGCACCTCGACGTCGTCGAGGAAGACCTCGCAGAACGTCTCGTCGGATATCGACGCCATCCGGATGGGCTCGATCCTGACCCCGGGCGATTGCAGATCGAGGATCAGGCAGGAGATGCCGCGGTGTTTCGGGGCTTCAGGATCCGTGCGGGCATACAGGGTGCACCACCGCGACTCGTGTGCCTGGGTGGTCCAGATCTTGTGGCCGTTGACCCGGAACACATCGCCGTTGCGTTCCGCGCGGGTCCGCAGACCGGCGAAGTCCGACCCGGCTTCGGGCTCGGACATGCCCAGCGCCCACCACTCGTCCCCGCGCAGCAGCGGAACGAGCAGACGCTCGATCTGGGCGGGCGTGCCGAATTGGCGAATGCCGGGCGCGGCCACCCCGGGACCCTGAATGTTGGGCAGCTTGGGTGCGGACCGCAGCGCCGCCTCGATCCGGACTTCCATGGCGTCGCGCAAGCCCAGCGATCGGCCGCCGTGCTCGCGGGGCCAGGTGGGCTGCAGCCATCCGGCCTCGAACGAGGCCCGCTGGTAGTCGCGCCGTAACCCCAGGTCCCAGCGGTACTGCCGATAATTCGCGTAGTAGTCGTCGGGCAGGAACCCCGCCAGCCACGCGCCGAATTCCGCCACGGCCGGGTTCACGCGGCACCCCCGCAGAATCGGCGGCCCACCTCGTAATACAGGGAGCGGCTGTCGCCCAGCATGGCGGCGCCCTGCCAGGCGCGCCTGACATAGAGGTGCGCGTCGTGTTCCCAGGTCTGCCCCAGGGCGCCGTGCACCTGGACCGCGGTGCGCGTACAACCGATTGCCGCGTCGTTGGCCGCCGCTTTGGCCAGCGCCGCGGCAGTCCACACCTCGGTCGGGAGCGTGGTCGCGTCGGCGAGCCGTGCCGCCGCGGCGTAGGTCAGGCTGCGGGCGCGTTCGACGCTGACGTAGTTGTCGGCCAGTGCGTGTTTGATGCCCTGGAACGCGCCGATCGGCTGGCCGAACTGGCGCCGTGATTTCGCGTACTCGACCGAGCGGTGCAACGCGGCGCTCGCCACGCCGAGGAGGTCGGCGGCCGAGGCCACCCAGGGAGCCGTCAGTGCCGATTCGAGGTCGACCGGTGCAACCGCCAATGGGTTCGGCATCGATCTCGACGCCGGCCAACGGCTGCGCGGGATCGGTGGATTCGGCCGCGGGCATCACGGTAACCCCATCGCCGCAGCGGGCGACCGCCGCCACGGTCCCACCCTCGTCCGAGTGGGCCAGCGTGACGACGAGCTCCGCGCGCGACAGGTTGGGGACGGCAACAGCCGTGCCGCGCAGCCGTCCCTGACGCAGAGTCATCGGAGCCCCGGGCAGTCGCGAACCTTCAGGAGTGCACGGCCAGGGTGGCCACCACACCACCCGCAATGTCGGTCAGCACCGAGTCGAGCCCACTGTTGCGCAACACACCCGCGGCCAGACCAACGCTGCCCAGCAACGGAATTGGCGCGATGGCCGCACCGCACTCCTCGAGTACCACCGCCAGCTCGACCGGTCCGTAGTCGGCGGCTCCTTCCTCTGAGGGGGCGGCGAGCTCGGTCCAGCCGAGATCGACGACCGTCTTCCACAGAGTGCGCCAGCGCTCCGGATCGGTGATCGCTTGACGTGCGGCGTCGGGTGGGCACTCCGTACGTAATATGTCGCGTACGGTGTCGCGCAGCGACAGCTGCTCCGAGTTCAGTCCGACATCCATAAGACCTCTAACATAGTAAAGATAATAAACTAGCCGTGCCGTCGCAATCGCACGGATCCCGACGCATAGGTGGCGCATGGCCGAGTGGTATCTGTTCCTGCCGCAGGTGAGATTGTCGGCGGCCGACATCGTGGACCGGGCACGTCACGCCGAGGCCAGCGGCTTCGACGGAATCGCCTTCATCGATCACCTCGAGGCCCCCGGGCTGCCCGACGAAAGCATCTGGGAGGCAATGGGCATTGCCACCTGGGTGGCGGCCAAGACCGAGCGGCTGCGGATCGGTCATCTGGTGCTGTGTGACGCGTTTCGGCATCCGGCCCTGCTCGCCAAACAAGCCGTCACCTTGTCGGAGGCGTCGGAGGGCAGGTTCGAGCTCGGCCTCGGCGCGGGCTCGTGGCCGTCGGAATTCGCGAGATTCGATGTCGGCCAAAAGGATCCGCGGGCCAGGGTCGATCAACTCGGTCGCGACCTGGAACTGATCAGGCAGTACTGGGGCGACGGCGACCAGCGATCCGGCCCCGCTCCGCAAGCTCCGCGTAGGTCGTACCCGATACCGCTGGTTCTGGGTGGGAGCGGACCCAAGATGATGGAACTCGTTCGCAGATACGCGGATTGGTGGAATCTGCCGGCGAACCAGCTCGACAGGCTGCCGAAGCTCACCCCGGCCGCGGGGACGGCCCGGATGTCGATTCAGCAGATGGTGGGCTTCGTGCGGTCGGGCAGCGACCCCGACACCGTGCGCGAGGTGAGCGCCCGTCGATTCGGCAATCTCGGGTCCGGGCTGGTCTGCGGCGATGCCGACGAGCTGATCGGGCACTTCAGCGGTTTGGCCGCCCAGCGGGTCGAGCGGTTCTACGTATGGTTCGCCGACTTCGCCGCCCCGGACTCCCTGCACGAGTTCGGCGAATCGGTGATCAAAGCCTTCCCGGCGACGTAGGCCTCAGCCCCGTTGCGCGCGGCGCCGGGCTTCGGTGGGAACGACCGGCGGTCGCGCGAAGGGGCCGCGCTTCACGGCCGACAGCCGGATCTCCGGCAGATCGACCGATGGGTCGACGGTGTCCAGCCAGGCAACCGTCTCGGCGACGTCCGACACCTGGATGGCGTACATCTCGAAGGGAACGTCCTGCAGCATCTCGGTGGCCACCGGTCCCGGCGTGACGATGTGCACGCTGATGCCGTCGCGGTCGACTTCGAGCGCCAAGGCTCGAGCGAACGCATTCATGCCGGCTTTCGAGGCGGAGTATGCGGTGCGGGCCGGCATCGGCTCGTGTGCCGCCGACGACGAAATGAACACCAGTCGCGAGCCCGCTGTCATTTTCGGCAGCACCGCAGAGGTCACCACGAAGCACGAATCCAGGTTGGCCGACATGATGGCTTGCCACTGCTCGAAGGTCTGCTTGCGCGCGTAGGTTCCGCCGAGCGCGCCGGCCGCGTGAACAACGAGGTCGATTCTCTCCAATGTGTCTATCGCAGCGGCGAATCCGCCGGGTCAGACGCGTCGGCCGCGATGTGGCGGGCACCGATCTCCTCGGCGGCCGCGCGTAGCGGGGCCTCGCGGCGCGCCGAGAGCACCACGTCATAACCGCGCTCAACCAGCTTGCGGGCACATCCTTTTCCGATCCCGCCGCTTCCGCCGGTGACCAATGCGGTTCGCATGACCGTTGCAGGCCGCTCTTCAGGAGTGCCGAATATCCCGCGGCCGCGACAACGCCTGCGGGGAGAGCGCATAGATGCGTTGATCGTGCTGACCGGAGAGCACATAGGTCTGCGTGTCGGCCAGATGGCGACCCGCGATGCGGCGGGCCCGGTCGACGTTGCCCTCGGCGATCGTCTCGGTCAGCTTGATGTGCGTGCTGAGCACGGCGCGGCGCTGGGTAAGCGACGGGTAGGTGCCACGCGACGCGCTCTCGTCGGCCCACTGCCGTTCGTGACTGCGTCCACAGCGTCTCCAGGCTGCCCGACGACCGCGATGATCGTGTGATTGCCGCAGCCGCGGACGACGAGATCATGGAATTCGCGTCCGATTTCGGTGAAAAGCCGTCCGTCATCCAGGTTTTCGGCCATTGACTCGTTGATCCGCGTGAGTTCGGGCACCAGGGTGTCCGCCCGGTCCGGCCGGCGGGCGGCCAGTGCGGCGCAGGCTGGTTCGAGTTCCTGCAGGGCCATGCCGAGGTCGGCGAGCTCGACGGACTCGCTCTGCAGCAACAAACCGAGCATGTAGGCGGCGCTGGTCTTCGCCGGGGCGTGGACGACGGCACCACCACGGTTGCCGCGCCGCACCGAAACCAGCCCTTCGGTCTCCAGGATCCGCAGGGCTTCGCGCAGCGAGACCAAGCTCACGTTGAACTGTTCGACGAGCACCTCTTGGCGCGGCAAGAGATCACCGTCCGCGAGTTCGCCGCCGATGATCTGACGGCGCAAATCGTCGGCTACGATTTCGGCGATCCGCGGCGCCGACAACCGGCGCCGGGCGTCGGGGCCAATTCCCAAGGCGGTCATCCGATCCTCGAAACACTTGCAACTCGCTGGCTTAGCTATTTTAGCAGTAATGGTATAAATAGCTTCTCTGGTCGCATGTCGATCGGAAGGGCGGGTGCAATTGAGCGAGCGGTCCGAAAGCCGGCCGACACCGCTACACGATTTGCGTGTCGTCGAGATCAGTGACCGGATAGCGGGCAGCTACTGCGGGAAGCTGCTGCGCGACGCCGGCGCCCAGGTGCACAAAATCGAACCGCCACAAGGGGATTGGCTACGACGGTATTCCGCCAGTGGATCCTCGATCCCCGAGGAACACAGCGCACCGTTTTTCAGTTACCTCAACGCGGGCAAGCGCAGCATGACTTTGGCTGCAGGCTCACCGCGCTACCGCGAGGAATTGGCCGGCGCCGACGTCGTCGTCGTGACCGCCGGGCGGACGCGCGCCGCGGCGCTCGGCGTCGACCCCCAACAACTGCTGGAACACTCGCCGCGCGCGATCATCGTCACCATCTCTGACTTCGGCTGGACCGGTCCCTACGCAGACCGCGCAGCCACCGAGTTCACCTTGCAGGCGTGGGCGGGGTCGCCCGGCTTCCGCGGTGATCCCGCCGGGCCGCCGATCTCGATCGGTGGCGATCTCGGCGAATACATGGGTGGCGTGTTCGCCGCGTTCGGCGTACTGGCACTGCGCCGCCGCGTCGAGCGGGGCGGGCCCGGCGAACACCTGGACCTGTCCATGCTGGAAGCGATAACCACGATGCAGAGCAGCGAATGGCTGCATTCACAGCTGCTGCGCGTCCCGCCGATCCGGCGCACCACCGAAGTGCCGTCGATCGAACCCGCTAAGGACGGGTACGTCGGGATCACCATGGTCACCGGTCAGCAGTGGCTCGACTTCGCCGCGATGGTCGAATGTCCGCAACTAGAGGAGATCGAACAACTGCGGTTTCAAATCGGCCGGTGGCAATACCGCGACCTGATCCGCGAGCAGATCCACCCGTGGCTGGCGGAACGGACCGTCGCCGAAATCGTCGAACTCGGACAACTGTTTCGGCTGCCGATCGCCGCGCTGGGCAACGGCTCCACCATCCGGGAGCTGGAATACGTGCGCGAGCGGGAGGTCTTCACCCGCAACCCCGCCGGGTTCGATCAGCCCCGGCCGCCCTGGCTGATGTCGGTGTGTGCGCCCGCGCCCGTGGGTGACACGCCCCATCTCGGTGAAGCTGACGACGAATTCCTTTGGCGTCGTGAGGAACCCGAGACCGAACCGGCTTCGGACGGTCCACCGCTCGCCGGTGTGCGCATTGTCGACCTGACCGCGTTCTGGGCCGGCCCCGCCGCAACCCACCTACTGGCCGCCTTCGGCGCCGACGTGGTCAAGATCGAGTCGATCCAGCGTCCCGATGGCATCCGATACTCGGGCGGGATGCGCACCGACGTGGACGACTGGTGGGAGTACGGCTGGGTTTTCCACGCAATGAACACCAACAAGCGCTCGGTGACACTGGATTTGGGATCCGAGCGGGGTCGTCGTCTGTTCACCGAGCTGGTCGCCGGCGCCGACGTCGTGATCGAGAACTTCTCGCCGCGGGTGATGGAGCAATTCGGGCTCACCGACGACGTGCTGCGCAAGGCCAACCCGAAACTCGTGTTCGCCCGGATGCCCGCGTTCGGCGTGGAGGGGCCTTGGCGGGAACGCGTCGGGTTCGCCCCCACCATGGAACAGATCGCGGGCCTGGCCTGGGTGACCGGTCTGCCGGAGGCGCCGCCGGTGACACCGCGCGGGGCCTGTGACCCGCTGGCCGGTGTGCACGCCGCGTTCGCCGTGCTGGCCGCGCTGAACTTTGCCGAACGCACCGGGACGGGTCAACTGGTCGAGCTGCCGATGCTCGAAACCGTGCTCAACGCCACCGCGATCCAGGCGATCGAGTCCGAGGTTTTCGGGGTGACGCTGAGCCGTCGCGGCAACCGCGGTCACAGCGCGGCCATCCAGAACATCTACCGGTGTGCCGGATCGGACGACTGGATCGCGATCACCGTTCGCGACGATGCGCAGTGGCAGGCGTTGGTGGACCAGATGGGGCGACCAGCGTGGTGCGACGACGAGGAGCTGTCCACCATCACCGGACGCCACAGTCGAGGCGACGAAATCGATCGCGGGCTGGCGGATTGGTTCGCCGGGCAACCACTTGACCCGACGGTGGAGCGACTGGCCGGCGCGGGTGTTCCCGCGGCTCCGGTGGTGTCGCCGTCGCTGGTCACCGACAACCCGCAGCTGCGCGAGCGCGGCTTTTTCGAGCCGTTGCATCATGCAACTACCGGACTCGGCCTGTACCCGTGCCCGCCGTTCGCACGGCTCGACGGCCAGGACAGATGGCTGTTGCGCCCGCCGCCGAGGCTGGGCGAGCACAATGAGGAGATCCTGCGCGATCGGTGCAGGCTGACCGACGAAGAACTGACACGCCTCGCGACCGGCGGGGTGATCGGGACCCGACCCAAGGGCCTGTGAGAAGTGGAGGGCATCCAATGCGCGTAACGGTCGATGAGAACTTGTGTGAGGCCAACGGTTTCTGCGAATCGCTTGCGGCGGAAGTGTTCGAGCTGGGTGACGAAGACGTGGTACAGATCGCGGACGGCCCCGTGCCGCCGCGGCTGGAGATCGACGTGCGCGCCGCGGTGGACCAATGTCCCAAGGCCGCGTTGCGGTTGCAGGACTGACTCGCCCGAGGACGAGAGCGCCGTAACGGCGCGAGCGAGGAGTCGGGCAATCAGACGGCGCACCGCTCGTCGCGGGTGCCACTTGGTTGCCCGTTATTAGGTGAGTTGCATGCGCGCACCAGTACCGGCGCTGTCGCGGATGAAACCCACGGTCAGTCCGTTCCCCGGCCTCAGCGCCGTTCGGTCAGCGATATGGCCATCTCGTCGTAGATCGACATGTTGGTGGCCAGGTTCGGATGGGCTACCTTCGCCGGACCGATCTCGATGTCATCGCAGCGCAGCAACAGTTCGTCGAGGACCGCGCGGAGTTCCGCCCGGGCCAGCATCGCGCCCAGGCAGTGGTGCGGTCCGCCGCCCCCGAACGCCACGTGGGGGTTGGGCTGTCGGCCGATGTCGAAGGTGAACGGGGACTCGAAGACCTCCTCGTCGCGGTTGGCCGAACGAAGGGTCGAGACCACGCGTTCGCCCTTGGCGATGTGCTGGCCGTCCATCTCGACGTCGACCTTTGCGGTGCGCGTCCAGTACGCCACCGGCGACGCCCAGCGCAACACCTCCTCGACCGCGCCGGCCCGCAGGTCTTCCCGCTCGCGATACCGTTCTACCTGCTCGGGATTGGCGACGAACGCCTGCAACCCGATGGCCAGGGCGTTCTTGGTGGTGTCGCTGCCGGCGAACGCCAGCACGAAGAAGAAAAACTCGAGTTCGTTTTCGGGCAGGCTGAACTGCTCGCCGTCGTCACCGGTGATCACGGCGGATGCCAGCGTGCTCCAGATGTCGTCTGTGGGGTTGCGCCGCTTTTCGGCGGTGAGCTCCATCGCGTATTCGAAGACCGAGCCAAAGAGCTCGAGTTCCACCTGCCCGCTCGGGCCCGCCTCGGGCGCAAGCGCCTTCAGGATGCGGTCGAAGATGTCGAATATTCGTGGCCGATCCTCCTCTGGGATGCCGATGATGTCGCCGATGACCGACATCGGTAACGCGTCGGCGACGTCCTCGATCCAGTCCCCACCGCCGTGCGCGAGCAGGCCGCCGATCATCCGCGCCGCGCGCGCCCGGATGCCGTTCTCCAGCTTGGCGATCGCGCGCGGGTTGAAGGCGTTGGAGATCAGTTTGCGGCGCTTGTTCAGGTCCGGCGGGTCCAACGTGATGATCGTCGGGAACGACGAGAACATGGCGACCGGCTGAATGAGTGGGCCGTCGGCCGCGGTGAACGACTCGGTGTCGCGGTGCAGGCGGACCGCGTGCCGGTGTTTGGTGGCGACCCAGAATTGACGCTGGACGGTGTCGGCGACACCTGGTGTCAGGTCATGCCGAAAAAGCGGCCTGGTGCGCCGCAGCTCGGCGAATAGCTCGTCGGGAAAACCGTTACGCCACAAGGCGAAATCGGACAGGTCCACTGCAGCGGCCGTCATGCGAACCCCCATTGGCTCAGGCGCCACGCGACGACCGGCCGGCGCCGCGTTGACGTTCAATGTCTAAAATAGTAAAAATAGACTTTAGTCGTCGAAACGCGGTGAGGTAAGAGCGGCCAAATTGCGCCCGGCCGCGTGGGAAACGGAGTTCTCGTGACGAATACGATTCCGGAATCAGACCCGTCGGAACGGGAGTTCGGGCAGGCCGGCATCGCGCTGTCGACCTACCGTTTCCCGACGGGCTGGTTCATCGTCGCCTTCGGAACCGACCTGGCTCCCGGCCAGGTCAGGCGCGCGCATTACTTCGGTGAGGAACTGGTGCTGTTCCGCACCGCGTCGGGCCGGGTGCACGTCATGGAGGCCTACTGCCAGCACCTCGGCGCCAACCTCGGGGTCGGCGGCACCGTGGAAGGCGAAAACATCGTCTGCCCGTGGCACGGCTGGCAGTGGCGCGGCGACGGTACCAATGCGCTGATTCCCTACAGCAAGATCGGCTGCAAGAACAACGTCCGCATCCGGACTTATCCGAGCATGGAGTGGTACGGCTTCATCCTGGCCTGGCACGATCGCCACGGCCGGGCGCCGTACTGGCAGCCGCCGGTGCTGCCGGAACTGGAGACCAACGAGTACTACCCGCTGCACCCGCACACCCAGATGCTCAACCGGGTCAAGGTGCATCCGCAGATGATCATCGAGAATGCGGCTGACCCCTACCACGTTCAATACGTGCACAAGGCCGCCAATCCGGCCACCACGGCGTCATTCGAGGTGGCCGGGTATCACCTGCACGCCACCGTCAACGCCCATTTCGGCGGGGGACGGGCGCAGACGTGGCTGACCCCGAACGGCCCGGTCGACGCCAAGATCATCTACGACAACTACTCGCTGGGGCTGGGCGTGGTGCGCTTTCCCAGCGAACTGGTGGCCACCGTGCAGGTCACCGGCCAAACGCCGGTCGACGAGGACTACACCGACTACTTCTACACCCAGGCGTCCGTACGTGAACCCGGCGACGGCGGCGACGTGCCCACCGGACGTGCCGCCCGGTTCCTCGCCCTCCAGCAAGAGGTCATCAAGCAAGACTTCTTCACCTGGGAGAACATGAAATACCTGGAGAAGCCGAATCTGGCTCCCGAAGAGGCGCACGACTATGCGGCGCTGCGCCGCTGGGCGCACCGCTTCTACCCGGGCGAGGAGCCGTCGCCCTCCGACTTCGGTTACAGCGCCGACGGTGAGCCCGACCCCGCAGCCGCCAAAGCTTGATCAGAGCCAGACAGCCTGATGTGCGCTGACCGCAGCGGGCCCGCGCAGCCCTCCGATTTCGGCGTCGACCGCTTCACCGTGCCGGCCGTGCTCGATCGCCGCGCCCAGCAGTACCCCGATCGGGTGATGATGTCGATCGCCGGCGCCGACGTGACCTTCGAGCAGATGCGCCAGCGGTCGTGTGCGGCGGCAAACCTGTTGACCGACCTGGGTGTCGGGCAAGGTGACCGCGTCGCGTTGTTCACCGGCACGTGTCCGGAGTGGGTGTACTTCTGGCTGGGCGCCGCACGGATCGGGGCGGTGAGCGCGGCGGTCAATGCGGCGAACAAGGGTGACTTCCTACTGCACGCCCTTCGGCTGTCACAGGCCAAAGTGATGTTGACCGACGCCGAACGCCGCCCCCGCGCCGTCGAGGTCGCCGACGCGGTAGGCACCCTGACGAGCATTGTGGTGCAGGACGATTCACTGACGGCGACGCTGAGTCAGAACACCGACGGCGCAGCGACCGACAGCCCCGGGCGGGCGGACGACGTCGGCTGCTTGTTCTACACGTCGGGCACCACCGGCCCGTCCAAAGCAGTCGCCACGACATGGCACTACCTGTTTTCGGTGGCCGCAACCGTCGCGTCGTCCTGGGAATTTCGCGAGGGCGAGGCGCTGTGGACGGCGATGCCGCTGTTTCACCTCAGCGCGGCGCCCAGCATATTGGCGCCCATGCTGGTAGGTGCGACGACGGTGCTGGCCGGGGCTTTCCACCCCGGCGAGGTGTGGGATGACATACGCGCCCGCGGTGCCATCGGATTCGCCGGCGCCGGGGCGATGGTCTCGATGCTGCAGAATCTCCCTGCCGATCCGGGCGACGCACGGCTGCCGCTGCGGTTCATCTCCGCCGCGCCGATCGACGCGAACTGCTACCGCGACATCGAAAAGCGGTATGGCTGTCGCATCGTCACGATGTACGGGCTCACCGAGGCGTTTCCCATCGCGGTCAAGGCGGTGGCCGACGCCGGGGTTCCCGGAACCTCGGGTACGCCCAATCCCGATTTCGAAGTGCGGATCCTCGACGAGCAAGGAAACCCGCTGCCCCCCGACACGGTGGGTGAAATCGCCTGTCGAGCCAGGCATCCGCATGTGATGAGCGAGGGCTACGTCGGCGCGGATTCGCGGATAAATCCGCATCCGGAATGGTTTCGCACCGGCGATCTCGGGCGGCTGGATTGCGATCAGAATCTGACGTATGTGGACCGGATCAAGGATGCGTTGCGCCGCCGCGGTGAAAACATCTCTTCGGTGGAAGTGGAGAGCGTTGTGATGTGCCATCCGGCGGTGGCGGAGGCCGCCGCGGTCGGGGTGCCCAGCGAGTTGGGAGAGGACGACGTACTGGTCGTCATCATGTTGCAGCCCGGCGCCACACTGGATTTCGCGGAGTTGCTCGACTTCTGCGCGGCGCGCATGCCCTACTTCTGTGTGCCGCGATTCGTGGAGACCGTCAGCGAACTCCCGAAGAATGTGCTCGGCCGGATACGTAAAGACTTATTGCGCGCACGGGGCGTCAAGCCAGGAGCGTGGGATCGTGAACGTAGGGGGTATATCGTTAGCCGTTAGGTTCCGTTAATGTCACGTAATAGTCGGCAAGTTGCCTTAGTGTCCCCTTCAGCCCATTGTTGGCAGTCATTTCCGAGAGAGGCTGGAAAGCGATGACCATGACTTATCAGGAACAGCAAATGCTCCAAGCCGCCACCGGACGCGCTGCCATCCTGGATCTGAATGCCCGGCACAATCGGGCCTTCTCGGAGGGCGACCGCGGCCGCTGGATCGCCACCTTCCGCCATTCCGGCGCCAGCTACACCCGCGACGGCGAGATGTTCAACGACCTGCGCTTGGCCTTCGACGGTGGCGATGGCCAGCGACTGGTCACGGTCGATCACGAGATCCGCGTCGACGGCGTCAACGCGACTCAGCATTGTGTCGCCGTGCTTTTCGCCGCCATGTATGGCGACACCGTGCTGCGGGCTACCGGAATATTCCGCGACACGCTGATCTACGAGCGGGGCGGCTGGTGTTTCACTTCCCGCACGCTGCAGTGGGATTCGGTCCCGAGTCGGCACCCGCTCGTCATGTGAGCGGCACCCGATACGTGGAGCAGGATTTCGGTCAGCGGCTGACCTTCGGCACGTACGAAGATGCGCTGCGGATGGTCGGCGCCAAAGGCGAGCCCCGTACCGCCGGCAGCGCGGTCAGCGCCGCACGCATCCGGCTGTTCGCCGCGATGGTCCGCGACGGCAATCGCTCGTATTGGGATTCCGAATTCGCCCACCGGCAGTGGGGAGCTCTGCTGGCGCCGCCGGCGCTGTTGATGGGCTGGCTGATCGCACCGCCGTGGCAACCTGGAGGTAGGAGGGCGGCTTCGTTGATCGCCCTGCGGGTGCCGCTACCGGGCACCACATTCATCAACGCGGCCAACGAGGTTGAGTTTCCACAGCCCATCGTCGAAGGCGACGTGCTGACCGTCGTCGACGAGCTGGTTTCGGTGTCACCGGAGAAGCGGACGCGGCTGGGCGTCGGCCATTTCGTCGAGACGCTGGAGACCTATCGCCGCCAGGACGGGACCGTGGTGGCCACCTGTCGCAATACCTTGTTCCGGTTCACTCCAGGAGCGTCCTCGTGAGCGACGACAGCCTGGACTTCCACCAGATCACCGTTCCCGTCGACCTGCCCGAGGTGATCGACCACATCAGCTACCAGCGGGTGGTGGAGAATACCGGAGCCACGTGGGACTATTTTCCCGGCCATTTCGATCCGGAATACGCTCAGGCTCAGGGCAACCCGACGATCTACGTCAACACGATGCACCTGGCCGGATTCGCCGACCGCGTCGCGACGGACTGGGCGGGCCCGCGCTCACGCGTGGTGCGCCGGTCCATGAGGCTCGCCGGGTCGGTGTATGCCGGCGACACGATGATCGGCAGGGGCCGGGCCGTGGCGAAGCGGCGGGACACCTCGGTGGACCCGCCGCGTTGCCTGGTCGACGTCGAAATCCAGGTGACCAATCAGCATGGCGCGCTGTGCTGTCCGGTCGAGCTGACCTTGCTGGTGCCCGAGTCCTCCCGCGACGGCGATGGATGACGTCGGCGAATTGCACTTGGCGGTGTGCCGTCGCTTCGGTGAGGCGGTCGCCGCGGCGAACGGCAAGTGGGACCGTCCATCACCGTGCGATGCGTGGGACGCCCGGGGAGTGCTCGAGCACGTGATCGGGTTTCATGACGTACTTCTGTTGCGGCCCTTGGGATCGAAGCCCGACCGGCCACGCGACGATCCTCGGGCACGGTGGCAACTCACCTATGACTCACTGGCACAGGCTCTTGTATCCGGCGGAGCGACACAGCTCGATGAGTACCGGTTGATGCCGAACCTGACGCGTGATGTCCTGGTGCATACCTGGGACCTCGCCCGCGCGGTGGGCGCCGACGACGGCCTGGACCCCACGTGGTGTGAACTGTTCTGCGCCGGCCTGCCGGACGATCCGCAGGCCATGGCCGCGTCCGGGATGTTCGGTCCGCCGGTCGCGATCGGCGACGAAACCAATGCGCAGGCAAGACTTTTGGCACGGCTCGGCCGCGATCCGTGGTGGACACCGGAAACTCTATAGGGGCGGCAGCTGGCCTTTGCATATCAGCGTCTGCAGCTCGACATATTCGTGTAGCCCCTCAGGCCCGAACTCGCGCCCGATGCCGGACTGCTTGAAGCCGCCGAACGGTGCGCCGATGTCGAGGGTGTACATATTGATGCCATAGGTTCCCGTGCGGACGGCGGCCGCGACGTCCAGGCCGTGTTGGATGTCGGCGGTCCACACCGAACCGGCCAGGCCGTAATCGGTCTCGTTGGCGATGCGGAGCGCGTCGTCCTCGTCACGGTAGCGAAGCACCGTCAGCACCGGACCGAAAATCTCCTCCCGGGCGATGCGCATGTCGTTGGTGGCCTCGGTGAACAGCGTCGGCTGCACATACCAGCCGCGCTCGGACGGGCTTTGTTCGCCACCGAGCACAACGCGGGCGCCTTCGCTGCGGCCCGACTTGATGTAGTCCTGGACGCGACGCTGTTGTCGTTGAGCCACAAGCGGTCCGATGTCCGTCGACTCGTCGGCCGGGTCGCCGACATTCAGCGTGGACATCATGTCGGCGAGCGCGTCGACGACTTCGTCGTGCTTACGGTCGCTGACCAGAATCCGGGTCTGCGCGACGCAGGCCTGACCGTTGTTCATCAGGCCGGCGGACTTCAGGCCGGCCACCGTCTTACCGACGTCGGCGTCGTCGAGAATGATCGCCGCGGACTTGCCACCCAGCTCCAGGCTCACTCGTTTGAGCTGCTCGCCGCACAGGGCGGCGATCCGGCGGCCGACGGCACTGGACCCGGTGAATGCGACCTTGTCCACACCGGGATGACGCACCAGCGCCTCACCGATCTCGGGGCCTCCGGGCAGCACCGACACCACGCCTTCGGGAAGGCCGATCTGCTCGATCATCTCGGCCAACCACAAAGCGTCCAAAGGGGTTTCGGGCGCCGGCTTGATGATGACCGTGCAGCCCGCGATCAGCGCCGGGATCAGCTTGGGCATGATCAAAAACTGCGGCACGTTCCACGGCACAATCGCCCCGACCACCCCGACAGGCGCCCTGCGCAGATGCACTTCGCCGAGCACGCCCTGGCGGCGTTCCTCCCACGGGAACTCGCGGGCGGCGGCCAACGAGAGGTGGATCAGCGCTACGGCGGCCGCCCCCTGGCCCATCCGGCTGAAGCTGCGCGGCGATCCCATCTCGTCGGTGATGAGATCGGCCATCTCGTCGGCGTGGCCGGCGTAGATCCCGGCGAGCTGTTCGACCTTGGCCATCCGGTCGGCATGGCTCATCCGTGGCCACGGACCGTGATCGAACGCGTGCCGCGCGGCGGCGACGGCGGCCTCGACATCCTCCGGGCCGGCGACCTGCACATGCCCGACCGGCTCTTCGGAGTGCGGCGAGATCACGGCGAGCTGCTGGGGATTGGCGGGCTTGCGCCACTGGCCCCCGATGAACAGCTCGTTATAGCAGCGATGGCCGGAAGTCTCTGTCATCGGGGCACTTCCTCAGGGGATCGGACCGTGGCCGCAATTTCGCTATTCACGCTAACATAGCGAAAAAAGCAGCGAGGCCCTATATGACCAGCGATTGGCGCAGTTACCCGTTCCAGTTGGTGCCTGGCGACGGCCAGTTGGAGTTTCCCGCCGCTGAAGGCGAACACCCCGACCAGGAGTCGGACACCTGGTTCATCGCCGGTCAGCTTGACGCCGCCGAGACCGATCGATCGTTCGCCTTCCTGACCATCTTCAACAAGAACCGACCGGGGGGAACGGTCGTCGCGGACTTCTACACAATGGCGTTGTTCGACCTCGACGCCGGTGATTACGGCACCTTCACCGATTACGACATGCCGCCGGCCAATATGGAGCCCGGTGCCCAGCCCAAGCTGGCGATGGCGTCGGGCCATCTCGACATCAACTACCACAGCAGCGCGGGAACCGCGTCGTGGACGACCAGCCGCAACGGCGATGGCGAACTGCTGCCCTACACCTACCGGGTCAGCCTGGTCGGAAAGGATCAGTCCGGCCGGCCCATGCGACTGGATCTCGCCGTAACCCCAACGCGCGCACCGACCCCGGTGGGTGCCTCGACTTACAACGGGAAGATCGTCTGCTTCGGTCAAAGCGACACCTACTCCTATTTCCAGACCGGCATGGCGATGACCGGCACCCTGCGCTGGGGTGACGTAATCCAGCAGGTGTCCGGCACCAGTGGGCACGTCGATCGGCAGTGGTTCCCCAAGTACGCCGGCGGCGGGGGATCGGGGGGAGACCCGCGGGCCAGGTCGCACGAATGGCGCACGATCAACTTCGACAACGGTGTCGACTTGAGCATCTGGCGCCAGTTCGACCGCGCAGATGGCAATGCGCTGCAGCCGTTCACCGGTGTCACGACAAGCCACCCGGACCCCGCCATCGCGCCGGAATGTGCCGAAGACATCGAGGTCACGGTCAGCAGCTACGTGCGGTGGCCGGAGGCCATCCGGCCTCTGGTGCGGCCTCTAGCACCGGCCCGGTACATGCCTGATCGGCACCGGATTAGTTGTCCCACTTTGCAATTGGACCTCATCGGAGAGCCGCTGGTGGCGGCCCCGGCGCACGGGCTGCCGATCGAGTACATGGAGGGGCCCTATCGCTACCACGGGACCATGTGGGGAGAACCGGTGACGGGCTTCGCGTTCAATGAACGCTCGTTGGCACTGTATCGGGATTGGGAACTCGTCGATGTGCTGTCCGCTACTGTCGCGAGCCTGGCACCGCCGGAGCCCGAATTGCAGGCCATGGTGGACCAGGTCGTGCCGCTGGTGGCGGCCGGGCGGCGAAAGGATGCCGTCAAGCTGCTGTTCAGCTCGGCGCCTGTGGAAAACGACGCGCTGGCAAAGCTTCTCGACGATCTGATCGCGGTCCTGTCAGCCGACGTCAGCTGACCGCGAAAGCGCCCGGGCCCAGGTGATGTGGCGATGCTGCAACCCGGGCTCGTTGCGGCCGAACACCAAGTGGTCGCGCACTCCGGACTCGAGATTGGCTTGCAGCCCCTCAACCAGTCGGTAGTCCTCGTCGCGCACCGTGGCGTGCGCGTACTCGAAGACGGCTTGGGCACCGGCGGCCACCGACTCATCGGTGAGGTCTTGCGGTGTTGCGTTCTGGTGGAAGGTGATCGACCTACCTGGCCGGTCCCCGGGATAGACCCGGAACAGCTCGCCATTGGCGATGGTCACAGACAGCACGATGTTGGGGAACAGCGCATAGATCACCACCATGTTGTGGAACGGATTCCACTGATCCTCGGGTACGTCATCGAGCTCCAGGATGGTGTTGAGTGGGAAGATCAATCGGTGGTGCGGCCCGTAGGAGTCGAAGACCGTGCAGTTGCTACGTGCGATGGTGGCGAAAGTCTGCTGATGGACGGTGGCGAAATGGTAGTTCTCGGCGAAGGTGTCGATCGCCAGTTTCCAGTTGATGGGGGAGTCCAACACCTTCTCGCCCAGCGGGGACCAGCGTCCGATGCCCCACGAGTCGAGTTCGTCGGCGAGCGGGCCCAAGTGTCCCGCCACATCCAACGTGGCGCCGGGATCCAATGCCACCCAAAGGAATCCAGCGAATTCGGTGGCCGGCAGTTCGGTCAGACCATCGGACTTGACGGTCACTTCCGGGAATCCCTCGCGTCCGGGAACTGCCACCAGGTGACCGGTGTTGTCGTATGTCCAGGCGTGGTAGGGGCAGGTGAACCGCTTGGCGGTGCCGCATCCCGTCACCACCTGCGACTGGCGGTGCAGGCACACGTTGTTGAACGCCTTCACCGTTCCCTCTGATGTTCTGGTCAGCAGGATGGACCGCCCCATCACCGTCTTGGTGCAATACGCACCCGGAGCGGGCAGTTCGGAGACGTAGCCGACCAACTGCGGGCTGGCCAGCAGCATGGCCCGATCCCGGTTGTGCCGCTCGATACCCGTGTAGTCACGCGCGTCGACCGTGTGCTGGGCCGATGCGAGATCGGTCGTCTTGTCCCGCGCCAACTTCAACGCACGCCGCGTCAGGTCGATGAGCTGGTCGTGTTCCATCTGCCCAGTACAGACCTTGTGACGGTTGTAAGGTCAAGGGGTGGCTGAGCAGTTGCTGATCGGCGACGTCACCGCCTTGACCGGCATCGCTTCCGGTCGTATTCGCCATTACGAGAAAATCGGATTGCTGCACGCGCAACACCTGTCCAACGGCTATCGGGTCTTCGGCGTCGAGCAGGTCCTCGACTTGTTGCGCATCGACCTGATGCGAAGCCTCGGCGTCGGTATCAATGACATTCAGCGGTTGATCGAAGGCGGGCACAGCACGCTGGCCGGCCTGCTCGACGAGCACCGCGAGCTGCTGATGCAGCAACGGGAGCGGCTCGACCAACTGATCCAAGCCCTGGACCAAGCCCGTGCCGCCACCGAGTGCGGCGACGCGGATCTCAACGAGCACATCCTGCACCGGTTGGCCACCACGCACCGCGACAGCCTCGGTGTGATCGGGCGGCTCAGCGCCCCGCTGTCGGCGCCCGTCGCCGCGATGTATGCCGACTTGTTCGACGAGTGGGACCTCCCGGTCCCCGCTTTGTTCGGGCAAATGGTGCTGCCGGCTGCGGCCAGCACCCTGCTGTCGCAACTGGCCGACACCCCGGGCCGCGACACGCTGTTCGATCGGTTGCGCAGCCTGGCCGCCGACATCATCGGGTTGGGCGAAGACGATGCCGCGGCACGAGAGCTCGCCTGCCGTTGGATAGACCAGCAGCTGGCGGACCCCCTACCGGACGACGTGGTTGGTGTGCTGCGAGGCGTGCAACCGCGTTTGCAGCGTGACCCGGTGATCGTGCAGGGATTTCGCGCCTGGGCGGGGTCGATCAGCCCGGCGGCCGCCCACTTCATCGAGGAAACTGCAAGGCAGACCGCCCGCCGCGGATTGGAAGCCGTGAGCGTCATCGTGCTGCCCGCGCGCCAACCCGTTCAAACGAACGATGCGGCATCGTGATGCACATGTGATCTGTGTGGCCAATGTGTAATATGGGGTTTCTGTCGTACTCTGTGGCCTGTGTCATCCGTTTCGCGACGCGGCCTGCTCAAATTCGCGGCCGCGACCCCGGCGCTGCTCGGCCTGGGCGTCGCGGGCGCGTCGCTGAGCGCACCGACGGCATCGGCGTCGCTCGGCACCCTGCTGGACTATGCGGCCGGAGTCATTCCGGCCAGCCAGATCCGCGCAGCGGGCGCGGTGGGGTCGATTCGGTACGTATCGGACCGGCGCCCTGGCGGCAACTGGATGCTCGGCAAACCGATCCAGGTCGGCGAAGCGCGCGACCTCAATAACAACGGGCTCAAAATCGTGTCCTGCTATCAGTACGGCAAGGCCACTACCGCGGACTGGCTGGGCGGTGCCAACGCCGGCCTGCAGCACGCGCAGCGGGGGATGGCGCTACACGCCGCGGCCGGTGGTCCCGCCAGCGCGCCCATCTACGCCTCGATCGACGACGATCCCTCCTATGAGCAGTACAAAAGCCAGGTGGCGCCCTATCTGCGTTCGTGGGAATCGGTAATCGGCCATCAGCGCACAGGCGTGTACGCCAATTCGAAGACCATCGACTGGGCGCTGCACGACGGATTGGGCTCCTATTTCTGGCAGCACAATTGGGGCTCGCCGAAGGGATACGCCCACCCCGCGGCCAATCTGCACCAGATTGAAATCGACAAACGCAGCGTCGGAGGGGTCGGCGTGGACATCAACGAGATCCTCAAGCCCCAATTCGGCCAGTGGGCCTAGCGCCCCGGTGCCGTCGCCCGGCTCGGCCGGGACGCGGAATCTTAAAATCTCCAGCAAACACTCGTTCGCTCATCTTCCGGACGCGCGCGCGCGGCCGATCACTGTCTCCCACAGCCAACGGCGCCGTGACGACGCTCTGCGACGAAAAATTTTTATGTAACGATTCGATAACAATACAGCCTTGATCTGCGCAGTTATAGCTACTCGACCGTAACCACCTGCACGCAGCGGGTTTGTTAATCGGCTCCTCGCCGCCGGCGAAACCGCATGTTACCCAGGGCACGGTTACCCATGCGTAGAACTCACCAGTAACCGATCAGCACGCGAAACGAGGGTCGATCCTTATGACACTCTTAGTACAGCCGATGGAGTCCGTCGCGCCGCTCAGCGCCACCCGGGCGGTCCGCCGACAACACACCGGCCGGCCGTTTCCCGGCTGTGATTCGACGCGGAATCGACAGGACCCCGCCCTGCGGTGGTGACCGCCAGACGAACGAGACCTAAAGACGCATACAGGGGAGACAGAAAAGGTGACGATCCACGAGCACGACAGGGTGTCCGCTGACCGCGCCGGGCAAGGCCCGCTGGGGAGCAAGAACCCCGGGAACACCCTCGCTCTTGTCGACCGACTGACGGCCGGCGAGCCCTACGCCGTGGCATTCGGCGGCCAGGGCAGCGCCTGGCTGGAGACCCTCGAAGAACTGGTGTCGTCGGCCGGCATCGAGTCCGAGCTGGCAACGCTGGTTGGTGAGGTCAACCTGCTCCTCGAGCCGGTGGCCAAAGAGCTCGTTGTGGTGCGACCAATCGGCTTCGAGCCGCTGTCGTGGGTGCGTGCGCTGGCGGCCGAGGACCCGGTCCCCTCGGACAAGCACCTGACTTCGGCCGCGGTGTCAATTCCGGGCGTGCTGCTCACCCAGATCGCGGCCGTACGTGCGCTGGCACGGCAAGGGATGGACCTGAAGGCGACGCCGCCGGTGGCCGTCGCCGGGCATTCCCAAGGTGTGCTCGCCGTCGAGGCACTGAAGGCCGGTGGTGCCCGCGATGTCGAGCTGCTGGCAATGGCCCAGCTGATTGGCGCGGCCGGGACGCTGGTGGCCCGTCGGCGCGGCATCTCGGTGCTCGGCGACCGCCCGCCGATGGTGTCGGTCACCAACGCCGATCCAGAACGCATCGGCCGGCTGCTCGACGAGTTCGCGCAGGACGTGCGCACCGTGCTGCCGCCCGTCTTGTCCATCCGCAACGGCCGCCGCTCGGTCGTCATCACCGGCACCCCGGAACAGCTGTCCCGCTTCGAGCTCTACTGCCAGCAGATCTCGGAGAAGGAAGAAGCCGACCGGAAGAACAAGCTGCGCGGCGGCGACGTCTTCGCGCCGGTCTTCGATCCGGTGCAGGTCGAAGTGGGCTTCCACACGCCGCGGTTGGCCGACGGCATCGATATCGTCGGCGGCTGGGCCGAGAAGGTCGGCCTGGACGTCGAGCTGGCCCGGCAGCTGACCGAGTCGATACTGGTGCGTCCGGTCGACTGGGTGGAGGAGATCACCCGGGTTAACGACGCCGGGGCTCGCTGGATTCTCGACCTGGGGCCCGGCGACATCTTGACCCGGCTGACCGCGCCGGTCATCCGTGGTCTGGGTGTGGGCATCGTGCCCGCAGCGACCCGCGGCGGGCAGCGCAACCTGTTCACCGTCGGCGCCGTCCCCGAGGTGGGGCGGGCCTGGTCGAGCTACGCTCCCACGCTGGTTCGCCTGCCCGACGGCAGGGTCAAGCTCTCGACGAAGTTCACCCGGCTGACCGGCCGCTCGCCGATCCTGCTGGCCGGCATGACCCCGACCACCGTCGACGCGAAGATCGTGGCCGCCGCGGCCAACGCCGGGCACTGGGCCGAGCTGGCCGGCGGCGGGCAGGTCACCGAGGAGATCTTCGCCGACCGCGTCGCGCAGATGTCCGGGCTGCTGGAGGACGGCCGTACCTACCAGTTCAACGCGCTGTTTCTGGACCCATATCTGTGGAAGCTGCAGGTCGGCGGCAAGCGGCTGGTGCAGAAGGCGCGCCAGTCCGGCGCGGCCATCGACGGTCTGGTGATCAGCGCCGGCATCCCCGATCTGGAAGACGCCGTCGACTTGATCGAGGAGCTGGGCGAGGTCGGTATCAGTCACGTCGTCTTCAAGCCGGGCACCGTCGAGCAAATTCGCTCGGTCATCCGCATCGCGACCGAAGTGTCCACCAAGCCGGTGATCGCGCACATCGAGGGTGGACGCGCCGGTGGCCACCACTCCTGGGAAGACCTCGACGACCTGCTGTTGGCGACCTACTCCGAATTGCGGTCGCGCTCCAACATCACCGTCTGCGTCGGCGGTGGCATCGGCACGCCGGAGCGGGCGGCCGAATACCTGTCCGGGCGCTGGGCGCAGACGTACGGCTTCCCGCTGATGCCGATCGACGGCATCCTGGTCGGCACCGCGGCCATGGCGGCCAAGGAGGCCACCACATCGCCGTCTGTCAAGCGGATGCTGGTCGAAACCCAGGGCACCGATCAGTGGATCGGCGCCGGAAAAGCCTCAGGCGGAATGGCTTCCAGCCGTAGCCAGCTCGGTGCGGACATTCACGAGATCGACAACAGCGCGTCGCGGTGCGGCCGGCTCCTGGACGAGGTCGCCGGTGACGCGGACGCCGTCGCGGAGCGCCGCGACGAGATCATCGCGGCGATGGCCAACACCGCCAAGCCGTACTTCGGCGATGCCGGCGAGATGACCTACCTGCAGTGGTTGCAGCGTTACGTCGAGTTGTCCATCGGGGACGGTGATTCCACCGCGGACACCGCGTCACCGGGAAGCCCGTGGCTGGCCGACACCTGGCGCGACCGTTTCGAGCAGATGCTGCAGCGGGCCGAGGCGCGTTTGCATGCACGGGATTTCGGTCCCATCGAGACGGTGTTCGACGGCTCCACCGACGACGGCGCGCAGCTGCTGGAGAATCCTTCCGAGGCCATCGCCACCCTGCTGGCGCACTACCCCGACGCCGAACGTGTGCAGCTGCACCCGGCCGACGTCCCGTTCTTCGTCACGCTGTGCAAGCTGCTGGGCAAGCCGGTCAACTTCGTGCCGGTGATCGATAAGGATGTGCGGCGCTGGTGGCGTAGCGATTCGCTGTGGCAGGCGCATGACGCCCGTTACGACGCCGACCAGGTATGCATCATTCCGGGTACCGCGGCCGTGGCCGGCATCACCCGGATGGACGAGCCCATCGGTGAACTACTGGACCGCTTCGAGCAGGCGGCCATCGACGAGGCGCTCGCCGCCGGAGCGGAGCCCACGGCGGTCACCTCACGCCGGACCGGCCGCGCCGACGTCACGGGGCCGCTGGCCGTCGTGCTCGACGCCCCCGACGTCCAGTGGGCCGGCCGCACCGCGACCAACCCGGTCCATCGAATCGCCGATCCCTCCGACTGGCTGGTGCATGACGGCCCCGAGAGCCGCCGCGCCACGCATTCGTCCACCGGGGCGCAGCTTCAGGTCGACGGCGACCGCGTCGTGCTCAGCGTCCCCGTGTCGGGCACGTGGATCGACATCCCATTCACGTTGCCGCCCAACACTGTTGACGGCGCCACCCCGGTGGTCTCCACCGAGGATGCCGCCACGGCCATGCGTGCGGTGCTGGCCATTGCCGCAGGCGTCGACGGGCCGGAGTTCTTGCCTTCGGTCAACGACGGAACGGCCACGGTCACGGTGGACTGGGACCCCGAGCGGGTCGCCGATCACACCGGTGTCACGGCCACCTTCGGAGAACCGCTGGCGCCCAGCCTCACCACCGTGCCCGACGCACTCGTCGGACCGTGCTGGCCCGCGGTCTTCTCGGCGATCGGCTCGGCCGTCACCGACGCCGGTGTTCCGGTCGTCGAGGGCCTGCTGAGCCTGGTGCACCTCGACCACGCCGCCCACATGGTCGGCAAGCTGCCGACCGCCCAGTCGCAATTGACCATCACCGCAACGACTTCGGTGGCCATCGACACGGACCTGGGGCGCGTCGTCCCCGTTTCGGTCACCATCACCGACACCGACGGCCAGGCGATCGCCACCCTCGATGAGCGTTTCGCCATCCTGGGACGGACCGGCGCGGCCGAACTGACGGATCCGACGCGCGCCGGTGGTGCGGTTTCGCAGAACGCGACCGACACCCCGCGTCGGCGCCGTCGCGACGTTGCCATCACCGCTCCGGTCGACATGCGTCCGTTCGCGGTGGTCTCCGGTGACCACAATCCCATCCACACCGACCGGGCCGCCGCACTGCTGGCCGGCCTGGAATCGCCCATCGTGCACGGCATGTGGCTGTCGGCCGCGGCCCAGCACGCGGTGACCGCCACCGATGGTCAGGCGCGTCCGCCGGCGCGGCTGATCGGCTGGACAGCGCGCTTCTTGGGCATGGTGCGTCCCGGCGACGAGGTCGCGTTCCGCGTCGACCGCGTCGGAATCGACCAGGGCGCAGAGGTTTTGGAGGTTGCCGCCCGGATCGGATCGGATCTGGTGATGTCGGCGACGGCACGCCTGGCGGCCCCGCATACGGTCTACGCGTTCCCCGGACAGGGAATTCAGCACAAGGGCATGGGCATGGACGTCCGGGCCCGGTCGAAGGCCGCGCGCAAGGTGTGGGACAAAGCCGACAAGTTCACCCGCAACACGCTGGGCTTCTCGGTTCTGCACGTGGTGCGCGACAACCCGACCAGCATCATCGCCAGCGGTGTGCACTACAACCACCCTGAGGGCGTGCTGTACCTGACGCAGTTCACCCAGGTCGCGATGGCCACCGTGGCCGCGGCGCAGGTCGCCGAGATGCGCGAACAAGGTGCCTTCGTCGAAGATGCGATCGCCTGCGGTCACTCCGTCGGCGAATACACCGCGCTGGCCTGCGTCACCGGCATCTACGAGCTGGAAGCGTTGCTGGAGACGGTGTTTCACCGCGGATCCAAGATGCACGACATCGTGCCGCGCGACGAGCTGGGCCGGTCCAACTATCGACTGGCGGCCATTCGGCCCTCGCAGATCGACCTGCCCGACGACGAGGTCCCCGAATTCGTCGCGGATATTGCGGCGAATACCGGTGAATTTCTTGAGATCGTCAACTTCAACCTGCGCGGGTCGCAATACGCGATCGCGGGCACGGTGCGCGGCTTGGAGGCGCTCGAGGCGGAGGTGGAGCGGCGCCGCAAGATCTCCGGCGGCAAGCGCTCGTTCATTCTGGTGCCCGGCATCGACGTGCCGTTCCACTCACGTGTCTTGCGAGTCGGTGTGGCGGAGTTCCGGCGATCGCTCGACCGCGTGATGCCGCGCGACAAGGACCCTGACGTCATCATCGGGCGTTACATCCCCAACCTGGTGCCGCGTCCGTTCACCCTCGATCGCGACTTCATCCAGGAGATCCGCGATTTGGTGCCGGCCGAGCCACTGGACCCGATCCTCGCCGACTATGACACCTGGCTTGCCGAGCGCCGGATCGAGATGGCGCGCATCGTCCTCATCGAGCTGCTGGCTTGGCAATTCGCCAGCCCGGTGCGCTGGATCGAAACCCAGGACCTGCTGTTCACCGAAGAGGCCGCGGGTGGCCGGGGAGTGGAGCGGTTCGTGGAGATCGGTGTGAAGTCCGCACCGACCGTCGCGGGCCTGGCCACCAACACCCTCAAGCTGCCCGAATACGCCCACAGCACAGTGGAAGTGCTCAATGCCGAGCGTGACGCGGCGGTGCTGTTCGCCACCGATACCGACCCCGAGCCGGAGTCCGAGGATGAGCCGGAGGCGGCCGCCGACAGCGCGTCGGCGCCGGAAGCGGCCGCGGCCACACCGGCCCCCGCCGCCGCGCCGTCGGGTGCGGCCCGACCGGACGACATCGGATTCGATGCCGCCGACGCCACACTCGCGCTGATCGCGCTGTCGGCCAAGATGCGCATCGATCAGATCGAGGAACTGGACTCCATCGAGTCCATCACCGACGGTGCGTCCTCGCGGCGCAATCAGCTGCTGGTGGACTTGGGTTCGGAGCTGAACCTGGGCGCCATCGACGGCGCCGCCGAAGCCGACCTGGCCGGGCTGCGCGCGCAGGTGACCAAGTTGGCACGCACCTACAAACCTTATGGCCCAGTGCTTTCCGACGCGATCAACGATCAGCTGCGCACGGTGCTGGGGCCCTCGGGTAAGCGGCCCGGTGCCATCGCCGAGCGGGTCAAGAAGACCTGGGAGCTGGGCGAGGGTTGGGCCAAGCACGTCACGGTCGAGGTCGCGCTCGGGACCCGCGAGGGGACCAGTGTCCGGGGTGGCGCCATGGGCCACCTGCATGAAGGTGCACTGGCCGACGCCGCTTCCGTCGACAAGGCGATCGATGCCGCGGTGGCGTCCGTCGCAGCGCGTCGTGGCATCGCGGTGGCGCTGCCGTCTTCGGGCGGTGGGGGTGGCGCGAGCATCGACGCCGCCGCACTGGGCGAATTCACCGACCAGATCACCGGCCGCGACGGTGTGCTGGCCTCGGCGGCCCGCCTGGTGCTCAACCAGCTGGGCCTGGACGACCCGGTCGGCACCTCGCCTGCGGCCACCGACGCCGAGCTCATCGACCTGGTCACCGCCGAACTCGGCGCCGACTGGCCACGCCTGGTGTCGCCGGTTTTCGAGCCGAAGAAAGCCGTACTGTTCGACGACCGGTGGGCCAGCGCGCGCGAAGACCTGGTCAAGCTCTGGCTCAACGACGAAGGTGACATCGACGCCCGCTGGGTAGATCTGTCCGAAAGGTTCGAGGGCGCAGGCCATGTCGTGGCGACGCAGGCCACCTGGTGGCAGGGCCGGGCCCTGTCCGCGGGCCGTCAGATCCACGCATCGTTGTACGGCCGCATCGCCGCCGGCGCCGAGAACCCGGACCCGGGCCCCTACAGCAGCGAAGTCGCCGTGGTGACGGGCGCGTCCAAGGGCTCGATTGCCGCGTCGGTCATTGGGCGACTGCTCGACGGTGGTGCCACCGTCATCGCCACGACGTCAAAGCTCGACGACGAGCGGTTGGCGTTCTACCGCGGGCTCTACCGCGACCACGCCCGGTTCGGCGCGGCGCTGTGGGTGGTCGCGGCCAACATGGCGTCCTACTCCGACATCGACGCGCTGGTCGAGTGGGTGGGCACCGAGCAGACCGAAAGCCTTGGGCCGCAATCTATTCACATCAAGGACGCGCAGACACCGACACTGCTGTTCCCGTTTGCCGCACCGCGGGTCGCGGGCGACCTGTCCGAGGCCGGCTCTCGCTCCGAGATGGAGATGAAGGTGCTGCTGTGGGCGGTGCAGCGGTTGATCGGCGGGCTGTCGAAGATCGGCGCCGAGCGCGACATCGCGTCGCGGCTGCACGTGGTGCTGCCGGGTTCACCGAACCGTGGAATGTTCGGCGGTGACGGCGCATACGGTGAAGCCAAGTCGGCGCTGGACGCGCTGGTGAGCCGTTGGCACGCCGAGTCCTCGTGGGCGGTCCGCGTCAGCCTGGCACACGCGCTGATCGGTTGGACCCGCGGCACGGGGCTGATGGGCCACAACGACGCCATCGTCGACGCGGTCCAGGAGGCCGGCGTCACTACGTACTCGACCGACGAGATGGCCGCAATGTTGCTGTCGCTCTGCGACATCGAGTCCAAGGTCGCCGCGGCCGGTGCGCCGATCAAGGCGGACCTGACCGGCGGGCTGGGCGAGGCCAACCTCGACATGGCCGAGCTTGCCGCCAAGGCCCGCGAGCAAGCCACCTCGACATCGGACGACGAGGCCGAAGCCTCCGGGGCCGAGGGCACCATTGCCGCGCTGCCGTCTCCGCCGCGCGGCTTCACCCCGGCGCCACCGCCGGAATGGGCAGACCTCGACGTCGACCCGGCCGATCTGGTGGTCATCGTCGGTGGCGCGGAACTGGGCCCCTACGGCTCGTCGCGGACCCGCTTCGAGATGGAGGTCGACAACGAACTGTCGGCGGCCGGCGTCCTGGAGCTGGCCTGGACCACCGGCCTGATCCGCTGGGAGGACGACCCCCAACCCGGTTGGTACGACACGCAATCCGGTGATCTGGTCGATGAGTCCGAGTTGGTCGAGCGCTACCACGACACCGTCGTCGAGCGCTGCGGCATCCGCGAATTCGTCGACGACGGCGCGATCGACCCCGACCACGCTGCGCCGCTGCTGGTGTCGGTGTTCCTGGACAAGGACTTCGCGTTCGTGGTGTCCTCGGAGGCCGACGCGCGCGCCTTCGTCGAGTTCGACCCGGAGCACACGATCATCCGACCGGTGCCCGACTCCACCGACTGGCAGGTCATCCGCAAGGCCGGCACAGAGATTCGGGTGCCGCGAAAGACCAAGCTGTCGCGGACCGTTGGTGCGCAAATCCCGACCGGATTCGACCCGACCGTATTCGGCATCAGCCAGGACATGGCCAGCTCGACCGACCGGGTGGCGCTGTGGAACATCGTCGCGACCGTCGATGCGTTCCTGTCGTCGGGATTCACCCCCGCCGAGTTGATGCGGTGGGTGCACCCGGGCCTGGTGGCCAGCACCCAAGGCACCGGCATGGGCGGCATGACGTCGATGCAGACGATGTATCACGGCAACCTGCTGGGCCGGAGCAAGCCGAACGACATTCTGCAGGAAGTTCTGCCGAACGTCGTTGCCGCGCATGTCATTCAGAGTTACGTCGGCAGCTACGGCGCGATGATCCACCCGGTGGGCGCGTGTGCGACCGCGGCGGTGTCGGTCGAGGAAGGTGTCGACAAGATTCGTCTCGGCAAGGCGGAGCTGGTGGTCGCCGGCGGATTCGACGACCTGACGCTGGAAGCCATCATCGGCTTCGGTGACATGGCGGCCACCGCCGACACCGGCATGATGCGGGGCCGGGGCATCCACGACTCGAAGTTCTCCCGGCCCAACGACCGACGCCGGCTGGGATTCCTCGAGGCGCAGGGCGGCGGCACCATCCTGCTGGCGCGCGGCGACCTGGCGCTGAAGATGGGTCTGCCGGTCCTGGCTGTGGTCGCCTACGCGCAGTCGTTCGCCGACGGCGTGCATACTTCGATCCCGGCGCCGGGACTGGGCGCGCTGGGCGCCGGTCGCGGCGGCAAGGATTCGGCGCTGGCGCGGTCGCTGACCAAGCTCGGCGTGGGCGCCGACGACGTCGCGGTCGTCTCCAAGCACGACACGTCGACCCTGGCCAACGATCCCAACGAGACCGAACTGCACGAGCGGCTCGCCGACTCGCTGGGCCGTTCCGAGGGTGCTCCGCTGTTCGTGGTGTCGCAGAAGAGCCTCACCGGGCACGCGAAGGGCGGCGCGGCGGTCTTCCAGATGATGGGGCTGTGCCAGATCCTGCGCGACGGGGTGATCCCGCCCAATCGCAGCCTGGATTGCGTCGACGACGAACTGGCCGGCTCGGCACACTTCGTGTGGGTGCGCGAGACGCTGCGGCTCGGGGGCGAGTTCCCGCTCAAAGCAGGGTTGGTGACCAGCCTTGGGTTCGGCCATGTTTCGGGGCTGGTCGCGCTGGTGCACCCGCAGGCGTTCGTCGCCGCGCTCGACCCGCAGCAGCGTGCGGACTACCAGCGACGCGCGGATGCACGCGTGCTGGCCGGTCAGCGGCGGCTGGCATCGGCGATCGCCGGCGGCGCGGCGATGTACGAGCGGCCGCCGAACCGTCGCTTCGACAGCGACGTGCCGGAGAAGCGTCAAGAGGCGGCGATGCTGCTGAACCCGGATTCGCGCCTGGGTGATGGAGACGCCTACCAGGTCTCTGCCGGATGACTCGGTGTATTGCCCGGCTTCTTCCCGGTCTGCTGCGCGGACCGCATCGTCGCCGCGCTCGGCCATCCGTTAGCCTGGCGACCCATGGGAATTGTCGGTGTGGGGATCGATCTCGTCTCCATTCCTGATTTCGCCGAGCAGGTCGACCAACCGGGAACCGTCTTCTCCGAGACGTTCACCCCGGGAGAGCGCCGCGACGCCTCGGACAAGAGTTCGTCGGCGGCGCGTCACCTGGCGGCCCGCTGGGCCGCGAAGGAGGCCGTGATCAAGGCCTGGTCGGGATCCCGGTTCGCCCAGCGTCCGGTGCTGCCGGAGGACATCCACCGCGACATCGAGGTGGTCACCGACATGTGGGGCCGCCCGCGGGTTCGGCTGAGCGGCGACATCGCCAAACACCTGGCCGAAGTGATCATTCACGTGTCGCTGACGCACGAAGGCGATACGGCCGCCGCGGTGGCCATTCTGGAGACGGCGGCCGATTAGCCGCGGTCGCCGAGTGTGGGGCATATGGACGAATTCACGCCGGTTTTCGTACCTAGCCCCCACACTCGACGGCGTGCGCGTAGGAGGAGGGCATGAGCGATCTGGTTGAGCGCGTCCGCGAGTTGCTGCCGTCGGTGCGGCGCGATCTGGAAGATTTGGTGCGCATCGAATCGGTGTGGGCCGACCCCGGCCGCCGCGACGATGTACACCGCAGCGCGCGGGCGGTCGCGGATCTATTGTCGCAGGCCGGCTTCGACGACGTGCAGATCGTCAGCGAAGGGGGAGCGCCGGCTGTCATCGCCCGCCATCCCGCGCCACCCGGCGCACCAACCGTGCTGCTGTATGCCCATCACGACGTGCAGCCCGAGGGTGAGCGCAGCCAATGGGTGTCGCCGCCTTTCGAGCCCACCGAACGTAACGGACGGCTCTACGGGCGCGGGGCCGCCGACGACAAGGCCGGAATCGCAACACATTTGGCGGCATTTCGCGCGCACGGCGGCCAGCCGCCGGTGGGCGTGACGGTTTTCGTCGAGGGCGAGGAGGAATCCGGTTCGCCGTCCCTTGGCGGATTGCTTGCCGCGCACCGCGACACGCTCGCCGCCGACGTGATCGTCATCGCCGACTCGGACAACTGGGCCACCGACACCCCGGCGCTGACGGTGTCACTGCGCGGCCTGGTCGACTGCGTGGTCGAGGTCGCCACCCTCGACCACGGCCTGCACTCCGGCATGTGGGGCGGGGTGGTGCCCGATGCGCTCAGCGTCCTGGTGCGGTTGTTGGCCAGCCTGCACGACGACGACGGCAACGTGGCGGTCGCCGGCCTGCACGAAAGCACCGCCGCCGCAGTGGATTACCCGCCCGAGCGGGTGCGTGCCGACTCCGGTCTGCTGAACGGGGTATCCGAGATCGGTTCGGGCTCAGTGCCGCAGCGGCTGTGGGCCAAACCCGCGATCACCGTGATCGGCATCGACACCACACCTATCGAGAAGGCGTCGAACACCCTCATCCCACGGGCCCGGGCCAAGATCAGCATGCGCGTCGCGCCAGGCGGCGACGCCGCGGCGCACCTGGACGCCGTTGACCGCACACCTGCAGCAGCATGCGCCGTGGGGCGCACACGTCAGCGTCACCCCCGGCGACATCGGTGAGCCCTACGCGATCGATGCCACCGGCGGTGTCTACGACGCTGCGCGGGCCGCGTTCCGGCAGGGGTGGGGGACCGATCCGATCGACATGGGCATGGGCGGGTCGATCCCGTTCATCGCCGAGTTCGCCCAGGCTTTCCCGGAGGCGAAGATCCTCGTCACCGGCGTGGAAGATCCCGCGACGCAAGCCCACAGCATCAACGAGAGCCTGCATCTGGGGGTGCTCGAACGCGCCGCCATTGCCGAAGCACTGCTGCTGACCAACCTGGGCTGATCAGCAAACTCGACCCCCGGATTGCACATGTAGGTCGGTCGTTTCGCCGCATACTGCTTCTATATGCAGCCACTCGTGGGCAGGAGAGGCCACCGTGAGTACGGAAGACACCCTGACCGGTCACGCCGGTAAGACCAACCGTTACCACTTTGATCGCCACACCCCGGAGTATCGCGAGCGGTTCGCCGCGATCACCGAAGAGATGCACGCCAGGTGCCCGGTGGCGTGGACCGACACCTACGACGGGCATTGGGTGGCCGCGGGCAACCGGGAAGTCTTCGAGCTCGCTCGATGCCCGCACGTCTCTAACGACCACGACGTCACTGGTGAAGGCACCGGCTACAAAGGCATCACGATTCCCACACTGCCGCAGGGCACCGGCGTCCGTGGCGGCATGCTCGAGATGGACGAACCCGAGCACTCTGCCTACCGCAGCATCCTCAACCCCTACCTGTCGCCGGCAGCCGTCAAGCGCTGGAAGCCGTTTGTCGACGAGATCGTGCGGGCGAGCATCGACGAGAAAATCGAAGTCGGGCGGATCGACTTCGTCGACGATCTCGCGAACGTCGTGCCCGCCGTTCTGACACTGGCGATGATGGGCGTTCCGCTGAAGAAGTGGCAGCTTTATTGCGAGCCGGCCCACGCCAATGTCTACACCCCCGCCGATTCCCCGGACGCCCCAAGGGTTTTGGAGCAGACGATGGCGATGGGAGCGGACCTGTTCAACCACCTCCTCGAGATCCGCGAGAACCCGCGCCCCGGCCTGGTGGACGCGATGGCAAGACTGAAGATCGACGGCGAACCCGCCCCCGACGCCGAACTGCTCGGGATGCTCGGCTTGATCATCGGCGGAGGTTTTGACACGACGACGGCGTTGACGGCGCACGCACTCGAATGGCTGGCGGAAAATCCCGAGCAGCGCGAACTGCTGAGGCGCGATTCGGAAACGCTGCTCGACTCGGCGACCGAAGAATTTCTGCGTTACTTCACGCCTGCTCCGGGCGACGGGCGCACGATCGCCGCCGACCTCGAAATAGCGGGCACCCAGTTCAAGGAGGGCGATCGCCTGTGGTTGTCCTGGGCGATGGCGAACCGCGACCCCGCGGTGTTTCCCGATCCGAATCGATTAGAGCTGAGCCGAAAGAACAACCGGCACTTCAGCTTTGGGCTCGGCATCCACCGCTGCATCGGCTCCAATGTCGCGCGGGTCGTTTTCAAGTCGATGCTCACGGCGGTGCTCGACCGGATGCCGGACTACCGCTGCGACCCCGAGGGCACCGTGCACTATCCGACGATCGGCGTGATCCAGGGCATGCAGCACCTTCCGGCCACCTTCACGCCCGGCAGGCGGCTCGGACCGGGGATCGACGAGACGCTGGAGAAGCTGCAGCGGGTCTGCGACGAACAAGGAATCGCTCGGCCCATCACCGAGTACCACGAGGCAGCCGTCATCGGCGACTGACTACACCGACAGATCGCGGCGCAGCTTGGCGACGTGGCCGGTCGCCTTCACGTTGTACTGCGCGACCTCGATCTTGCCCTTATCGTCGACCACGAAGGTGGAGCGGATGACGCCGGTGACCGTCTTCCCGTACATCTGCTTCTCGCCGTAGGCGCCATAGGCCGTCAGGACCTGGCGGTCGGGGTCCGACAGCAGCGGGAACGTCAGCTTCTCGGTGTCACGGAACTTGGCGAGCTTCTCCGGCTTGTCGGGAGAGATCCCGATGACGTCGAGGCCGGCACCGTTGAGCTCGGCCAGGCTGTCCCGAAAGTCGCACGCCTGCTTGGTGCACCCCGGCGTCGACGCGGCCGGGTAGAAGTACACGACGACGCGACGCCCCTTGTAGTCGGCCAGCGACACCTTGTTGCCCTCAGCGTCGGGCAGGCTGAAGGAGGGCGCTTTGTCGCCCGGTGCAAGCCGCGTGGTCTCGGTCAAGGTAAGTACCTTTCTTTTCACCGGAGCGTTGGGGTTACCGCGTGCTGATCTAGGGTAGTTCGGGCAGGTGTAGGAGCTGGATAGTGGGCGACTTGGAGGACACAGTGGCGGATCGGGACCCCGAAGCCATCAAGCAGGACATCGACGTCGCCCGTGACCAGCTGGCGGCCACCGTCGACTCGCTTGCCGAGCGCGCCAACCCCCGGCGCCTCGCCGACGACCTGAAGGTCCGGGTGATCGGATTCGTGCAGAAGCCCGCGGTGCTGGCGTCGCTGGCCGGGGTCGGGGCTCTCGTCGTGGTGGTGGCAGTGCGCCGCGTCAGGAATCGGTGACGCGACCGGTCTGGACGTGCACAGCAATGTCGTCGGCTCAGGGCCGGTTGGTGGCCATGTCGTCGACGTCGCAGTAGCCGCGTTCGGATTCGCCCGTCGCCGCATCGACCGGCCGAGCACTCATTGGGCACAGGACTTCGCTCTCACACAGGTTGTCATCGTCCTCGTCATAGTCGGCCGTCGCTCGGTGCGCCAGGGTCAGCAGCGCGCGTCCGTGGGTGGTCATTGCCCCGGAACGCGAGGGCCAGGTGCAGCGGTATGCGCGATCCGGTTAGCCGCGCCACCGGCTTCCGGTGGTCTGGGCTCGGCATCGCCGCGGAGGTGCCTTTGCTACGCCGAGACGCCAGGCGGCGATGGCGCTTCGGCTACTCCCGGCCCGGTGGGTCGTTCTCGGCCATGTAGGCCTCCCATGCGGCGCGGCGCACGGTCCGGGCGTGCAGGTCCTGACAGATCGCCTGTGCGTCGGCCGCGGTAGTGGCCCGGCCCAGGTCGTGGTGCACGAAGCCGTCATCGACACGTTCGGCGCGGAAACCGCCCGTCGAGACCACGTGAACTCGATACTCGCTGCGGTCGTCGATGTTGGCGTGGAAGTGGCCCTCATGGAGCTCGACCCACTTCAGCTCCGTTTTCACAAGTCCCCTCTGGAAAACCCCGCCGCAGAGATGGTAGGGCTCGTGGGGGTGAGAAGGACTTCTCGGAGATCATTACCCATCGGGTGAACCCCCTGAAGTGGAGAAGCCGCCAAATAGCGAATATTCGGGTGGGCTGGTGCGCCGTCAGGGTTTCGAACCCCGGACCCGCTGATTAAGAGTCAGCTGCTCTACCAACTGAGCTAACGGCGCTTGTTGTCGGCCGAGACCGCGTAGGCGACAATAACAGGCGTTCCGCCACGGAGTGAAATCCCGACCTCGTTCCAGGGTAGCCATCGCCGCCATGCGGCGAACAATGCTGGGCCGCCGGCTGTGTGCTCCGGTGACGCGCTTCGATCAAATAGCTTGTGGCACACGATCGACACACGGACAGCTTAGAAAAGCGTCCCGCAGTACGGGGCCCGCTCGGTGCTGAAAGCGGCATCCAGTTCGCCCAGTGCGCCTGGGCGCAGTTCCGTGATGCGGCCCGCGCGCAGAAGGTCACGGGCGCTGTGTGCGCCCATGTAGATCGTCGCCAAATCGGCCAGCCCGACTTTGATGTCGGGGGGCCCGTCGTGCATCGTGCACTTGCCGGCGCCGTCTCGCGCCTGAAGGAGGAATTGTCCCCCCGCGAGGTTGAGGGGGTCTGCAACTTCTAGTGCGACGTCGGCATCGGCGCTGTACACCCGAGCCCCAAGCACTTCGGGCACGTCGTTGATTCGCGCCCACAGGAAATCGGTCACGCCTTTCGTTCGAGCGGCGCGCGGATTCCGCAATTTGAGCGGAAGCGGGTCATCGCGCGGCACCTCGATCTCTATCCGGTCGAACATGTCCATGAGCAACAAGGTCTGAAGCAGTTCGGTATGAGCTTCATCGGTGATGGGACAGAAGTCCTCGACAATCACGGTGCCGAAAGGCGGCTGAAATGTGTGGTGCGGCTGATCGGCGATCCGATATGTCAGAAAGCCGTCAGGATGCACTGTGTGATAAAGCGCAGATCTGTCGCCTCGCTGTGTCGGCCTATCTTCCAAATAGTCCTCCCACCAAGCGCTATCGCGCGCCACGGCCCCCGCGGTGTTGGCGCACCACCGCTCATAGATTGCCGGCAAAAGGCGTCTTGCCTGGGCGGCGTTGACCTCGCGCGACCGATTGGTGCTCGGTGCGGCTCGCAGCTTCGCAGCGCGACGATCGATCGAGTAAGTGTGGCCGTGCGTCGCGGCGCCGGCGCCAAAGCGGTCGTATATCCCGGTCTGGGTCGGAACACCGCAGATGATCGGGTAGCCGCGCTCCAACAGGATTCCCAGGCCCTGGGCGCTGAGCTGCAGCCAGATTCCCCTTCCCTGATGTGACGATGCGACCGTTATCATCGTCAGCCAGGCAGCTCGCAGGCTTATGCCCCCCGGCACGGTCAGCCGCGAGCGATAAATGATCGACGTCCCCACCGGAAAGGCGTCCTCCGGATCGGAGACGTCTTCGGCAATCAGAATGTCTTCAAGGGAGACTCGCCGTTTCCAGGCTTCGACTGTGGCCCGGTCCGCCGGGTCCCCGAAAATGCGGGCCTGATTCTCGTACAAAGACAGCCAGTCGTTTTCGGTTGGATGTCTAATCGTGATGGCGTTGTCCGCCGCGTCCATCGCTCGTCCAATCCGGTACTGGTCCAAGAAGACCGGTCGCCCTGCGCATCGAGTCCACTACCGAGGGCGCCGCTTCCGACCGATACCCGTGTACAGGTCGATCAAACGTAGTTATCGCCCCAACGCTGCTAGATCGCCTCTGCTTCCCCGACGGCGAGTGGCCCTGCTCACTCGGAGCGCCGGCCCCGGTTATCGGTCGGGGGCAGCAATTGGGAGCGCGGGGAATCAGCCGGCCCCCATCGGGGTATAAGGATTGGCCGGGGGGAGTTGGCACCGAAAGGACCAGAGATGCTGCAAGCAATCACCCGACTTGCCATCGCCGCGCCCCGACGCATCATCGGGGTCGCCATGTTGGTGCTCGTTGGGGCCGCGGTCTTCGGTCTACCGGTGATAAACAGCCTATCTGGCGGCGGGTTTCAGGATCCGACCTCGGAGTCGGCGCGGGCCACTGACGTCCTCCGCGACAGGTTCAACCAGACCGATCAGCAGATGCTCATCGTCGTGACCGCGCCTGCCGGCGTCCAGAGCAATCGAGCGCGCGACGTCGGCATCGACATCGTCGATCACCTGAAAGTGTCACCGTGGGTGCTGGACGTTTCCTCCGCCTGGACGTCGCCGCCGCGGGCCGCTGCCCAGCTGGTCAGCAAGGACCGAAAGTCCGGGATGATCGTCGCCGGGCTGAAAGGCGGCGAAAACGATGCCCAGAAGTACGCCAGCGCGCTCACCGACAAGCTGGTGCACGACCGCGACGGTGTCACCGTGCGCGCCGGGGGAATGGCCGTGGCGTACGCGCAGATCAATGACCAAAATGAGCGCGACCTGGTGTTGATGGAGTCCATCGCGATTCCGCTGAGCTTTGCGGTGCTGGTCTGGGTGTTGGGTGGGGTCATCGCCGCCGCGCTGCCGATCGTCGTGGGGGCGCTGGCCATCGTCTGCACCATGTCGGTGTTGCGGCTGATCAGCTTTGCAACCGACGTGTCGACCTACGCGCTGGACTTGAGTATCGCGATGGGCCTCGCCCTGGCGATCGACTACAACCTGCTGATCATCAGCCGCTACCGCGAGGAGCTGGCACGCAGCGGTGATCGGGAGCGGGCGCTGATGCGAACCATGGCAACCGCCGGCCGCACTGTGCTGTTCTCCGCGACCACCGTCGGGTTGTCGATGGCGGTGATGGCGCTGTTCCCGATGTACTTCTTGAAGTCGTCGGCTTACACCATCGTGGCCACCGCGGCCATCGTCGCGGTCGCGGCGGTCGTGGTCACCCCGGCGGCGATCGCCATGCTGGGGCCCCGGCTGGACGCGCTGGACGGCCGGCGGGTGATGCATCGCATACTGCACGGGCAGCGATCGTTCCGCGATCACGCACACCAGCCGCTCGAGGCGCAGTTCTGGTACCGGTCGACCAAATATGTACTGCGCCATGCGATGCCGGTCGGTCTGAGCGTCGTTGCCTTGCTGTTGTTGCTGGGGGTCCCGTTCCTGGGAGTGAAGTGGGGCTTTCCGGATGAGCGGGTGCTGCCCCGATCGGCGTCGGCGCGCCAGGTCGCCGACATGCTGGACAACGACTTCGCCAACGGACTGGGCACGGGCGTGACCGTCGTCGTGCCGGACGCCCGCGGCGTGACCCCCGCCGACCTGGAGCGCTACGCCTCCGAGCTGTCGCGGGTCCCCGACGTGTCCGCGGTCACCGCGCCGACCGGGACCTTCGTGGCCGGAAAGCCAGCGGGGCCACCCGCCGCTGCCACCGGCCTCGCCAATGGCACCGCATTCCTCACCGTGGCCAGTACGGCGCCGCTTTATTCGCAAGCGTCGAACATCCAACTCGACCGGTTGCACAAGGTCGCCGGACCGGCGGGGCGGTCGGCGGAGATGACGGGGCTGTCGCAGATCAACCGCGACAGCGTCAGTGCGATCACCAAGCGGCTGCCCACCGTGTTTCTGCTGATCGCCGGCATCACCTTCATGCTGCTGTTCTTGCTCACCGGCAGTGCGGTCCTGCCGTTGCAGGCGCTGGTGTGCAACGTGTTGTCGCTGACGGCAGCATTCGGCGCCATGGTGTGGATTTTCCAAGACGGCCACCTCAACGCGCTGGGGACCACGCCCAACGGGACGTTGAACGCCAACATTCCAGTGTTGTTGTTCTGCATCGCCTTCGGGCTGGCGATGGACTACGAGGTATTCCTGGTGTCCCGGATCCACGAGTACTGGTTAGCCTCGCAAGCCATCGAGGAGACGCCGCCGACCGCCGCCGAGGCGCGCGCGGCCACGGACGAGAGCACGGCGTTGGGCATAGCCGGCATCGGTCGGGTGGTCACCACCGCCGCCGTGGTGATGTCCATTTCGTTCGCCGCATTGATACCGGCCCATGTGTCGTTCATGCGAATGCTCGGTCTCGGACTGACGCTTGCCGTGCTGGCCGACGCCACCTTGGTGCGGATGGTCCTGGTTCCGGCCTTCATCCGCCTGCTGGGCCGCTGGACGTGGTGGGCCCCCCGCCCACTGGTTTGGCTGCGGGAACGATCCGCGACCGGTGAAGACGGTGAGGTTGCGGTGGGGCGGCGCCGCTGGGCCGCTGACGCGCCCAAGTCGCTACGGCCCATGATCAGGAGGTGGCCGACCAAAGCGGCGGATCGCGGTTAGATTGTGTCCAATCACACTGTGACACAATCGTATTCCGAGATCGCTGCGGCGGTTGATGCCATGTGAGAAAGCCAGCTGTGGGGGGTACCGAATCCCAGAGTCCGACATCGACGGAGAGCCTTTATGGACAAGACGGAAATCGCCGCACTACTGGCATTGAGTTCGGCGCTGTGCGTGGCGATCGGTGACGTCCTGCAGCAGCGCGCGGCGCACGGCATCGCCGACAGATCGGTCGGCCCCGTCGAATTGTTCGCCCACCTGCTTCGCAGTCAGCGGTGGTGGTGGGGCGCGCTGCTCCTGGTGGCAAGCATCGCGTTGCAGGCCGCGGCGCTGGGCGGGGGCTCGGTGCTGCTGGTGCAGGCGTTGCTGACGTCTTCGGTGCTGTTCGCGCTGCCCATCAACGCCAGGTTGTCGCACCGCGCCGTGACCGGCGGCGAATGGATGTGGGCCGCTTTGCTCACCGCTGCGGTGATCGTGGTCGTGATCGTCGGCAATCCGCAGGCCGGTCACTCGGGCGCATCGCTTCGAACCTGGGCTCGCGGTGGCGGTGGTCCTTGGGCCGTTGTTGGTCGGTTGCGTGGTGGCCGGCCGGATGCGGGGTGGTGCGGTGGCCGCCGTGCTGTTCGCTTTCGTGTCAGGGTCGCTGTGGGGCATCTTCGCGGTGCTCACGAAGGAAGTCGTCGCTCGGCTGGGCGACGGCGAAGGGGTGGTCGCCCGGACCCCTGAGTTCTACGCCTGCATCCTGGTCGCACTCGGCGGCGTGGCGTGGAGCCAGTCGGCGTTTCGGGCGGGTCCATTGACCGCGTCCATGCCCACCTTGTAGATGTCGCAGCCGGTCGTGGCGGCGGTGCTGGGCGTCGTCGTCCTCGGCGAGACGCTGGACGCGGGACGCGCAGGGATGATCGCCCTGGTGGCGGCGGTGTTGGTGATGACGGCGGCCATCATCAAGCTCGCCCGCGTCGAGGCCGTCAGCACCCGCGACAGGGTCGAGGCGCAGCTGCACGAAGAGGTCGGTCTAGCCGGCGTAATCGGCCCGCTGCGGGCCCTGGACCTCGCCCCGAATGACGAATTCATTGCGGTGGCGACACCGATCGGCTGCCCCGGCTCGCATTGGCATGGGAGCGCCGGCAAAAGCCATTAGAATGCCTGCAGCTGTTCGCTGGTCAGCGGTGACCAACCAGGAGAATATACTGGAAGGTCACTGGATGGCGCGTTTGCGGAGACGACGATCGTGGCTGGTGGCCGCGATCGTTCCGATTGCTGTGTTCAGTGGCGCCTGTAACGGCGATCACACGGCGGCACCGGCGAAGGTCATCTTCGACAAAGGCACGCCACTGGCCGACCTGCTGGTCCCGAAGCTCACCGCTTCGGTGACCGATGGCGCCGTTGGTGTGACGGTGGATGCTCCTGTGACGGTGACCGTCGCCGACGGCGTGCTCGCGTCGGTCACCATGGTCAACGAGAACGGTAGGTCGATCAGTGGCCAGTTGAGCCCCGACGGCCTGCGTTGGTCGACCACCGAGCAGCTCGGCTACAACAGGCGCTACACACTGAACGCGAAGGCGACCGGTCTGGGCGGGGCGGCCAACAAGCAGATGACGTTCGAGACCAGTTCACCCGCGCACCTGACCATGCCCTACGTCAGTCCGGCCGACGGCGACGTGGTGGGCATCGGTGAGCCGGTGGCGATCCGCTTCGACGAGAACATCGCGAACCGCGCGGCGGCCCAAAAGGCGATCAACATCACCACCAACCCTCCGGTGGAGGGCGCGTTCTATTGGCTGAACAACCGCGAGGTTCGTTGGCGCCCGGAGCGTTTCTGGAAGTCGGGGACAACGATCGATGTGGCGGTCAACACCTACGGAGTGGACCTGGGCGACGGAATGTTCGGTGAGGACAACGTCAAGTCGCACTTCACCATCGGTGACGAGGTCGTCTCGACGGCCGACGACACCACGAAGATGGTGACCGTGCGGGTCAACGGCGAGGTCGTCAAGACCATGCCGACGTCAATGGGTAAGGACAGCACTCCAACGGCCAACGGCGTCTACATCATTGGTGGGCGGTTCAAGCACATCATCATGGATTCCTCGACCTACGGCGTTCCGGTCAACTCGCCCAACGGATATCGCACCGAAGTCGACTGGGCCACGCAGATGTCCTACAGCGGCGTCTTCGTGCACTCGGCACCGTGGTCGGTGGGCGCCCAAGGCCACACCAACACCAGCCACGGCTGCCTCAACGTGAGTCCGAGCAACGCCGAGTGGTTCTACGACCACAGCAAGAGCGGCGACATCGTTGAGGTGGTGCACACGGTCGGGTCGACGCTGCCGGGGATCGAGGGCCTGGGCGACTGGAACATCCCCTGGGCGCAGTGGAAAGCGGGCAACGCCAACACCTGACGCTCGGCTCGAGCTCGGCCCGTCCTCGCGACTCCGCATCTAAAGGTCAGGGAGCGGTGATGCTCCCTGACCTAATGGGGTGAGTGACGGGACTCGAACCCGCGACATTCAGGATCACAACCTGACGCTCTACCAACTGAACTACACCCACCACGGCCGCAAGCCGACCTTCGCACGATGAGGGTCAACGAGCGGCGACGTCGATACTAGCCGGTTGGCGGCGCGCTGGCCGAATCGCTTGGCCCCGGTGCGTCTTTTCCGCCGTCAAGGATGGCGACCACCGCCTCGATTTCGCTGGTAGACGGCCCCGGCGGCGAGACGAATACGGTCTGCCGGTAGAACTGCAGCTCGCGGATCGACTCATGGATGTCGGCCAGTGCGCGGTGGGCCAGCCCCTTGACCGGCTGACCGAAGTAAATCCGCGGATACCAGCGCCGGCAAAGTTCTTTGATCGAGCTCACATCGATCATGCGGTAGTGCAGGAACGAATCCAGGGCGGGCATGTCGCGCGCGATGAAGGCGCGGTCGGTGGCGATGGAGTTGCCGGCCAGCGGCGCCGTCTGAGGTTGTTTGACGTGTTCGCCGATGTAATCCAGAACCATCGCCTCGGCGGTCGCCAGGTCGACGGTGGATGCCCGCACCTCGTCGGTCAGCCCGGAGCGCGAGTGCATTTCGGTGACCACGTCACCCATCGCCGCGAGCGCGGCGTCGTCGGCATGGACCACCACGTCGACTCCGTCGCCGAGAACGTTCAAATCGGCGTCGGTCACCAGCGCCGCGATCTCAATCAGCTTGTCCGAACCCAGATCAAGCCCGGTCATCTCGCAGTCGATCCACACCAATTCGTCCCGCACAGCGCTCAGACTAGGCCCAGGTGACGCGCGCGCCGGACCTCGCCCCCGGATGCGCTGGACAAGTAGGGTGAGCGTTGTCGAACTGCACGCCGAATCATCGGGGAAGAGAGGCGCAGCACGATGAGCACCGATTCAGCGGCCACGGCCGCGACGCGGATCGCCGACGGCTACACCGTCGACGGCCAGGCACTGGAATTGGGCACGGTCGTCATCGACGGCGCGGCCGATCCGACGGCCCAGATCCGCATTCCGCTGGCCACCATCAACAGGCACGGCCTGGTGGCCGGAGCCACCGGAACCGGCAAGACCAAGACGCTGCAACTGATCGCCGAGCAGCTCAGCGCCGCGGGTGTCCCCGTGCTGATGGCCGACGTGAAGGGCGACCTGTCCGGGCTGGCCAGGCCCGGCGAAGGTAACGACAAGACCGCCGCGCGAGCCAAAGACACCGGCGACAACTGGGAGCCGACGGGGTTTCCGGCTGAGTTTTTGTCGTTGGGCACCAAGGGAATCGGCGTGCCCATCCGCGCGACCGTCGATAGCTTCGGGCCCGTTCTGCTGTCAAAAGTGCTGGGGCTCAACGCTACTCAAGAGTCGACGCTCGGGCTGATCTTCCATTGGGCGAAGGATCAAAACCGTCGGCTGGTCACCACGGACGATCTACGCGGTGCGATCGGCTACCTGACCAGCGATGCGGGCAAGGAAGACCTGAAATCCTTAGGCGGCGTGTCGGCGACGACGGCGGGCGTCATCCTGCGGGCGCTGGTGAACCTCGATGCCGAGGGCGGGGACACCTTCTTCGGCGAGCCCAAGCTCGACCCGAACGATCTGTTGCGCACCAACGACCAGGGCCAGGGCTTTATCTCGCTGCTGGAGTTCACCGGTCAGTCGGTTCGGCCGGTCATCTTCTCTACTTTCCTGATGTGGCTGCTCGCCGACCTGTACACCCAACTGGACGAGGTCGGCGACGTGGACAAGCCGAAACTGGTCTTTTTCTTCGACGAGGCGCACCTGTTGTTCGCCGACGCGTCCAAGGCCTTCCTCGAGCAGGTCGAGCAGACCGTCAAGCTGATCCGCTCCAAGGGAGTCGGGGTGTTCTTCTGCACCCAGCTGCCCACGGATATCCCCAACGACATCCTCTCCCAGCTGGGCGCCCGAATTCAGCACGCGCTGCGGGCATTCACGCCCGACGACCAGAAGGCGCTCAGCAGGACCGTCCGCACCTACCCGAAAACCGATGTGTACGACCTGGAGTCGGCGCTGACGTCGCTGGGAATCGGCGAGGCGGTGGTTACCGTGCTGTCCGAGAAGGGCGCACCGACGCCGGTCGCGTGGACCCGCATGCGGGTGCCACGCTCGCTGATGGCGTCGATCGGCAACGATGCGATCGTGGCCGCGGCGAAGAACAGTCCGCTGCAGGCAAAGTACGGCCAGACGCTTTCCCTACCCGCGCAGCCCCAATCCGGTCGGCAGGATCCGCAAGCCGAGCCCGCCCCGCAGCCGCCGCAAACCCGGTCCGAGTACCCGCCGGTCCCGCCGAACGAGGCGGTTCCACCGATGCCGGAGCCGGCCGAGCCGAAGGGCACAAAAGGGCCATCCATGTGGGAGGAAGTTTTGCAGAACCCGACCGTGAAAAGCGGCATCAACACCGCGATACGCGAAGCGGTGAAAGGCATCTTCGGTTCCGGACGCCGCGGGAAATAGCGCCTAGCCGCCGCCGAGCTTCTTGTAGAACGCGCCCACGATGGGCGCCACGATGGCGCGCGGACCGTACCCGCTGGCCACCGACATGGCCTTCGACGTCAGGCCCGGAACGACGCGCATCTTGTTGCGTGCCAACGCATCCAGCGACACTCGCGCGGTGTGCTCGGTCGAAATCCACAGGAAATCCGGCACCAGCCGCTCGACGATCGAGGCCTCTGTGTCGTCGGGCAGGTCGCTGCGTACCGGGCCAGGCGCCAGCAGCGTCACATTGACACCGGATCCGCGCAGTTCGCCGCGCAGCGATTCGCTGAAGGTGTTCGCGAAGGCCTTGGTGGCCGCATAGGTGGCGTTGTAGGGAATCGGCGAATTGCCCGCCGCCGAACCGGAAATCAGGATTCCGCCGGACCCTACGCTCGACCATTCCGGGCAGCACCGCCAACGTAAGGTCATGCACCCCAAGCACATTCAGCTGCAGCTGGGCCTTTTCGCCGGCCGGATTGAGCGTGGCGACCGGGCCGAAGGTCGCGGTGCCCGCATTGGCGCACAGGATCGAGATGGGGCGGGTGGCCAGCTCGTCGCACAGCTTCGCGCGTTCGCCCGGATCAGCCAGGTCGGCGGGGCGCACGTCGACAGTGACGCCGTACTTGTCGGTCAGGCGAGCGGCCAGGTCCTTGAGCAGGTCTTCGCGGCGCGCGGTGACGATCAGGTTGTGTCCGCGTGCGGCGAGTTCGGTGGCGAGCGCTTCACCGATGTTCTGCGAAGCTCCGGTGACAACGGCGCGCGCCTCGGGGCTTGGAGCGGGTAGCGGCATGCGCCAATCGTAGACAGCGGTCCAAACGCGGCCCGCAGGCGATCGCGAGCGCCTATAGAGTGCCGGGCATGAGCCAGCCGGAGTCGCGTTCCGCCACCCCCGCGCGATCGCGCGTGGTGGCGTGGGCGCTCTGGGATTGCGGCTCGACCGGTCTGAACGCGATCGTGGCGACGTTCGTCTTCTCCGTCTACCTGACCAGCAGCGTCGGGGCGGGGATATCCGGTCCCACCACGCCGGCGAGCTGGCTGGGCCGTGCGGCGGCCATCGCGGGGCTGACCGTCGCCGTGCTTGCGCCCGCCGTCGGCGTATGGGTGGAGTCCGCGCATCGCAGGCGGGTGGCGCTGAGTGTGCTGACGGCCGCGGCGGTGACGCTGACCTGCTTGATGTTCTTTGTCCGTGAGCGCCCCGGCTACCTGTGGGCGGGTCTGGTGCTCCTCGGGGCGACGGCGGCTTGCGGCGATCTGGCCAGCGTCCCGTACAACGCCATGCTTCGTCAGCTCTCGACACCGCAGACGGCCGGGCGGATATCCGGATTCGGTTGGGCGGCCGGTTATGTCGGAAGCGTTCTGCTCCTGCTGGTGATCTACACCGGCTTCATCTCCGGATCCGGCACCGGGCCCAATGCGACACGCGGCCTGCTGCGAGTTCCCCTGCGGGACGGGCTATATGTCCGTGAGGCGATGGTGGTGGCTGCGATCTGGTTCGCGGTGCTTGCGCTGCCTTTGCTGTTCGTCGCGCACCGGCTGACCGAGTCGTCGGAGGCGCACCAGTCGACGAGCATGCTGGGTGGCTATCGCAAGTTGTGGATCGAGGTCGCCGCGGAGTGGCGGCGCGACCGCAACCTGGTCTACTTCCTGTTCGCCAGCGCGCTCTTTCGGGACGGGCTGGCGGCGATCTTCGCGTTCGGTGCGGTGCTGGGCGTCAACGTATACGGCATCTCGCAGGCCAACGTGCTGGTCTTCGGGGTAGCGGCCAGCGTGATCGCCGCTGTGGGCGCGGTGCTGGGTGGGTTCGTCGACCACCGCGTCGGATCAAAGCCCGTCATCGTGGCGTCACTGTTTGCGATCGTCGTCCTGGGACTGACCTTGATGGCGCTGTCCGGGCCGGTGGCCTTCTGGGTGTGCGGGCTGCTGCTGTGCATGTTCATCGGGCCGTCGCAGTCGTCGTCGCGCGCTTTGCTGCTGCACATGGCCAAGCACGGGAGGGAAGGGGTCGCGTTCGGTCTCTACACCATGACCGGGCGGGCGGTGGCATTCGTGGCGCCCTGGCTGTTCTCGCTATTCGTTGACGTCTTCGGTGCCGTGCGCGCCGGCCTGGGCGGAATTTCGCTGGTGCTGATCGCCGGACTGCTGGCGATGCTGGCGGTCCGGGTTCCGCTGCGCGGCGTCGCGGTAGCCGAACCCGCGGCCGAGACGTCGTAGCCGGCTGGAGGTTGCGGCTAGCCGCGAGTGTCGCAGATCGTCAGACCGCCGCCGACGCGCTTGCTGACCTGAACCCCATCGACCGTGAGCGTGCAGGTGACGCTGTGGCCGATGTTGACGACCGTGACGTTGGCCGGGTGGCTGGCCGACTTCGACAGGCTGACCTCTTTACTCCAGGGCAGTGCGACGTTGAATTCGGTCTGGATGAGGCCGCCGGTATCGATGTACATGATGCTGATCGCGCGACCCTCACCCGAGACGGTGTAGACGACGTCTTGCATCGCGGCCGGCCCGGTCGTCTCTGGCGGCAGCTGCTCGGGGCCGCTGGTCGGCGGTATCGGGGCAGGGATGAGCGACGGCGACCGGTGCGTCGACGTGGTCGGGGCCTGCGTGCTCGGCTCGGGCATCGCCGGCAACGGTGGGACGGCGGTCTGGGTCTTGATCGCGTCGTTCGCCAGCACCAGCGCGATCACCAAGGCGACGACCAGCAGCACCGCCGTGCCGGCACCGATCCATAACCATCGCGACGATTTCGGGCCGCCGGGCGGCGGGGGAGCCATGCCCGTCGGCATGTCGCCGGACGGAGGAAGGTCTTGCTGCCAGTACGCCGGCAGCTGCCTGGTCGTATTCGTCTCGTTCGGGGTGGGCACCCAGGGCGACGTCGTCCCGCCATAGCTCTGCGCGTAGGGCGTCTGGTCGGCGTACGCGGGATCAGCGGAGGGCGAATACCTCGGCTGCTGCGGCCCCGGCTGCGATGTAGGAAACCGCTCGGTAGGACGTGAATCGTTCATGTCCACCTCATGGCTTGCAAGGGTACCTGGACTCAGTGTTAAAGGCCTGAATCAGCTTACGACGGGGTGCTCAGGGGCACTGATTTCCGGCCGCGAGTGCGGCCACCGTCATCGCCCGCATGACGGTGCGCGACCTCGCGGCGCCCACGGACTTGCTGCGCAAAGTGTCGGGGGGCTTCAAGCTGTGCGGTGTCGAATTCAGCAGGCCGAACACGGCGTGCGCGGTCAGCCGGGCATCGGCCTCGGCCAACTCGGGGTTCAGCTCCCGCAGCACCCCCACCCAGACCTCGACATATTGACGCTGGGATTTGCGCACCTGCTTTTCGGCGGCCTGGGGCAAGTACGCGAGGTCGCGATCCTGGATGCGGATGAGGTCCGGCTCGTTGAACACGAAGTCCAGATGGAAGTCGATCAGCCCGTCTAGTGCGGCCGCCGCATCGGTGCTGTCGGTCTGCACCTGCCGGGCGCCGGCGAGCAACCGGGTGCTGATCCCGACCAGCAACTCGACCAGCAGCGACTCCTTATTCGGGAAATGGCGATAGATGGCCGGCCCGCTCACCCCGGCGGCCGCACCGATGTCTTCCAGCCGCACCGCGAGGAAACCGCGCTCGGCGAACAGCCGCTCGGCGGCGGACAGCAGCTGCAAGCGGCGGTCGGACTTCAACTGGCTCCGGCGATTTGGCGCGTCAACGGGACCGACCTGGCCCTCGGAGGCGGACGCTGTCATGACGGACCTCCGTTTGTCAATTGGCCCTAACGTAGCACGAGTTATTCGCGATTAACTCGCGCTTTTCGATGGGAGTGGTCCTGCCTGGACCGGCAACGGCGGCAATGGTATTCTCACGTCTTGAGTTAATGGGAATTAACTCAAGATCCCGACCGCACGACGGCGAGGAGGCTGCTGCGGCGATGGACAACGTGGTGACCTCGCCCGCCAAGGCCGAGGAGTCGTTCTTCGATGAGCACCGCCGGCTGGTGGTCGAGTTGAACGCCAAGCTGGCGGCGGCGGCGTTGGGCGGAAACGAGCGCGCCCGGGAGCGTCACGTCAGCCGCGGCAAATTGTTGCCCCGCGAACGGGTGGACCGCCTACTCGACCCGGGCAGCCCGTTTTTGGAGCTTTCACCGCTGGCCGCGGACGGCATGTACGGCGACGAGTCTCCGGGAGCCGGGATCATCACCGGCATCGGCCGCGTGTCGGACCGCGAGTGCGTGATCGTCGCCAACGACGCGACGGTCAAGGGCGGCACCTACTACCCGATGACGGTCAAAAAGCATCTGCGCGCCCAAGAGGTGGCGCTGCAGAATCGGCTGCCGTGCATCTACCTGGTGGACTCAGGGGGCGCGTTTTTGCCGCGGCAAGACGAGGTCTTCCCGGACCGCGAGCATTTCGGTCGCATCTTCTACAACCAGGCGACCATGAGCGCCAAGGAAATTCCGCAGGTTGCGGCGGTGCTCGGTTCGTGCACGGCCGGCGGCGCCTACGTGCCGGCGATGAGCGACGAGGCCGTCATCGTCCGCGAGCAGGGCACGATCTTCTTGGGTGGTCCGCCCTTGGTCAAGGCGGCGACCGGGGAGATCGTGTCGGCCGAGGACCTGGGCGGCGGCGACCTGCATTCCCGGGTTTCCGGTGTCACCGACCATCTCGCCGAAGACGACGAGCACGCCCTGCGGATCGTCCGCGCGATCGCGGCCACCTTCGGCCCGCGCGAGGCCAGCCCGTGGGACGTGCGATCCCCGCTCCCGCCCACGTGCGCACAGACGGAGCTCTACGACGTGGTGCCGCCCGACCCGCGGGTGCCCTACGACGTGCACGAGGTCATCGTGCGGCTGGTCGACGGCGGCGAATTCAGCGAATTCAAGGCCAATTACGGCAAGACGCTGGTGACCGCATTCGCCCACATTCACGGCCACCCGGTCGGCATCGTGGCCAACAATGGCGTTCTCTTCAGCGAATCCGCCTTGAAGGGGGCTCATTTCATCGAGTTGTGCGATAAGCGCAAGATACCGCTGCTGTTTCTGCAGAACATCGCCGGATTCATGGTCGGCCGCGACTACGAGGCCGGCGGCATCGCCAAGCATGGCGCCAAGATGGTCACCGCCGTCGCCTGCGCGCGGGTACCCAAACTGACCGTCGTGATCGGTGGATCCTATGGGGCGGGCAACTATTCGATGTGCGGCCGGGCGTACTCGCCACGCTTCCTGTGGATGTGGCCGAACGCCCGGATCTCGGTGATGGGCGGCGAACAGGCGGCATCGGTGCTGGCCACCGTGCGCGGCGAGCAACTCGCCGGCGCAGGCAAACCGTGGTCGGCCGACGAGGAAGAGACGTTCAAGGCCCCCATTCGCGAACAGTACGAAAGCCAGGGCAACCCCTATTACTCCACGGCCCGGCTGTGGGACGACGGGATCATCGACCCCGCAGACACCAGAACATTTGTCGGGCTGGCTCTTTCGGTGTGCGCCCAGGCACCGCTGGAACCAGTCTCCTACGGCGTCTTTCGGATGTGAGTGCAGTGTTCGAGACCGTTCTAGTGGCCAACCGCGGCGAGATCGCAGTGCGGGTGATCCGAACTTTGCGCCGGCTGGGTATCCGCTCGGTCGCCGTCTATAGCGATCCCGACGATGGCGCGCGGCACGTGCTCGAAGCCGACGAAGCGGTGCGGCTGGGACCCGCCGCGGCACGCGAGAGTTACCTGAACATCGACAAGGTCGTCGAGGCGGCCGTGCGCACTGGATCTCAATCGATCCATCCGGGGTACGGATTCCTCTCGGAGAACGCCGATTTCGCCGCCGCCTGCGAGCGAGCCGGAGTGGTGTTCCTGGGGCCGCCGGTCCGGGCGATCCAGGTGATGGGCGACAAGATCACCGCCAAGAACGCGGTCGCCGCCTTCGAGGTCCCGGTGGTACCGGGTGTCGCCAAACCCGGGCTGAGCGACGACGAGCTGGTCGCGGCCGCAGACGAGGTCGGATACCCGGTGCTGATCAAACCGTCGGCGGGCGGCGGCGGCAAGGGCATGCGGTTGGTGGAAGAACCGGGCAGGCTGCGCGAGGCGCTGGTGGGGGCCCGGCGCGAGGCCGCTTCGTCGTTTGGGGACGACACACTGTTCCTGGAACGATTCGTGTTGCGGCCCAGGCACATCGAGGTGCAGGTACTCGCGGACACGCACGGCAACATCGTGCACCTCGGCGAGCGTGAGTGCAGCCTGCAGCGCCGCCATCAGAAGGTGATCGAGGAGGCGCCTTCGCCGTTGCTTGACGAGGCGACGCGGGCGCGCATCGGGGCGGCCGCCTGCGATACCGCGCGCAGCGTTGATTACGTCGGCGCGGGCACGGTCGAGTTCATCGTCTCGGCGGCCCGGCCCGACGAGTTCTTCTTCATGGAGATGAATACCCGCCTGCAGGTTGAGCATCCGGTCACCGAAGCGGTCACCGGTCTGGACCTGGTCGAGTGGCAGCTGCGAGTGGCCGCCGGCGAGAAGCTGGCGTTTGTCCAGGACGACATCGAATTGCGCGGGCACGCCGTCGAGGCCCGGGTGTATGCCGAGGATCCGGCGCGGGGCTTCCTGCCTACCGGGGGGCGGGTGCTGCAGGTTTTTGAGCCGTCCGGTGACGGTGTGCGGGTCGACTCCTCGCTGTTGACGGGCACGCTTGTCGGCAGCGACTACGACCCGATGCTGAGCAAGGTGATCGCCTGCGGAGCCCACCGCGGTGAGGCGCTGGCGAAACTCGACCGGGCGTTGAGCCGAACCGTGATCCTGGGTGTTCAGACCAACGTCGAATTTCTCCGATTCCTGCTCGCCGACGAGCGGGTGCAGGCCGGTGATCTGGACACCGCGCTGCTGGACGAACGCCTGGCGGACTTCGCTCCGCTGCCTGCTCCCGATGACGTGCTTGCGGCGGCTGGCCTCTATCGGCAATCGGCCCTGGCCGTTCGCGCTCGCCGCTTCGGCGACAACCCTTGGGCGGCGCCGACCGGTTGGCGGGTCGGCGGCAGCCTGGCGCCGGTCCGCACCGACATGCGCACCCCGCTGCGCAGCGAGACGGTGTCGGTGCGCGGGATGCCCGAGGCGGCCACGGTACAGGTCGGCGAGGGTGAAACCCATTCCGCCGCCGTACGCGTCGAGCCGACGCGGATGAGCATGACGCTGGACGGTGTGCGCAGGGACTATCGCTGGGCCGAAGCCGACCGGCACCTGTGGATCGCCGACGAGCGAGGAACCTGGCACCTGCGTGAAGCCGAGGAAAACAAAATCCACCGCGCCGCGGGTGCGCAGCGGGCCGAGATCGTCAGCCCGATGCCCGGCAGCGTGATCGCGGTTCAGGCATCCTCGGGCACGGGCGTTTCCGAGGGCGACGTCGTGGTCGTCGTCGAGGCGATGAAAATGGAACATTCGCTTGCCGCACCGGTCTCCGGACAGGTGGAGATACTGGTCTCCGTTGGTGATCAGGTGACGGTGGACCAGGTGCTGGCCCGACTGGCGCCCGAAGAATCCAGCGCGGCAGCCGATTCGAGTAAGGACGCGTTATGACCACATCCATCACCGCGGAGACATTGCCCAAGGAATACCAGGATCTCCGCGACACGGTCGCCGAGTTCGCGCGTACCGTGGTCGCCCCGGTGTCGGCCAAACACGATGAGGAGCACAGCTTCCCGTACGAGGTCGTCGCCAAGATGGGGGAGATGGGCCTGTTCGGCTTGCCGTTCCCCGAGGAGTACGGCGGGATGGGCGGTGACTACTTCGCCCTGTCGCTGGCGCTCGAGGAACTCGGCAAGGTCGACCAGTCGGTGGCGATCACCCTGGAGGCCGGCGCCAGCCTCGGCGCGATGCCCATCTACCGGTTCGGCACGGAAGAGCAAAAGCAGAAGTGGCTGCCGGCTTTGACCGCCGGGCGCGCGCTCGCCGGTTTCGGGCTCACCGAATCCGGGGCGGGCTCGGACGCCGGAGGAACCCGCACCACGGCGCGGCTCGACAACGGCGACTGGGTGATCAACGGCAGCAAGCAATTCATCACCAACTCCGGTACCGACATCACCGCACTGGTCACCGTCACCGCTGTCACCGGAACCGCCGCGAACGGCAAGAAAGAGATCTCGTCGATCATTGTCCCGAACGGCACGCCGGGCTTCACCGTCGAACCGGTGTACAGCAAGGTCGGCTGGAATGCGTCGGATACGCACCCGTTGAGCTTCGACGATGTCCGCGTCCCGGAGGAGAACCTGTTGGGTGGCCGAGGTAGCGGCTATGCGGGTTTCCTGTCGATCCTGGATGAGGGCCGCATTGCGATTGCCGCGCTGGCGACCGGGGCGGCGCAGGGCTGCGTCGACGAAAGCGTCAAGTACGCCAAGGAACGCCAGGCGTTCGGCCAGCCCATCGGCGCCTACCAGGCGATCAGCTTCAAGATCGCGCGGATGGAGGCGCGTGCCCATGTGGCACGCACCGCCTATTACGATGCGGCCGCAAAGATGTTGGCGGGCAAGCCCTTCAAGAAGGATGCGGCAATCGCGAAGATGATCGCCTCGGAAGCGGCGATGGACAACGCCCGCGACGCAACCCAGATCCACGGCGGCTACGGCTTCATGAACGAATATCCGGTGGCACGCCACTACCGCGACAGCAAGATTCTCGAGATCGGCGAAGGGACTACCGAGGTGCAGCTGATGCTCATCGCGCGATCGCTGGGACTCTCATGACGGAAGGCAAGTCGGTTGTCCAGCGCGGCTTGTGGTTTGAGGAATTCGAGATCGGCACCACCTATCTGCACCGGCCCGGCCGCACGGTCACCGAGGCCGACAACGTCTTGTTCACCACGCTCACCATGAACACCCAGTCGCTGCACCTGGACGCGGCCTGGGCCGCCGAGCAGCCGGGCTTTCGAGGCGAGCGACTGGTGAACTCCATGTTCACCCTCTCCACGCTGGTCGGGCTGTCGGTGTCGCAGTTGACGCTTGGCACCATCGTGGCCAACCTGGGCTTCACCGAGGTGTCCTTCCCCAAGCCCGTCTTCCACGGCGACACCTTGTACGCGGAGACGATGTGCACGGGCAAGCGCGAATCGAAAAGCCGGCCCGGCGAGGGCATCGTCACCCTCGAGCACACCGGACGCAACCAGCACGGCGACGTCGTCGCGCGTGCCGTCCGCAGCACGCTGGTGCAGAAGCGTCCGAGCGACCAGGAGACCACGTGAACCTGCAAGCCGCCGGTCCCGGATGGCTGTTCTGTCCGGCCGACCGCCCCGAGCGTTTCGCCAAGGCCGCCGCTGCCGCCGACGTGGTGATCCTCGACCTCGAGGACGGCGTGGCCGAGGCGGACAAGTCCGCGGCGCGCAAGGCGCTGCAGGACACACAGTTGGACCCGGAGCGCACCGTGGTGCGGGTCAACGCGGCCGACACGGCGGAATACCCTCTCGATCTCGAAGCCCTGGCCGGCACCGCGTACACGACGGTGATGCTGTCCAAGACTGAATCGGCCGCGCAGGTGACGGCGCTCGCGCCACGGAACGTGATCGCGCTGCTGGAGACCCCGCGCGGTGCGGTGTTCGCCACCGAAATCGCGGCGGCACAGGGCACCGTGGCGCTGATGTGGGGCGCCGAGGATCTGGTCGCCACGCTCGGCGGTAGCTCCAGCCGCAAAGCCGACGGCAGCTACCGCGACGTCGCCCATCACGTGCGGTCGACCGCCCTGCTCACGGCGTCCACCTTCGGTCGGGTTGCGCTCGATGCGGTGCATCTGGACATTCGGGATCTCGACGGCTTGCGGGAGGAGGCCGAGGACGCCGTCGCGCTGGGCTTCGGCGGCACCGTGTGCATCCACCCGAGCCAGATCCCGGTGGTGCGCGAGGCGTATCGCCCCAGTGCGGAGCGACTGGACTGGGCACGACGGGTGCTGACCGCGGCGCGGTCCGAGCGCGGCGTCTTCGCCTTCGAGGGACAGATGGTCGACTCGCCGGTGCTCAAGCACGCGCAAATGACGTTGCGCAGGGCCGGCGAGACCGTCCCCGAGTGACGGCTGGACAGTCGGCGGACGGGGCCCGGGCGCCGTAGCGCGACACGCTGCGCCGTCTTCGCAATCAACCCGGTCTCTTCCGGTTTGAGCGCATAATGGGGAGTACGTCAGTGTCGCGGCGAGCGAAGCCTTTCGTGTAACTGGCGATCGACCTCCGCTCGCGGTAGGTTCCGGCTGACCCTCTGCCGGGACCCGCTGTGGTTTACGGGACCACGCGGCACCCGGCGAGGGAGGCGGTGCGGCGGAGATGTCTACGACGCCGATGACTGTTGATCTGGAGCCAGTGCAACTCGTCGCGCCCGATGGCTCACCGACGTCCGAAAACCGCTACAGCCGTGGGCTTCCCGCGGAGACGCTGAGCTGGCTCTACGAGATGATGGTGGTCACCCGCGAGCTGGACGGCGAATTCGTCAACCTCAAGCGGCAAGGGGAGCTGGGGCTGTTTGCCTCCTGCCACGGTCAGGAAGCCGCACAGGTCGGTGCCGCGGCGTGCCTGCGCAAGACGGACTGGTTGTTTCCCCAATACCGGGAACTCGGAGCATTTTTGGTGCGGGGCATTCCGCCCGGACACGTGGGAGCCGCGTGGCGCGGAACCTGGCACGGTGGCCTGGACTTCACCAAAAAGTGCTGCGCGCCGCTGTCGATTCCGATCGGCACCCAGACCCTGCATGCCGTGGGTGCGGCCATGGCTGCCCAACGCCTGGGCGAGGATTCGGTGACGGTAACCTTCCTCGGCGACGGCGCCACCAGCGTGGGAGACGTGCACGAGGCGTTGAACTTCGCGGCCGTATTCAGCACGCCCTGCGTGTTCTTTGTGCAGAACAACCAATGGGCGATCTCGGTGCCGGTATCCAAACAGACCTCCGCACCGTCGCTGGCGCACAAGGCGATTGGCTATGGAATGCCAGGTATCCGGGTGGACGGCAATGACGTGCTGGCCTGCTATGCGGTGACGGCCGAGGCCGTCGCCCGGGCCCGTGCCGGCGGCGGCCCGACATTGATCGAGGCGGTCACCTACCGCTTGGCCCCGCACACCACATCCGATGATCCCAGTCGTTACCGGACGCAAGACGAAGTCGATCACTGGGCGGCGCTGGAACCGATCGCGCGGTACCGCAGCTACCTGCAAGGCCAGGGTCTGTGGTCGGAACGGTTGGAGGAACGGGTCATTGGCCGCGCGCGGCGGATGCGGGCCGAGTTACGCGACGCGGTGTTCGACGCACCCGATTTCGACATCGACGAGGTGTTCACGTCGGTGTACGCCGAGATCACACCGGGGCTAGAGGCGCAGCGCCGGCAACTGCGGGCCGAACTCGACCGACGTGATTGAGAGGCGTCCATGACTCAGCTCGCTGATCGTCCGGCCGGCCACGAGGAAACACTGACCGCGGCAGTGCAGAACGTCGCGCTCGGCGCTCAGTCGTTGACCATGGTGCAGGCGCTAAACCGCGCCCTACACGACGCGATGGCCGCCGACGATCGGGTACTGGTATTCGGCGAGGATGTCGCGGTCGAGGGGGGAGTGTTTCGGGTAACCGAGGGACTGGCAGCGGCGTTCGGCGAGAACCGCTGCTTTGACACGCCACTCGCGGAGTCCGCCATCATCGGGATCGCGGTAGGCCTAGCCCTGCGCGGCTTCGTACCGGTACCCGAGATCCAGTTCGACGGGTTTTCTTACCCCGCTTTCGATCAGGTGGTCAGCCACCTGGCGAAGTATCGCACCCGCACCCGCGGCGAAATCAACATGCCGGTGACGGTGCGCATCCCCTCGTTCGGGGGAATTGGTGCCGCCGAGCATCATTCGGATTCCACCGAGTCGTACTGGGCACACACCGCCGGCTTGAAGGTGGTGGTGCCGTCCAGCCCGGCTGACGCGTATTGGTTGCTGCGTCACGCGATCACCTGCCCGGACCCGGTCATGTTTTTGGAGCCCAAGCGCCGGTATCAGGGCCGCGGCCTGGTCGACGTCACCCGGGCCGAACCGCCGATCGGGCAGGCGATGGTGCGCCGGCCCGGCACCGACGTGACCGTGGTGACCTACGGCAGCTTGGTCAGCACCGCGGTGGGTACCGCCGAAGAGGCGCAGCGGCAACGTGGTTGGAGTCTGGAGGTCATCGATCTGCGGTCCCTGGTGCCATTTGACTTCGATACCGTCGCTTCATCGATCCAGCGGACCGGACGCTGCGTGGTGATGCACGAGGGCCCGCGAAGCCTGGGGTATGGAGCGGGTTTGGCCGCCCGCATTCAAGAGGAGTTGTTCTACGAGCTGGAGGCGCCGGTGTTGCGCGCGTGCGGGTTCGACACCCCCTACCCACCGGCGCGGCTGGAGAAGTGGTGGCTGCCCGGGCCCGACCGGCTGTTGGATTGCGTCGAGCGCGTATTGGCGCAGCCATGAGCGAGGGGCGGATCAAGTCGTTTCGGGTCCCCGACCTCGGCGAGGGCTTGGAAGAAGTCACGGTGACACAGTGGCACGTGGCGACGGGTGACGACGTCGAGCTCAATCAGGTGTTGTGCACGGTGGAGACCGCCAAGGCCGAAGTGGAAATCCCGAGTCCCTACGCCGGGCGGATCGTCGAAAGGAACGGCGCCGAAGGCGATGTCGTCAACGTGGGGGCGGTGCTGTTGCAGATCGACACGGCGCCGCTCAGCGGTGAGCTGCCGGCGGTCGAAACGGCCGTGCCCACGCTGGTCGGTTATGGTGCCGATTCCGGCATCGACACCAGCCGGCGCCCGACCCGCCCGCTCGCCGCCCCTCCGGTGCGAAAGCTGGCCAAAGAGTTGATGGTGGACCTCAACTCGGTGCAGCACGCCGCAGGCACCGTCATCACCCGGGAGGACGTGCTGTCGGCGGCTCGCGGGAATGGCAATGGCGCCGATGTCCGGCCGGTCCGGGGTGTGCAGGCTCGGATGGCGGAGAAAATGACGTTGTCGCACAAGGAGATTCCGGCGGCGAAGGTCACTGCGGAGGTCGACTGCACCGAGCTGGTGCGACTGTCGGACCGGTTCAGTTCGACCGAGGCGACAATAACGCCCTTCGTGCTCATGTTGCGATTACTGGTCATCGCGTTGCGCCACCACGAAATGTTGAATTCGACGTGGGTCGAGTCGCCGCAGGGACCGCAGGTGCGCGTCGAGCACCGTGTGCATCTGGGCATCGCCGTGGCCACCGAACGCGGGCTGCTGGTCCCGGTCATCGCCGACGCCGACAGTAAGACGACCCGCGAACTGGCCGGCCGGGCAGCCGATCTGATCGCCGGTGCGCGAGCCGGCCGCCTGGGGCCGGGTGAGCTGCGGGGCTCGACGTTCACCGTGACGAATTTCGGGGCCCTGGGCGTGGACGACGGTGTACCGGTGATCAACCATCCCGAAGCCGCCATCCTCGGCATGGGCGCGATCAGGCCGCGGCCCGTGGTCGTAGGCACGCGGATCGTGGCCCGCCCGACGATGTCGTTGACCTGTGTGTTCGACCATCGCATCGTCGACGGTGCGCAAGCGGCCCAATTCGTGTGCGAGCTAAGGGATCTGATCGAGTCGCCCGAAACCGCATTGCTGGATCTGTAGGTCTCACGTCAGGAGTGCGGGGCGCCACTGCCTACCTACGTTGTGCCGCGGCCAAACGCTGTGCAAATTCCGGTGATTGGATGGAATGAGACTGCGGCCCGAGCTCCGCGCACATGGCGAACTCATGTTGCTCGTTGTCCAGCGATCCGGGACTGACGGTGGCGCGCATGGTGGCCTTGGTCGCCAGCACCACGTCTCGCGGCGCCGCCGCCGGACCGGCAGCGAGCTCCAGCGCCGCAGCGACCGGATCGTCGGCTACGCTCAGCGCCAAGCCGTGCCGCACCGCGGCGTCGGCGTCGAAGCGCATACCGAACAACAGGGCCGCCCGGGCGACCTGCGGGCCGGCCGCCCGCTGCAGCATCCACGTCGCACCTCCGCCGGGGTGCAGCCCCAGCTTCTGGAATCGCGCGTCGAACACGGCGGCGGGTCCGGCGATGCGCACATCGGCCGCCATGGCCAGATTCAGGCCCGCGCCTACCGCCGCGCCGTTGACAGCGGCAATGGTGGGCAGCCGGCAGCTACCGACGGCCATGAAGCCGTCATAAAGCTGCTGCAGGCCCGTCTCGGCAGCCCCACCGCCGGCAGCGCCGAGGGCGCTGAGATCGGCGCCCGCGCAGAACGCCTTGCCCGCCCCGGTGACCACCACGGCGTGCACATCGGGGTCGGCTTCGGCCCGCTCGACCGCCTCGCGCAGCTGCCCCGACGACTCGGCGGTTATCGCGTTGCGCCGATCGGGATCGTTGACGGTGATGAGCGCGACCCGGTCGGTGACCTCGAAAAGGATCGGTTCGGACTGGGCCATCGGGCACCTCCGGCTTCGCTTTTTGGCTATGGATCCACCCGGCCACACCGTTGATCGGCGGCCGCGTCACGGGCGAGGTAAGACTACTTCGCGCCGCCCGCGCGGGTCGGGCCGCGACTTCCAGAATTGCCGTGACCTGCGCCACTGCAACGACGCGCCGTCGCCCGCGGCCTGTGCCCGTCGAGCTTGCCGCCGACGGCGCCACCGCACAATCGCTCCGCCCCCTGCCACATCCGCCACTCTGGTACCGCCCGGTCGCCATGAGGTGACTTCCAAATCCGATAGCGCATGCGCTAGCGGGTTCAGGAAGCCTCTAGTGCTCAAGCCCGGCGGTGGGGTAGTCGCCTGAGCCGCAGAGCGCCAAGCCCCCCCGCGCCATCAGCCTTCAGCGCGGTGAGTCGGTAACCAAGGATCCGTTGAGGATCCGCCAAGGTGCGCGCCACAAGCTCGTGTCAGCTCGAAAGAGCATCGCAATCGGCATCGACGCTAGGAGCACCTCATGCGGACAACGGGGTATAGGACAACGGGGTATAGGACAACGCGGTACGGGACTACGGCGCACCGGACGTACGCGAGGACGCGCGATCGACGAATCGGATACGTGCGGCTGATGCTGGTCTCCATCACGACGGCCGGGTTGATCGGCGTCGGTGTTGGCGTCGCCAGCCTTGATCGCCCGCTGGCCGGCCGGCCTTGTTCCGTACCGAACGCGACCATCCATGACGCAACCGGCTTCACACTGTCGTGCAGCCCGGCGTCGGCCGGAAGCCGTGAGGCGGTGTGGCAGTATGCTCCGGCCTCATAGTCTCGATAAGGTAGGTAGCGCAACGTATTTCGGCCGCGCCGAATGTTGCCGGATTACGCGGGTCGGCAAGAACGAGAGGGCGCCACCGCCCGACGGCTCATGCGCGGAGCGCAGGCGGGTGGCAGCGTTTGACCCGGCCATCGGATGGGCGACGCCTTGAGGCCGCGGCCGGGCCGTTAGCAACCGCATTCATGAAAGAACTCACTTAGGCGATTTAGAGACGGCCTACCACGAATGTGGCCGCCTGACCGGGCTCCCGACCTGAGAACGCGAGGAGTCAATGAAAGCCTGCCCAACCCCGCCGACGCCGGGCGGCTCGGCGGTGGCGCGGGCGAACGTCACCTCGACCTCGGGGCAGGGCGCGGCGGACGTGGGAATCGGTGGGCACAGCAGCGCAGCCCCAGCTGTCATTACCGCGACACCCAGCGAAGGCGCGAATCGGCGCGCCATCCTGCACCAGATGCTAATTGACACGCTGTCGAATAAGGAACGCGTCCGGGATGCGCGGGCGAACTTGTGCGCTCGGTGGGTGCCCCCGGCACGACTCGAACGTGCGACCTAGGGATTAGAAGGCCCTTGCTCTATCCACCTGAGCTACGGAGGCAATGTGCAGGTCAGTCTATCCAACCGCACCCGCCGACCCGATTCCCCGCCGGCACGCGCGCGAGAACCCTTCCCGCGCCGCATTTATCGGTTATCGTTGGGACCCTCGACACACGTACAACATCGGCCGGCAATCGGCCGTTAACCGCAACGAGGCGTGTGCATAACGTCGAGGGGTGGCGTTGCAATGAGCGTGGCCAGTACTTTGACTTCACACCGCTCGTGGGCGGGCGCCCAGGCGGCACGCCTGGCGGCCGAAGCCCGCGATGTCTATCAGCTGGGCAATCTGGTGCTGCGCGGCGGGCCGTTCGCGCTGGGCTGCTTCGCCGGCTGGCTTTTCACCGAGTTTCCTCCGCACGTGGTGACCGGACACGCGCTGTCGCGCGTTTCTCATCCGTCGGTGGGCCGCGTCGGCACGGCGCTGGCCGCACAGCGGGCGGATCGAACCCTCACCGCCGCCCTCGAGGAGTCCTTCGGACCCGAGTTTCGCGAGCACTTATGCCACCCCGCCGCCGTCGGAGCCCTGTGCGCCCCGCGCGGCCGACTGTTGAGCAGGCCCGGGCCCCACCGCCGTTATGCGGCGCAGACTTCCGACATTTCCTACGGCCCGAGTCCACGCGACAACCTGCTTGACGTCTGGCGGCGCGATGATTTGGCGCCCGGCTGTCGGGCGCCGGTGCTCATCCAGGTGCCCGGCGGAGCGTGGGCGCTGAACGGCCGGCGTCCGCAGGCCTACACGTTGATGAGCCGAATGGTCCAACTCGGCTGGATCTGCGTCTCGATCGACTACAGCAAGAGCCCGCGCGCCACGTTCCCTGCGCACCTCATCGACGTGAAAAGGGCGATCGCGTGGGTGCGGGAGAACATCGCCGATTACGGCGGCGACCCCGACTTCATCGCAATCACCGGCGGCTCGGCGGGTGGGCACCTGGCCTCCCTGGCGGCGCTCACCCCAAACGACCCCACCTTCCAGCCCGGCTTCGAAGACGCCGACACCACGGTGCAAGCGGTGGCGCCCTATTACGGCGTCTACGACTTCACCGACTTCGAGAACATGCACGAACTGATGCTGCCGTTCCTCGAGCAATTCGTGATGAAGGCCCGCTACGCCGACGAGCCGGAGCGCTTCACGGCGGCGTCGCCGATTTCCTACGTACACGGCGACGCGCCGCCGTTCTTTGTGCTGCACGGTGAGAAGGACGAATTGGTGCCCAGCGGGCAGGCTCGCGCGTTCTGCGCGGCGCTGCGTGCGGCCGGCGCGGCCACGGTGGCCCACGCCGAACTCGGCAATGCCCACCACGCTTTCGACATCACGCCCACGGTTCGATCGCGGCTGGCCGCTGACGCCGTCGCCGATTTCCTCGGTGTCGTCTACGGGCGGCGCGTCAGCGCGCTCCTGGATTCGCTGCCCCTGGCGGCCACTTCGGCCAGCTGAGCCCGCGCCCCAGCACTCGCCCGCTCCTTTCACCAGCGCGGTAACCCGACTAGCGTTGAGTAGACCATTTGGGTGGGTGGATCCAAGGCAGGAGGCTTGATCGACGGTGACAAGGTTGGCGCGTCGAACTGATGACCATGACTGAGTCCGTCGAGGCGATGAAGTTGTCCGACGAACTCGGGCCGGTCGACTACCTACTGCACAGGGGAGAGGCGAACCCCCGCACCCGGTCGGGAATCATGGCGCTGGAGCTGCTGGACACCACGCCGGACTGGGAACAGTTCCGAACCCGCTTCGAATCCGCATCGCGACGCGTGCTGCGGCTGCGGCAAAAGGTCGTCGTGCCCTCCCTGCCGACGGCGGCACCGCGCTGGGTGGTCGATCCCGATTTCAACCTGGATTTCCACGTGCGCCGGATGCGGGTGTCCGAGCCCGGCACGCTGCGTGAAGTATTCGATCTCGCCGACCTCATCCTGCAGTCGCCGATGGACATTTCGCGGCCGCTGTGGACGGCCACCCTGGTCGAGGGTCTGGCCGACGGCAAAGCCGCGGCGCTGCTGCATGTCAGCCACGCCGTCACCGACGGTGTGGGCGGGGTCCAAATGTTCGCCGAGATCTATGACCTCGAGCGCAATCCGCCGGCCAAAGCGACGCTGCCGCTACCGGTCCCGCAGGACCTGACGTCCAATGATCTGATGCGCCAAGGCATTAACCACCTGCCCTTCGCCGTTGTCGGCGGCGTCATGAGCGCGCTGTCGGGCGCGGTATCGGCGGCCGGACGGGCGGTCCTGGAACCGACGGCCACACTTTCGGGGATCGTCGGGTACGCCATGTCGGGCATGCGGGTGCTCAACCGGGCCGCAGAGCCCTCGCCGCTGCTGCGGCGGCGCAGCCTCGCCACCCGCAGCGAGGCGATCGATATCCCGCTCGCCGACCTGCACAAAGCCGCGAAAGCCGGCGGCGGGTCGATCAATGACGCCTACCTCGCCGGGCTGTGTGGCGCCTTGGGCCGTTACCATCAGGCCTTCGGCGTGCCCATCAGCACGCTGCCGATGGCGGTGCCGGTAAACCTACGGGCCGAAGCGGATACCGCCGGCGGCAACCAATTCACCGGCGTCAACCTGGCGGCGCCGATCGGCACCGCCGACCCTGTCTCCCGGATGAAGAAGATCCGCGCTCAGATGACGCAGCGCCGCGACGAGCCCGCGATGAACATTGTCGGTTCGATCGCACCGGTGCTCAGCGTCTTGCCGACCGCGGTGCTCGAAGGGATCACCGGCTCGGTGATCGGCTCCGACGTGCAAGCTAGCAACGTCCCGGTCTTTCCCGGCGACACTTACCTCGCCGGCGCAAAGGTCTTGCGGCAGTACGGTATAGGTCCGCTGCCCGGGGTGGCGATGATGGTGGTGCTGATTTCGCGCGGCGGATGGTGCACCATCACCGTGCGCTACGACAGGGCCTCGGTGAAAAACGAGGCCTTGTTCGCCCAATGCCTGCTCGAAGGCTTCGACGAGATCCTGGCACTGGCCGGTGACCCACCACCGCAAGCGGTACCCGCCTCGTTCATTGAGCCGGCCGTGTCGACTCGATCGGTGGCGGGCTCATGAGCGCCTCGAAAGACCAAGTGGACAAGGGCGAAACCCCCGGAGCGGACATGCGACTGCCCGGCTCGGTGGCCGAGATCATGGCCAGCCCCGCCGGGGCGAAGATCGGTGCGTTCTTCGACCTGGACGGCACGCTGGTCGCCGGGTTCACCGCGGTCATCCTGACCCAAGAGCGCCTGCTGCGCCGCGACATGGGCGTCGGGGAACTGCTCGGCATGGTGCAGGCCGGCCTGAGCCACACCCTCGGTCGTATCGAATTCGAGGACCTCATCGGAAAGGCCGCCGCCGCGCTGACCGGACGACTACTGGACGACCTCGAAGAGATCGGCGAGCGGCTTTTCGTCCAGCGGATCGAGTCACGGATCTACCCGGAGATGCGCGAGCTGGTGCGCGCGCACGTGGCCCGCGGCCACACCGTAGTGCTCAGCTCGTCGGCACTGACCATTCAGGTCAACCCCGTCGCGCGTTTCCTCGGCATTCCGAACATGCTCACCAACAAGTTCGAGACCACCGAGGACGGCATGCTCACCGGTAGCGTCAAAAAGCCGATCCTGTGGGGCCCGGGCAAAGCCGCTGCCGTACAACGCTTTGCCGCCGAGCACAGCATCGATCTCAAGGACAGCTACTTCTACGCCGACGGTGACGAGGACGTCGCCCTGATGTATCTGGTCGGCAATCCGCGGCCGACGAATCCCGAAGGCAAGATGGCCGCGGTGGCCAAGCGCCGCGGTTGGCCGATCCTGAGATTCAGCAGCCGTGGTCCCGTGGGCCTGCGGCGGCAGGTGCGCACCCTTGCCGGCCTCGGCTCGATTGTTCCCGTCGGGGCCGGCGCAGTGGCAATGGGTGTGCTGACCGGTAGCCGGCGGCGGGGCGCCAATTTCTTTACCTCCATTTTTTCCCAAACGGTGCTCGCGACCACCGGAGTACGTCTCAATGTCGTCGGGAAAGAGAATCTGACCGCGCAACGCCCGGCCGTATTCATCTACAACCACCGCAATCAGGTTGATCCGGTCATCACCGGTGCGCTGGTGAACGACAACTGGGTTGCCGTAGCCAAGAAGGAGCTGCAGAAGAATCCGATCATGGCCCTGCTGGGCAAGGCGTTGGACGGGGTGTTCATCGACCGAGACGATTCGGCCTCGGCGCTGGAGACGATGCGCACGGTCGAAGAGAGAGCCAGGAACGGACTTTCTATTGTGATGGCGCCGGAAGGCACCCGGCTGGACACCACCGGGGTCGGGCCCCTTCAAAAAAGGGCCATTCCGTCTCGCGATGGCCGCAGGCATCCCGATCGTTCCGATCGTGATCCGCAATGCCGAGCTGGTTGCCGCCCGGAACTCGACCGTCATCAACCCGGGCACCGTCGACATCGCGGTCTTTCCGCCGATCTCGGTGCAGGACTGGACACTCGACACGCTGCCGGAACGCATCGCCGAGGTGCGCCAACTCTACCTGGACACGCTCGCCAATTGGCCCGTCGACGAACTTCCCGAGGTCGACCTGTACGCCGAGGAGGCGGCAGACAAGGCCCGGCGAAGAAGGCGGCGGCGAAGAAGGCGCCCGCCAAGAAGGCGCCCGCCAAGAAGGCGCCCGCCAAGAAGGCGCCGGCGAAGAAGGCACCGGCGAAGAAGGCGCCGGCCAAGAAGGCGCCGGCGAAGAAGGCGGCGGCGAAGAAGGCGGCGGCGAAGAAGGCGCCGGCGAAGAAGGCGGCGGCCAAGAAGGCACCGGCGAAGAAGGCGCCGGCGAAGAAGGCGGCGGCCAAGAAGGCACCGGCGAAGAAGGCCGCGCCGAAAGCGAAGCCACCCAAGGCGAACCCGCATGAATCCCAGGTCGCCCTCCAAGACGGCGAACTGCAGCGACCCGCCCCCGAGGCGGGGGCCGTCAGCGCCGAGCCACCGGAATCGGCGCCCCGAGGGCATCCGTGACCGAACCGGCCGCAGATAGCAGCGCGGTTCTTGCCGGACGAGACTCGCTGATATTGGCGTCGATGGCCTCGCCGGTCGAGACGGGACTGGTGACGGCGTGGCTGGATCGACAGCGCACCGGCCATCCGGGAGCGAGTTTCGGCGTGGTGAAACTGCCGGCGCTCGATGCGCCGCCGGAAGCGATGACAGCTTTGGCCGAACAGCTCGAATCCGGGGAAGACCGTTCGGTCGTGCCGGTGCGAGTGTTCTGGCTGCCGGAGCCGAATCGCGGCCGGTATGCCAAGTTGGTTGGGCTGCTCCCCGGCCGGGATCCCTACCACCCCAACCACCGTCAGCAAGAACAGATCGTGCGGACCGTTCCGCAGCGCGCACGGGTGGTGGCCGGTGAGGCGGCCACCGTCTCCGAACTGCGCCGGCAGTGGCGCGACACCACAGTAGGAGAAGACAAGAACGACTTCGCGCAATTCGTGATCCGCCGCGCCATCTTGGCGATGGAACGCGTCGAATACCGAATTCTCGGGCCGCAGTACAAGTCGCCGCGGCTGGTGAAGCCGGAGATCTTGGCCTCCAACCGGTTTCGCGCCGGCCTAGCCAAAATTTCCGGCGCTACCGTCGACGAAGCCGGAAAGATGCTCGACGAACTCGCCACCGGGTGGAGCAGGGCATCGGTCGACCTCGTCGGGGTTCTCGGCAGGATGCTCAGCCGCGGGTTCGATCCCGAGATCGACTACGACGGCTATCAGGTTGCGGCAATGCGGGCCGGCCTGGAAACTCACCCGGCGGTGCTGTTGTTCTCGCACCGGTCCTACATCGACGGCGCCGTGGTGCCGGTCGCCATGCAGGAGAACCGGCTACCACCGGTGCACGTGTTTGCCGGCATCAACTTGTCGTTCGGTGCGATGGGGCCGTTGCTACGGCGTTCCGGTGTCATCTTCATCCGCCGCAACATCGGCAACGACCAGCTCTACAAATACGTGCTGCGCGAATACGTCGGTTACATCGTCGAGAAGCGGTTCAATCTGAGCTGGTCGATCGAGGGCACCCGCTCACGAACCGGAAAGATGCTGCCACCCAAGCTCGGCCTGCTGGCATACGTCGCCGACGCCTACCTGGATGGGCGCAGCGAAGATATTCTGCTGCAACCGGTCTCGATCAGCTTCGACCAGCTGCACGAGACCGCCGAATACGCCGCCTACGCCCGCGGCGGTGAGAAGACGGCCGAAGGCGTGGGCTGGTTGTACAACTTCATCCGCGCGCAGGGTCAACGCAACTACGGCAAGATCTACGTGCGATTCCCCGAAGCCGTGTCGATGCGTCAGTACCTGGGTGCACCGCACGGTCCGTTGGCTCAAGACCCGGACGCCAAACGGCTTGCGCTGCAGAAGATGTCGTTCGAGGTCGCCTGGCGGATCTTGCAGGCGACACCGGTGACGGCGACGGGCCTGGTGTGCGCATTGCTGCTGACGACCCGCGGTGCGGCTTTGACGCTCGGTCAGCTGCACCACACCCTGCAGGACTCGTTGGATTACCTGGAACGTAAACAAAACCCGATGTCCACCAGCGCGTTGCGGCTGCGCACGCACGACGGGGTGCGTGCGGCGGTCGATGCACTGTCCCACGGACACCCCATCACCCGAATCGACGGCGGCCGGGAACCGGTGTGGCGCATCACGCCCGAAGAACAGCACGCCGCGGCCTTCTACCGCAACTCGGTGATCCACGCCTTCCTGGAGACGTCGATCGTCGAGCTCGCGCTGGCACACGCCCGCCACGCCAACGGCGACCGCATGGAGGCCTTCTGGACCCAGGCGATGCGGTTGCGCGATCTGTTGAAGTTCGACTTCTATTTCGCGGACTCGGCGACATTCCGAGACAACATCGCCGAAGAGATGGCGTGGCACAACAATTGGGAAGCCCACGTCGCCGCCGGCGGCGACGAGATCCACTCACTGTTGTTCGCCAAGCGTCCGCTGATGGCGGAAGCGATGTTGCGGGTGTTCTTCGAGGCTTATGAGATCGTCGCCGACGTGCTGTGTGACGCAGCGGCGGACATCGGACACAAGGAACTGACCGACTTGGCGTTGGGCGTCGGCCGGCAGTACGTGGCGCAGACCCGGATCCGCAGCAGCGAATCGGTATCGACGCTGTTGTTCGCCACCGCCCGCCAGGTTGTCGACGACCAGAACTTGATCGCGCCGGCCCCAGACCTGGCGGAAAGGCGAGGCGCCTTCCTGCACGAGCTGCGCGACATCTTGCACGACTTCAACTACGTCGGGCAGATCGCACGCGATCAGTTCGTGGCCCGGGAGGACAAGGCGCGTCGGGACCTTCTGGACAGCCAGACCCTGTAGCCGGCGGGCCCGCCCATACCCTGGACATATGACCGTCGCCCCGCCGGCCGGCAAGGCCCCGACCGCGGCCTCTGCCCAGCGCCGCGCGCTGGTGTGGCCGGTCCTGGTCGGGGTGGCAGTGCTGGCGGGCTGCACGGCCGCCGGTATCGGGACGCTCTCGTTGGCCAGCGCGCTGACCGCGACGGGTCTACCCGACCCGGGCCAGGTGACCACGCTGGGGCTGCCGTTCGTCCGGGCGGCGGGTGAGATCGCCGCGGTGCTCGCGGTCGGGTCGTTTCTGTTCGCCGCATTTCTGGTGCCGCCGCAGCGCAACGGTGTCCTCGACGCTGACGGCTATCGGGCCCTTCGGCTCGGGACGGTGGCGTCGGGGGCGTGGGCGGTGTGCGCCGCCCTCCTGGTCCCGCTGACCATCTCCGACGTGTCCGGCCATCCCGTCGCCGACATCAGCCCGATGCGGATGTGGTCGTTGGCGGGCCTGATCACCAACGCCTCGGCCTGGCGCTGGACCGCGATCCTGGCCGCGGTGATCGCGCTGGCGAGCCTGTCGGTGCTGCGCTGGTCCTGGACCCCGGTGCTGATGGCCGCGTCGGTGATGACGTTGATTCCGCTGGGACTGACCGGTCACTCGTCGGCCGGCGGTTCGCACGACCTGGCCACCAACGGCCTGCTGATCCACTTGGTCGCCGCCAGCCTGTGGGCCGGCGGCCTGCTCGCCCTGCTCGCCCACGCCCTGCGCGGCGGTAGTCACCTCAAGCTGGCCGCCCGGCGTTTCTCGATGATCGCGTTGTGGTGCTGGGTGGCGATGGCGGTGAGCGGACTGGTCAACGCGTTGGTGCGCGTGCAGCCGTCCGACCTGTTCAGCACCGACTATGGACGGCTGGTGATCGCCAAGTTCGTCGCGCTGTGCGTACTGGGCGGGCTCGGCTGGCGTCAGCGACGCGTGAGTGTGGCTGCGCTGCAAGCGGATCCGAGTCCCGCGCCCGCACGTGGTGCGTTGCTGCGCCTGACGCTGATCGAGTCCGCCATCTTCGGCCTCACGTTCGGCATCGCGGTCGGTCTGGGCCGTACCCCACCGCCGCCACCGCCGTCCCGGCTGCCGTCCATTCCCGAAGCCGAGATCGGTTACGACTTCGACGGGCCACCCACCGTGGCCCGCATCCTGTTCGACTGGCGGTTCGACCTGATCTTCGGCTCCGCCGCCCTCGTCTTCGCCGCCTTGTATGTGGCGGCGCTGGTGCGGCTGCGCCGCCGCGGCGACAAGTGGCCGCCGGGCCGGACCGTTTCCTGGCTGCTCGGTTGCCTGGTGTTGCTGTTCGCGACGTCGTCGGGCGTCGGCCGCTACATGCCGGCGATGTTCAGCATGCACATGGTGGTCCACATGTGCCTGTCGATGCTGATCCCGATCTTGCTGGTGCTGGGCGCCCCGGTCACCCTGGCGTTGCGGGCGCTGCCCGCGGCCGGGCGTGACGATCCGCCGGGCATGCGGGAATGGCTGTTGGCCGCGCTGCACAGCCGCTTGTCCCGGCTCCTCACCAATCCCGTGGTGGCCACTGTGCTGTTCGTCGCCGGGTTCTATGGGCTGTATCTGTCGAACCTCTTCGACACCACCGCGAGCAGCCACGCCGGGCATCTGGCGATGAACGTGCACTTCTTGTTGAGCGGCTACCTGTTCTATTGGGTGGTGATCGGGGTGGATCCGACGCCGCGACCCATCCCGCCGCTGGCCAAGGTGGCGGTGGTGTTCGCATCGCTGCCGCTGCACGCCTTCTTCGGGGTGGTGCTGATGGGCACCAAGAAGGTGCTCGGCGCCGACTATTACCGCTCGCTCGGCCTGAGTTGGCACACCGATCTGCTGGGCGATCAGCGACTGGGCGGGGGCATCGCCTGGGCGGCGGGAGAATTTCCCCTGGTGATCGTGATGCTCGCGCTGCTTATTCAGTGGGCGCGCAGCGATCGTCGCACGGCCACGCGGTTGGATCGGGCCGCTGAACGCGACGACGACGCCGAGCTGGTGGCCTACAACGCGATGCTGGCGCAGCTGGCGCGGGGCGAGACGGCCGAGCGGCCCGCCCCGGCCCCGACTGATTCGGACTGATCCACAGTCCCGGTTTCTTCCCCAACGACGACCGGCCCGTCCGATTTCACCACTGTTCCCCACGGCGTTCGTCGGTAGCGCCGCGCTTACTGGCAGCCATAGCCAAAGCAATCGAGAAGGGATCAGCCCATGTTTGAAACCCCGCTTACCGTCGTCGGTCACATCGTCAACGACCCCGCCCGCCGCAAGGTGGGCGACCAGGAGGTCCTCAAGTTCCGGGTGGCCAGCAACTCGCGCCGCCGCGCCGGTGACGGCGGCTGGGAGCACGGGCACTCGCTGTTCGTCACCGTCAACTGCTGGGGAAAGCTGGTCACCGGAGTGGGTGCCGCTTTGGGCAAGGGCGCGCCGGTGATCGTCGTGGGTCACCTGTACACCAGCGAATACGAGGACCGCGACGGCAACCGCCGCTCGTCGGTAGAGATGCGGGCCACCGCGGTCGGGCCGGATCTGTCCCGCGTCATCGTGCGCATCGAAAAGCCCGGCTACACGGGTCCCAGCGCCGCGCAGGAAACACAGATCGCGGGAACTCACGCCGACGCCGTCGACGTTGGCAGCGAGGACCCGCTGGCCCGTGACGATCCGGCCGGCGCAGGTGACGCCACCGCCGAGGAGGCCCCGCTTCCCGTTCCCGCTTGAGTCTTGGCTCGGGCGCGGGGCTACGGCTGCCGGGCGATGCCTAGGATGGTCCGCGAGATCACTTCGCAAATCAGAAAGGCATAACCGCGGCATGGCTGAGTTCATCTACACGATGAAAAAGGTCCGCAAGGCGCACGGCGACAAGGTGATCCTGGACGACGTCACGTTGAGCTTCTATCCAGGCGCCAAGATCGGTGTCGTTGGCCCCAACGGCGCCGGCAAGTCGAGCGTCTTGCGGATCATGGCGGGCCTGGACAAGCCGAACAACGGTGATGCCTTCTTGGCCAACGACGCGACCGTCGGCATCCTGCTGCAGGAGCCCCCGCTGAACGAGGAGAAGACCGTTCGCGGCAACGTCGAGGAAGGCCTGGGCGAGATCAAGGTCAAGCTGGACCGCTTCAACGAGGTCGCCGAGTTGATGGCCACCGACTACTCCGATGAGTTGATGGAGGAGATGGGCCGGCTGCAGGAGGACCTCGACCACGCCGACGCGTGGGACCTCGATTCGCAGCTGGAGCAGGCCATGGACGCGCTGCGCTGCCCCCCGCCCGACGAGCCGGTGACCAACCTATCCGGTGGTGAACGCCGCCGCGTCGCGCTGTGCAAACTGCTGTTGTCCAAGCCCGACCTGCTGCTCCTCGACGAGCCCACCAACCACCTGGACGCCGAGAGCGTGCAGTGGCTCGAGCAGCACCTCGCCTCCTACGCGGGCGCGATCCTGGCGGTCACCCACGACCGGTACTTCCTGGACAACGTCGCCGAATGGATTCTGGAGCTGGACCGCGGCCGCGCCTACCCGTACGAGGGCAACTACTCCACCTATTTGGAGAAGAAGGCCGAGCGGCTGGCGGTGCAGGGGCGCAAGGACGCCAAGCTGCAGAAGCGATTGACCGAGGAGTTGGCGTGGGTGCGCTCCGGGGCCAAGGCGCGTCAGGCCAAGAGCAAGGCGCGGCTGCAGCGCTACGAGGAGATGGCCACCGAGGCCGAGAAGACCCGCAAGCTCGACTTCGAGGAGATCCAGATCCCGGTCGGCCCGCGGCTGGGCACCGTGGTGGTCGAGGTCGACCACCTCGACAAGGGCTACGACGGCCGCACCCTCATCAAGGACCTGTCCTTCACGCTGCCGCGCAACGGCATCGTCGGCGTCATCGGCCCGAACGGCGTCGGCAAGACCACGCTGTTTAAAACCATCGTCGGTCTCGAGCAGCCGGACAGCGGCACGGTCAAGGTCGGCGAGACCGTCAAGCTCAGCTACGTCGACCAGACCCGCGCCGGAATCGACCCGAAAAAAACTGTGTGGGAAGTCGTCTCCGACGGGCTGGATCACATCGTCGTCGGGCAGACCGAGGTGCCGTCGCGGGCCTATGTGTCGGCGTTCGGGTTCAAGGGACCAGATCAGCAGAAGCCGGCCGGCGTGCTGTCCGGTGGCGAGCGCAACAGGCTCAACCTCGCGCTGACGCTCAAGCAGGGCGGAAACCTCATCCTGCTCGACGAGCCCACCAACGACCTCGACGTCGAAACCCTGAGTTCGCTGGAGAACGCCCTCGAGCAATTCCCCGGCTGCGCGGTGGTGATCTCGCACGACCGCTGGTTCCTGGACCGCACCTGCACGCACATCCTGGCCTGGGAGGGCGACGACGACAACGAGGCCAAGTGGTTCTGGTTCGAGGGCAACTTCGGTACCTACGAGGAGAACAAAGTCGAACGGCTCGGTGCCGATGCGGCACGGCCGCACAGAGTGACCCATCGCAAGCTGACGCGCGACTAGTGTCAGCTCTGCCCCGCATTGCCACGGAACGGGGCGACCGAGCGCACTGACAACCGTCGCCAGTTGGGAGCTATCGGCATGACGATCGATCCCGGAGCCAGACAAGATCTCGAGCCGTGGACGACGTTCACCCAGCAGCAGGACATTCCTGAGTGGATCTCGAAAGCCTACGTAGAGAGCTACCGAGGTCCGCATAGCGACGAGTCGGGGGGCGCGGAAACCAGGCCCATCGACCTGACGGTGCCGTCGGCGATCCTGACCCCGGCCATGCTGAGCGCGCACTATCGCCTCGGACTGCACCGGCCCGACGGAGAAAGCCACGTCGCGGTGTACCCGGCGGAGGACCCCGCCGGGTTTGGGCCTGCCCTGCAAGTCGTCACCGATCACGGCGGGATGCTGATGGACTCCGTCACGGTGCTGCTGCACCGGCTCGGCGTCCCGTACACGGCCATCATGACGCCGGTGTTCGACGTGCAGCGCAGCCCGGAGGGCGACCTGCTGAGCGTCGAGGCGAAAGCGGAAGGCGCATCGCAATACGCCGGCGAGGCCTGGATACACGTGCAGCTGCTTCCTTCGGTCGACAGCAAGGGACTCACCGAGGTCGAACGGCTGCTACCCAAGGTGCTGGCCGACGTTCAACAGGTGGCCAGCGACGCGTCGAGTTTGATCGCCGCGCTGAACGATCTGGCAGCGCAAGTCGAGGCCAACGCCGAGGACCACTTCTCGGCGCCGGACCGCGACGACGTCGCGGCGCTGCTGCGCTGGCTGGGCAACGGCAACTTCCTCCTGCTCGGCTATCAGCGCTGCCACGTGCACGACGGGAAGGTCTCCGGCGACGGGACACCCGGCCTCGGCGTCCTGCGCACCCGCACCGGTTCGCGTCCCAGGCTCACCGACGATGACAAATTGCTGGTGTTGGCGCAGTCCGTGGTGGGCAGCTATCTGCGCTATGGCGCCTACCCGTATGCCATCGCGGTTCGCGAATATGTAGACGGCGCAGTGATCGAGCACCGCTTCGTCGGGCTGTTCACAGTGGCCGCGATGAACGCCGATGTCCTGGAAATCCCGACGATTTCGCGCCGGGTTCGTGATGCGCTGGCAATGGCCGACAGTGATCCGATACACCCGGGCCAGCTGCTGCTCGACGTCATCCAGACCGTTCCCCGCTCGGAGCTGTTCACGCTCAGTGCCGAACGACTGCTGGCGATGGCCAAGGCGGTAGTGGATCTGGGTCCGCAACGAAACGCGTTGCTGTTTCTGCGCGCCGACCGCCTGCAGTATTTCGTTTCCTGCCTGGTGTACCTGCCCCGCGACCGCTACACGACCGCGGTGCGGCTGCAGATCGAAGACATCCTCGTCCACGAATTCGGCGGCACCCGGCTGGAATTCACCGCCCGGGTCAGCGAATCACCTTGGGCCCTAATGCATTTCATGGTCCGCCTGCCTTCCGAAGGCCCCGACGCCGCACCGGTCGACGTCTCCGAAGACAACCGGACCCGCATTCAGGCGCTGTTGAGCGAAGCGGCGCGGACCTGGGCCGACCGGCTCGTCGCCGCCGCCGCCGAAGGCTCCGTGGCGCACGCCGACGCCGAGTACTACGCGGCGGCCTTCTCCGAGGTCTACAAGCAGGCCGTCACCCCGGCCGATGCCATCGACCACATCGCCATCATCAATGAGCTGCAGGACAACTCGGTCAAACTGGTGTTCATCGAAGGCGATGACGGGACCGCGCAGCTGACCTGGTTCCTGGGTGGACGTACCGCCTCGCTGAGCCAGCTGCTGCCGATGCTACAGAGCATGGGCGTGGTGGTGCTCGAGGAGCGGCCGTTCACGGTCACCCGTTCCGACGGACTGCCGGTGTGGATCTATCAGTTCAAAATCTCACCGCACCCGACCATCCAGCTGGCCTCGACGCAAACCGAGCGCGACGCGATGGCCGAGCGGTTCGCCGACGCGGTCACCGCGATCTGGCAGGGTCGCCTCGAGATCGACCGGTTCAATGAGTTGGTGATGCGCGCGGGCCTTCGATGGCAGCAGGTCGTACTGTTGCGGGCCTACGCAAAGTACTTGCGGCAGGCCAGCTTCCCGTACAGCCAGTCCTACATCGAATCAGTGCTCAACGAGCACCCCTCTACCGCGCGATCATTGGTGACGCTCTTCGAGGCGCTGTTCGACCCTCGGTCGAGTTCATCCAGGACCCGCGATGCGCAGGCGGCCGCCGCGGCGGTCGCCGCCGACATCGACGCGCTGGTGAGCCTGGACACCGACCGCATTCTGCGTGCCTTCGCATCGCTGGTGCAGGCCACGCTACGAACCAACTTCTTTGTGACACGCGAGGATTCGGCCCGTGCGCGCAATGTGTTGGCGATCAAGCTGGACGCCCAGCTGGTCGACGAGCTGCCGCTGCCCCGCCCCAAATACGAGATCTTCGTCTACTCGCCCCGGGTCGAAGGCGTGCACCTTCGGTTCGGCCCGGTGGCCCGTGGTGGGCTGCGCTGGTCGGACCGTCGAGACGACTTCCGCACCGAAATCCTGGGTCTGGTCAAGGCGCAAGCGGTCAAGAACGCTGTAATCGTGCCGGTGGGCGCCAAGGGCGGATTCGTCCTCAAGCGCCCACCGCTGCCCACCGGCGATGCAGCCGCCGACCGCGACGCCGGCCGCGCCGAGGGCATCGCCTGCTATCAGCTGTTCATTTCCGGCCTGCTCGACGTCACCGACAATGTCGACCATGCGACCGGAAAGGTCAGTCCGCCACCGGAAGTCATCCGGCGCGACGGCGACGACGCGTACCTGGTGGTGGCCGCGGACAAGGGCACCGCCACCTTCTCCGACATCGCCAACGAGGTCGCGAAGTCCTACGGATTCTGGCTGGGAGACGCGTTCGCGTCCGGCGGGTCGGTCGGCTACGACCACAAGGCCATGGGCATCACCGCCAAGGGCACGTGGGAGGCCGTCAAACGGCACTTCCGGGAGATGGATATCGACACCCAGGCGCAGGATTTCACCGTGGTGGGGATCGGCGACATGAGCGGAGACGTCTTCGGCAACGGCATGCTGCTGAGCAAGCACATCAGGCTGCTCGCCGCCTTCGACCACCGGCACGTCTTCTTAGACCCCGACCCCGACGCCGCTCGTTCCTGGGAGGAACGCCAACGGATGTTCGACCTGCCGAGATCCAGCTGGGAGGACTACGACACGTCGTTGATCAGCGAGGGCGGCGGGGTATACAGCCGTGAGCACAAAGCGATCCCGGTCAGCCCCCAGGTCCGCGATGCGTTGGGCATCGAGGGATCGGAAGAGGACGTCACCGAAATGACGCCGCCCAATCTGATCAAGGCGATATTGCAGGCGCCGGTGGATCTGCTGTTCAACGGCGGCATCGGCACCTACATCAAGGCGGAGTCCGAGTCCGACGCCGATGTCGGCGATCGCGCCAACGATCCGGTGCGGGTCAACGGAATCCAGGTGCGCGCCAAGGTGATTGGCGAAGGCGGTAACCTCGGGGTTACCGCCTTGGGTCGCGTCGAGTTCGATTTGTCGGGTGGCCGGATCAACACCGATGCCATGGACAACTCGGCCGGCGTGGACTGTTCGGACCACGAGGTCAACATCAAAATCTTGATCGACTCGCTGGTGACCGCCGGCAAGGTCAAGCCGGAGGAGCGCAAACCGCTGCTGGAGTCGATGACCGATGAGGTCGCGCAGCTTGTGCTCGCCGACAACGACGACCAGAACGACCTGATCGGCACCAGCCGGGCGAACGCGGCGAGCCTGCTGCCGGTGCACGCCAGGTTGATCCAGTACCTGGTTGACGAGCGTGGCATCCTCCGCGACCTGGAAGCGCTGCCCTCGGAGAAGGAGATCGCGCGGCGGGCCGAGGCCGGCATCGGGCTGACCTCGCCCGAAATGTGCACCCTGATGGCGCACGTGAAGCTGGGGCTCAAGGAGCAGATGCTAGAGACCGAGCTGACCGAGCAGGACGTGTTCGCGTCCCGGCTGCCCCTGTACTTCCCAAAACCGTTGCGGGAACGGTTTACTCCGGAGATCCGCGCACATCAGCTGCGCCGCGAGATCGTCACCACCATGCTGATCAACGACCTGGTGGACGCCGCCGGGATCAGCTACGCCTTCCGGATCGTCGAAGACGTCGGCGTCGGGTCGGTCGACGCGGTCCGCACCTACGTTGCAACCGACGCCATTTTTGGGGTGGGAGCGACATGGCGGCACATCCGCGCGGCGAATCTGCCGGTCGCACTGTCGGATCGGCTCACGCTGGACACCCGTCGGCTGATCGACCGCGCCGGACGCTGGCTGCTCAACTACCGTCCGCAACCGCTGGCGGTCGGCGCCGAGATCAACCGGTTCGCCGCCAAGGTCCGGGCGCTGACGCCGCGCATGTCGGAGTGGCTGCGCGGCGACGACAAGGCCATCGTCGAAAAGGAAGCCGCGGAATTCACCTCCCAGGGTGCACCCGAAGACCTCGCGTATTCGGTGGCCGCCGGGCTTTACCGCTTCAGCCTGCTCGACATCATCGATATCGGCGACATCAACGACATCGACGCCGCCGAGGTCGCCGACACCTATTTCGCGCTCATGGACCGGCTCGGCACCGACGGGCTCTTGACCGCGGTATCCGAGCTGCCCCGACGGGACCGCTGGCACTCCTTGGCGCGTTTGGCGATTCGTGACGACATCTACGCTTCGTTGCGATCGCTGTGCTTCGATGTGCTCGCCGTAGGGGAACCGGACGAAAGTGGTGAAGAGAAGATCGCCGAGTGGGAACACCTGAGTGCCTCCAGGGTCGAGCGGGCCCGCCGAACGCTCATCGAGATCCAGGAAAGCGGGAACAAGGATCTCGCGACGCTGTCCGTCGCCGCGCGACAAATCCGTCGCATGACCCGCACCAGTGGACGAGGATCATCAAGTTGAGCGTCGGCTTCGTCGCGCCCGTGCCAGTGCGCTGGTCGGACATCGACATGTATCAGCACATCAACCACGCCACCATGGTCACGATCCTCGAAGAGGCGCGCGTCCAATTTCTGCGCGAAGCGTTCGAGGTCGATATCAGAACCATCGGGTTGCTCATCGCCGAAGTCAAGGTGACCTACAAAGACCAGCTGCGGCTGGTGGATTCACCGCTGCAGGTGACGATGTGGACCAAGCGGTTGCGGGCGGTCGACTTCACGCTGGGCTATGAGGTGCGCTCGGTCGGCGCGGCTCCGGAGTCGAAGCCAGCCGTCATCGCCGAGTCGCAACTGGCCGCCGTGCATATCGAGGAGCAGCGGCTGGTGCGCCTCTCGCCACAACATCGGGAGTATTTACAACGGTGGATCAGGTAGCCGACCGAGGACTATGGCTGGGTGCCGAGGCCAGGGACGCCCACCGCACGGATCTGGCCGCGTTCGTCGACCGCGCACTGCGACTCGACGACGCCGCGATCATCCGATTCCGAACCCGATCTCCAGGGCTGCTGACGGCCTGGGTCGCAACGGGTTTCGACGTGCTGGCCAGCAGGGTAGTGGTCGGCGAGGTGCGGCCCGGTGATCTGTCGGTGGGCGCGGACGCGCTGGCGCGCGGCCTTTCCGTAATGGACGCCTCGGGTTACGTCGACCCCGGCTTCGCGATGGATTCGGCGTGGCGCGGTGCGTTGCCGCCGGAATCGGGCTTCACCCACCTCGAGGACATACCGGCCCGGGTGATGCTGGACCTGGCGCAACGCGGTGTGCAACTTGCCAAGCAGCACAGCAGTTCTCATGGCCCGCCGGTTTCGCTGCTCGATCAGGAGGTCGTTCAGGTCAGCTCGGCCGACGTGCAGGTCGGGCTGCCCATGCGCTGTGTGTTTGCGTTGACCGCGATGGGTTTTCTGCCGCAGTCACCCGATGCGGTCGCCGCCGACGAATTGATCCGGGTCCGGGTACTGCCGACGTGGTTGCGTCTGGACGCCCGGTTCGGTTCGGTGTATCGCCGCCGCGGCGATCCCGCGCTGCTGCTGGGCTGACGTAACTGGCCGTGGGCGATTTCTGATACGGATCAGGCTGAGTTTAAAGCGATCACAAGCCGGGTTCGCGCGCGGAGATCAGGGGCCGTAGAGCAGCCACAGCGGCAGAACGGCGTCGAGATGGTCCATGAATTTCTTCAGGCCTACCCGAAATTGTCCGTACCCGTAGGGGTCTTCGGCGTACTGGGGGAACGCGATGCCCACGCCGAACAGGCCGGGGGCCAGTATTCCGTTGGTTTGGTTGTAGTCCAGCTGCCCCCACTGCGGGGTTTCGGGCAATTTCCTGCGCTCAAAACCGACGGTGTAGACGACGCGGTCGCACTGCGCCAGTTTCTCGGCGAATTCCGGGCTCGATACCCAGCATCGCTCGAGGCGGTCGGGGAGCACCCCGTCGATGTTCTCGCGGGCCCAGACGGCCGCCTGGCCCTTCAGCCCGGTGTCGTCGAATAGGATCCAATCCTTAAGATAGACAGCGTATTTCAGTGGGCTTTGATAAAAATTGATAATGCGCTTGACGGGGTGGCGCAACAGGTTCGGCAGCACGATCATCGACGAGTGCGACGAGCCGAACACGGCGACCGTCGCGCCCTCGAGTGGTTCCTCGGCCAGCTTGTCGGGATCCAGGGCGACCTGGACGGGGATCTCCTGGAGGTCGGGATGGCGAAGTTTTTTGGGATCTGCGCCGACGGCCAGGATCACATTCGTGGCATGGATGTCGCGTTGTTCCGTCTCGACTCGCCATTGCCTGTTCTCCAAGAACAGCGCCGTGGCGGTCGTCGTGAAGGCGTCGACCTGCTCACGCAGCTGCTCGGTGATCCACACCAGGGGTTCGGCGACCAGAGCGAGCGCACAGGTCTCCTGCGGATCAATCTCCTTGAGCGGCATGGGTGGTGCTTCGGAGAACCGAAATGCCTTGGAGCCGTTGAGGTATTCGAGGAAGAGCGCGGCATGGGTGTTGCTGGAAACTGACCGCCACTTCTGGCCGATGTCGCCGCCGGCGAAGGCCGGGTCAATCCAGGCGATCCGTTCGGCCGCGATTCCGTGATCCAGCAGCCTGCCTACCGCGGCGATGCCCGACGGCCCGGCACCGATCACTGTCCACTCGTAGGAAGCCATGCACAACATATAGAGCAGTCCGCCGCGAAATGCTCACCTGACTTCGGCTGCGTGACCCGCTACGCCAGCCAGGCCGCGCAATCGGGTGGCAGTTTCCCCTCCAGCAGCGCTGCGCTCGCCAGCAACAGCTCGCCAGCCGGCAGCGGCACCGGCGATTCGCCGGTGTTGAGCGCGCAGATCAGCCCACCGGGGCGCCGGAAGATCACGGCATCGCCGGACGCATCCAGCCACTCGATGCCCTCGCCATCGAATTCCATGCGGCGCTTTCGCAATTCGAGTGCCCGCTGGAAGAACGACAAGGTGGAATCGGGATCGCCGCTCTGCTTCTCGACGGTCAGCGCCGCCCACTGCGTCGGCATCGGCAACCACGTCTCGGACGACAACGAGAACCCGAACGGGGGCTCCTCGCCCGACCAGGGCATCGGCACCCGGCACTTGTCGCGGCCCCGCTCGGTATGGCCGGACCGTTCCCAGGTCGGGTCCTGCAGCACCTCCTCGGGCAGATCCAGCACGTCGGGCAGGCCCAGTTCTTCGCCGTTGTAGATGAACACCGTCCCGGGCAGGGCGAGCATTGCCATCGCCATGGCCCGAGCCCTGCGCAGCCCGATGTCGCCGCCGCCGTAGCGGGTCACCTCGCGTTCCACGTCGTGGTTCGACAACGTCCAGGTCGGAACGGCTTCATAGATCGCGGTGGCCGCGAGTGAGTTGTCGATGGCGTCACGGATCTGGCCAGCTTCGAAGTCGATCTTGGTCAACCGGAAATTGAAGCCGAGGTGCAGTTCGTCGGGCCGCAGATACTCGGCCCAGAGTAGGTTGTCCATCACCCACACCTCGCCGATGGTCACCGCCCCGGGATACTCGTCGACGACCTTGCGGATTTTGCGGTGGAAGTCGTGCACGCCTGCGTTGTTGAACCGCGGGTCGTCGTCGGTGTGGCTCAACACCTTGACGCCTGCCTTGGCGTCGGGCAGGCCGGGCGGCTTGGCCATCCCGTGCGCCACGTCGATGCGGAAGCCGTCCACCCCACGATCCAGCCAGAACCGCAGCGATGTCGCGAAGTCCTCGAAGACCTCCGGGTTCTCCCAGTTCAGGTCGGGCTGCTCGGTGTCGAAGAGGTGCAGGTAGTACTGGCCGAGGTTGCCGTCCGGCTCGACCACCCGCGTCCAGGCGGATCCGCCGAAGACCGACGTCCAGTTGTTCGGTGGCAGCGCCCCGTCGGGCCCCTTGCCGTCGCGGAAGTGGTAGTACTCCCGGGCATCGGTGCCCGGGGCGGCGGCCAGCGCCGCCTGGAACCACGGGTGCGCAGAGCTGGTGTGGTTGGGCACCACGTCCATGGTGATCTTGATGCCCCGCTGGTGCGCCGCCGCGATCAGCCGATCGATCGCGGGCATCCCGCCGAACAGCGGGTCGATGTCGCGCGGATCGGCGACGTCGTAACCGTGGTCGGCCATCGGTGAGACAGTGACCGGGCTGAGCCATATTGCATCGATTCCCAGCCGCTCCAGGTGGTCCAGATGGGCAACGATTCCGTCGATGTCGCCGACGCCGTCACCGTTGCTGTCGGCGAACGATCGCGGATAGACCTGGTAGAAGACCGCGTTCGACCACCATGCTGCGGGGCTCATGCTGCTCCGTTCGGTTGCGAGGTATCAGAAGGGCGAATTCACCAGCGAGTCGGCGGCCATTTCCAAGTAGTTGAGCAACTCGCGACGGTGCTCGTCGTCGAGCGTCTGCGAATCGATCGACGCGACCGCCGTGTGCATGCACCGCAGCCACGCGTCACGCGCCAGGGGAGTGATCCGGAAGGGCACGTGACGCATCCGCAGCCGGGGGTGTCCGCGCCGGTCGGAGTAGGTGCGCGGGCCGCCCCAGTACTGCTCGAGGAACATCCGCAGGCGTTCCTCCGCGCCCTCGAGGTCGTCCAGCGGGTACAGCTCACGCAGGATCTCGTCTTCGGGAACCTGCGCGTAAAAGCGTGACACGATCGCGTGGAAAGTCTCGGCACCGCCGACCGCGTCGTAGAAGGACTCTGTCACCTGATCCATCGCCGTCCATTGTGGTGCATCCTCGCGGCGCCATGCGGGGGCGGCCCGGCCCCATGCCTGGCGTTCACCGGATCGACACGGCGTTCACCTGCAATAGTGTGCGATTGACGGCGAATCATGGTGGACTGTTCGCGGAGGATCTATGGCGCAGGGCAAGATACGCCGCAGCCACCGCAGTCAGGTAGCCGCGGCAGGGTTAACCGAGCCCGCAACCGCGTGGTCGCTGCATAGTGTTGAGATCCATCCGTCCGTCCGCTCGGAGGGCGCTTCCATTTGGAGTCGCCGGCGGGTCCTGCTGCTGAATTCCACCTACGAACCGCTGACCGCGCTGCCGATGCGCCGCGCGATCGTCATGGTGATCTGCGGAAAGGCCGACGTGGTTCACCACGATCCGGCCGGGCCCGTCATCCACTCGGCGACCAGCTCGATCGTGGTGCCCTCGGTGATCCAGCTGCGGTCTTACGTCCGCGTGCCTTACCGGGCGCGCGTCCCGATGACCCGCGCCGCGCTGATGCACCGCGACCGATTCTGCTGCGCCTATTGCGGGGCGAAGGCGGACACCGTCGACCACGTGCTGCCCCGCAGCCGCGGCGGTGACCACTCCTGGGAGAACTGCGTCGCGTGCTGCTCGACCTGCAATCACCGCAAGGGCGACAAGCTGCTCAGCGAGCTCGGCTGGGCGTTGCGCCGCGCGCCGCTGCCGCCGACCGGGCAGCACTGGCGGCTGCTGTCGACCGTCAAGGAATTGGATCCGGCGTGGACCCGATATCTCGGCGAGGGCGCGGCCTGATCGACAACCTGGTGTCCGGTCGCGCCGGCAGATCGCGCCGTGGGATACGGTTTGCGTCGTGAGTCCTATGCATGTCCATCTGTTCATCGTCGGAATACCTCTGTTGCTGGTGGTTTTGCTGTCGGTGCGGATCTGGTCCCACAAGGGACCGCACCCGGCGGCCTACAAGCTGGGCGAGAAGTGGACGCACCCGCCGATCCTGTGGGCCGCCACTGGCGAAGACGTCGGCCACGCCCACGGCGGACATGGTGGGCACGGTACTTCGGAATTCTCAGTCGGAGGTGGCGCCAGTGGCACGTGGTGAGGTAGCGACGAAGGAACCCGCCGGGCTGCCCCACGGCTCGGTTTTCACCACCAGCGGACGGATCTCGGGCGTCACCGAGCCGGGCGAACTCTCGGTGCAATTCCCGTTTTCGACCAAAGACCTGGTCGCCGTGGACGATGCGCTGAAGTTCGGCTCTCGGGCGTCCAAGACGCGCTTCGCGATCTATCTGGGCGACCTGGGCAGTGACACCGCCGCGCGGGCCCGCGAGATCCTGGCCGACGTGCCGACGCCGGCCAACGCGGTGCTGCTGGCCGTCTCGCCCGACCAGAAGGTCATCGAGGTGGTCTACGGCACGCAGGTTCGCGGCCGCGGCGCCGAATCGGCCGCACCCCTGGGTGTGGCCGCCGCGTCTTCGGCGTTCGAGCGCGGCGACCTGGTCGACGGCCTGGTCAGCGCGATTCGCGTGCTGAGCGCCGGGATTTCGCCGGCCTAGTGGCGATCGCAAGCGCGGCGTAGCCGGGCGCAGCGGGTCGCCACCATTCGATCTAGCTTTGCTGCTGGGGCTCAGCCCTCGCCGGCGTCGAATCGGCGCGCCCGCAACGAACGCTTCACTCCCGCCTGGCCCTCGAGCACCAGGCGTCGCAACGCGGCCGGCACCTGCGGGTCGGACAGGAACTTGTCCGCCGCGGCAACACCGTCATCGCTGATGTCCCAGTGCGGGTACAGGCCGATCACGACAGTCTGGGCCACTTCGCTGGACCGGCGCGCCCAGACTCCGGAGATCGCCTGGAAATAGCGCGCGGTGAACGGCTTGAGCAACTCGGACTGCCCGGGCGGGGCGATACCCGCGATGATCGAGCGGGCGGTGATGTTGGCCAGGGTGTCGTCCTCGACGACCGTCGCCCAGGCTGCGTCCTTGACCTGCAACTGAGGTCGAGCCGTCGCGGCCTGGGCGCCGTGGCGCTTGCCGGCGGCCGTCGGGTCGCGCTGAATCTCGGCATCGATGAACGGTGTCGCGGGCCCGTCGGCGTCGACCTCGCCCGCGGTGGCCAGCGCCGTCACGATCCGCCACCGCAGGTCCGTGTCGACTTCGAGGCCGGCCAGCCCCGACTCGGCGGGGTCGCGGTCGAGCAGATCCGCCAGCGTCGCAACGTGACCGGCCGACAGCACCGACGAGCACAGCGTGTTGACGAAGGCGAGCTGGTGATCCGAACCGGGCTGCGCGCCGCGCGCCAACTCCAGCAGCCGGTCGGCGAACTGCGGCCAGCCGTGCTCGCGCGCCCAGCCCTGCTCGGCGTACGACGTCAGCGCCGTCTGCGCCTGCAGCAACAGCCGCTGTGCCACGCCCACCTCGGACTCGGCGTGCACGCCGCCGGTGACCAGGGCCACGAAGTCGCGGGCGCGCAGTTCGGACTCGCGCGTCATCTCCCAGGCGGCCGACCAGACCAGCGACCGTGGCAGCGGCTCGGCGATGTCGGCGATGCGCTCCAGCGCGGTGCGCAGCGACTCGGCGTCCAGCCGCAATGAGCAATACGTCAGGTCGTCGTCATTGACCAGTACCAACTGTCCTCGCGAAACACCAATCAGCGTAGGGACTTCCGTGACGGGACCCTCGACGTCGAGTTCCTCGCGGTGTACCCGCACCAGCTTCCCGGTTCCGTCGTCGTCGTAGATCCCGACCGCCAGCCGGTGCACTCGGGTCTCGCCGGCCCCCGGGGCGGCACCGCTCTGGGTAACCGCGAACCGGGTGAACTTGCCGTCGCTGTCGACGTCGAACTCCGGCCGCAACGTGTTCAGTCCGGTCGTTTTCAGCCACTGCTGACCCCAGTCGGACAGATCACGTCCGGACGCCTGCTCGAGCGCGGCAACCAGATCGTCGAACGTGGCGTTGCCGAAGGCATGGGCGCGGAAGTAGTCGCGCAGCCCGGCCAGGAAGTGCTCCAGTCCGACATAGGCGACGAGCTGCTTGAGCACCGAAGCGCCCTTGGCATAGGTGATGCCGTCGAAGTTCACCTCGACCGCGGCCAGGTCGGGGATGTCGGCGGCGATCGGGTGCGTCGAAGGCAACTGATCCTGTCGGTAGGCCCACGACTTCTCGACCGTTGCGAACGTCGTCCAGGCCTCGGTGAATTCGGTTGCCTCGCTTTGGCATAGCACCGATGCGAAGGTTGCGAACGACTCGTTGAGCCACAGGTCGTCCCACCACGTCATGGTGACCAGGTCCCCGAACCACATGTGCGCCATCTCGTGCAGCACGGTCTCGGCGCGCCGCTCGTACGAGGCCCGGGTGACCTTGCTGCGAAAGACGTAGTCCTCGAGGAACGTCACCGCGCCCGCGTTTTCCATTGCGCCGGCGTTGAATTCGGGAACGAACAGTTGATCGTATTTTCCGAATGCGTAGGGCAGGCCAAAGTTCTTGTGGTAGAAGCCAAATCCCTGCTTGGTCTGGGTGAACAGCCGTTCGGCGTCCATATGTCGGGCCAGCGAGGACCGGCAGAAGATGCCCAGCGGGATCTCCCCGTGCTCGTCGGTGTAGGAGTCGTTCCACTCGGCGTACGGGCCGGCGATCAAGGCGACCAAGTAGGTGCTCATCCGCGGTGTGGTGGCAAAGGTGTGCAGGCCGTCGTTGACCGACACCGTCGCGCCGTTGGAAATCACCTTCCAATGCGTGGGCGCGGTCACCCGCACGTCGAATGTCGCTTTCAGGTCGGGCTGGTCGAAGCACGCGAACATGCGCTTGGCATCGGCGGTTTCGAATTGCGAGTACAGGTAGGTCTCGTTGTCGACCGGATCGACGAATCGATGCAGCCCCTCACCGGTGTTGGAGTAACGGCAATCCGCATCGACCACGACGACGTTGCGGTCGGCCAACCCGCGCAGCGGGATACCCGTCGACTCGTCGTAGCCGGAGACATCCAGATCGCGCCCGTTGAGCGTGGCAGTGCGGATGGTGTCGGCGGCGATGTCGATAACCGAGTCGGCGCCGGCGAGCGCGTCGAACACCACCGTGGTGACCGAGCGGAAGGTCCGTTCGCCCGGGGCGCCGGAGCCGTCGGTGAGATCGAGGTCGATCTGATAGCTGGCAACCGTGATCAGGGCGGCGCGCTCGACGGCTTGTTCGCGGGTGAGGTTGGGGAGAGCCACATGTCCAACTTACGGGTCGGGCAAATCGGGAACAGGACGTAGACGCCTACGGTTGTGCAGATCAGACTTTTCACCGACGAAAGGATTCGCCATGCCTGAAGCCGCCGCCGCGAAGAACAAAGCCGATTTCTGGTTCGATCCGCTGTGTCCGTGGGCTTGGATCACCTCGCGCTGGATCCTCGAGGTGGAGAAGGTCCGCGACATCGACGTCAACTTCCACGTGATGAGCCTGGCGGTGCTCAACGAAAACCGCGAGGACCTGCCCGACGAATATCGCGAACGGATGACGAAGGCCTTCGGTCCCGTCCGGGTGGCCATCGCCGCCGAGCAGGCCCACGGGGCTGAGGTACTGGCGCCGCTGTACACCGCGATGGGAACGCGGATTCACAACGAGGGCAACAAAGACCTCGATGACGTGATCAAGCTGGGACTGGCCGACGCGGGCCTGCCGGCCGAGTTGGCGGAGGCCGCGAACAGCGACCAGTACGACGAGGCGCTGCGCAAGAGTCACCACGCCGGTATGGATGCGGTGGGCGACGACGTCGGCACACCGACCATCCACGTCAACGATGTGGCGTTCTTCGGCCCGGTGCTCTCCAAGATCCCGCGCGGCGAGGAAGCGGGCACCCTGTGGGACGCCTCGGTGGCCTTCGCGTCCTACCCGCACTTCTTCGAGCTCAAGCGCAGCCGCAACGAGAAGCCCGAATTCGACTAGACCGGTAGGGCGCTGCTCCGGTTGCCGTCGCCGCCAAGGCGGCGGCTGGCTGTGTAAGGATTGCGGGCATGCGCGTCTACCTCGGCTCTGACCACGCCGGATTCGAGCTCAAGCAGCAGATCATCGACCACCTCAAGAAATCCGGGCACGAGCCGATCGATTGCGGCGCCTTCGCCTACGACGCCGAAGACGACTACCCGGCCTTCTGTATCGCCGCCGCGACGCGAACCGTGGCTGACCCGGACAGCCTGGGCATCGTGCTGGGCGGGTCCGGCAACGGCGAGCAGATCGCCGCTAATAAGGTCCCGGGCGCCCGCTGCGCGCTGGCCTGGAGCGTCGAAACGGCGACCCTGGCCCGCGAACACAACAACGCCCAACTGATCGGCATCGGCGGTCGCATGCACACCGTGGCCGAGGCGCTGGCCATCGTCGATGCCTTCTTGGCCACGCCATGGTCGAAAGCCGAACGCCACCAACGGCGTATCGACATACTCGCCGAATACGAACGCACCCACCAAGCCCCGCCGGTCCCCGGCGCGGCGGGTTGACCCCGGAAAGGTCTGCGCGTGCCCGAAGGGCATACCCTGCACCGGCTGGCCCGGCTGCACCAACGCCGTTACGCCGGCGCGCCTGTCGCGGTGTCCAGCCCACAGGGCCGCTTCGCTGACTCGGCCGCGGTGGTCGACGGCCGCGTGCTGCAGCGCACCAGCGCGTGGGGCAAACACCTGTTCCACCACTACACGGGCGGCCCGATCGTGCACGTGCATCTCGGGCTGTACGGCGCCTTTACCGAATGGGAACGGCCCGGCGACGGGCTGTTTCCCGAGGCGGTCGGGCAGGTGCGGATGCGCATTATCGGCGCCGACCACGGCACCGACCTGCGCGGCCCGACGGTGTGCGAAGTCATCGACGAAGGCCAGGTCAGCGACGTCCTGGCCAGGCTGGGCCCCGACCCGCTGCGCAGCGACGCCGATCCGTCGTGGGCGTGGAAGCGGATTGCCAAGTCCCGCAGGCCCATTGGCGCGCTGCTGATGGATCAGACGGTGATGGCCGGCGTGGGAAACGTCTATCGCAGCGAGTTACTGTTCCGCCACCGGATCGATCCGTTCCGGCCCGGCCGCGACGTCGGCGAGGCCGAGTTCGACGTGGTCTGGACCGATCTGGTCGCGCTGATGAAGGTCGGATTGCGTCGGGGCAAGATCATCGTGGTGCGGCCCGAACACGACCACGGTGCGCCGTCATATCGGCCCGATCGGCCCCGCACCTACGTCTATCGGCGTACGGGCGAACCTTGCCGGGTGTCGGGCGATCCGATCCGCACCTCGGTGCTGGAGGGCCGAAACGTCTTCTGGTGCCCGACATGCCAAAAGTGAGCTCGCCGGGCCCTACCAGACCGCAGCGGGGGCCGGCGATGCAGCTTGCCAGGAACTCTCGAAACACTGGCGCGAATTGTTCAGCCGAAGCAATCGCTGCGGGTAGGAATGGTCGCGTCAAAGCCCTTCCGATTCCCGGCCGGGCGCGTTGCGTCGAGCTCTAGATGATTCCCAGCACGGAGTAGACCTCGTTGGACAGGGCTAGGCTGCGGGGGTCAGCGTTGGCCTTGGTCGCGTCGAAGTGATTGGCCACGTACCCGTAGCCGATGCGGTGCTCCAGGTCGACGAACCCGAACGAGCCGCCCAGTCCGCCGTGGCCGAAGATCCAAGGATTGGGCCCGTTGACGCACCGCTGGTTGAGCATGTAACCCAGCCCCCAGCCGTGGTCGGCGACCCGCGGCCCCAGCACCAAATCGGTGTCCAGCCCGCCCCGGCACATCCGGACCAGCTCCATGTGCTCGCGGCTGAGGATTTTCTCCTGGGCGAGCGCGTTGTAGAACGTCGCCAATCCCAGCGCCGAGACCTGCCCGTTGGTGCCGGGGAACTCGAGAGCTCGCCAGCGGTCGAGATCGTACGAGCTGACCTCGTCGTCCGGCGCGAACCCCATCGCGACCGCCAGTCCGGCCTTCGGGTGGTCGGCCAGGCTGGTTGGGGTGCTGGGGATGTGCGTGAGTAGGTCGCGCATATGCGGCTTGTGGACGCGCTCTGCGCAACGGAGCTGGCCGGCGGGGGACAGGCCGATGTGTACGTCGGCTCCTGTGGGTTCGGCGATCTCGGCGCGCAGGTACTGGCCGATCGTGCGGCCCGTCACCCGGCGAAACACTTCGCCGAGGATGAAGCCGAAGGTGGTCATGTGGTAGCCCTGGGCGGTACCGGGCTCCCACCACGGTTCGGCCGCGACCAGTTGATCGCAGACGTAGTCCCAGTCGCAGACCTGCTGCCAGCTCATCGGGACGCGCGGGCCGATGACGCCGGAGCGATGGCTCATCACCATCGCCAGGGTGATGCCTTCCTTGCCCGCCTGGCCGAACTCGGGCCAGTAGTGCGCGACGGGAGCCTGCAGGTCCAGCTCCCCGCGGTCGGCGAGTTGGTGCACGCAGGTGGCCGACAGGCCCTTGGTGCCGGACAACACGGTGGTCAGCGTGTTCTGCTGCCACGCCCGGGTGCGGGCCGCGTCGGCCCAGCCACCCCACAGATCGACGACCAGAGACCCGTCGACCCACACGGCGACGGCCGCGCCGACTTCGTCGCCGTGGGTGAAATTGCGCTCGAACGCGTCGCGGACGCCGACGAAGTCCGAGGCGCATGAGCCGTGGATTGACACGTCGGCCTTCAGGTCGCTCATGGCGCCTTTCTATCGAGCAGATAGCTAGCCCGAGCGGGCGACGGGAATCGAACCCGCGTAGCTAGTTTGGAAGACTAGGGCTCTACCATTGAGCTACGCCCGCATGCTTCAGTCGAGCGTGACTGTAGCTGGCGACAAAGATCAAATCTAATCGACTCGGTTTTGTGATCGCTCCGTGAGGTTTGCGACGTCGCTGCGAAGCCCGTGGCCAACCCGGTGTTGAGGGGCCTTAGGATCATCGAGGTCAGCGCGGGGTGTAGCGCAGCTTGGTAGCGCATCCGCTTTGGGAGCGGAAGGCCGCAGGTTCAAATCCTGTCACCCCGACCAGCACGACCGGCCCGGTGCCCTGAGCACGACCCACCGACGCCCAGAACGAGCAAAGAACGAGCATTGAGGAGCACACCCGTGAAGAGCACCGTTGAGCAGTTGAGCCCCACCCGGGTGCGCATCAACGTGGAGGTCCCTTTCTCGGAACTCGAACCCGACTTCCAGCGGGCCTACAAGGAGCTGGCCCGGCAGGTCCGACTGCCCGGCTTCCGGCCGGGCAAGGCGCCGGCGAAGTTGTTGGAGGCGAGGTTCGGTCGCGAGGCGATGCTCGATCAGGTCGTCAACGAGGCGCTGCCCGCGCGGTACGGGCAGGCCGTCGCCGAATCGGAGGTGCACCCGCTGGGCCAGCCCGAGATCGAGGTCACCAAGAAGGAGTATGGCGAGGAGCTGGCCTTCACCGCCGAGGTCGACGTCCGCCCCAGGCTCACCCTGCCGGACCCCGGTGCGCTCAAGGTCTCGGTGGACCCGATCGAGGTCAGCGACGACGACGTGGACGCCGAACTGCAGTCTCTGCGTGCCCGATTCGGCACCCTGACCGGGGTGGACCGACCCGTCACCGACGGTGACTTCGTCTCGATCGACCTGTCGGCCACCATCGACGGCGAAGAGGTCCCGGGCGCCGCCGCGGAAGGCTTGTCCCACGAGGTCGGCTCGGGCCGGCTCATCGCGGGCCTGGACGAAGCCCTGGTCGGTCTGTCGGTCGACGAACCCAAGGAATTCACCGCGCAGCTGGCGACCGGCGAGCACGCGGGCAAGGACGCGCAGGTGACCGTCACGGTCAAGTCGATCAAGGAACGTGAGCTGCCCGAGCCCGACGACGAGTTCGCGCAATTGGCCAGCGAGTTCGACACCATCGAGGAGCTGAAGTCCAACCTGCGCGAGCAGGTCGGTCGTACCAAGCGTGCCCAGCAAGCCGAAAACATTCGCGAGGCCGCCCTCGACTCGCTGCTCGAGCAGGTCGAGGTGCCGCTGCCCGAAGCGATCGTCAAGGCCCAGGTCGACAGCGCCCTCCACAATGCCCTGCACGGCCTCGACCACGACGAATCCAAGCTCGAGGAAGTGCTGGCCCAGCAGGGCAAGTCGCGCGAAGAGTTCGAGACCGAGACGCGCACCGCCGCCGAGACCGACGTCAAACGGCAGCTGCTGCTGGACGCCCTGGCCGACGAGCTGCAGGTCCAGGTTGGCCAGGACGACCTGACCGAGCGCCTGGTGGCTACTTCGCGGCAATACGGCATCGAGCCCCAGCAGCTGTTGGCCTACCTCCAGGAGAACAACCAGCTGCCGGGCATGTTCGCCGATGTGCGCCGGACGCTGGCCATCGCCGAGGTGATCCGGGCGGCGACGGTCACCGATACCGCCGGAAACGCCATCGACACCAGTGAATTCTTCGGCAAGGGCCCAAAGGGCGACGGGGCCGAGCCGGTTGACGAGGCTGAGGCCGGCGAATCCGACGAGGCCGACGCCGGGGAGTGACCGCGCCATGACGCTGTGAGCGAACGCGCCGGTTTCAGGGGTGCGCGGCCGCGAAACAGCGGGCTCGGTTGGTTAATGTCGTGAATACAGATCTCGAGAAAGCAGGTAACCCAGTCGTGACTGACATGCGTTCAAACTCGCAGGGTCTCAACCTCACGGACTCGGTCTATGAGCGCTTGCTGTCCGAGCGCATCATCTTCCTGGGTTCGGAGGTGAGCGACGAAATCGCCAATCGGCTGTGCGCGCAGATTCTGCTGCTCGCCGCCGAGGACGCCACCAAGGACATTTCGCTGTACATCAATTCACCGGGCGGATCGATCAGCGCCGGGATGGCGATCTACGACACGATGGTGCTGGCGCCGTGCGACATCGCCACCTACGCGATGGGCATGGCCGCCTCGATGGGTGAGTTCTTGTTGGCCGCCGGCACCAAGGGCAAGCGGTACGCGTTGCCGCACGCCCGCATCCTGATGCACCAGCCGCTCGGCGGGGTGACCGGTAGCGCGGCCGACATCGCCATCCAGGCCGAGCAGTTCACGGTCATCAAGAAGGAGATGTTCCGGCTCAACGCGGAATTCACCGGTCAGTCGATCGAGCGTATCGAGGCGGATTCTGATCGCGACCGCTGGTTCACCGCGCAGGAAGCCCTGGAATACGGCTTCGTCGACCACATCATCACCCGCGCCGCACACATCACCAATGGAGAAGCCCAGTGAATCCCGAAACCCAGCCTCAGGCGCGCTACATCCTGCCGTCGTTCATCGAGCACTCCAGCTTTGGGATCAAGGAATCCAATCCCTACAACAAGCTGTTCGAGGAACGCATCATCTTCCTCGGTGTCCAGGTCGACGACGCGTCGGCGAACGACATCATGGCGCAGCTGCTGGTGCTCGAGTCGCTGGACCCCGACCGCGACATCACCATGTACATCAACTCGCCGGGTGGCGGATTCACCTCGCTGATGGCGATTTACGACACCATGCAGTACGTGCGCGCCGACATCCAGACGGTGTGCCTCGGTCAGGCCGCCTCGGCGGCGGCGGTGTTGCTGGCCGCCGGGACGCCGGGCAAGCGCATGGCACTGCCCAACGCCCGGGTGCTCATCCACCAGCCCTCGCTGCAGGGCGTGATCCAGGGGCAGTTCTCCGACCTGGAGATTCAGGCCGCCGAGATCGAGCGGATGCGCACGCTGATGGAGACCACGCTGGCTCGCCACACCGGAAGGGACGCCGCGACGGTCCGCAAGGACACCGACCGGGACAAGATCCTGACCGCCGAAGAGGCCAAGGATTACGGGATCATCGACACCGTGCTGGAGTACCGGAAGCTTTCGGCGCAAACCGCCTAGCGTCCCCGGCGCAGTTCGTCGATATCGGCGGGCCGGACCCGGCAGCATCCGCCGACGATCCGGGCCCCGGCCGCGACCCATTGGGCAGCGAGGTCCGCGCTGAACCGCGACGGGCCGATCCAGCTGCGCCGCAACGCGTCCCAGCGCTCGCCGCTGTTCGGGTAGACGATGACGGGTTTGCCGACAGCCGCTGCGGTCGCAATGGCGGGCAACACGTCGTCGGGCGCGCAGCAGTTCACCCCGATCGCGACGATCTCATCGACGCCGGCCGCCACCGCGAACGCGTCGGCCAGCGGGTGGCCGGCGCGGGTCCGGTCGCCCTCGACGGTGTAGCTCAGCCAGGCCGGACTTCCGACCGAGCGCACCAGCTCGACGAGGGCCTGCGCTTCGTCGACGTCGGGCACGGTTTCGCATGCGAGCACGTCCGCGCCGGCGTCGGCCAGGGTCTCCAACCGTGGCCGATGCCATCGCGCCAAGGCCGCTACCGACAGGCCGTAGCGTCCGCGGTATTCCGATCCGTCGGCCAGCGCCGCGCCGTACGGGCCGATCGACGCGGCGACGAGGAGGCCGTCGACGCCGGCTGCGTTCCGCGCTGCCTTCGCGAGCTCGACGCTGCGGCGCAACAGCCCGGCGGTCTCTCGGCGATCGAAACCGCGGGCGGCGAAACCCTCGAACGACGCCTGGTAGCTGGCCGTCGTCGCGATCGTGGCCCCGGCGCGAAAGTACGCGGCGTGCACGGCGGCGATGTCCTGCGGGGCGTCCGCGAGCAGCCTCGCCGACCATAGCGGGTCAGAAAGGTCATGGCCGCGCGCTTCGAGCTCGGTGGCCAAGCCGCCGTCAAGCAGCACGGATCCGCTGGGCCATTCGAAGCCCACAGCCAAACCCACGTCGCCACTGTAGGGTGATTTGTTGGGGGCCCGGCCCAGGCCTCGCGTGATCATGGGCGTTGGGTTGGCACCTCCACCGGAAGCAAGGTCGTAGGCCGCGTCGGACTCGGCCGCGTTACGACTGCGACACGCCAAAGACACGTAAAGCGCGTCTTTCGCGAGTGACGGGCACCGTCTGGCTATATGTTTCATCAATACGGACACGCATGAATATCACCGACGCGATTCGGCCCTTACGGTCGCGTCGGGCGCGATCAAACGGGTAGCGTCGGTAAATACATGCGGCGACAGGCACGACCAACGGCGAATAGGAAGTAGGCCCTCAGCACCATGGCGCGCATCGGAGACGGCGGTGACCTGCTGAAGTGCTCGTTCTGCGGGAAGAGCCAGAAGCAGGTCAAGAAACTCATTGCTGGCCCCGGCGTGTACATCTGCGACGAGTGCATCGATCTCTGCAACGAGATCATCGAAGAGGAACTCGCCGACGCCGACGACGTGAAGCTTGATGAACTCCCCAAGCCGGTCGAGATCAGGGAGTTCCTCGAGGGATACGTCATCGGACAGGACATCGCCAAGCGCACGCTCGCCGTCGCTGTCTACAACCACTACAAGCGGATTCAGGCCGGTGAAAAGGGCCGCGACTCGCGGCACGAGCCGGTCGAGCTGACAAAGTCCAACATCTTGATGCTCGGACCGACGGGTTGCGGCAAGACCTACCTGGCCCAAACGCTCGCCAAGATGCTCAACGTCCCCTTCGCCATCGCCGACGCCACCGCCCTGACCGAAGCCGGTTACGTCGGTGAAGACGTCGAGAACATCTTGCTCAAGCTGATCCAGGCCGCCGACTACGACGTCAAGCGCGCCGAGACCGGCATCATCTACATCGACGAGGTCGACAAGATCGCCCGCAAGAGCGAGAACCCGTCGATCACCCGTGACGTCTCCGGAGAAGGCGTCCAGCAGGCCCTGCTGAAAATCCTGGAGGGCACCCAGGCCTCGGTTCCCCCGCAGGGTGGCCGCAAGCACCCGCACCAAGAGTTCATCCAGATCGACACGACCAACGTGCTGTTCATCGTCGCCGGGGCCTTCGCGGGCCTGGAGAAGATCATCTACGAGCGCGTCGGCAAGCGCGGCCTGGGCTTCGGCGCCGAGGTGCGCTCCAAGGCCGAGATCGACACCACCGATCACTTCGCCGAAGTGATGCCCGAAGACCTGATCAAGTTCGGCCTGATCCCCGAGTTCATCGGCCGACTGCCGGTGATCGCTTCGGTCACCAACCTGGACCGCGAGTCATTGGTCAAGATCTTGTCCGAGCCGAAGAACGCGCTGGTCAAGCAGTACACACGGCTCTTCGAGATGGACAATGTGGAGCTCGAGTTCACCGACGACGCCCTGGAAGCGATTGCCGACCAGGCGATCCACCGCGGCACCGGGGCTCGTGGCCTGCGCGCCATCATGGAAGAGGTCCTGCTGCCCGTGATGTATGACATCCCGAGCCGCGACGACGTCGCCAAGGTCGTGGTGACCAAGGAGACCGTCCAGGACAACGTGCTGCCGACGATCGTGCCGCGCAAGCCGTCGCGTTCCGAGCGTCGGGACAAGAGCGCCTAACTAGATCCTGGAGCGCACCGGCATCCCCAGCAACGCCGTTCCCCGGCGTCTTGCGCATGTCCTGGATCTGCTGAATTTTCTGCTGGCCGACGTTCCTGACGGCTTGGGCCCCGCGATGGCGGAAACTGCGGCGGCAAAATCTAGCGCCGGAACCGCCTCAGCCGGAGGCGGCCACGGTATGGACGACAGTAGCTAACGCGCGAGACGTGACCAACAACACAGTCTGGATTCGTACTCGCCAGTAGCCCTCCGCTGACTTCGTGTTTTGTCGACAAAACGGCGGCGAGGCATGCATAAGAGACGGCCATACAACCTTCAAAGAAATGCCATAATTGATACCGGCAGTGACATAAAAGCGCTAGGACGCCAACGCCGCTCCAACGCGCGTAACCTGGAACGTTGGCGGAGTGTCTGTCCGGTGAGCAAAGTGGAGGGCAAAGACGTGGATCCGAACGGCAGCGGAGCCGCATCAGACTCACAGAATGGGGCTTCCCCCAACGGATCTGCCCGTCAGCGCCTCGAACAAGTCGTCATTCGGTTCGCCGGGGACTCCGGCGACGGCATGCAGCTCACCGGAGACCGGTTCACATCCGAGGCAGCGCTTTTCGGCAACGACTTGGCGACCCAACCCAACTATCCCGCCGAGATCCGCGCCCCTGCAGGCACGCTGCCCGGTGTCTCGTCCTTCCAGATTCAGATCGCCGATTACGACATCCTGACCGCGGGCGACCGGCCCGACGTTCTCGTCGCGATGAATCCCGCTGCGCTCAAAGCCAATATCGGTGACCTGCCCCGCGGTGGAATGGTGATCGCGAACTCCGACGAGTTCACCAAGCGCAACCTGACCAAGGTGGGCTATGTCACCAACCCGCTCGAGACCGACGAGTTGTCGGATTACGTGGTGCATTCCGTCGCGATGACTACGCTGACGCTCGGGGCCGTCGAGACGATCGGCGCCACGAAGAAGGACGGCCAGCGCGCCAAGAACATGTTTGCGCTGGGCCTGTTGTCGTGGATGTACGGGCGGCCGATCGAAACCAGCGAAAAGTTCATCCGGGAGAAGTTCGCCCGCAAGCCCGAGGTCGCCGAGACCAACGTGCTCGCGCTGAAGGCGGGCTGGAACTACGGCGAAACGACCGAGGCTTTCGGCACCACCTACGAGGTGTCGCGGGCGACCCTGCCGTCGGGCGAATACCGCCAGATCTCGGGCAATACCGCGCTGGCGTACGGCATCGTCGCGGCCGGCCAGCTGGCGGACATTCCGGTCATGCTCGGCAGCTACCCGATCACGCCGGCCTCCGACATCCTGCACGAGCTGTCCAAGCACAAGAACTTCAACGTCATCACGTTTCAGGCCGAAGACGAGATCGGTGGTATCTGCGCGGCGATCGGCGCCTCGTACGGCGGTGCGCTGGGCGTGACCACCACCTCGGGCCCGGGCATCTCGCTGAAGTCCGAAGCGCTCGGGCTGGCCGTGATGACCGAGCTGCCGTTGCTCGTCGTCGACGTGCAGCGCGGCGGGCCCTCGACCGGTCTGCCCACCAAGACCGAACAGGCCGACCTGTTGCAGGCGCTGTTCGGCCGTAACGGTGAGTCACCCGTCGCGGTGCTGGCCCCGCGCTCACCTTCGGACTGCTTTGAGACCGCACTCGAGGCTGCGCGTATCGCGGTGTCGTACCACACCCCGGTGATCGTGTTGTCCGACGGCGCGATCGCCAATGGGTCAGAGCCGTGGCGCATTCCGGACGTCAGCACCCTGCCGAGCATCACGCACATCTTCGCCAAGCCGGACGAGCCTTTCCAGCCCTATGCGCGTGACCCGGAGACGCTGGCCCGGAAGTTCGCCGTGCCCGGCACCCCTGGGCTCGAGCACCGCATCGGCGGACTGGAAGCGGCGAACGGCTCGGGCAACATCTCCTACGAGCCGGTCAACCACGACCTCATGGTGCGGTTGCGCCAGGCCAAAATCGACGGGATCTCCGTTCCCGATCTGGAGGTCGACGACCCGACCGGCGATGCCGAGCTGCTGCTGATCGGCTGGGGCAGCTCCTACGGTCCGATCGGTGAAGCCTGCCGGCGCGCGCGGCGCAAGGGCATCAAGGTGGCGCACGCCCACTTGCGTTACCTCAACCCCTTCCCGGCCAACCTGGGTGAAGTGCTGCGGCGCTACCCGCAGGTGGTCGCGCCGGAAATGAACCTGGGTCAGTTGGCGTTGCTGCTGCGTGGCAAGTACCTGGTGGACGTGCAATCGGTCAGCAAGGTGCAGGGTGTCGCCTTCCTGGCCGACGAGATCGGCCGCGTGATCCGCGCCGCGCTGGGCGGGACGTTGGCCGAAGTCGAGAACGACAAGACGATGGTCGCCAGAATGGCGGCAGCAACGGTTGGAGCCGGCGCATGAGTTCAGTGGTCGGCGACAACGTAGAGCGAAGCGATGAGGAGGAGCGGCGCTCGTGACTGACGTGATCGGCAATTTGGCGGGCAAAGACCTCGGTGTGACCGCGAAGTTGACCAAAAACGACGGGGTCCCCACCACGGACCAGCCGCAGAAGTCCAAGGACTTCACCAGTGATCAAGAGGTTCGTTGGTGCCCGGGCTGCGGGGACTACGTCATCCTCAACACGATCCGCAACTTCCTGCCCGACCTCGGGCTGCGCCGCGAGAACATCGTGTTCATCAGCGGCATCGGCTGCTCGAGCCGGTTCCCGTATTACCTCGAGACCTACGGGTTCCACTCGATTCACGGCCGCGCACCGGCCATCGCCACCGGGCTGGCGCTGGCCCGCGAGGACCTCTCGGTGTGGGTGGTCACCGGTGACGGCGACGCCTTGTCGATCGGGGGTAATCACCTGATCCACGCGCTGCGCCGCAACGTCAACATCACCATCCTGCTGTTCAACAACCGGATCTACGGTCTGACCAAGGGGCAGTACTCGCCGACGTCAGAGGTCGGCAAGGTCACCAAGTCGACCCCGATGGGATCGCTGGACCACCCGTTCAACCCGGTGTCGTTGGCCCTGGGCGCCGAGGCGACCTTCGTCGGTCGCGCGCTGGACTCCGACCGCAACGGACTGACGGAGGTGCTGCGCGCCGCCGCCGGGCACCGGGGCGCTGCCGTGGTCGAGATCCTGCAGGACTGCCCGATCTTCAACGACGGCTCGTTCGACGCGCTGCGCAAGGAAGGTGCCGAGGAGCGGGTCATCAACGTCCGCCACGGCGAGCCAATTGTGTTCGGCGCCAACGGCGAATACTGCGTGGTGAAGTCGGGCTTCGGGCTGGAGGTGGCCAAGACCGCCGACGTGTCGGTTGACGAGATCGTGGTGCACGACGCGTACAGTGACAACTCGGCCTACGCCTTCGCCCTGTCCCGGTTGTCGGACCAGAACCTCGAGCACACCGTGCTGGGTATCTTCCGCGACATCAGCCGGCCCACCTACGACGACGCGGCACGCTCGCAGGTTCAGTCGGCTCAGTCAGCGAAGCCATTCGACTCCGCCGCGCTGCAGTCGCTGTTGCGCGGGCGCGACACCTGGACCGTCGACTGACGTGGGCGACCAGGTACTCGACACTGTGAAACAGGCCGTGTCGCTAGCAGGGGTAGTGCTGGCTGGCGGTGAATCGCGGCGCATGGGTCGCGACAAGGCCACCCTGCCGGGTCCGGGAGGTGCCGCCACGCTCCTCGAATACGTCGCCGGAGTGCTCGCACAGCGCTGCGAGCCGGTTTTCGTCGTGGCCGCGCCGGGGCAACCGTTGCCGGCCGTGCAGGCGAAAGTCCTCCGCGACGAGGTACGCGGCCAGGGGCCGCTGCCGGCGACCGGACGCGGGCTGCGCGCGGCCGGGGAGGCGGGTGCCCGGTATGCCTTCGTCTGCGCCGTCGACATGCCGCTTCTGTCTGCGGAATTGATCGACGACCTGGTGCGTCTGGCCGTCGAGACCAACGCCGAGATTGTGCTGCCGTGGGACGGTCGCAGCCACTACCTGGCCGCTGTGTACCGCACCGACCTGGCCGAGCGGATCGACGGCCTGGTCGCCGGCGGCGCCCGCTCGATGCGCGCCTTGATCGACGCCTCCGACGCGCAGCAGATCGTGTTGCCGGAATCGCGCTTCCTGGCAAACGTCAACACGGAGAGCGACCTGCTCGCTCTGGCGCAGTCCCG
>CAWCRJ010000009.1:0-300391 GCA_963797865.1 uncultured Actinomycetota bacterium
GCACGGCGTCGATGACATACGCCTCTGCCATTTCAGACTCTTCTTTGGTAATTCCGCCAAGAACGATGGCGAGGTATTGCTGGCCGACTTGCTCCGCGGTGAGCGGCCCGCCCGGTTGATACCAGCGGACCGACACCCACGTGGTGTCCCGGATGAAGCGGTAGATCAGGTCGACGTCGAGGTCGGGCCGAAAGCAGCCCTCCTCGACGCCCTGATTGAGCAACTCGAGCCACATCTTGCGCTGTTGCCGGTTCATGTCCTCGATGTAGGAGAACCGGGGCTGGGACAACAGCCGCTGGGCCTCGTCCTGGTAGATGACGACCTGGGCGTGCCGGTGCTCGATCGCCTCGAACGACGCCATGAACAATCCCTTGAGCCGCTCCAGCGGGTTGTCCTCGCTGTCCACGATCTCGCGGTAGCGCTCGAACAACCAGTCCAGGAAACTTCGCAAAAGCTCATCGACCATTTCCTCTTTGGAGGAGAAGTGGTGATACAGGCTGCCGGACAGGATGCCGGCGCTGTCGGCGATATCGCGGACGGTGGTGGCACGCAATCCACGCTCGGCGAACATGGTCGCGGCAAGCTCCAGTAGCTCGTCTCGACGGCTGTTGGCCTGACCGGGCGCTCGGTCCACCCGACCAGAGTATCAACCAAGCGCTTGCTTGGCCACCGAGGTGTGGTTTTCCGCCCCCGGACCGTCACCGGGTCAGCGCAGTGAGACCGCCGGCGGGTTCTGTGACTCATCGGCATTGCCGGACACGAACGCGTTGACCACGCTCGTTTTGGTGCCACTCACAGCACCCTCCCACCTGCTTCAACCGCGTTGGTCGACAATTGTAAACACGTCGCGGGCTCGCGCCAGTCAGTGATATCGCAGCTCACGGGTGCTGGCTGGATACCGAGATGACCTCACCGGTGAGGTAGCTCGAGTAGTCGCTGGCCAGGAACGCGATGGTGGCCGCCACCTCCCACGGCTCGGCGGCGCGCCCGAAGGCCTCGCCGGCCGACAGGCGGTCGAGCAACTCCGACGACGACGTCTTCTCCAGGAACTTGTGCCGCGCGATGCTCGGCGACACCGCATTGATCCGCACGTCGTACTCGGCGGCTTCGATTGCGCTGCAACGGGTCAGCGCCATCACCCCGGCCTTGGCGGCGGCGTAGTGCGACTGCGAGTGCTGCGCGCGCCAGCCGAGAACGCTGGCGTTGTTGACGATCACCCCGCCGTGCGGCGCGTCGCGGAAGTACCGCAGCGCCGCACGGGTGGCGCGAAACACCGACGTCAGGGTCACATCCAGGACGCGGTCCCACTCCTCGTCGGTCATCTCGACCACCGGCGTCTGTCCGCCCAATCCGGCGTTGTTGACCAGGACGTCGATGCGTCCCATCCGGGCGGTGGCCGACGCGAACAGCGCATCGATCTGCGCGGTGGACGTCACGTCGCACAGTACGCTTTCGACCCGGCCCTGACCCAGCGCTTTGAGCTCGTCGGCGGTCTCCCCCAACCGGCGTTCGTGGTGGTCCGAGATCACCACGTCGGCCCCCTCGGCCAGCGCCCGTCGTGCCGTCGACGCGCCGATGCCGGTGCCAGCGGCCGCGGTAACGACCACCACCTTGCCCTGCAGAAGTCCGTGTCCGGCAATCTCTTTCGGAGCTTCGGACAGACTCATCCTTTGACCTCTCGAGGTAGGCCGAGCACCCGCTCGGCGATGATGTTGCGCTGGATCTCGTTGGATCCGCCGTAGATGGTGTCGGCGCGGGTGAACAGGAACAGCCGCTGCCATTCGTCGAACTCGCCGTCGGCCAGCGTCAGGCCAGGCTTACCGATGACGTCCATGGCCAGCTCGCCCAGATCGCGATGCCAGTTGGCCCACAACAACTTCGACACGTTGTCCTGGCCGTCGACGGCTGGTCCTTCCAAGGTGGCCAACGCGTAGCTGCGCATGGCCCGCAGCCCCGTCCACGCCCGGGTAAGCCGCTCGCGGATGAACGGGTCTTCGGCGGCGCCGGTGCGCTGGGCGAGCTCGACCAGGTTGGAAAGCTCACGTGCGTAACGAATCTGCTGCCCGAGCGTCGACACGCCGCGCTCGAAGGTCAGCGTGCCCATGGCGACCCGCCAGCCGTCGCCGGGCTCACCGACCACCAGAGAAGCCTCGGTGCGGGCGTCATCGAAGAACACCTCGTTGAATTCCGCGGTGCCGGTGATCTGGACGATCGGACGGACTTCCACGCCCGGCTGAGCCAGCGGCACCAGCAGATACGACAGGCCGGCGTGGCGCTTGGAGCCCTTCTCGGTGCGCGCGACCACGAAGCACCATTGCGACAGGTGGGCCAGCGACGTCCACACCTTCTGGCCGTTGATCACCCACTCGTCGCCGTCGAGTTCGGCGGTGGTCGCCACATTGGCCAGGTCGCTGCCGGCGCCGGGCTCCGAATACCCCTGGCACCACAGCTCGGTCACGTCGAGGATTTTCGGCAGGAAACGCTGCTGCTGCTCCGGCGTCCCGAACGCGATCAGCGTGGGGCCGAGCAGCTCCTCGCCGAAGTGATTGACCTTGTCCGGGGCGTCGGCCTTGGCGTACTCCTCGTAGAAGGCCACCCGGTGCGCGGTGGACAGGCCCCGACCGCCGTGCTCGACCGGCCAGCCCAGGCACGTCAGCCCGGCCTCGGCCAGATGCTGATTCCAGGCCCGGCGTTCTTCGAAAGCCTCGTGCTCGCGTCCGGGCCCGCCGAGACCCTTGAGAGCTGCGAATTCACCGACCAGATTGTCGGCGAGCCACTGACGCACCTCGGCCCGGAACTCCTCGACGTCCTGCATGCCCTGTAGGCTAACCTACCAAGCACTTGCTTTGTAGATCGGTGACAATGCGCGCCGCGGAGCGGCGTGAGGAGAAATCGAGCGATCAAGATCGTGCCAGCGTCGCTACAGGAGCATTCGATGACCAACGATCCGCGCACGGTGCCCGCGGCGCTGGATCGTTTCGCGGGCTGGCTGCCCGATCACGACGCATTGATCACCGACGAACGGTCCTTCACCGCCGCCGCGCTGCGTGATGAGGTGCGCCAGGCGGCGGCCGCGCTCATCGCGCTCGGCGTCCAAGCGGGAGACCGCGTGGCCATCTGGTCGCCGAACACCTGGCATTGGGTGGTGGCCTGCCTGGCAATCCACCACGCCGGCGCGGCGATGGTGCCGCTGAACACCCGCTACACCGCCGCCGAGGCCAGCGACATCCTGGCCCGCACCGGCGCGCCGGTGTTGTTCGGGATGGGCCAGTTCCTGGGCCACGATCGCATCGCCGAACTGGACCGTGCGGCGCTGCCCGCGCTGCGCCATATCGTGCGGATACCAATCGAGGCGGACGACGGGACCTGGGACGAATTCGTCACCCGCGGCAGCGACCTCGACGCGGTTGCCACCCGTGCATCCGCGGTCGCGCCCGATGACGTCAGCGACATCCTCTTCACGTCCGGTACCACCGGCCGCAGCAAAGGCGTGCTGTGCGCGCACCGGCAATCGCTGTCGGCCTCGGCGGCCTGGGCGGCCAACGGCAAGATCACCAGCGACGACCGCTACCTATGCATCAACCCGTTCTTTCACAACTTCGGCTACAAGGCCGGCATCCTGGCCTGTCTGCAGACCGGTGCGACGCTGATCCCGCATCTGACCTTCGACCCGCTGCGCGCGCTGCAAGCGATCGAGCAACACCGCATCACCGTGCTGCCCGGGCCGCCGACCATCTACCAAACGCTGCTGGACCACCCGGCACGCGACGACTACGACCTGAGCTCACTGCGGTTCGCGGTGACCGGCGCCGCGACCGTGCCGGTCGTGCTGGTCGAGCGCATGCAATCCGAACTCGACATCGACATCGTGCTGACCGCCTACGGGCTGACCGAAGCCAACGGCATGGGAACCATGTGCCGCGCCGACGATGACGCGATCACCGTGGCCACCACGTGTGGACGCCCATTCGCCGATTTCGAATTGCGCATCGACGCCGACTCACCCGAGGATTCGGGAGAGGTGTTGCTGCGCGGGCCGAACGTGATGCTGGGCTACCTCGAAGACCCGGAGGCCACCGCGGCCGCCATCGACGCCGAAGGCTGGCTGCACACCGGTGACATCGGCGCCGTCGACGCCGCGGGCAACCTGCGCATCACCGATCGGCTCAAAGACATGTACATCTGCGGTGGATTCAACGTCTACCCCGCCGAGATCGAGCAGGTGCTGGCCCGCCTGGACGGCGTGGCCGACGCGGCCGTGATCGGAGTTCCCGACGAGCGGCTCGGCGAAGTGGGCCGGGCGTTCCTGGTGACCCGGCCGGACGCCCAGCTCGACGAAAAATCGGTGATCGCTTACACCCGTGAGCATTTGGCCAACTTCAAGGCGCCGCGCTCGGTGCGGTTCGTCGACGCGTTGCCACGCAACGCGGGCGGCAAGGTGCTCAAACCACAACTGCGAAAGCAGGGCTAATGGATCTGGAACTCGACGAAGACACCTTGGCCTTCCAGACAGAGGTGCGGGAATTCCTGTCGGCCAATGCCGATTCGATCCCGAAGAAGTCATACGACAACGCCGAAGGCTTTGATCAGCATCGGCATTGGGACCGCGTGCTTTTCGACGCCGGCCTGTCGGTGATCAACTGGCCGACGAAGTACGGCGGCCGCGACGCACCGCTGCTGCACTGGGTGGTGTTCGAGGAGGAGTACTTCCGGGCCGGTGCGCCGGGCCGGGCCAGCGCCAACGGCACCTCGATGCTGGCGCCGACCCTCTTCGCGCACGGCACCGAAGAGCAGCGTGACCGGATCTTGCCGAAAATGGCCAGCGGCGAAGAGATCTGGGCCCAGGCATGGTCCGAGCCCGAGTCCGGCAGCGACCTGGCGTCACTGCGGTCCACCGCTACCCAGACCGACGGCGGCTGGCTGCTCAACGGGCAGAAGATCTGGAGCTCGCGAGCACCGTTCGCAGAGCGGGGTTTTGGGTTGTTTCGTTCCGATCCCGGCGCCGAGCGGCACAACGGCCTGACGTACTTCATGTTCGACCTGAAGGCCGAGGGCGTCATGGTGCGGCCCATCGTCCAGCTGGGCGGCGACACCGGGTTCGGCGAGATCTTCCTCGACGACGTCTTCGTGCCCGACGAGGACGTGATCGGTACCCCGCACGAGGGCTGGCGCGCGGCCATGAGCACCTCGAGCAATGAGCGCGGCATGTCACTGCGCAGCCCGGCACGCTTCCTGGCGACCGCGGAGCGGTTGGTGCAGCTATGGAAGGACAGTGGCTCACCCGCCGCATTCGCCGACCGGGTCGCCGACTGTTGGATCAAGGCGCAGGCCTACCGGCTACAGACCTTCGGCACGGTGACCCGGCTGGCTCTCGGCGGTGAGCTGGGCGCCGAATCGTCGGTGACCAAGGTGTTCTGGTCAGACCTCGACGTCGAATTGCACCAGACCGCGCTCGACCTGCTCGCCGCCGACGGCGAGCTCATGAGCCGGTGGACTGAGGGACTGCTGTTCGCGTTGGGCGGCCCGATCTACGCCGGCACCAACGAGATCCAGCGCAACATCATCTCCGAGAGGTTGCTGGGCCTGCCACGCGAGAAGTCGGGAGGCAAGAAGTGAAATTTGCGCTAGACGAACAGCAGCGCGACTTCGCGGCCAGTATCGACGCCGCGCTGGGCGCGGCGGACCTGCCCGGGGCGGTGCGCGCGTGGGCCGCGGGCGATACCGCGCCGGGCCGCAAGGTGTGGGAGCAATTGACCAACCTGGGCGTCACCGCGCTGGCCGTGCCGGAGAAATTCGACGGCATCGAGGCCCATCCGGTCGACCTCGTCGTCGCCATGGAGCGTCTCGGGCGTTGGTGCGTGCCCGGTCCGGTAACCGAATCCATCGCTGTGGCACCGGTATTGCTCGCCAACGATGATCGCTGCGCCGCAATTGGCGTCCGGTGAACTGATCGCCACCGTCGCACTGCCCCCGCAGACACCGCGTGCCGTCGACGCCGACGCCGCCGGCCTGGTGCTGTTGGCCGGTGAGGGCGGCGTCACCGAGGCGACACCGGGTGACGTCCACGAGTCGGTCGACCCCAGCCGCAGGCTCTCCGACGTGACCGCGACCGGCGAGGCGTGGCAAGCAGACGTCAAGCGCGCCTACGAGTTCGGCGCACTGGCGACCGCGGCACAGTTGATCGGTGCGGCCGAGGCGCTGCGCGACGGGGCGGTCGACTACGCCAAACAACGCACCCAGTTCGGCCGGGTGATCGGCTCGTATCAGGCGATCAAGCACAAGCTTGCCGACGTGCACATCGCCATCGAACTGGCCCGTCCGCTGGTCTACGGCGCGGCGCTGACCATGGACCCGCGCGATGTCAGCGCGGCCAAGGCCGGCGCGTCCGAGGCGGGGCTGCTGGCGGCGCGGTCGGCATTGCAGACCCACGGCGCGATCGGTTTCACCCAGGAACACGACCTGTCGCTGTTGCTGCTGCGCGTGCAGGCGTTGCGGTCCGCCTGGGGCACGCCGGAAGGGCATCGTCGGCGAGTGCTGGAGGCGCTATGAGTACCACCGAAGAACGCGAGCTACTTCGCGAGACCGTCGCCGCCCTGGTGGCCAAGCACGCCGGGCCGGCGGCCGTGCGCGCGGCCATGGAGTCCGACCGTGGCTACGACGAATCGCTTTGGCAACTGTTGTGCGAGCAGGTCGGCGCCGCGGCTCTGGTGATACCCGAGGAGTTGGGCGGCGCCGGCGGCGAATTAGCCGATGCCGCAGCCGTTTTGCAGGAACTGGGCCGCGCCCTGGTGCCCTCCCCGCTGCTGGGTACCACGCTGGCCGAGCTGGCGCTGCTGAGCGCGACCGAGCCGGACGCCGCGACGCTGGAAGGCCTTGCCGAGGGCGCCTCGATCGGCGCGCTGGTACTGGATGCCGACTACGTGATCAACGGCGACATCGCCGACGTCGTGGTCGCCGTCGAGGACCGCCAGCTGAACAGGTGGACCCGATTCGGTGCGGAGCCCGTCACGACCATGGACCCGACCCGGCGCCTGGCGCGGGTGACAGCCGAGGAGACCGTGTCGATCGGCGCCGACCCGGGGCTGGCGGACAAGGCGGCCATCCTGCTGGCCGCCGAGCAGATCGGCGCCGCCGAACGCTGTTTGGAACTGACCGTCGAATACACAAAGGACCGCGTGCAATTCGGCCGGCCGATCGGCAGCTTCCAGGCCCTCAAGCATCGGATGGCCGATCTGTATGTCATCGTCGCGGCCGCGAAGGCCGTCGTCACCGACGCGTGCGGGGACCCCACTCCCACCAACGCCGCCACCGCCCGGTTGGCCGCCACCGAGGCACTGAACACGGTGGCCGCCGAGGGCATCCAGCTGCACGGCGGCATCGCGATCACCTGGGAACACGACATGCACCTGTACTTCAAACGTGCCCACGGCAGCGCGCATCTGCTGGATTCGTCACGAGAACTACTCAAGCGACTGGAATCCGTGGTACTCAAGACGCCGTGACCGACCGTGTCTCGCTACGAGCCGGCATCCCGCCGTTTTACGTGATGGATGTCTGGCTGGCGGCCGCGGAACGCCAGCGCAGCCACGGAGACTTGGTCAACCTGTCGGCGGGCCAGCCCAGCGTGGGGGCGCCCGAGCCGGTGCGAGCGGCCGCGGCCGCGGCCGTGCACTCCAACGAATTGGGTTACTCGGTGGCGTTGGGCATTCCCGAGCTGCGCGCCGCGATCGCCGCTGACTATCAGCGTCAGCACGGGCTCGACGTGGAACCCGACGCGGTGGTGATCACGACGGGTTCCTCCGGCGGCTTCCTGCTCACCTTCCTGGCCTGCTTCGACGTCGGTGACCGCGTGGCGCTGGCCAGCCCTGGCTACCCGTGTTACCGAAACATCCTGTCGGCGTTGGGATGTGAGGTGGTGGAAATCCCCTGCGGACCGCAGACCCGCTTTCAGCCGACCGCGCAGATGCTCGCCGAACTCGACCCCCCGGTGCAGGGTGTCATCGTGGCGAGCCCGGCCAACCCCACGGGCACGGTCATCGAGCCGACGGAGCTGGCCGCGATCGCTTCGTGGTGTGATGCGTCGGGGGCGCGGCTGATCAGCGACGAGGTCTACCACGGCCTGGTCTACGAAGGGGCACCGCGGACCAGTTGTGCGTGGCAGACATCGCGAAACGCCATAGTGGTCAACAGCTTTTCGAAGTACTACGCGATGACGGGCTGGCGGCTGGGCTGGCTGCTGGTGCCGCCCGAGCTACGCCGCGCGGTGGATTGCCTCACCGGGAACTTCACCATCTGCCCGCCCGTGCTGTCACAACTCGCCGCGGTCGCGGCCTTCACCCCGGAGGCCACCGCCGAAGCCGACGGCCACCTGCACCACTATGCGACCAATCGCTCGTTGGTGCTCGACGGGCTTCGCAGCATCGGCGTCGAGCGTCTGGCCCCGACCGACGGCGCCTTCTACGTGTACGCCGACGTCTCAGAATTCACCGACAACTCCATCGAGTTCTGTTCAAAGCTGTTGGAAGATACCGGCGTTGCCATCGCGCCGGGCATCGACTTCGACACCGCGCGGGGGAATTCGTTCGTGCGACTGTCGTTTGCGGGGCCGACGAACGACATCGAAGAAGCGGTGCGACGGCTTGGCCCCTGGCTTTCGGGCCGGTAGCGAAAGCCCGCGAGGCGCCTAAGCGTCCAGCACCTGGCCGATGCGCCCCTCGAGGGCACGCCGATCGCCGACACTCGCCACGTCGATCCCGAACCGCTCACCGAGTACGTCGATGACCGCGGCCGCGTCGTCGAGGCGGATCTTCTCGCTGCCGTCGGCGCGGTGGATGGTCAGGTTTCTGCCGGCCAAGTTGCAGCGGGCGTCGTCGGTGGTCAGCGCAACCGTCAGGCCGGTCACGAAGATCGACGACGGGTGCGTGGACACGTACCAGCTGCCCACCGTCAGATCGACCTGCGGCACCGTCTGGGTGCCGAATATGTACAGCGGTCGCCACTCGTCCCGGACCAGGGCTTGCAAGACCAAGCCGTCACCGCGATCCTTCAGCCGGTACGGCTCGTGTGTGGTCTGCTGCTCGTTCCCGGTCTGCAAGCGGATGGGAGAGGTCAGGGTCTGACCACCGAAGCCGACGTCGACCAGGAAGGAACCCTGCGAGCCGGGGAACGTCACCGCCAGCACCGTGTGTGTCTGGGCGCCCAGCGGCGCGTCGGGCGGCTGCATCCAGACCACCCGCCCGGCCAACCGCCGCACCCGAAACCCGATTTCGGTCAGTACGTACCCCATCAGCCCGTTCTGCTCGTAGCAGTAGCCTCCGCGGCGCCGGAAGACCAGCTTGTCGGTCAGCGCTTCCGGGCCCAGGTCGTCGACCGGAACGCCCATCAGCGGATCGAGATTCTCGAACGGAATCGAGCCGGTGTGCGCGGTCATGAGGTCCTGCAGCACCTCGAGGGTCGGCTCGGCGGCACCGCGGTAGTTGATGCGGTCGAAGTACGCGCGCAGGTCCAGCGTCATGACACCATTCTGACCCGCGGCCTTCCGCCGACGTAGCGGCCGTCGGCATCGGTTGTTTCATTCCTGTCGAATATGGCAACCCGCCGAACGGGGCCTTTGCGCTTCCCACACCGACAACGGAGTCCATCATGAACACCAGCAACACCGTCTGGATCGTCATCGCCGCAGTCGTGGCCGTCCTTATACTCATCGCCCTGGTCATCGCCGCCCGGAGGGCGACCATGCGCCGCCGCGAGCGGGAAGCCGAGGGGATTCGCGAACAGGCCAGGGTGGAGACCGCCAAGGTCGAGCGCCGCGAGGCGCTGGCCACGGAGACGGCCGCGAAAGCCCGTGCCGCGCAGGCCGAAGCCGAGGCCAAGGCGGCGGAAGCCGCCCGGTTACAGGATCGGGCGTCAGCGCATCAGACCGAAGTGGCGTCCTCGCGCGAACAACTGAATGAGCAGTTTCAGCGGGCTGACAGCCTGGACCCGAGGGTGAAGACCGAGAAGGACTCGGCTGCCGACGAGGCCGGCACCGACCGCGACGCCGCCTGGAGCCAGGAGCAGCCGATCGCGGACAACTCCCCGACGGAGAACATGTCGGCCAACGACCGCGAGGCTGGGAGCCATCGCGGCGGGCCCACCTAGAAATCCATTACAGCCAAGTGTCTTGGGTCGTGGTGGTCAGGAAGGCCTCCAGGTCGTCGCGCCATTGCGCCGGCGTCGTCTTGTCCGGTTCGATGCCGGTGTATTCACCGCGGTAGAACAACAGCGGCCGCGGTTTGATTTTGGGTGCCTCCGACAGCGATTGCACCGCACCGAAAACAATGAAGTGGTCGCCCCCGTCGTGCGCGGAGGCGACCGTGCAGTCGATGTAGGCCAGCGAGCCGTCGATGATCGGAGAACCGAGTTCGGAAGGGTGCCAGTCGATCCCGGCGAACTTGTCGGGCTCCTTGGAGCCGAAGCGGGCCGAGACGTGCTTTTGCTGCTCGGTCAGCATGTTGACGCAGAACCGGCCGCTGGCCTCGATGGCCTTCCACGACCGCGACACCTTGGTGGGGCAGAACAGCACCAGCGGCGGATCCAGCGACAGCGCCGCGAAGGACTGGCAGGCGAAGCCGACGGGGACGTCGTCGTGCACGGTGGTGATGATGGTGATCCCGGTGCAGAACTGGCCGAGCACGCTGCGGAACGTGCGCGGGTCGATCGGCGCGGCAGTCATAACCTCGAATTTAACCCTTGAAGCCGACACTGAAGTCGTGGCCCCACAGGCTGATCGCGGTGCTCTCCCGGGCGATCCAATCGTCGTCTTCGACTTGCCTTCCCTCGCAGCCGAATTCGATGTCGAACCCGCTGGGCGTCTTCATGTAGAAGGACAGCATCAGGTCGTTGACGTGGCGGCCCAGCGTCGCCGACATCGGCACCTTGCGGCGTAGCGCGCGATCAAGGCACAGGCCCACGTCGTCCGCTTCTTCGACCTCGACCATCAGGTGCACGATGCCGCTCGGGGTCTGCCCGGGCATGAAGGCCAGGCTGTGGTGACGCGGGTTGCAGCCCAGGAAGCGAAGCCAGGCCGGCGGCCCGTCGGCGGGTCGACCGACCACCTGCGGCGGTAACCGCATCGAGTCACGCAGCTTGAAGTCGAGCACATCCCGGTAAAAATGCAGTGTCTCTGCGTCGTCGCGAGTGGTCAGCACGACGTGCCCCAGGCCCTGTTCGGCGGTGACGAACTTGTGCCCGTACGGGCTGACCACCCGTCGGTGCTCGAGTGCGGCGCCGTGGAAGACCTCCAGGCAGTTGCCGGACGGATCGGAGAACCGGATCATCTCGTCGACCCGGCGATCGGTCAGTTCGGCGGCGGTGGCCTCCTTGTAGGATGTGCCCTCGATGTCGAGTCGGTTCCGAATCTCTTGCAGGCCCGCGGCGTTCGCGCATTCCCAGCCGGCCTCGATGAGCCGGTCCTGCTCGCCGGGCACGATCACCAGCCGCGCGGGGAAATCGTCCATCCGCAGATACAGCGCGCCTTCGGTGCTGCCCTTGCCCTCGACCATGCCGAGGACCTTCAGGCCGTAGTCGCGCCAGGCCGCCATGTCGGTGGCCTCGATACGCAGATAGCCCAGAGAGCGGATGCTCATCGCGCACCTCCCAGGAAATCGATGGTGAGCTTGTTGAACTCGTCGAACTTCTCCACCTGCGCCCAGTGCCCACATTGCCCGAAAACGTGAAGCTGCGCACGCGGAATGGTTTTCAGTGCTACGAGTGCACCGTCCAGCGGGTTGACCCGATCCTCGCGGCCCCAGATCAGCAGCACCGGCTGGCGCAGCCGATGCACCTCGCGCCACATCATGCCGAGCTCGAAATCCGCTCCGGCGAAAGACATTCCCATCGCGCGGGTCGCCGTCAGCGATTCCGGGGTGCTGGCCAGCTCGAAACGCTGCTCGATCAGCTCGGGGGTGATCAGTTTCTGGTCGTAGACCATCACCCGCAGGAACGCCTCGAGGTTTTCGCGGGTGGGCTCGGCGGAGAACTTGCCCAGTCGTTTGACGCCCTCGGTCGGGTCGGGCGCGAACAGGTTCACGCTAACCCCGCCCGGCCCCATCAGTACCAGACGCCCGGCCCGGTCCGGGTAGTCCAGCGCGAAGCGAACCGCGGTGCCACCGCCCAGCGAATTGCCAACCAGCGGAACACGTCCCAGATCAAGCTGATCGAAGAGACCCTTGAGCGCCCGCGCCGCGTAGTGGTTGAACTGCCCGTGCTCGGCGCGCTTGTCCGAGTGGCCGTACCCGGGCTGGTCGACGGCCAGCACGTGAAACTCCCTCGCCAGCACCGGAATGTTGCGCGAGAAGTTCGTCCAGCTCGCCGCACCCGGACCGCCGCCGTGCAGCAGCACCACCGTCTGCTCGTTGGCTACGCCCGCCTCGTGGTAGTGCAGCTTCAGCGGACCGTCGACGTCGACCTCCGCGAAGCGCGAGGTGGACTCGAACGTGAGTTCCTCGATAGCTGTCACGGCCTAGACCATGGTGTCGCCGGGCGGCAACCCGAACTCGTTGTTCCCGAAGATCTGGTAGGCCCGCTCGGGGTCGTTGGCAGCGTGCACGCGGCCGGCATGTGCGTCGCGCCAGAACCGTTGCACCGGTTGGTCATTGCCAAGGGCGGTGGCACCGGAAGCCTCGAACAGCCGGTCGATGGAGGCGATCGCGCGGCCGGTGGCGCGTACCTGGTCGCGGCGAGCGCGGGCTCGCAGGTCGAAAGGGATCTCCTTGTCGGCCGACAGCAGCGCGTACTCGTCGGCAACGTTGCCGCTCAGCTGGCGCCACGCCGCGTCGATGTCGCTGGCCGCTTCGGCGATGCGAACCTTGGCGAACGGGTCGTCCTTGGCCTTCTCGCCGGCGAACGCCGCGCGCACCCGCTTGCCCTGGTGCTCGACGTGCGCGTCGTACGCCCCGTAGGCCATGCCGACGATCGGCGCCGAGATCGTGGTGGGGTGCATTGTGCCCCAAGGCATCTTGTAGACCGCGGCGGTGTTGGTCTCGTATCCGCCCGCGGTGCCGTCGTTCATCGCCCTGTAGGACAGGAACCGGTGGCGCGGCACGAAGACGTCCTTGACGACCACGGTGTTGCTGCCGGTGCCGCGCAGTCCGACCACATGCCACACGTCGTCGATGCGGTACTCGCTGCGCGGGATCAGGAAAGAACCGAAGTCGACCGGTCGGCCGTCCTTGATCACCGGACCGCCGAGGAATGCCCACGTGGCATGGTCACAACCCGAGGACCAGTTCCATGCGCCGTTGACCAGGTAGCCACCATCGGTCACCACGCCGGCACCCATCGGGGCATATGACGACGACACCCGGGTCTTGGGGTCCTCGCCCCAAACCTCCACCTGCGCCTCCTGGTCGAACAGCGCCAGGTGCCAGTTGTGCACTCCGATGATCGAGCTCACCCAGCCGGTGGAACCACACGCGCTGGCCAGTCGCCGCACCGCCTCGTAGAACAGCGTCGGATCGCACTGCAACCCGCCCCACTGCTCGGGCTGCAACAGGGTGAAGAAGCCCACGTCCTGCAGGTCCTGGACGGTCTCGTCCGGCAGCCGCCGCAAATCTTCCGTCGCCTGAGCGCGTTCCCGTATCCGCGGGAGCAGATCATCGACGCCAGTCAAAACCGACTGCGCATCACGCTGTTGAATGGACGTCACTTACGTTTGCCTCCTGCGCCAGACTTACTCAGCGGACTTACACCAGAGACTAGAACACGTTCCGATTTGTGTCGAGCAGGGTATTCCTGCGGCTGGTAGCGATACGAATCCGGTTTTCTGTAACATGTTCTAGTTGCAGCGAAAGGAAGGGACGGGCCTTGACCGAGGCGGATCTGGACCAAGCACCCGACGAGCCACTGGGTGACCACGTCCTGGAACTGCAGGTCGCCGAGGTCATCGCTGAGACCGACGACGCGCGGTCGCTGGTGTTCGCGGTACCGGACGACGCGGGTGACCCCGACGTGCCGCGCGAGCGGCTGCGGTACGCGCCGGGTCAGTTCTTGACGCTGCGCATTCCCAGCGAGCGCACCGGGTCGGTGGCCCGTTGCTATTCGCTGTGCAGCTCGCCGTTCACCGACGACGCTCTGAGAGTCACGGTCAAACGAACCGCCGACGGCTACGCGTCCAACTGGCTGTGCGACCACGCACACAAGGGCATGCGGATCCACGTGTTGGCCCCATCGGGCAACTTCGTGCCCAAAACGCTGGGCGATGACTTCCTGCTGATGGCCGCGGGCAGCGGGATCACCCCGATCATGTCGATCTGCAAGTCGGCGCTGGCCGAGGGCAGCGGGCAGGTGACGCTGGTCTACGCCAACCGCGACGACCGCTCGGTGATTTTCTCAGACGCGCTGCGCGAGCTGTCGGCCAAATATCCCGACCGCCTGACGGTGCTGCACTGGCTGGAATCGCTGCAGGGCCTGCCCGGCGCGGCCGCGCTGGCCAAGCTGGCCGCCCCCTACACGGATCGGCCGGTGTTCATCTGCGGCCCGGGCGCTTTCATGGACTCGGTGAAGGCGGCCCTGGAAACACTGAAAGTGCCTGCGCCGCAGATACATATCGAAGTCTTCAAGTCGCTGGACTCGGATCCGTTCGCGGCGGTGAAGGTCGAGGACACCGCCGAAGGTGACGAACCGCCGGCGACCGCGGTGGTCGAGCTGGACGGCGAAACCCACACCGTGTCGTGGCCGCGCAACGCCAAGCTGCTCGACGTGCTGCTGGCCAAGGGTCTCGACGCGCCCTTCTCCTGCCGCGAAGGCCATTGTGGCGCGTGTGCGTGCACGTTGCGCCGCGGAAACGTGAGCATGGAGGTCAACGACGTGCTCGAGCAGCAGGATCTGGACGAGGGCCTGATTCTGGCCTGTCAATCTCACCCTGAATCTGATTCGGTAGAAGTCACCTACGACGAGTAGTCGCGGGGTTAAGTTCACCCTGGGGTCAGAGGGAAGGGAAGCATCGATGATGCGGCTGGTATCGAAATTCGCAGTCGTCGCAGTGATGCCGATGTTTTTGCCCGCCGGAGTGTGCGCGGCGGCGAGCAACACCGCCACCACGCTATTCCCGTTGGATGGGCCCAATCAGCTGGAGACGCGCGCCGTCCTGAATTGCTTCAAAGGCGATGGCCACTGCGACTTCACCGCCGGGGCGGACATGCTGACACCCAATGGGGTGACCGGCTTTCCGCCCGGACTGTGGGCGCGGCAAACCACCGAGATCCGGTCCTCGAACCGGCTGGCCTACCTCGACGCGCACGCCGACGGCCAGTACGAGCGGGTGCACAAGTCGATGGGTTCCGACGAAATCACCACCATCTACATGGGTGAGGGCCCGCCGGAGAAGTATCAGACGAACGGGCGCATCGACTCCACCGACTGGCAGACGGGCCAGCCCAAGACCGACAACAACGTCATCGCCTGCACCCACATTCAGGTGGTCTACTCCGGGGTCAACATCACGTCCCCGAGCACCTGCGCGGTCACCACGTTCTCCTGAAACACCGAGTGGGCCAGGGGTTACGGGAAATCACATCAACATTTTTCTTTCCAGGCCTGGAGTGCCTGATGGAGCTCGGCGCGGGAACGGATGCTCAGTTTGCGGTAGACGCGGCTGAGGTTGACTTCCACGGTCTTGGGGCTCACGAACACGGCGGCCGCGATGTCGCGATTGGTCAAGCCCGAGACGGCCAGGTCGGCAACGCGTTCTTCGGTGGCGGTCAATCCCGGGTTGCGGCCTCGGGTTGAAAGGCCCCGTGCCAGTTCAGTTTCGGCGCGCTCGGCCCACACTGTGGCACCGAGTTTCACAAAGGTGTCCCGGGCCTCGCGCAACGCTGCTCCGGCCGCATCACGTCGGCGCTGGCGGCGCTGCAGCTGGCCAGACAAGAGCAGAGCCCGGGCTCGTTCGAACGGCATTGCGAGCCGTTGGTGCTCGGCCAATGCCAGCTCGACGCTTGTCATCGCGCCGGTGAGATCACCGCGCGCAGCCTGAAGCATGGCGCGACAACGCATACCGACCGCTAAGGTCCATGCGCGATCAAGCCGGCGGCCATTGCGCTCCAAGGCTTCCACCAGCGGCTCGGCATCATCCAATCGACCGAGACCGACCATGGCCTCAACGGCCTCGGGAACGAAAGATGACGAGATGATCTCGCTTGCCTCTGGAAAGAGTTCCACCATCGGCAACAGCGGCTCAAGCGCGCTCAGGGCCGCTTGGTAGTCACCTGATGACACCTCGACGAATCCGGCTATCGTCGCCGGCCACTCGGCCAAACGCCTTGAGCCGCAACGTTGGGCAGCTGCTATCGCCTGGCTCAGGTCACTTCGGGCGTCGTCGAGGCGGCCGACGTGGGCGGCGACCGCGGCGCGAAGGGTGAGCCCGATGAACATCGGGAAGTCACCCCCCAGCTGAGTTGTCCGTTCCATCGTGGCGTCGGCGATGACGTCCGCACTGCCGAGGTCGCCGAGCCAGATATCGATGAGCGTGAGGTGAAAACCGATGAAGATCAGCTCAGCTTCCTCGCCGAGAGCGAGACATTGCCGTTCGATTTCCGCCAGCTCTTCGCGGGCCCTGCACAGCTCGCCCGTCCAGGCGCGCAGCAGGCTCATCTGTGCATGAGGCCGCAACGGCAACGGTACTGCGGAGCCCGGCCCTTCCATTCCGACCGCACGTTGCATGGCGTGCTCGTCAAAACCCTTGCCGCCCATGAAATCAATCATCACCCGCATGCCCAGCGCCGGACCGAGCAGCCCGGCAGCGCCCAGGCGCTCGGCATCGGTCACGGCCTGCTCAACACGCGCATAGGCGTGCTCATGTCGGCCTGCGTTGAGAAGAGCGAACGCCAAGCTGATCAGGATGCGGACACGCAAGCCGGCCTCGGTCCCGCTTTCGTCCACGGCCTGTTCGAGCACTCCCGCCGCTTCGAGGAAGCTGTCGTCAGAGAGGACGATCAGCCCCAGCTGATGCAACGCCTCGGCACGCGTCGGGCACGGCGGCAGTGCTGCAATGACCGCGTCGAGGATCCGCCGGGACCGGGCGGGATCGCCTGCAACGAAATAGTGTGTGGCACAGCGTATCTTGCGTCTCGGATCATTGTCGCCGGCCAGACTGACAGCCAGTTCAACCAGCTCGGCGGCCGCGGCCGGTGCGCCCCTGCCACGGGCAATCTCAGCGGCCCTGTCCAGCGCGGCCACCGTCTCCGGCTTACCGGATGTGTCGGCCAGTGCGAGGTGGCGGGCGTGCAACTCGGGTTGCGCGGTGAGTTCGGCCAGCCGGCGGTGCATTTCGCGGCGACGACTTGGCGCCGCCGCGCTGTAGACGCCGTGCGCCAGGAGGGGATGGGTGAACCGGAGCCGGGTGCCGTCGATAGCCACCACCGCCTGGTTCTCGGCTTCACTTAGCGATTGCACCACCTGATCCGGCGGCGAATTGGTGGCCTGCGCCACTATTCCCACCGTCGGATCAGGCAGGCTGGCGATGGCGAGTAGAACGTCTTCGGCGCCAACCCGACTGATCCTCGCGTGGACCAGGTCATTGAGGCTGCCCGGCAGACTCATTTCGAAAGCGCGTCCCTCCACGCCCAGTTCTCGGGTCAACTCCAGCGCGAAAAAGGGGTTCCCCCCGGCTATCTCGTGAATGCGAAGCAGCGTAGGACGCGCCACCGACTGCCCCAGCCGCATCAGCAGGACCTGATGCAACTCGCCCACGGTCAAAGGCTGCATTCGAATGCGACGCACGCCGTCGGGGTTGGGGAGCGCCAACCGCGCGGCGGCCTCTTCGGTACGCGTCGTGCAGAGCAGGGCCGCGCCGGCGCGAAGCCGGCGCGCGGCATACGCCACCACACTGGCGCTCGACGCATCCGACCACTGCAGGTCATCGATGGCAATCACGACGGGCCGAGCAGCGGCGAGTCGACCGATGACCGCCACAAAAGCCGCCGCGACCGCCCTGGGATCAATCTCGGAAGCCTCCACGAGGTCTCGCAACAGCGCACCATCCAAGGCCTGCTGCTGCGGAGCGGGCAGATCGGCCCATACCGAGTCGTCGATGTCATCGAGTAGATCGGCCAGCACCGTATACGCCAGCACCGACTCAGCCGCGGCAGCGCGGCAACTCAACACGCGGTATCCGTACTCACCGGCCCGATGGACTGCGTCGGCCCACACGGTCGTTTTGCCGATCCCCGCCTCACCCTCGATCACGAGAGCGCATGACCGTTCTGGCAAAGAGTCAAGAAAACTGATGACGGCCCGCTCTGCGGCCTGGCGACCGACCAATCGCTCCGTCACATCAGTCCTTCACACCATCAGACGGCTGGGCCACCACGTCGGCGGTACGTCGCGATAACGGCCTATCCTTCACGTCCGGCGCCCATATCCATTGACTCCCTCGTTTGCCAGCCCTGGAGTCCGACCTGACCGGTGGCTACGTGAGGGATTCTGGCAGAACTTCGTTGAAACGGCTCGATTTCCCAGACATTAGAAGACCGGCAACCGTGCGAGCGCGGCCTTAACCGCTTTGCTCGAAGGCCCCGACTGACGAATGGGACGACATGGTTGCCGCCATCGAGCAGGCCCGTCAGCGATCCAGGGGCCGTATCCAACCGACACCGGAGCTGATCCGTTCCGCGGGCGCGCCGACGTCGCCGCAGATCTGCGCAACTATCTCGGCCGACTCGGCAGCAAAGACACCGAACGTGTAATTGTCGTCTGGCACCGTCATCGCCGTGAGAAGCTGGACCGGCGTTCCACGAGTCGCCATCAATTCAGCACGGCTATTCAGCCGGTCGACGATATCGCCTATCGAGTGGGCGGATGTTCGTGGTCCGTACCACTCGACGAGGAACCGCTGTGGTTGAGGCCCGGTGATCGCCATTGTTCGCAGGATATAGACGCCGGCGATCATCGGCATCAGGGTTTTCCCTACCGCATACCGGAATGTGACCGATCTCCGAGCGGATTTCGAAAGTCTAGGGACATCCCTGATTCGACGGCCGAAACAGCGACGTAGCGTCGCCAGTCAATAATTTGTTGTCCTTGGCTACACAACACGAGGAAATCTCATTGAAGGTGAATATGGATTTGGCGCCGGAGTGCGAGCGGAGAGCTGGACGAGGTGCCCAGAGCCCGATCGCGGCGTCCGCAACCTGTCGGCTGCTGGTCGCCACGGTGGCGCTGAGCTGTGCGGCGGCAGGCTGTCAGTCCCAGAGCGGTCCGACCGGTTCTCCTGGGATTGGCCGGGACAAAGCTACGCCGAACAAAGCAGTGGCCGCCAAGCCGATCGATGCGTGTTCAATGGTGCCGCCACAAGATGTTTCGCCGATACTCGGCGCTTCGGTTTCAGGTAAGCCCGGTGCGTCGAAAGACCCGCGAATGGGTGGCTGCACTTGGGAGAACACCACGACAGACGAGTCGATAACTCTGGAAATCGGCCTGCCCGGCACGGCCCTGCACAACACTCTGCCCCCACCAGAAGCGGGCTTCCCCAACCCGGGCAAAGCGGGCCCTGACGGTATGCGCCTGCTCGGCGGCGGCATGGTCGAGTTCGCCGCCGGAAATAGAGACAACACCATCCAGGTTGCGGTGCTGAAATTGTCGGCCGACCATGCGAATTCGGCTGCCATTGACCTTGCGCGCAAGGTCGCACCACAGGTGCCCCAATAGAAAAATTGATTGCGCGCGCCGGCGTCACATTTTCGCAGATTCCTAAGCGCCTAAAGTTTGGATTGATTAGGTTCCTACGCGTTAGAAACACTGAATGAATTCGGAGCCGGGGCGACCCGAAGGGGCGCCCCGGCTCAGCGGTCGTCGCGGTCAGTACAGCGGTATCCAAGTACCGAAGAACCAGTAACCGAAGCCCCCGTAGTCCGAGTTGAAGACCGGAAGGGCGGTGAAGTCGTTGTAGGTGAACGGCGCGTAGTAGTTCTGTCCGTAGGACGCGTCAACCGGCGTCCCTTGCCAAGGCTGGTTCCAGCCGCCGGCAGGAGGCGGCCCGTTCCAGCCACCAGCCGGCGGCGGGCCTTCCCAGTTCGGCGGGGGGGAGCCCGGGGCGGGGCCATTGCTCCACCCGTAGCCGCTCGGCGGCGGCGGAGGTGGCGCTCCCTGACCCGGTACGCAGAAGCCACCCGGCAGATTGGTGGGGCCGCCTATCTCCCCAGTGGGGCGAAGGATGGGCGGGGGCGGTGGGTAGTACGGCGGGTGGGGAGGCTGAGTCCAGGGCGCGTTGAGGACTGGGCGAGGCGGCCTGGGCGGGTATGAGTTGTGCTCGCCCGGTTGGTTCGTCGTACCTCCCCACGGCGCCCCGGTGGTCGGCGTGGCGCCGCCCCACGGCGCACCGTTTGGTGGCGTCGAGCCCCCGTAGCCGGGGCCGGGGTTGGGCGCCGGGGTGCAGTTCTTGTACCAGGCGGGACAAACCGTGGGCATCGTCGATGTCGAGCCGTTCGCCGGCGCCTGCTGCCAAGGGCTCGGCGGCGTGCTGTTCGGCGGCGCCTGCTTCCAGGAGCTCGGCGGCGTGTTGTTCGGCGGCGTCGTCCCCGAGCCCCCGTAACCGGGGTTTTGGTTGGGCGCCGGGGCGGCGGCGCAGTTCTTGTCCCAGTTGGGGCATTCCGTCGGCATCGGGGCCGTCGTGCTGTGCGGCGGCGGCGTCGACTGCCACGTGCTTGGTGGTTGCGAGCTACGCGGCGGCGGCGTGCTGGGCGGCGGTTGCGTGCTGTGCGGCGGCGGCGTCGACTGCCACGTGCTCGGTGGCGGCGGCGTCGACTGCCACGTGCTTTGCGGGGGCGGCGTGCCGTGCGGCGCAGTGGCTACCGGCGGCGTGGGGGTGCCCCCGTAACCGGGGTTCGGGCTGGGATTACCGGAGCAGCCCTTTTCCCAGCTGGGGCATGGCGGGTCCAGCGGGGCGGAGTTCGCGAAGCCTCCGTTGACAGCCGTTACCGACATCCCCAGGCCCGTCGCGACTGCCGCTGCTGCGGCGAGGCGTTTGATAGACATTGGTTGCGTCCCCTTTCGGGCTTTGGTCCGAACGATTCCGCTGGGCTGCGTTACGGGCAGGTCACATCGATCTCGAATGGTTTGGTCACTGGCTTCGGCTGGTGGGGATCGCTCACATCGGCACCGGACGCCGTGCCCTTGATCTGAATAGCGTTGTCGCCCACCGCGGCTCCGGCGTTCCCGCCTTGCCCCTTTGCGGCGTCGGAGTAACCGAGCGTGATTCCGTCGACGGTGCCCAGTCCGACCGCATGAACGATTGGCGGATTGTCCTTACTGATCACTGCCCCAATGCCTTTGGCCGAGTCGCCGATGCCGATGCTGATGTTGTCGCCGGCCGGTTTGCAGGTGACCGGACCGCTGACGTTCTGGTTTTTGCCGTCCACGATCACCTGTGGCCCGGCGGGCGGCCCCGCCGAGTTCGACGCTTGCGGGCTTTTATTGCCGGAACAGCCAGCGCCACTGGCGATTACGATGGCCAGGCCGGCTACACCGGCGATGATCTGACGCTTCACCGTTGTTCTCCTTCACGTGGGGGTGTCCACTTTCGCGAACCGAGTCGCAAACCCCGATGGTTACTGCGCCGGGCCCGGGATTTGGTAAGCGCACCGACCGGCCGTGTGTTCGGCGAGCCTGACGGACTGACCGTCCACCTGGATCGCGCAGTCATGCGGGCCGCCGCTCTTGTCGGTGTAGTTCAACGCCAGGTACGGGCTCCCGGTCACCTGCACGGTCTGCGACCAGGGGACTGAAACCCAGGTCGTGGTGCTCGCCGGATACACCGGGGTTCCGGGGTCCGGGATGACGGAGAAGACGTCACCGCCGCCGAGGATCCGGTACACAACGGTGTGTTGCCCCGGGTCGGCTTTGGCGGCGGGCAACATGGCGGGCGGCGCAGCGCTCATCGCTATGGCAACGGCCGCCAACAACCCGGCCAGGGCGCGCGGCCGTGGCGCCGCGCGGGCGCGGCCCCGCCGGTATGAGTTCGCATCAATGTGGTGATAAGCCGAATCCGTTGGCATGGCGTCCCTTTCGATGCGCAACCGCGGTGACATGCAGGCGGGCCTGCAGGTCAGGTGGTCGGCGATGAAGCAACTATTCGCCGGCGCGGTCGCTATAAGCTAAGCCGCGCGCTGACCCGTCTCAATTAGGGATTTCCCTACACTTTTCGGCTACCGGGTTCCCTGCGACCTGCTGTCGGCCGTCAAGGCCGAGCAATCCGCTTCGCGCACCCAAGCAATGGGTGGCCGAAAGCCTGCTAGCGGGGCAGGCCGAGAAGCCGCTCGGCGGCGACCGTCAGCAGGATCTGCTCGGTGCCGCCCGCGATCGTCAGGCAGCGGGTGTTGAGGAAATCGAACACCGCGTGGTTGTGCACCAGCCCGCCGCCCTCGGACACGTCCATGGTGTACTCGGCAAGGGCCTGGCGGTAGCGGACGCCGATGAGCTTGCGCACGCTGGACTGCGCCCCGGGGTCTTGCCCGCCGACTGCCAGCTGAGCGATCCGCTGATCCAGCAGCGCGCCGGTCTGCGCGGTGACGATCAATCGCCCGAGCCGGTCTTGCTCCGCGGCGTCGAGTTCCAGCTCGGCCAGCATCTCGAGCAGTTCCTCCATCGGGTTGCCCAGGGCGGTTCCGTTGGCCATCGCGACCCGCTCGTTGGCCAGCGTGGTGCGGGCCAGCCGCCAACCGTCGTTCACCTCGCCGACTACTAGTTCGTCGGGAACGAACACGTTGTCCAGGAACACCTCGTTGAACAACGAGTCGCCGGTGATCTCGCGCAGCGGACGGATCTCGATGCCCGGTGAGCTCATCTCCACCAGGAAGTAGGTAATGCCTTTGTGTTTCGGTGCATCCGGATCGGTGCGCGCGAGGCACACTCCCCACTTCGCCTTGTGCGCCGCCGACGTCCACACTTTCTGCCCGGTCAGGTGCCAGCCGCCGTCGGTCCGGACCGCTCTGGTGCGCAGCGAGGCCAGGTCCGAGCCGGCTCCCGGCTCGGAAAACAGCTGACACCAAAGGAATTCGCCGCGCGTGGTGCCCGGCACGAAACGCTCGACCTGTTCCGGCGTGCCGTGCTCGAGGATGGTCGGCGCCGCCCACCAACCGATCACCAGGTCGGGCCGGGCCACACCGGCCGCCGCCAGCTCCTGATCGATCAACAGCTGCTCGGCCGGTCCGGCGCCGCGCCCGTAGGGCTCCGGCCAGTGCGGCGCCTGCAGGCCCGCGTCGGCCAGCGCCGCCTGCCGCTTCTCCTCGGGCAGGTCGGCGATCTGGGCGACGGCGGCGGCGATCTCCTGGCGCTGGTCCTCGACCTCGCTGAGGTCGATACCCAGCCGGCGTCGCACGCCCGCCTGGGTCAGCGCGGTGATGCGGCGCAGCCAGGTCTCGGCTCCGCCCAGGAACCGGCCGATGGCGTGGGCCCGGCGCAGGTACAGGTGCGCGTCGTGCTCCCAGGTGCAGCCGATGCCGCCGAGCACCTGGATGCAGTCCTTGACATTGGCCTTCACGGCGGCGATGCCGGTGCTCGCGGCCAGGGCCGCGGCGATGGAGAACTGGGATTCGTCACCCTCTGCCGCGGCGCGCGCGGCATCGGCGGCGGCCACCTCGGCCTGCTCGGCGCGGCACAGCATCTCGGCGCAGATGTGCTTGATGGCCTGGAAACTGCCGATCGGCCTGCCGAACTGCTCGCGGACCTTGGCGTAGTCGACGGCGGTCTCCAGCGACCACCGGGTGATGCCGGCCGCCTCGGCCGCCAGCACCGTCGCGGTCAGCTCCTCGACGCGTTCGCGGGTGTCCGACACCACAGTGGCCGGCGCCGAGTTCAGCGCCACCCGGGCCAGCGGCCGGGAGAAGTCGCTGGCCCGCAGGGGCTCGATCTGCACGCCCTCGTCGCCGGTGTCGATCAGCAGCCACTTCCCGCCCGCCGGCGCCAACAGCACGGCGCCGTCGGCCACACCCAGCGCGAACGCCACGGTGCCCGAGGCTTTCGACGTCGCGTCGTCGAACTCGATGTCGCCTTCCAATGCCAGCCCGGCGAAGCGTTCACCCGAGGCGAGCGCGCCCAGCAACTCGGGATCCGACACCACCAACGTGGCCAGCGCGGTGGTGGCGACCGGCCCGGGAACCAGCGCTTTCGCGGCTTCCCCGACCATCGCGCACAGGTCTTCGATGCTGCCGTCCGCGCCGCCGAACTCCTCCGGGATCGCGACGCCGAAGATCCCCAGTTCCGCCAGTCGCGAGAACACCGGCCGCCAGGCGTCGGACTTGCCCTGCTCCACGTCGCGGATCGCCGCGGTTCCGCCAGGCCCGGACGTCGAATTGCGGGCCCAGTCGCGCACCAGGGCTCGCGCGGCAAACTGCTCGTCGGTGACGGTCGCTACCACCTGAGAGGACCTCCGCGTCCTTGACTGTCGACGTGACCAGGGGTTGGACCCCTGTCCTGATTGTGCGATCTGCCCGCCAAGCGGGTACCTCGCCATCACGTGTTGGCGCGCAGCCCGCTCTTCGGAGACTAGAACGTGTTCTAATAGTGCCAGTGATCGACCGTCAAGTCGAACGCCATCACAGCAGCACAGCGCTTGTCCGCGGCGGTATGGAGGTGGGAAATTCACACGCAGAATGCGTATCGTTTGCAAACGTACCGCCGGGGACAGGAGCAAACCGTCACATGCCAGCCAACGCAAATCCCAGCCGCGTTTCTGACTCGCAGCCGCGCGAGGTCATGAACGTGGCGGTACTGGCGGAATCCGAACTGGGGTCTGAGGCGCAGCGAGAACGCCGCAAGCGCATCCTCGATGCCACCATGGCAATCGCCTCCAAGGGCGGTTACGAGGCAGTGCAAATGCGCGCGGTGGCCGACCGCGCCGACGTTGCGGTGGGGACGCTGTACCGGTATTTCCCGTCGAAGGTGCACCTGCTGGTGTCGGCGCTGGGCCGCGAATTCAGCCGCATCGACGCCAAGACGGACCGCTCGGCCATGACCGGCGGCACGCCATTTCAGCGACTCAACTTCATGGTGGGCAAGCTGAACCGGGCGATGCAGCGCAATCCCCTGCTGACCGAGGCGATGACGCGCGCCTACGTGTTCGCCGACGCGTCGGCGGCCAGCGAAGTCGACCAGGTCGAGAAGCTTATCGACTCGATGTTCGCGCGCGCGATGGCCGACGGCGAACCGACCGAGGACCAGTACCACATCGCCCGGGTGATCTCGGACGTGTGGCTGTCGAACCTGCTGGCGTGGCTCACCCGGCGAGCCTCGGCCACCGACGTCAGCAAGCGGTTGGACCTGGCCGTGCGGTTGCTGATCGGCGACCAAGACTCCAAGTAGTCCGGCTCACCCCGGCGGACCGGCGGTGCGGCCGCGGATCAGCTCGGTATCCAAGAGTTCGACGGCCGGCAGACCCGATCGCGGCGGCTTCAACAACAGCTCGGCGGCCCGGCAGCCCTTCTGCAGGCTGGATTGCGACACCGTGGTCAGGCCGCGGTTGATGGCGTCGGGCACGCCGTCGAAACCGGTGACGGTCATCTGCCCGGGCACGTAGATGCCATGTGCCCGTAGGTAATCCATGGCGGACAGGGCCAGGATGTCCGCGGTGCACATCAGCGCGGTGATGCGCGGATTGGCCTCCAGGGCCGCCTTGGCGGCGGCGCCGCCCGATTCGGGCAGGTGCTCGTAGCTTTCCACGACGGTCAGGGAATCCGGGTCGACACCGGCGGCCGTCATCGCGTCCCACACGCCGCTGATGCGTTCGCGTTGCACGTCGAAGGCCGGCGAGCGCAACCGGTCGGGGTCCACCAGGCCCTGCCGTCGGTCCCGGCCCAGCCGCATGGTCAGTAGCCCGATCTCGCGATGCCCCAGGCCCAGTACGTAGTCGGCGAGCTCGCGCATCGCGGCGCGGTCGTCGATGCCCACCCGCGAGACTCCGGCCAACCCTTTGGGCTGGTCGACCACCACGACCGGCAGCCGGCGCTGCTGCACCACCTGCAGGTAGGGATCTTCGTCGCACACCGAATACACCACGAAGCCGTCGACGCCGGCCGAAAGCACCGCGGCGGTGCCGTCTTTGAGGCTGCGGCTGGGCCCGACGGCCACCAGCAACAGCCCCTGCCCCTGCTCCTCGCACGCCTGCGCCACCCCGGTGACGAAGTCCCGCGCGGCGGGGTCGCTGAAGAAGTAGGTCAGCGGTTCGGCCATCACCAGACCGACCGCGCCGGCCTTGCGGGTCCGCAGCGATCGCGCCACCGGGTCGGGGCCGGCGTATCCCAGTCGCTTGGCCGTCGCGAGCACGCGCTCACGCAGGTCCGGGGAGAGCTGATCGGGCCGGTTGAAGGCATTCGAGATCGTCGTGCGCGAAACGTTGAGCTCGTCCGCCAATGACGCCAGAGTCGCACGCCGGCGCGGTGGGGGACTCACGTTCGGTGAGGCTACAGCGGACCGGGGTCCCCGCGTATGCGCTTCAGCTTGCGGCTGTGTAATGGAAACGATTTTCATTAGTATTGTGGATCGGCTGACTGGCCGGCGAGAGGAAATCGAGGTGTCCGCCGTGGGCGGCCTGGTGCTGTCGCTGGCGCCCGGCGTGCCGGTGTCGGTCTTCGTCGCCAGCATCTCGTTCTGATCTACCTGGTCTGCTGGCGGATAGGACGCCGGCAATCCGCTGCCGCCTAAACTGGGTGCACAGATTGGCCACACGTCCGGAAGGCAATGGTGCGCCGGCGAATCGCGTTCCTGGTGCAGGCGGCGGCGGTGTCCGCCCTGGCGACCGCCTGCACCGTCGTCGTCGCCGGAAGCGCGTCGCCCGCGGACCACTCCGGCCCACTCCCCCAGACCCCGGTGCCCGCCGCGTCCCTGGACGGGCTGCTGCTCGGCGTGGACCAGATCAACTCCTTACTCAAAGCGGGGATGCGGCTGCGGTACGGCGCGCAGGCGATGTGGGACTGGAACTCGACTTTCAGCGACAAGAGCTGCCTGGCCATGGACGGCCCGGCCCAGGAAGCCGTCTACGCGGACTCCGGCTGGACCGCGATGCGCGGCCAGCGCTTCGATGACAACTTCGATGACCCGTCGGTCCGCAACGACTCCGCCATCCAGGCCGTGATCGCCTACCCCTCGGCGCGCAAGGCCAACACGTTCTACGACGCCTCGGTGCGACGGTGGTTCGCCTGCGCCAATCGCAAGTTTTCCGAACATCGGCCGGACAAGCCCGAAATCGCGTGGACGGTCGGGGATGCCCACAAGGTCGGCGGCACGCTGAGCACGTCGGAAGTTCAGGACGACAGCAACGGCTGGACGTGCCAGCGGGCGCTGACCGCGCGCAACAACATCGTCGTCGACGTCGCCACCTGCGGCTCCTTCCTGCCCGGCGGGTCGGCGGTCGACCTCGCCGAGCAGATCGCCGCCAAGGTCGCCAGGCAGTAGCTAGGCGCCGCACCACGTCCTCGCCTAGGCCCGCGTGCGGGCGCCCCCATAAGCTGGGCGGGTGGCCGGTATCGACCTCAACGCCGACCTGGGCGAGGGCTTCGGCGTCTGGCGCCTGGGTGACGACGACGCCATGCTCGGCATCGTCACCAGCGCCAACGTCGCGTGCGGTTTTCACGCCGGCGATCCCGCGGGCCTGCTGCGGGTATGCCGGTCGGCCGCCCGGCGTGGGGTCCGGATCGGAGCGCAGGTGAGCTACCGCGACCTGGCCGGGTTCGGCAGGCGCTTCATCGACGTCGCCGCCGACGAACTCATGGCCGACGTGGTGTATCAGATCGGCGCGCTGCAGGCGATAGCGCACGCGGCCGGTTCTGCGGTGTCCTACGTGAAACCGCATGGCGCGCTCTACAACACGATCGTGACCCACACCGAGCAGGCGGCCGCCGTGGCCGAGGCGGTGCGCCTGGTGGATGCCGGGCTGCCGGTGCTGGGCATGGCGGGCTCAGCGTTTTTCGACGAAGCCGCTCGCCGCGAGTTACGCACGGTCGCAGAGGCTTTCGCCGACCGCGCCTACCGGCCGGACGGCGGACTGGTGTCCCGTCGTGAGCAGGGCGCGGTGCTGCACGACCCCGCGGCGATCGCCGACCGGGTGGCGACCCTGGTCGCCTCGGGGCAGGTCAGCGCGGTCGACGGCACCCGGCTCACATTGAAAGCGGAATCGGTTTGTGTGCATGGTGATTCGCCGGGAGCGGTGCAGATCGCCACCGCCGTTCGCGAAGGCCTGATGGCGGCCGGCATCGAGATCAGGGCCTTCTGCTGATGCGACTCAGGCTCGGTCGCCCCGATATCGCCCGGTTCGCGGACCGGTTCGACGCCCCCGCCGCCGAACCCGACGCGCTCTCGGTGACCTGGATGGGCGTTGCCACCCTGCTGGTCGACGACGGCTCATCGGCGTTGATGACCGACGGCTACTTCTCCCGGCCCAGCCTGGCCAAGGTCGCGGCCGGCAAGGTGGCACCCTCGCCCGCGCGCGTCGATGGATGCCTGGCCCGGGCCAAGGTCTCGCGGCTGGCGGCGGTCATACCGGTGCACACCCACATCGACCACGTGCTGGACTCCGCGCTGGTCGCCGACCGCACCGGCGCCCAGCTGGTCGGCGGGCAGTCCGCGGCCAATGTCGGGCGCGGGTACGGGTTGCCCGAGAACCGTATCGTCGTCGCGGTCGACGGCGAACCGATTCGGTTGGGCGCCTACGACGTCACCCTGATCGAATCGCACCACTGCCCGCCCGACCGGTTTCCCGGCGTCATCGACGAACCGGTGACCCCGCCGGTGAAGGCGTCGGCGTATCGCTGCGGGGAGTCCTGGTCGACGCTGATGTGCCACCGTCCGACCGGCCGGCGGCTGCTGATCCAGGGCAGTGCCGGCTTCGTCAAGGGCGCCCTGGCCGGCCACCGCGCCGACGCCGTGTACCTGTCCGTCGGGCAGCTGGGGTTGCAGCCGCGGTCATACCTCATCGACTACTGGACCGAGACCGTGCGCGCGGTGGGCGCCCGTCGGGTGATCCTCATTCACTGGGACGACTTCTTTCGCCCGCTGACAAAACCGTTGCGGGCCTTGCCCTATGCCGGCGACGACTTGGACGTCTCCGTCCGCGTCCTCGACGAGCTGGCCGCGCAGGACGGTGTCGCCGTGCATCTGCCCACGGTGTGGCGCCGCGAAGACCCTTGGAAGTGAAGCGGTTCAAACGTTGAGCCTGACGCTTGCGCTGTTGCTGCTTGCTGTTGTCCTGGCGTTCGCCGTCGCGCGCCCCGGGGGCTGGCCCGAGGCGTTGGCGGCGGTCCCGGCGGCCCTGATCCTGATCGCAGTCGGCGCGATCTCGGTGCATCAGGCGGAGAAACAGATCGCCGACCTGTCCGGGGTGGTCGCATTCCTGGGTGCGGTGCTGGTGCTGGCCAAGCTCTGCGACGACGAGGGCCTCTTCGAAGCCGCGGGCGCGGCGATCACCCGGGGCCGGGTCGGGTCGGGCGGCCTGCTGCGGCGTGTGTTCATCATCGCCTCCGTGATCACCGCGGTGCTGAGCCTGGACGCGGCCGTCGTGTTGCTGACCCCGGTGGTGCTGGCCGCCGTTCGGCGGCAGCGCACCCGGGTGCGGCCGTACGCCTACGCCACCGCGCATCTGGCCAACGGCGCCTCGCTGTTACTGCCGGTGTCCAACCTGACCAACCTGCTGGCCTTCCACACCGCCCACATCTCGTTCACCAAATTCACGCTGGTGATGGCGGCGCCGTGGGTGGGCGCGGTGGCTGTTCTCTACGTGATCTTCCGGTGGTTCTTCGCCAAGGATCTGCGGGTGCAGCCGGACCCGGAGCAGTCGGGCGCGCCGCCGCGCCCACCGGTGTTCGTGTTGGTGGTGGTCGCGCTGACACTCGCGGGGTTCGCGGTGGCCCAGTCGGTGGGGATCGCCCCGGCCTGGGTGGCGCTGTGCGGCGCCGCCGCGCTGGCGGTACGCAGCCTGCGGCACCGGCACACCTCGGTGTCCGACATCGTGCGCTCGGCGAATGTGTCGTTCCTGGTGTTCGTGCTGGCGCTGGGCGTCGTGGTGCAGGCGGTCATGCTCAACGGGATGGACCGGGCGATGTCGGCGGTGCTGCCGTCGGGTTCGGGCCTGCCCGCATTGCTCGCCATCGCCGCAATAGCCGCCATGCTGGCCAACGTCGTCAACAACCTGCCCGCCACGCTGGTGCTGCTGCCGCTGGTTGCGCCGAGTGGGCCGGTAGCGGTTCTGGCGGTGCTGATCGGGGTGAACATCGGACCAAACCTGACCTACGTCGGTTCACTGTCAAACCTGTTGTGGCGGCGCGTGTTACGACAGCACGACGTGGACGCCGGCGTTGGCGAATACACCCGCCTCGGCGTGTGCACCGTGCCCGCCTCGCTTGCGGTGGCGGTGCTCGCGCTGTGGGCGTCGGCGAGGCTGCTGGATCTCTAGGGCGCAGACGGGCCACAGGGGCCCGACCGGATGATCGACGCCAACTCCTCGCGCGACTGTGCCCCCACCCGCTGGCAGGCCCGGTACACGTGGCCCTCCACGGTGCGCACCGACATCACCAGCTTCTCGGCGATCTCGCGGTTGGACAGGCCGGCCACCACGAGTTCGACGACATCGCGCTGTCGGCCCGACAACTTCAGCCCGATCGGAGTGTGCAGCGCCGGCGTGTGCAAGCCACCGCAATCGTCGGCCAATTCCCTGGCCAGTGCCGCGGCGTACAGCCCGCGGCGACGGTGTTGGTGTTCGTCGAACACCACCGAAGCCTGCGCCGCCGCATCGGCGGCCGCGACCCGATCACCGACCCCCCGGTACGCTGCCGAGGCCGCCAGCAGACCCTCACCGTCCTTGGCCGATAACGCCTCCGCATGCGACGCGACGGCGGCGGCCAGCGGCAGCGACAACGCGTCGGCCAATTCCCGCGCCCGCACCGCCTGTGCGGCGCCATCACCCCATTGCGCCGCCGCCTGAATGCAGGCCAGCTCGTGCGTTGGCTGGCCGCGACCGCGGGCAAGCAGCGCCGCCTCCTTGACGCATGCCACGGCCTCGGCCAGCCGGCCACTTGCCGCCAGGGCCCACCCGTCGGCCAGTGACAGGCCGGTGTGCATGAACAGAAAGTCGGCCGGCACGCATGACCGCGCCGCGGTGACCGCGTCATTCGCCTCGCCGGCCTGCCCGAGCTTGGCGTGCGCCTCGGCCAGCGCGAAGTAGCTCGCCGGACGCAAACCCGTTGTCACATAATGTATTTGCACTCCTGCCACCGCCTCATGCACCAACCGGGCCGCCTCGGCGACGGCGCCGCGGGCCAGCTCGGCGTTGCCCGACAGCAGGGCGAGGTTCGCATACGCCAGGCCCGGAATGTCACGGGACGAATCGGCCAGTTGCCGCGCCGTGCTCACGAATTCATCGATCCGGCCGGTCAACCGGCAGGCACGCCCGTAGACGGCGCCGAACCAGAACCGCATATGCGATGCCTGAAACGAGGTCGTCGCCCGCCGCAGCGTCTGCGCGGCCACGTCGGCGAGCTCATCCACCTGACCCAGCGCCCCCATAGCCATGATCAGCGCCAGCGACGCCATCATCGCGTGGAAACCGGGCAGCTCGGGAAAAGCCAGGGCGGCCCGGGCATTTGCCGCCGCGATTTCACAGCGCGCCGCCACCGCATCCAGGCACGCCTGCACCGCCAACCGCTCCGCTCGCTGGGCGGGGGTCTCGGAATCAAGCGCCGCAAGACCGTCGAGGATCTGGGCCGCGTCTTTGGGTTTGAACAGATGCCAGATCAGGTTGGCCGCCCGCACCGTCGCCCAGTGATGGCCGTCGGGCAGGTCACCGTCGGCCATCTCGCGCAGCGTCGCCTCGGCCGACTCACCCCGGCCAAGCAGCGCCAGGTTCATGGCCCGCACCCCCGCCGCCCCGGGCGCACCGGCTCGGGCGGCGGCGGTGGCGAACCGGTCGGCCAGATCCAGGTCCAACAGGGTCATCGCATGCCGTGCCGATTCCAGGTACAGCCCGGGGTCGGGATCGAGGTCGGACTCGAGACGCAGCAGTGCGCGGCGCACGGTGGCCTGCATGTCGGCGTCGTCGTCTTTGCTCAGCCGCGTCGCCAACCTGCCACGGATTTCCGACAGATACATTTCGCCGGCGCCCGCGCGGCGCAGCTCGCCGAACAGCGGATGGGCGAGCCTGGCCGTCAACCCGGCGCCGGTGCGTTCGATGTTCACCAGCCCCATCCGCTCGGCCGCCGCAAGTTCGCTGCGCCGGGCCAAATCGCAGATCACCTCTACGGCCAGCGGCTCGCACTGCGACAACGTGTCGATCACCAGCGCCAATTCCGGGCTGAGCCGACCCATCCGACGGCCCACTGTGTCGGACAGGCTCGCCGAGACCGCAACATCGCCGTCCCACATCCATACACCGGCCGTTTTACGCATCCGCCCGGCGGCCACCTGGTCGGACACCAGCTGCCGCAGGAATAGCGCGTTGCCACCGGTCAGCTTCTGGAACCGGGTTGCGCTGCGCGCATCGACCGGACCGTCCAGCTTGCTTTCGATGACTTCGCGCGTCGCGACAGCCGAAAACGGTTTGAGGTCAAGCCTTTCCAGCAGCCCATCTTTCCACAGCGCTGTGACGGCATCGGGCTCGTCGCTGCCGCTACGGACGGTGACCACCAGCCGAACCCCACCGGACTGCGCCAGCTGGTGAACGACGAGCGCGGACAGTCCGTCCAGCAGGTGCGCGTCATCGACTCCCACCACCACACGTCGCTGACGCTGTTGGGCGACAAATGAATTGATCACTCGTCGCACATCGGTCAGCGGATCCGACTGTGCCTCATTCATGGCCTCGGTCATCACGCCGATGAATGCCCCCAGGGGCAGCGCCCGCGCCGAGTCGGTGCCGACGATCCACCTGGTCCGCTCGCCCGACGCCTCGGCGCGTCGGAGCACTTCGTGCGCGAGCCAGGTTTTACCCACTCCGGCGGCTCCGGCGATCACCACGCCCGCGTGATTGCCCCCCGGACTCAGGGCGCGGCGAATGATCCCCCATTCGCTGTCACGCCCGCTCAGCGTCGCGGCGCCGATCACTCGGCGACTATAACGGCGCGCAAGCGTCGAACGGGAGGCTTTGCCGGTGTTTCGGGGACCTGATGTGTAGCCGCCCCGCAGCAATGACGTAGTGGACTACGCTGTCGGCCCCGTTTTCGGACCATGACCATGGTTTTTGTCGGATAGGCATTCAGCATAGGCGGTGGGCTATGGCAAAGATTGGTAATCACGCGCTGGTATTGGGAGCGAGCATGGCCGGTCTGGTGGCCGCGCGGACCCTCAGCGAGTTCTTCCACACGGTCACGGTGGTGGAACGTGATCCGCTGCCCGACATCCCTCCCGAAACCGCCGCCGCCCGCCGGGGCGTGCCACAGGGTCGCCATCTCCATGCCCTACTGCCACGTGGCGCTCGGGTACTCGAGCAATTGTTCCCCGGCGTCCTCGAAGAGATGGTCATCGATGGCGGGCATCACCTGGATGGCCGGGATCTCTCGCAGCTGTACTACAACATGGGCGGGCACCTCATGGTGCGCACCGGCGCCGCCCCCTCGTTCGCCGCGTACCTCGCCACCCGGCCCTTCCTCGAGGAACACGTCCGCGCGCGCCTGCGCCGCATCGCGAACATCACGCTGCTCGACGAGCACGACATCGTGGACTTGACCACGACAACAGACCGCCGCCGCGTCACCGGTGCCCGGGTCGTCAACCGCCGGACCCGACAGGACACCACGCTGAGCGCGGACCTGGTGCTCGATGCCACCGGGCGCGGCGCACGGACCCCGGCGTGGCTGACTGCCCTGGGCTACGAGCGCCCGGCCGAGATCCATGTGCCGGTGCACCTGACCTATGCGAGCCAATGCCTGCGCATGGCACCGGAGGCACTACACGAATTCGGTTTCGTCGTTGGGGCGGTACCGGGCCGGCCGCGCGGACTGGGGATGCTGCGCGCGGAGAACGACACCTGGATGTTCACCGTTTACGGCGTGGCGGGCGACGCGCCGGCGATCGACCTGGGGTCGATGTGCGAGTTCGTCGAGGACTGCGCACCTCCCCACCTGCTGGCCGCGGTCCTGGCCGCCGAACCCATCGGGGAACCCGCCCGGCACGGTCAGCCGTCCAGTCAGTGGCGGCGCTACGACAAGATGCAACGCTTTCCCGAAGGCCTGCTGGTCATGGGCGACGCGATCTGCAGCTTCAACCCGATCTACGGTCAGGGCATGACGGTCGCCGCGCTGGAGGCATTGGCGCTACGCGACTGCTTGTCCGGCGGCACAAAAGATTTGGCGCGGCGGTTCTTCCGGGCCGCAGCGGTGCCGATCCGCCAGGCGTGGGAACTGTCGGCCAACCCAGACCTATGCCTACCCGAAATCGAAGGCACGCCAACGCTGCTCACCCGGCTGCTCAACGGGTACATCGATCGCATACTCACTGCGTCCGAATACGACCCCGTCGCCGTCGATCGCTTCGTCAAAGTCACCGCCCTCATCGATCCGGCTACCCGGCTGCTGCGCCCGGGCATGATGTGGCGCGCCGCCCTGGCCAACCGTCGCCGACCGCGCCGCAGCGACGAGCAGCCGGCTCGCGCGGGCGGCGTCCTGGCCGGCAGCGTAGCCCGCTAGCCTCGCCGGTAGGCGGGCGGCAATGGCATCGCCAGTTCGGTGAGGACGCCGCGCAGCTGCGTCGGGTAGTCGGTGATCATGCCGTCGACGCCGAAGCCGATCTGCTGACGCATGGCGGCGGTGTCGTTCACGGTCCAGGGAATCACCTTGAGCCCCAACGCGTGCGCGCGGTCGACGTAGGGCTTGCCCGTGACCAACTGGTAGTCCGGTGAGGCGATGCTAGCGCCCACCATGCGCGCGCCGATCAGGGGATCACCGATGAGCGCGGAGTTTTCGCCGGCCAGCCACGGGGAGTCCGCTGTCCAGGTTTGTCCGTCATATAGGGCCACCAACGGAATTGACGGCTCGGCGCTGCGTACCAGTGGCAGGGTGCGCCAGTCGAAGCTCTGGATCTCCACCCGGTCGAGCTTGCCCGCGGATCTGACCGTGGCCAGTATCACGTCGACGAACTCCTGCGGTTCGGCGGATGCGCCGGGCTGATCGGCCTCCACTTTGGTTTCCACGTTGTAGCGGATCGCGTCGGCGCGGTACGAGTCGACGAGCGCGAACACCTGCGGCAGCGTCGCTATCTTATTGCCCCGCACCACTTCTGCCCGAGGGTAGTCACTGAGCAGGTGCCCACAGTCCAGCGTATCGACCTGCGCCAGGGTGAGGTCGTGCACGAGCTTGCCGACGTATGGATACTGCGGGTCACCGGCGAACGCGGGCGTGGTGTCTGCGCATTTGTCGGCCTGAATTATCGGGTCATGCCACACCAGCGGTTGCCCGTCCTTGGTGAGGACGACGTCGAGTTCCAATGTGCTGACGCCCAATTCGAGCGCCTTGGCGAACGCGCGCAGGGACTCCTCGGTGGTCTCCCCGCGCCCGCCACGGTGGGCCTGCAGGTCGAAGTCGGGTGATCGGGCCCGGGCGGGGCCAACCGGCCACAGCGCGACGGCCAGCAGCACCACCAGCACGGCACGAACGCGCGCGGGCCGGCCAGGCACCCGTGTTAACCCCGCCGCTGGCGCGTGATTTCGGCGAGCACCACCCCGGCGGCGACGGACGCGTTCAGCGATTCGGTTTCGCCGGCCATCGGGATGGAGACGACTTCGTCACAGTTTTGCCGCACCAAGCGCGACAGTCCCTTGCCCTCCGAGCCCACGACGACCACCAGCGGATCGGAGCCGTCGATGTCGTCGAGCATGGTGTCGCCACCGGCGTCCAGCCCGATCACCCGCAGCCCGCGCCCGGCCCAATCCGTAAGGCTCCGATTCAGATTCGTGGCACGCGCCACCGGGATGCGGGCTGCGGCCCCGGCGCTGGTGCGCCAGGCCACGGCCGTAACCGAGGCCGAACGTCGCTGTGGGATCAGCACACCGTGGCCGCCGAATGCCGCCACCGAACGCACGATGGCACCCAGGTTGCGGGGATCGGAGATGTTGTCCAGCGCGACGAGCAGGGCCGGCGGCGAGGCGATCGCGGCGGCAACCAGATCGTCGGGGTGGGCGTAGTCGTAAGGGGGCACCTGCAGCGCGATCCCCTGATGCAGGTGGTTGCTGGTCATCCGATCCAGATCGGTACGCGGCACCTCGAGGATGGAGATACCCAAATCAGCTGCGCGGGTGACGGATTCGGTCAGCCGTTCGTCGGCTTCGGTGCCGAGCGCCACGTAGAGCGCGGTGGCCGGCACCCCGGCGCGCAGGCACTCAAGCACCGGGTTGCGGCCGAGCACCGTCTCGGATTCGTCGGTTCGGCCCCGCGCCGGCCGACGGCTCTGGGCCTTGGCGCGCTTGGCGGCCGGATGGTTGGGGCGCATATGCGCAGGCGGGGTGGGGCCACGTCCCTCCAGGCCGCGGCGGCGCTGGCCGCCCGAACCTACGGTGGGGCCCTTCTTGGTGCCCTCTTTACGTATCGCCCCACGGCGACGCGAGTTACCGGCCATCTACTTGGCCCCTACTGTTCTGGACCGGCCTGCAGAGACCACTGCGGCCCGTCGGCGGTGTCGGTGACCTCGATGCCGGCGTACTTGAGCCGGTCGCGGATCTCGTCGGCGAGCGCCCAGTTACGTTCCTCGCGCGCCGTCTGCCGATTTTCCAGCTCCGCCTGGACCAGCACGTCGACGGCGGCCAGCGCCGCCGACGTTTCGTCACGGGTCTCCCAGCGTTCGTCGAGGGGGTCGCACCCCAAAATGCCCATCATCGCGCGGATCGCGCCGGCATGTTGCAGTGCGCCTTCATGATCGCCGGAGTCCAGCGCCCGGTTGCCTTCCGCGCGGGCCTGATGCACCTCGGCCAGCGCGGCCGGCACGGCCAGGTCGTCGTTGAGGGCCTCAGCGAACCGCGCGGTCCACTGCCCGGGCTCGACGCCGCCCACCCGCACCCGCACGCGGTGCAGGAACTCCTCAACGCCGACATAGGCTTTCACCGCGTCCTGCAGGGCGACCTCGGAGAATTCCAGCATCGACCGGTAGTGGGCACTACCCAGGTAGTAGCGCAGTTCGGCGGCGCGCACGCGCTGCAGCAACGCCGGTATCGCCAGCACGTTGCCCAGCGATTTGCTCATCTTCTCGCCGCCCATCGTTACCCAGCCATTGTGCAGCCAGTAGCGAGCGAATCCGTCGCCGGCCGCGCGGCTCTGAGCGATCTCGTTCTCGTGGTGCGGGAAGACCAAGTCCATTCCACCGCAATGGATGTCGAAATCCGGGCCAAGATAGGTGCGGGCCATCGCGGAGCATTCCAGGTGCCAGCCCGGCCGTCCCCGGCCCCAGGGGGTTGGCCAGGACGGCTCGCCGGGCTTGGCGGCCTTCCACAGCGTGAAGTCACGCTGATCGCGTTTACAGGTGGCGACGCCTTCGCCCTGGTGGACGTCGTCGATCTTGTGCCCGGACAGCTGCCCGTATTCCGGATAGCTGAGCACGTTGAAATAGACGTCGCCGCCGGCGGCATACGCATGATCGGTTTCGATCAGGCGTCCCATTAATTCGACCATCTGGGTGATGTGCCCGGTGGCTCGCGGCTCGGCAGACGGCGGCAGCACATCCAGGGCGTCGTAGGCCGCGCTGAAGGCGCGCTCGTAGGTGGCCGCCCACTCCCACCATGGCCTGCACGCCGCGGCGGCCTTGTTGAGGATCTTGTCGTCGATGTCGGTGACGTTGCGGATGAACGCGACGTCGCAGCCGCGGGCGATCAGCCATCGGCGCAGGATGTCGAAGGCCACGCCGCTGCGGACATGGCCGATGTGGGGCAGGCCCTGGACGGTGGCGCCACACAGGTAGATGGACACGTGGCCCTCGCGCAGCGGAATGAAATCACGCACGGCACCGGCTGCCGTGTCGTGTAGCCGCAAGCGGGCGTGATCGGTCACGACGTGCCAGCTTACCGGGTAGTTCCCCGGCGCCCGGCGCTGCGCGGGCTTACCCGGTGGCGATCACGAGCGCGGTGGCGATGGCGGCGAGGCCCTCGCCGCGTCCGGTCAGCCCCAACCCGTCGGTCGTCGTCGCCGACACCGAGACCGGCGCGCCCATTAATTCCGACAGCACCCGCTGCGCCTCGTCGCGGCGTGGACGGACCTTCGGCCGGTTCCCGATGACCTGCACGGCGGCGTTGCCAATCCGGAAGCCTTGGTGCGACGTCAGATCCGCGACATGGCGCAGCATGTCGGAGCCACTCACGCCCTTCCAGCGCGGATCGTCAACCCCGAATACCGCGCCCATGTCGCCCAGCCCGGCCGCCGACAACACCGCGTCACACAGCGCGTGCGCCCCGACGTCGCCGTCGGAATGTCCGGCACAGCCGTCGGCGCCGGCAAAAAACAGACCCAGCAGCCAGCAGGGCCGTCCGGGTTCGATCGGGTGCACGTCGACTCCCAGGCCGACCCTTGGAAAGGGATCTGGCGCGTTCACCCGCGCACCACGGTCTCGGCGAGCAACAAATCGAGCTGCGTGGTGATCTTGAATGCCAGTGGATCCCCATCGACGACCTGGACCCGGCCGCCGACGTGCTCGACCAGCGACGCGTCGTCGGTGAAACCGGGCATCCCGGCCCCGGCGCGATAGGCACGCGACAGCAGGTCGGTCGCGAAGCCCTGCGGAGTCTGCACGGCGCGCAACCCGGCGCGCTCCGGCGTCCCCAGGACCACCCCGTTCGCGTCCACGGCCTTGATGGTGTCATGCAGGCGCAGCGCGGGCACCACGGCGTCGTGGCCGGCCCGCAGCGCCTCCACTACCCGGGTGATCAGCGCGGGGGGCGTCAGCGCCCGCGCGGCGTCGTGTACCAGCACGAACTCAGACGCCGTCGGCAGGGCCGCCAGGGCCAGGTCGACGGATGCGGTGCGGTCGGGGCCGCCCGCGACGACGGTGACGTGTCCGGCGCCGACGTGAGTGCCCAGTAACTGCTCGGCCTGGTCGATCCGGTCGGCGGGGACCGCCACCACGACGTGATCGACGACCCCGGATTCCAGCAAACCGGCGACGGCGCGCTGCAGCAGCGTGCGGCCGTCAACTAAGCAAAATGCCTTGGGAATTCCTGCGGCGAGTCGTTCGCCCGACCCTGCGGCCGGGACGATTGCGACTACTTTGCCTGAGGTGCCCGTCTCCGGGGCCACCGAAGTGTCAGGACCTTCAGGAAGCGGCGGCCAGAACCTCGTCGAGGATGGTCTCCGCCTTGGCGTCGTCGGTGCTCTCGGCCAGGGCCAATTCACCGACCAGAATCTGGCGGGCCTTGGCCAGCATCCGCTTCTCACCGGCCGACAGACCACGTTCCTGGTCGCGACGCCACAGGTCGCGGACTACCTCGGCGACCTTGTTGACATCGCCGGATGCAAGCTTTTCGAGGTTGGCCTTGTAGCGGCGCGACCAGTTCGTCGGCTCTTCGGTATGCGGGGCGCGCAGCACCTGGAAAACCTTGTCGAGACCTTCTTGTCCGACGACGTCGCGGACACCGACGTACTCAGCGTTGTCGGCGGGAACTCGAACTGTCAGGTCTCCCTGCGCCACCTTCAGGACGAGATACTCTTTTTGTTCCCCTTTGATCGTCCGGGTTTCGATCGCCTCGACTAACGCAGCACCGTGATGCGGGTAAACAACGGTGTCGCCGACCTTGAAGATCATCTGATTCGAGCCCCTTTCGTTACTTCATCCTAACACGGCCACCTAACTACGCGCGAAGCAACGCTGCAGGTCAGGGGCACAACACGCGCAGATTAGGGGTTGACATGGGGATCAAGTCGTGCAGTGCAGCACATTACCAACGCCCCGGGAGCGGCCCAGCAGCGGCCTAGAAGACAGCTCTTGCGGCGCTCCTGCGCTGGTCTGGCGCCCCGCGCTGTCGCGCGCGAGACGTTGCTACTACTGTGCATAGTTGCATTTAGTCGAACCGGCTCAGCAGGAGGCTTGAGAGAGTGAACCGCTTCAAGATCCGCCTCGGCCTCCGCGCGCTCACCCTCGTCGGCGCGATGGCCGTTCTGGCCGCTCTGCTGAGCGGCTGCGGAGCTGGGCAGGTCTCGCAGATGGCGGTCCAGGAGCCGGCCATCAACGGCAACAAGGTCACGTTCAACAACGTCGCGCTGCGCGACATCCGGATCCAGGCCGGCCAAACCGGCGACTATCTGCAGCCGGGCCGGACCGTGGACCTGGTGCTGGTGGCCGTCAACCAGTCGGCGACCACCGCCGACAGACTGGTCGGCATCACCAGCGACATCGGCCCGGTGACGGTCAGCGGCGACGCTCGACTGCCCGCCGGCGGGTCGCTGTTCGTCGGCACGCCGGACGGCGAGAAGGTGGCGCCCGGTCCGGTCGGTTCCAACACCGCGGCGGCCACGGCGACGGTCAACCTGGCCAAGCCCATCTCCAACGGCCTCACCTACAACTTCACCTTCAAGTTCGAGAAGGCCGGACAGGCCACCGTCGCCGTGCCGATTTCGGCAGGGCTGAAGCCGGCGCAGCAAAACCAAGCGGGGTAACCGCCTGTCGTGACGCGGGCTTGTCGTAGCGGCTCGCTACCGTCATGGCGTGGCAACTGCGCGCTCCCAGTACCGGTGTTCGGAATGCCGGCACGTCACCGCGAAATGGGTCGGGCGCTGCCTGGAGTGCGGCACCTGGGGCACCGTTGACGAGGTCCCGGTTCTCAGCGCGGTCGCCGGCCGTCGTAGCGGCCTGGCGATGGCTTCATCGGCCGTGCCCATCACTTCCATCGAGCCCAACGCCAGCCGCCACCGCACGACGGGTGTGGACGAACTCGACCGGGTGCTCGGCGGCGGCGTGGTGCCCGGCTCTGTCACCCTGCTGGCCGGCGATCCGGGTGTGGGCAAGTCGACGCTGCTGCTCGAGGTCGCGCATCGCTGGGCGGAATCCGGCCGCCGCGCGCTGTACATCTCCGGTGAGGAGTCCGCGGGCCAGATCCGGCTGCGCGCCGACCGCATCGGCTGCGGCGAGCGACGAACTCTATTTGGCCGCCGAATCGGACCTGCACACCGTGCTCGAGCACATCGCCACGGTCAATCCCGCGCTGGTGATCGTGGACTCGGTGCAGACCATGTCCACCACCGAGGCCGACGGCGTGGCCGGCGGCGTCACGCAGGTGCGCGCAGTGACGTCGGCGCTGACCGCGGCGGCCAAAACCAAGGGCGTCGCGCTGATCCTGGTCGGACACGTCACCAAGGACGGGGCCATCGCCGGGCCGCGTTCCCTGGAGCATCTGGTCGATGTGGTGCTGCATTTCGAGGGCGACCGCAACGGCTCGCTGCGCATGGTGCGGGGAATCAAGAACAGGTTCGGGGCCGCCGACGAGGTGGGGTGTTTCCTGTTGCACGACAACGGGATAGAGGGCGTCGCCGACCCGTCGAACCTGTTCCTGGATCAGCGCCCGGCCCCGGTTCCCGGAACCGCGATCACCGTGACGCTGGACGGCAAGCGACCGCTCATCGGTGAGGTGCAGGCGCTCCTGGCCACGCCGGCGGGCGGCTCGCCGCGCCGCGCCGTCAGCGGCATCGACCAATCCCGTGCCGCGATGATCACCGCGGTGCTGGAAAAGCACGGCAAGTTGCCCGTCGGCGCCAACGACATCTACCTGTCCACGGTCGGCGGCATGCGGCTGACCGATCCGTCGTCGGACCTGGCGGTCGCGGTCGCGCTGGCTTCGGCGCTCGCGGACCTGCCGCTGCCCACGACGGCGGTGATGATCGGCGAGGTGGGTTTAGCCGGAGACCTCCGGCGGGTCAGCGGCATGGAGCGGCGCCTGGCCGAAGCCGCGCGCCAGGGGTTCAGCATCGCGCTCATCCCGGACGGGGACGATCCCCGGCGCGAGATCGTGCCGAACGGGATGCGGGCGCTGCGCGCGCCCACCATCGTGGCGGCGCTGGAGCACATGGTCGATATCGCCGACCACCGCGGTGGCACGCCCGCAAACCCGCGACGGCTAGACGTGTGGCGCGTTGGGCCTGAAGAATGACCTTTTGTGACTCGTCCGACGCTGCGTGAAACTGTCGCCCGCCTGGCTCCGGGCACCGGGCTGCGGGACGGCCTGGAACGCATCCTGCGTGGGCGTACCGGCGCGCTGATCGTGCTGGGCAACGACGAGGCCGTCGAGGCCATCTGCGACGGCGGATTCGCTCTGGATGTGCGCTACGCCCCCACCCGGCTGCGCGAGCTGGCGAAGATGGACGGCGCCGTGGTGCTGTCCACCGACGGCAGCCGCATCGTGCGGGCCAACGTGCAGCTGGTACCGGACCCGTCGATCGCGACCGACGAATCCGGAACCCGGCACCGCTCCGCGGAGCGGGCCGCGATCCAGACCGGCTACCCGGTTATCTCGGTGAGCCACTCGATGAACATCGTGACCGTCTACGTTGGCGGGGAGCGCCACGTGGTCGCCGACTCGGCGACCATCCTGTCGCGGGCCAACCAGGCCATCGCCACCCTGGAGCGCTACAAGATCAGGCTCGACGAGGTCAGCAGGCAGTTGTCGCGCGCCGAGATCGAGGACTTCGTCACGCTGCGTGACGTCATGACGGTGGTGCAGCGGCTGGAGCTGGTCCGGCGGATCGGTGAGGTGATCGACAACGACGCGGTGGAACTCGGCACCGACGGCCGCCAACTACGGCTGCAGCTCGACGAGCTGCTGGGCGGTAATGACAATGCCCGCGAACTGATCGTGCGCGACTATCACGCCAGCCCGGAGCCGCTGTCCGAGGCGCCGGTGACGGCCACGCTCGACGAGCTGGACGCCCTGTCGGATACCGAACTGCTCGACTTCACCATCCTGGCAAAGGTTTTCGGGTATCCGACGACTACCGAGGCGCAGGATTCGGCGGTCAGCCCGCGCGGCTACCGGGCGCTGGACGGCATTCCCCGGCTGCAGTTCGCCCACGCCGAGCTACTGGTTCGCTCATTCGGGACGCTGCAGAACGTGCTGGCGGCCAGCGCCAGCGACCTGCAATCGGTCGACGGCATCGGCGCGATGTGGGCCCGCCACGTGCGGGAAGGACTGTCGCAGCTGGCGGAGTCGACGATCACCGACTCACTGAGCTAGGTGCGAGCTGATGCGTGTTGGCCTCAGCCGGCCGGCGGAGGGGGCATCGGCGGCGCCTCCGGCTGCGGCACGGCGCCCGGCTGCCCCGGTCCGGGCACCGGGCCCGGTGGCGGTGGCGGCTGGTTCATGATGAACGGAACCGGCATCGAGCGCAGATTGCCCAGCTGCACGACGAGGTTGTAGGTGCCGGGCCCGATCGCCGGCCGCGGCAGCGGGCAATGCGGCGCCGAGCCCATTCCCGTCCACGTCACCGCGGTGGTTACCTGCTCGCCCGGCGTAAAGGTCTTGATCAGGGTCTCATTGGACGGGGCGCAATCCAGGTTCGACCACAGCCGCTTGTTGTCCAGCGAATAGACGTAGGCCGCCAGCACCGCGGCACCGACGTCGCGCTTGCAGGCCACCAGCCCGATGTTGGTGACGACCATGGTGAACTTCGGCTGGTCACCGATGAAGTACTGCGGCGCGTTGGTCAGACCTTTGACCGCCAGCGTCGAATCGGGGCAGTCGTCGCCCTCCTTCAGCACCGGCGGCGGCTGCACCGCGGCGGTGGGTGTGGGGGTCTCTGGGTTCTGTCCCTGCGCCGGTGGCACCACCGGAGCGGGGCCCTCGGGGCCTGCCGGTGGGGGCGCCTGCGGCGCAGGCGAAACGGGTTTGTTCTGAGCGGCAGTGGCTTTGTCGACATTGGCGGGTTTGGCTCCCGCGTTATGCCCCATGAATGCGATGACGACGGCGGCCACGATCCCGATCACGACGACCGCGATACCAATGGCCAGGCCTCTGCGCCGCCAATAGATCTCGGTGGGTAGCGGGCCACGCGGTTCCAGATCGAGCACGTTGGCAGCGTAGGCCCAGGTCACATCGATTCGGCTGACCCGCCTCGGCGTGTCGCCAGGTTTGCTGGCCAACCGCCGTGTAGTAGCGGCCGGCTAACCGGTCTCCGGCCCGTATTCGCCGCCCTTCTATTCGCCCAAATCGCCGGCGTGGTCGGTCAGCTCGGCCCGCCCGTCGGCGAGCTGATAGGTGACGCCGGCGATCGCCAGCGTGCCCGCGGCCAACCGCTCGGCGATGATCGTGGACCGAGATGCGAGCTGTGCGACCGTTTCCGCAACGTGCCGCTTCTCGAACTCGTCGACGCTGCTCAGGCCGTCGCGACGGCCCACCAGGATCGACGGGGCCACGCGCTCCACCACGTCGCGCACGAAGCCGCCGGGTACCGCCCCGTCGTCGACCGCTCCCACGGCCGCCTTGATCGCACCGCAGCCGGAGTGGCCGACGACGGCGACGAGCGGAACGTTCAGCACGGCCACCGCATATTCGATGGAGCCCAATACCGCCGTGTCGATCGCCTGCCCCGCGGTGCGGACCACAAAGATGTCGCCCAACCCTTGGTCGAAGAGGAGCTCGGCGGCCACCCGGCTGTCCGCGCAGGCGAACACCGCGGCGATCGGCTGTTGGCCCGACGCCAAACTCGCTCGACGCTCGACGCTTTGGTTGGGATGCTCGGGGCGGCCGGCGACGAATCGCTCGTTACCCTCTTTGAGTGTTCTCCATGCTGTTGCCGGCGAGGTGTTGGGCATGGCACACATTGTGCTGTGCCGCGGTCGCCCGTGACTAGCCGACCTCGAATCCCGGCAGACGAACTTCTGGGGTGGTACGAGATCTCGCGCCGGGATCTGCCTTGGCGCGAGCCTGAAGTGAGCGCCTGGCAGATCCTGGTCAGTGAATTCATGCTGCAGCAGACGCCGGTAACGCGAGTGCTGCCGATCTGGACTGATTGGGTGCAGCGCTGGCCGACCGCGTCGGCGACGGCCATGGCCAGCGCCGCGGACGTGCTACGCGCCTGGGGCAAGCTGGGCTACCCGCGCCGGGCCAAGCGGCTACACGAGTGCGCCGTCGTGATCGCGCGCGATCACGACGACCAGGTTCCCGAGGACGTCGACACCCTGCTGACGCTGCCCGGTGTCGGCAGCTACACGGCCCGCGCGATCGCTTGCTTCGCCTATGGCCAGTCGGTACCGGTGGTGGACACCAACGTGCGCCGGGTGGTGGCGCGCGTGGTGCACGGGCTGGCCGACGCGGGCGCACCGTCCGCGACGCGCGACCACGCCGACGTGTCGGCGCTGCTGCCCGAGGACGGGACCGCGCCGAAGTTCTCCGTCGCGCTGATGGAACTGGGCGCGACGGTGTGTACGGCGCGCGCGCCGCGCTGTGGGCTGTGCCCGCTGGACCGGTGCGCGTGGCGGCATGCCGGTTATCCGCCCGCGCAGGGTCCGGCCCGCCGCGTTCAGACCTACGCCGGCACCGACCGTCAGGTCCGCGGACGGCTGATGGATGTGTTGCGCGCCAACGATTCTCCGGTGACTCGCGCCGACCTGGATGTGGCGTGGCTGACCGATGCCGCACAGCGCGACCGGGCGCTGTATTCGCTGCTGGCCGATGGCTTGGTGACGCAGACGCGCGACGGCCGCTTCGCGCTGGCCGGTGAGGAGTAGTCCGTCAGTCCGGCGGACGCGCCGCCGCCAGAAACGACTCAACCGCCTCGCGGTACAGCCGGGGCGCCTCGTCGTGAATCAGGTGTCCGGTTTCCGGTGCCCTCAAATACGTTGTCCTGAAGCCGGTTTCGGCCATTTCTTGCATCTGCCCCGGCGGGGTAACCGAATTGCCGGCCTCGATCAGCAGCGCGGGGGAACGCACCGCGCGCCACTGCGCCCAGTAGTCGCGAGTGCCCCATTCGGCAGCGATCTCGATCCACCGCGCGGTGTGACCGTGCAGCCGCCAGCCGGTTTCGGTGCGGTCGAAGGCCTCCAGAAAATACTGGCCGGCGACGGGTCCGAATTCGGCGAAAACCTGCTCGGCAGAGTCGAATTCGACCGGCAGGGCGTGCAGCCACGGTTCCCAGGGGCCGGTGGTGCGGCCGCGGAAGTCCGGCGCCATGTCCTCGAGCACCAGGGCAGAAACCAGTTGGGGGCACTCGGCGGCCAAGCACCATGAGTGCAGGGCGCCCATCGAATGCCCGACCATTCGGACCGGCACCTCCAGCGTGCTCACCACGTCGGCCAGGTCGGCCACGAACCGTTCGGTGCTGATCGGGTGCGGATCTTCGACGTCGCGACCCCGATGCCACGGCGCGTCGTAGGTGTAGACGGTGCCCAGCCGGGTCAGCCAGGGCAGTTGCCGCGGCCAGGTGGTTCCCCTTCCCATCAGGCCGTGCACCAGCACCAGCGGCTCGCCGTCTCCCCCGTGGCAAGTCAACAGATGGCTGGGCATGGCACCATCTTGCGTGCACCGCCCTCGGGCCCCAGCACCGGGATGGGCGAGGTAGCCTAGCGGCATGTCGCCAGTGGTGAAGATCAACGCAATCGAAGTACCCGCCGACGCCGGCCCAGAGCTGGAGAAGCGGTTCGCCCACCGGGCGCACGCCGTCGACAACCAGCCCGGCTTCCTCGGCTTTCAGCTGCTCCGCCCGATCAAGGGCGAGAACCGCTACTTCGTGGTGACCCAGTGGGAGTCCGAAGAGGCATTCCAGGCGTGGGCGCAGGGGCCCGCCATCGAAGCGCACTCCGGCGAGCGGGCGAAGCCGGTGGCGACCGGGGCTTCGCTGCTGGAATTCGAGGTTGTGATGGATGTTGCCGGCAACAAGCAGGCTGGTTAGCGGGCTATCGGCCAGGCGTCGCGCGTGGGCGCTGAGCGCGGCCGCCGCACTGGTAGTGACACTGGCGCCCGGTTGCGCCCCCAACCCGTCCCCGCAGGCGAACGCGGCGAATCCGGGACGGCAGATCGACACCCGGACCCCGCCGGGGATCCGGGCCCAGCAGACGCTGGACATGCTCAACTCCGACTGGCCCATCGGCCCGGTTGGGGTTGGCACCCTCGCCGCACCCGACAAGGTCGAGTCGGTGGAAACCACCATGGAGGCGCTGTGGTGGGACCGCCCGTTCACGCTCAATGGCGTCGACCTCGGCGCGAGCGTGGCGACCCTGCACCTGACCTCGTCCTACGGTGCCCGACAAGACATCCGGATTCACACCGACGACGGCGGTTCGGTGGATCATTTCGATCTCGACACCCAGGCCCCCACCATCAACTCATGGCACGACATCGACACGGTGCTCGGCAAGACGGGTGCGCGCTACTCCTATCAGGTCGCCAAGGTCAACGACGGGCATTGCGATGCGGTGGCGGGCACCAACACACACGAATCTTTGCCGTTGGCATCAATTTTCAAGCTGTATGTGTTGCACGCGCTGGCGGGCGCGATCAAGAACGGAACGGTGTCCTGGGATGACCAGATGACGGTCACCGACAAGAGCCGGGCGGTCGGTTCGTCGGGGTTGGCTTTGCCTGCCGGAGCGCGTGTTTCGGTGCGCACCGCCGCCGAGAAGATGATCGCCACGAGTGACAACATGGCGACCGACCTGCTCATCGAGAAGATGGGCACGCACGCCATCTCCGAAGCGCTGGCCACGGCCGGCCACCACGACCCGGCCAGCATGACCCCATTCCCCACCATGTACGAGCTGTTCTCCGTCGGCTGGGGCAGGCCAGACCTGCGCAGCCAATGGGAGCATGGATCACCACAAGTCCGCGGACAGCTACTGGCGCAGGCGAATTCGACGCCCTATGACCCGGATCCGCTGCGGGCCCACTCGCCGGCATCCTCCTACGGCGCGGAGTGGTACGGCAACGCCGAGGACATCTGTCGGGTCCATGCGGCGCTGCAGGCCGACGCGGTCGGCAAGGCCGCACCGGTGCGCGAGATCCTCTCCGCGGTCGCAGGTATCGGGCTGGACCGCAATATCTGGCCGTATATCGGCGCGAAAGCCGGTGGCCTTCCTGGTGATCTGACGTTCAGCTGGTATGCCGTCGACAAGACGCAGCAGCCGTGGGTGGTCAGCTTTCAGCTGAACTGGCCGCGCGATCACGGGCCGTCGGTGACCGGCTGGATGCTGAAAATCGCCAAGCAGGCCTTCGCGCTGATAGCCCCGCGCTGAGGCTCACAAGCGCAGCGTCCAACGGTCACCCCGGAAGTGCATCACCACGCGGCCGGCCGGTTCGACGTCGATCCGCCAAAACGATGCCGGGGTGATGTCGAGCGCCGCCACGATCGCCGCCCGGATCACCGCGGGGTGTGTCACCGCCACCATGCGTAATGGGTTGGCGGTCAACGACTCCAGCCACCGCGCCACCCGGCAGATGAGATCGGCGATCGACTCACCGCCGTGTGGCGCTACGCCCGGTTGGCTCAGCCACACCTCCAGTTCACCGGGCGGCAGGGCCGCAAGCGCCGCGCCGCGCCACCGCCCGCAGTCGAGGTCGGTCAACAGCGGCTCGGTTTCGGCTTGCAGGCCAAGCAGTTCCGCGGTCTGCAGGGTGCGCCGCTCGGGTCCGGATAGCCGACGCTGCGCGGGGCCGGCGACGCCGTCCATCGCCTCAACCTGGCGGCGGCCGATCGCGTTCAGCGGTTCGTCGGCGGGAAAACGCCCGTCCGCCATGGCGTCCGTCATGCCATGTGAGAGCAGGGTCAGCCGGACGACCCCGGTCACGCCGCGATACTCGACGCCTGCCGCGTCCGCGCCGAAAGCAGCCGGCCGCTGATCGTCGCGAACACCAGACCGATGCCGGCCCACAGCACCAGTTGTGTGGCCAGTGACAGCAACCTGAACTCGTAGAGGACGTCGGCGGGAAATCCGGGATAGATGATCGTCCCCGCGGCGTCGCGCAGCGGTTCGGGTGTCTCGTCCACGGTTGGCAGCAGCACCGCCACCACCACGATCGACACCAGATACGCCCCGGCCGCCAGCAGTCCCGCGTTCCACGCGCCGCACCGCGCGGCGAGGCGCCGCGCCAGCCATACCGCGCCGATCGCCAGCACCACCGACACCAGCACCAGCACCAGGTACCAGCCGGTGCGCGCTCCGATCGTGTCGGCCTGTCCGACCGCCGGTGGGTTCGGCGGATACTTTCCGAACGGCACCACGTACACCGCACCGAACGCGCCTGCCGCCAACAGCAACGAAAGCCGCTGCGGCTGGCCTACTTCCGCCCGCCCATAGACGACGGTGAACAGCACTGCGAACAGCGCGCCCATGGCGAGGCCGAAGATCAGCACACCGAAACCCAGCCCGGGGCCCGATTGCACGCCGCGGGTGAACAACTCCGCGCCGTGCTCGTGCACGCCGTGCGCATTCTCGGCGTCGGTGCGGCCGTCTTCAAAAGCGATTGCGCGACCAATGACGGGCTCGGCGCACAGGCGGGCGAAAACGAACGCCAGGACCGCGCCGACAGCACCCGCCAGAAGACCGCCCCCGATAAGGCGTTTCTCCACGAGACGCGGTCAGTGGCAGGGGAAGCCGAGTAGGTGCCGTGCATCGTGCACGAACTCGTGCACGTGCGAATCGCTGCCGAACAACGAGACCGCCCCCTGGTCGACGCCGACGAAGTACAGCGCCAGCAACGCGAGGAAGACGGTCGCCGCCAACCAGAGTGCGGTACGTGCCGCGGACAGATCGACCGATCGGACGCGGCTGCCGGTTAGCTGCGGGTGGGACACAATCGACTCCTTCTGGGGATAGCGCGTCCCCGTTGGGTATGACGGCCTCGGGTCTGACTTTGGACAGTGGCGCGACCGTTCTGGACTTTCACCAGATTCCGTTGCACGTCGATGACAACGGTCAGTGTAAACCCCGCGGTCAGCCGAACGAACGGCGATCGGTGCTGTGACCGCCAAGGTTCACCGCAGCGAAAACGGGCGGTTAGTCCCGACTGAGACCAACCGCCCGTTTTCTCTTGCTCGCTATTGCGCGTCCGGCCCCTGGTCGCCGACGCTGTGCGCCCCGGCCTTCGCCAGGTCCGGCTCGGGCGGCGGCTTGCGGGTTCCCGTGAAGGTGAACTTCGCCTCCTCGCCGGCGCTTTCGCCGTCCCAGTTGTCCACGTCGACCGTGACGACCTGGCCGGGTCCGACCTCGTCGAAGAGGATCTTCTCGGACAGCTGGTCCTCGATCTCGCGCTGGATGGTGCGCCGCAGCGGGCGGGCACCCAGCACCGGGTCGAAGCCGCGCTTGGCCAGCAAGGCCTTGGCCTTGTCGGTCAGCTCCATCGACATGTCCTTGGTCTTGAGCTGCTTGCCGACGCGCTCGATCATCAGGTCGACCATCCGGATGATCTCGTCGCGAGTCAGCTGGTGGAAGACGATGATGTCGTCGATGCGGTTGAGGAACTCCGGGCGGAAGTGCTTCTTCAGCTCGTCATTGACCTTCTGCTTCATCCGCTCGTAGTTGTTGTCACCGCCGCTCTGGGTGAAGCCCAGGCCGACCGGCTTCGAGATATCGGAGGTGCCGAGGTTCGAGGTGAAGATCAACACGGTGTTCTTGAAATCGACCGTGCGGCCCTGGCCGTCGGTGAGCCGCCCATCCTCGAGGACCTGCAACAGGCTGTTGTAGATCTCCTGGTGGGCCTTTTCGATCTCGTCGAACAGCACCACCGAGAACGGCTTGCGCCGCACCTTCTCGGTGAGCTGGCCGCCCTCCTCGTATCCGACGTATCCCGGGGGCGCACCGAACAGCCGCGACGCGGTGAACCGATCGTGGAACTCGCCCATGTCGATCTGGATGAGCGCGTCGTCGTCGCCGAACAGGAAGTTGGCCAGCGCCTTGGACAGCTCGGTCTTGCCCACACCGGACGGGCCGGCGAAGATGAACGAACCCGACGGGCGCTTGGGGTCTTTCAACCCGGCCCGGGTGCGGCGGATCGCCTTGGAGACGGCCTTGACGGCATCCTCCTGGCCGATGATCCGCTTGTGCAGCTCGTCCTCCATGCGCAGCAGCCGGGTCGTTTCGGCCTCGGTGAGCTTGAACACCGGGATACCGGTCCAGTTACCCAGCACCTCGGCGATCTCGTTATCGTCCACCTCGGCGACCACGTCGAGATCACCTGAGCGCCATTGCTTTTCGCGCTCGGCGCGCTGACCGACCAGTTGCTTCTCACGATCGCGCAGGCTGGCCGCCTTCTCGAAGTCCTGGGCGTCGATCGCCGATTCCTTCTCCCGGCGCGCCTCGGCGATCTTCTCGTCGAACTCGCGCAGGTCTGGCGGCGCGGTCATCCGCCGGATTCGCATCCGGGCGCCCGCCTCGTCGATCAGGTCGATCGCCTTGTCGGGCAGGAACCGGTCGTTGATGTAGCGGTCGGCCAGGGTGGCCGCGGCCACCATCGCGCCGTCGGTGATCGATACCCGGTGGTGCGCCTCGTAGCGGTCGCGCAGACCCTTGAGGATCTCGATGGTGTGCTCCACGGTCGGCTCGCCCACCTGCACCGGCTGGAAGCGGCGCTCCAGCGCGGCGTCCTTCTCGATGTACTTGCGGTACTCGTCGAGCGTGGTGGCACCGATGGTCTGCAGCTCGCCGCGGGCCAGCTTGGGCTTGAGGATGCTCGCGGCATCGATCGCACCCTCTGCCGCGCCGGCACCGACCAGGGTGTGCAACTCGTCGATGAACAGGATGATGTCGCCGCGGGTGTTGATCTCCTTGAGCACCTTCTTCAGGCGCTCCTCGAAGTCACCGCGGTAGCGGCTGCCCGCCACCAGCGAACCCAGGTCCAGCGTGTAGAGCTGCTTGTCCTTCAGCGTCTCGGGAACCTGGCCGTGCACGATCGCCTGCGCCAGGCCCTCGACGACGGCCGTCTTACCGACACCGGGCTCGCCGATCAGCACCGGGTTGTTCTTGGTGCGCCGGCTCAGCACCTGCATCACCCGCTCGATTTCCTTCTCGCGGCCGATGACCGGATCCAGCTTGCCTTCCATCGCGGCGGCGGTCAGGTTGCGGCCGAACTGGTCGAGCACCAGCGACGTGGACGGGCTGCCGGATTCGCCACCACGGCCTCCGGTGCCGGCCTCGGCGGCTTCCTTGCCCTGGTAGCCACTCAGCAACTGGATCACCTGCTGGCGCACCCGAGTCAGTTCGGCGCCCAGCTTCACCAGCACCTGCGCGGCCACGCCCTCGCCCTCGCGGATCAGGCCCAGCAAAATGTGCTCGGTGCCGATGTAGTTGTGGCCGAGCTGCAGCGCCTCGCGCAGGCTCAGCTCGAGAACCTTTTTGGCGCGGGGCGTGAACGGAATGTGTCCCGAGGGGGCTTGCTGGCCCTGGCCGATGATTTCCTCGACCTGGCTGCGAACGCCCTCGAGCGAGATGCCCAGCGACTCCAGCGACTTCGCCGCGACGCCTTCACCCTCGTGAATCAAACCCAGCAGGATGTGCTCGGTGCCGATGTAGTTGTGGTTGAGCATCCGGGCCTCTTCTTGCGCCAGGACGACGACCCGCCGTGCTCGGTCGGTAAATCTTTCAAACATCGGGTTACCTGCTCTCCCTCACATCGGTACAAACCTGTTAGCGGCCCTTCGAACAACCCTGCCGGTCCCCTGTGGCCGGAATCGCGTACCTGTCTCCACTGTAGTGGTCGGCTTGCCAGCGGGCCTAACCTTGCCGTGCGTTCTTCGCTACGCACCCGCTCGGTCTTTCCGGGACCGATCTCACCTGCGACTGCCTGCGGCGTTGCGCGCCGTAACTGGAGAAACGTTGCGCAGTTCTATTTCGTTTCCCCAAACCGCCCGACGATTGTTTCGCGCCCAGCGAAATGACAAACCGGCGCCCGGGCATGGAGCCCGGGCGCCGGTTGGAGAACTGTTAGGTCGCTGCGTGGAATGCGTCGATCACGTCGGCCGGAATGCGGCCCCGCGTCGACACGTTGTGCCCGTTCCGACGGGCCCATTCGCGGATGGCCGCGCTCTGCTCGCGGTCGATCGCGCCACGGCCGCGTCCCGAGCCGGAACGGCCACGCCGACGACCCCCGACGCGGCGACCGGCTTCCACCCATTGCTTCAGATCGCCGCGCAGTTTCGCGGCATTCTTGGATGAAAGATCAATCTCGTAGGTCACCCCGTCAAGCCCGAATTCCACCGTTTCGTCGGCCGCGCCGGCACCGTCGAAATCATCGACCAGGGTGACGGTCACTTTTTTTGCCATTGGCTTACCCTCGCATTTCGTCCTGAGCAGTTACTAAGCAGATCGGATCAAACCTCCCCAGGTCACCAATGTGCCATAACAGTGAAGCATACTCAATCTGTACGGAAGCCGCACATTGACAGTTTCAACTACGACTGGGGGCGAACAATCGGGAACAAAACTGTCTCTCGAATTGACAACCCAGTCAAAGTCATCAACAACCGGTCGATGCCCATTCCCGTTCCGGTACACGGCGGCATCGCATACTCGAGCGCGGCGAGGAAATCTTCGTCGAGCACCATGGCTTCATCGTCGCCCGCGGCGGCCGCGCGCGCCTGCGCGGCGAACCTCTCACGCTGCACGACGGGATCGTTCAGTTCGGAATAGCCGGTGGCCAATTCGACGCCGCGCACATATAGGTCCCACTTCTCTGTGACGCCCGTGATGCTACGGTGTTGACGCGTCAAAGGCGTTGTCTCAACTGGGAAATCCCTCACGAACGTCGGAGCGACGAGCTCGTTGCCCACGGTGTGCTCCCACAGTTCCTCAACGATCTTTCCGTGTCCGTAGCCTCGGTCGGCGGGAATCTCAGGAAAGTCCGGGCCGAGCCGATCGGCGATTCCGAGCAGCTGTTCGACCGACGTCGCGGGCGTGATCTCTTCACCGAGTGCCGCAGACAATGACGGGTACATTTGTATGGAAGCCCATTCTCCGTCTATGTCGTAGACACCGCCGTCGGGAAGCGGGAGTTGTCGGGTTCCGATCGCCTCATCGGCTACCTCTTGAATAAGCTCACGCGTCACTACTGCGGAATCGTCATAGGTTCCGTACGCCTGGTAGGTCTCCAGCATGGAAAATTCCGGAGAATGCGTGGAATCTGCACCTTCGTTTCGGAACACTCGATTTAGTTCGAAAACCCGGTCGAAACCACCGACGACGCAACGCTTCAGGAACAGTTCCGGTGCGATCCTCAAGTAGAGATCGATGTCTAGTGCATTGGAATGTGTGATGAACGGGCGCGCGGCCGCACCACCGGCCAGCGTCTGCAACATTGGGGTTTCGACTTCGAGAAACCCACGGCGTTCCAAAGCGTTGCGTACCGCGCGGATGACGGCGATCCGCTGCCGCGCCACCGTGCGCGCCTGCGGGCGCACGATCAGGTCGACGTAGCGCTGCCGCACTCGCGCCTCTTCGCTCATGTCCTTGTGCGCGACGGGCAGCGGACGCAGCGACTTGGACGCCATCTCCCAGGAGTCGGCCAGCACGGACAATTCGCCGCGCCGTGAGCTGATCACGTTGCCGTGCACGTAGACGATGTCACCGAGGTCGACGTCGGCCTTCCAGGCGTCGAGGGATTGCTGGCCGACCTTGTCCAGGCTGATCATCACCTGCAGGCTGGTGCCGTCGCCCTCTTGTAGCGTGGCGAAGCAAAGTTTGCCGGAGTTGCGGGCGAAGATCACCCGGCCGGCGACGCCCACAAGGTCATCGGTCGCGGTGTCGACCGGCAGGTCGGGATAGGCGGCACGGATCTGAGCCAGCGTGTGGGTGCGTTCGACGGCGACCGGGTAGGGGTCGTGCCCCTCGGCGAGCAGCCGAGCGCGCTTGTCGCGGCGAATTCGGTACTGCTCGGGAACGTCCAGGTCGTCGGCACTCACGACGTGCCAGCTTAAAGGACTGCGCTTTGAGGGTGCGCCGTCGGCTTTGCGCGCACTGCGGTGCGAAGCCGGTGTGTCAGCGTGCCGTCTTCAGTCGGCCGCGCTGGGCATCGCGGTTGCGTTCGAAGATCAGCCGCAGGCCGTGCAGAGTCAGGTGCTGGTCGTAGTGGCTGACAGTCTGCAACTCGGGCAGCAGCAGCGGCGCGGTGTGGCCGGTGGCGATGATCGCGACCTGATCTCCCAGGTCGGTGCCAAATCCCGCCACGTCCTCGCGGATGCGCCCGACCAGGCCGTCGACCAGGCCGGCGAAACCGAATACGGCCCCCGCCTGCATGCACTCGACCGTGTTCTTGCCGACTACCGAACGGGGACGGGTCAATTCCACCCGGCGCAGGGCTGCCGAGCGGGCCGCGGCGGCGTCGGAGGACACCTGCAAACCGGGCGCGATCGCACCGCCGAGGAATTCACCTTTGGCCGACACGACGTCCACGCAGATCGAGGATCCGAAGTCGATGACGATGGCGGGGCCGTTGAACCGATGAAAAGCAGCCAGGCAGTTGACGATTCGGTCGGCACCTACTTCCTTGGGGTTGTCGACGAGCAGCGGGATGCCGGTGCGCACCCCGGGCTCGATGAGGACGTGAGGCACCGACGGCCAGTACTGGTCGAGCATGAGCCGCACCTCGTGCAGCACCGACGGGACGGTCGACAGCGCCGCGGCGCCGGTGAGCCGCTCCGAATCATCGCCGATGAGACCGTCGATGGTCAGCGCCAATTCATCGGCGGTGATTTCCGCTTCGGTGCGAATCCGCCATTGCTGCACGACGTTTGCGTGCTCTTTGGATCCCGATATCAGCCCGACGACGGTGTGCGTGTTACGTACGTCGATCGCCAGCAGCACGGCTACCGCGCAACGATCCGGGGATCCAGTAGCTCGGCCGCATCGTCCGGTACGAACGCCGGATCGCTGCCCAGGTCGACCTGCTTGTTGCCGGCGTCGACGAAGACGATGCGCGGCTTATAGGCGCGCGCCTCCGTCTCTTCCATGGTCCCGTAGGCGATCAGGATCACCAGGTCGCCCGGGTGAACGAGATGTGCTGCCGCACCGTTGATTCCGATCACACCGCTGCCGCGTTCGCCGGTGATCGCGTAGGTGACTAGCCGGGCGCCGTTGTCGACGTCGACGATGGTGACCTGTTCGCCCTCGAGCAGGTCCGCGGCGTCCATCAGATCGGCGTCGATGGTCACCGAGCCGACATAGTGCAGGTCGGCCTGCGTGACGGTGGCCCGGTGGATCTTCGACTTGAGCATCGTCCTGCGCATCAATTCCTCCAAGGTGATTGGGCGTATTCGTGGTGTCCGTCCGGCCCAGCGGCGCCGGCGGGTGTTTCGATCTGCATTTCGATGTTGTCCAGCAGCCTGGTGGTGCCCAGCCGCGCCGCAACCAGCAGCCGGGCCGAACCGTGGGCGGGCGCCGGGCCGAGCCCGGCGTCGCGCAGCTCGAGATAGTCGACGGTGAGGTCGGACACGGCATCGAGCACCGCGCGCGCCGCGGCCAGTGCGGCCGCACCGCCGTGGTGCGCGGCATGCGCACCGGCCGTCAGCGCGGCCGAAAGCGTCACGGCCAGTTCGCGTTGCGTGGGGTCCAGGTAGCGGTTGCGTGACGACATCGCCAGGCCGTCGAACTCCCGGACGGTCGGCACTCCGACGACCTGCACGTCGATGTTGAGGTCGGCGACCATCTGACGGACCATCACCAGCTGCTGGTAATCCTTCTCGCCGAAGAAGATCCGGTCGGGTTGCACGATCTGCAGCAGCTTGCACACGACGGTGAGCATGCCGGCGAAATGAGTTGGCCGGACACTGCCCTCGAGCTCGGCGGCCACCGGGCCCGGCTGCACGGTGGTGCGCAGGCCGTCGGGATACATCGCGGCGGCCGTTGGGGTGAAGACGATTTCGACGCCCTCCCCGCGCAGCTTTGCGACGTCGTCGTCCAGGGTGCGGGGGTAGGCGTCGAGGTCCTCGCCGGCGCCGAATTGCAGCGGGTTGACGAAGATCGACACCACCACCACCGCGCCGGGCACCCGCTTGGCCGCGCGCACCAACGCCAAATGCCCGTCGTGCAGTGCGCCCATCGTGGGCACCAACATCACCCGGCGCCCGGTATGGCGCAGGGCTCGGCTCACGTCGGCAACATCGCGCGGGGCGGAGTAGACGTTGAGTTCGCCCGCCGAAAAGGCCGGAGGCTTGCCGGGTCTCATGGCGCCAGCACCTCCACGACGTCCTTGGGGGCGTGCGCGCGCTGGGCGGTCCGTAGGGCGTTCACCCGGTACGCCTGCGCCAACTCCGGCCCGACCTGACCCAGCGCGGCCAGGTGCCCCGCGACCGCGGCAGCATCGCCACGCGCTACCGGACCGGTGAGCGCTGCCTGCCCGCGTTGCAGGGTGTTCTCCAGCGCGGCCCTGGCCAGCGGTCCGATGATGCGTTCGGCGATACCCCCCGGCTGATCGTCGACGGTCTGTTGGCCGAGCAGTTCGCTGCCGCGCAGTGCGGCGCGCAGCGCGTCGAGCGCGTCAGCGACCACGGTCACGATGTGATTGCCGGCGTGGGCCAGGGCGGCGTGGTACAGGGCGCGGGCCTCCTCGGCGACGCAGAACGGTTCGCCGCCCATCTCCAGGACCAGCGATTGCCCGATCGCGTATCCGATTTCATCGGCTGCGGTGACGCCGAAGCAGGAATCCGCCACCCGGCTGATGTCTTCATCGGAGCCGGTGAACGTCATCGCCGGGTGAATCGCCAGGGGAATGCAGCCGTCTTGGGTTAGCGCCTCCAGAATGCCGATCCCGTTGGCTCCGGACGTGTGGACCACGATGGTTCCGGGCCGCACCGCCGACGTTGCGGCCAACCCAGACACCAGGCCGGCGAGTTCGCTGTCGGGGACCGCGAGCAGCAGCAGCTCGGCACCGGCGGCCACGTCCGGTGGGGTTGTCACCGGCGTATCGGGCAGCCGGCGTTGTGCACGCTGGCGCGACGCATGGGAGATGGCGCTACACGCCACCACGACGTGGTCCGCGCGTTCCAGCGCGACGCCGAGAGCGGTGCCGACCCGACCGGCCGAGATGATTCCCACCTTGAGCCGAGCCGGACGCAGACCGTCGAACTGCACCATCGCAGACGACCTCACAAATATCTTGTTTCGTTCCGGTCCCAGTTGCTGGGTACCGTTCGGTCACTACGACTGTAGTCGATTACCAGGCATTACCCAATGTGAGGAAGCTCCCAGCTCAGCCTTCGCGACGACGTCGCCGGCCGCCTTGGGAGGGCTGCACCTGCAGGCGGGCCAGCAGATCGGCCACCGACTGGCCGCCCGTGGTGGTGCCTTCTCCCGCGCCATCGGGGTCCTCTTGCTGCGGGTCACCGCCGTGCCGGGACGCTTGCTCCGGTGTCGGCGGCGGCGCCAGGCGTGGTGGCGGGGGCGCGCCGGCGGACGGGCCCGGGTGCATCGGGGGAGCCGGCGCCGGGGGTGGCGGCGTCGCGGCGGCCGGCGGGGGCGGCGCAACGGCTGATGGAGGTCCGGCCGGCGGCTCGTCGGCGGACGAGAAACTGCGAACCTCGTAGTCGCGGTAATCTGCCGAGTGGCGCGACCGTACCCGGCGACCGGAGTCGCCGTACGGCGGTGGCGGCACCGGCTCGACGGGCAGCCCACCCCGAGCTTCGTCGACGCCCGAATGCCGGGCACGTTGCCGGCCACCGGCCGAGTCCGCACGGGAATCGGCGTCCGCCCAATTGCTACCTGGGGCGCCGGGAGGCAACCACTGGCCTTCCGCGGCGGCCGGCTGCCAACCCTCCCCGGGCCAGTGCGCCTGGGGCTGTCGTTGCGGTTCCGGCGCTGGTTCTGATTCGAGGTGCGGTTCGGGCCCCGGCGGCGGCTCCGGTTGGAACTGAGGTTGAAACTGAGCCGCTGCGGGAGGTGGCGGCCTCTGGTGACGGGCCTCGAACCGCGCCTCCGCCGGTCCCCCATGTGGCGCCTCTTCGGCGTAGGGGGCATCCTGGGCGTACGCGGGGTCCGGGGCCGGCTCGTACTGGTTTTGTACCCGCTCCCGCCGCGGCGGCGGCTGCCGCGGGGGGACCAGGGGTTCCTCGGGCACGTCGATGATCGCGTCGTCGCTGCGGCCGGGGTGGTCCTGCCGCATCGACATCACCCGGTCGCTAGACACCCAATCGACCGGGATGTCGCGGGGGTTCTCGCCGTTGCGGTCCCACTCGCTGTACGCGCGCTCCGGTTGCGGCTCGGCGTCGGGCGTGCCGCCGAGGGCCGGGCGCTGCGCGAGGTCGGTGTCGAACAGGATTTCCAGGCTGGTCCGCAAGGCGGAGAGTTCCGCGCGCAGCTCGGCCAGATCGTCGGCGGCCTGAGCGCGCAGCTCGGAGGCCAGCTCGCGACGCAGCTGCGACTCGACGGTCAGCTCGTATTCACGCCTGGCCGAGATCTCCCGGTCCAACTGCAGGTCGTAAACCAGCTTGAGGTCGCGGACCCGGGACTGATCGGCGTCACTTTGGCGGCGATAAAGCACGGAAACGAAGGCGCCGGCGACTGCGGCCCACAGCGCCAGGATTACAGCGAGCTTGAGAAGTTCCACCCGATTGGTGAAAACCAACGCGGAACTGGCCCCCATCGCGAGGACCAGCAACGCCGTCAAGAGCACCCACCCCGGCCTGCGGCCGCCGCGCCGGACCCGGGCGCCGCGGGACAGAACGGTCATGGCCTGAGAGTACCTGTGCGAGGTCAATCCGCGTGTCGCGCGGCTACGGCGATTCTCACCCGGCTTATCCGCGGGGTAGCGAGGGTTACCCGCCCGCCCGCCGCCGGCAATCCTCGGCGCCGGGCTAGCTTTCCGCGCCCTCGCCGTGCTCCGTCGGATCCGGCGGCGACTTGCAGCAATGTTGCAGCCAGAGCGCGGCAACCAGCAGCGCCAGTGCGCTGCCGGCCGCCACCACGGTCCCCGAGGTGTCCTCCGCGGCGGCCCGCAACCAGGACTTGCGGGGCAGGAAGTACACCAAGATGCCGACCCACCAGCCCAGCATCACCGCGCCCACCCAGGCCGAAGCCTTGGCGACCATCAGGCTGCGCGCCACCGCGAGCGGGTGCAGCCAACCCGGACCGGACCCGATTTCGCCCTCGTTGATCCTGGCTCGCACGTAGCGCGCCCACAGCGCCTCGACGATGGCCACCGCCAGCAGCGATAGGCCGGTCCACACCGTGATCGGCGGAAACAACCGGTAGAGGCCCTTGACCAGCAAATACCCCACGACGGCGGCGCCGACCACCGCGGCAGTCAGGTCGCGCTTGCGGGTGGGGCCCATCAGCTCGTCGGGCCCCGGTCGCGCGGCGGCTGCCCATTCGGCCGAAGCGTCAGGCCGGTCGGCCGCACGCCGTCCCGGTCGGCCGCTTCCAGCTGGTCAAGCAGGCCGGCGACCGGCTGCGGCTCACCGGCCAGCGTCAGCCGAGCGTCCGGGTCGACATCCAGCCATGGGATGAGCACGAACGCCCGTAGGTGGGCCAGCGGATGCGGCAACGTCAGGTTGTTCTCCCGCGAGATCACCTCGGTTGGGCCGTAGCAGGCGATCAGGTCGACGTCGAGAGTGCGCGGGCCCCAGCGCTCGCCGCGCACCCGGCCCGCCGCGCGCTCGAACTCCTGCGCCCGGCGCAGCCAGCCCTGCCCGTCGCAGGCCGGGTCGTCGGCGATCAGCATCGCGTTGAGGAACGGCGCCTGATCCACCCGGCCCCAGGGGTCGGTCTCGTACACCGGTGACACGGCGAGCACCGCCTCGCCCAGCCCGTCGACCACTGACTGCAATCGCGCCAGCCGGTCACCCAAATTCGAGCCGATGGACAGCACGACTCTGGTCATAGCGCCTCGCCCGCCGGGACCACCGTGCCGCGGCCGCCACGGCGCGACCGCCGCACCACCACCGCGACGTCGGCGAACTGCTGCCGGATCGGGGCCTGCGGCTTGTGCACCATCACCTCGACGGCATGCACGCGCTCGTCGTCCATCACCTGGTCGGCGATCTGGGCTCCGACGCTTTCGATCAGATTGCGCGCGGGCCCGGCGACCACGTCGGCGGCCAACTGGGCCAGCGCGGCGTAGTCGTAGGTGTCGGCCAGTTCATCGCTGGTCGCGGCGGCGGTCAGGTCGATCCACACCGTGATGTCGACGACGAAGTCCTGACCGTTGGCCCGCTCGTGGTCGAAAACGCCGTGTTGTCCGCGAACCATCAATCCGCGCAACTCGATTCGATCAGCCATTGTCTCCAGCCAGTTCCGCGTGCGACCCGTCGGTCCAGGCCGCGACGACCTTGAGGGCATCGACCGTGGCCCGCACATCGTGCACACGCACCCCCCAGGCCCCTTGCAACGCGGCCAGCGCCGAAACCACCGCGGTGGCCGTCTCACGCCCATCGGGCGGCCGGGGCGAGCCGTCGGCCCCGGCTAACAACGTACCGAGGAACCGCTTGCGCGATGCGCCCAGGAGCACCGGGATGCCGGTGCGGACGAACTGCGGCAGGGCATGCAGCAGCGCCCAATTGTGTTGTCCCGTCTTGGCGAATCCCAGTCCCGGATCGATCATCAGTCGGCCGGGGTCGACACCAGCCGACACCGCGGCGTCGACGCTGGCCAGCAGCTCGTCGCGCACCTCGGCGACCACGTCGCGGTAGTGCGGCGCCGCGTGCGGCCGGTCGTCCGAGACCGATCGCCAATGCATAAGGACCCAGGGCACTTTCGCTTCCGCCAGCAGCGGCGCCATAGCGGGATCGGCGCGGCCGCCGGACACGTCGTTGACGATCCGCGCCCCGGCGCACAGTGCCGCCCGCGCGACGTCGGCGTGCATAGTGTCGATGCTAACGGTGATGCCTTGAGCTGCAAGCTCTTTGATGACGGGGATGACCCGGGACGTCTCAACGCGCGGATCGATCCGCGTGGCGCCGGGGCGGGTCGACTCTCCCCCGACGTCAACGATGTCGGCGCCGTCGGCCACCAGGGCCAAACCCTGCGCCACGGCCTTGTCGGGGTCGAGATAACGGCCGCCGTCGGAGAACGAATCGTCAGTGACGTTCAGAACTCCCATTACCTGCACAGGGCCGGACTCACTTGCGCAGGATCAGGTCGAGCGCCTCGGCTCGAGAAGCGGCGTTGGTCTTGAATAGGCCGCGGACCGCCGAGGTGGTGGTGACCGCTCCTGGCTTACGGACGCCGCGCATCGCCATGCAGAGGTGCTCGGCCTCCACCACGACCATCACGCCGCGCGGATTGAGCTTTTTCACCAAGGCGTCGGCGATCTGGGTGGTGAGCCGCTCCTGCACCTGGGGCCGCTTGGAGTACAGATCGACCAGCCGCGCGATCTTCGACAGGCCGGTGACCCTGCCGTCGTTGCCCGGGATGTAACCGACATGGGCCACGCCGTGGAACGCCACCAGGTGGTGCTCACACGTGGAATAGAGCGGGATTTCCTTGACCAGCACCAGCTCGTCGTGCTCCTCGTCGAACATCGTGTTCAACACGCTGTCGGGATCGGTGTAGAGCCCGGCGAACATCTCGCGGTAGGCGCGGGCAACCCGGGCCGGCGTTTCCCGCAGGCCATCGCGATCGGGGTCTTCGCCTATCGCGTGCAGCAACTCCCGGACCGCGGCCTCGGCGCGCTCCTGATCGAACACCCGCGTCGTGGGCATCGCAGTATCGGGCAGCGCCATCGAATCCTCCGTTTGCTCAGCCGTGAGCCGGGGGGTTGGACCGGCTTACGTCGTCATCCTGCCGGTCGGGCGAGCCACCCTGCGGGGCGGGTTGGCCGGGCGGCGGATACGGCGGATAGGCGGGATGTGGCTGACCCGGGCGACCCGCGCCGCCCTGCTGACCGGGATAACTTTGCTGACTGCCCGGGTGGCCCTGCTGGCCGGGATAGCCCGGCGGGCCGGCGTAACCGCGTACCGGTTGCTGCCAGTGGGGCTGCTGGCCGGACTGCGCGGGCGGATGCCAGTAATTCGGCTGTTGTTGCTGCGGCGGCCATCCCGGCGCGCGCCAGCCGGCCGGGGCGCCGTAGTCGGGTTGGGTGGGCCCCTGCGCCTCCCCCTGACGATGACCACCGCCGTGGGCGCCATGAGAACCGTTGCCGCCGTTGGCGTTTCGCTCGGCCTCCGCCTGCGCGGCCGCGGCGGCTTCGCTGGCCCGCGCGATGGCCGCCTTGAATGCGGGCTCTTGAACCGGAGGGGGCCAGGGGTCGCCGCGCTCGATGGCCAACTCGCCGGGCGTCTTGATCGGCGGCTTATCCGACGGGATGCGGCCACCGAAATCGTCGAACATCGTGAGGCGGGGCCGTTTTTCGACACCGGAGAAGATGCCTTCCAGCTCGGCCCGGTGCAGGGTTTCCTTCTCCAGCAGCTCACCCGCCAAGATGTCGAGGATGTCGCGGTATTCGGTGAGGACTTCCCACGCCTCGGTGTGGGCGGCCTCGATCAGCTTGCGGATCTCGTCATCGATATCCCGGGCGACCTCGTGCGAGTAGTCCGCCTGAGTTCCCATGGTGCGACCGAGGAACGGGTCACCGTGCTCGGTGCCGTATTTGACCGCACCCAGTTTGGAGCTCATCCCGAATTCGGTGACCATCGCGCGCGCGATCTTGGTGGCCTGCTCGATGTCCGACACCGCACCGGTCGTCGGCTCGCGGAAGACCAGCTCCTCGGCGGCGCGCCCACCCATGGCAAACACCAATTGCGCGATCATCTCCGAGCGGGTCCGTAAGCCCTTGTCCTCCTCGGGCACCGCCAGGGTGTGCCCGCCGGTGCGCCCGCGGGCCAAGATCGTCACCTTGTAGATCGGCTCGATGTCAGGCATCGCCCAGGCCGCCAGGGTGTGCCCGCCCTCGTGATAGGCGGTGATCTTCTTTTCCTGCTCGCTGATGATCCGGCCCTTGCGGCGCGGCCCACCGATCACCCGGTCCACCGCCTCCTCCAGCGCCGCGCTGGTGATGACGGTGCCGTTCTCGCGGGCGGTGAGCAACGCCGCCTCGTTGATGACGTTGGCCAGGTCGGCGCCGGTCATGCCGACGGTGCGCTTGGCCAGCCCGTCCAGGTCGGCGTCGGGGCCGATGGGCTTGCCCTTGGAATGCACCTGCAGCACCGCCCGACGGCCCGCCAGGTCCGGGTTGGACACCGGGATCTGACGGTCGAAGCGGCCGGGCCGCAGCAGCGCCGGGTCCAGAATATCCGGTCGGTTGGTGGCGGCGATCAGGATGACGCCGGCCCGCGGGTCGAACCCGTCCATTTCGACCAGCAACTGGTTCAGCGTCTGCTCGCGCTCGTCGTGACCGCCACCCAGGCCCGCGCCGCGCTGGCGGCCCACCGCGTCGATCTCGTCGACGAAGATGATGCACGGGTTGTTCTGCTTGGCCTGCTCAAACAGGTCGCGTACCCGGGATGCACCGACGCCGACGAACATCTCGACGAAGTCGGAGCCCGAGATCGTGAAGAACGGAACCCCGGCCTCCCCGGCCACCGCGCGAGCCAGCAAGGTCTTGCCCGTTCCCGGCGGCCCGTAAAGCAGCACGCCCTTGGGAATCTTGGCGCCCAGCGCTTGGTAGCGGCCGGGATTCTGCAGGAAGTCCTTGATCTCGTAGAGCTCCTCGACCGCCTCGTCGACGCCGGCGACGTCCGCGAAGGTGGTCTTGGGCATGTCCTTGTTGAGCTGCTTGGCCCGCGATTTGCCGAAACCGAAGCCCATCCGGGCGCCGCCCTGCATGCGGGAGAACATCACGAACAGCCCGACGAGCAGTAGCAGCGGCAGGACGTAGACCAGCAGTTCGCCCAGGATGCTGCCCTGGTTGACCACCGTGCTGACCTTGGCGTTTTTGGCGCTCAGCGCTTTGAACAGGTCGACCGCGTACCCGCTGGGAAACTTGGTGATGACCTTGTCGGAATTGTCGGTGTCGCCGTTACCCTTCTTCAGGGTCAATCGCAGCTGCTGTTCGCGATCGTCGATTTGCGCGCTCTTGACGTTGTCACCGTTGATCTGGGACATCGCCACCGACGTGTCGACGGGCTTATAGCCGCGGGTGTCGTCGCTGAAATAGAAGAACGACCAACCGAGCAGCACCACGACAGCAATCGCCGTGATGGTGCGAATCACGTTTTTCCGCTTCATCAATCATCGGCCTTGCCGGCCAGGTCCTTCCCGAGATACACGCAGCTGGAAAAGTCCAGGCTACCGCTAGTGGCGATCGCCAGCTCCGGCAGAGCCGGGGCGCAGCGGGTCGACACGGTCCTGTCCAATGGCGATCGCCAGCTCCGGCAGAGCCGGGGCGCAGCGGGTCGACACGGTCCTGTCCAATGGCGATCGCCAGCTCCGGCAGAGCCGGGGCGCAGCGGGTCGACACGGTCCTTCCCAGTTAACGACGGACAGTTCCCGACTACTCGTAATATCGGGCCTCGATCACGTTGCCGTCCGGATCGGCGAAGTAGTACCCCTGCGGCGCCCACCCCCGCGCGCCGAAGCTCCGGTTCAACCGCGCGCGGGTGTCCACGCCCTCGACATGCAGCCGCCCGTCCAGCGCGTCGTACTCGCCCTTCGAGAGCGCCAGGCACACGTGATTGACCGGGTGGCCGGCGCTGCCCTGGATGCGGGTCAGAGTCTCGGTCGCCGAAATGCTTTCGGCGGGCATCAAGTCGATGATGGAATCCGCACAAACCCGCACGCTCGGAAATGGCGCATCTCCGGCTTCGAATTCGGCGAACCGGACCGGTTCCAGCCCGACGACGCGGGTGTAGAAGTCCATCGACACCCGCGGATTTTTCGTCCAAAGCACCACATGGTCCAGTCGCATCGAATCGAGTATTCCCGCCTCAGGCCCTTTTGATCGCCAACCGGCCGCCATTCGATAAGCCGAGACCGTTCGGGGCCTTCTCAGCCAGCAACCGTTGTGCTTTGGTGAGACGGTGCCCCCAACCGAACGGTTAGTAGATACCAATGGTGTGCGGCTGCAAGTGACCGAGGCGGGCGATCGAGGCGCACCCGTGGTGCTCCTGGCGCACGGCTTCCCCGAACTCGCCTACTCCTGGCGGCACCAGATCCCCGTCCTCGCCGACGCCGGCTACCACGTGCTGGCGCCCGATCAGCGCGGCTACGGCGGTTCGGATCGTCCGGACGCCGTCGACGCCTACGACATTCATCAGCTGACCGCCGACCTCGTCGGTCTACTCGACGACGTCGGCGCGCAGCGCGCCGTGTGGGTCGGGCACGACTGGGGTGCCGCCGTGGTGTGGAACGCCCCGCTGCTGCACCCGGACCGGGTCGCGGCCGTCGCCGCCCTCAGCGTGCCGGTGACGCCGCGACCACACGTGGCGCCGACGAAGGCGTGGCGCAAGACGTTCGGCGAGAACTTTTTCTACATCCTGCACTTCCAGGAACCCGGCGTCGCCGACGCCGAACTGAACGCCGACCCCGCCCGGGTGATGCGGCGCATGATGGGCAGCTTACGGACATCCGGTGATAAGGCCGCGGCGCTGCGGATGGTGGCCCCCGGTCCGGAAGGCTTCATCGAGAGGCTGCCCGAGCCCGGCGGGCTGCCGGAGTGGATAAGCCAGGACGAGCTCGACCACTACATCGCCGAGTTCACCCGCACCGGTTTCACCGGCGGCCTGAACTGGTATCGCAATTTCGACCGCAACTGGGAGACGACGCCCGAGCTCGACGGCGCGAAGATTCCGGTCCCGTGCTTGTTCATCGGCGGGACGGCAGACCCCGTCCTGTCCTTCACCCGCACCGACCGCGCCGCGGAGGCGATCTCCGGCCCGTACCGGCAGGTGATGATCGACGGCGCCGGGCATTGGCTGCAGCAGGAGCGCCCCGACGAGGTTAATGCGGCCTTACTGGAATTCCTCAACGGATTGGAGTTGCAATGAGCGCGCCCCTGCGTTTCGGTGTCTTTATCACCCCGTTTCATCCCATCGGTCAATCCCCAACCGTGGCACTGGAATACGACATGGAACGCGTCGTCGCACTGGATCGGCTCGGGTTCGACGAAGCGTGGTTCGGCGAACACCATTCCGGTGGCTATGAGCTGATCGCCTGCCCGGAGGTGTTCATCGCGGCGGCGGCCGAGCGGACCAAACACATCCGGCTGGGCACCGGCGTGGTGTCGCTGCCCTACCACCATCCGCTCATGGTGGCCGACCGCTGGGTGCTGCTGGACCACCTGACCCGCGGCCGGGTGATGTTCGGTGCCGGACCCGGCGCGCTCCCCTCGGATGCCTACATGATGGGCATCGACCCGATCGAGCAGCGCCGGATGATGCAGGAGTCCCTCGAGGCGATCCTGGCGCTGTTCCGCGCCGCACCCACCGAACGCATAGACCGTCACTCCGACTGGTTCATGTTGCGGGACGCGCAATTGCACATCCGGCCCTACACCTGGCCCTATCCCGAAATCTCCACGGCGGCAATGATTTCGCCGTCGGGGCCGCGGTTGGCCGGCGCGCTTGGCACCTCGCTGCTGTCGCTGTCGATGTCGGTGCCCGGCGGTTACGCGGCGCTGGAAACCACCTGGGACGTGGTCCGCGAACAGGCCGCGAAGGTCGGCCGGGATGAGCCGGATCGGGCCGACTGGCGCGTCTTGAGCATCATGCACATCGCCGACAGCCGTGAGCAGGCCATCGACGATTGCACCTACGGACTGCAGGATTTCGCGAACTACTTCGGCGCCGCCGGATTTGTACCGCTGGCCAACAGCGTTGAAGGCACCCAGACCCCGCATGAGTTCGTCGCGGACTATGCGGCCAAAGGAAACTGCTGTATCGGCACGCCCGAGGACGCCATCGCCCACATCGAGGACTTGCTCGACCGCTCCGGTGGCTTCGGCACCCTGTTGATGCTCGGCCACGACTGGGCCTCACCACAAGCGACGTACCACAGCTATGACCTGATGGCGCGCAAGGTGATTCCCCATTTCAAACGACAGCTCGAAGCGTCCCGTTCGTCGCATGACTGGGCGAAAGGTAAGCGCGACCAGTTGATCGGCCGGGCGGGCGAGGCCGTGGTCAAAGCCATCGCCGAGCACATCGACGAGCAGAAAGACGCGGTGCACTGATGCGCGCCGCGGTGTTGCGCGACGGTCGCATGGTCTACCGGGACGACGTGCCCGACCCGATACCCGAAGCCGGACAGGTGCTGGTGGGCGTGCGGGCATGCGGAATTTGCGGCTCCGACCTGCATTTCGCCGCTCACGGCGCGCAGGTGCTGGAGATGAGCGATCGAGTGGCCGGCGGTGCGGGCGGCATGCACGTCGACCTGAACCACGACGTCTTCATGGGGCACGAATTCAGCGCCGAGATACTCGAAGCCGGCCCCGACACCGAGACCCATCCGCCGGGAACCCTGGTCACGTCGTTGCCGGTGCTGTTGTCCGCCAAGGGCGTCGAGCCGATCGTCTACAGCAACAACACCATCGGTGGCTACGCCGAACGGATGCTGCTTTCGGCGCCGCTACTGTTGCCCATCCCCAACGGCCTGGACTTCAAGCACGCCTCCCTGACCGAGCCGATGGCGGTGGGGCTGCACGCCGTCAACAAGTCCAACACCGCCCCCGGCGAGACGGCCCTGGTGCTCGGCTGCGGCCCGATCGGAATCGCCATCGTCGCCGCCCTGCGGGCAAAGGGTGTCGAAACCATTGTGGCGTCCGACTTCTCGCCTAAACGCCGCGAGCTGGCCACCGCGATGGGAGCTCACCAGACGCTGGATCCTGCGCAGGGTTCGCCCTTCGACACCGTCAAGCCCGCGGTGGTGTTCGAGGCGGTCGGCGTGCCTGGCATCATCGATGACGTACTCCTTCGGGCGCGGGCGGGCACCCGCCTTGTGGTTGCCGGTGTGTGCATGCAACCCGACACGGTGCATCCGTTCTTCGCGATCGCCAAAGAGATCAACGTGCAATTCGTACTCGCCTACACGCCCGAGGAGTTCGGCGACTCGCTGCGCTCTCTGGCCGAGGGAGACATCGACGTCAGCCCGCTGATCACCGGCGAGGTCGGCCTGGACGCGGTCGGTAGGGCATTCGACGATCTCGCCGACCCCGAGCGGCACTGCAAGATCCTCGTCACGCCCTGAAGGTTGGACCTATCGGACCTCGCCCACCGGTGCCGACCTGTTCCTGTTCCCCCAGCCGCGCCGTCCTGCATGCGTGACGCCGGCCCCGCGACGACGAACCAGATCGCAGCACCGCGGCGCACGAATCGCCCGAGCACGCAAGCACAATCGCGAGCAGAGGCCGATCAACCAGGCCCGAACGCAACTGGAGGACGCGCGAAAACAGGAGATCACGGCGCGCAAGTTCCGAAACCACATGCGCGACATGCTTTTCCTGTTCAAGGGCGTCCCGAGCACCAGCCCGTATTGCACCTGGGTGAACGATCCGCGAGAAGCCGAAGAGCTACCGCCGGATTGGACGCCCGGCGAGCCGGTCCTGCAGCCTTGCCGGACGATCCACCCTTCTGAAGAACCCATCGGGTTAAGCTGCTGAGATTGGCTTTTCCTTAGATCCTCTGCGGTCCGCCATATCACCGGCTATCGTCCACGAATAGATACCGGACACGCCTGAAGCGCACAGAAGAAAGCGCTCGTGATCCGGCAGTAGTAGGCAGCATGAACGATCAGAATCCAACGCCCATCACGCTTGCCATATACCGTGACCTACGCGTCGGCATGGTAATCGTAACGCTGATGGTATTCGTGGCCATTGTCATCGAACAGCTATCGGCAACCTGCTGGCAATTCGCCCTCAGTGCTTACTATTACACCTCCGCGCACAGCATTCTGATCGCCGCGCTTCTGGCGCTGGGCACGCTGTTCATCATCTACAAGGGCAGCAACGACACCGAGGATGCGTTGTTGACTCTGGCTGGGGTCTCCGCATTGATGATCGCGATGGTGCCGCAGGGTCCGCCCACGCCCAAGGAAAGGTGTGGACAACATGATCTGCCGTCCGAATTCGAGCCCGCAATTGGGCCCAATGTCTGGGCGGTCGTTGTCGCACTGTTTGTGGGCTGGTCGGCGATGGCCTTCCTGCACTGGCGCAACCACTACTCGGCACAAGAGAAGCCCGTTGGGAACCGTCGCGCTGTGGATTTTCTGGGTGATTATGGCGCTCGGCTTTATTGCCCTTGTCTTTTTCCCAGACTGGTTCTATGCGCATATTCATGGCGCCGCCGGTTTCCTGATGCTCTTGTCCTTCATCATCACCGTGTTCTGCGCCGCACTCGTCGTCGGGCAAGAGGACTCTGTGAAATCACCGAACAAGGACGGCTACAAGTGGTGCTACCGGATCGTTGCGGGAGTGATGGTGGTGACGTTGATCGCAGTTGTCGCAGTGCATCTCAAGCATCGCGGATGGGAGCCATGGGTCATTTGGTTGGAATCGGCGGTGATCATCGAGTTCGCCTTGTACTGGGCGATTCAAACCTGGGAACTGTGGAATTCGCCTGACCGCAAGGGGCGCCTCCCCGACGACGTCCAGAGGCGACTCGCGGATAAACGGAAGAAGGACGGCGGATTTCGTGGATTCAGGTCCGACCCGACCGAACCACCCGACGAGGGTCCGGGCGGAAGGATACTGCCGCTTCTGTAGCGCGGCTCCGTCGTGGCAAGCAAGCGCGCCAATCATGCACGCACGCACGGGTTGTCCTGGTCGGCATTGCATTGGTGATGCCCGCAACGCTTGCTGAAGCAAGGTAGACGCTAGTGTCCAGTCATGCCGAAACCCAGCATCAAAAGATTCGTCCGCCGATCGATCGCCGTGACCACGGCCGGGCTGACAATCGCAGCGATCTCGGCGTGCGACAAGCACAACCCGCCGCAGCCGGGGGCCAACCCCCGTCAGGTCACGGTTGTGGGCACCGGTCAGGTGCAAGGCGTCCCGGACACCCTGACCGCCGACGTCGGCATCGAATTCACCGCGCCCGACGTCACCACGGCGATGAACCAAACCAACGACCGTCAACAAGCGGTCATCAACGCACTGACCGGCGCCGGCATCGACCGCAAAGACATCAGCACCACCGAGGTCACGCTGTCGCCCGAATACAACAACCCCGGGCCCAGCGGTACCGCCGCCATCACCGCTTATCGCGCGACCAACGCCATCGCCGTGAAAATCCATCCAACGGATGCCGCGTCGCGCTTGCTGGCCCTCATCGTCGGCACCGGCGGTGACGCCACGCGGATCAAGTCCGTCCGCTATTCCATCGCCGACGATTCGCAGCTGGTGAAGGACGCCCGGTCGCGGGCGTTCAACGACGCCAAGAGCCGCGCCGAGCAGTACGCCCAGCTGTCCGGGCTCCGGCTGGGCCGGGTGCTGTCCATTTCGGAGGCCACCGGCAACGCCCCGCCGCCGGTCGGGGCGCCGCGGGCCGTGCCGTCGATGGTTCCGCTGGAGCCCGGCCAGCAGACCGTGAACTTCTCGGTGACCGCGCAGTGGGAGTTGGACTGAGCCCAGCGAATCGGGGCGGGGGTCTACTACTGATAGACCCTGGGATCCAGGGTTCCGATGTAGGACAGGTCGCGGTAGCGCTCGTCGTAATCGAGGCCATAGCCGACGACGAAGTCGTTGGGGATGTCGAAGCCCACGTAGGCGATGTCGACATGGGCGCCCTGCGCGTCGGGCTTGCGCAGCAAGGTGCACACCCGCAGCGAACGCGGGTGGCGCGTTTTGAGGTTGCGCAGCAGCCAGGACAGGGTGAGGCCCGAGTCGACGACGTCCTCGACGATCAGCACGTCGCGCCCTTCGATATCGCGGTCCAGATCCTTGAGAATCCGCACCACGCCCGAGGAGGACGTCGATGACCCGTAGGAGCTGACGGCCATGAACTCGAACTGCGTGGGCAGCGGGATCGCGCGGGCCAGGTCGGTGACAAAGATCACAGCGCCCTTGAGCACGGTGATCAGCAGCAGGTCCTGTCCGGTCTCGATAGCGGCGTCCCGGTAGTTCTCCCCGATTTCGCTGCCGAGTTCGGCGATTCGGGCCTGAATTTGCGCGGACGTCAGCAGGACAGACTTGATATCCCCGGGGTACAGCTCCGCGGGTTGAGCGGGGGTGATCGCCGAGGAGATCTGGGCCACGCCCACAGCGTGCCACGACGGCGGGCGAATAACCAACGGCAGCCCCGATATTGCAGCTAATGGATTGGTTTGCCGACCGGCTCGCGCCACAACGTCAGCACGCCGTCGCGGCGGCCCGCGAACAATCGCTCATCGGGCAGCGACGATCCGACTGCCACCCCGCCCTGCCCATGCCAGCCGGTGACCAGGGCGTCGACCCCACGAATCTGCTTGTCGGTCAGGTTCGTTGCGCCACCGGCCAGCAGCCAGGCTCGGATCACCCGCCGCCGCACGGGGGCCTCCAGCGTCGCCAACGCCTGCACCCGCAGACCGGAGTCCGCCCTGGTCTCGGGCAGCGCCCGGGCCGCCAGCGTGTCGATCAACTCAGAATCCTCCCGCAGCGAGGTCGCGGTGCGGGCCAGCGCCTCGGCCACGCCACCGCCGAGCACGTCTTCAAGCAGCGGCAGGACCTCGGTGCGCAGCCGGGTCCGGGTGAAGCGGCGGTCGGTGTTGTGCGGATCCTGCCAGGGGGTCAGCCCAAGCTCTTGGCACGCGCCGTGCGTGACGGCCCGGCGCACCTCCAGTAATGGCCGGCACCACGGCGGATCGTACGGACGCATCCCGGCGATCGAGCGCACCCCGGACCCGCGGCCCAGACCCAGCAGCACCGTCTCGGCTTGGTCGTCCAGCGTGTGGCCCAGCAGCACCGGACCGGTGTGGTAGGCGCTCAACGCGGCGTAGCGGGCCGCGCGCGCCGCCGCCTCGGGACCGCCCCGGTTGCCCACCTGCGCCCGGATCACTTGGGCCTCAACGCATCCCAACGAGATAGCCTGCGCGCGGGCGGTCTCGGCGACGGCGGCCGAGTCGGATTGCAGGCCGTGGTCGACGACCACCGCGGTGGTGGGTCGCAGCTGGGCCGCGACCGCGGTGAGCGCCAGCGAATCTGGGCCGCCGGAGCACGCCACGCACCACTGTTCGGCGGTGGCGAGGTGGGCCTTGATGAACGCCTCGACAGCCGCGCGCAGCTGGCCTACAGCACCCGGTCGATCCATCGCTGGGGCTCTTCGATCTCGGCGGGCAACGGCAGCGTTTCAGGACCCGTCCAGATGGCGTTGAATCGCGCCATCCCGACCTGGCCGACCACATGATCGACAAACGCCTTGCCGCGGGTGTACTGGCTGAGCTTCGCGTCGAGCCCCAGCAGTGCGCGCAACAACCGCTGCAGCGGCGGCTGCTTGCGGTGGCGGCGCTCGTCGAACCGGCGGCGGATGGTGGCCACCGACGGCACCGCCATCGGCCCCACGGCGTCCATGACGTGGTCGGCGTGGCCCTCCAGCAGGGTGCCCAGCACCAGCAACTGGTCCAGCGCCTGGCGCTGCGGTTCGGACTGCACCGCGCGCACCAGCCCGAGAATCCCCGACGAGTTGGCGTCGGATTCCGACGTTTGATCGCCGCGGTTGCGGGCGTATTCGGCGAGCCGGCCGACCACCTGCCCGATGTCCTCACCGGCGTCACGGGTCACCAGGCCCAGCGCTTGCGACATGTAGTCGGGCAGCCACGGGTTGGCCGTGAACTGCACTCGATGGGTGACCTCGTGCAGGCACACCCAGAGCCGGAAATCGGACGGTTCGATTCGAAGCTGCCGCTCGATGGCAATGACGTTGGGATACACCAGCAGCAGGCAGCCCGTCTTGGCCCCGTTGTTGGTGGCGAACGGGTCGTACTGGCCGAGGATCCCCGAGGACACATACGCCAGGACGGCGCCGGTCTGCGCACCGGTGACGCGACCGGTGAGAAACCCGCGCGGCGTCTCGGTGCCGTGCATCATCACCCGCATCGACTCGGTGGCCGCAGCGATCCAATCCGCGCGGTCGACGATGCGGGCGGCCGGCACCGCGCCGTTAGTGACCAAGCCGGTGACGTCACGCACCAACGGTTCGGCTTTGGTGGACGCGGTGGCCAGTTCGTCGATCACCTGGCGGCGGGTGTAGTCGCTGGAAGGCGGACCCGGCCGGGCCAACCGCCGGCCGACCGCGGCCGCGAACTGCCAGTCGACGGCAGTACCCAGGGTCAGGTCCGGCGCCGGCGTCACGAGCACCCGCAGGACCAGAGCCGGGTCGCCAGCGCGTCCATCACGTTGCGGCCGTTCGGGCCGGCATCGTTGGAGATGAACGCGAAGGTGAGCACCCGGCCGCTGCGGTCGGTGAGGACTCCGGCCAGCGAGTTGATGCCGGTCAGCGAGCCGGTTTTGGCCCGCAGCCAGCCCGCGGGGCCCTGGGACGTGGAGGCGTCGGTGAAGCGATCGGCCAGCGTCCCGCTGCCGGCGGCGATCGGGAGCAGATCCAGTAGCGCCCGCAGCGACGGCTGGTCGGGCCCCGCCGCGGCCTGCAGCACGCCGTCGAGTGTCTTGGCCGTCAGCCGATCGTCGACCGAGAGTCCGCTGGAATCCAGCAGCGCCACACCCGCGGTGTCGACGTGAGCGGTAGTCAACCGGTTGGTCACCGCGTCGACGGCGCCGACGAAGCTACGCGGCCGGTTGATCGCGGCCGCCACCTCGCGAGCGATGCTCTCGGCCAGCACGTTGTCGGAGTGGTCCATCATCTCGGACAGCCGCTGGACCAGCGGCGCCGACTGCACGACCGCCAGCTGCCGCGCTCCCGATGGCGCGGTGGCGGTCGTGACCGCGTTCGGGTCCAGGCCTAGCGCCTTGGCCAGCTCCCGGCCGGCATCCAGGGCCGGAGTCCGGGACCGCCGAGAGTTGACCGTCGAAGGCTGGATGCGGCCGGCGTCGATCATCACCGACTCGATCGGCGCGATGTCGCCGTTGTCGACGTCAGCCAGGTCCCAACCCTGCGCCATCGTCGGCCCGCTGAACGCCGAGGTGTCCACCTGCACCGCGGTCGGCGTAACGCCGCTGCGGCGGATCTGTTCGACGAGGTCGCTGAGCCGGGCCGACCCGCGGTACCACGTGTCCACGCCGGGCGGCACCGCCGACAGCGCCGGATCGCCCGCACCCACGAGCACGACGGGTCCCTGGGCGTTCTGGCTGCCGGCCACCACGCGGGTACTGATCCGGGCCTGATGGTCCAGCGTGAGCAAGGCCGCGGCCGCAGTGAGCACCTTGTTGGTCGAGGCCGGCACCAACGGCATGTCGCCCGCCACCTGCCACAGCTCTTTTCCGGTGATGGCGTCGGTGACCCGTCCGCCTAACCGGCCCAGGTTCGGGTCGCCCGCCACCGGCGCCAGCATCGCGCCGACGCCGGGCCCGCTGGGTAGTTCGGCGGTGTCGCTCACCGGGGTCATGCCCGGCTTTACCGCCGGCGCGTGCGGGGGCGGAATCGGTGCATGCGCGCTGGTGGCGCCGTGTCCGCTCGTGGTGAAGAACACCGCGGCCGCCACGACGGCGGCGACAAACACCAGCACACCCAACCCGATGAGCACCGGGGTGGATTTTTGCCAGCGAGTACCGGCCATCACTCTCCTGACTGTCTGAACCCATTCTGCCGAATCGGCGCCGATGCGCTCGACTAGGGTGTAGCAGAGCAAAATTGGTCTGCCTACCAGACAAGGAGCCGACGCGGTGGAATTCGACGTGACCATCGAGATCCAAAAGGGCCAGCGGAACAAGTACGAGGTCGACCACGAGACTGGACGGCTACGTCTGGACCGCTACCTGTACACCGCGATGGCCTACCCGACCGACTACGGCTTCATCGAGGACACTCTCGGCGAGGACGGCGACCCGCTGGACGCGATGGTGCTGTTGCCGCAGTCGGTGTTTCCCGGCGTGATCGTCGAATCCCGTCCGGTCGGCATGTTCCGGATGACCGACGAAAAGGGCGGCGACGACAAGGTCCTGTGCGTGCCGGCCGGCGACCACCGCTGGGACCACGTCCAGGACATCGGGGACGTTCCGGAGTTCGAGCTGGACGTGATCAAGCACTTCTTCGTGCACTACAAGGACCTGGAACCGGGCAAGTTCGTCAAGGCAGCGGACTGGGTGGGCCGCGAAGAAGCCGAGGCCGAGATCCAGCGCTCGATCGAGCGGTTCAAGGCCGAAGGGCACTGAACCACGCCGACGGGCATCAGTCCCGTCATGGCCCGGCGCGGGCATCACGGCGATTGCGCCGGATGCTCCAGCCCAGCGCGGCCGCGATGAAGACCACGCCGACCGAGGCCGTGACCGCCTCGGGGACCTCGAATCTGGGCTCGATGGAGCCCAGCATGATGACCGCAAGCGCACCGATAGCCCAGTGCGCGCCGTGTTCCAGGTACGCGTACCGGCCCAACGCCTCCTGGCGGACCAGGTAGATGGTGATCGACCGGACGAACATCGAGCCCACCAGACCCAGCCCCAGCGCGATGACGATGGGGTCCGAGGTGATGGCAAACGCGCCGGTGACGCCGTCGAATGAAAATGCGGCATCGAGCACTTCGAGGTAGAGGAACAGGGTCAGGCCGGGCCAGCCCGTCGCCGCGCCGGCCGCGCCGGTGTCGGATGGCCGAAACGCGCGGCTCAACCCATTGACCACCAGGTAGGTCACCATGCCCAGCAGCCCGGCGGTCAGCACCGTCGCCGCCTCGTCACTAGAGTGCGTCAATTGCGTACCCACCAGGACCAGCACCAGACCGGTCACCACCAGCGACACCTGCCCCAGCCGGCCGAGGCGCGCAAACGGGATCTCAATCCACTTGAGCCACTTGATTTCTCGATCATGGAAAACGAAATCCAGGAACAGCATCAAGAGGAAGATTCCACCGAATGCGGCGATCTGGGGGTGGGCCGCGATGACGAGTTTTTGGTAGCTGGGCGAGCCGTCCGGAAACTCCAGCGCGCCGTGCGGGGGCGGATGCAGGGCCAGCTCTATCGCGCGCACCGGTTCGAGGCCCGCCGTGGCCCACACGATGATCAGCGGGAAGAGCAGTCGCATGCCGAACACGGCGACGAGGATTCCGATCGTCAGGAACATCCGCCGCCAGAAGCGGCTCATCCGTTTCAGGATCGAGGCGTTGATGATGGCGTTGTCGAACGACAACGACACCTCGAGGGCGGCCAGCACCAGCAGCAGATACAGGCCTTTGAAGCCGCCGTAGGCATATCCGAGGACGAGGGCCGCCGCGGTGACCACCAGCGAAATCCCGAAGGTGCGCAAAGCGGACATGGATCCTTTCCGACAGCCGCCCACACTAGCGAACCGGATCGCCGCGCTGGGCGATCGCTGCGGGCCGCATAGAATTTTCAAATTGTGGCGAAACACCGGCGCAGTCAGCCGAAAAGCGCCGCCGCCCCGATGACCGAAATCAGCGCCTCGCAGGGGCCGGTGGCGCGCGGCAGCATGGCCCGGGTCGGCACCGCCACCGCCGTGACGGCGCTGTGCGGTTACGCGGTGATCTACCTGGCCGCCCGCGACCTGGCGCCGAGCGGTTTTTCGATTTTCGGGGTGTTCTGGGGCGCCTTCGGACTGGTTACCGGTGCGGCCAACGGCCTGCTGCAGGAAACCACCCGGGAAGTTCGCTCTTGCTCCGTTGTACGCCCTATGTCAGCGACCTGGCCGCCCTGCCGGTGCCCGGCGAACCCGTACCCATCCGATGCGGATCGCCATGCTGGTCGGGATGGCCGCGGCCGTCCTGATCGCCGGCAGCTCGCCGTTGTGGAGCGGCCGGGTGTTCGTCGAGGCGCGGCTGCTGTCGGTAGTTCTGCTCAGCGTCGGGCTGGCCGGTTTCTGTGTGCACGCCACCTTGCTGGGCATGCTGGCCGGCACCAACCAGTGGACCCGCTACGGCGCGCTGATGGTGACCGACGCGATCATCCGCGTGATGGTGGCCGCGGCAACCGTGGCGCTCGGGTGGCGCCTGGTCGGTTTCTTATGGGCGACGGTTGCGGGCGCGGTCGCCTGGCTGATCCTGCTGATGGCCTCGCCGGCGACCAGGGCTACCGCCCGCCTGCTGACCCCCGGCGGCACCGCGACCTTTCTACGGGGCGCGGCGCATTCGATCACCGCGGCCGGGGCCAGCGCCATCCTGGTGATGGGATTTCCAGTGCTGCTGAAGCTGACCAGCGCGGAGCTCGGCGCGCAGGGCGGGGTGATCATCCTGGCCGTCACGCTGACCCGCGCACCACTGCTGGTACCGCTTACGGCCATGCAGGGCAATCTGATTGCTCATTTCGTCGACGAGCGCAGCGACCGGATTCGTGCCCTGCTCGCCCCGGCGGCGATCGTCGGCGCGATCGGTGCCGTCGGGGTGCTCGCCGCGGCCGTGGTGGGTCCGTGGCTGTTGCGGGTCGCCTTCGGGCCGCAGTACCACGCCAGCAGCGCGCTGCTGGCGTGGCTGACCGCGGCCGCGGTGGCGATCGCCATGCTGACGCTGACCGGTGCGGCGGCGGTGGCCGCCGCGCTGCACCGGGCCTACTCGCTGGGTTGGGTGAGCGCCACGGTCGCGTCGGGATTGCTGCTGTTGCTGCCGCTGTCCCTGCAGACTCGAACCGTGGTCGCGTTGCTATGCGGCCCGGTGGTGGGCATCGGCGTCCATTTGGTGGCTCTGTCGCGCGCCGCGCGATCTACCGGCTGATATGACCGCACCAGCGTGTACCTTGTGGGCTTAAATGGGTACTGAAACGCGGGCCGTCTGGGTCGTCATTCCCGCCTTCAACGAAGCAGCTGTCATCGGCGAGGTGGTAGCCGATGTGCGCTCGGTGTTCGACCATGTCGTGTGCGTGGACGACGGCAGCGCCGACGACACGGGTGAGATCGCCCGGCGGGCCGGCGCTCACCTGGTGCGGCATCCGATCAATCTCGGGCAGGGCGCCGCGATCCAGACCGGCGTCGAGTACGCCCGCAAGCAGCCTGGGGCCCAGATTTTCGCCACTTTCGACGCCGACGGCCAGCACCGCGTCAAGGACCTGGCGACGATGGTCGACCGGTTGCGCGCCGGCGACGTCGACGTCGTCATCGGCACCCGGTTCGGCGCGCAGCACGGTGCCCGGCCGCCGTTCGTGAAACGGATCGTGTTGCAGACCGCCGCGCGGTTGAGCCGGCGGGGCCGCCGACTTGGCCTGACCGACACCAACAATGGGCTTCGGGTGTTCAACAAGAAGGTCGCCGACGGCTTGGACATCACCATGAGCGGCATGAGCCACGCCAACGAATTCATCATGCTCATCGACGAAAACCATTGGCGCGTCACCGAAGAGCCGATCGAGGTGCTCTACACCACGTACTCGATGTCGAAGGGGCAGCCCCTGCTCAACGGTGTCAACATCATTTTTGACGGGTTCCTGCGGGGCAGGCTTCCGAGATGAAAAGGGTTGCGAAATGAACTGGATTCAGGTGCTGCTGATCGGATCGATCGTCGCGCTGCTGGTCTATCTGCTGCGCTCGCGGCGCAACGCGCGGTCCCGGGCGTGGGTCAAGGTGGGCTACGTGGTGTTCGTGTTGGCCGGCATCTATGCGGTGCTGCGGCCCGATGACACGACGGTGGTGGCGCAATGGTTCGGGGTGCGCCGCGGCACCGACCTGATGCTCTACGCGCTGATCATGGCGTTCTGCTTCACCACACTCAGCACCTACATGCGGTTCAAGGACCTCGAGCTGCGCTACGCGCGGCTGGCCCGGGCGGTGGCGATGGACTCCGCGCAGGCGCCCGAAGCGGGTTAGCCGGCCTGCGCCGCCCGGAAGAATTCCACCGTGCGGGCCACCCCGTCGGATAGCTGGACCTTCGGATTCCAACCCAATACCTCTGCGGCCAAACCGATGTCGAGGCAGGACCGCTTGAGATCGCCGAGCCGCGGCGGCGCGAACTCCGGATCGTCGGGCCCCCCGACGGCGCCCGCCACCGCCGAATGCAGTTGGCGATCCGAGGTTTCGATGCCGGTGCCGACGTTGAAACGCCGCCCGCCGCCGGCCTCCCCGGACGCCTTGACGAAGGCGTCCACGACGTCGTCGACGAAAACGTAGTCGCGGGTGTTGCTGCCGTCGCCGAAAACCTTGGTGGGCTTACCGGAGAGCAGCGCCTGGGCGAAGATCGCCACCACGCCGGCCTCACCGTGCGGATCCTGGCGGGGGCCATAGACATTCGCCGGGGCGATGTGCGAGCAGTCCAGGCCGTACAGGTGGCGGAAGGTGTTCAGGTAGATCTCGCCGGCCACCTTGCCCGCGGCATAGGGCGACGCGGGATCGGTCGGCACGGTCTCGGGAGTGGGGTACCGCGGCGGGGTGCCGTAGATGGATCCACCCGAGGAAGTGTGCACGATCTTGCGGACCTGCGCCCGGCGCGCAGCCTCGGCCAGGCGCACCGTGCCGATCACGTTGACCGAAGCGTCGAACTGCGGGTCGGCCACCGAGTGCCGCACGTCGATCTGGGCCGCCAGGTGAAACACCACCTCCGGGCGGTGCTCGCCGAGGATGGCTTCCAGGTCGGCGGTCACGATGTCCGCCTCGACGAAGGCGAATGCCGGATTGTCGGCCAGATGCTCGACGTTGGTCGCGCGGCCGGAGGCGAAGTTGTCCAGCCCCACCACCGCATGACCGTCGGCTAGCAGACGGTCGACTAGCGTCGACCCGATGAATCCGGCTGCCCCGGTAACCAGTGCACGCACCGGCCCACCATACATAGCCGCCTTGGCCGCCGCGCTCATCGCGGTGCAGCTGGCGGTGCGCGCGGTCCTGGCGTTCGGTGGCTACTTCTACTGGGACGACCTGATCCTCATCGGCAAGGCCGGCACCCACAACCTGCTCGCGCCGTCGTATCTGTTCGACGACCATGACGGGCATGTCATGCCCGGGGCATTTCTGGTCGCGGGCACCATCATCCGGCTGGCGCCGCTGAACTGGACCTGGCCGGCGGTCAGCCTGCTGGTGCTGCAACTGCTGGCTTCGCTGGCGTTGCTGCGCGCGCTTTACGTCATCCTGGGCTGGCGGCCGGTGCTGCTGATCCCGTTCACGTTCGCGTTGTTCACGCCGTTGGCCGTGCCCGGATTCGCATGGTGGGCGGCGGCGCTGAATTCGCTGCCCATGCTGGCCGCGCTGGCCTGGGTGTGCGCCGATGCCATCCTGCTGGTGCGCACCGGCAAACGGCGCTACGCCGCGACCGGGGTGCTGGTGTACTTCGGCGGGCTGCTGTTCTTTGAGAAGGCCGCGGTGATCCCGTTCGTCGCGTTCGCGGTGGCCGCGCTGCTGTGTCATGTGACCGGCGATCGGAGCCTGGGGCCGGCGCTGGCGACGGTGTGGCGGGCCGGCCGGCGATTGTGGATCGCCGCCCTGGCCCTCACCGCGGCCTGGATCGCGCTGTATCTGGCCGTGGTCAATCAGCAGCGGTGGAGTTCTGACCTGTCGATGACCTGGCAACTGCTGATGCGCTCGATCACGCACGGCATCGTGCCGGGGCTGGCCGGCGGGCCGTGGCACTGGGACCGGTGGGCGCCGGCCTCGCCCTGGGCCACGCCCCCGCCGTCGGTGATGGCGCTGGGCTGGCTGGTGCTGGCCGCAACCGTGGCGGTGTCGCTGGTTCGCAAGCAACGCATCGGGCCGGTGTGGCTGGTCGCCGTCGGCTATGCCATGGCCTGCCAGGTGCCGATCTATCTGATGCGGTCGTCGAAGCAGACCGCGCTGGAACTCGCGCAGACGCTGCGCTACCTGCCGGATCTGGTGGTGGTGCTGGCATTGCTGGCCGCCGTGGCATTGAGCGCCCCCAGCCGGCAGGCCGGACCGCGCTGGCTCGGCGCTTCGCCGAAACGCACTGCGGTGGCGGCGGTTTTGACGGTGTTGTTCGTGGCCAGCAGCCTGTACTCGACGGCGACGTTCCTGACCAGCTGGCGCGACAATCCCGCCCAGCCCTACCTGCAGAACGCCCGGGCTGCCCTGGCCGCCGCGCATGCGGCCTCGGACGCGCCGCTGCTCGATCAGGAGGTCGACCCGCTCGTGCTGCAGCGGGTCGCCGCGCCGGAGAATCTGGCCAGCCACCTGTTCGCGCTGCTGCGCGATAGGCCCGAATTTGCGCCTGCGACAACCCAATTGCGCATGTTTGACACCTCGGGCCGGCTGATCAAGGCGCGGGTCACCTGGGTTCGGACCATCGCGCCCGGGCCGATGCCGCAATGCGGCTACTTCGCCCAACCGGACAAACCGGCCCGGCTGGTGCTCGACGGCCCGCTGCTACCCGCGGACTGGACCGTCGAACTGAACTACCTGGCCAACAGCGACGGCTCGATGGCGTTGTCGATGACGCAAGGACCCGAGGTCAAGGTGCCGGTGCATCCCGGACTCAACCGGGTCTTCGCCCGACTGCCGGGCGCCGGGGATGCGATCACCGTGCGCGCCAACACCACCGCGCTGGCGTTGTGCCTCGCATCGGGCCCGGTGGGGTTCGTCGCGCCGGCTTGAACCTATGGAGCCGCCTGGGGGAATCGAACCCCCGACCTATTCATTACGAGTGAATCGCTCTACCGACTGAGCTAAGGCGGCACACCCGCACGCCGGGCGGCACGAGTCTACGGCAGGCGGCCGGGCACCAGGAAATCAGTCGCGCGGTTCCTGGCTGCGCAGTTCCTGGCCGATGGTGGCGACCATGGCATCGACGGCGAACTTGGGTTTGACGTTGATCGCCAGCGCCTCGCGGCAGTCGAGCACCGCTTCGATGCAGCGCAGCAGCCGCGCGGGCGGGGCGTGGGCAGCCAGCGCTGCCACCCGCTCGGCCATATCGGGATGGTTGGCCCGCACCGCGCCGGCGTTGGCGGAGGTCATCAGCGCGTCCCGGAAATAGGTCGCCAGGTCGATCAGCGCGCGGTCCAGGGCATCGCGCGAGGCCCGGGTCTGACGCGACTTCTGCCGTCGCTCAAGGTCCTTCATCGCCCCGGCCGCGCCGCGCATCGCGCCCGCGGTGCCCTTGCCGGTGCCGCCGGCGCCCAAAGCCGTGCGCAGCTCTTCGGTCTCGGCCTCCGCGCGGTCCGCGGTCAGCACGATGGCCTCGGCTTCGGCTGCGGCCACCAGCTCTTCGGCGGCGGCGTAGGCCCGCGACGGGGTGGCGGCGTCGCGGACCAGCGTCAGCGACCGCTCCCGGCGCGCCCGGGCCTCGGGGTCGGTGGCCAGCCGTCGTGCCCGGCCCACGTGGCCACCGCTGACCGACGCCGCCCAGCTCGCCGTGTCGGGCGTCAGGCCGTCGCTGTCGACCAGCACGTGCGCGATCGCCTCGGTCGGCGGCGTCACCAGCGCCACATGCCGGCACCGGGAACGCAACGTGATGGCGATGTCTTCGGGATCCACCGACGGTGCGCACAGCAGGAACACCGTCGACGGCGGCGGTTCCTCGACCACCTTCAGCAGCGCGTTGGCGGCGCCTTCGGTAAGCCGATCGGCATCCTCGATCACCACGATCTGCCAGTGTCCGGTAGCCGGGCGCCGCGACGCGATCTGCACGATCGAACGCATCTCGTCGACGCCGATGGACAGGCCTTCGGGAATCACCCGCCGCACGTCGGCGTGGGTGCCTGCCATGGTCGTCGTGCACGCGTGGCAACGCCCGCAGCCCGGCTCCCCGTCGGACGTGCACTGCAGCGCGGCCGCGAAGCACAACGCCGCCACCGAGCGCCCAGAACCCGGCGGACCGGTGATCAGCCACGCATGTGTCATAGTCCCGGCACCCGCCCCCCTGTGGGCTGAGTCACCACGGGCGGCGTGGGCGGCGGCCAGCAACTCGGCCGTCACCGCATCCTGGCCTACCAGCCGCGTAAACACCCCGGACATCACCGGTAACAGTAATGGCGCCGCCGACAGATACCGAACGGCCACCGTACCGCGACCATTCCGTTATCTTCGACGTCGTGGCGGGCCCGGGGCGACCTGCCGAAGATCGGTATTAAGTTTCCGAAGGGTCACCGGTGACCGATACGGTGGGTCAGTGACAACGGCGGCGGCACTACCGGGGCGGATCAGCGCATTCGTCCGCTGGGTGATGCGTACGCCGTGGCCGCTGTTCTCGCTCAGCATGCTGCAGGCCGACATCATCGGTGCCCTGTTCGTGCTCGGCTTCCTTCGCTACGCGCTGCCGCCCGAGGATCGCATCCAGTTACAGGATTTGCCCGTCCTGAACGTGACGATTTTCGCCACCGCACTGGTCGTCGTGTTCCTCACCGGTTTGGCGCTGACTCTGCGGCTGCTGCTGCCGGTGTTCCGGTGGCAGCGCCGCGACAACATGCTCGCCGAAGCCGATCCCGCCGCCACCGAACTGGCCCGCAGCCGGGCGCTGCGAATGCCGTTCTATCGCACCCTGATCAGCATCGTGGCCTGGGCCATCGGCAGCGTGGTGTTCATTATCGCCAGCTGGTCGGTCGCCCGGTACGCCGCGCCCGTGGTGGCAGTGGCCACCGGGCTCGGCGCGGCAGCCACCTCGATCATCGGCTACCTGCAGTCCGAGCGGGTGCTGCGGCCGGTGGCGGTTGCCGCCCTGCGCAGCGGGGTGCCCGAGAACGTCAAGGCGCCCGGCGTCATCCTGCGGCAGATCCTGACCTGGATGCTGTCCACCGCGGTGCCGGTGCTGGCGATCGTGCTGGCGGTGGTGGCCGACAAGATCTCGCTGCTGCATGCCACGCCGGAGAAGTTGTTCACCCCGATCCTGTTGCTGGCGGTGGCGGCGCTGGGCATCGGGTTGGTCAGCACGCTGCTGGTGGCCATGTCGATCGCCGACCCGCTGCGCCAGCTGCGCTGGGCGCTCTCGGAGGTGCAGCGCGGAAACTACAACGCGCACATGCAGATCTACGACGCCAGCGAGCTGGGCCTGCTGCAGGCGGGCTTCAACGACATGGTGCGCGACCTGTCCGAGCGACAGCGGCTGCGCGACCTGTTCGGCCGCTACGTCGGTGAGGACGTGGCCCGACGGGCGCTGGAGCGCGGCACCGAGCTGGGCGGCCAGGAGCGCGACGTCGCGGTGCTGTTCGTCGACCTGGTCGGCTCAACCCAGCTGGCCGCGACCCGCCCGCCCGCCGAGGTCGTCCACCTGCTCAACGAGTTCTTCCGGGTGGTCGTGGACACCGTTGGCAAGCATGGGGGTTTCGTCAACAAGTTCCAGGGTGACGCCGCGCTGGCCATCTTCGGCGCTCCGATCGAACACCCCGACTCACCCGGGGGAGCGCTGGCCGCGGCCCGGGAATTGCACGATGCGCTCCTGCCGGTGATCGGTTCGGCCGAGTTCGGCATCGGAGTGTCATCCGGGCGGGCCATCGCCGGTCACATCGGCGCGCAGGCCCGCTTCGAGTACACGGTGATCGGCGACCCGGTCAACGAGGCCGCCCGGCTGACCGAGCTGGCCAAGTTGGAGCCCGGGCACGTGCTCGCGTCGGCGATCGCGGTCAGCGGAGCGCTGGACGCCGAGGCCCTGTGCTGGGATGTCGGCGAGGTCGTCGAGCTGCGCGGCCGCCGGGCACCCACCCAGTTGGCGCGCCCCGTGCACTTGGCGGATATGGCCGGCTCCGCGCCCACTCAGGCTCGGGCCCAAGAGATGTCCGGTGAGACCATCGGCCCTGGCTACTGAGCCGGAACTAACTGCGCTTGGCGGCCTTTTTGGCCGCAGCCTTCTTGGCCGGTGCCTTGCGGGTGGTCTTCTTGGCGGGACGCTTCGCCGGGCCACGCGCCCGGCGATCGGCCAGCAGTTCGGCGGCGCGCTCGTCGGTGATCGAGGCGACGTCGTCGCCCTTGCGCAGACTGGCGTTCGTCTCACCGTCGGTGACGTACGGCCCGAACCGGCCGTCCTTGATCACCATCGGCTTGCCCGTCGCCGGATCGGCGCCCAGCTCACGCAACGGCGGCGCGGCGGCGCCTTGCCTCCCACGGCGTTTGGGTTCGGCGTAGATCTTCAGCGCTTCCTCGAGGGTGATGTCGAACATCTGCTCCTCGGTCGCCAGCGAGCGAGAATCGGTGCCGCGCTTCAGGTATGGGCCGTAGCGGCCATTCTGCGCGGTGATCTCCTCACCGGAGGCGGGATCGACGCCGACCACCCGCGGCAGCGACAAAAGCCGCAGCGCATCCTCTAGCGTGACCGTCTGCAAGTCCATGGTGCGCAGCAGCGACCCGGTGCGGGGCTTGGGACCGGTGGGCTTCTTGCCCTTCTTCGCGGGCGCGGCGCTGCCGTCATCGTCGTCGGGCGGTGGCTCCGGCAGGACCTCGGAAACGTATGGGCCGTAACGGCCGTCCTTGGCGACGATCTCGTGACCGGTTTCGGGGTCGACCCCGAGCACGCGACCCTCTTGCGGCGTCGCGAACAGCTGCTCGGCCACCTCCAGCGTCAGCTCATCGGGGGTCAGCGAGTCGTTGAGGTTGGCCCGCTGCGGCTTGGGCTCGCCGTCGTCGCCGGTCACCATGCGTTCCAAGTACGGTCCGTTCTTGCCCACCCGCACGTACACCGGCCGGCCCTGCTCGTCGTCAAAGAGCCTGATGGAGTTGACTTCTCGAGCGTCGATGCCCTCCAGGTTCACGCCGACGAGTTTCTTCAGGCCACCGGAGCGGGCCACCGAGTCGGCCACCCCGTGCTCGCCGCCGAAGTAGAAGTTGTTGAGCCAGTCGGTGCGTCGTTCCTGTCCCGAGGCGATCGCGTCGAGCTCGTCTTCCATCGCGGCGGTGAAGTCGTAGTCGACCAGGCGGCCGAAATGCTGTTCCAGCAAACCGGTTACGGCGAACGCCACCCATGAGGGCACCAGCGCGCTGCCCTTCTTGTGCACGTAGCCGCGGTCCTGGATGGTCTTGATGATCGACGAGTACGTCGACGGGCGGCCGATGCCCAGCTCTTCGAGAGCCTTGACCAGTGACGCCTCCGTGTAGCGGGCCGGCGGGTTGGTGGCGTGGCCGTCGGGGGTGAGTTCGATGGCGTCGAGCCGCTGGCCCTGAGTCAGCTGCGGCAGTCGGCTCTCGGCGTCGTCGGCCTCGCCACCGGCCAATTCGTCAACCGTCTCCACGTAAGCCTTCAGAAAGCCCGCGAAGGTGATGGTGCGACCGCTGGCCGAGAACACGACCTCTCTTGGGGTCTGCGCCCCCCGTGATTGGCCGTTGATCCGCAGGCTGAGCGTGGTGCCGCGCGCGTCGGCCATCTGCGAGGCCACGGTGCGTTGCCAGATCAGCTCGTAGATGCGGAATTCGTCGCCGTCGAGTTCGCGGCGCACCGCGTCGGGAGTCGCGAACGTCTCACCCGCCGGGCGGATCGCCTCGTGGGCCTCCTGGGCGTTCTTGACCTTGCGGGTGTACTGGCGCGGCGACGGGGACACATATTCGGCGCCGTAGAGCTGGCGGGCCTGGGTGCGCGCGGCGTTGATCGCCGACTCCGACAGCGTCGTGGAGTCGGTACGCATATAGGTGATGTAGCCGTTCTCGTAGAGCCGCTGGGCGATGCTCATCGTGCGCTCGGAGGAGAACCGCAACTTGCGGCCGGCTTCCTGCTGCAGCGTCGAGGTCATGAACGGCGCGTAGGGGCGCCGAGTGTACGGCTTCTCCTCCACCGATGCGACGTTGAGCTGGGCGCCGCGCAGGCCCGCGGCCAGCTGCGTCGCGCTCGCCTCGTCGAGAATGGTCACCTCGTTGGCCTTGCGCAGCTGCCCCAGCGAGTCGAAGTCGCGGCCGGCGGCCACGCGCAGGCCGTCGACACCCGTCAGGCGCGCGGTGAAGGTGGGCGGCGAGGCCTGCGGGTCGGACACGCTCGCATCGAGCTGGGCCACGATGTCCCAGTAGGAGGCGCTGCGAAACGCCATGCGGTCGCGTTCGCGCTGCACGATGATCCGGGTGGCCACCGATTGGACCCGGCCCGCCGACAGCTTGGGCGCGACCTTCTTCCACAGCACGGGGCTGACCTCGTAGCCGTACAGGCGGTCCAGGATGCGCCGGGTTTCCTGCGCGTCGACCAGGTCGATGTCCAGGTCCCGGGGGTTTTCGGCGGCCTCGAGGATCGCCGGCTCGGTGATCTCGTGGAACACCATCCGCTTGACCGGAACGTTCGGTTTGAGGGTTTCCAGCAGGTGCCAGGCGATGGCTTCGCCCTCGCGGTCACCATCCGTGGCCAGATAGAGCTCGTCGACGTCCTTGAGCAGGCCCTTGAGCTCGGTGACCGTGCTCTTCTTCTCTGGGCTGATGATGTACAGCGGTTCGAAGTCCGCGTCGACGTTGACCCCGAGGCGAGCCCACGGCTCCGACTTGAATTTCGCCGGCACGTCGGCGGCGGCCCGGGGGAGGTCGCGGATGTGGCCGCGCGACGATTCGACGATGTACCTGGAGCCCAGGTAGCCGGCCAGTTTGCGCGCCTTGGTGGGCGACTCGACAATCACGAGCCGCCGACGGCCGCCACTCCCGCCGTTGCCGGTGTCCTTCAGTTTCGGGTCAGCCAACTGCCCTTACGCTCCATCCCTGATTGGTCCCCCCGCGAGACCACCTGCAGGAAGAATGACAGGTCGGCATCGGAAATTCCGGTGAAATTCAGGTACGCGACCGTTCCTTCGCCCTGCGGCATCTGACAATTTCGCACCCTTGGGCGGGCCTGCGCAAACTGACATTCGCGAAAACGACTCAAAGCCGACGCAATTTCAGGCCTTGTCTCCCGGCTAAACTCGCGGCCACCGCGATAACGCCTCGGCGCCGTCGGGCGGTTCCCCCACATTCTCTACCAGGCGCGATAGCCTGCGGCGTCCGCTGATCCGCAAGCGCCGGCCGACCGCCGCGGGTGCCGATCAGGGTGGGCGCGATCCCGACGCGCATCAAAGCCGACGCCAGCGGCGAGTGCGTGTCCGGCGCGTGGGGATCCAGCGCCAGCAGGTAATGCTCGCCCTCCGGGTTTCCGGCCGCCAGCGTCCACGCCCGCAGCTCGCGTGGCCCGGGCAGCCAGCGCGGCGGCACGGTCTTGACCGCACCGCGCGTCCATTCAGTGGCCAGCGTGCTCAATGAGGGGTCCACTGCCGTCCGCACCAACGGGGTGTCCTCATCGGTCCGGCTGATCTCGGCCACCAGCCCCGCCTCCCGGATCATCTCGGCCAGCGCCGAGGCCCGCCAGGACTGATCCACGACCACCGATAGCCGGGCACCCGCGACGGGATTCTCACCGGTGGCACCCACGGTGACGATCTGCCCGGACGCCGCCAGCACCCCGGAAAGATCGGCGACCGCGGGCGGCACCGACTCCGCTGTGAAGAAGGAAAGCTGGCTCACGCCCCCGACAGTAGGCCAGGGGGGCCGTCCGCGTCTTGAGGCAACCGGCGCGTCCGGGGTCGACAGTGATGGGCTCCTGGTCGCGGCAGTAAAAGAGGAAACCCCCCGGCCGGACCCGCTGGGCGGGTCTGCACGGGGGGTGTCCGTTCAGGTCTGCTCTGTCTTAGACGGAGCGGACTCCGGTGGCCTGGGGGCCCTTAGGGCTGTGGCCGATCTCGAACTCGACCTTCTGGTTTTCTTCGAGGGTGCGGAAGCCCGAACCCTGGATCTCCGTGTAGTGGACAAACACATCAGCGGAACCGTCTTCGGGGGCAATGAACCCGAAGCCCTTCTCCGCGTTGAACCACTTCACAGTTCCCTGTGGCATCTCTCGATCTTTCCTTTTCTTCTGGGTGCGGGGCATCGCCTTTCGATGCCCCGGGCCTGGTACGACCGCTTACCTCGCTGAGTCGCCGGAACTTCACCCGACCGATTAACCTCGCAGGAACCGCGGCCGCAACGTCGATCCTGCGAAAGTTTGACACGAACACAGAAGCTGCGACCGCAATTAGTCAACCATGTTCATCGCGTTGGCGACAGACTTGTGTCTCCCGCCGATTCGAAGGCCGATTGCAGGGCGAATTTCACAACGGAACCATCGAAGGAGTGAGATGGCGAGTTTCGGCAGTGACCTGCTTGCCGCCGCACTCGCCGGAACCGCGTCAGACGAGCATCCGCTGCGCCACGTCGCCGAACTGCCACCGCGCAGCGGCCGGCCGCACGATTGGCCGGCCTGGGCCGAGACCGACGTGGTCAGCGCGTTCGCCGAGCGCGGGATCGAATCACCCTGGTCCCATCAGTTCGCGGCCGCGGATCTGGCGTACGCGGGCCGTCACGTGGTGCTCAGCACCGGTACGGCGTCGGGGAAGTCACTGGCTTATCAGCTTCCGGTCCTCAACGCGCTGGCGACCGATCCGCGAGCCCGGGTGCTCTACCTGTCGCCGACCAAAGCGTTGGGCCATGACCAATTGCGGGCCGCGCACGCGCTCACCGCGGCTATTCCGCGGCTGCATGACGTCGCGCCGACCGCCTACGACGGCGACAGCCCCACCGACGTCCGACGCTTCGCGCGGGAACGTTCGCGGTGGTTGTTCTCCAACCCCGACATGATCCATTTGTCGATCTTGCGCAATCACGCCCGCTGGGCCGTCCTGTTGCGCGGTCTGCGGTTCGTGATTGTCGACGAATGTCATTACTACCGTGGGGTTTTCGGCTCCAATGTGGCGATGGTGCTGCGCCGCCTGCTGCGGTTGTGCGCCCGCTATTCGTCCGCGCCGACGGTGATCTTCGCCAGCGCGACAACGGATTCGCCGGGCGCGACGGCCGCCGAGCTCATCGGGCTGCCGGTCGAGGAGGTCACCGAGGACGGTTCGCCCCAGGGCGCCCGAACGGTGGCGTTGTGGGAGCCCGCGCTGCGCGCCGACCTGACCGGCGAGAACGGCGCGCCGGTGCGTCGCTCCGCCGGTGCCGAGGCGGCGCGGGTGATGGCCGACCTGATCGCCGAGGGCGCTCAGACGCTCACGTTCGTGCGGTCGCGGCGCGCCGCGGAATTGACCGCGCTGGGTGCCCAGGTCGAGGTTGGACGACATCGCGCCGGAGCTGTCCCGAACGGTGGCGTCGTATCGGGCCGGTTACCTCGCCGAGGACCGCACCGCGCTCGAGCGCGCGCTGGCCGAGGGTCGGCTTGCGGGGTCTGGCCACCACCAACGCGCTGGAGCTGGGCGTGGACATCGCCGGGCTGGATGCGGTGGTGCTCGCCGGTTTCCCCGGCACGGTCGCCTCGTTCTGGCAACAGGCCGGCCGGTCCGGGCGGCGCGGGCAGGGCGCGTTGGTGGTGCTGATCGCCCGGGACGATCCGCTGGATACCTATCTGGTGCACAACCCCGCCGCGCTGCTGGACAAGCCGGTCGAGCGGGTCGTGATCGACCCGGCCAACCCCTACATCCTGGGTCCGCAGCTGCTGTGCGCGGCAACCGAACTACCGCTGGACGAGGCGGAGGTACGCACTTTGGGCGCCACCGAGGTGGCCGACGGCCTGGTCGACGACGGACTGCTGCGTCGGCGCAGCGGCAAGTACTTTCCGGTGCCCGGCCTGGAACCGCATGCCGCCGTGGACATCCGAGGCTCGGCGGGCGGCCAGATCGTCATCGTCGAGGCCGATACCGGAAGGCTGCTGGGCAGCGCCGGCGCCGGGCAGGCGCCGGCCACCGTGCACCCCGGCGCGGTGTATCTGCATCAAGGCGACAGCTACGTGGTGGACTCGTCTGGACACCGAGGAAGGCATCGCGTTCGTGCATGCCGAGGACCCCGGTTACGCGACGTTCGCCCGCGAGATCACCGATATCGCCGTCACCGGCAAGGGCGAGCGCTTGACCTTCGGGCCGGTCACGCTGGGTCTGGTGCCGGTCAGGGTCACCCATCAGGTGGTGGGCTATCTGCGTCGCAGGCTCTCCGGGGAGGTGATCGACTTCATCGAATTGGACATGCCGGAACACACCTTGGCCACCACTGCGGTGATGTACACCATCACCGCAGGATGCGCTTGCAGCGCAAGGGTATTGAGGAGACTGCGGATCCCCGGAGCGTTACACGCCGCCGAGCATGCGGCGATCGGACTGCTGCCGCTGGTGGCCAGTTGCGATCGTGGCGACATCGGCGGTCTGTCGACCGCCGTCGGGCCCGATCCCGTTGGTTTGCCCAGCGTCTTCGTCTACGACGGCTATCCGGGCGGGGCGGGATTCGCCGAACGAGGCTTTCGCCAGGCCCGCACCTGGCTGGGTGCGACAGCAGCCGCCATCGAAGCATGCGAGTGTCCCCGGGGGTGCCCGTCGTGCGTGCAGTCCCCCAAGTGCGGCAACGGCAACGACCCGCTTGATAAGGCGGGCGCGGTGCTGGTGCTGAAGCTGGTGCTCGCAGAGTTGGCGCGGGGCGCACGGAGAGCAAACCCGCGGACGACGACCGACCCCTCGACGGTCGACCCACTGGGCTGGTCTTATGACGCCCACGCCAAGAACGCATTTCCTGCTGCTCAAGAAATGGCGGCGTGCTGTCGCACTGATCGGAATCGAATAGGTGTGCGCCGCCCACAATCCCGACGATGCGGGCGCAGCAGGAAAAGTACCAAGGCCCCGACGGCATCGCAAGCACTGCTGACGCCGGCCGACGGGTGTCGTTGGCCGGGGCCTCCGGCGCCGGCGAAACCGCCGGCACTCCCCTAGACCCGTCCGCTCACCGGTAAAATCGGCCGCATGGCCCACGACTGGTTGCTCGTGGAGACACTCGGGCGGTGAACCCACCGTTGTGGCGCAGGGCCGCCAACTCAAGAATCTCGTCCCGATCACCACCTTCCTGCGCCGCAGCCCCTATCTCGCCGCGGTTCGCACGGCGATCGCCGAATCGGTGCAGACCGGCCAGGCCCTGACCAGCATCACGCCCAAGCGGGACCGCATCATTCGCACCGAGCCGGTGGTGATGTCCGACGGTTTCATCCACGGCGTGCATGTCTGGACCGGCCCCGCCGACGTCGAGCCGCCCGAGCGGCCGATCCCGGGGCCGCTGAAGTGGGACCTGACCCTCGGCGTGGCCACCGATACCCGCGAATCGCTGGTCAACAGCGGGAAGAATCCCGAGGTGGAAGTCACTTTCGGCAGGGCCTTCGCCGAGGACCTTCCGTCGCGTGAACTCAACCCGAACGAAACCAAGGTGCTGGCCATGGCGGTCAGGGCCAAGCCCGACCAAACACTATGCAGCACCTGGGATCTCACCGACTGGCGGGGTGAGTCGCTCCGGATAGGTTTCGTCGCACGAACCGTTCTGGAACCGGGACCCGACGGCCGGGAGCACTTGGTGGCGCGGGCGATGAACTGGCAGTCCGAACTGAAGGGCCCGGAGGTTTCGACCGACGATCTCGCGCAGCGAATCCTCAGCGGCCTGGCCCAGGCCGGGGTGCACCGCGCACTGATCGACCTCAACACCTGGTCCCTGCTGAAATGGCTCGACGAGCCCTGCCCCTTCTACGACTGGCGCAGCAGTGTGACGGGCGAGCCGAGGGTTCATCCGGATGACCAAGAGTTGATGTCCACCATGACAAGGGAATTCAGTCGGGGGCGCCACCAGCCGGGTGTTGCGGATGCCCGGGCACGACGGGGATTGGGTGCCGGTGCACGTCACCGTCAACCGGGTGGAACTGGAACCGGATACGTACGCCGGACTGGTGTCCCTGCGGCTGCCCACCGACGACGAGCTGGCCACCGCGGGATTGTCGCCGACCCCCGACGCCACGCCCTAGTCGGATTTCCCGGTCGCCGGCCCTGCCCGCGCGGCGGCCCTCGCCGCGCCGCCGAAGGCGACCGCCACCCGCGCCGTGACAATGACATCGAGACCGTCCACCGCACAGCGGATATCGTCGGTCCGCATCTGGCGGGCCACGCCCGCGGCACTGGCGCAGGCCGCATCCACTCCGGAACTCAGCCGCGCCGCGGCCGCCAAGGCGGCCAGGTCGGCCACCGCCTGGGCGCGGTGGCGTGCCACGACCGCCGAGCCCAGGTACGCGCCGGCGCCGGTCGCCGTCAGCAGCACCACGATCATCCAGGCCGCGACCAGGGTGGCCGAGCCCCGTTCACCGCGACGGCTCGGCCGCGGAGACCGCGTTGGCCGCAATGTCAATGGCAGGCAATAACTTTGAATGCGCGACGACGGTGGCCACCAGGAAATCGCCGTCGCGGCGCAGGTCGACTCGGGCACCAGCGGGCGCGAGCCGGCGCGCGGCGGCCACGGCTGAGCGTTGGTCGCCGCGGGCCGCCAGCCGGGCTGCTTCGCGGGCGGCGTCGACGCAGCGCACCTGCATCGACACCGCGGTGACACCGGCCAGGCACAACACCAGCACCACCACGAGCGCGGCGATGCCCAACGCCGCCTCCACGGTGCTGGCGCCCGCATTGCCGGCTACACCTTGGTGTTGAGCGCACGACCGATGATGTTGGTCAGCGCCGAGACGATGGAGTCGCCGGTGACGACGGTGTAGAGCACCGCGCCGAAGGCGGCCGCCGCGATGGTGCCGATCGCATACTCGACCGTCGACATGCCCGACTCGTCGGCCATTAGCACGACGGCACGCGCGGAGAGTTCGCGAATCATGTTGATCATCAATGTCTTCCTTTCGTTTCACAGCAGTCCCGACTGCAGAACATCACCGGCCAAGCCGGCCACCACCGGGACGATGCCCAGGCAGATGAATGCCGGCAGGAAACACAGGCCCAACGGTCCGGCGATCAGTACGCCGGCCCGCTCGGCGGCCGCGGTCGCCGCGTGCGCCGCGTCGTGGCGAGACTCCTCGGCCAACTCGGTGACGCCACCGGCCAGCGCCGCCCCCGAGGATGCCGAACGCCGGGCCAACCGCAGCAGCGCATCGATCTGTGGGTCGGCCTGGCTCTGCGGACCGGACGGGATGGACCATGCGACAGCGGGATCGGCGCCAAGCGCGAGCAGGTCGGCAGCGCGGCGCAGCACCTTGGCCAGGTTCGGCGGCGCGGACGGGGCGGCGGCCGCCGCGGCCGTCGACACGGCCATGCCCGCCCCCAGGCACACGGCAAGCACCTCCAGACAGGAGGCGAAAGCCAGCGGATCCGGGCCGCGCGACCGGCGCCGAGCCCCGAAGCGGTCGACCGCCACGCGCCGGCATCCCGGCGCGGCTGCGCACCAGCGAGGGACCCGGACCGATCCACAGTGCCGCGGCCAGCAGCACCGCCGCTAGGCTCATGCGCCGCTCCTCCTCATCGCTTCGCTCCGCATCGTCGCCGGCGCGGCTCATGCGCCGCTCCTCCTCATCGCTTCGCTCCGCATCGTCGCCGCGCGCTTCACGACGCCACCCGATCGGCGATGCGATCCGACCACAGCAGACCGACGCAGGCGAGCGCCGACCCGACGAGCAACAGCCACCCGCCGGCGTGCCCGCTCAGCAAGAAGCCCAGTGGCCGGGCACCGACCAGTTGGCCCAGCAGCACGCCGAGCACCGGCAGCGCGGCCAGTATCGCCGCGGTGGCCCGCGCGCCGGCCATGCTCGAGGACACACGGGCCGAAAACCGTTGCCGCTCAGCGATATCGCGCTGGGCGGCACGCATCAGGGTGGCTATTCCCAGCCCGTTGTCGCTGGCCAGCCGCCAGCACAGCGCGAGCCGCTCCCAATGCATGGGCAGCGCCGAGCGGCGGCCCGCGGCGGCCAGGCCGGCCGCGACGTCGGCGCCCAGCCGGGCCCGCGCCGCCACCGAACGCAGCGATACCGCAACCGCGCCGGCGGTGTCGTCGGCGGCGACGCAGAACGCGCGCACCGGATGCGAGCCCGCCCGCAATTCGCCGACTAGCACCTCGAGCGCGGATTGAAGCGCGTGGCCCTCAGCTGCGGCGCGCCGGATAAGCCGTCGGCGCCGATACCGCAGTCCCGCGGTCGCGCACACGATCGCGATGCACAAGACGGTCGTCAGCGGCAGCACGACAACGGCGGTGCAGCCGATACCCGCGGCGATGCAGCCCGCCCCACGAAGCCCGACCGTCGGGAGCCGGTGGTGTCGTGACGGCGACAGCCGTCGTCGCGGGGAGGGCCGAACGACGATTAGCGCGAGTGACACCAGCAGCGCGCCGGCCAGCGGGCCGTTCATGTCGGCATCCGGCTGCGCAGCAGGCGCTGCAATTGCGGGGCGGCATCCGTCATGCCCCGATCCGCATGCCACACGGTGACGGCTCGTACCTGGCCTTGATCATCTTGCAGCGCAGCAATTTCGGTGAGCCGACGGCGGCCGGCACGGTCACGCTCGACATGCAGCAGCACCTGCACGGCGGCGGCGAGTTGGCTGTGTAATGCCGCCCGATCGAGGCCGCCGAGCGCACCCAATGCCTCGAGGCGAGCGGGAACTTCGCCGGGGTTGTTGGCGTGCACGGTGCCCGCGCCGCCGTCGTGTCCGGTGTTCAGCGCAGCCAGCAGGTCCACCACTTCGGCGCCCCTGACCTCGCCGACCACGATCCGGTCGGGCCGCATCCGCAGCGCCTGCCGGACCAGCTGGCGTACCGGAACCTCGCCGACGCCTTCGATGTTGGCGCACCGCGCAACCAGCTTCACCAGATGCGGGTGCCGCGGCGCCAGTTCCGCGGCATCCTCGACGCAGACGATCCGTTCGGTCGGCGGCACGGCGCCCAGCATCGCGGCGAGCAACGTCGTCTTTCCGGCCCCGGTGCCTCCGCTGACCAGGAACGCCAGCCGGGCGTCGATGATGTCGGTGACCAGTTCGGCGGCCGCGGGCTCGATCGCACCGGCGGCGATCAGGGCCGCCAACTCCTGACTGGCGGGACGCAGGACGCGCAGCGAAATGCAGGTGCCGGCGGCCGCCACTGGCGGCAACACCGCGTGCAGCCGCACCGCGAATCCGCCGGCGCCGATGCCGGTCAGCTCGCCGTCGACCCAGGGTTGCGCGTCGTCCAGGCGGCGACCGGCGGCAAGGGCCAACCGCTGTGCCAGCCGGCGCACCGCCGCTTCGTCCGAAAAACGAATCTCGGTGCGCCGCAGGCCGGTGCCGTCGTCGACCCATACCGCATCCGGCGCGGTGACCAGAACATCGGTCGTCCCGTCCGCGTAGAGCAGCGGATCGAGAATGCCGGCACCGGTGAGCTCGGTCTGCAGCACCCGGAGGTTGGCCAGCACCTCGGTGTCGCCCAGCATTCCACCGGACTCGGCCCGGATCGCGGCGGCCACCACGGCCGGCCCCAGGGGGCCGGCCTCGCCGGCCAGTCGCTCGCGGACACGCTCGATCAGCGAACCGCTCACGCCGCCCTGCCGGTCTGTCCCGCCCGCCGCCGCGCCCCGGCGGGCGGGAGCACGCCGAGCACTTGGCGCGCCGCCACCGCGAGCGCCGAGCGTCGCCCTAGCCGCAGGCCGCCGCGGTCGACCTGTTCGGCGAGTTGTGGTTGCGCTTTGATCGCCGCCAGCAACGGCAGGCCCGTGATCTCGGCGATCTCGGCCGGCCGCAATCCTGCGGGCGACGGGCCCCGCACCACCAGACCGACATTGGGATTGATGGACGCCAGGACCGGAGCCAGCGCACCGGTCGCCGCGCATGCCCGCACGTCACAGCGGCTGACGACGACCACCAAATCGGCTGCGTTCAGCGCGGCTTGGGCCGCGTCGGTGAGACGACGGGGAAGGTCGCAGATGACGCTGACCGCCCCGCGCCGGCCGGCTTCGACGACGGCGTGCACCGGCCCGGCATCCAACTCGTAGCCGCGCCGCGTGCCGGACAGCACGCTGACTCCGCGGTGCCGCGGCAGTGCATCGCGGACGGCCGACCAGTTGAGCCGCCCGCCCTGCAACGCCAGATCCGGCCAGCGCAGCCCCGGCGTGGTTTCGCCGCCAAGCAACAAGTCGAGACCGCCACCCCACGGGTCGAGGTCCACCAATAGCGCGTCCGTGGCGGCCTGGGCCAAAGCGACCGCAAGCAGAGAGACGCCGGCTCCTCCGCAGCCCCCGACGACGGCGACCGCGTGGCCGCGCAACCCGTCGTCGCGCGACGATTCGGCGGCTTCGGCGAGCGCGCCGACCAAGTCCGCTTCTTGCTCGGGCAGCCGCAACACATGCTGGGCACCGACCCCGACGGCGGCCGCCCATGTCGTCGTCTCCGGTTCGGCCACCGTCAGCACGGTCACGTGATCGCGTCGTGGTAGCGCCCATCGACCGCAGCGCGCCGCCGCCCGCGCGTCCAGCACGACCGCCGCGGCCGCCGCCCAACTCTTGCGGCTGACCGGAGACGAGTCACTGGCATGCACCACTCGGATGCCGGCTGCGGCCGCGGCCCGGTCCAACTCGGCGCGCATGTCGGGCTCCGCCAACACCGCCAACACACCCGCGGAACCCGCCGCATCAACTCCGGAGTTGCTAGCCACGCGACCACTGTGCGGGGTCGTGACCTTGGCACGACAGTCCCAAATGCGGATTTGTGGATAGAGACGCGAGTGTGCACAAACGCCTCGCGAGGCGCACCGTCAGCGACGACGGCCACACCTTCCCGCAACACACCGACAACCGAACTCGGGGACGACCAGCGAGATAAACCGACCGTAGAAATGGGACGACCCCCGCCAGGGGGGGAGGAGGCGAGGGTCGTCGTGCATCAGCCCCGGGGGGTCGGGCTGATACACCCTCGGCGCAGGCCGAGTAATGCTTACTATACACATGACAAGCCGGATAAACGCAAGAGTTCATTTACTGAAAAGACAGCTTGAGCCGCGTAAACACTGCTCCGCAGAGCCCCGAACCCCTGAGCGGCTATTTCCGGTGCGGGGTCGCCGCTTCGCGGCACCGCCGACCTATGCTGGGTCGGTGACCGTCTTCGATCCCACCGCGGAACAGTCGGCGTCGGGCCCGTTTTCGGCAACCACCGGCCCTCACGCCCGCACGGCGGCCTTCTTCGACCTGGACAAGACGATCATCGCCAAGTCCAGCACCCTGGCGTTCAGCAAACCGTTTTTCAACCAGGGCCTGCTCAACCGCCGCACCGTGCTCAAGTCGAGCTACGCCCAGTTCATCTTTCTGCTCTCCGGTGCTGATCATGACCAAATGGATCGGATGCGCGCCCACATGACGAATATGTGCACCGGCTGGGACGTCGAACAGGTCAAGTCGATCGTCAACGAGACGCTGCACGACATCGTGACTCCGCTGGTATTCGCCGAAGCCGCCGATCTGATCGCGGCCCACAAGTTGTGCGGCCGTGACGTCGTCGTGGTGTCGGCTTCCGGGGAAGAAATCGTCGCCCCGATCGCCCGGGCCCTGGGTGCCACCCACGCGATGGCAACCCGGATGGTCGTCGAGGACGGTCGGTACACCGGCGAGATCGCGTTCTACTGCTACGGCGAGGGCAAGGTGCAGGCGATCCGCGAGCTGGCCGCGCGCGAGGGCTACCCGCTGGAACACTGCTACGCCTACTCGGACTCGATCACCGATCTCCCGATGCTCGAGTCCGTCGGCCACCCCAGCGTCGTGAATCCCGACCGCGGGCTGCGCAGAGAAGCCGTGGAACGCGGGTGGCCCGTGATGTCATTCTCCCGGCCGGTGTCCTTGCGCGACCGCATCCCGGCGCCATCCGGGGCCGCGATCGCCACGACGGCCGCGGTGGGCATCAGTGCGCTGGCCGCCGGCGCGGTCACGTATTCATTGTTGCGCCGCTACGCGTTCTGAGCGCAGCGGCCGCGACAGCAAACTTGTTAACCGCGCGATCCAAAACGGATCAGGCGCTATTCGCAATTGGGCCTTGCTGTGCTAGGGGTCTAGTAGTACAAAGGAACCACGGAAGCCCGGTGAGGCCAAGGTCGATCCGGAAGAGAAGGTTCGTTCTCCCGACCCGGGCGCCCAGCACGGTGCTCGGCACCCACGCGGAGTCATAGCCGCGATAATGGCAGAAGCGTTGCGGGCCTGCGAAATTGCGAAATGCGGAAGGTGTCGACAGCCCTTTGGGTGGGGTTGCAACCATAAGCGTCGTAAGATCGCCGAGGCCAACCCACGCAGCCCCGAGATGCACGCTTGGTAACCGAGTCCCGTGCTAGCGGGCGGCGGACCGAACATTCGGAACGTCGCCCGCTCTGCATTTTCGTGGCCGTTTTTCCGGTGCCGTTCCGGGCATCGGCCACCGCTTCAGCTATCGGTTCGACATCGAGTCGGCGATCGACACAGCCTCTTGCGCACCGGCTTTCATCGCACGGCAACACAGCACCAGCCAGGCTCCCACACCCTCCGGCGTGCCTTCGGCGAATCTCTGCGCTGCGTCGCGATACGCGGCGGGTTGGCGCATCCAACTGACCTCCGGCACACCCAGCCCATGTGGGTCCAGCCCGCTGGCGATGGTCACCAACCTCGCCACCGCGCGAGCCACCACACCGTCAGAGCTGCCGAACGGCTGCAGCGTCAGCAGTTCGCCGTGGGCGACGGCCGCGAGCACCGGTGCCGGGACCTGGGTGCGTCCGTTCACCAAGTCCGCCAACAACTCCAGTCGCGGCCCCACGCCGGCATCGGCACGCGGACGACCCAACCGCTCTTCGTCGACCTGTTCCGCCGCCGCCAGCACGTGCAGACGGGCCAGCGCCTGCAGCGGTGCCCGTCGCCAGATGGCGACGACGGGGCCTTCACCGCCCTCGAGCGCCTGGGCCACCCGAAGCGCCCCCGCGAACACCGGATCACTGATCTGCCCGGCATCGGCGAGATCCTCCAGCCGAACGGGACCACCGTCCAGCACCGACGACGCGCGCGCCGCCCGCAGCGCCGCCTCGGCGGCGGTAACCGGCCACCCACGCAGGTTGGCGCGGTGGCGGTGGGCACGCCCGAGCGCCTCGCGGGCGCGGTCACTCGCCTCGGCGACGCCGGGGAGGTCCATCAGGGGGGCCAGCGGGTCAGCTGTCACACCTTCACAACCTATCCCCGTCGGATTCCGGTGCGTGCGGGATGGCGTCGAGCAACTGCCGGGTGTATTCATGCTCGGGGTCGGTGAACAAGCGCTCGGCGGGCGCGTGCTCCACCACGCGGCCCGCCCGCATCACCAGGACGTCGTCGGCGATCTGCCGGATCACCGCAAGATCGTGGCTGATGAACAGATAGGCCAAGCCCAGTTCGGCCTGCAACTCGGCCAGCAGGTCGAGTATTTGCGCCTGCACCAAGACGTCGAGCGCCGACACCGCCTCGTCGCATATCAGGACCTCGGGACGCAGCGCGAGCGCCCGCGCGATCGCAACCCGCTGGCGTTGGCCGCCCGACAGCTCGCGTGGCAATCTGCTCAGCACCGACGACGGCAGCGCCACCTGGTCGATGAGTTCGCGCACGGCTTTCTCGCGGTGCCTGCGGTCACCGACGCGATGAATGCGCAGCGGTTCCTCGATGGCGCGAAACACCGAGTACATCGGATCCAGGCTGCTGTAGGGGTTTTGGAACACCGGCTGCACGCGCCGGCGAAAGGCCATCATCGCGTCCCGGCCCATCACATCGGAGATCGGTGTGCCGTCGAAAACGACTGTGCCCGAGGTGGGTCGGAGCAGGCCCAGCGCCATGCGGGCCACCGTTGACTTTCCGGAGCCGGACTCCCCGACAAGGGCCAGGGTGCGGGCCCGCTGCAGCCGGAACGACACCGCGTCGACGGCGCGAAACTCGCCACGCCGCCACGGTGCGCCGTGCGAATCCCGGTAGATCTTGGTGAGATCCGCGGCGACGAGGATGTCGTCGGTCCGGGTGGCCGCCGGCCGGCTCCGGCGCGCCAGTGACGGAGCCGCGGCCACCAACCGCTGGGTGTACTCGTGCTGCGGATCTCGCAGAATAGCTTGTGCAGCACCGGATTCCACTACGACGCCGCGGTGGACGACGACGACGCGCTCCGCCCGTTCGGCGGCCAGCGCCAGATCGTGGGTGATCAGCAACAGCGCGGTCCCCAACTCGTCGGTGAGGCGCGCCAGGTGGTCGAGCACCTGCCGCTGCACCGTGACGTCCAGGGCCGACGTCGGTTCGTCGGCGATCAGCAGCTGCGGGCGTCCCGCCAGCCCGATGGCGATCAGCGCGCGCTGGCACATACCGCCCGATAATTGGTGCGGATACTTAACCGCCTGCTTCGCCGGATCCGGCATGCCGGCCTGGGCGAGCAACTCCACCGCCCGGCGCCTGTCCCGGCGGCCATCGGTGTTGGCCCGCAACGCTTCTGAGATCTGGAAGCCGACCTTCCAGACGGGGTTGAGGTTGGTCATCGGGTCTTGAGGCACGTAGCCGATGCGACGCCCTCGGATCGACCGCAGCAGCCGGAGATTGGCCGAGGTGACGTCGAGGCCATCAAAAGTGATGCGGCCGGCCGTGATTCGACCGCCCGGGGGCAGCAGCCCGAGGATTGCCGCGGCCGTGGTGGACTTGCCGGATCCCGACTCGCCGACCACGGCGACCGTCTGGCCGCGCAGGACGCTCAGATCCACTCCGGCTACCGCGGGGGTATGGTCGCCGAACCTGACTTCCAGGCCCTCGACCGTCAACAGTGGCTCACCCGCGGTCATGGGCGCCACTCTCCGCCGCAAGCGGGAGGTGCCCCCACCTCATCGCTTCGCCCTGCATCGTCGCCGGCGCGGGTCATGCCCACCTCGCCCGCGAGGCCGGATCCAGCGCGTCGCGCAGGGCGTCGCCCATCATCATGAACGCCAGCACCGTCGTCGCCAGCGCACCGGCGGGATAGAACAAGATCGGCGAACCGGCCCGCAGTCGCGTCTGGGCGAGATTGATGTCGCCACCCCAGGACACCACCGAGGTGGGCAACCCGACCCCGAGGTAGGACAGCGTGGCCTCGGTGACGATGAAAGCCCCCAACGCAATCGTGGACATCGCGATCACCGGTCCCGCCGCATTGGGCAGTGCGTGACGCAGCAGCGTCTGAAACCTGCTCAACCCCAACGCTTTGGCCGCGAGCACATAATCACTGCTGCGCACCTCGAGCACCGCGCCACGAGCGATCCTGGCTATCTGCGGCCAACCGAACAGGGCCAGGATGGCGATCACCGTCCATACCGTGCGCTGGTGCAGGACCTGCATGAGGACGATCGCGGCCAGCAGCAGCGGCAGCCCGAAAAAGATGTCGGTGACGCGAGAGACGACGGCGTCAAGCCAGCCTCCGTAGAAGCCGGCCAACGCGCCCAGCGTCCCGCCGATGAGGAAGACCAGCAGAGTCGCGCCCAACCCGACGGTCACCGACGCTCGCGCCCCATAGATGGTGCGCGTGTAGATGTCGTGGCCCTGCAGGTCGGTGCCGAACCAGTGCACCGCCGAAGGGCTGCGCAAGCTTTGGCTCGGATCGGCATAGCTGGGATCGGCGTGGGTGAACAGCGAGGGACACAGCGCAACCAGAAGAATGAGGACGATCAGCATGGCGGCGACGACGAACTTCGGACGACGGTGCAGCTTCCGCCAGGTCTCGCCCCAAAAGCCAGAATGCTCAGCCATAGCGGATTCTCGGGTCCAGGGCCGCATAGAGCAGATCCACCACCAGGTTGGTGACCAGATAAATCAGGACCAGCACCGTCACGATCGACACCACGGTCGGCGCTTCCTGCCGGGTGACCGCCTGGTAGAGCACGCCGCCGACACCGTGAATGTTGAAAATGCCTTCGGTCACAATGGCCCCGCCCATCAGCGCACCCAGGTCGGCCCCCAGGAATGTCACGACCGGGATCAGCGAGTTGCGCAGAATGTGCACGGTCACAACCCGTGGTCGCGACAACCCCTTGGCGGTGGCGGTGCGGACATAGTCGGCGTGGGCGTTGGCGGCCACGGCGGATCGGGTCAGCCGGACGACATAGGCGAATGAGACCGAGCCCAAAACAATTCCGGGAAGCAGCAGGCGCGCGAACGTCGCGCGTTCGCCGACGGTGACCGGCGCGATGCCCAGCTTGACCCCGAACAGGAACTGGGCCAAAAAGCCCAGCACGAAGATCGGGATCGCGATGATGATCAGCCCGGCGATCAGGACCGTGGCATCGAATAGTCCCCCCTGGCGCAGCCCGGAAATCACGCCGAACCCGATGCCCAGCACCGCTTCCACCACCAAAGCGATCAACGCGAGCCGGATTGTTACCGGAAACGCGTGTGCCAGAACGGCACTGACCGGTAGCCCGGAATAGGCGCGGCCCAGGTCGCCGTGCACAACGCCGCCCAGGTAGCGCAGGTACTGCACGATGAACGGATCGTCGAGATGATAACGCGCCCGAAGCGCAGCGGCCACTGCCGGAGTCAGCGGCCGGTCCCCTGCGATGGCGGCCAGAGGGTCGCCGGGCAGCAGGAAGACCATGCCGTAGATCAGCAAGGTGGCGCCCAGGAAGACGGGCACCATGACGGCGATCCTGCGCGCGACATACCAGCCCATGTCTTAACCCTTGACAAGATTCTCGTAGTCGGGCAGCCCATTCCAGGTGACCTTGACGGCGTTGACCTCCGGCGACCACCCGACCACGGCGATGTAGTACCACAGCGGCACGGCGGGCATGTCGCGCAACAGGATTCGTTGGGCGACGTTGACGAGCGCGTCGGCCTGGCGCAGGTCGGGAGCCGCCTCGGCGGCGGCGAGGCCGGCGTCGAACTCGCGGCTGGAGTATCCGACGTCATTGGATCCCGCACCGGTGGCGTACAACGGGGCCAGGAACTCGATCATCGACGGGTAGTCGCCGATCCAGCCGGCCCGGAACGCAGTGTCGATCGTGCGGTTGGTGATCTGGGTGCGAAACCCCGCGAAGGTGGGCTGCGGGGCACCGGCGGCGTCGATGCCCAGCACGTTCTTGATGCTGTTGGCCACCGCGTCCACCCACTCCTGATGCCCGCTGTCGGCGTTGTAGGCGATGGCGTACCGCCCGCTCCACGGTGAGATCGCGTCGGCTTGCGCCCAGAGTTGGCGCGCCCGCTCGGGATTGAAGTCCAACGCGTCGCTGCCCGGGATGTTCGGATCGAATCCCGGCAGCGAACTCGCGGTGAAGTCGCGCGCCGGGCTGCGGGTCTTGTTGAAGATCTGCTGACAGATCTGCGGGCGATTGATGGCTGCCGACAACGCCAGCCGGCGAAGGCGGCCTTCCTCGCCACCGAAATGCGGCAGCAGCAGCGGCGTGTCGAGCGATTGGCTGACGGCGACGGGTCCACTGGCGGCGTTGCCGCCCAGGTCGCGCTGGTAGATCGTCAATGCGCTGGACGGAATCGTGTCCAGCACATCCAGATTGCCCGAGAGTAGGTCCGCGTAGGCGGTGTCCAAGTTTGCGTAGAATTCGAACCTCAGGCCCTTGTTGCGGGGTTTGCGGTTGCCGTGATAATCGAGGTTGGGTCGCAGGTCAATTCGAACGTTGTGCTCCCACGCGGGTCCGTCGGGGCCGTCGGCGAGTTTGTACGGCCCATTACCGATCGGGTGCTGCCCGAAAGCGCTCATGTCCCGAAAGGCCGCCTGTGGCAGGGGATAGAACGCGCTGTGCCCCAGTCGCAACGTGAAGTCGATGGTGGGCGCCTTCAGCCGAACGGTGAACTCCCGGTCGTTGATCACCTGTAGGCCGGACAGGGTGGTGGCCCTTGGTTTGCCGTCGGCCGACAGCCCGGCGACAGCGTCGAAACCGTCGATGGGGCTGAAAAAGCTCTGTTGCAGTTGGGCATTGGTGCTCAGCGCCCCGTAGTTCCAAGCGTCGACGAAGGAATGGGCCGTCACCGGCGAGCCGTCGGTGAACGTCCAGCCGGATTTGAGAATGATCCGGTAGTTGACGTTGTCCGTGGTATCGACCGACTGGGCCACCTCCGGCGACGGATTGCCGGCGGCGTCGTAGGACATCAGCCCGGCGAATAGCCGATCGAGGATCCGGCCGCCCAGGCTGTCGTTGGTGCCGGTGGGAATCAGGGGGTTCGGCGGTTCCCCGCCGTTGACCACCACCAGATCCGGGCTAAGGACGCCGCCACCGCATCCGGCCAGCGAGGCGACCGCCAGCATGACGACGGCAGCGACAGCCGGCCAGCCCCGCATCCAACGCATGACAGCGACCCTAGGGCCTGAAGTCGCGCCGGCCATGCCGGGGACCGCCGGTGGAAGCGCGCGAACTCCCGATGCCCCGCGCATGACCCGGCACACCGGTGATTATCCGGTATCGCGACACACTATGACCCCGGATTCGTGCGCTCGGCTACCAGTCGCACAGCTACGCCTTACCCGGCTAGGCTCGCAGTCGGCCAAAAGCGCAAGGCCCTCCAACGGCGCAGCCTCGACACAGGAGAGAAGCCAGTGACCGCCACCAATAACGCAGGCTCGTCGTCGTATCCGCCGTCAGCGCAATTCGCCGAGCAGGCAAATGCGGGCGAGGAACTGTACCGCGAAGCCGAGCAGGACCGGCTGGGCTTCTGGGCCACGCAGGCCAATCGGCTGTCGTGGGCGACGCCGTTCACCGAGGTGCTGGACTGGTCGCAGGCGCCGTTCGCCAAGTGGTTCGCCGACGGCAAGCTCAACGTCGCGTATAACTGCGTCGACCGCCATGTGGAGGCCGGGCACGGGGATCGCGTCGCGATCCACTGGGAGGGCGAACCAGTCGGCGATCACCGCAGCCTGACCTACGCCGATCTGCAGGCGCAGGTATGCAAGGCCGCCAACGCGCTGACCGATCTCGGTCTGGTCGCCGGCGACCGGGTCGCGATCTACCTGCCATTGATCCCCGAAGCGGTGATCGCGATGCTGGCCTGCGCGCGCCTGGGCCTCATGCACAGCGTGGTGTTCGCCGGCTTCACCGCCAAGGCGTTGCGGGCCAGGATCGCTGACGCGCAGGCCAAGCTGCTGATCACCAGCGACGGCCAATTCCGCCGCGGCAAGCCGGCACCGTTGAAGGACGCGGCCGACGAGGCCGTCAAGGACGGCGACAGCCCTATCGAGCACGTACTTGTGGTGCGGCGCACCGGAATTGACGTTTCCTGGAACGACGACCGTGACCTGTGGTGGCACGACGTCATCGACGCCGCCTCCGCCGAACACACCCCGGAACCCTTCGATGCCGAGCAGCCCCTGTTCCTGCTGTACACCTCGGGAACCACCGGCAAGCCCAAGGGCATCGTGCACACCAGCGGCGGCTATCTGACCCACGCCGCCTACACGCACTACTACGTGTTCGACATCAAGGCCGACACCGACGTCTTCTGGTGCACCGCCGACATCGGCTGGGTCACCGGACACACCTACGGCGTGTACGGGCCGCTGGCCAACGGGGTCACCGAGGTCCTCTACGAGGGCACGCCCGACTCACCCAGCCAGCACCGGCATTTCGAGATCATCGAAAAATACGGCGTGACAATTTATTACACCGCGCCCACGTTGATTCGCACGTTCATGAAGTGGGGACGCCAGATCCCCGACGCGCACGACCTGACCAGTCTGCGACTGCTGGGCACGGTCGGCGAACCGATCAACCCCGAGGCGTGGCGCTGGTACCGCAAGGTGATCGGCGCCGACCGCCTTCCCGTCGTCGACACCTGGTGGCAGACCGAGACGGGCGCCACGATGATCACCCCGCTGCCCGGAGTCGCTGCGGCCAAACCGGGTTCGGCGATGAGGCCGCTGCCGGGCATCTCGGCAAAGATCGTCGACGACGACGGCGAGCAACTGGTGCCGGGCGTCCACCAGGGCGAGCACGTCACCGGCTACCTGGTGTTGGACCAGCCGTGGCCGTCCATGCTGCGCGGCATCTGGGGCGATCCCGAACGATACGTCGAGACCTACTGGTCCCGGTTCGCCGAGCAGGGCTGGTACTTCGCCGGCGACAGCGCGTATTACGACCGCGACGGCGCCATCTGGGTGGTGGGCCGCATCGACGACGTCATGAACGTGTCAGGACACCGGCTGTCCACCGGCGAGGTGGAGTCGGCGCTGGTCGGTCACGCTTCGGTGGCCGAGGCGGCGGTGGTCGGGGCGACCGATGCGACCACCGGCCAGGCCATCTGCGCGTTCGTCGTCCTGCGTGCCGACTACGAAGTGCACGACGGGATCGTCGACGAATTGCGCGTCGAGGTGGCCCGGGAGATCTCGCCCATCGCCCGGCCGCGCGAGGTTCACGTGGTGCCCGAGCTGCCCAAGACCCGCAGCGGCAAGATCATGCGCAGGCTGCTGCGGGACATCGCCGAAAACCGCGAATTGGGTGACACCTCCACGCTGCTGGATCCCGGCGTGTTCGACGCGATCAGGGCGGCGAAGTAATCGCTGTCTCGGTCAGCCCGGCAGCGGGCTGAACCCCGCACCGGGCCGATGTTTGGCGTTGATGTCGCCCAGGACCGCATTGAATGACACCACCACCGCCGGCGTGTGCAGCGGGATGTATTTGATGATGCAGGTCGGCAGGTTGTCGCTGAACGCTCCGTGGATCATCCCGACCAACTGATTGTTGACGGTGACCGGCGCGCCGGAATCGCCCGGTTGACCACAGACCTGCATGACGATGGTGCCCGGTGACTGACCCATTCCCCAGGTGACGCCGCACGAATTGCCGGTCGTGCGGCCCTGTTTGCAAGCGATCTCGCCGAAGGCGGGGTCCGGACCGAGGCCATTGATCACAAAGCCGTTGAAGTTGGCCACCGGTGTCACCTTGGCCGGGTCGAACTTGATCACCGCGTAGTCGAGGTTGTCGTTACCCGCCACCATGGTGCCCAATACGCCCGCGTTCTCCGCGCCCTCGGCGGTGACCTGGGCTCCCGGGCCGCCGCAGTGCGCGGAGGTGAAGCCGATCAGGTCACCGGCGCCATCGCTGCCGATGGTGGTGAGTGTGCACATGGTGTCGCCGTTGATGACGATGCCCGCGCCACCGCCCATCGGGATGCGGACGTCAGCGGCAGCGGCGCGGGCAAACGAACCCACGGCGGCCACGAGCAGGGCAACGATTGCCACTAAGAAGCATCGGTGCGCCCTCCGCACAGCCCCACTCCCATCGGTAGGCCGGACATCGCGACCGGCTTGGCCGAGTGTAATCGGCCGGGATGTGATGTTCGCTCTGCGAAGCGCCTCGACCCGCGCGCCGTCGCCGACCGCCTTCTGGCCGAACCGAACTGGCCGTCGGGCGCTCAAACGCGCGGCGTAGTGCTCGGCTGGCCTCGTCTGGCATCGCGCCACATGGCAACATAAACCGCGATGACAGCGAGTCGGGCGATGACGAAAGAGGACCGTCTGTGAGCAAAGCCGATGACAAGAACGGTGTGCCCAGCACCCTGACCACGATTCCGTTGACCGACCCGCATGCCAAACCCGCCGAGCCGTCGATCGGTGATCTGATCAAGGACGCGACCGCCCAGGTCTCCACGCTGGTGCGCGCCGAAGTCGAACTGGCGCGCGCCGAAATTACCCGGGACGTCAAAAAGGGTCTGACGGGCAGCGTCTTCTTCATCGCGGCGCTGGTGGTGCTGTTCTACTCCACCTTCTTTTTCTTCTTCTTCCTCGCTGAGCTGCTCGACACCTGGCTGTGGCGCTGGGTGTCGTTCCTGATCGTGTTCGGGATCATGGTGGTGGTCGGTGCCGTGCTGGCCCTGCTGGGCTTCCTCAAGGTGCGCCGGATCCGCGGGCCGCGTCAGACCATCGAATCGGTCAAGGAGACGCGCAGCGCGCTCACGCCGGGCCATGACAAGGCCCCCGGCGGCGCCAAGCAGCTCCCCGAGCCCCACGGCAGGCTCGCGAAGCCCGGCAACGGAGCTCCCGGCGATCCATCGGGTTGGTAGATGGCGCCGCCGGATCCGTCGGTAACGCGCATCGAGGGGCCGTGGCGCCATCTCGATGTGCACGCCAACGGCATCCGCTTCCACGTCGTCGAGGCTCGAAGCGACGCCGACGGCGCGCCAGCAACGGCACGCCCGCTGGTGATGCTGCTGCACGGTTTCGGATCGTTCTGGTGGTCATGGCGTCATCAGCTACGCGGACTGCGCGGCGCGCGAGTGGTCGCGGTCGACCTGCGCGGCTACGGCGGCAGCGATAAGCCGCCCCGCGGCTACGACGGCTGGACGATGGCCGGCGACGCCGCCGGACTCATCCGGGCACTGGGGCATTCCTCGGCGACCGTGGTGGGCCACGGCGACGGCGGCCTGGCCTGCTGGGCCACCGCCTTGTTGCATCCGCGGCTGGTGTCGGCGATCGCGCTGATCAGTTCTCCGCATCCGGCGGCGTTGCGGCGATCCACGTTGACGCGACGCGACCAGGGTTATGCGCTTTTGCCGACGCTGCTGCAATACCAAATACCGTTGTGGCCCGAGCGGCTGTTGACCCGCGACAACGCCGCCGAGATCGAGCGCCTGGTCCGCAGTCGCAGTTGCGGCAAATGGCTTGCCTCCGAAGACTTCTCCGAGACCATCGGCCATTTGCGGACGGTGATCCAAATCCCGGCGGCCGCGCACAGCGCCCTGGAATACCAGCGCTGGGCCGTGCGCAGCCAGCTGCGCGACGAAGGCCGGCGCTTCATGAGGTCGATGAGCCAACAACTCAGCGTGCCGCTGTTACACCTGCGCGGCGAGGCGGATCCCTACGTGCTGGCCGATCCGGTCGACCGTACGCAGCGCTACGCGCCACAGGGACGTTACGTATCCATTGCGGGCGCAGGGCATTTCAGTCATGAAGAGGCACCCGAGGAAATCAACAGGCACCTGACCAAATTCCTGGAGCAGGTGCACCTGACCCGGGCGCGGTAGGCGCGGCGGCTCAGCCGACGCAGGACCCTGTGCCCACCATCTGGGTGTCACCGATCCTGGAAAGCTGACTGGCCACCTCGTCGGCGGTCAACACGAACCCCGTGTCGGGGTCGTCGACCGCCGCACCGAACACCACACCGAGCACGTGACCGTCGAGATCGATCAATGGACCACCCGAATTGCCTTGCTCCACACCGGCTCTGATCGTGTAGACGTCACGGGTGACCGGTGCGGGATCCCGGTAGATATCGGGTCCGCTCAACTTGATCAGCTCGCGGATTCTGGCTGGGGTCGCGGTGAAGTTCCCGCCGCCGGGATAACCCAGGACCACAACGCTGGCACCGGTTTTCGCGTCGCCCTGGGCGAAGGCCAGCGGGGGCGGCGGCAAGTTGGGGACGGCCAGGATGGCGATGTCGACCGCCGGATCGTAGGACACCACGGTGGCGTCGAGGGGATTGCCGCTGGCGTAAATCTGAACGCTGTTCGAGCCGGCCACCACGTGCGCATTGGTCATCACCCGGTCGGGTGCGATCACGAATCCGCTGCCCTCCAACACTTTCTGGCAGCTGGGGGCCAGGCTGCGGACCTTGACCACACTGGGCGCGGTGGACTGCACCACTGGGTTGCCGGCCAGCTCGGGATCCGGAGATGCGACGGGAATGACGGGGGTGCGGCTGAACGGCTCCAGCACCGCGGGCAGACCGGAGGTATTCAGCAGCGCGGACAGCCGCTTGGGCACCGTCTTGAGCCAGGGCGGCGCTACATCGTTGACGTGAGCCAACACTCGCGAACCGCGGACCGCGGCGGCCAGTTCCGGCTGGTCCTTGGACTGGGTCAGGGGCGTCGCCAACAACCACGCCGCGGTCAGCACCACGACCAGCTGGACTGCCACCCCGATGACCGAGTCGACCGTTCGGATGGAACGGCTGCGGATCGCGCCGCGCACGGCGCGTCCGAGCACCACACCGGCGACCTCGCCGATGACCACAAGCGCGAGGATCAGGAACAGTGCGGCAAACAATTTCGCGCGCGGCGCGGCGATGTGGCTGACCAAATGGGGCGCCAGCAGCACGCCCGCGATTGCGCCGAGCAAGACTCCGACGAACGACAGCAAGGAGCCCAACGCGCCCGACCGCCAGCCAGAGATCGCGGCGATGAAAGCGACCGCGAGGACGGCGACATCCAGCCACTGCGACGGGCTCATGGAATTCATCGAGACCCGCCCTCGTCGCCGACCAGCGCCATCGCCGCGTCCAACTCCCGCTCGTCGGTGGTGTCCCACGGTTGGGCCCAGCCGGCGACATCGAGCAGCGCAGAAATCACCTGGCCGGTGAAGCCCCAGACCAGCATCTCGTTGAGCAGAAACGCCGGGCCGGCCCATCGGCGGCCGAGATCGCCGCGGTACACCATCAGCCGGTTGTCCGGGTTGATGAAGGCGCGCACCGGAACTCGCGCCACGATCGCCGTTTCGGCCTCGTTGACGACGGCCACGGGGCCGGGATCCGGCGAGTAGGCCAGCACCGGGACGACGTGAAACTGCGACGGCGCGATGAACATCTTCTCCATCGTGGCCAAGGGATACAGCCTGCTGACGTCGATGCCGGTTTCCTCGCGGGCCTCGCGTAGGGCGGTGTCCACCGGACCTTGGTCGGTGGGATCGGCGGCACCGCCGGGGAATGCCGCCTGGCCGGCGTGGTGGCGCAGAGTCGACGCCCGCACGGTGACCAGCAGGTCGGCGTCGTCGGGGAAACCGCCATCGGCCGGGCCGGATTCCGCACCCGAGAACAACACCAGGACAGCGGCTTCGCGGCTGGCGCCGCGCAGGGTCGCCACCGCCGACACGGCCTTGCTGGTGATCATTGCGAGCACGTCGGCCGGCAGACGGCGCCGGGCCGCATCGGGAACGTCATCGACGTTGTCGAGCAGCGGACGCAGCCACGACGGGCAGGCGTCGGGCCTCAGCGGAACGGTCCCGCGCGCGGGAGCGGGGTCCCCATTCCGCAGGGGCGAACCCCCAGCACTCACGGCCCCTCCAGTCGGTTCAATTTTTCCGCTTATCCCCTGTCGTTACCGATCGCAGCCGCGATCTCATCGGCAGTGTTGAAAGCTCGTGGCAGCGTTTGGGCAACGCTACCGTCCGGCCGAAGGACCACCGTCGCGGGCATCACATTTACCACCCGCAGCGCGGCCGCGACCCGGCGACGACCGTCCTGCAGCGTCGGCAGGCGCACACCGAGCTCCGCCAGCCGCAGCAGCGCCGCCGTCTCGTTCTCGTCTTGATGCACCGTCACCACCATCACGTCCGTACCGGCCCGACGTTGATACTCGGCCATCGCGGGCAGTTCGGCAGCGCACGGCGCGCACCAATATGCCCACAGGTTCAGGACGACCCGGCGCCCGGCCAGCGCGCGGGCGACGTCGACCAGGGATCCGTCGGCGGCGCACTCGGACGTCACACCGCGCAGCGCCTCGGGACCGTCGCCGGTTCCGGCGCTCGGACACGGCAACAAGTTGGCCCGTTGCCGCGGACCCGACAATGCGGCGGGCGTATCAGCGTCGCGGTGTTCCCGGTCGGCCACCGTTCGATCATTCGCGGGCATCGACGTCGAGGCGGAGTCATCACGCAGCTGGGTGAACAGCGCCGCGATCAGCGCCGCCACCACCGCCAGAATCGCAATGTGCCAGCGAGCCTTCCGGGTCAGCGTCAGCATTGCGGTCCCTGTGCGCGTCGTTCGCGGCCCGGCTTACAGGCCGGCCAGAGCCAGTAGGTGCTCGGTTTCCGGGCCCTTCACCAAAGGCGCCGCCAGCGCCGCCTCGGTGGGACCGAGGCCGAAGGAGGGGCAGTCTTTGGCGATCAGGCAGACGCCGCACGCCGGTTTGCGTGCATGGCACACCCGCCGACCATGGAAGATCACCCGGTGGCTCAACATGGTCCACTCGCTGCGTTCGATGAGCTCACCGACGGAGTGCTCGATCTTGACCGGATCCTTGTCCGCGGTCCAGCGCCACCGGTGCACCAGCCGCGCGAAATGGGTGTCGACCGTGATGCCGGGGACCCCGAAGGCGTTTCCCAGGATGACGTTGGCCGTCTTGCGCCCGACCCCGGGCAGGGCGACCAGGTCGGTCATGGTCGACGGCACCTCGCCGTCGAACCGTTCAACCAGAGCCTGTCCCAGGCCGATCAGCGAGGACGCCTTGTTGCGGAAGAAACCGGTCGGACGGATCAGGTTTTCCAGCTCGGCGCGGTCTGCTTGCGCATAATCCAACGCCGACGGATACCGCTTGAACAGCGCCGGCGTCGTCAGATTCACCCGTTTGTCGGTGCTCTGCGCCGAAAGGATGGTGGCGACCGTCAATTCCAGCGGCGTCGTGAAATCCAGCTCGCAGTGAGCGTCCGGAAACGCTTGTGCCAGTGCACGATTCATGCGCCTCGCCCGTCGCACCAACCCGATTCGGGATTCCCGCGACCAGCGTCGGGCATCGGCGCCGCCGGGCGGGACCGGAGTCGATTTCGAACGCCCGGACGACTTTGCCGCTGTCACCTACGACAGAGTACTGATTTCGTGATCTGACTGAGACCCCGTGTTGATTCCAGGCGATGTTTACTCTTCGATGTGTCGTGGTTGCTGGTAGCCGGTGTTCCGGCGCTGCTGATGCTGGCGGCGCTGGGCCTTGGTCGGCTCGAGTCCGAGCTCGCCCCTGGCGCCCGCGTGGTGGCCGATGCCGACGAATTCCTCGAGCGTGCCGACGGCGTGGACATGCACACGCTGGCCTCCGAAGGCATGCCGGAGGCGCTGGAATACCTGCATCGACGCGAGCTTGCGCAGCTACCTGCGGCCCCGGCGAACGGGCGCAGCGGCGGACCGCGCCACGCCGCGCCGTCGTTTGCCGTCAGTTTCGTCGACCGCGATGAAATGACGCTGCCGACCCGAATACACGGCCATTCGCACGTCAATCCGCAGTTTAGGGCACCTCGACACGCCAATCCTGTGTAGCGTTGGCACGTTGGACATAAACGCGTTCCTCTAGACTCGTCACGCGAGCAAGAGGTTAGCCTGCCAAAAGCACATCAAATTTTGGGAAAGTTGAAGAGGCAACGTGGACGAGATCCTGGCAAGGGCAGGAATCTTCCAAGGGGTTGAACCCGGCGCAGTCACAGCGCTGACCAAGCAGCTGCAACCCGTCGACTTCCCCCGTGGACACACGGTCTTCGCCGAGGGGGAACCCGGCGATCGGCTGTACATCATCGTCTCGGGCAAGGTGAAGATCGGTCGCCGTTCGCCCGATGGACGCGAGAACCTGTTGACGATCATGGGCCCTTCGGACATGTTCGGCGAATTGTCGATCTTCGACCCGGGTCCTCGGACGTCCAGCGCCACCACCATTACCGAGGTGCGCGCGGTGTCGATGGACCGAGACGCGCTGCGCGCGTGGATCGCCGATCGTCCCGAGATCGCCGAGCAGTTGTTGCGGGTCCTGGCCCGACGCCTGCGCCGCACCAACAACAACTTGGCCGACCTCATCTTCACTGACGTGCCCGGCCGGGTGGCCAAGCAGCTGCTGCAGCTCGCGCAGCGGTTCGGCACCCAAGAGGGCGGCGCCATGCGGGTCACCCACGACCTGACGCAGGAAGAGATCGCGCAGCTGGTCGGGGCGTCGCGGGAGACGGTGAACAAGGCGCTGGCCGACTTCGCCCACCGCGGCTGGATCCGTCTCGAGGGTAAGAGCGTGCTGATCTCGGACTCCGAGCGTCTGGCCCGCCGAGCGAGGTAAGCGCGCTACGCGGGGCATTCACCCCCAGCCGCACTCGTCACATGGGCACCGCTGCGGCACCCATCAGGCGGCTTCAAAACCTGCTAGCGCCGGCGCTATCGCATTGCGAAAACACCGTGCGCTCCCAGAGCCGGGACCCTGGATAGAACCGCGCGAGCTTAGGCCGACGGCTCCGAGCGCAGATAATTCAGCTGCACCTGAACGGACCACTCGGCGGCATCCCACAGTTTCTCGTCGACATCGACATACACATGTTCGACGATCCGGCGCGCGCTGGCGTCCTCCCCCAGCTCCCGCAACGCCGAGCGCACTTGATTCAGCCGCTCCCGCCGGTGCGCGAGATAGCCTTGCGCGACGCTTTCCAGATCGGTCAGATCCGGGCCGTGTCCGGGCAGCACCGTCCGTCGGCCCAGGCCGCGCAACCGCCGCAGCGACTCCAGGTAATCCGTCAGGCTGCCGTCCTCCTTGTCGAGGACGGCCGTGCCGCGGCCCAGGACGGTGTCAGCGGTCAACACGGCATCGTCGAGCAGGAAGGACAGCGAATCGGCCGTGTGGCCGGGGGTCGCCATGACCTTGATCTTGAGCCCGGCGGCATCGATCACCTCGCCGTCGGTCAGCTCCCCACCGAGACCCCGCAGAAAACCACTGCCCGCCGAACGCACGGTCGCGCCGGTCAGCTCGACCAGCTTGTCGATGCCGTCGGTGTGATCGCTGTGCCGGTGGCTGATCAGGACCAGGGCGATACGGCCCAGCGCGGCAACACGTGCGATGTGGTCGTCGTCGTCGGGTCCGGGGTCCACGATGACCAGCTCCTGACTACGCGGGCCGCGCAGCACCCAGGTGTTGGTGCCCTCGAGCGTCAGGAGCCCAGGGTTGTCGGCCAACAGGACCGACGCGGTCTCGGTGACCGCCCGCAATTTGGCGTATGCGGGATGAGTCAGCGACTCGACGGCCTGCATCACGACGTCAGCCGACCTCGACGATCAGCTCCACTTCCACCGGCGCGTCCAGTGGCAGTTCGGAGATACCGACCGCCGAGCGCGCATGCGCACCCTGTTCGCCGAACACCTCGGCGAGCAGGTCGGAAGCCCCGTTGATGACGCCCGGCTGGCCATTGAATCCCGGTGCCGAGGCGACGAATCCGACGACCTTCACCACCCGGGTCACCTCGTCGATGCCCACCAGCGAATTGACGGCCGCCAGCGCGTTGAGCACACAGATCCGGGCCATCGTTTTGCCCACCTCGGGGCTGACATCGGCGCCGACCTTGCCGGTGGCCAACAGCTTTCCCTCCTGCATGGGGAGTTGACCTGCGGTGTAGATGAGGTTGCCGGTGCGCACCGCCGGTACATAGGAAGCCAGCGGCGCAACCACCTGCGGGAGCGCGAGGCCGAGCTGCCCGAGCCGGGCCGAAGCACTCATCGGTCCCGGCCCCTTTACTTGGGACGCTTCAGATACGCGACGTGCTGCTCGCCCGTCGGCCCTTGCAGCACCGACACCAGCTCCCAGCCGTCGGCTCCCCACTGGTCGAGGATCTGTTTGGTGGCATGCGTCAGCAGTGGAACCGTGACGTACTCCCATGCGGTCGGTTGGCTCATGCCGCGAGCTTATCGGGTCGGGCTAGCATGCGAAGGTGGCAACCACATCGAGCGGCGGAGCTGCCATCGGCTGGCCGTCGCGCTTGACGAAGGCCCGTTTACATTTCGTGACCGGCAAAGGCGGAACGGGTAAGTCGACCATCGCGGCCGCCTTGGCACTGACCCTGGCCGCGGGAGGCCGCAAGGTTCTGCTCGTGGAAGTCGAAGGCCGCCAAGGGATTGCACAACTCTTCGATGTGCCGCCGCTGCCCTATCAGGAGGTGAAGATCGCGACCGCCGAACGCGGCGGTCAGGTCAACGCCCTGGCGATCGATATCGAGGCCGCCTTCCTGGAATACCTCGACATGTTCTACAACCTGGGCATTGCGGGCCGTGCGATGCGCCGGATCGGTGCGATCGAGTTCGCGACGACGATCGCGCCGGGTCTGCGTGACGTGCTGCTGACCGGCAAGATCAAGGAGACGGTGATACGCATCGACAAGAATCGGCTGCCGGTCTACGACGCGATCGTCGTCGACGCCCCGCCGACCGGACGGATCGCGCGGTTCCTGGATGTCACCAAGGCCGTGTCCGATTTGGCCAAGGGCGGCCCGGTGCATTCGCAGGCCGACGGCGTTGTGAAGCTACTGCACTCCGAACAGACGGCCATTCACTTAGTCACCCTGCTGGAGGCGCTGCCGGTCCAGGAGACGCTGGAAGCCATCGAGGAGCTCGCCGAGATGCAGCTGCCGATCGGCAGCGTGATCGTGAACCGCAACATCCCCTCTTACCTGCAGCCGGCCGACCTGGCGAAGGCCGCCGAGGGAGACGTCGACGCGGACTCGGTGCGGTCGGGATTGGAAAAGTCCGGAATCAGCTTGGACGACAAGAACTTTGCCGGCTTGCTCACGGAGACCATCGAGCATGCGACGGTTGTCGCCACGCGCGCCGAGATCGCACGACAGCTCGATGCATTGAAAGTGGCGCGATTGGAACTGCCAGCCATTTCCGACGGGGTCGACCTCGGTAGCCTTTACGAGCTGTCGGAATCACTTGCACAGCAGGGGGTTCGATGAGCACCACGCCTCAACAGCTTGATATGGCGGCCATCCTGGCCGACACGACCAACCGCGTGGTGGTGTGCTGCGGCGCGGGCGGGGTGGGCAAGACCACCACCGCCGCAGCGATCGCGCTGCGCGCCGCCGAATACGGCCGCAATGTCTGCGTTTTGACGATCGATCCGGCCAAGCGACTGGCACAGGCGCTCGGCGTCAGCGACCTCGGCAACACTCCGCAACGAGTCCCCCTTGCGGCGGAGGTTCCCGGCGAGCTGCACGCGATGATGCTCGACATGCGTCGCACCTTCGACGAGATGGTGGTGCAGTACTCCGGACCCGGTCGCGCACAAGCGATTCTGGATAACCAGTTCTATCAGACCGTCGCCAGTTCACTCGCCGGCACGCAGGAGTATATGGCGATGGAGAAGCTGGGCCAGCTGCTAGCCGAGGATCGCTGGGACCTGGTGGTCGTCGATACCCCGCCATCGCGCAACGCACTGGACTTCCTGGACGCGCCGAAACGGCTGGGCAGCTTCATGGACAGCCGGCTGTGGCGGCTGTTGCTCGCGCCGGGTCGGGGCATCGGCCGGTTGGTAACCGGCGCAATGGGTTTGGCGATGAAGGCGTTGTCCACAATCCTGGGTTCACAGATGCTCGGCGACGCCGCGGCGTTCGTGCAGTCGCTGGACGCCACCTTCGGCGGCTTCCGCGAGAAGGCCGATCGCACCTACGCGCTGCTGAAAAGGCGTGGGACGCAGTTCGTGGTGGTGTCGGCGGCCGAGCCGGACGCGCTGCGGGAGGCGGCCTTCTTCGTCGACCGGCTGTCGCAGGAAGGGATGCCGCTCGCCGGGCTGGTCCTGAACCGCACCCATCCGCCGTTGTGCTCCCTGCCGGCCGAGCGGGCCATCGACGGAAGCGAAATGCTGGACCAGGCCGGCGACTCCGAAGCGGCGTCGCTGGCCTCGGCGGTGTTGACGATTCATGCCGACCGTGCGCAGACCGCCAAGCGGGAGATCAGATTGCTTTCCAGGTTCACCGGAGCCAATCCGCACGTGCCGGTCATCGGCGTTCCGTCGCTGCCCTTTGATGTTTCGGATTTGGAGGCGCTGCGCGCGCTCGCCGATCAGATCACTTCGGTAGGTGACGGTGCGGGCCGGGCAACGGCCCGCTAAGCCGCCGGCGGTCGAACGAAAGGCTCAGCCGACGCTGCGGGTGCGCCTCTTGTCGAAGAAGTCCGCCCAGGAAACCACCTCGGGGTGTTGCTTGAGCAGGGCGCGACGTTGCCGCTCGGTCATGCCGCCCCACACCCCGAATTCGACCTTGTTGTCCAGCGCGTCTGCCCCGCATTCCTGCATCACCGGGCAGTGCCGGCAGATCACTGCCGCTTTACGCTGGGCCGCTCCGCGGACAAACAGTTCGTCGGGATCGGTGGTCCGGCATAGCGCCTTCGAGACCCAAGCGATCCGTTCCTCGGCATCTACACTGCGAAGTACCCCTTGTGCGGCTGCAATGTTTGTCCTACGCGCCGCCGGCCGTATTGGTGACACGAACTGTTCCCTTTCCCTACCGGCCGCCCGACACGGCCGCCCTCCTCGGGTGCAGATCTTGACCTTGCGATCTACGCCACACCATGTACTTCGGTGTTATCTGAATCTCACCGTGTGTCTAAGTTAGGTGGTCAGGTGGCAATTGCGCAACAGTCCGATAACGCTTTTTTTGGGACGGGCGTGCCGTCTCGCGCCGAATCATGGGCGCGGAAGTGATCTTGGACGCGATGGTGCGCACCGCGTGACGCAAGTGCAAATTTCGCGCCCGCCGCCCCCAGGCGCCGGAATTAGACACATTTTATGGGCTGAACGCGCAGCGTGGCGGCGTGACTGAGGGCCGCTAATGTAGTAGCCATGTCAGACCGCCCCCCGGCCGCGCTCACGATCCTCAAGCTCGCGGGGTTGTGCTTATTGGCCAGTGTCGTCGCCACGGCGCTGCTTTTCCCCTTCGCCGGCGGAATAGGACTTGTGTCCAATCGGGCCTCGGAAGTGGTCGCCAACGGCTCGGCTCAGCTTCTCGAGGGCGAGGTGCCGGCCGTGTCGACGATGGTCGACGCCAAAGGCAACACCATCGCCTGGCTGTACTCGCAGCGCCGGTTCGAGGTGCCCAGCGACAAAATCGCCAACACGATGAAGCTGGCGATCGTGTCCATCGAGGACAAGCGGTTCGCCGATCACAACGGCGTGGACTGGAAAGGCACCCTGACCGGGCTGGCCGGCTATGCCCGCGGCGACGTCGACACACGCGGTGGTTCGACCATCGAGCAGCAGTACATCAAGAACTACCAACTCCTGGTGACCGCCAAAACCGACGCCGAGAAGCGCGCGGCCATCGAAACCACCCCGGCCCGCAAGCTGCGCGAGATCCGCATGGCGCTCACGCTGGACAAGACCTTCACCAAGCCAGAGATCCTGACCCGGTACCTCAACCTCGTCTCGTTCGGCAACGGCTCGTTCGGCGTGCAGGACGCCGCCCAGACCTACTTCGGCATCAACGCCTCCGACCTGAACTGGCAGCAGGCGGCGCTCCTGGCAGGCATGGTGCAGTCGACTAGTGCGCTCAATCCGTACATCAATCCCGATGGGGCGCTGGCGCGGCGAAACTTGGTGCTGGACACCATGATCGAGAACATTCCGCAGGAGGAGGACGCACTGCGTGCCGCCAAGGCCACGCCGCTGGGAATCCTCCCGCAGCCCAACGAGTTACCCCGCGGCTGCATCGCGGCGGGCGATCGCGCGTTCTTTTGCGACTACGTCCAGGAGTACCTCTCTCGGGCCGGGATCAGTAAGGAACAGGTGGCCCGGGGCGGTTACCTGATCAAGACCACGCTGGATCCGGACGTGCAGATCCCGGTCAAGGCGGCCATCGACAAGTTCGCCAGCCCGACGCTTCCGGGGATCTCGAGCGTGATGAGCGTGCTGCAGCCGGGCAAGACGTCGCACAAGGTGATGGCCATGGCCAGCAACCGCACCTACGGGCTCGATGTCGACGCTGGTCAAACCATGCGTCCGCAGCCCTTCTCACTGGTCGGCGACGGTGCGGGATCCGTCTTCAAGATCTTCACCACGGCCGCGGCCCTGGACATGGGCATGGGCATCAACGCCACCCTCGAGGTGCCGGGCCGGTTCCAGGCGAAGGGCATGGGTAGCGGTGGGGCCAAGGGCTGCCCGAAGGACAACTGGTGCGTGATCAACGCCGGCAACTACCGCGGGTCGATGAACGTCACCGACGCGTTGGCCACCTCGCCCAACACCGCGTTCGCCAAGCTGATCCAACAGGTCGGAGTGACGCGCACGGTGGACATGGCGATCAAACTCGGGCTGCGGTCCTACGCCGACCCGGGCACGGCCCGCGACTACAACCCCGACAGCAACGAGAGCCTGGCCGACTTCGTCAAACGCCAGAACATCGGCTCGTTCACGCTGGGCCCGATCGAGGTGAACGCGCTGGAGCTGTCCAACGTCGCGGCCACCCTCGCCTCGGGCGGCACCTGGTGCCCACCCAATCCGATCGACAAGCTGGTCGACCGCAAGGGCAATGAGGTCGCGGTGACCACCGAGACGTGCGATCAGGTGGTGCCCGAGGGCCTGGCGAACACCTTGGCCAACGCGATGAGCAAGGACGCCTTGGGCGGCGGCACGGCAGCCGGTTCAGCCAGCGCGGCGGGCTGGGACCTGCCGGTATCCGGTAAGACCGGCACGACCGAGGCGCACCGCTCGTCGGGCTTCGTGGGATTCACCAACCACTACGCGGCGGCCAACTACATCTACGACGACTCGCCCAACCCCACCGATCTGTGCTCGTCCCCGCTGCGCCATTGCGGCGAGGGCGACCTATATGGCGGTAATGAACCGGCGCGCACGTGGTTTACCGCGATGAAGCCGATCGCCAACAACTTCGGGCCCGTGCAGTTACCGCCCACCGACCCTCGCTACGTCGACGGGTCACCCGGTTCGCGGGTGCCCAGCGTCGCCGGCCTGGATATCGATGCGGCACGCCAACGCATCAAGGAGGCCGGCTTCCAGGTCGCCGACCAAAACAACTTCGTCAATAGCAGCGCAAAACAGGGCGAGGTGGTTGGAACAACACCGAGCGGGGCAACGATTCCGGGCTCGATCGTCACCATCCAAGTCAGCAACGGCATACCCCCTGCCCCGCCGCCGCCGCCCGAAGGTGGCCCTCCGCCGGTCGGCTCGCAGGTAGTCGAGATTCCGGGTCTGCCGCCGATCACGATTCCGCTGCTGGCGCCACCGCCGCCGCCGCCACCCGGTCAGCCGCCGCCGTAGGCGTCGTGAAATCAAGAGATACGCTGCCAGTCCGCAAGCGGCAGTAGGCTGCCAGCATGGCTGATGTTTCGCCCGTCCTGATACGTGCTGGCGCCGCCGCGCTCGGTTCGAGCGTCGCCGGACTTGGTTATGCCGCGGTCATCGAGCGCAACGCGTTCGTACTGCGCGAGATCACCATGCCGGTGTTGACCCCGGGCTCGGCTCCGCTGCGGGTACTGCATATCAGCGACCTCCACATGACGCCCGGCCAGCGCCGCAAGCAGGCGTGGGTGCGTGAGCTGGCGGGCTGGGAACCGGATCTGGTGGTCAACACGGGCGACAACCTGGCCCACCCCAAGGCTGTGCCGTCGGTCATCCAGGCCCTGGGCGATCTGCTGTCGCGACCGGGCGTCTTCGTGTTCGGCAGCAACGACTACTTCGGCCCGCGGCTGAAGAACCCGCTGAACTACGTGACCAATCCGTCGCACCGAGTTCGCGGTGAACCCCTTCCCTGGCAGGACCTGCGGGCGGCGTTCACCGAGCGTGGCTGGCTCGACCTCACGCACACCCGGCGCGAGTTCGAAGTGGCGGGTCTGCACATCGCCGCCGCGGGCGTGGACGATCCGCACATCGACCGCGACCGCTACGAAACCGTCGCAGGCCCGGCCAGTCCGGCCGCGAATCTGCGGCTGGGACTGACCCATTCGCCCGAGCCGCGGGTGCTGGACCGCTTCGCCGCCGACGGGTATCAGTTGGTGATGGCCGGACACACCCACGGCGGTCAGGTGTGCCTGCCGTTCTACGGCGCACTGGTGACCAACTGCGGTCTGGACCGCTCACGCGCGAAGGGGCCGTCCCGCTGGGGCGCGAACATGCAGTTGCATGTCTCCGCTGGGATGGGCACTTCGCCGTTCGCGCCGGTGCGATTCTGCTGCCGGCCGGAGGCCACCCTGCTGACGTTGATTGCCGCGCCGATGGGGGACCGCGACGCGGCCAGCGACCTGAGCCGTTCGCAGCCAACAGCATCGATGCGTTGACCGACCAGACCCGGACCGCGGCCCGCAGCCGCTCACGCTGCTGGGCAGACGACGCGATTCGGCTGATCCAGGCCGATGCCCGCCGTAGCGCCGACACCCACCTGCTGCGCTACCCGCTGCCCTGCGCGTGGAGCACGGGCGGCCCCGGCGCTCAGGTCGCGCTGTACCTGAAAGACGAGACCACCCACATCACCGGCAGTCTCAAGCACCGGTTGGCTCGCTCGTTGTTCCTCTACGCGCTGTGCAACGGCTGGATCGACGAGGGCACCACCGTGGTCGAGGCGTCGTCGGGTTCGACGGCGGTGTCGGAGGCCTATTTCGCGGCCCTGCTGGGTCTGCCGTTCGTCGCGGTGATGCCCGCGACGACGAGCACGTCGAAGGTGGCGCTGATCGAAGCCCACGGCGGCCGTTGCCATTTTGTGCAGAGCTCCAGCGAGGTCTACGCCGAGGCCGAGCGGGTCGCTCGCGAAACCGGCGGCCACTACCTGGACCAGTTCACCAACGCCGAGCGCGCCACCGACTGGCGGGGAAACAACAACATCGCCGAGTCGATCTTCGAGCAAATGCGCGAGGAGAAGTACCCCGTCCCGGACTGGATCGTGGTCGGGGCGGGCACGGGCGGAACCAGCGCCACGATCGGGCGCTACATCCGCTACCGGCGCCACGCCACCCGGCTGTGCGTCGTCGATCCGGAAAACTCCGCGTTCTTTCCCGCCTACGCCGAGGACCGCGACGACGTCGTGATGCCCACCTCCTCGCGCATCGAGGGCATCGGCCGGCCGCGGGTGGAGCCATCGTTTCTGCCGAGTGTGGTCGACCGCATGGTGGCCGTCCCGGACGCGGCGTCGATCGCGGCCGCGCGGCACGTGAGCGCCGTCCTGGGACGCCGGGTGGGGCCGTCGACGGGCACGAACATGTGGGGGGCGTTCGGCCTGGTCGCCGAGATGGTCGCCGAGGGCCGCAGCGGTTCGGTGGTGACGCTGCTCGCCGACAGCGGCGACCGCTACCGCGACACCTATTTCAGCGACGAGTGGGTGGCGGCGCAGGGACTGGATCCAACGGACGCGGCCCAGGCGCTGGTCGAGTTCGAGCGATCTTGCTCCTGGGCGTGACCTGGCGCACCGCGGTTTGGCCAGCCGATGGCCGTGCGATAGGCTGTCGAAGCTTCAAGCGGGGTGTGGCGCAGCTTGGTAGCGCGCTTCGTTCGGGACGAAGAGGCCGTGGGTTCGAATCCCGCCACCCCGACTCAAAGGGCCTGGTAGCAGGCTCAACGAGATCATTAGGCACTTCGCTGCAGCGTACCCGGTACGTTTTTTCCTGCCGGTTTCACTGTTGCTGTTGGCAGTTGAGGGTTGCAGCGCCGCCGTGCGGTGCTGGTCCAGCGCATCAGCCAGTGCATCAAGGTCGGAGTCAAACAGGTCCGCGTACGTCCGAAGTGTGAGGCTCGGGTCTTCGTGGCCGAGCATCCTCGCGAGCGCAAGAACGTTGCCACCTCGAAACCGACACGCGCTGGCCGAAGTATCAGGCCGACGCGCTCGCGCACACACCGATTCGCAGCGTGCTGTCGCCGCCCATGTTCGCCGACGAACTGAGCATGGGTGCGCTGAACTTCTACGCCGAAAAGCCGCAGTCCTTCTCCGAAGACTCTCGCCGCGTCGCCTTCCATGTTCGCGACGGTGGGCGCCCTGGCGTGGAGCAACGTCGTGCGCACCCAACAGTCAGGAAGCCCTGAGCACCCGCGACACCGTCGGACAGGCCAAAGGCATCCTTATGGAGCGCTACGACCTCGACGACCAGACGGCCTTCAACACCCTGATCAAGCTCTCGCAGAGCATGAACACCTCGCTGCGGGATATCGCGCGCCGGGTGATCGAGGACGCGACTGGGCGGTGACGTCACGGCGTGGCCGTCTTGTCGGGCCGAACATGCTGTGACCCAACCTATCTCGCTAGGCTTCCCACTCCGGTTGCCGCCGCTGTGTCGTGACGTGGGGCGAGGCCCCCGGCATGCGCCGCGGACGCCGCACGACAACGGGCTGAATCCGCGTCCAGTTCTGCAATTGGGTGCGCCCCACCAGGCGGCACTGGTGGGTCCTCGCCAATTGGCGGGCCGCCTTGGTGAAGGACTGGTTGGTCACGACGACCGTCCGGTTACAGCCGTGATGCAGCGCCCCGGCCACGACCTGTTGGACGGCGGCGACACCGACGGCCTTCGCCAGCCTCTTGCATTGGACTGCCATGCGGGCGCCGTCTTTCTTGGCGATCAGATCCACACCGTAGTCGCCGGTGCTGGCCGTGGGTGCGACACTGTAGCCTCCGATGCGAAGCTGTGCCGCAACAAATTCCTCGAACTCGGTGCCCGACATCCGGTCGATGGCACGCAGCCCCGATTTCGCGTATTTGAGGTCGCGTCGTCGGTGCGCGTCGGCCTGGTAGCGGTCCCTTTGCAGCGAAAGCCACCACAGGATGGCCACCGCGACGGCGAGCCCTCCAAGCCCGGACAAGCATCCCGCCGGCAGGCTGCCGGTCGCCTTCTGCATGAAATACCAAGGGAGCGCTAACCCCAGCACGAGGAGCGACCCGAGTATCTTCTCCATTTGTCCCTGAACCTAGTGGATGCCACTGACAATCCAGCGCAATCCGGCAGGCTCACAGTCGCGCCCCGGCGCGCGGGGCGGCTCGTCCCGTATGAGCAGTGGGTGTCAGGCGCAGTCGGCGCACACCGGAAGCCCGGAGCTGCAGGCACGCATCCGGCTACGGTGCTGCACCAAAAAGCAGCTCGAGCAGGTGAACTCGTCGGCGCGCTGGGGAATCACCGTCACCGACAGCTCTTCCCCGGACAGGTCGGCGCCCGGTAGTTCGAAGAAGTGCACATCGTTGGGGTCTTCGTCGACCACGGCGCTGATAGGCCCCTGCAGGGTCGGCGCCAGTTCGCGAAGCGAGGACTTGTCCTGGGTGTCGGCGTCGGATACACGGCGTGCGTCGTAGTCAGTGGTGGTCGCCATTGGGGTTCCTTCCCGCTATGGAACGGGTTGACGCACTTTCCTGTACTCACCCGTGGCGCAGGCAGTACCCAGTTCGGGGGTGGGCTACACCAACGCGGCCCGAAAAAGTTGCGGCGGCAGGGAAATGGACCTGGGGGCGCTGTCCCGGCCGGTGCTTACTCGGGAAAGCTCGTCAACGCGCTCGGCGTCGCCGACCTTTGGGCACGCAGCAGCCACGCCGCGCCGAGCGCGCCAAAAACGACGGCCACGATCAGAGCGATGGCGCCCCCCGGATGTCCGGCCGCCGCGGCGACCAAGCCCACGGTCAGCGCTATCACCGCGATGGCTGCACCGGCGGGCCCGGGGACGTTGGCGCCGTTCTTGAGGGCTTCGCCGGCGTGCTGACGCGTGGTACGGGCATGGTCGACTGGAGCGTTCTTGCGGAACCCAACGTCATTCCCCGGCGAGAACCATTGTGTATCAGCATTATTCGTACAGAGCGGCTCCGCTGACAGGCGCGGCAAAACCGTCTCGATGCGGGGATCACCACCGCCATGTACCCGTCGCCCGGGTAGCCAAACGAAAGCGCAACTGTGTCAGCGACGGCCGACATGGGTATGCCGGAAACATGACTTCACAACTGGATGCGGGCACGCGTTCCGACACTGACGCAGGGAGCCCGCACTGATGGCGCGTGGCGGGACACCCGCCGTTCTGTTCGACGTCGACGGCACCCTGGTGGATTCCAACTATCTGCACGTCCATGCCTGGCAGCGCGCGTTCGACGCCGAAGGCATGGTGGTGGCATCGTGGCAAATCCATCGCTGCATCGGCATGGACGGATCCCGGCTGGTCCGTAGGCTTTCCGATGACGCCCCGGACGACGTGCAGGAGCGGCTCAGCGACAAGCACAGCGAGTACTACCGGGAGATCACGCCGCTACTGCAACCGTTGCCCGGTGCCCGCGACCTGCTGCACCGCGTCGCCGACCTGGGCTTACAGGTCGTGTTGGCGAGCTCGGCGCCCGAAGACGAATTGGAGATTCTGCGCAAGGTGCTCGACTGCGACGACGTCATATCCGAGACGACGTCGTCACGCGACGTCGATACCGCAAAGCCCGAACCCGGCATCGTGCGGGTGGCGCTGGACCGCGCCGGCGTCGATGCCGAGCATGCCGTGTTCGTCGGGGACGCCGTGTGGGACGCACACGCCGCGGCCGGCGCTAAATTGCCGTGCATTGGGCTGCTGAGCGGCGGCATCTCCCGCGCGGAGCTGCAGGAGGCCGGCGCCGAACCTGTCTTCGCCGATCCCCGCGACCTGCTCGAGCACCTGGAATCCACCCGAATCGCGGCGCTTGCGCCGGGCCGCTGACCGACGAGCTCACTCGCCGTGCGTGCGCAGTATCAGCGGCAGCACCCACCAGAAGAAGATGAACAGCGGCAGCGCACACGCTCCGGCTATGAGGCCCACACTTCGCCCGGCCACCGCGGCAAAAATGATCGTGGTCAGGCCGATCACCGCCAGCCCGAGCAAGCCCAGCCCCGCGAAGGCGCACCGATGTGCCGCCGACACCAGGACCTGAAGCCGGTGACGCCGAAAGAGTATCCGGTGCATGGCGACCGGGGCGATCAGCAAGAGGGTCGCGCACACCGCACAGACCACGGTTGCCAGATAGACAACGCGCATCGGCGGCCCCAACACGTCGAAGCGTTGCTGGAACGGCAGTGTCAACAGGAATCCGGTCAGCAGCTGCACCCCGGTCTGGACCACCCGCAGCTCCTGCAGCAGGCTGTTCCAATTGCGGTCCAGCCGTTGAACTTCGGTTTCGCCCCGCTCACGGTTATCCCACCGTTGGTCGGATTGCGGATGGTCGACGTTCATACCCTGATCATCGCACCTGGGCGGGGTGTTGACGCCGCATCCGACGGGCCTTGCCTTCGATAATGATTTTCGCGAGAAAAGGGTGCGAGCAAATTGCGGCGGCCGGCTACGTTTTGGCGAAAACGCGATTGGTCCTGAAATCGACGCGATGCGGAATCGAACTCGACGCACGTGCGCCAAACATGTTGTCAGGCAACCGATGGGTGCGGCGGGGCCAGCGTGCGAAGCGGCCCGCGCCTGTGGGGTGAATCGCTAGCTGTTGAGTTTGCCGTCCCGAACCCCGGTCAACGCGTCGTCGAGCGTCGGGTACAGCGGGAAGGTCTTGTCGAGACCGGTCAGGTGGATCGGCCTGCGGGTGGCCGGGCCGCGTGCGACAACGCCGAACCCGGTCTGCTTGCCCAGCTTCTCGTAGGTCGCCGCCAGGATCTTCAGCCCGACCGAACCGAGAAACTCAACCGCGGAGAGATCAATGATCAGTGCTGTCGGGCTATCCGCGACGACCGCGCTGATGGCTTGTTCCAGGGCGGGTGCCGTGACCAAATCGATTTCGCCGCTGACACTGACCACGGACACCCCGTCATGGTCCTCAACCAACGTAGTAATCGAATCAGGAGCTGACAATGGCAATCCTTCGTCCTGGGCCGTGGCGTGGTTCAACCCTAGCCTGCGTTATGAACTGCGAGAAGAATATGCCCTCTATACGTGCCCCGCGACAACCCAGGCTAGTCTCGCAAAAGGAACTGCAGACCGCAGGGCGCGACGTGGCACTCGGGAGGCCAGATGTCAGATTCGCCGTCGGATTTCAACAGTACCGGCACCGCAGCGCAGGCCGTGGGAATTTCCAGCGAGGGGCTGCTGCCACAGCTAGTTCAGCATCTGCGGCAGAATCGCACTGTTTTGCGGGAGGAATGGGCCCGCCGCATCACCGAGGCCGAACTGCTCACGGCGATGACCCCGGAGGAAATCTTTTCCGAAGCAACGACGGTGTACGACAGCTACGTCGAGGTGCTCGAGACCGGTAGCGTGGAGGCGCTGCAGGACTACGCGCGCGACCTGTCAGAACGCATCATTCCACGGGGCGTGGAAACCGACGAGGTGGTCGGTATCGTCCTGCTGCTGCGCGACGTGCTGGCACGCTCCTTGTTCGAGAAATACCAGACGGACTTCGACATGCTCAACCGCGTCCTCGACGCCTATGAGCCGGCGGCCAACCGCATCGCCAACACGGTGGCCGTCAGCTTCGTGCAGGAACGCGAGCGCATCATCCGCCAACAGCAGGAGGCGATCCGCGAGCTCTCGACGCCGGTGCTGCAGGTGCGCGAGCAGCTGCTGATCTTGCCGATCATCGGTGTGCTCGACAGCCAGCGCGCCCGTCAGGTGACTGAGCAGCTGTTGAGAGCGATCCGCGCCAACCGCGCGAAAGTGGTGGTCATCGACATCACCGGTGTGCCGACCATCGACTCGACGGTGGCCAACCACCTGGTGCAGACGGTCGACGCATCCGGCCTGATGGGCGCCAGCGTGATCATCACCGGCCTATCCTCGGAGATCGCCCTGACGCTGGTGACGATCGGCCTGGACCTGTCGAAGATGAACGCGGTCGGTGACCTGCAGGGTGGCATCGAGGAAGCCGAGCGGCTGCTGGGGTACGAGGTCAGTCGCACCGGCGAGCAGCCCGGGTGACCATCAGGAACGCGAGCGCCCCATGCCAGTACCGATCCTGAAACAGGGCGCGATTCTCATCGCCTCGGTGCAGGCAGCGCTCACCGACTCCGATGCCGAGCGACTGCGATACGACCTGATGGAGCGGGTCAGCCAGTTCCGGGCACAGGGCATCATCGTCGACGTCACGGCTATCGATGTGATGGATTCTTTCGCGGCAAGGTCATTGCGCACGATTGCGCACATGACCCGGTTGCGCGGCGCGGACACGGTGATCGTCGGATTGCAGCCCGAAGTGGCATTCGCGATGGTCCAGCTAGGTTTGGCGTTCGACGACATGAACACCGCCCTGGACCTGGAAGAGGGCCTTTCCCTGTTGAATCGCCAACTCGGACTTCGAAAACCGACGATCGGGTCCGACGGTGGTGACTGACATCGTCATCGCGATCGACAACTCCGATGACATCGTCGCCGCCCGAAAAGCCGGACACCAACTCGCACACGATCTCGGATTCTCGCTGACCGATGTCACGATGATCGCCACGGCGATCTCGGAAATCGCACGCAACATCACCAGCTATGCCGGCCGCGGCGCCGTTCGTGTCGCCATCTCCGAGCGGGAGGGACGCAAGGCTTTGGTGGTGCGCGCCGAGGACCAGGGCCCCGGTATCGCCGACATCGAACGGGCGATGGAAGACGGTTACACCACCGGGCGCGGGCTGGGGATGGGCCTGCCGGGCGCCCGCCGCCTGATGGACCGGTTGGTCGTCGAGTCCACTCTCGGCCGGGGAACCGTCATCGAAATGTGGAAATGGGTCCCTCCCCGTGCATAAGAACGGTCGCTTCGGACCTATCGAGTGGGCAAGGGCGGGGCGGCCTTTGCCCAGCGAGTCCACGTCAGGTGACCGGGGTATCGCAGTCGATATCGGCGGTGAGGCGGCGCTGTTCGGGGTGGTAGACGGGCTCGGCCATGGGCCCGCTGCCGCGGAAGCGGCGCTGCGCGCGGTCGATGTGGTCACGCGCGCCAGTTCCGAGCGGGTCGAGGATTTGATCCAGCTCTGCCACCGCGTCTTGGTCGGTACCCGAGGAGTCGCAATGACGTTGGCGCGGGTGGATTTTGCCGCCAGCACCCTCACCTGGGCCGGCGTCGGTAATGTCACCGCCGACCTGGTGGCCAAGGCGCCAACCGGTATCCAAGTTCGGTCCAGTGCACGGCTCAGCGGAGGTATCGTGGGCTACCGCATACCGGAAACCACACCGGCACAAGTGGTTTCCATCCGCCCCGGTGATCTACTCGTGATGAGCACCGACGGCATTGCCGAAGATTACCTGGACCATATCGCCTTCTCGGTCCCCGCCGTCGATATCGCTGAAGGACTCCTCGGTAAGGACGCCAAGGAGACCGACGATGCGATGGTGCTGACGGCGCGTCACAGGGGAGCTTCGACTTGAGCGGCGACAACGACTTTCACGATCAGTACGAGGCCGCGTTGCGTAGCTATCTACAATCGCATGACGAGGACAGTCTGGCCATCGGGTATGAGCTGGGGCGCTGGGCCCTGCAGGAACAAATCAGCCTGCTCGAAATCATCGAGCAGCACGTCCGGCTGGTCTTCGAAATCTCGCAGGACGTGCGCATGGATGCGCCGATCGCGCTGGAGTTCCTCCTGCAGCTGCTGGTTCCACTCGACGTCGCAACGCGCGGTTTCATCGACGGCAACAAACGCTATGCCGAACAACGGGCCCGCGCCGAGGGGCTGGCCGACCGAGACAAATTTCGCACCGCACTGGTCAATTCGCTGCAGGAAGGCTTCTTCGTCGCCGATCACGAGGGCTCCGTGGTCGAGATGAACAATGCCTTCATCGAGATCCTCGGTTTTCCCAACGAGGGCTTACCGTACAGGTGGCCGCACCCCTGGCTGGTCGACACGACGACGGCGGCCGAACAGATAACACGGGTCCTGGCCCAGGGTAGGGCCGACTACGAGACGCCTATTCGCCATGCCGACGGGCACCTGGCGTGGGTCAAGGTAAACATCAACGCGGTCAAGGAATACGGCAGCGATCGAGACGCCTATGTCGGAACGATCCGCGACGTCACCGCCGAGCGCGCCTTCGCGGCCCGGGAAACTGCGGTGCTGCGGTTGGCCACCGCCGTGGCTGTGGCCAAGAGTGTGGACGAGCTGCTGTCGATCACACTCGACGAGTGCAGCGCGGCAATCGATGTGCAGCGGGTGATCGCAGTCTCGTGGCCCAACGGCGACGGCGACCCGACGGTCCAGGTGGCCGGCGAGCCGTCGGCCTCGTCGTGGCGCAAGCTGGATCCGTGGTTGCGTCATACCTTCCAAGATGCGCGTCATCAACTGCCGCTGACCGCGAAAACGGTTGAGGCACTTGATCATCCCGGCAAGGTCCAGGGGCTGGTGGCGGTGCTCTCCGGTACCGGGGACCTGGCGTTGTGGCTGGAGCTGCGCACCCCTCGCTGGGTCAGCGGCGAGGATCGGCTGCTGGTCACCGTGCTGATCGGGCACCTCAGTCTGGCCATGCAGCACGTACGTCAGTTCGAGAGCGCGCGTGAGACGTCGCTGACGTTGCAGCGTGCCATGCTGCCGCCGTTTCAGCCGCCGCCGGGATTCACCGTTCGGTACGAACCCGCGGTGCCGCCCCTGGAAATTGGCGGTGACTGGTATGACGTGCTACCGATCGGGGAGCACCACATCGGCATCGTCGTCGGAGACTGCGTGGGTCGGGGCCTGCCGGCGGCCGCGATCATGGGTCAGCTACGGAGCTCCGCGCGGGCGCTGCTGATCAACGGCGCCGAGCCCGCGGTGCTGCTCGATCAGCTCGACTCGGCGGCATCGCTCATCCCGAACGCGTACTGCACGACGGTCTTCCTGGCGATTTTGGACACCGAAACCGGGGCGCTGCAGTACAGCAACGCCGGCCACATGCCGGCCGTGCTGTCCGGCCCGGAGCCCGGCATGACGAGGTTGTTGACCGACGCCGCATCGGTGCCGCTCGCGGTCCGCCGGAATGAGCCGCGCCCGCAAGCCACCCAGGTGCTGCCGCCCGGCTCGACACTGATGCTGTTCACCGACGGGCTCGTCGAACGCAAGCATGAGTCGATTGACGACGGAATCGCCCGTGCCGCAGACGTTCTGGCGCAGACCATGACATCGCCGCTGGATACGGTCGCCGACGTGGTGCTTCGCGAACTGGCGCCGGCTGCGGGGTATGACGACGACGTCGCGATGGTGATCTACCGGCACCAGCAGACACCGCTGCGCATCGAAAGTGACGCCGCCGCAGACCAATTGGTCCTCATCCGGCATCGGCTGGCGGACTGGCTGCACGCCCGTGGCGTAACAGAAGACCAGACCGCCGACATCGTGCTGGTCGTCAACGAGGCGTGCACCAACTGTGTCGAACACGCTTACCGTGGATTCGCCGCCGGGACCATGTTGCTCGAAGTGAGCCTTACCGACGGCGAAGTGCGCACCCGGATCACCGATTACGGATCGTGGAAGACGCCGGCCACCGCCCCCGGCAACGGCGGACGCGGCTTGCCGCTGATGCAGATGCTCAGCGACTCGATGGATCTGGACACCACCGCCACCGGCACCACCGCCGACATCGCCTTCCGCCTGGCGGCAGGGGCCATCTGAAACGGATTGAAGGCTTTAGTAGCTGCCGCCGGACCGTTTGCCCGCCCCGTACAGCGGGTAGACATCGGCGTGACCCACGCATCGACCATGACCGAACCCGTCCTGCCTGCGGCGCACGGGCCGCTGTCAACAGCCGTACGGTGCGCGCTAACGGGTCCACCATCGGTTGACCACCTGGCGCGCATCGGCGCCTCTGTGCGAGATTCCGATCCTTACGGTCTGGATCTGCAACTGGCGCTGTCCATGTGCTACGAGCTGCACTACCGCGGGCTTGCCGGCGTCGACCCCGCATGGGAGTGGAATCCCACGCTGCTGGGGCTTCGCGCCGAACTGGAACGGGTGTTTCTGGCCGGCGTCCGCCGCGACGTTGGCCACATCGATTTAGATCAGACGGCGGCGGCCGAGATGGAAGCGCTCACGGTCGAACCGGTTGACGGCACCGGCCCGTCGTACTACCTCCGGGACACCGGAACGTGGCAGCAGATGCGCGAATACTTCGTTCACCGCTCCCTGTACCACCTCAAAGAGGGCGATCCGCATGCCTTCGCTATCCCGCGCCTGACGGGTGTGGCCAAAGCGGCATTTGTGGCAATCGAATTCGATGAGTACGGCGCCGGGCAGGGTTCGCGGCTGCACCAGCAGCTGTTCGCCGATCTGCTCGCGGCGGCAGGTCTGAATGCGACGTATTGGGGTTATGTCGACGCGGTGCCGGCCGAAGCCCTGGCGGTGGTCAATCTCATGTCGCTGTTCGGGCTGCACCGCTCGTTGCGCGGTGCCGCAATCGGGCACTTCGCCTCGACGGAGATCACCTCCCCGCCGGGATCGCAACGCATGGTGAAGGCTTTGCGGCGTCTGCAGGCACCGGCGGCATGCATCGAGTTTTACAGCGAGCATGTCGAGGCCGACGCGGTGCACGAACACGTCGTGCGCAACGATGTGGTGGGCGACCTCGTCGCCCAGGACCCGCGACTCGAACACGATGTCATCTTCGGCATCCGTGCCCACGCCGCGGTCGAAGACCGCTTGGCGGAACGGATTATGACGTCGTGGGGGCGGAATCAGACGTCGTTGCGGAGGCCGCTGGAGCAGACGAGCGTGCCGGCGTCTTGAGGCGCCGGCACCGGCGGTGACTGGTGTCGCAGAGCGGGTAGCGGTCGCTACGGCGGCAGGTACAGATCGCCACCATGAACCGATCGGACTCGACGACCTCGCCATTGGGCATCTCGATCCGCACCGGGCCCGACACCAGCACGGGCCCGTTGGGCACCACTTGCACCCGGGTTGCGGTCATCGCTTTTCCGCGCGAATCACAATCAGCTCCTCTTCGCGGCGTCCGCGCGGTATCAGGCCGACCTCCTCCAGCCACGTCGCCCGGGACGACATCACCGGTCCGAACGGTATCCATTTGGAGGCAATCACTTTCGCGTCCATGCCGGCCCACTTGAGCGAATCGAGCGACTGCTGGACGCCGGCGAGCGCCGAATGCACCAGCTAGCAAGGATCCACCGTCGCGCAAGAGCTTTGGCGCCGACTCGCACAGCGGGTCCAGGATCATCCGGCCGTCCTCCCCGGCGTTCCACGCCCAGGACGGCCCGGCCGTCGCGCAGATCTCTTCCATTTCGGCACCTGGCGGCGTGGGAACATACGGCGGGTTGGACACGACGACATCGAACGGCGCGCAATCCACGGCCGCGATCCACGATCCTTCGCGGACGTCGACCTCAACACCGGCAACCGCCGCGTTTTCCCGAGCGCAACGCACTGCCTGCGGGCAGATGTCAAAGGCCGTTGCGCCGGCACACCCCATGGCGGCAGCCGCGATCGCGACGAAACCGCTGCCAGTGCACAGATCGAGGACTCGCCGCCCCGGGATCAGGCCGGTGTCGTGCATCACATCCACCAGTAATCGGGAGTCCTCTTGCGGCTGATACACGTGGGGAGCGGACGAAACAGCGGGCTCGGGATACGTGGTTGTCACTGTTGGCCTTTCGAGAACCCAATAAGAATCGCCGCTCATCACGGCTTGGCGGAATAATGCCCGCAAACCGGTTCATTCAAACGAACGAGCCGGAAAGTCTTCGGGGCTAACCCGCCGTCGCGTGGGCGAATTGCTTGAGAATGGTCGCGCAGAACGCCGGGAGATCCGATGGCGAACGGCTGGAAATCAAATTGCCGTCGACGACGACCTCCTCGTCGATGACGTGGGCGCCCGCGTTGCGCAGATCGGTGCGAATACTGGGATACGACGTCAACGTCCGGCCCACTGCCACACCGGCTTCGGCCAGCGTCCAGGGACCATGACAGATAGCCGCCACCGGCTTGCCCGACCCGACGAAATCGCGCACGAAGGACACAGCGGAGCTGTCCATGCGCAGCTTGTCCGGGTTGACGGTGCCGCCCGGCAGCACCAGCCCGTCGTAATCGTCCACCGACGCCTCGGATACCTTTCGGTCGACGGCAAAGGTTCCGGCTGGTTCGAGATCGTGGTTGCGCGCCTGGATCTCGCCGTCCTTCAGCGACAGCAGGTGCACTTGTGCACCGGCTTCCTGCAGCGCCGCACGTGGCTGTTCGAGCTCCACCTTCTCCACACCGTCCGCCGCAAGGATCGCTATTTTCTTGCCCTGCAATTCATTTGACATCGATACTTACCTTTCCTGCGATCACCGATTTTCGCCGGATCAAAGAGCTCGTAACTGCGATGCGCCTCATCGCGCCCCGTTGCCGGTCGTTCGCAACGCCGTAAATAGATCGAGTCCGGCGATTCCAGAAAGCAGTGCGGCCGCGATGGCGCCCTGGCGCCGTCGTCCGGGCCCGCGGGCAACGACGCCCGCGATCAACAGCGCCATGTCCAGGACGTCGCCGACCACCCGGGTCCACACCAGCTTGGGGGGACCGGCCAGCAGCGCCGCGCCATGGCCGCATTCGCGCACCCCGAGTGCGCGGATGACCCGCCGCGACCGTCTGGTGTCGTCCACGCCCGCAATGGCCGCGACTTTGCCAGGGGCTACCAGTTCACTGACCCCCAGGCCGAAACTGGCGCCGCTGAGCGCCCTCACCAACGTGGTTGTGGTGTCACCGTTGCCATCGCTCATCGTTCACTCCCCTGCTTAGCCGGAATGCGCCGCGCCTACCTGCGAGCCGGCTGTGCGGCAGCGGTTTGAGAGATCCAACGCCCGCCGGAACGCCCGTTCACGTCCTAGCTCCACCGACGTCCCGACGCGCGTTGGTTGGCTGCGCACGACTGCGACCCGAATACCCGGGCGAAAAGCGGTCAAACCTGCGATCAGTTTGCTGCGTCGCGTAGGGCCGCTAGCAACGGCTCCGCGGCTTCGGAGAGGAACCTTTCCTGAGTGTCTCCGCCGATCTGCACGAGCGCGATGTCGGTGAACCCGGCTTCCCAGTAGGACCGCACGCCCTCGACGATGGCATCGAGGTCAGGACCGCACGGGATCGTCTCGGCGACGTCTTCGGGCCGCACATACTGGGTCGCGCCGGCGAAGCCGGCCGGCGTCGGTAGGTCGGCGTTGACCTTCCAGCCGCCGGCAAACCAGCGGAACTGGTCGTGCGCACGTTTGACGGCGGTGTCCCGGTCGGGATCCCAGGACACCGGTATCTGGCCGACCACCCGGCCGCCGCCGGCGAGATTGGCCGCTTGGCGTGCGCCGTGCCAGGCGTCGACGAGATCCTTCTTGGGCTCCGTCGCGATCAAGTGGTCGGCCAGCTTGGCGAATTTGTCGACCGCCTTGGTGCCCCCGATCGCCACCCCGATACCCACCGGAACGTCGGGCACGTCCCACAAGCGCGCCGAATCAACTTGGAAATAGTCGCCGGTGAAGTCGACCAATTGCCCGCCGAATAGTTCCCGGATGATTTTGATGGCCTCGCGCAGCATGTCTTGGCGGCGCGTGACGGCCGGCCAGCCCTTGCCGACGACGTGTTCGTTCAGGTTTTCACCGCTGCCCAGGCCCAGGGTGAACCGGCCATCGGACAGGATCTGCACGGTGGCCGCCTGCTGGGCGACGACCGCGGGGTGATACCGCATCGTCGGACACGTCACATAGGTGTAGAGGTCGACCCGCTCGGTGGCCTGCGCCACCGCACCCAGCACCGCCCAGGCGTTCGGCGCGTGTCCTTGCGTGGTGAGCCACGGCGAGAAGTGGTCGCTGCACACGTGAAAGTCGAAGCCGCGCTCCTCGGCCGAAACCGCATACTGGACAAGGTCTTTGGGTCCACTCTGCTCGGTCATCAAAGTGTAGCCAAAATTCGTCATGGGTGACGGAGTACCCGACCGCTCCCAGCGTAAACGACGCCCCGCGCTTTCGGTCCGGTTAGTGAGGGAGCGCCACCGCGATCACGGTGGGGTCGCCTGATGTTGCGGTGCAACGTGTTTCGCACGGTGAGCTGGGCCCCGAGCCGTTCAGGCGTCTGACCCGCGTGGCTATAACCGCTCCTTGACGGCGGCCGAGAGCCGGGCGCCGTCGGCCTTACCGGCGGCGATCGCGGTGGCGGCTTTCATCACCATGCCCATCTGTTTCATCCCCGGCCGCTCGCCGATTTCCTCGGCGACCTGGGCGATCGCGGTGTCGGCAACGTCAGCCACCTCAGCCTCAGTGAACGGAGTGGGCAGGTACTCGTCGATGATCCGCCCCTCGGCGTGCTCGTTGGCGGCGAGCTCCCCGCGCCCATTCTGGGTGTAGATCTCCGCGGCTTCGCTCCGCTTGCGGGATTCCCTGGCCAGCACCTTGATGACATCTTCGTCAGTGAGATCTTTGGCCTCCTTACCGGAAACTTCCTCGGTTTGGATCGCAGCCAGCAGCATGCGCAGGGTGGCCGTCCGCAACTTGTCCTGGGCCTTCATCGCCGCGGTCAGGTCCGTCCGGATCCGGGATTTGAGTTCCGCCATGTGTGAGACGCTACGCGCCGAGTGGGGGGTCAACATTGTGAAATGCCCCGGCCGCCGACAGGATGGAGCTCATGACGAACGACGCGCCCGGCTGCAAAGGCCGCGGGGTTCGGTGAGCGCGCCGCCACCTGGTTATCCGGCTGGTCCGCCACCGGCATACGGCCCACAACCTGAATACGGTCCACCCGCAGCGTATGGCCCGCCCCCGGCTTACGGATCAGCACCGGCATACGGTCCGCCGCCGGCCTATGGCCCGCCGCCTGGCTACCCGCCCCCACCCGGCTACGGACCACCACCACCGGGTTACGGGCCGCCACCCGGATACGGGCCCGCGTCGGGCTACGGATCGCCGCCGCACTTCGGCATGCCGCGCTACGGAGCCGTCAAACCAGGGATCATCCCGCTGCGGCCGCTGACCCTGGGCGATATCTTCAATGGCGCGGTCGGCTACGTCCGGGCGAACCCGAAAGCGACGCTCGGCCTGACCGCCATCGTCGTAGTGATCATGCAGATCATCACCAAGGTCGCGTTCTTCGGGCCCCTGGCCGCGGCCGACAGACTCGCAAGCGATCGACCCGGCGAACTAAGCTCGGGGGTCCTGGGTGCCTGGTTTGCGTCAGCGATCGGCGGCATCCTGGTCGGCTGGCTGGGCGGGATGCTGCTGTCTGGGATGCTCACCGTCATCATTGGGCGGGCGGTGTTCGGGTCACCCATCACCATCGGCGAAACCTGGGCCAAGATCCGCGGGCGACTGCTGGCCCTGCTCGGTCTGGCCCTGCTGGAAGCCGTCGTGGTGGCGGCCCTAGCCGGGTTGGTCGCGGTGATCATCGCAGTGTTGGCGGCGATCGGTAACGCCGCGGCGGCCGTGGTGTTGGGCATCCCGCTGGTGCTGGCCGTCGTCGCCTTGCTGGTCTACCTGTACACGGTGGTGCTGTTCGCGCCGGTGCTGATCGTGCTCGAGCGCCTACCGGTCATGGACGCGATCACCCGATCGTTCAAGCTGGTTCGCAACGGCTTCTGGCGGGTGCTGGGAATCCGGGTGCTCGCGTTGCTGGTGACATCCGTCGTCGCCAACGCAGTCGCGGTGCCGTTCAGCATTGCCGGCCAGTTCGTCCAAATCAGTTCGTCCGCCACGGCGTTCGTGGTCAGCACGGCGATTCTCTCGGTCGGGGCGGCCATCGGCGAGATCATCACGGCGCCGTTCAACGCGGGCGTCATCGTCCTGCTCTACGCCGACCGCCGAATGCGGGCCGAGGCATTCGACCTGGTGCTGCAAAGCGGAGCCGCCCAGGGGCCCTACGCGGCCGCGTCCACCGACAACCTCTGGCTGACGCGGCCCCTGTAAGGGCCGAGCGAGGACTAGCTGAGGATGCCTTCCATCGACATCGACCGTGATGCCGCACATCGCGCCGCGCAGGACGAACTCAACAAACCGATCTATTCGAAGGGCTCCCCCGCGGAACAGTTCATCAACTGGATTTACGATCAGATTTACCGGCTGTTGCAGAAGATCTCTTCGGTTCCGGGCGGATGGTTAACCGCGACAGTGGTTTTCATCCTGCTCGCCATCGCAGTGATCGTGGGCATCTACATTCTGCGGCGCACCCTGCGCACCCGCCGCGGCGGTGATCACTCGCTGTTCGAAGCCGCCCAACTGACCGCCGCCCAGCATCGCGCGACCGCCGAAAACTTCGCGGCCGAGGATAATTGGGCTGCGGCGATTCGTCACCGGCTGCGCGCCGTCGCCCGCCAGCTCGAAGAAACCGGGGTGCTGACACCGGCCCCCGGACGGACGGCCAACGAGCTGGCCCGCGATGCTGGTGCCGCGCTGCCACACCTGGTCAGCGAATTGAGGAGTGCGGCAATAGCTTTCAACGACGTCACCTACGGCGAACAACCCGGAACCCAGGCCGCCTATCAAATGATTGCCGACCTGGACGACCATCTGCTGTCCGGCTGGCAGGGCGGTCCGCTAGAGCCCGGCCAGCCCGCCCCAACCGAGTCATGGGTGCAGGTGCGGTGATGGCAGTGACGGCCGCGATCACCGGCTCCGGTCCCGAAACCACGCCGCGACGCTGGCGCTCCTGGCGTTGGGTGCTCGTCACCCTGCTGGTGCTCGCCGTCATCGCCGGCGTCGACGCGTATCTGAGCGCACCGCGACCCGGCGCCCGCATGGACCCGGCGTCGACCGGCCCCGACGGTGCGCACGCGCTGGTGGAGTTGCTGCGCGGGGCCGGAGTCGACGTCGTGGTGGCCAATAAGATCGCGGACGTCGAAAATGCGGCACGCCCGGACGCGCTGATCCTGGTGGCCCAGAGCCAATACCTCACCGACACACTCCTAGACCGGCTGGACAACGTGCATTCGGATCTGCTGCTGGTGGAACCGACGGCACGGGTCCGCGAGGCGCTGCTGCCCGGGGTGCGGGTCTCCCGAGCCAAGGGCTTTGACCTCGACCCGAATTGCACACTGCGCGAGGCTGTTCGCTCCGGTTCGGTCCGGTTCGGGGCGAGCAACGCCTACGAGTCCGAAGACGGCCGCGCGATGACCCGTTGCTATGACGGAGCGTTGATTCGCTTCCGAAACGACGGACGCGCCATCACCGCCGTCTGCAGCACCGACTTCATGACCAACGGCAGCCTGCTGCAAGCGGGCAACGCCGCGCTGGCGATGAACCTCGCGGGTGCCCGGCCCCGGCTCATCTGGTACGCGCCCCATGACGTCGAGGGTGAATCCTCGCCCAGGGCAACGCTTATACAGCTGCTTCCGCCCAAAGTGTTCTGGCTCGTCGGACAGCTGGCGGTGGTGGTGCTGCTGGCCGCCATCTGGAAGGGCCGCCGACCCGGGCCGCTGGTGGCCGAGGAGTTACCGGTGGTGGTGCGCGCGTCGGAGACCGTCGAGGGCCGCGGCCGGCTGTACCGGTCCCGGCGGGCACGCGATCGCGCGGCCGCCGCATTGCGCGCCGCCACCCTGGCGCGGCTGCTGCCGCGGCTCGGCCTGGGTGGGGGCGCTTCGCCGGCGGCGGTGGTGACCGCCGCGGCCCGGCGCAGCGGATCCGATCCGGCGTTCGTCTCCTACCATCTCTTTGGTCCGCCCCCGACCACCGACAACGACCTGTTACAACTTGCCCGTGCGCTCGACGAAATCGAAAGGCAGGTCGCACACCCGTGACACAGCCCACTACCGCCCCGTCACCCACCGCTGAATCGGCGCGCGAGGCGTTGCTGGCGTTGCGCGGCGAGCTGGCCAAGGCAGTCGTCGGACAGGAGGGCGTGGTCAGCGGCCTGGTGATCGCGCTGCTGTGCCGCGGCCACGTACTGTTGGAAGGCGTTCCGGGAGTGGCGAAGACGCTACTCGTGCGGGCGCTGTCCGCGGCGCTGCGGTTGGAGTTCAAGAGGGTGCAGTTCACCCCCGACCTGATGCCCGGTGACGTGACGGGTTCGCTGGTGTACGACGCGCGCACCGCCGCGTTCGTATTCCGGCCCGGTCCGGTGTTCACCAACCTGCTGCTGGCCGACGAGATCAACCGGACTCCGCCCAAGACCCAGGCCGCGCTGCTCGAGGCGATGGAAGAGCGCCAGGTCAGCGTCGATGGCGAACCGCAGCCGCTGCCCGACCCCTTCATAGTGGCCGCGACCCAGAACCCGGTCGAGTACGAGGGCACGTACCAGTTGCCCGAGGCCCAGCTGGACCGCTTTCTGCTCAAACTGAATGTGACGCTCCCGCCCCGGGACGCCGAGATCGCCATCCTGCACCGGCATGCCCACGGTTTCGACCCGCGCGATCTGTCGGCGATCAAGCCGGTGGCCGGACCCGCCGACCTGGCGGCCGGTCGCGACGCGGTGCGAAACGTGCTCGTCGCCGACGAGGTACTGGGCTACATCGTCGACATCGTCGGGGCCACCCGCTCCTCCCCCGCGCTGCAACTCGGCGTGTCCCCCCGCGGGGCGACCGCCCTGCTGGCCACCGCGCGCTCCTGGTCCTGGTTGTCCGGGCGCAACTACGTCACCCCCGACGACGTGAAGGCCATGGCCCGCCCGACGCTGCGGCACCGGGTGATGTTGCGGCCCGAGGCCGAACTCGAAGGGGCCACACCTGACGGTGTGCTCGACGGGATTCTGGCGTCGGTACCGGTGCCCCGCTAGTGGTCCTGACCGGACGCACCGGGCTGGTCGCGCTGATCTGCGTCCTGCCGATCGCGCTGTCTCCTTGGCCGGCAGCGACTTTCGTGGTCCTGCTGATTGCGCTGGTGATCGTGGTGGTCATCGACATCGTACTGGCGGCCAGCACCGCCAAATTGCGTTACGTGCGTTCCCCGGACCGCTCGGCCCGGCTCGGGCAGCAGGTGAAGTGCGGGTTGTTGATCCACAACGACGGCCCGCGCCGGTTCCGCGGCCAGATCCGCGACGCCTGGCCGCCCAGCGCCCAGGCGCAGCCCCGCATCCGTCCCATCGACATCCCGGCCGGGCAAGACCACCACGTCCAGAGCCGGCTACAACCGGTTCGCCGCGGCGACCAGCGAGCGACCGTGGTGACCGCCCGATCGATCGGCCCGCTCGGGCTGGCCGGACGTCAGGGTTCGCGACCGGTGCCGGGGCAGCTGCGGGTACTGCCCCCGTTTCTGGCCCGCAAGCACCTGCCGTCGCGGCTCGCCAAGCTACGGGAGATCGACGGCCTGCTGCCCACGCTGGTACGCGGTCAGGGAACCGAATTCGACTCGCTGCGAGAATATGTCGTCGGCGATGACGTGCGCTCGATCGATTGGCGCGCCACCGCGCGTCGCGCCGATGTGGTGGTGCGCACCTGGCGGCCCGAACGCGACCGGCGGGTGGTGATCGTGCTCGACACGGGCCGCACGGCCGCGGGGCGGGTCGGCGTCGACCCGACCGCGTCCGATCCCGCGGGCTGGCCGCGGCTGGATTGGTCGATGGACGCCGCACTGCTGTTGGCGGCGCTGGCGTCGCGGGCCGGGGACCATGTCGACTTCCTCGCCCACGACCAGGTGAGCCGAGCCGGCGTGTTCGGCGCCTCGCGCACCGAACTGCTCGCCCAGCTGGTCGACGCGATGGCGCCCCTGCAACCGACGCTGGTCGAATCCGACTGGCGGGCAATGGTTTCCTCAATCGCTTTGCGCGCCCGCCGGCGGTCCCTGGTGGTGCTGTTGACCGACCTCAATGCGGCCGCCCTCGATGAGGGACTGTTGCCGGTGTTGCCGCAGCTATCGGCCAAACATCACCTGCTGCTGGCCGCGGTCTCCGACCCTCGCGTCGACCAGATGGCCGCGGGGCGCTCGGATGCGGCGGCGGTGTACGACGCGGCGGCCGCGGAACGATCGCGCAATGACCGCGGCGCGATCGCCACGCGGCTGCGTCGCAGTGGGGTGGAAGTCGTCGACGCCGCGCCCGCCGAACTGGCACCCGCGCTTGCCGATCGCTATCTGGCGATGAAGGCGACCGGGCGGCTGTAGCGGTCCGACCATGATCGCGCCGATACGCGCGCAGCGGCTTCAGCTCATCAACGACGGCGGTTATCGAGTCGGAACGAAGTCCGGCGACTCTTCCATATCACCGCTTTCGCCGGCCTTCACACCGCGGCGGCCGAAATAGACGATGTAGGACAAGAACGCCACCTCGGCGATGACTCCGATGCCGACCCGCACGAACGTCGGCAGTGGGGAGGGCGTCACCAGCGCTTCGATCAACCCCGAGACCAGAAGCACCGCAACCAGACCCACCGCGACCGAGACGACGGCACGGCCCTGTTCGGCGAGCACCTGGCCGCGGGGCCGGTCTCCGGGCGAGATCACCGACCATCCCAGCCGCATTCCCGTTGCGCCCGAAAGGAATACCGCCGTGAGTTCCAGCAGCCCGTGCGGGACAAGCAGACCCAGCAGCAGCGCCCCCTTGCCTGCCGGAAACATCAGGCCGGCAATGATGCCCACGTTGGCTGCATTCTCCAGAAGCACCAAGGGGATCGGCACTCCCAGCACTACCGACATTGCGATGCATTGAGCGGAAACCCACGAGTTGTTCACCCAGATCTGCAGCGCGAACGCCGCGGCGGGATGGTCGCTGTAGTACGACTCGACGTCGTGGTTGATCAGTTGCTGAATGTCGGTGGGTGTTCCGAGCAAGGACTGCACGTCCGGGCTGCCGGCCACCCACAGCGCGACGATCACGACCACGCCGAAGAACGCCGCCGCCGTGGCCAGCCACCACCGCCAGGTGCGGTAGGCAACAACCGGGAACGACACCGTCCAGAACCTCGTGAACGCACTGCTCAGTGGTGCATGGGCGCCGGTCACCGCGGATCGGGCCCGCGCGACCAGGCTCGAGAGGCGGCCGACTAACACGGAATCCGACGAGGTCGAGCGCAGCATCGACAGGTGGGTGGAGACCCGCTGGTAGAGGTCGACGAGTTCATCGATTTCCGCACCGGACAGCGACCGGCGCCGCCCGATCAATCGGTCGAGGCGGTCCCAGGTAGGGCGATGGGCCAGCACGAATGCATCGACATCCACCCTCGGCAGCCTAATCGCACCGCCGGCACGGCAAAGTGCGGCGGGCCGCCACACGCCCAACCTGTAGCGTTCGAAGTTATGTCGGAGGTGGTGACCGGGGACGCTGTGGTGCTCGATGTGCAGATCGCCCAGCTGCCGGTGCGGACGTTGAGCGCGCTGATCGATATCGCGGTCATGGTCGTCGGTTACCTGCTCGGCCTGATGCTGTGGGCTGCCACCCTGAGTCAATTCGATACCGCACTGTCTAAAGCGATCCTGCTGATCTTTACGGTGCTGGTGATCGTGGGCTATCCCTTGATTCTCGAAACAGCAACGCGGGGACGCTCGGTGGGCAAGATCGCGATGGGCCTTCGTATCGTGTCCGATGACGGCGGCCCAGAACGCTTCCGCCAGGCGTTGTTTCGCGCACTGGCGTCGTTGGTGGAGATCTGGATGCTGTTCGGGAGCCCCGCCGTCATCTGCAGCATCTTGTCCCCCAAGGCCAAACGGATCGGCGACATCTTCGCCGGCACGGTGGTGGTCAACGAACGCGGACCTCGACTCGGGCCAGCGCCGATGATGCCGCCCTCATTGGCGTGGTGGGCATCGTCGCTGCAGCTGTCGGGGCTGTCCGCCGGTCAGGTCGAGGTCGCGCGTCAATTCCTTTCCAGGGCAACACAGCTCGACCGTCAGCTGCGCCTGCAGATGGGATACCGGATCGCCGGCGATGTGGTGGCCCGCATCGCACCGCCGCCGCCGCCCGGCGCTCCGCCGGAACTGGTGCTCGCCGCGGTCCTCGCCGAGCGGCACCGCCGTGAACTGGCCCGGCTGCGGCCCGTCATGCCCGCAGCGGCGCAACCGCCGATGGGGCCGGCGCCGTGGCCACCGTCCGGCGCTGGATACCGGGGCCCTGCGCGCTGGCCCAGCCCACCGCCGGGTGCGGTACCGCAACCGCCACCACAGGCCATGGGATGGCCAGAACCGCAATCCGGTCGATCGGGCCCGGGAGATGCCGGTACGCCGGACGGTTTTTCACTGCCGAGCTAGCCGGCCACACTCGCCGCCATGAGTAGGACATCGCCGACCAGCAGTGCCCAGCCGCACAGCGGAACCGCGATACCGCCGCGGCGTTTGGCGGTGAAGAACGAGATGATGATGACGACGACGGCGACCGCGGGCGCGCCGTAGAACGCTACGCCGAAGTTGATCCCCCCGTGGCCCAGGTTGGGACAGCTGCGATCGCTGCAGCCGTCGGTGCTCATTACGGCACCGAGCGCGAAGATCATCACAAGTGCGGCGGCGGGCACCAGCGCAAGCGCCAATCCCCAGTTGATCCAGCGCCAGGTGTTGCGGCGCCGGGCACCCTCGGGCCGACCAAATGCGGCCGCGCCGGCACCACCGCTGTCGACCTTCAGGTTGTTGTCAGCATTCATCTTGGTAGTTCCTACCCGCCGTTTGGCGCATGCAAACCGCTCCGCCGGATGGATCAGCGGGCCGACAACACTCAGATTTCACCAGGTCAGGCGCCGTCGGCCGAATTCCTTCGATAGTTTCACGTTGCATCGCGTTAGTTTACGATATATCGTGATGTTTCGTAGCGCACGAACGGTGCGCGACCCACAAACGTAAGGACAGAAAATGAGCAACCCATTCACTCCCCCCGAAGGACCTTTCGCCGGCCGGCCCGGTTTCGGATTCGGCTCCGGCCCGGTGGACCGTCGTGCCTTGCACGAGGCACGGCGCCAGGCCCGACGGGACTTCCGCGAGCATCTGCGCAATCATGCCGGCGGCCACGACGGCCCGCTGGCCTTCGGACCCGGTTTCGGTCCCGGCTTTGGTCCCGGCTTTGGTCCCGGCTTCGGCCCCGGTGGCCGGCGCGGCGCATGGCGGCGCGGCGGGCCGGGTCGCGGCAAGCGCGGTGACGTGCGAGCGGCCATCCTGAAGCTGCTCGTTGAGCAGCCGATGCACGGCTACGAAATGATCCAGCAGATCGCCGAACGCAGCAACGGACTGTGGAAGCCGAGCCCCGGTTCGGTGTACCCGACGCTGCAGCTGCTCGCCGACGAAGGCTTGATCACCGCCAGCGAAACCGAAGGCAGCAAGAAGCTTTTCGAGCTGACCGAGCAGGGCCGGGCCGCGGCCGAAAAGATCGAGACCCCACCGTGGGACGAGATCACCGAAGGCGCCGACCCCGGTCACATGAATCTTCGGGCGGCCGTGGGTCAATTGTTCGGCGCGGTCGGGCAGTCCGCCCACACCGCTTCCGCCGAGCAGCAGCAGCGCATCGTCGACATCGTCAACAATGCGCGGCGTGAAATCTACGGCATTCTCGGCGAAGACTGAGTGCTTCAAGCGGGCCCTGGATGAGGTGACGTCACGTGACCCCCTAAGTTACGGAGACCCAATCCAGGGCCCGCTGCACGGCTTTTCGCCAGCCCGCGTAGCCCGCGGCGCGCTGCTCGTCGTTCCAGGCCGGCGCCCAGCGCTTGCCCTCTTGCCAGTTGGCACGCAGGTCCGCCGGATCGGCCCAGAACCCCACCGCCAGACCGGCCGCGTAGGCGGCGCCGAGCGCGGTCGTCTCGGCGACGACCGGCCGGACCACGTCCACCCCCAGCACGTCAGCCTGAATCTGCATGCACAGGTCATTGCCGGTGATACCGCCGTCGACCTTCAAGACCTCAAGGCGCACACCGGAATCCGCCGCCATCGCGTCCACCACGTCTCGACTCTGATAGCAGATCGCTTCCAGCGTTGCGCGCGCCAGATGCGCGTTGGTGTTGAATCGGGACAGGCCCACGATCGCGCCGCGCGCATCGGACCGCCAGTAGGGCGCGAACAATCCGGAAAACGCGGGGACGAAATAGACTCCGCCGTTGTCCTCGACCTGGCGCGCCAACGATTCGCTTTGCGCGGCACCGCTGATGACACCCAGCTGATCGCGCAGCCACTGCACGGCCGCGCCGGTCACCGCGATCGAACCCTCGAGCGCGTACACGGGTTTGGCGTCGCCGAACTGATAGCAGACGGTGGTCAGCAGTCCGTTGTCGGACCGCACGATCGTCTCACCGGTGTTGAGCAGCAGGAAGTTTCCGGTGCCGTAGGTGTTTTTGGCTTCCCCCTCGGAAAGACACACCTGACCCACCATCGCGGCGTGCTGGTCACCGAGCATCCCGGTGATCGGCACCTCGCCGCCGGCCGGCCCGGTCTCCGACGTCAGGCCGTGGGGCTGCGGCGACGACGACGGTCCGATCGCCGGCAGCATCGCGCGAGGAATGGAGAAGAGCGACAGCAGCTCGTCGTCCCAGTCCAGGGTCTCCAAATTCATCAGCATGGTCCGGCTGGCGTTGGTCACGTCGGTGGCGTGTACGCCGCCCCGCGTCCCCCCGGTGAGGTTCCACAACACCCAGGTGTCGGGGGTGCCGAACAACGCATCGCCCCTTTCGGCGGCCTCGCGCACCCCGTCGACGTTCTCCAGGATCCACTGCAGCTTGGCGCCGGAAAAGTAGGTGGCCGGGGGCAGGCCGGCCTTGCGGCGGATCACGTCGCCGCGACCGTCGCGTTCCAGTGCGGACGCGATCCGGTCGGTGCGGGTGTCCTGCCAGACGATCGCGTTGTAATAGGGGCGCCCGGTCTTGCGGTTCCACACCAGCGTCGTCTCGCGTTGGTTCGTAATGCCCAGCGCGGCAATGTTTTTTGAACTCAGATTGGCGCGGTTCAACACCGACATCAGCACCGAGGAAGTGCGCTCCCAGATCTCGACCGGGTCGTGCTCCACCCAGCCGGCCCGAGGCAGGATCTGCTCGTGCTCGAGTTGATGGCGGGCTACTTCGGCACCCTCGTGATCGAAGATCATGCAGCGAGTGCTGGTGGTCCCCTGGTCGATGGCGGCGACGAATTCAGCGAACTCGGCCAACTGCTCTCCTCCACCCGTGAGCTCGGACACGTTTGCGGCAAAAGTCCATCATGGTCTACCCGCGGTACGGACCGGGCGCCTGGTGAGAGCTTGCGTTACGGGCGGTAACCCTGTTGCATCTGCGGTGTGGGCGAAGAGGTCAAGCGCACCACGTACGACAGCGCACATCGGCGGGAATACCGGCGCAAGGTACAACTGTGCCTGGACGCCTTCGAGACGATGCTGGCGCGGTCATGCTTCGATGCCGAACAGCCTCTGACCGGCATGGAGATCGAGTGCAACCTCGTCGACGCCGACTATCAGCCGGCCATGTCCAATCGCCACGTGCTCGACGCCATCGGCGATCCGGCGTATCAGACCGAATTAGGCGCCTACAACATCGAATTCAACGTTCCGCCGCACGCGCTGCCCGGACATACCACGTTGGATCTCGAGGCCGAGGTGCGGGCCAGCCTGAACGACGCCGAAAATAAGGCCAGCGCCGCCGGCGGCGCCCACATCGTCATGATCGGCATCCTGCCCACCCTGATGTCCGAACACCTCGACCACGGCTGGATGAGCGAGTCAATGCGCTACGCCGCCCTCAACGACTCGATCTTCACCGCCCGCGGCGAAGACATTCCCATCGACATTTCCGGCCCCGAGCCGCTGAGCTGGCACACCGCCACGATCGCACCCGAATCCGCCTGCACCAGCATGCAATTGCATCTGCAGTTAGCACCGGAGGCGTTCGCCGCCAACTGGAATGCGGCGCAGATCGTGGCCGGCCCGCAGCTGGCACTGGGCGCCAACTCGCCGTTCTTCTTCGGGCACCTGCTGTGGGCCGAAACCCGCATCGAGCTGTTCACCCAGTCCACCGACACCAGGCCCGAGGAACTGAAAACTCAAGGGGTGCGCCCGCGGGTGTGGTTCGGCGAGCAGTGGATCGACTCGGTCCTCGACCTGTACCACGAGAACATCCGTTACTTCGGATCCCTGCTGCCCGAGGTGTCCGACGAGGACCCGGTCGCCGAGCTCGCCGCCGGGCGCATCCCGCAACTTTCCGAACTGCGCCTGCATAACGGGACCGTCTACCGGTGGAACCGTCCGGTGTATGACGTGGTCGACGGTCGCCCCCATCTGCGACTGGAGAACCGGGTATTGCCGGCCGGGCCCACGGTCATCGACATGCTGGCGAATTCGGCCTTCTTCTACGGCGTGCTGCGCAGCCTGTCCGAAGCCGACAACCCGTTGTGGGACAGCATGGATTTCGGTGTGGCAGAAGCCAATTTCTTGGCTGCGGCGCGCCACGGCATCGACGCCCGGCAGCACTGGCCCGGGATGGGGGAGGTGAGCGCGCGCGAATTGGTGCTCGATAAGCTGCTGCCGATCGCCGACGAAGGCCTGCGGCGCTGGGGTGTCGACGCCGAGGTGCGCGACCGGTTCCTCGGAGTGATCGAGGGCCGGGCCCGAGCGGGACGCAACGGTGCCAGCTGGCAGGTGTCAACCGTGCGGGCACTGCAGGACGGCGGCATGAGCAGGCCCGCGGCGCTGGCAGAGATGCTGCGCCGGTACTGCGACCACATGCACGCCAACGAACCGGTGCACACCTGGGAATCCTGACCGCGGGTACGTTGGACGCCATGACGTCTGATCACGTGATGGACTGGGACGGCGCATATCGCGAGCAGGCCCACTTCGAGGGGCCGCCCCCGTGGAACATCGGTGAGCCACAACCCGAGCTGGCCGCCCTGATCGCGGCCGGCAAGTTCCGCAGCGACGTGCTGGACGCCGGCTGTGGAGTCGCCGAGCTGTCGTTGACCCTGGCCGCCCAGGGCTACACCGTGGTCGGCATCGACCTCACCCCCACCGCCGTCGCGGCGGCCACCAAGGCCGCGGCCGACCGCGGCCTGACCACGGCCACCTTCGTGCAGGCGGACATCACGTCGTTCACCGGCTACGACGGCCGGTTCTCCACCGTGGCCGACAGCACGCTGTTCCATTCGTTGCCGATCGAGGGCCGCGACGGCTACGTGAGCGCGGTACACCGCGCGGCGGCGCCGGGTGCCAGCTACTTCGTGTTGGTCTTCGCCAAGGGCGCCTTCCCCAGCGAATGGGAGACCAAGCCCAACGAAGTCGACGAGGACGAACTGCGTGAAGCGGTGAGCAAGTACTGGGAGATCGACGAGATCCGGCCGGCCTTCATCCACGCCAACATTCCGCCGGTCCCCGACGGCCCCCAGCACGACCGCGACGAGAAGGGCCGGATGAAGATGCCTGCCTACCTGTTGACCGCACACAAATCCGGCTAGCCGGTCGCGGTCGCCGCGGTGGCGGCAATGAGCGCCTCGGCGAACGTCTCCAGGTCGTCAGCCGTGGTATCCACGTGCGGCGAGATCCGCAGCACGGGTCCCGTCAGCTCCAGCGGCGCTCGCTGCACGCCGGCGAACGTGGTCAGGATCCGTCGCTCGGCGAGCAGCCAAGCCCGCACCGCCTGCGGGTCGGCGCCGTCGTTCGGCGCCAAAGTGGTGATGGCACTGGGCTCCTCGACCTCTTCGACCACCGTCCAGCCGGCCACATCGGCCAGAACCGTGCGGCTCAGACTGCCCAGCTCGGCCAGACGTGCGCACACGGCCTGCGGCCCGTACGTCAGGTGCTCGCCCAGGGCCAGCGAAAACCCGACGCGCGCAGCGATATTGGCTTCGCCGAATTCCAGCTGTTCGGCCACCGTCGGCGAGCCGTCTTTCCTGGCCCAGTCCGGCGCGGCCAGCCGTGGGCGCAAGGTTTCCATCAGCTCGCGGCGCACCCCGAGCATGCCGACACCGCGCGGCCCGGCGATCCACTTGCGCGACGAGGAGTAGGTCACGTCGGCGCCCACCGCGCAGTCCACCTGGCCCAGCGCCTGCGCCGCGTCGACGACGAGCGGCAGCCCCAACTCCCGGCAGAGTCGGGCGATCATCGAAACCGGTTGCACCACACCGCAATGGCTGGCCACCGCGGTCAGGTGCACCAGATCCGGCGGATCGGCCGCCAATGTAAGCGCCGCGTCGTCGAGAGCGACCCGGCCCTCTTCCATAGTCGGCAGCAGCTGCCGGTCGAATCCGTGTGCTGCCATCAGTGCCAAGTTGGGCCCGTACTCGCCGGGTAGGCACGCCAGTCGTCGGCGTTCCGCCGGCCAGCTGCCCAGCAGCAGATCCAGAGCGTTCAGCGAGCCGGTGGTGAAAACCATTTCGGCATCCGGCATTCCGGTCAGCGCGGCGAACGCGACACGTCCTGCGTCGAGCACCGGGGTGGCCGCCTCCGCCGCGACATAGCCACCGACCTCGGACTCATTTCGCGCGTGTTGCGCGGTCGCCTCGATCACCGCCAGGCTCTGCCGCGAACAGGCCGCGTTGTCCAGGTGCAGCCCGGCCATCGGCGGGCGGGCTGACCGCCATTGATCGGCCAGCGCGTTGCCGCCGGTCACTTCACGGCCAACGACAACCCGAAGTCACCCGCCTGGTCGGTCCACCACCGGATGCGGCGCAACCCCGCGCCGGCCAATTCGCCAGTCACCTTGTCGGAGTGGAACTTACACGACACCTCGGTGAGCATTTCCTCGCCGGCCTCGAAGTCGACGGTCAGCTCGAGCGCACCGACCCGCACCCGCTGGCGCCGGTCGGACCGCAGCCACATCTCGATGCGTTCTTCCGCCGCATTCCACCGGGCCACGTGCCGGTAGGCGTCGACGTCGAAGTCGGCGTCGAGTTCCCGGTTCACCACCGCGAGCACATTGCGGTTGAAAGCCGCCGTCACCTCGGCGGCGTCGTCATAGGCGCGCACCAACCGCTCGGTGTCCTTGACCAAGTCCGTGCCGAGCAGCAGGCTGTCGCCGGGCCGCATCTGAGCGGACAGTGCGGCAAGGAACTCCGCGCGCGGTCCGGGCGTGAGGTTGCCGATCGTGGACCCCAAGAACACGAACAGCCGCCGCCCGCCTTCGGGGATCTCGGTCAGGTGCTCTTCGAAATCGCCGCAGACGGCCTTGATTTCGATCCCCTCGTATTCCTGCTGGATGGCCGCGGCGGCGGTTGACAGGATGCTGGCGTCAACGTCGAACGGAACGAACCTGCGCAGCGAACCGCGTGCGCGCAGCGCGTCGAGCAACACCCGCGTCTTCTCCGACGTGCCGCTGCCCAGTTCCACCAGGGTGTCGGCCTCGCTGACCGATGCGACTTCGGACGCACGGGCGCACAATATCTCAGCTTCGGCGCGCGTCGGATAGTACTCAGGCAATCGGGTGATCTGATCGAACAGATCACTGCCCACCGAATCGTAGAACCATTTGGGCGGCAATGCCTTTGGCGTCTTCTGCAGGCCGTCCAGCACGTCGCGGCGCAACGCGTGGTACGCCGAGTCGGCGGCCAGGTGGTTCGACAGCGACAGCGTCATGAAGATCCTCTCGACTGATCCAGCGGCGTCAGCGTGACACCATTCGCGGTGACTTCGACAAGGTGGCGGTCCGGCACGTCCTCCCAGTCGGAGTCATTGTCATAGGGTTCGCTGGAAAGGACCACACCGTCCGGGCGCCGCAGGATGGACAGCGTGTCACCCCAGGCCGTCGCCAGCATCCGAGAGCCGTTGGCGGCCAATATGTTCAGTCGGGCGTTGGGGTCGGCCGCCGCTACCTCGACGATGGTCTGTCCCAGCACGTCGAGGCCGCGATCGAAGATGGTGGCCGCCAGCATCGCGCTGTCACAGACGGATTCGGCCAGTGACGTCGCCGGCAACACGGCCCGATCGACGATCCCGTTGTGCGACAACAACCACCGCCCATCGGTGAACGGCGCGCACGCGCTGGCCTCGATCGGCATGCCGACGGTGGCCGAACGGACCGCGGCCACCACGCAGTGGCTGCGCAAAGCGGGCGCGATGGAATCGAACGACACATCACCCCACAGAGGCGCCTGGCTGCGCCAGCGGCGCGGCGGGCCGCCCCGCGGGAAGCCTTGCGCGGGGGTGTCGAAAAACCCCACGCCCCAACCGTCGGCGTTGAGCAGGCAGTGCTTTTGGCGGCGCGGCGCATAGGACTGCACGCGCAGCCCAAACGGCGGGTCGAGCACCAACGAGGAAACCGTGACGCCAGTGCCCAGCCAGCCCAGGTGCCGGCACATCAGGCGAGATCTCCGGGGGCGTCGGAGGCGTCCCACGCCAACCGGACGCCGGAGAAGATCTGACGCCGGTAGGGGTGATCCCAGTTGCGAAAACTCGGCCGCATGATGCCTGGCTCCACAGCCCACGAGCCGCCGCGCAGCACCCGGTAATCACCGTCGAAGAACGGCTGGGAATACCGCTCGTACAGCATCGGGACGAACCCCGGCCAGGGCCGCAGCGGGGAGGTGGTCCACTCCCAGACCTCGCCGAGCATCTGCTCGGCCCCGTAGGCCGAAGCGCCGCCGGGGTATGCGCCGACGGGCGCCGGACGCAACGCCGTGCCGCCCAGGTTGGCCAGCGTTTCGTCCGGTTTGCGCTCTCCCCAGGGGTAGCGGCGCCGGGCGTTGGTGGACGGATCCCAGGTGCAGGCCTTCTCCCATTCCATTTCGGTGGGCAGTCGGGCACCGACCCAGGCCGCGTAGGCCTCGGCCTCGAAATAGCTGACGTGCTGGACGGGTTCGTCTGCCGGGATGTCCTCGACGTGGCCGAACCGGGTACGGGTCGCGCCGTCGGAATTCCAGAACTGCGGCGCGGTCAGGCCCGCGCCTCGGCGGTGCTGCCAGCCGCGCTCGGACCACCAGCGTGGCTGGTCGTATCCGCCGGCGTCGACGAACTGGCGCCATTCGCCGTTGGTGACCGGCACCCGCCCGATCCGGAACGCGGGCAGGTCGACGACATGGGCCGGACGCTCGTTGTCCAGCGAGTACGGTTCGCTCGCGGCGTCCACGCCGAGCACAAACTCGCCGCCGGGCACCAGCACCGAGGTGCCGGCCAACCCTGCTCGACCGCCCGGCAACCCCGCGGCGTCCCGCAAAAGCGGTGCGCCGCTGCGCAAGTTCAGAGCCTGCAGCATCGTTTCGTCGTGCTGGTTCTCGTGGCTGACCACCATCGCGTACACGAAGGCCGCCTCGTCGCCGGCGGGATCGTCGCGCAGCACGTCAAGCGCGTCGAGCGCGGCCGACCGCACGGTTTGGCAATATGCGCGCGCCTTGTCCGGCGACAGCAGCGGCAGGTCGACCCGACTGGCGCGGGAATGCACGAAGGCGTCGTAGAGCCCCTCGACCGCCGGCGGCAACATTCCGGGCCGTGCGGGATCTCCACCCCGCAACAGCCACAGCTCTTCCTGCTGACCGATGTGCGCCAGGTCCCATACCAACGGGCTCATCAACGGGTCGTACTGTCGACAGAGTTCCGCGTCGTCAAACTCGACCAGACGCAATGTTCGAGTCCGCGTCCGCGCCAGGTCGTCGGCAATGCCTTGCCGTGACGTCACGGCTCCCCTTGCGAGTAGCGCGCCGCCTCGGAGACCGCAGCCGCGAGGCCGTGCTCGATCACCTGGGCGGAGAACTCGTCGCCGGGGCAGCGGCCCTGGTCGACAAGGCGGACCAACCGCTGCATTGAATCACCGAGCTCGGCCGGGGCTTTCGCGGCGGCGACGGCCAGGCACGCGTTGGCCGCCGCGTACAGCCGCCGATCCCGCAGCCCTACTCGGGCCGCGATATCCCAGGCGGTGGCAACCGGTTCGACCGCCTCGGCCGCGATGTCGGCGGCGGCCGGGTCATCGAGCAGGACCGACAGGGTGAACGCCACCGCCGGCCACAAGGTGTCCGGCACGCTGTCCAGATAACGGATCTCCAGCCACTGCCTGGGCCGCACCGGCGGGAACAACGTCGTCAAGTGGTATTCCAAGTCAGCGACGCTGGCCCGGCGATCCCCAAGCAACACCCGGCCGTCGACCCAGTCGGCGAAGGGCACCCAATGCGTGACGGCCTCGGCGTCGGGGTTGTGCACCAGCATCACCGGGGCCTTGAGCGCATACCGGGCCCAGTCGGTGCCGGGGTCGTCGCCGCTGGCCCCCAGGATGGGTCCGCAGCGCGCCGAGTCCATCCGACCCCACACTCGCTGCCGGCTCGACACCCAGCCGGTGAACTCACCGCCCAGCATCGGCGAGTTCGCCGTGATCGCGATCATGGTGGGCCCCAAAGCATGGGCCAGGCGCACTCGCGCCGCCCAGCCATCCCGGGGCCCGGCGTCCACATTGACCTGAATCGAAGCCGTGGACGTCATCATCGCCGCTCCGGCTTCCCCAGAGTGGCTGGTCGCGAAGAACCGTTCCATCGCGCGATACCGGGCGCCGGGGTTGATGCGCCTGGGCGGCCGCAACGGGTCGGCGCCGAGGAAGACCAGCCCCAGCCCGGCCTCAGCAAACGCCGGCTGCAGCACGGCCTGATCCCGACGCATGTCGTCGATGGCGGGCACCACGCCGTCGGCCGGCGGCCCGGACAGTTCGACGGCGCCGCCCGGCTCGACGGTAATCCTGCTGCCCCCGGGTAAGGCGGGGAGCGCGTCGAGCACGCCGGCGATCTCGTTCCAGCTCGGTCTGCGGTACGGGTCGGCCGGGTCGTGGCAATGGGCCTCCAGCTCCAGACCGACACGGCCCAGCGGAGCGTCCACCAGACATGTCTCGGCGATGTACTGCGCGACGGCCGCGGAGTCGGCCAGCTCGGCGATCTCCAGCTCCGGGGCGGGGTCGGCACCGGTGACCCGCGACTCCGACTGCGAAGCCGCGGAGGTGATCGGCGCGAACGTCATATCACGATCCCTTCGGGTCCGGGCAAGCCCGAACACGGACCTGCGGACCGCTTCCCTGCGGCGGCTAATCGAACGATAATCGGCACTGCTTCGTCTAGTGCTTCATTATCAGACGCCCCCGACATATTCCCCTCCCCGCACTTCCGCGTGCACGGGAAAGACGGCTACCCAATCGCGCGATTATTGACCCAGGGCGTTCTGCATCGCCCCGGCCAGCACGTTCACCGCGGGCCCGGCGTTGCCGGACTGGCACACTTTCGCCTGCAGCAACACGTTTTCGCGCAGCCTGGTTTGATTGAAGCACCGGCGGTCGGTGCCCGCCTCCTGCTTGGTCCAGTTCTCGTCGGCGGGGCCGGCCGGCCCGCCGTCGAACGACCAGACCTGGGTGCTGCCGTTGTCCAGGTGGAGTGCTGTCGTCTGTCCCGAACAACCCACCGTTCGATCCACCACCCGATGAAAAGCCCGACCCGCGGCGTCGTTGGTGGCGAACACACCGACGGCCTGTTTGACCAGATGCGTCTGGTCGTTGGCCGACGTCTGGGTGAGGGCGCCGTTGAACGACGCCAGGTCAGGATCGTTGTACACCTCGGGCAAACCGATGTCGGCCCAGTTATTGCACTCCGGAAGATCCACCCAGTCGCCCTGCCCGGGCTGGGTGAACACCGACTCCCACCCCATGGGTCCGCCGACGATGTTGCCGACCGAGCCTTTGCCCAGGATCGCGTAGTTCACCACGCCCGGCTCCGACGGGTGCGCGGCCGCCACCGGCGCCACGACGGTCCCCGCCAGGGCCGAGCCGAGGGCGATCACAGCCCACTGCACCTGGGCAACCCGCGTAACCCGCATGGTCATGCAGCGATCATGCCAGGGCGCACGGACGTGCGGTCAGCCCCCGTTGCCCCGGACGCCTTCCTCGACCTTCTTTCCGAGGTCAGGATCGACGTTGCGCCAGTACTCGAATACCCTCGACAGCACCGGCTCCTTGACGCCTTGGGACACGTGGCCAACGATGTTGTCCGCCAAGCGTTCCCGGGCCGCATCGTCGAGCACTTCGCGGACCATGGTGCCGGCCTGTCCCCAGTCGTCGTCCTCGGCGTGCAGCGTGTACGCCGATCGGACCATGTCGCCGTCGGCATGCCAACGGATCTCGGCTGCGCGTGCCGGGTCGGCGTGCGCCCCACCGTAGGAGTTGGGCGCATACACGGGGTCGGAGACGTTGTTGATCCGCATGGCCCCGTCTTTGGAGTAGCTGTTCACCTCGACTTTGGGGGTGTTGACCGGGATCTGCCGGTAGTTGGTGCCCAGTCGGGCGCGATGCGCGTCGGAGTACGAGAAGCCCCGCGCCTGCAGCATTTTGTCCGGGCTCAAGCCGGTGCCGGGCACGGTGTTGTTCGGCTCGAATGCCGCTTGCTCGATCTCGGCGTGGTAGTCGGTGACGTTGCGGTGCAGCGTCATCCTGCCGACGTCGATTAACGGGTAGTCGCCGTGCGGCCACACCTTGGTCAGATCGAACGGGTTGAACCGGTAGTCCTTGGCTTCCTCGTACGGCATGATCTGCATCTTCAGCGTCCAGCTCGGGTGATCCCCGCGTTCGATCGATTCGAACAGGTCGCGCTGGTGGTAGTCGCCGTCCTCGCCGGCCAACCTGTCCGCGTCCTCCTGGGTCAGGAACTCGATGCCCTGATCGGTTATGAAGTGGTACTTCACCCAGAAGATCTCGCCGGCCGCGTTGATCCAACTGTAGGTGTGGCTGCTGTAGCCGTTCATGTTTCGCCAGGTCTTCGGGATTCCCCGGTCGCCCATCAACCAGGTCACCTGATGCGCTGACTCAGGGGAGAGACTCCAGAAGTCCCACTGCATGTTGTGGTCACGAACATTGCTTGCCTGCAAGCGCTTCTGCGAGCGGATGAAGTGCTGGAACTTCAACGGGTCACGCATGAAGAAGACCGGGGTGTTGTTGCCGACGAGGTCGAAATTGCCTTCACTCGTGTAGAACTTCAGCGCGAAGCCACGCGGGTCGCGCCACGTGTCTGGGCTGCCCCGCTCGCCGGCGACGGTGGAAAACCTCGCCAGCATGTCGGTCTTGGTGCCGGGCTGGAACACCGCGGCCCTGGTGTACTGGCTGACGTCATTGGTCACTTCGAAATGACCAAACGCGCCACCACCTTTGGCGTGCGGCTGACGCTCCGGAATGCGCTCGCGATTGAACATCGCCATCTGTTCAATCAGGTAGTGGTCCTGCAACAGAATCGGGCCATCTGGACCGATCGTCAACGACTGATCGTCGCTCGGTGCAGCGATACCGGCGTCATTGGTCGTGAAACGTTCCGTCATTACGCTCTCTCTCCTCGTCACCGGGCTGCAGGCCGCAGTACCCGAGGTCACCCACCGCCGTGTCGAATCCGCTTATACATCAGGCTATTCCAGCACGGCGGTGCGCGCCCCGGATCTGTCGGCCCGTAATCGAGTATTCCCCTCATCGTGAGCTGGTCAAGAAAATGCGGGCAGCTATCGATCGGTCGCCCACTAGGGGTTAGTACCCATTCCGGGCGTGGATTAAGGGCGTGACGTAAGGGAGCGCCGTCAAGGGCGTGGCGCGGGCTCGCCGGGGGGCGGGCTGACAGGCGGCTGCCCGGGGCCGCTGACACCCGGGCCGGCATGCGGTCCGCCGGGACCGCCCGGACCGCTGGGGGGCATCGGAACGATCAACCCGGGTCCGCCGGGCCCATATCCCCACGGTCCGTTGTCGGGTCCCGGGCCACCGGGTCCGCCGTACCACGGTCCGTAGCCGCCGCCGGGGCCGCCGTACTGCCCAGGCCCGTTACCCGGCCCGGGGCCGCCAGGTCCCCAGGGCCCATTGCCCGGTCCGGGGCCGCCGGGGCCGCCGGGGTGGAACATGCCGTGGTGAGGCTGGCAGGGGTGCTGGTGCTTCCAGATGAAGGCACCGACGAAGAACAGCGACGAGAGGATGAAGACGACGCCGGCGACGATCACCACCCAGGCCGCCGCTGTGTAAAGCCGCGGCGGTTTCACCGGGTGCGGGGGTGGTGGTGGCGGTGCTCCGGCGACTGATGCGGCTGGCGTCGGCTCGGTGGTCGGCTCAACTCGTGGTTCTGGTGTCTCGCTCATGCCTTGCATACTGCCCCGCATACCTGGTCCCTAACAGGTCTCACCGACAAAAATGTTGTGAATCGAGATGCCGTGGTTAGACACCGGTGACCGCGAAAGACAGGTGGCCCGGCGCTCGCGTGGAGCGCCGGGCCAATGGTTGATAAGGGTTTTTCAGTTGGTCAGCACGATGACGCTCGGGACCTGTCCCAGCGCACCGTGGGCCGTGGCCGCGGAGTGGAAGAGCGACGGCGGGAGCTGACCCGGGGCCATGCCACTGGGACGCACGCCCGACGGAGCCGGAGGAGCGGTGGTGGCTCCCGGACCGTTCTGTCCGCCCTGTCCACCCTGACCGCCCTGGCCACCCGGTGCGCCCGGGCCACCGAAGTTGCCGGGGCCGCCCGGGCCGCGGTGGTGAACCATCGCGTGGTGGTGCTTGTGGTGGTGGCCGTGATGGCCGCCGCGGTGGCCGAGGATGAAGCCGGTGAAGAAGATGACCGCGAGGATGAACACGATCCCGGCGACGATGGCGACCCACGCGGCGATTTGGAAGACCCGCGGGGCCCGGTAGGCCGCTACCGCTTCCGCGGCGGCCGGTGCAGTTGCGGTGGAGTGCCGCACAGTGGGGGTTTCAGATGTTTCACTCATGAGACAAATGATGAAGCCGTTAACAGTAGTGGCTGCTATGCGCTACTTATGTATGAGCTGTGAACTAAAGCCCCCGGTCAGCGGGTGGAAATGCCTCGAGCGACCGGAGGCGCCGCGGACCCTTGGCGCAAACGGCCGCTACTCGGGCCGCAGCGGGTCGACCGCGAATTGGATCACCCGATACGGCGCGGCAACCCGCGCCCGAGTGTCCCACTGGCTCACGAAAATCCGCAGCTCGTCAAGCGTCGAACCGGGCGAGATGTAACCGCCATACGGTTGCGCGAGCCGGTTGTCGTAGGGCGGCGGCAGGCTCTCCGCCGGCTCCGGCCACTCGTCGTGCTGCACCACCGTGGTGACCGGCGCATCGCCCAGCAACGTCGGGTCGTCGGCCACCCGAACCTCCATGTTGCCGGTGACGGCATTGAAATAGGACAGCACCGCCTTGCCGTCGATCTGCCTGATGCACATCTCGCCCACCGCGTCCGGCCACAGCGGCGTCGGCGGCTTGCCCCAGCCCCCGCCCGGGCCCGCCGCCCAGCCCTGCCAGCGCGACCGGTCGGTGAACGCCTGCGGCGTGGCCCGGTACAGCAGCACCGGATCCCTGCGGGTGAAACTGTCGGCGACGATGTACACCCACCCGCCGGGTGACTCCGGGGTGGGAATCGGGTCGTAGTAGCCGCTGATCTGGGTCTGGGAGCCGCCCTGGTACGACGCGGGTCGCTTCGATCCCGGGATCGTCTGCCAGCCCGCGCGCGCCGGTTCGGCGGAGACCAGCCGGGAGGTCTGCGGCTCGAGGTTCTTGGTCGTCGTCACCATCAGGTAGTTGCGCCGGTTGATCTGCACCACCCCGGCGGGCAGCTGCGAGGCTCCCGGCGGGGCCGGGTCGGCCAGCAGCGGATTGCTGATCCCCGTTACCCCCGTGTAGCGCACTCCGCCGGGATCGTCGACGGACGAGGTGTCGACGCGCAACGCGACCGGTGCGTACCAACCGCCGAATCCGACTCCCTGCCCGGCGAAGCTGTCGCCGCACACTTGGAGCAATTCGGCGGGAAACTCGACGAACTCGCACAAGTCTGTCGCGCCAATGCCGTAGTCCACGGTCGGCGTGCCGGTTCCGGCGCTGGGACCGATGCGCAACACCTGACCGGGTGCCAGCGGCTGCAGCACGGGCTCGGGGGCCGGCGCCGCCGGGTCGGCGCGCGCGACACTCATCCATTGCGGCAGAACCAGACAGACTGCCGACGCGGCGAACAGTGAGCACCGCGCGACCGAGCGAGTGTGGGTGGTGCTCACCCGCTTGTCACAGCTGGGCGGCCAGCAGCTCGGCGATCTGGATGGTGTTCAGCGCCGCCCCCTTGCGCAGGTTGTCACCGGAGATGAACAGTGCCAGGCCGCGGCCATCGGGCACCCCGGGATCGTGCCGGATCCGGCCGACCAGGGATTCGTCCACGCCGGCGGCCGCCAGCGGAGTTGGCACGTCGACCACCTTGACGCCGGGCGCAGCGCCGAGCAGCTCGCGGGCCCGCTGAGGTGATAGCGGCCGGGCGAATTCGGCGTTGATCGACAGCGAGTGCCCGGTGAACACCGGCACCCGCACACAGGTGCCGCTGACGGCCAGGTCGGGAATGCCGAGGATCTTGCGGCTCTCGTGACGCAGCTTCTGGTCCTCGTCGGTCTCACCCGAGTCGTCGTCCACCAGCGATCCGGCCAGCGGCACCACGTTGAACGCGATCGGCGCCACGTAGGTCTTGGGCGCCGGGAACTGCACCGCGCTGCCGTCGTGCACCAGCTGCTCGGCGCCGTCGATGACCGCGCGCGCCTGCGTGGCCAGCTCCTCGACCCCGGCGATCCCGCTGCCGGATACCGCCTGATAACTGGAGACCACCAGGCGTTGCAGCCCGGCTTCCTCGTGCAGCACCTTGAGCACCGGCATCGCGGCCATCGTGGTGCAATTCGGGTTGGCGATGATGCCCTTGGGCAGGGAGCGCGCATCCCGAACGTCCCGGTCGAAGTTCACCTCGGATACCACCAGCGGCACTGCCGGGTCCTTGCGCCAGGCCGACGAGTTGTCGATCACCGTCACCCCGGCCGCAGCGAATCGCGGCGCCTGCACCAGCGACATCGTCTTGCCGGCGGAGAACAACGCGATGTCCAGGCCGCTCGGGTCCGCCGTCGCGGCGTCTTCGACCTCGATCTCCTGGCCGCGGAAGGCCAGCTTGCGGCCTTGCGAGCGCGCAGACGCGAAGAACCGCACCGACCCCCCGCTATGCCGAGCGGGGAAATCCCGCTCGTCGAGCAACCGGCGCATCACCTGGCCGACCTGGCCGGTGGCGCCCACAACTCCAATGGCAACCATTTATCTACCCGTCCCCGCGTACACAGTCGCCGACTCCTCGCCGCCGAGCCCGAATGCCTCGTGCAACGCCACGACAGCCTTATCTAGTTCGGTGTCGCGGCACAGCACCGAGATGCGGATCTCGGACGTGGAGATCAGTTCGATGTTGACGCCCACCTCGGCAAGGGACTCACAAAAGGTGGCGGTGACCCCGGGGTGGCTGCGCATGCCCGCCCCGATCAGCGACACCTTGCCGACGTGGTCGTCGTAGAGCAGCTGGCTGAACCCGATCTCGTCCCGCAGCGCGTCCAGCCTGGCCACCGCGGTGGGTCCGCTGTCGCGCGAGCAGGTGAAGGTGATGTCGGTCTTGCCGTCCTCGACCTTGGAGACGTTCTGCAACACCATGTCGATGTTCACATCGGCATCGGCGAGCGCCCGGAATACCCGAGCGGCATATCCGGGGATGTCGGGAATGCCGACGACGGTCACCTTAGCCTCGCTGCGGTCGTGCGCGACTCCGGTCAGGATGGGGTCTTCCATGGCTATGTCCTTGATCGATCCGACGACGATGGTGCCTGGGTTTTCCGAATAGGAGGACCGGACGTGCACCGGAATGTTGTAGCGGCGTGCGTATTCCACGCAGCGCAGCATCAAAACTTTGGCGCCGCAAGCCGCCATCTCGAGCATTTCCTCGAAGGTGACCGTGTCGAGCTTGCGGGCGTCGTGGACGATCCTCGGGTCGGCGCTGAAGATGCCGTCGACGTCGGTGTAGATCTCGCACACGTCGGCGCGCAGCGCCGCGGCAAGGGCCACCGCCGTGGTGTCCGAACCTCCCCGGCCCAGCGTGGTCACGTCCCGGGTGTCCTGGCTGACCCCCTGGAAGCCGGCGACCAGCACGATGCGTCCCTCGTCAAGCGCGGTCTGCAGCCGTCCCGGAGTGACGTCGATGATCTTGGCGTTGCCGTGCGTGCCGGTGGTGATCACCCCGGCCTGCGATCCGGTGAACGAGCGGGCCTGCGCACCCAGCGATTCGATCGCCATCGCGACCAATGCATTGGAGATTCGCTCGCCGGAGGTCAGCAGCATGTCGAGCTCCCGCGGCGGCGGTGCCGGACACACCTGGTGGGCCAGATCCATCAAGTCGTCGGTGGTGTCGCCCATCGCGGAGACGACGACGACTACATCGTTCCCCGCCTTCTTGGTAGCGACGATGCGCTCGGCCACCCGCCGGATCCGGTCGGCGTCCGCCACTGAGGATCCGCCGTACTTCTGCACGACGAGCGCCACGTTATTCCTGCCTCTCCGGCCTGGACATTTCAGATTTCGGGTATAAGTCCACAACAGAATACGTGCCACCGAATGGTGATTTACGTCCCGATACCGCGTAGCCCGGCGTGCGCATTCGCTGCGGTCTCGGCGCAATTTTTGCCAAAGCGCCAAAAGCGGTAAAGTTTGGGACGTGCAGCGGGTGCTCCTCCTCGGACGCCGCGACGGGGTCTGATCCAGACCGGCCTCCCGTCGCGGGTGTTCGCGATGCGCCGGTCTGAAGTTCCCTTCTGAAATCCCCGGAGCAATTACCGTGACTTCCAATCCCGACGCATTCAGCTCGACACGAACCATCCTTCAGCCGGTGGGCCCACCAGCGCCCGGACAACCCGCATGGAACCCGCAGCGCAGCTCGTCGATGCCGGTTGACCGGTACCGGCCCTTCGCCGATGAGGTCGAGCCCATCCGGCTGCCCGAGCGCACGTGGCCCGACCGCGTCATCGCTCATGCGCCGCTGTGGTGTGCGGTGGATCTGCGCGACGGCAATCAGGCGCTGATCGACCCCATGAGCCCGGCGCGCAAGCGCCGCATGTTCGATCTGCTGGTTCGCATGGGCTACAAGGAAATCGAAGTGGGATTCCCGTCGGCCAGCCAGACCGACTTCGACTTCGTCCGCGAGATCATCACCGACGGCGCCATCCCCGACGACGTCACCATCCAGGTGCTGACCCAGTGCCGGCCGGAACTGATCGAGCGCACCTTCGAGGCGTGCGACGGTGCGCCGCAGGCCATCGTGCACTTCTACAACTCGACGTCAATCCTGCAGCGCCGCGTCGTTTTTCGCGCCGACCGGGCCGCCGTACAGGCCATCGCGACCGAAGGTGCGCGCAAGTGCGTCGAAGAGGCCGCCAAGCACCCGGGCACGCGGTGGCGGTTCGAGTATTCGCCGGAGTCCTACACCGGCACCGAGCTGGAGTACGCCAGGCAGGTGTGCGACGCCGTCGGCGAAATCATCGCGCCGACGCCGGACAACCCGATCATCTTCAACCTGCCCGCCACGGTGGAGATGGCCACCCCCAACGTCTACGCCGACTCGATCGAGTGGATGAGCCGCAACCTGGCCAACCGGGAGTCGGTCATCCTGAGCCTGCATCCGCACAACGACCGCGGAACCGCCGTTGCCGCAGCGGAATTGGGCTACCAGGCCGGCGCCGACCGCATCGAGGGTTGCCTGTTCGGCAACGGTGAGCGCACCGGCAACGTCTGTCTGGTAACGCTGGGCCTGAACCTGTTCTCCCGCGGCGTGGACCCGCAGATCGACTTCTCCAACATCGACGAGATCCGCCGCACGGTTGAGTACTGCAACCAGCTGCCGGTGCACGAGCGTCACCCCTACGGCGGCGACCTGGTGTACACCGCGTTCTCCGGCAGCCATCAGGACGCCATCAACAAGGGCCTGGACCAGATGAAGATCGACGCGGACGCCGCGGACTCCGACGTCGACGACATGCTCTGGCAGGTGCCGTACCTGCCGATCGACCCCAAGGACGTCGGGCGCACCTACGAGGCGGTGATCCGGGTCAACTCGCAGTCCGGCAAGGGCGGGGTGGCTTACATCATGAAGGCCGATCACGGCCTGGCGCTGCCGCGACGGCTGCAGATCGAGTTCTCCCAGGTGGTGCAGAAGATCAGCGAAGGGGAGGGCGGCGAGGTCAGCCCCAAGGACATGTGGGACGCCTTCTCCGAGGAGTACCTGGCGCCGGTGTTGCCGCTGGAACGGATCAAACAGCGCGTCGACGCTTCCGACGAGGACAGCGGCGTCACCCGCATCACCGCGACCGTCAAGATCAACGGCGCGGAGACCGAGATCAGCGGGGAGGGCAACGGCCCCCTTGCCGCGTTCGTCCATGCGCTGGGCAGTGCCGGTTTTGACGTGGCCGTCCTGGACTACTCCGAGCACGCCATGAGCGCCGGCGACGACGCGCAGGCCGCTGCCTACGTGGAGGCGTCGGTGTCGATCGCGAGCGCGGCGCAGCCGGGCGAAGCGGGTCGGCACCCATCAGGCCCGTGGACGGTCGCACGGTGTGGGGGGTCGGCATCGCGCCGTCGATCACCTCCGCGTCGCTGCGTGCGGTCGTGTCGGCGGTCAACCGCGCCGCTCGCGGCTGACGCCGTGCCGGCGGAGGGTCTCCGCCGGCACGGCTGTGGGCTGGCGCAGCGCTACACCGCAAGCAACCGCTCAAAGAAGTCGCGGTAGTGCATCAGAGCCAGGCGGAGGTCTTCGGTGGACGCCTGCTCGCCCCGCGCCCACTGCTCCTCGAGGCGCGAGCGCGCGTCGGCGAAGCCGTTCGTGAGCCGGTCAACCAGATCGGAGACCAAAACATCGGCCTTCTGCACGCAATCCTTCGGGTCGTCGACGAAGGCTGCTTGCACACCAGCCCACCGCGCGCGGAAGTCCGCGAGGTCGTTATCGGCGAAAAGCAGCTGCTCCGTTGATGATTCGTCGGCCGCGCGCGCGGTCGAGCGATCCTCCGTTGCGACCTGGCTTTGGTTCGCTGCATCGTCGACGGCCGGCGGCGCACTCGCGGGCGCCGAGGGTTCGACCGGCGCGGTTGGTGCGGTGTGATCACCGAGCTGCCCGGTGGTTTCCGCGACCGCAGGCTGGGGCTCTTCGTAGGTATCAGTCAATGGACGATCATGCGTGGTCATGCGCTTGCCTCCTGTGACGCATCGTCGTTTGTTGTTGTCTCGAGCAACTTTTCGAACAGCGCCCGATAGTGCACGAACGCCTCCCGTTGCTCTTCGGTGCTGACATCGCCCCGTAAATGGATGCCGTGCGCGGCGCGGTAGTTGTCGACAACCCCTGGATGATCCACCGAGATGTCGGCCGCCCGCCGCTCGAAATCGTCGATGGGGTAACCGCGTTCACGCATCACCTCGGTCACCAGCCGATCGGCGACGCCGACGGCGGTTGCCGGATTATCGACGAAGCCGGTCTGTACCTGCTGCCAACGGGCACTGAAGTCCGACAGCGCCGATGGCGTCAACGGAACTATGTCGAGCTTGTTCCGTTCGCGTTGCCTGGCGGTCAATTCCTGCTCCGCCACCTTCGGATCTCCGGCCTGCGACACCAAGCGCTCGTACTCGCGGCCGTAGTGCTGTTTCAGCCGGTTTGTTTTCCGGCGACTGCTCACCACTTTCGCCGCGATGGCGAGTACTGCCACCACAATCACGATGGAGACCGCGATCAAAATCCACTCCCAGGTGGGCATTTCGTGCTCCTCTCGTACTCATGTCGAATAACCGGTGACGCAAACGCCAGTTTGTGAGGCGACGGTCAGAAGTAGTGACGACGGCCGCCGATGGCGCGTCCGGTAGATCCGAGGATCGCCAGGATCACGCCGGCGATGACGAGGATGATGCCGATGGTCCACAGCACCGCAATCTTGAGCAGGAATCCTACGATCAGCGCGATGATGCCAAGGATGATCATGATGGGCCTCCCTCTGAGGTTGATGACTGGCTATCTGGTTGCGCCAGCGATGAATCCAGTCGATCACCCTTAGGGGGGGTGGCAATACACCCCTAGGGAGGTAATCTCGCCAACATGCCGCTGCCTTCCCCTCGTGCACCGATCACGGTTGCGCTTGTCGACGACTACGACGTCGTCGTGAAGGGCGTGGCCAACATGCTGGACCCATATCGCGAACGTGTCGTAATCGCCGAACTGGACTCCACCATGCCCGTCGCCGACGCTGTCGATATCGTCTTGTACGACTCATTTGCCCAACCCGAATCCGACCACGAGGAGATCGGGGTTCTCGTTGCCAACCCTCGGGCACGCCGGGTTGTGGTCTATACGTGGAACTTTCACCCCGATCTCGTCGAGAGCGCCCGGCGACATGGAGCGCACGGCTACCTCTCGAAGACACTGCCCGCCCGCGAGTTGGTCGCCGCGCTAGAGGCCGTGCATTCCGGCGAAGTGATCGTCAGCGAGACAACCGGACGGGCACGCAGTGCACCCGGGCTCGACTGGCCCGGCCGCGGCGAAGGGCTCAGCGACCGAGAGGCCGAGATCCTGGCGCTGATCACCCAGGGCAAGAGCAATGCCGATGTGGCGCGGTTGACCTACCTGAGCCCGAACACCGTGAAGTCCTACATTCGCAACATCTACCGCAAGCTCGACATCGGAAGCCGCACACAGGCCGTGCTGTGGGGTGTGCAGCACGGGTTCACCCCCGACCACCACCGCATCGAACACTGGCGCGGCGGGCCCTGATCTAGTGCGGACGGCACAACCGCCCGGTCAGAACAGCGCCAGCTGGTGGTCCAGCGTGCTGGCGTCGGTGAACTCGTCCATGCTGGTGCCCCCGATGACGGCCCCGACGTAGTCCATGAACTGCGCGTCGCAGATCACCGGCACCCCGAGTTGCCGGGCGAGGTAGCCCTTGCCCTGCTCGGGGGCGGGGTCGTTGCAGACCACCAGCGAGGTCTCCCGGTCGACGGCCTCGGTGTAGGCCAGCCCGGCGTGCAGGATGCGTTCCACGAGCTCCTCGTGGGTGCGGCCGACCTCAGCCGCCAGCGCCACCCGCATGCCCTGCACGAGCGGCCGGCCGCCCACGTAGGGGCCCGGGTTGAGATACGGGCAGGGCATCCGGGACGCCAGCACCTTGAGCGGTCGCAGCTCGTCATGGGTGACCCGGCCGTTCGGCCAGCGGCGGCGGGTCACCGGATGTATCGGCAACCAGACGTCGCCTTCTCGGGCCAGCTTGAGCGCGGAGGCGAGCACACCGGTCAGGACCATCGCGTCATCGAAGGCGTCGTGCGGCCGCTCCTGGGTGACGCCCCAGTGCGCCGCGAGCGTCTCCAATCGCAGGTTGTCGATGCCGAGATCCAGCCGTCGGGCCAGCTCAACGGTGCACATGACGCTGTCGACGGGCAGTTCGGTCTCGGCCAGTTCGGCTTCGGCGGCAAGAAACGCGTAGTCGAACGCCACGTTGTGGGCTACCAACGTGCGGCCGCGCAGCACCTCGGCCACGTCGCCGACGATGTCGGCGAACTGGGGCTGGTCTTCGAGCATGGCTTCGGTCAGGCCGTGCACGTGGGTCGGGCCAGGGTCCACGCCGGGGTTGAGCAGGCTCACCACCGAGTGTTCGACGTTGCCGTCGGCGTCCAGGCCGAGCGCCGCGACGCTGATGATTCTTGCCTGACCGGGGCGAAAACCCGAGGTCTCGACGTCGACGACGGCCCAGCCCGCGTCCGGCTCGCCGGCCGGCCGACCCCAGGACACCCCGCTCATGCACTGAGGATGGCACGGCCGACCGACATCGCCTGTTCGCTGCGCGCCGTGTCGGGGTGAAATCACGCGCGCTTGCGACCGCCCTGGAATTCGATGCGGATGACCCGGCGCCCTTAAACTTCCCGGGTGATTACCACCCGTGCCCGTCTGGCCCTCGCCGCAGGCGCGAGCGCGCGCTGGGCGTCGCGGGTGACCGGACGCGGAGCCGGGGCGATGATCGGCGGACTCATCGCGATGTCGCTGGACCGCTCGGTTCTCCGGCAACTCGCCGTCGGACGGCGCACCGTCGTCGTCACCGGTACCAACGGCAAATCCACCACCACGAGGATGACGTCGGCCGCGCTGGCGACGCTGGGTGCGGTGGCCACCAACGCCGAGGGCGCCAACATGGACGCCGGCCTCGTCGCGGCGCTGGCCGACAACCGCGATGCACCGCTGGCTGCCCTCGAAGTCGACGAAATGCACGTCCCGCACGTTTCCGACGCCGTCGAACCCAGCGTCGTCGTGCTGCTCAACCTCTCGCGCGACCAGCTGGACCGAGTCGGCGAGATCAACGTCATCGAGCGGACCCTGCGCGCGGGTCTGGCCCGGCACCCCGAGGCGGTCGTCGTGGCCAACTGCGACGACGTGCTGATGACGTCCGCGGCATACGACAGCCCCAACGTGGTGTGGGTGGCCGCGGGTGGTTCCTGGTCGAACGACTCGGTCAGCTGCCCGCGCAGCGGCGAGATCATCGTCCGCGACCGGGGTCACTGGTATTCCACGGGCGCGGACTTTAAGCGGCCCAGCCCGCAATGGTGGTTCGACGATGACACCCTCTACGGGCCCGACGGCCTCGCCCTGCCGATGGGGTTGGCGCTGCCCGGCGCGGTCAACCGGGGCAACGCCGCCCAGGCCGTCGCGGCCTCGGTCGCGTTGGGCGCGGACCCGGTGTCGGCGGTGGCGGCCGTCTCGGCGGTCGACGAGGTCGCGGGGCGTTATCGGACCGTCCGCGTAGGTGCGCACGAGGTGCGCATCCTGCTGGCCAAGAACCCGGCCGGCTGGCAGGAGGCACTCTCGATGGTGGACAAGCACGCCGCCGGGGTGGTCATCTCGGTCAACGGCCAGGTGCCCGACGGGGAGGACCTGTCGTGGCTCTGGGATGTGCGGTTCGAGCACTTCGAAGAGACCGAAGTGGTGGCCGCCGGGGAGCGCGGCACCGACCTGGCGGTGCGGCTCGGGTACGCGGGCGTCGAGCACACGCTGGTGCATGACACCGTCGCCGCGATCGCATCTTGCCGACCCGGGCGGGTGGAGGTCGTCGCCAACTACACCGCGTTCCTCCGGCTGCAACGAGTATTGGCGCGCCATGGCTGATTCGGTGGTGCGGATCGGGTTGGTGCTACCCGACGTGATGGGCACCTACGGCGACGGCGGCAACGCCCTGGTGTTGCGCCAGCGACTCCGGCTGCGCGGCATCGCCGCCGAGATCGTCGAGATCACGCTGGCCGACCCGGTGCCCGAGTCGTTGGACCTCTACACGCTGGGCGGGGCCGAGGACTATGCGCAACGCCTGGCCACCCGGCACCTGACCAAGCACCCGGGCCTGCAGCGCGCCGCGGACCGAGGCGCCCCGGTGCTGGCCATCTGCGCCGCCGTTCAGGTGCTCGGGCACTGGTATGAAACGTCGGCGGGGGAACGCGTCGACGGCGTGGGCATGCTGGACGCGACAACGTCACCGCAAGAGGCGCGCACCATCGGCGAGCTCGCGACCACGCCGCTGCTGGCAGGGTTGACCGAACGTCTCACCGGTTTCGAGAACCATCGCGGCGGCACCGTGCTGGGACCGGCGGCGTCGCCGCTGGGCGCGGTGGCCAAGGGCGCGGGCAATCGGCGCGACCCGCCCGGCAACGGCTTCGACGGGGCGGTGCAGGGCAGCGTGATCGCGACCTATATGCACGGGCCGTGTCTGGCCCGCAACCCGCAACTGGCCGACCTGCTGCTGAGCACGGTGGTCGGCGATCTGCCGGCGCTGCCGATGCCGGAGGTGGACTTGCTGCGCCGCGAGCGGTTAGCGGCTCGTTAAGGCGAAACGTGTGGCTGCAGGCATAACCGGTTCCGGTCAGCAAAGTTATGGGTACGCGACGTGTCAATGAGCATCCGACGCCACCGGCGCGGCACAGGCACCCACTCCGGGGACACCGATTCGGCGATGCGCCGGGACACCCTGGCTACTGCCATCGGCAATTTCATGGAGTGGTACGACTTCGGCGTCTACGGCTACATCGCGACCACCATCGCGCAAGTGTTCTATCCGGGTAATAGCGTCAGCGCGGTCCATCTCATCGCCACGTTCAGCACACTGGCGGCGGCGTACGTGGTGCGCCCGCTCGGCGGGTTCGTCCTTGGCCCCCTCGGTGACCGCGTCGGGCGCAAGCGGGTTTTGGTGATCACGATCCTGCTGATGGCGGTGGGGACCACCATGACCGGCTTGCTGCCCGGGTACAGCACCATCGGCATCTGGGCGCCGATCCTGCTGCTGGTCGCGCGGGTCTTTCAAGGCTTGTCTACCGGCGGCGAGTTCGTCGGCGCGATGACTTATCTCGTCGAGCGGGCTCCGGACCGCAAACGCGGCATGATGGTCGGGTTCCTGCCGCTGGGCAACCTGGTCGGGTTCGTGCTCGCGGGGTTGCTGGTGACCGCTTTGCAGGCCTGGCTGCCAAGCCACGACATGCTGGCGTGGGGCTGGCGGATTCCGCTGTTGCTGGGAGCGCCATTCGGCATCCTCGCTCTCTATTTGCGGCTGCGAATCGAGGAGTCGCCCGCCTACCAACAGGTGAGCAGCAACACGGATACGCCAGTCGACCGCGGCTGGCAGCAATTTCGGCGCACCGTGGTGGAGCAGTGGAAGCCGATGGTGGTCTGCGCGGCAGTTGTGGTGGCCTCGCAAGTCCCCGACTTCATGCTCACCGGATACCTGCCGACATACCTCAAAGTGGTTGTGCACCTGGGTAACACGGCCGGGCTGGTGATTATCGTAGCAACGCTGGCGATCCTGATGGCCGCGATCGTGTTCGTCGCCATGTTGTCCGACCGTATCGGCGTCAAGCCGATCATGTGGACGGGCTGCGGATTGCTCGTTCTGGCTTCGGTCCCGGCATTCTTGCTGATGCGCTTCGGCGGTATCTTCCCGTTGATCTTCATCGGCGTGCTGCTGGTCGGACTGATGGAACTGTGTTTCGACAGCACCACCCCCCAAGCCCTGCCGGCGCTGTTCCCGACCAGAGTGCGCAGCGGAGCGCTGGCCATTTCGTACAACATCGCACTGTCGACCGTCGGAGGAACCACTCCGTTGATCGCTCAAGCGCTGATAACCGGCACCGGCAGCGCCATGGTGCCGGCCTACATGCTGATCTTCGCGGGCGTGGTGGGGACGGTCGCCCTTCGATTCATGCCAGAAGTCGCGGGCAAGCCGCTGCCGGGATCTGGGCCCGCACTCACAAGCGAGGCCGGCGAGTTGGCCGGCGCGTGAGAGCTTGCGGGCCCGGCGTCAGGCCATGGCCCGGCGGCCAGTCAGCGCGCGGCCCAGGGTCAGTTCGTCGGCGAACTCCAGGTCACCGCCCATCGGCAGCCCCGACGCGATCCGCGTCACGATCAGGCCAGGGATGTCGCGCAGCATCCGCACCAGGTAGGTGGCCGTCGCCTCGCCTTCGGTGTTCGGATCGGTGGCGATGATCACCTCGGTGATGTCGACATCGTCGACCCGCTCCCCGATCCGGCTCAGCAACTCGCGGATCCGCAGCTGCTCCGGCCCCACGCCGGACAACGGATCGAGCGCACCACCCAGCACGTGGTAGCGGCCACGGAATTCGCGGGTGCGCTCGACGGCCTGCACATCTTTAGGCTCCTCGACGACGCACACCTGCGAGCCGTCCCGGCGGGGATCCGCGCAGATCCGGCAGCGCTCGTTGTCGGAGACATTGCCGCACACCGCACAGAACCGCACCCCGTCGCGGACCTTCCCCAGCACCGCGGTCAGCCGGTCGATATCCGGCGGTTCAACCGACAACAGGTGGAAGGCGATGCGCTGGGCGCTTTTGGGCCCGATACCCGGCAGCTTGCCGAGCTCGTCGATCAAATCCTGGACGGGTCCTTCGAACATGTCGGTCGCGGAGCCTAAAGCCCCTGCGTCGGCGCGGGCGGTTGTCCCGGCGGCGGGCCGAAGCCGCCAGCCAGCGAACCCAGCCGTTCCTGGGCCATCCGGGTGACCTGTTTGGAAGCGTCACCCATGGCGCCGACGATCAGGTCCTGCAAGGTCTCGACGTCAGACGGGTCGATTACAGAGGGATCGATTTTCACCGCGACCACCTCGCCGCTGCCCTTGACGACGACCTCGACCAAGCCCCCACCAGCCTGACCATGCACCTCAGCGTTCGCCAGTTGTTGCTGCGCCTCCATGAGCTTCTGCTGCATCTGCTGCGCCTGGGCCAGCAGCGCCGACATATCGCCTCCGGGTTGCATGACAATCCCCTCGCATCTTGGTCTCGAGTTGGTCTCGCTCGTGAGTCTCCGGCGATTCGAAACCCCCAGCGTAGACCGCGCGGCGTTAGCTTTGCGCCGTGGACCTACCAGTGAGCAGGCGTGTCGGCTTCAGGACGATCCTCTGCATGATCGTTGCTGCGTCGGCCATCGTCATCCCGAACGCAATGGCAGTCCCTTCCAGCATCGCCGGCATGGTGGTTTTCATCGATCCGGGCCACAACGGCTCCAATGATGGCTCCATCAACCGCCAGGTGCCCACCGGCCGCGGTGGAACCAAGGACTGTCAGACCAGCGGGACGGCGACCAACACCGGGTATATGGAGCACACCTTCACCTGGGACACGGCGCTGCGGGTTCGCGCCGAGTTGAACGCCCTGGGCGTGCGCACCGCGCTGTCCCGCGCCAACGACAACGGCCTGGGACCGTGCGTCGACGAACGCGCCAACGCGGCCAACGCGCTGCACCCCAACGCGATCCTGTCCATCCATGCCGACGGCGGCCCGCCGTCCGGCCGGGGATTCCACGTCAACTACTCGGCCCCGCCGCTCAACCAGGTGCAGGCCGGCCCGTCGGTGCAGTACGCGCGGATCATGCGCGACCAGATGCAGGCCTCGGGGATCCCGCCGGCCAACTACATCGGCCAGAACGGTATGTACGGCCGCTCGGACCTGACCGGCCTGAACCTGGCGCAGTACCCGTCGATCCTGGTCGAGTGCGGCAACATGAAGAACCCCGCGGACTCGGCGCTGTTGGAGTCCGCCGAAGGCCGCCAGAAGTACGCCGACGCCCTGGTCCGCGGTGTCGCGGGCTTCCTCGGCTCCCAGGGCCAGGCGCGCTGAGTCCGATTGCGCGGCGCTAGCTCAGCTCTCCAGTTCCTTCTTCAGGTTGGCCAGCACCTCGCCCTGAATCCTCTTGAGCCCCAACGGCGCAAAGGTCTTCTCGAAGAACCCCTTCACGCCACCTGCGCCGGTCCAGGTGGTCTTCACGGTGACGCTGGAGCCCGGTCCGGCGGGAGCGACCGTCCAGTTGATCACCATCGACGAGTTCGCGTCCTTCTCGATGACGGTGTGCCCGGCTACGTCGACGTTGACCTGCACGTCGCGCACCCGCGATTTGGTGGCCTGCAGCTTCCACTTGGCGACGGTGCCGGGCCCCTGCCCACCCTGCAGCACCTGGTAGTCGCTGTACTGCGGGGAGAGAATTTTTGGGCGGACAGTCTGATAGTCCGCGACGGCGGCAAGGGTTGCCGCAGGCTCCGCGTTGATCAAGATGGTGCTCTCTGCGTTCACCTGTGCCAAGGCGACCCCTCCTCATGATGATTTCCCCGGCGCTGCCCTCTCGACGGGTGCACGGGCTGTTGTCGAAGACTAGGGTATATGTGGTGCCTGTCCCTGGATCTGCACTCTCGGCTCACAAGTCTGGCGTTGACCGGCTATTGGAAAGTTATCGATCCATTCCCGCAACGTCGGCCGTCCGGCTGGCCAAGCCGACGTCAAATCTGTTCCGCGCCCGTACCAAACGTGATGCGCCCGGTCTGGACACGTCCGGACTGACCGGCGTCTTGAACGTCGATCCCGAAACTCACACGGCCGACGTGGCCGGCATGTGCACATACGCGGACCTGGTGGCCGCGACGCTGCCGTACGGTCTTTCGCCCCTGGTCGTCCCGCAGCTGAAGACCATCACCCTGGGCGGTGCGGTCAGCGGGCTGGGCATCGAGTCGTCGTCGTTCCGCAACGGTCTGCCGCATGAATCAGTGCTCGAGATGGACATTCTCACCGGCGCTGGCGATTTGCTCACCACCTCGCGCACCCAGCACCCCGACCTGTTCCGCGCCTTCCCGAATTCCTATGGAACACTCGGGTATTCGACCCGGCTTCGGATCGAGCTGGAATCCGTCGCGCCGTTCGTGGCCCTGCGGCACGTTCGATTCCGCTCGCTGCCCGATCTCGTCGCGGCCATGGAACGCATCATCGACACCGGCGGGCAGGACGGGATGCCGGTCGACTACCTCGACGGCGTCGTCTTCAGCGCAGATGAAAGCTACCTGTGCGTGGGCCGGCGGACCAGCACTCCCGGCCCGGTCAGCGACTACACCGGCCCCAACATCTACTACCAATCCATCCGGCACGACTCCGCGGGCATCGAAGCCGCCAAGGATGACCGGCTGACCATGAACGACTACTTCTGGCGCTGGGACACCGATTGGTTCTGGTGCTCGCGTGCGTTCGGCGTGCAGAACCCGCGCGTGCGACGCTGGTGGCCGCGCCGCTATCGGCGCAGCAGCGTCTACTGGAAGCTGATCTCCTTGGATCGCCGCTTCGGGCTGTCCGACCGCATCGAGACGCGGAACGGCCGGCCGCCCCGGGAACGGGTGGTGCAAGACATCGAGATTCCGGTCGAACGGACCTGCGACTTCCTGGAATGGTTTCTGGACAGCGTGCCCATTACGCCAATCTGGTTGTGCCCGTTGCGTTTACGCGATCACGGCGGCTGGCCGCTGTACCCGATGCGGCCGCATCACACCTACGTCAACGTCGGCTTCTGGTCTTCGGTGCCGGCCGGAGCCACCGAGGGTGCCACCAACCGGATGATCGAGGCCAAGGTGGACGAACTCGGCGGCCACAAGTCGCTGTATTCGGAGTCCTTTTACTCCCGGGAGGATTTCGACGAGTTGTACGGCGGCGAGGCCTACAACACCGTCAAGAAAACCTACGATCCCGATTCTCGTTTACTCGACCTCTACGCAAAGGCGGTGCAACGGCGATGACGACGACAAAAGAACCCCGCCGCTCGCCGACCGGCAAATTGAGCATGGCCGAGATCCTGGAGGTCTTCGCCGCGACCGGCCGACATCCGCTGAAGTTCACCGCCTACGACGGCAGCACGGCCGGAAGCCAAGACGCCGAACTGGGCCTGGATCTTCGAACGCCTCGCGGAGCCACCTACCTGGCCACCGCGCCGGGCGAACTCGGCCTGGCGCGCGCCTACGTGTCGGGCGACCTGCAGGCCTACGGCGTGCATCCGGGTGATCCGTACCAACTGCTCAAGACGCTGACCGACCGGGTCGAATTCAAGCGGCCGCCGGCGCGGGTGCTGGCCAACGTCGTCCGTTCGATGGGCTTCGAGCGGTTGTTGCCGGTGCCACCACCGCCGCAGGAAACCCGGCCCCGGTGGCGCCGGGTCGCCGACGGGCTGATGCACACCAAGACCCGCGACGCCGAGGCCATCCATCACCACTACGACGTCTCCAATACCTTCTACGAACTGGTGTTGGGTCCGTCGATGACCTATACCTGCGCGGTGTATCCCGACGCCGAGGCGACGCTGGAGGATGCGCAGCAAAACAAGTACCGGCTGATTTTCGAGAAGCTGCGGCTACAGCCGGGCGACCGGCTGCTCGATGTCGGCTGCGGCTGGGGCGGCATGGTGCGTTACGCCGCGCGCCGCGGCGTCCGGGCGATCGGCGCCACCCTGTCGGCCGAGCAGGCGAAGTGGGCCCAGCAGGCGATCACCGACGAGGGGCTGGCGGAGCTGGCCGAGGTGCGGCACTCCGACTACCGCGACGTCGGCGAGGCGCAGTTCGACGCCGTCTCCTCGATCGGGCTGACCGAGCACATCGGCGTCAAGAATTACCCCGCCTATTTCGGGTTCCTGAAGTCGAAGCTGCGCACCGGCGGTCTGCTGCTCAACCACTGCATCACCCGCCACGACAACACCTCGACCTCGTTCGCCGGCGGGTTCACCGATCGCTACGTCTTCCCGGACGGGGAGCTGACCGGCTCGGGCCGCATCACCAGCGCGATCCAGGATGCGGGCTTCGAGGTGCTGCACGCGGAGAACTTCCGCCATCACTACGCGATGACGTTGCGCGACTGGTGCCACAACCTGGTCGAGCAGTGGGACGTGGCGGTTACCGAGGTCGGCTTGCCGACCGCCAAGGTGTGGGGCCTCTACATGGCGGGATCCCGGGTGGCGTTCGAGCAGAACAACCTTCAGCTCCATCACGTGCTGGCAGCCAACACCGACGTGCGGGGCGACGACGACCTGCCGCTGCGGCCGTGGTGGACGGCCTAACGCGCTAGCCGTTGTCGATGCGGCGGGCGCCCAGCTCGTTCTGCAGCAGTTCGAGCGCGACCTCTTCGGGGTCGCGGCGCGGCGCCGACGGCTCGTCGCGGACCGCCTCGGCCAGCATGTGTTCCTCTTCGTCGCGGCGCGCGGTATCGACGTCGGGTGCGGGCTCGGCCACGTGGGGAACCGCCGGCCCGCCTTCCGCGCCGTCGGGAGGGGGTGACGCGGCCGACGCGGCTGCGCCGGCCTCACACCGCACCCGCCAATTGACACCCAGCGCGTCTTTGAGCGCGTCGGCGATGACGTCGGCGTTGCGCTGTTCGCAGAGCCTCTTGGCCAGCGGCGCCGATTCATGGCTCAGCACCAACGTGTTGCCCTCGATGGCCCGGACGGTCGCCCCGGCCAGCATCACCTCGGTGGTACGGCTGCGCTGACGCACCTTTTCCCGCACCGTGGGCCACATGCTGCGCACCGCCGCGGTGTTGAGTTCACCTGGCGCAGAAGCTGATTCGGCCGCCAGCTGCGCAACCGGTTCGGGGGGCGGCGCCGCAGCCGGTGCCGGAACCGGTTCGGCGATCGGAGCCGGCGTGGGCTCAGGTTTCGGTTCGGGTTTCGGGTCGGGCGTGGCGGCGGCCGCCGCTGACGGCCGGGTGAACCGGGCGGGTTGCTCGGGTTCAGCCGGCGCCGACGCGCTGCGAGGCGTCGCGGCGGGGGCTTCGGAGCCGGGAATGGAAATGTCCAGCCGGGTCTCGATTCGCTCGACGCGTTGCAGCAACGCCGATTCGGTGTCGCTGGCCGAGGGCAGCAGCAGCCGCGCACATACGACCTCGAGCAGCAGACGCGGCGCCGTCGCTCCGCGCATCTCGCCCAGCCCCGCCTGCACCACCTCGGCGCAGCGGGTCAGGGTCGCCGGCCCGATCCGGGTCGCTTGCTCGCGCATCCGTTCCAGCACGTCCTCCGGTGCGTCCACTACGCCCCGGCTGGCCGCATCCGGGACGGCCTGCAGCAGGATCAGGTCGCGGAACCGCTCGAGCAGATCGGTGGCGAAACGCCGTGGGTCGTGGCCGGCATCGATCACCGACTCCACCGCGCCGAACAGCGCCGCGGCATCGGCGGCGGCGAGAGAGTCCACGGCGTCGTCGATCAGCGCCATGTCGGTGGCCCCCAGCAGGCCCAGCGCCCGCTGATAGGTCACGTGGGCGCCCTCGGCGCCGGCCACCAGCTGATCCAGCACCGACAGGGTGTCACGTGGCGAGCCGCCGCCGGCGCGGATCACCAGCGGGTAGACGGCGTCGTCGACGGCGACGCCCTCCTGCTCGCAGATCCGCCCAATCAACGCTCGCATGGTCTTCGGCGGCAACAGCCGGAACGGGTAGTGATGGGTGCGCGACCGAATCGTCGGCAGCACCTTCTCCGGCTCGGTGGTGGCGAAGATGAAGATGAGGTGCTCGGGGGGTTCCTCCACGATCTTGAGCAGGGCGTTGAACCCCGCCGTGGTGACCATGTGCGCCTCGTCGACGATGAACACCCGGTAGCGCGACTGGGCGGGCGCGTAGAACGCGCGGTCGCGCAGCTCGCGGGTGTCATCCACGCCGCCGTGGCTGGCGGCGTCGAGTTCGACGACGTCGATGCTGCCGGGCGCGTTGGGCGCCAGCGCCTGGCACGAGTCGCAGACCCCGCACGGGGTGGCCGTCGGGCCCTGAGCGCAGTTCAGCGAGCGGGCCAGAATGCGCGCCGACGAGGTCTTCCCGCAGCCGCGCGGACCCGAAAACAGATACGCGTGGTTGATCCGGCCGGCTTCCAGGGCGATCGACAGCGGTTCGGTGACGTGCTCCTGCCCCACCACTTCGGCGAAGGTTGCCGGTCGGTACTTGCGGTAGAGGGCCACGGTCAGCAGGCTACCGGCGCGCGCTGACGATGCGGACCCGGCAGGGTCGTCAGCTCACACTCGACGCGGACGACGCCAGCAGCGACTCCGACGCCGCCAGCAGCGCGCAGGTGGCCAGGCCGTCAACGGCGTCGCGCAGGTCCGGCAACGACGGGAAGGTCGGCGCGATCCGGATGTTCGTGTCCTTCGGATCTTTTCGGTACGGGAACGACGCACCCGCCTCGGTGACCGCGATGCCGGCGTCTTTGGCCAGCGCGACGGTCCGCTTCGCTGTGCCGGGCAGCACGTCCAGGCTGATGAAGTAGCCACCCTTGGGGTCGGTCCACGACGCGATCTTGGAGTCGCTGAGCCGCTGATCCAGGATCTCGGCGGCCAGCGCGAACTTCGGCGCCAGGATCTGCTGGTGCCGCAGCATGTGCAGCCGCACCCCGTCGGCGTCGCGGAAGAAGCGCAGGTGCCGCAGCTGGTTGACCTTGTCGGGCCCGATCGACTTCTTTCCCGCGTATTGCAAATACCAGGCGATGTTGCCCAGCGATCCACCGAGGAAACTCACGCCGGCACCGGCGAAGGTGATTTTCGAGGTGGACGCGAAGACGTAGGGCCGGTGCGGGTTGCCGGCCGCGGCCGCCAGCCCGAGCACGTCGACCTGCCGGACGAAGTCATGCGTCAGGGTGTGCACGGCATACGCGTTGTCCCAGAACAGCCGGAAGTCAGGCGCCGCTGTCCGCATCTGAACGAGCCGCAGGACCGTGTCCCAGGAGTAGGTGACCCCGGTGGGGTTGCCGAACACCGGCACCGTCCACATGCCCTTGATGGCCGGATCGGCGGCGACCAGCTCTTCGATCAGGTCGACATCCGGCCCGTCGGACAGCATCGGGACGGGGATCATCTCGATGCCCATCGTCTCGGTGATCGCGAAGTGCCGGTCGTAGCCGGGGGCCGGGCACAGGAACTTGATGCTCGGTTCGTCCTTCCAGGGCCGCTGCGAGTCCACGCCGCCGTACAACATCGAGAAGGCGACCAGGTCGTGCATCAGCTCCAGGCTGGAGTTGTTGCCCGCGATCAAGTTCTGCACCGGGATGCCGAGCAGCTCTCCGAAGATGGCCCGCAGCTCGGGCAGGCCGTGTAGTCCACCGTAATTGCGGGTGTCGGTGCCCTCGCTGTCGCGGAAGTCGTCCCCGGGCAGGCCCAGCAGCTGGTTGGACAGGTCAAGCTGAGCGGGTGCCGGCTTGCCGCGGGTCAGGTCCAGGGCGAGCTTCTTGGCCTGCAGGTCCGCGTAATCCTGCTGGTGACGAGCGTTCGCGGCCGCGAGCTCGGCCGGGGTGAGGGACTCGAGCGACACCATGAACCCTTTCGCTATCGAAGGCTTAAGCGCTGGCGATCGCAAGCGCGGCGGAGCCGGGCGCAGCGGGTCGGCACCCATTGACCAAAGGGGACCCCGCGCACCCGACAGAGCCCATTGACCCTTGCTGCCTTCCGGCCCTGGGGGAGTTCACAGGATAGACGCCGCGCGGGGTCCAGCGACGAGTCTAATACCTGCCCCGGAGTCGACGACGAGCAACTGGCGGGGGCCATCTGGCCCTCGGCTACCATGGCCACGGAGGATTCGCCTAGTGGCCTATGGCGCTCGCCTGGAACGCGGGTTGGGTTAACAGCCCTCGCGGGTTCAAATCCCGCATCCTCCGCCATTGGTCCGCCAAGCGGACACGTACGAATTGATATGGATTCGGGTCGGCCGCCTTTAGGCTGGCGTGAACTCACCAGCACGAGGAGGGGTATGGGGCGCAAGGTCGCCATCCCGTGGCACGCGCTATTTTCCGTCGCTGCGGGCTTCCTCTACTTCTTCTTCGTGTTGCCGCGCTGGCCCGAGCTGATGGGCGACACCGCGCATACGTTGGGGACGTCGCTGCGCATTGTGACGGGTGCGCTCGTCGCGCTGGCGGCACTGCCCGTGGTGTTCACCCTGCTGCGCACCCGCAAGCCCGAGTTGGGGACGCCGCAGCTGGCCCTGTCCCTCAGGATCTGGTCGATAGTGGCCCACGTGCTGGCCGGGGTGCTGATCATCGGAACGGCGATCAGCGAGATCTGGCTGAGCCTGGACGCCGCCGGACGGTGGTTGTTCGGGATCTACGGGGCGGCCGCCGCGATCGCATTGCTCGGCATTTTCGCGTTCTACCTCTCCTTCGTCGCCGAGCTGCCCCCGCCGCCGCCGAAACCGATCAAGGCGAAGAAGCCCAAGCAGCGTCGCGTGCGGCGCAAGAAGGGCGACGAGGCCGACGCCGACGAAGTCGACGCCGAAGAAGCCGAGGAGTCCGAAGCCGCAGAGACTGACGAGGACGCAACGGACGAGGCGGGGACCGCCCCGGCGGAAGCCGAAGAGACCGGGGAGGCCGAGGCGGCAGAGCCGGCGGCGGCCCCCAGCGAAGTCACCGCGGAAACCGCCGAAGCTGAGGCGACACCGGAGCCGACGACCGAGGCAGCGCCCGTCAACGGCACCACCGAGACGCCCGACGCAACCGCGGACGAGGGCGACGAGTCGAAGGCCAAGTTGCGCAACCGGCGGCCGACCGGCAAGGGATCGCATCGGATGCGTCGCAGGCGCACCCGGGCCGGCGTGGCTCTGGATGAAAGCGCCGACGAGAACTAGAGCGAACCCACTCAGCGACGCGCCACCGCGAGGACCACGGGAATGGGCGTGTTCTCTTCGGTGTGATAACTCGCGCAGACGCGGTGGTAGCCGTCTGCGATCTGCAACGGGACCCCGGTCATGAAGTCGCCGCGCACCAGCAGGATGGGCGACAGCGGTAGGCCCTTTTCGATCTTGGTCAGATCCGCGGCGACGTGGGGATTGTCCACCGGCAGCAGGCTCAGCTGCGCCGCGCGCAGAATGTCCTTGGCCTCCCGGTGTGTCACGGTCCCGGATTTCAGCTTCTTGATCACCTTCTTCACGGTCTGCCCGCCCGCAAGCATGGTGAGGTAGTCGGCCGCCGCCGGAAAGTCGTGAGACTCAGGCTTTTCCAACCATTTCACGCTGAGCATCCCGTTACTCCCTTCGCCGGCTCCGACATCGACGCAGCCTACCGGCTCGGCCGCGCGAAATTTGGGATCGGTAGCTAGCGGAGCGTTCTGTACTTGGGCCAGGACGACGCCATCGGGGCGGCGCACGAAGGAAGGCCGCGGCACGTCAGCGCGTCTGGTCGGCGATGATCACCGACCTCACCCCGTACAACATGGGCGCGCTGAGCCCCCCACTGACACCACCCGGCTGCCATGGTCAATGTCGAGCTGGGTTTGAGTTCGATTGCGCCACAGCGTCCCCGGCGATTACGCAGAGCCCGGATGGCGACCGACCGCCGGATCGCAGCGTCGTGGATCGGGTGCGCTCACGCGTCGTGGACCTGATGCAAGCGGGCACTGCGCTTGCCGACGAAATCGGCGCGGCCGGCGATCAGTGGCCCGAACTGATTGCGAGCGTCGATGATTCGAGCTTGGTCCTGACGTTGCAGAGCGATCACCGCGACGATTACGCGCTGGCCGCCGGCGCGGGTCCGGGCGGTGCAGGCGCCCGTCGTCGGCCGGACCCGGCCACCGGCATCGCCGTGCGGCTGCGTTCTGCGGCCATCGACGGCACCGGCACTCTGGATGCGTCCGGACGCGCCACACTTCCGCTGATAGACGCCCAGCGGCGCGCCCTGACGGAGTCGGCGGCGTGGGACCTCGATTGGTCGATGGCGTCGGTGGTCGTCGGCGCTGAAACAGCGGAATCCCGCGAGATACGGGAGCGGGTACGACGGTGGGCGCGGGCGCGACAAAACCTGCCGCCGCGGGACGCCTTCGTCGCCGAAATTTTGGCCGCAGAATCTGCCTATTAGGCCTACTAAGAACCCCGGCCATTCCCTATGCTGAGCGAGTGCCAAACACCTATCGCGTTGTTCAGTGGAACACCGGAAACGTCGGCAAGAGCTCGCTGAAATCGATCGTCACCAACCCCACCCTGGAATTGGTCGGCTGCTACGCCTGGTCGCCGGAGAAGGCCGGGCGCGACGCCGGCGAACTCGTCGGGATACCGCCGCTCGGCGTCGCGGCCACCAACGACATCGACGAGCTGCTGGCGCTCAAGCCGGACTGTGTGGTCTACAACCCGATGTGGATCAACGTCGACGAACTGGTCCGCATCCTGTCCGCGGGGGTCAATGTGGTGACCACGGCCTCGTTCATCACCGGACATAACCTCGGCGACGGCCGGGACCGCATTTTGGAGGCCTGCGAGAAGGGCGGTTCCACAATCTTCGGATCCGGTGTCAGCCCGGGCTTCGCCGAACTGTTGGCCATCGTGTCGGCCATGGTGTGCAACCGGATCGACAAGGTCACCGTCAACGAGGCCGCCGACACCACCTTCTATGACTCACCGGAGACCGAGAAGCCCGTCGGCTTCGGCCAGCCGATCGACCACCCCGACCTGCCGGCGATGGCCGCGAAGGGCACGGCCATTTTCGGCGAGGCCGTCCGGCTGGTGGGCGACGCGCTCGGCGTCGAGTTGGACGAGGTGAAGTGTGTCGCCGAGTTCGCCCAGACCACCGAGGATCTCGTCATGGCTTCCTGGACCATCCCCGCGGGACACGTCGCGGGGACCTACATCAGCTGGCAGGGCATCGTCAACGGCAAGACACTGATCGACCTCAACGTCCGGTGGAAAAAGGGCCAGACCCTGGAACCCGACTGGAAGATCGAGCAGGACGGCTGGGTCATTCAGGTCGACGGGCAACCGACGGTCACCACCAAGGTCGGCTTCCTGCCGCCGCCGTACTTCGAGGCCACGACGCTCGAGGAATTCATGGACCTCGGCCACATCATGACGGCCGTGCCCGCCATCAACGGGATCGCCGCCGTCGTCGCCGCGGCGCCGGGAATTGCCACCTACGCCGATCTTCCGCTGACACTGCCGCGCGGCAACGCGTACGTCGGGTAGCCCGGCTTAGCCCTCACCCGACGCCACGGTGTCGCGCACATTCGCCCGCCGGCGAGCGGGTTTGGCGTAGCGGGCGCCCAGCGGCGGCACCTCGAGCGGGCCCTGGTCACGGACCGCCTCGATGGCATTGCGCAGCGGACGGGCAAGGCCCGCAAAGGATCCCATGTCGAACAGCAGCGGCGTCAGCAGTCGGTTATGGACGAACCCAAAGGAGCTGCCGGTCTCGGGGTCAGCCCAGCCGAGCGTTCCGCCCAGACCGACGTGACCGAAACCGCGGAGTAAACCGGGAACCGGCGACTCGTGGTAGCCGAGGTGAAACGGCATGGGCACCACCATGTTCGCGTCGGGCCACTTGCGGCGCGCCTGCCCGGCCAATCCGTGCGCCAGGTCCTCGGAGAGGAACTTCTTTCCATCGATGCGGCCGTCGTTCGCCAGCACGCCGAACATCTTGGCGAGCGCCCTGGCGGTGACCACGCCATTGGCGGCGGGGATCTCGCCGTCCAGAAACGGGGTGTCGCCCTTGATCAGGGAGATGACGCCGGGGAAATACATCGCGCCCAGCGCACCCGAGAATGGCAGACCGGCCACCCGCGGTGCGATGAAATTGAACACCGGTGCGCGCAACCTGCCCTGCGGAATCAGGATTTGGGCCGGCGTGGTCGGTGAGCCTTCCGGTGGGCGGCCCAGATGCAACCCGTCGGTGTTGAGCGGACAGGCCACCTCCTGGCGGATCAGCTCGCGCATGCCTTTTCCGGTGACCGCCCTGGCCAGGCCGGACAGCAGCCACCCGTAGGTGAGCGCGTGGTAGGCCTGCACACCGCGCAGGTGGTCGACCGGCGCCGCCGCCAGCCGCTCCTCCATGAGCAGGTGGTCCATCAACTCCGTCTTGCTGACCCCGCGCAGGTGGGACAACCCAGAACGGTGTCGCAGGACGTCGCGAACCGTGATCTCAGCCTTCCCGTTGGCGGCGAACTCGGGCCAGTACTCGGCGACGGGGGCGTCGTAGGACAGCAGGCCGCGGTCGGCGAGCCGGTGAATCACCGTCGACGCGACGCCCTTGGTCGCCGAGAACACCATGGCGCCGGTGTCCGCGGTCCAGCGCTGGGTGCCGGCCCGGTCCGACCACCCGGTCCATACGTCCACGACAGGATTCCCCTCGACGTAGACGCTCAGCGCTCCCCCACCGAACCGGCGGCCGGGAAACAGCTGGGAGAACACTCTGATGGCGCTCGCGAAACGCGGGTCGGCAGCACCGGATACACCGCGTGGCAAGCCAGCGTCGGTGACCAGCAGAGTCGACGGCGTCACCGCGTCGCGACGCCTCGAGCGTTCACGGGGTTGAAGCTATCAGCCGAGATGCTCTGGTGGTTCGGGTTTGATATCGGGGGGCGGTTCGGTGGGTGAGTCCCCCAAATAGCGCCTCAGCCGCAGTAGCTGATTGACCACCATGCCGATGCCAAGCAGCATCAACCCCACCACTACTGCCACCACGATTGCGGTGCTCACGAGTCCATGATGACAGCGCGAGGTTTCGATAACTCATGTTGAGGGGTAGCCAGCACGCCATGAGCAACGAAGACAAAGTGAAAAACAAGATCGAGGACCTCGGGGGCCGGGCAAAGGAAGCTGTCGGCAAAGCGACCGGAGACCACGACACCAAGAACGAGGGCAGGGCGGACCAGGCAAAGTCCAGCCTGAAGGATGCCGGTGAAAAGGTGAAAGACGCCTTCAAAAAGTAGTGGGGATTCGCAAGGTATTGGCCGGCACATCGGCGCGCGGGCTGTCGGTGGCTGCGGTGGCCGGTTCGCTCCTGTCGAGCGCCCCCGTTCCCTCCGCGGCGGCCGCGCCATGTCCCGACGTCGAAGTCGTTTTCGCCCGAGGATCGGGCGAAGCACCCGGCGTAGGCGGGATAGGTCAGCCATTCGTCGACGCGTTGCGCTCACAGGTCGGCGGCAGATCCTTGACCGTGTATCCAGTCAATTACCCTGCCAGCACTGACTTTTCGAGCCCTGACTTCCCGCTGACCGTCATCGACGGCATTCGGGACGCCAGTTCGCACATCGAATCGATGTCGACGAATTGTCCCAACACCCGAGAGGTGCTCGGCGGCTACTCGCAGGGCGCCGCGGTGGCGGGCTACACCACGGCGGCCGCAGTGCCCCCGGGCGTGCCCGCCTCCGCGGTGCCCCCGCCGATGCCGCCAGACGTCGCAAAGCACATTGCCGCGGTGACGTTGTTCGGAACGCCGTCGGGTCAGTTCCTGCAGAAGTACAACGCACCGCCGTTGACCATCGGCCCGCTCTATCAGCCCAAGACGCTCGAGTTGTGCGCACAGGGCGACCCGGTCTGCGGCAACGGCGACGACACCAATTTCGCCGCCCACACGTCGTATCCGGTTAACGGCATGACCAACCAAGCCGCCAACTTCGCCTCCAGCCACCTCTAGATTTTCGCGGTCTTGCACAATGAGCCCATGCGGGTTCTGATCACGGGCGGTACCGGTTTCGTCGGCGGGTGGACCGCCAAGGCTCTCTCCGACGCGGGGCACTCCGTCAGATTCCTGGTTCGAAACCCCGACAAGCTGCAGACCACCGCCGCCAAGCTGGGTGTCGACGTCGCGGACTTCGCCGTCGCCGACATCACCGACCGCGTCGCCGTGCGGGAGGCGTTGCAGGGATGCGACGCCGTCGTCCACAGCGCCGCGCTGGTCGCGACCGACCCGCGCCAGACCCCCGAGATGCTCGCCACCAACATGCAGGGCGCCCAGAATGTGCTGGGCCAGTCCGTCGAACTCGGCCTGGATCCCATCGTCCACGTGTCCAGCTTCACCGCGCTGTTCCATCCGGACCTGGAGACGCTGACGGCGGACCTGCCGGTGGTGGGCGGAGCGGATGGATACGGAACTTCCAAGGCGCAGGTCGAGATCTATGCCCGGGGCCTGCAAGATGCGGGTGCCCCGGTCAACATCACCTATCCGGGCATGGTGCTCGGTCCGCCGGTCGGCGACCAATTCGGTGAGGCCGGCGAGGGTGTCCGCGCAGCCGTGCAGATGCACGCGATTCCCGGGCGCAGCGCCGCGTGGCTGATCGTCGACGTCCGCGATCTGGCTGCGCTCCACGCGGCGTTGCTCGAGCCCGGGCGCGGGCCGCGCCGCTACACCGCCGGCGGTCATCGGGTACCCGCGGCCGACCTCGCGGACCTGCTCGGCGAGGTCGCCGGGACCCCGATGGTCGCCGTCCCGATTCCCGACTCCGCGCTGCGCGTTGCGGGCGCGGTGCTGGACCGCGCGAACCGTTTCCTGCCCTTCGAGACGCCGTTCACATGGGCGGGAATGCAGTACTACACGCAGATGCCGGCGTCCGACGATTCCCCGAGTGAACGAGACCTCGGCATCACCTATCGCGCCCCCAAGGAGACTGTGGCGGACACCTTCGAGGCCATGCGCGCCGAAGGCGGCTAGCCGCGGTGCGCCTCAGCGGGCGGGCGTGACTTCCAGCCCGACGTGCACCTTGTCGATGCCGCCGCGGACGATCGAGTGCACGTAGAACCACGGCGCGTGGTACCAGTACCGCTTGAGGACGGCGTTGTAGACGCGCCGCGTCTCGGATTTCGGCAGCACCCGGGCCACGGCTTCGACCTCTTCGCTCTTGGGCTTGCCCAGCGCACCGCTCTTGGAGATCGTCACCCTGGGAGTGTTGTTGATTCGCTTGGTTTTCCACGAACCGTCGTCGGTGATCACCAAGAGTGTGTCGTCGCCGTCGGGCACGCCCCAGATCGGTGTCGGTTTTGGACGCCCATCCTTGGTGAATGTCGTCAACAGCAAGTACTTGGACTGAATAACGTCCTTGAAACTGGCGGCCACGCGTGTTCCCTATCTATGAATGGATTGCCACAACGCTATCCCCGGTAGGGAGCCTTGACCATCGTGACCGGAGGTGCAAACATGTCAGCTACCCGGTTTGGGCGATCGCTCAAACCGGGTAAATAGTTTCTCGGGAATGAGACGGCTCAATGGCAGAGCGAACCAGATACAGCGAATACCACGATCAGTACGCGAATTATCGGCTCGAGCTCGACCAAGACGGCATCCTGTCATTGAAAATGCCTGGTATGCACGTCATTTGATTAACAACGTGCTCGGCGTTGTCGTCCCGATGATCAGCGCTGTGAATGGACCGCTCAACATGCACCCCGAGGTGCCGTTGCGCGGCGACGTCGTCCTGGCCTCCGGAGACGCATACGTTCAGGACGCCTCGCACTTTCCGCGCGGCCAGGTGCCCGGCGACGGCCGACACATCACCTGGAGCTTCCTGGCCCGGCTCACCCGTGCCCGCTACTTCCTGCTGACCGGCATGAAGCCGGGCGCGCAGGAGGTCAAGGAGTGGTGCGTGGTCAACGAGGTGCTGCCAAAGACCAGCCGCCTTTTCCGAGATGCTCGCCGAACCGGCCGTGTGATAGGACCACAAAGTGACGGCATCCGAACGACCTAAGGCGCGCGACTTGACGACGCGCGACATGCTGGTGGCCGCGACGAGTCAGATCATGCTCGAGGAGGGCTACGCGGCGGCCACGTCGCGGCGGGTGGCCGCCAAGGCCGGCGTCAAACCGGCGCTGGTGCATTACTACTTCCCCACGATGGACGACCTGTATCTAGCTGTTTTCCGTCACGGCGCGGCCGTGTACCTGGAGCGCCAGCAGAAGGCGCTGGCGTCGGATCGGCCGTTGCACGCCTTCTGGGATACCCTCATCGAGCCCAAGGACACCCGGCTGCTGCTGGAGTTCATGGGACTTGCCAACCACCGCAAAGAGATTCGGGCCGAGATCGCCGCGTGGTCGGACCGGTGGCGCGAGCAGCAGACTACCGCGCTGAACTTCATCATCCGCGAACACGACATCGATCCCGACGAGCTCTCGCCGGCCGGCGTCGCGGTGGTGATCGCCTCGATCGGCCGGACATTGATCCTGGAGCAGGGGCTGGGGTCGTCCGGCGGCCACGAGGAGGCCGTCGCCTTGGTCAACCGCTTCCTGGACCGATATGAAATGCCGGAGCCCAAGGCCCGCCGCGGCCGTAAGGGCTGAACTTCAGGGCAGCACGACCCGCAGCCGCTCCCAGCCGCGCACGGTCGATGTCGACGCCAATTGCGCGGTGTCGTAATCGATGTCCCATTCGGGCCACCGGTTGAGGATCTCGTCGAGCGCGACGCGGCCCTCGAGGCGGGCCAGGTTGGCGCCCAGGCAGTAGTGCACGCCTTTTCCGAAGGTGATGTGCGAGACGTTGTCGCGACGGATGTTGTAGGTGTCCGGATCGGTGTAGCGGCGGTGATCGCGATTGGCGGCGCCAAACAGCAGCAGCATCGCGCTACCGGCCGAAACCGTCGTGCCGTAGCACTCGAAATCCTTTGCCATCCAACGCGCTACGTGCGGGCCGGTGGGTTCGAATCGCAACGTCTCGTCGATGGTACGGGTCAACAGTGACCGATCCTCGTAGACCTCGCGACGCTGGTCGGGGTGCTCGGCAAGCACCTTGGCCAGCCAGCCGATCAGCCGGCCGGTGGTCTCGTTGCCCGCACCGGCGACCACCTGCGTGTAGTGCAGCACCTCTTTGCGAGTCAGCTTGCGGTGCACCCCGTTCTCGTCATCGAATTCGACGTTGAGCAGCGTCGTCATCAGGTCATCCGAGGGGTTTTTGGAGCGCCATTCGACGTAGTCGGCATAGATCCGGCCATCGGCGATCGAGTCGGCGTTGGCGACCTTCAACGGCGCCCCCGGCTTGGTGCGCAGGTTGGCGTCATTGGCGTCACGCACCGAGATCTGTTCGGATTCCGGGATTCCCAACAGCATGCCGATCACGCGCATCGGCATCATCGAGGCGAGTTCGGCGATGATGTCGAACCCCCCGGAGCCGACCAGCGGATCCAGACAGCGCACGCAGTATTGCCGAATCTGATCCTCGAGGGCGGCCATCCGGCGGGGGGTAAAGACGCGGGACATCAGCCCGCGCAGCCTCGAGTGCTCGGGCGGGTCCTGAAACATCATGACGCCGCCGGGCATGTCGAATTTCGACTGAACGAGCTCGAGGATGTCGCTTCGCCTGTTGGAGAAGGCCTCCCAGTTGGACAGCCCGTGCTCGACATCGGAATGCCTCGACAGCGCCCAGAAGTCGTAGCGCTCGTTGTAGTAGATCGGCGCCTCTTCGCGCAGGCGCGCGTAAATCGGATAGGGGTTGGCATTGATGTTGACGTCGTAGGGGTCGTAGTAGACGTCGGTGTCGTTGGTGACGGTCATCGATGCTTTCCTTACTTCAGACAGCTGCCGGCATCCACCGGGAGCGCGACGCCGGTGATGTATCGCGCTTCGTCGGAGGCCAGGAACAACACGGCATTGCTGATGTCCTCCGGCGTCACCCACGGGATGGGCAGCGTGTGGAAGGTTTGGCAGATCGGCGCGAGGTCGTCCGGCCCGGGGTTTTGCAGATCGGGCCGGAAAGCATGAAAGGTGCCCTCGTTGATCAACAGCGGCGTGTTCACATGGGTCGGCAGCACGGCATTGACCCGGATCATCTTCTGCCCCAATTCAACTGCGAATGCCCGCATCAGCCCGATCACCCCGTGCTTGGCCGACGTGTAGTGGCCGGTGTGTAAGTAGGCCTTCCTACCCGCGACCGACGATGTCAAGATGATCGAACCGCCGCGGTCCCCGTTCAGCATGTGCGGGACGCCGGCTTTGACCGTCTTCCACACCCCGCTGAGGTTGACGTCGATCATCTCCTGCCACAGCGCCTCGTCGGTCTTGTGCAGCTTGCCGGTCATCGTGCCGATGCCCGCGTTGGCGACGATGACATCCAGCCGCCCCAGCTGTTCGACGCCGCTGTCTACCGCTGCCTTCAACGCGTCGTACTCACGCACGTCGACTTGGGCGGTCACGACGCGAGCTCCGGCGTCCTTGACCATGCCCGCGGTGATGTCGAGGTCTTCCTGCGTGGCAGCCGGGGCCGGCGACCCTTCGAATCCACGGCAGACGTCGACCGCGATGATATCGGCACCCTCCTGCGCGAGCCGGACGGCGTGACTTCTGCCCTGCCCCCGTGCCGCACCGGTCACGAATGCGGCCTTGCCGTCCATCCGACCCATGGCATCCTCCACCCATCAACTTTGGGCGATCGCCCAAACGCGTGGTGCAGGCCATGTCTAGCAGCATCCCGACGAGTCCGTCAAGGCCGCAGGGCGGCATCGATCAGCGTTGCCGCCCTGCGGCGCGCGCAATAAAACGGCAACGGGCCATCGTGACCGCCGATGAGGCCGTTGTTGCGATCACGTCTCTTTAAGGAGACGTCACATACCCTTTCATTCCGTGAAGATTTGCGGCACGGGTGTGAAGGCTTCGTTAAGTACGAGGCACGCCGCCCGCCGGGCCCGCACCGTCGAACTATGACACTCGCCGCGACCCGCGACGGCGCCCTCCGTTGGACTCAGGCGCCGCTGCGCGCCGTGCCCGGCGCGGCGTCGGTTCGGGTCACGGCCACCTACGCGGTCATCCTGCTCGCCATCTATCTCGTCCTCACGGCGCTGGGTCCGCATGCGCACGACGTCGCCGTAAGCCGAATGAGCACGAACGTTCACAACCTTGGGCGCGGACATCTGGGCACCTTGATCGGGAGCGCATTCGTCAACGACGGCGGCGATCTGTTCTTTTGGCTGCCCGGGCTTGCCTGCCTACTGGCCTTGGGTGAACTCATGTGGTGCGGCCGGGGATTGCTCGTCACCTTCGCCGTCGGCCACATCGGCGCCACGTTGATCGTCGCGGTCGGGCTGGTCGCTGCCATCGAAACGGGGATGGTGCCGGTCTCGGTCGCCCGCGCCAGCGACGTAGGGATCAGTTACGGCGCGATGTGTGTGCTCGGCGCATTCACGGCGGCGGTCCCGGCTGGCTGGCGCGGAGTCTGGGCGGGGTGGTGGCTGGGAACCGCGGGGGTGGCGGCCGCGGGCGCGGACTTCACCGCCGTCGGCCACGTGGTGGCGTTGCTGCTCGGCATGGGATTGTCGTTCCGGATGCGCCCGGTCGCGTCATGGACGCCCCTGCACCAGGCCCTGCTCGTGGTCGGTGTCACGTTCGGCTATCTCTTGCTCGCCGGGCCTTCGCTGATGGCACCGGCCGGCGGCGTGGCCGGTGCGCTCATTGGACTGGCTACCAACCGCTCCCTAGTCGGAGGGCCCGGTGAGTGTGTCGATGTGGTATCGGCTTGCGGTCCAGGGCGGTGAGTCTGGGGTCGGCGTCAAGGTGACCGTCACTTGCGCCTTACCCGCGGTGACCGACCGCGGCACCAGGTAGGTGTCGTCCAGCCACCGGTGAAAGGTGTTGCTGCGCGGCTGAAGCCAATTCCCGGTCGGTGCGCCATCGATCGCGACGTCGGTCGACTGGAAGCCGGTCGCTTGGTCCGAAGTACGGCGCAGCAGGATGCCGTGGTTGTGAGGATCCATCTGGACGTGAAACGTGATCGCGCCCTGGGCGGTACGCACCGAGCCGACGACGGGCAGGGTGTCCTGAGTGCCCTCGTATTCAGTGACCAGTAGCTGATCGGTTGCGTCGGAATCGTTGTAGCCGTGCAGGACTCGACTGACCGGATCGGAGGGGCTGACGTCGTCTCCGCCGGTGACATCGGCGTCCGGCTGTGTGTACAGGAATGCGGTTGAGCTGTAGTCGGGCTGGACCATGTTCCTTTTTCCGTGCTCGATGCCGAATCGCATCGCGGAGTGATAGCCGATCGCATCGGCCAGCATGATCCGGTAGACGCAGACGCAGTAGTCGGTGCATCCGCCCGTGGCCGTGCGTTGATCGGGTTGGCCGTTGAGTGGGTCGCTGAAGTGGGTGCCGTTCTTGAAGTACCAGCCGCCCTCGTAGAGGTCCTCGGTGCCGGTTCCATACCACTGCGGGGATGCGGCACCGTCGGTGTAGACCCGTTCGGCGCCTTCAAGAAAGTAGGGGGCGTCGTCACTGAATGCCGTTTTGGTTCGGTAGCCGCGAATGGTTTGACTGACGCCCACAAATTTGCCATGTCCCTGTTCTTCGGCGAGCACCCAGTCCTGGCCGAGGGCCGTCGGGCCGGCGTGTGAGCGTGCGGTGAAGTAGCCGGCGCGACCGCTGGTCAGTGCGGGCGCCCACTGGGGGTCCGGTGCGGTGGCGACGTCGCTGTCTATCCCGGTCACCGGGTCGGCGCCTGCGTTGACGAGTGTGACGCGGGCCGACTGCACGAAAGGCATTGGCCACCAGTCGGATAGCATCAACGACCCATCGGGCTCTTCGCTACTCGCGAACATCAGCGATCGCACGGGGTTCGGGCCCAGTCCGGCGCCGAAGAATTCCCCAAGCGGGGAGTCGACCATGGTTCTGCCGTCGAACTCGATCTGCAGCCGCAATCCGGTTAACTGTTGAGCCGCCGATTCGGGCAGCTGCAGCCTCAGCGCCGAGATGCTGGCCGGCCCAGTAGATTCGGCGATGGTCTGCCCAGCGCCGGAGGGGAGATCGATGACCCGATTACTGTGCGCCGTAGTTGCTGCCGCCGGTTTGGGGTCGACCGCGCCGGGGGACCCTAGCGTGTCCAGCACATCGAATGCGGGATCGGATGGCGAGAACGTGTTTACCCCGTCGGCGTCGGGAAACTGCCGATAATCGATGTGGTAATACTCCAGATGAGATGTGACGCTGACACGCATCGACCGCCGATACGGCATCGGCACCTTGATGTAATCGCCCCCCGGTGATTGAGCGGCGTTGGCGACCAGCGGCCACACGAACGGGGCCCCCGATTTGCCGTCGACCAACGATTGCAATGGCGTGTCTACGACGGCCTGACCGTCCAGCTCGATGCGGATGTTTCCGAGAGCGCGAACATTACCGGCGTCGCGGGTCAGCCAGATCGAATCAATCTCCCCGGCACCGTGGTCCTCCGCGATCACGCAGCCGGCACCCCCCGGCGCCAGGCACCCGCCACTGCCGTTGCGATTGCCGGTGGAAATGTCGAAATCGCCGCCGCTGCGGTCAAAGCTAGACACCTGCAGAGTCTGCGAACCGGGGTTCAAATAGGGCAACCGGTCCAACCGGCGGTAGGTGTCCCAGCCGACCATTCTTGCATCCGATTGATTTGGGTCGGGTGCGGCCGGCTCCGCACCGGCCGTCCCTGCAGGGGAAATCGGCAGCAGCAGCAGCGCGAATATCGCGAAACACGCCCGCGCTGCCACCGACATAGCAACTGAGCCTACTTTTGTCAGCCTGCCTCGGCCTCGACGTCTGCCAGGTAATCGGAGTAATCGGTAATGCTCGGACGCAGATGTCGCATTAGCTCTTTATCAGAGAACTGCATGTGTTCGGCTTCCTCCAGGAAACCGGAGCGATTGTGCGACAATTCGTCGACCAACCGGCCGTCTTTCACCGCGCTGGAAGGGCGCACCGCCTTCTGCTTTCTCAGACGCATCAGTTCGGGACGCATCCTTTTCTGCTGTGAGGGAGGGACCAACGCACCGCGGTTGAAGGGCATACCGAGCTTGTTCGCGACCTCTCGGACCTGACGAGTCTTTAACCCGTAGCGCCACCCGATTTGCGAAATCGTGCGCCACCCCTGCGGCATTCGCCAAATCCAGCCCGCAACGGTAACCACCGTCAACACACCCGCTAGGGTCGCTTCGGGACGAAACCGCTTGGCGGAGAACATGATCGTCAGGGTCCCAACCACCAGCGTGGCGACGAGAGCCGACACCAAGGTAATGAGAGTCGGTGTCAACGCCGCCTCCTTGCGTTCCGTCTCGAGTAACGGTTCAACGGTCCCAGAACCGACTGACTGTGCAATCCGCGACACGCCGTAGCGCTCCGTTGGTTGCTGGACCGTTATAAAACTCAATCCGCCGAGTACGGTCCGCGGGTGAACGAGATTTGACGCCGGGCGATGCCGAAACTCGACAAGTCAGCTTTTGCTGTTTTCCAATCGGTATTCGGGATGCCTGCACCCGCTTCGGTTCACCCGGCATTTTCCGGGGTGCCGCACCCTTAAGTGTTGTGCTGACCAGCAGCAACGCAGGCTGATCGTTGACGTTGTGCGCAGTGTTATCGGGCGAATTCTCGCCCGTTCTACTAACGAGGAGCGCACCCATGATCGCCACCACTACCAACACGCCAGACATAGCCGCCCACAGGACGCTACCGAAGCCCACGAATGGCTGCAGCACGGAAGAGAGCTTGTGACACGGACTTTCACCGGCTCCGTACGTGATGCTGCCGAGTTCACGGTGACGGTGGGGGTGTGCAGTGCCAGAACGGGACGTGCCGGCGTTGGGTGACGGTGGAGGCCGATGCTCAACCCGCGTGATGATCCTGCTGGCCGCGTTCGCCGGCCTCCGCATCCACGAGATCGCCAAGATCCGCGGCGAGGACGTCGACCCCCAGGCCCGCACCCTGCGCGTCACCGGGAAGGCAACGTGACCGCGACGCTGCCGCTGCACCCGCTGCTTGTGGAGGCCGCTAAGGGGATGCCGATGTGGGGCTGGTGGTTGTGTGACTCTGGTAATTCAGGCCTACACTTTTTCGCCATGGCACCCGAACCAGAGTCACTCCCCGACTTCTCGCCGTTCCACAAGATGAGAGATATCGAGCTCGACCCTGAATCCGTCGTGGGCAAGGAGCTCCGCGACCGGTTCGCTTACCTCGACCAGTCTTTTACCGGAAAGAACGCCCTCTGGGCCGCGGTCGTGAAACTCATCGGCCTCACTGCTATGTGCGCGAAGGGTGTCATCGACCTCGAAAAAGAGGTGATCGAGCTGAAGCGTGAGGTGAGATCCCGCCGCGCCACATGATCGCTGGCAGCCGAGCCGCCGCGCTGGCCGGTGCTTGGAACATCACGCATAGTGGCTGGGGTTCGCCTGCGAAGATAGACGGATGGCCGAGCGTGATCGCGACGACAGGCCCCGAAGTAGCGCCCACGTCATGAAAACCACTGTGGGAACGCTATTCACGCTGGCCATGCTGGTGCTGGGCACTCGTGTAGCCCATTGCCCGACGTGACTCGCGCGCTGACGGCTATTCGGAGACTTCGAACGGCACCCGGCCGAAAAACTCCTGGAACGGGCCGAACCCGGCACCCTTGAGGTCGTGCAGCAGTCTGGCAACGTCCCGCTGCCAGCTCGTCACCGTCAAACCGTTGTGACCGCCACCAATTGGCAGGCTGCCGCGGGCGCCGTCCACGAGCGCATAAGCCACCCGATCCACAAGCGACCCACCCCAGAAAATGTCCGCCAAACCGATATGCACCGACTTATCGGAGAATGCTTTCGACCACTCAAACTCCGGAACGTCCCGCCTCGACGAGTCGAAGTCCAAACCGTACGCGATGGTCAGATCCACATCAGGCATGTAGACCACAACGGTGTGGTGGCTGTCCTCTTCCAGGCGCCACTTACCGCCCGGCCCCTTCGAGTACGCGAAGCGGCTTCGATAAGTCGGGCCTTCACCAATCTGATGCCAATCGTGCGGCGCAGACTTGCGGACCAAATCGCGGATCTCCTGCAGTGACGTCATTTGCTTTGTGCCCCCTTCGAGTAGGCGCGCTGGGCATCGAGCATGAGGTTAACGCCACTCGTCAAGCGCGTCATCGCCGAACCAGGTCTACCAGCTGGCCGCCACCTGGGCAGGTCGGTTAACGCGACACGACGCCGGGCCTGGGCCTGAAGTGGCACTGGCGAGTAAGCCGGTAGCCCGGGCGGGGGCCAGTGGTAGCCGGGGCTGCTGTGCGGCTTAGTCCTCGAGAGTCCGTGAGTGCGGGCCATAAACGACACCTCACGTGGGCGCGGCCCGCTTCTTGGGGGTGGACGTGGGCGGTTGAGTCGACATTGAGTCAAGGAATTCGCGGGCGAGGGCGCGCAGTTTGATGTTGCGTCGTTGGGAATCGTTGAGCAGTGCGTTGAACGCGTCTTCGGCGCTGTAGCCGTGTAGTGCGCGCAGGGCGCCCTTGGCCTGTTCGATATCGGCGCGCGAAGTCAACGCCTCTTCGAGTTGGGTGACGGTGTCGCGGGATTGTTGCCAGCGCCGTGAGTTGGTGATGGCGTGGCTTGCAGCGATGGTGAATAGGCTCATCAGCTGCTCATCGAACGGGTCGAACGCTTTGGCGCGGCGACTGTAGACATTGAGTGAGCCGACCAGTTGTTGCCCGCTGTGGTCGGCCACGTCGATCAGCAGTGGCACCGACAGGCTCGCGCGGACACCCTCGCTGCGGGCGGCCGCCACGAATTCGGGCCAGCGTTGCGCCGCGATGTTCGTCTCTACCCGCACCGGGACCCCTCGTTGCGCGGCTTCCACGCAGGGCCCGCGCCCGGAGCTGTACTGTTCGCGGTCTAGTCGCAGCAGTTGTGCATCGGTATAGGCGAGGGTGCGTGGGGCCTTGCTCCCACCGTCGCCGCCGGCCAGCACGGTGATGGACACGGCATCGGCATCCGGTGTTGCGTCAAGCGCGGTGCGTGCGATGCGGGTCAACACGTCGTCGAGAAGCTCCTCGGCGGCGAACACCTCGCGCAACGACTCGATCGCTGCGGCGGTCGTCGATAGCCGCGCCAACAAGTCCCGATTCTGTTCATTGCCCATGTAGTCGTCGCTTCCCGCTCAGGTGAAACCGCAGGCCTCGCCTATATCTCACCATCGAGCAATGTTCACAGTCGTGCCCATCTGCGTAGCACATTCTGCTCCCATGCAGTGGATGTTTCGCCGAGCGGCTGCAACGTCGCCGCGGGCCTCGCAGAGCTGTTGTCTGACTAGTGGTGGATCCGACTTTGGTAGCGGGCTAGTTTCGGCCGGGGTGTCCGGCCGTTTGAACCGCCGCGCCATAACCATGGATCACCACTCGCCGAAAAAGGCGCCCCCGACAGCCGCTTCATGACTACCGAGGGCTAGGCAGCGCGGCAACCCCCGGGTCCGCCGCGCGCCTAACGCGCCGGGATACCCACTTCGACCATCGTCACACCAGTAACACGCAGGTTTACGCGGAGCCAACCCGGAATCGGCGTGGTGCCTGTTCTGAAGCAGCGAGGTTGATCAGATTCTGTCTTCGATGAAATGACCCCAGGATCAGCGGAGTTCAGGACTGAGGGTCATTCACTGGAAGGCGACGCTGGTCGCCGAGGCTGCGGTGAAGTTCGGCGTTTATTGCCTGGGCCTCAGCGAGTTGATCTTCCAGAATGATGATGCGGCACGCCGCCTCTAGCGCGGTGCCGTGATCGACCAATTCACGAGCCCTCGCCGCGATCCGCAGTTGATAGCGGGAGTAGCGGCGGTGTCCGCCCTCGGAGCGTTGTGGAGTGAGGAGTTTCGCCTCGTCGAGGCTTCGCAGGAACGCTGGGGTGGTTCCCAAGATTTGGGCGGCGCTACCCATGCTGTAGGCGGGGTAGTCCTCGTCATCGAACTTGTCGTTCGGTTTAATCTCGGCAGAACCGTTCTTGTCTTGTACCACAACACCTTTCGAGGCACGGAGGCGAGCTAGCGGGTGATTACTTTCCCTGGACTGCTCTTGGATAGTCGGGGTCCGGCGCCGTGATCAACCAACGCTTGCTCATGGTGAAGGGCCGGCGCCTCGGTGCACACAATCGCACCGAGGCCGCCGGCCCGGGGGAGTTCACTACCATCTGTCGACACTGCTATTGGGAACTGCGGTATCCGCCCGATACTCAACGTCACGGGCGTTCCGACGGTAACTCCTTCCTCTATCTTCGTGCAGGTACTGCACTTGCCGGTACTACTTACTTGTGCGACGGTCTGAGAACCGTTGTCCTACCCCGGCCCTCACGTGTCTGACCGCGCTGATTGACGCATCACGGGTAGTTCGTCATCTCCCGTGCCATTACCCTCTGCTCTGTTGACATGAACACCTTAACCGCGCCAATAACGAATGTCTACCCCCGCCACTAGAGATTTTCGGTGGTGCCGAGGGCAGGAAGTGTTCTACGCTCCTGACATGGCCCTATCTGACTCTGGCGCCGTCGGGACAGATGCGATCCTGCGTCACATCGATGCGGAAGCCGATTCCGTCAGCATCGAAGTGACGCTATACCTGCCCTGGGGTGTGGCAACGGGAATAACGGTGCCCGGCGCATACTTCGGCCACTACGTCACCAAATTCTTCGCCAAAAACGAGGCCGAGGATGTCGCTGACCGTATCGGTGCGCTCGAAGCAGAGCAGGCCAGGGTCTTCCTTCATCTCCGTAAAGCCCGCTGTTACGTCGCAGGCACCATCGTCGAGCACGAATCGCTGCGCATCCGCTTGTCCGACGTGTCCGCATGGACAGTCGCCGGCATCAAGGATGTGAAACTTTCAGTTGAAAGATCTTCCTGAGCGCCTGCGCCACCGACGGCTAGTGAGATCGCGTCGCCGCTGGCCAAGCCATTGGCTGAAGTAGGTGATCGACTGTCCGTAGAGCACGAGTGTGCGGTCCGCTTTGCCTTCCACTCGCAAGGTGCGGTTAAGCTGCCGCGGAGTGAGTCGAGGGACTCTCTCACGATATGAAGGTTATCGGGCGAGTTACTTATGCTAGAAGACGCACGACATCACTTCGGCTTGTTTTTCCTGGTTAGGTCTGTATTTCGGCTCGGCTGCACCCGTTTCGGTTCACCCGGCATTTTCGGGTAGTTCGGCGGATACGGCAGATCCCCAAGCCCGCGCTGTTCGTCGGCCTCGGCCATGTCCAACAAGGAAGCGATCGATTGGGCTGCGTCATCCATTGCGGCCCAAGGGTCTTCTCGGTCCTTGACCAGATCGGGCACGGTTGCCATGGTGTAGTCGTCCGGCTCGGCGTCGGCCAGCTCCTCCCACGTCAGTGGCATCGATACTGTCGCGATCGGGGTGCGCCGCACCGAATACGGCGACGCCATGGTGCGGTCTCGAGCGTTCTGGTTGAAGTCCAGAAAGACCCGCGTGCCCCGACTTTCTTTCCACCACTCCGTTGTGACGGCGTCGGGCGCGCGGCGCTCGACTTCGCGGGCCAGGGCGATGCCGGCGCGGCGCACCTCGATGAAGTCCCAGTCGCTGGCGATCCGCAGAAAGACGTGGATTCCGCGACCACCCGAGGTCTTCGGGTATCCGACCAGACCGAGTTCATCGAGCAACGGCCGCAGCACGTCGACCGCGACGGTGCGCGCCTGCTCGAAGGCGACACCGGGTTGCGGATCCAGATCGATGCGCAGTTCGTCGGGATGGTCGGTATCCGGGCAGCGCACCTGCCATGGGTGCAAAGTGACCGTGCCCATCTGCGCCGCCCACACGACCGCGGCCGGATGGGTCACCCTCAGCGCGTCAGCCGTCCGGCCCGATGGAAAAGTCACCTGACACGTCTGCAAGTAGTCGGGGTGGTGCTGCGGGATCCGCTTCTGGTAGATCTCCTCACCGTCGACGCCGTCCGGGAAACGCTGCAGATGGGTGGGCCGGTCCCGCAGCGCGTCGAGCATGGGACCGCCCGCGACGGCACGGTAGTAGTCCACCAGATGTCGTTTGGTGCCCTTCGACCCCAGTTTGGGGAAATACACCTTGTCCGGATTGGTAAGGCGCACCGCGATGCCGTCGATGTCGAGCTCTTCTGCAGCAGCCATACCTCCGATTCCAGCACAATCAGGCTATGGACCTCCCTGTCATGCCGCCGGTGTCGCCGATGCTGGCTAAGTCGGTGCGCTCAATTCCCCCTGATGCGTCCTATGAGCCCAAGTGGGACGGCTTCAGGTCGATCTGTTTCCGCGACCGCGACCAGGTCGAGCTGGGCAGCCGCAACGAACGGCCGATGACGCGCTATTTCCCGGAGCTGGTCGCCGCGGTCAGGGCCGAGCTGCCGGAGCGCTGCGTGATTGACGGTGAGATCGTCGTCGCCACCGACCACGGGCTGGATTTCGAGGCGCTGCAACAGCGCATTCACCCGGCCGACTCGCGGGTACGGATGCTCGCCGAGGCCACGCCGGCATCCTTCATCGCGTTCGACTTGCTGGCCCTCGGCGGCGACGACTACACGCGACGGCCGTTCAGCGAGCGGCGTGCCGCCCTGGTCGACGCCCTGGCGGGCTCGGGGCCCTCGATCCATCTCACGCCTGCGACGATCGATCTGGACACCGCGCAGCGCTGGTTCGACGAATTCGAGGGTGCCGGTCTCGATGGCGTGATTGCCAAGCCCCTGAACATCACGTACCAACCGGACAAGCGGATCATGTTCAAGATCAAGCACGAGCGGACCGCCGACTGCGTGGTCGCCGGCTACCGGGTGCACAAGTCCGGCGCCGGCGCGATCGGTTCATTGTTGCTCGGTCTCTATCAGGACGATGGCCAGCTCGCGTCGGTCGGGGTCATCGGCGCGTTTCCCATGGCCGAGCGGCGACGGCTGTTCGACGAACTACAGCCGCTCGTCACCGATTTCGAGGACCACCCGTGGAATTGGGCCGCCCACGAAGCCGGCGAACGGACTCCTCGCAAAAACGAATTCTCGCGCTGGAACGCAGGCAAGGATCTGTCGTTCGTGCCTCTGCGGCCTGAGCGCGTGGTCGAGGTCCGCTACGACCACATGGAAGGCCGGCGCTTTCGTCATACTGCGCAGTTCAATCGGTGGCGTCCTGACCGCTTACCGCGCACGTGCACCTACGAACAGCTCGAACAGCCGGTGACTTTCAGCCTCGGCGAGATCGTGCCGGGACTCGGTTCGGGCTAGATCGGCGTCCCTCCGCGGAGGGACCCGCTCAGCCGTCAATGTGCGTCGGTGGATCGGCGAAGGTGAAATCCGGTGGGCGCTGGTCGGGACCCATCAGATCGCAGTGATTGTCGGGCACGAGGTAGGAACTGGCGCCATTGGGAACCAAACGGGTGACCGCCACACAACGTTGCCAGGTGCCGTCAGGCTGGATGGGTCCATCGCACTTGCTGAGAACGGGTCCTCCGTACTGACAGCCGGCGCTGGCGGGCGGCGCTGCGGCGAGCAGCTGTGCGGCAAACAGCAAGGCAGCGAATCCTCCGACGATGCACCGCTTCATGGTCGTCTCCCGTCACACCGTCGCTGGGACGTCGGCGAGTGCTCGGGTGGCAATCTCCGTCGTCGACAGCCCAGTCAGCTACGAATGACGCTACCGCTTATGCCACTGCGAACACACGGTTTAGCCGCGTTTGATCGGGATCCGAAGAGGGCACGCGGCAACCATGTCAGTCACAGCCTTTCAAGATCTGCCGCTGGCCGATCGTGACCGTAAATGGGACGGGGACGCGGCCGAAAAGCGGGTGCGTAAGTGGGCCGATGCTCAGGACGGTCCGAACCAGAAATACCGCGACGCGCACGTCTGGTACGACGGCGACAAAAAGGACAACTTCACGGCCTACAAGCTGCTGATCGCCGACGTCATCGACGGCAACCTCAAGGCCGTGCCGCGCGGTGTGATGGCGGCGGGCGCGATCATGGACGGGGCGAGGGGCGGTATCGACGTGCCCAATTCCGATGTCAATCGGATCAAGAGCCACTTGGCTAAGTACTACAAAAAGATGGGTGAAAGCCCGCCCTGGGAACGGGACTAGACCCTGACCATGAGCTGCGATAGCCCGCGCAGCGTGACATTGGGCTTGTATTGGGGCTCACTGTCCAATCGGGCGTTCGGGAAACGCGCCGTCAACGCCGACAGGGCCACCCCGGCCTCCAACCTGGCCAATGGGGCACCCAGGCAGTAATGCGCGCCGCGACCAAATCCTAAGTCTCGCAGCGCTTTCCGATCTGGGTCGAAGACCGTCGGGGCGGTCATATTCGGCGGGATCGCGCTGGGCGGCGGCGGTCAGCAGCATCATGATGTCACCCTCGGGCACCTCAAGGCTGCCGATTGTCATGTCGTCGCCGGCAGTTCGGGCGATCATCTGCACCGGCGGGTCATAGCGCAACGTCTCCTCGATGACCGCGTAGGCGGCTCGCCATTCGGCAGTCCGGTGTTGGCGACAACCACTCGGGCGTACCGTTCGGGATGCTCTGCGGCTAGCCGCAATCCGATGAGTCCACCCCAGTCCTGACCCACCAGGGTGACGTTGTGAAGGTCGAGGCAGATATGACCACGACGGTTCCCCGCGCAGCATGAGGATCGGGTCGGCGCTTTCCGGGCCATCCTGGACCCAGGCCACGCGCAGCGTGCCGCCCTCGTCGTCGGATACTTCGCAATACCTTGGGGTGTAAGGGAAATCGGGAACACGGGCGAACCGGTCATCGCGTGTTCGCAGCGTTTGCACGTCACGTCCCTTCGGACAGTCCGGCCAAGGCCGCATCCGCCATCAAGCGATCGAGAAAACCGCGCTGACCCTTCAGCAATTTGGCGTGCGCGGTTGCCACCGCGAACCAGGCCACGCGATCAACCTCGGGAAACTCCCGCAGCGTGCCCGATCCTTTTGGCCACTCCAATTCGAAAGTGTTGCTGCGCGCGTCAGCGATGTCGAGGTCGCTGTGGACGGCGAAGGCGGTCACCACCTTGCCGCCGGATTGCTTCAGCTGACCGAGGTCTATGCGGGGCCCGGCAGGCACCGGCAGCCCCAGCTCCTCGGAGAACTCACGCTGCGCGGCCGCCCAGGGATCCTCCCCGTCGGTGTACTCGCCTTTCGGGATCGACCACGCGCCGTCATCTCTGCGGGCCCAGAACGGCCCACCCGGATGCGCGACCAAGACTTCGACGACGCTGTCGCAGGTCCGGTACAACATCACACCCGCGCTCAGTTTGGCCATCGACTCCTATTCTCCCACAGCGCGTTCCAGATCCTTGAGCGAGGCCTCCAGGTGTGCGAGCAGGCGCTGCAGGTGCGGCACGCTGCGCCGGCAACCCACCAGACCGAAGTCCAGGTTGCCGGCATTGCTGGCCAGGGTGATGTTCAGCGCTTGGCCGTCCAGCGCGATGGACAGTGGGTAGTTGCCGTCGAGCCGGGCGCCCCCGTAGTAGATCGGCTGCGTCGGGCCCGGCACGTTCGAAATGATGATGTTGAACGGGGGTGACGTCGAAGCCACCCAGCCCGGGACCGCCGCCAACGCCAGCGCTGAGGTATTGACGGCCGACAGCGCCAACGCCTGGAACCGCGGCAACTGCGAGAACACTGTCTTATTGCTGCGCATCGATTCGCTGATTGTCAGCAGACGCTCCGCGGGGTCATCGGCGTCGGTCGCGAGGTTGCACAGAATGGCCCCGACCAGGTTGCCACCGGCGTCGGCCTCTTCCTCGGTGCGCAAGCTCACCGGGACCATCGCGATCAGCGGTGTGTCCGGTAGCGCGTCTTGTTCGAGCAGGTAGTAGCGCAGGGCGCCCGAGCACATCGCCAAGACGACGTCGTTCACCGTGACCCCCGCCGCCTTCTTCACGTTCTTGATGCGGTCCAGTGACCAGGACTGCGCGGCGCACCGTCGCGCGCCGCCGATCTTGACGTTCAACATTGTCTTGGGCGCCCCGAAAGGCAAGGTCAATTGTTGCTCGAACAGCGCCGCGCGCGCCAGTCCTATCGTTGAGGGAGCCAGCGCCGCAAGGGATCCCGCTGTACGTCGCAATGAGCTCAATGGAGACGCCGGGCTGGATCTGCGCTTGGGTTTTCGCAGAGTCCACGGGGCGTGGATCTCGGGGTCCTCGGGGTCGGTGGTCAACGCCCGCTGCCATCAGCTTCTGCGCGGAGACACCGTCGATCAGTGCGTGGTGCACTTTCGTGTAGATAGCGAACCGGCCGTCTTTCAGACCTTCGACGATGTGCGTCTCCCACAGCGGGCGGTGACGGTCCAGCAGGGTGCTGTGCCACCGCGAGGTGAGCTCGAGCAGCTCGCGGACCCGCTTGGGCGACGGCAGCGCCGAGCGCCGGACGTGGTAGTTGATGTCGACGTCGTCGTCGTACGACCAGCCCAGGTTAGCGATTCCGCCGATAAAGCTCGCGGGATGCTTGCGGAACGTGGGCTGGAAATCCAGCTGAGCGGCCAAGTTCTTGTAGAGCTCACCAGCGAAGCCGCGGCCGGCGCCCGGCGGGGGCTCGAACAACTGCAAGCCTCCGACGTGCATGGGATGTTCGCGAGATTCTCCCAGGAGAAAGATCGCGTCGGTGGGCTTTATCAGTTCCATCCACCTATTAGACCCACTTCGGCCTGATCCGGAAAGCTATCGCGCAATTGGACCGCCGTCAGATCATTGGGTCACGACCGACCATGTCGAGGTCGCGATCAGATCTCCGCGGTCCAGCCCGGCGGCGCGGTGCTCGTGCACCTTGGCGTACTCCTGGGTCGTCACCATGTCGATGAAGGCCTGCGGGGTTGGGTACTCGACGATGAGAATCGCGTCCCACCAGGGCTGTTCGCCATCGCCAATCACCACCGACGGCGCTCCCCCGGCATAGCGCAGGGTGGCGCCCACGCGTTGCAGATGTGGAACCACTTCTTGGCCGTATTGCACGTAGCTCTGAAGGCCGCCCTCGGGCTTGAACTTCAACAGGTTGACCATTACCACCGGCGCATCAGCCGGTCGCGCCGCGAGCGCGGCGAACTGCTCGGGCGTCGGCTCCAAGCCACTCATGTGAATCTCCTTGCGCTGGTTTCCTTCTAGAATGTCGTTAGAGCAGATCGGTGATGGTCTTCAAGCCCGCGTCATAAAGGACACCGGGCAGCATTCCGCCATCGCATTCGATGGTGGTGCCGTTCACGAAGTCGGCCTGACCGCCGGCCAGGAAAACACAGACCCGGCCCACCTCGGCGGGTTCACCCGCGCGTCGCAACGGGACGGCGTCGAAGTACTTCTCGCCGCTCGGATCATCCTTCGGTAGCACGAAGGACCGGAAGTTCTCAGTCATCGTCGGTCCCAGCGCAATGCAGTTGACTCGCGCCTTTGGTCCCCACTCTTCGGCCAGCGAACGGGTGAGATGGTTGAGGCCGCTTTTGGCCGCCCCGTAGGACACCAGGGTTGGCGATCCTGCCGGATGTCCGGCGCCGCTGGAGATGTTGATGATGCATCCGGCCCCGTCCTGGGTTTGCATCTGCCGATAGGCACGGATCGCGAACCACAATGGGCTGATGAGGTTCATCTGCACGGCGAAGGCATGAAACAGGGCCGTGCGCGCGTATTCGTCTTCATCGGCGGGCGCGCCCTGAATGCGTTGCACCAGTTCAGGAATGCTCTCGGCATGCGGCGCCGGAACGGTACCGCCGGCATTGTTCACCAGAATGTCGACCCGACCATGCGTGGCCACGACGTCGGCGACGAAGGCGTCGATCGAGCGATAGTCGCCCTGATCGCACACCTTTTGCGAAGCGCGGTCCGCCCAGTCGGGTTCGATGCCCGGAATGGTGTCCAGCTGCGACCGCGAGCAGCCGACCACCGTCGCACCAGCACGCAGCAGTTCATGGGCGATGCCCACCCCCACCCCGCGGCTGGTGCCGGTGACGACCGCGATCTTGCCGTCGAGGACGCTCATCAACAGACCCTCTCACTATGTTGACAGTCACTGTCACCAAGTCATAGCCTGCCATTTCATTCGTCGATGCGCAAAGACCGCGCACCGTCCGTCCGGGAGGTCAATGATGAGCAGCCCAGCCAAACTCCGTGTCATCCAGTGGGCCACCGGGGGCGTGGGTAAAGCGGCGATCGGGTGCGTCATCAATCACCCACAGCTGGAGCTGGTGGGGTGCTGGGTGCACAGCGCGGACAAAAACGGTGTCGACGTCGGCCGGATCATCGGGACGCAGGAGCTCGGCGTCACCGCCACCACGAGCATCGACGAGATACTGGCGCTGGACGCCGACTGCGTGATGTACAGCCCGCTGATCCCCAACGACGACGAGGTGATCGCCATCCTGCGGTCGGGCAAGAACGTCGTCACACCTGTGGGATGGGTCTATCCCGATCCGGGCAACAAGCGTCACCGGGCCGTTGCCGACGCCGCGACGGAAAGCGGTGTGACACTGCATGGTTCGGGTATCCACCCCGGCGGTATCACCGAGCGATTCCCGCTGATGATCTCCTCGCTGTCGTCGGCGATCACGCATGTGCGCGCCGAGGAGTTCTCCGACATCCGCACCTACAACGCGCCGGATGTGGTGCGCCACATCATGGGATTCGGCGGCGCCCCCGAGGAAGCCACTAAAGGCCCGATGGCCGGTCTGCTCGAAGCGGGCTTCAAGCAGTCCGTGCGGATGATCGCCGATCACATGGGATTTCGGATCGATCCCAACATCCGGACCATCCAGGACGTCGCCGTGGCAACCGCCGACATCGACTACGACCCCTTCCCGATCACGACCGGCACCGTGGCCGCGCGCCGGTTCCGCTGGCAGGCGCTGGTCGACGGCGAGCCGGTCATCACCGCGGCGGTCAACTGGCTGATGGGCGAGGAAAATCTGGAACCAGCCTGGAATTTCGGCGGCCGGGGCGAACGCTTCGAGGTGGAGATCACCGGCGATCCAGACGTGAGTCTCACTTTCAAGGGTCTGCAGCCCGAGACGATCGCGGAAGGCCTGGTGAAGAATCCGGGCGTCGTGGTCACCGCCAACCACTGCATCAATGCCATTCCCGACGTCTGCGCGGCCGAGCCGGGCATCAAGACCTACCTCGACTTGCCGTTGTTCGCCGGGCGTCCGGCCCCCGGGTTCGCCGCGGGCAGGCCATGACTGAGAAGAGCGTGCTCGACGACGTGTCGTTCTGTCACCTCGTCGTCGGCGTTACCGACATGGACCGTGCCCTGGCGTTCTACCGGGACGTGCTCGGCATGGAGATCGTCTTCGAAACCCTCATCTCCGGAGAGCCTTTCGAGGCGGCTTTGCACTCGAACCGTAAGCGGGAGGGGCGGGTGGTCGGCGACCTGCTGGGCGGGCTGATGATCGAGCTGCCGTCGATCGGTGCTGATCGACCCGAACACAAGCAACGGCGCGGCATTACCGGCATCCACAACCTGTCTTTGTCGGTGACCGATCTCGACGACACCCACCGCCGCATCGTCGATGCCGGCTACACCCCCGACCAGGACCCCTTCGAGATCGGCGGTGTCCGAGTGTTTTTCGTCAAGGACCCGGACGGGTCGCCGGTCGAGTTCATCGAACTGCCCGACGGGGCGCGGAGCACCTACGAAATGCACCGCGGCGTACAGCTGCAGATGGGACCCGCCAGATGAGCTACAGCCACCCTGATTCGATGCGCGGGCACGTCGCGATCGTCACCGGTGCCGCCCAAGGTGTCGGAAAGGGCGTCGCCACCGCGTTGCTCGAGCGCGGTGCGGACGTGCTGCTTGTTGACATCCAGGAAGAGGCCCTCGACAAGACCACCAATGAGCTCAAGGCGGTCGGACGGGCGAAACAGCTCGTCGCTGATCTGCGCGACCCGGACAGCGCGCAGCGGATCGCGGCCGCCGCGGTGAACGCCTTCGGCGCGGTGCACGGCCTGGTCAACAACGCCATCGCCACCAACGAGCCCAAGGCGTTCGTCGATATCACCACCGAAGACCTGGCCCTCGGCTATGACGTGGGCCCCCGCGCGACATTTCAGTTGATGCAGGCCGTTCACCCAGTGATGGTCGAGGCCGGCGGCGGGTCGATCGTGAACCTCGGTTCGGGGACGGGCACCGGCGGCGAGCCCAAATGGGGCGGCTATGCCGCCGCCAAGGAGGGCATCCGTGGGCTGTCGAAGGTGGCCGCCCTGGAATGGGGGCGCGACAACATCCGCGTCAATGTCATCTGTCCCTTCGCCGATTCAGATGGCGTCAAGTTCTGGAAGTCGTTCGCGCCCAAAGAGTATGACAAGGCCGTGGCCCGGGTCCCGATGAAGCGCATAGGAGACGTCCGCACCGACGTGGGTGCGCTGGTGGCGTTCCTACTCGGCAGCGACGCCACCTTCATCACCGGACAGACCATTCACGTCGACGGCGGGATCGGCTGCTTCCGATGACCGGCGAGTCGCTCCGTGACCGGCAGCGTGCACAGATCCGGGCCGATATCCGGCGTGCGGCGTTCCGCCTGTTCGTCGAGCGCGGGTACGACGCGGTGACCACCGAGGAAATCGCCACGGCCGCAGGCGTTTCCCCGCGCACGTTCTTCCGGTATGTGCCGGCGAAGGAAGAGCTTCTCCTCGCACCCGTGCGGTACGGTGGCGCCGCGATCGTCAATCTCCTCGAGGGGCGGCCCGCCCTCGAGTCACCCGATGTCGCTCTGATCAACGCCATCATCACGCGGACCCGCTCATTCGAGCAGGCCGACACCGAAGAGTGGCGCGAAGCCCTCCTGGTGGTCCCCGACCTTCTCGACAAGGTCACCGTTCACCGGCCAGCCGACAAGGAGCGGGCGACCAAGCTCATCGCCGAACGGATGGGCGTCGATCCCGTGGCCGATATCCGTCCGGGCCTGCTGGTTCAACTGGCTTTCGCGGCTGCCGATTTCGCCTTCCAGCAGTGGGTGCGCCAGTCCGGCAAACCGTGGCCGCTGGATCGTTACGTCACCAATGCGCTGGATGCGGTCAAAAGTCCGCACTGGAAACGGAAGTGAGTTCGTTCAGCGCCGCTGCACCACATCGGGATTGGCGATCCGGATGGGAGCCCCGTCCAGCCAGGCCACCACTGATTCCACCGTGTCGGAGTAGAAGGCGCTCAGCATTTCCCGTGTGACGTATCCCAGGTGTGGAGACAGCGTCACGTTTGGAAGTAGCCGCAGTCGATGGTCTTTCGGCGGCGGCTCGATGTCATAGACGTCCAGCCCGGCTCCGGCGATGCGTCCTGATCTCAGCGCTGCCATCAGGGAGGCCTCGTCGACGATCGGGCCTCTGGAGGTGTTGATCAAGTAGGCATGTGGCTTCATCAGTGCCAGTTCGGCTTCGCCGACCAGTCCTTGGGTGCGTTCCGACAGCACAAGGTGAATGGAGACCACGTCCGAGGATTCGAACAGCGTGGCTTTATCGACCCGGCGTGCGCCCACGTTCGCGGCGGCGTCCTCGGTGAGATTCTGGCTCCACGCAATGACATCCATGTCAAACGCCCTGGCGTATTCGGCCATGCGTCTGCCTACTCTGCCCAGGCCGAGAAGCCCGAGGGTCTTGCCGGACAAGGTCATGCCCGCGCTGGTCTGCCACCCGCCGTTACGCATGTTGCGATGCTCGTCGGCGAGATTGCGGACCGTCGCAATCACCAGCCCCCAGGCGAGTTCCGGCGTGGCGTCGCGTATGGACCTGAATCGGGAATGGGTGAAATCCGAATGCGCCACCAAAATGGTGCGTTCGCTGGCTGCGGCCATGTCCATGTTCGGCAGGCTTCTGCCGACAATCGTGATCAGCTTCAGCTGCGGCAGGCGCTCGATCAAGGTCCGCGGAAACGCCATCCGCTCTCGCAGAGTGCACAGCACATCAAAGGGCCGCAGCGCATCGGCGGCCTCGTCCTCGGCAAGGTGCCGGTCGAAAACGGTTACCTCGGCGCGCTTTTGCACCGGTGACCAGTCGGCAACCTGCAAGGCCACGCCGGCGTAGTCATCAAGAATCGCTACTCTGGGCATGCGGTCGCCCCACTCCAGTCCATGGCTCACTGGAACATCACGTCGCGGGCGCCGTCAAGACGGCGACCACGTTGTGCTACGGCGGCGTGGCTGGTGTTGCTGGCCAAAAACCGCATACTCAACGAGTGGGACGCCCGCTCGCTTTTGTTCTGTTCGGTACGACCTGGATGATCAGTGGCGCACTGATGGCCTTCAATCCGCCGCCGCACGATTTCCGTAGAGCAGCCGCGCTGCCATTCGTCGGCTGGCTCACGATGGCCTTCGGGCTCTACATCGTCATCAAAATGCTGCGCGGGCAGGGCGTTGGGGATAGCGGCAAGCGCCCCCGGCACGCAAGCGGCGAAGAGACCAGCGTGCGCGACTCGGTCAAGTTCGTGGTCGGCATGGTGTTCCTCCCGGCGTGTGGGGTTCTCGCCATCTGGGACGGTGTTCATCGAGGATTGCTGTCGCTGGTCGGAATGGGAGTCGCGGCGCTCGCCCTGGGGTTGCTGGCCGTGCCGCTGGCGTCCGGGATTTTGACATGGCTGTTGCGTCGGGTCCGCCGCTGATCATTGCGGCGAACGACCCGCACTCAGGCGGTAATCACGCGTGGACGGCACACATCATGGAGCAGACCGCGTCCAATGCGGCTATCCGTCCGCTGGGCGAGTATGTCGGACCTGCGCAGCGCGCTCTATCGTAAATACCGTGTTTGCGAAGGTACTGGTCGCCAATCGCGGGGAGATAGCGATCCGCGCGTTCCGCGCAGCCTATGAGCTGGAGATAGGCACGGTCGCGGTCTATCCCTATGAAGACCGCAATTCCGTGCATCGGCTGAAGGCCGACGAGTCCTATCAGATCGGCGAGGAGGGCCACCCGGTCCGCGCATACCTGTCGATCAACAACATTGTGGAGACGGCGCAGGCGTGCGGAGCGGACGCGATCTATCCCGGCTATGGCTTCCTGTCGGAAAATCCGGACCTGGCGGCGGCCTGCGCGGCGGCCGGTATCACGTTCGTCGGGCCCAACGCCGAGGTGCTGAAGCTCACCGGTAACAAGTCGCGGGCGATCGCGGCGGCACGAGCAGCGGGTCTTCCGGTGCTGGCTTCCTCGGCGCCGTCGACCTCGGTGGACGAGCTGCTGACCGCCGCCGCGTCGATGACGTTCCCGTTGTTCGTCAAGGCGGTCGCCGGCGGCGGCGGCCGGGGTATGCGCCGGGTGGCCGACGCCGCGTCGCTGCCAGAGGCGATCGAGGCGGCCAGCCGCGAGGCCGAGTCCGCGTTCGGGGACGCCTCGGTGTTTCTCGAGCAGGCGGTGATCAATCCCCGCCACATCGAGGTGCAGATCCTGGCCGACACCCAGGGCAACGTCATCCACCTCTACGAGCGGGACTGCAGCGTGCAGCGCCGGCACCAGAAGGTCGTCGAAATCGCGCCTGCACCCAACCTTAATCCACAACTGCGCCAACAGATCTGCGCGGATGCGGTGGCTTTCGCGCGCAGCATCGGCTATACGTGCGCCGGCACGGTGGAATTTCTCCTCGATGAACGCGGCAATCACGTGTTCATCGAGATGAATCCCCGCATCCAGGTGGAGCACACGGTCACCGAGGAGATCACCGATGTCGACCTGGTGTCGGCGCAGTTGCGGATCGCCGGCGGGCAGAGCCTAGAAGACATTGGCCTAAGCCAGGATTCGGTCGTCCCGCACGGCGCGGCGTTGCAGTGCCGGATCACCACCGAGGATCCGGCGAACGGTTTCCGCCCGGACACCGGCCGGATCACCGCGTACCGCACACCCGGCGGTGCGGGAATCCGGCTGGATGGCGGCACGACGCTGGGCGCCGACATCAGCGCGCACTTCGACTCGATGTTGATCAAGCTGACATGCCGGGGCCGCGATTTCGCGACCGCGGTGCGCCGGGCCCGACGGGCCGTCGCGGAATTCCGCATCCGCGGCGTCTCGACGAATATTCCGTTCCTGCAAGCGGTATTGGACGACCCGGATTTTCAAGCCGGTCGCATCACGACGTCGTTCATCGAGGAGCGTCCGCAGCTGCTCACCGCGCGCAGCTCCGCCGACCGCGGCACCAAAATCCTCACCTACCTGGCTGAGGTCACGGTCAACAAGCCGCACGGCGAGCGCCCGTCGGCGGTGTACCCGCACGACAAACTGCCCGACATCGATCTGTCGACCGAGCCCCCGGCCGGTTCCAAGCAGCGGTTGACCGAGCTCGGGCCGGAGCGCTTTGCGGCCTGGTTACGCGAGTCGCGCGGCGTCGGTGTCACCGATACCACGTTCCGCGACGCGCACCAATCCTTGCTGGCCACGCGGGTCCGCACGAGCGGCCTGATCAAGGTGGCGCCCTATATCGCGCGGACCACACCACAGTTGTTATCGATCGAATGCTGGGGCGGTGCGACTTACGATGTGGCGCTGCGGTTCCTGAAGGAGGACCCGTGGGAGCGGCTGGCAACGCTGCGCGAGGCGTTGCCCAACATCTGCCTGCAGATGCTGCTGCGCGGGCGCAACACCGTGGGCTACACGCCCTACCCGGAAACGGTCACGACGGCGTTCGTCGAGGAAGCGACGGCGACGGGGATCGATATCTTCCGGATCTTCGATGCTCTGAACAATGTTGACTCGATGCGACCGGCCATTGACGCAGTACGGGAGACCGCCGCGTCGGTGGCCGAGGTGGCGATGTCCTACACCGGTGATCTCAGCGATCCGGCCGAGAAGCTTTACACGCTGGATTATTACCTGAAGCTGGCCGAACAGATCGTCGACGCGGGCGCTCACGTGCTGGCGATCAAGGACATGGCCGGGCTGTTGCGGGCACCGGCGGCAGCGACGCTGGTCTCAGCGCTCAAGTCCCGATTCGACCTGCCGGTACACGTGCACACCCATGACACCCCGGGCGGGCAGCTCGCGACCTATGTGGCGGCCTGGCACGCCGGGGCGGACGCCGTCGACGGCGCGGCGGCTCCGCTCGCGGGCACCACCAGCCAGCCCGCGCTGTCGTCGATCGTGGCCGCCGCGGCCAACACGACCTACGACACCGGGTTGTCGCTGTCGGCCGTCTGCGACCTGGAGCCGTATTGGGAGGCGCTCCGAAAGGTGTACGCGCCCTTTGAATCCGGGCTTCCCGCCCCGACAGGACGCGTTTATGAGCACGAGATTCCGGGCGGTCAGCTGTCGAATCTGCGCCAGCAAGCCATCGCGCTCGGACTCGGTGACAGGTTCGAGGACATCGAAAACGCCTACGCCGGAGCCGATGCCATCCTCGGGCACCTCGTCAAGGTCACCCCGTCCAGCAAGGTGGTCGGTGACCTGGCGCTGACCCTGGTGGGAGCGGGCGTCAGCGCGCAAGATTTCGCCGACGACCCCGCACGGTACGACATCCCGGATTCGGTGATCGGCTTCCTGCGCGGAGAACTCGGTGACCCACCGGGCGGCTGGCCAGAGCCGTTGCGCACCAAGGCATTGGAGGGGCGCGGTCCGGCGAAGCCGGAGCAGCCACTGTCGGCCGGACGACGAAAAGGCGCTGGCCACGACGGGCCTCGAGCGGCAGGCGGCGCTGAACCGGCTGCTATTCCCCGGACCCACCAAGGAACTCGAGGACCATCGCGAACAGTACGGGGACACCTCTCGCCTGAGCGCCAACCAGTTCTTCTATGGACTGCGCCACGAGGATGAACACCGCGTCGAGCTGGAGCGCGGTGTGGAGCTGCTGATCGGCCTGGAGGCCGTCTCCGATGCCGACGAACGCGGCATGCGCACCGTGATGTGCATCCTCAACGGTCAGCTACGACCCGTCGTGGTGCGTGATCGCGGCATCGCCTCGGACGTGCCCGCCGCCGAGAAGGCCGATCGTGCCAACCAGGATCACATCGCCGCGCCCTTTGCCGGCGTCGTCACGGTGACCACCGACGTCGGCGAGGAAGTCGAAGCCGGCCAGACGATCGCGACGATCGAAGCGATGAAGATGGAGGCGGCCGTCACCACCCCGAAGGCCGGGAAGGTAGCACGGATCGCGGTCTCGCAGACCGCACAGGTGGAGGGCGGCGACCTTTTGGTGGTGATCGACTAGCGGCGATCGCAAGCGCGGCCGTGGCGATCGCAAGCGCGGCGTAGCCGGGCGCAGCGGGTCGCCATTACAGGCCGAAGCCGGGCGAAGCGGGTCGCCGCCGTCAAGCTAGGCCGGCGTTGATCAGGGCCGCGCGCCAGCGGCTGCTCGGCCTGCTTCACGTGGGCAGCGTCGACCAGGACAACGTTGACGCCGACGGCGCCGCGGCTCTTGGCTTCGGCTTCCCGGTAGGCGGCGGCATTGGCTTCGGCCCTGGCGATTTCGTCGGCGGCCGGGGCGTAGACCTCGTTGGCGACGGGCACCTGATCGGGGCTTCGGCGTGGGCGATTTCTCGGGGTTCGCAATCGGGCGTTGAGAATTCGACGCGTCAGGTCAGCGCGGGCAGCACCTTGTCGGTGAGCAACTGCACCGACTTCCACGCTTCGTCGACCGGCATGCCGCCGACCAGGGGGTGCATGACGAGCGGGCCGTAATTATCCGCGTCACGCACCTCCGCGATCAGCTGATCGGGAGTGAGAAAGCGGTATCGTCCCGATGCCCTGACCTGATCCAGAGTCTGGACACCCGGCAAGTGCATGAGCGAACGCTGATCGGTGGACCATCGGCCGTAAGTGACTGCTTCCCAGAGGATATGGTCACCGAGCTCCGCCCATGCCCAGTCCGGATCCTCGTGCAGGTAGATCATTCCGCGGTTGACCGGCCCCGGCATGAGGATGAACGGCGACATGCCGGCCTCGGCGCACAGCTCTCGGTAGTAATCGGCGATCTCGGGAAGATGGTCCGCCAAACTGAGCGGCAGCCGGAACCGGGCCGCGCGGCGCGCCGTGGCGCGCGCTCCGCCACCGACGTACAGCGGTGGATGCGGCCGCGTCCAGGTGCCGGTGCAGATTCCGTTTTCTGAATTTTCGCCGCACCAGACGGCCAGCATGCGTTCGAGCAGGCCATCCATCAGCGCACCGCGCCGGCCGAAATCGACTCCAAGACCGTCATACTCAACCGTGCGATACCCCAGACCCACCGTGGTGTGCAAGCGGCCCCGGCTCATGTTGTCGACGAGTGCAATGTCTTCGGCAAGCCGCACCGGGTTCCACAGCGGCCCCAGTGCGCAATCGACGCTGGCAATCAGCTTCGAGGTCCGGGCTAAAAACATTGCCGCGGCCATGATCGGATTGCAACTCCACCCGTGCCCGGTCGCATGATGCTCGTCGACGCTGATGGAGGTGATGCCGTGGGACTCCCCCCATTGCCCGAGTTCGAGCGCCGCGGACAAAAGTTCGGCCTGTGTGCGTGGATCGCCTTGCGGGGAAGCGAAGTTGAAGCGCAGCACCGTTAGAAGCATTTGCGGCTTCGCTTCACGACGCTTCCGGCCCGGCCGCCGCCTGCAGGAAGGCCGGAAAGTCCGGGAACAGTGCGCGGTCGACGATCTCGATGCGAGTGCCCGCCGCGTCGACGTAGTAGGCGAAGAGCGCTAAATCCGGCTTCGAAGATGGGCCAGCGGTGTCGGCAGTCGCCTCGAAGGTGAAGCCGTTGTCCTCCAATATGTTTGCGCTCTCGGCCAAGTTGTCGGTCCAGTAGCCGAGGTGATGAATCGAGTTGCCGGCTGCCGCCGTCCACGGCGTCCCTGGTACCTCCTTGATCAGTTCCACGTGCGGAGCCTGCAGCGAATAGACGAAAGTCGAAGTCACCTCTTGAGTTCCGCTCGTCGTGCGAAACGGCAAGGTGTAGCTCACCGGGCTGATCCAGCGGTAGCCGGCCAGCGCACTCAGCCGGGCCATCGCCGCGTCGAGATCCGGCACGATGACGCCGGTGTGGTAGAAGTCCTCGGGTCGTAGTGCATATGCCGTCATGCGTTCCTCGCTATCTGGCTGCGAAGCCAGGCACTTTCCCAGAAGTTCGTGCTGCTGACGAGAAGCTTTTCATGGGCTTCTCGCAGCACGTCGCGGACCCCCGGATGGTCCGCGGGGACAAGCTGGGCAAGGTGGATGGCCTGCAATGCGCGATCGGCGACCAGGTGCGCCCGGGCTCGATCCACCAGCGCATCAGCGCCGGCCAGCTCGACTACGTCGGCGGCGACGGAATCGAATCCGACGGGGTATAGCTCAGTCGTCGATTCGTGGTGGAACCAACCCGAGTAGTTCTCCCAAATGGCCCGCACATCCCAGGCCACTTTGCCGTAACCCTGGCCCACTTCGCATTCCGCGGGCAGGGCGATCTCCCGCATCAAGGTGCGGACGTCTTTGCCCGCGTTCATCCCCACGACAGTCTGATCGTGGACGTACTGAATCGCGTCGCGCAGCCGAGTCAACTCCGCATGGATACGTTCGGCACCCTTGACCGGCTCGAAGTGACCGGTCACCAGGACCTCGGCCTGCAGGTCGCGGACCCGCTCCACCGATGCGATGGTCGTCAGCGCGTCCCGATAACGGTCGCCGCGCATGGTGACGAGATTGGGAATGTGGCCGAACAGGGGTCCAAAAGTGTTTCCACACAGACAGATGCGTTCTTCCGGCAGCCAGATCACCAGGGAGTCGGTGGTTTCGCCGCCGGGCACGGAGATCAATTCCATGCGCCGGCCGCCGACCTCCAAGCAGAGGGTGTCCTCAAAGTCGATGTCGACGACGGGCACGCTCTGACCGGCGAGCCGCGTGGTGCCCAGACGCCGCTGGATGGCGTGGATGCCGCTGGCCAGGGTGTCTTTGAAGGCGAACGCGCTGCGATTGGCCCGGTACGGGATCAGCCGATCGTTGTCGTCCCGCCAGGCCTTCCAATTCGCCTGCGCGACAACGGTCGTCTCGGGATCGCGCACGCTGTCCAGACCGCCGACATGATCCACATGGCCCTGCGTGAAGATGATGTAGCGCACCGGTGACGAGTCCACGGCGTCGAAGTTGGCGCGATGCACCGGTCCCTCGAAACCCATGCCGGTGTTGACGACCACCCGACCCTCGGCGGTCGTGAGCAGATACGAGTTGGACAAGCCTGGCGAGCACCATAATCCCGGAGCGATCTCGTCGGCCTTCTCGGCCGAAGCCGGACGCATCGCGCCGGCGTCCGGCCTGCTCCGATAGACAGGTTCTGACATCGCTGGAGACTCCTTTATTCGGGACGGACGTCGAACTTGTCGTAGTAGAAGCCGAAGCGGCCGCGGAGTTCGTCGGCGGAGGTGCCGAAGTGCCGCTGCAGTTCATAACGGATGCGGCCGTGTTTGCCGCGCGGATTACCGTCCAGGTACCGCTGAAAGCGTTGTTGCACCTTGGGCGGCAAGTCGACGCCCGCGCACTGGTAAAGCCGCTCGAGCACCGGCATTTCGTTGCCGTTGAGCTGGTGGAAGTTGATGTCGATGCTGCGTTCGGACGCCACCAGGTCGCGGTCACGTACGCAGGCGCTGAGCAGTCGGTGCACGCGGTCGCTCCAATAGTCCAACAGCCACTGAGGGTCAATGCTGTTACGCCGCAACCGATCCGAGTACGCCATCATCGTGATCGCCGACTGGATCACCGAAACGGGGTCGCGGTGGGTGAACGCCACTGTCGCATCGGGGAAAGTCGCCATCAGCGGGCCGAGCTGCTCGCAGTGCTGCGGGCTCTTGAGCACCCATGTCCGCGGCCCGCGCAGGAAGGTGAGCGCCTGCAACACCTTCTTCATGTAGGCATAGTGCCGAGTCTGGTCGAGACCCAGATAATAATCCCGCCAGTCGGGCACGCGCGCATGCCATTCCAAAACGTATGAAGCCAGATCGAGGTCAAGAAGCTCAACCTCCTCCTCGATCGCCTCGGGGAACCGGTCATGCATGGCGGCCACCACTGGCGCGCTCGCCATCAACGCATCGTGTTCTGATTTGGCCCGCGCGTAGCGGGGATCGACACCGAAGATGTCCGGCCCCTGCCCGGGGGCGGGGATGGGGTCCTGACTCTCCCAATACGGCAGGGCGCGCCGGCGCGGGTCGGCGGCAATGAGATTCACCAGATGCGTGGTGCCCGAACGCGGCATTCCGACGACGATGAATGGCTTTTCGATCGGGATGGATTCGATCTCGGGATACCGTTCGATGAGCTCGGTAAGCGACAACCGGTTGCGCAGCAGGCGCACGATTCGTTGGCGCAGCGAACCGCGGGTGAGCCGGCGCAGGCCTTCGTCGGCTTCGATCGCCGCGACGTGCACCCGCAGGCGGTCAGCGAAGCCGTCGGTGTCGTCAAGCTCGGCGGCTGCCGGCCGTCAGGCCGGCCTGCTCGATGGCCTCCGCGAGCATCCGGTCGATGTCGAGGTCGACGGGCTGGGCTTCGGTGAACTCCAGGATCTGACGTTGCACGTCGGTCAGCTTGGGCGCGGTCAAGTCGTCGAAGTCGATGTCGTCCACCGCAGAACCCATCGGAACCCTTCTTCGACGCGTCAGGTGAGAAATATGACACAGACGCTAGACGCGGTGGAGATGCATCGTTCGTTCACCTCGCAGGCGGTCGCGCTACAGGTTGGCCAGATCGTCGGGAACGTCGACCTTGTGTTCTTGCAGCGCCTCCAGCGGTACCACCTCGAGGGTGCTCTCGTGAGTTGCCGCCAACACCACTGGCGCGGCACAACCGTCGTGGTGAGCGCGCAGCCAGTTCAGTGCCGTCACGCACCAGCGGTCGCCCGGCAGCAGACCGGGGAACCGATACTCGGGAACCGGCGTCAGCAAGTCGTTGCCGATGGAACGCTGGTGCTCCAGGAATTCGGCGGTCATCACCGCGCAGATGGTGTGCCGCCCGAGATCCTGGGGGCCGGTCGAGCAACAACCGTCGCGGTAGAAGCCGGTCAGCGGGTCTGTGCCGCACGGTTCCAGCAGACCGCCTAACACATTTCGATCGGGCACCCGTTCAGTATTGCGCTCCAAGGGGTGAAGTTTGAAGGAATTCCGCCAACAGCTTGGTCGGGTTGTTCGCATACTGGTGCCGTCGGCCGCCGGTGTGGACGCCTAGGCATCGGGCGTGTTAACTCGAATCGATGCCGTCGTCGCCCAGCCAACCCGGAAATCCGCCCGGTGAGCCACCCTGGGGGCGGCAGCCGCCCGGTTACGGATCGCAGCCCAATCCGCACACCCCACCGCCGCCGCCCGGATCTTCGTCCCCGCAGGCTTACCCCGGGTACTCCGGCTTCCCGGGCAATTTCGGTTACCCGCGCTATGTTGACCCGCAGGCGCCCTATGGCCGTGATCAAACCACCGGGCTGCCGCTGTCGGATAGGTCCGCCACCACGGCTGGCTTGCTTCAGCTGTTCCTTGGGGTGTTCGGGATCGGCCGCTTCTACATCGACTCGACTCACATCGCGGTGGCGCAGCTGTGCCTCGGTCTGTTCGGAGTTTTCTTCACCCTGTTCTGTTTGGTCGGTTTCCCAGTTCTGCTCGGCGGCATCGTCTGGGCCATCGTCGACGCGATCTTCATCTTCACCGGCAACGTCAAAGACAACCACGGTCGCAAGCTGCGATAGGCGTCCGAAACTTTGCCGTCATCGGAACGTCCTTGATCGATTGTCCGACAATGCATTTGATGCAAAGGCGGACCGCATTTTAACCTTAGCGCCATGCCCTTCGGTGTGGGCTCGCCGATGCCGGATGGTCACGGATTGGTCACGATGACGAGCGAGCGTCACCGCTCGACGACGCCGATGACGGCGAGGTAACGATCGTCATCTGAAGTCGTCGCGACGCGCTGAGCAAATCCCAGGGAAATCGCCCCGAAAACATATCGTCACATCGTGGAACGACGTACGGCCCTGAAACTCCCTCTGTTACTGGCGGCGGGCACCGCAGTTGCACGGCTGCCGCGGGCTTTTGCTGAGGAAGCGGGCCGGTGGTCACCCGAGCGCGCCAACCGTTGGTATCAAGCGCAGGGCTGGCTCGTTGGGGCAAACTACATTCCGGCGAACGCCATCAACCAGCTCGAGATGTTCCAGCCCGACACGTTCGACCCCCGGCGCATCGATACCGAGCTCGGCTGGGCCCAGTTCTACGGCCACAACACCGCACGGGTGTTCCTTCATGATCAACTCTGGGCGGCCGATCGGCGCGGCTTTCAAACGCGCCTTGGGCAATTCGTCGACATCGCGGCGCGCCACCGCATCAAACCGCTGTTCGTTTTCTTCGACTCCTGTTGGGATCCGCAACCCCGCGCGGGACGCCAGCGCGCGCCGAGGCCCGGCGTGCACAACTCGGGCTGGGCGCAGAGCCCGGGCGCCGAACGCCTCGGTGATCCGAAGTACTTTCCGATCATGCGTGACTACGTCACGGCGGTGATGACCCAATTCCGCAACGATGACCGAGTCCTGGGCTGGGACCTGTGGAACGAGCCCGACAACCCCGCGCGCCAGTATCGCAACGTCGAACGAAGCGACAAGGAGCAACTGGTCGCCAACCTGCTCCCCCAGGTCTTTCGCTGGGCCCGGGCGGTGGAGCCCAGCCAGCCGCTGACAAGTGGTGTGTGGCGCGGGGATTGGGGACAGCCGCAGGGCCGCAGCGCAATCAGCGACATCCAGCTCGCCAACGCCGACGTGATCACCTTCCACTCCTACGCGGGCCCCGCAGGATTCGAGAACCGGATCAACGAGCTCACCCCGCTGGGCCGGCCGATCCTGTGCACGGAATACATGGCGCGGCCCCAGGGCAGCACCGTCGAATCGATTCTGCCGGTTGCCAAGCGCCACAACGTCGGCGCCATCAACTGGGGCCTGGTCGCCGGTAAGACCCAGACCTACTTCCCCTGGGACTCATGGGACCACCCCTACACCTCCGTCCCCAAAGTGTGGTTCCACGACCTGATCCGGCCCGAGGGACGGCCGTTCCAAGACATCGAAGCGCTGACGGTTCGAAAGCTGGCCGGTAGCCAGACCTGAGCTGGGTTGCTACCTAACCGACCGATTCAGCTTCAGTCATTCACATGAGTCCGCCGCCGACCCTGCGGTAGTAGGGTTGTACCTGCTCAGAAGGGGGCGGCGATGCTCGTCGGTATTTGTCGACCGTTGGCGGCACGATGACGTGGGAAAACCTGAGCGAAGCAGAACTGATCGCGTCGGCCGGCGGCGATCCGTGGGCGATCAACCAGAGCGTGCAGGCCGGTAGCCCGTTTCAAATTTCGCAGTTGGCGGAGGCCTTTCATGGCGCGGGTCGACACACCGCCGAGGCCGACCACGCGTTCGAGGAAGCCCGGAAACACTTCGCCGCTGCCTGGAACCACCAGGATGGCGGCCACCCGATCAACGACTCCGATGAAGTGCAGCGGGTCATCAAATCCCTTGGCGCGCAGTCTGAGCAATTGCCAAAGATCGGTGCCGAGTTGGAAACCATCGCCGCCGCGTTGGCCGACGCGCAAAAGCAAGGGGCTCAAGAGATCGCCACTCTCGAGAGTGAGCTGCGGGGGCTCGACAGACTCATCGGCGCCATAAAACATGACTTGACTCTCGACCTCCCCGCGTCGGAACGCGCCAAATTGGAGAGGCTGAAGGAGGCTGCGCACGCCCAGGCCGTGGACGATGTCCGCGATGCCGTCAAGCAGATGAATTCTATTCGCAATGCCTACTCGGACACGTTGCGGAGGTCGATGGACGCTCTGCATACCGACGGCTACGACCCCCCAACAACCGTCGACACCTGGATGGAAAGTCCATTGAAGCCGGGCGAGGCAAGAAACCTGGGCCCGATCGCCGGAACCGGCGGTATCCCAGGCGTCCCACAGATCGGGGCGGCCGACCTTGGGGAAGTGGTCGAGGTGCCCGGGCAGAACGGACAGCCCGCGAAGTTGTACGCAATCTTCGGGGATTCGTTCACTGGCGATAAGGCTTACGACGGCAAGCACTACCCGTCGGTGGCCGTCCCCGTCACCTTCGACGACGAGGGCCGTCCGCATTTCGGTGCGCCGGTGACTGGCCAAGACGGCCAAAACGTCTTGTTCCCACCGCCACCTGAGGCAAAAGGGACAGACACACTTCCTGCCGGAAGTATCCGGATGAGTGACGGCACCACCTACATGATGGTCGCCGGGACCAACCAGCTGAACCCCACGGGCGGATCATGGCTCGTCAAGGTGACCAATGATCCGGGCCAAGGGTGGAAACCGATTCAAGGGTCGTGGCGCCCCTGGACACCTAATCCACCTAATCCCAATGACCCCATTCACCCGGGCACCAGCGCAACGAGCCAACCTACACAGATCAGCGGTTTTCAAGCCAAAGACGGCACGGTGTACATCGCTGCCGACTCGTTCGACCGAACTCGAGGCGTGACCATGTACCGAGTGGATCCCAACCACGTCACCGAGCGCCAATACTGGCAACCCTGGAACGGAACAGGCTGGGGCCAGCCCGGCGAACTCGCCACCGCACCAATCAGCCGCACACCCTTCGGGGAACTCAGTTTCAGGGAAGTTGGCGGCCAAGCGGTGCTATCGGGTTTCAACCAGGGCACTGGAAACGTCGAAGTCAGAGTGGCGAATGAGCCCACCAAAGTGTTGAGCGTTGGGCCGACAGTTGTTGCACAGCAGAGCAATCCGCAAGGGCCAAACTTTGTACCCCAGAACTACGGTGGATTCATCCTTCCGGGATCAACGCTGGATAAGCTGAACCTTTTTGTGAGTCAATGGAACACAACGACCAACACTCCATACAACACTCAGGAGTTTCAGGTTAATGCGAACCACTAACCCGCCCGCCGATAGGATCAAGATGATCAACAAGACGCTCGCTGTCGCTGCCGGGATAGTCAGCGCTGTCGTGACTAGCTGCAACGCCCGCGCGGACACCCCTGCTTTTCCAGACATAAGTGGGTATTCACCCGTAAACGTCGCGGATTACACGATAGGGCTTCCCAACACGGGGCGCGCACCTCTCAATACGGTGTATTTCCTTACCCCGGATGGCATCACATGTGATTTTTTCTCCGGGGAGGCGCAGTGCACGGGCAACAACTTTCCCGCTATCCCGCCAGCTGCTGGGACCGGCACGGTGAACGCGATCGGGACCACCTCTGGGCTGACGCAATCCGGCGACCCGATTGCCGCTAACGATCAGGTCTACGGGCATCCCCTAAAGACCCTGCCCCCCTTGCATTCCATCACCGTGGATGGCGTGATCTGCGGGGTGGACAACTCGGGTACCACTGCATGCAAAGACCCCCAGGGCCGCGGCTTTGTACTGTCACCGCACGGGTCCGGCTGGCTGCCTCACGTGTGATTGCCGAATAGGTGGCGCGTAGCCGGCTTAACCGTCCGTGGCATATGTGCAGTGATGGTGGCGGATCCGAAACAACTTGGCGCAGAGTAGTTTACGAAGCCGCGAAGTCACCGACGGCGGTCATTTTGTTGCCGTCCCAGGCGGTGGCGAAGCCGCCCGCGTTATACGCGCAGTTCAGGATGATCGCTTGGTGTGGGGGACTTTGCATCCACATGTCGAGGGCTTTGTTGGGATCCGCGGCGGATCCGGTGCCCCAGAAGACGATTTCACCCGAGTACCTGCTCCTATAGCCCGCATCCGTGATTCGCACCTGCGGCGAAGAGCCGTCCGAACCGATGTGTCCGCTTACCCCGCTGCGCAGCATGTCGTCGGCGTGCCGCTGGGCCGCTTCGGTCAACCGCGGATCGTCGCTGATTGGCCCGCATCCGTGACGAAGCTGGTTGACGCCGCTGTACAGCGCCGTCCCCGAATCGTCTGCGCGCGCTGGGAAACTGGACACTGTTCCGGTAGCCGTCATGAAGGCAGTACAGATCGCGAAAACGGCGATGATCTCGACTTTCTTGGCCATGATGCCTCGTGCCGCGCGCTCGTTGTGCTCCTTTTGATACTCAAATGTTATCCGTTTTCGACCACGAATGATCGCGAATCGCAAATCGGTTTGCGTCGCCGACGTGCCGCGGACCAACGGCGAAATGAAGCTCGAGCCGCGTCTAGTGGCCCGTGTTGTGAGCCAGATCGATGGCGTACTGGTTCACGAAGTTGCCGGCCGGCGGATCACCTTTGCCGCACGTTCCGTCGGATTCACCCGGACGTTTGATCCACAAGTAAGCGTCCGCATGCGCTCCTGCCGTAGCCGCGGTCGGCGGAGTGCCCAGTGCTCGGCCGCCGGGGTTGCACCAGTTGAGTTCGGAGTCGGGTGCCGGTCCGGCGCCGTTACGCGACGTGTCGATCACATAGTGCGAACCATTCGTGAGCCCCGAAATCGCCTCGCCGTAACCGATTTCGTCCTCGGTGGTGAAGAAGTTCGCGGTGTTGATGCTGAAACCCCGCGCGTGAGCGACGCCGGCCTGGTTGAGCCTGGCGGCCATGTCGTCGGCGCTGTGCCAGCGCAGGTGGCCCGCGTCGACGTAGACGGCCGCGTTCGGATCGCGGGTCAGCGTGTCGACGGCGTAGCGAATCAAGTCGAAGCGCTCTTGGCGCTGATCACCCGACAGGCAGTCGGCCATGGCGAGCGCATCGGGTTCGACGATGATCGCCACCCGGGAGGCGCCCACGCCGGATGCGATGCCGTCGATCCACGCGCGGTAGTCGTCGGCCGACGCCATGCCGCCCGCGGCGAAACTGCCGCAGTCGCGGTGGGGGATTCCGTAGAGAGCCAGGACGGGGATGGCGCCCGCAGCATTGGCATCGCCGACATACTTGCCCGACCGTGCCTGCCGACGAGCCCGGGACGATCCAGTACGCCTGCGGGGTATTGGCGATGGCGGTCAATTCGGGGCTCGGCGGATCGGCGCTCTGCGCGGCGCGCATGGCAGCCGACGTCGGGTTGACGTAGAACGGCGCTCCGGCCAATGGGTCGCCGTCGGCAACCAGGCGCACCGTCGGGGCGGGACGAACCTGCACCGGGTCGCCGACTTGACCCATGCCGGCGACCGCCGCAACCGTAAGCAAAGGGGTGATCCACCGCGCGACTGCACCAGCAGCTGAGAACTTCACCTCAGGGAAGTTAGTGGTTCGCAAGCATCGAGCGCCAATCGTCGACGGCTCGATTCGTGCGTTCAATTGTTCTGAAGATGGCCACGGCCATCCGCTTACATGGATGTGCCCCCAGGACCTCCGCCAAGACGACTGGCCGCAAAGGCCGCGCCCTGGTCGATCACTGCCATGTTGGTGGAGTACGTGTCATGTGCGGCGAAATTCATGCCGTCAGAGCAAATCGGGTCCTGGGCAGCGCACACCTGAATGGTCTTGGCCTGATAGAGCGGGCCGATGGCGACCGGCGGCTCGCCGAAGAAGTTCATCGCCTTCTCGTTGGGCAAGGCGAAGAGCACAACGGAGGAGACGTGGTTGGCCACCTCCGGATCCAACGGTTTGGGCACGGCCGCCGGATCGATCCCATTCGGTACGACGGGCGAGGTGACGAACCCCATCACGGCCGCGCCTTGGGAATAACCGCCGAGCACCATCTTGGTGTTGGGACAGTCGTGCGCCATCGCAACGACGTGTGCGCCGGCGTCTCTGACGCCGGCCTCCCCCGCGCTCGTCCAGTCGTGGGTGGCGGGGTAATCGACCGGATAAACGTCGAACGACTTTGGGCCGATGCGCGAGTGCAGGGAGTCGACGAATGTCCGTCCGGTCGGACCGAGACCGGGCGGATCGTCGGTGCCGCGGGCGAACACCACCTGAACCTCCGGACACGGATCCGCGGCGGCGGGAGGGATGGCGGATACGAGGACACAACCGGCAACGCCCGACGCGGCGGCTACTGCAGAAGCAACGAGACGAGAGCTGTGACGTGCAATCATGCCGCTGTTTGCCCAAAAATGTGATTTCTAAACCGCGGCTTTTCGGCCACTGCCCGACCTGGACAGCGCCGCGACCACGCCATACGTCCATCCGCGCGAATGCGCGCAAAGCGCGCGCACATATCGATCACCCGGCTTCCAGCAAATCCGAAGACCACTGGGGTTCCGTACGGTCTTGGCGGTGGCGGAGGGATTTAAACCCTATTCAGCTACCTGGTCACGGGGACCGAACCCGCGTCAACTGCTGAAACACATCACGGTGGTCCACGTGAGTTATCTGTAACTGCGGCGAAATTGCGGCCACGATGCGGCCACCGCGAAAGTGGAACAGATCGGTCCCGGCGCCGCGTCTAACATTTCATGAGGCCGCCCCTACTCTCCTTGCACGGCGGCCTGTCCTTCCTAGTATCGCCCATCGCGGATCTGATAGACCCGGCGGCACCGAGAGGCCGGCGGCCTCGGCGAGCTTCTGCCCTGTAGCGCCCTGCACGAGTAACGGACTACATGTTGAATATGTCTTTTTGGGTGACCACCATTGGGTGCGCTGGCAAAAGTTAGGGCTCCGGCGGGCTGCAATGCTTCGAAGACGAAATTGCTCATTAAGCAATTTGGCTGTTTGCCATCATCAAATAACATTAAGGCGCGATAATTGACGCGGCGGCGACTAGGGCGACTAATCCGAGAGCCAAGCAGTGCGGCTCCCTGGACCGGCCTAAGCCCGTCGGGACCAAACATCGGCTGTAGCGCGAGGGAGTTCGAGCCATGTCGGAGCATGACCACAACACTGGGATTGTCAAAAAGCGCATTGGGGTCATCTTGAGCGCGTCGGCGGTCCTGGTCGTCGGAACGTTGTTCGCGTTCACCCCGAAGGCGTCAGCGTTCCCACACAGGTTCACCGCCGACCTCGAAGGCTCCAACGAGGTCCCCGGCCCGGGCGACCCGAAGGCCAGCGCCAGGGCGACGGTCACCGTCGACGACGCCGCCAACCGGGTCTGCGTGTCCACCCTCGGCAACATCTGGTGGCCCGACACGACCGAGTACCACATCCACCAGGGAGCAGCCGGCGCCACTGGTGGGGTCGTCGTCGACTTCATGGATCGCCCGGACACCTGCGTCACCGGCGACCCCACCACCGTCGCCGGCATCATCGCCAACCCCGCCGGCTACTACCTCAACGTTCACACCAAGAATCACCCAGGGGGCGCCGCGCGCGGCCAGCTCTAGCCGCCAAGGCTCAGCAAAGCACCCCCTCGAAGCTCCGGCAGCAACCCCTCGAGCTCTAGCAGCGCGGTCGCCACGTCGACCTTGGTGCCGCACCAAGCGCCAAGCGCCACCGCCCCCGCTCGCCCGCTCGATATAGCAAGACTGCCGAAGATGTGTCCGTGACAAGCTCGATGAGGCTCGGGACCGGATCAAAGCCGAGGCGCCCGTTCGTGACTCGGCATAGAAGCTGGCCGACTGTTCTCCCGTTGCCGCCCAGCGTCGACTTCCAGTCTCTGCCGTAGCGGCTACCGACCGCTAACGCTCCGGTCCGCCGCCACAAATCCGCAGCCTCGTCGTGTGAGCCGGACCAGTACAGCAGAGTTCACCGACAGCATGTGGCGAGGAGTTTCTGTCAAGAGAATGACCGCAACCTTGCCTTATCGCCGCAACCACGCCGCCGAAGACCGACCGGTGTCAAGCATCAACTGGCACAGAACTGTCAAGCATCTGCTGGCACAGGACACGCCCGCCGGACTCCGACCCGTGAGGACTTTCCTTACTAGTAATCAAGCCGTCACAACCATCGCTGCGTGTCGACGAAGTGGGGCCAAATCAGACCGTCACGGTGGTTTGGTGAGTTGCTCGACGCGGGCTGCCATGTTGACGGATTCGGCGGAGAGCTTGCCGCCGTCGCCGATGTTTCACTGACCACTTACCGTACCGCTGCTACTATCGGTCGCGTCACGCAGCGACAAAGAGGCAATTCATGGGATATCGCGATCGATTGGACGCCGACGGCCCAAAGAAACTGCTTGCGCTGGACGGGGGTGGCATCCGCGGGATGATCACCATAGAGATACTCGACGCCATTGAAGACATCGTTCGCAGCAAATATGGTCGGGATGCGGTCCTGGGAGATTACTTCGACTACGTCGCCGGGACGAGTATCGGCGCGGTGATCGCGGCGGGCCTGTCTCTCGGCATGCCCGTGTCAGAGATTCGCACTCTTTTTCACGAGCATGGCCATCACATGTTCGACCACGCGTCCATCTTGAATCGCTATCGCTTCAAGTTCGACAGCGCGCCCCTTCAGGGGCTGCTGCAGAAGAGTTTCGGCGAGCACACCACCTTAGGGGACCCCAAGCTCAAGACGCTGCTGATGATGGTGCTGCGCAACGCGACTACGGACGAGCCGTGGCCGGTGAGCAACCTTCCCGCCACACACAGAGATCCGGGCCGACCGGACCGATCGCTCTGTCTCGACTATCCGCTCTGGCAGGTGGTCCGCGCCAGCACTGCCGCGCCCACGTACTTTCCGCCCGAATTGTTCCGAGTCGGCGAACAAGACCTCATCTTTGTCGATGGCGCGGTCAGCGTGTACAACAATCCTGCCTTTCAACTGTTTTTGATGGCGACATTGAGTGTCTACGGTTTGGGTTGGCCGACCGGCGAAAACAACATGCTGCTTGTTTCCGTCGGCACCGGCACGGCCCCAAAGGCAGACGATAGCCTGCGACCGGACAACATGAATCTGCTCTACAACGCCAAATCGATTCCGGCCGCGTTGATGACGGCAGCTCTGAAGGAGCAAGACATGCTGTGCCGGGTTTTCGGACGCTGCCGTTACGGCCCGCCCATCGATCAAGAGCTCGGCGACCTCGCCAATCCCGAGCCGGGTCGCCCCGAAAGTGAACCCGGTCTGCCCGGCCAGCGCCTGTTTACCTACGTGCGCTACAACGCAGAACTCACCACCGATGGTCTGGCCAAGCTCGGCCTGGCCGACATCCGGCCGGAAAACGTTCATCGATTGGATTCGGTGGACTATGTCCCTGAGCTGCAGACGATCGGGCGCAAGGTAGCCGAACGCGATGTCAAGGCCAGCCATTTCGACCAATTCCTTTGAGGTGGAGCCGTCTCGGTAAGCCACTCCCGTGTCCGCAAACAGGCCGGCCCCCATGGGCAATGCTGGCCATCGGCGTGGTGATAAACACGCTGTCCAGCTGCCGCTCAGCTACACCCTCGACACCGGGCCGGCGAGCACCTGGATCACGCTGATCGGTGCTTGTATTCCGCTTCGCTTACGAGATCACGTATCGTCGGATGACCGGCCGCATGTTCACCGTCAAGTAGGTCCGCCGTCGCATCGACGAACTGCGGAATTCGCCGTGGCCTAGTCCGAAAAGACCAAAGACACACGCTAGATCGAGGCACCGCTACTTTGCAGGAAACAAGAACTTCAAGTCCGCAGGGTCCATGGTGTTGGTCGGGACTTTCCACGTGTCTCCCTCACCGACGCGTACATCGACTGCGTTAGTCGGGCTATCCACATGTATCGAATCGACGAAGTCAAGAGGAACCTTCTCCCGCCAGGGAATTGTCGAATACTGAATCTCCCACGGAAGTGATCCGCCGCGGACTCGGCCGACGGACAGTTCAAAATCCAGGTAGTCGATCATCTGTGCTCGACTGGCTCCGGTCATCAACGAATCCATCGACGGCGCGGCCGGCAGGTCCTTTGGACGGTTCCGTCCGTAGAAAAATTGATCACCCGCAACGAGCAACATCCGGTCGAGCCGACCCTGATGCTCGACGGAGGCCACAAAAAAGCGGCCGTCGCCACTAGTCAGCGAGACCCAATGCTCGGTGTAGGCATTATCGAGGGCGTTCTCGTTCATCTGATCGTGACTCATGAACTCGAGCCGACCTCTATCAAGGTTGCCAGTCGGCGGCTCGAAATCCATTTGGCGGTGCCACTGGACAGAAACTGGACCAGGACCATCCACCGAACCATCCAGCAGGGTCGTGTATCCGACGAAGCCTTGTTGTTTGGCGAGTATCCGAAGCTCATCATCCGTTAAATCGTTGAATGACTTGGCATGCGAAAGATCGGGGCGATCTGCAGGGAATCGCATGTCTCCAAAGGAGCTTGGCGTCTGGAGATATCGCACGAGTTGAGGGCTATTCTGGACGGCATTTGGATCTTGCACCGCGATACCCGGCCGTCGAATCCATTCTCTCATCCAAAGGCCATACAGCCTCGTCGGAAGCTGACCACTTTCAGGCGCAGGACCCTGTGTGCTCGTCGGTGTATGAGAGCTCCTCGTACAGCTCGTTAAACCCACGCCGAGGATCACCAATGGAATGCTCAAACAACAGGATAGGAGCGTGTTGACAAATTTCGAGCGCATTTATAAAAGCTCCTTATCCCTGGCCGACGGCGACCGTAATCGCGATCGCCGTCGGACTGAACGACTCAATTATCGAATGCGCTCATCCAGTTGAGCAACGTCGAGCCCGTTATCTCGCCAGTGCTTTCGCGCCATTTCCAGAAAAGTGAATCCATCCTCGTATGACTCGAAGATGCCATCGGCCGGCTTGTCCAAGAAGAGTAGGCCGCCCTTAACGACGAAGAAGGTCATCATCGGATCGGGGGAATCCTCTTCGACAAATAGCGTGTGGGCTTCACCGGCAGGCTCATAGACGAATGTTCCCGGCTTTGCGATCCAGTCATGCTCGCGGTAGCCCCAGTGCCCACGGATGGTGAACCCATAGACATCGCCCACATGGTAGTGGGCGCCCAGCACCGTGCCGGGGAGCGCCTTCACGACAATACTGAAACCACCCATGGTCACATTGAAACAGCACGGCTGCATCCAAAGGCCTTCGGTGTCTCCCCAGGGAACCCAAAGGCGATCATCGTCTAGGTCGACGTCGGCCGTGTAGTCACCGCGGCTCCTTTGCTTTGGTTCAAGCCCATCGGCAAAGGTCGCGAACGTAGTAATTGGCATGTTATCGCCCTTTCTGGCGGCCGATTGCTGGCCTCCTAATGAAACCACCTCGACCACCACCGGGTGCCGTATTGCCCAAGTGTCGACAACATGTCCTGACCCGCAGTTTTGGGCTGACACTCGCAGAACCTGAACCTTGACCCGAGCGCCCGTGCGGCGCGACCGTTGCGGCAACCGGACCGCGCGCCGTGGATCACGAAGTGATGCGACAGCGTTGCATCCAAACGGCGCCGCACGCCGTGGGTTGGCGATATGCTGACTGACCTTCACAGCGCAAAGAAAAGAGTGTTTGCGATGCTGCGTCTGATTCGCGACCTGCTCCGACCGTACCGCTGGCTTCTGGCCATCGTTGTGGCCGCGAGTGTGGTGCAGGCGGGCATGGGCCTGGCCGGGCCCTGGCCGTTGAAGATCATCATGGACAGTGCCATCGGAACCCAGCCCGTCCCGGTGTGGGCGTCATGGTTCGCGCCGACGCTGGCACACGGTGGCAAAATGCAGATCGCGGCGCTGGCGGGGATCATCGTCATGGTTTTCGCCGTTGCGGGCGCGGTGGCCAGCTACGTCGCCAACTACTTCATCGAAAGTGTCGGCCAGCGGGTCGCCAACGATCTGAGAATGCGGTCGTATCACCACCTCCAACGCCTTTCTCTCATGTACTTCCAAACCCACCAAGTCGGCACCATAATGAGCACCATCACGAGCGACGTTTTGACGATTCAGGATTTCGCGTCCAGAGCCACGGTCAACGTTTTCGTCGACATGCTCACGATAATCGGCATGGTTTTCGTGATGTTTAGCATCCGTTGGGATTTCGCCCTTTTCGCCATCGCGCTCCTGCCTTTCATGATCTTCTTTGTGGCACGCGTCAGACGCGCGATCGCAAAGAAAATCAAAGAACTCCGCGTAATCCAGGCTGACATGGTGGCCGTGGCGCAAGAAAGCCTGGAATCGATGGAAGTGGTGGAGGCATTCGAACTCGAAGATTGCGAGGAAACGCAGCTTGCCGGGATCAGCAGACGAAGCGTGGAGGCAGCGCTGCAGGCCCGGCGGGCGCGGGCCTTGCTCCGGCCGGTGGTCTCCCTTCCGGTCGCGGCATGCACGGCGTTCGTGCTCTGGCACGGCGTGTCACTGATACTGAGCGGGGCCATGACGCTGGGCCTGCTGACCGTGTTCATCGTATATCTCAACAAGTTCTTTGACCCCGTGCAGGACCTCTCCTTTCAGGCGGATTCCTTTGCCCAGACGTCAGTGGCGGCCGAGCGGATTCAGGCGATCCTGGAGGCCGACGCTGTTATTCCTGAGCGCGAGGACGCTATCGATCCACCGCCGTTCCGCGGTGAAATCGGCTTCGAGCACGTGGTCTTTGGCTACGACGCGGACAACCCGGTGTTGCGCGACGTCAATCTCACCATCAAGCCGGGCGAGATGGTTGGGATTGTCGGTGGCACCGGCAGCGGCAAGTCCACCGTCGTAAGCCTCATTCCCCGGTTCTGCGACCCGAGGGCCGGCACCATTACGATCGACGGCGGCGATATCCGCAGCTTCAAGCTGCACGGACTGCGTAGCCAGATCGCCTTCGTGCTGCAGGAGACGGTGCTATGCAAGGGGACCGTGCGCGAAAACATCGCCCTCGGTCGCCCCGACGCCACCGAGGACGAGATCATTCAGGCGGCCAAACTGGCCAACGCCGACGGGTTCATCTCCCGCATGCCGAATGGCTACGACACTGAGGTCGGCGAGCGCGGGTCGACGCTCTCCGGCGGGCAGCGCCAGCGCATGGGGATTGCCCGCGCGCTGATTCGCGACGCCCCGATCCTGATTCTCGACGAGCCGACCGCGGCCCTTGACGCCGAATCCGAACAGCTCGTGATGGAAGCGATGGAACGACTGATGAAGGGCCGCACCGTCATTTGCATCGCCCACCGGTTGAGCACCATCCGCAACGCCAACAAGATTATCGTGATCAAAGACGGCGTCGTGGCAGAACAAGGCAGTCACCAGGAATTGATAGCCCTCAACGGTGATTACGCCGAGCTGCATCGGATCCAGTTCACGGCTTGACGTCTTCTTGCGTTACCCCAGAGGCACATCGCGATGGCCCTGTGTGCTCGTGCGATACGCGGTCGGAGCGCGCGGGCCGTCACTCCTTTCGCATGCCGGCGATGACCCTGCTGGTCTCTGGATCGCTGACGTCGCATTGGGCGGGATACCCGTTCGTGTACCCCATGCTGACGTTCCAGGGTGCGTTAGCGGGGTTTTTCTCGGCGCCGTTTGCTACGCAACTTTGTTCGCGCGCTCGCGCGATACTCTCGATGCATCGCCACACCGCGTAGCGCGGATCGGTCTTGTCCGCCTGGGCCAACCACTTGCTGTAATCGTTCAGATCGGTGAAGAGCTTGTCATCGACGATTGCGCCATATAACTCGAATCCCTTGGCGCACACCAGCGTGTTCTCGAACGCGTCCGGATTGTTGAAGCCCGGGTAGCCCTTCACCGTGGCGCGGATGTCCCGATACGAGGTGGAGGTCGGGAAGTATTGCGCCAATTCGTTGAGCGTGATGGGTTTGCCGTCGGGACCGGTGGGCTTCTGGATCGTGAGCGTCGGCGTGAAAAGCTGCCACCGCCAAGTGAAGTCGTTCACCTGAGCCACCTGCTTGTCGTTGGCGGCAAGGTCGCCGTTGGCGATGGCCGGTTTCAGGAACTTGTCCTTGAATAGCTGCTGTGGCACGGAATACGACGAAGTGGCGCCGTTATAGGTCAGTTGGAGGGTCACGATCTGCTTGTCGTTGTCCAGGATGTACTTTGCCTGTACTGAGGAGTCCGGCGCCGCCAACGTATCATCGGTGCTACCTGGGGTCCGGAAGGCGAATCCGGCTGGCGGGCCTCCCGCCCCGTTGCCCAGCGCCATGATCGGATACGTCATCCAGCCGTCGTCGGGCGTGTTGTTCGATCCGGCAGGCCAGGTTGAGTTCCAGGGCGTAATGGATGGCGCATCCCCCAGGAACATGCCGGGGTTACCAGCCGTGTTTTCGAAGTTGAATCCGCCGTTGGCCCAAAGGGTCTTGGAGCCGTAGAACCCGCAGTAGGTCGGCGCAACATCCTCGAAGACGGGCATGGGCTGCAGGATCGTCATCTGGTCCCACAGGCTCTGGGCATTGTGCAGTGCCGGGAGCCCAGACTTGGTGACTGGCATGCTGAACGAGATCTCGTTGAAGTTCGCCTTGGCGAACATGTTTGGGCCGTCGTAGTAGCGCAACCACACCGGGGGCTTGCCGTCGCTTGGGCACTTGGGCACCTGCTGGACGTATGCGTTGCTCTTCCAGGTAGTGGTGAAGTTGGGGTCACCCACGATGCTGACCGCCTCGCCCTGCGGGTTGACGCAGATCGACGCTTGATTCTCTTTCTTTACCTCGAGCTGCGGCACCCCACAGAGCCTGGCCAGGTACGCGCCGTCGGTTGCACCGGACATCCTGGGAGACGATTTAGGAGACGAACAGCTTATGAGGGATGAGGTAACGATGGAAACCGCGACGATGGCCATAGCGGGAACCGCGGGAAAATGGAAACGCATGCGTTTACCTCCTGCCGTGGAGCCCCGCTCCTGAATAGATAGACAGTAAAGCATGCACAGGGCACAAACTAAGGCATTTCACAATCAACTGACCACGACCATCCAGGGCGGCGCGACATCGAAGCGGTCAGGCGCGCAGCAGACTAGCGCCCGCTCACTATTCGCTGGCGATCGCCACGCCTTCGCGTAGCACTAGGGAACCGCCCATCACGTACTGATGTCAAAGGTTGGCCCGGCACCTTTTAACAAGCCGCACAACCCATCCCGAGCATCCCAATACAGCAATAATTGGCCATTGGCGGCGACCCGCATCCAGAACCCAAGACGAGATCAGGAACCGTTCAATCCTGCACGCAAATTGCTGTTGAGATGTCGATGAAGTGGGCGTCACGCGGGGACATGCGCTTATAGTCGAAAGGCCCGACCGGTTATGCACGCGCGACGCAATTGGCCACGCCTGGCTGGGGCTCCCGGCGCGACGCGAGGAGTGAGGTTTGTGAGTGATTGGGTCGTGAGCAACGTCCCGGCTTGGCTGCGACTAACCGGACTAATCGTCCTCATCGTCGGCGGAGCAGTGCTCATCCAGCTATTTACCCGACGTCGGTTCCCCCGACTCACGCATGGCGCTCACAACGATGTGACAACCTTCGCTTTTGGCGTTATCGCATTGGTGTACGCAGTCTTCATCGGGTTCGTGGTTTCCGCGATGTGGGGTCAGACCAACGATGCGGACGCCAAGGTCGGGTCCGAGGGTGCGGCCGGGGTGCAGTTGGCCAGGGCCCTCACCGGGTTCGACAAAGCCGACAGCGATCGAATCCGGCAGAGCCTGCTGGCATACGAACGCGCAGCCAAAGACGAGTGGCTGGCGGCCGCGAGCGGCCATTTCTCGCCCGAGGCCGATGATGCTCTGCTCCGCGTCCACACCGCATACGAACATGTCCAACCGCGCACCGATACCCAAAAGACCTTGCTCGCTCGCTCATTCACTAACCTCGACACGGTCGGCCAGTTGCGCACAGAACGAGTGCTCATGGCCCTCACGGACAAGGGCCCACCTTGGCCGCTGTGGACGGTCATCCTCCTAACCAGCGGGCTGGTGCTTGGCTGCGCGGTCATTTACGGCGTCGAGCAATCCGCTTTGCACTACTCGATAGTCGTGACCGTGGGCGTGCTGGTAGCCGCCCAACTGTTCCTCGTTGTGGAACTTTCGCACCCATTCATCGGCACAGTTGCGGCGACCCCGGAACCCCTGCAAGAGGTCATCCAGGTCCTGTCACGACCGCCTGCATAGTCGCCACACCTTACGGAAACGGCGATGATCAGCATCGGTCATTCCTGATCGCCCAATGAGGGCGTATTCATTACTTCGCCTGGAAAGTCAGCGCGTATCGGTGCGTCGGACGGAGGGCGCACGCCCGACAGTTGGGCCACGCCCTGCTAGGCCTGCCGGCGCGAGGAGTGAGGTCGGTCAGTTCACCTGCGCGCGATGCTCTGTTCGTATTGGAACACGTTGTCGGGGTCGTACTTCGACTTGATCGTGCGCAACCGGTCGACGTTGGATCCCCAGTAGGCCGTGGGCCAGTCCGCCATAGCGACGTTCGGCACATTGACGTAGGCGCCACTCGCATAGGGCCGCAGCGCTTGGTTGAACTCGGCAAACCAGGCCTGGGCCTTCGCTGTGATCGGGTCGCCTTGTGCTGGCAATCGCACGAGTGCCCCAGCCGGCGCCCGACTCGGCATAGAACAGCGAGCCGCGGTGCGCAAACGCTGAGCCGCCAGCGGGCTCGCTCCCCTTGACCGCCCCGCCAAAGGCGTTGGTGAAGTAGTTTGAGTCTGGCGAAGGGGCCTGAGACATGAAGGAGCCTACTATGCTGATCGCCTCAGCCGGGAACGGGTCGGTGATGAACTGCGAGAAGAACTTCCAGTTCGCGAGCGCGGGCTGCGGTGGCTGGAATCCTGCATACGTGTCGGCCCATTTCGCGGTCTTTGTCGAGACATCGGGCTTGCCGACCGACAGGATCGGCGCCAGCAGCTGGTTCGCCTCTGCCTGCGACCCGGATGAGAGAACCCCAAACAACAAGATCGTATCGGGGTGGATTTCGAGCTGGCTCGTGAGGCGGTTGTCGGTGCTCGGCGCCGAGCGCTGCCAAGCGTCGAACACCCCCTGCAGGTCGTTGAGGCCTCGCCATGTCGCGGTCACGTAGGCGACCTGGGGTAGTGGATGAACCTTGTAGGTGAGTGATGTGACGATCCCGAAATTGCCGTTTCCGGCTCCGCGGAGCGCCCACAGCAGGTCCGAGTTGTTGTTCTCGTCGACATTGATCACCTTGGCCCCGTCGGCACCCGATGGGACGACGATCTCGGCCGCCAACAGGTTGTCGCAGGCCATGCCGAGGCTACGCGTGAGCAGACCGAATCCCCCGCCGAGCGTCGCACCGACGAGGCCAACACTGCCCTCCGTGCCGGTCGGCGCCGCAAGACCCTGATTGCCGAGTGCGGTCACCGCCTCCATCTGGTTGAGTCCGGCGCCAACTTTCGCGGTGCTGGTGGCCGCGTCGGTCTGGGTCGACTTCAGCTCGCTGACGTCGATCACGATGCCGTTGTCTACGTTCGACCAGCCCCCAAGGCTGTGGCGGCCGCTCCGCACCCGAATTTGGACGTCGTTCTGCCGCGCCCACGTGACGGCGTTGACCACGTCCTGGGTCTCCTGGGCGAAGACGATCACCAGCGGATAGTGAGTGAAGAGCTGGTTCCACCCCGTGCTCGCCGTCGTGTATTCCCCATCACTGGGCCGGACGACGCGACCGGTCAGGTTTGCGGGTGGGCTCTTTGCGCCTGCGGGTGCGGTGCCGGAAGGCTGTGTGCTGCTTGGGGTGGTTGAATTGGAACTGCAGGCCGCAAGCCCTGTTATGGCGGCGGCAGCGCCTGCCGCGCTTGTCGCTTTCAGAAGATCGCGCCGGTCAAATCCCATAAGGCATCTAACAGCACAACATCAGACGACGGCCGTTATTGTTGCGATGAGTAGGTTTTCCGATGGGACCGCGCCGCAGCGGACTAATCGCCGATTCGGTGCACAAGCTCAGTCAGTTTCGCCGCTCCCACGCACATTCAAGAATGTCGATAGAAGCCCCTGTAGCCGCCGGTCATGTGAACTCTTCCGGAGCGGGAGCGGGCCTTTAGCGTCCGTATGTTGATGAGGCCTGACGACCTGACCGGCAGTGCCCGCGACGTCTCGATAGAGACAAAGTTGAAGTGCCGTCAAACGCCTCAAAGTTGACAAACATTGGGGGAAGTGTTTTTGGGGTAAAGCTCTCGGAGAGGTGAGACGCGCCGAGTCGCCGCGTTATGGCCGCTCTCGGAGCAAGCGTAATCGGGTTCGTCGGTGTGCGAACGTCAACCACCACAGCAAAAGCGAATGATCGACGAATGATCCGGGTCGCACATAATCCGGGTCGCGCACACGGGAGGCGTTGACTCGCTGACTCCTTTTGTTGCTGTTCTATCATCGAGCACGGAAATCCTTCGCTACCAATACGAGGCTCTGGTGCAATTCGCCGCCAAAGACAAGCCGTTGCACCCGGTATGGCGGACTCGTGGGAGGCCTCTGATGACGCGAAGCCGTAGACTTTCCACCTCAACCCGAAGGCGAAATGGTCTGACGGGGAACCGATCACCGCACAGGACGCGGTGTGGACCATCGCGGCCATCCGAACCAACGATGCGCCAAGAAGAGAAACGCGCTGAAACCGCTAACCGCCGACCTTACCGGGGAGTTGGGTTGTGTCCGACGCTTGCTCGAACTGGATGCGATGCAGCTCGGCGTAGTCACCGTTGAGGGCTATCAATTCCTGGTGACTGCCTTGTTCTGCCACGACACCGTCTTTGATCACGATGATCGCGTTGGCGTTGCGGATGGTGCTCAACCGGTGGGCGATGCAAATGACGGTGCGGCCCTTCATCAGTCGTTCCATCGCCTCCATCACGAGCTGTTCGGATTCGGCGTCAAGGGCCGCGGTCGGCTCATCGAGAATCAGGATCGGGGCGTCGCGAATCAGCGCGCGGGCAATCCCGATGCGCTGGCGCTGCCCGCCGGAGAGCGTCGAGCCCCGCTCACCGACCTCAGTGTCGTAGCCATGCTGCATGCGGGGATGAACCCGTCGGCGTTGGCCAGTTTGGCCGCCTGAATGATCTCGTCCTCGGTGGCGTCGGGGCGACCGAGGGCGATGTTGGAGCGCACGGTCCCCTTGCATAGCACCGTCTCCTGCAGCACGAAGGCGATCTGGCTGCGCAGTCCGTGCAGCTTGAAGCTGCGGATATCGCCGCCGTCGATCGTAATGGTGCCCGCCCCCGGGTCGTTGAACCGCGGGATAAGGCTTACGACGGTGGACTTGCCGCTGCCGGTGCCGCCGACGATGCCCACCATTTCACCTGGCTTGATGCTGAGATTGACGTCGCGCAACACCGGGTTGTCCGCGTCGTAGCCAAAGGCCACATGTTCAAAGCGGATTTCACCGCGGAACGGCGGTGGATCGATAGCGTCGGGGCGCTCTGGAACAACAGCGTCGGCCCCCAGGATCGCCTGCACCCGCCGGACCGCCACTGACGTCTGGGCGAAGGTATCCGCCTGCCGGGAGAGGTCCTTCGCGGGTCGAAGAACTTGACGAGATAGAAGGTCAAAACGGTGAGCGAGCCCAGCGTCATGGCCCCACTCAGCACCAGTGATGCGCCGCGCCAAAGCATGAACGCGTAGCACAGTGCGATTGGAATGCTGACCACGGGCCCGAGCATGGCCCGCGCCCGCCTGGCCTTCAGCGCTGCCTCCAGGCTCCGTCTGCTGACCTGCGCGCATTGCGTTTCCTCGCATCCTTCGAGTTCGAATGCCTCCACCACTTCCATCGATTCCAGGCTTTCTTGTGCCACGGCCACCATGTCGGCCTGGATCATGCGGAGTTCTTCGATTTTCTTTGCGATCGCCCCTCTGACGCGCCACACGAAGAAGGCCAGGAAGGGCAGCAGTGCGATAGCGAAAAGGGCGAAATCCCAACGGATGGTGAACATTACGATCACCATGCCGATGATCGTGAGTATGTCGACGAAAATCTGAACCGTGCCTTTGGACGCGAAATCCTGGATCGTCGCAACGTCGGTGGTGATGGTGCTCATTGTTATGCCGACTTGGTGGGTTTGGAAGTACATGAGGGAAAGGCGCTGGAGATGGTGATAGGCCCGCATTCTCAGATCGTTGGCGACCCGTTGGCCGACGCTTTCGATGAAGTAGCTGCCGATATAGAGGGCCACCTCGTCCGCGACCCAGGTGGCTACGACGATGATTGCCGCCAACGCCGCGATCTGCATTTTGCCACCGTGTGCCAGCATCGGCGCGAACCATGACGCCCACAGCGGGACGGGCTGGTTTCCGATGACGCTGTCCATGATGATCTTCAACGGCCAGGGCCCGACGAGGTCCATGGCCGCCTGCACCAGACTCATGGCCACAACCATGACCAGAAGCCGGCGGTACGGACGGAGCAGGTTGCGAATCAAACGCAGCATCGCAACACTCTTTTCTTTGCGCTGTGACGGTCAGTCAGCATATCGGCAAACCCATCTCGTGCGTCGCAGTTCGGATGCAACGCCGTGTATCACTTCGCGATGCGCGGCGCGGTCTGTGCGCAGCAGCGGTCGCGCCGCATGGGCGCTCGGGGTCGAGGTTCGGGTTCTGCGAGCTCGACCACAAAAGTAGAGGTCAGGGCATATTGTCGCCGCGCGGGGGTTCATTGAGCACACGGGCGGTCGACTTCGTTCGCCGCGATTACCTCGATAGGATCCTGTTCAACACCGAGTCGGGCAATTACCGCAAGATCGTTCGCACGCCGCCATGTCTCGCTAAGCCTGGCAACCTCCACAGAAACGGTGGTTTAGGTGAGTCGTCAGTGGTATGAGCACCCGTCGTCGATCCTTCAGATCAAGGATCTGGTCAAGGCCCGCGACGATCTGCGTGAAAAAAACCTGTTTGAAGCCGACGGCATCCGGCCCGAAAAGGACCTCGGTGAGCCCACCGACGAGGTGAAGCGGGCGCGAACCCCCGACGGCACCTTGAACGATCTTTCCGACCCGTGGATGGGGTCGAAGGCCTCCGGCTTCGGCCGTAATGTGCCGTTGTCCCAAACGGTCCCCGACATGAAGCGGCTGCTCGACCCCGACCCGCGAATGATCAGCAACCGGTTGATGGCGCGCGACGAATTCAAACCCGCGGGCATCATCAACGCGCTGGCCGCCGCGTGGCTGCAGTTCGAGAACCACAACTGGTTCTTCCATGGCGACGGCGTCGCCGACAAGACCATCGACATTCCTCTGCGCGACGGCGACGAGTTTCCCGAGAACCCGATGCGGATTCGCTGCACGATCCCCATGCGCGGCGAGATTATCGAAGGCTGTCCTGCGCCGGTGTTCGGCAACGTTGAAACACACTGGTGGGACGGTTCGCAAATCTATGGCAGCGGCAAGGAGCGGCAGGCCGAAGTCCGCACGTTCGTCGACGGCAAGGTCAAGGTCGGCGACGACGGTCGGCTTCCCCAGAGCGACATCCCCGGCATCGACCTCACCGGCATGCGGGAGAACTGGTGGGTCGGCACGGGCTGCTGCATACCCTGTTCGCCCGCGAACACAACTCCGTGTGCGATGCGATGAAGAAGGCCTATCCGAGCCTCGACGACCAACGCCTCTTCGAGCTCGGCGTCCTCGTGGTGTCGGCACTGATCGCCAAGATCCACACGGTCGAGTGGACGACGTGCGTGCTGCGCCATCCCGCGCTGCAGATCGGCATGAACGCCAACTGGTATGGCGCACTGGGGAAGACGTTCAAGGATCGGATCGGTCGCGTCGGCGACAGCGAGGTCCTCTCAGGCATTCTCGGGTCGTCGGCCGATCACCACTCGGCGCCGTTCTCGTTGACCGAGGAGTTCGTCTCGGTCTATCGGATGCACCCACTGATTCCCGACGACTGGAACTTCTTCTCGCTGGAATCGGGGAAGCACCTTGAACACCGGTATTTCACCGAGCTGCAGGGGCATTACACGCGCGACTTCATGGACCGCATGGAGATGGGCGACATGTGGTACTCGTTCGGCATGGCCAGCGCAGGTGCGGTGTGCCTGCACAACTACCCGAACGCGCTACGCGAGCTGACGCGCGTCGACGGCCAGATCACCGATCTGGCGGCACTGGATATCGTGCGCGACCGCGAGCGCGGCGTGCCCCGCTACAACGACTTCCGCGAAGCCTTGCGGATGCCGCGGCGCAAAAGCATCGACGAGATCACGCCGAACCAGCAATGGGCCAAGGAGATCAACGAGGTCTACAACGGCGACGTCGACAGCGTCGACCTCCAGATCGGCATGCAGGCCGAGAAGCCCCCGAAAGGTTTCGGCTTCTCCGACACCGCGTTCCGCATCTTCATCCTGATGGCATCGCGGCGGCTGAAGAGCGACCGGTTCTTCACCAATGACTTCCGGCCCGAGGTGTACACCCAGGTCGGCTTCGACTGGGTGAACAACACGTCGATGAAAGACGTTCTGTTGCGGCACTATCCAGAACTCGAGCCGGTCATCGGCGAAGTGGAGCGCGTTTTCGCGCCGTGGCCGCGGTTGGGCGCACCGGTGCCGGACAAGAAAAATCCGATCGTCCAACTCGCGGACTCTGTGCGCGCCTACATGCCCTGGGGGTAACGACTGTGGCTGACTGTGACTTCCCGCACGCGTCCGTTCTGGAAGGCATTCGGTTCACCGCACAGATCGGCGCTCCCAACATCATCCTGGGTCTGTTCAACAAGCGCGAACTGCCGACTCGGGTCGCGTCGACGGTGGGTGCAGACTATTTCGGTTACCGGTTGGTGGAAGGGATGGTGAAAGCTACGGCCCGGGCCGTTCTACGTCCGCGTCGCCCGCGACGAAGCGCTCCTGCTGCACCATCCCGACGACCTGAAGTTCGTGCTCGGCGGTTCGCCGGACCCGTTCGCATCCGATCCGCCGCCGAAACGCAAGGGCATGGCCGCGTTTCAGCCCGACGCGCTGACGATTTCACGCGGCCAGGTGTGGGCGGATCGGCGCCGATTCGCCGAGGCTGTCCTCGACACCGGCAAGCCGTTGCATCGGCTCGCGCAGCCGTTCATCGATGCCGCGGCGCAGACAGCCAAGGAACTGGCGCAGCAGCCGATGCGGTGGCAGCCCTTCAACAAAGCCTTCCAAAAGATGACGCGGCGAGTCGTCTTCGGCGAGCAGGCTGCCGACGACAGCGACCTGACCGAGCTGCTGAGCGAGCTGATGTCGGCGGGCAACAAGATGCCCGGGGAACCGGCGCCCCGGTACGGCGAGTTCATCTCCCTGATCGACGGGTATCTGGACGACCCCGAGCCAAACAGCCTTGCCGCGCTGATCGCGGAGGTCCCCGCTACACCCGACGTCAAGCCGTCTGGGCAGGTCGTGCACTGGTTGTTCGCGATGGGAGACACGTTGGCGGCGAACACCTTCCGTGCCCTTGGCGCGCTGTCCACGCACACCGAGCAGCAGCGCGAGGTGCGTGCCGAAATGGCGTGCGCCGACATCACGACGGCCAACGGCATCGCGTCGCTGGAATATCTTGCGGGTTGCCTGCTCGAGGCGATGCGGCTATGGCCGACGACCACACTCTTCGGCCGGGTCGCCACGCGCGACATCGAGTTTCCCAGCGGCGCAGTGCTTTCGGAAGGTCGGCAGGTGCTGATCTACAACGTGTTCAACCACCGCAATCGCGACCGTATCCCGTACGCCGATCGCTTCTCGCCCGGCGAGTGGGCCAGCGGAGATGCCGGCGACGACTGGTCGTACAACTTCTTCAGTCACGGGCCGCAGGGATGCCCCGGCGCGGGCTTGTCGGTGTTCCTCGGCCAGGCGGTGCTGGCACACCTGCTCGGCGCCGGAACACCCACGGTTTCCGGAACACGCTTGAACCCGAGGAAACCGCTGCCGCACAGCCTCGACCTGTACGGGTTCAGCGTCAGCGTTGGCGCTGCGTAATGTCAGCAGCTTTTCGGCCTGGTTCCACACGGACGTGAGCTGAAGGGAAGGAACCAATACCGCCAGCCATGCCGTCCAACCCGGCATGGACGACATCGAACGCGCCGCGTTCCGCATCCCGGCGGCCGAGTTCGTGCTGTGCGACAGGATACTGATGTTCGAAAAACTGACACCACAGATGGCGGCCGAGATGCGCGCCAAAACCAATGAGCTTTACCGGTGCTCCGGTTCGGTCGCGTTGGGAGTATCGACGGGGTTTCTGGACCAACCGATTCGCAACGTCGCGGAGCAGCCCGCCGTTCGAGCAGAAGCAACCAACAGATGAGCGCGGCAGAGCAATGTATGCGGCTGGTCGATCGATCTTGCACGCACAGCTCGACCGGTTGACCCAAGAAGATCTCGAACATGTTCGGCCCGACCCTGGCCCCACCGCGGGTCGATCGCGCACCCCAAAGGTGGTTAGGCCGAGGAGGGCGACAAGAAGTGGATGACCACTTGCAGCGGTTCCGGGGACGCCGCAACTGCGCCGATCAACGGCTGCGTAAGTTCCAAGACGAGGAAGAGTTGGGCGGCTACCGCCACGCCCACGGTCGCTACCACCCGGTAGGTCGTGGCAGGTTGCTCGACGCCGAAAATTATCGCGGCGCCAAGGACCAGCCCGCTAATCAGGAGGACGGCCGCCCACAACGGCCAAGGTGGGCCGACGTCCACGCGGGCCAAGATTACTCGGTCTGTGCGTGATCTACTGACCGTGTCGAGGTTAGTGAATGAGCGAGCGAGCAAGGTCTTTTGGGTATCGGTGCGCGGCTGGACTTCTTCGTATGCGGTGTAGAGGCGGTGCAGAGCGTCATCGGCCGCGGGCAAGAAATGGCCCCTCGCGGCCGTAGGCCACTCACCATAGGCTGCGCGTTCGTATTCCAGCAGGCTCTGCCGGATTCGGTCGCTGTCGGCCTTGTCGAACACGGTGAGATCCCTGGCCAACTGGACCCCCGCCGTACCCTCGGTCCGGACACTGGTGTCCGCAGCGTTGATCTGACCCCACATCGCGTTAACCAAGAAGCCGATGAAGAATGCGTACACGACTCCGATAAAGCGGAAGGCGGACTCGGTCACTCTGGATTGATCGCCCTCCGTGAGCCGAGGGAACCGATGTCGGACATATGACTGGATGAGCACTGCTCCGCCGGCGATGAGGACGATGAGTCCAAGTAGTTCCAGCCACGCCGGGACATTGCTCACGATCCAACGACTCACAAACCCCACTCCCTCGCGGCGCGCTGGCAGCCCTGGCGGGTGTTCCCAAACTGTCGGGCGTGCATACACGGTCCGGCCTCACCATATAGACGCGTGTCACCGGCCTCACGCCCACCTGACGCATAAATCAGCAACTCGGCGACACCGTCGTCGAGACCCAGCCGTGCGCGGAATTCGTACAACTGTCTCATTGCCGCAGCCCATCTGAGAACCTGCTCAGCCCGGCGAAAAGTCCGGGTTGTCCGATCGGGCACATGTTAGCGCGCATCAATCGAGCGTGCACCGGGCCGTGCCCTGCCCCGTCTCCAAACCCGATAGTTAACAGCTCGCGCGCGCCTGGTCAGGGCGTGAACGCGGCGTCCAGGGGCGCTTCTAGGGCGAACCGAGCCCGTACCGTAGTCGTACCGACAATCGAAAATGGCTCTGCACAAGCGATTCAGCGTGTGTCAGTTAACCATTTCGCCTAGTCGTTTTCGGATGCGGCGACCTTCTAATCCCGAGGTCGCACGTTCGAGTCGTGCCGGGTGCACGTCAGAGGGTATTTTCTTTGGGTTAGGGCCGCGCCCGCCCCAGGAGATTCAGCGTGACCAACACACAAACCGGCGCGGCCCCGTGCGGGTGACACGGCCACGGCCCGCGAATCCGGCGGTAGTTGGGTCCTGTGCTAAGTTCCTGCGACATTGCTGCCACCGGCCTATAGTCAGCGCATCGGGGGACAACAGAGAGGGATCGCGATGTTGGACTTCATCAACGAGGGCCGCAAGGCATTGGTCTGCGCCATCGGCACCGTTCTGAGCGTGGTGATCTTCACGCATAACTTCGACTCTTTTTTGCACGGCAATGTCTGTCTCGCTATCGGACTCGCGCTCGTCGTGCTCACCCCGGTGGCCACCTGGCTGGTGCCGAACAAAGCGAAGTCCTTGTCCAGGAATGACAGTCGGGCCGGCGTCGTCTAGGTCCGGGGCCGTGCTGTGCGTTACGACCCCGGAGGTCTTAGTTGAGAGAGAGAACATCGTCGTCGTGGAATAGGCAGGCGCGTCGTCGTCGGCGCAGTCGGCGCAGAACTCCACAGCGGCCCCGTACAGCGGGATAACGCCGTCCGTCGTGATCGCCGCGATGCCGCCGCACGAGAGCAATGTGAACCCGGGTTCGGTGGCGTCAACGCCCACCAGATAGCCGGTCAGGCTGGCGTCGCAGACGATGATGGGCCGGCCACCATCGGGGGCTTGAATCTTTCCCTCCCGCGCCGCATCATGTCCAACCGGCTTCTGCTGCTGGACTTTCCGGCGCGCTGGTAAAGACGCGTGCGACGGCGGAGCCCCGGATCCTCGGGCGCGCTGGGCAACATAACACGTTCCGCCGATGTGTCATCTGGTCAGCGTTGTTGCGCACAGGCCCTGACCGGGACCCTGGATCAGTAACATTAGCCAGGCGACTTCCAGGCGTACGCGCGGATCACCATCGCACCGAAAGGAACGACGCAGCATGACGACACATACAGAAGCCCATCGTGGCCGATCGGATAACGGCGTTTGCCGGGTCGATGAACTTCGTCTGGATTCACGCCGCGTTGTTCGGTGTATGGATGCTGTTGGTCGAGCGAAATCCGTCGCCGACACTGACCCTGGTGGTGCCGCTGGAGGCGATTTCCCTGTCGACCTTTGTGATGATCGGGCAGAACCGTCAGGCGGCCTTCCAGCAGTCGAGGGCCGACCTGACTTCGAGACCCAGGAATTGCAGCTCAAGACCAACACGGAGCTCACTCACCAGATCCACGTGCTTACAGACGAATTGCACAAACGTATCATCCGACCCGCGTAGGGACGTGGCGACCGTGGTAGGGGACCTGTCGGAGGTTCAGAGAAGTATCGCCTCACGTGTACGCGCCCTGATGCGGGCCGCCGTGCGTTCATCGGCTTGTCGCCCCAACGCCTCCGAGCAGGCCGCCGGCGACTTCCAAAAAAATCTGTGGGCGGCGGTTGGCGCCGAAATCCGCTGGGCGTTCACCAGTCCGCGCACGTGGCTCGCGGGCGTAGCAGTCAATATGTTGTTCGCCGCGGCGTGGTTGCTCGTGCAGCCGCTGGCCACCGACCGCCACCACCACGACTGGGTAATCCTGATCGGAACTTACTTCTCCTCATGGATCCTCGCCGATGTCACGACCACCAACATGCTTGGCGCCGATCACTATCGCGTCGACAAGGCGTTGTCCGACGGCGTCCCATTCTGGCGGATCCAATTGATCAAAAACCTGGCGCTGCTTGCGATTGTCGGACTACCCACCTTGGCGACGGCGGTGGCCTTGACACTGTGGCTGGAAACACCCGCCCGGCTGGGACTTACGGTCCCCACCGTCGCCGTTCCCATTGTGTCGTGGCTGGGCGTGGGCAACGTCATCTCGGCGGTGTACCCGGTGCGCGTTAAGCCCCTGATCCGGCGGTGGCGGCAGCGCCACGATCGTCGCCGCACCGGCAACTGGCTATTGAGCTTGACCCTGCCGTACGCGGTGTATTACGTGGCCGACCCGATGGACGGCGTGGAGCATCACGTGCTGTGGACCGTGGTACCCGAAATGTTCTGGCCAGTGTTCGGGCGCGATAGCAAGAGCTTGGTGCACCTCGGCATCGCACTAGGGGTTTGGCTGACCGGCAGTGTCGTCGGCGCGCTTTGGGTGCGCAAGCGCGGTATTCACTGCAGGTGAGACTCGAACTTCTTCGTCATGGAGGCGGCGACCCGTGCTGTGCAGCGGCTTGGCGTGCCAGGCGTTCGAGAACTACGAGGCGGGTGTCGCTGTGCAGCCGCACCATACGCGTTGTACTGCTCTCGTCGAGGTCGACGAGATCGCTGCGCGAGCCGAGGAAGTCGCTGAATGGCTTGAAGCCCAAAGACTTCTCGCTGAATGACGGGTCCATCTATTCATCTGAGCCTTGACCGCCGAGTTATGCAGCCGTTCGGTGTCGTCCTTTTCCTGCCCGATGCGCAGCGCGCACACCCCGGGAAATTCCGCCATCGGCGCAGTCAACGCGCCATCGTGTCGAGAACCAGACCGTCACTGCCGGTATCTGCGACCTGTCAGCCGCAGGCAGCCAGTTGCATCGGCTCGACCGTCACCGGCTGGCCGACGGCGAGCCGGTCAACACCATCGCGAGGGCTGCCACCACGCCGGCGAACTCGTGGCCGGCCCGCCGTGGGCCGGCCTCCGGGTCCGAGGCTGTTCCCAGGGGTCGTACGCGGTAGCGATGAAGGTCGGAGCCGCAGACGCCGGCGGCGCGCACCGCGACTGCCACCTCACCAGGTCCCGGAAGCGGCTCCGGCCGATCTTTGATTCCGATGTCGGTGCCTCCGTAGAAACAGCTGTCTTCACGCCCGCTCCTGTCTCGAGCGCTCACGGCGGCGCACTGTAGCAGCCTGGACCTCGCCAACCCGTCTCCGCAACCAGGCGGAGGCAAGCGCATTCGTACTGTTGATCGGCCCCACATCGCGGAATCGACGAAACCGGTTGTTCCAGCACGGTTCACCAAAGCGGCGTGGCCGGCGCGTACGTCCGCGTGATCGGATGGCGTGCTTCGTTAAATGACCCAATTCGCACCCCTCGAATAAGTTACGTTGAGGTGTGTTTTGGATATGCGCCAACTGTGGAGTCGAGAACGAGGGCACACCCGAGGTGTGTGCGATATGCGCGGACGACCGCCAATGGGTGCCGCAGTCCGGGCAGCGATGGGTGACGTTGGAAGAAATGTCGGCCGACGGCATGCGGGTGGAATCAAGTGTCATCGAGGACGGGCTTGTCGAAGTCCACACGGTACCGAAGATCGGGATCGGTCAACATACGAAACTGCTATGCACCCCGGACGGAAACGTGTTGTGGGATCCCATCGGTTACGTCGACGCCGACGCGGTATCGGCCGTGGCCTCCCACGGTGACGTGGTCGCGATCGTGCCCAGTCATCCGCACATGTTCGGTGCGCAGGTGGAGTGGAGCCACTTGCTCGGCGACGTTCCGGTGTATGTGAACGCCGCCGACGCCGAATGGGTGTTGCCCCCGACCCCGTCATCCAGTTGTGGTCGGACTCGCTGAAGCTGGTGCCATCGGTGGAGCTCCTCCAGGTCGGCGGCCACTTTCCCGGCAGCGCGGTCGCGTGCTGGCGCGACGGGGCGCACGGTCGCGGAGTGCTGCTCTGCGGTGACACGATCTTCCCGAACCCCGACTTCGCAACGGTCGCCTTCATGCGCAGCTACCCCAACCGGATTCCGCTTTCGGCGGCGGTGGTCGAGCGAATCGCGGGCGCCCTGGAAACGCTGCAATTCGACCGGATTTGCGGCCTGTTTATGAACAACGTCGATTCCGATGGCAAGGAATCCGTGCGCCGTTCGGCCATGCGGTACGTCGAGTGGGTTCGCGGCGACTACGACCACCTGACGTGATCGGCGGGGAGCAAACTGTGGTCATCGTCGCCGGCTCATTACAGATCAATCCAGATCAACGCGAAGCATTTCTCGACCGCAAGGCAGCCGGCATGCGGGCGGCCAGAGCCGAACCCGGGTGCCTTGAGTACGCTTTCAGTGCCGATCCAACTGATCCCGCTCGGGTGCTGGTCATCGAGCGCTGGGCGCGCCAGGAAGACCTCGACGCCCACTTGGCCGCCACTCAAACGCGGCGCGCGGCGTCCCGCGCCGGCGAGCCCCCCACGACGGCGTCGATCTTCGTATACGACGTGACTGCGGAACGTCCACTGGAAGTCACCCCAGCCAGCCGATCCGGACGCGATTAACGAATCAGTCGCCTAATCCAGACGCTGCGTCATCGCACGGTAGGTGTTGATGACGGTTAAGTCTTCGGGCGAAATCAGGTAGACGGCGCCGTCATAGCAACTCGCCATCAAACCCGTCGAGGTGCGTGAAAGTGAGCTTAGGCCGTTCTTACCGATCTGCTCCTTGGTATAGCGATTGCGAGTGAGATCCACCTTGATCGATGCGCCCCAGTAGTCGCCGACTAGGACTGTTTCCTCGTCCCAGAAACAAACGGATTTCGGCGAACGGTGGCCAATCGCAACGGAATTCCGTAACCGTCCGCATTCGAGGTCAAAGACCCGGACCGTGAAATCGCGCGAGACACTGGCGATAAATTGCCCTGACGGATCGAAGTCGACGTCGTCCGCGATGGCCGTGTGACCCGGGAAACCGTCAAGAAGCCGGCCGTCAAGGCTCCATGACAGAACAGCCCCATCGGCGCTGCAACTGACGCCAACGGGTTTCGAATGATGGATCCGCAGAGCTTTGACCGCGCCTTCGTGAAGCCGCATCTTGTCGATGATGCGGCCGTCCGCAGAACACCGAACGATAGCCCCGCTGTAGCAGGCGGCGAAAATCTCATGCCGGTATCCGGGTACATGCGCGATGCGGATCGAATTCAGGGGCCCCTCGCCGAGCCGAACCTCAATCTCTCCGTCGAGCGAATCGGCGCGCCGCCGAAGGATGTGCAGTGTGTGGTCGTGCGCACCGGCGACGACCAGTCCGGAATCGTCGTCCATGCTGGCGGCGTTCATGAGGATTCGTCCGCCCGCAGGTTCCACCGTGGCAGCGAGCCGAGCCGAGTGCGGTGAAAGGTGGATCAGGCGGATCAGACCATCGTCACTGACAAGCGCCGCGTCCCCGTTGCTGTTGGCAGAGACCTCGTTGAAGCAGCAGTTGCCCTTCTCGGCGGTGGACGCGCGCGGGTGAATTCTGCTGCCATCGGCCGACGCCCACATCACTACCGTTCCATCGAACGTGCCCGCAACGACCTGTGTTCCGTCGAAGGACCAGTTGAGCGATCTCTCCCATACCGAAGGCAAAGAATCGAGTTCGGCGATCGGCGTGAAATCGCGAGCGCTCCAGATGCGGATTCGCTGGTCGTACGCGGCCGAGAGGATATCACCGGTCACGGGGGAGACCGCCACTTTCTTGATGCCTGACGCGTGGGCCGGTATCTCGCGCAGTAGGGTACCCCGTTGGATGTCGAAAACGCGAATCAGGCCGTCGTCGCACCCCGCCACAACACGCCCGTTTACGGGATCGACTGCGCAGGTATCCATCTCCTGCTCGAAGGGGCCCCACATGCGGATCATTTGTCCGGTGGCCAGATCCCACTGTCGAACGGTCATGTCGTCGCCAGCGGAAAAGATCATTCCCCCCGAGCAGACCACGGAGAGCACATCTTTCTGGTGCTCGTGGATGATTCTCACAATTGCACCGGTGTTCAGATCCCACACGATGATGCGATGATCCCGCGAACACGAGACGCCAATGTCGTTGCCCGCGAATGCGAAGCACTCTACGTCGTCGCTGTGCCCGCGCAGGACCAATTCACGCTCGAGGGAACACAGGTCCCACAGGTGAATCTCATAATCGGACGAGGATGAAGCTGCCTTCGTGCCTGCCGCGTTTACGGCAACGTGGTTGACGAGGTGACCGTGGTACCCGATCAGATCAGCCTCCCCCGATTTCAGGTCGAACAGGCCGACTGCTCCGTCGTATGCCGCCGTCACGACCAGGGGCCGACCGGGTACCACGACAGCACACGTAACCGGTCCCCGATGATGGACGAACTCGGCCGCCTGGCGAGTATCCACCGGACGAGCCACGGCTGTTGCTGGCCCCACAGCAATCCTCCTTATGACCTGTACGGATGGCACAGCTGGCCGTCTCGGGTTGGCCGCTCGTCGCCTGTAGTTCCTCGGCCGATCGGCACTTCAAAGATCGGTGCCGCATCGCGGCGAAAGAGCTCGTCTTCCAGCGCGGAACCGCGCAGCGCTGCAGCCAGCTCCGCGAAGTTCACGACGAGATCGTTGAGGTCTTGCGATCCCCGTTTGTAACTGGGTGCGGTCAGAGTCAGTCTGCATGCACCCATATCCAAAAACCGCAGGAGCTTGCCCATCTCCACCGGCGAGCCAAGCGACTCATAGTCGACCGAGAAGAATGATTGCCTTGTGGTGGAAAGACTCTCGCGGAGCGAAGCGTAGAAATCGTCCGACGCGTTAACGTATTTCCAGAGTCCGGCGGGATCGACATGAACGGCCTTCCGACCCCGCCTCACATCGGCGACACCATAACTCTCCCACTGTCCGGTCGCGGCGGCCTCCAGTGCGGAGACATAAGCCCGGACGCGATTCCCGCGAGAGAGCAGTATTTTTCGCACCAGCGGATCCCGGATCAGAAGCTGCAGCGCGAGATCGTCCTCACCGTGATTGAACTTGAAGCCTACCGCCGCCATACCGAGAGCGTTTCGCCAAACTTGGTCTAGGAATACCGCTGGATCGCGGTCGCGTTCCCCGCGAGAGCCAAAATCGAGGCTGCCGTCGCGGTGGTCAAGCGCATAGTGGACGCCATCCGGATTGAACAAACCGTGATGGCACACGATGTTTGGATGCGAATTCAACAGACCGCACAGCAGGTTGCTTCCGGTTCTGGGAGCCGCAAAGATCACGAAGCGTACGGCGCCAGGAGGGGAGGGGAAGGGCGTCGTCATTCCGCCTCCCGGGAGGCGAGGGCGGAGCACGGCAACCCGTCGGGGCGCACTAGTCCGAGAATCAGCCCGTCCCCATACGATTCCACTGCAAGGCTCGACGGCAGACCGGGAAGAGTCACCCTCGCATGCGCGACCGCGGACTGATGCGACGCCCCGCGAACGAATACCGTGATCCGGTCGAAGCAATCCTGATCCAGAAAGGACCCCAGAAGCGTCGGTCCACCCTCGACCAGCATGGACCGCACCCCGAGGCACCACAACTCGATAAGGGGCTGTTCGAGATCGTGTCCCCGCGCGCGAATCACCTTGTAAGCACCTAATTCCGCGGGGGAATCGGCAATCACAAAAGTGGGCGGGCTTAGCGGACCCGGCTCGTAGCGGTGAGTGCCGAAAAAGGCCACCCTGGCAGGCTGACGATTTGGTGCTCTTCCGAGGCGGTCGGCGCGGACGTTGAGTCTGGGACGATCCATGTGCCAGGTTCGGCCCCCCACAGCCACCGCGTCATATAGCTCACGCAGAGCGTGGACTCGCTGCCAGTCCATCGTGCATGAAATCGCCAACGGCTTTCCGTCGGTACCACAATGGCGCCCCCATTGATCGAAGGCGAAATTGAGGTGGATGAAGGGACGCACGATGCCCTTACTTGCTCCGGGCCGGACTTATGTTTGCAGCGGTACAGGCTTCCGGCGGAGGCTCGTCGTGCTCATCAGGGCTAAGCTCGGTGGCGTCGTGGTCTAGGTGGCCCATGCGCGTGAACTTGGTTACCAGGTATTGTTCCGAGTGGGAATTGGCCTGGACCACAACCGGAATCCGCCCGACCACCTCGATCCCGAACTTACGCAGTCCCGCAATCTTGCGGGGATTGTTGGTCATCAGCCGCACTGAACGGATACCTAGGTCGCGAAGGATGAGGGAAGCGGTCTCATAGTCACGGGCGTCGGCGGGATGCCCGAGGAACCGGTTCGCCTCGACCGTGTCGTAACCCTCATCCTGAAGAGCGTAGGCGCGAAGCTTTTCGCCGAGCCCGATGCCTCTGCCTTCCTGGTGCAAATAGATCACAGCACCCGACTGCTGAGCGACAAACTTCAGCGCGAAGTTGAGCTGCTCGCGACAATCGCATCTGAGCGAGCCCAGACTCTCCGAAGTCAAGCAAGCCGAATGAATGCGTACCGGCACGTTTTCTGTCGCGAGACGGGCCGGATCGAGGATTACCAGTGGTTCGGTGCCGTCAGTATCGCGGTAAAGCCGAACAGACAATGTTCCGAACGCGGTCGGCAGGGTCGCTGCGCTGTAGGGAGAAAGCGTTCGGGGTAGGGGCATCTCGGCACCGCTTTCTCTTGCGTGATGCCTAGCGAGGCTGGACACAGGATTATTTTCCACGAGCCGGGTCGTGGGCGAGGGGTTTCAGTCCGATCGGTGTCAGATGCTCTTGGCCTGAACGGATGGGCTCGACTCTTCGGCGACCGGATCCGGCAAAGCCTGCGAGAGTACGTGCGCGCGGCCGTAGCCGAGTGGCCGATGCCGCGACGGGGCTTCCCTACCCTGAGGTCGATGACGCTCTGCGCCGTCTCAACACCGCATAACGGGAAGTTCAGCCGCGCAACGATACCCAAAAGACCCTTCTCGCCATCACTTTCAATAACCTCGCCACGGTCGGCCAGGCACGCACAGAGCAGTTACTGAAGCCCGCACCAACACTGGCCCACCGCCTTCAGTGCGGGCGGTCATCCTCATCACCAGCGGGCTGGTCATTGGCCTCCCTTGATCGTTCATCGTGCCGACACACCCACCGTCGACTATGCGATGGTCGCGATTGTGGGCTCACCACCCTCCGCCTAATCGCCGTGCTCAGGGACGGCACGCCCGGCGCCCGATCGTGGGTGAGAAGCGACGCCTCCTGCTGCCGACGTCAACTGCAGCTGAACGGCCAGCCTGGCAATTTCACGCCGGCCGCCTGGGCTCGTTAGCGGGACGATCACCGCAAAGCCGTGGCAGGATGTACAAACTCGGTGCAGCATGCTCGACGTGCCGTGACGACCACCCGAGCGGATGGCTGCCTATCGCGACCCGTTCAACGCGGACGTGATCCTGGGCGCATGACTGAGGAACGTATGGGATGGATAGCTTCGAGGGCAAGATTGCCGTGGTCACCGGCGGTGGCTCCGGTATGGGGCGCGAACTGGTCCGGCAGCTGGCCCGCGAAGGTTGCCATGTCGGCACTTGCGACATCTGGCCAGAGGACCTCGCCCAGACGGCGCGCTTGGCCCTAGAGCATGCGCCCGCAGACACCCGGGTGACCACGTTTATAGCCGACGTCTCCGACGAGGATCAGGTGCTTGCCTTCCGCGACGCAGTAGTGGCCGACCACGACGCGACCTGCGTTGACCTCATCTTTAACAATGCGGGGGTCAGCGCCGGATACAGCCTGATCGCAAGTCCCCGGGCCGAGTGGGACCGCACATTCCAGATCGACTGGGGTGGCGTTTACTACTGCACACGCGCCTTTCTCCCGTTGTTGCTCGCCTCTGTTGAGGGCCACGTGGTCAACACCAGCAGCATTAACGGCTTCCACGCCCACCGCGCCCCCGAGGGCCTCCCGAGCACGGCCTACAGCACCGCCAAGTTCGCGGTGAAGGGGTTCACCGAGGCCCTCATCACCGACTTCGCCGTCAACGCGCCGCACCTGCACGCCCACGTCGTGATGCCGGGCCGCATCGACACCTCGATCAAGTTGAACACGATCCGTGCTCACGCATCGGCGGCGGCCGAGGGCAACGAGTCCGAAGCAAGGTGGGCAATGTTGAGGGCCATGGGCGTCACGCCGGAAGCATTCGGCAACAATCTCGACCTCGCGGTGAAGGCGGCGCAAGACGGCAACCGCGACGCTTCGCTGACCTCGGCGGCCTCGGCGGCGATCACGATCCTCGATGCGGTCCGCGCGGGCCGATGGCGCATCCTGATCGGAGATGATGCCCATGCCGTGGACGGGCTCGTCCGAGCCGACCCGGAATCGGCCTACACCGATGAATTCCAGCGCGAGATTTCCGCGCAGATAGAGTCGCGCCGCAAGCAGTGAAGGTGGCGCTCACTTTGACACGCGATCGAGCTCCGCTGCTCAAACCGCGCTATCGCCCGCGAAATATTCACACCGCTGACCCGACCCGCCAGCCCGGTCGACGACTACGAATGCACCGCGAGCTGACGACAGTTCCGACGACAACGGTGACGACAGTCGGGCTCCCCGACGCCTACACAACAAATGAACTCGTATCCTGCCTGGCGATCGGCCGTGCTGCCATCCTGACAGCACGGCTATACAGCCCTGCGCGCATAGTAGCCATCGATCACGCCGATTCGCGGCTGGAGGCCGCGCGCAAGTTCGGCGCCGACATCGTGGTCAACAACAGCCGAGAAGACCCCGGACGATGTGATGTCAATTGCATCGAGCTCGCCTGCGTTGCCAAATCCGCTGGAGGATTGGTGTCAATGAGCAATCGAGAATACGACTTACGCTGGCCTACAAGACTGTACGAGGATGATCGTCAGCAGCTGCTGTCGTTGTGCGACGAGGTCGCCGCTGGTCGCTAGCAGGTGGAGTCGAACGAAACACCATCGACGCCGAAGCAGAATCCCTGGCGCAGGGCCGCATACACATTCTGATGGTCCATGACATTGATGTCCTTGCCGGCAGCATCGTCTTTCAGCCACACACATTGCAATCACGGAAGCATGTAGTACATGCCAGACGAGCAGTTATCGCCCCACGCGCACAAGGCAAGTTACTCCATCTGGCGGTGGCTGAGTGCATACGCAAACTCCTTACCCTTGGCTTTGAATAGTGACATGCGACGTGGCGGCGGATAGTCCGGTGGAGACGGGGGAAGTCCTTGGGATTCAGAGGGTATGGCATTCTGCCCGATTAGTACCGGCGTGACGCAGGTCTTTTGACGGCCACTTTCTCTACCTGCGTCTGACACCCTTCGACAGGAGTTCATCGGCAGTCGGATAATGGCTCTGGTCGAATCTACCAGCAGTGCAATGGTTTTAGATCTCGCCGCAGGTAGTCCGGTTAGATCGTGGCGGCCAAGCGTCGACAGGCCGCGCAGCGTGATGTTCGGCTTGTACACCGGCTCGCCGCCAAGACGCGCGTCCGGGAACCGCGACGTCACCGCCGACAGCACAACCGACGCTTCCAGCCTCGCCAGCGGTGCGCCCAGGCAAAAAGGCGGGCCGTGCCCGAACGCCAAATGGCGGATCACTTCGCGGTCAGGATCGAACTCGTCGGGCCGCGCAGTGACGTCGGGGTCGTGTTGCGCGGCGGCCAAGAGCAACATCATCACGTCGCCCTTCGGCACGGCCACCTCGCCGATCGTCATCTCCTCACCGGCGATTCGCCTTACCAGTTGCACCGGCGGGTCGTATCGCAAAGGTCTCCTCGATCACCACCGCCGCCCGCGATGGATCGTTGCCCAGCGCGGCCCACTGCCCCCGATGACGAAGCATCGCCAGGATTGCGTTGGCGATCAGGTTCACCGTGGTCTCGTGTCCGGCCATCAACAGCAGACGGCAGGTCGCAATGATCTCCTCCTCGGAGAGCTGATCGCCGGACCCCTCGACGGCGACCAAACCGGATATCAGATCGTCGCCCGGCCGACCACGGCGTTGCCCGATCAGGTCCGCGAAGTACTCGCGCAGCCACATGCCGGCGCACATCCGTTCATCGAAATCGTCTGGCAGTTCGCCGGTGAACGAGATAAACGGGTCCAGCGACTGAGCCAGAAGCGCCGACGCCCGGCTGAACTCCGGCTCGTCGGAGATCGGAACACCCAGCAGCCGGCAGATCGAACACCACTTGTATCTCGATCTCCCATGCAACCGCTACCCCGAGATCGCCGCTCGCGTGCGGCCGCTGTGCGACAAGTACGACTGCCTACACGACAGGCTCGCTCTTGCGCCAAATCTGTTGGCGGAACGGACAACCCACAAATTGGCGCCTCGCGACCGCTTCTTGGTCGCAACGTACGACGTCGCGCCCGAGACCGCTTCGGAACGGAAATTCCTCTTCGGCGGCGGTCCCCCTTTTCCTGCCAGGCTGGCCCTGTGAGCCGCTGTCTTAACTCCTAGGTGCGGTATAGCACAAAGACCGAAACCGGGGCCTATTCGCCTCAAATCATTGCCGGTAGTTGAGATCGCTCGTCAGCTGACGGCGTTCATCCAGCAGTGCATTTGCCACGTCTATCGACGGCGGCACGCGCCATCCCGCTGCCCGAGTCGCACAGCGGAGAGCCGCCATCAATCGCAGCTTCGAGTCGATGGCCTCGATGCGGGCACTCACAGCGGTAGGGCCTACATACGAAAGGTATGGGCCTGGCGCGACCACCTCGAGCGTGTTGCCATTCGCGACCTTAAGTGGCCCGGCCAAGTGGCGGTGGACGCTGCGGTGCTCGCTAACGCGGCCAACTCCGGAGTCAACGTGTCAAACATCGGTGATCACCCGACGAAGAGGGAGGCGGTGAGATGGCTGTGTGGAACGCACCGCGCCGCAGAGTGGTGAGGGGGCGCAACACGCGAGCTGGAAAGGAGTTGACCGGCCCGTGATGCGGCATTGGACTCGGTGGTGTGGAATTGCAGCCGGTGCTGAGTCGCAGTCTTTTTGTCATTGGCTAATTCGGGTAGGTTCAGCCGATGAAAAAAGGGATAGCCTTTGCGGCCGCAGCGATTACCGCGACCACGCAGCTAGGTGCGTGCACAAGCACCAACCAGCGCGGTAGCCAACCCAACACGTCACCGCCTACCGGCGCGGAGAGTATGACCACACAGTTGAAGAGCGCCGACGGGACCCCGGTCGCTAACGCCACCTTTGATTTCGCGAACGGCTACGCGACGGTGACCGTAGAAGCCGGCCCCAACCAGACCCTGACCCCCGGGTTCCACGGGCTGCATATTCACTCGGTCGGCAAATGCGAGGCCAATTCGGTTGCGCCCACGGGAGGCGCTGCCGGGGACTTCAACTCCGCTGGAGGCCACTACCAGGCGCCGGGACACACTGGTCATCCCGCCAGCGGCGACCTGACTTCATTGGACGTGCTCCCTGATGGGTCGGCGAAACTCGTCACTACGGCGAAGTCGTTCACCGCCGCGGACCTGAGAAATAGTTCGGGTACTGCACTGATCATTCACCAGGACCCGGATAACTTTGGCAACATCCCCAGCGCCCGCTACAACCAAAAAAACGGCACGCCGGGCCCGGACGAACAGACACTGGCCACAGGTGATTCGGGCAAGCGGGTGGCGTGCGGTTTGATTGCCCCGGCGACGGCGACAACTAGTGTCGCCACGACCGCCGTGCCACCGCCGCCCAGGAGCACCGTCACCGCCACCCTCATCCCGCCGACTTCCACCGCCACCCGCATCCCGTCGACCTCCACGGCCACTCTCATCCCGCCGCCCTCGACGGCCACCCTCATCCCCACCTCCACGACCAAGCCCGGGCCGACTCTCAGCCTTCCGCCCGGCGGCTAAACCCCGACCGAAACCAGCCCGACCGCTTTGGGCCGGGGATGTTTGGTGCAGAGCTACTTAGTGGTGGTGGTGATGACCGTGGGCGTGCTCGTCCTCCTCGGCCGGGCTTCTCGACCACCGCAGGAGATGCGGCCGCCCCTTTCACGTCTTCAACCCCCCGTCCCCCATCAAGATGGCTTCAAAGTTGGCGGGCGACAACCGGAATCGGGCCGCCTATTCGCGGCAAATCATTGCCGGTAGTTGAGATCGCCCGTCAGCTCGCGGCGTTCATCCAGCAGTACATTGGCGACGTCTATCGAGGGAGCGGCCTACCCGCCTCCGGAGGCGCCTGGCGGAGAGCCGCCACCAATTGCAACTCGGAATGGGTGGAGATGTCGCTACCGCCACCTCAAATTCCGCGAAAAGCGAGACACCCTCTGGCCCCTCGAATAGGCTCGATCTAGGTTTGGGCGCACCCCCGCTGGCTCCGCCCTATACGGTCGCCGCAAAGAGTTGTCGAAAAACTCTCCAATTGGCGGGGATGGTCCTACCTCACAGCGGCCCAACGGGGCTGCGACCACAAAAGGAACATCATGGCCAGCACCGATCACCTTAACTGCACCACTCAGCCCAAACCGACACAATTGGCCGCCAGAACCGTTCTCGCCGCCGGGTTGGGGATGGCTGTTATGGGGCTGACCGCGGTCACGGCCAATGCAGAGCCTGTACCGCCAAACACCCCCGACCCAAATCCCGGCATAACCGCAACACTGCGCCCCAACCCGCCCGCTCCCTCGCCGCACTCAGAATCAGGCATCTGTAATGGAGCCCTCCCGCCCGGCGAGCTGCCCCCTCCTGGGTACTGCGGGTAGCACCGTACTACCGAGTCGGCTGCGTCGTGGGCGCGGGAAGGCCGGTTAGGCGCGCGGACTGCGGCGAATCGCGACCGGCGGCTTAGAAACGATACCTGCTTCGGGAAATGGTGCGCGTTATTGGACTGAACTTCCCGGCGTGACGGCGGCTACCTTCCGGGGCCCAAGTCATCGACCGGATGGTTCCAAGCCGCGGTCACCACAGCCGGGGTGCAAAAGAGCACGCCCCACCACTTACGGCACAGCTGCGCGTCGCTAGCTGTGTCAGCTGGGGTGAATGTCCTGGCGTTGCAACGGATGCTCGGGCACACATCAGCAAAGGTCACCCTCGACACTTACGCGGATCTGTTTGACGACGACCTAGACGCGATCGCGATCACTCTAGATAACCGCTACTCACGTGAGCATGTGGCCAAAATGTGGCCACGCGGCGCTCGCGAGGAGCCGCAGCAAACCCATAAGTAGCGGTTTACCTGGGCTTATGCTTATATAGTTTTGGCGGTGGCGGAGGGATTTGAACCCTCGGACGGTTTTAGCCGTCACACGCTTTCGAGGCGTGCTCCTTAGGCCGCTCGGACACGCCACCGCCGAGCAGCTTACCCAACCGCAGGCCCGTCACCCCAATCGCCGGCGGGCGAAGAAGGCCTCAAGTGGCGCAGCGCACTCCTGCGCCAGCACACCACCACGCACTTCCGGGCGGTGATTGAGCCGCCGATCGCGGACCACATCCCACAACGACCCGACCGCTCCCGTCTTGGGCTCCCAGGCGCCGAACACCAGCCGGGCGACGCGCGAAAGCACCAGCGCTCCCGCGCACATGGTGCACGGTTCGATGGTGACCGCCAACGTTGCACCTTCCAGCCGCCACCCGTCCCCGAGTACCTGGGCCGCCGCGCGCAGCGCCAGGACCTCGGCGTGGGCCGTCGGATCTCCCCACGCCTCACGGGCATTGACCGCGCGGGCCAGTTCCGTTCCGTCGGCGCCGATCACCACCGCCCCGATGGGCACGTCGCGGGGACCCGCCGTCGCGGCAACCGACAATGCGGAGCGGATCAGGTCCTCGTCACTGATCACCGACGGGGCCTGAGGGCGGCGACCCGCCGCGCCCGGCTCCGCCGCGCTTGCGATCACCGACCGGGCCTGAGGGCGGCGACCCGCCGCGCCCGGCTCCGCCGCGCTTGCGATCACCGACCGAGGCGGTCGATCACCGCCGACAACTGATCGGCGAAGCCCATCTCGCGGGCAATGCGGCCCAACTGCTCGTCGGCGTACAGGTCGGCCTCGTCGAGGATGACCCCCAGCACCGCCTCGGGCAACCCGACGTCGGATAACAGCCCTAAGTCGCCCTCTTCGAAAGGATCCGAGTCCTCGAGATCCTCCGGATCGATGTCGGCGTCCAACTTGTCGAGCACTTCCGCGGCGATGTCATAATCCAGCGCGGCGGTGGCATCGGAGAGCAACAACCGCGTCCCCGACGGGGCCGGCCGCACGATGACGAAAAACTCGTCGTCCACGTCCAGCAGGCCGAAGACCGCCCCGGAACTGCGCAATTCACGCAACTCCGTCTCCGCGGCCGACAGGCTCAACAGCGACTTACGGGCCATCGAAGCGCAGCGCCACTGCCCCTCTTCACGCACCACCGCAACACCGAAACCGTCCGGCGTGTCGGCGGACAGGCGCTGAGCGGAGGCCCGTTGTGCTCCCATGGCCGCTTACGGTAGTCCCTGACCAGGTCCCTGACCAGATGGCGCTGGTAGCCGCGAGATCTGACGGCGCCATTCCCGGCCGGATGTGCCAACCTTGGAATGTGGCAAGCCCTCCTTCTAAGACACCGGTGTGTGTGCTCGGGCTGGGGCTGATCGGTGGCTCGATAATGCGGGCCACCACGGCAGCCGGCCGTGAAGTGTTCGGCTACAACCGCTCGGTGGAGGGCGCGCAGGCGGCGACCGCCGACGGCTTCGACGCCACCACCGATCTGATCGCGACCCTGTCTCGCGCCGCCGACGCCGGGGCGTTGATCGTGCTGGCCGTGCCGATGCCGGCGATGGCGGGCATGCTCGCGCACATCAAGGAGACGGCTCCGGCGTGTCCATTGACCGACGTCACCAGCGTCAAGCAGGCGGTGCTCGATCAGGTCGTCGCGGCGGGTCTGCAGGAACGCTTCGTCGGGGGGCACCCGATGGCGGGCACGGCGCATTCGGGATGGACCGCCGGCCACGCCGGCTTGTTCACCGGGGCCCCGTGGGTGGTCAGCGTCGACAATCATGTCGACCCGACGATCTGGTCGACGGTGATGACGTTGGCGTTGGACTGCGGCGCGGTGGTCGTGCCAGCCAGGTCCGACGAACACGACGCCGCCGCGGCGGCCATCTCGCATCTCCCCCACCTGCTCGCCGAGGCGCTCGCGGTCGTCGCCGGAGAGGTTCCGTTGGCCTTCGCGCTGGCCGCCGGGTCATTCCGGGACGGGACTCGGGTCGCGGCCACCGCCCCGGACCTGGTCCGGGCGATGTGCGAGGGCAACTCCGACCAACTGGTACCCACGGTCGACCGCGTCATCGAGCAGCTGACTCGTGCTCGGGAATCGCTGGCTTCCCACAACTCGGTCGCCGACCTCATCGAGGCCGGCCATGCCGCGCGAACGCGCTACGACAGCTTCCCGCGCAGCGACGTCTTCCACGTCGTGATCGGGGCGGAGAACTGGCGTGCGGAATTGGCCGCCGCGGGCCGGGCAGGCCAGGTGATCAGATCCGCTCTGCCAAGCCTGGGTAGTCGACGATGAATCCTTCTTCGTCGACGCTCACCGTGGTGTCGGAGATCGGCGAGCGCAACTTGATCTCGTCCAGACTGCCGGTGCTGCTGTAGCTCACGGTACCCGCGGTGATCGACATCTCCGGCACGTTCACATAGACGACCGGCAGCGTGACCAAGGCCGGTCGCTCATATAACCCGAGCCGCCGGATGGGCAGCGCATTGAAGAACGGACTGAACTCCACGTCGACGTCGAGCGCACCGTTGTAGGCCGCACGACGCTCGCCTTGGTGGTCGGTGACCAGCCACATGTTCTCCTCGTCGCGGGCGAAGGAGAAGACGCGCTCCCGCTCGGCCAGGGTCACAGTCATGCCGAGCCGCTTGGTGGCACCGGTCTCATCGGTCAGCAGGTCGTAATAGGCGCCGAACGCCGGGTGGGTCTCGGTTGCGGCGGCAACGATGCGGCCATTGGCCTTGATTCTGTTGCCGGACACCTGAAGTCGTACCGATTCCATCCGGGCAGCATCCTGTGCGCGCCAGGTGAGCATCGCCTGCCACACGCGGCGAGACGGATCAGAGGGGGCTGCGTTCACTCATCTACCGTAAGACGTGCCCGCCAACCGCTGCGGAAGTGCCCGGTGTGTTCGCCGCAGTCGCCCGGTCCCCGGCACCGAAACCCACACCGCCAGTGCCAGCAGCCCGTCGAGCACCAGCGCCAACGCGGCCACCATCAGCGCCCCGACCAGCGCGAGATGAAATTCACGTTCCTTGATCCCGTCGATCAGGTATCTGCCCAGACCACCGAGGCTGGCGTAGGCGGCCACCGTCGCGGTGGCGACCACCTGCAGCGTCGCGCTGCGTAGCCCACCCAGAATCAACGGCAACGCATTCGGCACTTCGACGCGCAGCAACACTTGGGCCTCGGTCATACCCATCGCCCGGGCGGCATCGACGACCGTCGGCTCGACATTGGCGATCCCGGCGTAGGTGCCGGCCAATAACGCAGGCACACCCAGCAGCATCAGCGCCACCAGCGACGGACCCATGCCCAGCCCGAACAGCAGCGTCCCGAACAGCAGCACGCCCAGCGTCGGCAGGGAGCGCAAGCCGTTGACGGCGCCGACCACCAGCAGGGTGCCGCGTCCGGTGTGCCCGATGATCAGCCCGACGGGAATCGCGATCAGCGCCGAGGCCCCGACCGCCAGGGCGGTGTACTCGAGATGCTCGAGGATGCGGGCCGCGAGCCCGACCGGGCCGGTCCAGTTGTCGGCGGTCAGCACATAGGAGGTCGCCCGCTCGATGAAGTTCACCGCGCACCACCCACTACCGGCGCGACGACCGAGCGGCGGCCGGAGCTGCGCGTGGCGTGTGCCCACGGTGTGGCCAGCCGGCCCGCCAACACGATGAGCATGTCGATGGCCACCGCTAGCAGGAGCAGCGTGATGATGCCGGCCAGGATCTGATCGCTCTTGTTGGTCTGGTATCCCTGGGTGAACCAGCTGCCCAGCCCGCCGATGCCGATCACCGAACCGACCGAAACCATCGCGATATTGGTGACCACTACCACCCGCAAACCGGCGACGAGTACCGGGACCGAAAGCGGCAGTTCGACTTTCATCATCCGGGTGAACGGCGGGTAGCCGACCGCGGTGGCGGCGTCACGCACCTGGACGGGCACCGCGTCCAGCGCCTCGAGCACCGCCCGCACCAGCAGCGCGGCGGTGTAGGCCGTCAACGCCACCATGACGTTGGCCTCGTCGAGGATGCGGGTCCCGATCAGCATCGGCAACGCCACGAACAGCGCCAGCGATGGAATCGTGAACACGATGCTGGCAGCCGCCGTCGTCAGCCTGCGGGCGATGCGCGTGCGCTGCACCAGCATGCCCAGCGGCAGCGCGATCGCCAGCCCGATCAGCACCGGCACCAACGACAACCACAGATGCACGACGGTCAGCGCCCAGGCCTCGTCGAGATGGGTCAGCAGGTAGTGCATCGGCTAAGTCCCTCGAGGTTGCGCCGAGCCCAGCCGTTGGGCCTGGACCAGGGCCAACACGTCGGCGGCCAGCACACCGCCGATCACCTTGCCGCCGTCGTCAACGGCGACGCCGATACCCGACGGCGACGACAGCGCCGCGTCCAACGCCTGACTCAGATTGCCCCGCGGCCGAAACAGCGATCCGACCGCGCTCATGCTGTCGGGCAACGACACATCGTCGCGGTGCCGACGCAGTCCCTCGTCGTCGATCCAGCCGAGGGGCGCACCGGCATCGTTGACGACGACCGCCCAGCCGTCGGAAAGGTCTGTCCCGGAGAGCTCGTCGGCCGTGATCCGCTCGACGTCGTGCAACGGCAGACCGGTCGCGTCGAGCAATTGCAACCATCGATAACCACGGCCCAGGCCGATGAACCTCGACACGAAGTCGTTGGCCGGCCGTGATAGCAGCCGGGCGGGCTCGTCGTACTGCTGTAACGAACCGCCCTTGAACACCGCCACTCGTTCGCCGAGCCGCAGCGCCTCATCGATGTCGTGGGTGACGAAGACGATCGTCTTGTGCATTTCGCCTTGCAGGCGCAGTATTTCGTTTTGCAGGTCGTGGCGAACCACCGGATCGACGGCGGAGAACGGCTCATCCATCAACAGGATCGGCGGGTCGGCGGCCAGTGCTCGCGCCACGCCGACCCGTTGTTGCTCGCCGCCGGAGAGCTGCGCGGGGTAGCGGGTCGCGAGCTTGGCGTCCAGCCCCACCCGTTCGAGCACCGCGTAGGCGGCATTGCGGGCCACCCGACGCGGCTGGCCCCGTAAGACGGGAACCGTTGCCACATTGTCGATTACGCGTTGGTGGGGCATCAGGCCGGCGTGCTGGATGACGTATCCGATTCCGAGACGCAGCTTCACCGGGTCGCGGGTGGAGACGTCAACGCCGTCGATCGAGACGCTGCCGGAGGTGGGCTCGATCATCCGGTTGATCATGCGCAGCGCCGTGGTCTTGCCGCTGCCGGAGGACCCGACGAATACGGTCAGTTTGCCGTTGGGGACGCTCAGGCTGAGCTGGTTCACGGCGGTGGTGCCGTCGGCGAAAGCCTTGCTGACGTTGTCGAAGATGATCAAGTCATCCTCCGATCGGATGGTTGAAGCCGTTGTCCTGTACCCAGTTTCGAGCCGCTTCGTCAGGGTCGACGCCCGAGTTCCCCGACACCGCGGCGTTGAGTCCGGCGACGCCGGAGGTGGTCAGCTTCGCTGAAACCGCGTCCAGAATAACCTTGAGACGGTCGGACCTCTTCTGCGTATTGAGAAGTGGCACAATATTTCCGGCTACGAAATTGTGTTCCGGGTCGTCGAGGACAACCAAGTGGTTCTGCGGTATGGCCGGTGATGTGGTGAAGATGTTGGCGGCATTCACCCTTCCCTCGACCAACGCTCGCACGGTCACCGCACCACCGCCGTCGTCGATGGTGACGAAGTTACCCGCCCTGATGTCGAGTCCATACTTTTGCCGCAGCCCCGGCAGGCCCGCCGGCCGGGTCGCGAAGGCCGAGGGTGCCCCGAAGCGCACGTCCGCCGAATGGGAGGCCAAATCGGCGATCGCCTTCAGGTTCCAGGAGTTCGCCGTTTGTCCGGTCACGCTGACCGTATCGGTGTCGGCGGCCGGTGCGGGCGTCAGAATCGACAGGCCAGCGGGCAGGCGCTTGTCGAGCTCCTGCTCGACGGCAGCCAATGTGGTCGCGTTGGACTGCGGCGAGATATAGAGCAGCAGATTGCCAATGTACTCCGGCACCAGGTCGATGGAATGGTCTTTGAGCGCAGGGATATACGTCTCGCGACTGCCGATGCCCATCCGTTTACCTACTTCGAAACCATTGGCCTGCAACGCTTGTGCGTAGATCTCGGCGATGATCTGCGATTCCGGAAAGTCGCCGGAGCCAATGACAATGGAGTTGGGACTGCGAACCTGCGCTCCCAATGGATCGGAATTGCTGCACGCCGCAACGACGGACATCGCGATCACCAATGCTGCCGCGCGGATGATCGCGCCCCGCAGGCGCGGCAGTGCCGTCATACCGCCGACCCTAACGCCCGAACCGCGCGGACGCTGGCCCGCGAGGATTGGTTGCCCCGAATCGGTTTCAATCGGCGTCCGATAGGGCAAAGATGGCATTATGAGCAGCCACACCCCTGCCTCGCCCGAGCAGCCGCCCCCCAAGCCCGACCCCGCCGCCACGACCGGCGCGCCCGCCAAAGAGCCGGCCATCGGGTTCACCCGCGCCGGCGCTCTCTGGTCGTCGCTGATCGCCGGCTTCCTGATCCTGATCCTGTTGCTGATCTTCATCACCCAAAACACGACGCCGACAGACTTCCAGTTCCTGGGCTGGCGCTGGAGCCAGCCCAAGGGAGTTGCGATCCTGCTGGCGGCCGTAGTCGGTGGCCTGATCACGGTGGCGGTCGGCACCGCACGGATCTTGCAGCTGCGCCGCGCGGCAAAACGGCAGCACGCGGCCGCCTCGCGCTAGCCGGGCAGCTTGGCCAGTTCGGCCAGACCCCGGGAGATCAGCGGCGCCACCACCTCCGGTGCGTGGTCCGAGTCGGTGCCGCGGGCCTGATCCGACATCCGCCGGCGGAAGTCAATGCCCGCGGCGATGATGGCGAGCTTGAAGTAAGCCAACGCCATGTAGAACTCCCAATGCGCCAACGGTATACCGGCCACCAGCGAATAGCGGTCAGCCAGTTCGTCGGCCGTCGGCAACAACGGCGACGTCCACGCGGCCTGCGCATTGACGATCAAATCCAGGGCCGGGTCGCGGTACACGCACATCAGGGCCGCGTCGGACAGCGGATCCCCCAGCGTGGAGAGCTCCCAATCGACGACCGCACGAACCTTGGTCGGGTCGTCGGCATCCAGGATCGTGTTGTCGATGCGGTAGTCACCGTGCACGATCGACGTGCGGCTCTGCTGCGGAATAGCTTCGCCCAGACCGGAATGCAGCCGTTCCACATCGGCATCACGCCGATCCTCGGGCAGCCGCACCAGCGACCATTGCGAGCCCCATCGCCGCACCTGACGCTCCAGATAACCGGAGGGCTTGCCGAAATCGGCCAGGCCGACGGCGCTGGGATCGACATTGTGTAGGTCGACGAGCACCCGGACCAGCGAGTCGACGCAGCCCCCGATGACGGTGTGGCTGAACGATTCGAGTTGAGCGCGACGGCGCACCACCTGGCCGGCGACGAAGTCGACGATCTGGAAGGGGGCGCCCAGCACCGAATCGTCCTCGCAGAGCGCGATCGTGCGCGCCACTGGTACGGGTGTGTCCTGCAGCGCCGCAACGACGCGGTACTCGCGGGCCATGTCGTGCGCCGACGGGGTCAACCCGTGCAGCGGCGGTCGCCGCACCAGCCAACTGGTGCTGTCGTCGTAGACACGGAACGTCAGATTGGAGCGACCACCGGAAATGAAGTCCGCGCGTAACTCGCCGTCGCGCCCGATCCCGAGCGAACGCAGGTAGGAGTCCAGCGAGGCCAGGTCGAGGCCCTCGAGTTGGTCAGCTGAAGTCACCGAACTTGTCTACCATCGCCGGCCTCGACGCGGCGCACCACCTGCGCTTTGCCGGTCTTTCGCTCAGGCCTTGCCACGGCTCGTGTCGTCGTCGAGCAGCCTTTGGTTTCGCGGCAACAGGTCCCAGACGTGTTCGGTGGTGTTGACCGCCGCCACCGTCGCCTGGCCGGACCGGGAGAACAACAGCCGAGTGACCGACGCGTAGTCGACCGGAAAGGACAGCAGCCGGGCGGTGCCGAGGATTTCGTGCAGGAGGACGTTGATGACCCCGCCATGGCTGAACACCGCGACCGTGTCGTCGGGGTCGCCGGTGGCGACCAGGTCGTCGACCGCGGCACGCACCCGGGCACGAAAAGCGTCCTCGTCCACCGCGCCGGGCAGATGCCCCTGAGCCAGGCGCGCCCATTCTTCGGGCATCTCCGCGCGGATCTGCTCGACGGGGATGTATACGGGAAGGTCGCGGTCATACTCGGCGAAGCGATCGTCGACCTCGACGGTCAGGCCGCGATCCGCCGCGACCGGTTCGGCGGTCTGGATGGCCCGGCGCTGCGGACTGCTCACCACCCGCGCGATGGGAAACCTGGCGAGCGCCTTGGGGAGTCGCTCGATCTGGGCCAACCCTTCCTCCGACAGGTCCGGATCGGAACCTTGGCCGTGTTCGCTGCGCAGCGGCAGCGCGTGCCGGACCAGAAGCACTTGCATGTTTCTTCCCGTCTAGTCGAAAGGTTGTGCCGGTCCGAAGTCTCTCATCGCCCGGTGTCCGTCGTTCAGGGCGTGCACAATGACATCGCTGCACTAGCTTGATGCCCTCAGTGCCGAGGAGGACGGATGACTGAACCGGACAGGGATTGGGACGCCGCCTACCGACAAGCCGCCCCGCCTCCCTGGAGCATCGGCCGGCCCCAACCGGAACTGGCGCTGCTCATCGATCAGGGCAAGATCCGCGGCGAGGTGCTGGACTCCGGTTGCGGCCACGCCGCTTTGTCGCTGACCCTCGCCGCGCTCGGCTACACCGTGGTCGGCCTGGACGCCAGCGCGACCGCGATTCAGGCGGCCACCGCCGCTGCCGCCGAGCGCGGGCTGACGACGGCGACATTCGCGCAGGCCGACGTCACCAACTTCGGCGGCTATGACGGTCGCTTCTCCACGATTCTGGACAGCGGGCTGTTTCACGCGCTGCCGCCCGATCGCCGCCAGGACTACGTGCAGTCCATTTTCCGCGCCGCCGCGCCGGGCGCCGCGCTGTACATCCTGGCCTTCGCCGCCGGCGCATTGGACGACGCCCATTCGGACCGGCCGGGCCCGCCCGGCTTCACCGAAACCGAATTGCACGACGCCGTCGCGACGCTGTGGCGGGTCGACGACGTTCGCGCGGCCAAGGTGTACGGCACAGACGACGCGGCCGGGTCGCCCGACGGCCCGCTGGCGCACCTGGACCACGACGACGAGGGCCACTTCATGGCCCCCGGGTTCCTACTGAGCGCGCACAAGCCGGGCTGAGCCGCAGTGGCCACTGCACAGAGAATGCTATTCTCCGTGCAGAGATTGGGGTGTGCAGCGATGGTTGGACGGTGACTCGCGTGGGTGAATCTGGACTCGACGCGGGCGTGCTCGCCCGGTGGCTGGATGCCAATGACGTACCAGGTGGTGGCGAAGAGGCGCGGCTGACCCAGCTGAAGGGCGGGTCGCAGAACACCCTTTATCTGATCGAGCGCGGGGGCCAGCGGATGGTGTTGCGGATGCCCGGCGCCCGGGCCGACGCCGCCCGCATCGACGGCCTGCTGCGGGAGATCCGTCTGGTTCGGGCGCTGTCCGGCACCGATGTCCCGCACGCGGCGCTGATCGCGTCCGACGAAACCGGCGCCGTGCTCGGGATGCCGTTCTACGTGATGCAGGCGATCGACGGGTGGAGCCCGATGGACGGCGGGTGGCAATCGCCGTTCGACACCGACTTGCAGGCCCGGCGCGGCCTGGCCTTCCAATTGGTCGACGGCGCGGCCAAGCTGGGCCGAGTGGATTGGCGCAAGCAAGGACTCGAAGGCTTCGGTCGCCCTGACGGATTCCACGAGCGGCAGGTCGATCGCTGGCTGTCGTTTCTGGACGCCTACAAGGTCCGCGAGCTGCCGGGTCTTGACGAGGCGTCCGACTGGCTGCGCCGCAACCGTCCGGCGCAATACCGCGCGGGCATCATGCATGGCGACTACCAGTTCGCCAACGTGATGTTCGCGCACGGCGACCCGGCACGCCTGGCCGCAATCGTGGACTGGGAGATGACCACGGTCGGCGATCCGCTGCTGGACCTGGCGTGGTGCCTGCTGGGCTACGACGGCGAAAAGCCGCGCGAGGACGGGTTTTATCTCGACATGCGCGGCATGCCCACGCGCAGCGAGCTGTTGGAGCACTACGAAACGGTCAGCGGGTTGTCGACCGAGAACATCGACTACTACCTGGTGCTGGCCAACTGGAAGCTGGGCATCGTGCTGGAGAAGACCTACGCTGCCGGGGTGCGGACCGGCTCCCAAAAAGCAGGAGTCGACTCCAAGATCACCGACGCGTTCGGCCCGATGATTCTCCAGCTCATCGGCACAGCGGCCGAGCTCGCTCGATCGCTACCGACCAAGAGGTCCTGAAATGGGTTATGCCGAACAGCTTTTCGACCTCACCGACCGGGTAATCCTGATCACCGGCGGCAGCCGCGGGCTCGGACGCGAGATGGCGTTCGGCGCGGCCCGCTGCGGTGCGGACGTGGTGATCGCGAGTCGCAACATGGACAGCTGCGTCTCGACCGCCAAGGAGATCGAGGCCGAGACCGGCCGTTCCGCAATGCCTTATCAGGTGCACGTGGGGCGCTGGGATCAGCTCGATGGATTGGTTGAGGCGACATACCAACGCTTCGGCAAGGTCGACACGCTGATCAACAACGCGGGCATGTCCCCGTTGTACGACAAGCTGACCGACGTGACCGAGAAGCTGTTCGACGCTGTGGTCAACCTCAACCTCAAGGGCCCATTCCGGTTGTCGGCGTTGGTGGGTGAGCGCATGGTGGCGGCCGGCCGGGGCTCGATCATCAACGTGAGTACGGCCGGATCACTGCGGCCGACACCCGACATCGTCCCCTACGCCGCTTCCAAGGCCGGGCTCAACGCCATGACCGAGGCGCTGGCCAAGGCATTCGGTCCTGCGGTGCGGGTCAACACGTTGATGGCCGGGCCGTTTCTGACCGATGTCAGCAAGGCCTGGAATCTGGGGGCCGCCGATCAGAATCCGTTCAAGCACCTTTCGTTGCAGCGCGCGGGTGACCCGCGTGAAATCGTCGGCGCAGCATTGTTCTTGGCGTCCGACGCGTCCAGCTTCACCACCGGCTCGATCCTGCGGGCCGACGGCGGAATCCCCTGACGTGGCGATCGCAAGCAGCGGACGTGGCGATCGCAAGCGCGGCCGTGGCGATCACAAGTGCGGCGCGACCGGGCGCAGCGGGTCGCCACAATCGACATAAGCCGGGCGCAGCGGGTCACCACCAATGAAAGGAGTGTTCGAATGTCCTGGGACTTTTCTACCGAGCCGGAGTTCGAGGAGAAGCTCGAGTGGATCCGCGGGTTCGTTCGCGACGAGGTGGAACCGCTGGAGGTGCTCTTCCCCGGCTGCGAGTTTCTGCCACTGAACGACGACCGACGCCGCATCGTCGACCCGCTCAAGCAGCAGGTGCGCGACAAGGGTTTGTGGGCACCACATCTGGGGCCAGAGCTGGGCGGGCAGGGGTTCGGCGCGGTCAAGCTGACACTGATCAACGAGATCCTGGGCCGCAGCCCGTGGGCACCGATCGTGTTCGGAACGCAAGCGCCGGACACGGGCAATGCCGAGATCATCGCCCGCTTCGGAACCCAGGAACAGAAGGACCGCTACCTGGCGGAACTGCTGTCCGGAGAGATCTTCTCGTGCTTCTCGATGACCGAGCCCCAGGGCGGCGCGGATCCGCGGGTCTTCACCACCCGAGCCGTCCGTGACGGCGACGACTGGGTCATCACCGGACGAAAGTACTTCTCCTCCAACGCTTCCGTCGCCTCCTTCTTCATCGTCGTCGCGATCACCGACCCCGACGTGCCGGTCCATACCGGCGCATCGACGTTCCTGATCCCCGCCGGCACCGAGGGGCTGGTCCTGGAAGCGAATCACCACCTGGTCGGGGCCGATCCGCACGAGCCTGGCCATTCGCTGGTGCATTACAACGACGTCCGAGTGCCGTCGGACGCGTTGCTCGGCGAGGCCGGCCAGGGCTTTTTGATATTGCAGGCCCGGCTGGCCGGCGGGCGCCTGCATCACGCAATGCGCTCGATCGGGATGGCGCAACGCGCCGTCGAAATCATGTCGCGCCGCGCGAAAAGCCGCTTTACCCAGGGCAGTCTGCTCGCCGACAAACAACTCGTGCAAGAGTTCGTCGCCGACTCCTACACCGAGCTGATCCCGTTCCGGCTGACGGTGTTGCACGCCGCGTGGCTGATCGACAACGGCGACGAACGCGCCGCGCGGGCCGAGATCGCGGCCTGCAAGATCCTGGCATCACAGGTGCTCAAATCGATTGCGCTGCGCGCCATTCAAGTGCACGGCGCGCTGGGGCTCACCGACCAGCTACCGCTGGTGAACGTGTTACTGGGCGGCATCGCGCTGGGTCTGGCGGACGGACCGACCGAGGCACACAAGGTGAATTTGGCCCGAATGCTGCTCAAGGGTTACGAGGCCGAGGAAGGCGACTGGCCCAGCGAGATGCTCGACGTGCGGCGCGCGGCCGCGCGCGCCAAATACGGTGAGCTCGTTGACCTCTAACCGGGTGACCGCTGCAGTCGAGCGGGCGTTAGACGAACGCCAGCGGGAGGCCACCGAGGAGGTGGAACGCATCCTGGCCGCCGCGGTGCGCGTCATGGAAAGGGTGGCGCCGGAACCACCTCGGGTCAGCGATATCGTCGCCGAGGCGGGTTCGTCGAACAAAGCGTTCTACCGTTATTTCGCCGGCAAGGACGATCTGATCCTGGCCGTCATGGAGCGGGGGGTGGCCATCGTGGTGTCCTACCTCGAGCACCAGATGGCCAAGGAATCCGAGCCGCGCGACAAGGTCGTGCGGTGGATCGAGGGCACGCTGGCGCAGGTGGCCGACCCGGACCTGATCAGCATGACCAGAGCGGCGGCCGGCCAGATCTCGGCCGGCACCAGTTGGCGTGCCGCCGACCAGGCGATGATGCGGCCGCTTCGCGAGCTTCTCGTTGAACCCGTTGCGGCGCTGGGCAGTAGCGATATCGAACGCGATGTCGAGGCGGTGTTCAGCTGCACCGCGTCGACCATGCGCCGCTATGTGGGCTCGGCCGAGGAGCCCGGCCCCGACGACATCGCACACGTCGTGCGGTTCTGTTTACGTGGACTGGGGGCCGGTTGATGCGCGCGGTGATCTGTCGTTCCTATGGCACACCAGAGGACCTGGTGATCGACGACGTGCCCGATCCCGTGGCGGGCCCGGGCCAACTGCTGGTGCGGGTCCATGCGGCCGCGGTCAACTTTCCCGACGTACTGTTCATCGCCGGCAAGTACCAGGTGAAAATTCCGCCGCCGTTCATACCCGGCAACGAGATCGCCGGCGAGGTCATCGCCGCCGGTGACGGCGTGCCGTTCAGTCCCGGGCAACGGGTTTCCGGAACCACATTCGGGGCGTTCGCCGAACAGGCGCTGCTCGACGCGAGTCAGGCCGAGCTCGTGCCCGACGACGCGGACTTCGCCTCGGCCGCGGCGTTCGGCGTCACCTACCGTACCGCCTATCACGCGCTGCGCTCGACGGCAGCTGTCACACAGGGGGATTGGGTGGTCGTGCTCGGGGCCGCGGGCGGCGTGGGGCTGGCCGCGGTCGACCTGGCGGTTGCGATGGGGGCCCGGGTGCTGGCCGCGGCGTCGAGTCGGGAGAAGCTCGAACTGTGCCGGCAGCGCGGCGCCGAGGCGACCGTGGACTACGACCGGGAGGACCTGAAAACGCGGATCCGTGAACTCACCGGCGACAGCGCCCGCGTGGTGCTGGACCCGGTGGGCGGATCGTATGCGGAGCCGGCGCTGCGCGGGCTCGCGCGTGGCGGCACCTTTGTCACGCTGGGCTACGCGGCGGGTACGATTCCGGTTATCCCGCTCAATCTCATTCTGCTCAAAGACATCTGCGTGCGAGGGATGGAGATCCGCACCTTTATGACGGACCGGCCCGACGACGCCGTGCGCGACCTGAAGGAGTTGACGCAGATGTTCGCCGACGGCACGGTGCGGCCGTACATTGGCGCGCGATTCCCGCTCTCCGAGACCGCCGCGGCTTTACGGCATGTGGCCGACCGCAAGGTGCTGGGCAAGGTGGTGATCGACGTCGCGTGACGCGGCGCAGGCTCACGGCGTGACGATGTTGAAATTCGGGTCGGGCCCGTCGAGCACACTCAGCAGGGCCTGCAGGGCGGTCTGATCACCGGTGAGCTCGAGTCCGGGGGAGGTGAAATCACCCACCGCCATGGCCAGGAGCCGAATCTTATTGGCCAGTTGCACCGTAACGGTCGCCGTCGTGGGGTCGGGCGCCACCTTGCGGTGAACGAGCACTCCGTTACGCAGGGTGAGACGATAGTTGACCGCTCTGTCGGCGAAGGAAAGGTCGATGGCGATGTCCAGATCCCAGCTGCGCGGCCCGTTGACCCGAATCGCCAGGCCATCGAAGATCTGCTCCGGTGTCAGCTGATTCAGCATTGACGGCGACGTTGTGGTGGTGGCGGTGCCGAAGTTGCCGCCGCGCAATTCCTCTGCCCCGCTGAGGAAGAAGTTGCGCCAGGTCGCGTTTTCGGCCCCGTAGGCCAACTGCTCGAGAGTGTCGGCGCATAGTGCGCGGGCACCGGCATGTTCACTGTCGGTGAAGATCGCGTGGTCAAGAAGCGTTGCGGCCCAACGGAAGTCACCGGAGTCGAAGGCCACCCTGGCCAGGTCGACGACGCGGTCGATTCCGCCCATCGCCTCGACATACCGGGGCGCCAGGGCCTCGGGAGGATGGGGCCACAACCGGGCGGGGTTGCCGTCGAACCAACCCATGTAGCGCTGATAGATCGCCTTGACGTTATGGCTCACCGATCCGTAGTAGCCGTGCGTATGCCAGGCCCGCTCGAGAGCCGGTGGCATCTGGAACATTTCGGCGATCTCGACGCCGGTGTGGCCCTGATTGAGCATTCGCAGCGTCTGGTCGTGCAGGTAGGCATACATGTCGCGTTGCAGCGACAGGAATTCGACGATGCTGTCCCGTCCCCACGTCGGCCAATGATGGGAGGCGAACACGACACCGGCCCGATCGGCAAACGTGTCGATCGCTTCGGTGAGATATCCGGACCAGGCGTGCGGGTCACGCACCAGGGCGCCGCGCAGAGTCAGCAGGTTGTGCAGATTGTGCGTGGCATTCTCGGCCATGCATAAGGCGCGGAAACCTGGGAAATAGAAATGCATTTCGGCGGGCGCCTCGGTGCCGGGCGCCATCTGGAACTCGATCTCCACGCCGTCGATGGTGTGTGTTTCACCGGTGGTGCGGATGTCGATGGTGGGCACGATCAAGGCGACTTCGCCGGTGGACGGCGTCTGGCCAAGCCCGCAACCCACCTGATCCAGGGGTCCGCGCGGCAGCAGGGTGCCGTACATGTAGGTCGCGCGGCGCGTCATTGCCGGTCCGGCGTAGACGTTCTCCTGGACCGCGTGCTCGACGAAGCCTTCCGGCGCCAGCACGGCCACCGCGCCGGCATCCACATCGGCCTGCGAGGTGATGCCCAGTACGCCGCCGAAATGGTCGACGTGGCTGTGGGTGTAGATCACCGCGACGACGGGGCGCTCGTCACCCCGGTGTGTGCGATACAGCGCCAGCGCCGCTGCCGCCACTTCCGTGGACACGAGGGGATCGATGACGATGATGCCGTTGTCGGATTCCACGAAGGTGATGTTCGAGATGTCGAAGCCGCGAACCTGGTAGATGCCCGGAACCACTTCGTAGAGGCCTTGTTTGGCGGCCAGCGTCGACTGGCGCCAGAGGCTGGGGTGAACCGACGTCGGGGCGGGACCATCCAAGAATGAGTAGGCGTCGTTGTCCCACACCACCCGTCCGTCGGCCGCTGTGATTACGCACGGAGAAAGGGCGGCAATGAATCCGCGGTCGGCGTTGGCGAAATCCGTCTCATCGTGAAAAGGCAGAACATGGCCGCGATGCGCCGATTCGATGACTGCGCTGGGTGACTTGTGGTCCACAAGTCTTACCTTGCCATTAATGCGCCATCACAAGGTGGTTCCGACGGCTTTTCGTCGTCCAATTAATGAACACAGCAACAATTTCTTCGGGTTCTGGATCGAGGTCCAGTTAACCCGCATACTGCCCAGACGGCTCTCGATGCCGAGGACCGCAACTATCGGGCAAAGGAGAACAGGTGAAGCGTGGACTGACTGTCGCGGCAGCTGGAGCGGCAATTCTGGTCGCCGGGATATCGGGCTGTTCGAGCAACAAATCAAATGGCGTTTCGACCTCGGTGCCGGGAGGCTCCGTGTCGGCCGGCGGCAACAACTCGTCGAAAGTCATCATCGACGGTAAGGACCAGAACGTTCAGGGCACCACTATTTGCACCAAGGCTGGTGGCAACATCTCAATCGCGGTCGGTGGGAATACGACCGGGATCAGCGTCGTGCTCGGCGACGCCACTCCGCTCGCGGTGAAGGCGGTCCAGCTCGGCAACGTGAACGGCGTGACGCTTCAGTACGCGCAAGGTGGCCAGGGCAACGCCTCGGCGACCAAGGATGGCAACACGTACAAAGTCACCGGCACCGCCACCGGCGTCGACATGGCGAACCCGATGCAGCAGGTGAACAAGCCGTTCGAAATCGACGCGACTTGCTCCTGACCTAGGGCTCGACAGCGGGCGGTTGCCATCCATTGGGTGGCAACCGCACCGTGAACTCGGTACGGCCCGGCGCGCTGTCCACCGCGATACTTCCGTTGTGCGCCTTGACAACCGCGGAGACAATCGCCAGGCCCAGTCCGGTGCTGCCGCCCTTGCGAGAGCGCGAGGAGTCGCCGCGAGCGAATCGTTCGAAGACCTCGGATTGCAGTGCGGCCGGGATGCCGGGTCCGTTGTCGATGACCTGCAGAACGGTGTGCGACGACTCGGTGCTCAACCGCGTCGTCACGACGGTGCCCGCCCCGGTGTGGACCCGGGCGTTGGCAAGCAGGTTCGTCAGCACCTGATGTAACCGTGCCGCGTCTCCAGTGACGACGACCGGTTCTTCGGGCAGGTCGAGTTCCCATTGATGATCGGGCCCGGCGACGTGAGCGTCGCTGACCGCGTCCACCGCCAACCGGGACAGATCCACCGGTTCGCGTTCCAGCGGGCGGCCCGAGTCCAGCCGGGCCAGCAGCAGCAGGTCCTCGACAAGGCGCGTCATCCGCTCGGTCTCGGAGGCCACCCGGCTCATCGCCTGCGCCACCGCGTCGCGGTCATCGCCCATCCGTTGGGTCAGTTCGGTGTAACCGCGGATCGCCGCCAGCGGCGTGCGCAGTTCGTGGCTGGCGTCGGCGACGAACTGGCGAACCCGCGTCTCGCTGGCCTGCCGCGCCGACAGCGCGGCCGCGATGTGGTCCAGCATCTGGTTGAGGGCTGCGCCGAGTTGCCCCACCTCGGTGGAGGGGTTTGCGTCGGATTCGTGCACGCGCACGGGGAGTTCGACCTCGCCGCGCGCCAGCGGCAAGCCGGCTACCTCGCTCGCGGTTTGTGCGACGCGGCGCAACGGCGCCAGCGCCCGCCTGATGATGATCACACCGGCCGTGGTCGCAGCGACCAGCGCGATGACGGTGACCATCCCGAAGATGACCAGCATCCGCATCAGGGTCGCGTCGATGTTGGCCATCGACAGGCCGGTGACGATGACGTCGCCGCCGCTGCGGCTCGGCGCCGCGACCACCCGGTAGCGGCCCAGCCCGTCGAGGTTGAGTGTCACCGGCTTGCGGCTGCCGGCGATCCCGGACAGCTGCTGCTGGGCCGTCGGGGTCAGCTCGGCCCGATCACCGCTGCTCGTCATGTAACCGGCGTCCACCGTGTTCCCGTGGCTGACCACCGCCGCCACCATGCCCGCAGGCTGCCCCGGGGCGTCCAGGAATCGCGGGCCTGGGCCCGGTCGCGGATAGACGTGCTGATGCCGCCAGCCCGAATGCGGCTGCTCGGGGTACATGAGCGCCGAACGGTAGGAGGTGCCGGCGAGCTGCCCGTCGAGCTGGGCCACCAAATGGTGAAGCAGCGCCAGTTCGGTCGCGGCGGTGATGCCGACGCAGACGATTGCCAACACAACGATCTGACCGACCAGCAGCCGCAGCCGAAGGGACCAGACCCTTCGCGTGTCAGCGGGCCGGCTTGAGGACATAACCCGCGCCGCGCAGTGTGTGGATCATCGGTTCTCGGCCGTTGTCGATCTTCTTGCGCAGGTAGGAAATGTAGAGCTCGACGATGTTGGACCGGCCGCCGAAGTCGTAACTCCATACCCGGTCCAGGATTTGGGCTTTGCTCAACACCCGCTTGGAGTTGCGCATCATGAATCGCAGCAGTTCAAACTCTGTGGAGGTCAACGAAATTGGCTCACCCGCGCGGGCGACCTCATGGCTGTCCTCGTCGAGCACCAAGTCTCCGACCACCAACTGTGCGCCGCTGTCCACCGTCGTCACCCCGGTGCGGCGCAACAGGGCGCGCAAACGCAGCACGACCTCTTCGATGCTGAACGGTTTGGTGACATAGTCGTCGCCACCGGCCGTCAGTCCGGCGATGCGGTCTTCAACGGCATCCTTGGCGGTCAGCAGCAGGACCGGCAGCTGCGGGTTCTCCTCACGCAGCTTGTGCAAGACGTCAAGCCCGCTCATGTCGGGCAGCATCACGTCCAGAACAACCACATCGGGCCGCTGGGAACGGGCGGACGCGATGGCCGATGCCCCGTCACCGGCGGTGGAGATGTTCCAGCCCTCGTACCGCAGTGCCATCGACACCATGTCGGCGAGCACGGATTCGTCGTCTACGACCAAAACGTTGATGGGGTTGCCGTCTGCACGACACATAACAACCCGCTCTACCGAGGCTCGGGGCTGCGTCACAACTTCCAGTATCGGCCACGGACTGAGCCATGGCTATGCCGAACCTATGCGTGTCCTGTGAAACGGATCGCGCGACTGCTGAGCAGCCGCGCGATCCGTATTCGGTCGAGCCGTTAATACCAGTAGCGACGACCGGCGACCGGACGGCCGACCGAGCCGAGAATCCACAGGATCGCGCCGATGACCAACAGCACAATGCCCAGCGTGGTCAGGATGGGTACGTGGAAAAAGAATCCGAGGACAAGCAGGATAATCCCTAAGATAACCATGTCGACTTCCTTTTTGAGTGAGTGGTTAGAGGTGGATCGATTGCATTGAACTTGGTTGCGGCAGATGGCAATCCGTCACTTTCGGATTGACACCGAAGTAATTCAAGGGTCCGGCGATCACGGTCACCGCAACCGTGCCCGCCGAGGCGCATGATGTGTTGTCGTTTTTGAAGTAGTCGCGCTGCCACGCCGCGAACACTCCGATCAGCAACCACACCAACGCAACCGTTCCGATGATCCCGCTGCCACGCATCGTGACCTCCAATGTGGACGAGAAGAAGTTTTCTCGTGGACGTGAAATTACCCATTCGACTCATGTCTAAACATGCAATGGGTTATGCAGCAGTGCTTGTCGGCGCAGCTTGGGGCGTTAGAGGTGGTCGGCGAGCCAGGTGGCGGCCCGCTTCTTCGACGCCCGGGACAACCAGGCGTCCTGGATCAGCTCAGCTAATTCGGATCTGCTGATTTCCGCCAGCCGACTGGCCCGCACCAATACCGACGGGTGCCCGTCGAAGTGGTCGGTGGTGAAGAACGGCGAAACGGGATCGGAAATCAATGCCAACTTGTCGCTTTCTGATTCCACCCAGAGCATGATCACGTCCGCATAGCGCTCGCCGGTGTCCGGATCGGTCGCGTCGGGCCGGGGCGTGCGGAAGAACACGAACGACTTCCCGCCCACCTGGTAGATCGCATTGCCCTTGGGACCCTCCAGACGCTGGACGTGCGGCATCGCGGCGGCGATCTCATGCACGTCGCTTAGCCGGGCGCGTCGAGCAGCCATAACGGCGAGGGTACCGTCCGTCCCGATACTGCTTGCCGTCCTTGCGAGAGACATTGCGGCACTTAGCTTTTGAGTTCGCGTTGACCGTCGGGCAATCTTCCCGCCGTCCGCTGCGCGGACACGTAGAGAGTGGGCGGCATCGAGTCCTCCGCGCCCTGCGGTACGTTGCGGCCATACCGCGCCATCAACTCCGAGAAGGACGCCGTCGTGACGTCCCAGCCGCGGTCACGCAGCCACCCGTCGACGGGCGTGCGCTCCTCCGGGTACCAGAGGTCGTCGAAGTCCGTGATCTCGGCGTTGACCAGTTCGGCGGCCGCGGCCCGCATCCGTCGCATGTCCTCGCGCTGGCGCTGCAGACGAGCGGGATCGGTGAAACCCGAATCGGGCACGTTGGACGCCAGCCGACTGCCCTCGACACTCAGCGAGTTGATCCGTTCGAACAGCAGGTCCTGGGCCTGCGCAGGCAGGTAACGAACCAGGCCCTCGGCCGACCACACGGCGGGCTTGGAGGCGTCAAATCCCGCTTCCTGCAACGCTTTCGGCCAGTCCTGTCGCAGATCGATCGGGACGTTGACCAGCCGCGCCTTGGGCTCGGCCCCGTGCTCGCGCAGGGTGTTGGATTTGAATTCCAGCACCTTGGGTTGGTCGAGCTCGTAGACGGCGGTGCCGTCGGGCCACGGGAGGCGCCAGCTGCGTGCATCGAGGCCGGCCGCCAAAATCACCACCTGCCGGACGCCGGCGCCGACGGCGTCGAGGAAGAACTCGTCGAAGAACGCCGTCCGGGTGGCCATGAAGTCGACCATCAGCTGTAGGCGATTCCGCAGATCCGGTTCGATGTCGCCCGCCTTGGCCAGCAGCGCCGGGTCGGCGTAGATGCTCCACATCCCCTCGCCCGCGGCGTCGACGAACACGCGCGCGAAGGGATCATTGATCAGTGGGTTCTCGCTCTCGGTCTCGGCCGCGCGAGCTGCCGCGACACCCAGCGCGGTGGCGCCCACGCTTTGGGTGATTTCCCAGGAGTCATTGTCGGTCCGCGGCATCGCCAGTTCCCTTCCCCAGAAAGTAAGTTACGCACACTATTCTTCCAGCCGCCGCCGGCCGAGGCCGCCCGTCGCCCCTGTCCTAGTCTTTTCCCAGACGGTCCACAGGTTGCAAAGGAGTGCCATGACGCCCACCCCGTCGCGTACACCGCAGGAGGTATTCGCCCACCACGGCACCGCACTGGCCACAGGGGACCTTGACGAGATCGTCGTCGACTACGCCGAGGATTCCGTGCTGCTCAGCCCCGCCGGCGTCGCTCGCGGCAGGGACGCCATTCGCCGAGTCTTCGCGATATTGCTCGCCGATCTGCCGGATGCGGACTGGGACTTGAAAACCAAGCTCTTTGACGAGGACGTGTTGTTCCTTCAGTGGTCCGCCGACTCGGCTATCAGCCGGGTTGACGACGGTGTCGACACCTTCGTGTTTCGCGACGGCATGATCCGAACGCAAACCCTCCGATACACGCCGCGCCCGAAGGGCTGAAGAGTGGATCACGTGAATCTGGAAGCCGTAGCGGAGTGGATGTCCGGGCAGGGACTCGGCGAGGGGCCGCTACGGGACGTTTCCAATGTCACCGGTGGAACCCAGAACGTTATGCTGCGCTTCACCAGGGCCGGCCGTGAATATGTGCTGCGCCGCGGGCCACGACACTTACGCCCGCGCAGCAACAGCGTGATCCTGCGGGAAACGAAAGTCCTTGCCGCACTGGCTGGTTCCGACGTCCCCCACCCCCGCCTGATCGCCGCCTGCGAGAACCCCAGCGTGCTGGGCGACGCCGTCTTCTACCTAATGGACCCGGTTGACGGCTTCAACGCGGGCGAAGGCCTGCCACCCCTGCACGCCGGCGATGCCACGGTGCGCTACGGCATGGGCCTGTCGATGGCCGACGCGCTGGCCAAACTCGGTGCCGTCGACCACGTTGCGGTGGGCCTCGCCGATTTCGGCAAGCCGGAGGGCTTCCTGGAACGCCAGGTGCCGCGCTGGCTTTCGGAGCTGAAGTCCTACAACGAGTACGACGGCTACCCCGGGCCCGACATCCCCGGCATCGAGGAGGTATCGGCCTGGCTGGACCGGCGCCGGCCGGCCCACTGGACGCCGGGCATCATGCACGGCGACTATCACGCCGCCAACGTGATGTTCTCCCGCACCGGCCCGGACGTGGTCGCGATCGTCGACTGGGAGATGTGCACGATCGGCGACCCGCTGCTGGATCTGGGGTGGCTGCTGGCCACCTGGCGCCAGCCCGACGGCTCCAGCGTGTTCAGCCACGCCCTCGGCGGGCAGGACGGCCTGGCCAGCACCGATGAGCTCCTCGAGCGCTACGCCGCCAACACCACCCGCGACCTGTCCCACATCACCTGGTACACCGTGCTGGCCTGCTTCAAGCTCGGGATCGTGATCGAGGGGACGCTGGCGCGGGCCTGCGCCGGAAAAGCGGAGAAGGAGGTCGGCGACCAATTGCACGCGGCCACGGTGCACCTGTTCGAGCGGGCGCTGGGCCTCATCTCCGACGAGGGCTGCTACTAACATCTCCTGTCGTGCCGCAATATCCCGAGGAACCGGATTTCTACTCCGAGCCGACCGCAGTGGCGCGGTACGGCGGGTATGACGAGCCCGAGCCACAACCGCCGGAGCCGCCAACGCCGTGGTACCGCCGTCCAGCGGCGCTGGTCGCCGCCGGCGCCATCGGCGTGATCGTGCTGGCCGTGCTGGTGTTCGCGGTGGTCAAGCTCGCCAGCGGGTCGCCGGCGCCCAGCCCCGCAACCACGACGCCCGTCCCGTCCACCACCGCGCCGGTGACCACCACGGAGCATGCTCCGCGGCACCACGGGGGCGGCGGCGGTGGAGGCCCGACCGAGACGGTAACCGAGACCGCCCCGCCGTCGAGCACCGACACGGCCACGACGACAGAGCCACCGACCACGGTCGCACCGAGCACCGAAACCAGCACCGTCACGCAGACCGTGACCCAACCGCCGCGCAGGGGTCCGTTCCAGCCGTTCCAGCCGCGCCCCTAGCGCGGGGACGTGCACGCGAGCGACGATCTGGTCCGGCCGGCATCGGCAACGGATGCGGCTGCGTGCCTTGCCGTTTACCGGCCCTACGTCGAGCACACGGTCATCAGTTGGGAGATCGACGTCCCGACCGAAAATGAGATGGCCGCGCGCATCGCCACCGCCCAGGCAAGCCACGAATGGCTCGTCCTGGAACGCGGTCGCCGAGTGATCGGCTTCGCCTACGGGCACGCCTTCAATCGCCTGTGCCACGTACCAATGGTCGACCGAGACCGGGATCTACCTCCACGCCGACCACCGTCATAGCGGCGGAGGCCGCGCGCTCTACACGGAACTGTTGCGCAGGCTCACCGATCGGGGTTACCGGCAGGCGTTCGCCGGTATCACCCAGCCCAACGAGGCCAGCAACGCCTTCCACCGCTCATTCGGGTTCACCGACGCCGGGCTGTACCGGCGCGTCGCGTGGAAACACGGCAGCTGGCACGACGTTGCGTGGATGCAGCTGGACCTGCTGGCCGGCGCCGGGCCGGATAGGCCGCCCGGCCCGATCGTTCAGCCGGCCCGGGTGCACGAGTCGGGGGCTTAGCCGCCCGCGCCGCCACCGCCGAGGAAACCGCCACCGGCGCCGCCGCCCACGAAGCCGCCACCGGCGCCACCACCGATTCGGTCAATGCTTTCAGTCATGAGCGGAAGTTATCGGCGAAAGTCCGCGTCCACAAGGAACTGTGTCTTAACGATTCGAATCATTTCGGGTTGCCGAACCCTGAGCTAGTGAAGCGCGCCCGAAGGGATTCGAACCCCCAACCTTCTGATCCGTAGTCAGATGCTCTATCCGTTGAGCTACGGGCGCCTGTCATTTAGTTGTCGTTCTGTGTTCCCGCTAAAGGATCCTGCGGAGGCGAGAGGATTTGAACCTCCGGTCCCCTTTGAGGGGGACAACTCATTAGCAGTGAGCCCCATTCGGCCGCTCTGGCACGCCTCCCTTGGACTTTCTGAGGGTACCGGACCCCTTTCCGCCCGCGCGGAACCGGCCATACCTTACACAGACGAGACATAAACTGTCGAAGTGACCGCCCGCCTGCGCAACGAACTGGCCGGACTGCCTGTGTATGTCCCAGGCAAGAACGTGCCCGGCTCGATCAAGCTGGCCAGCAACGAAACCGTCCACGGCCCGCTGCCCAGCGTGCACGCGGCGATTGAGCGCGCGGTTGCCCTCGTCAACCGCTACCCGGACAGCGCCAGCGTCGACCTCAAGGCCGCGCTGGCCATGCACCTGGGTTCCCCCGTCGCCCCCGAGCACATCGCAGTTGGTAGCGGTTCAGTCACCTTGTGCCAGCAGCTTGTTCAGATCACCGCCGCCGCCGGCGACGAGGTGATGATCGGCTGGCGCAGCTTCGAGTGCTACCGGCCCATCATCCAGGTGTCCGGCGCGACCACCGTCAAAGTGCCGTTGACGGACCATACGCACGACCTCGACGCGATGCTCGCCGAGATCACCGACCGCACCCGGCTCATTTTCGTGTGCAACCCGAACAATCCGACGTCCACCGTCGTCGACCCGGACGCACTGACGCGATTCGTCGAGGCCGTGCCGCCGCGCGTCCTGATCGCCATCGACGAGGCCTACGTCGAATACATCCGCGACGGCATGCTGCCCAACAGCCTGGAGCTGGCATTGACCCACAGCAATGTCGTTGTGCTGCGGACCTTTTCGAAGGCCTACGGGTTGGCGGGGCTGCGCGTCGGTTACGCGGTGGGCCACCCGGACCTGATCACCGCGCTGGACAAGGTGGTCATGCCGTTCGCCGTGACGAACGTCGCACAAGCGGCCGCCATCGCGTCGCTCGAGGCCTCCGACGAGCTGATGGCCCGCACCGACGCGCTGGTCGTCGAACGCACCCGCGTCGGTGCCGCGCTGCGCGACGCCGGATTCGAACTCCCCCCGTCGCAGGCCAATTTCATCTGGCTACCGCTGGGTGAGCGCACCATGGATTTCACCGACCAAGCCGCGGATGCGCACCTGGTGGTGCGGCCGTTCGCGGGCGAGGGCGTCCGTGTCACCATTGGTGCGCCGGCCGAAAACGACGCTCTGCTGCATTTTGCCCGCGATTGGATAGCCCGCACCGAATCGTAAGGAGACGCCGTGGACCTCGCGCGGAAGAAGTTCACCGATTTCAAAGAGCGCAGCGGCGACATCGCAGATTCCGAGCTCGACGAATTCTGGGCCGAGCTTGCGCCCGCGACGATCGACGGCCTGCTCGGCGAGTGGAAGGGCGGCGAGTTCCAGACCGGTCACAAGATGAACGGCCAACTGGAAAAGGCCGGCTGGTATGGCAAGACCTTCAAGTCGGTGCGCGACGTGCAGCCACTCGTCTGTCTCGACGCCGACGGCAATAAGTTCTCCAACGTCGAGATGGGCAAGGGCGAGGCCAGCCTGTGGCTGGAGGACTTCCGCGGAGAGGTCACCGCCACCATGGTTTACGACGGTCAACCCGTGCACGATCACTTCAAGAAGATCGACGACGACGCCGTGATGGGCATCATGAATGGCAAGGGCGTCCGGGATAACGGCAAGTACTACTACTTCTACCTCGAGCGGGAGTAGTTCCTTTAGGCGCCCTCGTTGAGCTGTCGAGTGTGCGGACGCTACCGCGCCGGGTTGCGACCGGTGAACGCGACCAGCTGCTCGAGCGCGCCGGCGTCCGCCGGCACGTCGACCGGGTCGTCGAACCCGGCTTGTTCGCGTAGCTCCGGCCTGATGATGTGACGCGCCAACCCCAGCACGTATTCGGACAGCGGCTCGGGCGCGTTGACCTCGTGCCCCACCGCGGCGGCGTAATCCCATGCGTGGACGAGGAATTCGATTGACAGGATGGCGCACGCACTGTTTGCGGGCATCTCACCCTTGCCGAACGGCACTGACCCGTCCAGACCATGGCGGTGCCATGCGTCCAGGGCCGGCCGAGCGGCGGCAACCACCTGGCGCTCCACCGAATCGCCTTCCTCGCGCGCCGGAATCTGCGCGCCGACCATGCCGCCGAGGGCCGAGATCGAGTTCAGCAGATGTCCGGTGAGCGCCGACACGTCGAATTCCGCGCACGGCGTCGGTCGTGACAGGTCGTCGGCGGCGATGGTGTGCACGACCCGCTGCAGGACGCCCAAGGTGTCCTCGGCGCTGTGCAGCTCGTCCGTGGGCGGGGAATGCGGTCCGGGTCGCAAGTCAGGGGCCATATTCGCCACGCTACGGTCTCGATATGGCGCAAGCATACGAATCCGTCACCGTCGAGACGAAAGACCACGTCGCCCAGGTGACGCTGATCGGACCGGGCAAGGGCAATGCGATGGGACCGGCCTTTTGGTCGGAAATGCCCGAGCTGTTCGCGGCGCTGGACGCCGACCCCGAGGTGCGGGCCATCGTGCTGACCGGCTCGGGCAAGAACTTCAGCTACGGCCTGGACGTGCCGGCGATGGGCGGTTCGTTCACCCCACTGCTGTCCGGCGACGCGCTGGCCGGCCCGCGCGCGGTGTTCCACCGCGAGGTCAAGCGCATGCAGGGTGCGATCAGCGCGGTCGCTGACTGCCGGACCCCCACCATCGCGGCGGTGCACGGCTGGTGTATCGGCGGCGGCGTCGACCTGATCTCGGCGGTGGACATCCGCTACGCCAGCGCCGACGCCAAATTCTCGGTGCGTGAGGTCAAGCTCGCCATCGTCGCCGACGTCGGGAGCCTGGCCCGCCTGCCGATGATCCTGAACGACGGCCACCTACGCGAGCTGGCGCTGACGGGCAAGGACATCGACGCGGCCCGCGCCGAGAAGATCAGTCTGGTCAACGACGTGTACGCCGACGCCGAGGCCACCCTGGCCGCGGCCCACACCACCGCCGCGGAGATCGCCGCCAATCCCCCGCTGACCGTGCACGGCGTCAAGGACGTTCTCGACCAGCAACGCATCGCGGCGGTCTCGGAGAGCCTGCGATATGTGGCGGCCTGGAACGCGGCCTTCCTGCCGTCCAAGGACCTGACCGAGGGCATCTCGGCGACGTTCGAGAAGCGCCCACCGCAGTTCACCGGGGAATAATCGGACGCCACGTACCCTCGCTGAGGTGACGACACCAGACGGAAAGGTCCGCCTTCCTGCAGACCTGGACTCCGTGACGGCAATCGGCGCCGAAGACCACTCCGAAATCGACAGCGCCGCCGTCGACCGGATCTGGCAGGCAGCCCGACATTGGTACCGGGCCGGCTTCCATCCCGCGATCCAGCTCTGCATCCGGCAGCACGGTCGCGTGGTGCTGAACCGCGCGATCGGCCACGGCTGGGGCAACGCCCCAAGCGATCCGCCCGACGCAGAGAAGATTGCGGTCACGCCCGACACTCCGTTCTGCGTGTATTCGGCGGCCAAGGGATTCGCGGCGACCGTGGTGCACATGCTCGTCGAGCGCGGCGTCTTCTCGCTCGATGACCGGGTGTGCGAATACATTCCCACGTTCACCAGTCATGGCAAGCACCGGATCACCATCCGGCACGTGATGACGCACAGCGCGGGACTGCCCTTTCCGACCGGGCCCAGGCCGGACGTCACCCGCGCCGACGACCACGAATACGCGCAGCAGAAGCTGGGCGAGTTACGGCCGCTCTACCGCCCCGGACTGTTCCACATGTACCACGCGCTGACCTGGGGTCCGCTGGTGCGCGAGATCGTTTACGCGGCCACCGGCAAGGAGATTCGCGAGATCCTGGCCACCGAAATCCTCGACCCACTCGACTTCCGCTGGACAAACTTCGGTGTCGCTGAGCAGGACGTCCCGTTGGTCGCGCCGAGCCACGCCACCGGGCGGACGCTTCCGCCGGTGGTCGCGCAGATCTTCCGCAAGGCGATCGGCGGAACAGTGCACGAGATGATCCCGTATACGAACTCTCCGATGTTCTTGACCACCATCATTCCGTCGTCGAACACAGTCTCGACCGCACAGGAGATGTCGCGGTTCGCCGAAATATGGCGGCGCGGAGGCGAACTCGACGGTGTGCGCGTAATCAGTCCGGAGACCATGTACGGCGCCGTGACCGAATGTCGAAGGCTACGACCCGATTTCGCCGTCGGGTTGAAACCGGCCCGCTGGGGCACCGGGTACATCCTGGGCACCAACCGGTGGGGCCCGTTCGGGCGCAACGCGCCACACGCGTTCGGCAACCTGGGGCTGGTCAACATCGCGATCTGGGCCGACCCCGCGCGCGGACTGTCGGCCGGCGTGGTGAGCAGCGGCAAACCCGGACGGGATCCCGAAGCCCGCCGGTACACGGCCCTGCTGGACACGATCACCGCCGAAATGCCAACCGATTGACGACGGCGGCAGTGGGAACACTGCCATCCATGGCTACCTATCGAGTGCTCGACCCGAAGGGCGACGTCGTCGCGACCAAAGACATCGAAAGCGCCGACGACGCACACGCGTGGTTCGTCGACCAAAAGGCCGACAACAGCGAACTCGGCTGGCGCATGGAAGTCCAGCACGATGGCGAGTGGCACTTCTTCGATGACAGCGAGGGCGATCGAAGCTAGGTGTTTGTCCCGCGGCTCGTGGGGCAACCAACACTGCATGGACTCGCAACGCTTCCGCAAGCTGCTGGACGCACCGGGGCCGTTCGCTTCGGTGTACTTCGACGACTCACACGACACCCACGACGCCGAGACTCAACTCGAGCTCAAGTGGCGGGCGGTCAAGGAAAAGTTGGAGCGACTGGGCGCCGGGGGGCCGGCGATCAGCCAGATCGAGGACGCGATCATGAACCTGCGTCCGCCGATCGGCCGCAGTGGGCGCGCGGTGATCGCCAGTGCCGACGGTGTGGTGATCAACGAGCACTTGGCGCGCCCCGCCGCCACCGACATCGTCCGCGTCTCCGAATTGCCCTATCTGGTACCGATTCTCGAGCAAAGCTTCGATCACCCGGACTACGTGCTGGTGGTCGTCGACCACAGCGGTGCCGACATCACCACCCACATCGGTGGGGCGCTGCGCACCGAAACCGTCGACGGCGGTGGCTATCCCGTGCACAAATCCGCCGGCGCCGAGACCGCGGGCTACGGCGACCCCCAGTTGCGCACCGAAGAGGCCGCCCGTAAAAACCTGCGCGCCGTGGCCGACCACGTCGCTGAGCTCGCCGAGGACAAGGCGATCGAGGTGATCTTTGTGGTGGGTGAGGTGCGCTCGCGCTCCGATCTGCTCGCGGCGCTGCCCGAGCGACTGCAGGAGCGCACGGTGGCCCTCGAGATCGGGGCGCGCCACAGCGGTCACGACTTCGGCGAGATCGAGCACGCCATCGAAGGCGAATTCGTCAAGCGCCAGCTGCGCACCATCGACGATGCGGCGCAGCGCTTTACCGCCGAGATCGGGCGGCAGTCGGGGCTGGCGGCCGAGGGAATCGGCGCGGTCTGCTCGGCGCTGCGTCAGGGTGCGGTGGAGACACTGATCATCGGGGACATCGGTGATGCGACCGTCGTTGCCGACGAGGGCTTGACGGCGATTGCGCCCGACGAGAACGTGTTGTCCGAGCAGGGTGCCGCTCCGGCCAAGACGCTGCGGGCCGACGAGGCGCTGCCGGTATCGGCGATTTCGGTCGGCGCCGCCCTCGTGCGTACCGACGAGCGGATCGCCCCGGCCGACGGCGTGGGCGCAGTGCTGCGCTACGCGCCCACGCTGCACCAGAGTGTCGACTGATCAGAGCGGTGGCGGAGGGATTTGAACCCCCGGACGGTGTTAGCCGTCTCTCGCTTTCAAGGCGAGTGCATTAGGCCGCTCTGCCACGCCACCGCTGATTAGGGTAGCGGGACTCGGTAGCGTGGCCACCATGCGCGCCATCGTCGCCGAATCCGCCGATCAGCTTTCCTGGCAGGAAGTGCCGGATGTGTCCGCCGGACAGGGCGAGGTCTTGGTCAAGGTCGCCGCCGCCGGGGTCAACCGCGCCGACCTGCTGCAGGCCGCCGGCAAATACCCGCCGCCGCCAGGTGCGAGCGAGATCATCGGCATGGAGGTGTCCGGCGTCATCGCCGACATCGGTTCCGAAGTGCCGAATTGGTCTGTCGGACAAGAGGTTTGCGGGCTACTCGCCGGTGGCGGCTACGCCGAATACGTCGCCGTTCCTGCCGGCCAGCTGCTGCCGATTCCCGACGGCGTCGACCTGATCGACGCTGCCGGGTTGCCGGAAGTGGCCTGTACCGTCTGGTCGAATCTGGTGCTGACCGCGCATCTCGGCAAGGGACAGCTGCTGCTGATGCACGGCGGGGCCAGCGGCATCGGCAGCCACGCCATCCAGGTCGCCCGCGCGCTGGGCGTGCGCGTGGCCGTCACGGCCGGATCGGCGGAGAAGCTGGAATTCTGCCGCGAGCTCGGCGCCGAAATCACCATCAACTACCGCGACGAGGACTTCGTCGCGCGCGTGCAAGATGCCGGCGGCGCCGACGTGATCTTCGACATCATGGGCGCCTCCTACCTCGACCGCAACATCGACGCCCTGGCCACCGACGGGCAACTCGTGATTATCGGCATGCAAGGCGGGATCAAGGGCGAGCTCAATATCGGCAAGCTGCTGGGCAAGCGCGCGCGGGTCATCGGAACCACGCTGCGCGCCCGCCCGGTGACCGGGTCCAACAGCAAGACCGAGATCGTGCAGGCGGTGATTGCGTCGGTGTGGCCGATGATCGCCGAGGGCCGCGTCCGGCCGATCATCGGCGCCCGCCTGCCCATCCAGCAGGCCGGTGAGGCACATGAACAGCTGACGTCGAGCAAGGTGACCGGAAAGGTCGTCCTGACGGTCTAGCCAAGGGGCCGGGCAGTCGAGTGTGCGCTCAGGGCTTTCCGTGTGCGAGGTGGAGGAGATTTCGGCGGATTCCCGCCGTACGTGCACACGCGGTGACGGGGTGAGGTGCTGGACTAGCAGTACAACTAGCCTAGCGACGCCAACGCGCGAACCAACTGGTCGACTTCGGCCGTCGTCGAGTAGTGCGCCAGGCCAACCGTGACCGCGCCGCCGACGTCGTTGACGCCCAACACATCGAGCGCGCGGGAACTTTCGTTGGTGACGGCTAGAATCCCGTTGTCCGCCAACCGCTGAACCACTCGCTCGGCGGGCACACCGTTCAACGCGAAGCTGACCACCGGGATCCGCACCTCCGGACGTCCGATCACCATCACCAACGGCAGCGACCGCAACGACCCCATCAGGTAGTCGTATATCCGGTTCAGATACGACGTGGCGGATTGCATCGATACCGCCAGTCGTTCGCGCCGGTTGCCGCGGGCGGATTCGTCGAGCGACGCCAGGTACTCGATGCTGGCCACCACCCCGGCCAGCAGACCGAACTGGTGCGCCCCGATCTCGAGGCGGGCCGGCCCGACGGCCTTGGGGTCCGGTGAGATGGAACTGAACGAGTTGAGCAACGCGGGATCGCGGAACACGATCGCCCCGATCGGCGGACCGCCCCACGCCGCGGCGTTCACCGCCACCACGTCGGCGTCGGTTTCCTTGACGTCGAGCAGCCGGTAGGGCGCCGCGGCGGAATGGTCGACCACCGCCAGACCACCGACGTCGTGCACCAGCTTGGTCATCGCCCGCAGGTCCGTGACCGTGCCCAGCGTCGCGGAGGCCGAGGCGACGGCGACCAGCCTGGTCGACTTCCCGATGAGCCCCTCCCACTGCCACGTGGGGAGCTCACCCGTCTCGATGTCGATCTCGGCCCATTTGACCTTGGCGCCGTACCGGTGCGCCGCGCGCAGCCACGGGGCGATGTTGGCTTCGTCGTCCAGGCGGCTGACGATCACCTCGTAGCCCAGGCCGGCCCGCGACGACGACGCCTCGGCCAGCGCCGACAACAGGATCGCACGATCGGCGCCCAGCACGACACCCGCGGGGTCGACGTTGAACAGATCGGCCACCGCCGCCCGCGCGGCCTCCAGAACCGCGGCGCTGCGCTGCGCCGATGGGTGTGCGCCCAAAGTAGTGGGACCGGACCTGCGGAAAGCAGTCGACACCGTGGTCGCGACGGAATCGGGAATCAGCATCCCGTTCGGGGCGTCGAAGTGTACCCAGCCGTCACCCAGCGACGGATGCAGTCCGCGCACCCGGGCGACGTCATATGCCATATGGGCCACCTTAGGGCTTCCGCTTTTTGCGAAACTGTGACGGTAGCGGGTCCCAGAGACGTTCCGGCCAGTTGGTGGCCTCCCGAGCCAGGGCACCCGGCCAGCCATACTAGTCCAGTGGGGCTCTGGTTCGGAACGCTCATTGCATTGTTCTTGCTGATAGCGCCCGGGGCGATCATCGCACGTATCAGTCAGTTGTCTTGGCCGGTCGCTGTCGCGGTTGGCCCGGCGATGACGTTCGGCGTGGTCGCGCTCGCCATTATTCCGTTTGGTGCCATCGGAATTCCGTGGAACGGCTGGACCGCACTGGCGGCGCTGGTCGTGGTGTGCCTGCTGATGATCGGCCTGCAGTTGCTGCTCGCCCGCTATCGCAACCGCGATGCCGAAGTTCGCGGGATCAGCCGTTGGCCCGCCGTCACGGTGGGGGCGGGCGTGTTTTTGGGTGCCCTGCTCATCATGTGGGCCGCCTACCGCGGCCTGGCCGCCCATTGGCAGACCATCCCGAGCACCTGGGACGCCGTCTGGCACGCCAACGAGGTGCGTTTCATCCTGGACACCGGCCAGGCGTCGTCGACCCACATGGGCGAGCTACGCAACGTCGAGACCCATAAGACGCTGTACTACCCATCGGTGTTCCACGCCTTGATCGCCGTGTTCTGCCAGTTGACGGGGGCGGCGCCCACTACCGGCTACACACTGACTTCGGTGGCCGCATCGGTTTGGTTGTTCCCCACCAGCGCGGCAATGTTCACCTGGCATCTGGTGCGGCGGCACACCACCCAGTGGCGCAGCGCCGGGGCGGCGGCCACCGCGGCGGCACTGTCGGCATCGTTTACCGCGGTCCCCTATGTCGAGTTCGGCGTCGCGGCGATGCCCAACCTCGCGGCATATGGAGTCGCGGTTCCGGCTTTCGTCTTGATCACCACCACGCTGCGACACCGCGACCGCATCCCGGCCGCCGTCCTGGCGTGGGTGGGCGTCATGTCCGTGCACATCACCGGCGGGGTGATCGTGCTGTTGTTCCTGGTGGCTTGGTGGCTGATGGATGCGGTGTGGCGTCCGGTGCGCGGCAGGCTGGCCGATTTTGTCGCGCTGGCCTGCGTTGCGGTGGTCTCCGGGCTGATCCTGTTGCCGCAGTTCATCAGCGTCAAAGGACAGGAAGACATCATCGCCGGGCACTCCTTTCTGAACCACCTCAGCAGGAAGCGGGGAATTTTCGACGCGGTCTTCCAGCACTCCCGTCACCTGAATGACTTTCCGGTGCAGTACGGGCTGATTGCGGTGACGGCCATCGGCGGGGTCATTTTCCTGGTCGAGAAGATCTGGTGGCCACTCGCCTTATGGCTGGTGCTCGTGGTGGTCGACGTCGACGCCGGAAACCCGTTGGGCGGCCCGCTCGGTGCGGTGGCCGGAATGTTCGGCGAGTTCTTCTATAAGGATCCGCGCCGGATCTCGGCCGCTATCACCTTGCTGCTGGAGCCGATGGCCGGCGTCGCGATGTTTGCGATCGTCATGGGCGTCGTGGCCGGCGCCAGACGCGTCACCAACCGCTTCAAACCTCTGCCCACCCCGGTTTGGATCTCGGCAACCGCCGTGCTGCTGGTGGCAGCCACGGTGCTTACCGGTCGCCACTACCTGTATCGGCACCTGGTGCTATTCGGCGACAAGTACGACTCGGTGATGATCGACCAGCGCGACCTGATGGCCATGGCCTATCTGGCCAAGCTGCCGGGCGCGCACGAGACTTTGATCGGCGATTCGAACGTCGACGGCACCGCGTGGATGTATGCGGTCGCCGACCTGCATCCGTTGTGGACCCACTACGACTTCCCGCAGCAGACCGGCCCGGGCTACTACCGATACATCTTCTGGACCTCGGCCCGCGACGGCGATTCCGATCCGCGGGTCCTCGAGGCGATTAAAGCGCTCAATATTCGGTACATCTACACCAGCACGCCGACTGTCCGGGGGTTCGCCGTACCCGAAGGACTAGTGTCACTGGATAAGTCGAAGTCGTGGGCGTTGATCTACGACAATGGCGGTGCCCGAATTTATGAATGGCGCGGAAACCGCACGCCGCCACACTCATAGTCCACAAAGGATGGTGAAGGATTGAGTACCCGCAACGATGACGACGACGTCGAAATCATCGGCGGCGTCGACCCGCGAATGATGGCGCTCGCCGACGACGACGCCGACGAGCGTTCCCTGACCGACCTGGTCGAGCAGCCGGCAAAGGTGATGCGAATCGGAACGATGATCAAGCAACTGCTCGAGGAGGTGCGCGCCGCACCGTTGGACGAGGCCAGCCGTAATCGACTGCGCGAGATCCACGCGACCAGCATCCGGGAACTGGAGGAGGGCTTGGCACCGGAACTGCGTGAGGAGCTCGACCGCCTCACCCTGCCCTTCAACGAGGACGCCGCACCGTCCGACGGCGAATTGCGCATCGCCCAAGCGCAGTTGGTCGGCTGGCTGGAAGGGCTGTTCCACGGCATCCAGACCGCGCTCTTCGCCCAGCAGATGGCCGCCCGCGCGCAGCTGGAAAAAATGCGCCAAGGCGCGCTTCCCCCGGGCATCGGTAAGCCGGGCGCGCCCGGGCACGGTCAGTACCTGTAAGCAGACGCAGCACCAATGGCGCCGGTTTCTGGTCCTCACATCGAGACGCACAACGCGTGGGTGGAGTTTCCCATCTTCGACGCCAAGTCACGTTCGTTGAAGAAGGCCTTCTTGGGTAAGGCCGGCGGCACGATCGGGCGCAACAGCTCCAACGTGGTGGTGGTCGAAGCGTTGCGCGACATCACCATGTCCCTCGAGTTGGGCGACCGGGTCGGCCTGGTGGGCCACAACGGGGCCGGCAAATCGACTCTGCTGCGCCTACTTTCGGGCATCTACGAACCCACCCGGGGTTGGGCGACCGTCACCGGACGGGTCGCACCGGTCTTCGATCTGGGCGTCGGCATGGACCCCGAGATCTCCGGCTACGAGAACATCATCATTCGCGGTCTGTTCCTGGGTCAGACGCGAAAGCAGATGCTGTCCAAGGTCGACGAGATCGCCGAGTTCACCGAGCTGGGCGACTACCTATCCATGCCGCTGCGCACCTATTCCACCGGCATGCGTGTCCGGCTGGCGATGGGCGTGGTCACCAGCATCGACCCGGAGATCCTGTTGCTCGATGAAGGCATCGGCGCGGTGGATGCCGAATTCTTGAAGAAGGCGCAGTCGCGGTTGCAGAGTCTGGTGGAGCGCTCCGGAATCCTGGTGTTCGCCAGCCATTCCAACGAATTCCTGGCCCGGTTGTGTAAGACGGCGATGTGGATCGACCACGGCGTCATCCGCATGTCCGGCGCCATCGAAGACGTGGTGCGCGCGTACGAAGGGGAGGACGCGGCCCGGCACGTCCGTGAGGTGCTGGAAGAGACCCAGCGAGGGAATCGGCTTGAGACACCCCTGGCCCAAAGAGCATCCGGGGATGAGTGAGACCGTCTTCGCCGTCGTCGTCACCCACCGACGCCCCGACGAGCTGGCCAAGTCACTCGATGTGCTGAGCACCCAAACCCGGCTGCCCGATCACCTCATCGTGGTGGACAACGATTTTTCCGGCGAAGGCCCGGGCTCCGGCCGGATCCGCGACCTGGTGGCCGGCCAGCCGGTCCCGACCACCTACCTGGCCTCCCACCGAAACCTGGGCGGCGCAGGGGGTTTCGCGCTGGGCATGCTGCACGCGCTGGCCCAGGGCGCCGATTGGGTGTGGCTGGCCGACGACGACGGCCGCCCGCAGGACTCGGCCGTGCTGGCGACCCTGCTGGCCTGCGCCGAAACGCATGCCCTGGCCGAAGTATCACCCATGGTCTGCAACTCCGAGGACCCGGAACGGCTGGCCTTTCCGCTGCGACGCGGCTTGGTATGGCGAAGGCGCACAAGCGAATTGCGTACCGAAGCGGGGCAGGACTTACTGCCCGGAATCGCCTCGCTGTTCAACGGCGCGCTGTTTCGGGCCACCACCCTGGACGCGGTGGGCGTCCCGGACCTGCGGCTGTTCATCCGCGGCGACGAGGTGGAGATGCACCGTCGGCTGGTTCGGTCCGGCCTACCGTTCGGGACCTGCCTGGACACGATCTACTTGCACCCCTGCGGATCCGACGAGTTTCGGCCGATTCTGGGTGGCCGCATGCACACCCAATATCCGGACAACCAGACCAAGCGGTTCTATACCTACCGCAACCGCGGCTACCTGCTGTCGCAGCCCGGCCTGCGCAAGCTGCTGGTGCAGGAATGGGTGCGGTTCGGCTGGTTCTTCCTGGTGACCCGTCGCGACCCGCGCGGTTTGCGGGAATGGATCCGGTTGCGGCGCTTGGGACGTCGCGAGCAGTTCGGCAAGCCGGGAGGATTCGCATGACGTTCATTGACGCCGCCGCACAGTCGCGGACGTTCATCCGTGCTCGAGGCGACCTAGTCGACGGCTTCCACCGCCGCGAGCTCTGGCTGCACCTGGGCTGGCAAGACATCAAACAGCGCTACCGCCGCTCGGTGCTGGGGCCCTTCTGGATCACCATCGCGACCGGAACAACCGCCGTCGCGATGGGCGGCTTGTACTCCAAGCTGTTTCATCTCGAGCTGTCGGTGCATCTGCCGTATGTGACGCTGGGGCTGATCATCTGGAACCTGATCAACGCCGCCATTCTGGAGGGCGCCGACGTGTTCGTCGCCAACGAGGGACTGATCAAGCAACTGCCGACGCCGTTGAGCGTGCACGTCTACCGGCTGGTGTGGCGGCAGATGATCTTGTTCGCGCACAACATCGTCATCTACGTCGTCATCGCAATGATCTTCCCCAAACCGTGGTCGTGGGCCGATCTTTCGGTGATCCCGGCGCTGGCGCTGATCGTGCTCAATTGCATCTGGGTGTCGCTGTGTTTCGGCATCCTGGCGACCCGCTACCGCGACATCGGACCGTTGCTCTTTTCGGTGGTGCAATTGCTGTTCTTCATGACGCCGATAATCTGGAACGACGACACCCTGCGACAGCAAGGCGCCGGGCGCTGGTCGAAGATCGTCGAACTCAACCCGCTGCTGCACTATCTCGACATCGTGCGCGCCCCGCTGCTGGGCTCTCATCAGGAACTGCGGCACTGGGCCGTGGTGCTGGTGTTGACGGCCGTCGGATGGCTGCTGGCCGCTTTCGCCATGCGCCAGTACCGCGCCCGCGTGCCCTACTGGGTGTAGCAGCCGTTTGTCCTCGGGCCATCGCCATCTGTAAAAGTCCCGCCGTGCCGGCTTGCTTGCCGGGAGCTCGTTTGGGGTGGACAGTCGTGCTCAACCTCGAGTGGACGAAGGGAGCCGATGGAAGTCCTGCAGTTGGGCCCCGGCTTTGCCGCGGAGCTGCGCGGAGTCACCATTGACGACGTTGCGTCGGCCGACGTTGCGTACGCGACGGTGCGCGCGGCGTTCGAGGAGCATTCGGTTCTGGTCCTTCGTGACCAGGACGTCACCGACGAAGCGCAGCTCGCCTTCTCGCGCCGCTTCGGGCCGCTCGAGGTCACCAAGGTGAATTCGCAGGGCCACGGCACCAACCTCGTGATCCTCTCGACCCTCGACGAGCAGGGCAACATAGTGCCGGAAGATCACCGGCTAGCCCTGGAAAACAAGGCGAACCAGCTCTGGCACACCGACAGTTCGTTCAAGCCGGTGCCGGCGCTCGCTTCGGTGCTGTCGTCGCGCATCGTTCCGGCGCAGGGAGGCGAGACCGAGTACGTCTCCACCCGGCTTGCGTTCGAGCGCCTCGATCCGGCACTGCAGCGGCAGCTGGAAGATACCTTCGCCTGGCACGAATACGCCTTTTCGCGTGGCAAGATCGCGCCCGACCTGGTAGGCCCGGCTGAGCGGGCGGCGCTGCCGCCACAATGCTGGCGCCTTGTTTGGAAGAACCCGGTCAACGGCCGCAAGGCGCTGTACATGGCCTCGCACACCTACGGGGTCGAGGGCATGGAGCGGAAAGCCGCGCAAGAGTTGCTCACCGAGCTGACCCAGGCGGCGACGGCGCCCGGTACGACCTATCTGCACCTGTGGCGCGAGGGCGACGTGGTGATGTGGGACAACCGCGCGGTCATGCATCGCGGCCGGCCGTGGCCGGTGCGGGAGCCGCGCTACATGGTGCGGAGCACGATTGCCGCGACGGCGGCGGACGGGCTCGACGCGATGCGTGCGCCGACGCGCCGGGCGGCGCAATGACGGTAGCGGCCTGCTCGTCGTGGTGTCACACTGGAACGCCACCTGAGCAACCGGGCGAAAGGTCCACCGACGTGAGCAAAAGAGCCCCATCAGCAGCGGACGCCGCGCGGAACAACCTCGAAGCGGAGCTGGACCGGCTACGGCAACGGCGTGAGCGCCTCGAGGCCGAGGTCAAGAACGACCGCGGCATGGTGGGCGATCACGGCGACGCCGCCGAGGCGATCCAGCGGGCGGAGGAACTGGTGGTGCTCACCGACCGGATCAACGAATTGGACCGGCGGTTGCGGACCGGGCCATCGGACGCCGACGCGTCGGAGACGCTGCCCGGCGGCACCGAGGTGACCCTGCGGTTCGCCGACGGTGAAGTCGTCACGATGCACGTGATCTCGATCGTCGAGGAGACTCCCGTCGGCCGGGAGGCCGAGACGCTGACCATTCGCAGCCCCCTGGCCCAAGCCCTGGCCGGGCGGAAACCCGGCGACACGGTGACCTACCCGACGCCGCAGGGCGAGAACCAGGTCGAGCTGATCTCGGTCAAGCTGCCCCGCTGACGCCTGCCGGGAGGGCCCAGCGGGCCCGTTAGACTCCCCTCGATGGTTGCCCCGCTGCCCGACGCCGCGTCTGAAGACGTGCGCCCGCACTTGAGCCTGACGACGCAGGTCACCCGGTTCGTCGTCACCGGCGGCCTGGCGGGAATCGTGGACTTCGGGCTCTACCTGCTGCTGTGGAAGGTCCTGGGCGTACAGGTCGACCTGTCCAAGGCCACCAGCTTCATCGTCGGCACCATCACGGCGTACCTGATCAACCGCCGCTGGACCTTCCAGGCGACACCCAGCACCGCCCGGTTCATCGCGGTCATGGTTCTCTACGCCATCACGTTCGCCGTCCAGGTCGGGCTCAACCATCTATGTCTGGCGCTTCTGCACTACCGCGGCTGGGCGCCCCTCGTCGCGTTCGTGAT
>CAWCRJ010000010.1:0-77805 GCA_963797865.1 uncultured Actinomycetota bacterium
GATTTGGTCAACCGGAGTCGAGATGGCACCCGCGGGCGTCGCCGTGTGGCCGGGCACGGCCACCCATGTCGCCAGTCGGGTCTGGCTGCCGTCACGCCCCAGCACGACCATCGCGAGCGTGTCATGGTGCGCGTTCAGCGGAGCCAGGCACACGCAGCGCAGGTTGATGGACGTCCCCCAGTGCTGGCTGCTGACCGCGACGGTCGACGTCAGCAGGCTGGTACTCACCTGCGCCATCGGCTCCGACGACGCGGTCACCTGCTGGGACGGAGTCGACGACCACCCCTGCAGACCGACGAACACCGCGATAGCCAGGACCGCGGCAGCGGCCGTCGACGCCACCCACGTCACCACCCGGGTGCGGCGCCGCCGCCAGCGAACCGTCGCCAGCAGGGACGGCAGCAATTCCGCAGACATCTCCGGGGCCGGACCGGATTGGTCGATCGCGGCCACTTCGTCACGGTCGAGCTGTGACAGCAGGGCCGGCACACCACTGAGATCGGCGACGGCCGACCGGCAGGCCGGACAGTGCGCCATGTGCGTCTCGAATTCGCGGCGTTGCGCGGCCGACAAAGAGCCCAACACGTATGCGGCATCCCACATCGCGTAACGGTCTTCGGGAGGGCCGATATCGCGCACCGACGTCATCATTTCATCCATTTCTTCTCACCCTCGCGCATTCGGAGCCCCTCATCGGGTAACCCCAAGTTCCTGCAGAGTGAGTCGCAACGCCCGCACGGCATAGTGTAGTCGCGACTTCACTGTTCCCTCTGCGATGCCGAGGTCTGCAGCAGTCTGTGTGGTGGTCCAACCGCGGTAGTAGGACCGTTCGATCACTGCTCGGTGCTCGGCGGACAACTGAGCCATCGCGTCCGCTATCAGCAACCGGTCCAGCGCCGCATTGACCTCGTCCGGCGTGGACTGTTCGGGCGCACCCGACACGTCTGTGGAGCCGACGACGTTGCGAAACCGCGCGCTGCGCCGGTCGTCGATGATCATGTTGCGGGCCACGGTGAACAACCACGCCCGCGCCGAACGCTCGGTGTCGCCGACGACCTCGGGATGTTGCCATGCCCGCAGCAACGTCTCCTGGACCACATCCTCGGACTGGCTCGCGTCCCCCGTCAGCCGCAGCGCGTAGCGCCACAGAACCGCGGCGTGTTCGTCGTAGAGCGCCTTCATCAGACCGGCTTCGGTAGCCCCGGTCACCCCACGACTGCCAGAAACCCGAGCCACTCGATCACCTCCTGCCAGGAAAACGAGGTGAGTGGGCGTTTAGTTCAAGGCTAGCCCGACCTCTAAGCCGAGGTCAGGATGCGTGGCCCGGCGTCGGTGACCGCGACGGTGTGCTCCCAGTGTGCCGCCCGCGACCCGTCGGTGGTGGTGACCGTCCACTGGTCGTCGAGCACCACGGTCTTGCCGGTTCCCAGCGTCAGCATGGGCTCGATGGCCAGCACCGACCCGGCGGCCAGCAGGGGGCCGCGTCCCGGAGAGCCCTCGTTGGGCAGGAACGGGTCCATGTGCATCTGGCGGCCGATGCCATGGCCGCCGTAGCCCTCGACGATCCCGAACGCCCGCGAATGGCGGGCCTCGGCGTCGCGCGTGCCCATCTCGATGGCGTGCGATACGTCGGTCAGCCGGTTGCCGGGCACCATCGCCGCGATCCCGGCCTCCAGCGATTCCCTGGTCGCCTCCGACAGCGCTTCGTCGGCCGCATCCAGCGTCCCGACTCCGAAGGTGATCGCGGCGTCACCGTGCCAGCCGTCGAGCACCGCGCCGCAATCGATCGAGACAAGGTCACCGGGCGCCAGAATCTCGGCAGCCGAGGGAATCCCGTGCACCACGCGCTCGTTGACCGACGCGCAGATCGACGCGGGGTAACCGTGATAGCCCAGAAACGACGGCACCGCGCCGGCGTCCCGGATCACCGATTCGGCGATTTCGTCCAGACTCAGCGTCGGCACCCCGGAAACCGCGGCCGCGTGAACCGCCTGCAACGCGGTCGCCACCACCGCACCCGCCGCGGCCATGGCGTCGAGTTCGCCGGCGCTGCGCTGCGGCACCACCTTGCGACTCCGCAGCCGCGCCAGCGGGTTCATCCCTACTTGCCCAGCGCCTGCAGCGCGCGGGCGAACACTTCGTCCATGGTGCCGATGGCGTCGACTGTCCTGAGTTCGTTGCTGTAGTAATCCAGCAGCGGGGCGGTCTCAGCGCGGTAGATCTTCATCCGGTTCAGGATGACGTCGTCGGTGTCGTCGGCGCGCCCGCGGCCCTTCAGCCGCTGCAGCAACTCTTCTTCCGAGACCCGGAATTCCAGCACCGCGTCGATGTCGGTACCCCGTCTTCCCAGCATCTCGTGCAGCGCTTTGGCCTGCTCGAGCGAGCGCGGGTAGCCGTCCAGGATGAAACCGTTGGCCGCGTCCGAATCGTTCAGCCGCTCGTCGACGAGCTGGTTGGTCAACTCCGACGGCACCAGGTCGCCCGCGTCCAGGTAGCGCTTGGCCTCCAGGCCCAGCTTGGTGCCGTTCTCGATGTTGCTCCGGAACAGCTCGCCGGTGGAGATCTGCGGAATCCCCAGCTTTTCCGAGAGCTTCTGGGCCTGCGTTCCCTTGCCCGCCCCCGGCGGGCCCAGCAAAACGACTCTCACTTGAGGAACCCTTCATAGTTGCGCTGCATGAGCTGACTCTCGATCTGCTTGACCGTATCCAAGCCCACGCCGATCATGATCAACACCGCGGTACCGCCGAACGGCAGATTCTGAACCGCTCCGCTATTGCCGATCTGCAAGAACAAGTTGGGCAGGACCGATATTGCGCCGAGGTAGATCGAACCCGGCAGGGTGATCCGGCTCAGCACGAAACGCAGGTAATCGGCGGTCGGTTTGCCCGGCCGAATGCCGGGGATGAACCCGCCGAACTTCTTCATCTCGTCGGCACGCTCGTCGGGATTGAACGTGATCGAGACGTAGAAGTACGTGAAGAAGATGATGAGGCCGAAGTAGATGGCGATGTAGACCGGATCGCTCGGGTCGGACAGGTAGGTGCCGACGACCTTGTCCCACCAGCTGTTGCCCACGCCGCCGGCGCCGCTGCGTATCAGCTGGGTGATCAGGTGCGGGATGTAGATCAGCGAGGACGCGAAGATCACCGGGATAACGCCGGCCTGGTTGACCTTGAGCGGCAGATACGTCGACGTCCCGCCGTACATGCGGCGGCCGACCATGCGCTTGGCGTACTGGACCGGGATCCGGCGCTGCCCCTGCTCGACGAACACCACGCCGACGATGATGACCAGCGCGGCAACCAGGACTGCGACGAAGATCATCCCGCCGCGGCTGTCCAGGATCTGCTTGCCCTCGGCGGGGATGCGCGCCGCGATGCCCACGAAGATCAGCAGGGACATGCCGTTGCCGATGCCGCGCTCGGTGATCAGCTCGCCCATCCACATCACCAGCGCCGCACCGCTGGTCATCACCAGCACGATGACGACCAGCGTAAAGATGCTCTGGTCGGCGATGATGTCCAGCGAGCAGCCCTGCAGCAGCCCCCCGTTGGCCGCCAGGGCCACGATGCTGGTGGCCTGCAGGACGGCCAGCGCGATGGCCAGATAACGGGTGTACTGCGTCATCTTGGCCTGGCCGGATTGGCCTTCCTTGCGCAGCTCCTCGAACCGCGGGATGACCACCGTCAGCAGCTGCACGATGATGCTGGCGGTGATGTAGGGCATCACCCCCACCGCGAACACGGTGAGTTTGAGCAGCGCACCACCGGAGAACAGGTTGATCAGCGAATAGATCTGTCCGGCCGCGCCGCCGCTGGCCTCTTTGATGCACTGCTGGACGTTCGGAAAGTTGACGCCAGGGGACGGTAGCGCGGCGCCGACCCGATACAAGACGACGATGCCCAGCGTGAAGAGGATCTTCCGTCTCAGGTCGACTGTCCGCAGCGATGAGATGAAAGCGGAAAGCAACTCTTCCTCCTGCGCAGCCGGGGTTTCCTGCATCACGCGCCCAACACCCGCAGGCCAGGACGTACGGCCGACTTATCTACAGCGCGTCAAACCGTGTACGAGACTAACAGCTGGTCCGCCCACGTCCGGTCAGGGCCTTTCCTGCGACCCCGCGCGGCGCCGTTAACCGGGTGTTCGCGGCGGGCCGCAACGCGCCGAATCAACACAGGAAGCCGTAAGCCATGAGGCGTAAAGTTCCTCCTGACTCGTTGCATTTGCTAAATAACATTGGGAGCAGCATGACACGCACTGACCAGGACAGCTGGGACTTGGCCTCGAGCGTCGGTGCCACGGCCACGATGGTCGCCGCGGCCCGCGCACTGGCCAGCGAGGCCACCAACCCGATCATCAACGACCCGTTCGCCGCGCCCCTGGTGCGCGCCGTCGGACTGGATTTCTTCCGGCGCCTGGTCGACGGTGAGGTCGCTGAATCCGAGGGCTACGAGGGCAGCGGTAGAGATCTAGGGCTGGAAACCGACTCCATCGCCGTGCGCACCCGCTTCTTCGACGACTTCTTCCTCAACGCCGCCCGCGACGGGGTTCGCCAGGCCGTGATCCTGGCGGCCGGCCTCGACGCCCGCGCCTACCGGCTGAGCTGGCCGCCCGGGAGCGTGGTCTACGAGGTCGACCAGCCTGCCGTCATCGAGTTCAAGAGCGCCACCATGTCCAGCCTGGCCGCCGCGCCGACCGCTGAGCGGCGCACGGTCAGCATCGATCTGCGCGAGGACTGGCCGGCCGCGCTGCGCGACAGCGGCTTTGACGTGACGCAGCCGACCTCGTGGAGCGCCGAGGGCCTGCTGATGTACCTGCCGCCGGAGGCCCAGGACCGACTTTTCGACAACATCACCGAGCTCAGCGCCCCCGCCAGCTTGCTGGCCACCGAGTACCACCCCGACACCACGGGCACGACGATGTCGCAACGCGCCCAGGAGTTCAACGACAGGTGGGCCAAGGTCGGCTGTGACATCGACCTGTCGGGCCTGTTCTTCGACGGCGAGCGCAGCAACGTCGTCGACTACCTGACCGGCAAGGGCTGGGAGGTGGCCTCCCGTCCCCGCCGGGAACTGTTCGGCGATTACGGCCTGAAATTCCACGACGACGAGGCGATGGCGCAGTTCCGCAACATCGTCGCCGTCACCGCCACGTTGCGCTAGGAGACCGCCAGTGCCGGAGACCGACAGCAAGCGAACAGACGGCGACAGTTGGGATCTGGCGTCCAGCGTCGGCGCCACCGCCACCGCGGTGGCCGCCCGGCGGGCGCTGGCATCGAAGGGCCCCGACCCGTTGATCGACGATCCCTTCGCCGAGCCTTTGGTGCGCGCCGTCGGCGTCGAGGCCTTCATCCGGATGATGAACGGAGACATCGAGACACCCGAGGACGATCCGGCGTTCACCCCGCGGCGACTCGGTGAGGGCATGGCGGTCCGCACCCGGTTCTTCGATTCGTTCTTCCTCGACGCCGCCAACGCCGGCATCCGCCAGGCGGTCATCCTGGCCTCGGGGCTGGACACCCGCGCCTACCGCCTGGCCTGGCCGACGGGGACCGTGGTCTACGAGATCGACCAGCCTCAGGTGATCGAGTTCAAGACCCGCACCCTGGCAGGTCTGGGCGCGACACCGAGCGCCGAGCGCCGGGCGGTGGGTATCGACCTGCGCGACGACTGGCCGGCCGCGTTGGCCGACAGTGGATTTGACGCGGACACACCCGCGGCATGGAGCGCCGAAGGGCTGCTGGGTTATCTGCCGCCGGAGGCACAGGACCGCCTGTTCGACAGCATCACCGCGCTATCCGCCAACGGCAGCAGGATCGGCACCGGCTATGTGCCCGACATCCGCGGCCGCATCGAAAAGCGTGGCCGCGAGATCAGCGAGCGCTGGCGGCGCATGGGACTGGACCTCAATTGGGCGGATCTGGTCTACCCGGGCGAACGCAACGACGTGGCGGCCTACCTGTCCGAGCGGGGCTGGCACTCGTCGGTGCAGAGCACCCCGGAACTGTACGCGGCCAACGGTTTCGATTTCCCTGAGCAACCCTCGATGGCCGCCTTCGGCGACATCAGGTACGTCACGGCGACACTGACCAAGGAGGCTTCGTGACACGCACCGATCAAGACACCTGGGACTTGGCCTCGAGCGTGGGTGCCACGGCGACCTGGGTCGCCGCTTGCCGGGCGCTGGCCGGTAAGCAGACCGACGCGCTGATCGACGATCCGTTCGCCGACCCGCTGGTCCGTGCGGTGGGTGCCGAGTTCTTCATCCGGGTGCTCGACGGTGAGATCACCGACGAGACAGGCGGTCTCGATGCCGACGCCGACCCCGACGCGGAGTTCAACTTGCAACGCATGGTCGACATCATGGCCGTGCGCACCCGCTACTTCGACGACTTCTTCACCGACGCAACCGCTTCCGGCGTCCGCCAGGCCGTCATCCTGGCCTCCGGCCTGGATTCACGCCCGTACCGCCTGGCCTGGCCGGCGGGCACCGTGGTGTACGAAATCGATCAGCCGGCCGTCATCGACTTCAAGTCCACAACCCTGGCGAAGCTGGGTGCCCGGCCCACGGCGGAGCGCCGCACCGTGTCGGTCGACCTGCGCGATGACTGGCTGAACGCGTTGCGAGACAAGGGTTTCGACGAGTCGCGGCCCAGCGCATGGAGCGCCGAGGGCCTGTTGATGTACCTGCCGCCGCAGGCGCAGGACAGGCTGTTCGATGCCATCACCACGCTCAGCGCCCCGGGCAGCCGACTGGCAACCGAATACCACGACGGCGGCACGCCGCGCCTGCTGGAAAAACGCGCGAAGGCGATGGCGCGGCGGTGGGGCCGATTCGGCTTCGATGTCGACGTGTCGACGCTGGTCTACCGTGGCGAGCGCACTCCGGCGGCGGCGTATCTGACCGCCCGCGGCTGGCAGGTGTCGACCCGCACCCGCGCCGCCATGTTCGCCGAGGCCGGGCTGCACGTCCCACCGGGTGACAGCATGGAGGCGATGCAGAACAGCATCGCCGTCGACGCCGTCCTGCGGTAACGCTCAGCTGGGGTTGGCGGCGGGTGCGCGCACGACCATCGGCACCGCCGGGAAACACCACGCCATCTCCGAGCGCGACTTGCGCAGCGCGGCGGTGCCGTAGCCCCGCTTGCGGTGATCGGGGTGAATCCAGATCCGGACATCGACCTCGCCGTGAACCAGCTCGCCGAACACCATGCCGACCTTCTCGCCGGAGTCGATGGCCACGAACCACGCGGCCTCTTCGTCGTCGACACGGCCGAGCGCGGCACTGATCTCGTCGTCCACGTTGCCGGCGGGTCCACCGGAGCCGTCGCCGGCGAAGCCGATGTCCTCGGTGCGCACGGCGAAGATGTCGCGGTCGGCCGCGGCGGAGAAGGGCCGCAGCTCCAGCGTCTCCCCCAGGCTCGCCGGACGCTCGCCCAGCGTGAAGCTCAGCTGTTTGTTCAGGTCTTCGAGTTCGGCGAGGATCTTGCGGCGCGAGTCGATGGTGAGCTGATCGAACGACATGCCCATCACCGCTTCGGCGGCGACGCGCGAGGTGTCGAGCAAGCGCACGATCGCCTCCACCGCGGCCGCCTTGTTCTCCGATTCCACGACGACGTCGGCGATTTCGTGCCGTCGTTCAAGGGCTTTCAACAGTGCGTCCGCGATTTCGCGGCGGGCGGCTTTGCGGTCCTGGTCGGTCATTGCACCAGCCTAGAACGCCGGTGGTGTCACCGCGCTACAACCTCGGCTTCCCAAGCTCCTGGAAGCGCTGATAGCGATCCTCGACCGCGCTCGCCCAGGCGGGGTCGGGCTCGACTATGCGCTCGGTGCGCGCCCATCGGGCGGCATCGGCGATGGTCGTCTCCAGGCCGACCGCCATGCGCGCCAGGAAGGCTGCTCCCAGCGCGGCTCCTTCCGCCACCCCGGACACCTCGACCGGCCGCCCGGTGGCATCGGCGATGGCCTGCAGCCACGGCCGCACTCGCGTGCCGCCGCCGGTGGCCACGATGCGTGACACCGGCGCCCCGCCGAGTTCGATGAGCCGGCGGACCACGAAGCCGGACGCCTCGTAGGCGGCCCGCCGCAGCGCGGCGGCGTCGTGGGTCAGATCCAGGGCCTCGAGCACACCGCGGCGGTCCCGATCGTGGAACGGGGTGCGCTCACCGCGCAGATAGGGTGCCCAAACCGGAATGCGCCCGGGTTCGACGGCGGTCGGGTCCGCCGCTGCCACAACGCGATCCACCCAGCCCAGGAACAGCCCGCCCGCGTTGCTGGCCCCGCCGATCTGGCTCTTGCCGGGCGTGGTGTGCGGAATGGTCCACAGGCCGGGCAGCTGCCGGGCCTCCGAGATGGTCGTCCACACGATCAGCGTGGTGCCGCACATCACCAGCACGTCGCCGTCGCTGGTCGGCGCCGGCGACGATCTGTTCGCACAGCGCGTCGATGGCGCCGGTGGCCAACGCGGCATCGGTGCCGCGCACCTGCCCGACGACGGCTCCCATGCTCTCCACCCGCGGCATCTGCTCGACGGCCGCGCCGCGCTCGGCGCAGGCTTCGGGATTCCAGCCGGTGCCGTCGAACAACGGGAACGCGGTGGCGGCGGTGGCGATGTCGATCACCGGCTGGCCCGACAGCGCGTTATTGGCCACCGCCGGCGCGGGCCAATAGCCGGCGGCGCCCGGCGCCTGCCCGGCCGTCCAGCGCAAGAACTCCGCGGCCTCGCCGAGCGCGGGCAGCGGCTGCGCGTCGCCGCCGGGCGTGCGGCCCCGGCCGTCCCCGTAGAGGAGTCCCGGCGTGTTGGGCGTGCCGCTGTCGTCGACCGCGGTCATCGACGGCACCATCGCCGAGACGGCCGCCGCCGCGATGCCGGGTTGGTGGATCAGTTCGTTCAGCGCCGCCGACGGTCCACGCCGCCACGCCGCGTCGGCGTCGTGCTCCAGCCGGTCGGGCGCCGGCACCCGCAGCTCGTGCGGGATGCGCACGCGGCCCGTCACGTTACCGTCGGCGTCGGCCGCTATCGCCTTGACCGCGGTGCTGCCGACGTCGATGCCGATTGTGACGTCTTTGCGTGACACGGGCGTCACCGTACGCCAGCATTGGCACTCGTGACGTCTAAACCGCGCGCCTTGGTGACCGCCCCGATGCGGGGGCCGGGCTTGGCCAAACTTCGCGAGCTGACCGACGTCGTGTACGACCCCTGGATCGAGCAGACCCCGCTGCGCATCTACAGTCCCGAGCAGCTGGCCGAGCGGGTCACCGCCGAATCCGCCGAAATCGTAGTGGTGGAAAGCGATTCGGTGCGCGGCCCGGTGTTCGAGCAGGGCGTGCGGGTGATCGCGTCCACCCGCGGCGACCCCAACAATGTCGACATCGCGGGCGCCACCGCGGCCGGCATCCCGGTGCTCAATACCCCGGCCCGCAACGCCGATGCCGTCGCCGAGATGACGGTGGCCCTGCTGCTGGCGGCCACCCGTCACGTGCTGGCCGCCGACGCGGATGTACGCAACGGCAACATCTTTCGTGACGGCAGCATCCCGTATCAGCGGTTCCGTGCGGCCGAGATCGCGGGACTCACCGCCGGGCTGGTGGGCCTCGGCGCCGTCGGCCGCGCGACGCAATGGCGGCTGTCCGGACTGGGCCTGCGGGTCATCGCGCACGACCCCTACAACCCCGACGCCCGGCACAGCCTCGACGAGCTGCTGAGCGAGGCCGACGTGGTCTCGCTGCACGCCCCGGTCACCGACGACACCGCCGGCATGATCGGCGCGCGGGAGTTCGCCGCCATGCGCGACGGCGTGGTCTTCCTCAACACGGCGCGCGCCCAGCTACACGACACCGATGCCCTAGTCGACGCCCTGGCCGCGGGCAAGGTGGGCGCCGCGGGGCTCGATCACTTCGCCGGCGAATGGCTGCCGGTCGATCACCCCCTGGTGGGGATGGGAAACGTCGTGCTGACGCCGCATATCGGGGGCGCCACCTTCGACACCGAGGCGCGGCAGGCGCAGATGGTGGCCGACGATCTGGAGGCGCTGCTGGCCGGTAAGGCGCCCGTGCATATCGTCAACCCGGAGGTGCTGGGGCCATGAAGTACGTCGACAACCCGGAAACCGCGGTGCTGGACGCCGCCAAGGACATGCTGCGCCGCGGCCTGGTGGAGGGAACGGCAGGAAACATCTCGGCACGGCGCGCCGACGGCAACGTCGTCATCACCCCGTCGTCGGTGGACTACCGCGACATGCAGCTCGACGATCTGGTGCTCATCGACGCGGACGGCTCGGTGCTGCAGGCCGCCGAGGGCCGCTCCCCGTCGTCGGAGATGCAGCTGCACCTGGCCTGCTATCGGGCCTTCGACGACATCGGCAGCGTCATTCACAGTCATCCCGTCTGGGCGACCATGTTCGCCATCGCCCACGAACCGATCCCGGCGTGTATCGACGAGTTCGCGGTGTACTGCGGCGGCGACGTCCGGTGCGCCGACTATGCCGCATCGGGCACGCCCGACGTCGGCACCAACGCCGTGCGGGCGCTCGAGGGCCGCGGCGCAGCGCTGATCGCCAACCATGGCCTGGTGGCAGTGGGACCGCGGCCCGACAAGGTCCTGCATATCACCGCCCTGGTCGAGCGGACCGCCCAAATCGTCTGGGGCGCACGAGCACTCGGTGGCCCAGTGCCGATTCCCGAGGACGTCAACCGCAACTTCGCGTCGGTCTACGGCTATCTGCGCGCCAACACCTGACGCTGGTCGATCCCCACCTTCACCGCGCCGCTCTCGCCCTGGTTGGCGATCGCCAAGAACGCGTCCCGCCACTGGCGCAGCCCGAAGGTGTGGGTGAGCATGGGACGCAGGTCCACCCGGTGAGCGGCGGCCAGTTCGAGGTAGTGGGCGATGGCGTGCTTGCGCTGGCCGTCCACCTCTTCGACGCCGAAGGCGTTCGAGCCGACAAACGAGATCTCCTTGAAGTAGAGCGGGCTGTCCTCCCATCGCCCGGGGGCATGAACACCGGCCTTCACCAACGTCCCTCGCGACCGCAGGACGCGGACGCCGACTTCGAAAGTCTCGGGCTTGCCGACGGTGTCGTAGACGACGTCGACGGCGCCGGGGTGAGCCATCGGCAGTCCCTGCAGCGGCTGGCGCAGCCGGCCACCGCCCCAGTCGACGATCTCTTCGATGATGACCGTTCGCGGTTCGTGCGCAAGGGTTTTCGCGGCACCGAACCGGCGGGCCAGCTCGGCCTGCGCAGCGAACCGCGCCACCACCGCGACGGCCACGTCGGGATACAGCGTCCGCAGGATCGCGACCGCACACAACCCCAGCGAGCCGGCCCCGTACACGAGTGCGGCGCCGGAGCGGGGCGGCGGGTGGCGGGTGATCGCGTGCAGCGACACCGAGAACGGGTCGGCGAACACGGCCATCTCGTCGGGAATCGAGTCCGGCACGGCGAACAGCATGCTGTCGTGAGCGGGCATCAGCTCGGCGTAGCCGCCCGTCACGTCGGCCGACACCCCGGTGTGGATGCCGGGCTTGATGTCGCCATCGGTGAAGCTCCAGCACAGGCTGTAGTCACCGGCTTCGCATGCGGGACAGGGTGGTTGGATGCCACGCGGGCCCGCAGGACAGCCACGGGTTGAGCACCACCCGCTCCCCGACCTGCAGCCCCCGGGCCTTGGGGCCCAGCGCGACCACGTCGGCGACCACCTCGTGGCCCATGACTTGCGGGAACGAACAGAACGCCGCCATGGCGTTGTCGACGTCGCCCTCGCCGAAATCCATCAGGATCTGCTTGGAATCCGACCCGCAGATGCCGGTCAGCCGCGGCCGGGTGATCACCCAGTCCTCATGCGGCAGTTCCGGATCCGGTAATTCGCGCAGGGCGGTCGGGGTTTGCGCCAGGTTCTGGGTCAACGGGTTGGCGTCGTCGGGAACCTCGAAGGGCTCCGGCGGCACGCCGTAGACGAGTGCCTTCATCGAGACGCCATCCCGGCCGCCCCGGCGATGAACGCATCCAGGTCAGAGTTTTTCGCCTCGATGACGGCCTTCATGTCCGGCAGGTAGTGCTCGAAGCGCTTGCTGCCCAGCGCCGCGATGATGCCGTCGGCCACCACGTCCGCGGCCACCTTGGGTCCCTGGTAGAGCGGTTCCTCGCTGCCCGGGTGGTCCCAGATTTCGGTGTCGACCGGGCCCGGCTCGATCAGCTTCACCGAGATCGGCGTGTCGTGCAGATCCACGGCCATCGCCTCGCTCCAGCCGCACAGCGCGAATTTGCTTGCGCAGTAAGCGGTTTCGTGCATTATTCCGAGCCGGCCGCCGACACTGGACACGTTGACGATCATGCCAGATCCGCGTGCCAGCATCCGCGGTAACAGCGCCAGCGTCAGGCGCATCGGGGCGAAGAAGTTGACCCGCATGACGTCTTCGGCCTCGCCCGGGTCCAGCGCGATGACACTGCGCCGCTTGGGCATCGCGGCGTTGTTGATCAGCACGTCGATGCCGCCGAGCGCATCCCAGGCCCGCAGCGCCAGCTCACCCAGCGCCGACGTGTCGGCCAGGTCGGCCACGAACATGGCCGATAGGGGCGAGGTGTGCCGGCAGTCGGCCAGCACCTCGGCCAGCCGATCCCGGCGGCGCGCGATCAGCCCCACTACCGCGCCGCGGGCGGCCAGCTGCCGCGCCAGGGCCGCACCCAATCCCGACGAGGCACCCGTGATGAGCACCCGTTTACCAGCCGCCGCGTACGCCATCAGTCAAGGTTGCCGCGAATCGCGGGAAGCGTACAGTGGGAAAAGCTTGTTATATCGGCTAAATATTAGATTGACTACCTCCGATAGGGGCACAAACATGACTTCCACCAGGTACGAAGGCGACACCTGGGACCTGGCGTCCAGCGTCGGCGTGACCGCGACGATGGTCGCGGCGGCCCGCGCCATGGCCACCCGCGCCGACAACCCGCTGATCAACGACCCGTTCGCCGAGCCGCTGGTCAAGCTGGTCGGCGTGGACCTGCTCTCCCGGCTGGCCACCGGTGAGCTGGATCCCGCCGAGTTGAACGACGTGCACGACGGTGCCGCGGGGTCCGCCGGGGCGATGTCGCGGATGGCCGACAACATGGCGGTCCGCACCAAGTTCTTCGACGAGTTCTTCCTGGGCGCGACGAACGCGGGTATCAAGCAGGCGGTGATCCTGGCCTCCGGGCTGGACGCCCGCCCCTACCGGTTGGCGTGGCCGGCCGGGACGGTGGTCTACGAGGTGGACCAGCCGCAGGTCATCGAATTCAAGACCCGCTCGCTGGCCGATCTGGGGGCCGCCCCCACCGCCGAGCGGCGGGTGGTGGCCGTCGATCTGCGCGACGACTGGCCCACCGCGCTGCGCAACGCCGGCTTCGACCCGTCCCGGCCCACCGCGTGGAGCGCCGAGGGCCTGCTCGGCTACCTGCCGCCCGAGGCGCAGGATCGCCTGCTGGACACCATCACCGAGCTCAGCGCGCCGGGCAGCCGGCTGGCCACCGAAAGCGCCCCCAACCCCGAGCCCGGCGACGAGGACAAGATGAAGGAGCGCATGCAGACGATCTCCGAGCGCTGGCGTGCGCACGGTTTCGAGCTGGACATGGCGGGACTGGTCTACTTCGGCGACCGCAACGAGGCGGCTCCCTACCTGGCCGATCGCGGTTGGCGGCTGAACAGCGCCAGCATCGCAGAGCTGTTCGCGGCCAACGGACTTGACCCGCTCACCGACGACGACATGCGCATGGGCGAGATGCTCTACACCAGCGGAACCCTCGAGAAGTAGGAGCCGTCCGCAATGACCGCTGACACGGGAAGAACCGAGGGCGACAGCTGGGACCTGGCGTCCAGCGTGGGAGCAACGGCCACGATGGTCGCCGCATCCCGCGCCGTGGCTTCGCAGGGACCCAACCCGCTGCTTGACGATCCACTGGCCGATCCCCTGGTCCGCGCCGTCGGGTTGGACCCCTTCATCCGGATCATCGACGGTGAGGTCGATTTCGCCGACGACCCGCTGATGAACCGCAAGACCAGGGCCGAGCAGATGACGGTGCGGACAAGGTTCTTCGACGACTTCTTCATCGATGCCACCAAAGACGGTGTGCGCCAAGCGGTGATCCTCGCTTCCGGCCTGGACACCAGGGCTTACCGCCTGCCGTGGCCCGCGGGCACGGTGGTATACGAGATCGACCAGCCGCAGGTCATCGCCTTCAAGACCAATACGCTGGCCGATCTCGGCGCCGCTCCGACCGCCGAGCGTCGAACCGTAGGCATCGACCTGCGCGACGACTGGCCCGCAGCGTTGCGGGAGAGCGGTTTCGACGTCACCCAGCCGACCGCGTGGAGCGCCGAAGGACTGCTCCCCTACCTGCCGCCGGAGGCCCAGGACCGCTTGTTCGACCACATCGCCTCGCTCAGCGCGCCGGGCAGCCGGCTGGCCACCGAACACGTGCCGGACCCCAATTCCTTCACCGACGAGCGCGTGCAGCGCATCACCGAGCGGTGGCGGCGTGCCGGGTTCAACCTCGACGCGGGTGAGCTGTTCTACCGGGGTGAGCGCAGCGTCGTCGTCGACTACCTGACCGAGCACGGCTGGGATGTGACGGCCCACGCCGTCAGGGAACTGTACGCGCACAACGGCTTCGAATTCCCCGAAGAAGTGATGGCGGCCTTCGGCGACCTGAGCTACGTCGCCGCGACCCTCAAGTAGGGTTCAACTATGTCACGCACTCACGACGATGAGTGGGATCTGGCGTCCAGCGTCGGCGCGACCGCGACCATGGTCGCGGCCGGTCGTGCGATGGCGACCAAGGATCCCCGCGGTTTGATCAACGATCCATTCGCCGAGCCGCTGGTGCGCGCGGTCGGGGTGGAATTCTTCACCAAGATGATGGACGGCGATCTCGATGTGGATGCGATCGAGAATGCCTCACCGGTACGTATCCAGTCGATGGTCGACGGAATGGCCGTGCGCACCAAGTACTTTGACGATTACTTCGTCGAAGCTACCGCCGGCGGGGTGCGCCAGGTGGTGATCCTGGCCTCCGGGCTGGACTCGCGCGCTTACCGGTTGCCCTGGCCGGCCGGCACGGTGGTCTACGAGATCGACCAGCCACGGGTGATCGAGTTCAAGAGCACGCACCCTGGCCGATGTGGGTGCCGAGCCGACCGCGTCGCGGCGCACCATTCCCATCGATCTGCGTGCGGACTGGCCCGCCGCGCTGAAGGCGGCGGGATTCGATACGGCGGCGCCGACGGCCTGGCTGGCCGAGGGACTGCTGATCTATCTGCCGCCGGAGGCCCAGGACCGGCTGTTCGACAACATCACCGCGCTCAGTGCGCCTGGCAGCACCATCGCCACCGAATTCGTGCCCGGCATCGTGGATTTCGACGCGGAACGGGTGCGCGAGATGTCCGGTTCATTCCGGGAGCACGGCGTCGACATCGACATGGCGTCGCTGGTCTACGCCGGCGAACGCAATCACGTCATCGAATACCTGTCCAGCATCGGATGGCAGGCCGAGGGCGTGACCCGAACGGAACTCTTCGACGCAACGGCATCGAGGCGCCCGCACCGGAGAACGACGACCCGCTCGGCGAGATCGTCTTCATCAGCGCCAAGCTGAAGGGCTAGTGGCGATCGCCCGGCGCAGCGGATCGCCACCGTCGGCTACAGTCGGCGGGGTCCCAGCCACAGCGCGCTGGCACCACTGTAGGACCGTTCGACGTTGTCCAGGATGCCGCCGATGGTGCGGCCCAGCAGCGCGCCGAGCGCATCGGGCAGCGACGCTGCGGCCGGTTGCGAGGAGGCGCGCGGGCGCAGCATGTCCAACAGCGATCCGCCCGGGTAGGTCACGATGCGCACGTCGGTGTCCTCGTCCAGTCCGGCAAGGATTTTCGCCCGGCGCAGCGCGGTTCGGAAGCCGCCCAGTTCGTCGACCAGGCCCCGCTCGCGCGCGTCGGCACCCGTCCACACCCGGCCCCGGGCGACGCGATCGACGGCCTCGGTGGTCAGATTGCGGCCGTCGGCGACCCGCTCCAGGAAGTCGGCGTACACCAGATCGGCTTCGGCCTCGCGGCGGGCGCGCTGTTCCGGGGTGAACGGCGACTCGATCGACCAGGCATCGGCATTGGCGTTGGTACGCACGGTTTCCAGCCCGACGCCCAACCGCTCCAGCAGATCGCGGATCACCAGCTTGCCGGTGAACACGCCGATCGAACCGGTGATGGTTGCGGGGCTGGCCACGATCGCGTCGGCGGCCACCGCGATGTAGTAGCCGCCGGATGCGGCGACCGCACCCATCGACGCCACCACCGGCTTGCCCCGTTCGCGAGCCCTTTTCACCTCGCGCCACAGGGTTTCCGATGCGGTGACCGAACCGCCGGGGCTGTTCACCCGCAGCACGATCGCGGACACCGATTCGTCGGCGGTGGCTTCCCGCAGCGCCGAGGCGATGGTATCGCTGCCGACGGTGGAGGCGCCGAACGGCAGGAACTGGGGTCCACCACGACCGTCGACGATCTCGCCGTCGACGTTGATGACCGCCACCGTCGGCTTGGCGCGGCGTCCGGGAACCGAGGGCACCGGCGGAGCCAGCCGTGACCGGGCCGCACCTGCGTATCGCGACACGTACAGCCGCGGTGGTGTGTTCTCGTCGGAAACATCCTCCGCCCCAACCATTTCCGCGATGCGCTCATAGGCTTCGTCCCGGAAGCCGATCCGGTCGACCAGGCCTGAGGCGACGGCCTCCTCGCGCAACAGCGGGGCGCGATCGGCCAGCGCGTCGAGCGCAGCCGGCATCGAGCTTGCGTGATTCCGCCACCGCTTCCCACACCTGCTCCTGCACGCTCTGCAGCATCCGCGTGACGGCCTCGCGGTGGGCCTCGGTGAAGCCGTGCTCGGTGTAACGGTTTACCGCCGACTTGTATTCGCCGCGCGCGACGAATTGGGGTTCGATGCCGACCTTGTCGAACGCGTCGCGCAGGAAGGTGGCATTGCTGGCGAAGCCGATCAGTCCGACGCTTCCGGCGGGCTGCATCCAGACCTCACCGAAAGCCGAAGCCAGGTAGTACGACAACGTACCCGGGTAGGTCTCGGCCCAGGCCAGTGACGGCTTGACGGCGGTGAAAGCGACGATCGCCTCGCGCAGCTCCTGCACCGCGGCCGACGGCGACGCCGTGAGTTGCACACGGGCGATCAGCCCGGCGACCCGCGGATCCTCGGCCGCCCGGTAGATGGCGGCCACCATGTCGCGCAGCGCCGTCGGCCGGCTCCCCCCGCTGATGATGGCCAAGGGATCAAAGCCTGACGTCTCCGGCGGCATCGCGCGCAGGTCCAATTCGAGCACGCAGCCGTTGGGCACGCCATGATGGCGGGCGGTATCGACCCGGCCGGCGAGGGCCCGAACCTCGTCGCCCTGACGCCGGGGATCGAAGGCAGGAAAGCGAACATGTCTGCAGACTACCGATGCACGGCCGTACGGTGGTCGGGTGAGCTTTGCGATCGCGATCCCGCAGTTCGACTACGACGGTTTTGACGGAGCGGGGCTGCGCGCTTTTCTCGCGCGCGCCGAAGAGCTCGGATTCGAGGGCGGCTGGCTGCTCGAGCAGATCATCGGGCCCGCACCGCTGCTGGCGCCGCTGGAGCTGCTGGCGTATTGCGCGGCCTGCACCGAACGGCTGCGGCTGGGCGTCGCGGTCCTGGTGACGTCGTTGCACGACCCGCTGCAGTTGGCCTCCGCCGTCACCGCCGTCGACCGACTGAGCCACGGCCGGCTCGACGTCGGTGTCGCACCAGGCGGCGGTAGGCGGAAATTCGCCGCCTTCGGCGTGGACAAGGACACATTCATCTCGTACTTCACCGAGGGCCTGGAGCTGATGAAGGCAGCGTGGTCCGACGAGCCGAGGGTGACGTTTCACGGTCGATTTCGCGACGTCGACGACCTGCCGATCCAGCCCAAGCCGGTACAGCGGCCGCACCCGCCGATCTGGTTCGGGGGCCTCGCGCCCAAGGCGCTGGCCCGCGCGGTGCGGCACGGCGACTCATTCCTGGGCGCCGGCTCGTCGACCACCGAGGCGTTCGCCGGGGCAGTGACCGTCGTGCGCCGCGAGCTCGACGAGCAACACAAGGATCCCGCGAAATTCACCATCGGCAAACGCGTCTATCTGATGGTCGACGACGACGCCGCCAGGGCCCGCGAAACGGGTGCTGGACGGGCTGAACCGCATCTACGGACGGATGCCCGGCGTGCAGGACGTACCGGTGTCAGGCACTCCCGACGACGTGGTGCGCGGGTTGCGTGAGGTCATCGACGCCGGGGCGCAGATGGTGCTCCTGAATCCCGTCGGCACCGACGCCGGAAGAGAACCGCGAGCAGATGGAACGCCTTGCCGCGGAAGTGATTCCGCAGCTGAGCTAGCTAGGACAGCTCGGTCGCCGAACCGCCTGCGGCGGTGATCTTCTCGCGTGCGCTGCCGCTGAACTTGTGCGCGGTCACCTCGACCTTGACCGTCAGCTTGCCGTCGCCAAGGACCTTGACCAGCGAGTTACGGCGAACCGCGCCCTTGGCCACCAACTCGTCCACGCCGATCGAACCGCCCTGCGGGAAAAGCCGATTGAGGTCGCCGACGTTGACGATCTCGTACTCGGTGCGGAACCGGTTGCTGGAAGCCCTTCAGCTTGGGCAGCCGCATGTGGATCGGCATCTGGCCACCCTCGAAGGTCGCCGGCACGTTCTTGCGTGCCTTGGTGCCCTTGGTACCGCGACCGGCGGTCTTGCCCTTGGAGCCCTCACCGCGACCGACCCGGGTGCGGGCGGTCTTCGAACCGCGCGCGGGCTTGAGATCGTGCAGCTTGATCGTCATTTCTTGCTACCTCCGGTACCCGCGGTACGTCGCCTCGGCCGGCTCCACCTCGACGAGGTGGCTGACCACCGCGATCAGGCCGCGGGTCTGCGCGTTGTCCTCGCGGATCACCGAGTGGCGAATCCGCCGCAGGCCCAGGGTGCGCAGGGACTCACGCTGCTTCCAGCGGGCCCCGATGGTGCTGCGCACCTGGGTGATCTTCAGTTGACTACTCATGGTTGTGCCCCCGAAGTCTGGGCTTCTCGTGCCGCCGCACTGGCCATCGCGTCACTTTCGCGGCGCGCCTTGAGCATTCCGGCAGGCGCAACGTCCTCGATGGGCAGGCCGCGGCGAGCGGCCACCTCCTCGGGACGCTGCAGCAGCTTCAGCGCGGTGACGGTCGCGTGCACCACGTTGATCGCGTTGTCACTGCCCAGCGACTTCGCCAGGATGTCGTGCACGCCGGCGCATTCCAGCACCGCACGCACGGCGCCACCGGCGATCACACCGGTACCGGGGCTGGCCGGGCGCAGCAGCACCACGCCGGCGGCCGCCTCACCCTGCACCGGGTGGGTGATGGTCCCGCGGATCAGCGGCACCCGGAAGAAACCCTTGCGGGCCTCCTCGACGCCCTTGGCGATGGCCGCGGGAACTTCCTTGGCCTTGCCGTAGCCGACACCGACCATGCCGTGGCCGTCGCCGACGATCACCAATGCGGTGAAGCTGAATCGGCGACCACCCTTGACCACCTTGGAGACACGGTTGATCGCGACAACCCGCTCCAGGTAGTTGCTCTTGTCGCCGTCGCGGTCGCGGCCGCCACGACCGCCGTCGCCACGGCGACCGCGGTTGTCGCGGTCACCGCGCGAGTCACGGCTGTCGCCGGCGCCTTGTCCGCCGGTCGGCTGCTCCGCCATTATGCGGTCCTTCCAGTCGTGTTCAAGCTCTTCGTCATCGGGCTGATGTTGTTCATCAGAATTGCAATCCGTTCTCGCGTGCGGCATCGGCCAGCGCAGCGATCCGTCCGCCGTAGGTGTATCCGCCACGGTCGAAGACCACGCTGTCGATGCCGGCCGCCTTGGCGCGCTCGGCGATCAGCTGGCCCACCCGCACGCTGCGGGCTTTCTTGTCGCCCTGCAGGCTGCGCACGTCGTCCTCGATCGACGACGCGGCGGCGACCGTGGTCCCGTTCTCGTCGTTGACCAGTTGCACGTGAATGTGTCGCGCGGACCGGTTGATCACCAGCCGCGGACGCTGCGGGGTACCGGCCATCTTCTTGCGCAGCCGTTCGTGCCTACGCAGCCGAGAGACGCGCCGAGTCGCGGAAACGCTCTGCCCCAACGGCTTTCGCGCGGTGGTGCCAGCTTTTGTTTGCGCCATGATTACTTACCTGTCTTTCCGACCTTGCGGCGGATCTGCTCACCCTCGTAGCGCACACCCTTGCCCTTGTACGGGTCGGGGCGGCGCAGACGGCGGATGTTCGCCGAGATCTGGCCGACCTTCTGCTTGTCGATCCCGGTGATGGAAAACTTCGTCGGCGACTGGACGGCGAACGTGATGCCGTCCGGAGCCTCGATCACCACGGGGTGGCTGTAGCCCAGCGCGAACTCGAGGTTGGAACCCTTGAGCTGCACGCGGTAACCGACGCCGAAGATCTCCATCTTGGTGGTGTACCCCTGAGTCACGCCGGTGACCAGGTTGGACACCAGGGTGCGCGACAGTCCGTGCAACGAGCGGTTGCGCCGCTCGTCGTTCGGGCGGGTGACCACGATCGCGCCATCGTCGTTGCGCGACACGGCGATCGGCTCGGCCACCGTCAGATCCAGGACGCCCTTGGGCCCCTTTACCGACACCTTCTGACCATCGATCGTCACGTCGACTCCGGACGGGACCGGAACCGGCTGCTTACCAATGCGAGACATAGTGTTTCGTTACCTCCCCGCCCTTACCAGACGTACGCGAGGACTTCGCCGCCCACGCCCTGTCGGGCTGCCTGGCGGTCGGTCAGCAGGCCCGAGGAGGTGGAGATGATCGCCACACCCAGGCCACCGAGCACGCGCGGCAGATTGGTGGATTTCGCGTACACCCGCAGACCGGGTTTGGACACGCGGCGGAGGCCGGCAATGCTGCGCTCCCGGCTCGGCCCGTACTTGAGCTGAACGATCAGCGACTTGCCGACCCGAGCATCCTCGGTCCGGTAATCGGTGATGTAGCCCTCGCTCTTGAGGATCTGGGCGATGTTCGCCTTGATCTTGGAGTGCGGCAACATCACCTCGTCGTGATACGCCGAATTGGCGTTGCGCAGACGCGTCAAGAAGTCTGCGATCGGGTCCGTCATCGTCATGACAGCGTTGGTACCTTCCTCGCGATGGTTCCCGGTCCGGGCCTGTCGCGCACCTTGTCTCGGTTGGTCTTGGGGGTTAGGGCTGTTACCAGCTGCTCTTCTGCACGCCGGGCAGTTCGCCCGCGTGCGCCATCTCGCGCAGACAGATCCGGCACAGGCCGAATTTGCGGAAGACCGCGCGCGGACGGCCGCACCTGTTGCAACGCGTGTAGCCGCGCACCGCGAACTTCGGCTTGCGTGCGGCCTTGTTGACCAGTGCCTTCTTTGCCATCGCTCAAGCTACTCTTTGAGGTTCGTCCTTGAAGGGAAAGCCGAGGGCCCGCAACAGCGCTCGCCCTTCGTCGTCATTCGTCGCCGAGGTGACGACGTTGATGTCCATGCCGCGGACCCGGTCGATCTTGTCCACGTCGATCTCGTGGAACACCGACTGCTCGGCGAGCCCGAAGGTGTAGTTGCCGACACCGTCGAACTGCTTGGGCGAAAGCCCGCGGAAGTCGCGGATACGGGGCAGCGCAATCGAGGTGAGCCGGTCCAGGAACTCCCACATCCGGTCCCCCCGCAGGGTGACCCGCGCACCGATCGGCATGCCCTCACGCAGTTTGAACTGCGCGATGGACTTGCGCGCGCGACGGATCTCGGGGCGCTGCCCGGTGATCAGACCCAGGTCGCTCACCGCGCCGTTGATCAACTTCGCGTCCCGCGCCGCATCGCCGACACCCATGTTGACGACGACCTTGGTCACCGTCGGGATCTGCATGACGTTGGCGTAGCCGAACTGCTGCTGCAGCGAATCACGAATCTCGCTGCGGTAGCGCTCTTTCAGGCGCGGCTGAACTTTTTCTGCAGTACTCATCAGATGTCCTTGCCGTTGCGCTTGGAGATACGAACCCGCTTGCCGGTCTCCTCGTCGACCCGGTAGCCGACGCGGGCGGGCTTACCGTCCGAGTCGACGACCATCACGTTGGAGACGTGGATGGGGGCTTCCTGGGTGACGATGCCGCCCGACTGCGCTCCGCGCTGGTTGGTCGAAATCGCGGTGTGCTTCTTGATCCGGTTGACGCCCTCGACCAGCACTCGGTCGCGTTCCGGATAAGCCTGCAGCACCTTGCCTTTGGCGCCCTTGTCCTTGCCGGCGATGACCAGGACGGTGTCGCCTTTACGGACCTTCATTTACAAAACCTCCGGGGCAAGCGAGATGATCTTCATGAACCGCTTCTCGCGCAGTTCGCGGCCCACCGGTCCGAAGATGCGCGTCCCGCGCGGGTCGTTGTCGGGCTTGATGATCACCGCGGCGTTCTCGTCAAACTTGATGTAGCTGCCGTCGGGACGCCGGCGCTCCTTGACCGTGCGCACCACGACGGCCTTGACGACATCCCCGCGCTTGACGTTGCCGCCGGGAATGGCGTCCTTGACGGTCGCGACGATGACATCACCGATGCCGGCGTAGCGTCGCGACGAACCGCCGAGCACACGGATGCACAAGATCTCCTTGGCGCCGGTGTTGTCGGCGACCTTCAGTCGCGATTCCTGCTGAATCACTCGATCTCCTGACCTGGTTGCGTGTGCACGGCAGGAGAACCCACCGGGGTGGGCATTCGGCGGGCACGACCCACCAAAAACCTGACGTGCGCGGTCTTTGTCACCGAAGGGCACGCGGGGCCGATTCGCACCGGCCGAGGTCTGCCCAAGGCAACCCCTAGAGTCTAGGGGACGACCAGCTCAGAGCCAAATTCCGCTCGAAGGCGATCGAGATGAGCAGATTCTGCACCTAAAACGGTGGTGGATCCTCGCCGGGCCCCCAGGTGGCGGGCCAGGCGGGGCTCGCCGGCCGGACCGCTCGGGCCTCGCGTGCGTCGCGGTTGCGCCTGCGTTCGGTGGCGACGCGTGGGCGCAGTTTTGCGCGCGGGTGCGGCGGCGTTTGGACATCATTGCGGTGCGCTCGGCGCAGTAATCCGGGGCTGGGTCGGCTTCGGCGAGCCGCTGTCGACGCTCGGCGGTGGGTCGACACAGACTGGGAAACAGCAGAGCGCTGCCGGGCGTGGTGACGTAGGTGTGCCCTGCCGGTGAGGTCAGGATCAACGTGCCGTCGGGCAGTTGTTTCTCCTGCCAGCCCCAGAACGTTTTCACCAGGTGGTGGGTGCGGCAAAGACATTTGAGGTTCGACGCGTGGGTGGGTCCGCCGTCGCTGTAGGGAATCGTATGGTCCACATCGCAGTCGGTGGCCGGACAGTCACACGTCTTCGAACATAGGTTCGATTATGCCGCGTCGGGGTCCGGCAACCGCGCTCAGTCGCCCTGCCGGATCCACGCGACGATGTACGGCTCATGGCCGTGACCAGCGCAATCAGCACCCACTGCACGATCGCCTGATCGATCCACGAACCGGGCGGCGGTGCCCCGGGCAGGATGTTGCGCAGCGGGACGATCGCGAAAAGGTTCGCGGCGTACCAGGTGGCGAACGGCGGCAGGAACTTCCTCCTGCCCAGCGCCATCGGAATGGCGACCAGCAGCGCCAGCGTGGGCAGGCTGATCAGCACCAGGCAGATCCCGAGGTCGAAGATCAGCGGACCTTTGGCCCGCTTCAGCGTGATCACCACGTTGCCGTTGTCGGTCGCGCGGGAGGTGGGCAGCGCGCTCGGGTCGTGCATCCGGTTGACGCTGACTCCCAGCCGTCCAGCGCGCCGGTCACTTCGACACGGGCGGGCACCTTCCTGCGGTTGTCGCCGGACCCGACGAACGCATCGGCCGCGATCGGCTCGGTCTGGTAGGAGTCGAACGGCCAGTTGCCGGGGTCGCCGTGCGCCTCGATGGTGGTGCTGAGTTGGGCCGGCGCCTTGCCCTTCGGGTATTGCAGATCGCCCAGGTCGCTTGTCGGATACAGGCGCACCGCGACGTCGCTGGCCAGCACGTCAAAACGGTTGTCGTACTGGGCAACTCCGGGATAGACGAGCACCTCGACGGAGAGACGATTCGCGACCGGCTTCAGCTCTTCGAGCCGCAGCTGCACGATCGTCGCGTCGCCGCCGCCCTGGCTCAGGTCCAGTGGTGGCAGCGGCCCCTCCGACCGCTGCAGAAAATGGACGCCGAAAAGCGACAAGACGTAGACGATGATGACGGCCGCGAGAATGCACACGCCGATCGCGATCCGCGGGCGCCTCGCGCTTCTTCGTGGGCGGCACCGGAGCCGGCGCAACCGGCGGCTGGCCGGGCCTCCGTCGTCATCGGTCACGGCCGCGAGCAATGGTGCGCGGGATGCGTCGAGAGGCTTGCTGGAACCGGGCGGGCAGCACTGGCGAAATCCGACTGGCGCGGGGTGACACGTCGTCAGATGTTAGCGAATGGCGGGACCGGCCCGCGCGGCGAAAGCCCCTGTCCAGAAACATAACAGCCGCGCGCCACCCACCGGACATGCACCGTTAACTTCACCGGCCGGCACCCGCTCCACGCAACCGGCTGACCCGGCGCTACGGATTTGCTAGCCGAATGGCAAATCCGCCACGCAGCGAAATCCGATGTGCGTCGTCGCGGAGTCCTGCGATTGCGGCGACCGGGCCGCCGGACGGTAGCGGTGGCAGTACTCCGGTGCGCACAGGTGGCTGCCGCCCTTCAACGTCTGGTTGACGGATGGATCCGCGGGACCCGACGGGGTGCAGCAGGACTTGGGCGGCTGGTCGAGCCGGTGATGCGCGGCGAACTCGGTGGCCGTCCACTCCCACACGTTGCCGATCATGTCGACAAGCCCAAAGGCGTTGGGGGCGAACGTCCCAACCGGCGAAGTTCCCACCCAGCCGAGCGCCCCCTCATTGCGGTACGGGAAGCTGCCCTGCCAGGTGTTGGCCATCAGTCGGCCATCGCTCGTGGCCTCGTCGCCCCACGGGTACGTCGTCGTGGTTCCGGCCCGGGCCGCGTACTCCCACTCGGCCTCGGTCGGCAGCCGCCGCCCGGCCCAGCGCGCGTAGGCCGCCGCGTCCGGATACGCCACCTGCACGACCGGATGATCGCCGCGGTCCGCGATATCGCTGTCGGGCCCGAACGGGTGGCGCCAACTCGCCCCCGGCGCCCACTGCCACCACTGTCGCCAGTCGCGCAGGTCGACCGGCCCGGGTGTCGGCCGGAAAACCATTGCGCCCGGGCATAAATCGTCTGGCATCCGCTCCCGGGTACAGCGCCGGGTCGATCGGCTGCTCGGCCACCGTCACATACCCGGTGGAGTCGACGAATTCGGCGAACTGCGCGTTGGTCACCGGGTGCCGTTCCACCGCAATCCGACCCACCGTCACGGTGTGGATCGGCGCCTCTTCGGGGTAGAAGCTGGTCGAGCCCATGCGGAAGGATCCGCCCGGTAGGTCGACCAGCTCGCTGCGCATCCCTTCAGGCTATGCCGGTCGGGCACCCTAGTCGGATTGCCGGTACCAGGTGAGCATGTACAGGGCCATCGCCGCGACCAGCGCGATCAACACCCAGATCACCAGGACTTGGTCGATCCACGCGCCCGGCGGGGGCGCCCCTGGCAAGAAGTTGCGGATGGGGATGACGGCGAACAACATGGCGGCAAACCACGTCACGAACGGAGGCACGAATTTCCTTCTGCCCAAGGCGATTTGGATGACGACCGCAAAAGCCAGGGCGGGCAGCGCGAAGAGGACCAAGCAGATTCCCAGGTCGAAGATCAGCGGCCCCTTGGCCCGGTGCAGGGTGATGATGACGTTGTCGGCGCGATCCGAGTCCTGGCTGGCCTCGCCGACGCGCGCAACGCTGACGTCCCAGCCGTCCAAGCCGCCGGTGACCTCCACCCGCGCGGGTATGTAGCGGCGCGCATCACCCTGACCGACAAGCACATCGGCGGACATGGCGTCGGTGCGGTAGGAATCGAACGGCCAATTATTCGGGTCGCCGTGTGCCTCGATGGTGGTAGCGACCTGCGCCGGTGACTTGCCGGCCGGGTACTGCAGGTCGCCGAGGTCGTTCGGGGGGTCCATGCGCACCGCGGTGTCGGTCTTGAGCACCTCCAGGCGTTTGTCGAACATCGACTCCTCGGGGATCACCAGCACCTTCACCGTCAATCGGTTCGCGACGGTGTCCAGCTTTTCCAGCCGCACCAGAACGACGGTGTCATTTGTGGCATTGAGGTCCGGCGGCTTGAGCGGGCCCCGCCGATTTGGCCAGCAGGTGCACGCCGAACAGCGACAGGGCATACACGGCGACGAAGCCCGCGACGGCGGCTACGGCAACGACCCTGCGCCGCGCATTCCGGTCGGGCGGGGCAGCGGACGGAGGTGTTGCGGGTGATTGCTCCGATGGCGCTGGAGGCGGTGGCGAGGGTGGCGCTTGGTGGGTCATCGGTCAACACCTCCGTGGGATCCGGACACTCGAGCACGGATGCTAGCGAACTCCCGAGTCGCCGCGGGGGTTCTTTAAAAATTCGTCATGTTTAGGTAATTTGTCGCTCCACGGCCCGCCACCGCGCGGCGGGCCAGCGAAACCGTTTCGGAGGCTCGGTGGCACCGCGCCCCACACTGCACAAACTCTCGGTGACCCGCCGGTTGGCGCACCAGTTCATCCGCAGTTTGTTTGCCTGTTAAGGCGGTGGCGGTAGATGTCGGGTGTGAAGCGCAATCGTTCGGTACTGGCCGTCGGCGTCCTGGCGGCCGGCGCCATGTTGGTCTCCGCATGCAGCGACTCCCCTGCGAGCCTGCCGTATACGGCCGGGGCCAAGGTCGACTGCGGCGGCAAGCAGACCCTGGCGGCCAGCGGGTCGACCGCGCAAGCCAACGCGATGACCCGGTTCATCGACGCCTATCGCAAGGCCTGCTCCGGGCAGACCCTCAACTACACCGCCAACGGGTCCGGCAGCGGCATCACCGACTTCCTCGCCGGCAAAACCGATTTCGCCGGATCGGACACACCGCTGTCGGTGATCAATACGCCGCCGCCGAGCGGCGGTGCGGCGGCGCCGACGCCTGGAACCTGCCGGTGGTGTTCGGCCCGCTGGCCATCACCTACAACCTCGCCGCCGTCGATTCCTTGGTGCTCGACGCGCCCACGCTGGCCAAGATCTTCAACGGCACCATCACGCGCTGGGACGACCCGGCCCTGGCCTTGCTCAACGCCTCCATGCCGGCCGAGGACATCCACGTCATCTACCGCAGCGACGGCTCGGGCACCACCGACAACTTCCAGGCCTACCTGCAGTCCGCGTCCGGCGGAGCGTGGGGCAAGGGTGCGGGCAAGACCTTCAACGGTGGTGTGGGCACCGGCGCCGTCGGCAACACCGGCATCGCGGCCGCCGTGAAGAGCACCGAGGGAGCGATCGGTTACAACGAATTGTCGTTCGCGCTCCAGCAAGGGCTGTTCGCCGCCGAGATCAAGACGCCGGCCAGCCGGAGGTCGTTACGCCCGGTGCGGATCGGCACCGACACGGTCGGCAAGACCATCAAGGGCGCCAAGATCACCGGCGCCGGCAACGATCTGGTGCTCGACCTGTCGTCGTTCTACAACCCCGCCCAGCCCGACGTCTACCCGATCGTGTTGGCCACCTACGAGATCGTCTGTTCGAAGTACCCGACCTACGATGTGGCCAAGGCGGTCAAGGCTTTTCTGCAGGCGGCCATCGGCCCCGGCCAGATCGAACTGGCCAAAAGCGGTTACATTCCGTTGTCGGCCGACTTCCAGGCGAGGGTCTCCAGCGCGTCGACGCGATCAGCTCCGTTGACGCACCGAAATCCGAGTGAGGCGAAGTCAGGTCTTGGTGGGCGTTTTTCGATCGCGTTGTCGCCACCAGCCGACCAGGAACAGCGTCAACGCGGCGACCAGCCCGATCAACACCCACAGCACGATGGCCTGGTCGATCCACGAACCGTACGGTGGGCTGCCCGGCAGGATGTTGCGCAGCGGGACAATGGCGAAAAGCATTGCGCCGTACCACGTGGTGAGCGGCGGCAGGAATGACGTTCTGCCCAGCGCCACGGGAATGGCGACCCACAGCGCCAGGACGGGCAGCGAGATCAAAACCAGACAGATGCCGACGTCGAAGATCAGCTGCCCCTTGGCCCGGTGCAACGTAATCACCAAGTCGTCTTTGAGATCTGGATTGTTCTCTTCCGCATCGTGGACGCGAGTGACGGTGGCATCCCACCCGTCCAGCCCCCCGGTGGCTTCGACGCGGGCCGCCGTCTTCTCCTTGTTGGCGCCGGAGCCGGTGAACACGTCGGCCGAGATGACCCCGGTTCGGTAGGAATCGAACGGCCAGTTCGCGGGGTCGCCGTGCGCCTCGATGGTCGTGCTCACCTGTGCGGGCGCTTTGCCGACCGGGTACTGCAGGTCACCCAGATCGTTATCGGGATACAGCCGCACCGCCGCATCGCTCTTCAGCACGCCGAAGTTCTTGTCGTACAACGTGTCTTTGGGATAGACCAGCACACCGACCGTCAGCCGGTTCGCGACGGTATCCAGTTTCTCCAGCCGCACCTGCACGACGCTGTCTTCGGCCTCGACCTTACTCAGGTCCACCGCGGGCAGCGGGGGCGCCGATTTGGCCAGCAGGTGCACGGCGATCAGCGACAGCACGTAGATAACGATGAGGGAGGCGACGATCCCGAATGTGATCGCGATTTGCCGGCCTCGCGCACCGGTCGGCGCCGGCGGCGCCGGAGGCCCGGCGGTCATTGAGGCATCACGCAGCGTGATGCTAGCAGCGCGGACCCCCTTTTTCGGCGAGAAACGACGACGGCTTCGGGCCGCGCGTGTTCGCTGAGCCGACGACGGCAGCGACGCCCTTCGCGCGCCGACACATCAGTCTCGCGAAAAGGCAAGCGCGGTCTCGGCTTCCACGTCCACGTAAGGCCGGCCGGACAGGTCGACGGTGACCTGAGTGATGGTGCCGCCGGTGAACGTGAACGGCGCCTTGTACCGGCTGGACACTCCCGACCCGCCGTTGCGCCCGACCGTGATACCGGCACCGGCCAGCCCGAAGGTTCCGGGGTGGGTGGTCACCCCGGCCAGCGTGCCCACGACCTTGTCGTCGATGAACAGCGTGACGTCGCCCAGCGGGGTGTGACTGTTCTCGACCGTTCCGGTGCGGGAATAGCTGGCGCCGAACAGATGTCTGCCCAGGGGCACGGCGTCGGACGAGGAGACCTCCTGCTGGCGCTCGCCGAGGAAGTTGTACACGTAGTGCAGCCGGCCGTCCTGGATGAACAGCACGTGCCCGCCGTGCGCGCCGCCCTGCTTGAACAGCACACCCTCGGCGCCGGTGGTGTCGACGGTCACCTCGGCCAGCACCGAGAACGACCGGCCGCGGATTTCGGCGGCGGCACCGATGCTCACGTCGGCGCAATCGGGATAGTAGAGGTAGCTGTTCCGGTCGCTGACCAGATATGGCCGCGACCGCCCCAGCGTCTCCAGGATGTTCAGATCCGACAGCGGCAGCCCGTTGTATTTGGCCGCCTCCGAAAACCACAGCGCCTTGAGTTCTTCGAGTTTATCCGGGTTTTCGGCTGCCAGGTCGTGGCACTGGCTGCGGTCGGCCTCGATGTGGAACAGCTCCCAGCGGTCGGCGTCGAAGTGCGACCAGCCGGCCGGGGTGGCCGCGTGCACGGTGTTGGCGAACCAGCCCTCATGCCAGATCCCACGGGTTCCCAGCATGGTGTAGAACTGGGTGCTCTTACCGGTGTCGGCGCCCGGATCAGCAAGGGCCGCTTTGAAACTCACGCCGTCCAGCGGCTTCTGGGCGATGCCCTTGACGGTTTCCGGCGGCGTCATGCCCAGCAGGTCGTAGACGGTCGGGGTGATGTCGCAGACGTTGACGTAGTTGTCGCGAACTTCCCCGTGTGCGGCAATTCCGTTGGGCCACGAGATGATTGCCGTGTCGGCGATGCCGCCCTCATGGGAGGCGTAGCGCTTGTACAGCTTGTAGGGCGTGTTGAACGCCATCGCCCAGCCGATCGGGTAATGGTTGTAGGTCTCGGGGCCGCCGAGGTGTTCGAACAGCTTCATGCTCTCTTCGACGGTGTCGATGTAGCCGTTGAAGAACTTGCCCTCGTTGACCGATCCGTTCGGGCCGCCCTCACCGCTGGCGCCGTTGTCGGAGATGACCACGATGATGGTGTTGTCCAGCTGGCCCGATTCCTCGAGATAGTCCAGGATCCGGCCGATCTGGGCGTCGGTGTAGCTCAGGAACCCGGCGAACACTTCGGCCATCCGGGAGAACAGCCGCTTCTCTTCGTCGTTCAGTGAGTCCCAGGGCCGCACCGTGTCCTGCAGCGGCCACGGTTCGCCGCTGGGCCCCTTCACGTCGAGATACGGGTTGACCGGCGACAATTCGGTGTCGGGCGGCACGATCCCCAGCGACTTCTGCCGCTCCAGCACGACCTCGCGGTAGCGCTCGTAGCCCATGTCGAACTTGCCGGCGTAGCGGTCCGCCCACTCCTTGAAGACGTGGTGCGGCGCGTGCCCGGCGCCGGGGCACACGTAGGAGAACCAAGGCTTCTCGGGCGCAATCACTTTGGCGTCGCGGATGAATTCGATCGTCTTGTCGGCGATGTCCTTCGAGAGGTGGTAGCCGTCCTCCGGAGTGCCCGGCGGAGTCACCGGGTGGTTGTCGTAGACCAGGTCGGGATACCACTGATCGGTCTCGCCGCCCATGAACCCGTAGAACCGTTCGAAGCCGCGCGAGGTCGGCCAGTGCCGCTTCGTCGAGGCGAGGTTCGATTCCTCGAGGGGCGTCAGGTGCCACTTGCCCACGCAGTAGGTGTTGTATCCCTGTTCGGCGAGAGCCTCGGACAGCAGGCCGGTTTCGAACGGGATGCGACCGTTGGCAGTTGGGGAAACCCTCGGTGAACTCCTCGATGGTGGCCATGCCGACGGTGGTGGCGTTGCGGCCGGTGAGCAACGACGCCCGGGTCGGCGAACACAGCGCGGTGGTGTGGAATTGCGACAGCCGGACGCCGCGTTCGGCGATGCGCGACATGGCGGGCATCTCGACCAGGCCGCCGAAGCAGTCCCAGGTTGCGATGCCCGTGTCGTCCCAGACCAGGTACAGGACGTTGGGCGCGTTCTCCGGCGCGGTCGGCGCGGCGTAAGGCCCCCAGTCCGGTTCGGAATCCCGGATGTCGAGCTCGATCTTGCCTGTGAACTCCGCGGACTGCCCCGACCCAGACGCCATCGTCAGCCTCACTCTCGTAGCGGACTTGCCGAACGTGCGTGAAGACTACACCCGGATCAGGGCGTTTGGTGCTGCTAGCGACGAGGGCTTACTTCGCCTTTTCCAGAATTTCGACGAGCCGCCAACGCTTGGTCGCCGACGTCGGGCGGGTCTCCATCAGCGAGACGCGGTCGCCGATCCCGGCGGTGCTGTTCTCGTCGTGCGCCTTGACCTTGGTGGTGGTCCGGATGATCTTGCCGTACAGCGGGTGACGCACGCGGTCTTCGAGCTCGACCACGATGGTCTTCTGCATCTTGTCGCTCACCACGTAGCCGATGCGCACCTTGCGGCGGCCCCGCACCTTCGCGTTGGCCGGAGTGTTCTTGGGGCCCTTGAGATTCCCGTCCTTCGACGCGGCCTCGGTTTTGGCGGCCGCCTTCTTGGGGGCGGCCTTCTTGGCTTCTGCCATCACGATTCCTTACCGTCGGGCCCGGAAGCCAAGCCCAGTTCTCGTTCGCGCAGCACGGTGTAGACGCGCGCGATCTCCTGACGCACCGTGCGGAGCCGGCGGTTGTTGTTGAGCTGTCCGGTCGCCATCTGGAAACGCAGGTTGAACAGCTCTTCCTTGGATTCGCGCAGCCGCTCGGCCAGCTCCTCTTCGGTGAGCTCACGCAGTTCGCCAGGCGAAATTCCCACTGCCATCAGAACTGATCCTCTCGAGTCACGATGCGTGCCTTGATCGGCAACTTGTGGATTGCGCGGGTCAGCGCCTCCCGGGCGGTCTGCTCGTTGGGGTAGCTGAGTTCGAACAGCACCCGGCCCGGCTTGACGTTGACGACCCACCACTCCGGCGAACCCTTACCCGAACCCATGCGGGTTTCGGCGGGCTTCTTGGTCAGCGGGCGGTCGGGGAAGACGTTGATCCACACCTTGCCGCCACGCTTGATGTGCCGGTTGATGGCGATACGAGCGGACTCGATCTGCCGGTTGGTGACGTAGGCGTGCTCCAGAGCCTGGATGCCGTAGTCACCGAAGTTCACCGCCGTGCCACCACTGGCGATGCCGCGCTGGCGGGGGTGGTGCTGCTTGCGGTGTTTAACCCTGCGGGGAATCAACATGATTCAGCTCTCCGTGCTTTGTGGTTCTGCAGCGGGTGCGGACTGGGTCGCGGCGGCCGCTGCGCCCTCTTCGGCGCTCGCGGCGGCGCGGCCGGCCTCGGTGCTGGTGCGCCGTGGTGCCCGACGCGCCACTGCGACGCGGACGGGTGCCCGACGGACGCTCGCGGCGCGAACGCTCGGCGCCCGCCGGAGCGGCGGCGGCCAATTCGCGCTTCCCACCGACGATGTCGCCCTTGTAGATCCACACCTTCACGCCGATCCGGCCGAAGGTGGTCTTGGCTTCGTACAGGCCGTAGTCGATGTCGGCGCGCAGCGTGTGCAGCGGCACCCGGCCCTCGCGGTAGAACTCCGAGCGGCTCATCTCGGCACCGCCGAGACGGCCGGAGCACTGCACCCGGATGCCTTTGACGTTGGGCTGACGCATCGCGGACTGGATGGCCTTGCGCATCGCCCGGCGGAACGCCACGCGGTTGCTCAGCTGCTCGGCGACGCCCTGGGCCACCAATTGCGCCTGGGACTCCGGGTTCCGGACCTCGAGGATGTTGAGCTGAACCTGCTTGCCGGTCAGCTTCTCCAGGTCGGCACGGATCCGGTCGGCCTCGGTGCCGCGGCGGCCGATGACGATGCCGGGACGCGCGGTGTGGATGTCCACCCGGACCCGGTCGCGGGTGCGCTCGATCTCCACGTCGGCGATCCCGGCGCGCTCCAGGCCGGTCGAGAGCAGCCGCCGGATCGCGACGTCTTCCTTGACGTAGTCCGCGTACTGCTTGTCGGCGTACCAGCGTGACTTCCAGTCGGTGGTGATGCCCAGCCGGAAGCCGTGCGGATTGATCTTCTGGCCCACTAGTCTGAGCCTCCCTTCGCGTCAGAGGTCTCAGACGTCTTGGCTTCGGCTTTCGCTTTCGTGCGGCCTTCTTCGCGGGCGCTTTGGTGGCGGCCTTCTTGGCCGGCGCCTTGTTGGCCGGCGCTTTCTTGGCGGGTGCCTTCGCGGCGGCCTTGCTGGCCTCGGCGCGACGGGCCCGGGTCGACTTCGCCGACCCCTGGTCCTTGCCCGGCCGGCTTTCCACCACGACCGTGATGTGGCTGGTGCGCTTGCGGATCCGGAACGCGCGGCCCTGGGCGCGCGGACGGATGCGCTTGGCGGTGGGGCCCTCGTCGGCGTAGACCGTGGCGACCACCAGGGTCGCCGGGTCCAGCCCGTTGTTGTTCTGCGCGTTGGCCGCGGCACTGGCGATCACCTTGGCCACCGGCTCACTGGCGGCCTGCGGCGCCCAGCGCAAGATGTCCAGCGCGTCGGTCACCGAGCGGCCGCGCACCAGGTCGATCACCCGGCGCGCCTTTCTCGGCGACACCCGCACGAAACGCGCTTTGGCCACCGCCGATGGGAATTCCGTTGTGGTCATCGCCGTTTGGCCTTCCGGTCGTCCTTGATGTGTCCCTTGAAGGTGCGGGTCGGCGCGAATTCACCAAGCTTGTGGCCGACCATCGCCTCGGTGACGAACACCGGGACGTGCTTGCGTCCGTCGTGGACGGCGAAGGTGTGGCCGATGAAGTCAGGAATGATCGTCGAACGCCGCGACCATGTCTTGATCACCTGTTTGGTGTTCTTCTCGTTCTGCGTGTCCACCTTCTTGAGCAGGTGGCCGTCGACGAACGGGCCCTTCTTCAGGCTGCGTGGCATGTGCTACTCCTGACTTCCTAGCGACCGTGCTTCTTGCCGGTGCGCCGGCGTCGGACAATGAGCTTGTTACTGGCCTTGTTCGGGTGGCGGGTGCGGCCCTCGGGCTTGCCCCACGGGCTCACCGGGTGACGACCACCGGAGGTCTTACCCTCACCACCACCGTGCGGGTGGTCCACCGGGTTCATGACCACACCACGGACCGAAGGGCGCTTGCCCTTCCACCGCATCCGGCCGGCCTTGCCCCAGTTGATGTTCGCCTGCTCGGCGTTGCCGACCTCGCCGACCGTGGCGCGGCAGCGCACGTCGACGCGGCGGATCTCACCGCTGGGCATACGCAGCGACGCGTAGGTGCCCTCTTTACCGAGCAGCTGGATGCTCGACCCGGCCGACCGCGCCAGCTTGGCGCCACCGCCCGGTCGCAGCTCCACGGCGTGGATCACGGTACCGGCCGGGATGTTGCGCAACGGCAGGTTGTTGCCCGGCTTGATGTCGGCGTTCGGCGCCGCACTCCACCACGTCGCCCTGCGAAAGTCCCTGCGGCGCAATGATGTAGCGCTTCTCGCCATCCAGGAAGTGCAGCAACGCGATGTTGGCGGTCCGGTTGGGGTCGTACTCGATGTGCGCGACCTTGGCGTTGACGCCGTCTTTGTCGTTGCGGCGGAAGTCGATCACCCGGTAGGCGCGCTTGTGGCCGCCACCCTTGTGGCGGGTGGTGATGCGGCCGTGCGCGTTTCGCCCACCGCGACCGTGCAGCGGGCGCACCAGCGACTTCTCCGGGGTGGAACGAGTGACCTCGGAGAAATCGGACACACTCGAGCCGCGACGGCCCGGGCTCGTCGGCTTGTACTTACGAATTGCCATGTCTAATCAGGTTTCCTCTCGCGGCGGCTACGCCGGTGCCCCGAACAGATCGATCGGCTTGCTACCCGGCGCCAGCGTGACGATGGCCCGCTTGGTGCTCTTGCGCTTGCCGAATCCGGTCCTGGTGCGCTTGCGCTTACCCTGCCGGTTCGCGGTGTTCACCGATGCGACCTTGACGGAGAAGATCTTCTCGATAGCGATCTTGATCTGCGTCTTGTTCGAATCGGGGTGCACCACAAACGTGTACACGTTGTCGTCGAGCAGCGAATAGGACTTCTCCGAGATGACCGGGCCCAGAATGATGTCGCGGGGGTCAGTGATGGTCGCCATCTACGCCGAAACCTCCACATCCTTGTCGGCGGCACCGCCGGTGGCCCCGGCGATGTAGGCGTTGAGCGCCTCGACGCTGAACACCACGTCGTCGGAGCGCAGCACGTCATAGGTGTTGAGCTGGTCGGGGGCCAGGATGTGCACACCCGGCAGGTTGCGCACGCTCTTGGCGCCGGCCTCGTCGCTGCGGCCGATCACGACCAGCACCTGCTTGCGGTCGGTCAGCGTGCCCAGGAACGCCCTGGCGTTCTTGGTGGACGGCGTCTGACCCGAGACCAGCTCGGTGATCGCGTGAATGCGGCCGTTGCGCGCCCGGTCGGACAGCGCGCCGCGCAACGCCGCGGCGATCATCTTCTTGGGGGTGCGCTGGCTGTAGTCGCGCGGCTTGGGACCGTGCACGACGCCACCGCCGGTGAACTGCGGGGCACGCGTCGAACCCTGTCGGGCCCGGCCGGTTCCCTTCTGCCGGTACGGCTTACGGCCACCGCCGCTGACGTCGCCACGCGTCTTGGTCGAGTGCGTGCCCTGACGGGCCGCCGCCCGCTGCGCGGTGACGACCTGGTGCATCAGCGCGATATTGGCCGGGGCGTCGAACAATTCGGCCGGCAGCTCGATCGAGCCCTCGACCTTGCCGGCCGGCGTCTTGACGTCGATCTTGAGCGTCTTGGAGCCTTCTGCCATCACTTCTCACCTCGTTTGACCGCGCTGCGGACCACGACGAGTCCACCGGTGCGGCCGGGGACCGCACCCTTGATCAGCAGCACGCCGTTCTCGGTATCGACCTTGTGCACCAACAGGTTCTGGACGGTCACCCGGTCGCTACCCATCCGGCCCGACATCCGGGTGCCCTTGAACACCCGGGCGGGAGTGGCGCAACCGCCGATGGAACCCGGGCGGCGGTGCACCGCCTGGGCACCGTGACTGGCGCCCTGACCACGGAAGCCGTGGCGCTTCATGGTGCCGGCGAAGCCCTTGCCCTTGGAGGTGCCCGTGACGTCGACGTAGGCGCCGTCGGCGAAGATCTCCGCCGTCAGCTCCTGGCCGACCTCGTATTCGGCGGCCGCCTCGGGGTTCTCCAGCCGCAACTCGGCCAAAAACCGGCGCGGGTTCACGCCCGCGGCGGCGTACTGACCGGTCACCGGCTTGTTGACCTTGCGGGGACTGATCTCGCCGTAGGCCAGCTGCACGGCGCTGTAGCCGTCGCGCTCGGGGGTACGGATCCGGGTCACCACGTTCGGGCCGGCCTTGACGACCGTCACCGGCACGATCCTGTTGTTCTCGTCGAACACCTGCGTCATGCCCAGCTTGGTACCCAGAATGCCTTTTCTTGCCATGAGTCTGGATCTCCTACTGGATGTTGACGTCGACACTGGCCGGAAGGTCGATGCGCATCAGCGCGTCGACGGTCTTCGGCGTCGGGTCGAGGATGTCGATCAGCCGCTTGTGCGTGCGCATCTCGAAGTGCTCCCGCGAGTCCTTGTACTTATGCGGAGAGCGGATGACGCAATACACGTTCTTCTCAGTCGGCAGCGGCACCGGACCTACAACGCTGGCACCCGTGCGGACGACGGTCTCGACGATCTTGCGCGCCGACGCGTCAATAGCCTCATGGTCGTAGGCCTTAAGCCTGATGCGGATCTTCTGTCCCGCCACGCTTCTCCTACCCTCACTCCTGTTGAGGCCCGGTGTCCGGGCCTGGTGCCACCGGCGCGCCGATCGGGCCGGCCAACTCTGGGCCGATCGAGCGTTGCGCCGGATATTGCGCCGCTGTTTACCTGTCGTGGTCCACCGGCCCCCGCGGTCGGGCGTGTCACCCTCACGCAGCCTCATCCGCGATCGAAATTCGTCGCTCTCAAAGGATGGGACCGGACGCGCCCGTTTGGACGCTGGTCGTATGCCCGACCAGGCGCAAACCCGGCTCAAGGCAACCTGAACAGTATGCCTCAGATCGTGGCCCGAACAAAATTCGGCCGCGATCTCGGGCCGAATCCACCGCACCCGTCTCGAGGACGGTAGCACCGGAGCATAAACGTGCTGGTCAGAGGGCTTGAGGCAGCAGGCCGGCGCGGACGCTCAGGCGCCTGCCGGTTCGATATTCGCTGCGCCGGCCCGCGCGCGCACTGCACATGCAGGAAGCCGTCGACGGCGGCGCAGCGCGCATTGGCGGTAGTCGAAATCGGGCAGGGTGGACAGGCGGCCCAGCACCAGCGGGCCGATGAGCAGGGCGATCGCCCGCGACCGGTCCACCTCCCCCAGCTCGGCGGCCTCCGGGCTGTCGAAGATGGCGTCGAAGGGCTCCGCGTACTGCTGGGCGATGCGCTCGCGCAGGGTGGTGATCGCCGCGCTGTCGGCGTTGCGGCTGTGCCGGGGCTCGGGCAGGCCTTCCAGGTCGCGGCCCAGCGCGAGCCAGGACATGGCGGTCATGACGGTAGGCGCCTGGGCCACGGATTCGGCCTGGGCCAGCACCACCGCGACCAGGCGGTCGCGCAGCGAACCCTCGGCCGGTGGGGTGGGCGACGCCGGGATCAGGCTGTTGAAAGCGGCTGCCAGTAAATCGTTTCCGCTCGGGAAGTGGCGATACAGGGTTGCCCTGGCTACGTTGGCGGTGCGGGTGACCGCGTCGACCGTCACCGCGCTGGGACCCCCGGCACGCAACAGCGTGACGGCGGCTTCCAGCAGCCTGGCCCGCGACCTCGCGGGGCGCGGGTCGGACGTCCCGGCGGTAATTGTGACCCACCTCCCTGTTTCAAAACGAGACTATCGGTCTACCTACAAGACTATTGGTCTCGAAACTCCGCACGCTCCCGAGGAGGCGCACCGCATGGTCGAAACCCTCGTCCGGTCTGACCAGCACCAGCGTACTGACGCGATCGGCATCGGCGGCAGCTTCCGGGCACGAAACTGGACGCTCGCCGTCGCCTGCATGGCCGTAGCCCTGGTGGTGGCGTCGATGACGGCGCTGAACACCGCGCTCGGCGACCTTGCGGTGGCCACCTCGGCCACCGCATCGCAGCTGAACTGGGTCGTCGACGGATACACCGTGGCATTGGCGTGCCTGCTGCTGCCGGCCGGCGCGATCGGTGACCGCTACGGCCGGCGCGGTGCGCTGCTGACCGGGCTGCTGGTGTTCTCGATCGGCTCGATGGCACCCGCGCTGCTGCACAATCCGTCCCAGATCATCGCGGGCCGGGCGGTGGCCGGGATCGGCGCCGCGTTCGTCATGCCCGCCACGCTGTCGCTGCTGACGGTGGCCTATCCAAAAGACGACCGCACCAAGGCCGTTGGCATCTGGGCCGGGACGGCCGGTTCCGGCGGCGTCCTGGGCATGCTCGGTTCTGGTCTGCTGCTTCGCTTCTGGGACTGGCACGCCATCTTCTGGTCGCTGGGCATCGCCGGGCTGGTGATTTTCGCGCTGGCCTGCACCGTCGCATCGTCGCGCGACGCGGGCGCTCCCCGGGTCGACGCGCTGGGCGCGATCCTGATCGGCGCGGCGGTCGCCATCGCCGTGGCCGCCATCCTGGAAGCGCCCGGCCGCGGCTGGAGCGACCCGGTGGTGTGGGGCGGGCTCGTCGTCGGGCGGCGTCATCGCCGCGGCGTTCGGCGCCCTCGAGTTGCGCCTGGCGTTGCGCGGCAGCCAACCACTGCTGGATGTCCGGTTGTTCGCCGACCCCAATTTCGCCACCGGGGTGACCGCGATCGTCATCCTGTTCGGCGCCACCTTCGGGTTCTTCTACATCGGCATGCAATACGTGCAGCAGATCATGGGCTACTCCGCGCTGGCGACGGCGATTGCCTTCGGGCCGTTCATGGTGCCGCTGGGCATCTTCTCGGCCCTGTCGTTCTGGTATGTGCCGAAGCTGGGGCTGCGGCTGGTGTTGTTCGTCGGCACACTGCTGATGGCGGTTGGGTTCGGGTGCATGTACTGGCTGGACCTGCACTCGACCTATCTCGAATTCGCCTGGCCCACACTGATTCTCGCTACAGGCATCGGAATCTGCACGGCGCCAACGACTTCGGCGATCATGGGTGCCGTTCCCGACGAGAAGCAGGGTGTCGCCTCCGCCGTGAACGACACCTCACGTGAGATGGGCGGCGCGCTGGGCATCGCGGTGGCCGGCTCCATCCTGGCCGGCCGCTACTCGCACGAGCTTGCGCCCAGGCTGGCGGGCTTTCCCGCACCGGTGCGCGGTCAGGCCACCGACTCGCTGGCCAAGGCCGTCGAGATCGCCGGCCGGCTCGGACCCCAGGGCCGGCAGCTGGCCGACATCAGTAAGTCCGCGTTCCTGGCGGCCCTGCACGCCTCCACGATCACGATGGCCGCGATCGTCGCCGTCGCCGCCGTGGCGATCGGGGTGTGGGCTCCCGGCCGCGACGGTCGCCAGCTACGCCCGGTGCGGCACCTGCTGTCGCGTCACTGAACGAACTCCGCGGCCCGGTGCCCGATCATCACGATCGTGGCGTGCGGGCCGCGGCTGGTGATCGCGGGCAGGATCGAGCCGTCGATCACCCACAGGTTGTCGATGCCGAGGACCCGGCACCGCGGATCGACGACGGCCCTGCGGGTCGCCGTCGGCGCCCATCGGTGCGGTGCCGCAAAGATGTTGCGAGGTCGACCAGACCGCCGCTGCGGCATCGATTGCGCCACCGGCCAATTCGCGGGCCAACTCGCTGCCCCGGCGCAGCGCCGCGACGTCGTCGGGCTCGCTGTCGTAGCGGTGCTCGATTCGCGGCGCCACGTCGGGATCGGCCGAGACCAGCGTCATGCGCCCCCGCGCGCGCGGCTGCATCAGCGCCACCCCGATATGTGGCCAGTCGGCATGCCCGGCGGTGCCGTCGCCGGTCATCGCCACGAATCCGCCCGTGTACGGCCTGATCTCGAGATCGTCGGCGGTGCTGAGCACCACCTCGAGCACCGGCCGTCCGGGGGCCACCGTCCAATCCGTGGGCAGCACCCATTCGGCATGATCGCTGAACGACGTCCCCACCGGCAGCGGCGCCACCACCGGCACCCCGGCGGCGGCCAGCATCGACTCGTCGCCGATGCCCGAGAGCATGAGCAGGTGGGCCGACTCAATCGCACCGGCGCACAACACGACTCGGTCGGCAGTCAGGGTCACCTGACCGTCCGGACCGATCGCGTCGACGCCCACCGCGACGGTGCCGGCAAAACGCAACCGGGCGGCCCGCGTCCGCGCACAGCAAGTTCAGGTTCGGCCGGCCCAGGGCCGGGATCAGATATCCCGCGCCGGAGCTCCGTCGCACACCGTCGACGATGTTGAGCGGGACGGCGCCGATACCCGAAACCGGCTCCGGTGCAGAGTCATTGAGGTCGGCGATCCAGCCGAATCCGGCACGCTCGGCGGCGGCGATGAATCGTTCGGTGGTCCCGGTCATTTCGTGCGTGCGGCGCACCAGGATGGGACCGCTGTCGCCGTGAGCGGGACCGTCGAAGTCCAGGTCGGTCTCGATGGCGCGGAAGCTGTCCAGCACGTCGGACCATGCCCCAGCCCGGTATGGCGATGCGATCGAAGTCGCGCGGCAACCCGCGGCAGAAGTAGCCGCCGTTGATCGCGCCCGATCCGCCTACCGTCGCCCCGCGCACGATGGGATGCTGGCGGGCGGGTTCGTCGGTGAGCCGGGTCAGGTAACGCTGGACCAGCGGGCTGCCGACGCCGATCGGCAACTGCAACCCGTTGGCGGTTTGGGCGAGCAATGCCGGGTCGTCGAGCGCGGGCCCTGCCTCGAGGACGGTCACCGTGCACCGCGGATCGGCGGAAAGGCGTTCGGCGACAACCGATCCTGCACTGCCGGCGCCGACGATCAGCACATCGCTGTGCGAGACGGCTGTGGTCAAGGCGGTGGTTAACTCCGGATCTGGGGTTTCAGGGCGCGCACGTTGCGCTCGCGCAGCACACCCCACCACAACCCGAGGCCGTACGCCAGGTCGTCGACGCGCTTGAGCAACAGGTAGGTCGGCAGCCCGATCGGTTCGACATCGTCGCCGATGGCGTCGCGGCGGCGAAGCCAGTCGACCACCCCGTCCATGACGGCCGCGACCAGCACGACCCGTCTGAAGTGGCGCGACATGGTGGCGGCCAGCAACGCCAGCGGCCAGTAGTGCCGGCAAAGGGCCGACGCCAGCTGCAGCGCCGCCGACCACAGGCCGCGGCCCGCGATCATCGCGCACATCGGTCATCGACGTCTCGGCGCTGCGCATCGCCCGCGCGATCCGGCGACCGGTCAGCGACGGCGAAGACGATGGACGCCAGCCGCGACAGGGTGGTCCCGAACGCCATCAGGATCCACGTCATCAGCGCCCAGCCGGAGATCACCACCGGCGCCGTCTTGTCCGGGTGGCGCACCGACAGCGGAGCCGCCGAGCCGCCGTAAAACGCTTTGCGCGCAAGCCAATCCCGCAATTCGGTGCGGTGGTCGTGGGCGACCAGCGCGATCGGCTCGTAGCGCAGCCGAGCGCCCGCCTCGATGAGCCGCCAGCACAGGTCGACGTCCTCGCCGGACTGCAGGGTCTCGTCGAACCCGCCGACATCCCGGATCGCCGAGCACCGGCAGATGATCGCCGCGCTGGGCACGTAGGACACCGTGCTGTGCGGCAACACCGGCGCCTCGCGCTCACCGAGGTCGAGCGAGGAGTGCACCGCCTCGTAGCGCGCCACCACGTTCTCGCTGTGCGACAGGCCGACGATGCGGGGCGCGACCAGGCCGACCGTGGGATCGCAGAAGTGACCGAGCAGGGCTTCCAGCCAGCCCCGGCGCGGCGCGACATCGGAGTCCAGGAAGGCGACGAAGTCCGTCCGGCAGGCCCGCCAGCCCGGTGTTGCGGGCCGCCGCCGGGCCCTTGCTGCGGTGGTGGCGCAGCACCTCGATGTCGCAGTGCGCGCCGACGAAGTCTTCCGGCTCGACCGGCGGGAACGAGCCGTCGTCCACCACGATGACGCGCAGGCCGCGCAGCGAGCTCACCAAGCGGCGCACACCAGAAAGGTTGTCCCGCACCGGGATTACCACCGTCACGTCACGGTGCGACGGGCCACCCGCGGGCCGCGGATGCGCCACCGTGGCGTCCAGCAGGGTGCGGGCGAGTTGGGCGCTGAGGTCGTCGCGCACCTTCAGCCGGCCATCCGAGAGCATGTCCTGCGCGGCGGGGGCCAGCTTCAGCAGCCGGGTCGGCGAACCGCCGAGCAGCGCCGAGCCGTCGCCGAGCACCCGCACGCGGCGATCGACCTGAACGGCGAACCCGTCCGGCAGTCGAGGCTGACTCATGTCAGCATCCCGTCGGGCCCGGGCGGCCACCGGACGACTCGACGCACACACCGTCGACCATCTCGGCGAAGATGCGCCTGCCCTCGGCGGCGGTGGCGGTGGTCGGGTCCCCCAGTACGCCGACCGGGCTGACCGCCGCGACTCCCCCGCGGCGCATCGACCCGAGCAACTCGGGCAGGGGCGCCCGGTTGCCGGCCACCCACCGATCGGTCAGGACCTCGGCCGGCGAGATATGGAGCAACAGTGATGTTTCGGTATGGCCGGCGTGGGCGTCACCGCCGGCGGCAGCGCAGGGGCACCAGCCGACGTCGCGGCCCTCGGCGCGCAGCGGTGGCCACCGCGCTGTTCAACGCCGCGACGTTGCCGCCGTGGCCGTTGACGAAGACCAGGCGCCGGGCCCAGCAGGCCGCTGACCTGCCGTACTCGACCAGCAGCAGCGTCAGGGCCTCGGTGCCGAGCGAGATCGTTCCGGCGAAACTCTGGTGCTCGCCGCTGGCGCCGTAGGCGATGGCCGGTGCCACCAACCACTCGTGCCCGAGGCGCGTCGGCAGCGCCGCCGGCGACCGCCGTCGCGATCCGGGTGTCGGTGTCCAACGGCAGGTGCGGACCGTGTTGTTCGGTCGACCCCAGCGGGACCATTACCGACGGCCGACGTGCTTGATAGCTGGCTCGACGTCGCAGTTCCCAATTCGCCGAGTACGGGCACTCGGCTGATGGTAGGACGAATTCACCTGGCGTGCACCAATTGTTGAACCTTGAAAATAACTTTTTTTCTGGGTCGTTCACCGGGCGTTCGAATTTTGGCTCGTCCGTCACGGTTGCCCCGCCCGTACCACGATTTGCGGCCGCGTCACTTAATCCGGATATATCCGCCCGGCATGGCCAGGCTTTCGCTACGCGCCGCCCGAGGGCACACCCAGCGCCCGGGTGAAACCGGGCGGCACCAGGATGTCGTCCGGGCCGAGGTCGTGAACCGAGGAAGCCCCAGACCCATCAGCGCCGAGTCGATGCCGCCGCGCAAAATGTCGAGGACGTTCTCCACGCCCGGTTGGCCGGCCGCGGCCAGGCCCCACAGGTAGGCGCGGCCGATCATCACCGCGCGCGCTCCCAGCGCCACGGCCTTGACGACGTCGCTGCCGCGCCGGATGCCGCCGTCGAGCAGCACCTCGATCTGGTCGCCGACCGCCGCGGCCACCGCGGGCAGGGCGCGGATCGAGGCCGGCGTGCCGTCCAGGTTGTTGCCGCCGTGGTTCGACACCGAAATCGCCGAAACTCCCGCGTCCACCGCTCTTTTGGCGTCATCGACGCGCATCACGCCCTTGAGCATGAACGGTCCGCCCCACAGTTCGCGCAGCCAGGCGATGTCCTCCCAGGTCGGCGGCGGCGTGCCCATCCACTCCCCGTAGGCGGCGAAGAACGGCGGGCCCGGGCTCGCCGCGGCGGCCCTGGTTGGGCACCCGCAGGTCCGGCGGCCGCAGCGTCTTGCCGAACTTCCGCAGCCACCGCGGCTTGACGATCGACCTCCGGGCGACAACCGCAGGATGGTCCGCAGGTTCATCTTCTCCGGGATCTTGGGGCTGCCCCAGTCCCGGCCGTGCGAGAAGCTCCAGTCGGTGGTGACGATCAGTCCGACCGCGCCGGCCTGCGCGGGCCCGTTCGACCCGCTCGGCGATCGCGTCGCGCTCACCCAGCCAGTACACCTGGAAGAACACCTTGGGGTTCGCCGCGATGACCTCTTCGATCGGCTTGCTGGCGAACGAGGACAGCCCCATCGCGGTTCCGCGGGCGGCGGCGGCCCGCGCGACGGCAACCTCACCATCGGGGTGCGACCGCCTGCACGCCGGTCGGCGAGATCATCACCGGCAGCGAAATATCTTGTCCCATAACGAGTGGTCGACAAGTCGCGCTTTTCCTGCGCACCAACGACATGCGGCGCAAAACCGAGTTCACTGAAGGCGCGACATTGTCGGAGACCGTGATTCCCTTTTCGCTGGCCGAAATCAGCGAGGAATACGCCGATTTCGGCAGCCGGCGCTTAGCGCGTTGCTGCGCGATGGCGACGGTTTCAAACCATGTCGTCGGCCATTGTTACAGCGGACTTTCGTTGCACATGCGGGCCGGCGGCTTTGCCGGCGTGACCGCCGGCGGTCGCAGCGACAGCGTGAGCGGCACCGGTTGGCGGATGCGCTTGCCGCGCGAGTGGTCGGCCCGGGGCCGCGGCGTCTCGCGGTCGTGCGCCAGCGCCGTCGCGCTGTGGCCCTGGACGCATTCGGGATCCGGACCGTCCAGCGGCAGGCCGGTGAAGAATTTGGCCGCCATGCATCCGCCCCGGCAGCTGTCGTAGTGCCCGCAGCTGCCGCAGGCGCCCGCCGACTGCGGTTCGCGCAGCTCGCGAAACAGCGGAGCGTTCTTCCAGACGTTGTCGAAAACCACCGTCAGACAACACGTTTCCGGCCAGGAAGCGGTCGTGGATGGCGAACGGGCAGGCGTACACGTCGCCGACCGGGTCGATCAGGCACACCACCCGGCCGGCGCCGCACATGTTCAGGCCGGCCAGGGCGCCGGATTGGCCGAGCGGCGCCAGGTGGAAGAAGGAGTCGCCGGTGAGCACCCGCTCACCCTTGGCGACCAGCCAGTCATACAGCTGGACCTGCTGGTCGGCGGTGGGGTGCAGCTCTTCCCAGACGTCGGCGCCCCGCCCGGAGGGGCGCAGCCGGGTGATCCGCAGCGTGGCGCCGTAACGGCTTGCCAGTGCGGCGAATTCGTCGAGCTGGTCGACGTTGTGCCGGGTGACGACGACGGAGATCTTGGCGTCCGAGAAACCGGCGTCGGCAAGGTTTTCCAGCGCCCGCACCGCCATGTCGAACGACCCGGGTCCGCGGACGGCGTCGTTGACCTCGGCGGTGGCGCCGTCCAGCGAGATCTGGACGTCGACGTAGTCGCTGGCCGCCAGCCGCGCGGCGACCTCGGGCGTGATCCGGACGCCGTTGGTGGAGAACTTCACACCGACATGGTGCGCGGTGGCGTAGTCGACCAGTTCCCAAAAGTCCGGGCGCACAGTGGGTTCCCCGCCGCCGATGTTGACGTAGAACACCTGCATGCGTTCCAGCTCATCGATGATGTCCATGCATTGGCGGGTGGACAACTCTCGCGGGTCCCGTTTGCCCGACGACGACAGGCAGTGCACGCAGGCCAGGTTGCAGGCGTACGTCAGCTCCCAGGTCAGGCAGATGGGCGCGTCCAGCCCGTGCTCGAACTGCTCGATCAGTCGCGGTACGGGGGCCGCTGTGTCATTGAGTCCTCCTCGGGGCACCAGCATGTTGGATTCGACAAGCACACCCAGCGCATGCAGATACGGCGCCTGCGCGGCGTCGTCCACTCCGGCCGCGCGGCAGGCGGACCGGACATCGGGATGGTCGGCCAGCGACTGCACCACCGTCGAGGATGGTGCGGTTCTTCAGAAACGACAGCTTGCGGGTGCCGAAGTGATAGAGCAGTGCGCCGAACGGTTCCGGCCGAACCGCCACCTGCGGGTGCAACCGCCAGCCGCGATCGGGATCGAACGGGGTCGCCGTCCGTGCCTGCGCGGGCGCAGGCACGGTCAGTAGACCCCGCACATGCCGTCGATGGACACCTCTTCGACCAGGGTCTCGGTGACGAGCTCGGTGTCGGTTTCGGTCTCGTGGTCCATGGGACTTGCCTTTCGTCCGGTCTCGACAACGATGGGATCTGAGTCACAATCGCCGTCAGAATATGGCATCGAGTGCCGAAATGGAAGGGCGGGTCCGATGATGCCGCAGCCGCGGGTGGGCAGGCGCCGCTCGACGACCCCGCACCACATCACCGACGTCGCCATCGAGATGTTCACCGCCCGCGGTTTCGCCGACGTGAGCGTCGACGACGTCGCCCAGGCCGCCGGTATCTCCCGCCGCACGCTCTTCCGCTATTACGCGTCCAAGAACGCCATCCCCTGGGGCGACTTCGACAACCACCTCGCCCACCTGCGCGATTTGCTCGACAACGTCGATCCCGCACGTGCGGCTGGGCGATGCGCTGCGCGCTGCGCTGTTGGCGTTCAACACCTTTGACGAATCCGAGACGGCCCGGCACCGCCAGCGCATGCGGGTGATCCTGCAAACCGCTGAGCTGCAAGCCTATTCGATGACGATGTACGCCGGCTGGCGCGAGGTGATCGCCGGGTTCGTGGCCCGCCGCCTGGACTGCAAGACGACCGATCTGGTGCCCCAGACCGTCGCCTGGACGATGCTCGGGGTGGCGTTGTCGGCCTACGAACACTGGCTGAGCGATGAATCCGTCCCGTTGCCGGTCGCCCTGGGCAATGCGTTCGACGTCGTCGGCGCCGGGCTGGACGGGCTGGACAGGTGACGACCGAGCACCTGGTGCACACCCTGCGGTCGCAGGGCAGGTTCTGCGCCTCGTCGGGCTCGCCGATGTACGGCGAGCTGTTCGAGCTGGTGGCCGGCGACGTCGAAGCCGGCGGTGTCTTCGCGACCGTCTTGTCCGGGCACGAAGATGACCCGTCGCGCGACGCGGTGCCGCTGCGGCTGCTCGGCGGGCTGCACCGGTTGGTGCTCGACGGCCGGGCGGCGCGGTTGCGCCGCTTCTATCCCAGCACCGGGGGCAAGTGGGATGCCGGAGTCCGCGTGGCCGGAGATCGTGGACACCGCCGCCGGCTCACGTCGACGCGCTGCGCGCGGCGCTCGGACCAGCCACCGCAGACCAACGAGGTGGGCCGATCGGCCGCGCTGATCGGCGGCCTGCTGCGCATCAACCACGAATTCGGCTTGCCGATAAGGCTTTTCGAGATCGGATCGAGCGCCGGGCTGAACCTGCGCGCCGACCACTACCGCTACCGCTTCGCCGGCGGCCAGTGGGGGCCGGCCGACTCACCGGTGACCATCGACGACGCGTGGCGCGGCGCGCTGCCGCCGCGGTCGCGAAATGCGGATCGTGGCGCGCCACGGGTACGACATCGCGCCCATCGACGTCGGCGACACCGACGGGGAATGACGGTGCTGAGCTACGTCTGGCCCGACCAGGGCGCCCGGCTGGCCCGGCTGCGCGGCGCCATCGAGGTCGCCCGGCGGGTCCCGGCCGCGCTCGAGCGCCGGACGGCGGCCGACGCGGTCGCCGGCCTGACACTGGCCGACGGCGCGCTGACCGTGTTGTGGCATTCGATCACCTGGCAGTATCTGTCCGCCGACGAACGCGCCGCGGTGCGCGCGCACGTCGACGCGCTGGCCGGGCGGGCCGATGCGCGCTCGCCGTTCGCCCACCTCACGATGGAGCCCGCGCGCGACGGGCCGGGCGCACCGATCAAGTTCGTGGTGCGGGCCCGCGTCTGGCCGCGGGGCGAGCCGCAGATGCTGGGCGAATGCCATCCGCACGGCCCGCCGGTGAACTGGCAATAAGCAATCGACCGGCTGCAGCACGCGGCCGGCGTCGGCTGAGCGCGGATCAGCCCAGTATTTCGGCGATGGGTACGGCCGCGGCGATCTTGGCGCGGACCTTCATGACCTTGCCGGGCATCCCGCCGCCGACCACCCCGACCAGCGCCCCGTCGCGTTCGTAGTAGGCCAGGAACTTGCGGCCGTCGTCCTCGACGACATGGACGATGTCGTCGGCCTCCGGCTCGCCCAGGCACTGGATCTTGACGTCGTACTGGTCGCTCCAGAAGTACGGGACGACCACCACCGGCGGCACGTCCTGGCCCAGCATCGCGGGCACCACGACCCGGGCCTGATCGGCGACGTTGCTCCAATGTTCCACGCGCCCTTGGTGTCCCGTCGCATCACGCCACGAGGCGACGTCACCGAGCGCCCACACATTCGGCGCGCTGGTGCGTCCGGCTTCGTCGCAGATGACGCCGTTGTCGACCTCGACTCCGCTGCCCTCGAGCCATTCGGTCGCCGGGCGCGACCCGATGCCGACGACCACGATGTCGGCCGGCAGTTCGGTGCCGTCGCTCAACACCACCGCCTCGACGTGTGGGTCACCGCGTACCTCCGCCACCCCGACGCCGAGGCGAACGTCGACACCTTCGGCGCGGTGCAGCCGCGCCACCAGCTCGCCGATCTGCTCGCCGAGCACCGCGGCCAGCGGTGTCGGCTGCGGCTCGACCAGCACCACGTCCACGCCCAGGCTGCGCAGGCTGGCCGCCACCTCGCAGCCGATGAAGCCGGCGCCGATGACGACGGCGCGCTGCGCCGCCGACGCGTGCTCGCGCAGCGCCATGCTTTCGTCGAAGGACCGCAGCACGCGGATGCCCTCGAGATCCGGGAATCGCCGGAATGCGCCGGGGCACCAGGCCCGTGGCGATGACGAGTTCGTCGTAGCCAAGCGTCGTCCCGTCGTCGAGAGTCACCGTCTGCGCCGCGGTGTCCAGAGCCGTTGGCGGCCGACCCCAGTCGCAGGGTGATGTCGTTCTCGTCGTACCACTCGCGCGGTTTGAGCGCGGTGTCGTCGACCTCTTTGCGCAGCACCTCTTTGGACAGCGGCGGGCGATCGTAGGGCAGGTGCACCTCGTCGCTGACGATCGTGATGGGCCCGGAATACTCCGACTTCCGCAGCTGCTCGGCGGTGCGGGCGGCGGCCAATCCGCCGCCGACGATCACGATTCCGTTGTTGTCGCTTGCGTCACTACTCACGTGGAGTTCTTAGCACGATGGCCGGTCAGTACTTCAGGGCGCCCTTATCCACGGGGATCTGGGTGCCGGTGAGGGTGCCCGAGCCGTCGCCGGCGAGCCAGGCCACCACGTCGGCCACTTCGTCGGCCGTCATGAACCCATTGGGCTGCACCGGCATTGGCGGAAAGCTGTGCACGAAGCTGGGATGCTTGGCGAAAATCTCCATCATCGCCTCGGGTTCGATCATCGGGGTGTCCACCGAGTACGGGTGGATGGAGTTGACCCGGATGCCGAATTCGCCGAGCTCGATGGCGAGCGTGTTGGTCAGCGCGGTGAGTCCGTGTTTGCTGGCCGAGTAGTGGCCGTTGCCCGGCGTGGCCTTGATGCCGCCGACGAGCTGACCACGACGATGGAGCCGCCGTTTCCCGCCTCGATCATCGCGGGGACGGTGGCGCGCAGCGTGCGCCAGGTGCCGGTCAGGTTGACCCCGATGACCGTGTCCCACTGCTCGTCGGTGAGCTCCCAGACGCGGCCCCAGCTCAGCACCCCGGCGTTGGCCACCACGATGTCGAGCCGGCCGAACTGTTCGATGCCGTCGGCGACCAGTTCCCGCAGCGCGGCGTCGTCGCGGACGTCGACCTCGCGGGTCAGGATCTTGCGTCCCTCGCCCTCCACCAGGCGGGCGGTCTCGTCGAGGTCTTCGCGGCGTGGCCGGCGTGTACGTCACGCTGGCGGACGCCGGCGCGCAGATGTCCAGCGCGATGATGTCGGCGCCCTCGCGGGCCAGCCGCACCGCGTGCGAGCGCCCCTGCCCGCGGGCGGCCCCGGTGATGAATGCGACCCGTCCCTGCAGTGATCCGGCCTGTCCAGCCACGTGTAACCCCTTCGACCGCCATCCGACCAAGCCAGGCTAGCAGCGAAACTGAAACGTGTTCTAATTCACCCGGCCTCGCCGACCGGGCTCGTCAGATTTCGGAGATGATCGCGGCGCGCCGGCTGGTGTATTCGTCGTCGGTCAGCGCCCCGCTGGCGTGCAGATCCTTCAGCTCTTGCAGCCGCGTGGCGATCGGCGGTTCGGGCGGGGTGACGACGGCGCCGCCGCGGGCGCCGCGGCGGCCGGCGTCGGTTGCGCGGCCGGCGCCTGTTGTTCGACCGCGCGGCGCACCACCGCCTGGATCTGGGCGCGCAGCGCCGGGTTGGACCGGATGTCGACCATCTGATTGAGCGGCAACGTTGTTGGCCTTGAGGATCTGCAGGATCTCCATCAACGGGCCGGCCTGCCCGCTCAGGTCGTAGGTCTTGTTGTCCTCGGCGACGGTGAACTGCGCGGGCACCAGGCCGTTGACCAAAGCGCTTCGCTCCCAGTCGATTCGGTATTCGCTGGTGGTGGGGTTGACCAGGACCACGACCTTGCGGGCGTTGAGGTTGCCGAGCCGGGTGACGCTGGCGATGACCCGGTCTTCGCTGTCGAACGGCAGGAGCCCGGGGCCCGGCGATGTGCAGGTGCACCTTGACGACCTGCTGGTTGTTGACCCACGTCCCCGTCTCGGTGATCCCGGTGATCTGGGCGAGCGCCAACACCCCGTTCTGCTCGAGCGCGGCCACCTTGGCCGACGACTTGGCGCCGATAGTTCGCCAACGCGAGCGCGACCAACACGTCGGCCACGGTGATGAGCAGGCCGACGTAGAGCATCCACTGCAGCAGGTTGTCGAGCCCCAGGGTGAAGTACACGATCAAGAAGATCGGTCCGACCAGGCCGCCGCACAGCAAAACCACCAACTGTGCCTTCAGGTAGCGCGCTAACACATGCTCCTCCTCGGCTTACTGGGGATCCGTGTCAGATTAGCGCCGCACGCGGCGAATGCGATAAGCGCACGCGCCAGGCACTCACGGGGGCACACCGGCGCTGACCGGCGTGCCCGTCGAGGTCGCCGGCTGCGCGGCGGCGCGGCGTGCGGCACGTTGCGCGCCGATACCGGCATCGCCGGAGCCGGAGAGGTCTGCGGCGCCGCTGCGGTCTGCGCGGGCCGCGGCGGGGGTGCCGGCCGGTGTCGCCGCCGACGCTGCCGGCGGCGTGGCCGCCGACGTGGCGGCCGGCGAACTCGCCGAAGCGTAGGCCGGCGTCACCACCCGCGCCGCGCCGGCCGGCGTGCTGGCCGATGCCAGCGTCGCCGATCCCGCCGGAGCCGCCGCGACCGGCGTGCCGGCCGGTGCCGGCGTCGCTGCGGCCGCGGCCGGCGTCACCGCCGCCGCCAGCGGTCCCGCGGGCGCGGCCGGCGCAGACGTGCCCACGGCGCCGGCGCTCACCGCCGGTACCTGCGCGGCCACCGACGCCTGGCGCCGCCGCGGTCTGCAAGGGCGAGGTGTTGGCGGCCTCGGCGAACGCGTACTGCGCCGCACCGCCGTTCATCAGCTGCACGAACTGGCTGTGGAACGCGGCCGCCTGAGCGCTGAGCGCCTGATAGACCTGGGAGTGCGCATCGAAGAGCGCGGCGATACTCGCCGACACCTCGTCGGCGCCGGGGGCCAGCACGCCCGATGTCGGACCCAGCGCGGCGGTGTTGGCAGAGGTGATCGTCGACCCGATCCTGGCCAGGTCCCCCGCGGCCGCCGCGACCGAATTCGGGCGTCGCTTGAACGAACGACATCGACACCTCTCCGCCACGCTCCGGTCAGGCAAAATATGGGCAAATCCTAAACCAGTCGGCGGCGCCGCCGCATGATTTCTACCGGCTTTGGTCCCGAGCCACGCCGCAACGCACAAAGCCCGGATCGCCGAGTCGGCAATCCGGGCTTTGCGGTGATTCGAAACTACTTGATGATCTTGACGACCCGGCCGGCGCCGACGGTGCGGCCACCCTCACGGATCGCGAACCGCAGACCGTCGTCCATGGCGACGGGCTGGATCAGCTTCACCGAGATGTTGGTGTTGTCACCGGGCATCACCATTTCGGTGCCCTCCGGCAGCGTCACCACACCGGTCACGTCGGTGGTGCGGAAGTAGAACTGCGGACGGTAGTTGTTGAAGAACGGCGTGTGCCGGCCGCCCTCGTCCTTGGACAGGATGTAGACGCTGGCCCTCGAACTCGGTGTGCGGCGTGGTGGTGCCGGGCTTGACGACGACCTGACCGCGCTCGACGTCCTCACGCTTGATACCACGCAGCAACAGCCCGACGTTGTCGCCGGCCTGGCCCTGGTCGAGCAGCTTGCGGAACATCTCCACGCCGGTGACGGTGGTCTTGGTGCTGGTCGGCTTGATACCGACGATCTCGACCTCTTCGTTGACGTTGATGATGCCGCGCTCGACACGACCGGTGACCACCGTGCCACGACCGGTGATGGTGAAGACGTCCTCGACGGGCATCAGGAACGGCTTCTCCGTCTCGCGGACCGGGTCCGGGATCGACTCGTCGACGGCCTCCATCAGCTGCTCGACGGACTCGACCCACTTGGCGTCGCCCTCGAGCGCCTTGAGCGCCGAGACCCGCACGACCGGGGCGTCCTCGTCGAACTCCTGGGCGGCCAGCAGTTCGCGGACCTCCATCTCGACGAGCTCGAGCAGCTCCTCGTCGTCGACCATGTCGGCCTTGTTCAGCGCGACCAGGATGTAGGGCACGCCGACCTGACGGGCCAGCAGCACGTGCTCACGAGTCTGCGGCATCGGGCCGTCGGTGGCGGCGACCACCAGGATCGCGCCGTCCATCTGGGCCGCACCGGTGATCATGTTCTTGATGTAGTCGGCGTGACCCGGGGCGTCGACGTGGGCGTAGTGACGCTTCTCGGTCTGGTACTCCACGTGGGAGATGTTGATGGTGATACCGCGCTGACGCTCCTCGGGCGCGTTGTCGATCTGGTCGAATGCGCGCGACTCGTTCAGGTTGGGGTACTTGTCGTGCAGAACCTTGGTGATAGCCGCGGTCAGCGTGGTCTTGCCGTGGTCAACGTGACCAATGGTCCCGATGTTGACGTGCGGCTTCGTCCGCTCGAACTTCGCCTTCGCCACTTCTGTGTCCTCCTGGACTAGTTGGTGCTTGTTAAAGCAGTGTTGGTGTTTTCAGTTGTGCCGCGCCCAAGGCATTGCAATGACCCGGCAAGATTACTCCGTAGCTGCAGGCTTACTGGCCCGTCGCCTTCGCGATGATCTCCTTCGACACGTTCGCCGGCACTTCGGCGTACGAGTCGAAAACCATGGAGTAGTTCGCCCGGCCTTGGGTCTTGGACCGCAGGTCGCCGACGTAGCCGAACATCTCCGACAGCGGCACGTGCGCCTTGACGACGCGCGCACCGCTCCGCTCCTCCATGGCCTGGATCTGGCCACGGCGGGAGTTCAGGTCGCCGATCACGTCGCCCATGTAGTCCTCGGGCGTGGTGACCTCGACGGCCATGATCGGTTCCAGGATGACCGGCTGCGCTTGCTGCGCAGCCTTTTTCAGCACCTGCGAACCTGCGATCTTGAACGCCATCTCCGACGAGTCGACCTCGTGGAACGCCCCGTCGAGCAGGGTGACCTTCAAGTTCACCAGCGGGTAGCCGGCCAGCACGCCGTACTGCATGGCGTCCTGCGCACCGGCGTCCACCGACGGGATGTACTCACGCGGGATGCGGCCACCGGTGACCTTGTTCTCGAATTCGTAGGTAGCACCGTCCTCGCCGTGGAACGGCTCGAGGCTGATCAGCACCTTGGCGAACTGGCCGGAACCGCCGGTCTGCTTCTTGTGGGTGAACTCGACCTTTTCCACCGTCCGCTTGATGGTCTCCTTGTAGGCCACCTGCGGCTTGCCGACGTTCGCCTCGACCTTGAACTCGCGGCGCATCCGGTCGACCAGGATGTCCAGGTGCAACTCGCCCATCCCGCCGATCACGGTCTGGCCGGTCTCGTGTGTCCTGGTGGACCTTGAACGTCGGGTCCTCCTCGGCGAGCTTCTGGATCGACAGGCTCAGCTTCTCCTGGTCGCTCTTCGTCTTGGGCTCGATGGCCACCTCGATGACCGGGTCGGGGAAGGTCATCGACTCCAGCACGACCTGCTGGTTCGGGTCGCTCAGGGTGTCACCGGTGGTGGTGTCCTTGAGACCGATCACCGCGTAGATGTGACCGGCCGAGGCGGTCTCCACCGGGTTCTCCTTGTTGGAGTGCATCTGGAACAGCTTGCCCAGCCGCTCCTTCTTGCCCTTGGTGGCGTTGATGACCTGGCTGCCGGAGTCGACCTTGCCCGAGTACACCCGGACGTAGGTCAGCTTGCCGAAGAACGGGTGCGTCGCGACCTTGAACGCCAGCGCGGAGAACGGCTCGTCGGTCGACGGGTTGCGGGTGACCTCTTCGTCCTCCTTGCCCGGCGCGTGGCCGACGGCCGGCGGCACGTCCAGCGGCGAGGGCAGGTAGTCGATGACGGCATCCAGCATGGGCTGCACGCCCTTGTTCTTGAACGCGCTGCCGCACAGCACCGGGTAGGCCTCCGAGCTGATGGTCAGCTTGCGGATGCGCGCCCTTGATCTCCTCGACCGTGAGCTCTTCGCCGCCGAGGTACTTCTCCAGCAGCGCCTCGTCGGTCTCGGCGACGGCCTCGAGCAGCTTGGTGCGGTACTCGTCGGCCTTCTCGGCCAGCTCGGCCGGGATCTCGATGGTGTCGTAGGTCTCGCCCAGCTTCGTCTCGCCGCGCCACACCTTGGCGTTCATCTCGACCAGGTCGACGATGCCCTCGAAGTCGCCCTCGGAGCCGACGGGCAGCTGAATCGGGATGGCGTTGGCGCCGAGGCGCTCCTCCATGGTCTTCACGGAGAAGTAGAAGTCGGCCCCGATCTTGTCCATCTTGTTGACGAAGCAGATGCGCGGGACGTCGTACTTGTCGGCCTGCCGCCAGACCTGCTCGGACTGCGGCTCGACACCCTCCTTGCCGTCGAAGACGGCCACGGCACCGTCGAGCACGCGCAGGCTGCGCTCCACCTCGACGGTGAAGTCGACGTGGCCCGGGGGTGTCGATGATGTTGATCTGGTTGTCTTTCCAGAAGCAGGTGGTAGCCGCGGAGGTGATGGTGATCCCCCGCTCCTGCTCCTGCTCCATCCAGTCCATGGTGGCGGCGCCGTCGTGCACCTCACCGATCTTGTAGCTGATACCGGTGTAGTAGAGGATGCGCTCGGTCGTCGTCGTCTTGCCGGCGTCGATGTGCGCCATGATGCCGATGTTGCGGACCTTGGTGAGGTCGGTCAGCACGTCCTTCTGTGCCACAGAAGTCTTCCCACTCTTTCGATTGCTTGGTTAGTTCGCTGTCGGTTTGCGCCCGGCGACCCTGCCTTTGGCGCGGTTGGAGCCCCTACCAGCGATAGTGCGCGAAGGCGCGGTTGGCCTCGGCCATCTTGTGCGTGTCCTCGCGCCGCTTGACGGCGGCCCCGAGGCCATTGCTGGCATCCAGGATCTCGTTGGCGAGCCGCTCGATCATGGTCTTCTCGCGGCGTTGCTTGGAGAAGCTGACCAACCAACGCAGAGCCAGCGTCACGGAGCGATCCGGACGCACCTCGACGGGGACCTGGTACGTAGCGCCCCCGACGCGGCGGCTGCGCACCTCGAGGGAGGGCTTGACGTTGTCCATTGCGCGCTTGAGGGTGATCACCGGGTCGGTACCTGTCTTGTCCCGGGCGTTCTCGAGCGCTCCATAAACAATGCGTTCGGCCAGCGATTTCTTCCCGTCCAGCAGAACTTTGTTCACCAGCTGCGTCACCAGCTGCGACCCGTAGACCGGGTCATTGACCAGAGGGCGCTTCGGCGCGGGCCCCTTGCGCGGCATCAGCTCTTCTCCTTCTTGGCGCCGTAACGGCTGCGAGCCTGCTTGCGGTTCTTGACACCCTGGGTGTCGAGCGAACCGCGGATGATCTTGTACCGGACACCGGGCAGGTCCTTCACACGACCACCGCGCACCAGCACCATCGAGTGCTCCTGCAGGTTGTGGCCTTCGCCGGGGATGTAGGCGGTGACCTCAACCTGGCTCGTCAGCTTCACGCGGGCGACCTTCCGAAGCGCCGAGTTCGGCTTCTTCGGGGTGGTGGTGTACACGCGGGTGCATACGCCACGGCGCTGCGGGCTGCCCTTCAGGGCCGCGGTCTTGACCTTGGCGACCTTGTCGCGGCGACCCTTGCGGACCAGCTGCTGAATGGTTGGCATCTACCGGCTTTCTGTGTTCGTGTTCGGCATACTTCTAGCGTTCTCAAGTCTGTGTACTGCAGTTATGTCCGGCCGCATCACCCCGCGTCCGGGTGTGTCGCATGCGCTGCGCACCGGACTTGGCCCGATGCTTCGTGGACACGCGAATTCGCCCGGCATTCACTCCCTTACGGTTAGGCGCCGTAAGCCGCCAGGCACGAGGGACCACAATACCCGCCGCCGGTCTCGCAGGTCAAAGCGGCGGCGGCGCTAGCGGGGATCGCCAGGCGTCGCCCGCCGGCTAGTGGAGGGCACCATCGGAGACGGTGCGCATTTCCAGGCCCGCCGCGAGCCGCAGCACCATGTCGGAGAACAACGCGTCGGTGTCGATCTCGTCCATCACACCGGTCATCTCCAGCAACACGAAGCCGTGCATCGCAGACCAGAATTCGATTGCCGCGTAGAAGGCCGCCTCGCCGTCCAGGCCGTAGGAGGACAGCACGGCGATCACCGGCGCGGCCGCACCGCGGGTCGCGGCCGTGTATTCGGGGTCGTCGCCGCCCAACGGCATGCGGGTGAAGGCCGAGTAGCGCCCGGGGTGGTGATGGGCGTAGCTGCGGTAGGCACCGGCCATCACCAGCACCGCGTCATCCCGGGCGCGGCCCTCGCCGACGCGGTTGAGCATTGTGATGATGTCGTCGATGACGCGAATCCGCACCGCGCGCCGCAGGTCTTCCAGGCTGTCGACGTGGTTGTACAGCGACGGCCCTTTGGTGCCCAACTGCATCGCCAGCGCGTTGATGGTCAGGGCATCCCAACCCTCGCGATCGAGAAAGGTCAGGGCGCCGTCGATGATCCCGTCGCGGCTCAGCTTGGCCGGACGGGAGGCGGGCCGTCCCGCGCGTTGGCGCCCGGCCGCCGACGGCGGAACCGGTGGAGCTGCCATGGCGTCGCCCTTCGATCGCATGAACGGGTTGCGGTTAACTAATGACTCTAGTTGACGGCCGTTCAGACATTGATCTCACGGGGCTTGAGCGGGCGGCGAAGGAATCAAAGTCTGCCACTGGGCAGGCAAATGCACGTAATGTCATGCTTGCCTCGTTTCGAGCAGCCGACCACGTCCAAAAGGGGGCCCGCAGTGAAATGGACGATTGTCGCCGGGTCAGTGGCCAGCTGTGTCATCGCCGTCGTCGCCACCGCCGCCGCGCCGCCGCACGTCGCGCAGGCCAAGAACGGTGACACCCACATCATCGGGCAGGACACCGAGCAGACGATCGACTGCAACGACGCCACGCTGATGGTCAACGGCACCGGCAACAACGTCACCGCGCTGGGCAACTGTTACGCCGTGACGGTGATGGGTTCGTCGAACACCGTCATCGCCGACTCGGTGTCACACGACATCACGGTGTACGGCTACAACCAGACGGTGTTCTACAAGGGCGGTCAGCCCGCCCTGTGGGACCGCGGCCGCGAACTGGGCATGACCAACCGGCTCCAGCAGGTGCCGGGCTGAACCACGGCACCAGACCACCAAGAATCGAGGAAACATGCCCGCCCATATGCGTGACCGTTCGCTGCGCCTGGCCGTGCTGGCCATGACGCCGGCCGCCGCAGCCCTGGTGCTGGCCGGCTGCAGTTCGACGGCCGGCCCGCCGGCGGGCTCTTCGACGACCACCACGAAAAGCAGCAGCGCGACGACCAGTGCCGGCGCCGCCCCGACGACGGGATCGAGCGGGGCGAGCACCACCGCGTCCATCGAGATCGGGAACACGATCAACTACGGATCGATGGGCACCACCACCACGCTGGACTGCGCCAGCGGCAAGTCGCTGAACGTCGGCGGTTCGGACAACACGCTGACCATCACGGGCACCTGCGAGACGGCAACCATCACCGGCACCAACAACAAGATCACCTTCGACAAGGTCAACACCCGCATTACGGTGCTGGGAATCGGACAACACCATCACCTACAAGGACGGTGACCCCAAGGTCGACAAGATCGGCCAGAGCAACACGATCAACAAGGGCGGCTGACCCCGACCAAGCGGCCGAAGCCCCGTGCCGTCCCCCGGGCTAGCCGGCCGGCGCCCCGTGCCGCCCGGCGCCCGCCGCGAACCGCCCGGCCCCGTCGTTCGCCTCCGCGGCCACCCGCGAGATGCTGGCGAATTCGAAGTCGATCGCCTCGGATTCGGTTGTCCCCCATTGGTGTAGCGTAGAAAGCCGGTCCGAACGCAGGCACTGCTGTGGCAGCGCCGCCAGTTGCGTCGCCAATTCCTCTGCGGCCTGGCGCGACTGGCCCTTGGGCACAACACGATTCGCCAATCCGATGGCCAGGGCCTCGTCGGCGGCCACCGCGCGGCCGGTGAGGATCATGTCCATCGCGCGGCTGTGTCCGATCAGTCGGGGCAGCCGCACGGTGCCCCCGTCGATCAGGGGAACGCCCCACCGCCGGCAGAACACGCCGAACACGGCGTCCTCCTCGACCACCCGCAGGTCACACCAGATGGCCAATTCCAGGCCGCCGGCGACGGCGTAGCCGCTGACCGCGGCGATGACGGGCTTGGACAGCACCATCCGCGTCGGGCCCATCGGCCCCGGGCCGGTGCGGTGCACGGCGTTGGCGTCGGGCGTACCGAAGGCCTTCAAATCGGCCCCGGCGCAGAATGTTCCGTTGTCGCCCCACAGCACGGCCACCGAGGCCGTGTCATCGCGGTCGAACTCCTCGAACGCGGCGTACAGCGCGGCGGCCGTCGGGCCGTTGACCGCGTTGCGGGCCGCCGGCCGGTTGATGATCACCGTGGTCACCGGGCCATTGCGCTCGATACGCACCGGGTCAGTCATGTCGCCTCCGCAAATAGTGGTTCGCGCCGCTGGAGCAGCTCAGCCGCAAAGTCGTGGTATGCCGCCCGCAACCGGGCGCCGGGCCAGTCGGCCGGCAGTAGCTCGTCGGGCAACACCGGGTCGGTGAGCAGGTGCCGCACCGTCGCCGCGGCCACCAGAAAACGGCCGGGAATGTCTGGCGCTGCGGACATCTCGTCGAGCAGCTGATGGCCGGTCCGAGCCCAGGCGGGCAGGTCCCACAGCTGCGCGGCCAGCTCGGCGGGGTCGTCGTCGCGCGCCCGCAACACCCTCGCCTGGGCATTGATCTCGGGGCCGGGCTCGGCGTCGATGTTGTCGGGGCGCATCCACACCCCTTCGCGGAGTTCACCGAAGCGCTTGTCGTGCAGGGTGGTTCGCAGTGCAGCGCGGGTGCGCGCGTCCTTCCCCACGCCGGTCACGATGAGCGTGACCCACTCCCCGCTCCACGGCCGCACCCGCGGGTCGATTGCGTCGTCCTGGCGTCGTTGACGGGCCAGCAGGCGATCCGAGAGCCGGTAGCCGTCGGCGGAGCGGATCAGGTCACCGGCACCGACCATGCGGGTCAGCGCCACGCGAAGCGTCGACTCCTTGATGCCGAAATCGGAAGTGAGCCTGACCAATTCGCCGGCCCGGGCGTGCGCGGGGTGGGCGCCGAGCAGCACGCTGAGCACCACCGAGCGTGCTGTCATGTCCGGCATGGTTACACTCCGGACGCGCGGCGGCCGTGGTCGCCGAACGGTTCGTCGCGATGCCGCACCGCTTCACGGAATCCGTGCTCGACGGCATCGGCGACGAAGGCGTGGCCCTCGGGCGTGTGCCGGGCGACGCCGTCGAACACCGTGCTGACCATCCTGCTGGTCGCCACGCCCTGTTGCAGCAGAGCGGAATTCAGCGCGAGTTTGACCATGATCAGCTGGTTGACCGGCACCGCGGCGATCCGCTCGACCAGCCGCTCGGTGCGCTCATCGAGGTCCGCCGGATCCGGCGCCTCGACCGCCCATCCCCACTCGGCGGCCTGCGCGCCGGTGAGGCAATCACCGGTGAACAACAGCCGTTTCGCGCGCTGCGTCGCCGAGGCGGTGCGCCCACAGGCCGGCCGCCGGGACGCCCCACACCCGGGTCGGCGGGTAGCCGATCTTGGCGTCGGCGGCGGCGATCACCTGATCGGCGTGCAGCGCGATATCGGTGCCGCCGGCCACGCAGTAGCCGTGGATCTTGACCACCGTCGGCTTGTCCGCGTGCATGAGGCTGGAGAAGCCCCGCACGAAGCGACTCATCATCTGGTAGTCGATCATCGGGTCCCACGGCTGATCCGCCACATGGTTGACCGCCTGGGTCTTTCCGTCCAGCACGGTGCCCTGATAGGCGCCGGTGCCGCCGGCCGAACCGGTGCGATCGGCATAGGCACTCAGGTCGAAGCCCGCGCAAAAGCCCTCGCCGCGACCGGACACCAGGATGACATGAACATTCGGGTCGAGATCGGCGCGCTCCACCAGTGCCGAGAGTTCCAGCGGGGTGTCCGCGACGATCGCGTTGCCCTTGTCCGGCCGGTTGAACGTGATGCGCGCCACCCGATCGGTGACCTCGTAGGTCATCGTTTTGAGGTTGTCGAAATCGACCGGCCTGATCGCGTGAGTCATGTTGCGGCTCAGCCCTTGACCAATGCCCGCTCCAGGATCGGTGCCAAGTCGAGCCCGTCCGGCATGGTGCCGAAGGCACCGCCCCACTGCCGGTCAAGCCGGGTGGTGAGGAACGCCTCGGCGACGGCGGGATGGCCGTGGCGCACCAGCAGCGAGCCCTGCAGCGCCAGGCAGATGTCCTCTGCCACCTTGCGGCCGCGGTACTGGATGGTCTCCAGGTCGCCCAGCTGAACGCGCAGCCGCGCGACGTGGTCGGCCAGGCGCGGATCCTGACCCGCGCCGTCGGCGAGCTCGTCGAACAGCACCTCGACGCATTCGGGGCGAGTTGCCATGGCGCGCAACGTGTCCAACGCGCTGACGTTGCCCGAGCCCTCCCAGATGCCCATCAGCGGCGCCTCCCGGTACAGCCGCGGCATGCCGGAGTCCTCGACATAGCCGTTGCCGCCCAGGCATTCCAGCGCCTCGGCGGCGTGCGGCGTGGAGCGCTTGCACACCCAGTACTTGCTTGCCGCCAGGCCGATGCGGCGCAGCAGCGCCTCCGTCTGGTCTCCGCGCACGGCCTTGTCGGTGGCGCCGGCCATCCGCATCGCGACCATGGTGGCCGCCTCCGCCTCGACGGCCAGGTCGGCCAGCACGTTGCGCATCAGCGGTTGGTCGATCAGGTAGGCGCCGAAGGCCTTTCGGTGCTGGGCGTGGTAGATCGCGCGGGTCAGGCCGGTGCGCATGCTGGTGGCACTGCCCAGCGTGCAGTCCAGCCGGGTGAGGTTGACCATCTCGATGATGGTGGGCACGCCGCGCCCTTCCTCCCCTACCAGCCACGCGATCGCGCCGTCGTATTCGACCTCACTGGACGCGTTGGCGTGGTTGCCGAGCTTGTCCTTGAGCCGCTGCAGGAACATTCGGTTGCGGGTGCCGTCGGGCAGGACCCGGGGCAGCAGGAAGCAGGACAGCCCACCCGGTGCCTGCGCCAGCACCAGGAAGATGTCGCACATCGGCGCCGAGGTGAACCACTTGTGACCGGTCAGGCGATAGGTGCCGTCGGCGTTGCGGGTCGCCTGGGTGGTGCCGGCGCGCACATCGGAGCCGCCCTGCTTCTCGGTCATCGACATGCCCGCGGTGATGCCCGGCTTGGTGGTGGCCGGCCTGAGCTCGGGGTCGTATTCGCGGCTGGTCAGCAGCGGCTCGTAGACCTTGGCCAGCTCGGGGTTGAAGCGCAGCGCCGGAACGACGGCGTACGTCATCGAGATCGGGCAGACGTGGCCCGGCTTCCACCGTCCACACCGACGTCTTGGCGGCGCGCACGACGTGCGCGCCCGGGCGCTCGTCGGCCCAGGGCGCGGCGTGCATGCCATGGGCGACCGCGGCGCGCATCAGCTCGTGGTAGGCCGGGTCGTATTCGACCTCGTCGATGCGGTGACCGTTGCGGTCGTGGGTGTGCAGGACGGGCCGGTTGCGGTCGGCGAGCTCGCCCCACCGCTGCGCCTGGTGGGTGGCCGAGAGCGCACCCACCTCGTTCACCTCGTCCAGGCCCCACTGCCCGCCCTCGCGGATCAGGGCCTCGATCAGCACCGCGGAGCTGGCGGGATTGTGGTTCTCCAGGGGCGGGACCTGGTTGGTGACGACATGCGTATCCGACATGCCATCAATGTTACATTTTCCCGACAGTTGCACAAGAGGTGTAACAACCGGGTGGAGGTCAGCCGCTGGTGTTCTCCCGCAGGAAGGCGATGTCGTCCTTGCGGCCCTCGTCCGCGGTTTCGCAGATCACCGGCGCACCGGCGGCCTCGACCACCGCGACGAGCAGTTCCGGGTCGATCTGGCCGGTGCCGAAGTTGGCGTGCCGGTCGGCACCGGAGCCTGCCGCGTCCCTCGAGTCGTTGCAGTGCACCAGATCGATGCGTCCGGTCAGGGCCTTGATCCTGTCGACGGCATCGATCAGGGCCTCACCGGCGGCCCAGGCGTGACAGGTGTCCAGGCAGAAGCCAATTCCCTTGTCGCCGATGTGATCCCACAGTTTGCCGATGGTGTCGAAATAGCGGGCCATCGCATGGTCGCCGCCGGCGGTGTTTTCCAGATACACCGGCAGGTCTGTTTCCAGGTAGTCCAGCGCTTTGACCCACCGCTCGAAGCCGGCTTCCATGTCGTCGTCGTCGGCGTGGCCGCCATGCACGATGACCGCCGTCGCGTTGATTTCCGAAGCCGCGTCGCAGGTGTCCTGCAAGATCTTGCGCGACGGGATCCGGATGCGGTTGTTCGCCGATGCGACGTTGATGAGGTACGGCGCATGGACGTAAAGCGGCACGGTCGACGCTTTGAGCGCCTCGGCGTCGTCACGGGGTTTGGGTTTCTTCCAGCTCTGCGGGTTGCCGAGGAAGAACTGCACCACGTCGGCGCCGTCGGCTTGCGCGGCGGCCAGCGGGTCGTCGTTGCGGACGTGTGAACCGATGAGCACGCCGGCCAGTCTAGTGACGGCCTCCGACGGGCGCGACGGCCGCGAGAGTGCGGCAGACCGCACGTTCGACTCCGAACGTGCAGCTGGCCGCACACTCGACCGGACCGGTTGCCGATGCAACGAAAAAGCCCCGGGGCGAACCCGGGGCTTTTTCGTTGTTAGCTAGCGGTAGTCGCTGTAGCCGTAGTCGTCCAGCGGCACCGCGGCACCGGTGGCCTGGCCGAAGTCCGGGCTGTAGTACTGATCCTCGTAGGACGGGATCGTGTACGCGGCGGCCCGGGCCTCCTCGGTCGGCTGCACCTGGATGTTGCGGTACCGGTTGATACCGGTACCGGCCGGGATCAGCTTTCCGATGATCACGTTCTCCTTCAGACCGTTGAGCTTGTCGCTGCGGCAGTTGATCGCCGCATCGGTCAGCACTCGCGTGGTCTCCTGGAACGACGCCGCACTCAGCCACGAGTCGGTGGCCAGCGACGCCTTGGTGATACCCATCAGCACCGGGCGGCCGGCCGCGGGCTCGCCGCCTTCGGCGACCACCCGTCGGTTCTCCGCCTCGAATCCGGCACGCTCGATCAGCGAACCGGGCAGGAACTCCGTCGCACCCGAGTCGATGATCGTGACGCGGCGCAGCATCTGGCGAACGATCACCTCGATGTGCTTGTCGTGAATCGACACACCCTGAGCGCGGTAGACCTCCTGGACCTCGCGGACCAGGTGGATCTGCACCTCGCGGGGGCCCTGCACGCGCAGCACCTCGTGCGGGTCGGCCGAGCCTTCCATCAGCTGCTGGCCCACCTCGACGTGGTCGCCGTCGGACAGCACCCGCTCGGAACCGTCTTCGTGCTTGAACACACGCAGCCGCTGCCGCTTGGAGAGCTTGTCGTACACGACCTCTTCGCTGCCGTCGTCGGGAACGATGGTGATCTTGTAGAACCGCTCACCGTCTTCGAGACGCACCCGACCGGTGACGTCGGCGATCGGCGCCTTGCCGCGCGGGATGCGGGCCTCGAACAGCTCCTGCACGCGGGGCAGACCGCCGGTGATGTCCTCACCGACACCACCCTGGTGGAAGGTACGCATGGTCAGCTGGGTACCGGGCTCACCGATGGACTGCGCCGCGACGATACCGACGGCCTCGCCGATGTCGACCAGCTTTCCGGTGGCCATGGACCGCCCGTAACAGGTCGCGCACACACCGGTACCGGTGGTACACGTCAGCACCGAGCGCACCTTGATCTGCGTGATGCCCGCAGCCAGTAGGGCTTCGATCGACGGGTCACCCAGGTCCTCACCACGCGCCACGACGACGTTGCCGGCCTCGTCGACCGCGTCGGCGCCCAGAGTCCGTGCGTACGCCGAGGTTTCGATGTACGGGTCGCGGATCACGGTGCCGTCCGGCTGACGCTCGGCCAGCTCGACGATGATGCCCCGCTCGGTCTCGCAGTCGTGCTCGCGGACGATGACGTCCTGGCTGACGTCCACCAGACGACGGGTCAGGTAACCCGAGTCAGCGGTACGCAACGCGGTGTCCGCCAGGCCCTTTCGAGCGCCGTGCGTGTTGATGAAGTACTCCAGCACGGTCAGGCCCTCACGGAACGACGACTTGACCGGACGCGGGATGAACTCACCCTTCGGGTTGGTCACCAGACCCTTCATGCCGGCCAGCGTTCGCGTCTGGGTGAAGTTACCCGTGGCGCCCGAGTCCACGATCGTGATGATCGGGTTGTCGGCCGGGTAGTGCTCACGCAGCGCCTGACCGACCTCGTCGGTGGCTTCCTTCCAGATCTCGACCAGCGCCTCGTTGCGCTCGTCGTGGTTCAAAGCACCACGCTGGAACTGCTTTTCGACCTTCTCGGCCCGCTCCTCGTACTGGTCGAGGATCTCCTTCTTGCGCGGCGGGACGAGCACGTCGGCCATCGAGACCGTGACACCACTGCGGGTCGCCCAGTAGAAACCGGCGTCCTTGAGCTTGTCCACGGTCTGCGCGACGACGATCATCGGGTAGCGCTCGGCCAGATCGTTGATGATCGACGCCTGGACCTTCTTGTGCATCTGCTTGTTCACGAACGGATAGCCCACCGGCAGCAGCTCGTTGAAAAGCACACGGCCCAAGGTGGTCTCGGCCATCCAGGCGTCCCCCGGCTGCCAGCCGTTGGCGCCGAACAGCTCGGCCTCGATCTCGGCGGGCGGACGCAACTGGGTCAGCCGCACCTTGATCTTGGCCCGCACCGACAGCACGCCACGGTCGGACGCCATGATCGCCTCGGCCGGCGAGGAGTACACCCCGACCTCGGGCTCGTCCTTGGCGGCCGCCTTGAATTCGCCCTTGTCACCGTCGACCTCGGTGGTCAGGAAGTACAGACCGGTAACCATGTCCAGACGCGGCATGGCCAGCGGACGGCCAGACGCGGGCGACAGGATGTTGTTCGACGACAGCATCAGGATGCGGGCCTCGGCCTGCGCCTCGGCGCTCAGCGGCAGGTGCACCGCCATCTGGTCACCGTCGAAGTCGGCGTTGAACGCCTCACACACCAGCGGGTGCAGCTGAATTGCCTTGCCCTCCACCAGCATCGGCTCGAAGGCCTGGATACCCAGCCGGTGCAGGGTGGGTGCGCGGTTCAGCAGCACCGGGTGCTCGGCGATGACCTCTTCGAGGACATCCCACACCTGGGGACGCTGACGCTCCACCATGCGCTTGGCGCTCTTGATGTTCTGCGCGTGGTTGAGGTCGACCAGCCGCTTCATCACGAACGGCTTGAACAGCTCCAGCGCCATCAGCTTGGGCAGACCGCACTGGTGCAGCTTGAGCTGCGGACCGACCACGATGACCGAACGGCCCGAGTAGTCGACACGCTTACCGAGCAGGTTCTGGCGGAACCGGCCCTGCTTACCCTTGAGCAGATCGCGACAGCGACTTCAGCGGGCGGTTACCCGGCCCGGTGACCGGGCGGCCGCGACGGCCGTTGTCGAACAGCGCGTCCACGGACTCCTGCAACATCCGCTTCTCGTTGTTGACGATGATCTCGGGCGCGCCGAGGTCGATCAGCCTCTTGAGGCGGTTGTTCCGGTTGATCACGCGGCGGTACAGGTCGTTCAGGTCCGACGTGGCGAACCGGCCACCGTCGAGCTGCACCATCGGGCGCAGTTCCGGCGGGATCACCGGGACGGCGTCGAGCACCATGCCCATCGGCGAGTTGCCCGACTGCTGGAAGGCGGCGACCACCTTGAGCCGCTTGAGCGCACGAAGCTTCTTCTGCCCCTTGCCGTTCTTGATGACGTCACGCAGCGACTCGGCCTCGGCGTCGATGTCGAAGTTCTCGATCAGCTTCTGGATCGACTCCGCACCCATGGCGCCGATGAAGTACTCGCCGTAACGGTCGATCAGCTCGCGGTACAGGTTCTCGTCGACGATCAGCTGCTTGGGAGCCAGCTTGGTGAAGGTCGTCCAGATCTCCTCGAGCCGGTCCAGCTCACGCTGGGCCCGGTCGCGCAGCTGACGCATCTCGCGCTCGCCGCCGTCGCGGACCTTGCGGCGCGCGTCGGCCTTGGCACCCTCGGCCTCCAGTTCGGCCAGGTCGGCCTCGAGCTTCTGGGCACGGGCCTCCAGGTCGGCGTCGCGCTGGTCCTCAATGGCCTTGCGCTCCACCACCATTTCGGCCTCGAGCGTCGAGAGCTCGTTGTGGCGCATCTCGTCGTCGACCGCGGTGATGACGTAGGCGGCGAAGTAGATGATCTTCTCGAGATCCTTCGGCGCCAGGTCGAGCAGATACCCCAACCGCGACGGCACGCCCTTGAAGTACCAGATGTGCGTGACGGGCGCGGCCAGCTCGATGTGGCCCATCCGCTCGCGACGCACCTTGGCGCGGGTCACCTCGACGCCACAGCGCTCACAGATGATGCCCTTGAACCGGACACGCTTGTACTTGCCGCAGTAGCACTCCCAGTCGCGAGTCGGTCCGAAGATCTTCTCGCAGAACAGGCCGTCCTTCTCCGGCTTCAGCGTGCGGTAGTTGATCGTCTCCGGCTTCTTGACCTCGCCGAAAGACCATTGCCTGATGTCCTCCGCGGTGGCCAGGCCGATACGGAGTTCATCGAAGAAGTTGACGTCGAGCACGTAACTCCCTTTCCCCTTGCGGGTTTAGTTACCAATAAGAGGGCTGGCTTGAACGTTGCCGCTAAGCCAGATCCTCAACAGACGCAGATTCGTTGCGGGACAAGTTGATTCCCAGGTTCGCCGCTGCCCGCTCGAGGTCCTCGTCCTCGCCTTCGCGCAGCTCGATCGCCGCACCGTCCGAGGAGAGCACCTCGACGTTGAGGCAGAGCGACTGCAGCTCCTTGAGCAACACCTTGAAGGACTCGGGAATGCCCGGCTCCGGGATGTTCTCGCCCTTGACGATCGCCTCGTACACCTTGACCCGGCCGACGGTGTCGTCGGACTTGATGGTCAACAGCTCCTGCAGCGTGTACGCCGCGCCGTAGGCCTGCATGGCCCAGCACTCCATCTCACCGAAGCGCTGGCCACCGAACTGCGCCTTACCACCCAGCGGCTGCTGCGTGATCATCGAGTACGGACCGGTGGAACGGGCGTGGATCTTGTCGTCCACCAGGTGGTGCAGCTTCATGATGTACATGTAGCCGACGGTCACCGGGTACGGGAACGGCTCACCGCTGCGGCCGTCGAACAGCACCGCCTTGCCGTCGCCGTTGACCATGACCTCACCGTCGCGGTTGGGCAGCGTGCAGGACAGCATGCCCTGCAGCTCCTCCTCCTTGGCGCCATCGAACACCGGCGTCGACACGATCTGGTTCGGCTGCGCGTGCAGCAACTGCTCGGGCAGGTTGACCGCCCACTCAGGCGAACCGTCGATGTTCCAGCCGGACTTGGCCACCCACCCGAGGTGGGTCTCCAGGATCTGGCCGATGTTCATCCGTCGCGGCACACCGTGGGTGTTCAGGATGATGTCCACCGGGGTGCCGTCCGGCAGGAACGGCATGTCCTCCTGCGGCAGGATCTTGCCGATGACGCCCTTGTTGCCGTGGCGTCCGGCGAGCTTGTCGCCGTCGGAGATCTTGCGCTTCTGGGCCACGTAGACGCGCACCAGCTCGTTGACACCGGCCGGCAGCTCGTCGTCGTCCTCGCGGGAGAACACCCGGATGCCGATGACCTTGCCGGACTCGCCGTGCGGCACCTTCAGAGAGGTGTCGCGAACCTCGCGGGCCTTCTCACCGAAGATCGCGCGCAGCAGCCGCTCCTCCGGGGTCAGCTCGGTTTCACCCTTCGGCGTGACCTTGCCGACCAGGATGTCGCCGTCGCGAACCTCGGCACCGATGCGCACGATGCCGCGCTCGTCCAGGTCGGCCAGCACCTCGTCGGAGACGTTCGGAATGTCCCGGGTGATCTCCTCGGCGCCCAGCTTGGTGTCGCGCGCGTCGATCTCGTGCTCCTCGATGTGGATCGAGGTGAGCACGTCCTCCTCAACCAGGCGGTTGGAGAGGATGATCGCGTCCTCGTAGTTGTGGCCTTCCCACGGCATGATCGCCACGAGCAGGTTCTTGCCCAGCGCCATCTCACCGTTCTCGGTGCAGGGACCGTCGGCGATGACCTGACCGGCCTCGACCCGCTCCCCCGCATCGACGATCGGCGACTGGTTGGCGCAGGTTCCGTGGTTGGACCGCTCGAACTTGCGCATCCGGTAGGTGTGCCGGGTGCCGTCGTCGGCCATCACGGTGATGTAGTCGGCGGAGACCTCCTCGATCACCCCGGCCTTGTCGGCCACGACCACGTCGCCGGCATCGATCGCCGCGCGCAGCTCCATGCCGGTACCCACCAGCGGCGCCTCGCTGCGCACCAGCGGAACCGCCTGGCGCTGCATGTTGGCACCCATCAGGGCACGGTTGGCGTCGTCGTGCTCGAGGAACGGGATCATGGCCGTGGCCACCGACACCATCTGGCGCGGCGACACGTCCATGTAGTCCACCTCGGACGACGGCACGTACTCGACCTCGCCCGCCTTGCGGCGGACCAGGACGCGTGACTCTTCGAACCGGCCCTTGCCGTCGATCGGCGAGTTGGCCTGCGCCACGACGTGGCGGTCCTCCTCGTCGGCGGTCAGGTAGTGGATCTCGTCGGAGACCACACCGTCGACCACCTTGCGGTACGGCGTCTCGATGAACCCGAACGGGTTGACCCGGGCGTACACCGACAGCGAGCCGATCAGACCGATGTTCGGACCCTCCGGGGTCTCGATCGGGCACATGCGGCCGTAGTGCGACGGGTGGACGTCACGGACCTCCAGGCCGGCGCGCTCACGGGACAGACCACCGGGGCCCAGCGCCGAGAGACGACGCTTGTGGGTCAGCCCGGACAGCGGGTTGTTCTGGTCCATGAACTGCGACAGCTGGCTGGTGCCGAAGAACTCCTTGATCGCGGCGACGACCGGCCGGATGTTGATCAGGGTCTGCGGCGTGATGGCCTCGACGTCCTGCGTGGTCATCCGCTCCCGGACCACGCGCTCCATGCGCGACATGCCGACCCGGATCTGGTTCTGGATCAGCTCGCCCACGGTGCGCAGCCGGCGGTTGCCGAAGTGGTCGATGTCGTCGGTCTCCACCGGCACCTCGGTGCCGCCGGGGACGGTCATCGTGGCCTGGCCCTCGTGCAGGCGCACCAGGTATTCGATGGTGGCGACGACGTCTTCCTCGGTCAGCGTCGACGACGTGATCGGCTCGCCGACGTTCAGGCCGAGCTTCTTGTTGACCTTGTAGCGGCCGACGCGGGCCAGGTCGTAGCGCTTCTCCTTGAAGAACAGGTTCTCCAGCAGGGTCTGCGCGGACTCCTTGGTCGGCGGCTCGCCCGGACGCAGCTTGCGGTAGATGTCCAGCAGCGCCTCGTCGGTGCCGGCGGTGTTGTCCTTCTCCAGCGTCGACATCATGATCTCGGAGAAGCCGAACCGCTCGCGTGATCTGCTCGTTGGTCCAGCCCAGCGCCTTGAGCAGCACGGTGACCGGCTGGCGGCGCTTGCGGTCGATGCGGACGCCGACGGTGTCGCGCTTGTCGACGTCGAACTCCAGCCAGGCGCCGCGGCTCGGAATCACCTTGACGCTGTGCAGCAGCTTCTCGGTCGACTTGTCGATCGACTCGTCGAAGTACACACCGGGCGAGCGGACCAGCTGGCTGACCACCACACGCTCGGTGCCGTTGATGATGAAGGTGCCCTTCTCGGTCATCATCGGGAAGTCACCCATGAACACCGTCTGGCTCTTGATCTCGCCGGTGTTGTTGTTGATGAACTCGGCCGTGACGAACAGCGGGGCCGCGTACGTCATGTCCTTGTCTTTGCACTCGTCGACCGGCGCCTTGACCTCGTCGAAACGCGGGTCGGAGAACGACAGCGACATCGAGCCGGAGAAGTCCTCGATCGGCGAGAGCTCGTAGAGCACCTCTTCCAGGCCACCCACCGGAGTTGCCCCTGCAGCGCCTCGCCGCGTGCGGCGGCGGCCTCACGCCACCGCGGCGCGCCGATCAACCACTCGAAAGAGTCGATCTGCACGTCAAGCAGGCCCGGAACCTCGAGCGGTTCGCGGAGCTTGGCGAAGGAAACTCGGTTGGGCGCTCCAGGCACGGAGCCGTTTGAGGAACTTCCGTTAGAGGAACTTTGTGGGCGATCCGTCTTGCTCTGGCGGAAATCTGCCAAGATGCATCCTTCCAGCACCTCGTGCGACTCACGAAGGCCGGGACCACCGGCCAGCTCGCCGCGAATTGTGTCGGTTCGGCCGGCGAACGAACTGTCCGGATCTCACGCGCAACTAAGAACTAAGCCGCTTAACGGGGCTCAGGCTTAGACCACGGTGTCAGGTGGCGGGTGAGGTGGGCAGGAGGTAGCCAGCGCAACGTCCAACAATAGCGCAGGACGGCGCATTCCTCAACTTCCCAGCACTAGCAGTCCAGGGACATCGGCGCTGGCTGGCATCTCGACTTTCCGCTGGATACATGCTGCCCAACAGACTGGCCCGTTTACGGCCCGTCGTCAAGAGGGCGGGCCGTCGTGTTACGCGGAGTTATCGCGAAACCCGCCGGGCGCCGCGCCTAGTCGCCGAACTCGTGCGACGGGAACTTGTGGGTGCCTTCGAGGTCGTCGAGGATCGCGGCCTGAGCGTCCTTGGGCAGCGTGTGCAGGATCTCGCGCACCCGGGCCTGGCGGCGGGCGACCGCCTTGCGCTCCGGCATGCCCGGCGACGCGACGATCTGCGGGGGCACGCCCTCGACCTCCTCGACACCGCCGGCATGCTGTCCGGCGTCCAGCGCGGCCTGCTCTTCGGCCATCGTCGCCTCGTCCTTTTCCTCGGACATGCCGATCGGCCCGATCCGGCGGCCGTTGAGGAACTGCCGCACGACGGGCTCGTCGCTGGTCAGCAGCACCTCGCGCGGGCCGAACATGACCAGCTTGCGGCGGAACAGCATGCCCATGTTGTCCGGCACGGTGCGGGCGATGTTGATGTTGTGGGTAACGATCAGCACCGTGGCGTCGATCTGGGCGTTGATGTCGAGGATCAACTGGCTCAGGTAGGCGGTACGAACCGGGTCCAGACCGGAGTCGGGCTCGTCGCAGAGGATGATCTGCGGGTCCATCACCAGGGCGCGGGCCAGGCTGGCGCGCTTGCGCATACCGCCGGAGATCTCTCCGGGGAACTTCTTCTCGTCGCCACCGAGACCGACCAGGGTCAGCTTCTCCATGACGATGTCACGGATCTCGCCTTCCTTCTTCTTGGTGTGCTCGCGCAGCGGGAACGCCGCGTTGTCGAACAGGTTCATCGATCCGAACAGGGCGCCGTCCTGGAACATGACGCCGAACAGCGTGCGGATCTCGTAGAGCTCCTTGGCCGTGCACTGCAGGATGTCGGTGCCGTCGATGACGACCGAGCCGCGCTCGGGCCGCAACAAGCCGATCAGGGACTTCAGGAAAACCGATTTGCCGGTACCCGACGGCCCCAGCAGGACGCTGACCTCCCCGGCGGGGACTTCCAGCGTCACGTCTTCCCAAATCCTCGAGGATCCGAAGGACTTCGTCAGTCCATTCACCTCGATAGCGACGCCCATGGGGAATCCTTCCGTCGACAGCTCGTGCCCGCCACCTGCCCTTTTGTGTGGCATGAGTCACTGTAGCGCACGCCTGCCACACGGCATCAGGGATGCGCGAGCACTGCCGGAAAAAATTGGCCGTCCTGAGATCAGCCGGAAGCCCGCACGGCACAACTTATTTGACGCACGTGTTAGCCGAACGTCAGCCCGTGGGCGCCCAGTTGCCGTGGAAGCCCATCGGCACCCGCTGCGGCAGGTGGACGGTGGCGACCTGCTCGAGCGTCTGCGCGTCCAGCAACAGCAGTTGGCCCTCGTCGCGGTCGCGGTGATAGCCGAAGCCCATCAGGATGCCGTCATCTTCGGCGCGGGCGCGCGGGGTTGGGCACAAAGGACATCTCGCCGAGTAAAAGGCCGGCTGTCGAGCGGCGCGACCTCGCGCGAGCCCGTCGCGTAGTCGTGTTTGAAGAGCCCGGATCCGCCGCCGGCGAACTGCGCGCCGACGGTGTAGCCGAACCGGTGCCGTCCGCCCAGCAACTCCTCATTGATCCGGGGGAATTCCTGCGACTGATCGTCGCGGCATTCGGTGGCGACCGCACCGGTCGTGAGGTTGATGGTCCAGCGGTCCAGCATCGGGGTGCTTTCGCCGGGACCGCGCCGGTCGCGGTCGAACATCCGCGCGTAGCGCACCACGTCGAGCACCAAAACCTCGGCGTCACCGCGCATCTCGGAGTAGGCGTTCAGCGGGTGGTAGACGTAGCAGGGTTCGATGTCGAACCAGCGCACGTCCTTGTTGCCGCCTTCGCGGGGCATGACCCCGATGCGCGCCGGGTAGTGCGGGTTCCAGGCATAGGGCATCCGGTCGGAGTGCGCGGCGTCGCGGTTCATCCTGGCGTTGATCGGACTCGGCACCCGCACCCGCCCGATCAGCGACTGCAGCACCAGACGGGCCGGCAGAGCTCAGCCAGCGCGGCATGTTCTGCGGCAGCACCTGCACCGGGTCGAAGGTCACCGGCAGGTCGTAGATCACCACGTATTTGTCGGTCAGCGAGAAGTCGTGCATCATCGGCGACCCGCCGACCTCGATGTCCACCGTGCGCCGGGCGCGGCCGGCGGTATCGATCACCGAATACTGCACGGTCCGTCCGCGCGCGAAGGAGTAAGAGACCGCGTGCAGTTCGCCGGTGCGCGGGTCGCGGTGCGGGTGCGCGGTGTAGCCGCCCGCCAGCGTGCCGTCGAAGTCGCACGTCCCGACGGTGTCCAGCTCCTCGGTGAGCTCGTAGTTGGCGACCCCGCCCTCCACCAGCGCCAGGGTCCGCCCGGCGTGGCTCAACACGCTGGTGTTGGCGCCCAGGCTCAGCATCCCGGCGCGCGGGTCGAGCCGGCGGGGCGCCGGCTCGCCGAGGGTGCGGCACACCGACGGGCTGCGCACCCAGCGGTTGCGATACCAGCGGGCCTGCCCGCGCTGCAGCGCGACCCCGTGCACCATGCCGTCGCCGCTGAACCAGTGGTAGACGGCCGGGTCCACCTCGGCGGCCGGGTTCGGCCCGTTGCGCAGGTAGCGGCCGTCGAGGTGTTCGGGGATGCGTCCGGTGACGCGCAGGTCGTGCGCGGTGACTTCCGCGCTCACCGGCGCCAGGAAGTCCTCGAGGTACGGATTGCCGGGCTTGGCGGTTGTCGTGGTCGCCATCGCTGAGCTCCTATAACATTGTTATTTCGAGCGTTATTGGCACGCTACGCTCCCGATGGGAAGATGGCAACGATGACTTCAGAAGTTCAGCGCAGCGTTCGCGACGAGATGCTGCACGCCGCGGTCGGCCTGCTCGACGAGCACGGGCCAGACGCCCTGCAGACGCGCAAGGTAGCCGGGGCCGCGGGGACCTCCACGATGGCGGTGTACACCCACTTCGGCGGGATGCGCGGGCTGATCGCCGAGGTGGCCGAGGAGGGACTGCGGCAGTTCGACGCCGCACTGACGGTGCCGCAGACCGCCGACCCGGTCGCCGATCTGTTCGTCACTCGGTGCGGCGTACCGCCGCTACGCCATCGAGCGCCCGCACATGTATCGGCTGATGTTCGGCAGCACCAGCGCACACGGCATCAACGCGCCCGCCCACAACGTCCTGACGCTGACCGTCGCCGAGATCGAGCGGCGCTACCCCAGCTTCGCGCACGTGGTGCGCGGGGTGCACCGGTGCATGCTGGCCGGCCGGATCACGGTGGGTGCCGCCGACCGACGATGCGTCCGTCGTGGCCACCGCGGCCCAGTTCTGGGCGTTGATCCACGGGTTCGTGATGTTGGAGCTGGCCGGCTATCTACGGCAACGACGGCTCGGCGGTCGCGCCGGTGCTTGGCGCGATGACGTCGAATTTGCTTGTCGCCCTTGGAGATTCACCCGAGCGGGTGGCGCAGTCGCTGCGGTCGGCGTCAGGCACTGAACGCACGAAACCCCCGGGATGGTGATCCCGGGGGTTTGCGCGCAGTGACTTACTTGACGGTGACGGTGGCGCCGGCGGCCTCGAGCTTGGTCTTGGCCTCGTCGGCGGCCTCCTTGGCCACCTTCTCCAGCAGCGGCTTGGGCGCGCCGTCGACCAGGTCCTTGGCCTCCTTGAGGCCCAGGCCGGAGACGATCTCGCGGACCACCTTGATGACGCCGATTTTCTTGTCACCGGCGGCCTCGAGGATCACGTCGAACTCCGACTGCTCCTCGGCGGCCTCGGCGGGCGCGCCACCGGCGGCGCCACCACCGGCGGCGGCAACCGCGACCGGGGCGGCCGCGGTGACCTCGAAGGTCTCCTCGAACTTCTTCACGAAGTCGGAGAGCTCCAGCAGGGTCATTTCCTTGAAAGCGTCGAGCAGGTCGTCGGTAGACATCTTTGCCATGGGTATGGGTCCTTCCTTGTTTTTTCCAGGTTCCGGGTTGGTTGTTATTCGGCTTCGGCCGGGGTTTCCGGCGCCTCAGCGGGTGTTTCCGAAGCTGGTTCTGGGGTGGGCTCCGCAGCGGCTGCGGGCTCCGCAGCAGCGGCGGGACCTTCTGCGGCCTTCTTCTCTTGCAGTGCGGCCGCGAGCCGGGCGACCTGCGAAGCCGGAGCGTTGAACAGCCCGGCCGCCTTGGCGAGGTTGCCCTTCATCGCGCCCGCCAGCTTGGCCAGCAGCACCTCGCGCGACTCGAGGTCGGCGATGCGCTCGACTTCGGCGACCGTCAGCGCACGGCCGTCCATGTAGCCGCCCTTGATGACCAGCGCCTTGTGTTCCTTGGCGAAGGTCTTGATGGCCTTGGCGGCGTCGACCGCTTCCCCGGTGACGAATGCGATGGCCGTCGGGCCGGCGAAGAGCTCGTCGAGCCCCTCGACCCCGGCCTCCGAAGCCGCACGCTTGACCAGCGTGTTCTTGGCCACCGAGTAGGTGGCCGCCCCGTTGAGCGAGCGCCGCAGTTCGGCCAGGTTGGCGACGGACAGACCGCGATACTCCGTGATCAGGGTCGCGGTCGATTCCTTGAACTGCTCGGCGATGTCTGCAACGGCGGTGGCCTTGTCAGCCCTGGCCATGCCTACCTCCTGAAGTGAAAGTCAATGCGACGTGTCGTCTCGATTCCCCCGGAGAACGACGAACGCCCCGGCGCAGAAGCGGCCGGGGCGTGAAAAGACGCCGGCGCGAGCCGGCGCTGATGCCTCGTCCTCCTGCGTGGGCCGCCGGGATGCTCCCGGACCTTCAACCGATTGCTCGGTGACCGACGGTCTTCGGTGGATCGGCTAACAGAATAGCCTGGCCCGCGCGGTCAGCCAAAACGGCAGCCCTAGGTGACCGCGAGGGCCAGCAGCACAAACACCACCAGCAGCAGGATCACCCGGGCCCGGTGCCGTCGATCCCAGCGGGCGGCGAGCTCGCGCGAGAGCTCACCGGTGCTCGGCCATTTCGCGATGCGGTTGTTGATCGGCACCAGCATGGTCACCGTCAGCAGTATCACCGCGGCCATCAGGCCGGCGGCGATGCCGCATAGCCAGTCGCGCTGCTCGCCGCGCTCCTGGATGGCCAATGACGCCACCAGCAGCAGCACGACGGCGTACCAGAACGGCATCGTCGTGCCCAGCGCCCGGGCGGCGCCGCCGCGGGCCGCGCGGAAGCCGTCGTCGGGCAGCCGGGCGATGAGCGGGTTGAAGAAGACCGCGACCGCCAGCTCCACGCCGACCATCAGGCCGGTGATCACGACCGCAAGCGCGTCGATGCTGTTATTCATGGCAACGACATTGGCGGTTATGCTGACAAATATCAAGGTACTGACAAATTAGTCAGCGGAGGTGCTCGGTGTCCGTGTCCAAGGAAGTCAGCGACTGCCCGATCGACGCCGCGCTGTCGGTCATCGATGGCCGCTGGAAGGGCACCATCCTGTGGCGACTGTGCGACGGTCCCATGCGCACCGCCGAGCTGCGGCGCAGCATCCCCGGCATCACCGAGCGCATGCTCATCCGGCACCTGCATGAACTGGTCGACGCCGGGATCATCGAGCGTCACGACGCGCGAACGGTGCCGCCGTGCGTGCACTATTCGATTTCCGAATACGGCATGACGCTGGGCCCGGTGCTGGCGAGCCTGTGTGACTGGGGCCGAAAGCACATGCAGCGAGTCAGCTGAGGCCCGCGAGCCGGGCCGCGCCGATCAGACCGGCGTCACCGCCGAGCTCGCCCGGCACCACCCGCAATCCGGACAAGAAGTCCAGGCCGGCGTATTCGGCAAGCTTCGCCCGCAGCGGGTCGAAGAGCAGCGGCCCGGACTTGGCGACACCTCCCCCGATCACCACGAGATCCAGATCGCACACCGCGCCGACCGAAGCGATCATCGCGGCGAGTGCGTTGGCTCCCCGCTCGAATGCCTGCCGGGCCAACGGGTCGCCGGCCGCTGCCGCGACGGCCAGGTCGCTGGCGCCGGCGCCGGGCGGCGCGGAGCAGCCGCTCTCTCGCGCCCGACGCACCAGCCACGGCCCGGACGCGACGGTCTCCACGCAACCGTGACCGCCACAGGTGCAGGGCCGGCCGTCCAGTTCGACCACCACGTGCCCGACGTGACCGGCGTTGCCGGTGCGCCCCGAGTAGGGGACGCCGTCGAGCACCAGTCCGCCGCCGACCCCGGTGGAGACCACCATGCCCAGCAAGAACCGGGTGTGGGGGTCCGCGTCTTTCCCCGCCCCAATCCAGTGCTCCGCCAGGGCCATACAGACACCGTCGCCGGCGAGCACCACCGGCAGTCCGGGCACCGCCGCGGCGACCTTGTCGCGCAACGGGAAACGGTCCCAGCTGTCGATGTTGATCGGACTGACGGCTCCGCTGCGCAGATCGATGGGCCCGGCCGACGCGATCCCCACGGCGCCGACCGGTGCGTCCGCAGCCTGTAACGCGTC
>CAWCRJ010000011.1:0-314622 GCA_963797865.1 uncultured Actinomycetota bacterium
GCCGGGGGCACTAGTGTGACTGTATGACCGCTGTTGATGCCTGACATTTCGTCTTCGGGTGATGCCTGACGGCGTTTCGGCTGATGGTTGACAGTTACTTCGGTTGATCCTTGACTCTCCCTAGATGAGGGAGTTGAGCGTGGCCGAGCAGAGGTATCAGGCCGTGTTGGCGTCGATCAGCGATGGGGTTGTCGATCTCGCAGGTTGCCCGGAAGGTTGGGGTGTCGCGACAAACGCTGCACTCGTGGTTAGCCCGCTATGAGGCCCGAGGGCCTCGAGGGGGTGGCGGATCGGTCGCATCGCCCGGTGAGCTGTCCCCATCAGATGCCGGCGGTGGTGCAGGCCGCGGTGTTGGAGTTGCGCCGGTCGCGCCCGTATTGGGGGCCGCGGCGGCTGGTGTTCGAGTTGGCCAAGCGCAAGGTGTCGCCGGTGTCCTCGGAGTCGGCGGCGTACCGGGCCCTGGTGCGGGCCGGAAACGCTGGGAGCGGGGGGCGCCGATGAGTTATGGCAGGTGGATGTAGTGGGTTGCGCAAGTTTCACCATTTCCCGTGTAACTAACAGCTCGGGCATTTACGCTCGAATCGACGAGTCGGGCGACGTCACCAAACAGCATCACGAAAACCCGGAGGTTCGGGCGAGCATGTTGTCCCGCGGCGCATTTCACGGCCACGACGGCGTTCAGACAGTCACTTGTAGTGGCCGTCTCATGACTGCCCGATCGCTGAGCCAGCATCGGGACGGATTTGCCGCCGAGTTCCGCCAGCTGACTTTCTGGCGGTGACGTCATGGATGCGGCGGGCTTCTTCTATATTCTGTTTCTCGTTTTCTTCGTCGCTATCGGTGCAATCGTGCTCGGGGCGTTGATCGTTCAGACGAGGCCCGCGAAGGCGAGGGCCGCCAAGGCGAGGGCTCGGGCCGCAACGGCTAAAAACACAGCCTCACGAGACGCCGATATTCGTCCTGCCGGAGTCGAGATCGAGGTGGTCCGGACCGACGACTCCACCACAGCGCCGAACTGTGACGGTGCCACGCAGCCAAGCAAGTCGGGAAAGCAAGGCAACGCAGCGACGCTGACCGAGCGCTCCAAACTGTATTGGGACTTCTGGGGGCAGTTCCTCGACCGCGTAGGTACGGAGCATCCCGGCTGGACAAAGAGGAAAACACCGACACGCGCATCGCGATACAACCTTCCTACCGGCACGAGCGCGGTTTCCTACTCAACCGCCTTCACTCATCGGGGTCTCGCGGTGCAGCTTTACTTCAGCAGTCGCGATCCCAGCATCAACGTGGGCCGGTTCGAGGCACTGCGTGCGATAAAAAATGAATTCGAGCGAGCCCTCGGCGGGGTCGCCGAGTGGGACGACAAGCCCGGCAAGAAGGCTGCCGCAATCTGCGTGACTTCGGAGTTCAAGGATGTTGCGGATGTGGACCTGTGGCCGGCGATGCTCGACTGGGTGCTGGATCAACATGGGCGGTTCAGGCAAGCCGTCGAGGCGGTTGGTGGACTGGGGAGACTCAAAGAGCCGATGCCTCCCATGCGTTTTGCCGAAGCTGGCTAACGAACGCCACGGGCTTCTGCCGTCGGCAGACGTAACGGATCTGCTGGCGGAAAGCGCCGCGAGTTAACCGAGTTGGGGTACAACCCGCCACCAGGACGTTCGCGAACCGGCCTCAAGTCGGACGAGGGTTGCCGCGCTCGTCGCACGGCGTCGCACCTCCGTGATCGATTCGCGTAAGCGTATGCCGCATTTCGGTCGGTGCGACGCCGCCGCTCTCGTTTGCGTAAGGATGGTCGAGGAAAGCGACTACGAGCATGCCCGAGGTCACCATGGCGGCGACGAAAGCGATGGGTATCGATTGCACGAAAGGCCCTTCGCGGCGGTCCGCCTGCGCGCACATGTAGGCGATGGTGAGTGACGCGCCGATTCCCAACACGAACCACAGGGAGAGGGGCACCAACGGGGTTGCCTCCGCAAGACGCTCACGCCGACCTTCGCGGCGCTGCGCCTGCTCGTCGAACCACTGTGCGTAGGCCGCCTCCTGTCGTGTTCCGTGAGGCTCTGCGCTCCGAAACTCTCCGTGCAACCTGTCGATCCACGACTCCACCAGCTCGCTGGAGCGCCCCTCGCTCATCGCGGGCCATTCGTCCGCAATCACCGCGCGTCCATAGCAGACCAGTCCGCCCTGCAGTTGATCACGCGCGGGCGGCTCGAATACCGCAGCGACGGAATGGAGTTCAATGATGGCGATGGCTTCCTCACTCGATGCGTGCCGCGCTCGCTGATAGCTCTGGAGCGCGAGGAAGATCACGAACGCGAGGATGACCGCGAACATCGTCCCGATAACCGACAACGTGCCGGCGGAACGAGGCGAATCGGCGAACCAACCACCCACGGGCGCGCATCGACGGACAAGCAGTTTGCTGGTGATCGCCCCTGCGACCACCAGCACAAGGATGAGTGCCGGAACCCAGGTGCGCACGGCCAACTACTTTAGGCAAGCTTTCGGGTTTGCGGGCTCGCTTAAGCGAATCAAGTTGCGGTGACGGCAATGTGCGCGCCGCCGTCGATGAATACCGCGAGCCGTTCGGTGCGCGCTATACGGGCGAGTCCTGTTGAAGCCTTTTCGGCGGTTCGCGCAATATTGCACACGCGTTGAAAGAGCGCGATAGCATCCGATAATCGGGCGCTCATTTTCGGGAGGCTAGGCCCTACCAGTAGAAAGGCGTGATCATGAGGACGAAGAGCACCAAGAAGATGCTGAAAGCTGCCGTATTGGTTGCGGTGCTGACCGGTGTGATGCTGGGGTCGTCGGCCTGCATAACGATTGACGTCCCGAGCGCCCCCATCGGCAGGGCGTTTTAGCGCCTGCCGATAAGGTCCTGCGTAGCAATTGACGGCGGAATCCCGGTAATTAGCTGAGGCGCGGCGTCGCTAATTGATCCGGTTGTCGGCTGGTTTGTCCTTGACTTGACGACGGCCGGCTCTCCCGCGCCGGTGCGCCGCTCGAGAGGCCCAAACGGTTGCATACGCGCCGTGGCATCGCCACAACGCCGCGTAGTGGCTAGTTCCGCCTTCGCCGATGCTCCGTCATCCCCAGGTAGCTCGGGGCGGTGTGGCCTTGGATTTGTCGGCCGAGGACAAGTGCACGGCGTGGACGCCCGGCTTCTTGGACAGCTGGTCCAAAAGGCTTTCCAGGTGCGCCTTGTCGGTGTGCCAGTGCTGAACCGCCTCCGGCGTCTCCTGCAGTTCCGCAAGGACGGCCTTGAGCTTATCCGGGGTTTTGGTGTCATTCTCCGACGCGCGGCGGCCCAATCCTCGCACGGCGCCTCCGGTAATCCCGCGGGGCAACGCACCGCCCAGGGTGCCTCCGGCCAAGCCTGCCAGGGCCATCTCACCCGAGAGGCCACTCACAGTCGCCGCGACCGTCGGTGCGGCCCCTACGCTGGTGCACTCCAACACGGTGGCGGCAAGCTTGACCGCGGGGCTGGCCACGGCCCAGCTCGGCGGCACCGATAAGGCTCCCGCGAGGCCCGCACTGCCGACGCCCGCCGACACCGCAACCCCGCCCGCTGTTCCCACCGCCTGGGTGCTCGAACCGAGCGCCGCGAACAGCGGCCCCTCGAGATCGACCGCCGTGTCGCTCCAGGTCCGTGCCGTTACCACCAGGCCTAAGCTGAGGCTGAGCAACGTGTCGTTGACCGGCCGAATGCTTTTGGTGACGAATTCGATGTTCGCGGCAATCCTCGCCAACGGCGTGGAATTCAGATTGTTCAGGAACGTCGCCAACGACGACGGATCCGCCGCGGGCGATGCGGCGGGCGATGCGAGGCTTTGCAGGGTTCCCGGGGTAGCCGACATCAGCTGCGACAAGGCCGACTGCGCGTTGGCGGGTGCCGAGCCGGCGGCTTGGGCGACCGCGCCTGATTGACCGGCCGCTCCGCCGGGATTGGTGGTTTGCGGCGCCGAGCTGAACGGCGTCATGTGTGCGGCGATGGACGATGAACCGGCGTAGCCGTACATCGCGGCGGCGTCTTGCGCCCACATCTGCCCGTACTCCGCCTCGGTGGCCGCGATCGCGGCGGTGTTCTGGCCAAGGACGTTCGTCGCCACCAATGACGCCAGCTGACTGCGGTTTTCCGCGATCGCCGCCGGGGGCACCGTCGCCATGAACGCGGCCTCATAGGCCGCCGCTGCCGCTCTGGCCCGGGAGGCGGCCTGCTCGGCTTGCCCGGCGGTGGCGCTCATCCATTCCGCATAGGGCGTCGCCGCTGCCGCCATGGCCGCTGACGACGGACCCTGCCAACCGCTGGTCAGGTTCGAGATTACTGAGCCATAGGAGGCCGTCGCAGAATGCAGCTGGGCGGCCAACCCCTCCCAGGCCGATGCCGCGGCTAACATCGATCCCGAACCCGGCCCGGCGAACATCCGGCCGGAATTGAGCTCCGGTGGCAGTGCTCCGAAATCCATTGCTACTCCTTGACGTTGGCGACCGCGGCTATTCCTGCGCGTCGTCGGCGTTGATGACGATGATCGTGGCAGTGGTCGCTGCCCGCCCGAATGCGCTGCCCCCGAAGCCCATTCCGCGGGCAGAACCACCACCGCCAGCGGCAACGGCGCGCCCGGCCAGGCCGGAAGCGGCCATATTGCCGAACAGCGAGCCCTGCCCCTCTGCCGCGAGGGCCGCCGGAGCGCCGGCAAGAGTGGTCTGCGGCATCACCGCGGCAACCGTCCGGATTTCCGGAGCGGCCGTGGCCCATCCCTGCGGCACCGACATACGTCCGACCACCCCGGCACGACCCATGCCCGTGGACATCCCGCCTTCGCCGGAGGGCATTGAGCGCACCACCCGCGTCTCCGAACCGAGGTCCCCGCCCAGCGACCGCAGCTTCGATCTGTCCCTGTCGAGCCGTTGTCTCGCGCTGTTCACATTCGCCACGTTCTGGGGCACCAGGTAGCTTTCGACACCCAGCAGATACGGACTGCCCCCAATGCCATACAACGAGGCCGGCCCCAACGGACCCGTGAGGGCCGAGTCGAATGCTGACAGCAGCGACGGTGGGTCGGCGGCGGCCGCGGTGGGGGTTGTCAGGCTTTGCAGAGATTGCGGAACGGCCGACATCAGTTGCGGCAGCGTCGATTGCGTGTTTGTTGCGACTGAGCCACCGGTGGCCTGCGCGACGGCCGCGGCCTGTCCCGCCGTCCCGGCCGGGTTGACGGTCTGCGGCGGCTGGCTGAATGGCGTCATCTGGGTAGCGGTCGCCGAGGAGCCCGCATAGCCGTACATCGCCGCGGCATCCTGTGCCCACATCTCGGCGTACTCGGACTCGGTGGCCATGATCGCGGGCGTGTTCTGACCGAGAAGGTTCGTGGCAATCAACGCCATCAATCGCGCACGATTGGCCGCGACTATCGGCGGCGACACCGTCGCGGCGAACGCGGCCTCGTAGGCGGATACCGCCGCTCTCGCCTGATTGGCGGTTTGCTCGGCCTGGGCGGCGGTCGCGCTCATCCACGCCGTATACGGCGCTGCCGCGGCCACCATTGCGGTCGACGAAGGACCCTGCCAACCGCCGGTCAGGTTCGAGATCGCCGACTCGTACGATGCCGCCGCGGCGTGCAGCTGGGCGGCCAACCCGTCCCACGCCGCCGCGGCGGCCAGCATCGGCCCCGCCCCGGGACCGGCGTACATCCGGCCGGAGTTGACTTCGGGCGGAAAACCTCCGAAATCCATTGCTACACCCCACAATTGTCGCGCGGCGATCACGCTCACAGTGAATTTGTACCGACCGCCGCACCCATCTCGATTCTTTTGATATCGCGCTCTGGCACCACGCCGCCCGATGCGCTGTCAATGCCCAGAGCTGCAACGCCGATCGGCTTGGCCGAAGCGCTATGAGCGGCGCCCGGCTCGGCGACGTGAGTGTTGTGACACACGGCAATTCGCCGGGCTAACCCGTGCGGCTTGCTACTTGACCACGGCGATCTTCCGCCGTAGGAATTTGCCGGCGTCATCGAAGTCGCTATGCAACGTCGATCACGATCCCAAAAAGCTCGAGCTCGAGGGCTAGGATCCCCTGTTGCGCCACGGACGATGCCGTCGGCGTTGCAGATAGGACTCGACGCGGCGATTGTGCCTGTCCGCGATGACTTCGATTGCGCGCCAGCTATCTTGGCGTGTTTGCTCCGAGATGACTGTGGCGAGGCAGGGGCGGGCGTGCGCGAGGTAACGCGGGGCCACCCCAGAGGTGCTCACCGCAAACACTGACGGTGAGCCCGAATCGAGAGATCTCACCGCAATGCTCCTGCTTGCACGGCCGTGTGCCGCAACAAATTCCCCGCTCTACCAGTAGACGACTGAATACGATCGTACTTTTCGTTGTAACGCCCTGTCCAGGTTGCGTTCAACAATTTCGCCTATCGTCCCGCGCTCGCCATGCCGCCACCGGTATCAGGACTGCCCCGCTGCCATCGGCCCGGCCGATTCCGTCGGCAGGCAGCCGAGTGCTGCCGGACATAGCGACGGTTCGCCCGGCGCGCGGCGCCCTGCGTCGGCGGAAGGATCTCAAGTCCCACCAAACGCGGAAAAGAGGATTAGCATCGATACCGTGCGTTTGAGGGACAAAACGTAGCGGCCGCCGCTTCTTCGGGGTACAAGACTCGACGAGTTTGCGATGCGGAAGCTAGTCGCGACACTGATGGCCGTTGGGGCCGTAATGCTCAGCGGGGCTACCGCCCGCGCTGGGAACCAACCGCCGCCCGCGCCACCGAGCCCGCCGGTCCTCGGACCGAAGTGCCTGAGTTTCGACCCGAACCCTCCGGCACACTGGAACTACTTGCCCTGCGGTTGGACGACTGATGGCAAGCGGTGGATTCCGCTGCCGCCCCCGTAGCCGATACCCCCTGACCCAAACCGGCGACAACTGCCTCGCGAACAATCCTCAGCCGCTTCCTAATTGGCTTTGAGGTGCCCATCTCCCCGGCGGCTAACGCCGCAGACGCCCGCATCCCCCCGGGCGTCTGCGAGCGAAAGCGCCCGGTCAATCGGAACACCACCGCGACCCAGGCCGTTGTTCGCCGGCGGCAACGGCTCTATGGCAACACGGTGTGCATCAGCATCACGTCATATGCCGACCACAACGACAAGTTGAAGTACAGGTCTCGTCCCGACGACCAGGGATGGATCATCGGCGCATAGATACCGCCGGGCATTTGGAACGAGGACACCAGCGGTTGCTCGGGGCTCCATGGTCCTTGCGGCGTCGGCGCGGTCCGCGCCACCACGTCGTTGCTGCCACCATCGGTGTACAGCACCAAGTATTGCTTGAGATAACTGTTGTACTGGGCCGACATTTCGCCACACGGCCCCGGGAAAATCGGGGTCGCCGCGCCCGGGTTGTTCGCCACCCAATGGCCGCCATTGTCGCCGTTCCAGTACTGGTACTTGGTCAGGTCGGGCAATTGATTCGGTGGGACGCGCGAGAGAAAAGCCGCGCCGCCGCGTCCCGACGGGGTGCCGAACTGGTAGAGGTAACCGTCGTTCCCCTTCATGAACGCGCCCATCTGGAAATTCTCATTTCCCGGCGTAAACCCTGCTCCCGGAATGGCATCCGGCGAGGCCGTACGAATGGTCGTCGGGAAGATCCCCCAGTTCTGACCGTTGTCGTTGGACCTGGCGATCGCCGAGTAGTTCGTCGACCATTCGCCGTCACGGCCCCACTGGCGGATGGACATGTAGCTCATGTACTGGGTCCTGCCCATGGACATCGCCGCGGTCGGAATGATCCCCGTCTCGTGCGCGGCCTTGTGGATGGTGTTGACGACCTGCTTGGAAAGTCCGGGCGCCCACACCGGGGAGCCGGAATACCTGTCGTTCGCCACACCGTCGGCGATGTGAATGCCCTTGGACAGATCGTGATCGTTGCTGCGGAACAAGGTGTTGTAGCGCCACTGCTGGCCGTGCGTCTTGCAATATCCGAAGGTGTCACCGAAGGCCATCAGTACCTGGCGATTAGCGGGATCACCGTTGTCCCAGGCAATCCCGAGATCGGTACCGGAGATGCTGAAACGTTGCAGGGTCTTGTTGGGGCCGTTCGGTCCGGTCACCCAGTCGACGAGCGACGTCGGAGCCCCCGCGATCGAAGGAGGCGGCGGTCCCGGCTCGGGCTGTGGCTGTGGCTGCGGAATCGGAGCAGCGTTGGGGCGCAGCTGGTTTGCGTTAGGCGGTAGCGGCGGGACGCCGGGCGCGGGCGGATTGGGCCCGGGTGGCAGCACCTCGGCTTGCGGGTGCAGCGGCGCGGAGTACTGCCTCCCCGGGGCAGCCGGTTTGAGTAATGACGAGATCAGCGGACCCAGCCGCGGTAGCGGCGCCTGGTCATTCGTGTGTGTTGGCCGGCGCCCGGTCGGCGGCTGCACGACCGGCTGGGGGGCGGGCATCGCCGGGGGCGTGGCGGGAGGATCCACGTTCGCCTCGGGTGCCCCGCACGGTGTGGCGTTTGCAATTGGCGCGGGCCCCACCACGAGGACGAATCCGATAGCAGCCGCCGACGCCATCGATAGCGACACACTTCGCAGAAACGCCGACATGTAGCACCTTTCGAGGGGTAGGACACCGCGTTGACGTCCCTTAGCTGGCCCATGTGACGATAGTGATCTACGGGGCGAATGTGACTAGTGATGAGCTGATAGGTATCCATCCGTGACCGTGTCGCAACGCAGCGATCACCGCCTGCGCCGCGCCCTTAAGGCGATTAGCTCACCATCGATATGAGCAGCTGGGACGTGTCGGCAAGTTTGCCAGCGTCGGCCCCAAACAGGGCTGCCTGGCTCCCGACGCGGTGCCAGGATGGACCACGGACGCCGCTATGACAGCTGGTTGACCGTCCGCGCACGCCGACTTGTCGCTATGAGTCGGCATCTCACCACAGGCCCTGGGAGATCTCGGCGATGCGGAATGCCGAGGTAAGCGAAATCGCCACTTTGCTGGGCGGCGGCAAAACCGCCGACCACATGCTGCGCGTACAGACGCTCGGCGCGGCGGGCTTATTCGATGCCGAGCAGGACGTGAGCCAACGATTATCGGTACAAGCGCACCACATTGCCGCAGCTCAGCCTCGCAGCGGTCCAACCATCGCGGGCACTATTGCACACGCGCAAACGAAAATCGTCACTCACCCGGCGCAGCACCGGCGCGGTGTCACGCCCAAATGAGTTGGGGTCAGCATGTTTGTCGACCCCCATCGGTGGCAATGATCCAACAGAGGCGAGTGCGTCGGCCGGCCTTCGCACCCGCCTAGGTCCCGTCGGTTCAGCCCGAGAGCCGACGGGGCCGCCCTCTTTTGTGTCCTCTCGCCGACCTACACCGCTCTCATCGGGTCACCGACAGGCCTCAACAACCCGGCCGTGCGGGAGTACCGTCGGCGTATGGATGACTCGGCCGGTGTGTGGATTCTCGGCGGTTATCAAAGCGATTTCGCTCGCAACCTCACCAAAGAAGGCCGCGACTTCGCCGCGTTGACCGCCGAGGTCGTCGACGCCACGCTGACCGCGGCCAGGGTCGATGCGGCCAACATCGAGGTGGTCCACGTCGGCAACGCCTTCGGCGAGATGTTCGCGCGCCAGGGCCACCTGGGGGCGATGCCGGCTACGGTGTGCGACGGCCTCTGGGATACACCGGCTTCGCGGCACGAGGCGGCGTGCGCCTCTGGCAGCGTGGCTGCGCTGTCGGCGATAGCCGATCTGCGATCGGGCGCCTACGATGCCGCGCTGGTGATGGGCATCGAATTGGAGAAAACCGTCCCCGGCGACACCGCCGCGCAGCATCTGGGTGCGGCCGCGTGGACCGGGCACGAGGGGGCCGACGCCCGCTACCTATGGCCATCGATGTTCGCCCAAGTGGCCGACGAGTACGACCGGCGCTACGGCCTGGACGACGCGCATCTGCGGGCCATCGCACAGCTGAACTTCGCCAACGCTCGGCGCAACCCCAACGCTCAAACCCGGGATTGGACCATCCCCGACCCGATCATCGACGACGACGCGGGCAACCCGATCACCGAAGGCCGGCTACGCCGATTCGACTGCAGCCAAATGACCGACGGCGGCGCGGGGTTGGTACTCGTCAACGACACGTATCTGCGCGATCATCCCGATGCCCGCGCGATCGCCCGGATCGATGGGTGGGGCCACAGGACCGTCGGGTTGGGTCTGCGACAGAAGCTGGATCGCGCTGACGGCGACCCGTACGTCCTGCCCCACGTGAGGGCCGCGGTACTCGACGCGATGCGTCGCGCACGGCGCAGCCTAGACGACGTCGACGGATTCGAAGTGCATGACTGCTTCACCCCCAGCGAGTACCTGGCGATCGACCACATCGGGCTCACCGGCCCGGGCGAATCGTGGAAGGCGATCGAGAACGGCGAGATCGAGATCGGAGGACGGCTGCCGATCAACCCCAGTGGCGGACTGATCGGCGGCGGACATCCGGTCGGAGCCTCCGGTGTGCGGATGCTGCTAGACGCGGCCCATCAGGTCAGCGACGCCGCCGGCGAGTATCAGGTCGATGGCGCCCAGACCTTCGGCACCCTGAATTTCGGCGGCAGCACCGCCACCACAGTGAGTTTCGTCGTCAGCGGCACCGAAGGCATGTGACCATGGATGTTGAGATCGTCGGCAAGTTCCTCTCCACGCTGCCCGAAGACGACGAGCACCCGTACCGCACCGGACCGTGGCGCCCTCAGACCGCCGAGTGGGACGCCGACGACCTCATCGCTGTCGAGGGTGAGATTCCCCGCGATCTGGACGGCGTCTACCTGCGCAACACGGAGAACCCCCTGCATCCAGCGTTGAAGACCTATCACCCGTTCGACGGCGACGGCATGGTGCACGTGGTCGGCTTCCGTGACGGAAAAGCCTTCTACCGCAATCGATTCATCCGCACCGATGGGTTCCTGGCCGAGAACGAGGCTGGTGAGCCGCTGTGGCCGGGTCTGGCCGAGCCCGTGCAACTGGCGCAGCGCGAGCAAGGGTGGGGCGCGCGCACGAAGATGAAGGACGCGTCGAGCACTGATGTCATCGTCCACCGCGGAATCGCGCTGACCAGTTTCTATCAGTGCGGCGACCTCTACCGGATCGACCCGTACTCGGCCGACACGCTCGGCAAGGAGTCCTGGAACGGCGGCTTTCCGACCGAGTGGGGCGTGTCCGCACATCCCAAGGTAGACAACAGAACCGGTGAACTGCTGTTCTTCAATTACAGCAAGCAAGAGCCGTATATGCATTACGGCGTGGTCGACGACCGCAACGAGCTGGCGCATTATGTCGACATCCCGCTACCCGGACCGCGTCTCCCCCACGACATGGCGTTCACCGAGAACTACGCCATCCTCAACGATTTTCCGTTGTTCTGGGATCCCGCGCTGCTCGAACACGACGTGCACCTGCCGCGCTTCTATCCCGAGATCCCGTCGCGGTTCGCAGTGATCCCGCGCCGTGGCGGCACCGGAGACATCCGCTGGTTCGAAGCCGACCCCACCTTCGTGCTGCACTTCACCAACGCATACGAGGACGGCGACGAGATCGTGCTTGACGGCTTCTTCGAAGGTGATCCGTCCCCGCTTGATACCGGAGGAACCAAGTGGGAGAAGCTATTTCGCTTCCTCGCCCTGGATCGCCTGCAGGCTCGACTGCACCGGTGGCGCTTCAATCTGGCCACCGGCGCCGTACGAGAGGAGCGGCTTTCGGAGTGCATCACCGAGTTCGGCACCATCAATCCCGAGTGCGCCGGCGCCGACTACCGCTACACCTATGCCGCCACCGGCAAGCCCGGCTGGTTCTTGTTCGACGGCCTGATCAGACATGACCTGCGCACCGGAACCGAAGAGGGGTTCTCGTTCGGTGAGGGCGTCTACGGCAGCGAGACCGCTATGGCTCCACGCGTGGGCGCTACCGGTGAAGACGACGGCTACCTGGTCACCCTTGTCACCGACATGAACGCCGACGCCTCCTACTGCCTGGTCTTCGACGCCGCCCGGGTCGGCGACGGCCCGGTGTGCAAACTTCAACTGCCCGAACGCATCTCCAGCGGCACCCACTCGACGTGGGCACCCGGCGCCGCAATTGCGGCGCTGGGACACCGCCGACTCGGCCGCTGACGCGATCGGACTGTGATGCGCGCCGACAAGCACCACCACACGACGCACTGGCCGCCGCAGACTGGCGCCGATCGGCGCCATCCGTTTCGCGCGCCGCTCCTCGCATTTCGCGGAAACCGTGCAGTTTTACCGCGATCTGGTGGGGCTACCGCTCTACGAGACTTTCGGGGACAGCTACGGAAGCAACGGCGCCATCTTCGGATTGCCCAGCTGGAACCTCACCATGGAAATCGTGGAGGCCGTCGACGCCGTCGCGGTGGACCATCACGAACAGCTGTGCCTGTACTTCCCCGATCGGCAGGCACAGCAAGCCGCCCTCGCGCGCCTGCGCGACGCGGGCGTCGAGCCGGTCGAACAGCACCCCTACTGGGAGGCCACCGGTGCGACCACCTTCCGCGATCCGGATGGACGCGAAATAGTGTTCGTGCCCTTCGTGTTCGGTGTCAACGAGCCCGACAGCAGCAGCGCCTCGGGAAAGCACGGATTTCCGTCGGCCTGACGTTTCAGCGGCCGGACCGGCCGGAAGCCAAGCCGGCGATGACGGCCACCAGCGAGCACGCGACCGCGCAGACGGCGGCGCCCGCCCCGACGTACAGCCCGTATTCGGCCGATACCGGCGGGTTGACGTTGAGCTTGTAGTACCAGGCCGTCAGCGCCACGATCAGCAACGAAATCAGCAGCGCGGCAACTGAAGCGAGCTTCACCGACAAACCACGACCCATCATCGCGCCGACCACCAACAGCGTCGAGGCCAACAGCACGATGAGCTGACCCGCACCGAACCCCCGCGGCAGCTCCAAGTTGCCGTGGGCGCCACCGATGGCGTTGGCCCAGCCCCCGCCGTTTACCCGAGTCCGCAGCCACGGCAGCCATGCGCTGGCCGACACCACGAGGGCGAAAAGCGCCACCAGCCAACCGGGGCGCAGTCGGCGAGTCATGCTAGCGAGACTAACGGACTCCGACGCCGGCCCACGTGAGCGAGTGTGTGGCTCGCCGTACGAGGACCCTAGGTCCGCAACGACGACAGGTTGAAGACCGCACCCGTGGGATCGCTCGCTGCGGCCAACCGTCCGTACGGGGTGTCCTCGGCGTCGCGCACCACCATGCCGCCGTTGTCGGCGATCACCCGCAGGGTCTTGTCGACGTCCTCGGCGCCGAAGAAGATCACCCAGTTCGACGGGATGTCCTGTGGCAGGAACGCGGCGCCGTCCATCACGCCGAGTAATTGTTCTTCACCAAACAGCGCTGTGCTGTAACGGAATTCGTCGGTGTCGGAAACCTGCTCGGTCTGCCATCCAAGGACCTCGCAGTAAAAGTCGAGGGCCGCGGCGTAACCGCGTGTCGTCAGCTGGTGCCATACCGGGGCGCCCGCTACCCCGATGAGCTCGAAGCCGCGGTGGCCCAGCGGCTGCCACAACCCGAACACCGCGCCCGCGGGGTCGGTCGCCACGGCCATGTGGCCCTTGGCGGGCACCTCCATCGCCATGCACACCGAACCACCGGCCCCGGTCACGGCGGCGATTGTGGTGTCGATCTCGGCGGTGTGGAAGTAGGTGGCCCAGCGGTCGGGCGGCTCAGCTTCGGGCCGGTTGGCCATGATGCCGGCCACCGGGTGGCCGTCCTTGGCGGCGTTGACGTAGCCGCCGTACTCGGGTCCGGCGGACTCGAACGTCCAGCCGAAGACCGTGCCGTAGAACTCCCGGGCGCGGGCGACGTCGGATGTGGTCAGATCGATCCAGCATGGAGCGCCCAGCGGGGCGCGGTCGCGGATAGGCACGGTGACCTCCTGGTGGTGTCCTGGCCCCGACGGAAAGGGCTTCACACCAATCGACTGCTGCCAAGCCTAAAACTCATCGGCGCCGGCGATCAGCGATGAGCTCCGCCGTCTCCGTTCGTGCTCGGGTCGGCTCGGGTGAATACCGTGACGAAGTTCTCCAGCGATTGGTTGATGTCGCCCCGCAGGGCGGCGGCGACGATCATGCCGATGGGGCCGAACAGCGCCGGCCCGCCGAGGTGCACGTCGAAGCTGACGATGGAGCCCTCGTCCTTGGGCGCGATCTTGGCCATCAGTTTGACCTTGACCCCGCCGACGCCGTCGCCGTTGAGCGTCATGCCCTCGGGTGGCTTGTAGCGCACGACAGTCCATTTGATCCGGCTGTACATGCCCTTGACCTCGACGATCGATTCGACGACCGTGCCCTTTTCTATCTCGTCGGGCAGGATGCTGCGCCACACCCGATGAATGGTCAGCCAGTCCTTGTACCGGGACAGGTCGGAGGCGTGCTGCCAGGCCACCTCGGGTGGCAGCGGGACATCGATGGATCCGGAAAGCTTCGCCATTGCTCAGTTCTGCTGGTCGCCGGTGTCTGCGGCGCCGGTGGCCTTCCTGGCCTGCTCCTGCACCTGGTGGATGGTGTCGGTGTACTTGCCCTGCGTCTTATCGTCGACGAACTCGCCGGCCTTGTTGATCGCCATCTCGACCTTGTCGGCGTTCTGCGACAACAGGTCCTTTGCCTTGTCCAGGAAACCCATGCGCCCTCCCTTTTCCCGGCATCGTACTTGGCCGGCGACAACCCACCGCGGGTGAGTTCGGCTCGCTCAGCGCCACAACCGCGGCTGCACGCCCAGCACTTTGGCCCGGATCCACCAGGTGGCCTCGATGGCGGCGGCGCCCAGGACACCGATGCCCAGCGCGGTCGACGTCACCGCGACATTGGACGGATCGAGCAGGAACTCCTTGCGCGCCAGCGGCAGGCTGAAAATCACGACATAGGCCAGGCCCGAAGCGATTACCAGCGCCACCCGCCACCACTGGTACGGCCGGGCCACCACCGCCAGCACCCACAGCGCCGTCATCAGCAACGTGATCAGGGCCGCCGTGGACGCCTGGTCCTGTTGCTGGAAGGTGGCGTGACGACCGTGATAGGCGAGCAGGTAGGAGGCGAACGTCGCGGCGCCGACGATCAATCCGGAGGGCAGCGCGGACGAGAGGACGCGGCGCACGAAGCCCGAGTGGGCGCGTTCGTTGTTGGGGGCCAGCGACAGGATGAATGACGGTATGCCGATGGTAAACCAGGCCGCGATGGTGACGTGGATGGGCTGGAACGGATACAGCAATGGGTCCGCCTTGAGCGGTTTGGCCAGCAGGCATTCGATGCCCACCAGCAACGCCAGCAGGACCGAGTACACCGTTTTGGTCAAAAACAGGTTGGCGACGCGTTCGATGTTGCCGATCACCCGTCGGCCCTCGCCGACAACGTAAGGCAGCGTCGCAAATCTGTTGTCCAGCAGGACGATCTGGGCAACGGCGCGCGCTGCCGGGCTGCCGGCGCCCATCGCGACACCGATGTCGGCGTCCTTGAGTGCCAGCACGTCGTTGACGCCGTCGCCGGTCATCGCGACGGTGTGCCCGTGTGCTTGCAGGGCCTGCACCATGGCGCGTTTCTGGTCTGGCCGCACCCTGCCGAAGGTGGTGTGGGTGTCGAGCGCGTGGGCCAATTGCGTCGGATCCGAGGGCAATTGGCGCGCGTCCATCGTCTCGCCGCCCAGCCCGAGCTTGCCGGCGACGGCGCCGACCGAAACCGCGTTGTCCCCGGACAGTACCTTGACCGAAACACCCTGTTCGGCAAAGTAATCCAGCGTATCGCGCGCGTCCGGGCGCACCTTCTGTTCGAGGACCACCAGCGCGACGGGCGTGATGCGGCCCGGCGCGTCGGGGTGGTCGACGGGTACGTCACCGGCGCCGACCAGCAGGACCCGCAACCCCTGGGCCCCGATCCGCTCGGCCTGTTCGGCCGCCGGCGACGCCGGCTCGAGCAACACATCCGGAGCCCCCATCACCCAGTTGCCGTGGTCTTGGAAAGAGACGCCGCTCCATTTGGTGGCCGACTTGAAAGGTGCTGTCGCCGTGGCGATCCAGCCGGGCGGCTGGTCATAGCTCTCGGCGATGGCCCGCATGCTCGCGTTGGGACGCGGATCGGTGGCGGCCAACGAGGCCAGCACGTCGGCGATCCGCTCCCGCTCCCCCGACGGGTCGAGTTCGTCGACGGTTGCGACCCGCATGCCGCTCTCGGTCAGGGTGCCCGTCTTGTCCGCGCACACCACGTCGACTCGCGCGAGTCCCTCGATGGCGGGCAGCTCCTGTACCAGGCACCGGCGCTGACCGAGCCGCACGACCCCGACCGCGAACGAGACCGACGTCAACAACACCAGCCCTTCGGGGACCATGGGCACCAGCGCGCCGACCGTGCGCAGCACGGCCTGCCGCCAGTCCGCGTGCGTGGTGAACAGCTGGGTGTAGATGGTGAGCAGTCCAGCGGGCACCAACAGGTAGGTGATGAACTGCAGGATACGGTTAATGCCGTTGCGCAGTTCCGATTTCACCAAGGTGAACTTGCTGGCCTCCTCGGCGAGCTTGGTCGCGTAGGCGTCCGGGCCGACCTTGGTGGCGCGGTAGGCGCCGCTGCCCGCGATGACGAAGCTGCCTGACATCACCGCGTCGCCGAGGGCCTTGGCGATCGGGTCGGCCTCCCCGGTCAGCAGCGACTCGTCGACCTCCAGGTTCGCCTCCTCGACGATCTCACCGTCGACCACGACCTGATCGCCGGGCCCCAGCTCGATGATGTCGTCGAGCACCACTTCACCGGGCGGCACCGCCTTAGTCCCGGATTGCCTGCGCACCAACGGCTTCGCCTGCCCCACGATGGCGAGCTTGTCCAGCGTCTGCTTGGCCCGGATCTCTTGAACCATGCCGACGACACTGTTGGCGATGATCAACAGCCCGAACATCCCGTTGATCACCGAGCCGGTCGCGAGCACGATCAGCAGCAACACCCCCAAGATCGCGTTGATCCGGGTGAAGACGTTGGCCCGCACGATGGCGGTGATGCTGCGCGTGGCACGTTCCCGCACAGCGTTGCTCTTGCCGTCGGCCACCCGCTGCGCCACTTCGGCGTCGGTCAGGCCGGCGGCGTGACCAAGAGTCATCGGGTGAAGGTTCCCAGCTTGTTCGAGTCGTAATATTCCAGATTCAGCGTGTTGCCGGCGAAAACAGCTTTGGAAATCGTTCCGGGTGGGGCGTTTTCGTCGGTCAGCGTGAAGGTGAAGGTGTCGCCGTCCCAGTGGGTGAGGGTGGCCGTCCGATTTTTCGGACCCATCGCCAGTCGCAGCGCGCCGTCGTGCTCGGTCACCACGGCCGGTCCCCAGTAGTCGCTGGCATAGCTGCCGGTGTAGTCACCGAGCGGTTTGGCCGGGGCCGGGCTGGCCGGGGGCTGCTTGCCGACCAGCGAGCCCACCGGGTTGTTCAGCCAGCCGATCGCCTTCTTGTACAAGGGTCCCCAGTCCTCGCGAATCTGCCCGTACTGAACGAGGTCCATGAATTCGGCGGTCAGCGTTTCCGGGATGCCATAGGGCGCGGCGTTGGTCAGCGCGATGATGCCCAAATCCTCAGACGGCAGCACCACGAAGTTGGTCGCCGCGCCCAAATCGAAAGCGCCGGAATGGCTGTACTCGGTGCGCCCTGACGAATCGACCGAGGAGTTGAAGCCGTATCCATAAAATCCGGTGCGCGCCTGTGGCGATTTGGCGGCCGACGACACCATTTGCGGGCTGGTGGCAGGCAGCAGGGCTTCCGGCGACGTGATCCGGTGGCCGTCGTAAGTTCCGTTGCCCAGCAACATCAATAGCCAGCGTGCCATGTCGTGCACCGATGAACTCACGCCGCCCGCCGGCGACTGGGGATCCGGGTCGCGCTGGAAGAGGGCCTGCCACTTGTTGTCGATCTTGATGTGGTTGACGGCATGGTTGGGCCGGGCGATGAAGTCGGCGAACCGCGAACTGGTCGACGCCATTCCCAACGGGCGGTAGAGCACCTCGTCGGACAGGTCCTCCCATGGCTTGCCCGCCGCGGCCGCCACCGCCTCGGCACCGGCGGTGATCCCATAGTTGGTGTAGGCGTAGCTGATTCGGAACGGATCCAGCGGCAGGTACTTGAGCCGCTCCAGCGTTTGCCGGCGGTCGTAGCCCAGGTCTTCGAGCTTGTCACCGCCGTGGTCCGGCAATCCGGAGCGATGCGAATACAGGTCGCCGACGGTCACATGGCTGGTGACGTAGGGATCGTTGAGCGTGAACCACGGCAGCTTGGACGCGACGGGCGTGTCCCAGGCGACGTCGTTGTCGCTGACCTGGTGCGCGATTACCGTCGCGCCAACCGATTTGGACACCGAGGCCAACTGGAAGACGGTGTCAGCGTCCACCTTGTTGTCCCGGCCCTGGCTCTTGCTGGCATCCTTTATGCCGAAGCCTTTGGCGTACAACACCTTTCCGCCGTGCACGACGGCCACAGCCATCCCCGGGATGCCGGTGCTTTTCATCAGGTCGTCGACCAGCCCGTCCAGCTTGACGACGGCCTCGTCGATGCGGCCGGCGGGGATCGCCACGCCGGAGACCTGGTTGGGCGGGGCGTCAGACAGTGTGGAAGGCGGCCCGGCCGTCGGCTGCGCGGAGCCGCATCCCGTCAACCCGAGCAGCGCCGCGGTGAGGGCGGCCGCGGCCGCGCGTTTGGTCATGCGCGAACCCTAACGCGGTAACGATGCGCGCCGCGGAAATCTACAGCCGCCACCAGGGGTCGGATTTCTCCGGTGCCGCGGGATCGATGCGTTGACCTGGCTGCGGCACCACCACATTCACCCGCTCCGGCGCGGCGGCGGCGAGCAGGCGCTCAACCGGTTCCGCCCACGGGTGCGGGGCCAATCGGAAAGTGCCCCAATGGATCGGCACCAGCAGTCCGCCGTCGGTGACGTCCAGATGCGCCCGCACCGCCTCCTCGGGATTCATGTGCACGTCGGGCCACGCCGTGTTGTAGGCCCCGATGGGCAGCAGAGTCAGGTCGAACGGCCCGTGATCGGCGCCGATCTGCTCGAAACTCTTCGTGTAGCCGGTGTCGCCGCCGAAGTACGCCCGGTGGGCCGGGCCGACAAACGCCCACGACGCCCACAGCGTCGTATTGCGGTCGAGAAAGCGTCCCGAGAAGTGCCGCGCCGGCACGCACACCACCGTCAGCTCGTCGACCTTGGCGCTCTGATGCCAGTCGAGCTCGACGATGCGCTGCTCGGGTACCCCCCACCGGCGCAGGTGGGCCCCGATGCCGAGGGGCACGAAGAACGGTGCCCGCTGAGCGCGGGCCAGCGCCCTGACTGTGTCGATGTCGAGGTGGTCGTAATGGTCATGGCTGATCACCACCGCGTCGACGGCGGGCAGCGCCTCGAGTTGGATCGGCGGCGGATGCAGCCGGTGCGGGCCGACGACGTCCGACGGGGAACACCGGTCGCTCCACACCGGATCGGTGAGCACCCGGTAACCGTCGATCTCCAGCAGCGCCGTGGAATGACCGAACCAGCTGACGGCCAGCGGGCTCCGATCGGCGTCGAGCGTCCCCGGCGATGCCAGCGGAATCGGCCCCTTCGGCCGGCTGCCGCCCCGGTTGCCGATCAGCTCCCACGCGACCAGCCGCAATTGCTCGCGGTCCATCGTGATTTCGGAGGCGGGCTCGAGGTTGACGAAGACGCCGTCGCGGTAGTGCGGCGAACCGGCGGCCACCGCCGCGATCGAGGCTGGGTGGGCGCCGAGCGCGTCCGGAGCGCCGTGCAGCGCTCGCACCAGCCAACCACCGGCCGCCAGCGACGCCGTACCGGCGACCAGCCGTAGCGTCCCCGCACATGTTGTCAGGCCCCCTGGAACTTCGGCGGCCGCTTCTCGATCCGGGCGACCTGGGCTTCGACGACGTCTTGACTGCTCCAGGCTTTATCGAAGAGCTCCTTGTGCACAGGCCCGGCCTCTTCGATGGCGCCGTCGTCGTTGAGCACCCGCTTGGCGTGCTGGATGGCCAGCGGTGCCAGGCCGGCGATCTCGGCGGCCCAGGCCTGCGCGTCGGCGAGTGTCCCGATGCGGTTGGCCATGCCGGTCTGCAGCGCCACGTCGGCGGTCAGCTTCTCGGCCGTGAGCAGCATCGCGCGGGCCCGACCGTGACCGACGAGCGAGGACAGTCGTCGGATGCTCCAGTTATCCAGGGCCAGGCCATATTTCGAGGTCGGGAACTGGAAGAACGCCTCGGGCGCGACGACCCGCAGATCGCATTGCATGGCCAGCTGCAGGCCGGCGCCGATGGCCGGGCCGTTGATGGCCCCGATCACCGGGATCAGGGTGGCATCGAGCACCTTGTGCAGCTCAACGAGCCGGTCGGGGTAGTCGGCCGCGAAGGCGTCACCGCTCAGGTCCGCGCCGGCGCAGAACGCCGTGCCCTCACCCGTCAGCACGATCGCGCGGGTGGAGCCGTCGCCAGCCTTCAGCACCGCTTCGCGCAGCTCCTCGACCAGCTGGGAGTTCAGCGCGTTGCGGCGCTCGGGACGCTGCAGCTCGATGGTCATAACCGCTTCGGCCTGGGTAACACCGATCATGGCAGCCACCCTATATAGCCTCGTCTCGTGAGTCGTATCACGGCTGGTCAACTGCGCGATGCGGTGCTGGACGAGAATTCCTTCATCCGCTGGGACAGCGAACCGCTCGGCGTGCCGGTCAGCGCGTCCTATGCCCGGGAGCTCGCCGACGCCCGGGCTGCTACGGGCCTGGACGAATCGGTGCTCACCGGCGAGGGGCGCGTCTTCGGGCGCCGGGTCGCGGTGGTGGTAAGTGAGTTCGGCTTCCTGGGCGGGTCGATCGGGGTGGCCGCGGCCGAGCGGATCACCGCCGCGGTGCAGCGGGCGACGGCCGAGCGGCTTCCGCTGCTGGCCTCGCCGAGCTCCGGCGGCACCCGCATGCAAGAGGGCACGGTCGCGTTTCTGCAGATGGTGAAGATCGCCGCGGCCGTCCGGCTGCACAGACAAGCGCACCTGCCCTACCTGGTCTATCTGCGCAATCCGACCACCGGCGGGGTGTTCGCATCCTGGGGCTCACTAGGCCATGTGACGGTCGCCGAGCCGGGCGCGTTGATCGGCTTTCTCGGCCCGCGCGTGTACCAGCTCCTTTACGACGAAGCCTTCCCTGAGGGCGTGCAGACCGCGGAGAATCTGCAGCGGCATGGCGTGATCGATGGCGTCGTCCGGCTCGACGAGCTGCGCCGCACACTGGACCGTGCCATGACCGTCATCGCCGACGCTCCCGAGCCGCTGCCCGCACCCGCACCACCCGAACCGATGCCCGACGTCGCGGCGTGGGACTCGGTGGTGGCGTCGCGACGGCCCGACCGGCCCGGGGTGGGGCTGTTGCTGCGGCACGGCGCCACCGATCGGGTGCTGCTGTCGGGGACCGGCCAGGGAGAGGCGGCGACCACGCTGTTGGCCCTGGCCCGATTCGCCGGCCAGCCCGTGGTGGTGCTGGGTCAGCAGCGGCTGACGGGCGGGGTGGTGGGGCCCGCCTCACTGCGCGAAGCCCGGCGCGGCATGGCGCTGGCCGCCGAGTTGCGGCTGCCGCTGGTGCTGGTGATCGACACCGCGGGGCCGGCGCTGTCGGCCGAAGCCGAACAGGGCGGGCTGGCCGGGCAGATCGCGCAATGCCTGGCCGAGTTGGTGACGCTGGAGACCCCGACGGTGTCGGTGCTGCTGGGCCAGGGCAGCGGCGGACCGGCGCTGGCGATGGTGCCCGCCGATCGGGTGCTGGCGGCGTTGCACGGCTGGCTGGCTCCGCTACCGCCGGAGGGCGCCAGCGCGATCGTCTTCCGCGATACCGAGCACGCCGCCGAACTCGCTGCGGCACAAGGCATCCGATCGGCCGATCTTGTTGAAGTCGGGCATCGTCGACGTCGTCGTGCCGGAGCATCCCGATGCCGCCGACGAGCCGGTCGAGTTCGCGCAGCGATTGTCGCGGGCCATCGCCGCCGAGGTGCACGCGCTGCGCGAGATCCCCGCCGCCGAGCGGCTGGCCGCCCGGTTGCGGCGCTACCGCAACATCGGGCTGCCCTAGCCGTCCGGCACGCTGAGTACGTCGGCAGCCCAGCGGTATGCCCAGGTCTGCAGCGGCTCAAGCGCTGCCATCAGCGAATGACCATGTGGTGTAAGGAAATAACCCACATCGCCATGGTCCACGATGTGCAGCTGCCGTAACTCTTTCAACCGGGTGTTGAGCGAGCCGGGGTTGGTGTCGCAGGCCGTTTGCAGCGCCCGGAAATTCAGCGGGCCGTTGCGGAGCTCCCAGAGCAGGCGCAGGGCGCCGCGTCGCCCGAGCGCGTCGAGGGCCACCATGATCGGCCGTCCCGACCGCGATCCGCGGGCCGACGATCCGATCCGGGGCGAATTCATGCTTTACATTTTGTAGCACTGAGGCTACTTTCGTCGCTATGACACGCTATAAAAATGATAGCGCCACCAGTGCCCGGATCGCCCCGGCCGCCGAACCGCTGTCCGACGACATCCGGCAAGCCATCGACGCGATCATGCGCGGCAGCCCGCCACTGTTGTTGTTCACCACGTTGGCGCGCGATCGCCGACTGTTCTTCAAGTTCTTCAACGCCGGACTGCTCGACCGCGGTCATCTGACCATCCGGCAACGCGAGATCGTCATCGACCGGGTGACGGCGTCCTGCGGCGCCGAGTACGAGTGGGGGGTGCATGTCAGCGTCTTCGCCGCCAAAGCCGGTCTGACGCAAGCACAAATCACGTCGTTGACGGTCGGCGGTCCCGACGAAGCCTGCTGGACCGACGGCGGCGATCGGCTGCTGATCCGGTTGTGCGACAGCCTGCACCAGAACTGCGAGGTGGACGACGCGCTGTGGGCCGAGCTCACCCGACACCATTCCGACGAGGCACTGCTCGAGCTGCTCATGCTCGCGGGCACCTACCGCACCGTCAGCTATTTGGCGAACGCATTGCGGCTGCCGCCGGAACCCGGCGCCGCCCGGTTCCCGCTGCCGTCTACGAATTGAGCCGGGTGCGTCGAGCCCCTGTTCCCACTGCTACGGGCGACAATCAGGCATCATGGGCGGCATGGACACTGGAGCTAGCTCACCGCGGGTCTTGGTCGTCGACGACGATTCAGATGTGCTCGCGTCGCTCGAACGCGGTCTGCGGCTGTCCGGATTCGAGGTGTCGACGGCGGTCGACGGCGCCGAGGCGTTGCGCAGCGCGACCGAGACGCGCCCGGACGCGATCGTGCTCGACATCAACATGCCGGTGCTGGACGGCGTCAGCGTCGTCACGGCGCTGCGCGCCATGGACAACGACGTCCCGGTCTGCGTGCTGTCCGCCCGCAGCTCGGTCGACGATCGGGTGGCGGGCCTGGAGGCCGGAGCCGACGACTACCTGGTCAAACCCTTCGTGCTGGCCGAGCTGGTCGCGCGGGTCAAGGCGCTGCTGCGTCGCCGCGGCGCCACCGCCACGTCCTCCTCGGAAACCATCACGGTCGGCCCGCTGGAAGTCGATATCCCGGGCCGGCGCGCCCGGGTCAACGGCGTCGACGTCGACCTGACCAAGCGGGAATTCGACCTGCTGGCGGTGCTGGCCGAGCACAAGACGGCGGTGTTGTCCCGCGCGCAGTTGCTCGAGCTGGTGTGGGGTTACGACTTCGCCGCCGACACCAACGTCGTCGACGTGTTCATCGGATACCTGCGCCGCAAGCTGGAGGCGAACGGTGGCCCCCGGCTGCTGCACACCGTCCGCGGAGTGGGATTCGTACTGCGCATGCAGTAAGCAGGTCGACCGGCAATGAACTTCCTGTCCCGGATCGCGACCCGTACGCCATCGTTACGGGCGCGGGTCGCGGTCGCGACGGCCATCGGCACCGCGATCGTGGTGGTCATCGCAGGAGCGGTCGTGTGGTTCGGCATCACCAGCGCCTGGAAGGAACGCCTGGATCGCCGCCTGGACGAGGCGGCAGGTTTCGCCATCCCCTTCCTGCCGCGTGGACTCGGCGACATCCCGCGTACCCCCAACGACCAGGACACCGTCATCACGGTCCGGCGTGAGGGCCAGGTCATGTCCAACTCGGACATCACGCTGCCGCCGCTGGATGCCGGGTATGCCGACACCTACATCAACGGGGTGCGCTATCGGGTGCGGACCCTGGAGGTCCGCACCCCGCAGCCGGCGACATTGGCGGTGGGTGCGACCTACGACGACACGATCGCCCAGACCAACAACCTGCATCGCCGGGTGATCCTGATCTGCGCGCTCTCGATCGGCGCGGCAGCGGTATTCGCTTGGCTCCTGGCGGCTTTCGCGGTGCGACCGTTCAAACGTCTTGCCCAGCAAGCGCGCTCGATCGACGCCGACGAGCGCCCGCCGGTGGCGGTGCGCGGCGCCAGCGAGGCCGTCGAGATCGCCGAGGCCATGCGGGGCATGCTGCAGCGCATCTGGACTGAACAGGACCGGACCAAGGATGCGCTCGCGTCGGCGCGCGACTTCGCGGCCGTGTCCTCGCACGAACTGCGCACCCCGTTGACCGCGATGCGCACCAACCTCGAAGTGTTGTCCACCCTGGACATGCCCGACGAACAGCGCAAAGAGGTGCTGGGCGACGTCATCCGCACCCAGTCGCGGATCGAGGCCACGCTGACCGCCCTCGAACGGTTGGCCCAGGGCGAATTGTCGACGGCCGATGATCACGTGCCCGTCGACATCACCGAGTTGCTCGACCGCGCGGCCCATGACGCCACCCGGATTTTTCCCGGGGTCGACGTTTCGCTGGTGCCATCGCCCACCTGCATCATCGTCGGGTTACCGGCCGGATTGCGCCTCACCGTCGACAACGCGATCGCCAACGCCGTCAAGCATGGTGGCGCCACCCAGGTCCAGCTGTCGGCGGTCAGCTCACGCGCCGGCGTGGAGATCGCCATCGACGACAACGGCAGCGGCGTGCCCGAGGATGAGCGTCGGGTGGTGTTTGATCGGTTTTCCCGCGGATCGACGGCCTCCCATTCCGGGTCGGGCCTGGGGTTGGCGCTGGTTGCCCAGCAGGCCCAACTGCACGGTGGGACGGCGGCGCTGGAGAACAGCCCCCTGGGTGGGGCGCGGCTGGTGCTGCGGCTCCCGGGCCCCAGCTAGCGCTCCATCGCCGCCGGGGGTTGTCCGAGCTGTCGCGCCAGTTGCGTGAAACCGGCTTGTTCCGCGGAGTTCTCGTCGGTGAACCAGACCTGGGCCATGTCGCCCGCGGTTGCCACGCGATATGCAGCCTACCGATTCACTCCCTCCCGGATCGGGCACACTGGAACGATGGCCAACGGCAGTAAACCGACCGACAACGACATGCTGGCAGTCATTCGTGAGCTGGTCTCCGAGGAGAAAACGCTGCGCGCCCAACTGCAGCGCGGGGACATCGACACCTCGGAAGAACACGACCGCCTCCGGCGGGTGGAGGTGGAACTCGACCAGTGCTGGGACCTGCTGCGCCAGCGCCGGGCGCTTCGCGAGACCGGGGGCGATCCCCGAGAGGCGGAGGTGCGTCCGCCCGACGAGGTCGAGGGCTACCTGAGCTGAGCGACCACGCGAGCCAGGTCGACGCCATAGTTATCGGAGGCGGCCACAACGGCCTCGTGGCGGCCGCCTACCTGGCCCGCGCGGGTCTGCGAGTGCAACTCCTGGAACGGCTCGACCACACCGGCGGCGCGGCGGTCTCGACGCAAGCCTTCGACGGTGTCGGCGTTCGGGTATCGCGCTACTCCTACCTGGTCAGCCTGTTGCCCGCACGAATCCTGAAGGACCTGGGCGCCAACGTGCGGTTGGCCCGGCGGCCGTTTTCGTCGTACACACCCGACCCCGGGACCGGCGGTCGCGACGGGTTGCTGATCGGGTCGCCCGGTGACACCTTCGCCGACATCGGGGCCGCCGGGGATGCGCAGGGGTTCGCCGACTTCTACCAACGTTGCCGTCTGGTGACCGAACGATTGTGGCCGACATTGCTCGAGCCGCTGCGCACCCGCGAGGGCGCCCGCCGGCACGTGGTGGGAGGTGACGATCGTCGCGCAACGGCGGCGTGGCAGGCCATCATCGAGAACCCGATCGGACACGCCATCGTTGGCGCGGTGCGCAACGACGTGGTGCGCGGGGTGATCGCGACCGACGCACTGATCGGCACGTTCTCCCGCCTCGATGACCCTTCGCTGACACAGAATGTCTGCTTCCTGTATCACGTGCTCGGCGGCGGCACCGGAGACTGGGACGTCCCGATCGGCGGCATGGGCGCGGTGACCACGGCCCTGGCGGCGGCGGCCGTCCGTCACGGTACCGAAATCACCACCGGTGCAGAGGTTTACGCTGTCGATCCCACCGGCGAGGTGCGGTATCGCGCCGCCGGCGAAGAGCATCGGGTCCGGGCACGGTTCATCCTCGCCGGCGTCACACCGACGGTCCTGGCCGGCCTTCTCGGCGAACGACCGTCGGCCCCGGCCCAGGGCGCGCAGGTCAAGGTCAACATGGTGCTGCGGAGGCTGCCCCGGCTGCGCGACCAGAACGTGAGACCCGAGCACGCATTCGCCGGGACCTTCCACGTCAACGAAACCTGGACCCAGCTGGGCGCGGCGTATTCGCGCGCGGCGACCGGTCAGATCCCGAATCCGCTGCCGTGCGAGGCTTATTGCCACTCGCTGGCCGACCCGAGCATCCTGTCGGCCGGTCTACGCGACTCGGGCGCCCACACGATGACGGTGTTCGGCTTGCACACCCCGCACTCGCTGTTCGACGGCACCTACTCCGGCGCCCTGCGCGACCGGCTGACCGACGCCGTACTGGCATCGCTGAATTCCATTCTGGCCGAACCGGTTCAAGAGGTCCTGATGAGCGACACGCACGGCAGGCCCTGCATCGAGACGACGACCACGCTGGACTTGCACCGCACCCTCGGTATGACTGCGGGCAACATCTTCCACGGTGGACTGTCGTGGCCGTTCACCGAAGACGACGACCCGCTGGACACCCCGGCACGGCAATGGGGCGTGGCCACCGCGCACGAACGGATCATGCTGTGCGGCTCCGGCGCACGCCGTGGCGGGGCGGTTTCGGGCATCGGCGGGCACAACGCCGCGATGGCGGTGCTGGCCTCGCTCGCATGACGCATGTGATTGCCGCGCTTGCGGATCCGCTTACTACCGCGCGTCGATGGTGACGTAGTCGCGCTCGGTGTAACCGGTGTAGATCTGGCGCGGGCGGCCGATCTTGCTGTCGCCCTCGTCGTGCATCTCGCGCCAGTGCGCGATCCACCCGGGCAGCCGCCCCAGCGCGAACAGGACGGTGAACATCCGGGTCGGGAAGCCCAGCGCCCGGTAGATCAGGCCGGTGTAGAAATCGACATTGGGGTAGAGCTTGCGCTCGACGAAATAGTCGTCGGTGAGCGCCGCCTCTTCGAGTTGCTTGGCGATGTCGAGCAGGTCATCGTCGCCGCCGAGCTTGGCCAGGATCTTGTCGGCCTGCTCCTTGACGATGCGGGCGCGCGGGTCGTAGTTCTTGTACACGCGGTGACCGAAGCCCATCAGCTTCACACCGGCTTCGCGGTTCTTGACCTTCCGCACGAATTCGCTGACGTCGTCGTCGCTTTCGCGGATCTTCTCGAGCATCTCGAGCACCGCCTGGTTGGCGCCGCCGTGCAGCGGCCCCCACAGCGCGTTGATGCCACCGGAGATGGAGGTGAACAGGTTGGCCTGCGACGACCCGACCAGCCGGACCGTCGACGTCGAACAGTTCTGCTCGTGATCGGCGTGCAGGATGAGCAGCATGTCCAGCGCCCGAACGATTTCGGGATCCGCCTCATAGGGCTCCGCGGGCAGCCCGAACGTCATGCGCAGGAAGTTCTCCACCAGCGACAGCGAGTTGTCCGGGTAAAGGAAGGGCTGGCCGACCGACTTCTTGTAGGCGTAGGCCGCGATGGTCGGCAACTTGGCCAGCAACCGGATCGTCGACAGCTCGACGTCCTCGGTGTCCATCGGGTCAAGCGAATCGGGGTAGTAGGCCGACAGCGCGTTGACGGCACTGGACAACACCGGCATCGGGTGGGCGTTGCGCGGGAAGCCGTCGAAGAATCGCTTGAGGTCCTCGTGCAGCATGGTGTGCAACTGAATCTGCTTGGTGAACTCGGCCAGCTGCTCATTATTGGGCAGTTCGCCGTAGATCAAGAGGTAGCTCACCTCGATGAAAGTCGACTTCTCGGCGAGCTGCTCGATCGGGATGCCGCGGTAGCGCAGGATGCCCGCGTCGCCGTCGATGTAGGTGATGGAACTCTTGCACGCGGAGGTGTTGACGAAGCCGTTGTCGAACGTGGTGTAGCCGGTCTTGGACAACAGCGAGCCCAGCGCAATACCGTCAGCGCCCTCGGTGGCGTTGACGATCTGCAGGTCGGTCTCGCCGCCCGGGTACTTCAAAGTGGCGGTGTCGTCGGTGTCTGCCACGAGAACCCCTTTGCGCTCTGGCTGATATGGCTGCTGACTTGGTGCTTACTGCAAAAGGTAGTCGTTACGAGGACAGGGCGCCTGCGCGGGGTCGAGTCTGCTGGTCACACCAGCTATCGAGCCCGTCACACCGCCGTGCGACGTGCATCGTCAGCGAGTTAGGGCTGCAGACGCTCCACCCGATCGCCGGTGATGCGGATGCGGTTGTGCAATCGGTTTTCCCGGCCCTGCCAAAACTCAACCAGCTCCGGAGCAATGAGATAGCCACCCCAGCCCGGCGGGACCGGAACCTGCTCGCGGTCGGCGAAGCGGGCGGTCACCTCGCTCAGCTGATCGAGCAGGGCCGCTCGTGACGCGATCGGTTGCGATTGGTGCGACGCCCAGGCGCCCAGCTGCGACCCGCGCGGCCGCTTGGACCAGTAATCCTCGGTGACCTGCTCGCTGACCTTGCTCACCGGCCCGCGGATGTGGACCTGACGGCCGAGCTGGTACCAGGGAAACGTCGCCGAGGCGTACGCCGTCCCCGCGAGATCGTCGGCCTTGGCCGAGTCATAGTTGGTGAAAAAAGTGATTCCGGTCTCGTCCACGCTCTTGCACAACACCGATCGGCTCGCGGGCCTGCCATCGGCGGTGACGGTAGCCAGCACCAACGCGTTGGGTTCGGGGGCACCCGACCGCTCGGCGTCGTCGATCCATTTGCGCAACAACGAAACCCAGCCGTCACTGAGCCAATCCGCATCGAGATCTGGACTGCCGTCTTTTTCCACTGACCCGTACTCCACACGCATTCTTTGCAGGTGCTCTTTTCCTGGTCGGGGTCTGGTCCTGCCATCGCTTCAACGCTACCGGCGCTTGCTACCGGCCGGTAGCGTCGGGCCGATCAGGGGGTGCGAGAATTTTCTCATGACTGTGGTCCCCGAAGACTTTGTCCCCGGCCTCGAGGGTGTGGTCGCCTTCACCACCGAAATCGCCGAACCGGATAAAGACGGCGGTGCGCTGCGCTATCGCGGTGTCGACATCGACGACCTGGTGACCCAGCAGGTCACCTTCGGCGACGTGTGGGCGCTGTTGGTCGACGGCAAGTTCGGCCACGGGCTGCCGCCCGCCGAGCCGTTTCCGCTGCCCATCCACACCGGCGACGTCCGCGTCGACGTGCAGGCGGGCTTGGCGATGCTGGCCCCGATCTGGGGGTACAAGCCACTGCTGGACACCGAGGAGGCCGTCGCCCGCGACCAGCTGGCCCGAGCCTCGGTGATGGCGCTGTCTTACGTCGCACAGTCCGCGCGCGGCATCTACCAGCCTGCCGTCCCGCAGCGGATCATCGACGAATGCGAAACGGTCACCGCCCGTTTCATGACGCGGTGGCAGGGCGAGCCGGACCCACGGCACGTCGAAGCGATTGACGCCTACTGGGTCTCGGCCGCCGAGCACGGCATGAACGCCTCGACGTTCACCGCACGGGTGATCGCCTCGACCGGCGCCGACGTGGCGGCGGCGTTGTCCGGGGCGATCGGGGCCATGAGCGGCCCGCTGCACGGCGGGGCGCCGGCGCGGGTGCTGCCGATGATCGAAGAAGTCGAGCGCACCGGCGACGCGCGTGGCCTGGTGAAGAAGATCCTGGACAGCGGCGACAAGCTGATGGGCTTCGGGCACCGGGTCTACCGCGCGGAGGACCCGCGGGCCCGGGTGTTGCGCGCTACCGCCGAACGGCTGGGCGCGCCGCGCCACGAGGTGGCCGTCGCGCTGGAGCAGGCGGCGTTGGCGGAGCTGCGCGAGCGCCGTCCGGACCGGGCGATCGAGACCAACGTCGAGTTCTGGGCTGCGGTGATGCTCGACTTCGCCCGAGTACCGGCCAACATGATGCCGGCGATGTTCACCTGCGGCCGTACCGCAGGGTGGTGCGCCCACATTCTCGAGCAGAAGCGGCTGGGCAAGCTGGTCCGGCCGTCGGCCGTCTACGTGGGCCCGGCCCCGCGCAGCCCGGAGGCCGTCGAGGGCTGGGACCGCAGTCTCACCAACGCCTGAGCCGCACCGTTACCGCATACCTCTTTGGTGATCACTCAGTAGGATCCCTCCATGGCCTTGGGGAATGGCGACGTCTTTGCCGGCTACACCATTCAAGGTCTTCTCGGTTCCGGGCCGACGGGCGACGTGTACGTGGCGCGGCATCCCAGGTTGCAGCGTCTGGACGCGCTGAAGGTGCTGCCCTTTTCGCTGACCGGTGACGCGGGTTTTCGCCAACGGTTCAACCGGGACGCCGACCTGGCGGCCCGGCTGCGGCACCCCAATATCGTTGCCCTGCACGACCGGGGCGAATTCAACGCCCAGCTGTGGATTGCCACGGACTACGTGGAGGGCACCGACGCCGAACGCCTGCTGCGCGAACAGCGCCCCTTGGGAATGGCCGCGCGCGAGGTGCTGGAGATCGTCACGGCCGTCGCGGACGCGCTCGACCACGGCCACCGGCATGGAATGCTGCACCGTAATGTCAAACCCGGAAATATCCTGCTGACGACATCCGATTCGGGACCACGCCGAATCCTGTTGTCCGACTTCGGCGTTGCCCGCATAGACGGTGACATCAGCGCATTGATGTCGGCCAACACCGCGGGCGCGGTCAGCTACGCGGCGCCAGAACAGCTGATGGGCGGGCCCCTCGACGAGCGAGCCGATCAATACGCCTTGGCCGCCACAGCATTTCACCTGCTGACCGGTGTTGCTCCATACGCGGACACCAGCCCGGCAGCAGTCGTCGCCAGCCATCTCAACGCACCGCCACCGCCGCTGGCGCAGCTGCGTCCCGACCTGGCGCCGCTCGACCCGGTGCTGATGAAAGCGATGAGCAAGGATCCGGCGCAACGCTTTTCGCGGTGTCTCGACTTTGCCCGGGCGCTGGGCGAAGCGATCAATGCCGCTCCGGCGCACGGGAACCCAACGGCCATGCCATGGCCTGCCGTCACCCCCCCGATGGGCGCACCGCCGATCCTGACGGCCGGCAACTGGCCTTCGATGCCACCCATGCCGCCCTACCCGGGACTGGCACCCAGACGAAGGGTGATCACGGCCGTGCTGGTGCCGCTGGCCCTTGCCGTGCTCTTGGTAGGCGCGGGCGCTTTTGCCGGCACGCAGCTCCTGCGTCAGCCGGCACAACCATCGACCGCCGCACCCCAGTGGCAGCCGTACGTCGACTACGCCAGGCAGTTCGCGGGCTGGCTCACCAGCCTGAGCTCGCAGTCCGCCGACAGCGACATCCAGCGCATCCTCGACGGATCGACCGGTGAATTCCACGACGACTTCGGGAAGACGCGGAACGACTTCCTCAAGACCGTCGTGGATTCCAACGTGTCGACTCGGGGAACCGTCAAAAACGCCGCCCTCGACTCGATCAGTGGCACCCGAGCTCAGGTGTTGGTCGCCGCGGCGGCCGAAGTCACCAACACCAACGGCGCAAAGCAGGAGCCGCGAAACTGGCGGTTGGCGATGCGGGTCGAGCAAGTCGGTGACACCTACAAGGTATCCAAGGTGGAGTTCGTGACATGAGATCGGGTCTCGCGGGCCGCATCGCGTGGTGGGCAGTCGTCGTCGTCCTCACGGTCACCACACTGTCCGTGACGGCACTGGGGATCTGGGAAATGCAGCTCAAGAATCAACCACGGCCACCGGTGGCGGACCAACGCGCCGACCGCCAAGCGGCAACCCAGGCCGCGAGCGCTGGGACGGTGAAAGTGTTGAGCTACTCGCCGGACACCCTCGACCAGGACTTCAGCGCCGCCAGTGCGATGTTGACCGGGGATTTCCTCAATTACTATCGGCAGTTCACCAGCCAGGTCGTCGCACCCGCCGCTCGCCAGAAACGGGTGACGACTAAAGCCACCGTTGTTCGCGCCGGAGTGGAGACCTTGTCGACGAATGCGGCGAGCGTCCTCATCTTCGTCAACCAGTCGACGACCTCCGCGGACCAACCCACGCCGACCACCAACTCCAGCTCGGTGAGCGTCGGCCTCGCCAGGGTCAACGGAACCTGGCTGATCAATAGCTTCAAACCCGTGTGACGAACTACGTCGATGCGGTGCGATGAGAAATGCCCCGACGCCCGGTCAATACTTGTGACCCCTTACGGGCGAAAGCGACAGCAAGGAGAACCAGCATGGCGATCAACATCGAACCGGCACTGTCCCCGCACCTCGTGGTCGACGATGCCGCCGCCGCAATCGACTTCTACATCGAGGCTTTTGGGGCACAGGAAATAGGGCGGGTGCCGCGTCCCGATGGCAAGCTGGTGCACGCCGCGGTGCGCATCAACGGCTTCACGGTGATGCTCAATGACGACTTCCCCGAAATGTGCGGAGGCGAATCGATGACGCCGACGTCGCTGGGCGGCACCCCCGTCACGATCCATCTGACGGTCACGGACGTCGACGCCAGCTTCCAGCGCGCGCTGGATGCGGGTGCCACCGTGGTGACTCCGCTGGACGACCAGTTCTGGGGCGACCGCTACGGCATGGTCGCTGACCCGTTCGGCCACCACTGGTCACTGGGGCAGCCGGTCCGCGAGGTCAGCATGGAAGAGATCACGGCGGCGATGTCCGGGCAGGCAGCCGGCTAGCCGAGCAGCCGATCCAGCAGCCGGCGTCGCGGTGGCGGCGCCGGCTCTGCGGCGGCTACGGCCGCAAGCATGGCCGAAACCTCGGTGAACTTGTTGCGGGGTCGGCCGTCATCGCTGCCGCGCGCGATCTCGGCAGCGTCGATGGCGCGCCATCCCGCCGCGTCGATCGCGTCGGGCTGGCGGGCGTGCACCAGGCTGGCCAGCGCCTCGGGTTTGGCGACCGGATCGGTCAGCTTGCCGGCGTTGAAATCGGCGACCAGGGATTGCACGGTCTGCAACGAGCAGGACTTGTTGGTGCCGATGAACCCACTGGGTCCCCGCTTGATCCAGCCCGCGACGTACGCGCCGGGCACCGGCTCACCGGAGGCGGGCTCGACGACGCGACCCCCGTCGTTCGGTACGACGGCCGACGATTCGTCATAGGGCAGATCGCGAATCGGCTTGCCGCGGTAGCCAATCGACGTCAGCACGAGACCCGTTTCCAGAAGGCGCGTCTCGTCGGTGCCGGTGACCGAGAATTCCATACCGGTGGCGCGTTGCTCCCCAAGCACGCGGTTCGGAGTGAGCCGATAAGCCAGCCTGATCCTCGGACGCGATGACGGTGTCGAATCGTCGCCGAGCGTGCTCAAGATTTCCAGCTTGCGCTTGGTCAACGCATCCGTAGCGGTCGCGAGATCGGCCGCCACCAGCTGGTGGTCGGCTGCGCTGAGCACCACCTCGGAGCTGGCGGTGAGGCCGATCAGCTCGGGCAACGTGAACGCCGACTGGGCCGGGCCGCGCCGGGCGGCAATCACCACCTCGCGCACCGCCGAGCCCCGGAAGACCGCCAACGCGTGGTCGGCGATGTCGGTGCGGGCCAGGTCGTCGGGATCCGAGGTCAACAACCGGGCAACATCGAGGGCGACGTTTCCGTTGCCGACGATCACCACCCGCTCGTGGCTGAGATCGACTGGCAAATCGGCAAAGTCGGGATGCCCATTGATCCACGCGACCATTTCGGTTGCGGTACCGGTTCCCGGCATGCCCATGCCCTCAATGTCCAGCCGGCGGTCATCGGGTGCACCGACGGCATACAGCACGGCGTGGTGGTGAGCCAGCAGGTCCGCGTGGCTCAGCTGCTTGCCGACCTCGACGTTGAGATAGAACCGGAACCGGCGATCAAGGGCGACCTTGTCGAAAAGCCGGGTGACCCTCTTGGTGTTCTGGTGATCGGGCGCAACTCCGGCCCGCACCAAACCGTAAGGCGTGGCTAGCTTTTCGAAGACATTGACGCAGACGCCCTGTTGGGTCAGCAGTTCGTCGGCGGCATACATCGCCGCGGGCCCCGATCCGACGATGGCCACCGTCAGCGGCCTACGGCGGGCGTGCACCTCGGCGGCCGGGATCACCGGGGCCAGCTTCGATGTCGGCGGCAGCTTCTCGTCCTTCGGCCGGTCCGGATAGAAGGAGGCGTTGATCTCGATGAACGGCAACTGCTTGGAGTCCAGCCGGGTGTCCGGCGCGATCGCGCCGACCGGGCAAGCGCTCACGCAGGCACCGCAGTCCACGCACGCCACCGGATCGATGTAGAGCATCTCCGAGGTGGCGAAGCCGGGCTCATCCGGTGTCGGGTGAATGCAATTCACCGGGCACGCGAAAACACAGGACCCGTCGTTGCAGCACGACTGGGTAATAACATGCGGCATAGAGGATCTCGCAGTTATCAGGCGGCCGGGACCGCGGCCAGGTGCTGGCGCTGCGGCTCGCTGCGGTAACGCGACGGCCTTCCGTTGATCTTGCACAACCGCCACATCAGCCGCGCCGAGCGCGTCTCCATCAGGCCGGTGTCGTAGGCCAGCATGCGCACGTCACCGAACATGTCGCTGAGCCACTTACGCGATTCCGGCGAGCGGAAGAACAGTTCCTTCTTGACGTCACGCGGGATGTCGAACTCGCGCCAGAACGCCTTGGGCGGCACCACGATTGCACGGCACAGCGCCTTCATCGTCAGCGGGAGGTACAGCGCGGTCCAGAATCGCTGCCTCTTGGTCAATTCCGGCACCCGCTTGCGCAGGAACTCGTGGGCGAACGAAATGTGCCGGGCCTCCTCGGCCACGTGGATGGCCATCACCCGCTCCATGATGGGGTGCAACGACTTGCCTTCGCGCAGAACATTTTTCTGCGTGTGGTCAATCGGCTCCTCGCCGGCGAGCACTCCGATGAAGAACGCCACCGGCAGCGGGCCGGCCACCAGCGGAACCAACGGTGAGAGCCACTTGAGAATCCGCGGCATGCCCGGCACGTCGGTGCCGATGCGGTTGACCATCTCCTGGAACATCATGGTGTGGTTGCACTCTTCAACCGACTCGTGCAGGCAGTACCGGTACTCCGGCGACCCGTTGGGCACCCAGAACGTGTAGTTCATCAGGCCGCGGATCAGGATGGATTCGAAGTGCAGGCCCACCTTGGCCACATTGGCCTGGCGCCACATCCCGATCTTGATCTTGCGCTCGTCCGACTGCGCGAGATACCAGGGGTGATGACCCAGCGGATCGGTCGTCGGCAAGATCCACCGCGGATCGTTTTCCGTGACGGCGAATTCTGGTGATTCCCAGTCGATGTCGGTGTACGGATTGAAGTTTCGCCGCACCGACCCCTCGGACAGTGTGGCAAGCATGTTGACGTATTCGGCGTCGTCGCGCACTTCCATGTTGCTTCGCCAACGCCGGACCAATCGCGTCCTAGCCATATCCAGGCCTCCCCAACGAGGTTTACATTTGGCCGTGCTATGTCCAGACAGTACCGCAGGTACCGGATATTCTCCAGGCCCCTCCGGGCAGTGTGACCTGACCGGTGGTCATGAATTTTTTATGCCCCAGATCACACCCCACCAAACGTCCCGCCCCACCCGAGCAGGCCTTTTGCACCGGCGGCAGGGGCGCGCGGACGGGCCGCCGCACCGACCCGTCTTGTCGGCTTACTACCCTGATGAGCATGGCTGACCAGCTCGAGATCCCCGCTGACATCAAACCCCGCGACGGCCGCTTCGGGTGCGGCCCGTCGAAGGTCCGGCCCGAACAACTGGAGGCGCTGACCACCACCGCCGCCCCGTTGTTCGGCACCTCGCACCGGCAGGCGCCGGTCAAGAATCTGGTGGGCCGCCTGCGGTCCGGGCTCGCGAATCTGTTTTCCGTGCCCGAGGGCTACGAGGTCATTCTGGGCAACGGAGGCGCGACCGCGTTCTGGGATGCCGCGGCCTTCGGCCTGATCGACAAGCGCTCGCTACACCTGTCCTTCGGCGAGTTCAGCTCGAAGTTCGCCTCCGCGGTCGCCAAAAACCCTTTCGCCGGCGATCCCATCGTGATCAAGGCCGACGCCGGCAGCGCCCCCGAGCCACAGAGCGACCCCTCGGTGGACGTCATCGCCTGGGCGCACAACGAGACGTCTACCGGTGTCGCGGTGCCCATCGGCCGGCCTGCAGATTCTGGCGACGCGCTGATCGTCATCGACGCGACCTCGGGCGCCGGCGGGCTGCCGGTCGACATCGCCGAAACCGACGCCTACTACTTCTCGCCGCAGAAGAATTTCGCCAGCGACGGCGGCCTGTGGCTGGCCATCATGAGCCCGGCGGCGCTGGCGCGCGTCGAGTCCGTCGCCGCCTCCGGCCGCTGGGTTCCCGACTTCCTGTCGCTGCCCATCGCGGTGGAGAACAGCCTGAAGGACCAGACGTACAACACCCCGGCGGTCGGCACCCTGGCGCTGATGGCCGAGCAGGTCGACTGGATGCTGGACAACGGCGGGTTGGACTGGGCCGTCAAACGGACCGCTGACTCGTCGGGCCGGCTGTATTCCTGGGCCGCGGAGCGGTCCTACACCACGCCATTTGTCACCGACCCGAAGCTGCGCTCGCAGGTGGTGGGCACCATCGACTTCGCCGACGAGGTCGACGCCGCGGCCGTGGCGAAGATTCTGCGGGCGAACGGCGTCGTCGACACCGAGCCGTACCGCAAACTCGGCCGCAACCAGCTGCGGGTGGGGATGTTCCCGGCGGTGGACCCCGACGACGTCAGCGCACTCACCCAATGCATCGATTGGGTTGTCGAGCGCTTGTAACCGACTGGCAATCGGGGTGCAACCGCACAGCGTGTCAGCACAGGTGATGGGCGGTTGCTGGACTACAGTGCGGACGTGACGGGTCCGTCGCTGACCTGCACGGAGCCTGCGAGGAGATAACCATGCGGGAACTCAAAGTGGTTGGGCTGGATGCCGACAGCAAATATGTCATCTGCGAGGGTGACGATCCCGCGGAGCAGTTCAAGCTGGCGGCCGACGACCGGTTGCGAGCTCTGCTGCGCGACGCAGCCCTGTCCTCTGAGCAACCGCAGCTCGAGATTGAAGTCACCAACATGCTGAGCCCCAAAGAAATTCAGTCCAAGATCCGCGCGGGCGCCTCCGTCGAGCAGGTAGCCGCGGCGTCCGGCTCGGATGTGTCGCGGATCCGCCGGTTTGCCCACCCGGTGCTGTTGGAACGGTTCCGCGCCGCGGAGCTGGCAACCGCCGCGCATCCGATGCTGGCCGATGGTCCCGCCGTGCTGACCCTGCTGGAGACGGTCAGCACCGCGCTGGTGACCCGGGGTCTCAGCCACGACAAACTCAGCTGGGACGCCTGGCGTAACGAAGACAGCCGCTGGACGGTGCAGCTCGCGTGGAAAGCCGGCCGCTCCGACAATCTCGCGCATTTCTGCTTCTCCCCGGGTGCGCACGGCGGAACGGTCACCGCCATCGACGACGCCGCCAGTGCGCTGATCGACCCCAGCTTCGAACGTCCGCTGCGCCCGCTGGCCCGGGTCGCCCACGTCGACTTCGAAGAGCCAGCGAAGCCGCCCGTCACGGAAGCACCGGTGGCCGCGGAGCCTGACGAGAAGCCCGTGCACACCCGCCGGGGCAAGCCGGTCATCCCGGCGTGGGAAGACGTGTTGCTCGGCGTCCGCTCGGGCGGGCAGCGCTAGGGCCGATGGTGGCGACCCGCTTCGCCCGGCAATGCCGCGCTCGCGATCACCACTAAGCGCGACCCGCGGCCGTCAAGGCGAGCAGCACCACCCAGGCTCCCGCGACGCCCACCGCCGCGCCTAACACGAACCAGCGCAGCACCGGGGTGCGCCGCCATCCCCACAAGGTCGGTGCCAGTCCCCCGGCGGCCACGATGTTGAGCCCGACGGCCAGCAGCGCGTGCACCCGAACCAGCCCCAGGCTGAGCACCACGATCGCGGCGGCGCTGACCGTCGCCACGAATGCGGTCACCGTCAAACCCGTTGCCCAGGGCACGGATTCGTCTCTCATCAGCCGGAGCCTAGTCTGACTGTCCATCGCCGCCTCTCCTCATCGAGCGGGCCCGCTCGTAGAACGCCAACGCCGCCGCCGTCGCCACGTTGAGCGAGTCGGTGCCGCGCGACATCGGGATGCGCACCCGCACGTCGCTCAACCGCAGGGTGGCCGGCGTCAGTCCCGGCCCCTCGGCGCCCACCAACACCGCGACGCGTTCACTGCGCGCGGCCGTCATCGCCTCCGGCAAGGCGCACGCAGTCGCCTTGCGGGGTCATCGCTATTACTCGAAAGCCGTTTTGCTGCAATCTTTTGAGGTCTGCGGGCCAACAGGTTGCGCGCGCGAACGGCACGAGCAGCGCGTGGCCCATCGACACCCGGACCGCGCGGCGGTACAGCGGGTCGGCACAGCCGCTGCCGAATACCACCGCGTCGACGCCGAGGCCCGCCGCGTTGCGGAAGATCGAGCCCAGGTTCTCGTGATCGTTGACCCCTTCGAGCACCGCAACGGTGCGGGCCCCGGAGATCACCTCGGCAACGCTGGGTTCGGCCACCCGCCGCGCGGCCGCCAGCACGCCGCGGTTGAGGTGGAAGCCGACCACTTGGGCCATGACGTCGGCGGAGGTTCGGTAGAACGGCACGGCACTGCCGGCCAGGTCATTCTCGAGTTCGGCGAGGCGGCGGTCGGTGCCCAGCAGGGCATGCGGGCGGAAGCGTGACGCCAGCATGCGCTGCACCACGAGCACACCCTCGGCGATCACCAGCCCCTTGCCGGACGGCAGATCTGGACGACGGTCGACGCTGTTCAGGTCGCGGAAATCGTCGAGCCTCGGATCGTCGGGGGCGTCAACGTCGATGATCATTCAGTGCTTCGGTGGTGCGGCTCACGGGCCTTCGTCGACCAGTGCCAGCATCAAATCGGCTGCGTTGCGCAGGGTGTCGCGTTGTTCGCTGTCCAGCGTCGCCAGCCGCTTGGCCAGCCACTCCTGGCGGGCACGCCGGTTCGCCTTGACCAGCTCGGCCCCCGACTCTGAGACCGAGACGAGCACCTGCCGGCCGTCGACCGGGTGTGGCGCGCGGTCCACGAGTCCCATCTCGGCGAGCGAGGCGATCACCCGGGTCATCGACGGCGGCCGGACCCGTTCGCGAATCGCCAGGGCGCCGGGTGTCATCGGGCCTTCGTTGGTCAGCATCGCCAGCGCCGACAGCTGGGACAACGACACCGGCGACGACGGATTGCGAAACCGCAGTTGGCGGGCTAGCCGCATGACTGCCAGTGACAGGTCGCTGGCCAGCCGCGCATCGCTGTCAGGCATGGCGCGAGGTTACACGGCAGCCTGAGAAACCGGGACACGAACCCGCGAACGACGGGCGTTGATCCCTTTGACAGAGCGGCGGAGTTTTTTCCTCGAAACGCTTATCCGCCCGCCTATCCCGCTTTGCGCGGTGGATGTCGTCACTGCGTTTCGGCAAGTGGGTGCGCCGTCGGCGGACACCGGCGGGGGTTATGTTAATCGCGATGTCTGCCGAACCCGGTCGCAACCGCACCGCACCGCCGCTGCCGGCTGCGCTGCTGCGCGCGTGGCCGTTCATCGCGCTCGGTGCGCTGGGTTGGCTGATCGCGGTGGCCGCCGCTTTCCTGGTGCCGTCCCTGCAGAGCTGGCGTCCGGTGGCCCTGGCGGGGCTGGGCGTGGGGGTGCTCGGCACGAGCATCTTCTTGCTGCAGCTCGCCGCGGCCCGTCGCGGGGCCCGCGGCGCCCAGGCCGGGCTGGAAAATTTTCTCGACCACAAGTAATTTGCAGACCTGGAGGAGCGATGGTAGCCCCACTGTTGCAAGCGCATGTCGATATCGATGCACCCGTAGCCACAGTGTGGGAACTGATTTCCGATCTGCGGCGAATGCCGCAGTGGAGTCCGCAATGCCGGTGGATGAAGCCCTTCGGCCCGGTGCGTCAGGGCACCCGGACCCTCAACCTCAACCGCCGCAAGCGGTTGTTCTGGCCGACCACCTGCACCGTCGTCGAGGTCGTCCCGGACCGCAGGCTCGCGTTCCGCGTTGACACCAACAACACCATCTGGACCTATGAGCTCGAGCCCAACGGCGAGGGCACCCGGCTGATCGAGAGCCGTCACGCCGAAAACGGCGTCACCGCATTTTCGAACCTGTCGGTGAATGCGCTCTTCGGCGGGACCGCCAACTTCGAACGCGAATTGCTCGGCGGCATGAACGCCTCGCTGGCGCGCATCAAGGCCGCCGCCGAAACCGGCTAGTCGGGCGTCTCGGTCTGCGGCTGCTGCTGGGACTCCGGCGCCGCTGATACAGCTTGGGCTTCCGACGTTTCGGTTCGCGTCTCGGCTTCCGGCGTTTCGCCCGGCGTCTCGGCTTCCGGCGTTTCGCTGGGCGTCTCTGCCTGGGGCTGCGCGGCCTCGGCCTCCGGCTGTGCTTCCGCCGCCTCCGACGGCGGCGCGGACGGCTCGACCGGTGCCTGGGTGACGTCCAACAGGCCGTCGTCGTACGGCTCGTAGGTCGGCGACCCGGTGCCCGCCGGGCCCGGAGTGTCCGAGTGGGCGCCGCAGCCGTACAACTTGTCAACGATGTGCCCGTCCGCCGACAATTCGTTGCCGCACACCCCGAACAGCGCGCCCAGGGAACCCGACAGCGGCAGGAAGAAGCCGCAGTCGCGGCACACCCGCTTGGTGGATCGCGCCATCGGCGCGTCGGGGCCATGATCGCCGGTGCGCCAGCGTTCGGCCGCCTCCGAGCGGCCCTCGGCGCTCATCACCCAACGTCGGCCCAGTCCGATTTCCGCGGCGGTCTCGTCGACCTGGGGATCCCCGCTGGCGGTGTAGCCGGGAACCAGCCGAGGATCGTCGGCGGCGGGCGCCAACAGGTCACCGGGGCTCAGGTCCCCGGGCCGCACCCGCTGCTCCCACGGCACCCATTCGGGCGCCAGCAATGCCGTCGGCCCCGGCACCAGCACCACCTCGCTGATGGTGGCGTGCTCGGCGCCGGGATAGGCGGCCACCACGACCGCCCATTGCCACCCCTGGTAGCCGGGGAGATGCGCCAGGAACCGGTGGGTGGCGGTGTTCGGGTCCTCGTAGCCGGCGCCCAGATAGTCGCCGACCATCTCCGGCCCGCTGAATTCCACGACGGCTGCCCTGGCCTGGTCTGCCGCGCCCGTGAGCACCGCCGCCAACCCCTCGGGCCAGTCGCCCACGGTCGCCACGGCGTAGTCCACGGAGGGCTCCTCGATGGGTCGGGTCACGCTGTCTTCTTTCTGCATTGCGGTTCCAATACTAGGTTGACGAGCCACACCCCGTTACCTGCAGACGCATGGAGTCGGCATAGGGGAGAATCGGGGCGTGTCTGGACGGCGGCGAAACGATCCGGGCCGGGTGGCCTCTCAGCCGGGCCGCCGGCCCCGCAACGGCGCTGCCTCCCAGCATCCGGGCGCGGCGAATTATCCCGCCGGCGGCACCGCCGATCGGGGGCGCACCCGCCGCCCGTCGCCGATGCCGAGCGCCAACCGCTATCTACCTCCCCTGAACCACCAGCCGCGAACCGGAACGCAACAGTGGCGGGGAGTCTCGTGCTCTGACCGCCGGCGAGCGGATCACCGTCACCCGCGCCGCGGCTCATGCGCAGCCGCGAGATGGGTTCGCGGATGTACTGGATGGTGCAGCGCGCCGCCACCGCCGACGGCGCCGACAAATCAGGTCTGACGGCGCTGACGTGGCCCGTGGTAGCCAACTTTGCGGTGGACGCCGCGATGGCCGTCGCACTGGCCAACACGTTGTTCTTCGCCGCGGCAACCGGCGAGAGCAAGGGCCGGGTCGCGCTGTACCTGTTGATCACCATCGCGCCGTTCGCGGTGATCGCACCGTTGATCGGTCCGGCGCTGGATCGGCTGCAGCACGGCCGCCGCGTCGCCCTGGCCGCGTCGTTCTCCCTTCGCACCGCGCTGGCCGTGCTGCTGGTCATGAACTACGACGGCGCGAGCGGCAGTTTCCCGTCGTGGGTGCTCTATCCGTGCGCGCTCGCGATGATGGTGTTCTCGAAGTCGTTCAGCGTGCTGCGCAGCGCGGTGACACCGCGGGTGATGCCGCCGAGCATCGACCTGGTGCGGGTGAACGCCCGGCTGACCATGTTCGGACTGCTCGGCGGCACGATCGTCGGCGGTGCGATCGCGGGTGGCGTCGAGTTCGTCTGCACCCACCTGTTCAAGCTGCCCGGGGCGTTGTTTGTGGTGATCGCGGGGACGATCGCCGGCGCCCTGCTGTCCATGCGGATACCGCGCTGGGTCGAGGTGACCGCCGGTGAGGTCCCCGCCACCCTGAGCTATCGCCAGAACAATGAACCGCTGCGGCGCAGCTGGCACAAGGAAGTCAGCGGTGCACTGCGACAGCCATTGGGCCGCAACATCATCACCTCGCTGTGGGGTAACTGCACCATCAAGGTGATGGTGGGCTTCCTGTTCCTTTATCCCGCGTTCGTCGCCAAGGCCCATCAGGCCAATGGCTGGGCCCAGGTAGCGATGCTCGGGGTGATCGGTGCCGCGGCCGGGATCGGCAATTTCGTCGGCAACTTCACCAGTGCGCGCCTGAAGCTGGGCCGGCCGGCGGTGCTGGTGGTGCGCTGCACGGTGGCGGTGAGCGCGGCCGCGCTGGCCGCCTCGGTGGCCGGCAACCTGGTGCTGGCCGTGATCGCCACCTTGGTCACGTCCGGGGCCAGCGCCATCGCGAAGGCGTCCCTGGACGCGTCGCTGCAGAACGACCTGCCGGAGGAATCCCGCGCGTCGGGCTTCGGACGCTCGGAGTCGACGCTGCAGTTGGCCTGGGTCCTCGGCGGCGCGCTGGGGGTGTTGGTGTACACCGAATTGTGGGTCGGTTTTACCGCGGTGACTGCGCTGCTCATTCTGGGTCTGGCGCAGACCCTGGTCAGCTTCCGCGGCAACTCACTGATTCCCGGCCTGGGAGGAAATAGGCCAATCATGGTCGAGCAGGAGGGCAAGCGCCGCGGTGCCGGCGCTGCGGCGATGGTTGCCGAGTGAAACCCGGAAGCAAGCGGGGTGTGGCCGTGCTGCTCGCCTGCCTGGTGGCTGTGCTCTGCGTCGGCGCCGGCGTCGGCACCTGGTTGCTGGTGGGCCGCTCCGGAGAGCGGCACCCCGAGATCAGCGCGTATTCACACGGTCACCTGACCCGGGTGGGGCCCTACCTGTACTGCAACGTGCTCAACCTCGAAGATTGCGAGACGCCGCAGAGCCAGGGCGAGCTGAAGGTCAGCGAGCGCTACCCGATTCAGCTCTCGGTGCCCGATGCCATTTACCGTGCACCCTGGCGACTGCTGCAGGTATACGACGAACCCACCAACACGACCAGCACGATCTTCCGGCCCGGCACCCGGTTCGCGGTGACGATCCCGTCGGTCGACCCGCATCGCGGCCGTCTGGCCGGAATCGTCGTGCAGTTGCTGACGCTGGCGGTTGACCCCGCGGGCGAGCTGCGCGATGTGCCGCACGCGGAATGGTCCGTGCGGCTGACCTTCTGAGGGTGCGCCGCAACGCCGACCCGCGAAGCTCAGGCGCCGTGGCCGGCGGGCACGCGTTCACCTTCGACCGGCGGCCCGGGCGGCGTTCCCGTCCCGAACGGCTTGCCGCCCAGGCTTTCTCGCCCGTGCGGGGATAGCCAGTCGGCCAGGTCCGGACCCTTGGGCACGATCCGGGTGGGATTGATGTCGGCGTGCACGATGTAGTAGTGCTGCTTGATCTGAACGAAGTCGACGGTGTCACCGAATCCGGGGGTCTGGAACAGGTCGCGCGCATAGGCCCACAGCACCGGCATTTCGCTCAATTTGCTGCGGTTGCATTTGAAATGCCCGTGATACACCGGGTCGAAGCGGGCCAGGGTGGTGAACAACCGCACGTCGGCTTCGGTGATGGTGTCGCCCACCAGGAATCGCTGATTGCTCAGCCGTTCGCTCACCCAATCCAGCGCGGTGAACAACCGGTCGTAGGCCGCTTCGTAGGCCTGCTGCGAACCGGCGAACCCGCACCGGTACACGCCGTTGTTGATCTCGGTGTAGACCCTCTTGCTCACCTCGTCGATCTCGCCGCGCAGCTGTTCGGGATAGAGCTCGGGCGCCCCGTCACGGTGGTATGCCGACCATTCCGTCGAGAAATCCAGGGTCATCTGCGCGAAGTCGTTGGTGACCACCGCGCCGGTGTTGACGTCGACGATCGCCGGGACCGTGATGCCTTTGGGGTAGTCCGGGAAACGCTTGAAGTAGGCGTCCTGTAGCCGCGGAATCTTCAGCACCGGGTCGACGCCGCCGGGATCGAGATCGAACGTCCAACTGCGCTCGTCGTGGGTGGGGCCGCAAAAGCCAATGGAGAGAACACTTTCCAGGCCCAGCAGGCGGCGCACGATGATCGCGCGGTTCGCCCACGGACACGCCCGGGCGACCACCAGCCGGTACCGTCCTGGCTCGACCGGATAACCGTCGCGCCCATCGGCAGTGATGCGGGTGGTGATGTAGTTGGTGTCGCGGGTGAATTCGCCCGCCGGAGCAATATAGGAAGCCATATCTCCCATAGTCGCTCAATACCGAATCATTGCCGAGCGATCGCCGGCATTTCGGCCACGAGCGACTCTAGTTTCGGCGGTACGCCTCAGGTCGTGCCAAATCGCCGAGCCAAGTTGGTCTCGGTCGACGCACCCTCTTCCCAATCAGCGATCCACGGCCCGGTGCCCTCGGACTGATCGATGACCCCGTCCTCAAGCCAGCTGTAGCGCCCCTCAAGCAGGTTGCGGGTGAGCACAACATCGCTGCCGTCAGTGTTGTCCCATAAGGCGTGGAACAGCGTCTCCACCCGCAAGGTCGCTTGCTGGCAGAATGTTTCGGCCAGCTCGTATGCCTGCTGACCAACCGCCGCATCGGCGGTGCGTTGCGACTCCGCCCGCACGCACGCCGCGGACATGGCGAACAGCTCGGCGCCGATATCGACGATGCGTCCGAGGAATCCCTGCCGCTGTTCCAGTTTGGCTTGCCAACGTGCCATCCCGTAGAAGGTGTTGCGTGCCAGCTTGCGGGTGGAGCGTTCGATGAAGCGAAGGTGTGACGCCAGCGGACCGAACTCGTGGTAGGCCCTCGGCCGCTGCCCTTCACCGAAAACCAGCTGCGGCAACCACTTTGCGTAGAATCCGCTCGCGCCGACAGCCGCGGCGGCCTTCTGTCGCAAGCCGGTGTCGGGCTTGGCGAGGTCACCGGCCGCCGTCAGGTGTGCATCGACCGCCTCGCGCGCGATGAGCAGCCTCATGATCTCGCTGGATCCTTCGAAGATGCGATTGATCCGCAGGTCCCGCAACGCCTGCTCGACCGGCACCGCACGTTCGCCGCGCGCGGCCAGCGACTCTGCGGTCTCATAGCCCCGCCCACCCCGGATCTGCATAACCTCGTCGGCGATCAGGCAGGCCATCTCGCTGGACCATAATTTGGCCAACGCCGCCTCGATGCGGATGTCGTTGCGGCCCTCATCGGCCATCTGGGCGGACAGCTCGAGCACCGCGTCAAGCGCGTAGTTGGTCGCGGCGATGAACGAGATCTTGCTTGCCACCGCCTCGTGTTCGGCAAGCGGTTTGCCCCACTGCACACGCTCACCAGACCATTCACGCGCTATCTTCAGCGCCCACTTCGACGATCCCGTCGCGCTGGCGGGGATCGACAGCCGACCGGCGTTGAGCGTGGTCAGCGCGATCTTCAGGCCGTCGCCTTCCCGGCCGATCAGGTTTTCGCTCGGGACCCGAACCCGGTGCAGCCTGGTCACGCCGTTCTCGATGCCGCGCAGTCCCATGAATTTGTTGCGTCGCTCCACGGTGATTCCGGGCGAATCGGCCTCGACGACAAAGGCGCTGATTCCACCTCGATGTCCGTCGCTCTTGGGTACCCGGGCCATGACCACCAGCAGCTCGGCGACCACGCCGTTGGTGGTCCACAACTTCACGCCCTCGAGTTCGTAGGCCTGTCCCGTCCTCGACCGGTGTCGCCGTCGAGGCCAGGCGTGCCGGGTCGGAGCCGACATCAGGTTCAGTGAGCAGAAACGCCGATACGGCCCCAGCGGCACACCGCGGCAAGAACTTCCGCTTCTGCTCGGGGGTCCCGGCAAGCTTGAGCGGCTCGGGTACCCCGATGGATTGATGGGCCGACAGCAATGCGCCGAGACTGGGATGAACGCTTGTCACCATCATCAGCGCGCGGTTGTAGGCGACTTGCGACATGTTCAGACCGCCGTAATCGGACGGAATTTTCATGCCGAAACAGCCCAGGTCGGCCAAACCTTTCACGTACTCATCGGGAATTTGCGCATCGCGTTCGATGACGCTGCCATCCACGGTGCCGAGAAATTCCCGTAGCCTGTCGAGAAACGCACGGGTGCGGCCCTCGTCAGCCTCCGACGGTGTGGGAAACGGGTGAATCAACTCCAGCGGAAAACGACCAAGAAATAACTCTTTGGCGAAAGATGGTCTTTCCCAACCAGTTTCGCGTGACTCCTCGGCGAGGGCTCTCGCTTCCTCTTCGGTAACCTGCGTTTGCTGCGCCATCACAGCCTCCTTGCTGATGACCGTCGTGAGCTGTGAGTACCCCGGCGCGCACGTCGCCACCCTCCGTCGGCTGTAGACGGTGATTTTTCTCAGCCGCCAAGTGCCACCGGTCGACTGGCGTGGCCTGACACAGCCACCGCCGGCTGCTTCGCATGTGGATTTCAGCTGCTTCGAGGCGTGTCGTCGCAGGTCTAAAGCTGGATAATCCGGCAGACCTTTCGCCCGCGTCCCGCAATACCGAGCCGGCGTCAGGGTCAGGCGTCGAGCTCCCGGGCCACCGCCTTGACCACCTCGGAAACCCGGCGGGCAGTCTTGCGGTCCGGGTAGCGACCCTTGCGCAACTCGGGCTGCACCGTGCTTTCCAACAGCGTGATCATGTCCTCGACCATGCCGTGCAGCTCGTCGGGGCTGTGCTTGTGCTCGGCGGGCACCTCGCGACGCGTCTTGGTCAGGCTGGGCGGCGGCTCAATCAGTTTGAGGCTCAACGCTTGCGGTCCGCGCCGTCCGGAGGCGATGCCGAACTCGACCCGCTGGCCCGCCTTGAGGCCCTCGACCCCAGCGGGCAACGCCGACGAGCGAACGTACACGTCTTCGCCGTCCTCTTGCGACAGGAAGCCGAAGCCCTTGTCAGCGTCGTACCACTTCACCTTGCCGGTCGGCACTGGTCTCACCTGCTTGTCTGGCGAATCAATAGAAGTGGGCAACACAAGAAGCGTCCCGCCTGCGCAGGACGCCGTATTAGGAGTCTGATCCTACTCGGAAGCCCGGGTAACGAGCACCCCCGTTATTGGGCACTCGGTACGCTTGGTAGGAACCGCGGAGGAGATATGCGCCTGATCCTTAACGTCATCTGGCTAGTCTTCGGCGGCCTCTGGATGGCCGTCGGATACCTGGCTGCGGCGATCATCAGCTTCGTGCTCATCGTCACCATCCCGTTTGGCTTCGCGTCGCTGCGCATCGCCTCCTACGCGCTGTGGCCGTTCGGCCGCACGATTGTGGACAAGCCGACGGCGGGGTCCGGCGCCCTGGTCGGAAACGTCATCTGGGTGGTGCTGTTCGGCGTGTGGCTGGCGATCGGCCATCTGGTCAGCGCGGCGGCGATGGCCCTCACGATCGTCGGCCTTCCGCTGGCGCTGGCCAACCTGAAACTGATTCCGGTGTCGTTGATGCCGCTGGGCAAGCAGATCGTGCCGGTCAGCTCGCCGGCTCACTACGCCCCGCTGGCGGCAGCATGACCCTGACGACGCTGGGCGTCCCGTCGGTGCCGAGCCGCGATGCCGGCCCGGCCGTTCCCACGGATGCTCCGACCAGCGGCCCGCTGGTGGACACCTACGGGCGGGTCGCCACCGATCTGCGGGTCTCGCTGACCGACCGCTGCAACCTGCGGTGCAGTTATTGCATGCCGGCCGAAGGCCTGAACTGGCTGCCGGGCGAGCAACTGCTGGGTGCCGCACGAGCTGGCCAGGCTGATGCGCATCGCGGTCACCCGGCTGGGGGTGACCAGCGTGCGGTTCACGGGCGGCGAACCCCTGCTGGCGCGCCACCTCGAAGAGGTGGTCGCCGAGGCCGCCGCTCTGCGGCCCCGCCCCGAGATCTCGCTGACCACCAACGGCATCGGGCTGGCGCGGCGCGCCGCCGGGCTCGCCGCGGCCGGCCTGAATCGGGTCAACGTCTCGCTGGACAGCGTGGATCGGCAGAATTTCGCGGCCATCACCCGTCGCGACCGGCTCGCCGACGTGCTCGACGGCCTGACCGCGGCCAAGGAGGCCGGCCTGACGCCGGTGAAGGTGAATGCCGTGCTGGACCCCGGCACCGGCCGCGAGGACGTGGTGGGGCTGTTGCGGTTCTGCCTCGAGCACGGTTACCAGTTGCGCGTCATCGAGCAGATGCCGCTGGATGCCGGGCATCAATGGCGACGGGACGCGGCGCTGAGCGCCGACGACGTGCTGGCGGCGCTGCGTCCGCACTTTCGGCTGCGGCCCGACCCGGCGCCGCGCGGATCGGCCCCCGCCGAGCTCTGGCTGGTCGACACCGGCCCGGGCACGCCGAGCGGCAAGTTCGGGGTCATCGCGTCGGTCTCGCACGCCTTCTGCGGGGCGTGTGACCGCACCCGGTTGACGGCCGACGGCCAGATCCGCAGCTGCCTGTTCGCCGAACAGGAGACCGACCTGCGCGGGCTGCTGCGCAGCGGTGCGCCCGACGACGCGATCGAGGCGGCGTGGCGCACCGCGATGTGGGGCAAGCCCGCCGGTCACGGCATCAACGATCCGAACTTCATCCAGCCCGACCGCCCGATGAGCGCGATCGGTGGCTAGCCCCGTGGAACAGACCCCTGTCCAAGCCAATGGAATCCAGGTGACGGTGCGCTACTTCGCGGCCGCCCGCGCGGCCGCGGGAGTCGACTCGGAGGCCGTGGTGCTGCGCCCCGGCACCACGGTCGGCGAGCTGGTCGAGCGGCTCGCCGTTCGAGGGTCTGGCCTGGCCACCGTTCTGACCCGATGCTCGTACCTGCGCGACGGAATCGCCGTGCGCGACGAGACCGCGGCGTTGCAATCCGGTGACACGATCGATGTCCTGCCGCCCTTTTCCGGCGGTTGAAACTGTGACATATCTCACGTAACGGAACGATAACGGCGCGATCACGCTCCGATATCGCGCGTTAACGACCTGCGCAAACACTATGTGTTCCTGCGGTTTTCGCGGATGGCTGAGAGGGAAACGCCGGGTTTCGCCAGACGTGACGAGACCAACAGAAACGGTTAACGTCTCCGGAGGCTCGCCAGCGATCCCCATTGGCGGACCTCCCCTCCCTATCGCGCCGAGCTCCATCCAATAGGCGGGGGACTTCCGAACTACATGGATGGAGACGGGGGACCCACCGGTCCACCGTGATCGGATTGGGGCCGCTCGCGGCTCCTAGGGGTGAAGTCGGCGTCGTCTCGCTTGACGACTGCGCCGGCCGGGTGGCCTCTCCAACCCGAACCCGACAGCTGACCTCGCAGGCGCGTGACGAGAGAGGAATACATCGGCGCGTATGAGTGGACGTCACCGCAAGCCCAGCAGTTCAAACATCAGCGTCGCCAAGATCGCCTTCACCGGCGCGGTTCTTGGTGGCGGCAGCATCGCCCTTGCCGGCCAAGCGGCCGCGGCCACCGACGGCGAATGGGATCAGGTAGCCCATTGCGAATCCGGCGGTAACTGGGGCATCAACACCGGCAACGGCTACCACGGTGGCGTGCAGTTCAGCGCCAGCACCTGGGCCTCACACGGCGGTGGGCAGTACGCCCCGTCGGCCGAACTCGCCAGCAGGGAACAGCAGATCGCCGTCGCCGAGCGGGTGCTCGCCACCCAGGGCCGTGGCGCCTGGCCCGTGTGCGGTGGTCCCCTGTCGGGTCCCAGCCAGCGCGACGTGCCGGCGCCGGCCGGCCTGGATGCGCCCGGCATCAGCGGCGCCCCGGCGCCGCTGGCCCCGCCCGCGGACGCGCCCCCGCCGGACGCTCCTCCGCCGCCCCCGCCCGCTCCGGTGCAACTGGCCTCGTTTGACCAGTCGGCACCGCCGGACGCTCCTCCACCGCCCCCGGCGGACTTGCCACCGGCACCCCCGGCCGACGCCCCGCCGCCGGCCGACGCGATGCCGCCCGCGCCCCCGATGGACGCCCCGCCGGCTCCCCCGGCCGACGCCGCGCCCCCGGCCGACGCGATGCCGCCCGCACCTCCAGCGGACGCACCGCCCGTCGTGGACACGGACTTCGACGGTTTCGTACCCGCAGGCATGCCGCAGCATGCTTCCGACGCTGGCTACCTCGTGCAGCTGTGGGAGGCGATCCGGGCCCAGGACGTTCACGGAAACGACGCGCTGGACGCTCTCGCTCAGCCGTCACCGAACGCCTGACGCCGCCTCACTCCCCGCACGCCCCGAAACCCCTCCTTTTCGGGGCGTGTCGGGCACGGCGCACCATTTCGGTGACCGACGTGCCTAGCGCGTCAGGCCGAGCCCACCCACTCTTCGGTTCCGTCGGCGAAGAATTGGTGCTTCCACACCGGTAGCCGCGCCTTGATGGTGTCCACCAGGTGCGCGCAGGTGGCGAATGCCGCCTGCCTGTGGTCGGCGGCGACGGCCGCCACCAGCGCCGCCTCTCCGATGCGCAGCGCGCCGACGCGGTGGCTGGCGGCGACGGCCCGCACGCCGCTGGACTGCTCGGCCACCTCGGCCACCACATCGGCGATGACCTGGTCGGCCGACGGGTGCGCGGAGTACTCCAGTCGCACCACGCGCCGTCCGCCGTCGTGGTCGCGGATCATGCCGACGAACCCGACGATGGCCCCGGCCGACTGATGGCCCACCAACTCTTCATGCTCGGCCAGTGAAATCGGGTGCTCGGTCATGGCAGCGCGCACGACGAGCGTCATCGCTGGTGATCTTTACCGGCGAGCTGGTCGAGTGCGTGGTCCAGCACATCGGCGAGCACGCCGAGGCCGTCGCGCACCCCTCCGGGCGAACCAGGCAGGTTGACGATCAGGGTCTGGCCGGCCACACCGCACACCCCGCGCGACAGCACCGACGTCGGCACCTTCGGCAGGCCCGACTGGCGGATCGCTTCGGCCAGCCCCGGAATCATGTAGTCGACGACGGCCACGGTGTGGTCCGGTGTGCTGTCGCTGGGCGAGATGCCGGTGCCGCCGGAGGTGATGATGACGTCCACCTCGGCGTCGATCGCGGTGCGCAGCGCGTCGCCGACCGGCTGCCCGTCGGCAACAACCTCCGGCTGCGCGGGCCGAAAAGCCGCGGTCTGCCAGCCATTCGGCGATGATCGGGCCGCATCGGTCGTCGTACACCCCCGACGACGCGCGGGTCGAGGCGATGATGATGCGTGCGGAACGGGTGCTCATGGGCGCGCCCACCTTCCGGTTTTGCCGCCTTCCTTGCGCAGCACTCGAATGTCGTCGATTCGGGCGGCCGGATCCACCGCCTTGATCATGTCGTAGAGCGTCAGGCCCGCGACGCTGACCGCCGTCAGCGCTTCCATCTCCACCCCCGTGCGGTCGGTGCTCCGCACCGTTGCGATGATCTCGATCTCCGACTCCCCCACGGTGAAGTCGACGTCGACCCCGGTGAGAGCGAGTTGATGACACAGCGGGATGAGTTCGCTGGTGCGCTTCGCGGCCTGAATGCCGGCTATCCGCGCGGTGGCCAGCGCATCGCCTTTGGGCAGGCCGCCGGTCGAGATCAGCGCCAGCACTTGCGCCGTCGAGCGCAGGACGCCGGCGGCGACCGCGGTCCGCTTGGTGGCTACCTTCTCGCTGACGTCGACCATGTGCGCTGACCCATGGTCGTCCAGGTGTGACAGGGCGCCCGATCCGGCGTCTTCTGACGCCCAGCTCGTCGAGGCTTTGGAGTCCTCAGAGGGCCTAGCCATCTGACGGCCTACCGATTGACGACGGTGACCGGGTGCAGGTAGGGCAGTTCGGTGGCGGGCAGCGGGAAGTCCAGCTCGCCGAAGGGCGACAGCGCACCCGTGCGATCGGTCACGAGTTCACTGACCGCGTGGTCCTCGGGGTCCGTCGTCGGCCAGCCGTTGTCGACGTACCTGGTTTTACGTGCTTTGCCCTCAGCAGTGTCAGCCACGAGGTCCATTCTGACAGGTGGCCCGACAGCATGCGGCGCAAGACCGGGGTTCGGAGACGCGTCGCCGCCGCCGTTGCTGGTCACCGTGCTGGTGAGGCGACGGCCCTTCGAGGTCTGCTGGCGCCCGCCACCTGCTTTACGCTGGTCAGCAATGACCGACAACACCCCGGATATCCCGCTGGGGTCGTGGCTGGCCGAGCTATCCGATGAGCGGCTGATCCGACTGTTGGAACTGCGGCCGGACCTCGCCCAGCCCCCACCCGGCAGCATCGCCGCACTGGCCGCGCGCGCCCAGGCCCGTCAGTCGATCAAGGCCGGCACCGACGACCTCGACTTTCTGCGGCTGGCCGTACTCGACGCGCTGCTGGTGCTGCAGGCCGACGCGGAGCCGGTGCCCACCGCGAAGCTGCTGGCGCTGATCGGTGACCGCGCCCCCGAAACCGACGTCCTCGACGCGGTGGACGACCTCCGGCAACGCGCCTTGGTCTGGGGCGAGGCAGCGCTGCGCGTGGCCGCCGACGCCGCAACGGGATTGCCGTGGCATCCGGGCCAGGTCATTCTCGAGGACACCTCGCGCAGCGCCGAGCAGATCGCCGGCCTGATCGACGACCTCAACCAGGCGCAGCTCGACGTGTTGGAGAAGCTTCTCGAGGGTTCCCCGATGGGCCGCACCCGCGACGCCGCGCCCGGCGCGCCTGCCGACCGGCCGGTGCCCCAGCTGCTGGCCATGGGCCTGCTGCGGCGTATCGACGCCGAGACGGTGATCTTGCCCCGCCACGTCGGGCAGGTGCTGCGCGGCGAGCATCCCGGCCCCATGCAGCTGACCGCGCCCGACCCGGTGGTGTCTACCACCACGGCCGACGACGCCGACGCGGCGGCCGCCGGGGCCGTCATCGACTTGCTACGCGAGGTCGACGTCCTGCTCGAAACACTCTCCGTCGCACCGGTTTCCGAGCTGCGCAGCGGCGGCCTGGGAATTCGCGACGTCAAGCGGCTGAGCAAGGTGACGGGCATCGAGGAGCCGCGGCTGGGATTGATCCTCGAAGTCGTGGCCGCGGCCGGATTGATCGCCAGCGGCATGCCCGACCCCGAGCCGGTCACCGGCGAGGCACCGTACTGGGCGCCGACGATCGCCACCGACCGGTACACCGCGATGTCGGCCACCGAACGCTGGCAGCTGTTGGCCGGCAGCTGGCTCGACCTTCCCGGTCGGCCGGCGCTGATCGGCAGTCGCGGACCCGACGCCAAAACCTATGGGGCGCTCACCGACGGCCTGTACTCCACGGCCGCACCGCTGGATCGGCGGCTGTTGCTCGGCATGCTGTCCGAGTTGCCGCCCGGTGCCGGAGTCAACGCGGCCGAAGCCTCGGCGGCGCTGATCTGGCGGCGTCCGCGCTGGGCCAAGCGATTGCAGCCCGGGCCCGTCGGGGACCTGCTCGCCGAGAGCAACGCCCTGGGTCTGGTGGGCCGCGGCGCGATCAGCACACCCGGCCGCGCCCTGCTGGAGGACGACGGCGATCCGCAGGTCGCGATCGAGGCGATGAACCGGGCGCTGCCCAAACCGGTCGACCACTTCCTGGTGCAGGCCGACCTGACCGTGGTCGTGCCCGGGCCATTGGAACGCGACCTGGCCGAGCAACTCGCCGTCGTCGCCACCGTCGAATCGGCCGGCACCGCGATGGTGTACCGCGTCAGCGAGCAGTCGATCCGGCACGCACTCGATGTCGGCAAGACCCGAGACTGGATGCATTCCCTGTTCGCCAAGCACTCGAAAACTCCAGTGCCGCAAGGGCTTACCTACCTGATCGACGACGTCGCGCGCCGGCACGGGCAGCTGCGGATCGGCATGGCCGCGTCGTTCGTGCGTTGCGAGGACCCGGCCCTGCTGGCCCAGGCCGTGGCCGCACCGGCGACCGAAGGGGTGCAGTTGCGGGCCCTGGCGCCGACGGTCGCGGTGTCGCCGGCTCCGATCGGCGAGGTCCTCGTCGCCTTGCGGGCCGCGGGCTTCGCTCCGGCGGCCGAGGATTCCTCCGGCGCCATCGTCGACGTGCGTCCGCGCGGCGCCCGGGTGGCCGCACCCCAGCAGCGCCGGCCCTATCGCCCGGTCCGGCGGCCCAACAGCGAAAGCCTCAACGCGGTGGTCGCGGTGCTGCGCAAGGTGACCGCCGCACCGTTCGGCAATATCCGCGTCGATCCCGCGGTCACCATGTCGCAGCTGCAGCGCGCGGCCAAGGAACAGGACACCCTGGTGATCGGTTATCTGGATGCGGCAGGCGTGGCCACCCAGCGGGTGGTGTCACCCATCACCATCAAGGGCGGTCAGCTGGTCGCCTTCGACTCCGCGTCCGGGCGGCTGCGTGACTTCGCCATCCACCGCATCACGTCGGTGGTGTCGGCGACCGACCGATAATGGATGGCATGCCCAGCGACGTGACCACAGATCAAGAGGAGTGGCGCTGAATATGTCTGACGGACCGTTGATCGTGCAGTCCGATAAGACGGTGCTGCTCGAGGTGGACCACGAGCAGGCCGGCGCGGCGCGCGCCGCCATCGCGCCGTTCGCCGAGCTGGAACGCGCACCCGAACACGTGCACACCTACCGCATCACGCCGCTGGCGCTGTGGAACGCCCGCGCCGCCGGCCATGACGCCGAGCAGGTGGTCGACGCGCTGGTCAGTTTCTCGCGCTACGCGGTGCCCCAGCCGCTGCTGGTCGACATCGTCGACACCATGGCCCGCTACGGCCGCTTGCAACTGGTCAAGAGCCCCGCGCACGGCCTGACACTGGTGAGCCTGGATCGCGCGGTGCTCGAAGAGGTGCTGCGCAACAAGAAGATCGCCCCGATGCTCGGCGCCCGGATCGACGACGACACCGTCATCGTCCACCCCAGCGAGCGCGGCCGCGTCAAGCAGATGCTGCTCAAGATCGGTTGGCCCGCCGAAGATCTCGCGGGCTATGTCGACGGCGAAGCGCATCCGATCAGCCTGGCCCAGGACGGCTGGCACCTGCGCGACTATCAGCAGATGGCCACCGACTCGTTCTGGTCCGGCGGATCCGGCGTGGTGGTGCTTCCGTGCGGTGCCGGTAAGACGCTGGTGGGCGCGGCCGCCATGGCGAAAGCCGGTGCGACGACGCTGATTCTGGTCACCAATATCGTTGCGGCACGGCAATGGAAGCGCGAGCTGATCGCGCGCACGTCGCTCACCGAGGACGAGATCGGCGAATACTCCGGCGAACGCAAGGAGATCCGGCCGGTCACCATCTCGACGTATCAGATGATCACTCGCCGCACCAAGGGCGAGTATCGGCACCTGGAGCTCTTCGACAGCCGGGACTGGGGACTGATCATCTACGACGAGGTCCATCTGTTGCCGGCGCCGGTGTTCCGGATGACCGCGGATCTGCAGTCCAAGCGGCGCCTGGGCCTGACGGCCACATTGGTCCGCGAGGACGGCCGCGAGGGCGACGTCTTCTCGTTGATCGGCCCCAAACGCTATGACGCGCCGTGGAAGGACATCGAGGCGCAGGGGTGGATCGCGCCGGCCGAGTGCGTCGAAGTGCGGGTCACCATGACCGACAACGAGCGGATGATCTACGCCACCGCCGAACCCGAAGAGCGGTACAAGTTGTGCTCGACGGTGCACACCAAAATTGCTGTGGTCAAATCGATTCTGGCGAAACATCCCGGCGAGCAGACCCTGGTGATCGGCGCCTACCTCGATCAGCTCGACGAGCTCGGCGCCGAGCTGAATGCCCCGGTGATCCAGGGGTCCACCCGGACCAAGGAACGCGAGGAGTTGTTCGACGCCTTCCGTCGCGGCGAGTTGTCCACCCTGGTGGTGTCCAAAGTCGCGAACTTCTCCATCGACCTCCCGGAAGCATCTGTGGCAGTGCAGGTTTCGGGAACATTCGGCTCACGCCAAGAGGAGGCGCAACGGCTGGGCAGGCTGCTGCGGCCCAAGTCCGACGGTGGCGGCGCCATCTTCTATTCCGTGGTGGCGCGCGACAGCCTGGACGCCGAGTACGCCGCGCACCGGCAGCGCTTCTTGGCCGAGCAGGGTTACGGCTACATCATCCGCGACGCGGACGACCTGCTGGGCCCCGCGATTTAGGTTGTGGCTCAGGCGATCAGAGCGACAGGATGGTCGCCGACGCGGTGCCGGGCGCGCCATACACCTGGGCCAGGCCGACGCGCGGGTTGCCGGGTACCTGGCGCTCCCCCGCCTCGCCGCGCAACTGCCGCACCAGTTCGTGCATCTGCCGCAGTCCCGATGCGCCGATCGGCTCGCCGTTGGCGATCAGCCCGCCGTCGGTGTTGACCGGCATCGAGCCGTGGATCTCGGTGGCGCCGTCGGCCAGCAGCTTCTCCTGCTCACCGTCCGCGCACAGGCCGGTCTCGGCCATGTGGATGACCTCGTTGCCGGCGTCGGTGTCCTGCAGTTGGGCGACATCGACATCCTCGGGCCCGATGCCCGCGGCTTCGTAGGCCGCCTTGGACGCGTACACCGTCGGCGAGACGTCCTCGTCCAGCGGTGCGAAGGTGGCATGCACCTCATACGCCCCGAAAGTGCGGGTGCGGATCTCACAGGCGCGCACGTACACCGGCTTGTCGGTGAACTTGTGCGCGATGTCCGCGCGGCACATGATGACCGCGGCAGCGCCCTCGTCGGGCGCGCAGAACATGTACTGCGTCAGCGGGTAGTTGAGCACAGGCGAGTTGAGGATCTCCTCGACGGAGATCTCCTTGCGCCGGAAGGCATTCGGGTTCAGCGCACCATTGCGGAAGTTCTTGTTGGCCACCCTCGCCAGCGTCTCCTGCGAGATGTTGTGGTCGTGCAAGTACTTGTTGGCCTTCATCCCGAAGAACTTGGTGGTGACGAACTGCCCGTTCTGCGCGTACCACTGCGGCAGCGCCAGCTTGGCGGGGTCGTCGGTAAAGGCTCCACGCGGATGCTTGTCGAGCCCGATGGCGATGCCGATGTCGTACTTGCCCAACCGGATGGTGTCCGCGGTCTGCTGAATGGCACTGGCCGCGGTGGCGCAGGCGTTGAAGACGTTGGTGAAGGTGATGCCGGTCAGTCCGACCAAGCGGGTCACCGCGTCCGGGTTGGACACTTCGTGACTGCCACCGAAGCCGAACTGGATGTCTTTCCACTCCACACCGGCATCGCTGAGCGCGCTTTGGATGGCTTCGGCGCCCATCTGCATCGCGGTCTTCTCGAACCTGCCGAACGGGTGCAGCCCCACGCCGATGATGGCGACATCGTTGATCATCTCAAATCCTCCTGGGTCCGTCAGACCGGCTGGAATGCGAAGGTGATGATTTCTGCGCCCTCGTCGTCGGTCGCGAAAGGCACCATGGTGAGTTCGACTTCCTGGCCGAATTGCAGCTTGGCCGGGTCGTTCTCGGTCAACCGGCCCTCGACGCGGATGACGTCGCCGAGCTGGATCAACCCCACACCGAACGGCACGAAGTCCTTGCCGGTCGGACCGGCATAGGGAGCCCCGGGCGGGAAGCCCTGGGTGGTCCACGCCACCAGCGTGCCGCGGCGGGGCAACAGCACGTCGGACATCTCGCCGGCGCTGCACCGCGGGCACCACTGCTGCACGGGGAAGGTGGTGGCTCCACAGCTCCCGCATCGGCTGCCGATCAGCTGCGGGCGCTCATCGGGCCAGGTAGAGATCTCGGGGGCTAGTGCCTTCTGCATCGAGGGATCCTCCAGGATCGTCCACAAACCGCCAACAGAATATTGCTCAGTGAACCGTATAACAGCTTTCCGAAAAGTGGAAACCGCATTCTCATCAACGGGAGGAAGGGCGGGCCACCGATGGAGCGGGCGCGAAGATATGTTGGGCCAATGACGGTCACGGTGATACTCGAGCTCAGGTTCAAGCCCGACGAGGTCGCTGCGGGGCGCGAGCTGATGGGCCGGGCGCTGCAGGACACTCGGGCGTTCGACGGCAATGTCCGCACCGACGTGCTTGTCGACGAGGACGACGAAGCGCACTGGCTCATCTACGAAATCTGGGAGACGGTCGAAAACGACGAGGCCTACCGCGCGTTTCGCGCCGGCGAAGGCAAGCTGACGCAGCTTCCCCCGCTGCTGGCCGCGCCTCCGGTCAAGACCAGGTACACGAGTACCGATATCTGAGGCTTCAGCGGATTGGACGTTGGCTAAGTCAGCGCGGGTATGACTTGGCTTTCGAACATCTCGATACCGGAACGGTCGTAGGCGGCCTCGGGGAAGTAGCAGATGGCGTACTCGCACCCGAGGTCGCGGATCTTCGCGAGCCGCTCGATGACCTGTTCCGGTGTGCCCGTCGCCGAGTCCGGCCCGCTCGTGCCGGTGATCATCGCATCGGCAGATGCCTCGCCCAGGTAGCCGACCAGACGGTCGCGGACCCGTTGCAGCCGGTCTTTGACGTCAGCCTCCGACGTGCCCACGATGGCGTTGACGTTGACCGAACGCACGATGGCGCCGAAGTCGGTGCCCACGTTGCGGCAGTGTTCGGCCAGCACCTCCGACTTGTGTGCGAACGCCTCCGGCTCGGGGGTGAAGTTCGTGTACTGCGCATACTGGGCGGCGATACGCAACGTCACCTTCTCACCGCCGCCGGCGATCCACAGCGGAATCCCATTGTCCTGCAGGGGCTTAGGTGCGACGATCGCGCCGTCGACCTGGTAGTGCTTGCCGTCGAAGCTGACCTTGCCGTCGCGCCAGGCATCGCGCATGATCTGCACCCCCTCGTCGAGCCGGCCCAATCGCACGCCCGCCGACGGGAATCCGTAACCGTAAGCGCGCCATTCGTGTTCGTACCAGCCGCCGCCGATGCCCATCTGAATGCGGCCACCGGAGATGATGTCGGCCGTCGCGGCGACCTTGGCGAGGTAGACGGGATTGCGGTAGCTCATCGCCGTACACATCTGGCCGAGTTTGATCCGCGACGTGGTGGCCGCGTAGGCGGCCATCAGCGACCATGCCTCGTGGGTGGCTTCGGCGGTCGGGACCGGCACGGTGTGGAAGTGGTCGTAGACCCACAGCGAGTCCCAGCTCCCCTTGTCCGCGTGGTCAGCCAGATCGCGCATCACCGCCCAGTGTTTTTCGGGTTCGATGCCGACCAGATCCATTCGCCAGCCTTGCGGAATGAAGAGACCAAAGCGCATACCGGGACTGTAGCCGCATCGGGCTCACAGCGGATCGCTAAGTTGCGCCCAGCCGTCGCCGACGCCCGGGCCGTACACATAACGCATGACAACCATCGGGCAACCCATCAATCCCGCGGGCGCTCGCCGTCGGCGCGTCCTGGCCGCGCAGGCGGTCTTCGCCGGGGCCGCGACCATCGCGGCGCTCGCCCTTTTCAGCGCCGCACCGGGCCGTGACGCCGGCGCCGCGGTCACCGGGGAACCGTCGGCAATCGCCCCATTGCTCACGGACGACACGGATTTCGTCAACGACAACGGCCAGACCACCGGCGACATCTTCACCCAAAACGCCCAAGACCAGAGCACCGCGAGCGGTGCAGGCACGTCCTGACGTAAGTCCCCGCGCCTCAGCGGCCCAGCGCGTCGAGCGCGGCCGCGACCGACTTCTCACGTAGCTCTTCGTGGGGCGCATCGGGAAACTGCACGCAGCAATCCTGCAAGCCGCCGAACGCGACCACCGCCCGAGTGGACTGCGCGAGCGTCGGTTTCTTGCCGAACACCAGCCTGGCCAGCCGCTCACGCCACGCCAGCACGGTGTCGATGAGGTCGAGATCGATCAGTGTCGACAGCTCGGTCAACAGCAACACCAGATCCCGGCGGTGCCGGTAATGGAAATCGAAATAACCCTCCAGCAGCTCGCGCGCATCGTTGCGGCGGCGGCCCTCGTGTTCGGCAACGAACCGTTCGCCCTCGTCGATCAGCGGCACCAGGATGCTGCGGACCAGGTCTTCGCGGGATGGAAAGTGGTAGTACAACGCGGGTTTGGTGATACCCAGCTGGTTCGCGATGTCCTGCAGACTGGTGCGCTGCACGCCGCGCTGCAAGAAGAGCTCGCGGGCGACCTCTTGGATGCGCTCGCGGGTGTCCGACCGGGGCCTGCTCACCCTCATGAGTTTATCTGACTTACCGATAGGTAAGTGTGATGTTAAGCTTACCGAACGTTAAGTAAGCGTGGGAGGTGATCATGCGGATACTCATCTCTGGCGCCAGCATCGCTGGCCCTGTCCTGGCGTACTGGCTGACCCGGTACGGCTTCGACGTCACTGTCGTGGAGCGCGCACCGACGCTGCGCAAAACCGGCGGCCACGCCGTCGACTTGTTCCGCCCCGCAATGAAAATCTCGACGAAGATGGGTGTCCTCCCGCGCATCGAGGCGCGGGCCACCGGAACGGACCGGCTGACGATGTACCGGGAAGGCCGGACGAAGGCCATCGAAGTCGACCTCACCAAGGTCTACGCCGCCACCTCCGACTCACACGTGGAAATCATGCGCGACGACCTGAGCGAGATCTACTACGACGCCGCCCGCGACGACGTCGAGTACGTGTTCGGTGACTCAATCACCGCGATCGAGCACGACGGCACCGTGACATTCGAGCATTCGCCGGCGCGTACCTTCGACGTCATCGTGGGCGCCGACGGGTTGCACTCCAACGTGCGACGCCTGACCTTCGGTGACGACGCCGACCTGACCCGCTTCCTCGGCGGCTATTTGGCGGTGTTGTCGGCGCCCAAGGCACTGGTCGAATCCGGCGAGATGGTCGGTCACGTCGGTGTCGGCCGCTTCGCCGCGATTTATACGGCGGATCATCTGGACGACGCCCGTGCGGTATTCATGTTCCGCAGCAAGACGGAACTGGATTATGACCATCGTGATGCGTTGCGGCAGAAGCAATTGCTGCGCGAGTCGTTCACCGGGCTGCACGATCAGGTGGACACCTGGCTGGCAGAACTGGAGCGCACCCCCACCTTCTACTTCGACTCGATCAGCCAACTGCGCACCGATCGGTGGTCACGGCGCCGGGTCACCCTGGTCGGCGACGCGGGATACTGCCCGGGACCCGCGGTGGGCGGCAGCACCAGCCTCGCCGTCCTCGGCGCCTATGTGCTGGCCGGAGAGCTCGCCGAGGCGGACGGCGACCACCTGCGCGCCTTTGCCGCCTACGAACTACGGATGCACCAACCGGTGCAGCGCAGCCGGACTTTCGCCCGCGGCACCGCCAAAGGCATCATCCCCGGTTCACGAATCGGAGTGTGGGCGTTAACCCGTGGAGCCCAGCTAATCTCGGCGATGCCCGGGTCGCTGTCCCGGTCCATGGCGAAGCTCAACACCAAGGGCATCCGGATGCACGATTCGATGCCGGTGCCCGAATACACCGGAAGCGACGTCTGACAGCATGTCCGGTAGAGCCGCGGCCCCGAGCAGCTGCGGCAGGCGCGCGCCACGAAGGGAAGGCTTCACATGGAACTGACCGGCGTCGGAATCTGGAGCAGTCAACTGCGCTACGGCGACCCGGCCGAATCCGCCGACGCCGCAGCCGAACTCGACGAACTGGGCTTCCCGGCACTGTGGATACCCGACGTCGGCGGGCCGGTGTTCGACGCGGTAGGACATTTGCTCGCCGCGACCAAGCGGACCGCGATCGCCACCGGAATCCTGAACCTGTGGATGCATTCGCCCGGCGACGTCGCCGACTCCTACGCGACCCTGACCGCCGAGCACGGTGACCGCTTCCTGCTCGGAATAGGCGTCAGCCACGCCCCGCTGATCGATGCCGGCCAGCCCGGGCGATACCGCAAACCGCTGGCGGCAACGGCGTCCTTCCTGGACGGCTTGGATGCCGCGCCGCGGCCGGTTCCCACCGGGCGCCGGGTGCTTGCCGCGCTCGGCCCAAAGATGCTGACGCTGTCGGCGACCCGCGCCGGCGGCGCCCACCCGTACCTCGTCACCCCTGAGCACACGGCTTCTGCCCGTTCGACTTTGGGACGGGGGCCGTTGCTGCTTCCGGAACAGACGGTTATCTTGACGGAGAGCGCCGACGAGGCCCGCCAGATCGGAACAGATTGGCTGCGGTCGTATTTGGCGTTGCCCAACTACGCCAACAATCTGTTGCGCAGTGGCTTCTCCGAGGACGATTTGTCACAGGTGAGCGATCGGCTCTTCAACGCGATCATCGCGTGGGGTGACGAAGAGGCCATCATGCGCCGCGTCGCCGAGCATCGTTCCGCGGGCGCCGACCATGTCTGCGTCCAGGTCCTGCGGGACGATCCCCGGGCATTCCCGCGGGAGGAATGGCGCCGCATCGCCGCGGCCTCCAAGTAAGAGGTGACCGGCCCGGCTTAAGGTGAGCTATGGCTTCCAAACAAACGCTGTTTCGGATCTTTTACCGCATCGGGTTCACCCCATGGGATGGTCATCCGTTCGCGCAGAGCCTGCGGGATCTGGTCGAGGGAACGCGTGACGTCGCAGCGCTGCCCGCCGGGTCGGCCCTGGAGGTCGGCTGCGGTACCGGTGACTGCTCCATCTATCTCGCCCAACACGGCTGGAAGGTCACCGCGGTCGACTTCGTGGCCAAGCCACTCGAGCGCGCACGTGCCAAGGCAAGCGCGGCCGGCGTCGCCGTCGACTTCCTCCGGGCCGACGTCACGCAGCTGAGCCGGGCCGGCATCGGCGCAAACTTCGAGTTGATCGTCGACAACGGCTGCCTGCACAACATGAGCGATGCCGATCGCGACGCCTACGTCCGGGAGATCAGCGCCCTGGCGGCACCGGACGCGCGGCTGCTGATCGTCGCGTTCGTCCCGGGCGGTCGGATCGGCGTGCGCGGAGTCGACCGCGCCGAGATGGAACGACGGTTCACGCAAAGCTGGACGCTGTTATCGGCCGGCGCCGAACGCGAACTGGACCGCGCCGAGAAGACACCGGCGTGGTACTACCTGTTCCAAAGGCGCCGTTAGCCTTTCGCGACCACCGCACGCAAAAGCCCCCGAAACCTCGTCGTTTCGGGGGCTTTTGCGCCTGCGTGACGCAGGACTAGCTCAACGACGCCGGTGGCAAGAAGCGGTCGCCGTACTTGGCGGCCAGTTCTTCGGCCCGGGCCACGAAGGCTTCCTTGCCGATACCGTGCGCGCCCTCGTAACCGACGATGAACTGAGCGCTACCACCGGTGTACGGCGGGAAGCCGATGCCCATGATCGAGCCGATGTTCGCGTCGGCGGTCGACGTCAGCACGCCCTCGTCGAGGCACTTCTGCGTCTCGAGCGCCTCGGCGAACAGCATGCGATCGATCATGTCCTGCAACGGGATCTCCGCGGTACCGGACTTGAACGCCTCGCGCAGGCCCGGCCACAGCCGGGTGCGCTTGCCGTCGACGTACTCGTAGAAGCCCGCACCCTTCAACCGCGACGGCCGGCCGAGCTCGATCATCTTCTCGACGACGGCTTCGGCCGGGTGCGGCTCGTACGTGCCGCCCGCGTCCTCGACACCATTGCGGGTGGCCGTCGCGATCTTGTGCATCAACTCCAGGTTGAGCTCGTCGGACAGCTGCAGCGGCGGCGCCGGGTAACCGGCCTGCGAACCGGCGTGCTCGACGCTGGCCGGCTCCACGCCCTCACCGAGCATCGCCAGCGCCTCGTTGACGAACGTGCCGATGACGCGGCTGGTGAAGAACCCGCGGCTGTCATTGACCACGATCGGGGTCTTGCCGATGGCCAGCGTGTAATCGAACACACGGGCCAACGCCTCGTCAGAGGTCTTCTCGCCCTTGATGATTTCCACCAGCGGCATCTTGTCGACCGGCGAGAAGAAGTGGATCCCGATGAAGTCCTCCTGCCGCTTCACACCGGTCGCCAGACCAGTGATCGGCAGCGTCGAGGTGTTCGACCCCAGCAGCGCGTTGGGCTCGACGACGTCCTCGATCTCACCGAACACCTTGTGCTTGAGTTCCTGGTTCTCGAACACCGCTTCGATCACGAAGTCGACGCCCTTCAGGTCGGCCGGGTCGGCGGCCGGGGTGATGCGGTCCAGCAGCGCCTTGGACTTCTCCTCGGTGGTCTTGCCCCGCTGAAGTGCCTTGGCCTCAAGCTTTTCCGAGTAACCCTTGCCCTTCTGGGCGGCCTCGATGCTGACGTCCTTGAGCACCACGTCGTAGCCGGCCTTGGCCGAGACGTAGGCGATGCCGGCGCCCATCATGCCCGCTCCTAGCACGCCGATCTTGTTGATCTTGACCGGCTCGATGCCGTCCGGACGGGAACCACCGCCGTTGATGTGCTGCAGGTCGAAGAAGAACGCCTGGATCATGTTCTTGGCCACCTGGCCGGTGACCAGCTGGGTGAAATAGCGGCTCTCGATGCGGCTGGCGGTGTCGAAGTCCACCTGCGCACCCTCGACGGCCGCGTCCAGGATGGCCCGCGGCGCCGGCATCGGCGCACCCTTGAGCTGCTTCTTCAGCAGCGCCGGAAACGACGGCAGGATGCCGGCCAGTGCAGGACTGGACGGGGTGCCGCCGGGCATCTTGTAACCCTTTTTGTCCCAGGGCTGTTCGTGTGAATCGGGGTTGGCCTTGAGCTCCTCTTTTATCCAAGCCTTTGCCCTCGGCACCAGTTCGTCCACCGAGCCGACGAGCTCGTCGACCAGGCCGATCTCCTTGGCCTTGTCCGGCTTGAAGCGAGTGCCCTGCGACAGGATGTTCATGAACGCGTTCTGGATGCCGAACATCCGCACGGTGCGGGTCACCCCGCCGCCGCCGGGCAGCAGGCCCAGCGTGACCTCGGGCAGGCCAACGACCAGACCCTTGACGTCGGCGGCGATGCGGTGGTGACAGGCCAGCGCGATCTCCAGGCCGCCGCCCAGCGCGGCGCCGTTGATGGCCGCGACCACCGGCTTGCCCAGCGTCTCCAGCGCACGCAGGTCACGCTTGACCGACTCGACGGTGTCGAACGCCTCGCCGGCGTTCTCCGGGCCGAGGTTGATCATGCCCTTCAGGTCACCGCCGGCGAAGAAGGTCTTCTTCGCGCTGGTGATGACCACGCCGGTGATCGAATCCTTCTCGGCGGCAAGGCGTTCCACGGCGTTGTGCATGGACTCGCTGTAGTGCTCGTTCATCACGTTGGCCGACCCGGTGGGGTCGTCCAGGGTCAGGGTGACGATGCCGTCAGCGTCCTTGTCCCACGCAATGGTGTTCTCTGCCATGGTCTTAAACCCTCTCGATGATGGTGGCGACACCCATGCCGCCGCCGATGCACAGCGTGACCAGGGCGCGACGCGCGTTGCGGCGCTCGAGCTCGTCGACCATGGTGCCGGTGATCATGGCGCCGGTGGCGCCCAGCGGGTGGCCCATCGCGATGGCGCCACCGTTGACGTTGAGCTTCTCGTCGGGGATGTTGAGGTCCTTCTGGAACTTCAGCACCACCGACGCAAACGCCTCATTGAGCTCGAACAGGTCGATGTCGTCGACCGTCATGCCCGCGCGGTCGAGCACCTTCTTCGTGGCCGGGGTCGGGCCGGTGAGCATGATGACCGGGTCGGAGCCGCTGGTGGCAGTGGCCACGATGCGCGCCCGCGGGGTCAGCCCCTGCGACTTGCCGGCCGCTTCCGAACCGACCAGCACCAGCGCGGCGCCGTCGACGATGCCGGAGCTGTTGCCGCCGGTGTGGACATGGTTGATCTTCTCGACGTAGTGGTACTTCGTCAGCGCCACGTCGTCGAAGCCGCCCATCTCGCCGATGCCGTCGAACGCGGTCTTCAGCTTGCCCAGGCCCTCCAGGGTGGTGTCGGGCCGCATGTGCTCGTCGTGGTCGAGGATGACCAGACCGTTCTGGTCGCGCACCGGCACCACCGACTTGGCGAAGTAGCCACCCGACCACGCCTCGGCGGCCTTCTGCTGGCTGCGCAGCGCGTAGGCGTCGACGTCGTCACGCGAGAACCCCTCGATGGTGGCGATCAGGTCGGCGCCGATGCCCTGGGGCACGAAGCCGATCTGGTAGTTGGTCTCGGGGTCGGTTGCCCAGGCGCCGCCGTCGGAGCCCATCGGGACACGGCTCATCGACTCAACACCGCCGGCCAGCACCAGGTCGTCCCAGCCGGACCGCACCTTTTGCGCGGCGGTGTTGACGGCCTCCAGCCCGGAGGCGCAGAACCGGTTCAGCTGCACACCGCCGGTGGTTTCGGGCAGCCCGGCGGCCAGCACCGCGGTGCGGGCGATGTCGCCGCCCTGGTCTCCGACCGGGGACACGACACCCAGGATCATGTCGCTGATCAGGGTCTCGTCGAGGTCGGGGAAACGTCGCCGCAGCTCGTCAACCAGGCCCACGACCAGGCTGAGCGGCTTCACCTCGTTCAGCGAACCGTTGCGCTGCTTGCCCCGCGGGGTGCGGATGGCCTCATAGATAAAAGCTTCTTCGGACATGACGACTTCCTGTTCTGACGAATAGGGTTCGAATCCGTCTTCAAGACTAGATCCCGCCCCACCCTAACAGGGCCCCCGGCCAACCTGTTGGTTGGCAAAGACCGCGCAGCTCAGAGCGCCTTGTGACGGACACCACGCGGTGCTTGGCGATGGCCGCCAGTCCCGGGCGAACGTGAAACTACGTTCACGCTCGGCGCCGAGTGTGCACCTCATTTCACATTGGGCGGCTTGGCGCCCCGCTGGCATGACGTTCGCGGACCAATGCCCCGCCTAAGCTCGACCACCATGACGGTGTCGCGACTGCGCCCCTACGCGACCACGGTGTTCGCCGAAATGTCGGCGCTGGCCGCGCGGGTCGGAGCGGTGAACCTTGGCCAGGGGTTTCCCGACGAGGACGGACCCCCGGCGATGCTGAAGGCCGCTCAGGAGGCCATTGCCGACGGCGTCAATCAATACCCACCGGGCATCGGCATCGCACCGCTGCGCCACGCCATCGCCGCCCAGCGGCAGCGCCGCTATGGCATTGAATACGACCCCGACACCGAGGTGCTGGTGACGGTCGGGGCGACCGAGGCCATTGCCTCGGCGGTGATCGGCCTGGTCGAACCCGACTCCGAGGTCTTGCTCATCGAGCCGTTTTACGACTCCTACTCGCCGGTGGTGGCGATGGCCGCCGCGCAACGGGTGGCCGTGCCGCTGGTCCCCCATGGCCGCGGCTTCGCCCTGGACGCCGACGCCCTGCGCAGGGCGGTGACGCCACGGACCCGCGCGCTGATCGTCAACTCCCCGCACAACCCGACCGGTACGGTGCTGAGCGCCGAAGAGTTGGCGGCCATCGCCGAGATCGCGATCGCGGCCGATCTGTTGGTGATCACCGATGAGGTCTACGAGCATCTGGTGTTCGACGGGCGGCAGCATGTGCCGCTGGCCGGCCTCGACGGCATGGCAGAGCGGACGATCACCATCTCCAGCGCCGCCAAGATGTTCAACTGCACCGGCTGGAAGATCGGTTGGGCTTGCGGCCCAGCACATCTCATTGCCGGGATACGCGCGGCCAAACAGTATCTGAGCTATGTCGGCGGTGCGCCGTTCCAGCCGGCGGTGGCCCTGGCGCTGCAGACCGAGGACGCGTGGGTGGCCGGCCTGCGCGCCACTTTGCAGGCCCGGCGCGATCGACTGGCCGCCGGGCTGATCGACGTCGGGTTCGAGGTTCACGACAGCGCCGGCACCTACTTCCTGTGCGCCGACCCGCGTCCGTTGGACTACGACGACAGCAGCGCGTTCTGCGCGGCACTCCCGGAAAAGGTTGGGGTCGCTGCGATCCCGATGTCGGCCTTCTGCGACCCGGGCGCAACGCACGGTCCGGCCGATGTGTGGAACCACTTGGTGCGCTTCACGTTCTGCAAACGCGACGACACCCTCGACGAGGCGATCAAGCGCCTCGCCGCGCTGAAAAGCGGATCACCCGGCTAGCCCACCGCACCCATCACGCGCTTGCGCAGGCCCTCCAGCGCGGCGTTCAGGATTTTGTTTCCCGCCGACCTCACCCAGAACCCGGGCAGCGGCGCCCTGAGCTCGATCGTGAGGCTGAATCGCACGCGGGTCTTGTCGTCGCCCTCACGCTCCAGGTTGTATTCGCCATGCTGAGCATGCTGCTGGGCGGTCTTTTGCGCATCCCAGACCATCCAGTCGGGACCCCAGTGATACTCGACCATTTCGGTATCCGCGATGCCGCTCACCCTGAGCGTCATTTTCACGTGGTGCGGCAGGCCGTCGGGATATCTGTCGACGACTTCGACTCGCTTGTGCAGCGGGGACCAGGAGGGAACGGCGTCCATGTCCGCCAGCGCCTCCATGATCACTCCCGGGGGCGCCTCAATGACAATTTCAGACGATGCGCGTATGGCCACCAACTACCAAATTAGCAATCGCGCCGCCCCGGCGAGCCGAAAAACGGTAATTACGTTGACTTATCCGAGTCGCTACCGCCCAGGACCAGGGCGCGCAACCCGTTCATCGAGGCATCGAGAACACTCTCGGCCGCCCGCCGCACGACGAACGCGGGCATGGGCCGGCCGGGTTCAACGGTGACGTCGAAGCGCACCCGAGTCTGGTCGATCCCTTCGGGTTTGAGGGTGTATTCGACGTGCTGCCCGTGCTGCTGGGAGGTCCCCTTGGCGTCGTAGACCACCCAATCGGGTCCCCAGTGATATTCCAGGACTTCTTTGTCGACCAGCCCGAGGACCTTGATGGTGGTTCTGACGTGGTGCGGCCGGCCGTCGGGATAACGGTCGATCACTTCGATGTCTTTGTGCAGCGGCGAGAACGATGACAAGACGCCGACATCTGTCAGCGCTTCCATGACCACTTCTGGCGACGCGTTGACGACGAATTCCCGTGATGCTTTTACGGCCACTGAGGATCAACATAGCAACGCCGACCGCAATGCGGAACGGTTCGCCGAAAACGATTTTCTACCAGTCGATTTCGCTAAGCGGCGTGGTCGACTGCGGCGTTGGACCGACCGGTCCGGCCGGGCGCCGCGAGAACCGTGGGGCGGGTGCGGCCTGGTCGACGCCGTGGGCGGTGATGACGGTGGACCTTCCCCGCAAGTGCTCATCGGCGACGGCCTCGCTCCACGTCAGTACCGGGGTGACGCACGCGTCGGTGCCGGCGAAGGCGCGCGCCCATTCGTCGCGACTGCGGCTGGCGAATCGTTGGGTGAAGACCTCTCGCATCCGCGGGTACGAAGCTTTGTCGTGTTGGGCGGGCACGTCGTCGGGTGACAGGCCAAGCCCATTGAGCAGCGCCTCGAAAAATTGTGGTTCGATGGCGCCGACGGCGACGTATTTACCGTCGGCCGTCTCATAGCAGCCGTAGAACGGGGCGCCACCGTCGAGCAGAAACGATTCGCGTCGGTCGCGCAGTGCGCCAGTGGACTTCATGGTCCACATCATCTGGGCCAGCAGGGTGACGCCGTCGACCATCGCCGCGTCGATGACTTGCCCCTTGCCCGAACGTTCCCGTTCGTAGAGGGCGACCGCGATGCCGATCACCACCAGCATCGAGCCGCCGCCGAAGTCGGCGACCAGGTTCAGCGGCGGCATCGGCGGCCGATCGGCATAGCCCAGCGCCGACAGCACGCCCGTCTGTGACAGGTAGTTGATGTCGTGGCCGGCGGTCGGCGCCAGCGGGCCATCCTGTCCCCAACCGGTCATTCGCGCGAAGATCAGCCGCGGGTTGACCGCCGCGCACTCGTCCGGGCCGATGCCGAGTCGCTCGCAGGTGCCCGGCCGGAAGCTGTCCAGCAGCACGTCGGCCTTGGCGGCCAGGCCCAACAGCGCGTGCGGCTGCGTCTTGATGTCCAGGTCGACAATTCGCTTGCCGCGGTGCAGCAGATCACGATCCTCGGCCGGCATCGTCAGCCCGCCGGCTGGGCGGCGCACCCGCACCACGTCGGCACCCAGATCGGCGAGCAGCATTCCCGCGTGTGGCCCCGGTCCGATCCCGCCGAGTTCGATCACCCTCACCCCGGCCAGCGGCCCGCCGCCGCTCACCGTGGCTACTTCTCCTTCTTCACCTGAAGCACCCGCTCGCGGAGCGCCTTCGTCGCCGAATCAATCGTTCCCTTCACGGCACGCTTGAGCACGAAGCCGGGCAGCGGCACATTCGGGTCCGCGAGAAGCTCGAACTTGACCAGAGTGTCGTTACCTTTCGGCACCAGGGTGTACTTACCGTCCTGCGCCTTCTGCTGCGAGGAGCTGACCAGCTTCCAGCTGACGACGTTGTCGCCCCAGGTGTAGGCGACCACCTGTTCGTCGGTGATCCCGGCGACCTTGACCTTCATCCGCACCTGGCGGGGACGCCCGTCGTCGCCGGTATCGAGGATCTTCGCACTCTGATGCGGCTCCGACCATTCGGGCATCGATTCGAAGTCGGCGATGACGTCCAGAATCTCCTCCGGACTGGCTTCGATGACGATGTCGCGGGATTCTTTGAGTGCCATGGCCCGCACGATACTGGCCTGGCGTCTCACCCGGAACAGATTCGACCGAGCGTACCGTCGTGCCTGTGACTGATGCGACCGATCCCGCGTACACCGTCGGTGACTATCTGTTGGACCGCCTCGGCGAGCTCGGCGTCTCAGAAATCTTCGGCGTTCCCGGCGATTACAACCTGGAATTCCTCGACCACATCATCGCCCACCCCGGCATTCGCTGGGTCGGCAACGCCAACGAGCTGAACGCCGGCTACGCCGCCGACGGGTATGGTCGGCTACGCGGAATGTCAGCTTTGGTAACGACTTTCGGCGTCGGCGAGCTCTCCGCGGCCAACGCGGTCGCGGGCAGTTATGCCGAGCAGGTACCCGTTGTGCACATCGTCGGCGGACCGTCCAAGGATGCCCAGGGCACCCGCCGGGCGCTGCACCATTCGCTCGGGGACGGGGACTTCGAGCACTTCTTCCGGATCAGCCGCGAAATCACCTGTGCCCAAGCCAATCTGATGCCCGCGACGGCCCGCCGCGAGATCGACCGAGTGCTGTCCGAGGTGCGCGAGCAGAAGCGCCCCGGATACATCCTGCTGTCCACCGACGTGGCCCGCTTCCCCACCGAGCCGCCGGAGGCGCCGTTGCCCCGCTACACCGGCGGCACCAGCCCCCGCGCCCTGGCGATGTTCGTCGAGGCCGCGACCGAACTCATCGGCGACCACCAGCTCACCGTGCTCGCCGACTTGCTGGTGCACCGGCTGCAGGCGATCAAAGAACTCGAGGCGTTGCTGGCCGCCGACGTGGTGCCCCACGCCACATTGATGTGGGGAAAGAGTCTGCTCGACGAGAGTTCGCCCGACTTCCTGGGCATCTACGCTGGGTCCGCCAGCGCGCCGGCGGTGCGCACCGCGATCGAAGAGGCACCCGTGTTGGTCACCGCCGGTGTGGTGTTCACGGACATGGTCAGCGGCTTCTTCAGCCAGCACATCGACCCGGCCCGGACGATCGATGTCGGCCAGTATCAGAGCAGTGTGGCCGGAGAAGTCTTCGCGCCGTTGGAAATGGGCGCCGCGCTCGAGGAGCTGGCCGCGATCCTGGTCCGCCGCGGAATCTCTTCGCCGCCGGTGATGTCGCCGCCGGCCGAGCCGCTGCCGCCGCCCCCGCCGCGCGACCAACCACTCACCCAAAAGATGTTGTGGGACCGCCTTTGTGTCGCCCTCACGCCTGGCAATGTGGTGCTCGCGGACCAGGGCACCTCCTTCTACGGCATGGCCGACCATCGGCTGCCGCAGGGTGTTACCTTCATAGGCCAACCACTTTGGGGCTCAATCGGTTACACGTTGCCTGCCGCGCTCGGGGCGGCGGTGGCGCATCCGGAGCGCAGGACGGTGTTGCTCATCGGGGATGGTGCCGCGCAGCTGACCGTCCAAGAACTCGGCACCTTTTCGCGTGAGGGGCTGTCCCCCGTCATCGTGGTGGTCAACAACGACGGCTACACCGTCGAACGGGCAATCCACGGCGAGACCGCGCCGTACAACGACATCGTCAATTGGAAGTGGACGGACGTGCCCCGCGCGCTGGGGGTCACCGACCACCTGGCGTTCCAGGTCCAGACCTACGGCGAACTCGACGGCGCCCTGACCGCCGCCGCCGAGCATCAGGACCGCATGGTGTTGGTCGAGGTCATGTTGCCCCGGCTCGAAATCCCCAACCTGCTGGTCGAACTCGTCCAACCGACATCACCGGATGGCAGTCCGCGCCGCTGACGCACTAACGCGAGTTCGGCGTCCGATCCGGACTGGAAGACCGCAGGATGGCCTGCACCGTGCGCCGGCAACGTCCGCAATCGGCGCCCGCTCCGCACGCCTGGGCGACCTCCTTCGTGGTCGACGCCCCGCACGAAACGGCCTCGGCCACCGTTTGAGTGGTGACTCCGTTACACAGGCACACGAACACCGGCGAATCCTCAGTCCGCCTCGATGCGCATCATGTTGGTGAATCGGCCGACGAATAGCGGAGGGTAGGCCCCCAGTCCGGTGCCGGACAACCATTCAGCCGCAGCGTCAGGATGCTCGATCCATCGCTGCGCGCTCGCTTCGTCGGGCAGCTCCGACATGATCAGCACCTCATGCTCATCATCGAAAGCCTGGAATACCCAAGTCTTCTGGACACCAGCCGCGGCGAATCTGTCCATTGCCGAAGACACTCCGGTGGTGAGGGTCGAAACGTCGTGGACCGATGCGATCGCGGCTACCACGACGCCGGGCGCTTTCGGAGCTGCCGCTGGCTGCACTATGAACCTGTCGACGATCTCACCGGCGAAGACCGCCGGGATGTCGTCGACACCGGCCTCGTCGAACCAGTCGAAGAAGACCCTGGAGCGCAGCAACTCCACAATCGGCTCACGGCTGTGAACGCCGATCATCACCAGCACCCGACCGTGGTCATGGGTTGAGGTGTAGACCAGTACATGGTGCGCGCCGATATCGGCCAGGGCGGTCTTATTGCGTTCCAGCAGCGGCCATACCCTGGTGGGATCGGGGACGCGATAGTCCGACGCGATCACCATCGAATGAATATCGCCGTTGTTCATCGGAGTTGGTCCTTCATCACTTTCCCCGTCGCATTGAGTGGGAGTGAATTGAGGAACTCTACCGTGCGCGGCACCTTGAATCCGGCCATGCGGTCACGACACCAGCCGATCAATTCATCGGCACCGACATCACCGCTGCGGACCACAAACGCTTTTCCGACTTGGCCCATCCGTTCGTCGGGAACACCGATGACCGCGGCCTGTGCCACGGCCGGGTGGTTGAGCAGGAAGCCCTCGATCTCGGCCGGATAGGCGTTGAAGCCGCCGACGATGAACATGTCCTTTTTCCGGCCGACAATGCGCAGCCGCCCGGTCTTCGTGAAGTCCCCCAGGTCTCCGGTGTGCAGCCAGCCATCGCCGTCGATGGCCTGGGCGGTGGCCTCCGGTTCGCCGAGATACCCCTGCATGACTCCGTAGCCGCGGACCAGCACCTCGCGGTCATCGGCGATGCGCACCTCGACCCCCTCACACGGCACGCCCGCGGTGGTGGCCACCTCCTCGAAGGAGTCGCCGGGCAGGGAAAGGGTGACGTTGCCGGCCTCGGTGAGGCCGTAACCCGTCATCAGCGTTTGGAACGGCAGTTCGTCATGGATGCGACGCACCAGCTCGACGGGGATGTCGGCGGCGCCGGTCACTCCCGCACGCAATGACGACAACCTGGACTTGTCCCCCACCGTCAGCAACGAGTGATACAGCGTCGGCGGCCCAGGAAGCATCGTGATGCGTTCGCGTTCAATGAGTTCCACCACCGTGTCGACGTCGAACACCTCGACGGGGAGCATCGTCGCACCGCGCAGGAAGGAGGTGACGAGTCCCGCCTTGAGCCCGAACGTGTGGAAGTACGGATTGATCTGCAGGTAACGGTCACCCTCGCGTAGATCCGCGAGCGTCGCCCACTCCTCGTACATGCGCAGCGTTTGACTGTGGTTCAGCATCGCGCCCTTGGGTCGGCCGGTCGTGCCCGAGGTGAAGATGATGTCCGAGGTGTCGGTGCCGCGCACCGGCCGCTCGAATGGTGCACCGGTGGACAGGAAGTCGGACTTCAGGTCGATGACCGGCACCCCGGCGGGCGCGGTGTAATCCTGGTCCAGAAAGCCCTTTTGTATCAGGACGGCCTTCACCTCGCTGCGCACGATGATGTCGCCGGCTTCTTCGGTCTTGAACCGCGTGTTGACCGGCACGAGCACGCCGCCCGCGGTGAGTAACCCGAACGCCGCGACGATCCACTCGGCCGAATTGGGCGCCCAGATCGCAACCCGGTCGCCCTTTTCGACGCCTAGGTCAGCGAAAGCGCCTGCAGCACAACTGATTCGCTCGACTACCTGCCTGAAAGTCAAGCGCAGCGGACCGTCGACGACTGCCTCCGCGTCGCCGAACCGGTCCGCCGCGCTCAACACCATCTCAGGGATGGTCTGCCACGGTTGATTGGCCGGTTCCTGCTCAGGCCGCTTCGCGCCCTGCATCGTCACCGTCCGGAACGCGCTCGGGTCAGACCGTGACGAGTCGACCGAGGTTGCCGCCCATGATTTTTGCCTGGTCATCAGCGGACAGATGGGACAGTGCGTTGATGTAGAAGGTCGGCTCCGCCAGCCCTTCCGGATGCGGCCAGTCCGAGCCGTACAGCACCTGATCCACGCCGACGAGGTTGACCAGATCGTCGATGCCGTCCTCGAAGAACGGGCTGACGTGGATGCGGCTCTTGACCATCTCGACCGGGTCGCTCGGGAAAACCTCCGGGGCCTTGCGGTAGACCTCGGCCAGGCCGTCCAGCAGCGGGGTCATCCACTTCGAACCGGCCTCGACGATCGCCACCTTCAGCTTGGGATGGCGGTACAGCGCGCCGTGGATGACCCATGACCCCACCGCGTCCTGGATCGGCCGCCACTCGTTGAGAATCCCCATCGCGTTGGTCTGGAACGGCAGCATCTCCTGTTCGGCGCCGTCCCATTCGGAGGTGTAGCGGGAGTAGCCGCTGTCGCTGGAGTGCATGCCGACCAGCAGGTCGTGCTCGACGACGCGCTCCCAGAACGGGTCGAACTCGGGCACCGCAAACGACCGCGGACCACGAAAGCCCGGGACGGGAGCCGGGCGGACCAGGATGCAGCGGGCACCACGCTTGACCGCCCACTCCAGCTCCTCGATCGCCTTCTCGACGATCGGCAGGGTGATGACCGGCGTAGTGAAAATCCGGTTCTGGTAGTTGAAGCCCCAGACCTCGTCGAGCCACTCGTTCAGCGCATGGATCAGGACGTGGACGGCGACCGGGTCGTCGCGCAGCCGTTCCTCGAGCAGGCTGGCCAGCGTCGGGAACATCAGGGTGCGGTCCAGGCCCAGCTCGTTCATCTTCTCCAGACGCGGGCCGGGCTCGAAAAACGCCGGGATCGCGCGCATCGGCTCACCGAACAGCTCACGCTTGCTCTTGCCGTCCGGGTTGCCGAACTTGAAGTACTCCTCCCAGGCGCCCGGCCGGGCGACGACCTCGAAGGTCGGGTTGGGAATGTAGTTGCTGATCTGTCCTCGGATCGCGATCTTGGTGCGCCCGTTGATCTGCACGTACTGGACGTAATCCTTGTACGCCTTGGGCAGGAACTTGGTCAGCGCCTCCGGCGGCTCGTAGAGGTGATTATCGGCGTCAAAGATCGGAAACGGGACGTCCTCCCGGTGTGACAACTGGCCCATGAAATCCTCCTTCGCAATTTATGAGAATACTATTCTCTACCGGAGCCTAATCGCAACGTGGCCCCACCTGCCCCCGATTCGACATGGTCAGCACGACACGGAGATCTTGTACGTGGCGTTAGCCGGTTCACCGGGTTTGGCGATCATGAAGCCATTGGCGGTGCCGCTGACGGTGAATTTGTCACCGCTCATGCTCAGGCCGGCGGTCCCGTCGCCGCCTTGGGAGTACATCCCGCTGAAGCCACCCAGGTTTTGGATGTGTACAGACTCGACAGTCGCCGGTTGCGCGCTCTCGTTGATGACGAGTTTTGCCCCGGCAAAGTCGCTGCCGATGTCGATCGTCCGGGTCCAATCCATCTGACCGCACTTGACGACGTGAAAACTCCGGTCGTTGCCGTTGACGGTCAACGATGCCGTACTCGCGATCTGGGTCGGTGGCCGCGACGTGCACGCCCCGACCAAGGCAACGGTAAGGACCGCGGCGGCAGCCACAATTCGGTTCCGCATCGAGTCACCCCTATCCTCACTGGCGAAAGTTCTTGGGCCTGCAACGATGATGTTATTCTCGCGAAAAGAGAATGCCAATATCGGGTTCTTGTCGAGGAGCGATAACACATGGTGGACCTAGAGATCGACGCCGGGTTGGCGGTGGTCACCATCGACCGCCCGCACGCGCGTAACGCCATCGGTCTGGACACCATGGACCAGCTGGAGAAGGCGCTCGATGCGGCGGAAGGCGCTGCGGCGCTGGTGATCAAGGGCGCCGGGGACAAAGCGTTCGTCTCCGGCGGCGACCTCAAGGAATTGAGCGCGTTGCGGACCGAGGAGGACGCCGCGGCCATGGCCCGGCGGATGCGGTCCATCTGCGACCAGCTGGCGGACTTCCCCGCCCCGGTCATCGCCGCACTCAACGGCCACGCGTTCGGCGGCGGCGCCGAGGTCGCTGTCGCCGCCGACATCCGAGTGGCCGCCGACGACATCAAGATCGCCTTCAACCAAGTGCAGCTGGAAATCATGCCTGCCTGGGGCGGAGCCGAGCGGCTTGCGGCGCTGGTCGGCAAGAGCAGGGCGCTGCTGTTAGCCGGCTCGGGGATGACCCTCACCGCGGTCGACGCCGAACGCATCGGCCTGGTGGACCAGGTCGTGCCCCGCGACGTCTTCGACTCGCCCGACGAGGGATGGCGAGCCATCGCGAGGTCGCTGACCCGCCGCCCGGCGACCGAGATAAAGCGCGTAATCCGCGGAGTTTCTCCTGAGGAGGCGATAGCATCCTTCGCACGACTATGGGTTGCCGACCCGCACTGGCAGGCCGCAGAACGGGTCATGAGCCGCAACACCAAACCGCGCCCGGCCGCCGGAGGAGCGTCATGACCACAGTGAGGACAGCGATGGGCGTCGGCTCCATCGTGTCGTTGGCTTCTCTATTGGCAGCGGCGGGTCTGCTGGTGGGAAGCGGACGGGCACATGCTGATGACCCGGTCATGCATCACGTCAGGTACACGGTCACCGCGCAGAATCCGATCTATACCTCCATCTATTACCTGGACCACCAGCCGGAGAAATTCTCCGATTACAGCCACAACCCCTACTTGTTCACACCGCACGTCGACGTCGATCTCGCCCCCGGCAAGCCGTGGGGCTTCGATCTGAACATGTCGAACCCCGACGATTACGCGATGGTCGTGGCGAGCACGGGCACGGAGCCCGGCACGCCGGGACTTCACTGTGATTTGGCGGTAGACGGAGCCGTCGTCGTATCCAAGGACGGCCCCAAGGGCGTGCTCTGCTCGCTGCGGAACTGGTGAACCAGCCAGGTCTCGGGTACGCCCTCGATCGGCTGCGGTTCGCCTTCCAGGCGGCGCAAGTAGTTCTCCACCAAGTCCAATGTCTCGGCATGTCCGGCGGACATGCCGATCGCCTGCTCGAGTACCAGAAAGCGCGACAGACTGCTCATCAACACGGTCCACACCACCGGGGGGATGTCGATGTCTTGGCCTTCGTCCTGAATTTTTGAACCGTAGCGCTCCAGCGCGGTCGCCACCGCTTGGCGCTGTTCTTCGCGGAAACGCTCTGCGTAATAAGCGATTTCGGCCCGCATCTCCTTGCGGTGATTGGCCAGTGCCATGAACTCCATGGAAATCCGCGTGAAGGCGGGGTCGGTGCCGAATCGCCACAGCGCCCACAGCGGCTGTGGCAACTTCAGCATTTGCGCGTGCACTTCGAGCGCTTCTTCCGCCCGGCGACGGAAGACTTCCAGGAACAGCTCTTCCATGGTGCGGAAGTAGTAGTGCACCAGCTGAGGCTTCAGCCCGGCCTTGTTCGCGAGGCGGCGCGACGTGACCGCGGCATAGCCCTCCTCGAGCATCAGCTGCTCGGCGGCATCAAGCAACAAGACGCGGTTTTTCGCGTCCGGCGCCCCGAGTCTGCGGGCCGATGTCATGTTCCTGCTCCGTACTGTGTGCCATCCCGTGCCGACCACACGGATCGTATCGTGGTGCGGCGTTGCGACCTTGACCCTGACATTACCGCCATGCTAAGCAGGTGCTCAGCACATTTTCGATCTCGGAATCGGGCGGCGGTACCGTTTGCCGCCGAATACACCGGTAACCCAGCCCAGGGAGACGCAATCCGATGAGCACCTTCGACTCGATCGACTTCTTCACCGATCCGTCACTGGTCCCAGATCCGCACCCTTACTTCGATTACCTGCGCAGTCAAAACCCGGTGTTGCGCCTGCCGCATTACGGGGTCGTCGCCGTCACCGGCTACGACGAAGCCTGCGAGATCTATAAGGACCCGGATACCTTCTCCAACATCGTCGCCCTCGGTGGCCCCTTCCCGCCGCTACCGTTCACGCCCGAAGGCGACGACATCAGCCCCCAGATCGACGCGCACCGCAGCTCCTTTCCGATGAACGAGCACATGGTCACCATGGACCCGCCCGACCACACCAAGGCCCGGTCGGTGCTCGCCAAGCTGCTGACCCCGAGCCGGCTGAAGCAGAACGAGGAGTTCATGTGGCGCCTCGCCGACCGTCAGCTCGACGAGTTCCTCGGCATCGGTGAGTGCGAGTTCATCGCCGAATACTCCAAGCCATTCGCCACTTTGGTGATCGCCGACCTGCTCGGCGTTCCGGAGGAGGACCACAAGGAGTTCCGCAGCGTCTTGGGCGCCGACCGGCCCGGCGCGCGGGTGGGCGCTTTGGACCACGAGTCGGTGGGCATCAACCCACTCGAATGGCTCGACGACAAGTTCTGTAACTACATCGAGGATCGGCGCCGCGAACCCCGCGGCGACGTGCTGACCTTCCTGGCGGAAGCGAAGTATCCGGACGGGTCGACGCCCCCGGTGATCGAGGTGGTCCGCTCGGCAACGTTCCTCTTTGCCGCCGGCCAGGAAACGACGGCCAAGCTGCTCAGCGCCGCCCTGCAGGTGCTCGGTGACCGGCCCGACATCCAGCAACAGTTGCGTGAGGACCGCAGCCTCATTCCCGGATTCATCGAGGAGTCGCTGCGGATGGACAGCCCCGTCAAGAGCGACTGCCGGCTGGCCCGCAAGGCCACCACGGTAGGCGGCGTCGACATCGCCCCCGGCACTGTGGTGATGATCCTGCCCGGCGCCGCGAACCGCGACCCGCGCCGATTCGAGAACCCGCACGAGTTCGACCTGCGCCGCAAGAACGTCCGCGAACACATGGCGTTCGCCCGCGGTGTGCACTCCTGCCCCGGCGGCCCGCTCGCCCGCGTCGAGGGCCGTGTCTCGATCGAGCGGATCCTGGACCGGATGCCGCACATCGAAATCAACGAAGCCCACCACGGGCCGGCCGCCGAGCGTCGGTACACCTACGAGCCCACGTACATCCTGCGCGGCCTGAGCGAACTGCACCTGACGTTCACCACCGCGGACGCGATCGCGCCGGTGGCCTGAAATTGGCCACCGGCGAGCGCTACCGGACCTGCATTCCGATGAAGTAGCTGCCGAACAAGACGGCGGCGATCAGCACCACCCACGCGTCGGTGAGTCGGCACAGCAGGACCGGAGCGTTTCGCACCTCCATGAATTCGCGAAAAATGATGCGCACCTTGATAACTGCGACGACGATGACACTCGACGTCGCCACCGCACTGGACTTCCGCAGTCCACCGGCGGAGTGATCTATCCACAGGTAAGCCAGCGTCAGCGCGGCCAAAATCAGCCACACGAAAAGCAATCTCTTGTTGAAGTGCACTTTGCTCACCTCACCACGTAAAGCAACGCAAAGATGAGCACCCACAGGAAGTCGACGGTGTGCCAATACGTTGCGCCGGTCTCGACGAGTTTTTGGTCCCGACGCGCCGGACTCCGGAGTTGGTAGACGATGATGCCCAGGACGACGAAGCCGATCAGCAGGTGAACGAAGTGGATCCCGGTGAGAAAGAAGTAGTACATGAAGAAGTCGTTGCGGTCTAGCCCGTTTCCGGCTTGGACCAAGCGCGCCCACTCAAACACCTTGAAAAACAGGAACACAACGGCGAAGGCTGCCGTGATGAAAACACCCCTGAGGGCCGCCTGGTAAGCGCCGGCGCGTGCGGACTGAACACACCGCGCGATCGACCATGAGCTGAGCAATAACACTAAGGTATTGAAGACTCCGACGCGCAGGTCCAAATGCCCCTGTGCGTGCAGGAAAAGCTCGGGATTGCGGCCCCGGGAGAACAGGTAAAAGCCGAAATACGCTGTGAAGACCAGGGTCTCGAATAATACGAAGGCCCACATGTCCGGCTGACCCGGCACGAACCGGGCTTGTTTACTCTGTTCGGCGAGGTCTGTCATTGTGCAACCGCCTTCTTCCGCGGCAGCTCTGGCAGCGGTCCGGTACCGAAGTCTTCACGTCGGATCATCTGAAACAGCATGACGATGAACGTGACTTGATAAACGCCGAACACGACCATGTCCAGCCACCAAGCGATTTCGCCGTCCCACGCGAACACGCCGCGCCGGAAGATCCAGCAGGGCGCCACGACGACCTCGGTCAGCGCGTTGCACAGGTTGAGATAGCCGAACCACTTGGGGAATACGCGATTCTTGTCGAGCAGGATCGCCACCATCCAGATCAGCGAGCCGATCAAAAACACTCCCATGGTGCCGTCGAAAGACAAGAAGGCGAAGTCATAGAGCCAACCGATCGCTTCCGGGTTGCGGTCCGGGCGCAGCGTGCCGACAATCAGCGCGATGTTGAGCAGCAGCATGCCGGGAACCGCGCTGAGCGAATAGATGAGCAGATACGAATACGCGAACGCGCGACTGACCGACATGCGTCGCATCGAATACGCGATGAGGGCGTTGTTGACCGCGATCATGCCGCTGATGGCGAAGATGACGCCGAAGCCAACAGGTATGCCGAGGTGGCGTTCTTGGAACCAGTGGACCTGCGTCGCGAGGTCCCAGGTGGGCTCCGGCGGAGGCTGGACTTGCGCCACGATGAAGAACATGGGGAAGAACAGGCCGTAGAACACCATGAGGATCCCCCACGCCAACCACAGCTCTCGCTTGGGGTCGCGCCTCAGGTGCCAACCGATCCGGTGATGCAGGGGGCCCGCGGGCGGCGTGGCCGGGGACGTCGGCGGTGTGATCACCGCGCTCATGCGGTGACCAGTTCTTCTGGGCGCCCACGGTTCTCGGCACGCTCGCGGTAGACGGCCCGCCCCAAGACTATGCCCATCACGACGATCCAGACGGCAATGGCAATGTTCTTCACCCAGAACGACAGGAAGCCGTCCCAGGCCAGCGGGCCGGTCAACGAGACGCCGACGAATGCCGCGGGCACCAGCGCTGCCGCAATCAGAAGATTGAAGCGGGCCACCCAGCGGCTGAATACCGGCCGCGACGGATCATCGAAATAGATTGCCAGGGACAAGATTACGCACTGTCCGATGAAGAATGGGACCAGGATGGTAAAGGTGATCCAGCCGAGGTCGTTGAGCAGCTGGGTCAACTCGGGACTGCGCTCCGGACGAAAGGCGGCCAGCAGCCAGCAGACGTTGGCGACGAGAAACAGCGTCGGACCGCCGGCCGCGCACCCAAGCATGGCGTAGGAAAAGATCGGTGTCCGATGCGCCATCCGGCGGATCTGTAGCACGATCAGGGCCAGGATCGGCACCAGGCACACCCCGAACCAGTTGAACAGGATCATGCTGGACCGAATCTGCGGAATATGCGCCGGATCGCGGTAGAAGGCGGCCACCTGCTCGGCCGGCATGGTGGGCGACATCGGCGGGTTGAATCCCGGGAACAGGAAGAAGGAGGCCACCCACAGGATCAGTGCCGCGGGCAATGTCCAGAGCAGGATCAGCTCACCATCGGTCCGCCGCGAGGCGGTTCGCGCGGATTGGCTACCGCCTGCATCGTTTCCGCCGACGTCGGACATCGATACTCCTTCCCCACACGAATCGCCGCCGAGATCTGGCTAGTGAGCGAAGCTAGCCGATCGGCTAGCCACGGTCAAGAGCGTCGTCTAGTCTCGTTGCGTGGGGACAGCACGGCAGTCGGTCACCGGTGAGCAATTCTGGCTCATCGAGCACAGTCCGGCCCGGACGCGGGTACTCGATGCCGCGTTGGATCTGATCGCCACACACGGTGTCAGCGGTACATCGCTGCAGATGATCGCGGACGCCGTCGGGATCACGAAAGCCGCTGTGTATCACCAATTCCGGACTAAAGAGCAGATCGTCATCGCCGTGACCGAGCGCGAACTCGGCCGGCTGGAACCGGCGCTCGAGGCGGCCGAAGCATACGACGACGGGCCTCAAGCGCGAGATGCCTTGTTAGTGGGCGTGATTGAGATGGCCGTTCGTGACCGCCGGTTGGTGCGCACGCTGCAATTCGATCCCGTCGTCGTCCGGTTGCTGGCCGAGCACACGCCGTTTCAACTTTTCATGGACCGTCTGTACCGGGTGCTGCTGAGCGATGCGGGTCTGGACGGACGGATCGAGGCCGCCATGTTCTCCGGCGCGCTCAGCACCGCCGTCATGCATCCGCTGGTGGTCGATATCGACGACGACACCTTGCTCGAACGGGTTACCGATTTGAGCCGGCGCCTGCTCGGTCTGCCTCGGAAATCCCGCGACTGACGAACGATGCGGCTACGTGTCGGCGCGCACCCAGCTCGAGATGCCGTCGTGAGCAATACAGATCAGGAACAGGCCGTCGGGCGCCTGCGCGACGTAGTTCAGATAGTTCTGGCAGTCGGCGTTTTCTTCCTTCACACCCGCCATTGGAGGTGACCGGAACCATCGTGGCTGGTATCTCCGCGGCGAGCCGCAGAACATCAGCCGTCCGGGCTCCGAGGCGAAGGAAACGTATCCGTCGGCGACGCCGAAGGCGTAGTAGGTGGTGTTGTCACACGGCGCGCCGAGAACCTGATGGGGCATGATGCCCGGGGTGCAGGCGGGGTAGTCGCAGACACTCGGCCCGGCCGAAGCTTGCGGCGCCGCCAGCACACCGGCGCCGAGCAATGCGGCAACCAGGGCCATGATTGATCGCACCCGATTACTCTGCCACACGTGAAAAGAAAATTCTCCTGGTTGGAGAAGATCACCTTGACCGCACAGCCGTCAGCATCAGGCTGTCCCTAACCACTTCGCCTCGTAACCCGGCGTGCGAGCATTTGCGCATGTGAGGGCCACGACTGCAGCCGCCCGACGACAATGTTGAGCCCAGGTCGGAGTGATAAGCTCGTTCTCCGTGCACGATCCGGAGGAGCCTGACGCCGACCAATGTGATGGCTCGGCGGAAGCGACTGATGCCGCTCAACCGCAGTCGGCAGCGGACACCGGAGCGCCCATCTCGGAAGTAGATACAGAAGACGAAGTCGCCGAGGCTGAGGCGCGCGCCGAGGCGGCTCGGGAACGCCTTTTAAAACTGCGCGGGACAACAGAAACCGGGGACGCGGACGCCACCCGAATTGACAAGCAGCGGCCCGCAAAATCGACTCGGGCGCGACTTCGGTTGCCGCGGCGTCGTGGGCGACCACAGTGGCTCCGGCGCCCGTCCCGGCCGCGTTGGCTTCGCCGCCCGCGGCGCAGAACAGTAGCCGCCGGCGTCGGCACCGTTCTTGCCTCCGCTTCCCTCGGCAGCGAGCGGCTACATGCTGTGGCAGCACCACACCGCGGTGCATAATCGCCAGCTCGCCGCGGAGTTCAGTGCAGCTGCCCGGCAAGGGATCACGGCTTTCATGTCGATTGACCCCGCTCATGCCAAGGAGGATGTCCAGCGCACGATCGATGCCTCCACGGGCGACCAGAAGGACCAGCTAGCTGTGCTGTCGACCCTGATGGTCAAGAAGGCCGAGGAGACGAAGGTCGGCACGCAAGGTCACCATCGAAGCCGTTGCCGTCCAGTCGTTGAGCGACAATTCGGGAGTCGTGCTTGTGGCGGCGAAAACCGATCCCATTGGGCCGGATAACGCCAAACCGCCACCGGCCCTGTTTCGGCTCAGCGTCAATATGGACCGCGAGGGCGGCCAGCTCAAGATGTCGAAAGTTGATTTCCTGCGATGACTGTCGAACATGGCTCGTCGCTGGACGGCACCGAAAAGGCGATTGACGGCGCCCAGACTTCACCCGCCGACGAGGACGGGATGGCCACCCGCTGGCGAGGGACCGGCACGCTTCGCGGCTGGCAGCGATTCGGCGCCGGGCCCGCCGGTATTTGGCAAGGTGGCGTTCGATCGTCGCGACAACGTTGGTTATTGCCGCCGTGGGAGTCGCTGCCGGTGTGTACTTCATCCTGTACCGGCCGGATCAGCAGGTCGGCGACGCGGCCGCGCACCGGGCGATCCAGGCGGCGTCAGATGGTGCCGTGGCGGTGTTGTCGTATTCCTACGACCATTTAAACCGCGATTTCAACACCGCGAAATCACATCTCACCGGCGACTTTCTGGCCTATTACAGCAAATTCACCGACGATGTCGTCGCGCCGACGGCGCAGAAGGGACAACTGACGGCGACCGCCAAGGTGATTCGGGCCGCAGTCTCGGAATTGCATCCGAATTCCGCCGTCGTGCTGGTTTTCGTCGACCAGACCACGAAAAGCGTGCAAAAGAAGGATCCCGAAAACACGCAGAGCAGCGTCCTGGTCACGCTGACAAAAGTCAACGGTTCCTGGCTGATCGCGAAATTCGACCCATCCGGATGAGCGCGGCAGATCTTGTCCCAAGACCGTTACCTGTTGACCCGGAGCGGTGTAACGTCATCGCTCGAGAATGCCGCAACCGACGGCGAAAAGGTGCCATAGGCACCCTCGGATTACGCGCTTCGAGGAGCACCTGATGCGTTCAGTCAGAACACTCACCACCGCAACACTGGTGGCTGCCACTGCATTCGGCGGTTTGAGCACTGCATCCACAGCCCAGGCAATAACCAAGGAAGACGTGGCCCTCAACGGGACTTTCCGCGCCACGTCCATTGGCGATTGGGCCCAGAGAAATGATCAGTACTTCGGCGAGCCGACGGTCTACCAAGTATGGACGATCAGCTCGACGTGCGACTCGACCCAGGAATGCCATGGCACGGTGAAGAGCGACCAGGGATGGAGCGCGGCCCTATATATGAATGATGGGGAGATGTGGAAGGTGAGACGCGAAGTGCCGAACTGGGAGCGGTGCGAGGACGGTACCGCGTTCCCCGGGCAGCAGACAATTCTTTTTCTACCCGGTGAACGACAACGGTGGATACCAACTCGGGTCGCGAGTCCTCTCCGGCAAGGACAAGACAGTCGGTCCAAGCGGTGCCTGCGGGCAAAACAATTGGCTTGATATCACGATGCCGTTGCGCCTGGACCAGCTCTCCTGACCGGGCGGTCGTAGCCTCATTGCCCGCCCCTCGGGCCACGTCGTCTCAGGGCGAATTCAGGTGGGAAGCATGTCCTTCCACGTCCTGGGCGCTTTCGGAGCGACGAGATCCGACTGCTGGTACAACTTCCCGTCCGGACCGACATAACGACCGGTGCGCGGATCGTACTTCGCCACCACGACCGAGGGTGCGGGCTTAGATGCGTTGGCTCCGAACGAGCTTGGCGCAGCCTGGGGTCCTCCGCCGCCGGCCGTGTCGGCAGGTGCGGGATCGGGAGGAGAGGGCGGGCCTGGAGGCGGGGCTGGCGCGGCGGGCGGCGGGGGAAATTCCCCCGCTGCAGGGACGTCGAGCGGCGCGATGGGCGGAAGGTCGGCCGACATTCTCGACATCGGCGCCAGCGCGGGGGGCCCCGAAGACGGCACCGGCGGGACAGCTGCTCCGACCGTGCCCGGCGGTGGATTTTCTCCCCGGGGCCCCGCCGGGGCGCCGCGCGGCACCGCTCCCGGCGGCAGCGGCGTTCCCTCGACCGGGCCGAAGATCCTGTCGTTGGTGGTGATCCGGTCATCGGGCGGCACACCCTGGGCTAGCAGATTCGGATCCAGCGGATAGGGACCGAGGGTGTGCTGGCGCATCGCCAGCGGCATGTACGGCTTGTCGCTGTTGCAGATTTCGACGGTCGGCGCGCGCTTACCCGGGTGACCCATGCAGGGATAGTTGCGGGCACCGCGAACCGCGATCGGTGAATCCTGCGGAAGTTTGCAATACAACCCGTCCGGTGTGTCGATGTCGGTGAGGTCGTCCGGGGATCGCCAGGTGTTGGGTGGCATGAAGCCGACCGTGCAAATAGGCGGATCGTCGACCGTGGCTGCGAAGTCGCCGTAAGCCCTACCGTCGGGATGGTTTTCGCCCTGGGCGGCCTGCTCGATAGCAACCCCCGACGGCAGCAACACCAGTAGCTGCTCGATCGAGGGGTGGTAGGTGACGCCGATCTGCCCGATGGTGGTCAGGTTGGCAAGCAGCACCGGCAGCGTCGGTTTGATTTGTTCGAGAAGCCGGGACGCTTCGTTCGCGGCGTCAGGACCGTTCTCCAGGATGGTGCGGAAGTGGGAATCGTTGTCCACCAACGTATCCGAGATGCCGGCGAAGCTGTGCGCCCACGTCCTGATCGAATCGGTGGTGCGCGCCTGGGTATCCAGCAGCGGCCCGGTGTCTTCGGTGAGGGCTCGGGTGCGATCGACGACGCCGTTGGCGTCGCGGGACAGCGTCTTCGAGGAATCGATCAGCGACCCCAAGTCGTAACCGGAACCGTTGAAGCCCTGGAAGGACTCGTCGAGCAATTGGCCGAGTTTGGTCTTCGGGATGCTTTGGACCAAGGCATTGACCTGCTCGAGCATCGGGGCGACCGGCTGCGGAATTGTCGTGTCGCGCACGGCGATAACCGAGCCGTCGTGCAGGTAGGGCGGCGAATCGGTTTTGGGCCGCAGGTCCACGTACTGTTCACCCACCGCGGAGACACTGAGCACCTCCGCTGTCAGGTCCGCGGGGACCTTGGGTGAAGTGCTAAGCGACAGCGTCGCTTTCGCGCCGGTCGGCGTCAAACCCACCGAGGTGACCTTGCCGAGCTGAACGCCACGGTAGGTCACGTTGGAAAACCGGTACAGGCCGCCGGTGGCCGGCAGCTCCAGCGTCACCGTCATCCGGCCGATGCCCAGCAGGGTCGGCGCTTGGATGTAGAAGAGGACCATCGCGATCACGCCAATGGTTCCGGCGATCGCGAAAACCGCCAGCTGGATACGAACGAAGCGCGTCAGCATCTATCCACCCGCTCCCGTCGGGGGCGCCTCTGCCGGCGGCGGCGTTTGACCAAGACCCGCGTCAGGGGACGAAGCCGCGCCCGGGGGAGGCCCGGGCAGCGGTCCGTAATTCCCCGGTCCCGGCCCCGGTACCGCTCCCGGCGGAGGCCCGGGCAGCGGGGCCGCGGCAGGCGGAGGCCCGGGCAGCGGGGCGGCACCTGGCGGCGGTGGGGGCAGCGGCAACGCGTTGGGATCGATCCACGGTGGCCTCAGCGGGTTATGCAAAGGATCGAGTGTGTAATTCGAAGCGATACGGGTCCCCGGGCACCGGTGGCAACGGGCATGTCCAGCTGCCCCCAGTGGGTTCCCAAGCAACAATCCCTTCTTGAGCCGTGGAATCGTCAGGTCGAAATCGAAATGCAGGTTGAAGAAGTCGCCTCGGACCGCTCGGTCGACGAAGTTCTGGGTGAACGGGAACACGAACGCCGCCGCGATGGCCGCGCCGAACTCCGGTCCGACGTCGGCGAGCGCCTTGATAGTCGGCTCCAGGTTTTTGAGGTTCTTGACCAGGTCGGCCTGGGCGTCGTTGACCAGCCGGGTGGCGGTGTTGCTGAACACCCGAAGATGATCCAGGGCGGCCGTCAGACGCGGCCGCTCCTTGATCAGCACCTCGAGCGCCGGCGGTATCTTGCGCAGCGCGTCGGTGAGAACGTCGCGTTGGTCGGCGAAGGTGGCCGACAGCCGATTCAGCGCCTGGATGGAGGCGACGATGTTGTCCCGCTGGTCGTCCAGTGTCCCCACGAACGTGTCCAGGCGGGTAATCAGATCACGCACCGCACCCTCGTGCCCGGACAGGGCGGCCGAGAAGTTGTGGATGACCTCCCCGATCTGTCCCAGTCCACCGCCGTTGACGACCGCGCCTAGCGACGACAGCGTCTGCTCGGTCGACGGGATAGGCCGATGACCGGCTCAGCGGGATGGTGGCGCCCGGCTGCAGCCGTCCGCTTCCCTGCTGGCCCGAGCGGCGTATTGAGCTCCACATGCATCGAGCCCAGCAGGCTGGTCTGGCCGACGGTGGCTACCACGTTGGCCGGGACCACCACATCGCGCTTGACCGAGATCTCGACGTCGGCGTGCCAGCCTTGCACCCTCATCTCACCGACACTGCCGACGACGACGTCGTCGATCATCACCGGCGAATTCGACTCCATCGTACCGACATTCGGGAGCTCGACGTGGTAGATGTTGGCCCCCGGCCCGCGTCCGACCGCGCCGGGCAGCGGTAGCGAATTCAGGCCGTGGAATGCGCATCCCGTCGCCGTCACCACCACGCAACAGCCGATGGCGAACACCCGCCGTGCCGCAACCCGGGCGATCATTGTTGTGGCCCTTCGGTCTGGCAGCAGCATGCCCGACACGGTCGGCGCCGGTGGTGGTGGCATCGGTGTCGACGGTGGCGGCGGCAGCGGCATCGCCGCGCCCGGTATCCGCTCCGGCGGCACCGCCCCGGGCGGTCCCACCGGATCACCCGGCAGGCCGGTGTAGGCCGACACTGCGGGCGGGATCTCGGGTGGTCCGGGTTTCGGGCCCTCGCCGCCGGGCGCCAGGCGCGGTTCGGTGTAGAGAACCCTGCCCGGGTCGATCGACTTGGCTATGAACGGGTTGATGGGAATCGGCGAGTTATTCCAGCTGGTCTGCCGCAACCCGGGACCGAGGAACAGGGAGCACAGCTTGCCCGATTCGACCGCGGTGATGTTCTCGACGGCGCCGATTTGCGTGCAGCCCGGCGTGGACAGCAGAACCTGGCCGCCCCAGGTGGGATTCGCCATGTTCATGAGCCCGAACCCTCCCACGATGGTTCCGGTGTCGGCGTTGTAGTCGTTGAAGAAGTTGCCGAACGCGTTCGGCGCCGCGTGCAGAATGTTTTCCAGGGCCATGTGGTGATCGACCAGGTTCTGCGTGACATCGGCCAACCTGGCGATCTGCTCGCTGGTCTGGTTGCGAGTCCCGGCGATGAATCGCTGCACCTCGCCGACCGCCGTCGACAGATCGGTCAGCGCCGCGTCCAGGTCGGATTTGCTGTCGTTGACCACGCTGGTGAGCGTGGCCAGGCGGTCGTTGAACTGCACGAGTCTGGACGTTGCTGTCGCGCAGCGCGGCGACGAAGGTCTGCAGGTTTTTGATGATGTCGACGATGTTGCCGCTGCCGTTGGCGAGGATCCGGCCCACGCCTGACAATTGACCGAGTGTTTGCCGCAGCTTGTCGCCGTTGCCGTCCAGCGCGTTGGCGGCGCTGTCGATGAACCGGCCCACGGATGTGCCCGATACCCCACTCTTGGGCCCCAAATCCGTTGCCAGCCGCATCAATTGGGTTTTGACCTCGTCCCACTCGACGGGCACTGCGGTGCGTTCGACCGGTATGACTGCCCCATCGTGCATGACCGGCCCACTATCGCGGTAGGCCGGTGAGAGCTGGACGTAGCGGGCGGCCACCAGATTCGGGGCGACGATAACCGCCTTCGCGTCCGCCGGAATGGGCACGCCGCGGTCGACCTTGAGGCTCATCTTGGCCCGTGTGCCCTGCGGCTGAATGGATTTGATGTTGCCGACTTTGACACCCGAGACCCGCACCTCGTCATGGGGATAGATCGCGGTGGCGGTGGTGAAGTAGGCGGTAATCGTTCGTGGGCCGAAGAACGTGTTACGGACGACCACGGCGGCGCCGGCAACGATCAGCCCGACCAAGACAACCGCCGTCACGGCCGTCAACCGCTTGCGCGGAATTCGGGAGATCCGGGAAGTCACTGTGATCCTCCGACCCGTCCGCCCAAGGTGCAGCCAGGGCACTGTGGAATCAAGTTGTACGGCCAGGGGGTCAGCGCCCGAGGTACCGGCGAGGGGAAGCCGGGACCCTTAGACGTATCGAAGGTGCGGAATCCCCAGAGGTAGTCGACGAACTCCTGGAAGAGTTGCGGGACAAGGAAGTTCGGGGCGAACGCCTGGTAGGCGTACATGCCGGAGATCGCCTCACCGACCGTGATCTGGAATTTGGCGAGACCTGGCAGCGCTTTGCCGATGTTGTCGCGGTTCTTCTCCAGCACCCCTAGAACCCGATTCAGGCGCTCCAGCGTCGGTGCCAATGTGCGTTCGTTGTCGTGCACCAATGCCGTCAGCTGCTTGGCCACCACCGAGGTGTTGGCCAGCAGGTCCACGATCTCTTGCCGGCGTGCGACCAGCACTTGCAGCAGAGAATCGGAGTTGAGGATGAGCTTGTTGACCTGCATGCTGCGTTCGGAAAGTATCCCGGTGACGTCGCCGGCACTCTTGAACAACTCGCCCAGGTTCTTGTTACGACTGTTGAGGGTTCGCGATAACCGGGTGAGCGCGTCGAAGGCCGGCCCCATTTGGGGTGCGATCTGGTCGAGCGTCGCCGCCAGCGTGTCCAACGACTGATTCAGCGCCGTGGTGTTGGTGCCGGCGGTGTCCGATGTCAGGTCGCTGACCGCTTCGGTCAACGAATACGGCGAGGACGTGCGCGAGACGGGAATGAGAGTCATCGGATGCATCGTGCCGCTGCCGGCGGATTCCAGCGTCAGCATCCGCGCGCCCAGCAGCGTGTCGGTGCGGATGTGCGCGGAGGTCTCCGACCCGAGCAGGATGTTGCCCTTCAACGCGAACGTCACCAGCGCATCGCCGTGGCGCAGCTTCACATCCGACACCGTGCCGACCTTGATCCCCGACACGGTCACGGGGTTGCCCGTCGCAAGGCCGCCGGCTTCGGTAAACAGCGCCTGGTACCTGACCATCGTCGCCCATTGGATGAACCGGTCGGGCGACAGGCCGACCAGGATGACCATCACCGCCAGGACGACGCCGATGAGTCCGGGCTTGACTAGCCCAGCTCCGCGATACTTGAGCATTAGGGTTCCGAGCACCTTCCTGCTTCTGACCTGAAGATATTGGCGCGCACGGTCTTGCCCGAAAGATCCGTGCCGCGGATCCCGAACTGGCAGAGGTAGTACGGGATGGTGGCGCCGTTGACGCCGAGCCGGACCAGCTTGCGGTAGTTCTGTGGCGCCTTTGCGAGTACGGTGTCGAGGCGGTCCTTATCGCCATCGAGTATCGGCGCCAGCCGATTCAACTGAGCTATGGTGCCGGACAGCGGCGGGCGGGCCTCGGCCAGCAGATCCGCCAGCGAGGCGGTTCCCTTGTCCAGGGCGTCAATGGCGGACCCGATCGTGTCGCGGTCATTCGACAGGCCGCTGACAAGCTGCTCTAGGCGATCGATCGCGCCGGAGAACTGTTTGCCGTCCTTGGAAATCGTGCCGATCACGATGTTGAGGTTGTCGATCAGTTGCTGCACGGTTTGATCGTTGTCGGCCAAGGCGTTCGAAAACGACGTCGTCTTGGCGAACAACGACTCGAGAGTCCCGCCCTGTCCCTGGAAGACCTGCAACAATCCCGAGGTGAGCGCGTTGACATCGCGCGCATTCAGGCCCTGGGTAACGGGTTTGAGTCCGCCAAGCAGCAGATCGAGGTCAAGCGCCGGCGCGGTACGGTTGACCGGAATCTGACCGCCGGCCGGTAGATGCTTGGTCGAGCCCGGGCCATCGACAAGTTCGAGGTAGTGATCGCCCACCAGGTTGAGGTAACGAACCGCCGCCCGGGTGCCCTCGGTGAGGACGACGTTGCGGTCGGCGTCAAACTTCACCACAACCTTTTTGTCCGGCTGCAGCGAAATATCGCTGACAGTGCCCACCCGTATCCCGGCGACGCGGACCGACTGGCCCGGCTTCAGACGCGAGACGTTGGTGAACACTGCCGAATACTTGGTCGTCGAACCCGTCCGGTACTGGCCGAAAATGAAGAACAGGAAGGCGGTCAGCATGGCCATCACAACGGCAAAGATCGCGAACTTGATCAGCGTGGCGCGCGTTCTCATCCGGGTTGTCCGATCTGAGCGGGGTTGCGTGGTGGGCCGGCGATCGGCCCGTACAACAGCTGTTTGAGACCATCGAAGTTGAGCAGCAGCTGCGGATTCCCGAAGTTCACGGGGTTCGCGCCGGTATCGGTAATCAATTGCGGTGGGCTCGTATTGAACGGCAGGTGCGGCAGACCCACGCACCGCGGGCCGCCCGTGGCCGCGACCTTGGGCAGGTTCGTCGGATACCGGTAACGTTCGGCGCCCCACGTGAGGCTCGCCGAGATGTTGATGCTCGGTTCGGACAACGGCGCACCGTGCGTTATCTGTATCAACCCACCGAAAGCGCAGGTGAGCGCCGGGTTGTACTCGTTGGTCAGGTCGGTGGTCGGCACCAGCAGATGCAGCACATCCGTCAGCGGTTGGCGGTTGGTCGACAGGACGTCGTTACCGATGTCGGCCAAGCCGATGGCACTGATCAGCAACGCATCCAGGTTGTGCTGCTCGTCGACGATCGTCTTACTGATCCGGGTCGCGTTGGCCGCGGTCTTCACCAGGTCGGGCGCCGCGTCGGCATAGGCGTTGGACACCGCCGGTAAGACCGCGAGGTCATGACGGAAAGCGGGAAGGCTCGGCTCCAGCCTGGCCAGGAACGAATCCAAGTCGCTCAGGGACTGGCCGAGCTGTGGGCCCCGCCCACTGAACGCTTGTGCCAGCGCACCCAGTGACTCGTTGAGCTTCGGCGGGTCGATGTGCGACAGTACCGACACCAATTGCTGGAACACCGTGTTGATTTCGACCATGACGTGCTGGCCCTGCAGCGTCTGGCCGCCGTGGAGCCGTGCCGCCGTGGGTTGGTCGGGTGGCACCAGCTCGACGGACTTCGCCCCGAACACCGTCGATGAGGCGATGTTGACGAGCACGTTTCCGGGGATGAACTTCAATTGCGATGGGTCCATCGCCAAGTGAATGGCCGCTTGGCCGTTGGGCAACGATTGGATCGACGCAACCTTGCCCACCTGCACGCCGCGCAGCTTGACCTTGGCGTCCGGGTTCATGACCAGGCCGGCTCGCTGCGAAACCACGGTCACCGGCACGGTTTCGGCGAAGGAGCCCTGAAACAGACCCACCGCCACGGCGAAGATCACGACCAATGATGAGGACGGTGGCCAGTCCGAACAGGGGTGGCAGGTAATTCCGTTCCGGCCGGTCGCCGCGCATGGCCGGCGCGCGCGGGTCGGCCGCCGACCGCGCCGCGACCCGCTGGCACACTCTGAGTCACTGCCGTTCCACCTCCTCTGCTAACCGGACAGGTTGAAGTTGCCGTTGGAACCGTAAATAGAAAGCGAGACCAGCAGCGTTACCGAAACCACGACGATCAGCGAGGTGCGCACCGCGTTACCGGTGGCGTTGCCGACACCGGCCGGCCCCCCCGAAGCGAAATAGCCGTAGTAGGTGTGGATCAACAAGATGGTGAGCGCCATCAGGATGGCCTGCAAGAACGACCACAACAAGTCGATCGGGTTCAGGAACGTGTTGAAGTAGTGCTGGTACAAGCCCTGCGACTGGCCGAGCAAGAACGTCGTGGTGAACTGACTGGCCACGAACGACAGGATCACGGCGATGCTGTACAGCGGCGTGATCGCCATCATTCCCGCCAAAATCCTGGTGCTCACCAAGTAGGCAACTCGGCCGAATGGCCATGCTTTCCAACGCATCGACTTCTTCGTTGATCCGCATGGCACCCAACTGAGCGGTCACCCCGGCGCCGAAGGTGGCCGCCAGACCGATCCCGGCGACCACCGGTGCCGCGATGCGCACGTTGATGAACGCGGCCAGAAAGCCTGTCAGCGCCTCGATGCCGATATTGCCCAGCGAGGTGTAACCCTGAATGGCCAGCGTGCCGCCCGCCGCCAGCGTCAAAAAGCCCACGATCACGACGGTTCCGCCGATCATCGCCAAAGTGCCCGCGCCCATGCTGATCTCGGCAATCAGTCGAACGACTTCGCGCGTGTAGTGAGTAGCTGCGAAGGGGATTCCGGCGAGCGCTTTGCCGTAGAACAGGGTGTGGTCGCCGATCCGCCCCATCAGGGCGACCGGCCTCTCGAGTTGGCGGGTCAATCGTGGATATGTGGCCCTCAGCGCCATTGCGGCCCTACTTCGCCGTCATCTTGATGCCGACCGCGGTGACGACCACGTTGACGACGAACAGGGACATGAAGGCGTAAACCACGGTTTCGTTCACCGCGTTGCCAACAGCTTTAGCGCCCCCGCCGGTGATCGACAGGCCTCGATAGCAGGCGACCAATCCGGCGATGAGCCCGAAAAGGGCTGCCTTGACGCACGAAATGATCACCTCGGGCACACCGGTCAGCAACGTGATGCCCGCGGCGAACGCGCCGGGATTGACGTCCTGCACAAACACCGAAAAGACGTAGCCGCCAAGGACGCCGATGATGACAACGAGGCTGTTGAGCAAAAAGGCCACCAACCCGGAAGCCAGCATGCGCGGTGTGACCAGCCGTTGCACCGGGTTTATGCCCAGCACCTCCATCGCGTCGATTTCTTCGCGAATCGTTCGCGCCCCCAAGTCCGCGCACATCGCCGTAGCGCCGGCGCCCGCAACGATCAGAACCGTGACCAGGGGGCCGAGCTGGGTGACTGCGCCGAACGCGGCTCCCGCCCCGGACAGATCCGCCGCGCCCAGTTCGCGCAACAGGATGTTGAGCGTGAAGCTGACGAGGACGGTAAACGGGATCGCTACCAACAGGGTGGGAGCCAGCGACACGCGCGCGACAAACCAGGACTGCTCCAAGAACTCCCGCCACTGAAACGGCCGGCGGAACGCGAACTTGACCGCGTCGGCCGACATTGCGCACAAGGCTCCGACCGCCTGCATGGGCCCCGAGAAGTCCCATTTCAGTTTCAGCTGCGGCAATCCCGCTGACCAGTGGTCGGCGCCCTTAGTTGCCATCGGCAGCAGCCCCTTCCCACGCTACGAGACCGATAGTCTTGTTGTTGCGCACCGGCTGCGGTAACGTCGGCCGGAGCGATCCCGGATGGATGCCGCCGACCGTGAAACGCTCGGCGGACAGAAATTCGGCGTCTATCGCCGGCGTGGCAGCGCTTCGAGTCCTCACGCCGAGGCCTCCGTTCAGTCGCGCGGGTTGACGCCTCAAAACGGAAAGCTCCTCCTCTTGAAGCGTCCGGCGATTATGACTCATGCCGAGTCCAGGTGGAGCGAAAAACGCAGAACCGTTATCGGACCGCCTGCAACCGCAGCGCGGGGGCAGGCAGCGTCACTTTCGTTGGTGGGCTGAAACATTGCAAGCGGCTCCGGTTCTAGGTGACGGCGCCGGCCGTCTTGAGTTCGATGATGCGGTCCCAGTCGAGGCCGAGCTCCAACAGGATCTCGTCGGTCTGCTCAGCGAATCCGGGGGCCGGCCCGGTCTGTGGCGCTGCGACGTCGAACTGTACCGGGTTGGCCACCAGCTCGAGTTCACCCGCCCGCACCAGGTACTCGTTCGAGCGGATTTGCGCGTCGTCGGCTGCTTGCAAGGTGTCCTGCACGGGAGCCCACGGCCCGGCGAGCGTGGCGAAGCGCTCGCTCCACTCGGTCAGCGTGCGGGTGGCGATGGCCTTGGTCAGCAGTTCCACCGCGTCGGCCGTGTTGGCGGCGATGTTCTCCACCGTGTCGAAGCGCGGGTCGTCGGCCAACTCCGGCAGGTCGACATGGCGGCACACGTCGGCCCAGAACTTGGTGGGCTGCATCATCACGAAGGAGATGTAGCGGCCGTCGGATGTCGTGTACAGACCGACCAACGGGTTATTGGGAGCGCCGTGCACGCCGGGCGGCGGCGCTTCCAGTCGCTGGCCCAGATGCCGTGTCAGCGCGACGGTGTGTCCCATCGACCACAGCCCACTGCCCAGCAGCGACACGTCGACGACGGACGGTTCGCCGGTGCGCTCACGCTTGAGCAGCGCCGCCGCGATGCCACCGGCGAGGTTGGTACCCGAGATGGTGTCGCCGTACGCCGGTCCGGGCGGTGCGATCATCCCCGGCATGCCGGCGGGGGTGATGGTGGCGGCGGTTCCGGCCCGGCACCAGAAGGCAGTCATGTCGTAGCCGCCTTTGGTCGACTCTTCGCCGCGCGGGCCGAGCGCACTCCCACGCGCGTAGACGATGTTCGGGTTGACCGCCCGGATGTCGTCGACGTCGATGCCGAACTTCTGCCGGTGGTCGGGCAGGAAACTGGTCAGGAAGACATCGGCGCGACGGGCCAGTTCGTAAAGCACTTCCTTGCCCTCGGGCACCGACATGTCCAGCCCGATGCTGCGCTTGCCGCGGTTGGCGTGCTCGATGTTGGGGTTGGGATCGCCTTCGACGCGGAGCATCCCGGTCTGCCGGAGCCCGCGCTGCGGATCACCGGTCACCGCGTGCTCGACCTTGACCACGTCGGCGCCCCATTCGGCGAGCACCGCACCCGCCGACGGAACGAACCCGTACATGGCTACTTCGAGGACACGGATGCCTTCGAGCGGCCTCACGGGCCGGCTCTTTTCACTAAGGCGGCTGGTGATGCGATGGCCGCTGCGGTCCCAGTGGCGGGCTCTGCCGTGTCCTGGGCAGGCATTCCGTACCCCCTAGTGTGGTGGCGATCACGATAACTTCATTCTCTTCCCCGGCGAATCTTACATTCGAGTTTCGATAATTCAAGAAAGTCTCAGGAATGAGATCGAGGTGCTGACCAGGGCGGCAATCAGCCGTACACTGTCGGCCTGGGCCTTTCTATGCAGGCAGGACCTGCTGTTGCGCGCGTGTTGCACGCCGCTAAGCGCGGAGAGTAAGGTTCTCATAATTGTAAGGGAGATTCTTTGTGACTGAAATGGGCCCCGTTGGAGTAGAGGCTTCAAGGTGAAGACTGCGGTAGTCACCGGCGGCGGATCCGGCATCGGTCTCGCCGTCGCGCAACGCCTGCGCGCCGACGGCTTGAACGTCGCGTCTATCGACCTGCGTCCGTCGGAAGCCGACTTCGCTTTCACCGCCGACGTCACCGACCGGTCGCAAGTGGACGCCGCGCTGTCGGCGATCCGGGCTCAACTCGGACCCATCACGGTTCTGGTCAACGCCGCCGGACTCGACGGGTTCAAGAAGTTCAACAACATCAGCTTCGAGGACTGGTACCGGGTGATCGACGTCAACCTCAACGGCGTCTTCCATACCGTCCAAGCGGTACTACCCGACATGGTGGAGGCCGGGGTGGGGACGCATCGTCAATATCTCTTCGTCGAGCACGCATTCCGGTGCGCCTTACATGAGTCATTACGTGGCGGCCAAGTCGGCGGTCAACGGCCTGACGAAGTCGCTCGCACTCGAGTACGGGCCCAAGGGCATCACGGTCAATGCGGTGCCGCCCGGCTTCATCGACACCCCGATGCTGCGCGCGGCCGAGAAGAACGGCTTCCTCGGCGACATCGACGAGACCATCGCGCGGACCCCGGTACGCCGGATGGGCACCCCCGAGGACATTGCGGCGGCATGCGCGTTTTTGGTCTCCGAGGAAGCCGGCTACATCACCGGTCAGATTTTGGGCGTCAACGGCGGTCGAAACACCTGAGAGGTAAGGATTCGTCAGCGGTGCCCGGCAACCAACTGTCCAGTTGAGAGGAGACAACCGTGAAGGTCTGGGTGGATTCAGAACGGTGCCAGGGCCATACCCTGTGCGCGATGATCGCTCCGGAATCGTTTCAACTCAGCGACATCGACGGCAGTTCGTCGGCGGTCGACGAGGTGGTGCCCGCCGATCGCGAGGACCAGGTGCGTGAGGCCGCTCAGTCCTGCCCGGAGCAGGCCATCACGATCACCGACGACTGAGCCGGCACGGGTCCTAGCCAGCGAAAAACGTAGGGAGACAGAGCGTTGAGTGTCGACGATGTCATCAATGACAGCGACCGCAAGAAGAACCGGTACCACTTCGACCGGCATTCCTCCGAGTACCGGTCGCATTTCAAGGCGATCACCGAAGAGATGCACGCAAAGTGCCCTATGGCCTGGACGGAAACCTATGGCGGCCACTGGGTCGCGGCCGGTAGCCACGAGGTCTTCGAGCTGGCTCGCTGCCCCGTCGTCTCCAACGATCACGATATCCACGGCGAACGCCGCGGCTACAAAGGCATTTCGATCCCCACCGCCAGCCGGGTCAGCGCGGTGCGCGGCGGGATCTTGGAGATGGACGACCCCGAACACCGCACCTACCGAACGGTGCTCAACCCGTATCTGTCACCGGCGGCGATCAAGCGCTGGGAACCGTTCATCGACGACGTGACGCGCGCCTGCCTCGACGAGAAGATCGAGAGTGGCCGCATCGACTTCGTCGACGATTTGGCCAATATCGTGCCCGCCGTCTTCACGCTGGCAATGCTGGGCATCCCGCTGAAGAAGTGGAACATGTACAGCGAGCCGGTGCACGCCGCGGTGTACACGCCCGAGCACTCTCCCGACATCGAGAAGGTCACCGCGATGCATCGCGAGATGGGCCTCGACATGGTCAACAACATGCTGGAGGTCCGCGAGAACCCACGGCCGGGGATCATTGATGGCCTGCTGCAGATGCGCATTGACGGCGAGCCCGCTCCGGATCTGGAAATCCTCGGCAACCTGGGCCTGGTCATCGGAGGCGGCTTCGACACCACGACCGCCCTGACGGCTCACTCGTTGGAATGGCTTTCGGAGCACCCGGAGCAACGGCAGCTGCTCAGTAATGAGCGCAAAACCTTGCTTGACCCCGCGACAGAAGAGTTTTTGCGCTTCTTCACCCCGGCGCCCGGGGATGGCAGGACCTTCGCCGACGACACCGAGCTCGACGGCACGCAGTTCAAAGAGGGCGAGCGGCTGTGGATTTCGTGGGCGATGGCCAACCGCGACCCATCGGTGTTCCGCGACCCGGACAAGATCATCCTCGACCGTAAGGGCAACCGGCACTTCAGCTTCGGGCTGGGGGTGCACCGGTGTATCGGGTCGAATGTGGCGCGCACCGTGTTCAAGTCCATGCTGACCGCGGTACTGGACCGAATGCCCGACTACCAGTGCGATCCGGAGGGAACGGTCCACTACGAGACCATCGGTGTCATCCAGGGCATGCGTAAGCTGCCGGCCATCTTCACACCCGGTCGCAAGGTCGGTGCGGGCCTGGACGAAACGCTGGAGAAGCTGCAACGCATCTGCGACGAACAAGAGCTCGCCCGGCCGATCACCGAACGCAAGGAAGCCGCGGTCATCGACTAGTAGGCCTGGACGAACCTGTGGATGAACTGCCGCATTTTCTTCGAGTAGGGCTGTTCAGCGTGACCGCCACCTTATATTTGGGGCAATTGCGTGAGCAGAGATGGGAGACGCACCGGTGAAGACTTTCGCACTCAGCCTTGCGCTTGCCATGGTCGCGCTGACTGTCACGCCGACCGCCCACGCGGACATGCTGTACGGCAACTACAGGGTGGACACGAACCGGGATCCCGGCCACCTCTGGATTTGGTCGATTAGCCCGTGCGTTCAGCCAGCGCCGGGATGCGCGCAGGTGTACGCAACTCCGCAGCCCAACGGGCAAGCGACGGTCTACAGAGGAATAGCTCAGCTGGCCAACGGCCGTTACACCATGGCCGTTGATGTACCCGACGGGGTTCGCTGCGTGGTCCAGTTCTTCCCCTCGCATGACGTCTACTCGTGGGATGCGGTGACGCTGGCGGGTCAAGTCGACTCGACGTTCGACACGGGCTGCGGTGGCGGGCCGGGGGGCAGCAACAGTTACCCGTTCTCGCTCGTGCGATGGTAGCCGCGTGAGAGGTACGATCATGAGGGCGAGGCAGTAAGCACGATGGGTGAGGCGAAGGAATCACCGCGCGACTCGGCCACATCGAAAGCCGACGCGATGGCATTGCTCGAGGAAGCCGAAGCCGAAGCAGCCGAAGCCGAAGCACTCGCCGCCGCGGCGCGTGCCCGCGCCCGTGCCGCCCGACTCCGGCGCGAGGCACTGGCCCAAGTTGAGGCAGAGGCCGCCGAAGCCTCGGACGCCGAAGAAACGGTAGCCGCCGACGAGGAAGTAACCGACGGCGCCGAAGCGAAGACCGGCGAGTACGAAGCGACGTCGGCAAGGACGTCACCGAGGCCGACGACACCGACGTCGACGCGGCGGAGACCGAGGAAGAAGTCTCCGGCGAAACCCCCGAAGACGCAGAATCGGAATCGACGCCGGCCCGCTCCCGACGACGCTTGCGGATGCCACCGTTGTCCGTGACGTGGAAAGCGGCCGTCATCCTCCTCATCTGCGCCTTTGTCGCGGCCAGCGGATACATGATGTGGCAGCGTCATGAAACCGTAGAGCGCAACCAGCGCGCCGCGAACTTCATCGCGGGAGCCAGACAAGGTGTCGTCAACCTGACTTCCATGGACTTCAACAAGGCCAAGGAGGACGTCCAGCGGGTGATAGACAGCTCGACTGGCCAGTTCCGGGACGACTTCGAGGCGCGTGCAAAAGATTTCACGACCGTCGTCGAGCAATCCAAAGTGGTCACCCAGGGCACCGTGAATGCGGCGGCCGTGCAATCCATAAACGGGGATTTCGCGTTGGTTCTTGTCGCTGCGACATCGCACATCACCAACGCCGCGGGCGCTAAAGACGAACCACGCAATTGGCGGCTCAAGGTGACCGTCAAAAACGATGGCGGGCAATACAAGATGTCCGCCGTGGAGTTCATTCCATGAGCGAGGACAAGCCCAGCATCGACACGGCCGATGACTCTGCCGAACAAACCAACCGCAGTGAAAGTCGCGTCCCACGCGCGCGGCGCAACGTGAAAGTCGTTCCAGTCATTCTGATTGTGCTGCTGCTGCTTTCCGGTGGCGCGGCGACCTGGCTGTACTTCACGCAGTACCGGCCCGATAAACAAACCGACGCCGGCGTCGCGAGCGCGGTCGTCAGTTCGGCGTCCGACGGAACGATCGCGCTGCTGTCCTACTCACCCGACACCCTCGACAAAGACTTCGCCGCCGCCAAGTCGCACCTGTCGGGAGATTTCCTGTCGTACTACAACCAGTTCACCGAGCAGATCGTCGCTCCGGCAGCCAAACAGAAGTCACTGAAAACCAACGCTCGGGTGTTGGGCGCCGCGGTTCAGGACTTGCATCCGAATTCGGCCGTCGTGCTGGTATTGGTCGACCAGAGCACCACGAGTAAGGACAACCCCGACCCCGCGATGGCCTCCAGCAGTGTGCTGGTGAGCATGACCCGGGTCAACGGCACCTGGCTGATCACCAAATTCGACCCGGTCTAGGTCCGCAGAGCGTCTGAAAACGACGCCAATTGTCCGTGGTTCTCCGCCGATCGTGGAGATATCGCACGCTCGGAGCCGAGCGCGAAGCTGGCTTCACACTCGACGTCGCTGCCATCTCGCCGGCCGCCGGCGCTCTGCAAGAATCCACCAAGAATTCGCCGAGGCCGGCATCCGATCCTTTTCTCGTACAGCTGAGAAGAGGAGTCGCCATGTCGCTACTGGGCATATCCCTGATCAACGGTTGGGTGCCGATCACGGCCCAGATCGTCACTGCGTCCACGCTGGGGCTGGCCGCCGGGTGGCGCTCGCGCCGTTGGCGCCTGCTGTCGCTGCCGGTCGCCGTCCTCGTCGGAATCATGGCGGCCGTCGCAGCGCACTCTTTCATCGCCGACGGCGCCTCCAAATCGGCACCGCAGGCGCTGTATGTGTGGATCGCGTTGGTCGGTGTGGCCATGGCGGTGCTGATGCTGGGCTGGCGCGGTGCGCGTTGGTGGCGACGTGGACTGGGGATTGTGGCCGTGCCGCTGTGTCTGCTCTGCTCGCTGGTCGTGCTCAACCAATGGATCGGCTACTTCCAAACCGTGCAGAGCGCCTGGGACCAGTTCACCTCCGCTCGGCTGCCTGGCCAGACCGACAAGGCCGCCGTGATCGCGTTGGCGGCGAAGGGCGAGAAGCCGCCGCACGGCAGCTTGGTGTCGGTGCAGACGCCCGCCGACGCATCGCATTTCAAGCACCGCGAAGAACTCGTGTACCTGCCGCCGGCATGGTTTGCGAGCTCCCCGCCGCCGCAGCTGCCCACGGTGATGATGATCGGCGGCATGGTCAACACGCCCGCCGACTGGGTCCGCGCCGGCGGCGCGGTGGACTCCGTGGATGCCTTCGCAGCGGCGCACGGTGGCAACGCACCGGTTCTGGTGTTCGTGGACCCGAGCGGGGGGCTCGACAACGACACCGAAGGTGTCAACGGTGCCCGCGGCAATGCCGCCGACCATCTGACCAAAGATGTTGTTCCCTTTATGGTTTCAAACTTCGGAGTCAGCCCTGATCCGTCTCGCTGGGGCGTTGTCGGCTGGTCGATGGGCGGGACGACCGCGGTGGACCTGACCGTCATGCACCCCAACATGTTCAGCTCGTTCGTCGACATCGAGGGCGACCTGACCCCCAACACCGGAACCAAGGAACAGACCATCGCCACTCTCTTCAACGGAGATGCCGACGCGTGGGCGAAATTCGACCCGACCACGGTGATCAAGCGCCACGGCCGCTACACCGGAGTGTCCGGTTGGTTCGCAATCACCTCCGGCGGTTCGCCGACGCCGCGTCGCGATGTCACGGTTGTCGATAGCGCCGCGCTGTCTGTCGCGAGCCGCGGCGCGGACTCCGACCCGGGTAACCAGGCTGCGGCTGCCGCTTCCCTGTGCCAGCTCGGCCGCGCGAACGGCATCGACTGCGCGGTGGTCACCCAGCCCGGAAAGCACGACTGGCCTACTGCCGGCACGGTGTTTGCCACTGCGTTGCCGTGGCTGGCCGGTCAGCTGCACACCCCGGGCTTGAACTGGATTGCGTTGCCCGGCAATGTCTCTCAGCAAGCCCTCTAACCGTGCTAGCCGCGCGGCAGCCCGAGCACCCGCTGGGCGATGATGTTGCGCTGGATTTCGGAGGTGCCGCCGGCGATGGTCCCGGAGAAGCTGCGTGCGTAGCGCTCGAACCAGCTGGCGAAGTAGTGGTCGAGGTTCATGTGCGCGTACGGCCCCGTCAGTCCGGGGTGCACGAGCCCGTCGGATCCCGCGGACGTCAATGCCAGCTCCATGCCACGCAACTCCGCTTCGGAACCGAGCAGCTTGAGCACCGAGATCGCGGCCACGTCATCTTCGCCGCGCGCAGCGCGGGCCAGGGCCGCGGAACCCAACAAGCGCAACGCCTGCTTGTCCATGATCGTGCTGGCGTACTGGTCGCGCTCGACCTCGGTGCTGGGATGGAAGTCGTCGATCATGTTCTCGAGGCGATCGGCGAAACCCAGCCACATCATGGTGCGTTCGTGTCCCAGCGATCCGTTGGCCACGCGCCAACCCTGGTCGAGCTCGCCGACCAGGTTTTCGGCCGGCACCCGCACGTCGGTGAAGAACACCTCGTTGAAATCCAGATCGTCGGCACCGCAGATCGACGGGAACGGACGGCGCACCAGACCCGGGGTATCGGTGGGAATGATGAGTGCGCTGATTCCCTTGTGCTTCGGCACATCTGGGTTGGTGCGGACGAACGTCAACAAGACGTCGGCATCGTGGGCACCCGAGGTCCACACCTTTTGGCCGTTGACCACGAAATGATCGCCGTCAAGCACCGCGCGAGTGCGTAGCGACGCCAGGTCGGAGCCCGCGCTGGGTTCGCTCATCCCAAGCGACGCGGTGATCTCGGCCCGCAGGATCGGCACCGCCCAGCGCCGCTTCTGCTCATCGCTGCCGAACGACAACAGCGACGCCCCAACGATGTTCACGCCCTGCGGGTTGAAGCTGTGGTAGATCCGGCGGCGGCTGAGCTCCTCGAGGTAGACGAACTGCTGAATGACCGACGCGTTACGACCACCGAATTCCGGCGGCTGGCTGGGCAGCAGCCAGCCGTTGTCGAACAACAGCCGCTGCCAGTCGCGTGCCCACTGGGGCATGTGTGAGACCGACCGCGGGCGCTCGAGCGTTTCGCTTGCGGGAGGCAGATTTTCGTCGAGGAACGCCGAGAACTCGGCCCGGAACTCCTCGACATCGGAATCAAAAGTCAGCTGCACGGTATTCCTCCGCGATCCGCGCCCGGTGCTCGGCCGCGCCGCCGAGCATCAGCTCACCAGCTTTGGCTCGTTTCAGCGCGAACTGCAGGTCGTTCTCCCACGTGAATCCCATTGCGCCGTGGAGTTGTAGACCGTGCCGGAACACCAACGACTGGCACTCGCCCGCCGATGCCTTGGCCATCGCGGCCGCCAGCCGGCGGCGGGGATCGTCGGCCGCGATCGTCAACGCGGCGAAATACGCCAGTGCCCGCGCCCGTTGCACGGCGACGTGCATGTCGGCGGCCTTGTGCTGGACGGCCTGGAACGAGCCGATCGCCACGCCGAACTGCTGTCGGCTGCTGACGTGCTCGAGCACCAAGTCGAGAATGCGTTGGCAGGCGCCGACCATGGTGATCGCCATGCCGGTCAACGCAAGATGGTGGGCGCGCTCGGCGTCGACCGTCAAGCGCTCGCTGTCGGGCACCCGTACCTCCGCGAACGACAGGTCGGCGACGTGTAGCACGGGGTCGAACACCGCCGAGCGCCGAGACGACACCTGACTGGACTCGACGAGGAATACCCCGGCATCGGTCACCACCGCCAGCCGATCCGCGCGGTCACCGTCGAGCACATGGCGCGCCGTGCCATCCAGCACCCAACCCTCGGCGTCCCGGTGCGCCGCGATGCCGCCGTAAACCGCGGTGCCCGACTGGTGTGGGTCGAACCGGTCCGCGGCGAGCGGGGCGAACTGGCTCATCGTTGCCAGGAACGGGGTGGGGTCGGTGGCGCGGCCGAGTTCTTCGAGCACGATGGCCAGCTCGACGGCGCTGTCCGTATCGCTGAGCTCGGTCCAGCCCTGGTCTACATACGATTTCCATAGCGGGCTCGGGTCTACGCCCTCTTCGGCCACGCTGCGCACCAGCGACGGCGGGCACTGCTTCGCGACGGCGTCGCGCACGGTGTCCTGCCACAGTCGCTGATCAGCATCGAACTCCAACAGCATCCGCGCCGCCTCTCGTCGTGACTGTCAGGCGAGAATAACATTCTCGGTTGTGGAAGTAATAATCTCTGAATTCGGGCATGGGGTCACCACAAGCCGGTGACGAGCGGAATTCTCCCGCGACCTAACCGCTGGTCACCAGGCCGTCGGCGGCGTTGTCCCAGCGGTCAAGGTTCACGAACTCGGCAAGCGCGCGGCGGCGCAGCGGCCCGTGATTGCCCTTGGGCCACCCGATCACCACATGACCGGCGACCATCCAGCCCTCCGGCACACCGACGGCATCCCTCAGCAGCTGTTCACCGCCATACGAGGCCCAGCTGGTCAGGCATGCGCCGAGCCCCTGGGCGCGGGCGGCCAGCAGAAAGTTCTGCATGGCGGGAAAGATCGAACCGCCGAGCAGCAGTTCCGAGGCTGTCGGGTAGTGCGCTTGGGCGAACAGGACCGAGGTGAATTCACCTGCGCGGTCGTGCAATTCGTACGTCGCACGAAAGGTGCGGGCGCGACGGCTGTTGTCGTCGGCGGCGGGCCGGCTCATGCCGTACACCGGCTCGATCACCTCCAGCGCGTGGGCCGCGGCCTTGGCCACCACGGCCCGCTGCTCGGGCGACCGCAGCACCACGAAACGCCAGCCTTGCGCGTTGGCGCCCGAGGGAGCCCACCTGGCCGCCTCGAGGCATCGCGCCAGAGTCGCGTCGTCGACCGGCTCGTCGGTGAAGCGCCGGATCGTTCGGGCCGTCGACATCACTTCCCAGATATCCGCGCTTGCTCCGGTCACAGCTTCTCCTTACTCCGGCTCCCCCAGTACCTGCGTCGCACGCACCTGTATCACCAACCGCTGCAAGGGACTTGGTGTGCATTCAAGTGCCGGCAATTTCCCAACGGTAACCAGGACACGAGCGGGCGGGTGCATCTGAATCTCGACTGTAGACCCCGCGGAGCGGCCACAGTGCAAGACTGCGCTCAGGCAATCGGAACTTCGGCAGCTCACGCACGAGACCGACGAGGGCCGCTGCCCCGACCTGAAGGAGGAAACATTGGATCGCGAAACCTATCAGCGGGGGCTCAAAATCCGCTCCGAGGTGCTGGGCGAGGAATACGTCAACCGCGCATTGGCCAACGCGGATGACTTCACCGGGCCCCTGCAGGATCTCGTCACCGAGTACTGCTGGGGCGCCGTGTGGGGCCGTGAGGAATTGCCACGCAAGATTCGCAGCATGCTCAACTTGGCGATGATCTCAGTGCTCAACCGGCCCAACGAATTGCGCACGCATGTCAAGGCGGCACTGACCAACGGTGTTACCCGCGATGAGATCCGCGAGGTCTTCCTGCAGGTCGCCATCTACGCCGGCGTCCCGGCCGCCGTCGACAGCTTTCGGATCGCGAATGACGCGTTCGCCGAAGTGGATCGGGACTAGGGGCGCGTCGTGGAGGTCGGGTTCATCGGGCTTGGAAACATGGGCTTCCCCATGGCTCGCCGCCTGGTTCAGGAGAAACACGACGTCGTCGCCTTCGACACCCGCAGCGAGGCCCTCGAGCGCGTCGTCGCTCTAGGGGCACGCCCGGCGTCGTCACCCAAGGAGGTCGCCGATCGCGCGGAAACGGTGATGGCCAGCCTTCCCACCCCGCGCGCGTCACTCGAGGTGGCGACCGGTCCGGCCGGCGTGATCGAGGGCGCACGGGTGCAGCGCTACGTTGACTTGTCCACTGTCGGTGGCCAAATGGCGGTGCAGATCCATGGCCTGCTGGCCCAGCGCAACATCGCGGCGATAGACAGCCCGGTCAGCGGCGGTGTCAGCGGGGCCGAGAAAGGGACGCTGGCGCTCATGGTGTCCGGCCCGCGCGGCGAATTCGACGCCGTGCGAACCGCGCTCGAAGCTCTGGGCCGGCCGGTGTATGTCGGCGACAAGGCCGGGTCGGCGCAGACGATGAAGCTGGCGAACAACATTCTGGCGGCGAACGTCTTGATCGCGACCGCGGAAGTCGTCGTGATGGGTGTCAAAGCCGGCCTCGACCCGGGCGTGATGATCGAGGTGCTCAATGCCGGATCGGGTGCGACGAGCGCAAGCCGCGACAAGTTCCCGCGGGCGATCCTGCCCCGCACATTCGACTACGGCTTCGCGACGGGACTGATGCTCAAAGACGTGCGTCTTTACCTCGACGAGGCGAGGGCGCTTGGCGTGCCCGCCGAACTAGCCGAAACCGTCGGCCGGCTGTGGGAGGCACTCGCCCAGGATGAAGGGCCCGACTCCGACTTCACAACGGTGGTCAAACCGTTCGAGCGGGCGGCCGGCGTCACGGTAGGCGGGACTGCGGACTAGCCCATCGGGGCCAGCCGCCGTGGTGACAAACCATCCGGGACCGCGACTGTTCCCAGGCCGGAGAATGGTATTATCCGGAATGAAGAACGAGACTTGCCCGAAAGACTCTAAAACGCCCGCTATCAGGGATGATGATTAAACGACATGCTTACCGGAAACCCATTGATGGACCGCTGACGGAAATGTTAGATTGGCTATCATATGACCTCGCACGGCGGGCTTTGGCCGCCGGAGCCGAAGGGTGGCCCTCGTGATCACACATGCTGACGGAACCAGCACACCGTTGATCGACGCGAGCGTGCACATCTTCTTCCCGTCCAACAAAGCGCTGCGGAAGACCCTGCGCGAGCCGTTCAAGAGCCGCGGGTTTCCCGACTACGAGATGGACTGGTACGGCGCCCCCGGCGGTGAGTACGCGCCCAACACCGAGGGCCCCGACCGCCAGTACCCCGGTTCGGATCCGGATTTCGTTGCCGATGAACTGTTTTCGAAGCGCGGGGTCGATGTGGCGGTCTTGCATCCGATGACGCGCGGCATCATGCCCGACCGGCACCTGGGCAGCGCGCTGCACGCCGCGCACAACGAGATGATGGTGTCGAACTGGCTGGAGTCCAGCCAATTCGGCGAGCGGTTCCGCGGCACCATCCGCGTCAACCCCGACGACATCCCCGGCGCGCTGCGCGAGATCGAGAGATGGCGTAACCATCCGCGGGTGGTCCAGATCGGCGTGCCGCTGCAATCCCGCGAGCTCTACGGAAAACCGCAGTTCTGGCCCATCTGGGAGGCCGCCGTCGACGCCGGGCTTCCCGTCGCCGCGCACATCGAGGTCGGGTCGGGCATCGCGTTTCCGCCGACGCCGAACGGGAACACCCGTACCTACGAGCAGTACGTCAGCTTTATGGCGCTGAACTACCTGTACCACCAGATGAACATGATCGCCGAGGGAGTGTTCGAGCGGTTCGACGGCCTCAAGTTCGTATGGGGCGATGGCGCCGCCGACTTCATCACGCCGTTCATCTGGCGCATGGACACGTTCGGTCGACCGCACCTCGAGCAGACACCATGGGCACCGCGGATTCCCAGCGACTACCTGCCCGGTCACGTGTATTTCGTTCAGGGCAGTCTCGACGGCCCCGGCGACGTCGAATTCGCCGGCGAATGGTTCGGCTTCACCGGCAAAGACGACATGGTGATGTTCGGCTCGAGCTATCCACACTGGCAGTGCGGCGATGTCACCAATTTGCCCAGCGCGTTGTCCGCCGAGCAGCGCGAGAAGCTGTGCTGGCGCAACGCGGCGCAGCTGTACGGCATAGACATTCCCGCCGGGGTGGGCGCACAGTAGAAATATCGCGAAAGACTGAGGAGAACCAGATGACGTTGACCCATTCGCAGGAGCGGGTTCCCGCTACCGAGCGTATAGCCGTCCGCTGCGTCGACTCGGATGTCCACCCGGCCCCCAAGCGCGGAGAGCTGCTCCCGTACATCCCCGAGCCGTGGCGCAGCAAGTACTTCCTCACCCGTTCCGTTGGCGAGCAGATCTACTACGACGCGCCGGACTACGCGCACTCCTATGCGATGCGCGTGGACTCCTTCCCTGCCAACGGCGAGTTTCCTTGCAGCGACCCGGATTTGGCGTTCCGTCAGCTGATCATGGAGGCCGGCTCCGATATTGCAATCCTGGAGCCGGCGGCCTACCCGGCGCGCATTCCTGAAGCGCAGCATGCGATGTCGGCCGCGTTGAACGACTGGCAGTCCAATCACTGGCTGGACAGCCACAACAACTGGCACGAGCGGTGGCGCGGCTCGATCTGCATCGCCATCGAGGAGCCGGAAGAGTCGGTGCGCGAGATCGAGCGCTGGGCCGGGCACCCCTTTATGGCGCAGATTCTGATCAAGGCCGAGCCGCGCCCGTCCTGGGGCCACCCGAAGTACGACCCGATCTGGGCGGCCGCCGCCAAGCACGACATCACCGTGAGCTGCCACCTGTCACGCAGCCAGTTCGATGAGCTGCCGATCCCGCCGGTGGGATTCCCCAGCTACAACCACGACTTCATGGTGACCTACTCCCTGCTGGCGGCCAACCAGGTGATGAGCCTGATCTTCGACGGCGTCTTCGACCGATTCCCGACGCTGCGGATCGTGTTCGTCGAGCACGCATTCAGCTGGATCCTTCCGCTGATGTGGCGCATGGACGCGATCTACGACGCACGCAAGTCGTGGCTCGACATCAAGCGCAAGCCGTCCGAGTACGTCAAGGACCACATCAAGTTCACCACCCAGCCGCTGGACTATCCGGAAGACAAGACCCAACTGACCCGCGCGCTGGAATGGATGGAGTGCGAGAAAATCTTGCTCTTCTCCTCGGACTACCCGCACTGGACGTTCGACGACCCGCGCTGGTTGGTCAAGCACCTGCCCAAGTACGCCCGCGACGCGGTCATGTACAAGAACGGCATCGCGACGTATCACCTGCCGGAGACCGTTCCGGTCCTCGAGGGTCAGACCCGGGTGCTCTGAGTTGACGGAAGAAACCAAACGGCCCGAGCCACGTCTCGCCCAGGGCCGCGAGCATGTCGTCGCAACCGTAGACGAAATCCCGTCGGGCACACACAAACTGGTACCGATCGGACGGCACGGCGTCGGCGTCTATAACGTCAACGGCACGTTCTACGCCATCGCGAACTACTGCCCCCACCAAGGCGGGCCGCTGTGTTCGGGACGAGCCCGGGGGCGCACGATCGTCGACGAGACCGCGCCGGGCGACTCCGTCATGGTGCGGAACCTGGAATACATCTACTGCCCCTGGCATCAATGGGGTTTCGAGCTGGCGACCGGCACCACCGCGGTCAAGCCCGAATGGAGTATCCGTACCTATCCGGTGCGCGTGGTCGGCAACGACGTTTTGGTTCAGGCCTAGCTACAGGAGAATCGGGTGCCTTCTATTGAGATCAACGGGGGAAACGTCGTCTACGAAATCCTCGGTGACTCCGGCGATCTCATTGCCCTGACGCCGGGCGGCCGGTTCAGCAAGGAGATCCCCGGCCTGCGTCCGCTGGCCGACGCCCTGGCCGCGGGTGGCTATCGGGTGCTGCTGTGGGACCGGCCCAATTGCGGCGCCTCCGATGTGCAGTTCTACGGACAGAGCGAGTCGCATATGCGCGCCGAGACGCTGCACAAGCTGGTGACCGGCCTAGGCTTCGAGCGCTGCATTCTGGCCGGAGGGTCAGGCGGGGCAAGGGATTCCATGCTGACCACGATGCTCTACCCCGAGATGGTCACCAAGCTCGTGGTGTGGAACATTGTGGGCGGCACCTACGGCACCTTCGTGCTCGGCTCCTTCTATATCATTCCGAGCATCCTCGCGGTGCGCGGCACCGGCATGGACGGCGTGGTGAAGGTGGCCGAATGGCGTGAGCGCATCGAGGAGAACCCGAACAACAAGCAGCGGTTCCTGGACTTCGACTACGATGAATTCCTCAAGTTGATGCTGCGCTGGCTCAATGCCTTCGTCTCCAAACCGGGACAGACGATCCCGGGCGTCGAGGACGAGATGTTCGACCGGATCAAGGTCCCCACGTTGATCATTCGCGGCGGCGAGAACGACATGGATCACCCGAAGCGGACGTCGCTGGAAGTCAGCTGCCTGATCAAGGGATCAAAGCTCATCGATCCACCCTGGCCCGAGGACGCCTGGGAGCGCGCGTCCGAAGACCGCGCCGCGGGCCGGGTGCAGCACTTCAACATGTTCGACACCTGGGTGCAGGCGGCACCCGCGATTCTCGAATTCCTGGGCTCGTAATGGCGCTACACGGTGCGAATGTTGACCTCGCAATTGAGCGACGCCTCCAGCGCCGTGTGCACACGGCTTTCCGGAATCCGTTCGAGGTCGGACTCCCGCAGCGTTACGTGGACGATGTCGAATCCGTCATCGCCGGGCGTGCGCTCGATGTCACCGGTCAACCCGAACGCGGACAGCACCCCGTGCGCGTCGTCGTCGGTCCCTCGGCTGACAAAGGTGATTACACCCGGGACCGGCCCAGCGCTGAACGCTTTGATGCACAACTCGATAGCGGTGCTCTTCGCCGTGTCACCATCTTCGGCCGCGATGAGCAGTTCAACCTCGCGACGACTCGCCGGCAGGGATGCGAGGTCGTTTTCGACTACGCCCACACCGGCCTCGGCCGCAACCTCGAGGAGAGCCGCCATGCCGTCACGTAGTTGCGCCGGCGTGAGCACGCTGTCCGGGTCGACGTTGACACGCACCACCGCAGTTCGCATGTGCGCAAGCCTAACTAAGGCGACGGCGGACCAGCCGTGAACACCGCTGAATCCACCACCATCACCACCGCCAGCGCGCCCGGGTGCACGCCGCGGCTGCTGAGTGGTCAGACCGGTCGGGAGGATCTGGCGTCCTATCGAAAGCTCGGCGGCTACCACCCGCTGGCCGATGCCGATGAATTCCTGAGCGAAGTCGAATCCAGTGGCCTGGTCGGGCGCGGCGGTGCGGCGTTTCCGCTGGCGGTCAAGCTGCGGGCGGTACGCGACAACGGACATTTGATGGGTGTTCCCGTCGTCGTCGCGAACGGCGAAGAGGGAGAACCGGCTTCGGTCAAGGACCGCTGGCTGCTGCGCAATCGCCCTCACCTGGTCCTGGACGGGCTGCGGCTCACCGCGGCGATCGTCGCCGCTGACCTCGCCTACATCTACGTGTCCGACCCGGAATCGGCGCACAGCGTCGAATCCGCGCTCGGCGAGCTGGATCCCGACACGCTCGGTGTCAAGATCGACATGCTCACCGTGCGACCGGGATACGTCGCCGGTGAGGAGACCGCCGCGGTTCGGGCCATCAACGGCGGCCCGGCCAAGCCGACAGACAAACCGCCGCGGCCCTTCGAGGCGGGGGTCGATGACCGGCCCACCTTGGTGAGCAATGTCGAGACTTTGGCGAACCTGCCCTACCTGCAAAGCCACGGCTCGGCCGATTATCGGTCGCAAGGCACGACGTTGTCGCCGGGAACCTTCCTGGCCACCATCACCGGGGGCGGTAAGCCGCCGGTCCTCTACGAACTCCCCCATGGCTTGGCGTTCACCGAATTGCTTGCCTTGCATGGTATTCCGACCGGCCACGTGCGCGGAGCTTTGATGGGCGGCTACTTCGCCGGTCTGCTCAACCGCTCTGTGTTGGAGACAACCCTGGACCATGAGACGATGCGAGGGGTCGGCAGCGGCTTGGGCTGCGGCGCGATCTCGGTCATCACCGACGACTGTCCCGTTGCGGTGGCGGCATCGGTGCTCGCGTACTTTGACCGCGAAAACGCCGGGCAGTGCGGATCGTGTTTCAATGGGACGGCGGCGATGGCGGCGGCCGCCGGGGCGCTGCGCGACGGCGCTGCGACGACAGAAGACGTTGAGCGATTGCGCCGTTGGTCGGTGCTGCTGCGTGGACGCGGCGCGTGCGCGACGCTGGATGCCGCGACCAACGTTGCCGCCAGCCTGCTCGATCAGTTCCCCGACGAAGTCAGTGTGCATCTCGACGGCACGTGTCCGGACTGCACACGCGGCGCGTTCCGCGCGGACCGTCCGTACGAGGCGGAACCTGTGAGGCAAGCATGAAAATCCGTCTGGACCGCACCATATGCGACGGCTTCGGCATCTGCGCCAAGCACGCGCCGGGATACTTCTCGCTGGATGATTGGGGATACGCATCCCTCATCGGGGACGGCACGGTGGCGGAGTCGGATCGCGACGCGGTCATGCGGGCGCTGCTCGACTGCCCCGTACACGCCATCACCGAAATCGGTCAGCGCACCAGCCGCGCTTCTCAGCCCCCGCTAACTGACACCGAGGATCCGGCCGAGCACCTCAAAACCGAAGAGAACGAGGCAGAGTGGGGATTTACGCGCTGAGCCGTCCGGAGAAGAAGTGCCGTGCAACTGACCTTTGACGCCGACGTAGAGGCGTTTCGCGCGGAGTTCGTGAACTTTCTGACCGAACATCTCCCGACCCAGGCCCAAGCCGCGCAGCGGCCCTCGTCGACCTCGCACGTGCCCGAATGGTCGCGCCGCTGGCAGCGGCTCCAGTTCGACCACGGGTGGCTATTGCCGGGCAACCCGGCGGAATTCGGCGGCCGCAACGCAAACATCCTGCAGCAGTTCGTACATCGCGAGGAGCTGTCGCGCCGTCGGATCTATCACTGCTTCAATCCCCAAGGCGTCGGCATCATCGCGGCGTCGTTGTTGTCCTTCGGCACCGAGGAGCAAAAGCGGCGTTGGGCAGTGCCGATCCTGCGAGCCGAGAAGACCGCGTCGTTGGGAATGAGCGAACCCGGAGCCGGCTCCGACCTCGCCGGCTTGCGGACCAAGGCCGAGTTGGTCGGCGATGAGTTTGTGGTCAACGGGCAGAAGGTGTGGACCTCTGGCGCCCATGACGCCGACCTCATTCTGACCTTCGTTCGCACGGACCCAAACGCTCCCAGGCACAAGGGGATCAGCGCGCTGATCATCCCGACCGACACCCCCGGGGTGGTGCGCCGCCCGTTCCCATCGGTGTATGACTCCGACGAGCTGGACTTCAACGAGGTGTTCTTCAACGATGTCCGGGTGCCTGCGGATAACCTGGTTGGCCCGCTCAACGGCGGGTGGCAGGTGGCCAACGGCTCGCTCGGCCACGAGCGCACCCTGATGTGGATGGCCTTCGCGAACCGGCTTGAGCAACTGCTCGAGGACTACCGACCGGCGGACGAGGTGAATGCGGACCACTACGCGACCATCGTGATGGACTATTACGCACTGCGGCTACTCGGTTCGGCTGCGCTGGGGCGCGCGGCCCGGGGTGAGGTAGACGTGGCGGCGTTGTCCGTGCTGAAGGTCTTCGGTTCGGAGGCCGAGCAGAGCGCGCTGCGGCACGCGCTGGACGCGGCGGGGGCGGAGGGTTTACCCGACAAAACGCTCACGGCCCCGTACAACCCCTACGCCCCCGACCTTTTCACCGCCAGCTGGTTCGCGCGCTACATCAGCAGCTACGCAGGCACAATCGCGGGCGGCACATCGGAGATCCAGCGCAACATCATCGCCCAGCGTGTCTTGGGTCTGCCCTCGCGCTGATCACAAAGCCGGACAGAGGGACGACAGGAACTCCTGGGTCCGGCGTCGCGATTTGGTCCGCTCGCTGATGTCCTTGCCCAGCGGCACGATTCGCACCGCCAGGTCGGTCGCGCCCGCGTCGCGATACCGGTTCAGCCGATCCACGACGGCCGTCTCGTCACCGGCCGCCATGGTGTCGCCGACGTCTTCGGCGTCACCGTGCTGCAGCAGCCGCACATAGTTCGGCGAGAAGTCCGCGTGCCCGAGCACCTCGCTGGCGTAGCCGCGAGCATCGTCCGCCTCGCTGTTCGAGCAGAGCGCGACGGGAACGCCGGCGACGATCCGCGGCGCGGGCCGCCCGGCCCGGTCGGCCGCCGCGGTGATGCGCGGGACGACGTGGTCTCCGATTGCACGCTCGTCCGCCATCCAGAGAATGGTGCCGCCGGACCGCTCCCCGGCGAGTTGCAACATTTTCGGGCCGAGCGCTGACATCAAGATTGGCATCTCGAACCCGTCCGTGACATCGACCGGCGAATGGACGCAATAGTTTTCGTTGTCGACATCGACGCTCCCCGGTCCGGCGAAGGCCGCACCGAGCACGTCGAGGTAGTCACCCATCAAGCGTGCCGGGCGATCATAGGGCAATCCCAGTTGAGAGTTGACGATCCAATGATGCGAGGGCCCGATGCCGAGCGTGAACCGCCCACCGCACACGGCCTGGGTGGTCAGCGCCTGTTGCGCCATGATCATCGGATGGCGAGTCTGAATCGGAACGACGGCCGTTCCGATCTCGATGCGATCGGTGGCCCGCCCGATCAGGGCTACGGCGGTCATCGCGTCGAGGTAGCCGGGGACCTGGGGCATCCAAAACGCGGTGAAACCGTCGCTTTCGGCCGCGACACCATCGTCGATCAGCCCGGCTAGCCGACCGGCGCGCGAGCGCTCCTTGTCAGAACCAACCATCACGCCGATGCGCACGCGACCCCTTCCCTATGGCACATACCGATCCCACTCGTATGGAACGACCGCGAAAAACGGGGCGGCGAAGAGAGGTTCGATGTCCGAGCCGGCCCAGCGGGCCGTCAGCACCGGGCGCAGCCGCTCGGCGGTGGCGATGGGATCGTCATCGAGGAAGCAGTATGTGATCGTCTGGTTCTCTCGGGCACTCGCCAGGCTGGCGTCGACCTGGCGCGACAACGCGGACCAGACACCGGCGACACCGTCGACCTCCAGCAGCGGGTCCGGCGACGCCGGTCCCCGCTCGACCAAGACGAACGCGCCCCGCACCGGCAGCCAGGGCAGAACGTCCGACCCGATCCTGACGCGCGGCACGGCCGCTTTGCCTTGCACCTCGTACACGCCACGCTCCACCGGTGGCAGCAGTGGCAGCTTTCGGCCGGCATTGCCCAATGCCGTTGACAGCTCATTGAAATCCTGCAATCCGGCCGTGTCGGTGAAGAAGTACGTCATCACGTGGTCGACCGCGTCCAACGGCCCCTCGCTGAGCGCGCGTGCCGCACGGCAGGCCGGTGTGGACACCAGGCGCAACGAGGCGCGCACCGCGGCCAGCCGGTGTTGCTCCGGGCGGTGGTCAAGGGTGTGCCAGCGCAGGTACTCGGCGTCTTTTCCGTCGGGATGGCGGATCGCCATGGACACGAACAGCGTGGTGACCTCGCCACTCCCGGTGGCAAGGATCTCGGTCACCTCGTCCGATGGCGTGCCGGGAAGATGCATCACTCACCTCCTCAAGCTCTCGTCGAATCATGCTGAGGCAGCGTGGATTTCGGGGTGGCGGGCCGCGACCATACGCCGGAAGCCGTCACGCCAGGGCACCTTCGTGCGGCCGAGAACCTCGTGCATGTGGGTGACGTCCGGCCATAGCGGGGTGTGCGCCTGCGAGCGTGTACTCGAAAATCGGCTCGACACCGACCAGCTCACCCATGAACGCGCAGTACTCTTCGACGCTGACGGTCTCGCTGCCGGCCCAGTTCACCACGACCGGCGGCACCGCGGCGACTTCCATCGCGCGGATGCCCAGTTCCACGTAGTCGTCTTCATAGATGGGGTTGTAATTGTTCGGCTTGTCGGGATGCAACCGAATGGGCTTGCCCGCCAACATCGCATCGAGACGATCGGCCGGCGCACCGCCCTGGGGGCCGTACGTCGAACAGATCCGGATGATCGTGAGCGGAACCCGGTAGCGCTTGCCGACCCAGGTACACACCGCTTCCGCGGCAACCTTGGAGAAGCTGTAGTTCGCCCGCAGCGGCGCCCCCGGCGGATCTGCCTCGGTCAGCGGTCGCTGACCCTGGTAGGCGTAGATCGAACCGGTGGAGCAGAAGACGAAACCCTTCGCGGTGCGGCAGTGGTGAAGCAATTCGCCGGACGCCTGTGCGTTTGTTTCCACGCAACGGTTCCAGTCGTCCGTGCCAGGGTCCACGGCAGCATGGAAGACGTAGGTGAAATCGTCGGGGAGGGCTGAGTAGTCGCCGACACCGACATCCAGCGCCACGGGCTTGATCCCGGCGTCCACAAGTTTTTGCCGGGCCGCGGGATCTTTCAGGCGGGCGGCGCCCCACACCTCGTTTCCCGCTGCGGCCAGGGCACGCGCGATGGGGAACGCGATCTTGCCCGTCGCGCCGGTGATCAGGATCTTCTCTGCGTCGAGCAACCAGCCCTCCGAATGTTAAGTACTTGATACCGCGCTTGGAGCATAACGCCCGGCCGAACCGAAATCCGATGAGAGATCGGACTCGGTGTTGTGTCGCCTCCCGAATGTTCTTCACTAGTCGCGGCGGCAGCAACGGAATAAGCTGAGACAGCCAAGGTCAGGATGGCCCCAGTGGGAGGCCCACCATGAGGTGGTTTGTTCGTCGTCTGACAGTTGTCGTTGCGGCCGCCTTCGTGGCGATAACGGCCGTGGCGCTCGCGACGCCGGGCATCAGCTCGGCGCAGTGCGATCCCAATTTGTCGTGGAATGTGTCGACGTTTGAATGCAAACCACTACCGGCGCCGCCGCCGTGGTACACCGCACCGCCGGCATACGCGCCGTCATTTGCCGGACAGGACGTGCCGCCGCCTCCGCCACGGCCATGGTGGTCACCGAACGAACCGATGTGGAGTGTCGGCTTTCACCAATGGGGTGCCTATTTCGACGGCGTCTGGGTGCCGTACTGACGGCGAGCGGCCCCAATCTCACCTAACATGCAGCACGAGCACTGCTAATGCGAGCTGGATCGCGCCTGCCTAGGGTGATAACGTAATTCTCCAATTTGCATAATGGGCCTACCGGTCCGGCCGTGCGACCCCGGAGGTGACGTGTCAGCAGCACCGGGCCGCCCATTGCCCCAGGTCACACAGGAGAACGAGTTTTTCTGGACCTCGGGAGCCGACGGAAAGCTCCGGCTGCAGGAATGCAAGGCCTGCGAATCCCTGATCCATCCGCCGGCGCCGGTGTGCCGTTATTGCCGGTCGTTGGACATCGGGGTGCGCACGCTGTCCGGCAAGGCGACGCTGGCCGGATTCACCATCAACGAGCGATTCAGCCTGCCCGGGCTGCCGGCGCCCTACGTGATCGCGCAGGTGGCGATCGCCGAAGACCCCCGGGTGCGACTGACCACCAACATCGTTGACTGCGAGCCCGATCAGCTCGAGCTCGGCCAACAGGTCGAGGTCGTCTTCGAACAGGTCGAGGACGTGTGGTTTCCGCTGTTTCGGCCCATCCCCGACGCCGAGCCCGGTCCGCTGCCGGTCGACGAGATCGCACCGGACCGCTTCGGCGAACACGTGCGACCGATGCTCGCCGAGGACAAATTTGAAGACAAGGTCGCACTGACCGGCATCGGCATGTCGCCGATCGGACGCCGGTTGATGCAGCTGCCGCTGACGCTGACGGTGCAGGCATGCGAAGCGGCGATCGCCGACGCCGGCCTGACGTATGCCGACATCGACGGCCTGTCCACCTACCCCGGCGCGATCAATGTCGGCGGTTTCGGCGAGGGCGGTGTCACCGCTCTCGAGGCGGCACTGGGCATTCGGCCGGCGTGGCACAACGGCGCCATGGAGACGTTCGGCCCGGGCGGCTCGGTGATCGCCGCGATGCTCGCGGTCGCATGCGGTTTGGCGCGTCACGTGCTGTGCTTCCGGACACTGTGGGAAGCCACCAACGGCGAGTTGATGAAGCAGGGCAAGATCACGCCGTCGATGGGCCGGATGTCGGGCTGGCAGATGCCATTTGGCGCCACGTCTGCGGCACACACCTTGGCGATGAACGCGCAGCGGCACTTTCACCGGTACGGCACCACCAAGGAAACGCTGGGCTGGATCGCGTTGAACCAGCGCGCCAATGCCGAACTCAACCCGACCGCCATCTACCGGTCGCCGATGACGATGGACGATTACCTCAACGCGCGGCCCATCACCACGCCGTTCGGTCTCTACGATTGTGACGTGCCCTGCGATGGTGCGATCGCCGTCATCGTCTCGGCCGTCGACGCCGCTCGTAACCTGGCGAAGCCGCCCGTGCTGGTGGAAGCCGTGGGAACGCAGATCATCGAGCGAATCGACTGGGACCAAAGCACTCTCACCCACGAGCCGCAGGTGCTGGGCCAGGCCGCGCACGTGTGGACGCGCACCTCGCTACGGCCGGCGGACGTCGACGTGGCCGAGTTGTATGACGGGTTCACCATGAATTGCCTTTCCTGGATCGAGGCGCTGGGCTTCTGCGGGATTGGTGAGGCCAAGGAATTCCTGGACGGCGGCAAGAACATTGCGCGCGACGGGCAGCTGCCGCTTAACACGCACGGCGGTCAGCTTTCGCATGGCCGCACCCATGGCATGGGCCTTTTGCATGAGGCCGTCACACAGCTGCGCGGCGAGGCCGGTGACCGCCAAGTCGCCGACGCCCGCGTCGGTGTGGTCAGCAGCGGCGGACTTACGCCCAGCGGCGTGATCCTGCTACGGGCCGATAAATGAGTACCGCCCCCCGTCCCCGGCTCGTCATCGTGGACGGCGTGCCGATGTCGGCGTTGGTCGCTGAGGCCGACGATCCCAAGGCCGTGATCGTGGCGATCCACGGCGGAGGCACCACCGCAATGTACTTCGACTGCCCGGGTCACCCGTCGTATTCCCTTGCCCGGACCGGCGCGGCAGCCGGATTCACCGTTGTGGCCCTGGATCGGCCCGGCTATGGCAGCTCGGCCCCGTATCCCGAAGCGATGGCCTCCGGCGAGCAGCGCGTCAACCTGGCTTACGGTGCTGTCGATCGCATCCTCAGCGAACGACCGCGTGGCGCAGGCGTATTCGTGTGGGGACATTCGGGCGGCTGCGAGTTGACGTTGCGGATGGCCGCCGACGCGCGAGGTGCCGACCTGCTCGGCATCGAGCTCGCGGGCACGGGCCGGCACTACCACCCCGCGGCCAGGGAAATACTGAAAACGGCTACCCGTGAACGCCGCCCGTCGGGCATGCGCGAATTGCTGTGGAGCCCAGAGGAGCTTTATCCGCCCGAGGTCCTGGGCGGCGCCACGGTTTCGCCGTCGGCCCCGGCTTACGAGGACCAGATGGTGTCGGACTGGGCCCGAAAGACTTTCCCGGAGCTCGCGCCCGCCGTGGACATCCCGGTGCACTTCAGCATCGCCGAGCACGAAAAGGTCTGGCAGACCGACGATGCGGCGGTGGCCGAGGTTGGCGCCTTGTTCGCCGGGGCCCCGCGTTTCATCGTGCATCGACAACCGGGCGCCGGGCACAACATCAGCCTCGGCCACGCCGCCCCCGACTACCACTCGAAAGTTCTTGAGTTCGTGCGGCAATGCGTGGCCCAGGGTTCAACGAACACGGAATCCGATCTGGAGGCCGGATGATGCACGTTGGATTCATCGGATTGGGCAGCCAGGGCGGCCCCATGGCGCGGCGGATCGCCGAGGGCGGCTACCCCACCACGTTGTGGGCGCGTAGGCCGGAGGCCCTCGAGGCGTTCGCCGACACCCCGGCCAAAATCGCCGGGTCTCCGGCCGAGCTCGCCGCGGCCAGTGATCTGGTCTGCCTCTGCGTAGTCGGCGACGCCGACATCGACGAACTCGCTTGCGGCGACAACGGATTGCTGCCGGCGATGAAGCCCGGCAGCGTCATCGCCGTGCACAGCACGGTGCACCCGAACACCTGCAGAGAGCTTGCGAATAAGGCCGCCCCGCAAGGCGTTTCCGTCATCGACGCGCCGGTGAGCGGCGGGGGAGGCGCGGCGGCCGATGGCCGCCTGTTGGTGATGGTCGGTGGCGAGCCCGACGTCGTCGAGCGTTGTCGTCCGGTCTTCGAAACCTATGCCGATCCGGTCGTTCACCTCGGCGAGTTGGGTTCCGGACAGACCACGAAACTGCTCAACAACTTGTTGTTCACCGCCCATCTGGCCACCGCGGCCACCGCCCTGTCACTGGCCAAGGAGCTGGGCATCGAACCGGACCGTCTCACCGAGGTGGTCTCCCGTAGCAGTGGAAACAGCTTCGCGCTCAACGCCCTGGGCGGGATCGGCGGGCTGGATCGGCTGGCCGGCGTCGCGGGAGGGCTGCTGCAGAAGGATGTGCGGCTGGTGGTCGACCTCGCCGACGGGGCCGGGGCGAACGGCGGCGCCGTGCTCGATGCGGCCGACGCGGCGCTGGCCCTGATGGGCCACCCGCGATGAGGACGGATTCGTCGGGGCCGGCCCCGGCCAAAAACTCGGTGCACTGGATGGCGTCACGAAGGCCGTCGAACCCGGGGCGGCCCTTGGAAAGAGGGTTTGAAATGCCAGCGTTTTGGTCTTTCAGGTTCGTCACGAAGGTATTACCGTTAGCGTTACAGTCCCGGACTCCGCTGTAAAGGTTTCAGCCCGCCCTCGCCGCTGAGGAGGATTCAGTGACAAAACCGAAGGTCGTCTTCGATCCGTTCTCGGAGGAGTACTTCAACGATCCGTTCGAGATCTACCGACGGATGCGGGAGGATGCCCCGCTGTACTACGACGAAAAAGAGGACTTTTACGCGCTGACCCGCCACGAAGACGTCGCGGCAGCGTTCAAGGACTTCGAGACGTATTCCTCGGCGCGCGGCTGTGACCTGGCGATGGTGCGCAAGGGCATACCCCCCGAGCAGAAGTCCATCATTTTCATGGACCCGCCGGAGCACCGCCACATGCGCAGCCTGCTCAACAAGGCGTTCACCCCGCGGGCCATCCAGTCGCAGCGCGAAACGGTCATCGAGACGATCGACAAGTATCTCGGCGCCGTCGATCCAGACAACTTCGACGTCGTGCAGGACTTCTCGGGCCCGTTCCCGGTGGAAGTCATCACCCGGATGGCCGGAGTGCCGGAGGAATACCGCCAGCAGGTGCGGCACTGGATCGACACCGGTCTGCACCACGAACCGGGGCAGATCGAGGTCAGCGAAGCGGGCATGCAGGCCAATATCGACACGGCGATGTACTACTTCAGTCTCATCCAGGAGCGGCGCGCGGACCCGCAGGACGACATGATCAGCAGGCTGATCGCGGCCGAGATTCCCGGCGAGGACGGCGAGCCCCGAAAGCTGGACGACATCGAGATCACCGGCTTCGCAACGCTGTTGGGGGGTGCCGGCGCCGAGACGGTGACGAAGCTGCTCGGCAACGCGGCGGTGCTCTTCGCCCGTCATCCCGAGCAATGGCAGAAGCTGCAGGAGGACCGCGACAAGATCCCGGGCGCCGTGGAGGAGCTACTGCGCTACGCGGGTCCTGTGCAGTACAACGTCCGCTACACCCTCAAAGAGGCACGCGTCGGCGGTGGCGTGATTCCGCCCTTCAAGCCGGTGTTCCTCTGCGGGGCCGCGGCGAACCGCGACCCGGAAGCCTTCACCGACGCCGACGCATTCGACATCGAGCGTGACCAGACCGAGGCGCAGCACCTCGGACTCGGGTACGGGATTCACAGCTGCCTCGGCGCCGCGCTGGCCCGCATGGAGAGCAGGATCGCGCTGGAACGCCTACTCGACTTCATGCCGCGCTACGAAGTGGACTGGGCGGGGTGCAAACGGGTGAACATGCAGAACGTCGCGGGTTGGCAGAACGTGCCCGTCAAGGTGCTTCGGTAAGGGGTCACGGTGACGAAGAAGATCGAAGTCGATTGGGGCCTCTGCGAGAGCAACGGCGTTTGCATGGGCATCAACCCCGACATATTCGAGCTCGGCGATGACGACATGCTGACCGTCCATCAGGAAGAAGTCACCCCGGAGAACGAGGCGGACGTGCGTGAGGCCGTCCGTCAATGCCCCCGGCAGGCAATCTCCATCGTCGGAGAATAGCGATCAGAATCCGGAGAGAATGACCGCGTTGCAGTCGGCCGCGGCCTGCCGCAGTTTCGCCGCTTTCTGATAGCCCTCGGACTCATACCAAGCCCGAGCGGCATCGACCGACTCGAATTCCAGTACGACGGTCTGGTCGCCGTGCCAGTCGCCTTCGATGACCTTGGGTGCGGTGTCCACCGCGAGGATGGTGGCACCGCTCATCGCCGATCCGGCGGCTTGGGCGTACGCCTTCATGCCTTCCGCATCTTTGATGGCCTCGGTCAAGATTACATAGCCCTTTGCCACTCGAATCTCCCTACTCGCCCGGTGGATTTAATTACTTCTCGCTGATCGCCTGCTCGGGACAGCATTGGATTGCCTCCTGAGCTGCCGACTCCAATTCCGTTGGGACATCGGAATCTATCGCCTCGGCGTATCCGTCGTCGGTCAGGCTGAACACGTCGGGGCACAGCGTGAGACACATGCCGTGACCCCGACACTTCTGATCGTCTACCCAAACTTTCATCCCAGTGTGAATTCCAGGTGCAGTTCGGTCAGGCCACGCAGGATGTACGTCGGAACATATTGGTAGCGGCGGTTATTCGCCGGCCCATGAACGCTTTCGTCGATCCTGATGTCCGTCGTGCGGTCGAGCAACCGTTCGATCGCCACCCGGGTCTCGGCCCGTGCCAGCGGCGCGCCCGGGCAGCTGTGGATACCGCGCCCGAACGAAATGTGCTGGCGCGCATTCTTGCGGGCCGGATCGAAGGTGGCGGGTTCTTCGAACCGGCGCGGATCCCGGTTGGCCGCCGCCTGCACGATCATCACGGTGCTGCCGGCGGGCAGGTCAACCCCGCCGACATTGACCGGCCTGCGGTTCATCCGGAAATCACCCTTGACGGGACTCTCGTGGCGCAGCGACTCTTCGATGAAGTTCGGAATCAGGCTGCGATCCTTGCGCAGCTGCGCCTGGATGTCGGGCCGCTCCCCAATGGTCTGCAGCGCCGCGCCGAGCAGCCGCACGGTGGTCTCCTGGCCAGCCGAGAACACGTTGGCGGCCACGCGCGCCACGTCCTCGACTTCCGGAACCGAGCCGTCGGGGTAGGTGGCGGTCGCCAGGCCGGTGAGCACGTCGTCGCGAGGCGCACTGCGGCGATCCCGGACATAGTCGGAGAACAGGCCGTAGAGAAATTCCAGCGGACTGTGGGCCAGGGATCCCTTGGTGCCCCCGACGCCGCCACCTGCGTGCTCAGCGATGCCCTTGACGAACTTGTCGCGGTCCTCCATCGGCACTCCGAGCAGGTCGGCGATGACCAGCAGCGTGAACGGGCTCGCGAAGCCCTTGATGAATTCGCCGTGCCCCGGCGCCAGAAAGTCGTCGAGCGCCTGGTCGGCCAGCACCCACATGGCGTCCTCGTTCTCCTTGAGGCGCTTGGGGGTGATCAGCCGCATCATCAGGGAGCGGTGGTTGGTGTGGGTCGGCGGATCGAGTGTGGGCAGCTGGTCGCTGAACGGGAGCTCGTCGCGATGCTCCTCGATCAGCTCGGTGATGTCGTCACCCTCGACCGGCACCGGAAAGCCCGGGAACGGACCGGTCACCGAGATGCACGAGGACCAGGTCTCCGCGTCGTTGAGCACCGCGCATGCCTCGTCCCAACCGGTGATCATGGTGACGCCGTGATGGCTCTCCCGCGTGACGGGGCATCGTTCGCGCAGCGCCTCGTAGTAGGGGTACGGGTCCTGAATCAACTCGCTGCCGCGGAAGAAGTCCACGTCGGAGAATTCGTTCGCCATCTCCTGCTCCTTGAATCTCGGCTAGTGAGAACGTGCCTCTCGCGGATGAGTATTACATTTTCACACGGGGTGGTGGTCGTCAACGACGGGACCCCTTCGGGACGTCGAAACGCGCGACGAATAGCCCGGCCTACCGGCTGTTGCGGCAGTCCCGGCCGCGCCGGCTAGCTGGCGGGGACCAGGTCGGCGGCGACCGACGGCCACGCCAGCAGCCCGCTTCGGAAAGTCTCGACGTGACCGACCGCAACATGCGGCGCAGCCGCCGCCGCGAGGGCTTCGGCCTTGAACGTCTGCGCGGCCATGCTCAGCTGGTGCTGCACCAGGCCGACGCTGTCGTCGAGTTCGGACGGCCAGTTCTCTCCCCACAGCGTGACCTCGGTGACGCCCTGATCGAGGGCCTGCAGCACGCCTTGGCGCACCCGCGCGTCGCAACCGAACAGGTCCGCCGCGGCCGCCAGGGCCTGCGGGCGGGGACGCGATTGCACCGACGCCAGCGTGTCTTCGAGGTCGAGCACCCGGGCGCCGATGATCTGCAGCGGCCGGTCGTCGGGGTGGTCGGCGACCAGCACGGTGACGTCCCAACCCGCCATCGACCGGTCGAAGATCCAGCCGCCGGCGTACCTCACCACGTCGATGACGGTGGCGGCGACAACGTCGAGCCGGTACCTCATATCGTCTCTGGCTTCTTCGGAAGCGCGAAATCCCGCGCCAGTGCCTCGGCGTACTGCTTGAACGCCTCGACTAGCGGGATCGAAGGATCGAGTAACCATGTGGTTTCCATTCCGTGGACGAAGGCGAGAATTTCTACTGCCTTGACGGCGGGGTCTATGTCTTCGCGATACCGGCCGTCGGCCTGACCCCGACGGATGAGATCGGCGACGATGTCGGTTGCGGCCCGGTGCCTGGACCAGCATGCGGTCGTGCAACGGCGCATCGGGGAGGATGTTCTCGACCAGCAGCACAGTGAAAGTGCCCACCAGTTCGGGGGCCCGGTGAAAACGGTCCGCGACCGCGGCGATCTGGTCGAACAAGTCACCGGTCCGGTCGGCGTGGGTGTCGTCATCGAGGTCGCGGGCATCGAGCACCGCGTGCAGCAGCTGCTCCTTCGATTCGAAGTGATGCAGCAGCCCCGCGGGCGTGACCCCGGCCTCGCCGGCGATCTGGGCGAGCGTCGTGCTGCGCCAGCCGTTGCGGGTGAGCAGGCGTTGCGCGACGTCGAGAATCCGCTGCTTGCGGTCCTCCCCCTTGGCGAGAAGGGTGTCGTATCGCCGTGCGACGGGCACCAAAACCCCCTCAACCCACGTTGTATCGACAGCGGGAAAACCAACCTAGTGAACACAACAGTAGGTTAGTTCGGGTGCTGTGACAAGGGTCACGTGACGCGAGTTTTCGCGTGCGACGGCCGCAGCCGTCAGTTCACCAGCTCCACCAGGGTGGCGTTGGCGGTGCCGCCGCCCTCGCACATGGTCTGCAGCCCGTAACGAATGCCGTTGTCGCGCATGTGATGCGCCATGCGTGTCATCAGCACCGCCCCGGATGCGCCCAGCGGGTGTCCCAGCGCGATGGCGCCGCCCACCGGGTTCATCCGTGCGGGGTCCGCGCCGGTCTCCGTCAGCCACGCCAGCGGCACGGGCGCGAAGGCTTCGTTGACCTCGAAGACGCCTACGTCGGATAGTGCGACGGCGGCCTTGCTCAGTACCTTTTCGGTCGCCGGGATGGGGCCGGTGAGCATCAACACCGGATCCGCGCCGGTGACCGCGCCCGCCAGGTACCGCACCATGGGGGTCAAGCCCAGCTCGACAGCCATCTCGGCGGTCGTCACCAACAGCGCGGCGGCGCCATCGGAGATCTGTGAGGAGTTACCCGCGTGGATCACGCCGTCTTCGGCGAAGGCCGGCTTGAGCGTGCCCAGCTTCTCGACCGTGCTGCCGCGCCGCACGCCCTCGTCGGCGGTGAGGACGTTGTTGTCGGCTCCGTCGACGAACACCGGCACGATCTGCGCGGTGAATGCGCCGCCATCCTGGGCCGCGGCGGCCCGCTCGTGGGATTCGACGGAGAATTCGTCGAGCCGGGTGCGCGAGAATCCCCACTTCTTGGCGATCATCTCTGCCGACAGGCCCTGGTTGAAGGAGAAATTGTCATAGCGGGCAAGGACTTTCGGGCCATAGGGCATTCCGATTGCCCGGGCCGAACCGAGCGGAACGCGGCTCATGACCTCGACACCGCCGGCCACGACGACATCCTGCTGGCCTGACATCACCGCCTGCACGGCGAAATCCAGCGCCTGCTGGCTGGACCCGCAGGCGCGGTTGACGGTGGTCCCGGGAATGGTATCGGGCCAACCGGCGGCCAGGACCGCGTAGCGGCCGATGTTGCTGGACTGGTCGCCCACCTGGGACACACAGCCCCAGATCACGTCGTCGATGATGTCTGGACCGATGCCGGTGCGTTCGATGAGTTCGGTCAGGACGACAGCGGAGAGGTCGGCGGCGTGCATGCCGGACAGCGCGCCGTTTCGCTTTCCCACCGGTGTGCGCACGGCCTCGACGATGACTGTTTCGCGCATATCTCTACTCCGATCGCTTCTCGCCAGAATGTGGTTCCACGCCAGATTTTGATAGGCCCCACCGACCAGTAAACGACGGCTCCCGCCGTTGCGCGAAAGCGGCATAGGCCGCCGCCGTGTCCGCGGTCGCGAAGTTGACTCCCTGCGCGCGGGCCTCGCTGGCCGGCGCGTGACGCAGGGTGCGGACGGCACCCTCGTTCAGTAACGCCTTGGTGTGGGCCAATGCGACCGGCGGACCGGCCGCCAGCCGGCTGGCGAGATCCTCGACGGAGGCATCGATTTGCGGGGCCGTCACCACCCAGGTCACCAGATTGAGGGCGCCCGCTTCCTCGGCATCTATCGTGTCCTCCAGCAGCGCGAGCCGCTTGGCCTGTTGCAGGGCCGACAATCTTGGGCAACAGCCAGGAGCCGCCAAGGTCAATCGGCAGGCCACGCTTCGAAAGATCTGGCAGCAGGTTCATCGGCGTCGAGAAACCGTCACATCACCAAGCCGCCGCCCACCGGCAGTGGCCATCAGTAGCTCTTCGGCAACTTCAGGACGTTGGCTCCCAAGAAGTTCAGAATCATCTCTTGGCTGACCGGCGCGATCTTCATCAGCCGGGCCTCGCGGAAGTACCGCGTGATGTGGTACTCCTCGGCGTAACCCATGCCGCCATGGGTTTGCAGCGCCCGGTCCGCGGCGGCGAAGCCGGCATCGGCGCAGAGATACTTAGCCGTATTGGCCTCGCGCCCACAGGGTTTGCCGTTGTCGTACAGCCAGGTTGCCTTGCGCAGCATCAGTTCGGCGGCATCGAGCCGGGCCAGTGAATCGGCGAGCGGGAACTGCAATCCCTGGTTCATCCCGATGGGCCGGCCGAAGACCTCACGTTCGTTGCCGTATTTCACCGCCTTCTCCAGCGCCACCCGGCCGATACCGAGAGCCTCGGCCGCGATGAGCATCCGCTCGGGGTTCAGGCCGTCGAGGATGTACTGAAACCCCTTGCCCTCCTGACCGATTCGGTCCTCGACCGGCACCTCGAGATTGTCGATGAACAATTCATTGGAGCTGACGGCGTTGCGGCCCATCTTGCGGATCGGGCGGATGTCGACCCGGCTGCGGTCGAGATCGGTGATGAACAGCGTCATCCCGTCGGTCTTCTTGGTGACCTCTTCATAGCTCTGCGTCCGGGTGAGCAACAGGATCTTGTCGGATTCCATCGCCTTGGAGATCCAGACCTTGCGGCCGTTGACGATGTAGCGATCGCCGTCGCGTTTGGCGAAGGTGGTGATACGCGAAGTGTCAAGCCCGGCACCGGGTTCGGTGACCCCGAAGCAGACGTGCACCTCGCCGGTCGCGACGGCCGGCAACGTTCGGGCTTTGAGTTCATCGGAACCGTGCACCACGACCGGCTGCATGCCGAAGATGGACAGGTGGATCGAGCTGGCGGCGTTCATGGCACCACCCGATTTGGCGACCTCCTCGAGCAGGATCGTCGCTTCGGTGATGCCGAGGCCGTGACCACCGTATTCGGTGGGGATCGTCATTCCCAACCAACCGCCGTCGGCGATGGCGCGGTAGAACTCGGCCGGAAATTCGTGCGCCTGGTCTTTTTCCATCCAGTACTGGTCGTCGAATTTCCGCGCCAGCTCCGCCACCGACCGACGGATCAGTTCCTGGTCCTCGGTCAGCTCAAAGTTCATTCCAACGCCGGGCACAGCTCAGTCTCCTTCGATCGAAATGCACCTGGCGCACATGCATTCCGGCGACGTGGCTTTTAGTCCTTGTTGCCGGTAAGGGCTTTCGCGTTAGCCGCGAAATCGGCAAAGGACGAGCCGCCCCGGCTGTCTTTGTCGTGGCCCGCCGCCTTGATGGACACGTCGTGCCCCTCGGCGGCCTTACGCAGCGAACCGACGGTGGCCTGTTCGCGCGAAATGTGTGTAAAGGGGTCGAACGAGTACCACCGCATGGCGTTCTCGTAGGTCATCTTGTTGATTTCATCGTCGGGAACATTGTTGATGGACAAGACATCCCACAGCTCTTCTGGCGCACCCGGCCACATCGAGTCGCTGTGCGGGTAGTCGGCTTCCCAGCAGATGTTGTCGATGCCGATCATGTTACGCAGCGCCACTCCGACCTTGTCGCTGATGAAGCAGGTCAGGAAGTGCTCGCGGAAGACATCGCTGGGCAGCTTGCCCTTGAAGTCCTGGTGCGTCCAGGTGGAGTGCATCTCGTAGGTGCGGTCGGCGCGCTCCAGGAAGTAGGGAATCCAGCCCGTCCCACCCTCGGACAACGCAACCTTGAGGTCCGGGTACTCCTTGATCGGCCGCGACCACAACAGGTCAGCGGCGGCCTGCACGATGTTCATCGGCTGCAGCGTGATCATCACGTCCATCGGTGCGTCCGGCGCGGTGATCGCCAGCCGGCCCGAAGACCCGATGTGCACGTTCATCACCATGCCGGTGTCGCACAACGCTTTCCACAGCGGGTTCCAGTACTCGTCGTGGAAGCTCGGGTAACCCATCGCGGCCGGGTTTTCGGTGAAGGTCAGCGCATGCACGCCCTTCTTGGCCACCCGGCGCACCTCGGCGGCACACGCCTCGGCATCCCAGATCACCGGGATCGCCATCGGGATGAACCGCGCGGGATAGGCGCCGCACCACTCGTCGATGTGCCAGTCGTTGTAGGCCTGCACCAGCGCGATCGAGAAGTCGTGATCGTCGGTGGCAAACAGCCGCCCGGCAAAGCCCGGGAACGACGGGAAGCAGATCGAGGCCAGGATGCCGCCGGCGTTCATGTCTTTGACGCGTTCGTCGACGTTGTAACAACCCGGCCTGATCTCGTCGAGCCCCGTCGGCTCGATGCCGTACTCCTCCTTGGGCCGGCCGGCGACCGCGTTCAATGCCACGTTCGGGATGACCGTGTCGCGGAACTTCCACATGTCCGAGCCGTCATCGTTGTGCACCAGTCGAGGTGCGTCGTCCTGGTACTTCTTCGACAGGTGGTTCTTGAACATGTCGGGTGGCTCGACGGTGTGGTCGTCGACGCTGATCAGCATCATGTCTTCTTTGTTCATGAGCTTCCCTTCCATCCGATCCATCGGATCGATTACAGCCTCGGCGAATCGCTGTCCCGTGCCAAGATCACTAAAATGAAAACTATCTTCTCGCCAGACGAGAATCAACATCCAGAGGTTGCTGCGACCGTCTGCAGCCGCCTGACCAGCGACCGAGCGGACCGGCGAATTTCCCGCCGTCAAGCGGCAACGCGGTGAGGTAGGACCCGGCGTGACATATCGGTGCGGCGGGCACGGTCGAGCCTCAGGCCATCTGGCCGACCGGGCGAGCCGAGTGGCGCCCCACTCCCGCCGCCGCGCAGGCCGGCATTGACCAGGCGCGCGTTTCGTGCCAGTCTGTTAGTTACAAATGAGAATCTGATTCTCTTTCGCCGAGAGGACACTGCCGATGCGCTTGCAGCCGCTGCCCGCTGACCAGTGGGACGAGGCTACCCAGCAGGCGCTCTCGGCGATGCGCGGAGCGGACACCAACAACGCGCTATCCACGCTGGCTCACCACCCGGCGCTCGCCAAGGCGTTTCTTCGATTCAATGTCCACCTGTTGACGTCGTCCACGCTGCCGCCTCGCATCCGCGAACTCGCCATCCTGCGGGTGGCCCATCGTCGCCAGTGCGCGTACGAGTGGTCACACCACGTCAGGATGGCTAAGGACGAAGGAATCACCGACGACCAGATCGCGGCGGTGCAGCATTTCGGCGATGGCAGCGCCGAGGATTTCGACGCCTTCGACCGCGCGGTGATCACTGGGGTCGATGAACTCGACGAGGAGTCGGAGTTGTCCGACCAGACTTGGGCGGCACTGGGCGAGCGCCTCAACGACCAGCAGCGCATGGATTTCGTCTTCACGGTCGGCTGCTACGCCCTGCTGGCCATGGCCTTCAACACTTTTGGCATCCAGCTCGAACACGCCGAACAGCACTGAACAAGAGGAGTAAGAACGTTGCCGCACTTCCCCAAGCCAGCCGCCGGCAGCTGGACAGAAAACTACCCCGACCTCGGGACGGCGCCGGTTGACTACACCGACTCGATCGACCCGGCATTCTTCGAAGCCGAACGCGATGCGGTCTTCCGGAAGACCTGGCTGAACGTCGGCCGGGTCGAACGACTCCCCCGCACCGGCAGCTACTTCACCCGAGAACTGCCGTCAGCCGGCAAGGGCACGTCGGTGATCATCACCAAGACCAAGGACGGGTCGATCAAGGCGTACCACAACGTCTGCCGCCACCGCGGAAACAAGTTGGTGTGGAACGACTTTCCCAACGAGGAGACCTCCGGCACCTGCCGGCAGTTCACCTGCAAATACCACGCCTGGCGCTATAGCCTCGACGGTGACCTGACCTTCGTTCAGCAGGAAGAAGAGTTCTTCGACCTCGACAAGTCCAACTTCGGACTGGCGCCTGTTCGTTGCGAGGTGTGGGAGGGCTTCATCTTCATCAACTTCGACGACAACGCGGCGCCGCTCATCGACTACCTCGGGCCGCTGGCCAAGAGCATCGAGGGCTACCCCTTCGGCGAGATGACGGAGACCTACTCCTACCGGGCGGAGGTCGGCAGCAACTGGAAGCTGTTCATCGACGCGTTCATCGAGTTCTACCACGCGCCGATCCTGCACCAAGGGCAGTACACCAAGGAAGAAGCCGCCAAGATCCAAAAGTTCGGCTACGAGGCGCTGCATTACGAGTTGGCCGGCCCGCACAACTTGCAGTCGACCTGGGGTGGTCAGGCACCGCCGTCGGACATGTCCATCGTCAAGCCGATGGACCAGGTGTTGCGCAGCGGATTGTTCGGTCCGTGGGACAAGCCGGAGATCATCGAAAAGCTTGAGCTGCCACCGGGTGTCAACGTGAAGCGGGTGCCGCAGTGGGGCATCGACTCGTGGCTCTTCTACCCGAACTTCATGCTGCTGATCTGGGAGCCGGGCTGGTTCCTGACCTATCACTACTGGCCTACCGCGGTCGACAAGCACATCTTCGAGTCCACGCTGTATTTCGTTCCGCCGCGCAATGCGCGGGAACGCCTGGCCCAGGAGTTGGCCGCGGTGACGTTCAAGGAGTACGCGCTGCAGGACGCCAACACGCTGGAAGCGACCCAGACCATGATCGGCACCCGGGCCGTCAAGGAGTTCCTGCTCTGCGACCAGGAAGTGTTGATTCGTCATTTGCACAAGACGACCGCTGACTACGTGAAGGAGTACCAGCGCAATGGCGTTACCGTCTGAATTCGCGGCCCTGGAGCCCTATTTGGATTGGGATCTGGCCACCGAGCCCGAGCGCTACGCCAAACGGCTGGCGTCGACAATGCCCGAGATGCAGGCCTTCTACGACGTAGCGTTTCCGAAGCTCAACGCTGTCATCGAATACGTCGACAAGTTTCCGCTCGACGACCTGCCCGACGACGCAAAGACTTTGATGCACATGATGCAGTCGTTGGTCATGGTGTCGTTTCCCATCGAGGCGTGGAAGCAACCGCGCGTCCCGGACAGCGGCGCGGCATGGGTTGAGGTGCTTCGGGAGCCGGTGATCTAAGCGGTGCTGACGCTCAAGGCCGCTGGGCTGCTCGACGTCGACGCCGGTGAGATCCTTCGGCCCGGCATTTTGAAGATCGAGGACGATCGGATTGTCGGCGTCGGGGGCGACCCCGAAGGCGAGATCGTCGATCTCGGCGACCAGATACTGCTGCCCGGCCTGATGGACATGGAGGTCAACCTTCTGATGGGCGGGCGCGGCGAGACGCCCGGGCTGTCCCAGGTGCAGGACGACCCGCCGACGCGGGTACTGCGCGCGGTGGGCAACTCCCGGCGCACGCTGCGCGCCGGTTTCACCACCGTGCGCAACCTGGGCCTGTTCGTCAAGACCGGCGGGTACCTGCTCGATGTCGCGCTGGGAAAGGCCATCGACGCGGGGTGGATCGACGGGCCCCGAATCGTCCCGGCCGGCCACGCCATCACGCCCACCGGAGGGCACCTGGACCCGACGATGTTCGCTGCGTTCATGCCGGGCGCACTCGAGCTCACGGTCGAAGAGGGCATCGCCAACGGCATCGACGAGATCCGCAAGGCCGTGCGATACCAGATCAAGCACGGCGCCGAACTGATCAAGGTGTGCGTTTCCGGCGGCGTGATGTCGTTGACCGGTGAGGCTGGAGCGCAACACTATTCGGACGAGGAACTGCGCGCGATTGTTGACGAGGCGCACCGGCGGGGGCTGCGCGTCGCCGCGCACACGCACGGAGCGGAAGCGGTCAAGCACGCGGTGGCGTGCGGTATCGACTGCATCGAACACGGGTTCCTCATGGACGACGAAGCGATCCAGATGTTGGTCGACAACGACCGGTTCCTGGTGACCACCCGCAGGCTCGCCCAGGCGATGGACGTGTCGCACGCTCCGAAGGCATTGCAGGACAAGGCGGCCGAGATGTTTCCGAAGGCGAAAACATCGATCAAAGCCGCCTACGAGGCCGGGGTGAAGATCGCGGTCGGCACCGACGCCCCAGCCATCCCACACGGCAAGAACGCCGATGAGCTCGTCACGCTGGTGGAGTGGGGTATGCCACCGCTGGCGGTGCTGCGAGCGGCGACCATCACCGCGGCCGAACTCATCAACTCGACCGACCGTGGCCGCCTCGCGACGGGCCAGCTCGCCGATATCATCGCCGTACCCGGAAACCCGTTGGAAGACATCACCGTTACCCGAAACGTCAGCTTCGTGATGAAAGGCGGCAAGGTCTATGTCGACACCCGATCAGCCTAAAAGCGGCCCAACCCGAACTGACGATCTCGTCGAGATTCAGCAGGTGCTCGGCCGCTACGCGGTCACCATCACCCAGGAGGACACCGAGGGCCTCGTCGCCGTCTTCACGCCCGACGGCACCTACAGCGCTTTCGGTGAGACCTACAGCCTGAGCCGATTCCCGGAATTGGTGGCCGCGGCCCCAAAGGGCTTGTTTCTCACCGGAACCGCGGTGGTCGACCTGGACGGGGATGCGGCCAGCGGCACCCAACCGCTGTGCTTCATCGATCACGCCACCCACGACATGCGGATCGGCTACTACCGTGACACCTATGTGCGAACCGCCGACGGGTGGCGACTGAAGACCCGCGCCATGACCTTCATCCGCCGCAGCGGCGTGCACGACTCCGGACGCCCGCACGCCGTCGGACGTCCCGCCGGTGACTCTGCGGCCCAGGCAGCGACTTAAAGGAGCCGACCAATCGACAGTGCGGTGAATGTCGAGCAGTTCCGGGCCGACCTGCGCGCATGGCTCGACGACAACGATCTGACCCCCGAGCCCGATCACTCGCTGCAGGGGCACATGCGGCAGTTCGCCCGGGTCAGCCGTGCGCTCTACGACGCCGATTGGATGCGGTTCGGCTGGCCGGTTGAGGTGGGTGGATTGGGCGGTCCCGCGGTGTTGCGCGCGATCGTCGGTGAAGAGGTGGTCGGCCGCCGCCTGGCCGAGCCCGGGCCTTATTCGATGCTCGAGGTGCTCGCGCCCACGATGATCGATTACGCGCCGGCGGAGCTCGCCAAGGAAATGGTTCCGCGCCTGCTGAGCGGGGAAGAGCAATGGTGCCAGGGCTTTTCCGAGCCCGGGTCGGGCAGTGATCTGGCATCGCTGACGACCCGGGCGATCCAGGACGGCGACAACTGGATCGTCAACGGGCAGAAGGTCTGGACCAGCTTCGCGCAGTTCTCCACCCGGTGCGTCTTGCTTACCCGCACCGCACCCGGGCACGACGGAATCACCGCGTTCTTCGTCGATCTCGACATTCCGGGCATCACCATCCGTCCACTGCGGACGATGCACGGCGTCGACGAATTCTGCGAGGTGTACTACGACGACGTGGTGGTTCCGGCCAGCCGGATGCTGGGCAAGCCCGGGGACGGCTGGCGACTGGCCATGGACCTGTTGCCCTACGAGCGTTCCGCCTGCTTCTGGCAGCGGATCGCCTACCTATATTCGCGTTTCGACGATCTGATCACCACGGCATCCAAGGCCGGCGAGCCCGACGAATCCGCGCTTGGCGGCGCCTATCTGGCGCTTCACACGTTGCGCTGCCGGTCGCGCGCCACTCAGCACCGGATGCGCGACGGGGCCCGGCTGGGACCCGATACCTCCATCGACAAGGTGCTGCTCGCCTCTGCGGAGCAGCGGCTCTACGACACCGTCCGCGATGTGTTGCCGGGGACGCTCGAGCTCGAAGACACGCCGTGGCGCTCGGAATACCTGTACTCGCGTGCGGCGACGATCTACGGCGGCACGGCCGAAATTCAGCGCAATATCATCGCTCGCCGGCTGCTCGATCTCGGGAAGGAGTGAATCGTGGCCCCTTCGGCAGACACCGAATCGCTGCGCCTACTAGCAGAGTCGCTGCGGACGACGATGAGCGCCGCCTCGGGCGCCAAGCTTGATGCGGCGCTGACCGACCTCGGCTGGCGCGACATGCTCGACGAAATGCCCGATGTTGCAATACCTCTGGTGTTCAAACTGCTCGGTGAGACTGGCGGGCACGCACCCGTGCTCAACGACGTGGTGCTGTGCGCGGCCGGGGATGCACCCGGAGGCACACTCCCGTTGCCGTTCGCCGGCGGTTCCTGGGTGCTGTGGGAACGCCGTGACCAGCCCGATTCGGCGATCGACGAACTGCTGCCGATACATCCTGTGCCGCAGGAGGATCCCTTGCCGTCAGCCGCGCTGCATGCGGGTTGGCGAGCCGTGGGATGGTGGCTGGTCGGCACCAGCCGCGCCATGCTGTCACTGGCTCGTCAGCACGCCGTAGACCGTGTTCAATTCGGCCGCCACCTCAGCTCTTTCCAGGCGATCCGGCATCGCCTGGCCGAGACACTCGTCGCGATCGAGGGCGCCGAGGCCACCCTGCAGGCCGCGACGGAATGCGACGACCCACAGGGACTGGCTTCCCTGCTGGCCAAGGCCGCGGCCGGTCAGGCCGCGCTGACCTCCGCACGCCACTGCCAGCAGGTACTCGGCGGTATCGGATTTACCGCCGAGCATCCGCTGCACCACCACATCAAGCGGTCGCTGATTCTTGAGGGTCTGCTGGGCAGCTCTCGAGAATTGACCCACCAGGCCGGAAAAGCGTTCGTGGCGGCCGGTTTCGCGCCACGGATCGCGCAGCTGTAATGGGTCGCGCCGTAACGATCGTCAGAGTCGCCAACCGAGATCGACGCTAGCGCGCAAAAGTTCGAGCGGACCGCACGGTAGCGTCGTTTTCGCTGAATGCCGCGCATAACAATCAGCCGGCACGCCGGTGGTGTCCACGTAGACTCGTCCCGACACCAAGAGGATGGGACCCATGAGTCACCCCGACGCACCACAAAACCAGTTCGGCGTCGCCTCGGTACTGCTGGGCCTGGTCGGCCTCCTCACCTGCTGGTTGCTGCTCGGCGTGCCCTTTGGCATCGCGGCGGTGGTGACGGGCGACATCGCTCGGCGAAGGGTTGGCCGCGGGGAGGCGAACAATCCCCGAACCGCCGTGGCCGGCATGGTTTTAGGAGCGATCGCGATAGTGGCGGGTCTCGTCGCCATCGGCTACTACGCCCAGCTGGACGCCCGGAAGCACTGACCCGCAAATCAATTGCGCGGCAGCCCGAGTACGCGTTCGGCGATGATGTTGCGCTGAATTTCCGACGTACCGCCGGCAATGGTCGCGGCGAAGGTGCGGGTATACCGGTCGAACCAGCTGCCGTAGTGGCTGTCCAGGTTGAGCGGCGCGAACGGGGCGGTGACCGCGCGCAATGCCAGTCCGTCGCCGTCCTTGGCGTTGAGGGCTTCCTCACTGGCGCGTTGCATTGCCTCCGATCCGAGCAACTTGAGCACCGACTGAGCGGGGACGTCTTCTTCCCCGCGCGCGGCTTTGGCCAGCGTCGCCGACCCCAGCAGCCGCATCGCATAGAAGTCCATCACCAGCGTCGCGTAGTGATCCCGCTGCACCGGACCCGAGGGGCTGGACTCAACGGTCAACGCGTGCAGCATGTCCGCGTAATCCAGCCACAGCATCGCACGTTCGTGGCCGAGCGAACCGGTCGCGACGCGCCAGCCCGCGTTGAGCTCGCCCACCAAGTTCTCGGCCGGCACCCGTGCGTCGGTGAAGAAGACCTCGTTGAAGTCGACGTCTTCGATGTCGCCGACCGAGGCGAACGGGCGGCGGACCACACCGGGGGTGTCGGTTGGAATCAGTAAAGCGCTGATGCCCTTGTGTTTTGGCGCGTCCGGATCGGTGCGCACGAATGTCAGCAAAACATCGGCGTGATGGGCGCCCGATGTCCACACCTTTTGCCCGTTAACGACGAAGTGGTCGCCTCCTGAATCGGACGAGCGCACCGCGCGCGTCTTCAGCGAGGCGAGGTCCGACCCAGCGCCGGGTTCGCTCATCCCCAATGACGCGGTTATCTCCGCCCGCAGAATCGGCACCGCCCAGCGCTGCTTCTGCTCGGGTGTGCCGAAAGACAGCAATGACGCCGCAATGATGCCCACACCCTGCGGATTGAAGCTTTGATAGATGCGCCGCCGCGACAGCTCTTCTTGGTACACGTATTGCTGCAACAGCGTGGCGTTGCGGCCGCCGAACTCCGGCGGGTTGCCGGGCTGTAGCCATCCGCTGTCGAACAGCAAGCGCTGCCATCGGCGGGCCCATGCCGGGATGTCGGAACTCGACCGGGGCCGCACGAACGCCTCGGCCTCAGAAGGCAGATGCACGTCGAGGAAGGCCACGAATTCGGCTCGGAACGCCTCCACCTCGGCGTCAAACGTCAGCTGCACAGCACTTCCCGGCTTGGTCTTGAGAGACCGCGCCGTCGGTAGATTCAGGTTTCCGTCCACGACGCGGTTCGCTCTTGCAATTAAACTTCTATACACACGTGTAAGAGAATAGTATTCTCGTGGCAAGAAAGTTACAATCTCCGACACGTGATCCGTGAGGGGGTCGAGCGCAGCGATGTCACGGCGTTCTCCGGTAGAGTCCAACCATGTTCTCCCCTCGCGGCAATCACCTGGGCCGGCCGTGACCAATCCAAGTGAAGAGCCGGCCTGGAAGCAGCGTGCCGTCGAGCGGTCCATTAAGACGGCGAAACTGCGTGCCGCGCAGCGCGTTCAACGCTTCCTCGACGCAGCCCAGGCGATCATCATCGAAAAGGGCAGCACGGACTTTACCGTGCAGGAGGTCGTGGACCGCTCCCGCCAGTCGCTGCGCAGCTTTTACCTGCAGTTCGACGGCAAGCACGAGTTGCTGCTGGCGCTCTTCGAGGATGCCCTGAGCCGGTCCGCCGACCAGATCCGCGCGGCCACCGAGAGCCAAACCGATCCGTTGGAGCGGCTGCAGGTTGCCGTCCAGCTCCTGTACGAGGCATCGCGCCCGGACCCGACGGCCCAACGCCCGCTGTTCACCGACTTTGCTCCCAGGTTGCTTGTGACGCATCCGGCCGAGGTCAAGATCGCCCATGCACCCTTGCTCGCGTTGCTGACGGAACTGATGGACGCGGCACACGACGCCGGCAAGTTGCGCAACACCATCAATCCGAAGCGGGTGGCCGCCATGACCATGCAGACAGTCATGTTCATCGCGCAATCCAGCGGCGGCCCGGACGACGCGACGATGCACCCCATCACCGCCGAAGAGGTGTGGGACTTCTGCTCACGGGGATTCGTCGCGTAGCACACCCGAACACGCCGCGCCGCTCCCCATCTCATGATGAGCAAATAGCGCACGCCGTTTGCCGATGAGAATGAGATTCTCTAATATCCAGAACCACAAATAGCCGAAACGGATTCGTCATTGACACCCGTGACGGCGCAATGACAGAGTTCAAGGGCGGCAAGACCCCGCGGTCCGCCGAACGCGTTGGTGCTCCGCCGAGGCATGCCGATCAGATCAAGTCAGGAGTTGAGGTAGCCATGACCGGACGTGTTGAGGGCAAGGTCGCTTTCGTCACCGGGGCGGCACGCGGTCAGGGCCGCAGCCATGCGGTGCGGTTGGCCCAGGAGGGCGCCGACATCATCGCCGTCGACATTTGCAAGCCGATCCGCGAGGGCGTGGTGGACACCGCGATTCCGGCGTCGACACCCGAAGACCTCGCCGAAACCGCCGACCTGGTCAAGGGGCACAACCGCAGGATCTTCACGGCCGAAGTCGATGTGCGTGACTTCGACGCGCTCAAGGCGGCGTTGGACACCGGCGTCGAGCAGCTCGGCCGGCTCGACATCATCGTGGCCAACGCCGGCATCGGCAACGGCGGCGAGACATTGGACAAGACCAGCGAAGAAGACTGGACAGAGATGATCGACATCAACCTGGCCGGTGTCTGGAAAACCGTGAAAGCCGGTGTCCCACACCTGCTGGCCGGGGGCCGCGGTGGGTCCATCATCCTGACCAGCTCGGTGGGCGGGCTCAAGGCCTACCCCCACACCGGTCACTATGTCGCGGCCAAGCACGGGGTCGTCGGCCTGATGCGTGCCTTCGGAGTTGAACTGGGACAGCACATGATTCGCGTAAACTCCGTGCACCCTACGCACGTCAAGACGCCCATGCTGCACAACGACGGCACCTTCAGGATGTTTCGCCCGGATCTGGAAAACCCAGGTCCCGACGACATGGCGCCGATCTGCCAGCTGTTTCACACGCTGCCGATCCCGTGGGTCGAGCCGATCGACGTCAGCAACGCCGTGCTGTTCTTCGCCTCCGACGAAGCGCGCTACATCACCGGCGTGACCCTGCCCATCGATGCGGGCAGCTGCCTGAAGTAGCCGCTAGAAGGGGCTGCTGTTGGACTGCCATTCGGCCGATTCGGGCCGCGGCCCGTAGCGGGCGATGTAGTCCTCGTGCATCCGCGCCTGTTTGCGGCGGGCGATCACGTCGACCAGATTCGGGTCCAGTCCATGGACGGCCAGCCGGTGCCGGCGCCAGACCTTGTTCAGGGCAAGGATTATCAGCAGCGCCCAGATGTAGAGCGGCGCGGTCATCTCCGTGTGCACGTAGAGCGAGGCGGGCAGCAGCCAGAATGGAGCAAGGACCAACAGGGGCGGAATGGCCCACCTGATCACGTGCCGGCGCACGGCCCCCACCCCGGCCAGATCTCGTGCCACCCAGGTGCGCATCGAGTCAGGCAGTCGCCGGCCGTAGGAATAGCCGATCCGTTGCCAGAGATTGGGTTTCGCGTCGGTCATGGTGGCTCCTTTGGGGTGGTGTCAGGCTTGCAATGCGCCGGCCGCCAGGGCCGCGGCGTTGATGCGGGTGAGGACCTGATGTAGGTTCTCGAGTTCGGTTAGCTCGACCCCCAGACGTGCCACGACGGCAGGCGGAATCTCAAGTGCTCGCTCCCGCAAGGCGATTCCGCGCTGCGTGAGCATCACGTCCGTGGTGCGCTCGTCGCCCGCATTCTTGGCGCGGGTGATCAGTCCCTGCCCCTCCAAGCGCCTGAGCATGGGGGACAGCGTGGCGGAATCCATCTGCAACGCGGCGGCGATCTGCTTGACCGACAACGGAAACTGGTCCGCCGCGGGGGCCTTGCGGTGATCCCAGAGCGCCAGCATCACCAGATACTGCGGGTGGGTCAGGCCGAGCGGCTCCAACAGGGGCCGATACACCGCCAAGACCGCCCGGTTGGTCGTCGCCAGCGCGAAACACACCTGGTGTTCGAGGGCTAGCGGATCGATGTCGCGCGCAGCGGGAGCGACCATACTTGTATGGTGCCCTAATAGTTAGGGCCCTATCTACATGAAGTCTCTCACACCGTCCCCGCACGAGTAATACGCTCGGAATCTATGGACGATTTCGAGGGACGCGGTGCAGTCATCACGGGCGGCGCAAGCGGCATCGGTTTGGCCACCGCCACCGAATTCGCCCGCCGCGGCGCCCGCCTGGTGCTGGGCGACGTCGATCAGTCCGCGCTGGAGCGCGCCGTGGGGCAACTGCAAGCCGAGGGGTTCGAGGCGCACGGGGTGACGTGCGACGTGCGGCATCTCGATCAGATGGTTCACCTGGCGGATGAGTCCTTCCGCCTGCTGGGTGAGGTCGATGTCGTGTTCAGTAACGCCGGCATCGTCGTCGCGGGTCCGCTCGCGGCGATGACGCACGAGGACTGGCGCTGGGTGATCGACATCGATTTGTGGGGTTCGATCCATGCCGTCGAGGCGTTCGTGCCGAAGTTGATCGAGCAGGGCAAGGGCGGTCACATCGCCTTCACCGCTTCCTTTGCCGGGCTGGTGCCCAACGCCGGTCTCGGGGCGTACGGCGTCGCCAAATATGGCGTCGTCGGACTGGCCGAGACGCTGGCCCGCGAGGTCAAGGACAACGGTATCGGCGTCTCGGTGCTCTGCCCGATGGTCATCGAGACCGGGTTGGTCGCGAACTCCGAACGCATTCGCGGCGCGGATGACGGGCTGGCGTCAGCGCCCGACCTGACGAGTGGGTTCGGACAGCTCCCGCCGACGCAGGATGACACGGTGTCGGTCGATGGCGTGGCGCGTCTCACCGCCGACGCGATTGTGGCCAATCGCTTGTACATCCTGCCGCACGACGCGGCCCGGGCGTCGGTCAAGCGCAGGTTCGAGCGCATCGATCGCACCTTCGACGACCAGGCCGCCGAAGGGTGGAAACACTAACCGGACGGGCCCAGCCGGTAGGCCCCGGTCTGGGGATCGTGGTACCAGCCGCTGGCGGCGTGGGTGCCGCCGTCGACGTGTAGCGTCTGCCCGGTGAGATAGACCGACATGTCGGAAGCCAGAAAGACTGCGGTGCCGGCGATTTCGTCGACATGGCCGGGTCGTCCGAGCGGCACGATGTTGGCCATAGCGCTCGTCGTGGCATCGGTGTTGAGCGCGGCCAGGCCCTCGGTGAGCGTGATGTCGGGCGCTATCGCGTTGACCCGGATGCCGTAAGACGCCAATTCCAGCGCCGCGGTTTTGGTGTAGTTGATGACGCCTGCCTTGGCCGCCGCATAGGCCGCGAAGCCCGGCGCGGCGCGCACGCCCTCGATCGACGTCACCGAAATGATGCTGCCGCCAACGCCGGCGGTCACCAGCTGCCGCGCCACTCGCTGGGTGCAGAGCAGCACGTGTCGCAGGTTCGCCTTATACAGCGCGTCCCAGCCGTTTTCGCTGGTCTCGAGCACCGGCGAGGAGAACACTCCGCCGGCATTGTTGACCAGAATCGTAGGTGTGCCGAGTTCGGCGGTGGTCCGCTGCAACGCGGCGTCGACCTGCTCGCTGTCGCGGACATCGGTGACAATCCCGAGGGCACCAATGGATTCGGCTGCCTGCGCACAGGTTTGCGGGTCGCGCTCCCAGATCGCGACCCGAGCACCGAATGCGGCCATCCCGGCCGCGATACCGCGCCCGATGCCCGCTCCCCCACCGGTCACCACCGCGACGCGGCCGGTGAGCAGAATATTCGAGGGATCGATTGCCATGGTCGGTCAGCCCTTCGCACGCATGGCCGGTGCGCGGCCGATCACACCATCGGATTCCAGGCCGGCGATATCCGAGCCGGACAAACCCAGCCCGGACAGCAGTTCATAGTTGTGCTGCCCCAGCAGCGGCGCAGGCTCGGTGTGGAACTTGTGGGGCCCGGCCGAGAACCTCATCGGCACGGTGCTGAGCCTGGCCGGACCGTTGACCGGATGGCCGATTTCTTCGAAGAAATCGCGGAACGCCAGCTGTTCGAGCTCAGTTTGACGGTGCGGTTGCATGACTTTGGCCACCGGCACGCCGGCGTCCCACAGGGTCTTGACGATCTCGTCGCGGCTGCGGTGTCCGCACCAGGCAGCGAGTTGCTCATCGATGGAATCCTGGTGCGTACGGCGGCCTCCTTCGGTCGAAAGACCGGGATCGGTTGCCCAGGAGGGCGATCCGAGAGCTCGGCATAAACTGTCCCACTGCTCGTCGGTGGCCACCGCGATGGCGACCCAGCAATCGAGCCGGCCGAATTCGTCGGTGTCGGCGCTGAGGTAGAGGTTCTGCGGCGCGGCGGTCGGCCCGCGGTTGCCGGCGCGCTCCAGGAGGGCCCCGTATGCCGAGTATTCGATGACCTGCTCGGCGGAGATGCTGAGTGCGGCGTCGACCATCGCCGCTTCGACGAACACGCCTTCGCCTGTGCGGCGCCGGTACTCGAGCGCGAGCAGTATCGCGTTGAGCGCGTGCACACCCGCGTTGGGATCACCGATCGAATACGGGTCGTACGGCGTGCGATCCGGGTAGCCGGTAAGCCAACTCACTCCGGAAGCGGATTCGATGACGTAGGCGAATGCCGGGTTGTCGCGCCACGGGCCTTCGAGGCCGAAGCCGGGCATCCGCACCAGGACGGTGTCAGGTCGAATCGATTGAACGGTGGCGAAATCCAGCCCGATCTGGTCCAGCACCCGAGGCGTGAAGTTCTCCACAATCACATCGCACGTCGCGATGAGCTCACGCAGCAGTTCGCGACCGCGCGGACTCTGCAGGTCCAGGGTCAGGCCCTTCTTGTTGGTGTTGAGGGCCTCGAAGATCGGCGACTTCTCCCACCACTGGTCCTCGGTGATCGGTATGCCGGCGATCATCCGTGTGCCATCCGGGCGGCGGGTGGATTCGACGTGGATGACCTCGGCACCGAGCAAGGCCAAAGAATGGGTACAGCAGGGTCCGGCCCAGAAGGTTGTCATGTCCAATACCCGAAGTCCACTCAGGGGCAGCGTTTTCGCCATACCGGCCGGCGCCGGTCGCTTCGGAAGGTCCGCGGCCCGGTAGTACGCGGTGTGCTCTCCCAGCCGCGGCGCCGGCTGCGGCGGACGCAACTGCGCGGGCCGCATTCGATATGGATGACTCGGCTGCTGGAACCCGTCGCGCGGATTACGCACGAATGATTCGCGTTCGACGAACTGATCAAAGGACGTGACGTTCGCGCCGTTGGCGACCGGCGCGTTGGGAATGCGGAATGCCGAAGCCAATTCCCGGATTTCGTCGACCGGGGTACCGGCCAGCCAGGAAAAGATCTCCTCGGCATGGATGTTGGCCTGCTCGGTGATCGACAGCGGCGATTCCTCATCGATCCACTCCGGATGGCCGACCATCGCGCACAGGTCGAACCATTGCTGCGCGGTCCCGCAGCCGAGATCCACCAGGCCATCCTTGGCCTGAGCCACTCCCGGAATCGTCGGCCGTCGCATGTCCCGCCACGGCCGGCCGAGCACCTCGAAGTAGGAAACCGGGTAATAGGTGAGGCAGAGAATTTGCGTCTCGAGCATCGAGAGATCCAGCAGTTCGCCTGCGCCGCCGTCGATTCGACGCCATCGCGACGCCAAGGTGGCCGCGCTTGCATAGACGCCGGCCAGGTACTCGCCGACCTGCCCGCCGACGAAGACGGGCGCACGCTCCTGCTCGCCGCGGCCGAGCCCGACGATCCCTCCCGACCACGCCTGCAGGGTGAATTCGGTCGCCGGGCGGTCCCGCCAGGGGCCTTCCAGCCCGAACGGTGTGATCGAGGTGACGGTGAGATTCGGGTGGCGGCCGTGGATGGCGTGCGGTGTAAAGTCCGGGTGCCCGGCCACTTTCGAGCCGCCCGACCACACCACCGCATCCGCGGAAGCCAGCAGCCGGTTCACCAGCTCGGTATCGTCGTCGCTGGCGGGATCGGCCACGACGCTGTGTTTTGCCCCGGCCAGGAAGCTGAACAGGGCGCCGTCACCGCCGGCCGGGATGGTGGCGCCCGAAGCCGACCACCTGCGCAGCGGGTCGCCCTCTGGCGATTCGACTTTCACGACATGGGCGCCGCCGTCGGCGAGCAACTTGGTGCAGTAGGCGCCGGCTATACCGGTGGACAGGTCGACGACGGTATAGCCGTCTAGTGGCGCTTCGACGCGGTCTTGCGTCACTATTTCATTCTCTTCGCTTTGGTGTCCTTATCGGCACGCGCCTTCTTGCGGGCTTTCTTGCTCAGCCGCCATTCGGCGGGGAACTTATCGTCGTTGTCCTTGACCGCATCGCCTAGGCCCCGCTTCATCGCGTCGTCGAGCATCAGCTCGTCGCCGACATCCGGGCGCACGCTGCCGCCCATCGACTCGAACACGCCGCTGAGGATGCTGCCCAGGTATTCACCCTGGAACTGCTTCATGATCTCGAAGAAGACCTTCTGCATGAAGACCGTGTCGGTGGGCCGGTTGCTGGCGCAAGCCAGCGCGTACTTCTCAACCTCTGCCTCGAGTTCCGCCCGCGGCACCACGCTATTGACTCTGCCGGTCGAACGTGATCGTGGCGATCCGCGTCGTGGCGTCTTTCTGGTACCGGATGATCTCTTCGGCCGCCGGCTCCGAGGGCTCGGGCATGGCTAGGGCTGCCAGAACGGGCTCGCGGTTAGCACTTCGGCGCCGTCCGCGGTGATCAGGACCGCTTCTCGTCCGAATACCGCGCCGACTCCTTCTTCCCACACGTAGCCCGTCACGGCCAGCACCATTCCCGGCTCCAGGCTTTCCTCGGCCGCGGTGGTAGGCAAGTGCTTGGAAACGACGGGTGGGTCGAACCCCATACCCAGGCCGCGGGCTACCGGCATCGGTGGCTCGGGCTCACCCGCGGCCTGGTAGGCGCCGAGCAGTTCGTCCGCTCCTGCGCCGGGCCGGCAGGCGGCGATCAGCTTGTCCCACAGGCGTTCCCAACGCACCTGCAGCGCCGCCGCACCGCTGGGCGCACGCCGGTTGTCGGCGGGCCAGGTCCGGCCGACTTCGCCGACGTAGCCTCCCGCCAGCACTCCGGCGGAGAACGCCACCAGATCGCCGTCCTGAATACGACCATCGCCGTGGGCGCGCCGCCACGGGTGTTTGCGCGACGTCACCCACGCGACATCTTGATTCGACGGCGTGCTCACCCCGCCGGCCGCGGAGGCCTCCAACAAGACGCCTGCCAGCCCCTGTTCGGTAGCTCCTGGCCGCAATTCGGAAACCGCCACCGCCAGCGCCGACTCAGCCACCGCGACGGACTCCCGCAGCGCAGCGATCTCCTCGTCCGTCTTGATGCGCCGCGCGGCCCGCATGGCCAGCTCGCCGTCGACCAGCTGCGCGTTGGGAAACGCGGTCGGCAGGAGTTGCGCGAAAACTGGGGATAGCGCGTCGGTTCCGACGCGCCGTGCGGCTGCCGCGCCATCGATGCGCTGCAGCGCCGCCATCGTGTTAATCGGGTTCCACGAGATGCCGTAGAGGTTCTCGTGGGGAATGTCTTCGGGAACGCCCTCGTCCCAGGTGCTGAGGAGGTGCACGGTGTCGGTTTCACGTACCAGCACGCAGGTCGGACCGAATGGCCGGGTGCCGGCAACCCACAGTTGCGGAGCCCCAGTGACGTAACGGACATTGGCTTGCCGGCCGAGGACCAGTACGTCGAGATCGTGTGCCGCCATCTGGGCCAGCGCCCGCTGGCGGCGCCCGCAGCGCAGCGTGCGCTCGTCGGGCAGGACTTCAGTTGCCATAGGGGTCATAGGGGTAGTCGGTCAAACGGATCCAGCCTTCCTCGGTAATCACCAACACCTCTTCGCTGCGGTAGCCGCCGGTGCCGTCCTCCCACACCACGGGCTCGAGAACCAGTACCATCCCAGATCGCAGGACGAAATTCTCGTCGAACTCCTGCCCGAGATCGGTTCCAATCATTGGCATTTCGGCGGCGTTGACGCCGATTCCATGGCCGAGGTAGAAGTGCGGCAGCCACGGTTTGGTGCCGCCATTGGCCGTAATCGCGGCCCGGCCCAGATCCGCCGCGGTGGCACCGGCCTTGGCGACGCCGAGAACCGCGCTCATGATCTGGAACCATTTGTCGAACTGCGCCTGCTGACGCGCGGACGGATCCCGGCCGACGATCCAGGTGCGCCCAAAGTCGGAGCAGTAGCCCTGATAGGTGATGCTGACGTCGGTCCACAGCACGTCGCCTTCGTTCAACTCGCGCTCGGTGGTCAGGAGCGGCAGCGCCAAATCGCCGTGCGTGGTCCATACTCCTTCGGCCTTACTGGGCGGCATCACCTGCCAGATCGGCTCGAGCATGCTGGCGGTGGCGCCCAGTTCGAAGGCTCGGCGCAAAAAACTTGCCGACAAATCGATCTGACGGATGCCGGGGGCCAGGCGTTTCTGCACCTCGACCATCGCCTCGTCGGTGATCCGGATTGCGGTGCGCATGCAAGACAATTCGTCCGGCGTTTTCACCGACTTGGCGGCGCTGACGATGGCCGCGGCGTCAACGGGTGCACCGCCCGGGAACAGGAGCTTGGTGGCGCGCGACATGGCACCGGTGAACTCGTCGACCGCGACGACCGCTTTGGCCGGAATGAGCTCGGTCAGCTGACGCGCGAAATACTCGACGCCCTCGTCGAATTCGAGATAGACAGGTCCGTGCAAATGATCGGTGGGCAAGTCCGCTTCCTGCGAGGCTCCTTCCCGGAAGGGCAGGAACAGGTGCGGCCATTCGTCGTCGGCGAGCACCACGGCCACCGGCCGTTCGACGTAGGACAATCCGGCGTCGCCGAGTGGCCAGCTGGCACCGGTGGCGTAGACCACCGCGTTGTTGCCCAGCAGGATCATCGCGTCGACACCACGCTCGGTCATCGCCGAACGCAGCCGGGCCCCCGTCTCGCGGCGCAGGCGAGTCAGGTCGGCTGTTTCGGGGATCACCAGACCGTTGCCGGTGTTGGTGTCCAGATGGGTGAATGTCGTCACTACAGATCCAGGAACTTGGTGACGTTGTCGCTGACGATCTTCACGGCGTTCTCCGGGCCCACCGCGTCGACGACGGCTTTCAGCGATTTCTCGGAATACCCGTAGGTGCTTTCGTTGTGCGGATAGTCGCTGGACCACATCACCTTGTCCATGCCGATTCGATCGATCAGCTGCAGGCCCAGTGGGTCGACCATGAACGACGCGCTCATGTGGGTGTCCCAGTAGTAGCGCGGTTCGTGCTCGAGGGTGCGGTTGAACATGTGTTGGTACGAGCCCATCAGGTGGTCGGCATCCTGCAAAGCCCAAGGTACCCAGGCAATCCCGCCCTCGAACCAACCGATTCGCAACCCGGGATGATCATCGAGAATTCCGGTGAAGAGGTACTTGGCGAACTGCTCGCGGAAGCCGTCGATGTTGATCATCATGCCGACCACCACGCTGTTGAATTGGCACGGGGTTTTCGGCGGCGTCTCCCCGATGTGGTGGGTCACTGGAAGACCGGCGGCCTCGATCTCGTCCCAGACCGGCGCCATCGCGGTGCTGCCGTAGTCGATGATGTTGCCGTCGTCATCCTTGCCAGGGTTGAGCGGCAGCAGAAAGGTCTTGATTCCCAACGACTTCAGCTCGGCCAGCGTCTTGCGGGCACCCTGCGGATCCCACCAGTTGATCAGCCCGGCGCCGTAGAAGTGGCCGTTCGAGCGTTCCTGGAGCTCGGCGATGTATTCGTTGTAGATGCGGAAGGCGAGCTCGCGAAGCTGCTTGTCCGGGTAGTGAAACAGCGCCAGCACCGCGTTGGGGAAGGCCAGTTCCTTCTCGACGCCGTCGTCGTGCAGCTCTTGGATCCGGGCCTCGATGTTGGTGCTCGCGGCACCGGGGAGATCGTCGTACTGCATCAGCACGGCGCTGAAGTCGCCCGGCAGGAAGGACTGTCCCTTGCGTCCGACTTGGTAGGCACCGTCCTCGTACCAGATCCGCGGCGCCTTATCCTTCAGGTCGTCCGGAAAGCGTTGATAGAAGATGTCATCCGCCAGCGAGATGTGGTTGTCCGCCGAGAAGACCACGGTCCCCTGCGGCAAGCCGACATCGCTGCCTGCGGCGTGGCCACGCCGATCCTTGGGAGCGCCAAAACCTCCGGGCGGGTAAAGCGTGCTTGGTTGAGTCGTCATCATTGACCCTCCATTCGGATCCGCGATTTGGATGAGTAGCGGGATGGGCTACCAGGTCACCGGCAGTTCGTAGACGCCGTAGGCGAGTCGGTCGTCCTTGAACGGAACCTCCTCGATCGGAATGGCAAGTTGCAGCGTGCGAATGCGCCGGGCCAGGGTGTGGAACACGATCTGCAGTTCGGCGCGGGCCAGCTGCTGTCCCACACACTGATGCCGGCCGTAGCCGAACGCGACGTTGCGGTCGGCGCCCGAGCGATGCAGGTACAGCCGGTCCGGTTCGGCGAACGCGTCCGAATCCCAGTTGGCCGGGGCCAGATCGATGATGATGCCCTCGCCGGCACGGATCGTCTCGCCCGCGATGTGGATGTCGTCGAGCGCGACGCGACGTTGGCCGTTTTGAATGATGCTGAGATAACGCAACAGCTCCTCCACCGCACTGGCCACGATCTTCGGATCTTCGGCATCGCGGATGACGGCCAGCTGGTCGGGGTTTGCCAGCAGCGCGAGCACACCGAGGCCGATCATGTTGGAGGTGGTCTCATGCCCGGCGATCAGCAGGCCGGTGCCCAGCTGGGCGGCCTCTTTCACGCTGAGCTCGCCGGCCTTGACCCGCTCGGCGAGGTCGGAAACCGCGTCCTCGGCAGGATTTGCCATCTTGGCTTCGACCAATTGGGCGAGGTATTTGTTCAGATTCATCGCGCCCTTGACGGTGTCTGCACCGGTGGCGTAGCGCGCAAGGCCGATGTTCGCGTGGTGCTGGAACATGTCGGCGTCTTCGTAGGGAACACCCAGCAGCTGGCTGATCACCAGTGAGGGCACCGGCAGCGCCAATGCGGTGACGATATCGGCGGGCTGGGGTCCGGCGAGTATCGCGTCGATATGGTCGTCGGTGATCTGCTGGATGGTCGGGCGCAGATTTTCGACGCGCTTGAACGTGAAGGGCTTCGACAACATGCGCCGGAACCGGGTGTGCTCCTCACCGTCGGCGGTGAAGACCGACCGCGGGCGCTTGTGCACCGTGGACAGCATGCCTTCGTTCCAGTGCGGGAATCCGGGCTGCCGGTCGTCGACGCTGACCCGGGAATCGGAAAACAGCTCGCGCACTTGCTCATAACCGGTGATGAGCCAGGGTGTGCTGCCATCCCAGATCCGGACCCGAGACAGCGGCCTGGCTTCCGCTAGTGCCATGACATCCGGTGGCGGGGCGAACGGGCAGCGCGGCTCCCTGGCCATCGGATAGTCCGGGATATCGGAGATCTGTGCTGTTGCCGTGCTCGTCAGTGTGTCTGACATCTTTTTCATTCCTCGATGTGGATGGCAAGCGCGGGGCAGGCCGTCGCCGCCCGCCGCGCGCCGTCGGCCTGCTCGGGTGCCGGATTGGGGTTGAGGAGGACGACGACGCCGTCGTCATCGCGCTGATCGAACACTTCGGGCGCATTCATCACGCAGTTCCCCGAAGAGGCGCAAACATCTTGGTCGACAGTCACCTTCATCTGCTAGTCCTTCACTCGTACGCCGTCACGGGCGCCAACCACAGGCCCACGATCGCGTCGATGAGCCCGGATGCCGCAGCCCGCCACGAACGACCGGACGTCAATGCGCCTGTGGCAAAAGCGCGTTCACGATCGGCGCAAGTGTGCATCAACAGGTTTCGCGCCATGATGTTGCGTTCGAAGTGCACATCGGCCGGCAGGTTGGGCAGGCAGCGGTTGAAGCCGTCGACGACCTGCACCAGCGACGCAGAGCTGAGCGCGCCCTTGACGACGATGTTGTAGTAGGCCGGATCGGTCATGGCCTGGGCCGCGAAGCGCGCGTACCAGGTCGGGTTTCCGAGCTGCTCCAGGTGATCGGTGAGCGGGCGCACCAAACAGGCCACCCAGGACCGCAATTCGCCGGATCCACCCGAAGCCAGCAGGTCGGACACCATCTGCTCGCGGAGCTGCTCAACGGGTCCGCGGTGCTTGTGCTCGATCGCCCGCACCAGGTCGGCCTTGGTGCCGAAGTGGTAACCGACCGCGGCGTTGTTGCCCTGCCCGGCGGCCTCGCTGACCTGCCGGTTGGACACCGCGAACATGCCGTGCTCGGCATACAGGCGCTCGGCCGCCACCAGGATCGCCTCCTGGGTGGAGCTGGCCCGCTCGGTGCGAACGGTCCGGCCGGCGGTGGTCATTGAATCAGTCAACCCCGTGCCGGAGTTTAAGTCAAGTGATTGATTTAATACCATCCAGGGGTCCGACCGCAGACGATCCGCGAGTCCACGGTTTGGGGGTCCAGATGCCGGGTATTGCCCGGTCACGCTGTTCTTCAGACGGTAGGGACGGTGCTGTTTCTCGACGGGACAGTGCTGCCAGAACGCGCGGCTGCCCCCACGGTTTCGAGGAAGGGGCTCGAGTTGTTGCGCGTCGCCTCGCGGGCTGGAACGTGACCGCAGCGCCACGTTCGAGCCGTTCGATCATCCCTCGCGCTTCTTGGACCGGATCGGCTTGCCGGCCACGGTCCCACCGTCGACCGGCAACACCGTCCCGGTGACATAGCGCGAGCGATCGGTGGCGAAATACAGCGCCGCCTCGGCGACGTCGTCGGGAGTGCCCTCGCGCTTCAGCGGCCGATCCTCGCGCATCGTCTCGCGAATCCGCGCCTCGAACTGTTTCATTTGTTCGGGGTCCATGCCGGCAGCTGACTTCCCCAGGATGGGCGTGGGTATGTTCCCGGGCGCGATGGCGTTGACCCGAATCTCGTGATAGGCCAACTCGATTGCAGCGGCTTTAGTGAACTGAATGACCGCCGCTTTGGACGCACGATAGATCATCACGCCGCCGCCCGCCTGGATGCCGCCGATCGAGGTGATGTTGATGATCGATCCGCCGCCGTGTTCGACCATGTGCCGCGCGGCATCTCGCGTACCCGCCATCACGCCCAGCACATTCACCCCCATCACACGGTGAAAATCGGTGAGATCGTCGTCGAGCAACTTGCGCAGTGGGCTGGAAATCCCGGCATTGTTCACCATGACGTGCAGGCCGCCGAATTTCTCGACGGCACCGGACACCAGCGCTCCTACCTGTTCGGGGTCGGAGACATCCGTCTGCCGGAAGACGGCGGCGGCACCCAGCGACGAAGCCAGCGCCTCGCCCCGGTCGGTCTCGACGTCGGCGATGACGACTCGCGCGCCCTCGGCCACAAACCGCTCCGCGAGTCCGCGACCGATGCCCGAGGCACCGCCGGTGACGACGGCGACCTTGCCGTCCAATTCATTAACCACACGACGAGTTAATCGGCGAATGCCGCATTAAGTCAAGCAATTGATTTAACTGTGCGGTGGTTCGGTCTCCACTGGAGCCATCGTGGCTCGCCGTCAGCGACTTACCGAGGGGTTCCCGTAGCGGCCTGACCGGGCTGCGGCCGTCCGGGTTCCGGCCCGCCGTCGTGTAGGCCATGCTGAGAGGGCCAGTTCGTCGGGAAACTCGGAAGGCTTGATCATGAAGGTGTTGGTAATCGGTGGCAGCGGGCTGATCGGGTCACAGGTCGTCGCCACTCTCACTGAGCTGGGACACGATGCGGTCCCGGCATCGCCAAGGACGGGCGTCAATACCGTGACCGGCGAAGGTGTTGCCGAGGCGGTCACCGGAGTCCACACGGTCGTGGACGTGTCCAACTCGCCGTCCTGGGCCGACGACGACGTCCTGAACTTCTTCACCACCTCTACCCGCAACCTGCTGGACGCGGAGCGGGCCGCGGGCGTGCAGCATCACGTCGCCCTGTCGATCGTGGGCGCCGACCGGGCGGCCGAAAGTGGCTACATGCGAGCCAAGGTTGCGCAGGAAAAACTGATCATGGAATCGGGGTCGCCGTATTCGGTCGTGCGGGCAACTCAGTTCTTCGAATTCGTTGACGGCATTGCTGATTCGTTCACCGAGGGTGATACAGTCCGCGCCCCGCACGGGGCGTTCCAGCCGATTGCCGCCGCGGATGTGGCCCTGGCGGTCACCCGTGCGGCGACGGGCGATCCGATCAACGGGGTGATCAATATCGCCGGTCCCGAAAAGCATGGTATGGACGACTTCATCCGGACCCGATTCGCGGCGACAGGTGATGCGCGCACAGTGGTGACGGATAACGATGCCCGCTATTACGGTGCCGTGCTCGATGACCGCAGCATCGTTCCCACCGACGGCGAAGAAGTGGTCCTCTACACCACCACCTTCAGCGACTGGATGGCCGCGTAGGCACCGAGCGGTGCCGTAGGGGTTCTTCGGCGACGACCCGAAGGAGACGGCTCGGTCCACATACGTTTGCGCACAGCGACATTGACGTCATCGGGCGCCGTTCTGGGCGCGCGCGTGCGACGCACGATCTCGGGAGGTCATCTACCACCCAATTCACCTGCAGGGTCACGTATTCCAGGTGATCAGGGCCGACGGAGGGCCGGGCGCACGCAAGGAGACCGTAATGGTGCTGCCGAAGCAGAAGCTTGTTGCTGTTCTCATTGCAGACAGTCCCGGCACCTGGGTGATGCACTGCCACAACATCTATCACCAGGTGGCCGGAATGATGACCCGCCTGGACTACGTCTTCTGACATTCAGACTGCGCCCAAAAATCTACCAGCAACTGGTTGACCACCGAGGGCTGCTCGATCTGGGGGCAGTGTGCGGCCTTGTCGACCACAACCGAACGTGCCCCGTCGATCTGCTTGGCGATCTCCGCGGCCCAGCCGGCCGGAAGGAGCTTGTCCTCTCCCCCTTCGACGACCAGCGTTGGCACGCCGATGCGTTCGTAGGCTCGGGTGGTCGACGGGATCGCGGACGGCATGGCGCCGGGGCGGCGGAACCTGGCAGCGGCGATGGCCTCCCATGCGCCCGGCACGGTGCTCGACTCGTGGCGGCGGCGCACGTAGTCGTCGTCGGCGGGATAGCCGGAGTCGAAGAACAGCGCTTCGACGATGCGGTGCATCGCCGGCAGCGTCGCGTCGTAATTCTGCAGCGCCTCGAAGTGCTCGTTTTGCTGTATCTCCCCGCCGCCACAGATGATCACCAAGCTGCGCACTGGTAGTAACGGTGTTCCCGACGTGGCGTCGGTGAGCAGATTGATGGCTCCCATCGAATTGCCGACGAAGTGCGCCGAGCCGACGCCGAGCAGGTCGCAAAACCGCGCCACGTGCCGAATCCGCATGCCACGGCCGTCGACGAAGTCAATGACCTTGGCGGACTCCCCGAACCCCAACTGGTCCGGCGCGAGGACTCGGTGCCGCGCGGCAAGCGCTTCGATGTTGCGTTCCCAGCCGAGTTCGGCGCCGGCGCCGAACTCACCACCGTGCAGCAACACCACCGGGTCGCCGTCGCCGGCTTCCAGATAGCTGGTGGTCAGCCCGTCAACCGATACCGTTTTGCGCTGCATCATTTGATCGCGATCGGGTTCACCGGTGAGCCCACTGCCCCAACGAATCTCAGCGGTGGTGCGATGAGTTGGAACTCGTATACGCCATCGGCGGCACAGTCGGCTGCCAGTGCTGTCAGATCCCAGTACTCACCGAGCATCAGGCCCATGTCACGCAGCGTCAACAGGTGGAAGGGCAAAAACACACCGTCGACCCCGGACACCGGGTCTTCGACCTGGAGGTTGTCGGACGCGACCGCCGCGATCTCGTGATCGTGCAGCCATTGCGCGCATCGCCAGTCCAGGCCGGAATACCATTCGGTCTTGTTTCCCGTCTGCAGATACCTTGTCCACCAACCGGTTTTGATGAGCACGATGTCGCCTCGCCCGATCGTCACGCCCTGTGCGCGCACGACATCGTCAAGTTCTGCAGGGGTGATGGGGTTTCCGTGCTGCAGGAAGACGTCCGCGCCGCGATGGCGCACCAGATCCAGCAGCACACCGCGCGAGGTGATGCCCTTACCGTCCACCTTCTCGATGCCGAGGCGCCGGGCGCCGAGGCTGGTCACCGAACCGGCGGGGATCCCGTTGTAGAGCTGGTCGTCGTAATAGACGTGCGACAACGCATCCCACTGGGTGGCCGCCTGCAACGGCATGATGATCATGTCGTCGTTGAACCGAAATAGGTTGTCAACGAAGTACGGGCCCATCTGGGCCGCCGTCGGATTGCGGTCCCAATCCGGTCCATACTGAGCCAGCGTGGTCGCGTCGCCGCCATCCACCGTCATCACGTGGATCGGGTTGTGCCGAAAACCGAAGGCTCCCTGAGGTCCCGACGATCCGAAGTCCACGCCGAGGGCAAACACCTTCCCGTGCCGGACCAGACTTGCGGCCTGGGCGATCTTCTCCTCGGTGATGAAATTCAGCGTGCCGAGCTCGTCGTCATTACCCCAACGGCCCCAGTTACTGACATCGCGAGCGGCCCGGCGAAAGTCGGTCACACTGGCCACGGAGCACGCCCTTCCTCGAGTTCACGCGCAATTGCGGCGCCCACGTTTCCCCCGTCGACCCACAACACCTGGCCCGAAATATAGCTGGCGGCATTGCTATTCAGGAAGACCAGAACTGAGGCTTGCTCGGCGGGACCGGAAACGCGACCCAGCGGCTTGGGAATGTCGTCGAGGAAGCCCTGCCCGTACGCCGTGCGCAGCTGGTCCAGGATCGGCGTCTCGGTGACCCCGGGACCGGTGCAGTTGATACGAATTCCCCGCGCGCCCAGCGTAGTCGCGCTGCGCATGGTGTACAGGATGATCGCTTCCTTGGACAACTGATAGCCGGTGCCGAGCGCATCGGGATGTTCGGCGCACCAGTCGATGCCGTCCTGCATCGTCGCGGTATGCAGCAGCGGCGCCACGTCCCGCAGATGCTCCCGATACGCGGCCGCCGCGAGCGATGACACACTGACAATGGACGAACCCGCGGCCATCTTCGGAATCAGCGCCTCGGTGGCGTGGCGCATCCCCAAGAAATTGATGGTCACGACGAGTGGCGGATCGCCGATCCCGGACGACACGCCCGCAACATTGAACAGCGCATCGATTTGTCCGGTTACCGCCGCCACGGCCGACTCGATCGATGTTTGATCGGCCAGGTCGACCTCGTGAAAGTCGTCGATCGCGAAGTCCGGTCGCCGTTTGTCCAACCCGATGACCTCGGCCCCAAGTTCGGTGAGTTGCCGCACCACGTGTTCGCCGATGCCAGACGCACATCCGGTCACCACCGCGCGTCGGCCGCTGTAGCGCCACAGCTCGTCGATCTCTCCCAAGGCTCGCCTCGAAATTCTCCCGACTCAGATGCCGTCCGGCACTACTTCTGCTGTTCCTTTGCGCGCTGCGCGGCCTGAACGCGACCTTCGTTGATCTCCGCCATGGCCTCGGGGATCTCGCTGGCGGTGAACTTACCGCCACGACCAGTCGGCAGTCCACCAAACGAGTAATCCTCGTCGAATTGCGGTGCGATCGATGTCGGCCGACGCGCCTCCACCTTCTCGATGACGGGCTCCAGCCGCTTCGCCTTTTCCGCCACGGCCTTTGCGTCCCGCTCGATGAATTCGGGGAGGACCTCTTTGCCCATCAGCTCGATGGATTCCATGGTGCCCTCGTGGCTGCGCGGGTTGAGCAGCAAGATGATCTCGTCCACGCCGCTCTCTTCATAGCCGCGCAGGAACTCGCGCACTGTGGCCGGAGAGCCGATCGCACCCCGACCAGGCCCGTACGCCAGCGTCGGATCCTTCTCCACCTCTTCGAGATACCGCTGCCACACTCCGGTCCGCCCCGGCGTGTGCACTCCAGTCATGTAGTAGTGCATGATTCCGAACGAGAAGAACCCGCCGCCCTGTCCGAGGCGCTGCAGGGCCTGCTCATCGGTCTTGGCCACCATCATGGACAGGTCACCACCGATGGCGAGGATGTTGGGGTTGATCCGCGGAGTGACCGGGACGCCGTTTTCCTCAAACTCCTTGTAGTAGCCGTTGACTCGCTCGGTCAGCGGTCCGGGACCCGTGTAGGCGAAACTCAAGGCCCCGATCGCCTTTTGGGCCGCCATCTGCACGCTGGCCGGCCGCGTGCACGCGACCCAGACCGGCGGGTGCGGCTTTTGCAGCGGCTTGGGAACGACGTTGCGCGCCGGCATCTGAACGTGTTCGCCGTTGTAACCGGTGAACGGCTCTTCGATCATGCAGCGGATCGAGACCTCGAGGGCCTCTTCCCACTGCGCCCGTTTGTCGGCGGGGTCGATGTTGAATCCGCCGAGTTCGCCGACCGACGACGATTCCCCGGTGCCGAATTCGACGCGGCCGTTGGAGAGCAGGTCGAGGGTGGCGATGCGCTCGGCTACCCGGGCGGGGTGATTGACCACCGGCGGCAGGTGCATGATCCCGAATCCCAGCCGAATGTTCTTGGTTCGCTGGCTGGCCGCAGCCAAGAAGATCTCCGGTGCCGTCGAGTGGCAATACTCCTCGAGGAAGTGGTGCTCGGTCAGCCACACAGTGGAGAAACCCGCTTTGTCCGCGGCCTCGACCTCGTTGAGGCAGTCCTGCAGCAAGACATGCTCGTCATCGGGCGTCCAGGGCCGCGGCAGGGCGAATTCGTAGAACAGTGAGATTTTCATCGTTACCTCCTATGAGTATTAATGGCTCGGTCGGCGGCTTCGGCCGCAACGTGTTTCGCCGCGACATAGCCGAAAGTCATGGCTGGGCCGATGGTCGCCCCGGCACCGGCGTAGCTGCGACCCATTACCGGCGCGGAGGTGTTACCCACCGCGTAGAGCCCGGGCAGCACGGTGCCATCGGTTCGCAGCACTCGGGCGTGTTCATCGGTGAGCAGGCCGCCCGAGGTCCCGAGGTCCCCGAGCACGATCCGGAAGGCGTAGTACGGCGGATCACCGAGCGGATACAGGTTCGGGTTCGGCAAGGTGTGGTCGCCGTAGTAGTTGTCGTACACGCTGTCCCCGCGGTTGAAATCGTCGTCGTGGCCCTTGCGGGCGAGTTCGTTGAAGCGGCAAGCGGTTTCGGCAAGCTGGTCCGGGGGCACGCCGATCTTGACCGCCATCTCGTCCCACGTCATGGCCGCTTTGACCACGCCCGATTCCAGCCAGGCCGGTGGGATCTTGCGGCCGGTGGGGACCGGCGCACCCGGGATCTTGGGGATCGGCAGGTGTCCGCCGACGACGTATCGGTTGAACGATCTGTGGTCGGTGATCAGCCAGCACGGGATGTGGCTCACGCCGGACCTCTGGCCCTCGATCATGGCGTGACCGAAGTCCATATAGGGAGCCGCCTCGTTGATGAAGCGCTTGCCCGCACCGTTGACGATGAACTGCGCCGGCATCATCCGCTCGTTGAGCATGAACTGCATGCGGCCGTCCGGCCACTGAATGGCCGGGAACCACCAGGCCTCATCGAGCAGGTCCGTTGCGGCGCCGACCTTTTGGCCGGCGCGGATGCCGTCACCCATGGCCGCGGGATTGCCGAAGCTCCAGTCCTGGTCTATCTCGGGCAGAAGTTCTTTGCGCCAGGCGAGGTCGTGGTCGAATCCGCCCGAGGCCAGAATGACGCCCAGGCGCGCACCGATCCGCTGCGCCTTGCCCTCGCGTTCCACCACGGCGCCGATGACCGATCCGTCGGAGTCGGTGAGCAGCTGCACCATCGGCGAGTCCAGCCAGAGCGGGATGCCACGTTCTCTCATCGCCAGCCGGAGCCGGGCCGCCAGTGACTGTCCGATGGCCGCCATCCGCTCGCCGACCACCCTCGCCCGGACCATTCGCGCAATCAACTTCAGCAGCACGCCTTTGCCCGCCCACGACTGCCTGATCCGGTAGAACGTGCGCAGGTCCTTGGGCCCCAACCAGATTCCCTTCGGGGCGAGCGCCAGTGGTTGCAACAGCTTTTGCTCGTCGACGCCCAACTTTCGCAGGTCGATGGCGGGCACGTTGATCGTGCTGCCGAGTTCGGAGCCACCGGGCAACTCAGGGTAATAGTCGGCATAGCCGGGTTTCCAGACGAATTCGAACCATCCGGACAGCTGCTCCAAGAACTGCAGCATTTGTGGCGCGGTCTCGATGTACTGCCGCAGCCGTGCCTCGCTGACCAATCCGTCGGTGATCTGTTTGAGGTAGCCCACGACGGCCTCGGGCGACGGCACATAGCCCTCCCGCCGCTGGGCGGGGGCGCCGGGCACCCAGATGCCGCCACCGGACAACGCGGTAGAACCTCCGAAGTGGGACGACTTTTCGATCACCAACGCGTCGAGCCCCGCGGCCTGCGCCGTCAGCGCGGCCGTCATGCCGCCACCGCCGGATCCGACGATGAGCACGTCGACTACCTGATCGAAACCGTCCAGCGCGGCCGTCATTTCGGAAGTGCCGTTCTGATGGCGAAACCGGCGATCAGTTCCGGTGCGGGTTTGTAGAAACGCCCAGTGATTTCGTAGGGCCCCGCTGCTTCCAGCGCCCCGAACGCCGCCACCCACGTGCGGATCTCGTGCGCGGAGCTGCCGCCTTCATGGGCGACGAACGAATTCGACCACCCGTCTAATTCGCTGAGCCGCCCTCCGTCGACGATTTCCAAGAATCGCTGGTCCCACGTCGGGTTGAGTGCCTGCAGGTCACTCTCGCCGGTGGCGAAGTTTCTGGCCGCGTCGATGACCGCGGCTTGCCGGGCCTGCCGCTGCTCGGAGGTCATCGGCCGGCCGTGCACGATCCGCTCCAGCACCTGCGCGGGCGCGGTCGCCAGGGTCGGCACCGGCGGGCTGTGCGAGAGGCCCCCGGATCCCAGAATGAGAACTCGCTTGTCCAGGGTGGCCAGGTAACTGCCGACGGCGGCGCCGAGCGCACGGCAGCGATGCATCGGGCCGAGCGGCACGCCGATGGCGTTGATGAAGATCGGTATCACGGGCCGCGCGGTGGCGTCCCCGAAGAGCTTTTCCAGCGGCTGGACCGTGCCGTGGTCCACGTCCATGCTGGCCGATACCGCGACGTCGACGCCCGCGTCGAGGACCGCTTTGGCGCAGTCGGGGGCAAGCGATTCCGGTACGTTCAGCGGGCCGGCGTAGGTGCCGTAGTCGCCCACTCCGCAGGCGCTGGTGCCAATGCAGAAGGGCGGCATCACCTTATAGAAGAAGCCGTTGTAGTGATCCGGAGAGAAACTGACCACCAGTTCGGGGTCATAGTCTTCGACGAAGCTTCGCGCTTCGGCGATTGCGCCTTCGATCTCGTCAAGCAGGTCCTGCGACGGCCCCGGAAGACTCAGGAGCGGGCTGTGCGACATACAGCACAGAGCCAGTGCCACTTTGCAAATCACCCCCTCGCGGCGTGAGTGTGAGTACGTCAAGGAGCGCGGCACTCAGGGCGGGCGCGCGCTGAGCGATGCAGGCACCCGCGATGCATCGGTCGGGGCGCAGGAAAAGCACCGAGTCCGAGTGTGTGTCGAACCACGACTTGAGGCCACCGTGCGGGTCGCCCACCACCACGACATCGGAGTCGTCGTCTCCGGTCCAGTGCAGCTGGGTCGCCGGGCGCAATGCAAAGAATCGGGCGCCCAATGCTTTCCAGTTTTCGAACGCCACGTCACCGAGAATCTTGCGCGGGTTGTTGTTCCAGCACAGCACGGCGAACCACGAACCGAGCACATCGTCGAGCAACACGTTGTGCTGCTCCCGGGTGTCAACGCGCGGTTGGACGAACAGCGTGCCCACCGGGGAATCGGTGCGCCCGGGCGCGGCGTGCACGACCGCCCCGTGCTCGTAGCGGGGCATCGGCTTGAACCGCATTTCCAGCACATAACGCTTGAGCGACGGCACAATCGACGCCGACCGCACCAGCAGATCCCGGGCGGTCGCCACGCGGCGATTGGTCGGCGAGATCACCCGGCCCACCATGGTGGACAGGTCGATCATCGCGCGGGCGTGCTTGCGGCGTTCCACGTCGTAGGTGTCCAGCAGCTTGTCGTCGGCCCGGCCGCTCACGACCGCCGCCAGCTTCCAGCCCAGGTTCGCCGCGTCGCGGATCCCGCTGTTGTACCCCTGCCCTTGCCACACCGGCATCAGGTGGGCGGCGTCCCCGGCGAGCAACAGCCTGCCCTGGCGGAACGCGCCGGCGATCCGCGAATGGTGGGTGTACACCCGGCGCCGGATCACGTCGACCCGGTCTGGGTGGGGCACCATCCTGGCCAGCATCTGGGTCAGGAACTCGGGATCTTCGGCCTGCTCATCGGTCTCGTCGGCGTGAATCATGAACTCAAAGCGGCGAATTCCGTGGGCGATCGAGATCGAGGCGTACGGACGTTCGGGGTCGGCGCCGACCTCGCTGTTCGGGTGCCCGAGCGGGTCGTTGGCGATGTCGACCACCAGCCACCGGGTCGACGACGTTGTGCCATCGAACGACACACCCATCGCCCGGCGCGTCATGCTGCGGCCACCGTCGCACCCGACCACATAGCGCGCCCGCACACGTGAGGCGTCGCCGTCGTTGTCGGTGCCACCACCGAGCTCGACGGTCACCCCGTCGGCGCTCTCGTGGCATGCCGTCATCGGACGTCCCCACCGCACCTGGACGTGTTCGAATCGGTCCAGGCCGGCGAGCAATTCGGCGTCGACGAGTGGTTGCACGAAGCCATTTCGCTTCGGCCAGCCGAAACATGCGTCCGGCGGGGCCATTTCGGCGAGCACTCGGCGCTTGGCGTCGACGAACCGCAGAATCTGGTTGGGAACGGTGTGCGGCAGCACCCGGTCGGCGAGCCCGATCGACTGGAAGGTCCGCAGCGCCTCGTCATCCAGGCCCACCCCGCGGGGGTAATCGATGAGGGTGTCCCGCTCGTCAACCACCACCGTACGGATGCCTTGCAGGCCAAGGATGTTGGCGAGGGTCAAACCGACCGGACCCGCGCCCACCACCAAGACGTCGGTCTCGATGTCAGGAATCTCCTGCCCCGATGCGACCATTACCGGCCCAGCAGAAAGTCGAGATGCAACTGGTTGAAAGTCTTGGCGTCCTCGTACTGCGGCCAATGACCGCAACCGGGCATCACCTCGAAGCGTGCGCCCGGAATCATCGACGCCATCCGACGACCCTCCGTCACGTCGGCGGTGGGATCATCACTGGTCCACAGCACGAGCGTCGGAGCGATGATCGAGCCGTATTCGTCCGGGCCGAGGATGTTGCGCGCGCGAATCTGCCGATCCTGCAATGCCATGATGTCGCTCATTGCGGAAACGAATCCCGGCTGCCGATACACCCGTTGGCGGCTGGCAACCAGATCGTCGTAAGCCCTGGACTTGTCGGCCATCAACCATTTGATGCGCGCTTGCACCGTTTCCCAGGTCGGGTCCTCGGCGGCCGCCATCGACAGGGTGATGATCCGTTGCATCACCACGGGATCGGCCTGAGATCCGCCCGCAGTGTTAAGCACCAGTCGCTCAACCACATCCGGATGGTCGACCGCGGTGCGCGCGGCCACCCAGCCCCCGAGCGATTCGCCGCTGAGGTAGGCGCGATCCACACCGATGGTGCGCAGCACCGCCATCAGATGCTCGACGTAATGGGCAACCTCCAGCGGATGCCCCGGCTTGTCGGTGTACCCGTGGCCCAGCATGTCGATCGACCACGTCCAGAAATGCTCGGCGTGCGCGCCCAGGTTGCGCACGTAGGCCTCGGCGTGGCCGCCGGATCCGTGCAGCAGCACTAGTACCGGCTTGCTGGGATCGCCGGCGCGCAGGTAGCGGGTCCGTATTCCTCCGGCGTCGAGGTAGCCCTGCTCAAACGCGACGCCCTGGAGATCACTCCAGATGCTCTCGAACTCCGCCACGGTGATGTCCGGCCTCCAGATCGGGGGAAATCTCGTTCTCGTTTTCGGCTTACCCGATGTGCTAATATCGCACACTGATGTGCGTTATATATAGAGCTTCGCTCTCGCGGGTAGGTCTGTCAAGGCTGTGACGGGGTCCGGTACCGGTTCGCAGACCCTGGCCAGGGGTTTGACCGCGCTGCAGATGGTGGCGGATTCCCCCGGCGGACTGACGGTGCAACAACTCGCCGATCAGGTGGGCGTGCATCGCACCATCGCCTATCGATTGCTGACGACGTTGGCCGAGTTTCGACTGGTGGCCAAGGGCGAGGACGGCCGCTACCGGCCGGCGGCGGGCCTGGCCGTGCTCGGCGCTTCCTTCGACCGCAACGTGCGCCAAGTGAGTCTGCCGACGCTGCGGGCCCTGGCCGACGAGCTCGGCACGACCGTGTCCTTACTCATCGCCGAAGGCGACCAGCAGGTGGCGATCGCGGTGATCGTGCCAAGCCATGTCGCCTACCAACTTTCCTTCCACGAAGGCAGCCGATACCCGCTGGACCGCGGCGCCGCCGGGATCGCCTTGCTCGCGTGCATGCCTCCGCGCCCGGGCGAACGCCAGCTGGTCTCCCGGGCGCGCGAACGAGGTTGGGTGACGACTTACGGCGAAATCGAACCGAATACCTACGGCCTGGCCGTGGGAGTGCACCGCCCGGTGCCGTCCCCGCCAACGTGCATCAACCTCATCTCACACCGAGAAGACGTGGTGATGCGCGGGAAGGATGCGGTGGTCAAGGCCGCCAAGCAGTTGTCGGAGCTACTGAGCTGAAGGGATAGCAGTCCATGTCATGGGACCACGAAGTCGACGTCGTCGTGCTCGGCAGTGGCGGTGCCGGCCTCACCGCCGCGCTGACCGCGGCCGTCGCGGGCGCCTCGGTAGAGGTCTACGAAAAGGCCCCGACCGTCGGCGGGACCACCGCCGTGTCCGGCGGCATCGTGTGGATCCCGGCCCATAACCGTTCTCCCGACGGTGAATTGACGCCCGCCGACGCGTTGCAGTACCTGCGCGCCCAGTCGCTCGGATCGATGGACGACGAGTTGGTCGAAACCTTCGTACGCACCGGGCCGGCAATGCTCGATTTCATCGAGGCACACAGCGGTCTTCGGTTCGAGATCGCGACCGGCTTCCCCGACTACCGCCCCGAGCTACCGGGCGGGCAGCCGACGGGGGGCAGGTCGCTGAGCGCGGCCCCCTTCGACCTGGCCCAACTCGGCCGATGGGCAACGCAGATCACGTCTTTCCCGGCCGACTGGTCCAACGTGGGTTTCGATGCCGAGACCAGGGCGCGCCTGCACGCAGCGATCGACGAACGAACCAGCCATCTGTGCGTCGCCGGCACCGCGCTGATCGCGGGGCTCCTCAAGGGGCTGCTGGATGCCGGGGTGACCCCACAGACCAATGCGCGGGCCGAAGGACTCATCGCCGAAAACGGAGAAATCACCGGGGTTCGGGTGGCCCTGCCGGATCGGACGATCAGTGTTCGCGCCCGGCACGGTGTCATCTTGGGCACCGGCGGCTTCGAGTGGAATCCGGTTCTGACACAAGCCTTTCTGCGTGGTCCCATGCACGGCGCTGTCTCGCCGCCCAACAACACCGGCGACGGTCTGCGCATGGCGATGGAGCACGGGGCCGACCTGGCCAACATGGGCGAAGCGTGGTGGGTGCCGATCGTGCAAATCCCGGGCGACACCATCGAGGGCAAGCCGCGCAGCCGAAGCGTGCGGCTGGAAAGAACGCGGCCTCGCAGCATCATCGTCAACTCGGCCGGCCGGCGCTTCGTCAACGAGGCGTGCGATTACAACTCGATGGCCGGCGCCTTCCACTACCTGGATCCTCGCGGCGGCTACGTCAACGATCGCGGGTGGATGGTGTTCGATTCGATTCACCTGCGGCGCTATGGATTTCTCGGCGTCGAACCGGGTCAACATGTCCCGGACTGGTTCTGCGAGTCGGCAGACCTCGCCGAGTTGGCTGCCAAGACCGGTATCGACGCCGACGGTCTGACCCGCACCGTCGAGAGCTGGAACCGTCATGTGGCCGCCGGCGCGGACCCCGACTTCGGCCGCGGCTCTAGCGCCTACGACGGTTACTGGGGCGATGACAGCGCGACCACACCGGCCGGTAAGACGCTGGGCCCGATCGACACCGCCCCGTTCTACGCGGTGCCGGTGAACATCGGTGCGATGGGCACCAAGGGTGGACCGCGCACCGATCACGATGCCCGCGTTCTGCATGTCGGCGGCGAGCCGATACCGGGTCTGTTCGCTGCGGGCAATGCGATGGGCGGCGTGACCGGACGCGCCTATGGCGGTGCCGGCGGAACCCTGGGCCCCGCAATGGTTTTCGGCTATCGTGCGGGTCACGCGGCCGCCACCGGGAAGTCGGTCGACCTGAAATAATATGTGTCGGGGCCGTGGGACGCCCGGGTTGTTCCCGTCAGTCTTACTGGCGCAACCGGTGCATCCTTGGCGTACGCAGATGAGAGCTCGCTGGCCGAGGGTCTGGCCCGGCTCGCGGCCGACCTGCACTCCGGACGATGGCAGCAACGACACGCCGACCTGCTGGAACAAGAACGACTCGACGCCGGCTACCGCCTACTCGTCAGCGATTGTAAGTAAGAACGCACCGGCATCCAAGGGATCCGCGTCTTCTACAACGACTTTCGCCTGGCCCGTGCATGGCGCGCGGCTACGTGACCAATAGGTGAGTTTCATATGTGCTAGCGCCGGTGATAGCGCAAATGGGAATCGCCTTGTGCCGGTCTCACGAGGGGGCCGGGCACACGGCTGACCCCGCGCATTAGTTCTTCATCGGCGCTTGTCGCACCTCCGCCGATCGGCCCACAAAGGTGATGAACGTGCCTGTCCCTCGATCGGATGACAGCGGGCCGTCAGTCCGTTTGAGTTGCGGGAGATGAGATCAGCTGCTCGGCGGCCGTGTACGGGTCTTGTTCGCCGTCGACGACGGCCTCGGCGAGCCGGTCGAGGTCGGGCTGGGTACGCAGCCGGGTTTGCGCCAGCGACAAAATTTGCGCTCGCGCGCGGGCGAGCCGGCGGGCGCGGCTGTCGGTGCGGCGGTGGTTCTCGATGGCGGCCATCAGGTCTTCGATGCCCTCACCGCGGGCGGCGATCAGCGAAACGATGGGGGCGCTGGTTTCGGCCCGGAGATCCCGCACCGTCTGTTCGGCACCGTCCCGGTCCGCCTTGTTGACCGCCACGATGTCGGCGACTTCCAGCACGCCCGCCTTGGCGGCCTGAACCGCGTCGCCCGCGCCGGGATTGAGAATGACGACGGTCGGGTCGGCGACGGCGGCAATCTCGATCTCGGACTGGCCCACCCCCACCGTCTCCAGCAGGACCACGTCATAATCGATCGCGCCGAGCAGCCGGATGGCCGCCGGAACCGCGGCCGCAAGGCCGCCCAGATGCCCACGGGTGGCCACCGAACGGATGAGTACGTCGGAGTCGTTGATATGCTCGGCCATTCGAATTCGATCGCCCAGCAGCGCACCGCCACTGAACGGGGACGACGGGTCTACCGCCAACACCGCCACCCGGCAGCCGCGTTCACGGTAGGCGCTGACCAGCGCGGCGACCGTCGTCGACTTACCCGCGCCCGGGGGCCCCGTGATACCGACGACCGGCCCCATGCCCTGCGGTGCGGGACCGATAGTCGCCAAGACCTCGTCGCGCTGCTCGCCCTCAATGAGGCTGAGAAGCCGACCGGCCGCGCGGGGAGATCCATTGCGCGCGCGGGCAATCAGGTCAGCGATGATCATGTACGCATTATGGAGCCGCGACCTCGATTACCGTCGCCGAGCCCATTCCGCCGCCCGCGCACATCGCCGCGACGCCGACGCCACCGCCGCGGCGGCGCAATTCGTGCACCAGGGTGACCAGCATCCGGGCTCCGGTCGCCGCGACCGGGTGCCCCAGCGAGCAGCCACTACCGCTGACATTGACCTTGTCGGGGTCAAGCTCGAGCAGTTTGATGGTGGCCACGCACATCGCGGCAAAGGCTTCGTTGATCTCGAACAGATCCACGTCGGAGATCGAAAGTCCCGCTCGCTTAAGGGCTTTCGGTATCGCCTCCACCGGCGCCAGGCCGGTGATCGCCGGGTCGACGCCGACGGATGCCCAGGACCGGATCGTGGCCAGCGCGGGCAGCCCCAGCCGGTCGCTGGCGACGACCAGCGCCGCCGCACCGTCGTTGGCCCCGCACGCGTTGCCGGCGGTGATCGAAAAGCCCTCGATCTCGGGGTGCAGCGGCTTGAGCGCGGCCAGCTTCTCCATGGTGGTGTCGCGACGCGGGTGCTCGTCGACCGAAAACAGGCCATGCGGCGTCTCGATCGGGACGATCTCCTCCTTGAAGCGGCCTTCGTCGATGGCGGCGATGGCGTTGCGGTGTGACCGCAGCGCCCAGGCGTCCATCTCCTCACGACTCACACCGGCCTTGACCGCGGCGTTCCAGCCCACGGTGATCGACATGTCCATGTTCGGCGCGTCGGGCCGGTTCGGATGGGTCGGCGGGAACCAATCGACCCACTCACCGTCCACTTGCAGGCTGGAACGCGGCGACGTCGACGCCGCATTCACACCGCCGGCGATGATCAGCTCGTCCATCCCGGCGCGCACGCTCGCCGCCGCGCTCTGCACCGCCGCTTGCCCGGCCGCGCAGTGTCGGTTGTTAGCCAGACCGGGGACGTGGGACAGCCCGGCCGTGATGGCCGCGTGGCGCGCGATCACGCCGCCGCCGTAGAGCCCCTCGCCAAGAATCACATCGTCGACCTGTGCCGGGTCCAGATCTCTCGCCGCTTCGGTGACGACGTGGTGCGCCAGCTCGAATGCCCTGGTGTCGCGCAGTGTGCCCTTGCGGGCGGTACCGATGGGAGTGCGCAGGGCGGACACGATGACGGCTTCAGACACGGGTCTTCTCCAGTTCAAGCAGCAGGTGCGGGCCCTCGAGAGCCATTCGCGCAATCATGAGAATCATATTCTCTCATCGCGAGAGTATGAGTCGCAACAAGCGCGGGATCCTGGCTCGATCAGTGGGTGCGGTCTGACCATCCCGGGGGAAGGTTCTCGGGACCGGTGTCGATGATGCTCTCGTCGTCGACACCGACGTATTCGAACAGGGTGATGTAAGCGAATTCCGGGACTTCGTAGATCGGGTAGGTCGGGCCCTGGTCTCGGTAGGCCCGCATCTCGTCCATGTGTTCGTTCTGGAAGCAGACCGTGCGCTCACCATGCAGACGGATCCACTGGGGAAAGAAAATGACACCGTGGACTCGGCGTTTGGAGGGCAAGATGTTGACGGCCACGCAGGTGCCCGTGGGTTCGGACCATGACAGTTTGAAACTGTCATCGTCGAGTTGGACGAGGTTGACCTCCTGGCCTTTGACCCAGCGCCCTCCAACGTGCCCGGAGTGGATTCGGTAGTCGATGGTGGTGACATTCTTGACGTACATTTCGTACTGCCATCCGTTGGCGTAGGTGTAGATGAAGCGGTGCCCGACTATTCCCGAAAGGTCCTGCGGGGGAATGGGGTTCTCGACACTAGTCATTGCCGATTCCTCCATTTGGGTCGCAGCCGTGTTGGCCGCCACGACGGACGGTTGTGGGACCGATCGGTGAGCGGGCGCTTGACGCACCGATCCGTTTGGAATCTTGCCAGGGGTACCGCAGGACTGCGGGAAACACGTTGATTTGCGATGGTGGGTAGATGACTCAGGGAATGGTTGCGGTCCCGGGCGGCAACGCGTGGTTCAAGCGGACCGGTGGCGGGGCCGGTCTTCCGCTGCTTGTCATTCACGGCGGGCCGGGCTTGCCGCACAACTACTTGCGGTCGCTGGGACGGTTGTCCACGGAGCGCGAGGTCATCTTCTGGGATCAGCTCGGTTGCGGGAACTCCAACTGCCCGCCCAACCCTGAGCTTTGGACGATGGATCGCTCGGTGGCGGAGATGGACGCCGTGGTACGAGCCCTGAATCTGGACCGCTTCCATCTCTTCGGCAACTCCTGGGGCGGGATGTTGGCGCAGCAGTACGTGCTTGACACGGCCCCCTCCGCGGCGAGCCTGACCATTTCCAATAGCATCGCGTCCATCCCGGAATTCGCGAAGATGGTGGGGCGCTTGAAGTCCGAGCTGGACCCGGCCACTCAGGCCGCCATCGATCAGCACGAGACCGCCGGCAGCACACACGCGCCCGAGTATCAGGCCGCCATCCGCACCTGGAACGAAACCTACCTATGCCGGGTACATCCTTGGCCGCGAGAGCTCGAGGATGCGTTCCGGAACATGGGTGCCGAGATCTTCGAGACCATGTTCGGCCCCAGCGACTTTCACATAGTGGGGACGATCCGCAACTGGGATGTGGTCGAAAGGCTCAATGAGATCGCCGTGCCGACACTAGTGCTCGCGGGTAGGTATGACGAATGCGTGCCCGAACACATGTGGGATATGCACCAGCGCATACGTGGTTCACAATTCGAACTCTTCGAAGCCAGCGCTCATATGCCGTTCATCGAGGAGCCGGACAAGTTCGATGCGGTGATGCGTGACTTCCTGCGGCGGCACGACGCATGAGGCCTCGCGCAGCTACAGCTACAACCTCAGTTCTTCTTGGCCGCGTTGAATTTCGCCACGTTGGCCCGGAAGTCCTCGGTCACGAACGATTGGCTCTCGGCCGACAGCGCATAGTCCAGACTGGCGAGCACGGCCCGCTCCAGATGGATGTTGAGCACCCGCTTAGTGCTCTCCACCGCCTGCTGTGGCAGCTCCAAAATCTTTTTGGCGCTGGCGATGGCCTCGGCAACGGGATCATCCGCAATGTGATTGGCCAGTCCGAGTTCGACAGCCCGCTGAGCGCTGATACGGGTACCGGTCAGGGCGAATTCCTTGGCCAGTAGCAGGCTGATGTGCAGCGGCCAGGTCAGCGGCCCACCGTCGGCGGCTACCAGCCCCACCTGCACGTGCGGGTCGGCCAGGTAAGCGCTTTCGGCGATGTAGACGATGTCGCTGAGCGCCACCAGGCTGCAGCCCAGCCCGACGGCGGGGCCGTTGACCGCCGCCACCACCGGAATTCGGCAGCGGGCCATGCCGAGCACGATCTCGCGCCCGTCCCGGATGGTTTTTGCGCGCAAGTCAGCATCGTTCGCCAGCTCTTCGAGATACGTGAAATCGCCGCCGGCCGAAAACGCCCTGCCGGCACCGGTGATGACCGCGGCGCGGGCCGTAGGGTCATCGGTCAGTCGCTGCCACAATCGCGCGAGCCCAACGTGCAGGTTATCGTTGACCGAGTTGAGCGAATCCGGCCGGTTGAGCGTGATGATGCGCAGGGCACCGTCGGACTGAACGTCGATTTCGGTAGGCATGTCGTACACGTCAGACTCCCAATCCCAAGATTCGTGAAGCGATGATGTTCTTTTGTATTTGTGACGTTCCGCCCATGACGCTCTGCGCCCGGCTGTACAGGTAGGCGCTGAGCAGATCGGGATCGCGCGTTCCCGCGACGGCCAGAGCGGCATGCCCGACGGATTGTTCGACCCAGGTCATCAACAGCTTGTCCAGCGAGCCTTCCGAGCCGTGCGATACCCCGTCGAGCTGTTCGGACAGCCGACGCCGCACGTGGTGGGTCAGCATATCCGACTGCACTGCGGCCCACGCCAGCTCTTCAGGAACCGGACCCTCGTTGCGGGACAACAGCTCTCGGACGAGCTTGCCGTAGCGGGCCGCATAGCCGAGCGTAGAGGGCTCGCGTTCGTGCCCGACGACGGTCATGGCCACGGCCCAACCATCGCCGGGAGCCCCGACCATCCGGTCCGCCGGCACCGTGGCATCATCGAAGAACACCTGACCGAATTCGTTGGTGACCCCGTTGATCATCTGCAGCGGGCGCTGCTGCACGCCAGGCTGTTTCATGTCCAGGACGAACGCGGACAGGCCGCGGTGGCGCTTGGCCTCGGGGTCGGTGCGCGCCAGTAACAGACACCGGTCCGCGACGTCGGAGTAGCTGGTCCAGATCTTGTGCCCGTTCACCACATAGTTGTCGCCCTCGAGGCGAGCGGTGGTGGTCAATGACGCCAGATCGGAGCCGGCACCCGGTTCGCTGAAGCCCTGGCACCAGCGCTCGGTGCCGTTGATGATGCCGGGCAGGAAGCGCTTCCGTAGCTCGTCGCTGGCGTGCGCGCCGATGCCGTACACCAGATACCCGACGCTGGGGCGCGGCGGCGCACCGGCACGCACCAGCTCCTCGTCGACGATGACGTCGTAGACCGGCGCCAGGTCCTGGCCGCCCCAATCGCGTGGCCAGGACAGGCCGAAAAAGCCGTTCTCGTACAGGGCGCGATGCCAGTCGGCCATGCGCACCCAATACTCGTCGCCCGAGCCGGAAAACTCTTTGGCATGTGCGGCAAGCCACGTGCGCAGCCGCTCCCGGAAGGCGGCTTCATCGGGTGAGTCACGAAAGTCCAAGATCGATCTCCTTCAACGCGACCGGCCACAGCTCCGTCGATGTGAGGGCGCGGCGCAGGTAGACATGCGCCACACATTCCCAGGTGTTGCCGATACCGCCGTGCACCTGGATGGCTGTCTCGCAGACGCTGCGGGTGGCGCGCGCGCAGTAGGCCTTTGCGATCTGGGCGGCCCGGATGGCTTCGGCGGGGGCGAGCTCATCGACGGCCCACGCGGCATGCCGCAACACGCTCACCGAACCCTCAATCAACGCAAGGCTTTCGGCCAGCAAGTGTGCGATGGCTTGATACGAGCCGATCTGCTTGCCGTACTGTTCACGGATTTTGGCGTAGTCACAGGCGACGGCGTGCGCGCCCCGGGCGATACCGACCAGGTCCGCCGTCGTGGTGACCAGCGCGAGCGCCCACCATTGCTCGGACAACCTCAGCGGACACCTCTCCCAACGTTTCCGGCGATCCCGCGATCGTGGCGTCAGCTCGGGTGAGGTCGACGCTGTGCGGCGAAACCTGCACATCGACGGCGAGGACCGTGCCGTCCGAGAGTGATAGGGCGCGCCGGGCGCCCCGGGCGTCTATCACTCGGTCATCGACGGCCACCGTCGCCGCCGATACGTCCGCGCCGACATGGCGGCCCAGATCGTCGGCGAGAACGGGCCCGAGGAACGGTGTGTCAACCAGGCGGCGGCCGAATTCCTCGGCCACGATGGCCACCTCCACACCTGAGGCCCCGTCGGAACGCAACGACCGCCAGCCGGTGTTCTCGATCTGTTTGTCCAGACGGGCAATTCGAGACTGGTTATCGAGATCTTGCACCGCTGCGGGGCCCAGATCGTCGGCCAGCTTGGCGGCGGCATCGCGTAGTTGCTGTTGTTCAGCTGTCAGACGTACATCCATATCGCTCCCTCAGCACTCGACGCAGCACCTTGCCTGAAGGCAGGCGGGGAATTTCGGGCACAAACACCACTCGGCTCAGACGTTTATAGGACGCCAGTTTCTCGTCCACCACGGCGGCCAGTTGGGTCGCATCGACGGGCGCGGACGTCGCGACCGCGGCGACCACAGCTTCGCCATTGAGGCCGTCGGGAATTCCGAACACCGCGCAGTCTTTGACGGCGGGATGGCCATGCAGCACCGCCTCGATTTCGGCGGGGGCGACCTGGAAGCCGCGGACTTTGATCATCTCTTTGAGACGGTCGGTGATCCGCAGCCAGCCGCCGGTGTCGAGCCACCCGACGTCTCCGGTCCGGTACCACCCGTCGCGGATCGCCTCGCCGGTCGCATCGGCCGGGAGGTAGCCGGCCATCAGGGACGCCGCCCGGGCCTGGATCTCCCCGACCTCACCGGGGCCGACCGGCTCGCCGGTTTCCAATGAAACGATCCGTAGGTCGACACCGGACACCGCCCGTCCTACGGTGTCGAGCCGCGGGTCCTCGATCGGATTGCAGGCTACGACAGGCAATTCCGTGGTCCCGTAGGCCGGAAGCCAACCCACTCCGGTTCGCCGGGTGACCGTCTCTGCGACGTGGGTATTGACCGGCGTTGCCCCCCACATGATGTAGCGCAGCGAGGACAGGTCATAGGACTCGAGGTCGGGGTGTGAGGCGAGGGCCAGCGCGATGGGAGCGACCGCCATTTCCACCGTGATGCGGTCACTTTCGATGTGCCGCAGCACCCGGTCGATGTCGAACCGGCGATGCAGCCGCACGCAGGCGCCAGTCTTCAGCGCGGTCAGCAGGTTCAACAATCCCAGAATGTGTGACGGCGGCGTCGCCACCTGAATCCGGTCGTGCTGCGTCAGTTGCAGCGCTTGGCGCCAGTGCCGCACCGCCTCATCGAGCGAGGCGTGGGTATGCCGGACGGCCTTCGGCAGGCCGGTGGTGCCGGAACTGAACACCAGCGCCGCATCGTTCGTGGGCGGCGGTGAGCCCGCCACCGGCTCTGCGGTCGGGACCGGCTCGTCCAGATGCAGCATCGGCATCAGACCGGCCAGCACCGGATGGTCCCCAACGGCGTGCTCGGGGTTGGTCAGCGCAAGCGCATGGTCCGCCTCGTCGCGCTTCCACGCGGGACTGACGAGCACCGCCGTGGCAGCCAGTCGCCAGATCGCCAGCACCACGGCGAGGAACTCCGGCCGATTCGAGGCCATCACTGCGACGCGTTGACCTGCGGTGACACCGTCTTTTGCCAGGTTGGCGGCCCATCCGTCGGCTATCGCGTCGAGTTCGGGCACGCTGAATCGCCGTTCCTCGAACACGAGCGCTGCCGGCTCGGTCACGTCCCGTCCTTCCCTGACAGACCCGGCTGACCCGACATCCATACAGTCTTGAGAAGATGCTATCGCTTCGTGAGAATAGTATTCTCTATACTGAAGAATGCAAGTACGGGAGGGGGCGGTCTCATGACGGTCACCCGGATCATCGAGGGGACCCCAGGGGTGACAGATCCGGCAACAAACGGCTCCGATGCCGGGACGGTGACGATTCATCTCGACCGCAAGAAGGTGTCGGTGCCCATAGTCCCGGGCGAGACTCTGTTGGAAACCGCGCGACGGGCCGGGCTGGAACCGCCGTTCAGTTGCGAGGCCGGCAACTGCGGTACGTGCATGGCCAAGCTTGAACAGGGCCATGCCACCATGCGGGTCAACGACGCTCTCGAACCCGACGAGGTCGCCGAGGGCTACATTCTGACGTGCCAGGGCGTTCCGGATACGGACTCGGTCACGGTGCGCTACGAGTAGCAGCCAGAGAGGTGGCGACGATGGCCAAGGGCATCATCCTCGTGGAGAGCCGACCCAGCTCGCCCGAGCGCGAACGCGAGTACAACACCTGGTACGACGAGGTGCATCTGGGTGAGCTGGTAGCCCTGGACGGATTCGTCTCGGCGCGCCGGCTGCGGCCGGTTGACGGCGACGGACCCTACGTCGCCATTTATGAGATCGAGGGCGACGATCTGCAGGCGATTCTGGACAACATGATCGCCAACGCCGGACAGCTGCACATGTCGGACGCCCTGCAGCTGGATCCAGCGCCCATTCCACGACTGCTCGAGACCACCACGGAGCGCATCGGCTGACCGAGTTCGGCTCGGGTCGCTGCGGGAAAGGACTGCTTGATGAAGGTCGACGACCTGATTTTGGTGAGCATTGATGACCACGTGGTCGAACCGCCGGACATGTTCCTGCGGCACGTGCCAGCCAAATACAAGGAAGAGGCACCCATCGTCGTCACCGACGACAAGGGCGTCGACCAGTGGATGTACCAGGGCCGCCCGCAGGGCGTCAGCGGCCTCAACGCCGTGGTGTCCTGGCCGGCCGAAGAGTGGGGCCGCGATCCCGCCGGCTTCGCCGAGATGCGCCCCGGCGTCTACGACGTTCACGAACGCGTTCGCGACATGAACCGTAACGGCATCCTCGCGTCCATGTGCTTCCCGACGTTCACCGGCTTCTCCGCCCGGCACCTCAACATGACACGCGAGGACGTCACCCTGGTGATGGTGTCGGCCTACAACGACTGGCACATCGACGAATGGGCCGGGTCCTACCCGGACCGCTTCATCCCGATCGCCATCCTGCCGACCTGGACTCCCGAGGGCATGTGCGCCGAGATCCGCCGCGTCGCCGCGAAGGGCTGCCGGGCGGTCACCATGCCGGAATTGCCTCACCTGGAAGGACTTCCGAGCTACCACGACGAGGATTACTGGGGCGCGGTGTTCCGGACGCTGTCCGAGCACGACGTAGTGATGTGCCTGCACATCGGCACCGGCTTCGGGGCGATCAGCATGGCGCCCAACGCGCCGATCGACAACCTGATCATTCTGGCCACCCAGGTCTCGGCGATGTGCGCCCAAGACCTGCTGTGGGGCCCCGCCATGCGCAACTATCCCGACCTGAAATTCGCCTTCTCCGAAGGCGGCATCGGCTGGATTCCGTTCTACCTCGACCGCAGCGACCGCCACTACACCAACCAGAAATGGCTGCGCCGCGACTTCGGCGACAAGCTGCCCAGCGACGTGTTCCGGGAACACTCGCTGGCCTGTTACGTCACCGACAAGACGTCACTGAAGCTGCGCCACGAGATCGGTATCGACATCATCGCCTGGGAGTGCGACTACCCGCACTCGGACTGCTTCTGGCCGGACGCGCCCGAGCAGGTGCTGGCCGAGCTGAATGCCGCCGGCGCCGACGATTCCGACATCAACAAGATCACCTGGGGCAACGCCTGCCGGTTCTTCGGCTGGGACCCGTTCGCCCGGACCCCTCGCGAGCAGGCGAACGTCGAGGCCCTGCGCGCCAAGGGAAGTGACGTGGACGTGTCGATCCGGTCGCGGGCCGAGTGGGCGCGTCGCTATCAGGAAAAGCAGCTGGCGAAGCAGACGTAGGTCAGCTCGTTGGCGGGTTGACGAACCACACGTTCTCCTCGCGCAGGCTACGGCTGCGCCAGCCGTCGGCCGTGCGCGTCAACTCGTGGTGGTAGTAGCCGCCGCAGTAACTCAGGTCCGCCATGCCCGGCAACTGCATCGGGTTGTAGAACATGGCCCGCACCGTCGCGACGTCACCGTCAAGGGCCAGGATTTCCACGTTGGTGATGTAGTGCATGGACATCGGGATGGCGCCGAAGCCCTGCTCCAACCACTCGGCCACCTCGTCACGCGGGCCCGCCGCCGCGCCCGCCGAGGAGTAATCGATATGCGCATCATCGGTGAAGACCGACCGGTACAGATCCCAGTCCTTGGCGTCGACCGCGCGCGCGTATCGGTTGAGTAGCGCGGCGATTTCGAGTTCATCAGCGACTCGCTGCAGATCCATCGTTATACCGTATACAGGCGGCTATCTCAGGTACAAGGGCCTCGAAGACGCGTCAGGCAACGTGTCCGAATTTCTGCCAACGCCGGGGCTAGCTCTTCGAATCAGGCTATGCCGGCAACGAATTCGCCACCGACGGGCGGAATTAGCGCGACGTGATCTGCGCCCGCGGCCAAGTGCTCGCTCACCTTAGCCGCGATCTGCGCCGGATCGCCATGCGCAACAAGTGCGTTGACCAGCCGCTCGCTCACCTCGCCGGTGTCACGAGCCGAGCAGCCCAGCTCCGCCAGCCTCGACGCATAAGACGCCACACCGAGTCTGGCCGACACCGCCTCCCGCGCGGCCTGGATATCGCGCACCACAGTCAGTCCGATGACCAGGATCTTGTCCGGTCCGAGCGCCCGCCGGGCCTGGGCGGTGAACTCCGGGGGAAGCCCGGCGGGCAACGCTCCGTCGGCGATTTCACCCGACAGGGCAGCGTCTCGGCGTTGCCGCGACGAAGCGGCATACGCCGCATCAGGCGCGGGCCGCCGCCCAGACGTCCAGCCGGCATCACGATGCTGGCTATAGCCACAGGCATGATCGTGACACCGGCGAGTGCGCCAATTGCGGGTAGCCGAGCCCACCCCGACGCCGATGCTGCAAGTGGCATACCTGGAGTTGGGCCGCTCGCGGCACGTGATGCGCTACTGAATCAGTCGGGCCTGGATGCGGTGATGACGCGGCTGCCGTTTCCCACCGATCAGTTGCACGTCACGATCCTCTATGACGAGTTGCCCCGGATGCTGGCGGTGCCCATCGATCATCGGTTGGCAGGCAGCGGAATCTGGCACCGGTCGACGACCATCGCCGACGAACCCATGCCGCAGGTGCGGCATTCCGATCCGGCGTGGAGTGCTTTCTGGCGCATCGATCCCTGGCCCGATGCGCCGACCGGGCACCCGGTGGCCCGTTCATCGAAGCGCTTGAGGACAAGTTCGAGCTCATCGCGTCCGGGCACGGCGGTCGCGATCACGCGCCGGATTCAACGGCAACAGCCTCGAGATCCTCGAGCATGACCACCGTGCCTTTGGAAAACGTCGAGCCCAGCCATGTCGTCTTGGCGACGCGCGCCGGAGACCGCAGCCGTCTGGTGGCGGCTTTCCGAAAACTCGCCGAAGCCAATCTCACCGGGCCGGACCGGTCTCAATAGCCGCGAATGTGCGGCCAGCTGCACACCCGTCCACGAATGTGCGGCTAGCTTCACAATCGGCGGTCGCTAGGCCTGCCGCAACTCCGGCGGCGGGCGGTAGTCGGGCTGGTACCCGGAGACGTGAATCGGACTGCCGACGAGCCGGAAATCACCTGCTGTGACAATCACTTCCGGCGTGGCCTCGAGCGCCTCAGGCAGGGTCCGCACGGCCGCCGCCGGCACTCCCAGCGGGCGCAGTCGTCGTTCCCAGCCAACGGCGCTGTCGGTGGCCAGCATCGCGGTGACGACGACCAGCACCTCGTCGCGGCGGGCGACTCGCTCGGCCATCGTTTCGAATCCCCCGATGCCCGCTTCCGCGGCGAACGACTTCCAGAACCCGTCATGCGTGATGAACAGCGCCAGATACCCCTCGGCCGTCGGAAAGAGCTGCGCTGGAACGTAATACGAATGGGCGCCGTAGGGGCGGCGCTGCGGCTCGACGCCACTGTTGAGATAGGCCGACGCATGGTAGTTCAGCTGGGACAGCATGACGTCGCGCAGCGACACATCCACCTGGCCGCCGGTGCCGGAGATAATTTTGGCCAATAGCCCCAGTGCCGCCGTCATTCCGGTGGAGTTGTCGGCCGACGAGTAGCCGGGCAGCGTCGGCGGACCATCCGGGTCACCGGTCAGGGCAGCGGTGCCGACGCCCGCTTGCACCACGTAGTCGAAGGCCGGATCGTCGCCGCCGTACAGGCCGAAGCCGGTGATCGCCACGCAGACGATCTTCTCGTTGTGCCGGCGCAACTCGTCGTAGGTCAGGCCCAACCGGCGGATGGCGGACGGCTTCAGGTTCACCAGCAGCGCATGTGATTCGGCGACCAGCTCGCCCAATCGCTGCTGTCCCGCGTCGGAATTGAGGTCCAGCGTGACGCTGGATTTGTTGCGGTTGAGGCTGGCGAAATACGTGGCGCCGACGCTACGAGAGATCTCGCCACCGGCCGGTTCAATCTTGGTGACCTCGGCACCGAGATCGGCGAGCAGCATGGTCGCGTACGGACCCGCCAGCATGGTGCCGACCTCGAGGATGCGTATCCCGGCCAGCGGCGCTGTGTTGCTTATGGTCAACGCAATTCCGCGGCGAGTGAGGCGATCATTTCCCGGGTGCGCCGCTTGGAAGCGACCAGCTCGTCGCGGTTGTCACCAATGGGCAGCAGCCGCACCGACAGATCCGTCACGCCCGCGTCGGCGAAGCGGCGCATCCGGGCCAGGATCGCCTCCTCGTCGCCGGCCGCACACAGATCACCGACGTCGCGGGCGTCGCCGCGGTCAAGCAGGCGCTGGTAGTTGGGCGACACCTCGGCTTCGCCCAGGATGCGGTTGGCTCGTTCCTTGGCCTCACCGACTTGCCCAGACGCACATAGGCATACCGGAATTCCCGCGACGATTCGCGGTGCGGGCCGCCCGGCGTCCGCGGCGGCCTTGGTGATCTTCGGCGCGATGTGATCGCCAATCGCGCGCTCGTCGGCCATCCACAGCACGGTGCCGTCGGCGAGCTCGCCGGCAATCTGCAGCATCACCGGTCCCAGCGCGGCGACCAGCACCGGCATCGGGGTGTCTGCCCCGATCGCCAGTGGATTGTGCACCTTGAACGAATCATTCTCGACGTCAACTGATCCCGGGCCGGCAACGGCGGCGTTGAGCACCTGCAGGTAATCGCGAGTGTAGGCGGCCGGCTTCTCGTATGGCAGGCCGAGCATGTCGCGGATGATCCAATGATGCGACGGTCCGACGCCAAGCGCCAGCCGTCCACCGGCCACCGCATGCGTCGAAAGCGCTTGGCGGGCAAGAGCGATCGGGTGCTGCGCCTGCAGCGGAACCACGGCGGTACCCAGCTCGATGCGCGAACTGTGGCCGGCCATCAGCGACACCATGGTCAGGCAGTCGAAGTCGTTGGGCACCTGCGGCATCCACGCCGTGTCCAGGCCCGCGGATTCGGCCCATTCGATATCGGAGGCCAGTTTGTCCACCTTGCGGGCCATGTCGCCACGCTCGGCGCCGATCATTACTCCGACGCGCATGGTTCCTCCGTGACGGGTTCGTTCGAGTCAATGTCGGCCGTGCCGGTCAGTGCGCGGATGTCGCGCACCAGGTTGTCCAACGGGGTCCCGGTGGGGAATACCGCGGCGGCTCCGGCGGAGAGCAGCTTGGGAACGTCGGCGTGCGGGATGGTGCCCCCGACGACGACGGCGATGTCGGCGGCATCGGCGGCGCGCAGCGCCTCCACGGTGCGCGTGGTGAGGGCCAGGTGGGCACCTGACAGAATGCTCAATCCCACCACCGCCACGTCCTCCTGGACGGCGATCGCGGCGATGTCCTCGATGCGCTGGCGGATGCCGGTGTAGATGACCTCGAACCCGGCGTCACGCAGCGTGCGAGCGACGATCTTCGCGCCGCGGTCATGCCCGTCCAAGCCGGGTTTGGCGACGAGAACGCGGACAGCCATCTAGAACACCACCGGTTGCTGGAATTCGCCCCATACCGCCTTGAGCGCGGAGACCATTTCCCCGACCGTGCAGTACGCGTTGGCGCAGTCGATCAGCTTGTGCATCAGATTGTCGTCTCCCTCGGCTGACCGTGACAGCGCAGCCAACGTGGATTTCACTGCGGCCGAATCCCTTTCGGCCTTGACTTTGGACAGCCGCTTGAGTTGCAGGTCACGTCCTTCGGCGTCGAGTTCATAGGTGACGACATCGTGCGCAAGTTCCTCCGTCACGAACCGGTTGACCCCGACGACGGGCCGGGTGCCGGCTTCGACCTCCTGATGGATGTTGAAGGCTTCGTCGGCGATCAGACCCTGCAGGTAACCGTCCTCGATGGCCTGCACCATTCCGCCGTGCCGCTCGAGATCGGACATGATCTCGATGATGCGTCCCTCGGTCGCATCGGTCAGCGCCTCGACGAAGTAGGAGCCGCCGAGCGGGTCGGCGACGCTGGCGACGCCGGTTTCGTGCGCCAGGATCTGCTGGGTGCGCAGCGCCAGTGTCGTGGTTTCCTCGGTGGGCAGGGCGAACGGCTCGTCCCAAGCCGCGGTGAACATCGACTGCACCCCGCCCAGCACCGCGGCCATCGCCTCGTAGGCCACCCGCACGATGTTGTTGTGGGCCTGCGGCGCATACAGCGATGCGCCACCACAGACGCAGCCGAAGCGGAACATCGCGGCCTTCGCTGTTTTCGCCCCGTAGCGCTCTTGCACGATGGTCGCCCAACGCCGGCGCCCCGCACGGTATTTGGCGATCTCCTCGAAGAAATCCCCGTGGGTGTAGAAGAAGAACGAGATCTGCGGCGCGAATTGATCGATCGTCATGCGGCCGCGCTCGACCACGGTGTCGCAATAGGTCACCCCGTCGGCCAGGGTGAACGCCATCTCCTGTACCGCGTTGGCCCCGGCATCGCGGAAGTGCGCCCCGGCCACCGATATCGCGTTGAACCGGGGAACCTCGGCCGCGCAGAATTCGATGGTGTCGGCGATCAGTCGCAACGAGGGCCCCGGTGGCCAGATCCAGGTTCCGCGCGAGGCGTATTCCTTGAGGATGTCGTTCTGGATGGTACCGGTGAGCTTTTCCCGCGGGATCCCCTTTTTCTCCGCGGCGGCGACGTAGAAGGCCAGCAGGATCGCCGCCGTGCCGTTGATCGTCATGCTCGTGCTGAGCTTGTCCAAAGGGATGCCGTCGAACAGGATCTCGAAGTCGGCCAGGGTGTCCACCGCGACGCCGACCCGGCCGACCTCCTCGCCGAACTCGGGGTCGTCGGAGTCGTATCCGCACTGGGTGGGCAGATCAAGCGCAACCGACAACCCGGTTCCGCCCTGATCCAGCAGGTAGCGGTAGCGGCGATTGGATTCCTCGGCGGTGCCGAATCCCGAGTACTGGCGGAAGGTCCAGAGCTTGCCGCGATAGCCGGACGCGAAGTTCCCCCGGGTGAAGGGGAACTCCCCTGGCTGCGGAGGCTCCGCGCTTACATCCGCCGGCCCATATACAGGCTGCAGCGGGATACCAGACGGAGTGTGGGCCGTATTATCCATCGGTGAATAACGTACTTGCAAAAAAAGAGAATGCCAATACCATGCGTCTGACCAGGTAAAACGCATGCCTTGGCAGGGAGGCTGAATGCCCAACCGTTCGCTCCTCGAGCGCACCGCCGTCATCTCCGGTGGCAGCCGCGGAATCGGACTCGCGTCCGAATCGGGCGCCAGGCAGGGCGCCAATGTGGTGCTGCTGGCCAAGACCGACACCCCCATCCTCGTCTGCCCGGGACCGTCCACACACCGCGGCCGCCGAGGTCGAGGCCGCCGGCGGCCAGGCGCTCGCGGTCGTCGGTGACGTTCGCCGCGAAAAGGATGTGCAACGGGTGGCGGTGCAGCGGTTGGCGGCGTCGACGTCTACATCAACAATGCCGGCGCCATCGCGGTGGAACCAACCGCCACGTTGTCGGCCAAGAAGTACGACCTGATGCAAAAGATCAACCTGTGCGGCACCTTCCTGCTGACCAAAGCATGCGTGGCGCACCCGGAGAATTCCGCTAACCCGTACGTGCTCACCATCTCCCCACCGGCGAACATGAACCCACACGGCTGGGGCCCACGCCGCTTACACGCTGTCCAAGTACGGCATGACGCTGCTGTCGCTGGGCGCGGCAGCCGAATCCGTTGACGCCGGGACCGGCATGAATTGCCTTTGGCCGCAGACCTATATCGTCACCGCCGCCGTGGCGAGCATGGCCGACGGAGACAAGCTGGCCGGGTCGTCGCGCAGCCGGAATCATGGCCGACGCCGCCGTCGGCATCAACTCTCACCCCCGCCGGGAAGCCACCGGCAACCGTTTACGCGCGGCAGATGATCTCGCCGTGCGGGATGGAGATCCAGCCGTCTGGGGCGGCGGCCCATTCTCGCCACGCGGCAGAGATCTCCTCGAGCTGCGTGGTGGTCGCCAGGTTGAGACTCACCAGGTCGCGCGCCACGGTCGAGTGCAGAATTCGGTCGGACCACATTGCGCCCCACCAGTCGCGCGTCGTGGTCGTGGCATAACACCACAGGCTGCCGGTAGGCGTGATGTCGGCGAATCCCGCCTGCTGAGCCCACGACAGCAGCCGCCGTCCCGAATCCGGTTCGCCGCGGTTGGCGCGCGCGACGCGCTGGTAGAGGTCTCGCCACAGGTCGAGCGCCGGCAGTTCGGGGTACCAGATGAACCCGGAGTAGTCGGCGTCACGGGCGGCCACGATGCCGCCCCGCGCGCACACCCGTCGCATCTCCCGCAGGGCTGCAACCGGATCGGCGACGTGCTGTAACACCTGATGGGCGTGGACGACATCGAAGGTGTCGTCGGGGAAGTCGAGGGTGTGTACATCGGCGGTCGCGAACGAGACGTTGGACAGGTTCCGTCGCTCGACTTCGCCGCGGGCAACATTGAGCACGTCCGCGACCTGGTCGACGGCCGTGACCGGTCCGGGTGCGACGCGCGCGGCCAGGTCGGCGGTGATGGTGCCGGGTCCGCACCCGACATCGAGCACGGACAGCCCCGGTTTCAGGTGTGGTAGTAGGTAAGCCGCGGAATCCTCGGCGGTGCGTCGCAGGTGAGAGCGCAACACCGACTCGTGATGCCCGTGCGTGTAAGTCGCTCGATGTTCGTTCACTGTGGCCCCTTGCCTGCCGCGTCCGTTCTGCAGCTTACGCACAGCAGCCACATTATGAAATGCGCGTCTCATATTTTGAGACGGCTAGTCGACGGGCACGTTGAGGATCGGTTGGTCGACACCGGCTCCCGGGCCGTCGAAATGCCACCACTCGCCCGAATACACCTTCAACCCGCCGTAGTTCATGGCCGACTGCAGCGCCGCCCGATTCGCCACCGCGTCGGCACTAATGCCTTGCGCATTGAAAGCGGTTGCCCGAGGGGAGAAGTCGTCGAAATCGGTACCCATGTCAGCCAGGCAGAGTCCGTCCGCGTGTAGCCCGGAGGAGCACGGCTGCTGCGTAGTCGTGAACGTCACGTCAACCGAACGCCCCGACTCGTGGCTGTGCGCATACGGGCCCGGGCGTGCCACCCAGGCGGGGTTGGGGACCAGATTGAACATCTTGACCTGTACATTGTGCGGCCGATAGCAATCCCAGAACACCAGGAGGTGCCCCTGCGGACGCAGCGCGCCGGCCGCGGCGGCCAGGCCGGGGGCCATTGATTGGTGCACAAGGCATCTGGCGTCGGGCGGATACAGCTGCGTGTGGGTGAAATTGTTGGTCGTCGCGTAGCGCAGATCAAGTATCGCGTCAGGGATGACACTGCGGATGTCGACGAATCCTGCCGCGCGCGCGGCGTCGCTGACCGGCGGTACGTCGGGGTCGGCGTGCGCGGTGAATGCCCAACCCGCCGAGACCAGCGCCACTGCGATCGCGAACCTCAGCATCCAAGCGAGACGCATGCGCTCATCATCCCGGTCGGTGCGCCCGGATCGGGTTAATGACTAGATGATGTCGCGGCCGATGTGGCGACTGGGCGAGACCGGCAGGAGAACACGAGGGTACGGAAACACCAGTGGGCTGGCGCGAAGCAATCGCACAAGCCCACCGTGACGTATGTGAAGTTCCTAGACTGCAGCGACTCCTACCGCCTGGGGTCCTTTGGCTCCTTGCTCGACCTCGAACTGAACACGCTGGTTTTCCTCGAGTGAGCGATAGCCGCTACCCTGGATCTCCGAATAGTGGACGAAGAGGTCCTTCGTGCCGTCGTCAGGGGTGATGAAGCCGAAGCCCTTTTCACCGTTGAACCATTTCACAGTTCCCTGTGCCATTTACTTACTTCTTTCATTCAAAACCGGATGTACCAAAAACATTCAGCGGAGCCAGGGTAGCACGGGGCCACTACGATTTGATAACCGTTGTGTCGCTTGATAAACCTTGCAAACCAGCAGGTGGCAGGCATCGCCGCTGAATCCTTTGCAATGCACGGACTGTGTTGCGTCCTTACAACGAGAGGTCTCATTGGTTGACGTGGGTCCGCCGCGACGACCGGGCCCGGGTGAAATTCCCACAACAACGCCGTCGTAGCAAGCTGTGCCGCGCTTACGCGCTGTCGCTGGTTACCCGACCGTCCGAATGGGCCGCGGGAGGCGTAGCGTCATATACGAGCCGTTCGTTGTCAGCGGTGTTCACTGCGCGATTGCGCAAATGACACCCCCGGGCAATGTGATTCCTCCGCCGGTCCCGCGCCCGTGGGCCCGACGACGCCGAGCGCGAAGGAACCGCCCATGGGTTATGCAGCCCCCGCTATCGCCCAGTGCTCAAACGGTTCGACGGCCTCTGCGTACAAGTGCTCCGCCGTGATTATCGATTGTGCGAACTGCACATTGCGGTACCTGCGATGAACCACGCGGTCAGGACCCGGCGCCAAGCCAATCCCATCCGGGTATCGGTGGCTCGGATACTCGGCCGCGATATCGACGGCGCGTGGTGGCCGCGCGCAGACCGCATCACCAATGAATTGCCCGAGCTTGTTGGGGTCCTGACTCCGTTACTCGGAGACGTCACATCCATCAACGTCAATTGGTCGTCACTTCAACGACCACCCGATCTGAACTGGCCGGGATGGGAAGGCAAACGCCAGCACGTAATGACGGTCAACGGCGCACATGCTCGCGCTAACCTGCTGATCGTCTCGTACGCGACCCACAGCGCGTTGGCGCTGATGGTGCTGCGCCGTGCCGCGAATCTGCCCATCGAGAGTGCCGACCGCGTCAAACCTGCATATGTAGCCGCAGACTCCATCCTGCGGGCCGCGCAACAACAGAGTGAACGTGCTGCCGGCAACTAGCCGGCCATAGAGCAGGGCGGTCGTCGCGGCCGCTTCCGCAGGTCCAGCAAATCCACCCTAGGCACGGCAGACGGCGGCGACGACGTCATGGCCGAAGCGCCGAGATGGGGACTCGTTTCGGCGAGACCGTTGAATGAACTGATGACCATCATCTGTCGTCGGGCAGCCAATCGGCTAGCCTCTGGCCGGCGGATTGAAGTGAGCGATGGCGGTGGCCAAGCTCGGCATGCGTGTCGTGCACAAGACCATCAATTCGCGCTTCGGTCCAAATCCCCGAAGGCAATTGGCCCGGGGGCCGCAACATCATCCACTACCAACAGGTGAAAAACCTTGCGGCACAGGACTGCGCTCGTCAGTCGGCCCCGGTGAACTCGATGTGCAACTCCTTGAGCCCACGCAGCAAGAACGTGGACTCATAGCGGTACTCGCGGTTGGGCGGCAGGCCGTGCTTGGCTTCACTGATCCGGATGTCACGTGTCCGGTCCAGCAGGCGGTTGATGGTGACTTGGCCTTCCACGCGCGCCAGCGGCGCGCCCGCGCAGGTGTGGATACCGCGACCGAAGGCGATGTGCTCGCGGACGTTCTTCCGGTCCGCCTGAAACTCATTGGGATTTTCGAACTTTCGAGGATCACGGTTGGCCGCTCCCAGGCACAGCATCATGACCGTGCCCGCCGGGATGTGCACTCCGCCCAGCATGGTGGTCTTGCGTGCCAGCCGGAAGTCGACCTTGGTCGGACTCTGCATACGCAGCGCCTCTTCGATGAATGAGCCGATCAGGCTTCGGTCCGCGCGCAGCCGGGCCTGAAGCTCGGGTTGGTCACCGAGAACTTGTACCGCGGCGCTCAGTAGCTTGGTCACGGTCTCCTGGCCGGCCGCGAACAGGAAGGTGGCCGGTCGCACGACCTCCAGTAGCGGTGGGGTCGAGCCGTCGGGGTACGCGGCGGTCGCCAGACCGGTCAGTACGTCTTCGCGGGGGCGTTCCCGCCGGTCGGCGATGTAGGCACTGAACAGGTCATCGAGGTACTGCAACGGATTGCTGCCCACCGGTTCGTGATCGAGCGCACCCACCCTGGCGCCCGGCGCGTTACCCGCCCCGAGGTTGCGGCGAATCTCGGCACGGTCCTCGTCGGGAACCCCGAGCAGATCGGCGATCGCCAGAGTCGCGAACGGCTTCGCGTACTCGCCGAGGAACTCACACTGACCGTTGGCGATGAACTCGTCGAACTGCCGGTCGGCCAATCGCCAGATGTAGTCCTTGTTTTCCTGCAGCCGGCGCGGAGTGAGCAGCCGCCCGAGCAGGGAGCGTGCCTTTTCGTGTTCGGGTGGGTCCATGACGACCATGTGCTCGAAGATGGGAAACTCATGACGGTGCGCTTCGATCTGTTCGCTGATGTCGTCCCCTTCTGGAGTGAACGGCAACGGCGGGAACGGGCCGCCGATCGCGTTGACCGCGGAGAACGAACCGACGTCTTTGAAGGCGGCCTGGACCTCCTGGTAACCGGTGACGGCCACGACCCCGTAATGCGGCTCGCGGAACACCGGGCCCTGGCTGCGCAGGTAATCCCAGTAGGCATAGGGATCTTGCGCGATGTCGGCGTCGGTGAAGTAGTCGACGTCGGCGAGTTCAGTCATGAGTTCGATTCCTTTGTCTGCCTTACGAAACCGCCTATCACGCGACGCGTCCTCAGTGACCACGCTAAGGGCTTGGCGCGGGCAGGCGGCCACGGCCCTCCATCCCCGCTGACGCGGCTAACGGTCATAGACTGATCGATCGACCAAATTGATACGATGCGGTATGCCTACCACGGATCGCGCGCGCCGGTCAAGCAAAGCAGGCGCGCCCAGCCCCGCGCCGACGCGCCACAACAAGAGGGGCGCCGACACGGGGGCGCGCACCAACCTGATCGAGGCCACCGCGCGAATCATGCGCGAGGAGGGCTATGCCGCGGCGACGTCGCGTCGGGTGGCCGCGGAGGCCGGGGTCAAGCAGGCCCTGGTTTATTACTACTTCCCGACGATGGACGGTCTGTTCCTGGAGGTGCTGCGCGCCGGTGCCGAGACCGCGCTGGCACGCATGCGCGCCCTGCTGGCCGATGACGACCCGCTCCAAGCGCTGTGGTTGATGAACAGCGATTCCGCCGTGACGGCGTTGAATGCCGAATTCATGGCATTGGCCAACCACCGCAAGGTGATTGGCGCCGAACTCAAGGCTTATGCGGAGCGGGTTCGCGACATCGAGACGGCGGCCGTGACGATGGTCCTGCGCGCGAACCACATCGATCTCGAGGAATATCCGCCGGTGGCCATCTCGATGCTGATCGCGCAAGCGGCGCGGAGCTTGTGCAATGAGAGCGCCGTCGGCGTCACCCAGGGGCACGACGAGTTACGCGCGTTCGTCCAACGCTGGATGAGCCTGCTGAAGGCGCCCGCGGCTGCGCCAAGCAATTAGGACTGGTCCGCTCGAGCGAGAGCCCTAGCATCGCTTCCCCGGCGCAACATCCAGTCGCACTCCCCTGCCGGCGTCTGTTGACACTGCGACCAGATGGTGCGACCCTTCCTGATCGATCGACAAATAATCGAAGTCGAACGATAAATGCGCCGGGCGGTCGTCATCCCGGCCTCTCGGATCAGTGAGGTGCGGTATGGGTGGAAGAGTTCAGGGCAAGGTTGCGTTGATCACCGGTGCCGCCCGGGGCCAGGGCCGCAGCCACGCGGTGCGCCTGGCGCAGGAGGGTGCCGACATCATCGCGGTCGACATCTGCGCACCGATCAGCAGCAGCAGCGAGATCCCTCCATCGACGCCGGATGACCTGGCCGAGACGGCCGACCTGATCAAGGGCCTCAACCGGCGCATCGTGACCGCCGAAGTCGATGTGCGTGACTACGACGCCCTGAGAGCGGTGGTGGACAGCGGAGTCGAACAGCTCGGCCGCCTGGACATCATCTGCGCGAACGCCGGAATCGGCAATGGCGGACAGACTCTCGACAAAACCCGTGAAGACGACTGGCGCGACATGATCGACGTCAACCTGTCGGGCGTCTGGAAGACCGTCAAAACCGGTGTGCCGCATCTGCTTTCCCAGGGACAGGGCGGATCGATCATCTTGACCAGCTCGGTCGGCGGCCTCAAGGCCTATCCGCACACCGGTCACTACATCGCTGCCAAACACGGCGTGGTCGGCTTGATGCGAGCCTTCGCCGTGGAACTCGGCCAGCACTTCATTCGGGTGAATTCCGTTCACCCGACCAATGTGAACACACCGATGTTCATGAACGAGGGAACGATGAAGCTGTTCCGTCCGGATCTGGAGAACCCCGGCCCGGACGACCTCAAGGTCGCCGCCCAGTTCATGCACGTGCTACCGGTCGGCTGGGTCGAGCCGGTGGACATCAGCAACGCGGTGCTGTTCCTGGCATCCGACGAGTCGCGTTACATCACAGGCCTTCCGGTCACCGTCGATGCCGGGAGCATGCTCAAGTAGCTGCAGCCGCCGGCGGCGGCGCATATTGTCGCGCGAGCACCTTGAAACGGTCGATGAGGCAGACCGCGCAGAAGAAGCGACCTTGCGCAAGGTCCATTACCATCAGCCAAAGCACGCGGTCGAACGCGAGCTGGCCACATAAAACAAAGGGGTCGATCTGCGAACGATGGCCGCTGGGCGATGGCGATGTGTGCGCTTCGAGTACGAACCGCGCGGGCACTAGAGGTCCCCGCCGAATCCGCCGCGGTAGCGATCGACGACGGCACCGACGCACGGAGAACGCGAGGGCAGTTCGATGACGACGAGCGAAGACCCCATGGGTGCGACGGAGGCGCCCAAGGCCGAGCCCGAACAATCAAAGCCGTCAGCAGAAGAAAAACGTAAACCCAGACGCCGCGGCATCATCCAAGCGTTCACCGCACTCTGTGTCCGATATGTCGAACGGCTGATGCCCGACCCCTACCTGTTCGCGGTCATCCTCACCGTCATCGTCGCCGCGCTGGTTGCGCTCTCGGTGCACGGCGCCTCGCCGAGCGGAATGCTCAAGGCGTGGTACGGGGGCGTGTGGGGATCGCAGAATATCTTCACTTTCGCCTTCCAGATGGTCTTGATCCTCGTGACCGGTTACACGCTCGCCGAGGCACCGGTTCTGAAGCGGGCCGTCGTCTACATCGCGAGCAAGCCGAAGAACCAGGTGCAAGGAGCCCTACTGTGTTTTGGCTTGAGTGCTGCACTCTCCCTGCTGAACTGGGGACTCGGGTTGGTAGCAGGTGCGCTGATCGCGCGCCAGGTCGCGAAGCGCTTCACCGACATACATTTCGGCTACCTCATCGCGGCGGCGTTCATGGGCTTCATCGTCTGGACGCAGGGACTGTCGTCGTCGATCGCGCTGGCGAACACGGACGACGGCAGCCCAATCAACGTGATCCACAAGATGACTGGCGCCACGGTACCGCTGAAGCTGACGATCTTCGAGCCCTACAGCTGGCTGTCGGTCATCGTCGTGCTGACGCTGCTCGCGGTAGCGATCTGGCGCATGCAGCCGACGCACAGCCTGGCGCCCGATCCCGCTGTGTTCGAGGACGAGGACCGGTCCGAGACCAAGGGCGAGGGCAAGCGATCGTTTGCCGAATGGCTGGAAAACCAGTGGATTCTCAATGTCCTCGTGTTCGCCGCGGGTATTGCCTACTTCTGGCTCAGCGGTTTTGCGCTGAACATCTCATCGATGATCATGTTGTTCACCATCACGAGTGCGCTGTTGCACCGCACGCCGATCCGGTTCATCCGGGCGTTCACCGGCGCCGCAAAAGTCTCTGGTCCGCTGCTGCTGCAGTACCCGCTCTATGGCGGTCTGGTTGCGCTGCTCGGCTATGCGCCCGCACAAGCCGGCGGCAAGGCCGTGCCCCTGCAGACGCTGCTGGCCCACGGGCTGGTGAGCGGTGCGACGCAGTACACGCTGCCGTTCCTGACCTTCATCGGCTCGTTGATCATCAGCTTGTTCGTGCCGTCCGGCGGCGGGCATTGGGCCGTGCAGGGCCCGATCGCGGTCGATTCGGCGCGGGCGGTCGGTCAGAGTTCGCCGGCCTACCTGGGGTTGATGGCCATGGCAGTCGCCGTCGGCGAGGGGGTGGCGAACATGATCCAGCCCTTCTGGTTGCTGCCCCTGCTCGCGATCGCGAAACTCAATGTCCGCCAGGTGATGGGCTTCACGATCGTCGCGTTCTTGATTGGGTTGGTGGTGTTGGGTACCACCACTCTGATTGCGCCCTACGTGGTTTGACGGTGCGGTCCTGGTGTCGCGGGCTCTGGTAGCGGTCTTCGACGGTGATGCGTTATAGCCTACTGCCGCAGGCTATTCGGATAATCGATCACGCTATCGCTGGCCCTACATCGCCGATGGGACCGCACGGTGGAAGCGAAATACGTCGCGTCCGAATGGCTCGCCGATACCGGTTGCGTCCCAGCGCACGTCGTGTGGCATACCATCCGATCGCGGTTCGACTGGCCTTATGGACATCGGAAACATACTCCACTGGTCGTGATGACAGGCGAACAGCCCAACGCCACACAAGGCGGTGGGGATTAGCGCGCTGAGGGGTCTCCCACCTCAGAGCTGGCGGGCGTACTATCAACGCATCGGTTCCATCAGGCCCGTCCGATGCGGTTTGCATCCGGAGCGTTGATATACAACGCCCTCGAGTGGATCTTGCTCCCGCTCGGCGCGCGATGTACATCGGTTCGGCGGTATGTCGCGCGCGACCCAGCTTAGATCGCGTCGTCGCCGATTCAGTTGAATTGGCCGGTTTGCGGCCGAGACAGGATTGCCGCTATGACACGCAGACAAAGGCCGCGCGATTTCCGCCGGCCACCGCGCAGCACCAGTGCACACACCGCGGCTGCGCATCAAACCCAAGGCGAGGATGACCGGCCACGTCGACGGGGCATGGTGGCCTCGCAGCAATGACCTGCCGAGTGAACTGCCTGATCTGTTGGCGGTGCTGTCGGTTCGACTGGGCTCCGTTGACCGGGTGATGTACGACCTTGCCGCATGGGCGAAGGCGCCGGCCCGCCTGGCAACCGCCGGACAAACAGTTCGACTCGATGGATTCAGCCACCAACCAGCCAACACCCTCGAAGTGCTCGGGGTCGGCCGCGAGAGGATCCTGCTGATGGTGGTGCCTCCGACCACCGATCCAGATATTGCGCACAAGGCGATGATGACAGCGGCGGCGCCGGGCAACGCTTCTACGGTTGGCGACATGCTCGGGACAGGCGACGACGGGCAACAAACGCCCGGGGCGCGTTACCGACCGGCATTTCACCCACGCGTCCGGAAGTTTCGACCGTGACAGTCAAAGTGGCACCTCCCGGCGGCGGAAGCGACAGTACATTGCGGTCGGTGACCTGTACGTCAAGCACAGCGACGCAGGCTCGAAGTCTTCCGGGTAGGCGCCAAACAGGCATACAGCTACGCCGGCGGTGAGTGGACCGACGTGTAAATGGCGACCTGAACAGGTTCACCAGACGTGGTTTCTGGGGAGATCAACGCCACCAGAAGCCCGGGCGACGTCTTACCTGACGTTCGCGTGTAGATTGGCTGGTAGGCCTTTCGCGTTGGCACGTCGTCCTAGCCAGTTTTGTGATAGATGACCAGCTCGCGAACGATCGCTCTTCGCTCGACATACCAACGTGTGAGCCGAAGCCAAACTGATTCGAGATCCGCATACATGAAATCGTCCGATTTGTTTTCCCACCGCTACGAGCCCGAGGTCGTGTCCCCCGCCCGTCGCGATTCAGAACCGGTGCAACTTCCTACTTTCTCCGACCGCCCTGAAAGCGATCCAGCCTCTACCAGGCCACCGCGGTAGAGGGCTTGAGCGGGGCGCCGAGCCGCCGGGCTCGATCCAACGCGGCAGTTGGGGGCCTTATATCGACGGCGTCGGTGACCCGACACTGGCGACGTGGCATCGGAATCGCCGGACTGCATCGGTCCCAACGTTGTCTATTCCTGCGGTGCGCTCGCGCACGTGGGACGCTGTATGGAATCGGCGATGTTGCATCGGCGTCGCCGAAACGCCGCTGAGCGAGCCGCTGGCCGCGGCCGAGGCCTGACTGTCTGGCGATGGGGAGGGGCAGATGAGACGAGAGGTCGCTGCTGAACTCGAGGTCGAGGTCACCGCCGCGACGACCTTGGAGTTCCAGATCGCCGTCGCACCGCATCCCAACGCCGAGGTATCCGAGTCGTTGTCTTTTGTGTTGGACGGAAAGCCACTGCAGCCGTTGGAGATCAGTGGTGTACACGGTAACCGCATCCACAAGTTGGACGTTCCGGTAGGTAACCTCATAGTCGACTACGCCGCGACGATCGTGGGCCAAACCGATCCCGCACCGGTGACCGAGTATGACCTATCGATGTACCTTCGTCCGAGCCGCTACGCCGAGTCCGACAAGTTCTTCGGCTTCGCCGCAACCGAATTCGGGAACTACCTCGATTCGACGACCCTGCTGGAGAGGGTTTCGCTGTGGGTTGGCAGCCGGCTGAACTATGTACCAGGCTCGAGTGATCCCATCGATGGAGCAGCGGATACGTTGCTCTCCGGTGCCGGCGTCTGTCGAGACTTCGCGCATCTTGTGGTGGCGCTGTTACGCGCCGTCAAGGTGCCTGCCCGTGTTGTTTCGGTGTATGCGCCCGGCTTGTACCCGATGGACTTTCATGCGGTAGCCGAGGCGTTCGTAGAGGGGCACTGGCGAGTGGTCGACGGCACGCTCCTGGCGCCGAGGCAATCCCTGGTGCGCATAGCCACCGGACGCGACGCCGCCGATATCGCCTTCCTCGACAACCACAACGGCGCGATCAGCCTGGACAAACTGGTGGTGACGGCCGTGGTCGACGGCGACCTGCCCAGGGACTCGATCGACCAACCGGCATCGATCAGGTAGCCAGCCGCGCCCAACGAGTTCGACTGATCACCAAGTCGGAGCCATGCCATGGAAAAGAAGATCCGCGGCCGGACCCGACGATCGATCCTGCTGAGATACGCCGGGTGGATCGCCAGTCTTCGCTCGGTCTCCTTGCGGGGCTAGCTAGGGTCCTAGGAAAGCTGTTGCGCCTCAGCGCTTCTTATCATCAAGCAAGGCCTGGGCGGATGAGACACGAGCCGCTGTCTTGGCGTGTTTGGCGGCACGCTTCTCTTTCAGAGATTTTCCGGACTTCTTGGTCATAGTTTGCCGAGGAGATTTGTCAGACATGCCTGGCCCCTTGATCATGGGGGCCTTGGATGGTCCCGATGCCCTGACCTTACGCCCCGGTGTCCAACGCCGGGATCCAGATGTAGCCAACACACGCTCGACGCACTACGCCGTCGGGGCGCCGAGACACTAGCCCTCAGCCGACGAGGCCGATTCAGCCGACGAGACCGAGCGCGTGGGCGCGCCGCAGCTTGCCCGACGGGGTTTTCGGGATCACCCCGGGCTCAAGCACCACCACGTTGCGGGGCCGGACATCGACCTCGGCGAACACCTCGTGCGCCACCTGCCGCTCGATGCGGCGCACCTGCGCCGGGTCGTCGTACTCCTTAGATTCCACCGCCACCGCGAACGTCTCCCGCGAGTGCCCGGCATCGAGTCGCACCGCGACCGAACAGCCCGGCCGGACCCCCACCACGCGGCAGGCGGCGCGCTCGATATCGGTCGGGTAGATGTTTCGGCCCGCCATGATGATCACGTCCTTGAGCCGCCCGCACACCACCACGTTGCCCGTTTCGGTGAGGTAGCCCAGGTCACCGGTGTCATACCAGCCCCGCTCGTCCTGCGCCGCGATGAACCCGGCCACGGTTGTGTAGCCCTTGGTCACCGGTTCGCCGCGCACCTCGATGACGCCGACGCCGCGCGGCGGCAGCACAACGCCGTCCTCGTCGACGACGCGCAGCTCCAGGCCGCCCAGCGGCCGGCCCAGCGAGACCAGCCTCCTGGTGTGTCCCTTGCTCGCGGGTACGGCGCGGTGCAGGACGGCCAGCAGGTCGGCGTCCACCTCGTCGACCTGCATGCCGCCGCCGCACGCGGAGAACGACACCGCCACCGTCGTCTCGGCCATGCCGTAGGCGGGGATGATCGCCTCGGGTTTCAGCCCGAACGGCGCCCCGGCGTCGCAGAGGTCCTCAACGTCGAGCGGATCCACCTGTTCGGCGCCCGAAAGCGCCCACCGCAGCGAGGACAGGTCGAAATCTCCGGGTGTGGCCTGTCGGCGCAACCGCTTGGCAAACAGGTTGTAGGCGAAGTTCGGCGCGGCCGTCATTGTTCCCTTGTATTTGTCAATCAGCTTGGCCCACAACAACGTATCGCACAGGAAGTCCATCGGCGTGACCTTCACCAGCTCAGCGCCGACATACATCGGCACCGCCAGGTAGCCGGTCATGCCCATGTCATGGAAGCACGGCAGCCAGCTCACGATCACATCGGTATCAAGGTCGAAGTTGCAGCCGGCCATCATGGCCTCCGCGTTGGCGACGATGTTGGCGTGCGTGATCTGAACGGCCTTGGGCGATCCCGTCGAGCCCGATGTCAGCTGCATCAGCGCCACGTCGTCGTCGCAGGTGTCGACGGGCCCGACCGCGGCGTTCGCGAGCAGCGTCTCGACGGTCAGCACCGTCATACCAAGCCCCGACAGCACCGGCGCGGCGGCCAGGAACGGCTCGGAGACGACGACGGCTTTCGCCGACATCATGTTGATGACGCCGGTTGTCTCTTCGGCCCAACGAACCAGGTCGGTGCGGGGAGTGGGCTGATGCAACATGGTCAGGCTGGCGCCGCGCATCCAGATGCCTTGCGCGGTCGGCGCGATCTCGACCGGTGCGCCGGCCAGCACCGCGACAGCGTCACCCTGTCCGATGCCCGCCGCGGCTAGCCCACCCGCCACCCGGCGAGCCCGCTCGTGCACCTCGGCCCAGGTATGCCGGGCGGGCGCGTGCGGCTCCCCGGTCACCATGCCCTTGAGGCTGCACCGGGCATTGGCGTACATCGTCTCGGTAAATTGGCTCATTGCGATCCCCCTGGCCTACACGAACTTACGATGCGTATTTGATGTGTGAGTCACCGGCGCGTATATGCGGGCGCGCCAGGAACTTCGGGAGCCGCTGGGGGTTCCGCCGCCGTCGACCACTGTGCGTAGACGATGACTGCAGGAGTTCGTATAACCCTTCGTATTCACCCCAGATGCTTCGTCGCTTCGGCATGAAGCGACACGTCGTGCGTGTCAGACAGGTTGACTGTACAGACCCGATGCGCTGCGAGCACCAAACACGCTGAATGCGGCATAGATCGTGACAATCGCCGCTGAACGTGATGCCGCAAAGGGATCGTTAGTGGCGCGCTAGGCAAATGACACGGCTACGGCTCAGGTGGCCGCGATGCAACACGGTTGTGAGAAGCTTGAGGCTTAACCACTCACTCTTGCTTTCACATCACTAAACTGGCGAATTATCGTCTGCCTCAAGCTCATTGGGATACGCCCCGGACAGCCACCTAGTGACGCGCCGGCTCTACGTCCGCCAAGCGGCGCCGGAAGTGAAAGGGACGGATCATCGTCGGACCGCCAAAGACACGCTCCGTCGTCCGGACCGTTTCGCTCCCACAGATCGTCATAGATGCACTCGAGCCACGAATTGCCGGCTGCGCACCCAGCGAACAAGCGGTCACCTCATCGAACGGTGGCTTCCCCAGCTCGAACAAACTGGCCTCGCCACGTCCGCTGGCCTCGTGCCTTGCAGACAACTCAACTGGCGCCCTTGACAATTCACGATCTACGTCACACCTACGCCAGGCTTTTGGCGCTGACCTTCGCTACTTCCAAACCATGGGCACTCCACGCCGACTATCACCGCAAATATCCATCGCGATCTTTACTCCGATGAACTCGACCACGTCGCAACAAACGTTTACCGCGCAACAGCTCCGTCGCAATCCAGGCGAACGGACAAAAACCGGACACACCGAAACATCCATAGAGTGCTGTCACCGCGTCGGTGCAGCTCAAGCTCGGTGGCCAGGGGCGGGATCGAACCGCCGACCTTCCGCTTTTCAGGCGGACGCTCGTACCGACTGAGCTACCTGGCCGGAGGGCAGCGAGTGCCTCGCCGCGCTTGGCGACCCTGACGGGACTCGAACCCGCGACCTCCGCCGTGACAGGGCGGCGCGCTAACCAACTGCGCCACAGGGCCTTGCTGCTGCTCCGCGTCACCGCGTCGCGTACCCCCAACGGGATTCGAACCCGTGCTACCGCCGTGAAAGGGCGGCGTCCTAGGCCACTAGACGATGGGGGCCAGAACCGAATCACTCCGGGGTACTCGCAACGTGGTTTCGTTGGGAGCCACGTCAGCTTAGGTCACGGTGTGCCCAATCCTCAAACGAGCCTGGTTTTCGGTCCAAGTATCCTGTATCTCCGCGGCCCCTATAGCTCAGTTGGTAGAGCTACGGACTTTTAATCCGCAGGTCCTAGGTTCGAGTCCTAGTGGGGGCACCACAGCGCGCGCGGCCCTGGCTGTGCGCACGGCAATGACGGCTCATCATCTACAGCACCGCACTGCTGTAGGTGACGTCGGCGAAGGCCGCGGCGACGTCGTCGTCCGCGTAGACAAAGCCGTTGGCCGCATGCAACTGCGCTATGGTCTTCGACGTGGTCTGCCAGCCACGCTGGCTCAGATGGTCGACGATGTGGCTGCGCTGGCCGTGGTAGACGAGATCGTTGAAGTCGATCTCGAACCCGAGTTCGCTCATCCGGTCATGATGGGCGCGCCACCGCGGGTCGGCGAAAACGGCAGTGTCAGGCACGAATTCAAAGGCGAGACGGCTGCCGGGGGCACTCAGCGTCGTGATGTTGTCGAACAGCGCATCTTGAGCCTCGTCCGGCAGGTAGACCACCAGACCTTCAGCGCTCCATGCCGAGAGGGCCTGCGGATCGAATCCGGCCGCCTGCAGGGCCGAGGCCCAATCGTCGCGCAGGTCGACGGCGACGGTGCGCCGCTCGGCGGTCGGCTCGGCTCCCAGGCCGTCCAGCGTCAGGGTCTTGAATTCGATCACCTCCGGCATGTCGACCTCGTAGACGACCGTCCCTGCCGGCCACGGCAGCCGGTAGGCGCGGGAATCGAGGCCCGACGCGAGGATCACCACCTGGCCGATGCCGCTGCTGGTCGCGTCCAGAAAGAACTGGTCGTAGAACCGGGTTCGGCAGGCCATCCCCTGCGCCATTCGCTGCGGATCGAACTCCGTGTTCCCGCCGGCCGCGATTTCGCCGTTCACCAGCCGGACGTAAACGTCGATCCCGACCGCGCGCACCAGCGGTGCGGCATACGGATCGTCGATCAACTTCGCGTCAGAAGACAGAGCCCGCTGGGCGGCCACCATGGTCGCTGTCGCCCCGACACTCGTCGCAAGATCCCAACGATCACGTTCGGTGCGCGCCATGGTGCCCCCTCAATTGGGTCCGAAAAACATAGACAATCTAGTTAGTATCACAAGTTCGCTCCCGGCCCGCGGGACTACTCTCCGAGTTATCGCTCCCGTTCTACGCCGGAGGACCCGATGCCCGATTTCGCACAGCGGACGATCGACCTGGCTAGTCGCAACGTGACGGAGGGCGGCCGCCCCTTCGCGACGGTGATCGTCCAGGACGGCGCGGTGCTGGCCGAGAGCGCCAACAAGGTGGCCCAGACGAACGATCCCACCGCCCACGCGGAGATCCTGGCGATCCGCGAGGCCTGCATGAAGCTCGGCACCGAGCACCTCGTCGACACCACCATCTACGTGCTGGCCCACCCGTGCCCGATGTGTCTGGGCTCGCTGTACTACTGCTCGCCCAAGGAAGTCGTCTTCCTGACCACCCGGGACAGCTACGCGCAGTACTACCTGGATGACCGCAAGTACTTCGAGTTGTCCACGTTCTACGACGAATTCGCGAAGGAATGGGACCAGCGACGGCTGCCGATGCGCTACGAGCCCAGAGATGACGCCGTGGAGGTCTACCGGCTTTGGAACGAGCGCAACGGCGACCGCCGGTCGACGGTCGTTCCATCGGCCTGAACCGCGTCCTTGGCAGCAGAGCCGGCTTTCGCTAGTATTTGCGTATGCATGCAGATAACCGCACAGGCCGGCTGCCTGACGACCAGGCCAACCTGGTGGTCGAGGTGTTCCGGATGCTGGCCGATGCCACTCGCGTGCAGGTGCTCTGGACATTGACCGACCGCGAGATGGCGGTCAACGAACTCGCCGAGCACGTGGGCAAGCCGGCACCGTCGGTGTCCCAGCACCTCGCGAAGTTGCGGATGGCACGGCTGGTTCGCACCCGCCGGGAGGGCACGACGATTTTCTACAGCCTGGAAAACGATCACGTCCGCCAGCTCGTCATCGACGCGGTCTTCAACGCCGAGCACGCCGGGCCCGGGGTGCCCGGTCACCACCGTAGCGACAGTGGACTGAAGGCCGTCGCCGCGTCGTCTCGCCCGCCGAACCGACAGCGCAGCGCGCTGAGCGAGCAATAGCCCCAAGGTATTTCATAAAGGAGAGAACATCAATGAGCGAACAGCACACCCACGACGCGCCACACGCGCACGAACACCAGCACGGCGACGTGGCGCATGCCCATGCGCACACGACCCACGAGCATGAGCATGTCGAGCACGAACACTCACACGCTCACGCCGACGGAACCGAACACACCCATCAGCACGTGCATCAGGCGGGCCTGGAAGACGTTCACGGTCACCCCCACGCATAGCGCGAGCGGCGCTTCGACGGCTCAGGAGACCACCGGGCAGTAATGCTTGGGGTTGCCGCGCTCGTCTTCGGGCGGCAGGTTGCGCGCCGGGGTTTGCACCAGAGGCGTATCGAGCGGGATCCGCCCACTGGCGCGGTCCAAGCCGGCCCGGGCCCGCGGGTGCTTGCGGAATCTGCTTGGCACCAGGGCGAACACGCCACGGACGAGGTCGCCGAAGCGCCGGTGCAGCCACTCGTCGCGCCGTGACCAGCGGTAGCCCATCAGCTCCCGCACCGGTGGGTCGTACAGGCCGACCGTCACCCAGACGAAGAACGGCGCCAACAGTTTGCGTTGCGCGGCCCACAGCGGATCCGGAATCCATTGCGCGAACGGGGGTTTCGGCAGCTCGGTCAGATCGAGCACGGCCCGGGCCGCCCAGTTGTTCTCCAGCACGTTGCGGCACATGTGATCCCAGTAGACCTGGAATTCCTCCCAGGAACCCGGCACCGGCCGCATGCTCATGCCGTACATCCGGTACCACTCGACATGTTCGTCGAACAGCTGACGCTTCTGCTCCTCGGTGATCCCGCCGCAGAATCGTTCGGCCACATGAATGGTGCCCATGAAGAAGGTGGAGTGCGCCCAGTAAAAGACGTCGGGGTTCAACGCGTGGTAGCGCCGGCCCTGTTCGTCGACCCCTTTGATGTCGGTGTGGTAATCGCGTACCTCGCCACCGGTGCCCGGGGCGCGATCCCCGTCGAACACGACGCCACCGATGGGATACAACGAGCGCAGCAGGCGCGGCCAGCGTTCGCGGAAGAACGTGGAGTGATCGATGACTGCCGCGCCCAGCTGAGGGTGCATGTTCTGCATCGACCCCGCCCACGGACCCTGCAGCATGCCCCGCCAGTCCCCGAAGTATCGCCAGGTCAGCGAATCGGGTCCTAGCGGTGCAGGCGGCGCGTCATACCCCGTCGGCGAGACCGGACAGCCACCCGACAGACCTCCGGAGGCGTCGGCCGGCCCTGCCGAAACCGACTGCTCAGCGGTGCCCACGACATCGCTACCTGCGACGTCGCTGGTCAGAGGGGGCGATGCGGACGTATCTTGAGTCACTATTAGATCCCTGTAGGTATCGTGAAATTTTGACTACAACCGTTGTCAATCTCAAGCTTAGGAGCGATGTGCAGACGGGTCAACGACGGGGACGCTGGACCGGCGTCCCCTTGGAGAGTCGACTCGCCCTCCGCCGTGACAACCTCATCAGCGCCGGCGTGCAGTTACTCGGCAGCCCCGGTGGGCCGACGCTGACCGTGCGCGCCGTCTGCCGTGAGGCCGCCCTGACCGAACGCTACTTCTACGAAAGCTTCGCCGACCGTGACGAATTCGTGCGCGCGGTCTACGACGATGTCTGCACGCGCGCCATGAACGCCCTGACCTCGGCGACGACCCCGCGGGAAGCCGTCGAGCGATTCGTCGAGCTGATGGTCGACGATCCGGTCCGTGGACGCGTGCTGTTGCTGGCGCCGGCGGTGGAGCCCGTTCTGATCCGCTCCGGCGCGGAGTGGATGCCCAATTTCATCGATCTGCTGCAGCGCAAGCTGTCCCGGATCGGCGATGCCGTGCTGCAGAAGATGATCGCCACCAGCCTGATAGGCGGGTTGTCGGGCCTATTCACCGCTTACCTGCACGGGCAGCTGGGCGCCAGTCGCAAACAATTCATCGACTACTGCATCAACATGCTGTACATCACGACCGCGCCGTACGTCCCGGCCGGCGAGCTCGGCAAGTCGCAATAACGCGTTTTCATTTGCGCCGCATCGGCAAGCCGTATAACCAGGCCTATAACCGTGCCGGGCGCAACCTACATCAAATCGTCACCGGGCGCGCCCGACGGGGAACTTGATGCTACTGAAGTACACAGATATATTGACTGCTACCCATCGACACAGATAACTGGAGGCCGTATGTCAGCCGGGCTGACCGACTTACAGCTGCTGCACGAACTCGAGCCGTTCGTCGAGAAGTACCTGAATCGGCACGAGAGCATGCACAAGAACTGGAACCCGCACGACTACATCCCGTGGTCGGACGGCAAGAACTTCTATGCGCTGGGCGGGCAGGACTGGGAGCCAGGTCAGTCACAGCTGTCGGACCTCGCCCAGGTGGCGATGGTGCAGAACCTGATGACCGAGGACAACCTGCCGTCGTATCACCGCGAAATCGCGATGAACTTCGGCATGGACGGCGCATGGGGGCAGTGGGTCAACCGGTGGACCGCCGAGGAGAACCGGCACGGCATAGCGCTGCGCGACTATTTAGTGGTGACCCGCGCGGTCGACCCGGTCGAGCTGGAGAAGCTTCGCATCGAGGTGGTGAACCGGGGCTTCAGCCCGGGCCAGAACCAGCAGATTCGAGCCGATCTGTTCGCCGAGAGCCTGTTCGACTCGGTCATCTACGTGACGTTCCAGGAGCTGGCCACCCGGATTTCGCACCGCAACACCGGCAAGGCCTGCAACGAGACGATCGCCGACCAGTTGCTGGCCAAGATTTCGGCCGACGAGAACCTGCACATGATCTTCTACCGCGATGTCAGCGATGCCGGTTTCGACGCCTCGCCGAACCAGGCGATGAGGTCGCTGCACAAGGTGCTGCGCAATTTCCAGATGCCGGGCTACCAGGTCCCCGAGTTTCGCCGCAAGGCCGTGCTCATCGCCGTCGGCGGCGTGTACGACCCGCGTATTCACCTCGACGATGTGGTCATGCCGGTGTTGAAGAAATGGCGCATCTTCGAACGCGAGGACTTCACCGGTGAGGCCGCCGCGATGCGCGACGACCTGGGTGTGCTGATCGAGGAGCTCGAGGAAGCCTGCGACAAGTTCGAGGTGTCCAAGCATCGCCAGCTCGAGCGGGAAGCCCGTACCGGCAAGAGGACCACCGCGTTCGAGCTGCATCAGACCGCGGGCAAGCTGGTTATGAGCCGGCGGTAAGCAAGCGGTGCGCATCGGTTCCATCGCGCTCGCCAGCCCGGTGGTCTTGGCACCGATGGCGGGCGTGACAAACGTCGCATTCCGGACGCTGTGCCGCGAACTGGAGCGAGCCAAGGTCGGCACCGTCAGCGGTCTCTATGTCTGCGAGATGGTCACGGCGCGTGCGCTGGTCGAGCGCCACCCGGCCACCCTGCACATGACCACGTTCTCCCCGGACGAGTCGCCCCGCTCGCTGCAGCTCTACACCGTCGACCCCGCGACCACCTACGCGGCCGCCAAGATGATCGCCGATGAAGGCCTGGCCGATCACATCGACATGAATTTCGGCTGCCCGGTGCCCAAGGTGACCAAGCGCGGCGGCGGATCGGCGCTGCCGTACAAACGTCGACTGTTCGGTCAGATCGTCGCCGCGGCGGTGCGCGGCACAGAGGGCACCCAGATTCCGGTCACCGTCAAGTTCCGCATCGGCATCGACGACGAGCACCACACGCACCTCGATGCCGGCCGCATCGCCGAAGCCGAGGGCGCCGCCGCCGTCGCACTGCACGCCCGCACCGCGGCGCAGCGCTATTCCGGCACCGCCGACTGGGAAGAGATCGCCCGCCTCAAACAGCATGTGCGGACCATCCCGGTGCTCGGCAACGGCGACATCTATGACGCCAGTGACGCGCTGACCATGATGGCCACCACCGGATGCGACGGCGTTGTCATCGGCCGCGGCTGCCTGGGCCGGCCCTGGCTTTTCGCCGAGCTGTCGGCCGCCTTCACCGGCGGCCCGCCGCCCACACCCCCGACGCTTGGCGAGGTGGCCGAGATCGTGCGACGGCACGGGCAGCTGCTGGCCGCGCACTTCGGCGAGGACAAGGGCATGCGCGACATCCGCAAGCACATCGGCTGGTACCTGCACGGCTTTCCGGCCGGCTCCGAGCTGCGCCGGGCGCTGGCGATGGTCAAGTCGCTCGACGAACTGGACTCCCTGCTCGACCGGTTGGATGGCACCGTGCCGTTCCCGGACGAGGCGACGGGCCCCCGCGGCCGGCAGGGTTCACCGGCCCGGGTGGTGCTGCCGGAAGGTTGGCTAACCGATCCCGACGACTGCACAGTGCCGGCAGGCGCCGAAGTCATGCACTCCGGGGGCTGAGCCGACGGCTCAAAATCGCGTCCGGACCGATTACTCAGTACGATGTGGGCTTTGTTGCATGCGCCTGGGTGGCGGATCGATTCCGTCCCGCTACACCGGGGTGACAGAAATGGTTGGCACCAGCCGCAGCGTCCGCAAGACGACACTGCGCTGACATTACGCACGCACACGCTGACGTCTGCATCAGAGCTTCGGAGGCCGGTACGACATGAGTGACGCCGAGAACGACGCCACTCGTAACGGTCGGCGCGGCCCGGGCGGGGCGCATACCTATCCGATCGCGGCGAATCCGGCGCTCTTGGGCGCCGCTCCCTGGGAGCGATTCTTTGAACCCGCGGCCGACGACAACCTTCACCGCTGGCAGCCCGAGGCCACGAGCGAGCCCGTCGAGCCGCGCGAGGACGACACCGACCGGGGCGGATCCCACACCGGCGGTGGCGTCAGCGTTGCCGATCTGATCGCCAAAATCGGTGCCCCCAGCCGGCCCGTTCACCATCGCGCGGCTCTGGAGGACCCCGAGGTCGAGCCGTCCGACGCCGGGCCGGGCCTGCCGATCGAGCTGCAGAAGACGCAGGTGATCGACGACCTCGCCTACTCCCTGGACGCCGTCGCCGAGCTTCGGGCCCTCGAGGCCACCGATTACCCGAACGACGACGGCCCGGAAGACCTGGCTCCGGACACCAGCGCCGAGCAACCCAAACGCCGCCGTCGACCACTGCTGGTGGCCGCGCGGGCGACGGCAGCCCTGGCTGCCGTGCTGGCCCTGGCCATGACCGGCGGGGCGTGGCAGTGGAGTTCAGCGAAAAACGCCCGGCTGAACACGATCAGCGCGCTGGACCAGAACTCCAGCGACATCCGCGACCCAGGAGGGCAGTACGGCGACGAGGACTTCTTGATCGTCGGCCTTGACTCGCGCTCGGGCGACAATGCCACCATGGGCGCCGGCACCACCGACGACGCCGACGGGGAACGCTCGGACTCGGTGATGCTGGTCAACATCCCGGCCAACCGGAAGCGCGTGGTGGCGGTGTCGTTCCCCCGCGACCTGGCGATCAGTCCGATGCAGTGCGAGGCCTGGAACCCCGAAACGGGCAAGTACGGGCCCCTCTACGACGAGAAGACCAAGACCTACGGCCCCAAGATGATCTACACCGAGACCAAACTGAACTCGACGTTCGCCTTCGGCGGCCCGAAGTGTCTGGTGAAGGAAATCCAAAAGCTTTCCGGCCTGAACATCAACCACTTCATCGCCGTCGACTTCTCCGGCTTCGCGAAGATGGTCGACGCCCTCGGCGGCGTCGAGGTGTGCTCCAAGTCTGCGCTGCACGACTACGAGCTCGGCACCGTCTTGGACCACGGCGGCCGCCAAGTCCTCGACGGCCCAACCGCCCTGAACTACGTGCGAGCCCGCCAGGTCACCACCGAGACCAACGGCGATTACGGCCGGATCAAACGCCAGCAGCTGTTCGTGTCGTCGCTGCTGCGGTCGTTGATCTCCGAGGAAACCCTGCTGAACCCCAACAAGCTCAACAACGTCGTCAACATGATCATCAGCGACACCTTCGTCGACAACGTCAAGACCAAGGACCTGGTGCAGCTGGGCCAGTCGCTGCAGGGCATGGCCGCCGGGCACATCACCTTCGTGACCGTCCCGACCGGTGTGACCGACCAGAACGGCGACGAGCCGCCGCGGATGGCCGATATGCGGGCGTTGTTCGATGCCATCATCAACGACGATGCGCTGCCTGAGGAGAACGACCAGAACGCACAGAATTTGAGTGCGTCTCCGACGACGGGCCCGTCGAAGGCGCCCACCACCAAGAAGTCGCCGGCACCGGCGCCGGAGGCGCAACACGAGCAGATCACGACGACCTCGCCCAGCGGTGTGACGGTGCGGGTTTCCAACGCGACCACGCAGAGCGGTCTGGCGGCCACCGCGACCACCCAGCTCAAGCACGACGGCTTCAACGTGATGTCACCCGACGATTACCCGAGCTCGGTCAACGCGACGACCGTGCTGTTCTCGCCCGGCAACGAAGAGGCCGCCGCCACCGTCGCGTCCTCGTTCGCCAACGCGAAAGTCCAGCGGGTTTCCGGCTATGGACAGGTCGTGCAGGTGGTCTTGGGTCCCGACTTCAAGTCGGTCGCCACTCCCTCGCCCAGCGGATCTTCGATGAGCCTGCAGATCGAACGCGGCTCGAGCAACGCACCGGCCAAGCTGCCCGAGGACCTGACCGTCACCAACGCGGCCGACACAACCTGCGAATAACCGCTTTTGACGGCGCTCCGCTCCCCGTTTCGCGCGGCGGGACCGTACGCTGGGTGACATGCGGACCGCCTACCACGAGCAACTCTCGGAGTTATCCGAGCGCCTCGGCGAGATGTGCGGCTTGGCAGGAATCGCTATGGAGCGGGCCACCCAGGCCCTGCTCCAAGCCGACTTGGTGCTAGCCGAACAAGTCATCTCCGATCACGAAGCCATCGCCGTGCTGAGCGCGCGCGCCGAGGAAAGCGCCTTCGTACTACTGGCATTACAGGCACCGGTGGCCGGCGATCTGAGGGCCATTGTGAGTGCGATTCAGATGGTGGCAGACATCGACCGGATGGGTGCGCTGGCACTGCACGTCGCCAAGATCGCCCGTCGACGGCATCCCCAGCATGCCTTGCCCGAAGAGGTCAATGGCTACTTCGCCGAAATGGGCAGCATCGCAGTCGAATTGGGCAATAGCGCCCAAGAGGTGGTGTTGTCGCGCGACCCGGAGAAGGCCGCCAGGATTCGCGAAGAAGACGACGCCATGGACGACCTGCACCGGCATCTGTTCTCGGTGCTGATGGACCGTGAATGGAAGCACGGCGTCGCGGCGGCCGTCGACGTGACGCTGCTGGGCCGGTTCTACGAGCGATTCGCCGACCACGCCGTCGAGGTGGCCCGGCGAGTCATCTTCCAGGCGACCGGCAAACTTCCCGAGGAAGAAGCGAAACCCGCCTCGCAGTGAGTCAAAGTGCGGCGTCGGGCTAGCCGAAGCGGCCGGAAATGTAGTCCTCGGTCGCCTTCTGGGTTGGGTTGGAAAAGATCTTCTCGGTGTCGTCGACTTCGATCAGTCGCCCCGGTTTTCCGACGGCTTCCAGGTTGAAGAACGCCGTGTAGTCGCTGACCCGCGCCGCCTGCTGCATGTTGTGGGTGACGATGACGATGGTGTAGTCCTGCTTGAGTTCGCTGATCAACTCTTCGATGGCCATCGTCGAGATCGGGTCCAGCGCCGAACACGGTTCGTCCATCAGCAGCACGTCGGGTTGCACGGCGATGGCCCGCGCGATGCACAGCCGCTGCTGCTGCCCGCCGGACAATCCGCCGCCGGGCCGATCCAACCGATTCTTGACCTCATCCCACAGGTTCGCCCCGCGCAGCGAATACTCGGCCGTCTCATCGAGCACCTTGCGGTTGCGCACCCCCTGCAGCTTCAGGCCGGCCACCACGTTGTCGCGAATTGACATGGCGGGGAACGGGTTCGGCCGCTGGAACACCATCCCGATGGCCCGGCGCACGCCGACCGGGTCGACTCCGGCGCCATAGATGTCTTCGTCGTCGAGGAGCACGCTGCCCTCCACCCGTCCGCCGGGCACCACCTCATGCATCCGGTTCAGCGTGCGCAGCACCGTCGTTTTGCCGCAACCCGATGGGCCGATGAACGCGGTCACGCTGCGGGGCAGAACCGACAGCGTCACATCCGAGACCGCGTGAAACGATCCGTAGTAGATGTTGACGCTCTTGAGGTCCAACCTTTTGGCCACTTAGTGCTCCTGCCTATGACTTCCTGGTGCCCAGAAATTTTGTGATCACTCGGGCCGCGATGTTGATGGTGGCAATCACCAGGATGAGGGTTAATGCGGCACCCCACAACCGATCCGTGGGGATGGGGTTCAGGCTCGCGCCGGCCGTCGTCTGGTTGAACATCATGCCGGGCAACGTCCCCATGAACCCGCTGAAGATATCGAAGTTCATCGATTGTGCGTAACCGACGAGGATCAGCAGCGGCGCCGTCTCGCCCATCACCCTGGCCATCGCCAGCAGTATCCCCGTGACGATGCCGGACAGTCCGGTGGGGATGACAACCCGCGCAATGGTTTTCCACTTGGTGATGCCCAGGGCGTAACTGGCCTCGCGGAGGTCCACCGGGACGATTCGCAGCATCTCCTCGGTGGCGCGCACGATCACCGGGAGCATCAGCAAGACGAGCGCCAGCGACACCGCGAACTGCGACCGGGGAAGTCCCAGCATGGCCACGCACAACGCGTAAATGAACAGCGCCGCAACGATTGACGGCACACCGCTCAGGATGTCCACCATGAACGACGCCAATCTCCCCAGCGCGGTGCCGCCGCCGTACTCGACCAGATAGATCGCGACCATCAGCCCGAGTGGGACGGAGATGAGGGCACACACCAATCCCTGCAGCACGGTGCCGACCAGCGCGTGGTAGGCGCCACCCCCGGTCACGAATGCCGTCATCCCCGCTTGCGAGTGCGTCCACCACACGGTTGACACAACCGCCTTGAAGCCCTTGACGGCCACCGACCACAACACCATCACCAACGGCGTCACCGCGACCAGCAGCGACAGTGAAACCAGCAGGGCCGCAACGTAGTTCGTGGTACGACGGCGCCAGCTGACCGGCGAGAAAGTTCGTGGCTTGAGCGGCCGGTCCAACATCGAGGTCATCGGGCCCCCCTTCGGCCCGCCCCGGCGACGGCGCCCCGCGCCAGGGCGTCGACCAGGAAGGTGAGCACGAAGAGCGTCAGGCCCGCGGCGATGTAGGCGCCGGCTTTGTATCGGTCATCGAATTCGGCCGCAGCGCCGGCGATCTTGGTCGCAAAGGTGGAGCCGCCGTCGAACAGCGACCAACCGAACGCTGACTGGGTGCCCCGCAGAATGATCAGCAGCGCCACCGTCTCGCCCAGGGCGCGGCCCAGCCCCAGCATCGATCCGCTGACATAGCCCGACCGCCCGAACGGCAGCGTAACCGTCTTGACCACTTCCCAACGGGTGGCACCGAGCGCCAGCACGGCCTCGATCTGGTCCTGCGGTGTCTGAACGAACACTTCGCGCGTGACCGCGGTGATGATCGGCAAAATCATGACCGCCAGGACGACGCCCCCGGTGAAGATGGTTCCCCCGCCGGCGGGCGAGGCATTGCCGTTGGCGAACAGAAAACACCAGCCCAGCGAGCGGTTGAGCCAGGTGGCGACGGGCCGCAGCTGCGGTGCCAACACGTACAGACCCCACGCTCCGTAGATGATCGAGGGCACCGCGGCCAGCAGATCGACCGAGTAAGCCAGCGGCGTGGCGATTCGTCGCGGCGCGTATTGAGTGATGAAGATGGCCACGCCCAACGCCACCGGCATGGCCAGGACCAGCGCGAACAGCGACACGAACACGGTGACCGGCACCAGGCTGGCGATGCCGAAGTGCATCGCCGAGGTGTCCGTGGTGACCCACACACCGCCGTAGCTGAAGAAGTTCTCCCGATTCCGGTGCAGCGCCGGTATCGCACGTCCAAGCAGGAACGCCGCGATCGCGGCGATGACCACGATGATGACCACGCCCGAGGACTGCGCGAGCCAGCGGAAGATCCGGTCCGCCACATGGGGCCGCCCCTCGCCCCAGGGGCTGATGGGAGTGGCCTGCTTCTCCGGGAAGCGGCGCGGCGACAACCGCACCCGAACCCGCGTCGCTGGGATTCGGCGTTGTCACTGTGATCCAGTCACAGGTCTGCTATCACTCCTTGAAACCCGATGCACTGAGTTACTGCACCGCATTGATGGCCGTAACCAGTCGTTCCCTGACCTTATCGGGAAGCGGCACGTAGCCGACCTTCGCAAGTTCGCCCTGCGCGCCACCGGCGGATACGGCCAGAAACGATTTGACGGCCGCGGAGGTCTGGGCGTCGTAACCCTTTGAGCACACGATCTCGTAGGTGACCAGCAGCAACGGGTAGACGTCCGGTTCCTCGGAGCCGTACATGGCTTTGAGGTCGAGCACCAGGTCATCGCCTTCGGCCATGAATTTGGCCGCTTTGACGGCGTTCCCGGCCGTGTCATTGGTCAGCGGAATGACGCCACCGCGGGTGGCGATTTTGGCGTACGGCAGGTGGGCTTGGTCGGCGAAGCCCTTCTCGACGTATCCGATGGCGCCCGGGGTTGCCCGCACCGCCTGGATGACGCCGGCCGACTTCGCGGCGCCCTCACCGACACCTCCCTGAAACTCCGTGCCGACTCCCTTGGACCAGCTCTGCGGCGCGGCCGCGGTGAGATACTTCTGAACGTTGTCGGTGGTTCCCGACGAGTCGGTCCGGTAGATCGGCGTGATCTTGGTGTCGGGCAGCGGCGTGCCCGGATTCAGCGCCGCCAGGATCGGATCGTTCCAGGTGGTGATCCTGCCGGTGAAAATCTTGGCCAGCGCGTCACTATTGATGACCAGGGCCGGATTTCCGGGCAGGTTGTAGACGATCCCGATGGGGCCGAAGACCAGCGGCAGGTCCCACGCCGGGTTTCCGTCGCAGCGTTTGGCGGCGGGCCCGATCTGGTCGGCGACCAAGGGGGAGTCCGCTCCCGCGAAATCGACATGTCCGGCGATGAACTGCTCACGGCCGGCGCCCGATCCGGTCGGGTTATAGGCCAGAGCCTTTCCAGGGCAGTACTGGCCCCACATCTGGTTGAACACCGTGATGGCGTTCTCTTGAGCGGTCGAGCCCTCCGCCGTCAGCTTGTCCTTGCCACCGCACCCGGCCGTCCCGGCGACGCCGGAGCCAAGGCCTGCGGTCCCGCGGCGGTTCTCATCGCTACCGCAGGCGGTCAGTGCTCCGGCAACGAGCACCGTCGCCAACGCCACGGCGGTCAGCGCCCTGCTCTGCCTGTCGAGCCTCACCGATCTCGCTTTCCTGACACATTCGCATGTAGGCGCCGCTGGCCATCTCTCGTGTGAGGTTGCCAAGTGCCGGCAAAAGTATGCGCCGACGCGGCCCGCAGCCACGTCTCGGTGGCCAGCACCAGATTAACGATCTGGGTTGATGCCGCTCGTACCCGCGGTCAGTTGGCCGCGGGTACGACCGCGTACGCGGTGTCGACGCTGTAGGTGGTGAACCCCAAGCGCTGGTAGGTGCGCACCGCGGCGACATTGTCCGACTCCACGTAGAGCATCACGGTGGGTTCGGGGGCGTCGGCCAGGCGACGCCCCAGCCAGTCGATGCCGACCGCGGTCAGTGCCTGCCCGAGGCCGCGGCCCTGCGCCGAGGGATCGACGCCCACCACGTACACCTCGCCCAGGCCGGGCCGATCCAGGTGCACCTTCGTCCAATGGAAGCCCAGCAACGTGCCGGCCTGATCACTGCCGGAGTCGTCAAAAGCCAGGAACAGGCCGTCCGGGTCGAACCACGGTTCGCTGCGGCGCTCGGCCAGCTCGACGTCGGTCCAGCCGCCCTGTTCGGGATGGTGGGCAAACGCGGCGTTGTTGACCCGCAGCAGCTCGGCGTCGTCGGCGGCACCCGCATAAGTGCGGATCTGCACCCCGGGCACCTGCGGCACGCTGTCGGGCAGATCGTGCAGCGAACGTCGCATCTGCATCAGTTCCCGCACGGGGGCCAGGCCCAGAGCGGACGCGGTCGCACGGGCCGGCTCGAGCGTGCCATGCGCCCAAAACCGGTTGTCTGCACCGGTTTTGGCCAACGCCGCGCGGACCAGCGTGGACCCGATACCGCGCCGGCGCGACTGCGGGTGCACGACGAGTTCGGCCATCCCTGTCTCGCCGTCGCGCGGCGGGCTCAGGTTGAGGTAACCGACGATCGTGTCGCCGGCCGTATTGGCCCCCGATGCGGGATTCGTGATCAGTAGATGCTCGGTGCGGTCGTGCCCGAGCTCGCGCAGTACCTGCTCGCCAACGGGCGCGACCCCGTCGGATTCGGTTGCCGCACGGACAAGTTCGCGTACGCCCTGCTGCTCTTCGACGGTCAGCGTCCGGCGCCACTCGGGCGACGTCACTGCGTGTGCAACGGATCGACCAACGGATCCCCGACGTCCTGCGATTCGGATTCGGATTCGGATCGCCGTCGCCGTCGTCGGGCTCGGCGACCGGCGTGCGGCCGCGCGCGGGACGGACGGCCTTATAACCGACGTTGCGTACGGTGCCGATCAGCGCCTCGTGCTCGGGACCGAGTTTGGCCCGCAGCCGGCGCACATGCACGTCGACGGTGCGGGTGCCGCCGAAGAAGTCGTATCCCCACACCTCGTGCAGCAGCTGCGCGCGCGTGAATACCCGCCCGGCATGCTGAGCCAGATATTTGAGCAACTCGAATTCTTTATAGGTGAGGTCCAGCGGGCGGCCCCGCAGCCGGGCGGTGTAGGTGCCTTCATCGATCACCAACTCGCCCAGGCTGACCTTGCCGGCACTCTCCTGGTCCGCGAGTCCGCCGCGGCGGCCGATCACCAACCGCAGCCGCGCGTCGACCTCGGCGGGCCCGGTGGTGGGCAACAGGATCTCGTCCAGACCCCAGTCCGAGCTGATGGCCACCAGCCCGCCCTCGCTCACCACGGCCAGCACGGGGCCCGACCGGCCGGCGGTGCTCAACAGGCGGCATAGTCCGCGCGCCGACGACAAGTCGGTGCGCGCGTCGACGATCACCGCATCCGCGGTCCCGGCCTCGAGCAACGAAGAGGGTTCTGGCGGCGCCGTCCGGACGGTATGCGGAAGCAGGGACAACGACGGCAAGACCGGATCGGCATGAAGCTCCGAGGTCAGCAGTAGTAGCTCCAACTAGCCCCTCCAGCTCGGGGGAACGGCTTCTCCCAAATTCGCAACGCCATTGAGCGTTTGTTACCAGGTCATGTAACGATAACGTGTCACCTGGCTTTTTCGCGTGGCAGACGAGCCAGTGTGAGCCCCACCACCAGAGATCCAGCGGCGACCGGCCCGGAGGTGGTACGACACAATATGCGGGTGCGCAAGGTGCTGATTGCTGTGACCGCGACGGCGATCCTGATTGCGGTGGTCGCCCTCGGCGCCATCAGCTTCGACTACGGGACCAGCATTTATGCCGAATACCGGCTGTCGTCCAGCGTCCGTAAAGCGACCAAGCTGGGCACCGACCCGTTCGTGGCCATCGTGGCGTTTCCCTTCATTCCGCAGGCGATGCGCGGCAACTACAGCCAGGTGGAGATCAAGGCCAACGCCGTCGACCACGCGATGACCGGCCGGGCCACCCTGGAAGCCACGATGTACTCGGTGAACCTCGCTCAGGCATCGTGGCTGATCAGCCCGGACGCGAAGCTCGCGGTGGGCAAGCTGGAGAGCCGGATTATCGTCGACTCGACGCATTTGGGCCGGTTCATGGGCATCAGCGACCTGATGGTCGAGGCACCGCCCAAGGAAACCAACACCTCCACCGGCGGTGTCACTGCATCGGGTATCTCGGATAGCCACGGGTTGGTGTTCACCGGGACACCCAAATCGGCGGGCTTCGATCGAAGAGTCAGCGTCTCGGTCGACCTGTCCATCGCCCCGGATGACCCGGCGACGTTGATGTTCACCCCGACCGGCGTGCTCACCGGATCGGACACTGCCAACCAGACGGTACCGGCGGACAAACAGGACGCCGTGCTGCACGCCTTCAGCGCGAAGGCTGCCCAATCAGCGACTGCCCTTCGGTGTCGCGCCGACCGCCGAGGGAGCCCGGGGATCCGACGTCATCATCGAGGGCATCACCCATGGAGTAACCGTGACCCTCGAGGGGTTTAAGCAATCATGACCGTCATCGTCGTGATCGTCGCGGTGCTCGCCGCGGCAACCCTTGCCGGATGGTTGCTGACCCGGCGCTCCGGACGAATCCGGGAAATCGATTCCAAGCCGGACCAGGACACCGACGCCGACATCGCGGCCCTGGGGCTTTCCCGCAGCGGGCCGACGGTGGTGCATTTCAGCGCCCGTGGTGCGGCCCTTGCGATCGGGTCCGCCGCGTCGTCGAGCGGGTCTGCGACGACCTTGACGATGTGGCACACGTCGAGATCGACCTGGACACCAATCCGGAGACCGCACGCCGATATTCGGTCCTGTCCCTGCCCACCACGTTGATCTTCGACGTCGGCGGCCGGCAGCGATACCGCACGTCCGGAGTGCCTAACGCCGCCGACCTGCGGTCCGCGCTGAAACCGCTGTTGGCTTGACCACGGTGTCATTAGGTAAGCTGACCGACGTGTCAGCCCGCCTCGAGCCCATGCTCACCAAGCGTCGCGCAGTTGAGCTGTGCCGCACCGCGGGCTGTTGTTGTTGCTGTTGCTGCTGAGTAGCCGCGCTTTCGCGTAGCACTCGGAGCGGCCCGGAATTCAGACCGTGGCACGTCTCCATTCGTCGTTTCTGTCAGCAACAGAGGTATCGAGGAGTAGTACCTTGCCAAGCAACACCACCACCACGCAGCCCGACCTGGTCGACGTGCGCGGACCGCGATTCGCCGCCTGGGCCACCACCGCAGTCTTGGTGCTGGCGCTGGTCGTGTCAGCGGCGAGTCCGTTGGCCGCCGCGGTGATCCTGGCCGTCCAGGCCGTCATCTTCGCCATTGGAGCGGCCGGCGGACCGCGCAAACATCCGTACGGCCGGATCTTCGCCACCGTCGTAGCGCCGCGGCTGGGCCCGGTGCATGATCGCGAACCGACCGCACCGCTGAAGTTCGCCCAACTCGTCGGCCTGATCTTCGCGGTGCTGGGAACGGTCGGATTCGCAACCGGCGCCGTCGTGTTCGGCGTCATCGCCACCGCGGCCGCCCTGGTGGCCGCGTTTCTCAACGCGGCCTTCGGCATCTGCCTGGGCTGCCAGCTCTACCCGCTGGTGGCCCGCTTCCGACGCACCACGCGTCCGGTCTGACCTGCTGTAACAAAAGCGATTGAAAGGATCCACTCCATGGCACGCTCCGACGTCCTGGTCTCCACCGACTGGGCTGAGAGCAATCTCGACGCCTCAGGCGTCGTCTTCGTCGAAGTCGACGAAGACACCAGTGCTTACGACGCCGGCCACCTCCCGGGCGCCATCAAGTTGGACTGGCGCTCCGATTTGCAGGACCCGGTCAAGCGCGACTTCGTCGACGCCCAGCAGTTCTCCAAACTGCTCAGCGAGCGTGGCGTCTCCAATGACGACACCGTGATCCTCTACGGCGGGAACAACAACTGGTTCGCCGCGTACGCCTACTGGTATTTCAAGCTGTACGGCCACGACAAGGTGAAGCTGCTCGACGGCGGCCGCAAGAAATGGGAGCTCGACGGGCGCGCACTGTCCAGCGACACCGTCAGCAGGCCGGCGACGTCGTACACCGCTGCCGCGCCGGACAACAGCATCCGGGCGTTCCGCGATGACGTCATCGCGGCGATCAACGTCAAGAACCTGGTTGACGTGCGCTCCCCCGATGAGTTCTCCGGCAAGATCCTGGCGCCCGCGCACCTGCCGCAGGAGCAAAGCCAGCGGCCCGGCCACATCCCCGGCGCCATCAACGTGCCGTGGAGCAGGGCCGCTAACGAGGACGGCACCTTCAAGTCCGACGAGGAGCTGGCCAAGCTCTACGCCGGCGCCGGCCTAGACGGCGAAAAGGAAACGATCGCCTACTGCCGCATCGGCGAGCGGTCGTCGCACACCTGGTTCGTTCTCTATGAATTGCTCGGGCATCGGAATGTGAAGAACTACGACGGCAGTTGGACGGAATACGGCTCCCTGGTGGGCGCCCCGATCGAGTTGGGAAGCTGATATGTGCTCTGCACCGAAACAAGGACTGACGTTGCCCGCCAGCGTCGACCTGGAGAAGGAAACGGTGATCACCGGTCGCGTCGTGGACGGCGAGGGTCAGGCAGTGGGTGGCGCGTTTGTCCGCTTGCTGGACTCCTCCGACGAGTTCACCGCCGAGGTGGTGGCGTCGGCCACGGGTGACTTCCGGTTCTTCGCCGCACCGGGATCCTGGACCCTGCGTGCCCTGTCGAAGGCCGGCAACGGCGACGCCGTGGTGGCGCCGTCCGGTGCGGGCGTCCACGAGGTCGACGTCAAGATCGCCTGACCTGCCAGCCGTCCCCGACGGGGAAGCTGAGGGACGAATAGACTTGTCCTCGTGGTGTTGTTCTTCGAGATCATGCTGGTTGTGGCGGTCGTGGTGATTTCATGGTTCGCCCTGTACACCCTCTATCGGCTCATCACCGACGAGTCGTGACCCCCGACGAAACGTTGAGTGCCGCCAGCTCCGGCGACCGGGCGGTGGCCGCCGCCGCTGAGCGCGCGAAGCTGACCGCCGGCCGCAACATCCCGTCCTATGATGACCTGCCCCTGCCCGCCGACACCGCGAACCTGCGCGAGGGCGCCAACCTGAGCGACGCCTTACTGGCGCTGCTGCCGCTGGTCGGCGTGTGGCGGGGCGAAGGCGAAGGCCGCGGGCACGACGGCGATTACCGGTTCGGCCAGCAAATCGTGGTGTCGCACGACGGCGGCGACTACCTGAACTGGGAAGTCCCGCTCCTGGCGGCTCAGCCAGACGGGCGACTACCAAGAACGCGGTTTGCGTGAGACCGGTTTCTGGCGCTTTGTCACCGATCCCGACGACCCCGAGGAATCCCACGCGATCGAACTGCTGTTGGCCCATTCGGCGGGCTACGTCGAACTGTTCTACGGCCGCCCCCTGACCCAGTCGTCCTGGGAGCTGGTCACCGACGCGCTCGCCCGCAGCAGGTCCGGCGTGCTGGTCGGCGGCGCCAAGCGCCTCTACGGCATCGTCGAAGGCGGTGATCTGGCCTACGTCGAGGAGCGGGTGGACGCCGACGGCGGCCTGGTGCCGCATCTTTCGGCACGGCTGTCCCGCTTCGTCGGTTAGTAACGCGCCCACGTCCGACCTGCGCCGCGAGGTCACCTACCGCCTCCAGCTATGGAGCGGCCCCCGAGCCATACTCCTGGTTGGACAAAAACCGGAAGCTCGGGGGCCGGGTGGCTGCGGGGAATTCGCTAGCGCGGTTGTGACGCCAGCTCTTCCGAGCCACTGCTGCTAGCGCGCAGCCACCTCACATGTCCATGAAGCTATCAATTCGCGGACCACCTCCCTTCTTGTGTACGACCGACCGTACCGGCGGATCGGCCAGCCGACAACAGAATTCAGCGCTCAGCGATCGCTGACGATGGCGGCATCGATCAGTTCGGCGAAGTCCGCCGCCATCGGTGAGGGCTGCAGCGGACGGCCATCAAGGGTATGCACGCGCGCGGCCAAGGTCATGCTGGAGATCAGCCAAACACCCTGGGCAGCATCCAGATCCGCGATGCGAAGCGCCCGGTAGTCGCAGTCATACCCCTTGTCCCTGGCCACCTCGAACAGCGCCTGCTGGGTGGTGCCGCGCAGAATCGGATACCACGGCGGCGGTGTCAGCAGGCACGGATTACCGTCCGGCGTCTCAGAGGCGGCGGCGATCACCACTGTCGAGCGCGGGCCTTCCAGGAGGTAGCCGTCCGTGCTGACGAAGATTACGTCACCAGCGTCCGCACGAGCGGCATGGCGCAGGGCCGCCATATTGATCGCATAGGACAGGGTCTTGGCGCCGGCCAGCAGCCAGGGCATCGCGTCAACTCCGGTGGCGGGCAGGCCGCGGTCGAGCGTGATCGCCGCCAGCCCGCCACGCCGGACCGCCGTCACCCGTTCGGGAACGGCGTTGACCATGACGTAGGCCGTCGGCACCGAACCGCCCTCGCGACCACGGCTGTAGATCAATCGCATCGCGCCCTCGTCGGCGGTCCCCGCGCACCAGTGTCGGGTGGCCACCTCGATCGCGCTTCGCCATCGCGGCAGGTCGGGCCGGGGCAGGTCGGTGAATGCGGCCGACTGGGTCAGCCGCTGCAGATGCGGCTCGATCAGACATGCCCTGCCGTCGCGGACCAACAACGTCTCGAAGACTCCGTCGCCGCGGACCGCTGCCAGGTCGTCGGCGTACAGCAGGGGCGCGTCCGGCGAATGCATTTCGCCGTCCAGCGTGACAATCACACCCGTCTGACCGGCCATGGTCGGTAAGCCTATCCAATCGGGTCGGCCTGGCGACCGCACGCGCGGCCGTCGGTGTGACACTCGTCGGGAGCACCCTGGCGGTCCGTAGAGTTGACTCGTGACCCGCGCTGTTCCCGCACCCGAGACCGGACCCGACGCCGGTGCCGTCTGGCATTACGGCGACCCGTTGGGTGAGCAGCGTGCGGCCGACACCGACGCGATATTCGTCGACCGATCGCACCGCGGAGTACTCACCCTGACCGGAAACGACCGGCAGACCTGGTTGCACAGCCTTTCGACGCAATTCGTCAGCGACCTCCCCGACGGCGCCAGCACAGAAAATCTCAGCCTCGACGGCCAGGGCCGCGTCGAGGATCACTGGGTCCAGACCGAGCTGGCCGGCACAACCTACCTCGACACCGAACCGTGGCGGGCGGAGCCGCTGCTGGGATACCTGCGCAAGATGGTGTTCTGGTCCGAGGTCACCCCCGCCAGCGCCGATCTGGCCGTGCTGTCATTGCTCGGCCCGAAGCTCGCCGACCAGCCGGTTCTCGACGCGCTCGGGGCGGACGCGCTGCCCGCCCAGTTCACCGCGATTGCCGTGGGCGACGGCTTCGTGCGGCGAATGCCAGGCGGCCCGGAGGGCCAGATCGAGCTGGACCTGCTGGTGCCGCGCGCCGCGGTGGACGACTGGCGAAATCGCCTGGCGCAGGCCGGGGTCCGGCCCAGCGGTGTGTGGGCCTACGAAGCCCACCGGGTCGCGGCCGTGCGGCCCCGCCTCGGTGTCGACACCGACGAGCGCACTATTCCGCACGAGGTGGGATGGATCGGCGGTCCCGGTGCCGGAGCCGTGCATCTGGACAAGGGTTGCTATCGCGGGCAGGAGACCGTCGCGCGGGTGCACAACCTGGGTAAGCCGCCCCGGATGCTGGTGCTGCTGCACCTCGACGGGTCGGTGGACCGGCCGTCGACCGGCGAGTCGGTGCTGGCGGGCGGCCGCACGGTCGGGCGCCTCGGCACGGTTGTCGACCACGTGGATCTCGGGCCGATCGCGCTGGCGCTGCTCAAGCGGGGGTTGCCCGTCGACACGGAATTGGCTACCGGGCCGGACGCCTCGGTGGCCGCGGTGATCGATGCGGATTCCCTGCCGCCGACCGAACAAATCGGCGCCGGGCGGTTAGCTGTTGAACGGTTGCGGGGCGGTGCGGGATAATGAACGGTAACGTCCGCCACAGCAAGCAGGGGGCGCCAACGCCCGGTGGCGGGGCACGGTAAACTGTCGGCAGGAGAATACGACACCAGGAGATCGGAGCCGCCTACTCGTTAGGCCGCTCCGTTATTGCGCGAGGGGGTTCCCCCATGGGCCGCGGCCGGGCTAAGGCAAAGCAGACCAAGGTTGCTCGAGAACTCAAATACAGTTCTCCGCAGACCGACTTCCAGCGGCTTCAGCAAGAGCTGTCCGGAACGGGTTCGGACGGGTCCGACGGACTGGACAGCGATGGCTCCGATGAATCCTGGGACGACCAGGACAGCTGGCGTCGCTAGCACCCACGCCCCGGCGCCGATGCGTAGTGCACCGGCGCCGCATTAGTTCTGCCGGTGTCCGAGCTTCCTAGAACCTCGGGTGTTGACCGACCATCGTGGCCCGCGGACCCTCTTTTCCGCCTTTGCCGACGGTGCCCAGCACCCAGCAGTCCAAGTGGCGTGCGGTCAGGATGGCCAACGCGCGGTCGGTGTCTTCGGGAGCCACGACGGCGATCATGCCGACGCCCATGTTGAACGTCTTCTCCATCTCCTCGCGCGTCACTCGGCCGCGCTGGGCGATCATGGCGAACACCGGCGCGGGCGTCCAGGTGCCGCGGTCCATCTCGGCGACCAGCCCATGCGGGACGACGCGTTGCAGATTGCCGGCCAGCCCGCCGCCGGTGACGTGGCAGAAGGTGCGGACGTGGGTTTCGGCCGCGAGCGCCAGGCAGTCCTTGGCGTAGATACGGGTGGGTTCGAGCAGTTCTTCACCCAGGGTGCGGCCGAATTCCTCTACATAGCCCTCGAGGTTCATCCGGTCGATCTCGAGTAGGACCGTGCGCGCCAGCGAATATCCGTTGGAATGCAGACCGGACGAACCCATCGCGATGATGACGTCACCGGGTTTGACCCGATCGGGGCCCAGCACGTCGTCGGCCTCGACGACACCGATTCCGGTGGCCGAGATGTCGTAGTGGTCCGGTTCCATAAGACCGGGGTGTTCGGCCGTCTCGCCGCCCAGCAGCGCGCAGCCGGCCCGCACACACCCCTCGGCGATGCCACTGACGATGGCGCTCAAGCGTTCCGGCACCGTGCGGCCCACCGCGATGTAGTCCTGCAGGAACAGCGGCTCGGCACCACACACCACCAGGTCGTCGACCACCATCGCGACCAGGTCGAGCCCGACCGTGTCGTGCTTGTCCATCGCCTGGGCGACCGCCAGCTTGGTGCCGACGCCATCGGTGGACGCCGCGAGCAGTGGCTCGCGGTAGTCGCCGCGTAGCGCGAACAAGCCGGCGAATCCGCCCAGGCCGCCCCGAACCTCGGGTCGGGTAGCTTTTGTCGCCAGTGGTTTGAACAATTCGACGGCGCGATCGCCGGCTTCAATGTCCACCCCGGCCGACGCGTAGGTGATGCCCTGACTGCCTTGGTGGCGTCCAGGGCTCTTTCCGGGATCCGTCATCGCGATAAAGGCTACCGGGCTGTGCTGACGGCCGGTATCAAACGTCGGCGATGGGGCGCAATCGAGTTCCCTCAGTGCACGACCGGCACTTCATCGGCCGCGAGATCGTCGAGTCCGGCGCCGCGGGCAGCGTTGGCGAGCATGTGCTCGATGACGTTCTTGCCCAACGCGGTTTCTTCGGGCAGTTCGATCGGATACTGGCCGTCGAAGCAGGCGGTGCACAGCCGCGATGAGGGCTGCTCGGAGGCCGCGACCAGGCCGCGTAGCGAGATGTAGCCCAGCGAGTCGGCGCCGATGGCGTGCCGCACCGCCTCGAGCATCTCCTTCTTGTCTTCGACCGCGTTGGCGATGAGTTCCGCCGGGGACGGGAAGTCGATGCCGTAGAAGCAGGGCCATTTGACCGGGGGTGAGGCGATCCGCACGTGCACTTCGACGGCGCCGGCCTCGCGCAGCATCCGCAGCAGAGCGCGCTGGGTGTTCCCGCGCACGATCGAATCGTCGACGACGATGAGTCGCTTGCCCCGGATCACCTCGCGAAGTGGGTTGAGCTTCAGCCGGATACCGAGCTGGCGGATGGTCTGCGACGGCTGGATGAAGGTGCGCCCGACGTAGGCGTTCTTCATCAGCCCCTGGCCATACGGAATGCCCGACTCCTGCGCGTATCCGACGGCGGCGGGCGTGCCCGACTCGGGCACACCGATGACCAGGTCCGCGTCGACGGGACGCTCCCGGGCCAGCCGGCGACCGATCTCCACCCGGGTTGCGTGGACCGACCGGCCGGCGATCGTGCTGTCCGGTCGTGCCAGGTAGACGTACTCGAAGACGCAGCCCTTGGGGGTGGGATTCGCGAACCGCGTGGAGCGGACGCCGTCGGCGTCGATCGCCAGCAATTCGCCCGGTTCGATGTCGCGCACGAACGACGCGCCGACGATGTCGAGGGCCGCCGTTTCGGAGGCGACCACCCAGCCGCGGTCGAGCCGTCCGAGCGAAAGTGGCCGCACCCCATGCGGATCGCGGCATGCGTACAGGGTGTTCTCGTCCATGAAGGTCAGGCAGAACGCGCCGCGCACGGTCGGCAGCAGATCCAGCGCCGCCTGCTCCAGGGTGGCGTCCGCCGCGCCGTGGGCCAGCAGCGCGCCCAAGATGTCGGAGTCCGTCGTCGCCGGCGCCGGGGCGCGCTTGGCGATCAGCCCCTCGTCGCGGGCGCGCGCGGCGAGCTCGGCGGTGTTGACCAGGTTGCCGTTGTGCCCTAACGCAACCCCGGTGCCGGCCGCGGTGTTGCGGAAGACCGGCTGCGCGTTTTCCCACGTCGTGTCGCCCGTGGTCGAGTAGCGGCAGTGTCCGATGGCGACGTGACCGGGCATGGCGGCCAGCGTCTGCTCATCGAACACCTGACTGACCAGGCCGAGATCCTTGAAGACCAGCACCTGGGATCCGTCGGCGACAGCGATGCCAGCGGCTTCCTGGCCGCGATGCTGTAGCGCGTACAAGCCGTAATAGGTGAGTTTGGCGACGTCTTCGCCCGGGGCCCAAACCCCGAATACACCGCATTCTTCACGGGGTGCGTTGAAGTCCTCTTCGGGTTCTTGGACGGTCACGATTAGGCAGCTCCCCGGGGAACGGTTGGTGACGTAACGGAGTCTACGGGTCCCGCAGCCGCGCCGACGAATCCGCCGGGCGTGTTGAGCGGCGAATTCCGCCGAGAATCACCTAAACCTGCAGTTCAGGGTTATGTTCAGCCCACATCGAACAGGGGCAGGCAGTGTCCAATCTCACCGGCTCGCGAGCCGGAAAGGCGGAGCGCACCGGTGGGCTGCGCCTCGGCGAACGACAACTTTCCGGTGGCCAGCAGCAGCCACGTCCTGGGGTCGGTTTCCACCACGTTGGGCGGCGTGCCCCGGGTGTGCGTGGGCCCGGCGATGCACTGCACCGCTACGAACGGCGGGATGCGCAGCTCCACGCTTCGCCCGGGCGCCACCGCGGCCAGCGTGCGGGCGGTCAGCCGCACGGCAGTACCCAATTCCTGCCGATCGGGCGCAGGACGGGATTCGTCGCGCAGCCAGTCCGCGACGGCCATTAGGGCCTGCCGGGTCTTCGCCGGATCGGCTTTGTCGCGGGGGGCCATACTCTAGGGTCTCAAAGGTCAGCGGTTCGACGACCGCACGGCCAGCACGGCGATCGCCCCGGCTTCGTTGATGGCCAGATGCGCCAGCATGGGTGCGGCCAGGCTTCCGGAACGCTGGGCCAGCCAACCGAAGAGCCAGCCCGCGATTCCGGTGACCAACACGGTGGCGGCGATCGGCTCACCCGCCGCGCGCGCATCGGCGATGTGCGAGAGACCAAAAGCGCTGGCCTGCAACAGCCGTCCACCGCGTGCACCGAACGCAGCGGAGCCCGCGGTGGTTAGGGCCCCCCGAAAGGCGGACTCCTCCGACCACACGGTGCCCACCGGTATCCGCAGCAGCAGCCAATCCGCCGCCGCCGTCGGCGGCCGGCGTTCGGCCATCGATTGGCGCACCGGCGCCAGCACGGTCGTCGCGGCGACCGTACCCGCCACGGAGAACGCGGCCAGCAACCCCAACCGCAAGCCGGCCCATAGCCGGGGCGGGCCCAGGCCCAAGGGCGCGCGCGTCACCCAGGCCAACAGGCCGCCCATGCCGGCCTGCAGTACCGTCCGCCACGAGGCCGGCAGCCGCGGGCTGAGGAAGCTCCAGCCGACCAGCGCGGTGGCCAAAGACAACGCAGCAGTTCGACGGAAATGCCCGGCAGACATCAGGATTCGCTGCGGGTACCTCATCCGAAGAGCCGGGGCAGTACCGCCTCCGAGGTCTCGCGCAGTTCGGTCAGGGGAACCGTGAACAGCCCCTGCACCTCGACCGCGTCGGAGGCCTGGTCGACGACGCCGATGCGCACCGCCGGCAGTCCCCGCGCCTCGCACATCGAACGGAACCGGCTTTCCTCGGTGCGCGGCACCGCCACCAAGGCGCGACCCGCCGACTCGGAGAACAACGTGACGAACGGATCGGCATCCTCGGGAAGCACTATTCGACAACCGGTTTCACCGGCCAGGGCGGCTTCGACGACGGCCTGCGCGAGGCCGCCTTCGGACAGGTCGTGTGCCGCGGACACCAGGCCGTCGCGCGATGCCGAACGCAGCACCTCGCCCAGTAGCTTCTCGCGGGCCAGGTCGACCTTCGGCGGCAGCCCACCCAGATGATCGGCGGTCACTTGTGCCCAGATCGACCCGTCGAACTCGTCGCGCGTATCGCCAAGCAGCATCAGGGTTTCCCCTGGCTCGATGCCCAGGCCGGTCGGGATGCGTCGGCCGACGTCATCGATGACGCCCAGCACCCCTACCACCGGGGTGGGCAGGATCGCCGCCGAGCCCGTCTGGTTGTAGAAGCTGACGTTGCCCCCCGTCACCGGAATCCCCAGGGCCACACAGCCATCGGCCAGGCCCCGCACCGCCTGCGAGAACTGCCACATCACTCCGGGGTCTTCCGGCGAACCGAAATTCAGGCAATTGGTCACCGCGACCGGGGCCGCTCCGGTGACGGCGACGTTGCGGTAGGCCTCGGCCAGGGCGAGCTGGGCACCGGCGTACGGATCCAGCTTCGTATAGCGGCCGGACGCGTCGGTGGACAAGGCAATGCCGCGTCCGGTGGATTCGTCGACGCGCAGCACACCGCCGTCGGCGTGCTCGGCGAGCACGGTATTGCCGCGCACGTACCGGTCGTACTGCTCGGTGATGTATGCGCGGCTGCACAGGTGCGGACTACCCAGCAGGGCAAGCAAAGTGGCGCGGAGTTCGTCGCCGGTGGCCGGTCGTGGCAGCCGGGTCGAGCTGTCGGCGTTCAGGGCGTCCTGGGTGTCGGGCCGGGCGACCGGGCGGTGGTAGATCGGGCCTTCGTGGGCGACGGTGCGCGGCGGCACATCGACGACCGTCTGGCCGTGCCAGGTGATCCGCAACCGGTCGCCGTCGGTGACCTCACCGATCACCGTGGCAAGTACGTCCCACTTGCGGCACACCGCCAGGAAGGCGTCGACGTTCTCCGGGGTCACCACGGCGCACATGCGCTCCTGGGACTCGCTGCACAGAATCTCCGCGGGCGTCATCTGCGTGGTGCGTAGCGGCACGGTCTCGAGCTGGATCGCCATACCGCCGTCGCCGGCTGAGGCTAATTCCGAAGTGGCGCAAGATAATCCGGCGCCGCCCAGGTCCTGGATGCCGATCACCAGGTGACCGGCGTAGAGCTCGAGGCAGCATTCGATGAGCACCTTCTCCATGAACGGGTCGCCGACCTGAACCGAGGGCAGCTTCTTGCGAGATCCCTCGCTGTCGAAGGTGTCCGAAGCCAGCACCGAGACCCCGCCGATGCCGTCCAGCCCGGTGCGGGCACCGAACAGGATGATCTTGTTGCCGGCGCCCGAGGCGAAGGCCAGATGCAGATCTTCCTGGCGCAAGACGCCGACGCACATGGCGTTCACCAGCGGGTTGCCGGCGTAGCAGGCATCGAACACGGTTTCGCCGCCGATGTTGGGCAAGCCCAACGAGTTGCCGTAGCCGCCGATGCCGCGCACCACGCCGTCGAGCACGCGACGGGTGTCCGGCGCGTCGGCCGCGCCGAACCTCAGCTGGTCCATCACCGCGACCGGTCGCGCACCCATAGCCATGATGTCGCGGACGATCCCGCCGACGCCGGTGGCCGCCCCCTGGTAGGGCTCCACATAGGACGGGTGGTTGTGCGACTCGACTTTGAAGGTGACCGCCCAGCCGTCGCCGATGTCGACGACGCCGGCGTTCTCGCCGATGCCTGCCAGCATGCCGGCCCGCATCTCGTCGGTGGTGGTCTCACCGAAGTACCGCAGGTGCACCTTGGACGACTTGTAGGAGCAGTGCTCGCTCCACATCACCGAGTACATCGCCAGCTCGGCGTCGGTCGGCCGGCGGCCCAGGATGTCGCGGATCCGCTGATACTCGTCGTCTTTGAGGCCCAACTCGGCGAACGGTTGCGGCTCATCGGGAGTGGTGGCGGCGTGCTCGACGGTGTCGATGGCCTGGGTGCGCGCGCTCGTCCCGGAGACAGTCACGTCAGACAGTCTAGGGCTGGGCGGCGTGCAGGCGCCCTTGCCGCCCTGGGTGCCGTCGAGCGCCGCCAACCCCGGTCGCCGGTGAGCGCGATCGCGCGCTGCAGCCGGTGCAGCAGGTAGCCGGCTTAGTTTGCGAACTTCAGGGTCCGCCCGGCGAAGCCGATGGTCGTGGAGAACGTCATCCGCTACGACGACCCCGTTTTCCGAGATCAGGCCGAACTGTGAGCTAAGGCTACTGACGCACTACACAGAACACGTTGCCCTCGGGGTCGGTTAGCACCACCCAGCGGAAGCTGTCGCCGAACTGATGCCGGCCGACCTCGCTCGCTCCGGCCGCCGTCAGCCGCGACACTTCGGCGTCGACGTCGGCCGCACTCAAATCGAGGTGCACGCGATTCTTTCCGGGCGTCGGGTCGGGCACCTTTTGGAACCCCAGCCGCAACCCTCGCGTGAAGGTCACGGCGGTGAACTCGTCAGCCAGCACCTCGTGCGTCGTCCCGCCGAATTGCTCGGCCCACCAGCTCGCCAGTTTCGCCGGGTTGCTGCAGTCGAAGGTCAACATCTCCACGTCGAGCGCCATACCGGCAGACCCTATGCCGCTAATTGGCGAAAAGGAACGCGTGCATCGCGGCCGAATAGGCGGCGACGTCGTGCGCGCCCATCAACTCGCGCGCGGAGTGCATCGCTAGTTGGGCCGCACCGACGTCGACGGTGGGGATGCCCGTCCGCGCGGAGGTCAACGGTCCGATCGTCGATCCGCACGGCAGGTCGGCGCGGTGTTCGTAGCGCTGCAGTGCTACCCCAGCCTGCTCGCAGGCCAGCGCGAACGCCGCGGCGGTGCGACCGTCGGTGGCGTAGCGCAGATTCGGGTGCACCTTGAGCACCGGTCCGGCGTTGACCGCGATCGGGTGGCCGGGCTCGTGCCGCTCCGGGTAATTGGGATGGGTGGCGTGTGCCATGTCGGCCGAGGCCAGCAACGAGGCCGGCAGCCGGCGCAGGTAGTCCTCGCGGCTACCGCCCGCCGCCAGCACAATTCGCTCCAACACGGTGCCCAGCAGATCGGATTGCGCGCCGTGATCCGACGACGACCCGACCTCCTCGTGATCGAAGAGCACCAACACCGGCAGATAGGCCGCGGCCTCTTCAACGGCCAACAGCGCCTCCAGCCCCGCATAACAACTGGCCTGGTTATCCAGCCGAGGCGCGCTCAGCAGGCCGGCGTCGGCGCCGGCCACCGTGGCGGGCGTCAAGTCGTGGGTCATCAGGTCGGCGGCCAGCACGTCGGCTGCCGCCACCCCGGCGCGATCTGCGACGTAATCGACGAAACATCGCGTTGTTTCCCCGACGCCCCACACCGCGTTGACGTGTCGCTGCGGATCCAGGGTCAGCGACTTGCGGTCCTCGGCCAGATGGATGGCCAGCTGCGGCACCCGAAGGATCGGCTCGTCGATCCGCACCAGCCGGTGTGCGATTCCGCCGCGCTCGTCGTCCGCCCGCACCGACAGGCGTCCACTGATTCCCAGATCGCGGTCCAGCCACGAGTTGAGCCACGCGCCCCCATAGGGTTCCAGCGCCACCACCCGCCAGCGGGCGACCACCCGGTCGGGATGCTGCTTGACCCTGAGATTGGGACTGTCGGTGTGCGCCCCGACGATTCGGAACGGTCCGTCGGCGCCTTCCGAATTCCAGGCGACCAACGAGCCGGCCCGCACCGTGAAGTAGCGCCCCGGCTCGGACGGCCAGTGTTTAGCCTCGCTCAGTTCGGTGTATCCGGCAGCGATCAGCCGGGCGGCCGCGGTGGCGCAAACATGAAATGGCGACGGAGAGGCGTCGATGAAATCGCAGAGTCCTTGCGCACTCGCTGAGGACTTTGCCTGGTTTCGAGGCCCGCCGGACATGTTGAACATCATGGCTGTCCGCCGTTATGCGGTTCACGCTAGGGTCCTCAGAGTGCCCCCCGTCCAGCCGCAACCAATCCTGGCGCCGTTGACGCCTGCGGCGATCTTCCTTGTGGTGACCATCGACGACGGCGGGGAGGCAGCGGTGCACGACGCGCTGCCCGACATTCCCGGATTGGTGCGCGCGATCGGTTTTCGCGAACCGCAGAAACGGTTGTCGGCGATCGCCTCGATCGGCTCCGATGCCTGGGATCGTCTGTTCTCGGGACCGCGGCCCGCCGAACTGCATCGATTCCCCGAGCTGAACGGACCGCGGCACACCGCTCCTGCGACGCCCGGGGATCTGCTGTTCCACATCAGGGCCGAGAGCTTGGATGTCTGCTTCGAACTGGCCGACCGGATCCTCAAGTCGATGGCCGGTGCGGTCACCGTGGTCGACGAGGTGCACGGCTTCCGCTACTTCGACAACCGCGACTTGCTCGGATTCGTTGACGGCACCGAGAACCCGGACGGCGCGTTGGCCACCAGTGCCACCGCGGTCGGCGACGAGGATCCCGACTTCGCCGGCTCTTGCTATGTGCACGTGCAGAAGTACGTACACGACATGTCCTCGTGGGATTCGATCTCGGTCACCGAGCAGGAGCGCGTGATCGGCCGCACCAAGCTCGACGACATCGAGCTCGACGACGACGTCAAGCCGGACAACGCCCACATCGCCCTCAACGTGATCACCGACGACGACGGCACCGAACTGAAAATCGTGCGGCACAACATGCCGTTCGGCGAGCTCGGCAAGAGCGAATACGGCACGTACTTCATCGGCTATTCGCGTACGCCGCAAGTCACCGAACAGATGCTGCGCAATATGTTCCTCGGCGATCCGCCGGGCAACACCGACCGCATCCTCGACTTCTCCACGGCCGTCACCGGCGGATTGTTCTTCTCCCCCACCCTCGACTTTCTCGACGATCCGCCAGCCTCTGCCCGCAACGCCGGTGGCGGAAACGCCTGTTGCACAGAACGGCTCACTTTCGATCGGCAGCCTGAAAGGAACCACTTCATGAACAACCTCTACCGCGACCTGGCACCGGTCACCGAAGCCGCTTGGGACGAAATCGAATTGGAGGCGACCCGCACCTTCAAACGCCACATCGCCGGGCGTCGGGTCGTCGACGTCAGCGAGCCCGGCGGACCGGTCACCGCCGCGGTGAGCACCGGTCGGCTCGCCAACGTTGCAGTCACCCACCGACGGCGTGGAGGCTCACCTACGGGAGAGCAAACCGCTTGTCCGACTGCGGGTTCCGTTCACCCTGTCGCGTTACGAAATCGACAACGTCGAGCGCGGCGCCAACGACTCCGACTGGGACCCGGTCAAGGAGGCCGCCAAGAAGCTGGCGTTCGTGGAAGACCGGGCCATCTTCGAGGGCTACGCCGCGGCGTCGATCGAGGGCATTCGGTCGGCCAGCTCGAACAAGTCGCTGACCTTGCCGGCCGATCCCCGCGAGATTCCCGACGTCATCACCCAGGCGATCTCCGAGCTCCGGCTGGCCGGCGTCGACGGTCCCTACTCGGTGTTGCTGTCCGCCGACGTCTACACGAGGGTCAGCGAAACGACCGAACACGGCTATCCGATCCTTGAGCACATCGACCGGCTGGTTCCCGGCGACATCATCTGGGCGCCGGCCATCGACGGCGCTTTCGTGCTGACCACCCGCGGTGGCGACTTCGATCTGCAGCTGGGCACCGACGTGTCGATCGGGTACACCAGCCATGACGCGGACACCGTGCAGCTGTATCTGCAGGAGACGCTGACTTTCCTGTGCTACACCGCGGAGGCGTCCGTCCCGCTGAGCCCGTAGGAATAAACGCCGACGGACCGCTGCTTACCGGGAGAGACAACTGAACTTCTCTCCTGGAGGCAGGGTTTCGATGGCGACAACATTGGCCGGCTCGACCGCATTGGTGACCGGCGCGACATCGGGCATCGGCCGGGAAATCGCACTGCAGCTTGCGAGCCGGGGCGCCGAGGTCGTGGTGCAGGGCCGCAACGCCGAGCGCGGCGCCAAGACCGTCCGCGATATCGAAAATGCCGGTGGTAAAGCGCGTTTCGTCGCCGCAGACCTCAACGACGCCGACGATGTGCGGCGGCTGGCCGCCGAGGCCGGACCGGTGGACATCCTGATCAACAACGCCGGCATCTACGAGTTCGGCCCGACCGCGGAGACCGACGACGCGACCTTCGACGAACACGTGAACGTCAACCTGCGTGCGCCGTACATCCTGGTGCAGCAGTTGGTGCCGGCGATGGCCGCTCGGGGTGACGGCGCCGTGGTGAACGTGAGCACCCTGGCCGCGTCGGTAGCGACACGCGGGGCGGGGATCTACGGCGCCACCAAAGCCGGCTTGGAGCAGCTGACGCGCGTGTGGGCCGATGAATTCGGCGAGTCGGGCGTGCGGGTGAACGCGGTGGCCGCGGGGCCGACCGACACGCCTGGGGCCGCCGCGCTTCCGGGTGTACTCGACACCATCGCGGCGATCACCACGCTGAAGCGAGTGGCCGATGCGAGCGAAATAGCCAGCGCCGTAGTCTTCCTCGCCTCGCCGGACGCCAGCTATGTCAACGGCGCTATCTTGCACGCGACCGGGGGCCAGCGAGCGATTGCCGCATAAGGATTTTCGCTAGAGATCCAGCACCACGTCGGTTTCCGGTGCCGCCGAGCAGATGAGCACTGACCCGTCACCGGGCGGCTCCAACGGCTGCTGAACGTACGTGGTCGTCCCGGCGACGATTCCCGTGACGCACACGTGACAGACCCCGCTGCGGCAGGAGAACCGGGTCGGCACGTCGCAGGCTTCGGCGAGGTCGAGGATGCTGCGGTATTCGGGTGACCAGTTGACCGTTAATCCGCTGCGCGTGAAGGTGATCGACGGCCGGTGCCCGGTGGCCCGGCGGGCGGGTGGGGCGGCTTGCGCTCGCCCGTCTCGACAACGCCCGGGTTGATCGCCGGCAGCGCGCCGAACAGCTCGCTGTGGATGCGGGCCGGGTCGAATCCCATGCCGACCAGGGCGTCACGCATATCCGTCATGAATTGCGTTGGACCGCAGAGGTAGACGGCGGCGTCGGTCGGCAGGCCCAGCGTCGCGATCGACTCTCGGTCGCAGGCGACCCTGCGTTTCGGTGTAGAACATCTGCTGCCTCGCGTGCGGCAGCGACTCGATCAGTGCTCGTGACTTCGGCTGCGAAAGCCTGGGTTTCGCGATTGCGGGTGGTGTGCAACCACCAGATGTCGCGCCGGCTGCCCGGCTGCCGACAGCGCATGCAGCATCGCCAGCACCGGCGTCACCCCGATTCCGGCGGAGAACAGGACGACCGGACCGCTGTCTTCGGTGAGGTAGAAATCGCCGCGGGGGCGGCGGCCTCGATCACCGACCCCGGCTTGATGTGGGCGTGCAGCCACCGGCTCACCACGCCGTGGTCTTCGCGCTTGACGCTGATGCGGTAATGGCCGGCGGAGGAGTCGCCGGAAAGGGAGTAGCTGCGCAGTGGTGCAGGCTCGCCGGCGCCGGTGATCTTGACCGTCAGGTACTGACCCGGAAGCGCCGGTGGCAGCGGAGCCTGGTCGTCGGCCTCGAGCCGGATCGAGAGCACTTGACGAACTCTCCCGATGCACGTCTCGCTGACCCGCAAGCTACGAAATCCGTTCCACCCCGGCTCGACTCCGATCGGTGGTGCCACCGCGGCGCCGGCGCCGTCGTGTGCGGCCAGCAGCTCGTGAAAGGACTGCTGCCAGCCGGGGCTCAGCGCCGGAACGTCGACGATCTTGCGGAGCTTGTTCGATGTTGCGGTCGGGCAGGTAGAGCAGCGCGTCGACGTCGGCGACGCTGAGCTCGTGACGGCCGCGGCGGGTCCGCACGATGTCGTCGCCGGCCCGCACGTGTCCCTCGGTGATCACGCGGAAGTAAAAGCCCGGACGATGCTGAGAGACAAGCAGATTGGGCATCTCGGGCTCGTCGAGACGAAGGCCGACCCGAAAGCAGGTGACCCGCGGCTGGGTGACCTCGAACTCGGCGTCGCCGATGCGGTAGCGGTCGCCGATGCAGACGTCGTCGTCGGCAAGCCCGGTGACGGTGAAGTTCTCCCCGAAGTGCCCGGGTCGCAGGTCGTCGCGCCCCAGGTAGGTCTTCCAGAAGTCATAGGACTCGGTCTGGTACACCATCACGGCGCGTTGTTCCCCGCCGTGGCCGGCGAGATCACCCTGGCCGTCGCCGTCGAGGTTGAGCCGGCGCGCCATGACCGGTCCGTCGACCGGGGTCTTCCATATCCCGGTGTAGACGGTTTTGTCCCGCCATTGCACGTTCTTGGGCATGCCCACGTTCACCGAAACAAGCCTGCCCACTGTGTCACCTCGAACCGGCTCGCATTTGCGCCGAGCCCCGACTGGGATGGTTCGCCCAGAATATGGCAGGCCGATCCGCTCGGCAACAATCGGTCCACGGGCTGTTCCGCGCCGCCGGCTTGGTGCATAATGGGTTATACAACCCAGAAACCGCAGACTGGGGTTTCGCGAATTCTCCATCGGACGCCGCCGCGGCGCTCGGTGGCGAATCACGTTGAGGTCAGGAGGAATGTCATGCCTGCTGTTCATCATCGATACGCCACCGTCGACGGCCATCGGCTCTTCTACCGCGAGGCCGGCGACCCGGCGGCTCCCGCCGTGGTACTCCTGCACGGGTTTCCCACCAGCTCGTACATGTTCCGCCATCTGATTCCGGCCCTCGCCGACCGTTACCACGTCATCGCGCCGGATCATCTGGGCTTCGGGCTGTCCGACGCCCCACCGGTCGACGAGTTCGACTACACATTCGACGCGCTGACCGACCTCACGGCGGGTCTGCTGCGGACCCTGGGCGTCGACCGGTACGCCATGTACGTCCAGGACTACGGCGCGCCGATCGGCTGGCGACTCGCGCTGCGCGACCCGTCCGCGATCACCGCGATCATCAGCCAGAACGGCAACGGCTACGACGCGGGATTCGTCGAGAGCTTCTGGAAGGTCGTGCAGGCGTATCAACAGGAGCAGACGCCAGATACCGAGGCGCCGGTGCGGCAGTTCCTGACGCTGGACGCCACCCGTTGGCAGTACCTCACCGGCGTGGCCGACGAGACACTGGTCGATCCAGAATCGTGGCATCACGACTACGCCCTGCTCTCCCGGCCCGGCAATGATCTGGTGCAGCTGAAGCTGTTTCGCGATTACGCCACCAACGCGCCCATGTATCCACGCTTGCACGAATACTTCCGTGCCAGCCGGGTGCCGCTGCTGGCGGTGTGGGGCCGCGGCGACGAGATCTTCGGGCCGGCCGGCGCCGAGGCGTTCGCCGACGACCTTCCCGACGCCGAAATCCACCTGTTCGACGGCGGCCACTTTCTGCTGGAATCCGCGTGCGACGACGTCGCCCAACTGATCCGAAATTTTCTCGCCAATCGAGCGTCAACACCTGACCGATCTATGGGCTGAAGATCCCATAAATGGGGGCGCTGCCGGGTTAGCCTGACGCGATGGGCCATCCCGATGTTCACGACGAACAACGGTTGACCGCCAAGGGGCGTGCCACCCGCGACCGGATCGTGCAGGCCGCCGCTCAGCTGATCGTCACCGAGGGCCTGTCCGCGTCGAACATGGACAACGTACGCCGGGCGGCTTCGGTCAGCGGCTCACAGCTTGCCCACTATTTCACCGACAAAGCGGCGTTGATACGCGCGGTGATTCGGCGCCAGACCGGCGTGGTCTTGGACTTTCACCGCCAACCCACGCTTCGGGGCCTGGGCTCGTTCGACGATTTCGAGCGATGGATCGACCTCAACATGCGCTACCTGCGGCGTATCGGATATTTCGGCACCCCCACCTATCACGCCCTCACCGCCCAGCTGGCCAAGTCAGACGACGCCACGCGCGACGCGTTGGCCTCCGGCTACCGGCAGTGGATCGAGTTGTTGGAGCACGCAATTCAGCAAATGAAAGACGACGGGCTGCTGGTTCGCGATGCCGATCCGCGCCGGCTCGCCTTAGTGATTGTCACCGCGCACCAGGGAGGTGGCGTGCTGACGTTCACCTACCAAGAGGAGTGGCCGCATGCCGACGCGATTCGTTTCGCGGTGAACTACCTACGTCTGTTCGCCACCGACAGCGCCGAACGAGCGCCCCGCCCACCGCGTCGGTCGCGTGCGCGTCGGTCGGCGCGACGAACAAGCTGAGCCCTCCATGCCGAAGGCGACGACGTGACCGAACGGCTCTCGCGGTTCACCCGCAAGGGACTGGCGACGCGCGCGCGGATCATCGACGTCGCCGCCCGGCTGATGTTCGAGCGTGGCGTCGCCAACACGAGCATCGAGCAGGTGCGACGCAGCGCCGGAGTGGGCGGATCCCAGATCTCCCATTACTTCAGCGATAAGCGCGACCTGACCCGGCACGTCGTCGATGCGCGCCGTAACGACGTGCGGGCCTTCCACACTCGGCCGCAGTTCGCCGGACTCGACAGCCTCGACGCCCTGCAGGCCTGGGCCGATGCCTGTGTGTCCGACATCGACGCCGTATACCGGGTCGGGGGATGCGTCTATGGGTCCTTGGCCGGCGAGCTGATCGAGGCCGACCGCGAAATACACGATGACCTCGCCGCGGGATACGACCAATGGATCGAACTGTTTCGGGCCGGCCTCGAGTCGATGCGCGATCGCGGCGACCTGCGTCCCGACGCCGACCCACGGCATCTGGCCGTAGCGCTGGTCGCCGCACATCAGGGCGGTGCGATGCTCACCCACGTCACCGGCGATCCGCAACCCTTGCGCGCCGCCGTCAATGCCGCTGTCGACGTATGTGCGCGCCTTCGCCGCTCAACCGCCGTCGCGCAAGGGGCGATCCGCGTCGTCTCGCGATCGACGCAAACCGTGACCGACGCCCCTGCGCTGGACACGGTGCGCACATTCGCCGATAGTATTGGGTCATCCGGCCCAATATTTTAGCGCCGCCACCGCGGTGTTGTCCTGCGACATGGTCGCTGGAGCCGGGTCAACGAAAGAATGTTGAGCGCCAGCCATGGCAACACCGTCCGTCCTCGTCTTCGACGTCAACGAGACGTTGCTCGACATCGAGTCCATCACGCCGCTTTTCGGTGAGCTGTTCGGCGACGAACGGATGCTGCGCGAATGGTTCGCGCAGCTGGTTATGTACTCGATGTCGATCACACTGGCCGACCATTACGTGACGTTTCCGGTACTTGCCCAGGGGGCGCTGCGCATGCTGGGCGACATCTACCAGGTGGACGTCACCGACGGTGATCTGGACCGCCTGAAGACCGCGCTGCTCGCCATGCCGGCACACCCCGATGTCTCCGACGGACTTGTCGCGCTGCGTGACAACGGTTTTCGGCTAGCGACGCTCAGCAACTCCCCGCCCAATCCGGATGGTCCGACGGCGCTGCAGAATTCCGGGCTGGCGGGCTTTTTCGAACACCAATTGAGCGTCGATGCCCGTCGCGTGTTCAAGCCGTCGCCCGCCGTCTATCGGTATGCATGCGAGACGCTCGGGGTGGCCCCCGCGGATTGCATGATGGTCTCCGCACACGTGTGGGACACCATCGGTGCGCAGAATGTCGGCTTCAGTGGAGCTCTGATCACCCGGCGCGGCAACGCACCGCTGCCGGTGGGTGATCTGCCGCAACCGAACATCGTCGCCAGTGATCTGCGCGGGCTCGCCGAGCTCCTCGGGTCCCGCGATAATTGACCCATGGCCACTTCAGACGGATTCCATCCAGACTTCGACGACATGGCAATGCAGGTCGCGCGCAACCGGGTACGTCACATCAAGGCGTCGGAGATCAGCTTTGACACAGCACAATCGGAGGGGTTGCGACGCTTCGCCGCTCTGTCCGGCAGCTCAGTCGGCGCGGAGAAGCTCTGGATGGGTGAGACGCACGCGTCGCCGCAATCGGCTTCGGACAACCACCATCACGGTGACTCCGAGACCGCCATCTATGTGCGAAGCGGCAACCCGGAATTCGTCTTTCATGACGGCACCGGAGAGGTCCGCGTCGCCGCGGCACCTGGCGACTACGTGTTCATTCCGCCGTACTTGCCACACCGGGAGGAAAACCCCGACCCCAGCACCACCGCCGAGGTGGTGATCGCACGCAGCAGCCAGGAAGCCATCGTGATCAATCTTCCGGCGCTGTATCCGCTGACCGACCCTCAATAACCGGCGATCTCGATCAGGTTGCCGTCGACGTCACGGCAGTAGTGCGAAGTCATCTCACCCAGCGCCCCTAACTTGGTCACTGGTCCGGAGATCACCTCAACGCCACACGCGGCGAGATGGGCGCGAACGTCATCCGGGCTGGCGCGGGTGACGAAGCACAAGTCTTCGGAACCGGCGGTCTCGACCGACCCGGTGAACCAGTCGGGATCGTCGGCCAATGCGCCGACCGGTCGCAGATTGATCTTCTGATTCCCGAAGCACAGCGCCGTCCGCTGCGAAGGCCCGAACGTCTCGCGCCGCATGCCCAGCACCCGCTCGTACCACGCGGCGGTGGCCTCGACGTCGCGACAGTTCAGGACAATGTGGTCGAACCGTTCCACGGCGATCGACACCTTCGAGCCTCCTGACCCGCGCAAAGCCGTGCCCAGCTATTCATCGGGCTGCTCACGCGCGAAAACCATTCGCTACCAGAGTAATCCGTCCAACGAGCGCTCTTGCGCCACGATGCGTTGCTTTACGTCCAACAGATAGGACGTTTTAATACATCTGGTGACCCCCGATCAGCTGGATCTCGACGTTGCCGACCTCCGGATATCCCGGGGCAGCGTGCCGGCCAGCACCCAACTCGCCGAAGCCTTGAAGGCGGCCATCGTCAAACAGCGTCTGCCGCGCGGCGCGCGATTGCCAACCGAGCGAGAACTCATCGATCGCACCCGCGTGAGCCGGGTGACCGTACGGGCGGCGGTTGGGATTCTCGAACGCCAGGGATGGCTGGTACGAAAGCAAGGTCTGGGCACGTTCGTGGCCAACCCGGTCAAGCAAGAACTCGGGCCCGGCGTACGCACCATCACCGAGGTACTGGCCGGCTCCGGGATCACGCCGAACGTCGATGTCCTGTCGCATCGCGTCGAAGACGCACCGCAACGCATTGCCGAGACATTGGGGCTGTCGAAAGTCCTGTGTGTGCACAGACGTTTTCGCGACGGTGACCAGCCCCTTGCCCTGATGATTGCCTACCTCCCGCCGAATTTGGGCAAGGCGGTGGAGCCGCTGCTGAAGAGCGCGATCGACGAGCAGACCGCGCAGGCGATGGAAAGCACCTACACCATGTGGGAGCGGCGACTGGACGTTCCAATCTCCCGAGCCAACTATGAGATTCATGCGGCCGGTGCCTCTCTGGGAGTGGCCGGGGCTCTGAATCTGCCGCTGGGGTCGCCCGTGCTGGTGCTCGAACGCACCAGCTACAGCCATGACGACAAGCCGCTCGAGGTCGTGGAATTCCACTATCGTCCCGAGCGGTACAGATTCTCGGTCACGCTGCCGCGCACCATGCCCAACCCCGGCGCCGGCATCGTGGAACGACGCGACCCCACCTGATCGCGGGCCAAAACTCCCGTGGGGTTAGATCCATGCCCGCCGGTGCTCGAGCGCAGCCGGCGCTCACTCAGCGAATTCTCAACCAATTCTTCGGTGCCGCTTGGCTTGGCTCCAAGCATTCCCAAAGTCACAGGCCGCACCATCGAACTCATGACGAATGAGCAGCCGTGCGCGAACCTGGTCGAACGTTACCTGCGCACTCGCGGGCGGCGATATTTTCGCGGCCACCACGACGGCGAATACTTTTTCGTCACCAACTCTCCGCGGCGTTTGCATGTTCACTTCGAGATCTCTCCCGCGCACGACGACGTGTTGATCATCCGCGTCAGTCCCGGGCGCTATTTCCCGGCGGCCGATCGCCCCTGGGTGACGTACTTCTGTGACCGATGGAACCGTCTTGACCGCCAGGTCACCGCCATCGTGCACGGGTCGTCGGATCCGCAGCGCATCGGCGTGATGGCCCGTAAGTCACAATGGATCCGAAACGACGCCTCCTTCAACGATTTCGCTTCCTTCGTCGACCAGACCATCGCGGACGCCACCGAGCTCTTCGCTGAGCTGAATCCCACGGTCGAATTGCCGCCTTATGGAACGGCCGTTGCTGCGCGACGCCGGCTGAAGTACGGGCGGGCTATTCACCAGCCGGAGCATCCGGGCGGGGGTCACCCAACCTGGCCCGGATCGCGCCCCAGGGGTCGGCGTAGCGTCCAGGCGTATCCCGGTAGGCCGCACGGCTTTTGAGGAACCGTCGCGCCAGCGGCGAGACCAGCCGCATCGGGTAACGCCGCCACCCGGCGGCGACTCGCATCTCGGTGAGCATGTCCGGCCACGAGTGCCGCTGGAATTGCAGAACCTGCTGGGCGCGAACCGTATCCATCCAGTCCGTGACAAACCAGTCGTCGTCGCTGTCCGGATCGCCCGGCCGGCCGCCGGGCAACACATCGACCAGACCGCGGGCGGCGGCCAGCGCCTTGCCGACCTCCCCCTGCCGCAGCAGGTGCGACTCGTCGCCGGCGATCAACAGCGTCTCACCGGCGACGTCGGCGGTGACCGCAGCGGCGAACGCACGCTGCGACATCGCGGACGTCGACGGTGTGAATGCGGCCATCGGCGGGCAGGGCGCTTTCGAAGAACAACGCATCGACACTGAACGGCATGGCGTCCGGTTCGACGCTGATCACCCCGGCCAGGCGCAGAATGACCCATTCGAGATCCGATGCTCGGAGGTGCTGCTCCGCTTCGGCCTTGTGAGCGCCGTAGAGGTCGGCCGGGTTCGTCGGGGAGTCCGGGCGTAACAGCTCGTGATGCCGGTGCGGGTTGCGCGCGCCGTATACGGCGTTGCTCGAAGCCTGAATGAATCGCACCGGGTGGGGCCTTGACTGCGCCGCGCGCAGCAACGTGACGGTCGCGTCGACGTTGACGCGCCGCCCCAGCGCCGGCTGGCGATAGATCACCGGTGGGATCACCGCGGCCAGGTGAACGATGGCTGTGGGCGTCGTCTCGGCGAGTAGCCGATCAACCTGACCCGGATCGGTCAGGTCCGCCCAGTGCGCCTCGGCGCCGGCCGGCAGCGCTCCCGCGACTTTACGCTGGGCGGCAGTGCCCAGATCGGTCGCGACGACCCGATGGCCGTCGGCAATCAGCCGGCGCACCGTTTGTGATCCGACGAGGCCGAAACCCCCAGTAACCAGAACCTTTTCGGACATGCTCCCCCACTACGCGTTCGCCCCCAGCAAACGAATATGACATTCTCCTAAATGGAGAGTAGCATATGCCAATCGGATGCTGAGGTTTGAGACTGGCGTCACACCGGCAACAACTAGCGAAGAGCAGGAACAGACAGCGGGGAGCCATGAAGGGCAACGGTGTGGACGCGGCGGACAATCACGAAACCGCCAAATGGGATCCAGCTTTTACCGAACAGGTGGCAAAGGTGCTCGGACCGGCCATCAAGCGGTACTACCGGGCCGAGGTGCGAAACATCGACAACGTCCCTTCCTCGGGTGGCGCCCTGGTGGTCTCCAACCACTCGGGCGGCATGCTGACCCCGGACGTGTTGATCTTCTCCCCGGCCTTCTACAACAGGTTCGGCTATGACCGCCCGGTCTACACATTGGCCCATTACGGGCTGTTCATAGGACCACTGGACGGCTGGCTTCGCCGCCTCGGGGTCATCGAGGCAAGCCGCGAAAACGCCGCCACAGCCCTGCATTCCGGCGCGGTGGTACTGGTGTTCCCCGGTGGCGACTACGACTCCTACCGGCCGACCTTCAGTGCGAACACCATCGACTTCAATGGCCGCACCGGCTACGTGCGGACCGCCATCGAAGCTGGGGTGCCGATCGTGCCGACCGTATCCATCGGCGCCCAGGAGACCCAGCTGTTCCTGACCCGGGGCAACTGGCTGGCCCGCAAGTTGGGGCTAACCAAAGCACGAATGGACATTCTGCCGATCAGCGTCGGGTTCCCCTTCGGTTTGAGCGTCATCTTCCCGCCCAACGTGCCCCTGCCGGCAAAGGTCGTCACCGAGGTCCTCGAGCCGATCGACATCACCGCCCAATTCGGCAAAGACCCCGACGTCGACGAGGTCGACGCCCACGTACGCGCCGTCATGGAGGCAGCGCTCGAGCGGCTCGCCGGTCAGCGCCGCTTCCCGATCCTGGGCTGACGGTGTCCGGGGCCGCTGGAGGTGGCGTGTGAAAAGACTCAACGGCATGGACGCGATGCTGCTCTACAGCGAGACGCCCAACCTACACACGCACACGCTGAAGGTGGCCGTCATCGACCCTGCCGACCTCGACGGAGAATTCGGCTTCGAGGACTTCTGCCGTCACGTGCGTCGTCGGCTCCATCTACTAGAACCGTTGCGCTACCAGCTCGTTGACATCCCCTGGCATCTGCACCACCCCATGTGGCAGGAGAATTGCGACGTCGACCTGGACTACCACCTGCGGCGAGTGCAGGTGCCCGCACCGGGCGGCCGACGCGAGCTCGATCAAGTGGTCGGCGAGGTGGCGTCCACTCCCCTGGACCGCAGTCGGCCGCTGTGGGAGTTTCATTTCGCCGAGGGACTCGCCGGTGGCCGATTCGCGTTGATCGGCAAGATTCACCATGCGCTGGCCGACGGCGTCGCGTCAGTCAACCTGCTGGCCCGCGCGATGGATCTGCGCGACGGGCTCACCGACGAGCGCGACAACGACGAAGCCGGCGTCACCACGTCCAACGCCGACCTGCTGCGTGCGGCGGCACGCGACCACATCCGGCAGATCGGCGCACTGCCCGGGCTGCTCAAGGACGCGGCGGTCGGGATGATGCGGGTGCGCCGCCGGTCTCGGGAACGCGGGGATAACCCCGATCTGGCCGACGCGTTCGACGCACCGCCGACTTTCCTCAACCATCTCGTCTCGCCGCGGCGCCGGTTCGCCAGCATGTCGTTGTCGCTGCCTGAGGTGAAAGCGACGGCAAAGGCGTTGGGCATCACGGTGAACGACGTGGTGCTGGCCATGGCGACCGGCGGGCTGCGAACGCTGTTGCTGGTTTATGACGGCGCGGCCGATCGCCCGATCATCGCCTCGGTGCCGACAGCCACCGACAAATCGGACCGCGTCACCGGCAACGAGATCAGCGGGTTGATAGTCTCGCTGCCGGTCCATGTGGGCGACCCCATGGACCGGGCCCGGCTGGTCGCGCTGGCCACCAAGATCGCCAAGGAAGACCACGAAGTCCTCGGCCCCGAGCTCTACGGGAAGATGATGGCCTACCTTCCCACCGCATTCGCCCCTGCCGCATTCCGATGGCTGGGTCTGCGCGACGCGCCCAACAAGATGATGAACGTCGCGGTGTCCAGCGTGGTGGGGCCGCGTGAACGGGGCCACTTCGGCGGCGCGGCCGTCAGCGAGATCTATTCCACCGGCGTGCTGTCGCCCGGCGCCCCGGTCAACATCACCGTGTGGAGTTACGTCGACCGACTCGGCGTCGCGGTGCTCACCGACGACCGGACCTTCAACGACCCGCACGAGGCGACGGACGCCATCGGCGCGTCGTTCGCCGAATTACGGGATGCCGCAGGCGTTTCCGCTCAGCCGGCGAGCACACCGTCCAGCACCGAATAGAACAGGCCCAGGCCGTCATCGGACGGCCCGGTCAGCGCCTCGATGGCATGTTCGGGGTGCGGCATCAAACCCACCACGCGGCCGTCGGCGGAGCTGACCCCAGCGATGTCGTGCAGCGAGCCGTTGGCGTTCTCGTGGTATCGGAACACCACCCGCCCGTCGCCCTCGAGTTCCTCGATCACCTCGGCAGGCGCGACGTAGCGTCCCTCTCCCGATTTCAGCGGGACCAGCAGGTCGGCGTCCGGCTCGAAGCGCGACGTCCAGGCGGTCGAAGTCGAGGCCACCCGCAGCCACACGTCGCGGCAGATGAAGTGCAGGCCCACATTGCGGGTCAGCGCCCCGGGCAACAGGCCGGCCTCGCAGAGCACCTGAAAACCGTTGCAAATGCCCAACACTGGCATGCCGCGTCGCGCGGCCTCCACCACCTCGGTCATCACCGGGGCGAACCTGGCGATCGCGCCGGCCCGCAGGTAGTCGCCGTAGGAGAACCCGCCGGGCACCACCACGGCGTCCACGCTCTTCAGATCGGCGTCGGCATGCCACAGGTTGACCGCCTCGGCGCCGACGCGCCGCGCCGCGCGAGCGGCGTCCACGTCGTCGAGCGTGCCGGGAAAAGTGATGATCCCGATGCGTGCCGTCACTGCTTCTCCCGGCTGATCGTCCAGTCTTCGATCACGGTGTTCGCCAACAGCGACTCCGCGATCTCGGCGAGCGCCGAATCGTCGACACTGTCGTCCACTTCGAGCTCAAACCGCTTGCCCTGCCGCACTTCTGAGATTCCCGGATGTCCGAGGCGACCCAGCGCTCCCACAATCGCTTGACCTTGCGGGTCAAGAATCTCCGCTTTGGGCATCACGCTTACGATCACCCGGGCCACCGGCGCTCCTCCTCAGTTGGCGTTCCGGCGCCACTCTACCGGCGAAAGCGCAGCTCGGGGTCACGGGCACGAGGCAATGTAGGCCTCGCACAGGGGTGCGCTCATGGCATTGAGCACCGGATCGTCCGCCATCGCCGGCCAGGCCGCCTGCGGCGGCGCTGTGGACCAGAGCGTGAGCTCGCTGATCGTGCTGCTGGCCGGGTGGGCGAACAGATAGCTGCGCATCACCACCGGGCCGCTGATCACGGCGGCCATCCGATTCGGTTCGTCGCTGGTCAGCGACGGTGACTCCAGCGGTGCGCGCTCCTGGCAGGCTCGCAGGGCGGCGACGGCATTGCTGAAGGCCGTGGTCACGGTGGCCCCACCGCGGGCGGTGTCACCCCGCCAGTGCAGGACCTGGGCCTGCAGTTGCCATTGCCCGTCGGGATGCTGAACCGTCGAGCGAGCCGCGACGGCCGAGTCGCGGGGGTCCTGGGGTATCGCCGGCGCGGCGCACAACTCCTCGAACCGGAACCGCGGCCCGGGCGCCGAACCGGTCGTCTGCACGGCCTGGCCGGCGAGCGCGGGCCAGTGGTAGACGGCGTCCAGCGGCACGGCATGCTGATCGATCCAGGCTGTGTTCGGGATCCGATCGCACAGGGCCGGGCAAGTCTCCGGCTCCGTGTGTGCAGGAATGACGACGATCAGAGCAACTGCGAAACTGCCGGCGACCAGCATCGTGGCCAGGATCACGCGTATCGGCAGCTTGTGCATCAAGGCACAATCGTAGATATGCAACTGACGCATTTCGGCCATTCGTGCCTACTTGCCGAGTTCGACCACACCCGCGTGCTCTTTGACCCCGGTACCTTCGCGCACGGTTTCGAGGGAATCACCGGCTTGACAGCCATCTTGATCACCCATCAGCACCCCGACCATGTCGACGCCAAACGGCTGCCGGCATTGCTCGAGGGTAATCCGGATGCGGTGCTCTACGCCGACCCGCAGACCACCGCGCAACTGGGTGCGCCCTGCCGCGAGGTCCATGTCGGCGACGAGCTGCACATCGGCGAACTGACGGTTCGCGCCGTCGGCGGCAAACACGCGGTCATTCACCCGGAAATCCCTGTGATAGAGAACATTTCGTTTCTGGTGGGCGATGCCGACCACCGCGCCCGGTTGATGCATCCCGGTGACGCGCTGTTTGTGCCCGACGAGCCGGTGGACGTCTTGGCCACGCCGGCGGCCGCGCCCTGGATGAAGGTATCCGAGGCGGTCGATTACCTGCGTGCGGTGGCTCCGCAGCGTGCCGTTCCCATTCACCAGGGAATCATCGCCCCTGATGCGCGGGGGATCTACTACGGACGGCTCACCGAGATGACCAGCACCGACTTCCAGGTGCTGCCCGAAGAGGACGCCGTCACGTTCTAGCGGCGGTCAGGCCGGCGTGTTCCCGCCGACGTTGCGTCCCCGTCCGGGCTACGTGATGTCGTCGGCGGCGCCCCGTCCGGCGGCGCGGCCGGAGAAGATGCAGCCGCCCAAAAACGTGCCCTCCAGGGCGCGGTAGCCGTGCAGGCCGCCGCCACCGAACCCGGCCACCTCGCCGGCGGCATACAGACCGGTGAGCGGCGTGCCGTCGGCCTTCAACACCCGTGAGGCGAGGTCGGTTTCGATGCCGCCCAACGTTTTTCTGGTCAGGATATGCAGCTTGACCGCGATCATCGGTCCCGCCTTCGGATCGGTCAGCCGGTGCGGCGCCACCACCCGGCCCAGCCGGTCGCCCAGATAGTTTCGGGCGCCATGGATCGCCGTGATCTGCCCGTCCTTGCTGAACTTGTTGGCCACCTCCCGATCCCGGGCGGTGACCTCGGCCTCGACCGTGGCGTAGTCCAGCGGCTGCACATCGGGCAGCTTGTTCATCGCGGTCACCAAGTCGCGCAACGAATTCGCGCTGACGAAGTCCACACCCCGATCGACAAACGCCTGCACCGGACCCGGCGGCCCGGAACGCGCCCGGTTCCGCAGCAGCTCGCGGATGCTCTGACCGGTCAGGTCCGGATTCTGCTCCTGCCCGGAAAGCGCGAACTCCTTCTCAATAATCTTGGCGTTCAACACAAACCAGGTGTAGTCGAACCCTGATTTGGTGATGTACTCCAAGGTGCCCAGCGTATCGAAGCCGGGATAGAGCGGGACCGGCAACCGCTTGCCACTGGCATCCAGCCACAGCGACGACGGACCCGGAATGATCCGGATCCCGTGCAGCGGCCAGATCGGGTCATAGTTGGTGATTCCCTCGGTGTAATGCCACATCCGGTCGGGGTTGATCACCCGCGCGCCGGCCCGCTGCGAGATGGTGATCATCCGGCCGTCGACATGGGCGGGCACCCCGCTCAGCAGTTGCTCGGGGACGCGGCCCATGCGCTTGGGCCAGTTCTTTCGCACCAGTTCGTGATTGGCGCCGATGCCGCCGCTCGTCACAATCACCGCGCCGGCACGAAATTCAAACTGTCCTATCGACTTCCGTGATGACGCGACTCCCCTCGGCGTGGCCGTGGACTCCAGCACCGTGCCCCGGACGCCGGTCACCGCCTCGCCCTCGACGATCAATTCGTCGACCTGGTGGCGGTGCGCAAAGCGCACCGATGAGCGGTCACGCAGTTGGCGAGCGAAAATCTCGACCAGTGCGGGCCCGGTACCCCAGGTGATGTGGAAGCGGGGAACCGAATTGCCATGCCCCTGTGCGTCATAGCCGCCGCGCTCGGCCCAGCCCACCAGCGGGAAAAGCTTGAGCCCCCGCGACCGCAGCCAACTGCGCTTCTCCCCGGCGGCGAAATCGACATAGGCGTGTGCCCATTGACGTGGCCAGTAGTCCTCGGGACGATCGAAGGCCGCCGTACCGAGCCAGTCCTGCAACGCGAGTTCATGGCTGTCGCGTATCCCTAGCCGGCGCTGCTCGGGGCTGTCGACAAAGAACAGGCCGCCGAAGGACCAGAAGGCCTGCCCGCCCAGGTTGGCGCTGTTCTCCTGATCGACGATGAGCACCCGCAAGCCGCGATCCACCAGTTCGCAGGCGGCGACCAGGCCGGCCAGGCCCGCCCCGACGACGATGGCATCAGCATCGAACGCCGCAACCGAAGAATCGCTCATGGTGGACCAGGGTAGTGCCCCGACGAGCAGGTCAGACAGTCGCTTCGTCAGGCGGCGTCGAGCACCGCTTTGGCCGGCTGCCAGCGGTACACGGTGGGTGTGCAGCCGTGCATCAACGCCAGGTCGACCGCGTCCACCATGGCCTGCAGCGGCCCGGGTTTGCGCAGGTGGCGAGCCGCGACCGCAACCCGGACGACGCCGCCGCGCCGAGCGATCCGCTCGGCGGACAACACCACCATTCGGCACCACCATGGCTCGGTGAGGAAGCCCTCGCCGATGCCGAGGACGCGTGCGCGCACCGTGGTGTGACGAACCAGGTCGGCGATCCCATGCAGATCGGCTAGCAAGCGGAATCCGTTGTCCGGCAATGCTTTGACAACACCGGGTGACACTACCCAGCCCGGCGCCGCGAACAGGCGGGTACGCAGCCCGAGGTGCTCGAGCACCCGATCGGCGGCCATCAATCGCAGGTTGGCCTCATGCGCGCGCAGGATCGCGAATTCGCCGCGACGCTTCTTGGTGGCCGCGTCGTCATAGCCGTGCAACACGATGGCGTCGCCGTCGGCGCGACGGCTGGTCAGCCACTCGACGGTTCCCGGGTCGCGGTCGAGCCGGTAGTCACCGGACAGGCGGGGAGCCACGAGTAACGACACCGGTACTTTCCGGGCATCCATTTGCGCACAGAACGCCTGGACCTCGGGCAGGGTGCGTTCGCCAATCCCCGACACCGAGACGATCAATTTTCCAGACACACCAGCAGTTTGCCGATCCCAGGTGTCGGAATGGTGAAGGACACGCAGACAGCAGGCGTATACGCACTCGTCCGCGGCAATAAGATTCAACGGCCGCCGGACCTGCCCAGACCGCAACCGCCGCGAGCGTCAGTCGATGCGATCAGTTCGATATGCTAAGCAACGCCATGGATGAGGCCTCGTACGCAGCGGCCAAAACGCCGCTGCCCCACACCCCCACCGGGCAGCCGGGCGTCGACGAACGGGAATATCCCGACAAGCTCGATGCCGCGCTGTTGCGGATCTCGGGTGTGTGCATCTTGGCCACGGTGATGGCGATCCTGGACGTCACGGTCGTCAGCGTCGCGCAACGCACGTTCATCGACCAGTTCGCGTCCTCGCAGGCCGTCGTTGCCTGGACGATGACCGGCTACACGCTCGCCCTGGCGACCGTGATCCCGATAACCGGCTGGGCGGCCGACCGGTTCGGCACCAAACGGCTGTTCATGGGTTCCGTGGTCGCCTTCATCCTGGGCTCGCTGCTGTGTGCGATTGCCGCAAACATTGTGCAGCTCATCGTCTTTCGCGTGGTACAGGGAGTCGGCGGTGGCATGCTGCTGCCGTTGGGCTTCATGATCATGACTCGCGAAGCGGGGCCGGGACGGCTTGGGCGCCTGATGTCGATCCTGAGCATCCCGATGCTGCTCGCCCCGATCTGCGGGCCGATCGTGGGTGGCTGGCTGATCGACACCTCGAGTTGGCGGTGGATCTTCCTGATCAATGCGCCGATCGGGTTCCTCACCATCGCGCTGGCCGCCATCATCTTCCCGCGGGATCACCCGGCGCGGTCGGAGACCTTCGACGCCGTCGGCGTGCTGCTGCTTTCGCCGGGCCTGGCGACGTTTTTGTTCGCGGTGTCCTCCATCCCGGGTCGGGGCACCGTGGCCGATCGCCACGTGGTGATACCGGCGATCGTTGGATTGGCATTGATCGCGGGCTTCGCCGCCCACGCGTGGCACCGCGCCGATCATCCCCTGATAGATCTGCGGCTATTCCGCAATCCCGTGCTCACCCACGCCAACGTGACGATGCTGGTCTTCGCCGGCGCATTCTTCGGCGCCGGCCTGCTGCTTCCGAGCTATTTCCAGCAGGTGCTGCACCAAACGCCGATGCAGGCGGGCGTGCACATGATCCCGCAGGGGCTGGGCGCCATGCTGACCATGCGGCTCACCGGACCGCTGGTGGACAGGCAGGGCCCGGGCAAAATCGTGCTGGTCGGGATCGCGCTGATCACCGCCGGCCTGAGCGCCTTCGCCTTCGGGGCGGCGACTCAGGCCCACTATCTACCCACGCTGCTGGTCGGGCTGGCGGTCATGGGCCTGGGCATGGGCTGCACCATGATGCCGCTGTCGGTCGCCTCGGTGCAGGCGCTGGCCCCTCATCAGATTGCCCGGGGAACGACGCTGATGAGCGTCAGTCACCAGGTGGGCGGCTCGATCGGAACCGCGCTGATGTCGATGATCCTGACGAACCAGTTCATGCGGAGCCCCAACATCGTCGCCGCGAACAAGCTCGCTGTTCTGCACCAGAGGGCGGCCGTAGACGGGGTGCCGGTCGACCAGTCCGCAATACCCCGGCAGTCGCTCGCGCCCGACTTTTCGAGCAATGTGGTGCACGATCTTTCACACGCCTATACCGCGGTATTCGTGATCGCCGTCGTGCTGGTGGTGTGCACCCTCATTCCGGCGTGGTTTTTGCCGAAAACGCCGGCAAGCGAAACGGCCGGCGAATAGCGCAGTCACTTGACCGCGCGGGCCGTTGACCGGGATGCGTGGCCTACATCGGTAACTGGGCCTCGGCGGCGGCTAACAGCCACGCGTATTGAAAGGCGGTTTCCTCCCAGCCCTTGTAGCGGCCGCTGACGCCACCGTGCCCGGCGTTCATCTGGGTCTTCAACAGGACGGGATTGCCGTCACCGTTGGCGTGGCGCAGCGCCGCAACCCACTTGGCCGGCTCCACGTAGTAGACCCTCGTATCGTTCAGCGAGGTCATCGCCAGAATCGCCGGATACCTCTTGGTCTCGACATTCTCATACGGCGAATAGGACTTCATGTAGGAGTAAACGTCCTTGTCCGCCAGAGGGTTTCCCCATTCGTCCCACTCGGTGACGGTCAGCGGCAAAGAGGGATCCAGGATGGTGGTCAGCGGGTCGACGAACGGGACCTGCGCGAGAATGCCGGCGAAAAGCTCCGGCGCCAGATTGGCCACCGCCCCCATCAACAAACCGCCGGCGCTACCACCCAGCGCCACCAGCTGACGCGCCCGGCTGACGCCGGCATCCACCAAATGCCTTGCGACCGCGACGAAGTCGGTGAAGGTGTTCTTCTTCTCCAAAAGCTTTCCGTGCTCGTACCACAGTCGGCCCATCTCACCGCCGCCACGCACGTGGGCGATGGCGAACACCATGCCACGGTCCAGCAGCGACAACCGGGCGATGGAAAAGCTCGGGTCGATACACAGCTCATAAGCGCCGTAACCGTAAAGCAATGCGGGCGCCGGGAATTCGATGTCAGCGCGGTGCACGATGGACACCGGGATGCGGGTGCCGTCGTCGGCGACCGCCCAGTCACGCCGTTCCACATAATCGTCGGTCCGGTAATCGCCGAGTACGGGCTGCTCGCGCAGCAAGGTGCGTTCACCGGTGGTGAGGTCGATGTCGTAAACCCGTGCCGGAATGACCAGCGATCCCGCCCTGATCCGCAGCTTGGGCGCCTCCCAGTTGGGGTTGCCGGCCGGCCCGGCCGTCATCAGCTCGGAATCGAACGAAATCTCTTCGGGCTGTGCATATGTGCCGTCGGCGTTGATGGGCCACAGCTGCATCCGGGGCAGTGCCTCGCGCCGATAGCTGACGACCAGCAGACCGGCGAAAGCGTCCACCGCATCGAGCCGGACATCGTCGCGGTGCGGGATCAGGGTGCGCTGCTGTGTCGGATCGCTGACCGGCGCCTCGGTGAGGGTGAAGTTGACCGCGCCGTCGTTGTGCAGGATCAAGAAGCGGTCCTGCCCGCCGATGACCGCGTGCTCGACCGAGTACTCGACGCCTTCGCGGCGCGGCAGCACGACGGTGAACTGGGCCTGCGGATCGGCGGCGTCGGCGTAGCGGTACTCGGAGGTGATCGAGGACCCCGCGGCGATGAAGACGTAGGCCTCGCTCCGGGTGAGGCCTACGCCAAGCCAATACTTTTCGTCCGCTTCGTGATACACCAGCTCCGACCCTGCGCCGGAGCCCACCCGATACCGCCACACTTTGTCGGGGCGGTGGGCATCGTCCAGGGTCAGGTAATACACGGTGCGGTTGTCGGCGGCCCATGTCGCACCGGCCCCGATGTCGGCGATCTCGTCGGGATACAGCTCGCCGGTGCGTAAGTCTTTGAACCGCAACGTGTATCGCTCATCTCCGAGAGTGTCGACCGAGTACGCCAGCAGATTCCCATCCAGGCTCACCGTCGCGGCACCCAGGGAGAAGAACTCGTGGCCCTCGGCTTCGGCATTGGAATCGAGCAGGATCTGCTCGCCCGGGATCTCGGTGTCCTCGTCCAGGGTCGGCGGATCCCAGTCGTCGGAGCCGCTTATCGGACAACGGCATTGGACGCGATACTGCTTGCCTTCGTAGGTGCGCGCGTAGTACCACCACTCGCCCTGTCGGGTCGGTACCGACAGATCTGTCTCCTTGGTACGCGCCTTGATCTCGTCGAAAATCTGCCGCCGCAACGGTTCGAGGTGGGCGGTCATCTGATCGACGTAGGCGTTCTCCGCCTCGAGATGGGCAATGACTTCGGGATTGGTCTTTTCCCGCAGCCACTCATACGGGTCGATGAAGACGTCGCCGTGATGCTCACGCCGACTCTCCACCCGCTTGGCGACAGGGGGTACCGACCCGTCCAGCTGCACTTCGGTCATGCGCTGGGACCGATCCAGTCGTCGAAGCTCAGGCCGGAAATGCGTTCGTAGGCATCGATGTACCGATCACGGGTGGCGTCGATGATGTGCTCGGGCAGTGGTGGCGGGGGTTGTGAGCCGTGGCGGTCCCAGCCTGACTCGGGACCGGTCAGCCAGTTGCGGACGAACTGTTTGTCGAAGCTGTTCTGGACGACGCCGACCTGGTACTCGTCGGCCGGCCAGTACCGCGACGAATCCGGCGTGAAGATCTCGTCGGCCAGCAGCAGGTTGCCGTCACGGTCGGTGCCGAACTCGAACTTGGTGTCCGCGATGATGATTCCTTTCCGGAGCGCGTGATCGGCGGCCTGAACGTAGATCTGTAACGTGCGGTCGCGCAGCTGGTTGGCGGGCACGGCACCGACCATCTCGATCACCCGCGCGAAGGGGATGTTCTCGTCGTGGTCGCCCAGCGCGGCTTTCGTCGCGGGGGTGAACAGTGGTTCGGCGAACCGGCTGGCTTCGAGCAGTCCCGGCGGCAGCGTGATGCCGCAGACCGTTCCGGTCGCCTGGTAGTCCAGCAGTCCCGAGCCGGTCAGGTAGCCGCGCGCCACGCATTCCACCGGAAGCATTTCCAGCTGGCGCACCACCAGCGCGCGACCCAGGACCTCGTCGGGGATACGTGGATCGTCCGGCGGCCCGGCCAAATGGTTGGCGGCGTCGACGAGCCCGAAGAAGAAGACGCTCATCGCGGTGAGGATGCGGCCCTTGTCCGGGATGGTGCTGTCCAGGACGAAGTCGTAGGCCGAGATCCGGTCGGTGGCGACGAGCAGCAGGTGCTCGTCGTCGACACGGTACAGCTCGCGGACCTTCCCGCTGGCCAGATGCTGGTAGTCGGACAGTGCAGGCATCCGGTCAGCCTATCGGGCACCCGCGAACGGGCTTTGTGCTGGGATCGGGGCTATGACACCGCGGTTTCTGCCCTACTCCACCAGGCCCGGCCGGCTGGCTGTCCAGCTGTTCAGCGACTTCGCCGTCGTCGTGTGGACGGTGCTCTGGCTGCTCGTCGGCCTGGCGGTCTACGACGCGATCGCCACCATCGCCGACGCCGGCCGGCAGGTCGAGAGCGGCGCGAACGGCATCGCCGGCAACCTCGCGTCCGCCGGCCACGAAGCCCAGCACATTCCGGTGGTGGGCGATACGGTCAGCAAGCCGCTCAATTCCGCCAGCCACGCCGCGCTGGACATCGCCGGCGCGGGCCATGATCTGGACAGCGCGGCGAGCTGGCTCGCGGTGCTGCTCGCGATGGCCGTTGTTGCGGTCCCGCTCCTCCTCGCGGTGCTCCCGTGGTTGTTTCTGCGGCTGCGCTTCTTTCGGCGCAAGTTGACAGTGACCGCACTGGCCGCAACCCCGTCCGGTGCGCAATTGCTTGCGCTGCGCGCGCTGACCAACCGTCCGCCACGGAAGTTGATCGCCGTCAGCGCGGATCCGGTCGGTGGGTGGCGCCGTGAGGATCCGGCTACCATCGGGGCCCTGGCCGCGCTCGAACTACGGTCGGCCGGGATCGCGATTCGCGGGAGTTGGCAACAGCGCCCGCGACAAGAGCAGTAGCCCGGCGAAGACCACGACGAGCCACGCGGCCAACGCATCCCAGAAGAACACCAGCGAAACGGTGAACAGCGATCGCTGATCGATCTCGCGTGCCATGGCGAAGCTGGCCGCGGAGTACATACCCAACGGAAACACGAAGGCCCACCACACACCGGCGAATCGCAGCATGTTGGGATGCCGCCTGATGCGGTGCAGCGCAAAGTAGATCAGCGGCGGTATCCACAGGGTGGCCGTCACCCAGGTCACGATCGTGACCACGCGCACGGGGCCGCCCAGCCAGGCGGGAGCCACGGCATGGATGTTGTCGCCGGCCAGCGTCGCAATCGCCATGGCGCCCATCAGGATCCAGGTATCGGGTTCGAAGCCGTCGCGGTCCTGCCGTTCGTGCACGACACGCCAGAGGGTCAGCCACGTCATCAGGCCGTAGATGCACAGCGCCGCCACCCATCCGGCCACGGCCACCGCCAGCCACCAGTGATGGCCGGTTTGTCGGGCCGCGCGGGCGATCACGATCGCCAAACCGGAGGTTCCCACGCTGCCCAGTTGCCAGGGGCCGTGGGCGCGGTCGCGCAGCTCTGTCCACCGGTGCGCCAACATATTTCGTGTGCTCAACAGGATCAGTATCAGCCAGGACGCCAGGCCGACCACGCCGAGTACCCGCGCCACCCACACGTTGGACGACAAGCGAGTGTCGATCACTGCGCAGGCGGCGACGAAAGTGATCAGTCGCAGCGTGACGTCGGGATCGGTGAAGTCCCAGCGCAACCTATGGCCGGGGGTGGCGGCTTTCGCGACGACCAGAGCAACCAGAAAGAACAGCCCGGCAGTGGCGATGACACCCATCGTGTCGCTGATCAATCGGTACCCGAAATTGTGCGCGCCGATCGACAAAATTCCCGTCGCCATCACCGCGGCGAACACATCGGGTGAGGGCTCGACATCAGCGAACCGGATCGTCACGGCGCTTCGCGGAACTCCACGACGAGGTGCCGAATGCCGGTGTGCCGATTGCTGCGGGTCCATTCGACCGGCCGGACAACCTGCACTCCACCGAACCGAGACAGTAGCTCTTCGAACAACACCCGCAGCTCCAGCCGGGCCAGATTGGCGCCCAGGCAATAGTGCACTCCCTGACCGAATCCCAGGTGCGGATTCGGCTTTCGGGCGATATCGAATTCGTCGGCGTTCTCGAACACGCCGGCGTCGCGATTCGCCGAGCCTTCCCAGATCTGTATCTTCTGCCCTGCCTCGATCGACTGCCCGGCCAGCGTGACGTCGCGGGTGGCGGTGCGGCGCTTGGAGGGCGACGGCGATGTCCACCGCACCATCTCCTCGACGGCCGTGGGCAGCGCATCGAGATCGCCGCGCAGCGATTGCAATTGGTGCCGATGGTGGGCCAGCGCCAGCAGGCCGCCCGCGACCGCGTTGCGCGTGGTCTCCGCGCCGGCGCTGAACAACAGACTGAAGAACAGGTAGAGCTCGAGGTCGGACAGGGCCGATCCGCCACCGCTGTCAGAGTCATCCAGCATCGCGTTCGCAACGACCGACAACATGTCATCGGTCGGGTTCTCGCGCTTGGACGCGATCAGCTGCTGACCGTACTCATACATCCGCGACCCGGCCTCTGCATCTCTTTCGGAGACCGACGTTCGCGGCGAGAGCTGCGATAATGACGCCTTGCGTGAGCCGCCGAAGTCAAATTGCGGCTCGATCGCCTCGAACAGCCAATGCCGTTCGGATTCAGGGACTCCCAGCAGGATGCAGATCATCTGCATCGGTAATTCGGCGGCGATGTCCACCAGGAAGTCGAACGGCTCGCCCGGCACCACCGCGTCCAGCAGCCGGCGCGCCCTGGTCCGCAGGTCGTCCTCGACCAACCGGATCATCCGCGGCGTCAGCCCCGAGCTGACCAGCCGCCGAATCTGCGAATGCCGCGGATCGTCCATCATGTTGAGCACCTGACCCGCGATCGCCAGGTCCTGCAGCAGCGTGCCGCCGTACGGCCGCGGTCCGCCGGTGACCGATGAATACGTCACCGGATCCTTCAGCACCTCAAGGGTTTCCGCGTAGGTGGCCACCGACCAGAAACCTTCACCGTCCGGGGTGTTGTCGGTCGGTGAGTGCCAGTACACCGGCGCCTCACGACGATGTATCGCGAACAGATCGTGCGGAAATCCGTTGGCGAAGTTGTCCAGATCGGTGAAGTCGATCTCGGCGAGCGCGCCGGCCAGCGTCACAGGATGGCACCCGGGGCGTATTTGGCCGCGTCCGGGTAGCGGTTCACCAGCGCGTCCACCTGCGCCGCCACCTCGTCGACCTGGTCACCGGCGGCGCCGGTGAACGCCTTCTTGTCGGCCAGGGCGTCGTCCAGCGCGGCTCGGTCCAGCGGCAGGCGCTCGTCGGCGGCCAAGCGCTCCAGCAGGTCGGGCTCGGCTCCGCGTTCGCGCATGGCCAGCGCGGTGGCCACCGCGTGTTCGCGGATCACATGGTGCGCGGTCTCGCGCCCCACGCCGGCGCGCACCGCGGCGATCAACACCTTGGTGGTGGCCAAAAACGGCAGGTAGCGGTCCAACTCGCGGCTGATCACCGCCGGATAGGCGCCGAACTCGTCGAGGACCGTCAAGAACGTCTCGAGCTGCCCATCGAGGGCAAAGAAGCTGTCCGGCAACGCCACTCGGCGCACCACCGAGCAGAACACGTCGCCCTCGTTCCACTGCGCACCCGCCAACTCAGCGGCCATCGAGGCGTAGCCGCGCAGCACCACCTGCAGCCCGTTGACCCGTTCGCAGCTGCGCGTGTTCATCTTGTGCGGCATGGCCGAGGAGCCGACCTGTCCGGGCGCGAATCCCTCGGTCACCAGCTCATGCCCGGCCATCAGCCGGATGGTGTGAGCCATCGACGACGGGCCCGCGCCCAGCTGCACCAGCGCCGAGAGCACATCGTGGTCCAGCGAACGCGGATACACCTGCCCGACGCTGGTCAATACCGTTGCAAAGCCTAAGAATTCGGCTACGCGACGCTCGAGCTCGGCCAGCTTGGCCGCGTCACCGTCCAGCAGGTCGAGCATGTCCTGCGAGGTGCCCATCGGGCCCTTGATGCCGCGCAGCGGGTAGCGGTCGATCAATTCGCGCAGCCTCGTCAACGCGATCAGTGTCTCCTGGGCCGCCGAGGCGAACCTCTTGCCCAATGTGGTGGCTTGCGCGGCGACGTTGTGGCTGCGTCCGGCCATCACCAGGTCGCGATAGGCCACGGCCCGCTCGGCGAGCCGCGCGGCGACCGCAACGCCATGCCCGAAGACCAGCTCCAGCGAGCGCCGAATCTGCAGTTGCTCAACGTTCTCGGTCAGATCGCGACTGGTCATGCCCTTGTGCACGTGCTCGTGACCGGCCAGCGCATTGAACTCCTCGATGCGCGCCTTGACGTCATGGCGCAGCACCCGCTCGCGGTCCGCGATCGACGCCAGCTCGACGTCTTCGAGCACCCGCTCGTAGTCGGCGATGGCTTCGGAAGGCACCGAAACGCCCAGTTCCGCCTGCGCGCGCAACACGGCCAGCCATAGCCGCCGCTCGGCGACGACCTTGGCCTCCGGCGACCAGATAGCGACCATCTCGGCACTGGCGTACCGAGCGGCCAGCACATTCGGAATGCTCACTTGGTCCTCACGAACACACAGCTTACGGTCGCGCTCGTAGCCTGTGCGGATGTACTTCGCCGGTGTCGACCTTGCGTGGGCGGGTCGCAACCCGACCGGCGTCGCCGTCGTGGACTCCGGCGGCGCTCTGGTGCGCGTGTGCGCGGTCCGCGACGACGACGAGATCCTGACCGCGTTGCGACCCTATGTGCAGGGCGATTGCCTGGTCGCCTTCGATGCGCCGCTGGTGGTGAACAACCCGACCGGCCAGCGTCCCGCCGAGGCCGCGCTCAACCGCGATTTCCGCAGGTACGAGGCCGGTGCCCATCCCTGCAACACCGGCAAGCCCGAATTCGCCGGCGGCCCCCGCGCGGGCCGTCTGGCCGCGAGGCTGGGCTTGGACCTCGATCCGCGGTCGCCGGCGGCCCGGCGCGCCATCGAGGTCTACCCGCATGCGGCCACCGTGGCGCTGTTCCGCCTTCAGCGCACGCTGAAGTACAAAGCAAAGTCCGGACGCACAGTCGACCGGCTCAAGTCCGAGCTGTTGCTGCTGATGGACGGCGTCGAGCGGCTCGCGCATGCTCCGGTACCGCTGCGGGTCGACGGGCACGACGGGTGGATCGCGCTGCGCCGGGCCGTCGCGGCCGCGTCGCGCAAAAGCGAGCTGCGCCGCGCGGAGGATCCTGTCGACGCCGTGGTCTGCGCCTACGTGGCGTTGTATGCGCAGCACAAACCGAGGGATGTGACGATCTACGGCGACCTCGACACCGGATACATCGTGACGCCGTCGCTACCCGTGGATCCGGTCCACGCGTAGGGGTCGGTCAGATCTGCACAGGCCGCTGATCGATGGGCGCGAGCACCTCGATGAGGTCGACCACCGCACCCTGCGCCGCCGCGCGCGGATCACGGCCCTCCACCAGTGCCGACACCACCAAACCATCGACCGCGCAGACCAGCGTGCACACCAGCTCGATATGCACCGAGCGACCCGAGCGCTCGATGGCCTCGGCGACCGCCTCGGCGCGCTGGCGCAGGCTGCGGCGCATGGTCTCGCGCAGCGCGGGCAGACGGATGCACGCGACGTGCCGTTCATAGCGCGAGATCAGCTGTTCGGTGAGGCCTGGACCCGACACGTCGCCCACGAGCAGATCGGCCAACACGTCGGCGATGGTTTCGGGTCCCCGGCGCCGCCGCGATAAGGCGCTGACGCGCGACCGCAACTGCGCCACCTCGATCATGGCGATGTGTTCGACGGCGCGCGCGATCAGATCGTCGAGGGAGGAGAAGTAATAAGTGGTGGATGCCAACGGCAATCCGGCCCGGCGCGCGACCGCCCGGTGCCGCACCGCTTCGAACCCGCCCTCGGCCAGCAGCTCGGCGGCGGCGCTGACGAGCGCGTACCGCCGACGTTCTCCTTTCGGAGTAACCGCTGCAGTCACGAGTAGCCATCGTGCCAGGCAAAGTGGTACTGCATTGCCATTTCGGCCAAACGGCCGGGGCATAATGGCCCGCATGCCCGACTTGAGCCGACGCGCCCTGCTGGGCCTTGGCGCCAGCGCGGCTGTGGGGGCGGCGGGCGCCTACGGGCTCGACATCCTGTTAGAGCCCCGCACATCTCACGCCATGCCGGTATCGACGGCCGGCACCCAGGTGCCGTTGGCGCCGGCGCCGAGCCCACCTCGCGATCCGGCTCCCCCGGCGGCGGCCGCGCCCACCATGGTGACCGGTTCCTTCGCCTCCGCCGCGCGCGGCGGGGTGAACACGAATTGGGCCATCGCGCGTCCGCCGGGCCAGACGAAGCCGCTGCGACCCGTGATCGCGCTGCACGGAAAGGGCAGTGACGCGTCCACCGTGATGGCGGGCGGCGTCGAGCACGGTTTGGCACAGGCCGTCGATGCCGGACTACCGCCGTTCGCGGTGGTCGCCGTCGACGGCGGCGGCGGGTATTGGCACAAGCGGTCTTCCGGTGAGGACAGCGGCGCCATGGTGCTCGACGAGCTGATTCCGATGCTGGGCAACCAGAACCTGGACACCTCACGGGTGGCGTTCTTGGGCTGGTCGATGGGCGGCTACGGCGCATTGCTGCTGGGCGGCCGATTGGGACCGGCCCGTACCGCGGCGATCTGCGCGGTGAGCCCGGCGCTGTGGATGTCCTCGGGCGCGGCTGCGCCGGGAGCCTTCGACGGCCCGGACGACTTCGCGGCGAACTCGGTGTTCGGCATGTCCGCCCTGGGCTCGATCCCCATCCGGATCGACTGCGGTGACAGCGATCCGTTTTACGCCGCGACAAAGCAGTTCATTGCGCAACTGCCCAATCCGCCGGCCGGTGGCTTCTCGCCCGGTGGTCACGACGGGTCATTCTGGAGCTCGCAGTTGCCTGCCGAGCTGACCTGGATGGCACCGCTGCTGACGGCCTGACGAGTTACGCTCGCGGTGGTGACCGCACCTTTCGACTGGACCTTCCCGTACGCCTGGCCACGCAAGCCCATCGTGGCGGAAAACGTTGTGTGCACATCGCAACCGCTTGCCGCCCAGGCGGGCCTGGGGATGCTCGCGCAGGGCGGCAGCGCGGTGGACGCGGCCATCGCCACGGCCATCACCCTGACGATCGTGGAGCCGGTATCCAATGGCATCGGTTCGGATGCCTTCGCCATCGTGTGGGATGGCGAGCGCCTGCACGGGCTGAACGCCTCGGGCCGCTCGCCCGCGGCATGGACGCCGGAATACTTTGGCGGCAAGGCTGTTCCGATCCTCGGCTGGAATGCGGTGACCGTACCCGGCGCGGTGTCGGCGTGGACCGAGCTGCATGCCAAGTTCGGCAGGCTGCCGTTCGAGCGGCTCTTTGAACCCGCAATATCCTACGGCCGCAACGGCTTTCTGGTCTCACCGACGGTTGCGGAGCAATGGGCGGCGCAGGTGCCGCTATTTGAGAACCAGCCCGGTTTCACCCAGGCGTTTCTGCCCGGCGGCCGAGCGCCGAAACCCGGGGAGCGCTTCAGCCTGCCCGACCATGCCGCCACGCTCGAAACGATCGCCGCGACCAACGGCGAGGCCTTCTACCGTGGGGAACTGGCCGCCAAACTCGAGGCGCACGCGCTGGACAACGACGGCGCCATGCGGGCCAGTGACCTGGCTGCTCACCGTGCCGACTGGGTCGGCACGGTCGACGGCGGCTACCGCGGGTACACCGTGCACGAGATCCCGCCCAACGGCCAGGGGATCGTCGCGCTGATCGCCCTGGGCATCCTGCGAGCATTTCGACATGGGCTCGCATCCAGCGGATTCCGCCGACAGCGTGCACCTGCAGATCGAAGCGGTGAAGCTGGCGTTCGCCGACGCCCAGCATTATGTCGCCGACATCGAGCATATGCCGCTGGGGCCGGAACGGCTACTGGACAGGGAGTATCTGAGGCGGCGCGCGGAGCTGATCGACCGCGGGCGAGCCAAGCCCGCATCCGCCGGGGCGCCGGCGGGCGGAACCGTCTATCTGACCGCGGCCGACGCCGCGGGGATGATGGTGTCGATGATCCAGTCGAACTACATGGGGTTCGGTTCGGGCATAGTGGTGCCGCGCACCGGGATCTCGCTGCAAAATCGGGGCGCGAATTTCGTTGCGGCCACAGGGCATCCGAATACCGTGGGCCCGAACAAGCGTCCTTACCACACCATCATCCCGGGGTTTGTGACCAAAGACGGCGCCCCGGTCATGAGCTTCGGGGTGATGGGCGGCATGATGCAACCCCAGGGTCACGTGCAAGTGATGGTGCGCATCGCCGACCACGGGCAGAACCCGCAGGCGGCGTGCGACGGCCCGCGGTTCCGGTGGGTGGAGGGTTTGCAGGTCAGCTGCGAAAAAGGTTTCCCGGATTCGACGCTGGACGAGTTGCGCCGGCGCGGACACGATCTGGTTGCCGTCGACGACTACAACCAATTCGGCAGCTGCCAGGCGATCTGGCGTCTCGAGGGCGGCTACTTCGCGGCCAGCGATCCGCGTCGGGACGGTCAGGCCGCCGCGTTTTAGACGCGGATCTGCCCATCGGCCGCCAGCTGGGCGATATCGCTGCGGAAATGACTGCCCGGCAGTCGAATTGAACGCACGACCTCGTAGGCTTTGGCCCGCGCGGCCGTCAGGTCGGCACCCGTGCCCACTACCGACAGCACCCGGCCGCCCGACGAAACGATCTCGCCGTCGTCGCGCCGCGCCGTTCCGGCGTGCAGCACCCCGTCGGCTTCGGAGCCGACGATGACGTCACCCACCCGGGGGCGTCCGGGGTAGCTCTCCGCCGCCACCACCACCGTCACGGCGGCACCGCCGTGCCAGTGCAACTCGCCGAAGTCCGCCAAACGTACCGCTGCTGGCCGCGTACAACAGCTGCCCGAGCGGCGATTCCAGTAGCGCCAGCACCGCCTGCGTCTCGGGATCACCGAAGCGACAATTGAATTCGACCACCGCGGGTCCGTTCGCCGTGATGGCGAGTCCGGCATACAGCAATCCGCTGAACGCGCTGCCACGCGCAACCATTTCGGCCGCAACGGGTTCGACGATGTTGCTGACCACGTCGCGATACATCTCGTCGGGAAGCCATGGGACCGGCGCGTATGCACCCATACCGCCGGTATTGGGTCCGCTGTCGCCGTCGCCGACACGCTTGAAATCCTGTGCCGGTAGCAAAGGCACCACGGTTTCGCCGTCAACAACGCAGAACAGCGACACCTCGGGGCCGTCCAGGTAGGACTCCAACAGCACCGGGTGCCCCGCCTCGAGGAGCCCGGCGGCATGCGCGCGTGCGACGCCGCGATCCGCGGTCACCACCACGCCCTTACCGGCGGCCAGGCGGTCGTCCTTCACCACCCAGGCCGCATCCCCCACCGGGGGGCCGAACCGGTCGAGGGCGGCGTCCAAACGCGCGGGGGTATCGACGATTTCACTGGTCGCGGTGCGCACCCCAGCTGCGGCCATGACCTCTTTGGCGAAAGCCTTGGAGCCTTCGATGCGAGCGGCGTCCTTGCTGGGACCGAAGCAGACGATGCCGGCGGCTCGCACCGCGTCGGCCACCCCGAGGACCAGGGGCACCTCGGGACCGACGACCACCAGGTCGGCGCGGACCTCGCGCGCCAGGGTGACGACGTCTTCCGCCGAGGTGATATCGACCTCGTGCTGGTCGGCCAGCCGGGCGGTGCCGGCGTTGCCGGGAGCGATCGCCAGCCCCGTGACCTGGGGGTCTTTGCGAAGCGCCAACAGCAACGCATGCTCACGGGCACCGGAACCAATCACCAGGACGCGCACGACACGTCAGACTAGCCCGGTCGAAAGACTGACGCCCATACTCCCCGGAGGAATCAGAGGATTTTCTCGAGCAGTCCCTTGAGGTCGTTGCGCTGCGCGACGGTGAGGCGTCCGAGGCGCTTGTCGAACTCGCCAGAGAGCAGGGTCAGGCCTTTCCTGGCGGCCTGGCGCCCGGCCGGGGTGAGCAGCAGCCGGTGGCGGCGCAAATCGGACAGGTCGATCTCACGGCGGACGAAGCCCGCCGCCTCGAGCCGCTTCAGGTACAGCGTCACCGTGGCCTTGGGCATGCTCAGTGTCGCGGCCAGTTCGGCGGGATAGGGATGCTCGTCGATCTCGGCGAGCAGAAACAGCTCCTTGGACTCGAGGCCCAGCGCGCAGATGTCGGCCTCGGCGCAGGAAATGACCGAGAGCAGCACCCGGTAGTTCAGTGACCAGATCTTGGCCGCATCGACTGCAGACATCGACTTGCCAGCTCGTTCAGCTATGAACTAGTTTTGTTATGAACAACCCCATAATCGAACAATCTACCAGGGAGTGGGCATCATGCCGCTGGATCAATACGTGACACTCGGGCGATCCGGTTTGCGTGTCAGCCCCCTATGCCTCGGCGCGATGACGTTCGGCGAAGACCTCGGCTGGGGCACCAGTGTGGAAGAGTCCCAACAGATCATCGATCGGTACGTCGAACTCGGCGGCAACTTCATCGACACCGCCAACTTCTACACCCGAAGCCACTCCGAGAAGATCATCGGCGACCACATCGGGCGCCACCCCGCCCGGCGCGACCGGTTGGCGATCGCGACCAAGTTCAGCGGCAACCTGTATCCCGGTGACCCCAACGGCGGCGGCTCGGGCCGCAAGTCGCTGATCAACGCCTGCGAAAACTCGTTGCGGCGCTTGCAAACCGACTACATCGACCTGTACTGGCTGCACATCTGGGACGCCAATACCCCCATCGAGGAGACCATGGCGGCACTCGAGGACCTCGTTCGCGCGGGCAAGGTGCGCTACATCGGCGTGTCGGACACCCCCGCGTGGAAGATCGCCCAGGCCAACCTCATCGCCCGTTTCCGCGGCTGGTCGGCGTTCGTCGGGCTACAGGTCGAATACTCGTTGCTGGAGCGCACCATCGAACAGGAACTCGTGCCGATGGCGTCCGAATTCGGCCTCGGCATCACGCCGTGGTCGCCGTTGAAGGGCGGCGTCCTCAGCGGCAAGTACACCCGCGCTAACTCCGGCCAGCACAACGCCGACCGCGGCGCCATGGTTGACGCCTTCCTCAACGAGAAGACCTACGCCGTCATCGACGAACTCGAGGCCATTGCGAAGGCGCACGAGACCAACGTCGCCAGCGTGGCGCTGGCCTGGGTGCGCGCGCAGCGTGCCGTCTCATCGGTCATCATCGGGGCGCGTCGGCTCTCCCAGCTCGAGGACAACGTTCGGGCCGTCGACGTGAACCTCGGCGCCGACGAGCTGGCGCGGCTCGACGCGCTGACTAAACCGAGGTTGGGGTTCCCGCACAACATGCTGGAACTCGCCCCGGGCATCATCAACGGCGGAACGACGATCAACGGGGCATCCGCCCCGATTTCGGAGTACGTGATGCCCGAAGGCGTTCAGCCGTACTGAGATTGGCGGGTCACTCGCCCGAGTGCATCTTCAGCGCGGCATCGACATTGGCCTTCTTGTCCTCTCCAGAACCCTTCGCTGCGGCCTTCTTGCGTTTGGCCACCACGGCGTCAACCGCGCCGTTGAGCGCCGAACCCAGCGGGAAGCCGAGGTAGTGGGTGAGGAAGACGGCCATCTCCTTCAGCTCGGTCTCGGTGAGCTCGCCGTTGAGAAGTGCGGCGTTGATTTGGATTTCGGCCAGGTCGCGGTTGCCGATCGCGGTCACCGCCGTCAGCGTCATGATGCGCTTGTCGCGCATCGACAATCCCGGTCGCGTCCAGATGCTGCCGAACAGGTGGTCGACGGTCAGGTCGAAGTACGCGTCGCCTTCGATGTTGGGCATCTCCCAGCCGTAGACCTCGTTCATCTTCGCGAGGCCCTTGCTGCGCAGCTCGTCCATCACGCCTCCTTCTCTGTGTGCGGAACCCCGAGGCCGGCGGCCAACCGCTGGGAGGCCAACTGGGCAAGCGGCAGGTCGACCGAGACGGCCTCGCCGAGAGCCAGCGCCAGGCTCAGGTCCTTCTCCCCCAGCTCGCGAGCGTGCAGGAAGGGCTGATAGAGGAAGTGGTCCGGCCCAACGGCTTCGACGTCATCACGGAACATGAGGCCATGCCGGCGCCACCGGTCTGCTTGTCGCTGTGGCGCACGACGTTACCCAGATCCTGTAGATTGATGCCGGCCGCCGCGGCAAGCTGCATTGCCTCGCATGCCGCAGCGAACGAGGTGAAATGCAGCATGTTGCGAGCCAGCTTCATCCGGGTGCCCGCGCCGGGTTCTCCGGCATGGACGATCAGCGATGCCCATCGCGAGAAGGGCTCCTGCACAAGCGCGAACGCAGCGTCATCGGCACCGACCATGACCGCCAGCTCGCCCTTCTTCGCCGCGCGATCTCCGCCGCTCACCGGTGCGTCGACGATATGAATACCCGCGGGCCGCAGCCGCTCGGCAAGCTCGACCGCGGTGGCCGGACTAATTGTCGAGTGGATCGCAATGATTGCGCCCGGCTTCGCGTTGGCCGCGAGTTCACCGACGACCTCGCGCACCTGGGCGTCGTTGAGCACGACGACATGGACAAGGTCGGCTTGAGCGACATCAGCGACGCTGTCCGCCAGACTTGCGCCGGCTTCAGCCAGCGGAGTCATCGCGTCGGTCCGGATGTCGTAAACCGTGAGCCCGCCGGGCCATTCGACGACCGCTTGGCGATCGGCGCGCCCTTGATTGCCTAGCCCGATGAAGCCGAGCTTCAATTCCTGACTCATGATCGGATTATCTGTCCGCCGTCAACGTTGAAGATCTGTCCGGTGATCCACGATGCCTCGTCGGAGAGCAGGAACAGACACATGCCGACCAGATCCTCCGGCGTGCCCATCCGCGACAGGGGCAGGCCCTTGACGATGTCGTCGACCATCTCTTTGGGGGTGGTAGTCCGGTTGGCCTCAGTGTCGATGGGACCGGGGGCGATCGCGTTGATCCGGATATTCTGGCCACCCAGTTCGCGGGAGAGCTGCTGGGTCAGACCGTTGAGCCCGACCTTGGCCAGGCCGTAGTAGTTCGCGTAAAGCCAAGCGGCGGTGGATGACTGGTTGACGATTGCCCCGCCGCCGCGCTTGGCCATCTTCTTGTACACCGCACGCGTGCACCACAGCGCCCCGTCCATGTTCACGCTCATGAACTTCTTGTAGTACTCCGGGTCGATGGTAAGCAAAAAATCCAGCTTCATGCCGCCGAAGATCGCGGCGTTGTTGACCAAGTAGTCGATGCCGCCGAATTCGGCCAGCGTGCGGTCGGCCATCTCCTTGGCCGACGCCGGGTCGGACACGTCGACCGGAATGCTGATGGCCGTTCCGCCGTCGGCGGCGATCTGTTTGGCGACCGCGGCGGCGGCCTCGGCGTTGATGTCGGCGACCACCACCGCCGCGCCCTCGCGGGCCAGTGCCTCGGCGTACGCCTGCCCGATGCCACCACCGGACCCGGTGACGATGCCGACTTTATTCTCGAATCGCATGTTTTCCTCTCGGTCGCCTACTCGGCGCGATCACTGCACAGCTGTGGCAATGGTTTTGACTTCCAGGTATTCCTCGAAGCCGGCCAGACCCATTTCTCGTCCGTTCCCGGACTGCTTGTATCCGCCGAACGGCGCGTCGGCGGAGTACCAAACACCGCCGTTGACATTGACGGTGCCCACCCGCATCCGCGAGGCGAAGTTGGCCGCACGTTCGGGGTCGGCACTGAACACGGTGCCCGACAAGCCATATGGCGAGTCGTTGGCGATGCGCAGTGCGTCATCTTCGCCCTCGTAGGCGATCACGGTGAGCACCGGCCCGAAGATCTCCTCGCGGGCGGTCCGCGCGTCGTTGGTCAGGCCCGCGATCACGGTCGGTTCGATGAAGAACCCGCGGTCCTTGTCCGCCGGGCGGCCGCCGCCACAGGCGAACGTCCCGCCCTCGGTGATCGCCAGATCGAGGTAGCTCTGCACGCGCTCCCGTTGCCGGGCGGAAATCACCGGCCCGCACACGGTTCCGGAGTCGTCGGGGTCGCCGGGCTTGATCGAGCCCATCGTGCCCGCCGCGATGGCGACGGCCTCGTCGTAGCGGGCGCGCGGCACCACCAGCCGGGTTGTGATGGCGCAGCCCTGCCCGGCGTGCATGGCCGCGGTGAACGCCGACATCGAGCACGCCCCGCCCAGATCGGCGTCATCGAGGACGACGAACGCCGACTTGCCGCCCAGCTCCAGGAACACCCGCTTGATGGTCGCGGCGGCATCGCCCATGACGCTGCGGCCGGTCGCAGTTGATCCGGTGAACGAAACCATGTCCACCCGAGGGTCTTTCGAGAGTAGCGCCCCCATTCGGTGGTCGTTCGACGTGATGATGTTGACGACACCGGGCGGGAAGTCAGTGTGTTCGGCAATGATTTCGCCGAGCACGGCGGCACACCAGGGTGTGTCCGGTGCGGGCTTGAGCACCACGGTGTTGCCGGCGGCCAGCGCGGGTCCCAGCTTGGCGAGGTTGATCTGGTGCGGGAAGTTCCACGGGGTTATGGCGCCGACGACGCCGACGGCTTCCCGCGCGATCGTGCGCCGGGTGGGGATGCCCATTGGCGATGCCTGGCCGAGGTCGGAGTTCCACTCGTAGGACTCGGCGGTGTCGGCCGCAAAACTCAAGTCGCCGACCGGTCCCTCCAATTGGGCGGCCGAGGTGAGCATCCGCGGGGCGCCGACCTCGGCGATGGTGATGTCACGCAATTCTTCGATGTGGCCGCGCATCGCATCGCGCAGCTGCCGGATGCAGCGCACCCGCAATTCGGTGTTACGGGACCAGTCCGTCTCGTCGAAGGCGCGCCGGGCAGCGTCGACAGCGCGGTCCATGTCGGTGGCGTCCGCGTTGGCAGCGAGGCCCAGCACCTCTTCGGTCGCCGGGTTCACCGTGGGGAAGTTGCCGGCGCTGCCGGCCGACAGCTTGCCGTCGATGAACAGTTCACTCACGCCGTCGGCCAACAAGGCCATGTCCCGCTCCCGTCTGTGCCGGCAAACGCCGCACGCCATCTAGTGGACAGTTGTCCGATATTGCCCGATCGAACCATAGTCGCCAGGCCGTCGAAGGTGCAAGAGCCGATCTCGAACGTCGCTCATACGAGCGTGCGAGATGACGGTTGATCAGCATATTTGTGTGACGGGCTTGCTTCTCGCCGTTTCCATCCACTAGCTTGGACATGTGTCCAGCGACGCACTGGTGACGATCACATCCGACGGCGACCGCCAGACCGGTCAGCCGCCGCGCAACCGTCGCCAGGAGGAGACCTTCCGCAAGGTGCTGGCGGCCGGCATCGAAACGTTGCGGGAGAAGTCGTACGCCGACCTGACGGTGCGCGCGGTCGCGGCTCGCGCCAAAGTCGCCCCGGCCACCGCGTACACCTACTTCTCGTCGAAGAACCACCTGATCGCCGAGGTGTATTTGGACCTGGTGCGGCAGGTTCCGTTCTTCACCGACGTCAACGACCCGATGCCCGTCCGAGTGGACAAGGTGTTGCGCCACCTGGCGCTGGTGGTCGCCGACGAACCCGAGGTCGGCGCCGCGTGCACGACGGCGCTGCTCGGCGGCGGCACGGATCCGGCGGTGGGTGCCGTGCGCGACCGCATCGGCGCGGAGATCCACCGCCGCATCGCGACGGCCATCGGGCCCGGAGCCGACCCGAATACGGTGGCCGCGCTCGAGATGACGTTCTTCGGCGCGTTGGTACAGGCCGCCAGTGGCCAGTTCACCTATCACCAGATCGCCGACCAATTGGCCTATGTAGTGAGTCTGATCCTGCCCGGGAAGACAAGCCAGGAGACAAGAACTTAAATGACCGTCCATGTGGGCGACCACGAGCTGGTCCTCGATCCCTACGACTACGACTTCCACGAAGATCCGTACCCCTACTACAAGCGGTTGCGCGACGAGGCCCCGCTGTATCGCAATGACGGGCTGAAGTTCTGGGCGCTGTCGCGGCACCAAGATGTGCAGCAGGGATTCCGCAACAGCACAACGCTTTCCAACAAGTACGGCGTCTCGCTGGACCCCGCGTCGCGAGGTCCGCACGCCAGCAAGACGATGTCGTTCCTGGCGATGGACGACCCCGCCCATCTGCGGCTGCGGACGCTCGTCTCAAAAGGCTTCACCCCGCGCCGGATTCGCGAACTCGAACCACGTGTCACCGAGATCGCGACCCGACATCTCGACACCATGCTGGATAAGGCCAAGGACGGTGCGGTCGACTACGTCGACGAGTTCGCCGGCAAGCTGCCGATGGACGTCATCTCCGAGCTGATGGGAGTCCCCGAGCCGGATCGAGATCAGGTTCGGGCCTGGGCCGACGGGGTGATGCACCGCGAGGAGGGTGTCACCGACGTGCCGCCGGAGGCGGTCGAGGCCTCGCTCAACCTGATCGTCTACTACCAGGGAATGGTGGCCGAGCGGCGCGAGAAGCCGAGCGACGATCTGACCTCGGCGCTGCTGGAAGCCGAGATCGACGGCGACCGGCTCACCGACGACGAAGTCCTCGGCTTCATGTTCCTGATGGTGATCGCCGGTAACGAGACCACCACCAAATTACTTGCCAATGCCGCATTTTGGGGTCACAAGAACCCGGATCAACTGACGCCGGTCTACGAGGATCTGTCACGGGTGCCGCTGTGGGTCGAGGAGACCCTGCGCTACGACACCTCCAGCCAGATCCTGGCTCGTACCGTGTCCGGCGAGCTCACCCTCTACGACACCACCATCCCTGACGGCGACGTCCTGCTGCTGTTGCCCGGTTCCGGGCATCGTGACGAGCGGGCCTTCGACAACCCTGACGACTACCTGATCGGGCGCGAAATCGGGCCCAAGCTATTGAGTTTCGGTAGCGGCGCACACTTCTGCCTGGGCGCGCATCTGGCGCGGATGGAAGCCCGGATCGCGCTCACCGAGTTGTTCAAGCGAATCCGCGGGTACGAGGTGGACGAGGCCAACGCCGTCCGCGTCCACTCGAGCAATGTCCGCGGATTCGCTTACCTACCAATGAGCGTGGAGGTCCGCTGAATGCCCCGGTTTGAACCCTTGCCCGAACGCCGGCCCGCCATCGTGGCCGGCGCTTCCTCCGGCATCGGAGAGGCAACCGCCATCGAGCTCGCGGCGCACGGCTTCCCCGTCGCCCTGGGTGCGCGCCGGGTCGAGAAGCTCCACGATATCGTCGGCAAGATCAACGCCAACGGTGGCGAGGCGGTCGGATTCCACCTGGACGTCACCGACCCGAACTCAGTGAAATCCTTTGTTGCACAGTCTACTAACGCGCTCGGCGACATCGAGGTGCTGGTGGCCGGCGCCGGCGACACCTACTTCGGCAAGCTCGCCGAGATCACCACCGACGAGTTCGAGTCGCAGCTGCAGATCCACGTGGTCGGCGCCAACCGGCTGGCCGCCGCGGTGCTGCCCGGCATGCTCGACCGGCAACGCGGCGACCTGATCTTCGTGGGTTCCGACGTGGCCCTACGCCAGCGCCCACACATGGGCGCCTACGGCGCCGCCAAGGCCGCGCTGGTCGCAATGGTCACCAATTTCCAGATGGAGCTCGAGGGCACCGGCGTGCGGGCCTCGATCGTGCACCCCGGTCCGACGAAGACCTCGATGGGCTGGAGCCTGCCGGCCGAGAAGATCGGCCCCGCACTGGAGGACTGGGCCAGGTGGGGCCAGGCCCGCCACGACTACTTTCTGCGCGCGGCGGACTTGGGACGGGCCATCAGGTTCGTCGCCGAAACACCGCGCGGCGGCTTCGTCGCGAACATGGAGCTTCAGCCCGAAGCCCCGTTGGCCGGCAACAAAGACCGTCAAAAACTCGCCCTGGGTGAAGAAGGGATGCCGTCATGACGACAACTGCCACCGTGCCCCGAGTTTCCGGCGGCGAAGAAGAGCACGGCCATCTGGAGGAATTCCGCAGCGACCCAATCGGTTTGATGAAGCGCGTCCGCGAGGAGTGCGGTGACGTCGGCTGGTTCCAGCTGGTCGACAAGCACGTCATCCTGTTGTCCGGTGCCGGCGCCAACGAGTTCTTCTTCCGTTCTGCCGATGAGGATTTGGACCAGGCTGCGGCGTACCCGTTCATGGCGCCGATCTTCGGCAAGGGTGTGGTGTTCGACGCCAGCCCCGAGCGGCGCAAGGAGATGCTGCACAACTCGGCGCTGCGCGGCGAGCAGATGAAGGGCCACGCCGCCACCATCGAGGCTCAAGTGAAGGGGATGATCGCCGACTGGGGCGACGAGGGCGAGATCGAGCTGCTCGACTTCTTCTCTGAGTTGACCATCTACACCTCGACGGCCTGTCTGATCGGTGTGAAATTCCGCAACCAGCTCGACCACCGGTTCGCGGAGTACTACCACGAGCTGGAACGCGGCACCGACCCGTTGTGTTACGTCGACCCCTACCTACCGATCGAGAGCTTTCGGCGTCGCGACGAGGCTCGCGTCAAACTCGTTGCGCTGGTGCAGGAGATCATGGACCGGCGGCTGGCCAATCCGCCGAAGGACAAGGCCGACCGCGACATGCTCGACGTGCTGGTCTCGATCAAAGACGAAGAGGGCAAATCCCGCTTCTCCGCCGACGAGGTCACCGGGATGTTCATCTCGCTGATGTTCGCCGGGCACCACACCAGTTCGGGGACCTCGGCGTGGACGCTGATCGAGCTGATCCGCCACCCCGAGGTGTACGCCGAGGTGCTGACCGAGCTCGAAGAGCTCTACGCCGACGGCCAGGAGGTGAGTTTCCATGCGTTGCGGTCGATTCCGAAGCTGGACAACGTGGTCAAGGAGACGCTGCGGCTGCACCCGCCGCTGATCATCTTGATGCGGGTCGCCAAGGGCGAGTTCGAGGTCGAGGGCTTCCCCATTCACGACGGCGACTTCGTCGCGGCGTCTCCGGCGATCTCGAACCGGATTCCCGAGAACTTCCCCGACCCGGACGCGTTCAAGCCGGACCGCTACAACAAGCCCGAGCAGGCCGACATCGTCAACCGGTGGACCTGGATCCCGTTCGGCGCGGGCCGGCACCGCTGCGTCGGCGCCGCGTTCGCCCAGATGCAGATCAAGGCGATCTTCTCGGTTCTGTTGCGCGAGTATGAATTCGAGATGGCGCAGCCGGCGGACAGCTATCGCAACGATCACTCCAAGATGGTCGTGCAGCTCGCCCGGCCGGCTAGAGTTCGCTACCGCAAGCGCAGCGCGTAAGGAGTAAGTCCGATGGGCGGGTTCAGAATCGAAGCGGATCTGGATTTGTGTCAGGGTCACGCAATGTGCGAACTGGAGGCGCCGGACTACTTCCGGGTGCCTAAGCGGGGCAAGGTCGAGATCGTCGACCCCGAACCGCCCGAAGACGCCCGCGAAGAAGTCGAGCGCGCGGTCGATATGTGCCCAACGCAAGCACTATTCATCAAAGAGAAGGAAGATTGACTTATGACAGGCCAAGCGTCACACTCGCGTGCAGACCTCGAGGCATGGGTCGACCGCTGGCTGCAGGCCAACAAGGACTGCGAAAAGGCCGGTGACTGGCGGCCATTGGCCGATTTCTACACCCAAGACGCCACGTATGGCTGGAACATCGGCCCGAAGGAGGACGTGATGTGCGTGGGCGTCGACGAGATTCGCGATGTCGCCCTGGGCCTGGAGATGGAGGGTCTGGAGAACTGGGTGTACGAGTACCAGAAGGTGCTCATCGACGAGAAGCAGGGCGAGATCGTCGGCTTCTGGAAGCAGATCGTCAACAAGACCGACGGAACCCAGGACGAGATCTACGGCATCGGCGGCAGCTGGTTCCGCCTCAACAGCGACCAGCTCATCGAGTGGCAGCGCGACTTCTTCGACTTTGGCCACGTCGCGTACATGTTCGGCAAACTCATCGAATCCGGTGACCTGAGCGACGGCATGCAGAAGCGGATCGAGCGCAGCATCGCCGGCGAAAAGCTACCCGGCTACTACCCGCTTGGCGAGGCACCCGTCCCGATCTGGTGAACGCTAGCTCATGGCGGCGACCCGCTGCGCCCGGCCACACCGCGCTTGCGATCCCCGCTGAGCTGCATGGCGGCGACCCGCTGCGCCCGGCCACACCGCGCTTGCGATCCCCGCTGAGCTGCATGGCGGCGACCCACTGCGCCCGGCCACACCGCGCTTGCGATCGCCGCTGAGCTGCATGGCGGCGACCCACTGCGCCCGGCCACACCGCGCTTGCGATCGCCGCTGGAGCCAACCAAGCATTTGATTTGTTGCACGCGCTATGCTGACGCGACAAGGGTGCCTGTGGCACTCGTCACCTAGCTGGCAGGCAGAAGGGGCCGGTCAGCGCTGATCGATTCAATGGCGAAATGGGGTCAGGACCATCGTGAAGACAAAAGGCGCACTGATCTGGGAGTTCAATCAACCCTGGTCTATCGAGGAAATCGAAATCGGCGACCCGCAAGCGCATGAGGTCAAGATCCAGATGGAAGCGGCGGGCATGTGCCACTCCGACCATCACCTGGTCACCGGGGGCATCCCGATGGCTGGTTTCCCGGTGCTGGGTGGCCACGAGGGCGCGGGCATCGTCACCGAAGTCGGCCCCGGCGTCGAAGACATCGCCCCGGGTGACCACGTCGTGCTCTCGTTCATCCCGTCCTGCGGGACGTGTCCGACCTGTCAGGCTGGCCTGCGCAACCTCTGCGACCTGGGCGCCGGCCTGCTGGGCGGCGCCGCGGTGTCCGACGGCACGTTCCGCATTCAGGCGAAGGGTCAGAACGTCTTCCCCATGACGCTGCTGGGAACGTTCTCCCCCTACATGGTCGTGCACCGCAGCTCGGTCGTGAAGATCGACCCGTCGGTGCCGTTCGAGGTCGCCGCGCTGGTCGGCTGCGGCGTCACCACCGGCTACGGTTCGTCGGTCCGCACCGCCGACATCCGGCCGGGCCAAGACGTCGCCATCGTCGGCGTCGGCGGGGTCGGCATGGCGGCGCTGCAGGGTGCCGTGAACGCCGGCGCCCGCTACATCTTCGCGATCGACCCCGTGGAGTGGAAGCGGGATCAGGCGTTGAAGTTCGGCGCTACCCACGTCTACCCCGACATCATGGCCGCCATGGCGGGCATGGCCGAGGTCACCTACGGCCTGATGGCCCACAAGGTCGTCATCACCGTCGGCGAGCTGCAGGGCGCCGACATCGACAACTACCTGAATATCACCCAAAAGGGCGGCACTTGCGTGCTCACCGCCATCGGCAGCCTGCTGGACACCAACGTCAACCTCAACCTGGCGATGCTGACTCTGATGCAGAAGAATTTGCAGGGCACCATCTTCGGCGGCGGCAACCCGCAGTACGACATCCCGCAGCTGCTGTCGATGTACAAGGTCGGCAAGCTCAACCTGGACGACATGATCACCCGCCAGTACAAGCTGGAGCAGATCAACGACGGCTACCAGGACATGCTGGACGGCAAGAACATACGTGGCGTCATCCGGTTCACCGACGCCGACCGGTAAGCCGGCAGCTACTCAGAGACATGACCCAAACCGAGGAGTCCCAGGCATCCCCAGCCCTGGCCGCGTCGCAGGCCTCGTGGCGGTGCGTGCAAGCGCACGACCGGGAAGGCTGGCTGGCACTGATGTCCGACGACGTCGTCATCGAAGACCCGATCGGCAAGTCCGTCACCAACCCGGACGGCACCGGGGTCCGCGGCAAGGAAGCCGTCGGCGGGTTCTTCGACACCAATATCGCCGCCAATCAGCTCTCCATCACCTGCGAGGAGACCTTCCCGTCGAGTTCGCCCGACGAGATCGCCCATATCTTGGTGCTTAACAGCAAGTTTGACGGCGGCTTAACCAGTTCGGTTCGCGGCGTGTTCACCTACAAGGTCAACGACGTGGGGCTGATCACCAACATGCGCGGATACTGGAACCTCGACGTGATGCAGTTCGGCACGCAGGACTGAACCGGCCGCCGCGCGCCGCGGGTCAGGGCAGGCCGTCTTCTGCAGTTCGATAGCGCATGCGCTATGGAATCTGGCGCAAGTATGTCTTGTATGACCCAGCAACGGGCGGCGGCCCTAGGCGATAAATTCGGCGCACCTATGCTGGGCCCATGGCGTCGATCTTCACCAAGATCATCAACCGTGAACTTCCCGGCCGCTTCGTCTACGAGGACGACGACATCGTCGCATTCCTGACGATTGAGCCGATGACGCAGGGACACACGCTGGTCGTGCCGCGCGCCGAGATCGACAACTGGCAGGACGTCGACGGGTCAGCCTTCGCCCGCGTCATGTCCGTGAGCCAGTTGATCGGCAAGGCGGTGTGCAAGGCCTTCAGAACCGAGCGGTCCGGTCTGATCATCGCCGGGCTAGAGGTGCCGCATCTGCACGTGCACGTCTTTCCCACCCGCAGCCTGAGCGACTTCGGCTTCGCCAACGTCGACCGCAACCCGTCGGCGGAGTCGCTGGACGATGCTCAGGCCAGGATCAAGGCGGCGCTGACTCAGTTGGCGTGAACCGGCTGGTGCGCGGGCACGTCACTGATGCGAGGCAAGGTCACCCGGAAGCGGCAGCCCTCTCCGGGCGCGGTGGTCACGCTGACAACACCGCCGTGCGCGCGCACCAACGACTCGACAATCGATAGCCCCAGGCCGGTACCGCCGCTGGCTCGTGCCCGCGAGGAATCGGTGCGATAGAACCGCTCGAAGACGCGCGACGCGTCCTCCTGGTTCATGCCGGGACCCTGGTCCGCGACTTCGAGCACCGCGTCGTCGCCGTCGGTGCCCACCCGCACAGTGACGTCGGCGCTTTCGGGGGTGTGCTGCAACGCGTTGGCGACGAGGTTGCTCAACACCTGGCGGATCCGTGCTTCATCACCGAGCACTTCCGGGGTGCCGGGACCGTCGAGGACCTCCATGGTGATGGTGCGGCTGGGATCCATCGCCTGCCCGTCATGCACGGCATCGCTGGCCAGCGCCAGCAGATCCACCCGATGGTGTTCGAGGGGGCGTTGCACATCGAGGCGGGCCAGCAGCAGCAAGTCGTCGACCAGCAGGCCCATCCGTGAGGCCTCGCTTTCGATTCGCGACAACAGCATCGCGACGTCGCGGGCGGCGCCCTGGCGATACAGCTCGGCGAAACCGCGGATGGTGGTCAACGGGGTGCGAAGTTCGTGGCTGGCGTCAGTGATGAACCGCCGCATCCGGTCCTCGGAGCCGCGGGCCTTCTCCGCGGAGGACTCCGAGGACGCCAGCGCTTGCTGAATCTGCGCGAGCATCCCGTTGAGCGCCTGGGACAACCGGCCCACCTCGGTCCGCGGATCCCGTTCTGGCACACGGCGATCCAGCTGGCCGGAAGCGATCGCTGCGGCCGTCTGCTCGACCTCGGCGAGCGGCCGCAGGCTGCGCTGCACCACCGCGAAACTGGCGATTCCGACCACGGCCAGCACCGCCACCCCGATGCCCATTTGCAACCACACCAGCGAGGTGAGCGTGTGCTGAACGTCGGACAGGTCGATTGCGACCGTGGTCAGCCCGTGCGGACCGTGCACCGAAACGGCCCGCCACTGAATGTCTGAGCCGTTCACTGACGGGAGGGTGGTCGGGTTGGGACCCACGTCGTTGTCCGCCGGTAGCGCCGGTTCGGCGTTGCGGTCGTTGATGGCGGTGAACGGGGTGCCGTCGGTGGTGACGCCGCGCACATAGAACTTCGACGGTGGCCGGCCCGGATCGGGACCGTCGAAGGACGGCGGCGATTGCCGCCGTGGGGCCTGCGCCCAGCCGCGGGACGCGTCGAGCAGTGTGGAGTCGATGCGGCTGACCAGGCTATGCCGCAGGATGGACGTCACCGCGAGGCCGGAAACGGCGAGGCCGCAGGCGACCAGGGCCAGAGTGGCGGCAACGAGGCCTATCCGGAGGGGCAATCCACGTCGAGGCTTGGTGACCATCTACCTATTCTTCGCTACCGCTGCTGACCGCAGGCCAGCTCAGCGCGGTTCCCGTAATACATAACCCACTCCGCGCAGGGTGTGCAGCAGTCGCTTCTCCCCGGTATCGATCTTGCGACGCAGATACGACACGTAGGACTCGACGACGTTGACGTCACCTCCGAAGTCGTAGCGCCACACGTGGTCGAGGATCTTCGGTTTGCTCAACACCGTGCCGGCATTGATCACAAAGTAACGCAGCAGCGTGAATTCGGTTGGCGACAGCGATACCGGCTCACCGGCCTTCCACACTTCGTGCGTTTCCTCGTCGAGTTCGATGTCGGCGAAAGTGAGGCGCGCGCTGCGCGGTTCGGCCCCGGCTTTGCCGGCGCGGCGAAGGATGACTCGCAACCGGGCGACGACCTCTTCGAGACTGAACGGCTTCGTCACGTAGTCGTCGCCACCCAGCGTCAGGCCGGCGATCTTGTCTTGCAGGGAATCCCGGGCGGTCAAAAACAGTGCGGGGGCGTCGATGCCGTCGGCGCGCAGCCGCCGCAGCACCCCGAACCCGTCCATGCCCGGCATCATCACGTCGAGGATCACCGCGTCGGGACGCGCCTCGCGCGCCCGATCCAGCGCCTGGGCGCCATTGGTTGCCGTATAGACCTCGAATCCCTGGAATTTCAGACTCACCGAGAGCAGCTCGACGATGTTGGCTTCGTCATCGACCACGAGGACGCGCGCCTCGGACTTCGTGTCACTGGAGGTTGCCGATGTCATCAGTTTGCTCATGCCCTTACTTGAACGTTTGCTATGTGAAGGTTGTACGCTTCCTGAAAGCTCAGTGCCAACAGACTGATAATAGTCTGCCAGGAATCATCGCATTGCCTTGGGACGTAAGCCCTTGCCCGGTCTGCGTCGCGAATAGACTCTTGGAATGAACCTCACCAAAAGCATCGTGTCGGCTGCGACCGCGCCCGCCCGGGTGGGACTCGCCGCAGCGGATGCGAGTTTGAGCGTCGCGAGCGCGGCCGTCGGCGTGGCGAAGCGGGCTGTGGGTGAGAGCGGGGCTGCCGGCACCAGCGCGATGACGTCCATGTTGGGGATCGACGACGCGATCGTCCGGGCCAATCGACTGGCCAGGCTGCTCGATGACGACGCCCCGCTGGGCCGGGCGGTGGCCCCGGACGGCCCGATCGATCGTTTGCTGCGCCCGGGCGGGGTGGTCGACATGCTGACGTCGGAGGGTGGTCTGCTCGACCGCCTGACCGCGGAGGGCGGCGCCCTGCAGCGCACCCTGCGGCCCGGCGGCCTGGCCGATCAGCTGGTCGCCGAAGACGGTCTGATCGAGCGGCTGCTGGCCGAGGACGGCCTGGCCGACCGGCTGCTCAGCGAGGGTGGGCTTATCGACAAGCTGACGGCAAGAAACGGGCCGCTGGATCAGCTCGCCGACGTCGCCGACACGTTGGCTCGACTGACGCCCGGGATGGAGGCGCTCGAGCCCGCCATCGCCACCCTGCAAGACGCCGTCATCGCGCTCACCATGGTGGTCAACCCGCTGAGCAGCATTGCCGACCGGATTCCGCTGCCGGGGCGGCGGCGCCCCTCGTCGCGGGTGCGCTCAGCAGGCGTGATCGACAGCGACCGGTGACCGATTAGGCTGGGTCCGGTTTTACCCCGCCTCCTTAGCTCAGTGGTAGAGCACTCGCCTTGTAAGCGAGCGGTCGTCAGTTCAATCCTGACAGGGGGCTCCGCCCAATACCTGCCTCGAACTGGATAAACGCTCCTGGTTGCGCGGCGCAAGTTTGTTCGACAGGTTTCCCGATGTCACGAGCGTGTCACAACCTTTTGCAAAGTGGCTGCAGCCGCCTTCAACCCGTCGTTCTGCGCGTGCACGTAAGTCCGCAATGAAAGCCACTTCGTACCAACCGAATTGGCCTTCATCGTGCGCGTCGCAGTACCACAGCGAATGACTTACGGCCTCGGTAGCCCTGCACGGCGCTTTCGACCTCCGCTGCACCGATGGCTCATGGATGCGGCCGCAGGGCGCTTACGCCGTGGTGATGAGCCCGTGCCACCATCCGTACAAACTCGCCATGTCGGGTCCTGAGGCGTTGGCCTTGACCAGATCTGGGGTGTTCGTCCACTCGACGTGGGCCATGTTGTCGCTGCTGGTATAGCAGATGACCGACCCGTTGGCCGGCGGGGGATTCGTCGCGGTCCAGGTGGCCGGTGCCGAATCGCTAGAACCGGGGCACGGCTGCAGCGCCGCGCCGCGAACGTCGGTTTGAAACGCGTTGTTCAACGTGTTTTGATCCGCGAACTTTTCATAGCGCGCGACTGGCGGTCCGCCCGGAAGGGTGTTGTTGAAACAATCCAACGCCCCCACCGCATCAGGTGATGGGGGTGGATTGGCACTCGGCCGGCACGAGCCTGCGGGATAGCCGGGGGGTGCCTTCACGGCCTCCACTTCAGTGGGCTCCCATTGCAGTTGCCCACCAATGCGCTGGCACTGTACCGGGCCGCCGGACCGCCATACTTTCGCGCCGTCCACCGAGCATGGATCACCGGGAAAATTGTCATCGGCATGTGCTGGGCTACTTCCGATGAGAACCACGATTGGACCGACCGCCGCCACTATCGCCAAGCCGACGAACTTCAGTGCGCCCATGATCGACGCCTTCCTGCCGCACCCCAGAAGCAAGACATCACGGCTCCGAGCATGGCGTGCCGTCCGGTCGCACGCCTGGATTTGGTGGGCCCTGCTCTGGCTCGGACGACTCCCAACGCCAGCCATCGGGGGCGTCTTGGGAACCGCCGCACTCTAGCGCGTTGTGCGCGCCGGCCCATATATCTAAGTTCAGGCACGTACATTTCTCCCCTACGCCGTACTCCCGAAACGTCGAAATCAGGCCGCCGTGCCCCCCAGTGGGTGGACCGGCATGTGCTGGGCTACTTCCGATGAGAACCGCGATTGGGGCGACCGTCGTCACTATCGCCAAGCCGACGAACTTCAGTGCGCCCATGATCGACGCCTTCCTGTAGTAACAGCGCCAAACGGCGAATTTGACGATACAACGAACGGGCCGGCGCTGACCGCCGATCGCCGGATACTCGTCGGTGCGGCAGCGGTGCGGTGAAGCGCTCCTTGACCCAGCGGGTCGGTGTCACGACGTTGTCACAAGTCGCGGCAAACATTGTGAGAACCGCGGCGGGTGCCCGCGAACGTGCACGAATGCATTTATCCTGGTCAGTCAGAACTTTCGACGCTGCGGCGAACACGCGCGAACACATGCGAACCGACGCTGAGTCACCTTGTAAGCGAGCGGTCGTCACTTCAATCCTGACAGGGGCCAGCTTTGACGCAGGCTAGACCGTTATTCGACCGCCTCCAGACCCGTTTTGGGCACACTTTTCTTCGAACGCCCGCGCGACTGTATCGAGGTCGGTGTCAAAGAGGGCGGCGTACACGTCCAACGTGATGGCCGCGCTCCGGTGGCCGAGCTGACGCTGCACCACCAACACATCGGCACCCGAACTGATCGCCAAGCTAGCGTAGGTGTGCCGCAAATCGTGCGCCGTGACCCTCGGGAACGTCGGGTCCTCCTTCACGGCACGGTCCACCGCACCCGAGAGCCACGAATCCTTGGAGGCCGGAGGCTTCACTGGGTCACCCTTCGCGTCGGTCCATAACAATTCGCGGCCCTTGCCCTGACACAGCGGCCAGGGCGTCGGCGACGAACCCTGGCAGGGAAACGGTACGGTTCCGGTGACCTCAACGGGCCGAGTATGACCCGGTCGCCGACTGTCACAGCGTTGCCTTGGTGCGACGACGCAACAGGTCAAGGTGGCGTACCCGCAGGCCGGCCAGTTCGCCCCATCGGATACCTGTGCAGGCCAACAGAAGCACGATCTCACGATGCTTGGCTTTGTCCGCGAGACTGCGAACCTGATCGTGTGTCAGGAACTTGTGCGGTTTATCCACCCGTCGCGGAAGTTTCAACTTGTCACGCGACGGATTGGCGGCTATGCGCCGATTCGTCACCGCGTCATCCACAATGCCCGACAGCACTGTCAGACAGGTCTCGATCACCTCCGCCTTGAGCCCGACACCCTTGCGGCGTCCGGTCGGCGGGTCCATGGACAACTGCGCGAAGAAGACAGTACCGCGCGTGGTCGAATGGCACCGACGAATGGTCCAAGGGGTGTGACCGGGGCGTAGTGTTCGCACGGACAGCACAGACGGAAGTCCGAGGATGCCGATGAGCGATCATGACTGGAGCAAGCCGGCGGCGATCGCCATTCCCGAAGAGGGGTACTTCGAGCTCGAACGAGGCAGGTACGGTCCCGTCTATCCGAGAACTCCTGCCTGCTATGGCTTTTCGATCATCGCGAAGGTCAAAGAGGGGCGCGAAGAGGCCGTCCGCGCGTACGGCAAGCAGATCGAGGAAGCGATTGCAGGGAGTCCCGACGTGCTTGCGCCGCTGCGGCTGCACTACTTGCGGTGGGTATTGTTCGACGTCGGTTCGGGGCTGCATTTTCAGTACCAGGGCATCTTCGACACCGATTTCGACAAGTACACCGAGGATGCGGTGGCGCTGTTCAGCGCGACGGGGATCACGACGGTGTTCACCAACCTCGAGGGATTCCCGGAGGACTGGAAAGAGAATCCGGACGCCTTCGTGAATTTCGTTCGTGAGCACCAGTGCTCCAGTTTCCTGGAGTATGGCGAGTACCCGTACGTCACCGCCGACGAGATCAAGAAGGCTCTGCGGCTCAAGGCGGCGTTCTCCGACATGCTCGACCAGATGCAGTGACCGCACCGGGCGGCGCGCTCATGCTCGAGTTCGACGATATCCAGCACCTCCTGCTGACCCGTACACCCGCGATCACCGGGCGATACGAGTTCCTGACGTTCGACGATCCGGCTGGGGGCAGGGCGTGGCTGTCCGAGCTGATCCCCGTAGTCGATTCGGCCGCCGCGGCGCAAGCCTCGATGGACAGCAGCAAGCGGTGGGTCACGCTGGCCTTCACCTGGAACGGCCTACGGGCGCTTGGGGTTCCCGAGGATTCCCTGGCAACTTTCCCGGAGGCATTCCGCCAGGGCATGGCGGCCCGGGCCGACATCTTGGGCGACACCGGCGCCGCCCACCCGGATAATTGGGTGGGCGGACTGGCAGGCGACGACTTGCACGCGGTCGCGATTCTTTTCGCTCGCGACGACGCCGAACACGCGCGGGCCACCGGGGTGCACGACCAGCTGGTGGCCCGCTGCGAGGGTGTGCGGCGGCTATCCTTCCTGGACTTGAACGCGACGCCGCCGTTCAATTACGCGCACGATCACTTCGGATTCCGGGACCGATTGTCGCAGCCGGTGATCGAGGGATCCGGCGACGAGCCCACTCCCGGCTCGGGTGCGCCACTGAAGGCGGGCGAATTCATCCTCGGCTATCCGGACGAATTCGGGCCCGTCGCGGACCTGCCCCAACCGGAAGTGCTGTCCCGCAACGGAAGCTACATGGCCTACCGGCGCCTGCAGGAGCACGTCGGACTGTTCCGCGAATACATCCGGGAACGGGCCGAGACGCCGGAGGACGAGGAGCTGCTCGCGGCGAAGTTCATGGGACGCTGGCGCAGCGGCGCACCACTCGTGCTGGCACCGGAAAAAGATGATCCCGAACTGGGCGCCGATCGCATGCGCAACAACGACTTTAACTATAAGGAGATGGATCCGTTCGGCTATGCCTGCCCGCTCGGATCACACGCGCGACGCCTCAACCCGCGCGACACCGCACACAACATGAATCGGCACAGGCTGATTCGCCGCGGAGCCACCTACGGTCCCGCCCTGCCCGAGAATGCGCCCGACGACGGAATCGAGCGCGGCATCGCCGCATTCATCATTTGCGCCAACCTCGTCAGGCAGTTCGAGTTCGCACAGAACGTCTGGATCAACGACCGCACCTTCCATGAGCTTGGCAACGAGCACGACCCCATCGCCGGAACCCAGGACGGGACATTGGAATTCAAAATCCCCGATAGGCCGATCCGCAAGGTACTTAAGGGTTTGCCGGCATTCACCACCCTCACGGGTGGGGCCTATTTCTTCTTGCCGGGCATCAACGCAATGCGCTACCTCGCCGCTCTGGGCTCGTCACGTTAGGGATTTCATAATGGGCGCACTTTCCGCGGCGCGGACCTATAACCAGAGCCACGTGGCTCGTGCCCACAGCGGCGGCCGGCGGATCAGCATCTACTGGACGTGGAGCTATCCGTGGGAGGCGCAACGCGACCCGACGGAGATGTACAACCGCTTCTCCACCATGACAGAGGTCCGTAACGCGGTGTGGCCGGCCTACGAAACACCGGAATACGCCGAGGCGCATTTTTTGCAGGGTATCGCTGGGACGCTGGAGCTTTTCCACCGCTCCACGCTGGCGTTTCAGGAGTTGGCGGGCGAAGCGACAGGTCACCCGGTGGCCGTGTTCCAGCGCATCGACCAGGCTGGGTACCGACTTCCGGTCGACGAACGGATCCTGTCCGACACCGACACGCTGATGGTGTTCGGGCTTGACCACCTTTTATCGGAGCAAGAAGCCGCATCGGAGGAGATCAGCGCCATCCGGCAGTGGCTTCAGCGCGACGGCACCTGCATGGTGTTGGCGCCCCATCACGACGTCGGCTTCACCGACGACTTCGCGCAGCGTCAGGTCGAATACGACCACCACGGTGACCCGCTGGTTCCCCGCCAGCAGCGGTTCAGTCAGTACACACGTTCACTGATGAAGGCCCTCGATGTTCCGGTTCGCAACCGGTGGGGGCTGCGTCCCGCGGTGGTTGAGGGCACTAAGGAGATCGCCCCTTTGACCGCGGTCCGAGATCTGGACGCCGAGCGGCTACTCGACAGCGTCACCACGTTCAACTTCCATCCCCACCTGCCGCACTACGAACTCACCGCGCCGGAAAGTGATTCTGTGCGGGTGCTGGGGCGTCAGCGCATCGATCCGGGCAGGCCCCACCCATTCACCGCCGCGGGCAATTCCGAATTCAACGCGCTGATTTGGATGCCGCCGAACGGCCAACGTTCCGGCGACATCGTGCTCGTCGACTCCACGAACTTCACTACGCTCTTCGGCGGCACCGACAGCCTCAAGAACTTCTGGCACAACCTGGTCACCATGAGATGAGATCCCCGGCATGCCAAATGCGTCGCGACGTCACCGTAGGCTGAGCGTCAGGGGAGCGAGAGGGAGGCGGATCCCAATGCCTGGTATGGCGGCGATGGCCATGGGCGCGGCTCCAGTCGTCGGTGGTGCACTGCTCGGTGCCGCGGTGGGGAACTTCAGGGGTCCCGACTTGCGAGACGGGATCAAACAAGACCTGCAGCTGCTCGAGCAAATACCTGAAAGCGAGGCGGGCCGGCGGGAGGCGTTGCGGCGCAGCATTAACGACCGCATCGACGACTTGATCGCTGCGAATGACGCGGCACGTCAGCTCCGCGCCGCCGCCAGTTCCTATGCAGGTAACTGGCGCGACATTGTGCTATTTCTCTGCACGGTGCTCTTCTCGATCGTCTGGTGGTTCGTCGACCACCAACGGAACAGCTGGCTGCCTGTGTTCATCGCCACCATCGTGGCGTCGGTCGTGGCGGCCGCCTACGCGTTCCGGGGGATACGCCGAAGCGTGCGTAGGCTCGGTCGTCGCTTCGGTCGTCGACGTTTATGAAGCGGCATCACATCGTTAAGAGGGTTAAATCTGAAGTTCGGAAGAACCTCGCTTGCGCTGAATATCTCTTGCTGGAAATGGGCATCCACACCGAAGCCCGGCGCCCCGAGTCGCTGAGCAACCGTCACGCGATGGTCGTCAACAGTCGCCGTGCACAAGTCAAATCAGCCCCAGCTGCGCGGCGCCTGATGAGGTAGTCGGTCGCTACGAGCAGTCCAACGGGCGTAGTGTCAAGGGTGCTGAGAATTTCAGCTGATCCGGGATGAGTTCGGCCGTCCGCCGCCTAACTCAAGGAGCATTTGCTCCGAGCCCACACACGCCGGTGATCAATGCACGACGGGTCACTCATGACCACTTCACTTGCTTTCCAACAAGCCACCAACCTGCTGGCGCCGCAGATCCCGACGACGGCTGCCTCGCGGGGTTCCTCATGCACAAACAAGGGCTTCATCCGCGGCTGAGGACCGAACCCTAGATTTTCTCGACATCTATGAAGGACATGCTATGAAAGCTTTGATCATCCTGGCTGTGGTGGCCCTCGTTGTCGCCCTGATCGCGTTGTCGCTGTCGATAAGAGTGGTGACCCAATACGAGAAGGGTGTGTTGTTCCGCCTCGGCAAGGTGGTGGGTGTTAAGGACCCCGGCCTGGCCGTGATCATCCCGGTCATCGATCGGCTGATGAAGGTGTCGCTGCGAATTGTGACGATGCCGATCCAGTCCCAGGGCATCATCACCCGCGACAACGTCAGCGTCGACATTTCGGCGGTCGCCTACTTCCGGGTTGTCGAAGCGGTGAAATCGGTGATCGCCATTGAGAACGTCCACGCCGCGATCAACCAGATCGCGCAGACCACGCTGCGCAAGGTCGTCGGCCAGCACACCCTTGACCAGGCGCTGTCGGAGACCGACACAATCAATGCCGATATTCGAAAGATCCTCGACATCGCAACACTCGAATGGGGAGTCGAAGTGACACTGGTCGAACTCAAGGACATCCAGTTGCCCGACAGCATGAAGCGCGCGATGGCTCGGCAAGCCGAGGCCGAGCGCGAGAAGCGAGCCAAAATTATTGCGGCAGAAGGTGAATCGATGGCAGCGGCCGCGCTGGGTGAGGCGTCGGACACGATGATGGCACACCCGCTGGCTTTGCAACTGCGCAACCTGCAAACGCTTGTCGAACTCGGCGTGGAGAAGAACACCACCATCGTATTCCCGGCGCCTCTCATGAGCGCGATCGGCGAACTGGGCGCCTTCCTCGCCAGAGAAAGTGCCGCCGCGCCCTCACCGCAACCAGTCACCGCGAATGGGGCTGACACGTCAACGCAACCCGGGCAGCTGCCCGCGAACGGCCTGCTTCCGGACTCGAAATGAAGGTGTTGAACCACTTTCGGAGCCGGAATCAGAGTCGACCAAGAAACCGGGTCATCACGAAGTACGACCTGGATATGTTCTACGTCGCCGGCGGCACCGGCCCCCGCCATTCACGGAATCCAACGCGACGCTCCGCGCCTCGCGGGCGCTCGTCGACAGATCCGACTAGGCCAGTTTCGTTGATGCCCTCACGCCGGCGTCTACGCCAAGGAAGATCACAGCCGCTGACATCCGCTCACATTCGGCACCGGTGGCGCCGATGCGAGCTCACGACTATTCATCCGTCTTGCGGCTGGCAGTGCGCGGTCTCTGATGAACCCTCGAGACTAGAGGCCGCGCACAGACTTCGGGTCGTTACTCCCGCTTCGTCTGACCCGCCTTCGGATTCCCACGTCGACTGTGCCGCAGCCATGTCTTTGCGTCCCTCGGTGCGGCGTATACCCGCACGCAATACTTCGTGGACGGTCAGGTACGGCCCGTCAGCTGCCGGCGTTGATCTGCCCATCGCGGCATTGTTGCCGACAACTCGCGCTTGGATGACACGCGTCATAAGGGCCTCTCTGTCTGCCCACAGAAGCGGGCCGCTGGTTGGTGTGTCTTACCTTGCAGATCAGGTGATCTCGAACGGCGTGCAGGAGAGACTTCCGCATCCATGTCCCGCGGATCCCATCGTCCCAGCGGGTGTGGACCGAGCGTCGACAACGTCTCCAATACATGCGGGCGCTCCTTATCTTTGAAGCCCGCACCGATGTGAAGTACGTTCTTGCTGAAGATAGTTCGTTGTTGGTCGTCAGATATCATGTGTCAGTTCTCCTTTGACTGAAGGGCGGGCACGCCCGCACGGGGGTTCGCCCTACGCGTGGCGTCGCGCAGAGGTCGAATCAGATATCCCGGGAACAGACGGAAACACGTTGATCGTGACGACAATTCCAGATGAAGTCTGCCGATGGCCAGCGTCCGGTAGATCTCCATCAAACGCCCTACAAAAAAGTTTGTCAACATTGCCGGTCGACGGCGGGGGCGTGCGGGTAATCTTCGAAATGCCTTGGGTCTCAATGGCTAAGAGCTGCGAGGAGATCGGGCAGCGGCACGGTGGCGATACCGATGGCGCCGTCACAGATGCCGTACGGCAGCACCAGCGTGTCGGCGTGCACGAGGGCACCGCAGGAGTAGACAACATTGGGCACGTAGCCGTCCCGCTCATCAGCGGCTGGGCTCAGTAGCGGCTCCGGCAGCTGACCAAGAATCCGTGTCGGATCGTCGAGATCGAGCAGAATCGCCCCAATGCAGTAGGTGCGCATCGGACCGACGCCATGGGTGAGCACCAGCCACCCCGCGTCGGTTTCGATCGGCGGACCGCAGTTTCCGAGCTGTAGTACCTCCCAGGCTCGGGTGGGCCTCTGACAGGGAAGCACACTCGTCCAGACGGACAGATCATCGGAGTAGGTAACGGTATTCGATTCGCGATCTGATCTCGACATGGCGGCGAAGCGACCGCCAATCCGGCGAGGAAACAGCGCCAGACCCTTATTGGTGGCGGCACGTCCGACGATCGGTGTGGAGGTGAAGGACTGGAAATCACTGGTCTCGAGGAGTTGCTGGCTGATGTGGGATCCGCTGTACGCCGTGTAGGTGGCGTGGAAAGCGATGGAGCCGTCGTCTTCGACGAAACGGACGAAACGTGCATCCTCCATCCCACCCTGCTCTGCCCACATCGACGGCCACAGAATCCGCTCGGAAAGTGTTGTGCCGTGCGAGAATTCGACGGCATAGGTCCGCTCGGCGATGGTACGAAGTAAAGAAATCGTCTCTTTGGCTTGCCTGCGGGTTCTCATCGAAGTCTCGAGTTTGGTCAATCGTTGCTCGAGAGCAGCTCGGGTGAAGCGCTCGCCGAGCCCGTCGAGGACATAGTTGGCAGCCTCACCGGCGTCGTCTACCCGGGTAAGTTCACTGCGGAAGACGGCTGCGCCGAGCAGAGCGGGCTCCGCCCTGCCGGCCGTGGCGAACGAAGTCGGATCGTCGAAGCTGCTGCCGCCGGCTGCGTCGATGATGCCGGTTCGGAAACCGATGGACGAAAGGTGCCCCTCGCCGATGCCGCGGACGCTCATCACGAATCGCAGGCTGCCCGCGACTGTCCCACCCTGGTCGGGATGGGCCACGATGCTTGGGTTGCACAACGCCGCCCCTTCAATGGCGTACTCGCTGGTGAACGTCGCACCCAGCAACAACTTTCGCGCCTCGGAGAGTTCCCTGACGGGATCCAGCCGATCGGCGAGTTCACGGGCGTGCCGACGGAACGTGCCAGCGAGATCGCGGTGACGCTCATTGAAGCGGATGACTACATCGTCCAACGACGCCCGCACCTGATCTTCGTCCAAGGCCAGGATCCGCGCCAGCACCGCGCCCGCTCGGGATTCATGGTGCTCGAAGCCCTCCTGGCCTGGTACGAACAGTCGGGTGATGACCCGCGCCGGATTGGCTGCAAGCCGCTGGGGACTACGCGTGATGAGCCCGGGCCGCACGGAAGTCATTGCCGCACAGTCGAGAGGCGCCGAGCGTGCTGCATCGTGGAGTGCAGGGCCAGCGTCGACTCCGCGCCCTGGTTGCGGTTCACCCCATCAGCGTGCAGGCCGTCGAATCCACCGCCGGTCTCGGGGTCCCACATGAGCTGTCCCGCGTCGTTGCCGCCCATAAACCAAGCCGCAGCGGCCAGGACCCCGTCGATCCAGATCGAACCGGGGTCAATGGCCGCGGCACGCGCGCACGCGTCGGCGAGGGTGGACACCTCGATCGGCTGCTGATCGAATCCGGGCCGAAGGTCGTCCGGCCCCCGGCCCGCCGCGGGAGTGGGCGAGAGGTGATCCCCCGCCATCTCGTATTCGACCAGCCAACCCAACAGATCCAAGCCCTGATACCGCAGTGTCGATAGGTCGAGCGCGACGCCCGCGGCGATCATCGCCTCGGCTAGAACCGCATTCGCGTAAGTCAGCCGCGGCTCCGGCCACGGCCAGGACGGGTCGCCGCTCGGCTTGGCCACGGTGTCGGCGTAGTCGGCTAGGAGTGCGCGTGCCGCCTGATGCCCGGGGTCGACGGAGAGGAGTTCGGCGGCGCCCAACGCCGCGAACGCCATCGCCCGGGGCCACGGCGATCGCACCTTCGCGGCACGTTCGAACTGAATGACGGCCAACCGGCGAAGCAGACCGACCTCACTATGCGCGGCGGCGGTTCCCAATCCCCAGATGCAGCGCCCCCAGCAATCCTCCAGGCAGGGCTCATCCTGCCAACGGCCCTTGCTGTCCATCCGGTTTCGGCAAGTGCCCGCGTAGGACTGCGCATCGTTGAGGAACTGCACGGCCACGCGCGCAAGGCCGTTGAGCTCCCCGGCCGAGTTGGGCTCTCGGGTGGCGACGACGAGAACCCGGGCCATGTCGTCGGTGCAGTAACCGTGCTCGGGCCGGGGCTCGGCGAAACGGGCATGCTCAAACGTGCCGCGTCCGTCTGTCATCCGCAACAGGTGGTCAAACTTCGGGGCCGACACGATGGCGGTCATACCAGCGACCGACGATTAGCGAGAATCCGGTGTGCCAGGCCCAGATAGGCGTTGGCTACCACCGGCCAGGCCATGGTCGGGGCCAACCGGCGGGCCTCCGCGGCCATGGAGCCGGCAAGCCGCGGCTCGGTCAGCAGTCGGCGCAAGGCGGTCGCCAGCGCATCGGGCTCGTTATGACCGACGACGATGCCCGCGCCGCTGGCGAGGAGTTCGACTGCGTGGGGGAAGGCGGTGGCCACGACCGGACGCCCGCTGGCGATGGCGTCGACCAGAACACCGGACGTGACCTGATCCCTCGAGTCGTAGGGCAGCACCACTACGGCCGAGGACCGAATGAGCGCCGTCAGCGACGACACGTCGCGGTAGTTGGCGTCAAAGCACACCGAGTCCGCTACCCCGGTGCGCCGCGCCTGTTCAACACGGGCGGCGCGGTATGCCTCGCCATCGGCGGCCAGAACCTTTGGGTGCGTGCGGCCGGCAATCAGGTAACGCGGCCGGCCGTGGAGCCCATGCAGCGATCCCATCGCATCGATGACCCGCTCGATGCCCTTCCCCGGCCCCAGCAGGCCCCAGGTCAACAGAGTTGGCCTGCCCGAACGCATCACCGGCTCGTGCTTCAGGACGCTCGCACCATGCGGGATGATGGTGATCTTCCGGCGATCGACGTCGAAGCCGAGGCACAGGCGTTGCCTGGCCGCCTCCGTCATCACAACAACCTGATCCGCCATCGCCGCAATCGTCTGCAGCACCGAACGCTGATGCGGGGTCGGGTCTTTGAGGACAGTGTGCGCGATCACGATCGATGGGATGCGCAGCGCGCCAATGATATCCACGATTTCGTCCCCGTCGACACCGCCGTAGATGCCGTACTCATGCTGGATAATCGCAATGTCGCTCTCGTTCAGCAATTCCGACGTTGCAGCCACGGATGTCGCGGAGCCATTGACCAGCTCAGCGATCACTCGAGCGCTAGAAGATAACGCCCCGTCGGCCACGCGCAGCACGCTGACATCAGAACCATTCGCGCACAATCCTTCCGACAAGGCTGCACTGAAAGTTGCGAGCCCACACGGTGTCGGTGGATACGTACTGAGAATGCCGAAGCTTGCGGAGCCGTAGGGGCCTTGCCCGACACGAGGGGCATTCGCAGTTTCAAGGGTGGATAGAGCGCTCAAGGTGATCCCGGTGGACGGTTGTCACCGGCGTGTCCGGCGCGAGCTGCTGCTCTGCGAGATCAGCGGCGGACAGCTGACTTCATCCCGGACTGGCTGGGTTCCCAACCTCACTCAGGTTACACCCCGCTGAGCGGCTATCGCGCATTGAGCCCCGCCAGGATGCGCAGGCTCACCGCGTAGCGACTGCTACCGGGTTTGGCACTTTCAGCCGTGAGGTGGCGCTCGGCTTGCTCGGGCGTGTGGCCCTGACCGATGAGTGCTCCCATGGCTTGGTTAATGACCGACGCCTCGAACAGGCTTGTTGCGGCGCCCCTTTCGGCATGGGCTGGCAGGTGCTGATCGAGGACGAAGTCACTGAAGGGCCGGGCGGTGAGCCACGCGAGGTCCGCGGCGAGGTCGACAAAGGTTCCCGGAGACCCCGCGTACAAGACGACCATCAGGGCCGGAAGAAGACCGACATCACCGACACCGACACCTGGCAACGCCAGGCTCAACGAGGTGCGGGCATCACCTGCCCCGGCACCTTTGACGAAGGTGGTGAACGTGAACGGCGGATCACTGCCGTCGACGGTCACGGTCAGCCCCAGGAAGGTGGGTATTGCAGCGGTGGTATCGGCCGTGAGCTGGCGCAGACTATCGGCGACATCGGCGCCGGGCTCATCCAAAGCTGCGCTGAGAATGCCCAGGTCTGCGGCCAGGGCCGCGTCAATCTCCACGAGAGGACTGCTCCGCTGCACGCTCCCGAGCGTGATCAAGCCTGCCCGACGCCACGCATGGCCAGTCGCTGTGCGCGGTGAGGATTCCGAGACGCGAGTCAGGACCCGTCCCGTAACTGTTTCCCCGCTTGTTACGGTACGCCCGCTGGGCTCTCCGGCTCAGGTCGGGCGCGGGCGCGGGCGCGGCGCACGGCTTCATCGACCATGTGTTGGGCCACATCAGCCAACTTGCGATGCTCAGATTGGCTCATCGCCCGCAGCTGGGTAAATGCGCCCTCGGCGCTGCGCCCGGTACGTCCACGGATCAGGCCAACCGCTTGATCGATCACCGGTCGGGTGGACAACGCCGTCTGCAACTGCACAGTCAGGGCAAGCGCGTCCGCGAGGATCTGCGCGTTGTGCACAGCGACCGCCGCTGGTTTGGCGAACAACTCCCCTAATTCGGCGGCGTGCCCATCGAAAGTATCCTTGCCGTAGGCATATACGTTGATCGCCCCGACCACCCGATCAGGCAGCAACAGCGGCAGCGACAGCGCACTGTGCACCCCCAAGCGGCCCACCCGCGGACCGAACCGCGGCCACATCTTCTCCCCGCCCAGCGACCCGGAGCGCACCGTGCGACGTTCCAGCGCCGCCGTGATGCAGGGCCCCTCATTAAGGGTCACGTACTGGATTTTGTCGATCTCGGCGACGAAGGGAGCGCTGGCCGCCAACGCCGCGACCATGTTGTCCGCCCGTTCGACGTTCAGCAACGTCACCCCGGCGCCGTCGGCCCCCGGTATCGCGCGCACCGCAAACGCCGCCACCTCCGCCAACAACTCGGGCAAACGCCGATGATCCGCGACCAGCCCCGCAAGATTGCTGATCGCCGCCCGCAAATCGGCGTCATCATCACTGAGCCGCGCCGATGTCAGCGACCGCGGCCCGGCAGTGTCCTCGGTGAACTCCACCATCGCCGGTACCTGCTTCACAATCCTGCTGGGGTCGGGATCACCGGCGACCAGCCGCATACCCAGGGCGCACCCGCCACGAGATAACTCCCCATCATAGGGCTAAGTTGACTCCGTCGAGGCGAGGTTAGCTGGCCCCCTTCCCGCGTTTGAACACGCCGGCTGAATACCGTGCGGGACCTACCAATCGGTGTAGTGTCATGGCTGCTGAGAATCTCAGCTGGTCCGGGACGGGTTCAGCCGTACGCTGCTGTACCCAACGAGCGTTGGCTTCATGCCCTGACATTCCGGTGATTTCCCGCACGACTGGATCACCATGTCCGACACATCGTTATGCTCTTCCGCCCTGGCGGGCGATGCCGTTTTCTCCATGCCTTTGTCCAAGCCGGGCAACGGTCAATTAGCGCATTGGGACACTCGCTGGATGAAGTCGTCCGTGGTCATTGTCAGCGCCCACGGCGACATCGACGGTACGAACGCACATACCCTCGCCGAGTATTCACTCGCCCACCAAGTGCGTTGCCGCGGACTGATCCTTGATCTGACCCGTCTGGAATTCTTTGGTGTCGCAGGCTTCTCGGCGCTGCACAGAATCTCGGTGAGCTGCGCGCGCGCTGGAATAGACTGGGCGTTGGTACCCGGTGATGCGGTATCCCTAGTGCTACGCATCTGCGACCCGGACGGCTTGCTGCCGACCGCCGATACTGTCAGTACGGTACTGGTGAGCCTCCAAGGATCGGCACCTGATGCGGACTACGACATCTCCAACGCGACGTCAGCCGGTTTACCCTTTGCCTCGAAACAGGCCACACATGATGCTCGCAAAAGATAGTCGCGGCTAGTGTCTTTGTCTGCGCCGCCGTGAATGCAGTCGACGAAGGACTCCAAGGTGCCGCAGTGCGGGGCGAACGTGGTCATGGTCACTCCTCGTCGAACGTGCGACTTGGCCGCTGTGCCTAGGCTGTCAGCTGGCGGAGAAGTAATGGCCGTTGTCCAGATCGGCGAGCAGGCTGGGCTGAGTAGGTTCCCAGCCCAGGGTCCGGCGCGTGAGGAAATTGGACGCCGGGAGGGACATCGTGACCGGATACGCAAGGGACCCGAAGTATCCCGGCAGCATCAGGACGTCCGCGGGAATGCTCACGACGGGCAGGTCCAGACGGCTGCCGATGGCCGCGGCGATCTTGCGGAACGGGATGCCCTCGTCCTGGACCGCGTGCCACGCTTTGCCAGCCGGGCCCTTTTCCAGCGCCAAGCGGAATAAGGAGGCGGCATCGCGGATGTGCACGGCGACCCAGAGGTTCGCGCCCTCTCCGGGGTAGCCGACGACGCCTTTCTGCTTCGCGACTGCGATCAGCCCCGGCAGGAAACCGGCAGTATCGGTCGTGCTGTGCGCGATGAGGGGAAGCCGCACGACCGAAGACCGCACACCCCGCTCGGCGAGGCCGAGTACGGCTCCCTCCACGGCATTACGAAACCGAAGGGTGCCCTTGTGCTCCTCGCCGCCGGGAAGGACCGGGTCGTCCTCGGTGGCCGGCCGGCCCAGGCCCTCCCCGGGGCTGCCGATACTGCCTGCGGTGACCAGCGGCTTTCCGGTTCCCGCGAGTGCCTCGCCGAAGGCGGCCACTTGCTCGAACTCCACGGCCGTCACGGCGTCAATCCCACCGGACGGGAGCAGGTCACGTCGGAACGCGACGTGGATGACGCCGTCGGAGTCCGCGGCCGCCTCCTTGAGCCCGTCGAGATCTTCGATATCGCCGCGGCGCACCGTCGCGCCGAGCGCAGAGACCGCCGACGCGGCCTTGTCCGACCGGGCCAGACCGGTGACTTCGTGCCCTGCGGCGACGAGCTCGGAGATGATGTACGAACCGGAATGACCGGTCCCGCCGGTAACCAAAACGCGCATGTAGCTGTCCTTCTGAGGTTCAGTAGGTGGGTGTTCTTCTGTTGTCTTTTGTGCCGAACATCGACTGGCGTGATGACGGCGCGAGACGTGGCGGCTCGTGAGCGCTAGCCGAGAATGGTGACGCCCAGGGCGAAGTTGGTGTGCTTGACGACGTGGGTCATGAGGGCCAGCTCCAGCAGGCCCGCGTTCTCCAGTGCCCGCGCCATGGGCAGCGGCCCGGCGTCCATCGGGCGTAGTCCCAGGCTCAAGATGAACCTCGACACGTGGGCTTTTGCCTGCGCGTCATCGCCGGCGATGAACACGTCCAACGGGCGACCCTCGGCTGAGCCGACCTTCAGAACGTTGGAGAACAGGGTGTTGAACGCCTTCACGACATGCGCGCTGGCGGGGGCGGCCTTGGCGATCTCCTGCGCGCCAGAACTGCCCTCTGGGGTGACAAAGTCCTTGAAATCGGGGGTGACGGGGTTGGTGATGTCGATGATGACCTTGCCGCGCAGGGCGTCCCCGTACTCGCTCACCACCGCCGCCGCACTGGCGTACGGCACGGCGAGGATAACGATGTCCCCGGCCGGGGCGGTGCCAGCCGTCCCGACAGTGGCGCCGTCGAGAGCGGCGGCCAATTCGTTGGCTTTGGCCAGGTCGCGGCCGATGATCTCGACTGTGTTGCCACCTGCGAGCGCCCGGGCGGCCAGCACGCTGGCCATGTTCCCCCGGCCGATGATGCTGATGCTGCTCAATGAAGTATCCCGTCTAGGTGGACGATCAGAAAGGTTGACTACTCAACCATATGCACGGATGGATGATGCGTCAACCAATCGGGTAGCATGGAGCCGATGGAACCGCAGTGGCTGAACGCCGTGACGCCCGCTCTCGAGGCGCCATACTCGAGCGTCATAACGGTGACGCTTTCTAGGCGCTGATATCAGGGCTTATGTGGCACGGAGTACTCGATATTGCCAACTATGTTGCAGCACAATATCGTTCAATGACTTACCAACGCCACGCGGTGGATCCGCACGAAATTGCCTGTTTCACAGAGCATTCCAGCGGCTCCGCGCAATGCCTCAACAGGTGTCGATGAGCGGATGAATCAAACGCGTACGCATCCGGGCGGTCGCCGGCGAATACGAGGTGGGCCTCGCCAGGCCGCCGGCTTCATCAGCGACAGTTGGGATCTGCATTCCGGCGCGCTGCGGGCGTAGCGTACGTCCTTCGTGTCAATCCCCATTTGTGCGCAGTTCCCAGGGCTGCATGCCGAGGAGACCCGCAAGGTGACGCTGCATCTGGATGCCGGCCGGCAGTGGGCGCCACCATATGGTCACCTCGGCGATCTTGCCGTCCGCGTCGAGCAGGATGTAGTCCATTCCGTCGACCACGGTGTCTTCGATCTGCAGCCGGAAGTACGCGGCGTGGTGCGTCTGTCCGCTGAGGACTTCTTTGTAGGTGAGGTCGGCCGCCACCGCGCCGACGCTCCGCATGGCTTCCAGGACTGCCCCGCGGCCAGTGATTGGCTCATCGCCGAGCGGGCCGTACAGCACCACGTCCTCGGCGAGGATGCCGGAAAGAGCGTCTTTGTCTGCGCCGCCGTGCATGCAGTCGACGAAGAATTCCACGGTGTCGCGGTGCGGGGCGAGGGTGGTCATGGCGACTCCTTGTGTGCTTCGTGCTTGTTGTGTGAGACCTGGTCGGTGCGATAAACGGACGACCAAAACGGATTTCCGAAATCGGACGGCCCGTACGCTTCTGCGCTGGTGGCCGCGGTCCGGTGCGACGATGTCTTTGCCGGCATACATTCCGGCGTCTCTCACTCAGATCACTGTGGTGCCGCCGTCGACCACCAACTCCATGCCATTGACATAGCTCGAGTCGTCGGAGGCGAGGAACAACGCGGCCGACGCGACCTCCTCAGGGCGGCCCATCTCTCGCCGCGGGATCACGGACTCGAACTGCGCCTTCGCCTCCTCGTCCATTACCTCTTCCAACATCGGCGAGGCGACCTGGCCGGGGGTCAGCACGTTCACCCGGATCTTCCTGTCCCTCAACTCGGACACCCACACCCGTGCGTAGGCGGGTAGCACGGCCTTGCTTCCCGCGTACACACTCCAATTGGGGTAGCCCCTGAGCGAGGCGTTTGACCCAGTCATGAAGATCGAGCCTCCATCGTTGAACAGCGGCAGCGCCTTCTGAACCGTGAACAGCGTGCCGCGCGCGTTCAGCCAGAAGGCGTCATGGAAGTCCTCCTCGGTGATCTCACCGAGCCTGCGCTGCTTGCCCACCCCGGCGCTTGCCCACAACACGTCGATCGCGCCCTTTTCCTGTTTGACCGCGTCGAACAAACGGTCCAGATCGTCGAGGTTGGCCGAGTCGCCCTGCACGCCGGTCACGTTCCGCCCGATCAGTTCGACGGCTTCTTCCAGCGCGTCCTTCCGTCGGCCCGAGATGAAGACGTGAGCTCCTTCGTCAACGAACAACTTGGCACCGGCCAGCGCCATACCACTTGTCCGCCCGTGATCACGGCTACCTTGCCGTCAAGTTTTCCCACGATCACTCCAATCATTGAATAGTGCCGATGTGATGTACACCGATCTGTGTGCTTATCGCCCGACGCAGGCGGGTCCCTGCCAGCCGGGACGGGCCGCGTGCCGGATCCGGCGGCGAGCTCAGCCGAATTTGACGCCAAGGGAGAAGTTGAAGTCCCCCGCGCTTCGGCCCACGCCTACCGACAGCAGGCCCGCGCCCTCCAGCCAGTGCGCCATGCTCAGGTCGCCGGTGTCCTGCGGGCGCAGTCCGAGGCTCGTGATGAACACTGACAGGCTCGCCTTGGCCTGCGCGTCATCGCCGGCCATGAACACATCCAGCGGACCGCCCGCGGCCAGGACGTCGCGGAAGAGGGTGTTGAACGCCTTGACGACATGGGCGCTTGCGGGGGCGGCCTCGGCGACCATTTGCGCGATAGAGGTGTCGTCGGGGATGGCCAGCCCGGTGGCGCTGGCGTTGAAGGGGTTGGTGATGTCGACGATGATCTTGTCGGCCAGCGCGTCCCCGTACTGGCTCACGGCCGGCACGGCGTTGTCGAACAGCACGGCGAGGATGACGATGTCGCCGACCGGGGCGGCGCCCCATGTTCCGGCCGTGGCGCCGTTGCCGAGCGCGCTGGCCAGGGCCGCGGCCTTGGCCGCATCGCGGCCTATGACCTCTACGGCGTTGCCGCCTTTGACGGCCAGGGCGCCGATGGCGCTGGCCATGTTCCCCGAGCCGATGATGCTGATGCTGCTCATGAGGTGTCCCGTCTTGATTGGCGTGGAAAAGGTTGACTACTCAACCATATGAAGTAATTAGTGATGCGTCAACCAATCGGGGTAGCATGGAGGCCGATGGAACCCAACTGGCTAAGCCCGCGTGAAGATCGCGCCTGGCGGGCCTTCATGCGCGCGCATCATCAGCTCATCGCGCACCTGAACCGGGGCCTGCAGGAATCGGGCCTGTCCGGGGCCGACTACGAGGTCCTGGCGGTGCTCTCGGGTCACGACGGGGACCGAATGCCCGCCCGCGACCTCTGCAACGCACTGGGCTGGGAGAAGAGCCGTCTCTCCCACCAGCTGCGGCGCATGCAGCAGGACGGGCTGATCAGCCGCGAGCCCAACCCCGACGACGCCCGCAGCACCCTGGTCTGCCTGCTGCACACCGGCCGCGCCGCCATCGAGAAGGCGGCACCCAGGCACGTGGAGGACGTCCGCCGGAACTTCATCGATCTGCTTACCCCGGCTGAGCTCGACATGCTCGCCACCCTGAACAAACGAGTCCTGAACCACCTGGCCAAAGACGACGACTCCCCCGCCGAAGACGAGCCTGCATAGCCTTCATGGGTGTGCCGGCGGCTCGGCCAAGAGCACCAGCGATGACGCACGTTTGATGCTGGAGCGCGTTCATGAATTATGTTGCCTTTCGGGCGTTTCGCCGGGTGTCTTGACCGGCTCGACCGTTGAGGTTGGGCTCCCACGAACGCGGCGGCATCGGGCCAATGAAGTAGGCACGGCCCAACCAAGGGGGCCGATTTACTCCATCACAGTGGGCCGATTTTCCTTGACACAGCCATTCAGGCCGCCAACCGAATCGACGCGGCCTGCACGACGCCGTGGAAGTGGGCGAGTACCCCCACGGTCCCGTGATTGGTTGAACGGCACCTTCGATACGCGCCATGCTCAGGCGAGGGGTTGCCGGAGGCTCTTGGCTGATATCGCAGATCAACACGACGTGTCTCACCGCCGACCCGCACAACAACGCCCACAGATTCGAGCCGCACTTCTTATATCGTTGTCAGTCAACGTATTCGATGGTCGTCGCCGGGCGCGATCCCAATACTGAGGCCTTCCGGGGACTCAGGGACGCCGGTGTCGATGTCAAATGGGCTCCCAGTCGCGTGATCGGCCGTGCCCACAAAATGCCCACAATTCACCCATAGTTACAGAGATCTCCCGTGATCTCGGGCGATGAATTTTGCTGCTAGGAAGGGTTTTTCGCCCTCCCCCGCTGGGCCGTCAGAACAGTTCATCCTGACAGGGGGCTCCACATAACGGGCGGAACAGCTGTTAGACGAGTTTTCGTTAGCTAGACGCCGGTGAGCGCCGTCGGTGCCCACATTGTTTACGCATTCATCGGAGTCCGCGGTGCGGGCTGAGCAGCATTCCCCCATGCGGCCACCGACAGGCAAGGTCTGGCGCAGATCGCGTTGGCGCTCGCGCGGATCTTGGACATCCCGGCGCGGTGTCGACTCAGCCGACCGCGGCGAAGGTACTAACCGCAGTGTTGGAGAAGCTACGTTCAGCCTCCGCGCGCCGTTCCCGAGGCCGCCTGGCGGTCGTGAGAACGATGACTGACGTTTCACCTTCCGAAAGGCAGAAGTAGCACAGACCGGGTGCGAGCTGGGGATAGCTGCACTCGGGGCAGAGATCGGGACAAAGCAACTCACTCGTCATGAGATCGATGTTCAGGCCAGCGGGTTCTCGCGCACCACATCAGCGAGAAAAGGGTATGCAGGTGCCGCAAAATCGATGCGCAAACGATGCTCGCCGGTCGCAGCGGAGGCTAGAAGCAGTTCCTAAGTCCCCGTCATAGGAACGTAAACGGCCCGGGTTATAACGAGGCTTCCTCGCTCTCGTGGCGATTCTCGTCCCTCTCGACGAGCACCCGCTGTTCATCCAGGCACGCGTTAAAAGACCATCCGAGTCCATCCCCAATTTTCGAGCCCTTTTGTTTCCTAGAAAAATTCGACCGATTTGCGCAGTATTCGACACATGCCCAAAAGAAATGGATAGCATCAGCTTGCCGCGGTATTTGCCGCCACGGTTTTCCTACCAGCAGAAAGGCGCTTACGATGAGGACGAAGAACACCAAGAAGATGCTGAAAGCTGCCGCGGTGGTTGCGGTGCTGACCGGTGTGATGCTGGGGTCATCGGGCTGCATAACGATCGGCGTCCCGAGCGCCCCCGTCGTAAAGCAACTTTAAGCGGCGCCGAGCCGATAAACGCCAGGCGTTCTGAATAAAGGGGCTCTTCGTAATCGACAGTGCACCGAAGGCTCGGGATATCCCGGTGGTGGGGTCGTGTCGTTGAGCTCCAACGGGCCCACCGAAGCCATCAACGGGCGCTTAGAAGCGCTGCGCCGCAACGCCCTCGGATTCCGCAACATCACTCACTATCGAATCCGTTCACTGCTGCACAGCGGCTCACTCCACGCACTCGTCAATGGACTCTGAATTTACGAAGGGCCGGTGATGGCACTGGTGAGCGGTGTTTTTGGGCGTGCATCGGTGACTTATTTGGTGTCGGTGACGACGACGATCTGACGGATGAAGGTGTTTTCCACGGCGGAGTGAAGGAGAAAATCGGCGACGTTTGCGCGGGATGCTGAGGGGAGGATCGGCAGTTTTGTGACATTCTCGAGCACGGTAGCGGTGTATCGGGTGCTGTCCCGGTTGTTCAACGCCCCAGGGTATTCGAGGGTCCATTTCAGATCGCTCGCAGTCAAGAGAACTTCCGATGCGGCTTTGTCGGCGTATTTTTTGCGCAGCGCTGTGCGGAAGATCAGGCCAGCCGGAAATGATGCCTTGGCAAGAGAGTCGCCGACTCCGAACGCGGAGACGACGACGAAGCGATCGACCCCTGATGTTTTCGCAGAAGCGATGACGGCACGGATGGTGTCTGTGATCAACGTGGGGGTTTCGCGGACGTTTTTCACTCCGAGCGTGCTGATGACCGCGTCGTGGCCGTGGGCTGCCGTCGCGATCACGGCGGCGTCGGTGACGTCGCCCCTGACGATTTGAGCGCGAGAGTCAACGTTGGCATCGGCCCGCCGAACGAGGGCGGTGACCTGATGTCCCTGGTCGAGTGCCTTTTTGACGAAGGGGACGCCGGTGCGGCCGGTCGCTCCAAGGACAAGAAACTTCATAATATTTCACTTTCTGTTGAGGGGTGAATGGGCGTGCTGGTGAATGCGGGTTTTGGGCCTGCATCGTGGCAACCACCCGTCCATCGACGGAGAATTGTAAGAATCATTGACGACACTAGTCAATTAAACTGACTAGTGTCAAGGCGGAGTCCAAGCCTGCCGGCGCCCGCGGCCCCTGGCGGCTCGGGCGAACGGGAAACGGGGCAAAGGCTCAGCCGGCCGGGTTTACCGCTCGTATGGGTCGGTGATCTCACGGAGTTGATCCAAGATCTGCTGCAGCAACGTGAAGTTGCGGGTGCCCAGGTAGGCGGCCCACTCCTCCAGGATCTCGGTGGATGTCGCCATTGCCACCTCGGCCGCCCGCCGGCCACGTTCCTCGATCACGATCAACCGGGCGCGCCCATCCGTCGGGTCGGGGACCCGGCGGACATAACCCAAGCGTTCCAGTTGATCGACCAGCACTCCGGCGCTCTGCTTGCTCATTTGCGCCTGATCAGCGAGGTCTGTGAGACGCGAACCGTCCGGGGCAATGCGTTGAAACACCCGGCACTGGGCCAGGGTCCAGTCGTCGAACCCGGCATCCTGGATGGCCCGGAAGATTCGGTCTTCCATGTACCGATACGGGACGAACAACGCCACCCCTAGATCAACCGGCTGCGCGTCGTCCATACCGTTCTCGGCTCCATCGCCCAACTGCTCCCATGAGGTACACAACCTACGTCCACTCTGCCGAGTCAGATCGCCGCAGACCCGACCGCGGCGGCGCGTGCGCATTTCTTGCTGCTGTCAACGGTACTGCTGCATGACGACGATAGTAACGATATTTTACTAGTGTGGGTGGTTGGAGGGTCGCATGACAAGGGACCGGCCGGTTCGCACCCAATGCGAACGTCCCGGAGATTACTGGTAACCCCGCGTATTCGTTTTCCGGCACTCTCGATTACGAAGAGCCAATAAAGGGCGGAATCCCGGTGGTTGGCTGAGCCACCGCTAATCATTGCGTTATCCGTCCGCTGGTTGGTCATTGACTTGCTGACGGCAACCTTCCCGCGCCGTTGCGGGCCGGTTTTGAGAGCGTGCCAAAATCGCGACCAATTGCCGAGCAGCGGCGGGTCGAATCGCTACATGCTTTGAGTCGTCGCGGATTAGAGTCGGCGCCGTTCGGGAAAGGGTCCACGCATGACTAAAACGTGGTTGCCAAGATTTGCTGTAGCGGTTGGTGATCTGACATTGTCGTTGACCACCGGGGCCGGGGTCGCGTCCGTAGCTCCCGATCTAGGACCGGCCGTCAACACTACGTGCAATCACGACCAACTCGTGGCAGCACTGAACGCGGAAGACCCGACAGTTGCCGCCTTCGTCAACGCCGATCCGGAGATGCAGGACGGGCTGCGTCAGTTCCTCGCAGGGTCACCCAGTCAACGAAGGCAAACTGCCCAGGAGAGTCAGTAACCCTGATAGCGCGCCCTACCTCGACAGTCTCCAACGGACCTTCGCTACCTGTCACAACTACTGAGCGGCGGACGCGCAGCGATTCCCTGCCCGTCGCCATTGGCAGGTCGACCCATCCTGATCGGCGAAGGCAACGACCCGGGTCACGGATGGCCCGGGACGCCGGGCAGCCCATCGTGAATGTCTTGCAGGTTCCCTTGGATACCTTGCAGCTTTCGTTCGATGGCCTGCAGATCAGAGAGCGTGTTCTGATAGGCCGGCGAGATCTGGTCGGGGGTTGTAGGTCGGGACTGAGGGCAGTACGAGGCGATGGCGCCGGCGGTTACGGCGGTGCTTTGATCGGTGTCCCACACCGATGTTCGTTGCACGAAGCCGACCGCGTCTGCGAAGTTCGGTTGGTGCGCCAGGAAGTCGCAGACCGCGTGCCCTTGGGTCATCACGTATTCCTGGCTGGGAACTGGCACGCCTTCCTGCTTCAACACGGAGATGAACGCCGTGTCGATAGCATTGACCGCCGGAGTGGACGGCTTCGGCACAGCCGGTGTGGTGGGCGCCGCCGGTGTGGCGGCCGCAGCCGGTGTGGATGGTGCGACCGACGGCGGGGCGTCCTCCGATTGCGCCGACGAATCCGGGCGGTGGAGCACGAACATCACCACCACTGCGGAGACGACGGCTACCAGAGATAGCGGTAATGCCGCGAAAAGACCGAAGCGGCGCAGCGCAGCAACCTTACGTCGTCGAGACGCCATGGCGCGGATCTTGCTGGCGCGCGACCGCGCGGCGGCGCCGACCTCGGTTTCCCAGACTGCAAACGGGTCGAGCTCGGTTGTCAAAGCGCCGTGGGCCAAGATTTCGTCAAGCAGTTCGTCGGCCTCTCGCGATGATGGCCGACCGCCCTGCTCGCGGATCGCTTGACGCCGCAGCGCGATGAGCCGCAATTCTGAGTCGATCTTCTGGCGGTCGCGCATACCAATCAGTCTGAGAGTGCCGCGCAATTGTTACAACTCCCTGCAAACAAAAGACGTCACCACATTGATGTCTGAGGCTCCGATGCGACAGACTCGCTGTGAGCTAACCAACCGGAGCCGTGGGATTCGAGGCTGGACGGACGTGATCACCGTGAGTCGTGACCGGCGCACCGCGCCACTCGTCGTCGGCGCGATCGTGTTCGCGCTCGCGGGTTGTTCGCCGTCGCATCCGACGGCCGCGACCGGACCGAGCACCGCGGCACGTGTCGCCGCGCCTCCCGCGCCGACGACGCGGATGGTGCCCGCCGACGCGGGAACGCCTGGCGGTGCGCAGCCTCACCTGGCGTCGGACCCCGCGCAGTTGGCGGACGACCTGGTGGCCGACGAGCGCGCGCTACGGGATCCGGGAACACCTGACCCGGCGCTGACGGCAGCGGCGCATCGCGAGCAGGCGGCCTACCGCGCAATTGGACGCCATCCAGAATGGGACGCCACGACGCGCCCGCGCATTCCCCCGGAGCTGCTCGATGTCTACGGCCGCAACGTCGACGCCCGCCGGCAACTCACCGCGCTGACCCCGGTGCGCGAAACCCTGCCGGCATGGCGCATCGTGCCCCCCGCACCGGCCGACGAGCTAATGAACGATTACCACCAGGCGGAGTCCGAATCCGGAGTCAGCTGGAACTATCTGGCCGCGATCAACTTCATCGAGTCCCGATTCGGCAGCATCGTCGGCGCAAGCACCGCCGGCGCGCAGGGACCCATGCAGTTTTTGCCCTCGACGTTCGCCGGCTACGGGCAGGGCGGCGACATCCATTCACCTCACGACAGCATTCTGGCGGCGGGCCGCTACCTGGCAGCCAATGGCTTTGCCAACGATCGGGACCACGCTATCTACGGGTACAACCACGCCCACGAATATGTTCGCGCCGTCGACGACTACGCGGCGCTGATGGCCGCCGACCCCGCGACGTTCGGCGCCTATTACCGGTGGGACGTCTACAGCCTGACGACGGCCGGCGACGTGTTGCTGCCCATCGGCTACGACGCGTCCTCACCGACCCCGGCCGCCGATTACGTGGCGGGCCACCCCCAGTAAATCCTCACGTCGGTCAGACGTACTTTCGGGCGATGTCTCGCAGGTGCGAACGCACGTCTTGACCGGTGGCCTTCTCCAGTCTGATGCCCAGCTCGCCAGCGAGATTAACGAAGCCCAGCAACAGCATGAGGTCACCGTCGGGCTCATCGAGCACGTTCTCGACCAGTCGGTTCCACGTGAAGTCCGGGCCGTCGGACGTCCAAGCCGTCATGACGTCAATGGCTCGGCGAACGTTCTCCCTCACGTCCATCCCCGGAGCCTGCCATGGCGGCGCTATCGGCGCAGGAGACAGCCGCAGCGAACGCGTCAGCGGGCGCGCCATTGGCTGCGCCCGCTGACGGTTCGGGGTGATCAGTACAGATCAGTACAGCGGCACCCACACACCGAAGAACCAGTAACCCCAACCCCCGTACTGCCAGTTGAAGACCGGGATGACGGTAAAGGTGTTGTAGTTGAAGGGCCCGAAGTCGCGCCGCCCATAATCCACATCACGCGGCGGACCGTCCCACGGCCGGTTCCAGCCTCCCGGAGGTGGCGGACCGTCCCAGCCACCCCGAGGCGGCGGGCCCTCCCAGTATGGCGGCGGGTGGCCGGGCGCCCGGCCGTCGTTCCAGCCGTAGCCGTGCTCGCGCGGCGGCGGGGGCGCCCCGCGGCCCGGGATGCTGAATTGGACATCCGGACCGCCGGGTCCACCGATCTGCGCGTTGGCCGTGACCACGTCGTGGCGCGGAATGTACGGCGGGTGGGGAGGTTGCGTGGCCGGCGGGTTCAGCGACTCGTACCGCTGCCTGTTGTTCGGCGGCGGGTTCTGGGTGTTCGCCGGCGCATTGGTCTGCCCGCCTTGTGTCGGGGGATTTTGGCCGTGCTCGTTGGGCGGGTTGTTCTGCCCGCCCTGCGGCGGGTACTGCCCGTGTTCATCGGGCGGGGTGTTCTGCCCCGTCTGGCCGGGGTTCTGACCATGCTGGTTGGGCTGCGGAGTGTTCTGGCCACCCTGCGGCGGGTTGGTCTGCCCACCCTGCGGCGGGTTCGTCTGCCCGCCCTGCGGCGGGTTCGTCTGACCACCCTGCGGCGGGTTGGTCTGACCGCCCTGCGCCGGCGGACTGTTGTGTCCACCCTGCGGCGGGTTGGTCTGACCACCCTGCGCCGGCGGAGTATTACCACCGCCCGGCTGCCCACCTGGCTGGCCGCCCGGCCCGCCGGGGTTACCGCCACCACCGCCTCCCCCGTGGCAGTTCGGGCACGGGGGCGGTGGATCGAGTGGAGCGGAGTAGGCCGACCCGGCGTTCAGGGTCGCCGCGGAGATACTCAGGCCGGCAGCCAACGCGGCAGCGCTGACGACACGTTTCATAGACATAGCTGCGTCCCCTCTTGGGTGTCGATGGCCTGCACTACGGGCAGGTGACGTCCAACTCGAATGGCTTGGTTACCTGTTGCGGTTGCTGCGGGTTGCTCATGTCGGTACCGGTAGCGGTGCCCTTGATGGCCCAGTCCTTGCCGTTGACCGCGGCCCCCGCACTGCCGCTTTGGTTGGGCGCGGCGTCGGAGAAACCGAGCGCGACGCCGTTGACGGCGCCCAGCCCTACCGAGTGGACCAGTGGTGGATTGCCATTGCTGACGACGGCGCCCAGGCCGGCGGTCGGGTCGCCGATGCCGATGTTGGTGTTGTCGCCCGCGGCGGTGCAGGTGACCTGCCCGCTGATGTTTTGATTCTGACCGTCGACGATGAGCACCGGACCTGCCGCGGCCGCTGCCGAAGATGACGGCGAGCCGGACGATCCGGTACTGGACTTGTTGCTCGAACATCCGGCGCTGGCCGCTACCACCAGGGCCATGCCGGCTACGCCGACCACGATCCCACGCTTCACTACTGCTTCCCTTCGTGTCGCTGGTTCCGCTGCCTCTTCAGTCGGCCGCGTCAACAACAGGTTGACCGACCGCACCCTTCCGGGCCGGCGCCTTAACGGCCGGTCCACCTGATACCCGGTGCCCCGGACTCGCAAACGCTACGTTAAGTGCCGCTGGTTGGCCTACTCAGCGCCAGTAAGCCACTCTCACGGAAGTACCCGAAGCCCCCACTTGCCCAGCAGCGGATTGATGAGCATGAAGTAGGTCGTGTAGTCATCACCGTCGGGCGATGACATCAGCAGACCGACCGCGCTGACGGTGCCGTCCGGGTTCATCACGAAGCCCGGGCTGCCACTGTCGCCGTCCAGGCTGAACACGCTGGCTTCGACGACGTCACCATTGATGCTTTGGATGACACCACACGTCTCGCCGGTGACCGCGCCGATCTTGCAGAACGGCATACCGTCCTGAATCTGCTGGCGGCTCAACACCTCTCGAACCTGATACCTGCCGCCGACATCGCCCACCGGCATGCCGACACTTGGCTCCAGGCGGATGATGGCGGCGTCTCGCTTATCGCCGTCGTGCTCGCTAGCAGAGATCCGGCCGAGCGGAGCGTCGTTGCCGTACGTCCATTCGGTGCCGTCGTGCGAGTCGCAGTGCCCACTCGTCATCAAATAGAAGCTGCCGTCGGATCCCTGCGCGGCGAATCCGGCTGTGCACCTTCCGGATTCATGATCGACTCCGACGCCCGGCGCGGGTGGCGGCGACGGCAGTGCCGGGGGCGGCGCTGCCAGAGCGGTTTTGGCGACCGCCGTTGCGATCACCATCACAGCGCCCAAGAGCCCGAACCCCCGCAACCACGTTCTGGTCACGCCGTCCCCCTTCGCTTGCGCCCCGCAGATAGTAACAGCGCTTCCGACCTGAAATCTGATGGCAACCAACCCGTTCCGCGCACTTGGTTCATCCGGCATCGACGTGCCGGGCAAGGAAGTCCAACACTGCACCGGCAAAGATGTCGTTGCGGTCGCCGGCCACCATGTGTCCCGCGCCGCGGACATCGGTGAATTCGACCTGCGGGAAACGCGCAAGGAATTCGTCGGCGCGCTCCTGGCTGACCAGGTCGCTCATCTGGCCGCGGACCAGCAGAATAGGCACCCCCGCGCGCAGGATCGCCTCGACGGCGGCGTGCATCCGGTCGGGGTCGGTGACCTCAAAAGGAGGGAAAGCCGCAGTGCCGCTGATGAATTGCGGATCCCAATGCCAATACCAGCGATCGCCGCGGCGACGCAGGTTGGTGGTCAGGCCTTCCAGATCGGTTGGTCGCGGCCGGTGCGGATTGTATTCGGCGATCGCGTCGGCGACTTCGTCGAGTGAGCTGAAGCCCGACTCCACCCGGTCGGCCATGAAGGCGTGTATCCGGTTGGCCCCGGACTGGTCCATGTTCGGCACGATGTCCACCAACACGACCGCACTGGCGATGCCCGGGGACAGCTCCCCGGCGAGCAGCATCGACGTGAACCCGCCCAGGGAGGCACCGACCAGCACCGGCTGCGGGGGCAGCGTGCTCAGCACTTCTTGGACATCGGCGGCGAAACTGACGACGCGGTAGTCGCCGTCGTCGGACCAGTCCGATTCGCCGTGGCCGCGCAGGTCGACGGTGACGGCCTGCCACCCCTGCGCGGCGACAGCGGCGGCCGCCTTGCCCCAGGACCGGCGGGTCTGTCCGCCGCCGTGCAAGAACACCACCGCGCGCGCCTGCGGATCCCCCAAGCGATCAGCAACGATCTGCACCCCGCCGGGGCCCTGGATCGTAAACGGTTCAGCTGCCGTGGGCATCAGGTGATACTAAGGCGCCCCCACGCAAGGCTCGCGTCGGCTTAACGTCAACAGCATGCAGCGGCGTCGAAATAGACGTGGGGCGTTGCCCGCGCCGCGCGCATGCGGGCCGAAGCGAAGGAGAACGCATGCACCTTGACGAATACATGTCGCTGGATGCGACCGGGCTGGCCGAGCTGGTCGAGCGCAAGCAGGTCACCCCGACCGAGCTTCTCGCATTGGCGCGGCAACGAGCGGACGCGGTGAATCCACGGCTGAACGCCATCGTCTGTCGCCTCGACGAGGTTGCCGACCGGCAAGCCGCCGACCCGAACCTGAGCGGACCGTTCGCCGGTGTGCCATTTCTTCTCAAAGACCTCGGCCAGGAATACCGCGGCTTTGCGACCTCGTGCGGGTCCCGCTCGCTGGCCCATGACGTGGCCGACCGGCATGCCCTGGTCACTCAGCGGTTCCTGGACGCCGGCCTGGTGATCTTCGGGAAGACCAATACCCCGGAATTCGGGGCAAAGGGCGTGACAGAACCCGACTATTGGGGCCCGGCCCGTAACCCGTGGAATACCGGGCACACACCCGGCGGCTCCTCGGGCGGATCCGGAGCGGCCGTGGCGGCGGGCATCGTGCCCGCCGCCGGCGCCAACGATGGCGGCGGGTCGATTCGCATCCCCGCCGCCTGCAACGGGCTGGTCGGCCTCAAGCCCAGCCGGGGGTTGGCGCCCTACGGCCCGCAGACCGGGGAACAGATGCTGGGTATGGCGACCCAGGGAGTCGTGTCGCGCACCGTGCGCGACAGTGCGGCGCTGCTTGACGCGATCGTCGGACCCGACCCGAGCGCCGCCTACCGAGTTGCACTGCCCGACAAACCTTTTGGCGAACAGATCAAGCACCGTCCAGAGCCGCTGAAAATCGGCTACTCGGCACGCTCGGCGATCAACGCTCGGCCGGACCGCGAGGCCGTTGCCGCGGTCGAAAAAGCCGCGGGACTCCTTCGCGAGCTGGGTCATCAGGTCGAGGAGGTGGTACCGCCCTACGACGACGCCGCGCTGGGTCGTGATTTTCTGACCATCTGGTTCGCCCAACTACACCAGCAAGTTGCCGACATCAAACACCGAACCGGTGCCCGCGACAGCGACTTTGAGGCCGACACCTTGGCCATCGCCGAACTCGGCCGGTCCGGCGGTGTACTGCCCGTGATGTCCGCGCTGGAAAATCGGAACGACTACATCCAGTCCCTGGCCGCGTTCCATGCCAGCTACGACTTCTTTTTGACCCCTACCCTGGCCACCCCGCCCATTGCGGTCGGTGCCACGGCGACCTCGGCCGTGCTGCAGCGGGTGGCCCGGCTGATCAGCAGGATGCGGGCCGGAAAACTCATGGGGCTCAGTGGAATCCTCGATGACCTCATCCAGGAGAGCCTGGGCTGGGTGCCCTACACGCAGCTGGCAAATCTCACCGGCCGCCCGGCGATCAGTGTGCCGCTGCATTGGACCGATACCGGACTTCCGCTGGGTGTGCAATTCGTCGGCAAACTGGGCGCAGACGGCGAACTGCTCCAACTAGCCGCGCAACTGGAAGAAGCGCAGCCCTGGGGCCACCGGCATCCCGCACCCGCGGCGCCGCCGAATTAGCCTTTCATTGAACGGTTTACGCGGCAGGCCCGGTGTCTTCGGTACCGCGTTTGCCTCGCCACAGAATGGCGAAGCGCCGGGCAATGTCGCCGAGGCGACCGCCCCCCTGCCGCGAAGCCTTGATGCGGCCGAGGGTTTCTCGCCCCTCATTTGCGTAGTCCTTGACGGTTTCGTCACCTTCCTCGGCGCGCATGTCTACTCTCCAATCGTGTTCGTTATTCCGGCGCCTGACGCTCGGGTGGTTCGGACGGCGTCAGGCGCTCGGGCGGTTCTGCCGGCGTGAGCCGTTCGGGCGTTTCCGTCGGCGTGAGCCGCTCCGGCGTCTCGCTGGGAGTGCCTGGCTGCGATGGCTCCGAATCTCCCGACCGCTCCGCCGAAAACGGCCTGAGGCGTGTTTCGATCATGCTCAGTCCTTTGCTCGGCTCATGGGCGCGTACCCGCGGTACCGGGGCACCCAAACGCCCACGCCGATACCCGACCGACCGCGACGGCACTCCCTAGCCGCGGGCCGAGTCCTTGTGCGCCTTGATCGGCGCGGTGCTGGGCGGCAGTTTGAGCAGGTTGCCGCGCAGGCTGCCCCGTGCAGTGCGGGCCGTCACCAGCAGCCAGGTGAACAACAAACCCGCATAGGCGATGGCCGCCGCCACTTTGAACGCGGACAGGTGAGTGTGGCCGGCGAGTTGGGAGGTCCCGGTGACGAAAGTTCCAACCGGGAACGTCAGGCTCCACCACGTCAGCGCGAACGGCATTCCCCGGCGCAGTGTGCGAACCGTCAACGCGGTCGCGAGCGCGATCCACAGCACCGCGAAACCCCATACCGGCACGCCGTAGAGGATCGCGAACGCGTTCAGGTCCTCGGCCAGCTCCGGGTCGACGGCCATTGCCGCGTTAGCCCCCAAAAGACCTGCGGCCGTGATGGATTGGCCGAGCGGACCCAACACAATCCACAACGTCGGCACCCGCGCGGAACCCGAGGTGCCGTACAGGGTCAGGCGGCTCCAGATCATCGCGATGATGTTCAGCGAGGCCACCAACGACAAACCAAACATCGCGTAGCAGCCATACAGCATGGTCGTGCGTCCGCTGCCCGCCGCCATATGAGGGAGCAGCAGCGCCCCCGTCGCGGCGGCCACCATCGGGGGAACCACCGGCATCAGCCATCCACCGAACGCGGCGTCGGGCTCGACGTCGTGCTGGGTGAACATCAGGAACGGGATACTGACGGCGGTGAACAGCCCGCCGAGCGTGCCGGCGGTCCACAGCACCCAGTCCAGGTCGACGGCGAGGCGCTCGCCGAGCAGGTCGCGGCCGACCAGCAAAGCTCCCCCGCCGACCGTCATCAGCGCCATGGGGGCCGCGCCGTAGAAGTGAGCCATCTGCGGATTGCGGGCGTGGGTGCGCGCCACGGTCGGATGGCGCAACCAATGGCCACCGACCACCACGATCAGCGCCACCAGTAGCGCGGCCGCGATCACCCAGACCACTTGCGCGAATGCCCGCAACCCCACGACGTGGACGGGCAGGGCGGCGCCGGCGGTCGCGACGATCCCGGTGCCCATCACCGAGGCGAACCAGTTGGGCCCGATGTTGCCGAGTACCTCGACCCGGGTGTGCGCCGGGGTGGCGTCGTGCGGGTTCGTGATGGCCACAGCTGAAGAACCCTACTGCGCCGAGCGCTGAAGCCGCTGGATCAGCCGCTTACACTCCAACCGTGGCTAATCCGGCGCGCCCGAGGTCGGCAGTGAACAGGATCCCGCTGATCGTCGGCGTTGCAGTCGTCGTGCTGCTTGCCGTCTTCGCCGTACCCATCAAGCAGCGATGCGGTGCGCCGGGCTTTTCGTGTGCGTCGACGCTGGATAACGACGGCAACGCCCGCTACTACTACGAGGTCGAACCCGTCGGCGTCTACCTCGCTGAAATCGTCACCGGCACCAACATCAAGCTCTTCTACTCCTCCGGTGAGGACCTGGTCAAAGCCCGATAGCCGGCGGTGGCTGTTTGCTGGCCGTGATGCGGCCGGGGGGCGGCGGGCCGTATCCGCTCGGTAACAAGTTCGGCTCGATCCGGGCGGCGATGTGGCCGGACCGAGACCTTCCAGAGACCAGCGTGGCCGCGGCCGGGCAGAACGTGCTGGTAGAGCGGGTGCGGCGAGCGCGAATCACGCCTGGTCGGCCCGACGATCGCGCCTGCGCCGACCATGTGACGGGTGCTCTCGATTGGGGGCTTCACAGCAAGCTAACGCATACTTGTCACCATGCTTGATGCGACATCGCCGCAAAGCACCGTTGCGGTGCCTGGTGATGTGCTGGGCGTGGGCAGAGGTTTGTGATGGCCCGCTCGGGCGGCGCCCATCGCCGTCATCGAGCAGTTCGTCACCCCTCCGGTTTCCGCAAGGGGCTGGCGCGCACCCTGGGCGCGCTCGTCTCCGTAGCGGCTGTGGGGCTCACCGGCGCGGGTTATTACGTGGCGCACGGTGCGTTGGGCGGTATCACCGTGTCGAACGCCCTGCAACCCGACGATCCGCGGTCCAGCGGCGACGAGATGAACATCCTGCTGATAGGGCTGGACTCGCGTAAAGATCAGGACGGCAACGACCTGCCCAACTCGATCCTCAAGCATCTGCACGCCGGCGACTCCGACGACGGTGGCTACAACACCAACACGATGATCCTGGTGCACGTCAGCGCCGACAACAAAGTCGTCGCCTTCTCGATCCCCCGCGACGACTGGGTGCCTTTCACTGGGGTCCCGGGGTACAACCACATCAAGATCAAAGAGGCCTACGGGCTCACCAAGCAGTATGTCGCCCAAAAGCTGGCCAATAAGGGCGACAGCACTCAAAAGGAACTCGAAACCAAGGGCCGCGAGGCCGGCCGGGCGGCGACGCTGCGCGCGGTGCGAAATTTGACCGGCGTCCCCATCGACTACTTCGCAGAGGTCAACTTGGCCGGTTTCTTCGATCTGGCCCAGACCCTCGGCGGCGTCGACGTCTGCCTGAATCACCCCGTCTACGACGAGTACTCAGGTGCCGATTTCCCGGCCGGGCGACAGCGGCTGGACGCGTCCGAGGCGCTGTCGTTCGTCAGGCAGCGCCACGGCCTGGACAACGGCGATCTGGACCGCACCCACCGACAACAGGCGTTCATCTCGTCGGTCATGCAGGAGTTGCAGGCCGCGGGCACCTTTACCAACATCGACAAACTCAAGAATCTGATGGCGGTGGCGCGCAAAGACGTGGTGCTCTCGGCGGGCTGGAACGAGGAGATGATCCAACGGGTCGGCGGGCTGGCCGGCGGCAACGTCGAGTTCCGGACGCTACCGGTGGTGCGCTACGACAACATCGACGGCCAGGACGTCAACATCGTCGACCCGGCGGCGATCAAGGCCGAGGTCGCCTCGGCGATCGGCGCGGGCACATCGACGACCGCGCCGACCACCACAGCCGTGAAACCCGATCCGTCCACGGTCGTCGACGTGGTCAACTCCGGCGCCATGAGCGGTCTGGCCACCGAGGTGTCACACGCCCTGAAAAAGAAGGGCTACACCCCCGGCCAGGTGCGCGACCGCGAATCCGGCGACCCGACCACCACCACGGTGGAGTATGGCGCGGGTGTGCAGACCGACGCGCTCAACCTGGCCACCATGCTCGGCGTGGACGCGCCCAAGCAGCCCAGCCCCGGCGTCGCCGCCGGACACATCCGGCTCACCGTAGACACCAATTTCTCGATGCCCACATCCGACGACACACAAATGGACGACACGACGAGTACCAGCTCGAGCACGACGTCGACCAAGGCCAAGAGCTACTACTACAACGGCACGACCACGACCTACCCGACGCCCGATCGGGGAAAGCCGATCGACGGCGGCGGAGTCCCCTGCGTCAACTAACTAGGCGTGGGTGCCGCCGTCCATGCGAATCTCGGTGCCGGTAATCCAGGCGCCGTCGTCGGACACCAGCATGGCGATCACCCCGGCGACCGCGTTGGGTTCGGCCATTCCCGCGCCGCTGGATTCCGCGGTGGTCGGCAGCACCGGCATCAGTCTCGAAAACAGTGACCAGTCAGCATCTTTGGGAATGTAGCCACCGGTGGCGTCGGTGATCCCGGACTTGATGCTGCCCGGCGCCACGCACACCGCGCGCAGGCCGTCCTTGGCGTATTCCAGCGCGAGCGAATGAGTGAAAGCCTGAATGCCGCCCTTGCTCGCGGCGTAGGCGGCCATATAGGGGTGGGCGAACGACGCCGACGTGGAGCTGAAGTTCACGATCGCGCTGCGCGAATTCACCAACAGGGACGGTAGCGCCTCCCGCACCACCAGGAAGGTTCCGGTCAGGTTGACGCCGACGATCTGGTTCCAGAGTTCGAGGCTGGTCTCGTGGGTGTGCGCCGCGCGCAGGATGCCGGCGGCGTTCACCAACGAGTCAAGCCCGCCCAGCTGCTCGACGGCCAGGCATACCCCGTCGATCACCGAATCCTCGCTGCCGACATCCATCGGCACGGTAGTGAGCCGGTCGGCGGTGCCGGCCTCTGTGGCTCGCGCCCGGGTGTCGTCCAAGCCGTCGGCTGCGACGTCGGAGGCCGCGACGGCGGCACCCTCGTCCAGCAAGCGCAGCGCAGTGGCCTGACCGATGCCCGACGCGGCGCCCGTCACCAGGATCCGCTTGCCCTCGAGTCGCTTCATTGCATCTCCGGTTCACTCAGCGTGGCGACGGGTCAGGGTGTCACCACTCCGCGCAGCGCGTCGGCGCCATACATCTGTTCCATCATCGAGGAGTAGTCCGGGCCGCGGCGCAGAATGTGTCCGCCGTCGACGTTGATGCACTGGCCGGTGATCCAGGCCGCGGCGTCGCTGAGCAGGAACATGGCCAGGTTGGCGACGTCCTCGACTTCGCCGACGCGCGGCAGCGGAGTGCACAGCGCGTAGTCGCCGCTGATCTCCGGTGACTGGATCACGCTCGCATCGACCAGATCGGTGCGGATCAGGCCCGGTCGGATGCTGTTGACCCGCACCCAGGACGGGCCGAGCTCGTCAGCGGCCAGCATCATCATGTGGTCGATCGCCGATTTGGTGACCCCGTAGGGCCCGAACCAGCGGTGGGTGTTGCTGGCCGCGATCGACGAGATCCCGATGAACGAGCCGCCACCGCCACGCACCAACTCGCGCCCCACATGCTTGAGCACGTACATGGTGCCGTTGACGTTGAGGTCAACGGTGTTTCGCCACGCCTCCGAGTCGGTGTGGGTGATCGGTCCGACGGTCAGCGAGCCGCCCGCGCAATGCACCGCGCCGTGCAGTCGACCATGCCAGGCCGTCGCGGCCTCGACCGCACGGACCACCTCGTCCTCGTTCGTGACATCGGTGGGCTCGTAACGAATCGAGCCGCTCCCGGGAAGGGCTTCGATCTCCTTGACGGCTTCGGCGAGGCGATCGGCATTGCGGCCGACGATCATGACCGAGGCGCCGCCCGCGACCAGCCCAGCGGCCACGCCTTTGCCGATCCCGCTGCCGCCGCCGGTGATCAGATATGTCCGGTCTTCGAAAGAAAGCTGCACGCAAGCCGCCTCTCAACTGAAACAGGTTCTAGTCATCGAACCATGTGCCGTTGGGGGTGGTGACGGCTCCCCCGCAGATGTGACCGGTTAAGGCGTGGCTACGGGGTGTCGCGGCGGGCGAGCTTAGTCGGCTTGGCGTTACGCCAGTCCTCGACGTCGGGCGGCAGGCCGATCGGATACCTGTTCTCGTTGTGGGCCGCCCAGTGCGCGTGACCCAGCTCGTGAATGTGGAACGCGTGCCGCAGCGCCTCCGTGAATCCCATCGCATCGGAGGCCGCGTTGACCGAGTCCTTGATCAGCATGGCTGCCATCGTCGGCCGCTCGGCGATGCGCCGCGCGAATTCCAATGTCTTGTCGGCTAATTCGTCCGCGGGAAACACCTTGGACACCATGCCGAGGCGGTAGGCTTCGTCGGCGTCCAGCGCATCACCGGTCAGCAGTAGCTCTTTGGCCTTGCGGGGGCCGAATTCCCAAGGGTGCGCGTAGTATTCGACGCCCGGCATGCCCATCCGGACGCCGACCACGTCGCTGAACTTCGCATTGTCGGCGGCGACGATCAGGTCGCACGCCCAGATCAGCATCAACCCCGCCGAGATCGCGTTGCCCTGAACCTGCGCGATGGTGATCTTGCGCAGATCGCGCCAGCGGCAAGTGTTTTGGAAGAAGTAATGCCACTCTTGCAGGTACGTCTTCTCGGCGACGGGATCGCGGGTGGCGCCGTTGATCCGGAAGGTCGGGTGCTGCCCCGCGCCGGGTGCCCGCTCGGCGAGCGCCAGCTCCGAGCCGAGGTCGTGACCGGCGGAGAAGTTCTTGCCGCGCGCGGCCAGAATGACCACCCGCACCGAATCGTCGCCCTCCGCGCGCAGGAACGCCTCGTCGAGCTGAACCAGCAGTCCGCGGCTCTGCGCGTTGTGAGCGTCGGGCCGGTTGAGCCAGATCCGGGCGATGCGGCCATCGTCCAGCGTTTCGTAGGTCACCAGCTCCGGGGCGCCGGCGTTGTCCGCCTGCGCGCCGGCTTGCTCGGAGAGAGTCATTCCGCCCACCTCGCTTGTTGTCCAGCTCCGACTTGTTTACACATTACGGCCAGTGTGTAACCGGGTCCGCGCTGGGGTGATCGGCGGACGGGCTTACCGACCACCGCGATCTCATCCGTCGGTTTCGGGCCGCCGGCCCAGCGGCAGCAGGCGATGGTCGCGGGTGAACACCAGCCGGACGATGCCCATAGCGACGACCACGGTGGTGGCCGCAACCGAACCCAGGATCAAGAACATCACCACGGCCTGCACCAGCACGGCCTGCAGCGGTGGCACCCCGGCGAGGATGAGACCGGTCATGGCGCCCGGCAGGAACACCAGGCCGGTGGCCTTGGTCGTTTCAATCTGCGGAGATATCGCCGAGCGCAAGGCGATTCGCAAGTACGGCGACGCGGCCCGCCTCGACGGTTGTCCAAGTGCGAGACGGGCTTCGACCTCGTCGCGCTTGTCGCGCAGCTCGTCTACCAGGCGCCGGGCCACCAACACCATGGCGGTCATCGAGTTGCCGATCATCATCCCGGCGATCGGCACCAGCGTGCGCCCCTGCAGCGGGAACACCCGCAGGCCGAAGATCACTCCCAGCGTCACCAGCGCCGCGCCGGCGAACGCGGCCACCGCCAGTGGCGCAAAGCGCGGCACCTCCGGCGCCCTGCGGCGGGCGACATCCCCGGAGTAGGCCACCATCCCGGCAACCCACGCCCATGACCACCACAGCGACCGGCCCGGCTCGAACAGCAGCGTCAGCGCGCCGCCCACGAGCAGCAGCTGCACCAGCGCGCGCGCGGCGGCCCACAGCAGCTG
>CAWCRJ010000012.1:0-31372 GCA_963797865.1 uncultured Actinomycetota bacterium
AAAGGGCGAATGCATGGCCAACCGATGGCGGACCAAGTCGATCGAGCAATCAATCGCCGATACCGACGAGCCGGACACCAAGCTGCGCAAGGACCTGACCTGGCGGGACCTGGTCGTGTTCGGCGTCGCGGTGGTGATCGGCGCCGGCATCTTCACGGTCACCGCGTCGACGACCGGGGATATCACCGGCCCGGCCATCTGGGTCTCGTTCGTGATCGCGGCGGGCACCTGCGCTTTGGCCGCGCTGTGCTACGCGGAGTTCGCCTCGATGCTGCCGGTGGCCGGTAGCGCCTACACCTTCTCTTACGCCACCTTCGGAGAGTTCCTGGCCTGGATCATCGGCTGGAACCTGGTGCTGGAATTGGCGATCGGTGCCGCCGTGGTGGCCAAGGGCTGGTCGAGCTCTGGGCACCGTGTTCGGATTCGCCGGCGGCACGGCGAAATTCGGCTCGGCCCAGGTGGACTGGGGGGCGTTGGTGATCGTCGCGGGGGTGGCGACCCTGATCGCGCTGGGCACCAAGTTGTCATCGAGGTTCTCCGCGGTGATCACCGCGATCAAGGTGTCGGTGGTGATCTTCGTCGTGGTGGTCGGCGTCTTCTACATCAAGCGCGCCAACTACTCGCCGTTCATCCCGAAGGCGGAGGCCGGCAGCGACGCCAAAGGCATCGACCAGTCCGTGCTGTCGTTGCTGACTGGCGCGCCGGGCAGCCACTACGGCTGGTACGGCGTGCTGGCGGGGGCGTCCATCGTGTTCTTCGCGTTCATCGGGTTCGACATCGTCGCCACCATGGCCGAGGAGACAAAGAATCCGCAACGCGATGTGCCGCGCGGGATTCTGGCGTCGCTGGGCATCGTCACTGTGCTCTACGTTGCCGTCGCCATCGTGCTGTCCGGCATGGTCTCCTACACCCAACTCAAGACGGTCCAGGGCCGCGGGCAGGCGAACCTGGCGACCGCCTTCACCGCGAACGGCATCCACTGGGCGAGCAAGATCATCTCCATCGGCGCGCTGGCGGGGCTGACCACGGTGGTGATGGTGCTGATGCTCGGCCAGTGCCGGGTGCTGTTCGCGATGGCGCGTGACGGGCTGCTGCCACGGTCGCTGGCCAGGACCGGCTCGCACGGCACCCCGGTGCGGATCACCGTGCTGGTCGCCGTGGTGGTCGCCGTGACGGCGTCGGTGTTTCCCATCACCAAACTCGAGGAGATGGTCAACGTCGGAACGCTGTTCGCCTTCGTCCTGGTCTCGGCCGGCGTGATGGTGCTGCGCCGGACGCGGCCGGACCTCGAGCGCGGTTTCAAGGCGCCGTGGGTGCCGGTGCTCCCGATCGCCTCGATCGCCGCGTGTGTGTGGCTGATGCTCAACCTCACCGCGCTCACCTGGGTCCGGTTCGGGGTGTGGCTCGTGGTCGGCACCGCGATCTACGCAGGCTACGGCTACCGGCACTCGGTGCAGGGCCGGCGTGCGGAGGGGGAGGCCGAGCACCGTGTCACTCTCGAAGCCGAACCGCACACCCCGGTGCCCTAACCATTCGTCTTTACAAAATGACGTCTTTTGTCTAGACAGAAGACGTAGACATCGGTATTGTCCAATCTCAACGTGGTGTGACTCACAAGGAGGTTTGGCATATGACCACATTCGAACCGCAACTGAGCCGGGAATCCGAGCCGCTGGTCTGGCGGGACAAGAAGCGCCGCCTGTGGCTGATGGGGCTGATCGCCCCGACGGCGTTGTTCGTGATGCTGCCGCTCATCTGGGGCTTCAACCGGCTGGGCTGGCACACCGCCGCGCAGGTGCCGCTGTGGATTGGGCCGATCCTGCTCTGGGTCCTGCTGCCGATCCTTGACCTGCGCTTCGGACCCGACGGGCAGAACCCGCCCGACGAGGTGATGGAGCAGCTGGAGAACGACAAGTACTACCGCTACTGCACCTACGTGTACATCCCGTTCCAGTACCTCAGCGTCATCTTCGGCGCCTACCTGTTCACCGCCTCGAACCTGAGCTGGCTGGGCTTTGACGGTGCGCTTGGCTGGGCCGGCAAGCTGGGACTGGCGCTGTCGGTCGGCGTGCTCGGTGGCGTCGGCATCAACACCGCCCACGAGATGGGCCACAAGAAGGACGCCCTGGAGCGTTGGCTGTCCAAGATCACCTTGGCGCAGACCTGCTACGGGCACTTCTACATCGAGCACAACCGCGGCCACCACGTGCGCGTGGCCACCCCGGAGGACCCGGCGTCGGCCCGCTTCGGCGAGACTTTCTGGGAGTTCTTGCCGCGCAGTGTCTTCGGCAGCCTGCGCTCGTCGCTGCGGCTGGAGGCGCAACGGATCCGCCGGCAGGGCTCCACCCGTGGCACCCCAAGACATATTCATCCAACGACGTCCTCAACGCCTGGCTGCTGTCGGCGGTGCTGTGGGGGTCGCTGATCGCGATCTTCGGCCCGGCGCTGATCCCCTTCGTGATCATCCAGGCGGTCTTCGGATTCAGCCTGCTGGAATCGGTCAACTACCTGGAGCACTACGGCCTGCTGCGGCAGAAGAATTCGAGCGGCCGCTACGGGCGATGCACCCCGGTGCACAGCTGGAACTCCGACCACGTGGTGACCAATCTGTTCCTGTATCACCTGCAGCGGCACAGCGATCATCACGCCAACCCGACCCGGCGGTACCAGACGCTGCGCAGCATGGAGGGCGCGCCCAACCTGCCAAGCGGATACGCGTCGATGATCTCGCTCACCTACTTCCCGCCGCTGTGGCGCAAGGTGATGGATCACCGGGTGCTGGCGCACTACGACGGCGACATCACCAAGGTCAACGTGCAGCCACGCCTGCGCGAGAAGCTGCTGGCCCGCTACGGGGTGACGGCATGACCGCGTATCGCTGCCCCGGCTGCGAGTACACCTACGACGAAGCGAAAGGCGCACCGCGGGAAGGCTTTCCCGCGGGCACGCCCTTCAGTGCCATCCCCGAAGACTGGTGCTGCCCCGATTGCGCGGTGCGTGAGAAGGTCGATTTCGAAATGACGTCCGGCGACGATGCAGTGGGGCACCTCCCGCTTGCGGCGACGACGCGATGAGGTGGGGGTAGCGCCCGCTGGCGGGGCAAACCCGAACAATTGGATGGGAGTGAACCGATGAGCGACCGCGATGAGCCCGTGGGCGAAGGGCATCAAGCCCAGTTCAAGCTCTTCATCTGCGTGCAGTGCGGATTCGAGTACGACGAGGCCAAGGGCTGGCCGGAAGACGGCATCGCCCCCGGGACCCGGTGGGACGACATCCCCGAGGACTGGAGCTGCCCGGATTGCGGCGCGGCGAAGACCGACTTCGAGATGGTGGAGATCGCCCGTTCGTGATCGGCGCCGATGCGACGGCGAAAGCCGCTATTGTCGCGCCTGTGAAGCGGATGCCGTACGCCGAGGCGTCGCGTGCCCTGCTGCGCGACTCGGTGCTCGATGCGATGCGGGATTTGCTGTTGACCCGGGACTGGTCGGCCATCACCCTGTCGGATGTGGCCCGCGCCGCGGGGATCAGCCGGCAGACGATCTACAACGAGTTCGGCTCGCGGCAGGGCCTGGCGCAGGGGTACGGCCTGCGCCTGGCCGACCGCCTGGTCGACGCCGTCAACGCCGCGCTGCAAGCCAACGTCGGCAACATCTATGAGGCGTTCCTGCAGGGCTTCCGCAACCTGTTCACCGAGTTGTCGGCGGACCCGCTGGTGATCTCGCTGCTCACCGGGGTGGCCAAGCCGGACCTGCTGCAGATCATCACCACCGACAGCGCCCCCATCATCAACCGCGCCTCCGAGCGGCTGACCACGGCGCTGACCCACAGCTGGGTGGCCACCAGCGACGAGGACGCCGGGGTGCTGGCCCGGGCCATCGTGCGGCTGGCGCTGAGCTACGTGTCGATGCCACCCGAGGCGGACCTGGGGGCACCTGCCGCTCGCGGGGGAGACGTGGCGGCCGATCTGGCGCGGTTGATGACGCCGTTCGCGGAACGTCACGGCGTCATCAACATTCCCTGACCCGCGAGGCGCGCAGGCCCGCGACTACAGTGGCGCAAGAACATACCTAAGCTAATTACCGCTTGGATCCGAGCGAGCCGAAAAAGGAAGAACACGTTATGACGACGACCGAAAGCGCACTCACCCCCGACGTTCGAAACGGCATCGATTTCAAGGTCGCCGATTTGTCGTTGGCGGATTACGGTCGCCGGGACATCGAGCTCTCGGAGCAGGAGATGCCGGGTCTGATGTCGCTGCGCCGCGAGTACCACGACGTGCAGCCGCTCAAGGGAGCGCGCATCTCCGGTTCGTTGCACATGACCGTGCAGACCGCGGTGCTGATCGAGACCCTCGTTGCGCTGGGCGCCGAGGTGCGCTGGGCGTCCTGCAACATCTTCTCCACCCAGGACCACGCCGCCGCCGCGGTGGTCGTCGGCCCGCACGGCACCCCGGAGGAGCCCAAGGGCGTCCCGGTGTACGCGTGGAAGGGTGAGACGCTCGAGGAGTACTGGTGGGCGGCCGAGCAGGTGCTGACCTGGCCTGCGCTCGCGGACGGGACTGAAGCGCCGGCCAACATGATCCTGGACGACGGTGGTGACGCCACCATGCTGGTGCTGCGCGGCGCGCAGTACGAGAAGGCCGGCGTGGTGCCGCCGGACGAAGAGGACGACTCGACCGAGCACCGGGTGTTCTTGAACCTGCTGCGCAAGCGCTTCGAGACCGACAAGGACAAGTGGACCAAGATCGCCGCGTCGATCAGGGGCGTCTCCGAGGAGACCACCACCGGCGTGCTGCGGCTCTACCAGTTCGCCGCCGCCGGCGACCTGGCGTTCCCGGCGATCAACGTCAACGACTCGGTCACCAAGAGCAAGTTCGACAACAAATACGGCTGCCGGCACTCGCTGATCGACGGCATCAACCGCGGCACCGACGTACTGATCGGCGGCAAGAAGGTGCTGGTCTGCGGTTACGGCGACGTCGGTAAGGGGTCCGCCGAGTCGGTGGCCGGCCAGGGCGCGCGGGTGACCGTCACAGAGATCGACCCGATCAACGCCCTGCAGGCGCTGATGGAGGGCTTCGACGTCAAGCGGGTGGAGGACGTTATCGGCGAGGCCGACATCATCATCACGACCACCGGGAACAAGGACATCATCACCCTCGAGCACATGAAGGCGATGAAGGACAAGGCGATCCTGGGCAACATCGGCCACTTCGACAACGAGATCCAGGTGGCCCGGCTCGAGAAGTCCGGCGCCACCAAGACCAACATCCGCCCGCAGGTCGACCTGTGGACGTTCCCGGACACCGGCAAGTCGATCATCCTGCTGTCCGAGGGCCGGCTGCTGAACCTGGGTAACGCCACCGGCCACCCGTCGTTCGTGATGAGCAACAGCTTCTCCAACCAGGTCATCGCCCAGATCGAGCTGTGGACCAAGAACGACGAGTACGACAACGAGGTCTACCGGCTGCCCAAGCACCTCGACGAGAAGGTGGCGCGCATCCATGTGGAGGCCCTCGGCGGCGAGTTGACCAAGCTCACCAAGGAGCAGGCCGAGTACATCGGCGTCGACGTCGACGGCCCCTACAAGGCCGACCACTACCGCTACTGAGCCGCCCGGCCGCCGAGTGTCGCGCCTGGTGGCACTCGGCGGCGATAGGCTCGCGCCGTGCTGATCGCGATCGAAGGCATTGACGGCGCCGGCAAGCGGACGCTGACGGACAAGCTCCGCAACCTGTTTCAGGCGGATGGCAAGTCGGTCGCCATGCTGGCCTTCCCGCGTTACGGGCAATCGGTGACCGCCGACATCGCGGCCGAGGCGCTGCACGGTGCGCACGGCGACCTCGCGTCGTCGGTGTATGCGATGGCGATGCTCTTCGCGCTGGACCGTGCCGGGGCGGTCGACGAAATTGATGCGCTGCGCCGCGAGCACGACGTGGTGATCATGGATCGCTACGTCGCCTCGAACGCGGCATACACCGCCGCCCGTCTGCACCAGGACGCCGCCGGGCCGGCCGTGGAATGGATACACGCGCTGGAATACCGGCGCCTCGGGCTGCCCGCGCCCGACTGGCAGGTGCTGCTCGCGGTGCCGGTCGAACTGGCCGGGCGGCGCGCCCGCAGCCGGGCCGAGTCCGACCCGGGCCGGGTGCGCGACAGCTACGAACGCGACGACGGGCTGCAGCAACGCACCGGCGCGGTCTACGCCGAACTTGCCGCCGCGGGCTGGGGTGGCCGCTGGTTGAGCGTCGACGCGGACGTCGATCCGGGGCGGCTGGCCGCCGATTTGGCCGCCAACTAGCACAGATTTGTCACGATTCGGCCGTTTCGAAGGAGAAACGCCCGTGTGGTGCCCGAGTTTTGTCCCGATCTGGTGACACCATGGACTCCATGAGGCAAAGGATTTTGGTCGTCGATGACGACGCTTCGCTAGCCGAGATGCTCACCATCGTGCTTCGTGGGGAGGGTTTCGACACCGCGGTCATCGGTGACGGCACCCAGGCCCTGACCGCGGTGCGCGAACTGCGCCCCGATTTGGTGTTGTTGGACCTGATGCTGCCCGGCATGAACGGCATCGACGTGTGCCGGGTGTTGCGCGGCGACTCCGGTGTGCCGATCGTGATGCTGACCGCCAAGACCGACACCGTCGACGTGGTCCTGGGTCTCGAGTCGGGCGCCGACGACTACATCATGAAGCCGTTCAAGCCCAAGGAGCTGGTGGCCCGGGTGCGGGCGCGGCTGCGGCGCAACGACGACGAGCCGGCCGAGATGCTGTCGATCGCCGACGTCGAGATCGATGTGCCGGCGCACAAGGTCACGCGCAACGGCGAGCAGATCTCCCTTACACCGCTGGAATTCGACTTGCTGGTGGCGTTGGCGCGCAAACCGCGGCAGGTGTTTACTCGTGATGTGCTGCTCGAACAGGTGTGGGGCTATCGTCACCCGGCGGATACCCGCTTGGTGAACGTGCACGTCCAGCGTCTGCGGGCCAAGGTTGAGAAAGACCCTGAGAACCCGACCGTGGTGTTGACCGTTCGAGGAGTGGGTTACAAGGCCGGACCTCCGTGACCGCCGGCCACGATGCAGGGCGCCGCGATGCTGGAGCGCGGCGCTCCGGCATCGGTAGCCACAATGTGAAACGTCGTGAAGAGGGGGAGCGCCGGCGGTGATCTGGGGCTCCCGGCGACGCACTCGGAGCCGCTGGGGGCGCTCCGGCCCCATGACTCGTGGCATGGGCACGGTGAGTCGGGCTGTGGCCATTGCCTGGCGGCGCTCGCTGCAGCTGCGGGTGGTCGCGTTGACGCTGGGGCTGTCCCTCGCGGTCATTCTGGCGCTCGGCTTCGTATTGACGAGTCAGGTCACCAATCGCGTGCTCGACGTGAAGGTCAAAGCCGCCATCGAGCAGATCGAGCGGGCGCGCACCACCGTGGGCGGGATCGTCAACGGCGAAGAGGCGCGTTCGCTGGACAGCAGCCTCCAGCTGGCGCGCAACACGCTGACCTCCAAGACCGATCCGGCCTCGGGTGCGGGGATGGCCGGCGCCTTCGACGCGGTGTTGATGGTGCCGGGCGACGGTCCGCGCGCGGCAACCACGGCCGGCCCGGTCGACCAGGTGCCAAATTCGCTGCGCGGCTTCGTCAAGGCCGGGCAGGCGTCCTACCAGTACGCCGCCGTGCACACCGACGGGTTCTCCGGACCGGCGCTGATCGTCGGTACGCCGGCGTCGTCTCAGGTGGCCAACCTGGAGCTGTACCTGATCTTCCCGCTGAAGAACGAGCAGGCCACCATCCAGTTGGTGCGCGGCACCATGATCACCGGCGGCGCGGTGCTGCTGGTGCTGCTGGCCGGGATCGCCCTGCTGGTGTCGCGGCAGGTGGTGGTGCCGGTGCGGTCGGCGTCGCGCATCGCCGAACGGTTCGCCGAAGGCCATCTGTCCGAACGCATGCCGGTGCGCGGCGAGGACGACATGGCGCGGTTGGCCATGTCGTTCAACGACATGGCCGAGAGCCTGTCGCGCCAGATCACCCAGCTGGAGGAATTCGGTAATCTGCAGCGCCGCTTCACATCCGACGTCAGCCACGAACTGCGCACCCCGCTGACCACGGTGCGGATGGCCGCCGACCTGATCTATGACCACAGCGCCGATCTGGACCCGACGCTGGCGCGCTCCACCGAGCTGATGGTCAACGAGCTGGACCGGTTCGAGTCGCTGCTCAACGACCTGCTCGAAATCTCCCGGCACGACGCGGGTGTCGCCGAGCTGTCCGTCGAGGCCGTCGACCTGCGCACCACCGTGCAGAGCGCGCTGAGCAACGTGGGGCATCTGGCCGAAGACGCCGGCATCGAACTGAAAGTGAATTTGCCGGCCGAAGAGGTGATCGCCGAGGTCGACACACGCCGAGTGGAGCGCATCTTGCGCAACCTGATCGCCAATGCCATCGACCACGCCGAGCACAAGCCGGTCAAGATTCGGATGGCCGCCGACGAGGACACGGTTGCCGTCACCGTCCGCGACTACGGGGTTGGGCTGCGACCGGGTGAGGAGAAGCTGGTGTTCAGCCGATTCTGGCGGGCCGACCCCTCGCGGGTGCGCCGCTCCGGCGGCACCGGGCTCGGCCTGGCGATCAGCATTGAGGACGCGCGCCTGCACCAGGGCAGGCTGGAGGCGTGGGGTGAACCCGGCGATGGCTCGTGCTTCCGGCTGACGCTGCCGCTGGTCCGCGGCCACAAGGTCACCACCAGCCCGCTGCCCATGAAGCCGGTTCCGCAACCCGCCCCGCAGGCCGGTGGGCCCGAGCGCAAGGAACGCCAGCGTGAGCACGCCGAGAGGACACTGTGATGCGGCGGTTGTTGGGCCTGCTGATGCTGGCCGTGCTGCTCGCCGGCTGCGCCGGAGTGCCCAGCTCGTCGGCTCCCCAAGCCATCGGCACGGTCGAGCGGCCGGCGCCGTCGAACCTGCCCAAGCCGACCCCGGGCATGGACCCCGACGTGCTGCTGCGCGAATTCTTCAAGGCCACCTCCGATCCCGCGAACCGGCATCTGGCTGCGCGGCAGTTCCTCACCCAGTCGGCGTCCAACGCCTGGGATGATGCCGGTAGCGCGCTGCTGATCGACCACGTTGTGTTCGTCGAAACACGTGCGGCGGAACGTGTTTCGGCGACCATGCGGGCGGACATCCTGGGTTCGCTGTCCGACGTGGGGGTGTTCGAGACCGCCGAGGGCGTGCTGCCCGACCCTGGGCCGATCGAATTGGCCAAGACGTCCGGTGGTTGGCGTATCGACCGGTTGCCCAACGGAGTGTTCCTGGACTGGCAGCAGTTTCAGTCCACCTACAAACGCAACACGCTGTACTTCGACGACCCGACCGGCAAAACGGTGGTTCCCGATCCGCGCTATGTTGCGGTGCCCGACCACGACCAGTTGGCCACCGAGCTGATCTCCAAGCTGATCGCCGGGCCGCGGCCCGAGATGGCGCATACGGTCCGCAACCTACTCGCGCCGCCTTTGCGGCTGCGCGGGCCGGTGACCCGGGCCGACGGCGGCAAGAACGGCATCGGGCGCGGTTACGGCGGTGCGCGCGTCGATCTCGAGAAGCTGTCCACCACCGATCCGCACAGCCGGCAATTGCTTGCGGCACAGATCATTTGGACCCTGGCCAGGGCCGACATCCGGGGACCCTATGTGATCAGCGCCGACGGCGCACCGCTGGACGACCGGTTCCGCGACGGGTGGACCACCTCCGACGTCGCGGCCACCGATCCCGGCGCCGCCGACGGCGCCGGCGCGGGGTTGCACGCCCTGGTGAACGGCTCACTGGTGTCGCTGGACGGCCAGCACACCGTCGTGGTGGCGGGCGCGTTCGGGCGCATGGGCGACCAGACCGGCGCGGCGCTGTCGCGCAGCGGCCGCCAGGTGGCGTCGGTGGTGACGCTGCATCGCGGTGCCCCGGACATGGCCGCGTCCTTATGGATTGGTGATCTCGGCCAGGAGGCGGTGCAGTCCGCCGACGGGCACACCCTGTCGCGGCCGACCTGGTCGCTGGACGACGTGGTCTGGGTGGTGGTCGACGGCAACAACGTGTTGCGGGCGATTCAGGAGCCGGCCTCCGGGCAGCCCGCGCGCCTTCCGGTGGATTCGGTCGCGGTGGCCACCCGGTTCCCGGGGCCGATCACCGACCTGCAGCTGTCCCGCGACAGCACGCGGGCCGCGATGGTGATCGGTGGCCAGGTGATTCTCGCCAGCGTCGAGCAGACCCAGGCCGGACAGTACGCCCTGACCTTTCCGCGCCGGCTCGGTTTCGGGTTGGGCAATTCGGTGGTGTCGCTGTCGTGGCGCACCGGTGACGACATCGTGGTGACGCGTACCGACGCCAGCCATCCGGTGTCTTACGTGAACATCGACGGGGTGAACTCCGACGCGCCGCCGCACGGTTTACAGATACCGGTGACGACGGTGGTCGCCAACCCGTCGACGGCCTACGTCGCGGGTCCGCAGGGGGTCCTGCAGTATTCGCCGTCGGCCGACGGTCAGCAGGGCTGGTCGGACGTGCCCGGGCTGACGGTGCCCGGGGCGGCCCCGGTGCTGCCGGGCTAGCGCCGCCTGGTCAGATTGCGCGGCACCGCACATGTCACACCGCGCCGGCACACTGGCGCCATGCTCGACCTGTTCCTGCCGACCGAATGCGGCGGCTGTGGGGCACCGTCGACCCGCTGGTGCGACGCGTGTGCCGTCGAGCTGTCGGTGACCGCGGATCAGCCGCATGTGGTGAACCCGCGCATCGACCCGGAAGTGCCGGTGTTCGCGCTGGGCCGCTACGCCAACGCCCGCCGGCACGCGATCCTGGCGCTCAAGGAGCAGGGCCGCGCCGATCTCGTCGAACCGCTGGCGCGCGCGCTGGCCATCGGGGTGCACCGGCTGCTGTCGTGGGGGATCGTGCCGACCCCGCTGACCGTCGTGCCCGCACCGACCCGGCGTTCGGCCGCGCGCCGGCGCGGCGGTGACCCCGTCGCCCGGCTGGCGCGCGCGGCGGTGGCGCGGCATCCGGACATCACCGTCGCGCCGGTCTTGCGGCTCAAGGCGCTGACGCGCGACTCGGTGGGTCTGGGCACCGCCGCGCGCGAGCGCAACATCGCTGGCCGGGTGGTGCTGCGCGACCCACCGCCGCGCACCGAAGTCATGCTCGTCGACGACATCGTCACCACTGGCGCGACGGCGCGCGAGTCGGCGCGGATCCTGCAGGCCGCCGGGGTTCGGGTCGCCGCGGTGCTTACGATCGCCGCGGTCTGAATCGGCCGCGGCTGCGCACAACCCATGAACCAGCCAAGAGGTTGTGAAGAACATGCAACAGCTCGACCAAATTAGTGGCATCGACAGGCGAACACGAGCTAACGTCGAGAACAACGAAGAACGACTCATCGGTCTGACTCACTGGTCGCGAATTTCCAGGTGAGACCCATCCGCGGGAAGGGGTGAGTAATCGACACCTTGCTCCGGCGGGCAGCCTGCGGCGGTAGCCAGTCTCGAACCGCTTTCACCTCGTCGGCGCGTTAAGCAGCCGGGCACGCAGGGCGCGTGTGACGTGAAAAAGAGAAACGAGTTGTCACGTATGTCAAGGCTATCCGTGGATTCCGGTCAGATTCTGGACCAACCGCCCGTCATCGATGGGCAAGCTCCACCGACAACCACCGCCGAGGTCGTGTTCAAGGGCCGCAACGTAGAAATCCCCGATCATTACCGTCTGTACGTCTCGCAAAAACTCGCCCGCCTCGAGCGGTTCGACCGCTCCATCTACCTTTTCGATGTCGAGCTCAAGCACGCGCCCAACCGGCGCCAGCGCAAATCCTGTCAGCGTGTGGAGATCACCGCCCGTGGCCGCGGCCCGGTGACTCGGGCGGAAGCGTGCGCCGATAGTTTCTACGCCGCGTTCGAGTCCGCGGTGGACAAGCTGGAGAACCGGCTGCGCCGCGTCAAGGACCGCCGCAAGGTGCACTACGGCGACAAGACCCCGGTATCACTGGCCGCCGCCACCGCGGTGCCGCCGCCCGCCCCGCCGCGCAGCGCACCGCAGCCGCCGGCGGCCGAGCACGATGGCGCGGCGCCCGACCACGAGCCCGGACGGATCGTGCGGACCAAGGAGCACCCGGCCACGCCGATGACGGTCGACGACGCCCTCTACGAGATGGAGCTCGTCGGACACGACTTCTTCTTGTTCTACGACAAGCAGACCGAACGGCCCTGCGTGGTCTACCGACGGCACGCCTACGACTACGGCCTGATCCGACTGGGCTGATCAGGCTGTCCTGAGGTTCGGCGGCCGTCGGGGGGTCGTCGCCTACCATGGGAGTCGCTCAATACAAGACTCCTACCAACAGGGGATAAAGCTGTGCTGTCGAAGTTGCTGCGCCTGGGCGAAGGTCGCATGCTCAAGCGTCTCAAGCGGGTGTCTGACTACGTCAACACCTTGTCCGACGAGATCGAGAAGCTCACCGACGCCGAGTTGCGGGCCAAAACCGACGAGTTCAAGAAGCGGCACGCCGACGGCGAAAGCCTCGACGACCTGCTGCCGGAGGCCTTCGCGGTGGCTCGGGAGGCGGCCTGGCGAGTGCTCGACCAGCGGCCGTTCGACGTGCAGGTGATGGGCGCGGCGGCGCTGCACTTCGGCAATGTCGCCGAGATGAAGACCGGTGAGGGCAAGACGCTGACCTCGGTGCTGCCGGCCTACCTCAACGGCATCGGCGGCAAGGGCGTGCACGTCATCACCGTCAACGACTACCTGGCCAAACGCGACAGCGAGTGGATGGGCCGCGTGCACCGCTTCCTCGGCCTGGACGTCGGTGTGATCCTCGCGCAGATGACACCCGACGAGCGTCGGGTCGCCTACAACGCCGACATCACCTACGGCACCAACAACGAGTTCGGGTTCGACTACCTGCGCGACAATATGGCGCATTCGCTCGACGACCTGGTGCAGCGCGGGCACAACTTCGGCATCGTCGACGAGGTCGACTCCATCCTGATCGACGAGGCCCGCACCCCGCTGATCATCTCCGGCCCCGCCGACGGCGCCTCGAACTGGTACTCCGAGTTCGCCCGGCTGGCGCCGCTGATGGAAAAGGACACCCACTACGAGGTGGACCTGCGCAAACGCACCGTGGGCGTGCACGAGCTGGGCGTGGAATTCGTCGAGGACCAGCTCGGCATCGACAACCTCTACGCGGCCGCCAACTCGCCGCTGGTCAGCTACCTCAACAACGCGCTGAAGGCCAAGGAGCTGTTCAACCGCGACAAGGACTACATCGTGCGCGACGGCGAGGTCCTGATCGTCGACGAGTTCACCGGCCGCGTGCTCTACGGCCGCCGCTACAACGAGGGCATGCATCAGGCCATCGAGGCCAAGGAGCACGTCGAGATCAAGGCCGAGAACCAGACGCTGGCCACCATCACGCTGCAGAACTACTTCCGGCTCTACGACAAGCTCGCCGGCATGACCGGTACCGCCCAGACCGAAGCGGCCGAGCTGCACGAGATCTACAAGCTCGGCGTGGTGCCCATCCCGACCAACAAGCCGATGGTCCGCGCCGACCAGTCCGACCTGATCTACAAGACCGAGGAAGCCAAGTACATCGCCGTGGTCGACGACGTCGTCGAGCGCTACGAAAAGGGCCAGCCGGTGCTGATCGGTACCACCAGCGTCGAGCGCTCGGAGTACCTGTCGCGGCAGTTCCAGAAGCGCCGCGTGCCGCACAACGTGCTCAACGCGAAGTTCCACGAGCAGGAGGCGACCATCGTCGCCGTCGCCGGCCGCCGCGGCGGCATCACCGTGGCCACCAACATGGCCGGCCGCGGTACCGACATCGTGCTGGGCGGCAACGCGGACTTCCTCGCCGACCAGCGGCTGCGTGAGCGCGGCCTCGACCCGGTCGAGACGCCCGACGAATACGACGCGGCGTGGCACGAGGAATTGCCCAAGGTCAAGGAGGAGGTCAGCGCCGAGGCCGCCGAGGTGATCGAGGCCGGCGGCCTGTACGTGCTGGGCACCGAACGCCACGAGTCGCGACGCATCGACAACCAGCTGCGCGGCCGCTCCGGCCGGCAGGGCGACCCTGGCGAGTCGCGGTTCTACCTGTCGCTCGGCGACGAACTCATGCGCCGGTTCAACGGTGCAGCGCTCGAGGCGATGCTCAACCGGCTGAACCTGCCCGACGACGTGCCCATCGAGGCCAAGATGGTCACCCGCGCGATCAAGAGCGCCCAGACCCAGGTGGAGCAGCAGAACTTCGAGGTCCGCAAGAACGTCCTGAAGTACGACGAGGTGATGAACCAGCAGCGCAAGGTGATCTACGCCGAGCGCCGCCGCATCCTGGAGGGCGAGAACCTCAAGGAGCAGGCGCTGGACATGGTCCGCGACGTGGTCACCGCCTACGTCGACGGCGCGACCGCCGATGGCTACGCCGAGGATTGGGACCTGGAGGCCCTGTGGACGGCGTTGAAGACGCTGTACCCGGTGGGCATCGACCATGCGGCGCTGACCCGCCGCGACGCCGACTCCGACCTCGACGACCTCACCCGTGAAGAATTGCTCGAGGCGCTGCTGAAAGACGCCGAAAAGGCCTACGCCGCAAGGGAAGCCGAGCTCGAGGAGATCGCCGGCGAGGGCGCGATGCGCCAGCTGGAACGCAACGTGCTGCTCAACGTCATCGACCGCAAATGGCGCGAGCACCTTTACGAGATGGACTACCTCAAGGAGGGCATCGGGCTGCGCGCGATGGCCCAGCGCGATCCGTTGGTGGAGTACCAGCGCGAGGGTTACGACATGTTCATGGCGATGCTCGACGGCATGAAGGAGGAGTCGGTCGGGTTCCTGTTCAACGTCACCGTCGAGGCGGTGCCCAGCCCGCAGGTCGCCCCTGTCGAAGCGCCGGAAGGCCTGGAGGAGTTCGCCACCGCCGCAGCCGTCGGCGCCGAAGGCGCCAGTGGCAGCACCGCGACGGCCGTGCGCGACGATGCGCCAACCCAGGTGCGCGCCAAGGGAATTGACAACAAGGCACCGGCAATGACCTACTCCGGCCCGTCCGAGGACGGCTCGGCGGCGGTGCAGCGCAACGGCGGCGATGGCAAGGCGCCGGCCGGGGTTCCCGGGGGTGCGAGCCGGCGTGAGCGCCGCGCGGCGGCGCGACAACAGGGCCGCGGCACCAAGCCGCCCAAGTCGGTCAAGCGGCGCTAGCCCGGCACACGATTCGCTCGAGCGTGCGGCTAGCTTCACACCCGCGGCGAGCGTGCGGCTAGCTTCACACTCGGCACCGGAAGGCCGGCAATTTGAGGCATCCGCCCCATGCGCCGCGGCGCATTATCCCAATCGGGTGACCCGCAGCGATTAGCTGGGCACAATGAGGCAATCGCCCCATGTTCTTCACGGCCGATGAGGCGCACAATCAGCAAATGAAGCGTTACTTGACGGTCGGCTACGGTGCCGCCGCTTATCTCCTATTTCTCGCCGCGTTTTTGTATCTAATCGCGTTCCTGGGCAACTTCTGGGTGCCGCGAACGGTCGACCACGGGCTCTCGGCACCCATCGGCCAGGCGGTGCTGGTCAACATGGCGCTGCTCGGTCTGTTCGGCCTGCAGCACAGCGTCATGGCACGGCCGGGGTTCAAGGCGCGGTGGACGCGGTTGGTGGCGCCGTCGATTGAGCGCAGCACGTACGTGATGCTGTCCAACGCCGTGCTGGCGCTGCTCTACTGGCAATGGCGGACGATGCCGGCCGTCATCTGGCAGGTGGAGCTACCGTTCGGGCGCCTGGCCTTGTGGACGCTGTTCTGGCTCGGCTGGGCGATCGCCCTGGCGTCGACGTTCATGGTCAGCCACGTCGATCTGTTCGGGCTCCGGCAGGTTTATTTGGCTTGGCGCGCAAAGCCTTACACCGACCTCGAGTTCCGCGTTCGGTTCTTTTACCGACTGGTGCGTCACCCGCTCATGGTCGGTTTCATCATCGCCTTTTGGGCGGTGCCCACCATGACGGCCGGGCACCTGCTCTTCGCGATCGCGATGACGGGTTACATCCTGATCGCCACGCAATTCGAAGAGCGCGACCTGGTGGCCGCGCTGGGTGATCAGTACCGCGATTACCGCCGGCAGGTCCCGATGCTGCTGCCGCTAGGGCACCGGGCTCGCGGTGGCCCCACCCAACCGGCGGAGCTGCATTAGGTTTCGAGCAGCGCGAAGATCGCGGCGGACGGCGCCTTGATGACACGCTTGACGTTGACCGTGTTTCCATCCATCCGCTTACGGTAGCGCCGGGCGACCTGTCAGGATTGACGGTATGGATGTCAAGGAGGTGTTGCTCCCCGGGGTCGGTCTTCGCTACGAATTCACCGATCAGAAGGGTGACCGCATCGGCATCATCGCGCGGCGCAGCGGCGATTTCGACGTCGTCGTGTATGCGCGCGAAGATCCGGACGAGGCCCGGCCGCTGCTCCACCTCAGCGATCAGGAGGCCGAGGCCGTAGCCCAGATCCTGGGGGCGCCCCGGATCGCCGAGCGATTCACCGAGCTGGCCCGCGAAATCCCGGGACTCGAAACGGGCCAGGTGCACATCCTGGCCGGCAGCCCCTTCGTGGATCACCCGCTGGGAGACACCCGGGCCCGCACCCGCACCGGCGCGTCCATCGTGGCGATCGTGCGCAACGAGGAAGTGCTCGCCTCGCCTGGGCCCGCCGAGATGCTGCACGCCCAAGACGTTCTGATCGTGATCGGCACCGAAGACGGCATCGCAGAGCGTCGAGAAAATTATCGACAAAGGCTGAGCCGGTGCAGATTTCGGGGACGCTGCTGTTGCAACTCGGCGCCCTCCTGACCACTCTGGCCGTATTGGGCGCCGCCGCACGAAGATTCGCGCTGTCGCCCATACCCGTGTACCTGCTGGCGGGCCTGGCCCTGGGCAACGGCGGCATCCTGCCGTTGGCGGCCGGCGGGCAGTTCATCACCACCAGCGCACCAATCGGCGTCGTGTTGCTGCTGCTCACCCTGGGCTGCGAGTTCTCGGCGGCCGAATTCGCCAGCAGCATGCGCCACCACCTGCCGTCCGCGGGCGTCGACATAGTGCTCAACGCCGCGCCCGGCGCGGTCGCCGGCTGGCTACTGGGACTGGACGGCGTGGCCATCCTGTGCCTGGCCGGCGTCACCTACATCTCCTCGTCGGGCGTCATCGCGCGGCTGCTGGAGGACCTGCACCGGCTCGGCAACCGGGAGACGCCGGCGGTGCTATCGGTGCTGGTGCTCGAAGATTTCGCGATGGCCGCCTACCTGCCGCTGTTCGCGGTCCTGGCCTCGGGCGGCGGATGGCTGCACGCCGTCGGCGGCATGGTCGTGGCGGTGGGCGCTCTGGTTGCGGCGTTCGCCGCGTCCTACCGGTGGGGCCACCATGTGGACCGGCTGGTGGAACACCCCGACTCCGAACAGCTGATGCTGCGGGTGCTGGGCATCACCCTGATCGTGGCGGCCGTGGCCGAGTCCCTGCACGCTTCGGCCGCCGTCGGTGCGTTCCTGGTCGGCCTCACCCTGACCGGCGAGACGGCCGAGCGGGCGCGCCAGGTGCTGGGGCCGCTGCGCGACTTGTTCGCCGCGATCTTCTTCCTGGCGATCGGCTAGTCGGTGGACCCACACGAGCTGGTTCCGATGCTTCCGGTGGCACTGATCCTGGCCGCGGTGACCGCGGCGACGAAGGTGGCCACCGGGATGTTCGCCGCCCGGCACGACGGGGTGGCGCGGCGCGGGCAGCTGCGTGCGGGCACCGCGCTGATCGCCCGCGGCGAGTTCTCGTTGATCATCATCGGATTGGTCGGCAAGTCGCTGCCCGCCGTCGCCGCGCTGGCGACGTCCTATGTTTTCATCATGGCGATCGTGGGGCCGATGCTGGCCCGCTACACCGGCGGTCCGCTGCCGGCCGGCGCCGCACCGGCGGCCTGACCGGTGGCCGCCGTCACCCGATGTGCAGGGCGACCACCATCCACCGGGTTCCGCCCGCAGCGGTGACCTGTTCGACCCGGCAGGCGATGGCGTGCATGCGGTTCCCGCGGCTGTAGGAACCGAAGACCTCGGCCGCGCAATCCGGCTCACGGTGTCCGGCCGGTTGCAGCCGCATCCGGCGCAACACCGCTGCGTCACGATTCGGCTCGCGGCCGAACGGCCAACCGCGGCCACCGAGTCGACCAGGCTGGGCGCCAGCAGGGGGCTCAACTGGGCGGCGGGACGGCGGCGGTCGATGACTTCCAGCACCCGGCGCAGCGCGGCGTCGGCGAAGACGGCCGCCTGACGCAGCCGCGCGGACATGACCGCGCCTGGATCCGGTGCCGGCGCCGCCCTGCTCGGCTGCCCGGTGTAGGGCCGCGCGTGGCTGCTGCGGCGGCGCAGTGCAGGACGCGACGGTTGCCGGCACGCGGCAACGGTGTGCGGCACGTCCTGCGTCGGCGGCTCGTAATCGACGACTGGCGTGACGGTGAAACCGTCAGATGGATTCGCAACAGGACTACTGTTCAACGGGCACTCTCCAACTCTTCGGCCGGACCGGGAGCCTGCTGGAGAGTGGCAGACAGTGGTTTGCGTGGTCATCATGGCACAACTCGATCGCACGCGTACCCGCGCTGACTGGTGCACGGGCGCACGATTACCGTGGGCGGGACATCGGGCCCTAGGGCCAAGGGGCCCCGAGCGACGGGCGACGAATTGACAAGGAGGACAGGGCCGCATGGTGACCCGGTTGTCCCCGCCGGACGCGTCCTTCTATCGGCTGGAGAACACCGCCACCCCGATGTACGTCGGATCGCTGTCGATCCTGCGCCGCCCGCGCGCCGGATTGAGCTACGAGACGCTACTGGCCACCGTCGAGCAGCGGCTACCGCAGATACCGCGCTACCGGCAGAAGGTCCGCGAAGTGCGGGTCGGCATGGCCAGGCCGGTGTGGATCGACGATCGCGACTTCGACATCACCTATCACGTCCGGCGCTCGGCGCTGCCGTCGCCGGGCAGTGACGAGCAGCTGCACGAGCTGATCGCGCGGCTGGCCGCGCGGCCGCTGGACAAGTCGCGGCCGCTGTGGGAGATGTACCTCGTCGAAGGCCTGACCAAGAACCGCATCGCCCTGTACACCAAGTCGCACCAGGCGTTGATCAACGGCATGAGCGCGCTGGAGATCAACCACGTCATCGCCGATCGGACGCGCCGTCCGCCACCGTTCCCCGAAGACATCTGGATACCGGAGCGCGATCCCGGCAGCACCCGGTTGGTGCTGGGCGCGATCGGCGACTGGGTCGTGGGGCCGGGCGCGCAGCTGCAGGCCGTCGGATCCGCGGTCGCCGGCCTGGCGACGAACTCCGGCGAACTGGTCGATGCCGGCCGCCGGGTCTTCGACTTCGCGCGCACGGTGGCGCGCGGGACCGCGCCCAGCAGCCCGCTCAACGCCACCGTGTCGCGCAACCGGCGCTTCACGGTCGCCCGCGGCAAGCTCGAGGACTACCGCACGGTGCGGGCGCGCTACGACTGCGACATCAACGACGTGGTGCTGGCGGTGATCGCCGGCGCGCTGAGCAACTGGCTGATGTCGCGCGGCGAGGCGGTGGCATCGACCGCGACGGTGCGGGCGATGGCGCCGCTGTCGGTGTACGCCGATGGCAACTCGACTCGAGCGGTCCCGGTCAGGCGATCAGCCAGGTGACGCCGTTCCTGGTCGACCTGCCGGTGGGGGAGGGCAACGCGGTGGTGCGGCTGTCGCAGATCGCGCACGCCACCGAGTCGAACCCGACGGCCGCCAGCCTGGTCGACGCCAGGACCATCGTCACGCTGTCGGGTTTTGCGCCACCGACGCTGCACGCCATGGGTATCCGGGTGGCGACCAGTTTCCCGAGCTTGTCCAAGCGCGCGTTCAACCTGTTGATCACCAACGCGCCCGGAGCGCAGTCGCAGATGTACATCGCCGGCACCAAGTTGCTGGAGACCTACGCCGTGCCGCCGCTGCTGCACAACCAGGCGCTGGCCATCAGCGTCACGTCCTACAACGGCATGATGTATTTCGGAATCAACGCCGACCGCGATGCGATGAGCGATGTCGACCTGCTGCCCGGGCTGCTGAACCAATCGCTGGAAGAGCTGCTGGAGGCTTCCCGGTCGTAGTCGGCGGTCGAAAATCGCTGCGTGGGGATAACATTCGTTGCTATGAGCACCGCGACAAGCGACGGCGCGCCGAAAGCGAAGAAGAAGAAATCGGCTCGCCGGCCGTCCCCAAGATCTCCGACGACGTCTACGAAGCCGAATTGTTCCGGCTGCAAACAGAATTCGTGAAACTGCAGGAGTGGGTGCGGCATTCCGGCGCGCGCGTCGTGGTGGTTTTCGAGGGCCGCGACGCCGCGGGCAAGGGCGGCGCCATCAAACGGATCACCGAATACCTCAGCCCCCGGGTCGCCCACATCGCCGCGTTGCCGGTGCCCACCGATCGCGAACGCGGCCAGTGGTATTACCAGCGATACATCGCCCATCTGCCCGCCAAAGGCGAGATCGTGCTGTTCGACCGGTCCTGGTACAACCGCGCCGGCATCGAGAAGGTCATGGGATTCTGCACGCCGCAGGAGTATGTGCTGTTCCTGCGGCAGACGCCGATCTTCGAGCAGATGCTGATCGACGACGGGATTCTGTTGCGCAAGTATTGGTTTTCGGTTTCCGAGGACGAACAGCTGCGCCGGTTCAAGGCGCGGCTGAACGACCCGGTCCGGCAATGGAAACTCAGCCCGATGGACCTGGAATCGGTGTATCGGTGGGAAGATTATTCGCGCGCCAAGGACGAGATGATGGTGCATACCGACACCCCGGCCAGCCCCTGGTACGTCGTGGAATCCGATATCAAGAAGCACGCCCGGCTGAATATGATGGCCCACCTGCTGTCCACGATCGACTACCAGGAAGTGGAAAAGCCGAAGGTGAAGCTGCCGGCGCGACCGGTGGTGAGTGGCAACTACCAACGCCCGCCGCGCGAGCTGTCGACGTACGTCGACGACTATGCGGCCACACTGATCAGCCGCCCATGACGGTCGTCTACATCCCGGCCACTCTGGCCATGCTGCAGCAGCTCGTCGCCGACGGTTCGTTGTGGCCGGTCAACGGCACCGCGTTCGCGGTGACACCGAAGTTGCGCGAGTCCTACGCCGAGGGCGACGACGACGAGCTCGCCGAGGTGGCGCTGCGGGAGGCGGCGCTGGCGTCGCTGCGGCTGCTGGCGGCCCGAACGGAAGAAGCGGAAGGGGCCGGCGCGCATCGGGGCCTGCCGCCGCGACGCGCGGTGCTGGCCGCCGAGGTCGAGGACGTCAAGTACCGTCCCGATCTCGACGACGCCGTCGTCAGACTGGCCGCGCCGGTGCCGATCGACCAGGTGGTCGCCGCCTATGTCGACAACGCCGCCGCCGAGCCGGCGGTGGCGGAGGCGATCGAGGCCATCGACGCCGCTGACCTGGGCGATGAGGATGCCGACCTGATCGTCGGCGACGCGCAGGACCACGACCTGGCCTGGTACGCGAACCAGGAGCTGCCGTTCCTGCTCGAGCTGCTGTGACGCAGATGTGACGCAATCCGCGGCCGCAGCGCTGGATACGACACCGTAGGTTACGGTACCGTAGCTTTCATGAGGGGCACAGAATCGACCACAACGTGAGCGGAAGCCAAACGCCGCATCGTGAGCAGGAGCTTCCCCTGGGCAGAAATAACGCATCGATCACCGCCAAAGTCGTCGACACCAAGCGACCACGTCGCCGGGGCCGACCGGCATCCCGGCTGGCATGCGCTGCGCAAGCTAGCCGCGCGCATCACCACGCCGCTGCTGCCCGACGACTATCTGCACCTGGCCAATCCGCTGTGGTCCGCGCGCGAATTGCGGGGCCGCATCCTGGAGGTCCGCCGCGAGACCGAAGACTCCGCGACGCTGGTGATCAAACCGGGCTGGGGCTTCAGCTTCGACTACCAGCCTGGCCAGTACATCGGGATCGGACTGCTGGTCGACGGGCGTTGGCGCTGGCGGTCGTATTCGCTGACGTCGAGCCCCGGCCGAGCACGCGCTCGGGTCCGGCTCGGCGCGCACCGTGACCATCACCGTCAAGGCGATGCCCGAGGGGTTCCTGTCCACCCACCTGGTGGCCGGCGTCGAACCCGGGACCATCGTGCGGCTGGCCGCGCCCCAGGGCAATTTCGTGCTGCCCGACCCGGCGCCGCCGTCGATCCTGTTCCTCACCGCCGGATCCGGGATCACGCCGGTCATGTCGATGCTGCGAACGTTGGTGCGCCGCAACCAAATTGGCGACATCGCCCACCTGCACTCGGCGCCCACCGAATCCGACGTGATGTTCGGCGCCGAGTTGGCCGCATTGGCCGCCGACCACCCCGGCTATCGGCTGCAGGTGCGGGAGACCCGCACCCAGGGCCGGCTCGACCTGTCCCTGCTCGACCAGGAGGTGCCGGACTGGCGGGAACGCCAGACCTGGGCGTGCGGTCCGGAGGGCATGCTCGACCCAGGCCGAGAGGGTGTGGTCGGCGGCGGGCATCGGCGACCGGCTGCACTTGGAGCGGTTCGCGGTGTCCAAGGCCGCACCCGCCGGAGCCGGCGGAACGGTGACGTTCGCCCGCAGTGGACGAGCGTCGCCGCCGACGCGGCGACGTCGGTGATGGACGCGGGCGAGGGTGCCGGCGTGCAGATGCCGTTCGGTTGCCGGATGGGGATCTGCCAGTCGTGTGTGGTGAGCCTGGTGGAGGCCACGTCCGCGATCTGCGGACCGGCCGGGAACACGAACCGGGGACCCGGGTGCAGACCTGTGTGTCGGCCGCATCCGGCGATTGCGTCGTCGACATTTAAAGGTTACTCACAGGTAACCTACGGATTCGTAGGTTACGATAGCGTAGGTCTGGACGTCAGACCGACAACGACCGCAGGGAGAGAAGACGATGGCGATCACAGACGTCGACGTATTCGCGCATCTGACGGACGCCGACATCGAAAGCCTGGCCGTTGAGCTGGATGCGATCCGCCAGGACATTGAAGACTCGCGCGGCGAGCGGGACTCCCGCTACATCCGCCGCACCATCGCCGCGCAGCGCGCACTGGAGGTGGCCGGCCGGCTGCTGCTGGCCGCCAGTTCACGACGCTCGGCCTGGTGGGCAGGCACCGCGACCCTGGGCGTGGCCAAGATCATCGAGAACATGGAGATCGGCCACAACGTCATGCACGGCCAGTGGGACTGGATGAACGACCCCGAGATCCACTCCTCGACGTGGGAGTGGGACATGAGCGGGTCGTCCAAGCACTGGCGCTACACCCACAACTTCGTGCACCACAAGTACACCAACATCCTCGGCATGGACGACGACGTCGGCTACGGCTTGCTGCGCGTCACCCGCGACCAGCGCTGGAAGCGCTTCAACATCTTCAATCTGGTGTACAACACCCTGCTCGCGCTCCTCTTCGAATGGGGTGTCGGCCTGCAGCACGTGGAGATCGGCAAGATCGCCAAGAAGCGGATGGATCACGAGGAAGCCCGGCAGCGCATCGACGAGTTCTTGGCCAAGGCCGGTCGCCAGGTGGTCAAGGATTATGTCGCGTTCCCGGCGCTGACCTCGCTGTCGCCCGGCGCGACCTACCGGTCCACGTTGACGGCCAACGCGACGGCCAACGTGATCCGCAACGTGTGGGCCAACGCCGTCATCTTCTGCGGCCATTTCCCCGATGGCGCAGAGAAATTCACCAAGACCGACATGATCGGCGAAACCAAGGGGCAGTGGTACCTGCGGCAGATGCTGGGCAGCGCCAACTTCGAGGGCGGCCGGCGCTGCGGTTCATGAGCGGCAACCTGTGCCACCAGATCGAGCACCACCTGTACCCGGACCTGCCGAGCAACCGGCTGCACGAGATCTCGGTGCGGGTGCGCGCGGTGTGCGACAAGTACGACTTGCCTTACACCACAGGCTCTTTCCTGATGCAGTACGGCAAGACGTGGCGCACTATCGCCAAGCTGTCGCTGCCGAACAAGTACCTGCGCGACGACGCCGACAACGCGCCGGAGACCCGCAGCGAGCGGATGTTCGCCGAGCTGGAGCCCGGTTTCGCGGGCACCGATCCGGCGACCGGCCGTCGCCGCGGGCTGAAGTCCGCGATCGCCGCGGTGCGTGGTTGGCGGCGTGGCAAGCGGGCGGCCGCCGTCCGCCGTGCCGAGGACGACGGCCTGGCCGCCTGACGACCGGCCCCGCGCCGAGCGTGTTCTGGCTGCGAGTATTTCGCTGATTGCTAGCTCTGAATGCACGTTCGATGCGGTGGACCACGCTAGCCGCACTCGTAGAAGTCCGCAGCGACTATCGGGGCGACACCGAGTTCGCCCGCGACCGCGTCGACGGCTTGCTGCGCGACACTCAGGTCCACCCGGTAGTCGGGGGTGAAGTACGGGCCGACGTAGCGCTCGTAATACTGCTGCGCCTCCTCACGGGTGAGCCGGTCGAGGAACCAGTTGATGTAGTCGACGGCACGGTCCGGTTGTTCGACGAGAAGCCGCAGTGCTCGCTGATTCGCCCGCACCATAGCCTGCAGTGCGGGGCTGTCCGGCGGGATGTGCGCGGGGTCCACGGCGACGCCCACGGTGGGGATCTGGAAGTGATCGCCGACCCAGGCCAGCAAGTGAAACCCCTCTTCGGCGGCGACCTGTTCGGGGGACAGGGTGCTGCCGACGTAGGCGGCATCGATCGAGCCGTCTCGCAGCCGGCGCAGGTCCATCTGGTAGTCACCCGGATGCCGCACCACGCAGTCGCAGGTCGCGGTCGGGGTCCAGCCCGTGCTTGCGCAGGACGATTCGGGCGAAGGTGCCCGGCGGGTTATCGGCGGCGTGCACCGCCAGGCGCCGCCCGCGAAGATCCGCCATGGACTTCACTTCGGCGTTGCCGAGAAACCAGAACAGCGGGCGATCGGTGTTGACGCTCAACGCTTTCCAGCCGATGCCGTCGTGCAGCCGCGACAGCAGGGCCCGGCCCAGGCCGATCACCGCGCCGTGGCGCAGCCGCTCGCGCTGCCAGCCGACCCCGTCGCGGATGGCGACGTGGACACCTTCGTCCTGGTAAAAGCCCTCCTGATCGGCGACATGGGCGACCAGCTCCTCGTGAATGCCACGCCCGACGTAAGCGAGATCGATCGTCTGCACGGCGACACTCCTTTCCCGACCCTGCCCGGAGCCGTCGTCAATTCATGGCGAGGCCGCCATTGACCTCCAGGCAATGGCCGGTGATGAAACCGGAATCCTCGCTGGCCAGGAACGCCACCGTCTTGGCCACTTCGTCGGGGCGTGACCAAGCGCCCCATGGGATTTGTCGCGCCGAGCTGGTCGTATTTCCTCGGCCGTCAACAGCGCGTTCGCCGTTGGGTCGGCGACCGTGGCGGGCGAAACGAGGTTGGCGGTGATCTGGTGCGGTGCCAGCTCGAGTGCCACGTACCGGACGAACTGGTCCATCGCCGCCTTGGCGGTTCCCACCGTGATCATGCCTTGTCGGGGCCGGCGGGACAGCACCGTGGTGAGATAGATCAGCCTGCCGTAGTTCCGCGAAATCATCTCGGGAACAACGGCTTTAGTGATCAGAAAGGCGGCATGCAGCTCTCGGTCCAGTTTGCCGCCGAGCTGCTCCCAGCTCAGGTCGGCGAACGAGGTGACATCGTAGGGAATCAAAGCGTTGTGCACGAGCACGTCGACGCCGCCCCACTTCTCGTTGGTTGCGCTGACCATCGCGGCGACGTCGTCGGGTTCGGTGACATCGGCCCGAATCGCGATGGCATCGCCACCGGCGGACGTCGCGGCCGCGACCACCTCATCTGCCTCGCCGGCGCTGGACCGGTAGTTCACGACTACCCGAAATCCCTGCTCCGCCAAGACCAATGCGGTTGCCGCACCGATTCCCCGGCTGGCTCCGGTGACCACAGCGACACGACCCACAGCGTTACCCCCGTCGCGACTGCCAGGTGCGCAAGCAAGGCTGAACGATACTCCGGCGATATACCCGGGTAAACAGGTGCATTGGATGCGAATGTACGCCCAATGGCGCAACATGATGCATCTTCCGGAAGGAGTCGGCCATGAGTGATGACGACGTGCGGGACGCCCTGCGGCGCCACTGGGCGGCCTCCGACGCCAACGACTTCGCCACCGAGCACCAGATCTACCGAGACGATGCGGTTCTCGAATATCCGCAATCGGGTGAGCGTGTCCGGGGTCGCGCCAACATCCAGGCGTCACGTACCGCCCAGCCAAACACCAAACACTTCACGGTCCGACGCATGCTCGGCGGCGGCGATCTCTGGATAAGCGAAATCGTCCTGACGTATGACGGGCAGCCGTATTACGTGGTCAGCATCATGGAATTCCAGGACGGGGAAGTGGTCCGCGAGACGCAGTACTTCAGCGATCCGTTCGAGCCGGGGCCCTCGCGGGCTCAGTGGGTAGAACAAATGCAATGAGCGCGGGCACCGCTGCCGCCCAACGGATGAGCTCTCGTGCTCACCGCCGGATTCGATCTGCTGCGCGACGAGGGCAACGAGTACGCCGCGGCGTTGCGCTCGGCCGGTGTCACGGCGGACCACCGGCAGTTCGATGCACTCACGCACGGCTTCGCCAGCATCGCGCCCTTCGAGTCTGTCGTCAGGGATGAGAGACGAGATAGGTCTCGTTGTCCAGGTCGGCGGTGAGTTCCTCGACATCGAAGGGCCGGTCCAGCCGTGCGTGCAACGCGTTCGGATCGGTCAGCAGGCTTATTTCTGCGGTTTGACGGGCGAAGAGTGGTCCGATGAGTGGATAGATTCGACGCATGATCGCGCGCTCTGCGGATGTGCAGCGTGATGCGCAGTAGCCGACGTGGCCGATTTCGTCGGTGAGGATTTCGCTGTAGAGCAGTTCGATTCGTTCGGCGACTTGGGGTTCGTCGGCGAAAAGCCTTCTCCCGGCGCGGCGTAATTCGTCGAACATGATGCATCCCGCCATTTCGGCGGCTCCGACGAACACGAAGCTGAGCCGTTCGGGCAGGAACACCGCGGTCTTGACGAACTGTCGCATCACGAAGGGCGGGGGGACGACCTGGAAGGTCAGATCGAATGCGTCGAGGGCATATGCCAGGAGCCGGGTGTGGTAGTGCTCTTCGAGTTCGAGGTAGACGTTCTCGGGCGGCAGGCTCTCGTCGCTGTTGCGCCCGTAGGTTTCGCCCAGTCCCACGCCGAATCGCTCCGCCTGATTCAGCTTTGCGGTTGCCAGCAGGAAGAGCATCTTGTCGTCCAGGCCGGGTTCGGGTCGCCGACGGCGCAGGTTGCGCTGGAAGATGGTTCGGTCGGCGGGATGTGCCGACCGGATGGGATTCGCTTCGAGGTCGTTGAAGAACTGGTCGCGATTGGCCAGCCGTCTATTGAGCAGATCGGCCTCGCCGTCACGCTTGGCCAGAAAGTCCCGGTAGCCCTCGATGCCCGTGCGATTCATCGCTTCTCCATCCCTTTGACAATCGTTGTCACATAATGGTTTAACAGCGCGGCATCGTGGGTCCCGGTGGCCAGCAGCGCGAAAAGTCCGGTGAGGAAGAACGTTCGAGTTCGGATGCGTCGACGTCGGAGTCGACCTGCCCTGCGTCTTGGGCTCGACAGATGATGCCCACCAGAAACTGTCCGAGTGGGTGCTGCGCGAACTCGTCTTCGGCCGGACGGGTTGAGGAGAAATGCAATCCGAGCATGTCCCGAAAAACCGCCTCTCCCAAGCGGCTTTCGGCACTGAGCACATGGTGCACGAGTTGGGAGAGCACCGAAGCCAGATCGCCCTTGGCGTCACCGAGTTCACTGATGATCCGGGTCTCCTCGACGCGCTCCACCTCGATGAGCACGTGCTCCTTCGTCGGAAAGTGGAAATAGAACGTTCCCCGGGCCACGCCCGCATCGGCAACGATCGCACTCACATCGGCGGCGGCCACTCCGCGTCGCGAGATCTCGGTCAGCGCCGCGTCGAGCAGCCGGGCGCGGGTTTCCAGCCGTCGCGCCTCGCGGACGCCACCGACCGGCGATCCGGTCGCGCACGGCGCGCGTGGTGACTCCATGGGGCACCGTACGCCCTTCACTGACGGTCGTCAATGACGGTCGCAGTGAAGGGCCCCGCCAGCTTCGCGTAGCCGATTACGCTATCCCGGCGCCGGCGCGCGGCAGATACTTGTTAGCGGTGCAAGGAAAGGTGGTCGAATGTCCGCGTCCCAACCTTTACCGGTAACAACCTGCGACGTGTGCATCGTCGGAGCAGGCATCGCTGGGCTGAACGCCCTGTTTGCCGCGAGCCGATACCTGTCGCGGGACGACAGGGTGATCCTGATCGATCGTCGGCCGCGCGTCGGCGGCATGTGGGTCGATGTGTATCCGTATGTGCGCTTGCATCAACCGCATCCGATGTTCACGGCGGGCAACATCGAGTGGACCATGGGCAAGGATCGCGCCTACTTGGCGACCAAAGGCGAAGTGCTCGACCATTTTCAGCACTGCTTGGACGTGATCAGGGAACGCGTGCAGGTGGACGAGTACTTCGGCTGGGACTTCGAGTCGGAGGAAGAAGCGACCGGAATCGTGCGGGTCACCGCTAGGGCTGCCGACGGCCGGACGCTGGTCGTCGAGGCCAAGCGATTGATCAAGGCCTATGGCCTGGGAATCACGCCGAACGAACCGCTCGACATCTCCAGCGCACGCGTGCATTCGGTGTCGCCCGACTACTGCGACGTCCGGACGGGCGACATCAGCGAAAGCGATGCGCCGGTATGGATCATCGGCGGCGGAAAGACCGCGATGGACACCGCTCACGCGTTGATCACTACCTACCCCGGTCGCCAGGTGAACCTCGTCGCCGGCCAAGGAACCTTCTTCTCCAACCGCGACGGCCTGTTTCCCAGCGGCAGCCGGCGGTGGTTCAAGGGCGCACCGACGAGCACCGTCGCCGCACGGCTGAGTCGACGGTACGACGGCACGAACGAATCAGAGGTCCAAGGTTGGTACCGGGCCACCCATGGCACGTTCCTGACCCCACAGGCGGACAACTTCGTGTTGGGAGTGTTGTCCGAGGCCGAGAACCGGACGATCACGGCCGGGCTGAACGATGTCGTCATGGACTACCTCGACGATGCGGTCGATCGCAATGACACCACGGAGTTGGTGTTTCGGAGCGGATCGACGAAGACGATTCAACCGGGCAGCTGGGTCGTCAACTGCACGGGATACGTCAAATTCCCCGGCGAATACCCGTACGAGCCATACGTTTCGCCCAGTGGCGCAGTCGTTTCCATCAACGTGCGGTCGGCCATACTGCACTTGCCCGCGTTCATCGGATATTTCCTGGGCCACCTGATGTTCTTGGACAAGCTCGGTGAGATCCCGCTTTACGAAGTCGACTGGATGAGCCTGAGGCAGAAGACGCCGCTGGCTTTTCCGTACGTGCTCTTCGCGCTCGTCCAACACAACCTCAGCCTGATCTACGACAACGTCCCCAGGCGCGTATTCAACGAGAACGGACTGGATTTCGACAAGTGGTACCCGCTACCGCGGCGCCTGCCGGGGATGGCGCGGTTCGTGCTCACGCACCGCCAGGAACGCGAGCGCCAGCGCCGTGTGCTTGATACGGTCCGGGAGCGTTTCGATATCCGCTGCGGCCCGCTGGGCGAGGAATACGCATCCAGCGCCACAACGTAGCTCACGGTCGTCGCGTAACTTTTTCGGCCAGCGCAGCAAGCTTCGCGTCGAGTTTCTCTGCGGCACTGAGCAATTCGGGATTGGGCTCCACCACCATCAGCGACGACGGCTTGACGTAGGTCAAGCTACTGTGACCGTCGTCCTCCTCGAGTAACAGCAGCTCGACCGGGGCGAACAATCCGGCCGTCACATCGTGGCGCAGCATGGTGATGGCGATCAGCGGATTGCCCAGAATCACCCGTAACGCCTTGCGCTCGATGCCGGCTTTGGTGATCCAGGCGCCATGGTCGAACAGACCGAACAGCATGAATCCGCTTGGCCCGACGTAGTGTTCGACGCGCTCCTGGTAGGAACTCCAGTCGCCGCTCGACGTCGCGATGTCGTTGATCGGCACCGGCTGCTCGCCGATGTCGGCGAGCAATGCGGCACGTAGTTCGTCGTAGCTCTTGGCACTGTCGTAGCGCACTCGAACGCCGTCGAAGGGGGTCTCGCGTGGGTCGGAGGCGGACATCGTCGGCTACAGCTTCCCTTGCCGCTTGTCCTCGCCGACCTTGAGTATCGGCGTCCGATTCTCCGGTTGGATCCGCTCCCAAAGGCCGCCCCCACCCAGCTCCCGTGCAAGTTGATCTTGACGCCTGAACCACTCCTCGGCACTCCTGATCCGGTTCGGGTGGATCTCATCGAGCAGCGCATAATCCCGTTTGACCACTCGGTATTTCCAGAGATTCCAGAAGCCGGTGAAGTTGTCGCGGACGTTCATGGTGCTCTTGTCCTTCCGGTCGGCGTTGTACCCCGCGGGCGCGTCGGCGATGATGCTGAGTGGACCGTTTCGCCAGTACGTGTCCAGGTCGGTGTCGACGTACCGCGCCGGATGCCCGGTGACCTTCTCGAACGCCATGGCGAGATCGGCGTAGGCGACATCGTCGACAGCGACCTCGAGATCCATGCCATTCGCGCGCTCGGGATGATCGAAAAGCCAACGCACGTAATAACCGCAGTCCTCGAGCGACACGTGCGGCACCGCCCCGTCGCCGAGTGGAACACGCCACGTCAGGACCCCGTCCTCCACGGTGGGCGTCATCGGCGTACCCGGCGAGATCACCATCTCGATGTAGGGACCCGAGGTGAACAGCGCCGCGCCCATCCGATCGCTGATTCACCTGATTTTGGAACAGAATCCACTCGCCAACGCGGCCTTTGCCGTCGTAATGACCGGTGCGGAACCGAGAATCGTATCCCGCCTTCTTCAGCCCGTAGTCGAGGTTTCCGTACACGAAGAACCTGACTCCTTCTTCGATGGCGATCTCGTAACTGCGGATCGCCCAATAGGTCTCGCTCTTCTCGCCGGTGTTGAACCCGTCGATGTTGACGAAGGCTCCGTCGCAACCGCGGAATCCCTCACGCAGCGCCGCTTCGTCAGCGAAAGATCCCTCCACGGCGGAGACGTTTTCGAGTTCAAGCAGTTCTCTGGCTCGCCGGCTGCCGGCGTCGCGGGTGAGAAACCGAACCGAGTATTTCTGGTCGGCGACGAGCGCGCGGATAATGGGCATACCCTGGGCTCCGGTGCCGCCGACAACGAAGATGTTCGAGGTGGTGTGAGCAACATTGGCCGGCTCACAACCGC
>CAWCRJ010000013.1:0-193725 GCA_963797865.1 uncultured Actinomycetota bacterium
AGCTGGCGCCCCGGCTGTGGGTCCCCGACGAATTCGGTTTGTGCCGGTATCTGGCCGCCGGACTGGCCGTGGTGCATGCCGTGGACCCGCGACCGAACGTCGATCTGGGGTTGCTCGCCGACGAGCTGGACGCCGAGGCGCTGCGCAACAGCGCCGGCCGCGAGCTGTTCACGAATCCGGCCAAGCTGCTGGCCGCGCGGATCGGCGAGCGTCAGGTGGCGCTGGCGGGCGACGGCGCCGCGACGCTGGCGCTGGCCCGGCACGGCAGCTCGGTGCTGCTGCGGGTCGCGAACCAGGTCACGCCGGCGACCGGGCTGGGGACGCGCTGGTCGCCTTGCACGCCGCGGCGTCGGACGGTTTCCAGGATCCCGATGCCGCCCTGTTTCACGACGAAGAGATCGACGGACCGCTGCCGGAGCGGTTGCGGGTGCTCGCCATAGTCCTGGCGGCCGAGCAGGCGGGCGTGGCCGCCCGGACTGCCGGGCTGGACAACGTGTACCTGCTCGCCGCCGAGGACGTGCCCGACGGGCCCGGCGGTGCGGCCGGCTACGGTGTTTCGCCGGCGCTGGGAGGCCCCGGTAACCCCGAGCAGCAACTGGCAGTATTGGCCGTCCGGCTGGAGATGGCGGCGGTTTATATGCGACTGGTGCGGGGATAGATAACACAGTGGAACTGCTTCGCGGGGCCTTGAGAACGTACGCCTGGGGTTCGCGTACCGCCATCGCCGAATTCACCGAGCGTCCGGTGCCGGCGGCGCATCCGGAGGCCGAGCTCTGGTTCGGGGCGCACCCCGGCGATCCGGCCTGGCTGGAAACGGACAACGGTGAAATCACGTTGCTCGAGGAGCTGGTCAACGACCCGGAGGGCCAGCTCGGGCCGGTGTCCCGGGCGCGCTTCGGGGACGTGCTGCCGTTCCTGGTCAAGGTGCTGGCCGCCGACGAGCCGCTCTCCTTGCAGGCCCACCCCAGTGCCGCCCAGGCGGCCGAGGGCTACCTGCGCGAGGAGCGGGTCGGCATTCCGCTGAATTCGCCGGTGCGCAACTACCGCGACACGTCGCACAAGCCCGAATTGCTGGTGGCGCTGCAGCCGTTCGAGGCGCTGGCCGGATTCCGTCAAGCCTCGCGCACCGTCGAGCTGTTGCGGGCCCTGGCCGTCTCCGACCTGGACCCGTTCATCGACCTGCTGAACGACCAGTCCGACGCCGACGGTCTGCGCGCGCTGTTCACCACCTGGATCACCGCGCCGCAGCCCGACATCGACGTGCTGGTGACCGCCGTGCTGGACGGCGCCATCGCGTACCTCAGCTCGGGGGCAACCGAATTCGCGGCCGAGGCCAAGACGGTGCTCGAGCTCGGCGAACGCTATCCCGGTGACGCCGGGGTGCTGGCGGCGCTGTTGCTGAACCGCGTCACGCTGGCCCCGGGCGAGGCCATCTTCGTCTCCGGCCGGCAATCTGCACACCTACCTGCGCGGTTTCGCGGTGGAGGTGATGGCCAACTCGGACAACGTGTTACGCGGCGGCCTGACCCCCAAGCACGTCGACGTGCCCGAGCTGCTGCGGGTGCTGGATTTCGCGCCCACCACCGAGGAACAGCTGCGGCCGCGGATCCGCCGCGAGGGCTTCGGACTGATCTACGAGACACCGACCGACGAGTTCGCGGTCGCGCTGCTCGAGCTCGACGACGAGTACGTCGGCCACGAAGTGGACGCGACGTGCAGCCACGACGGCCCGCAGATCCTGTTGTGCAGCCAGGGTTCCACGACGGTGCACGGCAAATCCGGCGTCGCTGACACTGAAGCGGGGGATGGCCGCGTGGGTGGCGGCCGATGACGCCCCGATCAGGCTGGTGGCGCACGAACCCACCCAGCTGTTCAGGGCGACGGTTGGGCTGTGACGGCGCCGCCGCCGTTCTTGACGGCTTCGCGTCGCTCGCGCAGCCACAGCCGCAGGTTGTGCGCCATGGTGCGGCCGACGATTCGCGGCGGCGGAACCATATAGAGGCTGTCGAGCAGGGAGAAGCGCCGCAAGAACCATTCCGCCAGAACGGGTTCGGTCTCGGCGGCGCCCAGGAATTGGTCGAACAGCGCACCGGTGGGCCGCCACCACCAGGGGAGTGGATCCTCGGTGCCGGCATGGTGGAAGGTGACGTCGCCGATGGCGTTCATCGTCCACACCGGGAAGGTGCTCTTGGCCGTGGCCCGGTTCAGCGCCGCGGCAACCTGATCGTCCGGGAACTGCAGCGCGCGGCGCAGATGCCCGGCCTGCAGCGAGGTCATCGTCATGCCCTGCCCGAAGGTGGGATTGAAGCTGGCCACTGCGTCACCGAAGGCGATGATGCCGGCCGGCAGGCGCTCCAGTTTGTCGTAGCGGCGCCACTTGCTGGCCGGGAAGGCGTGAAACGCCGGATCGCCCAGCGGCTCGGCCCGCGTCAGCGCCGCATTGAAGTGGTCCGGAAGCAGCCGCTGCGCCAGCCCGAGCATCTCGGGAAAGGTCCGCGGCGGTTTCGCGTTGGCCACACCGAAGGTGGTGAGGACCCAGGTGCCGTCCTCGTAGCAGAGCATGCCCAGCCCCAGCGACATGTCATGCGAGGCGCCGGCGACCACCACCTTCTCCGCGATCAGCCCGTCGGGCATGCGGAAACGCTGGGTGGCGTAATGAATGCCGATGTCCATTTCCTGTTCGAGCGGGCGCTCGAATCCCCATTCCGCCAGCCACACCGGCAGCCGGGTGCCCCGGCCCGCCGCGTCGACAACCAGATCCGCGGCGATGAATTCGGGGTCCTTGCTCTCGGGGTCGGCCGGATCCAGCAGCACGCCGGTCACCCGTTGTCGCGCGCGGTCAAACCGCGGTTCGGCCACCGAGCGCCGCGCCACGGTGACGTTGTCGAGGTCGCGGACCCGTTTTCGCAACTGCCATTCCAAATGCGGACGGCTGGGCACGTAGGCGGTGAACTCGTCGCGCAGGGTCTGGCCGGTACCCAACACGTGGCCCGCGGCCCCCAGGTGGATGCAGTCGGGCCGGTTCTCCAGTTTGGGCACGCCGGCACTCACCATGTCGTCGAGCAGGCCCGGGAAAAGGTCCTCGAATTCGATCGCCCCGCGCGCCATCAGCATGTGCAGATGCCGGTCCTGGGGAACCGTCGCCCGGTTCGCCGGCTCGGCCGGCAACTCGTCGCGCTCGTACACCGTCACCCGCGAATACGAATCCGAAAGCACCCGAGCGGCGCAAAGACCGGCGATGCTCCCCCCGATGACCACGGCATGATCCCTGGCCGTTGCTCTGCTATCCGGCATTTGCGGAGAGTACCCAGTACTGTGACGGACCAATGGCTCCCAGCGTTGGGAAAGGGCGAATGCATGGCCAACCGATGGCGGACCAAGTCGATCGAGCAATCAATCGCCGATACCGACGAGCCGGACACCAAGCTGCGCAAGGACCTGACCTGGCGGGACCTGGTCGTGTTCGGCGTCGCGGTGGTGATCGGCGCCGGCATCTTCACGGTCACCGCGTCGACGACCGGGGACATCACCGGCCCGGCCATCTGGGTGTCGTTCGTGATCGCGGCGGGCACCTGCGCGCTGGCCGCGCTGTGCTACGCGGAGTTCGCCTCGATGCTGCCGGTGGCCGGTAGCGCCTACACCTTCTCTTACGCCACCTTCGGGGAGTTCCTGGCCTGGATCATCGGCTGGAACCTGGTGCTGGAATTGGCGATCGGTGCCGCCGTGGTGGCCAAGGGCTGGTCGAGCTATCTGGGCACCGTGTTCGGATTCGCCGGCGGCACGGCGAAATTCGGTTCGGCCCAGGTGGACTGGGGGGCATTGGTGATCGTCGCGGGGGTGGCGACCCTGATCGCGCTGGGCACCAAGTTGTCATCGAGGTTCTCCGCGGTGGTCACCGCGATCAAGGTGTCGGTGGTGATCTTCGTCGTGGTGGTCGGCGTCTTCTACATCAAGCGCGCCAACTACTCGCCGTTCATTCCGAAGGCGGAGGCCGGCAGCGACGCCAAGGGCATCGACCAGTCCGTCCTGTCGTTGCTGACCGGCGCGCACGGCAGCCACTACGGCTGGTACGGCGTGCTGGCGGGGGCGTCCATCGTGTTCTTCGCGTTCATCGGGTTCGACATCGTCGCCACCATGGCCGAGGAGACCAAGAATCCGCAGCGCGACGTGCCGCGTGGAATCCTGGCGTCGCTGGGCATCGTCACCCTGCTCTACGTCGCCGTCGCCATCGTGCTGTCCGGCATGGTCTCCTACACCCAACTCAAGACGGTCCAGGGCCGCGGGCAGGCGAACCTGGCCACCGCCTTCACCGCGAACGGCATCCACTGGGCGAGCAAGATCATCTCCATCGGCGCGCTGGCGGGACTGACCACCGTGGTGATGGTGCTGATGCTCGGCCAGTGCCGGGTGCTGTTCGCGATGGCGCGTGACGGGCTGCTGCCACGGTCGCTGGCCAAGACCGGCTCGCACGGCACCCCGGTGCGGATCACCGTGCTGGTCGCCGTGGTGGTCGCCGTGACGGCGTCGGTGTTTCCCATCACCAAACTCGAGGAGATGGTCAACGTCGGAACGCTGTTCGCCTTCGTCCTGGTCTCGGCCGGCGTGATGGTGCTGCGCCGGACGCGGCCGGACCTCGAGCGCGGTTTCAAGGCGCCGTGGGTGCCGGCGCTCCCGATCGCCTCGATCGCCGCGTGTGTGTGGCTGATGCTCAACCTCACCGCGCTCACCTGGGTCCGGTTCGGGGTGTGGCTGGTGGTCGGTACGGCGATCTACGCAGGTTACGGCTACCGGCACTCGGTGCAGGGCCGGCGTGCGGAGGGGGAGACCGAGCACGCGATGTCCCTCGAGGCCGACCCGCACAGCCCGGTGCCCTAGCCATTCGTCTTTACAAACTGACGTCTTTTGTCTAGACAGAAGACATAAACACCGGTATTGTCCAATCTCAACGTGGTGTGACTCACAAGGAGGTTTGGCATATGACCACATTCGAACCGCAACTGAGCCGGGAATCCGAGCCGCTGGTCTGGCGGGACAAGAAGCGCCGCCTATGGCTGATGGGGCTGATCGCCCCGACGGCGTTGTTCGTGATGCTGCCGCTCATCTGGGGCTTCAACCGGCTGGGCTGGCACACCGCCGCGCAGGTGCCGCTGTGGATCGGGCCGATCCTGCTCTGGGTGCTGCTGCCGATCCTCGACCTGCGCTTCGGACCCGACGGGCAGAACCCGCCCGACGAGGTGATGGAGCAGCTGGAGAACGACAAGTACTACCGCTACTGCACCTACGTGTACATCCCGTTCCAGTACCTCAGCGTCATCTTCGGCGCCTACCTGTTCACCGCCTCGAACCTGAGCTGGCTGGGCTTTGACGGTGCGCTTGGCTGGGCCGGCAAGCTGGGACTGGCGCTGTCGGTCGGCGTACTCGGTGGCGTCGGCATCAACACCGCCCACGAGATGGGCCACAAGAAGGACTCCCTGGAGCGTTGGCTGTCCAAGATCACCCTGGCGCAGACCTGCTACGGGCACTTCTACATCGAGCACAACCGCGGCCACCACGTGCGCGTGGCCACCCCGGAGGACCCGGCGTCGGCGCGCTTCGGCGAGACCTTCTGGGAGTTCTTGCCGCGCAGCGTCTTCGGCAGCCTGCGCTCGTCGCTGCGGCTGGAGGCGCAGCGGATCCGCCGGCAGGGCTCCAGCCCGTGGCACCCCAAGACATATTCGTCCAACGACGTCCTCAACGCCTGGCTGATGTCGGTGGTGCTATGGGGGTGCTGATCGCGCTCTTCGGCCCGGCGCTGATCCCCTTCGTGATCATCCAGGCGGTCTTCGGCTTCAGCCTCCTGGAATCGGTCAACTACCTGGAGCACTACGGCCTGCTGCGGCAGAAGAATTCGAGCGGCCGCTACGGCCGATGCACCCCGGTGCACAGCTGGAACTCCGACCACGTGGTGACCAATCTGTTCCTGTATCACCTGCAGCGGCACAGCGATCACCACGCCAACCCGACCCGGCGGTACCAGACTCTGCGCAGCATGGCGGGCGCGCCCAACCTGCCAAGCGGATACGCGTCGATGATCTCGCTCACCTACTTCCCGCCGCTGTGGCGCAAGGTGATGGATCACCGGGTGCTGGCGCACTACGACGGCGACATCACCAAGGTCAACGTGCAGCCGCGCCTGCGCGAGAAGCTGCTGGCCCGCTACGGGGTGACGGCATGACCGCGTATCGCTGCCCCGGCTGCGAGTACACCTACGACGAAGCGAAGGGCGCACCGCGGGAAGGCTTTCCCGCGGGCACGCCCTTCAGTGCCATCCCCGAAGACGGTGCTGCCCCGATTGCGCGGTGCGTGAGAAGGTCGATTTCGAAATGACGTCCGGCGACGATCAGTGGGGGCACCTCCCCTTCGGGCGACCGGATGAGGTGGGGTCCCCCCCCCCAATTGGATGGGAGTGAACCGATGAGCGACCGCGATGAGCCCGTGGGCGAAGAGCATCAAGCCCAGTTCAAGCTCTTCATCTGCGTGCAGTGCGGATTCGAGTACGACGAGGCCAAGGGCTGGCCGGAAGACGGCATCGCCCCCGGGACCCGGTGGGACGACATCCCCGAGGACTGGAGCTGCCCGGATTGCGGCGCGGCGAAGACCGACTTCGAAATGGTGGAGATCGCCCGTTCGTGATCGGCGCCGATGCGACGACGAAAGCCGCTATTGTCGCGCCTGTGAAGCGGATGCCGTACGCCGAGGCGTCGCGTGCCCTGCTGCGCGACTCGGTGCTCGATGCGATGCGGGATTTGCTGTTGACCCGGGACTGGTCGGCCATCACCCTGTCGGATGTGGCCCGCGCCGCGGGGATCAGCCGGCAGACGATCTACAACGAGTTCGGCTCGCGGCAGGGTCTGGCGCAGGGGTACGGCCTGCGCCTGGCCGACCGCTTGGTCGACGCCGTCAACGCCGCCCTGCAAGCCAACGTCGGCAACATCTATGAGGCGTTCCTGCAGGGCTTCCGCAACCTGTTCACCGAGTTGTCGGCGGACCCGCTGGTGATCTCGCTGCTCACCGGGGTGGCCAAGCCGGACCTGCTGCAGATCATCACCACCGACAGCGCCCCCATCATCAACCGCGCCTCCGAGCGGCTGACCACGGCGCTGACCCACAGCTGGGTGGCCACCAGCGACGAGGACGCCGGGGTGCTGGCCCGGGCCATCGTGCGGCTGGCGCTGAGCTACGTGTCGATGCCGCCCGAGGCGGACCTGGGCACCTCCCCCGCGGGGGAGACGTGGCGGCCGATCTGGCGCGGTTGATGACGCCGTTCGCGGAACGTCACGGCGTCATCAACGTTCCCTGACCCGCGAGGCGCGCCGGCCCGCGACTACAGTGGCGCAAGAACATACCTAAGCTAATTACCCATCCGAGCGAGCCGAAAAAGGAAGAACACGTTATGACGACGACCGAAAGCGCACTCAGCCCCGACGTTCGAAACGGCATCGATTTCAAGGTCGCCGATTTGTCGTTGGCGGATTACGGTCGCCGGGACATCGAGCTCTCGGAGCAGGAGATGCCGGGTCTGATGTCGCTGCGCCGCGAGTACCACGACGTGCAGCCGCTCAAGGGAGCGCGCATCTCCGGTTCGTTGCACATGACCGTGCAGACCGCCGTACTGATCGAGACCCTCGTTGCGCTGGGCGCCGAGGTGCGCTGGGCGTCCTGCAACATCTTCTCCACCCAGGATCACGCCGCCGCCGCGGTGGTCGTCGGCCCGCACGGCACCCCGGAGGAGCCCAAGGGCGTTCCGGTGTACGCGTGGAAGGGCGAGACGCTCGAGGAGTACTGGTGGGCCGCCGAGCAGATGCTGACCTGGCCCGACGAGCCCGCCAACATGATCCTGGACGACGGTGGTGACGCCACCATGCTGGTGCTGCGCGGCGCGCAGTATGAGAAGGCCGGCGTGGTGCCGCCGGACGAGGAGGACGACTCGACCGAGCACCGGGTGTTCTTGAACCTGCTGCGCAAGCGCTTCGAGACCGACAAAGGCAAGTGGACCAAGATTGCCGCGTCGATCAAGGGCGTCTCCGAGGAGACCACCACCGGCGTACTGCGGCTTTACCAGTTCGCCGCCGCCGGCGACCTGGCGTTCCCGGCGATCAACGTCAACGACTCGGTCACCAAGAGCAAGTTCGACAACAAATACGGCTGCCGGCACTCGCTGATCGACGGCATCAACCGCGGCACCGACGTACTGATCGGCGGCAAGAAGGTGCTGGTCTGTGGTTACGGCGACGTCGGTAAGGGGTCCGCCGAGTCGGTGGCCGGCCAGGGCGCGCGGGTGACCGTCACCGAGATCGACCCGATCAACGCCCTACAGGCGCTGATGGAGGGCTTCGACGTCAAGCGGGTAGAGGACGTGATCGCCGAGGCCGACATCATCATCACGACCACCGGGAACAAGGACATCATCACCCTCGAGCACATGAAGGCGATGAAGGACAAGGCAATCCTGGGCAACATCGGCCACTTCGACAACGAGATCCAGATCGCCCGGCTGGAGCGCTCCGGTGCCACCAAGACCAACATCCGCCCGCAGGTCGACCTGTGGACGTTCCCCGACACCGGCAAGTCGATCATCGTGCTGTCCGAAGGCCGGCTGCTGAACCTGGGTAACGCGACCGGACACCCGTCGTTCGTGATGAGCAACAGCTTCTCCAACCAGGTCATCGCCCAGATCGAGCTGTGGACCAAGAACGACGAGTACGACAACGAGGTCTACCGGCTGCCCAAGCACCTCGACGAGAAGGTGGCCCGCATCCACGTGGAGGCCCTCGGCGGCGAGTTGACCAAGCTCACCAAGGAGCAGGCGGAGTACATCGGCGTCGACGTCGACGGCCCCTACAAGGCCGACCACTACCGCTACTGAGCCGCCCGGCCGCCGAGTGTCGCGCCTGGGTGGCACTCGGCGGCGATAGGCTCGCGCCGTGCTGATCGCGATCGAAGGCATTGACGGCGCCGGCAAGCGGACGCTGACGGACGAGCTCCGCAACCTGTTTCAGGCGGATGGCAAGTCGGTCGCCATGCTGGCCTTCCCGCGTTACGGGCAATCGGTGACCGCCGACATCGCGGCCGAGGCGCTGCACGGTGAGCACGGCGACCTCGCGTCGTCGGTGTATGCGATGGCGATGCTCTTCGCGCTGGACCGTGCCGGGGCGGTCGACGAAATTGATGCGCTGCGCCGCGAGCACGACGTGGTGATCATGGATCGCTACGTCGCCTCCAACGCGGCATACACCGCCGCGCGTCTGCACCAGGACGCCGCCGGGCCGGCCGTGGAATGGATACACGCGCTGGAATACCGGCGCCTCGGGCTGCCAGCGCCCGACTGGCAGGTGCTGCTCGCGGTGCCGGCCGAACTGGCCGACCGGCGCGCCCGCAGCCGGGCCGAGTCCGACCCGGGCCGGGCGCGCGACAGCTACGAACGCGACGACGGGCTGCAGCAACGCACCGGCGCGGTCTACGCCGAACTGGCCGCCGCGGGCTGGGGTGGCCGCTGGCTGAGCGTCGACGCGGACGTCGATCCGGGGCGGCTGGCCGCCGATTTGGCCGCCAACTAGCACAGATTTGTCACGATTCGGCCGTTTCGAAGGAGAAACGCCCGTGTGGTGCCCGAGTTTTGTCCCGATCTGGTGACACCATGGACTCCATGAGGCAAAGGATTTTGGTCGTCGATGACGACGCTTCGCTAGCCGAGATGCTCACCATCGTGCTTCGTGGGGAGGGTTTCGACACCGCGGTCATCGGTGACGGCACCCAGGCCCTGACTGCGGTGCGCGAACTGCGCCCCGATTTGGTGTTGTTGGACCTGATGCTGCCCGGCATGAACGGCATCGACGTGTGCCGGGTGTTGCGCGGCGACTCCGGTGTGCCGATCGTGATGCTGACCGCCAAGACCGACACCGTCGACGTGGTCCTGGGCCTCGAGTCGGGTGCCGACGACTACATCATGAAGCCGTTCAAGCCCAAGGAGCTGGTGGCCCGGGTGCGGGCGCGGCTGCGGCGCAACGACGACGAGCCGGCCGAGATGTTGTCCATCGCGGACGTCGAGATCGACGTGCCGGCGCACAAGGTCACGCGCAACGGCGAGCAGATCTCCCTGACACCGCTGGAGTTCGACTTGCTGGTGGCGTTGGCGCGCAAACCGCGGCAGGTGTTTACTCGTGATGTGCTGCTCGAACAGGTGTGGGGCTATCGTCACCCGGCGGATACCCGCTTGGTGAACGTGCACGTCCAGCGTCTGCGGGCCAAGGTTGAGAAAGACCCTGAGAACCCGACCGTGGTGTTGACCGTTCGAGGAGTGGGTTACAAGGCCGGACCTCCGTGACCGTCGGCGACGATGCAGGGCGCCGCGATGCTGGACCGCGGCGCTCCGGCATCGGTAGCCACAATGTGAAACGTCGTGAAGAGGGGGAGCGCCGGCGGTGATCTGGGGCGCCCGGCGACGCACTCGGAGCCGCTGGGGGCGCTCCGGCCCCATGACTCGTGGCATGGGCACGGTGAGTCGGGCCGTGGCCATTGCCTGGCGGCGCTCGCTGCAGCTTCGGGTGGTCGCGTTGACGCTGGGACTGTCCCTCGCGGTCATTCTGGCACTCGGCTTCGTATTGACGAGTCAGGTCACCAATCGCGTGCTCGACGTGAAGGTCAAAGCCGCCATCGAGCAGATCGAGCGGGCGCGCACCACCGTGGGCGGGATCGTCAACGGCGAAGAGGCGCGTTCGCTGGACAGCAGCCTGCAGCTGGCGCGCAACACGCTGACCTCCAAGACCGATTCGGCCTCGGGTGCGGGGATGGCCGGCGCCTTCGACGCGGTGTTGATGGTGCCGGGCGACGGTCCGCGCGCGGCAACCACGGCCGGCCCGGTCGACCAGGTGCCGAATTCGCTGCGCGGCTTCGTCAAGGCCGGGCAGGCGTCCTACCAGTACGCCGCGGTGCACACCGACGGGTTCTCCGGACCGGCGCTGATCGTCGGTACGCCGGCGTCGTCTCAGGTGGCCAACCTGGAGCTGTACCTGATCTTCCCGCTGAAGAACGAGCAGGCCACCATCCAGTTGGTGCGCGGCACCATGATCACCGGCGGCGCGGTGCTGCTGGTGCTGCTGGCCGGGATCGCCCTGCTGGTGTCGCGGCAGGTGGTGGTGCCGGTGCGGTCGGCGTCGCGCATCGCCGAACGGTTCGCCGAAGGCCATCTGTCCGAACGCATGCCGGTGCGCGGCGAGGACGACATGGCGCGGCTGGCCATGTCGTTCAACGACATGGCCGAGAGCCTGTCGCGCCAGATCACCCAGCTGGAGGAATTCGGTAATCTGCAGCGCCGCTTCACATCCGACGTGAGCCACGAACTGCGCACCCCGCTGACCACGGTGCGGATGGCCGCCGACCTGATCTATGACCACAGCGCCGATCTGGACCCGACGCTGGCGCGCTCCACCGAGCTGATGGTCAACGAGCTGGACCGGTTCGAGTCGCTGCTCAACGACCTGCTCGAAATCTCCCGGCACGACGCGGGTGTCGCCGAGCTGTCCGTCGAGGCCGTCGACCTGCGCACCACCGTGCAGAGCGCGCTGAGCAACGTGGGGCATCTGGCCGAAGACGCCGGCATCGAACTGAAAGTGACTTTGCCGGCCGAAGAGGTGATCGCCGAGGTCGACACACGCCGAGTGGAGCGCATCTTGCGCAACCTGATCGCCAACGCCATCGACCACGCCGAGCACAAGCCGGTCAAGATTCGGATGGCCGCCGACGAGGACACGGTTGCCGTCACCGTCCGCGACTACGGGGTTGGGCTGCGACCGGGTGAGGAGAAGCTGGTGTTCAGCCGATTCTGGCGGGCCGACCCCTCGCGGGTGCGCCGCTCCGGCGGCACCGGGCTCGGCCTGGCGATCAGCATTGAGGACGCGCGCCTGCACCAGGGCAGGCTGGAGGCGTGGGGTGAACCCGGCGATGGCTCGTGCTTCCGGCTGACGCTGCCGCTGGTCCGCGGCCACAAGGTCACCACCAGCCCGCTGCCCATGAAGCCGGTTCCACAACCCGCCCAGCAGGCCGGTGGGCCCGAGCGCAAGGAACGCCAGCGTGAGCACGCCGAGAGGACACTGTGATGCGGCGGTTGTTGGGCCTGCTGATGCTGGCCGTGCTGCTCGCCGGCTGCGCCGGAGTGCCCAGCTCGTCGGCTCCCCAAGCCATCGGCACCGTCGAGCGGCCGGCCCCGTCGAACCTGCCCAAGCCGACCCCGGGCATGGACCCCGACGTGCTGCTGCGCGAATTCTTCAAGGCCACCTCCGATCCCGCGAACCGGCATCTGGCTGCGCGGCAGTTCCTCACCCAGTCGGCGTCCAACGCCTGGGATGATGCCGGTAGCGCGCTGCTGATCGACCACGTTGTGTTCGTCGAAACACGTGCGGCGGAACGTGTTTCGGCGACCATGCGGGCGGACATCCTGGGTTCGCTGTCCGACGTGGGGGTGTTCGAGACCGCCGAGGGCGTGCTGCCCGACCCCGGACCGATCGAATTGGCCAAGACGTCCGGCGGTTGGCGTATCGACCGGTTGCCCAACGGAGTGTTCCTGGACTGGCAGCAGTTTCAGTCCACCTACAAACGCAACACGCTGTACTTCGACGACCCGACCGGCAAGACGGTGGTTCCCGATCCGCGCTATGTTGCGGTGCCCGACCACGACCAGTTGGCCACCGAGCTGATCTCCAAGCTGATCGCCGGGCCGCGGCCCGAGATGGCGCATACGGTCCGCAACCTACTCGCGCCGCCTTTGCGGCTGCGCGGGCCGGTGACCCGGGCCGACGGCGGCAAGAACGGCATCGGGCGCGGTTACGGCGGTGCGCGCGTCGATCTCGAGAAGCTGTCCACCACCGATCCGCACAGCCGGCAATTGCTTGCGGCACAGATCATTTGGACCCTGGCCAGGGCCGACATCCGGGGACCCTATGTGATCAGCGCCGACGGCGCACCGCTGGACGACCGGTTCCGCGACGGGTGGACCACCTCCGACGTCGCGGCCACCGATCCCGGTGCCGCCGACGGCGCCGGCGCGGGGTTGCACGCCCTGGTGAACGGCTCACTGGTGTCGCTGGACGGCCAGCACACCGTCGTGGTGGCCGGCGCGTTCGGGCGCATGGGCGACCAGACCGGCGCGGCGCTGTCGCGCAGCGGCCGCCAGGTGGCGTCGGTGGTGACGCTGCATCGCGGTGCCCCGGACATGGCCGCGTCCTTGTGGATTGGTGATCTCGGCCAGGAGGCGGTGCAGTCCGCCGACGGGCACACCCTGTCGCGGCCGACCTGGTCGCTGGACGACGTGGTCTGGGTGGTGGTCGACGGCAACAACGTGTTGCGGGCGATTCAGGAGCCGGCCTCCGGGCAGCCCGCGCGACTTCCGGTGGATTCGGTCGCGGTGGCCACCCGGTTCCCGGGGCCGATCACCGACCTGCAGCTGTCCCGCGACAGCACGCGGGCCGCGATGGTGATCGGTGGCCAGGTGATTCTCGCCAGCGTCGAGCAGACCCAGGCCGGACAGTACGCCCTGACCTTTCCGCGCCGGCTCGGTTTCGGGTTGGGCAATTCGGTGGTGTCGCTGTCGTGGCGCACCGGTGACGACATCGTGGTGACGCGGACCGACGCCAGCCATCCGGTGTCTTACGTGAACATCGACGGGGTGAACTCCGACGCGCCGCCGCACGGTTTACAGATGCCGGTGACGACGGTGGTCGCCAACCCGTCGACGGCCTACGTCGCGGGTCCGCAGGGGGTGCTGCAGTATTCGCCGTCGGCCGACGGTCAGCAGGGCTGGTCGGACGTGCCCGGGCTGACGGTGCCCGGGGCGGCCCCGGTGCTGCCGGGCTAGCGGCGTCTGGTCAGATTGCGCCGCACCGCACATGTCACACCGCGCCGGCACACTGGCGCCATGCTCGACCTGTTCCTGCCGGCCGAATGCGGCGGCTGTGGGGCACCGTCGACGCGCTGGTGCGACGGGTGTGCCGTCGAGCTGTCGGTGACCGCGGATCAGCCGCATGTGGTGAACCCGCGCATCGACCCGGAAGTGCCGGTGTTCGCGCTGGGCCGCTACGCCAACGCCCGCCGGCACGCGATCCTGGCGCTCAAGGAGCAGGGCCGCGCCGATCTCGTCGAACCGCTGGCGCGCGCGCTGGCCATCGGGGTGCACCGGCTGCTGTCGTGGGGAATCGTGCCGACCCCGCTGACCGTCGTGCCCGCACCGACCCGGCGTTCGGCTGCGCGCCGGCGCGGCGGTGACCCCGTCGCCCGGCTGGCGCGCGCGGCGGTGGCGCGGCATCCGGACATCACCGTCGCGCCGGCCTTGCGGCTCAAGGCGCTGACGCGCGACTCGGTGGGTCTGGGCACCGCCGCGCGCGAGCGCAACATCGCCGGCCGGGTGGTGCTGCGCGACCCACCGCCGCGCACCGAAGTCATGCTCGTCGACGACATCGTCACCACTGGCGCGACGGCGCGCGAGTCGGTGCGGATCCTGCAGGCCGCCGGGGTTCGGGTCGCCGCGGTGCTTACGATCGCCGCGGTCTGAGTCGGCCGCGGCCGCGCCCAACCCGTGAACCAGCCAAGAGGTTGTGACGAACATGCAACAGCTCGACCAAATTAGTGGCATCGACAGGCGAACACGAGCTAACGTCGAGAACAACGAAGAACGACTCATCGGTCTGACTCACTGGTCGCGAATTTCCAGGTGAGACCCATCCGCGGGAAGGGGTGAGTAATCGACACCTTGCTCCGGCGGGCAGCCTGCGGCGGTAGCCAGTCTCGAACCGCTTTCACCTCGTCGGCGCGTTAAGCAGCCGGGCACGCAGGGCGCGTGTGACGTGAAAAAGAGAAACGAGTTGTCACGTATGTCAAGGCTATCCGTGGATTCCGGTCAGATTCTGGACCAACCGCCCGTCATCGATGGGCAAGCCCCACCGACAACCACCGCCGAGGTCGTGTTCAAGGGCCGCAACGTAGAAATCCCCGATCATTACCGTCTGTACGTCTCGCAAAAACTCGCCCGCCTCGAGCGGTTCGACCGCTCCATCTACCTTTTCGATGTCGAGCTCAAGCACGCGCCCAACCGGCGCCAGCGCAAATCCTGTCAGCGTGTGGAGATCACCGCCCGTGGCCGCGGCCCGGTGACTCGGGCGGAAGCGTGCGCCGATAGTTTCTACGCCGCGTTCGAGTCCGCGGTGGACAAGCTGGAGAACCGGCTGCGCCGCGTCAAGGACCGCCGCAAGGTGCACTACGGCGACAAGACCCCGGTGTCACTGGCCGCCGCCACCGCGGTGCCGCCGCCCGCCCCGCCGCGCAGCGCACCCCAGCCGCCGGTGGCCGAGCACGATGGCGCGGCGTCCGACCACGAGCCCGGACGGATCGTGCGAACCAAGGAGCACCCGGCCACGCCGATGACGGTCGACGACGCCCTCTACGAGATGGAGCTCGTCGGACACGACTTCTTCTTGTTCCACGACAAGCAGACCGAACGGCCCTGCGTGGTGTACCGACGGCACGCCTACGATTACGGCCTGATCCGGCTGGGCTGATCAGGCTGTCCTGAGGTTCGGCGGCCGTCGGGGGGGCGTCGCCTACCATGGGAGTCGCTCAATGCAAGACTCCTACCAACAGGGGATAAAGCTGTGCTGTCGAAGTTGCTGCGCCTGGGCGAAGGTCGCATGCTCAAGCGTCTCAAGCGGGTGTCTGACTACGTCAACACCTTGTCCGACGAGATCGAGAAGCTCACCGACGCCGAGTTGCGGGCCAAAACCGACGAGTTCAAGAAGCGGCACGCCGACGGCGAAAGCCTCGACGACCTGCTGCCGGAGGCCTTCGCGGTGGCTCGGGAGGCGGCCTGGCGAGTGCTCGACCAGCGGCCGTTCGACGTGCAGGTGATGGGCGCGGCGGCGCTGCACTTCGGCAATGTCGCCGAGATGAAGACCGGTGAGGGCAAGACGCTGACCTCGGTGCTGCCCGCCTACCTCAACGGCATCGGCGGCAAGGGCGTGCACGTCGTCACCGTCAACGACTACCTGGCCAAACGCGACAGCGAGTGGATGGGCCGCGTGCACCGCTTCCTCGGCCTGGACGTCGGCGTGATCCTCGCGCAGATGACACCCGACGAGCGCCGGGTCGCCTACAACGCCGACATCACCTACGGCACCAACAACGAGTTCGGGTTCGACTACCTGCGCGACAATATGGCGCATTCGCTCGACGACCTGGTGCAGCGCGGACACAATTTCGGCATCGTCGACGAGGTCGACTCCATCCTGATCGACGAGGCTCGCACCCCACTGATCATCTCCGGCCCCGCCGACGGCGCCTCGAACTGGTACTCCGAGTTCGCCCGGTTGGCGCCGCTGATGGAAAAGGACACCCACTACGAGGTGGACCTGCGCAAACGCACCGTGGGCGTGCACGAGCTGGGCGTGGAATTCGTCGAGGACCAGCTCGGCATCGACAACCTCTACGCAGCCGCCAACTCGCCGCTGGTCAGCTACCTCAACAACGCGCTGAAGGCCAAGGAGCTGTTCAACCGCGACAAGGACTACATCGTGCGCGACGGCGAGGTCCTGATCGTCGACGAGTTCACCGGCCGCGTGCTCTACGGCCGCCGCTACAACGAGGGCATGCATCAGGCCATCGAGGCCAAGGAGCACGTCGAGATCAAGGCCGAGAACCAGACGCTGGCCACCATCACGCTGCAGAACTACTTCCGGCTCTACGACAAGCTCGCCGGCATGACCGGTACCGCCCAGACCGAAGCGGCCGAGCTGCACGAGATCTACAAGCTCGGCGTGGTGCCCATCCCGACCAACAAGCCGATGGTCCGCGCCGACCAGTCCGACCTGATCTACAAGACCGAGGAAGCCAAGTACATCGCCGTGGTCGACGACGTCGTCGAGCGCTACGAAAAGGGCCAGCCGGTGCTGATCGGTACCACCAGCGTCGAGCGCTCGGAGTACCTGTCGCGGCAGTTCCAGAAGCGCCGCGTGCCGCACAACGTGCTCAACGCGAAGTTCCACGAGCAGGAGGCGACCATCGTCGCCGTCGCCGGCCGCCGCGGCGGCATCACCGTGGCCACCAACATGGCCGGCCGCGGTACCGACATCGTGCTGGGCGGTAACGCGGACTTCCTCACCGACCAGCGGCTGCGTGAGCGCGGCCTCGACCCGGTCGAGACGCCCGACGAATACGACGCGGCGTGGCACGAGGAATTGCCCAAGGTCAAGGAGGAGGCCAGCGCCGAGGCCGCCGAGGTGATCGAGGCCGGCGGCCTGTACGTGCTGGGCACCGAACGCCACGAGTCGCGACGCATCGACAACCAGCTGCGCGGCCGCTCCGGCCGGCAGGGCGACCCTGGCGAGTCGCGGTTCTACCTGTCGCTGGGCGACGAACTCATGCGCCGGTTCAACGGTGCGGCGCTCGAGGCGATGCTCAACCGGCTGAACCTGCCCGACGACGTGCCCATCGAGGCCAAGATGGTCACCCGCGCGATCAAGAGCGCCCAGACGCAGGTGGAGCAGCAGAACTTCGAGGTCCGCAAGAACGTCCTGAAGTACGACGAGGTGATGAACCAGCAGCGCAAGGTGATCTACGCCGAGCGCCGCCGCATCCTGGAGGGCGAGAACCTCAAGGAGCAGGCGCTGGACATGGTCCGCGACGTGGTCACCGCCTACGTCGACGGCGCGACCGCCGATGGCTATGCCGAGGATTGGGACCTGGAGGCCCTGTGGACGGCGCTGAAGACGCTGTACCCGGTGGGCATCGACCATGCGACGCTGACCCGCCGCGACGCCGACTCCGACCTCGACGACCTCACCCGTGAAGAATTGCTCGAGGCGCTGCTGAAAGACGCCGAAAAGGCCTACGCCGCAAGGGAAGCCGAGCTCGAGGAGATCGCCGGCGAGGGCGCGATGCGCCAGCTGGAACGCAACGTGCTGCTCAACGTCATCGATCGCAAATGGCGCGAGCACCTTTACGAGATGGACTACCTCAAGGAGGGCATCGGGTTGCGCGCGATGGCCCAGCGCGATCCGTTGGTGGAGTACCAGCGCGAGGGTTACGACATGTTCATGGCGATGCTCGACGGCATGAAGGAGGAGTCGGTCGGGTTCCTGTTCAACGTCACCGTCGAGGCGGTGCCCAGCCCGCAGGTCGCCCCTGTCGAAGCGCCGGAAGGCCTGGAGGAGTTCGCCACCGCCGCAGCCGTCGGCGCCGAAGGCGCCAGTGGCAGCACCGCGACGGCCGTGCGCGACGACTCGCCAACCCAGGTGCGCGCCAAGGGAATTGACAACAAGGCACCGGCAATGACCTACTCCGGCCCGGCCGAGGACGGCTCGGCGGCGGTGCAGCGCAACGGCGGCGATGGCAAGGCGCCGGCCGGGGTTCCCGGGGGTGCGAGCCGCCGCGAGCGCCGCGCCGCGGCGCGACAACAGGGCCGCGGCACCAAGCCGCCCAAGTCGGTCAAGCGGCGCTAGCCGGGCGATCTGACCTCGCCCTGCGTCGAGCGTGAAGCTACCTTCACGTTCGGGGCCGAGCGTGCGACTAGCTTCACACTCGGTATCGGCAGGGCAAGTGATCGGCCGGTCGCACACCGGCCGGCGCGCCATGCAACCCGGCCAATGTTTCTCGACCCGGCAGCAACCCCGATGCCCTAGGCTTAGCAGGCATCGGCTTTTGTGTGGCTATAGTGACGCCGCGCCGATGAGGGGTCGAGAAAGGGACGAGTTCCATGCCCTTCGACGGAGCCGTGTCGCGGACTGAGGTCCTGGCGGCGCTATCCCTGGCGATCGACCTCGGGCTCGGGCAGCCGATGGATCACATGCTGCGATCGGCGGCGATGGGTTCGAGGTTGGCGACGCGGCTGGGGCTCGACGAGCGCGAGTGCGGGACCGTTTTCTACACGGCCCTGGTGATGTGGATCGGCTGTCACGCCGACTCGCACGAGTACGCGCAGTGGTTCGGCGACGACATCGCGGCGCGGCATGACAGCCACTACATCGACTGGTCCGGTGCGCCATACCGTCGATTTCTCATGAGCAATCTGGGCCGTGGGACGACGTTGCCGAAACGAGCGCAGTTGGCGGCCAAGGTTTTCTGGGACGCACGAGGGAATCTCGGCGCGTTGGTGCACTCCCATTGCCTGTCGGCTGCGCTGCTCGCCGAGGAGATGGGGCTGGGCGCCGATGTGGGTAGAGCCCTGCCCTACGCGTACGAAAGGTGGGACGGCAGCGGTCTTCCCGCCGGAGCCGCCGGACACCAGATACCCGTGGCGATGCGGGTGGCGCAGATCTCCGACATCGCCGAAGTGCACCATCGCGCTTACGGCGCGAGCGCCGCGATCACCGAAATTCGCCGTCGCAGCGGCAAACAGTTCGACCCGGATATGGTCGCAGTCTTCACCGCAGCCGCCGACGACCTGCTGCGCGAGGACGAAGACGTGTGGTCGACCGCTGCCGGCCTGGCTCCCGATCCGGGCGAAGCGCTGAGCGGACCCGCGCTGGACCGACTCCTGTGCGCGATGGGTGACTTCGCGGATCTGAAATGCCCGTTCACCCTTGGTCATTCGCGCGCCGTCGCGCAGCTGGCGCAGAGCGCCGGGAAATGCGCGGGGCTGCCGCGAGACGAGATCGATATCCTGCGTCGCGCAGGCTACGTTCACGACCTCGGTCGCATCGGTGTGTCGAACCGGGTGTGGGAAAAACCGGGCGCATTGACCCATGTCGAACGCGAGCGCGTGCATTTGCATCCCTATCTGACCGGCAGGATTTTGGCCAGGGTCGGTGGATTGAAGGCCGTCCGGGAGGTCGCGGTGAACCATCACGAGCGACTGGACGGCTCGGGCTATCCGAACGGCCTGCGGGGCGATGACCTGTCTGTCCGGGACCGGGTGCTCGCCGCCGCCGAAAGCTATTGCTCCGCAATGGAACCACGACCGTATCGCGATGCACGGGACGAGGACGCCGCGGCCGGGAAACTGCGAGACGAAGCGGTCCGCGGCCGCCTGGACGGCGACGCGGTAGAAGCCGTGTTGGAGGCCGCGGGCCATCGGCCGTCGCGCAGGGCCGCCCGGCCGGCCGGGGTGACCCGGCGCGAGGCCGAGGTGTTGCTGCATGTCGCACAGGGGCTGTCCAACCGGGAGATCGCCTCGGCTCTTTGGATTTCCGAGAAGACCGTGCGCAATCACGTCGAGCACATCTACGCCAAGATCGGGGTCTCGAACCGGATCGGGGCCAGCTTGTACGCGACCCGGCACGGCCTCACCGGCGACGCGCCCGACTAACTTACGCGAAGGCTGCTCGGGCAGCGGCGAGGATGTTTGGGGCGGATGCCCCATGCGCGGGCGGTAAATCGACGCGACCATTTCCGCATGACCAGCACTGGCCGGCACCAAGCGGCCCTGCGCCCCAGGCGGAACCCGCGAAACCGCGCGGGCCGCACGGTGCGACGGGGCGACGGGGCAAACGCGCCCGTTCCGGCCGAATGGCAAACGCTCTCGTCGGGGTTGTGGGACAAGGTGCTCACCGACGGCCATGCGTCCCTGGTCAGGGCGAGGCACGCTTTCCGCTACCTGCCCTCGGCGCCGCGATGCTAGCTGTGCAACAACCCGTTCGGCGGTCCCGTCGGCCGGCTCTTCGCCGCTGTCGGATTCCGCCGATCACGTAAGAACCCCAACCTGTGCACGCGGTGCTGCGATGCGCTGCCGCGAGGGGGAGCGGAGGTTGACATCGCGGTGCTGTTCGCCGACGTTCGCGGCTCCACGGCGCTGGGCCACGGTCGGGCCGCCGCGGACTTCGCCGCGCTGCTCAACCGGTTCTACGGCGCCGCGACGCAGACACTGCTGCGCCATGACGCGGTGATCGACAAGCTCATCGGCGACGAGGTGATGGCGTTCTTCGTCCAAGGCATCAGCGGCCCCCGGTATCGGCAACGAGCCGTTGAGGCGGGAGTGGACCTGCTCAAGGCGGTCGGGTACGGCACGTCCGGCGGACCTTGGCTGGACGTCGGCGTCGCAGTGCACGCGGGCGTCGCCTACGTCGGAAACGTCGGTGGGGCCGTCGTCGACTTCACCGCCCTGGGCCGCCCGGTCAACGCCGCGGCCCGGATGCAACAACGCGCCGCTGGCGGCGAGTTGTTGATCGCGAGCGGGGTCGCCGACGAGATGACGGCCAACATGGCGCGGCGCACGCTGATTTTGCGGGGGCAGGAAGAGCCGATCAATGTCTTCGTCCACAAATCCTGAGCCTTCATGCGACCCTGATCCCACACGCAAATACCGCGTGCATATTGGAACTTATTGTGCCCCTTGGTTCCGTACGCTCGGCCCGCGACACGCACCGTGTGTCGCGGGCCGGCGTCGCCGTCATCGCATGGATGAACCGGGCCGGGATCGCCGGTCCAGCAGCCACGCGGTCGCCAGCGTGAGGGCGACGGCGAATGTGGCGAGCGCGAGCAGACTGACGACGGTGCCTCCCTGGAACGTCTCTCGGTAGGCGGACATGGCGGGCAGCGTGGTGGTGTAGCGGTCAAGGTGCAGGTCGCGGCCCAACGCGTCGAAGGCGTGGCGGTTGGAGAGAACCAGGCTCATCAGGCGTCCGGGGGTGGCCATCTGGTCGACCGGGACGATGGCACCACCGAACAGGACCTGAGGGAAGCACAGCATCGGTAGGGCGAGTGCCGCCTGCGCGGCGTTGGTGACGGCGGCCGACGCGAGAAGGCCCAGGGCCAGTGCCGAGGTCGCTTCGATGCAGAATCGTCGCGAACAGCAAGGCGTACACGTCCCATCCGACGGCGGGCAGTCGACCGAGCGCACGCAACACCACCAGCAGCACCGCGCTCACTCCCGCCAGAACCGGCAGCAGCGCCGTCACTTTCGACCTCACGTAGGCGCCTACGCTGAGCCCGGCCAGGCGTTCGCGCCGAAAGACAGCCATCTCGCCGACGATCTGGAGCAGCCCGTACGTCAGGCCGAAGAAGAAGCCGTCGAACGCGATCCAAAACACGATCTGGGCCGGGCCGACTCCGGCAGCGCTGCCCGGTTCGAACTCGCCGCGTTTGAACAGTATCGCCATCATCGCCGTCACGAGCACCGGTGAGCCGAGCAGTATTGCAAGGGTCAGCCGGTTGCGGCAAAGAACATCGACGTTGCGTCGGGTCAGTAGCCACCACTGCCGGACCATGCCTGGATGCTTGACGTCGGATCGCTTGGGCGGCAATGCCTGTCGGGTCAAGCCAGGCCGGGCTTTTGCCTTCGCCTGACTCTCGGCGAATCGCTGCGCCCAGATTTGCGGGGTTTGCTCGCCGGCCAGGCGCTCGTAAACTTGCGTGAGGTTCTCCACGGCGAAGTAGCGTCGCGCCGCGGCCGGGGTGCCGCTGAACGCGAAGTGGCCGTCGCGGGTCAGGAAGACCACCCGGTCACACCTGTCGATGCCGGCAGGCTCGTGTGTGGTGAGAACGACGGTGACCCCGCGTCGGCTTAGTCTTTGCAGCAGGCGCATCACGTCGGACGCGGTGGACGGATCGAGCCCGGAAGTTGGTTCGTCGAGAAAAAAGACGCGGGGCCGGGTCAGTAGCTCCACGGCGATGCTGGCCCGCTTGCGCTGGCCGCCGGACAGCGCACGCACCGGCACCTCGGCCCGATCGGCCAAGTCGAGGTCCTGCAGGGTTTCCGCCACGATTCGTTCCGCTTCCGCCACGGGTGTGCCCGAGGGGAGCCGCAGCAACGCCGCGTAACGCAGCGTGCGGCGCAGGGGCATCTCCAGGTGAATGATGTCGTCCTGCGGCACGTAACCGACCCGGGGCCGTCGGGTGACGTCGTCGTGCCGAACCTCCCCGGTGGACGCCGGTTGCAGTCCCGCGAGGATCTCCAGCAACGTGGACTTTCCCGCGCCGCTGCCGCCGGCGATGGCGACCAATTCACCGGATTCCACCCAGAGCGACAGGTTGTGCAGGATCTGCCGCCCAGCGACTCGCCGGCCGACGCCGACCGCCTCGATACGCCCGCCGCTCGGTGATTCGGCCGCGTGCCGCTCGATCATTGCTGCGTTGCTTGCCAATTCGGTCATGACCTATCTCCGTGCTTCCTCGAAGGAACTTTTCACGAGTGATCATCGGTCGGGCGCCTGCGCGGTCGCATGAGGCATTTACCTCAAATCCGGTGCCGCAGGCTCAGGGCCGAAACTGTGGCGGGCTCGACCGAAAATGAGGCAATCGCCCCATTTACCAAAGCGGCGGTTGCGCGCACAATCAGCTAATGAAGCGATACCTGACGGTCGGCTATGGCGCGGCCGCTTACCTGCTGTTTTTGGCGGCATTTCTCTATCTCGTCGCGTTCATGGGCAACTTCTGGGTGCCGCGTACGGTCGATCACGGGCTCTCGGCGCCCGTCGGCCAGGCGGTGCTGGTCAACATAGTGTTGCTCGGTCTGTTCGGCCTCCAGCACAGCGTCATGGCGCGGCCGGCGTTCAAAACCTGGTGGACGCGATTGGTGCCGACGTCAATAGAACGCAGCACCTACGTGATGTTGTCCAACCTCGTGCTGGCGTTGCTCTACTGGCAATGGCGAACAATGCCGGCCGTCATCTGGGAGGTGCAGCTGCCGGCCGGGCGCCTGGCGCTGTGGACTTTGTTCTGGCTCGGCTGGGTGATCGCCCTGGCCTCGACCTTCATGGTCAGCCATTTCGACCTGTTCGGTCTGCGGCAGGTGTATTTGGCGTGGCGTGGAAAGCCCTACACCGACATAGCTTTTCACGTCCGGATGCTTCTACCGGCTGGTGCGCCACCCACTCATGCTCGGTTTCGTCATCGCCTTCTGGGCGGCCCCCACCATGACGGCCGGACACCTCCTGTTCTCATCGCCATGACGGGTTACATCCTGGTCGCCACGCGGATGGAGGAGCGCGACCTGGTCGGGGCGCTGGGCGATGACTATCGCAACTACCGCCGCGAGGTGCCGATGCTGCTGCCGCTAGGGCGCCGGGCGCGCGGTGGTCCCACCCAACCGGCGGAGCTGCATTAGGTTTCGAGCAGCGCGGCGATGCGCTCGAGCGTCGCGGCCATGCCCTGCTCGGTTTGCCGTGGTATCGACCCGCTGGTGATCATCCACTTCTGCTTGTCGCGCGACACGTCCCAGGTTTCGCGCACCAGCGTGCCGGCGTCGGTGGCCGTGAGTTCGTATCGCCAGATGCGGCCGCCGACCAGACCGCCCATCGCGGCGGTTTGCCACGCGATGCGGCGATCCGGTTCGTACTCGATGACCGTGTTGGTGGTGCGGTAGGGGAGGAACAGCGTCTCCTTGCGGCCGCGCATCGCCATCGAGAATTTCGAGCCCATCGTCAGCGGGATCGATTTCTCCGACGCGTGGTTCACCGACCCCGAGCCGTCGAAGCTGGCGTGCTTGCCGGCGTCGTCGAGCAGCCCGAAGATCGCGCCGGGCGGCGCCTTGATGACACGCTCGACGCTTGACCGTGTTTCCATCCATCCGCTTACGGTAGCGCCGGGCGACCTGTCAGGATTGGCGGTATGGATGTCAAGGAGGTGTTGCTCCCCGGGGTCGGTCTTCGCTACGAATTCACCGATCAGAAGGGTGACCGCATCGGCATCATCGCGCGGCGCAGCGGCGATTTCGACGTCGTCGTGTATGCGCGCGAAGATCCGGACGAGGCCCGGCCGCTGCTCCACCTCAGCGATCAGGAGGCGGAGGCCGTAGCCCAGATCTTGGGGGCACCCCGGATCGCCGAGCGATTCACCGAGCTGGCCCGCGAAATCCCGGGACTCGAAACGGGCCAGGTGCACATCCTGGCCGGCAGCCCCTTCGTGGATCACCCGCTGGGAGACACCCGGGCGCGCACCCGCACCGGCGCGTCCATCGTGGCGATCGTGCGCAACGAGGAAGTGCTCGCCTCGCCCGGGCCCGCCGAGATGCTGCACGCCCAAGACGTTCTGATCGTGATCGGCACCGAAGACGGCATCGAGAGCGTCGAGAAAATTATCGACAAAGGCTGAGCCGGTGCAGATTTCGGGGACGCTGCTGTTGCAACTCGGCGCCCTCCTGACCACTCTGGCCGTATTGGGCGCCGCCGCACGAAGATTCGGGCTGTCGCCCATACCCGTGTACCTGCTGGCGGGCCTGGCCCTGGGCAACGGCGGCATCCTGCCGTTGGCCGCCGGCGGCCAGTTCATCACCACCAGCGCACCAATCGGGGTCGTGTTGCTGCTGCTCACCCTGGGCTGCGAGTTCTCGGCGGCCGAATTCTCCAGCAGCATGCGCCACCACCTGCCGTCCGCGGGCGTCGACATAGCGCTCAACGCCACGCCCGGCGCGGTCGCCGGCTGGCTACTGGGATTGGACGGCGTGGCCGTCCTGTGTCTGGCCGGCGTCACCTACATCTCCTCGTCGGGCGTCATCGCGCGGCTGCTGGAGGATCTGCACCGGCTCGGCAACCGGGAGACGCCGGCGGTGCTATCGGTGCTGGTGCTCGAAGATTTCGCGATGGCCGCCTACCTGCCGCTGTTCGCGGTCCTGGCCTCGGGCGGCGGATGGCTGCACGCCGTCGGCGGCATGGTCGTGGCGGTGGGCGCTCTGGTTGCGGCGTTCGCCGCGTCCTACCGGTGGGGCCACCATGTGGACCGGCTGGTGGAACACCCCGACTCCGAACAGCTCATGCTGCGGGTGCTGGGCATCACCCTGATCGTGGCGGCCACGGCCGAGTCCCTGCACGCTTCGGCCGCGGTCGGTGCGTTCCTGGTCGGCCTCACCCTGACCGGCGAGACGGCCGAGCGGGCGCGCCAGGTGCTGGGCCCGCTGCGCGACCTGTTCGCCGCCATCTTCTTCCTGGCTATCGGCTACTCGGTGGACCCGCACGAGCTGGTTCCGATGCTTCCGGCGGCACTGATCCTGGCCGCGGTGACCGCGGCGACGAAGGTGGCCACCGGGATGTTCGCCGCCCGGCACGACGGGGTGGCGCGGCGCGGGCAGCTGCGGGCGGGCACCGCGCTGATCGCCCGCGGCGAGTTCTCGTTGATCATCATCGGATTGGCCGGCAAGTCGCTGCCCGCCGTCGCGGCGCTGGCGACGTCCTACGTTTTCATCATGGCGATCGTGGGGCCCATCCTCACCCGCTACACCGGCGGTGCGCGGGCGGCAGGCGCCGCACCGGCGACCTGACCGGTGGCCGCCGTCACCCGATGTGCAGGGCCACCACCATCCACCGGGTTCCGCCCGCAGCGGTGACCTGCTCGACCCGGCAGGCGATGGCGTGCATCCGGTTCCCGCGGCTGTAGGAACCGAAGACTTCGGCAGCGCAATCCGGCTCACGGTGACCGGCCGGCTGCAGCCGCATCCGGCGCAACACGGCTGCGTCACGATTACGGCTCGCGGCCGAACGGCCAACCGCGGCCACCGAATCCACCAGGCTCGGCGTCAGCAGCGGATTCAACTGGGCGGCGGGACGGCGGCGGTCGATGACTTCCAGCACCCGGCGCAGCGCGGCGTCGGCGAAGACGGCCGCCTGACGCAGCCGCGCGGACATGACCGCGCCTGGATCCGGTGCCGGCGCCCTGCTCGGCTGCCCGGTGTAGGGCCGCGCGTGGCTGCTGCGGCGGCGCAGTGCAGGACGCGACGGTTGCCGGCACGCGGCAACGGTGTGCGGCACGTCCTGCGTCGGCGGCTCGTAATCGACGACTGGTGTGACGGTGAAAGCGTCAGATGGATTCGCAACAGGACTACCGTTCAACGCGCACTCTCCGAACTCTTCGGCCGGACCGGGAGCCTGCTGGAGAGTGGCAGACAGTGGTCATCATGGCATAACTCGAGCGCACGCGTACCCACGCTGACTGGTGCACGGGCGCACGATTACCGTGGGCGGGACATCGGGCCCCAGGGCCTAGGGGCACCCGAGCGCACGGGCGACGAACTGACCAGGAGGACAGCGCCGCATGGTGACTCGCTTGTCCCCGCCGGACGCGTCGTTCTATCGGCTGGAGAACACCGCGACCCCCATGTACGTCGGATCGCTGTCGATCCTGCGTCGCCCCCGTGCCGGCTTGAGCTACGAGACGCTCCTGGCCACCGTCGAGCAGCGGCTACCGCAGATACCGCGCTACCGGCAGAAGGTGCGGGAAGTGCGGGTCGGCACGGCCCGGCCGGTGTGGCTCGACGACAACGACTTCGACATCACCTATCACGTGCGGCGCTCGGCGTTGCCGTCTCCGGGCAGTGACGAGCAGCTGCACGAGCTGATCGCGCGGCTGGCCGCGCGGCCGCTGGACAAGTCGCGTCCGCTCTGGGAGATGTACCTGGTCGAGGGCCTGTCTCAGAACCGGTTGGCCCTCTACACCAAGTCGCATCAAGCGTTGATCAACGGCATGTCGGCGCTGGAGATCAATCACGTCATCGCCGATCGGACGAAACGCCCGACACGGTTCCCCGAGGACATCTGGATACCGGAGCGCGACCCCGGCAACACCCGGCTGGTATTAGGCGCGATCAGTGAATGGATCACGGGTCCGGGCGCCCAGCTGCAGGCAGTCGGCTCGATGATCGGCGGCCTGGTGACCAACCACGGCGAGCTGCTCGACGCCGGCCGCCGGGCCGTCGACTTGGTGCGCGCGGTGGCCCGGGGGACCGCGCCCAGCAGCCCGCTCAACGCCACCGTGTCGCGGCACCGGCGCTTCACGGTCGCGCGGGGCAGGCTGGAGGATTACCGCACCGTGCGTGCGCGCTACGACTGCGACGTGAATGACGTGGTGCTCGCGGTCATCGCCGGCGCGCTGAGCAACTGGCTGATGTCGCGGGGGGTGGCAGTGTCGTCGTCCGCGACGGTGCGGGCGATGGCGCCGCTGCCGGTGTACGACGACGGCGGCCTTGACGCGAGCGGTCCCGGTCAGGCGATCAGCCAGGTGATGCCGTTCCTCGTCGACCTGCCGGTGGGAGAACCCAACGCCGTGGTGCGGCTGTCGCAGATCGCGCACGCGACCGAGTCGAACCCGACGGCCGCCCAGCTGGTGGACGCCAGGACCATCGTCACCCTGTCTGGTTTCGCCCCACCGACGCTGCACGCCATGGGCATCCGGGTGGCGACCAGTTTCCCGAGCTTTTCCAAGCGCACGTTCAACCTGTTGATCACCAACGCGCCCGGCGCCCAGTCGCAGATGTACATCGCGGGCACCAAATTGCTGGAGACCTACGCGGTGCCGCCGCTGCTGCACAACCAGGCGCTGGCTATCGGCGTGACGTCGTATAACGGCGACCTGTACTACGGAATCAACGCCGACCGCGAAGCCATGAGCGATGTCGACCTGCTGCCCGGGCTGCTGAACCAAGCGCTCGAAGAACTGCTGGAGGCGTCCCGGTCCTAGTCGGCGGCGAAAACCCCTGCGTGGGGCTATCATTCGTTGCTGTGAGCACCGCGAAACGTGACGGCGCGCCGAACAAGCAAGAAGTCGGCTCGGCTGGCCGCGCCCAAGATTTCTGACGACGCCTACGAAGCCGAATTGTTCCGGCTGCAAACGGAATTGGTGAAGCTGCAGGAGTGGGTGCGGTATTCCGGGGCGCGGCTGGTGGTGTTGTTCGAGGGCCGCGACGCCGCGGGCAAGGGCGGTGCCATCAAACGGATTACCGAATACCTGAGCCCTCGGATCGCACACGTCGCCGCGCTGCCGGTGCCCTCGGATCGTGAACAGGGCCAGTGGTATTACCAGCGCTACATCGCCCACCTGCCCACCAAGGGCGAGATCGTGCTCTTCGACCGGTCCTGGTACAACCGGGCCGGCATCGAGAAGGTCATGGGATTCTGCACGCCGCACGAGTATGCGCTGTTCATGCGGCAGACGCCGATCTTCGAGCAGATGTTGATCGACGACGGGATCCTGCTGCGCAAATACTGGTTCTCGGTCTCCGAGGCCGAACAGCTGCGCCGGTTCAAAGCGCGGCGCAATGACCCGGTCCGGCGATGGAAGCTGTCCCCGATCGACCTCGAATCGGTATACCGGTGGGAGGATTATTCACGCGCCAAGGACGAGATGATGGTGCACACCGACACCCCGGAAAGTCCGTGGTATGTCGTGGAATCCGACATCAAGAAACACGCGCGACTGAACATGATGGCCCATTTGTTGTCCACCGTCCCCTACCGCGATGTCGAGACGCCCAGGGTCAAGCTGCCGGAGCGTCCCGTTATCAGTGGTAGCTACCAGCGCCCGCCGCGCGAGCTGTCGACTTACGTCGCCGACTACGCGGCCACGCTGATCTAGCCGCCCATGACGGTCGTCTATATTCCCGCCACGTTGCCCATGTTGGCGCAGCTCGTCGCCGACGGCTCGCTGCGCCCCGTCAATGGCACCGCGTTCGCACTGACGCCACGGTTGCGCGAGGCCTACGCCGAGGGCGACGACGACGAGCTTGCCGACGTGGCGCTGCGCGAGGCGGCGCTGGCGTCGCTGCGGCTGCTGGCCGCCCGGGAGACGGAAGCAGCGGAAGGGGCCGGCGCGTCATCGGGGTCCCCGCCGCCCCGGCGCGCGGTGCTGGCCGCCGAGGTCGAGGACGTCACGTATCGTCCCGACCTCGACGACGCCGTGGTCCGGCTGTCGGGGCCGGTGCCGATCGCCGACGTGATCGCCGCCTACGTCGACAACGCCGGGGCCGAACCGGCGGTGGCGAAAGCCATTGAGGCCGTCGACGCCGCCGACCTGGGCGATGAGGACGCCGACCTGATCGTCGGCGACGCGCAAGACCACGATCTGGCCTGGTACGCCAACCAGGAGCTGCCGTTCCTGCTGGAGCTGATGTGACGCGATCGTGAGGCGATCCGCGGCCGCAGCGCTAGCTACGACACCGTAGGTTACGGTACCGTAGGTTTCGTGAAGCGCACAGAATCGATCACAATGTGAGCGCAAGCAAGACGACACATCGTGAGCAGGAGCTTCCCCTGGGCAGACGTAACCCATCGATCACGGGCAACGTCGTCGATACCACGCGATCTGTTGTCGCCGGCGCCGACCGGCATCCCGGCTGGCACGCGCTGCGCAAGCTGGCCGCACGCATCACGACGCCGCTGTTGCCCGATGACTACCTGCACCTGGCGAACCCGCTCTGGTCGGCGCGCGAACTGCGGGGCCGAATCCTGCAGGTGCGCCGCGAGACGGAAGATTCCGCGACCCTGGTCATCAAGCCGGGCTGGGGCTTCAACTTCGACTACCAGCCGGGCCAGTACATCGGGATCGGGCTGCTGATGGACGGGCGCTGGCGGTGGCGGTCGTATTCACTCACCTCGGCTCCGGAAGGCGGAAGCACGCGCTCGGGTTCCGGTTCGGCCCGCACCGTGACCATCACCGTGAAGGCGATGCCGGAGGGGTTCCTGTCCTCGCACCTGGTGGCCGGTGTCGAACCGGGCACCATCGTCCGGCTGGCCGCCCCGCAGGGCAACTTCGTGCTGCCCGACCCGGCGCCCGCGTCGATCCTGTTCCTCACCGCCGGTTCCGGGGTCACGCCGGTGATGTCGATGCTGCGAACTCTGTTGCGCCGCAACCAAATCGGTGACATCGCCCACCTCCACTCGGCGCCTACCCGATCCGACGTCATGTTCCGGGCCGAGTTGGCCGCGCTGGCCGCCGAGCATCCCGGCTATCGGATGCAGCTGCGCGAGACGCGCGCCCAGGGCCGGCTCGACCTGTCCGTGCTGGACGCCGACGTGCCGGACTGGCGCGAACGCCAGACCTGGGCCTGCGGGCCGGAAGGCATGCTCGCCGAGGCCGAGCGGGTATGGTCGGCCGCGGGCATCGGTGAGCGCTTGCATCTCGAGCGATTCGCGGTATCCAAGGCCGCGCCCACCGGCGCCGGCGGCACCGTGACCTTCGCCCGAAGCGGACGCACCGTCGCTGCCGACGCGGCGACGTCGCTGATGGATGCGGGTGAGGGCGCCGGGGTGCAGATGCCCTTCGGGTGCCGCATGGGAATCTGCCAGTCATGCGTGGTCGGGCTGGTGGAGGGTCACGTTCGTGATCTGCGGACCGGGCTGGAGCACGACCCGGGGACTCGGGTGCAGACCTGTGTGTCCGCCGCTTCCGGCGATTGCGTGCTCGACATTTAAAGGTTACTCACAGGTAACCTACGGCTTCGTAGGTTACGATAGCGTAGGTCTGGAACGTCAAGACCAAACAATCGACCGCAGGGAGAAAAGACGATGGCGATCACCGACGTCGACGTATTCGCCCATTTGACGGACGCCGATATCGAAAACCTGGCCGTTGAGCTCGATGCCATCCGCCAGGACGTGGAAGACTCGCGCGGCGAGCGGGACGCCCGTTACATCCGCCGCACCATCGCGGCTCAGCGCGCGCTGGAGGTGACCGGCCGGCTGCTGCTGGCCGCCAGTTCGCGGCGCTCGGCTTGGTGGGCGGGGACGGCGACCCTGGGCGTGGCCAAGATCGTCGAGAACATGGAGATCGGCCACAACGTCATGCACGGCCAGTGGGACTGGATGAATGACCCCGAGATTCACTCCTCGACATGGGAGTGGGACATGAGCGGGTCGTCCAAGCACTGGCGTTACACCCACAACTTCGTGCACCACAAGTACACGAACATCCTCGGGATGGACGACGACGTCGGCTACGGTCTGCTGCGCGTCACCCGCGACCAGCGCTGGAAGCGGTTCAACGTCTTCAACCTGGTGTACAACACGCTGCTCGCGCTCCTCTTCGAATGGGGCGTCGGCTTGCAGCATGTGGAGCTCGGCAAGATGGTGAAGAAGCGGATGGAGCAGGACGAGGCCCGGCAAAGGACAGAAGAGTTCTTGGCCAAGGCCGGCCGCCAGGTGCTCAAGGACTACGTCGCGTTTCCGGCGCTGACGTCGTTGTCGCCCGGCGCTACGTACATGTCCACGTTGAAGGCCAACGCGCTTGCCAACGTGATCCGCAACGTGTGGGCCAACGCGGTGATCTTCTGCGGCCATTTCCCCGACGGCGCAGAGAAATTCACCAAGACCGACATGATCGGCGAGACCAAGGGGCAGTGGTACCTGCGTCAGATGCTGGGTAGTGCCAACTTCGAGGCCGGCCCGGCGCTGCGCTTCATGAGCGGCAACCTGTGCCACCAGATCGAGCACCACCTGTATCCGGACCTGCCGAGCAACCGGCTGCACGAGATCTCGGTGCGGGTGCGCCAAGTCTGTGATAAGTACGACTTGCCTTACACCACAGGCTCTTTCCTGTTCCAGTACGCCAAGACGTGGCGCACAATCGCCAAGCTCTCATTGCCGGACGAGTACTTGCGCGACGACGCCGACAACGCGCCGGAGACCCGTAGCGAGCGGATGTTCGCCGAGCTGGAGCCCGGTTTCCTGGGCACCGATCCGGAGACCGGCCGCCGTCGCGGTCTCAAGTCCGCGATCGTCGCCGTGCGTGGTTGGCGGCGTGGGAAGCGGGCGGCCGCGGCCCGCCGTGCCGACGAGGATCTGGCCGCCTAGCTGCCCCTTGGCTTTTCGGGCCAGACCGTTATCTGCTGGGGTGGTCGATCTGGATCAGCCTGTGAGCCAGGTCGGCCACCGGAGTGTTAGAGGTCTGCGACAACCTCACCAGCAGATCGAAGGCCGCCGCCGCATCGATGTCGAAGCGTTCCATCAGCACGCCCTTGGCCTGCCCGATGATGTCGCGGGTTTCAAGCGCGCGCCGCAGCTGCTCGATCTCGTGAGACATCGCCGACGCATTGTGCGGTCCGGCACGAGACTGGGCGGACAGAGCCGCCAGCACGTGGAGTTGTTCGGCGCCGTCATATGTTCGGCCGCACGCGCGCGCGAGCGACAACGCCGACAGCGCTTGGTCGAAAGACGTGATCTCGGCGACCTGATGAAGCACACCGATGAGCCCGTCGCCGTCGTCGACCGCAATGTTGCGGGCGGTCCACACCTTCGGCAGGAAGACGTCGGGATGCCGCGGATCGCTGATGTCGTAACGCACGATCGGCATGACGTCGGTCCCATTGCGGCCCAGCGCAGCCTCGACGGACTCAGCGAGTGCGGCCGAGCCGCTGGCCTGCGGATCATCGGGGTTTTCCGGGAACACATCGGCGACGAGACCGCCCAGCATCTCGTCGCGCTCGCGCAGGGCGACCGCTTCGTAGGGTGCGTTCATGCCACGAATGCGCAGGTCGCGGTCCAAGAACAGCAGGGCGGCGTTGGCGGACCCAGGCGCAAACATCGCTGACAGCGCATGGAAACGGTGTTCGTCCAGCACTCGAGAAATTCGTCGACTCGCTGGCATTCCTATTGCGTACCCAGTCTGTTCGCCGGTTATTGGTGAGGCCGGGCTAGAGTCCGCCCTCGCCGCATCGATAAAAGTCCGTAGCGCTTATGGGGGCGACGCCGAGCTCGGCGGCGACCGCGTTGATCGCCTGCTGCGCGATGCCCGGGTCCACCTGGTAGTCGGGGCTGAAGTGCGGGCCGATATAGCGCTCGTAGTGCCGTCGCGCCTCTTCAGGAGTGAGCCGGTCGAGGAACCAGTTGATGTATTCCACGGCCCGGCTCGGTTGTTCGATAAGCAGCTGCAGCGCCCGCTGGTTGGCGCGCAGCAGGGCCTGCAGCGCGGGGGAGTCCAGCGGGATGTGCACGGGGTCCACGGCCACGCCCACTGTGGGGATCTGAAAGTGATCGCCGACCCAGGCCAGCAGGTGAAACCCCTCTTCGGCGGCGACCTGTTCGGGGGAAAGGGTGCTGCCGACATACGCGGCGTCGATCGAGCCGTCGCGCAGCCGGCGCAGGTCCATCTGGTAGTCACCCGGATGCCGCACCACGCAGTACAGGTCGCGGTCCGGGTCCAGCCCGTGCTTACGCAGGACGATCCGGGCGAAGGTACCCGGCGGGTTATCGGCGGCGTGCACGGCCAGGCGCCGTCCGCGAAGATCCGCCATCGACGTCACTTCGGCGTTGCCGAGAAACCAGAACAGCGGGCGATCGGTGTTGACGCTCAACGCTGTCCAGCCGATCCCGTCGTGCAGCCGCGACAGCAGGGTTCGGCCCAGGCCGATCACCGCGGCGTGCCGCAGCCGCTGCGCTTTCCAGCCCACCCCGTCGCGGATGGCGACGTGGACACCTTCGTCCTCGTAAAAATTCTCCTGATCGGCGACATGGGCGACTAGCTCCTCGTGAATGCCACGCCCGACGTAAGCGAGATCGATCGTCTGCACGCCGAACCCCTTTCCCGACAACTCCCGGATCCGGTGTCAATTCATGGCCAGGCCGCCGTTGACCTCCAGGCAGTGGCCGGTGATGAAACCGGAATCCTTGCCGGCCAGGAACGCCACCGTGTTGGCCACCTCGGCGGGGCTGACGAGGCGCCCCATCGGATTTGTCATGCCGAGCTGATGTATTTCTTCGGGCGTCAGCAGCGCGTTCGCCGCGGGATCGGCGACGGTGGCAGGCGAAACGAGGTTGGCGGTGATCTGGTGCGGAGCCAGCTCGAGTGCGACGTACCGGACGAACTGGTCCATTGCCGCCTTGGCGGTCCCCACCGTGATCATGCCCTGTCGGGGCCGACGGGACAACACCGTGGTGAGATAGATCAGCCGGCCATAGCTTCGCGAAATCATCTCGGGGACAACGGCTTTGGTCATCAAAAATGCGGCATGCAGTTCGCGGTCCAGTTTGCCGCCTAGCTGCTCCCAGCTCAGGTCGGCGAACGAGGTGACGTCGTAGGGGATCAGCGCGTTGTGCACGAGCACGTCAACGCCACCCCACCTCTCGGTGGTTGCGCTGACCATCGCGGCGACGTCGTCGGGTTCGGTGACATCGGCCCGGATCGCGGTGGCCTGGCCACCGGCGGACATCGCGGCCGCGACCACCTCGTCGGCCTCCGCGGCGCTGGACCGGTAGTTGACGACCACCCGAAATCCATGCTCCGCCAAGACTAATGCGGTTGCCGCACCGATTCCCCGACTGGCTCCAGTGATCACCGCGACATGACCCACCGGCGTTACCTCCGACCGCGCTCACCGCGCCTGGCTGGCACGCGCGAACGATACTCCCGCCATGCGCCCTGGTAAAGGGTCGCGCTCAGACATGCAATGGCGGAACATTGGTGCATCCACTCGGAAGGAGACGGCGGCCATGGGGGATGACGATGTGCGGGACGCCCTGCGACGCCACTGGGCGGCCTCCGACGCCAACGACTTTGCGGCAGAGCACGAAATTTATCGCGTCGACGCTGTTCTCGACTATCCGCAATCGGGCGAACGCATCAAGGGCCGGGCTAACATTGAGGCGTCACGCACCGCCCAGCCGAACGCGAAACGTTTCGCCGTGCGCCGCATGCTCGGCGGCGGCGACCTCTGGATCAGCGAGCTCGTCCTGACCTATGACGCGCAACCGTTCTACACGGTCAGCATCATGGAATTCGACGGCGGGGAAGTGGTTCACGAGACCCAGTACTTCGGCGATCCTTTCGCGCCGGGGCCATCTCGGGCTCAATGGGTCGAACGCATGGAATGAAATCGGTTACCTGCCGCTGGTCACGTTGGCGGCCAGGGCCGCCAGCTTGGCGTCCAGTTCCTCTGCGGCGCTGAGCAATTGCGGATTGGGCTCGACCACCATCAGCGACGACGGCTTGACGTAGGTCAGACTGCTGTGGCCGTCTGGTTCGTCGGCGATCAGTACCTCGACCGGTGCGAACAATCCCGCGGTGATGTCGTGACGCAACATCGTGATGGCGATCAGCGGGTTACCGAGAATGACGCGCAGCACTTTTCGGTCGATGCCGGCCCTGGTGATCCAGCCGCCATGGTCGAACAGCGCGAACAACATGAATCCGCTTGGCCCCACATAGGATTGGACCCTCTGCTCATAGGAATCCCAGGTGTCTGAGGTGTTCCCGATGTCATCGATCGGGACGGGCCGTTCGCCGATATCGGCCAGCAGTGCGGCGAGCAACTGGTCGTAGCTCTTGGCGCTGTCGTAGCGCACCCGCACACCGTCGAAATTGATTTCTCGCGGGTTGCTCAAGACGGTGCCTCCCAGTCGAGTGGCTCGAAAGTAGTGGCGGTTGGCCATGCCGCCGCCCTCCCACGTTCACAACTCCATTGCTGCCTCGCGTTATTCCGGGACCGGTCCGAGTGGCGCTCAGGCGTGGCGGGTGGCTTCCTGGGCGAGTTGGACGCGCGAGCTCACGCCCAGTTTGGTGTAGACGTGGGTGAGGTGGGTTTGCACAGTGCGCGGTGAGACGAAAAGCCTGGTGGCGATGTTGTTGTTGGCGAGCCCCTGGCTGACCAGTCGCACTACGTCAAGTTCGGTCGGGGTCAGCGAGGCCCAGCCGCTGGTAGGGCGCTTGCGTTCGCCGCGGCCGCGTTGCGCATAACCGACCGCCTCCTCGGTGGACAGGGCCGCGCCCTCGGCCCACGCGTGGTCGAATTCCTTCTCACCCAGGGCATCTCGTAGCGCCGTCACCGAGGCCTCGTAGTCGGCGTCCCAGATCTTGAACCGCACCGCGCCCATCCACTGCCGGATCGCCGCCGCCGCGCCGAAAAGCCGCGCCGCTTCGCGGTGACTGCCGGCGTCGCCGACGACAGCGGCTACGCAGTCGAGGTCGTCGGGAATGGTCAGAACCGTGAAACCTTCGGGAACATTGGCCAGCGCGTCATGGGCGTCGCGTTCGGCCTGCTCTGGCTCACCCTGTGCGGTCGCCACACGGGCGCGCACGGTCAGCGCCAAAACCAGAACGGACCAGCCCGGCGCCGTCGCGACCCCGTCGTCGGCCCAGCGTCGGGCCCCGGTCAGATCCCCGCCCGCCAGCGCGGCCTCCGCGATGATGGGACGCAGGTGCGCCGCAAACCCGGGCAGAACACCCCCGTGCTCCCAGGCGGCCGCGGCCGCGGCCAGCGCCGTCTCAACATCGCCGGCGGCCAGCGCCGCTTGTGCCACCGCGAAGTGACCAAGGCTCGCGGCGACCCCGCCAAGTTCAGACCCGGCCTCCAGGCTCGCCTGGGCCGCGTCCCGGGCCGCGTCTATCTCACCGTGCCAGGCCAGCGCGGCGCTCTGGTGCGCGAGGTTAGCCGCGGCATGCAGCGCATCGTGCGCCTCCTGGGCCTCGGCGGCCACCGCACGGAATTGTGCGACGGCTCCGCCAGATCACCCTGCGAAAACTGTGCCAGACCCAGGCACATGCGGCAGTGGCGCGAGTTGGATCCGTCACCGAGAGCGTCGGCGAGGTCACGTCCTTCTTCAGCGGCCGCGCGCGCCGCGATCGGTTCACCGGCGGCGATCATTGAGCTCGCCTGCCAGGTCAGGGTCTGGCTGAGCCGCCACTTATCGTCCAGCTCCCGGGCGAGTCCGATCGCCTCGGCGAAGTACGGCCCTGCCAGCTCGGCGTTGTAGGCCGCGGTAAAGCCGCACGCAGCCAGGGCCCTGGCCAGCACGGCCGGGTCAGCGAGATCGCGTGCGAGCCCCAGGGCGTGCCGCGCCCGATCCACGCTGTGCGCGACGCTCAACAGCATGGCTAGCACGGCCTGGTCGGCCAGCGCCCGGGCGCGTGCCGCGGCCGACACCCCGGCGTTCTGCGCGACCTCGTCGGTGAGGACGGTGTCGAACCAGGTCATCCCTTCCCGGCCGCGTCCCCGCGCCATCCACAGCGGCTGCAGTGACGACGCCAGCGTCAACGCCGGCTCGATATCGGAGTTTTCGCAACTCCACCCGAAGGCGGCGCGCAGATTGTCGATCTCGGTTTCGGCTTGCTCGATGCGCTGCTCATAATCACTGCCGGCCGGCGCGTCGACCGCAGCCGCCAGCGCGGTGTAGTAGTCGCGGTGGCGCGACCGCACGGCATCGGCTTCGCCGGACTCGCCGAGCTTTTCCAGTGCGTACTGGCGAACCGTCTCCAACAGGCGATAGCGGGTTCGAGTGCCGCGGTCGTCGGCCACCACCAGCGATTTGTCGACGAGCAGGCTGAGCTGATCCAGCACCTGGTAGCGCTGCACGTCACCGCCACCTGTGACCGCTTGGGCGGCGTCGAGGTCGAAGCCGCCCAGAAACACCGCCAGCCGACGGAACAACACCCGCTCGGGTTCGGTCAACAGCGCATGCGACCAGTCCACCGAGGCGCGCAAAGTCTGCTGGCGGCGCACCGCGGTGCGCGCACCACCGGTCAAAAGCCGGAACCGGTCGTGCAGACTGTCGAGGATCTCGACCAGCGACAACGCCCGCACCCGTGCCGCCGCCAGCTCGATCGCCAACGGCAAACCATCGAGGCGACGGCAGATTTCCAACATCGCAGCGGCATCGTCGTCGCTGGGGGCGAAATCCGGCCGAACATGGCGAGCACGGTCGGCAAACAGCTCGAGGGCTTCATCGACCAGCGACAGCGAGGGCACCCGCAAGCCCATCTCGCCGGCCACCCCGATCGCCTCACGGCTGGTCGCCAACAGCGTCAACTTCGCACCCGCGCCGAGTAGGGCAACGATCAGTGCTGCGCTGGCATCCAGCAGATGCTCACAGTTGTCCAGCACGACCAGCATGTGGCGGTCGGTGACAAAACGGGTCAGGGTATCCATCGTGGAGCGGCCCGGCTGATCGGGTAACCCCAGGGCGCGAGCCACCGCGATCGGCACAACATCGGGATCGGTGATCGGCGCCAAATCCGCATACCACGCCCCATCGCCGAACTCGGTTGCCAGCTGGGCCGCGACCTGCACCGCCAGCCGGGTCTTGCCCACCCCACCGGCGCCGGTCAACGTCACCAGCCGATTGCCGGCCAACAGCTCGCAGACCTGGGCCAGTTCTGCGCCGCGACCCACGAATCTGGTCAATTGCATCGGAAGATGTTGGGAGACAACGGAAATAGATACGCGTAGCGGAGGGAATTCGTTGAGCAGGTCAGGATGACACAGCTGCACCACCCGCTCTGGGCGCGGCAGATCCCGCAGCACGTGGGTGCCCAGCTCGGTCAGCCAGGCGCCCTCAGGTAGCCGGTCGACCACCAGCGGTTCGGTCGCTCCCGACAGCACGGTCTGACCGCCGTGACCCAGATCGCGCAGCCGCGCTGTGCGGTTGATCGTCGGACCGACATAGTTACCCTCATCGCGCAGCTGCACCTCTCCGGTATGGATACCGATACGCAGCCGGATCGGCGCCAACGGCGCCTGTTGCAACTCCAGCGCGGCCGCCGCCGCGTCGGAGGCGCGGGCGAAGGCCGCCACGAAACTGTCTCCCTCACCCTGTTCGACCGGGCGCACGCCGTCGTGGGCGACGATGATTTTTGACACGACTCGGTCCAGGCGAGCGACGGCGGCGGTCATCTCGGCGGGTTGCGTCTCCCATAGCCGCGTCGAGCCCTCGACGTCGGCCAACAGCAACGTCACCGTGCCCGTCGGCAAAAGCTCGTTCACGCCAAGTGCGCTCCAGTCCACCAGCGGTGTTTCCACGCGTGGATCTATTTCGCTCATGGTAGCCAGCATGCGGCCTGCACATGCGGGAAAACATCAGCACAACCGCGCACATGGCGACAGCCCGGGCACGTACCTACAGCAGCGTCGAACCTGTTGTTCGTGGTGATGCGATCCTCCCGCGCACGCGTCCCGGTCCCGAACGCCTCACGCAACACATCTAGTGATCAATAGGTCGTTCGAGTTCTGTTCGGATCTGGTCGATGTGGTCGTAGGCGTAGGTCGCGATGGCGGCGGTGGTCATCGTTTCACCCTTGTGGGCGAGCGATTCGTAGGTCGCCTCGCCGAGGATGTCGCGCAGGTGGGCGATCGCGGCGGTGATTTCGGGGACCCCCGCCGCGGCGATGGGACTGAGCGTGAACCCGGCGATGGTGGCCGCAGGTTCGTAGCGTCCGAGCCGGTCGAAAATAGCGGCGAGGACGGCCAGCGCGACGCGGATCGTCGTGGTGTCGCCCGCATTGTGGTAATTGCGGATTGCCAGAGTGAGGTGATCGAGCGCGGCCACCGGGTCGCCGTGTTCGGCCTCAGTCGTGCCAGAGTGTTCGCCAGGGTTGACGCGATGGTGCGGTTGCCGCCGTCTTGAGCGATGACCAGACCCCGGCCGAGGGCGTTAAGCGCCCCGGCGGGATCCGCGTCGCGGAAAGCCAAACCGTAGGCACCGAGCGCCAACGCGAGCAAGTGCGGGTTGCCTGTTGCCTCCGCGGCCTCGATCAGGTCACCCGCGGAATCCCTCGCCTCCCCACCGCAACCGGCCAATGCAACGGCGCCAACCAGCCATGCCCGGAGGTGCACATCGTTGTCGCGGCGGCGTGCGAGCTGGGCGCGGCACAACTCGGCCAACCGCTCGGGCTGCCCGATGGCCAGGTATACAACTCCAAGCACGCCCTCGATGCCGTACGGCAGCCCATCGCGGCTCCTGCCGACAACGATCTGCCCGGCGTCGCAATAGCCGACAGCCGCCTCGATCCGTCCGGTCGTGAAGCACCGCGACGCAATCACATACAGGAACGCCAGCCGGGGGTGGTCGGCGACGCGGGCGGGCTCGATCAGCTCTTCAGCCCAGGCGATCGGCTCATAATTCTGGGCCAAATACCGAGCCACCCCACATAGGTGGCGATGGTGGCGGCGACATCCAGATCGCCTTGGTCGTCGGCGGCCCACCGGAACGCGGTGCGCAGATTGGGCAGCTCGGCGCTGAACCAGTCGTAGGCCTGCCGCTGGCGGGGGCTGTCCCACAGGGCCATGATGTCGGCTTCGCGCCCGGCGAAGTACCGCGAGTGGGCGGCCCGAATCTCGGATGCTTCGCCGCGGGCCACGAGTTGTTCCTCGGCGAACTGGCGGATCGTCTCCAGCATCGAAAACCGGGTCCGCCCCGAGGACGGGTCGGCGACCAGCAGCGACTTGCGCACCAGGGCATCGAGCAGATCCAGGGTGGCGAAGTCATCGGAACCCATGACGGCGCAGGCACTTTCGAGGGCGAATCCACCGGCGAACGTCGAACACCGCTCCAGCAGCGCCTTTTCCGCGTCACCGAGGTGGTCGTAGGACCAGGCAACCGCGTGGCGCAGCGTTTGGTGGCGTGACAGGCCGCGCCGCGAGCCGACCAGTAGCCGGAACCGCTGATCCAGACGATCACGGACCTCACTGGCGGTCATCGACGCCATTCGCGAGGCCGCCAACTCGATGGCTAACGGGATGCCGTCCAGGCGGCGGCAGATCTCCACGGCCGCGTCCGCCTCGCCGGGCTGGGCCAGCGAGAAATCCGACACCACACTGTGGGCACGGTCGACGAAAAGGCTCACGGCAGCGGATTCGGCTCCGGAGTTCACGTCCAGCGACGGGACACGCCATAACCGTTCCTCGCCGACCCCCAACCCTTCGCGACTGGTCGCCAGAATCGTGACAGTCGCCGAGCCGGCCAGGATCGCCTCGACCAGATCCGCGACACTGTCGACAACGTGCTCGCAGTTGTCGAACACCAGCAGCCGGACTCTGCCCTCCAATGCGGCCGCGACACTGTCAGTTACGTTCTTCCCCGGCTGTTGGATGATGCCCAACACCGCGGCCACCGCGTCGGGCACCGCCGCCGGATCGGCGACCGCGGCCAGCTCGAAAAACCACACCCCATCCGGGAATTCATCGGTAAGACGCCCCGCGACCTCCACTGCCAGGCGGGTTTTGCCGACCCCGCCCACCCCGGTCAACGTCATCAACCGATGAGCCTTCACCGCCGCTTGCAGCTCGGCGACCTCGGATTCGCGCCCGACGAAGCTCGTGGTCACGGGCCGCAGGTTGCCCGGACTCGCGTCCAGCGCCCGCAACGCAGGAAACTGCGTGCGCAGGCCCTCCGCTCGGACCTGGAACACCCCGATCGGCGTCGGCAGGTCCCGCAACCGCCGAGGCCCCAGGTCGACCAGATCAACGCCACTGAGCAGACCCGCCGTCGACTCGGCCAATAGGACCTGTCCGCCATGGCCCGCGGCCATCACCCGCGCGACGCGATTGAGCACCGCGCCGAAGTAGTCGGTTCCCTGCAGCTCTGCTTCTCCGGTCGCGATCCCCATCCGCACCGGCAATTCCAGTGCCCGCTGCGCGGTTACAGCTGCGTCGACCGCTGATCTCGGCGCCGCGAACGCTGCGCACACGCCGTCACCGGTGTGCTTGAACAACCAGCCCGCGTGCCCCTCGATCGCCTTACGCAACACCTCGTCATGGGCGGCCAGCGCCGCCCGCATCGCGCCCGCGTCTGACTCCCACCGACGGGTCGACCCCTCGATATCGGTGAACAGAAACGTCACCACTCCCGCAGGAGCAGCGGCCGCAGGAGCGGACACCATTGCAGAATGTCACAACGAACCCTGCCCCGCCTCGAACATCAAAGGAACAGCCCAGACAACGGATCACCAGGGACCCTCAGCCCAACCGCTCGATGATGGTGGCGTTGGCCATCCCGCCGCCCTCGCACATGGTTTGCAAGGCGTACCGTCCGCCGCGCTGTTCGAGCGCGTTGACCATTGTCGTCATGATGCGAGCGCCGCTGGCGCCCAACGGATGACCGATCGCGATCGCGCCGCCATTGACGTTGGTCTTGGCCAGATCAGCGCCGGTATCGTGCGCCCAGGCCAGCACGACGGGCGCGAATGCCTCGTTCACCTCGAACAGGTCGATGTCGGCCAGCGTCAGCCCGGCGCGCTGTAACACCTTCTCGGTGGCCGGAATAACCCCGGTCAACATGTAGAGCGGGTCGGAGCCCAGCACGGTCGTGGTATGGATCCGGGCCAGCGGGCGCAGGCCCAGATTCCGGGCGACCTCGCTGCTGGCGATCAGCACGGCGGCGCTGCCGTCGGACAGCGGCGACGAATTGCCGGGCGTGATCTCCCAGTTGATCTGCGGGAAGCGGGCTTTGGCCGCGTCGCTGTAGAACGCCGGCTGCAACCCGGCCAGCGTCTCGACCGTGGTGCCGGGGCGGATGATCTCGTCGGTGGCCAGCCCGGCGATGGGAATGAGCTCGTTGTCGAACAGGCCTTCCTTGGTGGCGCGGGCGGCCTTCTCGTGGCTGCCGGCGGAGAACTCGTCGAGCTGGGCGCGCGAGAAGCCCCACTTCGCGGCGATCAGTTCGGCGCTGATGCCCTGCGGCACCAGGCCGCCGGGGTAGCGCCGGGTCATGTCCTCACCCATCGGGTTACTGCCCGGCGAGACCTGAGTGCCCATCGGGACGCGGCTCATCGACTCCACGCCGCCGGCGATGACCAGGTCATAGGCGCCGGCGATCACGCCCTGCGCCGCGAAGCTGATGGCCTGCTGACTGCTGCCGCATTGGCGGTCGATCGTGACACCGGGAACCGACTCCGGTAACCCCGCGCCCAGCAGTGCGTTACGCGCGATGTTGGCCGCCTGGTCGCCGACCTGGGTGACCGCGCCGGCGATGACATCGTCGACTTGCGCCGGATCCACGCCGGTACGCGCCACCAGCTCGCGCAGGCTGTGTGCCAGCAGATCTGCCGGTAGCACGTCGTGCAGCGCGCCACTGGCCTTGCCCTTGCCGATCGGGGTGCGGACGGCTCCGACGATGACGGCGTCGCGGTTCATGACTCCTCCTCGAGTCCAGTTGATCTAGGTATAGATCTCTGTACCCAGATAAACACCTCGGTATGCTTAAAGCAACCCAGCCGCGGAGGTGATTTAGATGACACTGCTGCAAGGCCCGCTGGCCGACCGCGACGCGTGGTCGGCGGTGGGCGAGTGCGCGATCGAGAAGACCATGGCGGTCGTCGGAACCAAATCCGCGATGCTGATCATGCGCGAGGCGTACTACGGCACCACCCGATTCGACGACTTCGCCCGCCGGGTGGGCATCACCAAGGCCGCCACCTCGGCGCGGCTGAGCGAACTGGTCGAGCTGGGATTGCTACGGCGCCAGCCCTATCGCGAGCCCGGGCAGCGCGGCCGCGACGAGTACGTGCTCACCGATGCCGGCATCGATTTCATGCCGGTGGTGTGGGCGCTGTTCGAGTGGGGGAGGCATCATCTGCCGGGCCCCAACCGGCTGCGCCTGACTCACCTGGGCTGCGGCGCCGAGGCGAGCGTCGAAATCCGTTGCGCCAAAGGCCATTCGGTGCCGCCCGACGAGCTCGGCATGCGATTGGCTAAGAAGTCTGGTTGAGCGCGGCCAACAGCCGGCGCGCGGCGGCGACTCGGCGCACGGCGGGCCCGGTCAGTGTGTCCAGGGCGCACTCGGGGTCGGCCGGCGGACCCATGTGCCCGCAGCCGCGCGGGCAATCCGCAATGGCCGCGGCGAGGTCGGAAAACGCCATCATGACGTCATCGGGCTGGATGTGCGCGAGTCCGAAGGATCGGATGCCCGGCGTGTCGATCACCCAGCCGGTGGTGCCCAGTGACTCGGTCAACGGCAGCGCCACCGACTGTGTCGAGGTGTGCCGTCCCCTGCCGATGTCGGTCACGTCGCCGACGGCGCGGTCCGCGTCGGGCACCAGGCGGTTCACCAAGGTGGATTTGCCGACGCCGGAATGCCCGAGCAGCACGGTGATCTTGCCCGCGAGCAGATCCGCCACGGCGAGCAGGGGATCGTCACGGCCGGCCACGACCACCGTCATGTCCAGGTCGACGAACTGCTCCGCGAACGGCTCCGGCGGGGCGAGGTCGGTCTTGGTCAGGCACAGGATCGGCGTGAGGCCGCCGGCATAGGCGGCGATCAGCGTCCGGTCTACCAGGCCGGTACGGGGTGGCGGATCGGCCAGTGCCACCACGATCAGCAGCTGATCGGCGTTGGCCACCACCACCCGTTCGGTCGGATCGGTGTCATCGGCGGTGCGCCGCAACACCGTTCGGCGCGCGCCGCGACGCACGATGCGGGCCAGCGTGTCCGGCCGTCCAGACAGATCGCCGACCACGTCGACGTCGTCGCCCACCACGATCGGGGTGCGGCCCAGCTCGCGGGCCCGCATGGCGGTGACCCGGCGATCGACGTCTCCGCCCAGCACGCATCCCCACCGGCCGCGGTCGACGCTGACCACCATCGCGGCCTCGGCGTCCGCGTGCTCGGGGCGCGTCTTGGTCCGCGGCCGCGAGCCCCGGCCGGAGCGGATCTTGACGTCGGACTCGTCGTAGTCGCCGGGCCTCACATGCCGTGCTCCAACATGCGGGCCCACAGCTGCGGAAAGTCCGGCAGCGTCTTGCTGGTGGCGCCGATGTCGTTCACCTCGACCCCGTCCACCCGCAGCCCGACAATCGCGCCCGCCATCGCCATCCGGTGGTCGGCATACGCGTGCCACATCCCGGCACGCAGCGGCGTCGCCGTGATCACCAGGCCGTCGGGCGTCTCCGCGCAATCGCCGCCAAGACGGTTGATCTCGGCGCTCAGCGCGGCGAGCCGATCGGTCTCGTGCCCCCGCAGGTGAGCGATGCCGGTGAGCCGGGACACCGATCCGGGCGTCGCCAGCGCCGCCAGGGCGGCCACCGACGGTGTCAGCTCGCCGACCTCCCGCAGGTCGACCTCGAAACCGCCATACTCCCCGGAGCCGCGCACCTCCAGATGCGAATCGGTATACGTGACAACGGTGTTCAGCTTGTCCAACACGGACAGGATGTTGTCGGCGGGCTGCACGCTGTTGGCAGGCCAACCGGTGATGCGCACGGTGCCACCGCTGACCACCGCCGCCGCCAGGAACGGAACGGCGTTCGTCAGATCCGGCTCGACCTCCCAGTGCCGCGCCGCGACCGGTCCCGGGCGCACCGTCCAGCGGTTCGGCACGGAGTCGTCGACGTCGACGCCGGCCTGACGCATCATCACCACCGTCATGGCGATGTGCGGCGCCGACGGCAGTGCCACACCGGTGTGTCGCACGGTCAGACCCTCGGCGAACGAGGCCGCGCACAACAGCAACCCCGACACGAACTGCGAGGAGGCCGAGGCGTCGATTTCCACGGTGCCGCCGGTGATCGAACCGGCGCCCAGCACCCGGAACGGGAGACCGGAGCCGTCGATCCGGACGCCGAGCCCGCGCAGCGCGTGCAGCAGCGGCGCAATGGGCCGTGCCCGGGCCTGCTCGTCGCCGTCGAACTCCACCGCCGACTCGGCCAGCGCCGCCAGCGGCGGCACGAACCGCAGCACCGTGCCGGCCAAGCCGCAATCGACTTGTGCCGGTGTCTCCGGTGCGACGCGACCGCTGACCGTCAGCTCCGTCTCGTCACCATCGACCCGCAATCCCAGGGTGCGCAGCGCCCCGATCATCAGGTCGGTGTCCCGGCTGCGCAGCGCCCCGCTGATGGTCGGGGTGCCTTGCCCTAGGGCGGCCGCCAGCCCTGCTAGCACCAGGGCCCGGTTGGTCTGTGACTTCGACCCCGGAACGGTCACGGTCGCCTGCACGGGCTGCGATGCCACGGGGGCCGTCCACGTACTCATCGGTCCATCATTGCCTGTCGCCGGTTTCTGCCACCATGGAATGTATGTGTGGACGGTTCGCGGTAACGACCGATCCGGCCCTGCTGGCCGAGAAGATCAAGGCGATTGACGAGGCCACCAGCGCCGATGCCGGTTCCGCTTCTCCATCGACAGGCCCCAACTACAACGTGGCTCCGACCTCGACTATCGCGACCGTCGTCAGCCGGCATTCCGAGCCCGAAGACCAACCGACGCGGCGGGTGCGACTGATGCGCTGGGGTTTGGTGCCGCCGTGGGCCAAGGCCGGTGCCGACGGCGCCCCCGACACCAAGGGTCCGATGCTGATCAACGCTCGCGCGGACAAGGTCACCACGTCTCCCGCCTTCCGGACCAGCGCCAAGTCCAAGCGCTGCCTGATCCCGATGGATGGCTACTACGAATGGCGGGTCAACTCGGACGATGCGGCCGGCAAGAAGACCCGCAAGACGCCGTTTTTCATGTACTCCGAAGACGGGGAGCCGCTGTTCATGGCGGGCCTGTGGTCGGTCTGGAAACCGGCAAAGGACGCTTCGCCGCTGTTGAGTTGCACGATCATCACCACCGACGCGCCGGGGGAACTGGCGCAGATTCACGATCGGATGCCGCTGGTGGTGCCCGAGCGCGACTGGGACCGGTGGCTGAACCCGGACGTCGCTATCGATGAAGACTTACTGGCCCGCACGCCGGATGTGCGCGCCATCCGGATGCGCGAGGTGTCGACGTTGGTCAACAACGTCCGCAACAACGGCCCGCAGTTGCTCGAGCCGGCCGAGCCGCGGCCCGAGCAGATGAAAATCCTTTAGCGCCGCTTTAGCGCACCGCGTGTGCGGTGGTCACGCCGCTCCCGCCGCGCCGTCCTCATCGTCGTCTCCATCGCGAAGAAGTTTCTCGGGGTGATGGAAGGTATTGATTCGCGGCTGGCCGCGGTCCAAGTGCGCGGGCGGGATCCATTCGATGTCGCCCTTGGCATTCTTGCGGGTCGTCCAGCCCCCGGGGCGCAGCAGATGGTGTTGAGGTCCGCAGGCGAAGGTCAAGTCGTTGACGTCGGTGGTATGACACCTGGACCAGTCGGTGACGTGATGTACTTCGCAGTAGTAGCCTTTCACATCGCAGCCCGGTGCCGAGCAGCCACGGTCCTTGGCGTACAACACAATTCGCTGTCCGGGTGAGGCGAGCCGTTTGGTGTGATACAGCGCCAGCGCCTTTCCCTTATCGAAGATGGCCAGGTAGTGACGGGCGTGGCGGGCCAGGCGGATCACATCGCTGATCGGAAGGATGGTGCCACCGCCGGTCAAACCGTGTCCGGCTGCGGCCTCTAACTCGTTGAGCGTGGTGGTGACGATGATAGAGGCCGGTAAACCATTGTGCTGACCCAGCTTTCCGGAGGCAAGCAGTGCGCGCAGTCCCGCGTTGAGGCCGTCGTGGTTGCGTTGCCCGGCTGATCGTGAGTCGCGGTCGATGGCGTCCTGGGCGGGCGCGCCGTCCACGCATGGTGTCTGGTCGAGGGGGTTGCACATGCCCGGTGCGGCAAGCTTGGCAAGCACGGCTTCCAGGGTGGCGCGCAGTTCTGGGGTCAGCCATCCGCGCAGCGCGGACATGCCATCGGATTCTTGGTGGCCGAAAGTCACGCCGCGGCGGCGGGTTCGGTCCTCGTCGCTGAACGTCCCGTCGGGGTTGAGGCAATCGGCCAGCGTGTCGGCCAGTCCGGCCAACTGCTCGGGCCGATACTGACTGCCTTGCTTGGCTAGATCGGCTTCGGCGCGCTCCCGGGTGAGCTGGTCGACCCAGCCGGGCAGATGATGCCAGAAGCGGCGGATCACCGCGACCTGCCCGGTTCCTAGCGCGCCCTCGCGCTGCGCCGCGGCGGTGCCCGCCAGTGCCGGCGCAATGGGCTCGCCGGTCAGTCCGTGGCGGGGGCCCAGGTCGGCGGCTTCTTTGATGCGCCGCGCGGCCTCGGCACGGCTGATCAAGGTCCATTCGGCTAGCGCGTGGGAAAGTTTACCGCCCAATTCCGCTGGAGTGGCTTGGCGGGCAACGTGATTGATCAATTGATGCTCGGCGACCGGCAGTCGTCGGCGCACCTTCTCGCAGCGCTCCAAGAGTGCCAAGCACTCTCGCGGGGCCAACGCGTCGAAACTCAGATCCCCCACGTTGTCGAGCGCGTCATCGAGGGCGTCGAAGGCGGCTGTGATCGCGTCCCGATCGATGATCCCGCCCGAACTCATACTGTCAAACTATCGGTGCCCACCGACAAAATCGTCGGCCAGAGACTCCTGAAACTACAGTGACACAAGTGATTTCAGTGCCGTTGCCGAAACATAACACGCGGTCGAAGTCGAGCTAGTTGCTGAGTACCAGCCTCCAGTTGCCCTTGACGTTACGGTCCGGAACGCACCAGAAATTGTTCCAGATTCCCGGCGTGGTGGCCTTCACGCCGGGGCCGGCGTTCTGACACGCCTCCCGCGTCGGGTAGTTGCCCTCGGTCTGGAGCGTGTCGGCGCCGCTGACGCCCACGCCGATCGTCAGCAGCCCGGCCAACGCCAGCAGACCTGCGGCGACTAAACGCTTCATGTCCATCGAAACCTCCTATGGGCGCACGAACCGGCGTTAACGGTATGCGGAATCGACGGGCCAGGGGTGCTTTTCGCCAGACACTTAACTTCGCTGGGCCGCGAGCGCCACCGCGGTGGCCACGGCTTCCAGCAGACGGCCCAGTTGCTCAGCGTCCCCGACGTTGCGGTCGCCGGCAGCCAGCCGGGTGAAGACACCGGCGATGAACGTGGTGACGGCGGTGGTCTGCGCGGCCAGCAGTGCGGGATCGCGGGTGTCCGGCTGCAAGTGGGCGATGGCGTCGCGGGCCATGCCGTTGATCCGGGCGACGAACACTTGCGACGTTTCGGCCAGACCGGGATCGCGGGCGGCGCCCAGCAGCAGTTCGTGGCGCGCCCTGTTGAGCATCAGCCCGGATCCGTCGGCCTGCATCATGGTGAGCTGGGCCAGGTGCGCGAACGGCGAGAGCGGATCGACCGGCTCGTCGATCACCGACCGCAGGTTGGCCACATCGATCTCCGCGACGCGCTTGCCGACGCCGCGCAGCAGGGCCGCGCGGGTGCGGTAGTAGTACGACGTGGTGCCCTCGGGGACGCCGGCGACGCGGTCGACCTGCCCGTGCGTCAGTCCGCGCGAGCCGTGCTCGGCCAGCACCCGGATCGCGGCATCGCACAGGTCGCGGCGGCGTTCACCGCCGTCGCGTTTCCGGGATCTGCTGGTGGCCACGGCTGTCCTCACCGCAGCACCGTGCCGCCGTCGACGTTGACGACCTGACCGTTGATCCATTCGCCCTCGGCGGAGAGCAGGAAGGCGACCAGCGCGGCGACGTCGCCGGGATCGCCGACGCGGGGCCCGCGGATGCGCTTGAGCGCGGCGGCCTGAAGGTCCGGCCATTGCGGCACCGACCGGATGGCCTCGGTGGCGGTGAACCCGGGCGCGACCGCGTTGCACCGGATGTTGTCCTTTCCCCACCGCGACGCGACGTGGCGGGTGAGCGCGCCGATGCCCGCTTTCGCGGTGGCATAGGCCGGGCGCGCGGGCTCACCCTGGAACGCCGCCGCCGAGGACATGTTGACGATGGCCCCGCCGCCGCGGCGCAGCATGTGCGGGATGACGTATTTCATCGCGGCCACATAGCCGCGCAGGTTCACCGTCATCACTCGGTCCCAGACGTCGAAGTCGATATCGACCACGTCGGTGTCGGCGCGAATGGTGCTCATGTCGGCGCCCACGTTGAACAACAGGTCCACTCCGCCGTAAGTGGTTGCGGCGGAATCGATCAGGGCGGCGACCGATGCCGGGTCGGACAGGTCGAAGGCCACGTGGGCGGCCGTGCCCCCGGCCGCGACGATGCGCGCGGCCGTCCGCTGCGCGGTGTCGACGGCGACGTCACCGATGACCACCCGGCAGCCCTCCTCGCCCAGCCGGGCGGCGGTCGCCGCTCCGAGGCCGGTTGCGCCGCCGGCGACGATCGCCACCTTGCCGGCCAGACCGCGCAGTCCCATGAGCGCCCCTCCCGCATCGAAGATGTTGACTTTACCTCTAGAACTGTAGAGGATCGCCAGTCATGGCAGGGATTCATCGGGAGCGCCCCGGGGCCGGCGACCTCGCGGCGGCGACGGACACCCCCGCGCTGCCCCTGGGCGACGGCGTCTGGATGTCGCCGGGCGTCTCCAACTCCTATGCGGTCGCGACCGACGAGGGGCGGGTCATCGTCAACAGCGGACTGGTCTTCGAAGGTCCGTTGCACCGCAAGGCTTTTGCCGACGTGGCCGGCCCGACGCGGGCGATCATCGTCACCCAGGGCCACGCCGATCACTGGGGCGGGGTGAACTCGCTGCGCGAGCAGGGCACCCCGGAAAAGCCTGGAACCCAAATAATGATGCACCGCAATTATCGGTACTGGCGCGACGACAACACGCTGCTCATGGGCTACCGGGTGCCCAAGACGTCGTTCGCCTTCCAGAAGTTCTCCGACGCCGTGCTCGAACACTTCAAGACGATCGACCCCGCGACCATCGACTTCTCTTTCCCCGAGCCGACCACGACCTTCGACCAGCGCATGAGCATCACGATTGGTGGGCGCACCTTCGAGCTGGCGTGGACGCCCGGCGGTGAGACCACCGACGCACTGGTGGTGTGGCTGCCCGAGGATCGAATCTTGTTCAGCGGCAATCTGTTCGGTCCACTGTTCGGACACGTCCCAAACCTGATGACCATTCGCGGGGATCGATATCGGGATCCGATCCTCTACATCGAGTCGCTGAACATCGTGCTGGAATACGGACCGCAGCGGCTGATCACGGGGCACTTCAACCCCATCGAGGGCGCCGATCGCATCGCCGAGGAGGTCACCGCGATGCGCGACGGGATGCAGGCCGTGCACGATCGCACCGCCGAGCTGATGAACTCCGGCGCCGACATCCACACCGCGATGCGTGAGGTCACGGTGCCCGAGCACTTGCACCTCGGCGAGGGCTACGGCAAGACCTCCTGGAATGTGCGGGCCATCTGGGAGATGTACACCGGATGGTTCCGGCATCGATCCACCACCGAACTGTATGGTGTGGCACCGGATTCGGTGGCCGCCGATGTGGTCAGCGCCGCCGGCGCCGACGCGCTCGTGCACGCGGCCCGCGCTCACGTGACCGCCGGGCGGCCGGTGCAGGCCATCCACCTCACCGATCTGATCCTGGCCGCCCAGCCGCTGCACCCGGCGGCACGGGCGGTGGCCGCCGACGCGCACGAGGCGCTGTTGGCCGGCACCGAAAACTTCTGGGAGAAGGCCTGGCTCACCAAGTCCATCAACGAATTGAGGACGACCGAATGAACACCGTCAACTTCGATTTCACCGGCGCCCACGTGCTGGTGACCGGCGGCACCAGCGGCATCGGCAACGCGATCGCCGTCGCCTTCGACGACGCCGGGGCCGCCGTCACGGTGACCGGCACCCGTAGCTCGACCGCCGACTATCCCGAAACGGAGCTGGGCGCGTTCACCTACCGCCAGTGCCAGATCCAGGATCCCGAATCCGTTGACGCGCTGGCGGATTCGTTGGGCGATCTGGACATCCTGGTCAACAACGCGGGCGGCCCCTATCCCGCCGGCGACGAATACGACCCGGACGGCTACGTCGCGTCGGTGACGCAGAACATGTTCGGCCCGATGCGGCTGACCATGCGGTGTCATGAGCGGCTCAAGTCCAGCCAGGCGCCCGGCGGCGCGAGCGTCGTCAGCGTGGTCTCGATGTCCGCGTTCCGCTCGGCGGTCTTCGTCCCGGGCTACGCCTCGTCGAAGATGGGCCTGATCGCCCTGACCATGAACCTGTCCCGCCGGTGGGCCGACGACGGAATCCGGGTCAACGCCATCGCGCCCGGGCTCATCGACACCCGAATGACGCACCCCGCCATGGGAATTCCTGAGGTGATGGACGTCGAGATCGGCTTCCACACCCCCTTGGGCAGGCCCGGTACACCCCAGGACTGCGCCGGCGCGGCGCTGTTCTTGTGTACCGACGCCGCCTCGTACATCACCGGCAGCACCATCGCCGTCGACGGCGGATACCTGACGGTCTAGCGCGATGAGCGACAACGAAAGCTACGACAACCTCGCGACCGCCGACGACGTCTTCAAGCTGGCCGCACAACGCACCGGCGTCAGCGAAATCGACTCCGACTCATGGCGCGAGGGATTGCAGCTCATCCTCGACGAGCTCAACACCTCGCCGGTGTTCACCACGTTCGGCCGCGAACGGGTCCTCGACGACGCCGCCAACGCGCTGGGACGGCGCATGCAGGTGCACGGCTACGTCCAGGCGCACCCCGAAGTGCTGGACACCCCCGTCGAGCGGCCCCTGATCGTGCTCGGCATGCCCCGCACCGGCACCACGGTGATCAGCTACCTGCTCGACCAGGACCCGGCCCGGCGATCGCTGCTGCACTGGCAGTGCGTGCACCCGATCCCGCCCGCCGGCACCGAGCACGCTGCGCACCGACCCGCGCTGCCTGGCCCTGCTGGAAGAGCAACGCAAGATCCTCGAACTGGTTACCCAGGCGAAAATGCCGCTGCCGCACTGGGAAGACGCCGACGGTCCGACCGAGGACATGTTCATCCACAACCAGGACTTCAAAGGCCTGTCCTGGGACTCGTTCCTGCCGACGGATCGCTACGCGCGGTGGCTGTTCGACGAGGCCGACATGAGCAGCACCTACGAATACCAGAAGCGCTACCTGCAGGTCCTGCAGTCCACCGCGCCGGGCAACTGGAGCCTGAAGATGCCCTCGCACTCGGTGCACATCGAGGCGCTGCTGAAGGTGTTTCCCGACGCCCGGCTGATCTGGGCGCACCGTGATCCGTACAAGGCGACCGGTTCGCTGTGCAACCTGTGGCGGCTGCCGCAGAGCCTGGTGATGAACACCGAGCTGCTCGATCAAACGGACATGGGCCGCCTGGCGATGTGGCAGATGCGCTACCACGTCGACCGGCCGCTGCGGGCGCGCGACCGCATCGGCGACGAGCGCTTCTTCCACATGTACTACCACGAGATGATGCACGATCCGATGGACGTCATGCGGCGCATCTACGAGTGGGCGGACGAACCGCTGACCACCGAAACCGAAGCGCGCATGCGCAATTGGCTCGCCGGGCATCCCCAGGACAGGTTCGCGCTCAACGCCTACCGCCTCGACGAATACGGCCTGAGCGTCGAAGCGCTCGCGCCGACCTTCGCCGAGTACCTCGACACCTTCGACATCGAACTGGAGGGCACACCGTGAAAGCATCCGTGGTCACCGGCCCGGGTAGGGCAGAGGTCCTCGACACCGAGCGCCCCGCCGTCGGCCCGCGCGATGTGCTCGTGCAAATGCGCGCCTGCGGCATCTGCGGTTCCGACGCGTTCTACATCACCATCGGCGGCATCCCGCCGCGCCAGGGGCACACCCCGCTCGGCCACGAGCCGGCCGGGGAGGTCGTCGAGGTGGGCGCGCAGGTGACCGGGCTGTCCGTCGGCGACCACGTCGTCATCAACCCGATGGCCGCGCCCAGCGGCATCATCGGCAACGGCGGCGCCACCGGGGCGCTCGCCGACTACCTGCTCATCGAAAACGCCGTTCGCGGAACGAGTCTCGAAGTGATCCCCGATCATATCCCGTGGGAAGTGGCCGCGCTCAACGAACCGATGGCCGTCGCGCGCCACGGCGCCAACCGCTGTCAACCCAAACCGACGGACAAGGTCGTCGTGTTCGGCGCCGGGCCGATCGGGCTGGGCGCCGTACTGGCCTTCAAATCCCTTGGCGTCAGCCACGTCGTCGTCGCGGACCTGATCCCGGGCCGCCTGGAGAAGGCGCTGCAGATCGGTGCCGACGCCGTCGTCAACTCCGCCGACGAGGACGTGGTGGCGCGCCTCATCGAACTGCATGGCGAGGGCGAAGCCGGAATTCCCGGGTTACCCGGACGCGCAGGCACCGACATCTACCTCGACGCCGCCGGAGTGCCCGCCGTCATCAACACCGCGCTGGCCGCCGCCAAGAAGGGCGCCACCCTGGGAATCGTTGGCGTGCACAAGGAGCCCGTGCCCGTCGAGTTCGTCAACGTGATGAGCAACGAGATCACCATCCTCGGATCTATGGGCTATCCCGACGAAATCTTCGAGGTGACAAGGGATCTCGTCGCAAATTGGGAGAAATACGCACTGATCGTCAGCCACACCATCCCGTTCGACAACGTCGACGAAGCGCTGGAGCTGGCGCACACCCCGGGGGCCGCGGACAAGGTCGTCGTCACGTTCTGCTGATGTCGGCGGTGACCGCACCGGTGAGACGGATCAGATCCCGCGGCGCCACCGCGACCTCCCAGCCTCGACGGCCGGCACTGCAGAACACCCGATCCCACGCCAGCGCGCTGGAATCGACGACCGTCGGCAGCGGCTTGCGCTGACCGAACGGCGAGACCGCACCGACCACGTACCCGGTGGCCCGCTCGGCGACCGCGGCGTCGGCCATGGATGCCTTGGCGACTTTGAGCGCGGCGGCGGCCGCCTTCAGCGAGAGCCGGGTGGTCGCCGGAACGATCGCGACTGCCAGTCCGTCGGGGACGGCGACGATCAGCGTCTTGTAGATCTGTCCGGGTTCGATGCCCGCGGCCGCGGTGAGCGCTTCGACCGCCTCCGCGCCGAACGACCGCTCCCGCCGATCGTGATCGAAGGTCAGGACTTCATGCGGCACACCGGCTTTCACCAACGCGGCGATGCCCGGTGTGGCGGCGCCTGCGGGCTTCTTTCGACGGTCGTGACCCGCTGCGCCCGGCTCCGCCGCGCTTGCGATCACGACGGGTTAGGGACCCGAGTACCCCGGCGGGTTGACGCCGTCCACCCAGAAGTCGACGCCCAGCTTCGAGCCGGGAATGCAGTCGTAGGTCGACAGGTCGGTGACGCCCGAGTCCACCAGCACGTCCTCGCACAGCAGCATGTTGCCGGTGAACTCCTTGGACGGCTTGTTGAGGACGACGTAGGCCGCGTCGGAGTAGATCTCGGGCTTGCGGGCGCGTCCCATCGCCTCCTCGCCGCCGAGCAGGTTCTGCACCGCGGCGGTGGCCACCAGCGTGCGCGGCCACAAGGTGTTAGACGCGATGCCCTCCTCGCGCATCTCCTGCGCGATGCCCAACGCGCACAACGTCATACCGAACTTGGCCATCATGTACGCCGTCGGCTTCAGCCACTCCTGGCCCAGCAGCACCGGCGGGGACAGCGTCAGAACGTGCGGGTTCTCCCGGCCCTTCATGTGGGGCAGACACGCTTGGGACACCGCGTACGTGCCGCGCACCTGGATGCCGTTCATCAGGTCGAACCGCTTCATCGGCACCTCGGAGATGGACCCCAGATTGATCGCCGACGCGTTGTTGACGCAAATGTCGATGCCGCCGAACTGCTCGACGGTCTTGGCCACGGCCGCCTCGACCGAATCCGGGTCGCGGACGTCCCCGACGATCGGCAGGGCCTGCCCACCGGCTTCCTCGAGTTCTTTGGCCGCCGTGAACACCGTTCCCGGCAGCTTCGGGTGCGGCTCGGCCGTCTTGGCGATCAGCGCGATGTTGGCGCCGTCCTGGGCGGCGCGCTTGGCGATCGCCAGGCCGATACCGCGGCTGGCGCCGGAGATGAACATGGTCTTGCCTTGGAGAGACTTGGCGTGGGACATGGCGTCACACTAACGCCACGCCCGAATCGGCCGGACCGGGGTCGGATCCGGGTGGCCAGGCCGGTGCCGGCCAAATCGCGCTGCGGAAATAGCCAGGTCGCGCACGGCGTTGATCCAATCGGTTTCACCTGCGGTGGAGCGGACCCGGACGGACAGTGTCGGGGTCAGCCTTTAGATTGGGAGGAGCAGCGTGGTGTCAACGGCGACGAGCCTGTTAGGCGAGGAGCGGTTGGCTGGCTTCCTTGCGAGTCCGGTGGCGCTTTCGGTGCTCTCCGGCAACACCGCCGCAGAAGGGACCGGGTTGATCGACATGGCCGACTCTGAAGATGCCCGCGATGGCGCGACGAGCCCCGAGATTTCCGAGCCCGCCGCGCACGAAGAGACGGACGCGGAATTAACGGCGCGGTTCGAGCGCGACGCGATTCCCCTGCTGGACCAGCTCTACGGTGGCGCGCTGCGCATGACGCGCAATCCCGCCGACGCCGAAGATCTGCTGCAAGAGACCATGGTCAAGGCCTATGCGGGATTCCGCTCATTCCGGGCCGGCACCAATCTCAAGGCCTGGCTGTACAGGATCCTGACCAACACCTATATCAACAGCTATCGCAAGAAGCAGCGCCAACCCGCGGAGTACCCGACCGAGCAGATCACCGACTGGCAGCTGGCCTCCAACGCCGAGCATTCGTCCACCGGGCTACGTTCGGCCGAGGTGGAGGCCCTGGAGGCGCTGCCGGACTCGGAGATCAAAGACGCGCTGGCGGCTTTGCCGGAAGAATTCCGGATGGCGGTCTATTACGCCGACGTCGAAGGCTTCCCGTACAAGGAAATCGCCGAGATCATGGATACGCCGATTGGAACGGTAATGTCACGGCTGCACCGCGGCCGACGGCAGCTGCGTGGCCTGCTGGCCGACGTTGCCAAGGAGCGGGGCTTCAACCGCGGTCAGCAGACGCACGAGGAGGTGTCGTCATGAGCGAGTTCTCCGGCCAGGGCGGTGCCTCGCCCGACGCATGCCCCAACGACGAGTCCCACGGCAGCGTCGGTTGCGCGGAGGTCATCCGCCAGGTCTGGCAGCTGCTCGACGGTGAATGCGGCCCGGACACCCGCGAGCAGCTGCGCCGGCACCTCGAGGCGTGCCCCGGCTGCTTCAAGCACTACGGGCTCGAAGAGCGGATCAAGGCATTGATCGCCACCAAATGCAGGGGCGAGAAGGCCCCCGAGGGGCTGCGCGAGCGGCTACGGCTCGAGATCCGGCGCACCACGATCATCCGGGGTACGCAGTAGCGTCCCTCAGGCGTTGGGGCGCTTGCCGTGGTTGGCTTTGCTGTGCTTGCGGTCGCGCTTCTTACGGCCTCGTTTGGCCATGGTGAAAACCTCCGTGATTGCTGTCAATCTAGGCGCCCGGCGCCCGTTGGCTTGACGCCCATTCTCTCACGAGACCTCTTGTGCAGTGTCTTCGCCCTCGTCGGCCCCCTCTGGGGCCCGTGCGCCGCGGCCCCGACCTGGCCCTGTGGTTCGATGTATCCGAGCCTGATGGGCCTGATTGAACCGTGATGACCAGCAGCCAGCCTGCGCGAAGGCCGAGACGAGTGGGGTGAAGATGGCGGAGGATGTGCGTGCCGAGATCGTGGCCAGCGTGCTCGAAGTCGTTGTGAACGAGGGTGACCAGATCGGCAAAGGCGACATCGTGGTGCTGCTGGAGTCGATGAAGATGGAGATCCCCGTCCTGGCCGAAGTCGGCGGGACTGTCAGCAAGGTCAGCGTGTCGGTGGGCGACGTGATTCAGGCGGGCGACCTCATCGCGGTGATCAGCTAGCCGTCGGGCCCCACGACCAGCCGCCGGGGAACGACCCGGGGAGTAATCGATGTCAACTCTTGGTGATCTGCTCGCCGAACACACCATGCTGCCGGGCAACGCGGTGGACCACCTGCACGCGGTGGTCGGGGAGTGGCAGCTGCTGGCGGACCTGTCGTTCGCCGACTACCTGATGTGGGTGCGGCGCGACGACGGCGTACTGGTCTGTGTGGCGCAGTGCCGGCCGAACACGGCGCCCACGGCGCTGCAGACCGACGCGGTGGGCACCGCCGTCGGATCAGACCGGTTGAATCTCGTGGCCGAGACGTTCGCCTCGGGCACTGCCAAGCGCAATGACGTTGCGGTACAAGATGATTCGTGGTTGCCCGGCACCCATGTCGAGGCGTCACCGGTGCGCTACGGCAACAAGGTGGTGGCCGTGCTCACCCACCACCAGACCGCGTTGGCCGCCGACCGCACCTCCGGTCAGCTGGAGATCGCCTACCGGGAGTGCGCCACCGATCTGATCCACATGCTCGCCGAGGGAACTTTTCCGGACGTCGGGGACGTCGTGATGTCGCGCTCGACCCCGCGGGCGGGTGATGGCTTCATCCGCCTCGATGTGCACGGCGTCGTCGCCTACGCCAGTCCCAACGCGCTGTCGGCCTACCACCGGATGGGCCTGACCACCGAGCTGGAAGGGCGCAACCTCATCGAGGTCACGCGCCCGCTGATCTCCGACCCGTTCGAGGCGCAGGAGGTGGCCGAGCACGTACAGGATCTGGTGGCCGGCGGACGCAGCATGCGCATGGAGGTCGACGCCGGTGGTGCCACCGTGCTCCTACGAACGATGCCGTTGATGGTCGACGGCGCGAGCGCCGGTGCGGCGGTGCTGATCCGCGACGTCACCGAGGTCAAGCGTCGCGACCGGGCCCTGATATCCAAGGACGCCACCATCCGGGAGATCCACCACCGGGTGAAGAACAACCTGCAAACGGTGGCGGCGCTGTTGCGCCTGCAGGCCCGCCGGACCGCCAACGCGGAGGGTCGGGAGGCCCTGATCGAGTCGGTGCGCCGGGTGTCGTCGATCGCGTTGGTGCACGACGCGCTGTCGATGTCGGTGGACGAGCAGGTCAACCTCGACGAGGTGATCGACCGGATCCTGCCGATCATGAACGACGTGGCGTCGGTGGACCGGCCGATCCGCATCAACCGGGTCGGCGACCTGGGTGTGCTGGACTCCGACCGGGCCACCGCGCTGATCATGGTGATCACCGAGCTGGTGCAGAACGCGATCGAACACGCCTTTGACCCGGCGGCCGAAGAAGGCTCGGTGACGATACGCGCCGAGCGGTCCGCCCGCTGGCTCGACGTCGTGGTGCACGACGACGGTCGCGGGCTGCCGGAGGGGTTCAGCCTCGAGACCTCAGACAGCCTCGGTTTGCAGATCGTGCGGACCCTGGTGTCGGCCGAGCTGGACGGCACCCTGGGCATGCGTGAGGCGCCCGCCCGTGGCACCGATGTGGTGTTACGGGTGCCGATCGGCCGGCGGACCCGTTTGCTGCTTTAGGCGCGCGTCGCACTGCACCCACACGCAAAGGTGCGGCCCCGACTTTCGTCGAGGCCGCACTAATTGCGTTATGTGGGTTATACCCCGCTGCGGGCCTTCGTCCGGGCATTGCGACGCTTCAGTGCACGCCGCTCGTCTTCGCTCATGCCGCCCCAGACGCCCGAGTCCTGGCCCGTGTTCAGGGCCCAACCGAGGCACTCTGTGGTCACCGGACACCGATTACAGACCAGTTTCGCGTCAGCGATCTGCGCGAGCGCCGGGCCGCTGTTCCCTACCGGGAAGAACAGCTCCGGGTCTTCGTCACGACAGACCGCCTTGTGGCGCCAATCCATACGTCTTTACTCCTCACTAAGTGCGCAGCAAGGCGCACGGCCATTTTCTTCGGCTGTTTACGCGTGCAGAAGAAAAGGAGTCCGGACTCCTACGTAGTTTCTGCATGCAACCTTTTGATCGTTTCACAGGCTCAACAGATGTCAATAGTGCGAGTTCGCTCGTGGGCTATCTCACTTTGATCGTCTCGTAGCCAAGCCCTCACTCCGTTGTACTACACTCCACGGGCTGCTTCGGTGAAATGTTTTCCTCACACCCCGCCTGGGCGCATCATTAGCTGAGGTCAGCGCCATTTCTGCTGAGGAGGCGCAACCACTGCCAGCGCGTCCGGGACCGCTTTGAACATCATTGTTTCGCGGACGCCGAGGTAATCGCCGTCAAACTGGCAGGCCACGGCGCCTCCGGTCGAGGTAACTCGCACGCATGGCAGGTCGTCCTCGGTGATCAGGTGTTTGAAGTCGAAGGTGGGCCGTTTTGCGAACATCTGCCGCACGATTCGCAGGGTGGGGATCGTCTTCATGGTGGTGGGCGCGAACACTCCCAGTCCCGACTCGAAGCTGCAGCCGGGGTTGGTCCACACAGGCCGTTCGTTGGCGAATGTCCACGGGCTGGAGTTTGAGACGAACGCGAAGCTGACCCCGGTGACGGGTTCGCGGCCGGGAAGTTCGAGCGTCAGCATCGGTTCGCGGCGCGTGTAGGCCCACACGGCGGGTACCGCCGCGCGGATGTAGCGCCATGCCGAAACCTTGCCGCCCTTGTCCCGTTCGGCCTCGACCGCGGCCACCACCTCGGCGTCGACGCCCATGCCGGTGTTGAACACTGCCCAGCGCTCGCCGCAGTCGATCAGGCCGATCCGCCGCCAGGTGCGGTGCCGCTGGTAGTCGTCGAGCAACTGGATGAGCTGATTGGTGGCCGCGACCGGATCCGCGGAGATGCCCAGCGACCGCGCCAGCACGTTCGCCGAACCGCCGGGCACCACGGCAACCGCGGGTACCGGTCCGCTCGGAAGCGGCCCCGGCCGGCCGAGCAGACCGTTGACCACCCCGCTCACCGTGCCGTCGCCGCCGTGCACGACCACCAGATCGATACCGTCGGCGACGGCCTTCTGCGCGAGCTCGGTGCCATGACCGCGGTGGTTGGTGTGTTCGACAGTGAGCTGCAGGCGGCTTTTGAGCGCGTGGGCCAGCAGGTCGCGACCGGCTGGAGTGGTGGAAGTGGCTGTGGGGTTGACGATCAGCACGGCCCGCATGAGGCACGAGCTTAGGCGGGCCGGTTAAGGCGCCGCTGTGGGGGAACCGCCGGGGTACGAGACGCGGCCCTGACTACGCTGACGCTGTGACGCCGCCCGCCCCCCCGACTTCCGTTCGCCGCGCCGGTCTGATCGTTGTGCTGCAGGGGATTGCGGCGTTGATCGTGGCGGTGGTGTTGGTGGTGCGGGGCATCGCGGGAGCCGATCAGCAGGTGGTCAACGGCCTGGCGACGGCGGGCTGGTTCGTCTTGGTCGGTGCCGGGGTGATCGCGGCGGGACGTGCGCTGATCCTCGGCAAGCGCTGGGGCCGCGGGCTGGCCGTGATCACCCAGCTGCTGCTGCTGCCGGTGGCGTGGTACCTCGCGGTCGGATCACATCAGCCGGGCTTCGGGATTCCGGCGGGCGTGGTGGCGCTGATCGTGCTGGGATTGCTGTTCAGTCCCGCCGCGGTGCGCTGGGCCGCCGGCGATCAGGGCGATTCCGCCAGGCCGGCCAACGACGCCCCGGACAGCCGATAGGTCGTCCATTCGTTCTGCGGCTCCCCGCCGATGCCGTCGTAGAGCGTGATGGCGTCGGCATTCCAGTTCAGCACCGCCCAGGACAGCCGCGTGTAGCCCCGCTGGACGCATTCGGAGGCCAGCGCGGCCAGCAGTGCGCGGGCCAGCCTGCGCCGGCGAAACCCCGGCCGCACGAACAGGTCTTCCAGATAGATGCCCGCCACGCCGTCCCAGGTGGAGAAGTTGAGGAACCACAGCGCCATCGCCGCGATCTCGCCGTCGACCTCGGCCACGTGTCCATACACTGTCGGCAGGTCACCGAAAAGTGCTGCGGAGATTTGTGTCTCGGTCACCGTGCACTGATCGGCGGCGTGCTCGAATTCGGCGAGCGCGTGGATCATGTCGGTGATCGCGGCGGCGTCTTGCGGCGCCGCGCGACGGATGTGGTGGCTCATTGCTCAACTCCCAGAGCGTTGAGGATCGTGCCGAATTTCGTTGTCGTTTCGGCGACTTCCTCGTCGGGGTCGGACTCGGCGACGATACCGCCGCCGGCGCGCGCCAACGCGCTGCGCCGGTCCGCCGACAGCTGCGCGCAGCGCAGCGACACCACCCAGCGGCCGTCACCGCGGGCGTCGCACCAGCCCACCGCCCCGGCATAGAACCCGCGGTCGCCTTCCAGTTGGGTGATCAGCCCCATCGCGGCCTTGGTCGGCACCCCGCCGACCGCCGGGGTGGGGTGTAGCGCCAACGCCAAATCGATTGCGGTGCTTGATGTATCACGCAGCCGACCGGTGATCGGCGTGCACAGGTGCCAGACGGTGGCGGTGCTGCTCAGCTGCGGTTCGGCGGCGATGGACAGATCGTCGCACAGCGGCTCCAGGGCCACCCTGATGGTCTCGATGACCAGCTGGTGCTCGTGACGGTTCTTGACCGAGGCGGCCAGCGCGGCGCCGTTCGCGGCGTCGGTCTCCGGGTCGGCGGCGCGCGGGGCCGAACCGGCGAACGGCCGGCATTCGACGCGGTCGCCGCTGCGCGCCACCAGCAGCTCGGGGCTGGCGCCCACCAGTGCAGTGCCCGCATACTCGTCGCCGGCGGCGGTCAGGTCCACCAGGTAGCCGTAGGCCGCCGGGTCCGCGGCGATGAGCCGGCGCAGGATGACGCGCGCGTCCAGCGGGGCGTCGGCGACCAGCCGCAGGGCGCGGGCCAGCACCACCTTGTCCAGCGGGTTGTCGGCCGCGGTGAGCTGCTCGCACGCCCGGCGGATCCGGTCCCGGTAATCGGCCCGCGGGGGCACGGCTTCGGCCACCCGCACCCGCGGCAGCCCGTCGGCCGGCCAGTCCGGCGGCCCGTCCGTGGCGTTCACGGCTTCGGGCGTCAGCAACGCCGGCGGCCGGGTGACATCGAAAGGCAACGCGCCCAACACAATCGGTGCTTCCCCCGAGCGCAGCGCGGCCTGCGCCGCGCCCACGTCGCCGTAACGACGCCGGACACCGTCGGCGATCAGGGTCCCGGTCGGCCCGCACAGCGCGAACGGCGGTTCGCTGCTCACTGACCGGTCAATCCGAGCGCCTGCAGCTGCCGTACCCCGTGCTCGAACCCGCAGACCGCGATCGACGCGGTGATCATGCCGAAGCGGCTGCCCTCGACCAGCGGCAGTTCGACCCAGCGCGTGATCACCGCCCGGGAGAAGTGGCCGTGGCTGACGAAGACCACGTCGCGCGACTCCATGTGCTCCAGCGCCGCCGCGATGGCCGCGTCGGCGCGCTCGCTGACCTGCTCGACGGTCTCACCGCCCGGGCAGCCGTGCGTCCACACCAACCAATCGGGCACCGTCTCGTGGATCTGCTCGGTGGTCAGACCCTCATACGAGCCGTAGTCCCATTCCGCCAGCAGCTCGGACAACTCGTCGACGGACAGCCCGGCCAACTGCGCGGTGGTCAGGGAACGTTGCCGCGGGCTGCTGATCACCAGGGGGTCAACGAGTTCGAGTTCTGTGAGCACGCCGCCGGCCTGCTTGGCCTGCGTTCGGCCGGCTTCGGTCAGCTCGACCTCGGTACGGCCGGTGTGCTGGCCGGATTTCGACCACTCGGTCTCGCCGTGGCGCAGCAGCACCAGACGGTGATTGTGCAAGCCCATAGCGATTGATTCTGCCGGACGACGCGCGGTGGTTGCTCAGGCCGAAGCGCACGGCGGGCGAACATGCCAGGATGGCACTGTAAACCGCACGCGACGATGCAGTGGGGAGACAGCGATGAGGTGGCGGCGCCGGTGAGTAAGACGCGGGTATTGGCGGTGGCCAACCAGAAGGGTGGTGTCGCCAAGACGACCACGGTCGCGTCGCTGGGTGCGGCGATGGTGGACGAGAACAAACGGGTGCTGCTGGTCGACCTCGATCCGCAGGGCTGCCTGACCTTCTCGCTGGGCCAAGACCCGGACAAGCTACCGGTCTCCGTGCACGAGGTGCTGCTCGGCGACGTCGAGCCCAACGCCGCGCTGGTCGAGACGGCGGAGGGAATGACGCTGCTGCCGGCCAACATTGACCTGGCCGGCGCCGAAGCGATGCTGCTGATGCGGGCCGGCCGCGAATACGCGCTCAAGCGCGCGTTGGCCAAACTCGGCGACCAATTCGACGTGGTGATCATCGACTGTCCGCCGTCGCTGGGCGTGCTCACCCTCAACGGGCTGACGGCCGCCGACGAGGTCATCGTGCCGCTGCAGTGCGAGACCCTCGCGCACCGCGGGGTCGGACAGTTCCTGCGCACCGTCTCCGACGTCCAGCAGATCACCAACCCGGAGCTGCGACTGCTCGGCGCCCTGCCGACGCTATACGACTCGCGCACCACCCACACCCGCGACGTCTTGGCCGACGTCGCCGACCGGTACAACCTGCCGGTGCTGGCCCCGCCGATTCCTCGCACCGTGCGATTCGCCGAGGCCAGCGCCTCGGGCTCGTCGGTGATGGCCGGTCGCAAGAACAAAGGCGCGGTGGCCTACGGCGATCTGGCGGCGGCGTTGCTCAAGCATTGGAAAAGCGGCAAGCCGCTGCCGACGTTCACCGTCGAGGTTTAGTGGCGATCGCAAGCGCGGCGGAGGCGGGCGTAGCGGGTCGCCACCATCTGGTGTAGTGGCGATCGCAAGCGCGGCGGAGGCGGGCGTAGCGGGTCGCCACCATCTGGTTAGCTGCCCAGTGCGACCAGGGTGTCGCCGCGCTGTTCGAGCACCCGGGACCCAATCACGGCCGGGAACACCGGTTTCCCGGCCTGCGGGGCGCTCGTCGACCTGTCCACCGGGATGTAGCGCTCGTTGGCGCCGCTGAGCGGGTCGTAGACACCGATCGCGCCGGTGACCGGCACCAGCAGCCGGCCCGCCATCATCACCCCGGGCCCCAGCGGCGCCGTCTTGTCGCCCGCGGCGATGGTGTAGCGCAGCGCCAGCGTGTTCGCGTCGAAAACCATCAGCGAATCGCCGGTCCACCAGGTGATCTGGCTGCCGGGGTGGGAGACCGCCGCCGAGCGGGAGGGCGGCTTGGGCAGCGGGGTGCTCGACACGGTGGCACCGGTTTCGTCGATCACGTCGACTCGGGGCTGCGGCGCGGGCAGGTAGACCGCGGTGGTGTTCTCCGCGACGGCCAGCACCCGGGCGCCCGAATCGGGCGCGATTCCCGGTTCGGCGAGGATGTGTTGCTGCGGTTCGTCGTCGTCCTTGCCCGGGCGCAGCAGCACCAGCCGCAGGTCAGCCTGATTCGCGCAGCTCTCCAGCACCGACACCGCCTGCGAGCTGGCTGCGGCCGAGATCAGCTTGCACCCCGAGTGCAGCCCGCGCGTCGACGGTTTCACCCGGGCGTCGGTCTCGCCGTACGTCAGCATCCGGACCATGTCCGAGCGCCACAGCTCCAGCCGGGTGTCGCCGACCGACAACACCGTCATGCCGTCGGAGGACAGGCGCACCCGCGGATCGGCGTAACCGCTGCGGGCGGGGCCCCGGCGACCGGTGGCGCCGTCCAGCGTGCTCACTTGCCCGCAGCCGCGATCGTCGCGGTAGACCGCGACGGCGTAGCGGTACAGCCAGGTGACTCCGCACAGGTCGGCGTCGCGGGCGTAGCTCCAGCGGGACTGGCCGGTGTCGGGATCGCGCCCGTCGATCTGGCGGCCCGCGGCGGTGACGACCTCCCCGCCGGCTACTACCGGGGCGGTGGTGGCCGGGCTGGCGGCACTCCACAGCTGCTTCAGTCCGGCGGGCACCTGACGGGCCGGGGTGGGATTGGGTGCGGGAACTGCCGCGGGCCGGCTGGTGGTGGCCCGGGCATCGCTGCTCCACCAGATCAACGCTGCGACCGCGGCGAGGACGACCACGATGGCCGCGGCGGCGATGATGTCGCACTTGGTCCGGCGCTCGGGTCTGACCATGCGTCGGTGCGGACTTTTAGTTGCTGTGCGTGGTGGCCGCGGCCGCTGTGGCGGCTTGCCCTTCGGCGGGCTTGCGACGCCGACGGCGGCGCCGGGTGGAGCCGGCGTTGCCCGGGGATGAGCCGGCCGGCGTTTCCGCGGCGGCCTCGCCGTTGGAGCTCGCGGCCCCGTTGCTCGACGGGTGCGCGGTGACGGGCTGGCCGCCCCGGGTACGCCGCCGGGTGCCGGAGCGGCGCGCAGGCCTCTCCGACTTCTGCTCTCGGCCTCTTGCCGTCCCGGTCGCTGCTGCGGCGCTGGCCCTGCGGCTTGCGGCCCGTGCCCACCGTGCTTCCGGCCTCGGCGGGGATGCCCAACTCGGCATGGAGGTGCGGAGAATTGGAGTAGGTCTCGGCGGGCTCGGGGCAGTCCAGCCCCAGCGCCTTGTCGATCAGCGTCCAGCGGGGCAGCTCGTCCCAGTCCACCAGGGTGACCGCGATACCGGTCTTGCCGGCGCGGCCGGTGCGTCCGATGCGGTGCACGTAGGCCTGCTCGTCCTCGGGGATCTGGTAGTTGATGACATGGGTGATGTCATCGATGTCGATGCCGCGGGCGGCGACGTCGGTGGCGACCAGCACATCGACGTCACCGGTCCGGAAGGCCTTCAGCGCCTTCTCGCGCGCCGCCTGTCCGAGGTCGCCGTGCACGGCGCCCACCGCGAAACCACGCTCGGCCAGCTCGTCGGCCACCTTCTGCGCGGTGCGCTTGGTGCGGGTGAAGATCATGGTGGCGCCGCGGCCATCGGCCTGTAGCACGCGGCTGACCAGCTCGACCTTGTCCAGGGCGTGGGCCCGGTAGACGTACTGGACGGTGGTGTCGTGGATAGCCGCCGAGTGCGGCGCTTCCGCCCGGATGTGCGTGGGCTGGTTCATGAAGGTGCGGGCCAGCGTGATGATCGGGTCCGGCATGGTCGCCGAGAACAGCATCGATTGCCGGTCGGTCGGGATCTGGCGCAGAATGCGCTCGATGTCGGGCAGGAAGCCCAAGTCGAGCATCTCGTCGGCCTCGTCGAGCACCAGCACGGACAGCCCGCCCAGTTGCAGGTGGTTCTGTTGGCTCAGGTCGAGCAGCCGGCCCGGCGTGCCCACCACGACGTCGGCGCCGGCGCGCAGCGCCTCGATCTGCGGCTCGTAGGGGCGCCCGCCGTAGATAGACACCACCGACAGCCGCCGGCCGCCTTCGGCGGTCAGATGCTTGGCGGCCAGCGTCAGGTCATCGGTGACCTGCAGGCACAGCTCGCGGGTGGGCACAACGATCAGCGCCCGCGGTGTGCCGTTGAGCGGCCGCGCGGCGCTGCCGGCCGTGATGCGCTGCAGCAGCGGCACGCCGAAGGCGAACGTCTTGCCCATGCCGGTGCGGGCCTGGCCGATCAGGTCGTCGCCGGCGAGCGCCATCGGCAGGGTCAGTTCCTGGATGGCAAAAGGGCTTTCGATCCCTTTTTCGGCGAGTGCGCGCACGATTTCGTCGCGGACGCCGAGTTGAGCAAATGTCGGTTGGGGGGTCAGTTGAGTTGTGCTTGTGGGTGCGGTCATGCGTGGGTAAGTAGCCTCTCGGTGACGTATCGGTTTTGTGTCGGTATTTCTCTGTCGCGGTCACGCGCGCACGAGTTCCGACTCCGAATACGTCGCCGAGTCGCCGGCCCTGGCTCAGTCTGGGAGGGCCCAGTTAGGGCGGGCCAGCTGTGCACGCACATTTCGCCGATAGCGGCTTGAAAAAAACAGTTACGGCATAAATACAGCCACCATCTACGTACATGATAGCTGGTCGACAGCTGGCTCCCATTTTGCGCTAAGTCAGCCGACTACAGTGTTGCCATGACCCGGCCCTCCTGCGAGCCCGCTGCCGCCGACCAAATCGACGATTCGCCCGCCCCGCGGCTGTCGGCCGATCACCCCGGCGTCAACGAGCTGTTCGCGGTCTTGGCCTACGGTGAGATCGCCGCGTTCTACCGGCTGACCGACGAGGCCCGGATGGCCCCTGACCTGCGCGGACGGATATCGATGGCGAGTATGGCCGCCGCCGAGATGCAGCACTACGAGCAGTTGCGCGACGCACTGGAAAGCCGCGGCGTCGACGTGGTGTCGGCGATGTCCAAGTACGTCTCGGCGCTCGAAAATTACCACCGGCTGACGATGCCCAGCACGTGGCTCGAGGCCCTGGTGAAGACCTATGTGGGCGACGCCCTGGCGGCCGATCTGTACCTCGAGATCGCCCATGGTCTGCCCGACGAGGTCGCCGACGTGGTCCGCGCGACCCTGTCGGAGACCGGGCACTCGCAGTTCGTCGTCGCCGAGGTCCGCGCCGCGGTGACGTCCAGCGGCAAGCAGCGCAGCCGGCTGGCGCTGTGGTCACGTCGGCTGTTCGGCGAAGCGATCACCCAGGCCCAGTACCTGCTGGCCGACCACGACGAGCTGGTCGACCTGGTGATGTCGGGCGCCGGCGGGCTGGGCCAGCTCAACGCGTTCTTCGACCGGATGCAGCAGACGCACGACCGCCGCATGCACGAACTGGGCCTGAGCTGAGGCCGGCCGTGATCGCAAGCGCGGCGCAGCCGGGCGCAGCGGGTCACGGCCATCGGACTCAGCCTGCGCAGGTCGCCATGTTCGAGGTGTTGGACGCGATGACCCGCTGACCGGCGGCGTTGAAGATCGAGCAGCTGAGCCGGCCGTAGAAGCTGGTCGCGACGACGGATTCGGTCTCCACGCCCGGGTTCAGCACCACCGCCTTGGACCACGGCAGCGACACGTTGAACTCGGTCTGCGGCACGCCCTGCGCATCGGTGTAGACGATGTTCACCAGGTCCAGCAACTGCTTGGTTCCGTTCACGCTGTACAGGACGGTGCGCGGGTTCAGCGCGGCCGTCGGTGGCGCCGCCGCGAGCGGGGGCGTGACGGTGGGCGCTGCCACCGCCGGCGGCGCGATGGGCGCGGCGCTGGGCGTGGTGACCGTCGTGACGGTCTCGGGCGGTAACTGGGAGGGGCGCGGGGCGGCGCTGGCCGGCGCGGACGCCTTGGTCGTCGCGGGTGCCGAGGTCACCGGGTGGGGGGCAGGTGCACCCAGCGTGGCCTTGGTCGACGCGCTGTCACCGCTGTTGATGATGACGGCGGTGGCGATGGCGCCCAGCGCGACCACGGCGCCCAGCACCGCCGTGGCGGGGCGCCAGCGCGAATCGGTCGGCCAGCCCGTCCAGTTGTAGTCGGCGTTCAGGTAGGGATCGGTGTCGCAGGCTGGGTCAATCTCGTCCTCGGGGTAATCCCGGATCCTGTCGTCGAGGTGCGGCAGTGTGGTTCCCATGGTGCCGAAGTTAGCGATGTGAAAACACGGAACGGGTATAGCGCGGGTGCCCGAGACAAGCTGCAAGCGAATCGTTACCGGGCTGCGACCAAGGTTTCGCTGATCGCGAAGTGTGGGGACGCGGGGAGGTGGGGTTCAGCGGCGTCCACTAGCCTGCTGCTGACAGGGCCGGGACTTCAATACCTGCGCGCAAGGCTGCACGACCCATGGAAGGGGTGACCGTGGAGGTCAAGATCGGTATCACGGATAGTCCGCGCGAGCTGGTCCTTGCCAGTACCCAGACGCCCGCCGAGGTCGAAGAACTGGTCAGCGCCGCGCTGAGCGACGGGTCGGGTCTGCTGCGCCTGAGCGACGAGCGGGGCCGCCGCTTCCTGATTCACACCGCCAGGATCGCCTATGTAGAGATCGGCGTCGCCGACTCGCGCCGGGTGGGCTTCGGGATCAGCGCCGAATCCGGCAAACATGCCGGCTAGGGGCTTTAAGAGCGGGTAAGCGGCACGTGTGACAGTCCGCCCCAGGCGAACTGGACGGTGCCGTCGACGGCGTCCGCCTTGGAAATCGGGCGGTCGGAGTCCAGCCAGTACCTGGCGCAGTCGACGCTGATGCCGACCAGGCCGACGGCGATCATCCGGGCCCGGTGTGGGTCCAGCCCGGAATCCTGGCTGATCAGTGCGAAGACCGCGTCGATGCAGGATTCGGTGGCGACCCGAACCTGGGCGGCGACTTCCGGTTCGGTGACATAGTCGTTCTCGAAAATCAGCCGGTAGCCCTGGCTGTCGTGCTCGATGAAATCGAAGAACGCCTGGACCGCGGAGTGCAACCGGCGCCGGTTGTCGGTGGTTGCGCTCAGCGCGTTCTGAACGCCCGAGACCAGGTTGTGCACGTGCCGCGCCAGCACCGCCAAGTACAGCTCGAGCTTGCTCGAAAAGTGTTGATACAGAACGGGTTTACTGACTCCAGCGCGGTCGGCGATCTCGTCCATACCGGCCGCGTGGTAGCCACGGTCGACGAACACGTCGCTTGCCACGATGAGCAATTGGCCACGCCGCTCGTCGCGGGGCATCCGGTTGCCTCGCCGGTTCGAAACCGCGGCCCCGTCTGCCGGCCGACCGCGGTCAGCCGATCTGACGGCGCGCCGCGCCGGCACCTTGGCGAGTTCGCTCATCGATTCCTCATCTGATTGTCGGCGGCCGACCCCCGGTAGCGCGGGGTCAACCGCTCGCAGCCCGTGGAAAGTACCTTACTACCCGCCCGGTCGATGCGGCCGTCATCGACGTCGTCGCCGCAGGCAGAAGCGGTGTCGGACGGCGGATTCGGGCGCGCCACGGACGGTGCGGGTGGGCGGCTGTGTAATCCTGGGGAAATGACGACCCCCCGGCCGCCGCGCAGCACGGGTCGCGTGCCGGTGTTACGCGACGAGTGGCGAGAGCCGCTTCGTGCGTTGCGCGACCCGCTCGCGCGGGAGGCCGGGCGGGCGCGGGCCGACCGTGAGCGGCCGCGACAATGGCGCAAACAAACCTGGCTGGGGCGATTCGTCTCAACCTATGGGTGGCGGGCGTACGCCCTGCCCGTCCTGGCGGTGCTCACCGCGGTGGTCATGTATCAGACGGTGACCGGCACCGGCGCGTCCAAGCCGACGGCCAGCCGGCCCATCCAGAGTCCGCCGGAGATCGGCGCGGTGGGCACGACGATCATCGACGCCCCGCCGCGCGGTCTCGCCGCGTTCGACGCCAACCTGCCGGCCGGGACCCTGCCAGACGGCGGCCCGTTCACCGAAGCGGGCGACAAGACGTGGCACGTCGTGCCGGGCACCACACCCCAGATCGGCCAGGGCACCGCAAAGGTGTTCAGGTACACCGTCGAGGTGGAGAACGGCATCGACCCGACCATGTTCGGCGGCGACGACGCTTTCGCCCAGATGGTCGATCAGACGCTGGGCAATCCGAAGGGCTGGACGCACAACCCGCAGTTCGCGTTCATCCGGATCGACAACGGTAAACCCGACTTTCGAATCTCCTTGGTGTCGCCGGTGACGGTGCGCGAGGGGTGCGGCTACGAATTCCGGCTCGAAACCTCTTGCTACAACCCGGTATTCGGCGCCAACCGCGAGGCGCGGGTCTTCATCAACGAGGCCCGCTGGATACGGGGAGCCGTCCCGTTCGAGGGGGACATCGGTTCCTACCGGCAGTACGTGATCAATCACGAGGTCGGCCACGCCATCGGATACCTGCACCACGAGCCGTGCGAGCAGCAGGGTGCCCTGGCGCCGGTGATGATGCAGCAGACGTTCTCCACGTCGAACAACGACGCGGCCCAGTTCGACCCCGACGTCGTCAAGGCGGACGGGAAGACCTGCCGATTCAATGCCTGGCCGTACCCGATCGCCTAGCCCGCCGACGATGCGCGCCGGTGCGCGTTGCCGCGCCCCCCGCGGGCTGCTGTGATGGTGGTAGACGACGCTTACCGGCCAGGCCAACCGAGGAGATGTTTCGCAGTGTCGACGCCGCTGCCGCCTTTGGTGGCGCCCGCAGACCACCTGAGTGGCGACGAGGTGGCCCGCTACAGCCGTCACCTGATCATTCCCGGCCTGGGCCCCGACGGCCAAAAGCGGCTCAAGAACGCCCGGGTGCTGGTGATCGGCGCGGGCGGGCTCGGCGCCCCGACGCTGCTCTACCTGGCGGCGGCCGGCGTCGGCACGATCGGCATCGTCGATTTCGACGTGGTCGACGAGTCGAACCTGCAACGTCAAATCATCCACGGGGTGGCCGACGTCGGACGGTCCAAGGCCCAGTCGGCACGCGACTCCATCGCCGCCATCAACCCTCTCGTCGACGTGCGGCTGCACGAGTTCCGCCTGGACTCAACCAACGCCGTCGAGTTGTTCGGCACCTACGACCTGATCGTGGACGGCACCGACAACTTCGCGACCCGGTATCTGGTCAACGACGCCGCGGTGCTGGCGAAGAAGCCCTACGTGTGGGGGTCGATCTACCGCTTCGAGGGCCAGGTCTCGGTGTGCTGGGAGGACGCGCCGGACGGGCGCGGACTCAATTATCGCGACCTCTACCCCGAGCCCCCGCCGGCCGGCTCCGTCCCCTCGTGCGCCGAGGGCGGCGTGCTGGGCATCGTCTGCGCCTCCATCGCCTCGGTGATGAGCACCGAAGTGATCAAACTCATCACGGGGATCGGTGACTCTCTGCTGGGCCGGTTGATGATCTACGACGCGCTGGAAATGACGTACCGCACCATCGCGATCCGCCGCGACCCGTCGGTAGCGTCCAGGCCGAAGATCACCGAGCTCGTCGACTACGAGCAGCTGTGCGGTGTGGCGCCCGAGTCCTCGGCGCACGACGACGCGTCGGCCATCACGCCGCGGGAGTTGCGCGACTGGCTGGATTCCGGCAAGAAGCTGGCCCTGATCGACGTGCGCGAGCCGGTGGAGTTCGACATCGTGCACATCGAAGGGGCCCAGCTGATTCCGCAGTCGTTGATCAATTCCGGCGAGGGTCTGGCAAAGCTGCCGCAGGACCGCCTGCCGGTGCTGTACTGCAAAACGGGGGTGCGCTCGGCCCAGGCGCTGGCGGTGCTGCGCAAGGCCGGATTCGCCGATGCGGTGCATCTGCAGGGCGGGATCGTGGCCTGGGCGCAGCAGATGCAACCCGACATGATCATGTACTGAGTCAGAACGCCTGCTGGACTCGTTAGAGTACCGGTGTGACAGTCGAGCCGCCGCCGGATCATGTGCTGTCGGCATTCGGCTTGGCCGGCGTAAAACCCGTCTATCTGGGTGCCAGCTGGGAGGGCGGCTGGCGGTGCGGCGAAGTGGTCTTGTCGCTGGTGGCCGACAACGCGCGCGCGGCCTGGTCCGCCCGGGTCCGCGAGACCCTGTTCGTCGACGGAGTTCGGCTGGCCCGGCCGGTCCGTTCCACCGATGGGCGCTACGTCGTTTCCGGGTGGCGGGCGGACACCTTCGTCGCCGGGACGCCGGAGCCCCGACATGACGAAGTCGTCTCCGCGGCGGTACGCCTGCATGAGGCGACGGGCAAACTGGACCGACCCCGCTTCCTGACCCAGGGGCCCGCTGCGCCGTGGGGCGACGTCGACATCTTCATCGCCGCCGATCGTGCGGCCTGGGAGGAGCGCCCGTTGGCCTCGGTGCCGCCGGGTGCGAGGGTGGCCCCTCCGGCCGCCGACGCCGAGCGATCGGTGGAGCTGCTCCACCAGCTCGCCACCTTGCGCAAGCCGACCAAGAGCCCCCACCAGCTGGTCCACGGAGACCTCTACGGCACAGTGCTTTTCGCCGGCACGGCGGCGCCGGGAATCACCGACATCACCCCGTACTGGCGGCCCGCCTCGTGGGCGGCCGGCGTGGCCGTCATCGACGCGCTGTCGTGGGGAGAGGCAGACGACGGCCTGATCGAGCGCTGGAACGCCCTGCCGGAGTGGCCGCAGATGTTGTTGAGGGCGTTGATGTTTCGCCTCGCGGTTCACGCGCTGCACCCGCGGTCCACCGCCGAGGCGTTCCCCGGCCTGGCCCGCACCGCAGCGCTGGTCCGGCTGATGCTCTAGCGTTCGCCGACAAACTCGAAGCGAACCTCGTGCAGCGCGATCTTGCCGTCGGTCGCCAGCACGCCCTCGGCGCGGAGCAATTCCAGCTGCCGGGTCGTCAGGTGACGCGCCGGGCGCCCGGAGGCGGTGATCACCCGGTGCCAGGGCAGGTCGGAGGAGTCGGTCCGCATGATCCAGCCGACGATGCGCGGGCTGGAAAGCCCTGCGACAGTAGCGATGTCGCCGTAAGTGGCGACCCGACCGGACGGGATCGCGGCGACCAGTGCGCGCACCCGCTCGACCTGCTCGTCGGTCACCGGCGCCACGGTCAGCGGGCTTCCAACAGCTCGCGGGCCAACGCTGCGACTTCGTCGGGCTTGGCGTAGGGCACCATGTGGTTGCAGTCGAAATCCAGCAGCCGGAAATCCGATCCCAACCGCTGCGCCAAGCCGTCGATCAGTTCGTCGGTGACATAGGGCGGGGTGGTCCGCTTGGCACGCACCAGGACGGTCGGTGTCTTCGCCGGCGGCAGCACCACGTCGCGGGCCAGCTCGCTCCAATACGACATCATCGCCGGCAGGCTGACCCGCCAGCCGTAGCGTCCGCCGGGCAGCGTGATCAGATGCTCGTCGATCTCGACGTCCAACAGGGCGGGTTCCACATCGGACCAGGAGCCGTGCACCTTTTCCATGCGCGCTTCCTCGGCGTCCGGATAGTCGGGCGAGGACAGCATCGCCTCGGCGATCTCGCGCATCCAGTCGCCGTTCAGCCCGACCGCCGGATCGAGCATCAGTATCCCGGCGACCTGGTCGGGGCGCGCGGCGGCCAGGTGCATCGCCAGCCCACCGCCAAACGAGTGACCCACGATCACCACGGGCGTGTCGGGCTGCTCGTCGAGCAGCGCGGCCAGCGCCGCGACGTTGGCATCGATGGTCCACGGCGCGGCCCACGAAGACCGGCCGTGGCCAACCAGATCCGGTGCGGCGATGGCGATCCCGGGCAGAAAGCCGGACAGATGCCGCCAACGCTGGCCGTGGCCGGTCAATCCGTGCAACGCCAGGACCTGCGCTGGACCGGACGGCCCGTAGCGGTGCACATGCAACTTTGCGGTCACGCGTCGATGATGCCAGCCGCCACCGTCAGGAGCGGCGGGCGGTTCTCACCGGTCGTCATCCCGGTCGTCCTCGGTGGAGACGATGTAGGCCTGCTCGATCACGTCGGCCTCGTTGGCTTCCCGGTCCCCGGCGGCCACGTAGTCGATGTCCAGACCGGTCTCGTCGTCGGAATCCACGGGGCGCAGTTGTTCCACCGCGTCGCCCTCCGGCGCCTCGTCGGTGGGAAAGCCGCGTTCGTCGTCGTGCATGGTCTTCAGCCCCTCCTTCCGGTCTTCGTTTGCTCCCGCTCCAGGGTAGGTGCCGGCCAGGTACGCTGAACCGCTCGGTCACCGGCGAGACGGTCGGCGGGTTCGACCACCAACTGCTGCAGGCCGCGTTCGTCGCGCGCTAGACGATCTGTCGGACCCTCGTGATGTCATGCCGTCATGGCCTACACGTGGGATGCCGAAGCGCACACCGTCTTAGACTCCGGTGCGCGCGGTCAGCTGCGTATCCTCGGTGGGCCCGGCACCGGCAAGAGCAGCCTGCTGATCGACGCCGCGGTCGCCCAGATCGACGCCGGGGTCAACCCGGAATCGGTTCTGCTGCTTACCGGTTCCGGCCGAATCGGGATGGCCGAGCGCAGCGCATTGACGACGGCGTTGCTGCGCTCGCGATCCACCGGCCCGGGCCGGGCCGCCGTCAGCGAGCCGCTGGTGCGGACCGTGCACGGGTACGCCTACGCGGTCTTGCGGCGCGCCGCCGAGCGCGCCGGCGAGGCGCCACCGCGCCTTGTCACCAGCGCCGAGCAGGACGCCATTATCCGGGAGCTGCTCGCTGGAGACCTCGAGGACGGACCGCGCTCCGCGACGGCGTGGCCGGCCCAGCTGCGGCCCGCGCTGAGCACCGCCGGCTTTGCGACCGAGCTTCGAAACCTATTGGCCCGCTGCGCCGAACGCGGCGTGGATCCCCAGGAGTTGGAGCGGTTGGGCCGTCGTTGCCGGCGGCCGGAATGGAGCGCCGCCGGCCAATTCGCCCGCCAGTACGAGCAGGTGATGTTGCTGCGCGCGGCGGTGGGCACCGCCGCGCCGGAGGCGACCACACCGGCGCTGGGTGCCGCCGAATTGGTCGGCGCCGCACTGGAAGCGTTCGCCGTCGACCCCGAGCTGCTGTCGGCCGAACGCGGTCGGATCCGCGTGTTGTTGATCGACGACGCCCAGCAGCTCGACCCGCAGGCGGCCCGCCTGGTTCGGGTGCTCGCGGCGGGCGCCGAGCTGGCGCTGATCGCCGGGGATCCCAACCAGGCGGTGTTCGGCTTCCGGGGCGGCGAACCGGCCGGGTTGCTCGGCGGCGACGCGCCCGCGGTGACGCTGAGGACATCGCACCGCTGCGCTCCCGCCGTGGCACGCGCGGTCAGCGGCATCGCCGGCCGGTTGCCCGGCGGCAGCAGCGGCCGCCAGATCGACGGCGCCGGTGCAGGGGAGGGATCCGTCACGGTGCGCCTGGCCGCGTCGGCGCACGCCGAGGCGGCGACCATCGCCGACGCGCTGCGGCGCGCACACCTGGTCGACGGCGTGCCCTGGTCACAAATGGCGGTCATCGTCCGGTCGGTGCCGCGTGCCGGCGCACGATTGCCGCGCGCACTGGCCGCCGCTGGAGTGCCGGTGGCCGCACCCGCCGTACCCGGGCCGCTGTCCGAGGAGCCGGCGGCGCGGGCCCTGCTCACCGTGCTGCTGGCCACCGCCGACGGGCTCGACGGGCAGCAGGCGCTGGCGTTGCTGACCGGGCCTATCGGTCGTGTCGATCCGGTTTCGTTGCGCCGGCTGCGCCGAATGCTGCAGCGCGCCAATCCCGGTCGCGCACCGGGAGATGTCGCCGACATGTTGGCCGAGGCGCTGTCCGCTGACGCGATGCCGCCGGGACCGCAATTCGCCCCGCTGCGCAAGGTCCGCGCGGTGCTGGACGCGGCCGCGCGCTCGCACCGCGCCGGCGACGACCCTCGCTACACCCTGTGGGCCGCCTGGCACCGGTCCGGGCTGCAGCGCCGCTGGCTCTCGATGAGCGAGCGCGGCGGCCCCGCCGCGGCCCAGGCCACCCGCGACCTCGAGTCGGTGACCGCGTTGTTCGAGGTCACCGACGACTACGTGTCGCGCACCTCGGGTGCGTCGTTGCGCGGTCTGGTCGAGCACATCGCCTCGCTGGCGCTGCCGAGTGCCACCCCCGAGCCGGTCGTCGCGGCCGAGCAGGTCAGGGTGCTCAGCGCGCACGCCGCGCTGGGGCACGAATGGGATTTCGTGGTCATCGCCGGATTGCAGGATGGCTTGTGGCCCAACACCGTTCCGCGCGGCGGCGTGCTGGCTACCCAGCGGCTGCTGGACGTGCTGGACGGGGTCGGCGCGAATGCCTCGGTGCGGGCGCCGCTGCTGGCCGAGGAGCGCAGGCTGCTGGTGGCGGCAATGGGCCGGGCCCGGCGCAGGCTGCTGGTGACGGCCGTCGACAGCGACACCGGTGGGGCGGGTCTACAGGCCGCGCTGCCGTCGGTGTTCTTCACCGAGATCGCCCAGTGGGCTGACGACGGCGCCGATAGTGCCGGCGCACAACCGGTCTCGGCGCCGCGGGTGTTATCCGCCGCCGCGTTGGTGGGCCGGCTGCGCGGCGTGGTGTGCGCGCCCGACGGGGCGGTGGACGAGCGCGCCCGCGACTGCGCGGCAACACAATTGGCCCGGCTGGCCAAGGCCGGCGTGCCCGGCGCCGACCCGGCCGGATGGCACGGTCTGATCCCGGTCAGTACCAGCGAACCGCTGCGCGGCAGCGGCGACGTGGTCACCTTGACGCCGTCGACCTTGCAGACCCTTAACGACTGCCCGCTGCGCTGGCTCGCCGAGCGGCACGGCGGATCCGACCCGCGCGACGTGCGCTCGGCGATCGGATCGGTGGTGCACGCCCTGATCGCCGAACCGAATCAGAGCGAATCGGAATTGCTGGCCGAGCTGGATCGCGCCTGGCAGCATCTGCCCTTTGCGGCGCAATGGCATTCGGCCAACGAGCTGGCCCGACACCGCGCCATGCTGGAGGCGTTCATCGAGTGGCGGGCGCAGACGCGGGGCGCACTGACCGAGGTCGGCGTCGAGGTCGAGATCGACGGAACCGTGGCCACCGGCGACGGCGGCGAGGTGCGGCTGCGTGGCCGGGTCGACCGGGTAGAGCGCGATGCCGCCGGGCGGCTGGTGATCGTCGACATCAAAACCGGCAAGACACCGGTCAGCAAGGACGATGCGCAACAACACGCCCAGTTGGCCATGTATCAGCTGGCGGTGGCCGAGGGATTGGTCGGCAACGGAACCGACAACGTCGAGCCCGGCGGCGCGCGGCTGGTGTACGTCGGCAAGACCGGGGCGTCCGGAGTGGCCGAACGCGAACAGGATCCGCTGACCGCGGCCGCCGGCGACGAATGGCGCGAGGTCATCGGGCGCGCGGCCGCCGCGACGTCCGGCCCGCAGTTCATCGCGCGGCGCAACGACGGCTGCACGCACTGCCCGGTCCGGCCGAACTGCCCGGCCCACGCCGACGGGTCGCAGCGATGACATCGCCGCGGCCGCGCTACAGCCCCGCCGAATTGGCCGGCGCCCTAGGGCTTTTTCCGCCGACCGACGAACAGGCCGCCGTCATCGCCGCGCCGCCGGGGCCGCTGGTGGTCATCGCCGGCGCCGGCGCCGGCAAAACCGAAACCATGGCCGCGCGGGTGGTGTGGCTGATCGCCAACGGCCACGCCGCACCCGAGCAGGTACTCGGATTGACGTTCACCCGCAAGGCCGCCGGCCAGTTGCTGCGCCGGGTCCGGTCCCGGCTGGCCCGGCTGGCCGGTGTCGGCCTGGGCGCGCCGAACGCCGCCGGCGATGCGGCCGTCGACACCGACGGCGCGCCGACGGTCAGCACCTACCACGCCTTCGCGGGCTCGTTACTGCGCGACTACGGGCTGTTGCTGCCCGTCGAGCCGGACACCCGGCTGCTCAGCGAAACCGAGTTGTGGCAGCTGGCTTTCGACGTGGTGAACGGGTATCCGGGAGAACTGCAAACCGACAAGACCCCGGCGGCCGTCACCTCGATGGTCCTACGGCTCTGGGGACAACTGGCCGAACATCTGGTGGACACCCGCCAGCTGCGCGACACCCACGTGGAGCTGGAGCGGCTGATCCATTCCCTGCCCGCGGGTCCCTACCAACGGGACCGCGGCCCCAGCCAATGGCTGCTGCGGCTGCTGGGCACCCAGACCGAACGCACCGAACTGGTGCCACTGCTCGACGCGCTCAACGACCGCATGCGCGCCGCGAAGGCGATGGACTTCGGGATGCAGATGGCCTCGGCGGCCAGGCTGGCGGCGACGTTCCCACAAGTCGGCGAGGAGCTGCGTAGCCGCTACCGGGTGGTACTCCTCGACGAGTATCAGGACACCGGCCACGCCCAACGCATCGCGCTCTCAGCACTATTCGGCGGGGGAGTCGACGACGGGCTGGCGCTCACCGCCGTCGGCGATCCCATTCAGTCGATCTACGGCTGGCGTGGCGCGTCGGCGACCAACCTGCCGCGGTTCGCCACCGACTTCCCGCAATCCGACGGTACCCCCGCCCCGATCCTGGAGTTGCGCACCAGCTGGCGCAATCCGCCGGGGACCCTGCGGGTGGCCAACGCTGTCTCGGCGGAAGCGCGACGGCGATCGGTGGCCGTGCACGCACTGCGCCCGCGACCGGACGCCCCGCCCGGTACCGTCCGCTGCGCCTTGCTAGCCGATGTGACGGCCGAGCGGGAGTGGATCGCCGACCATCTCGACGCGCAGTACCAGCGGGCCCGCGACGACGGCGTCGGTCCGCCGACGGCCGCGGTGTTGGTGCGCCGCAACGCTGATGCTGCGCCCATCGCCGACGCGTTGCGCGCCCGCGGCATCCCCGTCGAGGTCGTCGGGCTGGCCGGGCTGCTGGCCATCCCGGAGGTCGCCGAGGTGGTGGCCATGCTGCGGCTGGTCGCCGATCCGACGGCCGGCGCGGCGGCGATGTGGGTGCTCACCGGGTCACGCTGGCGCCTCGGTGCCCGCGACCTTGCGGCGCTGTGGCAGCGCGCGCGTGCGCTCGGCGGGGCTGTGCCGGCCGCCGAAGCGTCCTCTCCCGAGTCGATCGCGAGGGCGGCAGACCCCGATGCCGACTCCGTATGCCTGGCCGACGCGATCGCCGATCCCGGTGCGGCCGGGGCATATTCGGCTCCGGGGTTTCGGCGCATCACCGCGCTTGCCGCCGAACTGAGTGCCCTGCGTGCCCACCTCGGCCACCCGCTGCCAGATTTGGTCGCCGAGGTGCGCCGCGTGCTGGGCATCGACTGTGAAGTCCGGGCCGCGGCGGGCGTCGGGGCCGGCTGGTCCGGCACCGAGCACCTGGATGCGTTCGCCGACGTCGTCGCCGGTTACGCGGAACGCACCCGCCCCGCGACCGGGCCGGCGGACGGGTCGGCCGCCACGTCGGTGACCGGCCTGCTGGCATTCCTGGACGTCGCCGAGACGGTCGAGAACGGTTTGGCGCCAGCGCCCTTGACGGTCGCCCGCGACCGCGTCCAAGTGCTCACCGTGCACTCTGCGAAAGGGCTGGAATGGCAGGTCGTGGCGGTGGCCCACCTGTCCGGCGGCACCTTCCCGTCGACGGCGTCGAAGAGCACCTGGCTCACCGACGCCGCGGAGCTGCCGCCGCTGTTGCGCGGCGATCGCGAGGCCGCGGGCGCGCTGGGCATCCCGGTGATGGACACCTCGGACGTCACCAACCGAAAGCAGCTGTCGGACAAGATCTCCGAGCATCGCGGCCAGCTCGAGCAGCGGCGCATCGACGAGGAGCGGCGGCTGTTGTATGTTGCCATCACGCGGGCCGCGGACACCCTGCTGGTGTCCGGGCACCACTGGGGGGCCACCGGCGTCAAGGCGCGCGGCCCGTCGGATTTTCTGTGCGAGATCAAGGCCGTCATCGACGATTCGGCCGCGGCTGGCGACCCCTGCGGAACGGTGGAACACTGGGCGCCGCCACCGGCCTACGGTGAACGAAATCCGCTACGCGACAACGTCATCGAAGCGGTTTGGCCGTCCGACCCGCTGGCCCGGCGGCGCAACGACGTCGAGCACGGCGCCGCGCTGGTGACGCAGGCGCTGCTGGCCGACACGACCGAGGCGGGCGCCGATGTGGACGGCTGGGCCGCCGACGTCGACGCACTGCTCGCCGAGCGCGCCCGGTGGGCGCAACCGGCGCCCCACGGCCTGCCCGGCCAGTTGTCGGTCAGTTCCCTGGTGGGCCTGGCGCGCGACCCGGCGGGCACCGCGCAACGTTTGATGCACCGGTTGCCGTCTCGGCCGGAGCCGCATGCGTTGCTGGGCAATGCTTTTCACGCATGGGTGCAGAAGTTCTACGGCGCCGAGTGTCTGTTCGATCTGGGCGATCTACCGGGTGCGGCGGATTCCGATGCCGGCGACGCCGCGGAATTGACCGTGCTACAAGAGGCCTTCACTGAATCACCCTGGGCCGCAAGAACTCCTGTCGCCGTGGAGGTACCGTTCGAAATGCCGATCGGTGACACACTGGTACGCGGACGCATCGACGCCGTCTTTGCCGACCCCGACGGCGGCGCCACCGTAGTGGACTGGAAGACCGGCGAACCGCCGCGCGGGCCGGAAGCGATGCGGCAGGCCGCCGTCCAGCTCGCCGTGTACCGCTCGGCGTGGGCGGCGTTGGCCCGCGTCCCGGAATCCTCGGTGCGCACCGCCTTTTACTACGTGCCTGCCCGCACCACCGTGATCCCCGAGGAACTGCCGAGCGACGCCGAGCTGGCGGGGCTGCTGATAACTTCGGACGGCGACCGTCGCATGCGGGCGTGACGTGCGCCGCCCGAGTATTGGCGGGGCTGTGGCCGTGGTTACATAAGACCCGTGCGTGTCTCGTGCGCAGAAGGCCAGCCGATGACGGGCCGCCGTGGGCAACGGTAGGTCCCGAAAGCTGAGCGGTCTGGACGAAACCCTGGCTGCTCAGCGCGGGCACCAGCTGATCGGCGTGGTGCGCATCCCCGAGGAGCATGCGAGTCCCATCCGCGTCATCACGCGCCGCCTGGCCATCGCACTGGTGGTGCTGTTCGGCGCGGCCGTCATCGTCTACCTGGACCGCAACGGTTACCGGGACGTGCGCAACGAACCGCTGACCTTCCTGGACTGCGTGTACTTCTCCGCGGTCTCCCTGTCGACCACCGGCTACGGCGACATCACGCCGTACACCGAAACCGCGCGTCTGGTGCACACCCTGATCTTCACCGCGATGCGGATCGCGTTTTTGGCCGTGTTGGTGGGCACCACGCTCGAAGTGCTCTCCGAGCGCTCTCGCCACGGGTGGAAGATTCAGCGTTGGAGGAGCAGAGTGCGCAACCACACCATCGTGATCGGCTACGGAACCAAGGGAAAAACGGCGGTAGCCGCCGTCCTCGGTGACGAGTCCGTGCAGACAGAGGTCGTCGTCGTCGACACCGATCGCAGCGCGCTCGAGCACGCCGAAAGCGCGGGCCTGGTCACCCTGCACGGTGATGCCACCAAAGCTGACGTGCTGCGGCTGGCCGGCGCCCAGCATGCGGCGTCCATCATCGTCGCCGCCAGCCGCGACGACACCGCGGTGCTGGTCACGCTGACGGCGCGCGAACTCGCACCGAACGCCAAGATCGTCGCCTCGATCCGGGAGACCGAGAACCAGCACCTGCTGCAGCAGTCGGGCGCGGACTCGGTGGTGGTGTCCTCGGCTACCGCCGGGCGGCTCCTCGGGCTGGCCACCACCATGCCCAGCGTCGTGGAGATGATCGAGGATCTGCTGACGCCCGACGTCGGGCTGGCCATCGCCGAGCGTGAAGTGGAGCAGACCGAGGTCGGCGGATCGCCGCGGCACCTGCGCGACATCGTGCTCGGCGTGGTGCGCGACGGCCACCTGCTGCGCATCGGCGCACCGGAAGTGGACGCCATCGAGGCCAACGACCGGCTGCTCTACATCCGAAACGCCGACCACTGATGGCGATCGCGGACTTTCAGCTGCGCAGCGTCCCGCTGCTGTCGCGGGTGGGCGCCGACCGCGCCGATCAGCTGCGCACCGACGTCGAGGCGGCCACGGTGGGCTGGGCGGATGCGGCGCTGCTGCGGGTGGATTCGCGCAATCAGGTGCTGGCCGCCAACGGACGGGTCGTGCTGGGCGCCGCGGCCGAAGTGGGCGACAGGCCGCCGCCGGAGGCCGTGTTTCTGGGGCGCCTCGAGGACGGCCGCCACGTCTGGGGTGTCCGCGGCGCGCTACAGGCTCCAGAAGATCCCGACGCGCACGCCGAGGTGGTGAACCTGCGCAGTCTCGGCCCGATCTTCGACGACACCAGCAGCCAGCTGGTATCCGCGGCCGTCGCGCTGCTGAATTGGCACGAGAAGGCCCGTTTTAGCCCCGAGGACGGTTCGCCGACGAGACCGGCCCGGGCGGGCTGGGCACGCGTCAACCCGGTCACCGGTCATGAGGAGTTCCCGCGGATCGACCCGGCGGTGATCTGCCTGATCCACGACGGCCGTGACCGCGCGGTGCTGGCCCGCCAGGCGGTGTGGCCGGAACGGATGTTCTCGCTGCTGGCCGGCTTCGTCGAGGCCGGTGAATCTTTCGAGGTGTGCGTCGCTCGGGAGATCCGCGAGGAGATCGGCCTGAGCGTCCGCGACGTGCGATACCTGGGCAGTCAGCCGTGGCCGTTCCCGCGCTCGCTGATGGTCGGCTTCCACGCCGTCGGCGACCCGGCGGAAGAATTCTCGTTCAACGACGGCGAGATCGCCGAAGCGGCCTGGTTCACGCGCGATGAGGTGCGCGCCGCGCTGGCGGCCGGGGACTGGTCCAGCTCGTCGGATTCGAATCTTCTACTGCCCGGGTCGATTTCGATCGCCCGCGTGATCATCGAATCCTGGGCCGCGATCGACTGACCGGGCGCTCAGTCGCCGGCCTCGGCGAGCTTCGCCTTCACCTGGGCGGCGGTCGGATTGGTCAGCGTCGACCCGTCGGCGAACTTCACCGTCGGAACCGTTCGGTTGCCGCCATTGACCGAGCTGACGAAATCAGCGGCGGTCGCGTCGTGCTCGATGTCGACCGCCTCGTAGGGAATCCCGTTGGACTTCAGCACCGTCATGAGCCGATGGCAGTAACCGCACCAGGAGGTCGTGTAGACGGTGAGCGGGGCAGAGGTCATGGTTCGTTAACGTAGCCCGCTGACGATGCATTCCGCGCCGGGGGTACCGCCCGGCCGCGCAGCGGCGAGGGGGACGGGATGCGGCGTGGGATCCGCCGACTCGCCGGGGCGACACGCCATCCCCGCCGATTAAGGCGTGGCGATGCGCCGGGTTTGTCGGCGACCGCTGCCAAGATGGACGCCATGCCGACGGTCGCCGATCCATTGACAGCCGGGCTGGACGACGAGCAGCGCGAGGCCGTGCTGGCTCCGCGCGGACCGGTCTGTGTGCTGGCCGGCGCCGGAACGGGGAAGACCCGCACCATCACGCAGCGGATCGCCCAGCTGGTCGCCAGCGGTCATGTCGCGGCCGGTCAGGTGCTGGCCGTCACGTTCACCCAGCGGGCGGCGGGGGAGATGCGCTCGAGGTTGCGGACGATCGACGCCGCGGCGGGCGCGGACACCTCCGTCGGCGCGGTCTCGGCCTTGACGTTCCACGCGGCCGCCCACCGTCAGCTGCGGTATTTCTGGCCGCGGGTGGTCGGCGACACGGGGTGGCAGCTGCTCGACAGCAAATTCGCCGTCGTCGCGCGGGCGGCCGGCCGCGCGCGGATCAACGCCAGCACCGACGACGTGCGCGACCTGGCGGGCGAGATCGAGTGGGCCAAAGCGTCGTTGATCGGACCGGAGGAATACCCGGCCGCGGTGGCCGCCGCCGCGCGCGACATCCCACTGGACGCCGCCCGGGTCGCCACCGTCTACGCCGCCTACGAGGCGCTCAAGGCCCGCGACGAGAACGTCACCCTGCTCGATTTCGACGACCTGCTGCTGCATACCGCGGCCGCGATCGAAAACGATACCGCGGTGGCCGACGAGTTCCGGGACCGCTACCGCTGCTTTGTCGTCGACGAATATCAGGACGTCACGCCGTTGCAGCAGCGGGTGCTGACGGCGTGGCTGGGCGATCGCGACGACCTGACGGTGGTGGGTGACGCCAACCAGACCATCTACTCGTTCACCGGGGCTTCTCCGCGGTTCCTGCTCGACTTCTCCCGGCGGTTCCCCGACGCCACCGTGGTGCGCCTGGAGCGCGACTACCGCTCCACCCCCCAGGTGGTGTCATTGGCCAACCAGGTGATCGCGGCGGCCCGCGGCCGGGTCGCCGGCAGCAAGTTGCACCTGGTGGGTCAGCGGGCGCCGGGTCCGGCGCCGTCGTTCCACGAGCATCCCGACGAACCGGCCGAGGCCACCGCGGTCGCTGCGTCGATCAAGCGGCTCATCGAAGCCGGCACGCCGCCGTCGGAAATCGCGGTGCTCTACCGGGTCAACGCGCAGTCGGAGATCTATGAGGAGGCGCTGACCGAGGCCGGGATTCCCTATCGGGTTCGCGGCGGCGAGGGATTCTTCAACCGCCAGGAGATCAAGCAGGCCCTGCTGGCGCTGCAGCGCGGCGCGGAGCGCAGGGGCGGCCAACCCCTAGAGGAGCCACTGCCCACCGCCGTCCGCACAATCCTGGAGCCGTTGGGGCTGTCGGCCGAGGAACCCGTCGGCACCCGGGCCCGGGAGCGCTGGGAAGGGCTGACCGCGCTGGCCGAGCTGGTCGACGACGAGGTGGCCCAGCGACCGCAGCTCGACTTCCCCGGGCTGGTTGCCGAACTGCGGACGCGGGCCGACGCTCGGCACTCACCGGTGGTGCAGGGCGTCGCGCTGGCGTCGCTGCACGCCGCCAAGGGACTGGAGTGGGACGCGGTGTTTCTGGTCGGGCTGGCCGACGGCACGGTGCCCATCTCGCATGCGCTGGCGCACGGCGCCGAGAGCGAAGCGGTCGAGGAGGAGCGGCGGCTGCTCTACGTCGGAATCACTAGGGCCCGAATGCATTTGGCGCTCAGCTGGGCGCTGGCCCGCAGCCCGGGCGGACGCCAGGGCCGTAAGCCGTCGCGGTTCCTCAACGGCATCGCGCCCCAGGCGCGGGCCGACGCGACGCCGAACAAGTCCCGGCGTAGCCGGGGCACCGCGACCCGCTGCCGGATCTGCAACAAAAACCTGACCACCCCGGCAGCCGTCCTGCTGCGGCGCTGTGAGACCTGCGCCGCCGACATCGACGAGGACCTGTTGCTGCGGCTCAAGGCTTGGCGGCTGGACGTCGCCAAGGAGCAGAAGGTGCCCGCCTACGTCGTCTTCACCGACAACACGCTGATCGCCATCGCCGAGCTGCGGCCCGACGACGAGGATGCACTGATCGGGATTCCCGGCATCGGCGCCCGCAAGCTGGAACAGTACGGCCCCGACGTGTTGGAACTGGTCCGCGGCCGCTGACTCGGTAAACCCGCTGGTCATAAAATCGGTTGTGGTCATCGACGGTGACCGTTTACCCTCGAAACCGCAACTCGGCACTACGGAGAAGGGAGGGTGGCCACGATGATCAACGACGCGTTCGGTGTAGGCGTGGCCCGCACGACCCGCCCTGTCCTGGCCGCGGGTACCTCCCACGCCGCACACGCCGCACCCGCCGCCCCGGCGGCCGCGCGTAAGCATCGCGCCGCCGCCGTGACCGACGCGTCCGTCGATGTTGGGGGCCCACCGAAGGCAAGGTAAGCACCAGCCCGGTTTTCTCCCAGATGGCCACGGACCCGAAGTCACCAGGATCCGTGGCCATAGTTGTAGGTCGGCAACCCTTCGACCTGGTCCGGATCACTGCCAAAGACAGCAACCCAGATCAGGAAGTAGGTGGTAGGACATGTCGGCACCGACAGTCCCCAGACAAACCCTGCCGTGTCATGCCGGCGATCCCGATCTGTGGTTCGCCGACACCCCAGCCGAACTCGAGCGGGCCAAGACGCTGTGTACCGGCTGCCCGGTCCGGCGGCAGTGTCTGGCCGCCGCGTTGGAACGGGCCGAACCCTGGGGAGTGTGGGGTGGCGAAATCCTCGACCGCGGCTCGGTCCTGAGGTTCAAACGGCCGCGCGGACGCCCGCGCAAAGCGCGCCGGCAGGACGGCGCCGCCGCCTGAAAAGAGGGATCTAGACGACCGCGCTGTCGGGTTCGGCGAAGCCGGGCACCAGCTCTTCGGACAGCGCCTTGATCGGCACGTGGGCGTCGAGCTGGCACAGGATCGCGGCCACCGACATGATCACCCGCATCGGGATGACCAGTTTGGGCGGCAGGTCCATCTGGCGCGCCGTGCGGATCTGGGACACCGAGCGATCGATCTCGATGGCGGACATCTTCTGCAGCCACTTGCGGGTGTAGTGGAAGACCTCGACCTCGACCGGTTCGACGTACTGGCGCAGCATGTCGTCGATGTCGCGCACCGACACCTGCTGACCCTTCTGGATGAAACCGGCCTTCTCCATCGTCGGCAACAGCATGTCGTAGTTCTTGTCACGGGCCAGCCGGATGGTCATACCCAGCTCGATTGGCAAGCCGCCGGGTAGCGGTGCGACGGCGCCGAAGTCGATCACGCCCATGCGGCCGTCGGGCAGCAACATGAAGTTGCCGGGGTGGGCGTCGCCGTGCAGCATCTGCAGCCGGCGCGGTGCATCGAAGGTGAGCTCGAGCAGTCGCGTGCCCATCAAGTCGCGCTGCTCGGTGGTGCCGTGCCGGATGATCTCGGCCATCGGGGTGCCCTGCATCCACTCCTGGATCACCACTTTCGGCGCGCTGGCCACGATGCGCGGCACCGCGAAGTGCGGGTGGTCGTGATACGCCTTGGCGAAGGCGCGCTGGTTCTCGGCCTCCAGCCGGTAGTCCAGCTCCATCTCGGTGCGCTCGATGAGCTCGTCGACCACGCCCTGGATGTCGGCGCCCGGCGCGAGCTGCTTGAACACCCCGACCAGGCGCTGCATGGTTTTGAGATCGGCGCGCAGTGCCTCGTCGGCGCCGGGGTACTGGATCTTGACCGCCACCTCACGGCCGTCGGCCCAGACGCCCTTGTGCACCTGGCCGATGCTGGCCGAGGCCACCGGGGTGTCGTCGAACGAGCTGAACCGCTCGCGCCACTTGGTGCCCAGCTGGGCATCGAGCACCCGGTGCACCTTGGCGGCGGGCAGCGGCGGGGCGTCCTTTTGCAGCTTGGTCAGCGCTTCGCGGTACGGCTCGCCGAACTCCTCGGGGATTGCGGCCTCCAGCACCGACAGGGCCTGGCCCACCTTCATCGCGCCGCCCTTGAGCTCACCAAGGACGGTGAACAATTGGTGGGCGGCCTTTTCCAGGAGCTCGGCCTGGACCTCGTCCCTGGACTTTCCGGTCAGCCGTTTACCGAATCCGAGCGCTGCCCGGCCGGCGAATCCGACCGGAATGCTGGCCAGCTTCGCGTTCCGCGCAGCACGGCCCCTTTTGATGTCTGCCACGCATCCATCATCCATGATGGCCAGCGTGATGTGGAGAAATGTCGACAACACTCGTTGTCACACTTCGTAAGCGCAGCTCACCCGAGCGAAACGGCCGCCGCCCGGGGGACACAACGCCAGACCCCGCAATGGAGGTAGGCGCTTTTAGCAGGAGCACAACGGATGTTTGGCCCACCGCCGCGTGACGATCGCGCCGGAGTGCAGGTCGAATTCCATGGTCGCGTTCAGCGTCTGGGGAGGCCCGGGCCCGTCCGCCTCCTGCCCGTGCACGGCCGCGATCACCCGGTTGACCTGGCTGAGCGCCAGCGCCGCGGTCGCCAGCACGGTGGCCCGATCGGCAACGCCGACGGTTTCGCGCAGCTGTGCGCAGATGGCCGGCCACGCCGCGTCGCGGTCCCGGCGGTGCAGGTCGGCGCAGCCAAGGCAGCTGGTCACTCCGGGAATCACCAGCGGACCCACTAGCCCGATGCCGTCGCGCACCCGCACCTGCAGATGCGCGACACCCTGGTGGTGCAGATCGCGCACCATGCGCGGGTCGGCGACGAGAAAGTCCGACAGCACCACCAGGTCAACGTCGTCGGCCGACACCGCGGCGTGCGGTTGGCTGCTGTGCGCGATCCGGGCGCCGGAGCAGCGCAAGGTTTCCACCAGCAGCTCGGAGAGGGGCCCGCGGCCGTGGATCCGCACCGAGGCCGCGCGGGCGCGCGGTCGCCCGCACTCGGTGGCGACCCCGGCACCGACCAATTGCGCGACCAGGTTCTGCAGACCGTTGGCGTCGGTCAGGCCGCGGTCGAGCGCGCGGCGCTGCAATTCCGAGATCGGGGTCGGTGCCCACATCGTCCGCAACAGCGTGGCCAGCTCGGCGGCGGCCAGGCCGTCCGGCGGGCGGACCAGCACCGCGCGGCGCGGGTCCCAGCCCACCTGGACCGCGCCGTCGGGACGCAGGAGTACCGGCAGAGCGGGATCCAGCGCATAGCTGGAAAGGACGGCCTGGCACCGCTGAGTCACCGGGCAACTGTGTCACGCCGGCGGTGCTGGCTCCGGTCAGTTATCCACAGAGCCGCTGTGGGCACCCGGGCCGTCGGGACCCTGGCCCTCGCGCTCGAGTTTGGCGATGGCCTCGTCGATTCCGCTGGTGTCGCCGCCGATGACCCAGCGCAGTTCCTGCCGGTTGAAGCCCAGAACAGTTACACGAACAAGTGTTCCGACATTTTGCTGAAAGCGGTGTCGGGTACGGCGAACAGCACGTTCAACGGACTACTCCAAACCTCCGGTGTTTTGATGCAGTCAGCCTCGGGACTCGAGCCCTTGGATGCTCTGTCGACGGGCTTCGTTGCGATCCGCAACTGCGCCAAAGCTGACCCCGACCTTGTCATCCTGAGTCCGAATACCCTTGGGGCTCTACGCAGGCTCAAAAACGTCGGCGGAAATTATTTGCTCGAGTTGCTTTCTGGGCCTTTGAGTCTGTCGGCTTACGGGTAGCGCGAAGACCGCGCGACTGAGCCGGGTCAGTACTTCCGGGAACCCCAAGCTACGCAGCCCCGCCGCACCGGGCTCCGTCCCTGACAATATCGGCGTGTTGGTCCAAAACCTGGGCACCACAACGGTTTACATCGGTGGGCCCACGGTCACGGCCGGCACGACCTCGACGGGCCGCCTGCAGGTGGCCGCGAACGCGATCGTGATGTGCCATGTACCGGCGCCTCAGCGGAGACGCTCTACGCGATATCAGCCTCGGGCACAACAACGTGGCAACCCTGTTCCCTGGCTGACCGAGCCACCCTGGCAGCGGGGGCCGTCAAGGAAGCAGCGGTCAGATTGCAACGCGGGCTTCGATATTCACCGCCCCGAGCATCAGGCCCGCACCAGGGTAGTGGCGCCGGGGCGGGTGGGTCCATGGGAATGGCAGCCCGCCCGCCCCGGTTCCTGAAAGGAGTTGAGTCATGGCCGACTCAGACGACGACGTAATTATGTTGCGCGGCGGCAAAAGTGCTGGTCAGCGCGCTAGACACGCTGCATAGGGCTCGGCGCAGGGGCGCCGCGGCAACTTGGCGGTGGTCAAGTCGATGACCAAGAAGGGTGGGCCTGATAGCTGACGAGAGTCTGTGCCTCGTTAACGCCTCGCCGCGGCGCAGCCGCGCCCCGGCCGTCGGTAGCCCAGGTAAACGAAAACCCTGAGCGGTGCCTTCGTGCGGGCATAGGATGCCGAGCATGGTGCGGAAGGGATTGATCACAGGGTGGAAGCTGATCGCAGCACTCGTGGTTGGGATGGCCGTCGTACCGGCGGCGCCAGCCTGGGCCAATCCTGCGGTGGGTTCCGGCTGCGACAGCGGTCAGCTTAACAAAACGACGATTTCGAGTGGCGGCAACACGGTTCGCTGCTTGGCTTACTATGGATGTGGTTACATCTGGCAGGCCGATACGGGCGTCACGCAAGACCAGGAACAGGCTGCTGGGATCGCCAACCTCCCTCCCCCCTGCGTCTACCAAGGCTGATCGGATCGCTCAGGGCTGTCAATCAGCAGTCGGCCGCGGCGAAGGTGCTGGCCTCGTTGCTGGGCAAGTCGCGTTCGGCGTCGGCGGGTGGTCGTCGCGGCCATCTCGAGTTGATTCGGACCATGACTGCAAAAGGTGAGCCAAGTCTGGTTATATGTCCCTCATCGGTTCCCCCGGCTCATGCAGGGCGCTCACGACGAGGTGATTAGCCCTTGAAACCATCCGTACAAACTCGCCAAGTCGGGTCCCGAGGTGTTGGCCCTTACCAGGTCGGTTTTGTTCGTCCACTCGACGTGGGCCATGTTGTCGCTGCTGATATAGCACATGACCGACCCGCTGGCGGGCGGGGGACTCGTCGCGGTCCAGGTGGCCGGTGCCGAACCGCTCGATCCGGGGCATGGCTGCAGCGCCGCGGCGCGAGCGTCGGTTTGGAACGCGTTGTTCAACGTGTTTTGATCCGCGAACTTTTCATAGCGCGCGACTGGCGGTCCGCCCGGAAGGGTGTTGTTGACACAATCCGCCGCCGCCACCGCATCAGGTGATGGGGGTGGATTGGCACTCGGCCGGCACGAGCCTGCGGGATAGCCCGGCGGTCTCGCGGCTATTTCTTCGGGTATTGGGTGCTCGACGAGGATTCGTTGAATGCAATCCTCGCGGGCTTGGGGATCGCTGATGCCGCTACAGGCATCATAGGGGCCGGCGTGTGCTGGTGGAATGCAGATGGGTGCGAGTGCTATGGCTGCTGCCGCCGACGCGCCCATCATTGCCTTCTTCACCAGTTCTTCCTTTCCCGACCCCCCAATAGCTGCTTTGTTGTCGCCACCGACACAGTGTCACACTTTTGTGATGTCCGCCGGCGGTAACAAACGCCCAGATAACAGTTCGCGCTGTACTTCGACGCCTGGTGGATGATTGGTTTCATGCCCGCAGTCGGTGCTCTTGTCCGCTGCACCGATGGCTCGTGGATGACGCGGCCACCGCAGAGGCGCCCCGTTATTCGTCGACGACGGTTGCGGTCGAGCGGATGACCCGATGCACGCTTCTCACTTGCCCCGCAGCCGCCGCCAACAGCACGCCGCCGAGGATTGGAGCGGTATTTATGGCCATTGCGCTCAAACCAGCCATGTGATGTCTTCCTTTCGTCTTCGGGCGCACATCGTCTCATTCGACCGGCCACCTGTGCCCAGCCTGCCGCGACGGCTCTGGCGGATCACCCAGACACTGGCCCGCTAACGCGCGCGCCCCGGCCTGTCGTCTCGCTAGCAAGCAGAAGTTTCGGGTGTCGGAATGTGGCACTCCGGGCTGGTGCGGTGGATGGCAGGCAGCGGGCCGCCCCGCTCCAGAGCCGCACGGCGCAGAGCCGCCACCAATCGCAGCTCGGAGTCGATAACGTCCAAATCGCGCATCGGGCAACCTTCAACGATTCGGTTCTCAGCGCAAGTCAGCAGTCGATGGCTGGTGGATGATGACAACCATGTGGATCGCTGCTGAGGCTATCTACTTAGCCACCGTACGGGCAGTCCGCACGGGTACCTTGGCAGAACGGCGCGGCTCTCCGGTCGGGGGCATATGTCTGACCCTGATGACCCACACAGACGTCCCTGCCGGCGTCGTACTGACCCTGATCACCGCACCACGGGTCTGCTTTGGCGATACCGATGCCGAAGAAGACCAGTGTGGCACCCGCCAGCGCCGCCGCGGCCCTCAGCAGCACGTACCGCCACGCCTTGATCGGGTACGCATCGTTGGCCAACGTGCGTGCCATACTTTTGCGCTGCTGTCTGGTGGTCAAAACCTCGGTGACGGTCATTTCTACTGGCTCTCTCTTGACCCCCGGGATGAGCTGACTATAGGCCGCTGGCAGCAATGTCACAGGAACTTGGCACAGAATCGCAGGTTCGAATAACCCCAGAGCCCCAGCCAACACGGCGGCGGTACGCAAGGGGTAGTCATCCCATCTAGTGACTACCCAGGCAGCTGGCCAGGCGGGGAAGCCCGGTCAACTCCCGGCGTTCATCCAGCAGCGCATCCGCCACGCCTATCGACGGCAGTGGCCCACCGCGCTCCTCGGGCGGCAGCAACGAAAGCGGGTGCGTTGGGAATTTTACGAGCGAAGAACCAGCGGAGCTAGAGCCGACTGGCTGCGAACGCCGCGGCCTGGTTTGTCATTCCGGACTGAACATATAAAACGTGTGCCCTCGGGTTCCTGCCTTCGGAGCAGATTGGGTCGTCGGGAACGCACAGGTCAATCGTCTTGGGGCGGTAAAGGGGGCTGATCGTAGGGAGCTGGCCGCCTCCCAGCGTCCTTGCGAGTGTGCTCTCCGGATTGCCGAAGACGGCGACCGCGGCGACATGATCGGCCATCTCGGGCGGCAGCTGCTCGGTAGTCATGTCAATCACTCCGGCGCCCTGAGAATATCCACCAAGCACCATTCTGGTGTTAGGGCAGCTCCCAACCACGGATTGGACATGAGCACGCGCATCGCCAGCTCCGGCTAACGAGCTCCTGACAAAATCGTCGGTGGCGGGGTAGTTGACTGCGTAGACCCCTACGGACCGCCCAGGAACTTTTGATCTAAGCGAATCGACGAATGCCTGGCCCACGCTGCCGGCGCCGGGAGGTTCGTTGGTGCCGCGTGCAAACACCGCCTCGACGTCGGAGCAGGCTCCGGCAGAGGCGTAACGAGTGTCGATGAATGTCATCAGCAGCGCCCAAGTCATCGCTACCGCCACACCAAGGATGCGAGCGAAGGTGCGCGAACTCATTGCTAAATGCTCACATATCGGGGGCAGCCATCAGGGCTGATTGGATCTTGGGGCCGGAGCTATCGCGTACGTCACTGCATCCAGCGGCTATGGGACTTTCACTTGCGAATCCTGCTCCGCACGGCGAAGAGCAGCCACCAATCGCAGCTCGGAATCGATGGTCTCGATGTCCGGAGCGTAGGTCCGCAGGCCGCAAGACGGCACTTCACCCGCACGGGCTAAACCGTTGTGCCCGGCGGCACGGTTGATCACAAAGTTGATCCCGCTTACATCACCTCAGTGCCAGTGCTGGTCGCCCGGGTTCCCGTTTTGCCAGTGGTCTCGGTCGCCGGGGTTCCCGTTTTGCCAGTGGTCTCGGTCGCCGGGGTTCCCGTTTTGCCAGTGGTCTCGGTCGCCGGGGTTCCCGTTTTGCCAGTGTTGGTCGCCTTGCCAGTGTTGGTCGCCTTGCCAGCGTTCGTCGTAGTCGCCATTGTGCCAGTGGTCGCGGTCGCGGCCTTCACCGTCGTAGAAGTGGTCGTCGTGGCAGCGGCCCCAGTCCCAGTTGCCGCCCCAGCCCCCATCCCACTGCTGGCCGGGGCACCAGTAATAATTCGGGAGCGGCGCGGGTTGGGCTTGGGCAAGGGCAGCCGCTCCCAGCCCGGCGAGGCCCAAGCTCGCGGTCATTACGATGGCCGATGCCGCGACACGTGTTCTATTCATGTCACTAACGATACAAACGGGGCTTGCGGTACCACAGCAACCATTGAGGCTCAAGTTGCTAACAGTCCGAGCACGAACCTTGTAACGCTCACCCTCATGAGCTTCGCGCTCCCTAACTTATCCGAGGGTTTTGGCATTGGCCGATACGTCCTGGATTTTCGAGGCCACGGGCCTGGTTGAGGGCGTAAATTCTCCTCTCCTCTCCTCTCCTCTCTCGATTCGAGAGATGATTAGCCGGATGCCCTGGGTGTTTCTAGATAGTTGAGTGCCTAGGCAGCTCGTGAATGTGGGTAATTCGCCAGCAGCGATGCATCGGCGTCGGTGGGACTGCATGCGACTCACCTGTCAACGATGTCGAGGACTCAGACACATCCAAGCGCGCTGACTCCGGTAGCTGTCAGGTGCGACCGGTGACCGGGTTGAGGCGGGCCATCCCGCGGAGGATCCACGGGGTCCGCCTGGCCATCACCTCCACGGCGCGGTCCGAGCGGCGCATAGCGGTGCGATGGTCAGGGGTCGGCGTCGATGCCAGTTTTGCCTCGGCCGATCTCGCTCGCGCGCCGTGGCGATCGACCGCCAGCAGTTGCCAGGTGCCGGGCACGCCACGCAGCTCGACGCTGCCGCGGTCCTCGAAGCCCGTCCCCGAGCCTGTGCAGTTTGCTGCCGCTCTAATAGAGAGCTCATGACTCAACTGGCACCGTGTCGGCTGCGCCGGGCGTTCACAAACTGCGGCGGTGTTCGTAGCTCGCATGGCCAACTTGCGGCGTTCATCCAGAACGCATCCGCCACGTCAATCGACGGCAACGGCCAACTTCGCTCAAGGCTCTCGGTCTTGGCGCAAGTGTTGCCGAAGGGTGGGTCAGGCCGACAGAGGGTTAGCCGCTCTTAGCGGATTATTCCGAACTGGGTTAGTACGAACGATGGCGGATAGGCTTCTGGGGTCAGCCGAAGCGGGGTATTTCCTCCTCAAGCCCGCGCAGGGCTTCCACTGGGACGTTGTGATTAATCACCTGCTCGGCGATGACGCATATCTGCGCGTCCTGGTATTCCGTGACATTCTTCGGAGCAGTCGCAAAGCTTGCGCGGCGTCGACATCGAAGCGGTTCATGATGATGCCTATGGCCTGCTCGATCACCGCTGCAGGCCAGGTTTGACTGGAATTCGCGCTGTCAGTCATGGTGCCTCCCCAACTGTCCAGAGCCAGCGGTCATTCGGGAAGTTAGCTACCGGACAATAACCAATTATGCTCCGCCCGTGTGGCAGCTTAGAAGCCCATATTGGCATGCCACGGTCACCACGCCGCTAAACATTACTCAGCACAGCAACCGGCCCGCCCCCAAGTGGGATGACGGGCCGGCTGTTTGGTCGGACACGTAGTCCTAAGCTGAGTTACTACGCTGTGGCGACCTGCTTCTTGCCGAAGATGCGCTCCAGCGTCGCCGTGTCGCCGTATGCCTGTACCCGGACGGTCTTGCCGTCGCGCACGGTGAACACGGTCGCAGCTTCCGTGGTTTCCCCGGCCACAGTGGTCTGGCCGAGCATGACCACTAGGTCGCCGTCGGCGACGATGTGATCGTTAGTGACGGAGCTTTGCTTCTCACCCATCTTGGCCAGCAGCCCTGCTATTTCCTGCTTGCCGTGGTAGGTGCCGCTGATCGCGCTGTCGCCCGGCTGGATCCACTCGCTATTGTCGTCGAACAGGCTCATCACCGTGTCGCTGTCACCAGCGTTGAAGGCTTCGTAACCCTTCTTGATGAGCGCGATGTTCTGTTCTCGCTGTGACATTGTCAGTTCCCTTCACCTCGCCCCCGATATTTCGGCCGCGGTGGACTCGCCCGGTGTGGGCAGTCGCGCTAGGTTGGGTCTCCGATCAGTCAGACCATTCGCCGCTCGCTAAACGTAAGCCTTGGCGCAGCGGATTTACAGGTGATGCTAGGAATGGGGTACTGGACTACCTGCCGCGGGAGGTCAGCACAGCCGCCCTCTAGGTGAGATTGGCGGTCACCCCCGCGACCAGCTCCCGGCGCTCATCCAGCAGCGCATCCTCCGCAGCTATCGAAGGAAGCGGCCCGCCCCGCTCCCGGGCGCACACGGCGAAGCGCCGCCAGCAATCGCAGCTCGGCATCAATGGTCTTGAGGTCGCGTACGCGGGCAGGCGCGGCCTGGGATCCGCCCACAAAGACATCTTTTCGCCTCATTGCATCGGATTACCCGCCATTGTCGTGTTAAGCACGGGCCGCCGCGAGGAGAGCAGGGACGGCCCGATCAACTTATTCAGACGCGGACGCGGACTGAGCCGATCTGGTTACTAGCGCTAACGGTAAGGGTTAGTCGGCTATTTCACTTGCTCCGCCCCTCGTGCCACCCCGCGTGAGAAGGGCATTCGGCTTCTAGCCCATTGTTAAGATTGCCGCTACGGCCAGCCCGATTATGGCCACGAGGGCTACTAGCGTCACTGTGATTGCTGCGCGCACGATTTCGTCTTCGCTGGGTCGCCAGCGCCGCGCTATTTCGAGAGGGACGGTTTCGACTCCCGGCTCTATTCCTTCGGTTCTAGCGGCGGCTGTAGTCGTATGGCTTGTCTCGGATTCACGTTGCGGCAGGCGACGCACTCTATTTGCAGCCAAAGAATCCAACGCCTTCATGTAGCAAACGATACAAAAGATGACTTTTGAGCTGTCGATAACAGAGTCACCATTAAGGCACAAGTGGCTAACCGTACGACTTCAGCGAATGCCGACGCAGGCGCGACCCGATCAACAGTTGGGCGCGTAGTCGGGCATGGATACGGTTCCGCCTCGGGATTTACCTTTAGTGATTGTCCAGACAGCTGGTGACGGCGGCGTCGGCGGACTTCGCCCCGATTGGTCAGTCGGTCTTCTGCCACGGCTGACCGACGTTCAGGCCGCCCATGGGCCCACGCCGCCGACCTTCTCGACCGTGATGTGAGTCAGGTATCCGGGGGGTGCGTCGGGCGGCGGGAACCCCGTGCCGGGGCCGAAGATAGTCGTGGCGATCTCGTCGAGCAGTGCGGGAGCACCGCCCTCCTCGACGCGCGCCGTGCCCCTGATCGACAGATAGGGTGTCTGTGGCCCACTGCGGTCGGTGGACACGATGGTCACCGCCACTCGGGGATCACGCCGGATATTGCGGATCTTTTGATGCTCCTGCAGATGAGCGGTGACCAGCTCATCACCGCCGTTAGCCGTACTCTGCACCGTCACCCAGACCAGGCTGACTTGCGGGCTGCCGTCGCGATTGATCGTGACCAGAGTTGCAGGGTCGGAACCGATCAGTTGGCGTGCGACGTCGTTGAGTCTCACGATGTTCATTGCGTTCTCCTGAGTCGTCATTTTCGGATGTCTATCCATACGACGAACAAGCTGTGCGTAGACGGACAGCCCGACAACAAATCAACCGATGCGGGCCCACCGACTCGGTTGCCGGTGCTGGACCAGCGGCGCTCCGGTCATGGCACTCGCCGTTTCCCGGCTGGCCGTCTCACAAGCGCGGAACAATGAGACCAGTGTGACGTAGTAGTTTCCTGTAGTAACTATCGAGGCAGCTGGTCACTCCGGGAATCACCAGCGGACCCACTAGCCCGATGCCGTCGCGCACCCGCACCAGCAGATGCGCGACACCCTGGTGGTGCAGATCGCGCACCATGCGCGGGTCGGCGACGAGAAAGTCCGACAGCACCACCAGGTCAACGTCGTCGGCCGACACCGCGGCGTGCGGTTGGCTGCTGTGCGCGATCCGGGCGCCGGAGCAGCGCAAGGTTTCCACCAGCAGCTCGGAGAGGGGCCCGCGGCCGTGGATCCGCACCGAGGCCGCGCGGGCGCGCGGTCGCCCGCACTCGGTGGCGACCCCGGCACCGACCAATTGCGCGACCAGGTTCTGCAGACCGTCGGCGTCGGTCAGGCCGCGGTCGAGCGCGCGGCGCTGCAATTCCGAGATCGGGGTCGGTGCCCACATCGTCCGCAACAGCGTGGCCAGCTCGGCGGCGGCCAGGCCGTCCGGCGGTCGGACCAGCACCGCGCGGCGCGGGTCCCAGCCCACCTGGACCGCGCCGTCGGGACGCAGGAGTACCGGCAAGCGGGATCCAGCGCATAGCTGGAAAGGACGGCCTGGCACCGCTGAGTCACCGCGCAACTGTGTCACGCCGGGGGTGCTGGCTCCGGTCAGTTATCCACAGAGCCGCCGTGGGCACCCGGGCCGTCGGGACCCTGGCCCTCGCGCTCGAGTTTGGCGATGGCCTCGTCGATTCCGCTGGTGTCGCCGCCGATGACCCGGTCGATGAAGCCCGCCGGCTCGTCGAGGTCATCGGCGTCAGGCAAAAGGTCGGGGTGTTGCCAGATCCCGTCGCGGGTGTCGACCCCGGCGGCCTCGGTGAGGCGCTCCCAGAACGCGGCGGCCTCACGCATCTTGCGGGGCCGCAACTCCAGGCCGACCAGCGTAGCGAAGGTCTGCTCGGCGGGGCCGCTGCTGGCCCGGCGGCGGCGCATCGTCTCGCCCAGCGCGGCCGCGCCGGGGATGCGGTCGCCCAGCGCGCCGGCCACCACCACCTGCACCCAGCCCTCGATCAGGGCGAGCAGTGTTTCCAGGCGTTCCAGTGCCTGCATCTGCGCCGGCGTCGCCTTGGGCTCGAAAACGCCCTGCCCGAGCAGGTTTTCGATCGCCGCCGGATCCGACAGGGACGCCGGATTGAAGTCGCGCGCCAGCTCCTCGATGCCGGACATGTCGATTTGCATGCCCATCGCATATGCCTCGACGGCACCAAGCAGTTGGCTCGACAGCCACGGCACGTGACTGAACAGGCGGTGGTGGGCGGCCTCACGCGCCGCCAGGAACGTCAGGATTTCGCTGCGTGGCCGCTCCAGTCCGGTGGCGAACGACTCGACGGCGCCGGGCATTATCGCCGCAATTCCCTTGGGCCCCAACGGCAAACCGATGTCGGTGGATGTCAGCACCTCGCGGGACAACCGACCCAGCGCCTGCCCGAGCTGCGAGCCGAACGCCATGCCGCCCATCTGAGACATCATCTGCATCAGGGGGCCGGCCATGCTCTTGGCTTCTTCGGGCAGCGACGCCGCCCACACGGTCGAAATCTGTTGTGCCATCGGGTCACACAGCCGCTTCCACGTCTCCAACGTGTTGTCGACCCAGTCGCCGGGGGTCCAACCCAGCGCCTTGGTGGTGCCCGCGGGCAGCGCAGTGGCCCCGTCCAGCCAGGTTTCGGCCAGACGCACTGCGTCGGCGATCGCCGAGTTGGTGGTGTCCGGAACCGGTGCCACGAAGCCGATCGAATTCGTCGCGACCCGCCGCGCCAATTCGTAATTGACCGGACCCGAGTTGGGTCCACCGGGCCCGACAGTGCCCGCGCTGCTGAACATCTGACCGAGTTGGGTGAAGATCTGACCCAAGTCGCCCATGCCGAATTCACCGCTCATGCCGAAGGCGGCGAACGGGTCGGACGGTTTCGAGCCAGAATCGGGATCTTTGTTCCCGTGTTCGTCGGGGTCGTCTCCGGAGGAGAAGCCGAAAGGCATGTCAGCCATACCCCAACGGTACTCACCCCGAGGTCAGGCGGCGCGACCTCGGGTCAGCTTGTAGCTGAACCCGGTAACCGAACGTTGTAGTTGAACGGGCCCTCGCGGTCGCCGTCTAGTGTGATCGGCGTGAACAGGCGCATCCTGACCCTGATGGTCGCGCTGGTGCCGATCGTGGTGTTTGGCGTGTTGCTGGCGGTGGTGACGGTGCCGTTCGTGTCGCTGGGGCCGGGCCCGACCTTCGACACGCTCGGCGAGGTCGACGGCAAGCAGGTGGTGGCGATCGAGGGCACCCAGACGCACCCGACAACCGGCCACCTCAACATGACCACGGTGTCCCAGCGCGACGATTTGACGCTGGGTGAGGCGCTGACGCTGTGGCTTTCGGACCAGGAACAGCTGGTACCGCGCGACCTCATCTATCCGCCGGGCAAGTCGCGCGAGGACGTCGACAAGGCGAACAACGCGGATTTCAAGCAATCCGAGGACAGCGCCGCCTATGCGGCCCTGGGCTACCTCAAGTACCCCGCGGCGGTGACGGTCGCCAAAGTCCCCGAGCCGGGTCCCTCGGTGGGCAAGCTCAAGACCGGTGACGCCATCGACGCGGTCAACGGCGTGCCGGTGGCAACCGTCGACGAGTTCACCGGCCTGCTGAAGAACACCAAGCCGGGTCAGGTGGTGACGATCGACTACCGCCGCAAGAACGAGCCGGCGGGCGTGGCACAGATCACGCTGGGCGCCAACAAGGACCGCAGCTACGGCTATCTGGGCGTCGCTGTGCTCGACGCGCCGTGGGCGCCGTTCACCGTGGACTTCAACCTGGCCAACGTGGGCGGACCGTCCGCCGGATTGATGTTCAGCCTGGCGGTGGTCGACAAATTGACCACCGGCGACCTGGCCAAGTCGAACTTCGTCGCGGGCACCGGAACCATTTCGTCCGACGGCACGGTCGGCCAGATCGGCGGCATCAGCCACAAGATGGTCGCCGCGCACGCGGCCGGGGCCACGGTCTTTCTGGTGCCGGCGAAGAACTGCTACGAGGCCAGCTCGGACAATCCGTCCGGCCTGCGGCTGGTCAAGGTCGAGACGCTCGGCCAGGCAGTGGATGCGCTGCACGCGATCGGGTCGGGTGGGCAGCCGCCGCCAAGCTGCTAGCGAACCTTGGCCACCACGGGTAGTGCCATGCGTAGAGTTGTCACCGTCTAGCAATCGATCAGGGAGCGTAGCCAGTGGGGATGCGGCCCACCGCACGGATGCCGAAGCTGACTCGGCGTAGCCGGATTCTGATCCTGATCGCACTCGGTGTGATCGCTCTGCTGCTCGCAGGTCCGCGGCTGATCGACGCCTACGTCGACTGGCTGTGGTTCGGCGAGCTCGGCTACCGCTCGGTGTTCTCCACCGTGCTGGTCACCCGGTTCGTGGTCTTTTTGATCGCCGGTCTGCTGGTGGGCGGCATTGTGTTCGCGGGGCTCGCGGTGGCTTACCGCACCCGCCCGGTGTTCGTGCCGAGCAACGACAACGATCCGGTGGCGCGCTACCGCGTCCTGGTGCTGTCCCGGCTGCGACTGGTGAGCGCCGGAATCCCGGTTGCTGTCGGCCTGCTGGCCGGCATCATCGCGCAAAGCTATTGGGTGCGGATCCAGCTGTTCTTGCACGGCGGCGACTTTGGCATCAAGGACCCGCAGTTCGGCAAGGATCTCGGCTTCTACGCGTTCGAGCTGCCGTTCTACCGGCTGCTGCTCAGCTATCTGTTCGTCGCGGTGTTCCTTGCCTTCGTCGCCAACGTGTTGGCCCACTACATCTTTGGCGGCATCCGGCTGTCGGGTCGGGCGGGCGTGCTGAGTCGTTCGGCGCGGATCCAGCTGGTCACCCTGGTCGGACTGTTGGTTGTGCTCAAGGCGATTGCATACTGGCTGGACCGCTACGAGTTGTTGTCGCACACCCGCGGCGGCAAGCCCTTCACCGGCGCCGGATACACCGACATCAATGCGGTGCTGCCGGCGAAGCTGATCCTCATGGCCATCGCGGTCATCTGCGCGGCCGCGGTGTTCTCCGCCGTCGTGCTCAGGGATTTGCGGATTCCGGCGATCGGGTTGGTCCTGTTGCTGCTGTCCTCGTTGATCGTGGGCGCTGGGTGGCCGCTGATCGTCGAGCAGATCAGCGTCAAACCCAATGCCGCGCAGAAGGAAAGCGAATACATCAGCCGCAGCATCGCCGCGACGCGACAAGCGTACGGCCTGACCTCGGACCAGGTCACGTATCGCAACTACACCGGCGACGCACAGGCCGCGGCCCAGCAGGTCGCCGACGACCGCGCGACCACGTCCAACATCCGACTACTCGACCCGACGATCGTCGGCCCGGCGTTCACCCAGTTCCAGCAGGGCAAGAACTTCTATAACTTCCCCGACCAGCTCTCCATCGACAGGTACCAGGACCGCACCGGCGCGTTGCGTGACTATGTGGTGGCGGCCCGCGAACTCAACCCCGACCGGTTGATCGAGAATCAGCGCGACTGGATCAACCGGCACAGCGTCTACACCCACGGCAACGGGTTCATCGCCTCGCCGGCCAACACGGTCCGCGGCGTCGCCAACGATCCCAACCAAAACGGTGGCTACCCCGAATTCCTGGTCAACGTCGTCGGCGCCAACGGCGGGGTGGTCTCCGACGGTCCGGCGCAACTCGACCAGCCGCGCGTCTACTTCGGGCCGGTCATCTCCAACACGTCGGCCGACTACGCGATCGTCGGGCGCAACGGCGCCGACCGCGAATACGACTACGAGACCAACAACGAGACCAAGAACTACACCTACACCGGGCTCGGCGGTGTCCCGCTCGGTGACTGGCTGTCGCGTAGCGTGTTCGCCGCGAAGTTCGCCGAGCGAAACTTCTTGTTCTCCAACGTGATCGGCTCGAACAGCAAGATCCTGTTCAACCGTGACCCGGCGCAGCGGGTGGAGGCGGTGGCGCCGTGGCTGACCACCGACAGCGCGGTGTACCCGGCGATCGTCAACAAGCGACTGGTGTGGATCATCGACGGCTACACCACGCTGGACAACTACCCGTATTCCGAACTCACGTCGCTGGAATCGGCGACCGCGGATTCCAACGAGGTGGCGTTCAACAAGCTGGCGCCGGACAAGCGGGTCTCCTACATCCGCAACTCGGTGAAGGCGACCGTGGACGCTTACGACGGCACCGTCACGCTGTACCAGCAAGACGAACAGGACCCGGTGCTCAAGGCCTGGATGCAGGTGTTCCCGGGCACCGTGAAGCCCAAGAGCAACATCAGCCCGGAGCTGGCCGAGCACCTGCGCTACCCCGAGGACCTGTTCAAGGTGCAGCGGATGCTGCTGGCGAAGTACCACGTCAACGATCCGGTGACGTTCTTCTCCACCTCGGATTTCTGGGACGTGCCGCTGGATCCGAACCCGACGGCCAGCAGCTACCAGCCGCCGTACTACATCGTCGCGAAAAACATTGCGAAGAACGACAATACGGCGTCGTATCAGCTGACCAGCGCGATGAACAGGTTCAAGCGCGACTATCTGGCCGCCTACATCAGCGCCAGCTCCGACCCGGCGACGTACGGCAGGATCACCGTGCTGACCATCCCGAGGTCAGGTCAACGGGCCGAAACTGGCCAACAACGCGATCACCACCGATCCGGCGGTGTCCCAGGACCTCGGCGTGATCGGACGCGACAACCAGAACCGGATCCGGTGGGGCAACCTGCTCACCTTGCCGGTGGGGCAGGGCGGCCTGCTCTACGTCGAACCCGTGTATGCCTCTCCGGGGGCCAGCGACGCGGCGTCGTCTTACCCGCGGCTGATCCGGGTGGCGATGATGTACAACGACAAGATCGGGTACGGCCCCACCGTGCGGGACGCCCTGACCGGGCTGTTCGGTCCGGGCGCGGGTGCGGCCGCGACGGGCATCCAGCCCACCGAGTCCGGGACACCCGCCGCGAGTCCGCCGGCCACCGCGCCGGCCCCGGTCGCGGCGCCCGGATCACCGCCGCCGGTCGCCGCGCCCCCGTCGCCCGACGGAGCGGTGACGCTGTCACCCGCTAAATCCGCTGCCCTGCAAGAGATTCAGGCGGCAATCGGCGAGGCCAAGGACGCGCAGAAGAAGGGCGATTTCGCCGGCTACGGTGCGGCGCTACAGCGGCTGGACGACGCGATCACCAAGTACAACAACACCAAATAGGTTTCAGGCGTAGGCCGTTCGGAACCTGTCCCGATAGGCCTTCGGGCTGATGCCCAGATGATTGACGAATACCCGACGCAGCGTTTCGATGCTGCCGAAGCCGGCCATGCCCGCGGTCTCGGTGACCGACCGGCCGGCTTCCAGTGCGCCACGGGCGAAATCGATCCGAACCAATTCGACGTAGCGCGCAGGGCTCATGCCGAGCTCGGATTGAAACAGCCGGGTCAGTTGGCGTGTGCTCAAAGATGCCAGAGCCGCAAGCTGTTTCACGCTGTAGTCCGCGGCCGGGGTCGGCGACGATCGCGTCGGTGACCGGGCGCAGCGGCGACTGCGGCGGCGGATCGGCCTCGAGCAACACCGAGAACTGTGATTGGCCCCCGGCGCGTTTGAGGTAGACGACCAGCCACCTGGCCACGTCGCGTACCAACTCGGTCCCGTAATCCATTTCGACCAACGCCAGCGCCAGGTCGATGCCCGACGAAATGCCGGCCGAGGTGAAAATGTCGCCGTCGCGGACGAAGATCGCATCCGGCTCGACGGTGACATCCGGGAAAGCCCGGGCCAACAACCGGGTGTCGTGCCAGTGCGTGGTGGCGCGCCGCCCGCTGAGCACCCCGGCCTGCGCGAGGATGAACGACCCGGTGCAGATGGACGCCAGCCGCCGGGTGCGGGCCGACACCGAGCGGATGGCCTCGACCAGGGCGGGCTCGATGGCTTGTGCGGGTAGCTGGTCGCTGCCGGCGACCAGGACGGTGTCGGCGGAATCGATCGCCGCAATGCTGTCGGTGACGCCCAGTCGGGCCCCGATCGAACTGGTCACGTCGCACCCGTCCAGCGACGCGATCTTGACCTGGTAGTCGGCGCCGAACCGGTTGGCCTCGACGAACACCTCGCCCGCCCCCGCGACGTCTAACAGCGTCACCCCGTCGAAGACGACGATCACCACCACCCGCGAACGCGCTTTGGCTGCGGCCACGCAGCCATTGTGTCGCTTTCTGTGGAGAGGACGGCCAGAACGGCCAGGGTCGGATCGTCCGTGCGGCCGCACACTGATAGCAACGATCACCGGAGAAGGAGACGACAACATGACTACCAGCTCAATCGACACCATCGCCGGCATCCACGTTCCCGACACCGCGCTGGTGCGCGAGGTCACCGAGTTCATCCGCGACACCGAGGACGAGTTGCTCTTCAACCATTCCCGTCGGGTGTTCTTCTTCGGCGCGCTGCAGGGCCTGCGTCGCGGACTGCAACCGAACGTCGAGCTGCTCTACGTCGCGGCGATGTTTCACGACCTCGGGCTGACCGAGCGCTACCGCGGCTCCGCCGTCCGCTTCGAGGTCGACGGCGCCAACGCGGCCCGGGACTTCTTGCTCGACCACGGCGTCGACGAAGCCGAGGCCGACAAGGTGTGGCTCGGCATCGCCTTGCACACCACCCCCGGCGTGCCCGAGTTCATGGCACCCGAGGTCGCCCTGTTGCAGGCCGGCGTGGAAGTCGACGTGGTCGGTGTCGGGCGCGAGCAGTTGGCTCCCGAGGCGCTGGCGGCGGTGACCGCCGCTCACCCGCGCCGACAGTTCAAGCAGCGCATCCTGGCGGCGTTCAACGACGGCATGAAGCACCGGCCGCGGACCACCTACGGCACCATGAACGCCGACGTGCTGGCGCACTTCGATCCCGCCTTCAAGCGCGTCGACTTCATCGACAGCATCCTGCAACAACAGCTGGCCCGAGTAGCGGAAGGGAGCAGAACAATGGACATCTACGAAGGCCTTTACACCACCAGGATGATGCGGCGGTTGCGGCCGGATCCGATCCCGCTGGACACGCAGGCCCGCATCCTCGATGCGGCGGTTCGCGCCCCCAACGGCGGCAATACCCAGCGCTGGCACTTCGTGGCCGTCGACGATCCGAAACTCATCCGCAAGTTCGCCAAACTGTTCCGGCAGGGCCCGCGCGCTCGAATACGAGAAGTTCGGCACGGGACCGGGACCGATGGTGGCGCACGGCGCCCGGTGCGGACCCGGCCGCTCACGCCGCAACCATGCGGCGAATGAAAGGCTCGGGCGATTACCTGGCAGACCATTTCGAAGAGATTCCCTTGTTGCTCTTCGTCTTCGCCATCGACGACTACGGCGGCGCCAACATCTACCCGGCGATCTGGAGTGCATTGCTCGCCGCCCGTGCCGAGGGCGTCGGCGGCGTCATGACGATGGTGCTCCGCAATTTCGAGGACGAGGTGAACGAGCTGCTGGGCGTACCCGCCGAGGAGGGCTGGAAGATGTCGGCCATGCTCACCCTCGGGTTATCCGTTGGGCAGGTGGGGCGTCGCGGCCAATCGCCATCCCGTGCATGAGGTTTCGTCCCGAAACGGCTGGGACAAGTCGTTCGGCATCGAAGTGCCGCAGCCACTGTGGCCGCCGCACGACGAGCCGACGACCGGCCTGGCCGCGGCCGGCTGACAAAGCGGCCGGGCATTGCAGCGCAAGGAATTCGGAGGAAGGTGAGTCACATGACCGAGCGAAACGACATCGGGGTCACCGTGGTGCAGCCGGGCGAGGGCGACGTCGTCACTCTCCCGGGCTTCGGAGCGGTGTTCAAGTTATCCGGCAAGACCAACGGCGGCGAGGTGTCCATCGTCGAGCACCCGTTCGCGGTCGGCCTGCTCACCGCGGCGCACCGGCACACCCGGGAGGACGAGCATTCAATTGTGCTGGCCGGCGAGATCGGCTTCCGCTCCGACGACAGTGAAGTGGTGCTGGGTCCCGGTGGCTACATCACCAAGCCCCGCGGCCAGATGCACGCGATGTGGAACGCCGGCAGCGAGCCAGGCCGCATCGTCGAGATCATCACCCCGGGTGGGTTCGAGAACTATTTCCGGGAACTCGGCGAACTGCTCATCGAGCACGCCGACGACCCGGCGGGCAAGCCGCTGCACGAGTTGCCCGAGTTCGGCGAGCTCGCCGACAAGTACGGGCTGACCTACGGGTCGCCGGAGTGGATGGACGACATCGCGCAGCGGTACGGGCTGAACCCGCCTTCCCATTGAGGCGGGCACTGACCGATCTGAGCCTTCGACTGCCGCTGAGCGCGCGATTTGGTCGCCGTGACACCGGTTCGGTAACCTGGCATTCACCAACGCGGGGTGGAGCAGCTCGGTAGCTCGCTGGGCTCATAACCCAGAGGTCGCAGGTTCGAATCCTGTCCCCGCTACCAGGTAAAACGGCCCCCGGGAAACTCCGGGGGCCGTTTTCATGCCGTTGGAACACTTGTTGTCGGAGGAGATCTAACATGCGCAGCTTCAAGGTGGCAGCGTTCGCCACGGCCCTCGTTCTCTTCGGCTCTGCTGGCGTCGCCGCCGCCGCGCCGCCGAAGGACTACTGCACCGAACTCAAGGGTGTCAACACTGGCCAGACATGCAAGATTCAGATGTCTGACGCCGGCTACAACCTCGACATCAGCTTCCCGGTCAACTACCCCGACGAGAAGTCCGTGGCCGACTTCATTACGAAGGAGCGCGACGATTTCCTCAATGTCGCCAAATCCTCCGCACCCCGCGATCAGCCCTACCAGCTGACCATCTCGTCGGCGAGTTACGGGTCGGCGATACCCCCGCGCGGCACCGAGGCGGTGGTGTTGAAGGTCCTCGAGAACATTGGCGCCGCACACCCCCAGACGACGTTCAAGTCGTTCAACTGGGACCAGGCCTATCGCAAGGCGATTGTGTGGACGGCAGCGCCAGACGACAAGAACAACACGCCCTTGTGGCGCGTCGACGACCCGCTGAATACCGTCGCGCCAATCGTGCAGAGCGAGCTCCAAAAGCAGACCGCACCGCCCGTGAACCAGACGCAGACGGCACCGCCGGTGAACCAGATGCAGACGGCACCGCCGGTAACCATCGCGCCGGCCGTGGCCTACGACCCGGCGAACTATCAAAATTTCGCCGTCACGAACGACGGTGTGATCTTTTTCTTCGACCAAGGTCATATGCTGCCCGACGCGGCAGGTGCCACTCAGGTGTTGATACCGCGCTCTGCGATCGACCCGATGCTCGCTTAGCGAGCGCACGCAGGTTTGAATCCTGTCCCGCTACCAGGTGAAACGGCTCCCGGAGAATCTCCGGGGGCCGTTTCATGCCTATCGGGGCAGCACGGCCTCGATGGCGCTGATGACCTCGGGGGCGTCGGGCTCGGTGCGGGGCCGGAACCGGCGCACCACTTCACCGCCGGGGGCGAGCAGGAACTTCTCGAAGTTCCACTGGATGTCTCCGGCCTGACCGTCGGCGTCGGCGGTTTTGGTCAGCTCGGCGTACAGCGGGTGACGGTCGTCGCCGTTGACGTCGGTCTTCGCCAGCAGCGGGAACGTCACTCCATAGGTCGTCGAGCAGAACTCCTGGATCTCGTCGGCCGTGCCAGGCTCCTGGCCCATGAACTGGTTGCAGGGGACGCCGACGACCGTCAGGCCGCGCTCGCCGTAGTCCTTGGCCAGCTGCTCCAGCGCCGTGTATTGCGGAGTCAGCCCGCATTTGGAGGCTACGTTGACGACCAGCGTTGCGCCGTCGGACAATTCGGCCAGCGTGGTCGGCCGGCCGTCGAGGGTGGTCAGGGCGATAGTGTTGAGGGTCACGCCCCCGACGCTAACGCAATTCAGAGCCAGCCGGTGCGGGCGGCGGCAACCGGCTCGGCGGGGGCCGGGGCCAATTCACCGTTGCGCACGCCGTCGAGCAACCGTTTCACCGCGGCGACGATCTCCGGCGCCGCCGCCGCGAGCCCGGTGGTGTCGGCTTCGCTGACCTCATCGGCGTCGACGCCGGCGCGGGCCAGGATGGCGGCCGGGTCGGCCAGCTGCTCGGTCAACCAGGTCAGCGGGTCGGCGGACAGCTCGGGGACGAAGTGCCGGCGACTGGGCTCCCAGCCGTCGAAACGCGGGTGGTGGTGGGCCCGGTCCAGCGTCCCGGGCGGGCTCTCGGTGGACCCGAACAGGTCGACCCGCCACACCGGGCGGGTGAAGGCGATCGGGACGCCGGCGTAGATCGAGCCATGGGGCTCGGCCCGGTCGACGAGCCGAAGTTCCAGTCTGACTCCGCGCTCCGGGGTTTCCTGACCCTCGAGCGGGGACGGGTCGATGAAGTACATGTCCCCGACGACCACGCCCAGGGATTCGAAGCCGAACGCTGCGAGCATCGCGCACCTTTCCTTGTCCTTCTCGAGCGTAGACCCGGGCGCTCACCCGAGGCGCCGGTCGGATTATGTGAACAACGGTTCGCGCACGGACGGCCGCCGCGGTACATTTCACTGGTCTGCGTTATTGCATGTGTATCAAGCCCCTGGCAAAGGCAGGGGGTCATTCGCCGCAGGGCCCGGGAGGCTGCGGCGCGGACGTGAGGGGCGGCGGTCTTGTCGACACATTCAGGCTCACACCGGATCGCCGTACGCGATCGAATACGTCTGGGGCCGCCAGGTCGGCGACAACACCATCAACCCGTAGAACATATTTCAGCGCGCGAACCATCTGTGGGAGAACCAAATTCGTTTTCGCGGATGATCGGTCAACGGCCACCTGTCGGGGGCGGCTGTTCGAGAGATGATGTTGTGCCCCGCCGGTTTCCGCCGTTGCTTTGTTTGTGCCACTGCATCGCGGTACATTTCACTGGTCTTATTGCATAGGTGTGCAGGCCAGCGCCGGGTGGCGACGGTCCCGAGGTGAGGGGCAGCGGGTGGCGACGGTGGGTTACCCGGATAACCAACCGTATAGCTGGCTGTCCCTGATGATTTCCGGGCCCACGGTGTAGGCCATGGAAGGTTCACCCGTTCAGATCAATGACTCGCGAGAGCCGCCCTACAGGATCATCACCTTCGTCGTGCTGGTGGTTCTCGCCGTGATCTTCACCCTGGTCTACATCCAGTTCCGCGGAGGTTTCACTCCCAAGACCGAGTTGACGATGTTGGCGTCGCGGGCGGGGTTGGTGATGGATCCGGGTTCGAAGGTGACCTATAACGGTGTGGAGATCGGCCGGGTGGGGTCGATCTCGGAGACGGTGCGCGACGGCAAGCCGGCGGCGAAGTTCACCTTGGAGGTGTTTCCGCGGTACTTGAAGCTGATTCCGTCGAATGTGAATGCCGATATCAAGGCGACGACGGTGTTCGGCGGCAAGTATGTGTCGTTGACGACGCCGGCCAACCCGTCGCCGCAGAAGATCTCGGCGCACACGGTGATCGATGCGCGCTCGGTGACCACCGAGATCAACACGTTGTTCCAGACGATCACCTCGATCGCGGAGAAGGTCGATCCGGTCAAGCTGAATCTGACGTTGAGCGCGGCGGCGCAGTCGTTGACGGGGCTGGGGGAGAAGTTCGGCCAGTCGATCACCAACGCCAACACGCTTCTTGATGACGTGAATCCGCGGATGCCGCAGGCGCGCAAGGATATTCAGGGGTTGGCGGCGTTGGGTGATACGTATGCGAACGCGGCGCCGGATTTGTTGGACTTTTTGAACAATGCGGTGATCACCTCGCGCACGATCAATGCTCAGCAGAAGGATCTGGATCAGGCGTTGTTGTCGGCGGCCGGGTTCGGCGACACGGGTGCGGATCTGTTCAACAAGGGCGGGCCGTATCTGGCGCGCGGCGCCGCCGACCTGGTGCCCACGGCGCAACTGCTGGACACCTACAGCCCCGAAATCTACTGCTTGATGCGCAGCGAACACGATGCGCTGCCCGCCACGGGCGCGGCCGAAGGCGGTTTCAACGGCTACTCGTTGAACATGGACACCGAGGCGCTCTCCGGGCTGGGGCTGATCGCGAATCCGGTGTCCGCGGTGCCCGTCATCGCCAGTCGATGGTCGGCGGCTCGCCGGCCTGGTCGGCGGTGCGCCCAACCCCTACATCTTCCCGGAGAACCTGCCGCGGGTGAACGCGCGCGGCGGCCCCGGCGGTGCACCGGGGTGCTGGCAGGCGATCACCCGTGATCTGTGGCCCGCGCCCGAGTTGATCATGGACACCGGCAACAGCATCGCGCCCTACAACCACCTGGACACCGGATCGCCGTATGCGATCGAGTACGTCTGGGGCCGCCAGGTAGGCGACAACACGATCAACCCGTAGCGGCTGGCGCTCACTGGCGTCGCTTTGTGGAAATCCTTACGGCGCAAGCCGTTTCGTTGTGTGGATGATCGTCGGACGTCTGACGCTCACGCTTGGGAAGTCGTCGCCGTCGGCCGCGCACTGGATTTCAGGTCACGTCCCGCGCCGGCCGACATGGAGGCGGCCTCACCGCGAGCCAGGCCGACAGTCGCGACGATCACCACGACGAGCGTCGCCGCGAGCACAAACCACTGCCAGCCGCCGGCTTCCAACGTCTCGCGGAGCACGAGGACGCCGAGCACCCCACCCACCAGGGGCTTCGCCACGATGATCGTCGGCAGCGAGGCGGTGAGCGCGCCGGCCCGATATGCCGATTGGTGATAGACCATCCCTGCCGCCCCGCAGAACACCAGCGCATACACCTCAAATGAGTGCCACCACTGCCCGGGGCTGTGTTCCAGGATGTCTACGACGCCCTTCATCAGCACCGCAAACACCGCCAAGAACGAACCGGCCACCGCCGCCAGCAGCACCGCCGCGACCGGGCGATCCGCCCAGATGCGAGCCCCCAGCAAACCGAGCACCAACACCGGGCCGATCACCACCGCCACCACGATCCATATGTGCAGCGGCGCACGCTGCTGGCCGCCGGTCGGATCTCCGACCGCGATGACTACCGCAAGCGCCACCGCCAACAACAGCGCCCACGTCCACTCTCGGCGGGTGATCGAGTTACCGGTCATCCGCGAGTAGATCGGCAGGGCGAACAACAGCGCCGTCACCTGCAACGACATGACGAGCAACACCGAGCCCTTGTCGAGCGCGGCGGCCAGCAGCACGTAACTGCCGATGTCTCCCAAACCGCCCAGCCACCAACGCTTATCGCGCAGCAACATGCCGAACAACGTCAGGTGGCCCACCCGTTCGTCGGTGACCTCCTGCGCGGACCGTTGCCGGACCACGTTGCCGATCGCGGATGCCAGCGCGGCGCACAGGGCGAGAATGGCCGCCAGATTCCCATCCGACATGGCATTACCTCCTCGCTGGGTGCGGTTTGGCGCTACCCAACTAATCTAGCCGCGAGCCACGCGACCGGCGCCTGGGAGGTTGCCCGGCCGAGCGGCGACACAGCGCAGCCATGCTCAGAGCGGAAATTTCGTCCCGGTAAGCCGCTCGGACAGCTCCCAGAGGGCGGTGGCGGTGCCGGTGCGCTTCGCCGGCAAATTGCGCCACGTCGGCTGGGTGCGGCCGTACAGCCCGAATCGCGGGCCGACGAAGGTGTCGCCCGGCAAATCTTGCGAGGCCGCGAACAACGTCTGGCGGGCGCCGAAGTCGGCGTCGGTGGACACGATCCGGTCGACCGCGAGGACCGCCGCGTCGCCCAGCTTGCGGCCGGAGTTGCCTTGCAGGTTCGTGTGCGACCAGCCGGGGTGGGCGGCCAGCGCACGCAGCGATGTGGGCACGCCGTCCAACCGCCGCTGAAGCTCCTTGGTGAACAACAGGTTGGCCAGCTTCGACTGGCTGTAGGCCAGCCAGGCCGAATACGGCCGGGACTGAAAGTTCAGGTCTTTGAGGCTGATGTAGCCGAAGTGGTGCATCAGCGAGGACACCGTCACCACGCGGTCGGTCAGCTTGGGCAACAGCAGGTTGGTCAACGCGAAGTGGCCGAGGTGGTTGGTGCCGATCTGGCCCTCGAAGCCGTCGACGGTGACCGCGTGTTTGGTGGCCATGATGCCGGCGTTGTTGATCAAGACGTCGGCCGTGTCGATCCCCTCGGCGAAGCGCCGCACCGACGACAGATCTTGCAGGTCTAGCGGGCGCACCTCGGCCGTCCCGGTCGCGGGACCGGTCGCCGAAGCGGTCATGCGCGCGGCGGCGGCGTGCCCCTTGTCGGTGTTGCGGACGGCCAGGATGACCCGGCCACCGACCCGAACCAACTCGCGGGCGGTGATCTCGCCGAGCCCGGCGTTGGCGCCCGTGATGATGATGGTTCGTCCGGCGAACGAGGGCAGCTCCGCTGCGGTCCAATCTGCCATGGCAGCCACCCTAACTTCGCAATTGCGACGGCGGCCGTCGGGCCGCGGGGGCATGCGGAGCGTTACGGGCCCACTCGAACGCGCGGGTATCGTGCCTGGGATGACCAGCGAAACCCCACCTGAGCGATTGCCCGGACGGCATTTTGTCAGGCACGCATCGGGGATCGCCGGATGTATCTAGGCGTCATCGTCAATCCGAAAGCGCGGAAAAATCGCTCCGCATCCCGCGACCGCATCGCCGAACTGCGTCGCATTGTCGGCCCCCGCGGCGAGGTGCACGAGACCAACTCGATCGAGGAGCTCCGCGGCGCCATCCAGCAGCTCGCGCCGCGGGTCACCCACCTGGTGGGCGACGGCGGCGACGGCGCACTGCACTGGTTGATCAACGAGGTCGAGCACTGCGTCGGTGATCCGCAACGCTGGCCCGCGTACGTCCCGACCAACGGAGGCAGCGTCAACGCGGTCGCGCGCAAGGCCCGGGTACGCGGGCGGCCCGAAACGATCATCCGTGCGCTGACGTCCGCGGCCGAGACGGATCAACCGCCGCCCGAGGTGAGCCTGGACACGTTGGTGCTCGATGGCGAAACCGCCGACGGCGCGGCGTTTCACCGGCTGTGCTTCGGGCTGGCGGCCGGGGGCGTCGGGAACCGTTTCTACGACCGGTATTACGACTCACCCGATCACGGTCGGCTGGCCGTCGCCCGAGTGATCGCTCGCAGCTTCGGCGACTACATCACGTCCAAGGTCGCCCCGAGCCGAGTGAAGACGCCGAATTACGCCTCCATCCTGTTCACTCCGACGCGGGCGCGCGTAGTGATCGACGGCGACGAGGTCCCGTCGCGCACGCACAGCTTGTTGCACGCCGGCGCGATCGACCTGCGGATCGGTGGTCCGTTTCGCTTGTTCCCCAAGGCGTCCGAGCCCGGTGCGCTGCACTTTCAGGCCGGAAACCTACGGCCATCCAAAATCGTGGCGCAGCTTCCCATGGCCCTGACCAACGGCATGCTCCGCGGCGAAGGGCTACGCGACGTCAACGGCCAGGAGATGACGATCGAAGCCGAGGACGAGCCGCTGTCGCCCATCATCGACGGCGAGCGTTTCCTCGGCATCGTGAAACTGGTGGCCCGCGCGGGCCCGCGAATCCGGATTGCCCGGCCCGCGTAGCCGGCTGCCGTCCGGCACCAGGTCGTTTGTCGGCGCGGCCAGCGCCGCAGAGCTTTCCTGGCTTCGCGTTATCCGAGGATTAATCGCTGTTTTTTGGTTTGCGACTGCGCCATTGAGTGTTTCGAAGGTAAAGCCTTATTTTGGCCCGAGCACGTGGTTGGTCGACAATAGGAAATACGCGAATTCGCAAATACGTACTTCAGTATCTCAGGCCGCAGGGCAGCGATAATACCTGGTCGCAAATGACTGAGATACTGAAATGCGTAGGCAAGTAAATCAGCATCCGTGCATTAAATTCCGGGCGGTTAAGTTATCCTGTGAATGTAGTGTGCGATTGGCCATTAATGCTGCTCGGCCCTTTGCTGGGGTAGGGGGACAGCGCTACATTGGATTCATATTTACGACGGAAGTCGTTCTCGGGCGAAGTAAAGCTGGAAGGAGATCACTCCGACATGGAGACGCTGATCGATTACCTGCACAAGGGGGAAGCGGAGAGGCCGGACCAAACCCTCTTCCGGTTCGTCGATGCCGATGGCCGCGAACTCGAGCACTACACCTACCAGGCCTTCGCCGAGCGCACCCGCGAACTGGCCGCCTACCTGTCCAAGGAGGCCGGGCTCAAGTCGGGTGATCGTGCGCTGTTGGTCTACCCGCCCGGTCTGGAAATGGTGGCAGCGTTCTTCGCTTGCGCCCGCCTCGGGGTGATCGCGGTACCGGTCAGCCCGCCTTTGCCCATGGCCTTCGAGGCCGGTCTGGCCAAACTCAACTACATCGCGCAGGACTGCCAGGCCAAGGTGGTGCTGTCTACCAAACAGTTCGACTACGACTTCCGCCAACTGCTCAGGCACCGAGAAGGCTCGCTGCCGTGGCCAGATGCCGAGCAGGCCGCGCACCTGCCCTGGCTCGGGACGGATGGCACGCAGGACTTTGGCGGCAACCACGTTGTGGACACGCCCGGTCCGCTGCTTTTCCTTCAGTACACTTCCGGCTCCACCAGTGACCCCAAGGGCGTGATCGTAAGCCATGCCAACGTCATCGCCAACAGCACGGCTATCCGAGAGTCGCCGGTGGGCGTCAGCTGGCTCCCGCAACACCACGACATGGGGTTGATCTCCGCTTACTTCTTCGTGTTACTGCGCGGCGGGACCACGCATGGTATGTCACCGCTCGACTTCCTCCAGCGGCCCTCGTCGTGGCTCCGTCTCATCAGCGAGGTGGGCGCCACCGACACGCCAGCGCCGAACTTCGGGCTCGAGTACTGCCTGCGCGAAGACAAGCTACCGACGTCCGAGCTGGCCGGGATCAACCTGAGCAGCCTGGACACCATATTCGTCGGGGCGGAACCTCTCCGGGCCAAGACCTTCGCACGGTTCCGGCAGCGCTTCGCTCCCTACGGTCTGCGGCCCGGCGCGCTGACCGGCGCTTACGGTTTGGCCGAGAACACCCTGGGTGTGACGGGGTGGGGCCGCCAGATCCTGGCCTTGAACAAACGCGCGCTGGAGAACAACCTCGCGCGGGTCGAGAAGGCCCTACCCGAGAACAACAACCAGACCCCAGTGGTGAGTTGCGGCAAGCCCGTTGCCGGGAACGTGGTCCGCATCGTCGATCCTCAGTCAAAGCGGGCACTGGGCGACGGCCGGGTCGGCGAGGTTTGGGTGGCCGGAGCGTCCAAGGGAGGCGGCTACTGGCACCGCCCCGACGCTACGGCGGAAACCTTCGGAGCCCGCATCGCGGGCGATGAAGACCACACTTATCTAAGGACGGGTGATCTCGGCTTCCTCTACGAGGGCGAGCTGTTCGTCTGCGGCCGGAGCAAGGACCTGATCATCGTCCGCGGCGTCAACTGCTACCCGTCGGACATCGAGACCGTCGTAGAGAAGTCGGCCGGGCAGATTCGCCACGGCTGCGTCGCCGCGTTCTCCGTCGAGCGCGACGAGTCCGAAACGCTGGTCGTGGTGGCCGAGGTGCGCGACGAGCACGACCTTCCGGACGCGAAGGACGTGGCCCGGGCGATCCGCAGGCACGTCCATATCGACCCGCACACCATCGTGTTCGCGCCGCCGCGCAGCATCCCCAAGACCACCTCGGGCAAGATCAGACGCGCGGAGACCCGCCAGCTTTGGCTGGACGCCAAGCTGCCCACCTTCACGAGCTGGATTAACCAGTCGGCCAACCGAACTCACGATGGCACGGCTGCCGGCGCGGGTCCGCTGGAGCGCTTCGGCAACCTCATCGAGAGCTACGACCTCACCGGCGACGAGGACTGCTCGTTCGCCGATCTCGGCATCGACTCCCTTTCGTTGGCCGAATTACGTGCGGATCTGCAGGCCTTGCTGGAGGAGAACGGCGCGGGGGAGCTGGCCGAAGAGGTCAACACCCGCCTGTTGCAGCGGCTGACGGTGTCCGAATTCTTCGGGCTGATCAGCCAATTCGGCGAGGGGTCCGGGCAGCCGCTCGACGCCCTGCGCCGCGCGCTGAATCAGATCTCCGCCGAGTACGAGGCCCACGAGGCCGCCCAGATGCGGGCCGACGCGGCACTGCCGTTGCCGGAACTGGCACCCGCGCGGCCGGGTAAGCCCACCGATCTGCTGCTCACCGGAGCGACCGGTTTCCTCGGGCCGTTCCTGGTGAGCAGCCTGCTGGCGCAAACCTCCTTCACGGTGCATGCACTGGTGCGCGCCACCGACGCCGCGCACGGGCTGGACCGCATCGTCGCGTCGCTGCGCCGCGCCCAGCTCTGGACGCCGGCGCTGGAAGCCGACGTCCGCGCACGGGTCCGCGTCGTCTGCGGCGATCTCGCCGAGCCCGCGCTGGGCATCGGGGAGGCGGCCTTCCAGCAGCTGGCGCAGGACGTCGATGCCGTCGTGCACAACGGCGCCCTGGTCAACTACGTCCGCACCTACGACGCTCTGCGGCCGGCCAACGTAGAGGGCACCCGCGAGCTGCTACGACTGGCGATGACCAACCACCGCAAGGCTTTCCACCTCGTATCCAGCACGTTCATCTACGGCTGGAGCACCGAGCCGGTGGTCGGGGAGTGGGATGCGAACGAGAAGATGGCCGGGCTGGACTTCGGCTACTCGCAGACCAAGTGGGTCGGCGAGCAGCTGGCTCTGGCCGCGCAGCGCAAGGGACTCGACGTCCGCATCTACCGGCCCTCGCTGATCTCGCCGACCCGCGCCGGCTTCGGCAGCCAGGACGACATCCTGGTGCGCCTGACGGCGTTCATGATCGAGCACGGCGTCGCCGTCAACGCGCTCAACCAGATCAGCCTGCTGCCGGCGGACTTGATCGCGGATCACATCGTCACGTTGATGGGCCTGCCGGACGAGTCGGGGAGCGTCTTCAACATGACCGCGGACGACTACTACAACCTCACCGACGTCACCCGGATCCTGTCCGAACGGTACGGGTATCGCTTTGACTACCACGACATCCCGTCGTTCACCGAACAGCTGAACCGCCGCTGCACGCCGAACGATCAGATGTACCCGCTGGTCGATTTCCTCACCCGGTCGGCGGACAAGATCGCGGCGATGCGGGACAAGCGCTACGACAACACGCAGTACCGCCACCGGCGAGGACTGACCAAGGTCCGCCTGCGCGAGCCGGCCCTGACCGAAACGGTCGATCATCTGGTCCAGTTCTTGCGCAGCGAGCGTTTAATCACTGAGGTAGAGGACGAGGCGCAGCGCAGCGCCTAGCGGGTTGACAAAGCGGATCGATCTGGCGACGCGAGATAGCAAAGGGGATGGCACGATGTTCACCGTCGATGACAAGGCAACGGGCCCGCACGACGCCTCGCTCGACCACGAGCGGATCGTCCTGCAGGCGCGTGACGTCGACTTCGACTGGTCGGCGCTGCCGTTCTACTACGTGCCCAACGAGCCCTTCACCACCCACTTCTGCAACGTGTTGCACCTGTTGCTGCCGGCGGGTGAGGAGTTCATCGTCGCCGCTTTCAAGGACACCTTGCCGCTGATCAGAGACGATCAACTGCGGCGCGATGTGCAGGGATTCATCAGCCAGGAGGCGATGCACTCCCAGGCGCACGCGGGGGTGCTCGGGCACTTCGCGGTCAAAGACATCGACGTGACGCCGTTCACCGACCAAATGCGTTGGCTATTCCAGCAACTCATTGGCGACCGGCCGCGATGGAGCCAACGCCGGCGCCAAAGCTGGCTGCTCGAGCGGGTATCGATGGTCGCCGCGCTCGAGCACTACACCGCCATCCTGGGCGAGTGGATTCTCGACACCCCGCAGCATGACGCCATGGGTACCGACCCGGTGATGCTGGACCTGCTGCGCTGGCACGGCGCCGAGGAAGTCGAGCACAAAGCGGTCGCCTTCGACACCATGAAGCACCTGCGTGCCGGGTATTGGCGGCAGGTGCGCACTCAGCTGCTGATCACCCCGGCGTTGCTCTGGTTGTTCGTCCGCGGCGTGCGATTCATGTATTCAGTCGATCCCTACCTGCCGCCCGGCACCAAGCCGCGCTGGCGGGACTACTTCCGCGCTGCGCGCCGGGGTTTGGTGCCCGGCCCGTTCCAGTTTCTCCGGGTCATCGGCGCCTATTACACGCCGAGTTTCCATCCTTCCCAGCTGGGCGGGGTGGGGCGCGCGGTCGACTACCTGGCCCGCTCACCCGCCGCGCGCGCGTCGCACTGACGATGACGACCGAAGTGGCATCAACGACGGTCGCCGCCTCCGACGGCGTGCGACTGGCGGTGCACGCCTATAACGACGTCGACCCGCGGCGGCCGACCATCTTGGCCATCCACGGGTATCCGGACAACCACCACGTGTGGGATCCGGTGGCAACCACATTGGGTCGCCGATTCAATGTCGTGGCGTACGACGTGCGAGGTGCCGGCCAATCCTCGACGCCGGCAGACCGTTCGGGATATCGGCTGCCACAGCTGGTCGCCGATGTCGGCGCGGTGATCGAGCGCCTGGGTCTGGACGACGTGCACCTGCTGGCCCACGACTGGGGATCGATTCAGGCCTGGGCGGCGGTCACCGACGACGCGGTGATGGGCAAGATCGCCTCGTTCACCTCCGTCTCCGGACCCCACTTGAACTACGCGGGCAAGTTCCTGCGGTCAGCCCGCACGCCGCGCGCGCTCCTCGACGTGGTCACACAGATCCTGGCCTCGTCCTACATCTGGTTTTTCCTGTGCCCGGGCGTACCGGAGCTGGCGATCCGGTCCCGGGCGACGGTGAAAGTCTTTGAGGCGGTGGAGCGCATCGGTGCATCGAGGACCCGCGGCGCGGAGTACCGCTCGATCGATGACTACCTCAACGGGCTCAACCTGTATCGCGCGAACATGCCCGCACCGATGCTGTCACCCCCGGCGCAGTTGCCGCGGACTACCGTTCCCGGTGCAGGTGCTGGTCGCACGTCAGGACTATTTCGTATCGCCCGCCCTGCAACGGTTTACCGGCTCCATCCCGGAGGGCGGCAGGGTCGTCCCGATCGAGGGCGGCCATTGGGTGGTCACCGCCTACCCCGACGTCATCGCCCGGCTGACCGGTGAGTGGGTCGACTTGATCGCCCGGTCGGGTGACCGTCGCGGCATCGGTCAGACGTGGGGATGATTGTGGCACAGACTATTTGGGATAGCATTCCGGCCGACCTGTACGGCCGCCGCAAGCGTGACCGCATGTACACCGCGTTGTACGGGGTCGGTTCGCTATTCGGCGGCCTGGCGTCGGCGTCGCGGTGGACATCCTCGCGGGTGGAGTCCGTGCGGCGCACCACCACCGCGGTGGTCACCGACCGCGAGCTTCTGACGTCCGATGTGGTCGCGTTGACGCTCGCCGACCCCGTCGGTGGGTTGTTGCCGTCCTGGACACCCGGCGCGCATATCGACGTCCGCCTGCCGTCGGGGCGTCGCCGGCAGTACTCGCTGTGTGGTTCGCCCGGTCGGCGCACCGAATACCGCATCGCGGTGCGCCGCATCGCCGAGGGTGGCGGTGGTTCGATCGAAATGCACGACACCTTCAAGGTGGGCGACATATTCGAGTTCGAAGGGCCCCGCAACGCGTTCTATCTCGTCACCGACGAGCGTGAGGTGTTGTTCGTGATCGGCGGCATCGGGGTGACTCCCCTTCTGCCGATGATCCAAAGCGCCCAGCAGCGTGGAATCAATTGGCGCGCAGTCTATGCCGGTCGCAGCCGGAATTACATGCCGCTGCTGGACGAGGTGGTGGCGGTGGCTCCCGACCGGGTCACGGTGTGGGCCGACGACGAGCGCGGCCGATTCCCCACCGCGTCCGACTTGCTTGCCGACGCCGGGCCCGCGACGGCCGTCTACGTCTGTGGCCCCTCCGCCATGCTGGAATCGGTGCGCACCGCGCGGAACGAACACGCGGACGCGCCGCTGCACTACGAACGTTTCGGTCCTCCGCCGGTGGTCGAGGGCGTTCCCTTCGAGCTGGAACTGGCCCGCTCGCAGCGGGTGCTCAGCGTGCCGGCCAACCGGTCGGCGCTGGAGGTCATGCTCGACCGCGATTCGACCACCGCGTACTCCTGCCAGCAGGGGTTCTGCGGAACATGCAAGGTGAAAGTGCTTGGTGGACAGGTTGATCGCCGTGGGCGCACCGTCGAGGGTGATGACGAAATGCTGGTCTGCGTTTCCCGCGCGAAATCCGGGCGCGTGGTGATCGACGCCTGAGCGCTCCGATGCGCCACGTCTGACCCCGCCCGTGCACAATGGCCACGTTGCCGAACCAATGAACCCGCCAAGGCCGCCGCGTAACGGGCAGCAACACGGATCGATTCTGTCCGAGCGCAACAGGATTCGCTGATCTGCATCGGCCCGGGGAGTTCCCCTAAGCCGGAGTCAATAGTCACCTTGACCGTGTCAGACATATCTCGAGCCTTATCTGCCGTTGACCGTGGAGCCTACAAAACTATCGAGACCGGTTCGCGTACCGGGCTCAATTGCGTGCTCGTTGCGGCATGCTTAGGCAATGCCGAAGAAATCGCTACTCACGCCGTCCCAGCCGGTGACCGGGTCGAGGGAGCCCATGCTGGGGACCTGGCGCGCCGCAGCGCTGAGCATGGCCGTAATCGCCTCCGCGTCGTGGCACGGACTGGGCGCGCTGCTCGCGGCGGCGGTCATGATTCCGGTGATCTACGCTCTGGCGCGGTTGCGCCGCCATGCGCCGGAAGCGCGCAGCACCGCCGAGTTGATCGGCGCCACCCTGGGCCACAAGGCAGGGACGGCCGCGGGCATTGTTCAGCTGCTCGCCTACCTGGTGCTGGCCGCGAAATTCGCGGCCACACTCGGATTGCAAGTGCTGCAGCTGATTTCGCCCGGTGAAGACCCCGTCAGGATCATGTCGTGGCTCCCGGTCGGCGCCGCGGGTGCGGCGCTCGTCGTCGGGGCCGCCGCCTGTTGGGCCTCGACTCGCGCCATTGCGTCACTGGCGGTGCCGCTCGTGCTCGCGGGCCTGCTCACCTACGTCTATCTCGCGGTGGCGGTGACCACCCTCGTCGCGGTGAGCACCGACGCCGTCGTCATCGGAACGGCCGCAACACCGCGCCAGCTGTCCGGCCAACTCGTCGGCTTCGGCCTGGGGATGGTGGGCGTCGAACTGCTGACGGTCCGCGCCGCGCGCATCGACAGGCCGGGGCGATCCATGTCGCTGGCCGTCGTGGTGGTGACCGCGGCTGCCGTGGTGTTGTGGGTGGGCGATCACCAGAGTGTGGCGGGGCCGTGGCGATGGAGCGCCAAGATGCTGGCCGAGGCGGTGCCCGAGTTCTATGCCGACGCGGGCCGGGGGTGGATGGCCGTGGCCGGCTTCGCGTTGGCCGTGGCCGCCACCCTGGTGTCCGGGTGGGCCGTGGTGCGCGTCGCCGTGGGTCTGGCGGTCATGCGCGACGCGTCACCCAATGCCGGTCTAGGACTGGCAATGGTCGGGCTCGTCACGGTGATTGGCGCCGTGCTCTCGGCGCACGGTGCGCGCTGGATCGGACTGGTCACCTTGGGCGCAGCGCCCCTGCTGCTGATGGCGCTGTATGTGTTTGTCACGGAGGCTAACTCGCGGATCCCGGGTGACAGTGTGGTGGCCTGGTGGGTCCGGCTGGTGATGCCCGCGCTCGGGGCGGTCGCCGTGATCAAACCGCTCGTGGACTCAGAGTTCGCCTCGGTGGCGGTGGCGACGGTGGTGGTCGCTGCGGTCGCAGTGGGCGCCGCGCTCGCCGTGGCGGCGCTGCTGGCCCGGCCCGGCGATCGCGCCGCCAAATCTGAGTAGTCTTACGGATCCCCGCCAACGGTCCGCTGCCGCAGGCTTATTGGCATGACCATTCCTAACAACACGTCGAAAACCACCGCCGCCTTCTTCGTTCAGGCCGCCGTCGCGTTCGCGATCAGCTTTCTGGCCGCGCTCGGCGGAATCTACTTTCTCCCGCTTGACCCCTGGCCACGATTGTTCCTCGGCGTCACCTTCTTATTCCTGGTGTCGAGCGCGTTCACCCTGGCCAAGGTGATCCGCGACCAGCAGGAGGCCGCGACCGTGCGGGTGCGACTCGACGAGGCCCGCATCGAAAAGCTGCTCGCCGATTACGACCCGCTCAATGTAGTGAACTGAGTAGTACTACTCAGCCTCAACGCGTAGAACCGCGCGGGTCCGCGCCTGCGCCATCGGCGATGCTTCTCTCATCGCACGACTCCCTCTCCACCACAACGTATCCGCATCAGCAGAAGGGCCATTTCGCTCCATGACAACGCTTGTGAAGTTTCCCGACGTCGCCGAGGTGGCAGCGAGTACGCCGGCCAATCGCGATCGCGTCCTGGACGTCATCCGCATCACCTCGCTGGTCGGCGTGGTCGCTCGGCCACACCGTGATGGCGACCAGCATCATCCGCGACGGCGTTTTGATCTGGGACAACCTGCTTACCAGCATCCGGTGCTGTTCCAGGCGGTGACGTGGATGCTTGCAGATCATGCCGCTGTTCTTCTTCGCCGGCGCCGCGGCCTGCGTCATCGTCCTGGGCTGCCCGGCACCAATTGGGGAGGCTGGCTGATGAAGCGCTGCACCAGGCTGTTCCGGCCGGTGTTCTATTATCTCGGCATTCTGGGCCGTCACCCTGACCGTGCTGCATCGGGTGCTGCCGCAACACATCTACGAGCCGATCGCCGGCGTCAGCACGCAGGCTGCTGTGGTTCCTGGGAGCCTACGTCCTGGTGCTGGCCGCCATGCCCGATGCTGTACCGCATCACCACGGCCGGGCGCCTGGTCGCCGGTGTGGCCACGGTCTACGGGGCGATCGCGCTGATCGACGTGATCCGGCTGCACTGGCCGGCGACTGATGTCCACGCTGGGTTACCTGAACCTGGCCGTCTGGCTGATCCCGGCCATGCTCGGCGTGGCCTACCGCCGCCGGCTGCTCGGCGGCCGCACCGCGCTGGCCGTCGCCGCCGCCTTCTTCGCCGTGGATGTCGCCCTGGTGCGCTGCGGGCCGTATCAGATCGAGCATGGTCGGTACCGGTGACCACCACCTGTCCAACACCAGCCCGCCGTCGCTGCTGCTGGCGGGGCACGCAATCATCCTGAGCCGCATCGGCGATCGCGGCCGCACCGGCGATCGCGCGCTGGGCGCAGCGACCGCGGGTGTGGTGGTGGACGGCGATCGGCAACTCCGGCGCGATGACCCTGTACCTGTGGCACATGCCGGCGCTGCTGGGCGTGCACCTGGTTTTCGATGACCTTGGCGTGCCCGCGCTATTCCGGGCGCGCCGGATTTCGCTCGCCATCAGCCTCGCGCAGGTGCTGCATCGATGGTCGTCGCGGTGGCGGTGCTGTTCGTCGCGCTGCGGCCGCTGGAGAACAACCCCCTATCCGGCTGGGACGGCGTGCCGGCGGTGACATCGCGCGCGCACGGTTGCGCCATCGGTGCCTTGTTGTGCATCGCCGGCGTGGCGCTGCTCGCCGCGATCAGGTGGGGACTCAAGGACGACGGGCTGGTGTGCATGGCCGTGGTGGTGAGCGCGCTGGTGACCGCGCGGATCGTGGCCCAGCACGACGGCCGAGTGCCGGCGCGGCACCCGGACGCGGTGTCACGATAGCCGCGGATTCGTCGACCCGCGGGGCAAGAGTTATTCGCTTGCCCCGCGGGTCACGGATCTTCGTCCAGGCCGTGCTCGATGGCGTATCGAGCCAGTTCCACCCGATTGGCGACTTGAAGCTTGCGAAATGTCGCCTGCACATGGTTTTCCACCGTGCGATGGCTCAACGTAAGCTTTTCGGCGATCTGCTTGGCGGACAATCCTTTTGCGACATAACGCAACACTTCCGTTTCGCGGTCGGTGAGGCTGGGGCGGGAGGGGCCGTCGTCCTTGCTCTGCGCGATGCGCCGGTATTCACCCAGCACCAGCCCGGCCAGGCTCGGGGTGAATACGGCCCGCCCGGCCGCCGTAGCCGTCACCGCCTGCGCCAGTTCGGATCTCGAGGCGCTCTTGACCAGGTACCCCGCCGCGCCGGCCTTGACGGCCTCCAGGACGTCCTCGCGTTCGTCGGAGGCAGACAGCACCAGCACCCGCGACTCGGGCGAGACCGCGAGCACCGCGGCGGTCGCCTGCGCACCGTCGCCGTCGGTCAGCTGCATGTCCATCACCACCACGTCGGGCTTGACCGCGCCCGCACGCCGCTGTGCGGCAGCCACGCCGTCGGCGGTGGCGACCACGGTGAAGCCATCCTCGGCCAGGTCGCGAGCGACCGCGTCACGCCAGATCGGATGGTCGTCGACCACCATCACCGTCGTCGGCGTCCCGTCATCCGCCATGGCGTCCCTCCCGGCGCGGCACGCACAACTCCCACTCGGTGCCTTCCCCGGGGTCGCTGCGCAATTCGGCGCTGCCGCCCAACGACGTCAACCGTCCCACGATCGATTGGGAGATGCCAAGGCGTCCCTGGCGCGTCGCTTCCTCGAGCCGGCCGACGGCGATTCCCACCCCATCGTCGCGGACACTGACCAGAACGGAATCGCCGAGGTCCTCCACAAGCACGAACGCGTGCGCATCCGGGCCGGCATGGGCAACCACGTTGTCCAGCGCATTGCCCACCGCAGCGTCGAGTTCGGTTGCCGCCCAACGCCCCAACGGCACCGGGGTGCCGGGCAGGCTGAACGACACCCGGTCGGATTCCCGGCACCGCAGCAGCGTGCGCAGGTCCACCGTGTCGCCGTCGGCTTCCTGGTCGATGTCCGTGCACGCCAGCCACCGCCGCAGCGCGCGTTCTTGCTCGCTCGCCAGGTCGGCGAGTTCGGCTGTCGCGCCGCCGATCTCATGCCCCTTCTTGGCGACCAACGCCAGCACCTGGATGGCCCCGTCGTGGACCTGCCGGGACAGCCGGTCGCGCTCCTGCACTGCGGCCGCCAATTGGGCCGCTTGTTGCAACTCGTCGTGGGCGCGGCGCGCGGTTTGCGCGGCCATCCCGATCGCCATGCCGATCGCCAGTTCGATGATGACGGTGGCGTTGTGCCCGAGGTTGAGCGCGAGGTAGTTCTTGACGGCGAAGTTGGTGGCCATCACCGCCAGCCCCGTCAGCATTCCGCCCGCGGGGCCGAACTGGATGGCGGCCGAGATCGTGGGGTTGCTGGCCCACAACGTCGTCGGCCAGGTCTGGTTCTCGGCCGCCCAGTGCGGGCTCGCGACCAGGTTGTTCGACCACATCAGCAAGACGGCGACCACGAGCTCGGCGAGCACCCACGCCGGTTTGCGGCCGAACCCCCGTAGATAGGCGAACGCGCACGCCGCGCTCCAGCCGATCAGCCCGGCGAAAAGCACCCAACCCAGCACCGGCCGAACCAGCTCCGGGTTGATCGCGATCTGGAAGCCGGTGGCATAGACGCAGCTCAGCAATCGGAACACTTGCGCCGCGCGCCACAGCGGCGTGGTGGGATCGGGGCCGTGATTCGCCATCGTGGTCAGCATAAGGGCGGATGGACCCGCGACGGACCGGCCACGGATATTGGCCGAAAGTCCCTTGGGCTAGGGCCGTCGTGCCCTCGCGGCGCCGCGGATGGTGATCGTGGATATCGGCAAGCCGCTAGGGGGAGGGGCACCGGTATGAACAGCCGCTTTCCGGAAGCCGGAACGATCCGGACGGCCCTGTCTTCTGGCGTCGCGCGTCCCGTCGGTGCACACACCCAGCCGTGGCGGTGGCACGTCGGAGCGGCGAGCCTGGAGCTATTCGCCGACCCCGCCCGGCAACGGACCAACATCGACCCCGGAACTGGGTGGCCCCGCTGATCGACCCCTGAGGGCGAAAGATTCCGGCCTGCAGGGTATTTAGTTGTGAGCACCGAGGGGTCGGACGCGTTCGTGCGCGGTCAGCAATAGGTGGTCGAATTCCGACTGCGTTTTCAGCGGCAGACCGGCGCCGCGGAAGTCTTCGGCGATCTGCTCGGCCAGCGGCCGCAGCTTGATGTTCGCTTCCTGGGAAAGCCATTTGAGCAACTCGAACGCCGCGCTGTCGCTGAGGCCGTAGATGAGCATCAGCATGCCTTTGGCTTGTTCGATCCCGGCCCGGTTCTCGCTGATCTCAGCGAGTTTCGCGCTCATCTCGTCTTCGCTCGATCGTTCGCGGGGTCCGGAGACGTCGATGTAGAAGCCGTGCGTTCCGATCACGTCGCCGTCATCGTCGAAGATCCGGTCCCCGACGACGACGACGTGGTGCACACCGCCCCGGGTGTCGACAATCCGATGGCGCGTGCTGAAAGCCTGGCGTGTATGGACTATTTGATCGATGGTGGCCGCGACGTGTCCCCGGTCGTCGGGATGCTTGTGGGAGAGCACCAGTTCGGTGGTCGGAGTGACGCTGCCGGCCTCATAGCCGTGCATTCGCAGCACCTGTTCCGACCATTCCCAGCGCTGGTCGGCGAAGTAGAACCGAAACCAGCCGGCGGGCTGCTCAGCGCCGCCGGCCAGCGCCTGCTCGACGTTGGCGGTCTGGCCGTCAAGTTCCCATTTCATGGTGGATCCGGTCTCCCTGGTGCCGGGCGAGACGTTGGCTTCGGTGGCCGGCGGCGGGCGGCGGTCGGGGGAGTTGACCGCCGCCCGGCCCGCCGGTTGGTCACGCGTTGATGACCTCGCGCTCGGCAGCGCTCTCTCGGACGGCCCGAGGAGTGTCACCGCGGCCTACGGTGATCTTGCGCGGCTTGGCCTTCTCGGCCACCGGGATGTGCAGGCGCAGAACGCCTTCGGCATACGAAGCCTCGATCCGTTCGGTATCGAGGTTTTCGCCGAGCACCAGCTGGCGGCTGAACACGCCGCGCGGCCGCTCGGTGGCCAACATCTCGCGGTTGGGGTCGACGGCCGGTCGTTCGGCGCGTACCGTCACCACATTGCGCTCGATGTCGATGTCCAGCGAGTCGGCATTGATGCCGGGCAGGTCGAACTCGACGACGAAATTCTCGCCTTCGCGCCACGCATCCATCGGCATCACTGCCGGCCGGGCGGCGGTACCGAGGACCTGGTGGGCGAAGCGGTCGAGCTCACGGAACGGATCTGAACGCATCAGCATGGTGGTCACCTCTCACTCCAATCTAGGCGGTGGGTCGGCAATTTCCTATGTCTAATGACATAGATTTGATATATCATCCTCGACAGGATGGCGCAAGTATGCTAAACAGATTTTTTGAGCCGGTAGCTAAAGGAGATGCGTGATGGCCGACTACCGCGGCGACGCGGGTGCTCCCCCGTCCGACCATGGTGTGTACGGCATCTCGGTGGCCGCCGAATTAACCGGGATCGCGGTGCAGTCGCTGCGGCTCTACGAACGCTATGGCTTGATCGCGCCGGCCCGCAGCCGAGGCGGAACTCGCCGCTACAGCGCCGACGACCTGGCGCGGCTCAGGCGCATCAGCGAGCTGGTCGATTCCGGGGTCAACCTGGCCGGCGTCGCACGCATCCTCGATTTGGAAGACCACAACGCCTCGCTGTCGGCGACCAACACCGACCTGCGCTCCACCAACCGCACATTGCGAGAAGCCGCAAAAACGACGGAGTCCGCGGAACCGGGCACACTGTAGAGCCCAACGCGGGTTGCAGCGGCGGACGCCGGGTACTCGTCCCGCTATGCCTTTGAGGAGAAGCGATGGGTGAGTTGACGGAAACCGGTGCCTTCGTCGCCGATAGCGCACGCCAGGAAGCGGATGCCTACCGCGGCGACAACGACCGGCCGCTGGGCGGCTACCTGGCGGTGATGGTTGTCTACGGCGTCGTGGTGGCCGTTGCGGGGTTGGCCGCCCTGGTCAGCGGGCGCAAACTGCCGACCCGTTGGCAGATCCAAGACCTGATCCTGCTCACCTTGGGGACCCACAAATTGTCGCGCACCTTGACCAAGGACGCGGTGACGAGCCCGCTGCGAGCACCCTTTACGCGTTACGAGGGTACGGGCGGCCCCGCGGAAGTCCAGGAAGAGGTCCGAGACCAAAGTCAGCTTAGGCACAGCTTGGGGGAGCTGCTGACCTGCCCTTTCTGCCTGGGCATGTGGGTCGCCACGGGATTCGCGATCGGCCTGGTGTTCGCGCCCCGGTTCACCCGGCTGATCGCCGGCGTGTTCAGCGCATTGGCCGGCGCGGACTTCCTGCAACTCGCCTACGCCATGGCGCAACAGTCGGCCGAAGGCTGACGCCCGCCGAGTTCGGCCGCGTCAGCTCGTCTTGGGCATCGGAATGCCCTCGCTGGCCGTGAATTGCGCGTCGTTCTCGGAGGAGAACCCGATCGAAACGACCGAGCGGGTGAACAGTGCGTCGGTCAGGTATGCCAGCGACACCGCCCACCGGTTGACGCCCCGTGGAATCGCGTATAGGTGGTACGACCTCGTGACGGCTTTGGCGGGTAACCCGGACAAATGGATGTTGAGCGGGTTGGCCACCGCGTAGCGCGGTCCAAGGTCGACCACCAGCCCGAGGTTGCGGTGCTTGTATTCCCTGCTGCTGCCGTAACCGAGGCTCGCCGCGACATTGCGGGCCAGCGCTTTGCCCTGCCGCGTCGCGTGTTGGGCGGTCGGCGGTGTGATCTTTCCCGGTTGGGTCAGATCCGGGACCGCGGCCGCGTCACCGGCCGCAAACACCTCGGGGTGATCCGGGACCTGCAGATCGGGCTGCACTGTGAGTCGGCCTTTTTCGGTCGGTAGTCCTAGGTTCTGGATCAACGGGGCACCGGTCACCCCCGTCACCCAGGCGATCGTCCGCGTCTCTATGCGCGAATCATCGCTGAGCACAACGTGGTCGGCGTGCGCCTCCTTGAGGGTGATGCCGAGGCGGACGTCGATGCCGCGCTTGCGTAACACCTTGAGCGCAGCGTCGCCCAGCTTCTTCCCCACTTCGGGCATCACCTGGTCGGCGAGGTCCAGCAATACAAACCGCACTTCGCCGGGGTTGAAGCTCATTTGTTTGGCCGCCGCGTCGGCCAGCGCCCGCAGCTGAGCCACTAGCTCGGTACCCGAATACGAAGCGCCGACGATCACGACGGTGCGCCGGGCCGCGGACACCCGGGGATCGTCTTCGATGTTTGCCAGCTCCAGCTGTTCAATGAAGTGGTCCCGCAGGTAGAGGGCCTCCGCAGTGGTCTTCAACCCGCGCGCGTGTCTGGCGAGCCCCGGGACATCGAACAACCGCGTCACCGAGCCCGGTGTCAGCACCAGCCGATCCCAGGACATGGAATGGCTACGCTCTTCGGGATCGCAATAGGTCAGCGTGCGCTGGGCGAAGTCCACGCCGTCCACCCGGCCGCGCACGGCACGCACACCCTTGAGCGAATTAGCCAGTGGGACAGCGACAAAGCGGGCATCGACCACCCCGCCGGCCACGTCGGGCAACAGTGGCGTGTACAGCATGTAGTCGACAGGCGAGATCATCGTGATGTCGACGGGCGCACGACGCCGGCGCATGATTCGGGCCAGCCGGCGGGCGCAGGTGAATCCGGTGAAGCCGCTTCCCACGATCACAATGGAGGTCACCGGCTCGATTGTAGGCGGGCTTCGAAGCTGGGGGCGCAGTGCCCCGTTCGATCCTGCACACTCAGCTGAAGCGAAAGATGTTGTCTGGGAAGCTTTTATGATGCTGCCGTCGCGTGCGGATCTTCTCGCCGGCTGAGCCCGAGACCATCATCGGTGGGGTCTTCGTTATCTGGCCTTGCGCTTCGCCGAATGGCTCCTAGACTTCTCGTAGACGTTGACATACGCGATCTTGTCGATGTCACCGTGACTCCTGCGAGAATGGGCGCTGCGGCCCGGATAGCCTCGGGGGTGATATCAATGCGAGACGGTAGTGCCACGATCGTCAATCAGCTCGTGGAGCTGGTGACGAATCTGGAGCGGGGGCACAGCGACACCACCACTGGGCTGCACGAGCTGATCGACAACGGCGTCGACCACGTGACCGGCTCCCAGTACGCGGGGATCACCCTGGCCGAGAAGAGCAAGTCGGTCAGTAGCGTGGTCGCCACACACCGCTATCCGATCGTCCTCGACGCGATTCAGAATAGGTACGGCGAAGGGCCGTGCCTGGCCGCGGCCTGGGAACGCCACGTCATGCAAATCGCCGACCTGAACACCGAGCAGCGCTGGCCGCGGTACCGGCGGAATGCGCTCCAGGAGACGCCGATCCGCTCCATCCTGTCGTTTGAGTTGTTCGTCGACGGCAGCAGCATGTCCGCGCTCAACTTCTACGCCGGCCGTCCGCACGCATTCAACGAGGAATCGGTGGAGGTGGGCACGGTGTATGCCACCCACATCGCCTTAGCGTGGTCGATGATGCGCCGGCAAGACCAATTCCGCAGCGCCCTGGCCTCGCGAGACATCATCGGGCAGGCCAAGGGAGTCGTCATGGAGCGATTCAATCTCGACGCCATCGAGGCCTTCGAGCTGCTCACCCGGCTCTCGCAACAATCGAACACCAGGCTGGTCGACATCGCGGCCGATCTCATCGACAGCGAACATCCGCTCAAGCACCGAAGGCACTGACTCCGTTCGCCACAGCGCTACCCGCGGTGGCCAATTCATCGGAACCGGTGCGGGACGCCCTTCGGCGATGAGCCGCTCGCCGAGATCGCAGTCGTCGGCGTTGTAGGTCAGGACGCCGACCACGGCGTTCCCCGACTCGTAGCACGCGGTAAAGCTGTGGCCATGGTCGAGCAGCCGGCTGCGTTCATACCCGTCGCCCCACACGTGATACTTCAGTGTCGCATCGCCAATGCTGGTCCAAAAGCCCGGCACCGCATCCCATTTCAATGAAAGGCCGGCTGCACAGGCCCCGGCGGTCGACCCGCGGTCGGTCGCGTCCTGCCAATGCTCGCCTGGCCACGGGCCGCCCCGCGACTCGTGATGGGCCAGCGCCACGTCGGGTCGCGGTCCGCGCTGATGATCCGCAACGGCGTGTCAACCTTGTATTCGCGAAACGACTCGGCCGCGGCGACTCCGGCTGGGCCACTGCCCACGGGGTCATCTCGACGTGATACCTGTACTTCGCAAGCTCACGCCTTTCCTGGGGACCGTTTCGGCTAGTGCTAGACGGGTATGTGCCACCCGTATGAAGGCTGTTACCTGGCACGGCAAGCGCGATGTACGGGTGGAATCGGTGCCCGATCCGAAGATCGAGCAACCCACCGATGCCATCATCGAGGTCACATCGACCAACATCTGCGGGTCCGACCTGCACCTGTACGAGATTCTCGGAGCATTCATGAAACCCGGGGACATCCTCGGGCACGAACCCATGGGCATCGTGCGGGAGGTCGGCACGGAAACGGGCAACCTGCGGGTGGGAGACCGGGTGGTCATCCCGTTCCAAATCTCCTGCGGCACTTGCCATATGTGCAACCAGAAGCTCTACACCCAATGTGAGACGACCCAGGTGCGCGAGCAGGGCATGGGGGCGCCGTTGTTTGGATATTCGGAGCTCTACGGTTCAATCCCGGGCGGACAAGCTGAGCTGCTGCGTGTCCCGCAGGCACAGTTCACTCACATCAAAGTCCCTGTGGGGCCGCCGGATTCGCGGTTTGTCTACCTGTCGGACGTGCTGCCCACCGCGTGGCAGGCGGTCGACTACGCCAATATCCCGGACGGTGGCTCGGTCACCGTGCTGGGGTTAGGTCCAATCGGGGACATGGCCGCGCGGATCGCCGACCACCTCGGCTACCGCGTCATCGCCGTCGACCTGGTGCCCGAGCGACTGGGCCGCGCGGCGAAACGCGGTATCCACACCATCGATTTGGGGCGTCTGGACGCCTCGCTCGGTGACGCTATCCGCGACCTGACCGACGGACGGGGAACCGATTCGGTCATCGATGCTGTGGGCATGGAGGCGCACGGCTCCCCGGCGGCCAAACTGGCCCAACAGGTTGCCGGGTTGCTGCCCGATGTGCTCGGCAAGCGGGTCATGCAAACCGCCGGCGTGGACCGACTGTCCGCCCTGTACTCCGCGATCGACATCGTGCGACGCGGCGGCACGATCTCGCTGATCGGCGTGTACGGCGGCATGGCGGATCCGCTGCCGATGCTCACCCTGTTCGACAAGCAGGTGACCCTGCGGATGGGACAGGCCAACGTGAAGCGCTGGGTCGACGACATCATGCCGCTGCTGACCGATGACGACCCGCTCGGCGTCGACAGCTTCGCCACTCACGTGCTGCCCCTCGACCAGGCACCGCACGCCTACGACATCTTCCAGAAGAAGCAGGACGGTGCGGTGAAGGTCATACTCAGGCCGTGATCGTCTGTGCCTCAAGGCTTTCCGGTTAGCCACGGTAGTACGGGGCGTAGTGCACAGTTTGACGGCCGGGTAGGCAGGGTATTGATTGCGCCATGACCACCGCAGACGCCCTCGCTCCCACGCCCACCGGAGAGGTGTGGCCGGGTCGGGCCTACCCGCTGGGTGCGACGTACGACGGCGCGGGCACCAACTTCGCCGTGTTCAGCGAGGTGGCCGAGCGAGTTGAGTTGTGCCTGTTCGACGCCGAGGGCACCGAGAGCCGCGTCATCCTGCCCGAGGTCGACGGCTTCATCTGGCACGCGTACATCCCCAACATCGAACCGGGCCAGCGCTACGGGTACCGCGTGTACGGTCCGTACGACCCGGCCGCGGGGCAGCGGTGCAATCCGAACAAGCTGCTGGTGGACCCGTATTCGAAAGCCATCGACGGCTCGTTCGAGTGGAACCAGTCGCTGTTCAGCTACAACTTCGGCGACCCCGACAGCCGCAATGACGACGACTCCGCGGCCAGCATGCCCAAGTCGGTGGTGATCAGCCCCTATTTCGACTGGGGCAATGACCGTCCGCCCGACCACCAATACGCCGACTCGGTCATCTACGAGGCACACGTCAAGGGCCTGACCCAGACTCATCCCGACATCCCCGAGCCGCTACGCGGCACCTACGCCGCGGTGGCGCACCCGGTGATCATCGAGCACCTCAAGGGCCTTGGTGTCACGGCGATCGAACTGATGCCGGTGCACCACTTCGCCAACGATTCCACCCTGGTTGACAAAGGGCTGTCGAACTATTGGGGCTACAACACGATCGGATTCTTCGCCCCCGACTTCAAGTACTCCAGCGCCACCACGCCGGGCGGGCAGGTCCAGGAGTTCAAGGCCATGGTGCGCTCGCTGCACGAAGCCGGCATCGAGGTCATCCTCGACGTGGTCTACAACCACACGGCGGAGGGCAACCACCTGGGCCCGACCCTGTCGATGCGCGGCATCGACAACGCCGCCTACTACCGGCTGGTCGAGGACGACAAGCAGTACTACATGGACTACACCGGCACGGGCAACAGCCTCAACGTCGGGCACCCGCACGCGCTGCAGCTGATCATGGACTCGCTGCGCTACTGGGTGACCGAGATGCATGTCGACGGCTTCCGGTTCGACCTGGCTTCGACGCTGGCCCGCGAGTTCTACGACGTCGACCGGTTGTCGACGTTTTTTGAACTCGTGCAACAGGATCCGACGGTCAGTCAGGTCAAGCTCATCGCCGAGCCGTGGGATGTCGGGCCGGGCGGCTATCAGGTGGGCAACTTCCCGCCGCAGTGGACCGAGTGGAACGGAAAATACCGCGACACCGTCCGCGACTTCTGGCGCGGCGAGCCCGCCACCCTCGACGAATTCGCCTACCGGCTCTCCGGATCGGCGGATCTCTACGAGCACACCGCGCGGCGGCCGGTGGCGTCGATCAACTTCGTCATCGCCCACGACGGCTTCACGCTGCGCGACCTGGTGTCCTACAACGAGAAGCACAACGAGGCCAACGGCGAGGACAACAACGACGGCGAGAGCCACAACCGATCCTGGAATTGCGGCGCGGAGGGGCCCACCGACGACGAGCAGGTCAACGCGCTGCGCGCCCGCCAGCAGCGCAACTTTGTGACCACGCTGCTGCTGTCCCAGGGTGTGCCGATGATCTGTCACGGCGACGAGCTCGGGCGCACCCAAAACGGCAACAACAACGGGTATTGCCAGGACAACGAGCTCACCTGGATCGACTGGGCCACCGCCGACTCCGGTTTGCTGGAATTCACCCGGACGGTGTCGGCGCTGCGGGCCGAGCACCCCGTGTTCCGCAGGCGGCGGTTCTTCTCCGGAAAGCCGGTGGGCCGCCGCGGGCAGGACGGCCTGCCGGACATCGCCTGGTTCACTCCCGAGGGCACCGAGATGACCGACGAAGACTGGGGAGCGAGCTTCGCCAAGTCCGTTGCGGTGTTTCTCAACGGCCACGGCATTCCCGATCGCGATGCGCGAGGTCAGCGGGTGCTCGACGACTCCTTCCTGCTGTGCTTCAACGCCCACCACGAGCCGATCGAATTCACCTTGCCGCCAAAGGAATTCGGTGCTTCCTGGCAGCTCGTGGTCTTCACCGGACCCGAAGAGGCCACGCCGGCCGACGAAGTGCCCGGGGGAGGCACCTTCACCGTCGACGCGCATACCGCCGTGGTGCTGCAGGCACCCGACGGTGGCTGACACCTTGACGCAAACCCGCCCGAAACTTACCTAGCGCGCCGCCTGCCGATACGCTGTGGCTGCAGCGAGGTCGTTACAGGAGAGGGCGAATATGTCAAGGACAGTGGTGGTCGGCGCCTCCAGTGGGCTGGGGCGTTGCATAGGCGTCGGTCTTGCGCAGCGGGGCGATCAGGTCGCGCTGCTCGCCCGGCGCCGGGAGCGCATCGAGACCGCGGCCAAGGACGCCGGGCCGAACGCGATCGCCGTCGAGTGCGATGTCACCGACCAGGCATCCTGCCGCTCGGCCATCGACCGTGCCGCCGACGCCCTGGGGGGCATCGACAACATCGTCTACACACCCGCCGTCGGGCCTCTGGTCCGCATGGTTGACACCGACGCCGACACGTGGCGGCGCATCTTCGATACCAACGTCATCGGCGCATCGTTGGTGACGGCCGCGGCGGTGCCGCACCTGACCGCGTCGGCCGGCAAGGCGGTGTACTTGTCGTCGGACGCCGGCACCTTCGGGCCGCCGTGGCCGGGTCTGGGCGCGTACGGCGTCAGCAAGGCCGCCCTGGAACGGCTCGTGGAAGCGTGGCGGGCCGAACACTCCGACATCGGTTTCACCAATCTGATCGTCGGAGAGTGCGCGGGCGGCGAGGGCGACGGCCAAACCGGCATGAACGAGGGCTGGGACATGGACCTCGCGATGAAAGCGGTCCCACTGTGGTCGGCGCGCGGCTGCATGCCCGGCAAGCTGATGCCCGTCGAGGACCTCGTCGACGTCGTCCACACCATCCTGCGCACCAACGCCTCGACTTCGATGCCGCTCGTGGTGGCCCGCGGGGCGCCGGCCAGCCCCGCCGCGTTCGCCGAGGCCAACCAGTCCTGAATTCCAGCCAGCTCAGCGGCGGCCGAGCTTTTCCTTCGCCAGGTCGGTAAGGAAGCGCGCGGTCGACGTGGGCCGGAAGGCCAGGGCCGCCTCGGTGAGCGCGTCACGTGATGCGGCGGGCAGTTCGATGTCGGCGGCGGCAACGTTGAACTCGAGCTGCTCGACGCTGGAGGCGCCGGGAATGGCGACCACGCCCGGATAGCTGATCAACCAGGCCAGTGCCACCTGCGCCGGCTTGGCGTCGACGTCCTTCGCGACGTCGCGCAACAGCTGCAGCAGCGGCTCGACGCGGCGCAGGTTTTCGGTGCCGAACAGCGAGTTCACCGCCCGCACGCCACCCGGGCGGTTGTGGACGCCGTACTTGCCGCCCAACAACCCCTGCTCCAGCGGGCTGTAGGCGATCACGATGCGGTTCTCCCGCTCGGCGAACGGCACCAGGTTCTTCAGCGCTTTCGGGAAGGCGAGCGAGAAGTGCACCTGGTTGCTGATGACCGGCCGGCCGAGCGCGGCGTCGGCCTTCTGCCACCGCTGCAGCGAATAGTTCGAGACGCCGGCCGCGCCGATCTTGCCGCTGTCGAGCAGATCGCGCATGCCCGGCATGATCACCGAATCCGGCACCACCGGGTTGGGCTGGTGAACCTGGTACAACGGGATGCGGTCCAGCCCCAGCCGCCGCGCGCTGGCCCGGGCGCGCTGCTTGACCACGGCGGGAAAGGGAGCGACCGGCATGATTTTGCTGGCCACCGCGACGTCCGCGCGCTCGTCGCCGAGGGCCTCGCCCAGGATCCGCTCACTTTTGCCCAGGCCGTACACCTCGGCGGTGTCGAACAGCGTCACCCCCAGGGCACGGGCGCGGCGCACGATATCGCCGGCTGCGCCGGCGGCGTAGCTATCCCCGTAACCCCATTCGCGGGAACCGAACTGCCAGGTGCCCAGGCCGATCCGGCTGACCCGGCCGACCCCATCGACGTCGACAAATTTCATGGGTTCAGCCTACTGAGCCCGCCGCCGATCCGCGTGTGCCGCTCAGCCGGGAATCTTGCCGAGAATGTAGTTGGCGATGCTGACCGCGGCGGCGCGGGGCGGCGCACTGTCAGTGGTGCCGTTGGCGGACACGTTCAGGTCGATGACGACGTTCGCCTTGGCCGCGATCGCCCGTGCCGAGCGCACCTGGATCGTCTTGGGCGTCAGATCCAGGGTGGTGATGCCGTTGCCGGCATCGGCGGGCGCGCTCAACGACATCGGGATCGGCTGCCCACCGGGAGCGGTCACGGTGACGGTATAGCCGCCGCACTGGTGCCACCCCGACAGCAAGGTGGCCAGTTGCGCCTGGGCGGCGGCCGGATCGCGGAAGGCCGCCACGCCCTGGATGACCTGCATCGACTTCATCATGCTGCGCGTGTCGGTGAATTGCCCGGCGTGATATCCGGCCAGCGCCCCCGGGGTGTAGGCGTCCGGGCTGCCGGCGGCGATGCTTCCCCAGCACTCCGGGCGGTCGATGCTGCCGTCGTCCGCGGAGCGGCCGGGGTTGTTCCAGGTCGGCCCGACGTCGAGGTTCGCATCGCCGGTGATGTTCCGCAGGGCGTCGAGCCCGGGTAGCAGCGTGGCGATGGTCTCCGGCGGGACCGTGGGCGGCGGGGGCCCGGCCGCCGTGCTGGTGCCGGGAGACGTCCGGTGCGGGGCGGTCGGGCCGGCCAGCGTGGCCCACCCGGCCAGGGCGACAACCGCCAACAGGATGAAGATGTACGACAGCGTCACGCCCACCAGCGCACGGTCGCGGCCGAGTTCGCCGGTGCGGCGGATCTGCGCCAGGCCGAGATGTCCCAGAACCGCGCCCGCGGGCGCGAAGAGGAACGCGAAAACCAGCGACAGCGTCGCCATGGTGTTGACGGGCGGGCGGTAGGGCGCGGGCGGCGGCGTGAAAGGCGGCGGCGCCACGGCGGGTAGCTCGTCGGGTAGCTCCTCGGCGGGCGGCTCCTCGGCGGCCGGCGGGACGCGGCCAAGCGGGTCATAGCTCAGCGGGTTTTGCCAATACGGGTCCTGCGGGTTGGTCACCCGGTGCCTCCTTAGGGCCGAACCTGCCCGAAATGTAGCCGACGAGGACCCTTGCTTAAACTGCGGCCGTCACAGGCGCGGTTTGGCGATGCTGACCACGTAGGGCGCCAGCGCGAAAGTCAGGTAGACCCGATGCGGCCCGACGGCCATGCCCGAGAGGTGGGCCGCCCGGGCGGCGGGCGGCAGCCCCGACCGGTAATCGACGGTGCGGAGCACGTGGATTCGACCGTCCGGAAAGCCGGTGAAGCTTGCCGTCTCGAGCGTTACCAGTTCGCGGTCGGTGGCGGCATAGATCCTGGTGTCGTCGGTGCCGAGTTCGCGGATCGGCGACGGTAACCGCGTGCTGGCCAGCACCTCCAACCCTGTCCCGCCGCGGCGCGAGTCGATCGCGTGCAGCGTGTCGTCGTCGTGGCCGGCCACGTAGCTGCGCGTCACCGCGGTGCCGTCACCCGCGGAAACTGCAACGTCGAAGTCCAATGCGCCGCGTTCCGCCGCGGGCGACGACGTCCCCTGGAAGTGGCGGATACCCGACGGTCCGAACAGGTGATAGTCGAGCTCGCGGCCGCGATTCGCGCCGTCGATGGTTTCTGCGCTCGTGCCGATGATCGAGGTGGGCAGCTTACGGTAGCCGTACTGATCCACCGGCGTCACCGCCTTCCCATCCGCCGACAGCGCCAGCAGCATCCGCAATCCCGCATCCTCGGTCAGGTAGGCCGGCGCTGGTCCCGCGTCGAAATCGTTGACCTGGCGCAGACTTTCCAGGTCGACCTCCGCAACCCTGCCGCGCTCGGGCTGCGGCACGAACACCACGCGCTCGTCTTTCCGGCTGATCTGCAGATTGCGTCCGGACGCCATCGGCACTGAGAACCGTGTCTTGGCTTCGCCGCCCTGATCGCCCGCGCTGACCTCGGCCAACCGGTGGTCGTCGGTGAGCGCGACCAGCGCGTGCATGCGGTACGACCACACCGGCTCGTGCAGCGCGGCACCGGCCTGCCAGAGTTCGACTTCGGGCGTGGATTCCAGCGACGCTCCGGGGTGCGAACAGCCCGTGGTCAGCGCGGCCGTCGCGACCACGCCGACGACTCCGCAGCGCAGCAGCGCCCGGATGCGCTGGCCTGTGCAAGGACCCATTCCGGCGCCCATCGACCGCGAACCCCTTTCGCCGTTTTGTCCAGGAGATACCCCGCGCGGCCACGGCCACACGCCGTTTGACGCTCGGATTCGTCGGGTAGCCGGTCACCGAGCGCGCACAGCCCTGCGCGTCGAACCAGAGATGGGAGGGACACTGTGGCACCGACCGCCATCAAGTCGCCCACCGAGGTGGTCGACTTCCTCGTCAGCCAGCATGAGCAGATCAAAGCGATGTTCGCCGAGACGCTCGCGGCGTCCGGAAAAGCCCGCGAGAAGGCCTTCGTCGAGCTTCGGCGGCTGCTCGCCGTGCACGAAACCGCGGAGGAAGAGATCGTGCACCCCCGCGCCAAGCGCAAGATCTCCAACGGCACCGCCGTGGTGGGCAAGCGTCTGCACGAAGAGCACGAAGCCAAGACGGCTCTGCAGAAGCTGGAAAAGCTCGACGTCGACAGCGAGGAGTTCACTCGCGAATTGACGAAGTTGCGCGACGCGGTCATCGAACACGCCGAGCGCGAGGAGCAAGGCGAATTCGCCAAGCTGGGCGAGGAATTGAGCAGCGAGGAACTCGAACGCATGGGCCGCGCCGCCAAGCTCGCCGAGGCGATTGCTCCATCCCGCCCGCACGCCGGGGTGGAATCCCAGGTGGCCAACCTGGTCGCCGGACCGTTCGCCGCGATGCTCGACCGGGCCCGCGACGCCATCATCGGCAAGGGCTGACACAGCCACCCCTGGCGTGGGACCCCGCTCGGTGGGGGAGGGGGGTACCCACGCTCGCCGTCTCAAGAAGTTCATGGCCACAACATCGAACGCACCCGGGGCCGCCCGCTACCTTCCGAAGGAGCGGGACCTCGACGTGCTGCGCGCCGCGGCCGAAACATGCCACGGCTGTCCACTTTTCGAGGACGCCACCCAAACGGTGTTCGGCAATGGGCAGCCCGGGGCGCCGATCATGCTGGTGGGCGAGCAACCCGGAGACCAGGAGGACCGCGCGGGCGAGCCGTTCGTCGGCCCGGCCGGGCGACTGCTTGACCGTGCCCTCCAGGACGCCGGCATCGATCCGGCGCTGATCTATGAAACCAACGCCGTCAAGCATTTCAAATTCACCCGCAAGGGCGGTAAACGACGCATACACCAAAAGCCCGGCCGCACCGAGGTGGTCGCGTGCCGGCCCTGGCTGATCGCCGAGATCGAGGCGGTGCGGCCGCAGGTTGTCGTGTGCCTGGGTGCGACGGCGGCACAGTCGCTGCTGGGAACCACTTTTCGGGTGTCCACTCAGCGCGGCCAACAACTGCGACTGCCCTCATCGATGGGCGTGCACGTGACGCCCGAGCCGATCGTCGTGGCGACGGTGCACCCCTCGTCGGTGTTGCGCGACCGCAGCGACCAACACGACGAGGTCTACAAGTCGTTCGTCGACGACCTGCGCAGCGCCGGCGCAACTCGCCAGGCACGGGTGAGCTGACCCCGCTGGAGGTCAACTCTTCTTGTGCGGCAAGAACTCCTGCGCCTTGGTCTTCAGGCCGACCTTGACGAAGCCCACCCGGTCTTCGTCGCCGGAGAGCACCGCCGTCGTCGCCGACTTGAACTGCTCCCACGTAGCGTGCGGCGGGATCGGCGGCATGTCGGGATCGGTATACACGTCCAGCACGGTGGGACGGTCCGCCGACAGCGCCTGGCGCCATGCATCCGACAACTCCTCCGGATCCTTGATGGCCATTGCGTTCAGGCCCAGGCTGGCCGCGAACGCAGCGAAGTCGATGTCGGGAAGATTCTGCGACTCCGCGAATTTCGGCGCGCCGGCCATGGCCCGCATTTCCCAGGTGACCTGGTTGAGGTCGTTGTTGTGCAGGATCGCGATGATCAGGCGCGGATCCTTCCACTCCTGCCAGTACCGCTTGATCGTGATGAGCTCAGCCATGCCGTTCATCTGCATGGCGCCGTCACCGCTGAACACGATGACGGGCCGGTCCGGCTGGCCGAACTTGGCGCCGATGCCGTACGGAACCCCGGGACCCATGGTCGCCAGCGTGCCCGACAACGAGCCACGCATGTTGCCGCGGAATTTCAATTGGCGCGCATACCAGTTGGCCGACGAGCCGGAATCGGCTGTAACGATGGCATTGTCGGGCAGCTGCGGGGACAGTTCGGAGAACAACCGCATCGGGTTCACCGGGTCGGCGCTGACCATCGCTTCCTTCGCCATGGTCTCCCACCAGCGGGCCACGGTCTTCTCGATGCCCTCGCGCCACGACCTGTCCTCTTTGCGGCGCAGGTGGGGGATCAGGGCCCGCAGCGCGGTCTTCGCGTCGGCAACCAGGTTGACCTCGTACGGGTAGCGCATGCCGATCATCCGGCCGTCGACGTCGATCTGCACCGCGCGGGCTTGATCGAACTCCGGCAGGAACTGCGTGTACGGGAAGCTGGAGCCGACGGTCAGCAGCGTGTCGCACTCGCGCATCATCTCGTAGCTCGGCCGGGTCCCGAGCAAGCCGATCGAACCGGTGACCCAAGGCAATTCGTCCGAAAGGACGTCCTTGCCCAACAGCGCCTTGGCCGCGCCCGCGCCAAGCAGGTCGGCGACTTCGGCCAGCTCGTCGTGGGCGCCGCGCGCGCCGGTCCCCACGAGAATGGCGACCTTCTTGCCGGCGTTGAGCACATCGGCGGCCCGAGCGATGCCGGTGTCGTCGGGGGCAATCGACGGATACTCGATGCCCAGGCTGGAGGGCACCATCTTGAACGCGTGCTCGGGGGGCGAGTACGGCAGCTCCTGAACGTCACTGGGAATGATCAACGCGGTCGGGGCCCGCTGCGTCATCGCTATCCGGATCGCGCGGTCCAGAACGTTGGGCAATTGTTCGGGGACCGTGACCATTTGGACGTAGTCGCTTGCGACGTCCTTGAACAGGGTCAGCAGGTCGACTTCCTGTTGGTAGTTCCCGCCCATCGCGCTGCGGTTGGTCTGCCCGACGATGGCCACCACCGGAACATGGTCGAGCTTGGCGTCGTAGAGGCCGTTGAGCAGGTGGACCGCGCCCGGTCCGGAGGTGGCCGCGCAGACCCCGACCCGGCCGGTGAATTTCGCGTAGCCCACCGCTTCGAAGGCGCTCATCTCTTCGTGGCGCGACTGAATGAATTTGGGCTTGTTGTCCGCGCGGCCCCACGCCGCGAGCAGGCCGTTGATGCCGTCGCCGGGATACCCGAATACGTGTTCAACGCCCCACGCCCGCAAGCGCTCCAGCAGATAATCGGAAACCTCTTTTTTAGACATGCTTTCCCTCCTCGACAGACGGTCCTACAGCGCTGACGGATGGGCGTGTGTGGCTATTGTTTGAACCACCTGCGTGGCACTGTCGCGGACTTGCGGGCCAACGAATCGCGGCCTCCACTGACAGGCGTGACGTATGCAGGCTGCCACCGCAGGGGCGGCTTCGGCACTTCCCACAGGAGCCGGATTACCCGCAATCGGCTGCGCTATTCGCCGAAACGAAGGCGGCCAGCCGACTCTCAGCGAGTTTTCAGCTGGCGCTTGTGGAATCGGTCAGGCCGACTCGGGCAGTGCAGACGATCCACCGGCGCTGTGGCCCTTGGCCACCCGCCGGATCAGCATGCGGGTGGCCTTGTCCAAAATTTCCTGCGCGACGTCGGGCTTGCGGGCGCGTTCGGCACGGCGCACGGCCGCGGCGATGGTCATTCCCTGCTCATAACCGGTGACGACACGGGGGTCCACGTAGGAGCCGCGCGCCACCGCCGGGGTGTTGCCCAGCTCCTCGGCCACCTCTTTCATCACCGCGGATTCAACGCGCTTGGCGACTCGGCGCGAGACTGCGGGATCGGCGTCGGCGAACGCCGCGGCCGCCAGCACCGTCCCATGCCACGTCCGCAGGTCTTTGACGGTGTAATCGTCGCCGACCAACTCCTTGAATCGGTTGTTGAGGTCATCCGCACGCACATCGAACCACCCGGATGACTTGCGGCACACCAACAATCGCTCAGTGCGGTTGGGCCGGCGCATCAGCGCACGCACCGCCCGGACCACTTCGGGATCCTCGATTTCCACGGTGCGCCGGACCCCGCTCTTGGCCGGAAAATCGAACTCGACCGCGTCACGCCGGACCACCACATGCTCACACAACAGGGTGGACAGACCGTAGGACTCGTGTTCCTCGGCATATTGCTCGCCGCCGGCGCGAAAGTACCCGCGATCGAGCAGCCGTAGCCCGAGCGCCAACACCCGCTTGCGGGTCAAGCCCTTGCGCGTCAGATCTTTGGCGATCTCGGCGCGCCACACCGGCAGCCGCGTGGACAGTTCCACGACGCGGTCAAACTTTTCCTCGGCTCGTTCCTGTTGCCAGGCGGCGTGGTACAGATACTGCCGCCGGCCGGCGGCGTCGACGCCCACGGCCTGGATGTGGCCGTTGCTATATGGCGAAATCCACACGTTCTTCCAAGCCGGTGGAATGACCAGATCCTTGATGCGTTGCAGGGTTTCCGGATCGGACACCGTCTTGCCATCCGGCCGGTAATAGGCAAAGCCTTTACCACGACGCTTGCGCGCGATTCCCGGCTTGCTCAGCACGCTCCGGCGCAGCCGCATCGTTCGCCCTCCAGTTCTGCTAGCTGACTGCACAATTACCCGCCGGACAAGTTGTTCACACCGTAGAGAAACACGGCCGACGTGGAAACGACCCGCCACGGCGTTGTGGCGGGTCGTTCCGGGCCGGAATCAGCCGGCCATGAACTCCTGGTAAGCCGACTCCAGGTTCGGCGGCAGGGCGGTGACATTGCACTGCCGTTCCGTGTCGCCGATGGGTGCCAGGATGCCGCGCAGGTCGTGGTACTCCTGCGGGTGGCCGGTGAAGTAGCTGCGCAGGCTTGACTCAGCCTGCGGCCGCGGCTGCCCGTAGGCGGCGGTCACCACCTGGTTGGCGCCCGGGTGCGCCGCCAGATACTGCTCCGCCGAGCCCTGCACCGAGGAAACGGTGTTGTTCACACCGGTTGGGCTGCAGTCGGGTGCTGCGGCCGCCGATGGCGCACCGACGATGCCCATGGCCATTGCCCCGAGCAGACAGCCGGCACTGATTCCGGCCACTTTTCGGCGCGCGACAATACTGCTGATTTTCATAGTCTTTGTTGTCCTTCGAAACGAAGATGATTTCTCTCGACAGAGGCTCCCGATCCTCGAAATCCAAAGTAGCGGAAGCCAAGAGTGCGAGTGTTCGCTAACGACGAACGCCAGAGACCGCTCCCGCCTTTTCTGGGGTCCTTTGCTAAGCGAACGATCAAACGATCGGCGAATTTCTAAGAAATCGGCCGCGATCTTAGGGATTTGCCATGAAGATTGTGACGGGATTGTTATCTGGAGTTCGGGCCAAGGTGAGGAATTGAGCCATCGCCGTCGGCTGCGTGGCGGCCGTTGGTGCTGGGCGGAGCCAGAGTCTGCAGCCACGTGTCAACGTCGGGGCCCACGACGATTGCCCGACCGGAAGCCAGCAGCGCTCCGGCGCCCAGCGCGGCGACCGCGGGTTTCACAGTTCGCACCTGTCGGCTATCGCCTTGCTGGGCAAGCAGTTTGGATGTCAGATCGGGTAGCCGGATGGCGTCCGGGCCGGTGATGGTGCGCGGTGTGTGTATCTGACCCAGGGCCGCCTCGACCAACACGTCGGCGACCGTATCAGCGGCGATTGGTTGAATCAGCCAATCCTCGACGATCACCTCGTTCGCGTTACAGGTCACCGCGTCATGGTTGGTGGCGAATTCGTACCACTGCGTTGACTTGACGATGGTCGTCGGTACCGGACCGTCGAGCAGGATGTCCTTGGCCTCTCGCTTGGCTTCGTAATAGGCGAAGCCGTCGAACACCGGATCGTCGATCCCGGCGATCGTCGACGCCACCAGGCGCTGCACTTCCTGCATGACACAAGCACCCACGAGGTTGCGGGAGGCGGTTGCCAGGGTCTGGCCGATGTCGGACCGGCCATCGGGAGGCACCGGGTTGGATACGTCGATGGCGACGTCAACTCCCTTGAGCGCCCGCGAAAGGCTCGGCCGGTCGAACAGGTCGACGCCATGCTCACGCGAGATCTCTACCACCGCGACATCGCGCGACTTCAGCCGGGCGACAATGCGGGAACCGGCGGTGCCGGTCGCCCCGATCACAGCGATAGTGGTCAGTGCCCTCACCTCCTTCGGGCTGCTTTTACCCAGCAAAGCCGCGTTCAAACGGATCGGATTCCTGACTGATACGTGAGGTTCGGCCGCGACCAGCTCCGGCGTGATGGCGCGCACATCATCTTTCCGCTGTCCAGGCGCAACGCTGACCGCGGGCGTTTGACGGGCCGCGCGATGGGAACGCCCTAGGTGCCATCGAGCGCAAGCTCAGTAATCACCGAGAGGGAGGTAACCCATGGGGGATGACAAGAGCGGGCCGGAGGAAGCGGTAAAGGGCACCGTCGAGGGCGTGAAGGGTAAGGCCAAAGAGGTCGGCGGGGCCGTGCTTGGTCGCGACGACCTGAGCAGAGAGGGCCAGGCCCAGCAGGACAAAGCCGACGCCCAACGCGATGCGGGCAAGAAGGAAGCCGAAGCTGAGTCGGCGCGGGCCGGCGCCGACGCTGCCGAAGAGCGGCAAAAGAAGAACCAGTAGGCCACCCCCAAAGGGGCTCGGTCCGATTCTCGGGCCGGGCCCCTCTCTCGCGCATAGGGTATGCCAGCGACGTCGACCGCCGATCGAATGGTTTCAAGCCGCCCTACTGGGTAATCCCCGGCTGAACCGCCGTTCGGCGTACGCGCGCGGTGGATGAGCGAGGTGGAAGATGAGGTTGCGAGATCGCATGTCCGGCGTGGTCGCCTTTTTGCGCGCGGGCTACCTCAGGCCCGCACCCGAGGTGGGCTATGCACCGCTCCTGGCGCTGTTACCGCGGCGAGTGTCCGATGACGAACTCGTCGCGATCGTCAGGCGACTTCTCACGCGTCGGCGCCCCGCCGTCGACAGCGCCGACGTCGGCGTGGAAATCATCGGGGTCACCGACCAGATGCCTTCCGCCGATGACATCGAGCGGGTTCTGGTCGCGGTCCAATCGGCCCGCCACGACGGCTGAACGCTCAGACCCGTTGCAGGTCCACCACCAGCGGACGGTGGTCGGAAACAGTCATGAGGTCTGATGTCACGGCGCTCCCGCGCAGCCGGGGGTCGTCGGTCAAAATGTGGTCGAGCTGGCGGTTGGGTGTGTCCGCGGGAAACGTTTGGGCGGCAGCCAACGCCCGCATGCCCGACCAGCGGCGCACCGATTTCGGGGTCATGTTCAAGTCTCCGGTCAACAGCCGCGGTCCGGGGAAGCCGCGCAGGTCGTGAATCAGTCGGCGTAGCTGGCGCCGATTCCAGCCCGGAACAAAAGACAGATGGGTGTTGGCCACCGTGAGCCTGCCCAACGGGGTGTGCAGTTGCGCGATGACCGCCGCGCGCGGCTCCTCGTCGACGACCATGACCCGGTTGGGTCCCGGCAGGTACATCGGAAATCGGATCGGTATCCGGGGTAGTCGCACCACCTGCCAATTGGCGACGGGGTAACGGGACAGCAGCGCGATTCCGTACGCGGCGGTGCCGGGTTGCTCGCGGCCGGTGGCGGCCATCCAGGTCGCCCCCGGTGTACCGGAAATGGCCGCCACGAACCGGTGTTCCACCGCACCCATGGCTTCGGCCGCCGCGGCGGTCAGGTCGGCGCGCTCGGACCGCGGCTGATCGCAATCGACCTCTTGCAGGCTGAGCACGTCCGGATCGAGGCGGCGTACGCAGTCACCCAGCCGGTCAACCACCACGCCGTCGCCGACGGTGCGGCCGTGCAGGATGTTAAACGTCGCCACGCGCATAGGCTTTCACCTACCCACTTTCGCCGTCGCGCAGTCAATGTGGCATGCCCGTAGTGGATCAGCGCGCGCCGGGCAGCCTTTCGCGCGCGGCCACCGACCGGGCCAGTGTCGAACACGTCGATGACGACATCGCTGTCGCGTCACCGGTAAGCGGGCAATCGGCCACCGGGTGACGCCAGTGTGCGGCAACGATATTGGCATCGGGCGCCAGCCTCCGACACTCCCAGCGCAACACCTCGGCCAGGGTCGATAGCTGCCAAGGATCTTCGGTGCCGCCACACATCTTGTCGAAATAGACGTCGGGCAGCGGTGCGGTCACCGGAATACGACCTCGCCCACTGCGAGCAGTCGCGGAAGCACGTAGCCCGGCAAGACCGGCGCCGATTGGCTTCCATGGGGCTCGAATTGACTTCGATAGAAATGGGCGGCGCGGCGCTTGCGCTCGGTCGCCCAGCCGGGTGCCGGCACGGAACACGCCTGGTCCCACGGTACTGCTTGATCGGCCGGAAGCGCCCAGTGCCACATCCACACGGGGTATTCCAGCAGGGTGGTACCGGCTCGCGCACATGCGGCCGCGGCCGCTCGCCCCACTGCCTCGTGGTCCGGATGGCCGTCGCCCCGCCACGTCGCCGCACACCAGGTTGCAGCGCCGGCAGCCTCGAGGATTTCTGTCAGCATTTCGGTGAGACTGTCCTCGTGATCGGTCAGCTCGCCATCCGGCAAACCAAGCGATATCGGAGGAGGAGCTCCTAAAAGCCCAGTAGCCCTTCGCAATTCGTATCTGCGAATGGTTTCCATGCGCAGGCGATCCGAAGCCGACGCGCCCGGGTGCGCGGCACCGCCATCGCTGACTGACACCACCTGTACGGGAACTCCCGTCGCGGTCAGTTGTGCGATCGTCGCGCCCAAGCCCAGAGTTTCGCCGTCGGGGTGCGCGGCCACCACGATCAGCTGTGGGCACTCCCGGAGATTCAGGGTCGACAGGGGCTTATCCCCGAAAGCGGCCAGCCACAACGGGGCTGGAGTCCCGCCGTGCGTCAGCGGCTTGACCGCAAACCGTGCGCAGTTGCCTGCCGGAAGGGTTTTCACGGGAACCTCATCGCCTGCCGACCCGCCAGCCGTCCGAGCTCGGCCAGATCCCGCTCGGCGTGGCTTTGCCGGATGTAGATGCTCAGGTCGGCGACCCGTTGCGCGTGCCGGCCATCCTGACACAGCGGGCCGGGGCCCAAAGCGCGTCCGGTGCGGGTAATGGCTTCGTCGACGGCGTGTTCCACTACCGTGCGGACGCGACGGGCGAGCAGTTGCGCCCTGCCCGATTTGTCGAACGGGTCATCGTCGACCTGACTCGCCGCTGCGGCCAGGATCGCGTCGCTGGCCGCCAGCGCGGCATCCACGGCGCCCAAGTGTGCCACCGAGTATGCATCGGCCGACTGGCTTGCCGCGCAGCGATATAGCGGATCGGCTACCCTGCGGGCACCGCCGAGCCAACAGGCGGCCACGCCGATGGCGCCGTGCCAAAACCCGGGCCTGGACAAATAGTCTCCGGGATCGCCCACGGCGACGGCCTGGGCGCTGGTGAACTGGACCGGCCTGGTGTCGCTGCCGGCCATCCCGGCATTCCACCAGGTGCTGGGCAACGCCTTGACCGCCGGGTCGGTCGCGGTCACCGCGAACAGGCCCTGTGTTCCGTCGTCGAGCCGCGCGGTCACCAGCGCATGGGTGCAGAACCCCGCACCAGAGCACCACACCTTGGTGCCGTTCAGGGTGAACGCACCGTCGGTGTTGGTAGCGGTCAATACCGCATCGGGGGCCTCGGCCGCCCACACACCCCACAGCTGTCCCGGTTCGGGGGGCTTACCGCCCAACTCGTGAAGTATCGCGACGGCATCGACGTGGGCCTCCGCGATCCTGGCCGCAACAATGTTGTCTTCGGCCAGCTGTGCCAGCCTGTGCCAGCGTTCGGCCGTCCGACCCGAGGCGGGCAGCGGTAACTCGAGTCGACCGGACTCCAGCCAGTGCTCAACCAGCCCTGCCGTCACACGCAATCACCCGCCACCGTTCTCCCCATTTGCCTGAGGTGATGAGCGAATCCGAAAGGGGCCCGAGCCCGGGTTCGCGCTGATGTGATCACCGACAATTCGGTGTCTCGATGAATGCGGAAGCCGCCGGCTTCGAACCGCTCGACCAAGTCGACATCCTCGCCGGTTGGCAAGGTGCGGAAGCCGCCGACGCGCCAATATGCCCGGGCGCTGAAGCCCATGTTGGCGCCGTGAACGTGGTTGTGGCCGCCGTCATCTTCGCCCGGATAGCGGCGCATGTAGCGCTCGACGACATCGGCGTTGTGGTGACGCCAGTCGCCGACGCGCACCACGCCGACGACCATGTCCGCGCCAGCGCCGAGCTGATCGATCAACCAGGCCGGGTCCACTCGACTGTCGGCGTCGGTGGTGGCGAACCAGCTCCTGGCGCCGTTACCCAAAAGTGAACCGGCATAGCCGAAGCCGACTGCCCGGGCCGTGCCGACGTTGTGCACCTCGACGCTGACGAAGTGGACATCGGGTCCGAATTCGCCGGCCAGCTCGTCGCTGCCGTCGTCGCAGCCGTCCAGCACCACCACGATCGTGACGGGAATCGGCGCGCACAGGGCTGCCGTCAGCACCGCGCGCAGGCAGGCCGGCAGCTTCGCCCGCTCGTTGCGGGCGGGGATTACGACGGCTGCAGCGTCATATGCGCATGGCACAGCGGTTGACATAACCCGAAGCTTTCCCAATTGGCCACAAGTTAAACGAGCTTGGCCTCCGTGCCAGGTTGCCCCCACGACAGGCCGGGTATGACCTATGCACCATGGCAGACACCGACCCCCACACCGATGTACCAGGCTGCGCCGCGCAATTGCGAGATGCGCTGCGCGGCGCGGCATCGGCGCTCAAGGAGAAGGGGCCACGCTTCGCCTTGGCAGGCAGTTATGCGCTATGGGCTTACGGCGCACCCGAACCGAGCCATGATGTGGACTTGGTGGTGGCGGAGACCGATGTGGAGGCCGCCGTCACAGCCTTGGCCGACGCGGGGTTCGTCATCGAACGCCCCGCGGAGGACTGGCTGTTCAAGGCCCGCGCAGGCAGCGTGCTCGTCGATGTTTTACACCGCATCAACGGCGTGCCCGTTGATGCGGACACCTTGGACCGCGCCGAGCAACAGGACGTGCTGGCAATCCGCATGCCGGTGTTGCCTCCCACCATGGTGGTGGTCCAACAGCTACGTTCCCTGGGAGAGCATCATTGCGATTTCACCAAATTATTGCCGGCCGTGCGTGCGGTGCGCGAACGGCTGGATTGGGACCGCATCCGGACGCAGACCGCCGACAACGACTACGCGGCCGCTTTTCTTGTGCTGGTCGAGCGACTCGGCTTGACGAGTCAGTGATTACGCAGTTTGGCCACCAATTTGTCTTTCGTCAGGCTCGAATAGCCCGACATGCCAAGTTCTTTGGCGCGCTTCTTGAGTTCCGTCACGGTCCAATCCTGGTAAGACCCGGATTTCCCGCCCTTGCGGGCGACCTTTGACTTACCCTGTCCGGCGGCCGCGTTCGAAATCCGCGCGGCCTTTTCCTTGGAGTCGCCCTTTTTGCGCAAATCCTGGTATAGCTTTTCGTTCTTGATCGACGAACGCGGCATGTTGATTCTCCTGTCCACGATGAGACGTCCTAACTCTCCGAGTGCCCACCCCGGACGCAGAAAAAACCACGTCCTAGGCGGGAACCGGATCTGTGCGCCGCTCCCAGCAACGGTGCCCGGCGAGAGCGGCGGCGAATTCCTCGGCGAAGCGGTCGGGCAACTCATCGGCGGCGGCCTTGGTGGTGATGACGGATTGATCGTTCAGAACGTCGGTGTCCTCGGCGAGGCGGTTCGTGATACCGGCGGTGCGCAGCAGGTCAACACCCGCCCCGTAGGCGCCGACCGGCTTCAGGTGTTTGTAGGCCTCGGTCACGAAGTGCACGGCGTAGCCATCATTGGACAGGGTCGCTACGGACCGCGGCCCGCACGCCACCACGACGGCGTCGTACAGCACCGACGCCATCGTCGTGATCGATCGGTCAACGGGGAGCTCGCCGCCGGATCCGCCCTCCAATGTGCCGCCGGCGACCGGGGCCAACACCTCGACCATCGCACCGCGTTCGCCCATCTGCTCGATGAAGCGTTGCGTCCCCACCACGTCGACACCATCGGCGGCCAGGACCGCGATCTTGCGCGAGGCGATGGTGTCGCTGACACCGATTTGGGACAGCGCCGGTGACGCGGACACCGTGTCGTCTACCGGCTCCTCCGGCGGCTCGGGCAGACCCAGCTTGGCCGCCACCTGCGCGGCCAGCGCGCCGTCGACCCGCGCGAGTTGTTCCACGACGGCCGAACGGATTTCGGGCACTTCGACCTTGCCGAGCTCGAAGGCAAAGGCGGCGACGATGTGCTCGGCTTCGACCGGCGACATGCTCTGCCAGAACATTCGCGCTTGGCTGTAGTGATTCTCAAACGACTTGGCGCGCTTGCGCATTGCCTTCCCGTCCAGCCGCTCGGCGTAGTGGCGGAACACGTTCTCGTCCGCCAGGGCCGGGCAGCCGCCGCCGATACTGTTCTTGAAGTAACTGGTGCGGCCCTGCGGGATCGTGTGCTGTCCGTAGCCGTCGTGCTGGTTGGTCCGGACCTCGGCCACCGGCCGATTGATCGGCAGCTGAGCAAAGTTGGGACCGCCCAGCCGGATCAGTTGGGTGTCCAGATAGGAGAAGTTGCGGAACTGCAGCAGCGGATCGTTTGTGAAGTCGATGCCGGGCACCACGTTCGCCGTGTGGAACGCCACCTGCTCGGTCTCGGCGAAGAAGTTGTCCGGGTTGCGGTTCAGCACCATCTTGCCCACCGGGCGAACCGGAACCTGTTCCTCGGGAATGATTTTCGTCGCGTCCAGGAGATCGAAATCGAACTTGAACTCGTCCGCCTCGGCAACAAGCTGCACGCCGAGCTCCCACTCCGGATACTGGCCCGACTCGATGGCCTCCCACAGATCGCGGCGGTTGTAATCGGGATCTTTGCCGGCGATTTTCTGGCATTCGTCCCAGATCAGTGAGTGCACGCCGAGCCGCGGCTTCCAGTGGAACTTCACGAAAGTTCCTTCACCGCCGCTGTTCACCAGCCGGAAGGTGTGTACACCGAAGCCCTGCATCATGCGGTAGCTGCGCGGCAACGCCCGATCCGACATCAGCCACATGATGGTGTGCAAGGTCTCGGGCTGCAACGACACGAAGTCCCACAGGGTGTCGTGCGCCGATTGCGCCTGCGGAATCTCGTTGTGCGGCTCGGGTTTCACCGCGTGCACGAAGTCGGGGAACTTGATGCCGTCCTGGATGAAGAACACCGGGAAGTTGTTACCCACCAGGTCGTAATTGCCTTGTTCGGTATAGAACTTAGTGGCAAACCCGCGCACGTCACGGACCGTGTCGGCCGATCCGCGTGACCCGGCGACCGTGGAGAACCGGACGAATACCGGGGTCTGAACACCCGGGCTGGTCAGGAATTTCGCCGCCGTGTAGTCCGCCAGCCAGTCGTCATATGGCTCGAAATAACCATACGCACCGGCTCCGCGTGCGTGCACCACGCGCTCCGGAATGCGCTCGTGGTCGAAATGGGTGATCTTCTCCCGGGCATGAAAGTCCTCCAGCAGTGTCGGACCCCGCTCGCCGATCGTCAACGAATCGTCGGTGTGGTCGACGCGGACGCCCTGCTGCGTGGTCAGGTATCCGGTGTCGCGACGGAACCGGGCCGGCTCCAGATCGCGTTGCTTGGGATTCTGGTCGGTGGCCATGCCATGCGGAATACCACCGCCAAACCGGTGCAAACGGCGCGGATGCGCCCCTATCTATCGCTACGGCGGTTGCCTACCATCGATAGGGGTAGTCGGAAGTGGTGATTGAGACGGCTGACGAAGACGGCGGCCTCCGGGGCGTGGTAGCGATCGGTGCCTCGGCAGGTGGCGTCGAGGCGCTGTCGAACCTTGCCGCCGGGTTATCGCCGGATATACCGTTCGCCTGCCTGATGGTGTTGCACGTGCCCGCCGGCGCACCGAGCGTTCTGGCGCGCATCATCGACCGCAGCGGTCCGCTGCCCGCGGTCGCCGCCGAGGACGCCGCGACCCTTGAGCCTGGGCACATCTATGTCGGTATTCCGGATCGTCATTTGCTGGTCGCCGACCATCGAGTGCTGCTGTCACAGGGGCCCACCGAGAACGGGCACCGGCCCGCCATCAACGCGTTATTCCGTTCGGTGGCCATTGCATACGGGCCCCGCGCGATCGGCGTGCTGCTCTCCGGCGTGCTCGATGACGGCGTGCTGGGAATGGCCGCCATCCGCTCGCGGGGCGGCACCACCATCGCCCAGCTACCCGAAGACGCAGTGTTTCCGGCGATGCCGATCAACGCCCTGGAAGCGGGTGTGGTGGATCGGCAGGCCACGGCAACCGACATAGGCGCGGTCCTCAAAGAGCTGTCGTACCGAGAGATAGAGGACTTCGACATGGAGCGAGATACCGCGATGGAACTCGAGAACCGCATCGCGATGATGTCGCGGTTCGCGACCACCTTCGACACCCAAAGACTTGGTGAGCCATCGGGCTACACCTGCCCCGATTGCAATGGTTCGCTGGTTTCGATCAGCGAGGGCAATTTCCGCTGCCAGGTCGGCCACGCCTGGACGGCCGAGGCCCTGCTCAGCGCGCGAGACAACGAGCTCGAGGGGGCCCTGTGGATCGCGGTGCGCAGCCTGCAGGAGAAAACCAGGCTGGCCCGAGACATGGCCGGCAAGGCGGGAGCCGGTCTACTCTTCCGGCGTTACACGGCAATTGCCGAGGAAACCGAACGCGCGCTGCACGTGCTCAGCGACCGGCTGTCCAGCACAGCCCAGCATCGCGGTGAAGCGGGATGAATGTGCATCGTCCGGCCATCCGGATCGAGGTAGCGCCTCATGATGTGCCGATCCTGACGCTGGAGGGCGTGCTGGACAGCTCCACTTACCGAACTGTCCGCGACGCCGTGATCAAGGCAGCGATCGACGAGCCTCGCGCGGTGATCGTCGACATCAATCGGCTTCATGCACCGTCCGCCTCCGCCTGGACGGTGTTCACCAGCGCTCGTTGGCACGTCAGCGTGTGGCCGGACGTGCCTATCCTGCTGGTGTGTGGGCAACCACAGGTGCAGCGAACGATCGTCTTGGCCGGGGTGACCCGCTATGTACCAATACATTCCGCTCGAGAACTCGCGCTGGACGCTGTGAGCGGTCAGTCCATAATCACCCGGCGACGGGCGCGCACCGAGCTTTTGCGATCAAGCGTCAGCATCGATCTTGCTCGTGCTGTGATCACCGATTGGCTCACGCACTGGGGCGTCCGTGAGGTGATCGCGGTCGCGGCCACGGTCGCCACCGTGTTCGTTGAAAACGTTCTCGATCACACCGAGAGTGCACCAGTGTTGATCGTCGAGAACTATCGAGACACCATCACCGTCGCCGTCGAGGACAACAGTCCGCATCTGCCGGGCCGGCACGAAGATGCCGAGCGCGGCGCCGACATAGTCTCCGGACTGGCCATCGTCTCCGCACTGTGTCGGGTGTGGGGGGCGACCCCGACATCGTCGGGCAAAACGGTCTGGGCATTGCTTGGTCGGGAAAACCAGTTCTAGCGCCGCGAGTAGAGTTCGAGTCCTTCGATGAACCCCTTATCGGACGGGACTGGGCATTGGAATCCACCACTGACGAGGCTTTCGAGGCCTTGTTGCGCTACATGCGGGATTCGCGCGGCTTCGACTTCACCGGTTACAAGCGCACCTCATTGATGCGCCGTGTCCGTCATCGGATGGACCAGGCGGGTTACGCCACATTCGACGAGTACCTGGATTGCCTGCAGGCCAGTTCGGATGAGCTCACGGCGCTCTTCAACACCATCCTGATCAACGTCACGTCTTTCTTCCGTGACCCGGAAGCCTGGGACTACGTCGCCGCCGAGGTCATCCCGCGATTGCTGGCCGAACGTGGACCCAGCGACCCGATTCGGGTGTGGAGCGCCGGATGCGCGTCCGGTCAGGAGGCGTACACATTGGCCATCTTGTTGGCAGAGGCGCTGGGACTCGAGGATTTTCGCCAACGGGTCAAGGTTTACGCCACGGATGTCGACGAAGATGCGCTGACCGAGGCGCGCATCGCATCCTACGACGCCAAGGCGGTCGACTCCGTGCCGCCAGATCTGTTGGGGCGTTACTTTCAGCAGGTCAACACTCGCTACGTCTTCCACAAAGATCTGCGGCGCGCGGTGATCTTCGGCCCCAACGACCTGGTCAGGGATGCACCGATATCGCGTGTCGACTTGCTGGTCTGTCGCAACACGCTGATGTACCTCAATGCAGAAACGCAGCGAAAAGTTCTGGGGCGTTTACATTTTGCGCTTGCACCCCAAGGCACACTGTTTCTCGGACACGCCGAGATGCTCCTTAGTCATGGTGACCGGTTCACGCCGCTGAACCTCAAACACCGAATCTTCCGCAAGACGGCGGGTACCCATGGCGGCGCGGACCGCTACGGACCGGGTGCGGGGTTCTACGAACGCCACGCCGATCTGCCAGGCCTAACGACGGTCCGCGATATGGCGTTTCGTGCCAGCCCGGTGGCTCAGATCGTCGTGACCGGCGAGGACACCATCGCGATGATCAACCAGCAGGCGGAGACCACCTTCGGGCTCTCGGCGCGCGACATCGGCCGGCTGCTGCGCGATCTCGAGGTTTCCTACCGTCCGGTTGAGTTGCGTGCCTACCTGGAACAAGCCAAGGTGGAGCGGCGTTCGGCGCGTATCCAGGACGTGAAATGGCAGCGGCCGGGTACCGAGATGGTGTGGTTCGAGATCCACATCAATCCGCTCGTCGATGCCGAGAATGGCCTGCTCGGCGTGTCGGTCGTGTTCTTCGACGTCACAGCGACGCGCGCCTTGCTGGACAAAGTCGTGCAAACCAACCACCAACTGGAGGCCGCCTACGAAGAGCTGCAGTCCACCAACGAAGAACTCGAGACCACCAACGAGGAACTGCAATCCACCGTTGAGGAACTCGAGACCACCAACGAGGAACTGCAGTCCACCAACGAAGAACTAGAGACGATGAACGAGGAACTGCAGTGCACCAACGACGAACTGCAGACCATCAATGACATGCTGGGTGAACGCAGCCTGGAACTGGACCACGCAAAGAACTTCCTGGATGCCCTGGTCGACTCGGTCCCGAACGGCATGGTGGTGGTGGACCGTGAAATGAAGGTCATTCTGTGGAACCGCGGCTGCGAGGATCTCTGGGGCGTGCGCGCCGAGGAGACGCTCGGGTCCAAGCTGACGGAACTCGACATGGGCCTGCCGCTCGACAGCGTGCGGCCATTGATCGGCAATGCATTCGTCGACCCGGACAGCTCCGGTGAAGCCGTGGTGGATGCGGTCAATCGCCGTGGCCGCGCGGCGCGGGTGCGGGTCACGTGCACGCCGTTTCGCTCGAACGAGGGAACGGTCGGCGGGGCCCTGCTGCTGATAGAGGTTCTGGACTAGCTGCCAAGTCCCGCCGCCGCAACCTACCGGCGACTGCGCCGTGTGACCGCGTTTTACCAGCTGGCTAGGGGCCACCAGGCGAACTTTGAGCCGGAAAGCGAAGCGACGATCGGGTTCGTTTCGCCGACGCCTGCTCGTGGTATGTCTCGTGATGTTGGCGAAACGCGCGTTCGGAGGGAATCGCGGTTGAGGATTGCAATTGTCAGCGGCGATGACGTCGTCGGGGAGGACCCCGAGCAGCTGTGCGCCGCGCTGACGGCCCAGGGCCATGATGCGACGGTGTGCCTGCGGCGAGCCAATCGACGTTCCGCACTGGCGGCCACGGAGGGCAACTACCGGCGCGTCTCCGTCCAAGTCGGTCCGCGTGAAGCGACACCACCCATCGACGTGCTGCCCTATGTGGGGGACTGGGCCGCCGCACTGGACCGGATCTGGTCCGCGGGGCCACCCGACGTCGTGCACGCGTATGGCTGGCTGGGCGGCCTGGCCGCTCAATTGGCCGCACGCCGTCGACATATCCCGACCGTGCAAACGTTCTTGGGATTGGCCGCGACCTCGCGCGGCCACGACGGCGCAGAACGAAATGAACGCGAGCGCATCGAGACGCTTCTGGCGCGCAGCGCGGGCTGGGCGACGGGCGAGAGCAGCGACGACGTCGATACGCTGGCCCGACTGCGTCACCGCCGGGCCCGGGTGTCCGCCTTGACGTGCGGCGTGGATGCCGAACGCTACACCCCGACCGGCCCGGCACTCTCGCGCAGCGGGCTGCACCGAATTTTATGTGTGACTCCAAATCCATTGTGGTGCAACGGTCTCGACCTTGCGATCCGCGCTTTGCCCAAGTTGCGCGGCGCGGAACTGGTGATTGCGGAGAGTGACACCACAAACGGCGCCTACAACGACGCTCGGGAACAGCTGCAGCATCTCGCGCTGCAGCTGGGCGTGGACGATCGCGTGTTCTTTGCCCGCAGGGTCGCCGATGACGAACTACCGAAGTTCATTCGGTCCGCCGACGTCGTCGTGTGCACTCCCCGACAGCCACCACGCGCTACCAACGTGTTGCGGGCCATGGCCAGTGGGGTGGCAGTCGTCGCGGCCAGCGTGGGAGTCCTGGCCGACGTCGTACTCGACGACATCACCGGTCTCTTAGTGCCGCCAGAGAATCCCATCGGCTTGGCCGCCGCAACGAGAAGACTTCTCGCCCAGAGCTTTCGGTCCCAGAGCATGGGATCGTCGGGTCGCAGCCGGGCCGTGTCGCGCTTCGCGTGGCAGCGAATCGCCCTCGATGCGCTTAATATTTACGGAAGCGTCGGCGCGCATGATCAGGCACCGATGGGTTTACGATCGACGGCGGGGCGGTGATGCAATGACAAAAGCGCCCAAGGTCTTTCATCCGGTCTGGCCATGATTGCCATGACGAGCGCAACCCCCGGCAAGTCCCCCGGGGTGATCGTTGATTCCGCTGCTGAACCGCCCAAAGCGACTAGGCCCGACTATTATCCCGCTCGTCCTTTGCTTGAACGTGGTCTGGAGCATGAATTTCCTCCAGCCGCAGTGGAATACAAGCATTTTCGCACCATTGATGGTCAGGCGGGGCGTCGATTCTTCGCCGGCGCCTATCGACCCGGTTGGCGGCTCTCCGCACCTACCCACCATTTCGCGGTGTCGCATCGGCGCAGTGCGGCTGGCTCAATGACCCTCGACGAGGTGATGATCCAGGGGTGTTCTACCCTCGAGATTCCGGCGGGTGACACCATCGTGGTGATCCAGCCACGCGCCGGGTCGCTCAGCGTCGCGGGTGGCCCGGTGGCGACTGCGGACTTGCCGATTCTCGTCGCCCACGGGATGTCGTGCCTGCTGCACTGCAACGGCGCACGTTTCGATGTCATCGCGATCGAGGCGGACGTGCTGCACAAAGTCACCGCGCACTGGGGTAAGGCGTCAGCGCAGCAGACCCGGTTCGTGAATTGGCGACCGCGGTCCCGCGCCGCCGTGCGGGCGTGGCAGCGAGCTTTGGATTACGTAATTTTGACGTTGGCTTCCGCTGACACCGCCCGGCAGCCCTTGATCGCCGCGAGCATGGCCAACCTGCTGGCCGGTGCGCTGCTCGAGTGCTACCCGTCCACCCTGACCGGGCAGGACGCGGCCACAGAACTCGCACTACCCGAAACGCTCAAGGAAGCGGTGTCATTCATACACCGCCATATCACCGAGGACATCGGCATCAACGATGTGGCCGCCGCGGTGCACCTGACGCCCAGAGCGGTCCAATACCTGTTCCGCCGTCAGCTCGACACCACACCGACCGAGTACATGCGTCGTATCAGGCTCGGCCGCGCTCATCAAGACCTGATAGCGGCAACGACATCTCACTCGACCGTCACCGAAATCGCCCAGCGGTGGGGATTCGCGCACACCGGGCGGTTCGCGGTGCTCTACCGACAGACCTACGGCCAAAGCCCCCACAACACGTTGCGCCAATAGGCCTCGCCGTGAAAACCGCGTGGTCAAACATTCAACAGTGCAGCAGTTGGTTTGCGGCATACCGGCACGGGCCATTGCCGTCAGCGTGACATTGTCACCGAAAAGCCGGCGCGCCACAGGTACGGGCTGACCGACAGATCCTTGGCTGCGCACGACTCCACCAATCACCCCCACCCGCCACCGTTGAAGGCCACTCGGACGGAAGACCGGTCGCGTGGGTGCGTCGGTTCGACGCTCAGGCGGTCGCCAGCGCGCCACCGGCCACGCCGGTCGCTGCCGCGAAGAATGCCCGACGCGACGACCCAGACGCGGTTCTAAGCGTCTGATAAGAGTCATTTGCCGGATTTCCCAAATGCGAACCGGACTCCGGGATAAAATCGTCTCATCCTTAGCTGCGGCAATGGGGCCGCGTTCGAGGGGGGAGCGGTGATGAGTGCTCGACGATCGAGTCGTCCGGTGGACCCGTTCCCCGACCAGCTGCCGCCGAGTGAGACCGTGACAGTCCGGGCGGCCGACGGCACCAAGCTGCACGCGGAGGTGTTCGGTCCGCCCCACGGTTATCCGATTGTCTTGACCCACGGCATCACCTGCGCGATCCGGGCGTGGGCATTTCAGATCGCCGACCTGTCCAACGACTACCGGGTGATCGCCTTCGATCATCGCGGCCACGGACGAAGTGGCGTGCCACTGCGCAAGGACTACAGCCTCAAACACCTTGCCTCCGACCTGGATTCGGTACTGGATGCGACCCTGGCGCCGCACGAACGGGCCGTGGTGGCGGGGCACTCGATGGGGGGCATCACCATCGCCGCATGGTCTGAGCGCTACCGCCACAAGGTTTCCCGGCGCGCCGACGCCGTCGCGCTGATCAACACCACCACCGGTGATCTGGTCCGGAAGGTGCAACTGCTGCCGGCGCCCTACGGGTTGTCACCGGCCCGAGTTCTCGCCGGGCGCGCCCTGATCAACGCGTTCGGTGGGTTCCCGCTTCCCCGTGCCACCCGTATCGCGAGCCAGTATGTGGTGGCGATGCTGGCCACCGGACGAGACGCCGACCCGAGTGTCGCCAGGCTCGTCTACGAGCTTTTCGAGAAGACATCACCGGCGGGACGGGCCGGCTGTGCTAGTGCGCTGGTGACGTCATTGGGGTCTCGGTATCTCAATCTGGACGGACTGACCGTGCCGACGCTGGTCATCGGCAGCGAACGGGACCGGCTGACCCCCATCAGCCAGTCCCGCAGGATCGCACGCACCGCACCCAACCTGATCGAGCTGGTTGAACTGCCCGGCGGTCACTGCTCGATGCTGGAACACCCGCGCGAGGTGAATCGCCAGTTGCGTGGACTCGCCGAAATGGCGGTCCACAACGCGGCCACCCGTCGAATCAGCTCATAGCAGGGCGGTGATCTCGGCGGCGGCGCGCTGCCCGGAGCGTATCGCCCCGTCGAGGAACCCCGTCCACTCGTCGGCCGTTTCGGTGCCGGCCCAATGAATCGGCCCGACTGGTTCACGCAACCACGGTCCGAAGCGCGTCCACGACCCAGGCGGCACCGCGGCGGTGGGGCCGCCGGGCGCGAATTCCTCCACCCCCCAACGATGATCGACATAGTCTAGGGGTTTGAGCGCGTCATCGCCGAAAAGCGTTGCAAAGCAGCGCAATGCTTCGCGGCGGCGCTGATCGCTTGGTAGCGAGTCGAATGCGCGGGCGTCGACAAAACCCATCAGGATGCCGGGGCCTTCGGGGTGCGGACTGACGTCGAAAGTGATGAAGACCGGACCCTCGTCGGATAGTGCCTGTCCGGAAAAGCCGTTGGTCCGCCAGAACGGCGTGGAATAGGCCGCGTAGGCCTTACTGAGCCGGCCCTGCGGCCAATGCCGGGCGAGTTGCTCGTATTCGGCGGGCAACGGGGGAGTGAACTCGATCGAGGCGCGATGGGCGGGCGGGATCGCGACGATGACGAATCCGGCCTCGGTCTCGCCGAGATCGGTCGTGACGGTGACGCCCGCGCCGTGGCGCTCGATTCGGCGGACCGGGGCGTTGAGCACCACGCTGGTGCCCAGTTCGGCAGCCGCGGCCTCGGCGATCTGTTGCGTGCCACCCGGGAAGCGGTCCTGTTGGGCACCGTCCTCCACGTCGAGCAGCCGGTCCAGGCCGCCGGCCGCGTGCGCGTAGCGGGCGGCGTGCAGCATCGAGACGTCGTCGGGTTCACATCCCCAGGTCACCCGCGCCACGATCGCCAGCAGGTCGTGCGAGGAAGCGGTCGCGCGCACCGAGCGCAACCAGCCGCCGAGCGACAAGCCGTCGAGTTCGCGGGCACGGCGAGCATCCCACGGCGCCGCCAGCGGGATGCTGCGGGCGATCCTGTCGAACTGCCACCGCAATCGACCGATGTCCAGCAGCCCGGTGAGCGAAAGCTTGGGGATGGTGCCGTGATACGCGTGCGTCCACCCGCGCCAATGGATGAGGTTCTTGCCGTCGTGGTGCGTCGGGGTCGTCGGGACGTCGAGTTCGGCCGCCATCGCCAAGACGGCGTCCTGGGTCGGCCCGACGAATGTACCGCCCAGATCGGCAGGCAATCCGGCGACGCTGCCGGTCAGCGACCTTCCACCGACTCGGTCACGGCCCTCGAAAACCGCCACGTCGTGGCCTTGTTGAGACAGCTCGCGCGCCGCGGCGAGTCCGGCGAAACCCGCACCGACCACGACAACGTCGACCATGCGCGGGGGTTTTGGCACGCGGTCTAGTGAACCGCATTTCTACGGTTTTCATGGCAAATTGTGCAAGCTGACGGAGCGTCGGCTGCGGCGTTGATTTGGCCACGGCGTTGACCTGGCTACGGCGTTGACCCGGCTGCGGCGCGATCGTTGACCCGGCTACGGCGCGACCGTTGACCTGGCTACGGCGCGACCGTCAGCCAGTCGTTGAACCCGGACGGGTCGTGCCGGCCCAACGCGCCGTGCTCGTAGAGCCCCCAGCCCTCGACCGGCTCGCCGTCGCCGTCGCGGCAGACCGCGCGGCCGACATGGTCGATCACGCCGAAGCCCGCTCGGCCGATGATGGCCGGATCGGTCATGTCGTAGGTCAGCCGCTCGGCGAACTTCTCGCCCTTCCACATGCCGTGTATCCAGTCGGAGTCGCCGCCGTAGCCGCCGCCGACGTGAATGGGCACCGGCAGCTTGGACTCCACGTCGAAGTGCACCGGGGTGCCATCGGACGTGGTGGCGTCGATGGTCGCGCCGGTCGGGATGCGGGTGCCGGAGCGGTAGTGGATCTTGACCCGCGGCCAGCCCAGCTGCTCGACGCGACCGTCGCGCCAGATCCGGGTGCAGTCGTTGAGCGAGCGGAACCCGTTGGGCTCCTCCTGGATGATCAGCACGATCGCGAAATCGTCGAATGCCATCGGCACGTACAGCCACCACATGCCCTCGAACGGCGGGTCGGCGGGCCGGCCCGCGGGCTCGGCCTCACCGATCGGGCGGATGCCCCAGGACCGGTCGCGGCTGCCGATCCAGGTGTTGGGATCGACCACGATTTCTTCACCGTCGATGAGGATGTGTCCACTCCAGCTGCCGAGTTGTGCGAAACGCTGCGCGTCCAGGGTGACCCGGTTGCCCGATCGCAGGATGTGCGGCTGCTCCTGAACGACGTCGAACAGACCTTTCCAGGTGAGATCGGCTGCGATGCCTTCGGTTTCGTCAAGGACGATCCGCAGCTGGTGCAGCGGCTCGATGACCTCGACGCGGTAGCCGTTGACGTGCTGGTTGAGCCGGTAGGAGTCGATGGCGTCCGAAACGTGGACGGCGGTCTGGGTGTCCCCGCGCCTGATGAGCAGGAACGCGTCCTTAACGCCCAGGTTGGGGTAGTAGCCGATGCCGCTGATCACAAAGATGTTTCCGGTGCGGTCGTGGGCGTTGAAGTAGGAGCGATCGTAGAAGTTACGGTCCGAGGAGCCCGGCCAGGCGATCGGCTGGGGGATCTGATGTACCGGGAACTCGTCGAGCGGTCCGAGCATTACTGGTCCTCTCCGATAAGACCCTCGCCGATTAATCGGCGCATCAATCCGGCGTGGTAGAACAGCGATTCGACATCGTCGGGCTTCTCAGTCTCGCCGAAGTGCACCCGCCGGGCGCCGGTGCGCATGAATACACAAGCCCACATCACCCCCGAGTACACGTAAAACCAGTGCAGGTCGCCGACTTCGACGCCGGCCAGCCGCGCGTAGGTGGCGCGCACGTCCTCCTCGCGCATCACGCCTGGCAACCCCGGCAGCGCTGCTAGGCCAGCGAGCTCTTGAAAGACCATGTGCGCGAATATCATCCACGCCACGTCGAGCTCGCGGGGCCCCAACGTCACCATTTCCCAGTCCAGCACCGCCACCGGCCGGAAGTCGTTGTACAACACGTTGCCCACCCGTGCGTCGCCCCACAACAGCACGGGCTCGGCGGCGGCCGCCTCCGCCGGCCAGTTGGCTTCCAGCCAATCGAAGGTCCGCTCCAGCAACGGCGATCGCCCGATGTCGGGCACCGCGAAGTCATACCAGGACCGCACCCAGTTGAAATGCTTGCGCATTGCCGTGTCCCCGGATTGTCCCTCGGCCAGGAACCCAAATGTGCTCTGCGCGTTCGGGATCGAGTGCAACGTGGCCAGCACGCCGACGGTGGCGTCCTGCAGTTCACGCTGCCGTTCGGCGGTCGCGTCGGCGAACCAGTTGCCGCCGAACGTATATGGCATGACGTCGGGCGGCACCTCGCCCTCGACGTAATCCATCACGAAGAACGGTGTGCCCAGGACATCGCCGGTGTTCTCCAGCCACCGCACCCGGGGCACGGGCACATCGGTCAGCTCGCCCACTTTTCGGATGACGTCGAATTGGTGGTCGAGCCGATAGGTGGGGAAGACCTGCACGTCCTCGGCGGTGGGCGCGACCCGCGCCACCAGCTTCTGTTCGGTCGGTTGCCCGTCCTGACGCCAGCGGGCGGTCAGGATGATCGTCTCGGACGACATGCCCGTGGAGTCCACGCCGCTCTCCACGATCACCTCGGGATTTGCGTCGTCCGCCAGTACGGTGGAAAGCCAGCGTGACATCACCGTCGGCAACGTTGTGACGTCGCGGCTGGACCGCTGGAGCCGGTCGACGTTGTCGACCGCCGGTTCTGTTGCCATAAGGTGCCTCCTTCGTTGAGGCAATTACGATACGGTAGGTAGCGTTATGAAAGCAGACCCGTCCGGCCTTGACAAGGCCTCCGGCGCCGGCCGCCCACGCGATCCGCGTATCGACTCGGCGATCCTGTCGGCGACCGCAGAACTGCTTGTCCAAACGGGCTATTCCAACATCAGTCTGGCCGCGGTTGCCGAGCGGGCCGGCACCACAAAATCTGCGCTGTACCGGCGGTGGTCGAGCAAGGCCGAACTCGTGCACGAGGCGGCCTTCCCGACGGCCCCGACCGCGCTGGAGTCGCCGGCCGGGGATATCGCCGCCGACATGCGGATGATGATCGAGGCCACGCGCGACGTGTTCACCACCCCGGTGGTGCGCGCCGCACTGCCCGGTCTGGTTGCCGACATGACGGCCGACCCCGCGCTCAATGCGCGGGTGATGTCGCGATTCGTGGACCTGTTCACCGCGGTGCGGGTCCGGCTGCGCGAGGCGGTGGACCGTGGTGAGGCCCATCCCGATGTAGATCCGGACCGGTTGATCGAGTTGATTGGGGGAGCGACGATGCTGCGGATGCTGTTGCGTCCGGAAGAAGAGCTCGACGATACGTGGGTGGAGCAAACCACTGCCATCGTCGTGCACGGGGTGCGGCGATGACGGGGCGGCTGGCGGGCCGCGCCGCGATCGTCACCGGCGGTAGCCGGGGCCTGGGCCGGGCGATCGCGTTGGCCCTGGCGGCCGAGGGTGCCGCGGTGGCGGCTGCCGGGCGTACCGAAGAGGTATGGGATGACCGGCTGCCCGGAACCATCGGCGAGACGGTCGCCGACATCGAGGCGGCCGGCGGGCGTGCCGTTGCGGTCCGTGCCGATTTGACCGACCGCGATCAGATAGCCCGGCTGGTAGGGTCGGCGCGAGAGGCGTTGGGCCCCATAGGGATTCTGATCAACAACGCGGCCTTCACCGCACCCGGGCGCCCACCTGCGCCCGGCGCGCAAACGCGCGATAAAGCCGCCAAGCCCGCGGGTGCCGCCGTCGAATCCGCCGCCGCCAAGCCCGCGGATCCGCCAAGCCGGCGGGTGCCGCCGCCAAACCCGGCTGGCCGGGCTTCGTCAGCACGCCCCTGCACGCGTACCGCCGGCATTTCGAGATCGCGGTGTTCGCGGCTTACGAGCTGATGCAGATGGTGTGCCCCGACATGATCGAGGCGGGTGGCGGCTCGATCATCAACATCAGCTCGGTCGCGTCGCGATTGCCCGGCGATGGCCAGACGCTCTGCGCCCGTTATCATTTCCGCATGGACTACGGACTTCGTACCGCGTCCAGGCGCTTTCAGCGTGCCGCCCAGCGTGCCCCACGGTGCCGCGAGTGCGGGCAGCCGATGCTTTGCGGCCAGCAGGGCGCTCACCTGTCGTGCGTGATGGTCGCTGCCGCGTCCTGAGCGACGACCGCCGCGCTGTGCGCGATGTTCTCTTCTGGTCTCAGGTCCAGCGCCTCCGGCATGCTCAAGCCATGCTCTCGCGCCTCCGCCAGGGTGCGGGACGCCTCACGGCGCGGCCTGGCCTCGGCGGGCCGCAGCCGCTCCCCCACAACGCAACGCGGCTCAGGCTCGCCAGGGCGGGCGAAGACCGGGGCGCTGCCCAAGTATTGCGGCGGCTCAGTCTGCGCGCCCCCGCCGCTCAGTGCGATTGAGTTGCGTTTGCCCTCAACAATCACCGCATAACTCCCATCATCGTCAAAGTAATCACGTCGTCGTCCGTGATGGTGAACACCCGCTGCCCACCTCGCGGATAATTATCGTACGGCGGCGGCAGATTCGACGGAAGCTGAGAAGACCGCACCCGCAACGGCTTTCCTCGGCGCTCATCCATCAGCGCCGCCAACCGGCGCGCATGCTCAGCCTCCCACTTCTCCAACTGCTCTGGGTCATCGGAGGCGATCAGCCAATTCGTCGCATCCTCGACGCGCTGCTCGCACAGCTTGCGCAGCGTGGACTCGTAGACGCCTGGAACATGGTGTGTGCTATGCCCGTTCGCTGTGGTGGTCGGCGGTTTGCGAGCCATTGGTCAGCTACCGTACGGGTCGGCGGCTCCCCGCTCACGTTCTACCGCAGCCAGTCGGCTTGCGCGCCAGCGCGTCTCGGCTGCCTTGACCTTCTGCGGATTCTTCGGCGCGGCTTCCATCGTGGATATCCCCGACACCACGCGGGTCAGCACACTTTCGCACTGCCTGATCTCGGCCAGCGCCGGATGCAGCACGACGCGGCCATCCTTGAGTTTGCGGCTCTCGCCGTCCCGCGCCACCATGGCCTGCAGCAGTTCGATGCGGTCGGCCAAGTCCTTCGCCGTCGCCAGGTGCTCTTCCTCGACTGACGTTGGGATGAGGTTCTGCTCGGCCATCTCACCGCGCAACCTAGCCACGAGCGAGTCACCGCGTGACATACCGCCATTGACCTGCAACCGACCAGGTTGTGGCACTGTCGGTTTCGGCCGGTTAGTCACGAATTGATTCGCCGAGACGAGGCCCAGCGCCGCCATATCCCGGCTCACTGTGCGCTGAGAACAGCCCAGCAGTTTCGCGATAGCCCACTGGCTCAGCGTCGGGTCTTCGGCAAGCAGCCGTGCGACCTCCTGTCTGCGCTGATCAGGGTCCATGTACGGTGTCCTCCAGGTCGCGGCTGCGGCGCTGAGTTGGCCGAACTCCTGCCACCTCGACCCGGCTCCAACGCCGTTGCGCGCCAACCACTTTACCGCAGCGGCCTGACTAGCGGGTTTGCGTCTGGATTGCAGCCACAGAAATCCACGGTTTCGGCCGTGTGCGACGCGGGGCCACCCCACCCCTTCCCCCTACCCCTCCTTGGGCGGTCCGGCAGCAGGAAGGATCAGCCCGAGATAGCCACGGCCCGTGGGTCGAGGCCGAAGACCTGCACTGCCGCTGTTTTACCTTTCAGCGCGTGAAACCCCCGGTCGGTGAGTGCGGTTGGTCGAGAAGCCAGTGCATCAACGGTCTGGTCAGTGAGAAGAATTGCGTCACCAGTGGTCTTGGTGAGTTGCTCGACGCGGGCTGCCACGTTCACGGTGTCACCGATCAGGGTGAACTCCAACTTGCCGCCGCCACCGATGGTTCCAGCGATCACCACACCGGTGTTGATCCCGATGCCGATGCGAAGGTCCCTTCTGAATCGCTCAGCGACCAGATGCTGAATCAGCACGGCGGCTGTCACCGCAGCGTCGGCATGCTCCGCGAGGTCATTCGGGGCACCGAAAACGGCCAGTGCGCCGTCGCCGAGAAACTTGTTGACATGCCCACCGGCGTCCACGACAGCGGGCACCACGATCTCGAACAGGGTGTTGAGGCGGGCGACGGTGTCCTCGGCGGTGTTGGCCTCGGCGAACGGGGTGAAGTCGCGGATGTCCACGAACATCACCGTGACCTCGCGGCGTTCTCCGGTGAAGACATCGTCACCCTGTTCAAGTAGCCGCGCCGCCAGGCCGGGATCGACATAAGTGCCGAAGGCCGCGTGAAGTCGTTGCCGCTCAGCCAATCCCGCCTGCATGCGGTTGAATGAGGCCACCAGTGCGCCGAGGTCATCGTCCTGCACCACCGGTAGGCGCTGGCTGTAGTCGCCGGCTCCGACCCGCACAGTCCCTTGGGCGAGGTCGCGAATGGGCCGGAAGGACGGTGAGAGCATCGCACCGACTGTGATAGGTACCCCAACGGCAAGCGTCAACGCGCAAGCGACCACAACGGAGAGCACCGGGACCCCCCTGCCCCGATCCAGCGCGACCGCCAGCATCGCGGCCATCGTGGAGAAGACGAAAATCGAGCCAAAAATTGAAAGGCCCAGCCACATAGCAAAGGTCGGACGTGAGCGCGGGAAAGAGTCGCCGATGCCGGTATCCCCGGCAAGGGCTGCCCTGGCCGGTCGCATTGCTCCTTCTCCGAAGTTGTGCACACCGATCAGCGCCGTAGTGATTCCTGCGGCGGCACCCACGATCCCGTACTGAACTAGCCGCGACGCGCCAACTCCCCCGATCACGCCGACAACCATTAACAGCACTACGACCGAAGCCGGTACCAACCACAACCCTCGAACGTCACCCGCACGAACCCAGGCATACGTATCTTCCAGTGCCTTTGCCCGATCAACCTCACGCCCAGCCGCCCACTGCTGCGCAAGGCGCATCCGTCGGTTACCAGGGAAAACACTCACCAACGTCATCACCAGCGTGACGGCAACTGCCAAAAGAGACGCTTCCACGTAATGACTGGACTTTTCGAACGCGAGAACAATCCACGACCAAATGAGAAAAACCGGCAGCGTCGAGGCGAAAGCCCCTATCAAGAGGGCCCAGGAGTACCTCGGCCCGTACCGATCCCACACCCACTGCCAAATGCGATCCATGCCATGAGGCTAAGCCTGAGCCGCCGAAAACCACCTGCGGTTGGGCCGCGAGTTAAACACAGCTGGAGACGGCTTCCTTGTGACGTTCGACGGCCCTCAGTGGGCGATCCGACACGGCGTTGAGGAATTCATCCCCCCGCCGCGTGGCGGAGATGATGAACAGCGCCGACCTGGCGTGGCTGAATTCCAGCTTGCGGGAACAGGATTAGGCCGGGGTGAGTTGGCCGCTCTTGCCGTGCTGGTTGACAAACGTGTGGCCATCCACGGTCGAAATGCCGTCCCCCGTGTGCCAGTTGTTCGTTCCCGGGTCGTACCGCAGTTCCCACCGGACCGAGGGCGCAGTCAGCGAGAAACAGGACGGCCCACAGTCGTAGGCCGCCGTCAGCGTGTCGTCGACAGTCCTACTGATAAAGTGGTACGTCCCCGGCGCGACGGGAGGTTCCGGGTCGGCGACGGCAAACGGCGCTGACACCAGCCCTACGGTGGAGACGGCTGCCGCCGCCAGGACGGTTATTGCGATTTTCTTCATGATTTTCTCCTCCTGCGTTGCCTGGACCTGTGACTGTCCTCAGCTACCTGCTGTGCGCTCTGTGCGACGCACAGAAACAGCACAACTTACGCAGTGATTGATTCCCCTTGAACACCGTTTACAGCCCGGTTCCGACCCAGGGGTGCAACAAAATGTGTAACTAACATATAACCCTCAATGCGCGCAGCGCAATAGCCTCTATTTTAAGCGGGCCTTTTAATTTAGCGGGGGCTACCCAGCGCGCTGGCATATCGCGTTCGGCATCAACGCATCTGGCGCGCCGCCCTGGTGATGGGGGAACCAGCGGCGGTAGGCAGAATCGTCTCGTACCGTCACTGGTTGGTCCTCGTGTTCCCCTGATGCCGCCTCGGCGGCGGCTGCTGTGCCCCGAGCGGCGTTAAGCGCCCAGCCCGCCATGCGGCGGTCCATTGGTCGCCTTTGACCAACTGTTGAGCCGTGATTCGCGTCGGCGGCGGCGAGGACGCAGAGACGGCGGCTGTCGGCGGCGCTGCAGGTGAGGTCCTAGCCTTCCAGTCCGCTAGGCGCTGCGCCGCGTCCCAGACCTCGGCGGTGGTGTCGCCGGTCAGGAACATCTGCGGGACGCCCGTGTGTGCGCTAACCGCCGCGACGAATTCGGGTGTCACGGTGCCCATATTTGATCTCCTACCTTAGCGGTCGGGCATCGGCGCATTTGCGCCAATGCTTGGAAGCTGGCAGCGGGAGGCCGGAGCCAAGCAGACCCGACGCGAGCGGACCTTGCCTCGACCCATCGACAGCCCCCCGCCGCCAGCGCGCCCACCCAGGGCACACCACCGGGATGGGAGCGGTGGGTGCGCCCCGAGCGGACGCAATCGGCTCTGCCCAGACCGAAGGGTTAGAAGGAACCCATCGTCGGAAAGCGTCTGAGCTAGGCCGGTCTTGCATGCCGTTACGAAACCGCCCGCCTGGCCACGGCTTTGGCCCGCATATCGGCAGCCTCTTCCTCGACTGCGTGTCTGGCGGCGGCTTCCAGCCGGGTAGCCTTGCGGGCGGCGATGGCATCGAGCCGCTGCTGCCGACGTGCCGCGCTGCGCCGCTGGAACTCCTGGCCCAGCAGGTACCGCAGGCGTGACGACACCATGTCGGAGGTCTGCCGAAGGTCCTCGTCCGACAGGCGCTGCGGCACTGGCACTTCCAGCACCAGCCGTCGCGGCACACCCTCAAAACTCGTTGTGGGCATCACGGCTGGAAGACTTCTCCGTTCGCGTACGGCTCGCTGGTGATAGTTGGCGAGTACGGGTCGAGCAGCGCAGGTGTGGGAGTACCAGCAGCGAAAGCCTTAGTGAGGCTGTTGTGGTTTTGGGTCAGCACAGCCGCACGCTTGTTCTTGAGCGCGACGTCGGCCCGCAAGTCATCGACACCTGGAATCCGCCGCCCGAGTGCGGCATTCACCCACCCTGTGGGAGCGACCCTGCTGGACAGGTAGGCCCCGATCTCTTCGGCGACGACGGGTAGCTCGGCATCGGTGACGTTCGCGATCAAATGCCGCGCTGCCGAAACCAGCTTGCCCTGGTCCTTGATGCTGTCCAGGGTGCGCTCGGTTCTGCGCCAAAAGCGGTCAGCGGCAAGCTGCGCCGCGACATCAGTGGTACCCTCTGGCCCTTGACGGCGGCATCCACCTTGGCCTGAGCCTCGTCGGCGTGAGCACGGGCAGCATCCAGTGCGGGCTTGAGTGCCAGAGCGGCGTCGCTGACAGAGAACCAGTTCGCCGAATCGCGGCGGTCCTCCGGTGACACGTCGGGGCTGAACGATTTCCGCCAGTGCTCGTGCTGGTCCTTCGCTGCGGTCTGAACACGCAGGGCATGCTCTATCGGATCACTACCTCCCACGGTGCTCGCGTCAAACGGGGGTGGCGAAGGCGGGTAGGCGCGCCGAGCGGGCGCAGTTCCTGGGAGCGTTGTCATTTGGTGTGTCCTCCTGTGCTGCTTAGGGTTTGAAACGTGCGCGAGTCCCGGTTTAGACCAGCAAGGGCAACAAGTGGCGGCGAAACCGCGTTGCAGCGCACGCGGCTTGTCAGCGGCGCGCTGTACGGTAGCCGCCGGTCTACCGCGCCTTGCGAGCACCTTCGCGATCACCTCGCCGGTCACGCCGTAGTGCTGGGCCTGCTGGTCGATGACGCGCCTAATGTTGTCCACCGGGGTATCGGCAAGATCGCGTCCTGGGCCGGAGTGCCGCCGGAATCGGCCCCAGATCAACGGAGACGGTCGAAACGGGCGTCAAAGGGTTAGGGGACACCAGCCGAGGGGCCCGGTTGTTCTGTGCGACTGTCTCATTTGAGACACCTGGGCGTCCCTGTCCCATACACACGAAGGCCCCGACCGTTGGGTCGGGGCTGGATTCGCTTGGCGTGCTTGGCTACTCCACAACCGCGATATTGCCGCTGTCATAGCGGATGATCGCTTGGCCGTCGAACCAGACAGTGCCAGTCGGGCTGTCGAGGTCTTCTGCCCAGAACATCGCAGCCTGCAAAGTCGGGAATGTCTGCGGCTCCTGGCCGTCCAACTGGGCGAGGAACGTCATGTCTCCGTCGTCGTCTAACACGTCAACCTGGGTCTTAATTCCGTTGTGGTACAGGGCTATTAGCTCGCCCGGTCCTTCGCGACCTGTGCTCTCATCTCGATCTGAATATCCTCGACCTGCGACTCGTCCACCATGAAGAACTCACCCAAGCCCAGAATGTCCAACTGCACGAATGTGTTTGGCACCCAGCCGGAGTGTGGCTGCCAGGACGCGGCCGGAGCGCCAGATCTGGCATCGGCAGTCCCGAACCGCCGCCGGTCTGCGCCGGCGCGGGCATCTGAATTGACGAGTCGACCGCGGCGTGCGCGGCCTGGTCGAGTTCGGCCAACGTGGCGGTGGCGACCACGGTGACGGGATGGCCGCGGTGGATCCCGAGACCGCATGAGCCGATGGCGATCTCGAGTCCGAGCTTGAGGGCGTCGTGGCAGCGTTGGGCCGGTGTGCGATCGTCACGCGCCTCGGAATCGCTGTCGAGGGCCTGATGGCGGCCGGGCCGCACCGCGGCTTCGAGGGCTTCAAAGTAGGCCCGGGCCTCGGGATCCAGTAGACCGGTAAGCCGCGACATCCCGTCGGGCCCTTGGGGGCTCAGGTGCACACCGCGACGTCGAGCCCGATCTGCCTCGGTGAAACGACCATCGGGATTGAGATAGTCGGCGATCCGGTGGCCCAGCCTGGTGACCATCGCGACGTCGAGCTTTGTCGCGTGCCGCACAAGCGTGCGCTCCGCGTCGGCCGCTTCGCAGCCGGAGACGCAGGAGGGCAACGTGTCGACCGCGGCGCACACGGCGCGGATATGGTCCTCGCCAACCGCGCCGGCGGCCACCGCGGCGGCCAGCGCTGGTAGCTCGGGTGCCAAAGGTGTGCCGGTGAGCGAACGTCGCGGCCGGAGCCGGGCCGCGAATCTGAAGCGCCGCATGACTTCTTTGGGCGGGATGCGAAGCCGCGCCCACAGGATGCCGCGCACCGCGCGAACGCACCCCACCTCGTCCGGCGGGTCGGCGATCTCGCCGAAGACCCGATACATCAGGCCCCGATTGAGGCGGTCCTGGGCTTCCAGTCGTTCGGCGAAGTCAACCCGAAAGGCGTTGCCGACCACGTCCGACGGGGTCTGGCGCAGCACCTGGTGGGCCGCGTCGATCGCGTCGAGCGCGGAGCACATTCGCTCCCGCGCCTGCTCCGCGCTTATGAAGGGGCCCATGCAGTCCACGGTATCGAACATAGGTTCGAGTACAACCAGGGCCGAAGAACATGTGGATGAACCGCCGACTGTGGATAGGCGGGAAGGCCGGTGCTGGCCTTATGCCGGTCTGACGTGCAAGTATGAGGAAAGCCAGTGCCGCAACAACCAATCGAGTGGCGTGCCAATGCCTGGTATGGACAAGCCGACAGGGCGAGTCGTTGCCCTGATCGTTCTGCTGCTCGTGGTGGCTGCCGCCCTGCGCGGCTACCTCCCCGCTCGTCACGATGCGATGCGCAGCGAGTCCAGCGGCCGGGCGGCGCTGGCCTTCGTGGTAGCGGTTCTCGCCGTGACGCTTGCGCTGATCGCGGTCGCCGTGATCGCCCGCTTGCGAGACCCCCGCGCTCGCGCGCCGAGTGCCGTCGGGCTGTCCGAGATGCTGGGCACCGGCAAGGGACGACCGAGCTGGCGCGTGTTGTTGATCGGCCTGGGCGTGATCGCGGCCTGGCTGCTGATCGTGATGTTGCTGGCCCGGTTCTTGGCCCACGGCGTCGGTCCAGGCCCGTCACCGTCTGATAGCGGCGCGGCACCGTCGACGCACCCGCCCGCACAGCCGCCGCAGCAGCATCCGCACCGTCCTCGCGACGGCTCGCAGAACATGCTGGGGATCCTGCTGGTCTGCACGGTCGCCATGCTGGTGATGTTCGTCGCCGGGACGGTCGCATCGGCGCGGCGGCGCTGGCGTCCGGCGGTTCCCGGCATCGCCGACGAGCCGACGGAATCCCCAGCGCCTCCCGCGCGTTCGGAGTCACTGGCGCGAGCGGCCGAACGTGGATTGGCCGAGATGACAGACCTGAGCCGGGAGCCGCGAGATGCGATCATCGCCTGCTATGCCGCTATGGAACGTGAACTCGCACGGGTTCCGGGCGCAGCACCCCAGGAATTCGACACCCCAACCGAGGTGCTGGCCCGCGCGGTTGAGCACCACGCTCTGCATGCCGACAACGCCGTCCAACTGGTGAACCTGTTCGCCGAGGCGCGATTCAGCCCGCACGTGATGAACGAGGGCCACCGCGACATCGCGGTGGGAGTACTTCGATTGGTCCTCGACGAGCTGGGCTCGCGGAGCCTGGCATGAAAAAGATTACTTCCCTGGGCGTTTGCCTCATCATCGGGACAGAACTGTTGGCGCTCACGCAGCATGACCGACGGTGGGTGCTGGCGGCCTCCGGTCTGGGGCTGGCTCTGGTGCTGCTCAGCCTTCGTCGTGCCCTGGCGCGCGGATTCGATGCCGACGCGGAGCCGGACGCCGACGATCTAGGGGATTCGTTGCGCCGCTGGCTTTCCGCCACCGAGACGACGATTCGGTGGTCGGAGTCCACCCGGGCGGACTGGGACCGGCATCTGCGCCCGATGCTCGCGCGCCGTTACGCTATGACGACTGGCCAAAGGCAGTCCAAAGATCCTGCGTCCTTCCACGCAACCGGGCGCATCCTCTTCGGCGCGGAACTGTGGGAATGGGTCAATCCCAACAACGTCACGCGCACCGGTGACCGCCAACCCGGCCCGGGTCGTGCGGCGCTGCAAGAGATTCTGCAAAAGCTGGAACAGGTATGACAGGAGGCGCGATCCCGACATGACGCTGCCGGCCGCAACCACGACCGCCCATTGCGAGGCGATTCTCGACGAAATAGAACGCGTGGTGGTGGGAAAGCGCTCCGCGCTGCGGCTTATCCTCACCACGGTCCTCGCGCGCGGACACATCCTTATCGAAGACCTGCCCGGCCTGGGCAAGACGCTGATCGCGAGATCCTTTGCCGCCGCGTTGGGGCTGCAATTCACCCGGGTGCAGTTCACGCCCGACCTGTTGCCGGCCGACCTGCTCGGCTCGACGATCTACGACATGCAGTCCGGCCGCTTCGCGTTCCGGCCCGGCCCCATCTTCACCAACCTGCTCCTGGCCGATGAGATCAATCGCACACCGCCGAAAACCCAGGCGGCGCTGCTGGAGGCGATGGCCGAAGGCCAAGTCAGCATCGACGGCGAAACACACCAGCTGCCAGAGCCATTCATCGTGCTGGCCACCGACAACCCGATCGAGTACGAGGGAACGTATCCGCTGCCCGAGGCGCAACTCGACCGGTTCGCGATCCGGCTGGAACTGCGGTATCTCAGCGAGCGGGACGAGACCTCGATGCTGCGCCGCCGCCTCGAACGAGGTTCGACCGAACCGACGGTCAACCAAGTCGTGGACGCGCATGACCTACTGGCCATGCGTGAATCGGTCGAGCAGGTGACCGTGCACGAAGACGTCTTGCACTATGTGGTGTCGCTGGCCAATGCGACGCGACATCATCCGCAGGTTGCGGTGGGCGCCAGCCCACGCGCCGAGCTCGATCTGGTACAACTCGCCCGTGCCCGCGCGTTGCTGCTCGGCCGTGACTACGTCATCCCCGAGGATGTGAAGGCGCTGGCTATCGCGGCGGTCTCACACCGAATCACCCTCCGTCCCGAAATGTGGGTACGAAAGATCCAGGGCGCCGACGTGATTGGAGAGTTGCTGCATCGCCTACCAGTGCCGCGAACCGGCGCCAGCGCTGGAGAAAACGGATGAGCACGGCGTGACGTCTAGCGTGGGAGTCGAGTTCCGCTGGCGCGCGTCGGAATTGACACGGGCGATCGCTACCTGCGCAGGGTTTGCGATGGTCGCCGCCGTGATCGGCGCCCGGTGGCAGCTGATCGCCTTCGCGGCGCCGCTGCTCGGCGTGCTGTGCTCGATCAGCTGGCAGCGGCCGGTCCCGGCGATTCAGGTGCATGGCGAGCCCGACGCCCAGCGTTGCTTCGAAAACGAGCAGGCCCACATCAGGGTGTGGGTCACGGAAGACGACGGAACCTCGGCAGTCCAGGTCATGGTTCCGGACATCGCGGGCATGGAGCTCGAGGTCGCCGAATCCGACGCGGCCCAGGCGAAAACCGTCACGGCCACCGCGCGGCGCTGGGGCCGGTATACCATCGGGGCTCGCATCGACGTCGTTGCCCGCGGTGGGCTGCTCGCCGGAACGGCCACCGTCGGGGCCGCCGAGGTCATCGTGTTTCCCTTGACGCCGCCGCAGCAGACGCCCATCCCGCAGACCGAGCTGCTCGACCGGTTGGGCGCCCACCTGACTCGCCATATCGGTCCGGGTGTGGAGTACGCCGACATTCGCCTTTATGTGCCGGGCGACCAACTGCGCGCGGTCAATTGGCCGGTGAGCGCGCGCCGCGGCCAACTGCACGTGACACAGCGATTGACCGATCGCGCCGCCGACGTGGTGGTCTTGATCGATGGGTACCGGCAGCCCGCTGGTCCGGCGACGGAGGCCACCGAACGCGTCGTGCGCGGGGCGGCGCAAGTGGTGCAAACGGCGTTGCGCCACGGTGATCGGGCCGGCATCGTCGCTCTCGGGGGCAACCACCCGCGGTGGCTGGGCGCCGACATCGGGCAGCGCCAGTTCTATCGGGTGCTGGACACCGTCCTGAACGCCGGCGACCAATTTGAACACACCACGGGCACGTTGGCGCCGCGCGCGGCGGTTCCCGCCGGGGCGATCGTCATCGCGTTCTCCACCCTGCTCGACACCGAATTCGCCTTGGCCCTGATCAATCTGCGCAAGCGCGGCCATGTCGTGCTGGCCGTCGACATTCTCGATAGTTCGCCGTTCGAAGCCGAGCAGGATCCCTTGGTGGATCGGATGTGGGCGTTGCAGCGCTCCGCAATGTATCGCGACATGGCCACCATCGGCGTGGACGTCGTGTCGTGGGCGGGCGATAGGGGTCTGGAGCAGTCGATGGGTGTGATGCCGGATCGCCGCCGGCGGGTGCGGGGGAGGCTTCGTGGATAACGCCGGCACGCCCGCGCTGGCCCGGGTGGGGGCGCCCGCGTTCGCGACGGGCTTCGGTCTGCTCATGGTGGGGCTGGTCGCCGATGCTCGGCACGGCCCCGCGGTGGTCGCCTGGGTGGCGGCGCTGTTTGCGGTCGCGGTGGGCATCGTATTCCGGCGCGCCGCAACGGTTGCCGTGCTGTTGGCGGCGGTCACCGTCATACTGTCCAACCCGCCGGTGATCTTCGTCGCGCTGTCCGGTTTATGCGCCGCCGCCTACCTGGTATGCCGTCACGCGGTCGGCGCGTCCGCCCGGGTGGTGCTGGACAGCTGGCCGACAGCGGCTGGCGCCCTGGGGTTTACGTTCGTCGGGCTGGTCGCGACGTCGTTTCCCTTGCAGTTGCCGTGGTTGCCGTTGGTGGCCCCGCTGGGCGCATTGGTGATCTACCTGTTGGCCATCCGGCCGTTCATGAGCTGATCGGTGACGCCAGCCCCCGCGTCAGTGCAGCAGCTGAGCGGCCTGGTCGGCCAGATCGAGCAAGGGCTGCGGGAAGATACCCAGCGCCACGGTGACCGCGGCGCACACCGCGATAGCGGCCTTGCTCAAGATGCCGGGTGCCACCACGTGCGGGGTGTCCTCAGTCGCCTCGGTGAAGAAGATCGAGACGATCACCCGCACGTAGAAGTACGCGGCGACCCCGCTGGCGACCACACCGACGATCACCAAAGGTGCGGCGCCGCCCTGGGCGGCGGCCTTGAAGACGGCGAGCTTGCTGACGAATCCACTGGTCAACGGGATACCGGCGAATGCCAACAGGAACATCGAAAACATCACGCCCACAATGGGTGAGCGCTGCCCCAGCCCCGCCCAATGCGAGAGCGTGGCGTCTTCCACTCCGTCTGCGTCGCGGATCAGGCCGACGATGGCGAACGCGCCGACGGTGCTGAAGCTGTAGGCCAACAGATAGAACAACGTGGCGGACAGGCCTGTGTGGTTATCGGCGATGACGCCGGTGAGGATGAATCCGACGTGGGCGACCGACGAGTAGGCCAGCATGCGTTTGACGTCGGTCTGGTTCACCGCGGTGATGGTGCCGACCGCCATCGTCAGAATCGAGATGGTCCACAGCACCGGGCGCCACTGATCGTGCAGTGGTGGCAACGCCACATAGATAACCCGAAGCAGCGCACCGAAAGCCGCAACCTTGGTGGCCGCCGCCATGAACCCGGTGATGGGGGTGGGGGCGCCCTGGTACACGTCGGGAATCCAGGAGTGGAACGGAACGGCACCGACCTTGAACAGCAGGCCGACGGACAGCAGCGCGACGCCGACCAGCGCCATCGAGGTGTTGCCGCGCGCGGCCAGCGCATCACGGATACCCGTCAGCAGCAGCGTGCCTGTCGCGCCGTAGAGCAGTGCGACACCATAGAGGAAGAACGCCGACGAAAACGCGCCCAGCAGAAAGTACTTCATCGCCGCTTCCTGCGAGAGCAGGCGACGATGACGGGCCAGGCCGCACATCAGGTACAGCGGCAGGGACAACACTTCCAGCGCAACGAACATGGTCAACAGGTCGTTCGATGCGGGGAAGACCATCATGCCGCCGACCGACAGCAGCGCCAGCGGGAACAGCTCCGTCTGGGCGGCCCCGGCACGCTGCGCCTCGCGCTCGGCGTCGCCGTCGGGCACCGCCGATGCCTGTGGCGTGAATGAGTCCAGGCCGCCCGAGCCGGCCGTGCCGACCCCCACGGACACCCTGCTGTCCGCCTTGGCTTGGGTGCGTTCGGCGATGAAGATGACCGCCATCACCGCGACCAGCAGCACGGTGCCCTGCAGAAACAGCGTCGGGCGATCGATGGCCATGGCGCCCAAAACGGCCACGCGCCCCGAGCTTTGGATCGAGCGGCTCACGGCGATGACCGCGACGAACGCCGCGACCAGACCGCCGAGCGAGAGCGTGACCTGCGCGGTGTAGCGAATTCGCCTGGGCAGGAACGCCTCTGCGAGGACGCCCACCACCGCGACGCCAAATACGATGAGGGTCGGGCAGAGCAGGAAGTACTGGATGCTCGGGGTAGGAAGGGTCATCGCGGTCCTTCGGCGGTCCGGTGTAGTTCGGCCGGTCTGGGTGTCCCCACCGGGACGGTCGGCTTGGGGTCATGCTGGCCGATGGTGGTCATGGTGTTCTCGACGGCGGGATTGATGATGTCGAGCACGGGCTTGGGGTAGATGCCGAGCACCAGCAGCAGCGCGATCAACGGTGCGACGACGACCAATTCGCGCGCGCGCAGATCGCCGATCTTCTCGTTGCCGCTGACGACCGGCCCGGTCATCACGCGCTGGTACAACCACAACATATAGACCGCCGAGAGCACCAGCGCGGTGACCCCGAAGCCGGCGGCCAGCCAGTACCGGTTGAAAGTGCCCAGCAGGACCAGGAATTCGCTGATGAACGGCGCCAGGCCCGGCAGTGAAAGGGTGGCCATGGCCGACACCAGGAAGGTGCCCGCCAATATCGGCGCCACCTTCTGCACGCCGCCGTAGTCGGCGATCGCGCGGCTGCCGTGCCGCGATATCAGGAATCCGGCGATCAGGAAGACCGCGGCCGTGGACAGGCCGTGGTTGAGCATGTACAGCGTCGACCCGCTCTGGCCCTGACTGGTCATCACGAAGATGCCCAGGATGATGAATCCGAAGTGCGAGATCGAGGTGTAGGCGATCAGCCGCATGATGTCGGTCTGGCCGATGGCGACGACCGCGCCGTAGATCACCCCGATGACCGCCAGCACGACGATCAGCGGGCGGAAATACGTTGAGGCGCCGGGGAACAGCTGCAGGCAGTAGCGGAGCATGCCGAAGGTGCCGACCTTGTCCATCACCGCCATCATCAGCACCGCGGTGGCAGGGCTGGCCTCGACCGCGGCGTCGGGCAGCCAGCGGTGGAACGGCCATAGTGGGGCTTTGATCGCGAACGCGAACATGAAGCCCAGGAACAGCGCCTTGAACACCGCCGAGTCCGCGCCGTAACGGCCCGAGGCGACGCCGGTCACGATGTCGCGGAAGTCGAAGGTGCCCGAACCGTGTTGCGAGGTCACCACATACAGCCCGATCACCGCGGCCAGCATGATCAGCCCGCCGAACAGGTTGTACAACAAGAACTTCACCGCCGCGCGCGACCTGCCGGGGCCGCCGCCGAAGCCCCCGATCAGGAAGTACATCGGGATGAGCATGGCCTCGAAGAAGACGTAGAACAGCAACACGTCCAGGGCGACGACCGAAATCAGCACCATCGACTCGATGGCCAGCGTCAAGGCGATGTAGGCCTGCACCCCGCGGCTGCGTTCGCCCCCGTCGTTCCAGCCGGCCACTTGCAGCACCGGAATCAGCACCGCGGTGAGCAGCACCAGAACCACCGCGATGCCGTCGACACCCAGGGTGTAGCCGGCGCCGAAAGCCGGGATCCACTGATGCTTTTCGACGAATTGGTAAGGCGCGCCACCGGCCTTGAACCCGACCGTGACAACGATGGCCACCGCCAGGGTCAGGACGCCGAAGACCAGACCGGTCCACTTGGCGAGCTGTCGCAGTCCGGGCGGCGTCAGGATGATCAACACGGAGCCGGCCAGCGGCACCAGCCACAGCACGCTGAGCCATGGAACGCTATTCATGAGCGCCGCTCCCTTTCCCCGCAAGCCTGAGGTGCCTCGACATCGCTTCGCTCGCCGGCACGAATCACCACAGTCGAACCGCCAGGATCAGCGCGATCAGCAGCACCGCGCCCGTCAGCATCGACAATGCGTAGTTGCGGGCGAAGCCGGTTTGCAACCCCCGCAGCCTATTTGACGTCGAGCTCACCAGCGCAGCCAGCGCGTTGACCGATCCGTCGACACCCGCGTTGTCGATGTCGACAAGCGCGTGAGTCAGTTGCGCACCGGGGCGCATGAAGACCTCCTCGTTAAAGGCATCGCCGTAGAAGTCGCTGCGTACCGCCGTCGTCAACGCCGACACGGAGAGCGGAGCCACCCGGGGGATCGGTACCTTCGCATACAACCGGTAAGCCACCGCGATGCCGATGACCACGACACCTAGCGCTAGCGCGGAGCTGACCCAGGCTGGGGACGCGTGGCTGACTTCCTCGTGCTTCCCGACAACCGGTTCGAGCCAGCTCTGCAGGGTGCCGCCCACCGCCAGCAGGCCACCGGAGAGCACCGAGCCGATGGCGAGCAGGATCATCGGCCACGTCATCAGGGCCGGCGCCTCATGTGGATGGGTGCCGGGGCCCCAGCGCTTCTTGCCGAAGAAGGTCATCAGCATTACGCGCGTCATGTAGAACGCGGTGACGCCGGCACCCAGTAGCGCGGCGCCACCCAGCAGGTAACCCTGGATGCCACCCGACGCGAGCGCCGCCTCGATGATGGCGTCCTTGGAGAAGTAGCCCGCGAAGGGCGGCACGCCGATGATCGCGAGATAGCCCAGGCCGAAGGTGACGAACGTGATGGGCAGCGCCGCACGCAAACCGCCGTAGCGGCGCATGTCCTGTTCTTCGTGCATCGCATGAATCACCGCGCCGGAGCCGAGGAACAAACCGGCCTTGAAGAAACCGTGGGTGAGTAGGTGCATGATCGCGAAGGCATAGCCGGCCGGCCCGAGGCCGGCCGCCAGCACCATGTAGCCGATCTGGCTCATCGTCGAGGCGGCCAGCGCGCGCTTGATGTCGTCCTTGGCGCAACCGATGAAAGCTCCGAGCAGCAGTGTGACCGCACCCACGATGACCACGGCCAGTCGTGCGTCGGCGGACAGGTTGTACAGCGGGTTGGACCGCACGATCAGATACACACCGGCGGTCACCATGGTGGCGGCGTGGATCAGCGCGGACACCGGGGTGGGGCCCTCCATGGCGTCACCCAGCCAGGCCTGCAGCGGGACTTGGGCGGATTTTGCGCACGCGCCCAGCAGCAACAGCAATCCCATGGCGGTCAGCGCGCCATGACTGGCTGCCGGTGCGCCGGCGAACACCCCGGCATACGACAGGGTACCGAAAGTGCTGAACATCAAGAACATTCCCAGGGCCAGCCCGGCATCGCCGACCCGGTTCATCACGAACGCTTTTTTGGCTGCGGTGGCCGCCGTCGGCTTGTGATACCAGAATCCGATCAGCAGGTAGGACGCCAGGCCGACGCCTTCCCAGCCCACGTAGAGCACCACGTAGTTGTCGGCGACGACCAGCAGCAGCATCGACGCCAGGAACAGGTTGAGGTAACCGAAAAACCTTCGGCGGTCCACGTCTTCGGCCATGTAGGCGACCGAATAGATGTGGATCAGCGACCCGACCCCGGAGATCAGCAGCACGAAACACACCGACAGCTGGTCGATCTGCAGCCCGAGGTCTACCTGGAGCTGGCCGACGGGGATCCAGCTGAACACCTTCTGGTGGATGACGCGGTCGTCGGCGGCGCGGCCGAGCAGCTCGCTGAGCAGGCTCAGGCCCACCCCGAATGCCGCGAGGGCGGTAGCGCAGCCCAGCCAATGCCCCCACCGGTCGGTGCGTCGCCCGCCGAACAGCAGGATTGCGGCGCCCGCCAATGGCAGTGCCACCAGCAGCCACGTGTAGTGAGTCATGTTGGCGTCGTCAGCCTTTGAGTAGATTCGCGTCGTCGACGGATGCCGATTTGCGGGTACGGAAGATGGTCATGATGATGGCCAGGCCGATGACCACCTCGCAGGCGGCGACCACCATGGTGAAGAACGCGATCATCTGCCCGTCCAGCTGGCCGTGCATCCGCGCGAACGTGACGAACGCGAGGTTGACCGCGTTGAGCATCAGCTCGACGCACATGAACATGACGATTGCGTTGCGGCGCAACAACACACCGGAAGCCCCGATGGTGAACAGCAGTGCCGAAAGGTACAGGTAATTAGCCGGATTCACGACGTACCGCCTTGCGAGAGAGTCGGGCTCGGCTCGGTGGACGGGGTCCTCTTGCCGTCGGCGCCGCGACTTTGCAGCATCGGCGACACCGAAAGCTTCGAGTACGAGCCGTCCGGCAGCAACGCGGCCACGTCGACGGCGTTGTGGCGTGCGTACACACCGGGGCTGGGCATCGGGGTGGGGTGCCCGCCCGCCCGGAATCGTTCCTGGGAGAGCTCGCGCTGTGTCTTGCGGCGCTCGAAGCGCTCGCGGTGCGCCAGCACCATCGCACCAACGGCCGCGGTGATCAGCAGCGCGCTGGTCAGCTCGAACGCCCACAGGTACCGCGAAAAGATCAGCGCCGCCAGCCCTTCCACGTTGCCGTTGGCGTTGGCGGTGGTGAGCCCGGCGAAACCGCCGGTGGTCAGGTTGCCGATGGCGGCGATGAGCAGAATGCCGAACCCCATACCTGCCGCCACTGCGGCGATCCGCTGACCGCGCAGCGTCTCCTTGAGCGATTCCGCGGAGTCCACACCGATGAGCATCAGCACGAACAAGAACAGCATCATCACCGCGCCGGTGTAGACCACGACTTGAACCACACCCAAGAACAGCGCGTCCTGAATCATGTAGAACACCGCCAGGATGATCATGGTCATCGCCAAGAACATCGCCGAGTACACGGCGTTGACGGCCGTGACCACCCCGACCGCGCCAAGCACGGCCAGGACGCCCAGCACCCAGAAGGCGACCGCTTCGCCGGTGGAGGTGCGGACGATGGTGTCTTGCGCGAAACTCGACGCCACGGCGACGGCGTGACCGGTCAATCCGGTCACCGGGAGTCTCCGGCCTGCTGGGTCCCCCGCAGCCCTTGTGCGGTCACATTGCCCTGGTAGTAGTCCTTGTCGGTGGCGCCAGCGGTCCTGGGGTGCGGCGGCGCGAGCATGTCTTGCAGCAGCGGCGCCAGGAGCCGGTCCTTCTCGTAGATCAGGTCCGCGCGGTTGTCGTCGGCCATCTCGTAGTCGTTGGTCATGGTCAGCGCTCGGGTGGGGCAGGCCTCGATGCACAGTCCGCAACCGATGCACCGCAGATAGTTGATCTGATAGACCCGGCCGTAGCGTTCCCCAGGCGAATACCTGAGTTCCTCGGTGTTGTCCGCGCCCTCGACGTAGATCGCGTCGGCCGGGCACGCCCAGGCGCACAATTCGCACCCGATGCATTTCTCCAGACCGTCCGGGTAGCGGTTCAGCTGGTGACGGCCGTGGTAGCGCGGCATGACAGGGCCCGGCTTCTCCGGATACTCCTCGGTGACGTTCTTTTTGAACATCGATCCGAACGTCACGCCGAATCCGGCCACGGCGTCCAAGAATTTAGCCACGTGCTTCCTCCTTGCTCGCAGCCGCCAGGGACTTCATCGGCAGCGGCGGTGTCGGGAATACCGGTGCCGGGCTTTCTGCGGCTGGCAGCTTCTTCGCCTCGCGGCGCAACTGTTTCTCCAGCGCGCGAATACCCGGCGCGCTGAACGGTTTTCGCAGCAACAGCACGAGCACCGTGGCGAACACGATGCTGCTCGCCACCAGGATCGGGGTCCAGTGCTGATAGCCCTGGTTCTGCAGCGTGCGAATGACGGCGGCGATCAGCACCCAGACCAGCGAGGCCGGGATGAGCAGCTTCCAGCCCAGCCCCATGAACTGGTCGTAGCGCAGCCGGGGCAGCGAGGCCCGCAGCCAGAAGTAGATGAACAGGAAGGTCCACATTTTGGCGGTGAACCACAGCACCGGCCACCAGCCGGTGTTGGCGCCCGCCCACATGTTCAGCGGCCACGGCGCGTGCCAGCCACCGAAGAACAGGACGGTGGCCAGTGACGACACCGTCATCATGTTGACGTACTCGGCCAGCATGAACATCGCGAACTTCAGTGACGAGTATTCGGTGTGGAATCCCGCAACCAGCTCACCCTCGGCCTCGGGCAAATCGAAAGGCGCCCGGTTGGTTTCGCCGACCATCGAGATCAGGTAGATGACGAACGAGGGCAGCAGCAGGAACACGTACCAGATCCGGTCCTGGGCTGCGACGATCTGTGACGTCGACATGGTGCCGGCGTAGAGGAAGACCGCCGCGAACGAAAGCCCCATCGCTACCTCGTAGGAGATGACCTGGGCGGTGGAGCGCACCCCGCCCAGCAGCGGGTAGGTGGATCCGGAAGCCCAACCGCCCAACACGATTCCGTACACACCGATCGCCGACAGCCCCAGAATGAACAGCACCGCGACCGGCAGATCGGTCAGCTGCAACGGTGTGCGGTGTCCGAACACCGACACGACCGGACCGAACGGGATGAACGCGAACGCGGTGAACGCCGGGATCGTGGAGATGACCGGCGCCGCGAAATAGGCGAACTTGTCGACGCCGCCGGGGGTGATGGTCTCCTTGAGCGCCAACTTGATTCCGTCGGCAAGGCTCTGCAGGGCACCCCACGGCCCCACCCGGTTGGGGCCGGGCCGCAGCTGCATCCAGCCGAGGATCTTGCGTTCGAGCAGAATCGCCACCAGCACGTTCAGCATGAGGAACGCGAAGATTGCCAGCGCCTTGCCGAGCACCAACCACCAGGTGTCGTGCCCGAACGCGGTCAACGCTGTCATGAGCGCCGCTCCTCTCGCCCTTTTCCGATCGCACTGCTCTGTTTATCGTCGCCGGCGGTCATGAGCCGACTCCGATCTTGACTGTGCTGCCAACCGATACGCCGAGTTGGCGGTGCACCGCCGAGCCGGGCGAGTTCACCGGAAGCCACACCACCCGGTCGGGCATGTCGGTGATCACCAGCGGCAGGCTGATGGATCCGTGCGACGTGCCGACCGTGACCGCGTCGCCGTCGGCGGCGCCGATCTCTGCGGCGGTATCGGCGGACAGCCGGGCGACGGGTTCGCGCGCGGTTCCCGCCAGATGTGGTTCGCCGTCTTGCAATCGGCCGTTGTCCAACAGCATCCGCCAGCCGGCCAATACCGCCTCGCCCGCGGCGGGCCGGGGCAGCTCGGCGGCCGCGACGTCCGGGTTCGCGGCGCGCTTGCCGTCCCAGTGCCGCAGCGCGGCCAGCCCTTCGCGGGCCGTGGCGACGGTGGACGTGCCCAGATACACGCCCATTTCGTCGGCAAGCGTGTCGAGCACCTGGTGGTCGGATTGGCTGGCCTGCTGGGCGGTGCCGCGCAGCGCGGCCTCGAACGGCCGGAAGCGGCCCTCCCAGTTGACGAATGCACCGGCCTTCTGCGTCGTCGATGCGACCGGGAACACGACGTCGGCGCGTTCGGTTACGGCGCTGTGCCGCAACTCCAAGCTGACCACGAAGCCGACGCCGTCCAGCGCGGCCAGCACCGCGTGCGGGTCGGTGAAGTCGTCGGGCTCGACACCGCCCACGAGCAGCGCGCCTAGCGTGCCGTCGGCGGCGGCGGCAACGATTGCGTCGGCGTCACGCCCACTGCCGGAGGGCAATTCGGACACGTTCCACTTCTGGGCCACCTGCGCCCGGGCGGTCTCGTCGTCGATCGGTCGGCCACCGGGAAGCAGCCCCGGCAGCACACCGGCCTCCAGCGCGCCCCGCTCGCCGGCGCGACGCGGCACCCAGGCCAGGCGGGCGCCGGTGGTGTCGGCGAGCCGGGCCGCGGCCGACAATCCGCCTGGTACCGTGGCCAGCCGTTCGCCGACCATGATGACCGCACCCGGGGTGGACAGCAGATCACCCACCTCGCCCCCGGCTAACCCGTCCAGTGCCGAAGCTTCGGCGCCGGGAACGGTTTTGATCAGCCGCCCGGACATCTTGGTCAGCGCGCGGGTGGCGAACGGTGCGATGGCGTAGACCGGCAGCCCGTGTTTGCGGGCCGCCTTGCGCAACCGCAGGAAGACGATGGGCGACTCGTCCTCGGGCTCGAATCCGGCCAGCACGACGACCGGTGCCGATTCCAGATCGGCGTAGCTGACGGTGATCGGTTGGCCGGCGATCCGGGCGGCCAGGAAGTCGGCCTCCTCGGCCGAGCTCGGGCGGGCTCGAAAGTCAATGTCGTTGCTGTCCAGAACGATTCGTGCGAACTTGGAGTAGGCGTAGGCGTCCTCCAAGGTCGCCCGGCCGCCTACCAGCACACCGGCGCGGCCACGCGCCGCTTCGAGGCCCTTTGACGCGACGGCGATCGCGTGCGACCACGAGGCCGGTTGCAGCGAGCCGTCGGCGTCGCGGATCAGGGGAGTCGTGAGCACGTCGGCCCTGGTCGCGTAGGTGAAGGCCCACCGGCCCTTGTCGCAGTTCCACTCCTCGTTGACTTCGGGATCGTCGCCGGCCAGCCGGCGCAGCACCTTGCCGCGGCGGTGGTCGGTGCGCTGCGCGCACCCGGAAGCGCAGTGCTCGCAGACGCTGGGGCTCGAGACCAGGTCGAAAGGGCGGGCCCGGAACCGGTACGAGGACCCGGTCAGTGCGCCCACCGGGCAGATTTGCACGGTGTTGCCCGAGAAGTAGGAGTCGAACGGTTCGTTGGCGTAGATGCCGACCTGCTGCAGGGCGCCTCGTTCCTGCATGTCGATGAAGATGTCGCCGGCGATCTGCTCGGAAAACCGGGTGCAGCGCGCGCACAGGATGCAGCGCTCCCGGTCCAGCAGGACCTGCGACGAGATGTTGATCGGCTTGGCGAAGGTGCGCTTGACGTCGGCGAAGCGAGAATCGGCGCGGCCGTTGGACATTGCCTGGTTCTGCAGCGGACATTCCCCGCCCTTGTCGCACATCGGGCAGTCCAGCGGGTGGTTGATGAGCAGCAGCTCCATCACACCGTGCTGGGCCTTGTCGGCGGCCTCCGAGGTGAGCTGGGTGCGCACCACCATGTCATCAGTGGCGACTGTGGTGCACGAGGCCATCGGCTTGCGCTGGCCTTCGACCTCGACCAGACACTGCCGGCACGCGCCGACCGGTTCCAGCAGCGGGTGGTCGCAGAACCGCGGGATCTGGATGCCCATCAATTCGGCGGCCCGGATCACCAGAGTTCCCTTGGGGACTCTGATCTCGTTCCCGTCGATGGTCAGCGTCACCATTTCCGGCGGACGCACCTCGTCGCCGGTTTCGGTTTTGGCCGCGCTCGTCATCGAGTCCTACCCTTTCGCGCCGTCGCGCTCCGCCGTCAGCATGGAGTCTCGTGGATCGAAGGGGCATCCGCCGCCCTCGACGTGCGCGACGTATTCGTCGCGGAAGAACTTGATCGACGACATCACCGGGCTGGCGGCACCATCGCCCAAGGCGCAGAACGACTTTCCCAGGATGGTGTCCGAGATGTCCAGCAACTTCTGGATGTCCTCGTCGGTGCCCTTGCCCGTTTCCAGCCGCTCGTAGATCTGGTCCAGCCAGAAAGTGCCCTCGCGGCACGGCGTGCATTTTCCGCACGACTCGTGCTTGTAGAAGTAGGTCCAGCGCTGCACGGCGCGCACCACGCAGGTGGTCTCGTCGAAGATCTCCAGCGCTTTCGTGCCCAGCATCGAGCCGACGCCGCCGACACCCTCGTAGTCCAGCGGCACGTCGAGGTGCTCGTCGGTCAGCAGCGGGGTGGACGACCCGCCGGGTGTCCAAAACTTGAGCCGATGCCCGGCCCGCACGCCACCGGCGTAGGCGAGCAACTCCCGCAACGTGATTCCCAGCGGGGCCTCGTACTGACCGGGCCGGGCGACGTGGCCCGACAGCGAATACAGCGTGAAGCCCGGGGATTTCTCGCTGCCCATCGAGCGGAACCAGTCCACGCCGTTGCCGATGATCGACGGCACGCTCGCGATGGTCTCGACATTGTTGATCACCGTGGGGCAGCCATAGAGCCCGGCGACGGCCGGGAAGGGCGGCCGCAATCGTGGCTGGCCGCGGCGGCCTTCCAGCGAGTCCAGCAGCGCGGTTTCCTCGCCGCAGATGTAGGCGCCGGCACCGGCGTGCACCACCAGCTCAAGGTCGAAGCCCGAGCCGTTGATGTCGCGGCCCAGGTAGCCGGCGGCGTAGGCCTCGGCAACCGCGTTCTGCAGGCGGCGCAAGACCGGCAGCACCTCCCCGCGCACATAGATGAACGCGTGGCTGGCCCGGATCGCGTACGAGGCGATGATGACGCCCTCGACGAGGACATGCGGCGTCGCCAGCATCAGCGGAATGTCTTTGCACGTACCGGGTTCCGACTCATCGGCGTTGACGACCAAGTAATGCGGCTTGGCGGCCGCGCCGGTGTCGCCCTGCGGGATGAAAGACCACTTCGTGCCCGTCGAGAATCCCGCGCCGCCGCGCCCGCGCAGCCCGGAGTCCTTCACCACCCCGATCACCGCGTCGGGCTCCATCGCTAGCGCCTTCTTCATCGCCTCGTAGCCGCCGTGGCGGTGGTAGGTCTGCAGGGTCCAGGACTCGGGATCGTCCCAGAACCGACTGATGACAGGGGTCAGCGGCGTCGTCTGCGAAGTGTCAGAAGTTGTTGTCATTACTGGCCTTCCGGCGCGCTGGGCGCCTCCATGCCGTGTTCCTTGGCTACTTTCAGGCCGGCCAGGGTGGCCGCGCCCGCGCCGCCCTGTCCTTGGTCAGGACGCTCGTCGGGAAGGCCGGCCAGGATGCGCGACGTATCCCGGAAGACGCACAGCGGAGCACCGCGAGTCGGCGGCTGCGGCTCACCGGAACGCAGCGAGTCGACGAGTTCGCGCGCCGACTCCGGTGTTTGGTTGTCGAAGAATTCCCAATTCACCATCACCACGGGTGCGTAATCACAGGCGGCGTTGCACTCGATGTGCTGCAGAGTGACCGACCCGTCGGCGGTGGTCTCGTCGTTGCCGACGCCCAGATGTTCCTTCAGGGCATCAAAGATCGCATCGCCGCCCATGATGGCGCACAACGTGTTTGTGCAGACACCCACCAGATAATCGCCGGTGGGGCCGCGCCGATACATCGTGTAGAAGCTCGCCACCGCGGACACCTCGGCCCCGGTGAGCCCCAGCTGCTCACCGCAGAACTCCAGGCCCGCCGGTGTCAGGTAGGAATCCTGGGCTTGCACCAGGTGCAGCAACGGCAACAGCCCCGAACGCTTGTCGGGGTAGCGGCCGATGATCTCCTTGGCGTCGACCTCCAGCCGGGCCCGCACGTCGGGCGGATACGTCTTGGGCGCACCCTCGACGACGAACGCGTTGGGCTCGTCGGGCGGTGGGCCCAGCCGGATGAAGACCGGCTGTCCCTGCGGCCCGGTCAACGGTCCACCCCGCCCATGACCGGGTCGATGCTGGCGACGGCGGTGATCAGGTCAGCGACCATCCCGCCTTCGCACATCGCCGCGACCGCCTGCAGATTGGTGAACGAGGGGTCTCGGTAGTGCACCCGGTAGGGCCGGGTGCCGCCGTCGCTGACCATGTGCACGCCCAGCTCCCCGCGCGGCGATTCGACCGCCGTGTAGACCTGGCCCGCCGGAACCCTGATGCCCTCGGTGACCAGTTTGAAGTGGTGAATCAACGCCTCCATCGAGCCGCCCATGATCTTGGCGATGTGTTCCGGTGAGTTGCCCAAGCCGTCGGGGCCCACCTCCAAGTCGGCCGGCCAGGCGATCTTGCGGTCCTCGACCATGGTCGGGCCGGGCTTCAGCTTGTCCAGACACTGCTCGACGATCTTGATCGACTCCCACATCTCGTTGACGCGAATCATGTAGCGCCCGTAAGCATCACACGTGTCTGCGGTGATTACGTCGAATTCGTAGTTTTCATATCCGCAGTACGGTTCGCTCTTGCGCAGATCGTGAGGCAGCCCGGTGGCACGCAGGATGGGGCCCGTGATGCCCAGCGCCATGCAACCGGTCAGATCCAGATATCCGACGTCCTGGGTGCGGGCCTTCCAGATGGCGTTCTCGTTGAGCAGACCGCCCATTTCGCGCAGCACTTGCCTGAGTCCCTTGAGGGCTTCGACGATCTCGGATTCCGCGTTCGGCGGTAAGTCCTGCGCCACACCCCCGGGGCGGACGTAGGCGCTGTTCATCCGCAGACCGGTGATCGATTCGAACAGGGTCAGCACGATCTCGCGTCCCCGGAATCCGACGAACATCGGGGTCATGGCGCCCAGTTCCATGCCGCCGGTGGCCAATGCCACCAGATGCGACGAGATGCGGTTGAGCTCCATCATCATCACCCGGATGACGTTGACCCGCTCCGGAATCTGATCGGTGATGCCGAGCAGCTTCTCCACACCCAGGCAGTAGGCCGTCTCGTTGAAAAACGGTGCGAGGTAATCCATCCGGGTCACGAACGTGACACCCTGGGTCCAGTAGCGGTATTCGAGGTTCTTTTCGATGCCGGTGTGCAAATACCCGATGCCGCACCGGACGTCGGTGACCGTCTCGCCCTCGATTTCGAGGATCAGCCGCAACACCCCGTGGGTGGACGGATGCTGGGGTCCCATGTTGACGATGATGCGTTCGCCGGGATCGACACCGCGGGCGGCTTCGACGACCTTGTCCCAGTCCTGGCCGCCGGCGAGCACGAAGGTCTCGCCGGCGCCGTCGTGCGTCGATTCAGTGGTAGTGCTCATCAGTTGTACGCTCTCCGCTCGTCGGGCGGGGGTATCTGTGCGCCTTTGTATTCGACGGGGATTCCGCCGAGGGGGTAGTCCTTGCGCTGGGGATGCCCGTGCCAGTCATCGGGCATCTCGATGCGGGTCAGCGACGGGTGCCCGTCGAAGATGATGCCGAAGAAGTCGTAGGTCTCGCGCTCGTGCCAGTCGGTGGTCGGATAAATCCCGAACAGCGAGGGGATGTGCGGATCACCGTCGGGCGCAGACACTTCCAGGCGGACGCGGCGATTGTGCGTGATCGACTGCAACGGATACACCGCGTGCAGTTCGCGTCCCGTCTCGTGCGGGTAGTGCACCCCGCTGACGCCCAGGCACATTTCGAAGCGCAGTTGCGGGTCGTCGCGCAGCCGGTGAGCGACCTGCTCCAGCGCGTCGCGCCGGACGTGCAAGGTCAGTTCGTCGCGGTACACCACGACTTTTTCGATGGCGTCGGTGAATTCGACGTTGTCCTTGCTCAAAGCCGCGGCCAGTCCGTCGACCACCTCGTCGAAGTAGCCGCCATAGGGCCGCGGGCTGCTGCCCGGAAGCAGGACTTCGCGCACCAGCCGTCCGTAACCGGATGTGTCACCCGAGCCCTTGGCGCCGAACATGCCGCGCCGCACGTCGATGACTTCTTCGTCCGCGCGGCTGATTGCTTCTTTGGGATCTTGGTCCGGCGAGCTCATCGCAGCAGTCCGCGCATCTCGATCGTGGGCCGGGCCGACAGCGCTGCCTGCTCGGCTTCGGCGATGGCGGTTTCCCGGTTGACGCCCAGGGGCATCTCCTGAATCTTCTCGTGCAGCTTCAGGATTGCGTACAGCAGCATCTCGGGTCGCGGTGGGCAGCCGGGCAGGTAGATGTCCACCGGAACCACGTGATCGACGCCCTGCACGACCGCGTAGTTGTTGAACATCCCGCCGGATGACGCGCACACGCCCATGGCCAGCACCCATTTCGGCTCGGCCATCTGGTCGTAGATCTGTCGCAGCACCGGAGCCATCTTCTGGCTGACCCGCCCAGCGACGATCATCAGATCGGCCTGCCGGGGGGTTGCCGAGAATCGCTCCATGCCGAACCGGGCCAGGTCGAATCTTGGCCCGGCCGTTGCCATCATCTCGATGGCGCAGCAGGCCAACCCGAACGTCGCCGGCCACAGTGAGTTCTTGCGGACGTAGCCCGCGACCTTCTCGACTGTGGACAGCAGAATCCCGCCGGGCAGCTGTTCCTCAAGACCCACGTCTTACCTCAATCCCACGTCAGGCCGCCGCGGCGCCACACATAGGCGTAGGCGACGAAGACCGTCAGCATGAAAATCACCATTTCGACCAGGGCGAAGGTGCCCAGCGCGTCATAGCTGACGGCCCAGGGATACAGGAACACGATTTCGATGTCGAAGACGATGAAGAGCATCGCGGTGAGGTAGTACTTCACCGGAAAGCGCTGCCCGGCTGTCGCATGCGGGCCGCTCACCGATGTCTCGGTGGGTTCGATTCCACACTCGTACGCCGACATCTTCGACTTGTTGAACCGTGACGGGCCGGCCAGGCTCGCGATCGCCACCGAGCCCACGGCAAAGGCAGTGGCAATGGCGCCTAGCACCAAGATGGGTATGTAGACGTTCAACTCGCTCCATGATCCGTCGTACGAGCCGCCTGCAGCGGCCAGGCGGTAACCGGGCTGCTGTGACGGACCGGGTTGAGGCCCGTCACAGTGATTTCCAACATAGCGTCGCGGCGTGCGGCGCGCTTGCCCGGGGTGGGCGTTTTGCAGTATCGGCGGTGCCATGTCGCGCTGTGCTGCGCAAACTCGATAGCCGGTGAAACCACGCTCGCCGCCGAACGCGATCTGCCGCGCCGACTGCGGGGGGAGCACCAGCAAAGACGCGGCAGGGCCGATCGCTGCGGCGATGAAGATCAACGGCGTCGCCAGGGCGGATGGCCCGTCATCAGCAACGTCATAACTAGCGGCGGTCGCCTTGCCGGTGGTGGCCGAAATTGTCAGGACTGCCGCATTCGG
>CAWCRJ010000014.1:0-129693 GCA_963797865.1 uncultured Actinomycetota bacterium
GCGGCGACTACTTGCGCGATTGCGACTTCCGCCGATTCCCGGGCACACCCCTTCGGCTCCTCGTTACGGGCTTCGTGGTGTTGGCTGCCTCAAACAAATGCCGAATGCCGTGCTCCAACAGTTCGACGGCCCTCTCCAGAGCGCCGAGTTGTCCAACCCGCACTATTGCAACGGACAGGTGCAAGTCAAATGACGGGGGGCGCAACAGTTCAACTGTGCCTCGTCAGTTCTCTCCTGCCAATAAAGCGAGCCGGCAGCAGCCCGACTCCATATCCTGACTGAATGAGTGCCAGCTGCAAATGTACGTTGTAGTGGATTTCAGCCGCAACCATGGGGGTGACGCCGGCACGTTCCATCTGATCGATGAGGTTGGCCCGAAGCAAGCACCCGGGCGGTTGAGCACCCAAGGTGCTCTGCCCAAACTTTCCCAATCACCGCCCACGTTGCCTGCGGCGCCTTGAACGATCTCCATATGGTCGCGAGCGATGATATTCGTCAAAAGAGGTGGAGGCGCGGTTTTACCTTCGGGCAAAAACACGACAGCAACGTCGAGTTCACCGGCGAGCATCAGGTTAAATAATTCACCGGTAAGTGCGCTCAACAGCCGCAGCGGACCTTGGGGTATTTTTCAGTCAGCGCCCGAATAGGTTCGATAAGCGTCCCCTCGGCCAGGGCATGCGCTAGCCCGATGCGCAAGAGGCCGTGAGGTTCGGCGTCGCGCGACGTAAAAGATTTCAGCGCCTCCGTCCGCTGCAACATATCTCGCGCTTGTTCGAGCACCCTGGAGCCCAGCGAGTTCAAGCGCGGCGGCTTCACTGAGCGGTCGAGTAACTCAGCACCCAATGCAGCCTCCAGCCTTTGCAGTTGCCGGGTTATAGCCGATGGTGTCCGGAATAGACGATCCGCTGCTCCGGCAATGGACCCGGCCTGGGCAAACACTACGAGCGCCTGTAAATCGTCGAGCAAGGGAGCCTCCTAAAGTAACTACTAAAATCTCCTCCCACGAATAGCAGATTCGTGCGGAAACAGCAATATCATCGTGAGAATAATGAACTTGTGGAACGGTCGGTCCTCCGTTACAAAGAGCAAGAAGTTCAGGAAAGAACACATGATTGACTTTCACATGAAGAAGATTCTGACTCGGTACGGAGTTGTGCGCGCTTGCGGTCGCTCTGATGGTGCCGTTGGCGCAGGCGCAGCGCAGCCGGCAGGATTGCAGGCCGCCTTCACAAAAGATGCCGGAACGCTTTCCGAAAAATTCACCGGACTCGCGCGCGTCATGTCGGGCAAGTACGACTGGAAACCCGCCCAAGGCGTTCGCTCCGTCGCCGACGTCTTCAACCTGATCGTTAAAGAGAACGGCCTGCTCGCCGGCGTGCTTTCGGGCACACCGAATACGGGGGCACCGCCCGCGCCCATCACCGATCCGGAGAAATTGCAGGAAGCTCTGAAGGCTTCTTACCTCAATCTGCAAAAAGCAATTACAGGACTTTCCGACAACGACCTGCAGACGACGGTGAAATTGTTCGGAAGAGACTGGACGAAGCAGGATGCGCTGATGCACATCCTCGAAGATCAACACGAGCATCTGGGGCAGTCGATTGCGTATGCGCGCAGCAACGGCGTGGTTCCGCCCTGGTCCAGGTAGGAGCGCCGTGCGTAAGAGCTGTATGACCGAAAAGAGCGTCTTCATGGGGACTTTACTTCAGGACGTTCGCTATGGATTGCGCATGCTGGTCAGGAAGCCCACGTTTACGATCGTTGCTGTCCTGACGCTGGCTCTGGGCGTGGGAGCCACCACGGCCATTTTCAGCATCGTGAACGCCGTGTTGCTCCGTTCTCTTCCGTTCCCCGACCCCGACCGTCTTGTAAGGATCTACTTTAACAACCCAGGGGTAGGATTGCGGGGCGTTCGGTTTTCCGTGCCGGAATTCGACGATCTTAGAACGCGGACGGATGTGTTCGAAGATGTGAGTGTCATCGTTTTGGGCCCCACAAACTTGACCGGTGCCAAACAGCCCGAACATTTGGAAATGATGGAGGTGTCTCCCAACTACTTTTCCATGCTCGGCGCTACTCCCGAACTAGGACGCTTGTTTGGTCACCAGGACTTCGCGCTCGGTTTCGCGCCCACGGTCGTGATCAGCGATGCCTTGTGGCGCCGATCTTATGGGGCTGATCCTGGCGTCCTCGGCCGGAGCCTCCGCCTCGATAACGATCTATACACGATTGTTGGTGTGCTTTCTCCCGGATTTCGCCACCCCGGACCGAACATTCCAGCCGTGGAGGTGTGGATTACGTGCGGATTCAGTGGCGATCCGTTCCCGGCGCCGGCGCGCGGCTTGCGCATACTCCCAGGGGCAATCGGTCGTCTCAAGCCGGGCCTCACCCTGGCGCAAGCTCAGGCGCGGCTTGATGCCCTGACAGCTAATTTGCGTCGCGAATTTGCGAATGATTACCCCCCGCAAGCCAAATGGACAGTTGAGATTGTGCCGTTGCAGCAATCGTTGGTGGGTAAGGTTCGACCGATGCTGGTCGTGTTGATGGCTGCCGTAATCTTGATCGTCTTCGTCGTGTCTCTAAACATTGGCAGTCTGCTTCTGGCGCGCGCCTCCGGACGACAGCAAGAGATGGCAGTGCGAGCGGCAGTGGGAGCGAGCGGGGGCAGAATGATCCGGCAGATGCTCACCGAATCGCTGTTGCTGGCTTTCATCGGGGGAATCGCAGGGCTCACGACGGCGGTGATCACGCTGAAAGCCGTCTTGCGATTTGTGCCCGCGAATCTTCCGCGGCTGGGCGAAGTAAACATTGATTGGCGGGTGCTGGGATTTGCGTTTCTGATTTCGCTCGCGACCGGTCTACTGTTTGGGCTGGCTCCCGCGATTCATTCCTCGAAGGCGGGACTTGCGGGCACGATGCGCGAGGGCTCGCGCGGCTCGGGTTACAGCGCGAAGGCCGGGCGCATGCGCGACGCACTGATGGTGTCGCAGCTGGCTGTTGCGGTAGTGCTGATGATCGGCGCGGGGCTCCTATTGGAAACGCTGCGCGATTTGTTGCGGCAGAATCCGGGCTTCAATCCATCGCAAGTGGTGACGGCGAATATCTATCTGCCGAACCCGAATGATCCGAAGCTCGATCCGTATCACACCTTCGCGCAGCAGATTCCGTTTAATCGCGAACTGCTGCGGCGCGCGAACGCGATTCCCGGCGTGGAGTTGGCGGCGATTACGTCCAATTTGCCGGCCGCCGGCACAATCAACAGCGATTCGGCGGCGTACGGCACCACGAATCACAATTCGCTGGTCATCGAAGACCGGCCCACGGAATCCTCGGGAGATTTGAGCGCCGAAATTATCCGCATCAGCCCGGATTATTTTCGGGCGATACAAACACCACTGGTGGAGGGGCGCTTCTTCACCGAGGACGACGAAAACGGCAAGCTGCCCGTGGCGATCATCGATGAGGCGACGGCAAGGCGCTACTGGTGGCCGGATCATGATCCCGTGGGCCGGCGGCTGCGTATCCGGTTGCGTTTCGGGGAGAATCCCGTGAATCAATGGAGCACCGTGGTGGGCGTGGTGAAAGATATCAAGCACGACGGGCTCGATGTCGATGGCGTGCCGCACCTCTATGTTCCGCTGAATCAATTTATCGGGCGGTCGTTGAGCTTGGCTCTGCGAACTTCGTTGCCCTCGAGCACGCTGGAGCCGCAGATTCGCGGCGCGGTTCAGAGCGTAGATCCGGGGCTGCCGGTGTTCAACGTCACCACGATGGAAGAGGTACTGGATGCATCGCTGGCATCGCGCAGGTTTTCGGCGAATTTGGTGGCGGGATTTGCGGGGGGGGCGCTCTTGCTGGCCTCGATCGGAATTTACGGCTTGCTGGCCTATATGGTTGGCCAAAGATCACGCGAGATCGGTCTGCGCATTGGCCTTGGGCGCCCAGCGGAGCGAAATTCTGCGACTGTTCTTACGAAAGGGTGTAGCCTGGCTGGCGTGGGAATCGTCGCAGGCGTGGTATTTTCTGCATCTACCGCCTCGATGATGGCAAGTTTGCTCTACGGAGTGCGCCCCCATGATCCGGCTGTGTTTCTGATCGTACCTCTACTCTTGTTTGCGGTCGCCGTTCTAGCCAGCTACCTTCCGGCCCGGCGCGCGACGAGAGTAGACCCGATGATTGCCCTTCGCGAGGCGTGAATTTGTCGGGTTTAGACCCGTATCGGGAATTTGCTGAACGGTTCGGCTACGACGCTTAAGATTGCAGTGTGAGTTAGAGACATTTTCAAAGAGTTGTGGAACCGGAAGATCGATGGGTCCAGTGCACGGGCCGGATTCTGCGTGCAAACAGTACCAAAATGCCATGTTTCCGAAAGGCGGCCCAATCCTTCCTCGCGCCTGCTTAAGAAGCTCATTTTCAAGAGTACGATCACAAAACGGTAAGTTTAGTGAGCCTGCGCTGGCCCTGGTTTGCGAGATCCTGATAACGCCTGCTCACAACACGATTTCTTCAAGGATCTCTTCGATGACCGGATATTTGAGCTGGCTGCCGAACCGAACACGGTATGAGTGGCCGCGGTGTAATTGGCCACCGATTACCGGCTCAGCGTACGCATAGTACTTGTCTAAATGCTGTTGCTTGTCCTCGTCATAAACAAGGAAATGTATTTTGTTTTCACTCTTGCCGACGACTACCGATCGGTATGGGCTGATGACGATCATCTGGCCCTTCGCCGGAAGCAGGCTCGCAGCTCCGGGAAGCTTCACCTTTGGTCGCCCCACCTTGCCCGATCTGAAACCTCGATCGACGCCAGCTGCTCCACTCTTCGCAGCAGCTTTGGCAGCGCTGTCCACTGCTCTCAACACGGGTGATTTCTTCCCCTTGGTCTGATGAAAGGTAACATTTGCTCGGAGGCGAGAACGCAAGGAGAGGAACCGTTTCCACAGGTCCCGGTTTTCGAGCGGTCTGCCATCGTAATTGCGCCAACTATTGTTCCGCCACGAAGCAGCTCGAGCTGTGTTCTGATGCACGTATTGGGAGTCCGTGATTAGCTGGATACGGGCTCCGCTCAAGTTGCTGCTCTCCTTGATTATCCATTCAATGGATCGATTCCACGCTAGCAGTTCCATCCGGTTGATGCTGCTTTCGGCAACCCCATAGTCCACGATCTGCTCAGCTCGACGTTGCCACTCATCTGGATATTCAACGATTGCGGCACACCCCGACAGTCCGCCGGGGTTTTTGTAGCAGGAGCCGTCGGTAAAGATTTTCACGGCATGTGGATCGAAGATCACGCTTGTCTCACCGCATCTTTCCCAACCCTATTCTCGCCGATAACCCAGCCAAGGAGAATGCAAATGATCTATAAGCGAGGCCAAACCTACTGGTACAAATTTAACTGGAGCATCAGGCAGCGAGACGGCACGTCGAAGTCTTTCCTTGTGCGACGGTCAGCGCGGACAAAAGTCGCAACGGAAGCTGAAGAGGTCGAGCATGAGCACCGCCGGGCGATCCGCCTGGGCGAGGTTCACCCGCTCGACCCATGGCCCAAACCGCCGGCACCCGAAGCCCCGATGCTGAGGGAATTCACGAATCGCTTTCTTGAGTATGCCCGGCTACACGTCAAAGAGAGCAGCTTCGAGTTCTATGTCAGGAGCTGTTGCCCGTCTTCTGAATTTCCCTGAACTGGCGAACGCACAAATCTCGAAAATCAATCCTGAACTCGTTGCGCGGTTCGCTGGAAGCCGAAAGGCTGTCGGCGTTAGCGTGAGTGCTATCAATGGCGATCTGAGGACTTTACGCCGGCTGCTCCGGCTGGCATTCGAATGGGAGGTCATTCCCAGAGCGCCGGTTGTGCATGCGTTGCCTGGCGAGCGAACCCGAGATAGGGTGATCTCATTTGAAGAGGAGCAAAAGTATTTGGCGTCCTCAGGCCCAAATCTCAGGGCGCTGACAGTACTCGCCGTTGATACCGGCATGCGGCCGAAATCCGAGCTGTTTCGGCTCGAATGGCCGCAAGTCCACTTGGAACCCTCTGAAATGATGCCCAATGGTTATATTAAGGTTAAAGAAGGAAAGACACAGAGTGCGGAAAGGGTCCTCCCACTGACGCCGAGAGCCCGAGAAACGCTCCTTATATTAAGGATGGAGCCCCGGCGGAAGCGCTGGGTGTTTCCGGGACCGGGCAATTCCGGGCACCTGGTCAGCATTCAGAAATCCCATCTCAGAGCAGTCAGAAGGCCGGCTTGGAACGGTTCCCGTTTTACTGCTGGCGGCATACATTCGGTACCAGATGCGCCGAGAGCGGAATGGATCGGCATACCCTGGCCAAACTGATGGGGCACAGCTCACCACGAATCACAGAAAAGTACTACATCCACGTGACCGAGCCGCATATCAGCTCTGGGTTCGAGCGATTCATGGCATATCAGGCAAAGCGCCTCGGGTTAACCCGGTATGAACCCTCATCTGGTGTCAGAACGCTGCCGTGACAGCGTAACGGCATTAGGTTTTACAACAACTTACAAATGCGCGGGGACTGCCAAAGTACGCGTAAGTCGCACAAGACCACGGCTGCTGTGGGTTGGGTTGTGGGTCGAAAGTGAGTGGAGGTCAGCCCTTCTCTGGGCTTGCATCCTGGCAAGGGCATCATCGAGCAGTGCGGTATCTGATTGTGGGTTGAGATGAAGCTCCAAATTCCTTAGAGATGTAATGATGTCGCAACCATCAATAAACCTATCATCCGCAAACCGGCGCGCATTCGCCGCGGAAATCAGCACGTATTTAGTGAAGATTGCAATTTCCAGCAGATTGCGACACGCCCACGCCAGCAACGGGCCGTTGTTCTCGTTGTACCCCGTTCTGAGTTGGTGGTAGTTGGACAGAGTTGCATCCATCAGCTCAAAGACAATGTGGAAGAACCACCCATTTTTTTCATCGACCGGCTTAAGGCTGTTTCCAAATTCCCTGAACTGAGTGAAGGCGCGGCTGGGGCATTGAGGAAACGGCAAGCAAGCTGCTGGAAGTCAGCGTCAAAGCCCAGGAGCGTGTTCGACTCAGGGATGAGGGTACGCGCTCATCACCGCAAAGAATGCCGCCGCGGCGGCAACGCGCGAACACCGGAAGGGCAGGGGTGATCCGCTGGACGGCAATCACGCCTTTGAAGGCCGGTTACGTCCATAATTATGGACGCTATAAATGATAATGACTTTAATCATGGACATTATTTCATGGGTGAAGAAAATCCCCGGTGTTCCTCATTCGTCGTGCCTACCCAGAGGATTCCCACCAGATTGATGTAAAAATATGCTCTATGTGCATCAACGAATTCGGTCGAAGAGGTTATAGATGAGCGCACAGAACCACAAGCCCAGGTTCAACATCCTGATAGACACATGCGTATGGCTCGATGTGGCCAAGGATTACCAGCAGCAAGCGATTCTGGCCGCCCTTGAAGGTGCGCTCGTGCAGCTGCTCGACCTCTTCGCGGTGCTCGATCGCGTACTCGATCAGCTTCTCGATGGCGTAGAGATTGGCGTCGCGCACGGCCGTCAATTGTATTGGCGGCAGGTCGAAGTCGTATTCGACGCGGTTCTTGATCCGCACCGCCATCAATGAGTCCAGGCCGAGTTCGATCAGCGGCACCTCCCACGGCAGGTCCTCGGGCTCGTAACCCATGGCCGCCGAGACGATCGTGCCCAGCCGCTCGCCGATGGTCTCGCCGGAATCCGGTGTCCACCGGCCGATATCGCTGCGCAGGTAGCGGTTGGTCAGGCTGTCCGACAGCGTCTCGGCGTCGGCCTCCTGGGCCGGCGCCTCGGACGCATCGGGCGTAGCGGTCGCGGTCGGGGCGGCGATCGCCACGCCGGCGCCCACCGCGGTCGGTAGCGCGGCCACACTCTGACCGGCCCGCGACACCAGCGCGTCGTAGACCAGGGTGAAGGACTCGTCGATGCGGGCGTGCACCTGAATCGAGGCACCACCGGGGTGCCGGGTCATCGTCGTCACCAGCCGGGCACCCGCGCCGGGCACCGCGCGCTGTTCGGAGGCCACCAACTGGGCATCCGAAAGCACCTGTGTTGCAGCAGATCTCACCAACGCGGCCAGATCCGTCTCGCCGTTGCGCGGTGCGTACTCCCAGACGTGGCGGCCATCCGGCAATGCGACGTGGGTCCCCGGCATGATCACCGAGCCGTCGCCGGAGAAGTGCACGTCCAGCCAGTGCTCTTTGCGCTTGAACCGGGTCAGCGGGATGTTCGCAAAGTCTTCGGGGCCCTGCGCACGGGAGAACAGAGTGCGGATATCCAGGCTGTGGCCGTGGACGTAGAGCTGGGCCATGGCCGAGATCATCGACTCGACGTCGTCCTGCTTGCGGGCCAGCGTCGGAATCAGTTGGGCGTCATGCAGACCCGCGGCAGCGGTGGTCAGGCCGATCTGCATCAGCGCCACCGGGTTGGGCGCGAGCTCCAGGAACGTGGTGTAGCCGCTGTCGACGGCGTTGCGCACGCCGTGGGTGAAGTAGACCGAATGCCGCATGCCCTTGACCCAATAGGCGACATCGTGGATCGGCTCGCCACCGGGCTTGATGTAGGTGCCCTCGTGCACCGTCGAGAAGATTCCGACGGTGGGCCTCATCGGCTGGATGCCCTGCAGCTCGGCGGAGAACTCACCGAGTAGCGGATCCATCTGCGACGTGTGGCCGGCGCCCTTGGTCTGCAGCTTGCGGGCGAAGCGGCCCTCCGCCTCGCAGCGGGCGACGATCGCGTCGATCTGCTCGGGCGGACCGCCGATCACGGTCTGACTGGGTGCGGCGTAGACGCACACCTCCAGGCCGGGAAAGTCGCCGAACACGGTCTTCAGCTCGTCGGCGGAGTACTCGACGAGCGCCATCAGCCGGATGTATTCGCCGAAGAGCATCGCCTCGCCTTCGCCCATCAGGTGCGAGCGCGACGCGATCACGCGCGCCGCGTCCGCCAGCGACAGGCCGCCGGCGAAGTACGCCGACGCGGGCTCACCGAGCGACTGGCCAACCACCGCAGCGGGTTTGGCGCCGTGGTGCTTGAGCAACTCGCCCAGGGCGATCTGGATCGCGAAGATCACGACGTTGCTGGTTTCGATGCCGTAGTCGACCGAGTCGTCGAGGATCATCTCGAGCACCGAGTAACCGCGCTCGTCCTGGATCAGCGCGTCGACCTTCTCGATCCACTCGGCGAAGACCTCGTTGCGCAGGTACAGGCTCTTGCCCATCTTGCGGTGCTGCGCACCGAAACCGGCCATCGCCCACACCGGACCGCTGGTCACCGGCCCGTCGGTGCTGAACACGTTGGGTCGCTGCTTGCCCTCGGCGATCGCGCGCAGGCCCTTGATGGCCTCTTCGTGGTCGTGGGCCAGCACCACCGCGCGCGAACGGCCGTGGTTGCGCCGCGACAGCGCCCGGCCAATGGATTCCAGCGACGAAGCCTGCCCCTCCGGGCTCTCCATCCAGTCGGCGAGCTCGGCGGCCGCAACCTTCTTGCGCGAGGTCAGAAACGCCGACACCGCGAGCGGAATCAGTGGCCGGGTCGGCTCCGACTCCTCTTGTGCGGCAAGCTCTTCCAACGCGATCGCTTTGAGGCGCAGCGCCTCGTCGGTCACGCCCGGAAGCTCGTAGGATTCCTCCTCGACCTCGGTGGGGTCGGGGAGGATGTTGCCGAAGTCGTCGAACCGCAGCGAGTGGCTTTCCATCGTGGGCGCCTCGGCCGCGTCGACGGCCGGGGCGGCGGCGACGGGCTGCGGCCCGGCTTCGCGCTCGATCACGTCGCGGGGCAGCACCTCGCGCACCACCAGGTGGGCGTTCGCGCCACCGAAGCCGAAGCTGGACACCCCGGCCAGCGCGTAGCCGCCGTAGCGCGGCCAATCACTCGCGCTGTCAATGACTTTCAGGCGCATGCCGTCGAAGTCGATGTAGGGGCTGGGGCCGGCGAAGTTGATCGACGGCGGCAGCTTGTCGTGCTGCAACGCCAGCACCACCTTGGCCAGGCTCGCCGCACCGGCGGCCGACTCCAGGTGTCCCACATTGGTTTTCACCGCGCCCAGCAACGCGGGACGGTCGGCGGGGCGGCCCCGCCCGACAACGCGACCCAGCGCCTCTGCCTCAATCGGGTCACCCAGGACGGTGCCGGTGCCGTGCGCCTCGATGTAGTCGACGGTGCGCGGATCGATCCCGGCGTCCTTGTAGGCCCGGCGCAATACCTCGGCCTGGGCGTCCTGGTTGGGCGCGATCAAGCCGTTCGACCGCCCGTCGTGGTTGACCGCGCTGCCGGCGATGACGGCCAGGATCTGGTCGCCGTCGCGGCGGGCGTCGTCGACCCGCTTGAGCACGAACATGCCGCCACCCTCGGAACGGGTGTAGCCGTCGGCGTCCGAGGAGAACGACTTGATCCGGCCGTCGGGGGCCAGCACCGCGCCGATCTCGTCGAAACCGAGCGTCACCAACGGCGTGAGCAGCGCGTTGACACCACCGGCGACCGCGACGTCGCACTCACCGTTGCGCAGCGCCTGCACCGCCTGATGCGTCGCCACCAGCGAGCTCGAGCAGGCGGTGTCCAGCGCCATCGACGGTCCGCGGAAGTCGTAGAAGTAGGACACCCGGTTGGCGATGATCGAGCTGGCCGTTCCGGTGATCGCGTAGGGGTGTGCGACCGTCGGGTCCGACACCGCCAGGAATTGGTAGTCGTTGTTGGAGAAGCCGACGTACACGCCGACGGACTCACCGCGCAGGCTCGACGCCGGGATCCGGGCGTGCTCGAGCGCCTCCCAGGTGAGCTCCAGCGCCATCCGCTGCTGCGGGTCGATGTTGTCGGCCTCGGTCTTGGCGACCGCGAAGAACTCGGAGTCGAAGCCCTTGACGTCCTTGAGGTAGCCGCCGCGGGTGCGGGCTGTCGCGACCCGCGCGGCGATCCGCGGCTCTTCGAGGAACTCCGACCACCGGCCCTCGGGCAGATCGGTGATGGCGTCGCGGCCCTCCATCAGCGCCGCCCAGGTCTCGTCAGGGGAGTTCATGTCGCCGGGCAGCCGAGTCGACAGGCCCACGATCGCGATGTCGACGCGCTCGGCCGGGCCGGTGCGTGTCCAGTCGGCGCCGTCGAGCCCGTCGTCGGCGACCTCGGGTTCGCCCTCGATGATGCGGGTGGCCAGCGATTCGATGGTCGGGTGCTGGAACGCGACCGCGACCGACAGGGTCACACCGGTCAGGTCCTCGATGTCGGCGGCCATCGCCACGGCATCGCGCGACGCCAAGCCCAGCTCGACCATCGGCACCGACTCATCGATGTCGTCGGGTGATTTCCCGACGGCCCGGCCCACCCAGTTGCGCAGCCATCGGCGCATCTCGGGGACGGTCATATCGACTCTTTTGGCGGGCACCTCCCCGCCTGGGCCCGGGGTGTCGTTTTCGGGGTGCTCAGTGTCAGCCATGGTCCTCAGAGATTCAGTCAGTGGAGCTGGCGAAGGCCGTCGGGGAACCGACGCCGCTTCGCAGACTGCCGTCGAGGTAGGCCGCGCGGCAGGCGCGGTGCCCGATCTTGCCGCTGGAGGTACGCGGGATCGTTCCCGACTGCACCAGCAACAGGTCACGGACGGTGACGCCGTGACGCACGGCGATCGCGGCCCGGATGTCGTCGGCGATGGGCTGGTAGTCCAGCTTGTGCGAGCCGGCCGCGCGCTCCGCGACGATCACCAGCTGCTCGGAGCCGTCGTCGGGGTCGTACTTGATGCCGGCGTGCGGGTTGTCGAACACTTCCTGCGGCAGCTGGTTGGCCGGCACCGAGAACGCGGCCACGTAGCCGGTGCGCAGCGCCTTGCTGGCTTCCTGCGCCGAGTACTCGAGGTCCTGCGGGTAGTGGTTGCGGCCGTCGATGATGACCAGGTCCTTGATGCGGCCCGCGATGTAGAGGTGGCCCTTGTGGTAGGTGCCGTAGTCACCGGTCTTGACCCACATGCCGTCGTCGGGGGCACCCTCGGCGTGCGACTGGCCGATCCGCGACTTGAGGATGTTGCGGAAGACGTCGTTGGTCTCTTCTTCCTTGCCCCAGTAGCCGATGCCCAGGTTGTTCCCGTGCAGCCAGATCTCGCCGATCTGACCGTCCGGCAGCTCGCTCGCGGTCTCCGGGTCGACGATGACGGCCCACTCGTCGACGCCGATGATGCCGGCGGAGACCTGCGGAACGGCCTTCGGTGAATCGGCGGGCACCTCGACGAAGCGCTGCTTGTTCAGCTCGTCACGGTCGACGTGGATGACCGTGGGCGCCTCGTCCATCGGCGTGGTGGAGACGAACAGCGTCGCCTCGGCCAGGCCGTAGGACGGCTTGATCGCGGTCTCCCGCAGACCGTACGGCGAAAATGCGTCGTAGAACTTGCGCATCGACGCCGGGGACACCGGCTCGCTGCCGTTGAGGATCGCTTTGACGTTGCTCAGGTCCAGCGGTGGCTCGCCCTCCTTGGGCACCCCGCGGACAGCCGCATGCTCGAACGCGAAGTTCGGCGCCACGGTGATGACTTCGCAGTCCGGGGCGTCCTCAGGCTTGCGCGCCATTTCGCGGATCCACCGGCCGGGCCGACGCACGAAGGCCGCGGGCGTCATGAAGGTGAACTTGTGACCGACCACCGGTGACAACAGCGCAGTGATCAAGCCCATGTCATGGAAGAACGGCAGCCAGGACAGGCCGCGGTCGGCCTCCTTGCCCTCCAGGCCGTTGAGCACCTGCAGCACGTTGGTGGGCAGGTTCAGGTGGGTGATCTCCACGCCCGTCGGAGTGCGGGTGGAGCCCGAGGTGTACTGCAGGTAGGCGATGGTGTTCTCGGTGGCCTCCGGCGGCTCCCAGGTGGATGCGACCTCGTTGGGTACCGCGTCGACGGCGATGACGCGGGGGCGCTCCTTGGCCGAACGGGCGCGGATGAACTTACGGACGCCCTCGGCGGCCTCGGTGGTAGTCAGGATCGTCGACGGGGTGCAGTCGTCCAGCACGGCATGCAGGCGGCCGACGTGGCCTGGCTCGCTCGGATCGAACAACGGCACCGCGATCCGGCCGGCGTACAGCACGCCGAAGAGTGCCACGAGGTAGTCCAGGTTCTGCGGGCACAGCACGGCGATGCGGTCGTCGGGCTGGGTGACTTGCTGCAGCCGGGCGCCCACGGCGCGGTTGCGGGCGCTGAACTCCGACCAGGAGATGTCGCACTCGACGCCGTCACGCTCGGTCGAGTAGTCCAGGAAGCGGTAGGCGAGCTGGTCGCCGCGAACCCTCGCCCACTTCTCAACGTGCTTGACCAAGTTCGTGTTCGCCGGGAACTTGATCTTTCCATTCACGATGAACGGGTTGTGGTACACCATGCCGCTCTCCTGTCGCACCTGTTTTTGGCCGGCCCGGCCGACGCTTTGTCCGTTAGGTCGGCTGCGCCGACGGCTTCGTTCTTCAGCCGGCTATGCCGACGGTTTCATGTCTAATCCACGCGCCGGACCTCGCACGGCACCCGTTGGGGAACGCCGGTGATGTGCCAGCCCAGCCAGCATCCACCCCGACCGGGTGCGCGACAAAGGTCCGATAGCTCTTAAATTCCTCTTAATGTTACGGGGCTACCTACGGCAGACCAAATCACAAGGTACCGCTGATCGCCATCGGCAACCGCCACCTGACGCTTGTGTCCCACCGCGCCGATCATCCGTGTTTTGGTTGTGGCGCATTTGCGATAAGACCGTGAGCCCAGTTCAACGTCCAGTCTGTCGCCGGCGCCCCGTCGATGCTCCAGCACTGCGTCGTGGCGTACAGGGCATGGACCGGCTGACCCGCCCCACCGGCCAAGGTGTTCAGCGTGGCCGGCAGGTTGGCGATGCTGAACGCTTCCTCCGGAGCGGCGCAGATCAGGTCGCCCGGCGCGCAGATCTCATTGGTCTTGCCGTTCAGGTCGCCGAAACCGCCCGGGCGCGCACCGGTCATGGTCAGGCCCATCCCGGACAGGATGGGCACCTCGTGCAGCGTGACCTCGGCGCCCTGCCCCGGCGGGTTGGGCCCGACGTCGTTGCCGACCCCCATCTGACGACGACCGTCAGCGATCAACGTCACACCCAGCACCAAGTCGTCGTCGACGGGTCCGCGGCCGTTGCCGATATCGCTGGCGATGTCGCCCGCGATCACCGCGCCCTGCGAAAAGCCCATCAGCACGTAACTGGTCAGCGGGCACTTGGAGTTCATGTCGGTCATCGCCTGCACCGTCGCGCGGGTGCCCTCGGCCCGGCTGGCGTTGTAGGACATCTGCGTGTCGCCGCTCAACGGATTGTGGAACTGCGCGGTGTACGGGGTGGTGTACGCCTGCACCCGCGACGACGGGAACTGCTGAGTGAGGCTCGCGGTCGCCTTGTGCAGCAGCGCATTGGGAAATTGGAGGGGGTTGGCGGGGTCGTCCTGCACGGCGGACTCCCACGTGCCCGGAACGTCGACCAGGCAGTACGTCGGGACAGGAAGCGTCCTGAGAGGCGGGTCGTGGCTTGTGCGGGTGCGTCGTCGTCGACGACGGAGGCAGGACCCCGGACGGTACCGCGCTGGGCTCCGACTCGTGGCCGCGCAGCAAGGTCACCGCCGCCAAGATGCCCAGCAGGACGACGGCAGCGACCGACAGTGCGGCGATCCAGGCGAGGGTGCGTTGGCGCTTACGCCGCGCGCTTTTAGCCATGTTCTCCTGCCAGCAGAGTCGTTGGATCGCAGCTACGCGGTCCTCCCGACCCCTGCTGCACCCCTACACGGTACCGGCTCTGCGGACTGGCTCAGTCGGGCAGCGACCCGCGCCGCCCGGCTCCGCCGCGCTTGCGATCGTCGCTACCGAATGGCGCCGACGATGTCGCCGGACATCGCCCCGAGCTGCCCCGACCACGAACCCCAGCCGTTGTCGCCGCCGCCGGGGAAGTCGAAGTGGCCGTTGTGTCCGCCGTTGCTGCGGTACTGCTGATAGAACTCCCGCGAACTGCCCATCGCCGCGCCAGCCTGGCCGATCATCGCGGCGTCGTCGCCGCCCATGTTCGTCGGGCTGTAGACCCAGACGCGGGTGTTGTTCTGCGCCAGCAGCGAGGCGTGCACGTAGGGGTCGTGCCACTTCCACCGGCCCAGCTGCGGGGCTCCCCACATGCCGTTGCCGTCGACGCCGCCGAACTGCTGCAGGCCGGCCAGGATCGCGCCGTTGTAGTTGGTGCTCGACGGGTAGAGGAACCCGGACAGCGATCCGGCGAAGCCGAAGCGGTCGGGGTGGAAGGCGGCCAGCGCCATCGCGCCATAGCCGCCCTGCGAGGCACCGACGGCGGCGTGACCGCCGGGCGCCAGGCCCTTGTTGGCGGCCAGCCAATCGGGCAGCTCGCTGGACAGGAAGGTGTCCCACTGCTTGCTGCCGTCCTGCTCCCAGTTGGTGTACATGCTCCACGCGCCGCCGGCCGGGGCCACCACCGAGACGCCCTTGCCGCCGAGCGTATTCATCGCGTTACCGGCGGTGACCCAGTTGCTCACGTCCGGGGCCGCGTTGAAGGCGTCCAGCAGGTAGACCGCATGCGGGCCACCGGCCATGAAGGCCACCGGAATGTCGCGGCCCATCGCCGCCGACGGAACCATCAGGCTTTCGTAGCCCGCCGCCCTGGCTTTGCCGACAGTCGCGGCGGTCTGTAGCGCGAAGGCCAACCCGACCGCCATCACGGCTACGCAGAACACCCGGAAAAGCGCCGACATACCCCGCACCACCGTCATGTCCACCCTCCATCGTGTAGTCGCTGAAAGCACATTAGCCAGGGCCGTAGTTCCCCCGCGCGCCGGGTAGTGAAACAAGTCACACACGCCGCAAACAACGAGCGGCGGAAACCCCGAAGGATTCCCGCCGCTAGTCGTACTGCTTGGCGTGTTTAGGTGCCCTGGCCGTTACCGGCATTGGTAGCGGCGGCAGTAGCCGGACCCGCACCCGGGGTGGCGCCCAGCACCGACTGCAGGTCAGGCTTCATCGCCTGCAACTGCGCGCCCCAGTAGGGCCAGTCGTGGGTGCCGTTGGCGTCGAAGTTCCACACGGCGTTCTGGCCGCCCGCGGCCTTGTAGGCGTCCTGGAACTTCAGGTTGCTGGTCCGCACGAAGCCCTCCAGGAACTTCGCCGGCAGGTTGTCGCCACCGAGGTCGGACGGCTTGCCGTTACCGCAGTACACCCAGATGCGAGTGTTGTCCGCGACCAGCTTGCCAACCTGCAACGACGGGTCATTGCGCGCCCAGGCCGGGTCGTCCTTCGGCCCCCACATGTCGGCGGGCTTGTAGCCGCCCGCGTCACCCATGGACAGGCCGAGCAGCGACGGCCCCATGCCCTGCGACGGGTCCAGCAGCGCCGACAGCGAGCCGGCGTAAACGAACTGCTGGGGGTGGAACGCGGCCAGGATCAGCGCCGAGGAACCGGCCATCGACAGACCGACGACAGCGCTGCCGTTCGGCTTGACCTGCTTCTCGCTCTGCAGGTACGCAGGCAGCTCACTGGTCAGGAAGGTTTCCCACTTGTAGGTGGTGCAGCCGGCCTTGCCGCAGGCGGGCTTGTACCAGTCGGAGTAGAAGCTGGACTGGCCACCGACCGGCATGGCAACCGAGATGCCGGACTGGTTGTACCACTCGAACGCCGGGGTGTTGATGTCCCAGCCGTTGAAGTCGTCTTGCGCACGCATACCGTCGAGCAGGTACAACGCCGGTGAGTTGGCGCCACCGCTCTGGAACTGAACCTTGATGTCGCGGCCCATTGCGGCGGAGGGAACCTGCAGGTACTCCACCGGCAGACCGGGCCGCGAGAAGGCCCCGGCGGTCGCCGAGCCTCCGACGGCGCCAATCAGGCCCGAGAGCAGCGCCGCACCCGCGGCCGCCACGACGAGCCGGCGCGGCATACCCGCCACGGCGCCGCGCAATCTGTCGACAAGCGTCATCCTTGCTTCCTCATCCTTCTTGCGGCCTTTCGGCGCATTTCACCGATCGGTCACTGACTTGATTGGTCGAACTGCCTGCGCGAACCCAAATGCACGGCTCCTCGTCAGACCATCCCGGCCCGCATCGTCGCCGCGCTAAGCGCAGGAGTGCCCTTGCAGTCAACCACACGTCGCGCCATTCGGTCGCATCGAGGCACGGGCACCAACCGTCGAGCGGCCTTTCTACCCAGCGGTTTTCAATTGGAACATGTGTCTAAGAGGCGGGGTTTTCACATGTGCTTGTCGGCCGTTGCCAGCTGGTGAGAGGCCAAATGTGATGTTGCTGCCATTTTTTCGCGACCGGCGGGCTGTGATTTGTTCGGCGGGTGCCGAAATTTCTTCTGCGCGACGCTTACTCGCGCGGCGGGGGCGGCGCCTCTGCGGGTAACGGCAGCCCACATCGGGCCAGCTCGTAGCGCGGCACCCGGTCGATCCGGTACCTGGTGAACTGGAAGGAGTTCACCAGGTTGGACAAGAATCGGTGCGGGGTCATCGGTGCGCGCACGGAGCTGAGCACCGCCTTCGTATCCGGGCATTGCAGCGCCGCGACGGCCTCTGCAACCCACTGCGCATCCAGGTAGCCCGGAATCCCCGGAGGCAACTTCACCCAAGGACCGTCGGCGATCACCCAATCGGGAAAGAGGTTCTTGTCGTGCCCGATGCGGCCGTGCTTCAGCCGTTCTGTGTGCTGCGCAAGCGGATTCGCCAAACCGATCTGATCGATCACTCTGACATCGAGTCCGACGTTCATGCCGACCATGCCGAGGTTGGTGAAAAACACTGCATGCTGTGGTTTTTGCGGCGTCTTGTCGCCCGGCGGCGGCGGGGCCATCGGGACCAGGTCCCACTGGTTGTAATTGCCCGACGGCAGCAATAGCGCCCCATCGGGGGTGTTGTCGAGGGCGGTCAGGATGGCCGCCATCCGCGGATAGCCCAGGTAGTCCGCGGCGGTCAGGGGATGCGCGTGACCGGTGGCCTGGGCATAGAAGCGGCGTTCATCGACGATGCCGGAGTAGGTGACGTGGGTGGCGTCGTCGCCCATCCCCGGTGAATTCGCCGCCCAAAGCGCCCATCCGGCCAGCCCCAGCCACACCGCGCCGGCGGCGCCGGCAACCCAGTTACCAGTCTCCCGGGAGTAGTCCTGGCCGTCGGGGACGGCGATCGGGACGACGGCGACCGGAGCCAGCAGACAGAACAGCGGGGCCAGCAGCACCCGGGCATGCATGAAGTCGCCGCCTTGCCGGATCCAGTAGAGCGCCTGCAGTAGACCGCTGATCAGTACCCACGCCACCACCGCCGGCGGACTGTGCACGGCACGGGCAATCCGCCCATAGTTGGGTGCCAGCGCGGGGCGCAGGAACGACGGCCGCCGGCGGGCGGCGAACAGCAGCACGCCCAGCGGTACGAGCAGCACCAGGGGAATCCACACCGCATAGGGCGCGTCGAAGTTGAAGAGGTAGATCATGCCCTGGGACCACTTGTCCCCGGCCGCGTCCTTGGCCAGGGCGGTGCCCGGCACCAGCAGGCCGTAATAACCCATCCGGAAGATCTCGTAGGCGACCGGCAGGAAACCCCCGGCCACCACGATCAATACCCGGCGGCGCCAGGTCCGGGCGGCGACGAGCATCATGATCAGCGCCAGGCCGCCCATGAGCGCCAACTCCGGCCGGACCAGCACACTGAACCCGGCAACGAACGCCAGCAGGCCGGCGAACACCTTGTTATCCGGGCGATTGCGCACCGGCTGCGCCCAGCAGACCATCATCCACCACAACAACCCGAGATAGGCCAGCGCCAAACCGCTCTCCAGACCGGACGTGGCGAAGTCGCGCGCCGGCGGCAGCGCGATGTACACCAGTGCACCGGCGGGCAGCATCAGGGCCTTGCGGCCGCGCAAGCTCGGCGCGTACAGGCGTGCGGCGCCCAGCATCAGCAGGGCCACACCCACCAACGAAAGCACCAGCGCGAGCGCGAGCGCCACGTACTCCATGCGCACCCCGCCGCCGACCCAGCTACCGGCATACATCAGGTAAGTCCACGCGGTGGAGGTGTTGGCCTCCACCCGCTCGCCTTGGTTGAACACCGGGCCGTTGCCCGCGAGCAGATTGCGCACCGTGCGCAGCACGATGAGGCCGTCGTCGGCGATCCACCGGCGCTGCCAACTCCCCCAGCCGAAGAGGACGGCGACCAATGCCACGCTGATCCACAGGCTGACCCGGACCATGGTGGTGTAGGGGAACACCGGCCAGCCGGGCCGCCTGATCACCGGCCGGCTCCGCATCATCCGCGCTTTGAGAGCCTGCAGTTCGGGGCTAACCGAAGGCAACGGCCGCTCCGACTGTCGCTATCCACGCCAGGAACAGCAGCTGCAGCACCCGGTCGCGCAGCGCGATGTCTTCGGGTTCGCCGGCCAACCCGCCGTCCACGTCGACCGCGTAGCGCAGGATCGCGATGGTGAACGGGACCATGGACACCGCGAACCAAGACCCTGAGTGGTGGTCGCGCTCGAACGCCCACAGGCCGTAGCAGATCACCACCGCGGTGGCCGACATCGTCCAGACGAATCGCAGATAGGTGCTGGTGTAGCTCTCCAAAGACTTGCGAATCGCCGCGCCGGTGCGCTCCGCGAGTTGCAATTCGGCGTAGCGCTTGCCGGCCACCATGAACAGCGAAGCGAACGCGGCCGACAAGAGGAACCACTGCGACAGCGGGATATCGGTGGCCACACCGCCGGCGATGGCGCGCAGCAGATATGCCGACGACACGATGCAAATGTCAAGCACGGCTTGATGTTTGAGGCCGAAACAGTACGCCAGCTGCATGGCGAGGTAGATGGCTATCACCAACGTCAGGTTCGGCGTCACGACCCACGCGATGCCCAGCGAAGCCACACCCAGCACCACCGCCAAGCAGTAGGCCAGCCACTCGGGGACGATGCCCGCCGCGATTGGGCGGAACTTTTTGGTCGGGTGCTCGCGGTCGGCCTCGACATCGCGCACATCGTTGACCAGATAGACCGCCGACGCCGCCAGGCTGAACACCACGAACGCCAGCCCCACCTGCGTGAGCACCTGTGCGTAGTCGTACCGGATACCACTGCCCAGCCCGGCCACCGGCGCGGCCAGCACCAATACGTTCTTCACCCACTGCCGGGGGCGTATCGCCTTGATCACCCCGGTGACCAAATTGCCCGGGGGTCGGGTCACGACGTCCTCACTCATTCGGCTCCACCTCTGGCGACCTCTTGTGCGCGGCGCGCGATCGCCGCAACGACGGCACCGAGGGCGATGCCGAAGGCCACGTCGCTGGGGTAGTGCACACCCAGCAGCATCCGCGACAACGCCATCGGGGGCACCAAGACCGCGGGCAGCGGCAGACCGGTGGTCTCGCCCAGCAGAATGGCCGCGGCGGTGGTCGAAGTGGCATGTGCGGACGGGAAACTCAGTTGGCTCGGCGTGCGGACGTTCACCACCACGGCGGGATCGTACGGCCGCTGGCGCCGCACGATCCGCTTGAGGATGACGGCGGCGGCGTGTGCGGCGAACGCCCCTGCCCCGGCTACCAGCCAATCCCACCGCCGCTTCGGTGCAAGCACCGCTCCGAGTGCGGCGACGGCCAGCCAGCCGATGCTGTGTTCACCGAAGTGGGACAGTGCGCGCGCCACGGGCAACACCCCGGGACGGTCGCTCAATGCAGCCTGGACGGCGACGAGCGCGGCCACCTCGCCGCGCGGCGCCTGTGCGGCAGCGCCCTCATGCATGTTCTGCAGCTGGCAGCAACGCCGTCTCCCACTTCTGCTTGCTGGACAACACGGGCAGCGCTTCGCGGTACACGCGGCGCATCTCGTCGAACCGGCTGAGCAGCTGACGCTGACGGCGCAGCGATGCGAACAACAGCGAGAACATCTTTCGCCGGTCCCGCTGGCGGTAGACCACGCCGCAGCCGTCGGCCGTCGTAACGGTCACGCCGTCGACCGTGCACAGCCGGAACCAGCGCGCATCCTGGGTCGACACGTTGAACTCGGGTCGGCGGTGGGATTCGGTGTCGGCCGTGGTCATGTTGTGCAGGATGCCGCGGGCCAGCCGATAGCTGATCGACACCGGGTTCACCGGCGGCTTCATCGCCTTGGTCTTGTGCGATGGCGCCGGCAACTCGCTCGCCGCCGGCAGCACGACGGCGTCGGGGTATTGCTTGCGCAGCCGATGGACCTCAGGCAGACCGGATTCCAGGATCGAGAAGATGTGTTCCGGGCCGGCGAGGAAGTCGTCGATGGCCCTGTTCTGTATCGCGACGGTCGAATATTCAAGGCAAGCAAGGTGTTTCAGCGTCGCCTTGAGGTGGCTGCGGACCAGGCCGGTGATGTCGCCGTCCCAGTGCAGCGCCGCCACCACCAACCGGTTGCGCAGGTGGAAGTAGGCCTGCCAGTCGATGGCGTCGTCCTTGTCGCTCCAGGCCATGTGCCAGATCGCAGCGCCGGGCAGCGTGACGGTCGGATAGCCGCGCTCGCCGGCGCGCAAACCGTATTCGGCGTCGTCCCACTTGATGAACAGTGGCAGCGGCTGGCCCAGTTCCTCGGCGACCTGCCGCGGAATCATGCACGTCCACCAGCCGTTGAAGTCGACGTCGATGCGCCGGTGCAGCAGTGCGCTGCGATCGTTCTTGTCGTTCAACGGGAATTTGGCGAAGTCGTGGTCGTACTCGGCGTGCGGCGCGGCAGTCCACATGAAGTTCGCCTGGTTGACGACCTCTCCCATGATGTGCAGGTGAGAGGGCTCCTGCAGGTTGAGCATCTGCCCGCCGATGAGCGTCGGTTTCTTGGCGAACCGGTTGAGCGCCAGCACCCGCAGGATCGTGTCCGGCTCGATGCGGATGTCATCGTCCATGAACAGAATCTGTTGGCAGTCGGTGTTTTTCAGCGCTTCGTACATCACCCGGCTGTACCCACCGGAACCGCCGAGATTGGGCTGGTCGTGGATGGACAGCCGGCTGCCCAGACCCGCGGCCGCGGCCGGGAAGTCCGGGTGGTCGCGCACCTTGCGGATGCCCTGGTCCGGGACGATGACCGCACCGATGACCTTGTCCACCAACGGATCCGCGGTGAGATCGGCCAGCGCGTTGACGCAGTCGGCGGGGCGGTTGAACGTGGGGATGCCGACGGCGATGTTGGCCGTGCCCGGAGCGGGCTCGGTGGCATACCAGCCGCCGCTGATCAGGTTGACCGCGGTGTCGGTGGTGATGTCGAACCAGATCCAGCCGCCGTCCTCGAAAGGCTTGAGCGCCACCTCGATCTCGACGATGGCCGGCTGCTCGTCGGTACCGACGAATTGGCGGCCTTCGACGGAGATCCGCACCCCGGTGGCCTTGGTCCGGTAGACATCGACGCGTCCGGTTCCGGTCAGCTCGACCCGTAGCGCCACCGACTGACAGATGGACCACCGCCGCCAGTAGCTGGCCGGAAACGCGTTGAAGTACGTGGCGAACGACACCTCGGACTCCTTGCCGATCTCCAGCGAGGTGCGGCTGGTGGCATGAGCGCGCCGGGCATTGGTCGTCGACTCCTCGAGATACAGCTTGCGCACGTCGAGCGGCTCGCCGGGACGCGGCAGGATGATCCGGGACAGCAAGCTCACGGCAGTCATCCGCGCGCGCCTTCCTCTTTTTTTTGTTCTGGGCTTCCGTCAGGGATGTGCCGTCGCGCAGGTGCGGCGCGAGCACGTTGTCGTACATGTTCAAAGCGCTGGCGATGGCCATGTGCATATCCAGGTATTGGTAAGTGCCCAGCCGGCCGCCGAACAGTACCTTCGACGACGCGGTCTCGGACTTCGCCCTGGTTCGATAGGCGGCCAACAGGGCGCGGTCGGCCTCGGTGTTGATCGGATAGTAGGGCTCGTCGTCGTCCTCGGCGAAGCGCGAGTACTCCCGCATGATCACGGTCTTGTCGGCGGGATAGTCGCGCTCGGTATGGAAGTGACGGAACTCGTGGATGCGGGTGTACGGCACGTCGGGGTCGTTGTAGTTCATCACCGGCGTGCCCTGGAAATCCCCGATGGGCAGCACTTCCACCTCGAAGTCGAGGGTGCGCCAGCCCAGTCGGCCCTCGGTGTAGTCGAAGTAGCGGTCCAGCGGCCCGGTGTAGACGACCGGCGCTTCGGGACTGTCTGCCCGCAGTTCGTCGCGCACGTCGAACCAATCCGTGTCCAGCCTGACCTCGATGAGGTCGTCGGCGGCCATCTTGCGCAGCCAGGCCGTGTAGCCGTCGACGGGCAGGCCCTCATAGGTGTCGCTGAAGTAGCGGTTGTCGAAGGTGTAGCGCACCGGCAGCCGGGTGATGTTCGCGGCGGGCAGCTCCTTCGGGTCGGTCTGCCACTGCTTGGCCGTGTACCCCTTGACGAAAGCCTCGTAGAGCGGTCGGCCGATCAGCGAGATCGCCTTCTCCTCGAGGTTCTGCGCGTCGGCGGTGTCGATCTCGGCGGCCTGCTCGGCGATGAGCTTGCGGGCTTCGTCCGGGGTGAAGTACTTACCGAAGAACTGCGACACCAGGCCCAGGCCCATCGGGAACTGGTAGGCCTGCCCGTTGTGCATCGCGAAGACGCGGTGACGGTAGTCGGTGAAGTCGGTGAACTGCCGCACGTAGTCCCAGACCCGCTTGTTGGAGGTGTGGAACAGGTGCGCGCCGTACTTGTGCACCTCGATGCCGGTGTGGGGCTCGGCTTCTGAGTAGGCGTTGCCACCGATGTGTGGTCGGCGGTCCACGACGAGGACGCGCTTCCCGAGCTGGGTGGCCACGCGCTCGGCAATGGTCAGTCCGAAGAACCCAGAGCCGACGACGAAAAGATCGAAACGAGCTGTCATCGGTTGCTTAGGGTATCCGACCGCGTGGCCCTAACCCATTTGGCGAGGCCATGCAGCGGCGTTGACTCCGCGACAACCGCCGTTGCGGTCCCTGGGATCCGCGATCACAGTCGGAGTCGCAATTGCCTCACGATTCAATATCACCACTCTAGTAACAGGCTCACCACTCGTACCATCGACCTTGTGCGATTCCCACCAGATAGGACAGGTGGGACGCGCCGACACAACACATAGTCAGATTGAGGAGACTTCCGTGCCGAACCGACGCCGACGCAAGCTCTCAACAGCCATGAGCGCGGTTGCCGCCCTGGCAGTGGCGAGTCCTTGCGCATACTTCCTTGTCTACGAATCGACCGCCGGCGACAAAGCGCCCGAGCATCACGAGTTCAAGCAGGCCGCCCTGATGAGCGACCTGCCCGGTGAGCTGATGGGTGCGCTGTCGCAGGGGTTGTCGCAGTTCGGGATCAACATGCCTCCGGTGCCCGCCTTGAGCGGGGGTGCGACCGGCACACCGGGTCTCGCCAGCCCCGGCCTGGGCACTTCCGGCCTGGGGACCCCCGGGCTGGGAACCCCCGGCCTGGGGACGACGGGCCTGACCAATCCGGGCATGACCAGCCCCGGTTTGACCAGCCCCGGTTTGACGCCAGGATTGGCCAGCCCCGGTTTGACCAGCCCGGGCCTGACGAGCCCCGGTATGGCGCCCATGACGCCCGGGCTCACCGCGCCCGGCGCGTTGCCGACCACCCCTGGTGGCGGTGTCGCGACCCCGGGCGCCGGGCTTAACCCGGCGCTCTCCAACCCCGGGCTGACCAGCCCGGCCGGGGTCACACCGGGCCTGGGTGGCCCGGCGATGTCGCCGAGCGAGGTGCCGATCGACTCTGGGGCCGGGTTGGACCCGGGCGCCGGTGGCACCTACCCGATCCTGGGCGACCCGTCCACCTTCGGTAACGCCTCGCCGATTGGCGGCGGCGGTACCGGCCTGGGCGCCGGCCCGGCCACCGGCGGCGGTGCCAGTGGCGGTCTGGTCAACGACGTGATGCAGGCCGCCAACCAGCTGGGCGCCGGCCAGGCGATCGACCTGCTCAAGGGCTTGGTCATGCCGGCCATCACGCAGGGCATGCATGGCGGCGCCGGCGCCGCGAGTGCTCTGCCGGGTGCCGCTGGTGCCCTCCCGGGTGTTGCGGGTGCCCTGCCGGGTGCCGCTGGTGCCCTCCGGGTGTCTGCGGGTGCCCTGCCGGGTGCCGCTGGTGCCCTGCCGGGCGCGGCGGGTGCCCTACCCGGGTGTTGCGGGTGCCCTGCCGGGCGCGGCGGGTGCCCTGCCCGCCGCCGCGGGTGCGGCCGGTGCGTTGCCGGCGGCCGCCGGTGCGATACCGGCACTGCCCCCGGTCTAGTCCTTTACAAACCCTCCACAAGACGGCACCGCAGATCATCTGCGGTGCCGTCGACTTTGTGGAGAATCCCAGCGCGCGACTCGTGTCGTCTCATAGATAACATTAGAAACACGCGTAACATCACCTGGTGCCTCGCAGTCGTGCGCCCACGATGTTGCTCACCGCCATGGCGGCGACCGTCGTCCTCGTCTCGTGGGTGGCGGACACGACACGCGGTCGCAGCACCGCCGGCCCGCCGCCGTCCCACGGCACTCAACTCGTCGAGCAGCCGCTGGTCGGGCTGGGCGCGGGCGTCACGGTTCGCGAAATCGGCCAGGCCAGCCCGTTTTCTCTGGTCGCCCTCACCGGCGACCTGGCCGGCACGTCGACCCGCGTGCGCGCGAAGCGCCCCGACGGTTCGTGGGGCCCCTGGTATCAGACCGAGTACGAAACGGCGGCACCCGACCGGGCGGCGCCCCCAGCGGGCGCCGAAGATCCGGCCGGGCCGGACCGCCCCAGCGAGGCGACCGAGGGTCCCCGCGGGACCGATCCGGTGTTCGTCGGCACCACCACGACCGTCCAGATTGCGGTCACCCGTCCGCTCGATGCGACGGTCACCCTGGGAGCACCGCCGGTAGCGCCGAGCGATAAGAACGATCTGGGCTACAAACCGGCATCCAGGGAACAGCCCTTCGGGCAGAACATCTCGGCCGTCCTCATCTCCCCACCGCAAGCGCCGGCCGAAACCCATTGGACACCACCGGCCGGAGTCTTGATGCCCGGCCAGGCTCCGCCCATCATCAGCCGAGCGGAATGGGGCGCCGACGAGTCGCTGCGATGCGGTTCCCCGCAGTACGACAACGGGATTCGCGCCGCGGTCGTCCACCACACCGCGGGCAGCAATGACTATTCGCCGCTTGAATCAGCCGGGATCGTCAAGGCCGTTTACACCTATCACAGCAAGACGCTGGGCTGGTGCGACATCGCCTACAACGCGCTGGTCGACAAGTACGGCCAGGTGTTCGAGGGCAGCGCAGGCGGCCTCACCAAGGCGGTCGAGGCCTTCCACACCGGCGGATTCAACCGCAACACCTGGGGTGTGGCGATGATCGGCAACTTCGACGACGTACCCCCCACCCCGATCCAGCTCAGAATCGTGGGCCGGCTGCTCGGCTGGCGGCTGGGCCTGGACGGCGTCGACCCCAAGGGCACGGTGCAACTGGAGTCCGCCGGCAGCCACTACACCACCTTTCCGGCCGGCTCCATCGCGACGCTGCCGACCATCTTCACCCACCGCGACGTCGGGAACACCGATTGCCCGGGCAACGCCGCCTACGCGCTGATGGACGAAATGCGTGATATCGCATCACATGTGAACGACCCGCCAGAAGAATTACTCAAGGCGTTGCAGGGCGGTGCGATCTATGACCACTGGCAAGCGATCGGCGCAATGAACAGCGTGTTGGGCTCTCCGACCTCGCCGGAAGACGACGCGGAAGGCGATGCCCGCTACGTCACGTTCGCCCGCGGCGCGATGTACTGGTCACCCGAGACCGGCGCTCAGCCGGTCACCGGCGCCATCTACGACGCATGGGGCTCGCAGAGCTATGAACGCGGCCCGCTCGGATTGCCGACCAGCGCGGAAATCCAACAGCCGCTGCAGATTACGCAGAATTTCCAGCACGGCACGCTGAACTATGAGCGGCTGACCGGAAATGTCACCGAGGTCGTGGACGGGATCACGGCTTCCACTGACGACCGAATCGCCAAGCGGCCCAACGGTACCGGCCGAGCACTTCTCGCTGCCGTCGCATCCCACGCCCACATAACCGACTGCGCCGCTACAGCCACCAGCGTTCCAGCACCCGGCCCACCCCGTCCTCGTTGTTGGCGGCGGTGATCTCGTCGGCGGCCGCCTGCACGTCGGGATGGGCATTGCCCATCGCCACGCCGTGTCCCGCCCACCGCAGCATCGGCAGGTCGTTGGGCATATCGCCGAACGCCACCACCTCCTCGCGAGCGATCTCCAACGGCCGTGAGATCTCGTCGATACCGGTGGCCTTGCTGATCCCCAGCGGCACGATCTCGATCAGGCCGTTGTTGGTGGAGTAGGTGATGTCGCCCGCGATGCCGACGTGCTTGGCCAGTTCGGCCGCCATGTCGTCGCTGCGGGCTCCGGATCGGCGAATGAGCAGCTTGATCGCCGGCGCACTGAGCAGATCCTGGATCGACACCTCGGTGTTGTCCGGGTTCAGCCAGGCATGCTCGTAACCCGGCGAGCTGACGAACTGGGGCGTCGCCGTGTCATGGGCGCTTTCGCCGATGCGCTCGACGGCCAGCCCCGCGCCAGGGATGACACGGGTCGCCAGCTCTGCCAACTCGGCCAGGGCGTCGACGGCCAAGGTGCGGGTGGAGATCACCCGATCCGTCGCAGCGTCATAAATGACGGCACCGTTGGCGCACACCGAGATCGGCGCGAAGCCCAGCGCGTCGACGACCGGACGTATCCAGCGCGGCGGACGGCCGGTCGCCACGACGAACTGCGCACCGGCCGCCACGGCGGCGCGGATGGCGTCGCGGGTGCGCGGGGAGATCTTCTCGTCGTCATCGAACAGGGTGCCGTCGACGTCGCAAGCGATGAGCGCCGGCAGGGTCATCGAAACCGTCCACCTTGGCAGCTGGCCGGACCGCTCAATGCAGCCCGCTCTGGTGCTGTCCGGGTCGCGTCACACCGTCGGTTCCGTACCTCTGCATCCGCTCCTGCAACTCCGACAACCGGATGGCCCGGGAATCCTCCTGGGTGGGCGCGCTACCGCCCAGCCGCCGCGGCACCCAGAATTCGTCCTGCGGGTGCGGATATTCCTCCTGCACCCGGTACAGCAGATCATTCATCGCCGAACGCAACAGCACGTTGAGTTCCTCAGGCGTGCCCCGCGGCGCCAGTGGCCGCCCGGCCGCCACCGTGATCGGGACCTTGTTGCGGAACACCTTCTTGGGATGATCCTTCGGCCAAATCCGATGAGCGCCCCACACCACGATCGGAACGATCGGCACTTGGGCGTCCAGCGCCATGCGTGCCGCTCCGGTCTTGAACGCCCGCAGTTCGAAGCTGCGGCTGATGGTGGCCTCGGGATGCATGCCGATCAGCTCGCCCTCGCGCATGCGTTGCACGGCCACATCGAAAGCGTCGTGTCCCGACCTCCGATCCACCGGGATCAGCCGGGCGTGATTGATGACGTAGTTGACCGCCTTCACGTCGGCCATCTCCGCCTTGATCATGAAGTACGCGCGCCGCCGGCGCTCACGGACGGCCATCAGCGTCGGCAGCCAGTCCAGGTAGCTGGTGTGGTTTTGGGCCAGCAAGGCGCCGCCGCGCGCGGGAATGTTTTCCAGGCCGTGATAGGTGAACTTGGTGCCCTGCATCGCGACCATCGGCGGCACGATCCATTCCCCCAACCGGTAAAACCCCTCGGGCATGTAATCTCCTTCGCCTACTGCGGCGGGTGCTCGGGCCTTTTAGCCGATCTAGCCGCCGCCTCGGTGGCCTCGATGCGGGCGGCCTCGGCCAGGGTGGGCGCTTTGCCGCCCAGGCGGTGCGGCATCCAATACGCTTCGGGCTCGCGCCGGATAGCGCTCTTGCGCCCGGTGCAGCAAGGTGGTCATCGAGTCGCGCAGGGCAGCGTCGGTCTGCGCGATGTTTTCGCGCGCCCATACCGGCGCGCCTACCTGCACAGTAATGGGTATCTTCGCGCGGCCCACATTTCGAGGGTGATCCTTGGTCCAGATCCGCTGCGCCCCCCAGACGATCACCGGCACGATCGGGACGTCCGCTTCGATCGCCATCCGCGCGGCGCCGGACTTGAACTCCTTGAGCTCGAAGCTGCGGCTGATGGTGGCCTCCGGATACACCCCTACCAGCTCGCCTTCGCGTAGCCGCTGCACCGCCATCGCGTAGGCATCCGCCCCTGCGCCACGGTCCACCGGGATGGTGCGGGTGTGCCTGATCAGGAAGTTAACCGGCTTGACCTGCTGCATCTCGGCTTTGATCATGAACCTCAGCCGGCGTCCACGGCGGTGTACGGCGAGTGCGGCGGGCAGAAAGTCGACATAGCTGGTGTGGTTGATCGCCACCACGGCGCCGCCCCGCTCGGGGATCTGCTCCTCACCGCTGTAGGTGATCCGGGTGCCGGTGGCCTTCACCAGAAAATGAGCCAGAAGCTCCAAAGCGCGGAAGGTCGGCTCCACCATCGATCACTACTCCGGCGGCCCTGCGGGACGTGCCCGACAGAGCCGCCCGGGCGGCCGCCTCCTCGGCCTCCAGCTGGGCCGCTTCCGCCAGGGACGGAGCGCCTCCGCCCAACCGGTGCGGCACCCAGAACTCGCCGGCCGGGTGCGGCCCGTACATTTCCTGCGCACGTTCCAGCAGATGCTGCATGCGCGAATGCAACAGTCCCTTGAGTTCCTCGACGCCCAAGGTCGGCTCGATCGGTTCGCCGACCAACACGGCGATCGGAACCTTCGGACGCCACAGCTTCTTCGGGTGATCCTTGGTCCAGATTCGCTGGGCACCCCAGACGATGTGCGGAACGATCGGCACCCCGGCCTCGACGGCCATGCGCACGGCCCCCGATTTGAATTCCTTGATCTCGAAGCTGCGGCTGATCGTGGCTTCGGGATAGACGCCGACCAGCTCACCGTCCTTGAGGTTCCGGACGGCAGCCTCGAAGGAGGCCGCGCCGTCCTGCCGATTCACCGAGATGTGCCGCAGGCTGCGCATGATCGGCCCGGTGATGTTGTGGTCGAAAACCTCCTGCTTGGCCATGAACCGCACCTTGCGGCCCAGGCCCTGTTTGTAGGCCGGCAATCCCGCGAAGGTGAAGTCCAGGTAGCTGGTGTGGTTGATCGCGATCACCGCACCGCCGCTTTTCGGCAAGTTCTCCACACCCGAGATCGTGATCTTCAGACCCTGGAGGCGCCACACCAGGCGGGCGAGCTGAATGACAGTCCCGTAAACCGGTTCCACAGCACTTCAGCCTAGTGCTCCCCGCCATGCGCCGTCACCGGACGGCCGGTGACAGGCCGAGGGCGTCGGCCCGCGCTAAGCTCGGGGGCTGAAAAGCCGTCATCCCCGGCCGAGGCCGTAACGGCCTTCTGCCGGTCCCAGGAAGGTATCAGTGCAGGTCACCAGCGTCGGCCACGCCGGATTTCTGATCCAGACCCAAGCGGGCAGCATCCTTTGCGACCCCTGGGTCAATCCCGCGTACTTTGCGTCCTGGTTCCCTTTCCCGGACAACAGCACCCTGGATTGGGACGACCTGGGTGACTGCGACTACCTGTATGTGTCACACCTGCACAAGGACCACTTCGACGCGAAGAATCTGGCCGAGCACGTCAACAAGGACGCGGTGGTGTTGCTGCCGGACTTCCCGGTGCCGGATCTGCGGAATGAGTTGCAGAAGCTGGGTTTTCACCGGTTCTTCGAGACCAGCAACTCGGTCAAGCACCGGCTCAGCGGCGCAGGCGGCGACCTTGACGTCATGATCATCGCCCTGCGGGCACCGGCCGACGGCCCGATCGGTGACTCGGCGCTGTTGGTTTCAGACGGCGCGACAACGGTTTTCAACATGAATGACGCGCGGCCGGTGGATCTGGACGTGCTGGCGTCGGAGTTCGGGAACATCGATGTGCACCTGCTGCAGTACTCCGGTGCCATCTGGTACCCGATGGTCTACGACATGCCGGCCCGCGCCAAGGAGTCGTTCGGCGTCCAGAAGCGGCAACGGCAGATGGACCGCGCCCGCCAGTACCTCGCCCAGGTCGGGGCGACGTGGGTGGTCCCGTCCGCGGGACCGCCCTGCTTCCTGGATCCGGAGCTACGCGACCTCAACGACGACCATGGCGATCCGGCCAACATCTTCCCCGACCAGATGGCTTTCCTGGACCAGATGCGCAGGCACGGCAACGAGGGCGGGCTGCTGATGATCCCGGGGTCGACCGCCGACTTCACCGGCTCCACCCTGAATTCGCTAACCCATCCGCTGCCCACCGACGAGGTCGAGGCTATCTTCACCACGGGCAAGGCCGACTACATCGCCGAGTACGCCAAGCGGATGGCACCCGTCGTCGCCGAGCAGCGGGCGAGCTGGGCGCCCGCGAGCGGGGAGCCGCTGCTGGAACCGCTGCGCGCCCTGTTCGAGCCGATCATGTCGCAGAGCGACGAGATCTGCGACGGGATCGGCTACCCCGTCGAACTGGTGCTCGGACCGGAGACCGTAGTCCTGGATTTCCCGAAAAGAGCTGTGCGGGAACGGATTCCGGACGAGAAAGTTCGTTACGGATTCGCGATAGCGCCGGAGCTGGTCCGCACCGTGCTGCGCGACGGCGAGCCGGACTGGGTCAACACCATCTTCTTGTCGACCCGCTTCAGGGCCTGGCGAGTCGGAGGCTACAACGAGTACCTCTACACCTTCTTCAAGTGCCTGACCGACGAACGGATCGCTTACGCCGACGGCTGGTTCGCCGAGACTCACGATGACTCGGCCTCGATCACGCTGGACGGCTGGGAGGTTCAGCGCCGCTGCCCACACCTCAAGGCCGACCTGTCGAAATTCGGCGTGGTCGAAGGAAACACGTTGACCTGCAACCTGCATGGGTGGCAGTGGCGACTGGACGACGGGCGCTGCCTGACCGCCAAGGGCCACCAACTAAGGAGTTCGCGGGCGTGAGCGAATCCTACGATGACGGCTTGGTCCAGCTGGACCGTGCGGCGATTACGTTGCGCCGCTACCACTTTCCATCGGGGACATCGAAGGTGATCGCACTCGACGCGATCCGCGGGTACAAAGCCGAGCAGCTGGGTCTTTTCACCCAACGGTTCCGAATCTGGGGCAGTTCGGACTTCCGCCGCTGGCTGCCGCTGGACATCGGCCGGCCGTTCAAGTCGACGTTGATCACGCTGGACGTGCCGGGCACGCGGCTCTCCCCCGCGTTCACTCCGGCGCGTCCCGACGAGTTCACCGCCCTGTTGGACGCCCTGCTGGGACAGCGCGGTTAGGTCGTCGCTCAGCGGCTCCGGTCGGCGAGCGCTTGTCGCGCCGCGTTGTAGCCGGGGATGAAGGTGATGCCCGGGCCGCCGTGGCAGCCCGCGCTGCCCAGATAGAGCCCCTCGATCGGGATCGGCTGGCCGAGGAAACCGCGCGGGCCGGGCCGGTTGGGACCGATTTGGTTCGCATTCAACAGGCCGTGGCAGTAGTCCCCGCCGGGGGCGCCGAACATCACGCCCATGTGCTTGGGCGTGAAGGTGGTGTGCCGGATGATGCTGCGTTCGAAATTCGGGGCGAGCCGGGTGATCTTGTCGATCACCCGCTGGCCCATTTCGACCTTGGCCTGCCCGTAGTCCACGTCGCCCTCGATCGGGAAGAACAGCGCGAACGCCGACGCGGCATGCTTACCCTCCGGCGCGAGGTCCGGGTCGTTCTGCGACGGGATCTGCAACACGACAGTCGGGTCGGCCGGGACGATTCCGCGTCGCGCGTCCTCCCATTGCTGCTGGACTTCCTCCGGTGTGCAGAACAGGCCGATCGAAGCCTGCATGGCCGGCTCGTTGAGGGCCTCGTAGGGAGGGGCGAAGGCGGGAGCCTCCTCGAGCGCGAAGTGCATCTGCAGGTAACTGCCGCGGTGGTCGATGCGCGCATAGCGTTCCCGAATGTCAGCGGGTAGCGCGGCGGGATCGATCATCTCGTTGATCGTGACGTCCGGCGCGATGCCGGAGATCACGATCGGGGCATTCAACGTTTCCCCCGCCTCGGTGCGCACCCCGGTCACTCGTCCGTGGGCGACCAGAATCTCGGTCACCTTGGTACGCAACCGAAGTTCGCCGCCGTGGCTGGCCAGCACGTCGCACAGATGCGAGGTGAGCGCGCCGATACCGCCGCGCAGCTTCTTCATCTGCATGGTGTCGCCGCCGGGAACGCCGAGGCCGAAGGCGAGCGCGGCCGCGCTACCCGGCGTGGACGGACCCCGGTAGAGCGTGTTCACGGCCAGCACGGTCATCGAGCCGCGCAGTGCTCCATGCTTCTCGTGGTCCGGCAGGTAGCGGTCCAGCACGTCGGTGACCGACCCGAACAGCATGTCGTCGATCGCCGAGCGCTCGAATTCGTTTGTGGCACAGGCATACATCTCGTCGATGCTCTTGGGTGGCGTTCCGGCTTCGAATCGGCCCAGCGCGCGGGTGGGCCCCTGGCTCCAGGCCATCAGCCCCGCCATGCCGTTGACGGCGTCCGCCCCGTGCACGTCGTTGAGATGGGTGAACAGCTTGAGGGGGTCGCTGTACTGCACCAGCGGATCGTCACCGACACCACGCACCGCCACCGACATCACTTCCAGGTCGATCGTGGGTATGGTGTCCAGGCCCAGCTCGTCGACCACCACCTGGGAGGTCGGGAATTGCACCGAGCCGGCGATCTCGAACTGGTATCCGTCGAAAAGCTCCACGGTGGAGGCCATGCCGCCCGCGTACAGCTTGGGATCCAGGCACACGGTCCGCAGGCCGGCCTTCTGCAGCAGCACGGCCGCGGTCAGACCGTTATGGCCGGCACCGATAACTATCGCGTCGTAATCAGTCATGTCTGCCCTCCGGAATGGAGGCTCGCATGACGGCAAAGTTTTGTCAATTATGACGAAACTTCAACGACCGGCGGCCGTGACCCAGGAGTCGGTGATTCCGGCTCGCAGCGACTCCAGCGCCGCATGGCACAGCCGCGCGAGTTCGCCCAGAGACCGCTCGTCACTCACCATCCAGATCTCCATCGCGCCGAACACCGCGGCCGCAATGCATCTGGCGGTCACCGCGGCACGCACTCGTTGGTCCACCGTAGGATCCGCGCTGCCGTTGGCCCCGCGGCCGCGCCGCCGCAACTGCGCTCCGATGGCGTCGGCGAAGTCGGCCTGGACCTCCCGGATGTGCCGGACGATGCGGCCGGGATCCAGCTCGTCTTGCCGCAACGTCGCGATTTTCGTCACGGCGTCGACGTCATACGGGAACGAGAAGATGGCCGCCTGCACCGAATCGATGATGGGTTCTTCGGCGGGCCGGTCATCCAGGGCGGAGCGGAACCAATGCAGGCCGGTGTAGTCGGCGAACAGCAGATCGTGCTTGGAGCCGAAGTGGCGGTAGAACGTCCGCAGCGACACCCCGGCGTCGGCGGCGATCTGCTCGGCCGAGGTGTCTTCCACCCCCTGGGCCAGGAATCGCACCAGGGCAGCCTGCCGCAACGCTTCACGAGTGCGCTCGCTGCGCGCCGTCTGAGCGGGCCTGACCATGGGAAGAAGGTACCAAGACAATCAGTTGCCATTCCGCTCGTGTTGACAATATTGACAAAACTTTCAACCGCGCGCGACACTTCGCCCATGGCCTCGATCATCATCCACTTTTTGTTCGGACTTGCCTGCATCGCCGGCATCATCGCGTCCAACCCGAAGATCTACGCCAGACCTCAAGGCGGCCCATGGCTTTCGCCTTTGGAATGCGTGTATTACGTCGCCGGCATAGCGTCGATCGCGTTCGGATACTGGTTCAACATCCACTTCGTGATGGCGGCGCACGGCCAGGGCAACCTGATCTCCGGGCCGGCCAGCTATCCGGAATTCATCAAGGGGCAGTTCGCCACCCCGGCCTGCGGCTCGGGAAATCAGGACTACATGATCGCGAATGTCATTCTGATGCCGGTGTTTACCATCGTCGACGGCCTGCGGCGTGGAATCCGGCGCCCGTGGCTCTTCTTCCTGTCCAGTTTCTTCACCAGCTTCGCGTTTCCGTTCGCTTTCTACTTCGCGACGATGGAACGCCAGCGCCGGCACGAGCGCGCCGCGGTCACACCGGTCGCGGCCTGACCCGACTCGCCGCCTCGACCGCGTTGCGCCGCGCGGTGTCCACGTCCTCGGCGTGAGCCAGCGCGACACCCATCCGCCGTTTGACGAAGCTTTCCGGCTTTCCGAACAGGCGCAGGTCCGTGCGCGGTACACGAAGAGCCTCGTCCACGCCGTCGAAGACCACGCCCCTCGCGTCCACACCGCCGTAGATCACCGCGCTGGCGCCCGGCGTTCTGCAGCTGGTGTCGACCGCAAGCCCGAGAATGGCGCGGGCGTGCAGCTCGAATTCGTTCTGCCACTGGGTAATCATCGTGACCATACCCGTATCGTGCGGCCGCGGGCTGACCTCGTTGAACCATACGTGGTCGCCCTTGACGAACAGCTCGACTCCGAAAATACCTTGCCCGCCCAGTCTTTCCGTGACGGCACGGGCGATCAGCTGCGCGTTCTCCAGGGCCGCGGCTGACATCGGGTGCGGTTGCCAACTCTCGACGTAGTCGCCGCTGACCTGCTTGTGGCCGATCGGTGCGCAGAATTGGGTGCATACCTCGCCGTCGTCGCCGCGCGCCCGGACCGTCAATAGTGTTATCTCGTAATCGAAGTCGATGAATCCCTCGACGATCACGCGGCCGTGACTGACTCGGCCTCCGGCCATCGCATGGGTCCAGGCCGCCGCGACGTCGTCGGGTCCGTCCAGCTTGCTCTGGCCTTTGCCCGAGCTGCTCATCACCGGTTTGACGACGCAGGGGTAACCGATGATCTGGGCGGCCGCCTGCAATTCTGCCAGCGAATCACAGAACCGGTACGGGCTGGTGGGCAGCCCGAGGGTCTCGGCTGCCAGGCTCCGGATTCCCGCACGGTCCATAGTCAGGCGCGCCGCGAGGGCGGTGGGGATCACCCGTACGACGCCGGTCGCTTCCAGTTCCTCGAGTGCCCCGGTGGCGATGGCCTCGATCTCCGGAACGACCACATCAGGCCTTTCGGCTTCGATCAGGGCCTTGAGCTGGTTCGGATCCGACATCGTGATGGTCCGCGCATGGTGGGCGACCTGCTGGCCAGGCGCGTTGTGGTAGGAGTCGACCGCGATGGTCTCCACTCCGAGGCGTTGCAGCGCGATCACCACCTCGCGGCCGAGTTCGCCGGAGCCGAGCAGCATGACCTTGGTCGCATCCGGCGACAGTGGGGTTCCGATGGTTGTCATCGAGCGACGGGCTCCAACACCTCGGCGCCGACGAACGGCACCAGCGCCTCGGGCACCCGCACGCTGCCGTCGGGCTGCTGGTGGTTCTCCAGGATCGCCACCAGCCAGCGCGTGGTGCCCAGCGTGCCGTTGAGCGTGGCCGCGGTCTGCGGTTTGCCCGCGTCGTCGCGATACCGGGTGGCCAGCCGACGGGCCTGGAAGGTGGTGCAGTTCGATGTCGACGTCAGCTCGCGGTAGGCGCCCTGGGTGGGAACCCAAGCCTCACAATCGAATTTGCGTGCGGCCGACGAACCTAGATCGCCCGCCGCCACGTCGATCACCCGATACGGCACCTCGATGCGGGCCAGCATTTCGCGTTGCCAGCCCAGCAGCCGCTGGTGTTCGGCCTCGGCGTCGGGGGGTGTGCAGTAGACGAAGCCCTCGACCTTGTCGAACTGATGCACCCGGATGATGCCGCGGGTGTCCTTGCCGTAGCTGCCGGCCTCGCGGCGGAAGCACGACGACCATCCCGCATACCGCAGCGGGCCGCCGGACAGGTCGAGGATCTCATCGGAGTGATAGCCGGCCAGCGGCACTTCCGAGGTGCCCACCAGGTAGAGGTCGTCGGCCTCGACCCGGTAGACCTCGTCGGCATGCGCGCCAAGGAATCCGGTGCCGGACATCACCTCCGGGCGCACCAGCACCGGCGGAATCATCGGGATGAAGCCGTTCTCGACGGCCAGCCGCAACGCGAGCTGCAGCAGGCCCAATTGGAGCAGCGCGCCGTTGCCGGTCAGGAAGTAGAACCGCGACCCGGACACCTTGGCCCCACGCTGCATGTCGATGAGCCCGAGCGATTCGCCGAGCTCCAGATGGTCCTTCGGGTTGTCGATCGCGGCGGGCTTACCTACCACGTCGAGGACGGCGAAGTCGTCCTCCCCACCGGCGGGCACCCCGTCGATGACGACGTTGGAGATCGCTGTATGCGCCGCGGTGAACGCGGCCTCCGCGGCGGCCTGGGCGGTTTCGGCGGCCTTCACCTGCTCGGCCAGCTCCTTCGCGCGCGCCAGCTTGGCCGGGCGCTCCTCGGGAGTGGCCGCGCCCACGCTCTTGCTCGCGGACTTCTGCTCTGCCCGCAGGCTGTCGGCCGATGAGATCGCGGCCCGCCGGGCGGCGTCGGCCGACAACAGCGCGTCGACCAGCGACGGGTCCTCCCCGCGACTGTGTTGGGAGCGGCGCACGGCGTCGGGGTCTTCCCGGAGCAGCTTCAGGTCGATCACGGCCCTGAGACTACTTTCACCGCTTCCGACCAACTTCCAGAGCATCCACCCGAAATGGTCGCAGGACTCACATCAGTAACTTTTGTCACGGGTCTCGGGCGCTGCTGTCAGAATGGAGCGGATGTCGCAAGCGCCCCAGAAAGAACTCGCAGAAGGCCGGGAGGGCCGCGCGGTCGAGTCGTCCGTCGGCTCGACCGATGAGTCGTCCGATCAGGAGCCGTCGGACTTCCTGTGGCCGCGCAGCCTGCAGGCCCGGGCGACCCGGCGCGCGCTACTGCTGACCGCGCTCGGCGGCCTGTTGATCGCGGGGCTGGTCACCGCGATCCCGGTCGGGGGCTCCGGATCGGGACGGTTCCTCGACAGCAGCCCCGTGCGCAGCACCGGCACCAAGAGCGATGCCGCGTTCAACCGGGCCGCCACGGGCGAATGCCTGATGTGGCCGGACACCACTCCGGAATCGGCGAAGATCGTCAACTGCGGCGACGACCACAAGTTCGAGGTCGCCGAATCCATTGACATGCGGACGTTCCCGGGTGCCGAGTACGGGCCCAGCGCCGCGCCGCCGACCCCCGCGCGCATTCAGCAGATCACCCAGGAGCAGTGCGAGGCCGCCGTCCGCAATTACCTCGGCCCCAAGTTCGATCCGAACAGCAAGTTCATCGTCAGCCTGCTGTGGCCCGGCGACCGAGCCTGGCGCCAGTCCGGCGATCGCCGCATGCTGTGCGGCCTGCAACTGCCCGGCACGAGCAATCAGCAGCAGGCCTTCAAGGGCAAGGTCGCCGACGTCGACCAGTCCAAGGTGTGGCCGGCCGGCACGTGCCTGGGTATCGATTCGGCGACCAATCAGCCGACGGATGCGCCTGTTGACTGCGCGGCGCCGCACGCGATGGAAGTCACCGGCACGGTCAACCTGGCCGAGAAGTTCCCCGGTGGCCTGCCCGCCGAGCCCGACCAGGACGGCTTCATCAAAGATTCGTGCACCAAGATGACGGACGTGTATCTGGCGCCGGTCAAGCTGCGCACCACCACCCTGACGCTGATCTACCCGACGGTGCCGCTGGCCAGTTGGACGGCGGGCAGCCGCGAAGTGGCCTGCAGCATCGGCGCCACGCTGGGCAACGGCGGCTGGGCCACCCTGCTGAACAGCGCCAAGGGTCAGCTGCTGATCAACGGCCAGCCGCCGGTGCCGCCGCCCGACATTCCCGAAGAGCGGCTCACCATCCCGCCGATCCCCCTCCAAGTTCCGGCGCAGCCGCCGTCCACCCAGTCCGCCCCCGGTGCCGGCTCGGCCCCGGAAATCCCGCCGAACAACCAGCACCTGCCCGGACAGCAGCCGGCTCAGCAACCCCAGCAGGCCCCGCAAGCCCCGCAGGCCCCGCAGCAGCAGGCTCCCGCCCAGCAGGCCCCGCCGCCGGCGGACAACGGCGCCCCGCCGGCCAATCCGGCACCCGAGGCGCCCGCGCCCCCGCCCGCGCCCGCGCCACCGGCGAACCCCGCACCGGAGGCGCCGCCCGCCGAGCCCCCACCGGGAGGCTAGGCGGGTGTCCGTGCGGATGAATCCGCAGCGCTTCGACGAATTGGTCTCCGACGCCCTCGACCTGATCCCGCCCGAGCTGGCGGCCGCCATGGACAACGTCGTCGTCCTGGTCGAAGACCGCCATCCCGAAGACGCCGAATTGCTCGGGCTGTACGAGGGGGTGGCGCTGACCGAACGAGACTCCGACTACTTCGGCTCGCTGCCGGATGCCATCACCATCTACCGCGAGGCACTACTGGACGTGTGCGAATCCGAGGACGAGGTCGTCGAGGAGGTGGCAATCACGGTGATCCACGAGATCGCGCACCACTTCGGCATCGACGACGACCGGTTGCACGAGCTGGGCTGGGCCTGAGCAGCTCGCACGCCCGGCGATTTCCGGGCGCGGCATCCCGGATTTGTCCGCGCCGGATGCTATGAACTCACCTATGAGCATTGACTGCCGCGACTGCCGGGCAGGCTTAGATCACTGTCACGGCACCATCATTCGCCATGCGCTGCACCGGTCGGAATGCACGGAGCCGGACTGCTTCACTCCTGAGTTGTTGCCGCACGCCTTCGTCATCGACTGCGACGCCGTCGGCTGCGCATGCACCGAAGTCATCGCGCTGGCCGTCTGACCGAGGGGTCAGCCCATCGGGTCGGTGCCTGACCGCACCGCGTCCGCGATCGGGGTCGCTTCCTCCGGGTAGAACGGCGGCGTCAAGCTTCCCCAGCGCACGCAACTCCATCGCCCGTCGGTGATCGGAGTCAATGCCACCGATTCGGTGTTGTCCAGGTGATTGTCCAGCGCGAAGTCGGCCTCCACGCCGGCCAGCACCGCGGCGGCCAGCCGGATCGCCGCGCCATGGCTGACGAGGACGATGTCACCGTGGAAGTCGTGGTTGTCGAGATAACGCAGGCGCAGGTCGGTGAGCACCGGCACATAGCGGTCCAGCACGTCGTTGCCGGTTTCGCCACCGGGTAGCGCGACGTCGAGCTCGCCGTGGTGCCAACGCTGGTAGATCGCGTTGAACTCGGCGACCGCGTCGTCGTCGTTGCGGTTTTCCAGCCGCCCGACCTGAACCTCATGGACGCCGGCCACCTCGATCGGAGGCACCTCGACCTCGCTCCCGATCACCGCGGCGGTCTGCAACGCCCGGGTGGCCGCCGAGTGTGCGAGCATCGCCGGCCGGCCCGAACGGCGGGCGAACGCGCGGGCCTGGTCGCGGCCCACCGGGGTCAGCTCAGCCCCCGGCGGGCGGGTGTCGAGTCGGCGCTCGACGTTTCCGAAGGACTGGCCGTGTCGCACCAGGATCAACCGCCCGCTCACCGCAGCGACTCCCGCCCGTCGGGCTTTCCGTCGCGCAGCTGCGTCAACCAGCGCGCGGCCTCGTCGGCCGGCGGCGGCAACGCTTCGGCGGGTGAACCGGTGGGCCAGGACCCCAGGTATCGCACATCAGCACAACGACGGTGCAGCGCTTTGAGTGCCTCGGCGACGGCATCGTCGTCGATATGGCCCACACAATCGGCGAAAAATCGGTAGGTACCGAGTCCGGTTCTGGTCGGCCGGGATTCGATGCGGGTCAGGTCTATGCCACGGATCCCGAATTCGGCGAGCGCGGCCAGCAACGCGCCGGGCGCGTTGTCGATGTGCAGCACCACCGAGGTGCGATCGGCTCCGGTGCGGGCCGGCGGTGGCCCCGGGCGCCCGACCAGAAGGAAGCGGGTGCGGGCGTTGGGCTCGTCGACGACTCCCTCGGCCAGGGTGGCCAGCCCCCAGCGGCTGGCGGCCAGCGGTGAGGTCACCGCGGCGTCGACGTGTCCCTCGGCCACCTGTTGGGCGGCGTCGGCGTTCGAGTAGGCGGGTCGCAGCTTGGCGTCGGCCAGATTGGCGGCCACCCAGTGGCGCACCTGTGCCGCCGCCACACCGAAGGCCGCCAGCGTCCGCACGTCCGCGGCGCTGCGGCCGGGTTTGACGACGATGCTGAACGCGACGTTCAGCGTGGTTTCCGCGAACACCTGCAGGGGTGAGCCGATGGCCAGGCTGTCCAACGTGGGCGTCACGGAACCGTCGATCGAGTTTTCGATCGGGACGCAGGCGTAGTCGGCGGCGCCATCGCGCACGGCATCCAGCGCCGCGGAGTTGCTTTCGACGGGCGAGGGTTGAACTTCGCCCAAGCCTTGTTCGGGGACTAGGCCGGCGGCGGTGATCTGTCGCAGCGCCGCCTCGGTGAACGTCCCCTCCGGACCGAGGTATGCGATGCGGGCCACGTCCCAACCCTAGCGGCGTGCAGGCCAGAACACTCTTGCGACGCCGCCAGCCGGTAAGTTAACTTAGGCTTACCTAATCGAAGGATGAGAATGGTGTTACCGCTGAGCGGCCCCGCCCCGACCACCGCCGAACGGATCCGCAGCGCATGTGTGCGCGCCAGCGGCGCGCTGCTGGCCATCGAGCACGACGACCCGGTCGCCACCCCCGTGCATCACCTGATGGACGACGGATCCGTTGCGCTGGCAGTTCCCGTCGAACGGGAACGCGAGCACACGCGTCCCATCTCGGGATCCCAAGCGCTGCTGGAGCTGACCGACTACGCGCCGCTCCCGCTGCGCGAACCGGTCCGCTCGCTGGTCTGGGTGCGCGGGCACCTCCACGAAGTGCACCCGACGGAGATCATTGACACGCTCGACCTGATCGCCACCGAGTGCCCGAATCCGGCCCTGCTGGGCGTCGATACCCCGCGATGCGCCCCCACCGAAGGCGAAGAGCCGCGCTACACGCTGTTGCGGCTCGAGATTGCCTCGGTGGTCGTCACCGATGCCACCGGCGCGGAGCCGGTCAGCGTGGCCGACCTGTTGGACGCCCGGCCCGACCCGTTCTGCGCGCTCGAGTCGAACCTGCTGTGGCACCTGGACACCGCCCACAGCGATGTCCTTGCGCGACTGGTGTCCAGGCTCCCGGCGCCCCTGCGGCGCGGGCACGTGCGACCCCTGGGCCTGGACCGCTACGGCGTCCAGTTCCGCGTCGAGGGCGACGACCGCGATCACGACGTCCGGTTGCCGTTCCACAAACCGGTCGATGACATGGCCGGTCTGGGCCAGGCCATCCGGGTGCTGATGGGATGCCCGTTCATCAACGGGCTTCGCGCGCGCGGCTAGCGAAGCCGCGGCGTACCACCGCAGCGGGGCCGGGGGCACGTACCTTAACCAGGTGACCGGCGACCGATCACCGCGGCGGCGGCGACCTCCAGGGAGGGCGCCCGCGCAACCGCGAGCCGGGCAGCCGGGCCCCGAACCGCCACAGGTAATCCGCCGCCAGGTCGCCGTTGGGCCGTCAGCGACCGCGGAGACCCAGCCGCTGCACCGACAAACCGCACCACCCCCACCCGCCGCCGCTTTGCCGGCGTCCCGGGTGCCGCCGCCCCGACCGCAAGCGCCGACCACCCCTCGGAAGCGAGGCAAGCTCCGGTGGGTCCGCACGGTGGTGTCGGTCCTGCTGGTCGGCGTACTGCTGGCCGGCGCGGGCATCGTCGGTGCGGCAGTCTGGTTCGACTACAAATTGCGCCGCGAGCAGGTGCTCGCTGACTACCCCAACCGCCCCGCAGCCGGCCGGGGCACCAACTGGCTGATCGTCGGCTCGGACAGCCGCCAGGGGCTCAGCGCCCAGCAGCAACAGGATCTGGCCACCGGCGGCGACATCGGTAACGGCCGTACCGACACGATCCTGCTGGTTCACGTGCCGGGCATCGGATCCGGAGCGCCGACGACCATGGTGTCGATACCGCGCGACTCCTATGTGCCTATCCCGGGCCATGGCAAGGACAAGATCAACGCCGCGTTCGCGCTGGGTGGTGCGCAATTGCTGGTCCAGACGGTGGAGCTGGCCACCGGGTTGCGCCTCAACCATTACGCCGAGATCGGGTTCGGCGGGTTCGCCGCGCTGGTGGACGCGCTCGGTGGGGTGACCGTATGCCCGAAGGCGCCGTTCAACGACCCGTTGGCCGGCATCGACCTGCCGGCCGGTTGCCAGACCCTGACCGGCCGCAACGCGCTCGGGTACGTCAGGTCGCGCGACACCCCGCGGGCCGACCTGGACCGGATGGTCAATCAACGGCAGTTCGTGACGGCGCTGCTGCATCGGGCCGCCAGTCCCGCGGTGTGGCTCAACCCGTGGCGCTGGTATTCGGTGACCGGGCGCGGCCGCCGACGCGCTGACCGTCGACCAGTTTGACCACGTCTGGGATCTGGCGCTGCTCGGCTGGGCACTGCACGGGACGGCCACCACCATGACCGTCCCGATCGGCGAGTTCACCAGCGGTGACGCCGGCTCGGTCGTGGTGTGGAATCACGAGGAGGCCGCCAGGTTGTTCCAGTCATTGGCGTCCGACGCGCCGGTGCCCCCCGCCGAGTCGGGCGACCAGCCATAACGGTCGGTCTAACCGCTGCCCTCGCCCGCGCGGTTGCCCTGCAGCCATGCCTTGGTGCGGCCCGGGTGGTGCGTGGCGAGCCACGCCACCCCGACGTCGCGGCAGAAATCGATGTCCCCGTAGTCGTCGACGTTCCAGCAGTAGACCGCCCTGCCCTGGGCGATGGCGCGGTCGGCGAGCTGGGGATAGTCCTTCAGCGTCGTCAGCGAAGGCCCGACGGCGGTGGCCCCGATGGCGGTGGGCGCGCCGCTGGTCAGATAGCGCGCGGTCTTGCCGAGCAGCACCGTGGGCAGCAGCGGCGCGGCTCGCCGGATCCGCCAGACCGCGGACGCCGAGAATGACATCACCACCGCGCGGGATCGGTCCGCCGAGGCGGGCGCGGCGATGCCGAAACGATGCAGCGACGCGAGCAGCTTGGTTTCCACCAACGAGCCGTACCGGACCGGGTGTTTGGTTTCGATGAACAGCTTCACCGGCCGACGCCAATCCAGCACCAGTGAGACCAGCGAGTCCAGCGTCAACAAACTGGTGTCACCGTGCGTGCCGTCTTCTCGCCAGCTGTCGTGCCACGCCCCGTACTCGAGCTCACGCAGCTCGGCAAGCGTCATGGTGCTGACCAGACCCGCCCCGGTCGAGGTCCGGTCCAGCCGGCGGTCGTGGACGCACACCAGGTGGCCGTCGCGGGTCAATCGCACGTCGCATTCGACGCCGTCGGCGCCTTCTTTGAGCGCGAGGTCGTAAGCGGCCAGCGTGTGTTCGGGCCGCGCGGCCGAGGCGCCGCGGTGGGCGACGACATAGGGGTGCCCGGCGAGCACCTGGTCGGCCCACGTCATACCCCTATGCTGCCGGTTCCTGCCCCTTCAACTCAACTGGGCCGGCCGACGCCGGCGCGCCGGGCCGGTCATCGGGGACGGCGACCCAGCGATGCGCGGGCCGTGCGACGGGTTTGCGATGGAATCCCTCGAAGACGCGGGTGGCGGCGGCTAGCGTGGCGGCCGCGAACAGGTACGCGAAGACCATCAGAACATTGTTGTTGGCGATGCCCTGGGCATCGGTGGCAAAGCTGGTCGCGATGGCCGCGATGGACACGGCGTAGCTGCACACCCACGCGCCCCACCACTGCAGGATGGTGCCGCGCAGGCGGGCGTAGTGCTCTTCGAGTTGCGCCAGCTCGATCACGTACACCGGGGCCCACAGCAGGTTTGCCAGCGGGACGACGCAACCCGCCCACAGCGCTCGCGTCGAGCGCTGCTCAGGCAACCCATGGTGGGCGAACACCGCGGCGCGGCGCGCGATCATCCAGCGGATCAGCCGCACGCCGGAGGCGATCACCGCCGCAGCCGAGCCCACGCTCGCGAGCACACCGAGCCAGTCGGCTCCGATGGCCACCCACGAGTTCAGCAAGGTGTCCCGGTTGATCACCAGCAGCACATACCGCACGACGTAGACCAGGGCGGCAATGCTGAGCACCAGCACGCTGACGAAGGACGTGGTGCGGACGAGCTGCGCCGACGGTCCCGGCTGCGCGGGTGCTGCGGCAGCCGCGGGCGTCTGCTCGAGGCGGTCGGCCAGACCCCACCGCGGTATGACGGCGTAGCGCGGCGTGGGTCCGAGCGGACGGCGGCCGCGTCGGGTCGGCGGCGCTGCACCGGGCCGCACCGCGATCCACCGGTAGCCGGACGGCAGCCGCGGCGGCGTGCGCTGCCATCTCGGCGTCGCCGATGGGCGAGCCGCCGTCGGTGCACTGGGCGCACTCCATCGCGGGTCGGCCGGCTGGGCATCCGCCGCGGGCGCCATTAGGGCTCCGCGGCAGCGAGGGCACCATTCGCGCTGTCGGTCGCGCACGTTCCAGCGCGTGCCGCACTGGGAGCACACCTGGATCACCGGACCAGACTAACGCCGTCCCAACGCAGCCCGAGGAACACCGACCGCGGGACGCGCGGGCCCGGTGACCGACGACCGTTCGAACGGACTCGGCAACCGACTCAACCGACGAAGACTATCCACAGTTTCCACAGGTTTATCCACAGGTATGTAGTGGGTACAGAGCGCATCACTACAGCCTCTGGCGGCAGACTGTGGTGTCTTTGTGGATAAGACCGCGGGGGTTGTAACCACGTCAAGACAGCCCCGAACCGGGCGTTGAGCGAAATGAATTGCCCTGCTAAGCAATGCGACGGCCGTGCCAGCCCACGACCCAGTCTCCCCAATGCCCTGCGGTGATCGCCGACCCACGGCTCAGCGCACTATTTCGCAAGCCCGCCGCAAAGCGCTATGATCGCGTTCGCGAAAGATGTTTGTGACTCACCTCACTGACACGAGGTGACCGGGGGCGAAAGGCGATTGATGGCCACGCATTCGTTCGGTTCGGGTTCCCCGGGCCCGTCGAAGTCGTATTGCGGATCGCCGGCGTGGAATCACAGCTACAGCATCGCCGCGCTGCGTGCCGGGCTGATCGCCCTGGCGCTGCTTGCGGTGCTCGCGGTCATCGTCTTGTCTTGAATCGCCGCTGAGCGGGTATCCGCGCTCCGACTCATAAGGGTCGTTCTTGCGGAGCGCGCGGTCATGGAGCAGGGTTGATAACGGCCGGCCGCCGTGAGGCGGGCCCATTCGACTGAGCTTCAAGACGATAATCGAAGAAAGGAATGCCGTGGCTGAATACACCCTGCCCGACTTGGACTGGGACTATGCAGCATTGGAACCGCACATCTCGGGGCAGATCAACGAGATCCACCACAGTAAGCACCACGCCACGTACGTCAAAGGCGTGAACGACGCTGTGTCCAAGCTCGAAGAGGCTCGCGCCAACGAAGACCACGCTGCGATCTTCCTGAACGAAAAGAACCTCGCCTTCCACTTGGGCGGCCACGTCAATCACTCGATCTGGTGGAAGAACCTGTCGCCGGACGGCGGCGACAAGCCGACCGGCGAATTGGCCGCCGCAATCGATGACGCGTTCGGATCCTTCGACCGATTCCGCGCGCAGTTCAGCGCGGCCGCCAACGGCCTGCAGGGTTCGGGTTGGGCGGTCCTGGGTTACGACACCCTCGGTAGCCGACTGCTGACCTTTCAGCTCTACGACCAGCAGGCCAACGTTCCGCTCGGCATCATCCCCTTGCTGCAGGTCGACATGTGGGAGCACGCCTTCTACCTGCAGTACAAAAACGTCAAGGCGGATTACGTCAAGGCGTTCTGGAACGTCGTCAACTGGGCGGATGTGCAGAAGCGGTACGCGGCTGCGACCTCGAAAACCCAGGGCCTGATCTTCGGCTGACTTTCATTTCGATCGGCGGGGGCGTCGCGCGGTTGCGCGGCGCCCCAGTCGTTTGTTTGACCATCAATCGACTGCGTGAAAAGCGCGCGCTGCGCCGCTGACCGTGTCGTGTTGCACCGCGCCTAAACCGCAGGCATGCTTGTTTATTCGGACTTACCAGTGTGGTTATTCCAAGCGGAGGCGTCGCGCGGAGGTCGAAATGGAAACTGGGTCGGATGGGCCTATCGGGGTTTCCCCGTTTCATTCTCGTGGCGCCTTGAAGGGGTTCGTGATCTCCGGACGGTGGCCCGATTCGACCAAAGAATGGGCTCAGCTGCTCATGGTCGCGGTCAGAGTCGCGTCGTTGCCCGGATTGCTGTCCACCACAACGGTCTTCGGAGCCCGCGAGGAATTACCGGACGAGCCCGAGCCGGGCACGGTAGGCCTGGTGCTGGCCGAGGGCACGGTATTCGGTGAATCCGCTATCCAGCCAGGCTATTTCGCGGATCATCAGCCCCCGGCCCTGCTGATGCTGCACCCGCCCTCGGAAACTACGCCGTCATTGCCCGAATGCACCGGGGCGGCCTCGGGATGCGTATTGCTGCCCGGATTGCCGTATCTGGGACTCGAGCATCGGGCGGCGTGGGTGGAAGCGGAAGCCGACGGCACCATCACCTCGATGGTGAGCCGCGTCGGTGTCGACCCGATTACCCACCCCGATACGGCAATACTGGCAATGCTGCTCGCGGCATAACGAAATGCCCGACAACAGTTCGGGACTCGAATGCCAGAAATACGGCTTACCGAACTCCGCTGCCGCGCTGGCGGACGCCGAATGGGCCCGTTAACCTGGGACCGTTAGCGAAGGGGAGTAGCCCCCAATCGTCGAGTCGACATACTGGCGCACAGCCCGGCCGGCGAACCGGTTCACCCGGTGGGCGAGACCTTCGACCGAGTTCGACGAGTTGTCGTCGACGACGTGTCGAAAGGTCGCCCGACATGCTCGCCGCCGCGCTGTTGACCCTGGGAGTGGTGTTCGTCGCCGAACTCGGCGACAGGTCCCAGCTGATCACCATGACTTATGCCCTGCGCTACCGGTGGTGGGTGGTGCTGGCCGGGGTGGCGCTCGCCGCGTTCACGGTGCACGGGGTGTCGGTGACCGTCGGCCACTTCTTGGGCGCTGCCCTGCCGGCGCGGCCGCTGGCCGTCGCCTCGGCCCTCGCGTTCCTCGCGTTCGCGGTATGGGCTTGGCGTGAGGGCGCGGCGAGTGACGAGGCGGTGACGCAGCAGCGCGAACCGCGATTCGCCTTCCTCACCGTGGTGTCGTCGTTCGCGCTCGCGGAGATGAGCGACAAGACCGCCCTGGCGACGGTGACGTTGGCCAGCGATCACGACTGGATCGGGGTGTGGATCGGCTCGACGGTGGGCATGGTGCTGGCCGATGGCTTGGCGATCGCCATGGGACGGCTGCTGCATCAGCGCCTTCCGGACAAACTGCTGCACGTGGTGGCCAGCCTGCTGTTCCTCGCTTTCGGGCTGTGGATGCTGCTCGACAGCGCTTTGGGCTGGCGCTGGGTGGCCGTCGCCGCGACCATCGCCGTGGCCATGGCCGCGGCCGTATTCGCGGTCGCGCCAGACGCTGCGGCGCCGCCGATCCGTCTCGGCAATCGGCGCGCGACGACCGCGTCCCGGCTAAGTTAACGACGCCTCGACCACCGCTGGCCGGCTGCCGTTTGCCGGACAGCGCGGCAGTCAGGGCGGCGGGTTTAGCGTTCGGCAGCAAAGGGTGCGCTGAATCGCCCCAGGTTGCTGGTCCGTTGCGGTGCGATCGCCCAGCACGGCGCGACATATTATCGCAGCCGTCAGCGGGCTATTCGCCCGCCACTTCGGAACAAGTGTCGAATTCTGCGGATAACCTGTGAGTTCTATTGATTTAGTGGACACCCCAGCGAATCAGTTAGACGCTCGTCAAGTGAGGAGTTGGTAGGCGTCAGCTATGCCGGTCGGCGTTCCCTCCGGGTTTGCACCTGATAACGGACACCAAGCCCCGCTACCATGATCAGCAAATACACCTAGGTAATAGTTCACTTCTACAGCCCAGTGGAGGTCATATCAATGAGCACGACGTTCGCTGCTCGCCTTAACCGCCTGTTCGACACGGTGTATCCGCCCGGGCGCGGGCCGCACACCTCCGCGGAAGTGATTGCGGCTCTCAAGGCGGAGGGCATAACGATGTCGGCTCCCTACCTCTCCCAGCTGCGTTCCGGCAATCGCACCAACCCGTCGACAGCGACCATGGCCGCGCTGGCCAACTTCTTCCGGATCAAGTCGGCTTACTTCACCGACGACGAGTACTACGAGAAGCTCGACAGGGAGTTGTCGTGGTTGTCCACGACGCGCGACGACAATGTGCGCCGCATCGCGGTGCGCACGGCCGAGCTGTCCACCGAGGCGCAGCGTGAGGTCATGGAGCGGGTCAACGAGTTGCGCCGGGCCGAGCACTTAGACGCCTGACGTCCACGCCCGGCACTGGCCGTAGGGCCCGCCCTGGAGGGCTGCCGCCCGCCCATTCCGATTAGGGTTGGCTCAGCGGATCGCGCAACCGCGAGAGCTAATCCACGAGATAACCGGGAGGCGGCCGGGAATGGGCTTGTTCCGCAAGCGAAAGAGTCGCGCGACGCGTCGCGCTGAAGTCCGCGCGATCAAGGCCCGCGCGAAGCTCGAGGCCAAGCTGGCCGCAAAAAACGAGGTTCGCCGCGTCAAATCCGCTCAACGGGCGGAGGGCAAGGCGTTGCGCGCGCAGATCAAGGCGCAACGAGACAGCGACCGCAATGCACTGAAAGTCGCTGAGGCCGAACTCAAAGCCGCGCGGGAGGGGAAAATCTTTTCACCGACCCGAATCCGCCGCGTGCTGACGGTGTCCCGGCTGCTCGCGCCGATCCTCGCCCCCGTCATCTACCGGGCGGCCGTCGCGGCCCGCGCGCTGATCGATCAGCGCCGCGCGGATCAGCTCGGCATTCCGTTGGCCCAGATTGGCCGGTTCTCCGGTCACGGCGCCCAACTGTCGGCCCGCATCGCCGGGGCGGAAAAGTCGCTGCGGATGGTGCAGGACAAGAAGCCCAAGGACGCCGAGACCAAGCAGTTCGTGTCCGCGATCGCCGAACGGCTCACCGATCTGTCGGCGGCGATCACCGCCGCGGAAAACATGCCGGCCGCGCGGCGCCGGGCAGCCCACGCCGCCATCTCGTCGCAGCTCGACGGCATCGAGGCCGACCTGATGGCCCGCCTCGGGCTGAGCTGACCACCCGCACGGAACGCAGCACCGGCATGGCAATTCGCAGCAGCTGGATCTCGCGCAGCCTGATCGCGATCTTCGCGGCCGTCGCCCTCTATTTCGGGGCGGCGGCCCAGACCCCCGCCGCCTGGGCACACGTGCACGCCAGCAGCGACAACGCGGTACGCGGGGCGATGGCGATCGTCACGTTCCAGGTGCCCAATGAATCGAACACCGGGGCGCTCACCACCGCGTTGACCGTCACGCTGCCCAACGTCGCGTCGGCACGTGCTGAAAGCCTGCCGGGCTGGACGGCCAAGCTCGACCGTGATGGGGCGTCGGGCACCGTGCGCTCGGTGACGTGGACGGCCGCCGCCAACGGCGGGATCGGACCAGATCAGTTCGGACTGTTCCGGTTGTCGGTGAAGTTGCCCGACACCGATACCGTCAGCTTCCCCGCCGCGCAGACCTACGCCGACGGAACCGTCGTGAAGTGGGATCAGCAGCCGCTGCCCGACGGGAGCGAGCCGGAGCACCCGGTACCCACGCTCACCCTCGCCACCGCCCCGGTGGGCCCGCACCAACACCACGGGTCACCCAGCCCCGCGCCCGCCGCGCCGCGATCGACCGCCGCCGACAACACCGCCCGGCTGCTGGGCGGCGCGGCTCTGGTGGTCGCGGCTGCCGGCGTCGCGATCACACTGATCCGCCGACGGGCATGAGGTGCCTGACGGTTGGCGCGTGCGTCGGCGTCATGTTCGTGATCGCCACACTGACCGCGCCGGCCGCATCGGCACACGCCACCCGCATATCCACCGATCCCGCCGCCGATGCGGTGCTGGCGGCCGGTCCGCAGCGGGTGAGCGCCACCTTCAGCGAGCAGTTGCAAACCACGTTCGCCGCCATGACGGTGGTCGGGCCCGACGGCAACGTGTGGTCCGCCGGGGAGCCCGCCGTGCAGGGCGCGGCGGTCGGCATCGCCCTGCGTGCACTCGGACCGGTCGGGACGTACACGGTGAACTACCGCGTCACGTCCGCCGATGGCCACGTGGTGTCCGGGTCCTGGTCGTTTAGGCTCACCGTGCCCGGCACCGGCACGCCTGGTCCCCCCGCGGCGGGACCGGACGGCGGCGGCGCGCTTCCGGCCTGGCCATTCGTGGCGGCCGCAGTGGCGCTCGTCGCCGGCGGCGCGTGGTGGGCGGCGCGGGGCCGACGGTGAGCGCAGCGCCCGGCGACCGGCGACCAAGGTGCCGCGACGGGTCCTGGCATGATGGGACCTTGAACGACGACTTAGGAAGCTCAAGGAGCGGCCGCATGGCAGACCCGCAGGACCCGACCAACAGCGCACCCGATGGCGCCGGCACCTCGCCGGAGAAGAAACCGCCCGCCAAGGCGGCGAAAAAGACCGCCAATGCGCCCGCCAAAAAAGCACCTGCGAAAAAGGCGACCGCCAAAAAGGCGCCGGCCAAGAAAGCACCCGCCAAGAAGGTGCCGGTAAAGAGCGCCGAACCCGCGACCCCGAAGCCACCCGAACAGCCACTCGACGTGCAGCAGCGCGTCGAAAGCAACGGCGACCTGACCGCTGCCGCCAAAGATGCTGCCGCACAGGCGAAATCCACAGTGGAGGCGGCAAACAACCCGGTCGCTCCCGCGGTCGCTGGCCCGGCTGCGGGTCAGTCTCCGGTGCCGCTCATCGTCGCGCTGGCCGTCAGCCTGCTGGCCATCCTGCTCATCCGCCAGTTGCGTCGCCGCTGAGCGGCAAGCGTTAACGTGTCAGAAGTGACGGTGTCTTTCCGGCCGACGGCCGATCTCGTGGACAGCATCGGTCCCGACGTCCGCAGTTGCGACGTGCAATTCCGCCAGCTGGGCGGTCGGGCCGAATTCGCCGGGCCGATCAGCACCGTGCGGTGCTTTCAGGACAACGCGCTGCTGAAATCGGTGCTCTCGGAGCCGGGAGGCGGTGGCGTCTTGGTCATCGATGGCGATGGCTCGCTGCACACCGCGTTGGTCGGCGACGTCATCGCCGAGCTGGCTCGCTCCAACGGCTGGGCCGGGCTCATCGTCAACGGCGCGGTGCGCGACTCGGCCACGTTGCGTGGCATGGACATCGGCATCAAGGCGTTGGGCACCAATCCCCGCAAGAGCACCAAGACCGGTGCCGGCGAGCGCGACGTCGAGGTCACCCTGGGCGGGGTGACGTTCGTGCCGGGCGAGATCGCCTACAGCGACGATGACGGGATCGTCGTCGTCGCTGCAGGAGAGTGACGCGCTAAACCGCTACCGGGGCAGGCTTTTTCGCGAACTTCAAGCCTTCGTCGTCGACCTTGCCGCGCCGGATCGTGCGCATGTCGATGAAGTAGTTCTGCTTGAGCCGCCACGGCGCGCGCGACCCCGACTTGGGCAACAGGTGCATCGAACGCCGGAAGTAGCCAGGAGTGAAGTCCATGAACGGCAGCTCGTCAACGGCGTTGCCCGGGTGCTGGGGCTCCACGACGTCAAAACCCTTGGCGTCCATGTAGTTCAGCAATCGGCAGACGAATTCCGAGACCAGGTCGGCCTTCAGCGTCCAGGACGCGTTCGTGTATCCGAAGGTGATGGCGAAGTTCGGCACACCGGAGAACATCAGGCCCTTGTAGGTCATCAGCGAGGTCAGGTCGATGTCCTCACCGTTGCGGGTCGGCTTCACCCCGCCCAGCAACTGCATGTTCAATCCCGTTGCGGTGACGATGATGTCGGCCGCCAACTCCTCACCCGAGGCGAGCTTGATACCGGCCTTGGTAAACCGGTCGATGGCGTCGGTGACGACGTCGGCCTTGCCGTGCCGGATGGTCCGGAAGAAGTCGCCGTCGGGTGCGAGGCACAGCCGCTCGTCCCAGACGTTGTAGCGCGGGCCGAAGTGCTTTTCGACGTCGTAGCCCTTCGGTAGGCGCCGCTGCGCCATGGTCATCAACGTCTTGCGCATGTAGCCGGGGGCCTTGCGCGACAGCTGGTACTGAAAAGTGCTGAACGCGATGGCTTTCCATCGGTTGGCCATGTGCGCGAGGTGATCGGGCAGCAGCCGGTTGGCCTTCTCGGCGAAGGGATCAACCCCGGGCAGCGAGCCGATGTAGGTCGGCGAGCGCTGCAGCATCGTCACGTGTCCCGCGCCGGAATTGACCAGGGCGGGAATCAGGGTGATCGCGGTGGCGCCAGATCCGATGACGACGATGCGCTTGCCGGCATAGTCGAGGTCCTCCGGCCAGTGCTGCGGATGGACGATCGTGCCCCCGAAGTCGTCCGAGCCTGGGAAAGTGGGCGAGTATCCCTCGTCGTAGTTGTAGTAGCCGGTGCAGGCGAATAGGAACGAGCACGTGATCTCGCTCTGCCTGCCGTCGTTCTCGACGGTGACGGTCCACAGGTTCTCGGCGTCGGACCAGTCGGCGGCCACCACCCGGTGGCGGTAGCGGATGTTCGGCTCGATCCGGTTCTCGACCGCGGCCTCTTTGATGTAGGCCTTGATCGACGCGCCGTCGGCGATCGACTTCGCCGAACGCCAGGGCTTGAACCGGAAGCCCAGGGTGAACATGTCGGAGTCCGACCGGATGCCTGGATATTTGAACAGGTCCCACGTTCCGCCCAGGTCGTCGCGGCGTTCGAGGATGGCGTAGCTCTTCGTCGGGCAGCGTTCCTGCACGTGCCAGGCCGCGCTCACGCCGGAGATGCCGGCGCCCACGATGAGGACGTCAAGATGCTCAGTCATGCAGGCAACGCTATCAACACCGTGTTGAACCAGTCAACACGGTGTCGAAATTTTCGACACCGTGTAAAGTAGCGGCCGTGACTACCGTCGGTTCCGCCCGCACCCACCGGGGCAGGCGTTCGGCACGCCCGTCCGGCGACGACCGCGAACTGGCCATTCTGTCCACCGCCGAGCGGCTGCTGCGGGAACGCCCCCTCGGCGACATCTCCGTCGACGACCTGGCCAAGGGCGCCGGCCTGTCCCGGCCGACGTTCTACTTCTATTTCCCGTCCAAGGATGCGGTGCTGCTCACGCTGTTCGAGCGCGTGATCATGGAGGCCGACTCTGCACTGGAGACCATGGTCGCCAACCCGCCCGCCGACCTGAAAGCGTTGTGGCGCATCGGGATCAACGTGTTCGTCGAGACCTTCGGGGCGCATCGCGCGGTGTCACTGGCCGCCGACGCCGCGCGCAGCAATAAGGATGTCGACGACCTGTGGTCGCGCTTCATGCAGAAATGGGTCGACCACATCACCACCGTGATCGAAGCCGAGCGCGCCCGCGGCGCCGCGCCGGTGACGCTGCCGGCCCACAACCTGTCCGCCGCGCTGAACCTGCTCAACGAAAAGGTCATGCTCAGCGCCTTCGCCGACGGGCGACCGTCGGTGCCCAGCGAGCAGCTGCTCGACACCCTGGTGCACATCTGGGTCAGCAGCGTCTACGGCGACGCCTGCTGACAGCGGCTTGTCGGCGCCCTGTGCGAACATATGTTCGTGCGGTGCGATGCGTCCATCCTGCACGCGGACCTCGACTCCTTCTACGCGTCCGTCGAACAGCGCGACGACCCGACCTTGCGTGGGCGCCCGGTGATCGTGGGCGGCGGTGTGGTGCTGGCCGCGAGCTACGAGGCCAAGGCCTACGGCGTGCGCACGGCCATGGGCGGGTCGCAGGCGCGGAGGCTGTGTCCGAACGCCATCGTGGTGCCCCCGCGGATGAGCGCGTATTCGCGCGCCAGTGACGCCGTCTTCGAGGTTTTCCGCGATTGCTCCCCGATCGTCGAGGCGCTGTCGGTGGACGAAGCCTTCCTCGATGTCGGCGGGCTGCGCCGGGTCAGCGGCACGCCGGTCGCGATCGCCGAGCGGCTGCGGGCGGAGGTGCGCGACCGCATCGGGCTGCCGATCACCGTCGGCGTCGCCCGCACGAAATTCCTCGCCAAGGTCGCCAGCCAGGAAGCCAAGCCCGACGGGCTGCTGCTGGTGCCGCCCGATCAGGAGCTGACGTTCCTGCGGCCGCTGCCGGTGCGCCGGCTCTGGGGTGTGGGCGCGGTGACCGCCGAGAAACTGCGCGCGCACGGCATCGTGACCGTGGCCGACGTCGCCGAGCTCAGCGAGTCCGCGCTGGGCTCGATGGTGGGCGGCGCGATGGGCCGCCAGCTGTACGCGTTGTCCCGCAATATCGACCGCCGTCGGGTGACCACCGGGGTGCGTCGCCGGTCCGTCGGCGCTCAGCGGGCGCTCGGACGCGCCGGAAACACCATGTCGGACAACGAAATCGACGCGGTGGTGGTGAATCTCATCGACCGCATCACCGGCCGCATGCGCGCGGCGGGACGTACCGGTCGCACGGTGGTACTGCGGCTGCGCTTCGACGACTTCACCCGGGCGACCCGATCGCATACGTTGCCGTGGGCCACCTCGTCCACCGCGCCCCTCCTGGCCGCCGCACGCCAACTGGTCGCGGGCGCCGCGCCGCTCATCGCCCAGCGCGGCCTGACTTTGGTCGGGTTCGCGGTGTCGGGCATCGACCGCAGCGGCTCCCAGCAGCTGATGCTGCCCTTCGGCGAGCCGAAGCACCGCGTGGCCGGTGACGACATCGACGCGGCCATCGATCGGGTGCGCCGGCGCTACGGCAAGTCGGCGCTCACGCCCGCGGTGCTGCTGGGCCGCGATCCGGGCTTCGAGATGCCGCATTTGCCGGACTAATTAGGGCCGGTCCACTCCAGCAGCCGCTCGGCGGGCCAGGTGTTCACGATCCGGTCGACGGGGACACCCGCGTCCAGCGCGCGCTGGGCGCCGTAACCAAGGAAGTCCAGCTGGCCGGGCGCGTGGGCGTCGGTGTCGATGGTGAATACGCACCCGATCTCCAGCGCCAGGTTCAGCAGCCGGGACGGCGGATCGCGCCGCTCGGGCCGGGAGTTGATTTCCACCGCCGTGCCATGGTCGCGGCATGCGGTGAACACCGCCTCGGCGTCGAACTTGGATTCCGGCCGGATGCCGCGATTCCCGGATACCAGCCGGCCGGTGCAGTGACCGAGCACGTCGGCATGGGGGTTGGCCACCGCGCGCAACATGCGCCGGGTCATCGCGGCGGCATCCATCGACAGCTTGGAATGCACGCTGGCCACCACCACGTCGAGGCGCTCCAGCAGCTCGGGTTCCTGGTCGAGGCTGCCGTCGTCGAGGATGTCGACCTCGATCCCGGTCAGGATGCGCATCGGCGCGAACTGCTCCCGTAAGCCATCGATCACGTCGAGCTGCTTGCGTAATCGCTCCGGCGAGAGACCGTTGGCGATGGTCAGCCGCGGCGAGTGGTCGGTCAGCGCGCAGTACTCGTGGCCCAGCGCCGCCGCGCTGGCCATCATCTCCTCGATCGGCGCCGAGCCGTCCGACCAATTGGAATGCAGATGCATATCGCCGCGCAGCGCGTTACGGATGTCGCCGCCACCGAGATCCTCAGCGTTGGAACGGAGTTCGACCAGCAGGTCGGGCTCGCGGCCGGACCACGCCTGGTCGATGACCTTGGCGGTCTTGGGGCCGATCCCCGGCAGCGTCTGCCAGCTGTTGGCCTGGCCGTGGCGCTCCCGCGTCGCGTCGTCGAGGGCCTCGATGATGTCGGCCGCGTTGCGATAGGCCATCACGCGTCTGGGATCGTGGCGGCTCCGGTCCTTGAAGTAGGCGATCTGTCGTAACGCCGCTACCGGATCCATGACTCCAGTGTGCCCGCGCGGTGACTGCAAGCGCGGCGAAGCCGGGCGCCGCAGGTCACCGCCAGACCTCCGCGGTGACTGCAAGCGCGGCGCAGCCGGGCGCCGCAATTCACCGCCAGAGCTCCGCGCATCACAAGAGCTGGCCGGCGACGAATCCGGCGAGCAGCACGCTGAACCCGCCGATCTCCCCGGCGATCAGCAACGCCATCGCCAGCGCGGTGCTCCCGTCGGCATTTTCGAACTGGTTGACGGTGTCGCGCCGCGCTCCGTGGACGATGTAGGCGAGGATGGCCGCCACGAAAAAGAAGACGACCACGCCCGCGGCCGTCAGGTTCACCCACACCGGCCACGCGCTCAGCTGAACGAAGACCGCCAGCAGTAGCGTCGCGAACGAATACAGCAGCGCGGCCCGGTGCGCGATGTCGACGTAGGGATGCGCGAGGTGGTTCTCGGACTTCATCATCTCGCGGTATTTCCACACGCCCAGAATCAGCGCAAGCAGGAAGATCAGGCCCGCCGCCAGCAGCGTGATCTTGGTGTCTATTCCGAGGGAGCCACACACAGCAGTCATCGCGCGTTGAGTTTAGTTGCCCTTCATAAACACCGGCTAACGTCGGTGGCATGCGATTCGCGTTCAAGACTTCCCCGCAGAACACCACCTGGGCACAGATGCTTGCCGTCTGGCAAGCTGCCGATGACATCGAGGTCTACGAATCCGGGTGGACGTTCGACCACTTCTACCCGATCTTCTCCGACAGCGCGGGGCCCTGCCTCGAGGGCTGGACGACGTTGACCGCGCTCGCGCAGGCCACCAAACGGCTGCGGGTGGGAACTTTGGTGACCGGGATCCACTACCGCCACCCCGCGGTGCTGGCCAATATGGCGGCCGCGCTGGACATCATTTCGAACGGACGGCTCGAGCTGGGGATCGGCGCCGGCTGGAACGAAGAGGAGTCCGGCGCGTACGGCATCGAACTGGGCAGCATCAAGGAACGCTTCGACCGCTTCGAGGAGGCGTGCGAGGTGCTGACCAGTCTGCTCAGCCAAGAGACCACCGATTTCGACGGCAAGTTCTACCAGCTCAAGGGTGCGCGCAACGAGCCCAAGGGTCCGCAGCGGCCGCACCCGCCGATCTGCATCGGCGGCAGTGGGGAGAAGCGCACGCTGCGGATCACCGCTCGCTACGCTCAGCACTGGAATTTCGTGGGCGGTCCGCCTGACGTCTTCGCCCACAAGCGTGACGTCCTGGCCTCGCACTGCGCGGCCATCGGCCGCGACCCCAAGGAGATCACGCTCTCGGCACACCTGCGCCTGGAGCCTGACCTGAACTACGGGAAAGTCATCGAGGACGCGGCCGGGCTGGCCGCCGAGGGTTTAGACCTGGGCATCGTCTACCTTCCCCCGCCGCACGACCCGGCCGTGCTGGAACCGCTCGCCGAGGCGATCCGCGACTCCGGCCTATGGGATCGGTGACGCCGTTTTCACGGCGCATCTTCGAACAGCCCGGCGAAAATCCCGCCAGGCACACTCTGAGCAAACCCGCCGCGGGCCAGTCGGCGCCACGGCTGGGCGATCACGCGCCGAAAAGCAGAAAGTCCTGAGATGTCACCAGACGCTCATGCTTGGCGGGAAATTCACGACTTTTCACCGGGTGACGCAACCATGACCAGGCGATTCGCCCCATCCGTGTCCGAGGTAATGGGTGGATATACACAAGAATCTCTCCTGCGGTCGTTCCGTTCAACCGGGAAACCGGTGTGACCCATGTGAGCGGGCTCACAACGGGTAATTACACACCGGTCATCTGGCAAACAGTGGGAGACTCGCCGAGCGAACTCGGTGGTGTTTCTGGTGTGACTGGTGTTACTACTGAAGCGGCGCCGCGGTGGGCTTGACCGGCGCCGGCAGCGCGGTCACCCCCATCAGGAACCGGTCCGCCGCGGCCGCGGCGGCCCTGCCCTCAGCTATCGCCCAGACGATCAGCGACTGGCCACGACCCATGTCACCGGCAACGAAGACGCCCGGAACCGACGTGTCGAAATCGGCGCCGCGGGCGACGTTGCCGCGCTCGGTGAGTTTCACCCCGAGGTCGGTGAGCAGGCCCTCCTTCTCGGGGCCGACAAATCCCATCGCCAGCAACACCAGGTCGGCCTCGAGCTCGAACTCGGACCCCTCCACCTTGGCGAACTTGCCGTCTTGCATGGTCACCTCGTGCGCCTTGAGCACCGTCACGTGACCGTCTTCACCGACGAATTCCTCGGTGTTGACCGAGAACACCCGCTCGCCGCCCTCTTCGTGCGCCGAGGACACCCGGTACATCAGCGGGTAGGTCGGCCACGGGGTGGACGGTGCGCGCGTCTCCGGCGGCCGCGGCATGATCTCGAACTGGTGGATGACTTTCGCACCCTGCCGGTGCGCGGTGCCCAGGCAGTCGGCGCCGGTGTCCCCGCCACCGATGATGACGACCTTCTTGCCTTTGGCGGTGATCGGCGGCTCCCCGTCGGGGCCCAGCACGTCGTCGCCCTCCTGCACGCGGTTACCCCACGGCAGGTATTCCATCGCCTGGTGGATGCCGTCCAGTTCACGGCCTGGGATCGGCAGATCACGCGCGGCGGTGGCACCGCCGGCCAGCACCACGGCGTCGAAGTCGGCACGCAGTTGCTCGGCGGTGATGTCGACTCCGACATTGACCCCGGCGCGGAATTCGGTTCCCTCGGCTCGCATTTGGTCGAGGCGGCGGTCGAGGACGCGCTTTTCCATCTTGAATTCCGGGATGCCGTAGCGCAGCAGTCCGCCGATGCGATCGGCCCGCTCGAACACCGTGACCGTGTGGCCGGCGCGGGTCAGCTGCTGGGCGGCGGCCAAACCCGCCGGCCCGGAACCGACCACGGCGACCTTTTTTCCGGTCTTCGCGTCCGGCGGCAACGGCCGCACCCAGCCCTCGTCGAAGGCCTTGTCGATGATCTCCAGCTCAATCTGCTTGATCGTCACCGGATCCTGGTTGATGCCGAGCACACAGGCCGGTTCGCAGGGCGCCGGGCACAGCCGCCCGGTGAAGTCCGGAAAGTTGTTGGTGGCATGCAACCGTTCGATGGCATCGCGCCACCGGTCCCTGCGCACCAGGTCGTTCCATTCCGGAATCAGGTTGCCCAGCGGGCAACCGTTGTGGCAGAACGGAATACCGCAGTCCATGCAGCGGGTCGCCTGCTCGCGCAAGGTCTCGTTGTCGAATTCTTCGTAGACTTCGTGCCAGTCGCGCAACCGCAGCGGGACAGGCCGACGCTTCGGCAGTTCCCGATGCGTGTATTTCAGGAAGCCGCTCGGATCAGCCATGCGCGGCCGCCATGATCGCCTTGTCGACATCCATGCCGTCGCGTTCCGCTTCGGCGATGGCCTGCAGCACCCGCTTGTAGTCCCGCGGCATCACCTTGGCGAAGTTCCGCTGGTGTTGCGGCCAGTCACTCAGAATGCGCTGGGCGACAGCGGAATCGGTGGCATCAACGTGTGCCTGGATCATGCTGTGCAACCACTCGTAGTCATCGTCATCCAAGCTCTCGAGCTCGACCATCTCCGCGTTGAGATTGGCTGGGAATTCGCCCTGCGGATCGTAAATGTAAGCCACTCCGCCGGACATGCCCGCCGCGAAGTTACGGCCGGTGCGACCGAGGACGACAACCTTGCCGCCGGTCATGTATTCACAACCGTGGTCCCCCACGCCCTCGACGACGGCGTGTGCACCGGAGTTGCGGACGGCGAATCGCTCGCCGACGACGCCGCGCAGGTACGCCTCGCCGCTGGTCGCGCCGAACAGAATCACGTTTCCGCCGATGATGTTGTCCTCGGCCACGTAGTCCTGGGGCGCGTCGTCCGACGGCCGCACCACGATCCGGCCACCGGACAGACCCTTGCCGACGTAGTCGTTGGCGTCGCCGTAGACGCGCAGCGTGATGCCCTGTGGCACAAACGCACCGAAGCTGTTGCCCGCCGACCCGTCGAAGGTGATGTCGATGGTTCCGTCCGGCAACCCTTGACCGCCATAGGCTTTGGTGACCTCGTGGCCGAGCATGGTGCCCACCGTGCGGTTGACGTTGCTGATGGTCGTGGAGAACCGCACCGACTTTCCGGAGTCCAGCGCCTCGCGGCTCATCACGATCAACTGCTGATCGAGCGCCTTGTCCAGGCCGTGGTCCTGGCGCGAGCTGCAGTACAGGTCCTGGTTCATGAACGCCGATTCCGGCTCGTGCAGAACCGGGGCCAGATCCAGCCGGTGCGCTTTCCAGTGCGCCCGAGCCAGCGTCATGTCCAATGACTTCACCTGGCCGACGGCCTCGTTGATCGAGCGGAATCCCAACTGCGCCATGTATTCGCGGACCTCTTCGGCGATGAACATGAAGAAGTTCTCGACGAACTCGGGCTTGCCGGTGAAGCGTTCCCGCAGCACCGGGTTCTGAGTGGCCACCCCGACGGGGCAGGTGTCCAGGTGGCAGACCCGCATCATGATGCAGCCGGATACCACCAGCGGCGCGGTGGCGAAGCCGAATTCCTCGGCGCCGAGCAGCGCGGCGATCATCACGTCGCGTCCCGTCTTGAGCTGACCGTCGACCTGAACCACGATCCGATCGCGTAATCCGTTCAGCAGCAATGTCTGCTGCGTCTCGGCCAGCCCCAGCTCCCACGGAGCCCCGGCGTGCTTCATCGAGGTCAGCGGGGTAGCGCCGGTGCCGCCGTCGTGCCCGGAGATCAGCACCACGTCGGCGTGGGCCTTGGACACCCCCGCGGCCACCGTGCCGACGCCGTTCTCGGAGACCAGCTTGACGTGCACGCGGGCGGCCGGGTTGGCGTTCTTCAGGTCGTGGATCAGCTGCGCCAGATCCTCGATCGAGTAGATGTCGTGGTGTGGCGGCGGCGAAATCAGACCGACGCCGGGAGTGGAGTGACGTACCTCGGCAACCCACGGGTACACCTTGTGCCCCGGAAGCTGGCCGCCCTCACCGGGTTTCGCACCCTGGGCCATCTTGATCTGGATGTCGGTGCAATTCGTCAGGTAGTGCGACGTGACGCCGAACCGCCCGGAGGCAACCTGCTTGATCGAGCTGCGACGCCAATCACCGTTGGGGTCACGCTCGAAGCGCTTGACGTCTTCGCCACCTTCACCGCAGTTGGACCGACCGCCCAGCCGGTTCATCGCGATGGCCAGCGTCTCGTGCGCCTCGGCGGAGATCGAGCCGTAGCTCATTGCCCCGGTCGAGAAGCGCTTGACGATTTCACTGGCTGGCTCGACTTCGTCCAGGGGAATCGGGGGATGGATTCCGGCCCGGAACTTGAGCAGGCCGCGCAGCGATGCCATGCGTTCGCTTTGGTCGTCGACCAGACGGGTGTAGTCCTTGAAGACCTTGTACTGGCCGGTGCGCGTCGCGTGCTGCAGCTTGAAGACGGTCTCGGGGTTGAACAGGTGGTACTCGCCCTCGCGGCGCCACTGGTATTCCCCGCCCACCTCGAGCTCACGGTGGGCCCGCTCGTCCGGGCGGTCCAGATAGGCCAGCGCGTGCCGGGCGGCGACGTCGGCGGCGATGTCGTCGAGGGTGATACCGCCGATGGGACAGCTCAATCCGGTGAAGTATTCGCTCAGCACGTCCTCGGATATGCCGACCGCCTGGAACAACTGGGCACCGGTGTAGGACGCCACCGTCGAAATGCCCATCTTGGACATGACTTTCAGCACGCCCTTTCCGGCGGCCTTGATGTAGTTGCTCAGTGCCGTCTTGCGATCAATGCCTTCGATGACGCCGCGGTCCAGCATGTCCTCGATGGACTCGAACGCCATGTACGGGTTGACCGCCGCGGCGCCGAAGCCGACCAGCGCGGCCATGTGGTGGACCTCGCGGGCGTCACCGGTTTCCACCACCAGCCCGACATGCGTCCGGGTCCGGTCGCGCACCAGGTGGTGGTGCACGCCCGCCACCGCAAGCAGCGACGGGATGGGTGCCATTTGTTCGTCGGATTCGCGGTCGGACAGGATGATCACTCGCGCGCCGTCAGCGATCGCCGCCGACGCCTGCGCGCGCACCTCCTCGATCGCGGCGGCCAGCCCGGCGCCGCCCTCGGCGACCGGGTACAGGCAGCGAATCACCTTGGAACGCATGCCATGCGGGCGACCATTGACCTCAGCGTCGGGTTCCAGGTTGATCAGCTTCGCCAGCTCCCGGTTACGCAGTATCGGCTGCGACAGCGCGATCTGATGACACGAGCGCTCGGTCGGCGTGAGCAGGTCGCGCTCGCCGCCGGTCGTGCCCTGCAGACTGGTCACCACCTCCTCACGGATGGCGTCCAGCGGCGGGTTGGTCACCTGCGCGAACAGCTGCTGGAAGTAGTCGTAGAGCATCCGGGGCCGCTGCGAGAGCACCGCGACCGGGGTGTCGGTACCCATCGACCCGAGCGGTTCTGCGCCGCTACGCACCATCGGTGCGACCAAGAGGCTGAGTTCCTCGTAGGTGTAGCCAAATATCTGCTGACGCTTGACCAGTCGGTCGTGGGGCATCCGCTTGTAGTTGCCCTGCGGCAGGTCGTCGAGCGCGACCAGGTTCTTGTCCAGCCACTCCTGGTAGGGGTGCTCGGCAGCCAGCTCCGCCTTGATCTCCTCGTCGGCGACGATGCGGCCCTGCGCGGTGTCCACCAGGAACATGCGACCGGGCTGCAACCGCATCCGGCGGACCACCTTGGCCGGGTCCAGGTCCAGCACGCCGGCCTCGGATGCCATGACCACCAAGCCGTCTTCGGTGACCCAAATCCGCGATGGGCGCAAGCCATTACGGTCGAGCACGGCTCCGATGATGGTTCCGTCGGTGAACGTTATCGACGCGGGGCCGTCCCAAGGCTCCATCAACGAGGCGTGGTACTGGTAGAACGCCCTGCGCGCGGGATCCATCGACTCGTTGCGTTCCCAAGCCTCGGGGATCATCATCAACACCGCGTGGGCCAGGCTGCGCCCGCCCAGGTGGAGCAGTTCGAGCACCTCATCGAAACGCGCGGTGTCGGATGCCCCCGGGGTACAGATCGGGAACAACTTCTCGACGTCCGCTTCTTCTCCGAAGACGTCGGTCTTGATCAGCGCCTCGCGGGCCCGCATCCAGTTCTCGTTACCGGTGACGGTGTTGATCTCACCGTTGTGCGCGACCCGGCGGAACGGATGCGCCAGCGGCCACGACGGGAAGGTGTTGGTGGAGAACCGGGAGTGCACGATACCCAGAGCGCTGGTCAACCGATCGTCTTGCAGGTCAAGGTAAAACGCCTTGAGCTGAGGCGTGGTCAGCATGCCCTTGTAGACGAGTGTCTGACCGGAAAGACTTGGGAAATAGACGGTTTCGCGGCCGGGTCCGTCTTGGCCAGGACCCTTGGTGCCCAGTTCGTGCTCGGCGCGCTTACGCACCACGTAGGCGCGGCGCTCCAGCGTCATGCCGGATGCGCCCGCCATGAATACCTGCCGGAAGGTGGGCATCGCGTCGCGGGACAGGGCGCCCAGCGACGAGTCGTCGATGGGCACGTTGCGCCAGCCCAGCACCGTCAGGCCCTCGGCTTCGGCGATCTTCTCAACCGCGGCACACGCCGTCGCGGCGTCCTTGGACGACTGCGGCAGGAACGCGATGCCGGTGGCGTAGCTGCCCTCAGGGGGCAACTCGAAGTCGACGACATCGCGCAGGAAGGCGTCCGGAACCTGGAGCATGATGCCCGCGCCGTCACCACTGCGAGGCTCGGCGCCCTGGGCACCCCGGTGCTCGAGGTTCAGCAGGGCGGTGATTGCCTTCTCCACTATGTCGCGGCTACGACGGCCGTGCATATCGACGACCATGGCAACCCCGCACGAGTCGTGCTCGAACGCGGGGTTGTATAACCCGACGCGCTTGGGCGTCATATGCACCTGACCCTTCACCTGAACGTTCTGCGCGGCCGTTAGCAGCGGCCCCGACGAGGTCGCACCCGGAGGTTGCGGGCTAGAACCCCTTCGGTCTTGTCTCGATGGGCTGTGCCCCAGGCGGAGATGATCCTGTTAGGGATGTCCGTGCAACTTTGAACGGTGGCCTGGAACCGGTCTCGACAAGTCGTAAAACGATATGACAATACCCGCCTGACATGCCAACTTCGTCAAGTCTAACCGCCAGTCGGCAGCGTCGTAAATTTCGCTACTGCCGTGAACTGCAATTATGCCCACCTCCAGTCCGAGGCCACGATTTCTTTCCACAGCTACGCGCATGCCCAGAGGCCCTGGTCCGGGGCAGCCCGGCCCGGCGAGTTTGCTGGCGAGCACGGTGAGGTGGTTCGCGACGTTGCTGGTTGCGGATATGAGCGTGCTCAGCACGCACCCGGGTGCGTCTCGGCGGCCCGTATTCGCGCACAGCCGAGTTTGCAGGTTCGCGCACCGGGCGCGGCAGGAGATACTGGACGGCATTGGTCACACCCGGCGTCGCAGGTTGGACGGTGGCGCTTATCACGTAATACGTTCGTCGCCGCCGGCCCTTTGGGGCGACGATCGACCACCCGGCACGCGAGGAGCCCATGAACGAGCGCGACGAATTCCTGCGGGACCGTCTGCAGCCCGAGCGGCCGGGCGCCCCGGCGGCACGCCCGTCCGGTCCCTCGCCGCAGCAGCCCCAGCCCGCCACTCCTCCCGTCGCCCAGCGGCCCGCTCCCCCGCGTCCCCCATCTGCTCATCCGCCGCCCCCACCGGCCCGGCCGTCGGCGCCGCCGCAAGGCTGGTCGCCACCCACCCAGTCCGCTCCCGCTGCCGCCCCGCCATCGTTCCGGCCGCCACCCCGGCAGCCGAGCCATCCCGCTCCTCCTGCGGCGTCGCCGCAGGCGCCCCACACGGGCCCTCAACCGGATCTCCAGCAGGGCGGGGACCTACCCGACCGCGGTTGGCGACGCGTCGTGCGGCTGGCCACCTTCGGCCTGATCAACCTGGGCCCGTCTCCCGCCCAGCAGCAGGAGGCCCAGCTCGAAGCCGCGATCCGGACCCGGCTGTACGGCAACTACAAGGTCGGCGTGCTGGGCAAGGGCGGCGTGGGAAAGACGTCGGTGGCCGCGAGCGTGGGCTCACTGTTCGCCACGCTCCGGCGGCAAGACCACGTCGTGGCGATCGATGCCGACACCGCGTTCGGCCGGCTGAGCAGCCGAATCGATCCGGCGTCGACGGGCTCGTTCTGGGAGCTCACCGCCGACAAGAACCTTCGGTCCTTCGACGATGTGGTAGCGCGGCTGGGCCGTAATTCCGCGGGTCTTCACGTGCTCGCCGGCGAACCGGCGTCGGGCCCGCGCCGGGTGCTCGATCCGGCGATCTACCGGGAAGCCGCGCTGCGGCTGGACCGCCATTTCACGATCTCTGTCATCGACTGCGGTTCGACGATGGACTCGCCGCTCACCCGGGAAGTCCTGCGCGACCTGGATGCGCTGATCGTGGTGTCTTCGCCCTGGGCCGACGGCGCGTCCGCCGCGGCGCGGACCATGGAGTGGCTGACCGATCACGGCTTGACCACGCTGCTGCAGCACAGCATCGTCGTGCTCAACGATTCCGACGGGCACGCCGACAAACGCACCCGGGCATTGCTCGCTCGCGAATTCACCGATCACGGCCGCCCGGTCATCGAAGTGCCCTTCGATGCCCATCTGCGGCCCGGCGGCGTCATCGACGTGGGCCACGAGATGGCCCCGGCCACGCGCCGCAAGTTCCTCGAGGTCACCGCGACCATCGCCGGATACTTCGCGGCCCGTCCCGAGGGCGCGAAAAGCCCGCGGCAAACGGACAAGCAGAACTAAGCCCGCGCCGAGGGGTCGGCGATCGCCTCGATCTTGCGCACCCGGGATCCGCGGATCGTCAGCACGATGACGGCGAACAGCCGGCGCTCGCTGAAGGCCAGCAGCACCGGTGCCCCCGCCGGACCGCCGACCAAGGTCACGTCCGGCCACAGGTAGCGCAACAGGTTGGTGGCCACGGCATCTGGCCCGTGATTGATCTGTGGTGGCGGCGCGCGGGTCCGCGAGGATCGTGCCCACGCCCCACACCGTCGGATCCAGGACGGCGGCCAACGCTTGCAGGTCACCGTTGGCGCATGCGGTGATGAACTTTTCGGTGACCAGCTGGTGCTCTTCCGGCACGACGTCGGTCAAGTTCGGTTGTGCCGCATGGAATTTGGACCGTGCGCGCCGCGCCAGCTGACGGCAGGTACCGACCGGGCGGCCCACGGTTTGCGAGATCGAGTCGAAGGGGACACCGAATACGTCGTGCAGCACGAAGGCGACCCGTTCACCGGGGCTGAGCCTGCGCAGTACTTCGAGCAGCGCGGTGCGGATCTCGTCATCGAGGGTGACCCGGTCGGCCGGGTCGAAGCGGCGCGGTGCCGGTTGGTCCTCGACGTCGCCGGGGCGCTCGTACCGGGCGCGGGCCGAGCGCACCTGGTCGAGACAGAGGCGGCTCGCCACCACGGTCAGCCAGCCGCGGACGTCCTCGATCTCGTTCCCGTCGGCGCGCGAAAGCCGCAGGAAGGCCTCTTGCGCAATATCTTCCGCCTCGCCGATGTCTCCCAGCATCTGGTAGGCGAGGTTGACCAGATACGGGCGATGGCGACGCCAGGCCTCGTTGACCTGGTCGCTGGCTGACGGCGACTGGCTCATGACTCTTCGACGATCTGCTGAGGCAAAAAGTTACGGGTTTGCGATGTAACTTTCCCACCTTTTGCCCCGTCGTTTCAGCAGTGCAAGAAGTTCACGGAAGGGACCCACTTATGACCATCGTCGTCACCGGTGCGACCGGCAACGTCGGACGCCCACTCGTCACAGAACTGCTCGCCGCGGGAGCCCGAGTCCGGGCGGTCACCCGACAACCGGCGCCGGCCGGATTTCTCCCGAACGTGGAGGTGTTCGGTTCGGCCACCGACGCGCTGTCGGGTGCCTCCGCGGTGTTCCTGAACTCGCGGGCGCTGGGCGGGCAGTTGGAAGATGTGGTGGCGCAATGCGGGCGGGCCGGAGTCACCAAGCTGGTCGCGCTGTCGGCGATCAATGCCGACGACGAGGTCACCCGGCAGCCGTCCCGGTTTCGCGGCGACCGCAACAGGGAGGTCGAACGTCTGGCGATCGCCTCCGGTCTGGCCTGGGTGAGCCTGCGGCCCACGGTGTTCGCGACGAACTTCACCGGCATGTGGTCCGCGCAGATCCGGGCCGGCGACGTGGTCGCCGGGCCATACGCCGCCGCATCGACAGCGCCGATCGTCGAGACAGACATCTCGGCTGTCGCGGCGCACGCGTTGCTCACGGATGAGCTTGTTGGACAGCGGATCCCGCTGACCGGCCCCCGGGCGTTCACCAACTCGGAGCTGGTCGAGGTCATCGGCGATGTGCTGGGCCGCGCGCTGCAGTATCGCGAAATCCCCGCTGACGCGGTGCGGCAACGGTTTATCGGGTTGGGGTTCGGCGCGGGATTTGCCGACGCCTACATCGCCATGCTCGGTGAGACGCTCAACAGGCCCGCCCTGGTCACACACGACGTGGAGAAGATCCTCGGCCGCCCGCCAGTTCCGTTCGCGCGGTGGGTTTCCGAGCACCGCGGCGTCTTCGACAACGAGAAAGTAGGAATCTGAGATGACCGATTTGCGTCCCCCGCGCTACCTCAAGCCGATGAACAAGTTCATGATGGCGGTGCAACGGCTCGGGATTCCGACCGGGCCCGCAATGGTGCTCACCGTGCCCGGCCGCAAGTCGGGTCAGCCACGCAGCACCCCGATGACGCCCTTCCATTTCCAGGGCGGCCTCTACGTGGTGGCCGGTTATCCCGGCGCCGACTGGGCGGCGAATGCCCGGGCCGCGGGCATCGGCAGGCTCAGCCGGGGCCGACGGTCGCGTTCCGTCCGGATCGTCGAACTGTCCGCTAGCGAGGCCCGGCCGGTGCTGCGGGCTTTCCCCACCGAAGTTCCGGTCGGTGTGGCCTTCGCGAAACGGTCGGGGATGGTGCGCGACGGAACGGCCGACGAATTCGAAGCACTGGCGGGCCGGCTCGCCGTCTTCCGCTTCGAGCCGGCGTAACCGTCACCAGACGATGGCCGCCATGTCGCGGTTGTCGGAACATACGCTGCGCACCGCGGCTTGCAGGTCGGCTGCGGTAATGATTTGAAGATCCTCCAGCTCTGCTGACACCTGGGGCCGGCACCAATCCATGAAGCACACCGCGGTGGTGGCGGGACAACGAAAAGCCAGACCTTAAGTGTCGGGCAGCGGTGACCGCGTGAGCCGCGATCACCTTCCCAAAGACCGATGTGATGGTGTTTCACCTAATATCAGCCCATCCGTCATACCGACCGCTGGCACTAAGTACAAGGGCACAAACCCCGAGGGCGGCATACTGCATGAAGGCCCCACAGACGGCGATCAGGACCGCTCCAGCATAACGCCCCCCTTGGTGGGGCCGGGTATCCCTGGGCGACAGGTTTGATGCGAGAGCGACGGACTCAGCAGACGGCCCTTACCCGAGGGTCGCTGGCTGCTGATGAGAGCGCGGTGCCACATTTTGGACCGTGCCAGTGGTGTTGAGTTGGTCGTGTTGGAGGTGTCTGAACACGCGGCGAACGACGCGGCGTTCGACGCGGCGGAGGGCTTCGGAATGGGTGTCGCCCATGTCGCGACGCGCCCGGTAATAGGCCTCTCCGGGAGCCCCATGGCGGATTTGGGTCATTGCGATGCGGTAGAGAGCGGCGTTGATTTTGCGGTTCCCTCCCTTGCCTGCTTTGATGCGCACCGTTTTCGGCCCTGACGAGTGCGGTATGGGGGCTACGCCGGCATGACGTGCGTACGCGGCTTCGCTACGAAATCGTGAGACGCCCGCTGTTTCGCCGACGAGCTTGGCCGCGGTTAGTGCCGCGCATCCGTACAGGGTGAGCAATGAGGGTGCGGCCACTCGCACGCGTGCGGTGATACGCCTGTCTAGTATTTTGATGGCCTCGGTGACGGCGATGATTTCGGCCACTTCGTCATGGGCGAATTCGGCCACTAATCCGGGCTGGGTTTCAAGCCAGATACGTAGCGCCTCTTGATGTTTGTCGTGGCTGAGCGAGCCGAGTTTGGGCGCGTGTAGCGGATCGAGTTCATGTACTCGCCATAGCAGTCGATTGGTTAACGCGGTACGGTGGGACACCAGGTCATCGTGGCGGTCTACTAACAGTTTGAACTCGCGTGAGACCGGGTCGTGGCTGGCCACCGGCAAGTCCGGTTCGCGTAACACCGCTCGCGCCACCGACAATGCATCGATGGGATCCGATTTTCCCCGGCTACGCGCCGAGGCGCGGGTCCGCGCCATCAATTGGGGTGGAACTCGTACGACGCGCTGGCCGGCGTCGAGCAGGTCGCGCTCTAGTCGCATCGACAGGTTTCGACAGTCCTCGATGCCCCAGACGAGATCGGCACCGAATTCGCGGCGAGCCCAACCTAGCGCTTTGAGATGCCCTTCCGTTGTCGCCTTCACGGTGATCTCAGCAAGTTTGCGGCCGCCGATGTCAACCCCGACCATTGTGTGAGTGGCTTTGTGTGCGTCGACGCCGATGACAGTCATGGCAGCGGTCCCTCGTTTTGTTTTTCCCAAGCAAACGACCCGGCGCGGGCGCCGGAATGGGCTGCGCGAGTGGGCCTAACGACGGCAACCACTTCCGCTGTCGGTGACCGTTGCGCCAACCATTCTCCGCCAGGCGATGGCATTCTCGTCTGCAGCGCAGCCATAGGCCGGCACGAGGGGGATTTAGCGCCATGCCCGGTGATGAGGACCGCTCCAGCGTATCTTCGTGCTGGTCGCACCGGAAGTGCTGGCATCACCTCGTGTGCGGGCGTTCCCCGCTCGTATCCTGGGTCGGCATCCATGTATTCGCACCGTTTTGGCCGGATTTAGGGCACTTTATCCAATAAGTCGCGGTGGTCCCGAGCGTGAAAGTCGTGGCTTCCAAAGAGGTGTCGTCGATAAACCTCAGTCGCCGCTCGGGACTGGGCAGCCACAAAAGCACCTCAGTCTTTGTGGCGGTTTGTCACACTCCTTCGGTATTAGTGACGGTCGTGATGGCATACGGCTTCGAGTTTGATGCCGAATGGGTCATACCAAAACATGGCGTAATAATGGCCGGGATATTGCGGGAAATGGCCAGGAGGGTGAATGACCGTGCCGCCGATACGAACGACGTGATCATGCACTGCGTGCACCGACGATCGGTGCCGCACAATGAATGCCAGGTGTTGCAGCCCAACTTGATTCGACGAGTACTCATGCGGCTCGACCGCTGGATAGAAGAACACGAAAGTCCCCGGTTTGTTTTCGGCAGGCCGGTAGGAAAACTCGTCCTCGGCATGAAAGAACGGCTCAAAGCCAACAAGGGGCATCAGCGCGTCGTAGTACCGTTTCGCAGCTGACAAGTCGGGCACGTTGATGCCGAGGTGGCCGAGCATGCCTCATTGTCCGATATCGAATAGCGTCGTGCGCACGGGGCGCGGCGGCACCAGCGACCCGGCGTTACGCCGGACCACGCCCGTCGCCGGCCAGCCGCAACAGCAACCGAGTGCCACCCAGCGGGCTGGTCTGCAATGCCGCTGTGCCGGCGTGTAATTCGGCCTGCTGGGCGACCAGCGCCAAGCCGAGTCCCGAGCCCGACCGTGAGGCCGTCGAGCCTCGGGCGAACCGTTCGAAGACGGTGGCGCGTTCGGATTCCGGAACCCCGGTGCCATCGTCGTCGATCGCGATCTCCACGCCCTCACCGGAACTGCCGACTGTCAGCAGGATTTTGCGGGCATTGCCATGCTTGACGGCATTGGCGATCGCGTTGTCGATCACCAGCCGCAGCCCCGTGGGCAGTCCGATCATCAGCACCGTCGGCGAGGGCACCAGCGAGACGTCCACATCGGCGTAGATGCGCAGCGCGTCGTGCGCGGCACGGTCCAACAGCTCGGTGACGTCGAACGGGACGAAGTCGTCGACGGTCGTCAGCTCACCCTGGGCCAACCGCTCGAGCGCGGTCAGTGTCGCCTCGATGCGGCTCTGGGTGCGGATGACGTCGCCGATGACCTCGTTACGCTGGTCGAGCGGCAGATCCAGGGTGGACAGCACCTCCAGGTTGGTGCGCATGGCAGTCAACGGTGTGCGCAGCTCGTGAGAGGCGACCGCGGCAAAGTCGCGGGCCGACTCGAGCGCGGCCTTGGTGCGCTGCTGCTCCTTGCCGATGCGGGCCAGCATTCCCTCGACCGCTTCTGCGATCTCCACGGCCTCGCGCACGCCGCGAACCTGGAGCTCGTCGGGACTCGACTGGGCGTTGATCGCCCGGGCCTGTTGGGCCAGCAGCAGGAACGGATTGACCATGATCAACGAGATCACCCAGCCCACGACGACGGTGCCGCCGATCACGCTGGCACAGATCAGCAACACCCGCAGGTGCAATTCGTTGATCCGATGCTGAGCTTCGGCCAACGGAGCGGCCAGCGCGATGGAGGCCGGTCCCGCGGTGAAGGTCCGAACGCGGTACTGCACCCCGTTGATGGTGGTGTTGGCATAGCCGTCGGGAAGCCGGGGCAACACGATGCTGCTGGGCACCGATACGGTCACCTCGCCGATGCGAGCCGTGCGCACGAGGTTGCCATCCGGGGCGGGCCGGTCCGGACCGGTGCGCTCCGCATTGTTGAGCAGGCTGCTGATGTCGCCCAGGCTGCTGACCGAATCGAGCCGCCGATCGAGCTGGCTGTACTGATCGTTAGTCACGCCCACCCATACCCAGGTGCCCAGCAGGACAACGAGGGTCATCACCGATATGGCGGCGACGATGAGGATGGTGCGCAGCGACAGCACCCGCATCGGCAGCTGTACACGCGGTAGGACGCGGATTTCCGGCTCCTTCAGTGGGTCGCTGACCCTTTGTCAACCAACCTGAGTACAACCCTCACAGCCGTACCGGTCCGGCGCGATCAAGCGCGGTGGCGTTTCGCAAGAATTTAACGCTAGCCGCATCGCCTTCTCCTCCGTCACGTGCCAAAACCGGACAGATTTTGCCTTGACCAGGGTGAGTGAGTACTCTCTCACTATGCTCGCTTCGGGACGCGACCGGCTGCTGTCGGCAGCGCTGCGGCTGTTTGCCGCCAAGGGTTACGCGGCGACGTCGGTGGCCGACATCCAGCGCGAGTCGGGCCTGGCGCCCGGCTCGGGCGCGCTTTACAAGCACTTCGGCTCCAAGCGCGAGCTTCTCGAGGCGGCGGTTGCGCATCGGATCGACAGCATCGTGGCGGCGCGGGAGGAATACGACGCGGGGCAACCGGGCAGCGTTGAGCGGGCGGTGCGCATCGCCGGCCAGCTGATCTGGAGCAACCTCAAACAGAGCGAGGATCTGCTCAAGGTCATGCTGCGTGAACCCGACGAGCTCGGTGATCTCGACGAAAAGACGTGGCAGGTGATCACCGACAACGCCTACCAACGCTTCGCCGACGAACTGGCGGCATCGAATAGGTCCGGCCGCACCAGCATTCCCGATCCCGAAGCGGCCGCGGCCGTCGCGATCGGGTCGCTGTCCTACGCCGCGACGTTGCAAGCGCTAACCGGTCGCCTGCCCGGCAACACCGATGAAGCACGGTACTTCGAGGCGTGGGTCAACCAAACGGTCAGCGTCCTCGATCAATATGCAAAACCCCGAAACCCATTGAACAACAAGGATTCAGGAGCAGAGCTGTGACATTTTCACTGCAACTCAGCGACGACGTGATCGAGGTGCGCGATTGGGTGCACAAGTTCGCGGCCGACATCATCCGTCCGGCCGCGGCCGAATGGGACGAGCGGGAGGAAACCCCGTGGCCGGTGATCCAGGAGGCCGCAAAGGTCGGCCTGTACTCCCCCGACTTCTTCGCGCAGCAGGCCGCCGAGCCCACCGGCCTGGGGATGCTGACCGCGTTCGAGGAGATGTTCTGGGGTGACGCCGGCATCGCGCTGTCCATCATGGGCACCGGCCTGGCCGCGGCGGCGTTGGCGGGCAACGGGACTCCCGAACAATTGGGGCGCTGGCTGCCCGAGATGTTCGGCACCGCCGACGAGCCCAAGCTCGGTGCCTTCTGCTCGTCGGAGCCCGACGCGGGTTCGGACGTCGGCGGCATCCGCACCCGGGCGCGCTATGACGAGGCGACCAACGAGTGGGTGCTCAACGGCACCAAGACCTGGGCCACCAACGGCGGCATCGCCAACGTGCACATCGTGGTGGCCTCGGTCCATCCCGAACTCGGCACCCGCGGCCAGGCCAGCTTCGTCATCGGGCCGGACACCAAAGGCCTGGCGCAGGGCCAGAAGTTCAAGAAGCACGGGATCCGTGCGTCGCACACCGCCGAGGTGGTACTCGACAACGTCCGCCTGCCCGAGGACGCCATCCTCGGCGGCCGGGAGAAGTTCGAGGCGCGGATCGCGCGGGTCAAGTCCGGTACCTCCACGGGTGGCCAGGCGGCCATGAAGACCTTCGAACGCACCCGGCCCACGGTCGGGGCGATGGCCGTCGGAGTGGCGCGGGCCGCCTACGAGTACGCGCTCGACTATGCCTGCCAGCGTGAGCAATTCGGCCGCAAGATCGGTGAGTTCCAGGCGGTGGCGTTCAAGCTGGCGGACATGAAGAGCCGCGTCGACGCGGCCCGCCTGCTGGTGTGGCGGGCAGGCTGGATGGCGCGCAACAATCAGAACTTCGACTCGGCGGAGGGCTCGATGGCCAAGCTGGTCGCGAGCGAGGCCGCGGTCTACGTCACCGACGAGGCCATCCAGATCCTGGGCGGCAACGGCTATACCCGCGACTACCCCGTGGAGCGCATGCACCGCGACGCGAAGATCTTTACGATCTTCGAGGGCACCAGCGAGATCCAGCGGTTGGTGATTTCGCGGGCGGTGACCGGCCTGCCCATCCGTTAGCAGGCGCGCAATTCCATTGCGGTAGCTGCTGCGGCACACCAACCGTCAGGGGATGACGTGGAGCGTGCGGTCATCGCGGCGCTCGGAGTCGTCGTTGGCTGCTGCGCGGGAACGCCCCGGCCGATCGCGGGCGATCTCCAACACGGGGATCACACCCATCGGGTGACGCCGCGCGGCGAGCACGACATGATGGCCGAATGACCACCGAGATCCGGTCTCTCGACACCGATGACGACCTCGTCGCCGCGGCTCAATTGTTTCGCACCGCGATGGTGGGCCTGCCGCCCTTGCAGACCCTGCCGCCCGGTCAGATCACCAAGCTGTTCGACCCCGGACGCACGGTCGGCGCATTCATCGACGGACAACTCGTCGGCACCGCGGATGCCGTCACGAGCACCCTGACCCTTCCCGGCGGAGCCACCGTGAGCCACGCCGCCGTGACCCACATCGGAGTGTTGCCGTCGTTCACCCGAAGGGGCATCGCCACCGAATTGATCCGTCACCAGCTTCACGACATCGCGGCGCGTGGTGAGGTGGTCGCGTCGCTGCGGGCGTCGGAAGCCACCATCTATGGGCGGTACGGCTACGGGGTAGCGAGTTGCTTCCAAAGCGTGGAGGTTACGACCGCGCGGGCGGTGTTTCGCCCCGAGGTCGGCCTGGGCGGGCCAGTGCGGTTGCTCGGCACGGCCGAAGTCTGGGATATTTTGCCCGGCGTCTATGACGCCAATCGTCCGTCCCGTCCCGGAACCATCGACCGCCCTGGGGTGTGGTGGGAGAGCGCGCGGCGTCGCGCCGAATCCTCCTCGGGAGCTTGGTATGTCGTCGTGCATGGCGAACCGGGGGCCGAGTCGGGATTCGCTCGCTACCGGCCGATCGGCACCGAGAATTGGTTCGTCAGCGATCAGCGCACCGTCGTGGTCGAGGATTTCTTCGCGCCGACCCCCGACGCCTATCTCGGCCTATTGCGTTTCCTTCTCGGCCTGGATCTTGTTGACCGAGTGATGTTTTGGATGCTACCCATCGACGACGCGCTACACTGGCTGTTCGTTGATCGCCGGGCGGCGAAGGTCACCGCGGTGCACGACGAAACGTGGCTGCGTGTCATCGATGCGGAGCGTGCGCTGGCGGCGCGATCGTACCGTGGCGGCGGAACCGTGACGATCGCGGTGAATGACCCAGTGCTGTCAAGGAATTCAGCGAGCTTCACGATCACCGGCGCCGGCGCCGAACCGACAACCCGCCGCGCCGACGTCCGCGTCGGGATCGAGGGGCTTGGTGCCGCGCTGCTCGGCGGCACGAGCTGGCGCAGTCTTGCCGCGGCCGGGCTGGCCTGGGCTGACGATCCGGTGTCGCTGTACGCGGCCGATGAACTGTTCGCGGTGCCCGAAGCGCCGCATGCGGGGACGTTCTTCTAAACGAAGCTGACGCGCGGCGGGTCAGCGGTTCGGTTCCGACCTTTGCATCACCAGACGTACACCGGAAACGACCAAGTCGGGCTGGTGGATCTGAATGAAGTGGTCGCTGCCGGTCGCAATCATGTGCGGTGTCTGCGGCCGCAGCGCAACCAGATCCGCCGAGGCCTCTCGCCACGCCTGCTCGAGTTTCCCGCTCTGCTCGGGTGCGACGGTGCCGGGGACCGCAAACGGCTCGGTCCTGGTCAGCACGACGGTGGGGACGGGCGGCAAAGGAGCGGCCGCGCCAACCTGGGCAACGCTCTTGTCGATGTCGATTTCCTCAAACGACGGCGAATTCGTGAACTGCGGCAACGGCTGGTCCAACGCCTGGCGATAGGTCGGCCAGTCCGATCCCATCAGGTCCGGTATTTCGACCGGAAAGGCATCGACGAACGCCAGCGCCCGCACCTGGTCGGGATAGGTCTGGGCATACAGCCGGATGAACAACCCGCCCAGCGAGTGCCCGACCAGCACGTATGGGCCCGGAAGATGGGCGGCGGCGAGAAGCGCATGCAGATCCTGGACGACGTCTTGCGCGCTGCGTGGCATCGCAACCGGCGAACTGCGGTCGGTGATGCTGGGTGGATCGGGATAGCGCAGGGTGCCCGGCCGGTCGTAGGCGCAGACGCGGTGGTCAGCGGCGAGGGACGGCAGCACGGCCGGACCCGTTGCCGGCGCAGCGGCGTCGGACTGACTCCACGGATCCGACGAGTTGTGATATCCGGACTCCAAAATGACTGTGGGACCGCCCTTCCCGCGGCATTCGAGATACAGGTGCCGGCCGTCGCCGATGTCGATCGGACCCGCGAACTCGCCGCCCGCCGCCGGTCCGCCACGGTTGTGCGCCACTCCACCGCATCCCGCGAGCGCGACCAACAGCGCGGCAGTCAACAGACATCGACGAACACCCGCAGCGGCGCGCGACGGATACGTTGCCATGTCCAAGATCTCCCGCACTGCACGCATCGCGTTATTGTGCGGGTAAGCCGGCCCCACGTGAAAGCATGGCGGCAAAGGCGGTGCAACGGCCGGTCCTTCCTCCGGCCCGCCAGGGAGGAGCGGCGCAACTTGGCCAGCACGCGTGGAGCAGCCCTCTGGGTCGTGGCGGCCGTTGGTTACCTAATCCTTGAGGCGGTCGCCGCCGCGGGCTTCGAGCCCGCCTACAGCTATGCACGCGACTACATCAGCGATCTCGGCCTCCCCGGCGGCAGGCTTGTTCGCGGACGGACGGTCTACTCACCACGGGCTTACTTGATCCACGCGGCGTTCTACCTGCAGGGCATTCTGTTCCTGCTCGGAGCATCGCTGATCGTGGGGATTCCCGACAACCGAAGGGCCCGCGTGTTTTTGGGTACCGTCGCCGGGAATGCGGTCGGCAACATCGTAATCGGGACAGTGCACAGCGGCACGGTGCACATCGACGGCGCCGTGCTGGCGATTGTCGGGGGCAACGCCGCCATCTTGACAGGACCCCATGCCATCGAAGTACTTGCCGACTGGCGCTGGTATCGATTGGCTTCCAATATTCTTGCGGCCTTGGGCTTTTCGTCTATGGCCATGCTGATAATCAATTCGGTGACGGGAAAGACGGTCCTGCTGCCGGACGGTGCATGGGAACGCGGAAGCGTGTACTCGATCACCGCCTGGCAGTTGCTCACCGCCGCTTGCCTGCTGACGCGGACTACCCGCGCCGCCGCACGATCCGGGTCTCCACAGCGCCCAAGGCCCCATCGGTGAGCTTGCCCAAGCCCGGCCTCTTGCTTGCACCGTGCCAAGCACGTCCTGCATCGCGCGGCCGGGTAGCGCGTCGAGGGACGGCCAGCGGCTCGTCGAGCAGCAGCACGCTCGGCGGCGCCGAGGGCCAGGGCACGGGCCAGACCCGCGCGTTGCGCCATACCGCCGGACACATGCCGCGGGTAGTGATCGCGAAACTCGGTCAATCCGACTATATCCAGCCAATGCCGCACTGCCGCAGAGCCTTTCGATCGCCCGGTACCCGGCGTCAGGCCGAATTCGACGTTGGCCGATAACGACCGCCAGGGCAGCAAACGGGGTTCCTGGAACACCACGGCGCAGCGCGGGTCGATCCCCCGGACGGGCTCACCATCGATCTCGATGCGCCCGCCGGTGGGACCGTCCAGCCCGGCGATCAGTCGGAGCAGGGTCGACTTGCCGCTGCCCGACGACCCGAGCAATGCGACCACCTCGCCCGGCTCGATTTCGATGTCGACGTCGCGCAGCACGGTATGCGTTCCGAATGTGCGGTGGACGCCACGAATTGACACACGTGCCGGCGCAAGACTGGTCGACATCACCCGCGCAGCCTAGGAAGCCCTGCCCGGGCCGGAAGGTTTCAGCTGGTCGTGATTCGAATGCCTGCCCTGATTCGCTCGGGCTACCTCAGGCCGACTGCCGATTTGCGCTCGCAGCCGCGCACTAGTGGCCAAGGCCACGCCGTGGTCGACGAAATTCCGCTATACGTTCCGTAATTGCGCACAGCCGGTCCCGATTGAGAACCGGCTGCGCGCCGTCGGCAGCCGCCGTCAGCCGTGCGGTGCCTCGGAGATCTTCGTGTCGGGCTTGCCAAGTGTCTGGCAATACGTCATCGCCGAAAGCCTCGTTGCGGAAATCTCCACATTGGTCGGGTCGGCTCCGCTCTTGTCTTTGAGCATCTTGCTGATTTCGTCGTTCTGCTTCTTCTCATCCTGCGTGGTGAAATCTTTGCACTTGGTGTCGCCGCCGGTGTTGATGACCTGTGAGGCCGAACACGCGCTGGACAGCAAGACGGAGATCGCGATCGCGGCTGCCGCAATGTACTTCATCATTTGCCTTCCTGGGTGCGAGTAGTGGTATCAGTACACCAAATCGCCTGATTTCAAACCCTGAAGGAGCTCCGAACCGGCGATCGCCGGTGTTTGCAGGGGCGAGCCGAATCGGCGCTCTCGCGGCGACGCGGCGGTGCGATCGCTCCCAGCGGGAATAACTGCCCCGGTGACATCGCGTTCTATCATCGTCGGTCGGCCGCGCACGCGCCTTGGATTGGGATTGGTAAGGGGAGGAGCTCAGTGACCTCGTCGAATGTGCGTACCGGCCATGGTCTGGGGGCGCGGTCGGCGTACCAGCCGAGCGGGACCCAAGCGCTGTTTGTCAGCGTGTTGGCGCTGCTGCTGGCCACGGGATGGGTCGCCAATCACTTCGTCGGGTTGATGCCGGTGATCAGTGACAGTGAGCACCTCAGCACCGCCACGCTCGACGGGATCTTCGGCATCTACGCGTTGGGGCTGCTGCCCGGGTTGCTCGTCGGCGGCCGCGTGTCGGATGCGCTCGGGCGCCGGTCAGTGGCGCTGACGGGTTCGGCGGCCGCACTGGTGGGCACGGCGGTGATGCTGCTGTCCCAGCACACGGGCGCTTTGCTGCTGGGGCGCCTGATCGTCGGGATCGGGGTGGGCCTTGCCATCAGTTCGTGCACCGCGTGGGCGTCAGATCTGAGAGGCCCCGCCGGCGCCGCGACCGCCGGAGCAGTACTGACGGCCGGTTTCGCCCTCGGGCCATTCGCCGGCGGGTTCATTGTGGGGGCCGGACGATCGGGCATCCGGGTGTCGTTCTGTGTCGCCGCCGCCATAGTCGTGCTGGCAACGTTCGCCGTCGTCGGCGCGGCCCGACGCAGCGAAGTGACCGGTCCGGCGACGCACCACGACTCAGAACAGGCTGCACCGGCCGCACCGGCGGCGCGGGGATTCAGCCGGGCCTTGAGCTGGGCCATTCCACTTGCACCGTGGGTATACGCCTCGGCGACACTGGGATTCGTCACCATCCCTACCCGGCTGCATACCACGCTCGCGGCTCCGCTGGCGGCGGGCACGGCCACCCTGATCGTCAACGGTGTCAGCGGTGTCGTTCAAGTGCTGGCCCGCGCGCTCCGGTGGGGGCCGCAGGCCGGGACCGCGGGTGCGGTGCTGGCCGCGCTCGGTTACGCAATGGCCGCGCTGGCACCTCCCGCCCTGACCCCGGCGTTGGGCTTACCGCTATGGCTCGTCCTCGGCTGCGCGTCGGGCCTGTGTCTGCGCGAAGGATTGATTGACCTGGAGGCCGCCGCGCCGCCGCACCTGCGCGGAGCGCTGACCGGAGTGTTCTACGTCGTCACGTATGTCGGCTTTGGTCTGCCGCTGATATTGGCCACTGTCGGACCCGCGGTCTCGGTGTCTATTCTTTCCGTCATGGCAGCGCTGGCCTCGGCAGCAGCGGTCGCCAGAGCGGTGCGATTACGCCGAGATAATCACCGCCAGAACTGATTCGTCGATTGACTTGGGGCACCGAGTGGGTAGATTCCACCCATGACGGCAGCGGACTTCAAGGACGAGTTGCACCGCTGTCTGCGCGATGCCCGGGCGGCGCTGCTGTGGAAGCTCGACGGGTTGTCTGAATACGATGCGCGCCGACCGCTAACCGCACACGGAACTAATCTTCTGGGTTTGATCAAACACCTTACCGGCTGCGAAATCGGTTACTTCGGTTCGGTTTTCGCCAGACCCTTTCCGGATCCACCACCCTGGTTAGCCACCGATGACGATCCCACGGTGGACATGTGGGCCACTGCGGACGAGACCCGTCGCGACATCATCGAGTTCTACCAGCGCGCGTGCGCACACTCCGATGCCACGATCGTAGCGCTGGACCTCGAACAGACGGGCAGCGTCCCCAACTGGCCAGAACACCGCCGGTGCGTCACGCTGCACCAAATGTTGGTCCGCATGCTCGCCGAGACCACTCGTCATGCCGGTCACGCCGATATCGTGCGCGAACTCATCGACAACGAGGCCGGACTGCACCCCGCTCGTCATAAACTCCCCCGCACGGAGCCCGATTACTGGCTTGCACTGTGCCGCCGGATCGAGGAAGCCGCGCGTAAGGCCAACTGATGCCGCGTCGCACTCGCCTACCTGCTCAGGGACGGCACTCAAACCAGTTGGCGCAGCGCCTCGATCAGCTTGATCCGCTCAGCCGTCGTGGATGCGATGGGCGACACGTTCAGGGTGGTCACCCCCGCCTCACGGAACGCCGCCAGGCGTTCCTTGACGAACTCGCGGGTACCGATCAGGTTGACGTCTCGCGCCAGATCGTCGGGAACGACCTTGGCGGCGCCATCTTTGTCACCGGCCAGGTAGAGCTCTTGAATCCGGTCGGCTTGGGGGCCGTAACCGTATTTGGTGGCCAGGGTGTGATAGAAATTCTTGCCCTTGGCGCCCATTCCGCCGATGTAGAGCGCCAGGTGCGGCTTGACGAATTCCCTTAGCGGCTCCACGTTTTCGCCGATGGCCAGGACGGGCCCGGCATAGACGTCGAGCTCGCCCAGGGCGGGGTCGCGCTTGGCCCGCCCGGCGGCCAGGGAATCCCCCCACACGTCCTGCGCCTTTTCCGGCAGGTAGAAGATCGGTTGCCAGCCTTCGGCGATCTCGGCCGCCAATTCGACATTCTTGGGTCCCAGCGCGGCCACCAGTATCGGAATGCGCTCGCGTACAGGCTGATTGATCAGTTTGAGCGGTTTACCGAGCCCGGTGCCCTGGTCGGCGGGCAGCGGGATCGCGTAGTGCTTGCCCTGGTGTTGCACGGTCTCGCGCCGCCACACCTGGCGGCAGATCTCGATGACCTCGCGAGTCCGGCCGATCGGGGCATCGTAGGGAACGCCGTGGAAGCCCTCGATGACCTGCGGGCCGGAGGCGCCCAGGCCCAGGGTGAATCGGCCATCGGAGACGTAGTCCAGCCCGGCTGCGGTCATCGCGGTCAGAGTGGGGGTCCGGGTGTAGAGCTGCAGGATGCCCGAGGCCAACCCGACCCGTTCGGTGCTCGCGGCCAGGTAGCCCAGCGCGCTTACCGCGTCGAACGAATACGCCTCGGGGACAAAGACAATGTCCAGTCCGGCGCGTTCCAGGTCGGCCACTTCGGCGGCCACGTCCTTGAAGCCGCCCGCATAATTGATGCTCAGTCCAATCCGCATGGTGATTACTTCTACGCGGTACCGGATTGATTGGCCAATTCGAGCGCCTCCTGTTGAATGCGATCGAACTGGGCGGCCATCGCCTCGGACAGTGCCGTCGCGCCCGACAGGGGCCGCACCATCACCATGAAGTCGTCGATCAGACCGTCGTCGTTGAAGTGCAGGAAGTCGCAGCCGGTGATCTTCACCCCCGGCACCCCGGCTAATCCGGTCTCGAACACGAAGGCGTGATCGCGACCGCTGGGGTCGTGGATCTCGCGAATGTAGCGGAAGTCCTCGAAGATCCGTAACACACCGCGCAGGATGGCGGCGGTGATCGGCTTACCGACGTACGGCTTGAATGCCACCGGGCTGGTGAAGACCACGGTCTCGGCCAGCATCGCCTGGATGCCCTTCTCGTCGCGCTCTTCGACGGCTTTGCGGAACGGGTGCATCGACGACCTCGCATAGTCAACTAGTTGAGTAGGTGGGTTCGACGCTAGGTCGCACGCAGGCGGATGTCCAGTGTGCAGTTAGTCACTTTGTTGACTAATCGCATTGTTGTAGCATCGAGCGATGTCGCTGCGTGACGCGGTCTTGGCAGCCCTCCTCGAGGGCGAATCATCCGGATACGACCTGGCCAAAGACTTCGACGCATCGGTCGCCAACTTCTGGCCGGCCACCCCGCAGCAGCTGTATCGCGAACTCGACCGGCTCGCTGAGCACGGCCTCATCCAGGCCCGGGTCGTGCAGCAAGAACGCCGGCCCAACAAGCGGATGTTCTCGCTGACCGGAGCGGGCCGTGACGCGATCCGGCAGTTCACGGCGAAGGCGCCGAAGCCGTCGGTCATCCGCGATGAACTGCTGGTCAAGGTCCAAGCCGCCGACGCCGGAGATATCGAGGCGGTCCGCGAATTCATCCGCGAACGACTGGACTGGGCGAGCGCCAAAATGCAACGCTACGAACGGTTGCGGGCGCGAATGCTGGACGGCCGCAGCGAAGAGGACTACCTGGTCCAGGCCGAACGAGTTGGCCCGTACTTGACGCTCGTGCGCGGAATCTCGTTCGAAGAGGAGAACATTCGATGGGCCGAACGCGCGCTGAGCATCGTCGACCGTCGCCTGTCGACCGGCATTACGCACACCGGGCGCTCCCGGCGCCGGGCTGCTGCCCGCCGGTGAGTTTTGTCCGCTCCCACTTCAGGCACACCGTTTCCGCTTGGGTGTGGTGAGTCCATCGCCGGAGTGCTGTCGGCCCAGCAGCTCGTCGTGCCCGACCTCGGGAAGGCTACCGCCCCGGTCGGGGCCGTCTCGCTTCGCCGACTTTTTCTTCGGCACCTTCGGTGATACCGAAGCGGGCACAGTTCCCGTGGAGCGGTGGCCGGTGGATGCCAGGCCAACGGACTGGCTGACCATTTCGAGGGCCTTCCCGGGGTAGACGGCGATAGCCGAAATCCGGTAAATATCCATGAACTCGGGGGTGTCGAGATCGCACATGAATTGCAGGATCTCCCGGCTGAACCCTTGCCTAGGCACCAGGACCGCAAATCCTGGCGGAATACCGTTACGTAGGGCGGTGTCCTGCTGGCTGATAGTCAGTGCCCGCGTCGATTCCCAGCAGCTCTTCGAGCTGCGCCGCCGAATAGTGCCCAGGCGCCGCACCCTCACGGACGGCGACGCGCACCGCGCGGGCCACCGCGGCGTTCAGTGGCGCCGTGATGCCGTGCCGGTGCGCGATCCGGGCAATCTCGCCGTTGAAGAAGTCGGTCTCCACGTTGCCGGTGTTGCGGCTGAACGACTGCCAGGTGGAGTTGCTTGACCCGTTGTCCCATCCGGGGACTGGACGGATGGTCGGTCCGTCCGCACGCACGGCCTTTGAGGTCTCGAAGGAGACGAATTCGATTCCCGCATAGCGTAAGACGGCTTCACCCTCGGCTCGTAAGGCGGCCAGGATTTGGCCGGCATCGGTCGCTCCGGCAGTGAGGGCCCCTATCCCATTTCCCAGGTTGCTCAGTAACTTGTTGTATTTCCAGGGGGCGACGTCGGACGTGATGCGGCTGTGGATGCCCGCCGCCCTCCACGACTCGGCGAGGTCGGCCAGCAGGTCGGCATCGGCGGCGGTGCCGGTCGCGGCGGGCCAGCGGGCGAGGTGAAATTGACCGGCTACCGGCCACGACCGCACGATCACCTCGCCGGGTTCCAGGTGGACGGCTGGCAACCACACGCAGATGCCGAACACGCGCGCGAAGTAGCGCAGCGCTTTCTCCTCGGCGGCAACGCCATTGAGCGCGGTCATCGCTGGCAGCAGTTCGCCCGCGGTTCCGTCTGTCCCCTGTATCGGCCGGTCCACCCACTCCTGCAGGGCCGCATCGAGTTGCTGTGTCTTGGTGGTGAACACCAGCACGTCGTGTTCGGTCAGTTGCACCTGCTCGGGTCGCGACGCGACGGTGACCGGTGTGCGAAACGTGCCGTCGGGCGTCCTCAGCGTCAAACCGTCGGCCGCCAACACTTCGGCATGGCGGCCCCGGGCAACCAGGACGGCGGGGGTTCCGGCCCTCGCCAGCAATCCGCCGAGGGTGCCGCCAATGGCGCCGGCACCGATGATCACGCATCGGCGGTCGTCAAAGCCGGCATTGCTACGCCCTTTCGGTGAAGTTGCAAGACTCAACGGCGAGGTTACGTGTCGGCGCCTGACTGCGCCGCCGAGCGCGGCGTTAGCCTGAGGGATGACCGAATATCGCTCGCCCTCGACCGGTCGGGCAGTACGTGCCGTTTTGTTCGATACCTTCGGGACGGTCGTCGACTGGCGTTCCGGGATCGCCGCCTCAGTCCGGGATTTCGCGCAGCACCACCACCTCAGCGTCGACCCCGCGGCGTTCGCGCTGGAATGGCGCAGTCGGTACCTGCCATCGATGTCCGAGGTTCTGTCGGGCCGTCGTGGATTCGTGTCGCTGGACGTTCTGCACAAAGAGAACCTCCACGCATCCTTCGAAAAGTTCGGCGTCGCTACCGCAGTGCTGCCCGGCGACGAGGTGGAGGCACTCGCCCGGTCGTGGCGCTGGCTGCCGCCGTGGCCGGATAGCGTCGAGGGCATCGCGGCCATGAAGCGGCACGTCGTTGTCGGGCCGCTGTCCAACGGCAACACCGGACTGCTGGTCGACATGGCGAAGTACGCCGGTCTGCCCTGGGATGTGGTACTCGGTTCCGATGTCAGCAAGGCCTTCAAGCCCGACCCGCGTGCGTACCGTACTCCCGCGCGTTTGCTGGGGCTGGAACCCGCTGAGGTGATGCTGGTGGCGGCACACCCCTCCGACCTTGAGGCGGCCCAGAATTGCGGCCTGGCCACGGGTTTCGTCGCGCGCCCAGGAGAATACGGACCCGGCCGAGAACCTCACCTCGAACCCACGGGCACGTTCGATGTCTCGGGCGCATCGCTGGTCGAATTGGCGAACGTGCTGTTCGGTGCGCCGGATCGGCGTTGAGGTCAGCGATACGAGAAGCCTAACGGCGGCCACTGTGGGACGCGTTGAGCGCTAACTACTTCCACGCAAACACCGGCTGCTCCAACTCGTCGACCGGGTCGGCTCGCCCTTCCAGACCCAGCCAACGCAACTGCAGCAGCACCGCGCCGGTTGGTGCGTGGATGAGGTCATTCCCCAGCGGGATCTGCACGACCGGTCGCGGGCTTTCCGGGATGGTGATGAACCGTGGCGAGTCGTCCCGTTGGAGTTGGTGTAGCCCCACCCGGTAAACGGCCACGACCTCGTCGGGCGCGGGGCGAAGCTCGAGCCGTCCTCCTCCCCACACCACTACCGGGGTGATCACGTATCCCGATCGGGTGGGGTAGTCGTCGAGCAATCCCAGCACGGTCGAGTCGGATAGCTCGATGCCGACCTCCTCACGCAGTTCCCGCAGCGCCGCGTCGACCGCGGTCTCGCCGGAATCGAGGCGGCCACCCGGTAGTGCCCACTGCGCCGCATGTGAGCTTAGACGAGATGCCCTGCGGCACAGCAAAAAAGCAGCGCCGCCGGACACGTCGACCATGCGGCCGTCCAAATGGGCTGCGGGCATCGGACGCCCGGCATTCCACTCGTCGACCGACGCCGGATCGACCCGGTCCTCTCCCACTTCCGAATCCACCAGTACCACCGCGACGGCCGCATGCCGCTTCGTCGGGTCGGTCGTGGCGCGCCGGTTGTGGCTTGCCAGATTGTTCCTAATCCGCTCACGCAATGGCTGGTCATAGGGGATCGTCACTTCTCGAGCCTAGGCTGAGGTGCTTTTCGTGCCGCGGGTCCGTGCTTGGTCGCGGCGGGCGCCAGTGGTTAACTGCGAGCATGCGACGACAACCAGTGCTGGCCCGACGTTTTTTCGATCGCTACGAACCGGTGCACGCGGTGACATATTTCGCGCCGGAGGCACGGGCGGCGTTGGACGCGCTGGGTTACCGGGGTTTCTGGATGGGCTATTTCGCGGCGCGCTCGGCACCGCTGGGTGCGGCACCCCGCGAGGTGGTCACCGCGGTCTTCTACAACTTCGCACCCGAACGGGTCGCCAAGGCACTGCCGGCGGCATGGGAGATCGCGGGGCCGCAGGCCGCGTTGCAGGCTCGGCAAGAGTCCGCGGTGGCAGCGCTACGCCGCTATGGCCTCGGCTCGGACGAAAAGGTCCGCGTTGCAGCCGAACTAGCGGGCCGGGCGGCCCGCCAGGCGCCGCTCGATGCACGTCCGCTGTTCGCCGCCAATTCGGCGCTGCCCTGGCCGGACGATCCGCTGTCCGCCCTGTGGCACGCCACCACGTTGCTGCGCGAACACCGTGGCGACGCGCACGTGGCGGTGCTGGCCGCCGCCGGCATCTCCGGCCGGGAATCCAACGTCTTACACGCCGCGGCGGGCAACGTCTCTCGCGACTACATCGCCCGCACCCGTGACTACGACGAGACATCTTGGCGTCAACACGAACACACGCTGGCCGAGCGGGGGTTGCTCGATGACGTCGGGACACTGACCGCGGCCGGACGGCAATTGAAGGACCACATCGAACTGACGACCGACACCCTGGCCCTGTCCGCACTCGACGCCCTCAGCGACGACGAAGTGGAGACACTGTTCCAGGCACTCACCCCGATCACCCGCGCCGTGGTCGCGGGAGGCGATGTCCCGGCACTCACCCCGATGACTTTGCGCCGCGACGAATTACACGATGACAGCGCACATCTGGCGGGCCGATGAGCAACCAGCGCGTGCCCGGCGGCGTCGTGCACAAGTTGCCGGCGGATCTGCGCGAGTCGCTGATCGGCAACGCCACCGCGCTTACCGCCTGGAAGGACATCACGCCGCTGGCCCGAAACGAGTTCATTTGTTGGGTCGAGGACGCCAAGCAGCAGGCAACCCGAGAGCGCCGCATCCGCCGGACCCAGGAGGAGTTGGAAGAGGGCAAGCGCCGGCCTTGCTGCTGGCCGGGCTGCAAACACCGCGAGCGCACCGGAAAGTGAACGCGCACCGGCGCTCTCGGAGAAGACCGCGCTATCGGCCCACTGGCTTGTAGAACACCAAGCCGTTGCCCTTGTTGTCATAGACCACCGCGCGCCGTTCATGGGCGTCGTCATAAGGGGCCTTCACGATGCCGCCGCCGCTGGCCTCGACAGCCTTCGCCGCGCCATCGACGTCGGTGGTCTTGACGCCAACCACGACCTGCCCGGGCATGGGATGGTCGACCGCAGTCGCCAGCGCCAGCGTGATCGGGCCCGCGTCGAGGGCCGCGAAGTGCGCACCATCGCGAAACTTCAGTGGCATGCCCAGGGTCTCGCTGTAGAACCGAATCGACTCATCCAAGTCGTCGGTCGACAAGATGATCATCTTCGCTTCGTGCTCGCTCATGGCGCCTCCTATGTCCGGACCGCTACGCGATTAGGCCGCAACCCCCGGCGGCGAGCGACATCCGGTCGGCACAAGCGCCCTCGCTGGAACGCGCTTTCCGAAGTCGAACCTCAGGCGGTGCCGGTTGGAACCGCTTGGCCCTCAAGGTAATCCATCGGCGGAGCCTCGCCATGCCCGGCACCCCGGTAGGCCACCGCGGTGGCCAGCGCCTTTCCACCCTCAATCGTCCCAACCACCACGACCTTGTCATTGACTGTGAAATGCGGTGCGGCAGTGATGGGTTGACGCGCACCGCGGGTGACCACGGTGGTATCCGGGGTGAACCGATAGGTCTGGATATGCCCGTCGGCGCTGCGCATGGTGACCGAGTCCGCCGACACGGCCACCACGGTCCCTTCCTGGCTCACCGGCTGCGAGATGGCCGGCGGTTCGAGATTGGCGGCAACAGCGCGCTTCTCGGGCTGGGCTCCGTTGAGCACCAACGCCATCACGCAGCCGGCACCCAGCAGGGAAGCGGAGACGATGTCGCATATCGAGGCGGCGCCGGACAGCCCACGCCGGCGACCACGATGGGTTGACGTCGGGCTGTGCTCCGGTGAATCCGGCATGCGGTGTTTGGCGCTCACGGTCAGTCCTTCCAGCGGCGTTACACCGAAGAACACCGGCGCCCACCGAATCAGGTTGTTGCCGTGAAATTACCCGCGAAATCGGACCGGTAAACCGCACTTCGGCCAACCGGGAAGCCCGATCGGGCGGCGCGGGAAGTTGTCGTCAGCCCTTGGTCAGGGTGAACTGTGCGACGTCGGTATAGCCCTCACGGAACAGGTCAGCGCATCCCGTCAGGTACTTCATGTACCGGTCGTAGACCTCTTCGGACTGGATTGCGACGGCCTCATCCCGGCGCGCCTCGAGCGCGGCCGACCAGGTGTCGAGGGTGCGGGCGTAGTGCAGGCGCAGCGGCTGGATCAGCTTCACACCGAAGCCCGCACGCTCGGCGTGCTCCACGACGCCTTCGGCCTGTGGCAGGTCTCCGCCCGGAAAGATCTCGTCCATGATGAACTTGATGAACCGCAGTTTGGTCATGGTGATGGGCAGACCGCGCTCGGCGAACTCCTCGTCACTGGGCCTGATGATGGTGTGCAGCATCATGACGCCGTCGGCCGGTAGCGCCTCGTAGGCCTTCTTGAAGAATTCGTCGTAGCGGTCACGTCCGAAGTGCTCGAAGGCACCGATCGACACGATCCGGTCGACCTTCTCGTCGAACTGCTCCCAGCCCTGCAGCAGCACCCGCTTGGACCGCTGCGAAGGATGGCTGTCGAGACGGCGCTGCACGTGTGCCTGCTGATTGCGGCTGAGCGTGAGGCCGACAACGTTGACGTCGTAGTTCTCGAGGCCGCGGACGATGGTGGTGCCCCATCCGCACCCGATGTCGAGCAACGTCATGCCGGGTTGCAGCCCAAGCTTGCCTAGCGAGAGGTCGACCTTGGCGAACTGCGCCTCTTCCAGCGTCATGTCGTCGCGCTCGAAATAGGCGCAGCTATAGGTCCGCGTCGGGTCTAGGAACAGCGCGAAGAACTCGTCGGAGAGGTCATAGTGCGCTTGTACGTCCTCGAAATGCGGTTCCAAGCTGACGGCATCGCCGGGTTTTTCGGACAAGGCACAACCTCTGACTGGTTCTTATTGGTTTAACGGGTGCGACCGAAGTTGATCGCCTGACTGACGCCCCAGTGTATCCGCCCGGATAACCACGCCCTCCCGGCGAGTTCCTGCTCAGCGCCACAGCGCCAAGGAACGCGGCGTCGCCGGTGCTGATGACACCGCACGGCCACCAGCTGGACTTACGCGAGCGTCAAACAGGTGAAGTACGTGCGGCGCAGCACAACTCGACAGAGGTCGTAAGTCCGGGGGCGCTCGCGATTGACGGATCCCGCGCCGAGTTGTTACCTCAGCTGGTAAACCGGGTAAGCCCAGCTGACCGGCATTCAGACAGGCGGGACTCTCCCATGGCAGACATCACCATGTTGATCCTTGCCGACCACGAGTGGTTTCGGGAACAGTTCGCGCGACTGGACGATCTGCAGGCGCAGCGTCCCGACGACCAGGCCGCACTGAAACGAGTATGGCGTCCGCTCGCCGACAAGCTGGACGTGCACGCCTACATCGAAGAGAAGATCTTCTACCCGCAGCTGCTCAAACGCGGGGGTGGCGACGCCGAAGGCGAGACCCTCGACGCGATCGGCGATCACAATGACATCCGCGACGGCGTGCGCGACGCCGACGCCGCCGCACTCGGCAGCGAACAGTGGTGGGCAGCAGTCGGGCGCACCCGGGTGGCCAACGACGATCACATGGGCGAGGAGGAACGAGAAGGGCTGTCGGACTTTCGCCGCAACGCGCCTAGCGGGCTTCGCGAAGCCCTCGGGCGTCAGTACAGCGAGTTCATGGACGAGCACCCCACCACCGACGGACTGTCGATCACGGATCGCGACCCACGGCGCTACGTCGAACAGTTCGAGGAGCCGACGCAGGCCAAACCCGCCGACTTCTCGCTACGCATCGGGAGCCTCAAAGGCCAATGAACCTTGCCCGGACACGAGCTACGTGACGCGAATAACCAACCTCGCCTCGCGCGGCGGCGCGATTCCGTCGACGGCGGCGCCGCCGACACGCGCCTCGCTGGCATTTTCCGGACGCAATCGCACCCGCCCACGGGCTGGCCGCATCTCCGCGGCGGCCTGCGAATAACCCGCCAATACCCGCGATTACCCGACCCCGCCGGTTCGTCACGGGAACGTTTCGGGTAAGCCATCAGTCGATGGGTACTCCACGCCGCCGCCGGAGGAAATGGGCACGTAAGGACATCAGGGTCGCCGATCCGGCTATGCGTCAAACCATCATGGGCACCGCGATCGGCAACTTCATGGAGTGGTACGACTTCGGGGTCTACGGTTATATCGCCACCACGATCGCCCAGGTGTTTTATCCCGGCAAGAGCGTCAGCGGCCTTCACCTCATCGCGACCTTCGGCACGCTGGCGGCGGCATTCGTAGTCCGCCCGCTCGGCGGATTCATTTTCGGCCCGCTGGGCGACCGGATCGGACGGCACCGAGTGCTGGTGGTCACCATCCTCATGATGACGGTGAGCACCACCATGACCGGCCTGCTGCCCACCTACAGCACCATCGGCATCTGGGCGCCGATCCTGCTCGTCGTCGCACGAATTTTTCAGGGCCTATCCACCGGTGGCGAGTACGTCGGCGCGATGACCTATCTCGTCGAGCAGGCCCCGGACCACAAACGCGGCATGATGGTCGGCTTCTTGCCGATGGGCAACCTGGTCGGATTCGTCCTTGCCGGTTTGCTGGTGACCGGTTTGCAGACCTGGCTGCCGGACGACGCCATGCTGACATACGGCTGGCGGATTCCATTGTTGTTGGGCCTCCCCTTCGGCCTGGTCGCCCTGTACCTGCGGCTTCGACTCAAAGAGTCCTCTGCCTACCAGAGCTCGAACGACGCTGCGCCGGCGTCGGGCGGCCCAGGCGGGCAGCAGATTCTGCGCACGGTCGCGGCCCAGTGGCGCCCGATGCTGATCTGCGCGGCGCTGGTGCTGACCTCCCAGGTCGCCGACTTCATGCTCACCGGATACCTGCCGACGTATCTCAGACTCTTCGTCCGCGTCGGGCACACCGCAGGGCTGGTCATGATCGTGTCGACGCTGGCGATCCTGATGGTCACCGTGGTGCTCGTCGCCAGCTTGTCCGACCGCATCGGTGTCAAACCCATCATGTGGACGGGTTGCGCGCTGCTGATCGCGGCCTCCGTCCCGGCGTTTCTGCTCATCCGCTTCGGTGGCTGGTACCCGGTGATCTTCATCGGGGTGCTGCTGATCGGCCTGATGGAACTGTGCTTCGACAGCACCGGACCGGCCATGCTGCCGGCATTGTTTCCCACCAACGTGCGCTACGGGGCGTTGGCGATTTCGTACAACATCTCGATTTCACTCGTCGGCGGTATCACACCGCTGATCGCCCAGGCGCTGGTATCCGGCACCGGCAACGTGATGGTGCCGGCCTACATGCTGATTTTCGCTGGCGTGGTAGGAGCCATCACGTTGCTGTTCACCCCGGAAGTCGCCCGCAAGCCGTTGCCCGGCTCCGGGCCTGCCGTCGAAACCGAGCGGGAGGCTCGCGCGCTCGCCAAGGACATCAGCTAGCGGGCAACCCGTTCAGGACTTCTGCCGTCCTGCGCGGGGTTTATTTGGCACAGGCTGGCTATCCCTTGAAGATGAGGACCGGTTTCCACCAGCAGCTGGACATGCTGACCGACCAGCTCGCTGACATGTGCGCGATGGCCGCCGAGGCTATCAAGCAGGCGAGCGAAGCGCTGCTGGAAGCCGACCTGACAACGGCCGAAGGCGTCATCGCCGGCCACCGGAACATCGTCGCTCTCGACGCCCACGTCGAGGAAACCGCATTCGCGTTGTTGGCGTTGCAGGCGCCGGTGGCCACGGACTTGCGCGCGGTCGTCAGCGCCCTCCGGATCGCCGGGGATGCGCGGCGGATGGTCGAGCTGGCCGTCCACATCGCCGAGATCGCCCGCCGTCGTCACCCCTATCCGGCCGTTTCCGCCGAGGTGCGGCGATACGTCGCTGCCATGGGCGACGCGGCCGAGGCACTGGCCCTCGGGGCACGGCAGGTGCTGGTGTCGCAAGACCCGGCCGGTGCCGCCCAGATTCGCCAGGACGACGACGCGATGGACGAGCTGCACCACCAGCTGCTGGCGGTGCTGATGAATCCCGCTTGGACGCAGGGAGTCGCCGCCGCCGTGGACGCCACCCTGTTGGGCCGGTTCTACGAACGCTTCGCCGACCATGCGGTCGAGATCGCGCGGCGGGTCATCTTCCAGGCCACTGGGCGCTAGTTGCCGCTCTCCGGCTCGATCACAATGTGCTGACATCGGTTACCGCACCCGGGGGTGGAAAGTCGGGCTTGTTCTGGTGTTCGCGACCAGGACGGCATCTTCAACCCCTCGAGCGTCAATACCCAAACGAGCGCACACGCAAGCGCTCTGACCGGCCGCCAGTCCGAACCCTCATTCGCGATTAGCAATCGCTCCACGTGGCTAATACGAAAGGGGCGTGCGCTGGACGTGCGGCACAGCGGAGGGAATGGGAACGACTATGGAACCGATATCACCGACGGACGCGTTGTTCCTCATCGGCGAGTCACGCGAACATCCGATGCACGTGGGCTCGCTGCAGCTGTTCGAACCCCCGGAGGATGCCGGTCCCCACTTTGTGCGCGAGGCGTATCAGGCGATGCTCGAGTGCACGGACGTGCAGCCGTCCTTCCGTAAGCATCCCTCCTTCTTCGGCGGCATCACGAATGTGGCGTGGTCCATCGATAAGGACGTCGAACTCGACTACCACCTGCGCCGGTCCGCCCTTCCCGAACCCGGACGAGTCCGGGACTTGCTCGAGCTGGCGTCCCGGTTGCATGGCAGCCTGCTCGACCGGCACCGTCCGATGTGGGAGGCGCACCTCATCGAAGGGCTGCAGGACGGGCGGTATGCGGTCTACACGAAGTACCACCACTCCCTCATGGACGGCGTCTCGGCGCTACGCCTGATGCAGCGTGCCTTCACGCCGGATCCGCACGACGACGAGGTGCGCGTGCCATGGAGCCTCGGTCCGCGCAAGCGCAGCGGGCGCAGGCAACAGTCGTCCCTCTTTGACCGGGTCGGCCGCACCGCGGGGTCGGCGCTTGCCTTGGCGCCGTCCACACTCAAGCTCGCGCGCGCAGCGCTGCTCGAACAACAACTGACCCTGCCGTTTCGGGCACCGCGCTCGATGTTCAATGTGCGGATCGGCGGTGCCCGGCGGGTCGCGGCCCAGTCCTACTCGCTGGAGCGCATCAAGGCGGTCAAGTCGGCCACCGGTGCGACGATCAACGACGTCGTGCTCGCGATGTCCGCCGGGGCCCTGCGCGCCTATCTCATCGATCAGAACGCCCTCCCGGACGCGCCCCTGACCGCCATGGTCCCCGTCAATCTGCGCAAGGACGACGACGATCGCGGCGGGAACAACGTCGGGACCTTCCTGTGCAATCTCGCAACCGACCTCGACGACCCGGCGAAGCGGCTCGAGACGATCAGCGCGTCCATCCGCGAGACCAAAGAGGTGTTCTGGCAGCTACCTCCGGTTCAGCAGCTGGCGTTGTCCGCCTTCAACATCGGGGGACTGTTCTTTGGTCTGATCCCCGGCTACCTGTCCGCGGGCTCACCGCCCTTCAACATCGTCATTTCGAACGTATCGACCGGTAACCCCGACCAATTATATTGGCGCGGAGCGCGATTGGACGGGAACTATCCGCTGTCGATCCCGCTCGACGGCCAGGCGGTCAATATCACCGTCACCAACAACGCAGGCAACCTCGACTTCGGTCTGGTCGGTTGCCGCCGCAGCGTCCCGCACCTACAGCGGATGCTCGGCCACCTCGAAGCGGCCTTGAAGGATTTGGAACTCATCGCAGGCATCTGAGATGCGTTGCATCGCTTGCCGTATCCCGCGCGTGTGACACCCGTCGATACGGCGCGCCGCGAGCCGGAGCGGCTATCGCTCACGAGGCTTCGGCGCGCTCTTCCTCCAACCGGTCCTTGCTGCGCAGCAACCGCAGCAGCGTCACGAACAGTAAGCCACCCGCCAAGTTTCCGATGACGGTGTAGCTGAACCAGCTCAACCAATCGAGATAGCCGAACGGGGCTTTCCCCGTGACGAGCGCGCCAAAGATGATGAGCGAATCCAGGATCGAATGAAACAACCGCAACCCGGCGAGCAGGAACGCTGCCGCGATGGCTGCGGCTATCTTGCCTGGAACCGAGTCGGTGCCGTGTTGCATCCGGGTCATCAACGTGATCACCATTCCGCCGAGCACGGCCAGGCAGAAACTTTGCGCCGACAGCGGCGAGACAGCGAAGTGGGTCGCCGATTCCACAGTCTGAGAATGCAATTCGGGAAAGCCCGTCATGATCATCCACATGATCACCCAGCCGCCGACAAGGTTGGCGAACATGGTGCCGCCCCACAGTTTGAGTAGCTGCGCAAGGCTGGCACGCTTGGCCGCCACCGTAACGACGGGGATGATGAAGCCTTCCGTGAAGAGCTCGCTGCGGCCCAGCAGCAATGCCAAAAAACCGATGGAAAACGCCAATCCGGCCAGCAGGGGGTGGTGGGAGGCATCCAGAACCGACAAATAGGCGAGCACGCCGAGCGCTACCTCGGTGCCTCCGAAAAACCCCGTGACCAGCACACCCCGCCAGCTACGGTGTAGGCGCTGGGTTCCCTCGCTGAGCATCCTGCTGAAGGCGTCTTCGAGCTCGTCCTCGATTGGACTGTCGGTTTTGCCGAGTTGTCGTTGGATGGTCTGGCTCATGGTGAATTCCTCGCAGTTAAACGACTGAAGAAGAGGTCTATACCCAATTCTCGGGACGTACCGCCACAGCGCGGAGCGTTAGCTGTGCCACAACGGAAGCGCGGACGTCGCGGAGGGCTATTCCGGGCCCGATTCGCATCGGCCGCGCCAAACCTTCAGTGGGGGAATACCACAGATCCTACTGTAAGGTCCACAGTAGTGAGCGCATGCGGGAAGAAGGGTGAACCGTGCCGAGCACTACCGATACGCGCGACCAGCTGCGGCCCGACATTGATCTGACCGACGGCGCCTTCTACGCGGGCGGCTCGCGGCCGGTCTATCAATGGATGCGCGTGAACGAACCGGTTTTTCGAGACCGCAACGGGTTGGCGGCCGCGGCGACCTACCAGGCGGTGATCGACGCCGAGCGTGCGCCGGAGTTGTTCTCCAATGCCGGCGGTATCCGGCCGGACCAGGACGCGCCGCCGATGATGATCGCGATGGACGACCCCGCGCATCTGCTGCGGCGCAAACTCGTGAACGCGGGCTTCACCCGCAAACGCGTCAAGGACAGGGAGCACTCGATCGGCACGCTGTGCGATGCGCTGATCGACAACGTCTGCGAACGCGGCGAATGCGACTTCGTCTGGGACCTCGCCGCTCCACTTCCCATGGCGGTGATCGGCGACATGCTCGGGGTGCTTCCGGAGGAACGCCAAATGTTTCTTCGCTGGTCCGACGACATGGTGACCCTGCTCAGCAGCACAACCGCGGAAGAAGATTTTCAGGTCTCGGTGGACGCATTCGCCGCTTACACCGAGTACATGACGGGCATGATCGCGGCGCGCAAGGCGGACCCGACGGATGACCTGGTCAGCGTGCTGGTGCACGCCGAGGTGGACGGCGAGAAGCTGGCCGACCACGAGATCGTCACCGAGGTGTTGTTGCTCCTGATCGGCGGCGACGAGACCACCCGGCACACACTGTCCGGCGGTACCGCGCAGATCCTGCGGCACCCCCAACAGCATCGGCAGCTGGTCAACGACGTGGCGCTGCTACCCAACGCGATCGAGGAAATGCTGCGCTGGACCGCCCCGGTCAAGAACATGGCCCGCACCATGACCGCCGACCTGGACTTTCACGGCGCGCAGCTCAAGCAGGGCGAGAAAATCATCCTGCTATTCGAATCGGCGAACTTCGATGAGGCGGTGTTCGGCGATCCGGAGAGCTTCCGCATCGACCGCTACCCCAACAACCACCTGGCGTTCGGCTTCGGGACCCACTTCTGCCTGGGCAATCAGCTCGCGCGCCTGGAGCTGTCGATGATGCTCAAGCGGCTGTTGAAGCGTCTGCCGGACATGCGGCTGGCATCCGAGGAGCCGCTGCCGCTGCGTCCGGCTAACTTCGTCAGCGGTCTAGAAAAGATGCCGGTCAAGTTCACGCCGTCGGCGCGGGCGGGCGCCTGATCTTCGACCGAGCCTTCAACGTTGTTGATGCCCGGCAGGGTCCGCGTCGGTCGCGTAATCCAAGTAGACACTGGTGCCATTGGGGCGGGCATGGATGGTGCAGTGATCGGCGAGGCCGTGCATCAGCATGATGCCGCGCGACGCGCGAGGGTCGTTGGAGTGCCTGGACGAAGGTTTTCGCCAGCTTCCGCGGTCGCTGACACAGACTCGAATCGACTCGGCGTCGGGGTCATAGCTGGCTTGGAGTCTCATGGCGCCGACCTGGTGATGCGAGCGATAGGCGTGCTCAACACAATTCGCCAGTGCCTCGTTGACGCCCAGGACGACGTCCTCGCGGATTTCTTCCGACGCGCGCACCTCTTGCTGCAGCCATCGTTGCAGCGCACGTCGCCACTCCGCCGCGGTATCGGGGCGGGCTGTGCCGGCAAGCGTCAGCCGCACCGGCGTGGCAGTCTCCGGCAGCAGTGGACTCATGAAACCCGCATACCCAGATGCGGTTGGTGCAATAACCTTCTACGAGTATCGCTTCGGCCACAGCTGAATAGCCGTCCAGTATCAGCAGGACATGGTCGGCGAACTGCGGTTGCAGCAGGTGCTAACGGCGCGGCGCTAATACAGGTGTGACCAGTTCGCCGGTGGCGAGGTAGCTGTCGAGATTGCGGATCGCCAGCAGCGCCATGGCCCGCCGGGTCCGCTCGGTGGCGCTGCCGATATGCGGGAGAAGCACCACGTTGTCCAGGTCGAACAACTCGGCCGGTACCTGCGGCTCTTCGGCGAAGACGTCCAGCCCCGCACCCGCCAGTCGCCCGGCGGCCAGCAGTTCCACCAGCGCGTCCTCGTCGACGACGCTGCCCCGCGCGATGTTGATCAAGTAACCCTCGGGGCCCAAAGCTTCCAGCACGGCGCGGTCGACCAGCTTGTGAGTGTTGCGGTCGCCGGTGGTGGCGATGACCAGCACGTCGACCGACTCGGCCAACTCCACGGGCGACTCGGCGTAGCGGAACGGCGATCCGTCGATGCTGTGGCGGTTGTGATACGCGATGGCGCAGTCGAATCCGAGGAGCCTGGTCGCGATCGCCGAACCGATCCGGCCCAGTCCCAGAATGCCGACCTGCAGGCCGCTGACATCTCTGGCATAGGGAAACGGGCCTTCGCGAGCCCATCGGCCGGCGCGCACATAACGATCGGCGACACCGAAACGGCGCAGGGTCATCAAGATCAGGCCCACCGCGGTGTCGGCGACTGTGCCCGACAACACGTCGGGAGTGTTGCTCACGCCGATACCGCGGCGCTTCGCCGCACCCAAATCGATCAGATCCACCCCGGCCCCGTTGTTGACAATCACCTCCAGGTTGGGCAACGCCGCGATGGTGGCGGCATCGGCGCCGGGCGATCCCGACGTCACCAGACACCCGCACATCGGCGCCATGCTCGGCCAGGAACTCAGTTCGCGCTGTCCCGTCGGGAAGCTTCGGGATCGCGTAGCGCGCGGCCAACTCGTCTTCGAACGTCGGCTCCATCTCGCCGACCCGCAGCACCCCACTGACCTTCTTAGCCGTCACGACTACATCATGCTTGAAGCCGTTTTCGGCTCGGTCCGGCAGCGGAATATCCCGTCGACGATCGTGGTTGATCAGCGCGGCGGTGTCGGCCATTCCCCCGGGTACCACATCAGAATCGTCGCCTCGATCGACCGCGTGCGCCAGAGGTGAGAAGACGACGCCGCCCCCAATTTTTGCCCTGCGGGTGGGTGCGCAGCATCTTTCGTTGCGCGGGAAATAAACCTGATGCGACGTGGTTGCATAGCGAATGCGCATTGGAGTTGTCTTCCCACAAACCGAGCTTGGCTCGGACCCCGCCGTCCTTCGCGCGTACGGTCAGCGCGTCGAGGAACTGGGGTTTACCCACATCCTCGCCTATGACCACGTCGTCGGCGCCGACCCGACGGTGCATCACGGCTTTCAGGGCCCCTACGACATCGACTCGACGTTTCATGAGCCGTTCGTCATGTTCGGGTACCTGGCCGCGGTTACCTCACTGGAACTGGTCACCGGGGTCATCATCTTGCCGCAGCGCCAATCGGTGTTGGTGGCCAAGCAGGCCGCCGAGATCGATGTGCTCACCGGAGGCCGCTTCCGACTCGGGATCGGATTGGGCTGGAACGCCGTTGAGTACGAGGCGCTCGGCGAGTCGTTCACCAACCGCGGCAAACGCTCCGAGGAACAGGTGGAGGTCATGCGCAAGCTCTGGACCGAACGGTCGGTCACCTACACCGGCAAGTACCACACGGTGACCGCGGCCGGCCTGGCCCCGTTACCCACCCAGCGGCCGATTCCGGTGTGGTTCGGTGCGGCCTCCGGTCGCGCATACGAACGCGCCGGCCGGCTCGGCGACGGCTGGTTTCCGATGGTGGAGCCCGGCCCCGGCCTCGACGATGCGCTCGAGCAGGTGAACCGCGCGGCCGAGTCGGCGGGTCGTGACCCGAAGAGCCTCGGAATGGAAGGCCGGGTCAGCTGGACCGAAGACCGCGACAAGCTCGCCGCCACTATCGGCGCATGGAAAGCCGCGGGCGCCAGCCACCTGTCGGTGAACACCATGAAGGCCGGCTTCGCGAACGTCGACGAACACCTCGCCGCCTTGGAGCAGGTCGCCACCGACCTGACCTAGCGACAGCGACGCGTCGGCGGCTTTACCTGTTTCCTGACGCGGACAACTCCTCGACCAGGCTCAGGCGCACGTTACGGCGGTTCGCCTTCGGCGATGAGTTCCCCCCGGGGCCAACCGATTCCATAAGCCCGCTGGTGGCCAGGGTGTCACAGTCACTCGTGTCGACCGCGTCACGAACGTGGACCTGTCCGCCGGTAGCGCAGTGCCGTCGTGCCAATTCGCGGATGACGTTGCATCCTCCACACCCTGGCGAACTGGCTGTTCCGCCTGTTGCATCTGCCCTCCCCCGAAATAGTTTTTAGCGGTGGGCTTCTAGATATCCGCCCGGTCACGGCAGGTAGTAATTGCGTAAAGCCGTGCAGCGCAGGCGGGTTAGAGGTACCACGAACGTCATTGTTCGGCGTACATGCCTGGCCTTTGCGTTCGAAGGTATGTGGGGCGAGCAGAAACATGGTCAACCGAACTGGCCGAGCGCATATCGAATGCAAATTTTCGGTACCCATCGCATGCAACACCATAAGACGGAAAGCGGTTACTCCAGAACGAAAACCGGGATCTGGCGTGCCGTCTTCGTCTTGTATTCCGCGTAGGGAGGAAAGGCCTCAACGGCCCGCCGCCACCACTCCTCGCGCTCGTCACCGTCGAGCTCGCGAGCCGTCAACGAGACAACCTTGTCGCCATCCTGCAGCGTCACCGCCGGATTTGCCTTCAGGTTGAAGTACCAAACCGGATGTTCCGGGGCGCCGCCGTGCGACGCGACAATGCCGTAGCGGCCATCCTTCTCGACCCGCATCAACGGTACGTAACGCTGTTTGCCGGACTTCACCCCGGTGACGGTCAGCAGAACGATGGGCCGGTCGAAGACCTCGACTCCATCGGTCGTGCCTTGACTCAAGATCCGTTCGGTCTGGTCGCGCACCCAGCCCCGAGGGCTCAATTCGATTTCGTCAGCCATACCTACAGCGAACACTTGGGCACCGCTGCCGCATTCCCCGGGTCCCGCTGCACCGGCGACGCCGCTCGAGCGGGTCGCCCTGCGCACGGGAGTACAGTGGGATTGTCGCTTAGATAAGCTAGCTAATTTCGCGCAGGACGCGGAGAGGAGTTTGGCGTGGCCCGCATCGAGAATGACACATGGGATTTGGCGTCCAGCGTCGGAGCCACCGCGACAGCAGTCGCCGCACAGCGGGCGATCGCGTCCCAGGGCCCGAACGCTTTGCTGAACGACCCCTGGGCCGATCCGCTCGTCCGCGCGGTGGGCATCGACGCCTTCATCAAGCTGCTCGGCAACCAGCTAGACCGTAGCGACGATCCGCTGCTGAACCGCCAGGCTGTGCGCGAGCAGATCACGGTGCGCACCCGATTCTTCGACGACTTCTTCGCGCGAGCGACCGAATCGGGGATCCAACAAGCGGTCATTTTGGCGTCCGGCCTGGACACCAGGGCTTACCGGCTGCCCTGGCCTGTGGGCACGGTCGTGTACGAGATCGACCAGCCCGAGGTGATCGAATTCAAGACGCGGACTCTGGCCGATCTGGGCGCCACACCCACCGCCGAGCGCCGCACCGTGTCGATCGACCTGCGTGACGACTGGCCGTCGGCCCTCGTGGCGGCCGGGTTCGACGCTCAAAAGCCGACCGCGTGGAGTGCCGAAGGACTGCTCGTTTACCTTCCGCCCGAGGCGCAGGACCGTTTATTCGACAACATCGCGGCAGCGTCCGCGCCGGGCAGCCGCATCGCCACCGAACATATGGACCTGCGCAACATCCCCTCGGATTGGGCGGAGAAGCTGACCGAGCGGTCTCAGCGAATTGGCTCCAAGATCAACCTGGCCGAGTTGTTCTATACCGGTGAGCGCAACACTGCCGCCGAATACCTGGCCGCGCATGGTTGGCAGATCGATATCCGTACAACCGAGCAGGCTTTCGGCGCACACGGCTTCGCAGTGCCGAACGACGAATTGGCCTCATTCGGCGACGCATCCGGCTACCTGACGGCGACCCTCAAGTAGGAGCACCCACCGACCGCCCCAGCCGCGGGGCAGCGTTTGTGAGCGCGCTTCCTGCGACGACCAGCTGCCATTCACCCAGGCGTGGCGGCCCTACATATCAGGCTCATTGACACATATCAGTCCCGCTGATATAAACGAGGTCATGACGCAGCCGACTCAAGAGATGTTCGAATCCGCCTATCGGGGTGAGGCTCCCGAGATGGGTGAGGGCAACCGGCCGCCGTGGAGCATTGGCGAGCCGCAGCCAGAGATCACGGCCCTCATCGAGGACGGCAAGTTCCACGGCGACGTGCTCGATGCCGGTTGCGGCGAGGCGGCGGTGTCGCTGTACCTCGCCGAGCGCGGCTTCACCACGGTAGGCCTGGACCAGTCGCCTACCGCCATCGCGTTGGCAACCGAGAAAGCCGCTCGGCGAAACTTGACCAGCGCCACCTTCGACGTCGCGGATATCAGCGCCTTCGCCGGCTACGACGGCCGCTTCGGAACAATCGTTGACAGCACCCTTTTCCACTCGATGCCCGTTGAACTGCGCGAGGGTTATCAGCAGTCGATCGTGCGGGCCGCCGCACCAGGAGCTTCGTACTTCGTGCTCGTCTTCGACCGCGCCGCGATGCCGGCCGATGGTCCCATCAACGCGGTCACCGAAACCGAATTGCGCGATGTGGTCTCGAAGTACTGGGTGGTGGACGAGATCCGTCCGGCCCGCATTCACGCCCACGTGCCCGAGAACTTCCTGGCGGGCTTTGAGGCCTTCGCCGGTGCCGACATTCGGGACGAGGACCACGGTCGCAAGTCCGTGGGCGCCTGGTTACTGTCCGCGCACCTCGGCTGACGGCACACGGAGCGCGCGAGCTGGGTGAGCGGGGTACGCCCGGTACTACTCGACGGGCAGGCCGTATTGCTTCTCGAGCCGCCCCGTCAGCAGGACAACGGAAGCAGGGCGCGGCGAACGCCGCCGCGCGCGGTGGTCAATCAGCATTGATCCCGCGGCGCCGTGAGCAGCGCAATCGACACCGATGGATTGGACCGGGTTTCGGCGCCCGCCATTCGGGAGACTCTGACTAGAGGCAGTGCAGACGTTCAGAGGAGATCTCGGTGGATCAGCAAGTCAACTTCGACCCGCCAGCGGCGCCCGAGGACGCGCGCAAGGCGACCGAGGAACAACGCAAGTTGCAGGAGCAACTCGAGCATCAGGACGAGGATCCGGACGGGCCGGGATTGCACCAGTCCCGGCACGACCTACCCGACGAGAGCACACGGTAGTCCGCGCCAGCGGTTCCCGTCGGATTCTTCGCCAGCGAAAATTGGCTCTCAGCAAGGCATTTCGTCTTGTCCAGACGCCGCCCGGCTCCATCGTGGTGATTGGGCCCCGCGCCCCGGTTGCGTCGATCGCCGGAGGTCGTGGGCGGCCGCCGCCGCAGCCTGCCACGTCAGCGTCATGCCGCCCAGGGCCGCCGTCGGGATCGCCCACAATCGTCGGACCATCAGCGCGCCATTGCATTGGTCGACGTAGTTATTACCCGCCGTGCCAGCCGCGCCTGAGGCTTGGGTCAGTTCAGCCGTAAAGCCGTTGCCGCACTTGACTTGCCAGCCGAACTGATCGAAGGCGTCGATGAATACCGGGATGTACAGTGCCAAGAGTCCCCCGCCCAAAAGCACCACGGCGGTGAAGACGGTCAGTGGCCCGCGGCTGGTCATGAGTGCCGCCTAAGTCATGCAGACGTTGGCGAAAAGCAGCACGGGCCACGACACGATCGAGCCGAGGAAAGACACCACCAGATCGACGCCGTGCATGTCGCGCAGATGATGCGTATGCGTGCTCGACCAGATCACGCCAACGATCAGGTACGGCGTCCCCAGCAGGATCGCCAGGCCCATCAATTCAGCGATGGTCAATTGATACTCCAGGAGTGAGCGAATCCTGCTGAGCATGGGCATGCCTTTCACGCGGGCGCTGCCGAGTTTGAAGCCGACCCACCAACGCGATGAGGACTCCGGCACACCCGGCATGCGAACTAGACACGTCTATGTTAATGGCCATTCGGATGATTCGGTAGTCCAGTGGGCCGATCGGTGGCGCTCAGACGCGGCAAACGAATAACGGAGATGCGCTGCCGGAAGGTGATGTTCGGTTCGCCGCCTAGATGCACCGGCGAGGTGAATGTCTAACTAGCAAGTGGGGATTCATTCTTCGGCGACGGGACATCCCGCGGAGACCCGTCAGCGACGTGGTCGGCTGCCGCGCGCCGCATTGCGTGAGGAGGCCGGCCGTCCCAGCACCGTGACCTCCATCAGGCGGCGCACCGTGAGGCCGGCGGCCGCACTGGTGTTGCTTGGATAGACCAGTCGCCCGATGTCCACCGCGAGCGCGAACGCCGCGTGGACGGCGTATCGGGCCCGGCCCAGGGTGAGCTCCGGGCTGGCCGCTACGGCAAGGCTGGCCCACGATTCGACGGTGGAGCGCTGAATGTTGTAGAGCAGCACCGCATCTGTCTCGGGCAGGTTGTGACGCTCGGTGTAGTACACGCAGGCCAGTTCGGGATTGGCGAATGACCGGGTGACATAGGCCTCGATGAGTTGCGCGAGCGCCTGTTCCGGGTCGGCGTTGGTGGCCAGGATGCTCGAGAGGTCACCCGAGAGTTGGTCGGCGGCGCGCCGGTAGTAGACCGCCAAAATGGCAGCCTTCCCCGGAAAGTATTGGTAGATGCTCGCAACCGGTATGCCGACCGCTGCGGCGATGTCTTCCATCCCGGTTTCGCGATAGCCGCGCTCGTTGAACAAGCGCATCGATTCGTGCAAGAGAAGTTCATAACTTCCGGCGGCGCTGGTCAGTGTCGCCGGGCGCGACTGGTCGGATCCGCGACCACGCTGGCTTGGCAGCTCGGCCTGCAACACCGCGGTCGCGATATCGGTCAGCGCCGCGCGAATCTCGGCATTACCCAACCGGGACCGATGGTCGGTGATGCTGCCAATGACACTCAGAGTCGCAGCCGACAGGATCCAGCGTTGCCGCGACGTCAATTTCGGGCGCAGTCTTATCAGCGGGCGCTGCAGGCGCCGGTTGATCAGTTTGATCTGCTCAGCCAGAGCGCGCTGATCGTCGCCGCGCAGGTAGAGGCCCTCCCACCGATACAGTCCACCAGCCGTGCGGTTGACGATCGTGGTGTCGATCAGCGCACCGATGAGCGCGCTGAGTTGCTCCTCGGGATCGCCATCGGCGGGCAAAGCATCTGCGAACGCCGTGGCGTCGACCAGTTGCTGTCCCAGCGCCAAGAAGACCTCGCGGAACAGGTCATATTTGCCCTGCGAGTGGCGGTACAACGCGGCAGCGGAGATTCCGACGCGCGCGGCGATGTTTTCCATGCTGACCGCGTGATAGCCCAACTCGCTGAATGCATCGGTCGCGGCGCGCGCGATCTGGATTTTGCGGTCCTTCGGGCGCCGCTTTACCTGATCTGCGGACGAGCGGCCAGCCGACGGCATACAGTTCACCGTAGCCGCAGCGGCGGCCGTCCGGGCGGTCGGTAGACGACCGGAATTGGGGAGACGGCGAGCTGACCGCGCACAGCTGGGCGCGGGGTTGTACCCGAGGTCATCAGCCGCCTAACCCCGTTACGCTCCGCCGAATTCCGGACGTAAGACCGACCTGAGTGCGCTGAGCGGAATGTGGGGCTCGACGGCACCCCCATCCATCGACCATTGCTCGGACTGCCCGTACTGGACGGGAGAGTCGTGGCCGACCGGATAGTCCGGCATGTACAGGATCAGCTCATCGGGCGTGAGCGCCCATGCGTTGTACCCGCCCGAGAAGACCTTGTCCGGTGTCCACCGATCGACGGTGAACGGATACGTCCCCGGATTGTGCCGCCATGCGGCACGGTCGAGCGCTTCCTGGATGAACGGCTCGGCCAACGGCGGAATGGCGGTCAGCGGGTCGACTCCCGGTTTAGTGATGTCGACAAGCTGTAACCGCCTGCCACCCGCCATATCGAAGGTGAACGTGCGATAGGCGTTATTGAACGCCGGGCCGTCGGCGTGGTAGTCCTCGTGGAAGACCACACTGAGTGCGCGCCCCTGGGGGAACACCTGATAGTTCTCCTCGCCCCAGCTGTCTTGGACCATCGAGGCACCCTTGGTGCGCCAGTTGCTCATCAGGTCGCGCAGGTATTCGCGGACGGGCGGCCCGCTCGTGGCGTTCTCGACCAGATCTTCGGGCAACGCCATCCTGATGTCGCGGACGGCCTTTCGCTCGGACAGCACCGATGTGTGACAGTACTGCCCGTCCCAATCGCCGCCGAGATCGCCACAAAACGACTGCGCCGATGCCGCTGCCGCCGGTGCGCTGAGCACCGTGGCCGTCAGCGCGATCACAGCGATCGAGAGCCGGATGATCCGCATGATCGAAACGTCCTACGGCAATTCGACTTTGCTGGCCAGCCAGCGGCCGCCAACGTTTTCCATCGTGATCTTCATCCGGCTTCGGTCAACCCGGCCGTCGGGACGCACCGCGTTACTGACGGTCTGGTCGACCATCAACAACACGACCACCTTGTTCTTCGTTCGTGATTGGATCGCAGAGTCCACCACGGTGCCATGTGCCGCGGCCTTGTTGTCGATGAGCAACTGCCGAAGCTGCACACTGGCTTTGGTGTAGGTGTCTTTGAATTCCCCTGTGGCTCCGCCAAGTACGGCCGAGAAGTTCTGGTCGACCTGGTTGGCGTCGATGCTCGTCAGCACCTGGGCATAGTCGATCGCAGTCCGCTGCGCCGCCTCCCCGGCCTGGCTTACCGCGTGCTCATCCCACAGCTTCCAGCCCAGCCCGCCGGCCAAAGCGAATGCGCCGACGTAGACGGCGGGGACAACAGCGATACGAGCGTAGCGTCTCCACCATCGGGTCCAGCGTTGCGCGTCTTGCTCGCCGGCGTCGGCCTCCTCCTGCACGTCGTCAGGGGCCTTCTCGATGTCTTCGCTCGTGCTGCAATCAGGGTCGGCGCTTATCGTCACGGTGGTGCCTCCTTGCGGTATGAATGCCAGTGGGCTTAGTGGGGCGGCTCTATCGGCAGTACCGGCCCGCCGTACGGCGTGGGAATGGTGAAGCGCCCCTTGGGTGTTGGCTCGGCGGTCTGGCCGAGGTCGGCGCCGGGCGGTGGTCCCGCGGTGTCGTCACCGCCCGGTCGGGGCGCATTCTTGGCGCCCCTGATCAATACCTGGGGGTCATCGTCTCGGCAGTAGGTGTACAGGAAGGGCTCGGGGTAGTCCGCCGACGACGACGGCCGCCGAGGGGTGCCGTAATCGCACGTGTAGCGCGGGTAGATGTCGGCGGTCGCCCACAATCCATGCTCGTGCATGGTCGTCATCAGGGCCTCGAGCGTGGAGCCACGATAGTCGGGGAAGACCGCGTTCAACGCCGGGACTCGAAGATAGATAATCCGTGCGGTAGTAGCAAGGTTGGCCAGCAGGCCGACCATGGTGTCGGAATTGTCGTCGAACAGGTTGTCCACCGAGGACAGCGCGTGCGGGGTCTGATCGACGAATTTGCGGTATCCGCGGTCCATCTTGTTTACGCCGGTCATGAGGTCGCCGACGTTGCGCGACGTCGCACCGAGCCCGGCATTCTTATCGGAGAGTGTGGTCAGGACGACACGACTGGTCTTGAGCATGCTCACGGTCTGCGGCAGGACCGGGTCCATTGTCGACAGCAGGAAGGTAGAGCCGTCGATGATGTCGGTGAGCTTCTGCGGCCCCCCTGTGCTCAAACTCAGTTCGCGCTTGACGATTTCGAGCTTTTTCGGGTCGGTTTGGGCCAGCAGCCCGTCGGCGTCGGCGAGCACCTGCGAGAGCGGGATGGGCGTGGTGGCGTGCTGCGGGCCGATCACGCTGCCGTTCGACAGGAACGGGCCGGCGTTGGATGCGGGCTCGAAATCGATGTATTGCTCACCGGCCGGAGAGAGCCCGGACACTCGTACCGGGCTGGCGGCCGGGATTTTGGCCTTCGTATTGATGTTCGCGAGCACCTCGACACCGGTGGGCGTGGGCCGCAGCGATTTGATCCGCCCGACGCGGATGCCACGCACCGATACGTCTTGGTTGGCCAGCAGCCCACCGGATTCGGGGAGCCGGATCGTGACCTGGTAGGTCGAGTCCAGCGGGTTGAGTCGTAGCGCTCCGACCGCCAGGTAAGTCACGCCGACCACCAGGGTCAGTATCAGCGCGAGGCCGGACAGCCAGGCACGCTGGCGGTGGCCGGCTCTGACGATGCCGACGACGAATCGGCCGATGGTGTCGATCATCGGGGCGGCTCCGGGATCATGGGATCTGGTGGCGCCCCCCGGCGGGTGCGGTCGGAAGTGGCGGACCGACCGGCGTCCAAGGACTTTGGCCCATCGGGGTTTGTGGACCGCGGCCCACCACCCGTTCTTGTAAGCGCCACAGGACGTACTTGATCGAGCCCACCATGTAGTTCCAGTCGCGGCGCATGGGCCCGTGAAATGCCGGATCGCCCTTGAAACCACCGGTCTCGGCCCCGGTACCCGGCCGTGATCCCATGACCAACCGGTCGAAGCTGCCCCGCACCGAGATCGCTTGGCTAGGTGTGGCTTTCACGAACGGCGGAATCAGCCGGTTCAGGCCGGCGAGACTGGCTTCGGGACTCAACACGACGTCATTCCAAGCGGCGGCGATGGCGTCGGCGTCCTTGATGACGCTACGGCCGGTCTTGTCGGTGCCGGCAATCGACGGGAATTTAGACAGTTGATGCGTCGTGGCGCCGAGCTCGCCGACCACGTCGGCTATTTCGCCGGCATTGCTGGACAACACATTCGTCGCAGGCCCGATGGCTTGCAGGATCTCGGTGATCGCCTGGTTCTTTTGATCCAGCCGGTCGGCGAGCCCCGCCGTTTCGGTCACTGCCGCGTCAATCTGCTCGGAGCGGGAATTGAGTTTGGCCAACAGCAAATTGGTTCGATTGATCAGGTCGCCGAACGCACGTCCCTGGTCGCCGGTCGCCTTCCCGGCACCGTTGACGATATTGGTGAAGTTGCGGACCGAGCCGCCGTTGACGAGCAGCGCGGCCGAGCTCAGCACGCTCTCCACGGTGGCGGCGGCGCGGGTGGCCGGCAGCCCTATGGTGTCGCCGCTCTTCATCAGCGGTGCGCTGGGGTCCGTCGGGATCGGTGGCTTGATCGCGACGAATACGTCGCCAAGCGGTGTCGCCGAGCGCAGTTCGGCGGTGCTGCCTGCGGGGACGCGGACACCGTCCATGATTCGCAGGGTGGTCACCGCGGTGTAGTTGCGCGCGACCATCGATTCGAGTTGCCCGACGTCGGCGCCCGCGAGCTTGACCTTCGCGTGGGCCGGAAGGTTCAGGGCGTTGGAAAAGACGGCATTGAGCAGGTATCCGCCTTTGCCGATTCCTGGTGCTGGCAGCGGCAGGCTGGACAGCCCGTTGGTGGCGCAACCGGAGCTCATCATGACTGCGCTCAGCGTCACCGCCAACGCTTTGTACTTAGCCGCATTCATCACTACTGCCCCATCGCCGAGAGACCGTCGAGAATGTAGGTAAGCCCGAAGTCGGGGCCATAATCTTGCAGTGTGCCGGTGCTGCAGCCGAGTTGGCGCAAGTGCATGAGATTGCAGAGTTCCTTGGCGGACTGGCTGTCGGTCAGGGCCTTATCGAGCAGGCCGTGCACGCGTATCGCGCCGTTGTTCTGATCGACGGTGTTGTACAGATTTTCCAGCGTCATGGGGAGCACATCGAGCATTTCGGACACTCCGCGCTGATCCTCGACGATCGTCTTGGCTACTTTGTCACCGTTTCGCACCGCCTGTTTGAGGTCGTCGCGGTTCTGCTCGAGCAGGGTGGTGACCTCTTCGAGGATTCGGTTGATGGTGCGTCCGGTGGTACCGGTGCCGAACTTTTCATCGGCGATGATCTCACTGAGTTGTCGCGTCGTGGAACCGAATTCGCGTACCGTGGCGTCGTTGCGCGCGGCGGCCTCCGTTATCGAGCTGAGGTCGGTGATGATCGTGGTCAACTGCTCGCGGGTGGTCCCGCCATGCTCGGAGCTCAGCCGCAGTGCGTTGGAGAGTTCGTCGAGGGCAGACAGGATTTTCTTTCCGTTGCCGTCGGTGATGGCGACCGCGGAGTCAGTCAGGTCGGCGATGGGTCCAGCACCCTTTCCGTCACCCTTCAGCGATTTGGACACTTTGTCCAGCATGTCGAGGACACGGTCGAAGGCCACGGGTGTCTTGGTTCGGGTAAGGCCGATCGTGTCGTGGTTCTTCAGTGTGGGGCCGCTTTTGTAGGGCGGGGTCAGTTCAACCTGCCGGTCGGTGAGGATTGAGGTGGTGATGGTGACCGCGCGGGCGGCTGCCGGGATTTTGACCTTCTTGTCTACCGTCAACTCGGCTTCGACGTAGCTGCCTTTGGACGTGACCTTGCTGACCTTGCCCACCGGCATGCCGAGGACTGCGACGACATTTCCTTCGTAAAGGCCGGCGGCGCTGTCGAATTGCGCTGTCACCGTCATGGTGTCCAGGCGTGACTTGACGTAGTGGCCGGCTACCCCTATCGCGACGGCGGCCAGCGCCGCGAGCGCGGCGCCCACGGCGATGAGTTTGCGCCTGCCGGAGATCATTTGCAGTCCTTGAAGTACTGGATCATTTTGAATTCTTTGGCCCGACCGCTGATGGCACACATCCATGAATCGACGGCGAGGCCGTTGGGCAGGTTGAATTCGACGACCGGCCCATATCCGGTGGCGTTGGTCAGGCCGCGCAGTGCCACCGGCGCAACCTGCAAGAGATTGCGCAACAAGTCGTCGTGCTGGCCGACCATATTCGTCAGCTGGTGCAAATTGGCGAACAGCTCGTCGAGCATCGGCCGGTTGTTGACGATGACCTTGTCGAGCTGGTCGACAAGATCTGTGAGCCCCGCGAACATGGCGTGGAAGGTGGCCTGGCGCGCGACCAAGTGCCCGAGCAGATCCTGCCCTCGATCCATCAGATGGCCGATGTTGGTCTGCTGGCGCCGCAGGGTATTGACGACGCGCTCAGTGCTTTTCAGCAGCGTGCCGAGCTGACCGCGACGGTCGGCGGTAATTGTCGACAGCGTCTGCAGATTCGCGACGGCCTGCGGAATCAGGGGCGGCACCCCGCCGAGTTGCTTGCCCAGCACCCCAAGTGACTGCGCGAACTGGTCGGAGTCAACTTGCTCGAAGGTGGTGGTCGCATCTTCGAGTAGCGATTGCAGGTCGTAGGGCACCTCGGTGTGCGCCAGGTTGATCGTCTTGACCGGCACGGAGCCCGGCCCGTCGGGTGCCAGCTCGAGATAGCGCGAACCGAGGATGGTCATCACTTTGATCACCGCTCGGGTGTCCTTGCCCAGCGAGACGTTGCCACGCACGCTCAAACCGGCTTCGACATGATCGCCGTCGAGCTTCATGCTGGTGACGTGTCCGACTTCGATACCGGCGATGGTGATGGGGTTTCCGGGTCGTAGCGTTGCGGCTTGCAGGAATTCGGCGGTGTAGTGGGTGTAACCGACACCGAGAAGCTTGATTCCCAGCGACACCGCGACGAGGACGGCGACCACCGCCAGTCCCGTCAAGCCGAGCCAGGTCCTGTTGTACGACTCCAGCGGGCGGCGGCGCGACCACCGGGCCTTCAATGAGTCAGCCATTGGCCATGTTCCTGCATCGCGGGGTATGCCACCCCATGTTCTTCGTGGTGATCGGATAGGCATTGCCCGGCGTGGCCGCGTTGACGATAAAGGTCGTGATGTCGTTGAGTCCAGGGAAGAATCCAGTGGCGTTCAGGTCGCATGCGTAGGCGTTGCCGTAGGAGCCCTCGCTGACAATTCGCGCAAAGCCCTTGAGTAGCAATGGCAGATTGTCCCCGGTGAATGCCAGCTGCGGTTCGATTCCGACCATATGCTTGCTGAATCCCGGCTCTCGGGTGATGAGTTCGTTCAACGACGGATCCACGTCATCGGCGATCGCCGAGAGCCGACGGGTCACCCGAGCGATCGAACCCACCGAGTCCTGCAACGACGCGCGGCGCTCATCGAAGTTGGTTACCGCATCACGCGTTTGGTCCAGCGCGTGGTCAAGGTCGTCGTTTTGCCTGGCGACTGTGTCGGTGACCTTCGTGAGACTGCTGATGAGATCGCCCAGCGATTGATCGCGCGCGGACAACGTTCGGGTGATCGTCGACGTCTGCTCCACCAGTAGCGGGATCGATGCCTGATCGCCCTGCAGCGATTGCAATACCCCTTTGGTCAGGTCGTCGGCGTCCTTGGCATTGAGCAGCGTGAACAGCGGCTCGAAACCGTTGAGCAACTTCCCGACATCGAAGGACGGGTCCGTCTGCTGCACCGGGATCACGCTTCCGGCGGGCAGCAGCCCCCGGTTACCGATTTCGCCCAGCGACAAGCCCAGATACCGCTGTCCGATGATGTTCTGATAGGTCACCGATGCGACCGTGTTGCCGTATAGGTGCTGATCGTTCTCGACAATGAACGAGACCTTCGCCAGTTTGGCGGCGAGTTCGACATTTTCGACGCGTCCGACCCGGACGCCGGCCATCCGGACGTCGTCGCCGATTCGTAGCCCGTATACGTCGGTGAACATCGCCGCGTACGGGGTGGTCGGCCCGGCCACGTCGCGCCGAAGGGTCGCGTACACCAGCCACGTCACGGCGATGGCGAGTGCCATGAACATCGACAGGCCGATCAGCGGACCACGCACTTTCATTTCGGCCCACCCGCCGGGTGCTGTGGCTTCGGCGTTAGCGAGACCGCCGTACCGCGCGCCACCGGACCGAGCAGTAACTGAGTCGCCACCGACGCCGACCGTCCCTGCCCGGTGATCAAACCCAGCTGGTCGCGCTCGTGTTGGCTACCAACCGGACCGACGTTGCCGCCGTACCCCGATGGTGCGACCGCGTCGGGCTGACCCGGGGCTGGTGCCGGCGGCGGACCCGGCGGTGGTGGCGGGGCGTCGTCGGGATCGGCGGTGCCCGGGACCCGGGGCGTCGGGCCGATCGGCCAGGGCCACCACGGCAACGGTGGATTGGGGTCCTGCAGGCTCGGATTGGGGTTGTACAGCGGCGGACCGACCGCGATGAGGTTGTTGTCAGGTCCGATCTGGGTCCCCGGGGGCGGCGCCAGATCCGCGGGCGGGTGGTAGTTCTGCGGTAGCAGAACGTCGGGCAGGTCGGGGCGCACCGCGATCGTCGGGGCGGTATAGCAACTCGCTCCGAGTAACTGGCCGTAGCGCGGGCAATCGGCGCGGGTATACGTGTAGCTCGGTGTCAGTGCCAGATTGACCCGCATGTTTCCCGTGTCGAGTTCGGGATCCCATACCTGTTCAAAGAACTTGTCGGACAACCGGTTCAACCTGGTAAAGATGGGCACGAACTTGTCGCTGTGCAACGCAAACACACCCAGGACGGGCGTGAGGTTCTGCGTCATCTCGATGAGCTGATCGGTGTGGTTGTCGAACGCTTGTCGGCCGACCCCGAAGGTGTGGTGCGAACCGGTAACCAAAGACCGGAATTGCTCGCGCTTTTCGGCCAAGGTCTGCATCGGTTTGACCGCATCGTGCAAGACGTCGACAAGGTCGGGCGCTGTGGACTGCAGGCCCCGAGTGGCATCCAGCAGCGCGGACACTGTGGATGGTCCGGGGTCGGTGGTCACGATGCCGTTGAGCTCATCGAGCACGCGAGTCATTTGCGCACCGGCGGTGAGCAGCGCGCCGCGCCGGTTGTTGGTGGCGGCCGCGATGGCGGCCAGAATTCCCACACTGTGGTCTTCGCGGCCCCTGCCGGTCGCGGCGAGGATGTCACGCAGCTTGCTGATCGTGGTCTGGAAGATCACCGTCGAAAGTTGCAAGTCTTCGGGGATGCGTGCACCGCTGCGGATGCTCGAGCCCGGAGCGCCGTCGACGAGTTGCACCGACGACACCGCGAACACATTGCTGGGCACCACCCGCGCGGTCACCGCGTCCGGAATGTCCCTGGCGTATTCGGGTTTGAGGTTGATGTGCACGTAGTTGGGTTTGCCGTAGGCCGCCGGGACGACATTGTCCACGGTGCCGACGAGCAGCCCGTGATACTTCACATCAGAGCGGGCCGGCAATCCGTCGCCCACGTTCGTCAGCTCGGCGACCACGTGGATGTACTCGTTGAGCCGCCCGGTGGACTTCAACAGCAGGCTGCCCGTGATCAGTCCGGCTATCAGCAGTACCGCGACGCCCATGCCGAGCAACTGTCGGTCGGATGGGCCCCGCCCGTCGAGATCTAATGAATTGGGCATTCAGCCACCGAATCTCGCGCCGGCGTCGATGCTCCACAACGCCATCGTGAGTAACATGTTGACCATGATCACGACGGTGATACTCGCCCGCATGGCGTGCCCCGCGGCTACCCCTACCCCCTCGGGACCACCCGAGGCGTAAAAGCCGTAGTAGCACTGCAGGGTGGACGAAAGCCAGACGAAGACAACGCACTTGAGTACCGAATAGGCGATATCTTTGGCACTCAGCATCATCGTGAAATAGTGCAGGTACGGACCGACGGATCCACCGCTGATCACCTCGGCGACGACCTGGCACGTCAGGTAGGTCACCGCCAGGCAGGCGATGTAGAGCGGGATCACCGCGATGACGGAGGCCATGAGCCGCGTCGTGACCAGGAACGGGATGGGGCGGATGGCCAACGATTCCAGGGCATCGATCTCTTCGGCGATGCGCATGGCGCCCAACTGCGCGGTGAATCGGCAGCCGGCCTGCATCGCGAAGGCCAGCGAAGCCATGATCGGTGCCAGTTCGCGAGTGTTGACCAGCGACGAGATGATGCCGGTGGCGGGACCCAAGCCCAGGAGGTTGAGGAAGTTGTAACCCTCCACGGCCACCAGAGCGCCCGCGGTGAAACCGAGTACCACCGCGACGCCGGCCGTGCCGCCCCCGACGACGATCGAGCCATTCCCCCAGGCGATATTCGATAACAATCGCAGGAACTCGGTGCGGTATTGCCGCAACACGGATGGCACGGCAAGAACGGCCCGTACGAAAAACAGCAGCATGTGCCCCAACCGCAGGGTGGGGGCGGCCGCGGCACGATAGGCACCGACAATCGGTCGGGCCAGGGTGGGGACGTAGGTTGAGGCCGTCATGTCACAGCCCCGTCCTGGGGAACAGTGCGTTGTACAGCTCGCTGATCCCGACGTTGACGATCATCAGCACCAGAATCGACTCCACTACCGCTGCGTTCACGGAGTTCGCGACACCCGCCGGGCCGCCCTTGGTGAATAATCCTTTCTGACAGGCGATTACCGCCACAATCGCGCCGTATATCACCGCTTTGAGCAGGGCGACGATCATGTCTTCGGTGGTGGCGAACGACGAGAAGGTCGCCACGAAGCTGCCCGGCGCGCCGCGCTGGAAATAGACGTTGAACAGGTAACTGGCCAAAAACCCGACGAAGCAGGTGATTCCGGTCAGGGCGACGCCAACCATGATCGCTGCGGCGAAACGGGGTACCACCAAGCGGCGAATTACCGAGACTCCCATGACCTCCATGGCGTCGGTCTCCTCGCGCATGGTGCGGGAACCGAGATCAGCGGTGATGGCCGAGCCGACGGCAGATGCCATGAGAACCGCGGCCACCAGCGAGGCGGCCTGACGGATCACCGCTAGTCCACTGGCCGCCCCAGCGAGTGACGTCGCTCCGACCTGGTTGGCCAGCAGGGCGAACTGAATGGAAAGGGTCACCCCGATCGGCAGCGCAACCAACACCGTCGGCAGCACCGCCGTGGCAGCCATGAACGCGCCCTGCCGGATGAACTCGGCCCATTGGAAGCGGCCGGTGAACAGGTCGACCACGCAGTACTCGATGGTGCGTATCGCAAGGATGTACTGCTCACCCAGGGTGTTGAGCGATGCCAGGGGGTGCCGTACGACGTAACCCGCGGACCACTCTTGAATAGTGGCCACACTGTCGGGCGCTCGGTCGTCATTGAGCGAGCGGTCGTCCTGGGCCGTCATTGCCGGATCCGTCTCAAGGTAGCCACTCGCAGGTGCCGATGTTCGCCGGCGTACGTTCGCTGTGCCCCCACGGGCAGGTATGTTAATCGCTACTCAGCTTATGCGGAAGCTTGACTTTTGCGGTCGCGCTCATCCTTTCGTGGCCGGAATGTCGTCGCGTCGGTGCAATGACTGGTGGTCATTCGGATATTGACCTGGTGGCAGCCCCTTGACCCGTTCCCGACTTCGCGGGAAGATCCCCAATGAACGCGCAGATGTTAATCGCCGTTTGGCAACACGATTGGTGGTTCGGTATTCGGTGGCCGCGGGATATCGTATTCCCTGGGGAAGAGCGGATGAATCTGACGAGGTTGCGACGGGCAGGAAGCGGCCTAGCGTGCGCCGGGCCGGCACTCGCCGCCGCGATGGTGCTCTCGGGCCAGGCGGCCGCCGATCCGGGTCAGCCCCCGCCGCCGTTGCCGGTGTTCACGCCTGCGCCCAGCGATTGGTCACCGAACTTCGACATCTGGCCGTACAACACATTCAAGGCACGGGTGACACCGGAGATGATCGGCGCAATGTCGGACTCCTGCCAATGGTTCAAGTCACAATTCGATCCGCTGATGGGCCAGATCAACGACTTCAACCGGTACCTCGGTGACCAGCATGACGACTACTCGATCGGTGGTGTGCAGAGCAACGCTCAATCCGTGGTCGCCAACATCGACCAATCGACGGCCTTTCTGGCGCCTCGCGTGAAGCCGCTGATCATCACCAATCAGCCCGATAACTTCGGACCGTATTCGCCGGTATACGGCGGTGAATCGATGACCCACTTGGTATTTCAGCTGTCGCGCATCAGCGACAGCGTCAAGAGGAAGGATCCGTCAGGAGTCACCCACGCGAACATCGTCTCGGCCACGGGCTGGGCGAACTCGCTGCGTGACTCCGGCGCATGCAACTGATGAACTCTCGCCCAACGCTACGAACAATCGCCAACCCGGGGACCTGGTTGGTGAATCGCTTCCGCACCGCCGCGGAGGGGATCGGAGATGAAGTGGCGGATTCCCCAGCCATCGCAGCGGCCGAAGCCGATGAGGCCCACGACGATACGACGCCTGCCGACGCATCGCCCGACATGGACAGCGGCGGCGCGGACCCAGCCGAGCCCGCCGAGGTGCCCGACCAGGACGAGGCTATCGCCGACGATCTGTGGCCGGACCGCCGAAAAGGACGCCGCATCAACGTCGTTCGCTGCACCGCTGCGGGCGTGTTAGCGATCGTGTTGACGGGCGCGGGCTATGAGGGCTGGCTGCTTTTCCAGCATCACCAGAAAGACGTTGCCGCCACGCAAGCGCTCGATGCGGCGAAGAGGTACATCATCACGTTGACCAGCGTGGACACCAATTCGATTGATAAGAACTTCACCGAGGTCCTCGACGGCTCGACCGGCGAATTCAAGGACATGTACACGAAATCCAGTGCGCAGCTGCGTCAAACACTCATCGACAACAAGGCCGCCGCACACGGGAGCGTGATCGACGCCGCGGTCCAGTCCGCGAGCGAAGACAAGGTCGACGTTGTGCTGTTCGTCGATCAGTCGGTGAGCAATGGCACCGCGCCGGCACCGCAGCTGGACCGCAGCCGAGTCAAGATGACCATGGAGAAGGTGGACGGCCGGTGGCTGGCCAGCAAGGTTGAGCTGCCTTGAAAACGTTGCGCCTCAGAGTTTTTGAGATCTAAGGTCACCGCCATTCGTCTGGCTAGTGCCGCGGGGTGCAGATCGCCGAAGGTGGCCGCCAATCGGGATCAGTCGCAATGTTCAGGAAAACAACCTGGCTAAAAGTTTTTCAGCGAGCCTCCGGTGGGTGGTGTTCTGCGAGGCGGCAAGGCGCCAGCGGCCGCCCGTTCGCACCGCGACACTGGTGTTCAGCCGGGTATTGCGCCGTGGATGCCGTCGCTTCCCTTTGACCACCGACGCGGTCGCGTGGACCAGCGCGACGTCGGTTGTGAGAAACCGGACCTGGGTGATGTCTATGCGCAGCTGCGTTCCTTTGAGGAGCTTCTTGAAAAGGGGAACATAGGACGACGCGATCGCGTCGCGTCCCACGTGATGGCTGCCCAGAAAGGTGATGTAGTCGGCATCCGTGGTGAAGACGCCGGCATAGGCCGCTGGATCGCCCGCGGCCCAACCTCTCACCTGCTGATCGACGAGCGCACGAATGGCGTCTTCATCTGCTCGCTGGTCGTCACTTGTCATGGTGCCTCCCGCAGTTGCATCACTATATCGGCCGACTACGCGATGTCGGGGTTTGGTCATCGGCGCGATCACGCTGCGCTGCACCGATACTTGCGTAGCCTGGTCGACAGTGCGGTACGCGATTTGCTTGCCGCCGCAGCCGGATACGGGAAGCCATCATCGGCGCAAGCGCAGCGCGAGGAAGTACTCGTGCTGTCGGGCACGGTCGACGGTGTAGCCCAGCGCCTTCGTGACGCCATGGGTGTCGTATTCCAGCCAGCGCTCGGTGCGCTGACGCTCGAATTCGGTCCACGACGCCACCGTGAACCTCTCGAGGAACGTATCGGGTTGTCCGACGCTGTGATACAGCCGCCAGCTGTGGCCGCCCGTCCGTAGTCGTGACTGCCTGACTGCGCGCATTGCTTCGGTGAAGTCGGGCAGGTTCGCGGGCGGAACCTGGTAGCGAACGGTCACCAGCACCGGTCCATCCTGCGGGCACGGTTCGAACACGAGGGTGGGCGACGGCCAGGCAGTGGAAACGTCCACGCTCAGTGTCCCGGTGCACGGCCGCAACGGAAGGGGGAAAATGCTGAGGGCGACAACGCCGAGCACCACGGCCGACCCAACCAACGCGGTGTGCAGTCCAGCTCGCGTGGCGAGGGCACCCCAGACATAGGAGCCGATCGCCTGAGATCCCGTCGCGACGAGCAGATAGACCGCCAGGCCACGAGCGCGCACCCAGCGCGGCAACGAGAGCTGGGCAGCGGCGTTCAACGTCGTCAAGGTGATCAGCCACGACATACCTGAGAGCACCAGAATCGGCGTCGCCGCGGCGAACGGCAGCCAGGCCACCGCCAGCGGCGCCAACGCGTATACGACAGCGGACCCGGCGAGCAGCACGTTGTCGGATACCCTCCGGTGTAGCCGGGCGGCAAACGCCACGCAAAGTACGGCCCCCAGCCCGATCGCCGCTAGCGCCACCCCATAGCCACTGGCGCCCAGGTGCCAGCGGCGTGCTGCGGCCACCGGCAACAGAGCCAGCACGGCCGATGCCGGAAACAGGAAAAGGACTGCGCGCAAGAGGATCCTGCGGAAAATGGGACTGTTGTTGACGTAGAGCAGTCCGGTGAGGATGGCGTGGCCGAAATGTTCTCGCTCCAACGGGGTGAATTGCTTCGGCCGTTTCCACGCCGTGAGGGCAACGATGATTCCGGCGAACGATACGGCGTTGATCGCGAACGCCGCCGCGGGTCCGGCCAAGGCCACCACGACTCCACCGATGGCCGGTCCAATCGCTCGGGCGGCGTTGCCCGCGACGCTGCCCAGGGTCGAGGCGGCCGGTATCTGTTCGCGCGGGACAACCTCGGGCTGGATCGCCTGCCAGGCCGGCCCGGCCAGTGCCGACGCGCAACCGATGGCCACGGTAAACATCAGTAGCGACGTCGGGGTCATCCGGCCGAGGTAGGTCAGGACCGCCAACGCGAAGGCCACCAGCACCGCGTACGACTGCAGAACGAACAGCAATCGTCGCCGGTCGAACAGATCGGCGAGTACGCCGGCGAACAGACCCAGCAGCAGCGTCGGCCCAAGGCTCGCGGTCTGGACCAATGCCACGATGACATCGCTGCTGTGCTTCTCCACTAGAAACCATTGGGCCGCAACGCTTTGCATCCACGTACCGACATTGGAGGCCAGCTGTGCGATGAACAGGCCTCGGTACACGCGGTTGCGAAGAGGTGCCCATGCCGACGGTTGCTCGGCGTCGGCCCGCTCCCGATCCTGGATCACCATTGAATCGGCTGCGGGCGACCACCGTGCTCGAAGGGCACACAACAACGACGCCGATCGGCAATGACGTACACGAGGGAGTTAACGAATACCAACGGCGAGCCGAGATTGATCTCTGGCATGGGCGAATGCCTTTCGCGCGGTACCGGGACTAGAAGCCTAAACCGGGCCCGTCGCACCCGCCACGCGAAAAGGGGACAGGCGCGTCAGTCAGGAGCCACGCCTACTAGGCAGCACACCGGCCGGCTCACATCCGTCAGCCGTCTCGATGGCGAAGCAGCTCGAACCAGTTATGTGGCACCCGCCCTCGTGGCCCGGGGACCGACTGGTTCTCGGGACGGCACTCGGGCGGTGCGAGCTGGGGGCCTTCGTAGTAGTCGTTGACCTCGTAGTTCCAGAACCAGTCCTCACCGGGCTCGAACGACCGGATTATCGGGTGCCCGGTCTGCTGCCAGTGCTTGGTCGCATGACGAGAGAACGAGTCGTCGCAGCATCCGATGTGCCCGCAAGCGGCGCACCGCCGCAAGTGCACCCACCAACCACCGGCCTCATCACATTCGACGCAGCCCTCACCGCTAGGCGGCACCGAAGGGTCGACAGGAGCAGTCATCAGCGCCCTCTTCCTGGTTTGGCAACCGCTGGAGCATCTGCGCGGGGATGCTACCTCCATGTCCATTGGGCCGGCATCCCGCCGATTTCCCACGGTCAACTACTCTCCGGGATTTGCTGCGATACTTTCCCCGTGGGTCCCAACAAACTTGGCCGCCTCCTGATGCGGGCCGCGCCTATTTTCAACGCGCCGATAGCTGCGCTGGCCAACTCCCGTCGCTTTGGCCGGCTGATCAATCGCAACATCACGATGCTGACCTACACGGGTCGACGGTCCGGACGCACCTACAGCATCCCGGTGGCCTACCGACGTTCCGGGGGCGACATCGTCATCAGCGTCAGCATGCCCGAGGCGAAGACGTGGTGGCGCAATTTCCTCAACACCGGCGGGCCCCTGACGCTGCGCCTTGACGAAACCGAACGCGCCGGACACGCCGTGGCCGCGCAGGACGAAAAGGGAGCTGTCACCGTCACTGTGCGGCTGGCCGAGGCGAATTCCTGAGCTCCACAATTCCCTCCCAGGCCAACCCCCATGGGCTGCATCCAAGCGAAAGCTGGATCAAGACAAAGCATTAACCCTCGGATACGGAGGTCGAAAACTGTTCTCCCGCTCACGCCCGATGCCGATCACACCATCCTGGTTCGGAACGGCACTCGGCCAAAAGCCAGAACACTGCGACGTCGACGTCGACGGTTGCCGCATACACCTGCGCGTCTGGGGCGCTGCTGACCAACCTCCGGTGGTGCTCGTCCACGGCGGCGGAGCACATTCAGGTTGGTGGGATCACATCGCGCCGTTCTTTTCCCGCACCCATCGGGTGATCGCGCCGGATCTGTCCGGGCATGGTGACAGCGAATCGCGTAGCGGTTACGACCTGCGAATCTGGGCGAGCGAGGTGATGGCGGCCGCGGCCGCTGCCGGACCCGCCGGACGGCCGACGATCATCGGCCACAGTATGGGCGGTTGGGTCGTATCCACGGCCGCGATGCACCACAGCCGGCAGATCAACAGCATGCTGGTGATCGACTCGCCGTTGTGGGAGCGTGCGCCCGAGGAGGGACGGCTGCGCAGGCGCAAACACACCCGGTACCAGACGAGGGACGAGATCCTGGCCCGCTTTACGGCCGTGCCGTCGCAGGAGTTGATCCTGCCCTACGTCCGACAACACATAGCGGGCGAGTCGGTACGCAGAACCGACGGAGGATGGATCTGGAAGTTCGACCCCGCCATCTTCGATGGTGAGTTTCTCGAGCCGACGCCCGCCGACGAGGAGTCGTTGGAGACCATGCTGGCCGCGATGCGTTGCCGCGTAGGGTATTTGCGCTGTGAAGCCGGGCTGGTGCCGCCCGATATGGCCGAACGGATCCGCTCCCTGCTTCAGCTGCGTGGCCCCTTCGTGGAGTTGGCCCTGGCCGGCCACCATCCCATGCTGGACCAGCCGCTCCCCCTGGTCGCGACGCTGCGGACCCTCCTGGAATTTTGGTCAATCACCTAGGGCGTGCACCGGGCTGTGCGTTCGAGAAAGGGGCCACTTGCCTGAGAGGCCCAGCATCGGTTCGTGGCCGGTCGCTTTGGTCGCCGTGCAGGTGCGGGTGGCGCGCCACGCGGCCCAGCTGAACCAAATAGTCGAGTTCTACGGGGACGTATTGTTTTTGCCTCAGCTGCATTTCGCGGATGGTGACGTATCGTCGGTCGTTAAGCCCTTGCGCGGCGGGCCAGTTTCGCGGGTTGGTCGATGATGAGGGCTTTGCCCTGATGTCGGATCCACCCGCGTTGGGCGAAGTCTGATAGCGCTTTGTTGACCGTTTCGCGCGAGGACCCCACGAGTTGAGCGAGTTCCTTCTGCGTGAGGTGGTGCTCGACCAGCACCGAGCCCCCGTTGCTGGTGCCGAATCTCATTGCCAGGTCGAGGATTTGCTTGGCCACCCGGGCGGGGACATCGGTGAAGATCAGGTCGCTCAAGGTGTTGTTGGTATGCCGGAGTCGGCGGGCCAACACCCGCAGCAGCTGCTCTGCGATTTCGGGACGGTCGGCGATCCATGTCCGTAGGGCGTGACGGTCCATCCTGACGGCCTTCATCTCGGTCAGGGTGATCACTGTCGAGGTTCGCGGGCCGGGATCGAACAGCGCCAGCTCACCGAACACGTCCCCGGGACCCAGCACCGCGAAAACGGTTTCGCGACCATCCGCCGTCTGATGGCGGATCTTCACCGTGCCCGACAAGATGACGTAGAGGTCGTCACCCAGCTCGCCTTCGACGAAGACGGTCCGCCTGCGCGGGAACGCTACGTGTTGCAGGTGGCGAGCCAACGCATCAACCGCATCCGGAGCGATTCCCTGGAATATGCCGGCTCGCGCCAATACTTCGTTCACGCCGCCCCTTTCAACGCGTTTCGCACGGCGTTGCGCGCACTAGGCGCTGCTCCGGTGTGGGCGCGTCTTGGCTCGCGGTCCAGACTTTACACCAGGACAGAGAATCGTAACGTTGCAGGTCGCGCCAGCCGCGATCAGCGTCGAACGAGAGCGGTGCGGAACGCTTAGGCGGCCGGCGTGGTCACTGTCGACGCGATGGTGACCTCGGAGTAGAGGTTCCCGCATGCATCGCAATGCACCTGATACTCGAGCTTGTCGTCATCACGCTCAAGAAACCGGTATTGCGCCCACGACATGCAACGCGGGCACCGTGCACGACCGTGCTCGATTGCCATTCGCCAACCCCTTAACTCGCCACAGACACAATGGAAGTACCCGGTGTCGAGCCCGGCTAACCATCGAGTGTCAGCGCGCGCGCCCGGTGACGTTCGGCGACTAGTAGTTCAGCCCCGAATACATGACCCGACCGGGATCGTATTTCTGCCGGACGGCGCTCAGCTGGGAAAGGTTCGGGCCGAAGTATCGCGACGGCGACTGGTTGGCCTCGATGTAATTGACGTAGCCGCCAACCGAATATTGTTGCACCGCTTGATGTGCCGTATTGAGCCAGTTCGTTGCGGCCGCGGGGTCGCCCGTCTCCACATACCACTGCACCAGCGCCGACTGCCGGCGCCATGGAAAGGCGGTGGCGCCGGGCGCCACCGTGGCTAGGGCGCCGTCCAGAGCGTGCATGATGGCCAGCATGCGGCCGGCACCGCGAGGAAAGGCGTTGACCGCCGAGGCGATCCCCTGTGCCACGCCCGCGTTGACGGTGGCGAAGACGTCGGATCCGCCGACATACCCGAGCGGCGACGGGTTGAGGTTCCCGACGGCCAGATAATTCACCAGGTCCATGTAGTTGAACGTGTGGTTTTCGGTACCCGATGGTTGCAGTCCGACCGCTCGGGTGATCGCGGCCGCGGCGCTATTACCCGATCCGGCCGGGCAGGTCGCCAGGATTCGGCAATGCATGCCCGCCGCGTCGACGGTCGCATCCGCCAACGCCCAACTGTTGGGGTCGGCGGTGCGTAGCCAGTTCTGCCAACCGACGAGGACCTGCGCGAACGACTGTGGCGGGAAGTTGAGGTTGACGACGTCGACGTCCTTGGTGGGGAACGTGGCGAAGGTGAGCGAGGTCGTCACGCCAAAGTTGCCGCCACCGCCACCGCGCAGCGCCCAGAACAGGTCCGGGTTGCTGGCCGCCGACGCGGTCGCCACCTGACCGCTGGGCAGCACCAGCGACGCCGATGTCAACTGGTCACAGAGCAGGCCGGCGTGCCGCGATTGGGCACCCATGCCGCCGCCCAACGCGTGCCCCGCGGCCCCGACGGACGGACAGGTACCGGTTGGGATGCCGCGGCCGGCCGCGGCCAGCGTCCGGTGCATCGTGTACAGACTCGTGGCCGGCGTCACCGTCACCTGCCCCGTGGCGGCGTCATAATGGGCATCACCGGGCAGTTGGCGCAGGTCGAGCACCATGGCACCGTTGGCGGTCGATGCGCCGATATAGGAGTGCCCGCCGCTGCGTGGGGCTACCTTGAGGTTGTGGGCGGCCGCGAATGCCATCGCCTTTTGCACGTCGGCCGCCGATGTCGGGGTGACGACTGCCGCTGGCGTCAGCCCGTTGTAGTTGGTATTGAAAACCTGTTTGGCCCCGGCAAACTGGGGATTATCCGGCAGCAGCACCTTCCCGCCGAGGGCGGTGGATAGGCCCTCCCATCCGGTAGGTCTCGGATCGGCGGCGACTCGGGGTGCGCCGAGGACAGCGCCGGTGGCCAACGCTCCGACGGCGCCCCGCAGAAACGCATGCCGCGAGATTTCACGCGCCATCGTCGGACTCCCGCGATTGCGTCATGTCCCGAATTGTCAACCACGAGAACCGTGGTGCCGCACGACGTGTCGGGGGGTGACCCAAACGTGCCCGAACCGTTACCGCACCCGGCGCGAACGCCAGGTACCCCTATTCGTCAACACCCTCGACGACGGTTGGATCAAGTACCCCGTAGGGATACGGTAGCGCCATGGACGGAGCACAGGCTCGTCACTGCACGGCTGTGATGCGCCCGGCGGTATTCGTCGGATCACGATGTTGCATGACATGATCGGCGACCCGGCGGTGCGCTGGGCCGTCACCGCACTATTCGGCGTGAGTGTCGTGATGTACGCGTATGTCGCTGTCGCACAACGCGATCAATGGACCGGAGCGGTGAATCACCTGCTGCACTTCACGATGTCGGTGGCGATGGTCTTGATGGTGTGGCGTGTTGGGCTCGACCTCCCGGCGACAGCGCCGATCTTCTTTTTTCTTCTTGCTGGAGTCTGGTTTTTGTGGGCTGCCGTACGAGCATCATCAGTGTTCCGTCAACGATTGAAAACGTGCTACTACGCGGCGATGATGGGGGCGATGGCGTGGATGTACGCGCTGATGAGCGGAGTCGTGCCGAGCGTTCCCACGCAAATTCACTCCCGGCCGGACTCAGCGGTCATGGACATGCCCGGCATGAAGCTGCCCTCACCCGACATGCCTTCGGCAACGACGGGATTCTCCTGGATCGCCGCCGCGAACTGGATAGGGATGGCCGGGTTCGCCGCTGTAGCACTGTATTGGTCATACCGCTTCGTCGGCGAACGCCGCATTACCCGGGTGCCGACCGCTGCGCGGACGGTGTGGTGGGAGCCGCTGTATCAGGCGTCCACTGCCGCCGGCACAGCGCTCATGTTCGACGCGCTGCTCTGGTAGCGATGCGCAGCAGCGGCCTGCGCCGGCGCTTCTTAGCCGGCGCCTTTACCGTTATCGACCCGATAGACAGCGCCATGGATCGCGGCCGCGGCGTCGCTGGCGAGGAAGGCGATCACGTTGGCGACGTCGAGGGGTTGCATCATGCCGCGCGGTGAAGCCGTGCGCATGATCAAGTCGTAGTTGGGATCCTCCGGTGCGCTGAATTGTTCGATCTGCGGCGTGAGCATGCCGCCCGGGCATACCGCGTTGACGCGCAACCGTTCCGCCGTGTACTCCACGGCCAACGCTCGGGTGAGGCCGATCAAGCCGTGCTTGGCGGCGCAGTAGCCGGCCGAATACGCCTGCCCCTCGACTCCGGCGATGGAGCTGACATTGACGATGTTGCCGCCGCGGCTCAGCAAATGAGGCAGCGCTGTCCTGCAGAGGTAGAACGGCCCGTTGAGGTTGACCGCAAGGTCTTGTTCCCAATCGTCGTCGGTCATCGACTCCGTGCGGCGCATCTGGTGTCGCCCGGCGACATTGACAAGGACGTCGAGACCACCGAAATCACGGACACACTGCTCGACCGCGTCTTTGCAGGCCTGCACCGAACCGATGTCCACCGACGCGAATCCGCCGCGTTCGACGCCCGCGAACACGCCGGCCAATCGATCGGTATCGCGGCCAATACCGAAAACCGTTGCGCCCTCGCGAGAAAATAATTTTGCCGTTTCAGCGCCCAGGCCCGATGAGGCTCCAGTCACCAACGCCACTTTGCCCTGCAGTGCAGCCATACCAGTGCACCTTAGTAGGACCGCAACCGCAGCACTCCACCGCGTCGAACTTGAAGTGGCGCAATGGCTCTCAACCCACGTGCAGCGACCATGTCGGAGAGGACACGCTCGACCTGGAACCGCTGCTGGATCCGGCGCGCTGTGATCATCGCGAGCAGGTTGAGGGTCTGCCTGCTTAGCGCGATTCGACTCGTTCGCTTCTTCCAGCTTGGTGGCGTCGAGGCCGCGCGCCGTCCGAAGTAGTAGCCGATGCATGCTGCTATCGCGAGCGCGGCGATGGCCGCGATTACCGTCACGTGTTGAGCGTCCTTCGTCGCCGTCGCGGAAAGGTCACGCACGGGCCACACCTCGGCAAACAACCGCGGGCTCACCGATCAGCGGCGGAAAACCAGCCACCTCATCGCGCTGTACATGTACACCGCTTCACAGCTGCCCGCCGCCAGCCGCGACAGCTGGTATCGCACTCCAATCGCGGTCAGCGCAGTGGTCACCCCGAGGATGAAAGCCAAGTAGTTGACGACGACCACCACGACGTAGGTCGCAACCTGCGGTCCGGCGGGCGTATGGGATCGGAAGTTGACATTCCGATTGAGCACGTAGCTGAGCGCGAACGCGCATCCGTAGGCAACCGTGACGGCGGTCGACACCGGGAGGCCGAGCGCGCCCCGCAAGCAGGTGAGGATCGTCAGATCGACGCCGAAAGTGCAGCCGTTGATCACACAGAAGCCGACGAACGTCGGTGCGACGATGGCTCCAAGCCCGAACGGCAACCGTCCGACAAACGCCTCACACCAGGCATGGAATCGGCCGGCCCGGCGTGGTCGGCCGATTGACGGTTCCGCTCGCACATGAGCACGGTGCCATGACCAGGTATCCACTACGTGATCAGTTGGCCAACATCGCTGAACGGCGCGGTCTTTGCCTCGCCCACGTTGCCGTGGACCTAGCCTCTACGATTTGGGGTGTGGACGAGATGCCCCACTACACGGGCCCGATAGATCCTCGCAACCGCAATATCTTTGGAGCATGCCTGTCGCTGGTCGGTTTGGCGGCGATGATGCTCGCGCTTCTCCTGTTGCTGATTGCCGAGAGCACTCGCGCTCTGGCCTTCAAATTGGAAGCCGGCTTCTTCCCGCCGCTATCCGAATCGGCGGTGCAATCAGCGCGTACCGAAATCGTCATCGCGACGGTGTTGACAGTCCTGGCGACCGCTTCGGCGGTGACGGCGGTGATCTTTCGCTCGACCATTACGTGGCGGGTCATCGGGGGCGTCGCCCTGCTGGCTTTGATCTTGGTTGGTCCCTTGCTGTGGGTCTGCTACGACATGGCCTTTTGACAACGGATGTTATGCAGCGGCTGAAAACTCTCCGGCGTGCAGGCTTCAACGGAGGGAGCGTCGCCAAACCGGCACGGCGCACTCCACTTCAGTCGATTGTCGAGACTCCCGACGTCGTTATCCAGAGCCGGCTGATCAAGGGCCCCGCGCTTTCAGCTGACCGCGGCGACGGTACCGCGCCCATGCCAGTAAGAGCCGGGAAAGTGCTATGGGAGCCGCTCAGCTAGGCGGCGGCGCCTAAGGGTGCCAACCTTGCAAGGAGCATGCGTCTGGTCAGCTCGCGGACGCAGCCCAGCAACGATTGCACTTTAAGGATGCAGCCGGGCCGGCTGCGCGCTCGTCAGCGATAAGCCGGGGCCGCGTTGTTTTTCGGCGGCCCGCAGGACCGAGCCCGCGGTGAGGAAGGCCGGTTTGTCGCGGTCGGCGGCCTCAATGGGTAGGTTCGCGGCGCAGCGCAGCACCATCAGGGCGAGCCCGCTGTGGGTCGTATACGAGATGATCAGCAGGTTGGCGCAGGCATGCGTGCCGCGAACGGTCATTACGTGCTGGCGTTTGCCTTCCCATCCCGGCCAGTTGAGATCAGGTGGTCGTTGCAGCGTTGACCAGTTGACGTTGATGGAGGCGACGTCCCCAAGCAACGGGGTCAGAACCGCGACAAGCTCGGGTAATTCATTGGTGATGCGATCGGCGCGCGGCCACCACGCGCCGTCGATGTCGCGGCCGAGATTACGAGCCACCGCTAGCCGGATGGGATTGGCTTGGCGTCGACTCCCGATCGGATAAATCATCCACAGTGCCCCAGTCGGTGCTTGGCGCACCCGCTAATCACGGTGGCGCACATGCGTACGCAAGCCGGACTCGCAACGTCTGGTTGTCGAGCGATAGGTGAGGCGGCACAATTCATGTGGTTCCTTCACGGTCGGCATCCTCGGCCCCGCGGACGCGGGAAGCGAGGGAGGAATCACATTGCCCGTGGGTGCCATCCGCGCCGACCGCGCGGTGGACCACCGCTGGCAACGAAACGGCTCACAGGTGACGCTACGCCACCAGCGGCCCGTAGGCGCGATCAGGTGACGAGCGACGGCGCGTAAGCGCGTAGCAGGCTGCCCTGTCTCATGTCCCCACCACACACCCAGAAGTGGGGGTAGGGTGACAGCAACAACGTGAGGACGGGTGCATGGGCATACAGAACTGGTGCGATGCACCCGAGATCCATCCGTCGAAGATCCGCGTGGGCGACGTCATCGGCACGTTACTTCCCACCCAAGCGCGCCTGACCGTCAAGATGATCAGTGGGCCGCAGACAACTCCGCGGCGGTGGACATTTTTTGGTCGCGACGACAACGGCCTACAGCACACGAGTACATTCGCAGAGCACGACGTCGTTCGTAGGTACGCCAAAGCATCATGACGACGTCCTTGATCTAGGCCAAACCGGAGTCACCGGTCCTTCCGGCAGATAGCGCGCTCGGTGCACTCGATACGGGCGGCAAGTGAATCGCCCTGCGTGGCTGGGTCTGGCCTACCGCTGCAACCGACACTGAATGGCGGGCCACCACACTTGCCGCACGTGCCCATATTCACGGGTTTCCTGTATACCAATGATTCTGGGGCAGAACACACTTCAGCGGTTCAGGGGTGCGAATGCAAGGGTGCTTGCGCGTCGCGGCGTAGTCGACTTTGGGTTACCCACCGGAACGTCCAACTTGCGGATGCGGTTACCGTCTGCCGCCTGGAGACGAAACCGATCAGGCCGAGCAGCCTAAGCACCGTCCGTAAACGATCGGTGGGCCGGCAAGGGATAATCCTCTGCCGGCCCACCGATTACGTAAAGATCAGACCGCGGTCACTCCGGTGGCCTGGGGACCCTTGGCACCCTGGCCTACCTCGAACTGAACCCGCTGGTTCTCCTCCAGTGAGCGGTAGCCACCGCCCTGGATCTCGGAGTAGTGGACGAAAACGTCCGCACTGCCGTCATCGGGAGCGATGAAGCCGAAGCCCTTTTCGCCGTTGAACCATTTCACGGTTCCTTGTGTCATATTTCCTGTACTTCTTTCGTTTACTTTCGCGAATGCAGAACACATTCGCTGTGAAGCCTACCCCAGAATTGGGAGTTTCTAAATCCGTCTTCGACGGTGGCGTAGCGGCGGGTGTACCCACCGGACAACCCTCCCGCGGCGGTCGAGTGTTGAACACTCTGCAGTGGCTTGCTGATCTGCCCTGCACTTCGTCGAAGCAACCACCAGCCGCCGCTGACGAGATGCAG
>CAWCRJ010000015.1:0-32945 GCA_963797865.1 uncultured Actinomycetota bacterium
CGAGAGCGATGCGCAAGGTGGCGGCTGCGATCGGTGAATGCCGCTTTGTCTCTTCGACCGCCGGAGGCATGCGCTAGAAATAGATGAGACATGAGTGTCTGGAAAGTCAGTCGCGATCGGCCGCGGTGGATGGGCTTGGTGTGACATCCTGTGCGGGTGTCCGCGGGGGACCCGCCTTCGGGGGTTGTGACGTTTCTGTTCACCGATATTGAGGGTTCGACCCGTCGGTGGGAGGCCGACGCCGACGCGATGCGGGCGGCGCTGGCCGCCCATGACGAGGTGTTGCGTCAGGCGATTGAGGCGCATGGCGGCTGGTTGTTCAAGCACACCGGTGACGGTGTGTCGCGGCGTTCTCGTCGCCGAAATCAGCTGTCGACGCGGCGGTGGCCGCGCAGCGGGCACTGGAGTTGCCGGTGCGGATGGGCATCGCGACCGGCGAAGCCGAACTGCGCGACGGTGATTACTTCGGTGCGGTGCTCAATCGGGCGGCGAGGGTGATGGCTGCCGGTCACGGCGGTCAGATCCTGCTGGCCGACTCGACTGCGGTTCTGCTCAGTGGAGTCGATCTTGTGGATCTGGGGCCGAGGCGATTGCGCGATGTCCCAATGCCGGTCGGTGTTTTTCAAGTACGGGCAGCGGGCCTACGCGAGGAGTTTCCCGGTCTGCGGGCGCTGGATACAACGCCGGGAAATTTGCGGCCTGCGACAACCAACTTGATCGGACGCGAGTCCGAACGCGACGAGGTGCAAGCGGCGGTCAGGGCGCATCGGCTGTTGACGCTGACCGGAGTAGGTGGAGTCGGCAAGACCCGCCTCGCGTTAGAAGTGGCTGCGCAGTTGGCCGATGAATTTCCCGACGGCGTCTGGCTTTTCGAACTAGGTGCGCTCACCGACCCGGACGCGGTGCCCGACGCGCTCGCCGCGCTGCTGGGCATCACGCAGCAGCCGGGTAAGACCGTCAGCGAGTCGGTGGCCGCCGCGCTGGAGGGCCGAATTCGGTTGTTGGTGATCGACAACTGCGAGCACGTGCTCAACGCTGCCGCCGATCTCATCGAGGCCATCCTCGCGCGGTCGGCGACCATAAAGATCCTCGCCACCAGCCGAGAAGGACTCGGAATTGCCGACGAGCAACTGTGGCCGGTGCCCTCGCTGGATGTCGGCGCGGGGATCGTCTCTGCCGCAGTTTCCCTATTCATCGAACGCGCCCAAGCTGTTTCGCCGCGCTTCTCGGTCACCAACGCCGATGAGGCTGCCGCGGTGGTAGAGATCTGCCGTCGCCTCGACGGCATCCCGTTAGCCATCGAGTTGGCGGCCTCGCGGATGGCATCGATGACCGCGAGCGAGGTGGCTGATCGTCTCGATCAGCGATTCCGGCTGCTGGTCGGTTCGCGGCGTGGCCTGGAACGCCACCAGACTTTGCGCCACACCATGGCGTGGTCCTATGACCACCTCGATGACCCCGAGAAGGCAATGCTGGAGCGGTGTTCGGTGTTCGCGGGCGGGTTCGACATCGACAGTGCCTGCGGCGTCGCCGGTTTCGATGAACCCGACGACTACGCCGTCCTCGAGGTAGTCGACGCTCTGGTACGCAAGTCGCTGCTGGTCGCCGACCGGTCGGCGGGGCGGACCCGGTTTTCGATGCTGGAGACGATCCGCCAGTTCGCCGAGGACCAACTCGTCGCCCGCGGCGCAGCATCCGAGATTCGAGCCGCCCACTCGCACTACTTCGCCGGATGCGAAGCCGACATCATGGCCCTGTGGGACAGCCCTCGACAACGTGACGCCTACGACTGGTTCACTATCGAGCTGGCCAATCTGCGCACCGCGTTTCGGTGGGCCGCCGACCAGGGCGATCTGGATGTCGCCGCCCCCATCGCCAGCTATGCGGGGTGGCTCGGCGCTTGTGTCCAAACCGTTGAGCCGATCGCCTGGGCTGAAGAGCTGATCGAACCCGCCCGCGTCGCCGACCATCCCCGGCTGGCGTTCCTGTACGTGATTGCGTCGCAGTGCTACACGACCGGACGGATCGAGGCGGCTGTCGGCTACGCCGACGCCGGGCAGATCGTGCTCGGCAGGAGCCGCGATGCGCTGCCATACGGCATCGAAGCCAGGCTTGGACTTGTGTACCTGGCCATCGGGCAGCCCGAGCGGTTGGCCGAGTTCTGCCGCGCCCAGCTCGCACGCCGCCGCGATACCCACGTCTACATCCGGTCATGGCTGGTTGCCGCCCTTGCAGTGGCCAGTTCGGGTGGGGAGGCGATGGATTCCGCGGATGGCCTCATCGAGGCTGCGGAGGCAACAGGCAACCCGCACTTGCTCGCATCGGCGCTCGGTGCCTACGGTGTGGCTTTCCGTGACGCCGATCCTGTCGGGGCGCTGAACGCCCTGGGCCGGGGTCTGGCGATCGCTCAAGACGGCGGCCACCGCACCGCCGCGTCAGCCCTGGCGAACGCTCTGGCACGACTTGAGGCCGAACACGGCGACACGCTGGCCGCGTTCGATCACCTCACTCTGGCTATCCGCAATTTCCACAATGCCGGCGACACCACCACGATCCGCGTCCCGCTGGCCTTCCTCGCCGTTCTTTTCGACCGGCTCGGACGCTACGAACCGGCGGCCACCATCGCCGGGTTCGCGCTCAGTCCTTTCTCTGCGCCGGCGGTCCCCGAAATCACCACCGCGCTGACCCACCTGCGCGAAGTCCTCGGCGAGGCGACCTACGAATCGCTCACCCGCAGGGGCGAGACGATGACCACCACCGCGATGGTGACCTACGCATGCGATCAAATTGACCAGGCCCGAGCAGAGCTGAACGGAGTCTCGAAATAGACGATTCATAAGGGCCTGCAAAGTTCGTTTCGGTTGGCAGCGTTGACGCGGGCTTGATGTGACATCCTGTGCAAGTGTCCCCCCGGGACCCGCCTACGGGCGTTGTGACGTTTTTGTTCACCGATATTGAGGGTTCGACCCGTCGGTGGGAAGCCGACGCCGACGGGATGCGGACCGCGCTGGCCGCCCATGATGAGGTGCTGCGCAAGGCGATTGAGGCGCATGGTGGCTGGTTGTTCAAGCACACCGGTGACGGCGTGTGCGCAGCGTTCGCGTCGCCGAGATCAGCGGTCGACGCAGCTGTAAGCGCGCAGCGGACACTGGAATTGCCGGTGCGGATGGGCATCGCGACCGGCGAAGCCGAACTGCGCGACGGTGATTACTTCGGTGCGGTGCTCAATCGTGCCGCGCGGGTGATGGCCGCCGGGCACGGCGGTCAGATCCTGCTGGCGGAGTCGACGGTGAGTCTGCTCAGCGGGGTGGATCTGGTGGATCTGGGGCCGCGCCGGTTGCGTGATGTGCCTATGCCGCTCGGGATGTTTCAAGTGCGAGCGGCGGGCCTTCTTACGGAGTTTCCGCCGCTGCGCGCGCTCGATACGAGTCCGGGAAATCTGCGGCCTGCGACCACCAGCTTGATCGGACGCGAATCCGCGGTCACTGAGATCGAAGCGGCGGTTAAGGCGCATCGGTTGGTGACACTGACCGGCGTAGGTGGAGTCGGTAAGACGCGCCTCGCGTTGGAGGTCGCGGCGCGACTAGGCGATGAGTTCCCGGATGGGGTTTGGGTTTTCGAGCTGGCCCCGGTCGCTGACCCAGCAGCAGTGCCCGACTCGGTGGCCGCCGTATTGGGCATCACCCAGCAGCCGGGTAAGACCGTGAGCGAGTCGGTGGCCGCCGCATTGGAGGGCCGATTCCGGCTGTTGGTGATCGACAACTGCGAGCACATTCTGGACGCCGCCGCCGACCTGATCGAAGCCATACTCGCGCACTCGGCGACCGTGCGGGTGTTGGCCACCAGCCGCGAAGGACTCGGAGTCCCCGACGAGCAGGTGTGGCCGCTGCGCTCTCTGGACGCGGCAGCGGGAGTCGACTCTGCGGCGGTGAGTCTGTTCGTCGAACGCGCACAAGGCTTTGCACCGGGCTTCTCGATGGTCGACGGCGCTGAAGCCGCCGCAGTCACCGAGATTTGCCAGCGACTCGACGGAATTCCCTTGGCCATCGAGCTGGCCGCCTCGCGGATGGCGTCGATGACCGCCAGTGAAATGCGTGATCGTCTTGATCACCGGTTCAGGCTGCTGGTCGGATCCCGGCGCGGCCTGGAACGCCACCACACGCTGCGCCACGCGATGGCCTGGTCCTACGACCTTCTCGACGACGCCGAAAAGACAGTGCTGGACCGCTGTTCGGTCTTCGCGGGCGGATTTGATCTGCAAAGCGCCTGCGCGGTAGCCGGATCAGATGACCTCGACGAATACGCCATCCTCGAGGTAGTCGACGCTCTGGTGCGCAAGTCGCTGCTGGTCGCCGACCGGTCTTCGGGGCGGACCCGGTTTTTGATGCTGGAGACGATCCGCCAGTTCGCCGAGGAGCAACTGGTCGCCGGTGGCGAAGCGTCCGAGGTTCGGGCCGCCCACTCGCGCTACTTCGCCGGACGAGAAGCCGACATCATGGCCCGGTGGGACAGCCCCCGCCAGCAGGAGGCCTACGACTGGTTCAGCGCCGAGCTGGCCAATCTGCGCACCGCGTTTCGGTGGGCCGCCGACCACGGCGATCTGGATGCCGCCGCCACCATCGCCAGCTATGCGGGGTGGCTCGGCGCTGCGGTCCAAACCTTTGAGCCGATAGCCTGGGCTGAAGAGCTGATCGAGCCCGCCCGCGCGGTCGACCACCCGCGGCTGGCTGTTCCTGTATGTGATTGCGTCGTTGTGCTACACGACCGGACGGATCGAGGCGGCTGTCGGCTACAGCGAGGCCGGGCAGATCGTTCTCGGCAGTGGCCGCGATGCGCTGCCGTACGGCATCGAAGCCGGGTTTGGAGTCGTATACCTGACCATCGGGCAGCCCGAGCGGTTGGCCGAGTGGTGCCGCGCCCAGCTCGCACGCGGCCGCGACACCCACGTCTACGTCCGGGCATGGCTGGTTCTGGCCCTTTCAGTGGCCGGTTCCGGTGGGGAGGCGATGGATTCCGCGGATGGCCTCATCGAGGCTGCGGAGGCAACAGGCAACCCGTTCTTGCTCGCGTGGGCCCTCGGTGCCTACGGTTTGGCTTTCCGTGACGCGGATCCCGTCGGGGCGCTTAACGCCCTGCGGCCGGGGTCTGGTGATCGCTCAAGACAGCGGCAACCGCGCCGTCGCGTCAGCCCTGGCGGAGTTTCTGGCATTACTTGAGCCCGAACACGGCGACACGCTGGCCGCATTCGATCACCTCACTCTGTCAATCCGCAACTTCCACAATGCGGGCGACACCACTACGCTCCGCGTCCCGCTGGCCATCCTCGCCGCTCTTTTCGACCGGCTCGGACGCCACGAACCGGCGGCCACCATCGCCGGGTTCGCGCTCACCCCTTTGTCTGCGGCGGGGGTCCCCGAAATCACCACCGCGATCGCCCACCTGCGCGATGTCCTGGGCGAGGCGACCTACGAATCACTCGCCCGCAAGGGTGAAACGATGACCACCGCCGAGATGGTGACGTACGCCTACGACCAAATCGACCAGGCCCGAACAGAACTGAACGCCGTCTCCGAAATAGACGACATATGAGAGTCTCGAACCTTCGTCTCAGTCGTCACAGGTGGCATGCCGATCTGCAGGACATCGTTGACCAGCGGTGAAACGATACTGACGTGGACCCCACCGGGGATGGCAGCCGTGAACTGGCCCAGGTCGGGCTGGTCTGTAGTTCCTGCGGCGCGCAGACCAGTCCTCCGGCCAATTTCTGTAGCAAATGCGGTACACCCCTGCGTCACGCGACTGGAGCAGCCGAGTACAAGCAAGTCACCGTCTTGTTCGTCGACGTGGTGCATTCGATGGAGATCGCGGCGGCCGTCGGGACGGAACGGCTGCGCGAGATCATGGTCCATCTGGCCAACCGTTGCGCGGCCGTTGTCCGGCGGTACGGCGGCACGGTGGACAAGTTCACCGGCGACGGCGTCATGGCGGTGTTCGGTGCGCCGGCGGCAATGGAGGACCATGCCCTTCGCGCATGTCTCTCGGCGCTGAGCATTCAGGAGGAAGCGAAGGCTCTGGGCGCCGAGGTCGAGCGCCGAGACGGCACGAAACTGCTTGTGCGCGTGGGACTTAACTCCGGTCAGGTGATCGCCGGTGAAATCGGCTCGGGACCTTTCGGTTACACCGCCGTAGGTGATCAGGTGGGCCTGGCTCAACGGATGGAATCGGTCGCACCGCCGGGTGGGGTGATGCTCAGCGTCTCCACCGCGCGACTGGTTGATGACTCAGCGACGCTGAGTGAACCGGAGATGGTCCGCATCAAGGGCGCCAGCGAACCCGTCACCGCCTACCGCTTACTGGGCATAGGAGACCGGCATCGCGCTACCGAGCGCGCTGACTCGAATCTGGTCGGTCGCCGGTTGGAGATGTCTGCCGTCGAGGGCTTGTTGGACCGCGCACTCGGTGGTCAGGGCGCTGTGGTTGTGGTGGTAGGCGAACCCGGCATCGGCAAGAGCCGCCTGGTGCGCGAGGTGGCCGCGATGGCAGCGGTCCGGGGGGTGGAGGTGTCGACCGCCTTCTGCGAGTCACACACCAGCCAGGTCCCGTTTCATGCCGTGGCGCGTCTGCTGCGGGCGGCCACCGGCGTCGAGGGTCTTGACGGGCAGGCGGCCCGCGCGCGAGTGCGAGACCAATTTCCGGATACAGACCCTGAGGACGTGCTGCTGCTTGATGACCTGCTGGGCATCGCCGACCCGAGCACCGCCGTGCCCGCGATTGATCCCGATGCGCGGCGGCGGCGGTTGGCCGCGCTGGTGAACGCCGCCAGATTGTCCCGCCACAGGCCGGCGGTCTACGTCGTCGAGGACGCCCACTGGATAGACGAGATCAGCGAGTCGATGCTGACCGATTTCCTTGAGGTGATCCCGCAGACGCCCTCGCTGGTGCTGGTCGCCTACCGACCGGAATACCACGGCGCGTTGACCCGAGTGGCTGATGCCCACACCGTAGCCCTTGCGCCGCTGAGTGATTCAGAAACCGCAGCACTCGTCGCACATCTCCTCGGGCCCGACCTGTCGGTCGATGCCGTGGGCCGCAGAGTCGTCGAGAGGGCGGCCGGTAATCCGTTTTTCGCCGAGGAGCTGGTGCGCGAACTGGCCGAGCGCGGTGTGTTGCGTGGGGAGCCGGGTGCCTACACGTCGGCCGCGGAGGTCGGCGAAGTGAGCGTGCCTGCCACGTTGCAGGCGACCATCGCCGCGCGCATCGACCGGCTCCATCCGAAAGCCAAGCGCACGCTGAGCGCGGCGGCGGTCATCGGCTCGCGATTCAGCCTCGACCTACTCACGGTGTTGGGTATCGAGCCCGACGTCGACGAACTGGTGGCGGCTCAGCTCATCGACGTGGTCACCCTCACCCGACAACCGGAGTATGTGTTCCATCATCCCCTCATTCATTCGGTGGCCTACGGCGCACAACTCAGATCGGATCGCTCAGATCTGCACCGGCGGGTGGCCGCCGCAATCGAAGCCCGCGATCCGGAATCGGGGGACGAAAACGCAGCGTTGATCGCAGAACATGTGGAGGCCGCCGGTGACCTGTACGCCGCCTACGACTGGCACATGCGCGCCGCCACCTGGGCGACCAACCGTGACATCAGCGCGGCGCGAGCGAGCTGGGGGCGAGCGGCGGAGATCGCCGACGCCCTGCCCGCCGATCACCCGCAGCGGGCGGCCATGCGCATCGCCCCGCGCACCATGTTGTCCGGGACGGGCTGGCGAGTCCACGCCGGCGTTGCCGGTGACCGCTTTGACGAATTGCGGGAGTTGTGCAGCGCCGCGGGGGACAAGGCGTCACTTGGCATCGCGACGGCAGGGATGGTGGTTGGCTACGCGCATCAGGACCGGGTGCTCGAGGCGTCGCAGCTGGCATCGGAAGCCTGGGCCCTCGCCGAGTCGGTCGGAGATGCGACCCTGACAGTAGGGCTGTCCTTCCCGGTGATCTACGGCAAGATCGAGAGTACCGAGTGGTGTGACGTCCTGCGATGGTCGCAGGCCGTTATCGACCTGGCCGACGGCGATCCGTTGAAAGGCAACTTCCTTGTCGGGTGTCCGTTAGCGCTCGCCTTCGTGTCGCGGGGTATGGCTCGTTATTTTCTAGGTCGTCCCGGATGGCCGGCAGACCTGCGGCATGGCCTGGGTATGGCCCGCCGCGCTGACCCCGCGTCCTACGCCGGGGTTGTCGGCTATATCTACTTGCTGGGCATACCGTTCGGCGTGCTGAGGGCTGATGATGGTGCCCTGCACGAGATCGAGAACGCTCTACGGATCGCCGAGCGATCCAGTGATGACGTGGTGGTGGGCTTCATCAAGGCGACGTTGGGCGTCGCGCTGGTGCATCGCGACACCATTGAGGAGCGCGGTCTGGGCCAGCAGCTGTTGGGCGAGATCGGCGAAGTGTTCCTAAACCAAGGACACAACCTCAGCGATTTGCCGATCGTCGAGGTCTACGCGGCACGTGAGACCGCGAGGCAAGGAGATCACGATGCCGCCATACCGGTGATGCGCGCCGCCGCCGACCATTTGTTTCGCCAGGAACATCTTCTGCTGTGGGGTATTCCGGCGACGGCTGTTCTGGTGGAGTCACTGCTTGATCGCGGGGCCGTCGATGACGTGGCTGAAGCCGGGGTCGCGGTTGACCGGTTGTCGGTCGCGCCAGCCGATGAGGGTCTGGTGATGCGCGACATCTGGTCGTTGCGACTGCGGGCGCTGCTGGCCCGGAGCCGGGATGATGCCGTCGCTTACACGCACTTCCTGGATGACCACCGCGAAATGGCGAAAACGCTTGGCTACGAGGGGCATATCGCGTGGGCTGCGACGGTGCCATGACGACGATCAGTCGGGAGCATATTCACCTTGCCTTAAAACAGGCGCGCTAAGTGGGCCGCAGCGGATATCGAAACGCTCCCGGACTGTGTCAAGTACACGGCGCTGGCGCTCCCGTTCGCGGTGGTGCGTGAGCAAGAACCGCGTCAAGCCCGGCAGGCGGCGCGGTAGCGGGTACCACTTATCGAAATCGAGGCCGTTTTCGGTGAATACGCGACTGGGGACGTTGTCGTAGATCAGGCTGAGGTTGTGCTGGACGAGCGCGAAGAGCACGTACGGAAATGCCGTGGGTGCCTTCTCCCTCAGTTTCATCCAGTCGACTTCGTAGAGCGGGATCTCACTGAGCTTATCCAAGAACAGCAGATGGCCCAGGAAATACCCCATGAACGCGGGCAAGTGCAGTATGGCCGACCGCACGTTGATGGAAACGACTGCGCCACTGGGCGAAACGTACGGCTCGTAGGAGTCTTCGTCGGGAAATTTGACGTATCCCGTGCAGTTGACGACCCAGCTGCCCGATTGGATCGTCTTCGTCGACCCGCTCCGTAACACCAACTCGGTCATGCCATTGCGATCGACTGCATCCTCGAAATAGTCCATGACGACATCGTTTAGCCCGGCGGAGATCGTGCGGTTCTCGGCCTCAGACAACACTCCCAACACGAAGTTGTCCGCTTGGGGGGTCAAGAACGTGCCGTGGGTGGCCCGGTACCAACCTTGGACGTCTGATTCGTTCGTGCCGTCATACCGGCGACTTAGCTGTGTGGCGATGGTGCTCGGCGGCGTGCCCTTCCACCACCGCCGGGTGCCGCTCGGCAACAGGCTGTCGCGCCGGGAGAAGAATGTTCCTCGACCGGCGACGAGGTTTACCTGGCGACCGGGGCAAGTCGTGATCAGTGCATGCGCGGTGTCCATCGCGGTTTTTCCGCCGCCGATGATCCACACCGGCGCATCGCTTTCGCTGATGTCGCCCGCCCGGACGTCGCAGTAGTCGGGCGACACCGAATGGACGCGTGTGCTGGAGATGTCGAGTGGTTCGTTCGGCGTGATTCCCAGGCCATAGGCTTTGATCAATCGCTTGGCCTCGACGACGAGCATCCGGCCATCGGCAGCCCTGGAGGTGACCCGCACGATTCCGTTCGCTTCTTCCTCCGACTCGAAGTTCCAACCGAAATGCTCGTCCACCTGCACCCGCTCCCTTATCGCGTCGACGCAGTGCTGGAAATGGTCGAGCACCTCGCCCTTGGTCGCCAAGTAGGCGCGATCCTTGCCGAGGGTCCACTTGATGTTGCCCGCCGTAAACATCGGGTGCGGTTGATGCAGGCGCACATACGAGTACACATCGACCCACATGCCGCCGACGCGCGGCCGACGATCGATCAGGATCACCTTGTTGTTCCGCGACAGGTATCGGCTCGCGGCGAACAGAGCGTTTAGCCCGGCGATGCCTGCTCCAACGATGCACACGTCGCAGGTTTCCACCGGCGGGGGCTGGGGTGCGGACATGCAGGCCGCCTTTCCTCGCGGAAGTCACAATTATGTGTCCATTCCGTGGTGCCGGCATGAGTAATCGACTACTTCACTCCCCGATGAGTTGCAGATGGCGCGTGACAGAACTGAACGCGGTCCCGAAATAGACGAGTTACGAAAGCCTCGAAAGTCGGCCGGTTGTCGCGAATCAGCCCTGCGCCAGCTCCGCGACGGGCTGCCATTCCTCCCAGTTCTGCAGCCGGCTCTCGTAGTCGGCCTTGGCCGTCTCCAGTGGGGAAGCTCCGAAAAACACTCGCAGCGGGGGCTTTTCGGGGTCGACGACCTTGAGCAGGGCGGCCGCGGACGCCGACGGGTCACCCGGGCTGGCCCACCGGCGGCTGCGCTCGGCCTGGACGGCGGCGCGGACGTCGTCGTAGGCCGGCAGCGGATCGGCATGCTTGGCCGAGTCGCCGGCCCAGTCGGTGTCGAAGCCGCCCGGCTCGATCAGCGTGACGTGCACACCGAACGGAGCGACCTCTTGTGCCAGCGCCTGTGAGAAGCCTTCCAGCGCCCACTTCGAGGCATGGTAGATGCCGACCAAGGGGAACGCGGTGATGCCCCCGATCGAGGAGACCTGGATGATGTGGCCGCTGCCCTGCTCGCGCAGATAGGGTAGTGCGGCCTGGGTGATCCACAGTGCCCCAAAGACATTGGTTTCGATCTGATCGCGTGCGTCTTGTTCGGATAGCTCCTCGACGAACCCGAATTGGCCGTAGCCGGCGTTGTTCACCACGATGTCGAGCTGACCGAAGTGGTCGTGCGCCTGCTTGATCGCCGCGAAATCCGCCGCCCGGTCGGTCACGTCCAGCCGAATCGGCAGCAGCGCGTCGCCGTACTTCTGCGCCAGGTCGTCCAGCGAGGCGGTGTTGCGCGCCGTGGCGGCGACCTTGTCGCCACGCTGAAGCGCCGCGATCGTCCACGCCCGTCCGAAACCTCGCGATGTACCGGTGATAAACCAAACTTTTCCAGTCACGCTGACGTACAACGCCTACCGCGCGACCTCATTCCCCTAACGGGTAGCGTTTCTCAGGTGAGTCGCGCGGAATTGGACAAGGATCCCCGGGATGTCGCGTCGATGTTCGACGGTGTCGCCCGCCGGTACGACCTGACCAACACCGTGCTGTCGATGGGCCAGGACCGGTACTGGCGCAGAGCCACCCGGTCGGCGCTGGGCATTGGGCCGGGCCAGAGGGTGTTGGACCTCGCCGCGGGCACCGCGGTGTCCACCGTGGAGCTGGAGAAGTCCGGGGCATGGTGTGTGGCCGCCGATTTCTCGGTCGGCATGCTGGCGGCGGGTGCCGCGCGCGACGTTCCGAAGGTCGCCGGTGATGCCACCAGGCTGCCGTTCGGCGATGACGTATTCGATGCCGTGACAATCAGTTTCGGGCTACGCAACGTCGTCGACACCCAGGCGGGGCTGCGCGAGATGGCCCGCGTCACGCGCCCCGGCGGCCGACTGGTGGTGTGCGAGTTCTCCACGCCCAGCAACGCGCTGTTCGCCACCGTCTATAAGGAGTACTTGATGCGGGCGCTGCCGCGGGTGGCGCGGGCGGTGTCCAGCAATCCCGACGCGTACGTGTACCTCGCGGAGTCGATCAGGGCATGGCCCGATCAGGCGGCACTGGCGCAGCAGATAACCCAGGCCGGATGGTCCGGGGTGCGCTGGCGCAACCTGACGGCGGGCATCGTCGCCCTACACGCCGGGTACAAGCCCTTGCGCTGAGCAGGTTCTAATGGTTGCCGGCGGCTTGGACGACGCCGACCTGGTCCGGGCAGTAGTGGTCGACCGCTGCGCCCAAAAACTGCAACGACTGCCCCTCGGTGGTGCCGCGCGGCAAGTTGCGCTGAATGAAAGTCGCGGACTGGTGGGCATCGTGGTCCACGCCGCGGCCCAACCGGTCGCAGGTGATCTTGCCCAGCCACGCCAACTGGTCCTGCGGCTGGTAGATGCCGAAGCCGTTGACGGTGTTCTTGAATGGCGCGTCGTAGTCGCTCGGAGGCGACGGCGTCCGCGGGGTGGGGTATGGCGCCGTCGGCGGCGGATCCGCCTGCGCCGGCACGGAAAGCTGTGCCGGCACGGCAAGCGCGCCCAGCGCGATAGCAGCAGCAGCGGCTCCGATAGTAGCCAGCCTCGTTCCCTTCATTAGCCGGACTATACACGCCCGGGTCCTGGTGCGCGGACGAAAGCCAAACGCCGATTTTGGGCCCCAAAGGGGACAGCAAAGGTCCCGACCAGCGGCGATGCCGGGGCACTTCGGTCAGCTGAACGGCGTTCGGCGGTCGAGCAGCCGCGACAGCCGCCCGCCGCCCCGCCAGGCGCGCGCCACCCAGTCCGCGTCGTCGTCGGTGACCAGATTGGCCATTACCCGCACGGCGATGGTCATCAGCGTCGTCGAGCGCATCGCGATCGGTCCGGTCGACGGCAGGAACCGCTGGAATGTCAGCAGCAACGCCAGCCTGCGTGCCACCGAGAAGCCGCGGCCGTAGTGCTGCTGCAGCAGCGACGGCCACACCCGCGACAGGTCGGGGCAGTCCAGCAGCGCCGCGGCCAGGCGCCCGGTCTCGAGCCCGTAGTCGATGCCCTCGCCGTTGAGTGGGTTCACGCACGCCGCGGCGTCGCCGATCAGCATCCAATTGGCGCCGGCCACGCCCGACACCGCGCCGCCCATCGGCAGCAGCGCCGAGGCCACCGCCCGCGGCTGGCCGGTGAAGCCCCACTCGTCGCGGCGCAGATCGGTGTAGTAGTCGATCAACGGCCGCAGCGCCAGATCGGCGGGCCGCTTGGACGTCGACAACGCTCCGACGCCGATGTTCACCTCGCCATTGCCCAGCGGGAAGATCCAGCCGTAGCCGGGCAGCACGGCGCCATCGGGGGAGCGCAGTTCCAGATGTGACGTCAGCCAGGGGTCGTCGGCCCGCGCGGTGGTCAGATAGCCGCGGACGGCGACGCCGTACACCGTCTCCTGATGCCAGCGCCGGCCCAGCTTGCGGCCCAGCGACGAGCGGGCACCGTCGGCGACGATCAACTGACGGCAGCTCACCTCGGTGCCATCGGCCAATGTCACCGATGTCACGCGGCCCGATGAATCATGTTGCGCAGCAACGGCCTTGGTTCCCAGCAGCATCCGCGCGCCGGAATCTTCGGCGACTTTGCGGATCCGGTCGTCCAGCTCGAAGCGGGCCACCGCGCTGCCGGTCGACGGGAATGACGGGCCGGGCCAATCGACTTCCACCTCGCCGCCGAACCCGCTCATCCGCAGTCCTCGATGACGGATGCGGTTATCGAGCCAGTCGCGCAGGCCCAGCCGTTCCAGCTCGGCGACCGCGCGGGGGGTCAGCCCGTCGCCGCAGGCCTTGTCGCGGGGAAAGGCCGCCGAATCGATGACCAGTACGTCGTTGCCCGCGCGTGCGGCCCAGGCCGCCGCCGCCGAACCGGCGGGTCCCGCGCCCACGACCACCACTTGGGCTCGGGTCGCTCCCGTCTTCATGCACACCAGTATGTTTGGTCCCGTGAGTACTCCGGCAACCGTGGTGGCGGGCGTTGACTTCGGCGACCCCGCTTTCGCGGCGACCGTACGGGACGGTGTGGGGCGGATCGAGCAGCTCATGGACACTGAGCTGCGCAGCGCCGACGACATCATGACCGAGTCGCTGACGCATCTGTTCAAGGCCGGCGGCAAGCGGTTCCGGCCGCTGTTCACCGTGCTGTCGGCGCAAATCGGACCCGACCCGGACAGCGTGGACGTGACTATTGCCGGCGCCGTCATCGAGCTGGTGCACCTGGCCACGCTGTACCACGACGACGTGATGGACGAGGCGGAGGTTCGTCGCGGCACGCCCACCGCCAACGTGCGCTGGGGCAACAACGTCGCGATCCTGGCGGGGGATTACCTGTTCGCCACGGCCTCCCGGTTGGTCTCCCGGCTGGGGCCCGAGGCGGTGCGGCTGATCGCCGAGACGTTCGCCCAGTTGGTGACGGGGCAGATGCGCGAGACGCGCGGGTTCGTTGAGGGATCCGACCCGATCGAGCACTACCTGAAAGTGGTGTACGAGAAGACCGCGTGCCTGATCGCCGCGGCGGGCCGGTTCGGTGCGATGTTCTCGGGTGCGGACGCCGATCAGGTGGAGCGGCTGAGCCGCCTCGGCGGCATCGTGGGCACCGCTTTCCAGATCTCCGACGACATCATCGACATCGACAGTGACTCCCACGAGTCCGGCAAGCTGCCCGGCACCGACGTGCGCGAAGGCGTGCACACCTTGCCGATGGTCTACGCGCTGCGTGAACCCGGGCCCGAGGCGGCGCGGCTGCGTGAGCTGCTGGTCGGACCCATCGACGAGGACGACGCGGTGGCCGAGGCGCTGGCGCTGTTGCGGGAGTCGCCGGGCATGGCCAAGGCCAAGCACTCGCTTCACGAGTACGCGGAGCAGGCCCGTCAGGAGCTGGCCCTGTTGCCGGACGTTCCCGGCCGCCACGCGTTGCAGACGCTGGTCGACTACACCATCAGCCGGCACGGCTAGCGTCGTTTCCGACAGCCCTGCGGAACCAAGAAGCCCATCTCGGGCGTTCAATGAGCTGTAATCGGCAGTAATGCGCGCTCCCGAGTGTTCCGAGGAGGACACCGATGACCTGGCATCCGCATCACAACACGTTCAAGACGTTCGCGTTGTTGGTTGGTATGTCCGCGCTGATCGTGTTCGTCGGTTCGCTGTTCGGCAAAACCGCGATGTACCTCGCGGTGCTGTTCGCCCTCGGCATGAACGTCTATACGTATTTCAACAGCGACAAGCTGGCGCTGCGGGCGATGCACGCGCAGCCGGTCTCGGAGGTGCAGGCGCCGGCGATGTACCGGATCGTGCGAGAGCTGGCCACCGCCGCGCACCAGCCGATGCCCCGGCTGTACATCAGCGATACCAACGCGCCCAATGCGTTCGCGACCGGGCGCAACCCCCGCAACGCGGCGGTCTGCTGTACCACCGGCATTCTCGACATCCTCACCGAGCGCGAGTTGCGCGCCGTGCTAGGACACGAGCTGTCGCACGTCTACAACCGCGACATCCTGATCTCGTGCATCGCCGGCGCGCTGGCGTCGGTGATCACCGCATTGGCCAACATGGCCATGTTCGCCGGAATGTTCGGCGGTAACTCGCGCGATGGCGAGAATCCCTTTGCGCTGCTGCTGGTTTCGTTGCTGGGCCCGATCGCCGCGACGGTAGTGCGGTTGGCGGTGTCGCGGTCACGCGAATACCAGGCGGACGAATCGGGCGCGGTGCTCACGGGCGACCCGCTGGCGCTGGCGTCGGCCCTGCGCAAGATTTCCGGCGGGATCCAGGCGGCGCCGCTGCCGCCGGAGCCCCAGCTGGCCAGCCAGGCGCACCTGATGATCGCCAACCCATTCCGGGCGGGCGAGCGGATCGGGTCGCTGTTTTCGACGCACCCGCCGATCGAGGACCGCATCCGCCGGCTGGAGGAAATGGCGGGACGGTAGGACCAGTCGCAAGTACCATTGGGCTTGGATGGTGATTGGCGATGACTGAACCCAACTCGATGGATATTCACGAAGCCGGGCTGGCGCTGGATCTGCCCGACTTGATCTTTGAAACACGTGCCGGTGCCGGTATGAACCAGGCCCAACTGGCCGAGGCGATGGGCACCACCCACGAAGCCGTCGCCGCGTGGGAGGACGGGACCGAGGTGCCCCGTGTCGACGTGCTGCAACGGCTGGCGCAGGTATGCGGCAAGCGGTTGCACATCCGCATCGACGTCGACTGAGCGACACTTGCAGAGCGCTCTTTCCGGGGAATGAGTGACTTCCGAATGCGATAGCGCATGCGCTATCGCATTCGGCGCAACCCCTGTCGCCCTAAAGCTGGTAGCGCTGGCCGGCTCGGGAAACAGCGAATTACGCTGCGGCTTCGGATCTTTCGGCCTCGACCGGCGATTGGTGCGCGGTGCGCTGACCCGTCTCGATCAAGCCCTGGATCGCAACCGTCCCGCCCGTCGCCTCATGCTGTTGCTGCCAGTCGGTAATGGTCTGGTGGGCAGCGTGATCGAGGTAGTGAACCGCAATGGCCACCGTCACCGTTGCGCCCTGCGGAACCGACGCCAGCATTCGCGTCAGCCTCGGCAGCGCCAGAAAGGTGCACGCCGCGCCCTCGATGCTCACCCGCCATTCGTCGCCCACCGGCGCGGCTTCGATCTTGGCCCGGATCACCCGCCCCCCGGTCAGCGCGATGGCCAGTGCGAGTCCGATCATGACGCCGTGCAGCAGGTTGAGGAAGATGACGCTGACGGCTGTCACGACGTAGACCGCGAGATCACCGTGCTTCATTGCGGTCTCGATGTGAGCCGGCTTCAGCAGCTGAATCCCGATGACGATGAGCAGCCCGGCGAGCGCGGCGGTGGGGATCTCCTCGACCAGCCCGGCGAACGGGATGGTGAACAACAGGATCCAGACTCCGTGCATTATCGCCGAGGCGCGGGATTTGGCCCCCGCGTTGACATTTGTCGAGCTGCGGACGATAACCCCGGTCACCGGTAGCCCGCCGATGGTGCCCGACACGATGTTCGCGGCTCCCTGTCCCACCAGTTCGCGGTTGAAATCGGTGCGCGGCCCGTGGTGCATCCGGTCGACCGACACCGCCGACAGCAGGCTCTCGACGCTGGCGATGAGCGCCACCGTGATCACCCCGATCGCGATCGCGCCCCAGTTGCCGTGGGGCAGCTGGGGCAATTGCAGTGCATCCAGCGGTGACCCCTCGAGGTTGACCCGGCGCACGTGGAATCCGAAGACCACCGAGATCACCGTCACCGCCACGATGGCGACCAGGGGACCCGGGACGCGGCGCACCTTGGCCGGAACCCACCGCCAGGCCACCAGGATGGCGATCACCAGTGCCCCGAGGATCACCCCGGGCCGGTGCGCACCGATGATCTGGCTGGGGAGTCCAATCAGGTTGTGCCAGGCCGTGCTCTTGGATCTCCCGCCGAGCAACACGTGCGCCTGCTGCAGGGCGATCGTGATGCCGATGCCGGCCAGCATGGCGTGCACGACGACCGGTGAGATCGCCAAGGCGGCGCGCGCAACACGGCTGAGCCCCAGCAGAACCTGCACGACTCCGGCGGCGACGGTGATCAAGCACGTTATGCCCCAACCGAAATCGGAGACCAGGCCGGCGACGACCACCGTCAGCCCGGCCGCCGGACCACTGACCTGCAGCGGGGATCCACCCAACGAGCCGACGATGATTCCGCCGACGATCGCGGCGATCAGGCCCGCGAGCACCGGGGCGCCCGAAGCGATTGCGATGCCCAGCGACAGGGGCAGTGCGACCAGGAAAACCACCATCGAGGACGGCAGGTCGTGCCGGATGACGCCGCGCAACCGATCGATACGCGGTTCGGTCCGGCTTCGAGCACGGGTCTTCTCACCCGACTGTTCAACAGTGTGCATCGGTCGCGTCCCTCGGTAGGTGTTAGCGGGGGATGTTCCGATATCCGCCACATTGTGCGCTCATTACCTCTTCGTAACGCGCTGGCGTACAGACGATTACGACGGACCCACCCGCAGGATCGCGCCCGGAAATCACTGGTTGCCTGGATCGACGGTATTTTGCTGGCAAAGGCCGGTCAAGCCGACGGGCGCGGCCCATAGAGAACGCAAAGATTTGAATTACCCGGCGTTGAACCGCCAGCTCAGAAGCCGGAGCCGTGCACCTCGTGGCCGGGCACCTCGGCGATCAGGCCCCGATAGGCCTCCTCGACGGAGGAGCCGTGGTTGATTACGGCGTCGACTTCACGGGCGATCGGCATGGTCAGGCCGAATTCGTTGGCAAACTCCATGATCACGCTGGCGGCCTTGACACCCTCGGCGACCTGGTTCATCGAGGCGATGATCTCGTCGATCGGCTTGCCCGCCCCCAGCTGTTCACCGACGTGTCGGTTACGGCTGCGCTGGCTGGTACAGGTGACGATCAGGTCGCCCAGGCCGGCCAGGCCCGGGAAGGTGTCGGGATTGCCGCCCAGGGCGACGCCCAGCTTGGTCATCTCCCGCAGTGCGCGGGCGATCACCAGCGCGCGGGTGTTCTCCCCGATGCCCAGCGAATAGCCCATCCCGACCGAGATGGCGTAGACGTTCTTCAGCGCGCCGGCCATCTCCACCCCGATGACGTCGTCGCTGGTGTACACGCGGAAGCGCCGCGTGCGGAACAGGCCCGACAGTCGGGTCGCCAGATGCTGGTCCGGCATCGCCAGCACCGCCGCGGCGGCATAGCCCTCGCCGACCTCGCGCGCGATGTTCGGCCCGGCCAGGATGCCCGCGGGGTGGCCGGGCAGCGTCTCCTCGATGATCTGCGACATCCGCATGTTGGTGCCCTGCTCGAGCCCCTTGACCAGCGACACCACCGGCACCCACGGCCGCAGCTCCTTGGCCAGCTCGCTCAGCACACCCCGAAAGCCGTGCGAGGGAACGCCCATCACGACGACGTCGGCGGAGTTGGCCGCCTCGGCGAAGTCGGTGGTGGCGCGCAGCGTGTCGCTCAGCACCACGTCGTTGCCGAGGTACCGGCTGTTGCGGTGGTTGTCGTTGATGTCGGTGGCGGTCGCATCCGAGCGCACCCACTGCAGCGTCGGCCCGCGACGCGCGCAGATTGATGCCACGGTGGTGCCCCAGGAACCGCCACCGAGGACAACGACTTTGGGTTCGCGCTTCTCAGATGCCATGGCGATCAGCGTATTGCGGACACCTGCGATTTAGTAGCGGTTCACGAACACCGGACCGGCTAGCCGGCCAGCGGCGCCCGGTCGTCGACGCGGCCGAACACCATCGCCTCCTCGATCCGGTCGAACCGGTAGTCCAGGGCGTCGGCCAGATAGTTCTGCCGCACGTTCCACGGCCGCTTGGTGCCCGACTTCGGCAGCATGTGCACCGAGCGCAGCACGTAGCCGGCGTTGATGTCCCATGACGGCTTCTCGGTCATCGGCTCGTTGCCGCGATGCGGGGCGGCGTGGGTGTAGCCGTGAGAGGCCATGTGTCCCATGAGCTTTGCCGTGGCCCGAGCGGTGATGTCGGCGCGCAGCGTCCACGACGCGTTGGTGTAGCCCACGCACCAGAACAGGTTCGGCACGTCTTCGAGCATGTGCGCTTTGTAGACGAAGCGGTCGCTGGTCTTGATCTCGGTGCCGTCCAGGCTGATCGCGGCCCCGCCCAGCGCCTGCAGCTGCAGACCGGTGGCGGTGACGATGATGTCGGCGTCGAGGCGCCCGCCGGATTTCAGCGCGATACCGGTCGCGTCGAAATGGTCGATGTGGTCGGTGACCACCTCGGCGCCGCCCGCGGTGATGGCGTTGTACAGATCGGCATCGGGAATCAGGCACATCCGCTGGTCCCACGGGTTGTAGCGCGGCTTGAAGTGGGTGTCGACGTCGTAGCCGGCGGGCAGGCTGCTGATCGCCTTGCGCCGCAGCAGCCACCGCACCAATCCCGGTGCCTTGCGCGACAACGCAAAGAACACAGCCTCGGTCAGGGCGCTGTACATGCGGATGACAAGATGAGCAGGCTTGCGCGGCAACAGCTTTCGAGAGATCGCGGCGACGGCGCCGTACTTGGACGCCGAAATGAGATAGGTCGGCGAGCGCTGCAGCATGGTGACTTTCGCGGCGCGGTCCCTCAACGACGGCAGCAGCGTGACCGCGGTCGCTCCGCTGCCGATCACCACGACCTTCTTGCCGGTGTAGTCCAGATCTTCGGGCCAGTGCTGCGGGTGCACCACGGTGCCCGCGAATTGCTCGATGCCGGGGAAGTCGGGGGTGTAGCCCTCGTCGTAGTTGTAGTAGCCGCTGCCGAAGAACAGGAAGCGGCCGCGGTACAGCTTGCGTGCGCCATCCTGCTCGACGGTGACCGTCCAGGTGTCGGTGGCGGAGTCCCAGTCGGCCGAGCGTACGTAGCTGTTGAACCGGATGTGTTGGTCGATGCCGTACTTGCGCGCGGTGGCGGCCAGGTACTCGCGGATGTGCACGCCGTCGGCGACGCCCTCTTTGCGGGTCCACGGCTCGAACGGGAAGGACAGCGTGAAGATGCTGCTGTCCGAGCGCACCCCGGGGTAGCGGAACAGGTCCCACGTCCCGCCGATCTGCGCGCGCCGCTCCAGGACGGTGTACGTCATGTGCGGATTGCGCTCGGTGATCCGATAGGCCGCGTCGATGCCGGAGATGCCGGCACCGACGATGATCACGTCGGAGTATCCGGCCTGGGCCGCACCGCTATCGGCGGCTTCCTGGGGAGTCACGGTCATCGTGAACCTCGCTCAAATTGTGGGACTCGTCACTAGCCTAGAGACCCACCGGTTGGTCGGGCTAGTAACTCGCGATTCGGCGTCGCAGCGTGCCAACCGCGCCGGTCAGCGGTAGTTGACGAACTGCAGCGCGACGTCGAGATCGGCCTGCTTGAGCAGCGCTTGGACGGCCTGCAGATCGTCACGCTTTTTGCTGGTGACCCGGATTTCCTCGCCCTGGATCTGGGTCTTGACGGACTTGGGACCGTCGTCGCGGATCAGCTTGGTGATCTTCTTGGCGTTCTCACTGCTGATGCCCTGCTTGAGGGAGCCGTTGATCTTGTAGGTCTTGCCGGAGGCCTGCGGTTCGCCGGCGTCGAAGGCCTTCATCGAGATGTCACGGCGGATCAGCTTCTCTTTGAAGACGTCGACGGCCGCCTTGACGCGTTCCTCGGTGGACGACGTCAGCTCGATAGCCTCGTCGCCCTTCCAGGCGATTGTGGTGTCGGTGCCGCGGAAGTCGAACCGGGTGGCCAATTCCTTGGCCGCCTGGTTGAGCGCGTTGTCGACCTCCTGGCGTTCCACTTTGCTGACAATGTCGAACGATGAGTCCGCCATGCATTCCGTCCCTTCATCCGGTGATAGGCGTTTGTGCTTTGTCTACTCGCTCGTTGTAACCTGTCTGGCGGCAGGTTGCCCGAGCGGCCAATGGGAGCGGACTGTAAATCCGTCGCGAAAGCTTCACTGGTTCGAATCCAGTACCTGCCACCAACAGGTCAGGGGGCGTTCCCCGCCTACCGACCAGGCTTGGGTGTGGCCGGCTAGTCACATGACTTCGCCGGGATGTCGGTTAATTACTCTGTCGCGTAAACCGCGCCTATTGCTGGGTACACGATTGTCAGGCCGACCAATGGGCTCATCACGTAGAACTCACCCGTTGCGAAGTCCGCGCTGACTTCGGAGTTGTCGACGTAGGAGCCCAGCCTTAACGCAACGTCGATGATGAGGTTCTGGCCGGGTGGCACGATCTCCTGCTGGTAGCCTACGAGAGTTCCCCGGTACACCACGTCGTAGTTCGTTTTGTCATCGGTGTCGAAGCCGGTCGAATCGGCGACGAGGTCGAGGACGTTCCACGTCTCGCCGACTATGGGGCGGCGCCGACGATACCGGCTGCGTCCAAGTCTGCAAGAGGTCGAGAGTCGGGTCGAGAGTTAGCTCCCCCTTTCCGCCGAAAAACCAACCGCCCTGCGAGTGCGCCGAGCAGAAGCCGTTGAGTATGAGGAACGCATTGACGTCCACGACGGCGGATTCACTCTCTTGGTTCTCCCAGAGGAAGTAAAAGTGAAGGAAGTCATAATTCATGGTGAAGAGGTATGCGCCGTGCCACCAATCGTGGGACTCGCTCGCGTCGAGGCGAATCTGCGCGCGACTCTTGTACGGCTCGATCGTGGTTGACTCGAGGCGCACGCCATCCGTCGCCCAAATTTCGACCGGGCTGTCGAGGGTGAGGTACTGCGTCGTCGGCGGCCCGACGCCGATCACCCCGCCCCACGCTTCACGCCGGGCATCGACCATGCGGCCCAGGGAGTCGGCCCGCACACCGGACTGGGCGACCGCTTCCGCCTTGAGTCTTTCCAGGCGGCTGTGGCTCTCCGCCCGTTCCGCGGCCAGTTCGCGGTCGATTGCCGTGGCGTCAAATCCCATCCGGACCAGCTGCTCGGCGGCTAGCGCGCGTACCCGCGTGCTCTGCGGAAGCTGCCGCCCTCTCGTCGAGTAGCCTGCGCCGTGTGGCGCATCCGCGGCGCCGCTCAGATCACGTGCAGCGATCAGCGCCTTACGAAGGCGCGAATCAAGTTTGGTCATCGTGGCTCACCTTTCCTGCCGCACTCGACCCCCTCGACGCCGATATTCGCACGCAGATGCGAGGCAAGGATGCGTAATCCAATACTCGTTTCGTGTTGACCGATCCAGAGGAGATGTGAGGACAAAATCGGATAGCGCGGTCAACGTCCGGCCAACTCGCGGCGTTCAGACAGCAGCGCATCCGCCACCTCTGATCGACGGCAGCGGCCCCCCGCTCGTGAGTCGCGCGCGAGGAACCGCCAGCAAATCGCGGCCGTTCGATCAACGTCACCTAAGAAAAGGTACGCGTGTGCCAAAAAACTGTTGCGCATTCGATATCGAATCGCTTAGCTTAGGAGCCGGGGGATCCTGCTCACACGTACGGGCCGATGTGGCGCACATCCCAGCATCAGGGGAGGCGGTCGCATCTTTGCGGCCGGCCGGGACGAAGGACAGCTCGTTGTCAGGAAATAGACGGCCCGCGCGGCCGGTAAGTCTTGTGCCCGCAAACAGCACGTCAAGCGGCGTGGCCGCGGACGATCGCGCTTGGGCCTCGAAGGCGCGGTGTAGGGGAACAGATCCCGACGCACTATTTGTGCGGGGGGCAAGACAACGTGAGGCTGCGGTTATCTGCCGTCGCTGCCCTGTGATGACAGAGTGCGGGGCAGAGGCGCTCGACAACAGGGTCGAGTTCGGGGTATGGGGCGGCATGACTGAGCGTCAGCGCAGGGCGCTGCTTAAGCAGCATCCCGAGGTCGTGTCGTGGACGGATTTTTCGACAAAGCGCAATGCCCGCCCCGTCGGATAGACAGCCAGGGCGGCCGCCTAAAGCTTCAAGCGCCATGCTTCTTGTACGAATTGGTAGTGACGCTCATCAGCAGCGCATCCGCCTCAGCTATCGACGGCAGCGTTGAGGACGCGAGCGCTGCCCATGTGATGAATGCGGTGGCCGCCTGGAAAAGAGACGGTGGCAATGCTTCAGGCGGAAGCCGATGCGCGGTACAACGACTCCTTCCAGAAGGTCGTGGCGTCTCGGCGTCGTTGCCGGCGTCCGCCGCCGAGCCGGGGTCCTATACGGCCACGATTGCCGGGGCACTGGCCGCACTCGCTGACCGGTGCGTTTGTAGAACGGCCAATGCAGCTTGATCCGACAAACGCAGAAAATAGCGGACTGTAAATCCGTCGCGAAAGCTTCACAGGTTCGAATCCTGTACCTGCCACCAACGGGTCAGGGGCTGTTTGGTGCAGCCGGGTCGAAATTGCGCGGCTCCTAGCCGGGCACGGCTTCGATGACGCAGAGCGGTCCTGCCGTCTGTACCACGCGCTGCAGCCGGAAGCCGGCACGCTGGAGTAGGTCGGTCCACTGATTTTGGCTGCGTTCCAGTGCACCCGCCAGCACCAGCATCTCCATATCGGCGTAGTGGCCTAGGAATTCGCGGTTGTGATCCGGGACGACCATCTCCAGCAGCAGTAGTTTCGCACCCGGGGGGGCCGCGGCTTTGACGGTGCCAAGGATCGCGATGGCTTTGTCGTCGGGCCAGTCGTGGATGACGTTCTTCATCACATAGGCATCAGCGGACGGCACGCTTTCGAAGAACGATCCGCCCGTCACCGTGACTCGGTCGGCGACACCGTGCGCGGCCAACATCGGCGGCGCTCCCTCGACTGCCTCGGGGAGGTCGAACAGCACGCCGCGGGCATCGGGGGCGGCGGCGAGAAGGGACGACAGTAGCCGGCCGTGGCCGCCACCGATATCGGCGATGACACCGAAGTCGCTGAAGTCGTATGCCGCGACCACCGCCGCCTCCAAGACCGCCGACGTGGAGGTCATGGCGCTGTTGAAGATCTCCGCGAACTCGGGGTCGTCGCGGAGATAGTCGAACAAGTCCTTTCCGAACACCTTTGGGGCGTTCGGCTCTCCGGTGCGCACCGCATCGGCTAACCGCGTCCAGTTCGCCCGGTGTTGCGGCGAGCCGTAGAGCAAGGCGACCCCACGCATCGAGATCGGCGAGTCCGTGCGCAACGTGTCGGCCAAAGCGTTGAGGGCAAAACGGCCGTCGCGGCGTCTGCGGAACACGCCGCGGCTGATCAGCAACCGCATCAGCCGCGCCACGCTGTCCGGGTCGGCTCCGATGCGACGCGCCAAATCCTCCTTGGTCAACGGGCCCGCTGCGAGCGCGTCGGCGATGCCGAGCTGCGCGGATGCCGAGACGGCCTGCGACAGAAAGGCCCCGAAGATGATGTCGATGACCGTGATCGGCGGCGGTGCCAGTCGCTGGTATAGACGCCCCACGTGATGATGGACTCGTTCGACCGCGCGAGCCACCCGGGCGGGCGGCAGCCTCGGGGTTGATGTCGGTGACTTAGGCGGCATCGAATTCCTTCCGCAGCGAGTTTTCGCGCTAGATCTCTCTCATATTGAGGCCGAAGCCTAGGGTGGTGTCATTTCTGGTCTATTGCAAACGTCCGGTCGGATAGACCCGTCGGCGTCGCGTTAGGGCATTGCTGCGGGTCGGACTCGGTCAGCCGCCGGCAACAGCCGGCGGTCGGTCGCGGCTGAATTGATTGGCCGGTCTGCGGCGGTAACCTTTTCGCGAGCGTGGAAGGGGTGGCCGATGGGTGCCGGTCAGGGGAGCCACTGAGGATCCCATGCAACTTCGCTACCTCAGCATCCCGGCGCTGATCGCCGCAGCCGGCGGCGACCCGTGGGCGATCAACCGAAGTTTGCAAGCCGGCAGCCCACTGCAAATCTCCAATCTGGCCGGGGCGTTTCTCCGCGCGGGGCGATGTACCACCGAGACCAACAACGCTTTCGAGCAGGCCCGCAGCCGATTCGAGGCCGCCTGGAACCACCAGGACGGCGGCCATCCGATCAATGACTCCGACGAGGTGCGGCGGGTGACGAAATCGCTTGGGGCGCAGTCGTTGCAGTTGCCCAAGATCGGTGCGGATCTGGAGAACATCGCCGCAGTGCTGGCCGAGGCGCAAAAGACCGCGGCCGGGCAAATCGTCAAGCTGGAAGCCCAACTGCAGGAGCTCGACGATCTGATCGGCGAAGCCGACGACATGGAGGATGACGAGAACCTTACGGCCGCCGACATCGATGCGCTCGAAGCGCTCATCACCAGGTGTGAGGACGACGCCATCCGCGACACCAAAGCCGCGCTGGGCGAGCTGCAAACGACGCGCGACGGCTACTCGAACACGTTGCAGAACGCGTTGGGAGCCCTACACGGCGACGGCTATGACCCCGCAGCCATCCAGGCCGTAGAGGGTCCGCTGTCGCCGTTGCCCGCGCTGCCCGACGATCCCAAGCAATTCGCGCAGGTGTGGAGCTCGCTGACGCCAGAGCAGAAAGACGCTGAGTACCAACACAATCCGTACATCGGCAACCACAACGGGATGCCCGCGGTGGACCGGGATCATTACAACCGGCTCACTCTCGCCACCGAGCTGAACGGTGCTCAGGCCGCCGCCGCCCAGGCCGACGCGCTCAAGGCCCAGCATCCGGATTGGGCGCAGGGCAAGAACATTCCGCCGCCCAACGAGCCGGGAGCGATCTTCGACGATCGCCTGGCGTACGAGGCGTGGCAACGCCAATACGATGCCGCCCGCAACGGGGCCAAATACCTGCCCGACCTCCAAGCCGTCGACAAGGCCGTCAAGATGAGCCCGGATCGAAAACTCATGCTGCTGGACACCAAAACCGGCAAGCAGGCCCGCGCCGCGATCGCGGTCGGTGATCCCGACACGTCCACCCACGTGTCGGTCACCGCGCCCGGCCTCAACACCACCGTGCACGGTGCCATCGCAAGCATGTCGGACGAGGCGACCCGGCTCAGAAGCGAAGCGCTGCGACAGCTGAGCCTGGCTCCCGGCCACGAACACGACACCGTCTCGGCGATCGCCTGGATCGGGTACGACCCGCCGCAGGTGCCCGGCTTCGACGACCTCGGCAAGTCGCTGGCCGGCGGGTGGGGCGTCAGCCACGACGACATCGCCAGGGCGGGTGCCCACGACCTGGCCGGCTTTTACGACGGGATACAGGCCGCCCACTACGGTGGCCCCGCCGATCTCACCGCGATCGGCCACTCCTACGGCTCGCTGACCACCGGACTGGCCCTGCAGGAGCCCGGCGACCACGGCGTCTCGCGGGCATTGTTCTACGGATCACCCGGCATCGAAGCGTCCACGCCACAACAGCTCCATCTGCAGCCCGGCCACGTGTTCACGATGGAAACCCCCGACGACCCGATCCAGTGGACCTACGACGGCCCCGCCATCGCCCACACGGTCGCCCCCTTCTTGCCACCGCCGTTGAGCACCCTGGCCGAAACCGTTTTGGGCGCGGCGGACGCCACAGGCGCCGGCCACTTCGGACCGAATCCGGCCACCAATCCCAACTTCACTCACCTTGCGACCGGCCCCGCCACCGTGCCCGACGGCCACGGTGGCACCCTCAACCTGGGCGATGCGCACGGGCACAGCGACTACCCCCGCTTTCCCGACGGCGGCGGCACCAGGACGACCAACTTCAACATCGCGGCCGTGCTGGCCGGACTAGGCGATCAGGCGGTTCCGCAGAAGTGACGAACAATCGAATAACGAGCACCCCGAGACGGCGATGCCACGGACTGATCTTGGCCGCCGTGGCCGCCACCGCACTAGCCGCAACAGGATGCCACGTGAATCAGCCCCACGAACCGACCCCGTCCACCGACGCCGCCAAGGCCCTGGCGACGCTGAAATCCCTGCCGTCGTTCGAGGACACCCAAACCCAGGTGCAGGCCGTGATGGCCGAAATCACTTCGGCCACAAGCAAATTGATACCCTCGATCATCTGGGAGACCCCGCACGAGGGCTCGGGCCTGGGCTGCGAACGACCCTACGATCGAACGGACGGACGGGGCTACTTCCTCCCCGACGAGGTTGCCGCCAACGTCGCGGTCTCCGAGCAGCAGTGGGCGAGCATCCAAGAGACCGCCAAACAGGCGGCCGCCAAGCTGGACGCCACCGACATGCAGGTCATGCACGACAACGCCGGGAACCACGACGTGGGCTTCTACGGCCCGACCGGAATCTTCATCAAGGTCGGCTACCGGGGCAACCTCGTAGTGTCGGGCTACACCGGCTGCCGGTTGCCGCGCGACAAGAAGTAGCTTCGGGCCTCACTCGAGGTGATCGCGCCGGCCCGCAGGCCCGTGGCTCGCCCCGGCGGCCGCCAGCGTGGCCTCGTCCAGGCCCGACCACTGGCCGGGTCCCTCCGTCGGGCCATCGTCGTTTTCTATCGCCTGGCTGCGGCCGAGGGCGACCGTGGCCGCGACCATCGCCGCGACCGCGATGGCGAGGGCGAGCGCCGTCAGGCCGCCCACCGCCAGGTGCTCACCGAGCACGACAACCCCGAGCAGCACAGCGACCACCGGTTCACCTACCAGCATGATCGGCACCGACGCCTGCAGCGCGCCGGCATGAAACGCGGAGTTCTGCACCACGGTCACGGTCACCGCCAGCCCCACCAGCACATACGGAGCCGGGACGGTCATGAGTGCGTGCCACCCGCCGACCGAGTAGCGGTGGGTGCAAACCTTCGTGACGACCGCGATCATGCCGAGCAGTACCGCCACCGCGACGCCCAGCAGCGAGGCCCGCACCCGACCGGCGGCGCGGTGGGCCGCGATGACGCAGGCGATCACCGCCGGCACGGTGATCGCCAACGCCAGCGTCCACGCCGGAATCGGGGGACGGCTGTGGCCCTCGCGGGGCTGGCCCACCAGCAAGAAAACCGCCAGTGCGGTCGTCAGCACCATCGCCCAGCCCCACTGGACCCGACTGATGCGCTGGTGGCACAGCGCCGCACTCAACGGCAATGCGAACAGCAACGACGACACCAACAGCGGCTGGACAAGCAGTAGGGATCCGTGCGCCAACGCTACGGCCTGAAACACGTAGCCGGCTACCGCGGCAAAGGTCCCGGCCCACCACAACGGCTGGCGAACGAGCGTGGTCGCCATCGCCGCGGACATGGCCTCATCACCCGGAACGCGCTGGGTGGATCGTTGCCGGACCACGATTCCCACCGCAGCCCACAAAGCGGAAAGCAAAGCCGAGACGATCGCGACCGCGTGCACCGTCACCCACCCCATGCCCCCACGGGTACCCCTGAGCGCGGCGCGGTTAACTCGCGCCGCCGGATTGGTCCGACCCGGGTTGCGCGCGGCCACGGCACAGTTGGCGACTGGCACGTGTGTCGGGGCCCCAATATGCTTGGCCAGCAAATCGCCGTTCGACGATGGACGACATTTCGGGGGCGGTAGTCGGCGAACTCCGGGGACTCAGAGGAACTCCGGGACACAATGGTGTGCACCCTCGCTCGGAATTTCCCACCTGTGGCCATACCCTGGTTGGCCGACTCGAAGTTCGTCCTGATTTTCCTCAAGCGAAAGGGAACCTGGTGCGTACCAAGGCAATCACCGTAGTAGCCGTCGTGGCGGCCATCGTGTCAGCCGCGCTGACACTTTTGCCATGGATTGACGTCAGCCAGCTGGGATTACCCATTCGGTGGAACGGCCTCGGCATCTACATCGGCGAGCACGGCGAATACTACGGCTCCTTGCTTACCGGCATGGTGGACGGCTCGCCGGGATGGACCGTGTTGATCGCATCGATCCTGGCCGCGGGCGCGCTGATCGCCGCGACGCGAGTGCGCTGGCTCGGACTCGTCGCGTGCGGGTGCGCGGTCGTCGCATTCGTCACCGCTGTCTTGTGCTTGGTGTATCCCGCGCTGCTGGCCGGCGGCGCCAAGAATGAGTTGGGAATATCTCTGGTCCCAGACCGGCAAGTGCTGAACTCCGGTGCGTTGATCGCCGAAGCCGCGGCCACCGGGGTGCTGGTGGCCTGCACCGTACTCATTGCCGCCAGAGCGAAAAGCGTTGTCGGCGAGGATGGTTCAGGGTCGCGCTAGGCCGGGTGCAGGCTGACGGGGATGCCGGAATAGCGCACCATGCCGGTCACCACGTCGATGTCGTCCTTGTTGGTCAGGCGGTTGACGTTGGCCACGTGATGGCCGTGCGGGATCGACACCGCGCCGCGGCGGATGGAGTCGTCGACCTTCGCGATGCCGGTCAGTTCGCCGCTGGTGCTGCGGACGGTCACCTTCTGTCCATCAATGACTCCCGCGGCGACGCCGTCCTCGGGATGGATGAGGATCTCGGGTGCTTCGCCCAGAAAATCGAGCTGTCCGTTGAGCTTTCGGCGTTGCCGTCGCGGCACCATCACCAGAGGCGCGGGTGGTTCCAGAGCGGCGAGCTGGTCGACCAGCAGCGGTGGCGCCAGCCGCCAGCCGCCCATCCGCCCGATATGGTCGTCGACCCAGGCCGCCGGCAGCTCGCGCGGGACCTCGGCCCAGCCCGCGGCCGCCACCTCGTCGAAACCCGTTCGGGCGCCGGCTAATAGGACGGACAGCACATCGTCGTCGGTACTGGTGTCGGGATTCCCAAGATTGCCGAGGTCGTAGCCGAGCCGTCGGCCGAGTTCGGCGAACACCCACCACATCGAGCGCCGTTCGCCGACCGGAGTCACGACGGCCGGGCTGTATTGCACCGACACACGCGAACTCAGGATGTCGTGGATGGTGATGTCGGGCCGCTCCAATGGGTCCTTGGTGGGCAATACGTGGGTGGCCAGCTGCGTGGTCTCGTTGTTGATGATCTCGGTGGTGGCGAACACCTCGAGGTTCTGCAGGGCCGGAATCAACTTGCCGGTCTCGGGAAATGAAGTGACCAGGCTGCCGCCGACATTGATCAGGGCGCGGATGTTGCCGGCGGCGATTTCGTCGGGCAGAACCGCACAAGGCCACTCGTTGATGAAGGCCCGCGCCTCGGGGCGGCTGCGCGGTCCGGGACCGAACGCCCCCTCGATCGGCGTGACCGGTAGGAACTCGCCGAAAGTTTCCAGCTGGTAGGCGAATCCGGGATGAAACCAGGTCCCGCCGGGTTGGTTCATCGCGCCGGTGAGGATCATCAGTACCCACGCCAGCCATTGTGTGACGTTGGCGCGCTCGGCCGTCATGGTGACGCCGGTGCCGGTTTCGACCGCGACGCACTTGGCGGCGCGCACTGCCGCGCACAGCCGGGCCAGGTCGGCTTCCGCGACGTCGGCGAGCTGTGCGGTGTGCTCGAGCGTGAACGGCTGCACCGCGGCGGCCAGCGCGTCGATGCCCTGCACCGGGACATCGGGTTTCCTTCCGTCGCGCAGGATCTCGCGAACCAGGTAGGCCAGCACCGCGTGGTCGGTGCTGGGCCGTGGCGCCAGATGGGCGGTGGCCAGCCGCGCGGTCTCGGTACGGCGCGGGTCGATCACCCACACCTGTCCGCGCCGTGCGATGTCGCGCACAGTGCCGGTCGGGTTGGGCATCGAGATCGCATGACCGTGTGACACAACGGGATTGACGCCTACGAGCAAAAGGAAGTCGGCGTTGTCCAGGTCGGTTCGGCCGGACAATCCCATGAATCCACCGACCAGATCGGAAACCAGGGGTTTGGCTGTGCCGTCGATGGTCAGCGGGCTGAACTTGGCCGGCGTGCCGATGGCGGCATGCAGGGCCTCGGCCATCCGGAAGCCGGCGCTTTCCATGGTGGAGAAGTAGAACGCGACCGACTCGGGTCCGTGCCGGTCGACGATCTCCTTCAGGCGGGTGCCCAGGTCGTCCAGGCAGGCGTCCCAGGTGGCGTCCTGCAGCCGGCCGCCGACGCGCATCTGGGGACGTTCGAGCCGGTCCGGGTGATGGTGCAGCTGCGGCAGCGCGCGACCCTTCGGACAGGTGTAGCCGTGCGAGAAGGGATGGTCCTGATCGCCGCGGACGCGGATCACCTCGTCGCCGTCGACGTCGACGAGGATGCCGCAGACCGAGGTGCAGACGCGGCAGAAACTACGCACCGTTTGCATACTCCGGTAACGTACTCTCGCCATTCGAGAAGGCCTATCGCATTTTCGAGAATGGTCACGCATTTTTTGCCAATGGCACTCTCCGGGAAAGCGCCCGCGGTTAGGCGAGCCTTAGTTATCCTCGGGACGATCGGGTTGCACGCACGCAGTCGTACCAGAGGAGTGGACCAAGGGTGACCGAGACAACCACGCAGCCCGTGGGAAACGGATTCTTCGATCGACCGCCGGTATCACTGCGAACGCGCGGCCGTTGGCTGCGGTGGGGACTGCTGTCGGTGTGGGGCCCCGGCCTGGTGGTGATGCTGGCCGACACCGACGCGGGGTCACTGATCACCGCGTCGCAGTCCGGCGCCCAGTGGGGCTATCGGATGGTGCTGCCGCAGCTGATCTTGATGCCGGTCCTCTACGTCGTGCAGGAGATGACCGTGCGACTGGGCATCGTCACCAAGCGCGGCCACGGCTCGCTGATTCGGGAGCGGTTCGGCCGCGGCTGGGCATGGCTTTCGGCGTTCACCTTGTTCGCCTCGGCAATCGGGGCGCTGCTGACGGAGTTCGCCGGCGTCGCCGGAGTGGGCGAACTCTTCGGCGTCTCACGGTGGGTCAGCATTCCGGTCGCGACCGTCGCACTGCTGGCGCTGGCGCTCACCGGCAGCTACCGGCGCGTCGAGCGCATCGGCCTGATAGTGGGCGCGGCCGAACTGGCATTCCTGGTAGCCATGGTCATGGCCCGGCCCGACCCGAGGGCGCTTGTGGACGGCCTGTCGTCGATGCCGCTGGGCAACTCGTCGTATCTGCTGTTGGTCGCGGCCAACGTCGGCGCGGTCATCATGCCCTGGATGATCTTTTACCAGCAAGGCGCGGTGGTCGATAAGCGTCTGTCGGAGAACACGATTCGGCAGGCGCGCTACGACACCGCGTTCGGCGCGGTGCTGACCCAGCTGATCATGATCGCGGTGGTGATCACCATGGCCTCGACGATCGGCAAGCACGGCGATGGGGCGAAACTGGAGACCGTCGGCCAGATCGCGCAATCGCTGACGCCCTACCTGGGCCACGTCGGCGGGACGGTGCTGTTCGGTCTGGGCATGCTGGGCGCGGCGCTGGTGGCCGCGATCGTCGCCTCGCTGGCCGGCGCATGGGGGCTCGCGGAGGTGTTCGGCTGGAAGCATACGCTCAACGAGCGACCCAACCGCGCCACCGCCAAGTTCTACATCACCTACGGGCTCGCCCACATCGCGGGCGCTGTGCTGGTGCTGGCCAGTGCCGACCTGGTCAACCTGGCCGTGGACGTCGAAGTCATGAACGCGTTGCTGCTGCCCATCGTGCTGGGCCTGCTACTGGCGTTGGAGGCCAGGGCTCTGCCCGAGCGGTGGCGCATGCGGGGTCTACACAAATACCTCACCCGCGCACTGTGTTTCGTGACCATCGGCTTCGGTCTCTACATGGTCCCGCAGGCCCTGGGCTGGCTGTAAGCGCGGACGAAGC
>CAWCRJ010000016.1:0-35829 GCA_963797865.1 uncultured Actinomycetota bacterium
AACCGGCTTTGTTGCCGAGCCTGCGCGCGGCGGGCTCAGCTCAGCAGCGGCGCGCTCGGGGTGAACACCACAGGCATCGCTTCCAAGCCGCTGACGAAGTTCGCCGGCCGCAGCGGCAGGGTCGAGTCGTCGTCGGCCAGTCTGAGATCCGGTAGCCGCTTGAGCACCCGCTCGGTCATCATCGACAGCTCCAGCCGGGCCAGCTGATTCCCCAGGCAGAAGTGCGTGCCGAAGCCGAAAGCCATGTGGCTGTTGGGGTTTCGCTGGATATCGAAGTTGTCCGGGTCTTCGAACTGCGACTCGTCGAAGTTGCCCGACTCGAACAGCAGCATGATCTTCTCGCCCTCACGCAGTGCGGTGCCATGCAATTCGGTGTCGGCGGTCAGGGTTCGGCACATGTTCTTCACCGGCGATGTCCAGCGCAGCATCTCCTCGATGGCGCCGGGAAGCAGCGAGGGGTCGCGCACCAGGGCATCCCACTGGTCGCGGTGGCGAACCAGCTGCTCGGTGCCCCCACTCAGCGTGTGGCGAGTGGTTTCGTCGCCGCCGATGAGGATGAGCAGCGTCTCCATGACGATCTCGTCGTCGGACATCCGCTGACCCTCCACCTCGGCGTTCACCAAAATGGAGAACAGGTCGTCGTTGGGCTCGGCTCGCCGCTTGGTGATGATGTCCGTGGTGAATTCGGTGTATGCGGCGAATGCGGCCATCACCGCCTGGGCTGTCTCCGATGCGGGGTCGATGTGCGAGCTCAGCCCGCAGACCAGGTCGTCGGACCACTTCAACAGCATGCCGCGTTCCTGGGGCAGCACGCCCAGCATGTCACCGATCACCGCCATAGGCAGCGGAGCGGCGATGTCGCGGACGAAGTCACATTCGCCGCGCTCACATACCGCGTCGATCAGGGTGTCGCACAACCTGGCGATGGACGGTTCTTTTTCCTTGACCCGCTTGCGGGTAAAGCCGGCGTTGACGAGCTTGCGCCGCAACAGATGCGCGGGGTCGTCCATGTCGATCATGTAGGGCATGCCGGGCTGGTCGGGGCGGATGCCGCCGGTGCTGGAGAACAACTCCGGATTGCGTTCGGCGTCAAGGATGGCTTGATAGGTGGCGGCACCGGCCAGTCCATTGCGATCACGAAACACCGGCTGGTTGGCCCGCATCCAGCGATAGGCCTCGCGTGAGGTGCGACGGTCGGCGTAAAAATTGCCGTCGGTCAGGTCGATGTCCGAGATTGCTTCCGGGATGGTCGAAGTCATCTACAGCCTCCAGATATTGACGAGCGGATTACAGTTACCGGCATGCCTGAGTCACAACACGTTGTTGCGGGGACAGTCCTCACCATGCCGGTGCGGATACGAAAAGCGGACGTGCACACCGCGATGTTTTCGGTGGATGCGCAAGCGGCGCAACGTCTTATCGATTACAGCGGTCTGCAAGTCTGCCAGCACCGCCCCGGCCGGGCGGTGGTGAACCTGATGCTGGCGCGCTATATCGACGGCGATCTGGGCCAGTACCACGAATTCGGCACCGCCGTCATGGTCAACCCGCCCGGCTCGACGGCGCGAGGCTGGCGGGCCCTGGGCGATGCGGCCGCCTTCATCCACCATCTGCCCGTCGACCAGAGTTTCACTTTGGAAGCCGGACGCTCGATCTGGGGATTCCCGAAGATCATGGCGGACTTCACCGTTCGCGAGCAGGGTCGGTTCGGATTCGACGTCAGCGCCGACGGCGCGCACATCGCCGGCATCGACTTCGCTCGCGGATTGCCGGTGCCCTCGATGTTCACGTCGCGGCCGCAGGTGCTCAAGACCTACACCTTTGCCGACGGCACCACCCGGGAAGTGCCCTGGGAAATGCGGGTGCGCGGGCTGCGCGGTCAGCTCGGCGGGGCGACATTGCGGCTGGGCAATCACGCCTATGCCAAGGAGCTGGCGTCGCTGGGCCTGCCAAAGCGGGCGATGGTCTCTGGATCTGTCGGCCACGTCGAGATGACATTCGGCGATGCCCACCCGCTCGGCTGACCGGCCGGGCCGGTGTCGATTGCCCGGCTCCTCATCGCGCTGCGCGCTCTGCATCGTCGTCGGGCCTGTCATCCGGACAATCTAGAACGCGTTCTAAGTCCCTGGCAAGACAATTAGAACGTGTTCTATTTTTCCTCGCGCGGCTGTCAGATCAGGGTCGCCAGCTCGCGGACCTGCTCTGTACTGCGGCCGGACACCACCATCATGGTGACGCCGGCGGCCTCCCAGGCCTTGATCTGCTTACGCACGTAGTCGGCGTCGCCGACGATCGCGGCGTCGTCGATCACCTCGTCGGGGATGATTTCCGCGGCCTTGTCCTTCTGGTCGCTGCGGAACAGCTTCGTCACGTCGTCGACCACCTCGGAGTAGCCCATCCGGCGGTAGACGTCGGCGTGGAAGTTGGTGTCCTCGGCGCCCATGCCGCCCATATAGAGCGCGATGTAGGGCTTCATGGCCGCGAAGGCGGCGCTGCGGTCCTCGGTGATGACGATGTTGGCCGTCGCGCAGATCTCGAAGTTCTCGCGGCTGCGGCGTGCGCCCGGGCGGGCGAATCCCTCGTCCAGCCATTCGTTGTAGGTGTCGGCCATGCGCGGCGTATAGAAGATCGGCAGCCAGCCGTCGCAGATCTCGGCGGCCAGCGCGACGTTCTTCGGCCCCTCGGCGCCCAGCATGATCGGGATGTCGGCCCGCAGCGGATGGGTGATGGGCTTGAGCGGCTTGCCCAGACCCGTTGCGCGCTCACCGGTCAGCGGCAGCGGGTAGTGCGGGCCGGCGCTGGTCACCGGCGCCTCCCGCGCCCACACCTGTCGGATGATGTCGATGTATTCACGGGTGCGGGCCAGCGGCTTGGGGAACGACTGGCCGTACCAGCCCTCGACCACCTGCGGGCCGGAGACGCCGAGGCCGAGGACGTGCCGCCCGCCGGACAGGTGGTCGAGCGTCAAAGCCGCCATCGCGCAGGCCGTCGGGGTGCGGGCGGACAGCTGGATTACCGAGGTGCCCAGCCGCACCCGCGACGTCGACGAACCCAGCCAGGCCAGCGGTGTGTACGCGTCCGAACCCCAGGCCTCGGCGGTGAAGACGGCGTCGAATCCGGCCTCCTCGGCAGCGGCGACGAGTTCACCGTGGTTCTGCGGCGGCTGAGCGCCCCAATATCCCAGCTGCAATCCCAGCTTCATCGTCTCTGCCCTTCCGTCGCCGACCCGATGTTGAATCCGTTCTTAGAACCTGTTCTACTCGATGGCGTGACAGCCAGCTCGAGTAGCCCGCCCCTGATGGATCACCCTGAGCCACCGCTCGCCGCGCCACTGACGTTGTCCTTCGACTACACCCGTTCAGTCGGCCCGACGCTCGGCAAGTTCTTCACCGCACTGCGCGACCGCCACGTCCTGGGTGTGCGCGGATCGGATGGTCGGGTGCATGTGCCGCCGGCGGAATATGACCCGGTCACCTATGAGCCGCTGGGCGAGATGGTACCGGTGTCCAGTGTCGGCACCGTGGTCTCGTGGACCTGGCAGCCCGAGCCTTTGGAGGGCCAGCCACTGGACCGGCCGTTCGCCTGGGCACTGATCAAGCTCGACGGCGCCGACACCCCGTTGATCCATGCCGTCGATGTTGGAGCCGCGGGCCCGTCCGCCATCAGGACCGGTAGCCGGGTGCATGTGCACTGGGTGGACGAGCCCGTGGGCGCCATCACCGACATCGCGTACTTCGCGCTCGGGGAGGAAGCGGAAGCCGTGACCGAGCGGTCGGACGGCGACAAAGACCCGGTGACCATGATCGTCACACCGGTCTCGCTGACCATTCAGCACACCGCCTCGCATGAGGAGAGCGCTTACCTGCGCGCCATCGCGCAGGGAAAGCTGCTGGGCGCGCGCACCGGCGAGAACGGAAAGGTCTACTTCCCGCCGCACGGCGCGGACCCGGCTACCGGCCAGCCGACGACCGAGTTCGTCGAGTTGCCGGACAAGGGCACCGTCACGACGTTCGCGATCATCAACATCCCGTTCCAGGGTCAGCGCATCAAGCCGCCCTATGTGGCCGCCTACGTGCTGCTCGACGGAGCCGACATCCCGTTCCTGCATCTGGTCGCCGACATCGACGCCCACGAAGTACGGATGGGTATGCGCGTCGAGGCGGTGTGGAAACCCCGCGAGGAGTGGGGATTTGGCATCGACAACATCGAGTACTTCCGGCCGACCGGGGAACCCGACGCCGACTACGACACCTACAAGCACCACCAGTAAAGGGCATACCTGCACATGAGCGCTCGCAACGTTGCGGTAGTCGGCTTTGCCCACGCCCCGCACGTCCGCCGCACCGACGGCACCACCAACGGTGTCGAGATGTTGATCCCGTGCTTCGCGCAGCTGTATGAGGAGCTGGGCATCAGCAGGACCGACATCGGCTTCTGGTGTTCCGGATCGTCCGATTACCTTGCCGGACGGGCATTTTCGTTCATCTCGGCGATCGACTCGATCGGCGCTGTTCCGCCGATCAACGAATCGCACGTCGAGATGGACGCGGCCTGGGCACTTTACGAGGCCTACATCAAAATCCTGACCGGCGAGGTCGACACCGCGCTGGTGTACGGCTTCGGCAAGTCCTCGGCCGGCATCCTGCGTCAGATCCTGACGCGGCAGACCGACCCCTACACGGTCGCGCCGTTGTGGCCCGATTCGATCTCGATGGCCGGGCTGCAGGCGCGCATCGGTCTCGACACCGGCAAGTGGACCGAGGAGCAGATGGCGCGCGTGGCGTTCGACTCCTTTGCCAATGCGCGCCGGGTGGACAACGTGGAGGGGGCGATCAGCGTGGCCGAATTGCTCGAGCGGCCGTTCTTCGCCGACCCGTTGCGGCGTCACGACATCGCTCCGATCACCGACGGCGCCGCGGCGATCGTGCTCGCGGCCGGCGACCGGGCGCGCGAGCTGCGCGAAAACCCCGCCTGGATCACCGGAATCGAGCATCGCATCGAAACCCCGTCGCTGGGCGCGCGTGACCTCACCGAGTCCCCGTCGACCAAGGCCGCTGCCCACGCGGCCACGGGCGGCCGGACCGACAACCTCGACGTGGCCGAGATCTGCGCGCCCTTCACCCACCAGCACCTGATCATCGAGGAAGCCATCCGGATACCGGGACCGACCAAGGTCAATCCGTCCGGCGGCGCGCTGGCGGCCAATCCCATGTTCGTCGCCGGTCTCGAACGCATCGGCTTTGCAGCACAACACATCTGGAACGGTTCGGCTGAGCGGGTGCTGGCGCACGCCACCAGCGGGCCTGCGCTACAACAGAACCTGGTCGCGGTGATGGAAGGAAAGAACTGATGGCCGGTGCAGGGCCAAACGTTGCTGCGGTACTAGGTACCGGACAAACGAAGTACGTCGCCAAACGCCAAGACGTTTCGATGAACGGCCTGGTGCGCGAGTCGATCGATCGGGCGCTGGCCGACTCCGGCAGCACCTTCGACGACATCGACGCCGTCGTGGTCGGCAAGGCGCCGGACTTTTTCGAGGGCGTCATGATGCCCGAGCTGTTCATGGCCGACGCCATGGGCGCCACGGGCAAGCCGCTGATCCGGGTGCACACCGCCGGATCGGTCGGCGGCTCCACCGGCGTGGTGGCCGCCAGCCTGGTCCAATCCGGCAAGTACCGCCGCGTGCTCGCGATGGCCTGGGAGAAGCAGTCGGAATCAAACGCCATGTGGGCGTTGTCGATTCCGATCCCCTTCATCAAGCCGGTGGGCGCAGGCGCGGGCGGTTACTTCGCCCCGCACGTGCGCTCGTACATCCGCCGATCCGGTGCGCCGACGAACATCGGCGCCATCGTCGCGGTCAAGGACCGGCTCAACGGCAGCAAGAACCCGCTGGCGCACCTGCACCAACCCGACATCACCGTCGAGAAGGTGATGGCCTCCCCCATGCTGTGGGATCCGATCCGCTACGACGAGACCTGCCCGTCGTCCGACGGGGCCGCCGCCGTCGTGATCGGCAACGAGGAGGCCGCCGAGGCCCGCCTGGCGCAAGGACATCCGGTGGCATGGATCCACGCCACCGCGTTGCGCACCGAGCCGCTGCAGTTCTCCGGACGCGACCAGGTCAGCCCGCAGGCCGGCCGTGACGCGGCCGCGGCGCTATGGAAGGCCGCCGGCATCGAGAGCCCGATCGACGAGATCGACGCCGCGGAGATCTACGTCCCGTTCTCCTGGTTCGAGCCGATGTGGTTGGAAAATCTCGGGTTTGCCGCCGAGGGCGAAGGCTGGAAACTCACCGAAGCCGGCGAAACCAAGATCGGCGGTCGGCTGCCGGTGAATCCGTCGGGCGGCGTGCTGTCGTCGAACCCGATCGGCGCCTCCGGCCTGATTCGCTTCGCCGAAGCGGCCATTCAGGTGATGGGCAAGGGTGGCGACCACCAGGTGCCCAACGCACGAAAGGCCTTGGGACACGCCTACGGCGGTGGCTCGCAGTACTACTCGATGTGGGTGGTGGGCGCCGACAAGCCCGCGGCTCAGAAGGTCGATGCGTGAGCGGGTATCCCGCGCACGAGGCCGGCCGCCGCTCCCGCGAGGCGGTGGCGGCCCGGGACAAGGACGCCTGGCTGGCGGTATTCGCCGACGACGCCATCGTCGAGGACCCGATCGGGCCCTCGGTGTTCGACCCCGAAGGCCTGGGGCACCGGGGCCGCGATGCGATCTCGGCCTTCTGGGACAAGGCCATCGCCCCCACCACGAAGATCGAGTTCTTCTTCCGCGACACCTATCAGTGCGGCAATGAGGAAGCCAACGTCGGGCACATTCTCATCACGACGGGCGAGTACCAGACGACCGCCGAGGGAGTGTTCACTTACCGAGTCAACGCCGAGGGCAAGATGGTGGCCCTGCGCGCCTACTGGGAGATGGAGCGCGCGGCGGCCAACACGCGCAAAATCTAGATCGGCTCCAGCCCGGCCAGATGCCGCTGGGCGAGGTCGCGGTAGGCCTGCGGGTTCACCTTGACCCACATCTCGGCGCCGGTCCCGGCGACCGGGCCCTTGATCTGAGCCGGCGCGCCGACGGCCAGCATCCCGGCCGGGATCTGGGTGCCGGCCGTCACCAGCGAATGCGCGGCGACCAGGCTGCGCGCGCCGATCACCGCGCCGTCCAGAACGGTGGCGTGGTTCGCGATCAGCGCCTCCAGGCCCGACGTGGACCCCGTGAATGACGCACAGATGCGCGACCGTCGCACCGGGACCGATGTCGACCGGGATACCTGGAGGCGCGTGCAATACCGACCCGTCTTGGACGTTGGCGCCCTCGCGCACCACGATGGGCCCGTAGTCGCCGCGCAACACGGCGTTGAACCAGACCGAGGCCCCCGCCTCCACCACGACGTCGCCGATCAGAGTGGCGGTCGGGGCCACGAAAGCGGTGGGATCGACCCGTGGCGCGCGGCCCTCGAACGCAAACAGCGGCATCGTTTAGATATACCCTGAGCGCGCATACGTCGCGGGAAATCCCAGCCTGACGCGCCGTCGTTGCGCGGCACCGCCAGAAAACTGTAACGTGTTCTAGTTAGAGGGCAAGCGAGTTGGAGGTGACTGGTGACTACCGACACCAAGGCGGTCGGCATCCGGGAAATCGATCCCGGCGACTTGCCGACCCGATACGCCCGGGGCTGGCACTGCCTGGGCGTGGCAAAAGACTTCCAGGACGGCAAACCGCACTCGATTGAGGCGTTCGGCACCAAGCTGGTGGTGTTTGCCGACTCGCACGGGGACATCAAGGTTCTCGACGGGTACTGCCGGCACATGGGCGGCGATCTGTCGGAGGGCACCATCAAGGGCGACGAGGTCGCCTGCCCATTCCACGACTGGCGCTGGGGCGGCGATGGCCGGTGCAAGTTGGTGCCGTACGCGAAGCGCACGCCCAAGACCGCACGCACCCGGTCCTGGTCGACCGATGTGCGCGCCGGCCTGCTGTTCGTCTGGCACGACCACGAGAACAACCCGCCGGATCCCGCCGTCCAAATTCCGGACATCCCGGAATCCCACAGCGACGAGTGGACCGAGTGGCGGTGGAACAGCATCCTCATCGAGGGCTCGAACTGCCGCGACATCATCGACAACGTCACCGATATGGCGCACTTCTTCTACATTCATTTCGGGTTGCCGACGTACTTCAAGAACGTTTTCGAGGGTCATATCGCGTCGCAGTTCCTGCACAACGTGGGCCGGCCCGACGTCAACGACCTCGGCACGTCTTACGGTGAGGCGCACCTGGATTCCGAGGCGTCCTACTTCGGGCCGTCGTTCATGATCAACTGGCTGCACAACAGTTACGGCGGTTACAAGGCCGAGTCGATCCTGATCAACTGCCACTACCCGGTGACCCAGAACTCGTTCATGCTGCAGTGGGGCGTCATCGTCGAGAAGCCCAAGGGCATGGACGAAAAGATGACCGACAAGCTGTCGAAGGTGTTCACCGAGGGCGTCAGCAAGGGCTTCCTGCAGGACGTCGAGATCTGGAAGCACAAGACCCGCATCGACAATCCGCTGCTGGTCGAAGAGGACGGTGCGGTCTACCAGCTGCGCCGCTGGTATCAGCAGTTCTACGTCGACGTCGCCGACATCGAGCCGGAGATGGTGGAGCGCTTCGAGATCGAGGTGGACACCACCCGCGCCAACGAGTACTGGAATGCCGAGGTCGAGGAAAACCTCAAAGCCAAGGATTCCGAGGCGGACGAGCCCGTTATCGACGACGTGCCGGCCAAACAACACTAGAAATCATGGGCGACGATCAGCCGGCGGTACCCGACGTCGATCAGCTTGCGCGGTCGATGTTGTTGCTGCACGGCGATCACCACGACCACGACGAGCATCCGGCGCGGCCCCGAACGCAAAGGTGGAGCTCGTTCCGGTTTAGCGTCGAAATCAAAGGATTTCGCCAACGATCCGCAGCGCGCCGCTGCGGTCGCCGAAGCCAGTCGTGCCGACCGCGAGCGCTACCTCAATTCGGGTCTGTTGCCGGTGGACTGCCGGTTCTGCCACGTGCGGGTCACTGTTCGCAGGCTCGGGCCGGGACACACCGCGGTGCAATGGAACACCGAAGCGTGGCAGCGCTGTGCGCACTTCACCGCGGTGCGCGAGTCTGGGGGCGATACCGCGCGCACCAGGTCGTGCCCCAAACTCGGTGACAGCATTGAGCATGCGGTCGCCGAGGGCTACCTCGACGACGAGCCAGACGACGACTGAGCGATCGCCGCGTGCGTAACTCGGCCCGAGCGGTCCACGCCCGCTCCCGCCCTCGCGCCCTGCGCCCGCGCCCGGAGGCATTGGTGTCGAGCGACAACTCGGGCGCGTCCCGGCGATTCGTGAATTTTATCGCTGAGAGGCGGGCAAAAGGTACACCCTCCGAATCAGAACGATTGCGGCGCTTGTGACTCAGAGTCCCGCGAAGCGCTCCTTGACGGTCTCGGTGCTCAGACCATAATCGGCCAGCGAGTAGGTGTGCTTCGGTGCCCGCGCCCCGGACCGGCTGTCGGCGTGGGTCTTTTCCATTGCGGCCTTGGCCTCATCGGTCAGCGTCAGCCCGAAGTGCCGGTAGATATCGACCACGGTGCCCATCGGGTCGGCGATCAACTCCTTGTAGTCGACGTCATAGAACTGCGACGGACTGTGTTTGGCTCGCGCGGTGTTGAACCGCTCCAGGCCCCGCGACCAGGTTTCCATTGCGTCAGCGCCGATTTGGGCCCCGGTGAACGATGTCGACCACCCCTCGGCGGTGTGCTGTGCCAACGAACACATCGACGCCATGATCGTTTCGACCGGACGATGAGTCTGGATCACCAACGCGTCGGGATAGGTCGCCATCAATGCGTCCAACGCGAACAGGTGGCTGGGATTCTTCAGCACCCACCGCTTGTCGGCATCGTTGAGCCCGATCAGCTGAAGGTTGCGGCGGTGCCGCTGATACGACGGCGTCCAGTCCTGCTGGGACAGCCACTGCGAGTAGGTCGGCAGGTGCGCCAGGGTTTCGTAGGACGCCGAATGCAGCGACTGCCGCAGCAGCTGCCAGCACTCCTCCAGCTCGTACGCCGCCATGAAATGCAGACCCGTGTAGTCCGGGTTTTCGGCATGATGCTTGTCGAACTGCGCGTTCAGTTGACTGTAAAACGGGTTGGTTTCCCAGGTTTCACGAGGCGGGCGCGGCTGCGGGAATTCGGCCAGCCACAGATGCAGGCCCTGGTGCGCGGGATCGGCGCCAAGCAGCCGGTGCAAGGCAGTGGTGCCGGTGCGCACCAGCCCGGTGACGAAGATCGGCCGCTCGATGACGACGTCCGCGTGCTGCGGGTATTGCTTCCAGGCAGATTCGGAAAGCAGCCTGGCCACCAGCGCACCGCGCAGGAAGAACCGATTCATCTTGCTGCCCAACGGCGTCAAGTCGGCATCACGCCGGTAGGAGTCCAGCAGCACTTCCAGCGCTTCGAGGTAGTTGTCGTCGTTGCTACCGAAATCGTCCAGCCCGATCATCTTGCTGGCCGAGGCCTTCAGGTCGTCGACGGTGCCGACATCGGTGCGCTCTGCCATTAGGTGTGGTACTCCCCGCAATTGACGTCCAGCGTCTGCCCGGTGATGCCGCTGGACAGGTCGCTTGCCATGAACAAGATCGCCGAGGCCACCTCGTCCTCGGTCGGCAGCCGCTTCAGGTCGGAGCCGGCCGCGGTGGCCTCGTAGATCTGCTCGGCCGTGGTGCCGTACTTGCCGGCCTGGTGGTTGAAGTAGCCCTGCAGTGTCTCGCCCCAGATATAGCCGGGTGCAACGGAATTGACTCGGATCCCTTGCTCGCCCAGCTCGGTGGCCAGTGAATGCGACATGGACAGCAGCGCGGACTTGGCCATCTTGTAGGCGCCGTACTTCGCCTGCGAATGCCGCAGCACCATGGAGTTGACGTTGACGATCGCGCCCTTCGACTCGGCCAGCGCCGGCGTGAATCCCTGGATCAGCCGCAGTGCGCCGAGCGCGCTGAGTTCGATCGCGTCGCGGATATGCTGAAAGCTGGTTCCCGAGAACGGCTTCAGCGACGGCACCCGGAACGCGTTGTTGATCAGCACGTCGACCTTGCCGTAAGCCTCCAAGGTGGCATCGACCAGGTTGCTCACCTGCTCGTCCTCGGTGATGTCGGTGCGTACCGTTGTCGCACGGCCTCCGAGGTCGGCGATCTGCTTGGCGACGTCGTCCAGGCGTTCCGGCGTGCGGGCCGCCAGCACCAGGTCTGCGCCTTCTCGCGTGCATCGGTGCGCCAGCGTCGTGCCCAGACCCGGGCCGACGCCGCTGATCACCACTACCTTGCCGTCGAGCAACTTCGTCATCCCAGCATCCTTGCCGCAATTTGTTGTTGGCGCAGCGTGATTCGAGCGCGCCATTCGTCCGCGGAAATCTTGTTGTGCTCGAAGTACGGCAGCGTAGTCGGTATGGCGTCGATGTCGACCAGCTCGACGGTGGGGCCATCGGCTTCGGTGAGTTGACGCGACACCCGCTGCCAACGGAACTGCAGGATGCCCTTGCGATGACCGAGGGTTTCGACCCAGTTGGTCACGCCCGGGTTTTGGTCGGCGACGACGATACGCACCTTGCCGTCCGGATCCGCTTGTGCCTGAGTGTTGTTCAGCGAAGTTTGGTGGTTGATGTAGTCCAGCGAGATGTACCACAGGCTGCCCAACTGGAAGCCGAGGTAGGGCGCGTCGGTGACCGGGATGGTGATCACCAGCGCCTGGTCGGGCCGCAGCTCGTAGTGCCCCACCGACGAGTACTGGGTCGCCAGTCCGCCCGGTGTCAGCCGGGGCGCGACCATCGTGTTGACCGGGATGTCGAAGTAGAACCACTGTGGGAACTGCAGCCACGTCTTCACGCGGTTCACCAGTTGCTTTCCGGCTGTGGCATAACGCTTTTCGATGGTCTCGCGGGTCAGTGGCGGCGGGGCGGTGCCCGCGGTGTCCAACCGGGAGATGGTCAACGTGCCGCGCTGCGCCGCCCAGTCGCCGTACACCTCGCGGATCACCAGTTGCCCGGGACTCGTCGGCCGCACCCGCCACTCGAAGCTACCGTCGGGTGCGATCTGCAGTTCCCGGTCGTCGAACGCGGCCTGGCTGGCCGGGACGTTGTCGTCGGTGTACTCGCCGCCCAGCAGCTGGAAACTCAGGTCGGTGGTGGTGCCGCGCCGGCCAGTGACGACGTAATCGTGATTGGCGTGCACCCGCGTGCCGAAGTAGAGCGTATCGGGGTTGTCCAGGCCCATCTTGGTGAACGGTCCGGTGCCCGACTGCAGGAAGGGATGGTCACGGTCGTAGTCGAACGACAGGTGCAGACACCCGGCGATGCAGCCGGCCAGGTACTGCAGCCCTTCCAGCAGGTCGGCCTCGGTCTCGATGTGCGGCGCCGCAGCCACCAGCTTTTCGGACTCGGCGATGGCTTCGGTGAGGGAATCAGAGAACACGCCTAGACGCTAGAACGTGTTCTACTTTTTCGTCAATGGCGAACGTTCCCGCGCGTCGGCCACAGCGTTCAAGAACGACGCCGACTCACTAGGGTGGGCACGAGTGGGAGAGGTCGATCAGGTGCTGGCGGACGTCGGGATGCCGATTGAGGTAGTCGATGACGTTGCCGTTACCGCCCTCCGCCTGCGACTTGGCCTGCAGCTGCTGGTGGAGGTCGGGGTGCTTCTGCAGGTACGAGTCGATGGATTGACCCACGTCCTGATTGCATTGCGGATCCGCGTTGGCTATGCCCGCCACGGGCAGTGCGATCACCGTTGCGGCGGTGGCGCTGAGTAATCCCCCGACGAGCAGGCCGTACAGCCCACGACGACGAGCGCCGACTGTGTTCGATGTGCTCATGCTCGCCAAGATACTCGCGGCACCTTTGCGTAGCCTGTGCGTGTCGTCGGCCAAGCAGCAGATCAACGCGGTGCCGCGGCCCCGCTCTCTTGCTCGCGCTTGATCTCCAGCGCGATGTCGATGAGCTGGTCTTCCTGGCCACCGATGAGTTTGCGCTGCCCGGCGCGGTGCAGCAGCTCATGCGCCGGCACACCGTAGCGCTCGCCCTGGCGGATGGCGTGCTTGAGGAAGCTCGAGTACACCCCGGAGTACCCCATGATCAGGGCGTTGCGGTCGAGCAGGCACTCGGCGGGCATGGCCGGGGCGACCACCTCTTCGGCGGCGTCGGCGATGTCGAAGAAGTCGATCCCGGTCTTCACGCCGATCTTGTCGAACACGCCGATCAGCGCCTCGACTGGCGCATTGCCGGCCCCGGCGCCGAACCGGCGGCAGGAACCGTCGATCTGCTTGGCGCCCGCCCGGACGGCCTCGACGCTGTTGGCCACCCCGAGCCCCAGGTTTTCGTGGCCGTGGAAGCCGACCTGGGCGTCGTCACCGAGCTCGGCGACCAGCGCCGCGACCCGGTCACGCACGCCCTCGAGGACCAGCGCTCCGGCGGAATCGACCACGTAGACGCACTGGCAGCCGGCATCGGCCATGATGCGGGCCTGCGCGGCCAGCTTCTCGGGCGAGATGGTGTGGCTCATCATCAGGAACCCGACCGTTTCCAGGCCGAGCTCGCGGGCCAGGCCGAAGTGCTGGATCGACACGTCGGCCTCGGTGCAATGCGTGGCGATGCGGCAGATCGAGCCGCCATTGTTCTGCGCCGCTTTGATGTCTTCCTTGGTGCCGACGCCGGGCAGCATCAAGAAAGCGATCTTGGCCTCTTTGGCGGTCTGGGCGGCGAGCTTGATCAGCTCCTGCTCGGGGGTCTTGGAGAACCCGTAGTTGAAGCTCGAGCCGCCCAGCCCGTCGCCGTGAGTGACCTCGATGACGGGCACTCCCGCGGTGTCCAGGGCGGCCACGATGGCGCCGACCTCGTCCTTGGTGAACTGGTGACGCTTGTGGTGCGAGCCGTCCCGCAACGACGTGTCGGTCATCCGGACGTCCCAGATTGGGTTGAAGAAGATCTCCTGGGTGCTCATGATTGCGCTCCTCCGGCCGTCGCGCTCAAGGACTCCTTGGCGATTTCCTCGCCGACCTTCGTGGCCGCGGCGGTCATGATGTCGAGATTTCCAGCGTAAGGCGGCAGATAGTCGCCCGCACCCTCCACTTCGACGAACGTGGTGACCAGCGCCTGGCCCCCGGAGTTGATCGACGGGTCGTCGAATTGGGGCTCGTTGAGTAGCCGGTAGCCCGGCACATAGGTCTGCACCTCGGCCACCACGTCGTGAATCGACTTGGCAATCGCATCCCGGTCGGCGTCCTCCGGGATGGCGCAGAAGATGGTGTCGCGCATGATCATCGGCGGATCGGCCGGGTTCAGGATGATGATCGCCTTGCCACGCTTGGCGCCGCCGATGGTCTCTACGCCCCTACTGGTGGTCTTGGTGAATTCGTCGATGTTGGCGCGGGTGCCGGGACCGGCCGAGAGTGAGGCGACCGAGGCAACGATCTCCGCGTAGGGCACCCCGCCAATGTCGGCGACGGCACGCGACACGGCATACACGATCGGGATGGTCGCCTGCCCGCCGCAGGTGATCATGTTGACGTTCGGTGCGTCCAGGTGCTGGCGCAGATTGGCCGGCGGGATCACCGCGGGGCCCACCGCCGCCGGCGTCAGATCGATGGCGCGGATCCCGGCGGCCTCGTACTTGGGTGCGGCGTCGCGGTGCACATAGGCGCTGGTCGCTTCGAACACCAGGTCGGGCTTCTCCGACTGTGCCAACAGCCAGTCGACACCCTCGTGGGTGGTCTCCAACCCCAGCTTGCGAGCCCGGGCCAAGCCCTCGCTCTCCGGGTCGATGCCCACCATCCAACGGGGTTCCAGCCAGTCCGATCGCAGCAGCTTATAGAGCAGGTCAGTGCTGATATTGCCCGACCCGACAATGGCCACAGTCGCCTTAGTCGGCATGATGCTCCTTTTCGAAGCTTTGAGATTTAAGTTAGATGATTTAAATCGAGCCTATTCGAACGACAGGCGGACCGAACCGAGGCCCGCGAAATCGGCGACGAAGTGGTCGCCGGGATGCGCGTCGATCGCCCGCGTGCACGACCCGGGCAGCACTACGTCACCCTTGCGCAACCGAACGCCGAAGCTTTCCACCTTCCGGGCCAGCCATGCCACGGCTGTCACGGGATTTCCCAACACGGCGTCGCTGCGACCCTCGGCGATCACCTCGCCGTCGCAGGTCAGCACCGCGTCGATCGCCTTGACGTCAAGGCCGGCCGGCGACACCCGGGCCTCACCCAGCACGTAACCGGCTGACGAGGCGTTGTCGGCGATGGTGTCGCACAATTCGATCTTCCAGTCGGTGATCCGGGTGTCGATCAGCTCGATCGACGGCACCAGGGCTTCGGTGGCGGCCAGCACGTCGTCCTCGGTGCAATCGGCGCCTGGCAGGTCGTCGGACAGGATGAACCCGACCTCGACCTCCACCCGCGGGTACAGGTAGCGGTTCGTCTTGACCGGGGTGTCCTCGAACAGCTGCATCTCGTCGAGCAAATGGCCGTAGTCCGGCTCGTCGACCCCCATCATCTGCTGCATCGCCTTACTGGACAGACCAACCTTGTGCCCCAGCACCCGGGCGCCCTCGGCGACCCTCTGGCGGATGTTGATCAGCTGTATCTCGTAGGCGTCGACGACGTCGATGTCCGGATAGGTGGCGGTCAGCGGGGTGATCGGCTCGCCGCTCCGCTCGGCTTGCGCCAAGTCGGCGGCCAGCTCGTCGCGCATGGCAACACTGAGCATTTTCCAAGTCTCCTCGTACGGTCGACCGGGCCAGTAGCGGCCGCCCCGGGCAATTCTATAACGTGTTCTACATGTCAGCGCAGGAGTACGACGTCGTCGTGGTCGGAAGCGGCGGAGCCGGCATGGTGGCCGCGCTTACCGCCGCTCACCGGGGTCTTTCCACCATAGTCATCGAGAAGGCCCCCCACTTCGGCGGCTCGACCGCACGCTCAGGCGGCGGCGTTTGGATCCCAAATAACGAAGTGCTCAAGCGTGACGGGGTCCGCGATACCGCCGAGGCCGCACGTACCTATCTGCACGGGATCGTCGGCGACGTCGTCGAGCCGGAACGCATCGACACCTACCTCGAGCGCGGCCCCGAGATGCTGTCGTTTGTGCTCAAGCACACCCCGCTGAAGATGTGCTGGGTGCCGCGGTACTCCGACTACTACCCCGAGTCGCCGGGCGGTCGCGCGGAGGGCCGATCGATCGAACCGAAGCCGTTCAACGCCCGCAAGCTCGGCGCCGACGAATCCGGCCTCGAGCCGGCGTACGGCAAGGTCCCGCTGAACGTCGTGGTGATGCAACAGGATTACGTGCGGCTGAATCAGCTCAAGCGGCACCCGCGGGGCGTGCTGCGCAGCCTGAAGGTCGGGGCGCGCACGATGTGGGCCAAGGCTACCGGCAAGCATCTCGTCGGCATGGGCCGGGCGTTGATCGGACCACTGCGCATCGGGCTGCAGCGGGCCGGGGTGCCGGTCGTGCTCAACACTGCGCTCACCGACCTCTACGTCGAAGACGGTGCGGTACGCGGCGTCTACGTCCGCGGCGCGGGCGATGCCGAATCGCATGAGCCCCAGCTGATCCGGGCCCGGCGTGGCGTGATTCTGGCGTCGGGTGGGTTCGAGCACAACGAACAGATGCGGGTGAAATACCAGCGAGCACCGATCACCACCGAGTGGACCGTCGGCGCGGTGGCCAACACCGGCGACGGAATCCTGGCGGGCGAAAAACTCGGCGCCGCATTGGACATCATGGAGGACGCGTGGTGGGGTCCGACCGTCCCGCTGGTGGGCGCGCCCTGGTTCGCGTTGTCCGAGCGCAACTCGCCGGGTTCGATCATCGTCAACATGTCGGGCAAGCGGTTCATGAACGAATCGATGCCCTACGTCGAAGCCTGCCACCACATGTATGGCGGCCAATATGGTCAGGGACCCGGGCCGGGCGAGAACATTCCCGCGTGGCTGGTGTTCGACCAGCAGTACCGCGACCGCTACATTTTCGCGGGATTGCAGCCCGGACAACGTATTCCGCGTAAATGGCTGGAGTCCGGCGTCATCATTCAGGCCGACACGCTGGAGGAGCTGGCGCAGAAGGCCGGCCTTCCGGTGAGCGAACTCACCGCGACGGTGGAACGTTTCAACGGGTTCGCGCGCTCCGGCGTCGACGAGGACTACCAGCGCGGCGAGAGCGCCTACGACAAGTACTACGGCGACCCGACCAACAAGCCGAACCCCAACCTCGGCGAGATCAGCCACGCGCCGTATTACGCGGCCAAGATGGTGCCCGGCGACCTGGGGACCAAGGGCGGCATCCGCACCGATATCCACGGCCGGGCGCTGCGCGACGACGGCAGTATCATCGAAAACCTTTACGCCGCCGGCAATGTCAGTGCTCCGGTGATGGGCCACACATATCCCGGTCCGGGTGGCACCATCGGCCCGGCCATGACGTTCGGCTACCTTGCGGCGTTGCACATTGCGGAGGAGCGCTGAGATGCCAATCGACGTAGGCGTCGCGCTGAATGCTGAGCTTGATCCCATCGAATTCTCCTGGGCCAGTAGTGATGTGCAGCTCTACCACCTCGGACTGGGCGCGGGCGCCGATCCGATGAACCCACGCGAGCTGCGTTATCTGATCGACGACACCCCGCAGGTGCTGCCGACATTCGGCAACGTGGCCGCCACCTTCCACGCCACGAAACCGCCGACGGTCAAGTTCCCCGGCATCGATATCGAGCTGGGCAAAGTGCTGCACGCCAGCGAGCGGATCGAGGCGCCCGCTCCGCTGCCGCCGTCAGGATCGGCCAAGGCCGTCACCCGGTTCACCGACATCTGGGACAAGGGCAAGGCCGCGGTTATCTGGAGCGAGACGACGGTGACCGCGCCCGACGGCACGCTGCTGTGGACGCAGCGCCGGTCCATCTTCGCCCGCGGCGAAGGCGGATTCGGGGGCGAGCGTGGTGCGTCGACGACCGACGGCACGCCGGACCGTGCTCCCGATCTCGAGGTCGACGTGCCGATTCTGCCGCAGCAGGCGCTGCTCTACCGGCTGTGCGGCGACCGCAACCCGCTGCACTCCGATCCCGACTTCGCCGCTGCCGCAGGGTTTTCCCAGCCCATTCTGCACGGGCTGTGCACCTACGGCATGACCTGCAAGGCGATCACCGATGCGCTGCTCGACGGCGATGCCGGCGCGGTGGCGGCCTACGGCGCGCGTTTCGCCGGGGTGGCTTTCCCCGGCGAAACGCTCAAAGTCGGCATCTGGAAGGACAACGGCCGCTTCCTGGCCAGCGTTGTCGCGCCGTCGCGCGACAACGCCGTCGTGTTGTCGGGCGTCGAACTGGTCCCTGCGTAGAGGGGTTTCGGTTTTTCGCCGAGTGAGTCGCTTCTCTCGCCGAGCGTGAAGCTAGCTTCACGTTCGGTGACGAGCGTGAAACTACCTTCACGCTCGCAGAGCGCGGGCGGCTCGCACCCTTCGAATGATGTCGGCCGGCCGGTCGCTCGCGACTACCCGCACTATGATCCAACCGCGTCGCTGCAGCATTTCTGAGCGACGAATATCCCATCCATACTGACGCCGATCCGTCCGGTGATGATCACCGTCATACTCGACCGCGACCTTCAGTTCTCCCCAGCCCATATCGAGATATGCGATGAGATCGCCGAACTCATCGGTGATGGGGATCTGCGTTTGCGGTGGCGGTAAGCCTGCTTGTACCAGCACGATCCGCAGCCACGACTCCTTTGGAGACTGCGCCCCACTGTCGAATAGTGCGATGGCCTTGCGCGCCTGCACGATGCCGCGGCGGCGCGAGTACCTTTCCGCGAGCAGCTCGACATCGGCCGCCTTGATTCCCGTCGCGCGGGCCAACGCATCGATGCCGGCAACCGCCGCCGTAGTTGTATACCAGCAGCCGATATCGAGGGCTGTCCTGGCCGCCGAAGTCACTGGGATTTCTCCCATGACGGAGATTTCGTCGTCCTCGATACGGTCTCCGTGCGCCCTGATTCCAGCCTGGGGGTGGCGGTTATCGTGAATGAGGTCCACCACCGTCAAGTCGTCGACCCATTTGCTCCCGTGTAGCGCCGCCGCGGCGAACCCGGCGACCACGCCCTGGCGCCCGGACCACAACCAGCCGGCCCGCGCTCGCAGCGCCGCAGTGACGTCTGCATTCCGGCTGACGTAAACGTCTCGAAAAAGCCGCACATAGCCCGTGGTTAGCTGGCCCCTGGTTAATGTGCCTCGAGCAACGGCTTCGCTGCCGAGGAACGGCTCTCCCATGGCGGCAGCGTCGCACGAGTCGCTCGCGGCGTCACTTCAGTCGTCGAGTGTGAAGTTAGTTTCACGCTCAGCGGCGAATGTGAAGCTAACTTCACACTCGGCGGAAAGACCGTGCGGGCCTACCTAGCCCAGGATCAGGCCGGAGGTGGGGACGCCGGTTCCGGCGGTGACGAGGACGTGCTCGACGTCGGGCACCGGGTTCACCGAGGTGCCGCGCAGTTGCCGCACACCCTCGGCGATGCCGTTCATGCCGTGGATGTACGCCTCGCCGAGCTGGCCGCCGTGGGTGTTGATCGGAAGCCGCCCACCGATCTCGATGGCGCCGTTGGAGATGAAGTCCTTCGCCTCACCGCGGCCGCAGAATCCCAACTCCTCCAATTGAATCAGCGTGAACGGAGTGAAGTGGTCATAGAGCACGGCGGTCTGGATGTCGGTCGGCTTGAGGCCGGATTGCTGCCAGAGCTGCTGGCCAACGACCCCCATCTCGGGCAGGCCTAGCTCGGGCCGATAGTAGCTGACCATCGTGTACTGGTCGGGGCTGGAGCCCTGCGCGGCCGCCTCGATGATCGCCGGTCGTTGCTTGAGATCCTTCGCGCGCTCGGGCGACGTCACCACGATCGCGACCGCTCCATCGGTCTCCTGGCAGCAGTCCAGCAGTCGCAGCGGCTCGGCGATCCACCGCGAATTCTGGTGGTCCTCAATGGTTATCGGCTTCTCGTAGAAATACGCCTTCGGATTCTTGGCCGCGTGCTTGCGGTCGGCCACCGAAATCGCACCGAAGTCGCGGCTGGTCGCACCGGACAGATGCATGTAGCGCTGGGCGATCATCGCGACCTGCGCGGCCGGCGTGGATAGCCCGTGGGGGTACGAGAAGGAGTTGTCCGCAGCCGTCGAATCAGCCTGCACGCCGGCATTTCCCACCAACCGGGTCTGCACCTGGCCGAACCGCATGCCTGAACGCTCGTTGAACGCCCGGTACGCGACGACCACGTCGGCCACCCCGGTGGCCACGGCGATCGCCGCCTGCTGAACGGTCGCGCACGCGGCGCCACCGCCGTAGCCGATCTGCGAAAAGAACTTCAGGTCACCGATGCCGACCGCACGCGCGACGGCGGTCTCGTTGTTGGTGTCCATCGTGAAGGTGGTCAGCCCGTCGACATCGGACGGGCTCAGCCCCGCGTCGTCCAACGCATCCAGAACCGCCTCCGCCGCAAGCCGCAGCTCGCTGCGACCGGAGTCCTTGGAGAAGTCGGTCGCGCCGATACCGACGATCGCAGCCTTACCCGACAACATCAGACGCCCCCGATCGTCAGCGTAACGTTCGCGATGACGTGATCGCCAAGGCTGTTGCGGCCGAGCACCTTCAGCGTTGATAAGACCGTCGTCGACAGCGATGACCTCACCGGAGAAGGTCACCGTGTCGTAGGCGTACCACGGCACACCGAGTCGCAGCCCGATCGATTTGATCAGCGCCGTCGGACCCGCCCAGTCGGTGACGTAACGCTGCACCAGCCCGGTGTCGGTGAGGATGTTGACGAAAATGTCCTTGGACCCCTTGGCCTGAGCCAGGTCCCGGTCATGGTGCACATCCTGAAAGTCCCTGGTGGCCAGAGCCGTTGAGATGATGAATGTGGGCGAACCATGAAGCTTTAGTTCGGGCAGGGTGGTGCCCACTTCAACAACGGGTGCGCTCATGCCTGATCTCCCAAGGGCTCCCAGGCGTAGAGGCTCCACTCCGGGCCGGACTCACCGGCCGGGAAGTCGATATAGGTTGCGCGGACCGGCATTCCGATCTTGATCTCGGCGTGGTCGACGTCACGTAACTCACCGAGCATCCGAACTCCCTCGTCCAGCTCGATCAGTGCGATCACGAACGGCGGCGTGCGCCCGGGCACCTTCGGCGCATGGTGCACCACGAAGCTGAACACCGTGCCGCGACCGCTGGCCACCGCGTAGTCGATGGGCTCGGCCTTGTCCTGCCACACCGCCGGCACCGGCGGGTGTTGCAGGGTGCCGTCGGCGAGGCGCTGGATGCGCAGCTCGTGCGCTTTGACACCCTCCCAGAAGAAGGCGGTGTCGCGTGAGACCGCGGGGCGCATCATGGCGTCGGCGTCCAGGTCCTGCGGGACGGAGCCTGCGGCTGGGGAATCCTCGCTGGGCCTGAATTTCAGTATCCGCCAGGCCATCTCGGCGACATCCTCGTCGTCGACGCGCCAAGTGATGTGCTGGTTGATGAACCAGCCCTCGCCGAGCGCGGTCTGCTTCGGTCCGACCACGTCGCGCATTTCGGAGGAGATGGTCACCTGCTCGCCGGGCCGCAGATACCGGTGGTAAGTCTGCTCGCAGTTGGTCGCGACCACACCGACATACCCTGCGCCGTCGAAGAGCTCCATCATCGGGCCCATGGGGTCGTCGGTCGGACGTTCCCCGCCCAGGCCGAACATCGTCCACACCTGAATCATGGCGGGCGGCGCCACAATTCCGGGATGACCGGCGGCCTGCGCCGCCGCGTCGTCGACGTAAATCGGGTTGGCGTCGCCGAGGGCTTCCACCCAGTTCTTGATCGTCGGCAGGTTCACCGGGTCCCGAGCGTCGCGCGGCGCGGCGACGACGGTGGCGGTGATTTCGTCGATCGCCGCCCGAATGTCGCGTCATCGAGGCACCCTCGGCACTTTGAGGCCGGCCGCCGCGATCATTTCGCGCATGACTTCGTTGACGCCTCCGCCGAAGGTGATCACCAGGTTGCGTTTGGTCTGCGAGTCCAGCCACTCGAGCAGCTCGGCGGTGTCCGCATCGGCGGGGTTGCCGTACTTGCCGACGATTTCCTCGGCGAGCCGGCCGATGTACTGAATCTTCTCGGTGCCAAAGACTTTCGTCGACGCCGCGTCGGCCACGTTGATGTCCTCGCCGGCGGCGGCCACCTGCCAGTTCAGCAGCTCGTTGATCCGCCACATCGCGTAAATCTCGCCGAGGGCGCGCTTCACGTCGTCGTGATCGATCGGAGTGACGCCGTCGGTTCCGGGTTTCGACGCCCAGGCGTGTACCCGGTCGTAGATGCCGGCGGTGCGGCCGGCCGGGCCGAGCATGACCCGCTCGTTGTTGAGCTGGGTGGTGATCAGCCGCCACCCGCCGTTCTCCTCGCCCACCAGCATGTCGGCGGGCACCCGGACGTCGTTGTAGTAAGTGGCGTTGGTGTGGTGGGCGCCGTCGGACAAGATGATCGGCGTCCAGGAGTAGCCGGGATCCTTGGTGTCGACGATCAGGATCGAAATGCCCTTGTGCTTAACGGCTTCCGGGTCGGTGCGACAGGCCAGCCAGATGTAGTCGGCGTCGTGGGCGCCAGTGGTGAAGATCTTCTGGCCGTTCACGATGTACTCGTCGCCCTGGCGCACGGCGGTGGTACGCAGCGCCGCCAGGTCGGTCCCGGCTTCGGGCTCGGTGTAGCCGATCGCGAAGTGCACCTCACCGGCCAGGATGGCCGGCAGGAACTTCTTCTTCTGCGCATCGCTGCCGAACTGCTGCAGGGTCGGGCCGACCGTCTGCAACGTCACCGCGGGCAGTGGCACGTCGGCCCGGTGCGCCTCGTTGACGAAGATCGACTGCTCGATCGGGCCGAAGCCCAACCCGCCGAACTCCTTTGGCCAACCGACGCCGAGCTTGCCGTCCTGGCCCATCCGCCGGATCACCGCGCGGTAGGCCTCGTTGTGCCGGTCCTGCTCCATCGCCTTCATCTCGTCGGACGAGATCAGGTTCGAAAAGTATTGGCGTAGTTCGGCTTGCAGCTGGCGCTGCTCCGGAGTCAGTTCGATGAACATTGCGCTCCCACCAGATCGAGACGATGAGAAGAACCGCCCAGCAGCCGGGACAGGTCCTTGATCGTGGAGTAGTACCGGTGCATCGGATAGGTGATGTCCATTCCCATGCCGCCGTGCAGGTGATGGCAGATCTGCATGACCGGCGGCGCCTGAGAAGTGATCCAGTAGCCGAGGACATCCAGGTCGCTGTCGGCGTCCCGCCCTTCGGATAGCCGCCAGGTCAACCGACTTCGCCACCAAATCGATGGTGCGCGAGGCGATGTAGACCTCCGCGAGCTGGGCGGCGACGGTCTGGAAGGTCGACAGCGGTCTACCGAACTGCTTGCGGTTGGCCACGTAGTCGGCGGTCAGCCGCAGCGCCCCGGCCACCAGCCCGTCGGTGTAACGCGCCGATCGCGGCCAGCGCCAACTCATTGACTCGGCGGCGGCGTGGCATCCGCCGAGAACGTCGGACTGTTCGGGAACCGCGACGTCGGCGAACGTGACCGTGTATTCCTCGGAGCCATTCGAGGTCGGGGTCTGGACCAGCTCCACGCCGTTGGCCTTCGACGACACGACGACGACCGCGCTGTCGGCCGTGACGATGATCCAATCCGCTTGTCCGGCATACGCCGACGCCGACTTTGGTGCCCGACAGCCGGCCATTCGCGAAGGTGGTCGGCGGGCCGGTCCGGCAGCGCCGTGCCCGGCTCGTTGAGGGCGGCGGTCAGCACCGCGCCCTTGGCGACCAGCCGGCCAAAAACCGATCCTGCTGGTCGTCGGAGGCCAGATCAAGCAGCGGCAGCACGCCGAAACCCAGCGTGGCCAGGGCCGGCGTGATGGCGCCGTGGCGACCGATCTCGGTCAGCACGGTGGCGACCTCGGGCAGACCTACGCCGTCGCCGCCGAGGCGTTCGGGCACCGCTAGTGCCGTCACACCGCCGTTGACCAATGCGTCCCAGCTCAATTCACGCTCGGATACCGACGTCACCACATCGGCGACGGCCTGTTGCGTCGCGGTGAGATCGAAGTCCATCAGGACGTCACCGCGGGGCTGCCCGCGTAGTCGACCTGCCAATGCTTGATCCCGTTGAGCCAGCCCGACCGCAACCGCTCGGGCTCACCGATCGGCTTGAGGTCCGGCATGTGATCGGCGACCGCATTGAAGATCAGGTTGATGGTCATGCGGGCCAGGTTCGCACCGATGCAGTAGTGGGCACCGGTGCCGCCGAAACCGACATGCGGGATTCGGGTCGCGCAGGATGTTGAAGGTGTGCGGGTCTTCGAAGACCTCTTCGTCGAAGTTGGCCGACCGGTAGGACATCACCACCCGCTGACCCTTCTTGATCTGCACGCCGGCTCAACTCGGTGTCCTCGTTGGCGGTGCGCTGGAAGGCCGATACCGGAGTGGCCCACCGGATGATCTCGTCGGCGGTGGTCGACCGGGCGCTCCTTCTTGAAGAGCTCCCATTGATCGGGGTTGTTCGCCATCGCGATCATGCCGTGGGTGATCGAGTTGCGCGTGGTCTCGTTGCCCGCCACGGCGAGCATGACCACGAAGAAACCGAACTCGTCATCGGAGAGCTTCTCGCCGTCGATGTCGGCCTCGATCAGCGTGGTGACGATGTCGTCGGTGGGGTTCTTGCCCCGCTCCTCGGCCATGGCCATCGCGTACATGATCAGCTCCATCGACGACTGCGCGGGATCGACGGTGGGCGTACTCGGGGTCGGTGCCACCGGTCATCTCGTTGGACCAGCGGAAGAGCTTGTCGCGATCGTCCTGGGGAACGCCGAGCAGGCCCGCGATGGCTTGCAGCGGCAGCTCGCACGACACCTGCTCGACGAAGTCGCCGCTGCCCTCTTTCGCCGCGGTCTTGGCGATGTTCTGGGCGCGCTCGGCCAGTTCGGCTTCCAGCCGTCCGATGGCCCGTGGCGTGAACCCGCGGGAGATGATCTTGCGCAGCCGGGTGTGGTGCGGTGCGTCCATGTTGAGCATGACGCTGCGCTGCAGTTCGACCTGCTCCCGCTTCATCTCCGGCGGCCAGGTCGGGATGGCGCCGTTCATCCAGCTCGAGAAGATGTCACTGCGCTTCGACACCTCCTTGACGTCAGCGTGCTTGGTGACGATCCAATATCCGTGGTCCTCGAACCCACCCGCTCCGTTCGGGATGTCAACCCAGTGGATCGGCTCTGCCTTACGCAGCTGGGCGAGCTCCTCGACGGGCAACCCGGCAAGGTTGACGTCGGGGTCAAGGAAGTCGAAGTCGGCGGGAATGTTGGGGGGTGCCATGTAGGGTGCGCTCCTTTTACAACACTAATTGCAACGTGTTCTAGTGCCAGTAAAACACGCCTCCTGCGCAGATAAAAGGCAGGTCACCATCCTCGCTTGTCAGAGTAATGAAACGTGTTCTAGCCTGACGGAATGGGTAACCCTGTCATCGTTGAAGCCACTCGCAGCCCCATCGGCAAACGGAACGGATGGCTGTCCGGTTTGCACGCCACCGAGCTGTTGGGTGCGGTCCAGAAGGCGCTGGTCGAGAAGGCCGGCATTGACGCCGGCGACGTCGAACAGGTCATCGGCGGCTGCGTGACACAGTACGGCGAGCAGTCCAACAACATCAGCCGGGTCAGCTGGCTGGTGGCCGGGCTGCCGGAGCACGTCGGCGCCATGACCGTGGACTGCCAGTGCGGCAGCGGCCAGCAGGCCAACGGCCTGGTCGCCGGGCTGATCGCGGCGGGTGCCATCGACGTCGGCATCGCGTGCGGAATCGAGGCCATGAGCCGCGTCGGACTCGGCGCGAACGCCGGTCCCGACCGCAGCATCCTGCGGCCCGCGTCGTGGGACATCGACCTTCCCGACCAGTTCACCGCGGCCGAGCGGATCGCCAAGCGGCGCGGCATCACTCGTGAGGAGATCGACGAGTTCGGCCTGGCGTCCCAGACCAGGGCCAAGCAGGCCTGGGAAGAAGGCCGTTTCGATCGCGAGATCTCCCCGATCGAGGCCCCGGCACTCGACGAGAACAAGCAGCCGACGTCCGAGCGCGTCACCATCAGCCGCGACCAGGGGTTGCGCGACACCACACTGTCGGGCCTCTCCGCGCTGAAGCCGGTCCTCGAGGGCGGAATCCACACGGCGGGAACGTCGTCGCAGATTTCCGACGGCGCGGCGGCCGTGCTGTGGATGGACGAGGACAAGGCCAAGGCGCTGGGCCTGCGGCCGCGGGCCCGCATCGTCAGCCAGGCGCTGGTCGGTGCCGAGCCGTACTACCACCTGGACGGCCCGGTGCAGTCGACGGCGAAGGTGCTGGAGAAGGCCGGGATGAAGATGGGCGACATCGACATCACCGAGATCAACGAGGCATTCGCGTCGGTGGTGCTGTCGTGGGCACGGGTGCACGACCCGGACATGGCCAAGGTCAACGTCAACGGCGGGGCAATTGCGCTGGGGCACCCGGTCGGCAGCACGGGCAGCCGGCTGATCACCACCGCGCTGCACGAGCTGGAACGCACCGACCAGACCACCGCGCTGATCACCATGTGCGCGGGCGGCGCCCTGTCGACCGGCACCATCATCGAGCGCATCTAGCGTTCGATCGTTTTCGGTTTCTGGTGAGCGTCTCCGACGACAGCCGCATCGCCGCGGCGCAGTCCTACATCGACGCGTTGGTCAACCATGACGGTGACGCCGTGCCGTTCGCCGCGCAGTGCACCCGCGTCGAGCAGGGAATCAAGAATGGTTTCTCGGGAAATCACTTGCGGCGCAGCCTTAACCGCGGAATCCAGTACCGGTTGCTCGCGGACACGACGCCACCGGACTACCGCATCGACGGCGACCGGGTGCACGCGGCGTACCAGGTGCTGACCAAAGTGGCGTTCGGCGGCCGGCGGCTCGCCGCGCAGGTCAACGAGACCTTCGTGATCCCGGCCGAAAGCGCAAGCGGGAAAGCCGAAATCCACCACATCAAGGTTCGCTTCCAACCATTTATCCAGCGTTAGGGACGTCAAGGAGCAGCATGTCGAAACCGAAGCCACGTTCACTCAACGCCCCATGGGTCGGCTTCATCATCAAGTGGATGGCCAAGGGCAACGCGTGGATCTACAAGCGCAGCAACGGAAAGTTCGGCGGCACCTTCCAGAAGGCTCCGGTCGCTCTGCTCACCACCACGGGCCGCAAGACCGGCGAACCGCGGGTGAGCCCGCTGCTCTACCTGCGCGAGGGAAACCGGGTGATCCTGGTCGCCTCCAAGGGCGGCAGCGACAAGCACCCGCTGTGGTATCTCAACCTCAAGACCAATCCCAAAGTCTCCGTGCAGATCAAGGACGAGGTCCTGCAGCTGCAGGCCCGTGATGCCACCGAGGCGGAGCGCGCCGAGTACTGGCCCAAGCTGGACGCCATGTATCCCTCGTTCGACGATTATCGAACCTGGACCGATCGCGTCATCCCGGTCGTGATCTGCGACCCCTGAGTTTCCATTTCCTCCGGGTGGGGAATCATCTCGGCGCCATGTCCGACCGCCGCTGGATTCGCAACTCGCGCCCGATTGCGCTGCTGCTCAAGTATTTCGCGCGCGTCCACATCTGGGTGTACCGACGAACCAACGGCAAGGTCGGCGCCAAGCTGCTGCGGTTCCCGGCGGCCTTGCTGACCACCACCGGACGCAAGTCCGACGAGCCGCGAACCACCGCGACGCTGTACCTGCGCGACGGCGAGCGGGTGATCCTGCCCGCGTCCTTCGGCGGGCGCGACGAGGATCCGCTGTGGTATCTCAACCTCAAAGAGAACCCCGACGTGCGGGTGCAAATCCGCGCCCAGCACCTGGACCTGGTCGCCCGCGACGCCACCGACGCTGAGCGCGAACGGTATTGGCCACGATTGACGCGACTGTACCCGCCTTATCGCAAGTACCGCGAGGCCGCCGACCGGGTCATCCCACTGGTGGTGTGTGAACCGCGCTAGGCGCCGTAGACCGGGACCGGCCGGCGCGCCTTGGCGAGCAGATCGGCGACGACGCGCCCCAGTTCCGCGGGATCCCACCTGGCGCCCTTGTCGATTTCCGGCCCGTGCGCCCAGCCCTCGGCAACCCGGATCTTGCCGCCCTCAACCTCGAACACCTTGCCGGTGACGTCGCGCGATTCGGCGCTGCCCAGCCAAACCACCAGCGGTGAAATGTTTTCCGGGGCCATGGCGTCGAAGTCTTGGTCCTGCGTTGCCATCATCTCGGCGAACACCGTCTCGGTCATGCGGGTCCGGGCCGAGGGCGCGATGGCGTTGACCGTGACGCCGTAGCGACCCATCTCGGCCGCGGCGACCAGAGTCATCGCCGCGATGCCGGCCTTGGCGGCGCTGTAGTTGCCCTGCCCGACGCTGCCCTGCAGGCCGGCACCCGAACTGGTGTTGATGATCCGGGCGTCAACGGTTTTGCCCTCTTTGGACAGCCCACGCCAATACGACGCGGCGTGGCGCATCGTGGCGAAGTGCCCCTTGAGGTGAACGGCGATGACGGCGTCGAACTCCTCTTCGCTGGTGTTGGCCATCATCCTGTCGCGCACGATGCCGGCGTTGTTCACCAAAACGTCCAGGGTGCCGAAGGTTTCGACCGCCGTCTGGATCAGGCTCGCCGCCTGGTCCCAATCCGCGATGTTGGACCCGTTGGCGACGGCTTCGCCACCGGCGGCGGTGATCTCGTCGACAACGCTCTGGGCGGCACTGCCACCGCCGGCCGGTGAGCCGTCCAGGCCCACCCCGATGTCGTTGACCACCACGCGCGCACCTTCTTCCGCGAAGGCCAGCGCGTGCGCGCGACCGATACCGCCGCCCGCTCCGGTGACGATGACGACGCGGCCGTCAACCACTCCCATAGTTCTTGTCTCCTCTACTTGATCGCGCTCGCGTTCGTGCTGGCCAGATAGTGCGGCGGCTCGCCGCCGCCGTGCACCTCTAAGGAGGACCCGCTGATGTAGGACGCCACGTCGGACGCCAGAAATGCTGCGGCCCAACCGATATCGGCCGGCTTGGCCAGCCGGCCGAGCGGCACATTCTTCGAAATCGCGGCGATGGAGTCGGCGTCGCCATAGAACAGCTCGGACTGTTCGGTCTCCACCATGCCGACCACGCAGGCGTTCACCCGGACCTTCGGACCCCACTCCACGGCGAGCGTCTGCGTGAGGCTTTCCAGGCCGGCCTTGGCCGCCCCGTAGGCACCGGTGCCCGGGGAGGGCCGGCGCCCGCTGAGGCTGCAGATGTTGATGATCGATCCGCCCTGTTGCTGGTTTTGCATGTGGGCGTTGGCGTGCTGCGAAACCGACAGCGCACCAATGAGATTGAGCTCGATGATCTTGCGGTTGAACTTGGCGCTGGACTCGGCGGTCAGCACGTAGGGCGATCCCCCGGCGTTGTTGACGGCGACGTCGAGCCGGCCGTGCCGGTCCACGATGGTGTCGATCAATCCCTTGACGGCGTCGTCGTCGCGGACGTCGCAGGAGTGAAACTCATACGGCAAGCCCTCGACCGCCCGCCGCGCACAGGTGACGACGGTGGCACCCTGCTCGGCGAAAACGGAACTGATGCCGGAACCCACCCCGCGAACACCGCCGGTGACGAGAACAACCCGCCCGGCCAGCCCCAAGTTGATGGCGTCGGATGCTTCGGCGCGAGTCACTGTGCTAGCGTACCAAGCAAGTGCTTGCTTAGGTAGTTACCCCCACAAGGAAGTGGCACCTTGCCCATCACAGTCACCACCACCGAGCCGGGCATCGTCGCGGTTACCGTCGACTTCCCGCCCGTCAACGCCATCCCGTCGCGCGGCTGGTTCGAACTCGCCGACACCGTCACCGCGGCGGGCCAAGATCCCAACACCCACGTGGTGATCCTGCGCGCCGAGGGGCGCGGATTCAACGCCGGGGTCGACATCAAGGAGATGCAGCGCACCGAGGGATTCACCGCTTTGATCGACGCCAACCGCGGCTGCTTCGCCGCGTTCCGCGCGGTCTACGAGTGCGCGGTGCCCGTCGTCGTCGCCGTGAACGGATTCTGCGTCGGCGGCGGCATCGGGCTGGCGGGCAACTCCGACGTCATCGTGGCCTCCGACGACGCCACGTTCGGGCTGCCCGAGGTGGAACGCGGGGCGCTCGGTGCGGCGACGCACCTGTCGCGACTGGTTCCACAGCACCTGATGCGGCGGCTGTTCTTCACCGCGGCCACCGTCGACGCCGCCACCCTGCACCACTTCGGCTCGGTGCACGAGGTGGTGCCGCGCGACGAGCTCGACGAGGCCGCCCTGCGGGTCGCGCGCGACATCGCCGCCAAGGACACCCGCGTCATCCGCGCGGCCAAAGAGGCACTAAACCTGATCGACGTACAACGAGTCAACTCGAGTTACCGCATGGAGCAAGGCTTTACGTTCGAGCTCAACCTCGCCGGGGTCTCCGACGAGCACCGCGACGCTTTCGCCGGGACGACGAAGGGCGAGAAGTCTTGAGCGACAAGAGAACCACCCTCGACGAGGCCGTCGCGCAATTGCGCAACGGCATGACGATCGGCATCGGCGGCTGGGGATCGCGGCGCAAGCCGATGGCGTTCGTGCGTGCACTGCTGCGCACCGACATCACCGACCTGACCGTGGTCACCTACGGGGGGCCGGACCTGGGCCTGCTGTGCTCGGCCGGCAAGGTCAAGCGGGCCTACTACGGATTCGTCTCGCTGGACTCCCCGCCCTTCTACGACCCCTGGTTCGCCAAGGCACGTGCCCATGGCGCAATCGCGGCCCGCGAAATGGACGAAGGCATGCTGCGCTGCGGACTGCAGGCCGCAGCGCAACGGCTGCCGTTCTTGCCGATTCGGGCCGGTCTGGGCAGTTCGGTGCTGGACTTCTGGGAGGGCGAGCTGCAGACAGTGACCAGCCCGTATCCGGCGCCCGGCGGTGGCCATGAGACGTTGCTCGCGATGCCGGCGCTGAATCTGGATGCCGCATTCGTGCATCTCAACCTCGGCGACGAACGGGGCAATGCCGCCTACACCGGAATCGACCCGTACTTCGACGACCTGTTTTTGATGGCCGCCGAGAAGCGCTTCCTGTCGGTGGAGCGCATCGTGTCCACCCAAGAATTGGTCAAGGCGGTCCCCCCGCCGGCGCTGTTGGTGAACCGCATGATGGTCGACGGCGTGGTGGAGGCGCCGGGCGGCGCCCACTTCACCACCGCCGCACCGGATTACGGCCGTGACGAGAAATTCCAGCGGCACTACGCCGAGGCGGCCTCGACGGACGAGGGCTGGCAGCAGTTCGTGCAAACCTTCCTGTCGGGCAGCGAAGAGGACTACCAGGCGGCCGTGCGCGCTTTCAAAGAGGAGGCGTCGTCATGAGCGGCGATGTGATCACCCGACCCGAAGTCTGCGCAGTCGCCTGCGCCGAATTGTTCCGGGATGCCGGCGAGATCATGGTCAGCCCGATGACCAACATGGCCTCAGTCGGGGCTCGATTGGCCCGGTTGACCTTTTCACCGGATATCCTGCTGACCGACGGCGAGGCGCAGCTGCTGGCCGAGACCCCCGCCCTGGGGGCGTCCGCACCCGTCGAGGGCTGGATGCCGTTCGGCCGGGTCTTCGAAACCCTGGCCTGGGGCCGGCGTCACGTGGTGATGGGCGCCAATCAGGTTGACCGCTTTGGCAATCAGAACATCTCGGCGTTTGGTCCGCTGCAGCAACCGAAACGCCAGATGTTCGGCGTCCGGGGTGCGCCCGGCAATGCCATCAACCACGCGACCAGCTACTGGGTGGGCAACCACTCCAAGCGCGTGTTCTGCGAGAAGGTCGACATCGTCTGCGGAATCGGCTGGGACAACGTGGACCCCGACAACCCGGCGTTCCGCTTCGCCAACACGTATCGGGTGGTGTCCAACCTCGGTGTGTTCGACTTCGGCGGGCCCGAGCGCACGATGCGGGTGGTGTCCCTGCATCCCGGCGTCGCGGCCGACGAGGTCGCCGAAAACACCTCGTTCGAGGTGCACGGTCTGGACGGCGCCGCGGAGACCAGGCTGCCGACCGACGACGAGCTGCGTCTGATCCGCGAGGTCATTGATCCGAAGGCGCTGCGCGACAGAGAGATCCGTTGATGAAGCTGCGCACGCCGCTGACCGAGCTGGTCGGTGTCGAGCACCCGGTGGTCCAAACCGGGATGGGCTGGGTGGCCGGTGCCCGGCTGGTGTCCGCCACCGCCAACGCCGGCGGGCTGGGCATCCTGGCCTCGGCCACTATGACGCTGGACGAATTGGCGACGGCCATCGGTAAGGTCAAGGCCGCCACCGACAAGCCGTTCGGTGTGAACATCCGCGCCGACGCCGCCGACGCCGGCGACCGCGTCGACCTCATGATCCGCGAAGGCGTCAAGGTGGCATCCTTCGCCCTGGCGCCCAAGCAGGAGCTCATCGCGCGGCTGAAAGATGCCGGTGCCGTGGTGATTCCGTCGATCGGCGCGGCCAAGCACGCCCGCAAGGTGGCCGGCTGGGGTGCCGACGCGATGATCGTGCAGGGCGGCGAGGGCGGCGGGCACACCGGCCCCGTCGCCACGACCTTGCTGCTGCCCTCGGTCCTGGATGCCGTGCAGGGCACCGGGATTCCCGTGATCGCGGCCGGTGGCTTCTTCGATGGGCGCGGCCTGGCGGCAGCCCTGAGCTACGGTGCCGCCGGCGTGGCGATGGGCACCCGGTTTCTGCTCACCTCGGATTCGACTGTGCCCGAAGCGGGTGAAGCGCCGTTATCTGGAGTCGGCGCTGGACGGCACGGTGGTCACGACGCGTGTGGACGGCATGCCGCATCGGGTGCTGCGCACCGGGCTGGTCGAGAAGCTGGAAAGCGGTTCGCCGGTAAGGGGTCTCACCGCGGCCGTGCGCAATGCCGCCAAGTTCAAGCACATGTCGCAGATGACCTGGCGGTCGATGATCAGCGACGGTCTGGCGATGCGCCACGGCAAGGAGCTGACCTGGTCGCAGGTGGTGATGGCGGCCAACACGCCAATGCTGTTGAAAGCCGGTTTGGTTGACGGCGACTCCGAGGCCGGCGTGCTGGCTTCCGGACAGGTGGCCGGCATTCTCGAGGACCTGCCGTCGTGCGCCGAGCTGATCGAGACCATCGTTCGCGACGCGATCAAGCATCTGCAGGCGGCATCCGGGATGGTGGACGGCGCGTAACCGGGTCAGATCGCCTTTGTGAAGCTTATAGCTAAAATTTCGTTCTATGAAGCTATAATCTTCAAATGAGCCGACTGAAGGATAGTTCTTCACCGCGAGCGACCCTCATCGGCGACGTCGTCGGTTCCCGGCGCGCCACCGACCGCTCCGAGCTGCACCGGGTCCTGGCCAGCGCCCTGCGGCAAGTCGCCGGCGATGCAATCGACGCGCCGGCGTTCACCGTCGGTGACGAGTTCCAGGGCAGCTACCCGACCGTGGGCGCCGCGATCGATGCCGCCCTGGCGCTGCGGCTGGCCGTCGGCGCCGAAGTCGATGTCCGGTTCGGCATCGGCTGGGGCGCGGTCACCATCCTCGATGCCGACGCGAGAATCCAGGACGGGCCGGGCTGGTGGAGCGCGCGCGAGGCCATCCAGCAGACCGCAGAGGCTCAGCGGCAGCCCGGGTTCACGCTGGTACGCACGACGTTCCGGGCGGACGGCGACACCCGCAGCAACGCCGCCGCGGTCAACGCGGCCCTGATCTGTCGGGACCATCTGCTTGGATCGCTCGATGAAAGATCATTGCGGATTGTGCGGGGGTTGATGACCGGCCGGACCAAAAAGGAACTCGCCGCGGACGAGGGCATCAGCCCGTCGGCGGTTTCCCAGCGCGCCGGCCGTGACGGCTTGGACCTGATCGTCCTTGCCAGCCAATATCTTCGGAGTCTGCCGTGAGCGCCGTCGCGGTCTTCCTCATCGCGCTCGGAATCGCCGATCTTTGTCGGCGAGCGGTCCATGCGGTATGGCCGGCGCTGGCCATCGGACCTGTTGTGGTCATGGTGTGCGCGGCAGCGAGTGCCCTGTGGCATGCAGGCGACATCGGGTTGCTGGTGCTGGCCGCCGCGGCGGTGGTCGCCTGGGAGTGGCTATGCGTGCGAAGCGAACGCAGCGGCAGCCGGCACGTCGCCGCCTTGGCGGTGTTCGGCGTCGCGCTGGCGCTGCTGACCGTGCTCTCCGGATGGTCTTCGCCTGCCGGCGGCGCAGTCACCCGGTGGTCGGCCTGGGTACACCTGCCGCTCACGCCCGTCACGCCCACCCGGTTGTTGATGGTCGTCGGCGTGGTCCTCGCCCAGTTCGCAACCGCAAATCAGCTGGTGCGCCTGGTGCTTGGCTCGGTGGGTGCGGTGCGGCCGGCTGGTCAGCCGCAGCCGTCGGACCGGCTCAAGGGCGGCAGGCTGCTGGGACCGATGGAACGGCTGCTGATCCTGAGCCTCGGCGTCGGCGGGCAGGTCGCTGCGGCCAGCGCCGTCGTCGCCGCCAAGGGCATCATCCGGTTCCCGGAATTGAACGCCCAATCTGGCCGCGACGATGCAGTGGGCATCGACGAGGTGACCGAGTACTTCCTGGTCGGCAGCTTCACCAGCTGGCTGCTCGCTCTGGGCGGCATCGGCCTGGTTCTGGCCACGCCGTGAGGGGTCAACCCACGCGTGTGATCGCGTCGGGACACCACGTTGCGGCATTCACAAGCGCGTGAACAGCAGCGGTTGGTCCGGCACACTATGAAAGTGGCAGCTGCACCAATAGCCCGGCATCTTCTTCGTGCCAAAGACCTCGTCGACGCGCGTTATCACGAGCCGCTCTCCGTCGCCGACCTGGCAACGGCCGCAGGCCTATCACCCGCCCACTTCAGTCGACGCTTCAAGCAGACGTTCGGCGAGTCGCCGCACCAGTATCTATTGACGCGGCGGCTCGAACGAGCCGCAGCGTTGCTGCGCACAACCGACTGGACCGTCGCCGCTGTTTGCTTCGCCGTCGGTTGGGAAAGCGTCGGCTCGTTCACTACCAGCTTTCGCCGCATGTTCGGCGGCACGCCGCAGGACTACCGGAACAACTTCCCGCCGGCCAACCGCCACGTGCGGATTCCGCGCTGTGTCGTGCTGGCCTACGGGCGTCCACAAAACCGCACGTTTCGAGAAGACGGCGAACCCCCGACCTCCGTAGCTTCAAAACGACACACCGAAGTCAGGAGAACCGATGCTCAAGATCGCTAACGCGCAGTTCTGGGTGCATGACCAGGACGCGGCGCTCAAGTTCTACACCAAGACGCTCGGCTGGGAGATCCGGGCGGATGTGACGATGGAGGCGTGGAATTTCCGGTGGCTGTGCGTCGGACCCGTCGGGCAAGACGACGTCGGGCTGGTGCTGATGCCCGTTCCAAAACCACCAATGCTCGACGCTGGGGCGAGCGCGCAACTGGCTGAACTGGTGGCCAAGGGAGCAGGCGGTACCTTGTTTTTGGAGACCGACGATTGCCAGGCCCGCTATGACGAATTGTCCGCTCGCGGCGTTACATTCAACGATCCTCCCACCCGGCAGGCGTACGGCATCGACACTTCCTTTCGTGACCCGTCCGGCAATAACCTTCGGCTCACCCAAGTACTCGAGTTCGATCCGACCCGGGGTTGATCACTCCGCCGTTCCAGGCCGCAGGCGGCGGCATCGTCATCCCGACGCCCTCGCCCACAATCGGGTGGTCGCGACGAGAAGGGC
>CAWCRJ010000017.1:0-27041 GCA_963797865.1 uncultured Actinomycetota bacterium
GGGTCCGTTCCAGCCGTTCCAGCCGCGCCCCTAGCGCGGGGACGTGCACGCGAGCGACGATCTGGTCCGGCCGGCATCGGCGACGGATGCGCTGCGTGCCTTGCCGTTTACCGGCCCTACGTCGAGCACACGGTCATCAGTTGGGAGATCGACGTCCCGACCGAAAATGAGATGGCCGCGCGCATCGCCAGCCGCCCAGGCAAGCCACGAATGGCTCGTCCTGGAACGCGGTCGCCGAGTGATCGGCTTCGCCTACGGGCACGCGCTTCAATCGCCTTGCCACGTACCAATGGTCGACCGAGACCGGGATCTACCTCCACGCCGGCCACCGTCGATAGCGGCGGAGGCCGCGCGCTCTACACGGAACTGTTGCACAGGCTCACCGATCGTGGCTACCGGCAGGCGTTCGCCGGTATCACCCAGCCCAACCAGGCCAGCAACGCGCTTCCACCGCTCATTCGGGTTCACCGACGCCGGGCTGTACCGGCGCGTCGCAGTGGAAACTCGGCAGCTGGCACGACGTTGCGTGGATGCAGCTCGACCTGCTGGCCGGCGCCGGGCCGGATAGCACCACCCGGCCCGATCGTTCAGCCGGGCCGGGCCTGCGAGTCGGGGGCTTAGCCGCCCGCGCCGCCACCGCCGAGGAAACCGCCACCGGCGCCGCCGCCGACGAAGCCGCCACCGGCGCCACCACCGATTCGGTCAATGCTTTCAGTCATGAGCGGAAGTTATCGGCGAAAGTCCGCGCCCACAAGGAACTGTGTCTTAACGATTCGAATCATTTCGGGTTGCCGAACCCTGAGCTAGTGAAGCGCGCCCGAAGGGATTCGAACCCCCAACCTTCTGATCCGTCGTCAGATGTACTATCCGTTGAGCTACGGGCGCCTGGAAATCTTCGTTTGTATCCCAGAAAGGGATTTGTGCGGAGGCGAGAGGGGTTTTCAACTCCATGCGGTTTGAGGGTCGGGGAAACCGTTCGCGCGGTCGAGCCCCATTCGGCCGCTCTGGCACGCCTCCCTTTGGACTTCCTGAGGGTACCGGACGCTTGGCGGCGTCCGGCCGCCCAGGGACTGCCCCGGAGGCATGGCGTACACAGGCGACGGCATATGCTGCTGAAGTGACTGTCCACCTACCAGCCAGGAGCTGGCCGGGCTGCCCGGGTACCGTGTCCCGTGAGGCCGGATTCGATGGCGGGGGCATCGAACTGGCCAGCAACGAAACGGTATTCGGCCCGCTTCCAGCGTCATTGCGGCCATCGAGCAAGCCACCGACATCGTCAACCGCTATCCCGACAACGGCTGCGTCGTGGCGCTGAAGCGGCCTGCCGAACGCGTGAGTGCGTCGCCCGGGGGAACATCGCGGTGGGACCGGTCGGTCAGCCTTGTGCCAGCAGCTCGATCAGATCACCTCGGTGGGCGACGAGGTGATCTGGGTGGCGCAGCTCGCCGAGCTGTACCCGCCGCTTGACGCAGGTCTCGGGCGCAACCGCCGTCAAGGTGCCGCTGACCGACCACACCTTCGACTCGAACGCGGGGATGTTCGCCGCTGTCACCGAACGGACCCGGCTGATCTTCGTGTGCAACCCGAACAACCCGACCTCGACCATCATGGACCCCGACGCGTTGTCCCGTTTCATCCAGGCCGTTCCGTCACCGTCTTGATCGCCATCGACGAGGCCTACGTGGAGTACATCCGGGCCGGCATGGCGCCCGACAGCCTGGGCCTGACCCGGAGCGCACCCCAATATGGTCCTGCGCAGAGCGACATTTTCGAAGGCGTACCGGGCTGGCCGACCTGCGCCGTGGGCTACGCGATAGGGAACCCGGCGCTGATCACGGCGCTGGATCAGGTCTACGTGCCCGTCACGGTGCCGAGCATCGCACAGGCCGCCGCGATCGCGTCGCTGGTGCGCGGAAGCTGCTGGCGCGCACCGACGCCCTGGTCGCCGGGGGCGCCAGGGTCAGCGCCGAGCTGCGCGCGGCCGGGTTCGAGTTGCCGGCGGCTGCTCGCCGAGGTCCAACTTCGTGTGGCTGCCGTTGGGAGCCCGCGCGCACGGATTTCACCGACAGGCCGCCGATGCGCACTGGTGGTGCGGCCGATCGCGGCCGAGGGCGCCGGTCAGCATCGGGGCGCCGGAGGAAAACGACGCCCTGCTGGAATTCGCCCGCATTGATAGCTCGCACATCGCAAGGAGACGCGTGGACCTCGCCCGCAAGAAGTTCACCGAATTGAAGGAGCGCAGTGGCGACATCGCAGATGCCGAGCTCGACGAATTCTGGGCGAGCTTGCGCCCGCGACCATCGACGGGATGTCGGCGAGTGGAAGGGCGGCGAGTTCCAGACCGGACACAAGACGAATGGCTCACTGGAAAAGCTCGGCTGGTATCGGCAAGACCTTCAAGTCGGCCGCGCGACGCGCAGCCACTGGTATGCGTCGACGCCGACGGCAACAAGTACTCCAACGTGGAGATGGGCAAGGGCGAGGCCAGCCTGTGGCTCGAGGATTCCGCGGAGAGGTCACCGCGACGATGGTTTACGACGGCCAACCCGTGCACGACCATTTCAAGGAGATCGAGGCCGACGCGGTGATGGGCCACATCAACGGCAAGGGCGTCCGGACGACGGGGTACCGCTACTTCTACCTCGAGCGCGAGTAGTCTTTTAGGCGCCCTCGTTGAGCTGTCGAGTGTGCGGAGCTACCCCGCCGGGTCGCGACCCGTGAACGCGACCAGCTGGTCCAGCGCGCTGGCGTCGGGGGGCACGTCGACCGGGTCGTCGAACCCGGCGCCGCCGCGGAACTGCGGCTTGATGATGTCATGCGCGAGGCCGAGCACGTATTCGGAAAGCGGCTCCGGGGCGTCGACGTGCCCGACGGGGTGACGTAATCCCAGGCGTGGACCAGGAATTCGATCGAGAGGATGGCGCACGCACTGTTGCGGCACCTCGGCTTTGCCGAACGGCAGTGACCCTCCAGACCATGCCGGTGCCATGCGTCCAGCGCGGGCCGAGCGGCGGCAATGACCTGACGTTCCACCGAGTCGCTCCTCGGGATCCGGAACTTCCGCGCCCACCATGCCGCCGAGAGCCGAGATCGAGTTCAGCAGATGCCCGGTCAGCTCCGACAGTCGAATTCGCGCACGGTCGGGCGGGACATGTCGTCGGCGGCGATGGTGTGCACGACCCGCTGCAGGACGCCCAAGGCGTCCTCGGCGCTGTGCAGCTCGTCGGTGGGCGGGGAATGCGGTCCGGGTCGCAAGTCAGGGGCCATATTCGCCACGCTACGGTCTCGATATGGCGCAAGCATACGAATCCGTCACCGTCGAGACCAAAGACCACGTCGCCCAGGTGACGCTGATCGGACCGGGCAAGGGCAATGCGATGGGACCGGCCTTTTGGTCGGAAATGCCCGAGCTGTTCGCGGCGCTGGACGCCGACCCCGAGGTGCGGGCCATCGTGCTGACCGGCTCGGGCAAGAACTTCAGCTACGGCCTGGACGTGCCGGCGATGGGCGGTTCGTTCACCCCGCTGCTGTCCGGCGACGCGCTGGCCGGCCCGCGCGCGGTGTTCCACCGCGAGGTCAAGCGCATGCAGGGTGCGATCAGCGCGGTCGCTGACTGCCGGACCCCCACCATCGCGGCGGTGCACGGCTGGTGTATCGGCGGCGGCGTCGACCTGATCTCGGCGGTGGACATCCGCTACGCCAGCGCCGACGCCAAATTCTCGGTGCGTGAGGTCAAGCTCGCCATCGTCGCCGACGTCGGGAGCCTGGCCCGCCTGCCGATGATCCTGAACGACGGCCACCTACGCGAGCTGGCGCTGACGGGCAAGGACATCGACGCGGCCCGCGCCGAGAAGATCGGTCTGGTCAACGACGTGTACGCCGACGCCGAGGCCACCCTGGCCGCGGCCCACACCACCGCCGCGGAGATCGCCGCCAATCCCCCGCTGACCGTGCACGGCGTCAAGGACGTTCTCGACCAGCAACGCATCGCGGCGGTCTCGGAGAGCCTGCGATATGTGGCGGCCTGGAACGCGGCCTTCCTGCCGTCCAAGGACCTGACCGAGGGCATCTCGGCGACGTTCGAGAAGCGCCCACCGCAGTTCACCGGGGAATAATCGGACGCCACGTACCCTCGCTGAGGTGACGACACCAGACGGAAAGGTCCGCCTTCCGGCAGACCTGGACTCCGTGACGGCGATCGGCGCCGAAGACCACTCCGAAATCGACAGCGCCGCCGTCGACCGGATCTGGCAGGCGGCCCGACATTGGTACCGGGCCGGCTTCCATCCCGCGATCCAGCTCTGCATCCGGCAGCACGGTCGCGTGGTGCTGAACCGCGCGATCGGCCACGGCTGGGGCGACGCCCAAGCGATCCGCCCGACGCAGAGAAGATTGCGGTCACGCCCGACACTCCGTTCTGCGTGTATTCGGCGGCCAAGGGATTCGCGGCGACCGTGGTGCACATGCTCGTCGAGCGCGGCGTCTTCTCGCTCGATGACCGGGTGTGCGAATACATTCCCACGTTCACCAGTCATGGCAAGCACCGGATCACCATCCGGCACGTGATGACGCACAGCGCGGGACTGCCCTTTCCGACCGGGCCCAGGCCGGACGTCACCCGCGCCGACGACCACGAATACGCGCAGCAGAAGCTGGGCGAGTTACGGCCGCTCTACCGCCCCGGACTGTTCCACATGTACCACGCGCTGACCTGGGGTCCGCTGGTGCGCGAGATCGTTTACGCGGCCACCGGCAAGGAGATTCGCGAGATCCTGGCCACCGAAATCCTCGACCCACTCGACTTCCGCTGGACAAACTTCGGTGTCGCTGAGCAGGACGTCCCGTTGGTCGCGCCGAGCCACGCCACCGGGCGGACGCTTCCGCCGGTGGTCGCGCAGATCTTCCGCAAGGCGATCGGCGGAACAGTGCACGAGATGATCCCGTATACGAACTCTCCGATGTTCTTGACCACCATCATTCCGTCGTCGAACACAGTCTCGACCGCACAGGAGATGTCGCGGTTCGCCGAAATATGGCGGCGCGGAGGCGAACTCGACGGTGTGCGCGTGATCAGTCCGGAGACCATGTACGGCGCCGTGACCGAATGTCGAAGGCTACGACCCGATTTCGCCGTCGGGTTGAAACCGGCCCGCTGGGGCACCGGGTACATCCTCGGCACCAACCGGTGGGGCCCGTTCGGCGCAACGCGCCACACGCGTTCGGCAACCTGGGGCTGGTCAACATCGCGATCTGGGCCGACCCCGCGCGCGGACTGTCGGCCGGCGTGGTGAGCAGCGGCAAACCCGGACGGGATCCCGAAGCCCGCCGGTACACGGCCCTGCTGGACACGATCACCGCCGAAATCCCAACCGATTGACGACGGCGGCAGTGGGAACACTGCCATCCATGGCTACCTATCGAGTGCTCGACCCGAAGGGCGACGTCGTCGCGACCAAAGACATCGAAAGCGCCGACGACGCACACGCGTGGTTCGTCGACCAAAAGGCCGACAACAGCGAACTCGGCTGGCGCATGGAAGTCCAGCACGATGGCGAGTGGCACTTCTTCGACGACAGCGAGGGCGATCGAAGCTAGGTGTTTGTCCCCCGGCTCGTGGGGCAACCAACACTGCATGGACTCGCAACGCTTCCGCAAGCTGCTGGACGCACCGGGGCCGTTCGCTTCGGTGTACTTCGACGACTCACACGACACCCACGACGCCGAGACTCAACTCGAGCTGAAGTGGCGGGCGGTCAAGGAAAAGCTGGAGCGACTGGGTGCCGGGGGGCCGGCGATCGGCCAGATCGAGGACGCGATCATGAACCTGCGTCCGCCGATCGGCCGCAGTGGGCGCGCGGTGATCGCCAGTGCCGACGGTGTGGTGATCAACGAGCACTTGGCGCGCCCCGCCGCCACCGACATCGTCCGCGTCTCCGAATTGCCCTATCTAGTCCCGATTCTCGAGCAAAGCTTCGATCACCCGGACTACGTGCTGGTGGTCGTCGACCACAGCGGTGCCGACATCACCACCCACATCGGTGGGGCGCTGCGCACCGAAACCGTCGACGGCGGTGGCTATCCCGTGCACAAATCCGCCGGCGCCGAGACCGCGGGCTACGGCGACCCCCAGTTGCGCACCGAAGAGGCCGCCCGTAAAAACCTGCGCGCCGTGGCCGACCGCGTCGCTGAGCTGGCCGAGGACAAGGCGATCGAGGTGATCTTTGTGGTGGGTGAGGTGCGCTCGCGCTCCGATCTGCTCGCGGCGCTGCCCCAGCGACTGCAGGAGCGCACGGTGGCCCTCGAGATCGGGGCGCGGCACAGCGGTCACGACTTCGGCGAGATCGAGCACGCCATCGAAGGCGAATTCGTCAAGCGCCAGCTGCGCACCATCGACGATGCGGCGCAGCGCTTTACCGCCGAGATCGGGCGGCAGTCGGGGCTGGCGGCCGAAGGACTCGGCGCGGTCTGCTCGGCGCTGCGTCAGGGTGCGGTGGAGACACTGATCATCGGGGACATCGGTGATGCGACCGTCGTTGCCGACGAGGGCTTGACGACGATTGCGCCCGACCAGAACGTGTTGTCCGAGCAGGGTGCCGCTCCGGCCAAGACGCTGCGGGCCGACGAGGCGCTGCCGGTATCGGCGATTTCGGTCGGCGCCGCCCTCGTGCGGACCGACGAGCGGATCGCCCCGGCCGACGGCGTGGGCGCAGTGCTGCGCTACGCGCCCACGCTGCACCAGAGTGTCGACTGATCAGAGCGGTGGCGGAGGGATTTGAACCCCCGGACGGTGTTAGCCGTCTCTCGCTTTCAAGGCGAGTGCATTAGGCCGCTCTGCCACGCCACCGCTGATTAGGGTAGCGGGACTCGGTAGCGTGGCCACCATGCGCGCCATCGTCGCCGAATCCGCCGATCAGCTTTCCTGGCAGGAAGTGCCGGATGTGTCCGCCGGACAGGGCGAGGTCTTGGTCAAGGTCGCCGCCGCCGGGGTCAACCGGGCCGACCTGCTGCAGGCCGCCGGCAAATACCCGCCGCCGCCGGGTGCGAGCGAGATCATCGGCATGGAGGTGTCCGGCGTCATCGCCGACATCGGTTCCGAAGTGCCGAATTGGTCTGTCGGACAAGAGGTTTGCGCGCTGCTCGCCGGTGGCGGCTACGCCGAATACGTCGCCGTTCCTGCCGGCCAGCTGCTGCCGATTCCCGACGGCGTCGATTTGATCGACGCTGCCGGGTTGCCCGAGGTGGCCTGTACCGTCTGGTCGAATCTGGTGCTGACCGCGCATCTCGGCAAGGGACAGCTGCTGCTGATGCACGGCGGGGCCAGCGGCATCGGCAGCCACGCCATCCAGGTCGCCCGCGCGCTGGGCGTGCGCGTGGCCGTCACGGCCGGATCGGCGGAGAAGCTGGAATTCTGCCGCGAGCTCGGCGCCGAAATCACCATCAACTACCGCGACGAGGACTTCGTCGCGCGCGTGCAAGAGGCCGGCGGCGCCGACGTGATCTTCGACATCATGGGCGCCTCCTACCTCGATCGCAACATCGACGCCCTGGCCACCGACGGGCAACTCGTGATCATCGGCATGCAAGGCGGGATCAAGGGCGAGCTCAATATCGGCAAGCTGCTGGGCAAGCGCGCGCGGGTCATCGGAACCACGCTGCGCGCCCGCCCGGTGACCGGGCCCAACAGCAAGACCGAGATCGTGCAGGCGGTGATTGCGTCGGTGTGGCCGATGATCGCCGAGGGCCGCGTCCGGCCGATCATCGGCGCCCGCCTGCCCATCCAGCAGGCCGGTGAGGCACATGAACAGCTGACGTCGAGCAAGGTGACCGGAAAGGTCGTCCTGACGGTCTAGCCAAGGGGCCGGGCGTCGAGTGTGCGCTCAGGGCTTTCGTGTGCGAGGTGGAGGAGATTTCGGCGGATTCCCGCCGTGAGTGCACACGCGTGACGGGGAGGGCGGACTAGCAGACAACTAGCCTAGCGACGCCAACGCGCGAACCAACTGGTCGACTTCGGCCGTCGTCGAGTAGTGCGCCAGGCCAACCGTGACCGCGCCGCCGACGTCGTTGACGCCCAACACATCGAGCGCGCGGGAACTTTCGTTGGTGACGGCTAGAATCCCGTTGTCCGCCAACCGCTGAACCACTCGCTCGGCGGGCACACCGTTCAACGCGAAGCTGACCACCGGGATCCGCACCTCCGGACGGCCGATCACCATCACCAACGGCAGCGACCGCAACGACCCCATCAGGTAGTCGTAGATCCGGTTCAGATACGACGTGGCGGATTGCATCGATACCGCCAGTCGTTCGCGCCGGCTGCCGCGGGCGGATTCGTCGAGCGACGCCAGGTACTCGATGCTGGCCACCACCCCGGCCAGCAGACCGAACTGGTGCGCCCCGATCTCGAGGCGGGCCGGCCCGACGGCCTTGGGGTCCGGCGAGATGGAACTGAACGAGTTGAGCATCGCGGGATCGCGGAACACGATCGCCCCGATCGGCGGACCGCCCCACGCCGCGGCGTTCACCGCCACCACGTCGGCGTCGGTTTCCTTGACGTCGAGCAGTCGGTAGGGCGCCGCGGCGGAATGGTCGACCACCGCCAGACCACCGACGTCGTGGACCAGCTTGGTCATCGCCCGCAGGTCTGTGACCGTGCCCAGCGTCGCGGAGGCCGAGGCGACGGCGACCAGCCTGGTCGACTTCCCGATGAGCCCCTCCCACTGCCACGTGGGGAGCTCACCCGTCTCGATGTCGATCTCGGCCCATTTGACCTTGGCGCCATACCGGTGCGCCGCGCGCAGCCACGGGGCGATGTTGGCTTCGTCGTCCAGGCGGCTGACGATGACCTCGTAGCCCAGGCCTGCCCGCGACGACGACGCCTCGGCCAGCGCCGACAACAGGATCGCACGATCGGCGCCCAGCACGACACCCGCGGGGTCGACGTTGAACAAATCGGCCACCGCCGCCCGCGCGGCCTCCAGAACCGCGGCACTGCGCTGCGCCGATGGGTGTGCGCCCAAAGTAGTGGGACCGGACCTGCGGAAAGCAGTCGACACCGTGGTCGCGACGGAATCGGGAATCAGCATCCCGTTCGGGGCGTCGAAGTGTACCCAGCCGTCACCCAGCGACGGATGCAGTCCGCGCACCCGGGCGACGTCATATGCCATATGGGCCACCTTAGGGCTTCCGCTTTTTGCGAAACTGTGACGGTAGCGGGTCCCAGAGAAGTTCCGGCCAGTTGGTGGCCTCCCGAGCCAGGGCACCCGGCCAGCCATACTAGTCCAGTGGGGCTCTGGTTCGGAACGCTCATTGCATTGTTCTTGCTGATAGCGCCCGGGGCGATCATCGCGCGTATCAGTCAGTTGTCTTGGCCGGTCGCTGTCGCGGTTGGCCCGGCGATGACCTTCGGCGTGGTCGCGCTCGCCATTATTCCGTTTGGTGCCATCGGAATTCCGTGGAACGGCTGGACCGCACTGGCGGCGCTGGTCGTGGTGTGCCTGCTGATGATCGGCCTGCAGTTGCTGCTCGCCCGCTATCGCAACCGCGATGCCGAAGTCCGCGGGATCAGCCGTTGGCCCGCCGTCACGGTGGGGGCGGGCGTGTTTCTGGGTGCCCTGCTCATCATGTGGGCCGCCTACCGCGGCCTCGCCGCCCATTGGCAGACCATCCCGAGCACCTGGGACGCCGTCTGGCACGCCAACGAGGTGCGTTTCATCCTGGACACCGGCCAGGCGTCGTCGACCCACATGGGCGAGCTACGCAACGTCGAGACCCATAAGACGCTGTACTACCCATCGGTGTTCCACGCCTTGATCGCCGTGTTCTGCCAGTTGACCGGGGCGGCGCCCACTACCGGCTACACACTGACTTCGGTAGCCGCATCGGTTTGGTTGTTCCCCACCAGCGCGGCGATGTTCACCTGGCATCTGGTGCGGCGGCACACCACCCAGTGGCGCAGCGCCGGGGCGGCGGCCACCGCGGCGGCACTGTCGGCATCGTTTACCGCGGTCCCCTATGTCGAGTTCGGCGTCGCGGCGATGCCCAACCTCGCGGCCTATGGAGTCGCGGTTCCGGCTTTCGTCTTGATCACCACCACGCTGCGACACCGCGACCGCATCCCGGCCGCCGTCCTGGCGTGGGTGGGCGTCATGTCCGTGCACATCACCGGCGGGGTGATCGTGCTGTTGTTCCTGGTGGCTTGGTGGCTGATGGATGCGGTGTGGCGTCCGGTGCGCGGCAGGCTGGCCGATTTTGTCACGCTGGCCTGCGTTGCGGGAGTCTCCGGGCTGATCCTGTTGCCGCAGTTCATCAGCGTCAAAGGACAGGAAGACATCATCGCCGGGCACTCCTTTCTGACCCACCTCAGCAAGAAGCATGGAATTTTCGACGCGGTCTTCCAGCACTCCCGTCACCTGAATGACTTTCCGGTGCAGTACGGGCTGATTGCGGTGACGGCCATCGGCGGGGTCATTTTCCTGGTCAAGAAGATCTGGTGGCCACTCGCTTTATGGCTGGTGCTCGTGGTGGTCGACGTCGACGCCGGAAACCCGTTGGGCGGCCCGCTCGGTGCGGTGGCCGGAATGTTCGGCGAGTTCTTCTACAAGGATCCGCGCCGGATCTCGGCCGCCATCACCTTGCTGCTGGAGCCGATGGCCGGCGTCGCGATGTTTGCGATCGTCATGGGCGTCGTGGCCGGCGCCAGACGCGTCACCAACCGCTTCAAACCCCTGCCCACCCCGGTTTGGGTCTCGGCAACCGCCGTGCTGCTGGTGGCGGCCACGGTTCTTACCGGTCGCCACTACCTGTATCGGCACCTGGTGCTATTCGGCGACAAGTACGACTCGGTGATGATCGACCAGCGCGACCTGATGGCCATGGCCTATCTGGCCAAGCTGCCGGGCGCGCACGAGACTTTGATCGGCGATTCGAACGTCGACGGCACCGCGTGGATGTATGCGGTCGCCGACCTGCATCCGTTATGGACCCACTACGACTTCCCGCAGCAGACCGGCCCGGGCTACTACCGATACATCTTCTGGACCTCGGCCCGCGACGGCGATTCCGATCCGCGGGTCCTCGAGGCGATTAAAGCGCTCAATATTCGGTACATCTACACCAGCATGCCGACTGTCCGGGGGTTCGCCGTACCCGAAGGACTAGTGTCACTGGATAAGTCGAAGTCGTGGGCGTTGATCTACGACAATGGCGGTGCCCGAATTTATGAATGGCGCGGAAACCGCACGACGCCACACTCATAGTCCACAAAGGATGGTGAAGGATTGAGTACCCGCAGCGATGACGACGACGTCGAAATCATCGGCGGCGTCGACCCCCGAATGATGGCGCTCGCCGACGACGACGCCGACGAGCGTTCCCTGACCGACCTGGTCGAGCAGCCGGCAAAGGTGATGCGAATCGGAACGATGATCAAGCAACTGCTCGAGGAGGTGCGCGCCGCACCGTTGGACGAGGCCAGCCGTAATCGACTGCGCGAGATCCACGCGACCAGCATCCGGGAACTGGAGGAGGGCTTGGCACCGGAACTGCGTGAGGAGCTCGATCGCCTCACCCTGCCCTTCAACGAGGACGCCGCACCGTCCGACGCCGAATTGCGCATCGCCCAAGCGCAGTTGGTCGGCTGGCTGGAAGGGCTGTTCCACGGCATCCAGACGGCGCTCTTCGCCCAGCAGATGGCCGCCCGCGCGCAGCTGGAAAAAATGCGCCAAGGCGCGCTTCCCCCGGGCATCGGTAAGCCGGGCGCGCCCGGGCACGGTCAGTACCTGTAAGCAGACGCAGCACCAATGGCGCCGGATTCTGGTCCTCACATCGAGACGCACAACGCGTGGGTGGAGTTTCCCATCTTCGACGCCAAGTCACGTTCGTTGAAGAAGGCCTTCTTGGGTAAGGCCGGCGGCACGATCGGGCGCAACAGCTCCAACGTGGTGGTGGTCGAAGCGTTGCGCGACATCACCATGTCCCTCGAGTTGGGCGACCGGGTCGGCCTAGTGGGCCACAACGGGGCCGGCAAATCGACTCTGCTGCGCCTACTTTCGGGCATCTACGAACCCACCCGGGGTTGGGCGACAGTCACCGGACGGGTCGCACCGGTCTTCGATCTGGGCGTCGGCATGGACCCCGAGATCTCCGGCTACGAGAACATCATCATTCGCGGTCTGTTCCTGGGTCAGACGCGAAAGCAGATGCTGTCCAAGGTCGACGAGATCGCCGAGTTCACCGAGCTGGGCGACTACCTGTCCATGCCGCTGCGCACCTATTCCACCGGCATGCGTGTCCGGCTGGCGATGGGCGTGGTCACCAGCATCGATCCGGAGATCCTGCTGCTTGATGAAGGCATCGGCGCGGTGGATGCCGACTTCTTGAAGAAGGCGCAGTCGCGGTTGCAGAGTCTGGTGGAGCGCTCCGGAATCCTGGTGTTCGCCAGCCATTCCAACGAATTCCTGGCCCGGTTGTGCAAGACGGCGATGTGGATCGACCACGGCGTCATCCGCATGTCCGGCGCCATCGAAGACGTGGTGCGCGCGTACGAAGGGGAGGACGCGGCCCGGCACGTCCGTGAGGTGCTGGAAGAGACCCAGCAAGGGAATCGGCTCGAGGCACCCCTGGCCCAAAGAGCATCCGGGGATGAGTGAGACCGTCTTCGCCGTCGTCGTCACCCACCGACGCCCCGACGAGCTGGCCAAGTCACTCGATGTGCTGAGCACCCAAACCCGGCTACCCGATCACCTCATCGTGGTGGACAACGATTTTTCCGGCGAAGGCCCGGGCTCCGGCCGGATCCGCGACCTGGTGGCGGGCCAGCCGGTCCCGACCACCTACCTGCCCTCCCACCGAAACCTGGGCGGCGCAGGGGGTTTCGCGCTGGGCATGCTGCACGCGCTGGCCCAGGGCGCCGATTGGGTGTGGCTGGCCGACGACGACGGCCGCCCGCAGGACTCGGCCGTGCTGGCGACCCTGCTGGCCTGCGCCGAAAAGCACGCCCTGGCCGAAGTATCACCCATGGTCTGCAACTCCGAGGACCCGCAACGGCTGGCGTTCCCGCTGCGACGCGGCTTGGTATGGCGCAGGCGCGCAAGCGAATTGCGCACCGAAGCGGGGCAGGACTTACTGCCCGGAATCGCCTCGCTGTTCAACGGCGCGCTGTTTCGGGCCACCACCCTGGACGCGGTGGGCGTCCCGGACCTGCGGCTGTTCATCCGCGGCGACGAGGTGGAGATGCACCGTCGGCTGGTTCGGTCCGGCCTACCGTTCGGGACCTGCCTGGACACGATCTACTTGCACCCCTGCGGATCCGACGAGTTCCGGCCGATTCTGGGTGGCCGCATGCACACCCAATATCCGGACAACCCCACCAAGCGGTTCTACACCTACCGCAACCGCGGCTACCTGCTGTCGCAGCCCGGGCTGCGCAAGCTGCTGGTGCAGGAATGGGTGCGGTTCGGCTGGTTCTTCCTGGTCACCCGTCGCGACCCGCGCGGTTTGCGGGAATGGATCCGGTTGCGGCGCTTGGGACGTCGCGAGCAGTTCGGCAAGCCGGGAGGATTCGCATGACGTTCATTGACGCCGCCGCACAGTCGCGGACGTTCACCCGTGCTCGAGGCGACCTAGTCGACGGCTTCCACCGCCGCGAGCTCTGGCTGCACCTGGGCTGGCAAGACATCAAACAGCGCTACCGCCGCTCGGTGCTGGGGCCCTTCTGGATCACCATCGCGACCGGAACCACCGCCGTCGCGATGGGCGGCTTGTACTCCAAGCTGTTTCATCTCGAGCTCTCGGTGCATCTGCCGTATGTGACGCTGGGGCTGATCATCTGGAACCTGATCAACGCCGCCATTCTGGAGGGCGCCGACGTGTTCGTCGCCAACGAGGGACTGATCAAGCAACTGCCGACGCCGTTGAGCGTGCACGTCTACCGGCTGGTGTGGCGGCAGATGATCTTGTTCGCGCACAACATCGTCATCTACGTCGTCATCGCGATGATCTTCCCCAAACCGTGGTCGTGGGCCGATCTTTCGGTGATCCCGGCGCTGGCGCTGATCGTGCTCAATTGCATCTGGGTGTCGCTGTGTTTCGGCATCCTGGCGACCCGCTACCGCGACATCGGACCGTTGCTCTTTTCGGTGGTGCAATTGCTGTTCTTCATGACGCCGATAATCTGGAACGACGACACCCTGCGACAGCAAGGCGCCGGGCGCTGGTCGAAGATCGTCGAACTCAACCCGCTGCTGCACTATCTCGACATCGTGCGCGCCCCGCTGCTGGGCTCGCATCAGGACCTGCGGCACTGGGCCGTGGTGCTGGTGTTGACGGCCGTCGGCTGGCTGCTGGCCGCTTTCGCCATGCGCCAGTACCGCGCCCGCGTGCCCTACTGGGTGTAGCGGTTCCCGTAGGTCGAACAGTGGCCCGCCCTGATGTCGGTGGTAGGGCGGCGGGACGGTTGCGCTATGCGCTGCGCGAGCCGCTGCCCCTCTGCGCACGAAGAGGCTATGAGGTAGGTCACACCGAGTGGCCGTGTTGTCACATCGCGCAAACGAGCGGTGTCCAAAGGCCATCAATGAGTTCGGCGAAGTACGCCGCCGCGGGTTGGTTGGCGATAGCCGCCATGCTGGCTCAGACGAACGGCGCCACAGTGAAGGAACCCCATGACCACCAACCAGCCGCTTCTTCTCCTGCACGGCCTGATGATGTCCGCCGGTGTGTGGGCCGACGTCATCCCGCTGCTCGCCGATCGCCATGACGTCATGGCACCCACCGCCCTCGGCCATCGCGGCGGGCCAAAGCTCACCGGCAAAGCCACGGTGGCGGCCCTCACCGATGAAATGGAGCGCCTCCTGGACGCCCGAGGACTCGATCGCATTCACATCGCCGGCAATTCGATGGGTGGGTGGATGGCCATCGAACTGGCCCGCCGAGGCCGTGCACTTACTGTCTGCGCCTTCTCACCGGCAGGACTCTGGACGCACGGTACAAGCGACGAAACTCGTGCCAGCGACAAGGTTCGGCGCGCCAGACGTCGGGCGCATCTGGTTCGACCGGTAGCACCGGCGTTGCTCCGCTTCGCATGTTTTCGTCGACTGGCGATGCAAGATGCCGCCGATCACGGTGAACGACTCACCCCCGCGCAAGCCCTCGATACCCTCCTCGACCTTGCAAGATGCACCGCCGCCGAAGACATGCTGCAACCATCCGAGAGCGTCGAAACTCTCGATCCGCTGCCCTGCCCAATGACCCTGGCATGGTCGGGCAACGACCGCATTCTTCCGCCGCATGTCTACGGCACCACCGCCCGAGAACGGCTCCCCGCAGCCGAGTACTTGCTACTCCCCGACGTCGGTCACGTGCCGATGATCGACAATCCGCGCCTATGCGCCGACATGATCCTCGCAACCACACGGGCACTCGCGCCGCGCTGACGCCGAACCGACGGCGACGGTTCGGCGTCACCGGTCGGCCAATGCGAGCAGCAGCGATGTCCGACCCGAGCCCGCGGTCCCGCCTACCACCGCCGATTGGCCAGCCGCAATGTCAGCGACACGTTCGCGATGCACATCCCTGCGGACCACGAACGCTGATGGCCCGCGCGACGGTCTGCACACCTTCGAATTCCATTACCGGCCCTCACCGCCCGTTCGAAAGACACAAGAGGCCGCCCGGAGCGGGCTTTTACCCCGCCCTCGCACCGTCAAACCACGGTCGCATCGTTCCCCGCGCAGAACGGTGGCGGGGTGCCTCGTCGTGGTGTCACACTGGAACGCCACCTGAGCAACCGGGCGAAAGGTCCACCGACGTGAGCAAAAAAGCCCCATCAGCAGCGGACGCCGCGCGGAACAACCTCGAAGCGGAGCTGGACCGGCTACGGCAACGGCGTGAGCGCCTCGAGGCCGAGGTCAAGAACGACCGCGGCATGGTGGGCGATCACGGCGACGCCGCCGAGGCGATCCAGCGGGCGGAGGAACTGGTGGTGCTCACCGACCGGATCAACGAATTGGACCGGCGGTTGCGGACCGGGCCATCGGACGCCGACGCGTCGGAGACGCTGCCCGGCGGCACCGAGGTGACCCTGCGGTTCGCCGACGGTGAAGTCGTCACGATGCATGTGATCTCGATCGTCGAGGAGACTCCCGTCGGCCGGGAGGCCGAGACGCTGACCATTCGCAGCCCCCTGGCCCAGGCCCTGGCCGGGCGGAAACCCGGCGACACGGTGACCTACCCGACGCCGCAGGGCGAGAACCAGGTCGAGCTGATCTCGGTCAAGCTGCCCCGCTGACGCTTGCCGGGAGGGCCCGGCGGGCCCGTTAGACTCCCCTCGATGGTTGCCCCGCTGCCCGACGCCGCGTCGCAAGACGTGTGCCCGCACTTGAGCCTGACGACGCAGGTCACCCGGTTCGTCGTCACCGGCGGCCTGGCGGGAATCGTGGACTTCGGGCTCTACCTGCTGCTGTGGAAGGTCCTGGGCGTACAGGTTGACCTGTCCAAGGCCACCAGCTTCATCGTCGGCACCATCACGGCCTACCTGATCAACCGCCGCTGGACCTTCCAGGCGACCCCCAGCACCGCCCGGTTCATCGCGGTCATGGTTCTCTACGCCATCACGTTCGCCGTCCAGGTCGGGCTCAACCATCTATGTCTGGCGCTTCTGCACTACCGCGGCTGGGCGCCCCTCGTCGCGTTCGTGATCGCCCAAGGCACCGCGACGGTGATCAACTTCGTCGTGCAGCGTGCCGTAATCTTCCGCATCCGCTGAGCCGCCATCGGCAAGCGGTACCCTCTTTGACGATGTCGAGCACCGATCCCCCGACCAAGCCCGCCCAGCTGATGGGTTTCGGGCGCACCGCGCCGTCGGTGGCCCAGGTGCTCTCCACCCGCGATCCCGAGATGATCGCCAAGGCGGTGGCCCGGGTGGCCGACTCGGCCGATCCCAAGAACCGCGGCGTGATCGCCCGCGGGCTGGGCCGCTCCTACGGCGACAACGCGCAAAACGGCGGCGGGCTGGTGATCGACATGACCGGGCTCAATCGCATTCACTCGATCAGCGCCGACACCCGATTGGTCGACGTCGACGCCGGCGCCAGCCTGGACCAGTTGATGAAGGCAGCGCTTCCGTTCGGGCTCTGGGTTCCGGTGCTGCCGGGCACGCGCCAGGTCACCGTCGGCGGCGCGATCGCCTGTGACATCCATGGCAAGAACCACCACAGCGCGGGCAGCTTCGGTAACCATGTCCGATCGATGGATCTCCTCATGGGCGACGGCACCGTCCGCACCATCACCCCCGACGGGGACGACGCGGAGCTGTTCTGGGCAACCGTCGGCGGCAACGGACTGACCGGGATCGTGCTGCGAGCCACCATTGCGATGACGCCCACAGAGACGGCCTACTTCATCGCCGACGGCGTTGCCACCAAGGACCTCGACGAAACGGTCGCCGTTCACCTCGACGGCAGCGAGGCCAACTACACCTACTCCAGCGCCTGGTTCGACCTGATCAGCCCGCCACCGAAGCTGGGCCGGGCCGCGGTCAGCCGCGGCAGCCTGGCCAAGCTGGATCAGCTGCCCAAGAAGCTGGCCAAGAACCCGCTGAAATTCGATGCGCCGCAGCTGTTGACGGTGCCGGACGTGTTCCCGGTCAGCGCGATGAACAAGCTGTCGTTCATGGCGATCGGCGAGGTGTATTACCGGCTGGGCGGAACGTACAGCGGCAAGGTCCAGAATCTGTCGCAGTTCTACCACATGCTCGACCTGGTCAGCGGCTGGAATAATGCCTACGGCCCAAGGGGTTTCGCCCAGCATCAGTTCCTGGTTCCGCCGGATGCGATGAACGAATTCAAGGCCATCATCCGCTGGGTCCAGACCAGCGGCCACTACTCGGCGCTGAACGTGTTCAAGCTCTTCGGCCCGGGCAATCGCGCACCGCTGAGTTTCCCCATGGCCGGCTGGAACGTCGCCATGGACTTCCCCAACAAGCCGGGGATCAACGAGTTCCTGAACGAACTCGACAGGCGCGTGCTGGAATTCGGCGGACGGGTTTACACCGCCAAGGATTCCCGCGTCAGCGCCGAAACCTTTCACGCCATGTATCCGCGCATCGACGAATGGATCGCAATGCGCCGCAAGGCCGATCCCTTGCGGGTATTCGCCTCCGACATGGCCCGACGTTTGGAGCTAGTCTAAATGGTGCTCGATGCCGTAGGGAATCCGCAGACCATCCTGCTGCTCGGCGGTACCTCCGAGATCGGCCTGGCGATCTGCGAGCGCTACCTGCAGAATTCACACGCACGGATTGTGTTGGCCGCCATGCCCAGTGATCCCGGCCGCGATGCCGCGGTGGCGCAGATGCAGGCCGCCGGCGCACGCTCGGTCGAGCTGATCGACTTCGAAGCCACCGATCCCGACACCCACCCCAAGATGATCGAGGCGGCGTTCGCCAACGGCGACGTCGACGTGGCCATTGTCGCGTTCGGCATCCTCGGGGATGCCGAAGAGTTGTGGCAGAACCAGCACAAGGCGGTGCTGGCCGCCGAGATCAACTACACCGCGGCGGTTTCGGTAGGAGTGCTGCTGGGTGAGAAGATGCGCGCCCAGGGCTTCGGCCAGATCATCGCGATGAGCTCGGCCGCCGGTGAGCGGGTGCGGCGGTCCAACTTCGTCTACGGCTCCACCAAGGCCGGATTGGACGGCTTCTACCTGGGCCTGGGAGAAGCGTTGCGCGAGTTCGGTGTTCATGTCCTGGTGATCCGGCCCGGCCAGGTGCGTACCCGGATGAGCGCGCATGTCAAGGAAGCGCCGCTGACCGTCGATAAGGAGTATGTCGCCAACCTCGCGGTGACCGCGGCCGCCAAAGGTAAGGAATTGGTTTGGGCACCAGCAGCATTCCGTTATGTGATGATGGTGTTGCGACACGTCCCGCGTCCCATCTTCCGCAAGCTTCCCATCTGATAATGCGTAACGCGCTGGCCACCCTCGGCCAGATAGCTTTGGCGGTGCTGGTCGCGGTTGCCGTCGCGGCCATATCGCTGATCGCCATCGCCCAGGTGCAGTGGCCCGCCTTTCCGTCCTCCAACCAACTGCACGCCCTGACCACCGTCGGGCAGGTCGGCTGCCTGGCCGGCCTGGTCGCCGTCGGCTTTGTGTGGCGGCGCTGCGCCCGTCCCCGCGGCCGGGTGTTGACACAACTGGCCGGGCTGGTCTTCGTCTCCGCGTTCACCGTCGTGACCCTGGGCATGCCGCTGGGCGCGACCAAGCTGTACCTGTTCGGCATCTCCGTCGACCAGCAGTTCCGCACCGAATACGTGACTCGCCTGGCCGACAGTCCCACCCTGCGCGACATGACCTATCTCGGCCTGCCGCCGTATTACCCGCCGGGCTGGTTCTGGATCGGCGGACGCGCCGCGGCCCTGTCCGGGACGCCGGCATGGGAGATCTTCAAGCCCTGGGCCATCACCTCGATCACCATCGCCGTCGCGGTTGCGCTGGTGCTGTGGTGGCGGATGGTCCGGTTCGAATACGCGCTGATCGTCACCACCGCGACGGCCGCGGTGACGCTGGCCTACGGTTCGCCCGAGCCCTACTCGGCGATGATCACCATGCTGTTGCCGCCGACACTGGTGCTGACCTGGTCGGGCCTGCGCGCCGGTGACCGGCCGGACGCGGCTGGCCGTGCGGGCTGGGGCGCGGTGATCGCCGCCGGGCTATTTCTCGGCTGGACGGCCACCTGGTACACGCTGCTTTTCGGATTCAGCGCGTTCACGGTGGGATTGATGGCCCTGTGGCTGGCCGGCGTGCGCTGGCAGCGGAACCGCACAGGCGGCAACGGCGTCAAGGCCGCGCTCGATCCACTGCGGCGCGTGGCCGTCATCGCCGGCATCGCCGTCGCGATCGCGTGCACGACCTGGTTGCCGTTCGTCGTGCGGGCCGTGCACAACCCGATCAGCAACTCCGGCAGCGCCATGCATTACCTGCCGGCCGACGGCGCCGAGTTGACCTTCCCGATGCTGCAGTTCACGCTGCTGGGCGTCGTCTGCCTGATCGGCACCCTGTGGCTGGTGCTGCGGGCCCGCTTCTCGGTGCGGGCCGGCGCCCTGGCCATCGGCGTGCTGGCGATCTATCTGTGGTCGCTGCTGTCGATGCTCACCACACTGGCGCGCACCACCCTGTTGTCGTTCCGGCTGCAGCCGACCCTGAGCGTGCTGCTGGTCGCCGCCGGGGCGTTCGGCTTCCTCGAACTGGCGCAGATGCTCGCCGCCGCGGGCCGCGACCGCAGCTGGGGCCGCGCCATAGCCCCGGTGGCCGGCGCCATCGGCTTGGCCGCCGCGATCGCGTTCAGCCAGGACATCCCCGAGGTGCTGCGGCCCGACCTCACCATCGCCTACACCGACACGGACGGTCACGGGCAGCGCGGGGACCGCCGGCCGCCCAGCGCCGAGAAGTTCTACGCCACGATCGATCACGCCATCACGCAGGTGACCGGCAAGCCCCGCGATCAGACGGTCGTGATGACGGCCGACTACAGCTTCCTGTCCTTCTACCCCTACTGGGGTTTCCAGGGGCTCACCTCGCACTACGCCAACCCGCTCGCACAGTTCGACCTGCGTGCCGCCCAGATCAACAAGTGGTCCAACCTCAAGACCGCCGACGAGTTGGTCCACGCCCTGGACACCTGCCCGTGGCCGCCGCCCACGGTTTTCCTGATGCGCCGCGGCACAGGAGGCAACTACACGCTGCGACTGGCCGAGGACGTCTACCCCAACCAGCCCAACGTGCGGCGCTACACCGTCGATCTGCGCGGAGCCCTGTTCGACAACCCGCGTTTCGTCGTCCAAAGCGTCGGCCCCTTTGTGCTGGCCGTCCGCAAGCCGGAGCGTAACGGCTGATGAGCACCGACACCGCGCCTCAAACGGGGCCCCGTACCCCTGAAGAACTAGCATCTAGCACCGTGAAAGACACGGAAGCGAATCACCGGATCGCCCGACTGGTTGCTTCTGTCGCCGGGCTGCTCGGAGTGCTGATGGCGATCGCCACCCCACTGCTTCCGGTCGACCAGACCACCGCGCAACTGAACTGGCCGCAGAACGGCACCTTCGGCAGCGTCGACGCACCGCTGATCGGCTACGTGGCCACCGATTTGACCGTCACCGTCCCGTGCGAGGCGGCCGCCGGACTGGCCGGCGGAGTCAACCCCGGCAAGACGGTGTTGTTGTCGACGGTGCCCAAGCAGGCACCGAAGGCCGTCGACCGGGGACTGCTGATCGTGCGCGCCAACAACGACCTGGTGCTGGTGGTGCGCAACGTCCCGGTGGTGACCGCCCCGCTGAGCCAGGTGCTCAGTCCGGCCTGCCAGCGGTTGACTTTCACCGCGCACGCCGACCGGGTCACCGCCGAGTTCGTCGGGCTGACCCAAGGACCCAACGCCGAGCATCCCGGCGCGCCGCTGCGCGGCGAGAAAAGCGGCTACGACTTCCGGCCCCAGATCGTCGGCGTCTTCACCGATCTGAGCGGACCGGCGCCGTCCGGCCTGAACTTCTCCGCGACCATCGACACCCGCTACAGCAGCAGCCCCACCCCGCTGAAGATGGCCGCGATGATCCTCGGGCTGGTGCTCACGGCCGCCGCCCTGATCGCGCTGCACATCCTGGACACCGCCGACGGAACCCGGCACCGCCGCTTCCTGCCCGCCCGCTGGTGGTCCATCGGCGGTCTGGACGCCCTGGTCATCGGCGTACTGGTGTGGTGGCATTTCGTCGGCGCCAACACCTCCGACGACGGCTACATCCTGACGATGGCCCGAGTATCCGAGCACGCCGGCTACATGGCCAACTACTACCGGTGGCTCGGCACCCCCGAGGCGCCGTTCGGCTGGTACTACGACCTGCTCGCGCTGTGGGCACACGTGAGCACCACCAGCGTCTGGATGCGGTTGCCCACCCTGGTGATGGCGCTGACGTGCTGGTGGGTGATCAGCCGTGAAGTCATGCCCCGGCTGGGCCATGCCGTCAAACAGAATCGGGCCGCGGCCTGGACTGCCGCCGGCATGTTCCTGGCCGTCTGGCTGCCGCTGGACAACGGCCTGCGTCCGGAGCCGATCATCGCCCTGGGCATCCTGCTGACCTGGTGCTCGGTGGAACGCGCGGTGGCCACCAGCCGGCTGCTGCCGGTGGCGATCGCCTGCATCATCGGGGCGCTGACCCTGTTCTCCGGGCCGACGGGCATCGCCTCGATCGGCGCCCTGCTGGTCGCGATCGGGCCGCTACGGACCATCCTGCACCGCCGCTCCACACGATTCGGCGCGCTGCCGCTGATCGCTCCCCTGCTGGCCGCGGTCACCGTCACCGCCATCCTGATCTTCCGGGACCAGACGCTGACCGGGGAGATCCAGGCCAGCATGCTCAAGCGCGCCGTCGGGCCCAGCCTCAGCTGGTTCGACGAACACCTCCGCTACGAGCGGCTGTTCATGGCCAGCCCAGATGGGTCGGTCGCCCGCCGGTTCGGCGTGCTCGCGCTGATTCTCGCGCTCGGGATCACGGTCGCAATGTCGTTGCGCAAGGGCCGGATTCCGGGCACAGCCACCGGGCCGAGCCGGCGCATCGTCGGGATCACCATCATCTCCTTCGTGGCGATGATGTTCACGCCCACCAAATGGACCCACCACTTCGGGGTGTTCGCCGGACTGGCCGGGCCGCTGGGCGCGCTGGCCGCAGTCGCGGTGACCTCCGTGGCGATGCGCTCCCGGCGCAACCGCACCGTGTACGCCGCCGTGGTGCTGTTCCTGGTGGCGTTGTCGTTCGCCAGCGTCAACGGCTGGTGGTACGTGTCGAATTTCGGTGTGCCGTGGTCGAATGAGTTCCCCGCCTGGCATTACGCCTTCGCCACCGCGCTGCTCGGACTGACCGTGGTGGTGCTGCTGTTGGCGGCGTGGTTCCACTTCGTCGCCCCGGACAACGGGCCACCCAAGACCCGCCTGGGCACACGGGCGGCCGGAATCGTCCAGTCCCCCTTGGCAATTGCGACCTGGATGCTGGTGGTGTTCGAGGTCGCATCGCTGACCCTGGCCATGACCGGCCAGTATCCGGCGTGGTCGGTCGGTCGCTCCAACCTGCAGGCTCTGACCGGCAAGTCGTGCGGGCTGGCCGAAGACGTGCTGGTGGAACAAGACCCCAACGCCGGGATGCTGACACCGATCAACGCGTCGGCGGCGGACGCCCTGGGCGCGGGCTTGTCAGAAGCCTTCACACCCAACGGGATCCCCGCGGACGTGCGCGCCGACCCGGTGATGGAACGCCCGGGTGACCGCAGCTTCGTCAACGACGAGGAGAAGACCGGCAGCAACCAGGCCGGTACCGAGGGCGGCACCACCCCCGCACCGGGGATCAACGGCTCATCTGCCCAGCTGCCCTTCAACCTCGATCCTGCGCGCACACCGGTCCTGGGCAGCTGGCGCTCTGGCATCCAGGTGCCCGCGCACCTGAGGTCCAGCTGGTACCGACTGCCCGCCCGGGACACGGCGGGACCGCTGCTGGTGGTGAGTGCGGCCGGTCGCTTCGACCCCCGCGAGATCCACGTGCAGTGGGCCACCGACGACCAGGCGGCCGGCGGACACCCCGGCGGTTCGCTCCAATTCGCGGACGTGGGCGCGTCGCCGGCCTGGCGCAACTTGCGGTTGGCGATGTCCGCAATTCCCAATACGGCCACCCAGATTCGGTTGGTCGCCGACGACGAAGACCTGGCTCCGCAGCACTGGATCGCACTGACCACGCCGAGGATTCCGCAGCTGCGCACGCTGCAGGACGTGGTGGGCTCCACCGAACCGGTGTTTTTGGACTGGCTCGTCGGGCTGGCCTTCCCCTGCCAGCGACCGTTCGGTCATCAGAACGGCGTCGACGAGACTCCGAGATGGCGCATCCTGCCGGACCGATTCGGCGCGGAGGCGAACTCACCGGTGATGGACAACAACGGCGGCGGCCCGTTGGGCGTCACCGAGCTGTTGGCCAAGGCGACCACCATGGCCACCTATCTCAAGGACGACTGGTCTCGCGATTGGGGCTCGCTGCAGCGGCTGACGCCCTACTACCCCGACGCCGAACCCGCCCACCTGTTGCTGGGGACGGCGACGCGCAGCGGCCTGTGGGGCCCCGCCCCGCTGAGACGCTAAGGCGCACAACACATCGCGGAAGCCTGCGTGGCGCGACGCGTCAGCCGTGCATAGGTTGACCCGCGACCCTTGAGGTCCGCTATTGGTAAGTATAAACTTACGGTTCGTGGTCACTTACCAAACGGGTGACGTCTGGCTGGCGCTGGCGGACCGGACGCGGCGGGCCATCGTAGAGCGCCTTGCCCACGGCCCGTCGGCAGTCGGCGAGTTGGCCCGCGATCTGCCGGTCAGCAGGCCGGCAGTGTCTCAACATCTCAAGGTGCTCAAATCCGCCGGGCTGGTGCGCGACCGCGCGGCGGGAACCCGTCGGGTCTATCAGCTCGACCCCACCGGTCTGCAGGCATTACGCGCCGATCTCGACCGGTTCTGGACACAGGCGCTGACCGGCTACGCGCAGACCATCGACGAGATGAACGAAGGAGCAACATGACGCAGCGGATTCCCGACGTCAACCACCACGTCGTCGTCAATGCCCCCGTCCAGCGCGCGTTCGCCGTTTTTACCGAACAGTTCGGCGCATTCAAGCCGCGTGAGCACAATCTGTTGACGGTCCCGATCGCCGAGACTGTGTTCGAACCTCAAGTGGGCGGCCATATTTACGATCGAGGCGTCGACGGCAGCGTGTGCCGATGGGCGCGAATCCTGGTTTACGAGCCGCCTCATCGCGTGATGTTCAGCTGGGACATCGGTCCGACGTGGCAGGTGGAAACCGACCCGGCCAAGACAAGCGAAGTCGAGGTGCGCTTCACCGCAGAGTCCGACGAACGCACCCGAGTCGAACTACAACACCGTCATCTGGACCGCCACGGGCCGGGCTGGGAGTCCGTCGCCGACGGCGTCGAAGGCGATGCGGGTTGGCCGTTGTACCTAAGCCGGTACACGGAGCTGTTCAGCGGCGGTGACCCGCGATGACGCCCGACCTGATGACCATGGCCCGCGCCGAGCGGGCCGACCTTGCGGAATTTCTTGCCACCCTGACCCCGCCAGACTGGGCGGCGCCGACTCTGTGCACCCGGTGGAACGTCAAAGACGTTGTCGCGCATGTGGTCAGCTACGAGGAGCTGGACGCGATGGGGCTGCTGAGACGGTTCGCCAAGGGCTGGCTGGTGCGGGCCAACCAGGTCGGCGTCGACGAATTCGCGGCTCTCACCCCGCAGCAGCTGTTGGAATTTTTGCGCAGCCATCTCCAACCGCGCGGCCTGACAGCGGGTTTCGGCGGAATGATCGCCCTCGTCGACGGCACCATCCACCACCAGGACATCCGCCGCTCACTGGACCGCCCGCGCGTGGTGCCGCCCGATCGACTCGAGCGGATCCTTCCCCTGGTGCCCAGCAATCCTCGGCTGGGCGCCGGACGCCGGATCAGGGGCCTGGGACTGCGCGCCACCGACGTCGAGTGGAGGCACGGCGACGGGCCCGAAGTGACCGGCCCCGGCGAGGCACTTCTGCTAGCGATGACCGGTCGCCCGGCCGCCCTGGCTGACCTCGAGGGCCCGGGGCTTGCCACGCTGGCGGCCCGGGTCCGCGGATAACGTTCAGGCGGGGCGGATTTCGAAGACGAACTCGGAATTGCCGATGCGGATGTGGTCGCCGTCTTCCAGCGTCGCGCTGCGCCGCACGCGCCGGCCCCGCACCTGCACACCGTTGGTGGATTTCAGGTCGGTGATCAGGAAATCCGTTCCGGTGTCGATGATCACGGCATGGTGGCGGCTGACCTCGGTGTCGTCCAGGACGATTTCGTTGTCGGCGAGACGCCCGATCCGGGTGGTCACACCGGTGAGCTGATAATGCCGGCCGGCCTTATCGCGCAACCGGGCGACGACGGGATCATCGACCAACGCTTCCGCCGACTCCGACCGGACGGTGCTCTGCTGGTGGGTGGTCATCACCGCCGACTTGCGGGCTCGATTGAGTGGACCCAGCGGCTCCTGGCGCAGGATGCGCTGCTGCAGCGCGTTCACCGTCGGACCGGGATCGATGCCCAAACCCTCGGCCAACGCCGTCTTCAGCCGCCGATACGCGCCGAGGGCATCCGACTGGCGCTCGGTGACGTAGTAGGCGGTGATCAGTTGCGCCCATAGCGGCTCGCGATGGGGATGCCGCGCGACGAGTGCTTCCAGTTCACCGATCACACCATCGGCTCGCCCACAAGCGATCTCGGCTTCGGCGCGGGCGGTGTAGCTTGCCACCCGCTCTTCGAGCAGCATGCCGGCGAACGCGTCGACGAAGGCGAAACCGTGCAGGTCGTCGAGCACCGGTCCGCGCCATTCGCTCAGGGCCACCGACAGGTGGTCGCTGGCTTCCTCGAAGCGGCCCAGGCCGGCGGCCCGAACTCCCGCGGTCTTGTGGGCGCGGAAACGTCCAAGATCGCAATCTGCGTCGGCGACGCTGAGCCGATAACCCGGCGGGGCGCTGGCCAACACCCTGTTCGGGTTGGCCACCGCGCTCCGCAGCAGCCGGCGCAGCGTGGAGATGTAGGACTGGATGCTGGTCCGCGCCGCCGGCACGGGAGCCTTCCCCCAGACGGCATCGATCAAGGCGTCGACGGACACCGGCCGGTTGCGGTGGACCAGCAGCATGGCGAGCACCGCGCGCTGTTTCGGGGCGCCCAACGACAGCTGGTTGCCGTTGGCCGTCATCGACAACGGTCCCAGGACGCCAAATCCCAGGCCTGCGTTCGTCACGCGCTGTAGCCTCCCGGGGGTTCGGCGGCCGCACTCTCAAGGCCTCGCCACCATTTTGAACGCAAGACGCAACGAATGCTGATCTGGCGGCCGGGTTTGCTGTGCTTCGGCCGGCTGGTCGGCCTGGGAGCACGCCCCGGGCGGCGATGTCGCTGCCGGCTTGCGCATCGGGCTCGTTTCAAGGCCCCGCGTCCCCGTAG
>CAWCRJ010000018.1:0-15087 GCA_963797865.1 uncultured Actinomycetota bacterium
GTTTCCGCCGATAGCGGCCAGGTGCTTCTGCAACGCTCGTTGTGAGGTTGTACCCGCTCGCGCTTTGAGTGCGGTAAGAAAGGGCGTGGCGCAATCACGACCGGAGAAGCCTGATCCGATTGCCGCGGCGCGGGCCAACTGGGAGCGCGCCGGGTGGGGTGATGTGGCGCCGGGCATGGTCGCTGTGACGTCGGTGATGCGCGCGCACCAGATCCTGCTGGCCCGCGTCGAGACGGCGCTGCGTCCCTACGACCTGAGCTTCTCGCGATATGAATTGCTGCGGCTTCTGGCGTTCAGCCGCACCGGTGCGCTGCCCATCACCAAGGCCTCCGACCGGCTGCAGGTCCACGTCACCAGCGTGACCCACGCGATCCGCCGGCTAGAGGCCGACGGGCTGGTGCAGCGGGTGCCCCACCCTACCGACGGGCGCACCACGCTGGTGCAGATCACCGACCTGGGCCGGTCCACGGTCGAGGACGCCACCTTCACGCTCAACGAGCAGGTATTCGCCGACATCGGGATGACCGACACCGAATCGCAGGACTTGGCGACGTCCATTGAGACGTTGCGGCGCAACGCCGGTGACTTCTGACCCAACCGCGTCAGCTGCCGCGCAGCATCTCGATGACCGCGCTGAAGTCCAAGGCGCCGTGGTCGGCAGCGAATTTCGTGTAGATCTCGGCGGCGTGTGTACCCAGAGGAGCCGCCGAACCGCTGGAGGAAACCGCATCCATCGCCAGGCCCAGGTCCTTGTTCATCAGCGCGGTGGCAAAGCCCGGTTTGAAGTCGTTGTTGGCCGGCGAGGTCGGGACCGGGCCGGGCACCGGGCAATTGGTGTGCACGGCCCAGCAGTTGCCGGTCGCCCCGGTGATGACGTCGAACAGGGACTGAGCGGACAACCCGAGCTTCTCGGCCAGGATGAACGCCTCGCCGATGGCGATCTGCTGCACCGCCAGCACCATGTTGTTGCACACCTTGGCGGCCTGCCCGGCTCCGGCCGCGCCGCAGTGAATGATCTTGCCCGCCATGGGTTCCAGCACCGGCCGCGCCCGCTGCAGGGCGTCCGCGTCGCCGCCCACCATGAACGCCAACGTCCCGGCGACGGCACCCTTCACCCCGCCCGACACGGGCGCGTCCAGCTGCGCGACGCCGTGCGATTCGGCCAGCGCATGCACCTGGCGGGCATCGTTGACCGAGATCGTGGAGCTGTCGATGAACAACGCGCCGGGTCGCGCCGCGGGCAGGACCTCCGCATAGCAGCGCTTGACCAGCTCCCCGTTGGGCAGCATGGTGATGACCACGTCCGACCCGGCCACCGCGTCGGTGGCGCTGCCGAATCCGGTGACGCCGGCCTCGGCCGCAGCGGACAGCGCCGCCGACACGGGATCAAATCCGCGCACCGCATGTTTGGCCGCAACAAGATTCGTCGCCATGGGCCCGCCCATGTGGCCCAGGCCCAGGAAGGCCACCGTCAGGTGCTCGGTCATCTGAAGACCTTTCTATGCGGTTGCGCGGACCCGTGCCGCTTCGGCCCGACCGATGACCACCCGCATGATTTCGTTAGTGCCTTCCAGGATTCGGTGCACCCGCAGGTCGCGAACGATCTTTTCCAGACCATACTCGCGCAGGTAACCATAGCCGCCGTGCAGCTGCAGCGCTTTGTCGGCGACCTCGAAACAGGTGTCGGTGACGTAGCGCTTGGCCATCGCACACAACGCGACCTTGTCGGGATCGTCGGCGTCCAACGCATCGGCCGCCCGCCACAACATCATTCGCGACGTCTCGAGGCCGGTGGCCATGTCGGCCAGGGTGAACCGGATAGTCGGCTCGTCGAGCAGTGACGAACCGAACGCCTGCCGATCGCGAACATAGGTCCCGGCCTTGTCGGAGGCGGCCTGGGCGCCGCCGAGTGAGCATGCGGCGATGTTGAGCCGACCGCCGTTGAGGCCCTTCATCGCGATGCCGAATCCGGCGCCCTCGCCGTCGGCGCCGCCCAGCATCGCGTCGGCCGGCACCCGGACCCCCTCCAGGATGACCTGCGCGGTGGGCTGGGCATGCCAGCCCATCTTCTCCTCGAGCGAGCCGAAACTGAGCCCCGCAGTGCCCTTTTCGACCACGAAGGCCGATATGCCGCGCGGCCCCTCGCTGCCGGTGCGGGCCATCACCACGTAGACGTCCGAGGCGCCGGCGCCGGAGATGAACTGTTTGACACCGTCGAGCACATAATCGCCGCCCTGCTTGACCGCGCGGGTACTCAGCGCGCTGGCGTCGGACCCGGCGCCGGGCTCGGTGAGGCAGTAGCTGGCGATGACGTCCATCGACGCCAGTCGCGGGACCCAGTCCTTGCGCTGCTCGGCGGTGCCGAAGGTGTCGATCATCCACGCGCACATGTTGTGAATGGACAGGAACGCGGCGGTGGTGGGGTCGGCGATGGCCAACTGCTCGAAGATGCGGACCCCGTCGAGCCGGCGCAGGCCGCTGCCGCCGACATCCTCGCGGCAGTAGATCGCCGCCATGCCGAGTTCGGCGGAGTCGCGCAGCACGTCGACCGGAAAATGTCTGGCCGCATCCCATTCCAGGGCGTGCGGGGCGATGCGCTTGGCGGCGAACGCGGCGGCCGTCTCGGTGATCACCCGTTCGTCGTCGTCGAGGGTAAATGAAGCCATGAAGTAGCGACCCTAATCCATTGTGGGGATGACGAATTCGGCGCCATCCTTGATGCCGGACGGCCACCTTGATGTCACCGTCTTGGTCTTGGTGTAGAAGATGATCGACGAGGGGCCGTGCTGGTTGAGGTCGCCGAAGCCGGAACGCTTCCAGCCGCCGAAGGTGTGGTAGGCCACCGGCACCGGGATGGGCACGTTGACGCCGACCATGCCGACCTGCACGCGGGAGACGAAGTCGCGCGCGGCGTCGCCGTCGCGGGTGAAAACCGCCACGCCGTTGCCGTATTCGTGCTCGGACGGCAATCGCAGCGCCTCCTCGTAATCGTGCGCGCGCACGATGCACAGCACGGGCCCAAAAATCTCGTCGGTGTAGATCGACATGTCCGGGGTGACGTGGTCGAACAGGGTGGGACCGATGAAGAAGCCGCCTTCGAGGTTGGCGTCCCCGAAAGCCAGGTCGTCGCTGGCGCGTTCGCGGCCGTCGATGACCAGTTCGGCTCCCGCGTCGACACCCTGGGCGATGTAGTCGCGCACCCGCGCCACGGCGGCCTCGGTCACCAGCGGACCGTAATCGGCCTTGGGATCCAGGCTGTGGCCGACGCGCAAGTTGTTGATCCGCTCGATGAGCCGGGCGCGCAACCGGTCGGCCGTCTGGTCACCGACCGGGACCGCGACGCTGATCGCCATGCACCGTTCGCCGGCGCTGCCGTACCCGGCGCCGATCAGGGCGTCGACAGCCTGGTCCAGGTCGGCGTCGGGCATCACGATCATGTGGTTCTTGGCGCCACCGAAGCACTGCGAGCGCTTGCCCGTGGCCGCGGCCCCGGCGTAGATGTACTGGGCGATGTCGGAGCTGCCGACGAACCCGACCGCCGCGATGTCGGGGTGGTTCAGGATGGCGTCGACGGCCTCCTTATCGCCGTGCACCACCTGGAAGACGCCCGGCGGCAGGCCCGCTTCCAAGAAAAGCTCGGCCAGGCGCACCGGGACCGACGGGTCACGCTCACTGGGCTTGAGTACGAAGGCGTTGCCGCAGGCCAGGGCCGGGCCGGCCTTCCACAGCGGGATCATCGCCGGGAAGTTGAACGGGGTGATGCCGGCGACCACACCCAGTGGCTGGCGCAGCGAGTAGACGTCGATGCCCGGTCCCGCGCCTTCGCTGTACTCACCCTTGAGTAGGTGGGGGATCCCGATGCAGAACTCGATGACCTCGATGCCGCGCTGGATGTCGCCCTTGGCGTCGGCCAGGGTCTTGCCGTGCTCGCGCGACAGCAGCTCGGCCAGCTCGTCGCCTGACTTGTTGACCAGCTCGATGAAGCGCATCATCACCCGCGCGCGCCGCTGCGGATTGGTTGCGGCCCAATCTTTTTGGGCCTCGACGGCCGATGCCACCGCGGCATCGATGTCGGCCTGGCCGGCCATCGGCACCGTCGCCTGAACCTGGCCGGTGCTGGGGTCGAAGACGTCAGCGCTGCGGCCGGACTGGCCGGCGGTGCGGTGCCCGTCGATGAAGTGCGGAATCTGTGTGGTCATGGAGCCCTCGAGTGTTGTTGACGGCGCTTAAGCGGATACTTGCATATCCTAGTAACCCGGTCGACCCTTGGCAAGGTGGGTGCCGGTGCTGCGCGCGATGAAAGCGCTGCCTGTGTCGACGGCGCCGCGCCGGCCATCCCGCCATATGAACCGCGAGCGGTTCTGGGTCGTGTTAGTCCTGGGGGCCCGAGGTCTTGGGCACCCAAGAAACACGACAGGAGATCGCGGATGGCGGCAGAGACCCGGGTCAGCCCCGACGCCGTTGTCATCGGTGCCGGGCCCGCCGGTCTCGCCGTTGCGCGTCAACTCGATCATCGGCATGGCATCAAGGCGCTCGTTGTCGACCGGGCAGCGGCACCGGCGATTTCGTGGCGCAGGCGCTATGACAACTTCCGCCTCAACACGACCGGATTCTTGTCGCACCTTCCCGGACAACGGATTCCCTTCAATGCGGGCCGTTGGCCAACCAAGGAGGACATGGTCCGCTATTTCGACCACTACGTTGCGCGGCAGAACATCGCGATCATGCTGGGGTGCGAAGTCCACCACGTCAACCGCGACGGGGAACTCTGGCGACTCGACACGTCATCGGGTGAGATCCGAACCCCTGCAATCGTCCTCGCGACGGGTAACTACGGTGTACCCACCATCCCGGCATGGCCCGGACTGAGTCGCTTCGACGGCGACCTCGTTCACTCCGGCGACTTCACCAACGCTTGGCCCTATCGCGACCGCGACGTCCTGGTCGTCGGCGCCGGCAATTCGGCCGCCGACATCGCCGTTCAGCTCGCCAACAACGGCGCGCGACGGATCTGGCTTGCGGTGCGGACACCGCCGCACCTGGTGCGGCGGGCCATGGGCCCGTTTCCATCGGACATCTTCCTCGAGCTGTTCTCGAGAGTTCCCGCACGCATAGTCGACCCGTTGATCGCGCGCATGAACCGCCTGACGTGGGGCGACCTCTCGGCCTACGGTTTCGCGCGGCCGACGCTCGGGCTGAAGGCCACCGTGGAGCAACGCGGTCGTATTCCGACGCTGGCCGACGAGCTCGTCGACCTCGTGCGGGTGGGCCGCATTGAGGTCGTCGGCGCCGTCGAGGCGCTCGAATCCGAGGGTGTAACCCTCGTGGGCGGCGCGTCTGTGGCTCCGCAGGCGATCATCGCCGCCACCGGGTTCGGCACTGATATCGACGGTTTGGTCGGACATCTTGGTGTCCTCGACGAGCAGGGCAACCCCCGTGGCGGCTTTGCCTCGCACCTGGGCGACGGATTGTTCGCGATCGGATACGGAATTCCGCCCAACGGCCCACTACGGGCAATCCGCTTGCACGCAACGCCACTGGCCCGGGAGGTCGCGGACTATTTGAAGCGAATGCGTCTATCCGCCCCGGCTTCACTTGAATCTGCGTCGGCCGATCTAATCGCGCCGGGACACCGGCGTCAGGTAAAGGGGTGAAATGATTTTACTTTCCACTGAAAAGACCTTCTTCCGTGGCGCAGCTGGTTACGAAAAGGCGCGTCGGGACGCGGTGTGGAATGGGCTTGTGCCCGAACGCTTTCCCGATGTGATCGTGCAGGCGCACGACAACGACGACGTGGTCGCAGCGATCCGTTATGCGCGGGCCCACGAATATCAAGTGGGCATCCGCTCGGGCGGGCACAGCTGGACGGCCAGCCATCTGCGCGACGGTGGCCTGATGCTCGACGTCAGCCGGCTCGATCACTGCACTGTCGAACCTGATCGGATGACCGCAGACGTCGGCCCAGGCAAGGTCGCCAGTGTCTTCGCGGCAGAACTGGACGCACAAGGGCTTTTCTTTCCCGCCGGCCACTGTGAAGGCATTTGTCTCGGTGGCTATCTTCTGCAGGGCGGATACGGCTGGAACAGTCCGAAGCTCGGGCCGGCCTGCGAGAGCGTGCTTGGACTGGAAGTCGTCACTGCCGATGGTGAACGGATCTACTGCGACCCCGAAAACCATCCAGACATGTATTGGGCGGCTCGTGGCTCCGGACCGGGCTTCTTCGGTGTGGTCACCTCGTTCAAACTGCGGGTACACCCACGTCCCGCGGTGTGGGGTACCTGCCTGTACATGTATCCGATCGAGGTCGCGGAAGAGGTGTTCACCTGGGGACGATCGATCGTGTCCGAGCTCGACGACCGGGTCGAACTGCAGATCCATACCGCGCGCAGCTTTCCGGCCGCCGGGCTCGACCGACCTGGTATCACGATCGCCTCGCCGGTATTCGCCGACTCGGAGGAAGATGCGGCGAAAGCCCTTGCTCTGCTTGGTGATTGCCCGGTCATCGACAAGGCCATCGTCGCCCTTCCTTATGCACCGACAATATTGGCCAATTGGTATACCGCCGTGATGAGCAGCTACCCGAAGGGGCACCGCTACATCGCCGACAACATGTTCACATCGGCTTCCGCCGAAGAACTACTGCCGGGTATCCGCAAAATCATCGAAACCATGCCACCGCACCCCTCGCACTTCATTTTCACGGGCTGGAAGACGGCCCCGGAGCGCGCGGACATGGTGTACGGCGTGGAAGACGAGGTCTACCTGGCGCTTTACACCATCTGGCAGGACCCGGCCGACGATGAACGGTACAGGGAGTGGGCCTCGTCGAATATGGCAGCGTTGTCGCATTTGGCGACCGGCAGCTCGCTCGCGGACGAGAATCTGTGCCGCCGTCCCGCGCGATTCATCGCCGAATCGAACATGGCACGCCTCGACAAGGTGCGCTCGGCATACGACCCGGATGGCCGATTCCACAGTTGGATGGGCGCAGCCTGACCGCTGGCGGCCGGTCGTACACCATGGCAGTGATTGACGACGAGTTTCCTACCTTGCCTCCCAGCTAACCGTGGCCGGTGCCGTGTGTGAACCGAACAGGCACTTCTATCGTTTAACAAGCAAGGGCTGTTCACGGTCCCCGCAACATAAATCACCGACGAGCGCCGTGTAGCACTGCCCGCTAGTCAGTTTTTCTGGACAGGGCACTTGAGCAGACCGGTGCCGCCGATCTCGACATCACCGAAGGCGCCGCGCCTTTGCCGCCGCGCCGCCGCCATGCGACTCACTACGTAAGAAACGGATAGCACATGTTGGCTTTACTGGTCATCCGAACGACCGCCGGAGACGAAATACCCTACGCGCCAGGGAAGATGGGAGTTACGCGATGATGCAGGTATGGCTGCCCGGGACGCCTTGTGGCGGTGAGGAATTCGGGCATGACGAGTACACGACGTGGGATGCCGCGTACGTGCTGGGATCATTGTCGTCCGCCGAGCGGCGCGAATTCGAAGCGCACATGACCGGCTGCCCGTTGTGCGCCAGCGCCGTCGGCGAGCTCGGCGGCATGCCGGCCCTCCTGTTGCAGCTGAATCGCAACGATTTGGCGACGGTCGACGACCGCAGTGGCGTTGAACCATTGCTGCCCGGCGAGTTGCTGCCGTCGCTGCTTGCCGCGGTGAGCTGGCGGCGGCGCCGGTCCCGCATCGTGACGTGGACGGCTGGGGCAGCCGCAGCCGCGGTGCTGGCGATCGGTGTACTCGTCGGCGTGGCGGGCAATTACCCGACATCGATGCCCACGCCGCCGCAGGCGGGCGCGCCGGTTCAGCCGATGGCGCAGGTCGGGACTAACAGGCTGGCCTCGACGGTTTCACTCAGCAGCCAGCGATGGGGAACGTCCATCTCGATGAACTGCGTCTGCCTGGCCCCGCTGAACGCCCATCACGACACGCTGGCGATGGTCATGGTAGGTCGCGACGGTAGCCACATTCGAATGGCAACCTGGGTGGCGAATCCGGGCCATACGGCGACCCCCACTGGCAGCACTTCGACACGCGTCGAGCAAATCGCTGCTGTGCAGGTGGTTTCAGCCGACGACGGCCAAGTGCTGCTGGAGCGTTCGCTGTGAATTTCGAACCCGGGTGAACTGAAGTCAGCCGCCGGTCGTGTTACCGGCATCATCACAAGTTAGGTGAGCAGATGCCCAGGCAACACAGGGTGGTCGACCACATCGTCGAGCAACTCGCGAGAACCGACAGCGATTACATATTCGGCGTCGACGGTGCCAACATCGAGGATCTGTACGACGCCGCATATTTAAATTCGGACATCACCGCGGTGTTGGCCAAGCACGAGTTCTCCGCTGCCACGATGGCCGACGGGTACAGTCGCAGCGGCGCGGGTTTGGGCGTGGTGGCGGCGACGTCGGGCGGAGGCGCACTCAATCTCATTCCAGGCCTTGGGGAATCATTGGCCAGCCGGGTGCCGGTGTTGGCACTGGTGGGTCAGCCTGCGATCACAATGGACGGCCGGGGCAGCTTTCAAGACACCAGTGGTCGCAACGGTTCATTGAACGCCGAGGCATTATTCTCTGCGGTGTCGGTGTTCTGCCGGCGAATGGTGACGCCTTCCGACATCGTTGCGGCGTTGCCCAGCGCTATAGCGGCGGCACGAACCGGTGGTCCCGCAGTATTGTTGCTGCCCAAGGATATTCAGCAGGCTAAGGTCGGCGTCAACGGCTACGGCGGTAATGGCCGGCATGGCTTCGATCATGCTGAAAGTCTCGTCGGTGATCCGCATGCGATCGTGCGTGCTCTGCGCCGAGCGGCTGGACCTATCACCATCATCGCCGGCGAGCAGGTGGCTCGTGATGACGCCCGGTCCGAACTCGAGGAGCTACGGGCCGTGCTGCGCGCGCAGGTAGCATGTGTGCCCGACGCCAAAGATGTTGCCGGAACACCAGGTTCCGGTTCGTCCTCAGCGCTCGGTGTGACCGGTGTGATGGGCCACCCCGCTGTGGCCGACGCAGTGGCAGCCAGCGCCGTGTGCCTCGTGGTCGGCACCCGACTGTCGGTGACCGCCCGCGCCGGCCTCGACGACGCGCTCGCAGCGGTGCGAACGGTCTCAATCGGATCAGCACCCCCATACCTGCCGTGCACGCACGTGCACACCGAAGACCTGCGGGGATCCCTGTCGTTGCTGACCCGGGCGTTGTCCGGGCGAGGGCGGCCGACGGGCCTGCGCGTGCCCGATTTCGTTGCAGACACCGAACTCTGTCCACCACTGTTCTCCGGTAGGGGTGTGCGCTACCGCGATGCCATGGTCGTGCTCGATCGCGTGTTGCCCGACGGAACCGACATCGTCGTCGACGCCGGCAACACCGGTGCAGCCGCAATCCATCACCTCCCTGTTCGCCGGGACGGTCGGTTCGCGGTTGCACTCGGCATGGGCGGCATGGGCTACAGCTTCGGTGCCGGTATCGGGATGGCCTTCGGCCGTGCGATGCGCAACGGGCCTAGCCGGCGCACCGTGGTGATCGCCGGGGACGGTGCATTCTTCATGCACGGCATGGAGGTGCACACCGCGGTGCAGTACCGGCTTCCGGTGACTTTCGTACTGTTCAACAACAATGCCCACGCCATGTGCGTGACCCGCGAGCAGTTGTTCTACGACGACCTGTACAGCTACAACCGGTTCGCTCCCAGCCAGCTGGGGGCCGGTCTGGCGGGCATGTTCCCCGGGCTGTCTTCGGTCGACGTGGCCGACATCGACGCACTACCCGCAGCACTGGAACGGGCAATGGCCGTCGACGGTCCGTCCGTGGTCACCGTCGAGTGCTCCGCAGACGAAATCCCGCCGTTCGCGGCATTCCTGAACGGCAAGCCCACTAAAAGCATTGTTGGAAAACAGATTAGAACTCCAAAGGAGAACCGAACCCATGTCCATACCAGCGCTTGACGATATCGCCGTGCATCGCGGCACCACGGACCCGATCGAGGGAGTGGTGCGGATCGAGACCTCGCCCTTGGAAGAGACCGCCCCGATGTTCTTGGCCAAGATGCGATCGGTGTACCCGCACGACGAGGTCTTCGGCCAGTACTGCACGGTAAACGACTACGTCGACTGCCCGCCCGACGAGCTGTTCGAATACCTGGCCGACTCCCGCAGCCTCGAGGAGTGGACCTATACCCTGCGAGACTTCACCCCCACTGAGGAGTCCGGACTCTGGTTGGCCTACGACCGGTTGCTCCCGGACACCAAGATCTACACCCGCACCGTTGCCAATGCGCAGGCTCGTACCGTCGACTACCACTGCGCCTGGGACCAGGGCAAGCACTTGTGGATGATCTACCTGATGCGGGTCCTCGACGCGCAGGTGCTGCTCGACAAGCCCGGTTCCGTTGTGTTGTGGACCAATTGCCGTCACCCGTTCTACGACGATAACCCCTATCCCGACGCCGCACCGGCAGAGCGCACTGGCTGGGTGGGCGACTTCTGGGACATGTTCGGCGCCGGTCATGGGCTGGAGCTCAACAACCTCAAGACAATCGCCGAATACCGCCACCGCAACGGACTGCCGATCAAGCCCGAATGGATGAGTACATCATGAACGAGCCCATTGTCAGCCTGACCGACGTCTCCACGTATCTGCCCGGCGAACCCATCGGCGCCGATTACTACGCGAACTTCGCCGGGTCGGACGACCTCGCGGCCAACCTGATGTTCCGCGCACCAAAGTTCCGTCATCACGTCGGGCCGGACGAAACCACGATCGACATGATCGAGCGAGCCGCACACGGCCTGATCGAAAGACACGGCCAAGACGTCATTGCGAACGTCGACGTGCTGATCACCCACGCCCAAATGCCCGACATGCCGTTCTACGGCGGCGGCGGCGGCATCGCGCACCGCCTGGGCATGCGGCCCAATTGGGTGCTGGATCTGCACAATGGCGGTTGCGCAGCGTTCGTGCTGGCACTCAAAGTCGCCCGTCAGCTGCTTGCCACGGGGCAGGGCAGCACGGCGCTGATCGCGATCGCCCAGAACGCCGCCGGCCAGATCTTCGACCAGCCCGGCGTGCGTCGTAAGGCGCAGTCGTCGGTGCCCGGCGACGGTGCCGCCGTCGGATTGGTCACCGTCTCGGACGAATCACCGATTCTCGACATCGAGTGCCGCACCTACGGCGAATACGCCGGCGATATGACGCTCGCCATCGACCCGCCCCGCAAATGGTGGCAGCCCGGCCCCGGTGAGGGGTGCATCGGGTTCACCGAGACCAAAATCGCCAAGGTACTCGCTCGCGGCAATCGGCAGGTCCCCGAAGTGGCGCTAGCCGTCTGCGATCGAATCGGCCTGTCGTCCAAAGACATCGACCTGCTGGTCACCAATCAGCCGAACCGGGTGTTCCTGCGCAACTGGCGCGAAGCGCTCGAGGTACCCGAAACCAGGCATCTCGATACGTTCGATGAATACGGCAACCTGTTCGGGGCGGGGATCCCGATCAACCTCGACCGTGCGATATCCGACGGTCGGGTCAAGACAGGTGACGTTGTGATGATGGCCGCCTTCGCGCACGCCGGCGACTTCGCGGGCGCGGCGGCGTTGCGCTGGGGCGGAGCACGCTGATGTTACCGAAACTGGAGGCAAGTCCCGTCACCACGGCGATCCTCGACGCGCTGCCCAGCGCGACCGATCCATTCGCGTTGTCGCTCAACGAAAACCCGTTTCCACCGCTGCCGGCAGTGCGGTCGGCACTGATCCGATCGATCGATGTCGCAAACCGGTATCCGGAATTCCTGCCCGAACGGCTGCGCCGCTTGGTCGCCGGCCACATCGGGGTCCGCGAACAGCAGGTCGTGCTGGGAGCGGGTGCGAGTGGAGTGGTGATGCAGGTCCTGCACGCGGTGACGCGGCCCGGTGACCGGATTGTGCTGAGCGAGCCGAGTTTCGACGGATATCCGATCTTCGCCCAGATGGCCCGCCTGGAATCGGTCACCGTTCCGCTCGACGAGCACGGTCACCACGACCTGGAGGCAATGGCCGAGGCGGCGGCGGGCGCCGGCGTGGTCGTCCTGTGTCGGCCGCACAATCCCACCGGCACCCTTGAACCTGTCGCGGATGTGCAGCGATTCCTGCGGCGGGTACCAGACGACACGGTCGTGTTACTCGACGAGGCCTACATCGAGTTTGTCGCCCCCCAGCACCGCATCGACGGGCCGGATCTGGTCGGGCGTTTTCCGAATGTCGTTGTATTGCGGACATTCTCGAAGGCCTATGGGTTGGCCGGACTTCGTATCGGCTACGGCTTCGCCTCACCAGAACTGGCCACCATACTGTGGGGGATGCAATTACCGTTCGGCATGAGCATTACCAGCTTGGCCGCGGTGGCAGCGTCCTACGATGCCGAAGACCAGTTGCGGCAACGCATTCTGCGAATCACCGGCGAGCGGGATTACCTGTCCCGGCGCCTGCGGGCAATGGGCGTGTACACCACCGACGGGCATGCCAACTTCGTTTACCTACCGGCCGTCGGGCGACCCTGGCGAGAGGTATTCGGCGACACCGCGCTGAAGGCCCGCTACTACCCTGACGGCGCTGCCCGGATCACCGTCGGAAGCCGCGCATCCACTCAAGCGGTATTGGCCGCACTGGCGAATTCGGCCTGATACCGCGCGAAAGAGAACTGACGTGAGCTGTCACTTGAAGCACCGGTACGTGCCGATCGCGCGATCGACTCGGTCGCTTCGGGTCCTCGTCGTCGGCGCCGGCGTGGGCGGTATTTCCATTGCCAGCGGATTATTGCGTGATGGACATGACGTCACCGTCTTCGAGCAGCGGTCGGACGTGGAGGCGGCTGGCGGAGCCGTCACCATCTGGTCCAACGGCGCAACGGTTCTCGACCAGCTGGGGGTCGATATGGATGGGGCCGGTCAGCTGCTTTCCACCCTGCGGGTCCTGACGGCAGGGGGTCGTTCGGTCGCCACGGTCGACCTGGCAGCGATTGCGGACGGACTGGGCGCGCCAGTTCGGATGGTCCCCCGTCGAGTCGTGCTGGAGAGGCTGCTGGAAGGCTTTCCGACCGAACGCATCCGCTGCAATGCCCGTGCGGTAGGGGCCGTCACTACCCGAAACGGAGTCCGCCTCGATTTCGAAGACGGTAGCCGGGCCGACGGAGATCTGCTGATCGGTGCGGACGGCCTGCACTCGGTGGTTCGAGTCATCGTTGGCGCACCACCCGCGCAGCCGACCGGCTGGTGCAGCTGGCAGGGGCTGATCACCCTTCCCCGCCTCGCCGATAAGGACGTCGCGCAAATGATCATCGGCGAGCACGGAAACCTCGGCCTGTGGCCGGCCGGAGGTTCGGATGTGCAGTGGTGGTTCGACTTGCCATGGTCGCCCGACTACGTCAGACCCGAGCGTCCGATCGAGATGATCCGGTCGCACTTCAATGGATGGTCCGACTCGGTCGATCGAGTGCTGGCGACGCTGACCGACGAGGACCTGGCCCGTTCGCCGTTCCCGCATTTTCGGCATCCGATCCCCGTGTCCGGGCAAGGCGCGGTGACGTTGCTCGGTGATGCCGCACACACGATGCCGCCCACCCTGGCGCAAGGAACCAATCAAGCGCTGCTCGACACAATGGTCTTGCGCAGAGCGCTTTCGGATCTCCAAAGAGGTTGGAAAGGGCGCTGCAGCAGCCGTGATCTGTCGGGCGCGCTGCGCTGGTACGAGAACACCAGGCGACGCAAGGTCAGGGCCGTCTCTTTCGTGACCACGCTGCAAGTGGCCCGCAGTGAGGCCGTGTTGAGGCCGGCGGCGATGATCCCAGACCGCATCACGACCCGTGCACTCACAACGTTTATGCGTGCGGTGAGTCATCGCCGGATATCCGCGGCGACCAGCCGAGACCTCGGGGCCTCGACGACTACCCGTCTTGCCGATGCCAGATGAACAACGTGAGCAAGTCGCCCATGGTGCCACCCGCCAGGCTGGCCCGCGCTGTTGAGTGGATGCGCCACTGTCTGCAGCGGCTCCATCAACGATGCATCCCTGCGCCGGCAGCAATGATGGAGATGATCGTGGCAACCTGGACGTCGCAGGCGATCACTGTGGCGGCCCAACTCGGCGTCGCCGACGCCCTCTCCGACGGACCGCTGCCGATCGAGGAGCTGGCCACCCGGGTAGGCGCGGACGGGGATGCGCTACGTCGGCTGCTGCGGGCCTTGATTGGCAAGGGCATCTTCCGACATCGGCGGGACGGACGCTATGAGCTGAATTCCCTTGCCGCCACCCTGCGTTCGGACGCACCCATCTCGATGAGTTGCGCGGCGCAGTTCTATGGGTCGGCCGAGCAGCGCGAACGCTGGACCCTGCTGGTGGATTCGATCCGAACCGGAAATACGGTCGTCCCGGCATTGCGCGGCATGGAGAGCTTCGACTACTTCGCCGGGCAGCGCGAGCTTGCCGAACTTTTCAACCAGACGATGACTAGTGTTTCGGAGCTCACGGACGGATCGGTGGTCGCTGGTTACGATTTCAGCACCTACTCCACGATCGTCGACGTGGGCGGTGGACACGGCCCACTGTTGGCCACCATCCTGGCGGGGGCACCGGCTTCGCGCGGCGTCCTGTACGACCTGCCGCGGGTAGTAGCGGACGCCCCAAGACTGTTGCGCGAGCACCACGTCGGCAACCGGGTACGTATCGCCGAGGGGTCATTTTTTGACAGCGTTCCCGCGGGTGGGGATGCCTACATCCTCAAGAACATCATCCACGACTGGCCCGACGACAAGGCGGTTCAGATCCTGCGCAATGTGCGTACGGCGGCCGGCCCGCGAGCGGCGGTGCTCCTGATCGAATTGGTCATCCCGAAGCACGACCGTGACTTCCCGGGGAAATGGGTGGATTTGGAGATGCTACTGAATTTGGGGGCCCGCGAACGCACTGCCGACGAGTACCAAGCCCTGCTGGGCCGAGCCGGACTGCAGATGACGCGGGTGGTTCACACCGCTTCACCCCTCAGCGTTGTCGAAGCACGGGTGGCATAGCTACTTCCGCCGCGCGGCCGGCAAGTGGGGTTAGCCTGTATCGGGT
>CAWCRJ010000019.1:0-25649 GCA_963797865.1 uncultured Actinomycetota bacterium
GCGTCGGGATCCCGTCGTTGTCCCAATCGGTGCGCGCATGCTCGCGATGCTGATCGAAGTACTGCATGTTCTCGCGTTCCAGCGGCTTGATCTCGGCCTCGATGAACTCATCCATCTCGGAGAGCAGGCCGGGAAGGTGCTCTGGCAGAGTGAAATCCACGTCTTCTCCTAAGCTGTCGTGAGGCCGCCGTACAGGGTTTTCTTCCAGACCGTCGACAGGGTCGCGATGGCATCTTCGTCGCTGATGTTCAGACCGAGGCCCGCGGGGCCGGACGGTCCGACGAACACGGTAGTGAAGTTCTCGAACAGTAACGCGATGGCCGCCGCGGTGTGCTCGGGGTGCAGCTCGGCGCCGTAACCCTGCTCCTGGGCCCGGCGCACCGAAGCCGCCACGAGATCCATTCCGAACCGCCGGAATTCGTTCTGCACCGCGGCGAAGCGCCGTTGGGTGGCGGCCAACTGGGCCACGGCGATCATGATGCCGATGTTCTGCTTGAACATGTTCCAGTAGCCGGTGACCACCGAGGTGAAGAAGGCGTCGTCGTCGGGGGAGTCCGGCAGGCGGACGCTCGATCCCGACGGCGCCACCACCTCGTGCAGGAACGATTCCGCGAGAGCGGCCAGCAGGTCTTCCTTGTCGGTGAAGTATCGGTAGAACACCGCCGGCGATTTTCCCGCGGCCGACGTGATGTCGGCCAGGGTAGTGCCGTGAAAGCCCCGTTCGGCGAACAGTTTTCGGGCGGCCTGCTCGATGGCCTGCCTGGTCTGCCGGCCCTTGGCGGTCAGCTCGCGGTTCGCCTCCGGGGCGGACATCAGTTCCGCATCCGGTCGCCGGCGCGCAACAGGGCGCTCGGCAGGTCGTGTCCCACCAGCGACTTCGCCACGTCGGCCGCGGCGATGGCGGCCTGCAGGTCGACGTCCACGTCGAAGCCGCTGTCGCCGAGGAGGTATACGAGATCCTCGGTGGCGATGTTGCCGGTCGCCCCCGGGGCGAAGGGGCAGCCGCCCAGGCCGCCGACGGAAGCGTCCAGCCGGGTCACCCCGGAGCTGACCGCGGCGTAGGCGCTGGCCAGACCGGAGCCGCGGGTATTGTGGAAGTGCCCGCCCAGCGGCAGGTCGCCGAGCACCGGACTCAGTTGTGCGATCAGCGAACTCACTCGCCCCGGGGTGGTGGTACCGATCGTGTCGGCGATCGACAGGCGGTCGGCGCCGCGGTCGCGGGCGGCCGCCGCGATCTCGAGCACCCGCTCCGGCGGGGTGGGCCCTTCGAACGGTGAGTCCCAGGCGGTGGCGATGACGACCTCGACGGCGACGTTGCTATCGTGCGCGATCGCGACGATCTCGTCGATCGCAGTGGTGGCCTCGGCGCTGGTGCGCCCGACGTTGGCCTTGCTGAAGGTGTCGTCGGCGGCCACCACGTACTCGATGGAGCGCAACCCCGCGGCGACGGCCCGCTTGGCGCCGTTGGGACTGGCCACCAGGGCCGAGAATTCGATGTCGGGGTAGTCATGCAGATGGACGGCCAGTTCGGCGGCGTCGGCCATCGACGGCACCTTCGTCGGGGAGACGAACGCGGTGACCTCCACCTCTCGAACGCCGGTGGCCGCAACCGCGGCCAGCAGTTCAAGCTTGGCAGACAACGGAATTGGTGTTTCGGTCTGCAGACCGTCGCGCAGGGCGACTTCTCGAATCTTAACGTGTGTCACAGCACCTCCTCGGCGCGCAGCTCCTCGAGCTCCTCGGCCGTCTTGCCCAGCAGCCCGATGTACACGTCGTCGTTGTGTTGTCCCGTTCGCGCGGGGCCGGCATTGCGGACTTGCCCCGGCGATTCCGAAAGCACCGGCACGATGCCCGGCCCCAACACGTTGCGTCGCACCCGCTCGTCGTAGTGCTCCACCAGCATGCCGCGGGCCCGCAGCTGCGGATCGTTGACCACCTCGGCGACCGTATTGATCGGCCCCGCAATCACCCCTGCGGCAGAGAGGGTTTCGATGATCTCACCGGGCTGGCGCTCCGCGGCCCACGCCCCGATGATGTTGTCGAGTTCGTCTTGATTGCGGCCCCGGGCGACGTGGGTGGCGAACAGGTCGTCGGTGGCCAGCTCCGGGCGGCCCATCGCCTTGCACAGCCGGGCGAAGACGCTGTCCTGGTTTGCGGCGATCACCACCCACGAGCCGTCGGCGCTGCGGTAGATGTTGGACGGGGCGATGCCCTCCAGCCGAGTGCCCGAGGGTTCGCGCACGACCCCGCCGACGTCGTAGTCGGGAATGGTGGATTCCTGTACGGCCAAACATGATTCGTTCAGCGCGACGTCGACCACCTGACCGCGCCCGGTGACGGTGCGTCGGTACAGCGCGGCTAGCGCACCCTGCGCGCCGAACATGCCGGCCAAGCTGTCACCGAGCGAGAGCGCCAGCCGGGGCGGCGGACCGCCCGGAAAACCGTTGAGGTACCGCAGCCCGCTGGCCGCTTCGGCGACCGAGGCGTAGCCGGCCTTGGTGGCGTCCGGTCCGGTCTGTCCGTAGCCGGACACCCGGACCAGAATGATGCCCGGATTACGTCCGCTGAGCACGTCGTAACCCAGGTTCCACTTCTCCAGGGTGCCCGGACGGAAGTTCTCCACCACGATGTCGGACTTCTCGACGAGCTCGCAGAACAGTTCACGCCCACGGGGGTGGCGCAGGTCGAGGGTGATCGCCTTCTTGTTGCGCGCGTGCACAGTCCAGAAGACGTGCTGCCCGTCGAGCTCGGCCTGACCCCAGGTTCGCAGCGGGTCCGGGGCCTTGGGCAGTTCCACCTTGATGACGTCGGCGCCCATGTCGCCGAGCAGCCGCCCGGCGAAGGGCCCGGCGATCAGGCTGCCCAGTTCGAGCACCCGAACGCCGTCCAGCGGTCCCGCTGGTGTCATTCGGCGCTCGCGAAATCGTGCCGCACCAGCCAGTCGGTGACAATGGTGACGGCGGCCCGCAGTGCGTCGCGTTGGTCGGGGCCAGCGTAATAGTGTGTGGCGCCAGGGATTTCGTGCATCTCCTTGTCCTCGTGTCCGATCGCCTGGAACAGTCGCCGGGTGTGGCTGGGCGTGCAGGCATCATCCGCCAGGTTACCGATCACGAGTGCGGGGATCGCGATGTCGGGCCCGCAGGTCACCGCGTCGCCTCGGGCATCGTCGTAGCTCCACTGCGAGAGCCAGCCGCGCAGGGTGGAGAACCGGGCCAGCCCGACCGGACTCATGTTCACCACCTGAGGATCCCCCAGGTAGCAGGTGCCGGGGGCGCGTTCGTTGGGATCGACGGCCGGGTCCAGCCAGCGCGGGTCGGCCATGGTGCCGTGCACGACGAAACCGAACTCGTCATCCGGCCGGCCGGCGGCCTTCAATTCGGCCAGCTTGTCCCTGACCCATCCGGTGATGCGCCGGTTGCGGTCGATCTGCGCCCGCCGATAGCGGTCCAGGAATTCTTGGCTGTAGGGCGGCTGATTGGGGTTGTCGGGGCTGTACAGGTCCAGTTCGGGATCGCGCTTGGTGGGGTCGGATTCGTCGAGGATCGACGCGTCCAGCCATTCGGTCAGGGTGCCGTGCCGGCTGATGTGCGCGGCAAGCAGCATGATGCCGTCGGCGGCGGGCAGGTCGAGTTTGGTCAGGTCCGGGCCGTCGCCGGTCGGGCTGGACGTGATGGTCGGATTCTGCGCCTGCTGCTGGTAGAACACCGACAGCGAACCGCCGCCACTCCATCCGGCAAGCACCACCTTCTGGTAGCCCAGCCGCTTTTTGGCGTCCTTGATGCACTCGCCGAGATCCTCGACGACCTTCTCCATCAGCAGCGCTGAATCGGTGCCGCGGAAGCGGCTGTTGCAGTAGATGACGTGATGGCCGGCCCGCGCCAGCGCGTTGATCATCGGCAGGTAGGCGCCGCCGCCGATGGGATGCATGAACACCAGCACGGTGTCCGACGGCTTGTCCTTGGGCTTGAGCAGGTAGCTCTCCAGCACGGTGATCTCGGCCAGACCGCCGTAGACGTCTCGTACTCCGGAATTGTTCTGGAATGCAACGAGATAGGGGATCCGGTCGTACTCGAACTTCTTGGGTTTCACGGCTTGTGTCATTAATGTTGTCCTAGGTCGTTGGCCAATACCTCGGCCGTCGGGGTCAGCCGCCGGCGCGTGTCGATGGCGATTACCTGCCAGTCGACGCGGGAGTAGTCGTCGAATTTGCGGCGCGCCCGTTCCCGCGCCTTCTCCGGAGCGCCGTGATGAACCCCTTGTGGCGCATGGGAAATCAAACCGGGTGGCATCGGGATGCCGTACAGCGAGCCGCCGTGGAAGAAGGCGATCTCGTCGTAGTCGACGTTGCGGTGATACCACGGCGTGCGTTCGGTGCCGGGAATTCCCTCGGCGGGCTTGGGTAGAAAGTTCATCACGTAGACACCGGTGGCCTGCATGAACAGATGCACCGTCGGCGGCAGGTGGACACTGTCGGACGTGACCACGTTATAGTCGGCGATATTGAAGGTGAACGCGAAGTTGTCCCCGCGCCAGCCTTCGACGTCGAGCGGATTGTGTTGATAGAACAGCGTTGTCGGGCCGCCCTCGTGGACGAGCCGGACTTCGAATTCACCGTCGGCATTGTCGGCATTGTCGGCATTGTCGGCATCGGCGGCCGGCGCCGGCTCGGGGATGATGACCTGCGACGGGTCGAAGGGGAAGTGGCGGCCCAGCGCCCCGGGCGGTGGCACCCGAAACTCGTCGGTGGCCTCGATCATCAGCATCGTCGTCGCGCTGTCGGGCAACTGGCGCCAGGTGCATGCCTTCGGGATGTACAGCCAGTCGCCCTCCCGATAGCGCAGGGGGCCGAATTCCGTTTCGGCCAGGCCGCTGCCCTGGTGGACGAAGCACAGCAAATCGCCGTCGACATGACGGACGAAGAACGGCATTCGCTCGTGACGACGGCTCAACAGAATTCGGCAGTCGTCGTTGCTGAACATCAGCAGCGGCCCACCGTCAGCTTCGGTGGCATCGCTGGGCTTGAGCTCACTGGACAGCACGTCGATGGGGCGCAGCGGGCCGACCGACCGATAAGCGGTGGGGTCGTGGCGCCGGTACAGGTTGGCGGTGCGGCCGGTGAATCCGCCGCGACCCAATTCGTCGTCCTTGAGGCCTTCGAGGTCGGCGTGCAGACGGCGCGGTGTTCGGCCTTTTCGCAGGTGCACAAAGGATTCCATGGACGGCTCCTCCGATGGGGACCGGTAGCAATGAGGGTTACAAAACTGAAAGTGACATTACTTTCTCTTTTTGGGTCGCACAAGAGTCGGCGCGAGCCGTCAACGTCCTATGTTCGTCGCAACGCCACACGCGTCTCGCCGGGTACGACTCGTTGTATGCCCACCTCGCAGCGACAACACCGGTCCCGCGCAGAAGCGGCGGACGATTGTCGCTCACTGGTGGGCAGACAGTCGACTGTCCCGCGGCGAGACCACTGTGGCAGATGGGACCAAGTGCGGCGCCTAACCGCGGACGCGCAGCACGACCTTTCCCTTGGCGCTGCGGTTCTCCAGGGAGGCGACTGCGGTCGCGGCTTGCTCTAGCGGGTAGGTGACCGGCTCGGGCGGGGGCAGCTCCCCGGAGGTGAGCAATCGCTCGAGGCCGGCCCACTGCTCGTCCAGCGCGCCCGGATGCGTCCCCGCCCAAGCGCCCCAGCCCACGCCGACCACGTCAACATTGTTGAGCAGCAACCGGTTTACCTTGACCGTGGGAATTTCACCGCCGGTGAACCCGACGACCAGCAGCCGCCCACCGGGAGTAAGCGAGCGCAGGGAATCGGTGAACCGGTCGCCGCCGACCGGGTCGACGACGATGTCGACGCCACGGCCGTGAGTCAGCTCCTTCACCGCGTCCTTGAAACCGTCGGCCAGCACCACATCCGTCGCGCCGGCCGCGGTGGCGATGTCGGCCTTGTCCTGCGTGCTGACCACGGCGATAGTGCGGGACGCGCCCAGCGCGGGCGCCAGCCGCAGCGCCGAGGTCCCGATGCCGCCGGCTGCGCCGTGCACCAGAACCGTCTCGCCGCGCTGCAGCCGGCCCCGGACGGTCAGCGCGAAGTACACCGTCAGGTCGTTGAACAGCAGCCCGGCGCCCGCCTCGAAGCTCACCTTGTCGGGCAGCCTGAACACCCGGTCCGGGGCCAGCACCGCGACCTCGGCCATGCCGCCGGACAGCATAGTGAGGCCGACGATCCGGTCGCCCGCGCGCACCTTCGCACCCTCGGGTGCCGACCGGACCACGCCGGCGATCTCGGCGCCGAGGACGAACGGCAACTCCGGGCGGTACTGGTAGAGGCCCCGGGTGAGTAGGGCATCCGGGAAGGCCACCCCGGCCGCGTGCACTTCGACGACGACCCCGTCGCCCGACGGTTCGTCGATGTCGGTCAACTCGACCGCGTCTGGGCCATCGAGCCGAGTCACCTGTATCGCGCGCATGCCATCTCCCTCGTCGCTGCCATCGGCGCTGCCATCACAGCGCCCGAACAGCGCTCGATCAGCCTACTGGCGGGTCAAAATCCGCCCGCGACCCGCACCACGGCCCGGCCGGAGAATTTACCGGCGCGCACCTGATCGATAACGCCCACGATGTCTTTCACGTCGACATCGCTGACCAGCAAGTCCAGGTGACGTGGCCGCAACGAATCGCCGAGCCGGGCCCACAATTCGCGGCGCGGTCCGATCGGCATCAGCACCGAGTCCATGCCCAGCAGCGCGACACCTCGCAGGATGAAGGGCAGCACCGTGGTGTGCAGGGCCGGGCCGCCAGTGAGGCCGCTGGCCGCCACCGCGCCGCCGTAATCGACGGTGCTGAGCACGTCGGCCAGCGTCGCGCCGCCCACACAGTCCACCCCGCCCGCCCAACGCGCCTTACCCAGCGGGCGTGGCTTGGCGTCGGGGTCGGCGGGCAACCGCCCGATAACCTCCGCGGCGCCAACGGCTTTGAGCCGGTCGGCGGCCTCGGGCTTGCCGCTCGAGGCCACCACCTGGTAGCCGGCGGCCGCGAGCAGGTCCACGCTGACCGAGCCGACGCCGCCGGTGGCTCCGGTGACGACGACGGGACCGGCGTCCGGCGCGATGCCCCAGTCGATCAGCGCCTGCACGCTCATCGCGGCGGTGAAGCCCGCCGTGCCGATCGCGGCGCCCTCGTGTGGGCTCAACGGGCCGAGTGCCACCACCTGGTCGGCCGGCAACCGTGCGTATTCGGCATAGCCGCCGTGGTGGCCGGTGCCGATCGCATACCCGTGGGCCAGCACCTGATCGCCGACGGCGAAGTCGGGGGATGTCGACTCCACGACCTCACCGGTCAGGTCGATGCCCGGCGCCACCGGGTAGTCGCGCACCACGCCGCCACCGGGCGTCAACGCCAGCACGTCTTTGTAGTTGACGCTCGAATACAGGACCCGGATGGTCACCTCGCCGGGCGGCAGGTCGGAGTGGTTCAGCGTCTCGACCGACGCGGTTATCCGATCACCATCTTGGCGCGCGACGAGCGCGTGAAACGTGTCCATGCTTCGACGCTAACCTCACCGTATGGATCCCTTTCCACTCGGTGGGTTTTCGGTCAACCGCGTCGGCTTCGGTGCCATGCAATTGCCTGGGCCCAATGCGTTCGGCCCGCCGCGCGACCGCGGTGAAGCACTAGCCGTGCTGCGCCGCGCGGTCGAAGCTGGGCGTCAACCACATTGACACCGCGCAGTTCTATGGTCCCGACGTCGCCAACGAGCTGATTCGGGCGGCGTTGCATCCCTATCCGCAGGACCTGGCACTGGTCAGCAAGGTCGGTGGGTGCCGCGATGACAGTGGCGCCTGGTTGCCGGCCGGTACGCCGGCCGAATTGCGCCGCGACATCGAGACGAACCTGCGCAGCCTCGGCGTCGAGCGATTGGCCGTGGTCAACCTGCGAGTGTTCGAAAGCGACGGCCCAGACCTTGAGTTCGAAGACCAGCTCTCGGCCATGATCGAGGCACGCGACCAGGGATTGATCGGCGGAATCGGGCTGAGCAATGTCAATCGCGAGCACCTGCTGCATGCCGTGGAGCGCACCGAAATCGCTTGTGTGCAAAACGCATTCAATTTGGTGCACCGGGAGTCGGCCGCGGTGCTGCAGGAGTGCACGGCGCGCGGGATTGCCTTCGTACCGTTCTTCCCGCTGGGTGCGGCCTTCATGCAGCCGAACCCGGTGCTCAGCCATCAGGTGGTTCAGGAGACCGCGCAGCGCCTGGGCCGCACACCGGCTCAGGTCGCGTTGGCGTGGATGCTCAGCGTTGCGCCCAACGTGCTGCTGATCCCCGGTACCTCGTCGCTGGGCCACCTGGAGGAGAACCTGGACGTCGCGTCCATCGAGCTGGACGACGACGCCCGCGAGCGCCTGAACGCGATCGCTACCTGAGCTCGGAGGAGGACAGGCCCAGTAGGCGGCGCGCGACCACCAGCTGCTGAATCTGTTGCGTGCCCTCGAAGATGTCCAGGATCTTCGAGTCGCGCGCCCATTTCTCCAGCAGCGACTGTTCGGAATAGCCTGCGGTGCCTGCCAATTCCACGGTCTTGAGGGTGACGTCGGTGGCCATCCGGCCGGCCTTGGCCTTACTCATCGACGCTTCTTTGGAGTTCGGGATCTTGTTGTCGGCCTGCCACGCCGCCCGCAGCGACAGCAGATAGGCCGCCTCCCAGTCGGATTCCATCCGGATGAACTCCGACGCCGCAGCGCTCTGGGCGTGCGAGGGCTTGTCGTAGGAGATCTCCACGCCGGCCTCGGTGAGGATCTTGCGAATCTCCTCCAGGGCGGCGCGGCCGACGCCGACGGCCATGGCCGCCACGATGGGCCGGGTGTTGTCGAAGGTTTCCATCACACCGGAAAAGCCCTTGCCCACCTCGATTTCGGGGTTGCCGAGCAGGTTTTCCTTCGGAATGCGGGCATTGTCGAACCGGATGACCGCGGTGTCGGAACCCTTGATGCCGAGCTTGTGCTCGAGCCGTTCCACCGTGACCCCGGGATGCTCGCGCGGCACGACGAATGACTTGATCGCCGCGCGGCCCTGCGACTTGTCGAGCGTCGCCCACACCACGATGTGGGTGGCGCGGGAGCCGGCGGTCACAAAGATCTTCTCGCCGTTGATCACATATTCGTCGCCGTCCAGCGTGGCCGTCGTCGACACCGCCGCCGAGTCCGATCCGAAGCCGGGTTCGGTGATGGCCATGGCCGCCCAAACCTTGCCCAGGCGTTGCAGCTGCTCCTCGTTGGCGACGGCGGAAATCGCCGCGTTGCCTAGCCCCTGGTAGGGGACCGACAACATCATCGCGAGGTCACCCCAGCTGGCTTCCAGAGTCTGCAGCAGTGCGGCCATGTTGGCGCCGTTGTGGTTTTTGTCCCGTTCTTCATCCTCGCCGCCCAGCGCGTTCGCGCCCGCGAATTCGATTGACTCCGAAGCCCCTTCGAACAGGCTGAACAGGGTGTCGAGCTCGACCGGGTACGCGTGTTCCTTGAGGTCGTACTTGCGGGCGATCGGGCGCATCAACTCGGCGGCGCCCTGGTGCGTCTTCGTCGCCACCGCCTGCATCTTGCGGGGAAGTTCCAGATTGATTGCCATGTTTGAACTTTCAGCTCGAGTTAGTTAACGACTTAGATGACGACGACGCCCTCGGCAACGCCGATGGCCCGCAGGTCGCGGTACCAGCGTTCGACCGGGTGCTCTTTCGTGTAGCCGTGGCCGCCGAGCAGTTGAACGCCGTCGAGGCCGATCTGCATGCCCTTGTCGGCGCCGAGGCGCTTGGCCAGCGCCGCCTCGCGGATGAACGGCAGGCCTTGCTCGGCACGCGCAGCGCCGCGCCAGGTGATCAGCCGCAACCCGTCCAATTCGATGGCGATGTTGGCGCACATGAAGGCCACCGCCTGCCGGTGGGCGATCGGCTCACCGAAAGCCTCGCGTTCCTTCACGTACGGGACGACGTAGTCGAGCACCGCGTGCGAGGTGCCGACGGTGAGCGCTGCCCAGCCGAGGCGGGCCAGCGCGATTGCTTCGGAGTAATCCTCGTCGGTCGCTTCGTCCTCACCGAGCCGCGCGTTCAGCGGCACGGTCACCCCGGAGAGTTCGACGTGGCCCAGGGCCGCCGCGCGAATCCCCATGCTCGGATCCGCTTTCACGGTAAGGCCTTTCGTCGAGGACTCGACGATGAACATGGCCGGCTTGCCGTCCAGCTGCGCGCCGACGATGAAGAGCTCGGCGTCGGCAGCGGCCGGAACCAATGACTTCACCCCATCCAGGCGGTAGCCGCTCGGGGTGCGCACCGCGGTGGTCTTCAGCCGGGTGGGGTCGAAGAGCGGTTGCGGCTCGGCGATGGCCACGCATGCTTGGGGCACATTCTCACCGGCGAACTCGGGAAGGTAGGTGGCCTGCTGGTCGGCGCTGCCCCAATGGGTCAGCGCGGAGGCCACGCCTCCCGGAGCCAGCAGCGGCAACGCCAGACCCATGTCGCCGTAGGCCAGCGCCTCGGCGACCAGCACATTAGTCACGCTGGACCGGTGTGCGGCAATCCCATCGAAGTCCTCGGGGATGTTGATCGCGGTGATGCCCAGCTCGGCGGCCCTGGCGATCAGCTCGCGCGGATAGGTCGTCGTTTCATCGGCGTCGTGTGCGGCGGGACGCAGCACTTCCTCGGCGAACTCGTCGAGAGTCTCGATGATCATCTTCTGCTCGTCGTCGGGCGTCAGGTCGAAGTAGTCCTTGCCGCTGGACTTGAGCCGGGTCGGCCCGCCGCGCAGGTTCTGGATCCGTTTGAACTCCCGAGAAGAGGTGGCGGCGGTGGAGAAGACCGTCTTCGTGCCGTAACGCAGCGCGCGGTTGAGCGGGTCACGCAGCTGGTATTTGTCCAAGAACTCCTGGCCGACCAGCGGGGTGATCAGCGCGATGGCGATGTCGACGCCGGTGCGTTTGTGCGTTTGCAGCCCGACGGCGGACTTATGCTCGCGCCGTCTGACGCGAGAGCGAGCGGATGTCTGTTTGGAACCGGAACCGGTCATTTTCAGCAGCCTCAGGTCGTTGGGCAATGCGGATATCCCCGATCTTACTCCGGAGTAAGATCGGGGAGAACAGTTGTTAACTAATTCACAGCGGGGTTGCGGCGAGGCTGCCGAGCACCTGCTGCTGCAGCAGGCCATTGGTGGCCACTGCGCTGCCGTGGTGCGGTCCCGCGGTGCCGTCCAACGCAGTCAGCGCGCCGCCCGCTTCGCGCACCAGGATGTCGAGCGCCGCGAGGTCCCACACCGACACTTCCGGTTCGGCGGCGATATCGACCGCACCTTCCGCAAGCAGGCAATAGGACAGAAAGTCGCCGAAGGCGCGCACCCGCCATACCGCGTCGGTCAGCGCGATGAATCGGTCCCGCACACCGAGCTGTGCCCATCCGGACAGGCTGGAGAACGAAAGGCTGGCCGAACTCAGTTGTGCCACTGAGGAAACCGAGAGCCGACGCGCGGCCGCGCCGTTGACCGCGACGAAAGCGCCCTGGCCGTGCGCGGCCCACCACCGGCGCTGCAACGCCGGGGCGCTCACGGCGCCGACGACGGGGACACCGTCTTGCAGCAACGCGATAAGCGTGGCCCACACCGGCACCCCGCGGACAAAGTTCTTGGTGCCGTCGATCGGATCGATGATCCACTGACGTCCGGTGAAGGTGGTGTCGCCACCGAACTCTTCGCCGACGATGCTGTCGTCCGGCAGTTCGCACCCGAGCAGCCCACGCAGCTCGGTTTCGACCGCGCGATCGGCGTCGGTCACCGGCGTCAGGTCGGGTTTGGTGTCGACGCGCAGGTCCAGCGCGCCGAATCGGGCCGAAGTCAACGTGTCTGCGCGGTCGGCCAGCGTCAGTGCCAGCGCCAGATCGTCCTGGCTCATGCGCACCGCCCTCCTCATCGCTTCAGCTCTGCTCGTCGGTGCGACTCATGACGCAGTCCTATCACGGTCCTACCATGGCCTCGTGTGGGAATTCGGACTGCTGCTCCTGCTGATGGCCGTATTGGCGGTGTTCCTCGTCCAGCGGTTCGTCCCGCGTGGCCCGCGCGGTGAGGTGTTGAGCGGCACGCTGCTGGTGACCGGGATAAGTCCTCGCCCCGACGCCACCGGCGAGCAGTTCGTCACCATCGCCGGCGTAATCAATGGACCCACCGTCAACGAGCACGCGGTGTATCAGCGCCTGGCCGTGGACGTGAATCAATGGCCGACCATCGGCCAGCTGTTCCCGGTGGTCTATTCGCCGAAGAATCCGGACAACTGGAGATTCGCTCCCGCTGAACCGCCGGCGCCACCTGGGCCGCCTGCGCCACCCGAATCGCCGCGAGCCGCCCGCGGGCTGAGCGTCCGTCAACCGGCCGCGGGCGGACGCGTCATCACCATGATCCGCCTGCCGTAGCGCGGGACCACCAGCGCTGCTCGCCGTACCCCTGCGCCAGGGACCCCGGGGACGCCCGGCGTCCCGGCCGGGGCGACCGCTTCGGTCGCCGCCAGTTCGGACAAGCCGCCGCCCGGCAATGCCGCCACGGGGTTGCCGGTCGCGGTGGCCCAGCCGGCGGGCACCGACATCGAGCCGATTCGTTCGGCACGCGCGAGCACCGCGTTGACGTTGCCCAGGCCCGGCGTGGCACCGCTGAGCGCAGCCGCCTTGGGGAGCGCGGAAGGAACCGCCGCGAGGTTCGGCAAAATGCCCAGGTTCTTGTCCGCCTGGATGATTCCGGCGGCAGTCCCCTCGGTAGTGAAGATCGATCTGAACGTGGACTGGGCCCCCAGGATGGTGTCCAGGATTCGGAAATCGAGCGGGATCTCCGACGCCCCGCGGTGTCGAGGAAGCCACCACCTGCGATCCCGCGCTTGTATTCGCGCCCGAGGCGTTGGCCGTGGCTTGAGCGACGGCGTCGCGCTGAGCCGTTTCCCCATCCGGAGTGGTGGTTTGGCGCGGGACGACGAACGGCGAAAACTGCACCGCCGCAGCAGAACTGGTGGAATAGCTGTACATCGCAGCGGCGTCTTGAGCCCAGTATTCGGCGTACTCGGCTTCGGTCGCCGCGATGGCCGCGATGTTCTGGCCGAAGAAGTTCGTTGCCACCAGCGTCGCCAATCGAATGCGGTTGGCCGCGACCGCGGGCGGCGGCACGGTCATGGCATGCGCCAGCTCGTAGGCCGCCGCCGCGGTCCGGGCCCGCATGGCCGTCTGCTGTGCACGCTCGGCGGTCGTATGCAGCCACGCCACATAGGGCGCGGCGCTGGCCACCATCGCTTGGGCTGCGGGTCCCTGCCAATACAAGCCGGCGAGGCCGGACAGCACCGATTCGTAGACCGCGGCCGTGATGCTCAGCTCGGCCGAGAGCGAGTCCCAGCTTCCCGCGGCAGCCAGCAGCGAGCCCGACCCGGGGCCCGCATACATCCGGCCAGAGTTCACCTCTGGTGGAAAAAAGCCGAAATCCATTGTCTTACAACTCGATGAGCTGCGTGCAGCGAAACTGCTCGCGACGAACGGTTAATGCTGTGGTCGACGGCAGTTGGTGGATGGGCGGCACGTCACCCGGCGGCTGGCGGGCGGGGCATCACGGTGAGCCGCACGCCGTAGCGGGGAGGGCCACCCGCGCCGGCGGATCGGGCGGCACCGCCGCCCGGCATGCCGGGGTAACCGGGATACCCGGACGCCATCGGTTCCTCGGTCCCCGGCAGCGTGGTGAAGCCGGCGGGATCCAACGGCGAGAAATGGGTGCTCGTGGGTGCAGACCAACTCGCGGGCACCGACATCGGCCCGATCTTGCCGGCGTGCGAGAGGGTCGCGGTGACATTGCCCAGGCCACCCCCGAGGCCGGATGTGGCGCCGCGGAGCGCGGGCGCTGCGAGCGCGGGAGCGAGATTGGCCGCAGCCGCGCCAGGCTTGGCGAGAACGCCTAAATTGTTCTCGGCCCCGATGATTCCGGACACGAACTGCTCCATGTTGTACGGAGCGCTGAAGCCAAGGCCCGTCCCCTGAATGGCGTCAAGGACCCGGAAGGCGTTGCTGTTAGCCGCGCCAGCCGCTCCCAGATTCGGTGCCGCTTGCACTTGCGGTTGCGGTTGCGGGGAGAGCGGCGAAAACGTCTGCGTCGCAACCTTAGTCGCGCCGGAGTTGGTGTTGGCCGTGGCTACGGCGGCGTTCTGAGCACTCACCCCGGACTCGTTGGTGGACTTGTTCGCGCTGGCGAACCGGGGCAACTGACTCGTCGCCGCCATGGACGCCACGGAGTAGCCGGCCATCGCAGCGGCGTCCTGAGCCCAAAAAGCGGCGTACTGCGCCTCGGTGTCCGCGATGGCCGCGGTGTTCTGGCCCACGATGTTCGTCGCCACCAGCGCTGCCAACAGCGTGCGGTTGGCGGCGATCACCGGCGGGGGCACTGTCATCGCGTACGCCTGCTCGTAGGCTGCCGCGGCCGTCCGCGCCTGCATGGCTGTCTGTTTCGTCTGCTCGGCAGTCGCTTGCAGCCAGCCCATGTAGCGGGCGGCCGAGTACGCCATCGACTCGGAGGCCGGGCCGCGCCATTGCAGATCCAGGCCCGTGAGCACCGATTCGTAGGACTCGGCGGTGGAGGCCAGCTCGGCCGACAGCGCGTCCCAGCTTCCGGCCGCGGCCAGCAGCGAGGCCAATCCGGGGCCGGTGTACATCCGGGCAGAATTGCTTTCGGGTGGAAGAAAAATCCACTCCATGTGTGATACATCCCCTCGAAGTGTGGTTTTCGGGCAAACGCCACCGGCGCCGGCCTAGCCGCATCGGCGTGTTCGTCAAAATGTTTGAGCCGCTTCCTGATTCGCTTTGCTGGTCGGCAAAGCTCACCCCGCGTCAGGTGAGGAGGCGGGCCCGGCGCGATCGCACCACGGCCGTCTGGCCGGGGCAGCGTGGCGCTTATCGTGTGGGCGGAGCGTGCGCGCAGGGCAATTGAAAGACCTTCGGTTTTCGGACCCTTCAAAAGTCGCAAATGCGGCACATGCCTGCGGGGTTTTGCTTATTTCACGACATTGACCAGCCAGAATTTAGCTGGGGTTCACCTGGCATTCATCTGTTGTTCACCAAGGAGGACCCCGATCTGCCCCGACCGACGTGGAGGCGTTACTTGCGCCGCTTTTACGGGCGGGCGTTAGACGACAAGGTGCTGGCCAAACCGTTTGCCGAGTTGCGGGCCACCGGGTTGGAGACCCACGTTCCCACGATCTGCGACTTCTGGGAGACCGTGCTGTTCCGCGCCGGCCCACATCGAGGCAGTGCCTTGCAGGCGCATCGGGAGATCCACCGGCGTGCCCCCTGTCGGATCGTCACTTCCGCGCTGGCTCACCCTGTGGCACAACACAGTTGGCGAAATGTATCGCGGACCGGCGGCCGATCCGGCGAAGGTTCAGGCCGGTCGGATCGCGTGGGCCATGCCCCGGCGACTGACCGATGCCGACGCACCCGAATTCCTCGTCATGCAACCGGCTCGTGACGGTCGGGCTCCGGACCGAACCGGAAGTGACGACCGGTGACTTCGGTCGGCGTTATGCGCACATAGTGCGGTTTGAGCGTTGCGGTCCACGGCAACAACTGCGCGCGTTCGGCCCGTCGAATGTCCGCGTCGGCCTTCAACAGTCGCGCGCGACCGCGCACGATCACGCTCCATCCTCCGATGAGGTTGTGGTCGTCGACCTCGAAGACCACCGCGTGGTTCGCCACGGCCGAAAACAACTTGGTGCCCTCCGCGGTGCGGAACAGCACCGTGCGGTCTTGCACGACGAAGTTGACGGGAAAGATCTCGGGCTCACCGGCGAAGTTGGTGACCAGCCGGCCCAGCGAGACGCTGCCCAGCAGGTTCCAGTTCTCATCCTCGGAAAGCACGGTTACCGGTTGGTCGCTACCCACGTCCTCAACGCTACGGAGGATTGACGTCGTTGAGTAGAGCCGTTCGTACTCTCGGCGCCGACTCAGCCGTGGCTGACCCGTAGCAACTTGGCCAAACTCGGCAGCTTGACGCGGGGGCGTCCGTGCGGTTCACCGGCCGCTCGCTCGTGGGCGTCGATGAGATCCCAGTGCGACGACGTGACCAGCTGGGGCTGGCGTGACGCCAGCCAGTCGGCCAGCTGGTCCGCGTGGTCGTCCGGGAAATCCGCGAGACCGTCGGACCGGACAAATCGGCGAGCAGCGTGTCCACGGTCTCCTGGGAGTCCTTCTTATTGGTGCCGATCACGCCGGTCGGTCCGCGCTTGATCCACCCGACCACATATTCGTTGCGGCTCTCTTCGATCCGGCCGCCGCTGTTGGGGATCGTCGCGGTCTTCTCGTCGAAGGGCAGTCCCGGGGTGGGCACACCGCGGTAGCCGACCGAGCGCACCACCAGCTGAACCGGTAGCTCCTCGCGCTCGCCGGTGTCTTTGGCGGACACCCGCCCATTGTCGTCGGTGACCAGCTCGTTGCGGCCCAACACGATCGCTTCGACCCGGTCCTTGCCCTTGATCTCGATCGGGGAGGTCATGAAGCGCAGCACGATGCGGCGGTGTCCGGGGCGCGGGTCACGCTTGGCGTAATCGCGCAGAACGTTGATGTTCTGCTTCGCTGTCTTGCCGGCCGCGGCCGCATCCTCGTCGCTGACGCCTTCCAGCTGGGCGGGGTCGACGATCACGTCGACGTTGTCCAGGTCTCCCAGTTCGCGGAGCTCGAGGGTGGTGAACGCGGTCTGCAGGGGCCCACGCCGACCGATGACCACCACCTCGTCGACGCCGCACGGGCGCAGCGACTCCAGCGCGTGGTCGGCGATGTCGGTCTGTCCCAGCACGTCGGGGTCGGTGACCAGAATGCGTGCGACGTCGAGTGCGACGTTCCCGTTGCCGACGACCACGGCCCTGGCGCCCGAGAGATCGGGTGTGGCTTCCTCGAAGTTCGGGTGCGCGTTGTACCAGCCCACGAAATCGACGGCGGCGATGCTGCCCTGCAGGTCCTCGCCGGGGATGTTCAACGCACGGTCGGATTGCGCCCCGACCGCATAGACGACGGCGTCGTAGCGCTCGGCGAGTTCGCCGGCCTGCACGTGCTCGCCGACCGAGATGTTGCCGAAGAAGCGGAAGCGCGGATCCTGGGACGCCTTCTCGAATTGCTTGCTGATCGACTTGATCTTCGGGTGATCGGGCGCGACGCCGGAGCGCACCAGCCCCCACGGGGTGGGCAACATCTCCAGCATGTCGACGGCGACGTCGATGTCCTCGGACCCGTCGGCCGCCTTCAGCAAGGAGGACGCGGCAAAGAATCCCGACGGTCCGGAGCCAACGATTGCAACGTGGTATGGGCGCATTCTCGACCTTCTATTCGTGCCCGAATGCGCGCAGGGGCTGTCGCGCGCAAAGCGGGGCGCACATGATCGTGCCTCGATGCTAAACGCATGACCGCTGGTCGTGACCTGGACACTCGCTGCGAGCTGAGCCGGTTGGGCCCCCAGGTAACGTTGTCGGCTGTGGAACCCGACCGTCAAGCCGATATCGCCGCCCTCGACGCCACCCTGACCACGGTGGAGCGGGTGCTCGATGTGGACGGTCTGCGCGCGCGCATCGAGAAGCTTGAACACGAGGCATCCGACCCCCAATTGTGGGACGACCAAGCTCGTGCCCAGCGGGTGACCAGCGAGTTGTCGCACGCCCAGGGCGAGCTGCGCCGGGTCGAGGAGCTGCGCGGGCGCCTGGACGACCTGCCGGTGCTCTACGAGCTGGCGGCCGAGGAGGGTGAAGGCGCCGCCGACGCGCTGGCCGAGGCCGACACCGAACTGAAGGCACTGCGCGCGGACATCGAAGCCACCGAGGTGCGCACCCTGTTGTCGGGCGATTACGACGAACGCGAGGCGCTGGTTACCATTCGCTCCGGCGCGGGCGGAGTGGACGCCGCCGACTGGGCGGAGATGCTGATGCGGATGTACATCCGCTGGGCTGAGCAGCACAAGTATCCCGTCGAGGTGTTCGACACGTCCTACGCCGAAGAAGCCGGCATCAAGAGCGCGACGTTCGCCGTGCACGCCCCGTTCGCTTACGGCACGCTCTCGGTGGAGCAAGGCACCCACCGGCTGGTGCGAATCAGCCCGTTTGACAACCAGAGCCGGCGCCAGACATCGTTCGCTGAAGTCGAGGTGCTTCCGGTGGTCGAGACCACCGACCACATCGACATACCGGAAGGCGATGTGCGCGTTGACGTTTACCGTTCGAGTGGCCCGGGAGGCCAGTCGGTGAACACCACCGACTCTGCGGTACGTTTAACCCATATCCCAACAGGTATCGTCGTGACATGCCAGAACGAAAAATCGCAGTTGCAGAACAAGATCTCGGCGATGCGAGTGCTTCAGGCAAAGTTGTTGGAGCGCAAGCGTTCCGAAGAACGCGCTGAGTTAGACGCGTTAAAAGGCGAAGGTGGTAGTTCGTGGGGCAACCAGATGCGCTCCTACGTTCTGCAGCCGTATCAGATGGTCAAGGATCTGCGAACCGAGTACGAGGTTGGCAATCCTGCGGCCGTCCTGGATGGAGACATCGACGGATTCCTGGAAGCGGGAATCCGTTGGCGCAACCGAAAAGATGACGAATAACACAAGTTTTCTCGCTGCATCGATGACGCACCGCTGGCACGACTTCTGGCGGGGCGAGCTCGGTGAGTGGATCATCACGCGGGGTCTGCGGATCGTCATGGTCCTGATCGCCGCAATGCTGGCTGCCCGGTTCGTCAACTGGGTGGCGCAGCAGGTGACCCATCAGCTCAACCTGGGCTTCGCCGAGAGCGACGCCCTGGTGCGCTCGGAAGCGTCCAAGCACCGGCAGGCCTTGGCGTCGGTGATCTCCTGGGTGTCGGTCGTCATCATCGGCATCTGGGTCATCCTGCAGATCTCTTCTGTGCTGCAGTTCTCGGTGGGCGGATTGGTCGCGCCGGCCACCGTGCTCGGCGCCGCACTGGGTTTCGGTGCACAACAACTGGTAAGAGATCTCTTGGCGGGCTTCTTCATCCTGGTGGAACGCCAGTACGGCTTTGGCGACCTGGTCACCATCACCGTCGTTTCCGCGACGGAGGCCAGCGGCACAGTCGAGAACGTGACCTTGCGGGTGACCCGCCTGCGCTCAGCGGATGGCGAAGTACTGACCATTCCGAATGGGCAGATCGTCAAGGTCGTCAACCTTTCGAAAGACTGGGCACGCGCGGTGGTGGACATCCCGGTGTCGACCAGCGCCGATCTCAACCGGGTCAACGAGGTCTTGCATCAGGAATGTGACCGCGCAATGGACAACCCCGTGCTCGGTGAATTGCTGTTGGATGCGCCCACCGTGATGGGTGTGGAGAGCATCGCGGTCGACACCGTGACCCTGCGTCTGGTGGCCCGGACGCTGCCCGGTAAGCAATTCGAGGTCGGTCGCCAGCTGCGTGTGCTGGTCATTCGGGCGCTGGCCCGCGTCGGGATCGTGACCGCGGCGGACGCGACGGTGGGCCTGGTGGAAGACCCCTCGGTTCCCGCCGCCCAGGCCGCCGAACGGCAAACCGATGAAGTCCAAGGTGCGGTGCAGAAGCGTTGAAGTTCACCCTGAACATCCTCGAGAAGCGCGGCGACGGCGACGACACGGATGCGGAGCATCACTGGCCGAAGCACATGTTCGGCGGGCGGATGCGCACGTCCACCTTCGTGTTGATCATCGCTTTCTTCCTGGTGTGGTGGGTCTACGACACCTACCGTCCCGAACCGGCCCCCACGCCCCCGGCCCAGCAAGTCGTGCCGCCGGGCTTCGTGCCCGACCCGAACTACACCTGGGTGCCGCGCAGCCGCGTGCAGGCGCCGCCGCCGACCGTCACCTATACGCCGACCCCGACGAGCACGCCGCCGCCCCCGCCCCCGCCGCCGCCGGTGACGACGACCACCACCACCACTCCGCCGTTCCAGCTGCCGCAGCTGCCGTGCATCTTGCCGGCGCCGTTCTGCCCGCCCAGCTCAAGCCCCGCCCCGTCACCGCCGCAGCAGCCACAGCCGGGGCCAGGTCCGGCGCCGACTTCGCCGCCACCGGCCAGTTGACTTCGCCTGCCAGCGAAAATCACCGCTACACTGGCGTGCCGTGATGATCACCCTGGACCATGTCAGTAAGAAGTACAAAGCGTCGGCCCGCCCGGCGCTGGAAGACGTCAACGTCAAGATCGACAAGGGTGAATTCGTCTTTTTGATCGGGCCGTCAGGCTCGGGCAAGTCCACGTTTATGCGGCTGCTGCTCGGCGCGGACAACCCGACCAGCGGTGACGTCCGGGTGTCAAAGTTCCACGTCAACAAGCTGCGCGGTCGTCACGTCCCGAAACTGCGCCAGGTGATCGGCTGCGTCTTCCAGGACTTCCGGCTGTTGCAGCAAAAGACGGTCTACGAGAACGTCGCGTTCGCGCTGGAAGTGATCGGCAAACGTAGCGACGCGATCAACCGGGTGGTGCCCGAGGTGCTGGAAACCGTCGGGCTATCCGGCAAAGCCAATCGGTTGCCTCACGAGTTGTCCGGTGGCGAGCAGCAGCGGGTGGCGATCGCCCGCGCGTTCGTCAACCGGCCGCTCGTCCTGCTGGCGGACGAGCCGACGGGCAACCTCGACCCAGATACCAGTAAGGACATCATGGATTTGTTGGAGCGGATCAACCGCACGGGGACGACGGTGCTGATGGCAACGCACGATCACCACATCGTCGACTCGATGCGCCAGCGCGTGGTCGAGCTGTCGCTGGGCAGGCTGGTTCGCGACGAGCAGGGCGGCATCTACGGGATGGACCGCTAAGTGCGCTTCGGTTTCCTACTCAACGAGGTCCTGACCGGGTTTCGTCGCAACGTCACGATGACGGCCGCGATGATCCTGACGACCGCGATCTCCATCGGCCTGTTCGGCGGCGGTCTGCTGGTGGTCCGGCTGGCCGACAACTCGCGCGAGATCTACCTCGACCGCGTCGAGACGCAGGTGTTCCTGACCGACGACATTTCGGCCAACGACACAACGTGTGCATCCGCGCCGTGTAAGGGATTGCGCGACAGGATTGATGCGCGGCAAGACGTCAAGTCGGTGCGCTTCGTCAACCGGCAGGATGCCTACAACGACGCCATCAAGAAGTTCCCGGAGTTCAAGGACGTGGCGGGTAAGGACTCGTTTCCGGCCTCGTTCATCGTCAAACTGAACAATCCCGAACAGCACGCGGAGTTCGATGCCGCGATGCAGGGCCAGCCCGGGGTGCGCAGCATCCTCAACGAGAAGGACCTGATCGACCGGCTGTTCGCCGTGTTGGACGGCTTGCGCGATGCCGCGTTCGCCGTTGCCCTGGTACAGGCCGTCGGAGCAATTCTGTTGATTGCCAACATGGTGCAGGTCGCGGCCTATACCCGCCGCACCGAGATCGGGATTATGCGGCTGGTGGGTGCCAGCCGCTGGTACACCCAGCTGCCCTTCCTGGTGGAAGCGATGCTGGCCGCGTCCATCGGTGTGGCCATTGCCGTCGTCGGCCTGATGTTGGTTCGGGCTTTGTTCCTGGACAACGCGCTGAGCCAGTTCTATCAAGCACATCTGATCGCCAAGGTCGACTATGCCGACATCCTCTACATCTCGCCGTGGCTGTTCCTGCTCGGCGTGTCGATGGCGGCAGTGACGGGGTACGCGACCTTGCGCCTCTACATACGGCGGTAGCTGTGGCCAAGGGTTCCGGCCGCGCCAAGGCGGCGGGCGGTAAAGGTGGCAGCAAACAGGTTATCGCCACCAATCGCAAAGCGCGGCATAACTATTCGATCATCGAGTTGTTCGAGGCCGGGGTGTCTTTGCGGGGTACAGAGGTCAAAAGCCTTCGCCTGGGCCAAGCGTCGTTAGCTGATGCGTTCGCAACGATCGACGACGGCGAAGTTTGGTTGCGCAACTTGTACATTCCGGAGTATCAGCACGGTAGCTGGACCAATCATGAGCCACGTCGCAATCGAAAGTTGTTGTTACATAGGCAACAAATCGACAGGCTGGTGGGCAAGATACGAGATGGTAACCTCGCCTTGATGCCGCTGTCTCTGTATTTTTACGAGGGCAAGGTCAAAGTCGAGCTTGCGCTTGCTCGCGGCAAAAGGGCTTATGACAAGCGCCAGGACATGGCGCAGCGTGATGCGCAGCGTGAGGTGGTCCGTGAAATGGGACGTCGAGCAAAGGGCATGATCTGATCGGGGCGGCTTACGCCCAGCTGTCTGCTGTTACGTACGGCGTCAGCGATTTCGTGGGCGGCGTGGCAGCTCGGCGGGTGGCCGCGCTGCGCGTGATGCTGGTCGCTTACCCGATTGAAACGCTGATATTGGGCGTGATGGCCGTCTTCGTTGGCGGGCCTATTCATGCCGGCGCCGTTCTGTGGGGCTGCCTGTACGGCATCGGCATGGCCTTCGGCATGTGGGCGTTCTTCGCGGCTCTCGGCTCCGGGCCGATTTCGGTGGTCTCACCATTGGCGGCCGTGCTCAACGCCGCGGTGCCCGTGGCGGTCGGTATGGCGCTGGGGGAGCGGCCTGGTCAGGCGGCCCTGGTGGGTGTCGTCCTGGCGCTGGCTGCGGTGATGCTCGTGAGCCGGGAGGCGCCCGTGGAGGGGACGCCGTACCGGTTCACTCCAAAAGTGGCCTGGCTCACAGTAGTTGCGGGCTCCGCGATGGGATTGAACTTGGTGTTCTTGCACCAGGCGCCGCACGTATGCAAACTGTGGCCGCTGGTGTTCGCTCGGGTGGCGGCCAGCCTGGTGGTCTTCGCCATGGCCAAAACCAGCCAGAACCTGGTGATGCCGCGCGGGGGGCCGCTCAAATTGGCCGTGGCCGTTGCCGTCCTGGACATCTTCGCCAACATCACCATGCTGGCGGCGCTGCACACCTGGCTACTGTCGTTGGCCAGCATCCTGATCTCGCTGTATCCGGCCGCGACAGTGGTGCTGGCGATGGTGGTGCTGCGCGAGCGGGTGACCCGCTTGCAGGGGATCGGCATGGTGCTGGCCATGGGCTCCGTGGCGATGATCGCCTCGGCCTGACGGCCCCGAGCGTCTGCTGTTGATGGGAAGCTGATCGGCCTACGATCCTGATCATGGCCGATCGTCCCGTCACCAAACTCGACAAGTCCGCCGTGCTCTCCGGCCTCTTCGCGGTGTGGGACGACATCGACGCGCTGCTGGCCGGGCTGTCCGATGCGCAATGGCGGGCGGCGAGTCCGCTGCCGGGCTGGGACGTCAAGGCCTTGGTAGCGCACATGATCGGCACCGAGTCTTTCCTCGCCGGCATCGCCGCACCGCAGCCTGATATCGACGTCTCGACGCTGAAGCACGTGCGTAACGACGTCGGGGTGATGAACGAGTGCTGGGTTCGCCATCTGAGCGCGCACGCCGATGTCGACGTTTTGGAAAGTTTCAGGGTGATCACCACCGATCGGCGCCAAGCGCTGACGAGCCTGTCCGGTGAGGAGTGGGACGCGGTGACGATGACTCCCACGGGCCCGGACTCCTACGGCCGGTTCATGCGGATCCGGGTGTTCGACTGCTGGATGCACGAAGAAGACATTCGCGTGGCGCTGGGACGGCCGCCGTCCGATGACGACCTGGCCGGTCCCGGGGCGTCGCTCGCGGTAGACGAGATTGCCGCCACGATGGGTTACGTCGTGGGCAAGCTGGCCAAGGCGCCCGACGGTTCACGCATCCAGTTCGACCTCACCGGCCCGCTGGCCCGCACCATCCGGGTCAGCGTCGACGGCCGGGCCGCGGTGGTCGACGACTTCGGCGGCGACCAAGAACCGACCGCGACGATCCGGCTGGACGGGCTGCAGTTCACCAGGCTCGCCGGTGGCCGCCCCATGTGTCCCGCGCGTCCCCAGGACATCGAATTCGACGGTGATCGGAAAGTTGCGGCGCAGATCGTTGAGCGCCTCAACTTCGTTATCTGAGCACATGTTTGGCGCCGTCTGATTCGGTGCGGGCCGAAGTCGTCAAAGCGACATATGTCACACCTGGGCATCGGAGGTGTCTTGGCACCCGGTGAATGGGTAGCCGAATACGTAGAGCGCACCTCGCGCCGACACCCAATCGTCAACGCCGGGAGGCCGTACAAATGACTACACCCGATACCTCGAGATTGCTCGCGCAACTGCGAACGCTGCTCGATCTGACCAATACCGAAATCCAAATCGCGGAAACCCGCGTCGCCCAGGCACGCACCGAGGCGGTGCGCCGAGAGCTGTCCCAGAACGCGGGGAATGGCCGTGACCGTGCGGAAGCCATCGAGTCGCGCGATCCGGGAGCTGGGGGGTTACCCCGACGTGATCGGTCCGTTCCTGGGTCGCGCCGCCGCGGCGGTCAAGGCGCTGACCGAGCAGGCCGAACCCTTCGACGAGGCGCTGTTGGGTGACCTCGCGCTCGAAGACCAGCTTCTGGACCGCGCTCGCTACACCAAAGCGCTGGCAGTCGCCGCAAAGCGCCAGGACGTCGTTGATCTCGCCGACCGCCTGATCACCGCCCACGCCGCAACCGTGGACTGGCTGACCACCGTGCTTGCCGAGGATGCCCTCGGCGGACCGGCGGCGCTTCGTCGGACCCCGATTCAGATGGCCGCCGGCACTGCGGTGAAGCTGGTCAACCTGCCGGTCGCTTGGTCCGCCCGTGGGGTGGATCGCGCCGTGGACGCGCTGCGTTCCACCGGTCCGGCGATCAACGACCTGGTCAAGCGCGGCGGCAACGCTGGTGAAATCGCCGCGAAGGCGCTGTCCGCGTCACAGAGCGCGGCCCTGCGCGCCGCCGAACGGGTCACCCGCTCCGAGGGTGCGGACCGGGTCGCCGACGCGCTGCACTCGAGTCGTGCCACGGTCGGCGTTCTGGATGAGTCCGAGTTGCCCATCCGCAACTACGACGATCTCAACGTCAGCGACGCGGTGGCCGCCATCAAGGACCTCACTACCCCTAACGATGTGCGGGTCGTGATCGCTTACGAAGAGGCGCATAAGAACCGGCAGCGCATCGTCTCGGCGGGGCAGACTCGTGTTGCTGCCATCGCCCAAGAGGTGGTCGGTATCAACTAGCGGATCGCCAAGCCAGACGAATGCCCCCGGTGCCATGACGCCGGGGGCATTCGGCTATCCGGAGCGGAAGATATTTGCAGTGCCGCTGGTTGATAGGCGGGTACCATTGAGATTCCTGCCGAACCTCGGTGGGGTGCGAGGGGCTGAAAGGTTTCGACTTCGCGCATCGAATCAAGGGAAGCGTGCCGGTGCAGGCAACTGACCACCGTAAGCGTCGTTGCAAACAGATAAGCGCCGATTCACATCAGCGCGACTACGCTCTCGCTGCCTAAGCGACAGCTAGTCCGTCAGACCGGGAAAGCCCTCGACCCGGACCCTGGCGTCAGCTAGAGGGATCCACCGATGAGTCCGGTCGCGGGACTTATCGGGACACCAACAGCGACTGGGATCGTCATCCTGGCTTGTTCGCGTGACCAGGAGATCCGAGTAGAGGCATAGCGAACTGCGCACGGAGAAGCCTTGAGGGAATGCCGTAGGACCCGGGTTCGATTCCCGGCAGCTCCACTGAGAAATTAGCTGGTCAGAGCCCTAAAGCCCTGGCCAGTTTTCTTTTTCA
>CAWCRJ010000020.1:0-24885 GCA_963797865.1 uncultured Actinomycetota bacterium
ACCCACGCCGAACGCGTCGAGGCGCTGCAGGCCACCTACGCCGATTTCCGGCGCACCACGGCGCTGGGTCGGGCCAGTTCGCCGGTGTGGAGCAGTGTGGCGTTGCATCGGCCGGCCGAGTTCAACAAGAGCCACATCCCGGCATTCCTGGCCGGCGAGGAACCCGGCGCCTACATCTGCGTGTATCCCTTTGTGCGGTCCTACGAGTGGTACCTGCTGCCCGACGAGGAACGCCGCCGCATGCTCGCCGAGCACGGCATGGCTGCGCGCGAATACAAGGACGTCCGTGCCAACACGGTCCCGGCTTTCGCGCTCGGCGACTACGGGTGACTCTGGCCTTCGAGGCTCCCGAACTGCACCGCATCGTCGACCTGATGCGCGAACTGCGTGCCACCGACGCCCGCCGGCACACCCGCGAGGAGACGCCGTTCTTCACCGGCCCCCGGGTTCCCGTCGAGCAGCTGGTGAATGCCCTGCCATGACAACCGCGCCGGCGACGATGCAGAGCGAAGCGATGAGGAGTGGCGCCAAATGACGACATTCGATCCGACCGATCCCACCCGCTTCGAAGAGATGTACCGCGACCAGCGGACGTCGCACGGCCTGCCGGCCGCCACACCGTGGGATATCGGTGGCCCCCAGCCGGTGGTCCAGCAGCTCGTCTCGCTGGGCGCTATCAAGGGTGAGGTGCTCGACCCGGGCACCGGCCCAGGCCATCACGCCATCTATTACGCGTCCAAGGGATATTCGGCGACCGGGATCGACGGCTCGGCGGGAGCCATCGAGCGCGCCCGGGAGAACGCCCACAAGGCCGGGGTGTCGGTCAACTTCGAGCTGGCCGACGCGACCAAGCTGGACGGGTTCGACGGCCGCTTCGACACAGTGGTCGACTGCGCCTTCTACCACACCTTCAGCACCGAGCCCGAGCTGCGCAGATCCTATGTGCAGGCGCTGCGCCACCGCGCCACCAAACCGGGCGCACGGCTGTACATGTTCGAGTTCGGTGAACACAACGTCAATGGCTTCAAGTTGCTGCGGTCGTTGTCCGAGAACGACTTTCGCGACGTGCTTCCGGACGGCGGCTGGGAGATCGCCTATTGGGCACGACCACCTACCGGGTTAACGTCAGCGTCGAGTCCATCGAGGCGATGGCCAAGCGCAACCCGGACATGGCCGACCAGACGGAGAAATTGCTGGAGCGCTTCCGGGTGATCGAGCCGTGGCTCGAGGGCGGTCGGGCACACGCCCCGTTCTGGGAAGTGCACGCCACCCGGGTGGACTGACTGCGGCCGAGGTCCTACCCGTCCTAGTTGTCACCCGCGGAGGGAAGTGGTTTTTGCCCGCCTTCGAGCGACAACTCATGCGGCGCGGTGAAAAACAGCGCGGTTGTCGCTGAACTGTCGCTCAGAGGCGGGCAATCAGCATATGCTCCCTCGACGCGCGATCCCGAGACGCCGCGGGAAACGGACCCGGACTATCCGCCCGCCAGCACCAGCCAAAGCAGACGGAGTTGATGCAGTAGCGCTGATCCGTCGGCGTCGGGTAGCCCTCGCCGGCGAATACGTGGCCCAGGTGGCTGTGGCAATTTGCGCACAGCACCTCGGTGCGCGTCGTGCCCATCGAATGGTCGGGCCGCAGAATCACCGCGTCGGATTTGGCCGGGTCGAAGAACGACGGCCAGCCGCAGTGCGACTCGAATTTCTCCTTGCTGCGGAACAATTCGGCGCCACAGGCCCGGCACTGGTACACGCCTTCGGTTTTGGTGTCGGTGTATTCACCGGTGAAGGGCCGTTCGGTGCCGGCTCGGCGCAGCACGTGGAACTCTTCCGGGCTGAGTTTCTTGCGCCACTCTTCGTCGTCGTTGCACCTTGGGCTGCGACACGTCGGGGGGGTCATGCATCCACGCTAGCTCGGATGGCGATGACCGCCCCTTCGGCTCCGCCGAGCTTCGATCCCGCGCCGCGCCCGGGCTCCGCGTCGCGCCCGGGCTCGGTCGTCAGCCACGCGGGATCGATGCCGTCTTCCAGCCGGTTCTCGGCCTTGGCATCCAAAAAGCGGAAGAGCAGCACGGTGAACGCGACGATCAGCAACAGCGACCAGCCGTAGGTGATCTTGAGGTAATGCAACGCGCGGCCGTACCTCATGTACTTGTAAATCAGCCAGTCGTCCAGCGCCATGAAGCCATAGATCCCGAGCCAGGCCGGCCAGTTGCGGATCAGCGAGTTTCGCAGCACCACCGTCATCAAGAAGGGGAACAGCATCATCGAGTAGTAACCCTGGGCCAGCGACGAAACCAGGAACGACCACAGCAGCAGCACACCCGACGAGCTGGTGAACCAGATCAACGGGTCTCGGGTGCGGTAGTAGCGGTACAACAGCCACATCGCACCGATCATCAGCAGGGTGAACAGGATTCGCATGGACACGATCAGCCAGGTGGGCAGGCCGAAGTACACGCCGTTGCCCTCGATGGAGCTGTTGAAGTAGTCCCGGGTGCCCAGGAAGTAGGGCACCGTTTTCGTGACGAAGTCCATGGGATCGCTCACCAACGGCCACGCGGCCACGTTGACGACGACGGGGACCGCGATGGCCGGCACCAGCGTCCGCCACTGGCGATTGAGCAGCGGCAGCAACAGCAGCGGGCCCAGCACCGGTTTGAGCGTGAGCGTCAGGCCGATCACCAAGCCGGCCCACCATTGGCGCCCGACCCTCCCGTCCAGTAGCCACCGAATGAACAGCACCTCCGCGAGCAGCACGCAGCCGTTGATGTTCGTGAACACCAGCGTGCTGGTCACGCTCTCCGTGCAGAACATGGCCAGCAGCAGCGCGGGCGCGGCTACCGAAGCAAGCGTGAATTTGAACATCCGCAGCAGCAGATACCAGGCGATCAGGATGGCCACGGTGTTGATCAGGATGAACAGGTAGCGCGACGACGCGAAGGGCAGGTATCCAAACGGCGCCATCAACAGCGTCCCGCCGGGCGGGTACAGGTAGTGCGGGTCGACGTAGTCGAAGTGCTCGTTGTAGATGTCCCAGCCGTGCCGGAAGTTGAGGACCGCGCGGTACACCGGTTTGAAGTCGTCGGTGATGTTGCCGTTGAGGGTGAGGATGATGCTGCGGTGCAACACCGACATAATGGCCAGCGGCCACAGCGCCGACCGCAGCACCGTCGACGTGCTCAGCGGCCCGGTGTGGGGACTAAAGGCGGCCAGGGTCCAAGCACGCAAGCCGGTTCGGGTCGATTCAGCTGCCGTCACCAGCGCACCGTACACCGGGGGCCACGCGAGCCGGAAAGCAGCGTCAGGCCGGGCAGTACGTGTCGGTGTTGGGCAATTTGCCGCTGTTGAGGTAGCCGATCAGCGGTGCAACAGCGCAGCCCGAGAAGATGCTTGCGCCGTGGCCGATGCCCTGCCACATCACCCGCTTGCTGGCAGCGTTGGCGTTGATGATGCTGGCCGCGGTCGCTGCGACGCCGTCGGTACCGACGATCGGGTCGCTCTGCACACCGAGCAGCAGCACGTCGACCTTGAGTGTCTTCGGTGTGGGTGGCGGCGAGCCCGTGGGCCAGTGCACGCACTTGACCATGTTGAGCGCGGCGACGGTACCGAAGTCGGGGTAAAGCTTGCCCCAGGCGACGACGAGCTCGCGCACGCGGTCCGGCGTGGGGCGATTGACCGCGTCGCTGCACACGTTGACGAACTGGCCATCGGAGTCCTGGATGGCGTTGGCGTGGTTGATCAGGTTGGTCAGCGCGTTGGTGTCGCCGGAGCGGGCGCCCGCAAGCGCGTTGGCCAGGTTGGTGGTGGCGTTGACGCGGCCGCCGGCGGGATAACCGAGCGCGACGGTGATGGCGTTGGCCACCTGCGCCACCGACGCGCCACCGGGGCCCTTTCCCGCGCGGGCGTCGGCCAGCAGGGCGCTGACGGCACCCTTCGGGTCCGCGCCCAGCGCGCAGTTCACGGCGATGCACTGCGCGGCGAAGGCTTCGAGCGCGGCCTGCTGCCCCTTGACCCGTTGCTCGGCGGCGGCCTCGGCGTTGGTGCCCAACGCAACCGGTGAGTCGAGGATCAAGCGCGCCACCTTATCCGGCCGCGATCCGGAGTAGGCCAGCGCCACCTGCGCGCCGTTGCCGATGCCGATCAGCGCGAGGGTGGGCACGTCCCACAGGGTGCGCAATCGCTCGATGTCGGAGGCGGCGTGCGCGTCGTCGTAGGAGGACGCGTTCGGCCCGATCCCGACGGCGTCGCCGCAGTTGGTGGTGGCGGTGTTGGAGACCTCGGAAAGGTTGGCCACCGGGTCGTCGCCGGTCTGGAATTGCGACTGGTCGCGCATCTGCTGACGGTCGGATTTGTCGCGGCAGTCGATGGGGCTCGACAGTCCAATGCCCCGGCGGTCGACGGACACGATGGGGTGGGTGGCGAGCACGTCGGCGCCCGCCCGCGACAGCCAGATCGGCAACTGCGCCGAGGACGGCAGATCGGAACCGGTGGTGAAGACGAGCGGCCCGGCGTCCTGGGGTGTCTGGTTCGAGCGGGCGCGCACCACGCCGATGCTCAGGCTGCCGCCCCCTCCGTTGACCGGATCCAGGTCGGCGTCGTAGTTCGCGCAATCCAATTGGACGCCGGCGGCGGCGGGAACCGCAGCGTCGGCGAACACCCGTGAGGTGCAGTCGTGCCACGCCAAGTCGTTCTTGGGTGCGGCGATCGGCGGCGGGCCGCCGGGCGCCGGCTTCGAGGTCGCCGCGCCCTGCGGCCGCGCACCGGAATTGGTGGCGAACCGCGGATCGGCGGCCAGGCCCGGGACGCAACCGGCCAGCAACGCGGTCACCGCAACCAGGATCGTGGCGCACGTGTACGGCCGACTCATGCCGACCACAGTAGCTAGGCCTTGACGTAACGGGTGTAGAGGTAGCCGGCGTCGTCGGTCAGGACATGGGCACACCGCATCCGGGTGAGCAGCTGCCCCGGACCGCTCGCGATGCGTCCCGCCTGGCCGCCTACGAGGCAGGGCGCGATCGTCAGGCACAGCTCGTCGAGCATGTGGCGCTGCATCAGCGAGTCCAGCAGCGTCGGCCCGCCCTCGGTGAGGATGCGGCGCATGCCGCGCACGCCGAGGGTCGCCAGCAGGGCGGCCTCATCGATCCTCTCGGGATCGCGGTCGGAGCAGTCGAGCACCTCGCACAGGCCGCTGAGCGCCCGGCGCGTCTGTTCGGCCGCCGCGGTGCAGGTGAGCACCAGCGGCTGCACCTCGGTGCGGGTGAACACCGTCATGTCCCGGTTGAGGTGGCCCGATCCGGTCACGATTGCCAGTTGCGGAACCTCGCTTTGTCCGCGGGCCTGCCGCCGCTGGCGCCGGGCCACACCGACCTGCGCGCCGGAGTAACCCTCGATCCGCACGGTGCCCGCACCCACCACGATGACGTCGGCGAGTTCCCGCAGCAGATTGAAGATGAACCGGTCGCCAGGGCCGCCCATCGCGCCGCTGCTGCCACCCGAGGTGGCCCCTCCGTCGACGCTGGTGATGAAGTTCGCCCGCACCCACGTCCCGTCGTGTTCGGGATAGCCGTAGAACCGTGAGAGGTCGCCGTCGTCGAGTCCGCGTACCGAACCGAGCAGCGACAACGGCGTCTCTGACGTCGCGGGGGTCGCGAAACTCTCGGGGCCGCCAGAGTCGGGCATGAGTCTGATTGCAGCACGCCGCTAAGGTTCCTGCATGGACGGGTCCACCTCCGCGGGTGCTTCGGGAGGCCCGGCTCACCTGGTGGATCGGCATCCGACGGTGTCGCCGGAACGGCTGATCGCCCAATTGCGGCCGCCCCCGACCTTCGCCGGGGTGAGCTTCGCGACGTATCGGCCCGATCCGGCGGAGCCCACGCAGGCCGCCGCGGTGGTGGCGTGTCAGAACTTCTGCAGGCAGGCCGTCGAGCGGCGCGCCGGACGGCGAAAGCTGTTGGGCCGGCGCGAAATTCTGCCCGGTGTCGGGCTGTACCTGGACGGCGGGTTCGGTGTGGGCAAGACGCACCTGCTGACGTCGGCCTACTACCAGCTGCCCGGTGAAGGACCGGGCGGGTCACCGGATGGCCTGGCTCCCAAGGCGTTTGCGACGTTCGGCGAGCTGACCCAGCTGGCCGGGGTGTTCGGCTTCGTCGAGTGTATCGACCTGCTGGCCACCTACACCGCGGTCTGCATCGACGAATTCGAACTCGACGATCCGGGCAACACCACGCTGATCTCGCGGCTGCTCTCGTCGCTGGTCGAGCGCGGCGTGTCGGTGGCCGCCACCTCCAACACGCTGCCCGAGCAGCTCGGTGAGGGCCGCTTCGCGGCACGAGATTTTCTGCGCGAAATCAGCACGCTGGCAAGCATTTTCACGACCGTACGGATCGAGGGGCCCGACTATCGGCACCGAGGCCTGCCGCCCGCGCCGCGGCCGCTGTCCGACGCCGAGGTGGCGGCGCGGGCCGCGCGGGTCGACGGCGCGACGCTCGACGATTTCGATGCGCTGTGTGCGCACCTGGCCACCATGCACCCGTCGCGGTATCTGACGCTGATCGAGGGGGTCAGCGGCGTGTTTTTGACCGGCGTGCACGGCATCGACGATCAGAACGTCGCGCTGCGGCTGGTGTCGCTGACCGATCGGCTTTATGACGCGGGCATTCCGGTGGTGGCATCGGGTACCAAGCTGGACACCATCTTCAGCGCGGAGATGCTGGCCGGGGGATACCGAAAGAAGTACCTACGGGCCACTTCCCGGCTCGTGGCGCTCACCGCCGCGGCTAACGAAGCTCACGGATCATGACGTAGTCGCTCTCGACGGCGTTGCCCAGTTGAAATGTCCTGGTGCCGGCGATAGCGAACCCGCTCTTGCGGTAAAAGCGTTGTGCGCGTTGGTTTGCCCGGTTCACACCAAGCCACACGCAGCGAGCGCCCCACTCGGTCGCGACGGCCAGCATGCGTTCCATCAGCGCCGCCGCGGCCCCGCTGGAGTGGCGGTCGGGCAGGACATACATCTTCGACAGCTCGGCCGCCGGGCTGATGCGCACGGCTCTCTGTACGCCGGCATGATCGGACACGCCACGAACCAGCATGCCGTAACCGACAATTCGGTCGCCCTGGCGCGCGGTGACGATGGCGCGCTCCGGATCGCGGAGATACTCGTCGAACCGAGCGGCCGACAGTTTCGAGTCGATAAACGACGCGATGTCATCGGCCCCCGCCGCGGGCGGACATGCCAGCGGAAACGTTTGTGCCGCAACGGCAGCCAGCTCTAGGGCGTCAGCGGAGCCCGCCGCCGCGATCTGGAACGTTCCTGTCAGAGGTTCCACTGCGCGAGGTGGTAGCCCGTCTTCTTGTCCAACAGGACGACGGCGGAGACGGGATCGCGGTAGGCGTCCCAGTACACGCCGCCGCGCACGATCGCGCCGTTCGGGGCGTTGACGAGCACGTTGTCCAGCGCGTCGGGTGCATCGGAGGCCCGCGGCTTGTACGCGTCGGCCGTCGGAGTCACCCCGTTGAAACTCAAGACGGTCGCCATGACGTACGGATTGGGCACCTGGATCGCGCGGATGGTGACGTCGGCGCGGTCGACGGTGCTGCCCGGGAAGCCTCTGAAGGTGCCTTCGCGGGTGTAGCCGAATCCCGGCGGCGGGTCGCAGGGCGCCACACCGCTCACGGTGACGTCGGCGATGAAAGTGCCATTGTCCACCCGCAGCGTGTCACCGATGTGGCCGATCGGCGCGTCACCGGCCCACGCGCGGGGCATCGGAACCGTGGCGACGCCGACAGTAATGGCGCCGGCAGCGGCAACCACGAAGGCGGAGGCCACCAGCAGCCAGTGGTGCATCTTCACCATGTCGTGCCTCCTTGGCGCCGTTGCAGGGGACTCTCGCATGATTGCATACGCGCTGATGCCGTAGGGAGGGGTCGGCCACACTGGTCAGCCGTCTCCACTGTCGCCGGGCGCGGCGCTTTTGCCGCCGGCGAGGGATTGCAGCGCCGTGAGCAGATCCGCCTCGACCCGGTCTTTGTCGACGCGGCTTCGGTGCAGCGGTCCGTCCCCGCCCTCCAGCTCCAGCAGGGCCAGCAGTTGGTGCTCGGTGCCGACGTAGTTGTGGCCCAGCCGAAGTGCCTCGCGAATGGCGAGTTCTAGCGCCTTGCGCGCCGGCCCGCTGAATGGAATGAGTTGTGGCGGTTCGGCATCCACGCGCAGCGCGGCGATCGCCTCGGTCGCGGCGGCACGCAGCGCCCCGGTGTCGACGTTCTGCAGGTGCAGCAACACCGTAGCCAGGGCGGCCGCGTCGCTGAGCACACCGAGCAACAGGTGGTCAGGGGTGATCTCGCTGTTGCCCGCTTCGTGCGCGGCGTTCTGCGCCGCCACGACCGCGCCCCGTGCCCGCGGCGTGAAGCGCCCGAACCCGTGTTCGATATCGAGGACGGCCGGCTCGGCGCGCGGCACGAATCGCTTCTGGGCGGCCTGCTTGGTGACGCCCATGCTCTTGCCGATGTCGGTCCAGGACGCTCCGGAGCGCCGGGCCTGGTCCACGAAGTGGCCGATCAAATGGTCGGCGATCTCGTCCAGGTGCTCGGCGGCCAGGACGGCGTCGGCGAGCTGATCCAGTACCTCCGGGCGGGTCGCCTTGATGGCGTTGATCAACTCATCGAGACGGATCGGGTAGGCGATGCGGACAGGCCCGGACATGCCGTCAACGGTAAGTTGACGTACCGCTGGAGTCAACCGCGGGTTGACGACAGTGCGCGAAAAGGTGCGCGCTATTGACCGCTCTGGGAGAATCTGTCAGTCATGAAACCACTGCTCACGCTGTGTGGTCTGGCCGTCGCGATCGGCCTGGCCGTGCCGGCGCACGCCGACACCACCGATGACTCGTTCATCGCGTCGCTGCAGGCGGCTGGCATCACCTTCTCCGATCCGGGCAAGGCCGTGGGCGCGGGCAAATGGGTGTGCGACACGGTCGGTCAGGGCACGCAGATGCCCGATGTGGTCAAGACGCTGCTGTCCACGAACTCCGCGCTGAGCCAGGACAAGGCCAACCAGTTCGCGGCCATCGCCGCCACCACGTACTGTCCGAGCGCCATCACGACGAGCGCGCCGAACGCCTCGTAACGTTCGAGATGCCGATCACCGGCAGGTTTGCGACAATCACTGCGTTATGCGATTTCTCCTGGGGCTGACCAGCCTCGCAACCATGATCGTCCTGGCCGCGCCGGCGCACGCGGACATCGACAACGATCAGGATTTTCTTAAAGACCTCCGCGACGCCGGTATCACCTATCAGGACGGTGGCAACGCGATCACCATCGGCAAGTCGGTGTGCGACCTGCTCGACGACGGCCAGCCCGACGCGAAGATCGTGACGGACCTGCGCAACCAGAATCCGGCCTTCCAGGGTGCCAGCGCGGCCAAGTTCACCTACCTCTCGGCCGCCCATTACTGCCCGAAGTACGTCACCGGCGAGGACCGCGGTCCGAAGCCAGACGGTCCCGCAGGCAACTGAGCCTATCCGCGGCGCAATAGGCTAGTGCCGTGCGCGTCGATCCCGGACCGCTGACATGGGACGCGGCCGTCCAGACTTGGCATTTCGACCTCGTCTCCGCGGCCGTCGTCGTGGTGCTCACCACCGGATACCTCTGGTGCTACCGGCGCAGTCGCGACGCCGAACGCCCCGTCCGCGCCGCGAACGCCGCGTGTTTCGGCGTCGGCATGCTGGTGTGGGTGCTGGCCACGATCAGCGCCCTCGGTGCCTACGCCTACGTACTGTTCTGGGTGCGTGCGCTGCAGGTGTTGTTGCTGCTCTACGTCGTGCCGTTCTTCATCGCACAGGCCAAGCCGGTCACCGTTTTTCGCAACGCCCTTGGGCCGGCGGGCCGCGACCGCATCGATGGATTGTTGGCCACCCGGTTCGCGCGCGTGCTCGTTCATCCGGCGACCACCTCGGTGGCGATGCTCGCCACGCCGTGGTTGCTGTACCTGACGCCGTGGTACACCGCGGCCCTGCAGGACGAGTGGATCGGTGCGCCGACGCGAATCCTGTTGGTGGCCCTAGGCTTTAGCTACTTCTATGCCCGACTGCAGGAAGACCCCGTGCCCCACCGGTACCCGCAGTCGATCTCGCTGCTGATCACCGTCGCCGAGGCGCTCGGTGACGGTGTCCTGGGATTGGTCATCTGGCAGGGCTCGTTGATCGGCGCGGCGTATTACACGGCGCTGCAACGGTCTTGGGGTCCGGACGTGCGGCTCGACCAGACGATCGGCGCCGGCGTCTTGTGGATCCTCGGGGATTTGGTGGGATGGCCGTTTGTGCTGCTGCTGATGCGCGCGATGTCCCGCGACGAGAAGGCACACGCGGTCGCCGTCGACGCCGAGTTGGACGAGGCCGAGGCGAAGGCGCACAGCACCGATGGCGCCGAGCCCGAAGGCGCGGCGCCATCGGGGCTCTGGTGGGAGAACGACCCGCAGCTGCGGGAGCGGTTCCGTCGCGGCTGACCTCTGGTCACCTAGGCGGCGCGGGCCGTCCACGTGAAGCTCTGCATCTCCGGGATCTGAGGCGTCAGCGCCGCGGCGACACTGCGACCGATCTGGTCGGCGGCCGCCAGCGCAGTGTCGGCGTTCAAAAAGCCTTCCACCTCGACGCGCAGGGTCCGACCGGTCCACCTGGCCCGGGCGTGCGCATGCGTCACACCGGGGACCGAGGCGGCGACGGCCTCGGCGGTGGTGATGACGTCGGGGTCGACGCCGTCGAGTAGGCGATGCGCGATGTCGACGGTCACCTCCCAGCCGACGTGGCAGATGAACCCGGTGACGACGATCCCGGCGACCGCGTCGGCCCAGCCCCAGCCCAGCGCCACGCCGACCAGCCCGAGCACGGCGCCGCCCGACGACAACGCGTCCAGCCAGGAATGTTTGGCGTCGGCCACCATGGTCGCCGATCGAATCCGCCTGCCCACCACCAGTTTGTAGCGGGCAACCACCTGGTTGCCCACCACGCCCACGAGCGCGGCACCGATGCCCCAGCCCACGTAGCCGGTGCCGCCGTGGCGAAGCAGCTTGGTGATGCTCTCGAAGCCGGCGACGACGGCGCTGCCCCAGATCACCAGGCCCACACCAATACCGGCGAGGTCTTCGGCGCGTTCGTAGCCGTAGGGATAGCGCTCGGTGGGTAGCTTGCGCGACGCGCGGAAACCGATGAACACCAGGGCGCTGGTGGAGACGTCCGACAGGTTGTGCAGCGCGTCGCCCAGTAGCGCCACCGATCCGGACAGCAGCGCGATGGCCAACTCGATCAGCCCGGTCAGCGCCAGCCCGACCGCGCTGACGGCGACGGCGCGATTGGCCTGCCGGCGCTCGCCGGCGTCGTCCGCCGCGGTGTCGAGTGGAAAGCTTGCCGCCGGGTCACGGACTCCATTGATCACATGCATACCGCCAGCATGCCCGAATCACCGGCGGCTCCCAAGTCTCTCGTGCTTACGCGCGTTCGTACACCGTCACCCGATCGCGTTGGCCCCACCACAGCACCGGCTGGCGGGAATCGACTTCGGTCCATTGTGTCTCGAGGATCTGATGCATCAAGTCATCACCCGTGCCGCCGCCACGCCCGTCTCCGACGTAGATGAGACGATTCCCTTTGTAGGCCAGCAGTATTCGCGCACCGACGTCCTGGCCATGGGGAGGCCAGGACAGGAACAGCGTTCGCTCAGGGTGCAGGGCCGCCGCGTCGGCGCAATCCTTCGACGACATCGACGCCCAGCTGCGTCAGCAGGTAGGCCCAATATCCCGTGCCCGCGATGGGATCGAGCAGCCCGCCTTCGACGTGGCCGGCCACGAACTCCACGGTCTCGGGGTCGGGAACGGTCCAGCAGTATCGGCGTACGAGCCATTGCCGGTTCGGCGAGCGGGCCCGCGTCAGCTCATGCCGATGCGAATGTTCTTCACCTGCAGGAACTCATACAGTCCTTCGACGCCGCCGGTGCGGCCGAACCCGCTGTGTTTGTATCCGCCGTAGGGGCCCTGGGGCTCGATGTCGCTGTGCCTGTTCACCCACACCGAACCCGCCTGTAGCTGACGCGCAACCCGGTGTGCACGTTCCAAATTGGAGGTCGCCACGAAGGCGTTGAGGCCGTAGCGGGAATCGTTGGCGATCCTGACCGCCTCAGCCTCATCGCCGAAGGGCATGACCGAAGCGACCGGCCCGAAGGTTTCGGTTTGCGCCAGCGACGATCGGTTGTCGACGTTGGTGAAGAGCGTCGGCTCGATGAAATAACCGGATGCCAGCTCGCCACCCAGTCGCCGTCCGCCGGTGATCAAGTCACCGGCCTGCTCGCTGACCGCCTGGTCGATGACCCCGAGGATGCGGTCGGCGGCGGCTTCGGTGATGACGGGGCCGAGCATGACGTCGGGTTGTAACGGATCACCGATCGTGACGGCCTGCACGGCCGCCACGAGTTTCTCCACGAAGCGGACGTACACGGACGCTTCGACGAGGATCCGCGAGGCGCAGGCACAACTCTGGCCGGCTTGGGTGATGGGGCCTTGGTGGGCCGCGACGACGGCGGCCATATCCAGGTCGGCGTCGGCGAACACGAGATAGGCGGATTTGCCGCCCAATTCGGCCGTCACCGGGGTGAGATTGTGCGATGCGGCCTGCAGCACCTTTTGCGCGGTGGCTTGACCGCCGGTGAAGTGAATCTTGCCGATCCGGGGATGACGCACCAGCGCATCGCCGCCCTCCGGGCCCGCCGGCAGCACGTTCACCAACCCCGGCGGCAGACCCGCTTCGATGCACAGCTCGCCAAAGCGCAAGGGCGCCAACGACGCGAGCTGCGAGGGTTTGAGGATCACCGCGTTGCCCGCCGCCAGTGCGGGCGCCACGGCCGCACCGGCGACCACCAGCGGCCCGTTCCACGGGGCTATGACACCGACGACGCCGTAGGGTTCGCGTTCGACGAGATTGACGTCGAACGCTCCGGCGACGGGAGTGCTTGCCCCGTGGGTCTTGTCGGCGTAACCGGCGTAGTAACGCAGGAAACGCTCGGTGAGTACGGAGTTTCCGGCCACCGAGACCGGAACGCCGTAATCGTGCACATTGAGCTCAGTCAGCTCCGTGAAGTGGTCGCGCACCACATCGGCCAGCGCGAACAGCAGATCGCGGCGCCGATCGACGGGATAGGAGATCCATTCCCGCTGTGCGTTCCAGGCGCTGTCGACGGCCATGTCGATCTCACGTTCGCCGGCCAGTGGGATGGTCGCGTTAGGTCGGCCGGTGGCGGGGTAGACGTGCTTATAGGTCCCACCGGAGGCGGCGGTAATGCGTTCTCCGCCAATGAGTAAAGCACCCGAGAGCGGCGGTGAGGACGCGGTTGCCGTCATGCTGAGGTTCCTCCGTTGTCGGGTCAGCCGACGGGCGTGTGATCGGCCTGGTTCTCGGCCGTCACCCGCTGTTTCTGTTCCGCGATCACCTGGTTGAGGTAGTCGGCCTTGGCGCAGCCGTAGTACGCCGCGAACTGCAGCGCGAGTTCGTCCATCTCCTCGAACGAGACGTCGCCACTCTTGAGCGCCGCGTATACGTGGGACATGATCGGGATCTCGGCATCCTGGAAGGCGACGCAGGCGACGGTGATGAGACGGCGTTCCTTCATCCCCAATCCGGGGCGCAGCCACATCTCGCCGAAGACGAAGTTCAGAATGCCCGCTCCCGAGTACGGGTTGTCGCGCATCGGTGCGAACGGCAGGCAGTTGATCTCCTTGAATGACTCCTCGCCGCCTTGCAGCCGGTGCTCGGGGTCGCTGGCGGTGACCAGCGGCAGCAAGGGTTCCGGGGGAGGGGGCGGCTCGTCGCGGGCCTCCGCGATCTTGGCCCATGCCAGATCCACCGCGATATTGAACCGGGACGCCTTCGGCCAGCCCGCATAGACGGCGAAATGCAGGACTGCTTCCCGCATTTCGGCGATGGTGAGGTCACCGCTGTTGAGTGCGGCGTAGACGTGCTGCTCGAGTGGGGCCTGCGCGTCGGCGGCCGCGACACAGGCCAGGGTCACAAACCGTCGATCGCGGCGGCTGAGTCCCGGTCGCGACCACACCTCGCCGAAGACGAAGTCGATCAACCCGCCGGCGCACGGGCTGTCGCCATCCGGCGGGTCGATCGTCATCACCTCGGCGAAGGTGCGCAGCCCGCGTTCACGTCGCGCACTGTCGCGCGTTGGAGCCCTATCGGATTGTGACACCGGCGTCGACTTTCAGTTCGAGTCCTGTGACATAACGAGATTCATCGGATATCAGGTATAGCACCGCGTTACTCACGTCGGACGCTTCGATCAATGGTGCGGGCAGGGCGTTGAGGAAGATGGGTACCAGGTCGGGCCGCTGCTCGGCGATCAACGTGTGCATGCTCGGCGGTGCCATTCCGGTCGCCACGCCGGTGGGGTGCACGGTGTTGACGCGGATATTTTGTGCGGCAAGCTCGTTGGCCAGGGCCAGGGTCATCCCGACGATACCGTGCTTGGACGCCGTATAGGGCACATGCAGCGGGGTTCCCTTGATGCCGGCCGATGAGCTGATGTTGACCAGGCTCCCGCCGCCCTGGGTGACAAGGTGGGGGAGTGCGGCCGCGCAGGTGTTCCAGGCGCCGATGAGGTTGACGTCGAGGACCAGCCGCCACTGCTCGGCGGTGGTGGTGTCCCAGGTGCCGACGGTGAGCACGCCGGCGTTGGCGACCGCACCGTCGAGTCCGCCGAGTTCGTCGGCGGCCGCGTCGACCGCCGCCTTCATGGCGGCCTCGTCACGCACGTCGACGATCTGGGTGATCGCACGGCGGCCGTGTTTCTCGACCAGTCGCGCGGTCTCGTTCAGGTCGTCTTCGGTGGCCAGCGGATACTCCAAACCTTCTGGCGTGGAGCAGATATCGACCAGAATACAGTCGGCGCCTTCTTCGGCCAGCCGTACCGCGTGCGAGCGCCCCATGCCCCGTGCGGCTCCGGTGATCAAGACCCGTTTGCCCGCGACCCGGCCCGTTGCGTTGTTCGTTGTCATTCGTGTGTCAAACCTTGTTGCAGAAGCCCGCGTCGACGGGGAAGGTCACGCCGGTGACGTACTTCGCCTCGTCCGAGACCAGGTAGGCAATGGCGGCGCTGACGTCTTCGGGTTCCATCATTGCGACGGGCATCGGGTTTTGCAGGTGCGGACCCGCGCCGGGATTCTTTTCCAGGAATTCCGTCATGTCAGGGTTGGTCGCCATCATCGTGTTGACGGCGGTCGGGTGCACCGTATTCACCCGAATGCTCAGTGGTGCAAGGGCATTGGCCAGGGTACGCATGAGTCCGACGATCCCGTGTTTTGATGCCGCGTAGCCCAGGCCGCCGCCCTGCAGGCCGCCGAATCCCTTGATGCCGGCGGTGGAGCTGGTGAAGATGATGACGCCGCCGCGGTTACCGGACAGCAGGTGCGGGACAGCCGCCCATGCCGTGTGATAGGCCCCGTCGAGGTTGACGCTGGTGACCGCGCGCCACTGTGCCAGTTCCTCCTCGATGCTCAACTGCCGAAACGCCAGGGGTGCGATCCCCGCGTTGGCCAATACGATGTCGAGGCGCCCGAAGTGTTCGACGCCGGTGTCCATCGCGGCCTTGACTTGCTCGAACTCGCGGACGTCGGCGACCGTGCCCAGCATCTTGCCGCCGGCCTCTTCGACCAGCGCGACGGTCTGTTCCAGCTCGTCATGGGAGGCCATCGGATAATTGTTGGCGGGAATGTCCGCGCAGATGTCGATGCCGATGATGTTGGCGCCTTCGCGCGCGAGTCGCACCGCATGGCTGCGGCCCTGGCCGCGCGCCACCCCGGTGATGAAGGCGACTTTGCCATCTATTGAACCCACGGAGCTCGTCCTCATTTCTTGTCTATCAGCCCAGATCAGGGCAGAGTAACGCCGTTACTCACTGACGCACAGTAACATGGTTACTGTGAAGGCAAAAGGGGCCGACTTACCTGCGGTGAACGGCGCTTCCGTACGGCCGATCGACCAGATCCTGGACATCGTGGTCGAGATGCTCGACAGCGAGGGCTATGAGGCGGTCCAGCTGCGCGAGGTCGCCCGACGGGCCCGAGTTTCCCTGGCGACCATCTACAAGCGATATCCCACCCGCGACGAGCTCATCGTCGCCGCCCTTGACGGGTGGATGGATGCCAATCGCTATGCGCGCCTGCCCGTGCTGATCGACGATTTGCCCGGCGAGTCAATCTATGTGGACCTGATGCACGTGATGAGGACCATCTTCGAGCCGTGGGAACAACATCCGTTGATGCTGCGCTCCTACTTCCAGGCGCGATCGGGCCCCGGCGGAAAGCGCCTCATTCAGCGCGGTGTCGACGCGGTCGTTCCCGTCGCCAAAGCCGTGCTGGCGCAAGCGGAGCCGGACTTCGCCAAGGACCTCGAGCTCATCCTCACCGGCGTGGTCTACGGGTTTCTTACCCGATTTACGCAGGGGGAGATCGACGTCACCGAAATCGTGCCGGGTATCGAGCGCACGGTGTTCTGGTTGACCACCGCGTATGAGCATGGCCTCAGAGCCGTAGCGCCGCTCTGAGCACTACGAAACCCGTTGTGTGGCAGTAGCTCCGCTCACCTGAGCGGCGGCCCCGGCAGCAGCCGAGTTCACCGAGGGGTCGATATCATCCTTGTATTGCGGGCAATAGACAGCTATCGACAGGCCGACGAAGTAGGCGGACTGCTTGAGGGAAAGGTTCGTTTGCCTGGCCAGCTGAAATGCCAGCACCGATGCGTTCGGGTTGGTAGCGATGCTGGTGCACACCATGCGGGCTTTCGCAATCGCATCGTCGTTGTCGGCCATGGTGATTCCACCCTTGGACAGGCCCGCGATGAACGCATCGTCGCTGTCATCCGCTACGGCCGGCGCCGCGAAGGCCAGCGCGGCGGCGGACAAGACAATCGCGCAGACGGTCGGCCACCTTCCGGAACCCACCATCATCGGACTCTCGGCCTCCCCTCTGTGCGCGGACCAATCGGCGTGCAGTCAAGGACGACTTGATGAAACGATACTGGAAATCGCGTGTCCCCTTCGTCAGACGCTCAGGGGTCACGCCTCGGGCGTCAAGACGAACAGTGCGTGGTCTTGACCCGCCCGTTGGGGGGCCCCAACTTGGCCAGCGCGTCGTTCGCGGATGCTGTCGTATCGGGGTCCGAACCGCCCTGGAACCGACCGGAGACGCGGTCAAACGCAACCGATGCGCAGCCGCGCGCGTGCCGGCCACGATCTCACAAACGTCACCCCCTCGTCGGTGCACTGAGCAAGCGCGATGTGGTTCGCCCGGTCCTGACTGCCGCCGGTGCCCCAGCCGGCGGCTCGTCCGCTTCCGACGGACACGGCCAGAGCAACGAAGTCATCGTCGGCCCAGGCCGTCGGCGTCGGCAGCGCGACGATCGCGCAACCGATCGCAACGACGGCCGCAATGGTTGACCGCACCGCTACGCTGCTTTGCTCAGGAGAGGATTAGCGGCATAACGTTGACCGCGCGGGCAAATGGGCCGCCGCGCCGACGGGCTAGCAATTGTCTTCCGGATCTTCGGCCAGGTAGGTGACGTCATACCACCGCCGGCTTCGTTCGGCGTCGAAAGCTTCGGTCGCGGTTGCCAGCTCGAGCCGAACATCCGTCAAATGCGGATTGCCCACGCGGATGCGGTCTTCGAGCTCGGCATGCAGCGCGTCGCCGTCCAGGGTGATATCTGCGAGCGCTCGGCCCGTATACCTCGTCCAACTCACGTCTGACATTTTGCTCCGGCCGTGGCGCCGCACGTGACACGACCGGTCCGGGCGGCGGCACCTCGAGCTCTTCCGGGGCCGATTGGTAACCTTCCACGGGCGCGGCGACATCTGATAGCGCTGCGGCGGCTTCTTCCCGAGAGGGTCGCGGTGAAAGATACGGACGTGGCGATGACGAGATTCACCTTCGAACATCCCGGCAATCGCGGCCACCTCAGCCCAGTAGACCTATGCCGCTGACCACTCGACCTTGAGCTCCCCGACCCGGTCCAACGAACCGCCCCAAACCACCGACGACACCGCGCAGGGTGCGGTGAGACTCACTGCCTTTCAACCGATTTCCGAGCGATCTCATCGCCCAGGGCCGCTGATGGGCCGAGCGTGACCCTGAAACGTGTTGACGAATTGAAGCCCGGAGACCGGATCCGCATGAAGGTCGGGCACGCTACCGTCATAGCGACTGAACCCCTTGACGACAACCGCACCCTGCTTACCTTCACGTACGGGACGAAGGGCCCAGCCGACAACGCGCTGACCGTGGATGTCCTCGACGACGACGAGTGGGGCTGGTAAGGCGGCATTTCGGTCTCCGGCCGTGCGAATGCGCTGTCTGGCCGAACTCGCTCGGGCTACTGGCACAAGTCGCGCACGCAGAGTCGATCGGCAAGAACCTTGTCGGCGACGGTTCGGCGTACGACGATTGAACCGCTACGGCCCCGGAGGAGGAACCATGGCCCCACACCGTCTGAAGAGCTTCGCCGGTTTATCCGGCGCGTCGCTCGCGATCGCCCTGTCGCTGCCCCCGACTGCCTTCGCCGACAATCCATCCTGGAACGGCCAGTACGCAATCACGTTCATGGTCGGCCCCAAGGCCGGGACCAGCATGGCGGTCGGCGACCCGGAAACCCAGCACACCGAGACCTATGGATTCCGCTCGGGCTGTACCAACGGGAAGTGCGTCGCCACCATCATCAGTGGCCCGCCGCCCACTAACCCGACGGTGCCGCAGCCGGTTCAGTTCACCTGGGATGGAACGTCTTGGTCGCAGGTCAACGATTTTCAATGGGACTGCATGATGCCTGACACCACGATCCAATGGAATCCGGCCCGGGCCCAGGTGCGCTACACGCCCCAACCGGACGGGTCGCTCGCCGGCGTTATGCACACCGACATCCTGAGCGGCGCGTGCCAAGGGACAATCGACATGGATATGCGGGCCGAGCGCGTGTAAACAGCGCTGCGCGGAAGCGGACCGCGACTGAGACCGAAGCGTTTGGACAGGTGCAAACTAGGCCATCCCCATAGCGTCCCTACCACCTGACTAACGATGTTTAACGGGTCAATGGGGTTGCTGGCCACGCCCCGCCGACATCCCGCACTCAAGGAGTTCCTATGATCCATCGCCGAGTGGTAGCGGTAATCGCCGCTGTACTGCTAGGGCTGATTGCCCCCGGCCAAGCTCATGCCCAGCCGCCATCGCAGTGTTTGACCAACACTCCCAAGGGCAAGCAGATCTACATTCCGTGCGATCTGCTCAACGCCCGCGTCAACTACCCGCCCGGGCAGCGCTGTCAGGGGCTTGGCTCGCTTGAAGCCTACCCGAAGGACGTGCGGGACTGGTGCGGCTGACAGCTGCGATCGTGCTATGCCGCAACGACTCCGAGGACTCCGCTGACGATCGTGGTTGCGCTCAGGTGTGGACTTTCCAGCCCGCTAATGGGGTCGGTGCCGCCGGCGCATCGGGATCGTTGAATTCGATATAGACATCGCCTTGGTTGATGTTGCCGGCGTAAGCGATGAACCCGTGGGCGGTTTGGCCGTTGGTGACGCTGCCCGTGCGCAAAGGCGGCACCTTGTTGATTTTCTGGTAATCGATCATGGACGAGCCGCCCTCAACATCCCGGTTCGGGTCCTGTCTCCACGGCGAGGAGGCGGCGGTCACGGAGGCCTGGCCGTAGTTGAACGGCGTCTCGGACTTGCCGGCGATGGTGAGTTCGATGACGTTGCAACCCCCACCGCCGTAACAACCCGACGAGACCCAGGTTGCGTTGTTGAGTATGACGTCGGCGGTCGCCGTGCTGTACTCCGTGACGTGGATGCTGGTGCCGCCTTTCCCTGTCGGGAAAGGCGACTGCTGAGTTGTCGGATCGGCGGTTCCGTGGGGCGCAGTCAAACACGCTGTCAGCGCAAGCGTCGCTGCGAGAGCGCTCATGTGCGCAGGTCTGGTCACTGCGCGAAGATAGCGCATCTTCGAAGTCGGGCGGATCGGGCGCGGGCTGTTTCGATTTCAAGCGGCGGTCGCGAACAAATCGGTTTTCCCTGTAATGCGCCGCCGTCGGCTTTACACTGGGCGGGAAATGAGCGCCTTTCAGATCATCGTGGTCGGCACCGATGGCTCGGCCTCGTCGCTGCGTGCGGTGGAGCGCGCAGGCGCGATCGCTGCGGATCACGGCGCAAAATTGATCGTTGCGACGGCGCACACGCCAGTGCGCGAGGAAACGGGCCGCTACGCCATCCCGCCGGGGAGCGACCACGGCCAGGACTACCGGTTGGTGGGCGACGCCCCCGTCTACCGGATCCTGCAGGACGCCAGGGAGCGGGCACACAAAGCCGGGGCCAAGGACGTCGAGGAGAAGCCAGTCGTCGGTGCCCCCGTCAATGCGCTGGTGGAGCTGGTCAAAGAGGTCCATGCCGACTTGCTGGTCATCGGCAATGTTGGGCTGAACAGCGTCGCCGGGCGACTGCTGGGATCAGTCCCGTCCGAGGTCTCCCGCCGGGTCAAGACCGACGTGTTGATCGTCCACACCAGCGACTGAGGCATTTTCTGGCTCGTTGGGCATCGGACCGCGCCCTCGATTCAAACCGATTTAGGAATCTCCCCGTTTCGTAGCTCGCGGACAAACACACCTCGCCTATATCAACGGGCCCTCGCGCGAGGATAGGACCTCCAAGCTCAGCTCGCCATTAACTCGAAAGCGGCAGGAATGATGTCCAATGGCATCCCGGCCGAATCGGGCCGCGCCGCAGCATTCTCGGCGGCGACTACGACAACGGCATTTGGTTCAAAGCGTTGAAGCATGCTACCCATTCGGACGGAAATCACTTCAAAGGCAATGGAGCAGGGCCACATGGCTGTGTCCGCGACAGGAGACCCGTCGCCGAAGGACACCATTTAGCTGGTCCTGATCGGGCTCCTCGGCCCGCGCGGTTACGGTGTTCGCCGACGAATCTCAATGAACTCTGTTGTCAGCAGACTTCAGCGAGAATGGCGTCTAACAGCCTAAATGCTTTGAACTGGGTGGACCGGGCGGGACAACGATCTGTTACACGCCCAAGGCAACCCGACGGCACGGGCCCATGCCGTCAACTGAGTGCGAGCGACGTCCGGAGCGTAGCTTCCGGCGGGGCTATTGCGTGCTGACCGGGATTGGTGCGGCGGCGCCGCCCAAGCCGATCGTTATGCAGCCCGACGACCCCAGCATTACCGCGGTCAGCACTGCGGCCAGTGCGGCAGCTTTCACCATCTTTTTGGTGGTCTTCGTCCTCATCGGTCACACCTTTCTCTGGTAGACGAACCGTGGCATCTCAGTACCGCCGGTTTTCTGAGGCTATCCCCATCGTTTGGCATGTGTGCAATATTGCGTAAACCGCCGGAGCGTTTGTGCAAATGTCGATGGTCTTGGTTGGGCTGATCGGCACCCGACCTACGAGTGACAAGTCCACAGTTGGCGGCGCGTAAACGTGCTCGGCGGCTGGAACAAGCTGGTTGGGTGTCCGCGCGTTCGCCATGGCGATTTGGTCGATGACCGCCAAAGGTGCCTGAAGTAGTCCGTCCGCGGGGTGATGGCGATAATATCTGGGCGTTGGCTATAAGTGCCTGCACCTGCAATGAAGGGCATGTCCGATGAACGCGATAGCGCCAAGCGACACCGGAGAGTTATGACGGAGCAATATTTAAAAGCCGACGTCAACTTTTCTTGGCATTTAGTCTGGTTATTCGCGATATTAGAAGGAGTCACTGTTCCTTTATTGTCGTTATTTTCACAAGGGGGACCTAGGATAGACCGAGCTTCCCGGACAGCATCTACTGCGGTGCAGTTCGCGGCATTCGCAAACAAACTCCTCATTGTCGGCGTCTACGGGCTGGTTATAGGATTCGTCGGAGCGTCGATAATCTGTTTGTTGTTGAACTATATCGTTTTTCCCAGAGTAAGAATCAAGCTGAATGGTGCGGTTATCGTGCGCGCACTCCACCCTTTCATCGTGGGAGTATGGGGAGGCGTACTGCTAGCGGTTATCTTTTGGATACAGCTGTGCATCGCTGGCTTTCTGACCTTTCCGTTGACAGTGAATTTGATGCTATTTGGATTCGCCTCCGCCGCAGGTAGTATCATTTTGACGGGTTCTACTTACTCCTTCTCAATTAAAGCTCTCCCGACCCTAGGCATCCAATTGATTACCGCACAGCAACGGCTACTGTTGTTCAAAATCCCGGTGCTGGCTTTTGCAGTTTTAGTCGGAGTTTATGAAGGATTGGCTGCGCCAATTCTCCAACGATGGGAACTAGCTCCTCATTATAAAGTGTTGGTGGCGCTGCTGGTGGGGGTTTCAGGCGGCGCATTTAGTAGTTTGATCGTTGTTGCGTTAGCTCACATAGGCGCGATCAAGAAGCACATGTGGCTGAAATTTGCCGTGATGGAAGAATGAAGCATTTAGGAAAGGCGCTGGCTTACAGCCCGATCGATGATCCGGCAAGTGTTTCATTCAGCCGCCCATCCGCCACGTCTACAGCGCGGCTATATGCCGGCGCAGCCACCTGGCTCACCGCTTCCGGTCTCACCCACGGTTGCCCAGACGGAGTGGGCCAGGCCGAAAAAGGGTAGCCCTTTTTAGCGCATTATTCCGACCCGGAAGAAAAGGACACGCTGGTGAGCGGTGCGAATAAGGCCCGGAACAAGGTCAACCAGGTCACGGGAGCTGTCAAGGCGGCATTTGGCCGCGTGACCAACGATCCAGCGCTGGAGGCTGAGGGCAGAGCCGATCGGCGGGCGGCTCATCTCAGAGATGCGGGTGAAAAGGTCAAGGACGCGTTCCGGCCGCGACGGCGCCGGCAGATGCCTCGACGGCGTCGACAGATATAGCCCATCAACTCGCGTGCGATATCCAGTCAGCCGGCAGCAGCGAAGATGCAAGCGCTGACCATTGAGTCTCAGTGTAGGGTGCGGATCTGCCGACGCGGTGACACCATATGCGGATGACCGGGCAAATCTGCGTGGGCTGCGGCCTCAAGACCCATCGCTCGTATGGTAAGTGGCCGGATCGGCATCCTTGGGCCGCTGCGGCGCTCGCGGCCCTCGTGCGGATTGCGAGGAGCGTCGACCGAAGCGATCAGCGTCCAACGGCCGTAATGATGTTGGTGGTGCCGGCCACCCTCATCGGCTTAGCAGCGGTTGCCGCGTACCCGCTCGTGTTCGTGCCACTGCTGATTCTCCTCGGCGTGGCTGTAGTGGTCTTGGTCCGCAACGAGGAAACCAGACGCAACCCGGCATGTTGGCGCGGAGACTGCCCCGCCATTCGCTCCGGCCGGTAAGGTGCCCGCCCCTCGAAGTGGCCGGTCGGCAGAGGATGCGAGTTCAGCAATCGACCATCCGGGGAGCCGCAGGGCTGGGGCAGTATTTCACCCTACGAAAATGTAGCCCCGTAGGTGCGGGGGGATTTAGGGCCGGCGATCTACGGTTTGCGGTGTCGCGGTGCCTTCGAATTCAATCGGCCCGTTTCCGACTCGGGACTCAGCTTGTTGAACCGCGGCCAGCATGCGATCACTGAGGTCCAGGCATTCCCTTTCGCCCACGCCGCCGTTGACGGAGAATCCGATCTGCCGCACCTGAATAGCGAATCGGCGTAGGTCATCACAGAGCTTTTCCACGGGCCCCCTTCTTTGCTGCACGCTTCCACGATAGGTAGTGAACGAGTGTTCGCCCAACCGATTGCTAAACTTCTAAACGTGACGTTGGCCACTTTCTATGGCCAGCTCGCCGCGGTTGATACCCGGCAGCGCATCCGCCAGGTCAAGTTGACGGCAGCGGCTCGCGACGGTGGCCGATACCGCACCGCAAAGCGCTGCCACCAGCCATAGTCGCAGCGTAGCGTCGTGCGCGCACGGCGGATGAAGGAGCGCAAATGGATCTGCATCTGTCCGGGAAGATTGCCGTCGTCACCGGGGCCAGCAAGGGCATCGGTTTCGCAGTCACCAAGGCCCTCGTCGATGCAGGTGCGCATGTCATAGCTGGGTCACGGACCCCTGGTAAGCAGCTGCCCCTGCTTGAGGAGAGCGGCCAGGTGTCGTATGTGTCCGTCGACCTACCCAACCCGGTGCTGCCGAAGAATTGATCGCGGCGGCGACCTACCGCGGCGGGATCGACGTTTTGATCAACAACGTCGGGGGTGCCACGGTTCGCCCGGGTGGACTCGCCGGCATTTCCGACGACGTAGTGGCGAAAGTCTTGGGATCTGAATCTGATGGGCGTGGTGCGGCCCACCCGCGCGGCGCTGCCAGAGATCGAGCGGCGCGGCGGCGGTTCCATCGTCATTGTGAGCTCGATCAGCGCCTATGCTTCAGGCCCGAATACCTACGACTACTGCGCCGCCAAGGCAGCTGTCGCCAACTTCGCCAAAGCATTGTCAAAAGACGTGGCGCCGAAGAACATTCGCGTCAATTCGGTCAGTCCGGGCGCGGTGTCACCGAGAAGTGGATGAAGCGGGGTGGGATGGCCGACGGGTTTGCCGCGGCTAAAGGCCAGACGGCCGACGAGGTCAGGGCGGAGCTCGCAAGCTCCGCGCCGACGGGGCGGTTCACCACTCCTGAAGAAGTCGCTGACCTCGTCGCCTTCCTGGCCAGCGACCGCGCCGGAAATATCACTGGATCCGACTACCGCATCGACGGCGGATACGTCACCACCGTCTGATCACGGTTGACACATTAGCGTGTCTCGCGTTTTGTCGAATTTGAGCGGTCGACGACTTGAGGTCATCGACTCCCAGCTCTGGCGGATGCGCTGCTGGATGACGGCTCCCGCGTCGCTGGGCCCCGGAATAGCCTCGATCT
>CAWCRJ010000021.1:0-83128 GCA_963797865.1 uncultured Actinomycetota bacterium
GGCGAGTACCCGCGTCATTAATGAAGGACTCGGTGCTCAATGGGACGCCGGAGGAGGTGATCGAGCAGGCCGCAGAGTGGCGAGACAATGGCCTGCGTTACCTCGTCGTCGCCAACGTGAGCATGATGCAGCCCAGCCTCCGGAAGAGTTTGGCGACCGGTGCGCCGTTCTTCAAGATCCTGCGAGGGTTGAAGAAACTGTGAGCCGTCAAGAAGCTGACACAAACTCGTCCGCCGACTTCGTGAGACACGTGAGACGCAGCTGGTGCGCGGATCAGCGCCAGTGTACGTGGTGACCTGGGGGCCGCACGGCGAACGGCCCCGGCTCCCGGAGGTGCCTGGACAATTACTAGACGGGGCTACTCGCAGGCTTGGGGGCTGACCAGCTAACGCACATTCGAGCTAGGAATCTTCCAGGCGGAAGCCGACTTTCATCGTCACCTGGAAGTGAGCAACGGCTCCATCCGCTAGGTAGCCACGGGTCGACTGCACTTCGAACCAGTCCAGGCCGCGCACAGTCTGCGCCGCTCGGGCCAGACCGCTGCGTATAGCCGCGTCAACTCCGTCGGGTGACGTTCCGACAATCTCGATTACGCGGTACGTGCCATTGCTCATTCACATCCCCTTACATCCCGTTACTGGGTCCCCAGACGGACCGAGGCTGAAGGATAGTCCTGGCCCGCCGCGAGGCGGGGGAGCTTTCGACATACGCCCCGCCGGGCCGGTGTGACCTGCCGGATACAACTACGGTGCCCCGGCCACCGGCCGCATTAAGTACTCCAGCGATTAACGGCTCTGACGTCGACCTGACACCTAAAATCCGTCTGGTGTTCATCGGCGACGTGCGACGAGTGCAGTTGCGTCCTCAACTGACCCGCGGCTGGGTGGCGGTCGCCGTCGCGATGGTTTTCCTGGTGCTGGTCGGGTTGCAGGTCGCTGCGAGCAGTGCCGGGTTTCAGGGTCCGCTGCACAGCTTGATCAGCGACTACGTCGCTACCCCGAAGTCGGCCACGGTGTCTTGGGTCGGTCTCGGCGTGGCCATGGTTGGGTTGTCTAACCGGTGCCGGATCTTGGCGCTGTCGGTGGCCGCGGCGCTCGACGTCGTTTTCGCCGCGGAGAGGGTTTTGCGCGGCGGTGTGTTCACGTTCGGCAACGGGCCGCTGATTGTGCTCACCGGATTGGCCCTGGTGGCCTGGCGGCGCTGGGCAGGCGCAGAATGCACCACCGCCTTGCGCGGAATCGCTTTGGGCCTCTTGCTCATCATCGCGAGCAAAGTCGGCGATACCTGGTTGCGCATCACCGCGACTGTCCGGCCGACGGTCCTGGACGAGTATGCGCTCCTAGCCGACCACGCGCTCGCACAACCGTCGTGGCTATTGGGCAGGCTCGTCGACGCAGGGGGCCCGATTCTTAACGCCGTGTTGCACTGGGTGTATATCGAGTTGCCCGTCGCGGCCATGGTGGTTGCGGTCTACCAGCTGCGCAACGTCAGCACCTGCGGCTGGCCGCGTCACTTTCTGGTGCGAACGTTCCTGCTGCTCGGCCTGATCGGGCCGGTGACCTACGTGTTGTTTCCGTTAGTCGGCCCCGATTTCGCGTTCGGGAGTGCGGGTCGGGGCTTTCAAGTCGGCGACTACTGGCCGCATGTTGTGCCGCCGGTTGACCTGTCGCCGGGTGCCCTTGCCTTCGACGGCACAACTGCGCGTAACTGCATGCCGTCGATGCACACCGCCTGGGCGCTGGCCGTCTTCATTCACTCCCGTGGTGGACCACGTTGGCTGCGGTTGGGAGGCGCGTTCTGGCTGGCGTGCACCATCGCAGCGACGCTCGGCTTCGGCTACCACTATGGCGTCGACCTTGTGGCGGGCGCGGTGTTGTGCTTGACCGTGGAGTCGGCGTTGCGCGAACCGGCGCAGGGCCAGAGCTGGTCGCGGATGGGGTTGGCCGCCTTCGGGGCGGCATTCTTGGCAGTCCTGTTGGTGTGCTGTCGCTACCTCGCAGAGGCGATGGCGCGCTATCCCCTGCTCTTCGGCCCGCTCATTATCGAGACGATGGTGGTTTTCAGCACGGCTTTCTACGCGACCTTCTTTGCCCAGCCGATCCGCGCCGATACCACCGTGGTGGGGGTTGGGACCCTGTCGGTGCGCAGCAGCTTCGCCGCGGCCCGCCTTGGCCAGCAACGTCTCATTCAGATCCGCGACCGCGGCGTTGCCGCATCGGCCGCCCAGCCCCAACAGCGACCAGGATGCGCATTCCACACGCAGCCATCTACATCGCGATGCCGAGCCGCAATTGAACGCGGCAGTGCGCCGACTACATGACCGCCCGAAGACGCCAAACCGATGCTTGGCCACGTTAGGGACTCCGCCGGCATGCTCCGACTTTGCCGTGGAGGCAAGTATTACGGTCAACGCGGCCTGGCGGTAGCCGAAGCGCGGTAATGTGTTGAGTCGTAACGGCGCTGGTATCACACACAGACTTGGCTTCTGGTGAAGCTACGTAGGGCTCTGCGCATCAGCTCGGTGATCGTCGCCGTGAAGGCGATCCTCATCGGTCTGGTGATGTACAAGCGAGCTGCCATCCTCGGCTACTAGCCCATCGGGATCGGACTCAGCGTTGAGTCAACGGCCCTGTCGTCATCCCATTCCCGAAGTCTTCAATCTTAGGTTTGCCGAACCCCTGGCTGGGTATTAGCCCATCGAGCAGTGAGGCGGTTGCTTCATGTCGCATCCGAACGGACTAGACAACACTGGTTCGGCCACTCCGGTCATATGCGATCGAAATCTCTAGGAGTATTCACAGTGCGTAAGACTCTAGCCGTCATCTGTGCCGCCGGTGCGCTGACCTTCGGCGGTTCCGGTATTGCCAATGCTACCGTTGAAAGCGCCCCAGTGCCGTCATCGACGGCAATGACGTTGGCGGACAACAACGAAACAAAGAACACCCACGAAAGCGATAAGACCGGACTGTGGGGGCTGCTAGGACTTCTTGGTTTGGGCGGCCTTGCGGGACTGAAACGGCGCAAGGATGCAGATGTCGTTCGCGGGCCGAATAATCCTCGGGCTTAACCGAACACTGACAGCCCTCGTTAGCGCTTGCGCTAATGAGGGCTTTTTCCTTCGCATTACGTGCCCCACGGAGTCGCAGCCCGAAGCCGTCGAAAACAGCTTTTCCAGCCGAGCATGCTCGCCGCCCGGTAAGTGCGCAGCAGGCCCAATGTCGCCTGAAGGGATTTGAAATCTCGATGGCCATCACCGATGTCGCTAAATACGCTCACCTCAGTGACGCAGACTTGGAGGCATTTGCCGCCGACCTAGAGGCGATCCGCCGTGACATTGAGGATTCGCGTGGCGCGACAGACCGGGACTACATCTGTCGCACCATCGCCTTCCAGCGTGGCCTCCACATCGCATCGCGTCTCGTCATTGGCCTGAGCAAGGGCAAGGCCGGATGGGTGTTGGGAACCACAGCGCTCGCTGTGGCGAAGAGCATTGAGAACATGGAACTCGCCCACAACATCGGCCACGGTCAATGGGACTGGATGAACGACAGGGAAATCCATTCCAGCACCTGGGAGTGGGACATGGTCGGCCCATCGTCGCAGTGGCGCTACTCTCACAACTACCGCCATCACGTTTTCACCAACGTTGTCGGCGTGGATGACGACCTCGGCTACGGAGTCTTGCGGGTCACCCGCGACCAGGATTGGAAACCGAGCAATCTGGCGCAGCCATTGCGGAACTTGTTGATGGCGATGACCTTTGAATGGGGCATCGCACTGCACGACCTGTACTCCGAGAAGCAACGCGCGGCCACCGACGCCGACAGGTCGGCCCACACCACAACCTTCCTCCGCAAGATCGGCCGCCAGACCGCGAAGGACTATGCGCTCTATCCATTGTTCAGTCGGCGGCGGTGGCGCCGCACCCTTGGGGCCAACGTGACCGCCAACCTGCTGCGCAATGTATGGGCGCACATGGTGATCAGCTGCGGCCACTTCGCTGACGGCGCCGAGAAATTTACCGCTGCCACATTGGAGGACGAGACGAAGCCCGAATGGTATCTGCGACAAATGCTTGGTACCGCGAATTTCAGCGCAGGTCCAATAATGGCGTTCATGAGCGGAAACCTTTGCTACCAGATCGAACACCACCTTTTCCCTGACCTTCCGAGTAACCGCTACCCAGAAATCGCTCACCGGGTAAAAGCCGTGTGTGACACCTACGATCTGCCATACACGACTGGTCCGCTGGCCCGCCAATACCTCCTCACGTGGCGAACGATTTTGAAGTTAGCATTTCCGGATCACTTCCTACGGGCGACTTGTGACGACGCGCCAGAGACTGCGTCCGAGGACAGGTTCCGCCAGGTTGAAAACGCGCCAGGTCTTGTGGTCGTCCGCAAGCACACGCGCGGAAGGAGCGGCCATCACCAGGCAAGCTATCGGCAGCGAAAAGCACAGCCGTCACCGACAATTCGATAGCCTTAAGGTTCTGAAGAAAACAGGCCAGTCGCAACTCGTCGGCCAAGCCGACGGTGCGGGATGACTTGTTTTCGAACAGCGGAAATCAAGCACAGGTGCGAGCCTCCTGACGGCAATTAAGCACCGGGCAATGGGGCAATTAGGCGCGCGAACTTGGGGTTTGTGACGGGATCTGAGCAGGATCATCAAATCCTCATCAAATTTCCCGCCAGCAAGTGCCACTCATCTGTCCCCGACCAGTAGTACGAAGCCAGACGCGTGAACCACGACGGGCCAGATGCGCAATTTCAGGAGCTGACTACCGCTCTAGGGTGCTCCTCATCGAGGTTCCGCGAAACCCAAAGGCAAGTGAGGCACGCTTTCACGGTCTCGGACCGCGCCGGCGACGCGTGGTGGGTGACGACGACCGCGGTTACATGCCGCTCTTCGCGTCCACGGCGCGGACCGGTCGCGATCCATTCGTGTCGGGCGTGCTGCCTTTCGGCGAACAGGCCCATGCACATTTCGGACGTCTTCCACTTTCCGTACCAGTGCGCCGTCGAACCAGCGTTGGCGAATTGGGGGTACAGCACGCGCCAGTAACGCCGGTATGGCTCTTCGTACATCTGAATGCTCCCGTCCTTGACTGGCAGCGTTGGCTACCAGCCCCGGCCTTCTCCGAAGGGCACCGTGCCGGGTGGCGCGGTTGCCGTTCGCCCACGTTCGGAGGCGTGCGAGCGAATCTCTTGGCCGTGATCAACGATACCGAGCCGGGCAGCGAGAGCGGCCGCGCTGATCCGAGCCAGGGTGTCTGAGGCTCTATGTGGGGTCTGAGGGGCTGTACGGCCGCGCAGACCTCGCTGGCTTGAATTTGGCCCAGTACCCGGCGGTACTCGTCGAACTCGGCAACATGAACAATGGCGATGACGCCGCCCTGATAGAAAGCGCGGATGGGCGGGCAAAGTACGCCGCCGCGGTCGCTCAGGGGATTCGTGGTTTTTCTCAGCGGAAAAGCTTCAGCGAGTTAGTCATCGCTGTCAACTCGGTTGAGACCGGGCTGACACATGGACGACAGCTTGCCCGTCGCCAGTCCTGGCAAGTTCGCCGACGAGTGCGTGCGGAAAGCGACGCAGCCTACCGAATCTGCGGCGCACGCTGGCCGAGAAGCTCAGCCCCGAGGTCGTCGCCCTTCGAGGAGGACCTGCGCGCCCGCCTCGGTGAGCGGGCCACGCCCCCCGTCCGACCGGTGGGCCGACTTGTGCCGCCGTGTAATCGCGGCGGAGGCGGGCCCTCTTACGATCACCCGCGCATGTCTGGTTATGGCGTTGTATTTCTTGGGCGAGGGCGATGACGCGAGGGTGGCCACGGAAGGGTTGCTCGCCGCGGCCAACGCCACTCACAATCCGATGACGGCCTGCTTTGCGCTCTTGGCGTACGGCCTTGCCTACCACGACGCAGATCCCGTCGCCGCGTACGACGCCCTACGCCAAGCCCTGACGGTCGCTCGGGAGAGCGGCAACCGGCAGATGGAATCGGCGACGGTAGCCGTCACGCTGCTGTGGATGGTTGCGGCTACCGAAAGTGACCCCATCCAGTTTGTCGAATATTTGACCGTGGCGATCCACCACTACGACGACTCTGACAACGTGGCCAACCTGCGAAACCCACTGGCAATCTTCGCCGGTGTATTGCACCGTCTCGGGCACCACGAACAGCCCGCCACCATCAGCGGGTTCGCCGCAAGTGCCTTTACGCATGCGAGCTACCCCCAACTCAACACGACGATCGCGCACCTGCGCGATGTGCTCGGCGACCAGACCTACGAATCGCTCGCCCGCAAGGGTGAGACGATGACCACCGCCGAGATAGTGGCCTACGCATACGACCAAATCGACCAGGCCCGAACAGAACTGAACGCCGTTCGAGATAGACGATAGGACGGTTTAGCCGATTCCCGGGGCGTGGACGGGCACGCATGTCCTCCAGCAGGTCGGTCCTGAGCTTCACTTCCGGCGAGCCTCAAGGTCTGCGCCCGGTCAGGGGGCTACCTCAACGAAGAGGTCATCGTTGTTCACGTACCTGTTTCACGCCGGTGATCTGCTCACGCTGACAGCGGTTCCTGCTGCTTTAAGAGCTTCAGAGTCCTAAACAGCGTGCTTCGGCTGACTCCGAACATGGAGGTCAATTCACTCACCGGCTCACCCTCACCGCAGCCAGCCTGGCCATCAGCGCCGGGGCCAACGTGAAGGCAGTGCAGCGAATGCTCGGCCACGCCAAGGCCTCGATGACATTGGACGTCTACGCGGACCTCTTTGACGAGGATTTAGACGGTGTTGCTGACCGCCTGGACACGGCCATCCGGGATACTGCGGACCAGCTGCGGACTACTGAAACTGCGGTGCGTAGTCAGCAAATACCTTTGGTGTGATCTAGCTGCTGATTAACGCGTGGAGCTAAGGGGATTCGAACCCCTGACCTACTCGATGCGAACGAGTCGCGCTACCAACTGCGCCATAGCCCCTGACCGCTAGCAGGCTACCAGCCGCGGTGCCGACCGCCGAACCGCGAGCACTATTCGCCGACGGCGCGCGGCAGGTCCCGGGGCCAACCGAAGGTCCGCATCGCCATCGCGTAGTCCAGGTGCTCGAAGACCGGGTCCTCGTCGTCGATCTCCAGCACCACCGCACCCGGGCGCCGCAACCGCGACGGCACCACGTCGTAGTCGCGGTCGTAGGCGTTCTCCACGCCGAGTCGCGCCCGCGCCATCCGTTTCATCCGGCGGTGACGCACCTTCTCCTCGATGCGCGTCTGGCGCCGCAGGTACCCCAGGTACAGCAGGGTGATCGCGGTGGCGCTGCCGCACCCCCACCAGGCGGTCGGCGAGATCTTGAACGCCGCGGTGGCCGATCCGACCAGGACGAAGGCCATCACGATCAGTACCTTCTTGCGGAAGGCGTACTTGCGGGCGCTAACTGCAGTGGCGGTCTTGGTGTCGAACCGGCGCCGCCGCGAGGCGTTGCGCCGCATGGGCGCCGGCGCGTCTTCGTCGGCGTCGTCACCCTCGGCCGCGGGCTCCAAGCCGGACGAGTCCTCGACGTACTCGTAGCTGTCCTCGTCCTCGCCGTCGCGTTTGGCGACAGCGTCGGTGTCGACCTCGTCGTCTTCGATGGGCTCGATGTCGGTCGTCTCCGCCTCGGCCGCAGAACCGCTGGCCCCCACCGGAAGTACGTGGGAATCCTCGACGACATCGACGTCGAGGTAGTCGGGCTCGGTGGGCTCGGCGACGGCCATTCGCATCACGACCGGGCGCCGGCGGCTCAGCTCGTCGGTGTCGGCGTCGTCCTCCACCTCGTGGTCGCGGTCTTCATCCTCGGAGAGTTCGTCGCGCTCCCCGTCGAGGTCGGTGTCGGCGAGTCTTCCGGCGGCGTCCAGTCGGGGTCGCTGCGATGCCCGGCGGCCGGACCGCTGCGCTTGATCAGCCGGGAGTTGCCCCCGCCGTTGAGCACCCGGGTCGCCAACGCCACGTCGCTGGTGCGTCGCACCGCGTCGCGTTTGCTCACGAGCATCGGCACCAAAACGAACAGCCATAGCACCACGAGCGATATCCACAACAATGACTGCGGGATGCTTGGCATGATGACCTGCTCTCTTCGGTGTCCATCCCCCGCGAAGCCCATTGGTGGCCAACGCGGCGGGGTCGTACTGAACAGGACAATTACACACCTGTAATTTGGCTCTCACAAGCACCATAAGTCACTCGTGTCGCGCTAGTCCCAGAACGGCAACGATCGGGACTCCCCCGCGACCCGTAGCAGACCCCCAAGGGGACGACGAAATCCGGGCCTCTCCACAGAGGAGGTCACGCCCAGCTGGCGTTACCGGAGCGGACCAGCGTCGATGCCACCGATCCAGTCACCTCTTCGACGGTGATGGCCATCAGCAGATGATCCCGCCACGCCTTATCCACTTCCAGGTAGCGCTGCAACAGGCCTTCCTGGCGGAACCCGACTTTTGCCAGGACAGCGCGGCTCGCGGCGTTTTCCGGGCGCACGGTGGCCTCGACCCGATGCAACATCACCGGGCCGAAGCAGTGATCCAGGCCCAACGCCAAGGCCGCAGTGGCCACACCGCCGCCGGTGGCCGACCGCGGCACCCAGTAGCCGATCCACGCCGATCGCAGCGCGCCGTGGGTGACATTGCCGATGGTCAGCTGGCCACAGAACCGGCCGTCGAGTTCGATGACGTAGGGCAACATCCTCCCCTGCCGCGCCTCGGCACGCAGACCAGAACACAACGCCGGCCAGGCCGCCACCGCATGACGAGTCGTCCAATCGCCCTCGGAGCTGGGCTCCCACGGTTCCAGATGCGCACGATCGGTCAGCCGGATCCGGCTCCACTGCGCGCCATCACGCAGCCGCACTGCCCGCAACCGGACAACGCCGGCCGGAACCCGCAGCGGCCCAACGCTCATGGGCCAGCCTGGATGACGGGAATTGGAGCGCAACAGGTTCACCGTGTATGCAGTAGTTTCGCTCAGCCGCGCTGAGCCAGGAAGGCGACGTCGACGATCTCGCCAGTGCGGATCTGCTCGGCGCCGCTGGGCACCACGACCAGACAGTTCGCTTCGGCGAGGGTGGCCAGCAGGTGCGACGACGCGCCCGGGCCGCCGCCGAGCGCCTGCACCAGATACTCGCCGCTCTCCTGGTCGCGCATCAGTTGACCGCGCAAGAAGCCCTTGCGCCCGGCCACCGACGTGATGGGCGACAGCGTGCGCGCCTGCACGATGCGGCGCATCGGCTGACGCTTGCCCAGCGACAGCCGAAGCAACGGGCGCACCATCACCTCGAAAACCACGAGCGCGCTCACCGGATTGGCCGGCAACAGGAACGTCGGAACGCCCTCGCGACCGAGCTGCCCGAAACCCTGGATGGATCCCGGATGCATGGCGACCCGCACGACCTCTATCTCGCCGAGCTCGGCGAGCACCTGGCGCACCCCCTCGGCCGCGGCCCCCCCGACCGCACCGGCGATCACGATCACCTCGGCGCGATTGATCTGGCCCTCGACGATGTCGCGGAGCTCGCGGGGGCCGCCGCTGACGATGCCGACGCGGTTGACCTCTGCGCCGGCATCGCGGGCCGCGGCCGCCAGCGCGTAGGAGTTCACGTCGTAGACCTGTCCATTGCCCGGAGTACGCGAGATGTCGACCAGTTCACCGCCCAGCGCCATGATCGTCACCCGGGGCCGCGGGTGCACCAGCACCCGTTCGCGGCCGACCGCGGCCAGCAGCCCGACCTGCGCCGCACCGATCACCGTCCCGGACCGTACCGCCACGTCACCGGGCTGGACGTCGTCGCCGGCGCGGCGCACGTAGGCACCCGACGGGGCGCCCCGCAGCACTCGCACCCGCTGCGTCCCGCCATCGGTCCACCGCAACGGCAGGACCGCGTCGGCCAGGGTCGGCAACGGGGCCCCGGTCTGCACGCGCACGGCCTGGTGCGGCTGCAGCCGGCTGGGGGTGCGCGAACCGGCCTCGACGGTGCCCATCACCGGCAGCACCAGTCCCTCGCGCGCGTCGTTCTCGCCGGATTCGTCGAACGGTCCGGGCATACTTTCGCTGCCCACCTCGCCGACACCGAGTACGTCGACGCTGCGCACCGCGTAGCCATCGATCGCTGCCTGATCGAAGCCGGGCATCGGGCGTTCGGTCACCACTTCCTCGGCGCACATCAATCCCTGCGCCTCGGCGATCGCCACACGTATCGGCCGCGGGGCCACCGCGGCCGCCGTGATCCGGGCCTGCTGCTCTTCCACCGAACGCACAGCGCGCCTCTCTGCCGTCGAGCCGCGCATAGGGCGACCCGCTCACTGCGCAGGCGGGGCATCCCGCCCGGGATCGCTACGCGTTCCGCCGGCCAGCCGTCGTCCGCCAGCCGGGTTACCGCCCGGCTACCGCTCGGCCAGGCCTAATCGCGCCACCAACCACTGCCGCAAATCCGGGCCGTAGTCGTCACGATCCAATGCAAAGTCAACCGCAGCCTTGAGGTAGCCGCCAGGATTTCCCAAGTCGTGTCGAGATCCGCGATGCACGACCACGTGCACCGGGTGGCCCTCCGCGATCAGCAACGCGATCCCGTCGGTGAGCTGTACTTCGCCGCCGGCCCCACGCTCGATGCGACGCAAAGCATCGAAGATGGCGCGGTCGAGCACGTAACGGCCGGCCGCCGCGAACAGCGATGGGGCGTCTTCGGCCTTCGGCTTCTCGACCATGCCGTTGACCTTGAGCACGTCGGGATTGTCGTCGTCGGCAATCGGCTCGACGTCGAAAACGCCGTAGGCGCTGACCTCTTCGGGCGTTACTTCGATGGCACACAACACCGTGCCGCCGTAGTGCGCCCGCACCTTCGACATCGTCCCCAGTACGCCGGTGGGCAGCACCAGGTCGTCGGGCAGCAACACCGCGATGGCGTGCTCGTCGTCGGCCAGCCGCGACTCCACGCAGCCGATTGCATGTCCCAAGCCCAGCGGCTCGCTCTGCACCACGGACTCGACCTTGATCAGCCGCGGTGCGCGCCGGACCTTGTCGAGCATCGCCGTCTTGCCGCGCTCCTCCAAAGTGCTTTCCAGCACCAGGTCTTCGACGAAGTGCGCGACGACGCTGTCCTTGCCCTCCGAGGTGATGATCATCAGCCGCTCGGCACCCGCCTCGGCCGCCTCGGCTGCCACCAGCTCTATGCCGGGCGTATCGACAACAGGCAACAGCTCCTTGGGGACCGTTTTGGTCGCCGGCAAGAAGCGGGTACCGAGACCCGCGGCGGGCACGACTGCAGTGCGTGGCACCACCACGTGTGGGCTTGACATTGTTCACACGATAACCCGCATCCCCGCTGCCGACTCGATGTGGCGCGTGCAAAGACCCGGCTGTCATGGTTAACGTATGGCGACGACCAGCAAAGCCGCGTTGCGCGACCAGCTGCTCGCCGCGCGGCGTCAGGTTGCCGACGACGTTCGCGCCACCGAGGCGCAGCAGGTGTGCGCGCGGCTGGAAGCCCTGGAAAACATTGTGACCAGCGGCAGCACGGTCTGCGCCTACGTGCCGGTGGGCACCGAGCCGGGGTCAATCGAGATGCTCGACATGTTGCTGCGGCGCGTCGGACGAGTCCTGTTGCCGGTTGCGCGCACCACCGCCGAGAACACGCCGCTGCCGCTGTCCTGGGGCGAATACCGGCCCGGCACGCTGACCACCGGGCGGTGGGGGCTGCTCCAACCGCCGCAGCCGTGGCTGCCGGCCTCGGCCCTGGCGCAAGCCGGCGTGGTGCTGGTGCCGGCGCTGGCCGTGGACCGCCGCGGCGCGCGGCTGGGCCGGGGCCGGGGGTTCTACGACCGCTCGCTGGGCGGCCGGGACCCACGCGCGCTGCTGATCGCGGTCGTTCGCGACGCGGAAGTGCTCGACGAATTACCGGCCGATCCGCACGACGTCCCCATGACCCACGCGCTCACGCCGCGACAGGGATTGATCGATCTCGTTGGGCGCTGACATATCGGGAATGAGACATGTCACGTGGCGGTTCTAGCACTTGAGACGTTAGAGTGCTAGCCAGGTTTGCAATCATCCGGAGGTTTTCGTGCCGACTTACAGCTATCAGTGCACCGAGTGCGATGATCGCTTCGACATCGTGCAAGCCTTCACCGACGACGCGCTGACCACGTGCAAACGCTGCGCCGGGCGGCTGCGCAAGCGCTTCAACTCCGTCGGCGTGGTGTTCAAAGGCAGCGGCTTCTACCGCACCGACAGCCGCGAGTCCGGCAAGAAGGCGTCAAGTCCGAGCAACGGCTCCTCGTCGAGCGACTCGGAGTCGAGCAGCTCGGCAACCAGCGAGAAGTCCGGCTCCGGCAACAGCGAGAAGTCCAGTTCCAGCTCGAGCGACAAGTCGAGCAGCAGCTCCACAACGTCGACGGCCGCCGCGACCAACTGACAGTTATCCACACCGGCCCTGCCGGCCGCGAGCCCGAGTTCGGAGTTGCGCCTACCGTTGCGGCGTGGGCGAATCATCGCTGAACCCAAGCCTATTGGGCCGGCTGTCGCTGTGGTTGCGCCCGGACTGGACTCGCACCGTCCTGGCGCGCCGAGTCGCCGCGGGCGGGCTGGTCGTGCTGGCCGGGATCGCGACGCTGCGCTCCAATCCCGCAGGTGACTACGTACAAGTCGTGGTGGCCGACCGTGACCTTCGGCCCGGTGCAGCGTTGACTCCCGCCGATGTTCGGCTCGAAAAGCGTTTGACCGCAACCGTTCCCGACGGGGCACGAGCCGATTTGGGCACGGTGGTGGGTGCGACGCTGGCCGGCCCGACACGACGCGGTGAGGTCATCACAGACGTCCGGTTGCTGGGAAGCCGGTTGGCGGAGTCGACCGCGGGGCCGGGTGCCCGCATCGTGCCGTTGCATCTGGCCGATGGCGCCCTGATCGACCTCGTGCGGGTCGGTGACGTGGTCGACGTGCTGGCCGCGCCGGCCACCGGTGCGCCGGATAACTCTCACGCCACCCCGAAGGTGGTGGCCACCGACGCTGTGGTGGTGCTGGTGTCGGCCAAAGAAAAAATTCAGGCTGCCGATAGCGACCGCGTAGTGTTAGTTGCGCTGCCGGCTCGTGTGGCGAACGCGGTGGCAGGGTCGGCGCTGGGCCAGACCGTGACGCTCACCCTGCACTGAGTGCCTGGCCGTTGTTGGTCTGCTGCCGACAGCAAACTCTGTCCAGTCCCAGAAAGGCCGTCTCAATGCTCAAAGGGTTCAAGGAGTTTCTCTCCCGGGGCAACATCATCGATCTGGCCACTGCGGTGGTCATCGGTACCGCTTTCACCGCACTGGTCACGACTTTCACCAACGCCATCATCAAGCCATTGATCAACCGGGTCGGCGTCAACCAAAAGTCCGATCTCGGCATCTTGCGGATCAGCATCGGTGGCGGCCAGACGATCGATCTGAACGACGTCTTGTCGGCCGCCATCAACTTCGTGATCATCGCCGCGGTCGTCTATTTCCTGGTCGTGCTGCCATACACCACACTGCGCAAACGCAATGAGGTCGAACCGGCCGACGACGCGCAGGTCGTCCTGCTCAAGGAGATCCGCGACCTGCTCGCGCAGACCAATGGCGATTCGCCGGGCAAGCACAAGAGCGTGACGACCAAGCCCCCGCCAGAGTACGGGCCGCGCGCCGAAGCCGAGTCGAAATAATTCGCGCCGAGGTTACGGGCTGGGCCCCCAGCGGCCTGCGCGTTAAATCTCCAGGCTCGACAGCTGCCCGATGATCTGAGCCGCCAACGGGTTCAGCGTCGCCATCCCATCGCGCACCGCGTAGCGGGAGCCGGCCAGGTTGACCACCAGCGTGCTGCCGGACACCCCGGCCAGACCGCGTGACAATCCGGCATCGATGATGCCCGCCGACAGACCCGAGCCGCGGATGGCCTCTGCGATACCGAGGATTTCGCGATCCAGGATCTCGCGGGTGGCCTCGGGGGTGACGTCGCGCGGGGTGACGCCGGTCCCGCCGACCGAGACGACCAGGTCGACCCCGCCGATCACGGCGGTGTTCAGCGCGTTGCGGATCTCGATCTCGTCGGCGGCGACCGCGACGACCCCGTCGACGACGAATCCCGCCTCGGTCAGAAGTTCGGTTACCAGCGGACCGCTGTGGTCCTCGTCCCCGTGAGCGGTGCGATCGTCGACCACCACGACCAAAGCCCGGCCAACTACCAGTTCCGCACCCGTTTCCATGGGTGCAACCGTATATCCGAGCTCAGACAATCCCGTCGCCGAGGGTTCGTCCACTCTCACTACTGATCCGCCTTTCCGAGGGTGACCGGCAACGTCCGGCTGCCGCCACCAGCGGGATCCTGGAACGTCAGCGAGATCTTGTCGCCGGGTGCTCTGGACCGCACGGCCGCGACCAACGCGTCGGCGCTGTTGATCGGCCGGTCGTCGACCTTGGTGACGACCACGTTCTTGGGGACGCCGGCAGATGCGGCTGCACCGCCGGCGACGACCTCGACAACCTTGGCACCGGGGGTGCCCTTGTCGTTCATCACCTGCACACCGAGCGAGGCGTGGGAGGCCTTGCCGCTGGCGATCAGCTCATCGGCGATGCGCTTGGCCTGATCGACCGGAATTGCGAAGCCCAGACCGATCGAACCGCTCTGGGCATCCGGCGAGTCGCCTCCCAGGGTGGCGATGGCCGAGTTGACGCCCACCAGCTGGCCGTTCATGTTGACCAGCGCGCCGCCGGAGTTACCGGGGTTGATCGCCGCGTCGGTCTGAATCGCGTCCAGCACGGTGTTCTGGTTGCCCGACTCACCGGTGGTGGACACCGGCCGGTTCAGCGCGCTGACGATGCCGGTGGTCACCGTGCCCGACAGGCCCAGCGGCGACCCGATCGCGACGACCGGCTGGCCGACGTGAAGGTCGGACGAGGAGCCCAGCGAGATGGGCGTGAGCCCGGACATGCCCTGGACGCGAATCACGGCGATATCGCTGGTGGGGTCCGCGCCGACCACCGTGAACGGTGCGGTACGACCGTCAGAGAAGGTCACCGTCGTCTTGGGCGTCGGGGAGCCGGCACCGGCGCCGCCGGGGCCGCCCGGTCCGCCGGGGCCGCCCGGTCCGCCGGGAGGCGCGGGAGCCCCGGGCGGGCCTCCGGGGGGGCCTCCGGGTCCCTTGGGCGGTCCCGCCGCGGCGGCGATCACGTGGTTATTGGTCAGGATGAGCCCGTCGGTGGACAGGACGATGCCGGAGCCCTCTTCGGACTGTCGCCCTATGTCGGTCTCGAGCATCACGACGCTGGGCACCACCTTGGAGGCGACGCCTTCGACGCTGCCGGGCGGCATGTTCGCGGCCGGGACGCTGGGCGCCGCCCCGATAACCCGACCGCCGCCGTTCCCGGTCGCGTGCGTGCCGAGCTCGACAGCGGTGGCCGCGGCACCTCCGATGCCGGCCGACACCACCGCGATGGCCAGGGCACCTACGACCAACAAGCCTGTGCGAGAACGCTTCTGGGGTTCCGGCGGGACGGGCATCCCTGGCGGCATGCCGTGCATCGGACCCGCGCCGGCGCCTCCGGGCATCGGGCCTACACCGGTTCCCCCGGGAATCCGGCCCGGCCCGGTGTTGCGGAAGGGCTCGTACGGCGGACGGAACTGTGTCGTCGGCGACGACGAGGGCTGCGACCGGTAGCGCCAGTCGTACTGCTGGCTATACGGCTGTTGGCCCGGGGCATAACCGGGGGACCCCGCATGGCTCGGGACAGGCGCAGTGTGATTCGGCGCGGGGGGGTATCCCGGCTGCTGCGGCGGTGGCGAATACCTCGGGTCATTCGTCATGTCGCTAAGTCGCTCTTCCTCTATCTCAGTGTTTCGGCAAGTCGACGGCTGCGTTCAACAGTAGCCGCAGACCTACCTTGCCCGCGCGGACTGAGAGTCCACTGAGATAACGTTCGCTGATTCCCGAGAGTTCGCGTCATCCCCGGCCACCGCTCGGGTGGGGCCGGTCGCGGCGTCTAACTGGTCGGGTTGCGGCTCAGCGGCGCCGGCTTTGCCGTACGTCGAGCCACGCAAGGGCCGGCCGGGCAGCAACACATAGAAGGAGGTGCCTGGGGGCTGGCCTCCCGGAACGGTGTCCTCGACGCGCAACAGTCCCCCGTGATTGAGCACCACTTTCTTCACGATCGCCAGCCCGAGTCCGGAGCCCGGCATGGCGCGGGCCGTCGTCGAGCGGTAGAACCGCTCGAACACCAGGCGGCGCTCCTGCGGCGGAATGCCGGGGCCGTGGTCGGCGATCACCAGCTCCGCGTGCGACGGGTCGAGCTGGCGCATCGTGACACCGACGTGGCCACCGGGCGGGCTCCACTTGGCCGCGTTGTCCAGCAGGTTCAGGACCGCCCTCGACAGCCCGGCGGCGTCGCCATACACCTGCCACGGCGTCACGTCGACGTCGAAGTGAATGTCGTTGCGCCGCCGCCTGACTCGCTCCAGGCTGCGATCGATGACTTCGGACGTGTCGACGGGCTCGTGCACCACCTGGCCGGCGTCGTCACGAGTGAGGTCCACCAAATCGCCTACCAGCGTTGACAATTCCTCGATCTGTGCGATGACGTCTGCGCGCAGATCAACCATCTCTTGCTCGGGTAGGCGCGGCGCCCCCGGTTCCATCGCAGCCATCAGCAGCTCGACGTTGGTTCGCAGCGACGTCAGCGGGGTGCGCAGTTCATGCCCGGCGTCGGTGACCAGTCGCGCCTGCCGCTCCCGGGACTCGGCGAGCGCGCGCAGCATCAGGTTGAACGACTCGGTGAGCCTGGCCAATTCGTCACTGCCGAACACGGGGATGGGTCTGAGGTCATCGGTGCGCGCGACCCGCTCGGCCGCTTCGGTCAGACGTGCGACCGGGCGCAGCCCGGCCCTGGTGACCATGCCGCCCGCCACCGCGGCGACCGCCACGCCGACACCGCCGACGATCAGCAGCACCCAGCGCAGCCGGTTCATCACCGCTTCGGTGGGCTTGAGGCTCTTGGAGATCAGCAACGACGTGCCGTTCTGCAGGTGCACGGCCAGGATTCGCTGATCACCGGCGGTGCGCCGCGACATGAACAAATCGCCGTGGATGACGGCTTTTTCCGGCGCGCCGACCGGCAGGGTCTGGCCCGGCTGCTGGGCGGTATAGATCGCGTGGCCCGGGTTCACCAGCATCGCGTTGACGTCGGAATAGGCGGTGCCTTCGATGGCCTTGCCCGGGTCGGCGGCCAGCGAGCCGCTGGCGATCAGCAGTTGTGCCCGGCTTTGCAGTTGGTTGTCGATGTCGCTGTACAGCGCGGCCGAAATCACGGCGTAGACGGCGAAGGCCATCAGCACCACGACCATGGCGACCATCGACATCGCCAGCAGCATCACCCGCCACCGCAACGACAAGGAGGGAGTCGCGCGCAACGGTGGGCGCAGCGGTGGACGTTGAGGCCGGGGGAACCGGATCATCGAGGAACCCCCATCATGGGGGCGTCTCCCGAAGGACGTAACCCACGCCGCGCACCGTGTGAATCAGCCGCGACTCACCATCGGCTTCGGTTTTGCGCCGCAGATAACCGACGTATACCTCCAACGCGTTGCCCGAGGTGGGAAAGTCGAACCCCCAAACCTCCTCGAGGATGCGGCTGCGGGTGAGGACACGGCGCGGATTGGCGATCAGCATCTCCAGCAGCGCGAACTCGGTGCGGGTCAGGCTGATCCGGCGCTGTCCGCGGGTGACTTCGCGGGTCATCGGGTCCAGCGTCAGGTCGGAGAACGTCATCGCCACCGATTCGGCGTCGTCCTCCGGCTTGGTGCGGCGCAGCAGCGCGCGCATCCGGGCCAACAGCTCTTCCAGGGCGAACGGCTTCGGCAGGTAGTCGTCGGCTCCGGCGTCCAGCCCGGCCACCCGCTCCGACACGGAATCGCGCGCGGTGAGCACCAGGACCGGCAGGTCGTCACCGGTGCTACGGAGCTGACGGCACACCTCGAGGCCGTCCAGGCGCGGCATCATCACATCCAGGACGAGCGCGTCGGGGCGATCGCGCGCGATCAGTTCGAGGGCCTCGACCCCGTCATGGGCCAGCTCAACGGAGTAGCCGTTGAAGGACAACGACCTACGCAACGACTCGCGCACCGCGCGATCGTCGTCGACGACCAGTATTCGCACGGCCCCTAGTTTCGTCCCACCGCCTGAGACTGACCTGAGAGGCGCGCCGCGAGGTGCCTAGCGGCGGTCGCAAGCGCGGCGAAACCGGGCGCAGCGGGCCGCCGCCATCCGGCTAGCGGCGGTCGAGGTCGATCAGACCGAGACGGGCCGCCTTGAGCAGCCGGCGGGGCACTTTGTGCCGCTGACCTGCGACCGTCACACCGACGAGTTCGGTCTTCTCGGCCTTCCACTGCGCGCGCCGGCTACGGGTGTTCGCGCGCGACATTCTGCGCTTGGGTACGGCCATGGTCGGGCCTGACTCCTCAATGTGGGACTTGCTAGTTCGGCATGTCGCGCGGCGTGGCTGGTGGGCCGAACGGGCGACGATCGAATATCAGGATAGTCGCTGGTCCGCTTGTCGCCAAAATGGGCGCCGCGCACCGATCGCCCGCCCGCCGGGCGGGCCATGGGTTCCCGTTCCGAAGTGGGATCCTTGACGTGACACCGACGGTACCCGCTAACCTACCGGTTGGTTGGTTGGTCCGAACCGGTGAATCCCCGAATGGAGGACAGGCATGGCCTCTGCTTCCGGCGCCTCTGGTGCCCGGGAGTTCCGGCGCCTCTGGCGCCCGGGCAGTTCCGGCGCCGTCCGGATCGCGAACTGCTCGGGGTTCTACGGCGACCGGCTGTCGGCCATGCGCGAGATGCTCACCGGCGGTGACGTCGACTTCCTCACCGGTGACTACCTGGCCGAACTCACCATGCTGATCCTGGGCCGAGACCGGATGAAGCACCCCGAGCGCGGCTACGCCAAGACCTTTCTGACGCAGCTCGAGGACTGTCTGGGCGAGGCCCGTGAACGCGGGGTTCGCATCGTCGCCAACGCCGGCGGCCTCAACCCGGCCGGCCTGGCCGACGCGATACGCGCGCTGGCCGAGCGCCTGGGCGTCGACGCCCGGGTCGCCCACGTGGAGGGTGACGACCTATTGTCGCGCTCCGCCGAACTCGGGCTGGGCACCCCGCTGACCGCGAACGCGTACCTGGGCGCCTGGGGGATCGTCGATTGCCTCGACAACGGCGCCGACGTGGTCGTCACCGGCCGCGTCACCGACGCCTCGGTGATTGTCGGGGCGGCCGCGGCGCACTTCGGCTGGGACCGCACCGACTACGACCGGCTCGCCGGCGCCGTGGTCGCCGGCCACGTCATCGAATGTGGTGTCCAGGCCACCGGCGGCAACTACTCGTTCTTCACCGAGATTCCGGAGTCCTCCGGCCTCCTTCACGCCGGTTTCCCCCTGGCCGAGGTCAACGCCGACGGATCCTCGGTGATCACCAAGCACCCGGGCACCGGCGGCCTGGTCAGCGTCGACACCGTCACCGCGCAGCTGCTGTACGAGATCACCGGGGCGCGCTACGCCAACCCGGACGTCACCGCCCGGCTGGACAGCGTCGAGCTGTCGTCCGAGGGACCCGACCGGGTGCGCATCAGCGGGGTGCGCGGCGAAGCCCCGCCACCCACCTACAAGGTGTCGATGAACAGCATCGGCGGGTTCCGCAACTCGATGACCTTCGTGCTGACCGGCCTGGACATCGAGGCCAAGGCCGACCTCGTGCGTCGTCAGCTCGACGCCGCGCTCACCGTCAAGCCCGCCGAGCTGCAGTGGTCGCTGGCCCGCACCGACCACCCCGACGCAGACACCGAAGAAGCCGCCAGCGCCCTGCTGCACTGCGTCGTGCGCGACGCCGACCCCGCCAACGTCGGACGCCAATTCTCTTCGGCCGCGGTCGAATTGGCGTTGGCCAGCTATCCCGGGATTTCACGTGACCGCGCCGCCGGGCGACGCACAGGTCTACGGTGTGTTCACGCCCGGTTTCGTCGATGTCACCCAGGTGCCACACGTCGCGGTGCACGCCGACGGCGCCCGTGTCGACATCGCTTGCGCCACCGAGACTTTGGAATTGGCCCCCGCCGCTCCCCCGCCGCTGCCCGACCCGCTGCCGGCCGGCCCGACGCGGCGGGTGCCGCTGGGCCGCATCGCCGCCGCCCGCAGCGGGGACAAGGGCGGCTCGGCCAATGTCGGGGTCTGGGTGCGCAGCGACGAGCAATGGCGATGGCTGGCCAACACTTTGACCGTCGAGCTGCTCAAGGAGCTGCTGCCAGAAGCGGCGAACTTCGACGTCACCCGCCACCTGCTGCCGAATCTGCGGGCGGTCAACTTCGTCATCGACGGCATCCTTGGCCAGGGCGTCGCCTACCAGGCTCGATTCGACCCCCAGGCCAAGGGGCTGGGCGAATGGCTCCGCGGCCGCTACCTCGACATCCCGGAGAGTCTCTTGTGAATCTTTGGACCACGCCCGAGCGCGAACAGTTGCGAAAGACGGTGCGCTCGTTCGCAGAACGCGAGATCCTGCCCAACGTCGATGAGTGGGAGCGCAGCGGCGACCTGCCGCGCGAATTGCACCTCAGCGCCGGGGCTGCCGGACTGTTGGGTGCGGGTTTCCCCGAATCGGTCGGCGGTGGTGGCGGCGACGGCGCCGATGCGGTGATCATCTGCGAGGAGATGCATCAGGCCGGAGCGCCCGGCGGCGTGTTCGCGTCGTTGTTCACCTGTGGCATCGCGGTGCCGCACATGATCGCCTCGGGCGATCAGCGGCTCATCGACTCGTTCGTTCGCCCGACGCTGGCCGGCGAAATGATCGGTTCGTTGGCGATCACCGAACCGGGGGGCGGTTCCGACGTCGGACATCTGAGGACCTCGGCTGAGTTTGTCCGCGACGACGGTGATGGCTACTACGTGGTCAACGGCGCCAAGACTTACATCACCTCGGGAGTCCGCGCCGACTATGTGGTGACCGCCGTGCGCACCGGAGGCCCGGGCGCGGGCGGGGTTTCGCTGCTGGTGGTCGAGAAGGGCACGCCCGGCTTCGAGGTGAGCCGCAAGCTGGACAAAATGGGCTGGCGGTCTTCGGACACCGCCGAGCTGTCCTACACCGACGTCCGCGTCCCGGTAGCCAACCTGGTGGGCGCCGAGAACAGTGGGTTCGCCCAGATCGCCCAGGCGTTCGTCGCCGAGCGGATCGGCCTTGCCGCACAGGCCTATTCGAGCGCGCAGCGGTGTCTGGACCTGACGGTGCGATGGTGTCGTGACCGCGAAACATTCGGTCGCCCATTGATATCGCGGCAATCGGTGCAGAACACGTTGGCCGAGATGGCCCGTCGCATCGATGTCGCCCGGGTCTACTCGCGCAGCGTGGTGGAGCGGCAGCTTGCCGGCGAGACGAACCTGATTCCGCAGGTGTGTTTCGCCAAGAACACCTCGGTCGAGGCAGGCGAATGGGTGGCCCACCAAGCCGTTCAGCTGTTCGGAGGCATGGGTTACATGGCCGAGTCCGAGGTCGAACGCCAATACCGGGACATGAGGATCCTGGGCATCGGCGGAGGAACCACCGAAATCCTCACCGCACTGTCCGCCAAACTGCTGGGATTTCAATCATGACTTCACCGCCTCCTCCTCATCGCTTCGCTCTGCATCGTCGGCGGTGGTCATGACCGTGCTGAAGTCCACCCTCGACGCGGAGGCCACCGCCTTCACCGGCGCGGCATCGGCGGCGATAACGAAACTCGAGGAGATCGACGCCGAGCTGGCCAACGCGCTGGCTGGTGGCGGAGCCAAATACGTTGAGCGTCATCACGACCGGGGCAAGCTGACGGCGCGCGAACGCATCGAATTGCTGGTCGACCAGGATTCGCCGTTCTTGGAACTCAGCCCGCTGGCCGCCTGGGGCAGCGCCTTCAAGGTCGGCGCCAGCACGGTCACCGGCATCGGCGTGGTCGAAGGCGTCGAATGCATGATCGTGGCCAACGACCCGACGGTCAAAGGCGGCACCAGCAACCCGTGGACCCTGAAGAAGATCTTGCGGGCCAACCAGATCGCCTTCGAGAACCGGCTTCCGGTGATCTCCCTGGTGGAGTCCGGCGGGGCGGACCTGCCCACGCAGAAGGAGATCTTCATTCCCGGCGGACGGATGTTCCGCGACCTGACCCGGCTCTCGGCGGCCGGGATCCCCACCATCGCTTTGGTGTTCGGCAATTCCACCGCCGGCGGCGCCTACGTCCCGGGCATGTCAGACCACGTGGTGATGATCAAAGAACGTTCCAAGGTCTTCCTCGCGGGTCCCCCGCTGGTAAAGATGGCCACGGGCGAGGAATCCGACGACGAATCGCTCGGCGGCGCCGAAATGCATGCCCGCATCTCGGGTTTGGCCGATTACTTCGCCGTCGACGAACTCGACGCGATCCGGATCGGCCGTCGCGTCGTCGCCCGATTGAACTGGGTCAAGCAGGGGCCCATGCCCAAGCCGGTCACCGCACCGTTGTTCGATACCGAACAACTCATCGGCATCGTCCCCGCGGATCTGCGCATCCCGTTCGATCCCCGGGAGGTGATCGCCCGCATCGTCGACGGCTCCGAATTCGACGAATTCAAGCCGCTGTACGGGTCCTCATTGGTGACGGGCTGGGCCCGGTTACATGGCTATCCGATCGGCATCCTGGCCAATGCGCGCGGGGTGCTGTTCAGCGAGGAGTCGCAGAAGGCCACCCAGTTCATTCAGCTGGCCAACCGCTCCAACACGCCACTGTTGTTCTTGCACAACACCACCGGCTATATGGTGGGCAAGGACTACGAAGAGGGCGGGATGATCAAGCACGGCTCGATGATGATCAACGCCGTGTCCAATTCGACCGTCCCGCACATCTCGCTCCTGATCGGCGCCTCCTACGGCGCCGGCCACTACGGCATGTGCGGCCGCGCCTACGATCCGCGGTTCCTCTTCGCGTGGCCGACGTCCAAGTCCGCGGTGATGGGTGGGGCCCAGCTTTCGGGGGTGTTGTCGATCGTGGCCCGAGCGGCCGCCGAGGCGCGCGGCCAGCAGATCGACGAGGAGGCCGACGCGGCGATGCGGGCCGCGGTCGAGGGCCAGATCGAAGCCGAGTCGCTGCCGCTGGTGTTGTCCGGGATGCTCTACGACGACGGGGTGATCGACCCGCGAGATACCCGCACCGTATTGGGAATATGTCTGTCCGCCATCGCCAATGGCCCGATCAAGGGGACGTCGAACTTCGGCGTCTTCCGGATGTGAGCTCCATGGTTACTCGAGTTCTGGTCGCCAACCGGGGTGAGATCGCCCGGCGGGTGTTCGCCACCTGCCGCCGGCTCGGCCTGAGCACCGTCGCCGTCTACACCGACCCCGACGCGGGCGCGCCGCACGTCACCGAGGCCGATGCTCGGGTGCGGCTGGACAAAACCAACGACTACCTCAACGCCGAGGCCATCATCGCCGCCGCCCGCGCCGCCGGCGCCGACGCGATACACCCCGGTTACGGGTTCCTTTCGGAGAACGCCGACTTCGCGGCCGCCGTGCTGGAGGCCGGGTTGACGTGGGTCGGCCCGCCGGTGGATGCAGTGCGCGCGATGGGCTCCAAGATCGAGTCCAAAAAGATGATGGCCGCGGCCGGGGTGCCCGTGCTCGACGAGCTCGACCCCGACACCGTCACCGAGGCGCAGCTGCCGGTGCTGGTCAAGGCCTCCGCCGGCGGTGGTGGCCGCGGCATGCGCGTGGTTCGCGAATTGTCCGCTCTCCCAGGCGAAGTCGCGTCGGCGAGCCGCGAAGCGCAGTCGGCCTTCGGTGACCCGACCGTGTTCTGCGAGCGCTATCTGCCCACCGGCCACCACATCGAGGTTCAGATCATGGCGGACACCCACGGCACCGTGTGGGCTGTCGGCGAACGCGAATGCTCGATCCAGCGCCGGCACCAGAAGATCATCGAGGAGGCCCCGTCGCCGTTGGTGGAGCGCACGGCGGGCATGCGCGCCAAGCTATTCGACGCGGCCCGGGTGGCCGCCGAGGCCATCGGCTACACCGGGGCCGGTACGGTGGAGTTCCTGGCCGACGACGACGGCGAGTTCTACTTCCTGGAGATGAACACCAGGCTGCAGGTCGAACACCCGGTCACCGAAGAGACCACCGGACTCGACCTCGTCGAACTGCAGCTCGCCGTCGCCGACGGCGACCGTCTCGACGCGCAACCTCGGGCCGCGCAAGGGCATTCGATCGAGGCCCGGCTCTACGCCGAGGACCCCGCCAAGAACTGGCAGCCGCAGGCCGGCCTGGTGCGCGCGTTCGAGGTGCCGTCGGCCCGGACCGAGTTCGGCTCGCTGGGCCAGCGGACCGGGATCCGGCTGGATTCGGGCATCGTCGACGGATTCACCGTCTCCATCCATTACGACCCGATGCTGGCCAAGGTCATCTCCTACGCCCCGACGCGCCGTCAGGCGTCGCTGGTTCTCGCCGACGCGCTGGCCCGCGCCCGCGTGCACGGGGTGCGCACCAACCGCGATCTGCTGGTGAACGTGCTGCGGCATCCGGCGTTCCTCGACGGTGCCACCGACACAGCATTTTTCGACACCCATGATTTGGCGCGGTTGGCGGCGCCACTGGGTGACGCCGCGGTGATCCGCCTGTCCGCCATCGCGGCCGCACTCGCCGATGCCGCGCACAACCGCGCTACCGCGCCGGTGCTGAGTGCCGTTCCCAGCGGCTGGCGGAACCTGTCATCGGGCCACCAGGTCAAGGACTATCGCGACGACCAGGATGACGAGCACCGGGTTCAATACCGTTTCACCAGAACGGGTTTGGTGCTTCCCCAAGACCCGTCGGTGCAGCTGGTGTCGGCCACGGCGAATGACGTCGTGCTGCGGGCCGACGGCGTCGACCGCAGCTTCGCGGTGCGGCGCTACGACGCAGGCGATGCCGATGTCTACGTCGATTCCGCGCGCGGACCGGTACACCTGATCGCGCTGCCGCGTTTCCCCGAGCCCGGTTCGACCGTCGAAAAAGGCTCACTGGTGGCGCCGATGCCGGGCAGCGTCATCCGGCTCGGTGCCACGATCGGCGACACCGTCACCGCCGGCCGCCCATTGATCTGGCTGGAGGCCATGAAGATGGAACACACCATCGCCGCCCCGGTCGACGGGGTGCTCGCCGAACTCAATGTCAAGACCGGTCAGCAAGTCGAAGTTGGCGCTGTGCTGGCAAGAGTGGAAGCGCCGCAATCAGAAGGAGATCAAGCATGACCGACACCAGCTTCATCGAGAGCGAGGAGCGTCAGGCCCTCCGCAAGTCGGTGGCCGCGTGGGCCGCCAACTACGGCAGCGAGTACTACCTGCGCAAGGCCCGCGCACATGAGCACACCGACGAATTGTGGTCGGAGGCAGGCAAACTCGGCTTCCTCGGGGTGAACCTGCCGGAGGAGTACGGCGGCGGCGGCGCCGGAATGTACGAGCTGTCATTGGTCATGGAGGAAATGGCGGCCGCGGGGAGCGCGCTGCTGCTGATGGTCGTCTCGCCCGCCATCAACGGCACCATCATCAGCAAGTTCGGCACCGAGGAGCAGAAGAAGCGCTGGATCCCGGGCATCGCCGACGGCACGCTGACGATGGCGTTCGCCATCACCGAGCCAGACGCCGGCTCGAACTCGCACAAGATCACCACCACCGCCCGCCGCGACGGCAGCGACTGGATCCTCAAGGGCCAGAAGGTCTACATCTCCGGCATCGACCAGGCGCAGGCCGTGCTGGTGGTGGCCCGCACCGAGGAAGCCAAGACCGGCAAGTTACGTCCCGCGCTGTTCGTGGTTCCCACCGACGCGCCCGGCTTCAGCTACACGCCGATCGAAATGGAATTGATCAGCCCCGAACGCCAGTTCCAGGTATTCCTCGACGATGTCCGGCTACCCAGCGACGCGCTCGTCGGCGCCGAAGACGCCGCCATCGCACAGCTTTTCGCCGGACTCAATCCCGAACGCATCATGGGCGCGGCGAGCTCGGTCGGGATGGGACGGTACGCCCTGAGTCGGGCCGCCGACTACGTCAAGACCCGCCAGGTGTGGGGCACGCCGATCGGCGCGCACCAGGGTCTGTCACATCCGTTGGCGCAGTGCCACATCGAGGTCGAGCTGGCCAAGCTGATGCTGCAGAAGGCCGCCGCCCTCTACGACTCCGGCAACGACATGGGCGCGGCCGAGGCCGCGAACATGGCCAAATACGCTGCGGCCGAGGCGGCCACGCGGTCGGTGGACCAGGCGGTGCAGTCGCTGGGCGGCAACGGGCTGACCAAGGAGTACGGCGTGGCGGCCATGCTGACCTCGGCGCGGCTCGGCCGCATCGCTCCGGTCAGCCGCGAGATGGTGTTGAACTTCGTCGCGCAGACATCGCTGGGCCTGCCCCGAAGCTACTGATGGACGCTCTCGTCGAATACGCCGGGCCGGCCGACACAGGCGGGCCGTACGCGCGGCTGACGCTGAACTCACCGCACAACCGCAACGCGCTGTCCACCACGCTGGTCAACCAGTTGCATCAGGGGCTGCGCGACGCCTCGGCTGATCCGGCGGCACGGGTGGTGGTGCTGGGCCACACCGGCGGCACCTTTTGCGCCGGTGCGGATCTGGGCGAAGCCGGTGGCGGCGACCCCTTCGACATGGCTGTCGCGCGGGCCCGGGAGATGGCCGCCTTGATGCGGGCCATCGTCTCCTCGCCGCTGCCGGCGATCGCCGCGATCAACGGCCACGTCCGGGCGGGCGGATTCGGTCTGGTCGGCGCCTGCGATATCGCGGTCGCCGGTCCGCGCAGCACCTTCGCGCTGACCGAGGCCCGCATCGGCGTCGCACCGGCGATCATCTCGTTGACCCTGCTGCCGAAACTGTCGGCGCGTGCCGTGGCGCGCTACTACCTGACGGGCGAGACGTTCGACGCCGGCCGGGCGGCCGAGATCGGATTGATCACCGAGGCCGCCGAGGACGTCGATGCCGCGGTCGACAAACTGGTCTCGGATATCGGCCGTGGCTCGCCTCAGGGCCTCGCGGCTTCCAAGGCACTGACCACGGCCGCGGTGCTGGAAGGTTTCGACCGCGACGCCGAGCGGCTCGCCGTGGAATCGGCCCGGCTCTTCGTGTCCGACGAAGCCCGCGAGGGCATGCTGGCGTTCCTGGAGAAGCGCCCGCCCCACTGGACGAGTTAGCCACCGAGAAGTTAGCCAGATGTCAAACAGCGGGCCCGCCCGAACGGCCGGCGGCGCGCCTCGGGCGGGTGCAACGTTGCAGTTTAGCCAATCCTCTTGCGGCAAAACCTGGACGTCGTAGGCTCGTGGGTGATGAGCAACTCAACGCAACGGGATGCGGAGGACACGCGCGGCGAGCCGTCGCGCGCGGCCGACACCGATCGCATCCAGATTGCGCAGTTGCTTGCGTACGCGGCCGAGCAGGGCCGCCTGCAGCTGAACGATTACGAAGATCGCTTGACCAAGGCTTACGCGGCGACGACGTACGAGGAATTGGATCAGCTACGGGCCGATCTGCCGGGGACACCGGTGAGCCCGCGCCGCGGCGGCAAGCCCAACCCGGCGCCGTCGACCCTGCTGCTGGCGTTGATGAGCGGCTTCGAGCGCCGCGGCCGATGGAACGTCCCGAAGAAGCTGACCACCTTCACCCTGTGGGGCAGCGGGGTGGTCGATCTGCGCTACGCCGACTTCACCTCGACCGAGGTCGACATTCATGCGATGTCGATTATGGGTGTGCAGAACATTTTGCTGCCGCCCGAGGTCAACGTCGAGGTGCACGGCCGCGGCGTGATGGGAAACTTCGACCGCGCCGTCCTCGGGCAGGGCACGCCCGGCGCGCCGACCGTCCACATTCGTGGCTTCTCGCTGTGGGGCGGGGTCGGCATCATCCGTAAAGCCCGCCGCCCCCGCGGGTAGCAGAGGCCGTTAGTCGGGCACGTAATCGAACGTGTCGGGGTTCGGGCCGTTGCGTCCGGACTCACCCTTGTCCAGACCTGAGATCGCGTCCATGTCCGAGTCGGCCAACTCGAAGTCGAACAGCTCGAAGTTGGCTTTGACTCGCTCCGGCGTCACCGATTTCGGGAAGACGATGTCGCCCCGCTGGATGTGCCAACGCAACACCACCTGTGCCGCTGATTTGTCGCGGGCGTCGGCGATGCGGTTGATCACCGGATCGTCGAGCACCCGGCCCTGGGCGATGGGCGACCACGCCTCGGTGGCGATGCCGTGCTCGCGCCCATACGCTCGGACCTCGTCGTTGGCGAAGTAGGGATGCACCTCGATCTGGTTGACCGACGGGACCGTGTCGGTGTCGTTGGCGAGCCGATCCAGGTGTGCCACTTGAAAATTCGAGACACCGATGCTGCGGGCGCGTCCGTCGCGCGCGAACTCTTCGAAGACTTTCCACGTCGAGACGAAGTCGCCGTCGTAGAGCGTGGGCAGCGGCCAGTGGATGAGGAACAGATCGACGTAGTCGGAATCCAGTTTCTTCAGCGTCTCGTCGAAGGCGCGACGCGCATCGTCTGGCCGGTGAAATCCGTTGTTGAGCTTGCTGGTGACGAAGACCTCACCGCGGTCCAGACCCGCATCGCGAATGCCTTGTCCGACTTCCTTTTCGTTGCCGTACATCTCGGCCGTGTCGACGTGGCGGTATCCGATCTCGAGCGCCTTCTTCACCGCCGCGGCGGTCTCGTCGGGCTTGATCTGAAACACACCGAAACCCAGCTGCGGAATGCTGACACCGTCATTGAGTTCGATCGTTGGAACCTGGCTCATGCGTCTCCTCCTTCCCCGTCCCTGTACCCAGTCCAGAGCACACCTACCCCCTGACCGGTGTCGCCAAGATCATCAGCGCGGCGGTTAACGGCGGCGAGACCGCAGGTAGTCGCCGACCACGGCCGCTCCCAATCCGTCGAGATCGGGCACCACGACCCGCCCCTCGACGCGCCGGGCGACCTGGTCGATGAACCGGGCCAGACCCGGGTCACTGCCCAGCCGGAAGATGGTGATCTGGGCGCCCAGCCGCGCCATCTCGTCGAAGCCACGCACGGTATGCGCGATGGTCCGCGGATGGGGTGGGTAATCGAAGAACACGGTCGTGCCGTCGCCGTCGAAGTCCTCCAGGTGCGCGGTGGGCTCACCATCGGTGACTACGAGCACCACGGGCTGCGCGTTGGGATGCCGGCGCAGATGGCGACCGGCCAGCGCCAGCGCGTGATGCAGGTTGGTGCCCTGCTCGTAGACGCCCTCGAGCCCGGTGAGCTCCGCGGCGGTCACCGTCCGGGCGTATCGGCCAAAGGCGATGATCTGCAGAGCATCCGAACGAAAACGCGTGCACACCAAATGGTTGAGCGCCAGCGCCGTCTGCTTCATGGGCAGCCACCGATTTTCCATCACCATGGAGAACGAGGTATCGACGAGCAGAGCGACCGCGGCCTGCGTACGCGTCTCCGTCTCGGAGACCTCGACGTCGTCGACGGTGATCTTCAGCCGCCCGTCCCGGCCGTCCACCGTGGCGGTTCCCGATTGCCGCAGAACGGCATTGGTCAATGTGCGGGAGATGTTCCACGGTTCGGTGTCACCGAACTGCCAAGGTCGGGTGGCGCCGGTGAGCTCGCCGGCCGCTCCGGCGCGTCGATGGTCGCGCTCGCCGCGGCGCCCGGAAAGTTGTTGTGCCACATCGCGTAGCGCCGTCTCGCCAAGTCGGCGCATGGCCTTCGGCGACAGCCGCCACTGGCCGTCGGAGCCGCGGTCCAAGAAGCCCTGATTGACCAGCGCGCGTTCCAATTCGGCCAGGGTACGGGCGTCGACGGCCGCCTCGTCTCCGAGCTGGCGCGCCAGCGCTTCTAAATCCACGTCGTCCATGGTGGCGCCCGGATAGCTCTGCGACAGCTGCTCGGCCAGTTGCTCCAGCTCGGCGATATCGGACAGGGCCTGGGTGCCCTCGCCCATTCCGAACGGGTTGTCACCGGAGAACTGCTCAGACCCGCTCCAATCCTCTCCTGGCCGCGCCGCCTGCAGGTGCGCATCGAGCCGGTTCAGCGCCTGCATCAGCGATGGTGAGCCAAAGGCCTGCTGCGCCAAGGCATCCAGCTCCGCGCGCTGCTCTGCGCTCAGGCTGTTGCGGAAACGCTGCGCGGCGGCGGCACGCTTGGCCAGTGAGTCCAGCAACTCATCGACGTTGCGGGGGTTCTCCGGAAAGAACTCGCCGTGCTTGTTCATGAAGTCTTCGAAGTCTTGTTGGGTGTCCTCGCCGCGGGCGTGCTTGTCCAGCAGGTCGTTGAGGTCAGTGACCATGTCGTTGACCCGCTGGCGATCCTCGTCGGTGGCGCCTTCCAGCGCCTGCTTCATGCCCGCGAAGCGTTGGTCCAGCATCTCGCGGCCGAGCAGATCCTTGATCTGGTCGTACTTTTGACGGGCCTCGCCGCTGCGCCAGTTGTAGTCGGAGAGCTCCTGGACTGCCTTGGCCGGCGACGACGGCAGCGCGTCCAGCTGCAATTCGCCGAAGCGGGCGTCGTCGTCGAGCGCGCGGGCCAGTTCCTTGCGTTCGGCCAGCACCGCCTCATCCAGCAGCTTCTTGATCTCCTGCAGCGTGCCATCTAAGTTATTGCGTCGCAACAACTCCCGTCTCCGCCGGTTGGCCTCGGCGGCCAGCCGGTCCGCGCCGGGCATGTTCTGGGTGCCGCGCCGCAGGAGCTCGGACAGCGCACGGCGCGGCGACGTGCCGGCCATGACATCCTGGCCGATCTGTTCGAGCGCCTCGCGCAGATCCACCGGCGGGGCCAGCGGGTCGGGCCCGCCGGTGTACGCCGAATAGCGCGAGGAATGCCCGTTAGCCATAGACGGTTTGGCCCTCCCCGGATACCTTGTCGATGCGCTTGGCCAGATACAGGGCCTCGAGCGCCAGCTCCAGCGCCGCGGCGCGTTCGCCTTCCGACTGCGCACCGAGCTTGGCCGCAATCTTGTCCACCACCGGCAGGCTCGGGACCGCGGCCAGCACATCTTTGGCCGAGACCCGCTCGCCCGTTGTCACCGCCGAACCGCCCTCGACCGCGGCCACCAGCGATCCGACGTCGATGCCGCCCAAGGCTCGCGACGCGGTGTCCGCGGTCGCGCGGCGCAGCAGGTGTTCGAGCACGGCCTGTTCGCGGCCTTCCTCGCCGGATTCGAATTCCAGCTTGCCGCGCAGCACGTCGATCACCGTGCCCAGATCGACGACCCGGGCCACCGGGTCCGTTTCCCCCAGCACCGCGCCGCGGTGTCGTGCGGCGGCGGCGACGGTCTCGGCGGCGGCGATCGCGAACCGCGCCGACACCCCGGAGCGTTGATCGACGGAGTTGGACTCCCGCAGGTAGCGGGCGAATCGAGCCATTATCTGCATGAGGTAGTCGGGAACCTGGGCGGACAAGTGCGCTTCCTGCGCGATGACACCGACTTCTGCTTCGAGCTCAAGCGGGTAGTGGGTCCGGATCTCCGCGCCGAAACGGTCTTTGAGCGGGGTGATGATGCGTCCGCGGTTGGTGTAGTCCTCGGGGTTGGCGCTTGCCACCACCAACACGTCCAGCGGCAGGCGCAGTGTGTAACCGCGGACCTGGATGTCGCGTTCCTCCATCACGTTGAGCATCGAGACCTGGATGCGCTCGGCGAGGTCGGGCAGTTCGTTGACCGCGACGATGCCGCGGTGCGCACGCGGAATCAGTCCGTACGCGATGGTCTCCGGGTCCCCCAGGCTGCGGCCCTCGGCGACCTTGATCGGGTCGATGTCGCCGACCAGGTCGGCGACGCTGGTGTCCGGGGTGGCGAGCTTTTCGGTGTAGCGCTCGCTGCGATGCTTCCATTCGACCGGCAGGTCGTCGCCCAGAGTGGCGGCCTTGCGGATCGACTCCGGCGTGATCGGCGAAAAGGGGTGCTCACCCAGTTCGGCGCCGGCGATCACCGGCGTCCACTCATCGAGCAATCCGGTCAGCGCGCGCAACAGCCGGGTCTTGCCCTGGCCCCGTTCACCGAGCAGAACCAAGTCGTGGCCCGCGATCAGCGCCCGTTCCAGCTGGGGCAAGACGGTGTCGTCGAATCCCAAAATGCCCGGCCAGATGGCTGCGCTATCTGGCCCGTCGGCCAAAGCGGTAAGCAGATTTTCGCGGATTTCCTGCTTGACTCCCCGTTCACGATGACCGGCGGCACGCAGTTCGCCGACGGTGCGGGGCAGGTTGCTCGGTGACATCACCACTCCACGCTACGACGCGCACTCAGACGAGTCATGCCAAGGGCGTTCACTTCACGCTTATTGACACCCGCACCACAGCGCGCGGTGCGACTAATGCGCGAAGTGACGCGCCCCGGTGAGATACAGCGTGATGCCGGCGTTGGCGGCCGCCGCGGTCACCTCGTCGTCGCGCACGGATCCGCCGGGATGCACGATGGCCTTCACTCCGGCGCCGGTCAGCGTCTCGAGTCCGTCGGGGAACGGGAAGAACGCATCCGAGGCCGCCACCGCACCGCGCACCCGCTCGCCCCCACGTTCGACGGCCAGCCGCGCGGCGTCGACCCGGTTCACCTGACCCATGCCGACGCCGATGGTGGCACCGCCGCCGGCGACCACGATTGCGTTCGATTTCACGGCGCGACACACACGCCAGGCGAACACCAGGTCGGCCAGCGTCGCCGGATCGGCGGGGGAGCCGGTGGCCAGGGTCCAGTTCGCCGGGTTGTCGCCGTGCGCGTCCAGCTCGTCGCGCTGCTGCACCAACAGGCCACCGCTGATCGGCCGCAGCTCGGTACCACCGCTCAGCGGCTCCGAACCCACCAGCACCCGGATATTCTTCTTACGGGTCAACACCTCCAGGGCGGCCTGCTCGTAGGCGGGGGCCACGATGACCTCGGTGAAGATGGTGCTGACGTATTCAGCCATCTCCAGGCTGACCTCGGTGTTGGCCGCGATGACCCCGCCGAACGCACTCAGCGGATCGCATTCGTGCGCCTTGCGGTGTGCGTCCGCGACCGATGCCGACGAGATGGCGATCCCACACGGGTTGGCGTGCTTGATGATCGCCACGCAGGTCTGCTCGTGATCGAAGGCGGCCCGCCAGGCCGCGTCGGCATCGGTGAAGTTGTTGTAGGACATCTCTTTTCCGTGCAACTGCTCGGCCTGCGCCAGTCCCGGCCACGCGCCAGGATCGCTGTAGAGCGCCGCCTGCTGATGCGGATTCTCGCCGTAGCGCAGCATCGCCGAGCGGCACCAGCTGCGGCCCAGCCACTTCGGGAAAGTCGTCGGCGGGTGTTCGGGAGCCAGCGTCAACTCCATCCAGCTCGCAACCGCTATGTCGTATTCGGCCGTGTGCGCAAACGCCAGCGAGGCCAGCTTTTTACGCTCGGCGAGCGTAAAGCCGCCTTCACGTACCGCGGCGAGCACGCCGTCGTAGCCCCGGGGGTCGGTGATCACAGCCACGCTGGGATGGTTTTTCGCCGCGGCCCGCACCATCGAGGGGCCGCCGATGTCGATCTGTTCGACACATTCGTCGATGCTCGCCCCGGAGTCGACGGTCTCGGTGAAGGGGTAAAGGTTGACGACGACGAGCTCGAACGCCGCGATGCCGAGCTCCTCAAGTGCCGCGGCGTGCTCGGGTTTGCGAAGGTCGGCCAGCAGGCCCGCGTGCACGCGCGGGTGCAATGTCTTGACCCGGCCGTCGAGCACCTCGGGAAAACCGGTCAACTCCTCGACCCGGGTCACCGGAATGCCTTTGTCGGCAATGACCTTCGCCGTGGATCCGGTCGAGACGATCTCGACGCCAGCACCCGCCAGGCCCTGGGCCAGGTCGACCAACCCAGTCTTGTCGTACACGCTGATCAAGGCGCGCCGGATCGGCCGTTTGGCGTCTTCGCGCCAGTCGTCGTTGCTCATCGGTTCATCGCCCTTCGTCCGATCGTCGCTCTTCTCCCGACCAGGGTCAGGCCGCCTGTTGCGATCGCGGCCACCACGTCCACCAGTAACTTCCGTTCGGTGACTTTGATGCGCTCGTGCAGGGTCTCTTCGGTGTCGCCATCGAGCACCGGAACGGACTCCTGCGCCAGAATCGGCCCGGTGTCCGTCCCGGCGTCTACCAGGTGCACCGTACAGCCTGTGAGCTTCACACCGTAGGCCAACGCGTCGGCCACCCCGTGCGCACCCGCGAATGCAGGCAGCAGCGCCGGATGGGTGTTGATGACGCGGCCGTAGAATCGTGAAAGAAATTGCGGCCCAAGTATTCTCATGAATCCGGCGGAGACCACTAGGTCGGGCGAGTGCGCGACGGTGGCCTCGGTGATGGCCGCGTCCCAGGCGTCGCGGTCCGGGTGATCGCTGAGCCGGACGGTGAACGCCGGCACGGACGCGGCCGCGGCGATCTCGGTGGCCGGGCAGTTGCGGTCGGCGCCGACGGCGACCACCCGGGCGGGATAGTCCGCGACGGCCGACGTCAACAGTGAATTCAGCAGTGACCCGGTGCCCGACGCCAGTACCACTACCCGTGCCGGTGCGTTAGGGGGCACATGGAGCGGTTCGACCACATCGGCGAGCCTACTGTCGGCGTCGCAGCCCTGACGATCAGGCTGACCACATGCGAATTGCCCGCCTCTGAGCGACAATCGCCGGTGCCGCACCCGCTCGCGCTGCGGTTGTCGCTGCGAGGCGGGCAAAAGGCCTAATCCCCGGAATCTCGCTCGGTCGCGCCCGGCGCCGGTGCGGCCGACGGCGGCTCTCGTCGTCGGCCGGCGCGTCGGGTTGGGCAGAGTCGCCGGGGCATCGCCCGGTTCGGCAGAGTCATCCGGGGCATCGGGTTCGGCAGAGTCGTCCGGGGCATCGCCCGGTTCGGCAGAGTCATCCGGGGCATCGCCCGAATCGGCCGCGGCGGCCGGCGCGTCGGCGGCCGGGTCCACCGGGATCGCGTCCCTCCCCGCCGCGTCCTCGGGCGACCGATCGTCGAAAACGCCCGTGAAATCCCCGGGTTCCTCGGCGGCGGCGGCGGGCGCCGGTCTGGCCTTGAGCCGTCGGGGACGGCGCCTGACCCCACCGCTCATCACCACGGTGACCCCGCCGACGACCGCGAACCAGAAGAAGACACCGATGAGCAATGCGCCCTGGTCCACGCCGACGTGGCCGAAGTTGCCCAGCAGGCCGCTGCCGGCGTACGCGAGCAAAGACATCACCAGCGCCCCGGTGACCGCGGCGACCAGCAGCTTGGCCGCGGCCGCCAGCGGCGGCAGTGCGCGCCGGGCGCATTGCTGGCCGACCGCCACCCCGGACGACGCGCCGATGATGAGCAGCGCCACCCAGATCGGCCCTAACGGAGGCCTGGGGACGGCGGCCAGCACCGGCAAGGCCGGGATATCACCACCGAATACGGTGAACGAACTGAATGTCGCGAACCCGATGTGCGCACTGGACCCGACGGCCATTGCCGCGGCACCCACAATCACGTTGGGCGCGTAGAGCATTGACAGCAGGGTGAGGCTGAACTCCCCGAAGATCGAATCGGTGATGCCGTAGAGCTCCTGCATGGTCGACCAGTGCACGACCAGCGACCCTGCCGTCACCAGGCCGGACAGCCCGAGCAACGCGAACAGGCCGGCGGCGGCGGCGCGCAGGGAATCGCCCAGCCACAACGGCAGCGACGACGCCGCCAACGCGCGCGGCCCCACCCGGGACCACACGCCGATCCCGGCGCCGGCGGCATGAACCGCAAGCACACTGAGGAACGCACGCAGCGCGCTGGGGGTCTGCAGCTCGGTGATCACCGACGATGCGTCGTGGATGACCGCCAGCGCGATCGCCGTCAAAAACAGCGGGCCGCCCAACGCCGAGGCGATGACCCAGCGGACCACCAGCCATGACGAGTAGGGGGTGGTGGCCCGTGCCGTGTTGCGCGCGGTCGCCCAGATCATCAGGAGGACCGGCAACAGCGGCATCACACCGAGCTCGCGGCCGCCGATCGAAACGGGTACCTGGTGCACCCCCAACCACATGCTGGCGATGGCGCCCAGCGCACCGGTCATGTCGCTGTTGGCGATCAACAACTGGATCAGCGTGACCGCGGCGATGATGACCAACGCCACCACCGCCGGGGCGAACGCGACCCTGGCGAGGTCACGCGCCTGGCGAGCGCCTGCTGCTCGGTTGTCCTCCACGCGTGTCACTCTGGGGCACGTCCCCGACTAGGCGCGACAGCGCACGGGTTAGGAGGGCGCTGGCCCCGACGGTGACGACGGCGACTGCTGCTCGTGGCCAAACTGCTGGCCCCCACCCTGCTCGGAGTAGTTAGTCGGCGCCGAACCGGCGTCCGATCCACCGGCATTCGGCGGTGGGCTGAAGCTTGGGAAGCCGGTGGGCGGCGTGGACGGGCCATGCTGCTGCGCCGACGGCTGGGGACCCGACTGTGACGAGGGCTGAGCGCCGAAACCGCCGGTCGGAACGCCGCTCTGGGTGGGTGCCGCGCTCGGCGAATAGCCGCCGTATTGCGACCCGTAGCCCTGCGGCGACTGCTGCTGGCCCCCGTGCTGCTGGGCGCCCGGCTGCTGACCGTAGTAGGGCTGCTGACCGTACTGGCCGTATTGCCCGTACTGGCCGTATTGCGCGTAGGGGTCGTACTTGGGCCGCGGCGCCGGTGCGGTGATCACCCCGGACTCCAGCAGGACCACGACGACCGCGGCGATTGCCTGGAGCACGACCGCCGCCACCAGCGGCCACATCGCCCAGCCGATCGAGAAACCGGCGGGCAGGTTGATCGTCTCGGTGATGGCCAGCAAGGCACCCAGAACCGCGATCACCGCAACGATTCCCGGATAGTTCTTGGTCTTCGGCAGCAGGCCGAGGCCGGCGAGCAGCGCGGCCAGCACGGCAACCACGACCGCGGTGCCCGCGTCGCCGGCGCGCCCACCGATGCCCGGGCCGAGGTCGGCGCCGATGGTGAAGGTGGGACCGAAGTTCAGGAGGTACGCCGCCAGACCGAGGACCGCCACCGCGATGTTCAGGTAAATCGGCAGCTTGCTGGGTCCGTCGTCGTCCTTCGCAAAGGACGGTGTGCCGCCCGCATAGGTGCCGCCGGGTTGCGCCGATGGATAGCCCGGACTTCCGGGAGAGTAGGTCATGGCTCCTCCTGTTGCTTCCAGTGCCTTGAACTGCCTAGCGGTCGCCACAGTTGCAGTGCAACGCTGTGCTTGCAGGCGCCTCGCTGCGTTAGCGACGCGGTCGATCACCCACGCTAGCGCACGTGCGGCAACCCGTGCCGCCGCCACTCGGCTTGGACGGTGGGGGCCGCACCGGCCGCGCCGCGCGCCGCTCGCGAGACGGTCCGTGTCACCACGGCTTGCTCAGCAGAGGTAGAACACGTTCTAATTCTCTGCATGGATTACGGGCTTGTGCTTTTTACCAGTGATCGTGGCATCTCTCCGGCGAAGGCCGCGAAGCTCGCCGACGACCAAGGCTTTCAGACCTTCTACGTGCCAGAACACACTCACATTCCAGTGAAGCGGGAGGCAGCTCACCCCACGACCGGGGACGAATCGCTGCCCGACGATCGCTACATGCGGACACTAGACCCATGGGTAAGTCTGGGCGCGGCGTGCGCGGTCACCTCGCGGGTACGGCTATCCACCGCGGTGGCCCTTCCGGTCGAGCATGACCCGATCACCCTGGCGAAAAGTATTGCCACCCTTGACCACCTGTCGGGCGGTCGGGTCAGCCTGGGCGTCGGGTTCGGCTGGAACACCGACGAACTCGCCGATCACAACGTGCCAGCGGGCCGGCGCCGCACCATGCTGCGCGAGTACCTCGAAGCGATGCGGGCGCTGTGGACCGAAGAAGAGGCCGAGTACGACGGTGAATTCGTGAAGTTTGGCCCGAGTTGGGCCTGGCCCAAGCCGGTGCAATCGCACATTCCGGTGCTGGTGGGCGCCGCGGGCACGGAGAAGAACTTCAAGTGGATCGCCCGCAGCGCCGACGGCTGGATCACCACGCCGCGTGATTTCAACATCGACGAGCCGGTGAAGCTGCTGCAAGATACCTGGGCGGCGGCGGGCCGCGACGGCGCTCCCCGGATCGTGGCGCTGGACTTCAAGCCGGTGCCCGAGAAGCTGGCCAAGTGGGCCGAGCTCGGGGTGACCGAAGTGCTGTTCGGTCTGCCGGATAAGTCCGAGGACGAGGTTGCGGCCTACGTCGAGCGTTTGGCGGGCAAGCTCTCGGCGATGGTTTAGGCCTCCGCGGGCAGGACGGGTTCTAGCTCAGCGAAGCCCGGTTGCCGTTGTCGGTCGACCACACCCAGATCTCCGCACCGAGCGGATCACCGTCGCACATCAGTGCGACGAGATCGTCGTCGTCGGTCGTGGCCATGAATCGCGTGTTGTCCGCAGCCAGCCTGCCGACGATGATGCCGGTGCGGACCGGCCAGTCGTAGTGCACCGAGTACGTCTCGATGGTCGCCGCGCCGTCCGGCGTTTTCGTAACGTCGACCTTCGGCAGCGCGTCGATCTCTTTCTTCAGCTCCGCGCAGTTGTCGGTGCGCCAGTCCACGGGTGTGGTCGAGTAGATGCCGACCGAGTACTTGCTCATGATGCCGCCGTTGGCGCCGACGAGGCCGAAACGTCCTGGGTTGTCCCGCATCTGCCCAACCGTCTCGGCGATACCGTGCAGCGAGTAGCTGTTCCCAGGGCCGCCGAAGTACGGCAATCCGCCGGTCAGGGTCAGCCCGCGCGGGTCGTCGCCATCCATGCCCAGCGCTTCGCAGATGACGAACACCGGGAAAGGGAAGCAGCTGTACAAATCGAAGGTGGCGATGTCGTCGATGCCGATTCCAGCTACCCGCAACGCTTCTCGAGCCGCAAGAACCGCCGCCGGGCTGGCACCGAGATCGACCCGATCGAGCATCGCCTGCTCGATCATGTCCGAGTGGCCGTGCACATAGACCCACTTGTCCTCGGGCACGCCGAGGCGGGTCGCCGCCTCCACTGACATCAGCACCGCCGCTGCGCCTTGGTTGACTTGATCGCGGGCGACAAGCAGACGGGGGTAAGGGTCACAGATCATCCGGTTGTCGTCGGTGATCGTGATGATCTCGTCGACCGACCGCTCGACCGGTGATGACGAAAACGGGTTCTTGGCAGCTACTTTCGACATCGGGGCGAACAGTTCGGCCATCGCGCGCCGATAGTCGGCCACGCTGTACCCAACGCGGGCGCGGCGGGCATTCTCCAGCAGCCCGTACTGCACGGGCGCCCCGGTCAAGCCGTGCTGGATCGTGTACTCGTCGATGTAGCTGGAGATCTGGTGGCCGCGATCCTCCAGTTGGCCCTCGACGCGTTCGGTGAAGTCGGGCTTGGCTTCCCGGTTGGCGAAATAGCGCGCCGTCGACCCCGGCTCCGAGCCCATGATCAGAACGACCTCGGCGTCACCGGCCGCGATGGCGTTGCCCGCCTCGGTGACAAGTTTCTGCGGACCCTGCCCACCGACCGGCTCGAGTACCACGCGAGCCGGGTTGCCGCCGAGACGGTTCATCACCGAACGCGGGTAGTTGTTCGACTTGCCGAGCGTTGCCGGCATCGGTCCCGAGATCTCGAACTGCCGTAGCCCGAAGACCGTGTCGACGGCCTTCGCAACGCCTTTGGCACCGGTGTCGGCAAGAGCTGCCCCCGCGGCGGCCGTCGCGAGGTCGACCGCCGACATACCGCGATAGTCAGGGTCGTCGATGCGCTCGGTGAACTGGCCGACCCCGACGAGCACCGGAGTTCGCGGATCCACCGGCATGACAAACCTCCTGGCAACTGTTAGTTCGACAGGCTAACGGATGGCCGGGACCGAAACGAAACTGCGGCCAGCTCGCGGATTCGGGCGAAAACGCGATCTGACCGCAGTCGCGGCAAAGAACTACAGGCTCTGCAGGATCTCCCGGGCCAGCTCCGCGGTCTCCGACGGCGTCTTGCCAACCCTGACGCCGGCGGCCTCCAGGGCCTTTTTCTTGGCGGCCGCGGTGCCCGACGAGCCGGACACGATGGCGCCCGCGTGGCCCATCGTCTTGCCCTCCGGCGCGGTGAATCCCGCGACGTAGCCGACGACGGGCTTGGAGACGTTGGCCTTGATGTAGTCGGCCGCGCGCTCCTCGGCGTCGCCGCCGATCTCGCCGATCATCACGATGACCTTGGTGTCGGGGTCCTTCTCGAAGGCCTCGATGGCGTCGATGTGGGTGGTGCCGATCACCGGGTCTCCGCCGATGCCGATGGAGGTGGAGAAGCCGAAATCGCGCAGCTCGTACATCATCTGGTAGGTCAGCGTGCCGGACTTGGACACCAGTCCGACCGGGCCGGGTCCACTGATGTTCGCCGGGGTGATGCCGGCCAGCGCCTCACCCGGGGTGATGATGCCGGGGCAGTTCGGCCCGATGATGCGCGTCTTCAGACCGCTTGATCCACTTTTTTCTAGGTTGTAGGCCCACGCAAATGCGCTGTCCTGCACCGGAATCCCTTCGGTGATGACCACCAGCAGCGGGATCTCGGCGTCGATAGCCTCGATGATGGCGTCCTTGGCGAACTTCGGCGGCACGAAGACGACCGACACGTTGGCGCCGGTCTCCTTCATCGCTTCGGCGACCGTGCCGAACACCGGGAGCTCGACGTCCTTGCCGACGGGGTCCACGTGCGACACGGTGGTGCCGGCCTTGCGCGCGTTCACCCCGCCCACCACCTGGGTGCCGGCTTTCAGCATGAGCGCGGTGTGTTTGGTGCCCTCACCGCCGGTGATGCCCTGGACGATGACCTTGGAGTCCTTATTCAAGAAGATCGACATGGCGTGACTCCCTTACTTGTTCGCCAGCTCGGCGGCATTGTCGGCACCGGCGTCCATGGTCTCGGCCTGGATCACCAGCGGGTGGTTGGCTTGGGCCAGGATGCGGCGGCCTTCGTCGACGTTGTTGCCGTCGAGCCGGACCACGAGCGGCTTGTTGGCCTCGTCGCCGAGCATGTTCAGGGCGGTCACGATCCCGTTGGCGACGGCGTCGCACGAGGTGATACCCCCGAACACGTTCACGAATACGCTCTTGACCTGCTTGTCGTTCAGGATGACGTCCAAGCCTGCAGCCATCACCTCGGCCGACGCGCCACCACCGATGTCGAGGAAGTTGGCCGGCTTGACTCCACCGTGCTTCTCGCCCGCGTAGGCGACGACGTCGAGCGTCGACATCACCAGGCCCGCGCCGTTACCGATGATGCCGACCGAGCCATCCAACTTGACGTAGTTGAGGTCGTGCTCCTTGGCCTTGAGCTCCAGCGGGTCGGTGGCGTCGCGGTCCTCGAACTCGGCGTGGCCGGGCTGACGGAAGTCGGCGTTGGCGTCCAAAGTGACCTTGCCGTCCAGCGCCAGAATCTGGTCCTGCGGGTCGCGCACCAACGGGTTGACCTCAACCAGGGTGGCGTCCTCTGCGACGAAAACCTCCCACAGCTTGTTGATGGTGACCGCGGCGGCGTCGAGCACCTCGGCGGGCAGGTGGCCTTGCTCGGCGATGGAACGCGCCGTAGCCAGGTCGACACCCTTGACGGCGTCCACCGGAACCTTGGCCAGCCGCTCCGGCTTGGTCGCCGCGACCTCCTCGATCTCCATGCCGCCCTCGACTGAGCACATGGCCAGGTAGGTGCGGTTGGCCCGATCGAGCAGGAAGGATATGTAGTACTCCTCGGCGATGTCGCTGGCCTCGGCGACCAGCAGCTTCTTCACGACGTGTCCCTTGATGTCGAGACCGAGGATGTTCTTGGCGTGCTCGTAGGCGTCTTCGGGCGTCGCCGCGTACTTGACGCCACCGGCCTTGCCACGTCCGCCCACCTTCACCTGCGCTTTGACCATCACCGGACGACCGATTTCGGTCGCGATCTCGCGAGCGCCCTCGGCGGTATCGGTCACGCGTCCCGGCGTAGTCGGTACGTTGTGCTTGGCGAACAACTCTTTTGCTTGATACTCGAAAAGGTCCATGGACTCTCTGTCTTCGCTCGACTCAACTTCTAGGCCTCTTGATGGGCGGTGCCGTACTCGGCAACTCGCACGGACGAACTGTATCCACCCCTCAAACGCCTGCTACCGCCGCGTCCGCCGATGTGGTACAGCTCACGAGCCGTGGGTTGAACGTCCGCGTGATCCAAATCACAATTCCGTCCGGATTTTCCAACGAGGTTGCCAGCCCCACGCGTTAGCGGATACCTTCCTAGGGTCCAGATAACGTTATGGTCACGATACGAGGACATTTCAGGTTGTCCCAGCACCGTTTTGCCCGGTCTTCTGCCGTAACTGAAGGCGTCGTGAGGGTGGGTCGCGCGGCAGGCGCCCGGTGGGCCGAAGCACCGCATCGCACCGAAGTCACGGAAATCCTTCCGCTCGACGGCTTTGACTTCGACGACTTCGATTTCAGCGACGACGTCGCCGATCTCGGCGCGATGGACTTCAGCAGCGACTCACCGTTCGACAACGAGGCACAGGTGCTGCTGGCGCCCGAGCTTGACGACCTGCACGAGGCCGACGACGTACGCCCGGTCTGGCTGGCCGCACCCGTCACCGAGGTGCTTCCGCGGGTGATCGTCGAGCCGCGCATCGAGCGACGTCTGGATCGCTCCCACCCCACCGACGTCGTCGGCGTCGCACGCCGCGCGGGACAGCACCGCAAGCAACCGACCAGCGCGGCCCGGGGCCGCCTGCTGATCTCGGCGATGGCGGCGGGTGCGGCCGCCGCGGCCGCCCACACGGCCACCAGCCACGCCGACACCCCCAAGACCGACGCCGTGCTGACCGCCAACGCGTCGGCGCTCACCGGCGGGGCAGGCAGCAGCACCGTCCGCGGGCCGCAGGTGATCGCGGCGGCGCCGGCGGCCACCGCCGCGCTGCACAACCAGGAGCTCGCCAAGGGCGTCGCCTTCGCCAACGATCGCGCCGAACGCGAGGCACGGTTGTCACAACCGCTCTATGTGATGCCGACCAAGGGCATCTTCACCTCCAACTTCGGCTACCGCTGGGGCGTGTTGCACGCCGGTATCGATCTGGCCAACTCGATCGGAACACCGATCTATGCGGTGTCCGACGGAGTGGTCATCGACTCCGGTCCGGCCAGTGGCTACGGGATGCTGGTCAAACTGCGCCATGCCGACGGCACGGTCACGCTTTACGGTCACATCAACACCACGCTCGTCAGCGTCGGTGAGCGCGTGATGGCCGGCGACCAGATCGCCACGATGGGCAACCGGGGCAATTCGACCGGCCCGCACCTGCATTTCGAGGTGCTTTTGGGTGGTAGCGAACGGATCGACCCCGTGCCGTGGCTCGCTAAGCGTGGTCTTACGGTCGGCAACTACGCTGGCTGAGGTGACCGAGCCGAACGAAGAATCTTCCGCTCCGCGTCCGCCCGAGTCCACGCCCGAGCACGATCCGCCCTCCGACTCACGGACACGAATCATCCGGCGCGCGCCGACCGGACCCATCCCGACCACGCCGGACACCCCGACCACTCACTTCGCCCCGCAATCGCCCTACGGGGCCGGTTCTCGTGCGGGCCGCACCGGTTACGCGGGAGTACCGGCCCTTGAGCCCTCCGATCGGACGGCCGTCGCCGCGTGCGCGGTGAGCATCATCAGCGGCTGGGCGACGTCGGTGGTGGCCACCGATCTGATCGCCGGTTGGTGGCGAACGGACCGCCTGTTCTGCATCGCGGTCGCGTTCCTGGCCCTGGTGTTCGCGGGCACCACGGTGTCCGGCGTGATCATGCTGCTGCGGCGCCGATCGATCAGCCGCTACCTTTTGATGGCCGGCGCGCTGGTCGCCTTTCTCACCTACATCGGGGTCTTCATCGCCGGGGCCCGGGTCGCATGGGTGGTGCACCTGCTGCCGATATTGCCGATCGCCACGGTGGTGCTGGTGCTGCTGCCGCAAACCAAACGCTGGCTAGACGCCTGACCTTCGCTAGAGCTTGCCGATCGGGGCGTGGTTGTGCATCAGCTTCACCCGGCCCGAGCTGCCGAAGTCGATCAGCGACATCGCCGATTCGCCGACGCCGGATACTTCCTCGACCCGGCCCAGCCCATACTTGTCGTGCGTCACACGGTCGCCGGGTGCAAGCACCAGTAGCGGGCGCTTGCTCATCCCCGAGCGGGTCGGGGACGCCCGCGGCGTCCCGAACCGGCCGGCGCCACTCACCGGCGCGCTGAACGACGGGGCCGGCGCCGTGCGTCGCCATTCGATGAGTTCCTGCGGAATCTCTTGCAGGAAGCGCGATTCCGGGTTGAGCATGGGCTGTCCCCAGGAGGACCGGACGATGGCCCTGCTCAGGTAGAGCCGTTGCCGCGCGCGGGTGATCCCTACGTAGGCCAGTCGCCGCTCCTCGGAGAGTTCGACCGGATCGTCCAACGACCGCATGTGGGGGAACATTCCGTCCTCCCAGCCGGTCACGAAAACTACCGGAAACTCAAGACCCTTGGCGGTGTGCAGCGTCATGAGGGTGACCATGCCCGCACCGTCCTCGGGGATCTCGTCGCTGTCGGAGACCAGCGAAACCCGCTCCAGAAACTCAGCCAGCACACCGGTATCCGGCACGTCTTCGTCTTCGGGGGTTTGCAAGGACTCGCCCAGTGCCGCGGCGTTGGCCCGATCGGTACTGAATTCGTGTGCCACGCTGACGAGTTCGTTGAGGTTGTCCAAACGCGCGAGTTCCTGAGGATCGGAGGAGGATTCGAGTTCCCGGCGGTATCCGGTGCGTTCGAGCACCGACTCGACCAGATCTCCGAGATCGTCGTCCAGGCGGCCGCGCAGCTCGTCCAGCAGCTCGACGAAGCCGGCGATCGACTTCTCCGCACGCGAATTCAGCATCGGCACTTTGCCTTCGGCCGCGGCGGCGAGCGCGTCGGCGAAGCTGGCACCGGTGTTCTCGGCATACACCGCCACACAGGCCTCGGCACGATCTCCGATCCCCCGGCGCGGCGTGTTGAGAATGCGCCGGATGCTGACCGTGTCCCCGGGGTTGTCCAGCACCCGCAGATAGGCCACGATGTCGCGAATCTCCTTGCGCTCGTAGAAGCGCACTCCCCCAACGACTTTATAGGGAATTCCGGCACGGATGAACACCTCTTCGAACGACCGAGACGAGTTGTTGGTGCGGTAGAAGACGGCAACGTCGTTGTAGGTGATCTCGCCCCTCTCGGCGAGCGCGTCGATCTCCTCGGCGACGAATCGGGCCTCGTCGTGCTCGTTGTCGGCGACGTAGCCGACGATCAGCTCACCGGCGCCCTCGGCCGTCCACAGTCGCTTGTCGCGGCGCCCGGAGTTGCGGGCAATCACAGAATTGGCCGCGGACAGGATGTTCTGCGTCGAGCGGTAATTCTGTTCGAGCAGAATGGTTGTCGCGTCCGGGTAATCGCGTTCGAAGTCCTCGATGTTGCGGATGGTGGCGCCGCGGAACGCATAGATCGACTGGTCGGCATCGCCGACCACGCACAGCTCCGCGGGCGGCACCTCGTCGGATACCTCGTCACCGCCGGGCCGATTCGGCGGTCCCAGCTTCGCCTCGGCTCCGCCGGCCTGCGGGCCAGCTCCGGCGAGCCTCGCTGAACCGCCGCGGCCGGCCAATTCGCGCACCAGCACGTACTGCGCGTGGTTGGTGTCCTGGTACTCATCGACGAGCACATGCCGGAACCGCCGCCGGTAATGCTGGGCGATCTGCGGGAAGGCCCGCAGCACCGCCACGGTTTCCCCGATCAGGTCGTCGAAGTCCAGCGCGTTGGCCGCCCGCAGCCGCCGCTGGTATTCGCCATACACGCTGGCCACCGTGCGCGACAACTCGTCGGAATCGTCGGTGAGGTTGCCCACCGCCTCGGCGGGGTCGATCAGCTCGTTCTTCAGGTTGGAGATGGCGTTGGCCAGCAGCCGTGGCGAGTACCGCTTGATGTCGAGCCCCATGTCGCGCCCGATCATCTGCAGCAGACGCCGTGAGTCGTCGGCGTCATAGATGGAGAAGTTGGAGTTCAGGCCCTCGATGAGGGACGCCTGGTTGCGCAGGATGCGCACGCAGGTCGAGTGGAAGGTGGACACCCACATGGCGCGAGCCCGGTTGCCCACCAGCCGCACCACCCGTTCGCGCATCTCGGCGGCGGCCTTGTTGGTGAAGGTGATGGCCAGCACCTGACCGACGCCGACCCCACGTTCGGCGATCAGGTAGGCGATGCGGCGGGTCAACACCGCGGTCTTTCCCGAACCCGCACCCGCGACGATCAGCAGTGGGGAACCGTCATGCACCACCGCTTGGCGCTGTTGCGGATTGAGGCCCTCGAGCAGTTGGTCTGCTTCGGAGGCCGGCTTGGCATCTGTTGCGTGCACACTCATGTCAGTCCAAACTTACCGCCGCCCACTGACGCGCAGCGCCCTGGCATCAGACCAGGCTAGCGGCCGGAGCGGCCGGGACGGGATCACGCAGACTGGCGAGAATTCGGCGTGTCGGAATGCAATTCTCAAACCGGATTCCGTCCGGCGACATAATTGCACCCGGGTCCAAAAAGTGCAGCTTAGACGCGCTTTTTTGCACGTTTACGGTTTTTAGTGGCAAACTCGATTCGTGTTCAACTTGCAGTGTCGGCGACGCTCCTCGACTCAGGAGTGGCGCCGCCGATTTCCCTACGGGTACCAGTTCGCGGTGCCCGTGGCCTAACTGCTTCCGCAGAGCCCCGTGGTCCGCTATCGGCACTCGGGGCTCGTCTTTTGTGAGGCCCGATACTGCATGAGACCAGAACCCCCACATCACGACGAAGACGCGGAGTCAGCAGAGATGAACATCGAGATGCCGGAGACCCAGGAGGTCACCGACATAGACGAGCTGCGCCAGGAGATCGACCGGCTCGACGCCGCGATCCTCGCCGCGGTGCAGCGGCGCACCGCGGTGTCACAGGCGATCGGCAAGGCCCGAATGGCATCCGGCGGCACACGACTTGTCCATAGCCGCGAAATGAAGGTCATCGAGCGCTACAGCGAGCTCGGCCCCGAAGGCAAGGACCTGGCGATACTGCTGCTGCGCCTGGGCAGGGGCCGGCTCGGTCACTGACCGCGACGGTCTGTCGGTCGGGCGCAGAACTCGCCGCTACACCTGGCTCCGTCACGTCACAGCCCATAGGGTCGAAGCATGACCTCCGTGCACACCCTCCCCGACATCACCGCCACCCCGGCGTGGGACGCCCTGCGCAGGCATCATGACCAAATCGGCGACACGCATCTGCGCCAGTTCTTCGAAGACGAACCCGACCGCGGCCGCGAGCTTACCGTCTCGGTCGGCGACCTCTACATCGATTACAGCAAGCACCGCGTCACACGAGAAACGCTGCGGCTCTTGGTCGATCTCGCGCGCACGGCCAACCTCGAAGAGCGCCGCGACCAGATGTTCGCCGGGGTGCACATCAACACCTCGGAGGATCGCGCGGTCCTGCACACCGCGCTGCGACTGCCCCGGGACGCCGAGCTGGTTGTCGACGGCGAAAACGTCGTCCAAGACGTGCACTCGGTGCTCGACGCCATGGGCGACTTCACCGACCGGTTGCGCAGCGGCGAATGGACGGGGGCCAGCGGGAAACGGATCAGCACCGTGGTCAACATCGGCATCGGTGGATCGGACCTCGGCCCGGTGATGGTCTCCCAGGCACTGCGCCACTATGCGGATGCGGGGATCTCGGCGCGCTTCGTCTCCAACGTGGACCCGGCCGACCTGATCGCCACCCTCGCCGACTTGGACCCCGCCACAACGCTTTTCATCGTCGCATCCAAGACGTTCTCGACGCTGGAAACCCTGACCAATGCCACGGCCGCGCGCCGCTGGATCACCGACGCGCTCGGCGACGCCGCGGTGTCCCAGCACTTCGTTGCCGTCTCCACCAACAAACGCCTCGTCGACGATTTCGGGATCAACACCGACAACATGTTCGGGTTCTGGGATTGGGTCGGCGGCCGCTACTCGGTGGACTCGGCGATCGGCCTGTCGGTGATGGCCGTCATCGGCCGACAAGCCTTCGCGGACTTCCTATCCGGTTTCCACATCGTCGACCGGCACTTCAAAACCACGCCGCTGGAGTCCAACGCGCCTGTGCTGCTTGGTCTTATCGGCCTGTGGTATTCCAACTTCATGGGCGCGCAGTCGCGCGCCGTGCTGCCCTATTCCAATGACCTGGCACGTTTCGCGGCCTATCTGCAACAGCTGACCATGGAATCCAACGGCAAGTCGACCCGCGCGGACGGCAGCCCGGTCACCACGGACACCGGTGAAATCTTCTGGGGCGAACCGGGAACCAACGGGCAGCACGCGTTCTACCAGTTGCTGCATCAGGGCACCCGGTTGGTGCCCGCCGACTTCATCGGATTCAGCCAACCCCTCGACGATTTGCCCACCGCCGAAGGCAGCGGCAGCATGCACGACTTGTTGATGAGCAACTTCTTCGCCCAGACCCAGGTGCTGGCCTTCGGCAAGACCGCCGAAGAGATCGCCGCCGAGGGCACGCCCGCGGACGTCGTGCCGCACAAGGTGATGCCCGGTAACCGGCCGTCGACCTCGATTCTGGCCAACCGGCTCACGCCGTCGGTGTTGGGCCAGCTGATCGCCCTGTACGAACACCAGGTCTTCACCGAGGGCGTGATCTGGGGAATCGACTCGTTCGACCAATGGGGCGTGGAGCTGGGCAAAACCCAGGCCAAGGCTTTGCTTCCGGTGATCACCGCGGACGGTTCGCCGGCGCCACAGTCGGACAGCTCCACCGACGCGCTGGTGCGTCGCTATCGCAGCGAGCGCGGGCGAACCAGCTGACGAGTTCTCAGGCGAACATCTTGGTCAGCTGAGGCGGCAGCACCCGCATCAATTGCACCAGCGGCGCCCACGGCCACCACGGCACCGCGGCCCGGCCGGGCTCCCGTTCCATGGCGGCGACGAGGGCGTTGACGCCAGTTTCGTTGTCCACCATCAGCATGGTGCTCTTTGACTTGGCCGTCATCTCCGACTCGATGTAGCCGGGCTCGATGACCGAAACCTTGACGGGCCCCTTGGCGTATTCGGCGCGCAGCGATTCGCCCAGTGAGCTCACCCCGGCCTTGCTCGCCGCATAGGCCGCCTTGACTCCGGGCACGCCCTTGTTGCCGAGCACCGAGGAGATCAACACCAGGTGCCCCGAGCCGATCGTGTTGAACATCTCCAAGGCGGTCTCGATCTGCACCAGAGCCGACACCAGGTTGGTCTCGATGGTGGCCTTGTTGGCCCACAGCTTGCCGGACCCCAGTTTGGCGCCCTTGCCGATGCCGGCGTTGACGACGATGCGGTCGATGCCGCCCAACTCGTCGCTGAGTTCGGCGAACACCTTGGGGACGGCCTCGTGGTCGTTGACGTCCAGCGCGGCGACCGCGATCTTGATGCCCGGATATTTCTGCGACAGCTCGGCTTTCAGCTCATCGAGCCGGTCGGTGCGACGCGCACACAGCGCGAGGTCGCGGCCCTTGGCAGCGAAGGCACGCGCCATCCCGGCGCCCAGCCCGGAGCTGGCACCGGTGATGAGGATCTTCTGGCGAGTCATCGGGGCAGCATATCGACAGGTGTCAAGTCCCGGCCGGGCGACTACTTCAGCAAACGCGACATGCGCCGGTCAGCCAGGATCTTGCCGCCGGTCTGACAGGTCGGGCAGTATTGAAAAGACTTGTCCGCGAACGACACTTCGCGCACGGTGTCCCCGCATACCGGGCAGGGCAACCCGGTGCGGGCGTGCACCCGCAATCCGGAGCGCTTCTCGCCCTTGAGCGTGGCCGCCCCCTGCCCGACGGAGCGGCTCACCGCGTCGGTGAGCACCGAGACCATTGCGTCGTGCAGCGTGGCGAGCTGCGCGTCGGACAGCTTGCCGGCGGTGGCGAACGGCGAAACGCGGGCGACGTGCAGGATCTCGTCGCTGTAGGCGTTGCCGATCCCGGCGATCACCTTCTGGTCGGTGATGACCGTCTTGATCCGGCCGGTGTTGCCGGCCAGCACATTGCCCAGCGCGTCCACATCCAGGTCCAGCGCGTCCGGGCCGAGCGCGGCGATCCCGGGGACCTTCGCCGGGTCATCGACCAACCACACCGCCAGCCGCTTCTGGGTACCGGCCTCGGTGAGGTCGAAGCCGGGCGCATCACCGGGCGTGCCCAGGTGCACCCGCAGCGCGATCGGGCCCTTGCCTGGCCGCAGCGGCGCCGCGGCCAGCTTGTCCGACCACCGCAGCCAGCCCGCCCGCGACAGATGCGCGATCAGAAAAAGGGTGTCCGTCCGCAACCCGAGGTACTTGCCCCACCGCTCGGCCCCCACCACGGTCTGGCCGTGCAGCGCACCGCTCGGCGGGTCGAAAGTCTTCAACACGGACAGGGCGGCGATGTCGACCCGACCGATCGTCAGGCCGACGGCATGGCGCCGCAGATGGTCGACGAGCGCTTCGATCTCGGGTAGTTCGGGCACGGTTTCAGTGTGCCGGTCTGAGCAAATAGGTGTCCATGATCCAGCCGTGCCGGGCGCGGGCTTCGGCTCGCAGCGAAACGATGCGGGGTCCCGCCTCGGCGACGGTGCCCGCGATGAGCAGTTCGTCGTCGGTGCCGAGGTAGGCGCCCCACCAGATTCGCGTGTCGGGCGGACAGACCTGGAACGAGCAGTCGGCATCGAGCATCACGACGGCGGATCCGGGGACCGGCCCGTGGTTGCGCAGTTGCCTTCCCGTGGTGATCAGAACGGGTTCGCCGACCTCGTTGAGCGGGATGCGGTGCCGCGCGGTCAGCGCCTGCACCGCAGTGATGCCCGGGATGACGTCGAACGTGAAGTCGACCTGCGTGGCCACCGCGTCGAGGATGCGCAGGGTGCTGTCATAGAGCGACGGATCTCCCCACGCCAAAAACCCGCCGACGCTATGCGGACCCAGCTCGGCGGAGATGGCGTCGGCCCAGATAGCCGCGCGGACGGCGTGCCAGTCCGCAACCGCGTCCCGGTAGTCGGCATCATCCGCCCGCTTGGGGTCGGACAGCTCGACGAAGCGGTAGCCCGGTTCACGGATGAAGCGGCCGCAGATCTCGCGTCGCAGCGCCACCAGGTCGCTCTTCTGCTCGCCCTTGTCCATCGCGAAGAACACGTGGGTGTCGTTGAGCGCCTCGATCGCCTGCACGGTCACGTAGGCGGGATCGCCGGCACCGATCCCGATGACGTGAATGTGCCGGCCCACTGACGTCGCCTCCTGATGCTCGTTGCCTGTCAGATTGCCGAATCACAACCTCCAGCATCTAGCCGGGACCGCAAGTACCCGGTACCATGGGTACCGTCTGAAGCACCCAATGGAGGGACGCCAGGGATGACCCGCGCCGAGACGACGCAGAGCGAAGCGATGAGGGAAAGCGGCGCCATGAGCGCCGCGGTAAAGCCGGCAGGGCCTAGCCGTGAAGACTTCTCGGACCGCTTGCTCAAGGGCTCGGTCAAAAAGTCTTATGAACCCGTCGTCGACATCGATTGGGACGCCCCGCTGGACCCGGACAAGTTCTATCTGCCGCCGCGGCTGGTGTCGCTCTACGGCACGCCGATGTGGGACGAGATGACCCGCGAGCAACAAATCGAGCTGTCCCGCCACGAACTGGTCAACACCTTGTCGGCCGGAATCTGGTTCGAGAACATGCTCAACCAATCGTTGCTGCGCACCATCCTGCACGAAGACCCGACGAGCAAGTCGACGCATTACAAACTGACCGAACTGGGCGACGAGACCCGGCACATGGTGATGTTCGGCAAGGCCATCGAACGCGTCGGCGCCAAGCCGGTGCGCCCCAGGCTGTTCCACCGGATGATCATCAATTTCCTGCCATTGGCCTTTCAGCGCGGCTCGATGCTCTGGGTGGCCGCCCTGATCGGTGAGGAGATCTTCGACTCGCTGCAGCGGCAGATGATGGACGATGCGGAGCTGCAGCCAATCATTCAGCGGCTCATGCGTATTCACGTCACCGAAGAGGCGCGCCACATTCAGTTCGCGCGCGACGGCGCCCGCAAACGCGTCGTGGAGATGCCCCGATTCAACCGCTGGTTCATGGCCAACATCAACGGCCTGGGCGGCTACTTCTTCAACTACCTATTCAGCAACGCCGTCCCTTACGCGCGAGCGGGTCTCGACCCCAAGCGGGCCCGTAAGGTCGCGCGCACCAGTTCGCATCGGCGCGACGTGCAGGTTGCCGGCTTCGCTCCCCTGGCGGCGTTTTTGACCGAGGTCGGCCTGATGGGCTCGATCGCACGCCGCGGCTGGAAGCGCAGCAGGTTTCTGTGACACCGCCGCGGGATCGCGCCGAGCACCGCTGCCAGATCGCCCTCATCGGTGCGGGCGCCTGCCGCCGCAGCGCCCAAACCGCCCTGCTGGCAGCCGGTTTCACCGACCTCGTAATGCTGGACCGGCCCGGCTGGCAGGCGCGCTTTGACGACGACTGCGACACCTGGCTGTTGACCGCGGCGGACGGCGAACAAATCCGGGCCGATGTCGTCGTCGCCGCTGACCGTCCGGTCCAGCGACCCTGGCTGCCCCGCATACCCGGGCGCGACGAGTTCGGCGGAGCGTCGTTTCACGCCGCGGCATGGGATTCCCGATTCGATCCGTCCGGCAAGCACGTCGCGGTGGTCGGCACCGACGCCGCGGCCGGCCACCACCTCGCGAGGCTGGCCCAGACGGCTGCCTCGGTCATCGTGTTCGCCCACGCACCGCGTCGTATCGTGACCGAAATCCCGCTGTGGTCCACCCGCGCCGCACGCTGGCTGCGCCGCCGCACCGGGCCGCGTGCCCGCCCCTCGATGGCGATCGCCGCGTCAGCGATCGAGGCGGTGACTGCGTCCGGTGTGCGGACCGTCGATGGCGTCTTTCACCGCGTCGACGCGATCATCTACGGCACCGGATTCTTCGTCCCCGAGGACTTCGCCGACCAGACCTTGGTCGGCGCGGCCGGTGTGACCATCCGGCAGGCGTGGCACGACGGCATGGAGCCGTTCTACGGGGTGGCCGTCCGCGGGTTTCCCAACTACTTCTTCATCACCGGACCCGACCCCGACGCGCAGGCGCGCTACGTCGCCGAGTGCCTGAAAGCCATGAGGCGCACCGTTAGTGGCCGCATCGAGGTGCGTGCCAGCAGCCAGCAGGTGTTCAACGAGCGGGCTCAGTTGCGAGCCGCCGAGCCGCCCCCCGTGGCATCCGCTTTCGATCTCTCGGCCAGCGCGCCCGCCGGCGAAGACACCTACGACGGCGCCGCCACGCTGGAAATCGCCGGCGCCCGCCACTCGGTGCGGGTCCGGCTCGCCGGTCACCTGGACCCGATTGACGGCCACTACCACTGGCAGGGAACGGTGTTCGGTTCCCCGGCGGAACCTTTATCCGACGACATCCTCAAGCAAGCGCGGACCGGCACGCTGACGGTCGGTGAGTGCAGTGCGCCGGCACGCATCGTCGAACGAACACCGTGGGGGACGCACTCGGTTGCCGGAGTGGGCGCTCCCCCCTACGCACTGAGCAACCACTGAGCCGAGATGCGCGCCGCGTGCCGGCTGCGCGCAGTGCGACGGTCGGTGCCACGCGTTGGTGAGCGCCCTGTTACCGGCCATACCGAAAAGTTTGGCCGAAGTCACGGTGTGGTAATCCCGAAGAAAACGCGCGCTGGGCGTTGGACTCCATGGCGCGTTGGGGCGGTGTGGCCGAAATCCCGACGGTGGAGGGGCGCATGGTGGTTTCGTTGCGGGCTTGCGGCACGGATTTGCCGGGATCACAATCGCAGCCTGCGGTTTCCGGCGGTCTGAGGCCGCTGGCCCGCGAAGTAGACTTTTGCCGCTGAGAGCGGATACTCAAGCAATCGGCCCGGCAGAATGCGAGGAGCGGGAAATGGAACCGGACGCCAGGACCGAGCTGGGATGACTCCGGTGGCCGTTGCAATGCGGACGGATGACTCGGTTGCCGTTCTGACCGTCGACGGTGAGCTTGACGCCGCCCACGAGACCCCACTTCGCGAACGCATCCTCAAGGCCACGCTGGACGATGCCGCCGCCGTGATCGTCGACGTCTCCGGGCTGAAGGTGCACACCGAATCGGCGTGGTCGGCCTTCATGGGCGCGTACTGGCAGGTGGGCGGCGTCCCCCACATTCCGATCGTGTTGGTCTGCACCAACCGGGCGGCCCGCGAAGCGATCACCGGTAGCGGTGTCACCCACTTCATGCCGGTCTATTCCAGCGAGAAGGCCGCATTCAAGGCACTCGGCCAGAACAGCCGTCGCCCGGTGCGGCGCGCCGATGTTCACCTGCCCGCCGACCTGACCAGCCTGCGCGAGTCACGGCGCCTGGTTCGCGAATGGCTCACCACGTGGTCGCAGTCCAAGCTCATTCCCGTGGCTTTGGTGGTGGTGAACGTGTTCGTGGAGAACGTGCTGGAACACACCGCCAGCGTTCCGGCGGTGCGAATCGAGGCGCAAGGCGCCACCGCGACCATCGCGGTGTCGGATGCGAGCAACACGCCCGCGCTGCGACTGCCGTCGCCGAAGAAGGGCATCGACGTGTCCGGGCTGGCGATCGTCGAAGCGCTGTCCCGAGCGTGGGGCAGCACGCCTACCTCGTCCGGCAAGACGGTGTGGGCTGTCATCGGCCCCGAGAACCAGCTTTAGCCCAGGACCCGCACTAGTCGACGATCCAAGTGTGTCGTGCCCATCTGCCGGTTGTGCTGAAACTAGAACACGTTCTAATGTCGAAGGACGACCCCTTCAGGAAGGCAGATGACGTGCGGTTTACCTACGCAGAGGCGATGACTGACTTTAGGTACTACATCCCGCTGGCCAAGGCAGCCGAGGCGGCCGGCTACGACGCCATGACAATCGCCGACAGCATCGCCTACCCCTTCGAATCCGACTCGAAGTACCCCTATACCCCCGACGGCAACCGCGAGTTCCTGGACGGCAAGGAGTTCATCGAAACCTTCGTGCTGACTTCGGCATTGGGTGCGGTGACCACCAAGCTGCGGTTCAACTTCTTCGTGCTCAAGCTGCCCATCCGGCCACCGGCGTTGGTGGCCAAGCAAATTGGGTCGCTGGCCGCGATGACCGACAACCGGGTGGGTTTCGGCGTCGGCACCAGCCCGTGGCCCGAGGACTATGAGTTGCTCGGTGTCCCGTTCGCCAGGCGCGGCAAGCGGATGGACGAATGCATCGAGATCGTCCAGGGGCTCACCACTGGTGACTACTTCGAATTCCACGGCGAGTTCTACGACATCCCCAAGACCAAGATGACGCCGGCCCCCACCAAGCCCGTCCCGATCCTGATCGGCGGGCACGCCGACGCGGCACTGCGGCGTGCGGCACGCCTGGACGGCTGGATGCACGGTGGCGGCGACCCCGAAGAACTCGGCCACCTGCTGGCCAAGCTCAACAAATTCCGCGAAGAAGCCGGCAAGACCGGGCCGTTCGAGATCCACGTCATCTCGGCCGACGCCTACACCGCGGACGGCATCAAACGGCTCGAGGACAAAGGCGTCACCGACGTCATCGTCGGCTTCCGCATCCCCTACATCAAGGGCAATGACACCGAGCCTCTGGACAGCAAGATCCGCAACCTGGAGATGTTCGCCGAGAACGTGATCGCAAAGCTCTAGCGACGGTCACAAGCGCGGCCGTGGCGATCGCAAGCGCGGCTTAGCCGGGCGCAGCGGGTCGCCGCCAATTGGCACCGTGGCGATCGCAAGCGCGCCGCAACCGGGCGACGCGGCTCAGCCGGGCGCAGCGGGTCGCCACTAGTCAACAGCCGGGCGCAGCGAGCCGCAATCTTAAAGGGAAGCATTACAGCACATCCCATTTTGGGGCGCGCTTTTCCCGGTGCGCCATCGCGGCCTCGACCGGGTTGTTCGTGAAGCCGCTGAGGATCTGCGTGCGGTTCTCGATCTCGATGGCATGACGCAGGCTGGGTGCGTCCAGTGCGGCGTTGAGGCCAATCTTGGTCTGCCACACGCCGTATGCGTTGTTCTCGGCGATCGAGCGGGCCAGCTCGAGCGCGGCCGGCATCAACTCATCGGGGGCAACGACCTCGTGCACCAGCTTGATGCGATAGGCCTCGGCCGCGTCGATGATGCGACCGGTGAGCATGAGTTCGCGCGCCACCCCGGCGCCGACGATCTTCGGCAGCAGGTAGCTGGTGCCCATGTCCATCGACGAGAAGCCCGCCTTGATGAACACCGAACCGAACCGGGCTTGCTCGGAGGCGACACGGATATCGCAGACCAACGCGAATGCCAGGCCACCCCCAACGGCGACACCGTTGACCGCGCCGATCACCGGAATGTCCATCTCGTAGATCCGGGTGTACAGGTTGGCCAACCGGACCTGGGCGTCGTAGTTGACCTTGAAGGCCGGCGTGGTCGGCTTGTTCTGCGTCCACGCCTGACCGGTGCCGCTCAAATCCGCGCCTGCGCAGAAGCCGCGTCCGGCACCGGTCAGGATCGCCACCCGATACTCACCCTTGTCCAGCACGTCCAGGGCCTCGTGGACGCCGTCGATCAACGACCCATCAATGGCGTTGAGGCGATCCGGCCGGTTCAGGGTGATGCAGGCGATGTTGTCTTCGAGAGGTTCCAGTGTCACTGCAGACATAGAGGAACCGTAGGCGACGAGGCAATTTACCGAGGAGGCATACCGTGGTTTGCGACCGCATCGAAGGAGAAGCCATGGCACGAACCGAAGGTGATACCTGGGACCTGGCCAACAGCGTGGGCGCCACCGCCACCATGGTGGCCGCGGCCAGGGCGGCCGCCACCAGACGCCCACAACCGGTGATCACCGACGAGTTCGCCGAGCCGCTGGTGCGCGCCGTCGGGCTGGACGTGTTCACCAAACTCGCGACCGGCGAACTCGATTCAGACGACATCGAGGAGGGCGTCGGATTTGCGCGGATGGTGGACACATTCGCCGCCCGCGCGCGGTTTTACGACGACTATTTCGCCGCGGCCGGCCAGGACGGCCTGCGCCAGGTGGTGATCGTGGCATCGGGTCTGGACTCGCGGGCCTACCGGCTGAGGTGGCCGGCCGGCACGACGGTGTACGAGATCGATCAGCCGGAGGTGATCGCGTTCAAGACCGCGACGCTGGCCGAGATCGGTGCGGCCCCGACGGCCGAACTCCGCACGGTGGGTATCGATTTGCGTGAGGACTGGCCGGCGGCTTTGCAGGCGGCGGGCTTTGACCCGGCGCGGGCGACGGCGTGGCTCGCCGAAGGAGTGCTGATCGGGTTCCTTCCGCCCGAGGCGGAAGTCCGGTTGCTGGACGCCATCATTCCGTTGTCCAGCGAGGGCAGCCGGTTCGCCGCCGACTTCGGGACCGTCGCCCCGGCGACGCCAGAGGGGCAGGCACAGTCCCGGCTCTTGACCGAGGGGTGGCGACGGCAGGGGCTCGATCTGGACATCGCCGGTTTGGCTTACCCGGGCGAGCACACCGACGTCGCCGCGTACCTGGCGGCAAATGGCTGGGATACCACCACGTTTCGGCTCGCCGACCTGTTTTCCGCCGCCGGCCTGCCGCAATTGGGACCCGCCGAGCATCAGGTTCCCGCCGCGACGATCAGCTTCGTCAGGGCGGTGCGGCCCTAGCCGGCGCGATTGGTTACGCGGACCGTTTGGCGAGCCATTCGGCTTGCATCACCAGCAGGGCCATGACCTCCAATTGCGGTGTCTGCGGGTCGAGTTCGCGGTATCGCTGATAGACGTTGACGACCACGCGCTCGGCGTCCAGCCAGGTCGCGTACTCGCCGAGGTCGATGGTGTCGGCGGCCTCGGCCCACGACAGTCCCCGGCGATACGCGGCCTCGGCCTGTTCGGCAACGTGCACGAGATAGCCACGCACCGCACGGATTCCATCCGGATCGGTGACGGGACCATGGCCGGGGACCACTGTCGGGGCGTCCAGCGCGATCATCGCGTCGCACGCCGCGACCCAGTTGGCGATGGGGCCCGCCCACACGATCGGGGTGCAGCCGATGAACAGCAGGTCGCCGCCGAACAGCACCCCCGCGTCGGGCACGTGCACCACCGAGTCGGCGGCGGTGTGCGCGGGGCCCAGATTCAAAACGTCGATCCGCCGCCCGCCGACCTCGACGCGCAGGTTGCGCTCGAAGGTCTGGTCGGCGTTGCGCAATGTGATGTTGCTGAAGTCGAAGTGCCCGAAGCGTTCTCGCGTGTACGGGGTGGCCACCGGCCCGAGGTTGGCGGTTTGCGCCATGGCCAGCATCTCGGGCGCCATCCCGTGCTCGATTTCCTCGGCGGTGCCGTGCGCCGCGAGGATGCGCACCGACGCGTCCAGCAGTTGGTTGCCATGGGTGTGGTCGCCGTTGGAGTGGGTGATCACTGCGTCGGTGATGGGCGCCGACCCGGTGATGGGCCGCATCGCCGTGAGCATCTCGCGCGTCAGTGCCAGGTCGAACAAAGTGTCCACCAACAGCGAAGCGCCCTCGCCGGCGATCAGCCCGGCATTGCTCCACCCGTAGCCCCCATCCGGCAGCGTCCATGCCCACACCCGGTCGGCGACCTGATGCAGCCCGCGGGTGTAGGGGACCCGGGCCGGTGCCCGGTTGACCCGCTGCGCGGCGGGCGCGGCGTCCGGATTGGGCCGCGCGGCCAACGCGTGTGGCGCGCTGCTCGCACGGACGGCTTGCCGGGTCTCCCCCAAGCCCTGGACCCGGAGCGTGACGATGTCGCCGTCGTGCAGCCAGCCGGGAAACGATTCCAGCGCTGCGGGATTGAGGTGCTCGACCAGTGTGCAGGTGGGCACCGTCCCGGAGCCGATGACGTCGCCGGGATTGAGGGTGACGCCCCGCGAGGCATATGAGATGACTTCGCCGAAGGTCCAGTCCATCTGGGCCGTCGACCCGGTACCGATCACGGCGTCGTTGACCAGGGCGGTGACCTGCAGGTCCAGCTTGCCAGGATAGGAGGGGTGGCGGTAGGCCTCGAGCTCGTCTGGGGTCACCAGGTAGGGGCCCAGCGTGACCCCGCTGTCTTTGCCCTTGCCCTGTCCGATTCCCAGTTGGCTTTCCATCTGCTGCAGGTCGCGCGCCGACCAGTCGTTGAAGATGGTGTAGCCGATGATCGCCTGTTCGGCCTGCTCGACGGTGAGATCCTTTCCGCCCGTTCCGATCACGGCCGCGATCTCCAATTCGAAGTCCTGCCAAGCGCTTCCGGGGGCCGTCGGCGCGTCGTCGTAGGGTCCTAAAACGGTTGTTGGGCAGGCGAAGTAGAAGGCGGGGATGCGGTACCAGGTGTCGGCGAGCACGCGGCCGGCGCCCAGCGCGGCTTGGCAGTTGCGCATGTGGTCGAGGAAACACAGGGAATCTCGGATCGACGGCGGACGCGGAATGGGCGCCAGTAGTCGCACATCGGCGAGAGGCACCGTCACCGCCGGGGAGCGCTGCGTCTCCTCACCCGCTTGCCGCAACCCCTCGGAGCCACGCGCGACCAGGTCGAGCAGCGTCACTCCCGGCGGCATCGCGTAGATGGTGTCGCCGGAGAGGACCCCGACGCGCTCGCCGTCATCACTTTGGTAGGTAACCCATTTCACTCGCGTACCACCTCGCTCGCTTCCTTGTCCGGCCGCAGCCCCCGCCAACTCGATTGCCGTAGCCGGTTATCCGGGGTCCACTCGCTGTAGCGCACCTCGCCGACCAGAACCGGCTCCACATACGTCACACCCCGGGCCTCGCTGCGGGGCAGCGGTGGGCGGAACGGTGATTCGTCGGTGTGCAGCGGGGCCAGCGTCTTTTTCAGATTGGCCAGGTCGCGTTCGGTGAACCCGGTGCCGACGCGCCCCGCGAAATGCAGGCCGTTGGCGGTGGGGATGCCCATCAACAGTGAGCCGATGCCGCTGGTGCGCCCGCCCTCCCCGGCCTTCCAGCCGCCGATCACGACCTCCTGGGTGTTCCAGTGCTTGTCCTTGATCCACGACGACGAGCGCCGGCCGGGTTGGTAGGTGGAGTCACGCCGCTTGGCGATCACCCCCTCCCAGCCGCGCTTGCCGGAGTGTTCCAGCGCTTGTGCGCCGTCTCCGGGCAGTAGCTCGGGAACAATGAGATCGCTGCCGGCGCCGAGCATTTCCAGCACCTTTCGCCGGTCCCGATAGCTGGCCCGTAGCAGCGAGCGGCCGTCGAGGTACAACACGTCGAACGCCCAGAATTCGACACGCGAGCCGCGGCCACGGTTCTGCATCTCGTGGAAGTTGGGCACACCCGACGAGTCCAGGATGACGGCCTCGCCGTCGAGGATCACGTGGTGCTCGGCGAGATCTTCTGCCAGCGAACGCAGTTCGGGATATTCGCCGGTGACTTCGCGGCCGCGCCGAGACCGCACCCGGATAGCGCCATGGTCGGCCTCGATCAAAAGCCGGTAGCCATCCCACTTGCCTTCGAACGCCCATTGGCCTGCCTTCAGCGCGGTCACCGATCCGTGGGTGGCGAGCATGGGGGCGATCGTGTCGAACTCGAAGACCTTTTGGTCTTTCATCCGGTGCGCCAGCCACTGGTCCCCGTTGGTCTGAATCAGTGCGTAGCGTCCGGAGATCTTGCTGCCGTGCAGATTGACGATGACTTCGTCGTCACGGAACTTCTCGGCCTCATAGGTTCCGGAGTCCCAGATGATCACCTTCCCCGCGCCGTACTCCCCTTTGGGGATGATGCCCTCGAACCCACCGTATTCCAGCGGATGGTCCTCGGTGTGGACCGCGAGGTGGTTCACCGAGGTGGTTTCGGGCAGGTTCTTCGGTACCGCCCACGACACCAGCACGCCATCTCGTTCCAGCCGGAAGTCGTAGTGCAGCCGACGGGCGTGGTGTTCTTGGATGACGAAGCTATTTCCTTGGCCGATAGCGGGTTTCGATGGCGGAACGGGCTCGGGGGTCTTCGATGCGTCGCGCATGCTGCGGTATTTACTCAGGCGATCCGGCACCGGTGCATCCTCGTCCAGCGGTGCCAGCAGATCGCCGTCGCGGGCGACCCGGTCCAGCACTTCGTCGTAACGCAGCTGGCGCAGCGACGGGTCGTCGAGTTCCGCCCAGGTGCGCGGCGCCGCGACGGTGGGTTGTTCACGTCCGCGCAGCGAGTACGGCGCGATGGTCGTCTTGGCGCCGTTGTTCTGACTCCAGTCCAGAAAGATCTTTCCGGCCCGCAGGCTCTTGGTCATGGTCGACGTCACCAGGGCGGGCATCGTCTTTTCCAGTTGTTGCGCAACGCGTTTGGCCAATACCGTGGCGCCCTTACTGCTCACCGGCTCCTGCAGCGGCGTGTAGAGGTGCAGGCCCTTGCTGCCGCTGGTGAGCGGATACGTGGTCAGCCCGATTGCGGTGATCAGTTCGCGGACGGCGCGCGCCACCTCGGCCAGCTGGGCCATCGTGACGCCTTCGCCCGGGTCGAGGTCGAACACCAGGCGAGTCGCCGGGCCGGGCTTCAGTTCTTCGGCCCGGCTGCGGGTCCACTCGGCGACGAAGCGCCACTGCGGCACGTGGACCTCCAGCGCGGCCTGCTGGGCGATCCAGGCCAGCCCGTCGACGCTGTCGATGATCGGATACGTCGTCGTTCCGGATCGATGGGTCACACTGGCGCGGGGCAGCCAGTCGGGCGCCGACGCGGCCAGTTGTTTCTCGAAGAACGACTCTTCGTCGACGCCGTTGGGCCAGCGCTTGCGCGTTGCCGGACGCCCGGCGATGTGCGGGATCATCACCTCGGCGATGCGGGTGTAGTAGTCGAAGATGTCGCTCTTCGTGGTTCCGGTGGCGGGATACAGCACCTTCTCGGCGTTGGTCAATTTCACCCGCGGTGCCATGTTGTCAACCTACGCGTTTCGCGCGTGTTAACCGCTTTGACCACCGGTAATCGCGCAACGGCCGATGTATTTTGTGACATGACCCACGGACGTGTATACCTCCGAACAGTTCGGGGCACAGGAACACGATGTTTGGCGTGATCCCCTCCCCCTGGCGTCCAAAAAGCGGCGTCCCACTGAGCGATGCGACACTACGACTGCACTCGCAGCGAGTCGACGTTCCGACGTACGACCGGTCGGCCCTCGGTCGAGGAGTCGTCCACATCGGCGCGGGTAACTTCCACCGCGCACACCAAGCCGTCTACTTCGACGACCTTGCCCGATCGGGCGTTTCAGGGCGCTGGGGGGTAACCAGCGTCAGCCTCCGTTCCCCCGACGTCAAACACCTGCTATCGGCCCAAGACGGGCTGTACACCGTCGTACAGCGCGGCCATGACCGCCAAACCGCCCGCGTGGTCGGCTCGATCGGCTCCGTTCATTACGCGCCGAACGACGGCGCGGCGGTCCGTCGCGCCCTGGCCGATCCGCAAACCCGCATCGTGAGCCTGACCATCACCGACAACGGCTACTTCCTCAATCCGGTCACCGACGAATTCGACGCCGATCACCCCGACGTGCGCGCTGACCTCGTCGCCTCCGGCAGCTACGCCACCGCCTGGGGATACCTGGCCGAAGCGCTCGACCGGCGCCGCCGCGCGGGTATCGCGCCGTTCACCGTGCTCTGCTGCGACAACGTTCCCGGCGACACCCGGCCGGCGCGAACCGCGCTGGTGTCGTTCGCCGCGTTGAAGGATCCCGGGCTTGCCCGCTGGATCGACACGCACGTCGCGTTCCCGTCGACCATGGTCGACCGCATCACGCCGCAAACCACCAAATCGGAGCGCAAGTTCGTCGAGGAGACGTTCGGCGTCGCCGACCGGTGGCCGGTGGTGACCGAGCCGCATAGCCAATGGGTGATCGAGGATTCGTTCAGCAACGGGCGGCCACCGCTCGACGAGGTCGGTGCCGAATTCGTTGCCGATGTCAGCGACCACAAGTTGATCAAAACCCGTCTTCTCAACGGAACCCATATCGCACTCGCGTGTCTGGCCATTCTGGCCGGTTACCAGCGCACCGATGAAGCGATGCGGGACCGCGTCATCTTCGACTACGTCGACACGCTGCTGCGCGACGAAATTCAGCCGCTGCTGCCCGCGGTTCCCGGGATGAACACACCCGAGTACCGGGGCACCTTGCTCGATCGGCTCAGCAATTCCCGGATGAGTGACCAGCTGTCGCGGCTGGCCCGACGCGGAACCAGCAAAATCGCGACCTTCGTGCTGCCCTCTCTGCAGGAGGCGATCACGCAGCATAGGCCGCACACACTGCTGCTGGCGGCCGTCGCCGGATGGGCGCGTTACATGCGGGGCCACGACCTGAACGGGCGAAAGCTCCGCCTGGAAGACTCGCAGGCGATACCGGTGGCTAGGTTGGCCAATATGGCAGGCAGCAACCCTGATCCGCTGCTGAGGCATGAGATGTTCGCCGAGTTGCGGGCGGTTCCCGGTTTTGCCGAGCGCCTGGGCGCCATGATCGCCGATATCGATGACCGCGGTGTGGTGCCCACGCTGCGTGACGCGATGCGCAACGAGGAGTGGGAGTTGGTGTCGCGATGACCGGGCTGACCGTTGTGCGCACCTTCGACCGCGCGCCGATTACTACCTTGCTGTGCGACGCCGATGACAATTTGTTCGGATCCGAGCGGCCGGCGTTCGACGCCTCGACCGAGGTGACCAACCGCTTCCTGGCCAGGTTCGGCGTGACCGCGCCGCTCAGCTGCGAGGAGCTGCGCAAGCGGGCCGTCGGGAAAAACTTCCGAAACACGGCTCTCGACCTGGCGGTGCAGTGCGAAGTGCCGCTCGACGAAACGTTGGTCCAGGGTCGTCCCGCAGCAGTGGTCGCCTCGGCCGGCGACCTCTCGAGCGGCGCCGCCTTGTCCGCCGACGAACTCGAGCAGTGGGTGACCGAGGAGCGCGAGCGGGTCACCGCTCATCTGGCTGTCACCCTGACCCCCGACCCCGAGGTGCTGGAGCCGTTGCGAAGCCTCGCGGCCCGCTACGCGCTCGCGGCCGTGAGCTCCAGCGCCACCAAGCGTCTGCGTGCCTGCTTCGCCGCCACCGGCCTCGACTCGCTGATATCGGAGGCGGTGACGTTCAGCGCGGAGGATTCACTTCCGGTGCCGACGAGCAAGCCGGACCCGGCGGTGTACCTGCATTGCGGCCAGGTACTGGGCATCGCCCCCGAACAAGGGCTGGCCATTGAAGACTCGGTGGCCGGCGTGACATCCGCCGTCGCGGCCGGCTACGCCACCATCGGCAATCTGATGTTCGTCCTACCTGACGAATGGGATTGCCGCCGAGAGGAATTGATCGATGCCGGCGCGGTCGCGATCACCGATTCGTGGCGAGCTCTCGCGGATGTGCTGCTGTTAACGGCCATGACTGCTGGAGGTTCGCAAGCCCGGTGACGATCCGGGCGTTGAGCCGGTGAGGAGTTGGCCAATGGAGACTAGCGGAATCAATCTGAACAATGCTGCGCTCGCGACGGTGCCGATCGACGCGCCCCGCTACGACCGCAGCAGCGTGACCGTCGGGATCGCGCATATCGGCGCCGGTCATTTCCACCGCGCGCATCAGGCCGCCTACATCAACCTGCTGCTGCAGCAGGGCCTGGCCCACGAGTGGGGCATCTGCGGTGTGGGCGTGATGCCCGCCGACTGGACCATGCGCGACGTCCTCGACGGTCAGGATGGGCTCTACACGCTGATCCTGGAGAATCCGAACGGCAGCCGGGATGCACAGGTGATCGGCTCGATCATCGACTACCGTTACGCGCCCGATGATCCCGAGTCGGCGCTGGAGGTGCTGGCGGCACCGACCACCCGGATCATTTCGCTGACCATCACCGAGGGCGGTTATCGCGACCCGGACGGGCCCGCGTTCGCGTTGATCGTCGAGGCGTTGGACCGGCGTCGCCGGCGCGGGATCGCCGCGCCGACAATCGTCTCCTGCGACAACATCGAGAATAACGGTGAGGTCGCCAGGCGTACTATGCTGGCCAGCGCCGACCGCATAGATCCCGAATTGGCCGAGTGGGTGGCGGGGCACGCGCGGTTCCCGAGTTCGATGGTCGATCGCATCACTCCGGCAACGACTTTGGAGATGGCCGCGGAGGTGCGGCGCGATTTCGGTGTCAACGACCGGTGGCCGGTGGTGGCCGAGCCGTTCACCGCCTGGGTGATTGAAGACGACTTCGCCGACGGCCGGCCACCGCTGGAGCAAGCGGGCGTGCTGATGGTGGACGATGTGCGCCCGTACGAGCTGATGAAACTGCGCCTGCTCAACGCCGGACATCAGTGCCTGGCCTACTTCGCCCATCTCTGCGGCTTCGAATTCGTCCATGACGCCGCGCGTGATCCGTTGTTCGCGAAGTTCCTGCTCTCCTACTTCGACACCGAGGCCATCCCGACGCTGCCGCAGGTACCCGGGATCGACCTGCATCAATACGCCCGCACGCTGGTCGAGCGGTTCGCCAACCCGGCCGTACGCGACACCGTCGCGCGGCTGTGCGCCTACTCGTCGGACCGCATCCCGAAGTGGTTGTTGCCCGTCATCTGCGACAACCTGGCCAGCGATGGGCCGGTTCAACTGGCGGCCGCCGCGGTGGCCAGCTGGGCCCGCTATGCCGAGGGCACCGACGAATGGGGTAAGCCGTACGAGGTGTTGGACCAGCTGGCTGACTCGCTCATTCCGATCGCCCGGTCGCATCATGAGAGTCCCACCGCATTCATCGAGGTCACCGCGGTGTTCTGCGATCTGGCCCACCAACCCCGCTTCGTCGAGGCGTACCGCTGGGCGTTGGATTCGTTGCACCACAAGGGAGCTCGGGCGACGCTGGCGGCATTGGTGCAATGACACGCGGGTTGGTGATCGGCGAGTCGCTGATCGATATCGTCGGCAGCGACGAACACGTCGGTGGCAGTCCGCTCAACGTCGCCGTCGGACTCGGTCGCTTGGGCCGCGACGTCGACTTCCTGACTTCGATCGCCGACGACTCGTATGGGCGGCGCATCGTCGAGTACGTCGAAGCCGCAGGGGTGCAACTCGTTTCAGAGAGCCCGGCAGCGGAGCGCACGGCGACTGCGCGGTCAACCATCGCCGAAGACGGGTCCGCCGACTACGCGTTCGATCTGGACTGGCGACTATCCGGAACTCCGCCGGTCGCCCCGCCGCTGTTCGTCCATACCGGATCGATTGCCGCCGTGCAGGATCCGGGCTGCCTGGCAGTCGCGGCGCTGATCGATACCTATCGCGTCTCGGCCACAGTCACCTTCGATCCCAACGTACGGCCGTCGCTGATCGCCGACCGGGGACAGGCCGTCGCGCGCATCGAACATCTCATCGAACGCAGCGACGTCGTGAAGGTCAGCGAGGAAGACCTGCGCTGGATCGACCCCACGCGGCCGCCCGAGCAGATCGCGCAAACATGGCTGCGGCTGGGCCCCGCCATCGTGGCGATGACGATGGCCGAGCGAGGCGCGGTGGCATTCTGCGCAGCGGGGGCCGCACGGGTGCCGACGCGAGCGGTGCGCGTGGTCGACACCGTCGGCGCCGGTGACTCTTTCATGGCCGGCCTGCTCGACGCGCTATGGGAATCGGGATCGTTGGGCGGCGACCGGCGCACCGAGTTGCGCGGGATCGGCGTGGACGCGTTGACGACGGCGCTGGACGCGGCAAGCCTGTCTGCTGCGCTCACCATCGCCCGCGCGGGAGCTGACCTGCCGGATCGGGCTGCGCTCGATGCGGCTTCGCGCCGTTAGCCGCGCAGCGCGGTAACTCGAAGTCCGGGGCGGACAATCCCAGGTCGTAGCCCTGTCGTGCTGTTTTGCCAGCGACCCTACGGGCATACTGACTTGCATGCGCTCCATCTGGAAGGGTTCCATCGCGTTCGGGCTGGTGAACGTCCCGGTCAAGGTGTACAGCGCCACCCAGGACCACGACATCAAGTTCCACCAAGTCCACGCCAAGGACAACGGCCGAATCCGCTACCAACGCGTGTGCGAGGTGGACGGCGAAGCCGTCGAATACCGTGACATCGCCCGGGCCTACGAATCCGACGACGGTCAGATGGTCATCATCACCGACGACGACATCGCCACCTTGCCCGAGGAACGCAGCCGCGAGATCGAAGTGCTGGAGTTCGTGCCGGCCAGCGAGGTGGACCCGATGCTGTTCGACCGCAGCTACTTCCTGGAGCCGGACTCCAAGTCATCGAAATCCTATGTGCTGCTCGCCAAGACGCTCGCCGAGAGCGATCGGATGGCGATCGTTCACTTCACGCTGCGCAACAAGACCCGGCTGGCGGCGCTGCGCGTCAAGGACTTCGGCAAGCGCGACGTGATGGTGGTGCACACCTTGTTGTGGCCCGACGAGATCCGCGACCCGGACTTCCCCATCCTGGACAAGAAGGTCGAGATCAAGCCGGCCGAACTCAAGATGGCCGGTCAGGTGGTGGAGTCGATGGCCGAGGACTTCAATCCCGACCGCTACCACGACACCTACCAGGAGCAATTACAAGAGCTGGTCGACGCCAAACTCGAAGGCGGAGAAGCGTTTACCACCGAGGAGCAGCCGAAGGAGCTGGACGAGACCGAGGACGTCTCGGATCTGCTCGCCAAGCTAGAGGCCAGCGTGAAGGCGCGTTCCGGTAACGGCAAAGCACCCGCGAAGAAAGCCGCGGCGAAAAAGGCCCCCGCCAAGAACACAGCCGCCAAAAAGGCGCCGGCCAAGAAGGCGGCCAAAAAGGCGGCGTCGAAATCCTGACCCGGGTCAGCGTTTGCGGGTTGCCAGGAAACGAATCAGCGCCGCGACGATGTTGATCACGGCGACCATGATGATCAGGGTCAGCGCCGCACCCCAGATCCGCAGGAAACCGGCGTGTTCGGGATTGGTGAGCTCGGTGTAGATCAACAGCGGCAGGGACGCCATGTTGCCGTGGAAGACGTCGAGATTGATCGATCGGCTGTAGCCAACCAGCACCAGCACCGGCGCGGTTTCACCGATCACCCGCGCGATCGACAACAGGATTCCGGACACGATGCCGGGCATCGCGATCGGGAAGACGATCCGCACGATGGTCTTCCATTTCGACACACCGAGCGCGTAGCTGGCCTCACGCAGGTCGTCGGGCACCAGCCTGAGCATCTCCTCGCCCGAGCGCACCACCACCGGCAACATCAACAGGACCAGGGCCAGCGACACCGCGAACGAACTCTGCTGGAAGCCCAGGGTGGCGATCCAGAGACTGAAGATGAACAGCGCCGCCACAATCGAGGGCACCCCGGCGAGCACGTCGACCATGAACGTCGTCAGCCGCACCAGTCGCCCGGATCCGTATTCCACCAGGAAAACCGCGGTCATCAGGCCCAGCGGCACGGCCATGGCCGCGGCCACCCCGGCCTGTACCAGCGTGCCGTAGAGCGCGTGGTAGACGCCACCGGCGAACTGTTCCGGCAGAATGCCGTGCAGCGAGTGGGTCCACCACCCCGACCGCGTGACGGCATACCAGCCCCGTTCGACCACGATCCACAACACCCAGATCAGCGGCACCAGCGCAACGCAGAACGAACCGAGGAAGAAGATCGTCGCGGCGTTGTTGGTAATCCGGCGCCGGAAACTCAGCGGCCTGAACACCTCGACCTTGACCGGCCGGTCCAGTGCTTCAACGGTCACAGGCGCCGCTCCTCATCATGGCTTCGCTCTGCATCGTCGCCGGCGCGGGTCACGAGCGCCGCCCCCGGAGCGGGTCATCCGTTGACCTTGCCGCCGGCGATCGCACGGGCGAGGGCGTTGACGACGAACGTCAAGATGAACAACGCGAATCCCGCCGAGACGTATGCCCCCGTGGGCAGCGGCGCGCTGAACTCGGCGGCCGCCGACGCGATCTTCGAGGCGAACGTGTAGCCGCCGTCGAACAGCGACCAATTACCCGGGCGGGCGGCCGAACGCAAGATGATCAGCACCGCCACGGTCTCGCCCAGCGCGCGGCCCAACCCCAGCATCGAGGCCGCGATCACACCACTGCGCCCGAACGGCAGCACGGTCATCCGCACCACCTCCCATTTGGTGGCGCCAAGCGCCTGCGCCGCCTCCATCTGGATGTGCGGGGTCTGCCGAAACACCTCCCGCGAGACGGACGTGACGATGGGCAGGATCATCACCGACAGCACGACGCCGGCGGTGAAGATGGTGCCGCCACCGGCCAACGAGACATTGCCCTGCTTGAACAGGAACAGCCAACCCAGGTGGCGGTTGAGAAACGCGGCGACCGGCTCGATCTGGGGTGCGAGCACGAAAATCCCCCACAGCCCAAAGATGATCGACGGCACCGCGGCCAGCAGATCCACCACCGCACCAAAGGGCCGCGCCAGCCGCTTCGGCGCGTACTGGGTGAGGAACACTGCGATCCCGACGGCGACGGGGACGGCCAGCACCAGCGCGCTGAGCGAACTGAGCACCGTGACCATGAGCAGGTCGCGGATACCGAACGCGAGCTTGTTCGGGTCGCTGGTGCTGAACTTGGCGCTGGTGAAGAAGTTCGCGTGGTTGACGCGCAACGACGGGACGGCACGCAGCAACAGGAAGACCGCGATCAACAGGATGGCGACCACAATCGTCGAACCGGCAGCGGCGGCCATCAACTTGAACAACCGATCAGCCCGCCGCCCCACGTGTTCACTCAGCGTTGTTAGTGCCGGCTTCTCCGCGGTCGACGGGCTGATTGCTGTTCCTCGTGTCACGACCACCTCAGGTTATGTGATGGCGTTGATGGAAGCGGACAGCCTCGCCTTGAACGTGTCAGGGATAGGGATATAGCCGTTGTCGGCCAGACCGTTCTGCCCCGCGCCGACGGTGCTTTGCAGGAACGCCTTGACCGCCGTGCCGATCTGCGCGTCGGGATACTTCGAGCAGACGATCTCGTAGGTGGCCAACACGATCGGGTAGGAACCGGCCTGGGTGGGCTTGTAGAAGGAGAGCGTGTCCAGCACCAGGTCGTTCCCCTGGCCGGCGATCTTGGCCCCAGCAATCGTCTTGCCCACCGAGTCGGCGCTGATCGGCACCGCGTCCGGGCCGGCCGCCGTGACAACCTTGGCCATGTTCAGCTTCTGCGCCTGAGCAAACGACCATTCGTTGTATGTGACGGACCCCTCGGTCGCCTTGATCGCCGCCGAGGTGCCGTCATTGCCCTTTGCTCCCTCGCCGACACCGCCCTTGAAGGTCTTGCCGGCGCCTTTGCCCCACGCACCGTTGGAGGCGGCATCGAGGTACTTCTGGAAATTGTCGGTGGTACCGGATTCGTCGTTGCGGAACACGACGTGAATCGGCTCGGCGGGCAGCGTGACACCCGGGTTGAGCGCTCCGACGGCGGGGTCATTCCACGTTGTGATCGCACCGTTGAAGATTTTGGCGGCCGTGGCGCCGTCCAGGCTCAGTGAGTTGAGGCCCGTAACGTTGTAAGTAATGGCGATCGGGCCGAATACCACCGGCAGATTCAGCGCCGGCGAACCGCAACGTTGTTGTGCCGCGGCGTATTCATTGGCCGCAAGCGGCGAGTCTGAACCACCGAAATCCGTTTGCTTACCGTTGAATTCGCTGATCCCCGCACCCGATCCATTGGCGGTGTAGTTCAGCGTCTGGCCGGGGCAGGCCTGCTCGTACGCGTTGACAAATCGGGTCATCGCATTGGCCTGAGCCGTCGAACCGCTGGCCTTGAGGGCCTTCTTCCCGCCGCAGCTTACGTTGCCCGACGAGGAGCCGCTCGTCGCGCTCGCGCCGGTCCCGTTGTTGTCGCTTCCGCATGCCGACAACGCCAGCGCGCCAGCGCTAAGGACACTGAGCACGGCACCAAATCGGTTGAGTTTCAATTCGCTTCCTTACGGTAGGGATGAAACAGGAACTCCGCCGGTCGGTAGCCGCTGCCCCCGACCAGCCGTCTCGCAGCCACGAAGCTAACAGTAACAAGGTGAACGTTGAGCAAATTGTTCGGCGCTCACCGCTGAACGCGGTGGCACCGGGCGGCGACGTGGGCGCGAGCCGGACTCGGCATCGTGTCGGCGCGCTGCGACAGCAAAGAAAATCGGTTGCGTTTCACGGCGCCGCGAACGCCGTCTGATATCACGAGATGGCGTTGATGGACTCCGCCAGCCGCGACTCGAATGACGCGGGCACCGGAATATATCCGTTGGCCGCCAAGCCGTTCTGTCCGTCGCCAATGATGCTCTGCAGGAAGGCCTTTACCGCCGCACCGATCTGCGGGTCGGGATATTTCCAACACACGATCTCATTGGCCTGGGCGGTCGATCCGCTGGCCTTCAGTGCCTTCTTTGCCCCGCAATTGACCTGGCCCGACGGTGTTGCCCCGCTTCCCCACGCCCGGGTGTCGTTGCTCTCGCATCCCGACACCAGCAGCGCACCGACCGTCAGGACACTCAATGCGACACCAAATCGATTGCGCCTCAAGTTACTTCTCCACGGTGAAGACCAGACATGATCGTCGCCGCTCAGCTAACTGCACCAAGATTAACGGCGGGCGAATGGTCTCCTCGCGCTGGCGAAGCGCCCGGAGCGTACTCGCGGACCGTACCACCGCGCCATATGCAAAAGTAGAACCTGTTCCAGAAATGCCCGATCCGAGACGGCGCGGCTTGCTACCGTGTCGGCTGACACCGAAACGAAGAGAGGCCGCCATGATCCTTGACAGGTTCCGTCTCGACGACAAAGTCGCCGTCATCACCGGTGCGGGCCGCGGCCTCGGGGCCGCCATCGCGCTGGCCTTCGCCGAGGCGGGTGCGGATGTTCTCATCGCCTCACGCACGGAGTCCCAACTAGAAGCCGTCGCCGAACAGGTCCGAGCTGTCGGACGGCGGGCCCACGTCGTGGCCGCCGACCTGGCGCACCCCGAGTCCACCGCGGAGCTGGCGGGCAAGGCCGTCGAGGCATTCGGAAAACTCGACATCGTCGTCAACAACGTCGGCGGGACCATGCCCAACACGCTGCTGACCACCTCGACGAAGGATCTCAAGGACGCCTTCACGTTCAACGTCGCCACGGCCCACGCGCTGACGCTGGCGGCGGTGCCGTTGATGCTGGAGCACTCCGACGGCGGCAGCATCATCAACATCACCTCGACCATGGGCCGGCTGGCCGGGCGCGGTTTCGCCGCTTACGGCACCGCCAAGGCCGCGCTGTCGCACTACACCCGGCTGACCGCCCTGGACCTGTGTCCGCGCGTTCGCGTCAACGCCATCGCGCCGGGATCGATCCTGACCTCCGCCCTGGACGTGGTTGCCTCCAACGACGAATTGCGCGCGCCGATGGAGAAGGCCACCCCGATGCGCCGCCTCGGCGATCCCATCGACATTGCCGCTGCCGCAGTCTATTTGGCGTCCCCGGCCGGCAGCTTCTTGACCGGCAAGACGCTGGAGGTCGACGGCGGCCTCACCTTCCCCAACCTCGACATCCCCGTTCCGGACCTGTGATCCACGACCGCTAAGGAGCACGTCATGCCCATCCCCGTCGTCCAATTGGGCACCGGCAACGTCGGTATCCATGCTCTGCGGGCGCTCATCACCAATCCCGAGTTCGACCTGAAAGGCGTCTGGGTATCCTCGGACGCCAAGGCCGGAAGGGACGCGGCAGAGCTTGCGGGACTTACCGAGTCGACCGGCGTGCTGGCCAGCACCGACCTGGATGCCGTGCTCGCCACCGGACCGCAATGCGCCGTGTACAACGCGCTGGCCGACAACCGGTTGCCCGAGGCGCTCGAGGACTACCGGCGCGTCTTGGCGGCGGGAATCAACATCGTCGGCAGCGGCCCGGTCTTCTTGCAGTATCCGTGGCAGGTCATCCCCGAGGAACTTATCAAGCCCCTGGAAGATGCAGCGCGCGAAGGCAATTCGAGCCTTTACGTCAACGGTATCGATCCCGGCTTCGCCAACGACCTGTTGCCACTGGCGCTGGCGGGTACCTGCCAGAGCATTCAGCAGATTCGATGCATGGAAATCGTCGACTATGCCACGTATGACAGCGCCGCGGTCATGTTCGACGTGATGGGTTTCGGCAAGCCGCTGGACGAGCTTCCCATGCTGCTGCAGCCCGGCGTGCTCAGCCTGGCGTGGGGGTCGGTGATCCGCCAAATCGCTGCGGGACTGGGCATTTCGCTCGACGAGGTCACCCAGGACTACGTCCGCATACCCGCCCCCGAGGACTTCGACATCGCCTCGGGTCACATCGCCAAGGGCACCGCCGCGGCGCTGCGCTTCGAGGTGTTCGGCAACGTCAACGGCGACCCCGTCATCGTCCTCGAACACGTCACCCGGCTGCGCGAGGACCTGTGCCCCGAGTGGCCGCAGCCCGCCCAAGAGGGCGGTTCCTACCGCATCGAGATCACCGGCGAACCGTCGTACGCCATGGATGTCTGCCTGAGCAGCCGCAAGGGCGATCACAACCACGCCGGCCTGGTGGCCACCGCGATGCGCGTCGTCAACGCGATTCCCGCGGTGGTGGCCGCCCAGCCGGGCATCGTGACGACCCTGGACCTGCCACTGGTCACCGGGAAGGGGCTTTACCTCCCCGGCTGAGGCCCGAGGGAAATGCCCGGAGCCGCCGACGGTCGCGCCGAGATGTTCGACTAACCTCACTTTATTATTCGATGAAGTGAATCGAGGTCGGCACGTTGGGGCAGCGCACCCAGGGCTCGCTGAAGGGCAACTGGTATTTGCTCGGGCCCGCGTTCGTCGCCGCGATCGCCTACGTCGACCCGGGAAACGTCGCCGCCAACGTTAGCGCCGGCTCGCAGTATGGCTACTTGTTGCTGTGGGTCATCGTGGCAGCCAATGTGTTGGCGGGGCTTGTGCAGTACCTGTCGGCGAAGCTGGGTCTGGTCACCGGGCGCTCCCTGCCCGGCACGATCGGTAAGCGGATGGGCCGCCCGGCGCGGTTGGTCTACTGGGCTCAGGCCGAACTCGTCGCCGTCGCAACCGATGCGGCAGAAGTCGTCGGTGGGGCCATCGCCTTGCATATCCTCTTCAACCTGCCGCTGCTGGCCGGCGGGCTGATCACCGGCCTGGTGGCCTTGCTGCTGCTGGGAATTCAGGACCGCCGCGGACAAATCATTTTCGAGCGGGTCATCACCGGCCTGTTGCTCGTTATCGCGATCGGGTTCGCGGCGAGCTTCTTCGTCAAGACGGCGCCGCCGGAGGAAATGCTCGGCGGGCTGGTGCCCCGTTTCCGCGGCACCGAAAGCGTGCTGTTGGCGGCCGCCATCCTGGGCGCCACCGTGATGCCGCACGCGGTCTACATGCATTCGGGCCTCGTCCTGGACCGGCACGGGCATCCCGCCGAGGGGCCGCATCGGCGCCTGCTGCTGCGCGTCACCCGTTGGGATGTCGTGCTGGCGATGACGGTGGCGGGGACGGTGAACGCCGCGATGCTGCTGATCGCCGCGGTCAACCTGCAGCACCGCGACGTGAGCGTTTCCATCGAGGGCGCTTATTCCGCGATTCACAACACGCTGGGCGCGACCATCGCGGTGCTGTTTGCGGTCGGCTTGCTCGCGTCGGGTTTGGCGTCGTCGTCGGTGGGCGCCTATGCCGGCGCCATGATCATGCAGGGGTTGCTGCACCGGTCGATTCCCATGGTGGTGCGCCGGGTGATCACCCTGGTGCCCGCCCTGGTGATCCTGGCGGTGGGATTCGATCCCACCCGCGCGTTGGTGCTATCGCAGGTGGTGTTGTCGTTCGGGATACCTTTCGCGGTGCTGCCTTTGATCAAGCTGACCAGCGATCGCGAGTTGATGGGTGGCGACACCAATCACCGCATCACCACGATTGTTGGCTGGGCCGTCGGCGTATTGATTAGTCTGCTCAACGTGGTGCTCATCTGGCTGACGGTGACCGGCTGAATGCCGGCCCTCCGGCACCTCTACTTCGCATACGGGTCGAACCTATGCGTCCGGCAGATGGCGCGACGGTGTCCCGACGCCGCGCGGCCGCGACCGGCGGTGCTGGCCGATCACGACTGGCTGATCAACCAGCGCGGCGTGGCCACCGTGGAACCGCTCGCGGGTAACCAGGTGTACGGGGTGATTTGGCAGATCTCCGACGGTGACTTGGCGACGCTGGACAGCGCGGAGGGTGTGCCGGTGCGCTACCGGCGCGACGCGATGACCGTGCACACCGACGACGGGCCGGCGTCGGCCTGGGTCTACATCGACCACCGGGTGACGCCGGGCCCACCCCGCCCGGGCTACCTGCCCAAGATCATCGACGGCGCCACCCAGCATGGGCTGCCGCAACGGTGGGTCGACTTCTTACGCCGCTGGGATCCCGATGGATGGCCCAGCCCGAAATCGTCCTCGGCGTCTGGACCCGGGCCACAGTCACTTTCGGCATTGCTGAGCGAGCCCGGGGTGACCGAGATCAGTGAATTACGTTCGCGTTTCGGCTTTTTCGCGATTCACGGCGGCGGGCTGGAAGAGATGACCGACGTGATCGCCGAGCGCGCCGCCGAAGCCGCCGGCGCCTCGGTGTATGTGGTGCGCCATCCGGATCGCTACCCGCACCACCTGCCGTCGGCCTTGTTCGATCCGGCCGAGTCGCCGCGGCTCGCCGAGTTCCTCGACCATGTCGACGTGGCGGTGTCGCTGCACGGGTATGGCCGCGATGGTCGCAGCACCCAGCTGTTGGCGGGCGGCCGCAATCGGGCTTTGGCCGCTCACCTGACCCGGCACATCCAGCTGACGGGCTATCAGGTGATCACCGATCTCGACGACATCCCGCCGGAGTTGCGGGGCCTGCACCCGCGCAACCCGGTGAACCGGGTGCGTGACGGCGGAACCCAGCTGGAGCTCTCGGCGCGGGTCAGGGGGATCAGCCCGCGCAGCCCGCTGCCCGGTGACGACGGTTTGTCGTCGGTCACCAGCGCGCTGACCCAGGGGTTGGCCGAGGCCGCCCGTAGTTGGGCAATGTCGGATCGTTGAACGGAGATTGTTGGTGACCAAGGATTTTCGCTTTGGAATGAGTATGCGGTTCTTCAAGTCGCGCGAGGCGCTGCTCGACAAGGCCAAGCGCGCCGAGGACGCCGGCTTCGACATTCTCTGTGTGCCCGACCATTTGGGTGCCGCGGCACCGTTTCCGACGCTCACCGCGGTCGCGATGGTCACCACGACGCTGCGGCTGAGCATGTATGTGCTGAACTCCGCGTTCTATAAGCCGGCCCTGCTCAGCCGGGACATGCAAGCCCTGGATCTGCTCAGCAATGGCCGCCTGGAGATCGGGCTCGGCACCGGTTATGTCCGGGAAGAGTTCGAGGCCGCGGAGATTCCGTATCCCAGCGCCGGTGTCCGGGTCGACTACCTCGAGCACATGACGAAGTACCTGAAGGAACACCACCCGTCGACGCCACTCATCATCGCCGGCAATGGTGACCGGGTGCTGACCATCGCCGCGCGCAACGCCGACATCATCGGGCTGACCGGCTCCAAGGTGCGCGACGTCGAGGACCCGTTCGCCGAACGCGTCGAGTTCGTCCGCAACGCCGCGGGCGAACGGTTCGACTCACTCGAGCTGAACCTGGCGATAACGGCGATGCCGCGGGACGGCGAGACCGAGCCCGACCTCAAGCTGACCCGCGCGTACTCGCCCAACCTGTCCGACGAGGAGATCCTGTCCATGCCGTCGGTGCTCAGCGGATCACCGGCCGAGATCGCCGAGACGTTGTCCGCATACCGCGAGAAGTACGGCGTGTCGTCTTTCACGGTGCAGGACAACAACATCGACAACTTCTCGAAGGTGATCGCCGAACTGCGCTGACCGCCGGGGCGATTAGCCGGCCGGCCTGCCGGTAAGCTCAGGCCCGTCCGCCCCCGTAGCTCAGGGGATAGAGCACGGCTCTCCTAAAGCCGGTGTCGCAGGTTCGAATCCTGCCGGGGGCACTCGGTGTTTGCGCAGTTCAGCGATGGTTTTCAGATGTCTGCCGACTGGTCTCGGCTGGTTCTGGTCGGTGCTGTGGTCGGTGATTGGTTGGCATCAGATAGCGCAGCCTGGCCCGCGATAGTCAATCGCGCGGCATCAACCGCCGATGAGTGTGCGAGCGTCTTTCATCAACAGTTCGAGTGCAGCGGATCGGTCGGAGACGCCCAAAACTAGAAGTGGGCGTAGAACGCGCGGGCCTCATCGTGCCGCACGCGCACAAAAGCGGGCCGCCGCATGCATTCTTATAGTAGAAAAAGCTATAGTTAGGCATGAGCGGTCGGAGTGACGTATTGCGGACGGTGATGCACGAAACAGGCACCACCCAGTCCGAGTTGTCTCGGCTCAGCGGCGTGCACCAGCCGAGCATCAGCCAGTTCCTCTCCGACAAGGTTGAACTCAGCGATGAGCAGCTCGACCGACTGCTGTCCTGCATGGGGTACCGACTCGAAATCACCCGCCAACCAATCACTCCCAAGCTGACACGTTCCGAACGCCGCTCGTGGAAACTGCACCGCGAGCTGGCCAGACACCTGACGCGGTCGACCCTCACACAATGGCAACCCACGATCGAGCGCAACCTGCGACGATTGCGGTCCGGCGTCACCGGCCAGCCGCACATGAGAAACCTCGACCGCTGGGAATCACTCATGAGAAGCGGCGACGTACCCGGCCTTCATCGCGTCCTTACTGGACTCGGCCGCGATTGCATCGAGATGCGCGAAGTCTCACCGATGGGTGGACTGCTCCCCGATGAGGAGCGCACCCGCGTTCTGCGCACGGTGCGCTGATGCGGCGCGACCAGCTTGAGCACGCTATCCGGACTGCCTGCCAAATCGCCGGCCTGACTGAAGTGATCATCGTCGGGTCCCAAGCGATCCTCGGCACCTACACCGAAGATCAGCTGCCCTTCTACGCCACCAGATCGGTGGAAATCGACGTTCTACCGATCGCCGACAACACCGGTGAAATCGCCCGTCTCGCAGACGAAATCGAAGGAGCAGCGGGCGAATTCTCCCCGTTTGAGCAGCTTCACGGCTTCAGTATCGACGCCGTAGACCTGCAGACCTCGGGTACAGGGCATTACGAGGCCGCTGGGCTGGACCGTGACCACAGCTCGGTGCCGTTTCAGATCAGCGCCCAAAACGCCACCACCATCGAGAATCTGCGCCACCTCAAGGACCGCATGGGCGATCTGCTCAAGACCAGCGATCAACTGACCGTGGTCATCAACATCACCCAGACCATATACGGGCTGACCCGTCAGCTCAGCGACGTCACCCATGACTTGGACGCCCGTGGCCACCAGAAACTAAAGACCACTGAAGAACTGCGCGATCACCTGGCCGACTTCGATGACTTCTGGCGACCCCTCCGTAGCTATTTTTACTGGGAACGCCATTGTTTCGACATCCCGATCTGCTGGTCGATACGGTCACTGTTCGACGCCACCGACGGTGTGGACAAGCTCGCCGACGACCTGGCGGGCATCACCAACGTCGACCTCGACCGCCTTGACACCTTGACGCCACAGTTGGCCACGCAACTGCCCCCGCTGATCGCGACCCTGAAAACGGTGCAGGGCTTGCTGCTAACGATCTACAGCTCGTTGAGCGACCTAACCGACCAGCTCGACACGATGTCACAGAACTCGACGGTCATGGGCCGGGCGTTCGACGACTCCAAAAACGACGACATGTTCTACCTACCGCCAGATGCGTTCACCAATGCGGACTTTCAACGCGGACTCAAGCTGTTCGTCTCCCCAGACGGCAAAGCGGCAAAATACGTCATCACCCACAAAGGTGATCCCGCGACACCTCAGGGCATCTCCCACATCAACCAGATCACACAGGCCGCCACCGAAGCGACCAAAGGGACACCGCTGGAGAGCGCCAACATCTACCTCGGCGGCACCGCAGCGACATATAAAGACATCCACGACATTTCGATGATCGATATGATGATCGCGGTGACCACGGCGATCAGCCTGATCTTCATCGTCATGCTCGGGATCACTCGTGCCCTGGCCGCCTCGGCGGTCATCGTCGGGACCGTGGCGATATCCATCGGATCCGCGATGGGCCTGTCAGTGCTGATTTGGCAACACCTGGTGCACATGCCGCTGAACTGGGTCGTGATGCCCATCGCGGTAATGGTCATGTTGGCCGTCGGATCCGACTACAACTTGCTGCTGGTCTCACGGATGCAGGAGGAAATCCATGCCGGCTTATACACGGGCATCATCCGCTCGATGGGCGGCACCGGCAAGGTGGTCACCACCGCCGGACTCGTGTTCGCATTCACCATGGGAGGCATGCTGACGGCCGACGTGCTCAACGTCGGCCAAGTCGGGTGCACGATCATGATCGGCCTGCTGCTCGACACCCTGGTGGTCCGGTCCTTCCTGGTGCCCTCGATCGCCGCGCTGCTCGGACGCTGGTTCTGGTGGCCGCGCAAGGTCTTTCCAGGCCGGTAAACACGCCGCGAACTCCCGCCGTCGTCGGCGTAGCAGGCGGCGATTCAGATATCACTGGACCCATCGTGATCAGCCCAACCAGACCCCTGTGAACCACAACCCACCTTCCGCGCCTGTGCTGATGATGCTGCACGCACACCCGGACGACGAGTCGAGCCTCACCGGAGGCACCCCAGCGCGTTACAGCGCAGCGGGGGTGCGGACCGTTCTACAAGACGTCAACTTGACATAATCATCAGCAGGCAGTTGGGCCATCGGCGCCAAAAGACTCATTCTTGCCGCTTTGACGTCCGCGGTACGACTCAGGCCACGCGCAAACCAGCAGCTCAAGCTGGTGCAGCAACCCATTTAGTGACTAAATAATCTGGCTTAGCCTATTCGCTAATCTTCGTTGCATCTCGACAATCACAATCATCTTCTACTGTAGGTTCCCAAACTCCGTGTCCACTCGCGCGGCCCTGAACTGTGCCGATGCGCGTTGTCTCACTTTATGTCCACACGGATTTGTCTCACGTTCGTGTCCACTTTTACAGCCCGCCCCCTTCAGCCGTTCACGCCGCTCGGCGCGACCTGGGGACTGTCATTCCGTCCCAGCGATATTTTGTCACTGTGACGCGTGGAGCCGATGCAGGGCTGATGTGACACGAAGTACTAAATCGACTGTCCGACAATGCTATTCAACTGCAGATAACTACCGAGCCTAGTCTTCTGCCAGGGTTGCGCGCGGTCGCTGACCGTTCGCATCGGTCTCGTTCGTGCTTTCGGCTGGTCCGGTCACCGGTTGGCGTTCGCGGCCGAGGAGTTCTCGTACGGCGGTGCGGGGCCCGTAGGGGCGCAGCATTTGGCTGGCTGGGCGGGGTCGCACGTGCAGCGGCCACCAGAACCAGCGAGCGATACCTTCCCTGAACCGCGCCCTCACCTAGTCAAGTGCCGAGACGACCTTGCGGGCAGTCGCTTTGGCAGACCCGGATTCTGGCCCGTCACCAGGCGCCCGTCGACGACGACATGCGAAGTGAAAGGAACCAGCCCCTTTGCATACCGGGCCCCACGCTTTTTCACCTCCTCCTCCACGTTGTAGGGCACCAACTTGTCCACCCGGGCCAACACTTCCTCCGACCACGAAAATCCGGTCAGCTTCCGGCCCGCTACGAGCAGCGATCCGTCTGAGAGCGTCGTGTCGAGCAGGCCGCAGTAGCCGTGACAGACAGTGGACACAATGTCACCCTGCTCGAATTTCGCGCGTAATCCGCTGCAGTCCCACACTATCGGGGAAGTCGAACATTACCGCGTGACCGCCGGTGAAATAGATGGCATCGAAATCCGCCGAGTCGATCTCCTCCGGTGAGGCGGTGTCGGCCAGCAGTGCCATCTTCGCATCGTCTCCCTCCACGCCTTGGCGCTCTTGTCGTAGTTCGGAAATTTCAGAGAGCGGGGTTCCAGCGGCGAAAGACCGCCCTTCGGGCTGACGATCCGCTGTTCGTATCCCGCCTCGGCGAGATGCCATAGGCGTGCGTCAGTTCGGAGAGCCACAACCCAGTCGGTTCGGAAGGATCCTCGTAGTGCGCGACGTTGCTGACGACGTTCAGGATGCGTTTGGTCATGTTGTCAGAATGTACCGACGGACCCGGAGACCTCACTGCCCTACTGGCTTGCCGACGACGACATCAGCACTCAGGCGACCGCGGGAAACTCCGTGCCGTCAACCTGTGTGTCCGACCTCCTGCCCGCTCCCAGGCTTGGCGTGTCGGCCTCCGCCGTGCAGGAGTGTGTCGATCACCAGTGTTGCTAAAGCGTCAGGGTCCTGTTCGGCTGAATCCCGCTCTGTCTCAGGCCTGTTGAGGGCTTCGCTGAGCAGGGCGTAATAGACCTGTCGCATCCAGCCCAGGTCGGTGGCCGGGGCGAGGAGTCCTTCGCGCTGCGCTCGGGCCAGCAGTTCGACAGTGTGGGAGTCGATATCGGCCCACAGGGCGGCCGCTGCCTCGCTGAGGGAGGTGTTGTGGTTGAGGGTGAACCGCCAGGCGCTCTTTACCCGTAGAACGTTCGCGGTCACCCGGTACAGCGCGACGAGCGCGGGTGCGGAATTGGGCCGGGCCTCCTGGATGGCCTCGAGCAGCTGCTGCATAGCCGAGACCGACAGCGCCTCCAAAAGTGCTTGCCGGTTCGCGAACCGGCGATGCACCGTGATCCTGGTCAGTCCCGCTTCCTCGGCGATCTGCTCAATCGAGGCCCCGGCGTCCTCGGCGAGCACTCGCTCGGCCGCCTCCAGAATCGCGCGCGCACTGCGCTCGGCATCTGCACGCAGTGCTCGCGCCATGCCTGCCTCCTGCTTCTCGGTGGACATACCAGCATAGGATACGTCACCGCTACGGATACCTATGGAATAGATTCTCGTATTCGCAGTTAATCCATTAAGTGATACATTGATGTACAGCAGTCGTCTGGAAGCGGGCGACACAAACGACAAGGACATGAAGATGACATCGAACAAACCGGTTGCCCTGGTAACGGGCGCTGCGACAGGCATCGGCAAAGCCGCTGCACTCGCCCTGGTCGACGCTGGATACGAAGTGATAGGTACCAGCCGCAAAACGTCGGTACCTGCGCCCTACGCAAGGTGACGTTCATCAACCTCGACGTGGCCCGCGACGACTCCGTCGCCGCAGCGGTGGCGCAGGTCATCCAGCGGTTCGGCCGCTCGACGTGCTGGTGAACAACGCGGGCGTCGGATCCATAGGTGCGGCCGAGGACAGCTCCATCGTCCAAGACCAGAACGCCTTCAACATCAACGTCTTCGGCGCAATCCGGATGATCAAAGCAGTCCTGCCGCATATGCGCGCCCAGCGCAGCGGACGCATCATCAACGTGTCCTCGGTGGTCGGCTTCATCCGCTGCCCTACATGGCGATCTACGCCGCCTCCAAACATGCGATCGAGGGCTACTCCTGGTCCCTGGACCACGAGGTCCGCGAACACGGGATTCGGGTCTTGCTGGTTGAACCACCCTGGACCAAAACGGGTTTCGACGCCAACAGCATCCAGCCCGACAAGCCGCTGCGGTCTACGACGAGCGCCGCAAGGTTGCCCAGAAGGTGATTGCCGATGGAGTCAACCAGGGAGAAGACCCCGCCACCGTCGCTCAGGCGATCGTCGCCGCAGCGACCGACAAGAAACCCAAGCTGCGCTATCCGGCCGGCTCGAGGGCCCGCCTGGTCAGCAAGCTGCGCCGCTTCATGCCGGAAGGCGCCTTCGACCAGCAGATGCGCAAACTCAACCAGCTGGCCGGCTGAAGCCGAAGCCCGAGTCACTAGCCACCGACAGGATTCAGCATGCATTTCTTCGTAACCGCCACGATGACTCATCCCGAAAAGGCCACCGACTACCGGGATGAGCAGACCCGAGTACTGAACGAGCTGCGGACCGAGGGTGTGGTGGCGTCCGCCTATCTACGGACTGACGGCGGCGGCTTGGTTGGCATCGTCCAAGGCGCCGACCTGGACGACGTCAAGACACACTTGGGGCGGCTGCCTTTTGTCGCGAATGGCCTGATGGCCTTCGAGTACGCGGAGGTTGTTCCGCTGTAAGGGCGGGCGCCGATTCAACAGGCGGTTCGTGGGGTCCTGCGCCGTGCATTGTCGATTTGCCTGACGACCACCAGATCTCGGAGGACGGAAAGGAACT
>CAWCRJ010000022.1:0-1100244 GCA_963797865.1 uncultured Actinomycetota bacterium
TCCGACCAGACCGGCTCGGGACACCCGCGACGCAGACGCGCCGCGGGAAGGCCGGCCGGACCGCCGATCCACGCGGACTGAGCCAGCTGGCCGAAAGGCGCCGGTCGTGTCCGGTTTGACCCTGTAGCCGCTGGTCACGTACCCTTGGACAGTTGTCGTCAGGCCGGGCGAGGAAAACTTCGGCCGGCGGCAGCGGGACTCCCGGGGAATCGGGGCAGGCCCGCAACCCAGACCACCACGTGCACCGCGGTTGGTTCGCGCGCGACGCGCAGAGCAGCGGTTAGAAGAAGGAGCAGGAGCAACGATGGCGACCTACGCAATCGTGAAGACGGGCGGCAAGCAGTACAAGGTCGCCGTCGGGGACGTGGTCAAGGTCGAGAAGCTCGAATCTGAGCCCGGCTCGAACGTGTCGCTACCGGTCGCCCTGATGGTGGACGGCACCAACGTGACCACCGACGCGGCCGCACTGGCCAAGGTCGCGGTGACCGGCGAGGTGCTCGAGCACACCAAAGGCCCCAAGATCCGTATCCACAAGTTCAGGAACAAGACCGGCTACCACAAGCGTCAGGGACACCGTCAGCAGCTGACGGTCCTGAGGGTCACCGGCATCGCGTGATGAGCCGTCAGGCGAAGAACAGACAACACTGAGCGAGGACCACACATGGCACACAAGAAGGGCGCTTCCAGCTCGCGCAACGGTCGCGATTCCGCCGCGCAGCGGCTGGGCGTGAAGCGATTCGGCGGCCAGATCGTCAAGGCGGGCGAAATCATCGTCCGGCAGCGCGGCACCAAGTTCCACCCGGGCGTGGGTGTCGGGCGTGGCGGGGACGACACGTTGTTCGCCAAGGAATCCGGCGCCGTCGAGTTCGGCGTCAAGCGCGGCCGCAAGACCGTCAACATCGTGGCCGCGGGACAAGCCGCCGACTGACCGTATTTCCGGGCCCAGCCCGGTGATCTCGGCGCCCGGTGGTAGGTGAGAGGACCCACGATGCCTCGGTTCGTCGACCGCGTCGTCATCCATGCGCGCGCCGGTTCTGGGGGTAACGGCTGCGCCTCGGTCCATCGCGAGAAGTTCAAGCCGCTCGGCGGCCCCGACGGAGGCAACGGCGGCCGCGGCGGCAGCATCGTCTTCGTCGTCGATCCGCAGGTGCACACCCTGCTCGACTTCCATTTCCATCCGCACGTCACCGCGCCCTCGGGCAAGCAGGGGATGGGCAACAACCGTGACGGCGCCGCAGGCGCCGACCTGGAAGTCAAGGTGCCCGACGGCACCGTCGTCCTCGACGAAAACGGTCGGCTGCTGGCCGACCTGGTCGGCGCGGGCACCCGCTTCGAAGCCGCCGCGGGTGGACGCGGCGGCCTGGGCAACGCCGCGCTCGCATCGCGTGCGCGCAAAGCTCCCGGCTTCGCGCTGCTGGGCGAGCAGGGCCAGACCCGCGACCTGACGCTGGAACTCAAGACCGTGGCCGACGCCGGGTTGATCGGATTTCCCTCGGCCGGCAAATCTTCGCTGGTGTCGACGATCTCGGCGGCCAAGCCCAAGATCGCCGACTACCCGTTCACCACGCTGGTGCCCAACCTCGGCGTGGTCTCGGCGGGCGAGCACACCTTCACCGTCGCCGACGTGCCCGGTCTGATCCCGGGTGCATCCCAGGGCCGCGGCCTGGGCCTGGATTTCCTCCGGCACATCGAGCGATGCGCCGTGCTGGTGCATGTCGTCGACTGCGCCACCGCGGATCCCGGCCGTGACCCCATCTCCGATATCGATGCGTTGGAGGCCGAACTCGCCGCGTATACGCCCACCCTGCAAGGGGATGCGGCGCTGGGTGACCTGACCGAGCGGCCCCGCGCGGTGGTGCTCAACAAGATCGACGTGCCCGAGGCGCGCGAGCTGGCCGAATTCGTCCGCGATGAGATCGCCGCAGCGCGGCTGGCCGGTGTTCCTGGTGTCTGCGGTCGCGCAAGAAGGTTTGCAGCCGTTGATCTTTGGGTTGTGGCAGATCATCTCGGACTACAAGGCCGCCCAGCCGGAGATCGTGCCGCGACGGCCGGTGATTCGTCCGGTTCCCATTGACGACAGCGGCTTCACCGTCGCGCCGGATCCCCAGCAGCCGGGCGCCTTCGTGGTCAGCGGCGCGCGTCCCGAACGCTGGATCCGCCAGACCAATTTCGACAATGACGAGGCCGTGGGATATCTCGCCGACCGGCTGGCGCGCCTCGGTGTCGAAGAGGAGTTGCTGCGGTTGGGTGCGCGACCGGGCTGCGAAGTGACCATCGGGGACATGACGTTCGACTGGGAGCCGCAAACGCCTGCCGGACAACAGGTTTCGCTTTCGGGCCGCGGAACCGACGCACGGTTGGAGCGCACCGACCGCGTCGGCGCCGACGAGCGCAAGGCCGCCCGGCGTCGCCGCCGCGAACACGGTGAGGAGTCGTGAGCGCCCATCGCGACATCATCCGCAATGCTCGCAGCCTGGTGGTCAAGGTGGGGACCAACGCGCTGACCACACCGGCGGGGGTGTTCGACGCCGGCCGGCTAGCCGGGCTCGCCGACGCGATCGAGGGTCGGATGAAGGCGGGTACCGACGTCGTCATCGTCTCGTCGGGAGCCATCGCCGCCGGCATCGAGCCGCTTGGATTGTCCTGTCGTCCTAGGGATTTGGCGACAAAGCAGGCCGCGGCCAGCGTCGGTCAGGTGGCGCTGGTGAATTCGTGGAGCGCCGCGTTCGCCCGCTATGGCCGCACGGTCGGGCAGGTGCTGCTGAGCGCGCACGATATTTCGATGCGGGCCCAGCACACCAACGCCCAGCGCACGCTGGATCGGCTGCGGGCGCTGCATGCGGTGGCGATCGTCAACGAGAACGACACGGTGGCCACCAACGAGATCCGGTTCGGCGACAACGACCGGCTTTCGGCGCTGGTGGCTCACCTGGTCGGTGCCGAGGCGTTGGTGTTGCTGTCCGACATCGATGGGCTCTACGACTCGGATCCGCGAAAGACCGACGGCGCGAGGTTCATTTCGGAGGTGTCGGGCTCTGCGGATCTGATCGGCGTAGTCGCCGGGCCCGGAAGCGATTTGGGCACCGGCGGGATGACCTCGAAGATGTCCTCGGCGCTGCTGGCCGCCGACGCCGGTGTGCCGGTGCTGCTGGCCGCGGCCGCCGACGCCGCGACCGCGCTCACCGACGCCTCGGTCGGCACGGTGTTCGCCGCACGCCCGGCGCGGATGTCGGCACGTCGGTTCTGGGTGCGCTACGCCGCTGAGGTGGCCGGCGCGCTGACCCTGGACGAGGGTGCCGTGCGCGCGGTGGTGCGGCAGCGTCGCTCGTTGCTGCCCGCCGGGATCACCGCGGTGGCCGGGCGGTTCTACGCCGGCGACGTCGTCGAATTGCGCAACCCGGACGCGGTGATGGTGGCCCGTGGCGTGGTCGCCTACGACGCGACGGAGCTGACCACCATGATGGGCCGCTCAACCTCTGAGCTGCCCGGTGAGCTGCGCAGGCCGGCGGTGCATGCCGACGACCTGGTGGCGGTCTAAGAGGCGCTTCGGTGCGGTGCCGCACGGGCGAGGCGGGTCTGCTGCCCAAGAGGACCTTCCCGAACGTGATAAGCGCGTGCACGCCATCCGCAGCATGCCGTGCAGCTTCTAACGCGTTGACAGCGGCGCCAACTCATCGGCGAGCAGGGCCAGCAACTCCGAGCAGCCGCCGTCGACCTTGACGGTGGCCAGGTCGTCGCCGCGGGTAGGGCCACGGTTGACGACGGCCACCGGAATGCCCAGCGCGGCGGCGTGACGCACGAACCGGTAGCCGGAGAACACGGTCAGCGACGAGCCGGCGACCAACAGCGCGTCGGACTGTTCGACCAACCCATAGGCTTCTGCCACAACGTCTTTGGGAACGCTTTCGCCGAAGTAGACGATGTCTGGCTTCAGCATCCCGCCGCAGCGCTCGCAATCCAGATACTGGAACGTCGCGGTATCGGCGACCACGGCGTCGGCGTCGGGAGCCACCGCCAGCCCACCGATCGCTTCGGCGCGCTCGATGAAGCCGGGGTTGAGCGCCTCCAGCCGCTCGCCCAATGCGCCGCGCGTCATGGTGGATCCGCAGTCCAAACAGATCACCTGAGCGTAGGTGCCGTGCAGGTTGATGACGTTTCGGCTGCCGGCCTTGGTGTGCAGCAGATCGACATTCTGGGTGATCACGCCGGTGACCACCGATGCGGCCTCGAGCGCGGCGAGTGCCCGGTGCCCCGCGTTGGGCAGCGTGACGTCCATGTGCCGCCAACCGACGTGATTGCGTGCCCAGTACCGCTGCCGAAACGCCGGATCGCTGGTGAACTGCCGGATTGTCATCGGATTGCTCGGCGGTGAATCGGGCCCGCGATAGTCGGGAATGCCCGAGTCAGTGGAGATGCCCGCGCCCGTCAGCACCGCGATCCGGCGACCAGACAGCACCGTGACCAGTTCGGGCGATTCTGCGCAGCCGACGGTCACTTATCCACAGTAGGAGATTCAGCCCAGGCAGTCCGCCGCGGTAGTGAGCTCGGCAGACATGTTTTGCTCCATCATCTTGCACGCCGCCGCGCCCAGGTCGGCGTCGATGTGTGCGACGGCATCGGTCGGGATCACCACGGAGAAGTGGCGCACGTAGGCATCCAGGGCGGTGTAGAGGATGCATTGCTCGGTGACCTGACCGGTGATGATCAAACGTTTGGTCTCCAGCCGGTTGAGCAGATACGCCAGCGCCGTCGCATAGAACGCACTGTGCCGGACCTTGGTCATCACGCGGCACTCCTCGGCCGGCAGGATCGGCTTCACCAGATCAGGCCGGTCCCCGTCGCATGCGGCACGGACGATGTCGGAGAACTCGGCGGTGAAATCGCCATAGTTGTCGTTGACGTACACCAGGTCGACGTCGTCGCGACTCACGTGCCCGCCGAACCAAATCGGTCAACGGCTCGATGATCTTCTCGACATTGGGTATTAGATTTTCAGCGTCGGGATGCTGATACGTGTTCATCATGTCGACCACCAAGACAGCCGTGTCGCTCATGCCGTCGGGGATACCCGGCGACTCCGAGTTGACACGCATGGGACGACAATGGAAGGCCGATGGACTTTTACAACGCTTACAGCCAGGGCTTTGCCCGCGTCGCCGCATGCACGCACCAGACGGTCATCGGCGACCCCGCCGCGAATGCCGAATCGGTCCTTCGAATGGCCAGGGAGTGCCACGACGATGCCGTCGCGCTCGCCGTCTTTCCGGAACTGACGCTCTCCGGATATTCCATCGAAGACATCGTGCTGCAGGACCTGTTGCTCGACGATGTCGATAAGGCCATCGCGGAAATCGTCGCGGCCTCGGCGGAGTTGTTGCCGGTGCTGGTAGTCGGTGCCCCACTGCGTCACCGGCACCGGATCTACAACGCCGCCGTGGTCATCCACCGCGGCGAGGTGCTCGGGGTGGCGCCGAAGTCCTACCTGCCCACGTATCGGGAGTTCTACGAGCGCCGCCAGATCGCACCGGGAGACGACGAGCGCGGCACCATCCGCGTCGCCGGCGTCGAGGTGCCGTTCGGCCCCGACCTGCTCTTCGAGGCGTCGGACGTGCCGGGCTTGGTGCTGCACGTGGAGATTTGCGAAGACATGTTCGTGCCGATTCCGCCCAGCGCGGAGGCCGCGCTCGCGGGTGCGACGGTGCTGGCCAACCTGTCCGGCAGTCCGATCACAATCGGCCGCGCCGAGGACCGCTGCCTGCTGGCCCGTTCGGCCTCGTCGCGATGCCTGGCCGCCTACGTGTATTCGGCTGCCGGGCAAGGTGAATCGACGACCGACCTGGCGTGGGACGGTCAGACCATGGTGTTCGAGAACGGTGTGATGCTGGCTCAGTCCGAGCGCTTCCCCAAAGGGGAGCGACTCAGCGTCGCCGACGTCGACATCGAACTGCTTCGCTCGGAACGGCTCCGGATGGGCACCTTCGACGACAACCGGCGCCACCACCGGACGACGACGGACGTCTACCGGCGCATCGGGTTCCGGCTGGACCCGCCGGACGGCGACATCGGACTGCGGCGCGACATCGAGCGTTTTCCCTTCGTTCCCGCCGATCCGGAACGGCTGGAACAGGACTGCTTCGAGGGCTACAACATCCAGGTCGCCGGTCTCGAACAGCGGCTGCGTGCGCTGGATTTCCCGAAAATCGTCATCGGGATTTCCGGTGGGCTGGACTCGACGCATGCGTTGATCGTCGCCGCACGCGCGATGGATCGCGAACAACGCCCGCGCAGTGACATTTTGGCGTTCACGCTGCCCGGCTTTGCGACCGGGGACCACACCAAACGCAACGCGGCCGAGCTCTGCCGCACGCTGGGCGTGACGTTCTCCGAGATCGACATCAGTGAGACCGCGCAGTTGATGCTCAAGGAGCTGGATCACCCGTTCGCCCGGGGCGAGAAGGTGTATGACGTCACCTTCGAAAACGTTCAGGCCGGTTTGCGCACCGACTACCTGTTCCGGCTGGCCAACCAGCGTGGCGGGATCGTGCTGGGCACCGGAGACCTTTCCGAGCTCGGGTTGGGCTGGTCGACATACGGTGTCGGCGACCAGATGTCGCACTACAACGTCAACGGCGGCGTGCCCAAAACGCTGGTCCAGCACTTGATCCGCTGGGTGATCTCGTCGGAACAGTTCGAGCCGGAGGTAAGCGAGGTGTTGCAGTCGGTGCTCGACACCGAGATCACCCCGGAGCTGGTTCCCAGTGGCGAGGAGGAAGAGCTGCAGAGCAGCGAAGCCAAAGTGGGCCCGTTTGCGCTGCAAGACTTTTCACTGTTTTACGTGCTGCGGTTCGGATTCCGGCCGTCGAAAATCGCCTTTTTGGCCTGGCATGCGTGGAGCGATCCCGAACACGGCATCTGGCCACCCGGCTTCCCGGAGGACAAACGGCCGTCCTACTCGCTGAAGGAGATTCGGCACTGGCTGCAGGTTTTCGTGCAGCGGTTCTACTCGTTCAGCCAGTTCAAGCGCTCGGCCTTGCCCAACGGGCCCAAGGTGTCCCACGGCGGTTCGCTGTCGCCGCGGGGGGATTGGCGCGCTCCGTCCGACATGTCGGCGCGTATCTGGCTCGACGAGATCGAACGCGAAGTCCCCGAGGACTAGTTCGCGCACTCGCGGGCCCGCCCGGGAGCACCGGGCGGGCCCTGAGCAATCCGGGGGTCAGGTCGTTGCGCGGCGCCAGCCCTGGTACTGCAACTCGGCGAACACCAGCGTGTAAACGCCGGCCGCGAGATTCAACACCACGCCGGTCGACGTCAGCGGGAAGACGTCCGCGAGTACGAGAACGACTGCGGCCACCGTGTATGCCACGTTCGCGATGATGACGCCCATGCCGGCGCGCCGCACCGACGGCAAGGTGGCCAGCCCGAACACCACCACGCCGTACGCGATCAAGAACGCGGCCATGCCGTACTCGAACGCTTTCGTGGTGCCCGATAGGTCGGCGAGCCAGCCGGCGACCGGGATACCGGCCAGCCCGACCAGCGCGCTGATGGCGGCGTCGGCGCGCATGGCGAGGCGAAGCAAGCCGTCCCGGGTACCCGTGCGGTCGATCGTGGTAGCGGACATGATGTTCCTTTCTCGATGGCGGACTGCGATCGCCACCGACGCTGCTCGCAAACCACTGCCAGATCGACGCCAGCCGCTGCCAAACGCTGCCAACCGCAGGTCAGCGGCGGCGAACTCTGTCGATCGCGGTGTCCTCGGTTCGGATACATGGAGATCGGCGACGGGCTGAGAATCGCCCACGACCTCGGCGGGCAGAGCGGCTAGAACGCGTCCCGGAGCGCCCTGTCGATCGCCTCGGCGTCCGGTGCGCAATCACCTGCGCCGGCGACCAACGTCGCCAGCGCACCCGCTGCGCAAGCACGCTGCAACGCGCGCCGCCGTTGATCCGGCGAGCCCGGATTGGATGGCCAATTCGCGGCCAGGACGCCGGCGAATACGTCGCCGGCCCCGGTGGTGTCCACCGCATCCACCGGCGGAGCCGACACGGTGTACTCGCCGTCCGCGCCAACGTAACGGGCGCCGTGCGCACCCAGCGTGACCACCAAATGCTCCGGACGCCAAGGCCATTCGTTGGCCTCTTCTTCGTTGGTGATTACCACGTCCGCGGCGGCAGCCAAGTCGCCCAGCGAGCCGGGGTCCTGACCGGCCGGCGACGCGTTCACAACGACCACCGCTCCCGCCGAATGCGCGTGTTGCGCCGCCGCGACAGCCGTGTCCACCGGGATCTCTAGCTGGGTCAACATCACATCGCAATGGGCGACAACCGCGCGCGCACGGTCGTCGGTCAACGTGAAACGACCGTTGGCCCCCGGCGCAACCACGATGGTGTTCTCGGCGTTCGCGTCGACCACCACGATCGCCGTGCCGCTGGGGCCCGAAATTTCGACGACTCCGTCCAGTCCGACGCCGTTGGCCTCGAGGTGCGCGCGCAATTCGCCCGGCGGCCGCGTCATCGCCCACCGCTCCGACGAACTGCACCTGCGCGCCCGCGCGCGCCGCCGCCACCGCTTGATTGCCGCCCTTGCCACCGGGGGCATGTGTCAACGACGACGCCAAAACCGTTTCGCCGGGCCGTGGAAGGGCGTCGACATCCAACGACAGATCGAGATTTACACTGCCCACTACACAGACGCCTGCCATCACGCCGACGTTAGTCGTGACTGGATGGCAAAGCACACCAGCGCACCGGCAGTTTCGACGCGGAATCGCTTCACGGCAAACCCTGAATAACTCGATGTCCGCACGATATTCTGCTGCGTTAGGGGTGCTGGATCCCAAGAATAGGGGCAGGCGATTGACCACGAGCGAGCTGACCGGCGCTGAACCCCATCTCGATCCTCAACCGGCTCAACCGGCCACCAAGCGCCCGCGCCGGCCTGCCCTGGCCCGATTCCGGTTCGGCATCCAGTCCAAGATTCTGATCACCATGCTGCTGTCGAGCATCCTGGGCGTGGCGGTGATCGGCGCCATCGGGGCGGCGTCGGGGCGCAACGCGTTGCGACAGGTCGAGTCCGAACGCTTGATCGAGATGCGCGAATCCCAGAAGCGAGCGGTGCAGGCGCTGTTTCGTGAGGTGTCGAATTCGCTGATCATCTGGAGTGGCGGGTTCGGCATCAACCAGGCGACGACGGCCCTCACCGCGGACTTCGCTCAATTGAACAATGCGACGATCTCGCCCGTCCAACAGCAGTCGCTGGTCGATTACTACGACAACGACATGATCAAACCGATCAAGCAGATCACCGGGGACACCATCGATATCAGGGCCGTCCTGCCAACGTCCAACGCGCAGAAATACATTCAGGCCTATTACACCGCCGCGCCCCGGTCGAACCCTGATGCGTTGCCCGCCCTCGACGCCGGCGACGGCAGCGCCTGGTCGGCGGCCAACGCGCGCTTCGACTTCTACATGCGCGGCATCGCCAATCGTTTCGACTATCGCGATGCGCTGTTGTTGGACATGCAGGGCAATGTCGTCTACAGCGTGCTGAAGGGTCCCGACCTCGGGACCAACATCCTGACCGGCCCGTACCGCGAATCGAAGCTGCGGGAGGCCTACCAGAAAGCCTTGGCGTCCAACGACGTCGACTTCGTCTGGATCACCGACTTCCAGCAGTACCAGCCGGCACTCGATACGCCCACGGCCTGGGTGGTGTCACCGATCGGAATGAACGGCAAGTTTGAAGGGGTGATGGCGCTGCCGGTGCCGGTCGCGAAGATCAACAAGATCATGACCGCCGACAAGCACTGGGAGACGGCCGGGATGGGACCCGCGACCGAAACGTATCTCGCGGGCCCCGATGACCTGATGCGTTCCGATTCCCGGGATTTCATCGAGGACCCAAAGGACTACCGGCGCTCGGCGATCGACGCCGGCACACCACCCGACGTGGTCGACCGGGCGATCCGGCTGGGCACCACCACCCTGGTGCAGCCGGTCGATACCGCCGGTCTTCGCGCCGCCAAACGCGGCGAGACGGGCGTGGTCAGCGCAACCGACTACATGGGCAACAGGGAGCTGGAAGCCTATGCCCCGCTGAACATTCCCAACTCCGACCTGCACTGGTCGATCCTCGCCACGCGCGACAACTCCGACGCATTCGCCCGCCTCGGTAGGTTCAGCAAGACGCTGGCGATCGCGGTCACCGCAATGATCTTCGCTATCTGTGTGGCCTCGATGTTCGTCGCGCAGGCCGCGGTGCGACCGGTCCGGCGGCTCGAAGAGGGCACCCGCAAGATCAGCTCCGGCGACTACGAGATCAACATCCCGGTCCGGCGACGCGACGAAATAGGTGATCTCACAGCCGCATTCAACGAGATGAGCCGGAGTCTGGCGATCAAGGAAGAGCTGCTCAACGAGCAGCGCCGGGAAAACGAGCGCGTGCTGCTGGCGTTGATGCCCGAATCGGTGCTGCAACGCTTACGCGACGGCGAGGAGACCATCGCCCAGAGACACCAGGACGTCGCCATCATCTATGCCGACATCGTCGGCCTGGACGAAATTTCCAGCGTCCTGCCGGAAGACCAGTTGGTCGCCACAGTCGACGATCTCTTCCGGCAATTCGATTCGGCCGCCGAAGTCCTTGGCGTCGAGCGGATCCGCACGTTCCACAACGGCTATCTGGCCAGTTGCGGGGTGGTCACCCCCCGGCTGGACAGCATCCATCGCGCGGTCGACTTCGCCCTCGAGATCGGTCGCATCATCGACCGATTCAACAGCCAATCGGTGCACCAGCTGGACCTGCGGGTCGGCGTGAACACCGGCAACGTGGTGAGCGGGCTGGTCGGCCGATCCAGCTTGGTCTATGACATGTGGGGCGGCGCAGTCAGTTTGGCGTATCAAATGCACAGCGGCGCACCGCAGCCGGGCGTCTATGTCAGTTCGCAGGTGTACGAGGCGATGCGGGACGTTCGGCAGTTCACGCCCGCTGGCACCATCTCCGTCGGCGGTGCCGATCAGGCCATCTACCGGTTGCTGGAGCGCTGATGAACTTTTTCGGCTCGTCGTGGTTCTACTGGGCTATCGGCATCGCGGTCGGACTGCCGCTCGGGTTGATCGTTCTCACCGAGTTGCACGACGCGTTGTTGCGCAGGGACAGCCCGCTGGCGAGGCAGGTCGGGCTGCTGCGCAACTATCTGCTACCGCTCGGTGCACTGTTGCTGCTGCTGGTTCAGGCCTCGGAGGTTCCGGCCGGCGACGTTCCGGTGCGCGTCCTCACTACGCTGTTCGGCCTGCTGGTGCTGGTGCTGGTGCTGTCCGGCCTCAACGCGACGATGTTCGAAGGCGCGCCCGAAAAGAGTTGGCGCAAAAGGCTACCCACCATCTTTTTGGACTGCGCCCGATTTGCCGTGATCGGTGTTGGTCTGGCGGTGATGTCGTCCTACATCTGGGGTGTGCGCATCGGCGGTATCTTCACCGCACTGGGCGTCACGTCGGTCGTCATCGGTCTGATGTTGCAGAATTCCGTCGGTCAGATCGTGTCGGGACTGTTCATGTTGTTCGAACAGCCCTTCCGCATCGATGAATGGCTGGACACCGGCACGGCCCGCGGACGCGTGGTCGAGGTGAACTGGCGCGCCGTGCACATCGACACCGGCAGCGGCATCCGGGTCATGCCGAACTCCATGCTCGCCAGCACCGCGTTCACCAACCTTTCTCGCCCGCCCGGTGCGCACAAGCTGGCGGTGACGACGACGTTCTCCAGCGTCGACCCGCCGGACCGGGTGTGTGCGCTGCTGACGCGTATCGCTCAGGGGTTGCCGCAGCTCAAGGCCGGCAGCGTGCCGCGTACGGTCCCGGTGGGCGCGGCCGAGTACTGCACGACTATCGGGTTGGACTCACCGGCGGACGCCGGCGCCGCCAAGGCCACCTTCCTGCGCTGGGCCTGGTATGCGACCCGACGGGAAGATCTGCACCTCGACGACGCCGACGACGACTTCTCCACCATCGAGCGTGTGGAGCATGCGTTGCACACGGTCGTGGCGCCGGCGTTGCGGATCGGCGCCGAGGAGCAGCGATCGCTGCGGTCCGCGGCGAGGATCGTCCGCTACGGCGCCGACGAGGTGGTGGAGTACGCCGGCCAGATCCCGACGACCATGACGTTCCTGGTCTCCGGGCGCGTGCAGCTGACCGCGGCCGCCGACGACGGCTCGCTGGTGCCGATCAGCACGCTGGTCGAGGGCTCGTTCCTGGGGCTGACCGCGTTGACTCGGCAACCGAACCTGGCCAGCGCGTACGCGCTCGAAGAGGTCACGGCTTTGGAGATCGATCGGGAACACATCGAGCACCTGGTGACGCGTGCGCCTCTGTTGCTGCAGAACTTCGGCAACATCATCGAAGAGCGGCGCAGCAAGGTGCGCAGTGCGCGGCGCGGGGAGCGGGTGGGGTAGTGGCGATCGCGAGCGCGACGGTGCCGAACGATACGGGTCGCCACCATCGGGGGTAGCGGCCAACGGGTCGCCTCACCCGGGGTTTTGCCGCCCGATACCCTGGTTTGATGAGTCTGCAAGCACCATCGCTTCCTGACTTGCGCCAGGAGGTGCACAACGCCGCACGCCGCGCCCGGGTTGCGTCACGTGTCCTGGCGTTGCTGCCGACGGTTGCCAAGGACCAGGCACTGCGATCTGCGGCCGACGCGATAGCCGCCCACAGCGATCTGATCATGTCGGCCAACGCCGAAGACCTCGACGCCGCCCATGCCGCCGGCACGCCGTCCGCGATGCTCGACCGGTTGGCGTTGGACTCCAAACGTGTTGAGGGCATCGCCGCCGGCCTGCGTCAGGTCGCCGGTCTGCCCGATCCGGTCGGGGAGGTGTTGCGCGGTTACACGTTGCCGAACGGGCTACAGCTGCGTCAGCAGCGCGTTCCGCTGGGCGTCGTCGGCATGATCTACGAGGGCCGGCCCAATGTGACCGTCGACGCCTTCGGATTGGCGCTGAAGTCCGGCAATGCCGTGCTGCTGCGCGGAAGTTCGTCGGCGACGCGGTCCAACCAGGCGCTGGTCCAGGTGCTGCGGGCTTCCCTTGTCAGCGAGGACTTGCCCGCCGATGCGGTGCAACTGCTTTCGGCCGATGACCGCTCGACGGTGACGCATCTGATCCAGGCCCGCGGCCTGGTCGACGTGGTGATTCCGCGCGGCGGGGCGAGCCTGATCAACGCGGTGGTCCGCGACGCGCAAGTGCCCACCATCGAGACCGGCGTCGGCAACTGTCACGTCTATGTGCACGAAGGCGCCGACTTGGATGTGGCGGAGCGAATCCTGCTCAATTCGAAGACCCGTCGGCCCAGTGTCTGCAACGCCGCCGAGACGCTGCTGGTCGACGTCGGCGATCGCCGAAGACGCGCTGCCCCGGCTGCTGACCGCCCTGCAAGACGCCGGCGTGACCGTGCACGGTGGATTCTCGAAGGATGCGCACGAGGACGACCTGCGCCGCGAGTACCTGTCGATGGACATCGCGGTGGCGGTGGTCGACGGTATCGACGCCGCGATCGCTCACATCAACGAGTACGGCACCGGACACACCGAGGCCATCGTGACCACCAATATGGCTGCGGCGCAGAAGTTTACCGACGGTGTGGACGCGGCCGCGGTGATGGTGAACGCGTCCACGGCGTTCACCGACGGTGAGCAGTTCGGTTTCGGCGCCGAAATCGGCATCTCCACCCAGAAACTGCATGCCCGCGGCCCGATGGGGCTGCCCGAATTGACCTCGACCAAATGGATTGCGTGGGGAGACGGACAAACTCGTCCGGCCTGACCTCCGCGTGGAGAAAGCGTTTTAGGAGAACCGATTGTGAGTGTGCCCGCCCGGTCCAAGCCGTTGTTCGACGACATCGACGACGTGTCGCGGCGGCTGGCCGAGACCGGCTACCTGCCCGACACCGCCACCGCGACGGCCGTGTTTTTGGCCGACCGGCTCGGTAAGCCGTTGTTGGTGGAAGGTCCGGCCGGCGTAGGCAAGACCGAGCTGGCCCGCGCCATTGCGCAGGCCACCGGCTCGGGCCTGGTGCGCCTGCAGTGCTACGAGGGCGTGGACGAGGCTCGCGCGCTCTATGAGTGGAACCACGCCAAGCAGATCCTGCGCATCCAGGCCGGGTCGGGGGACTGGGACCAGACCAAGGACGACGTGTTCAGCGAGGAGTTCCTGCTGCAGCGTCCGTTGCTGACCGCCATCCGGCGCACCGAGCCGACGGTGCTGCTCATCGACGAGACCGACAAGGCCGATATCGAGATCGAGGGCCTGCTGCTGGAGGTGCTGTCCGACTTCGCGGTGACCGTTCCCGAACTGGGCACCATCACCGCCGAGCGGACCCCGCTGGTGGTCCTGACCTCCAACGCCACCCGCGAGCTGTCCGAGGCGCTCAAGCGTCGCTGCCTGTTCTTGCACATCGACTTTCCCAGCCCGGACCTGGAACGCCGCATCCTGTTGTCCCGGGTCCCCGAGCTGCCGGCGCACCTGGCCGAGGAGCTCGTTCGCATCATCGGCGTGCTGCGCGGCATGCAGCTCAAGAAAGTCCCGTCCATCGCCGAGACCATCGACTGGGGCCGCACGCTGCTCGCGCTGGGCCTGGACACCATCGACGACGCTGTCGTGGCGGCCACGCTGGGTGTGGTGCTCAAACATCAATCCGACCAGCAGCGCGCAACCGGCGAGCTGCGGCTGAACTAGGAATATTGCGATGGCCACCCGCCGCATCCGACCCTCCCGCCCGCTCGCCCCGCACGGGCTGCCCGGCCATTTGGTGGGGTTCGTGGAAGCGCTTCGCGGGGCCGGGATTTCGGTCGGTCCGTCGGAGACGGTGGATGCCGGCCGGGTGATGGCGACGCTCGGGCTGGGTGACCGGAAGGTGCTGCGCGAGGGCTTGGCGTGCGCCGTGTTGCGCCGGTCCGATCACCGCGAGACCTATGACGCCATGTTCGACCTATGGTTCCCCGCGGCGCTGGGCGCACGCGCGGTGGTCACCGACGACGAGGCCGACGACTCGCCTGACGACAGCGCGTTGCCGGCCGACGACGTGGAGGCGATGCGCCAGATGCTGGTGGACCTGCTGACCGAGAATCCCGACCTCGCCGACATGGACGAGCGCCTGGTCGCGATGATCGCCCGGATCGTCGAGGCGTACGGCAAATACAGCTCCAGTCGCGGCCCGTCCTTTTCGTCCTACCAGGCGCTCAAGGCGATGGCGCTCGACGAACTCGAGGGGAAACTGCTGGCCGGGCTGCTCGCCTCGTACGGCGACGAACCCACTCCCAGCCAGGAAGAAATAGCCAAAGCGCTTGCGGCGCAGCGTATCACCCAGCTGCGCAAGATGGTCGACTCCGAGACCAAACGGCGCACCGCTGAGCAGCTGGGCCGCGATCACGTCCAGATGTACGGTATTCCACAGCTTTCCGAGAACGTGGAATTCCTGCGCGCCTCCGGTGAGCAGCTGCGCCAGATGCGCCGGGTGGTGGCGCCGCTGGCCCGAACGCTGGCGACCCGCCTGGCGGCCCGCCGGCGCCGCAGCCGGGCGGGGACGATCGATCTGCGCAAGACGCTGCGCAAGTCGATGTCCACCGGCGGGGTGCCGATCGACGTCGTGCTGGCCAAACCCCGTCCGGCACGGCCGGAACTGGTGGTGCTGTGTGACGTGTCCGGCTCGGTCGCCGGATTCAGCCACTTCACCCTGCTCCTGGTACATGCTCTGCGCCAACAGTTCTCACGCGTGCGCGTGTTCGCCTTCATCGACACCACCGACGAGGTGACTCACATGTTCGGCCCGGAAGCCGATCTGGCGGTCGCCATTCAGCGGATCACCCGGGAGTCCGGCGTCTACAGTCGCGACGGTCATTCCGACTACGGCAACGCGTTCGCGTCGTTCGTGCAGGCGTTCCCCAATGTGCTGTCACCGCGCACCTCCCTGCTGGTGCTCGGGGATGGCCGCACCAATTACCGCAATCCGGAGATCGAGCTGCTGACGCACATGGTGACCGCCAGCCGGCACGCGCACTGGCTGAATCCCGAGCCTAAGCACCTCTGGGGCAGCGGTGACTCGGCCGTGCCGCGGTACCAAGATGTCATCCCGATGCACGAGTGCCGGTCCGCCAAGCAGCTCGCCGCGGTGATCGACCAGCTGCTGCCCGTGTAGGGGTGCGGGCGCCGCGCCATTTCACACCGGCCACACGCCCGACGCCGAGGCTGGCGTGGCGCATGTGACCAACGCCTGGGAAATCGGGCCGTAACACCGGCTCAAGTAAGCTGGCAAATCGTGCAAAAGCAGCTTCGCAGGTTAGGAGTGATGGGTGGGACGTTCGACCCCATCCATTACGGCCACCTGGTTGCCGCCAGTGAGGTCGCCGACCTGTTCGACCTCGACCAGGTGGTGTTCGTGCCCAGCGGGCAGCCCTGGCAGAAGGAGCGGCACGTTTCTGCTGCCGAGGACCGCTATTTGATGACGGTGATCGCCACGGCGTCCAATCCCCGCTTCTCGGTCAGCCGGGTCGACATCGACCGCGCCGGCCCCACCTACACCAAGGACACTCTGCGCGACCTGAGCGCCCTCAACCCGGACTCCGAGCTGTACTTCATCACCGGGGCCGACGCGCTGGCCTCCATTCTGTCGTGGCAGGGCTGGGAGACGGCGTTTGAGCTGGCGCGCTTCGTCGGGGTCAGCCGGCCCGGCTACGAGCTGCGGCGCGAACACATCACCGGCGTGCTGGGCGAGCTGTCAGAGGACGCGCTGACCCTGGTCGAGATCCCGGCGCTGGCCATCTCTTCGACCGATTGCCGTCGCCGCGCGGCTCAGCGCCGGCCGCTGTGGTACCTGATGCCCGACGGCGTCGTGCAGTACGTCTCCAAACGCCGGCTCTACCGCGACGACGAGGGGCCGCCGGTGATCGTGAACGAAACACGCCTGACCACAGGGGAACACCCGTGAGCGCCACCGAGGAGGCCATCGACATGGCGACGGTGGCCGCGGGCGCCGCCGCCGCGAAGCTGGCCGACGACGTCATCGTCATCGACGTCTCGGCCCAGCTCGCCATCACGGACTGCTTCGTGATCGCCTCGGCGTCCAACGAGCGACAGGTCAACGCCATCGTCGACGAGGTCGAGGAGAAGATGCGCAAGGCCGGCTACAAGCCGGCCCGTCGTGAGGGCACCCGGGAGGGCCGCTGGACGCTGCTGGACTATCGCGACATCGTCGTGCACATCCAGCACCAGGAAGACCGGGACTTTTATGCCCTGGACCGGTTGTGGAGTGACTGCCCGGTGGTGCCGGTAGACCTCGACGAGGGCCATGACGACTCCGAAGAGTCGGGCGCGCAATGAGAATTCGTCGTCTGATCATGTTGCGGCACGGGCAAACTGAGTTCAACGCCGGTAGCCGGATGCAGGGTCAGCTGGATTCCGAACTGAGCGAACTCGGGCGGGCACAGGCGGTTGCGGCCGCCGAGGTGCTCGGCAAGCTGCAGCCGTTGCTGATCGTGTCGTCGGATCTGCATCGCGCCTACGACACGGCGATCAGGCTGGGCGAGGTGACCGGTGTGCCGATCCGGGTGGACCAGCGGCTGCGGGAAACCCACCTCGGCGACTGGCAGGGGTTGACCCACACCGAGGTCGACGCGCATGCTCCCGGCGCGCGGCTGGCCTGGCGCGAAGACGCGACCTGGGCGCCGCATGGCGGCGAGAGCAGGGTCGACGTCGCGGCGCGCAGCGTGCCGTTGGTTGCCGAATTGGTGTCCGGCGAGCCGGAATGGGGTGACCCCGACGGGCCGGATCGCCCGGCGGTGTTGGTGGCCCACGGCGGCCTGATCGCCGCGCTGTCGGCTGCGCTGCTGAAGCTTCCGGTGGCCAACTGGCCGATTCTGGGCGGCATGGGCAATGCCAGCTGGGTGCAACTTTCCGGACACAACGACGATCCCGACGACGAATTCGACAGCATCCGTTGGCGTCTGGATGTGTGGAACGCTTCGGCGCAGGTGTCCAACGATGTCCTCTGAGCAGCGGCCGAAGCCCACACTGCTGATTTTCGCCGACTCGCTGGCCTATTACGGTCCGACCGGGGGGCTGCCCGCCGACGATCCCCGAATCTGGCCGAACATCGTTGCGGCACAACTTGGTTGGGATGTCGAGTTGATTGGTCGCATCGGTTGGACGTGCCGCGACATCTGGTGGGCGGCGACCCAGGACCCGAGGGCCTGGGCGGCGCTGCCGAGCGCCGGTGCGGTCATCTTCGCCACCGGCGGCATGGATTCGCTGCCATCGGTGCTGCCCACCGCGCTGCGTGAGCTGATCCGCTATGTGCGGCCGCCCTGGCTGCGACGCTGGGTCCGTGACGGCTATGGCTGGCTGCAACCCAGGCTCTCGCCGGTCGCCAGGTCGGCGCTGCCCCCGCACCTGAGTGCCGACTATCTCGAACAGACGCGCGGCGCAATCGATTTCAACCGCCCCGGCATCCCGATCGTGGCCTCGCTGCCGTCGGTGCATATCGCCGACACCTACGGCAAGGCCCACCACGGGCGCGCGGGGACGGTGGCCGCCATCACCGAATGGGCGCAAAATCACGACGTGCCCTTGGTCGATCTCAAAGCCGCTGTCGCAGAGCAGATTATGAGTGGCCGGGGAAACCCCGACGGCATTCACTGGAATTTCGAGGCTCACCAGGCGGTCGCAGAGTTGATGCTCAAGGCGCTGGCCGAAGCCGGGGTGCCCAACGAGAAGCCCCGCTCGTGACTGTCGTGGTGGTGACCGACTCGTCGGCACGCGTGCCGCCCGAGCTGCTCGAAAAGTGGGGGATACGCGTCGTTCCGCTGCACATATTGCTCGACGGCAACGATCTGCGTGATGGTGTCGACGAAATTCCCAGCGACATCTACAAACTGGCGGCCACCACCGCGGCGGCCACTCCGGCCGAACTGGCCGACGTGTACCAGCAGGCGCTGGCCGACAGCGGCTCCGACGGCGTGGTGGCCGTCCACATCTCCGCTGCGCTGTCGGGCACCTGCGGGGCCGCCGAACGCACCGCCGCCGATCTTGATCCGAACGTGCGCGTAGTCGACTCCAAGTCGGCCGCGATGGGCACCGGCTTCGTCGCTTTGGCCGCCGCGCGGGCCGCGGCCGACGGCGGGGACGTCGAGGCCGTCGCGGACGCGGCGCGCGCGGCCGTGGACCGCGGACATGCCTTCATCGTGGTGCACCGGCTCGACAATTTGCGCCGCAGCGGACGCATCGGCGGGGCGAAGGCTTGGCTGGGCACCGCGCTGGCGCTCAAGCCGCTGCTGCGCATCGATGACGGCAAACTTGTTCTGGCCCAACGGGTGCGCACGGTGAGCCATGCGACGGAGACGATGATCGACCGGGTCTGTCAGGTCGTCGGCCACGACGCCGCCGCCCTGGCGGTGCACCACGTCAACAATCCTGACGGCGCACGAGAGGTGGCGACGGCGCTGGGCGAGCGGCTACCGGCGTGCGAGCCGGCGATCATCACCGAACTCGGGCCGGTGCTCGCGTTGCATGTGGGCGCGGGCGCGATCGCGGTGAGCGTAGGCCTCCCAGCGGATTAGCGGCCGGTCGCCATCAGCGGATTAGGCGGTCACCGGCCGCCGCGCGTTGTCACCGCGCGGGTGCACCACTTGCGGCCACCAGAACCACCGTCCGAGCAGGGTGGCGATCGAGGGCATCAGCAGCGTGCGCACGATCAGCGTGTCGAGCAGCAGGCCGATGCACACGGTCGAACCGAACTGACCCAGCACGCGCAGATCGCTGCCCAGCATGGACGCCATGGTGAAGGCGAACACCAGACCCGCCGCCGTCACCACACCACCGGTGCCGGCCATCGACCGGATGATCCCCGTCTTGAGCCCGCGATGGATCTCTTCACGGAACCGGGAGACCAGTAGCAGGTTGTAGTCCGACCCGACGGCCAGCAGGATGATGACCGACAGCGCCATCACGATCCAGTGGATCCGGATACCGAACAAGTCCTGCCAAATCAACACGGACAGACCGAATGACGCCGCGATCGAGCTGGCCGCCGTGCCGACGATCACCAGCGCGGCCACCACACTTCGAGTCAGCAGCAGCATGATCATGAAGATCAGCGTCAGGGCCGACACCACCGCGATCATCAGGTCGTACTTCTCGCCGTCGGCCATGTCTTTGAAGGTTGCGGCGGTTCCGCCGAGATACACCCGGGCATCCGACAGCGAGGACTGCTTCAACCCCTCCTGCGCGGCGGTCCGTTCGGCATCGACCCGCGCGATGCCCTCAGGCGTCATCGGATCGCTCTGGTGGGTGATGAAGAACCGCGCCGACTTACCGTCCGGCGACAGGAACATGCGAAGGCCCGTCTGGAAATCCGGGTTATCGAAGGCTTCCGGCGGCAGGTAGAAGAAGTCGTCGTTCTTCGACGCGTCGAAGCTTTGCCCCATCACGATGGCGGTGTTGCTCATCGCCTCCATCTGGTCGATCATCGCCTTGAACGTCTGGTAGAGCGTCAGCGTGATGCCCCTGGTGGTCTTCAGCGTGGTGATCAGCGTGGGAAACAGCGCAGTCAGGTCGCGTGAGGCCTGGGCGGTGTGCGCGATGTCGGTCGTCAAATAGTGGAACTGCTCGGCCAGTTGGTCGAACCCGTCGAACGTGTCGAAGAGGGACCGCAGCCCGATGCACAACGGAATGTCGTAGCAGTGCTTCTCCCAGTAGAAGTAGGTCCGGACCGGGCGGAAGGTGTCGTCGAAATCCGCGATGTGGTCGCGCAGGGTGTCGGTGATCTGCGACGTCACCGCCGTGGTCTTTGCGCTGTCGTCGGCGGCGTTGGCCAGGTCTAGCGACACCTCGTACTGGCGCTGCGTGGTGTCGATCTGGGTTTGCAGATCGTCGGCCATCTTCAGGATGTCGTTCATGCGCTCCTTGAGGAACCCCATGTTCTGCATCGTGGTCTGGCTCTGGATGCTGTTCTGGAACGGGATCGAGCTGTGCTGAATCGGAATGCCCAGCGGCCGCGTGATGTCCTGCACCATGGCGATGCCGAGCGTGCGCATCTCGTTCTTGGCCACCCGGTCCAACACCAGCATGTCGGCCGGGTTGCGCATGTCATGGTCGGACTCGACCATCAACAGGTCGGGATTCATCCGTGCCTCGGAGAAATGCCGATTCGCGGCCTCTTGCCCTTGATTGGACGGGGCTGACAACGGCAGGTAATGACGGTCGTTGTAGCTGGTGTGGTAGGTGGGCAGCGCGACCATGCCGACCAGCACGACCGCGGCGCTGACGGCCAAAACCGGTGCGGGCCAACGCACCACCGCGGTGCCCACCCGCCGCCACAGCCGACCCTGCTTGGCGACCCGCTTGGACTCGAACAGGTGGAAGCGACTCCCCAGGAAGACAACCGCGGGGCCGAGCGAAAGGCCGGCAGCCACCACGACCAGCATGCCGATCGCCACCGGTGCGCCCATCGTGTTGAACCACGGCAACCGCGTGAAACTCAGGCAGTAGGTCGCCCCGGCGATGGTCAGCCCAGACCCCAGGACGACGGGGGCTACCCCTTTGAAGGTGGTGTAGTACGCGGTTTCTCGGTCCTCGCCTTCGCGTAACGCCTCTTGGTAGCGGCCGACAAGGAAGATGCCGTAGTCGGTTCCGGCGGCGATCGCCAGCATGGTGAGGATGTTGGCGGCGAACGTGGTGAGCCCGAATGCGTTGTGATACGCGAGAACCGCGACGACTCCCCGCGAACAGGCCAGCGCGACAAAGGTCATGAACAGCTGCACGAGCGTGGTGACGATGGACCGGTAGACCAGCAGCAACATGATCGCGATGGCACCCAAGGTGAACAGCGTGATCTTGGCCAGGCTGGCGTTACCGATGATGTGCATGTCGTCGGACAGTGCCGCGGGACCGGTGACGTAGGCCTTCACGCCGGGTGGCGCCTTGTTCTCGTCGATCACCTTGCGGACGGCGTCCACGGACTCGTTGGCCAGCGTGGTGCCCTGGTTACCGGCGAGGTTCACCTGTACGTAGGCGCCCTTCGCGTCGGCGCTCTGGGCACCCGCGGCGGTGAGCCGGTCGCCCCAGAAGTCCTGGATGTGCTGAATGTGCTTGGGGTCCTGGCGGAGTTGCCGAATCAGCTTGTCGTAGTACTGGTGCGCGTCCGGGCCGAGCGGGTGCTGGCCCTCCAGGACGATCATGACGGTGCTGTTGGAGTCGAACTCGTGGAAGTTGTGGCCCAGGCGCATCATCGCCTTCATCGACGGCGCGTCCAGCGGTGTCATCGGCGCCGAGTGCGCCTCGCCGACTTTTTCCAGCGTGGGAACGATGACGTTCACCAACACGGTGATGGCCACCCAGCCCAGGATGATCGGGATCGCGAAGATGCGGATCGCATGGGGAAGGTAGGGCCGGTGGCCGCGCTCGGCCTTGGACAAACCCCCCGGTTTGATCGGGCCGGTGTCGGCCGTGCTCAGGTCGCGCTCGGTCTTGCTGTTCGTGTCGCTCATGCGGACTTCACCAGGCAGAAGGTCTGGGCGTTATGGCCATCGGAGTTCTGGTTGTCGCGGACGACGCCGTCCACGGTGATCTTGCAGCGGATCGTGCTGCCGTCGCTCTGCGCCATGATGTTGGCGCTCACCGACGGCAGCGTGGTCGAGATCGTGGTCGACCACGGCAGCGAGGCGTTGTTGACCTGGTGTGTGTTGGCGTTTTCGTCCCAGTAGTTGATGTTCGCCGTCGCGCCCGGGGGGCCGGAGATTTCGTAGACGACGACCTTCGGGTTGAACTGCACGATTTCGATCCCCTTGCCGGCGTTTGCGTTGAGATCTTCCGAGCCGAAGATCTTGTGCAGCCGCGACACCATCAGCGCCGAAACCGCCAGAACGACCACCAGCACCAGCGGGATCCACCCGTGTCTCAGCGCGCGGGACAAAAAGCCGGGGCGGGGACCTGAGTCTGGACTAGTCACCACCTGACCGCCTTCCGCAAACCCACCTACCGTCGCCGACGACACCAATGTCAACGGAACATTTGCTCAGTTAGGGATACTAACCTTAGTGCACGCAAGCGTTCCTCCCGGGGGCCGCCAGTTGTGGCGGACGGCATACCGGCTAGTGGGCCAGCCGACCGGTGACCGGTGGCAGATCCGCCAGGGTCACGATCCCGGGCGGGGCGGCCACCACCGCCGGGACGGCATTGGTAACCGGCATCGCGGTGTAAATCATTCCCAGTCCCATGAACCCGGGCTCCGTCCAATCCTTGGGTGGCAGGCAGTGCAACACGGTGCGCATGTTGGGCAGCCCGAACACTTGAATGACGTGCCCGTGCTCGAGCGGCTTGGGCGGGACGACGTGACTGCCCATGGTCCAGTTGAACCCGACGCTGACGACGTTGCGGTCGCCAACCCAGCCGCGGTGGTAGCCGTAGACGCTGCCGACCGTTCCGGCGGGAATCTTCATGAAGCCCAGATCGGAGTCGTCGGTGGCCGCGGTGAAGGTGACGTCGAACGTCATCTTGTCCAGCCTCGCCCCGATCGCGTCGGCCATCATCGCGGCCGATTCCGCGAAGACCTCGCTTTCTCGCCGGACGTTTTCGGCCAGCCCCGGGGTATCGGGATCTTGCGAAAACCCCATCGCGGTCTGGGTTTCCGCCGATTCGTAGGTCGAGCAGTCGACCGACTCGGTGATCCGGATCTCGTCGACGCGCTCGCACGAGGCGGACAGCACCATGCCCACCATGTTCGTCATACCCGGGTGTGCGCCGCTGCCGAAGATCGTCGAATTGCCCTTCTGGCAGGCGTCCTCGATGCGTTTCCGGTCCTGCGGCGTCTGCTTGCCTCCGGTGATCCACGCGGCGCTGGTGCACACGTTGACTCCCGATTCCAGCAGCCCCACCAACTCGTCGACGCTGGGCCACAACGGGTTATAGCAACACGCGTCGGCGCCCAGGGCCAACAATGCGTCGATGTCGTTCGTCGCTTGCACACCGGTCGGCTCCGGCCAGCCCGCCAGGTCGGCGGCGTCGACGCCGACCTTTTCGGTGCCATGCGCATAGACCCCGACCAGTTCCAGGTCAGGCCGCCCGATGATGGCGTGCAGCGAACGGCGACCGATGTTCCCGGTCGTCCACTGGATCACCCGCAGCGGACGGTCTGCGCTTGCCTTGCTCATCGCGGCTCCTTCGCCGTGGGCGAACTAGTTGCTGATATCGAATCCTGCGTTGACCTTGGTCGGCCGCACCCGCACCACCAATTCACCGGGAACGGCGTTGCGACGGCCGAATTCGTCGGCGCGGTCAGCGCCCATGTAGCGGCGACCGGTCCGGGTCGCGATGTCCAGCACGTCCTGCACATCCTCGCTGACCGTCGCCGCGCCCTGCACCTGGACGAACGAGTACGGCGGATGGGGATCGTCGACGCAGATCACCACTCGCGGATCACGAGCCAGGGCACGGCCTTTCGACGTGTCGCGCCCAGTGTTGAAGGCCAACTCGGCCCCGTGCTGCCCGACGTCGACCACGAACCACACCGGCGCGACCAGCGGCCGGCCGTCGGCGGCGAGGTAGCCCAGCATCCCGGTGCGGGTGCCGGCCGATAGGAACTCGATGACCTGCTGGCTCAGTTCCGCGGGCGCGGCCATGCCTTAGAGACGTACCAGGTCGTAGTCGCCGATGTGGTCAATCAGGTTGTGCAGGTGCTCGCCCGAGGTGCCCAGGGTGTTTTCGATCGCGGTGAGCCGGGCGGCGTAATGGCTGACCGGGTATTCGGCCGTCACGCCGATGCCGCCGTGCATCTGGACCGACTCCTGTGCGATGTGCCGGCCCGAGCGGCCGATCTGCAGCTTGGCCCGCGACGCGATCACCGGGTCGATGTTGCCGTCGGCGATCGACATGGCCGCGTACAGGGTCATGCTGCGGGCCAATTCCAGCGACACGTACATGTCCGCCGCGCGCTGCGTGAGGGCCTGGAATTTGTTGAGCGTGACGCCGAACTGCTTGCGGGTCTTGAGGTAATCGGTGGTCAGGCGCAGCGATTCCTCCATTGCCCCCAGCGCTTCGGCGCACAGCGCCGACTGGATGCGCACGACGGCGTCGCGAATGGCGCCCGACGCGTCGCCCGCCTCGCCGAGGGGTTCGGCGGCGGTGGAATCCAGATCGATCTGGGCGCCGCGCTGTCCGTCGAACGTCCGGTACGGGTGCCTGGTCACCGATGCCGCATCTACCAGGAACAGCCCGGTGCCGCCGTTCGGCAAGCTGGCGCTGACCACCAAGGTGTCGGCGCAGTCCCCGGCGAGCACGGGGTTCTTCTGACCGGTCAGTGTCCACGAATCACCTTGCTGCGCAGCCTTCGTGCTCACCTCGGCGGATGGCTTGCGCTGGCCCGGCTCGAGGTGGGCGAACGCCAGCAGCCGCTGTCCGCCCGCGACCTCGTCGAGCAGTTGCTTCTGCTCAGCGCTGCCCACCTCGGCGATCAGCGCACCGGGCCCCAGCGCGGCGTGCAGCACCGGTTCGGGGGCCAACCGGCGCCCGACCTCGTGAAGCACCACCATGATCTCGATCTGGCCGGACTCCTCCGGCTCGAAGCCGAGACCGAGAATCCCGGTGTCGGCGAGCTGATTCCAGACTTCGCGGCTCCAGCCGAGATCGGAGCCGATGATCTTGTTGCGGCTTTCCGGGTCGTAGGTGCGCGACAACAGGTCGCGGGTGGTGTCGCGGAGCAGGGCTTGCTCGTCGCTCAACTGAAAGTCCATGGCTGCCTCACAATCCCAGAATCGTCGACGCGATGATGTTGCGCTGCACCTCGCTGCTACCGCCGTAGATCGTTGTTTTACGGTAGTTGAGGTAGTGCGGCGCACTGCGTTGCGCCCAGGGCGGCGATGAAATGTCCTCGCCGTTGGCCGGAAGCGCATCCGGGCCCGCCACCTCGACGAGCAGTTCGGTGGCGGCCTGTTGCAGTTGGCTGCCGCGCAGCTTGAGCACCGACGACGCCGGGTTGGGCTGCCCGTCCGCGGAATCGGTCACCACTCGTGACTGAGTGAGTTCCAGTGCCAGCAGCTCGTTTTCGGCCTCGGCCAGCCGCGCCGCGAACAGCGGGTCGTCGAGCACCCCGGCAGCCTCGGCGTGCTTCTTCACCTCGGCCAGACGCACTTTGGTCCGCCCCACACCGGCGATGCCCGTGCGCTCGTTGCCCAGCAGGAACTTCGCGTACGTCCAGCCCTGATTCTCTTCTCCGACAAGCTGGTTGGCGGGCACCCGGACGTCCTCGAAGAAGATTTCGTTGATCTCGTGTCCGCCGTCGATCGTCTTGATGGGCCGCAGGGTGATGCCCGGCGTGTTCATCTCGAACAGCAGGAACGAGATCCCGGCCTGCCGCTTGGGCGCCTGCGGATCGGTGCGGACCAGGCAGAAGATCCAGTCCGCGTACTGGCCGAGCGTGGTCCAGGTCTTTTGGCCATTGACGACGTAGTTGTCGCCGTCGCGGACCGCGGTGGTGCGCAGGGAAGCCAAATCGGAGCCGGCCTCGGGCTCCGAGAAGCCCTGGCACCACCAGATGTCGAGGCTGGCCGTCGGGGGCAGGAAGCGTTGTTTGACCTCCTGCGAACCGAATTCGGCGATCACCGGGCCCACCATCTTGGTGTTGAAGTTCAGCGGCTCCGGGACACACGCCAGCTGCATCTCGTCGGCCCACATCTGATGCTGGGTCGGCGTCCAGTCCTTGCCGCCCCACTCCACCGGCCAGTTCGGTACCGCCAACCCGTGCTCGTGCAGGATCTTGTGGCTGGTGACGATGTCCTCGTGGTTCACTTCCGCCGAGCCCTGGCGCACCCGCTCGCGCAGTTCCTCCGGAATCTTGGTCGTGTAGATGTTGCGGAGTTCGTCGCGGAACGCGGCTTCCTCTGGTGTGAGCGCCAGTTGCATGGCAGCCTCCTGTCGTTTCGGGGTGACCGTGACGATCCAGCGCCCAGAGCTGTTTTCTGGCGGTGCCGGTCGTTCGCTCGACTTCCATCTTGACCCATCCCTCGCGGGCTCTGTGCACAGCCTCGGGTTAATCCACAGATCCGTCGGGCGGCGCCGGGGAGCGGTGCCGTTGTGGTGGTGCGCGGACCTACCGTCGGCCCATGCGAACAGAACTTCCGGCGGAGTGCCTGCAGCGACGGCTCGACGCTGAACCGGAGACCGATGCGCGCGCCGAGCCCGAGGACGCGCGGTCGGCCGCGACGAAGGACTCCCCGGGTGACGACCAGAATTCGCTGCTGCCGCGGTGGCTTCCCGACGCTTCGCAGGACCGCGGCTGGGTGGCCAAAGTGCGTGCCGACCCGGGACGGGCCGGTGCCATCGGGTTGGCGATCGTGGCGGCGCTGGCGGTGCTGGTCACGGTGTTCACGTTGCTGCGCGACCGGCCGGCGCCGGTGATGTCGGCCAAGCTGCCACCGGTGGAGAAGGTGTCGACGGCCGGCCCCAGGTCATCGGCAAGCCCGGGTGCCGCACAGCCGCCGAGTCCCGACCGCCCGCTGGTCGTCAGCGTGGTCGGCCTGGTGCACACGCCGGGTCTGGTGACCCTGGCACCGGGGGCGCGCATCGCCGATGCGCTGTCGGCCGCCGGTGGTGCGGTGGACGGCGCGGACACCATCGGATTGAACATGGCCCGACCGCTCGGTGACGGCGAACAGATCGTGGTCGGTCTCGCGCCCGTTCCCGGGCAGCCGACGGCGCTGGGCAGCTCGGTGGCCACCGGAACGACACCCACATCGAAGGCACCGCCACCCGCGCCGGGATCGGGGAAGCCGAAGCCCGGACAGGCCGTCGACCTGAACACCGCGACCGTTCAGGAACTCGACGCTCTGCCCGGCGTCGGACCGGTCACCGCCGCCGCGATCGTCGCGTGGCGGCAATCCAACGGCAAATTCACCAGCGTCGACCAGCTCGGCGAAGTCGAGGGCATCGGACCGGCGAGGTTGGAGAAGCTGCGCGCCCTGGTCCGTGTCTGACCCCGGTGGCCCATCCCGAGCCGGGTGAATCGCCTTCCGGGCATGTCGATTTGCGCCTGGTGCCGGCCGCCTCGATCTGTTGGGCGGTAACCGCCGGCGGGATCTGGTGGCAAGCCGGTCCGATCCTTGCCTGGTGCTGCGTCGCATTGATCGTCGCGGCCGGCGCGCTGGCGTGGCGTGCGGTGCACCGGCCCGGCCGAAATACGCGGCTCCGGGCGATCAGCGCCGGCCTCGCGGCGATCGGTGTAGTGGGGGCGGGATACGGCTTCGCCATCGCGCTGCGCACCGACGCCGTCGTTCACCACCCGATCACCGCGGCGTTTGGCACCAGCGCTCCGGTCACGGTCACCCCCACCGAGAGCGCGGTGTCGCTGGGCAGCAGCCGGTTGATGTTTCGGGCCACCCTGCAACGCTTGCGCACCGCCCAAGCATCCGGCCGGGTCGTCGTTTTCGCGCGCGCGTCGGACTTCGGCGCCGTGATGGTGGGCCAGCCGGTGCAGTTCGCCGCGCGCATCACCCGGCCGACTCGTCGCGACCTGACGGTCGCGGTGCTCAACGCGTCGGGGCGGCCGACCATGGGCACGCGCAAGCGCCGTACAGCGAGCCGCGCATGGGGTGCGCAGCCGATTCGCCATCGCCGTCCGCGACACGCTGCCCGGTGAACAGGCAGCGATGCTGCCCGCGCTGGTGTTAGGCGACACCTCTGCGGTGCCGAGCGGCACCAGCCGCGACTTTCGAGCGGCCGGCATGACACACCTGATGGCCGTCTCGGGCGCCAACGTGATGATCGTGTGTGCCGCCGTGCTGTTCTCGGCGCGGTTGATCGGCCCCCGGGCGGCCGTCGTGCTTGCCGCGCTCGCGCTGGTGGCTTTCGTCATCGTCGTGCAGCCGACGGCGAGCGTGTTGCGGGCGGCGGTGATGAGTGCCATCGCGCTGGTGGGAATGTTGTCTTCGCGTCGGCGCCAAGCCATTCCGGCCCTTGCCGCCACTGTGCTGGTGCTGCTGGCCGTCACTCCCGCGCTGGCCGTCGACGTGGGGTTCGCGCTGTCGGTGGTCGCCACCGCCGCGCTGATCGTCATCGCGCCGGTCTGGTCGCGGCGCCTGGTTGGGAAGGGATGGCCCAAGCCGCTGGCCGACGCGCTGGCCGTCGCCTGGGCCGCGCAGGTGGTGACCGCGCCTCTGGTTGCGGCGATCTCGGGCCGATTCAGTGTTGTTGCCGCTCTCGCGAACCTCGTCGTGGCCGCCGTCATCGCGCCGATCACGGTGCTCGGCACCGCGGCGGCCGCGCTCTGCGGGGTGTGGCCGGCCGCCGCGCGGCTGCTGATCCGGTTCACCGGTCCCGAGTTGTGGTGGGTGGACGGTGTGGCCCACTGGGCGGCCGACATGCCGGGCGCGACCCTGCCGGTCCCGGCGGGTATGCCCGGCACGCTGATCGTCGGCGGTGTCACGGTGCTGGCGGTGGTGTTGTGGCGATGGCGGCCATTCCGCGTCGTGGGGGGAGTGGCGGTGCTGGCCGCGCTGGCCTGGGCGCTGTCCGGGCTGGGTTGAGACGTGGTGGTCGAGCTGATGGATCCCCGGGCGGCGCGGTCGGTGGGGCGTGACACCATCGTGGGGTGAGCGAGGTTTCGCCGTTGCACCTGGTCCTGGGAGACGAGGAACTCTTGGTCGAGCGGGCGGTCGCCGACGTGCTGCGGTCGGCGCGGAAACGGGCCGGCACCGACGACGTTCCGGTCAACCGGATGCGGGCGGGCGACGTCAGCACGTATGAGCTCGCCGAGCTGCTGAGTCCGTCACTGTTCGCCGACGAGCGCATCGTCGTGCTGGAGGCCGCCGGCGAGGCCGGCAAAGACGCTGCCGCGGTGATTGTTTCGGCCGCGAGTGACATGCCCACGGGTGTGGTGCTGGTCGTCGTGCACTCGGGTGGTGGGCGAGCCAAGGCGCTGGCCACCGAGCTGCAGTCCCTCGGCGCCGAGGTGCATGCGTGCGCGCGGATCACCAAACCCAGCGAACGCATCGACTTCGTCCGCAAGGAATTTCGCGGCCTGCGGGTCAAGGCCGACGAGGAGACGGTGACCGCGATGCTGGATTCGGTCGGTTCAGATCTGCGGGAGTTGGCCTCTGCCTGTTCCCAGTTGGTCGCCGACACCGGCGGGGCGGTCGACGCCGATGCGGTGCGCCGCTATCACAGTGGCAAGGCCGAGGTGAAGGGCTTTGACATCGCCGACAAGGCGGTGGCCGGCGACATCGAGGGAGCCGCCGAGGCGTTGCGGTGGGCGATGATGCGTGGGGAGCCGCTGGTGGTGCTGGCCGATGCGCTGGCCGAGGCGATCCACACGATCGGCCGGGTCGGGCCCCTGTCCGGTGATCCCTACCGGCTCGCGTCACAGCTCGGGATGCCGCCCTGGCGGGTGCAGAAGGCCCAAAAACAGGCCCGGCGTTGGTCGCGTGACTCGGTGGCGTCGGCGATGAAGGTGGTGGCGGCGCTCAACGCGAACGTCAAGGGAGCGGTGGTGGACGCCGACTACGCCCTGGAATCCGCGGTCAGACAAGTTGCCGAACTAGCCGCCCAGCGCAGCCACTAGAGCGGGCGGGCGTCGTCGGCCGAGGTGGGCCTCAGATCTTGTTGAGGGCCTGCGCCAGCGCCGACTTCTTGTTCGCGGCCTGATTCTTGTGGATCACGCCCTTGCTGGCCGCCTTGTCCAGCTTGCGGTTGGTCGACACCAGCAGCTCGGCGGCCTTCTCTTTGTCGCCGGCGTGGGCGGCCTCGCGGAACGCGCGGACAGCGGTACGCAGCGACGACTTCACCGACTTGTTGCGCAGGCGAGCGCGCTCGTTCGTCTTGTTGCGCTTCTGCTGCGACTTGATGTTGGCCACGCTGGAGTTCCTTCTTCGATTAGACGTTTTGTGGGGCGCCGGATATCACCACAGCGATTGCCCAGGTTATCAGTGAGTTACGTTTTCTCCCAAAACGGGAACCCGTGGGCTGCCAGAACGTCGACTTGAGGCAGCATCTGAACAGTGAGTCTTACGAACCAGCTTGACGAGACCAAGCGGGGTTTTCGCGCTGCGCGTTCTGAGCGCATCTTTGGTGGATACAACGGGTCTTCGGACGCCTACGAGATGGCGTTCGACGAGATGTTCGATGCCCAGGGCGCCGTCCGCGCGCCTTACCGGGGCATCTACGCCGAGCTTGCGCCGTCGGACGCCTCCGAGCTGAAAGCCCGCGCTGAAGCGCTGTCCCGCGCCTTCCTCGACCAGGGAATCACGTTCTCGTTATCGGGCCAGGAGCGGCCATTTCCGCTGGACCTGGTACCGCGGGTGATCTCGGCCGCCGAGTGGACGCGCCTGGAGCGCGGTATCACCCAGCGGGTCAAGGCGCTCGAGCTGTACCTCGATGACATCTACGGCGACCAGGAAATACTGAACGACGGTGTCATCCCGCGCCGACTGATCACCTCTTGCGAACATTTCCACCGCCAGGCGATGGGCATCGTTCCGCCCAACGGCGTGCGGATCCACGTCGCCGGCATCGATCTGATCCGCGACGAAAAGGGCGTCTGGCGGGTTCTCGAGGACAACCTGCGCTCGCCGTCGGGTGTGTCCTACGTCATGGAGAATCGGCGCACCATGGCGCGCGTCTTTCCGAACCTGTTCGCCACCCACCGGGTGCGAGCGGTCGACGACTACGCCTCGCACCTGCTGCGGGCGCTGCGCAACTCCGCGGCCACCAACGAGGCGGACCCGACGGTCGTGGTGCTGACCCCGGGCGTCTACAACTCGGCCTATTTCGAGCATTCGCTGCTGGCTCGCCAGATGGGTGTCGAGCTGGTCGAAGGGCGCGATCTGTTCTGCCGCGACAACCAGGTGTACATGCGCACCACCGAGGGCGAGCGTCAGGTCGACGTCATCTACCGGCGCATCGACGACGCCTTCCTCGATCCGCTGCAGTTCCGCGCCGACTCGATGCTCGGGGTCGCCGGCTTGGTCAACGCCGCCCGCGCCGGGAACGTCTCCATCTCCAGCGCGATCGGCAACGGCGTCGGCGACGACAAACTCGTCTACACCTACGTGCCCACGATGATCGAGTACTACCTGGGCGAGAAGCCACTGCTGGCCAACGTGGAGACCTTGCGCTGCTGGCTCGATGACGAGCGCGAAGAGGTGCTGGACCGCATCGACGAGTTGGTTCTCAAGCCGGTGGAGGGGTCCGGAGGCTACGGGATCGTGTTCGGTCCAGAGGCCTCGGAGAAGGAGTTGGCCACCGTCGCCAAGAAGGTGCGCGACGACCCCCGCAGCTGGATCGCGCAGCCGATGATGGAGCTGTCGACCGTGCCGACACAGATCGGCAACACCCTTGCTCCCCGCTATGTGGATCTGCGACCATTCGCGGTCAACGACGGCAACGACGTATTCGTGTTGCCCGGCGGGCTGACCCGGGTGGCCCTGGTCGAGGGGTCGCGGGTGGTCAACTCCAGTCAAGGCGGTGGCTCCAAGGACACCTGGGTGTTGGCGTCGCGGGCGTCCGCCGGCGACCATGAGCTCGAGGCGGCGGAGGTGGTGCGCTCGTTGCCCAGCTCGATGCCCGACCCGTTGGAAGACTCGCCGTGGCTGACGCCACTGACCTCTCAGCAGCCGCAGCCCACCGACCAGCCCCAGCGCGAGAAGCCCAAGCAGCAGCGACAACAAACGGCGGTGCACAATGCTGGCGCGTAACGCCGAGGCGCTGTACTGGATCGGCCGCTACGTCGAGCGCGCCGACGACACCGCACGAATTCTGGACGTCGCACTGCACCAGTTGCTCGAGGACTCCAGCGTCGACCCGGACCAGGCCTCGCGCCTGCTGCTGCGGGTGCTCGGCATCGACCCGCCGGATCACCACTTGGACGTGTGGTCGCTGACCGACTTGGTGGCATACAACACCAACACGCATGGCGGCTGCTCGATCGTCGACGCCATCACCTCGGCACGAGAAAACGCGAAGTCGGCGCGCGAGGTGACCTCCAGCGAAATCTGGGAGTGCCTCAACACCACCTATCACGCCCTGCCCGAACGGGAACGTGCCGCTAAACGCCTTGGGCCACATGGCTTCTTGTCATTCATCGAACGACGCGCGGCAATGTTCGCCGGCCTGGCCGACTCGACGCTGTCGCGCGACGACGGCTACCGGTTCATGGTGCTGGGCCGGGCGATCGAACGGGTCGACATGACGGTGCGGCTATTGCTGTCGCGGGTCGGAGACAGCGCCTCTTCCCCCGCGTGGGTGACGTTGTTGCGTTCGGCGGGCGCCCATGACACCTACCTGCGCGCCTACCGTGGTGTGTTGGATGCGGGCCGGGTGGTCGAATTTATGTTGTTGGACCGGCTGTTTCCGCGTTCGGTGTTCTACTCGCTGCGACTGGCCGAACACAACCTGGACGAACTGGTTCGCAACCGGCAGAGTCGGATCGGGGCCACCGCCGAGGCGCAGCGGCTGCTCGGCCAGGCGCGTAGCGAATTGGAGTTCGTCCAGCCCGGCGTGCTGCTGGAATCGTTGGAAAGCCGTCTGGCCGCGCTGCAGCGGACCTGCCGCGACGTCGGAGAGGCGTTGGCGCTGCAGTATTTTCACGTGACGCCCTGGGTGGCCTGGTCGGACGCGGGCCAGCGCGCCCGGCTGATCGGCAGGAAAGGGGACGGCTGATGTGGCGGCTGCGGGTCGTGCACACCACGGGATATGCCTACCAGTCGCCGGTGACCGCCTCCTACAACGAGGCCCGGCTGACCCCGCGGTCGAACACCCGGCAGAACGTCATCCTCAACCGCGTCGAAACCATCCCGGCAACGCGGTCCTACCGCTATATCGACTACTGGGGCACCGCGGTCACGGCTTTCGACCTGCACGCGCCCCACACCGATCTCACGGTGATGTCGTCGTCGGTCGTCGAAGCCGAGCGGGCCGAGCCGCTCCCGACGGAGGTGGGCTGGAGCGATCTGCAATCGGAGGCCGTAATCGATCGCTACGACGACCTGCTGCGCCCCACCGAGCACACGCCGGCCAGCAAGCGCGTGGCGTCGGCGGGCAAAAAGATCAGCAAGACGCACGATCCAGCCGAAGCCGTTGTCGCCGCGGCCAATTGGGTGCGCAATGAACTCGAATACCTTCCCGGGACCACCAGCGTCGCCTCGTCGGGACTCGACGCGCTCAAAGAGGGCAAGGGCGTCTGCCAAGACTTCGTGCACCTGTCGCTGATGTTGTTGCGCAGCATGGGAATTCCGGCGCATTACGTCTCGGGCTATCTGCATCCTAAACGTGACGCCGTGGTCGGGGACACCGTGGACGGGCGAAGCCACGCCTGGATTGAGGCGTGGACGGGTGCGTGGTGGAGCTATGACCCCACCAACGCCACCGAGATCACCGAGCAGTACGTGGGCGTGGGCGCGGGCCGCGACTACGCCGACGTTTCCCCGCTGAAGGGCATCTACTCCGGGAGGGGCGCCACCGACCTCGACGTGATCGTGGAGGTGACCCGGCTCGCCTAGCCCGGGTGATAGCCGTCGGCCGTCAGCCGACGCGGGGATACCGTTGCAGGAATGAACGATTCAGCCGAGGCCGCGGCTCGGCGCGATGAAAACCTGCCCAGGCGTGGCGGGTGGCCTCTGGCGCCGTTATCCCTGGCCTGCATCGGGCTGCTGATCGGCGGCATCGCCGTCGGGGTCGCCGTTGGCGGCGTCATGCCGTTGCCATACGGTCCGGCAAGCGCCGTCACGAGCTATGTCCGGGCCCAGCCGGTGGCCGTGCGCATCATCGCCGTTGCGACGTTTGCGTCCTCGGTGCCGCTGGCGCTCTACGCAGCGATCGCCGCCGCCCGGTTGCGGCAACTCGAGGCGAGGGCCGGGACCGCCGCGATCGCGCTGACCGGTGGTGCCTTGGCCGCCGGTGCGCTCGGCCTGGCCGGGCTGCTGGGCTGGACGTTGTCGATACCGGAAGTCGCGGCGAACGCTGCGTTGGTCATTGCGCTCTACTCGCTGGTGTTTCTCACCGGCGGCCCGGGGCACATTGTGGCGTTGGGCCTGCTGGTCGGCGCAATCGCGGCTTCCGGCAACGCAGTGCTGCCCAGACCCGTCGCCCGGATCGGTCTACCGACGGCGGTCCTCGCCGAAGTGACGGCGGTGGTGTTGATCTGGCCGGCGCTGGGCGTCATCCTGCCGGTCGCGCGGGTCCTGGCGCTGACGTGGCTGATGGTGGCGAGCGTCGCCCTATGCCCTGTGGCGCAACGAGGTTCGGCGGCCCGGTGAGCGGCCGAGGGCCGTTACGTGGGTGCGTCGACATGGACGCGGTGCAGATCGTCACCGAGTTCGATGCGCCCACCGAACTGCGTGGCCGCCAGGGCCCGCCAGTGTTCTTCCTGGCCGGGCACCAGTGCCGGCACGTAATGCGTCATGACCAGCGAGCCCACCCCCGCGCGGGCCGCGGTCGCCGCCGCTTCCTCGACCGACGAGTGGTAGTCGCAGATTACCGCTCGTCACTAGTGCCTTGTTTTCCCTGGTGGACCCAGGATTACCAGCGATTCTAGCAGAGTAGCCAGTGCTAGGTAAGATAAACGATAGCCCGTGAGACACGGGAGAAGTTAGCTGAGAGAAGCACGACCATGACCGACGACCCGATCCCCGCCCAACTCGACTCGCTTGAGTCCGACGAACTAGAGCCGGAAGCCATCAAGGCACCCGATGGGCGCTACCGGGTGCGATTTCATTTTGACGGGACATGGGCAGTGCTCGACCCCAATGACGCCAGATACCTCGCCCACCAGTTGACTAGGGCTGCCGACGCTGCCGACGCGGCAGAATTCATCGCTGGCCACGTAGTGCCATGACCACCCAACCAACACCGCTTGCCGACCTGCTCGATTCCTGGCGGATCGGACTGCAGGCACAACGACTCGCCGACGACACCATCCGGCACTATGTCGATGGTTCGCGGCTCTACCTGAGATCGTGTGCTGACAACGGCATTGAACCGGAGCTAAGCAAAGATAACGTGTCGCTGTATCTGGCGAAACTGCTGGCGGGCGGCGCGGCACCGGCCACGGCTCGGGCCAGATGGGCGCAACTGCGGCGCTTCTCCTGGTGGCTGGAAAAAGAGGGTGAGCGACCCACCGATGAGCTAGTGACGTTGGCACCGCCCAAGCTGGACACCAAAGTCGTTAACCCGCTCACCGATGCCGAACTGCGAGACCTGATTAAAGTGTGTGCTGGCAAGGGATTTCGGGAACGCCGCGACGAGGCAGTCATTCGGCTGATGGCCGAGACCGGTATGCGTTCCGGTGAATGTTGTTCTCTGACAGTCGATGACGTAGACCTACCGCGTGGACTGGTCACCGTGCAACGCGGCAAGGGCAACAAAGGTCGTGTTGTCGGGTTTGGTCCACAGACCGCTGCCGCACTCGACCGCTACAAGAGAATGCGTGCCGGTCATCGGTTGGCTGACACACCGGAGTTTTGGCTGGGGGACAGGTCACGGTCGTTCGGTCGCAACGCGCTATACCGGGCCATTGAGTACCGGGCCAAGCTGGCCGGTATCGAGGGGATGCACCCACACCGGTTACGCCACACAGCGGCAACCCGGTGGCTGCGTGCTGGTGGCTCAGAGTCGGGGCTGATGGCTATGGCCGGGTGGTCGGAAGGCGACATGATGCGCCGGTACACCGCTGCGAGTGCAAGTGAACGGGCTGCCGAAGAGGGCAAGCGGCTGCGCCTGGGGGACATCTAGTAATCGATCAGAAACCCGCGATACGGTGAGAACCATGACTCTACGAGGACGTTGTTGCGCTGGCTCAATCCGGCGAACTGCGAAGCCTTTTCATGCGTACGGACCAGATGGTCAGCGCCACACCGGGAATCGGGCCCGGCTTGTCGCCGGCACTTGTCGAGACGCGGAGTTCCAAGGGGGACAAGCTGATCCGGCGCTGGTAGCTGCAATGGCCAAGAACCGTAACAGTGTCATGGAAGCGAATCGCCAGGGCCGTCTTGAGCTTGCCCGTCTGCGCGAGAAGAACGAGCAGCGCCGTGCCGCTTACGAGTTGGAATTGAAGCTGGCAGAGAACCGGGCCAATATGCATCGTCCGGTGCCCGAGCAGCGCAGCCTAGACGGGCGTGACTACTACTCGCAGCTACGCGAAACGCTCACAGCGAGAATGGATTAACAATGAACCTGTCCAGCGCGACTGACCTTCCGGCACTGGGAGTCGGCTGGACAACGGCTGAGCACCGGGGGCGCGGTCTTGTGTTCCCAACCGTTGGGGTACAACGTCAAAGCCTCCCCACGGCCATTGCTTTCGTGGCCGCGCTTCTGGTCGCTCGCAGCAATGGAGTGCTAGGTGACTAATGACGATGCTGTGACACACGCAGCCATCGAGACGGTTCAACGGGTGCAGGCCGATGCCACGTTGACCACGGCACTGTGCCGCGAGGTCATCGCAGACCTAGGCAGTGATGCACGCCCGACCACTGTCATGTTCGAGGCGCAAGGCTTTCGGTCCCAGACCGCACAGACGGCCCGTCTCGCTCACAAGTGACTAGCGCTTGCGGCGCTCCACCGGCCCTGACACTATCGGGCCTACCCCGTCGTCGGGGAGGGAGTGGTGGAACGTCCACGTGTCCGGTTCGTATTCGTCGAGCTTCCACGTCGAATTCGTCGCTTGCAACCCCGCGACTACGCGGTCAACCCTCACCCACCGATCTTGCTGCGGATAGAACACGTCATCACCCTGTGTTATCTCGGGTGGGCTGACTAGCTCGCGGTCCTGCTCCGGTACGTCGTCTAGATGCTGCAACTCCATACCGCCGACCGTAACCGCGAAGGCACATCGCCTGGTGTCTTTGATGGTGGTCGCCGCATGTCGGGCACTTTGTGGGCTAAACCGGCTACCCGGTGTTTGTGGCTCTCCGTACCGCTCAGTGCTGGGAGGCGAGATGCCAGTTATGGCACCCTTCAGGGCGGCGGTCAGTTCAGTGTTATGAGGACTTTTTGAGTGATATTTGGTTGGTCTGTACGTATCCCGCCGGTTGGCCGCAGGCTGGCGCGTTGTAGGTGATTTGAGATGTGCCTGCAAGGGTATTTGGGTCCCACGTGATGTGGGTGTTCGTGACGTACTGATGAAAAGTACCGTCCGGGCACATCAGGTTGCCCATCGAGTCCATTACCCATTGACCATCGATTAAGTGCGCTTGGCTGCCACCCGCCCCGGCTTTGACATAAATGCATCCTTCTAATTGGTCAGGGCAGGGATTGACGCTCCAATCGTTGGTAGTTGCGCGGCCGCTTGGACTTGTGGAGGTCTCGGTGTACGTGCCGTTCATCGACGCTGGGTCATCAGCCGACGCTGTGCCAGCTGCGATGACGGCTAAGCCGACGAACATGGCGGTTGCGGCGAAGCCCCGTACGATAGCCATGCTTGTTCCTCCCCTTCCATGGAGTTAATTTAGTGCGTCGGGCACTCTTGCTCGGTCTATCACAGGAGACCTCCAGGTTTCGTGTGCATTTTGTAAACTTTTGCTTCACTCCGGTAACCACTCCGAGTCTGCAATCTCGGTATCCAAGTGCTTGAGGTAGACGTTCCCCTGGCGCACCACGTCGAGTAACGCGAACAACGCGCTTTGTAGGGTGTCGCGTGCGGCGGTCAGTTCGTGCAGGCCGGTGGCCGCGTCCACCAGATCAACGGCTTGGCGGAACAAGATGGCGGCATGGTCTGCATCGTGAGATTTGTACTCATGGAACGCGACGCTACGCCCAGCGGTAGCTGATGGGCAGTGCTGGGGGAGTGCTCATTTCAGTCAGTTTGTGTGGAATGTGCACCGGTTCTGTGGGTTTCGGAATTTTTGTAGTAAACAGCGATAGTGTGGCCTCTAGAGTGCGACAACATATAGACGAGCAAGAGGTCGAGGTCGGCTTTGATCGTCTTTTCCGCCATTTCGAACTGCGCCAGTAGGCCAGCAACCTGCTGGTTGTATTGTTGCTGACCGGTTGCGCGAGCGTAATCGTCCTGGGTCAAAAAGTCGTGTTGCTGGCTAATGAAGGTTCGTATCACATCTTGCCGCCGATTGACCGCGCTTTGTATCGATTCTGGTCAGGACGCCGTGAGATGCGTTCAGTGCCAAAGCTACTGCTACAACGCACCACGATCTGAGACCGGGCGGGAGCGTCGATCACTAAGCACCAGGCCGGATGTCCGGCCCCGGCAGCGCAGCCGAATAATGTTGCGCGACAACTTCACATGCGTCATGTGCCACCGCAACGGCGTTCCCCTAGAGATCGGTCATCTGGTCTCCGTCCACGGCGGCCACCTGGTGGGCCTATCGGACGACGACCTGACGAGCGACGAGACCTGGCGGTCATGTGCGCCGAGTGCAATTCCGGTCTATCCACGCGATCGCTGCCGCCGCACCTGATCGCCGCAGCGATCTGGGCGCATCGGTTGCACCAGGGCGAACGTGGCCAACGCCCCGCTTGAAGATGGTGCATTTGCGCCATCATTGGGTCATGGGAGCATACGTCCCCGGCAACCGGGGTACTCCTTTTAGGTAGCGGGTATCTGATCGTGCCCGAAATTTAGTCAAACGAGCTGTCCCGGCGGGCTGGAGCACCATCAAACCGGGCCCGAGTGGCGGGCGGTGGAACCAACACATGCACCGCGACGACGACCAAAACCTTACTGAAGCAGTTGGGGAGACCACTGCCGATTTCGGCGACCAGTTTCTTGCTGATCTGGATGAAGGTTCGACCACTACCGTGGCGGAGACCGCCGAGGCATTGCCGAGCGGATCGGCGCTGTTGGTTGTTAAGCGCGGCCCGAACGCCGGTTCCCGATTCTTGCTCGATCAGCCAGTCACCTCGGCGGGACGCCATCCCGACAGCGATATTTTGCTCGACGACGTCACCGTCAGCCGCCGCCATGCTGAGTTTCGCCTCGACAACGACGGCAAGTGGGCCGTCGCCGACGTCGGCAGCCTCAACGGCACCTACGTCAACCGTCACCCGGTGGACTCAACAGTGCTGGCCAATAACGACCAGGTGCAGATTGGTAAGTTCCGGCTGGTTTTCCTGACCGGATAAGTCTGACGGGTGAGGTCGATAACGCCGCCCGATTTGTAGTCACCGTCTTGACGCCAAGCGCCAACTCGGCGACGCGCCCGGTCTAGCGCCGACACCGATGTCGTGGCGAAACGCGTTCAGCGTCGCCGCGCCTGCCTCGGCGGTGCCGGGCGGTCCGATGATGGGTAGTGGCGCGGGATCCGGGGTGAACGTGCTGATCAACCCGTGATGAGGACGTCGCCGAGGTCTGCGATGTGGTCGCTGTGCAGGTGGGTGATTAGCAACGCTGACAATCCGGGTGCACCCACCCCGACCGCGGCCGCGCGCTGCAGCATGCCACGCCCGCAATCGACCAGGAATGCCTGCCCGCCGGCACGCACCAGAGTTGACGGTCCGGCGCGGTTCGGATCGGGGATCGGACTTCCGGTGCCCAGCAGCGTGACCTCGATCATGGCCCTATCTTGCAAGCCCACGGTGCCTGCAGTGCGCCAATCGGCCGATCGGTGGGGCCTTCACCGATTAGGACACGATCTGTGTTCAGGTTCTCTTAGTGGCTTTTCCGCCGCGCGAGGAAGCCGTAGCCTGAGTGAAGCGGATCACAACCCGGCTGGAGGCCTCGATGCGGATAGCGGACGTCTTGCGGAACAAGGGCGCGGCGGTGGTGACCATCAACCCGGACGCGACGGTTCGCGAGCTGCTTGCGGGGCTCAACGACCAAAACATCGGCGCCATGGTCGTGGTTGGCGACGAGGGTGTGGTCGGCATCGTGTCGGAGCGCGACGTGGTTCGCCAGCTGCACACGCACGGCGCCAGCGTCCTGTCTCGCCCGGTGTCCAAAATCATGACGACCATGCTGGCCACGTGCACGAAGACCGACGAGGTCGACGCCATCAGCGTGTTGATGACCAAAAACCGGGTGCGGCACGTGCCGGTGCTGGACGGGAAGAAGCTGATCGGCATCGTCAGTATCGGTGACGTGGTGAAGACCCGATTGGAAGAACTCGAGGCCGAGCAGCAGCAGCTGCAGTCCTACATCACTCAGGGCTAATCGGCTGGCCGCCGCACGTGCACTCAGGGCGAAAATTGCGGCGTTTTCTCGCCGTGTTTACACGCGAGTGATTAGCGCCAGGAGTAGTCGGCGCGCAGCCGGGCGGCCACCACATCGAAGATCTCGCGATCCAGGATGGCGCCCTCGCGGCGAATGCCCTCTTCGGGCACGTCGAGCACCCGGTCCAGCCGGACCCAGCTCTGCCTGCCCTCGTAATCCCAAGGGCCGGAACCGATTCCAATCCAGTCGTGATCCGCGGCGTGGCGCTCCTGGCTGGACACCATCAACCCCAGCAGGACGCCGCGGTCCCGTCCCACGACCAGGACGGGGCGGTCCTTGCCCTGGGTCGGGTCGTCCTCGTAGACCACCCACGTCCAGACGATCTCGCCGGGATCGGCCCGGCCGTCCAGGCTCGCCGCGTACACCAGCTTGCGGGCCCGCTGCGAAGTCGGCAGGCTGTCGCTGGTCACCGGCCGGCCGGTAACGGGGGCGTCGGAGGGCGGCGGTGCCACCGCGGCGATGACGTTCGCGGTGATCCGCACCGCCTGCTGCAGCTCGCGCAGCACGGTCTGGGAATTTTGTACCTGCCGGACCAGGCGCGGGGCCCCAGTGAACACCAACTTCTCGGCAAACCGCTGAAACGTCTTCCACTGGGATTTCCGGGGAGACGCCATATTCGCAGCATAGACGCGAGCACCGGGGTGCGATTGTGTCCAAGTAGGTTCCGGCGGCCCCGGATGGATACGCTGGACATACCCGCGAACCGCCCCAGAAACGGCCGCGACGCGGCCCGTCAAGCTTCAGTGCACCAGGAGATTCCCATCACCAGTTTCGCCGACAAGACCTTCACTGCGCCGGCGCAGATTCGGAACTTCTGCATCATCGCCCACATCGACCACGGCAAGTCCACGCTGGCCGACCGGATGCTCCAGTTCACCGGCGTCGTCGACGAGCGGTCGATGCGCGCCCAGTACCTGGACCGGATGGACATTGAGCGCGAGCGCGGGATCACCATCAAGGCCCAAAACGTGCGCCTGCCGTGGAGAGTCGGCGACACCGATTACGTGCTGCACCTGATCGACACCCCGGGCCACGTCGACTTCACCTACGAGGTGTCACGCGCGCTGGAGGCGTGCGAGGGTGCGGTGCTGCTGGTCGACGCCGCGCAGGGCATCGAGGCACAGACCCTGGCCAACCTCTACCTGGCGCTGGACCGCGACCTGCACATCATCCCGGTGCTGAACAAGATCGACCTGCCCGCGGCCGACCCGGATCGCTACGCCGCCGAGATCGCTCACATCATCGGTTGCGAGCCTGGCGACGTGCTGCGCGTCTCCGGCAAGACCGGAGACGGCGTCGCCGAGCTGCTCGATCACGTGGTGCGTGAGGTGCCGCCCCCGCAGGGCGCGGCCGACGCGCCGCTGCGGGCGATGATCTTCGACTCGGTCTACGACATCTACCGCGGCGTGGTGACCTACGTCCGGGTGGTCGACGGCAAGATCACCCCGCGCGAACGCATCGCGATGATGTCCACCGGCGCCACCCACGAACTGCTCGAGGTCGGCATCGTCTCACCCGAGCCGAAGGCCAGCGGCGGCCTTGGCGTGGGGGAGGTGGGCTACCTGATCACCGGCGTCAAGGACGTCCGCCAATCCAAGGTGGGTGACACCGTGACGACGGCACGCCACGGTGCCGCAGAAGCGCTGATCGGATACCGCGAACCCAGGCCGATGGTCTACTCGGGTCTGTATCCGGTGGACGGTTCGGACTACCCGGTTCTGCGTGATGCCCTGGACCGCCTGCAACTCAATGACGCCGCCCTGACCTACGAGCCGGAAACGTCGGTGGCGCTGGGCTTCGGATTCCGTTGCGGCTTCTTGGGTCTGCTGCACATGGAGATCACCCGCGAGCGTCTAGAGCGCGAGTTCAATCTGGACCTGATCTCGACGTCGCCCAACGTGGTCTATCGCGTGATCAAAGAGGACAACACCGAGATCCGGGTGACCAACCCGTCGGACTGGCCGGACGGCAAGATCCGCGAGGTGTACGAGCCGGTGGTCAAGACCACGATCATTGCGCCGAGCGAATTCATCGGCACCATCATGGAACTGTGCCAGTCGCGTCGCGGCGAGCTGGGCGGCATGGATTACTTGTCACCCGAACGGGTCGAGTTGCGCTACACCATGCCGCTGGGCGAGATCATCTTCGACTTCTTCGACTCGCTGAAGTCACGCACCCGCGGTTACGCCAGCCTCGACTACGAGGAGGCCGGCGAGCAAGAGGCTCAACTAGTCAAGGTCGACATTCTGTTGCAGGGCGAGGCGGTCGACGCGTTCAGCGCGATCGTCCACAAGGATGGGGCATCGGCCTACGGCAACAAAATGACCAGCAAGCTCAAAGAGCTCATCCCGCGCCAGCAGTTCGAGGTGCCCGTCCAGGCCGCCATCGGATCGAAAATTATTGCGCGCGAGAACATTCGCGCGATCCGCAAGGACGTGTTGTCCAAGTGCTACGGCGGTGACATCACCCGTAAACGCAAGCTTCTGGAAAAGCAGAAGGAAGGCAAGAAGCGGATGAAGACCATCGGGCGCGTCGATGTGCCGCAGGAGGCGTTCGTCGCGGCGCTGTCCTCGGACGCCGCAGGGGACAAGGGCAAGAAATAGCCATGCGAATACGGGGGATGGCGACGGCGCTGATGGCGGTCGCCGCGTTGGCGACCGGCTGCGGTGGGGTAGTGGCGGGCGTGGCGAAGCCCGCGCCGAACCTGAAGCCGGGACCGCTCAGCGGCGCGACGGTCAAGCAGGTGCTTCTCGACGGTGCGACGCTGTCGCGGATGCTCAATCAGACCTTTGTGGCGCGGGATCCGGCCGAATTCGGCGGGCCCGAAAAGCTTTATCAGGTTCAGCGATCGACGTCGCAGGCCGGTTGCCTGGGCGTGACGGCGATGTTGCAGCAGGGCGTGTACCGGTCCGCCGACGTGAAAGACGTTGCGTCGGAGTCATGGTGGAACAACGGCGAGCCGGCGCAGGTGATCGTGGTTGAGGAAGGCGTGGTCACACTTCCGTCGGCCACGCAGGCCAGGGCGCTGTTCGCGCAGTTCTCCCAGCAATGGCAGCAGTGCAACGGCATGACGACGTCCGAGCAGAGCGGCCCGATCAGCACCACGAACGTCATCAGCGATGTCCGCGCCACCGATTCCACCGTCGCGGCCACCAAGACCGCGACATCGATCCTGCCCAACATGCCGCCCCTGCGGCCCACCCCGCAGGCGCGCGCCATCGGCATCCGGTCGAACTGCCTCGTCGAGGTCCAGGTGGTGTTCTTCGGCGGCCGACGGTCCTCCGACCCCGGATCGGCGGACATCAACTCCAGCGCCATCGACGTCGCGCGCGCCCTGATGGACAAAGTCAGCGCTCTGGGCTGACGCCGCTCAACGTCGCGAACCGGTTCGCCGCCCTCGGGATCGCGGACTACATCGGTGCGTTCGCGGGCTGGAACATCCCGGAGCCGTCGGCTTCCTCCTCGGCGCGGATGACGTGCACCACCGCGTTGATCAGCGCCAGGTGGGTGAAAGCCTGCGGGAAGTTGCCCAGCTGCCGGCCGGTGCGTGGCTCGATCTCCTCGGCGTAGAGGTGTAGCGGGCTGGCGTAGGACAGCAGCCGCTCACACAGGCGTTTGGCGCGCCGCACCTCCCCGATTTCGACCAGCGCCGACACCAGCCAGAACGAGCAGATCGTGAAGGTGCCCTCCTCGCCGGACAGCCCGTCGTCGGTCTCCTCGACCCGGTAGCGCAGCACCAGGCCTTCCTGGGTGAGTTCGTCGGCGATCGCCAGGACGGTGTTGCGCACCCGCGGGTCGTCCGGCGGCAGGAACCGCGTCAGCACCACCAACAGCAGCGAGGCATCCAGCGCGTCACTGCCGTAGCGCTGGGTGAATACCCCGCGGGAGTCCATGCCGTGCTGCAAGATGTCGTTCTTGATCTCCTCGGCGATACCCCGCCACTGCTGGGCATAGCTCTTCTCGCCCTGCCGCTCGGCCAGCTTGGCTCCGCGGTCGAGCGCCACCCAGCACATCACCTTCGACGACGTGAAATGCTGCGGCTCCCCGCGCACCTCCCAGATGCCGCGGTCCGGCTCGCGCCAGTGCTTGATCGCCTCCTCCACCTGCTTCTTCAGCACTGGCCACAACGTCTCCGGGACTTGCTCGCGCGACTTGGCGTGTAAGTAGAAGGAATCCAGGATGGAGCCCCAGATATCGTGCTGGATCTGGTCGTAGGCGCCGTTGCCGATCCGGACCGGGCGGGCATGGTCATAGCCGGACAGGTGATGCAACTCTTCTTCGACCAGGCTGCGCTCGCCGCCCACGCCGTACATGACCTGCAGCGGGTGCCGCTCGTTGTGGTTGGCGCCCGAGACGTCGGCGATGAAGGCGAAGAAATCGTCGGCCTCGCGGTCCAGCCCCAGCGTGTACAGACCCCACAACGCGAACGTCGAGTCGCGCACCCAGGCGTAGCGGTAATCCCAATTGCGTTCGCCCTGCGGCGTTTCCGGCAGCGACGTGGTGCTGGCCGCCAGCAGCGCACCGGTGGGCGAGTAGGTCAGGCCTTTCAATGTCAGCGCGCTGCGCTGCAGGTACGCCCGCCACGGGTGGTCGGGGAAGTTACCGATGTTGATCCACTGTCGCCAGCACTCGGTGGTCTGCCACATCTTGTCGGCGGCCTCTTGGTAGGTCTGCGGCGCCGGGTGCTTGGTCCAGCTCAGCGCGACGAACACGTCGTCGCCCTCTTTCATCCGGGTGCGGGCGCGTGCCTCCCGGCCTTCCAGCCCGATGCGCAGATTGCTGGTGAGCCGCAGCGTCGGGTGGGCGTCGGGTTCCTTGGTGGCGCGTGCGACGACCTCGCCGTACGCGTTGGCGGAGTACTCCCAGGTGGCGCCGACGCGGTGGTAGTCGAACGCCGGCTCGCAACTCATCATCAATTCGACGGTGCCGCTGACGCAGCGCACGGTGCGCAGCAGGATGTGCTCGGCATCCCAGTCCATCGGCGTGCGGCGGTGCGTCCGCGACCGCCGCTCCAGGTCGTGCCAGGGCCCCATGACCAGCGTGTCACGCACAATCAGCCATCCGGTGTGGGTCTGCCAGGTGGTCTCCATAATGAGGCTGCCGGGAAGGTACCGGCGTGCCGAGGGCACCGAGACGCCGTAAGGGCCCAGCCGGAAGTGGCCTGCGCTGCGGTCCAAGATCGCGCCGAACACGCTGGGGGAGTCCGGCCGGGGCACGCACATCCATTCCACCGACCCGGCCGGGGAGATCAGGCAGGTGGTTTCCCAGTCCGACAGAAACGCGTAGTCGGCGATCGGCGGAAAAGGGTTCCGCAGGGCGGCGCTGGGAGCGAGGGGCCCGGCTGTGCGCAAGTCGATGGACGACGAAATCGACGCTGCCGAGGCGGCTTGAAACGCGTCCTCGGGCATGGCTTCGCCCGGGTGGGCCGGCTGGTCTTCGGGTTGGGCATGCAGAACCATCTGGACATCATCGCTGCTCAGCGGTCTCGCGTCCAACGTTTCGCCGAGGTGGCGTAGCGCGCGCCTATCCCCTTCGTCATGCAGTCGCAGGATGCTCGCATGCACGGTGTCTCCGCGAAGTCACGCAGGACGTCGGCGTGCTTTTCCATCACCGTGACGCTGATGCCGCCGCGGGCCAACGGCCGGCGAGCACCATGCCCGCCGGTCCGCCGCCGGCGATCAGGCAGGTCGTGGCCCGAGAGGGGCAGTCATGCGCCGATCTTCACACATTGGTCTTCGGCAGCCGGCCCGAATAGGGTGAGTCAGGTGAACGCGTTCCTCAATTGGTGGGACGGCAACGAGCTTTGGCTTTCAGGGCTTCCTTTCGTACTGCAGGCCATGGTGGTGATGCCGATCGTGCTGGTGGTGGCCTACGCTGTCGCGGCCGTGTTGGACGGCCTGCTCGGCAAGGGCATCGAGTTGATGCGCCGTGCCCGCCACGCCGACGCGACACCCAAGTAACGCTCATGCCTCGATCGCACGTGACGCTGGTTCTCGCCATCCTGGTGGCGCTGGTGGTCGTCACGTGGTTGGTAACCCACTTGATGCACCACTAACGGGCACGGCTCTTTTTGCTCGGCTCCCGTCGTCGTGGGCGCAACCTCAAGTCCTGTTAGGCTTCCCGCCATGCGCGTGGCATTCGGCACTCCGGGCTGCTATGCCTTCGTGCACTGTTGTCGCTGACTCCCAAACCCGTGCGCGGTCTGGTCTGGAGTTTTCGAATTCTCCGCAAGCATTAGGTGCCTTTCCGCAGAAACGGGACGCAAATCCCATACGTTCCCCATCGGAAGGCCCTCAATGGACTCAAGGACCGCATTGCGCTGGCGGCCCGTCCTCGCCCTTGCCCTGACTGCCGGCCTGCTCGCCGGATGCTCCGGCGGCGCCAGTGATGCCGTCGGCGGCGGCGGGCTGGCCAATGCGCGCACCAGCATCACCCTGGTCGCCTACTCGGTCCCAGAACCCGGTTGGAGCAAGATAATTCCCGCGTTCAATGCCTCCGACGAGGGCAAGGGCGTGCAAGTCGTCACCTCCTATGGGGCCTCCGGCGACCAGTCCCGCGGTGTCGTTGACGGCAAGCCGGCCGACGTCGTGAACTTCTCGGTCGAACCCGACATCGCTCGACTGGTCAAGGCCGGCAAGGTTGCTAAGGACTGGAATGTCGACGCCACCAAGGGAATTCCGTTCGGCTCGGTCGTCACGCTGGTGGTGCGAAAGGGCAATCCGAAGAACATCAAGGACTGGGATGACCTGCTGCGGCCCGGCGTAGAGGTCATCACGCCCAGCCCGCTGAGTTCCGGATCGGCCAAGTGGAATCTGCTCGCGCCGTACGCCGTCAAGAGCGAAGGCGGCGCCCATAGCGACGCCGGTGTGGATTTCATCAAGAAGTTGGTGACCGAACACGTCAAACTGCGCCCCGGATCGGGACGGGAAGCCACCGATGTCTTCGTCCAGGGCAGCGGTGACGTGTTGATCAGCTACGAGAACGAGGCCATCGCCACCGAACGGGCGGGGAAGCCCGTCGAACATATCAACCTGCCGCAGACCTTCAAGATCGACAATCCGGTGGCCGTGGTCAACACCAGCCCGCACCTGGATGCCGCCGTCGCCTTCAAGAATTTCCAATACACGGCCGCGGCCCAAAAGGTCTGGGCGCAGGCCGGTTTCCGCCCGGTCGATCCGGCCGTCGCCGCCGACTTCCGAAACCAGTACCCGGTGCCGGCCAAACTGTGGACCATCGCCGACCTGGGCGGCTGGGCCACGGCGGATCCGCAGCTGTTCGACAAGACCACCGGCAGCATCACCAAGATCTACACGAAGGCCACCGGATGACGGCCATCACGCCGGACCCGCTGGCCATCCGGCCCGAGCTCAGAGGTGACGCACCTCCGGGACCGCTTCCCGGCCGCGGCCGCGGAACCACCGCCCTTCGGGTCGGAGCGGCCACAGTGTGGCTGTCGGTGATCGTGCTGCTGCCGCTGGCGGCAATAGCCTGGCAATCCGCGGGTGGCGGCTGGCACGCCTTCTGGCTCGCGGTCTCCTCCAATGCCGCGGTCGAGTCGTTCCGGGTCACCCTGACGATCTCGGCCGGGGTCACCCTGCTCAACCTGGTCTTCGGCCTGGTGATCGCGTGGGTGCTGGTGCGTGATGAGTTTCCGGGCAAGCGGCTGGTCGACGCGATCATCGATCTGCCGTTCGCGCTGCCCACCATCGTCGCCAGCCTGGTGATGCTGGCGTTGTACGGCAACAACAGCCCGGTCGGCCTGCATCTGCAGCACACGTCATGGGGTGTGACGGTGGCGCTGGCCTTCGTCACGTTGCCGTTCGTGGTGCGCGCCGTCCAGCCGGTGCTATTGGAATTGGATCGCGAAACCGAGGAGGCCGCGGCGTCGCTCGGCGCCAGCGGCGCGAAGATCTTCACCTCCGTCGTGCTGCCGTCGCTGCTGCCCGCGTTGTTATCCGGTGCGGGGCTGGCATTCTCACGGGCGATCGGCGAGTTCGGATCCGTGGTGCTCATCGGTGGTGCGGTGCCGGGCAAGACCGAAGTGTCGTCGCAGTGGATACGCACCCTGATCGAGAATGACGATCGCACCGGCGCCGCCGCAATATCGGTTGTGCTGTTGGCCATTTCGTTTGTCGTGCTGCTCATCCTGCGGATCGTGGGTGGGCACGCAGCCAAGCGAGAAGAGCTGTCCGCATGACATCGTCTGCGGCAGTGCGCTATTGGTTGCGGTTGATCGCGCTTGGATACATCTTCGTCCTGCTGGTCGTCCCGGTGGCGTTGATCCTGTGGCGGACTTTTCAGCCCGGGCTCGGCCAGTTCTACGCCTGGGTGAGCACGCCCGCCGCGATATCGGCGCTGAATCTGACGCTGCTGGTGGTGGCCATCGTGGTGCCCCTCAACGTCGTCTTCGGTATTCCCACGGCATTGGTGCTCGCGCGCAATAGGTTTCGTGGCAAGGGCGTGCTGCAGGCCGTCATCGATCTGCCGTTCGCGGTCTCGCCCGTCATCGTGGGCGTCGCGTTGATCGTGTTGTGGGGGTCGGCCGGTGCACTCGGATTCGTGGAGCAAGACCTCGGGTTCAAGATCATCTTCGGTCTGCCGGGAATCGTGCTTGCCAGCATCTTCGTCACGCTTCCTTTCGTGGTTCGCGAAGTGGAGCCGGTGCTGCACGAGCTGGGAACCGACCAGGAGGAGGCGGCGGCCACCCTGGGTTCGGGCTGGTGGCAGACCTTCTGGCGGATCACCCTGCCATCCATCCGGTGGGGTCTGACCTACGGCATCGTGTTGACCATCGCACGTACCCTGGGGGAATACGGCGCGGTGCTCATGGTGTCGTCGAACCTGCCGGGGAAGTCGCAGACACTGACATTGCTTGTCTCCGACCGCTACAACCGCGGCGCGGCGTACGGCGCCTATGCGCTGTCCACGCTGCTGATGGGAGTTGCCGTGTTGGTGTTGGTTTTCCAGGTGGTGCTTGACGCGCGCCGCGCACGAGCGGCCAGACAGGCCTGACGAGGGGAATGACCGTGACTGACGGCAACCGCGACGACCTCGCCATCATCGTGCGTGACGCCAACAAACGTTATGGCGATTACGTCGCCCTGGACCATGTGGACTTCGTCGTGCCCACCGGCTCGCTGACTGCCCTGCTGGGTCCCAGCGGTTCGGGCAAATCGACCCTGCTGCGTACCATCGCCGGCCTCGACCAACCCGACACCGGAACCGTCACGATCGACGGCCGTGACGTGACCAGGGTGCCACCGCAGCGTCGTGGCATCGGCTTCGTGTTCCAGCACTATGCGGCGTTCAAGCATTTGACCGTCCGCGACAACGTGGCCTACGGACTCAAGGTCCGCAAGCGACCCAAAGCCGAGGTCAAAGCCAAAGTCGACAACCTGCTGGAAGTGGTGGGACTGAGCGGGCTTCAGGCCCGCTATCCCAACCAGCTTTCCGGTGGTCAGCGACAGCGGATGGCACTGGCGCGGGCGCTGGCGGTCGATCCGCAGGTGCTGCTGCTCGACGAGCCGTTCGGCGCGCTGGACGCCAAGGTGCGTGAGGATCTGCGGGCGTGGCTGCGGCGCCTGCACGACGAAGTGCACGTGACCACGGTGCTGGTCACCCACGACCAGGCCGAGGCGTTGGACGTCGCCGACCGCATCGCGGTGCTGAACCAGGGCCGCATCGAACAAATCGGTTCCCCAACCGACGTCTATGACACCCCGGCGAACGCGTTCGTGATGTCGTTCCTCGGTGCGGTGTCGACCCTGAACGGCACCCTCGTGCGCCCGCACGACATCCGGGTGGGTCGCAACCCCGAGATGGCGATCGCCGGCGGAGACGGCACCGCCGATTCCGTCGGTGTGGTGCGCGCCGTCGTCGACCGGGTGGTAACGCTGGGTTTCGAGGTACGGGTCGAGTTGACCAGCGCCGCCACCGGCGGCTTCTTCACCGCGCAGATCACCCGCGGCGACGCCGAGGCGCTGGCCCTGCGCGAGGGCGACACCGTCTACGTGCGCGCCACCAGGGTCCCGCCGATCGCCCTCGATTCAACCGACGCTGGTCGTGCGGAGGAGGCCGACGAGGACGAGAACACGTTCACGTCGGCCTGACGGCCGGAGTCGTCGTCGGTTTGCGCGCTGTCGCTAGGAGGCGTGCAATCCGCATTCGGTCTTGGCCCGCCCCTGCCAGCGTCCGCTGCGCGGGTCGGCGCCCGCCAGCGGCTTGGCCGTGCAGGGCTGGCAGCCGATCGACGAATAGCCTTCGTAGATAAGCGGATTGACCAGAACGCTGTGCTCGTCGATGTAGTTCTGCACGTCCTCGTCGGTCCACGTCGCCATCGGGTTGACCTTCACCAGCTTGAAGCCCTCGTCGAAACCGACCACGGGCGCGTTGGCGCGCGTCGCCGCCTCCGACCGGCGCAGCCCGGTCACCCACGCCGAGTATCCGCGCAGCGTCTTGCCGAGCGGTTGGACCTTGCGCAGCCGGCAGCATTCTCCCGGATCGCGCGCAAACAGGTCCTTGCCCAGCGATTTGTCCTGTTCGGCGACGCTCTGCTCGGGAGTGACATTGAGCACCCTGATGTCATACACGGATTCGATCGCGTCCCGGGTGCCGATGGTCTCCACGAAGTGATAGCCGGTGTCCAGGAATACCACCGGCACACCCGGGCGCGCCTTGGCCGCCAGATCGATCAACACGGCCTCCTGCATGCTCGAGGCCACCACATAGTTGCAGGTGGCCCAGCCGCGCGGCCCGTTGATGCCGCCGAATGTCTGGTCAGTCCACCGCAACACGTCGGCGGCGCTGGCGCCCTGAAGCTCTGCCGCCCCACGTGCGGCAAGCGCACGCAGTTCGGCTTCTGGAAGTCTGGTTGTTCGTTCGCTCATCGCAAATCGTCCTCGTCTGCCCTCATAGCCCACTGTGCGAAACGTTCACCCTCGCCGCGATATTTCAGGAAGTTGCGCGTGACCCGCTCGATGTAGTCGCCGAGCTCGTCGCTGGTGACCTTGTGCTGGCGCAGTTTTCGACCAAACCCGCTGTCCAGGCCCAGGCTGCCGCCCAGGTGAACCTGGAAACCCTCGACCGAGCCGCCTTCTCCGTCGTCGACCATCTGGCCCTTGAGCCCGATGTCGGCGACCTGAATTCGCGCGCATGAATTGGGACACCCGTTGATGTTGACGGTGATGGGCACGTCGAGTTGCTCGTTGATGTCCGCGAGGCGGCGTTCCAGGTCCGGCACCAAAGACTGCGCCTTGACCCGGGTTTCGGCGAAGGACAACTTGCAGAACTCAATTCCGGTGCACGCCATCACATTCCGCCGCCAGTGCGACGGCCGCGAGTGCAGGCCGAGCGCTTCCAGACCCGCGACCAGCTCGTCGAGCTTGTCGTCGGGCACGTCGAGGATGACCAGCTTCTGGTAGGGGGTGAGCCGGATCCGGTCCGAGCCGGCCCGCTCGGCGAGGTCGGCAACCGCGGTGAGGATGGTGCCCGACACCCGACCCACGATCGAGGCGACGCCCACCGCGTTGAGCCCGTTCTTGAGCCGCTGCACGCCGACGTGGTCGATCGGGTGCTTCAGCGGTTCGGGGGCCGGACCGTCGATCAGCGGACGCTTGAGGTACTCGGTTTCCAGGACTTCGCGGAACTTCTCGACGCCCCAGTCCTTGATGAGGAACTTCAGCCGCGCCTTGGACCGCAGCCGTCGGTAGCCGTAGTCGCGGAAGATCGAGGTCACCGCGTTCCACACCTCGGGCACCTCGTCGAGCGGCACCCAGGCGCCGATCCGCTGGGCCAGCATCGGGTTGGTCGACAGCCCGCCACCGACCCACAGGTCCAGCCCCGGGCCATGCTCGGGGTGGTTGACGCCGATAAACGCGATGTCATTGACCTCGTGCACCACATCCTGCAGACCCGAAATCGCGGTCTTGTACTTGCGTGGCAAATCGGCGAAGTCGGGCTGACCGATGTAGCGGCGCGCGATCTGCTCGATCGCCCAGGTGGGGTCGAGCACCTCGTCGAGCGATTCCCCGGCCAGCGGTGAACCCAGGATCACCCGCGGGCAGTCGCCGCACGCCTCGGCGGTCTGCAGCCCGACCTCGGCCAGCCGCCGCCAGATTTCGGGGACGTTCTCCACCTCGATCCAGTGGTACTGGACATTCTCGCGGTCGGTGATGTCGGCAGTGTCGCGGGCGAACTCGGTGGAAATCTGGCCCACGGTGCGCAGTGCGGCCGCCGAGAGCGCACCGCCGTCGCACCGCACCCGCATCATGAAGTACCTGGCTTCCAGCAATTCCGCGTTGTCGTCGCCGGTGAACGTGCCGTCATAGCCCTGTTCGCGCTGCGTGTACAGGCCCCACCAGCGGAAACGCCCCCGCAGGTCGCTCTTATCGATGCTGTCGAAGCCGTTCAAGGCATAGACGGTCTCGATACGCTCCCGCACGTCCAGCGGGGCGCCGGCCTGCTTCATCTCTTCGTTCGGGTTCAGCGGCTCACGATTCCCCAGTGCCCATTGGCCCTCGTTACGGGGCTTTGCGGGTCGGGCGGTGGTCATCGGAAGTTCTCTCCTTCAAAAGATCGCCAGCGCGGCCAGCACAGTTCACCGGCACTTTTGGGGCGGCGCGGAACCGTCGGCCAGCTGGAGACGCAGGGGGCCTGGGTCTACCACATCAAGGCAGACAGATACAGCTGCAGACGCGCTTGAGATCAATGTGCCGTCGCGCCACGAGCACAATGTGCACGCTGGGCCGGTCGACAGTCACCGCACCATTGTGCCACGGACGCCGAAGGGCTGTGCGAGCAGGTTAAATCTTGGCTCACGGTGATTAAAAGTACCGCGCAACTCTGGGAGATCGCACTCCCAAAGCCTGAGAGGTTCATGCGACCGTTCGCTGTGCGCGGGTCGGCGTCGCAGCCGGACCGAAACCCGGGGTCGACCCGTTCGTCGTGGGATCATTTGGCATGGCCATTCGAGAGGAACCGGTCGACCTGCCCGACGTCGGGGTGGTCGCCGGGCGGCCGTTTGGCATCTACGTACATGTTCCGTTCTGCATAACCCGTTGCGGCTACTGCGATTTCAACACCTACACCCCGGCCGAGCTGGGTGGCGTCAATCCGGACGCCTGGCTCAGCGCGCTGGGGGCGGAACTGGAACTGGCCGCCGCAAGGTTGCACGCGCAGCCGGTGAACACCGTGTTTGTCGGTGGTGGGACGCCCTCACTGCTCGGGGGCCCGCGGATGGCCACGCTGCTCGGCATGGTGCGCCAGCACTTCACGCTGGCACCCGATGCCGAGGTCACCACCGAAGCCAACCCCGAATCGGCATGGCCCGATTTCTTCGACGCCATCCGTGCTGCGGGCTACACCCGGGTATCGCTGGGGATGCAGTCGGTGGCGCCGAGGGTGTTGGGTGTCCTCGACCGCATCCACACACCCAACCGGTCCGCGGCCGCCGCCCGTGAGGCGTTGGCCGCCGGCTTCGAGCACGTCAGCCTCGATCTGATCTACGGAACGCCGGGGGAGTCCGACGACGACCTGTTGTGCTCGGTCGACACCGCCATCGAGACCGGCGTGGATCATGTGTCCGCCTATGCGCTGGTGGTCGAGGAAGGCACCGCGCTGGCCCGACGAGTCCGGCGCGGCGAACTGGTCGCACCCGATGACGACGTGTTGGCCCACCGCTACGAATTGGTGGACGCGCGGCTGTCGCAGGCGGGAATGTCCTGGTACGAAGTGTCCAACTGGTCGCGGCCCGGCGGAGAGTGCCGGCACAATCTCGGCTACTGGGATGGCGGCCAGTGGTGGGGAGCCGGACCCGGAGCGCACGGGTACGTCGGTACGACGCGCTGGTGGAATGTCAAGCATCCCAACGCTTACGCGGAAAGGTTGAGCGCCGCGGCGCTGCCGGTAGCCGGATTCGAGCAGCTCGATGCCGACGCCTTGCACACTGAGGACGTGCTGTTGAAAACCCGTCTACGCCAAGGCCTTCCAGTTGATCTGCTGAGTCCCACCGAGCGCGACCGCGCCGAGAGCGTGGTTGCCGACGGGTTGTTGGTGTCCGACAGTGACAGGCTCGTCCTGACTCCGCGCGGGCGGTTGCTGGCCGACGCCGTGGTGCGAACGTTATTGCGGTAGCGGCGTTGTCCGCGATCAGACCCCGAACCAACGCTCGAAGAGACGGGCGATCTCGATGTAGAGCGGGATCCCCACCGTGACGTTGTAGGAGAACGTCAGGCCCAGGGACGCGGCCAGCGGCAGCGTCGGGCTCGCTTCGGGGATCGCCAGGCGCTGCACCGCCGGGACGGCGATGTAGGACGCCGCACCACACAGGACCGCGAACAATACGTAGGTTCCGGTCTTGAAGTCGGTATGGGTCAGCGATGCGTAGCTGCAGGCGACGATGATGCCCAGTGTCGCAAAGACATTCGGTGCCAACAGGCCGAAGACGATGAAACCGGGACCCGCTGTGCGAAGGTCCTTCAACTTGCGCGACGCCGTCATCCCCATCTCGAGCAGGAACAGACACAGCACGCCCTGGAAGGCCAGCACGAAGAATTTGTCGTCGTCGGCGACGACCTTCTGTCCCTGCAGTCCACTGACGAGGCCGATGATGATGCCGCCCATCAACAGGACAAGGCCGGGATTGAGGAAGACCTCCTGGAACAGCTCCCGGGAGAAAATCCGCATTCTCTTGGCGTTCGGGCGCGGCGGGCTCTGGTCGGGCTCCCAATCCGGGTGCTCCAGCTTTTCCAGCGACAGCTCCAGCTCCTGCTCGATGGCCGCTTCCTCCTGGCTCTCCAGACTCTGGCCCTGCGGAGGACGCGCGGGGGTGCCGGGTCCGACCCCGACCTTGACGGGCGGCGTGTAGCCGGCCTCGTCGGGCATGTAGCCGGCGGAGTCCATGCCCCGATGGCGCAGTCGCGCCACCAAATACAGCGCCACCAAGCAGCCCGGTATCTCCATCACGGCCAGCATCACCGGCATGTAGGCGTTGAAAGCGACGTTCACCGCGGCCAGGACGGCCACGCAGGTGGCAAAAGTTCCCGCCGAGTCCGACCCGTAGTAGCCGGCGATGGTCGCGCGGTCGACTTTACGCAGTGATTTCAGGCGGCTGAGGCCCAAGTAGGCCAGACCGCCGATCAGGCAATTCAGCACGAAGCCCAGGACCATGAAGCCCACGATGGCCCCGACGCTCGACGCACTGACCTGTGCGAGTTCTTCCCCGCCGTGCCAGCCGATGGCCAGCAACAGGTACATGGTCAACCCCTGATAGATGACGTAGGGGAATTCGAACCGCACCTTGAGGATGGGGATCAGGAACCCGAAGTAAAAGAACAGCAGAAGCGGTTTGAACAGGTTATGGGTGAAGTTGTGCCAGAACTCTTGCAGCATCGATGCCTCCGTTGGTTAGAGCGCTGATCTGGGGAAGCACCGTCCGCAAGCGGAGCAACCACGAAACATCCCTGCGACCGTCAAGAATTTATCCCCGCCGCTGACTCGCCGCCACTTGACTGCACACAGGGGAATGGACGCCTCAGGGCGCGGCCGATGACCGGCAAATCCACAGGCCAAGACGAAATTCATCAAACGAAACCCTTCACGCGTGCGTTTCACAGGCGCCATTAGTTTGGTGTGAGACTGCTGTGCATTTACTGTGGAGTTAATACGGGCTCAACGCGCCGATGGGACGAGCGACGGCCTGGCGGCGGCTCCCTTTTGGCGATGCGTTACCGACAGCCAGGCCGACGGCGAGTAATGCGTCGTGATTTCCTCGAAACCGTCGACCCGGGAAACCGAAAGCACACCGGTCTGTTGATTGACTTCGAGCTCGTCGCCGTCGCTCGCGTGTACTTCCTCGCCGTTGGAAAGCCGGATTATGAACACCGTGTTCCTCCAATCCGGCGGATTCTTCCCGGGCGGGCAGTGCGCGCTAGGAAAAGTCTGGCTGCCGTAACCGCTTGTTGTGCGGCCGCAATGTAAACGGTTGGGAAATACTTTGGAGTGGTGATCCTCACGGTCGGCCGGGGGCTCGCGCCTGAACGGCCGAGTGAAGTCGGCTTTACCTGCGCAAACAGGTGGGCGTTTGCCGGTGCGCCGGCGCGCTCCGGGCATCGCGCCCGATTGGCTGAGGCTTTAACTGCGCGGGAGTTTTAGCTGAATGCGGCAATCGAGGGGACAGTTCGCGGGATCGTTGCGCACAGCTACATAGGTTAGGCTACATTTACTAACCGTGACCGAGGTCAGCGTCGAGACGAGTTCCGCCGGCTCTGAGTCGCCGTCGATTCCGCTCCCCCCGCATATCGATCCGGCAGACCTGGCGGCTGAGCTGGTCGTGGTGCTATCCGAGCGCGTCGGGGAAGAGTATCTGCTCTACGAGCGCGGCGGTGAATGGGTGCTGGCCACCGGTGTGCGCGCGATGATCGAGCTGGACAGCGACGAGCTGCGGGTGAGCCGCGACGGCGTGACCCGGAGCCAACAATGGTCAGGCAGGCCTGGTCCGGTCCTCGGTGAAGCCATCGATCGGCTGTTGCTGGAAACCGACCAGCTCTTCGGTTGGATCGCCTACGAATTCGGCGTGTACCGCTACGGGCTGCAGCAGCGCCTGGCACCGGGTACCGCACTGGCCCGGGTGTTTTGGCCGCATGGCCGCATTGTGGTGACGCGGGAGGAGGTCCGGCTCTTCGGTACGTCGGCTGGCCACCGGGACGAAGTCCTGGGCGTGCTGGGCGACGGCGTGCCCGACCTGCGCGGCGCCTCAGCGGTCGACGTGGTCGCTGACCCGTCCGCCTATCGCGATCGCGTGGCGTCGGCCGTTTGCGAGATCGCCGCGGGCCGCTACCACAAGGTGATCCTTTCCCGATCTCTCGAAGTGCCTTTCGCGCTTGATTTTCCGTCCACCTATCGGCTGGCCCGTCGGCACAACACCCCGGTGCGGTCGTTCCTGCTGCGGCTGGGCGGCATTCGCGCCGTGGGTTATAGCCCCGAACTGGTCGCGGCCGTCCATCGCGACGGCCTCGTGGTAACCGAACCGCTGGCGGGCACCCGCGCGCTCGGCCGTGGCGAGGTCCGTGACCGCCAGGCTCGCGACGAGCTGGAGTCGAATTCCAAAGAGATTGTCGAGCACGCTATTTCGGTACGAAGTTCGCTGCAGGAAATGGCCGAGATCGCCGAGCCGGGCACCGCTGTCGTCACCGATTTCATGACGGTGCGGGAACGGGGCAGCGTGCAGCACCTCGGCTCCACGGTCAGCGGTCGGCTGGGTACGGGAAATGACCGGATGGATGCGCTCGAAGCGCTTTTCCCGGCGGTCACCGCGTCGGGCATTCCGAAAGCGAATGGCGTTGAAGCGATCATGCGCCTCGATGAGGGGCCCCGCGGGCTGTATTCTGGTGCGGTCGTGATGTTTTCAGCCGACGGCGGACTTGATGCGGCGCTGACACTGCGGGCGGCGTACGAATGTGACGGTAGGACCTGGCTGCGGGCCGGCGCGGGCATCATCGAAGAGTCCACACCCGACCGCGAGTTCGAAGAGACCTGCGAAAAGCTGTCCACCCTCGCGCCGTATCTGATTGCGCGCCATAAAATCTGATCGCTAATCCTGCTCGCCGGTGGCTTGGTGTTCCCCGCGCACACGGACCCAGGCTCAGACCGGAGAGCTCGATTCGAGATAGTCGGCCAAGATGTGGCCAACGAGCGATTCGATATTGGATTCGATCGACGAGGCGAGCGTGGCGGTGACGGTCGCCACCGCTTGAGTTCGGAAGCGGACCAGCATGGTGATCAGCTCGGCGATTTCGGCGTCGGCCGGCAGGGGCTCGCCGGGCTTGATGCGATCCAGCACGTGTTCGGCTCCGGCGCGCACCAGCATGTCGCTGATCTTGTCGATCTCGGGGACGATCTGCTCGTGCAGGTCGATGAGCTTGTCGAATTTGACGCCATAGCCGCGAATTTCGTTGAACGCTTCGATGAGTTTCGGGCGGGTGATGGTGGCCTGTGTCCCGTCGATCCGGATCACCTGTAGCGCCACCAGGCGCTCGAACGCGTCGGCGTCGTCGACCAGTCGCTGGGCGTCGGCGAGCGACACGGTTTCCGGCTTCTCGGTGGTCCAGGTGCCGACGATGGCGGTTTCGAGGCCCAGCACGTCGCCGAGGTTCTTGCCTTCCTCCCACGCGCTGAGCATTTCTCGCACGTGCGCGATGGTGTAGCCGCGGTCGAGCATCGAGGTGATCAGCCGCAGCCGGGTCAGGTGGGTGTCGTTGAACAGCGCGATCCGGCCGACCCGCAGTGGAGGCGGCAGTAGTCCGCGGTCGCGGTAGACGCGGATATTGCGGGTGGTGGTGCCGGCCAGCCGGGCCAGGTCGTCGATCCGGTATTCACCGGAGTTCGCGGCGCCGTGCGGGTGCCGGGCGGCCGCATCGAAAAGCTGTGACACCGCCGCCTCGATGAGTTGGCGGTATTCCCGCGACTGGCGCCGAACGCGTTTGGGTGCGCGCCGCACGTTGTGCAGCACGCTGGCGATGGTGCCGGGTTCGGGCCGCGATGCGCGCTCGGTGGCCATGTCAGTGCGGCATCTCAGGCCGACGCGGTGGCCTGCGTCGTGGGCGTGGCGTGCCACCGCCTGATAGTCCTCGATACCGGAAATCCCTCATCTGCCGAAGATACTGCGTGGCGAAACCGGGGTACATCGATCCGTTGAATCCGTCCTTGGTGAGGTACCAGCTGCGGCAACCCGACATCCAGGTCGTCTTGGTGAGCCGGCGTTGAAGGCCCTCGTTGTGGTGACGCTGGACATCTTCGCGCACATCGAGATAACGCAGGTCGTTGTCAAGGACGGCGGTGATGCCACGCACCGCGTACTCGAGCTGGCCTTCGATGTAAACCAGTAGCGAATTGTGTCCGGGCCCGGAGTTGGGGCCGGTCATGAAGAACAGATTCGGGATAGCCGTGCACGTTGATGCTCTTGTAAGCCTGTGCGCCGTCGGCCCATTCGGCGGCCAGCGACCGACCGCCGAGCCCGGTGACCGGGAACGGCGGACCGGTCAGGTGCACGTCGTAACCGGTGGCGAACACGATGCAGTCGAGGTGGTGTTCGATGCCGTCGCTGGTGCGAATGCCGACCGGGCTCAACGTCGCGATCGGCCAGTCGATGAGCTTGCAGTTGTCGCGCTGCAGCGCGGGGTAGTAGTCGCTGGAGACCAGCATGCGCTTGCACCCCGGCCGCGAAGTCCGGCGTCAGCTGACGGCGCAGCCAGGGATCTTTGACCTGAGCGCGCAGGTGGGCCCGCCCGAGCCGGGCGACCAGCGACGTCAGCGGTGTGTCCCAGACCAGCGCCGTGGCGCTGGCTTCGTGGCCCCAGATACAGCGCTTGCCGCGCAAGCTGTTGGGTGGCAGGGACTTTGGTGAACAACGCCTGCACGGCCGGCGGGGTGGCGACGTCCAGGCGTGGCAGCACCCAGCACGGGGTGCGCTGAAATACCTTGACGAACCCGGCCTGCTTGACCAGTTCGGGGATGATCTGGATGGCGCTGGCACCGGTGCCGATGACCGCGACCCGCTTGCCGGTGAAGTCGTAGTCGTGATCCCAGCGTGCGCTGTGGATCTTGTGCCCGCGGTAGCTGTCCAGGCCCCGGATGTCGGGGAAGCTGACGTCCGACAGCGGGCCGGAGGCCAGCACGACGGTGCGGGCGCGAAAGCTTCTTGCGGTTCTTCGTCGTTGCGGTCCAGACGCCGGCGTCCTCGTCGAACGTCAAGTCCGCTGACTTCGTGGCCGAACCGGATGCGGCGGCGGATGTCGAACCTGGTCGCCATGTCCTCGAGGTGCCGGTAGATCTCCGGCGCGGGCGAGTACGTGCGTGACCACGTCGGGTTCTTGACGAACGAGTACGAGTACAGCAGTGACGGGACGTCGCAGCTGGCACCCGGATACGTTGTGTCGCGCCAGGTTCCGCCGACGCGGTCGGCGCGCTCCAGCATGACGATGTCGTCGACTCCGGCTTCGGCCAAGCGGATTGCCGCCCCCAGCCCGGTGAAGCCGGCTCCGATGATGAGCGCCGCATGGGCGTGGTTGTTCGCCATGGTCACGCCGCCGGCCGGTAGGTGAGTTCCTTGAACCAGCTGGGCACCGGTTTGAGCAAGGGCTTGGGATAGCGATCGGACAGCCACACCATGGAATTGGCCAGCAGGTGATAGGGGTGACCGGGGTTGACCACCCAGCCGGCGTGCCGCTTGAGCACCTGGTAGGCGGGCACCCGCCGGGTGCGTTCGCCGCGCTCGCCGAGTTGCTTGAAACGCTTGACCGCGTTGTACAGGCGCTCGGGTTCCATGCCCATGCCGGCCATCTCGTTGCGGACGCGATTGAGCAGCGGGACGTACATGAGCGCGCCGATGATCAGGCCCGGCGTGGCGACGGTGCCGACGAATTCGATGGCCAGCCGGCGCGCCTTGGCGTGCCCGATCATGTCGAGCACCTCGAAATCGACTGCGATATGCCGAGATTCGTCGTTGTTGATCTTCTCGAACACCTGATGGCACACCGGGTCTTCCACGGTGTCGAGCAGGAACTTGAGCAGCGCGCCGTCGAGAGCGACCTCCAGCATGGGGATGACGGTGCCCAGCACCGACAGCGGCATGTTGTCGGAGTAGGCGTCGAGCCACTCGATGGCCAACCGGATGTTGACGTTCGGCTTGGGAACCTCGCCGTCGTCGAGCATGCCCCACCGCTTCATCAGTGCCATCTCGGCGTTGGCGTGGCGTTGCTCCTCGGCGTGGAAATACCGATAGATCTCGGCCAGCGTCGGGTCGGGCGCCTTCTTGGCCAGCGCCGCGAATCCACGGGCGCCGACGTTTTCGATCCAGCACAGATCGGCCATGAACGCCTTGAGCTTGGGACGGAACTCGGGCCGGATGGTCTCGGCACCGGGTGCGTCCCAATCGATATCGGCGAGCGCCCACTGGCGATCCTTGATCTTGGCGAGCATGGCTTCCATGTCGATGGCCACCGGGAGCTCCTTTTCGTCGGGGTGATCAGGGCAGGTTGATGCGGGACACCAGGCCAGCCGCACGCGTATAGGTCTGCGGGGCCAGGCGTTTGACGTTCCAGCCGATCTTGGCGTCGATCTGTGGCATGCAGTACAGCTCGCCGCGGTCATGGGCGTCCAGGCAGGTCCGCGCGACCTTCTCCGCCGATAATCCGGTCCAGCGCATCAGTTTTCCGGCCAATTCGCTGGATTGCTCGCTGATGCGGCCCGATTCGAGGATGTTGGTCTTGACGAAGGTCGGGCACAGCACGGTGACTCGCACCGGCGTGCCGGCCAATTCGGCGGCGAGGGTCTCCGAGAGTGAGAGCACGCCGGCCTTGCTGACGTTGTAGGCGGCCATGCCGGGCGCCGCACCGAACGCCGCCGCCGAGGCCACGTTGATGATGCCCCGCGGCGCGTGCGACGGCTCGGCCTCGCGCAGGATCGGGGTGAACACGTGGCAGCCGTGAATGGGACCCCACAGGTTGATGCCCAAGGTCCACAGCCAGTCGTCCAGCGGCGCTTCGCCGATGGCGGCACCGCCCGCGCCGACGCCGGCGTTGTTGATCACCAGAGTGGGTGGCGCCGCGAACCAGGATTGCGACTGTTCGGCCAACGCTTGCACGTCCTCGAAGCGCGATACGTCGCAACGGATTGCGACCGCCTTTGCGCCGTGCTCCGTGATCGTGTCGGCCGTCCGCTGTGCGGCTGCCTCGTCGATGTCACTGCACACCACCGCGCCACCGCGCTTGCCCAGTTCGACGGCGAAGGCGGCACCGATGCCGCTTCCGGCGCCGGTCACCACCGCCGAGGCGCCGCGGCTGGTTTTGGATCGGTCGAGCAGTCTGTCCAGGGGGCCGAACATGGTCAGTGGACCTCCTCGGTGACGGCGCGCGCATCCTGCAAGGCGTGAGCGATGAATCGCGCGACGTAGGCCATCGCCTTGGCTGCCTCGGGAGTCATGCGCGGCAACGCCTGAAAGACATGCACCTGGTGCGGCCAGATCTGCAGTTCGCATCTGCCACCGGCGGTTCGGATGTCGGCGGCAAGTTGGCGTGCATCGTCTTGCAGCATTTCGGCGCCGCCGGCCTGGATCAGGGTGGGGGGAAGCGCGGGGCCGGCGGCGACGTCGAGCGTCAACCGCTGGTGGGTGAGGTCGATGCCGTTGTGGTAGAGGCCGACCAGCCGGACCGCCCCCGCTGCGCGCGTCGCGGGATCGGGGCGAATCCGTTCGCGCGCCAGCGACAGCTCGAACGTGAGGTCGTACAGGGGAGAGAGCAACACCATTGCGGCGGGGGGACTACTGGCTACCCCGGGCTGCAGAAGCAAGTCGACCGACAGGTGACCGCCAGCCGAATCTCCTGCGATCACAATCTGTTTCGGCGGCACACCGCAGGTGTTGACCAGCCAGTCCCAGCCCGCGCGGACGTCGTCGGCCGCGGTAGGGAAGCGATGGCGCGGTGCAAGTCGATAATCGACGCAAAACACCGGAAGGCCGGTCAGGGCCGATAGCCAGGATGTCAAGCGCCGGTGTGTCTTTGGCGAACACACGGCGTATCCGCTGCCGTGCACGTAATAGATCGCGCCCTCGCTGATTGACGAGCGCTCGGTGTCGCTTGTAGGTGTTCGCGGCCCATAGACCCATTCGCCCTTGACGCGGCGGCCATCGGGAAGCTTGACGTCAACCGATTCGACACGGGTTCCCGCCAGCGAAGGCCCGAACGTCCCCATGATCCTTGCGACGATCTGGCGCGATAGCCACAGGCCCCATGCCCGTTCGGGCGGAATCGCGCTGGTAATCGGCCGAAGGGTGTACGTACTTACCGCTGCCGCGCCGCGGGATCGCAACGACCCGCGAGCCGGAACGCCGTCCGTCATAGAACGCAGTCAACACCAAATGGTGACATTGGTCAATGGCAGCTTTGGCGGCGTTGCCGTTCCGAAAACTACGGGCGGTGTCAGTTCTCAAATGAGATGTCATGTCTCAGTCCGCATGTCATTCCGATGTCACTTGTGACATGAAGTTGAGACAGAGCGTGGTGCGATGTGATCATCCACTTGATCAGTCCCTCAGCGCTCATCGACCTGGATCTCCCTGATCAGGCTCATTCGGACGATCAGGTCGCAAGACGAGGGCTGGAAAACCTTCTTCTTCTACGCATTCGGCATGAAGGCGGTGGCGAATTGCCGCCGTTGCCCGGAAACAACCCAGCTCCTCCAGCAGATACCGGGCATGAAGACCGCGTGGTTCTCTATCCTTGCGCCCGGCAAGCACCTTCCGCCGCATCGTGGTCCCTACAAAGGCGTGCTACGCGTTCATCACGGGCTGCTGATTCCCGAAGCCGGCCGAGATGTGTGCCATCCGGGTGGGGTCGGAGATCCGTCATTGGGAGGAAGGCCGGGTGATGATCTTCGACGACGTATTCGAGCACGAGGCTTGGAACCGGACGGACGGGACACGGGCGGTCCTTTTGATCGATGTCATGCGGCCGATGCGCTTTCCAGCGAATGTGCTGAACTCGGCGCTGCTGTGGACGATCGCATTCTCGCCCATCGTACTTGGGCGCCTCGGTGGCTATCTTCGCTGGGAAAAGCGCTTCGAGGCGATTGTTAATCAGGATGCCTCGGAGCTTGGTGGGATTTGATCGATCGGCGGGATCAAGCCCGGGTGAGCGCCCAGATCGGACTTGGTGAACTCGCCGATGGGTGGATTCGGACGGGCCGTACCCGGGGGTGGGTGGACGCGCTGCGCGACTTTTGGACGTCTTTCTTCGGCGAATTCTGGAGGATTCGCCATCTAATCAGGCTTTGGCGCGAAGGGTGGAAGATGGGTACGCAGTGCTGGGGGGATATGGGCACGACGCTGACGTCGCTAGCTGACGGAGCCGACTTAATGATCACCGGCGTGAGTTACCAGGACCTTGCTTTAACTGTCGCTGAGTATTACGAGATTCCGTTGGCCTCGGTGCATTGGTTACCGATAAGGGCCAACGGCCATTTCGTGCCGTGCCTGCCGTAGCGGTGGATCCGCTTGTAATGTTGGCGATTGACTGGTTGACGAGGAGTCTGGCGAAGAAGGCTTGAGGACGCACAGCGCCATGAACTGGGCCTGCCTAAGGCCACAAGTCCCGCGCAGCGTCGGATCCCGCAGCGCAGATCACTGGAAATTCAGGCTTATGACGAGATTTGCTTTCCCGGGCTGGCAGCCGAATGGGCCAAATGGGATGGTCAGCGGCCTTTTGTTGGCACACTGACAATGGAGTTGTCGACGGATGCGGATGATGAAGTCGCATCGTGGATTGCGGCGGGAAGACCGCCGATTTTTTTTGGCTTTGGCAGCATACCGGTAAAGTCTCCCACCGACACGCTCGCCATGATCAGTACGGCCTGCGCGCAGCTAGGCGAGCGGGCTCTAGTTTGTGCCGGCTGGAGTGACTTCAGCAACCTCCTACATTCGGACCACGTTAAGGTCCTGGACGCGCGTGGCCTTATGCGGCAATCTTCCCGACTAGCCGCGCGATCTTCAATGGTGGGGAGGTCAGCACGGCGGTATGCCTGCGTGCCGAGTACCGACGTGGATCCGCTCGACGGCGGCGGATCAAGGGATGTGCGGGAACGCGTTAATCGAATGAAGGTAGGCATCGCCCGGCGCTTTTCGGCCACCACCTCGAAATCGCTAGTCGCCGACCTGCGCCAGATTCTGGACCCGCAATACGTCGCACGGGCGCGCGAGGTCGCCAGCCGGATGACCAAGCCCGAGGCTAGTGTCACGAAGGCCGCCGATCTCCTGGAAGATGTTATACGCGTGCGGCGCATTGGCTGATCGGCAATGGGGGCCGCGAGCCCGCGCTGCCCGCCAAGTCTGGGGAGGACCCGGGTAATTGATGGGATCGCACCGTATGGAGAAAACTGCATCGGCCTCTGCATATGGGCGTTTCTGATAGCACTAGTTCGCAATCACAACAGCTCAATGTCGTACCAGCCGCCGATGTGCCGGCTGGGCAACTCAATTTCGGAGTGTCGGCCATACCGCCTGGGTGTTGCCGAAGTAGCTCGGCTCCGAAAAATGCGATGCGCGGTATTGAGTAAGCAAGTTGACTGGCCGACGTCGGGCGACAATATCGGGGGCTTACAGCCGATGGCGCGTTCGGGAGTCGCAGATCAGCCTGCACCAGCGCCTCAGGCATCGACCATCACCTGATCAACCATGCCGCACCATTGGGCGAGCTGATCGGTGAGCGCCGAAACTGAATGCCTTTCTCATATCTGAAAGTAGGTCCAAACCATCCCGGTAAAAGCCTGATTGGGCACGGCATAAGTGCCCAACATCTGGGTAGTCGCCGGTCATTGGTGTCGCACTAAGCGACGGGAGTTACCCATGAGTGTGGAGGAAGGGCGACACAGCGCTATGGCGGGCTTGTCGACGGGAAATGGTTTACCCGATGTCGTTGTCACCGGCGTCGCGATGACGACCGCTCTGGCCGTCGACGTCGACAACACGTGGAAAAAGCTGCTGGACGGACAAAGCGGAATCCGCAAGCTCGAGGATGCATTCGTCGAACAATTCGACCTACCGGTACGCATCGGCGGACATCTGCTCGAGGATTTCGACCATGAATTGACCCGGGTCGAGCTGCGCCGGCTGTCGTATCTGCAGAAGATGTCCACCGTGCTCGGCCGGCGCGTGTGGGAACACGCCGGATCACCGCAAGTGGACCCTAAGCGGTTGATGGTGTCCATCGGCACCGGCATGGGCTCAACAGAGGAGCTGGTCTTCGGATATCAGGGCATGGTCGAACGCGGCATGAAGGCCGTGTCCCCGCTAGGTGTGCAAAAGTACATGCCCAACGCGGCGGCCGCCGCGGTCGGACTCGAACGCCACGCCAAAGCCGGGGTGATGACCCCGGTATCGGCGTGCGCTTCCGGTGCTGAGGGCATCGCCCACGCGTGGCGCAACATCGTCTACGGCGAAGCCGACATCGCGATTTGCGGCGGGGTGGAGACCCGAATCGAGGCGGTGCCGATCGCGGGATTCGCCGCCATGCGCATCGTGTTGTCCACCACCAACGACGACCCTGCCGGTGCGTGTCGCCCGTTTGACAAGGATCGCAACGGCTTTGTGTTCGGCGAGGCGGGTGCACTGATGGTCATCGAGACCGAACAACACGCCAAGGCGCGCGGCGCCGACATCCACGCCAGGCTGATGGGCGCGGCCATCACCTCAGATGGCTACCACATCGTGGCGCCCGATCCCACCGGTGAGCGGGCCGGCGACGCAATGACGCGGGCGATTGAACTTGCCGGGCTGACTGCCACCGACATTGACCACGTCAATGCGCATGCCACCGGCACCAGCATCGGCGACCTGGCCGAAGGCAATGCGATCAACAACGCGATGGCCGGCCACAAACCGGCAATCTACGCACCGAAATCGGCGTTGGGCCATTCAGTCGGTGCGGTCGGAGCGGTGGAGTCGATCCTGACGGTGCTGGCGTTGCGCGAAGGCATCATCCCGCCCACGCTGAACCTGCATAACCTGGATCCCGATATCGACCTGGACGTGGTGGCCGGACAGCCGCGCCCGGGCAACTACCGCTATGCGATCAACAATTCCTTCGGCTTCGGCGGCCACAACGTCGCACTGGCCTTCGGCAAATACTGAAGTTGACACTACGGTCTTCGAGCGGGGCACCCGGGTCTCACTAGCGTGGTTAGGTTTCGGCGCGGCGGTATGAGTGATGACTTTTGCTTGTCTACAAATGAGACAACGTCTGCTCCAGAGGTCCAGGTGGCCGCTAGGGAAAGTGCCCTACGTGGCGAGCCGTTTGGCGATCCGGGCGGCAATGGGGATCCGCCGGGCCAGCAGCACCCCGCCGACAGCAAAATCACGGGGCCGGTAACGCTGCAAACGCACGTTGACTGCGTCTGTGTCCTCGACATCGAGCAGCCCGGCAAGCAGGTTGGTGAGTTCGCGGGCAATGACCTGCTGGCGGCGCAGCGACAATCTCCAGTCGCTGAACTCCACTGGCATCGCTCCTGCCGGTATCGGTGAACCTCGTCCCCCCGATGGCCAAGCCGTCCGGGTCGTAACGAGTGAAGTGCACAGTTGTCCGCGCCCGCATGTCGTTTGCGGTCGGACGGCCGCGGCCCGGCGGCGTGATCAGCGGCCGCACCACCAGGTCGGTGACGGCTCAATCGACGCAGAGTAGAGCGGTGGCTAATGGCTAACCGGAGCTAAAACCGTTGTGCAGCAGTAAATTTCTTGTTGCTCAATGCCCATAGGGCGTCACAGTGACGAAATTGGCAGCCAACCGGTTTTGTGTTGTCTTCCGGCCATACGCATTCGGAATGAGCAACGCGACCGACGACGACGAACACACCGACTTGCGGAAGCTCCTACACCGCAGCGACTTGTCTGCCGAAGATCACCGCGACGCAATAAGTCGCGGGAACGGCCCGGCCGGCTGCGGCATTTTCGTGGTACGCCAGGCACGGGATCGCCAACCGTGAGTGTCAGTTCCGATATCAGTTGCCGACGCCTTCGATGGTCCGCTGATGGGGCGAAATCCGCTGCGCGGGAATGTGGTTGACTCGATTCCCAACCAGGTCTGGTCTGTGGGCTATTGGGTGCAGTGCCGAGTATCAAGCGCTGGCCACGGTTGTGCAACACGAAAAGAGTAGGTCTACGACTCGTCAGCCGAACTAACGGGGGTACACGGTCAGCATCGTCGCCCACTGAAACAGCACCTGCGCGCGCCGTGGTTCGCACCACGAAAGTAACGGCGGCTTCTGTTAACTCACTTGTGAGCAGGTATGATTGCGCATTGCGGCACGAACGGTATAAGGCGCCTGGGTTGGTGTAGAGGGAGGACAATCGCCGATGGCTGAGAGCGGGTCGGGCCCTCCCGAGGCGAAGATGAGGCCATTCTTCGAGGAAATTCAAGCTCACTACGACCTGTCCGACGATTTCTTCGGGGTGTTCCAGGATCCGTCCCGGACCTACAGTTGTGCATTCTTCGCTCGGGACGACATGACGCTCGAAGAGGCGCAGATGGCGAAGATCGATCTCGCGCTCGAAAAGCTGGGATTGCGGCCCGGCATGACGCTGCTCGACGTCGGCTGCGGCTGGGGGTCAGTGATGAAGCGTGCGGTCGAGAAGCACGACGTCAACGTCATCGGTCTAACGCTGAGCAGGAATCAATGCGCGTACGGCCAGCGACTGCTGGACGGGATCGATACCCCGCGGACGCGTCAGGTGTTATTGCGCGGCTGGGAGGAGTTCGATTCTCCGGTCGACCGCATCATCAGCATCGAGGCTTTCGAGGCCTTTCCCAAAGAGCGATACCAGGCGTTCTTCGACATGACCTACCGCGTGATGCCCGGTGACGGCCGGATGGTCTTGCAGACGATCATGGGCCACCCGATGAACCGCTGGCCGCGAGATGGGCATTCCGATCACGATGACCGATCTGCGGTTCATGCGGTTCATCGCCAAGGAGATCTTCCCTGGCGGATCGGTGCCGTGCGACGCCGACGTCATCGACTATTCGCAGGCCGCGGGTTTCTCGGTGGAAAAGGTTCAGTACCTCACCGAGCACTATGTCCGAACTCTGAGCACCTGGGCCACGGCACTGCAGGTCGGGCACGACGAAGCGGTCGCCGCGACGTCAGAGGAGGTATACGACCGCTACATGAAGTATTTGACTGGTTGCGCTGACTTCTTCAACCGCCGCATCTGCGAGCTGGGACAGTTCACCCTGACGAAGTAACCGCGGGGATAGTGCAGAAGTCCGGGTGTGGTGTGCGAGCCTGATCGGCCTTCGGCCGGCGCGTTGGTTTCCCATGGACGACAATACGAACCGATTTACCTGATGAATCATCCACGGTGCGTTCAGATGGCGATACGAGTGCACGAAACCGATTTCAAAGTCTCGTATGAGTCAGACTGGCGACGCCGGCGGCCGCGGCCTAGCTGCCGGCATTGCACTCCACTTCTTGGGAAAGTCGTTGCAAAGAATGCCGACTGCTACGAATACGCCCACCACAGGCCCAGCGCCGCAGCACCGGTTACGACTACGCACGGCGGCGACTGAGTGGACGTGCTAACCGCATGCAGGACTGGTGCACCGACTGCGGAGCGACAGAAGGCTTGACGGTCGATGGATGGGGCCGTGAGGGCGTGGTAGTGGCCCGGATAACGGATCGCAATAGTGCTGAAACACGCGGACCGTAGTTTGGCTTAACAGAGCCGATCGGGAGGCGTCAGTGGGAGGTCCATTCAGGCGAGTCGGCCGTACGGCCGGCGGCTTATCAGCCGATCGGTGATCGCCAATGGCGGCGGTGTCGACGAATACACATTGCCCGTATTGTTCGCTGCAATGCGGGATCACCCTTGAGGTGTCCGGGGATTCGGTTGCGCTTGCACCGCAGAGTGACTTCCCGACCAACCGCGGCGGTTTGTGCGCGAAGGGTTGGACTGCCGCCGAACTGCTAAGCCACCCCGAGCGGCTGACGCGGCCCCTGATCCGGGACAGCCGTGACGACCCGTTGCGTCCGGCGACCTGGGACGAGGCGCTCGACCGCATCGTCGCGGCGTTCCAGAGGGCGCAACGCGAACACGGCCGCGACTGCGGTGGGGTGTTTCGGCGGCGGCGGCCTGACGAACGAAAAGGCCTACCAGTTCGGCAAATTCGCCCGAGTCGCATTGCGCACGCTCGGCGATCGACTACAACGGCCGGTTCTGCATGTCCTCGGCCGCCGCGGCGATCGATCCGAGCGTTCGGAATCGACCGCGGGATGCCTTTTCCGCTGGCCGATGTGGCCGAGGCCGACGTCATCCTGATCGTGGGGAGCAACCTGGCTGATACCGCAGCCGCCCGCGATGCAGTTCTTCGACGCGGGCCGGGCGCGCGGCGCCAAGCACATCGTGGTCGATCCGCGTCGCACCGCGACGGCCGAGACGCGCCGATCTGCACCTGCAGCCAGTGCCCGGCACGGACCTTGCGCTGGCCAACGGATGCTGAATGTGGTCGTCCGCGAAGGGCTGATCGGACGACGACTACATCGCCGAGCGCACCACGGGTTTCGAGGCGGTGCGGCGCGCGGTGCGGCTGTACTGGCCGGACCGGGTCGAACGCATCACCGGTGTCCCCGAAGCCGACATCGTGGCCGCGGCCCGCTTGCTGGCCGGCGCCAAGCGGGCGATGATCCTGACGGCGCGCGGCGCCGAGCAGCACCGCCTGGGGCACCGACACGGTGCACGCCTACATCAATCTTGCTCTCGCGCTGGGGCTTGCCGGGTCGCCCGTACTCCGGCTACGCGCACGATCACAGGCCAGGGCAACGGGCAGGGCGGCCGCGAGCACGGCCAGAAAGGCCGACCAGCTGCCGGGCTATCGCAAGCTGGACGATCCGGCCGCCCGCGCGCACGTCGCTGGGGTCTGGGGGATCGACCCCGCCGATCTCCGATCCCCGGGCGCTCGGCATACGAAATGCTCGACCGGCATCGGCACCGCCGACGGGGTGCGCGCGATGTGGGTGATGGCGTCCAACATCGTGGTGTCAGCTCCGCACTCACTGCACATCGCCGAGCGGCTCAGCGAACTCGATTTCCTCGTGGTCTCCGACATCTTCCTGTCCGAGACCGCCGCGCTGGCCGACGTGGTGCTGCCCACCGCGCAGTGGGCAGAAGAGTCCGGCACGATGACCAACCTGGAAGGCCGAGTGATCCGGCGCCAGGCGCGCGCTGGCCCCACCCGGCGAGGTCCGCACGCGATCTGGAGGTGATGGCGGACCTGGCCAAGCGGCTAGGGGCGCACGGGTTTTCCGCCGATCCCGAGGAGGTCTTCGACGAGCTGGGCCGGGCCAGCGGCGGCGGCAAGGCCGACTACCGGGGATCACCTACCAGCGGATCGACGGCTGAAAAAGGGGTGTTCTGGCCATGCCCGTCCCGCACTGCACCCCGGCACCCCGCGGCTGTTCACCGACGACTTCCCCACCCCGGATCGGCGCGCGCACTTCCACCCCGTCGAGCAACCGCGGCGCCGCGGAAGTGCCCGATGACGAATTCCCGTACTACCTGACGACGGGTCGTGTCGCTGCAGCAGTACCAGTCCGGCACGCAGACGCGCCGGGTCGCGCAGCTGGCCGAGGCGGAGCCGGAGCCGGTGGCCGAGATGCACCCATCGCTGGCCAGCGCGTCGGCGTCGCAGACCGGCGACAAGGTCCGGCTCCGAACCCGCCGCGGCGAGGCCGTCATGACGGCAGGCATCGGTCGACCGGCATCCGGCCAGGACACGGTCTTCGCGCCGTTCCACTGGGGCGGTGCAGCCAACGTCAACCGGCTGACAAACCCTGCGCTGGACCCGCATTCGACGGATGCCGGAGTTCAAGGTCTGCGCGGTCGCCGTATCGCGCGCCGATGCACCGAAGACGGCCGATCGCGCTAACGTCCGGAAGGAGATCGAGGCATGAGTGACAACAGCATGCCCCGATTCCTGCAGGGTTTCTTCGCGTTCGACGGCAAGGGATTACGATTCACCGTTTCTGCTCGACGCGTCGCTGCGCTACGTCGTCCCGCCGGGGCGATCGACCCAGCCGGTCTATTTCCGCGGCGGCAACTGCACCGACGAGATGATCACCGTGGTGCTGATGCGCGACGGCGCCGCCGATGCGGTACTTCCCGATCGCCGCCAAAGGACGCCACGCACGTGTCGCTGCGGGTGGTCGAGGACCTGCTCGCCGACACGGTTCTCGAGCTGTACATCGCCGCCCCGGACGGGTTGAGCGGCACGGTGGTGATCGACCTCGGCCTGGTCGAGATCTGAGCCGACTCGGGAGAAACGATGACGTTACTGGCAAAGCCCGAAACGCAACGGCCGCAATCCGGCCGCGCATAGCGACGGTTGGTGGTGGTCGGCAACGGCATGGCCGGCGCGCGGGCGATCGAAGAGATCCTGTCCCGCGGCGGGGGTGAGCGGTTCGCGGTCACCGTGTTCGGTGACGAACCGTACGGAAACTACAACCGCATCTTGCTGTCCAATGTGCTGGCCGGGGCCGACGACGCTCGCGAGATCTACCTCAACCCGGTCGATTGGTACGCCGACAACAACATTGAGCTGCGCGCCGGTGTGCGTGTGGTGCGCATCGACCGCTTCGCGCATCTGGTGCACGCCGACGACGGCACCATCGTGCGCTACGACAAGCTGATCCTGGCCACCGGCAGCCGGTCGTTCTTCCCGCCGATGGAGGGCATGTGGCAGGACGACAAGACCCTGACGCCCGCGGCATTTTCGGCTTCCGCAGCCTCGACGACTGCCGACGCCATGATCGAGTTCGCCGCAGGCAAGATCGAGGGCCGTGGTCATCGGCGGCGGGCTGCTCGGCCTGGAGGCCGCGCGCGGGCCTGCAGAACCGCGGGCTTCGACGGTCGATGTCGTACAGGCGCCGCCGACCCTGATGAACGCCCAACTCGACGACCAGGCCGGCGCCATCCTGCGCCGATCGGTCGAGGCCCTCGGCATCGAGCGTGCACACCGGCAAGCGGACGACCAGAGGTGCTCACGCCAGGACGGTCTGCTCGCCGGCGATCGAGTTCTCCGACGGCGACCAGCGTGGCGTGCGACATGCTGGTGGTGGCGGCCGGGATCCGGCCCAACGTCGGCCTGGCTCAACGGGCCGGCCTCACCGTCGAACGCGCGATCGTGGTCGATGACCACATGCGGTCGGTCGACGACGACGACATCTACGTCGTCGGCGAATGCGCGCAGCACCGCGGCCAGGTCTACGGCCTGGTGGCGCCGCTGTGGGAGCAGGCCACCGTGCTCGCCGACCACATCACCGGCGCCAACCCGCGTGCCGCGTACCACGGTTCACGCATGGCGACCAAACTCAAGGTGGCCGGTGTGGACGTCGCGGCGATGGGGTTAAAGGCGCCCGAACACGACGACGACGAATTCGTCCAGTTCAGCGAACCCAAACACGGCGTCTACAAGACCGTCGTGGTGCGCGACGACAAGCTGGTCGGCGCCACACTGGTCGGCGATGTCAGCAAGGTGGCGTTCCTGATGCAGGCCTTCGACCGGGGGCTTCCGCTGCCGCCGGAGCGCATCTCGCTGATGTTCGACATCGGCACACCCGAGCGGCGACGGTCGGCGCCGCCGAACTGTCCGACGACGCGCAGGTGTGCAACTGCAACGGGGTGAACAAGGCGGCGATCGTCGGCTGCGTCAGCGGCGGCGCAGAAATCGGTCGCCGGCGTGATGGCCGCAGACCCGCGCCGGCAAGGGCTGCGGGTCGTGCAAGGGCTTGGTCGCCCAGATCGTCGAGTGGGCCGCATCCGGCGGTGCGGTCGAGACCGAGGACCCGTCGGCGAACTGGTATGTGCCGGGCATCCCATACGACAAGCCGGAACTGATGCGGCTGATCCGCGAGCTCGAACTGCACTCGGTGTCATCGGTGTTCGCCGCGCTGGCACCGGACGGGAAAGAAGACGCTCGCTCGAAGATGGCGCTGGCCTCGCTGCTGGAGATGATGTGGGGCGACGAGTTCGTCGACGAACGCGACGGCCGGTTCATCAACGACCGGGTGCACGCCAACATCCAGCGCGACGGCACGTTCTCGGTGGTCCCGCAAGTGAAGGGCGGGGTCACGAACTCCGAGCAACTGCGCAAGATCGCCGACGTCGCCGACAAGTATCAGATCCCGATGATCAAGCTGACCGGCGGCCAGCGGATCGATCTGCTCGGTGTGCGCAAGGAGGACCTGCCCGCGGTGTGGTCCGACCTCGGACATGCCGTCGGGCTACGCGTACGGCAAGAGCTTCCGCACCGTGAAAACATGTGTGGGAAGCGACTTCTGCCGCTATCGGCGTGGGCGACTCGACCGCACTGGGCATCGCGATCGAGGAGCGGTTTCAGGGGTTGGCCAGCCCCGGCCAAGATGAAGCTGGCGGTGACCGGGTGCCCGCGCAACTGCGCCGAGGCGCTGTGCAAGGACCTCGGTGTCGTCGCGGTCGAGGGTGGTGCGCTGGGAGATCTACGTCGGCGGTGCCGCCGGGGCGCATGTGCGCAAAGGCGATCTGCTGGCCACCGTCGACACCACTGACGAGGTCATCACTTTGACCGGCCGGTTCCTGCAGTACTACCGGGAAAACGCGAACTGGCTCGAGCGTACGTACGCGTTCGTGCCGCGGGTGGGCATCGATCGGATCCGCGAAATAGTGGTCGACGACAGCGACGGCATCGCCGACGAGCTCGATGCCCACATGCAGAAATCGGTTGATTCGTACCGGGACCCATGGGATAAGAGCCAAAACCTGGTCACGCCCAACCGATTCCGAACATCGCTACCACTGATCGCGTTGCCGCAGGTGCCGGTGCGATGAGTGACTACAGCGCTTGGTCCCATCGACGACATCCCGGTAGGCGAGGGCCGCGCCTACGCTGTCGAAGGTCGGCAGGTCGCAGTGTTCCGGCTGCGGGACGGCTCGCTGCGGGCGCTGGACGCCGTCTGCCCGCACCGAGGCGGCCCGCTGGCCGACGGACTGGCGGATGACCGGGTCGTTATCTGCCCGCTGCACGGTTTCACCTACGACCTGGTAACCGGAGGCGAGGTCGCCAACGGCGGTGCGGCGGCGACCACGTACCCGGTGCATGCCGACGACGATGGAACCGTCCGTGTACAGGTGCCACAGCGCAATGGCACAGTTTCTCAATCGATTTCACCCCGCCGCCTTCGCGCGTGACGCCGAGAGCTACCAACATGGGGTGCGCACTCATTGAAGGTCGTACTTCTCGCGAGACATCTGAAAGAAGTGCCCTGTCGTGGTGTCGGTGCACGTGACGCCTGACGGCTGGCTGTCGCAGCTGATCGGGCCCGCGACGGTCCGGCTGCCGTAGCCCAGAATTGGTGCGCTGCTGTCGCGCACGGTGTCGGTGTGGCAGGAGAACTGGAACATGAGCGACGCAAGCCGATCGGCCAGGTTTTCGGACATACCGATTCGGTCACCGCCGCGGCTTTCCGCCCCGACGGACCTCGGCTGGCCTCGGCAAGCATCGATCAGACGTACGGCTGTGGGATGCCGACGGCGGCCACCCCGGTCGACGACGCCTTCACCGGCCACGCGGGCGGCGTGTACAGCGTCACATTCAGCCCCGGCGGCCAGACCGTTGCCAGCCAGCGGCGCCGACGGAATGGTCCGGCCGGCCTCGCCATAGACAGGCGTGGCGACGTCTTCGTCAGCGATCAACCCAACGACCAGGTGATGGAGCTTCCGGCGGGCTCGACGCAGCCAGGTGCTGCCGTTCGACGGCCTCAAGGAGCCCTATGCCGTCGCCGTCGGGTCCACCGGAGACCTGTTCGTGGCCGACTGCGGTCGCTGAGTTCAGGAGAAAGCAACCGCCAACCATCCAGAGGCAGTCGGTCCGCGCAGCGTGATGCGTTTTTAGCGGTCCCGCCTTGACATGGTATCTTCGCCGACGTGAATATCGGCGTGCGCGCGTATTGGCGCTTTATCGTGGCTCCGGGTGGAGCCAGCGATGCAGCGTCTGGTTGACGCAACCGCACGACTGATACCCGGAGCCCAGCAGTGACCGCAAGGTCGCTGCTTTTGTTTTTCAGGGCATCGGGAACCAGCGGGCGTGCCCTGGGAGCCAGCACAGAAAGGCACACACCCTTCAATGTCCATCGTCAATTGCGACACGCCGACTCTCGATACGTCCGATCATCGGATCGTTTCGTTCCGGGAACTCTCGGCTCCGGCCGTGATCCGCACCGAGCTTCCGTTGACGGCTCGGCGTGCCCAGGCCATCCAACGCGATCGCGACGAGATCTCGGCGATCCTGGCCGGTGGTGACGACCGGCTATTACTGGTAGTCGGACCCTGCTCGGTGCACGATCCCGTCGCCGCGCTCGATTACGCACGCCGACTTGCGCCGATCGGCGCCGAGTACGCGGATCGACTGAAGATCGTGATGCGGGTCTACTTCGAAAAACCCCGCACCACCATCGGCTGGAAGGGACTCATCAACGATCCCAACATGGATGGCAGCTTCGACGTCGAACGTGGGATCCGCATTGCGCGTGGGTTATTGCTCGACATCATCGACATCGGCCTTCCGGTGGGATGTGAATTCCTGGAGCCCACCAGTCCGCAGTACATCGCCGACGCCGTCGCCTGGGGCGCGATCGGCGCCCGGACCACCGAGTCGCAGGTGCACCGCCAGCTGGCGTCCGGGCTGTCGATGCCGGTGGGGTTCAAGAACGGTACCGACGGCAACATCCAGGTCGCCATCGACGGCGTCAAAGCCGCCGCGGCATCGCACCATTTCTTCGGTACCGACGACGTCGGTCGCGCGGCCGTCGTCGAGACCTTGGGCAATCCCGACTGTCACGTGATCCTCCGAGGTGGCACCACCGGGCCCAACTACGACATCGCCTCGGTGCACATGGCAGTCGAACGGCTAAGCAAGGCAGGGCTTTCCGCGCAGGTCATGATCGACTGCTCACACGCCAACTCGGCCAAAGACCACGTGCGGCAGGCCGAGGTCACCGCGGAGATGACCGCACGCATCGCGGCGGGCGAGCGCGGTATCGCCGGTCTGATGCTGGAGAGCTTTCTGGTGGCCGGCGCCCAATCGCTCGGCGGGGAGCTGACCTATGGCCAGTCCGTGACCGATCAATGCATGGACTTCCGGACCACGGCTGGCTTGCTGGCCGACCTCTACACGGCGATGGGCTGATCGCGGGCCCCGACCGGACTGCGGGAAAACGCGCAGCCTTAACGTCGCGGGTGAGTTCGTTGCGCCGAAACCCGGCTGGCGATGGCCTTTTTGTCGATCTTGCCGATCGGGGTCGTGGGCAGTGACGTCATCGCAACCAGGACGTCGGGGCGGGCGTACGCGGCCACGCCACGCTCGTCGAGATAGCCGTTCAATTCCGCCAGTGATAGCTCGGGGCCGTTGAAAACCACAGCCGCACAGATTTTCTCACCAAGGTAGGGGTCGGGCAGCGCGACCGCGGCGGCCGAGAAGATCGATGCGTGGCCGTGCATCTGCTCCTCGAGGTCTGCCGCGGAAATCGTTTCTCCGCCACGGCAAATCACGTCTTTGACTCGACCGGTCACCACCAGATATCCGTCGTTGCGCAACCGGACCACGTCGCCGCTGCGGAAGAACCCGTCGGGATCGAAGCTGCGTTCGTTGTCGCGCTCGGCGCGAAAGTAGCCGTTGAACGTGTACGGTCCTCGGACCAGTAGTTCGCCTTCCTCGCCCTGGGTCACCGGCACGCCCTCCGCATCGACGACGCGCAGTTCGTCGGCGGGCGACAACGGCCGGCCCTGGGTGTGTTCGGTGACTTCCGGGGGATCGTCGAGGCGCGTGTAATTCACCAGCCCCTCGGCCATCCCGAACACCTGCTGCAGACCCGGGGTCAGGGCGCTGCGCACCAAGCGGGCATCCTCGGGTTCTAATTTGGCGCCACCAATCTGCAAGAGCCGCAACGTCTTTGGTGTCACGGGTTCCCAGTCGCACGCTTGCGCCCACAACTTTGCCAATGCCGGCACCAGGGCGGTCACCGTGACGCCGTGGCGGGCGATGGCGGCAAAGGCCGCTTCGGGGCTGGGATCGGTGCCGAAAACCGTCGTTGCGCCGACGGTCATCGCGCCGAGCAGGCCCGGGCAGGCCAGCGGGAAATTATGGCCGGCCGACAGCACCGCCAAGTAGACGTCATCTGAGATGAGTCCACAGAGTTCGGCGCTGGCCTTCGCGTTGAAGACGTAGTCGTCGTGGGTACGGGGAATGAGCTTGGGTGTCCCCGTGGTGCCGCCGGAAACCAGAAGCAGCGCAGGCGATCCCGGATCGGGCGACGGTGGCGGCGTGCCGGTGGCGCCGCCTGATCGCGCAGTTGCGCCCATGAGGTGAACGGCCCCGGGTCGCCGTCGACGATGACGTGCTTGAGCGCGGCGTGCTCCTCGGACAGTCCGCGCGCCATCGCCCGGTAGTCGAAACCCCCTGCGGTATCGGCGATCAGCAGCCCGGTGGCCTCGCTGACCGCGGCGAAATGCCCGATCTCGGCGGCGCGGTGGCCGGGGAGGCACATCACCGGGATCGCTCCCGCCCGCAGCAGGCCGAACAGCGCGACCGCGAACTGGCAGCCGTTCGGAAACTGCAGCAACACCCGGTCACCCGGCGCGATACCCGCGCCGCACAGTCCACTGGCCGCGCGATCAGCCTGGTCGTCGAGGTCCGCATAGGTGATGCCGGTGTTCCCCATCGCGTCGAGTACGGCGATTCGGTCGGGCCATTGCTGGGCCGCGTCGCGCAGGATCGTGTCCAGGGGCCGTCCCGTCCAGTAGCCGGCCGCCCGATAGGCGGCGGCCCGGTCAGCGGGGAACGGCACGAACCCGTCGAGGACTCCGGCCGGCGGCTGCGGGGTGTTCGGGCTCATGGCTCCTCTGGCGGGGGGCTTCGAACGGGGCTAGTAGCGGGGACGCAGGGAGTAAGGATAGGGTAACCAAAAAATTAGGGCAGCCTGTGCTAATCAGGGAGGGTCTGTGGTGCACGCCTCGGCACGCTCGGAGGACATCCGGGCGGAGGTGGCCGAATTGCTCGGCGTCGACGTCGATGCAGTTCAGCCGGGTAGCAACCTGATCGGCCAGGGCCTGGACTCCATCCGGATCATGACGCTGGCCGGCCGCTGGCGCCGCCAGGGCATCGCCATCGACTTCGCCACGCTGGCCGAAACCCCGACGATCGAGGCCTGGGCGCGGCTGGTCGACGCCGGCGGGCAAGGGTCCGACCAGCAAATCCTGACCGCCGAGGCTCCCGGCGACCTATCCGGGGAGGACGAGCCGTTCGCGCTGGCCCCCATGCAGCACGCGATGTGGGTCGGTCGCCATGACAACCAGCAGCTGGGTGGAGTTGCCGGTCATCTCTACGTGGAGTTCGACGGTGGCCCGCTCGACGCCGAGCGCCTGCGCACGGCGGCCACCGCCCTGGCACGTCGTCATCCGATGCTGCGGGTGTGCTTCCTGCCCGACGGAAACCAGCTCATCACCCCGGCCAGCGAGAGCGGCGACTTCCCGGTGAGTATCGAGGACCTGCGCTCGCTGAGCACCGGCGAGGTCGAGCAGCGGCTCGCCGCGATCCGCGATACCAAATCACACCAGCAGCTCGACGGCGCGGTGTTCGAACTCGCGGTGACGCTGCTGCCGGACGAGCGGTCGCGGCTGCACGTAGACCTGGACATGCAGGCCGCCGACGCGATGAGCTATCGGACCCTGATGGCCGATCTGGCTGCCTTCTACGGCGGCCGCGATCTCCCCGAGCTGAGCTACACCTACCGGCAGTACCGCCAAGCCATCGAGGCCGAAAACGCACAGCCGCAGGTGGCGCGCGATGCCGACCGGGCCTGGTGGGCGCAGCGCCTCCCGGAGCTGCCAGACCCGCCCGCTTTGCCGTCGACGGGCGGCCGCGGTTCGCAACAGAGCACCCGGCGCTGGCACTGGCTGGATCCGCAAATCCGCGATGCGCTGTTTGCCCGCGCCCAAGCGCGCGGCATCACCCCGGCGATGGCGTTGGCCGCGGGATTCGCCAACACCGTGGCCCGCTGGTCGACCACCTCGCGCTTTCTGCTGAACGTCCCGCTGTTCGGGCGCCAGACTCTGCACTCGGACGTCGACTCGTTGGTCGGCGACTTCACCTCTTCCTTGCTGCTCGACATCGATCTCGTCGGCGCAAACACCGCGACGGCGCGGGCATTGGCGGTGCAGGACGCGATGCGTACAGCCGCCGCCCATTCCGCCTATCCCGGGCTGTCGGTGCTGCGCGACCTCAGCCGCCATCGAGGCACCCAGGTGCTCGCGCCGGTGGTGTTCACCAGCGCGCTGGGGCTTGGCGAACTGTTCAGCCGCGACGTGATCGGCCAATTCGGCACGCCGGTATGGATCATCTCCCAGGGGCCGCAGGTGCTGCTCGACGCGCAGGTCACCGAGTTCGATGGCGGGGTCCTGGTGAATTGGGATGTGCGCGAAGGCATCTTCCCGCCGGGCGTCGTCGACTCCATGTTCGCCTATCACATCGACGAGCTGCACCGGCTGGCCTCCGCCGACGACGCGTGGGACGACCGGGGCCCCTCGGCGCTGCCGGAGGCGCAGCGCGCGGTGCGTGAGGCGGCCAACGCTCGCATCGCCGAACCCAGCGGAGAAGCGTTGCACGACGGGTTCTTTCGGCAAGCCGAGCAGCAGCCCGACGCCCCGGCGGTGCTCGCGAGTATCGGTGACCTCAGCTACGCGCAACTGCGCGACCAGGCGTGGGCGGTGGCCGCGGCGCTGCGCACCGTCGGCATCGCCGCCGGCGACACCATCGCGGTGATGGGCCCGAAAACCGCCGAGCAGATTCCGGCGTTGCTGGGCATCCTGTCCGTCGGCGCCGTTTACCTGCCGATCGGCGTCGACCAGCCGCGTGATCGCGCCGAGCGCATCCTCGAAACCGGTCGGGTGAGCTTGGCCCTGGTGTGCGGCGGACACCGGCTGTCCCTGCCGGTTCCCGAGCTGGTAATTGCCGAGGTGCTTCGCGACACTTCCGCCGGTGCTGAGATGGATTCAGCGGGAATCGATCCCGCCGAACTCGCGTACGTGTTGTTCACCTCGGGCTCCACCGGGGAGCCCAAAGGCGTTGAGGTCACCCACGACGCGGCGATGAACACGGTGGAATTCATCGGTCGCCACTTCCAGATCGGCCGTGCGGATCGATGCCTGGCACTGTCGACGCTGGAAGGCGACATCTCGGTGATGGACGTGTTCGTCACCTTGCGCACTGGCGGGGCCATCGTGGTGGTCGACGAAGCGCAGCGGCGTGATCCCGATGCCTGGGCCCAACTCATCGACACTCATGAAGTCACGGTGCTGCACTTCATGCCCGGCTGGCTGGAGATGCTGACCGAAGTCGGGCGCGGGCGACTGTCCTCACTGCGGGTGATCCCCACCGGAGGCGACTGGGTGCGGCCCGAGCTGGTACGCCGCCTCCGGGCCGAAGCGCCGAACCTGCGCTTCGCGGGCCTCGGTGGTGCGACCGAAACCCCAGTGCACAACACTATTTTCGAGGTAACCGAGGTGATACCCGATGAGTGGGCGGCGTTGCCTTTCGGTGTCCCACTGCCCAACAACGCCTGCCGCGTCGTCGACGACACCGGCGCTGACTGCCCCGACTGGGTCCCCGGAGAATTTTGGGTGTCCGGCCGCGGCATCGCGTGCGGCTACCGCGGACGCCCCGATCTCACCGCGGAACGTTTCGTCGAGCATGACGGCCGAATCTGGTATCGCAGCGGCGATTTGGTGCGCTACTGGCCGGACGGCACCCTCGAATTCGTCGGCCGCGCCGACCACCGCGTGAAGATCAGCGGGTATCGCGTCGAGTTGGGCGAGATCGAGACCGCGTTGCGGCGCGTGCCCGGAGTGCGGATGGCGGTGGCCGCCTTGATCGCCGTATCCGGGCAATCCGACGTGCTCGCCGCGCAGGTGTGCACCGACGACCCCTCTTTGACCGCCGAGCGGATCCGGCAGCGTCTTGGCGAGCTCGTACCCGCGCACATGGTCCCGCGTCACATCATGATGGTCGAACGGATCGGATTCACCGATGCCGGAAAGCTCGACCGGCGAGCCGCCGCACGCGAATTGGAAACCGCCGTCTGGCAAGCGCAGCGGCCCGGCCACCGTTCGCCGTCGACGCCCTTGGAATCCGCACTGGCAATGATCGTCGGTGACCTGCTCGGCCGGGAAAACATCGGAATCGATGACGACTTCTTTGCGCTCGGCGGAGATTCGGTGCTCGCGACCCAGGCGGTGGCGAGGATTCGGGCCTGGCTGGACGCACCGGACATCATCGTCGCCGACATCTTCGCCAACCGAGCCGTGTCGGCGCTGGCCGCGGTGCTCAGCGCCGGCGAGAACGACCCCGGCCGACTGGACCAGGTCGCCGAGCTATACCTGGAAGTTATCGGCATGGACGCCGAATCAGTTCTGGCGGCCTCTCGGCAGCCGGCGAAATCGTATACGGCGCAATGATGTTGAATAATCTGATCACCGCGTCTTCCATGTTCCCGTCCTGGATCAAGCTGACGCCGGGCCGCGGCCACGGATCATCCACCGGCGCCACCGTGATATTTCCGCACGCCGGCGCGGCGGCCGCGAGCTACCGGGTGCTGGCAGCGGCGCTGGCCGCCGGAGGCGACACCTACGTCATGCAGTACCCGCAGCGGGCCGAGCGCCTCACCGAACCCGCTCACGACAGCGTGCGCGACCTGGCCGTCAGCCTCTTCCAGGCCGCGCCATGGCCCAGCGTCGCGCCGCTGAAGTTGTTCGGGCACAGCATGGGCGCCGTCGTCGCCTTCGAGTTCGCCCGCGTCGCCGAAACGCACGGCGCGGCCGTGCAGAAGCTGTGGGTATCGGCCGGTCCGCCGCCATGCGTCGTCGCCGACATGCCCGAACTGCCGACCAGCGACGACGGGCTGCTGGCCGATATCGCCGATCTGGGTGGCACCGACCCCGAACTGCTTGCCGACGATGAGTTCTCCGAACTGCTGACCACCGCGGTGCGCGCCGACTACCAGGCCTTTAACGGGTATGAACCCAGCCCCGAGGTCCGCATCGACGCCGACATTCACGTGCTGGGCGGCCATGATGACCACCGCATCGCCACCGGCGTGCTTCGGCAGTGGGCAAGGCACACCGCCGGATCCTTCGCGGTGTCGCTGTATGACGGCGGGCACTTTTACGTCTATGACCATGTCGAGGCGATCGCCGCGCGGGTGAATGCCGAGTGACACCTATGCCTGACGATTGCTTTGGCGGGGGCCATGACGCCGACCGCGCCGATCCGGTCGTGATCGTGGGAATGGGTGTGGAGGCGCCCGGCGGCATCGAAACCGCGGAGGGTTACTGGGATCTGCTGGCACACGGCCGCGAGGCGCTGGGCCCGTTTCCCACCGACCGCGGATGGGCGGTGCGCGAACTGCTCGCCGGCTCGCGCCGCAGTGGCTTCAAAGAGATCCATGACCGCGGCGGTTTCCTCACCGGGGCAACCACCTTCGATCCGGAGTTCTTCGGCATCTCACCCCGCGAGGCGGTCGTGATGGATCCGCAGCAGCGGGTCGCGTTACGGGTGGCCTGGCGTGCGTGCGAAAACAGCGGCATCAACCCCGACGACCTGGCCGGCCACGATGTGGGCTGCTTTGTCGGCGCCTCGGCCACCGGCTACGGACCCGAGATGGCCAAGTTTTCCGAACACAGCGGTCATCTGCTGGCCGGCACCGCGCTCAGTGTGATCTCGGGCCGCATCGCCTACACGCTGGGATTGACCGGGCCGGCATTAACCCTGGACTCCTCGTGCGCATCCGCCCTGGTGGCCTTCCACGTCGCGGTGCGCTCCCTGCAGAACGACGACTGCGACCTGGCCATCGCGGGCGGGGTCAACGTGCTGGGCTCGCCGGGCTTCTTCGTCGAGTTCTCCAAACAACACGCGCTCTCCGACGACGGATACTGCCGCCCCTACAGCGCACAGGCCAGCGGAACCGTGTGGGCCGAGGGAGCGGCGATGTTTGTGCTGCAACGTAAATCGGCCGCTTTGCGCGCCGGCCGGCAGATCGTCGCCGAGGTGCGGGCCACCTCCATGAATCAGGACGGACGCAGCGCCGGTCTGAGCGCGCCCAGCGGTGATGCCCAGGTACGGCTGTTCCGGCGCGCGATCAGACAGGCCGGGGTCAAACCCGCCGAGGTGGGAATGATCGAAGGGCACGGCACTGGCACCCGCCTCGGCGACCGAACCGAGTTGCGGTCGCTGGCACAGACTTACGGCGATACCGAACCCGGCGACGGAGCATTGCTTGGTTCGGTGAAATCCAACGTGGGCCACTCGCTCGCCGCTGCCGGCGCGTTGGGGCTGGCCAAGTTGCTGGTATCGGCCGAACACGGCGCCGTGCCGCCCACCTTGCATGCGAGCGAAGCGAGCCCCGAAATCGAGTGGGAGAAGCAAGGTTTGCGTTTGGCGCAGACCTTGACACCGTGGCCGGCGATTGATGGACAGCGCACCGCCGCGGCGTCCGCGTTCGGGATCGCTGGCACCAACGCACACCTGATCGTCTCCGTCCCCGAGGTCGCATGATGCTTACCCATCGACTGCCGGACGGGCGCATCCCGGTGCTGCTCAGTGCCCACGACCCAGATCTGATCCGCCGCGACGCCTCGGCGATCGCGGACTACCTGGGTAGGGTCGGCGACTCGGCAGATCTGACCGCCGCCGTTGCCTGCACCCTGCTGCGGTTGCGCCGGGTGAGACGTCACCGTGCGGTGGTGCGTGCGGCAGACAGCACCGAGCTCGCTGCGGGACTGTCCGCGATCGCTCGCGGCGAGGAACACGAGTTGGTCTCGTACTCCGCCAAGACGACGCCGCCGCGCATCGCGTTCGTGTTCCCGGGCCAGGGCAATCAATGGCAGGCGATGGGAGCCGACGCTTACCGGCAGCTGCCGGCTTACCGCGAGACCGCCGACAGGTGCACGCAGGGGTTCGCATCCGCCGGATTTCCCTCTCCGCTGCCATATCTGGTGAGCGACGAAGAGCGCAACTGGTCACGTACCGAGATTCAGGCGGCGCAGTTCACCCACGCGGTGAGTTTGGCGGAAGCGTGGCGATCCTGCGGGGTGCTGCCCGATGTCACCATCGGCCACAGCCTCGGTGAGGTGGCGGCTGCCTATGTGGCGGAGGCGCTTTCGCTACCGGACGCGGTCGCGTTGGTGGTTGCGCGCGCCACCGTTGTCGACCAGCTGACCGGCCGCTACGCGATGGCGGTGCTCGGGACCGGCCTCGACATCGCGGAGTCGCTGCTGGCCGATACGCCCGGCTGGCTGGAAGTCTCGGCGGTCAACGGGCCGTCGTCGACCGTGGTTGCCGGTGATCACGAGGCGGTGGCCGGCGCGGTACGGCTGGCCCAACAGCGCGGCATTTTCAGCCAGCAGCTGTCGGTCGACTATCCCGGACACACCAGTGCGCTTCGACCGTTGCGCACGAGTCTGGCCGAGCTGACGCCGAAGTCGGCGTTTCAGGACGGGCCGGTGAGGTTCATCGGCTCCACGCTGGGCACCGAGTTGGGTGACACAACCGATTTCTCCGACTATTGGTATGAAAATCTCTGTGGCACAGTGCGATTCGATCTCGCCGTGCGGTATGCCCGCGCCTGCGGGGCCGACGCGTTCGTGGAGCTCTCGGCGCACCCGTCGTTGCTGTACCCGCTCGGCGGCATCGTCGACGACGAGTCGACCGTCATCGTCGGCTCCGGGCATCGCGACCGATCTATCACCGATTCGCTGTCCGCGAGCATCGCCGCCATTGCGACCGCCGACCCCGGCTGCAGGTGGACCGACGCGGTCCCGATGGCCGACGGGCCCGCGCTGCGGGGATTCCCGAACGCGCCGATGCGGGCGGTGCACCTGTGGGTGGCACCGGAACGAGTGACCGAAGCGGCGCCGACCCAGGCGCTCACCGTAGCCGTCGAGGACTGGCAGCCGACGGCGGCGCCGATCACACCGAACGCGACCATCGTTGGCATCGGCTTCTTCGGTGCGGGCGGCGCTGGCGCAGCGACTCGTCGATGCCGTTGCGGCACATCGTGGCTGCCGTGTGGTGTCACCGAATGATGCGGAAGTCCTGGTTGTGTCCGCCCCGGAACTCGACGAGCTCGACGCCGCCGCCGCAGTCGAACAGATCGCGGGCCGGCCCGATGCGGGCCTCCCCGATTACTCCGAGCTCATCGGTCCTCGATGCCGCGCCGTCTGGCTGCTCACCGCCGCTGCCGAACAGATCGACCGGGATGACCCCAACGTGTCTCCGGCGCAGGCGGCGCTGGCGGGCATGCATCGCAGCGTCGGCTTCGAATTCCCGGACCAGGCCTTCGGGCATCTCGACCTCGCGCACCGCGAAGTCGATCCTGCCACGGCACAAGCCGCCGTCGAGGTGCTGCTCGGCGAGGCGGCCGAGGTCGCATTGCGGGGCGCCGAATCGCCACGACGCCACATCCGGACGTTTCGCGCGTGCCGCGAATCGGCGACTCGGCGACCACTCGATGCCGCCGCGCTGGACGACGTGGTGATCACCGGCGGCAGCGGAGCCATCGGACTGCAGTACGCGCGGTATTGCCTGAAACGCGGTGCCCGGACCGTCACCCTGTTGAGCCGCAACGGGGTTGATCCGACCGCACTGCGTGAGCTCGCTGACCGGTATGGCGCCGAAGTGCGTGCCCCGCGGTGCGATATCACCGATCGCGGCGCACTGGCCGCCGTTGCCGCCAACTATGCGGGGTCGGGCGCGTCATTGCTGATCCACACCGCGGGCATCGCGCAGGCGCGCTCGCGTTCGGATCTCACCGGTTCGGACGTGGCGGCGGTCTGCGCGGCCAAGGTCAACGGACTGGCGGTGCTAGCCGACGTCTGGCCGCTGCGGCCGGACTGCCGGATCCTGGCCTGCTCGTCGGTGTTCGGCGTCTGGGGCGGCTACACCCACGCGGCGTACGCGGCGTCCAACCGGATGCTCGACGTATTGGCCGCCCAGTTGCGTGCCACAGGCCGCGACTGCACGGCGATCCGATGGGGCCTGTGGCAAGGCGCCGGGGTAGTGGTGGGTGACGAGATCACCCGCACCGAGCGCTCCGGTTTGGTGGCAATGGAGCCGGAGCAGGCCATCGAAGCCAGTCTGTATCGCTACAAGGGCGATCCACTGATTTTCGACGCTGACTTCGAGCGGCTCCAGGTATTCTTTGAAAGCCAGGGAATGCCAATGCCGTTCACCGTCTCACGCACCGGCGGGGACGACGGCCGCGAAGTCTCGGTTGAGAAGCCACTCGCTGAGATAGTGCGGGCCGAATTGGCCGCGACATTGCACCTGGGTGATTCGCCCTCCATTGACCCGGGCACGTCGCTCATAGACCTGGGTGTGGACTCGTTGCTCGCGCTCGATCTACGTAAGCGGTTGCGCCGCACGGTAGGCGATTCGGTTCCGGTTTCCCGCATGCTCGGCGGCATCACGGTGACCGAACTGATCGAGGCGTTGCGTGCTGCCTCGGCGGAAGGGCCCGCGGCGCCACCGTCATTCGAGCGCGCCGGCGCCGCCAACGGTGCGCACCACCCAACGCGCGCGATGCTAGAAAGGTTGGACTCCTAGCGTGACAGACACCACCGGCGTCAGCACCGGTCTCGACGACGAGCGCCTGGAATTACTGCGGCGCAAGCTCGCCGAACGTGGCCTGGCCAGGACGACGGCCGTGGCGCCCGTGGCGGCAGATGACGAGCCGCGCATGTCGGTCGGGCAGCACCGGATGTGGTTCGTACAGTCAGTCGATCCCGACAGCGCGCTGCTCAACGTCTGCGTCTCCTACCGCCTGTCCGGCACGGTCGACACCGCACGGCTGCGCAGTGCCGTCGACGCGGTCGCCGCGCGGCACCCGGTGCTGCACACGACGTATGCCACCGACGGTGAGGGCGACCCACATCCGGTGATCCGCGAGGACCTGCGACCGGAATGGGCCGAGCACGACCTGGCGGGGTTGACCGATCAGGCACGTCGGCTACGGCTGGATGTGCTGGCGCAGCGAGACTTTCGCCGGCCATTCGACCTGAGCAAGGATTCACCGCTGCGAGTCACGGTGGCGCGCTTGGCTGACGACGAACTGATGCTACTGATTACCGCGCACCACATCGCCTGGGACGACGGCTCGTGGGCGCCGTTCTTCGCCGATCTGACTCGTGCATACACCGACCCGGACGCCTTCGCCGATGGCCGGGTGCTGACGGATCATTCGGCGGATTCGACCGCCATTCGTCAGGCGGACCTGGACTATTGGCGGCCGCTGATGGCCGACCTACCGGAGCCCCTCGAGCTCCCCGGCGCCAACGGTTCCGTGGTGCCCACGACCTGGCGCGCGCAGCGCGCGTTCGTGCAATTGTCGGCCGACACCGTCGATCGGGCGGCCGCACTGGCCCGTGAGTCGGGCGCCACTCCGTACATGGTGCTGATGGCCGCGTTCGCCGCGCTCGTGCACCGATATACCCAGTCGATCGACTTCCTGGTGGCGGCGCCGGTGCTCAACCGCGGCGAGGGCACCGAGGATGTGATCGGGTACTACGGCAACACCGTGGTGATTCGGCTGCGCCCGCAGTCGCACCAGACGTTCCGCGAGCTGCTGGCCCAAACTCGTGACGGCGCGCTAGGCGCCTTCGCCCATTCGCGCGCCGACCTGGACTGGCTGGTGCGCGAGTCGAATCCCGATCGTCGGCATGGCGCCGACCGGATGACCCGGGTGAGCTTCGGGCAACGGGAGCCCGACGGCGCCGGCTTCTGCCCGCCCGGCGTGCGCTGCGAGCGCGGCGAATTGCGCGGGCATTTCAATCAATTGCCGCTGAGTTTGATGGTCGAACTGAACCGGACGCCGGACGGCTCCGGCGGTGGTTTGGTCGAGGCCGAGTACCTGGTTGAGGTGATGGATCAGCAGTTGGTCGAGCAATTGCTGCGTCACTACGCCGCGTTGCTGGATAGCCTGCTCTGCCAGCCCGACGCGAGGCTGTCGGCCTGCGCTTTGATGAGCGGCGAAGACGCCGAGTGGCTGCGCGCGGTGTCGACCGGCGAGGAATTCGTCACCCCGGCCAGCACGTTGCCCGAGCTGGTCAGCCGCAGGGCCGATCTGACGCCCGATGCCGTCGCCGTCGTCCACGAGGACCGCGCCTATACCTACCGGGAAATCGACGAAGAGTCGAATCGGTTGGCGCACTGGCTGATCGAGCAAGGCATCGGTACCGAGGATCGCGTCGCGGTGTTGCTGGACAAGTCTCCCGATTTGGTCATCACCGCACTCGGCGTGCTCAAAGCGGGCGGGGTATATCTGCCGGTGGATCCTACCTACCCGAAGGACCGGCTTACCTTCATTCTCGAGGATGCGGATACCAAACTGGTTGTGCGCGAGCCGGTTACCGACGCGGCACACTATCCGGCCACCGCACCGGCCGAGCTGATCCGACCGCTGAGCCCACAAAACACCGCCTACCTGATCTACACCTCGGGTTCGACCGGGCTGCCCAAAGGTGTTCCGGTGCCGCACGCACCCATCGCCGAATATTTCGTCTGGTTCGGCGACGAATACCGGGTCGACGACACCGATCGTCTGCTGCAGGTCGCCTCGCCCAGCTTCGACGTGTCGATGGGCGAGATCTTCGGCACGTTGATCATGGGTGCCCGCCTGGTGATTCCGCGGCCCGACGGATTGCGCGACATCGGCTACCTCACCGACCTGCTGGCGCGTGAGGGCATTACGTCGATGCACTTCGTGCCGTCGCTCTTGGGGCTGTTCCTCTCATTACCCGGTGTCGGCCAGTGGCGGACCCTGCGACGCGTGCCCATCGGCGGGGAGCCCCTGCCCGGCGAGATCGCCGACAGGTTCCACGCCACCTTCGACGCATCGCTGTACAACTTCTACGGACCGACCGAGACGGTGGTGAACTGCACCAGCTACCCGGTGGAGGGCGCACAGGGCACCCGGGTGGTGCCGATCGGCCGACCCAAGATCAACACGCAGGTGTATCTGCTCGACAACGCGCTGCAGCCGGTTCCCGTCGGCGTGATCGGCGAAATCTATATCGCCGGAACACATGTCGCGCATGGATATCACCGCAGGCCCCAGCTGACGGCCGAGCGATTCGTCGCCGACCCGTTCACGCCCGGCGGCCGGATGTACCGCTCCGGTGACCTGGCCCGCCGCAACGCCAACGGTGACATCGAGTTCGTCGGCCGCGCCGACGAGCAGGTGAAGATCCGCGGTTTCCGCATCGAGTTGGGTGAGATCGCGTCCGCCATCTCGGTCGACCCCAGCGTCGGGCAAGCGATCGTGCTGGCGATGGACCTGCCCAAGTTGGGCAAGAGCCTGGTGGGATACGTGACGCCTGCCCAGGGCGTGAGCACGGAAACGGTTGATGTCGAACGCATCCGGGCCCGGGTGGCCGCCGCGCTGCCGGACTACATGACCCCGGCCGCCTATGTGGTGCTGGACGAAATCCCGATCACCGCGCATCAGAAGATCGACCGCGCCGCGTTGCCACAACCACAGATCGCAACGGCCACCGAATACCGCGACCCCACGACCCCCACCGAACAGCGCGTCGCGGAACTCTTTTCCGGGCTGCTCGGCCATGAGCGGGTGGGCGTCGACGACTCGTTCTTCGATCTGGGCGGCCACTCGCTGGTCGCCACCAAACTGGTCACCGCCATCCGCGCGGAGTGCGGCGTGGAAATCGGCATCCGCGACGTGTTCGAACTCGCCACGGTCGGGGCGCTGGCCGAGCGGATCGACCAGCTGAGTTCGGGTGAGCTGACGCAGTCGCGGCCCAAGCTGATCACCACCGTGCACGACGAGCCCATGCCGCTCTCGGCGTCGCAGCTGCGCAGCTGGTTCGCCTACCGCGTCGACGGGCCCAGCCGGGTCAACAACATCCCCTTTGCGGCCAAACTGACCGGGCCGTGGGACATCGATGCGCTGATCGCCGCAGTCGGTGATGTCGTCGTCAGGCACGAAATCCTGCGTACCAGTTATGTCGAGCTGGACGGTGTGCCGTATCAGGTCGTGGCTCCGGTCGGAGTCGAGGTTCCGGTGCGCCGCGAGGAGGGACCCGACGACGCCTGGCTGCAACGGCAGCTCGACGTCGAGCGGTGCCATTGCTTCGAGCTGGACGCCGAATTGCCGATCCGGGTCGCGGTGCTGCGCACCGAGAACACCGCAGAACACGTGCTATCGGTGGTCGTGCACCACATCGCCTCGGATCATTGGTCGGCGGGCGTGCTGTTCTCGGACGTGATGACCGCCTACCGGGCCCGGAGCGGCGGAGAAGCGCCGTCTTGGGCCCCGCTTCGCGTGCAGTACGCCGACTACGCGGCGTGGCAGCGCACGTTCCTGGGGGACCCCGGCGGCCAGGAATCCCCGATCGCCGGCGATCAGCGAGAGTACTGGACTCGGCAACTGGCCGGGATGCCGGAGGACACCGGGCTGCGTCCGGACTTTCCGCGCCAGCCGGTGCCCAGCGGCGAGGGGGAGTCCGTCGAATTCCACATCGACTCGGCCACCCGCGCCAAGCTCGGTGAGCTGTGTCGCGAGCTGGGCATCACCGAATTCATGCTGCTGCAAACGGCCGTTGCCATGGTCTTGCACAAAGGCGGTGGCGGAACCGACATTCCACTGGGCACGCCGGTGGCCGGCCGCACCGAAGCCGAATTGGACCAGCTGATCGGGTTTTTCGTCAACATCCTGGTACTGCGCAACGACATGGACGGCAACCCGACGTTGCGTGAACTGCTCAAGCGGGCCCGCGAGACCGCGCTGGCCGCCTACGCCCACCAGGACCTGCCGTTCGACCGCGTGGTCGACAGCGTCAGCCCGGTCCGCTCGCTGTCACGTAACCCGTTGTTCCAGGTCGTCGTGCACGTCCGGGATCACCTGTCCGCCACGCGGGTCATCGAGACCGCGGCCGCGGGCAGCGGCGAGCAGGACACCGTGTGCACCTCGCTGGACCCGATCTTCGACATGGCGCACGCCGATCTGAGCGTCAACTTCTTCGGCACCGACGGCTCCGGCGACATCGGCTACAACTGCAAGGTCATTTACCGCACCGAGCTCTATGCCAGGACCACCATCGAGCGGTTGGCCCAATGGCTGACCCGGGCAATCACCGAGTTTGCTGATGACATCGATCAGACTTTGCGGGATGTTCAGCTGATCGATGCCTCCGAACAGCACCGCATTTTGCGGGACTGGAGCGGCGGCGAGCAGCCACCACACGATCGGCCGCACACCATCCCGGAACTGCTCGAGCCCAGCCGGACGTGGGGCGCCGACCGCATCGCTGTGCGATGCGGCGCGGAAAGCATCGATTACCCTGCGCTGCATCGCCGTTCGGACAACCTGGCCGCGCTGCTCGTGAAGAACGGAGTCGGCCCGGGGTCGCTGGTCGGGCTGTCGACCCGGCGGAGCATCGAGCTGGTGGTGGCGCTGGTGGCCATCATGAAGGCCGGCGCCGGTTACTTTCCCATCGATCCCGGTTACCCGCCGGCGCGAAAGCAATTCATGCTCGACGATGTGCACCCACCGGTCGTGGTCGCGACGGTCGAAGCGGTGGACACCATGCCGCAGGTGCCCGGGGTCGAGCTGATCTCGCTGGACGATCCACAGGTACGCGCCCTGGTCGACAGCGACGACATGAGTCCGCAGTCGGGGGGCTTGGCCCTGCCGCACCCCGACGACCCGATGTACCTGGTGTTTACGTCCGGGTCCACCGGCAAGCCGAAAGGTGCAGTGGGAACCCACCGCTCGATGGCCGCCCGGCTCGACTGGCAGCTGCGGCACTACCCGCCGCGAACCGATGACGTCCGACTGGCGCAGGCCTCGATCACCTTCCTCGAAGGCGGCATGGAGATGCTGGCCGGCCTGGTGGCCGGCGCCACGATGATCCTGGCCGACGATGCCGAGCACCGCGACCCGGAGGCCCTCGGGGGCTTGATGATTCGGCATTCGGTCACACAGGTAACCGCCGTGCCCAGCCTGGTCTCGGCCTTGGTGGACAGCCGACCAGAGGCCGTGCGCTCGCTGTCGCGGTTGGTGTGCGGTGGCGAACCGGTGAGCACGGCGCTGCTGCAGCGCCTGGTATCGGTATGCGCCGGTGAGGACGGCGCCGGGACCGAGCTGCTGAACAACATCGGTTCCACCGAGACTTCTGGCGCGGTGTCCCGCGGGCGGTTGGGCCTGCCGAATCCGCTTGTCGGAAAGCCCGTCCCGGGTGCACAGGCCTATCTGCTCGACGACGGGTTGCGCCCCGTGCCGGTCGGTGTGGTGGGCGAGCTGTACTACGCCGGTGACCAGCTGGCTCGGGGGTATTGGAGACGCCCGGGCCTGACCGCGACGCGATTTATCGCCAATCCTTTTGGTGTGGAGTCGGGTTCGCGGTTGTACCGCAGCGGCGACTTGGCCCGATGGACCGAGGGCGGACAACTGGAATTCGTCGGACGTTCCGACCACCAGGTGCAGGTGCGTGGTTTCCGCGTCGAGCTGGCCGAGGTGGAGGCGGCGCTGGCGGCAGCCGACGACGTCGCCGCCGCGGCGGCGCGCACGTGGGAGGTGCTCGGCGGCACGTCGCTGGCCGGATATGTTGTCCCGCGACGACCGATCACCGACGACGTCGAGAAGGCGGCTTTCGCGGGGGAAGTGCGTGCCGCGATCGCCACCACCCTGCCGGGCTACATGCTGCCGTCGTCCCTGACCGTGCTCGACGCCCTCCCGAAAACCGAATCGGGCAAGTTGAACCGGCCCGGCCTGCCGCGACCGGCGGTCAGCACCGGGGGCCGGACCGAACCCACGCGCACGGACACCGAACGGGCGCTGGCCAAGGTATTCGCGGAACTGTTGTCAACTCCCGAAATCGGGCGATTCGACGACTTCTTCGTCCTCGGTGGCGACAGCATCCTGTCCGTCCAGCTCGCCTCGCGGGCCCGGGCGGCCGGCCTGGCCGTGAGTCCACGCATGGTCTTCGAGAACCCGACGGTGCAGCAGTTGGCCGCCGCGCTGGACGCCCTGGGTGGTGAGGGGGCCGACATCGAACACGACGAGCGGGCGACCGACACCCGTTTCGCGCCGATGAGTACTTCCGGACTATCACCAGCGGATTTGGCTGCCGTGACGCAACTTTTCTCGTCGTCGCACGAAGGCACGACATGACGGCTGCCAAAACCGATGTTGCGCCCGCCATCGACGACGTGATGGCGCTGAGCCCGCTGCAGGAGGGCTTGTATTCGCTGACCACGCTCGCCGAATTCGTCGACGAAGAAGCGGCGGACGACCCGTACGTCATCGGGATCGGGGCCGACATCTCCGGCGGGCTCGATGTCGCTCTGTTACGTGAGTGCGCGGAGCAGATGTTGGTGCGGCACCCGAATCTGCGGGCCAGCTTCTTCAGCCGGGGAATCCCGCGACCGGTACAGATCGTGCCGTCGCGCGTCGAGCTGCCCTGGCGCCTGGTCGCCGCCATACCCGAGGACGTGCCGGCGCTGGAAACCGGCGAACGCCGGCGACCGTTCGATCTGGAACGTGGGCCGGCCATCCGCTTCCTGCTGATCGAATTGCCTGGCGCGCAATGGCGTTTGGTGCTCACCGCCCATCACATCGTGATCGACGGATGGTCGCTGCCGGTGTTCGTCAACGAGATGATGATCCTGTATCAGGCCGGTGGCGATCCGTCGGCGCTGCCGGTGGCCCCGCGGCCTTACCGTGATTACATCGGCTGGCTGGCTGGCCGCGATCCGGAAACCAGCCACCGGGTCTGGCGCGAGCACCTGGCGGGTCTGCCGGGCCCCACCCTGCTGGCCGCATCGCTGGGATCCATGGACAGGAGCGAGGACCGGCAGATGGCGCTGCCGCGCACCACCCGGCTGCGACTGCCGGCAGACACCACTGCGCTGCTGATCGACGACAGCCGATCCCGCGGCGTCACCGTCAACACCCTGATGCAAATGGCCTGGGCGCTGGTGTTGTCGCGGCTGACCGACACCCACGATGTGGTTTTCGGGGTTACGGTTTCGGGTCGGCCGCCCGAATTGACCGGCGTCGAGACCATGGTCGGTCTGTTCATCAACACCGTGCCGCTCCGCGTGCGGCTCGACCCGGCCACGACGGCCGGCGAGCAATGCCGCGCCGTGCAGCGCGACGCCGCGCTGCTGCGTGAGCACAGCTATCTGGGGCATGCCCGACTTCGGGCCCTCGGCGGGGTCGGGGAGATGTTCGACACCCTGCTGGTCTACGAGAACTTCCCGATGGACGGGCTGACCGCAGGCGGCGAGTTGACCGCTGGCGGAGCGACATTCCGCCCGTCCGCCCTGCAAACTCTGTCGCATTTCCCCGTCGCCATCGCCGCCCATATGGAAGGCGGTGAGTTGGTGGTGCTGATCGAAGCGATCGACGGGGCGCTGGGCGCCGTGCCCGCCGCCTCGTTGGGGCAGCGGGTACTCACCACCGCCGAGAGGTTGCTGGAGGGCTGGGAGCGTCCGCTGCGCGACGTCAGTGTGCTGCTGGAGAATGAGGCGGGTCCGCTGCTGTGCGACGTGAACACGCCAAAGCCGATGTCGCCGTTGAGCATCCACGCCCGATTCGCCGGCGTCGTGGCCCGGACACCGGACCACCCGGCGGTCAGCTGGGCGGATGGCGCGCTGAGCTATCGCGAGCTGGATCTTCACAGCACCCGGCTGGCGGCGCGACTGGCCCAAAAGGGTGTCACGCCCGAAACACCGGTGGGCATCGGGCTTTCCCGGGGCCCGCAGTACGTCATCGCGATACTCGCCGTGCTCAAAGCCGGCGGCATGTGCGTGCCGATGGAGCCGGGAATGCCCCCCGAACGGGTGAACTCGATCCTGCGTCAATCGGGCGCGCTGATCGTGTTGGACGAAGAGTTGACCGAGGCGCTGCTAGAGGCCAGCGAACCGCACGATGACGACTTCCGCCCCGTGGACATTCCCCTCGCCCAGGCCGCCTATGTGGTGTTCACCTCCGGCACGACCGGAGAACCCAAGGGCGTCATCGGAACTCACGGTGCGGTGGGCGCCTACGCCGACGATCATCTGGACCGCGTGTTGCGGCCTGCGGCAGACAAACTGGGCCGGCCGCTGCGCATCGCCCACGCGTGGTCGTTCGCCTTCGATGCCGCGTGGCAGCCGTTGGTCGGCTTGCTCGACGGCCACGGCGTGCATGTCGTCGACGAGCAGACCCAGAGTGACGCCGAGGCGCTTGTCGCGCTGATCGCCGCGCACGGTATCGACATGATCGACACCACCCCGTCAATGTTTGCCCAGCTGCAGGCTTTTGGTTTGCTGACCGAGGCGCCACTGACCGTGCTCGCGCTGGGCGGCGAGGCGGTCGGCAGTTCGGCCTGGGCGCGGATCCGCGACACGTGCAGCACCACGTCGATGACGGCCTACAACTGCTACGGGCCCACCGAGACCACGGTCGAGGCGGTGGTCGCCGCCATGGCCGAGCACGACGAGCCGGCCATCGGGCGGCCGACCCGGCACACCCGCGGCTACGTGCTGGATTCCGCGCTGCGCCCGGTGCCCTGCGGAGCGACGGGCGAACTGTATCTGGGCGGTGCCCAGCTGGCCCGTGGCTACCTGGGCCGCGCTCCAGAGACCGCGGCCCGCTTTGTCGCCGACCCGTTTGCGCCGGCCGAACGGATGTATCGCACCGGCGACCTGGTGCGCCGGTTGCTCGACGGCTCACTGCAATACGTGGGACGCGCCGATGCCCAGCTGAAAATCCGCGGCCATCGGGTCGAGCCCGGCGAAATCGCGGCCGCCCTCGAATCGCACCCGGCCGTGCGGCACGCGGGGGTGTTGGTACAGCAGAGCCGGGGCGTTGCGCGGCTCACCGCGTACGTGGCCACCGACGCGGCCACCGACCGGCCCGCAACGGCCGAGCTGCGCAGGATGCTCAGCACACGGCTGCCGCGCTACATGGTGCCACAGCGCATCGTCCTGGTCGACGACATCCCGTTGACCGCCAACGGAAAGCTGGATCAAACCGCGCTGGCCGCTTTCGATCACGCCGAGGCCGAGGCCGGCGTGGCGACGCCCGAGACTGCCACGGAATCCGCGCTGGCCGAGCTGCTCGCCGAGCTGCTCGGGCAACCGCGCATCGACGTCACCGCGGAGTTCCTGCAGCTGGGCCTCGACAGCATCATGGCGCTGTCGGTGGTGCAAGCGGCCCGGGCACGCGGAATTGCGCTGCGCGCCAGGCTCATCCTCGAGTGCAGCAATGTTCGCGAATTGGCCGAAGCGATCGACTCGGAGACGACGGCCGCTGCCCGGCAGGCGGACACTGACAACGGGCCAATGCCGTTGCTGCCCAACGGCCGATGGCTCTACGAATTCGGGGACCCGCGCAGGCTCGCCCAGACCGAAGCCATTCGGTTGCCCGAGAGGCTGTGCCGCGAGCAGTTGGACTCGGCGCTGGCCGGCATCATCGAGGGCCACGAAGTGTTGCGAACCCGGGTAGACCGTTCCACGATGACCCTGACGCCGGTACCGGCCGCCGATATCGCCGACGTCGTCAAAGAGGTTGAGGTGGTTGGCGATTTGGCCGCGGCGGTGCCCGCCCAGGTCGCCCAGACGGTCGACCGCCTGGACCCCGAACGCGGCACGCTGCTGTCCGTGGTGTGGTTACGACCCCCGGTGGGGGAGAGTGTTCTGCTGCTGGCCGCGCACGTCGTCGCGCTGGACCCGGCGTCGTGGCGAGTCATCCTCGGCGAACTCGGTGCGGCCCTGACGGCCTCAGCCACCGGCCGCTCACCGGCACCCATTCGTGAACACACCAGCTATCGGCGCTGGGCGGACGCACTCACCGCGCGGGCACACCGGTTGGACACGGTGCAGTTTTGGGTGGCCCAGCTGGACGGCGACGATCCCGAACTCGGTGCCCGGCGACTCGATCCGAACCGCGACCGGGCTCGCAATCTGATCGTTAGTAACGTCGCCACTGACGCCGAGGTCACCCGCCGGCTGCTGGAATCGGGCCTGTCGTTGCCCACGCTCCTGGTCGCCGCCACCGCGGCGACGGTGACGCGCTGGCGTGAGCGGCGCGGTCAGGCGACCCCGGCCCCGCTGCTCGCACTCGAAACACATGGCCGCGTCGATAGTTTGGTGGACGGGCCGGATGCACACACCATCGACACCAGCGACACGGTCGGGTTGCTCAGCTCCATCTACCCGGTACGACTGGACTCGACCGATCCGCACAAGGTGGGGGAGAAGTTGTCGGCGATCCCCGGCGACGGACTCGACTACGGGTTGCTGCGCTACTTGCGGGGCGACACCGCCGAGCGGCTCGCCGCTTTTTCATCGCCGCAGCTGCTGCTGAATTATCTCGGCGCCGCCCACACCGACGGCGGGACGGGGCTGCGGCTCGAGCGCGAGTTACTCGCCGGGACGTCGCCGGTGCCGGAGCCGGAATTAGCGGTGCGCCACGAGCTCACCATCGCGGCGATCGTGCTGACCTATGACGGGGAGCGGGTTCTGGCCGCGCAGTGGCGCGCTCTGCCCGACATCCTCGATGACGCGGATATTGCTGCGCTACAGGAGCTTTGGATTGATTCGCTGCGGGAGATGGTGAGATGAGCACGCTGGCGATCGTGGGTGCCGGTGCCAAGGCGGTCGCTGTGGCTGCCAAGGCCTTCGCGCTGCGCGCAATGGGTGTCGAGGTTCCCGACGTGATCGCCGTGGAGCGCATCGGTGTGGCGGCGAACTGGCAGGCCAGCGGCGGTTGGACCGATGGCGCGCACCGGCTGGGCACCAGCCCGGAAAAAGACGTCGGGTTTCCGTACCGTTCGGCGCTGGTGCCGCGCCGCAACGCCGAACTCGACGAGCGGATGACCCGCTACAGCTGGCAGTCATACCTGATCGCGACGGCGTCGTTCGCCGAGTGGATCGACCGCGGCAGGCCGGCGCCGACGCATCGCCGGTGGAGCCAATACCTCAGTTGGGTCGCCGAACACGTGGGAATGAACGTGGTGCACGGCGACGTCGAACGACTGGCGATCAGCGGAGACCGCTGGGCGCTGCATACTCACGAGACCACTGTGCACGCCGATGCGTTGATGATCACCGGCCCCGGCCAGGCCGAAAGGTCCTTGCTCCCCGGCAATCCGCGCATGCTGTCGATCGCCCAATTCTGGGACCGCGCCGCCAATCACGACCGGATCAACGCGGAGCGGGTGGCGGTGATCGGCGGTGGCGAGACGGCCGCGGCGATGCTGTATGAACTGTTCCGGCACCGCGTGTCGAGCATCACCGTGATATCTCCACAGGCCACATTGTTCACCCGCGGCGAGGGGTTTTTCGAGAACTCGCTGTTCTCCGACCCCACCAACTGGCCGGCCCTCACCCTTGCCGAACGCCGCGATGCGTTGGCCCGCACCGACCGAGGGGTGTTTTCGTCCAACGTCCAGGAGGCGCTGCTGGCCGACGATCGCATTCACCACCTGCGTGGCCGTGTCGCGCACGCGGTAGGGAAGGAGGGGCAGATCCGGTTGACGCTGTCCACCAACCGCGGCAGCGAGAACCTCGAGACGGTACACGGGTTTGATCTCGTGATCGACGGCTCCGGCGCCGACTCACTTTGGTTCGCACCGTTATTCAGTCAGGACGCACTCGATCTGCTAGAACTCGGTCTGGGTGGGCCCCTGACCTCAGAGCGGCTGCAGGAGGCGATAGGTTATGACCTGGCCGTCACGGATGTGGCACCCAAGTTGTTCCTGCCGAACTTGTCAGGGCTTACGCAGGGACCCGGTTTTCCCAATCTGAGCTGCCTCGGACTGCTCTCCGACCGGGTGTTGGGATCCACCGTCAGCCCTTCCAAATATTCGGTGGGAAGCAGACACGATGAGCGCCAAACCCTTTGACGACGGCGGGGCCAGGTTTGTGCTACTACATGCTTGCGGCACAGAAGATTCAGCATGTTTCACACGTTGCGACCGTAGCGTCGTCGTAACGTGACCGACCTGAGACACAAATTCCAGAGTCACAGTGCACACTTACACCATCTTCATCCATGGAGACGTGTGACTAAGTGCGGCCATCCGCAAGATATCCGCCACGGTCCACGGGCATCGAAGGGGGACCTGTGAAATCCGTGAAGTCCATTGCCACAGGCGTGGCGGCCCTGACCGCCATTGGCGGCGCCGCCGCCGGTGTGGCTTCTATTGCAGCACCGATCGGCCTCGATCAGGTGCAGTTGGCCGCGGTCGGCGCGCCCTTGCCGCAGGATCCTCCGCCGCCTCCGCCACCGGGAGCGCCGGGGCTACCGACCCCGGAGCAGTTGTCCACCATCTGCACCCAAGTAACCGACCCCGGAGTTAACTACAGGGACAAGGCCAACCTCATTGAAAACGGCGTTAGTCAAAACGAGGGTATGGTGGCCGACCACGACCTGCGGAAGGCGTATCGGAACGGGAACTTCCCCGAGCAGTTCAACGTGACCAACATCGCGCCGGCGGGTCCGAACATGGCCCAGGCCGACGTGGCCATCACGGGGCCGAAGTTCGCCGGGCCGGTCAACAAGCACCTGGTGTTCGTCAACCAGGGCGGAAACTGGGTCTTGCAGCACGACGCGGCTCTTGCCCTGGTGCAGGCGTCGACGGCGACCAACTAGGACAGTTCAGCGGCGGGTAACACCGACGTTTTAACCAAACCCCATGCGCCCCGGACGGCGGCGCATGGGGTTTGGCGTTTAACCCCTCCCGGTACGCACCGAACGAAAGGTCCGGCGGCAACGCGCACGTTTCCCCACGTCGGATCGCCGTAACGAATCGGTGCCCAGGCGCGAAGTACCAGACGCAAAGGGCACGCCGACACCATCCACACCGTCACCAATTGGCGGCGCGGACTGCGGATCGTGCGTGCAGACGTGCTCGCGTAAGGGGGAACCATGAGAACCGTCAAGACCATTGCCACCGCGGTGGCAGCGCTGGCCATCGTCGGGGGCGCCGCCGCCGGCGTGGCCTCGGTCGCGACGCCGAGTGCGCTGGCCGCCGGAGTGCGGCTCACCACCGTCGGTGCGCCGTTTCCGCAGGATCCGCCGCCGGCGCAGCCGGGCGCGAGCGCCAACGTGCCTACTTCCGATCAGCTGACCGGCGTGCTGACCAGCCTCGCCGACCCCAGCGTCTCCTTCACCAATAAGAGCAATTTGGTGCAGGGCGGCATCGGCGGTATGGAAGCGCACGTCGCCGACAAGAAGCTGCAGAAGGCGGCCAAGAACGGCGACCTACCGCTGTCGTTCGACGTCACCAACATCCAACCGGCCGCGGCCGGTTCGGCGACCGCCGACGTAGCGGTCTCCGGCCCCAAACTGACGTCGCCGGTCACGCAGAACGTCACGTTCGTCAACCAGGGCGGCTGGGTGCTGTCGCGGGCGTCGGCGATGGAGCTGCTGCAGGCCGCCGGTCAGTGATCGGGGCGTAACCCGCGCAGGTCCAATTTGGCAACGCGCGCCGGATCCGCGAGTACGTCGATCGCGCGGATTCGGCCGGCGCGCACGACGAAACCCATGACGGATGCCGCACGGCCGGCGATGAAAATTACCGCTCCGGCGGCACCGTTCACGGTTGCGGTGCGCACCTGGCGTTCCGGCCCGGCGTAACTTCGGGCGAGCTCGGCCACCGGGGACGCGCCCTCGGCGCGGAAGACGGCCGTGGCGGCGCCGAAGTCGCCGCGCAACACCACGTCGGGATGGAGCACCGCTACCAGGCGGTCGAAGTCGCCACTGCGCCCCGCCGCGAAGAAGGCGTCGACCACCGCGCGTTGCGCGACCAGGGTGCCGTCGGGAGCCGGATCGGCCTGCTCGATCCGCCGTCGCGCCCGGCTGGCCAGCTTGCGGGCCGCCTCCGGCGTTCGGTCGACGATGGCCGCGATCTGATCGAACGGCACGGTGAAGACGTCGTGCAGGACGAACGCCAGCCGCTCGCGCCGGCGGCAGTGTATCCAGCACGACGAAAAGCGCCAGCCCCACCGCGTCGGCCAGCATCGCGCGGTGCTCGGGGTCGAATTCACCTTCCGCCTCGACGATCGGATCCGGGAGGTGACCGGCCAGATCCTCGCCGCCGTGAGTTCGGCGGTCGCGCAACATGTTCAGGCAGATGCGCGCCACCACGGTGGTCAGCCAGGCGTCCAGATTGGCGATGCCGTCCATGCCGTCCGATTCGGCGCTGCGGCTCAGCCGCAGCCACGCCTCCTGCACCGCATCCTGAGCGTCGTCGATCGAGCCCAGCATGCGGTAGGCGATGGCGCCCAGCTGCGGTCGGGCCGCCTCGAAGCGTGCCGCCAATGACGCATCGGATGTCACGGCCGATCGGTCTCAGGTAAGGCGCATACCCGGTTAGCCGAAAAGCCCGTCGACCCGATATCGAGCGCGATGTTGAAACGGGCGCGAAGGTTACCCAGGGTGATCACGTGGGTCAGGCCGACCAGTTGGGCGGTATCGAAATGCGCTCTCAGCGCATCGAACAGTTCATCGCTCACCTCGACCGGGGTGCGGCTGATCGCGGTGGCGTATTGCAGGATCAGCTTGTCGGCGTCGGAAAAGCACGGCGCGTTCTGATAGTCGGCCAGGGCCAACAGCTCTTCGTCGGTGATGCCCCAGCGGCGGGCGATCTGTGAGCCGAGGTCGATGCAATATTCGCAGCGCACCGTCGTCGCCGATTTCAGCTCGGCCAGCGCCCGCTCGCGGGGACTGAGGACATCCAGCTTGGACTCGGCCTGCTCCAACTTGCCGTAGGCGCTGAGCAATCGCGGGATGTGCGCATACATCCGCAGCGGTTCCAGCATCCCCGCGGTTTCCAGCCCGGTCATGTGTGCGAGCTTGCGCTTGGTGAAAAAGAAGGCGATCTTGGCGCCGAGGCCGGCGTCGCGGTCGGAGACTCCTTGCAGCCGTGGCATGGCGATCCTCCTGGCAAGATGTGGTGGGAAACCAACGTCCTTACGAGGTCGACACGCGGCGAAGCCCGAACGTGACCACTTATGCCGGCGAGCCCAGCGGCATATCCATGTCGTACACCCGGGCGTGCAGCACGGTGCGGTTCCGCAGCGCGGCGCGCACCGCACGATGCAGGCCGTCTTCGAGATAGGTGATGCCCTTCCACCGCACCGCGTGCGGGAAAAGATCGCCGTAGAAGGTGGAGTCCTCGGAGAGCAAGCGGTCCAGTGCGAGCACCGTTGTGGTGGTGACCAATTCGTCGAGCCGGATCTGCTGCGGCGGTATCTGGGACCAATCCCGATAGGACAGGTTGTGCTCGGGATACGGCTTGCCGTCGCGCACGCCCTTGAAGATCATCGGCCGACCTCTTCCGACTCATTGCTGTGACCCGACCGGTTCATTCTGGAAAGGCTAGCCGGACCGATGCTCGTCAGCACCGATGCGTTCGAAGAACGTCGTCCGACAGCCGCCGCCGGCGTCGCGGCAATGACGGGCGGTGTCCCCGCGGGCACCGAGTCCCGCCGAACCGCCGCTGATAACGGTCGGCACCGCCCGAGCCCGTAAAATGAATCCGGTCAAGGCGGTATCGAAGGAGGTGGTGGCCGGTGGGAACTGCCGATGACCGTCGGTTTGAGGTGCTGCGCGCCATCGTCGCCGACTTCGTCGCCACCAAAGAGCCGATCGGTTCCAAGGCGTTGGTGGATCGCCATAACCTGGGCGTCTCGTCAGCCACGGTCCGTAACGACATGGCGGTACTCGAGGCCGAGGGCTACATCACTCAGCCGCACACCAGTTCCGGCCGGGTGCCCACCGAGAAGGGCTATCGCGAATTCGTTGACCGGCTCGACGACGTCAAGCCCCTGTCCTCGGCCGAACGGCGCGCGATCCAAAGCTTCCTCGAGTCCGGCGTCGACCTCGATGACGTCCTGCGCCGAGCGGTCCGGCTGCTGTCGCAACTGACCCGGCAGGTGGCCGTGGTGCAGTACCCCACGCTGTCGTCGTCCACCGTGCGTCACCTCGAAGTGATCGCCCTGACCCCTGCGCGGCTGCTGATGGTTGTCATCACCGACTCCGGCCGCGTCGACCAGCGGGTCGTCGAACTCGGTGACGTCATCGACGATCACGAACTTTCTCAGCTGCGGGAGATGCTCGGCCAGGCGCTGGTGGGCAAGAAGCTGTCGGCCGCCTCGGTCGCGGTGGCCGACCTTGCCGGACAGCTGAGCAGCCCAGACGGCCTGGGCGACGCCGTCGGCCGGTCGGCGACAGTGTTGCTGGAATCGCTCGTCGAACACACCGAAGAGCGATTGTTGCTGGGCGGTACCGCCAACCTGACCCGTAACGCGGCCGATTTCGGTGGCTCGTTGCGCTCCATCCTGGAAGCGCTGGAGGAGCAGGTGGTGGTACTGCGGTTGCTGGCCGCCCAGCAGGAAGCCGGTAAGGTGACGGTGCGCATCGGCCATGAGACGGCCGCCGAACAGATATTGGGCACCTCCGTGGTGACCACCGCGTACGGCACCTACGACACCGTTTACGGGGGAATGGGTGTGCTGGGGCCCACCCGGATGGACTATCCGGGAACTATCGCCAGCGTTGCTGCGGTTGCCCTTTATATCGGCGAAGTCCTGGGTGCTCGATGAACGCGCACCCGCAGGGTGGGTAGGCGCGGGAAAGACCAGGTATAGGAGAGTCAAGCGTGGCACGCGATTACTACGGGCTACTCGGCGTGAGCAGAAACGCCAGCGACGCGGAGATCAAGCGCGCGTACCGCAAGCTGGCCCGCGAACTGCATCCCGACGTCAACCCCGACCAGGCCGCGCAGGCGCGATTTCAGGAGATCAGTGCCGTCTACGAGGTGCTGAGCGACCCCGAGAAGCGGCGGATCGTCGACCTGGGCGGGGACCCGCTGGAGAACGCGGCCGCGGCGGGCGGCGGGTTCGGCGGATTCGGTGGCGGCCTGGGCGACGTGTTCGAGGCTTTCTTCGGCGGCGGCTTCAGCGGCGGCGCGACCTCCCGCGGCCCGATCGGGCGGGTGCGGCCGGGCTCGGACTCGCTGCTGCGGATGCGTCTCGACCTCGAAGAGTGTGCCACCGGTGTGACAAAGCAGGTCACCGTCGACACCGCAGTGCTGTGTGACCGATGCCAGGGCAAGGGCACCAACGGCGATTCGGTACCGGTGCCCTGCGACACCTGCGGTGGTCGCGGTGAGGTGCAGACGGTGCAGCGCTCGCTGCTGGGGCAGGTGATGACGTCGCGACCGTGCCCGACGTGCCGTGGCGTCGGTGTCGTCATCCCCGACCCATGCCACCAGTGCATGGGCGACGGCCGGGTGCGGGCCCGCCGCGAGATCAGCGTCAAGATCCCGGCCGGTGTCGGCGACGGCATGCGCGTGCGGCTCGCCGCGCAGGGCGAGGTCGGTCCCGGTGGCGGACCGGCCGGTGACCTGTACGTGGAGGTACACGAACAGGCCCACGACGTCTTCGTCCGCGAAGGCGACGACCTGCACTGCACGGTTTCGGTGCCGATGGTTGACGCGGCGCTGGGCGTCACCGTCACTGTCGACGCCATTTTGGACGGCGTCAGCGAGATCACCATTCCGCCCGGGACCCAACCGGCTTCGGTCATCACGCTGCGTGGCCACGGCATGCCGCACCTGCGGTCCGGCACTCGCGGCGATCTGCATGTCCACGTCGAGGTGGTGGTGCCCGCCCGGCTGGACCACCGCGACACCGAATTGCTGAACGAGCTCAAGACTCGCCGCAGCCGCGACGTGCCCGAGGTCCGCTCGACGCACGCCGGCGGAGGCTTGTTCAGCCGGCTCCGCGAAACCTTCACCGGGCGCTAGTCGGGCGCCCGGAGGCGCGCACATGGTTGCGACCCTGTTCTACCTCGACGATCTGCCCAAGCCCGGCTCGCTCGCCGTGCTGGGCGGTGACGAGGGTTTTCACGCCGCCACCGTGCGGCGAATCCGTCCCGGCGAGCGACTCGTGCTCGGCGACGGCGCCGGAGCCCTGGCCCATTGCGAGGTGGAACACGCCGGGCGCGACGGTTTGCGCGCACGGGTACTCGAGCGCTGGAGCGTCGCGCCGGGGTCCCCGCCCGTAACGATCGTGCAGGCACTGCCGAAGTCGGAGCGCTCGGAGCTGGCTATCGAGCTGGCCACCGAGGCCGGCGCCGACGCGTTCGTGGCGTGGCAGGCCTCGCGTTGCGTGGCCAACTGGCAGGGCAATCGGGTCGACAAGGGGTTGCGCCGATGGCGTGCCGTCGTCCGGTCGGCGGCCCGGCAGTCCCGTCGGGCGCACATCCCGCCGGTCGACGGCGTGTTGTCCACCGCTGAGCTGACGCTGCGGATTCGCGACGAGGTGGCCGCCGGCGCGACGGCGCTGGCCTTGCACGAGTCGGCCACCGACCGACTCGCGGATATTGAACTGGCACAAGCGAAATCACTGCTGTTGCTGGTCGGTCCAGAAGGCGGGATCGCGGAGGACGAGATGGCGGCGTTGTCCGACGCGGGCGCAGCGGCGGTGCGGCTCGGTCCCCAGGTGCTGCGGACCTCGACCGCCGCGGCGGTAGCCCTGGGCGCGCTCGGTGTGCTGACCCGGCGCTGGGACCAGCCCGGCGAAGTGCCGGCAACCGGCCTCGCGCAGCAGGTTCGCGACACCGGCGCGTCGTCGAGTACGTTGCTGAACACTGACCAACCCGGGGCCTCGGCGTAGACTGAGGCGGCCCAGCAACCCCACCGACAAGCCGAGAAAGCAGGCATCGAAAGCCACGTGACACCCCGCGAGACCAGCGCTGCTGACGCAGCCGGCGCCGCCCCGGCCTCTGCTCACGTTCGCAGCAGCATCGATGTTCCGCCCGATATCGTGATGGGCTTGTTGGGTTCGGCGGACCAGAACCTGCGGGCCCTCGAGCGCAGCCTGAACGCCGACTTGCATGTGCGTGGCAATGCGGTCACCCTCGCGGGTGAGTCCGCCGACGTCGCGCTCGCCGAGCGGGTGATCTCCGAACTGGTCGCCATCGTTGCCGGTGGTCAGCCGTTGACCCCGGAGGTGGTTCGCCACAGCGTCGCCATGCTGGCCGGCACCGACAACGAGTCACCGGCAGAAGTGCTGACGCTGGACGTCCTGTCGCGGCGGGGAAAGACGATCCGGCCCAAGACGCTCAACCAGAAGCGCTACGTCGACGCCATCGACGCCAACACCATCGTCTTCGGGGTCGGCCCGGCCGGCACCGGCAAGACGTATCTGGCGATGGCCAAGGCGGTCAACGCACTGCAGACCAAACAGGTCAGCCGCATCATCTTGACCCGCCCGGCCGTGGAAGCCGGTGAGCGCCTTGGCTTTTTGCCCGGCACGCTCAGCGAGAAGATCGATCCGTATCTGCGGCCGTTGTATGACGCGCTGTACGACATGATGGATCCTGAGCTGATCCCCAAACTGATGACCGCCGGAGTCATCGAGGTGGCACCGCTGGCGTACATGCGTGGACGCACGTTGAACTCCGCGTTCATCGTTCTCGACGAGGCGCAGAACACCACCGCCGAGCAGATGAAGATGTTCCTCACTCGGCTCGGCTTCGGGTCGAAGATCGTTGTCACCGGCGACATCACGCAGGTCGACCTTCCGGGCGGCGCCAAGTCGGGCCTGCGCTCGGCGATGGAAATCCTGGACAGCGTGGATGACATCCACGTCGCGGAGCTGACCAGTGTGGATGTGGTCCGCCACCGGCTGGTCTCGGAGATCGTTGACGCCTATGCGAAGTTTGACGAGCCCGACCTGACGATGAACCGGGCGTCGCGGCGGGCGACGGGCTCACGCGGTCGTCGATGATGGTGCGGTGAGTGGGTTCTATGAGCATTGAGGTATCCAACGAATCGGGTATCGACGTCTCCGAAGCCGAACTGATCAGCGTCGCGCGGTTCGTCATCGCCAAGATGGACGTCAATCCGGCTGCCGAGCTATCGATGGTGTTGCTGGACACCGCAGCCATGGCCGACTTGCACATGCGCTGGATGGACCTGCCCGGCCCGACCGACGTGATGAGCTTTCCGATGGACGAGCTCGAGCCGGGTGGGCGCCCGGACGCGCCCGAGCCGGGCCCCTCGATGCTGGGCGACATCGTGCTGTGCCCGGAATTCGCGGCCGGCCAGGCCGCCTCGGCGGGCCACAGTCTGGGGCACGAGATGGCCCTGCTGGCCATCCACGGCGTACTTCATCTGATCGGCTACGACCACGCTGAGCCGGACGAGGAGAAGGAGATGTTCGCGCTGCAGGACCGGCTGCTCGAAGAATGGGTCGCCGATCAGGTCGAGGCCTACCACCAGGACCGCCAAGAGGAGCGGGACCGCCGATTGCTCGACAAGTCAAGGTATTTCGACAATTAGGCTCGCCATACGCTGTGCTCTGACCTGCTAAAACAAGGTCAGCCCCGTGCGGTGTGGTGCGAAATATCTTTGACTCGGCTAACTTTTTCTGAGCGGTAGATGAGGTCCGATGAGTACACTCGCCACGCACCATGTCCTATCTCGGGACCTGCGTGAACCCGCACTTTAGGAGAGTAGCCAGTCCCATTGCTGATGGCTGTCCACGCTTCGCAATAAGCGCGATACGAGCCTGTTGACCACTCGCTGGGGCGACTCTAGAAGCTCCACAAGCGATGCCTCGGTGGCCCGTTCATACACTTCGTCGGTGTATGGGGTGCACAGTTCTGCGAACCGCGGCGGTGCGCCAGTATGTTCGATATCGCCCCGCGAACACCAGTGACCACTAATCCAAACCGCCATGCACCCGCAAACCCATATCGCTCAGACAGAAGCGATGTCATTCGCACAACTAGGTCGGTATGGCCGATGATCAACGACTCGAGGATTCGAAGCGGCCTCCCCGGCTCAGGAACAACGACGGGCGTGCGAGAAGCCAGAAAGACGGTGCCGGTTTCGTTTAAGCGAATTTCCGCGGCGAGTTCGTACGTCAGAAAGTCGTCATCTTGCATGTGAGTCGTGACTGCAACGCCGCCAGCTCGGCGCACGACCCGCGACGCCTCGCGAAAGGTGGGCGCAAAGTGCTGCTGGTGCTCTGGCAATGCCGCGGCGTTCACCAACCCCAACACAGTTGTCCGCCGATCGCGATCGTCTAACTCTGTTAGCGGGACGAGCGGATCGTCATCGTAGCCACCCGTTGGCACGGCAAGAACTGCCACCATCGGCGGAAGCTCGTGCGCGCCCGCAAAAAAGTCTTTTAGCGCTGCACGAGTGTCAGCCAGGATGTCCCGCTGTCGACTGACCCGCTGCTCAATCAGCCGATTGACCTCAGCGTTCGAAAGGGGACGGTTCGTTTTATCGGTGCGGCCGTAGTATTTGTTGTCCACCATGTGCGGCGCACGCGGCGACGGAAACACGCGAACAAATAGATAGCCGCGACTGGAGTCATCGGACGACGGTACGGAATATGTTCGGACTGGGACACCTTCATCGGGGCGCATACCCGCGATCTGAATAACCCGCTCAGCGAGGCCTGCGAGATTCACTGCCGTCCGCCTGGGCGGCGCCCTTCCTCTTCCTCATCTCCGCCGATGATGAGGGTGCCGCCGTCTACAGCTAATGCAGCTACGTCTTGAGCGAGGTCCTTATTCGCCTTCTTCGTGTCCTCCAGTTCGCGCTTGAAGTCGACGTAGTGCGTTTCGGTAAGACCGTTATCTATGGCCTCTTGCAGTTCAGCCTCGGTTCGAATGTTCCAGACGGGTTCCGGTTGCGCCACAATCGAAATCATCGCAGCTGAGATACGGGCAGGGTTGGCTTTTGAACCGAATCGTGTATCGCTGGCTCGCCGCGCTGCGCGACATCGAGACCATCGACTCCGAGTTGCGATTGGTGGCGGCCCTTCGCCGCGCGACTCGGGAGCTGGGTGGGCCGCTGCCGTCGACTAGATGTGGCGGACGCGGTGCTGGATGAACGCCGCGAACAACATCGTCAAAAGCCCACGTGGGCCGGCATGGCCGGGCGTAGCGTTCTACGGATCGGGAAGTCGTTTTAAGACAAGATAGAACCCCCCGCCTGGCCAAGGCGTCTGGTGTGACAGCCACACGTGCGTCGACGCTAAATAACCAAGGGGGTCAAGGAAAGGAAGAACCGATGAAGAATGCAATGAGGTTCGTCGGCTTGGCGATATTGACGGCGGTCGCCCCAATCGCGGTTCTCATCGCAAGTAGCCCAGCGCACGCCGATGTAGTTATTCACGAAGGGCAAGGATGTAAGTGCGAAGGCGCGTTGACAACCGACTCATCTGGTGGCAGCAAGCTAATCTGCGCCGAAGGACGGTGGTCGTCACATGGTGCGTACGGATGCTGGGGACAAGACTGCCTTGCCGGGTGCGACCCCCACACAGGGACTTGCGGTTGCTGAGTAAGCGGCAAGGCTAGTCCCGACCGAACAAGGGATACGCCCGTGCCGACAATGGCCCGGCCCCACCCCGCTTGCCCTGGGGCACCGGGATAGGACCCGCCGCCTGACCAAGGCGTCGCCGCTAAATAACTTAGGGGTCACGAAAGGAAGAAATAATGAAGAAGGCAATCCTGGGCGTGTCGGCGGCAGCAGCCCTAGCACTCGCACCCATTGACCACCGCCAGCTTTCCGCGGCGCTGCGTCCGTTTCGACAGTGTGCCTAAAATCGCGACGAGTTGACGCGCGGCGACGGTCTGCATTGGCGCGTACTTCGGTCGTCAACAAAAGTTTTTCCGGCGGTTTGCGCAATATTGCACACGCGCTTAGTGACGGCGATAACATCCGATAATCGGGCAGCAATTTCGGGAAGGTAGTCACTACCAGTCGGAAAGGCGTGATCCATGACCATCAAGAAGATACTAAAAGCTATTGCAGCGGCCGCAGTGCTGACCGGTGTGATGCTGGGGTCGTCGGGCTGCATAACGATTGACCTTGCACCAACCCCCGTCAGAACACCTTATTAGTCCGCTGGCCCCGGCGCTGGGGATGTCGCTTGCGCTCATAGGCGACATCAAAGGCATCCTCAGCGCCGCCCCGGTCGGACATCGTACGCACCAGTGCAAGCCGCCCCGGTTGCGCGCTGACGCTGAACCCAGCTTGTCCAGCAAGGTCACCAGCACCTTCGCTGCGGCCGGCTGCTGGTTCACGGCCTTCGGGTTATCGATAATCCGAGCCATGGCAATCGCGGCTTGAGCGAGACCGGGGCGAGCACCGGCTAACGCTGCGATCTCTGCCTCGACGGCTACCTCGACGGGGCCGGGGTCAGACGTCTGCGCACTTTGAGACGCCCTGCGCTCGCGAAAGTAGACGCGGTTCGACTCAGTGCAGTCGTCGCAGCGACAGCCGTTGATGCAACCTACGCGTCCCATGCGCTGCCATCATTGACCTTCAAAGTGGTTGTGTTCCAATGTAATTCGTCTACATGACATGCGCGAAAACCCTTGGTGCCGTGTTACTTTCGTTACGGTGTGCCAAAAATTGCCAAGGCCTCTGGCTCGTCCGGATGGTCGTTTGCTGAGATTGTTCGTCCCCCTGACCTGCAGGCAGTACGCTCGTCAGGTTGCCTAATCCTTTAGGCATAGCCCGCTTTCCATTGGGGGGCGCAGACTTCGGGCCCATAAGTTACCCACAAAGTTGCCCCACCTGCCCGTGATTGGAGCTCGCGTCGCACTGGGTCTTTTCGCGTCTTTGGATGAAGTCGTCAATGCAAGCCTGGTGCGCAGCGGGATCGGTGATGCTGACGCAGGGATCGTCGGCGTGTGCTTGTGCCGGTGGAATGCAGAGGGGTGCCAGTGCTACCAGCGCTACCACCGACGCGCCCAATAGTGCCTTCATCATCAGATCTTGATCCTCCGCCGAGCTGTGGGTCTAGCCCGTAAATCCGCCATACCACAATCGCGGCCAGTGTGCCGCCGATTCGCAAAATTGCATTCCTCCTAGCGCCTCGGCGTGCCCGGCGCTGGTCGCGGCTCGGGTTACACCATGCCCACGAGGGATGCTTCCTTCCGCGGAAAGTTCCGCACCTGCTGCTCACCCCAGCTTTGAATCACCAAATCGTCGGGCTTAAGACAGTGCTTAACTCCGTCGACGGAGAGACACACATACACATGCCGGTGGCGGGCTGGACGGTACTGCCGCAATATTCGTCCACGGATTCGCCGGCCGTTATTGGTGACGCGGTCCAAGCTCCGCACCCGCCAATGGTCTGAACATTCGTAGCCGGGGTAGCCGACCGCCGGGCGCCACAGCTCAGTCATGGCCGCTGTCGATGAGTTGCCGGCCGAGACGAGCTGCCATTATCGGCTCTAAAAACAGACCCATCTGCTCGACGCTGGGGAACATGAGCGCCACTACGACGTCGTGGCTGGGGCGGATTCGGGATTTGACCTGGGGGTGGGATGGCGGTCAGCAACGTTTGCAGCGGGCAGCGATTAATTGTTGCTGGGTCACAGCTCACCCAATCCCAGCCCGCGGGCCTCTGCCGCGGCGCGCTCTGCGGCGCTAGCGCCCGTATAGCGGGCAACCATCGATCTGGTCGACCATCCCGCTACGGCCATGAGTCCGCCTTCAGAACCGCCCGCGCGCAGCCATCGTGTCGCCGCGGTATGGCGCATCAGGTGCAGATGGAATCCTTTAATGCCGGCGACTTCCGCGCGGTCTTTTAGTGCCTTACTGAGACCGTGGTAGCGAAAGGATTTGCCGCCCCCACCGACCCATAGATCGCCACTGTCAGCGAGTCGGTGGGTGCGACGCGCGCGCATGTAGCGATCGATGGCGGCGGCGGTCTGGGCGCCAAAGGGGGTGACCCTGCCTTTGCCGCCGTTACCGCGCCGAACAGTTGCCAGGCCGCGGTGAAGGTCCACGTCAGCTACCTGCAATCCGATGACTTCGTTCGCGCGCATTCCGGTTTCAAGCATGAGTCGCACAATGGCTTCGTCGCGGCGGTCCTGTAGAGACTTGCCCTGACACGTCTTGATGAGTCGTTTGAGCTCGTCGTCGGTGAGCGCGTTGACGACCTTGGAATCCGCCTTGGGTGGTTTTAACCCAATCAGTGGATTGGCACTAAGCTCACCTTCATCGACCAACCAGGCTGCAAAGCGCTTCAGCGCGAGGTCGCGGGACTTCGCGGTATTACCCTCGGCGCCATTGTCCATCAGGTCCGCGAGGAACGCCTGAGCGGCCGTTCTCGTCAACTCGGCCGGGTGGCCAGTCTCCGCGCACCAGCGAAGGAACTTGTTGACGCCATCGCCATAGACCTTGATCGTGCCGGGGGATTTGCGCTCGGCCTTGAGGGCCAGTTGCCATGAGGGCAGCAGTGCAGCAAGGTCTGGCAAACTCGGCGGCATACAAATATTTTGACATACAACGCTGTGCTTTCGTGCTATCTTCGGAAATACCTGCAAAACCGCAGGTTATCGCTGTAGGGGAGTGTTTGACCAAGTCAAGGTATTTCGACAATTGAGGCCACTCAATATTCTGGCGGCTGCCGCCATCGCGTTCGCGCCGTTGCCGGTGTGGGTCACCACCGATACCGAGGCGCGGGCGGCCCCGTGTGCGGGCGCGGGCTCGAACCCCGTCGCCTGCGAGCACTGCATGTTTTACGTGAACGCCTATCACACGGCGAACGTGTGCAACGAGGACCGTCACGGCGTCCAAGGGCCCCCGAGCAACGCGCCCACCCCGGTTCCGCACGTTCCCATTCCGGTGTACGAGCCGCCCCCGATCCCGCCGCCGGTCGAGGGTCCGCTGGTACTTCCGCCGCCGAACTCCGGTCAGACCCCCATCCCGATGCAGGAGATCAATCCGCCGGGCCCGGACACACCACGAAACGCCCCGGTGGTGGCACCGCCGCGGGGGCTGGATGCGCCGTCGCTGGCGATCGCGGCGGCCAAGGCCGCACCGCTGACGCGCGTCGACCCCGCCAACCCACCGAAGCCGCCCACCGAGATTGATTTCAACCAGCAGGTGCAGAACGTCGTGAGTTCCCACCGGGACAACGTCGACATCCTCAAGGTTGACGATCAGAAGTTCATCCGGCCGCGCCACTGGGACTACATCGACTACGACGATGCCTATCACCGACCGACGATCTACAACCCGCTCAATCAGCCGATCACGTTCCGCTACTTCTACAACGGCGCCTACCAGCAGGCGTACCTGCCGCGCGGAGCGCGGATGGTGCTCGACGCGACCATCACCGGCGTCGTCCCGTTCACCGCGGTCGGTGACAGCTATGTCGCGGCCGGCAGCTTTTACGGCGGGGGTTCGATATCGCCGGACGGCGCGACGCCACCCGACTACAAGCCGCCGGCGCCCCCGAAGCTTTACGACAACGTCACGGTGTTCGTCCCGGCCAAAGGCGAGACCGTCGAAGTGGGCCACGTGGCGGTGGTGGGTCACGACGGCAGCCAACCCGCGGGTGGCCAGGACACCTTTCTGCTCGACGATTCCACCCTGGCCTGGGGACAGATCGACAACTCCAGCAGCGCCCCCGCCCAGATCAGGGTGATCAAGACCCAGCCGACGCCCGGGGTCGGGCCGACCGACGACGGCAGCTTCTTGGTGCTGCTGGCCGTCCACCACCAAGAGCCTGGTTTACCCCACCAATCCGGGTGGACCCTGCCGCTGCGTTTCGGGGGGTTTGCGGTGGTGGTGGGTTTGATCGCCTGGCTGCTCAACCGCCGGAATCGGAGCGAGGAGCAGAGAGCTGACAATTGACCGGCTGGTCTGAGCTGCTTGGTGCAGTAGCGCTGATCGCGCTCGGTGGACTATTCGCGGCGATCGATGCGGCCATCAGCACGGTGTCGCTGGCCCGGGTTCAGGAGTTGGTGCGCGATGAGCGGCCCGGCGCGGTGGCGTTGTCCAAGGTGATGTCGGAACGGCCGCGCTACATCAACCTGGTGGTGCTGCTGCGGATCGCCTGCGAGATCACGGCGACCGTCCTGCTGGTGGTGTTTCTGTATGACAACTTCGGGCTGAGATGGGGATTGTTCGGTGCAGCCGCCATCATGGTGGTGACCAGCTTCGTCGTCATGGGAGTGGGGCCACGGACTCTCGGCCGTCAGAACGCCTACTCCATTGCGCTGACGACAGTGCTTCCGCTGCAAGCGATCTCGTGGCTGTTGATGCCGATCAGCCGGTTGCTGGTGGTGCTGGGTAATGCGGTGACTCCCGGCCGCGGCCTGCGGAACGGGCCGTTCGCCTCCGAGATCGAATTGCGCGAGGTCGTCGATCTGGCCCAGCAGCGCGGCGTGGTCGCGGCCGAAGAGCGCAGGATGATCCAGTCGGTGTTCGAACTCGGTGACACGCCGGCCCGCGAGGTGATGGTGCCGCGCACCGAGATGATCTGGATCGAAAGCGACAAGTTCGCCAGCCAGGCCATCAACTTGGCGGTGCGCAGCGGGCATTCGCGCATCCCGGTGATCGGCGAGAACGTCGACGACATCGTCGGCGTCGTGTATTTGAAAGACCTTGTCCAGCAGACGGTTTTGTCTGGCGACGGCGGCCGGACCCCGCCGGTGTCGAAGGTGATGCGCCCCGCGGTTTTCGTGCCAGACTCCAAGCCGCTGGACTCGCTGCTGCGGGAAATGCAGCGTGACCGCAACCACATGGCTCTGCTCGTCGACGAGTACGGCGCGATCGCCGGCCTGGTCAGTATCGAAGACGTGCTGGAAGAAATCGTCGGCGAGATCGCCGACGAGTACGACCAGGCGGAGACGGCGCCGATTGAAGACCTGGGCGACAAGCAATTCCGGGTATCGGCGCGGCTGCCGATCGAAGACCTGGGCGAGCTGTATGACGTGGAATTCGACGACGATCTCGACGTCGACACCGTGGGCGGCCTGCTCGCCTTGGAACTGGGCCGGGTACCGCTGCCGGGCGCCGAGGTGGTCTCACACGGTCTGCGGCTGCAGGCCGAAGGCGGCACCGATCACCGGGGCCGGGTACGTATCAATACCGTCCTGCTCAGCGCGGTCGAATCCGGCGATTCATCCGACGGCGAGGAATCCGAGCAGCATGACTGAGTTCCGTTCCGGCTTCGTATGTTTGGTCGGCCGCCCCAACACGGGGAAGTCGACGCTGACGAATGCGCTCGTCGGCAGCAAGGTCGCGATCACGTCGATGCGGCCACAGACCACCCGGCACACCATCCGTGGCATCGTGCATCGAGACGACTTCCAGATCATCCTGGTCGACACGCCGGGCCTGCACCGGCCGCGCACCCTGCTGGGCCAGCGCCTCAACGACCTTGTGCGCGATACCTATTCCGAAGTCGACGTGATCGGGCTGTGCATCCCGGCCGACGAGGCGATCGGTCCGGGAGACCGGTGGATCGTCGAACAGATCCGTTCGACCGCGCCGAAGACGACTCTGGTCGCGATCGTCACCAAGATCGACAAGACGCCCAGAGATCGGGTAGCCGCGCAGTTGGTGGCGGTCAGCGAGCTGGTCGGTGACTCGGCCGAAATCGTCCCGGTGTCGGCGGTGACCGGGGCGCAGGTCGACATCTTGATCGACGTGCTGGCCGCCGCGCTGCCGCCCGGGCCGGCGTACTACCCCGACGGTGAGCTGACCGACGAACCCGAAGAGATCCTGATGGCCGAGCTCATCCGGGAGGCCGCCCTCGAGGGCGTTCGTGACGAGCTACCGCATTCGTTGGCAGTGGTCATCGACGAAGTCAATCCGCGCGCGGATCGGGACGACCTGATCGACGTCCACGCTCTGCTTTACGTCGAACGCGACAGCCAGAAGGGGATCATCATCGGCAAGGGCGGCGCCCGGCTGCGGGAGGTCGGTACCGCCGCACGCGCCCAGATCGAAAAGTTGCTGGGCACAAAGGTTTACCTCGACCTGCGCGTCAAGGTCGCCAAAAACTGGCAGAGCGATCCCAAACAGCTTGGCCGACTTGGTTTTTAACGGGTTCCCGTTCCGACGCGCGACCGCGGTGCTGCACGCCCGTGGCGCGGCCGACCGGCGCACGCCCGCGTCGCCCACGACCGCCGAGCACGCCGGCGCGGCCGACCAATAGGTGAGTTTCATTCGTGCTAGCGCCGGTGCTAGCGCAATTGGAAGTGGCCATATACCAGGCACAGGCTACGCATGTGTCGCATGTGAAAGTTGTTGCGCAGGTTGGCCCCTTAGGCCAGCACCGGATTGAGTGCAACGACGGATCCGCCGGCGACGGCCATCATCGCCGCCCTGACCGATAGTGAACTGCCGCAGGTGGAAAACCAGGCCATCTTGGTGCCCACCGCTTCGGCCATCAAATCTTCGGCGTGCTTGAGGTATTCGTTGCTGGTTCTGCGGTCACTTGGTCCATGACGCACCGATACCCGGGTGGCGGCGGCATTCACGGCGACGCCTGCAAAAACGCGCGTCGGAGACGTCAGCCGTTGGTTCCGGAGGCGCCGGCAGCGTCGCTGGTCTGATCCCACCACGACTGAGGCTGTTGGCTAGCCCATCCGCAGACGGCTTCCAGCTCGGCGGCGAGCGAAATCAGCATGCCCTCGCTGTTCGCCGGACCCATCAGCTGCACACCGATCGGCAAGCCGTCGGAGGTGAAGCCGGCCGGAACGTTGATCGACGGCCAGCCCAGGACGTTCCACGGGAACGTCAGAGGGCACGCCGCGATCATGGCGCGGTCGGTGCCGAAGCCACTCAACCGGTCGAAGGCGCGCGCCAGTGGCGGCGGTTGGGCCGTGGTCGGCGCTAACACGACGTCGACGATGTCGAAGATTGAACCCACCCGGCGTTGGTCGGCCGCTTCGTGGCGGCGGGCGGTGCGCAGGATCGCTTGTCCCAGCACGGCGCCCATGCGCAGGTTGGACAGGGTGCGGGGGTCCAGCACCACGCCGTCGCCCAGCCGCTCCTCCCAATCCCGTAGTCCCGAGGTGGACCGGGCGAGGAAGTCCCAGGACAGCCGCATGCCGTAGTCCGGGTTGCCGGGCACCACGGTGTGGCCGAGCAGTTCCAGTTGCTTGCCGACGGCCCGCGTTGCGGCCAGGATCTCCGGGTGCAGCTTCGGCCGGAAGCCGGTGTACGGGAACCGGGTGGACAGCGCGATGTTCAGCGGGCCTGGCGCTTCCCCCACGTAGTCGGACGCGGTAATCGGGGGCGGCTTGTGCCGGTCGCCCTCGACATTGCCTGATGCGGCGTCGAGCACCAACGCCGCATCCGCCACGGTCCGGGCCAGCACGCCGTTGACCGTGATGCCGTTGAACGCCTCCGGCAACGGCCAGGTCGAGATGCGTCCGCGCTGCGGCTTGATGCCCACCAGATGCGTCCACGCCGCCGGGATGCGGATACTGCCGGCGCCGTCGGAGCCGATCGCGGCGGTGACCAGGCCGGCCGCCACCGCCGCGGCGCTGCCGCCCGACGATCCGCCGGGGGTGTGCCGGCGCGACCAGGGGTTGCGGGTATGCCCGAAACCGGGCCCACTGGTGAACGGCCATTGGCCGAGTTCGCAGGTGTTCGTCTTGCCGACGATTACGGCGCCGGCCGCCTTGAGACGGCGCACCACTTCGGCGTCGTGCGTGGCCGGCGCGACCGACCCCTCGGTCCCGAAGGCGGTGGGTACCCCGGCAACGTCGACATCATCTTTTACGGCGATCGGAATCCCCAGCAGGGGAGCGGTGTCCCCGGCTGCGCGTCGCCGGTCGGCCTCCGCCGCGGCGGCCAGCGCCGACTCGGTGAGGACCACCCGGAAGGCGTTCAGTGTGGGCTGGCTGGCGTGGATGGCGTGCAGGGAGCGGCCCACCAGTGTGGTGGACGTCACCTTGCGGCTGGCCAGCTGATAGAGCAGGTCAGTGAGTGTGGGCAGGCGCCGGCGGCCGGATCCGGAAATGGACCCGGGACCCGAGCCAGAAGCGCCAATCACGGGGTACGAGACTAACGGCGCGGATACCCGTAATGTCGCGGCGGGGTGCAAAACTATTGTGATGCGGCTATACCGAGACCGAGCTGTTGTGTTGCGCCAGCACAAGCTCGGCGAAGCCGACCGGATCGTCACCTTGCTGACTCGTGATCACGGACTGGTCCGTGCGGTCGCCAAGGGCGTGCGTCGCACCCGCAGCAAATTCGGTGCACGGCTGGAGCCGTTCGCGCACATAGACGCGCAACTACATCCCGGCCGCAACCTCGACATCGTCACCCAGGTCGTCTCCATTGACGCGTTCGCCACCGACATCGTCAACGACTACGGCCGTTACACCTGCGGCTGCGCCATGCTGGAAACCGCGGAACGCCTCGCCGGCGAGGAGCGGGCGCCCGCCCCGGCCCTGCACGGGCTCACGGTGAGCGCGTTGCGGGCGGTGGCTGACGGCCGGCGGTCCCGGGACCTCCTGCTGGACGCCTACCTGCTGCGCGCGATGGGCATCGCCGGATGGGCGCCGGCGCTGGGCGAGTGCGCCCGTTGCGCCGCGCCCGGTCCCCATCGGGCGTTTCACGTCGGCGCCGGCGGCAGCGTCTGCACACACTGCCGTCCGGCCGGGTCGACGACGCCACCACCGGGGGTGCTGGACCTGATGTCCGCGCTCCACGACGGCGATTGGGACTTCGCCGAAGAGTCGCCGCAATCGCACCGCAACTACGTCAGCGGTCTGGTGGCCGCGCACCTGCAGTGGCATCTGGAGCGGCAGCTCAAGACGTTGCCGCTCGTGGAACGGACGTATCACGTCGATCGCACCATCGCCGATCAGCGCGCGGCGCTGATCGGGCAGGATATGGACTGTGGCTAAACTCTGGGCCGGCGGCTCGGGTCGAAAGGCCGAGCCCGCCACGGCGTCAGCCGATTTCCCGCAGCTGTCCCCCGCGCCCGACGACTATCCGGTGTTTCCCGAGAAGTCGACGTGGCCGGTCGTCTTTCCGGAGCTGCCGCCGTCACCCGACGGGGGGCCGTGCCGCCCACCGCAGCACATCTCCAAGGCGGCTCCGCCCAGAATCGAGGCCGCCCGACTGCCCAATCATGTGGCCATCGTGATGGACGGCAACGGCCGCTGGGCCACCAAACAGGGACTGACCCGCACCGACGGCCACCAGGCGGGCGAGGCGGTGGTAATCGACATCGTCTGCGGTGCAATCGAACTCGGCATCAAATGGCTCAGCCTCTACGCCTTCTCCACGGAAAACTGGAAGCGTTCCCCAGAGGAGGTCCGCTTCCTGATGGGGTTCAACCGCGACGTGGTGCGCATGCGGCGGGTGAACCTGAAGACGATCGGGGTCAAGATCCGGTGGGTGGGTTCGCGGCCACGCCTGTGGCGCAGCGTGATCAATGAACTGGCGATCGCGGAGGACATGACGAGGGACAACGACGTCATCACCGTGAACTACTGCGTCAACTACGGTGGCCGCGCCGAAATCGCCGAGGCCACAAAGGAAATCGCGCGCCTGGCCGCCGCCGGTCGGCTGAACCCGGAGCGCATCAGCGAGTCGACGGTGTCGCATCACCTGCAGCGTCCCGACATTCCCGACGTGGATCTCTTCCTGCGGACCTCGGGGGAGCATCGATCCAGCAATTTCATGTTGTGGCAGGCGGCGTACGCCGAGTACGTCTTTCAGGACAAGCTCTGGCCCGATTACGACCGCCGCGACTTGTGGGCAGCCTGCGAGGAATACGCCTCTCGCAACCGCAGATTCGGGAGCGCATAGTGCCGTCGCTGCAGAAGCGTCTGGCGTCGATACTCGGCGATGTCCTTCCGCTCGAGGAGGAGCCCGACGGCGCGGTCACGGTGCGTCACGACGGCACCATCGCCTCGTTGCGCGTGGTGAACATCGCCGAGGGCCTCGACCTGGTGTCGCTCACCCAGATCTTGGCGTGGGATCTGCCGCTGACCAAAAAGGTCAGCGAGCAGGTGGCCACGCAGGCCCGCGACAGCAATTTCGGGAGCGTGAGCCTGATCGAGAAGGTCAATGAGAAGGCCGTGCAACGCAATTCGGGCAAGGGTGCGTCGAAAACCGCCGACGTGATGCTGCGCTACAACTTCCCCGGCGGCGGTCTGACCGACGATGCCCTGCGGACCCTGATCCTGTTGGTGCTGGACACCGGCGCCGGGATACGCCGGACGCTGACCGCGTAACCGGCTATCGGCCCCCGCACTCCGAACAGGTTCCGAAGATTTCGATGGTGTGGCTGACGTCGGAGAAACCATGTTTGGCGGCCACTTCCGCCGCCCACTCCTCGACCTCGTGATCGCCCACCTCGATGGTGGCGCCGCAGCTGCGACAGACCAGGTGGTGGTGATGGTGCTCGGAACACCTGCGGTAGACCGACTCACCGGTGTCGGTGCGCAGCGTGTCGATCATCCCGGCCGCGGCCATCGACTGCAGAGTCCGGTAAACGGTTGTCAGGCCGATGTTCTCGCCGCGGCGGCGCAGCTCGTCATGCAGCTCTTGGGCCGAGCGGAACTCGTCGAGCGTCTCCAGCAACGTGGAGATCGCCGCCCGCTGCCGGGTGGAGCGGACGTTGGTTCCGGTCATTGGCGCGGCTCCTCACTGGCGTGCGCGACGGCGTCCACCACGATGTGCGCGAGGTGATGATCGGCGAGCCGGTAGAGCACTTCGCGGCCGGATCGCTCCCCGGTGACCACCCCGGCCGCCTTGAGAATCTTCAGGTGCTGGCTGACCAGCGGCTGGGGCACGCCGAGCGCATCCACCAGCTCGTGCACGCAGCGATGGGACTCGCGTAGCTGCAACACGATGGCGATCCGGACGGGCGCGGCCAGCGCCCGCAACAATTCACCGGCGGCATCGAGGATGTCCCGCGGCGGCGGGACGGGGTAAGCGGTCACGCCGGAATGCCCGGTGGTGCCAAGCGCGTCGTGGTCGTGGGCGACCACGGCCAAGTCCGTGTCGCCGTCGTCGGCGGCCGGCATCGAAGGAGAAGGTGACGGGGACGTCATCATGGGAGCGGCATCACCTCGAGAAGTGCCAGGTAGTGGGAAAGTATCCGCCGTTGAATATCGTTATCGGCTGCCATCCACTGTCACATGCATGATGACGCATGTCAAAGATCGCTGTGTCGATCGCTACCATGACTGATGCTCTGCGCACCGCGGTTGACCGCCGCTCGTGCCCGCCCAAACCCGGAAAGGGAGTGCACCACCCCGTGGCGTCCGTCATCGACACCGTAGTGAACCTGGCCAAACGGCGCGGCTTCGTGTTTCCCTCGGGGGAGATCTACGGCGGTACCCGGTCGGCGTGGGATTACGGCCCCCTGGGTGTGGAGTTCAAAGAGAACATCAAACGACAGTGGTGGCACTCGGTGGTCAGCGGTCGCGACGACGTCGTGGGCCTGGATTCGTCGATCATCCTGCCGCGGCAAGTGTGGGTGGCCTCCGGCCATGTCGAGGTTTTCCATGACCCGCTGGTCGAGTCGTTGATCACCCACAAGCGCTATCGCGCCGACCATCTCATCGAGGCCTATGAAGCCAAACACGGGCACCCGCCGCCCAACGGCCTGGCCGACATCCGCGACCCGGAGACCGGCGAGCCGGGCCAGTGGACCGAGCCGCGCGAGTTCAACATGATGCTCAAGACCTACCTGGGCCCGATCGAGACCGAGGAGGGGCTGCACTACCTGCGCCCGGAGACCGCGCAGGGCATCTTCGTCAACTTCGCCAACGTGGTGACGACCGCCCGTAAGAAGCCGCCTTTCGGTATCGGCCAGATCGGCAAGAGTTTTCGCAATGAGATCACGCCGGGCAACTTCATTTTCCGGACCCGCGAGTTCGAACAAATGGAAATGGAGTTCTTCGTCGAGCCGTCGACCGCGAAGGAATGGCATCAGTACTGGATCGACACCCGATTGCAATGGTATGTCGAGCTGGGTATCGACCCGGAGAACTTGCGGTTGTTTGAACATCCGGCCGACAAGTTGTCGCACTACTCCGATCGCACGGTTGATATCGAGTACAAGTTCGGTTTCGCCGGTAATCCGTGGGGCGAGTTGGAAGGTGTCGCCAACCGCACCGATTTCGACTTATCGACGCATGCGAAGCATTCCGGCGTCGACCTGTCGTTCTACGACCAGGTCACCGATACCCGATACACGCCGTATGTCATCGAGCCGGCGGCCGGCCTGACGCGGTCGTTCATGGCATTCTTGATCGACGCCTACGTGGAGGACGAAGCGCCGAACGCCAAGGGCAAGATGGAGAAACGGACGGTTCTGCGCCTGGACCCGCGCCTGTCTCCGGTCAAGGCTGCGGTGCTTCCGCTGTCCCGCCATGCCGACCTAAGTCCCAAAGCGCGGGACCTGGCCGCCGAATTACGCAAATTTTGGAATATCGATTTCGACGACGCCGGTGCCATCGGGCGACGTTATCGGCGTCAGGACGAGATTGGCACACCGTTCTGCGTGACGGTGGATTTCGACTCACTCGAAGACAATGCCGTGACGGTGCGCCGGCGCGATGACATGTCCCAGGAACGGGTCGCGATGAATGCCGTCTCCGAGTATCTGGCGGTTCGCCTCAAGGGCTGTTAATCGCTTACTCCCGGGCCCGTCTGGCAGATTCTCTGTCCCGTTGCGTGGGGGCACATCTGGTCGGCCCGTCCGGGTGGCGACGCGTCATCAGTGGCACCGGGTTTTGCGAATAAGGTTGGTTGAAGTTGGGCCTTTCCCGTGAGGGTGCCTTAAGATCCCCATTGGGGCATAAGTAGGTAGCTAATGGCCGCGGGTGGACGTCGAGCCGTCCGGGGCATGAGCCGTTGACTTGGTCGGTTGGGGTTGCAATTGATTCCCGCGTTTGTGTTCTTCCCTCCGGAGATCAACTCGGCCTTGATATTTGGCGGCCCTGGGGCCGGACCCCTGTACGAGGCAGCCTCGGCATGGGATGGGCTGGCAGTCGATCTGTCGTCCTCGGCATCTTCTTTTCACACCGTGGTTTCGGATCTGGCCGGTGGGGCCTGGCTGGGGCCGTCGTCGACATCGATGACAGCGGCCGCGGCGCCCTACGTCGAATGGCTGCTCCTTGCTGCGGCGCAGGCAGAGGTGGCGGCCTTGCAGGCCCGGATGGCGGCCCTGGCTTTCGAAGGTGCGCAGGTGGCGACGGTGCCGCTGCCGGAGGTGCTGGCGAATCGGGCCCGGCTGCTCGTCTTGATCGCGACGAACTTTTTGGGTGTGAACACTGCGGCGATCGCACAGACCGAGCTCGAGTACGTCGAGATGTGGGCGCAGGATGTGGCCGCGATGTTGGGCTATCACGCCGGGGCTCAATCGATGGCGCAGGCTTTGCCGCAATTCAGCGCGCCACCTGCGGTCCTGGGTGGTGCCCCGTCGGCGGATCTGGCGGACTTGGCCGGATTGGTGACAGCGCCCCTGAGTGTTGCGTCGCAGTTCTTCCAAGGCTTGTCTTCGCTGGGGGCCGCGTTCGCCTCCCAGCTGCAGTCGGTGTTTTCGGCGCTCTCGCCGGCCGTCTCGTCGCTGACGTCGCTGCTTTCGTCGACGCCGGTGGCCACGTTGGGGGCGACCGTCGCGCAGGCCGGAACGTATCCGGCAACCGCATTGGTGACGCCCATGGTGACGCTCGCCCAAAGTGCCGGTCCGCCGGCGGCACCCGCGCCGGCGCCGCCGCTGGCCCCGGCGTTGGTCGGTGCGACGAGCGCACCCCTCAATGCGCCGCCGGATAGCGCGGGTAGCCCGTTATCCGACCTGCAGCCCTTGGCGGGTGGGGGGTTGGGCGCCCTGGGCGTTGCGACCGCGGGTCTGGGTAGTGCGCGGTTCGTCGGGTCGATGTCGGTGCCCGCCGCGTGGGAAGGGTCGATGCCGGCGTACATCGCCGCTCCGGCGATGTCGGGTGTCGGCTCCGGAGCGCCGGCCGCGGCGGCGGCGACCGGGTCGGGTAGTGGCGTGCCGATGGCCGCGATGCCGGTGGACGAGAAGAGCCCGGAGGGCGAGGACCGAGGGACCAGGGCGCAGGTCGTGAGATCTCGTCCCAAGGTGGTTCCGCGCAACCGGCCGGGATAGCGCGACGGTGCTGCTGGTGCAGACGAGCATAGTGTGCAGAACGGCGAGAATTAATACTTTTGGATTTGTAGGCATGGCGCGACAACAAGCGTTTGTAGCGCGACGCGGAATTCATCTGATGTGCCTAGTAAAACCCGCCGCCGGACTACTTGTTCATCCGACGAGCCGGGCGAGAACCGAGTACCGGCGACGTGCTGAACAACCTCGTCCCGCCATCGGAGCCGGCCCTTCATAACACTCCTAAAATGTTGTACACCAAGGAGTCTGGAATCAGCGCCCCCATCTCACAGAGCCTCGAACCGGTTGTCGAACACCGGCGTCGTCCATGTGAGTCACGGCGTTCGACAGCTGTCGCCGCGGAGGCGGCGACGGGGTCGCGCACCGTTGAGCATCTGCTCGACAAAAGTAATATGCGGCAATTTCCGCATATTTCTTCAGTTTGTCTTACGATGTGAACCGGTGGGTGCGAATTAGATTCGCCACAGCGCCCGAACGCTCTAGTCGGCTGTGGAAGGGGGCAGCGGTGCTTTTGCCTCTCGGTTCGCCGTTGCCGGATGACACGGTGTCGGCAGTTCGAGGTGAGTCCGGCGTGCTCGGTGGGCTGTCGGTTCCACTCAAGTGGGGCGTCGTCGTCCCGCCAGACGACTATGACCATTGGGCACCGAAGCCGGAAGTCAGCGCCGAAGCCGCCGAAGAGGGGGCCGACGATAACCGCCCGACAGCGGTTACAGAGGGTGCGCGCAGCGGGTGGGAAGGCGACACCATGCCACGAACGCCGGGCGTGATTCCGCATTCCCCGGCAGCTGGTTGAGACCGGAGAAACCCCAAGCCGCTGCGATCGCCGGCGTTAGGCGCTGCTCAAAATCGTCCGCTGCCGCCCATGAAGCCGCCGCCGGACGTACTCGCGCTGCCGCCGAAAGAGGTCGGGCTCCACCCGCCGAATCCGCCCCGCATGCCTCCGCTGAGGACGTTGCCGATGATGATCCCGCCGAGCATCGCACCCATGTCACTGCCGCCGCGGCCCATGTAGGCGCGCTGCGCCATTTGCACGTCGTCGTTGGCCAGGGACTGCGCCGTGGCAGCCAGCGTCGACGCCGCATTGGCGTGGGCGATCGCCTCGGCCGGGAGCGTCGATCGTTTGTCCTGTGCGGCTTGGAGATGCCGTTTGGCTTCGGCCAGCCGGGTACGCGCTTCGGGACCGATGCTGCCCCGACGCGTGTCGACGTAGTCCGACACTGCACGCACCCGTGACTGCGCGGTGAACAGCGCCTGCTCCAATGACCGGCTCAGCTGTTCGGCTGCGGCCTGCTCCTGGGCCAGCGTGGCCAGTAGCCCGTTGAGGCCGGCGTCGGCCTTGGTCAGTTGTCCGAACTCGTCCAGCGGATCGTCGGAAGCACCGGCTCGTGCGCTTTCGACGGCCCTGATAGCCGCGTCGCGCGCCGCGACCAGATCGCTGGCGTGCGCGGTTTTGACGTTCGATGTCTTCTGCAGCAATTCGTCTGCGCGCGTGATGTCGTTGTGGATGTCGGTCATCGCCGACGGCAGCCGGTCGATGGCGTGCTGAATGTCCCCGGCCGCGTGGTCGACCGCGTCGAGCAACGCGCGCGCTTGGCCCAGCGCTGATTCGGCGGCCCGGACGGCATCGACCAGACCGGATTGCTGTCCGCTGACGGCTCGGGCGGCAAGCTCACGGGCAGTGCCGATGTTGCGGTCGGCGAACGCCAACCGCTCCTTGGCCGTCGTGACATTGCCGGACACCGAAGTCAACGCGGCGGCGCTGAAGTCCTTGTGCAGTGCGGCGAGTCGTTGTTCGGCCGGCGCGATGCGGGCGGTGAGCTCCACGTACTGCTGCGTCAGTGAGTCCAGGCGGGTGGGGGCGTTGATCACCAAATCGCGCAACTTCTCGAATGCCTCGGTTTGTGACTCCAGTTCGCGGTCGGCGCGCGCCGCCGAGACGATCACCTGGGTGAGCAGGTCGCGGCGCTGTGCCGGCGTCTCGGGCGTCGCGTCGTCGAGTTGCTGGCGGATCGTGAATGCTTGGGACAGAGCCGCTTTGGCGTTCGTCACGGCCTGTGTGAATGGCTGGGTGCGGTCTTGGCCGAATTCGGCGACCGCCAGGTCCAATTCATTGGCGCTGGTTCGTATCGCATTGTCGACGTCCACCACCAGCGCGCGGGATAGGTCGTCGAGTGCCTGCGGCGGCACCTTCGCCAGCGCGTTGGCGTCGGTGGGATCGACTCGCCGCGCCGCGGCCAACGCCGCGGCACGGCGGCGCCGGCCGCGATAACGCATGACCAGCAACAGGACTGCCAGCGCGATGAGAATGCCTGCCAATACGGCCAGCAGTGCCACTCGGCCCGACGAGCCCGGCGAGGCGTCCAGCCCGTTGGCCGCTGCCACCGCCGCACCGCTCCAATCACCGTTGTGCAGGGCGGGCTCGATCCTGTTGCGCCGCAAGTTGTCGACCTGATTCGCGTTGATGCTTTTGATCGTGGACGGCACCAGGAAGGCATATTCATGGCTGATGGTGCCGACGGCCAGCAGCGCGTCGTAGTCGCCCAGATCGCTGCTACTCACCGTGCGCCGTGCCCATTCGGCTGCGGGCTGCCCGGAGAAGTTGTCGACGTAGACCACCCACAACCGGATGTGGCGGTCGGTGTACAGCTTGTTCAGGGCAGCGTTGACCGCGCTGTGCCCGGAATCCGACAGCGCTCCCGCGCTGTCAGTGATGTAGTCGGCCAACCGGAATGGTGGTTGCGCGGAGGCGGGCGACGCCAGCAGCAACCCGCCGCTGAAGCTGACCGTGAGGATCGTCGCGATCACGGCGATCAGGCGAGCGGTGAACGCATAGGGCCAATCTAGCCCCGCGACGATGCAGGCCAGTAGGCCTGATGAGGAGGGGAGCGGTTAGGCACAGCCCCGCCGGGACACACGCCAGTAGGCCTGAGTCGAGCCGGACTTCGGCAGGCATTCCCTGGCAGACTGTGCGTCGGTGACCGGGAATCAGCACGACCCATACGACGACTTCGACCGTGAACGACGGGTGGCCGAAGCGCCGAAGACTGCGGGTCTGCCGGGTACCGAGGGTCAGCACCGCACCGACTTCGCCCGCGATCGCGCGCGGGTTCTGCACAGCGCCGCGTTGCGCCGATTGGCCGACAAGACCCAGGTGGTCGGGCCCCGAGAAGGTGACACACCGCGCACCCGGCTGACGCACTCGCTCGAGGTGGCCCAGATCGGGCGGGGGATGGCGATCGGGCTGGGCTGCGACCTCGACCTGGTCGAGCTGGCGGGACTGGCCCACGATATCGGTCACCCGCCCTACGGCCACAACGGCGAACGCGCGCTAGATGAGGTCGCAACGGATTATGGCGGCTTCGAGGGCAATGCCCAGAACTTTCGAATCCTGACCAGTCTTGAACCCAAAATCCTTGACGTTCAAGGCAATAGCGCGGGGCTCAATTTGACTCGCGCGTCGCTGGACGCGGTCACCAAGTATCCGTGGCCCCGCGGCGCAGGACAACGCAAGTTCGGGTTTTACGACGAAGACCGCGAGCCGGCCGCCTGGGTTCGGGCGGGTACTCCCGAGGGCCTGACGTGTTTGGAGGCGCAGGTCATGGACTGGGCCGACGATGTGGCGTATTCGGTGCACGACGTCGAGGACGGCGTGGTCTCCCAACGCATCGACCTGCGGGTGCTCGCCGACGATGACGAGGCCGCTGCCTTGGCCGAGCTCGGCGAAACCGAATTTTCCCGGGTGCGTGCCGACGACTTCATGGCGGCCGCGCGACGGCTCTCCGCGCTGCCGGTTGTCGCGGCCGTCGGCAAGTACGACGCCACGCTCGCGGCGTCGGTCGCGCTGAAGCGGTTGACCAGTGAGTTGGTCGGCAGGTTCGCCTCGGCCGCCATCGCCACCACCCGCGCGGCGGCCGGTCCCGGACCGCTGGTGCGGTACCGGGCCGAGTTGCGGGTGCCCGACCTGGTGCGCGCCGAGGTCGCCTTGCTGAAAATCCTGGCACTGCAATTCATCATGTCCGATCCGCGGCATCAGGAAACCCAAGCCGGACAGCGTGAACGCATCCATCGGGTGGCACACTGGCTGTATGCCGGGGCGCCCCGAACGCTCGATCCGGTCTTTGCTGCGGCCTTCAACACCGCTGCCGACGATGGCGGACGGTGGCGCGTCATCGTCGATCAGATCGCGTCGTACACCGAAGGTCGCCTCGAACGGATCGACGTCCGCGAGGCCGGCCCGTAGTCTGTTGGGCATCAAGTGGTCCGGTCCGGGAATCGGCCGAGTCGCCGCGAGTTAGGCTCCCCGACATGAAGAAATTCAGCGGCTCGCCCTTTGTGGTCTCCTTCTTGATGGGACTTCCCGTCGTCGCGATGACAGCCTGCAGTTCACCGCAGCATGCGAGCACCCAGCCGGGCACCACCCCTCCGGTGAAGAGTGCCGGTCCGACGTCGTCCGGTGAGACGACGACCCCGGCGCCCGCCGCCGGCTCGCTCAGCGCGGAACTCAAGACGCCCGATGGTCGCTCGGCGGCCACCGCGACCTTCGACTTCACCGGCGGCTATGTGACCGTCACGGTGAAGACGGTGGCGCCCGGGATCCTGACGCCCGGCATCCACGGCCTGCACGTGCACGAGATCGGCAAGTGCGAGCCGAACTCGGTGGCTCCCACCGGTGGCGCGCCCGGCAACTTCTTGTCTGCCGGCGGTCACTACCAGGCTCCCGGACATACCGGTAAACCCGAAAGTGGTGACTTGGCGTCGCTCGAGGTCCGCCAGGATGGCTCGGCGTACCTGGTCACCACCACCGATCTGTTCAACCGGGACGAGCTGCTGGCCGGTAACAAGACCGCGCTCATGCTGCACGGCGCCCAGGACACAGAGAACGCGATGGATCGGGTCGCCTGCGGTGTCATCGGTACCGGCTAGCGTGCGCCGTCGCGCCTTAGACTGAGCCGATGTCAAGCCCGGCAGGTTCACGCGCGGAGGACGATGGCCGTGCCCGGGGCCGCGGCCGCATTCCCGATCGCGACATCGCGGCCATCCGCGAACGGGTGCGCATCGACGAAGTCGTCGGCGACTACGTCCAATTGCGGCGCGCCGGCGCCGATTCGCTCAAAGGCCTGTGTCCGTTTCACGACGAGAAGTCGCCGTCCTTTCACGTCCGCCCCAACCACGGCCACTTTCACTGCTTCGGCTGCGGTGAGGGCGGCGACGTGTACGCGTTCATCCAGAAGATCGAACACGTCAGCTTCGTCGAGGCCGTCGAACTGCTCGCCGACCGGATCGGCCACACCATCAGTTACTCCGGCCCGGCCACCAGCGTGCAGCGCGACCGCGGTAGCCGGAGCCGGCTCGTCGCGGCCAACGCGGCGGCGGCGGAGTTCTATGCGGCGGCGCTGGAATCCGACGAGGCCGCACCGGCGCGGCAGTATCTGACCGAGCGGAACTTCGATGCCGAGGCGGCCCGTCACTTCGGGTGCGGCTTCGCGCCGTCGGGCTGGGACTCGCTGACGAAGCATTTGGTGCGCAAGGGTTTTGAGTTCAAAGAGTTGGAGGCGGCCGGCCTGTCACGACAGGGGCGCCGCGGACCGATGGACCGCTTCCACCGCCGGTTGCTGTGGCCCATCCGAAGTTCGGCCGGTGAGGTGATCGGATTCGGCGCCCGGCGGCTGTTCGACGACGATCCGATGGAAGCCAAGTACATCAACACGCCCGAGACGCTGCTGTACAAGAAGTCGAACGTGATGTTCGGCATCGACTTGGCCAAACGCGACATCGCCAAGGGGCATCAGGCCGTGGTCGTCGAGGGCTACACCGACGTGATGGCGATGCACCTGAGCGGGGTCACCACCGCGGTCGCATCGTGTGGCACCGCGTTCGGCGATGAGCATCTGTCGATGCTGCGCCGACTGATGATGGACGACAGCTTCTTTCGCGGTGAATTGATCTACGTTTTCGACGGTGACGCGGCCGGGCGGGCCGCCGCGCTCAAGGCCTTCGGCGGCGAGCAGAACCTGGCGGGGCAGTCGTTTGTGGCCGTGGCGCCGGACGGCATGGATCCCTGCGATCTGCGGCTGAAGTCCGGCGACGGGGCGCTGCGCGATCTGGTGGCGCGGCGGACGCCGCTTTTCGAGTTCGCGATTCGTTCGGCGCTCGCCGAGATGGACCTGGACAGCGCCGAGGGTCGGGTTGCCGCGCTGCGCCGCTGCTTGCCGATGGTGAGCCAGATCAAGGACCCCACGCTGCGCGACGAGTACGCCCGTCAGCTCGCGGGATGGGTGGGCTGGGACGACGTCGCGCAGGTCATCGACCGGGTGCGCAGCCAGGCCAAGTCCACCAACGGCCAGGCCCGCGGCCGTGCTGCGCCCAAGGCTTCCCGCCGCGCGGCCGAGCAGGCGCCGGCCTCAGCCCAGGCGGCCGCTAGCCGTCCGGACCCACGTGACCCCACCCTGTGGCCACAACGGGAGGCACTCAAGGCCGCCTTGCAGTACCCGGCGTTCGCGGGGCCGGTGTTCGACACGCTGACGGTCGAGAGTTTCACCCATCCCGGGTATGCGGCGATCCGGGCGGCCATCGAAACCGCGGGCGGTACGTCGAGCGGGGTCACGGGCGCGCAGTGGATCGAGGCGGTGCGTGATCAGGCCTCCTCGCCCCTGACCGCGGGCCTCGCCAGCGAGTTGGGTGTGGAGGTCATCCAGGTCGACGAGGAGAAGCTGCCGCGCTACATCGGCGGTGTGCTGGCCCGGTTGCAAGAGGTGTGGATGGGTCGGCAGATCGCCGAAGTGAAGTCAAAGCTGCAGCGCATGTCGCCCATCGATCAGGGCGACGAGTACCACGCCCTATTCGGCGACCTGGTGGCGATGGAGTCCTACCGGCGCAGTCTGTTGGAGCAGGCTAGCGGCGGCGATTAGACGGCGCCAGCGCGTCGTCGACGTCGCGTTCCATGATGGCCGTTTGGTCGTCGATCTCCGTCAGCGTGACAAAACCGGCGTCGGGGGAGATCCGATTGGCGACCTTGCGGCGTCCCCCTTCGATCATTGACTTGGCCACCGGACTGCTGGTCAGCGCGCGATAAGTGCCGACGAGCTGCTCGTACCGGCGACGCCCGGCCTTCGAGCCCAGCACGTAACCCAGTCCAAGCACCACGACATACCGGATCAAAACGTTCCTCCCGACGATCGATGGCTCCATCCTGCCTCACCGGCCGGTGACCCGCTGCGCTCGGCTACGCCGCGCTTGCGATCGCCACGGGTGCGAGGGTGGCGACCCGCTGCGTTCGGCTACGCCGCGCTTGCGATCGCCACGGGTGCGAGGGTGGCGACCCGCTGCGCTCGGCTACGCCGCGCTTGCGATCGCCACGGGGCGGTCCACGCTAGTTGGGTGCGGTCATGCCAGTACGCTAGAGTCGTCCCGCGATCGGGTTAGTCCCCTGTAGCTCAATTGGCAGAGCATTCGGCTGTTAACCGAAGGGTTCCTGGTTCGAGTCCAGGCGGGGGAGCATTTCTTAAGCGTCAGCGGCCCGCGCTCTGGGCGCCTTCGATGTGCACGGTTTCAGCCCGTTGCGCGGCGGCTTTCAAGGTCGGTGATACCGCCCGGGTGTCCGGTCCGCCCCGGCGTGGGCGACAAGCCCAGATGCTCGCGCAGCGTGTGGCCGCGGTATTCGGTGCGGAAGCTACCGCGCTCTTGCAGCAGCGGCACCACCTTGGCGACGAACTCGTCGAGGCCGTGTGGCGTCAGGTGCGGCACCAGGATGAAGCCGTCGCAGGCATCCGACTGCACGTAGCGATCGATCTCCGCGGCGACCTGCCCCGGAGTTCCGACGAATTGCTGGCGGCTGGTCACTTCGATGATCAGCTCGCGGATCGACAGGTTTTCGGCTTCCGCTCGGGCACGCCAGGTTTCGGCGACCGTCTTGGGGTCACCGTGCCGGACCCGTCCTCGGGTGATGGTCGGATTCTGGACGGGGTCGATGTCGGGCAGGGGCCCGTCGGGGTCATAGGCCGACAGGTCCACGCCCCACACCTGTTCGAGGAACGCGATCGCTGTCGGGCCGCTGACCTGCTGCTCGCGGATGTGGCGGGCGTTGTCCTGCGCCTCGGCGGGGGTGTCTCCCAGCGCGAAAGTCGCGCCGGGCAGGACCTTGAGTTGGTCGGGGTCTCGCCCGTAGGCGGCGGCGCGGCCCTTCACATCGGCGTAGTAGCGCTGACCCGCCTCGAGCGATCCGTGCAAGGTGAACAGGGCATCGGCGTGCTTGGCGCCGAAGTCGCGACCGTCGTCGGAGTCACCGGCCTGCAGCAGCACCGGGTGGCCCTGCGGCCCGGCGGGCAGCGAGGCGACGCCGCGGACGTCGAATTGCGGACCGTGGTGCTCGACGATGCCGATGCGGGCCGGGTCGGCATATATTCCGGCGTCGACGTCGGCGACCACGGCCGTCAGGTGCCCAGCTGTCCCAGAACCGCCGGGCCACGGTGATGAATTCCTCCGCCCTGTGGTAGCGGTCGGCATGGGCGAGAAATCCGCCGCGGCGGAAGTTCTCGCCGGTGAACGCATCCGAGGAGGTGACCATGTTCCAGGCCGACCGCCCATCGGACAGGTGATCCAGCGTCGCGAATTGCCTTGCCACCTCGTAGGGCTCGTTGAACGTGGTGTTGATGGTGCCGGCGAGGCCGAGGTTGTCGGTGACCGCAGCGAGCGCGGCCAGCACCGTGAACGTGTCAGGCCTGCCGACGACGTCGAGGTCGTGAATCTTGCCGCGATGTTCACGCAGCCGCAGACCCTCGGCCAAGAAGAAGAAGTCGAACAGTCCCCGTTCGGCTGACTTAGCAAGGTGCACAAATGATTCGAATGTGATCTGGCTGCCTGCGCTCGGATCGGACCACACCGTGGTGTTGTTCACCCCGGGGAAGTGCGCACCCAGATGTATCTGCTTGCGGCGTCCTGCTTCTCGAACGGTCATCCGGTCAGTCCCCATCGTTTGGCGATCAGTTCATGCGAGCGCAGCCGGTCGACATGTCGGTGCGTCACGGAAGTGATCACCAATTCGTCGGCCTCGGTGACCCGGCGTAGCAGCTCGAGCCGGTCGGCGACCTCGTCCGGGTTGCCGACGAATTGCGTTGCGGTGCGGTCGGCTACCAGTGCCTGTTCGTCGTCGGTCAAGGGCTCGCAGAAGTCGGGATCCGGGTAGGGGATGGCGCCCTGGCCGCTGCGGATGGAATGCACCCAGCGGCCGTAACCGGATGCGAGGTGGCGTGCGGTCGCGCTGTCCTCGGCGACCACGACGTCGGCCGACACCACCACATACGGCTCGGGTAGCCGGGCGGATGGGCGGAATGCGTTGCGGTACGCGGTGATCGCGTCGATCGCGGTGCCGGGGGTGATGTGGTAGCTCGCGACAAACGGAAGTCCACGCGCACCGGCCACTTCGGCGCTCTGGCCCTTGGTGCTGCCGAAGATCCAGGGCGTCAACTGGGCGTGTTCGCCCGGGACGGCATGTAGCTCATGGTCATTGACGGTGTAGGTGCCGTCAAGCATCGCTTCGATGTCGGCCAGCTGTTCGGCGAAGTCCGGGGGCTGCGCGCACGGTTGGGCGAGGACCGACGCCTGAGCCCGGATCCGCTCGCTTTTCATCAGCGGCGTCTGATCGAAGGGTGTGGGAACGACGAGCCCGTCGACCTCACGCCACCGCGGCCGCGCGCGTTCCGATGTGGCCGGGAACGACGACGTGCCGGCCTCGTGGCGCCGCTGCCCGGATCGGCCCAGCCCCATATCGATGCGGCCCGGATAGAGCGCATCGAGGATGCCGAAGCTTTCCACCACGGCAAGCGCCGTCGTGTGGCCGACCTGTACTGCTGCCGACCCGACGTTTATTCGTTTTGTGGCCGCGGCGATTTGGCCCATCAGCGTCACCGGTGACGAGCTGGCCACCGCGACGAAGTGGTGCTCGGCGAGCCAGTAGCGCCGGTAGCCCCAGCGCTCGGCGTGCTGGGCCAGGTCGATGGTGTTGCGCAGTGCCGTCGCGGCGTCGCTTCCGGCGCTGATGGGCGCGAGGTCGAGGATCGACAGGGGAGTGACGGTCATGACGGCACTGTCGCGTAGCGGTTGGGTGCAGGCGCCAGACCCAGGCGTTCGCGCAGTGTCTCGCCGTTGCGATAACCGGTGCGGAATCGGCCGGCGTGCTGCAGGCGTGGCACCAGGTCGTCGACGATGGCGGGCAGGTCGATGGCGTTGATCGCGGGGCGCAGCCGCACCCCGTCGACCCCGGCGTCCTGCCAGGCGAGCAGAAGCTCTGCCAGAGTGCTTGCGCTGCCGATGAATACGTGTGCATCGGACGAGAGGGCCGCAGCCGGCGCCAACGGATCGTCGCCCAGCGACACCATCAGATCCGCATAGACGAGAATCTCCCGGCCCGCGGCGCGCTGCGCCTGGTCGACCTCGGCCGAGATCGCACGCAACGAGCCCTCATCGTGCGGGGTGATGAAGACCAGGTCGGCGCTGGCGGCGGCGAATTCGTAAACCCGCGGGGCGTGTGCCAGCGCCGTCACCACCGGCTGGCCCTGGGGTGGGCGTGGGGTGATCGAGGGCCCCTTGACCGAGAAGTACTTTCCGGCGAAGTCGATGTAATGCAGCCTGTCGCGGTCGATGTAGCGACCGGTCGCGACATCGCGGATGACGGCGTCGTCCTCCCAGCTGTCCCAGAGGCGGCGCACCACCTCGACGGCGTCGGCCGCTTCGTCGAACAGCTCGTCGCCGTCGGGGGCGGACCGCCGGCCGAACAGCGCCGCTTCGTGCGCCGTCGGGCTCACCCGAACCTGCCAGCCGGCCCGACCATGCGAGATATGGTCGAGTGTTGCAATCGCTTTCGAGACGTGGAACGGCTCGGTATGTGTGACTGTCGCAACGGGAATCAAGCCGATGTGTCGGGTCGCCGGCGCGATCCGGGCGGCCACCAGCGTGGCATCGGCGCGGCCCGCCAGGCGCCGCGGCGAGATTTCGGCCCGGCGCCCGGGCTGCACGTCCAGGCTGTCGTCAATCGTTAGGAAATCCAGCAGCCCACGCTCGGCGGTGCCGGCCAGCGCAGCCCAATAGCGACCGCTGAGTTGGCCGCCACCGGTCGCGTTGTGCGCGAACGCGTATCGCCAGGCCTGGGGGTGCCAACCGTAGCCATCCAGCCCCACCGCCAGATGCAGCTCGGTCATGAGCGGTCCTCGAGAGCGGCGCCGTCACACATCGTGGTCATAACCCACTGTGCAACGCTGCGGGCGGCGGTGCATTCCAAGGCCGAGTTATGTTTAGCGTGAGTAATACTTCGCCGAGCTCAAGCCTGCCGAACACGGCGATGAGGGTTCGGTGCAGCGTGGCGAATACCGGCGATCAGAGTGTGTTCAGCTGAGCTCCGCAACCCTTCACATCTGCGCTCAGATAGAGAAATCCTCGCCGTGCCAGACACCGGCTTCGGGCGGCCTGATGACGTGATTGGTCTGGGACCCGTCTGCATGGGCTTCGAGTCTGGTCACACGGGTCAGCAGCGACTGCAGGCTGACGCCGACGAGGTCGGGCATCATCGAGTCGTCCGGACTGCCGGGACGGCTGCGACTGATGACCTGCCCCGGCACCCCGATGACCACCGAGCTCGACGGAACCTCCTTGACTACCACGGCGTTGGCGCCGATGCGGCTGTCGTCGCCGACTTTGATCGCGCCCAGGATCTTCGCTCCGGCGCCTATGGTCACGCGATCACCGATGGTGGGATGTCGTTTCCCGGCGTCTCTGCCGCTGCCCCCGAGGGTGACGCCGTGGTAAATGGTCACGTCCTCGCCCACCTCGGCGGTCTCACCGATCACCACTCCGGTCGCGTGGTCGATGAAAAGACCGGGACCCAAGACGGCACCGGGATGGATGTCGACGCCGGTCAGAATCCGGGTGATCTCGGCGGTGATACGCGCCACCAGCCTTGCGCCGTGGTTCCACAGCCAGTGGTTGATGCGGTGGCACCAGATGGCGTGCACGCCCGGGTAGGCAAAGATCACCTGCAGCGTGGTCGGAAGGGCCGGATCCCGTTCCCTGGCTGCTCGTATGTCGCGACGTATGGCTTCGAGCATGGCTAATCTGCCAGATCGGCGAACAACGGCGTGCTGAGGTACCGCTCGCCGAAGTCGGGTAGCACCACGACGACGAGCTTTCCGGCGTTCTCGGGCCGTCCGGCCACCTGCAGCGCGGCGACCACCGCCGCCCCCGAAGAGATACCGACCAACAGTCCCTCTTCGGAGGCCAGCCGCCGGGCCAGGGTCATGGACTCCTCGTTGCCGACGGCGATCACCTCGTCAACCAGATCCATCGCAAGCACGGGCGGGATGAACCCGGCGCCGAGGCCCTGGATGGGGTGCGGCCCTTTCTGCCCGCCGGACAAGACCGGCGACCCGGCCGGCTCCACGGCGATGAATTGTGCTGAGGGCTTGCGTTCCTTGATCACCTGCGCCACACCGGTGATGGTGCCGCCGGTGCCCACCCCGGCGACGAAGATATCGACTTTGCCGTCGGTGTCGCGCCACACTTCCTCCGCGGTGGTGGCGCGGTGGATCGCGGGGTTGGCTTTATTCTCGAATTGCTGTGGCACGAAATACCGTTGGTCGCTTTTGGCCAGTTCCTCGGCCTTGGCGATAGCGCCCGGCATGCCCTCGGAGCCCGGCGTCAAAACGATCTCGGCGCCCAAGGCGCGCAACAAGATTCGTCGCTCGACGCTCATGGTCTCCGGCATGGTCAGCACGCAACGGTAGCCGCGGGCGGCGGCCACCAGCGCCAGGGCGATGCCGGTGTTGCCGCTCGTCGGCTCGAGAATGATCGTGTCCGGTTTGATCAGGCCCGCCTGCTCGGCCGCGTCAATCATCGCGACCCCGATGCGGTCCTTGACGCTGTTGCCCGGGTTGAAGAATTCCAGCTTGGCGACGACATCGGCGACCGCACCTTCGGTGACCCGGTTCAGCCGGACCAGCGGGGTGTTACCGATCAATTTCGTGACGTTCTCCGCGATGCTCATCTACCTATTGTCTCCAACGACGTAGGACCAGGCCTCGGCCTGCCAGCTAATATCGAACTCTATGTTCATCCTGGTGGCGATGGCTAGCGCCACCGGGGTAAAGCGTTGCGACGCTTGATCCAGCGCCACCCCGGTGAGCAAGCGTTCATGCAGATCGCCAACCGGTTTCGCGGTAAGCGTTATTCCCGAAGTGCCGGGCGCCTGGGCGCCGACGGGTTCGGACAATATGGTCATGGGTTGTTTCTTCCTGAAAAGGCTTCCCGCGAGCCCGCGTCTCCGTGTTGGGCATACTCGGCGACACCGACCCTGACATGGGGGAGCGCGGATTTCGACAGCGTCAGAGGGCTGGATGAAATCAACAACAACAATAGCAACAACAGCAACAACAGGCCACGGCAAGGCAGCGCGACGGGACAAAGCGCAGCTGAACGGGGTGTTGCATGTCACTACTATAGGTCATCGGACGTCGTCGGCCGTTTGGCTCAGCCCGGCTTTAGAGCTTCCAGCCAGGACTTATTCTTGTCGCCGCTCGCCCCGCGGACTTGGTGCGCTGGGCACGGCGGGCTCAGATGATCGCCCACGTCGCGTTGGGGCGGTCGGCATGAACAGGGGCATTGACCACCCCGCATTCCAGCTGTGCGACTGGTGCGTACCGCCGAGGAGACAGCCGGGTGGTGCTGTCGCTCGTGCTGGCCGGACACGAGCCCGTCGAGGTGGACCTAGGCGCTCAACGAAGTTATCGCGATGCGGACCGAAAACCACGCGGTCGGGGCGCTGGACCGTTAGGTTCCTGCGCCCCAACCGAATACGCGTGACGTCAGCAGCACGATGCCGAGCGAGACGGTGGCGACGACGGTGAGCCCGATGACCGCAACCACCAGCGGACGCCACCCGGTGCGCGCGATCTGACGGATATCGGTGTTGAGCCCCACACCGGCAAAGGTCAGCAGGAACGCCCATTTCGAGACGTTGGCCAGGTTGGCGGTTTGGCCCCTGGTCAGCCAGCCCGCGGTGGCGATCGCCGAGACCACCAGAAAGCCGAGCACGAATTTCGGGAACTTGTTCCAAATGAACGCGGCCTTGGCCTTGGCCCCCCGCGCGATTTCGTCGGCTTGCCCTCGGCCCGCCCAAAACAGCGCGAAGCCCAGCACGACGAACCCGATCAACGCGTTGCGGGTCGACTTCACCAGCACCGCAACCTTGCCGGCATGGTCGGAGTACAGATATCCGGTGGCGGTGGTTTCGGCGGTGTTGTCCACGGAAAGCCCCGCCCATAAACCGAATTCGTGGTCGCTGAGACCGATCGCATGTCCCAGCGGCGGCAACACGAACAGTGACACCGCCCCCAGCGCCAGGATTGCCGCGATCGCATAGCTGACATCGGAGTTGCGGGCCCGGATCGCGCCTTTGGCCGCCACGATGGCCGACACCCCGCAGATGGACGTACCTATCGCCAACAGCGAGCCGAGCTTGCCCGATAACCCGAACGCGCGGGCCACGACGATGATGATCGTTCCGGCGATCGTCATGTCCACCAGGATCTGCACCAGGCTGATCCCGCCGAGTCTGGCGATATCGCCCAGCACGAATCGCGAACCAAGCGCCACGATCCCGGCCTTGAGCCAGAATTCGTAGGTCAGCACGCCGGGACGAAATATCGGGTGCAGGCCGATGGTGTTGGTGATGAGCAACCCAATCACGATCGCCCACAACACGTATTCGATGTCGGGCACGGTCCAGTGCTGGTGCCTGGCCAGTGCGTTCCACCAGATCTGGGCGTACTTGCCCGACACCCCCACGCCGATCAGGAGCAGGATGCCGGGTACGTAGTCGAGCGGACGGGTGCTGGTGAAGGTGGCTTCGGCCGACGTCTCGTCGGGCTGCACTTGGACTGTACTCACGCCGTTCACCAGGGGATCTTCGGGAGCACGTTGGCCACGGCCAACGCGACGATCGCGCCCGCCACTGCGGTCGCCCACCAATCCACCGACACCGAACCGAGCCGGGCCGCCCAATCCGGCCCCTGCGGAGCGTCGGGGTCTTTGATTGGCACGCCTTCACCCACGCTGACCGCTCCTCAAGCTCCTACGGCGGCGTCCCTCGGCCGCACCTGTTGACTCCGAATGGTGGCGTCCGCGGGCCACTACATCCAAGTGATTGGCTCGGGCTGAATTTAGCTCTGCCGGTCGATCAGGTTGGCAGGCCGTGCTTCTCGGCGTCGGCGCGGTAGCGGTCCACCCACTCGTCGGAGCGCTGGTCGGCCTGGCGCTCCAGCATCGGCTCCGGCGCCAGCTGCGGGTCCAGCCCCAGAGCCTCGAGGATGGAGCCCACCACCTGAGTCAGGTTGCGCCACAACACCGGATACGAAATGTCCATGGGCTTGATGCCTTCTTCGGCGAACCAGTTCCGCCAGCCCTCTTCTTGCGCGCGCAGCATGCTGACCACGTGGGCGATCGCTCCGGCGTGATAGGTGGCGCGCTGCGTCCCGAACCGGGTCGGGCCTGCCGCGCCAAACCCGCGTCTGCACCGCCCGCCAAAACGACACCGCCTGGGAGATCACATCGGGCCGGTAAACGTGAATCAGCAGCGGCTGCTCGCCCACCACATCGGTGATCGCGGACAGCAGGCCCTCGCCAGTTCGATCCGGCAGGTTTTTGGCACGGTCCAGCAGCAGCGGCGTCTGGTTCCACATCAGCTTGCCGCCCCACACCCCGTTCGGTGTGCGTCCGACCGTGCGAATGTAGGCACGCCAGATCTCAGGCGGCGCCAGGTCCGGCGTCCCGACGTCCAGCGGATCGAGCAGGCTCAGGATCGACTCGTCCTCGACGCCGGCGAACCACTCCCGCGGCTGCGGGGACTGGCTGGTGGACGGGAGGTACTGGAAAAATTCCTGCGGCTCGCCGGCCACGCCGGTCGCGCGCAGCGATTCGACCAACAGCGTGCTGCCGCTGCGCTGCGACGCCAGCACCAGATATGACGACGGGCTACTTGTCACCGGCAGAGTGTATCCAGAACCGTCAATTCGTATCGGGGGTAGCGCGGTTACGGTCAGGCTGAAGGAAAGCCTTGCGGCGAAACGGACTTACCCGAACTGTGGCATTCGGCGACCGCAATTGGGCACCGTGGTGGCTGTGAGCGTTCAAGTGGTTTAGGAATATTCGACGTTTTGGTGTGTCCTACCCAGGCCGACCAACATCGCCGACGCTTGGGTCACGGTGAGTCTGAGGAGATCTGCAGCGCGCCCGCGCCGTCATGCTCGTCGGCGATCTCGCAGACGCATACGTGGAATCCGTTTCGCCATGCCCCGAACTGTGTACCGCGCCTGCGCAGCAGGTGCTGGGTGTAAACCTTGTCGCGTTGATCCCGCGAGAACGCAAAATCCAGGTTGACGGGCAGTCCTGCCCAGTCGACCTGGTCACTGACCGGTTCGTCGGCTATGCCGCCGTACCGCAGCCGGCATTGCAGCGGGCAGCCGTTCTTGAAGACCCGATCGGGTCCATCACACTCCCGAGCCACGATGCCGTCACTCCTTCAGGTGCGCGACCTTGTGAGTGAATCGTGCGACGCGGAAGTTTCGGCGGCGGGTGTGCGATGTTTCCGCTGTGTTACGGCTTCGGCGGCAGGGGCCGGTCGGCGCTAGTAGACGTCGCGGTGGTAGCGCTTGTCGGCGCTCAACGATTGGACGTAATCCTTCGCCGCGTCCGGGTCGAGCTTGCCGAATTCGGCCGCGATCTCGCAGAGCGCTCGGTCAACGTCCTTGGCCATCGGGATCCGCGGTGCCGCAGACGTACAGCTGGGCGCCGTCCTGCAGCCAGCTCCACAGCTGCGCCCCACGGTTGCGCATCAGGTGCTGCACGTAGACCTTCTGCTGCTGGTCGCGCGAGAACGCCAGGTCCAACTCGGTGAGGAACCCGTCGTCGCGCATCTGCTCGAGTTCGTCGCGGTAGTAGAAGTCGGTGGCGGCGTGCTGCTCACCGAAGAACAGCCAGTTGGGTCCGGTGTGGCCGAGCGCGCGTCGTTCCTGCAGAAAACCGCGGAAGGGCGCGATGCCGGTCCCGGGGCCGATCATGATCATCGGCGTGTCCGAGTCACTCGGAGGCCGGAAATTGCTCGACTGGCTGCAGATAGACGGCCACCCGGTCGCCGGGTGAGCGGTCGGCCAGGTAGGTCGAGCACACCCCGCGGCGCGGCACGCCCTGGAAGTTGAAGCGCACCGGGGAGACCGTCAGGTGAACTTCCCCCGGCCACGCTTTGGGGCTCGACGAGATCGAATACAGCCGCGGCTGAAGGCGTTTGAGGACCCGCAGCCACTCGTGGGCCGATGCGGAGACCGGCAGCTTCGACAGCAGGTCGATGGACTGGCGCCCCCACGTCCAATCCGCCAGTGCGCGCTTGTTTTCCGGCTTCAGCAGCTCCGCGAGCGTCGAGTCACCGGTGCGCTCCTGCACGAACCGCACCAGGTCCCGGCTGATGTGGGCGATCTCGATGCGCTCGGTGAGCGCGGAGCGCAACGACATCAGACCGTGCTCGCCGACCTCGACCGGGGTCTGCCCGTTCAGTCCGGTGACCGACAGCCATTCGTCGACCAACTCGTCGCTGTTGCGCGGCCACACGCCGAGCGCGTCACCTGCCTCGTAGGTCACGGATTCTTCCGGCATGGCGAACACCAAGTGCCGCACGTCTTTTGTCGATTGCGGCTGACTCAACACGGTGTTGCGCACCATGCCGGTGATCAGCGGATGCTTCTTGCTGTAGGTGCTGGCGGCGGCGCACTCGGTCGGGATGGCGCCACCACCGCGGAAGCGCGGGCCGGTGCCACCGCTGCGTCGCCGCCAACGGACGTGGGCGTCCGGGTCAGGGCTTCGATGACGTCGCCCAACCACTTCGCCGCGGTGTCGTCGTAGTCGGGTTCGCAGTCCACCCGGTCGGCGATGCGGGCCGCTCCCAGCTCGGCCAGGCGCGCGTCCAGTTTGCGTCCGTGACCGCAGAAATCGTCGTAGTTGGAGTCGCCCAGCGCAAGTACGGCGTAGCGGGTGTCGGTGAGTCGCGGTGCGCCCTCGGACGTCAGCGCCCGCCAGAGGCCGGCGCCGTTGTCGGGCGCTTCGCCGTCACCGGTGGTGCTGGTGACGAGCAACAACTCCCGCGTCGTCGCCAACTCGGTCTGCGGGAAGTCATCCATGCTGTGCAGCGTGACGGGAAGCTCGGCGGCGCCCAATCGCGCGGCGATCTCGGCGGCGAGCTCCTCTGCGTTCCCGGTCTGCGATGCCCACAGCACCACGATGGGAGCGCGCTCGGCCGCCGGTTTGGCGTCGGCCGGCGCGGCGGGCGGTCGCTGAGCGGCCGGCGCCGAAGTCGATTGGGCACCCTCTGGCAGCGCCACTGGCTCGGGTCCGTCGATGCGCGAGAACAGCCCCGCCAGCAGGCCATCCACCCATAGCCGGGTGCTGGAATCGAACGGTGCGCTCAGCGGCAGGGTGGGCACCCCGCCGGCGCGGCGACCCGCGTCCGAGCGAAGCCCGGACAGCATCCCGGCAAGGTATGAGCGGCCGAGCTCGTTGAATTCCGGCTTGGGTTGTGCTGCCACACCCAGCAATTCGCCGAGGGCATCGACTTGTGACACGCTGATTTCTCGTACCTCCGTGGGCGCGGGTTCTGGTGTGTCGCTGGGCGCCGGCGTCTCGGTGCCCGAAACGGGTTGCGAGACGGCGACCTTCGTCAGCGTGACGGCGCACGCCTTGAATTCCGGTTGGCTCGAGATCGGATCGACCGCATCGTTGGTGACGGCGTTGATCGACAGGTATTCGCCGAAGGCGTCGTTCCAGTGGAAGGGTGCGAAGCAGTTACCGGGCCGCACCCGGTCGCTGATGACGGCGGGCAGCACGGCGCGGCCACGGCGGGAAGCGATTTCGATCTGATCGCCGTCGGCGATCTGCAGGCGCGCGGCGTCGTCGGGGTGGATCTCGACGAACGGCCCGGGATTGAGCTTGTTGAGTTTGGCGACCTTGCCGGTCTTGGTCATGGTGTGCCATTGGTGCGGCAGGCGACCGGTGTTCAGCAGGAACGGGTAGTCGTCGTCGGGCATTTCCTCGGGCAGCAGGTGCGGGCGGGCGAAGAACACCGCGCGGCCCGTCGCCGTGGGAAAGGCCAGCCGCGGCACGCTGCCGTCCTCGCGGACCAACCGCGTCTGGCTGACACCGTCGTTGAGATAGCGGATCGGGTTGCGGTCACGGTCCCCCTCCGGCGCGCACGGCCACTGCAACGGGGTCTGACGCAGCCGCTCATAGCTGACGCCGCGCAGGTCATAGCCGGTCTTCGGGTTCGAGAACCGCTTGATCTCCTCGAAGACTTCCTCGGCGGAGTTGTAGCTGAACGCCTCCGAAAAGCCCATCTCGCAGGCGATCCGGGCGATGATCTGCCAGTCCGGCAGGGCGTGGCTCGGCGCCTGGGTCGCGGGCTGGAACAACGTCATGTTGCGCTCGGAATTGACCATGACCCCTTCGGACTCCGTCCACAGGGCCGCCGGCAACAACACATCGGCGTATTCGTTGGTCTCGGTCTCGAAGAACGCGTCCTGAGCAATCACCAATTCGGCGCGCTCCAGCCCGGCCAGCACCGTCTTTCGGTTGGCAACGGAGGCAACGGGATTGGTGCAGATGATCCAACAGGCCTTGATCTGGCCGTCGGCCATGCGGGCGAACATGTCGATGGTTCCGCTGCCCGACCTCGGTGCGCAGCGTTCCGCGGGGGATGCCCCACAGGTTTTCGACGAACTCGCGATCGTCGTCCGATGCCACCGAACGCTGACCCGGCAATCCCGGCCCCATGTAACCCATCTCGCGACCGCCCATCGCGTTGGGCTGGCCGGTGAGGGAGAAGGGGCCGCTGCCCGGCTTGCAGATCGCTCCGGTAGCCAGGTGCAGGTTGCAGATGGCGTTGGTGTTCCAGGTGCCGTGGGTGCTCTGGTTGAGACCCATCGTCCAGCAGCTCATGAAATTCTCGGCCTCGCCGATCATTTGAGCCGCCGCGCGGATGTCCTCTTCCGGTATCCCGGTCACGGCGCTGACCGTGTCGGGGCTGTACTGCTCCAGGAAACTGGGCATCATTTCCCAGCCCTCGGTGAATTCGGCGATGAAATCGGGGTCGGTGTGGCCGTTCTCGACGATCAGGTGCAGCAATCCGTTGAGCAGCGCCAGATCGGATCCCGGCGCGATCTGCAGGAACAGATCCGCCTTGTCGGCGGTCGCGGTGCGGCGCGGGTCGACGACGATCAGCTTTGCCCCGGCCTTGACCCGGTCCATCATGCGCAGGAACAGGATCGGGTGGCAGTCGGCCATGTTGGCGCCGATGACGAAAAAGACGTCGGCGCGCTCGAAGTCCTGGTATGACCCGGGCGGTCCGTCAGCGCCCAGTGAGAGCTTGTAACCAGAACCCGCGCTGGCCATGCACAGCCGCGAGTTCGACTCGATCTGGTTGGTGCCGATGAAGCCCTTGGTCAGCTTGTTCGCCAGGTATTGCGCCTCGATGGACATCTGGCCGGACACGTACATCGCGAAGGCGTCCGCGCCGTGTTCATCGATGACTGCGCGTAACCGCTTCGCGCACTGGGTGATCGCCTGGTCCATGTCGATGGGCTCGAGTGGTTCGCCGCGATCAGCCCGCGCATGCGCCGAGTCCATCCGGCCCGGCGCGCCAAGCATGTCCGCGGTGGTGGCGCCCTTGGTGCACAGTCGGCCGAAGTTGGCCGGATGTTCCTTGTTCCCAACCGACTTGGCGACGTGATCGCGGCCCGTTTTCGGATCCGTTGTGATCTGCAACACCATTCCACAACCGACGCCGCAGTAAGCGCACATGGTGTTCACGGCGTTGTCAGGCGCCATGGACTCCCTGGCCACGCTTACGTCCCTCCGTCAAGTGCGTACGGGTTAGCTCCGTATCGGGTGAGTTCATTGTGGAGCAGGCTTGTTTCGGCATCGCTGCCCGAAATTTCCCCCGGTTTACTTCTTTCTCTCAACGGCCAACGCGTCGGTGTGAAATCGCCGGGGGAATTCACGGCTGAGGATCGCGTTAGCGCAGGTCACCGTTGACCGCCTGTCCCGCTTGAGGTTACTCAGTAGGCCCCTTGAAACGCTTCTCAGAACAAGGTTTTTGACCAAACCGACGGGACACTCACAGTCTTCGCTAAGCTCACCGCGTGCGTCAGCTCATTGTGATCTTTCTGGTTTTGCTGGCCTCCGGCTGCGGCTGGAAGCCCACCGCGCCACCGCAGGCACGGCCCGACACCTGCAAGGACTCGGATGGGCCGACGGCCGACACCGTGCGCCGGGCCATCACCGCGGTGCCCATTGCCATCCCCGGCACCATCTGGGTCGAGATGGGCAGGGGGCACACGCGAAACTGCCGGTTGTACTGGGTGCAGATCATCCCGACGATCGCCAGCGAATCAAGTCCGCAACAACTGATCTTCTTCGACCACAACACGCCGCTCGGTAGCCCCACCTCGAACCCGAAGCCGTACATAACCGTGCTGCCGCCGTCGGATGACACCGTCACTGTTCAATACCAGTGGCAGAAGGAAAATGATCAGCTGTGCTGTCCCACCGGGATCGGGACGGTGAAGTTCCGGATCGGCCCAGATGGCAAGCTGCAAACCCTTGGCAAAGTTCCGAACCAATAACGTTTCACGAGCCCGGGTGCGGCCAGGCTTGTAGAGGTCGGCGAGCAGCCCGTCAGCCCGTGACGGCCTCGGACAGGTTCTCCGGGTGCAGCATCTCGACGTAGCGCAGCCGCTCCGGGACCCCGAACCCGTCGACAAGCGTCTCGGCGTGCGGGCGCAGCGCGCGGCACCGGTCGTTGATTCCCCGGGTGACCGCCTTGGCGCGTTCGGTGGACAGGTAGCGGTGCTCGATGTACCAGGCCTTATCGTCCTCGATGACTGATAGGGCGTACAGGTCGCACAGGATGCCGAGTAGTTCGCGGGCCTGCTCGTCGGGGCACGCGTCGATCCCGGCGACGAACGCCTCCAGGATGACTCGATCGATGTGCGCGCTGGCTGCATGCAACACGTGATCCTGCACCGAGTTGAACGCGTCGAATGCCGACATCTCTTTGGATTTGGCCTGCAGCCGGCGAGCCACCGATGCCAGCAGATACTCCTCGCGGTCCTCGAACATCGTGATTTGCGTGCCGCGGTTGAAGAGGCTGCCCTCTTCCTCGCTGTCTTGCCGAGCGTCCACGATTGTTTGGATAATTGCCTCTGCCGCAGTGCGTTTGACGACGCGTTCGCCCACGGTACTGGCGGCGAAGCGCACCCATTCGACCGGACTCATGCTCTTGATGTCGTCGGCGTAAGCCGTGAGCAGCTCCTTGGCCACCAATTGTGTCAGTACGTGGTTGTCACCCTCGAACGTGGTGAAAACGTCTGTGTCGCCCCGAAGTCCGATCAGCCTGTTCTCGGCCATGTAACCCGCGCCACCGCACGCCTCGCGGGACTCTTGGATCGCCCGACTCGCATGCCAGGTGTTGGCGGCCTTCAGCCCGGCGGCCCGCGCTTCGAGTTCGCGCTGCTCGTCCGCGTCGGGCGCGTCGGCGCTCTGCACGTCATGACACTTGCCGACCAGCTCGTTCTGCGCGAACTGCAGGGCGTAGGACTTCGCGATCAACGGAAACAGTCGCCGCTGGTGTACCAGGTAATCCATGATCAGCACTTCGGACTCGTCATCGGGTGCACTGAACTGCCTGCGCTGCAACGCATACCGGGTGGCGATATCCAGCGCCACGCGGCCGGCGGCGCCGGCGCTGCCGCCCACGGTGATCCGGCCGCGGACCAGGGTGCCCAGCATGGTGAAGAACCGGCGGTTCGGGTTGTCGATCGGCGAACTGTAGGTGCCGTCTTCCGCGACGTCGCCGTATTTGTTGAGCAGGTTGACCCGCGGGACGCGGACATGGTCGAACACGATGCGGCCGTTGTCGACGCCGGGCAGTCCGCCCTTGTATTCGCAATCCGAGGTGGTGACTCCGGGTAAATCGTGGCCGTCCTCGTCCCGGATCGGGACCAGGACGCAGTGCACACCGTGATTGACCGGCTTGCCGTCCTCGGTGGTGATCAGCTGCGCGAAAACCGCTGCCATGGTTGCGGTTTCGGCGGCGCCGCCGATGTAGTCCTTGCGGGCTGACGGGGTGGGGGAGTCGATGACGAACTCTTGTGTCTCAGGGTCGTAGGTCGCGGTGGTCTCCAGCGACTGCACGTCGCTGCCGTGTCCGGTCTCGGTCATCGCGAAACAACCGCGCAACTCCAGGCTGATGATCTTGGGCACGTACATCTCGTGGTGGCGCTCGGTGCCCAGGTTCTCCACGGCCCCGCCGAACAGCCCCCACTGCACGCCTGCCTTGACCATCAGCGACAGGTCCGACATCGCCAGCATCTCGATCAGTGTGATCGCCGCACCGACGTCGCCGGTGCCGCCGTGTTCTTTCTTGAAACCGTCGGCGGCCGCGCCGAACGCCGCCATGATTCTCATCTGCTCCGCCACCTTGGTGCGGGCGATCACGGTGTTCGGTGTGTAGTGCGGACGGAACAGGTCCTCGGTGAGCGTGTGCCGCACCCGGTTTCTGACGTCGCGCCAACGCCCGTCCAAGGCATTGCGCAGATATTCGGCAGTGGTAGTCGTTTCAGGCGCCATAAGCCGACAGTAATGGGCGGTTCGCGTCGCGGCGAACAACCACGAAGTTCATGTCGGCGAACGGAACTTCGTGACGGCCGTCAGCGCCGGCGCCGGAACTCAGCGTTCGGATTGAGGGGCTTCTTGCGGCTTGCGACCGGGGGACGGGTTGCGGCTCTCGCCGAGGGGCGCCCGCAGTCGATAGAGCGTGAACCCCGCCGCGATGACACCGAACAGGACGAGCATCCCCATGTCGAACACCCACCAGCCGCTGTAGTGGGTCCACGTCACGGCGTTGGCGGCCAGCGAGTCGACCCTGCGCAGATTCGCGGTGGACGCCGCGGCCGCGAAACCCCATTGGGCCGGGACAAACCAGCTGATCTGCTGCAGGCCCCACACACCCACCAGCTGCACCAGGCTCCCGTTGAACAGTGCAGACGCCAGGATGACCGGCACCACCAGCGGCAGGACCTCCCGCAGCGCCTTTCCCAGCGACGACAGCGCGAGGCCTACGACCGCGGACACGATCGCGGTGACGGCCACACTCACGTAGAGCTCGACCGTGGCGTTGTGCAGCAAGACGGCGTTTTGTCCCGGCTCGCCCTTGACCGCAATGACGATCGCGACCACGACGGCCGTCCAGACCGCCGCAGCCAGGCCGTACACGATGACCTTGGCGGTCAGGTAGGCCGGTGCGGACAGACCGACCTCCTGCTCGCGCCGAAAGATGCGATGTTCGCAAACCAGCGCGCGGATGGTCAGCGCCGTGCCGATGATCACCGCGGCGACATTGAGGGCCGCCAGGATCTCAATGGCCTCGTGCGCGTTGGTGCTGCCCGGGCCGGGTCGCGTCAGGCCCGAGTTGCCCGGAATCAGCAGCGCCAACCCCGCCAACACGAACGGCAGGATCGCCAGGAACGTGAGGTAGATGCGATCGCCGAAAAGCAGGTGCGCCTCGCGTCGGGCCACCAATCGGATCTGCCGGTTCCTGGATAGCGCGGCTGGCGCCGGACCGGGTGACGCGACCTCTGGAGGGGTCGCCGGTGCCGCCGTTTGCTGCCTCGCACGGAAGGCGCGATGGGCACCCTCGGGATCGGCGCCGACCTGCGACAGGATTCTCGCCCAGTCGGTGGTGCCCATCGCGGACTCGACCTGCAGCGGCGTTCCGAGATAGGCCACCTTGCCCGCGGCGGTGAGCACCAGCACCTGGTCGCACGCGTTGACTTCGGAGAGCGACGTGCGCGCCGAGATCGCGACCACGACGGCACAGCCGATATTGGCCTGGTGGCGCAGGATCGCCATGACCTGTCGTTGTTGGGCCACATCCAGCCCGGCGGTCGGTTCGTCGATCACAAGCAGACTCGGCCGGGTGACGAGCTCGACCGCCAGGGCGACGCACCGACGCACCTCGGGTGCGAGTCGGCGGATTCTGGTGTCCCGGCACGACGTCAGCTCGAGTTCGTCGAGAACCTGGCTGACCACGCGGTCGCGTTGCTCGGGCGAGGTGTCTGGTGGTAGCCGCATTTCGGCGGCATATCTCCACGGTCTGCGCGACCGTGAGCTGTCGGTGCAGACGGTCGTCGCGCGGGACCACCCCGATGCGTGTCCGCATGGACTCCGGCTCTGCGTGGACGTCGTGTCCGTCCACGGTGACGCGCCCGGAAGTGGTTGCTCTGGTGCCGGCCAGCAGCGCGAGCAGCGCGGAATTACGTGCAGTCGATGGCCCGATGACCGCGGTCATGGAGCCGGGACGCGCGGTGAATGAGATACCCGAAAGGGTCTCGTGCCCGTCGACCGTCAGCCCGACCTGATAAGCCGTTATCCCGGTGGTGCGCGACGCGGTCTGCAGCGGCAGGCGATAGGTGGAGTCGGGTTCCGCGGTGCGGAACGAGGGGCGCTGGACGCGGAACTTGCTGGTCACCATCCGCTCGATCAGACTCGCGCCCTTGTGCTGCTCGTGTTCCGCGGCGGGCGGGGCCATCGGCGCAATCGGTGGCTGAACGGGGGGTGCCGCGGGCGGGGGGACCGCCCCGGGCGGCGGTGGCGGCTGGCTGGGCTGGAGCGGCTGCCGGACGGCCGGCGGCGGGGGCGCGACGACGGGCATGCGCTGGGTGGCGCTCTGGGTGGGTATCCGCGGGTCGGGCTCGTTCGGGCGACGCGGCTGCGGCCCGCCGGGTGGAGCCGGAGACGCCTGCGGGGCATTCGCCCGCGGATGCGCCGGGCCGGTCGGGGAAGGGCCGGGTGTTGCGGCCGAGGGCGCGGTCTGAAAGACGAGGCGCGGACCGTGCTGGGGATCCCCGATGGCGATCCCCAGGCCGTCGCGGATCTCGAGGGTGGGCAGTCGGGATCCGCCGGCGAAGATGCCGCGGCGGCTCAGATCGATAGCCACCCATTGCGCTCCGGTGAACCGCAGGATCACATCGACCCGGGGAGCTGGGGGCGGTTGCGGGGGATTGCCGAGACGCTCCAGCGGAATGTCGCAACCCGGGCCGTAGCCCACGATGACGTCGCGGCCCGGGGTAAAGACATATCTCGTCGGTCCGGCCCATACGGTCAGCGAGGCCGGAGGACCCGAAACCTCGGTCGGCATGGCCGCCACCTTTCATCACCGCTCAAATTGATTGATCTCGCCCGCAGGACTGCCACGCCCTCAGGCGTCGGACACCGCGCTCGCTTAAGGTCTACCCCTGTCCGAGCTCCAAACACCAGCGTCGCGCCGTTCACACCGTGGTGCGCCGACCCGCGACGGAAGTGGCACGCGAGGCATTGTCGAGCAGCCCGCGTAACACGTCGACCGCTTGCACCAGCACCTGTCGGTCCGCGGGGTCGAGCAGCGCCAACTGCGGTTCGATCGCGGCGGCGCGGTCGGCCCGCACCGCGTTGAGCGTGCGCCTGCCCTCGGCCGTAATGCGGATTCGGACCGCGCGCGCGTCTCCCGGGTCGACCATCCGCGTGACCAGGCCCGCCTCCTCGAGGCGGCGCACCTGCGTCGTCATCGTCGGTTGCGAACAGTGATCGATGCCGGCCAGGTCACCGATCCGGGCTTCGCCGTGAGCTTCGATGGTGGCCAGCAGCCTGGCCTGCGCTGCAGGCAATGGCATCTGTATGCGCTGGGTGGCCATGCGGTTGAGCCGCGCGACGACGGCGAGCAGATCGGCACCCAGGCCTTGCGCTCCCGCGAGCTTTCCGGCATCGACGACGTTGTCCATACATCCATGGTTGCATAGCTTTGCTAAGCGAGGCCAAAAAGACGACGCGTTTCGGTCATTCGCAGATCACACCAGCTAAAGGCGGGACTTAGTGCTGCGGCCTGGCAGAATCGTTGAAGTGAAATCCCCAGCCCCGATCCGTTTGCGCGATCGGGGTGGACCGCTGCATCCGACCGAGTTGGCACAGGCCTCGGTCATGGGTGCTCTTTGCGCGGTGATCGCCATCATCGCCACGGTCATCCCGTTCGCTCAGGGCTTGGCGTTGCTGGGGACGGTGCCCATGGCGCTGCTGGCCTTCCGCTACCGGCTTCGAGTGCTGATTGCCGCCACTGTTGCTGCCGGGATGATCACTTTCCTCATTTCCGGACTGGGTAGCCTGGCGGCGGTCCTCAACTGCGTCTACATCGGCGGGTTGACCGGGCTCGTCAAACGCAATCACCGAGGCGCACCGACTGTGGTTGTCTCGTCGTTCGTCGCCGGAGCCGCCATTGGCGGAGTGACCGTCGCAATGCTGACGGTGCTGACTCGGCTGCGGCACCTGATTTTTCAGGTAATGACCGCGAACGTGGATGGCGTCACTGCGTTCTTGGTGCGCATCCACCTGCAAGGAGTCGCCGCCGGTGTGCAGCGGTGCTTTGCCTACGGGCTGCATTACTGGCCGTGGTTGATGCTCGGCTATCTCACCTACGGGGTGATGATCTCGTCGTTGATCGGGTGGTGGGTACTTTCGCGGCTGTTGGAGCGGATGCACAACATTCCCGACGTGCACAAGCTGGACCCTCCTGACGGCGCAGGATCTTCCGATGCCCAGATTGGTCCTGTGCCTGTGCGGTTGGTTGACGTGCGGTTCCGCTATCTCGGCGCCGGCCAAGACGCGTTGCGTGAGATCAGTCTGGACCTCCGGGTCGGCGAACATGTCGCGGTCACCGGCGCGAACGGTTCTGGCAAAACGACCCTGACGCTGATCTTGGCGGGCCGGGAACCGACGTCGGGTGCCGTGTATCGCCCTGGCGCAGTGGGTTTGGGGAGAGTCGGTGGCACGTCGCTCGTGCTTCAGCACCCCCAAACCCAGGTCTTGGGAAGCAGGGTGGCAGACGATGTGGTCTGGGGGCTGCCGCCGGGCACCAAAGTCGACGTGAATCGGTTGCTGGCCGAGGTCGGCCTCGAGGGGCTCGCCGAGCGCGACACCGGAAGCCTGTCCGGCGGGGAGCTGCAGCGGCTGGCGCTAGCCGCCGCACTCGCGCGGGAACCCTCGCTGTTGATCGCTGACGAGTTCACCAGCATGATCGACCAGCCGGGCCGCGAACTCTTGTTGGACGTCCTGTCCGGTCTCCCCGAGCGGCACCGCACGGCCCTGGTGCACATCACGCACTTCGACAATGAGGCTGCATCGGCGGATCGCACAATCAACCTCAGCGATTCATCCGACAACAGCGGCATGGTCGAGGTCGCGTCGCCGCCGGTGCCGACCGCCGCCCCCAGCCCCGGCTCCAACAAACCGATCATCGAGGTGGTGGGCGTCGGGCACGAATATCACAGTGGTACGCCATGGGCGAAGACGGCGCTACGCGATATCAACTTCACGGTGGAGCAAGGCGATGGGCTTTTAATCCACGGCGGCAACGGCTCTGGCAAATCGACACTGGCGTGGATCATGGCTGGGCTGACTGTGCCCACCGACGGTGTCTGCCTTATCGACGGCGAACCCACCCATCGGCACGTCGGCGCGGTGGCTTTGTCGTTCCAGGCCGCCAGATTGCAGTTGATGCGCAGCCACGTCGACCGGGAACTGGCATCAGTCGCGGGCTTTTCGCGCCACGACCGTGATCGTGTGGCCGCCGCGTTGATCGCAGTCGGACTGGACCCGGCACTCGCCAAGCGGCGCATCGATCAGCTCAGTGGTGGACAAATGCGCCGCGTGGTGCTGGCCGGACTGTTGGCGTGTTCGCCCCGGGTGTTGATTCTCGACGAACCGTTGGCAGGGCTGGACGCCAGCAGCCAGCGCGGTCTCCTGCGAGTGCTTGCGAATTTGCGCCGAACCCGCGGCCTGACGTTAGTGGTCATTTCGCACGACTTCGTCGGGCTCGATGAGGTTTGTCCGCGGACTATCCGCTTACGCAACGGCGTACTGGAAGCGGTGTCTACCACTGCGGCGGCGGGAGGCCTAGCGTGACGACAACTTCCACCGCGGCGACCAAAGCGAATCGGCGCCGCTCCAGATCGGTCGTCCTGCTGGTCCCGGTGCCCGGAACTTCCGCCATTCACGACTTATGGGCCGGTACCAAATTGCTGGTCGTCTTCGGCGTTTCGGTGCTGCTGACGTTCTATCCGGGATGGACGACGATCGCGTTGGTGGCGGGACTGGTGGCGGCGGCGGTCTGGATTGCACGTATTCCACGTGGTGTGTTGCCGCCGATTCCGCGGTGGCTGTGGGCCCTTCTCGCGCTGGGCTTTGTGACCGCGGCGTTGGCCGGCGGCAGTCCCACGGTGACGATGGGCGGCGTGGTCATCGGGCTCGGTGGGGCTCTGCAATTTCTCAGGATCACTGCACTGTCGATCGTGCTGCTGGGGCTCGGAGCGATGGTGTCGTGGACCACGAACGTTGCCGAAATCGCGCCCGCAGTAGCGACGTTGGGCCGTCCGCTGAGAGTGCTGCGCATTCCGGTTGACGAATGGGCGGTAGCCCTGGCTCTCGCGCTGCGCGCCTTCCCGATGCTGCTCGACGAATTTCATGTGCTCTACGCCGCTCGTCTGTTGCGGCCCAACCGAATACCCTCAGGTCGCAGGGCGCGGCTCCGGCAGCAGAGCCGGGGCGTGATCGACCTGATGGCAGCGGCAGTCGTCGTGACGCTCCGTCGGGCGGACGAGATGGGCGACGCTATCACCGCGCGGGGCGGCATCGGTCAGCTGTCCGCCAGTCCGGCACGGCCGAAACTGGCTGACTGGTTGACACTCGCCATCACTGTTTTCGTCTGCGTCGCCGCAGTGGTGATCGAGACCCTGCTGCCGCAAGTGGGCTGATATCGGCGGCGCTGACTCCGTGTTTGGTGAAAGGCCCCACGGTCCGACGTTGTTGCGGGAGGCTGTTCCATAATCAGCTGATCCGGTCACAGGAGGGGCGCTTGCCAGCCACATCGATCAGCCTGAAAGAGCAGATGCTGCGGCGGCGCCCGGTGGTGGGTGCGCACGCCGCGCACGGGGCCGCCGATCACCTCAAGCGCGGCATCGGCACGTTCCAGCTGACCATGTTCGGGGTTGGCTCGACCGTCGGGACCGGCATCTTCTTCGTCATGTCACAGGCGGTCCCCGAAGCGGGCCCCGGAGTGATCGTCTCCTTCCTTCTCGCCGGCATCGCCGCTGGGCTCGCGGCCGTCTGTTACGCCGAGTTGGCCTCGGCGGTGCCGGTTTCGGGGTCGTCGTATTCGTATGCGTACACGACACTGGGCGAGGTCGTGGCCGTGGGTGTAGCGGCCTGCCTGCTTCTGGAGTACGGGGTGGCGACCGCCGCCGTCGCGGTCAACTGGAGCGGCTATTTGAACAAGCTGCTGAGCAATGTCCTGGGATTCCAGCTGCCGCAAGCCTTGTCGGCTGCGCCGTGGGATACCCAACCCGGTTACATGAACGTGCCGGCCGTCCTGTTGATCGCCATGTGCGCGTTGTTGCTCATCCGCGGCGCCAGCGAATCGGCCAAGGTCAACGCAATCATGGTGATGATCAAACTCGGCGTATTGGTGGTCTTCGCCGTCGTCGCCTTCACGGCGTTCGACACGAGCCATCTCCGTGACTTCGCGCCCTTCGGTGTTTCGGGTATCGGTTCGGCCGCCGGCACCATTTTCTTTTCCTACATCGGCCTCGATGCCGTGTCCACCGCGGGTGACGAGGTGAACAACCCGCAAAAATCCATGCCGCGCGCACTGATCGGCGCGCTGCTGACCGTCACCGGCGTCTACGTCCTCGTCGCGGTGGCCGCGCTGGGCACCCAGCCGTGGCAGAACTTCGCCGGCCAGCAGGAAGCCGGGCTGGCCACGATTCTCGACAACGTCACGCACGGCGGCTGGGCCGGCACGATTCTGGCTGCCGGAGCGGTCATTTCGATCTTCAGCGTCACGCTGGTCACCATGTATGGCCTGACCCGTATCCTGTTCGCGATGGGCCGTGACGGGCTGCTGCCCGCGAGGTTCGCGATGGTGAACGCACGCACCATGACCCCGGTGACCAACACGGTGATCGTCGCCGTCGCCGCCTCGACCCTGGCAGCCTTCATCCCGCTGCAGAAGCTCGCCGACATGGTGTCGATCGGCACGCTCACCGCGTTCATCGTCGTATCCGTCGGAGTAATCGTCTTGCGGGTGCGCGAGCCCGACCTGCCACGAGGATTCAAGGTCCCGGGTTATCCCGTCACGCCGATCCTTTCGGTGGCGGCCTGCGGCTACATCCTCGCCAGCCTGCACTGGTACACCTGGATCGCGTTCAGCGGCTGGGTGTTAGTGGCGTTGATTTTTTATTTCGTCTGGGGACGCCATCACAGCGCGCTCAACGACGAGACGGTCAAGCAGCCATCGGGCGACGCCCCGTGACGCCGCCTCACTGGCGCGCCGCGGCGGCGTTGGCCGCCGCCTGAGCCCGCTGCAATGTCGCCGCGACATCGCCGCGGCCCAGGAACATTTCGTCGAAGTACGGTTGCAGGGCGTCGTTACCGGCGGCAAAGCCCGCCCCTCCGGGGGCCGCGATGCGCGGACCGTTCAGCACGGCGAAGAAGGGCGTGACGTCGATGCCCTCGGTGGCCCAGTACTGGAAGTAGACCGGTTGGGCCGTGGACACCGCGGGGATGGCCGCTCCGTAACGCCCCAGGTATTCGTTGCCCTGTTTGCTGCCCATCCAGGCCAGCACCTGGCGCACGGCCTCGGGGTGCTTCGTCGCCGCATTGCCCGCCGCGGCAATGCCATTGGTGACGCTGACCCGGCCCGCCGGGCCCGTGGGCATCATCGCCAAACCCCAGTGGAAGCGGGCATTGCGCGCTACCGGCGCCAGGTTGTAGGTGCCGGATTGAAAGAGCGCCATCTTGCCGGCCAGGAATTGGTTGCGGGAGAAGTCGCCGTTGTCGTTGGTGTCGGCGGCGGGCGGCGCGACGTGGTCGCGGTTGATCAGATCGACCAGATACCGGAAGGCCGTCACGGCAGCGGGGTTGTCAAATGCGAAGGTGTCGCCTCGCTGGAACACGCCGCCGGCCGAACCGATGTAGTTCAGATAGATGCCCTGAGGATCGTTGGCCGCGTTGTATGCCCACTGCTGCACCCGCCCGGCGTCGAAGCGTGATGTGTCGCCGCGGTTTCCCATTGCGTCGACGGTGAGACGGCCCAGCAGCGGACGCAATGTGTCGCCGTCGTCGGGGCTCCACCGCAAGGTGTTGAGCTGGCCGGGATTTACGCCCGCCGCGGCGAGCAGATCGGCGTTGTAGTACAACGCGATTCCGGCGTCGGTCAGTTGCGGCACGCCCCACAGCGCGCCGTTACGGGTGAACTGCTCGACGACCGGCCGCTCCCAATCCGAGGCGGCCTTGGGCCCAAGCACTTCGCCGACGTTCAGGAGGCGGCCGCTGTCGGCATACGCCGCGAGGTAGGCGTTGGACAGCCAGAAGATGTCGTCAGCGCTGCCGCCGGCAACGTCGGTGCGCAGAGTGTTGAAGTAGGTCGAGTACGCCACCAAGTTCAGGTGTATCTCGATGTCGGGATGGGCGCGGCTGAAGGCCTCGAACGACTGTCGATAGGCCGCACCGAGCTGATCGCCCCAGATGCGCACCGTGACGACGGTCTTGCTGCCATGGGGCTGGCCGGAGTAGCCCAGCAGCACCGCCAGCGCGGCCAGCAGCACCGCCACCAGCACAACCGATCCCGCGGCCAGTGTGGAAAAGCGTGGCCGTCTCACTTGAGTCCCGAGACGACGATCGATGCGACGATGTGGCGTTGGAAGACCACGAACAGCGCGATCAGCGGGGCGATCGCGATCGTGGTCGCCGCCATCACCAACGTCCATTGGGAATTGAACCGCGACTGCAGGTCGGCGGTCGCGACGGTGAGCACCCGCCACTTGTGCCCGCTGGTGATCACCAACGGCCACATGAAGTTATTCCACTGCGAGACCACGGTGATCAGCGCCAGCGCGGCCAGGACCGGGCGACTGGACGGAATCACCACGTGCATGATCACGTCCAACGTGTTCGCGCCGTCCAGGCGGGCCGCGTTGATCAAGTCGTTCGGGACGATCCGGAAGTGCTGGCGCAGCAAGAAGATCGCATACGGGGAGCCGAACATGAACGGCAGCACCAATGCCCAGAACGTGTTGCGCAAGCCGAGCTGGGCCATCATGAGATACATCGGCACGACCGTGACCGTTCCCGGCACCATCAGCGTCGCGATGTATATCCAGAACAGCGCATCACGCCCGGGGAATTGCAAGCGCGCGAAGGCATATCCGGCCAGCACCGAAAAGGTCAACTGGCCCAGCAGAATCACCGCCGTCATCAAGGCGGTCACCGCCGCCGCACGGCCGAACCCCGCCCCGCCCAGGTTGGCGAAATTCGACAGCGTGGGCGGCCGCGGCAGCTGCAACGGGGTGCCCGTGACGAATTGGCGCTCCGAGGTGAACGACGTCATCAATCCAAGTACGAACGGCGCCAACGTGATCAATGCACCCAGCGACAGCCCGGCATAAATCGCCACATTGGTGACCCGACTAGGTGAGGTCATAGCTGATCCGTCGCCGGAAATACATCTGCTGAACCAGGGTGACGCCGATCAGGATCACGAACAGCACCACCGCCATCACCGACGCCCGGCCGATCGCCGCCGAACCGAAAGCCTCGGCGTAGATGCGATGGGCCACCAGGTCGGTGCTGCCGGCCGGTCCGCCGCCGGTGAGCGCGTACACCATGTCGAAAACCTGTGCCGTGCTCACGATCCCGGTCACCAACACAAAGAAGGTAGTCGGCCGCAGCATGGGCATGGTGATGCGCCAGAACCGCTGCCGTGCGGTGGCGCCGTCGGTGCGTGCGGCGGCATGGATGTCCTCGGGAATGGCTAGCAGGCCCGCCAGAAACGATAACGAGACGTAGCCAACGTTGGTCCACACCACCACGGCCGACACCAGCGGCAGCGCAAAGCTGGGATCTGACAGCCATTCGATGCTGTGTCCCAGCACAGTGCTCACGGCGCCGTCAGTGGGGGCCAGGATCCAGCGCCACAACACCGCGATGGCCAGCGGCGCGCAAATCCATGGCAGCACAAACAGGGTGCGAAAAAGATTGGTGCCGCGAAGCTGGCGGGCCAGCATGGTCGCGGCCAGCAGTCCCAACACGGTCTGCGCCGGCACCACGATCGCCACGAAGATGACCGTGACGATCAGGGAGTTGCCGAACCCGGGGTCGGTCAGGACCGAGCGCCAATTGGACAGGCCGACGAAACGCAGCGGGCCGAGGAGATCCCATCGGCACAGGCTCAGCCAAAGCACGACCAGGATGGGCAGCAGCAGGAAGACGAGCACGCCGAACAGGCTGGGCGCCAGCAGCGCGTAGCCCAGCGCGGTGGATCGAGGTTGCATCCCGCGTGCCGCGCCGGCCATGGAGTAATTAAAGCGGTCGCCGGCGGGGTTTGTGGTGACAGGTCGTTACGGTGGAAGCGTGACACCGAACCGGGGGATCGATGCCGACTTCCTGGACCTGCCGCGCCACGACCTGGCCGAAGCCGCGCTCTCGGCGGCCAAAGCAGCCGGGGCGACGCACGCCGACCTGCGGGTTCATCGCATCATCACCGAGATCATCCAGCTGCGCGACGGCGAGCTGGAGACCGCGGTGATCAATCGTGAGGTGGGCCTAGCGGTACGAGTGATCGTCAACGGCACCTGGGGATTCGCCTCGCACGCGGAGTTGGTGCCCTCGGTGGCCGCGGAGACGGCGCGGCGCGCGGTGCACGTCGCGACCACGCTGGCGACGCTGAGCACCGAGCGCGTCGAGCTGGCGCCCGAACCGGTCTACGCGGACGCGACCTGGGTGTCGGACTACCGAATCGACCCGTTCGACATCTCGGCGACCGACAAGATCGCCGTGCTGGAGGACTACTCCGGTCGGCTGCTGAGCGCCGACGGCGTCAATCACGTATCGGCGCTGCTGACCGCCGTTAAAGAGCAGACGTTTTACGCCGACACCTTCGGGTCCTCGATCACCCAGCAGCGGGTGCGGGTGCTGCCCTCGCTGGAAGCGGTGGCAGTCGACCCCGCGGCCGGCAGCTTCGACTCGATGCGGACGCTGGTGCCGCCGATGGGCCGGGGCTGGGAGGCCCTGGCCGGCGACGAGGTGTGGAACTGGACCGAAGAGCTGGCGCAGCTGCCGGCATTGCTGGCAGAAAAGACTAAGGCGCCCACCGTTATTCCAGGCGGCAAAGACCTGGTGATCGACCCGACCAACTTGTGGCTGACGATTCATGAATCGATCGGGCACGCAACCGAATACGACCGCGCGATCGGCTACGAGGCCGCCTACGCAGGAACGTCGTTCGCCACGCCGGACAAGCTGGGCACCATGCGATATGGGTCGCCGGTGATGAACGTGACCGCCGACCGCACAGTCGAATTCGGTTTGGCCACCATCGGTTACGACGACGAGGGGGTGGCCGCTCAAAGTTGGGATCTGGTGCGCGACGGAATTTTCACCGGCTACCAGCTCGACCGGACGTTTGCACAGCGGCTGGGGCAGCCACGCTCCAACGGATGCTCATATGCCGACTCGCCGCATCATGTGCCGATCCAGCGCATGGCCAACGTGTCGCTGCAGCCGGCGCCGGACGAGATCAGCACCGACGACTTGATCGGCCGGGTCGAGGACGGCATCTACATCGTCGGAGACAAGTCATGGTCAATCGATATGCAGCGCTACAACTTCCAGTTCACCGGCCAGCGCTTCTTTCAGATCCGTGACGGCCGGCTGGACGGCCAGCTGCGTGACGTCGCATATCAGGCCACCACAACCGACTTCTGGAACTCGATGGAGGCCGTGGGGGGGCCGTCAACCTGGCGCCTGGGCGGTGCGTTCAATTGCGGCAAGGCCCAGCCCGGGCAGATCGCGGCCGTCAGCCACGGCTGCCCGTCTGCGTTGTTCCGCGGCGTCAACGTGCTCAACACCCGCAGCGCGGAGGGTGGGCCGATGATCCGCGCCGGCGACGATGCAGAGCGACGCGATGTTGAGGAGCGGCGCCGATGATCACTGCGCAGCATGTGGTCAACATCGTGCTCGATGAGGCGGCCAAGCTCGGCCGCGCGGACGAGACCATGGTGCTGGTCACCGACAAGGTCGAGGCCACGTTGCGCTGGGCGGGCAATTCGATGACCACCAACGGGGTTTCGGTGAGCCGCAGCGTCACGGTGATTTCGGTGGTGCGTCGCGGGTCCAGTGCGCGCATCGGCACGGTCGTGTCCGCCGAGGCCGATCCGCGGGTGCTGCCCGGGCTGGTGGCGGCGTCGCAGGAGGCGGCCGGCGCGGCGCCGGAGGCCGGCGATGCCGCGCCGCTGCTCGCCGATACCGGGGTGCCGGTCGATTGGGACGCGCCGGTACCTGGCACCGGGCCCCTGGTTTTCTCCGACGTCGCCGACTCGCTGAGCCGTGGGTTCCGCGGCGAGGACCGGCTGTACGGCTTTGCCCACCATAGTGTTTCGACAACGTTCCTGGCGTCGTCGACCGGATTGCGCCGCCGTTTCACCCAGCCCACCGGTGCGGTGGAGATCAACGCCAAACGTGGCGACGCCAGCGCCTGGGCGGGCGTCGGCACACCCGATTTTGTCGATGTGCCAATCGATTCGCTGCTCGATCAGCTCTCGACGCGGCTGGGCTGGGCGCAGCGCAGTGTCGAGTTACCGGCCGGCCGCTACGAGACGATCATGCCGCCGTCGACGGTGGCCGACATGATGATCTACATGGCCTGGTCGATGGCGGGCCGCGGCGCCCAGGAGGGCCGGACCGCGTTCTCGGCGCCCGGCGGCGGAACCCGGGTGGGGGAGCGGCTCACCGACTTGCCGCTGACGCTCTTCTCCGATCCGATGGCGCCCGGCCTCGCCTGCATGCCGTTCGTCGCGGTCAGCAGTTCCTCGGAGACGGTGTCGGTGTTCGATAACGGCGCGGCGATCAACCAAGTGGACTGGATCCGCGACGGGGTGATCAACGCGCTGGCCTATCCGCGGGCCACGGCCGCCAAATACGACGCCGACGTTGCGGTGGCCGCCGACAATCTGGTGATGACCGGGGGGACGGCGAGCCAGGACGACATGATCGCGGCCACCGAGCACGGCCTGCTGCTGACCACGCTGTGGTACATCCGCGTCGTCGACCCCACCACACTGTTGTTCACCGGGCTGACTCGCGACGGGGTCTACCTCATCGAGGACGGCAAGGTGACCGCGGCGGTCAACAACTTCCGGTTCAACGAGAGTCCGCTGGACCTGCTGCGGCGGGCCACCGAGGCCGGCGTCAGCGAAAAGACCCTGCCGCGCGAATGGGGTGATTGGGCCACCCGGGCCGCCATGCCGTCGCTGCGGATACCCGACTTCTATATGTCATCGGTGAGCCAGGCCCAGTAACTCATTGCCGTCGGGCAACGCGCGTTCTAGCGTGTGACGAATGGCGGCTCCGGTTTCTGTTCGGGAAGACCAGCTCACGCGGTTGGTGTCATTGTGCCCGGGCGACGGTCGCATCGCGGCGCTGGTTCGCCGGGTATGCGCGCAGACGATGTCGCTGCCGCCGTTGCCCGCGAGCGTCGAGGTGGGCGAGCCGGCATCGGAAGCCGAGGCCGCCGTCGCCGAGTTCGCCGAACAATTCAGCGCCGACGTCTCGTCGGTCACCGCCGAGCAGCGGTCGCGGTTGTGGAAGCAGCTAGGGGACCGCACCTTTGGCGTCGTCGTGCAGATGTACATCGCCGACTTCGTCCCCCGGGTGCGGGCCGGGCTGGAAGCGCTCGGGGTTGGTGGGCAGTATCTGGGCTGGGTCGGCCGAACCGATTACCTGGGATCACACCACCGATGCGGCGGATCTGGTGTTCAACGACTTTTTAATCGCGGTGGCGCGAATGCGTGCGCTGGACCCCGTGACCTCCGAACTGGTTCGGCTGCGTGGGGCGGCGCAGCACAATTGCCGCCTGTGCAACTCGCTTCGCGAGGGCGGCGCGCTCGATGCCGGCGGTTCGGAAACGCTGTACGAGGAGATCGAACGCTTCGAGTCGTCGAGTTTGCTCGACGACCGCGCCAAAGCAGCGCTGCGCTACGCCGATGCGTTAATTTGGACCCCTGCGCACCTCGTCGCCGACGATGCCGCCGAGGTGCGCTCCCGGTTCTCCGAGGCCGAGGCCGTCGAGCTCACCTTCGACATCATGCGGAATGCCAGCAACAAAGTCGCCGTGTCATTGGGCGCGGACGCGCCGCGCGTCGAGAGCGGCACTGAGCGGTACTTGCTCGACGCCGACGGCCAGACGGTATTCAGCTGACATTTGCGGACGCGAGCTCGGTGGCGCCGAGCCGCGCCGGTCTTAGCTGTCGGCGCCCTGGCGTAGCCGAGTTGGCAGCGGTTCTGGCACGGCTTGGCGAGCGGTCCGCGCCGCCCGGCCTACGGGGCCGAGGGCACGAAATGTTAACCATTCATACACCCACACGCAAGCGTGCGTTTCCGCTGTGTGCGGGGGTCATTCGCTACTTTTAGCCCGTTCGCCGACACTGATACGACACCGAGAAGTGACGGTAACGAGATGGCAACGTGGCCCGAGCAGGATGCGCCATGGATCGTGCGTCATTGGCCTGCGGTCCGGATGGCTTTCCGTTTCAGTTGTTTGCAGGATTTCTAGCTTGGGGTTGCGTCGGAAGCGAGTGCGTTCCCGCGCAGAGGGAGGATCGGAAATGACAAGCACCCGCACACGTTCGCGCGTTCGAGTGTCATCGGTCTGGGCTGCCGGCGTCGCGCTGGGCGCCTCCATGCTCGGCGGCGCCGTGCTGTCAGCTCCGCTAGCCTCGGCTACCTGCAATTTGAGTCCGGCCGACGACCAGTACATCAACCTGCTCGCGCAGAACAAGATGGTCCACAACGCCGATTACAGCGATTGCCATGAGGCCGCCGAGGGGCGTTGGTTCGCCGATCAGGTTCGGGCGAACCCCAATCCGTTCGGTGAGGGCCAGGAGCTGGTCAACATGATCACCAGCACCACTCCGTTGAGTCAGGCCCAGGCCGAGTGGGAGGTCGAGTCGGCCATCTACGTCTACGCGCCAGACTTGATCCCCAAGATCAAAGACCAAGCCACCAAAGCAAGCTGGCCGGCCGAGTCTTAGGAAGCCCCAGCGCCAGTGCGGCGCAACGGGTTTCGTACTTTCCGAACGTAAGCGGCCGTGAGGGCTTTGCCCTCCGGCCGGTTTCGGTTGTCGGTATCAGCTAACTCAGAACTCCTGCGGCGACACCGTTGACCAACTGCGTCGGCAAGTGGCGCCGCACTGCTCGCTTTTGGGTTGCGTCTCGTTACCGCGTTAGATCCCGAATTGTTTCTCGCACAGTAATTTTAGCTAATCGCTGTTCACGCGTTGTTTGTAGGAATGCTCGTTTGCCGCGCTTATCGCTGGTGGTACCCGATCTTTGTCGCGAAAGGGAAGGTAGCAAATTCCACGATGAGGGGGTCCGGAGAAGTGACAACGACACGATCGCGCGTGCAGGTGCTGACGGTGGGGGCCGCCGGCGTTGCGCTCGGAGCCGCGATGTTCGGTGGCGCTGTGGTGTCAGCGCCGCAAGCCTCGGCGTCGTGCAGCATGAGTCCCGCCGATGATCAGTACATCAAACTGCTGGCGCAGAACAAGATGGTGCACAACGCCGATTTCAACGACTGCAGCGAAGCCGCCGAGGGGCGTTGGTTCGCCGATCAGGTTCGGTCCAACCCCAATCCGTACGGCGAGGGCCAGGAGCTGATCAACATGATCACCCGCACTACGCCGATGAGTCAGGCCCAGGCCGAATGGGAGGTCGAGTCGGCGATTTACGTCTACGCGCCAGACATGATTCCCAAGATCAAGGGTCAAGCCGGGCAGCAAGGGCCGGCTCCCGCGTAACCGCGCGGGCATGGAGGTGTTGCCGGTGGGCGTTCCCGAAGCGGGGCGCCCACCGAGCGCATCAGTTCTTGCAGAGGCGGCGGCGCCGCCCGACGGACACTGACTTCGGTCTTCCGCTACGGTTTCCTACGGAACTACTCCGTCGGGGGCGGTAGCTCAGTTGGTTAGAGCCGCGGACTCATAATCCGTTGGTCGCGGGTTCGAGCCCCGCCCGCCCCACGTAAACCTGTATGACCTCGGTTGATGCTTGACATTTCGGCTTCGGGTGATGCCTGACAGTGTTTCGGCTGATGCTTGACAGCGGTTCCGGCTGATCCTTGACTCTCCCTAGATGAGGGAGTTGAGCGTGGCCGAGCAGAGCTATTAGGCCGTGATGGCTGTGATTGGTGATGGCGTCGGTGTCGTAGATTGCCGAGAAGGTGGGGGATGTTGCGGCAGACGTGCACTCCTGGTTGGCCCGCTATGAGGTGCGGGGCCTAGAGGGGTTGGTGGATCGATCGCATCGGCCGGTGCGTGTCCGCATCCGATGGAGGCTGCCCCGTTCGAGTTGCGTCGTTCGCGGCCGTATTGGGGTCCGGGGCGGTTGGTGTTCGAGCCGGCTCCGACGGCACCGGCGCCACACGGCGGTTAGCCGGCGGCCTATCGAGGGCTGTTGCTTGCGCGACCGGCGGTCGCGCAGTCGAAACGCGGGGAACGCGGCGCCGCCGATGGAGCTGTGGCAGATGGAAATCGTGGGCGGGTTCGCGCTGGCCGATGGCACCAGCGCCAAAGCGCTGACCGGGCTCGACGATTACTGCTTCTCCACGCGCGGCGCCCGCGCCCCAGAGGCCAGCCGAAGCGGCGGCAAAAGTGGTAAACCATTCTAAGGGCCGAGGCGACGCGGTAAACGTCTTACGCCCGGCCCGGCGGCGGTGGGCCTCCCCGCGAGCCGGTCGGCCACAACCCTGAGGCATGGCACCCGCGTGCCAGGTGTTGACGGTGTACGGCTACACGGCCTACGCAACTCTGTTGCCGCGCAACGTCTTTCGTGTAAAGTGAATTTTATGCAGGTGTCGAAGTGATTGGGGCACAGCACGTTTAAGTTGACGCGTGACGTGTATGGGATTGACCTGCCCCAGCACCGCCGGAGCAGGTTCCCGGCCGTCGCGGTTACCCAGATGCCTATGGATAGCGTAATTAATGCGTCGCAATTAACCGGCGCGCCGACGGTACCGGTGGATATGCGGTCGGGCGCGATGCCACTATCTGACGCTGACCACTGAAGTGATCGCTAACTACCTGCGCGTTGATCACCGAATGGCATGATTGCGCAGGATCTTGCTTGATGGAAGATGCAGTGGCACTACGTGGCTGGGGACGTCACCTCATCCGCGCGTTACGAGAATCTTCATGCGGATGCCGGGCACCAGTATTAACGACCCGCCCCGCCGACAGGTCAGCTCCGACGAAGCCAGCAGCGGGGCAAGGGGGCAACGTCAATCAACGTGGCACCGTTGCTTGGCGGGTCAGTACAGGCGATCCAACCGACCCCGGGAAATCCTTGAAACCAGCCATGGCCTGCGCGATCTGCTGGTCAAGGGCGCGAGATCCCCTCCGGCGCGTAGGATCCCTATATGCGAAGGGCTTTCGTCGTTACATTCGCGGTTGGGTTGATTGTCGCAGTGTTCGGTCTGATCTGGGCGCTCCAGGGATTTGGAGTGCTTGGTGGGAGCCCGATGAGCAACACCACGACCTGGTCTGTCATTGGTCCGATCACGGTGCTGATCGGCATCATGATTGCGCTATTCAGTTGGCGGAAACTCTCGTCAAAATAGCGCTTCATGTCTCCACCACCGTGAAGTCCACCGTGTGCCAGCCGGTGGCGCCGTCGGGGACGGTACCAACCTGATCTGCCGTTTGGGTGCCCCCGGTGTTGTCGGTGGCGCGCACGGTGATCGTGTGTTTCCCTGGGCTTTTCGCCTGCCAGGGGAACCTCCACAACCGCCACGTCTCGTTGGAATAGCTCGCGCCCTGTTCAGCGGGCTGCCACACGCCATCGTCGATGAGGACCTCTACGGCCCGCACACCGCGATTCTGCGCCCACGCGAGACCGCCAAAAACGACGTGCCCCATCGGCACTTTCTGACCACCTTTCGGCACGTCGATCCGCGACTCGGTCTTGATGGGCCCACGCGGTGCCCAGCCCTGGCGCGTCCAGTACGCCGCTGCTCTGTCGAAGCGGGTCAGCTCCATCTCGACAACCCACTTAGTGGCCGACACGTACCCGTAGAGCCCGGGTACCACCAACCGGGCCGGGTAGCCATGCTCGATCGGCAGCGGCTGACCGTTGAGGCCGACGGCCAGGAGCGCCTCGCGACCATCGGTGAGTGCCTGCACTGGCGTTCCGGCGGTGAACCCGTCGATCGACGTCGACAGCATCATATCGGCGTCTCCGTGCACACCGGCCACCGCAAGCAGATCAGCCACCCGGTAGCCTGTCCAGATGCCCGTCGAAATCAATTTGCCCCCAACGGGATTCGACACGCAGGTTAACGTCGTCACCGTTTCGACCAGGTCAAAGTGGGCGAGGTCGTCGAAGCTGTAGGTGGCTTCGTGGTCCACCATGCCGTGGATGCGCAGCCGCCAGTCGCCGTGGCTGAGTTGGGGAACACTGAGTGCGGTGTCCACCCGGTAAAAGTCGGCGCCTGCGGTGACAAAGCTCGGTAGCACAACGCCGTTCGGTTGCACATCAGCAGGTATTGGTGGCGCCGATGTGCGCGGTCGGGGAAGTGTGAAGCTGTTGCGGTCAGCGGCCACCGAATGCACCAACCGCGTGATGACCGCACCCGCCACGCCACTCACTACTCCGAATCCGAGCAATCCCAACATGATCAACCTGCGCCGGCCGGCATCCGGCTCGTCGTGGTCGGCTCTGTCTCCCGGGTCTCCCAGGGCGGGCCATAACCGACGGGTGAGCACGCGAAGGGTCGCCACGCCGCAGGCGGCGCCCGCGACGGTGGGGATGGTGTCGAGTGCTGTCGCACCCTGCCGCGACAGCACTGCAATGCATCCGAGGACGCCGGCCCCGCCGACCATGGCGCTACCGAGCGGGCGACGCTGAGTCTCGAGGGTCCCGGCGATTGCAGCGATCGTAGCGATCACCACGAGCACGACGACGGCCACAAAGAGTTTGTCCAAAGAGCCCAGGGTCTGAATTGCCCACTCTTTGATGGGTCCCGGTGTCAGGTCGACGGCCACTGAGCCGATCGCAGCACGCGCATCGGCTCGCGCGCCGAACGGGATGCCCACCAGCTGGGCTACTCCGAGCGAGACGGTCGCGACGGCGACCCCAGCGATCATCCGCTCATTGGATGGGGCGACGACCATCGAACTACTGTACTCGCGTCCGCCTCAACAGCCGCAAAAATCTTGCCGTGCAGGCGAACCGGCGACATCGGCATGCTGCCCGACGACCGGGGCACGGTACTGGCGATCTAGCCTGACCCTGCACTGGAGGCCAGAGCCGCGACCTCGATCGGAGGCCCCAGCACGTCTGCAGTGATCGGCCCATACTGGAGGGGTCTCGACGTTTCATCGGCTGTAAGTCGCCCGCACTAAACGGAAGCGTGAGTAACCACTACAGCTTTCCGGGGACGAAGTTCGCGCTTGTAGGTCGTCGCGTAGCCCCACACCCGTGGCTGAATTCCGACGCGGCAGCCGCGCGAAGCTCGCGCTCGGTTTCGCCACAATGTTTAAATTGTGCGCGTGGCAGCGCGCGCCGTCCTGGTTACCCCACTGTCGGGCCCGCTGGCCAGATTCGGGATAGCAGGGGCGAGCGCCCTTGCTCTCTGGGCTGACAGTTCCGGAGTAAGTCTGGAGGTCATCGACGCTTACCCCTCCGCGGCGTCCGCGATACGGGCCGCCGAGGCTAGCCGGCCCAACGTGGTGTTCGGGCCCTACGGTTCGGGGCCCGCGCTCGCGGCCGCGGCCGGCAGCACAGGGGTCGTCTGGAACCACGGTGGCGCGACCGCCCGGCTGGCGCGGCCGGCGTATCCGCGTGTCGTCAACGTGGAGTCCCCCGCTTACCGCTATCTCGCCGCAGTGCTCGAAACCCTTGTCGCCGACGGTCTTGGGGAGGGGTCAGAGGTGGTAATAGTGCACGTCGACACGGGGTTTGGTCGCGAGGTGGCCGAAGAGGCGGCTGTGGTGGCCGGGAGACTCGGTGTCCTGGGGCGGTCGGTCACTTTTCGGCCCGGCCGGGCCAGAGACATGCTGGCGCAGGTCCCGGCGGGCGATGTGCTGTTATCGGCCGGTTCCTTCGACGACGACGTCGCGATCGGGCAGTGGGCCAGCGAACACCGTTGGCGCGTAGTTGGATTGGTTGCCGCGGGGGTTGATGAGCTCCGGCATGCTATCGGTGATCGCGTGGAGGGGCTTTACGGACCGTGCCAGTGGTTCGACGATGGGACAGACGATCCCGCGGACGGACCCAACAGCGAGTGGTTCAGCCGCTGTTACCGGGACGCGAACGGTATTGAGCCGCCCTATCCGGCTGCTGCGGCCTTCGCCGCAGGTGTCATTTGGCAGCGCTGCGTGAAGGAAGCCGACACTATTGAATCCTTGCCGGTGATGGCCGCGTCACAACAACTCGACACCACCACCTTGTTCGGTCGGTTTCGTGTCGACCCGGTCACCGGCGTGCAAACCGGCCATCAGATTCGTGTCGTTCAGTGGCGAGACGGACAGCGGGTGCTGATTAATCGGCCACCTCTTCGGAAGTGAGCGTCAAAGTCACATCACCTCCCCATAGGTCGGCGTGTTGGCGGCGGTCCGTCCCTAGCTAACTAGCTAACACCTGTCAGCTCGTCCCGTCGCGGCGGCAACGCGGCGTCCAGGGGCGAATCTGGCCCGTACTGAGCCCGTACCGAAGACGTACCGGCAATGGTCAATTTCACTGTGTTACAGGCGATTTAACCCATCCCAGCCAGCGGTTTTGCCTGGTCAGCGCGGCGCTGGATAGGGACTCATAATCCGTTGGTCGCGGGTTCGAGCCCCGCCCGCCCCACGTCAGAGGTGTATGACCTCGGTTGATGCCTGACAGTTCGTCTTCGGGTGGATGCCTGACAGTGTTCGGGCTGATGCGCGACAGTTACTTCGGCTGATCCTTGACCTCCTCGATGAGGAGTTGAGTGCGGAGCATAACGGCGCTGAACCATTAAGCCCGCCCCTTCCTGAGGCGACCAGGCGACTAATCGGTGACGGCTGGCGGCTCTCCGGATTGACCCGGATTTCTCGGGTTACTCAGGGTGATGACGCTTAGCGGTGCGCAAGGAGCGGCTCGCCGTCTAGTGAAGTCGCAGCGCGATTGGATGACTGGTCGCGCTGCGTAGATGCACGACCGGGAGTGATGCCATGGGTGATGACGAGAACTCGACTCCAGACGCGGGCCCACGATCCGAGGGCAACCTCGAACTCTTCTTTGATCTGGTGTTCACCTTCGCGATGTCGCAGGTCACGCTGCTTGTGCTGCGCGATCTTTCGCCGACGAGTTTCGGCCGGGCCGCGCTGGCACTGCTTGCGGTGTGGTGGGCCTGGGTGGGTTACACGTGGCTCATCAACACGTTCGACACGGCCAACGTGTGGCATGAAGCGGTGATCATCGCTGCGATGGCTGCAATGCTTGTTGCCGCAGCAGCGCTTCCCACAGCGTTTGCGTCGGGTGCGCTGGTCTTCGCGATCGGCTCTGCTGGTGGTTCGGTTGATCCACGTGGTGAAGTTCGTCGCCCTATTCTTCGCACGAGGACGCCGCGTTGCGGCGGGGCACCCGGCGAATAGCGCCGGCGTTCGTCGCCGCGCCTGCCTGCATCGTGGCCGCCGCCTTCGTCGACTCGCCCGGCCGCGAACTGCTGTGGGTAGCCGCGGCGCTGATCGACTACGGCGCACCGGGCGTGCTCGGTCTGGGCGGATTCCGCGTCTCACCGTCCTACTTTGTCTCGCGTCACGGCTCGATCATTATCATTGCGCTCGGCGAGGTAGTTGTGGAATTGGGCGGAGCCGCAAGGGATTTCAGCCGGCGGGAGGTCATTGCTGCTCTGGTGCTGGGTGTGGCCGTCCTGGCTACCTTCTGGTGGACTTACTTCGGTCTGACGTCCGGAGCGCGGCAGCGGCTGGAGCAGGCCACCGGTACAGAGCGGGCCCATCTTGCCCGCGACGCCTACAGCTACCTGCATCTACCACTCGTCGCCGGCATCATGCTGTTCGCCGTCGGAGCTCATGCCACCATCGAGCAGGCTACCGCCCCGCTGCCGTTGCTGCCCGCGGTCGCACTGGCCGGTGGCATGGCGTTGTTCTATTTCGCTGACGTCGCCTACCGATGGCGTGACCACCGGCAGGCACCGGTCGACCGCGCCGTTACCGGAGTGGCCGCGGCGGCGACCCTGCCTGCGTTGTTGCACATGCCCGCCCTCGCAGCGCTCGGCTTGCTTGCCGGCATCGGGGTTTGCCGGTTGGTCTGGGAACTGTGGCGGCGCCCGCGGGTCGGTCCGGCCATGGCAGGACAGGCGCGATGAAGGATGCGGCGCTCGCGCGCGCGAGAAGGATGCGGCGCTCGCGCGCGCGAGAACGTTCGCGGTCGGTTGAGCAGCTAGCCGACACGGCTGACAGGTAAACCGGTGCTTCGAGCGCCACAACCGACCGGAGAGCATGATGTCGCAGGCACGACGCCTTTCAGGGCGAAAAATCGCAGCGTTGGCGGCCGACGGCTTCGAGAAGGTGGAACTGGTAGTTCCGTTGCGTGCGTTGCAAATAGCCGGCGCCAAGGTGGATGTCGTGTCGCTGCGCCACGGCCGCATCCGCGGGGTTAATTTGCACATGCCGGCGACCCGGGTCGGTGTGGACAAGGTCGTCAGCGCCGCTGACCCCGGCGCCTACGACGGACTGCTGCTTCCAGGCGGCTTCATCAACCCCGACCTGCTGCGGCAGTCGGCGGCGGCCCGGGAGTTTGTCCGCGCGTTCGACCACGCTGGCAAGCCAATCGCCACGTTGTGTCACGGGCCGTGGGTGCTTGCGTCGGCAGGAATGCTCGAGGGGCGCACCCTGACCTCGTGGCCGGGCATCCGCGACGACCTGGTGAACGCCGGCGCTACCTGGCTTGACCGCGCGGTGGTGCGTGACCGCAACCTCGTCACGAGTCGGGGGCCACAGGACATGAGGGCGTTCTTGCCGGCGACGCTCGACATCTTCGCCGAGTCGACGGATCAATCGCACACGGTCGCGAACCATAACGGCTCGGATCCGCAGCTCGACCAGCCGCTCGGCTGGGCGGTGTCCGCCCTGCGCTGGTCACCCAAGCCCTCGGCGGCGGCACTGACCAGCGTGGCCGCGGCGGCACTGGCGTCCCCGCTACGGAGACGGGTTTCCATCAAGAAGTAGAGAGAAGCACCATAGTCTTGGCCGACTGGACGGGTGGGGCCTCGTTCCATCGGTACCCGTAGGCGCGCTTCGAGATCGAGTAGCAGACTCATGCTTGCGCGGCTGCAGCGCGGGTACTTGTCTGAGCACGATGACAGGAATGTCTTACCGAAGCACGGACGAACTTGATTTTTGTGTGCGCGTTTACGGGACGCGGGTCCACAATCTGCGGGGTGTCGACGTTGTTGCGCCGCGTGACGCGCTGGTCGCGTTCACCGGGATCTCCGGGTCCGGTAAATCGTCGTTGGCCTTCGGGACCATTTACGCCGAGGCCCAGCGCCGCTACTTCGAATCGGTCGCCCCGTAGGCCCGTCGCCTGCTATTGCCAGCCGGTGCGCGTTTTCGGTGCTAAAGCGGCCGTGCTCACATGACGGCATGACCTCCTAGATTGGACCGATGAGCAGACACCACGAGAACGACGCGCCCAAGCACGCCGCCGACGATCCCGAATCCAAGGACGCCGTGCCAGATAGCCCAGTTGTGGCCGAGGCGGGCGAGGGTCCGATCCCTCCGGTGGCTGGCGAACCCAGGCCACCAATCGGGAATTGACAGGCTCGGCGACTTTCGATGGCGTCGCCTCCCTTGCGAGGGGCTCTACTTCTATGGTGCGGGTGCCGGAGAAGACTTTCGACTGTTGTGCGCGGTGCGGGAGGTGCGCGAGGCCCGATAATCGTTCTGTTACGCGGGGACTTGCGCAGGGGCGACGCCGGCGTCCGTGCGGGCGGGCGATGCCGCAGCCCGCGGTTTCAGGACCAGGCTCGCGACGAGCGCGACGATGCCGATGCCGACGCAAACCCACAACGCGGCGTGGTAACTCGCCTCGGTTCCGGCTCCGACAACCGTTCCGGCCCAAGCGAATCCGAGTGAGCCGCCGATACCGTAGGACGCGTTGCTGATCCCGGGGAGCGAACCCGGCTCATCCTCAGGAGCCTGAAGGACGCCCAGCGCGCTCATCGGCGTAAGTGTTACTGCCAGCGCGAATCCGAACACGGCCATGAGAACGATGACCGTTCCCTTGTCGAACGTGAACACCGCGAGCAGCGCGGTGACGGCCACGGCGAAAACCAGCCCCGCCCGCAACACCGTCACGAAGCCGATCTTGGCAGCGAGCCGTCCGATTAGTGGTGCCGTGCTCAGTGAGGCCAGCGCGCCGGGAGTGATGAAGAGCAACGCCGTCAGCGTCCCGTTGGCGCCGAAGCCGATGCGGTCGTTCTGGGCGATGGACGGGATGACGTAGCTGAGCACCACCATGAACGACCCAAAGACCAGGATGGTCACGGCAATAAGCGGCCAGGCGTAGCGCGACGCCATCTGATCGATGTGGATCAGCGGTGTCGCCACTCGCTTCTCGACCACGAAGAGTCCGACGAAGGCGGCAATGGTCGTGGCGATGCATACGAGCATGAGCGGCGAGGACCAGCCAGCGTGGTCGCCGTTGGAGACGTACAGGTTGAGCCCGGCGACCGCTACCGCAATCAGGACGGCTCCCGCCCAGTCCATCCGGCCAGGGCTCTTGCGACCGCGATCGTCTGCGGGCACCGCCAGCCACACAAGTGCGAAGGCGCCGATTCCGACCACCAAGGTCAACACAAAAATCGAGCGATATCCGAAGCTGTCGACCATCACACCGGAGAGGAACGCATCGACGCCGGCCACCCCCGCATTGATCGCCGAAATGACACCACAGCAGACGCCGAATGCCGGGCCGCTCAGGTGCTCGCGCATGATCAGGAAGGCCAGGCCGTACGTGATGTTGGCGCAGCCCTGCAGGACCCGGCCCACCATCACAACCGGTAGCGAAGTGCCGAGGATGCACAACAGCGTCCCGATGCAGACTAAAAACAGAATGCCGACCAGGACACGCTTGCGGCCGATGAAGTCGCTCCACCGGATCAGCACCACGTTGGCGATCGCCCCGGCGAGATAGAAGTAGGCGGACATCGACGCGTACGCATGGGGTCCGAGATGGGTGTTGATGTCGCGAAACGCCGGACCGAGCATGGTGGCGTTGAGCATGAACGACATGACGGACAAGGCCAACGCGGCCACCATCAGCACGGTCCGACTCTGCGACAACGGACTAGCGCCATCATCTTTGGTCGTCACGTCCAGGTTTCCACTCATGACGATCTCATCCCTCTCGTATGGTCTCTCAGTATGGATTCGAAAGCTGTTCTTGGGCGGCCACTTCCGTGCTGGCCGAGCGCGCCTTGCCGCGTGCGATGCTGAGTACGGCCAAGCCCGCGGGTAGCAGTAGGGCGGCGCTGACCGCGAGGATCACCTTGATGCCGTGACCGGTGCTGAGGCCGTGGTGCTGCAGCACCTCCAGGCCGCTGCTCGACACCGCGACGCCGACGCCGGCGAGCGTGACCAGGGACGTCAGCGTGACGCCGGCGGCTTCGCCGGCGCGTTCCGGTGCGACGACGGCCTGGGTCGCGACGGTGGTGAACGCATAGACCAAGCCCATGGTGAAGCCACAGGCCGTCAGAGCTACGAGATACACCGCGAAGTTGTCGGAGGCCGCCAGGACACTCAGCGACACCGCGGCCGCGGTGCAACCGATACCCATAACGGCGAAGGGCGCATTGCGCGATGCCAGACGTCCCGAGATCGGACCGCCGAGCGCTGCACCCGCCGACGGGCCGAGGAAAGCCAGTCCGGCCATCATCGGGTCCAGGCCACGAACCTGTTGCAGGTTCATCGTGGCCAGGAAAACCGTCACCACATATGCGATGTTGGCAACCGTTCCGGCGACCACCAAGAGGCTAAACCGTGGATTGCGCAGCAGCGACAGGTCGATCAGGGGATAGCGCAGCCGCGCCTCGACGGCGACGAATGTCGCCAAAAGCGCCACGGCGGCAAGGAATATTGCGATCACGGGCGCCGACAGCCATCCCCAGACGGGTGTGCGGTCGAAGGCGAACGTGAACAATCCGATGCCCATCGTGATCAGCGCCAGGCCGCTGAAATCCACTCGCCGGGGCACGGTTTCGTCCGATGTCTCCGGGATCGTCTTGATGCCGATGACGATCGAGACGACTGACAGTGGCACCAGCATCCAGAACACCGAGCGCCATCCCAGCGTCTCGGTCAGCAAGCCGCCCACCAGTGGACCCGCCGCATTACCCAAACCGGCGATGCCATAAGCCAAACCGATCGCATGGCCAGACTTCTCGGCTGGGAGCGTATTCGTCAACACGCTGACGGAGACCGGAAAAATCAGAGCGGCACCCAGACCTTGTACCGCGCGGAAGGCAATCACTACCGGCGCCGAAGGCGCGATGGCGCAAAACACAGAGGCGATTCCGAACAGCGCGATCCCGACGAGCAGGGTGCGGCGGCGTCCGAAGATGTCTCCGATGCGGCCCGCAGGTGCCATGAACGCACCCAAGGCCAGCATGTAGATGCTGATCACCCACTGCAGATCGGTTGTGGTGCTGCCCAGGTCCGACGCCATGCGGGGCAGCGCGAGGTTCATGGCGAAGTAATCGATCTGCACGCAAAACAGCGCCGTCGAAATCGCCGCAATTATCCAGCGCGGGTGCATTCGATGTACCTCCGAGTTCACGAACTGACGATAGGGCTGGAAACCGTTGGATCGGTGGCAAATGCGCCACCTCGTATTGAGAATTGCGTGCGGACCGTCTACCGGCGTTTGGTGGCACTCAATGGTCTTCGTGTGTTGCTGGTCAGTACCAGCACCGAAACGGGTCGCGCCAGCCGGGGAACCCGCAATGAAGGTGCCCGGGCCAGTAACTGCCGGCCCAGCGCTCGAACATCGGGACCCAGGGCGCGGCAGGCACCGGCGCAAGGGGCGCGTCCTCGATGGCTGGGGCCTCGATGGCCGGGGCCGGCGCGCTGTCGTCGGCGTAGGCAGTCGCAGCGAAACCGACGGCGGTCGCGCTGAACGCCATAACCAGCAGCGCTCCGGCCATGTTGCGGCGCCGGAATCCGACCGGTGTCGTGCGCGCGGTGATTTTCGCGGTGTCGTGGATCTGGTTTGTGTTCTCTGAAGTGTTCATGGCATTGATCGTTCATCCGGCGAAAGCGTCGCAGTAGTGGTCAAATTGTTGTTGGGGTACAAGTCAGCTTTGTACCCCGCAGAAATCGAAATGCCGCCGCCAGCGCTTTTGCCTGGATCTTGGCCCGCAAAAATGCTTCAAGGCATACGATCAGGCGTGCCGTTAAGCGCGCGGATGCCCGAACTTTCTGCACTCGAAGTGTTGTCGGCGATCGCCAAGACGGGCAGTTTGAGTGCGGCCAGCCGCGAGGTGGGAACCACTCAGCAAGCCGTTTCGGCGCGGCTGACCTCCATCGAGTCGCAGGTCGGCGTGCGCCTGGTCACACGCACAACGCGCGGCACCCAACTGACCCCGGCCGGCGAGGTCGTCGCCGAATGGGCAGACCAGGTACTAGACGTCGCCCTGCGAGTTGACACCGGGCTGGCATCGTTGCGTGCCGAACGTCGAAGCCAGCTCAAGGTTTCCGCCAGCCAAACGGTGGCCGAGCAACTGCTGCCACGTTGGCTGGTGTCGTTCCAGGCGGCGGCAGTGCGGCACGGGGCTATTGCTCCGGAGGTCAGCTTCAATGCGACCGACAGCGAGGGAGCGATCGCCGCTGTGCGCGACGGGCAGGCGGAACTTGGTTTCATCGAAACTCGCGGCGCGCTTCATGGGTTGCGCAGCCGCGTCATCGGACGCGATGAGCTGATTGTCGTCGTGCCGCCTGATCACAAGTGGGTGCGTCGATCGGCCCCCATCACCGTGGCAGAGCTTCGCCAAACGCCGTTGGTATCGCGCCAATCCGGGTGGCGCCTCTTACTGGGCGCCGACGAACTCGAGGATGACGATCAACCCGTGCCCGTCGCTCATCCACTAGAACTCGCTTCAGCAGCAGCGGTTCGTGCTGCCGTTCTGGCCGGCGCCGGTCCGGCAGTGATGAGCCGGCTGGCCGTCAGTGATGACCTGAGTCATGGTCGCCTGCGCGCCATTCCGGTTGACGATTTCGACTTAAGACGCGATCTGCGCGCGATCTGGCTGGGCGCCCACACCGCGCCCGCGGGGGCGGCGCGGGACTTGCTCAACCACATCGCCACCACTCGGTGACAGGGCCGCACAACAGCAGCCCGGCACGCTCGCCGACAGCCTCGTGCCGGCTTGCACCGTCGGCGTGGCGCAGTGGCTCGCTCGCCACGTCGGTGGCTCGTTGTGGCCGCATGACTGGCCTGCTGCGGCGCAGATCGCATTGGTGGTGCTGGTCGGACTTCGGCGCGTATTGGGGCCATCGCGCATTTCACAATGTCTCTTGGCTGTGGCTGTATCACGCCGTGCACCACAGCGTGCCCCGTCTGTGGTATCTCAACACCGGGCGCATCCATCCTGTCGATTCGGCGCTGATGATGGTGTGCTCCATGGTGCCGTTGTATGTGCTCGGCGCTCCGGACGACATGGTGGTGTGGCTGGTCTCGTTTCACCACGTTCATCGGCCTGCTGTCGCACTGCAATGTCAACCTGCGCTGCGGCCCTCTCGACTGGTTGTTTTGCACCCCTGGAGTTCACCGCAGGCATCACTCGCGTCTGCTCGCTTTTTCGTGCTCATCCGATTGCGCCGTCGCGGTACTAACCGATTCGTGCCTCGAGCAGCAAGCATCGCGCTTGCAGCGGGCGCGGCAGGGGTACTCGGCTGAGCAAGATGACGCAAATGTCCTATCGAAGCCCGGACGACATCGACCCCTGTGTGCGCGTTTACGGGACTCGGGTCCACAATCTGCGGGGCGTCGACGTCGTAGCGCCGCGTGATGCGCTGGTGGCGTTCACCGGAATCTCCGGATCCGGCAAATCGTCGTTGGCCTTCGGGACCATCTATGCCGAGGCTCAGCGCCGCTATTTCGAATCGGTCGCTCCCTACGCCCGTCGGCTGCTGTTGCCCACCGGCGCGCCAAAGGTAGATGACATCACCGGGCTACCGCCTGCCGTCGCCCTACAGCAGCGCCGGGGTTCGGCGACGTCGCGGTCGACGGTTGGCACCGTCACCACGCTGTCGAACCTGCTGAGGATGCTGTTCTCCCGCGCCGGGACCTACCCGCCCGGGGCCACGGAACGACTGGACTCCGATGCGTTCTCGCCGAACACCGCGGTCGGGGCGTGCCCAGAATGCCACGGTCTGGGACGAATCCATCGGGTCACCGAAGAGACACTGGTACCAGACCCGTCGCTGACCATCCGCGAAGGCGCGGTTGCCGCATGGCCGGGCGCGTGGCAGGGCCAAAATCTGCGCGACATCCTCGTCACCTTGGGTTACGACATCGACAAGCCATGGCGCAAACTTCCTAAACGGCAACGCAATTGGATTCTTTTCACCGATGAGCAGCCAACAGTCGAAATCGACCCGAGCCAACACCCCGTGCAGGCTGATTACTACTACAACGGCACGTTCTCCAGCGCCGAACGTCACGTCCGCCACACGTTGGCCAACTCCCATAGCGCGATGATGCGCCGCCGCGTACTGCAATTCGTCGACAGCGTCGAGTGCCCAGTATGCGACGGTTCCGGGCTACGCCCGGAGGCACTAAAGGTGACATTCGCCGGGCGCACCATCGCCGACTACACGGCGATGCCGTTGGCTGACCTTGCTGATACGTTGCGCCCGACGGCTTCTCGGACCGATGCGGCCGCCGCTTACGAGTCAACGAAATCCGGTGAGCTAACGGAAGTGGCGACCATGATCGCCGCCGACCTCGTCGCACGCCTGCAGGTACTCATCGATCTCGGCCTCGGCTATCTCACGCTGAGTCGGCGCACTCCGACGGTGTCACCCGGCGAACTGCAACGGTTGCGACTGGCCACTCAACTGCGCGCCGGCTTGTTCGGCGTGCTCTATGTGCTCGACGAGCCGTCGGCTGGACTGCATCCCGCCGACGCCGAACCGCTACTCGAGGTGCTCGATCGGTTGCGGCGCGCGGGCAATTCGTTGTTCGTGGTCGAGCACGACATGGACGTGGTACGCCGTGCCGACTGGATCGTCGACGTTGGACCTGGGGCGGGGGAGCTCGGCGGAGACGTGCTCTACAGCGGGCCGGTGCCGGGTCTCGCCGACATCGAAGGGTCGGTCACTCGTAGCTACCTTTTCGATGAGGCCAGGCCGTCGTCTCGTCAACCGCGCACGCAGTCCGGATGGCTGCGGCTGCGCGGAATCTGCTTTCACAATCTGAGAGACCTCGACGTTGACCTGCCACTTGGTGTGTACACCGCGGTCACTGGAGTGTCCGGTTCAGGCAAGTCGACGCTCGTCGTCAAGGTCCTTGGCGATGTCGTGAGAAGCCATCTCGGCACGGCGCGAGTTGTCGAGCCCGCCGAATCCGATGACGACGAAACCGAGGGCGGGACCGTCGATCTCGATCACGACGCGAGTGTCGGGGTGACGGCGCAGGGCGCCGAGGAGATCAACCGGCTGGTATCAGTCGACCAGCGCCCAATCGGACGCACCCCGCGCTCGACGCTGGCGACCTACACCGGCTTGTTCGACGCCGTCCGCCGTGAGTTCGCCGCAACCCCGAAGGCGCGTCGCCGCGGTTGGACAGCAGGCAGGTTTTCGTTCAATGTGGCCGAAGGTCGTTGCCCCACCTGTCAGGGGGAGGGCTTCGTCTCAGTCGAATTGTTGTTCTTGCCCGGCACATACGCCACATGCCCGGCGTGTCAAGGAGCGCGTTACTCCGACGAGACGCTCGAGGTGCGCTATCGCGACCGCACGATCGCCGACGTGCTCGCGATGACCGTCGACGAGGCCGCGGAATTTTTTGCCGACGTCGCCAACGCAGCGCGGAGCCTGACCACGCTGCAAGAGGTCGGACTGGGGTATCTCCGCCTGGGACAGCCCGCGACCGAGCTGTCGGGTGGCGAGGCGCAGCGGATCAAGCTCGCCTCCGAACTGCAGAGACCCCGCCGAGGGCATACCCTCTACGTCCTCGACGAGCCGACTACCGGGCTTCACCCCGCCGATGTGGATCTGCTCGATCGTCAACTGCACCGCCTGGTCGATGCGGGCAATACCGTGGTGGTGGCCGAACACGACATGCGGATGGTCGCCGGTGCGGACTGGGTGGTCGACCTTGGACCGGGAGCCGGCAGCGACGGCGGCCATGTCGTTGCGGCGGGCCCGCCGAAGAAGGTCGCACGTGCGAAACACAGTCGCACGGCGCCTTATCTGGCGAAGCGGTTGGCGCCGTCTGATACTCGGTGAGGAAGCTGTCGTTCTGATTGTCAAGAACGCTCTTGCTGGGTCCGAGTCACATCCGTGAATAGCGGCTCAGGGCGAAGCTGTACAGGCCGTAAGCGGCAAATCCGCTTCCCGCCAGAAGGATCAGCCCTGTGCCGAACGGGGCTTCCCGCAACGTTTTTACCGCGCCGTCGAGACCCGTCGCCTTCGATGGGTCGGCGCGAATGGAGGCGACGACGACCAAGAGGCCGGCCCCGGCCAAGACCGCACCTTCGGCGACGTACCCACAAAAGCCCAGTGCAGTCACCGCCGGGCCAGGCGACACGGTGAGATCATCGCAGAACTTCCGCGATGCTCCTTTGAAGGCGAAGTAGCTGCCGATTGCGACGATCACGAGGCCGACAGTGATGAGGACCACTTTACCGTGCGTGGTCTGCATCAACCGCGCGCTAAGCCCGGCGTTTTGCGCGGCGCTAGATCTGCGCCTACCCAGCGCGAACTGTATCGCGGTGATTGCGACCGCCGCATACACGATGGCGAGGCCGAAAGCCTTGAGCCGGTTCACCGTTCGAAAATCTCGAGAATCACGCTGGGGTTCTGCTGGGTGGAGGCCGACAACGGTTTCCGCAAGCCGCCACAGCGTAAGGGGAACCAGCGCCACCGCGACTGCCCACAGCGCGACGAAACCGCCAGTGGTGTCGGCGATAGTTTTCAAGGCGCCGGTCTGATCAGCATCACCGTTGCCTCCAAAGGCTATGCGGACGACGAGGTAAGCGATCAGCAGGTGCATCAGCCCACTGATGAGATACCCGGCGCGCGCCGCGATCTGCGCGGCCCGCTCAGATGTAGCGTGTCGCACGACATCCGTGGGACTGATCGCTCCGGCCATTTCGCGAGTGTCCTTCTCTTTGGTTGCAAGTGATGGGCCGAGTGGCGACTACCCCTTTTCCTGCCGAGCCACGCGCGCCGCGCAGGCCCTGACGCAGCGGTACGGCTGGGACAACCAGCAATTTGACTCGCATCGTCGACTCGGACCTGCACCTCTACGAGAGCAGGGTCGATCCTCGACCACATCGACCGGCTAGGTGCGATGACGCGCTGAGCCTGGTCCGATTTCGCACCACGCAAACGGTCCGTCGAAGCTCTGCGCAACGCCGGTGCGGCCATGTCCCATCGTCACAGCTTGCTCAGCGTGCCAATCGTTTGAATTTCGGTGTCGCGGTATGGCCGCCCATCAGGTTGGACCAGGTCTTGAAACCAGAGCTTCGGCGCTGTCATGTAGGGGTGCTCCCACGAGTCCCATGGAAAATAGGTCTGGGTCTTACCGGCGACCAACCCCCAATTGATTGCACCTACGTTGTGCCGCTTGGCAACTGGCAGGACTCCATCAACGGTGCTGCCCATTGTCCGAGCCAGGTACTCGGTGCACAGGATCGGCCGCCCCAATGGGGAAAGTTCGGCGATCCGGGCTTCAAAGGCTGCGGGTTCGCCATAGCAGTGAAAGGTGATCATGTCGGAGTTGGTTAGTTGGATGTCAGCGATCTCGCTACGCCTCAAGGGATCTCCCCATTCGCCGTCCCACACGCCACTGGTTAAAGGTTGACTTGGATCAACTGAACGAGCCCACCCGTATGCCAGCTTGAGCAGGTCGGCCACGCGGTCCAGCTTGTCTTTTCTCTCGACCTCCCGATACACACGGGAGGGATTGTCCGGCTCGTTCCATAGGTCCCAGCCCAAAACACGGTCATCGGTGCGGAATTGGTGCAACACACCTTTGACATAGTCGAGCAGAGTCCGACGGTAGTCGAGGTCATCGAGGCGTTCGGCGCCAGGGCTTTGCACCCATCCGGAGTTGTGAATCCCGGGTTTGGGTGCGCCCTGCGGTCCTGCCTTGGGGAACGGATCCCAACACGAGTCGAAGAAGACAAACAGTGGTTTGATCCTGTGGCTGGCCGCAATGGCCACAAACTGTGTGAGGCGGTTTTGGAAACCGCGTTGGTCTTGGGCCCAGAGCTGATCGTGGAGGAAGACCCGCACCGTGTTGAGCCCGTGTAGCTGGGCCCAGCCTAGCTCGGTATCGATGCGCCGGGGGTCGAAAGTGTCGGCCTGAAACATCTCGAGCTGGTTGATGGCATTCGAGGTGATGTAGTTGGCGCCGACGAGCCATCCCTGCGCCTGATACCAGCGGTTGGCCCGATCCGTCGACCATGGGCTCTGCTCGGCGGTGGCGCGGGGGACCGAGGTCAGCGTGGGACCAGCCGCCAGCAGAACCGGGAGTGTTAGGACCGTTCGACGCCTCACGTAGTGACGATAAAGAGATCCCCTCGGCGCTGGTGTGAAAAGTCTTAAGTCTTTGTCAGCGGCAACCGATCAGCCGACACGATCGAAGAACCGTGCAGCCCGAGCATGGTCAGGATCGCGCGGGGTTTGGCGCCCGGGATTGCGACCGGGGCGCCGCCCCGCCGGACTTGGAGAGGTCCCAAAACCCCGAGTTCCACCGCATGACGCGTACTCACGTTCCGATAGTCAGGGGAGGGGAATCAACACACGGCCAAGGTCGAGTAAGGCGGTTTGCTGACGGTGAAGGGCAACCCTTAGTACCGGGCGCTACTCAACACTTGAGGCATCGACGGCCCGTCGCTGACCGCTCTGCCTCCAATAATCTCAGACTATCTGGGCAACCGCTTGTTCAAAGTACTGGTTGTATGCGAGGTAGACAGACTTTTTTCCGGTCCAGTCCAGGAACTCCTGGAATGCCTTGAATTCGTGTTCAGCGGCTTCGGGATAATTGTAGAATTCGTCGAAAACTATCACAGTGCCCGACACGATGTTATCGGCAAGCTGGTCGAAGGTTTCCTTCGCGGACGTGTATATATCGCAATCCATATGCAGGAAGGCGATGGGCGTGGATTTCAGAATATGAGATTTGAATTGTGGAAGGGTGTCGTGAAACATGCCTTTCACCAGGCTTACATTGTGCAGAACCGGCGGCATCCACCCTTCGGTGTTGACCCGAAAAGTACCTCGAGGGACAGTCAGATCGGTGCGTGCCCATTCTTCTGGAAGCCCGTCAAAGGAATCGAATCCCCAGATCCGTTGCTCTGGGTTGAGCGCGGCAATGAAATTGATGGTTTTTCCTGTGCACGCGCCCATCTCCAAGTACGCGCCGCGCAGGGTCACGGCATCAGAACCGAACTTGAGCACGGCTGCATCGGTGTTCAGAGCCCCTGCGCCGGCAAAGTATTCCGTCACCATTGCCCGAGCCGTCGGTGAGTCTCGATAGTCCTTATCCATCGGATAAAAGTTGAGAACCTGGTGCCCTTTGTGCCACTCGTCGCTCGCGGAGGGCATCTTTACCAATAGGTCCCAGTCGAACCCGTTGCTATACGTAAGTTCTGGGGTCATCTACGGATCTTTCGTGTCGAATGGCCATGAGCACAAACCGAACACCGGGCCGCCAACCACACCGACCGACACGAGTGACGCCAAGACGGACGGGAATTTCATGCGCTCAGCCTCCTCACCGGATGACACAGCATGATCAATCGGAAGCGTAGAGGCTTGCGGCGTAATTGATGATGGAATTGCCAGGATTGCGGCGCTCGGCGTAGGAGGCCTCGTGCCCACCTCCGACTGCAGTGTCACCTGCGACGGACGTGGCGGATGAGTCAGATCCCGGCGCTCGGCGGCCTCGCCCAAGCCCGCCGTCGCGGCGAGCGGACGTCACCTCCTGCTAGGTCGCCTGGCGTGGCGCCGGCCCCTCGCGGCGTCATTGTACGGAAACACGAAGGATTAAGATTCCGCCACGACCGTGCGCACAGTACTGTTTATGTGCCAGCGTCTCCGTGAGGGAGAGGGATCGTGGGATCGCAGAAAGTCGTCGGTAGTCGGCCGGATCGGCTTCCATTGGTCGCACGGTCATCCGCGGTGCCCGCAACGATCATGCAACTAGGCACTCGGTATCCGGGGGCCGCGGTGTTGTTGGCGGTGCCGCTGGCGGTCGCCGGCATCTGGGGAATGGTCACGCGCCCGTCCTTGGCCCTGCCGCTGGTACTGCTGGCCGGCGTGGCTTTGGTTTTGTTTGATTTCCTAGCCGGCCCGTACAGGGATGTTCAGCAAAAGGCGCGCGTCGGGGCCGGCACTCAGAACCGGAACCGTCAGCCGCGCGCCGAGCAGCCCATGACCCCGGCCAAGCAAAAGCCGTCGCGACGGCAATTGAAAGCCGAGGCGCGAGCGCAGAAAGAGACCGCGGCAGCCGAAGCTTTGGCCGCCGAAGCCGAGGCGGACGCGCAGGCAGAAGCCGCGGCAGCCGAAGCGCTCGCCGCCAAAGTCGAGGCGGACGCGCAGGCGGAAGCCGCGGCAGCTCTAGCGGTGGCCGCCGAAGCCGAGGCGGTGGCTGCCGACGCGCGGGCGCGGGCAGACGCGGCCGCAGCCGAAGCCCTGGCCGCGGAAGCGGAAGCTCTGGCCGCCGAAGCCGAAGCGCTGGCCGCCGAGGCGCGGGCGCACGAAGAAGCCGCCGCTGCCGAAGCACTGGCCGCCGAACCCGAAGCGGTGGCCGCCGAGGCGCGGGCGCAGGCAGAGATTGTCGAGGCGGAAGCGCTGGCCGCGGAGGCGCGGTTGCGAGAGCAAGCACACGCAGAAGCCGCGGCAGCCGAAGCGCAGGCCGCCGAAGCCCGCAAGCGGGCAGAGGCCGCCGAAGCCCAAGCCCTGGCCGCCGAAGCCCGCAAGCAGGCCAAAGCCGCCGAAGCCCACGCCGTGGCCGCCGAAGCTCGGAAGCAGGCCAAAGCCGCGGAACCCGAAGCGCTGGCCGCCGAGGCGCGGGCGCAGGCCGAAGCCGCCGAGATCGAAGCGCTGGCCGAGGAGGCGCGACTGCGAGAGCGGGCGCGCGCCGAAGCCGCCGAAGCCGAAGCCAGGGCCGTGGAAGCCCGGAAGCTGGCAGAGGCCGCCGAAGCCGAAGCGCTGGCCGCCGCAGCTCGGAAGCGGGCAGAAGCTGCCGAAACCCAGGCACTGGCCGCCGAAGCGCGGGAGCGGGCCAAGGCCGCCGAAGCCGAAGCGCTGGCCGCCGAGGCGCGGGCGCGCGCCGAAGCCGCCGAAACCCAAACCATGGCCTCCGAGGCGCGGGCACGCGAGCGGGCGCGCGCAGAAGCCGCCGAAGCCGAAGCGCTGGCCGCCGAGGCGCGGGCGCGGGCAGAAGCCGCCGAAACCCGGGCTCGGGCCGCCGAGATTTGGGCGGGAGCACAAGCCGCCGAAGCCCAAGCTCGGGCTGCCGAGACGCGGGCGCGCGCAATCCGGCTGCGGCTTGAGGCTGATAGCAAAACCAGACGGCCCCCTCAAGGGAACAAACCCTAGCCAAACAAGCCAGCGTGTCGTTCCACGGCAGCTGGGTATCCCAGCGGGCGTATGTCTACAGCACGAACACAACCGGATCAGCGCGACATCGATAGCGTCCGGGGGACCGTCACCGCCATCTCCCAGGCGTTCTCAGCCAAGATCGTCGGGCAGCGCGACCTACGGGAGTCGCTCCTGATCGGCCTGCTCGCGGGCGGCCACGTGCTGCTCGAAAGCGTGCCGGGCCTCGCCAAGACCACCGCCGCCAAGGTGCTCGCCGAGTCGATCCAGGGCCGCTTTCAACGCATTCAGTGCACGCCCGACCTGCTGCCCAGCGACATCATCGGCACGCAGATCTATGACTCGGCGAGCCATTCGTTCGTCACCCAACTGGGGCCGGTGCACGCCAACATCGTGCTGCTCGACGAGATCAACCGGTCAAGCGCGAAAACTCAGAGCGCGATGCTCGAGGCGATGGAGGAGCGGCAGACCACGATCGCCGGGCAGGTGCATCCGCTCGCGGATCCGTTTCTGGTCATCGCCACCCAGAACCCCGTCGACCAGGAAGGCACCTATCCGCTGTCCGAGGCGCAGACCGACCGCTTCCTGCTCAAGGAAATCGTGCGCTACCCCTCGCCGCAGGAGGAGGTAGAAGTCATGGAGCGGATCGACGCCGGCGTCTATGACAGGGGACGGCCGACTGCGCCGGTGGTCGGCCTCGACGACGTTCTGCGCGTGCAGGAGGTGGTGCGCCACGTCCACATGGACCGTGCGCTGATGCTCTACGCCAGCCAACTGGTCGACGTGACCCGCCACCCGGCGCGGGTGTTGCCCAAGCAGATCGCGCGCCTGGTCGAGTACGGCGCCAGCCCGCGGGCCACCATCGCGTTCTGCAAGGCGGCCCGGGCGCAGGCGGTGTTGTCCGGACGGGCGCACGTGCTGCCCGAGGACATCGCACACCTCGCGCACCGGGTGCTGCGGCACCGGCTCATCCTCGGTTTCGAAGCGGCCAGCGCCGACATCACTTCCGAGGTCGTGGTCGACGCCGCGCTGCGGGCAGTGCGCGTGCCCTGAGGTCACCTTGGGTAAGCACCTCAACCGCGCCAAGGCGCACTTCGGTACCGACACCCGCGGCTTGCTCGAAGGTGGTCGTTATGCGTTATTACACACGCGCAGCATGGAATTCGACGACCTGCGGCCCTACGTTCCCGGCGACGACGTGCGCGACATCGACTGGAAGGCTTCCGCACGTTCGGGCGCTGTGCTCATCAAACGGTTCGTGTCCGAAAAGCATCACAAGATCCTGCTTGTCGCCGACGCCGGCCGCAACATGTCGGCGCTCGCCCCGAGCGGAGAGTGCAAACGCGACGTCGCCGCGCACGTCATGGGCGCGGTGGGCTTGATCGGATTACGGCGATCCGATCAAATCGGCATGGTCTACGGTGACCTCCGCGGCTGCGTGAACATTCCGCAGCGGCGCGGCGAGTCGCACATCGAGGGACTCCTGCACCGCTGGTACCAGCACACCACGACCGGTCCGGGCCACAGCGACGTCACCACCCAACTCGACTACGTCGCAACGCATTACCGGCACACCATGCTCATCATCGTGGTGTCCGACGAGCCCGATGTCGACGAGCGGCTCAGCGAAGTGCTCACCAGGCTGGCCGGGCGCCACGACATCATGTGGGCGATGGTGTCGGACATGCCCGCGGTGGGTCCCGACAACACCGACGGGTACGACGTCACCACCGGGCGTTTCGTCCTGAATGGAGCAGACCTCGGCCCGCGGGTCGTCACCGCGTACCGCCGCGCCGAGCAGACGCGCCGCGACCGCCTCGATGCCTTTCTGACCGGTCATGCCATTGCGCACGCGACGATTGCCGGCAGCAAGAATATTCGCCGCGAGCTCGTTCGCCTGACCGAGGTGGCCGCCCGTGCCGGATGACCTGCTGCGCCATGTGTTCGGTCCGCAGCCGTACTCGTCGTTCTGGCTGTGGTGGGCAGTCCTGCTGATTCTTACCCTGATCGGTTGGTATGTGGGGGTTTTCGTGTGGACGCTGCCGTCACACCGGCTGCGGCGCATCCCGGTGGTACGGCGAATGCACGCCTGGGTGATCCGCAACCGATTCGCCCACCGCGTGCAGCGTATCGCCGGCGAGCACGATGTCGGGCGGATGTCGGCTCCGGCGGCGTGCGCGGCGATCAGCCGGACGGTGCGCAGCTTTCTGCATCAAGCGACCGGCGCTCGGGCCCAGTATCTGCAGATCGGTGCGATGGCCGTTGGGGACCTGGCCCCCGCCGCGCCCCTGCTGGCCCAGCTCGGTGACGCACAATTCAACGCCGAGTCGCGCATCGACGTCACCGATATGAGTGCCCGGGCGCAGGAGTTGATCCGCTCGTGGACCTGAAGTGGTGGCCGGTAGCTGCGATCGGAGCGGCGTGCTTCCTCGCGATCGTTGCGCTGGCGGCGTTGCTTCCGATGACCGCCGCCCGGAGGCGGTTGCGACCATTGGCCAACGTCGCGCGGCTGATTAGGTTGCCCGAGTACGCGAAAGTGGCGCGGCTGCGTTCGCTGTCAACGATTGTGACGTTGGTGGTGCTGACGGTCATGTTCGGCGCCGCGACCTGGGCTGCGGCCCGTCCCGCCGTGGCGGGCAAGGATTTCGACGCCGCTCACCCCGAGGACATCATGCTGTGCGTCGGGCAGTCGGTGACCGACGCGGCGACGACGGAACTGCTCGACTACTTCGCGCGCCAGACCATTACTTCCCCTCAGGAGCAACGCATCGGCCTGACATCGGCCAACCGCCGTCTGGTGCCGCTGACGCGCGACCATCAGTATGCCGCCGCGCGGTTCGGCGACTATACCGGCGGCCACGAGGTGCAGTCGGCATCGTTCGCCCCGTCATTGCCCTACATCGACTACGCCGCAAGCGTCAATGACGTTCTTGCGCTGTGCCTCTCGGGGTTCCCGTCTGCCGAACAGCCCAGCACTGCCCGACGCTCGGTCATCTATCTCGGTCCTTCGGATCTTCGCGCCGCCGGGGAGCAGCGTGCCGCATTGTTCACCGATGGCAGCGTCCGGGCCCTGGCCGAGCGGACCGGGGCACAAGTCAATGTGATCGACACTGCCCCCTCGCCCGCGAGCGGTGCGTTGGTCGCGCTGGCCAAGCAGACCGGTGGCCGGTACGTCGTGCCGGCCGTCAAGTCAGTATCCGCCACTCTCAACGAGATTCGCGCGCACACCCCGCCGGCGCACCGAGCCGACGGCACCGTTGTGACAGCGGACTTTCGAGATGCGCCGGTAGTACCATTGGCGATCGCCTTGTTGTCGGCGGCCGTGCTGTCGGTGGCCCTGTTGGTGTTGCGCCGATGACATTTCAGCCCGTGCTGCCCTGGCCGATCCTCGCCGTCGTCGCGGGCGCGCTATTGCTGGCGCGCCTGGTGGCGCTGCGCCAGGCGCTGGTCTCGGCCGGACGCCGAAGGCGGGCGGCATTGCGATGGACCGGTGTGACCCTTGCGGTGCTGCTGCTCATCGCGGCGACCACCCGCCCGGCACTTCTCGGTGACGGAAACCTCCAGGGCACAACGGCCGCCGCCGGGGCGAATCTCAACGTCTTTCTCGTCGTCGATCAGTCGGCCTACTCGGGCGTCGATGACTACGGCAACGGTGAATCGCGGATCGCGGGCATGCGCGACGACATCGCGGCGCTGATCAACCAGTACCCGGCCGCACGGTACGCGCTCGTTGGCTTCGCCTCGAAGGCTTCGCTGGATTGGCCGCTGTCCGAAGATGTTTGGAGCCTGCGCCCAACCATCGCGGTGCTCGGCTCCCAGAACGCGAGTCCCGACGCCAACGCGGGGGCGGCGGACAACGTGCTTCGATACCAGCTGATCCAGGCGACACAGCAATATCCGGGTTCGCGGAACATGGTGCTCTACTTCGGCTCCGGTGCGCCCGGATCACGCGCGCCCCAGGGTGACTTCAATCTCATGCGGGGGTCAGTCGCTGGTGGAGCGGTGCTGGGCTACGGCCGCACCGACACGATCGATGAGTCCGAATTGCACAGAATAGCAGCACAACTCGATGTTCCGTACGTACACCGCGATCTCGGACAGCCCCTCCAAGTTGGACTTCCCGACACACCGCATAGCCGAGCGGATGCGTTTGAACGGACCGAGCTGTACTGGCTGCCTGCGCTATTCGCGGCGACGCTGCTGCTCGCGGAGATCTACCTGTCGGTCCGCGAGTTCCGCCGCGGCCGCATCGCCCGACGGGACTTGGCATCATGACGCGTATACCGGCGCGATTGCGGTTGCGACGGCGGCTCCTCATCTATTCGTCGCCGGTCGTCGCCGTCGCGCTGCTGGTGGCGATCAAGCTGTTTTCAGTTGTGTTGGTCGGCAATTCGACAGGCCGTGACTTCGCGAGCGGCGACGGGGGCGCAGTGCGTGTCGATGCGGCGATTCTCGGAGCCATCAATGTGGTGGAACCGGCGAAGGCACCATTCGCGGCGGGCACAGCCGCCGTGCTCGACGGCCGACTCTACGATGCCGATGCCCACTTCACCGACGCGCTGGTCCGCAGCGACACCGTTGGTTCCTGCCCGGTGCGGGTCAACCTCGAATTGGTCCGCGAGACCCAGGGCGACCGAGCCGCGGCGGCAGGGGACCGCGCACGCGCCGACGAACGCTACGCGAGCGCGTTGGCCGTCGTCGACGCGGCGCCGCGGGGTTGCTTCGCCGGCAACACCGACCCGGACCCGCAGCGGCACGCCATCCGCGACGACGCGGCAAACCGATTGGCGGACAAGAGGACTAGGCTCGGCGCTACGCCACCGGCACCGCCGCCGCCACCACCGCCGCCGCCGCTAGCGGCGCCGCCCCCACCGCCACCGCCGTTCGCCACCGTCACGGGTGATGGCCGGGAGATCCCCCCGCGCCGGCTTGATCCCGCGGGCGGCGATCCGCTCGACAAGTTGCAGCAGGTGCTGCAGGACGCCGCAGGCGCCGCGCCCCCGGGGGAGTCGCCCTAAGGGTCTGTCAAGCTTTTGATGTGAACGACCTTTTTGGGCAGCCGTGCCCGTGCGGCGGCGGCAGGACCTATTACGCCTGTTGCGGGCCGTTTCATGAGGGCGAGTCACAGGCACGGACGGCCGAGGACCTGATGCGATCGCGATATTCGGCTTTCGCCTACGGTGACGCCGACTACCTGTTCCGCACGTGGCACCCGCGCACCCGCCCCGCCGACGTGACCGTCGACCCAAACATTGCCTGGACCGGCTTGCGGGTGATCGACACGCTGGCAGGTGGGCCAGACGATGATTCCGGAGAAGTGGAATTCACGGCCCGCTATGAGTCCGCGGGCCGGGCGGGCAGCCTGCATGAACGCAGTCGCTTCGCGCGGCGCGCCGGTCGCTGGTTCTATCTCGACGCCGTCGCGGAAGATCTGTAGCCGCCTTTCGCGTTGACACGCGACGAAGGCAAACCACAACAGGAACGAGGCGCCGCCCATGACCGCAGACTTGCCCGACACAGCACTCGAGCTGCGATCGTTGGTGACGTCGGATGGCACGCTCGAACTCTCGCTGCATGATGTTCCCGTGCCCATGCCAAGCGCCAACGAGGTTTTGGTGCGCGTGGAGGCCTCGCCCATCAACCCGTCGGATCTGGGCCTGCTCATTGCCAGTGCGGACATGACGAAGGCGACGGTCGCGGGCACGTCGGAACGTCCCATCGTCACCGCGTCCGTCGGCGAGGCGAGCCTTAAAGCGTTGTCGGCGCGACTCGACCAGTCGCTTCCAGTGGGCAATGAGGGCGCTGGCACCGTGGTGGCCGCGGGATCTTCCGAAGCAGCCCAGGCGCTGGTTGGCAAGACGGTGGGGATCGCGGGCGGTGCGATGTACTCGCAGTACCGAGTGGTCGATGCTTCGGCATGTTTGGTCCTGCCAGAAGGTTCTACGGCAAGGGACGGCGCGTCGTCCTTCGTCAATCCGATGACGGCACTCGGGATGACCGAAACGATGCGCAGCGAAGGACATTTCGGCCTTGTGCATACCGCTGCGGCGTCCAACCTCGGCCAGATGCTGGTCAAACTCTGCCGGCAAGACGGAATACCACTGGTCAACATCGTCCGCAAGCCCGAGCAAGAGGAGCTGCTGAGGTCGCTCGGCGCAATTTATGTCCTCAACTCGTCGGCGCCGTCGTTCGCGACCGACCTCGTTGAGGCTCTCAAGGCAACATCCGCGACGCTCGCCTTCGATGCTACGGGCGGTGGAACGTTGGCTGGCCAGATCCTGAACGGCATGGAGGAGGCGGCCAAATCGACCGCCGCGCAGTACTCGCGCTACGGGTCGAACACCCACAAGCAGGTGTACATCTACGGCTCACTCGACACCACTCCGACCGTGCTCAACCGAAACTTCGGCATGGCGTGGGGCGTCGGAGGGTGGTTGCTCACCTCGTTCCTGCAGCGCACGGGCGGCGAGACACTCGGCCGGCTGCGGGCCCGAGTCGCCTCCGAGCTCACCACGACATTCGCGAGCAGCTACACCCAAGAGGTCTCACTTGCCGGCATGCTCAAGCCCGACGCGTTCAACGCATACGTCAAGCGAGCGACCGGCGAGAAATTCCTCGTGACTCCCCAGGCCCTGTCCTGACTTCATGCGGCGCTCCACCCTTTTACGCCTTGGAGCGAGTGACGGGATTCGAACCCGTGTGTACGGCTTTGCAGGCCGCTGCCTAGCCACTCAGCCACACCCGCACGAATCGCTACCCTGCCAGCGCCGGCTGCCGCGGCCCAGTGTTTTCCTCGGGCCGATCATTTCCATCTAGCGCGCGGCGGCAACGGAGCCGGGTCCGATGGGATAGTCTGCATCGGCCGCCGCTATTACTAAGCGCCGGCTATCTTCTACCAAGCCACCGCTCATCTTGCGGGGCTCTGGCCACCAAATCGACGAACGGTATTGACGCGAAAAGAAACTCGCTTCACCTGCGGGCATAAGAAACACGTAAGTGTGTCGCTGAAAAGGAACCGCAGCATCTTTAGCCGCGTTAAACGATCAAGAAAGCGGCTCCGCCCCGTCATGCACGCGCCGATTGCATGCGAACGCTGGAACCGCGACAGAGCAGTACCAAGGGGAGATAACCATGGCGATTACCGACGTTCCGGCCTTCGCCCACTTAACCGACGCTGACATCGAGAATCTGGCCGTCGAACTGGACACGATTCGGCAGGACGTTGAGGACTCCCTGGGCGAGCGCGATGCCCGCTACATCCGTCGCACCATCGCTGCGCAACGTGCCCTCGATGTCGCCGGCCGGTTGATGCTGGCCGCTAGCTCGAAACGCTCGGCGTTTTGGGCGGGAACCGTGACCCTTGGTCTGGCCAAGATCATCGAGAACATGGAGATCGGCCACAACGTCATGCACGGCCAGTGGAACTGGATGAACGATCCCGAAATCCATTCCACGACATGGGAGTGGGACATGAGTGGGGCGTCAAAACACTGGGTTTCTGCCCATAACGTTCAGCACCACAAGTACACCAACATTCTCGGCATGGACGACGACGTGGGCTACTTCATCCTGCGAGTCACACGTGATCAGCCCTGGGGCCGCTACAACATTGGCAACCTGCTGTTCAATACCCTTCTCGCGCTTGGGTTCGAGTGGGGAATTGGCTTGCAGACCGTTGATCTAGAACAAGTCTTTAAGGCCGGCCCCGAGCGCGACATCAACCTGCAGCGGGCGCGCGAGTTCACCACCAAGGCCGGCAGACAGGTCGTCAAAGACTACGTCGCGTTCCCGGCGCTCACCTCGCTGTCGCCAATGGCGACCTACAAATCGACGTTGAAGGCCAACGCGGTGGCCAACCTCATCCGTAATGTCTGGGCCAATGCGGTGATCTTCTGCGGGCATTTCCCCGATGGCGCAGAGAAATTCACCAGGACCGACCTGATCGGAGAAACCGAGGGCCAGTGGTATCTGCGGCAGATGCTGGGCAGCGCCAACTTCGAAGCCGGGCCGGTGCTGCGGTTCATGAGCGGCAATTTGTGTTACCAGATCGAACACCATTTGTTTCCCGACCTGCCGAGCAACCGTCTGCACGAAGTCTCGCTACGGGTGCGCGCATTGTGCGCCAAGTACGACTTGCCTTACACCACAGGCTCGTTTGCGCTGCAGTACGGCAAGACGTGGCGCACGATCGCCAAACTGTCGTTGCCGAACAAATACTTGCGCGATACCGCCGACGACGCGCCGGAAACCCGCAGCGAGCGGATGTTCGCTCAACTCGAGCCCGGTTTCGCCGGGACGGACCGAGTGACAGGGCGTCGCCGCGGGCTCAAGACAGCGATCGCAGCGGTGCGGGAATGGCGTGATTACCCAACGTCAACGCGCTGCTCGGCCGACGTAGACGGAACCGCCGGCTGCGCTAATCGGCAAAGCGGGGCGGCGCTTAAGTTTGCTTCTTACAGCGGGATCCACGCTCCAAAGAAGTTGATACCCCACTGAGGTTAACTAACCTTTGTATCGATCAGCTCTCGACCGAATCGGTAAGCCGACCATGAGACAGCTATGCCTCGCCGTATCAACGCTGATAGCAACGAATTTCGCAATAGTCCAGCGAATCGATGGCGTTCGCAGATTGTTGGGCAATGGTTACGTACGACAACGATAAACCGAAGTAGCCGCCGCTTCCGGTAGCGACAGGGCTCAGGAAGCAGATGCGCAAGACCCGATCAGAGGCCGATGTAGACCGCTTTGGTGTTGAAGTAGGCCTCGATACCCTTGCGGCCGCGCTCGCCGCCCCAACCCGACTGCTTATGGCCGCTGATCGGCATCGACGGATCCGCCGCGAGGGAGGAGTTCACCCAAATCTGGCCCGCGCGAAGCTCATTCACGACGCGATGGGCACGGGACAAGTTCTCGGTCCAGATGGAGCCGGCGAGCCCGTAGTACGTGTCGTTCGCGGCGGCGATCACCTCGTCCTCGTCGTCGAACGGGATCACACAGCCGACCGGACCGAAGATCTCCTCTTTGATGAGCCGCATGTCCGGGGTGGTGTTGGTGACAATCGTCGCCTCGTAGAAGTAGCCCTTGCGGTCCATCGGCTTGCCGCCGGTGATCACCTGCGCGCCGCCGGCCACGCCGTCGTTGACGATGCCTTCCACGCGTTTGCGCTGCTTGTCGCTGATCAGCGGTCCCAGCACCGAGTCGGGGTCATCGCTGCCGCCCATCGGCAGCATCTGCGCGAACCCGGCGAGGCCCTCGACCACCTGGTCAAAGATGCCGCGCTGGACATACATTCGCGAGGTGCACGAACAGTTCTGCCCCGACCCGGCGAGCAGGCCCATGCCCGCCCCCATGATCGCCTTGTCGAGGTTGGCGTCGTCGAACATGATCAGCGGTGACTTGCCGCCGAGCTCGAGCGTCAGCCGCTTGAGGTTTCCCGCGGCCGCCTTCACGATCAGCCGCCCGACCTCCGTCGACCCGGTGAACGAGATCTTGTCGACGTCCGGATGCGCGGTGAGTGCAGCGCCCGTGGTCTCGCCGTAGCCGGTGATGACGTTCAGGACACCGTCGGGCAGCCCGGCCTCGCGGAAGATCTCCTCCAGTTTCAGCGCGGTGAGCGGCGTTTCCTCGGCGGGCTTGAGAACCGCGCTGCACCCCGCCGCGAGGGCGGGCGCGACCTTGAGCATCGCGACGAAAAACGGCCCGTTCCAAGGGATGATGAGCCCGACGACGCCGACCGGCTCGAGCTGGGTGAAGGTGTGGTAGGTCTCCCAGGTGCCGAGCAGGCCGTCGGAGACGAGATTCGCCGACTCGCCGTGGATCTTGCCGACCCAGCCGGCGTAGTACTTCAGCATGTCCACCGACACCGGGATGATGTGGCGCGCGGCGGTCGTGTTCATGCCGTTGTCTTGGGCTTCGAGCGCGGCGAGTTCCTCGGTGCGTTCCTCGATGATGCGCGCGGCGCGGAAGAGGACGTTCGCGCGGTGCGACGCGGGCGCCTTGCGCCACACACCCGACTCGAAGGTTTCGCGCGCCCGGGCTACCGCCGCGTCGACGGCCGCCTGGTCGGAATCGGGGACCTCGGCGATCTGCTCCTCGTTGGACGGGTTGAAGACCGCAATGGTGTTACTCAATGTTCCTCATGGCCCTTCGCTCGCGGGAAATGCTGCCGTCGCGCGACAGAGGTTACGCGCTTAACCATGGGGTGTCCAGTACGCACGGGGACCATGCCGGGTGTCTAGCGCAGGCGGGTTCTGCTGGTCACCGGGTTGCTGACGCGCGGTGCTCAATCCGCCGGCCAGGGGTTGAAGCTACGCCCGCGCCGCCACGAATTGGCGGCTAGATTACCCATATGCGGGTTTTTCGCCTGGTCGGCGTAGTCCTGACAATCCTTACAGCGGTGCTGCTATGGGCAAGTCCCGCCGGCGCACAACCGCCGTCCAAGCTCACCGATCGCATCACTGACAGCACAGGGGTGTTGAGTGCCTCCGACCGCGCAGCGGTCAGCGCTGCCATCGACCGGCTCAATCGCGACCGCCACATTCAACTATGGGTGGTCTACGTCGACAACTTCAACAGGTTCAAACCCGACAACTGGGCCGATCGAACCCGCAGTGCCAGCGGGATGGGCGACCACGACGCGCTGCTGGCCGTGGCCACGAACACCAAGTCGTGCGCGTTCAGCGTGCCGCCGCCGATCCTTTCAGCTGCCGAGTTGAACAGACTGCGGAGCACCCAGGTTGAACCGGTACTGGGGGCTAAAGACTGGAGCGGTGCTGCGGTCGCCGCGGCTGACGGACTGGACAAGTCGACGAGCTCGTCAAAGCCGGCAAGCTCGTCAAAGTCGATCTGGTTGCCGATCGCGATTGGCGTGATTGTCGTCGTGGTCGTCATCGCTCTGCTTTTCCTGCTGTTTCGCGCGCGCCGCCGCCGGCGTGCAGCCCGGAGCGGTGGGCAGCTGGATATTGGCGGGGGCGATCATCCGGTGCAGCAGGCGTTGTCTGCCGCGGATGCCAGAGTGCGTCAAATCTCCGACTACGTCGGCAGGTACCGCTCCAACATCGGCTCCGAGGCCCAGGCGCGGCTCGACGAGGCGAAACGGTATCTGGCAGCGGCGCACGGCACGGAAACGAGCAACGACGCCGACGCGATCGCGTACGCCAACCGGGCATCGACGTTGGCCGCTCAGGCGCAATCGCTGGCCAATGACGACGTGCTGGCAGCGCACCGCACCCCGCGACGGCGAGGCAACGCGTCTACCCGGTGATCGGCGGGGGCAAGGTGGAGTGCACCACGCGCGTGCCCTCATAACCGAATCTGTGCGCGGGACGCCGCACCGACTCGATGCTGCCATCCCGGTGCACGATAACTCCACCGCCGGAGGGGATTCCGAGCCCGGCCACCGATCCGTTCAGCGTCTGAATCGCCCATGCTAGCCGCGCCCACTCGGCTCGCTCGTCGTGGGCGTCTATGACCAGCGGGACGAGATCGAACACGTCGAGCAACTCCGTCCCCTGGGATTCCGGTGTCTCGACGATTCCATAGCGCCCGAGCTGGACCGCGCCGGCCGAAATGCCCACTAGTACCGCCCCTTTGGCGTGCCGGTCCAGAATCACGTCCTTCATGCCGGTTTTCTCGAACGTATTCCAGCCGAGTCGCACATCGCCGCCCGCAAGGACGATCAACTGGGCATCCTCCAGGAGGGCGCGGTCATCCGGGGTAAACGATGAATCGATCATGCGGCGGTCGGTAATGCCAACGGCATCCATTGCTGCTTCGAAGATTTCGTAGAATTCCTGACAATCCCCGTTGGAGGCGCCGATGTAGGCCGCGCTCAGCGGCATGGCTCGGGGGAATACGTCGAGGGCTGCTTCGACGAGGAGTCTGTCGTGACGCTTCCAGAACAACAGCTGGCTGTCCGCCAACAGGTAGAGCGGCGGTTGGGGTTGTGGCGCGGTCACTTTGGCCGATCTTTGTCCGTGAGTTCATCGAACCGGGCCAGGGCGGCGTCGAGGTCTGTCTCGTCGAAGACTTCGGGTTGGCCCATCAGTCTCGGCGACCGTAAGGATAATGACCATCCGCCACTCAGCATTTAAGCCCTCTGGTGAGGTACCTTTCAGCAGTTGGGTGACCACCACTCCGAGTTCGCTCAGCCGATGCACGGCCTCGATGTACATGCTGGCGTGCGGCGTGAGATTCCACACAGCATGAATAGATGTGGCCAGATCAGCTGGCTCGGTCGTCAGGAGCGGTCGATGTTCGATCGCCACTGAATTCGGTGCAGTCGCTGCAATTTCGTGCCGATTGAAGCCCGCGTACGCCCGTGCGATCACCGACCATGCGTGTGCGTGGGCGGACGCTTCCCCGGCGAGGTAGCGCGCGTCTAGCTCATTGAAGGCAGCGTGGATGTCTTCCAGATCGAACGCGATGTGCGCGGCGATTCTGTCATCGTCGTCGATGTCGACGATGGTGAGCATCTCGACACCGAACTCCTCGTGCAGCAGGTCGTGAGTGGCCTCGCGATACAACGCGAGGCGTTCCCCGCGGGTCGCCACGACGGTCAACGTTACATCCAACCCAGGCTCGGAGAGCGCTCGCATGTTTGTGATGACGGCATCGCGACCTTTCCAGGTTCCGGCGTTCACGATTGTTCTACGATCATCGACGCAACTGTCCTCGGTCAAAACCTCGGCCATCGAGTCCCATTGGCGGGCCGCGAAATAGCTCCAAAAGAGTTCGACCACCCGGCTTGCCGCATTCGCTAATCGAGCTGTCGGCTGACTGAGCTCATCCAATCTCGCGAGCGCGGCGTCCGCGTCTGTCTCGTCGAAGACCTCGCAGCGGGTGAGTCGGTCGCCATCGACAATGTGAAGCATCACCATACGCCATTCGACGTCCAGGCCGTCGGGCGAGGACCCGTGCGCATAGTTGGTGATCACCGCCCCGAAACTGTTGAGGTGGTGCACGGTTTCGATATGGACCTGGAAGTCCGGTGTGAGATCGAAGAGGGTGTGAATGGCTGAAGTCATGTCGCTGGCAGTGAACGGTGTACCTCGCCGGTGGTCGATGGTCACCCAGTCCGCCGGGGGAAGTTCATGCCGGTTGAACATCGCGTGCACGCCGGCTATCACCGACCACGTAGCTGCGTGAGCGGCTGCTTCGCCTGCGACGAATCGGGCATCAAGTTCTTTGAGCGCCGCGGCACTGTCGTCCAGGTCGAACACGACGCGCGCCACGGCCCGGCCGTCGGCGTCGAGTTCGAGGATGTCGAAACCGACCACGTAAAATCCATCGGATCCTTGGTCGGAGCCAGAGGCTTGGACGCGGCTGAGGACGAGGCGCGTCCCTCGCGTCGCGATCACATCGGTCATCAGGTCTACGTTCAGCTCGGCCAGCGCCGAAATCTCCTCGAGCACAGCATCTTTGCCCTGCAGGAGGCCGGCATTGACCACCCGGCGACGGTCTTCGGTGCAAACATTGTCGGCGAACATCTCACCTATCGCTTGCAGGTCGCGAGCTGCGTAGTACGACTTGAATCGCTCGTACAACCGGCTTGCCGCATTTCCCGGCCGTCGTGCCGACGCCTGAATCGCCTCAAAGCAGGCAAGGGCCTCCACGACGTCCGATTCGTCGAAAAGCTCTGTGCGGCTGATCCGGTCGCCGTCGAACATCACAACGTCAACTATCTGCCACTCGGCATCGAAACCGTCTGGGGAGGTCCCGATGCTGCCACATGGGTAACCACTGCGCCATGGCTGCTCAGCTTATGCACAGCCGCAATGTAAATGCGGGCCCGTGGCGAAAGCTCCCACGTAGCACGGAGCAACGCCTTCATGTCACCCGCACCGATCGGTGCAAGTCGCCGGTGGTCGATGTTCACCCAATCAGGTGTCGTCGCAGGTATTTCCCGCCGGTTCAGCGCCGCGAAAGCCTCTGTCGACGAGCGACCAGGTGCGGGCGTGGGGGGCGGCTTCGTCTGCCAGGTAGCGCGCATCGAGTTCGGCGACGGCGGCGTCGGTGTCGTCGGCGTCGAACACGATGCGTGCCGCGATTCTCTCGTCAGCGTCGATCTCAACGACCTCGAGCGCGTCGGTGTGGAATGCTTCGGGTCGCTGATCGCGGCCAAATGTGCGGACCCGACTGAGGACGACGCGCTCTCCGCGGGTCGCGATGACGTCCGATGTCGCGGTCGTCACGCCGATTGCGACAAGTGCCCGTATCTCGGCGATCATGGCTTCCCGGCCGTGCCGCACTCCCATACCCACGACCCGCCGGCGATCGTCGTGGGAGATATCGTCGGCCAGTCCTTGAGTCAGGGCCTCCCAGTCGCGGGCAGCGAACCAAGCCTGAAACCGCTTGTTGGCATGGCTTGCCGCATTCTCAAGTTGCGGCGCCGGCCGGGTCAGCTGTTCGAACCGCGCGATCGCGGCGTCAATGTCATTCTCGTCGAACATCTCTAAGCGGTCGATCAGGTCGTCATGGACCGTTTGGACGTTGATCACTCGCCATTCGGCGAGGGAACCTTCGTGCGAAGTCTCATGCGCAATGTGGGTGACGACCGCGCCGCGGTCGTTCAAGCGATGCACCGACTCGATGAAGACGTTCAGATCGGACGGGCGATTCCGCGCGGCACCCAGCCACTCGGGCATTTCACCGGGCGCAATCGATATCCCTCGCCGGCGATCGATGTTCACCCAATCCGTTGTGGTCGGGAGCGCTTCTCGCCGATTGAGCGATGCGCAGCTTCGCGTGATCGCCGACCACGTGCGTGCGTGGGCCGTCGCTTCGCCGGCGAGGTACCGCGCATCGAGCTCGGCGATGGCGGTGTCGATGTCGTGGAGGTCGTAGGAGACGACTCTCGCGATTCGGTTGTCGGCGTCGACCTCGACGACGTTAAGGGCATCATTTTGGATCGCTTCGGGATCGCGGCCGCAGGCGCGAACTCGTGCCGAGGACGAGACGTCCTCCGCGGATCGCAATCGCGCTCGACCATCGATATCATGAATCCGACTTCCGCAGCCGCTTGTAAGTCTCTGATTACGTCGTATCGACCATGTTGAGTCTCGGCACTCACGACCCGTCGGTGATCGATGCCGACATAGTTGTCGGCCACCGTTTGAGCCATGGCATCCCAGTCGTGAGCCGCGAAGTGCGACCAGACGTGCTTGAATACGCGCGCGGCCGCATTTTCCGGCTGCGGTGCCGGTCGGCCGAGCTGATCGAATCTTGCGATCGCGGCATCGAGGTCTGCGTCGTCGAAGACCTCAGTGCGGTGGATCACGTCGTCCGCGACCGCGAAAACCGCGATCCCCCGCCACTCGGCGTTTAGGCCCGCTTGGGAAATCTCTTGCGCCGCATATGTTATCAACGCTCCAAAGTCGCTCAGCCGGTGTGCTTGCTCGATATAGATCTTGGTGTCTTGCTCAAAGTCCCACCCGGCGTGGACGTATGCGGTCACGTCGCCAGGCCCGAAGGCCGTCTCCTGCCGGTGGTCGACGTTGACGCAGTCCGGCGCGGTCCGTGGTGACTCGTGCCGGTTGAGCGCGGCGTAACTACCCGCGACGGCCGACCACGTGCGCGCGTGCGGCGGCGGCTTCGCCGGCGAGGTATCGAGCGATCGAGCTCTCCGAAGGCGCCGTCGATGTCATCGAGGTCGACGAGACGATGATCGACGAATCTTCTCGTCGGCGTCGATCTCGACGATATTGAAGGCATCGTTTTGAATCGTCTCGGGATCGCGGCCGGACGGCGCGTACCCGGGTGAGGGCGAGACGGTCGCCGCGGATCGCGACGACGTCCACCATCGATATCGTGAATCCGAGCTCGGCAGCCGCCTGCAGATCCTCGATCACGGTTTCTCGACTATCGCTGGTTTCCAGCATTCACCACCCGTCGGTGATCGGTGCCGGTAAGGTTCTCGGAGACAATCACTTATCACGGCATCCCAATCGCGGACGGCGAAGTACGACCAGAATGCGTCCGTATACGACGCGTTGCCGCGTTTTCGAGCTGTCGCGGTTGAAGGTGGCCTTCGTGGAACCGGGCATGCGCCGCATCGAGTTCCGCGATCGCGGCGTCGATGTCTTCGACGTCGAACGAGACTTCCAGTGCGATCCGACCGTCCTCGTCGAGGCCGATCATCTGGAGCATCTCATCCTGCGGCGCCCCGGGACTCGCATCTACAGTGCCAACTTCCAGTCGAAAGAGGGCAAGACGCTCACCACGCGTCGCGACGGCCGCGTGACGGTATCGCACCATGCCTGACCGCAGATAATGGCTCATATCGTGCGGCCACTTGCCCGATGGGATGTCGGTCCGCGGAAAGCCGACGATCTTGCGACGACTCTCGACTGAGACGTATGCCGCAAACAGCCGCTCCACCTCGTCCAATGCCTCGCGATTGACTGCGGCGACAACGTGATCAGCAACGTGCACGCAATCGTTCGTCTAGTTCGCCGGTCGGGCACGTCGGAGGCAGCCGGAGCCGTTCGGTAATCACGCTCACCGAGAACGCCGCTGCGCCGTCTCTACAAGCGCCGCAGCACCTTTGCGCTCATACAGATCGACCGCTCGCTCGGCGGCGGCGCGCGCTCCCGCGATGTCGCCGGCGGCGCCTAAAACCGTTGCCAGCGTCAGGCATGCGTCGCCGTGATCGACCAAGGCGTCGGTGCGCTCGGCCAACGTCGACCGCTTCCTCGGCAACCAGCCGAGCCGCATCGTAGTCGTTGGCGCGCGCCAGCAGATGCGCCCGAAGCGTGCGCCACGCGATCGACGCCTTCAGCGCGTGGCCGGCGAGACGCTCACTTTCCGTGCACAATTCGCTCTGCCTCAGACTCGCGGTCGAGCGCAAGACAGGCGCGGCCTAGCAGCGCAGCGGTCTCGGCGGTGTCGGCGTCCAGGCCCATGCGACGAAAGCCGTTGTAGGCCTTGCGCAGATGTGACTCCGCGGCAGCAGCATCATTACCGATGAGTTCGACGATGCCGGCGAACTGCTCAACTTCCAGTAGCGCATGGCGCAGGCCGAGCTCGGTGACTGTGCGGCGGGCCGAGTCGATCATCCGCCGGGCCGCGGCCGTACGACCGCGGAACGCCTCGAAAACGGCCTGGCATCGCGTCGAGGTGGCCTCGACGGCGGGGGAGTCGGTCGTGATTCGAAGCAGCCGCACCACGTCAAGACACCGTCCGCCCGCGCGCGGAACCGGATTGGGGCCCCAGAGCGCCGCCAGCGGAGCACCCGCCAAAACCGCGTTCACCCGGCGGTGTTCACGGGCCCGCCGCGCAGCGGTCAGGGCGTCGTCCAGGGCAACTTCGCAGTCGCCGATTCGCCCAAGACGGTTGAGGCACCCGGCGCGAACGGTGTGCGCCTTGGCTTCTCCGGCGGCGTCGTCCAGTTCGGCGAGTTTGGCGGCAGCCGCACCTAAGGCGGCTTCGACCTCGTCCAGCCGCTCGGGGTGAATCAACATGGTCAGTTGGCCGTCGAAGCATGTCGCCCACGCCGCTAGCCGGGCTGAATACGACTGTCGCGGCTTGTAATTGAGCGACCGCACCGGCTGCGGAGGCCACGTCACCCGCGGCCAACAGAGCCTCGCAGCGCGCGACCAATAGTTCAACGGTCTGGTCGTCGCGGTCGGGAAGCTCCTCGTCGATGTCCTCGAGCGCGTGCAGGGCGCGGTAGTAAAGGTCCGCGGCACCCTCGTAGGCAAGTCGTGTCATCGCCTGGTCTGCGGCACGCCGGCAGTAGAAGACCGCCTTGGCGGCGTTTCCCGCCCAGGCACATTCGAAATAGTGATGAGCCAGCTCGGCCAGCAACTCGTCGTCGGCGCCGGGCAACGTCTCCAAGGTCGTGGCGATGCGTTGATGCAATCGCATGCGCCGCACGGACGCCAGCTCGGCAAGCAGAGATTGTCGGACGATCGCGTGGTTGAACCGGTAGTACCCGCCGGGCTCTTCAATGACGATGCCGGCCTGGCGCGCTTCGTCGAAGGCGTCGATGAGGTCACTTCCGACCACCTGCTCGACCAGCTCCAACCCGAACCGGCTGCCGACAACCGCGGCGGCGGCAAGGGCTTTGTTGGTCTCGGCCGGCAGCCGAGAAAGCCTGCGGCTCACGGCTTCCCGCACGCCCTGAGGCAGGGTGCTCTGGTCCCACACGCCGCCGCTCTCATCGACATGGCGCAAGGCCTCGATGAGGAAGAAGGGGTTACCGCCCGTGACAGAGGCCAACGCGCGCGCGAGTTCCTCGTCGTCGTAGCCGGCCTCGGCGACGTAGGTGGTCACGTCGTCCTCGTCGAGGCCGCTGAGGGTAAGCCGGTTGGCCGTGCCGTCGCGGTGAAGGTCGGCAAGCATCGCCGCCAGGGGGTGGGAGCGGTCGAGGTCGGTGCTGCGATAGGTGCCGACGATCTGGACGCGGGCGTGGTCGCCGAAGCGCAGCAGATGCCGCAACAGGAGCAGCGTCGGCTTGGCCGCCCAGTGCAGGTCGTCGAGCACGAGAACGACCGGCGCGCTCTTCGACGCGGTTTCCAGCAGCGCAACGACGGCATCGAACAGTGCGTAACGCTCCGTGTCGGGGTCCGACGTGGGTCGGCCGGGCGAGATCGGGCACGACATCGGGCAGCCCGGGCACGAGCGACAGCAACGCCTCGACGCCGCGCAGCCCTCTGAGCCGGTCGGCACCCATGGATGGCGCCAGCGAACGCAACGCCTCCGCGAACGGCTGATAAGGCGCGCCGAGGTCCTCGTCGCAACGGCCATACAGCACAATCGCTCCCAGCTCGTAGGCCCGCTGCGACCATTCGCCGGCCAGACGTGTCTTGCCGACACCGGGTTCGCCGGCGATCAGCACCGTGCGCACACCGCCGGCCAGCGCGGTATGCCATGCGGACAGCAGCCCTTCGAGTTCCCGGCCACGTCCGACGAATAGCCCTGGGCCGACCAGTACCGCGGGGAGGCCGGGACGCTCGCAGGGGCGCATGCTTCGGTGCTTGCGATTCCTGTTGCCCCGCAACAGTTTCCAGGCGCAGTTCGAAAACATGCTCGGGGCGCGCGAGATTTTTCAGCTGACGCATCCCCAGGTCGGTGAGCATCACATCGTCGGCCAACGTGTCGATGACGAGCTCGGCGGTCGCGCCGGAACACAGGATCTGGCCGCCCTCGGCCAGTGACCGCAGCCGAGCGACCCGGTTGACGGCCCGGCCGAAGTAGTCGCCGTCGCGAAGCTCGACCTCGCCGGTATGAAGGGCCATCCGGACACGGATGGGATCGCGCGACTCCCATGGCTCGTGCGTGATCGCGTCCTGCAGCTCCACGGCGGCGGAGGCGGCCGCAGAAGGCCGGTCGAAGACCGAGAACGTCGCGTCGCCCTCGCCGCGTGTTTTGATCAGCCGTCCTCCCCGTGACGTGACGACCTGTTCCACGAGCTCGTCGTGGCGTGCGAGCGCCACCGCCATGGCGTGCGGCGTCCGCCTCCCAGGCGGCTGTCGACCCCTCGATATCGGTGAGCAGAAAGGTCACGGCGCGCGTCACGGACGGAGACTGTTGTGCCACAGCGACATCCAGCGACGCATCCTGCGCGACGATCGCAGCCTCGAGCCGGCGAAGTTCCGGCCCAGGATCGACGCCCAGCTCGTCGGCGAGCAGCGTTCGCGCCCGTTGGTAAGCGCCGAGGGCCTCACCTTGCCGGCCGGCGCGGTAGAGGGCGAGCATCAGCTGGCCCCAACGCCTTTCCCGCAGCGGAGACTCGGCCACCGCGGCCTCGAGATCGCCGATGACTTCGGCGGCGCGACCCGTGGCCAGCAGCGCGTCCGCTCGATCCTCAACCAGCGCGGCATGGCTCTCGATCCATCGCGTCTTCTCCGATGTTCCGCGCCGGCCGTCGGGCAGTTCGGGGATTCCGCGCCAGAGGGCAAGCGCCTCCTCGAACCGGGCCACCGCTTGGCTGGTGTCGCCCCCGGCGGCGGCATCGCGGCCCAGTCGGGCTGCCGATTTGTAACGAGAGGCATCAATCTCACTCTCGGCGAGGGTCCAACCGGCTCCCTGGGTCAAGACAAAGCCGTCACCCAGGGCGCGGCGTAAGCGAGGAGATGTGGGTCTGCAGGGCCTTGGCGGCGGTGCGCGGCGGATCCTCGCCCCAAAGCAGCTCGACCAGGGTGTCGGCCGGCACGACGGAACCGCTGTGCAGTCCGAGCATCGTGAGGATGGCGCGCGCTTTCGCGCCCGGTATGACGACGGACGCTCCGTCTTTCCGGACCTGGAGAGGTCCCAAAACCCCCAGTTCCACCGATGAAAGGTTACTCACGTCAGCTATCTTCGGCGGCACAATTCAATACCTGGTCAAGATCGGGTAAAGGCGCGCTGCCTGCAATTCTTGAGCGCCCGCAATCTCACGTGAACTCCGCAGATTTTGGCCAGCTACTGAGCGGGTACTTATCTATCCGTGCGCGAGAAAGCTCAGCGCGGTGCCGGAGTCTTGCCGTCCAGACATCGCCATAGACCCGACCCATTACCGTTGTTGCCTATGGACAGCGACCGGAGTGACTCCGCCTTCACCTGGCAGGGCCGGCGCGAACTGGTCAGCCGGATGCACGACCAGCTTGACGAGCTCGTGGCGGCTCGTGACCAGATGGAACAACTGGTGCGGGTCATCGTCGAGATCGGCTCCGATCTGGACTTGGACGTGACGCTGCATCGGGTCCTCGAAGCGGCGATGGAGCTGACCGGCGCCCGCTACGCCGCGCTGGGCATACACGCCTCCGACGGGGCGCTCGTTTCTTTCGTGCATGCGGGAATCGACGGTCAAACTGCACGGCAGCTCGGCGATCTTTCGGTAGGCGATGGTCTACGCGTCGACGATCTGAGTACCTATCCCCACACCGCCGAACTGGCCGGACACGAGCCGCCGATGCATGCGCTCCTCGGCATCCCGATCACCGTGCGGGCGGCCAACTTCGGCAGCCTGTACCTGGCCGACGATCGACCCGGTCGAGTTTTCTCCAACTCGCAGGAAGGCGCCGTACGCGCCATGGCCACGGCGGCGGCCGCGGCCATCGACAACGCCCGACTCTTCGAGCGAGAGCGTGAATCGGCGAGATGGACCAACGCCAGCCGCGAAATCACCACCGCACTGCTGTCCGGCGACCCGCAGACGGGGCCGTTGCAGCTCATCGTGAACCGGGCGCTGGAGCTGGCCGGCGCCGAGCAGGCCATCCTGCTGGTTCCCAGGGAGCCTGATCTGCCCGTCGACCAGGTCGACACCCTGGTCGTCGCCGCGACTGCGGGCCGGTATTCCTCCGAGGTGATCGGTCGACAGGTTCCGATGGACGGTTCGACCACCGGCGGCGTGGCCCGCCGCGGCCTGCCGCTGATCACCGATTCCTTCCAATATCCGATCGAGGGCTTCACCGACGTCGGCGAACGCTCCGCGATCGTCATGCCGCTGATTGCGGACGACGCGGTGCTTGGCGTCATCGCCGTGGCACGCGACCCGCACCAGCCCGCGTTCGGCAACGATTATCTCGACCTGGTCAGTGACTTCGCCCGGCACGCGGCGATCGCCTTGGCGTTGGCGGCGAGCCGCGAACACGCGCTCAACCAGGAACTGGCCCAAGCCGACACCGTCGATGACGCGGTGCAAGCCGCCGCCGAGGAACTGCGCCGGCTCTGGCGGGCGCGCCGCGTTCTGGCCGTCACCTTCCCGACGCAAAGTTCCTCTACCGAAGCAGGCTTCGGCGCACCGCAGGTGGTGTCGGTGGGCGAGCCGACGCAGTGGGCCGACCTGCCGCCGCATATCCAGGAGGCGCTCAGCGTTTTGCGCGACGGCGACCTGCTCACACCCATTGCGGCGCAACCCGGAACGGTGGGCATTGCGCTGCAGCACCCCGAAGGCGTGCTCGTCGTCTGGATGGATCTGGTTACGCAGCGCCCGTTCACCCTCGAGGACCAGACCCTGCTCACCGTCTTGGCCGGTCGCCTCGGCCAGGGATTGCAGCGGGTGCACCAGGTCGATCAACAGCGCGAGACCGCGCTGGCCCTGCAGCACGCGATTCTTGGCCCGGCCGATCTGCCCAGCGGTTTCGCCGTGCGCTACCAGGCCGCGACGAGGCCTCTGCAGGTGGGCGGCGACTGGTACGACATTGTCGACCTGGACGACGGGCGCATCGGGTTGGTCGTCGGCGACTGCGTCGGCCACGGCCTCGCCGCCGCCACCGTAATGGGCCAGGTGCGCAGCGCCTGCCGTGCGCTGCTGTTCGAAAATCCAAGCCCCAGTGCGGCTCTCGCGGGCTTGGACCGCTTCGCCGCGCGGCTGCCCGGCGCGCAATGCACCACCGCCGTCTGCGCTGTGCTTACCCCCGAGACCGGTGAACTGGTCTACTCCAGCGCCGGACATCCACCGCCCATCCTGGTGCACGGTGACGGCAGCACCCAGATGCTCGACGAGGGTCACACCATTGCGTTGGGCGTACGAGGCGACTGGTTCCGCCCGGAAGCCCGTGTGACCATCCCGGCGCATTCGACACTCCTGCTGTATACCGACGGTCTGGTCGAACGTCGCCGAATTCCGCTCGATCGAGGCATCTCCCAGGTCGCCGATGTCGCGCAGGGTGGCCGCGCGATGACACTGGACGATCTGGCGGACCAGGTCATGTCCCGCGTCGCTCCAGACGGCGGCTACCAGGATGACGTGGTCCTGCTGCTCTACCGTCATCCGGCCCCGTTAGAGCTGAATTTCCCGGCAGACGTCAGCCAACTCGCTCCCACCCGCAACGCCTTGCGTAACTGGTTGAGCCGAGCCCGACTAGACCCGGATCAGAGCCTGAACGTGCTCGTTGCCGCTGGGGAAGCCGTCGCCAACGCCATCGAGCACGGTCATCGTCATAGACCGCAGGGCACAATTCGCCTGGGCGCGGTCGCGCTCGGCGACAAGGTCCAGTTGACCATCACCGATACTGGTTCGTGGAAGGCTCCGCAACCGGCTTCGTATCCTCACCGCGGTCGGGGCATTCCCCTGATGCGCAGCCTCATGCACGATGTCGACATACGGCCCGATCCCGACGGCACCACCGTCCACCTATCCGCGAGGATCACCTGATGACCACCCCGCTCACGCTCGACACCGCGCGCGGCAGCGACGGAAAATTCATGCTGGTCGCGGAGGGGGAAATCGACCTGAGCAATATCGATGCGTTTAACCGGGCGTTGGCCGGCGCCGCGACCGAGGCCACCGGCGGCGCCGGAGCGTTGCTGGTCGACCTCAGCGCGGTGGAGTACCTGGACAGCGCCGCGATCAGCGCCCTCGCCGCCCACGCCGACCGCATCGAGCTCCTCGCCAACCCGATCCTGATGTCCGTCCTGAGAATTAGTGGCCTGAGCGACCTGACCAAGGTCGAACCCGCACCGCCGACAGCGGGGCAGTGACACCAAACCGTCACGTTCGCTTCGGGTAACCACATCACCTGGCAGCAAGGGCCGGGCGAAGCGGCGCCTCAAACCAGCAACCCGGGTGGCAGCAATAGCATTGTTGGTCCCGCCGGCATACAGGCACCCGCTAGAAGTTGATGACAAGAGTCGAATGATGCTGCGGCACAGTGTAAGTCCAGCGGACCTTGGCCGACACCCGCGCGGCGTGCCACGATGGCGTAATGGCTGACGACGCGCTGAGCGCGGAACGGGAATTCAACAAGCAGAACATCGAAGAGTTTCGCCGCAACGGCGGCAAAGTGGGCGGGCAATTCGAGGGCTTCCCGCTGCTGCTGCTGACTTCGACCGGTGCGCGTAGCGGCGCCCAACGGGTCAACCCAGTCGCCTACTTCGATATCGACGACAAAATATATGTCGTCGGCTCCGCGGCCGGCCGGGACAACAGCCCCGCCTGGGTGCACAACATTCGCGCCAACCCTCGCGTGTCTGTCGAGATCGGCTCGCAGTCGGCGAAGCCCGCGACCGCGCGCGAATTGCCGCGGGACGAAAGGGACGCGGTCTACCGCGTGGTGGTCGAGCGCGCACCTGGGTTCGGCGGATACCAGCAACGCACCGATCGGCTCATCCCGGTCTTCGAATTGGTCACCTACTGAAGATCCGCCTAGCTGCGGCAACGCGACGCCCGGCCGGCGAACTAGCCAAGCGGCGGGGCATGGGAACTTCACGTGCCCGCCGGTCGTTATGCCAGCTAAGTAACCTGCGATTCCGAGGGGGACAACAGCCGCATGCCACGCACAGACAACGACACCTGGGATTTGGCCACCAGCGTGGGCGCGACCGCGACGATGGTCGCGGCAGCGCGAGCGATCGCGACCAACGCCGACAACCCGCTGATCGAAGACCGCTTCGCCGAGCCGCTGGTGCGCGCCGTCGGGGTGGACTTCTTCACTCGCTGGGTCTCAGGCGACCTGGCCGCCGCCGACGTCGACGACCACGAGTCGGGCTGGAAGCTCGAACACATGCCCGCCGCCATGGCCGCCCGGACCCGATTCTTCGACTCGTTCTTTCACGCCGCGACGCAGGCCGGGATCCGGCAGGCCGTGATCCTGGCATCGGGCCTCGACGCCCGCGCCTACCGGTTGGCGTGGCCGGCCGATATGACCGTCTTCGAGATCGACCAGCCGCAGGTGATCGATTTCAAGGCCGCCACGCTGGCCAAGCTGGGCGCAGCCCCGCAGGCTGAGCTGCGCACGGTCGCCGTCGATCTGCGCAATGACTGGCCAAAGGCTCTGGTGCACGCGGGTTTTGACAAGAGTCAGCCCACGGCATGGATCGCGGAGGGCCTCTTTGGCTATCTGCCGCCGGAGGCACAAGACCGCTTGCTGGACAACATCACCGCACTTAGCGCTGGCGGCAGCCGGCTGGCGTGCGAAGCTATTCCGGACATGTCAGAGGTAGACACCGAGAAAGCCCACGAGATGATGAGCAGGGCCACCGCGAAATGGCGTGAGCATGGCTTCGACCTGGAATTCGGCGAACTCGGCTACCAGGGCGAGCGCAATGACGTCGCCGTCTATTTGGACAACCTGGGATGGCGGTCGGCCGGCATTCGGATGAGTGAGCTGTTGGCCGACTTTGGTCTTGATGCGATTCCGCAGACCAACGACTCCGTGTCGGTGGCCGACACCATCTACTACAGCTCGGTGCTGCGCAAATGACCGCGCCGCAGCGACGAGGGCTCAACGACGCCGTCACGCGTATGTGGAGTTTCCTCGCGCCGGCTTACGATCTGCCCTTCTTGCAACAGTGGGTTTACCGACCTCCGCACAACGAGGTGATAGCCCAGCTGCGCAACCACGGCGCACGCAAGATCGCTGATATAGCCTGCGGCACAGGCATTCTGAGCGATCGAATCCAGCGTGAACTGCAGCCCGACGAGATCTATGGGGTCGACATGTCCGACGGCATGCTCGGGCAGGCTGCTGCACGATCGGATCGGGTGCACTGGATGCGCGGCCCGGCCGAGCGGCTTCCATTTGACGACGGGGCCCTCGATGCGGTCGTGACGACCTCGGCCTTTCACTTCTTCGATCAGCCGGCGGCGTTGCGCGAATTCCATCGTGTGCTGGCTCCGGGCGGCCTGGTGGCCGTTTCGGCTCTGAGCACGCGGCAGCCGCGGCTGCAGTCGTCCGCGAACTCTCGGTGGAAGCCGCAACACAATACGTCCGCGCCCGAGATGCGGACGTTGTTCGAGAATGCCGGGTTCGTCATCACGGATCAACACCGGATCCCGCGACCGGTGTGGACGGCGCTCGTGTCCGACCTGTTGACTGTCGGCACGAAAAGCTAGAGACCAGGGCCCGGCGTGAAAGCCACTCGGCGCCAGCACATACAAGCGAAGACGCCCGCTTCGCCAATCGGCGAAGCGGGCGTCTTGTCAGCTATCGATCACAGCGGGATCCACACACCGAAGAAGTCAAATCCCCATTGGTTGTACCCGGGGTTCCAGTACGGCGTTTCGTTGTAACCCCAGTAGTTGATCGGGCCGTAGTCCCAGCGCCCACCGGGCGGGGGAAGCGGTCGATCCCATGCCGGCCGCGGCGGCTCGCCGTCCCCCCAGGGGGCAGGCCTATCGCCCCACGGTGCCCCGTGAAAGTAACCACGCTGGGCGTCCCCGTGCCACGGGCCGCCTGGGTGAGGATCCGGTCCACCGAATCCGCCGGGGCCGCCGGGCCACCGGGGTGATCACCTGGGCCGCCTGGGTGATCGCCGGGCCCACCCGGGCCACCGGGGTGGTCAGCGGGTCCGACCGGGCCACCGGGGTGATCACCTGGGCCACCGGGGTGATCGCCGGGGCCACCTGGTCCACCCGGGCCACCGGGATGATCGCCGGGGCCACCTGGTCCACCCGGGCCACCGGGATGATCGCCGGGGCCGCCCGGGCCACCGGGCCCACCCGGATCGTTGGGACCAGTGGGAGCGTGGCCGCCACCAGGCGCCGCCCCGCCATGATTACCCGGAGGCTGTGGCGCTCCGGGAGCAGCGTTGGCAAACCCGGCGCCCATTCCCAGGGCCGCAGCGCTGAGCGCTCCGGCGATGGTCACCCCTCCGACAAGTTGCTTCAACTTCATGATGCTTCACCTATCCACTAGGGATTATTTGCAAGGAAGTTCGTGAGAACACCCCCCGTTACATCTCCGACGTTAAATAGCTTGCCTATGGATCAGCTGTGACTTGCCCATGCAGAACTTTTGGCCGGCCCTACCAACGTCGATCTGTCGCACCCGCCCACCCGGCGCAGCCCGCCCGCTGCGCGGCTGTCGCCGCCCGCCACCAGGCTTTTGTCGGCGGATTGACGCTGCCGTCAGCCGGTAAGCGGGCCGGTTTGGGAAGGCTATGTTGGCTAGTCGGTAAGGGCTTTTCCTCTATATGGTTGCGGCCGTGTCGAGTGCGTCACATCCGCACGAACCCCACGTCGGTTCGGTGTCGTCGAAGCTGAATTGGCTGCGCGCGGGCGTCCTGGGCGCCAATGACGGGATCGTCTCCACCGCGGGCATCGTCGTGGGGGTCGCGGCGGCCACCGCCGAACGCGCCCCGATATTGACCGCCGGCAGCGCCGGACTGGTCGCGGGGGCGGTGTCGATGGCGCTGGGCGAATACGTCTCCGTCAGCACGCAGCGCGACACGGAGAAGGCGCTGTTGAGCCAGGAGCGTCGCGAATTGCGCGAAGATCCCGTCGCGGAACTGGATGAGCTCGCGACGCTGTACGAGGCGAAAGGCCTGACGCCGGCGACCGCTCGCACCGTGGCCGAGGAACTCACCGACCACAATCCGCTGCTCGCCCATGCCGAGGTCGAACTGGGCATCAATCCCGAGGAGCTGACCAATCCCTGGCAGGCGGCATCGTCGTCGGCGCTCTCGTTCGCGATCGGTGCCCTGTTGCCGTTGATCGCAATCCTGGTACCGCCCACGACGTGGAGAATCCCGGTCACCGTCGCCGCGGTGCTCATAGCGCTGGTGATCACCGGTGCGGTCTCGGCCGGAATGGGCGGAGCGCCAAAGGGCCGTGCGGTGCTGCGTAACGCCGTTGGCGGCAGTCTTGCGTTGGCGATCACCTACGTGATCGGTCATCTGGTGGGCGCCGCAATCGGCTGACCGTCGGGGTGTCGCGGCGGTGCATATCCAGCGACTGGAAGCGCAACTGTAACATCCACAGTTGCGGTCCTCAGCGGAGCCCGCAATCCCATCATGCGGAAGGTCATGCGGTGGCCGAGCCCGATATCGTGCCGGATGAAGCTCAATGGGCGGAACCGGTGCCGTACTTTGTGCGCGACGACAATTACTTTGTGCCAACTAAAGTCGCGCGCGGGGGATGGGGTCCATCGTTGAGCGGCCATGTTGTCGGCGGACTCTTGGCGTGGGCGGTCGAGGATGCGGCTCAGGATGCGCAACTGCAACCGGCGCGGTTGACCGTCGATCTGCCCCGTCCGACGGCGTTGGTGCCGCTCGAGGTGCACACGCAGGTGCGACAGGACCGACGCCGATTACGGCTGGTCGAAGCCGTGATCATCCAGGACGGCGGCCCGGTCGCACAGGCGAGCGCGCTGTTTCTGCGCCGGGGCGCGCAGCCCGACGGGTACGTCTGGTCGCCACCGGTACAGATGCCACCGATCCCGCTGGACGAGGTCTACTCGACGCTGTTCATGCGCACCTACGGCTGGGGCGCCGAGGTACAGAACCCCGATCCCGACTGGCCCCAGACGGACGGCCCGAAATACACGTGGATACACGAGACACGCCCGTTGATCGACGACGAACCGCTCACCGCCTTCACCCGCGTGGCGATGGCTGGTGACATCACGGCTTCGATCGCCAACTGGGGCACCAACTCCCTGCAATTCATCAATGTCGACTACACGCTCACGCTCAGCCGACTGCCCGCGGGCGACCATATCGGGCTGGCCTCGCTGACGCATCACAGTCACGACGGGGTGGCCAGCGGCTCGGCGGTCCTGGTGGACGCGAAGGGGCCGATCGGTACCGGCGTGTCCGTCGCGATCGCGCATTCGGGATTTCGTCCACCGTCTGCCGATCCGTCAGCCGGTTGAGGCCCGGAGGGGGAGCCGCGGTGACGTTCTGGGCGTTGATTGCCGATGCGGCGCAGCGGGGATCGAGCCGGCCGCTTCTCGCCGATGAGTACGGGCGCAGCCTGACCGCTCGTCGGCTGCACGACGCGGCGTGCGTGACCGCCGCCGCGCTCGCAAAACGGGGGATCTGCGCGGGAACCGTCGTGTCCTGGCAGCTGCCCACCACGCTGGAGACCATGGTGGTGATGGCCGCGCTCGCCCGACTCGGTGCCGTGCAGAATCCGATCATTCCGCTACTCCGCGAAAGCGAAGTTGGCTTCATCACCGGGCAGCTGGACACCGAATTTTTTGTGGTGCCCGAGTTTTGGCGTGGTTTCGATCACGGTGGGCTGGCTCGCGGATTGTCGGCGGACGCGGGCTTTGAGGTCATCACCCTCGACCTGGCAACACCCCCGGCCGCCGGCGAGATGCGGCTGCCCGGCGCCGCCGTCGAGGCCCTCCCGGCGCCGCCAACTTCCGCCGACGACGCTCGCTGGATCTACTACTCCTCGGGAACTACCGCGGCCCCCAAGGGGATCCGTCATACCGACACGTCGGTCATCGCCGGCTCGGCGGGCGTGGTGGGCATGGTGGGGGCCAACAGCAGCGACGTGGATCCGATCGCCTTCCCGATCGCCCACATCGGTGGGGCCGCGATGCTGGCCACCGCGCTGCTGACCGGCATGCGGTTGGCCCTGTTCGAGGCGTTCGACCCGGCCACCACACCGTGGGCCATCGCCGCGCACAATCCGACGTTCCTGGGCACCGCGACCCCATTCTTCGTCGCATTCCTCGAAGCCCAACGCGCTCAAGGCGATCGGCCGCTGTTTCCGTCGGTGCGGGGTTGCCTGGCCGGCGGCGCGCCCGTCACCGCCGAACTGGGACGTCAGGTCCGCGAAACCTTCGGGCTGGCCGGAATCGCGAATGCCTGGGGGATGACCGAGTTTCCGTGCGCAACCTCACCCTCGCTGACCGCAGCCCCCGAGGTACTCGACCATACGGTCGGCCCGCCGGTGCCCGGGGTCGAGGTGCGCGTGGTCGACGGCCACGGCGTCGAACTGGGCGCCGGACAGGAGGGGGAGCTGCGGCTCAAGGGACCCCAGTGCTTCCTCGGCTACGCCGACCCGGCGCTCGACGCCGATGTCTTCGACAGCGACGGCTGGTTGCGCACAGGCGATCTCGGCCTGATCGACGCGAGCGGCAACGTCCGCGTCACCGGCCGTACCAAGGACGCGATCATCCGCAATGCGGAGAACATCTCGGCCCTGGAAATCGAGAACGCGCTGGCCACCCATCCCGCCGTCGCCGATGTCGCCGTCATCGGAATTCCCGACCCGCGCACCGGCGAACGCGTCTGCGCCGTCGTGGTTCCGGTGATGCCCGGTGGTGTATCGTTGGAATCCCTTGTGCGACATTGCCAATCACGGGGCCTCAGCCGATACAAACACCCCGAGCACCTGGTGGTCGTCGAAACGCTGCCGCGCAATCAATTCGGCAAGGTGATCAAGAAGGAACTGCGCGAGGCCTTTGGGTGAAGCGTGCGACGAACGCGATAGCGCATGCGCTCGGACGTTTCAGATTGCGGTAACGACCACTGCCGCAGTGCTCCGCCCCGCAGGCTTACAGCCCCTTGGGCGCATCGCGGACGGCCTGCACCGCAGCGGCGTCGCCGTCGAATTCGACCTGGGCCTGTCGCCCCACCGAGAACAGCAGTAGTTCCTCGGGCGCCCCCGTCACCGTCACCGCCGGCCCCCGACCCGCGGTGAGCACCGTCTTGCCCTCCGCGGTACGCAACGCCACCCGGCCGGGCGTCTTGGCGAGTGTGAATCGGGCCATCAACGGCAGAGTGCGCCGCAACATCTTGCCGAGTGCGGGCTCTAGAGAGCGCGGCTGCCAACCCGGCTGGGCGCGGCGCACATCCTCGTGGTGGATGAACATCTCGGCCACATTGGCCACCGGGTCGAGCAGTTTGAGCGGCGAGTAGACCGGTGGGCCGGCGGCGAGCTTGCCAACCAGCTCGTCCCAATCGTTCTGCTCGGCCACCTGGTTCTGCACCTTCTCTGTGTGGGAGGCGAAGAAGGGGATCAGGATGCCGGGTGCCGCGTCTGGCCGGTACTCACGGATCACCAGGTGGGTGGCCAGGTCCCGCGTCGTCCATCCCTCGCACAGGGTGGGCGCATCCGGTCCTACGCCGCGCATGGTTTCCACAAGGGCGGCACGTTCGCGTTGAGCAACAGACATGCGTTCAGCCTAGAGCGGGTCGTCCCCGGAGAGCACGGGACCACCGCACAGCGCCCGTCGGCGGCTCGGTAAATTTGGGACGTCATGTTGTCGAAGGGAATCTCATGAGCGCGCACGTTGAGCAGTTGGAGTTTCAGGCAGAGGCTCGGCAACTGCTGGACCTGATGGTTCACTCCGTCTACTCCAACAAAGACTCGTTCCTGCGGGAGTTGATCTCCAACGCTTCCGACGCTTTGGACAAGCTGCGGCTTGAAGCGTTCCGGAACAAGGATCTCGACGTCGACACTTCCGACCTGCACATCGAGCTCGACGTCGACAAGGACGCGCGCACCCTGACCATCCGCGACAACGGCATCGGGATGACCCGCGCCGAAGTGGTCGACCTGATCGGCACGCTGGCTAAGTCCGGCACCGCCGAGTTGCGCAAACAACTGCGCGAGGCCAGGAACGCCGCAGCCTCCGAGGAACTCATCGGTCAATTCGGTATCGGTTTCTATTCGAGCTTCATGGTCGCCGACAAGGTCGAACTGCTCACCCGCAAGGCCGGCGAGAGCGACGCCACAAAATGGGCATCGAGCGGCGAGGGCACCTACACCATCGAATCGGTCGACGACGCCCCACAGGGAACGGCGGTCACCCTGCACCTCAAGCCCGAGGATGCCGAAGACGAGCTGCACGACTACACCGCGGAGTTCAAGATCAGGAGCCTGGTCAAGAAGTACTCCAACTTCATCGCCTGGCCCATCCGGATGGAGGTCGTGCGACGGGAACCCGCCTCGGACGAAGAAGGAGCGAGCGGCGAGGAGACGGTCACTATCGAGACCGAGACCCTGAACTCGATGAAGGCCCTGTGGGCCAGGCCCAAAGAAGAGGTCTCCGAGGAGGAGTACAAGGAGTTCTACAAGCACATCGCGCACGCGTGGGATGACCCGCTCGAGGTCATCGCGATGCGGGCCGAAGGCACATTCGAGTACCAGGCACTGCTGTTCATCCCGTCGCACGCCCCGTTCGACCTATTCAACCGAGACGCCCAGACTGGGATTCAGCTCTACGTCAAGCGTGTGTTCATCATGGCCGACTGCGACGAGCTCATGCCGGAATACCTGCGCTTCGTCAAGGGTGTCGTTGACGCGCAGGACATGTCGCTCAACGTGTCGCGCGAGATCCTGCAACAGGATCGGCAGATCAAGGCCATCCGGCGCCGGTTGACCAAGAAGGTCCTCTCCACGATCAAGGATCTGCAGTCCGAGCGCCCGGACGACTATCGCACCTTCTGGACCCAATTCGGCAGGGTCGTCAAGGAGGGCCTGCTGAACGACTTCGACAACCAGGAGACGCTGCTGCAGCTCTCCTCGTTCGCCTCGACACGCAGCGAGGAGGAAGCCACCACGCTCGCCCAGTACGTGGAGCGCATGAAAGAGGGGCAGACGCAGATCTTCTATGCCACAGGGGAGTCGCGTCAGCAGATACTGAAGTCGCCGCACCTAGAGGCGTTCAAAGCCAAGGGCTACGAGGTGCTCCTGCTGACCGACCCGGTCGATGAGGTCTGGGTGGGAACCGTGACCGAGTTCGACGGCAAGCCGCTGCAGTCCATCGCCAAGGGCGAGGTGGACCTCGGCGGCGACGGGGACGAGAGCGAGGCCGAGCGCGAGGAGCAGCAGAAGGAATTCGCCGACCTGCTCAGCTGGCTGAAGGAGACCTTGACCGACCACGTCAAGGAAGTTCGGCTGTCCAACCGCCTGACGGACTCGCCCGCCTGCCTGATCACCGACGCTTTCGGGATCACACCGGCGCTCGCGCGCATGTACCGCGCTTCCGGGCAGGCTATCCCGGCGGGGAAGCGGATCCTCGAACTCAACCCCAACCACCCGCTCGTCATCGGGCTGCGGCAAGCGCACCAGGACCGCAGCGACGACCCCTCGGTCGCGGAGACCGCGGAATTGCTCTACGGCACAGCACTTCTTGCCGAAGGTGGTGCGCTCGACGATCCGGCAAGGTTTGCCGAGATACTCGCCGGGCGGTTGGCCCGCACGGTGTAACCCAGGGTTCACCGGCAAATCAGCGATTTCGGCGATTGAAAACTCGCTGGCAGGGATAATTAGATCCCATGCCTGAGTTTCGCGTTATCGACCCACGTGGGCGGGTCGTCGCGACGAAGAATTTTGCCAGCGCGGAGGCCGCGCACGCCTGGTTCGTCAACTCGGTCGGCGGCAATACCGAGCTGGGTTGGCGCATGGAGGTCAATGACGACGGGCAATGGGCATTCTTCGATGACACCGAAGGCTTCACCGCCCCGGGGAGCCGGCGGCCGACGAATCGCTGATCCGACCGCATCGGCCGGAGACCACGTGGCGACGCGTCCGGACTCGTTCGCGCGGACGCTCGACGTACGCTCCCCCCATGCATGTCGACGCGATGACGATTCCCCAGCCGCTCGGTCAAATCGGTGACCTTGTCCGGCGGACCCAGTCGGCCGGGTTCTCCGGTCTGTTGTTCACCGAAACCGGCCGCACCGCATACCTGAATGCCGCCGTAGCGTCGCAGGCCGCGCCAGATCTCGAATTGTCGACCGGCGTCGCGGTGGCTTTTCCGCGCAGTCCCTTTGTCACCGCCGCCGCGGCGTGGGAACTGCAGGAAGCCACCAAGGGGAAGTTCCGGCTGGGCCTCGGAACGCAGGTGCGCACCCATGTGGTGCGGCGATATGGCACGGCTTTCGAGCGGCCCGGGCCCCGGCTGCGCGACTACTTGCTCGCCGTGAAGGCGTGCTTCGCGGCGTTTCGCTCCGGCACGCTCGACCACCACGGCGACTTCTACGATCTCGACTTCATCACCCCGCAGTGGAGCCCGGGGCCCATCGACGCGGCGGACCCGAAAGTCGATATCGCAGCGGTCAATCCGTGGATGCTGCGCATGGCGGGCGAAGTGGCCGACGGGGTTCACGTCCACCCGATCGGCGAACCGGGCTACCTGGCGCGGCACGTCCTGCCGACGGTCGCCGAAGGGGCGGCGAAAGCCGGCCGTTCCCCGTCGGACATCGCAATCATCGTGCCCGTCATGACGATCGTCGGCGACACCGACGAAGAGCTCGACAAGCAACGTGAACTCGTGCGCGCCAGCATGGCTTTCTATGGCAGCACGCCGAACTACGCCTTCATCTGGGATGAGGCGGGTTTCGAGGGCACGACCGCCCGGATCCGGGAGAAGCAGAAGGCCGGTGACTTCGCCGGGATGGCGGCCCAGGTCAGCGACGATCACATCGCGATCTTCGCCACCGAGTCGACCTGGGACGGGCTGGCCGACGCGCTGACCGCGAAATACGCCGGCACGGCAACCCGGTTGGTGATGTACAACTCCGTCGCCGATCAGGACCGCTTCGAGCGGTACGGCGAGGTGGCCCGCCGGATACAAACGGTCAGCGGCTGAGCTGGATGGCTTTGACCACGAGTAGCAGCGCACCGGCGACCAGATAGGTGCGCAGCGCGATCATGCCTAGTCGAGTGCCAGGCGACCAGACGACCGGCTCGAGCAATGTCAACGGTGGCATGCGCCAGGTGTTGCGGTCTACACCCCGGGCCGGAAGCTGTACGACGGGTCGCGCGGGTTGGCGGCGGGCCATCCAGCGCAGCGCAGGCACAGCCGCGACCGCGAATATGACCATGGCCACCGCCAGGTAGCCGGAAACCACCACGACATCGATTTTGGGAAACAGCGTGGTGGCCATCAGGATCCCGGACAGCAGCAGCAGGATGCCGACGATGATCCCGGCCACCCAGTTGACCCAGGCGCGATTGACCCAGGGCCCCAACACCTCTCGGTCGTTGCACAGCAGCAGCAGGAATACGCTGGCGCTGGGCAGCAAGAGACCGGCGAGAGCCTGTACGGCGGTGGTGATCAGCCCGAGCGGGGCGCCCGGAATCAGTACGACGGCCGCGGCCAACGCCACCATTGCGGTGTAGGACAGGTAGAACTGCTTGGCATCGGCGAACCCGCGGTGCAGCGAGTGCTTCAGGCCGAACACGTCGCCGAAGGCGTAGCTGGTGGCCAGTGTCACCGCGGCGGCGCCGATGATCGAGGCGTCCATCAGCACGACCGCGAAGATCCAGCCGAGTGTCTCGCGGTGTTGGCCGAGCAGATGAGCGATGGCGCCGGCGTCGGTGAAGCCACCCACGGTGCCGGTGGAGCGCGCGGCCCAGTCGCCGGTCATCACCAAGGCCGCGGCGCCGACCACCACGACGAAGGCGCCCAATACGGTGTCCGCGCGTTCGTAACCCATGAACCGGGGTGTGATGCGTTTGTCGACGACGTTGGACTGCTGGAAAAAGAGCTGCCACGGAGCGACCGTGGTGCCGACGATGGCAATGATCAGCAGCACCGCATCAGAACTGATCCCGCCCGAAATGCCGGGCACGACAAAAGACTTCGCCGCGTGCCCCCACTGTGGATGTGACATCAACAGCATCGGGATCTGCAGCAGCGTGACAGCGATGAACACGAACATGGCCCGCTCCCAGCGCCGGAAGCTGCCGCTGGCCATGATCGCCACCAACGCCACCGCCGAGATAGGTACCACAACATATTTGGAGACGCCGATGTACTCGGCGGCCAGGCTGATGCCGATGAACTCGGTGACGATCGTCAAGAAGTTGAGCAAGAACAGGTCGCCGACCGAAAACCAGCCCCAGCCGCGGCCGAAGCGTTCGTTGATCAGGCGGGCGTGCCCTACGCCGGTGACCGCGCCGAGCCGGACCACCATTTCTTGGTTGACGATGAGCACGGGGATCAGCAGAAGCAACACCCACAGCAGTGAGTAGCCGTAGTCCTGGCCGGCTTGGGCGTAGGTGGCCACCCCGCCCGCGTCGTTGTCACCGACCATCACGATGATTCCGGGTCCGACGATCGCGAGCAGGGTCAGCAGCCGCGTCCGCCAGGTGCGGGCATGCTCGGTCTCGCCGACGCTGATGCGCCCGAACGCGCCCTCGATATCACCCACATGGGCGCTGTCGAGCACAGCGGTGCGCCGCGGTTCCGCCCGTTCGGTGCGCTGAACCTCGACCGCCGGCGCCTCGGCCTCGGTAGTGTTCTCGCCGCCTGAGGTCACTGCGGGCTACCTCCCGTCAGCGGCGTGTCACGGTCGTCGGCGGCGGTGACTTCGCGGATGGGGCGGGGCGCGGGCTCTCGTCGGCGCCAGTCCTCGGGGATGGTCGCCTCCAGCACGTCGTCGACGGTGACCACCCCGAGTAGGCGGTCCTGCTCGTCGACGACGGGTATGGAGTAGAGATTGAAATCGGCCATCAGCAACGCGATATCGGTGAGGTCCGCGTCAGCATTCACCCGCACCGGGTCGGAATCCATTAGCACTCCGAGGTTTTCAGCGGGATCGACCTGCAACAGGGTGATCACTGAAACGACCCCGTCAAGACGTTTGTCCTCGTCGAGCACGTGCACCTTGATCAACGCTTCCGGCTGGATGCTGCGCGACGCGGCGATCAACGCCAACGCCTCGCCCGCGGTGGCGGCGGGTGAACATGTCACGGAGTCGACATTCATCAACCCGCCGGCGCTTTCGGGGTTGAACCCCATCAAGGTGATGACCTTGGTGCGTTGCGGGGCGGGCATCAGCTCGAGCACGCGCCGGCGCCGGGACTGGCGTAGGTCGACGATCGCATCGGCGGCATCGTCGGCGCGCATCCGGCCCAGTAGCGCGGCGACCTCGTTGTCCGGCATGTTGTCGAGCAACCGGCTGGCTTTTTCCGGGTCGAGTTCTTCGAAGACGTCGGCTTCCAATTCCGGGTCGCTGTGCACGCGGTCGAGGATCTCGCCGCCCTCGGCCTTGTCCGCTTCCTCGAGTAGATCGGCGATCTCGGCGGCCTTGAGCTCCCCGAACCGGTCCGACAGACGTCGGACAGCGTCGGAACGGGCGTGGCCGATCAGCGGCTCGAACGCCTTCCAATCGCGCGACGCATGCCCGCCGGAATGCTTGATCAGCCCGAACAGGCGCGGTGGACGACGGGTGTCCAGGCGGGTAACCATCCAGCCCTCGCGGGTCTGTTCCAACTCGACGTCGTAGGCGCGCACCAGCTCGACGGTGGCCACGTCGATCAACCGGTGGCCCAACACGTCGGTGCGCAACAGCACTTCGCCCTCGCGACGTTCGAACCCGCGAAGGTCAACCTTGTTCTTGGTCAACAGAACTCGGTCCGCGGAGTATGCGTCAATGGTTTTGTCGCCGATGAAGACCCGGCGTCCGCCGACCCCCGCGACTATCCCGGCCACCAGTGGATACTCCTCGGCCCCGCGCAGCCGCACGATCACATCCTCGACACGGCCCACCGTTTCGCCGGAACGCGCCAGCACGGGCGCGCGCAATAGCTGGGAGAGGTGGATGATTGGCTGCCCGGCGCGCGGCTTGGACGCCTTTTCCGATGTGCTCACGTATCCCTCCTCAAGGCGGTACGACCGAACCCGCGGACAACCTACCCCGAAACCAGGTATTGCGGCGCCATGCGGCGTCAGATCGATCGTTGGACCGTCTCGGCCGCCAGAGCATACGCTCGTGTCGTCGCGGAGGACTACCGTCAATAGGTAAACGGCAGAAGGCTATTCAGATTCTGCGCCATGGTTGAGTTACGTTCGCTGTGTGTCCGCAGTCGACTTCACTTCAGTATCCCCGATCGTGCCCGTTCGAGACTTGGAGGTCGCACTTGACCGGTACCGCCGGCTCGGCTTCGACGTACACGCGTACGAAGGCCCCGACCGGTACGGATTTGCTGATCGCGGGTCGGTGTCGATCCACCTCACCGAATGGGCCGAGCACGATCCCGTGCGCACGGCCGCCAGCGTGTACTTCTACGTCAGTGATGCCGATGCTCTCTATGTGGAGTGGGCGGCGCTGGAGAACCTCGGTGGTCGCCTGGTCGCGCCGCAGGACACACCGTACGGTCTGCGGGAATTCGCCTACGTCGATCCCGACGGCACCGCGCACCGGGTCGGCTCACGCCTGACCTGAGCTCAAGTGCTTTCCACTGCGCGAGAAGGGCTTTCGTCAGATGACGGGGCATAGCTGGCCTGGCTGTGGGCCAACGCCACCGTCGCCGCCGCCATCAGGCCCACGGACAAACCCAAGGCCACCCAGCCTATGTCGTTGGTGTGCAGCGTCTCACCCAACACGGTGACACCGAGCATCGACCCGACGATGGGCTCCGCGACGGTGACCGCCGGGAGCGACGCGGTGAGCGGGCCGGCCCGAAACGCCGACTGTTCCCAGGCGGTAGCAGCGATCGCGAGCACCACCCACACGTACAACTCGGGTGCGCGTAACAACGCCGGGATGCCGCGGGCGAGTTGGTCGACCACGCCTTTGGTCAACACCGAAAAGAGTCCCCACAGCGATCCGGACATCAGCCCCAGCAACAATGCGCCTACCGAGCCTCGGAAAATCCGCGCGCCAATCACGCATAAGATCAGCGCCGGAGCCATGACCAGCGCCACGATGGTCCATGTCTGCACCGACCCGCGCGGGGTCCCCTGCTGAGGGTCGCCGACCGTCACCACGACCGCAACCGCAACGGCAAGCAACACCGCCCAAACCCCTTGCTGGCGTGTAATTCTGCGATGATTCACCCTCGCGTTGACGAGCAAGGCGAACAGCAACGAGGTCACCAGCAGCGCCTGCACCAGCACCACCGAGCCAAAGCCCAGGGCGGCCGCCTGAAACCCGAAGCCGGCCGCGGCCACCAGGCTGCCCGTCCACCATTGCCGGTCGCGCAGCAGCCGGCGGAACAGGGCGAAGGTGCCGACCGGTTTATCGGTGACCCGCTGAGCGGATCGCTGCTGGGCGACGTCTCCGGCGCCGACCATCAGCGCGGCGGCCAGTGCGAGCACTGCGGCGACGGCTGTTCCGCTCACGAAGACCTCCTAATGCACCGCTTATGATCCAACCGGTTTAGACCGCTTTTGCGCGTGACGGACGCACCCGAGGTGCTCACCGACGCCGACCTACGCGGCACGTCAGCTGTTGCGGCGGATCTTGAGCGCGGTGGTGATCATGGGAATCTGCAGCGGCAGCCGGGCCAGGGCGACGATCCGCATCGGCCACGGCCTGCCCCACCACAACCGGACCATGTTGACGTTGCCCGGGAGGACGCCGATGAACAGCGCAACGGCGGCCAGCGCGGCGGACCGCCGGGTGCGCTGCGGCACCAGCAGTGCCCCGATCGCCAACTCGGCCACGCCCGACCCGTAGGTGTAGAGCCGCGGGTTGCCCGGCAGCTCGACCGGAATGAGGGAGTCGAACGGTTTGGGCGCAACGAAGTGCAGGGTGCCGATGCCGAGCAGCATCGCCGCGACACGGTAGGCGAGTTGCTGGCTCGCGTCAGGGGCGGCGAGGGGTCTGGCTGTCATGAAGTCATTGTGCCCAATGCGCCCACTGCTGCTTACGCGCGGTCGGCGTCGGTATAGCGGATGATGCCGCGCACGTTGCGGCCCTCGAGCATGTCGCGATACCCGTCGTTGATGTGTTCGAGGGTGTATTCGCGCGTGACCATGTCGTCGAGGTTGAACTGCCCGAGCTTGTACAGCTCGAGAATCGCCGGGATGTCATGCTGGGGGTTTCCGCCCCCAAAAATGCTGCCGCGCAAGCTCTTCTGCAACAGCGAGAGTCCCGCGAGGTTGAGGGCGACATCGTTGGCCATCACTCTGGCCATGCCGGTGAGGCAGCAGATGCCGCCTTTGGGCGCCGAACTTGAGCGCCTGTCGCGCTTCCATTCGTAGGGATCGACGGTGAATATGCGTCGCGCCCCGGCGATGCGGGCGCCCTGCAGCGCGGCGACGCCGACACCGCCGATGCCGATGACCGCGACGTCGTCACCCCGTGAGACCGCCGCACTGCGCACCGCTGAGCCGTAGCCGGTGGTCACCCCACATCCCACCGGCAGGCCACGTCGAATGGGATCGTGGGATCGATCTTGACCACCGACGTCTGGTGCACCACCACGTATGGCGCGAATGTGCCCAGTAGCGACATCGGGATGACGTTGCGGCCCCGCGTGGTGACCCGAAACAATCCGTCGGAGACCGATTGGCCCGACAGCAAGCCCATGCCGAGGTCGCACAGGTTGCGCAGCCCCGTCTGGCACGGCGTGCATTTTCCGCAGGACGGGATGAAGGACAAGACGAGGTGATCGCCGAGGGCCAGGTTCGCCACGCCCTCGCCCACCTCGGTGATGACGCCGGCGCCCTCGTGACCGCCCAACACCGGATAACTCGGAATGGGGAAGTCCCCCGTCATCAGATGGTGGTCGGAGTGGCACAACCCGGCGGTCTCCAGTTGAACCGTCACCTCGCCATGGCGGGGATCGCCGATTTCGATCTCTTCGACCGACCATGGCTCGTTCAGTTCCCAGACCAGCGCACCTTTGGTCTTCAACGGCTCGGCCTCCGTATTTACCCGAACCGCTTAATTGTTAGCGCCGTCACAGGAGCCCGGCTTCCTGAACTTAGACCATTACTATTGTCTATACAGTATTTGATACGATTCGCGGCGTCTGACCGCTCACAACAACGAGGTTGAGAACATGGGAACACCCGTCATTGTCGGAGCCGTCCGGACCGCGATCGGCCGTTCGTTCAAGGGGACGCTGGTCAACACGCCGCCTGAGACCCTGATCACCGCCGTGCTTCCCGAGGTGGTTCGCAGGTCGGGCGTCGACCCTGCACACATCGACGACATCATCTTCGCCGAATCGCATTACGGTGGCGGCGATTTGGCGCGTTATGCGGCGACCGCGACGGGTCTGGAGCACGTTCCCGGGCAGTCGGTCAACCGGCACTGCGCGGGCAGCCTCACGGCCATCGGCAACGCCGCCGCGCAGATCGGCTCCGGCATGGAACGCGTGCTCATCGCGGGTGGCGTGCAGTCGCTATCGATGACGCCGCTGACGAACTGGCGGATTCCCGGCCCCGAGCTGAAGTTCGAGGAGCGCTGGATGCCGCCGACGCACGTGGAGACGCCGGACGCGCCAGCCAAGGACATGTCCATCACCGTGGGCTGGAACACCGCGCAGGCGGTCGGCATCACGCGCGAGGAGATGGACGCCTGGGCGGCCCGCTCGCATCAGCGCGCCGTCGCGGCCCAGGACGCCGGCAAGTTCGCCGAGGAGATCCTGCCACTGAAGATCACCCAGTTCGATGGCTCGGTCACCGAATTCGCCGTCGACGAGCATCCGCGTCGCGATACGACCGTCGAGAAGCTGGCCGGCCTCAAGGTCCTGCACCCGGAGATCGAGGGCTTCTCGATTACCGCGGGCAACAGCAGTGGCACCAATGACGCCGCGGCCGCAGTTGCGCTCGTCGACACCGACTACGCCCAGGCCGAGAAGCTCAACGTGATGGGCACGGTCAGGGCCTGGGCCGCCGCGGGCGTACCGCCTCGCGACTGCGGTCTCGGCGCCGTCAAGGTCATCGGGAAGGTGTTGCAGCGGGCCGGTCTGACGCCCGGCGACGTCGCGTTGTGGGAGATCAACGAGGCGTTCGCTTCGGTGCCGATCGCGGCGTGCCGCGAATACGGCATCGACGAGGAGAAGGTGAACTTCTCCGGTAGCGGCTGCAGTCTCGGCCACCCGATCGCGGCCTCCGGTGCACGCATGGTGACCACGTTGGCCTACGAGCTTGCTCGCCGGGGCGGCGGCATCGGCGTCGCGGCGATGTGTGCCGGCGGCGGCCAAGGTGGCGCTGTCGTCATCGAGGTCTGAGGCACCGCAAGGTAGCTCGCACCGGCCTAGTTACAGAATGTGTAGCCGATGAATTGGGTGCCGCGCGTGTCGCCGCTTGAGTAATTGGCGAAGTGCACGGCGGGCTTTCCGTCGTACTGGGTGTTCATTTTCTGCACGTTCGGTGGTGGAACGTCCTTGGGGAAGGCCAGGATCATGTCGGCGAAAATCCGCAAGCCGACCTGACAGATGGCCTCACGCCGCGGCGGCTGTGGATTCCACGCGTGCACAACCACCGGTTCGGTCAGCTGAGATCCCGCCGCACAGTTGGGATCACAGAGCTTGAACAACGCCGTGCCGGTCCCGTCGGCGCCCTGCGGTCCCCAGGAACTCCACGACATATCCTGCAGCGCAACGGCCACACTGGCGCAGCCCAACACATTGAGCCTCTTCGGGCGCGCGACCGGCGGAACGGACGGGTTGTAGCAGCCCGGGATGGCGAAGCTCTCCGGCGCTGACGGCGACGGCGGAGTGCTGGGCGCCGTCGCGCTCTGCTGGCGTTGGGTCAGGTGCACGCCCACCACGATGAGGACCCCGACCAGCACCACGGCCGTCACAATGCCGACCCCGATCGCACGTCCCCGCGAGGTGTGCCGCAACCGCCTCATCAAAGAAACGTTGGCGTTGCCGCTCACGGTCACCAGATTACGGTGAAACTTTCCGCCGCAGCGGTGACCGCAGAACGGCATGACAGGGTAAAGTTGGTCATCGCTACCAACATATTGAGGATTCCCTGGAGTTGCCGATGAATGACCATGACCTGGCCGCACGGTTGGCCACCGAGGCCGGTCGGCTACTGCTCGGGGTTCGAGAAGAGTTCGCCGACGCGGCAGAGACTGACCGGAAAGCCGCGGGGGACAAGCGATCCCACGACTTCTTGATGGAGGCGCTTGCCGCAGAGCGGCCCGGTGATGCGGTGCTGTCCGAAGAGGGCGCCGACGACCCGGTTCGATTGCGATCGGACCGTGTCTGGATCGTCGATCCGCTGGACGGCACGCGGGAATTTTCCGAGCTTGGACGCGACGACTGGGCGGTGCACGTCGCCCTCTGGCAGTCCGGTGAGCTGGTCGCGGGCGCCGTGGCGCTGCCGGCCCAGGGCATCACGCTGGGGACTCCCGAGGCCGATTCGCCTCCTGCCGTGCCGGGCAAGCCGCGCATCGTGGTGTCGCGCACCCGTCCGCCCGCCGTCGCCTTGAACGTGCGGGATGCGCTGGACGGAGTCCTGGTGGAAATGGGTTCCGCCGGAGCCAAGGTCGCCTCTGTCCTCCAAGGGCTGTCCGATGTGTATGTGCATGCCGGTGGCCAGTTCGAATGGGACTCCGCCGCGCCGGTGGCGGTAGCACGGGCCGCCGGGCTGCACACCTCTCGCATTGACGGGTCCGCCCTGGCGTACAACCAGCCCGACCCGAAGTTGCCGGATCTGCTGGTCTGCCGTCCCGAACTGGCGGAGGCCGTACTGGCGGTTACCCGCTAAGGTCACCGACGGCGGGTCGGTGGACCGAGCGGCGGTGCGGTAGCCATTCGAAACGCACAGCTGGCAAGTTATGGCCGGCTTGGCCGGCGTTGGCCCTGTGCCTCGTCGGTCCATTCTTTTTCGATCCGCCCGATCTCGAGTGAGAGCTATGTGAGGGTCGGATTGTCGCAACTGATGTCGTGAGCCGTGCGGTATTTCGCCGCTTCTCCGGTGTCCGGCAGCTGTGGGCGCTACGCCCTCGAACCATTAGTCGCCGACGATATTGGGTGAATCTCCATCGCGGGGCCCACTTGCCCACTGCCGGTATGTATCTCGTGCGTTCGCTAGACCGGTTCGCCACTGTTGAATTGCCTCGCAGCGCTGTGCGTGCCATGCGTGGCGTCGTACGGCTGGTCAATACCCGCTGACCTTCGCTCAGAGCCAGGCCTGCTGCCACGACTGGATGCGCTCGGCCAGTTCGGGGCCGCGGTCCTCTTGAATGAAGTGGCTTGCGTTGATGCGGGCGTGTGGCTGGCCCGCGGCGCCGGGAATGTGCTTGATCAGGGCCCTGTCCGCCTGTCCGAGGATCGGATCGCGGGCTCCGAAGATGGCGAGGAAGGGTTTTTCCCAGCGGCCGAGGGCATCCCATGCTTTCCTGTTGGCCGGGATCGCCGGGTCGGTGGGTGAGGTGGGCACCAACTGGGGGAACGCGCGGGCCCCGGCTTGATACGACTTGTCGGGGAAGGGCGCGTCGTAGCCGGCCCGCACCTTCGACGGCACCCGGCGAACCGTCCCGGCGCTGACGATGCGGCCCGCGGGCAGGACGGGGGAGTAGCGCGCGAAGGCACGCCAGGCGTAGAAGGCGGGCGGGGTGCGCCGTTGCGCCGTGGGCAGGAAACCGTTGGCCACCACCAGCCGCCCGACGCGGTCGGACTGCTCGGTGGCGATGCGCAGCCCGATCAGCGATCCCCAGTCCTGCACGAACAGCGTGACGTCCCTGAGGTTGAGATGCTCGAACCACGAGATCATCCACTCCACATGGCGCTGGTAGGTGTAATCCTCGACCCGGCTGGGCTTGTCCGAGCGGCCGAAACCGATCAGATCGGGTGCGAGCACGCGGTTCCCGGCGTCGGTCAGGGGCGGGATCATCGTCCGGTAGAGGTAGCTCCACGTGGGCTCGCCGTGCAGCAGAACGATCGGTGGCCCTTCGATCGTGCCCTCGTCGAGGTAGTGCATGCGAAGCGGCCGGGTGTCGCTTGCGGTTACGTCCAGGTAGTGCCCAATGAACGGGTAATCCTCCAAGTTTTCGAATCGGGCGTCCGGGGTTCGCAGCACATGCATATCAGCTCCTCCGGTGAACCGGCACCTCTGCAAGCCTCTCGCGCCGACGCGAGTTCGTCTAGTGGCAGATTCATTGAGCCGGGCGCCAAGGCCTACTAAACTGGCTTGTTCATGGCAATTCGGCGCGCGGTTCTGCTCATAGCCGACATCGGCGGGTACACGCATTACATGCAGTGGAACCGGACGCACCTTGCCCATGCCCAGCTGACGGTTGCCGCCCTGTTGGAGTCGGTGATCAATGCGGGCAAGGGTTTGAAGCTTGCCAAACTCGAGGGTGACGCCGCGTTTTTCTGGGCTCCGGACAGCCACGCCAAAGTGGTGGTGTGCGAGCGCCTGTCACGGATGCGCGCGTCGTTCCTGGCGCGGCGCGAGCAAATGAAGAATGACATCGCCTGCGAGTGTGCGTGTTGCGAACAGCTGGAGAAGTTGTCGCTCAAGTTCGTCGTGCACATGGGCGAGGTGGCGGATCAGAAGGTGAAGCGCCACGCCGAGCTGGCCGGCTTCGATGTCATTCTGGTGCATCGGATGCTGAAAAACATGGTGCCGGTTGCCGAGTACGTGCTGATGACCGATCCCGTCGCGGCATGCCTCGACGAGCCGATGCGCGAGCTGTGCATGCCGCTGGTGCACGTCTTCGATGGAATCGGGGAAACGTCGACACACTACATCGACCTTGCGGCGGTACAGGTTCCCGTCGCGACGCCGCGGCGCAGCTTTTTCCGCCGGCTCGGTGCGACGACGAAGTTCGAACTCGACACGCTGCCCTTCACCCTCGGCATGAAGGAGCCCGCCCAGGGATTCCGCAACCTGGGCCGGGGCGCCGAGGAAGTCTCCGCGTAGCCGAAAACGCCTGCGCCCGGCGCCGGTCCGCTATCGGGCGTCGGCCAGGGCCCGGCCCATTCGGGACACCGCCTCGGTGAGAATGGCTCGCGAGGTGGCGAAGTTCAAGCGCACATGTCCGGTTCCGCCCGTTCCGAACACGTGCCCGGAGCTGAGCGCCACCCGCGCGTGATCGAGAAACCAGCGGGCCGGCCCGGCCAAGTCGGCAACCACCGCAAGACCATCGGTGACTTCTTCGTCGAAGCCGAGCTCCCGGCAATCGAGCCACGCCAGGTAAGTGCCTTGCGGCCATTGGTATTTCACGCCGGGAAGGTGCTCGGCGATCAATTCACCCAGCAGTGTCCGGTTCTCGTCCAGGCCCTGCAGGGTCGCGTCGAGCCAGTCGCCGCCGCTGCGAAACGCCTCGGCGTGGGCGATGATGCCGAGGTGACTGGGTCCATGACTGACCTCCTCCGGCATCCGGCTCAGGTCGGCGGCGGCCTCCGGTCCGGCGATGGCCAGCGCCGCCTTCAACCCGGACAGATTCCAGGCCTTCGACGCCGAGGTCAGGGCGAAGGCGTTCTCGGCCCCCGGGACGGTGAGAAAGGGGGTGAACCGCGATCCCGGCAGGATGACGGGGGCGTGGATCTCGTCGGACACCACCCGCACGCCGAATCGCCGGGCGAGCTCGGCGACCGCACGGAGTTCGTCGGCGGTGTGGACCGACCCGGTCGGGTTGTGCGGATTGCACAACAGATAGGCGACCTTCGTGTCCTTGCCCGCTTCCGCGCGAGACCGAACGAAGGCATTCTCCAAGGCATTCAAGTCAATTCGCCCATCGGCGAGGGGTGCCTCGATGACGCGGCGGCCGTCGTGCGACACGAATGCGTAGAACGGCGCATAGACCGGCGGGTTGACGATGACGGCGTCACCGCGATCGGTGATCAGGCGCAACACCTCGACGACACCGAGCATGACGTCGGGAACCAGCGCGGTGCGGCTGACGTCCAGGTCATGCCATTGCCAATGCTGCGCCGCGAATTGGCTGACCGCTTCCGCCAGCGCGGTTCCGCAGGGATATCCGGTATCGCCGTTGTCGATGGCCTTCCGCAGCGCTTCGGCCACCGTCGGTGCCAGGTTGACGTCCATCTCGGCAACCCACAGCGGCAGGACGTCGGCGGGGTGCGCGCGCCATTTCATGCTGGTGCGAACCCGGAGTTGCTGCAGCGTCAATTCCTCGAGAGGATTAACCGTCACGCCCGCAGAGTAACCGGAGCGACCTACCCCCCGACAAACGCTTTTTGCGGGATCGTCAACGGAAGGTCCACCGAACTCAGCAATCCCGGCTGGGCGGCAACGACATACGGCACGGCGTTGACGACGCGCATCGCGGTGGCGACCATGGCGCCGGCCCCGGAGGTCATCCCGCCGATGCCGGCCTTGGCGGGATCCTTCAGCGTCGCCGCCAGAGTGCAGTCGATGTCCGGATCGCCGGAAATCATGACGCGGTAGGACAGATCGCCAATCCCGGTCGGCCAGTCGGGGGCGACGTCGTGCGCGAGCCGGGTGACATGCTCGATGACGATGGCTTCCCGACCGTCGACCACGCCGATCGCCTGCATCCGCAGCGCGCCGCAGGTTCCGGCCTCGACGGTGCCCATCGCGACCTCCAGCGTCCGGTTGGTGACGGCGCGGTCGAAACCCTCGCGAACTTCCTGGACTTCGACCGCCAACGCGTCGGCGATCAACCGGATCTGCCCCTGCCATTCGCCGGCGATGGCGCCGGGGAAGCTGATCCAGGGCTGGTAGTCGAGCGGACGGCCGAAGCCCAGCGCGTCGCTCATGATGTCGGGAACCCCGTAGTCGTCATACAGCCCGATCTCGAAGGAGTGAATCTTGTCGATCGACGACGACTGGGTGGACAGCACCAGCGGCAGATAGTCGGCGGCGAAGCCCGGCTCGATCCCCGACGCGTACAGCGACACCTGGCCCTGCTTGGCCGCGGCGACCAGCTGGTCGCGCCACTCCGCGGGCTCGTAGGCGTGCGGGTTGACCAATCGCGTGGTGCTGGTCGTCACGACGTTGATCCCGGCTTCGAGCAGCTTGACGTAATCCGGGATGGCCAGCGCGTCGCGCTCCGGGCCGCTGGCGGCATAGATGACGCAGTCGGGTTTGAGCGCGATCAGCGCCTCGGCGTCGTTGGTGGCCTTCAGGCCGATCGGCTCACCGCCGGCCAGTTCGCCCGCGTCCTTGCCGACCTTGTCGTCCGAGTGCACCCACACGCCGACCAACTCCAGATTGGGGCGCCGCGAAATAGTCCGGATGGCAATCGAGCCGATGCCACCCGTCGCCCACACCACCACGCGATGAGCGGTCATCTTGTTCCTCCTCAGGTGCGTGCGCGCATGACGAAAGCCGGGGCGGCCGTTGCCCTTACGCCAACGGCGCGTGGCCTTGATAACCCAGCATTCGACTTGGAAACTACCGCCGCGAATACACCCGGTCAAGGATTTAAGAAAGCAGGCACTATCTTAACGAACAAATTTTAGGTTAGTCTGCAGCTGTGAGGGCCGAGCAGCGTTGTGCCCGCCTCCGAGTGACAATGCGGGACTGCGTTGTCGCTCAGGGGCGGGCATCTCACCCAGTCCCGGCGGCCGCTGATGTTCACGCTTAGGTTCGACATGCGCGCCCCGCATTGGGGCGCACCTGCCACCGATCTGTACGCCGCGGCCATCGACATGTGCGAGTGGGCTGAAACGCGGGGCGCCGTGCTGGCGGTGCTCTCCGAGCATCACGGTGCCGACGACGGCCATCTGCCGGCACCGCTCACCCTGGCGTCGGCGATAGCGGCCAGGACGCGCACGCTGGCGATCCTGCTCGCCGCGGTGCCGCTTCCGTTGTGGGATCCCGTCCGGCTCGCCGAAGAGATGAGCGTGCTGGACCTGATCAGCAAGGGGCGGGTGTCCTACGCGTTCGGCGTGGGACATCGACGTGAGGAGTACGAGCACTTCGGCATCGACATGGCCACCCGCGGTCGAGTAGCTGACGAGATGCTGGACGTGCTCGGTCCCCTGGTGCGCGGTGAGCCCGTCGAATATCGAGGGCGCACGGTCCGCGTCACCCCACCGTGCGGTTCGCCCAACGGGCCGATGGTGCTGATCGCCGGCGGCAGCAAGGCCGCGGCGCGGCGGGCCGGGCGCCTGGGGTTGGGGTTCGTCTCCCAGACCGCTTCGCCGGGCCTGAAGGAGTGCTACGAGGAGCAGTGCCGTGCGCACGGACACCAGCCCGGAATCATCCAATTTCCCCAACCGGGCGCTCCGACAGCGGTTTTCGTGGCCGATGACATCGACGAGGCGTGGGATGAGTTGGGGCCGCACTTGTTGCATGACGCGAAGACGGCGGCGTCGTATCGGCCGCACGACGATTCGGTGGCCAGCATCACCCGTGCCGAGAGCGTGGCGGAACTTCGCGAGGACAGCGGCCCGTACCGCATCTTCACTCCCGACGAGGCGATCGACTACGTGCGCGGTGGGCAGCTGCTGCCGCTGGCTCCGCTCTGCGGCGGCGTCGCACCGGCTATGGCGTGGCCCTATCTCGAGCGCGCCGCGGCCGCCTTTGCACACGACCAGTGAGGAGAGTGCCTATGCGTGTTGTCGTGTGGTCGACCGGGGGAGTCGGCTCGAACGCGATCGATGCCATCCGCCGCCGGCCGGATCTGGAACTTGTTGGTGTGTGGGTACATTCGCCCGACAAGGTCGGCAAGGACGCCGGCGAGTTGGCGGGCGGTGAGCCGCTGGGCGTCGCGGCCACCAACGACGCCGACGCGCTGATCGCTCTTGAGCCCGACTGCGTGGTGTATGCGGCCAGCGGACCCGACCGCGATGGCGCGGCGGTACCCGACTACGTGCGTCTGCTGGCGGCGGGCATCAACGTGGTGTCGACGTCGTCGACGAGTCTGGTCTACCCGCCGTCCTACTTCGCGCCCAACTGGCGCGACGAACTGGACGCGGCGGCCAGAGCCGGAGAGGCGTCGTTCTACGTGTCGGGCATCTTCCCCGGCTTCGCTTCCGATCAGCTCGCGTTGCTGATGACGACACAGTCCAAGAGCATCCGCCGGATCACCGCCAGCGAGGTTGCGCTCAACGATCACTATCCGGTGGCCGACGTGATGATGGACGGGATGGGCTTTGGCCGGCCGCTGGACTTCGAGCCGATGCTCAAGACGCCCGGATTCATCGAAATGGCTTGGAAGGCACCGATCTACCTCATGGCGGCGGGGCTCGGCGTCGAGGTGGAGCAGATACGCGGTTCGCTCGACCGTGAGCTGACGGACCGGGACATCGAGGTGGCCTTCGGCACCGTCAAGGCCGGCACCTGTGGTGCCGTGCGGACCCGGGCGGCCGGAGTGGTCAACGGCCGCGAGGCCATCGTCATCGAGCACGTCATCCGGATGGCCCGCGACGTCGCAACCGATTGGCCCACTTCGGACCGTGACGCCACGTATCGGGTCGACATCGAAGGGGACCCGGACATCCACTGCGAGATGACACTCGGGGCGGCGCAGGGCCACGCCGCCGGACATGCCGCGATGGCGTCGACGGCGATGCGCGTCGTCAATGCGATCCCGTACGTCATCGACGCGCCGCCGGGCCTGCTGAGCTCGCTGGACATTCCCACGACGCTGCCCCTTTACGCGTTCGACTGAACGTGTAACGTACGTCGCAAAGATTAGGCCAGCTAGGAGTTTGCCGTGTACACACTGCGCTTCGACATGCGCGACCCTGAATGGGCCGCGCCCCCAGCCGATCTGTACGCCGCGGCGCCCGAAATGTCGGCCTGGGCAGAAGAACACGGCGGCCTGGCCGCCGTCCTCTGCGAACACCACGGGTCCGAGGACGGCTACCTGCCGTCTCCGTTCCTGCTGGCCTCAGCGGTGGCCGCGCGAACCCAGCGGCTGGCGCTGAGCCTGATCCTGATCCTTCCCTTCTACGAAGCCGTGCGTCTCGCCGAGGACATGGCGGTGCTCGACATCATCAGCAACGGTCGTGCCTCCTACATCCTGGCCCTGGGCTACCGGCCCGAGGAGTTCGAGCACTTCGGCCTGCCGATCAAGAAGCGCGGCCGCCTCTGCGACGAGAAACTCGCGCTGCTCCGGCGACTGCTTGCCGGTGAAACGGTCGTCGAAGACGGACGGCGGATCACCGTGACGCCGCGCCCGCTGACTCCCGGCGGGCCGGGACTGATGTGGGGCGGGGGAACGGTCGCTGCGGCCCGTCGGGCCGGCAGGTACGGCCTGGGCATGCTGGGCAACGCCAACGCACCGGGCATGCAGGAGGCCTACGAAGAGGCGTGCCGGGAGCACGGCCATACGCCCGGGCCGACGATGTTTCCCGACCGCGACACCCCCTCGGTCGTGTTCGTCGCCGACGACGTGGATCAGGCGTGGAAGGAGATCGGCGAGCATCTGCTGCACGACGTGCGCAGCTACGCCGCGTGGAACCCCGGGGACGAGACGACGGCGGGCTTCAGCCACGTCAACAGCGTCGACGAGCTGCGTGAGACGGGGACGTCGCATGTGATTATCTCTGTCCCCGAAGCGATCTCGCGAGTGAAGGCGGGCCAGGTGCTCAACCTGTCGCCGCTGTGCGGCGGGCTGCCACCGGAGATCGCGTGGCCCTACCTCAAGCGCGTGGGCGAGGTTGTGCTGCCCGAGGCGCTCGGCTAAGCGCTACTCCTCACCGAAGCGATCGACAAGGTGTGAATTGACACCATCGGCGTCGAGTCGGCGCGCCACCAAATAGCCCGCACCCATCCAGGCGCGCCGCGTCCAGTTGCCGAACGACACCCGGGTTCCCGGGGCGCCGGACGCGGCCGGCACCATCTTGACGCGTTCGAGTGCCTCCTTCACCCCGCGCGGGCTCAACGGGTGCGCGTCGGCGAGCGCGCGCAGCAGCGTGTGTGCGACGTCTCGATTCACCACCGGCACACACCATTCCGGCCGCCGGCCGTATACCTCGTTGTACTCGTCCAAGAACTTCTGCCCGACGGTGTTGCCCTCGTCGTACTGGTCGATGCCGGTCCAGCCCATGAACGCGTTCCACATGATGGGGTTGAGCCAGGCGTTCTGAAAGGCGGTACCGCAGAACCGGGGCGGGTCCCAGCCCAGCGCCTCGAGCGCCGGGTTGACGAACACGATCCCGAAGCCGAATCCGCAATGCACAATCGCCTGCGCCTTCGCGTCATGCAGCGCCTGGACCGCGGCCGTCACGTCGCCCGCGATCTGCGGGATCGACGCCTCGGCCACAATGCGAATACCCTTGCGCCTGCACGCATCCCGGAAGTTCTTCAGATACGCCTCGCCGACCAGGGACTGCTCGATCAGCACACCCACCTCGGTGTGCCCGCCCTTGGCCAGCAGGTCGGACCAGAAGATCGGCTCGTCGGTGTGCGAGCCCATTGGATACGAGAAGAACCACTCGCCGAGCGCGTGCGTCGGACCCGGTCACGCTGATGCAGGGGACCTTGAAGCGCTCCTCGATGGCTTCCCGGGTCGGAATCGCGTTGTCGCCGATATTAGGACCGAAGACGGCCAAGCAGCCTTCGTCGCACAGCTCGCCGTAGGCGTCGATGACCGCTTTGACCGGCTCTCGGCTAAGCGCTACTCCTCACCGAAGCGATCGACCAGTTGCCGAACGAATCCCTTGGGCAGACCCTCCACTTCGCGGTAGATGATCTCGATCGGCCGATCGATCAGCCCTTGCTCAACGCCCTTCTTGAACACCAGATCGAAGGGTTGTGTCAGGTCCTCGAAATACGTTTGCGGAAAGCCCTCGGGCAGTAGGAAGTCCATCAGATAGCCGATCTTGATCGGCTCGGCGGTGCTCTCGTAACCCATCAGAACCTCCTTTACTTGGGTTGGTTCGGTACGCCCGGGTACAGCTGTTCGGTCGGGCCGGCGGTGACGTAACCGCCCAGCTTCGTAATGAGATGCGGCGCAAAGACCGCGCCATACACCAGGTGCCCGATGACGATGACGGCCACGATCGACAGCACCGCAGACTGCCCTCGGCTCTTTGACCGCTTGTCGGCCCACATGTCGATGACGTTGCGTCCTTCGGCATCGGTGCGGCCGAGTAGATAGGTGAAGAGCATCATCTGAATGCCCATGGCCAGCGAGTCGTAGAGCGGGTACTGGTGCTTGGTGCCCTCGAAGATCGCGAGGCCGGGAATCACGTAGCCGTAATAGAAGTTGCCGAGCTGGGCCCCGGTGTAGGCGTTGAAAAACAATGCCCAGCAGAAACCGACGACGAGGCCGACCACGAGTAGCGTAATCGGCCTGCGCCAGTTGAACTTTGCGCTCAGCCACCGCCCAAGGGCGGCCCCGGTCACGGCGGGAATGATGAAGTAGGAGACGTAGCCGATCGGCACCGCTAACGGCAACCCGCCCCACGTCACGTTCAACGGCCACCAGGAAGGCATGCGGGGCAGCCCGGGCGGAAACTGTGCGTACATCGCCCAGTCGTAGGGCGACTCGATCCAGGAGAACGAGATCGCCGAGATGCCAAGGAGCAGCAGCGGGTGGATGCGGCGACGGCGGTAGCTCAGATAGATCCCGATAAGCAGGAACGTGATGCTCGCGGCGTAAGAAAAGTACTGAGCCCCGGCCATCGCCGGCGTCATTTGGGCGCTCACTGGTGGCCCTCGTCGCTCGGCGCGCGCCGAGCCTCGGGATCGAAGCGAATCACCAACCCGAATATCAGGATGATCAGGCCGAACAATGTGCCGAGCATGATGACAGCGCCCATGGTGTCACCCTTTCGATGATGCGCTTCTTTAAGGTAGTGGATACTATCCTATGCTAGATAGCGGATACTATCCCCAAGGCGGCTTCGAAGGAGTGGACATCGGTGCCCCAGCGAGCAACTAAGCAGCCGCAACCGGCTACGGTGGCGCGTCGGCCCCGCGGGGAGCCGCGCCGGCTGCTGCTCGACGCGGCCCGGGCGCTGTTCGCCGGCCAGGACTATCGCAGCACCACGACGCGCGAAATCGCGCAGGCCGCCGGGGTTACCGAACACCTGCTGTTCCGCAACTTCGGGTCGAAGGCGGCGCTGTTCCGCGAGGCGCTGGTGGTGCCGTTCGTCAGCTTCGTCGACGAATTCGGTAAGACCTGGCAGTCGGTGGTCCCGGAGGAGACCGACGAGCAGGAACTGACACGGCTTTTCGTCTCGCAGCTCTACGACGTGTTCGTCGAACACCAGGGTCTGCTGTTGACCCTGATGGCGGCCGAGAGTCTCAGCGAGGAGGAAAAGGCCGACGCCGGCATCGCCGAGATCCGCCGGGCCGTAACGGTGCTGGGCCAAATCAGCGTGGAAGGCATGCAATTGCGGGGGTTGCGCTCGGATCACCCTGACCTGCCGGCCCACTCGACGGTCTCGATGATCGCGGGAATGGCCGCTCTCCGCTCGACCTACTTTGGGAACGAACCGCCGCCGCGGGAGGTGATCGTTGAGGAACTCGTTCAAGCGCTATTGCACGGCTTCTTGCACCGCAATGACTGAGTTAGGGATTCGACCATGACCAGCCCCAGTGCTGTTGAGTTGTACTACGACCCATTCGATGTCGAGATCGACTCGAACCCGTATCCGGTGTGGAAGCGGATGCGCGAGGAAGCGCCGTTGTACTACAACGAAAAGTACAACTTCTACGCGCTGAGTCGATACGACGACGTGGTGCGCGAACTGCCGAACTGGGAGACCTACCGCTCCGGTCGAGGCACCACCGCCGACATCTTGTTCGCGAACATCGAAGTGCCCCCGGGCATTCTGCTGTTCGAGGATCCTCCGCTGCACGATCTGCACCGCAAACTGCTGTCCCGGGTCTTCACGCCCCGGCGCATGCTCGCCGTGGAGCATTTGGTGCGCGGGTTCTGTGTCGGCGAGCTTGACCCGCTGGTCGGCGGGAGCGGTTTCGATTTCATCGCAGACCTCGGCGCGATGATGCCGATGCGGACCATCGGATACCTCCTGGGCATTCCCGAGGCTGACCAGGAAAAGATCCGCGACCGCAGCGTCGCCAACATCGAATTGTCCAGGGACAGCGACCCCGCCGCGGTCGATGCGAATGTCTTCGCGAATTCCATTGCCCTGTTTGCCGAGTACATCGAATGGCGGGCCAATCATCCCTCCGACGACCTCATGACCGAACTATTGCGGGCCGAGATCGATGAGCCGGACGGCACGCGGCGTCCGCTGTCGCGGACCGAGGTGCTGGCTTACACCGCGATGATCGCCGGTGCCGGCAACGAGACCACCGCTCGCCTCATCGGTTTCATGGGCCAACTGCTGTCGGATCATCCGGATCAACGCCGCGAACTCGTCGCGGACCCGTCGCTGATCCCCGGCGCGATCGAGGAGACACTGCGGTACGAGCCGCCGTCACCGGTGCAGGCCCGCTACGTCGCGCGCGATGCCGAGCACTATGGTCGCAAGGTTCCCGAGGGATCGTTCATGCTATTGCTGAACGCCTCGGCCAACCGTGACGAAAGCCACTTCCCGGATGCGGACCGTTACGACATCCACCGCCGCGGAAGCCATCTCAGTTTCGGGCAGGGTCTGCATTTCTGCCTCGGCTCGGCGCTGGCCCGGTTGGAGGCGCGGGTGGCCTTCGAAGAGGTGTTAAAGCGTTGGCCGGACTGGGAAGTCGACTATGCGAACGCCCAACGGGCGCATACCGCGAGCGTGCGTGGGTGGGCACGGCTGCCCGTCGTCACGCGGTAGGTCGGGCTGGCTCTTTTCGCCGAGCGTGACGTTAGTTTCACGCTCGGCGCCGAACGTGAAGTTAGTTTCACACTCGGCGCGGCTAGGAGTGGCTTTGGTCCACCAACACCGCGCCGTCGGGCTGATTCCCCAACGTCTGCAACGGGATTTCGTCATCCTGGGCGGTGAGACGCACGATCTGGGCCAGTTGCCCGGGTGCGTCGCACTGCAGGTAGTGGTCGGCGCCGGGCAGCACCCAGTAGCGGTTGCGACCCGGCTTGTTCCTCAGATACGTCTGCCAGACGTGGTTGGGGACTCGCAACGGTGCGACGTTGTCGTGGACTCCCCACACCACCGTCGTGTTGACCTCGCTCGTGGAAAGCGCTTCCAGCCAACCGGTTTCGTCGGCGGCGCGCTCGTGGAGGTATTGAATGGTGTCGGGCAGCACGCGGATTCCGTCGTTATGGGCGAAGCATTTGGCCAGCGCGGCGATCTCCGGGTCCTCCAGTGTGCGTCGCGGCATGAACGTGCTCGCGCCCATGCCGGCCGCCAGCATCTCCGGCGTCGTGGCCGCCGCGGTGGGCCGTCCGGTCGCCGGATCGAGCAGCGCGGTCTGAAAGGCCGTGAGGTTGGACAGTGGAAGGTAGATGTTGGCGTTGGTCAAAATCAGGTCGACGGGTTCCGCAGGCGGATCTTGTGCGGCCAGCATGCCCACCGCGATCATGCCGACGCTGCTGCCGCGGTCATGGGTGAGCATCCGATATTCGGTGAGCCCCCACACTTGAGTGATCGCGTAGGCGAGCAGGCGCGCGTCGTCGTAGAGGGAGTACACATAGGGCTCGGGTGGTTTGTCGGAAAGTCCGTACCCGGGGAAGTCCAGCAGGTAGATGTCGAAGTCCGCGCTCAGTTCACCCGCCAGCGCGAAATAGTCGATGCTGCTGGTCGGAAAGCCGTGTACCAACACCAATGCGGGCGCACCGGGAGTGCCGCACCGGCGACTGAACACGGCGACCTCTTGGCCGTCGTTGGCGGCGGTTGTCGAGCGCCAACGAAGTTCGGTGCCGCCGTCTTGCCACTGCGCGAAGATGTCCAAGCTGTCAGCATCGCAGAGGCGGTCGCGGCAGACAATACGTGCCTACGGGCACTTCACGTGGATCCCAAAAGTCACATCCCGCAAGCCACTTTGGCCGGGCGTGGTCGCCTGGCCCGTCCCGGTTATCGTGTAACCCTTAGCCGTCCTTGGTTGCTTGGACCTGATTAGGCGATTTGGTTCCCTGGTAAGGCAATTGGTACTGGCCGTCGGCCAGCTTGAGCGAAATGGCGAAGCCGTCGATGCTGGGCGGCTGCTCATCGGAGATGGCCAGCGACACCGATGCGGAATCGTCGTGCACGCTGATCCGGGTGGTGAGGTCACCCGATTCCGGGGGCGACGCGCTCGGCTGCGCCGCCGACCGGATGCAGTCCACCGCGGCGATGATCGTGTGCCTGTTCCCTTCGATCATGACGGTCGAGCTTGCCAAAGGCGGACCCGAAGTCGGGGCGGCGGCGGGGTGATCCCCCTTGCTGGAACAGGCCGGCAGGCCGGCCCCCAACGCCACCAGGCCGACCGCGGCCGCCGCGCGAACGACCCATCGCTGGCAGCGGCGATTGCCGGGATTGCGTCATGGCACTCCTTGGAACTAGGACGTCACGAGGACTATAGGACCCCTTCGTTTCCCCTGCCTGACTACAACCGGAGCACGGGAAAAACTCCACCACTGGCGTCCTGATTCGATACATGTTTATATAGATGGATGTCAAATCAATCGTTGACGTACTGTTGCCCGGCATTGGGGGCGGCCGCCTTGGCCGAGCCGCAGGCCGCGGAGCTGGCGGCGATGTTCAAGGCGCTCGGCGATCCGGTGCGGCTGCGATTGTTGAGTCTGGTCGCCAGCCACCCCGGTGGCCAGGCCTGCGTCTGCGAGATCTCCCAGACATTCGACGTATCACAGCCGACGATCTCCCATCACCTCAAGACGCTACGATCGGCGGGGCTGTTGGACTGCGAACGGCGCGGCACGTGGGTGTACTACTGGGTGGTTCCCACTGCATTGCAAAAACTTTCGTCGGCGTTGAGGTCGACGCACGAGTGGTCGCGGAATGCGGGTCATGAGCTCGACCGACACGGCGGTGGGCGCTCGGCTGTCGACGTTGGATCGGTTCCTGCCGGGATGGATCGCGATCGCCATAGTCGCGGGGCTGTTGCTCGGCCGGCTCGTCCCGGGTCTGGGGGGAGCGGTCAGCGCCGTTGAGGTCGACGGCATCTCGTTGCCCATCGCTATCGGCCTGCTGGTGATGATGTACCCGGTGCTGGCCAAAGTGCGCTACGACCGGCTCGACAGCGTCACTGGCGACCGCAGGCTAATGGTGGCCTCGGTGGTGCTGAACTGGCTGATCGGACCCGCCGTGATGTTCGCCCTCGCCTGGCTGATGCTGCCGGATCTGCCGGAATACCGCACCGGGCTCATCATCGTGGGTTTGGCGCGCTGCATCGCCATGGTCATCATCTGGAACGACCTCGCATGTGGCGACCGCGAAGCTGCCGCGGTTCTGGTCGCGCTGAACTCGATCTTCCAGGTCGTCATGTTCGCCGCCCTGGGCTGGTTCTATCTGTCGGTGCTGCCGGGTTTGCTGGGGCTGAGTACGACCGGCATCGACGTATCCGCCGGGCAGATCGCGAAATCCGTGCTCATTTTCCTGGGCATCCCATTGCTGGGCGGATATCTGTCGCGTCGTCTCGGTGAACGCATCAAAGGCCGCAACTGGTATGAGAGCCGTTTTCTGCCCCGGATCGGGCCGTGGGCGCTGTATGGGCTGCTGTTCACCATCGTCATCCTCTTTGCGTTGCAAGGACACCAAATCACCTCTCGGCCCTGGGATGTCGCGCGCATCGTGCTGCCGCTGCTGGCGTATTTCGCGATCATGTGGGGCGGGGCATATGCGCTGGGAGTCCTGCTGCGGCTCGGATACGCCCGCACCACCACGATGGCATTCACCGCCGCCGGCAACAACTTTGAACTCGCGATCGCGGTGGCGATCACCACCTACGGCGCCGCCTCGGGCCAGGCGCTGGCCGGTGTGGTCGGACCGCTTATCGAAGTCCCGATCTTGGTCGGACTGGTATACGTCTCCCTGGCGCTGCGACCGCGGCTCTTTGGTGAGGCCGGGAATTCCCCGGCCGCCGCCGACCGGCCTAGCGTCCTGTTCGTCTGCGTGCACAACGCCGGTCGTTCGCAAATGGCCGCCGCGCTGCTAAACCACCTGGCCGGCGACCGCATCGAAGTGCGCTCCGCCGGAACGGAGCCCGCCGATCAGATCAATCCGGCCGCGGTGGCGGTGATGGCCGAATGGGGTATTGACGTCACCGGGGATCCCGAAAGTTCTCACCGCCGACGCGGTGCAGCGCAGTGACGTGGTGATCACGATGGGCTGCGGCGATACCTGCCCCTATTTTTCGGGTGTCTTGTACCGAGATTGGCGCCTGCGCGATCCCGCCGGTCAGCCGGTCGACACGGTAAGGGCCGTTCGTGACGACATCGCCGAGCATGTCCGTGCACTCATCGAGGAACTGCTCGGGACAACGATGACGATCGAGACACCCGCCGCCAAAGGAAGGTAATCATGTCACGTGTCCAACTCGCCCTCAACGTCGACAATCTCGACGAGGCAATCACGTTCTACACCAAGCTTTTCGACGTCGAACCGACCAAGGTCAAACCCGGCTATGCCAATTTCGTCGTCGCCGAGCCGCCGCTGAAATTGGTGTTGCTGGAGAACCCCGGCCGCGGTGGCACCCTCAACCACCTCGGCGTCGAGGTTGCATCCAGCGACAGCGTGCATAGCGAAAGTCAACGGCTCGCCGGGGTCGGTCTGCTGACCGAAGAAGAGATCGACACGACGTGTTGCTTTGCTACGCAGGACAAAGTGTGGGTGAGCGGTCCGGGCGGTGAACGCTGGGAAATCTACACGGTGAAGGCCGATTCCGAGACGTTCGGACCCGCCGACCAAGCGGAGTGCACCTGCTGCGCCTCATAGGCAGCGGTCGCAACCTACGGCCAGGCTTCCCAACTGATCATGCTGCGCAGCGGGCCGGCGAATACCGGGCGCACCGCCGTTGAACCCCAACGCTCTTCGATGATGGGCGCCAGCGCACCGATGGTAACCAGCGGATCCTCGTCGAGGTAGATCGACGGTGATGTACTGATCGTTCCGCCAGCCGCGGGGTAGGTGCCTCCACCCGGCGCTGGAACCGAAGGTCCACGCGCCGGCCGTGCCCGGTGTCGCGAGCAGGGCCGGGTAGTGCTCGGCGTGCAGCCACTGCAGCCAGTCGTCCGGCCGGCCCCCGGTGGGTTCCTCGACGATCAGCACGATGCCGCGGTGCGGCCGAAACGGCACTACCTCGGGCGAGACCAGGGCGTGTGGCGAGGATTGCCACTGCAGGAGGCGCAGACCGGCCACTTGCAGCGACGGTCGCACGACCGGGAAGCGACCGTTGTCGCGCAATGAGCGGCCTAGGGTGACGAAGTCGTCGAAGGTCTTCTCGATGGGATCGCCGACCAGGTAGTGCACCGCGTTGCCGATGTCACCCAGCGGGCCATCGGCAGCCAGGCGGTGGTCGGGGTAATCGCCGTCAGCGATCCAACGCAACCCATGCACGATGCCCGGCAGCTGGTATTGCTCGGGCATGTGATCCAGCAGGTGCCAGCGCAGATAACTGCCGTCGTCATCGTCCCTCGCCGGGGCGGTGAGGCTGAATATGCCTGCCCTGACGCGCATCACGCGCCACCGCCGGTGGGGGGATGGATCTCCCAACCACCGCTGCTCCGCGGAAACATCGTCACCACCGGGGTGGTCACCAACAGTGTGGCGTGTTCGCTCATCCCTGCATGTACCCTCCGGCATCGACGGGGATCGATTGGCCCGTGATGGTGCGGCTTTCGTCGCCGGCCAGGAACAACGCCAGGTTGGCGATGTCCTCGGGCGAGGAGATATCTTGCAGAGCAACGCCTTTCAGATGCCTGGCGCGAACGGTCTCGGCGTCGACGCCTTGCTCGTCCGCGGTGCGTTGCACCCAGTTACGCCACAGCTCGGTGTCGATGGCCCCGGGCACAATGCAATTGCACCGGATGCCGTGCGGGCCGACCTCGAGGGCGACGGCCTTGGTGAACGCCCGCAGTGACGCCTTGGCGGTGACGTAGTGCGTTTTGCGGACCATGCCGGAGTAGCTGACCGTGGAGGAGAAGTTCAGGATGACGCCGCTGCGGCGCCGCAGCATCGACCGATTGAGAACCTCGCGGGTGCACAGCATGGCGGCGGTGACGTCGATGGCGATGGTGGCGTTCCAGTTGTCCAGCGTCTGCTCCCAGATCCAGCGGTCCTGTCCGGGCGCGGCGGCATTGTTGCACAAGATATCGACGTGACCGAACTCGTCGACCGCCCGCTCTACCATGGCTGCGACGTCGTTCTCATCGGTCACATCGGCGCGCATCGCGATGGCGCCGGGACCGGCCGCGTGCGCGGCGGCGTCGACCAGCTCCGCGCGCCGTGCGGCCAACAGCACTTTGGCACCCTCACGGACGAACAGCGAGCCCAGCACCGCTCCCAGGCCGGTGCTCGCGCCAGTGACGATCGCGACCTTGCCGTCGAGCCGGCCGGTCACAACGTCGTCTTCCCAGGCGGATTCATGCCGGGCAGATTCTAGCAACTGTCGATAGGGTGTCGTCCTGCAAACCGGCGATGGCAGCCAATCCCTCGTCAAAAGGGTTGCGGCGGTGTCTTCTTCGGGGAAAGCCGGCGCTCGGACGAATAGGTGCTTCGCAGATCCGCTAGCGCTTTGGGAACTCGCCCTACGGTGTCGCCGCGCGACGAAAGTCGACTACTGGCCGCCGCGTTCCACCGGATGGTCGGGATCCGAGCTCCACTCCGACCACGACCCCGGATACAACGCGGCCTGCCGGCCCATCGCAGCGAGCGCGGCGATCGTGACCGCGGCGGTGACGCCCGAGCCGCAGTAGGCCGCCACCGCGTCGTGACGCTCGATTGCGCGATCAGACAACAGTTGTGCCAGTGAGTCGCCGTCGAGGAAGGTGCCGTCGGCCGCCAGTACCGAGCCGCTGGGAAGATTTTTCGCGCCGGGAATATGGCCGGCGACGGGGTCGAGGGGTTCGACGTCGCCGCGGTAGCGTTCCGGTGCGCGCGCATCAAGCAGCGTCATAGTGTCTTCGGCGACTCGCTCGGCTGTCAGCGTGCGCCGGCTTCCCGCATACAGGTCATCTTGCGGCACAGTCACATTCCCGGGCGGTGGATCGACCGGCCCGGCCTCGAGACTTTGTCCGGCTGATCGCCACGCGGCCAAGCCGCCGTCCAGAATACGCACGTTGTCCAGTCCGGCAGCGGTCAGCACCCACCAGGCTCGTGCCGAACCGGCGCGATTCCAGTCGTCGTACACCACGACCAATGCGCCCTGCCGGATTCCCCAGCTACGCGCAGCGGTCTCCACGTCGCGTCCCGACGGCAGTGGATGACGGCCCTTGCCGGAGATCGTGTGGTCGCTGAGGTCATCGTCGAGCGAGACGTACACGGCGCCCGGAATGTGTCCCTCGAGGTAGGCCGGCCGCCCATCGGGAGCATCGATTCTCCATCGCACGTCCAGGATGGTCACCGGATCGCCGGCCCCAACGATGTCCGCCAACTCGGCGGCGGTGATCAACACCTGACTGCGTGCTCCCACCGGATCCTCCTTGTCGGTCTGCAGCGAGCCTAGCCAGCACTGCGAGCAAACTACCGCCTGGTCAACCGAAGCGGCGTATGGAACGGGGCCGTGGGCGGCCTCGGACTTCTGACCGTTATGCGGTCTGTTCGGAATCGCCGCGCGGGTCGTCGAAGGCCGGTGCGCCCAATGACGCCAGCATGCCGTTCGCAGCGCGGTGCCAGGTGAAGTCCTCGGCGCGGCGTCGTGCAGAAACGCGACGCTGCCGCTCAGGCCGACTGACGATGGCGCTGACCGCTTTTGCGATGGCGGCCGGATCGTTGTCGGCCGACGCGCCGCTGTCCGGGGTGATGATCTCGTTCAGCGCCGACGTACGTGAGACCACGGCTGGGGTGCCGCACGCCAGCGATTCCAGCGCGGCCAGCCCGAATGTCTCATGCGGCCCCGGCGCCAGCGTCACGTCGGCCGACGCCAGGAGCTGCGCCACCGTGTTGCGATCGGAGACGAAACCGGTGAAGTCGATCGGTAGTCGCGTGGCCTGTCGTTCCAGCCTGGACCGCAACGGACCCTCGCCCACGACCACCAACCGCGCGTCGACGCCGGCGTGGTACAGCGCGCCCAGCGCGTCGATGCTGCGGTCGACACGCTTTTCCACCGACAGCCGCCCACAGTGGACGAGCAGCATCTGCGTTGGCGCGGCCCATTGCTCACGCACCACATAGGAGTGGTGGCGCGGATGAAAAGTCTGCAAATCCACACCAAGGGGAACCGTGACGGTGTTGTCTGCACCGATCCGGTCGAATTCCTCGCGCGCGAAACCGGTGGTGCACACTACGGTGTCATAGTTCGCGGCGGTGCGCGCATTGGCCACATCGGCGAACCTGCGTGCGGCCCTTCGCGGAAGAACCTGTCCGACAAGGCGATCCAAACGTTCATGGGAGATCATCACCGTCGTTGCGCCGTAGGCACGGCCCCAACGCCCCAGCGATCGCAGGGTGAGGCGATCCGACACCTCCAATGCGTCGGGTCGCAGCGCGGCCAGGAGCGCCTTCACCGGGCCCGGCATCACCGCACGATAGCCGCCGGTTAACGGAATCAGGCGGGCCGGCAGGGTGATTCGCACGACGCCGGTGTACAGCTGGGCACGTTCGGCGCGCTGGCCGGGAACGATCAAGAAGACTTCGTGCCCGGCGGCGCAATATTCCGCGCCCAGCCGGTCGATCGCGGTGCGAAGGCCGCCGGAGCGAGGGCCATAGAAATTGGCGACCTGTACAACGCGCATAACGTGAGGACACGCGGTGCGCGTGTGCACTCACCAATGCTGAACCGACACGTGCCTGAACACTATGTGAACTTCGCCTCGGGGCGAGATTATCCGCCCGTTCGCGGACCGAACCAGCGCTGCAACGCCACACGTAGGGCGGCTTCTTCTGCCGGACCGAATTCGTCGGCTGCCCAGGCGACATAGCCGTCGGGCCGGATCAACAGCGCCGCGGCGGGTCCGTCAGCGATGCTCGTGGATACGGCGTCGACCCGATCGGCCCAGTCACGAGCCGTTTCCGCGAAGCCGCCGCCGAGGTCGAGCAGAACCGGACGGCCATCGTGGAGCAGTTCTGCGACCCGTCGACCGTCATCAAGCGTCAGGTCAGGCACCAGCCAGCCCGACAGCGGGTGGTCATCGGCCACGTCATACCGCACGTCTGCACCGGCCAGCAGCGCTGCCATGTGCTTTTGCGCGTCGGGGAACGTGAGGAGCTCGCCCAACAGCGTTCGCAATGCGGCGACCTCGGGCCCTGGCGCCATGAGGGCGAGCTGTGCCAGCGAGTGCATCATTACGCGCTGGCCCACCGGGTAACGCTCGGACTGGTAGGTGTCGAGCAATCCGGCCGGGGCCGTGCCGTTGACCTCGGCTGCCAGCTTCCAGCCCAGGTTCATCGTGTCTTGCAGGCCCAGATTCAAGCCCGGGCCGCCCAGCGGGCTGTGCACGTGCGCGGCGTCACCGAGCAGTAGGACCCGGCCGTCGCGGTAGCGCTCGGCGTGCCGGGCGTTTTGCCCGTTGATCCGGCGAAGAGCATGCGGCCCTGCATTTTTCGGCTCCTCGAACGGGATGTCAACGCCGAGGATGCGCCGTGCGCTGTCGCGCAGTTCGGCAAAAGTCATAGGAACGTCGGGGACCGGCGGGCCGAACTCGAGGGTCCCGAGCAGCGACCGGCCCGGCTCGAATTCGGCGTAGATGATCCCGCCCCGGTCAAACCGGCTGTGCCCGAACGGAAGCAATCCGAATCCGGGAATCTCGATACAGCTGTGGGGTCGACGGAGCTCGTCGGGGATATGCACGTGCGCCAGTCGGGCGACCATTGGCGATGTGAAGCCGGGAAAATCGATTCCGAGTTTCTTGCGGACCAGGCTGCGGCCGCCGTCGGCGCCCACGACGTGATCGGCGGCAATGGCGTAATCGCGCTCGGGCGACGAGACCGTCAGCGCAACCGATTCCGTGTTCTGCTCGATGTCGACCAGTCCATGGCCCCAACGCAGATCGACCCCGAGGTCGCGGGCTCGCTTTTCCAGCAGCCGCACCAGTTGGGGCTGCTGCATGGCCAGCACATACATCGGGTTGTCGGGCACGTCGGAGAAGTTCAGTCCCATGGCCGCGAAAATCCATCCCGGGTTCGGGCGTGGTGGTGTGTCCTCACCGGTGAAGGTCCGATACATGCCGCGCATGTCGAGCAATCGGATGATTTGCCCGACAAGGCCGTTGGCTTTCGGCTCGGCGCTGGGTCCGGGTAGGGCGTCGAGGACCACCGGCTTGATGCCGGCCAGTGCCAGCTCGCAGGCCAGCAGCAGCCCGTTGGGCCCGGCGCCGGCGATGACGACGTCGGAATGTTCGTCAGTCATGGCGTGCCTTCTTTCGGGGAGGTTCGGGTAGCCCAGCGCTGACGGCGGCGAAGCCCTCGCGGATCAGTGCGGTGATGGCCACCGGCGGATCGGCCCGCACGTAGGCGTCGGCGGCGGCATCGCCTACGGCGCGTACGACGGCCATCACCAATCGTGGGTACAGGTCGCGGTTGGGGTCGGTCCCCGTACGTTCGGCGATCACGTGGAGCAACTCTTCGAACAGCTTGTGTGGCACGGAGTTCCGTACTTGCGGGCGCATGACCAGCTTTCTGACCTCGACAAGCTCTTGGCGGCTGGGCGCACGGTTCTCGTCGCCAAAGACGTCGCCGAAGTCTGCTTCCAAGGGTTCCAGCACGGCGTGGGTGAGTGCCGTCCACAGTGGTTCGTCGGCCGGGCGCTGCCGCAGCACGGCAACGCTGCGTCGCACGCGTTCGGCTTGCCGGTAGGCCAACGCTTCGTACTTGCCGCTGAAGTAGTTGTTGAAGGTGCGCAGTGAGACACCCGCCATATTCGCGACGTCTTCGCGCGTCACGTTTTCCAGACCGCGCTCGAAAGCCAGTCGCAATGCGGCATCACTGAGCGCGCGCCGAGTGTCGGCCTTCTTGCGCTCACGGAGTCCGGCCATAGCGCAAAAGTACGTCAACCTTGCCTGGTAGGCAAGATTGCCTGGCGGGCAATTTTTGTTGAGCGGCTAGCGGGCGCCCCAGTCCCACCGCGGGGTCGTCATCAAAGTCTGGCCGCTGATGCGCGTTTCGCCCCAGTCCTTGTAGAGCTCGATCTCGATGGCCTGGCCCTCCGTGGCGTCCTCGATATCCGCCACGGGCGTCGTGTCGAGAAAGTCGAGTAGCGACCGGGAATGGGTGACCACCACAACTTGCGTCTTCGCGGCGGTGGTGCGGATCAGCGACGCCAATGGGGCCACCAGGTCGGGGTGCAGCGAGGTTTCCGGTTCGTTCAGCACCATCAGCGAGGGCGGCTGCGGGCTCAGCAGGGCGGCGGCCCAGAGCAGAAAACGCAGTGTGCCATCGGATAACTCGGCCGCACGCAACGCGCGCAACATGCCGCGCTGTCGCAGCTGAAGGTCGAACAACCCGTCATGGATGGCGACCGAGACGGTGGCACCGTCGAATGCCTCGGCGACGGCGCGATCGAGGTCGTCGAACCCCGACTCGAGGGTCGTCTGGATAGCGGCCGCCAGGTCGCTGCCGTCGTCGCAGAGCACCGGAGTGCGGGTGCCCACCTGCGGGTGCCGAGCGGGCGCCAGCGCGTCGACTCGGAAGCCGTCGTAGAACCGCCAGCCGCGCAGCCGTTCTCGCACAGCCGCGAGCTCGGGAAGCGCGTGCGGGTGGGCGTATTCGGCGAGCACGCTGTGGTACGACGGCAGGGATCGGGACAATTCGTCGAAACCGCTGCCGGAATCCGCGCTGGCCTCGGCGAAGACCCGGGACCGTCGCACCAGCGTCGTGCTGGGCCGCAGCACCGGGCCGGCGAACAGCACTTCCCGTTTGATCTCCGGGTCGCGGGCGAACACCGACTTGCCGGCCGACTGCGGGATGCCCAAATCCACAAGATAGCCGAAATCGTCTGCGGCGAAGCCTAATTCGAGCGACACGGGCCGGGTGCGCACGGTGCCCTCGGTCTTCCCGAAGCGTCGAGCGCCGGCCGGCTGCTCGGGACCGGCCCACAGCACCGACTGCAGCCCACCCTCGCGGGCTAGCGACCCGATGACCTCGCCGCGGCCGCAGTCGGCCAGCAGGCGCAGCGCGCGATACAGCGAAGACTTGCCGGAGCCGTTGGCGCCGGTGATCACCGATAGACGACCCAGGGGCAGGATCGCCTCGCGCAGCGAGCGATACCCACGGATCGCGACGGTGTGCAGCATGGGGCCGACTGTACGGTCGGCCACCGACGGGCCCTATTCGTCCTCGTCGTCGTCGGCAGCGGCGGCAAGCAGCTGCACTTCCTCGAGATCCATCTCATTCTGCAACTCGCGCAGCACGATGTCGTCGATGCGGTTCTGGTTGCGTAGCGCGGTGATTTCGCGGCGCTTATGTTCGAGCACGCCCAGACGCACCCGTCGGACCTTCTCCCGGCCCTTGAGTATGCGGCTATTTGACGAACCGTTTTCGGTGGCCAGCACCAGCGCCGCCTTTTCCTCGTATTCCTTCTGCAACCGGCTCCTCAGCTCGTCGCCGATGCCGACTTCGTCGGCGACCACGGGCAGCGCGGCGAGGGCGGCCTGAGACCCCCGGCAACGAGCCAGGTGCAGTTCCTCGGCGTGGGTGGCATCTTCGGGCATTTTCGCCCAGCGAACCACGGCGGGCAGCGTGCTGCCTTGGACCAGGACGGTCACCAGGATGACGACGGTCACGATGAAGATCAGCAGGCTGCGGTCGGGGAAGGGTGCGCCGCTCAGCGTTGTCATCGGGACGGCCACCGCCGCCGCAAGCGATACTGCGCCACGGAATCCCGCCCAGACGGTGACGAAGCGCTGGCGCCAAGTGACCCGGCGTTCGCGTTGCACCTGGCGGCGGTCGATGATCCGGATCAGCAGTGTGGTGATTTCGCCCCAGAAAATGCGGGACACGATCACCACGCCAGTGATCACCAGTGCCACGAACAAGGCGTGCCGAACTCCGCCGTCGACGCCCACGATGCCGCGCAGCGCACCCGGGATCTGGACACCGACGAACACCCACAACGAGCCGTTGAGCAGGAATGTCGCGATGTCCCAGAAGGCGAAGGACTGCAGCCGGGACCGGGCCCGGATCACCAGTGGGCTGGCGTAGGCGAGGACCAGGGCCGACACCATCACCGCGACGACTCCGCTGCACTCCATCGATTGAGCCAGCAGGAAGGCCGCGAACGGCGTCACCAGGCTCAAGGCGCCTTCCTCTTGGGGGGCGTCGATTCGCTTGCGCAGCAGCGTCACCGCCCCACCGACCAGCAGACCGGCGGCGATCCCGCCGAGGTAGGAGCCGATGAACCGGGCGGTCACCTCGGGCGGGGTGATCGCCGACCCGCCGATCGCGACATTGACGCTGACGGCGAACAGCACCAGCGCAGTGCCGTCGTTGATGAGACTCTCGGCCTTCAGCACCGTCAGCGATCGGCGTGGCAGCTTCTTCGCGAGGCCAGCGACCGCGGCCGCGTCGGTGGGCGACAGGACCGCGCCCAGGACGCCGGCGGCGTGCGGATTCATGCCCAGCGCTCGCGCCGTCCACGACACCGCCACCGCGGTGGCGATCACCAGGACGACGCTGAGGAACACGATGATGCGTGCGTTGGCCCGGATCTCCCGGAAGCTGGTGTTCAGGCCCTCCCAGTAGAGAATCGCCGGAAGGAAGAGCAGCAACACCATCTCGCCGTCGACCCGGATGTGCGCGAAATGGGGGATCAGCCCCAGCAGGACGCCCAGGAAGATGAGTAACACGGGCGGACCGACGCGATAGCGCCGGCCGATGACCGTGCCGACGATCACGGTGGACACCAGGGCAACGATCAGTTCGAGGCCAAACACCAGCCCATCCTGCCGGACGCGACGGTCGGCGTCGTCGTCGCCTATCTTCGGTCTGGATAGGCTCCGGGGCGGGGAATCGAAGGGGGATCTGGTGAAGGTCAGGCTGCTGGTAACAGTCGCCATGCTGATGTTGTCGACGGTGGTTGGCTGCCACTTCGCGTCCAGGAACCCGCCGTCGACCAAAACGCTCCAGGTCCCCATGAACGATGTGCTGACGCAGAGTGAGATCAGTCAGAACATCACCCTTTCCGTCGGCAATACATTGATCGTGGAGTTGGGCTCGAACTACACCACCCCGTACCGGTGGACGCCCGACACCAAGGTCGGCGACGCGTCGATCATCAAGCAACTCAGCCACCAGTTCGTCCAGCCGACCTCCGACGCGCTGGGGGCGCCGGGCACCGAAGAGTGGACGTTCACCGCCCTGAAACCGGGGACCACCACCGTCAGCACGTCGTACACCAGCTTCGTGGGCAAGGACGCCAAACCGGCGTGCACCTACACGCTGACCGTGGCGGTGCAATAAGGCTGCGGGTTCAGCGCCGCCCGGATCGTCGCCACCTTTCCCGCGCGCGGCGACGCCAACCTGCGGTCCGTCGACTGCCCGTGGGACACCGACAGGGGGCCGGGCCGCGCCGGGCCACCGTCGCTTGCCGTTATGACACCTCGGGTGCCGCAACAACGTCGGCCCGCAGGTGCGCGGCGTAGACCTCGGCGAGGAATTGCTCGACGGCCACCGCAGTGTGCGCGGCGCGGACCGAGCCGAAAATGTCGAAAGCATGTTGGGTGAACGGTAATTCGGCGTACACCACCGGCTGGGTGCTGGCTTGCCGAAGTTGCTCGACGAACGTGCGGGCTTGCTCGACGTAGGCCAGCGAGTCGTTGCTGCCGTGCAGGACGAAGAACGGGGGAGCGTCGGCGCGCACGTGGCTGATTGGTGACGCTGTCTCGAACGTCTGCAGGTGCGTCGACGGCTTTTGCTTGATGATCGACTTGATCAGCAGCGCCGGCATCATCGGATGCAGCGTTTTGTCGAGCCGGGTGAAGTCGTAGATGCCGTAGAAAGGCACCGCCGCCTGTACCCGGGTGTCGGCGTCTTCGAATCCCGGCTGAAACTGCGGGTCATTCTGCGTCAGCGCGGCCAGCGCGCGACAGGTGGCCGCCGGCCGAACCGCCGGTGATGACGACGAAGTCGGGGTCGCCGCCGTATTCGGCGATGTGCTCCTTTACCCAAGCGAGGGCGCGCTTGACGTCGACGATGTGGTCGGGCCAGGTGTTGCGCGGGCTGTGCCGGTAATTGGCCGCCACGCAGACCCAGCCCAGCTCGGCGAGGTGGCTCATCAACGGATGGGCTTGTCCGCGTTTGTTTCCCGTCGTCCAGGCGCCGCCGGGGATCTGGAAGAGCACCGGCGCCTTGCCGGCCGGGTCGAGATCGGGACGTCGCCAGATGTCCAGGTGGTTGGCGCTGCCGTATTCGCCGTAGCTGATGTCGGAGTCGTGGGCGTAGTCGCGGTAAATCCGCAGCATACGCAGCAGCCCTGGGGTCTTGGCGGTGCCGCTGCCGGACGGCCGTCGCCACAGGCTTGCCGACTCGGTGAGCCGGTCGGCCCCCAGCTCGCTGTCCAACGCCTCGGTCAGGGGCACATTGGCCCGATGTCCCGCGCGGCTGAGGTTCAGCAGACCCAGCGCCGAGAGGCCGGCGACAATCCATGCGGTTATTCGCACGGGCGGAGTCAGGCGACGACCGGTCAACGCCAGTCCACCGAGCTGGGTCAGCAGCGTCTGCAGCGGCAATTCGGTGACGACGAGCCCGAACATCCACGAAAATAGCGAGGGGTATCCGCCGCGCGCCAACGGCCGGTAGGCGTTGAGGGTGGACGCCGCGGTCACGCTGGTGACCGCCAACGACCCTATTTGCCGGATGACGTGGATGATTCGAGCTGTCCGCATTGCCTCACCTTACGAAACGGGTAGATGGCTCTCCGAAGTGATAGCGCTCGCGCTAGCGGATTGGGGACGGTCACATTGGTCCGGAGAGGCGGGCGGTGTCAGCCGCCGATGCGCTCCGCGGCCCCCGGCGTCCCGCGCCATCCCCGGCGTCCCCTCTCCGCTGGGGATAAGTGACTCGCGAAACGGCTAGCGCCCGTGCTACCAAACCGGCGTGAACCACTACACCTGCCGCGTCGCGTGGTCGCCGTACCACGGCGAATACGTCGGCGTGCTCGATGTCATGCGAAGCCGTTGCCGCATCATCATGCTCACCACGCCGAGCAAGCGCCGAACGCGCGTCGAACCGAGGCCAGTTCGAGGAACCAGTGGGTGGTTCAGAAGCTTTCCGGACGGAGGCCCAGCGATACCTTCGGGCTCTCCGGATGGGACTAGCGGCACGTGAAGGCTACGACGCCTCTGCTCTGCTCTCCAGCTCCTTGACCGGGACCGGGTCGTTCTCGGTCAGCCCGACCTTCGCCGCGCCGCCGGGTGAGCCGAGCTCGGTGAAGAAATCGGCGTTGATCTGCAGGTATTGGCTGTGCTCGGCGGGCAGATCGTCTTCGTAGAAGATGGACTCGACCGGGCACACCGGCTCGCAGGCACCACAGTCGACGCACTCGTCGGGGTGGATGTAGAGCATCCGGGCACCCTCGTAGATGCAGTCGACGGGGCATTCCTCGATGCACGCCTTGTCTTTGATGTCGACACAGGATTCGGCGATCACGTAAGCCACGAGTGTTGTCCTTCCTTGGCTAGCGGGGTCAGCGGGCTGCGAGCAGTCAAAACACGATCTGGCTGGCTAATTTAGCGCGACGACGCCCGCGTGGGCTACTGAACTTGGTGGGCTGCGCGCCTCATCTGTCCCATCGTTCCGGCTCGGGCTGCGCGTGAGTAGAGGTTTGGCGTTGTGGTGTCACAAGCTATAGTTGTGTCACACGATTTGATTGTGAGCTACCGCCCATGCCGCTGAGCCCTCGGTTGCCCGAACTCGCCTCGTTCGAGGCGTTTCTGGCGATCGCCGAGACGGGCAGCCTCGGCCGCGCCGCGCGCGAGCTCGGGCTGACCCAGCAGGCCATATCCCGGCGGCTCGCCACGATGGAGGCCCAGATCGGCGTCACCCTGGCCGTCCGGACGACGCGCGGTTCGCAACTGACGCCCGCGGGCCTGATCGTCGCCGATTGGGCGACCCGCCTGCTCGAAATCGCCGGCGAGATCGATGCAGGCCTCGGTTCGCTGCGAAAAGAAGGCCGCGAACGCATCAGGGTGGCGGCCAGCCAGACGATCTCCGAACAAGTCATGCCGCACTGGTTGCTGTCCCTGCAGGCCGAGGCGACGCGGCGCGGCGATACCGCGCCTCAGGTGATTCTGACCGCCACCAACAGCGACCACGCCATCGCCTCGGTCCGCGATGGCAGCGCCGACCTCGGATTCGTCGAAAACCCTGGTACGCCAAAGGGTTTGGGCAGTTGCGTGGTGGGCGAGGACGAGCTGGTAATCGTGGTTCCGCCCGACCACAAGTGGGCGCGACGGGGGCGGGTAGTGACCGCGCGCGAACTCGCGCAGACACCGTTGGTGGCCCGCGAACTCCATTCGGGCATTCGCGATTCGCTGACGGTGGCGTTGCGCAAGGTGCTCGGCGAGGACATGGAACAGGCCGCACCCGTGCTGGAATTGACTTCCGCTGCGGCGATGCGCGCTGCCGTGCTCGCCGGCGCGGGGCCGGCGACCATGAGCCGGCTGGCCGTCGCCGACGACCTGGCGGTCGGCCGGCTACACGCGGTGAACATTCCGGAGTTGGACCTACGCCGCAAGTTTCGGGCCATCTGGATCGGCGGGCGCACCCCGCCGCCCGGAGCGATCCGCGATTTGCTCAGCCACATCATCAGCCGCGCAGCGGCGTCGAAAGCTCAGGCCGCGGCGTCCTCGGCGAGCGCCTCGTCGTAGCGGTCGAGCACGGTCTCGACCACCAGCCGATGAGCCCCCAGCGGCGCCGCCATCGGAATGCCATTGTCGCGGGCGAACTTTGACACGCCGTCGGTGATGAGACCCGGCGCCAAGAACCACGGTGCGATGACGAGCCGACGCGCGCCGCGGCGGCGCAGCTGATCGGCGGCACGGGCCACTGATGCCTCGGGCCGGGTGGCGAACGCCGTTGTGGTCCCGGCCCATTGGGTGCCGGCGGCCAACCTGGCCGCCACCTTGGACGTGCGTGCATTGGCGGCCAGATTCGACGAACCGATCGCGACGACCATTACCCCGAGATCGTCGTCGAGCGGGGAAACCCCGACCTCAACGAGTCGTTCACGTAGCACCGCGACCAGCCGCTCGTCTTCACCGAGCACGTCGGCCTGCCGGATGCCGTGGGCACCGGCGTCGGCTATCTGCTTGGGGATGTCCAGGCGCGCGTGGTAGGCGCTGGCCAGCAGCAACGGGGCGACCACCGCGCGGCGGCTGTCCGGCAACCCGGCCAGCACGTCGGCAAAGTTCGGCGTGTTGAGCTCGAGGAACGCCAGCCGCACGTCGAGGTCGGGCCGCATCATCGCCAGGCCGTCGGCCACGGCTTCGGCGTTGGCGCCCGACCGGGGGTCGCGGCTGCCGTGTGCGGTGAGTACGAGTGTGTTCATCGCGGCCTCAGCGCAATTCGTCCTCGTCGGCACGCAGCGCCCAGGAGGCGAAGGTCTCGCCATCCTGTCGGCCGTCGACGTATTTGCGCGTCACCCGGTCGATGTAGTCACCCAGCTCGGCGCTGGTGACCTTGTGCTGGCGCAGTTTTCGGCCGAAGCCGCTCTGCTCGCCCAGGCCGCCGCCGAGGTGAACCTGGAAACCCTCGACCGAGTTGCCCTCGCCGTCGTCGATCCACTGGCCCTTGAACCCGATGTCGGCCACCTGAATTCGGGCGCACGAGTTCGGGCATCCGTTGAGATGCACGCTGATCGGCAGGTTGAGCTTGGAATCGACGTCGGCCAGGCGCTGTTCCAGCTCGGGCACCAAAGTCTGTGCTCGGACCCGGGTTTCGGCGAACGACAGTTTGCAGTACTCGATTCCGGTGCACGCCATAGTGTTCTTTCGCCACGACGACGGCCGCGACGGCAGGCCGAGCGCTTCCAGCCCCGCGACCAGTTCGTCGACCTTGTCGTCGGCAACGTCGAGAATGACCAGCTTCTGGAACGGCGTCCACCGCGCCCGGTCGGAGCCGGCCTTCTCCATGAGGTCGGCCACGGCCGACAGTGCGCTGCCCGATACGCGCCCGACGATCGGCGCGACGCCGACGGCGTTCAGGCCGTTCTTGATCCTCTGCACCCCGACGTGGTCGATGGTGTGCTTGACCGGCGTGGGCGCCGGTCCATCGATCAGCCGGCGGTTCATGTACTCCTGTTCGAGAACTTCACGGAATTTTTCTGCGCCCCAGTCCTTGACCAGGAACTTCAGCCGGGCCTTGGCGCGCAGCCGGCGGTAGCCGTAGTCGCGGAACAGCTGGGTGACGCCCTCCCAGACATCGGGCACTTCGTCCAGCGGGACCCACACGCCCAGCCGCTGCGCCAGCATCGGGTTGGTGGACAGGCCGCCGCCCACCCACAGATCCAGGCCGGGGCCGTGCTCGGGGTGGTTGACGCCGACGAACGCGATGTCATGGGTCTCGTGGGAGACGTCCTGCAGGCCCGAGACCGCGGTCTTGTACTTGCGGGGCAGGTTGGCGTACTCGGGGTTGTTCAGCGAGCGCCGGACGATCTCGTCGATCGCGGGTGACGGGTCAAGGATTTCGTCGAGCGAGTCGCCGGCCAGCGGCGAGCCGTGGATGCCGCGGGGGCAGTCACCGCAGGCCTCGGTGGTCTGCAGGCCCACGGAATCGAGTCGCCGCCAGATCTCCGGCACGTCCTCGATCCGGACCCAGTGCAGTTGCAGGTTTTCCCGGTCGCTGATGTCGGCGGTGTCGCGGGCGAATTCGGTCGAAATCTGCCCCAACGTGCGCATGGTGTGGGCGGTCATCGCCTTGCCGTCGGAGCGGACCCGCATCATGAAGTACTTGGCTTCGATCTTGTCGGTGTTCTCGTCGCCGGTCCAGCTGCCGTCGTAGCCCTGCTCACGCTGGGTATACAGGCCCATCCAGCGGAATCGCCCGCGCAGGTCGTCCTTGGCGATGCTGTCGAAGCCCTGTTTCGAGTAGACGTTGATGATGCGGTCGCGCACGTTCAGCGGCGCATCGTCGTTTTTGAACTGCTCGGCGTGGTTGAGCGGTTCGCGATCGCCCAGCGCCCACTGACCGTCGTTGCGAGTCTTGACGGGACGTGCGGTGGTCATGTGGCGCTCTCATTCGTTTTGGCGGATCCGGCCTCAGATCGGGCCGTTCCTCGGTCGCAGGGCGGGCTGCCGGGCCGCGGCATCGCGATGATGTTGAGTCTGTACGCCACCGTAAGTTCGTCGTCGGACCCACGGGTCGCGATTTCCATGGTGCACTACTTACGACGGCGTCAGTAGAGGCCATATGTTGTGAAGGCACAACTGTGCGTTGTGTGCACTGCTTCACTTCGGGTGACGGCGATCACCTTGGAGTCCGGGTGTCTCCGCCACCCCGGCAATCAGCCGACATCCGTTGCGCAGCTGAGGATTACGTGGCGATGCCCCGCACCGCTTCGGTGAGGATGTCCGTCACAACGTCAGCTCGGGTTATCAGCGGCGCGTGGTCGACCCGGTGAGTGCGGACGGTGGCCTTCATGCGTTCGGCCATGAACCGCTGGGTAGCCGGGTTGATCATCCGGTCTTCTTCGGCGACCAGGTACCAGGCGGGCAAGGTTTTCCAGCCGGGTTTGGGCACAGGTTGCTGAATGCACGGGGCGGCGATGGGCCTTTGGACCGCGGCCAGCAGGGCATGCTCATCGGTCGTCGCGTGCTGGGCGAACGCGTCGGCAAAAGCGTTGTCCGGCAACCAGATCCAGCCTGCGTCGTCGGGCTTGAGTTCTGGTGCCTTCGGATGCGGGGGGTTGCGGTAGAACACGTCGGCGACCGTCTCGCCCTCGTCGGGCGCCAACGCGGCCACATAGACCAGGGCCTTGAGGCGCTCGTGGCGGGTTGCGCCGATCACGCCGCCCGCGTAGGCGTGACCGGCCAGCAGGAGGGGTCCTTCGGTGCGGTCGATGGTCCTTCGGACCGCGTCGACGTCGTCGTCAAGCGTGGTGAGGGGAATGGGTGCGGCGATGGCAGGGATGCCGGCCTGGTGTAGCGCGGTGATGACGTGGCCCCAGCTCGACCCGTCGGCCCATGCGCCATGGACCAGAACCACGGTCGGTGCGCTCACGGTCGCACCTCCTCCTACAGAATGGGATGTATAACCCAGAATGGTGGCATGCGGGTTAGGCGTGGGTCAACTTTTCGGACGGGCGCGAACAGGGCGAGTCACAGGCGCCACTTACGCCTCTCCGCGAGGCGGACACATGTTTTGCTCGCCTTCCAGCGACAATTCGCGGCGAGAGCTCACACCCAGTCGCCCGAAGCGAACGCGACGTCGGGGTTGAGGATGCCCGCCGGGTCGAAGCTCGCCTTGATGCGGCGCATCAGGTCGACCTTGACCGGGTCCTCAAGCTCCGTGAAGTACGGGGCCTTGGCGCGGCCCAGGCCGTGTTCGCCGGAGATCGCGCCACCCAATTCCATTGCCAGCGCGAAGATGTCGGTCAACAACTTCTTTCGGATCGCGGCGTCCTGGCAGAAGATGGCCAGGTGCACGTTGCCGTCACCGGCGTGCCCGCAACCCGCCGCGGCCGCGCCGGCCGCCGCCGCCAGACCGCGCGCGCCGGAAAGGAACTTCGGCATCGCGCCGCGCGGCACCACGGTGTCGATGAGGTCGTCGGCGTTGAGCGCCTTGAGTGTCCAAAACGCCTTCTCGCGCGCCTCGATGAGCTTGCGCGCCGAGCCTCCCTCGAGCACATAGGCGTCTGCAGCACCCAGTCCGGCGAGCAGTTCGCCGGCCTTCTCGACGTCCTCGTCCAGCCGATCCGCGGCCCGATTCTCAAGCGCCACAACCAGATAGGCCTGACAACTGTCCCGGATGTCATCGGGCACACCCAGCTCGAGATTTTGGGTATGGACCAGCGCGGCCATCGTCACGTTGTCGATGTACTCCAAGATGTAGGGCGCCAGGCCGCTGGCGAGGATCTTGGGTACCGCCTCCATGACCTGGTCGAAGTCGGCGAACGGCGCGAGGACGGTGGCGTTGTGGTCGAGCCGCGGATGCAGCTTGACGGTCACCTCGGTGGCCAGGGCCAGGGTGCCTTCGGAGCCGACGATGAGCTGGGTCAGGTCGTATCCGGTCGAGACCTTGGCGATCTTGCCGCCGGTGCGGATGAGCTCGCCGGTGGGCAGCGCGGCCTGCAGGCCGAGCACGTTGTGGCGGGCGATGCCGTACTTGACGGCGCGCATGCCGCCGGCATTGGTGCCCACGTTGCCACCGACACTGGACGACAGTTCGCCCGGGTGGACCATGTACCGCAGCCCGGTGCCGGCGGTCGCGTCGTCCAGTTCGGTGAGCGTCATCCCGGGTTGGACGACGGCGACCTGGTTGGTGACGTCGACCTCCAGCACGGCGTTCATGCGCTCGAAGGTGATCAGCAGCCCGTCCGCGCGGGGGATCGCCGCGCCCGATAAGCCGGTGCCCGAGCCGCGGGCCGTCACCGGCACGTGGCTTTCCGTGGCGATCTTGAGCAACTGCGCGACCTCTTCGGCGGTCGCGGGCTTGGCCAGGTATGCCGGTTTCTGCGGCGGCTTCGTCAAGACCTCGTCGTGTGCGTAGTCCTCGGAAATGGCGTCGCCCGTAAGCAAGTTGTGCGCCCCGACGATCTCCGCGAACTGCGCCGTCATGTCGGTCATCGAAGGCCTCACCTTCTTACGTGCCGGAGAGTTACTCACTGTATCGGGGAGTTATAGCCTTGACTGCCTGCCGACGGGTTCGAGTGGCGGGGGCTGGGCGCCTTAGTGACTGGCAGGCGTGTGACGTGCCGCCTACGCTTTCGCTTGTGCAGCAAACGTTGCGTGTGGATATCGCGGGTGTGCAGGCGATGGCCGCCCGCTGGGATGCTTCGCTGGACGGACTGACCGGGACGGTGGCTCCGGCGGGGCTGGGGTTGTCGTGTCAGCTCAGCGCGGCCGCGGTCAACGGCGCCAACGTTGACGTCGCGGCGTTCACCGCAGGGCTGGCCGAACGGGTGGGTGCGTGCGCTACCGGCGTCGCCCAAGCCAATACCCGCTATCTGGCCCAGGAAGCTGAGTCGGCCACCGAACTCACTTCTGTGGCTCCCTCGGTGACCAGCGTGTAGCGATGGCAGCGGTTGCGGGAGTACCTGGTCTGTCGGCGCTGTTGGCCTGGCCCACAGACCATCTCACCGAAGCGGCCACTCACTGGGAGACCGTGGGCGAGCGTAGCTATGGTGTGGCTCATCAGGTCTGGCGAGACGCCGTGTCGGTCGATTGGCACGGCGAAGCTGCCGCCAAATTGCGTTGCACGACACATGCCGACCTGCAAACCACCAGCGCAGCAGTCGACCAGCTACAGGCGGCGGTCCGCGTTGCGCGCAGTGGGGCGTCGGATCTGTATGCGGCCCGCGCCCGAGTACGGTACGCCGTACAAGGACGCGCGCGCTGCGGGATTCGAAGTGGGTGAAGACCTTTCGGTGATTGACGGCACGACCGGCGGTACAACCGCGCAGCGAGCCGCGCGGGCAGCCGCAGCACAAGCCATGTCCGGTGACATCCGTCAACGCGCCGCGCAACTGGTGGGTCTGGATCAACATGTCGCCGGCAGAATCACCGACGCTATTGCTGGAATCCGCGATACTTTTCCGCCGCGCCCCGCCCCCCTGCGGGGGCGCAACGGCCATATCCAAGCTGTCGACCACACCTGGAAACAAGATGGTGGCGACGACGAAGCGAATCCCGGGCCTACCGAGCGGCCCCGGTGGGGGCGATATCCGCGGGGTACTTGAGAAATTGCCCGTCGGCGATCGACCAGACGTCAGGGAAGTGCGTTCTGCGCAAGATCTAGAGAATCTATGGAAGTGGGCCAAACAGCATGGGGTCGAAATGCCGAATGGGTACGGCGATCCTGGCAAGGGGACGCGATACCGGCTACCCGACGGCACGACGATCGGGCAGCGCTGGACAGCCGAGTCCAACGGGAAACCGGTCCTCGACATCAACGGTCAAGGCGGCTATACCAAAGTTCACATCAACCCGCGAGGGGGCGTACCGGAAATACCGGCACCTCCCGCGCCGCGGCCGGCAGCGCCGTCGGCGGGCGGGGAGCCCGCTATCACTCCCCAAACACCGGCTCGTGCGCCAGTCGAAGCGTCGCCGCCGGTGAAACCCGCCCCTCGCGCTGGAGAAAATGGAGGGGCAATGCCAGGTTTCGGAGGGCTGTCACCCAATTCACCCGCTATAGGTCCTCATCCCATCCATATTCCGCATACTTTGGACCACAAATGGCCGCTGCTCGGTGAGATCCCCGAAGAATACGAAGGCCCACAAGAATGACCTCCGACGCCGAGCGAGCTGACAGCTGCGACACTGGAGAAGACCATGACTCAGCCTAATGACGGGCATCTAGGACACGACAAGCCCGACATCAACGCCGAAGAGTTCCTGCGCAACGAGCTGCTGCTCGATGGGCTGGCGATGTGTGTCCCAATGGCGCAGGTCACGTCCGTCACCAAACGCCACCACCTCGCCGATACGGTTGCGGCTGAACAAACCCTGGTACTGCGTACGATTCGATCCCTGCTCGACGAGGGCCTCATGAAGATCGGAGACATACTCGGCGCTTCCGACGAGCGAGTGGTGCCCTGGGATCTTTCGATCGACGCGGCTATGGACCGCCTCTACGACCTCTTCGTCGGTCACTACGACGAACCCACGCTGTGGGATTTATCGATCTGGCTCCAACTGACACCCCACGGCGAACGACTAGCCGAGTCGCTGAAAACCGGCAATAAGTGAAGCGTTGACCTCGCGCCGTTGCGAACAACTTCGCTGTGTGCGTAGCCAGGGGGAGGCAACACCTCCACGGCGAACTGCATCGGCGCCGCATATTAGCGATTTTCGACGGGACTGAACGATGTCGAGATTGAAGCCAGCCACCCGTTGAGCGTTTGCGGCGACGTGAAGGGCCTGGTACCAGGCATCGTTGCCGCTAGGGTGGGGCAGGCGCAGTTTTGCGCAGGCCGATGCCGTTGGTAATGCGAGTGGCAGCTGGCCGGGAGACAATAGCGGCCATCAGCGGTGTCTCGGTGTAGCGACACGCGTGAGGCTGCGCACGTTATGTCGACGCCCGATTCGGGAACTCGCGGGCCGGACTGTCTTGAGAAAGGATTGCTAACTTGACCTCCTCGTCCCGCGGTTCGCGGCTCGGTACCCGGTTCGGGCCGTACGAGCTGCGCTCTCTGATCGGCACCGGGACAATGGGCGAGGTCTACCGCGCGTACGACACCGTTAAGGACAGGATGGTCGCGGTCAAGCAATTACGTGGCGAGACGGCCGCGGACCCTGGCTTCCAGCAACGTCTTTGGCGCGAGTGCCGCAACGTGACGCGGCTGCAGGAGCCCCACGTCCTGCCGCTGCATGACTTCGGCGAGATCGACGGCGTGCCCTTCATCGATATGCACCTGGTCGACGACGGAGGCAGCCTCAAGGACCTGCTGCGCGAGCAGGGCGGGCTGGAACCCTCGCGCGCGGCATCGATCACCGCCCAAGTGGCGCGAGCGCTGGACGCCGCGCATACCGGTGGGCTGGTGCACCTCGACGTCAAGCCCGAAAACATCCTGCTCACCCACGACCACTTCACATACCTTGCCGACTTCGGCGTCGCCCAAGCAGCCGGCGACGAGAAAGTCTCGCGGACTTACATGGCGCCCGAGTGGTTCACCACCGGACGCGTGGGACCGCAGACCGACATCTACTCGTTGGCGTGTGTGCTCTACGAATGCCTCACCGGCCAACCACCGTTCGAAAGCGAGGACGCGGGGGAGCTGAAGCGCGCGCACATGTTGGCGCCGGCGCCCCGGCCCAGCATCATGCGCCGCGGTGTCGGCCGCGAGTACGACGACATCATCACCCGCGGCATGGCCAAACAGGGTGCGGCGCGATTCGCGTCTGCGGGTGAGCTCGCCAAGGCGGCCAGCGAGGCAGTGTTCGCGGCGTACGAACCGGTGGGTGCCGCGGCCGGCCGAAGTGGTCCCCCGCCTCGGACGCGCCCATTGCCGACCGTCGCCCTTGCGGAACTCGACGAGCCCGCTGACAGCAGCCCCGGGCCGCCTGCTGGGCCGGGGCGCTGGTGGCATTGGCCGGCGATCGGTCGCACACCGCTCGTGGTGGCCGCGGTGGCGGCGGTGCTGTTGATCGCCGGGCTGGTGTTGTCGGTGAATTTGGTTGGCGGAACTCATCACAACGGTTCGGGGGCTCCGCCGCTGTCGACTGCACAGGCGGCACCTGCGGCCCCGACGACTCCGCCGGCACCGCTGACGCCGACACTCTCGCGTCCGGTGAAGGGCGCCGACGGATTAGGGTTCGTGGGCGAGACGGCCCGATGCGACCCGGGCAATCCACCGGCCGCGGTGGTGCGAACGAGCCAGTCGCTGGCGGTGGTGTGTAAAAACCTCAGCGCGACTTACTATTACCGCGGCGAGCGGATTCGCGACGGCGCCCACATCGAGCTCTCCAATGCCGAGCGGGTCGAGGACGGGTTCGACGTCACCAATCCGGTCGACGGCGTCGTCTACGAGGTACGCCCGAACCGGCTGCGGATCATCAGCTACGGGCACGTCGATTCCTCGGAACCTGTGCTGCAGTACGCTACTGCTACGTAATCACCACGGGCGCAAGGTTCCTCGGCACTGTACCGGCGCGAAGATAGCCGAAAGCATTGGTTGCCAACGGCTTTGGTTGATGTGCGGTATCGACACGGCGTGGCTGATGAGTCCGATTCCCGCGCCGAGGATGGGCCAGATCGGCCAGAAGTACGTTGCGTCGGTCGTCATGGCGACCGCTGCCCAGACGGTTAGCACGATGACGCACATGGCGATGTATGCGTAAAGGTGGGCGCGCACTCCGCGGCGAGCCGCGGCGATGCGAGCGGCACGCCTGCGGGGATCGTGATGCCGGATGCGATCGAGCGGCAGGCCGGCCAGGAGCTCGTGTAGTTCTTGGGCTGTGTGGGTTTGGAACACCGCTTGCAGGCGTTGGTCATACTCGTCCACCTGCAGATAGCCCTGGGCGAGCGCCTGACCCAGTAGGTCGGCCGCCTTCTCCCGATCGCGGGTGCCGGCGAGCGTGGACGTGGTTTCAAGCAGATTCGACATTTCTTCTCCTTGGGCGCCAATGTGAATATCATTAACATAGATCGTAATGTTAATGTCGTCAACATGGCAGTGCAGCGATCGACCGGCAGGCGGCGTGGGAGCTATCACCATGGTGATCTCAAACGTGCGCTGACCAGCGCCGCGCTATCGCTGGTGGCCGAGAAGGGGCCGAAAGGGTTCACCCTCACCGAGGCGGCGCGGCGCGCCGGGGTCAGTGCCGCGGCGCCGTACCGGCATTTCGCCGATAAGGCCGAGCTGCTGGCCGCCGTCGCCGAACAGGGATTTCACGAATTGCACGCCGACCTCGCTGCGGCGGCCGATCGAGTATCCGATCCGAAGGAGCGGGTAATTGAGCTCGGCCGTGCCTATGTGCGTTGGGCCATTGGCCACCCTGATCACTATCAGGTGATGTTCGGGGCGGAGTCGCTGAAGGCGGAGCAGCCCAGCATGGCGATGGCCGGCGAGCAGGCGTTCGGGGACCTGCTCGACGCGATCACCAAGTGCCAGGAGGCGGGGATCGTCGCGGATCGGGATCCTCGGGAGGTGGCCGCGCCGCTCTGGTCGCTGGTGCACGGCATCGCTTCGCTTGCCATCGGTGGCCAATTGGGCGCTGTCGGGATCGTTCAGGCCCCCGATAAACTAATCGCGGGCGTTGTGGCGCAAGTGCTTTGAGCGATTACCCCGGCTGTGACGTTTCCTGGCTGGCTGCCGGCGTGAAGGTGACCGGGAGCTTGCCCAGGCCGGTCATGCTCGGGTTGCCCAGGTATTGGTGGACGTTCTCGACGTCGACTTGGTAGTCGGGGATGCGGTCGAGGACGGCCTTGACCATCACTGCCGACATCAGCCGCGCCAGGTGCGATCCGATGCAGCGGTGTGGCCCCAGCCCGAACGCGACGTGCCGGTTGGGTGCGCGGTCGAGAATGATCTCGTCGGGCCGGTCGAATTCATTCTCGTCGTGGTTGGCCGATAGCCAGCTGATGACGACGCGGTCGTTCTTGCGGAGGCGTTGGCCGGCGAGGACGACGTCGTGAGTGACTGTGCGGCTGAGGGTTTGGTTGACGGAGAAGTAGCGCAGGAATTCGTCGGTGGCGGTGCGGTAGAGCTCGGGGTGGTCGATGAGTTGTTGTCTGATGTCCGGGTGGGTGCCCAGGTGCAGCAGGGTCAGTGCGGTTTGGGAGGTGGTGGTGTCGACACCGCCGCCGATGAGGTTCCAGAGGATGTTGAGCAGCTGTTCGTCGGTGAGGCGGTGGCCGTCGAACTCGAATTGAATGAGGAAGCTGGTCAGGTCTTCTCGGGCATCGGCCCGTCGGTTGGCCGCGAACTCGAGTACTTCTTCCATCATGGCGGGCACTTTGGCGATCGCGCTGGCGTACTCGTCACTGTCCTGGGGGACGGCCATGACGGAGTGAAAGAGGTTGGCGTACAGGTGCCAGTTGTCGTAGGGCAGGCCCATCAGCTTCATGGTCAGGATGGCCGGGACCGGGCTGGCGTAGTCGAGCACCAGGTCCATGTGCCCGTCGGCGATGTGCTGGTCGAGGAACCAGTGGGCGGATTGCTCCATGAACGGCTTGAGTTTCTCGACGGCGCCGGGGGAGAAGAACGGCGCCAGCGCGTGCCGTAGCGCTTGGTGGTATGGGCCGTCGACCTCGCCGATGCCCAGGGCGGGCTGGCCGTCGGGGCGCGGGACGCCCATCTCGCCTTGATAGTCGACGCCGTCGTCGGCGTTGGGCTCGTATTTGTGGGCGAAAGTGTCGCCGTTGCGGGCGGTTTGGCTCACGGCATCATAGCTGCTGAGGAACCAGAACCCGCCGTAGTTCTCGTTCCACGCCACGGGACATCGCTGCCGTAAGTCGGCGTTGACGGCCAGCTCATTGAGGTTGAAAGCGTCGGAATGATGGTCGAAGTCAACGATTGCGTCTGCGCTGACGTTCGGACGTGTGGCCATCGAAAAGCCCTCCAACGGAAGGTGATCTGCTTCTTCGGCGGTAGCCGGTGTTTATTCGGTTATCTTTGCATTATTACGCGTTTGAGCTGCGTGGTGGAAGTGGGTTCGAGGTCGGTCGGCGTGACCGCGGGGTCCCGATTTGCTGCGGGAAGGTTGTCATGACGAGCCATCGGACGGTTTTCAATCACGTTGGGTTATGCGTCGCAGACCGCGAGCGATCGCGCCGCTTCTACGAGGGCCTGCTGGGATTCCAGTTCTGGTGGGAACTCGATCCGCCTGATGGCCCGACCTCCCAGCTCGTCGGGCTGCCCGAGCCGCTCGGCGTGCATGCGACTTACTTCGTGCGGGATGGTTTTGTGCTCGAACTGATGGACTACTCGAAGCGTCAGGTTCACGCCGGCTCGGAGCGGGTCATGGATCAGATCGGACTGACGCACATCTCGTTTTCGGTATCCGATCTTCCCGGGGTGTTGGAGAAGGTTGCGGAGTTCGGGGGAGCGGTGGTCGACGGCAGCGTGGGTGAGGCGATGGCGATGATCCGGGATCCGGATGGGCAGCTGTTGGAGTTGCTTTCGGATGGGTGGCTGGCAGCGTTGCCGCCGCGACCTTAGCAGATGCCCTTTCCGACAGTTGTCCAAACATTTTGAGCTGTCAGTCGGGCAGAGGCAAAGGACGCTTAATCGGGTGCGCAGGAGTAATGTCAGTCGGTCGTGCCGAGCTAAGCGGCGTGGGCGAACACGCGGATGCTGAGCTGGCTGAACTAGCAGTGCTACTTCGGGAGCGCAAAACTGCGGTTGATTTGCTTCAGCGGTACTACGCCGTAGACGACGAAATACCGCCCCTCGACCAGTCGCATATCGATGTACAGAGCGTCGTTGGTCTCGCACCAGCCATGAGTCACTTGTTGGGAAAGAACGTGCTCGTCGCTCGTGTGCCTTAGGCTCGCCGTGGCCAGCAAACGCGTGGAAGGTGGAGCCGCCACGCAGCCACTGGTCGCCACCGGGTCGCAGAAGGGGAGGCCGTGAAAGAAGCAGGTGCCGGAAACGAGACCGATGGCAAGGACCGAGAGCTCCCCGAGTACAACGGTTTGCTCGATAGGGCCATCCAACAAGCCTCCAAGTTGGCCGGCGGTGCCGTCGATAAGTTGCGTGCGCAGTACCCAGATGCCACTGACGAAGTTCTCATCAACAAGCTCGAGACCTTGTTCTCAACGACTGTAACCACCACGGGCGCCGCGACCGGCGGTGTCGCCGCCATACCCGGGGCTGGCACTGTCGCTGCGCTTGCCAGCGGAATCGGAGACGGTGGCTTCTTCCTGACCGCTAGCGCCGCGCATGTCCTCGCGGTGGCGAGTGTCTACGGGATACGCGTTGAAAATTACGAGCGGCAACGTGCCCTGCTCCTGATGGTGTTATCAGGCGGCGGAATGGCGGGCGGCGTCTCCAAAGCCGCCGGAAGAACGGGATCTCACCTTGGCGCGCGCGGCGTGCAGGCTGTCCCTATGGAGACGATCCGTCGGATCAATCGTGTCCTCGGTGCGCATTTCATCACCAAGTATGGGACGAAGCGCGGCGTTATTGTCCTTGGCCGAGCGGCGCCATTCGGCCTTGGAGTCGCCATTGGTGGCGGCGGAAACTTCCTGATGGCAAGAGGTGTCATCAAAGCAACGCGAAAGGCGTTTGACAGCGCCCTTGCGTACTAGTACTGGGTGACGGCGTCGCAAGAGGTTTGCGTCCTAGGAATTAAGCCGTTCTCCGTCGGAAGTAAGTCAAGCTAGAGCGACTGGATCCGGTCTTAACCCGAACCAATCAACATGTCTTCCCACGTTTTCGGCGCCTTAGACCCCCCAAATCCGACTGCCGGTAAAGCTGACCGTCGGACGGAAGATACCGACCCGTGCGCGGGTTATAGTGCAGCACCGCAACCGACGGCGAGACACCAGAAATTTTGGGGTTGAACGTACTTGGCGCTGCTGGCGCAGCACCCGCCTGGGGCGCTTTTGGCGGTACGTTGACCAAACCCCGTGCTGGCGGCCCTGGCGGTGTTCCAGCGGGCGCCACCCACGGCGGCAACGGCGTCCCTTCAACCGGACCAAAGATCCTGTCCTCGATACCAGCCCGGTCATCCGGCGGCAGCCCCTGCGACAGGAGATTCGGGTCGAGCGGATACGGCCCCAGCGCATGCTGCCTCTCCGCGAGAGGCACATAGGGTTGTCGCTATCGCAGATTTCGACTGTGGGAACAACCGGAAAAGATCCGGCAGTTGCTGACATGTCCCGACACGCTCAACATGCTTCGACTACTCGCCGATGCTTCCACGCCGGAAGCCGATGCGCCGCAGGCTGTCTGAGTTCGCACTGGCCGTCAGGGTGCTCGTCGTGCGCCACGCAGTCTGAGGCCTTACGTACCAGCTTGATTTCATGGCAATAACTACCCGCGTGTCGGTGCGGTATTTTCGCCAACTTTCTGTTAAATCTCCGTCCAGGGCCACAACCTGAACCTCTTTTCGTCACATCTACACGCCGTCGCGGCGGCCCCGGAGCGGACACCCATGACGAGCACCTCGCGGGCAAAGGTCGCCAGCGTCGCGCGAACGGTCGGCCGGGTCGTTTTGTTGTCCGCCACGATTGCAGCGTCTCCGGTGATATTGGCCGCTGGGGTGCACGCCAACCCGGGCGCTCCCGTCCCCGACGCCGACCATGAGTTGGGAATGCATGGCGATCCCGTCGCCGCCGCGCCCTACTGGCGCGAGCAACACGCTTCCGACTGCGGGGAAATGGCGGTGGCCGATGTGGTCGGCCAGATTACGGGACGCGAGCCAACCGAGCAGCAGATGATCACTTTGGCCGAAAACACAACGAGCACAGCGGGTCACGGGCCGATTTGGAAGCCAACGGGCGCCACCGATATCGCCGACCTTCCGGTACTCCTCTGGCACTACTGGATCAGAGCCGAGAACATTCAGACCGATACCGACGCCGTGGCGCGCAAGCTGGGGGGAAACCACAAGGTCATCGTCATCCTCAATGCCGAAACAATTTGGAACCGGCCCGGGAAGCGGAACTCTGCAAACCACTTCGTGGTGGTCACCGGCATTGACAGCAAGGCCGGTGTGGTGCATCTCAACGACAGCGGCATCAGTACCGGCCGCGACGAGCAGGTCCCCGTCGCCGTCTTCGAGCAGGCGTGGGCCCCTAACTACAACTCGGCTATCGTGACCAAGTGACGGTCGGCGACCCGAAGCGAAATATCTCGCAATCAAACGCAATCGAAGATTCGCGGTTGCGGGCGAGAAGCAAACCTTCTACCGCATCAACCTGAGACGAGCAGAACTGCCGACGGTTGGTCCACTGGCGCAATAGCACTCATATCGGCAGCCGTGACAGGGGGCGCCGGGCCCACGGGTAGAGCCCGAAAGCGATAGCACATGAGCTAGCAGCTTCGGCAACGCTCTATAACTCCGAACAGCGGCGTTCACTACAGTCGAGTAATCATTCCCGGACGAGAAAGGGACTCGGGCGGATGACGCGAATGCCTCTGTCCGAAGCAGACGAGCAACCGGAACAGATCCGGCGGCTGCTGACACGTCCCGACACGCTCAATGTGCTACGCCTGCTCGCCAACGCCCCGAACGTGTTTGAGAGCTGGGCACAGATGGCCGGGCAGCTCTTCGAAAGCCCGACCTTCACTCCGCGGATGCGCGAAATCATAATCCTGCGGGTGGGCCATCTGCAGGACTCGCCCTATGAACTCGCCCAGCACGTAGTCTTCGCCCGCACCGCGGGGCTCACCGACCAACAGATCGACGCCCTCCTCGAGAAAGCGGAGCTGGACGCGGCCGGCTTCAACGGCGACGAACGCACCGTCATCGACACCGTCACCGAGCTCTGCACTACTCGCCGGCTCAGCGACGACACCTTCGCCACCGCCCACGTCCTGCTCGGCGACGAGGCACTCACCGAATTGCTGATGATCGTCAGCTGTTACTACGGCCTGGCGCTGGTGCTCAACGCAGTCGACCTCGAGATCGACACAAAATGACCCGAATTCCTTACCGGCGGCCCGAAGACATGACCGAAATCGCCCGCGAATTGACCGCGCGGCGAGGCAATCTCAACGTCTACCGTGCGCTGGCCAACGCCGAGAAGGTGTTCACCGGCTGGATGGTGGCCGGCGACGCCGCCCTGGCCAGCCCGGTGCTGCCGAGAAGGCTTCGCGAACTGATCGTGCTGCGCACCGCCTACCTCATGGACTGCGCCTACGAACTGGGCCAACACAAGGACGTCGCGCAGACTGTCGGGGTCGGCGGCGCCACCATCGACGCCGTTACCTCCGAGTCCGGTTGGCAAACAGGACAATTCGATCCCACCGAGCTGGCGGTGCTACGACTGACGACCGAACTAGTGACCACCCGCCACGTCTCGGCCCCACTTTTCGACCAGGTCCACACGGCTCTCGGCTCGCAGGCCACCGTCGAAGCGTTGATGGTCATCAGCCGATACGCGGGCTTGGCGCTGATGCTGAACGCGCTCGATGTCGACCTCGATGACACCGCCCGACTCCCCGTCCCGCCGACGCGGTAAGGAGACCGGTGACAACCGAGATCGCCTCATCCTGCCTCCGGCCAGGAACGCCTCCCGTAACCTGCATGGTGTGGTGGTGCGAAAGCAGCCCTCGACCCGCCTGTCAGCCGACAACTGGCTTGAGGTGGGGTACACCGTGCTTGCCCAGGAGGGCGTGCGCGCACTCAAAGTCGAACGCCTCTGCCGGCAGGCGGGCGTCACCCGCGGCAGCTTCTACTGGCACTTCGAGGACATCGAACAGTACCGGACCGCGCTGATCGAGTCGTGGAACACATTCCTTGAGCGGGACCGCCAGGCGCTGTCCGAGCTCGACGCACTGCCACCCCGGGAGCGCCTGTCGGCCCTGACGGCCAACCTGGTAAGCCCTAGGTACTGGATGCTTGAGCGGGCGATGCGCGAGTGGGCGCGCCTGGACCCGGTGGCCGCCGAGAATATCCGTGCCACCGATCGGCTCCTGCTTCGCACCGTGATAAAGGCTTATCGCGACTACGGTTTCAGCCTTGAGGACGCCAGGCTGCGCGCCGAATTGACCTTCGCCGCGGGAATCGGACTGCTACATCTCACCAGCTCGGCCGAACAGGCCCAATCGGTGGCTCAACGAGAACGGTTCCTGGCCCTGATGCTGGGGGAGGCGGGAATTGCCGGCTCAGATCATGGCGATGGGTGAAATCTTCGCACCAATCGCCAACGCGCCGGCCAACTCTCGACTGGTGTCGTAGTCGAACACGACATGCCCCGCGGCGATGTCCACATCGCGCTTGGCACGCTGCATAGGGCTCGACAAGAAGTGGGCGCTGGCACCGGCGGCCTCCATGAGATCGGCGATGATCGCCCGGCTTTCGTGCACGGTGCGCGCGGCCGCCAGCCGCGCGTCGGCCCGCACCGATCGGCTCACCCGCTGCCCGCTGACCACGATCGTCTCGATCTCGTCGGCGGTCTTGGCGACCAACGCCCGCAGTGAGCTCAGCCGTACCCGAGCCTCGCCCAGCCTGATCTGAGCGGCGGGCTGATCCTTTTGCGCCACCCCGCTGTAGGCCAGCACGCGCCCGCTGAGCCGCTCGGCAAAGAGTTCGGTCACCCGTTCCGCAGCTCCGAGCACGGGCATCGCCGCCGTCAGCGCCAGCGCCGGAACCATCGGCCACCGGTAGGTCGCAACCTCGTGCTCGCGCGCACCCGGTGTCATCCCGCCGTAGATGTCGGCCACGGCGACCAGTCGATGCTCAGGCACGAGAGCGTCGGAGATGACGAGATCGTGCGAGCCGGTGCCGCGCATTCCGGCCGTGTGCCAGGTGTCGACGACCTCGACCTGCTCGGCGGGTACCACGGCCAACGCCGGATCGATCCGGTCCTGCCGTTCGACGAGCACGCCGACGATCACCCAATCGGCATCCATCGCGCCCGTCGCCCAGGACCACCTGCCGGTCAGGCGCACTCCGCCGTCGGCCGGTGCGCCGCGGCCGGTGGGAGCCAGGGGAGCCGGCGCCAGCACGGGTCCCGCCGCGAAAACCTCGTCCTGAACGCGCGGATCGAACAGCGACAGCATCCAGTTGTGCAGCGCGTAGAAACCGAGCGTCCAGGCGCTCGACGCGCAGCCATGCGCCATCCGCCGAATCGGTTCCAGCAGTTCGGGAAACGATGCTTGGATGCCGTCGAACCGGGCCGGCAGCAGCAACCGGAACAGGTCGGTCTGCCTGAAGTCGCTGATCGTCGCCGCGGGCAGGCGCCGCAACCGCTCGGCCTCCTCGGCCCGATCGGCCAGCCGCGCAACGAATTCGTCGGTAACGCCGTGCAGCGGGTGGCTTTCAACCACGGACATGCGGTCGACCCTAACATACTTTTTAGTATGTCGATATCCGGTGGCGCGAAGTTCCGATTCCAAGGTTGGTTCGCCGGCACTGGAAACGGTCGATTCCCACGGCTCGCAGAACCCGTGCGTGCCAAAACAATTCGCCTAGGCCACCAACCTATGCGGCTCGGCCGGCAAACCGATTGCTACCATCGCGCAGTGAGTGATCGCCCTGGTGGGCTGCGATCCGTTGCTCGCCGCGACGTCCTGAGAATCGCCGGTGTGATGCCGGCGATTGTTGCCGTCGGCGCATTGCTGCCCGCCCCGCGCGCGGCGGCGGGTGTGGACGGAATGTCGGTCTTCCTCGACCCGGGCCACAACGCCGTCAACGACGCGTCGATCAACCAGCAGGTCCCCAACGGCCGCGGCGGCACCAAGCCCTGCCAGACCTCGGGTGCCGTTGCCGACGATGGATATCCCGAGCACGCGTTCACCTGGGCGGTGGTGGGCTTGATCAACGATTCGCTGAACCAGATGGGCGTCCGAACCCAGCTGTCGCGCGATAGCGACAGCGGAGTCGGTCCCTGCATCGACCAACGCGCGGCGGCGGCCAACGCCATGCACCCGGACGCGATCGTGAGCATCCATGCCGACGGTGGGCCCCCATCCGGCAGTGGATTCCACGTCAACTACTCCAGCCCCCCGCTCAACGATGTCCAAGCCGGGCCCGCCGTGCATCTGGCGCATGCGATGCGGGATGCGTTGGTCCAGTCCGGTTTACAGCCGGCCAACTACATCGGCTCGGACGGCCTCTACGGCCGCGACGACCTCGCAGGGCTCAACCTGGCCCAGTACCCCGCGGTCCTGGTCGAACTGGGCAACATGAAAAACGCCGGTGACTTGACGCGAATGGAAAGTCCGGACGGTCGGGCGAAATATGCCGCCGCGGTCACCCAGGGAATAGTCGCTTTTCTGAACTCGAAACCCACGACCGGCTAGTCCGAGCGCGGTTAAGCTAACTACCCGCGTCAGTTCGAGCGCGTGTTAGCTAATGTCTGCAGCCAATTGACCAACACTATTTGGAGCGCCAGTTAATTCCCGTACGGATCGGATAGCGAACGTCACGCCGCAACCTAAATTGCGCGTGTGCGCGGCGCAGCACTACCAACGTCGAGGACGCCAAAGAACATCGCGAGTGACCCCGCCCTGAAAGCTGGTGCGACAGTCCAGCAATCGAGACCCGACCCGCAGCGAGGCCGCATCGACCGCACGGATTGCTGGGCCGTGATGGAGCCCGGCGCCCCGGAGGCCTACGACCTCCCGGCCATCCTGGGCTTCGCGGGGTCGGACTTCGTCGACACTCACAACGTCTACCACCAGTGGGTCGTCAGCCAGACGGTCGCAACGTTTCACGACGCCGCAGCCTCGCAGGCGCAGCTGAACAAGCTGTTGTCGATTCTGCGTCAATGCGGCGGCGCGACGATGAATGCGACCTGGCCGAATGGCCAGACGTACCCCGTGGCCATGGAGCCGCCTGTCGACGCGGGCAACGGCATCACGACGATGACGCACGTGCCTCAGACGCCGGTACACATCTTCTGCGTCCGTGCGGCGGCCGCCAAAGCCAACGTGGTCGTCGACGTGGACACCTGCTCGGACGGCCCCGGCCCCAGTCAGCACGCCGCGGGGGCGGTCACAAACCTAATCCTTGGCAAAATCCCCGGCTAGCCGAGCGGCTTCTCAGCTGCCAAATCCGGTCGCCGGCGCCGCGACCGGAGTTGGCCCGCCCATTGCCAGGTGGCTGGAGGCGAAGGTGACTCCCTTGTCGATTACGGCGTTGTCGTCGGCGTAGGTGTCGTGTGCGGCGAAGTTCATCCCGTCGGAGCAGACCGGGTCCTCGGTGGCGCATACCTTGACGGTTTTGTCTTGGTAGAGCGGGCCGATGGTTACGGGCGGTTCGTTGAGGAAGTTCATCGCCCGGACGTTGGGCATGCCGAAGAGCACGACCGAGGAGACGTGGTTGGCGACGTCGGGGGATAGCGGTTTGGGGACGGTGTTGGGGTCGATGCCGTCGGGGACGGCGGCCGAGGTGACAAAGCCCATCACGGCCGCGCCCTGGGAGTAGCCGCCGAGCACCATCTTGGTGTTGGGGCAGTCGTGGGCCATTGAATTGACGTGGGCGCCCGCGTCTCTGATGCCGTCGATGCCGGTGGCCCATTGGTCGCTGGCGGGGTAGTTGACCGGGTAGACGTCGAACGAGCGTCCGCCCACGCGTTGGTGCAGCGCGTCGACGAAGGCTTGCCCGGTGGGGCCCACACCCGGGGCTTCACCGGTGCCGCGGGCGAACACCACTTGCACGTCCGGACACTGGGCCGACGCCGAGGGAATGGACGTAGTCAGGGCCGAAGCGGCCACGCCCGACGCTGCAATGACTACTGCTGGACCAAGGGAACGAACGATGTGACGTGCGATCATGGCGTCTGAAATGCCCATGAAAGCCCCTCCCAAACTGTCAAGTTGCCAACCATTTAGTGATGCTTCCTGTATACCGGGGCGCGGCAACAGGCGGTGGATAGGGGCTGCGTCGCCGCCATCGGACCGGCGCAGCCATCGCGCAGTGGGTTGCCGAAAAAATATTCCAAGTCGTCGTTTGGTGTTGTCCATTCAGGGTAGCCGGAGACGGCGAGTACCAGATTGGCGCTCACTGTCAGAGAGGTGGCGACATGGCAACGGGTGAAACGGGTTTCGACGACGTAACCTTCGATCTTATTTCCGTTCAATATCATTCGCTGAGAGCGGGACACGATTACGGTCAGTATGTCCGCGATGCGAAGAACGCCGGCTTGGATGATGTCGAGTCCTTCTTCAACGAGGTAATGGCTCAAGACTCCGAACGCGCCCGGCGATGCCACGAGTTGCTGGGCCGACTGCAGGGGACGCCTGCAGCCGGACCCGCCACAAGTTGAGAACGCCGGCGGGTGAGAGGAGTTCGCTCTGAGCTACGGCGACGGGGCGACGCGACCGAGAGTCGCGCAATCGCCCAGAGTGCGGCCGTTTACGCGGTTAACTGGCCGGACGGCGCAGTCTGATAGACCCATCGATGAGTTACCGCACTGGTGTCAGCAAGGTCACATACTGGCAAAGCTCAGATGCGTCCGGCGTGGCGTCCCGTTAGAGTTGCGTATCTTAGGGAAAGCTTATGATTCATTAAGTATGGAAACAGGTAGCACGGAGTAAGGCTGTGAACACGGACCGTTTCGACGCGATCATCGTAGGCGCAGGTTTCGGCGGCATCGGCGCCGCTATTCAGCTCAAGCGCCTCGGATTTGACAACTTCATCATCCTCGACCGCGAGGACGACTTGGGCGGCACCTGGCATGTCAACCACTACCCAGGCATCGCCGTCGACATCCCCTCCACCACGTACTCGTACTGGTTCGAGCCCAAGCCTGACTGGTCACGGCTGTTTGCGCCGGGCGCTGAGGTCAAGGCTTATGCGCAGGACGTGGCCACCAAGTACGACGTGCGCCGCCACATGCGGTTCAACACGACCGTCGAGGGCGCCCAGTGGGATGAGGAGACCGCGGGGTGGCGGGTCGGACTGGCCGGAGGCGAAAGCCTGAGTTGTCGCTTCCTGATCACCGCGACGGGGTTCCTATCCCAGCCGCGCATGCCGGACATCCCGGGCATAGCGAGCTTCAAAGGCAAGCTGGTGCACACCACCGCATGGGACCACGGCTATAGCTATAAGGGGCGCCGTATTGCCGTCATCGGCACCGGGGCGTCCGCGGTGCAGGTCATTCCTGAATTGGCCAAAGATGCCGCGGACCTGACCGTCTACCAGCGCACCGCCACGCACGTGATTCCCAAGTTTGATTTCCCGTTCTCCCCGGCGGTGCGGCGCCTGTTCGCGCGGGTGCCGGCGGCGCAGCGGGCCCTGCGGTGGGTGACCGACGTCCTCCTCGAGATCATCATGATCGTCATGGCGCTGCATTTCCGGGAGTCGCGGGGGCGGGGGAACATTTCCTCCTCCGACATGGCCAAGATCAACCGATTCCGGTGGATCCGGGATAAGGAACTGCGCGAGAAATTAACTCCGGACTACGACCTTGGCTGCAAGCGGCCGACCTTTTCCAACAGCTTCTACCGCGCTTTCACCAAGCCGCGCGTGCACCTGGAGACGAACCCCATCGAGCGGATCGAGCCCGACGGCATCGTCACCGCCGACGGGCGGAAGACCGTCATCGACACCCTGGTGCTCGCGACGGGATTCAACTTGTGGGAGGCCAACTTCCCGGCCATCGAGGTGGTCGGCCGAAAAGGCCGCAACCTCGGAAAGTGGTGGCGGGAGACCAGGTTCCAGGCCTACCAGGGCGTGTCCATTCCCTACTTCCCCAACTACCTGAGCCTGGCCAGTCCCTTCGCCTTCTCCGGACTGTCCTTCTTTCACACCATCGAATACCAGATGCGTCACATGGACCGGCTACTCGGCGAGGTCAAGCGCAGGAACGCGACCACCTTCGAGGTGACCGAAGAGGCCAACGACCGGTTCATGGCGCGGATGACCAAACTGCTGGACAATTCGGTGTTCTACGCCGGCAACTGTGCCACGTCGCGTTCGTACTATTTCAGCCCCAGCGGTGAGGCATCATTGCTGCGGCCTACGACGACGCTCAACTCGGTGCGAGAAGCCCGGACCTTCCCGCTCAGCGACTACGTGATCGCCTAGACAGCTCAGCGGCGCGCGGATCCGGTCACCGGTTGCCCGTTAGCGGACTGCAGCAGACAGATGACGGTGCTCGGGGTGGGATCGGCGCCGGTGCGGTCTTGATTCGAATCGATGAGATAGGTGATCGAAAACCGGCTGCCCGCAACGGATTGGCCGGTGTACGGCGCGAATCCGGCCTCGCAATCGCGATTGGCGACGGTGGCGATGGCGGCGTCGACAGCCATCGGAGCGCGCATATACACCTCGGCTAAATGAGCTGTCGCGCAATCGACTACGGTCACGTTGACGTGGCTCCCGTCGGCCGGCGGCAGATCGGTCACGCATTCACCGGCCTGCAGATCGATCCATTTCTCGGTGTGTGACCCCGGCGGCAATGGGGCGGCCGTGGCCATCGCGCAGGAACCCATTATGGCCACGGCGGTGACGCCGCACATCGTGTGAAGGCTGGTAAACCGCATCGCAGTCCTCCCTTGCGCCATCCCTTAGCGGTGGAGTTTAGGGGTGTTGGTCAGCGCCGGGTCCGGTTTTTCAGACGACATCGACAAAAACCCGCGCACACAGCGGGCGGCCAGCCACCAATTGGCCGGCTTCTTCATGTCCAGGGCGCCCAGAAGCTGCTTGATCATGGTCAGGGTGTCGAAATAAATGCGTTCGCAGACAAGGGTTTCCGTGTCATCGAAGACGAAGTATGCGGTCATGCGGACGCGGAACCGGCTGCCCGTGGGCGGGACCTTGCCCAGGTAACCGCGGTGCGTGCCCATCAGCCAGAACTCGACGATCACCGCGTCGGCGCTGTGGCGCAGCGCGATGATTTCGTGGTCTTGGTCGGGAAACGCGGTCCGTGTGTAGGCGTAGTAGTCCCGCACGGCCACCTCGCCGTCGTGCACGACCAGCTGGGGGATCAGCTCGTAGCGCGGATGCGGGAAGGTCGACAAAACATCGTCCCAGGCTTGGCGGACCTCGTCATGGAAGTGATCGAGCACGAGTTTCTGGCGCGCGGCCAGCGCCTCAGCGGCGGGGAACGCGGGAATGGTCACGTGGTGAGCGTAAGCCCAGAATTGCTAGCGCATGCGCTATCAGATTTGAAGACGCGATATATCTTCGGCCAGAGGGAAATTCGGTGCGGGGTTACCGAGGCGGGGTCCAGGCCACCGGCAGGGTTTTGATGCCGTGAATGAACTGCGACAGCAGCCGCGCGGGCTCCTCCGTTGCGACGATGTCGGGTATCTCACGGCGCAATTCGTCGAAGATGACTCTGGTCTCACGACGAGCCAGGTTGGCGCCCAGGCAGAAATGGGCGCCGCCGCCGCCGAAGCCGAAGTGCGGATTGGGGGTGCGCGCCACGTCGAAAACCCAGGGATCGGGGAACTTCGACTCGTCGCGATTTGCCGAGTTGTACCACAGCGTGGCCTTGTCGCCGGCCTTCATCTTGGTGCCGCCGAGCTTGAAGTCCCGGGTCAAGGTTCGTCGCATGTAGACCACCGGGGAGGCCCACCGCACGATCTCCTCGACGGCGGTGGGGGTCAGGCGGTCGAAATTAGACCACCACTTCTCCCGCTCGGCGGGGTAGCGGGACAGCGCCAGCACACCGTGGCTGATCGCGTTGCGCGTCGTCTCGTTGCCGGCCACCACGAGCAGGATGAAGAACGAGGCGATCTCCGTCGAGGACAGCCGTTCCCCGTCGACCTCGGCCTCCACCAAGCTGGTGGTCAGATCGTCGTGGTGATTGGATCGCCGGTCCTCGGCCAGGGCGCTGGCGTAGGCCCCGATGTCCATCGATACCTGGAGGAACTCATTGAAATCCGTAGCCAGGTCCGGGTCGCCGAACCCCAAAATCACGTTGGTCCAATGGAATATGCGCTGGTGGTCTTCTTCAGGGATGCCCATCATGTCGCAGATGACCTGCAACGGCAGCGGACCGGCGAGCTCACTGACCAGCTCGGCCTCTCCGTCGGGATGATTGGCGACTAGCGACGCGACCAGCCGGCGGGCCCGCTCGCGAACCGAGGCCTCGATGCGCGCCACCACTTTCGGGGTGAATGCGCGGCTGACAATCGAGCGCAGCCGCTGGTGTCGCGGATCGTCCAGCACGATCATCGAGCCGAAGTATTCGCTGATCTCCGGGGTGTTGTCGTTGATCGTGATGTTGGGTGTGGAGCTGAAGATGTCGGGGTGACGGCTCGCGAAGTACACGTCGTCGTGTTTGGTCAGTGCCCAATGCCCGCCGCCGGGTTCGAACCCCTCGTACTCGATCGCCGGCCAGAACGAGATCGGCGCCTCGCGGCGCAGGGTGGCGAAAGCGCCATCACGAATGTCATCGTCCAACTCCCAGAAATCAAGCGAGTCGAGATGGATGTCGGCGAGCGGAATGTCGGGCGGTGGCGTCCCGTTCGCCCGCGGTGCCAAAGCTTTCTTGGGACCCGTCTTGAGGCTCATCTCGACCTCCTTCGTCCAGAAACACGGGAGCGCTGGGTCAGTGCGTACAGACCGTCCTGGCGGGCGCGCCCACGGTTGCCGTCTCGGCGCTCACTACGTTGCCGTCTAACAAAATTTTGCACGAGATGGGGCCCGGCCCCTGCGCACTGACGGTGAACACTTCCCCGCCATAGCCGGTGAACTCCGTCGACCAGGGCAGCGGCGCATTCGCCTGATGCAGCTGCCCGTTGTCGGTTTGGTAGAAGATGAATTCGGCGACGGCGGGTCCGTTGATCTCGTAGCGGACCTTCGGCATCTGGGGTAGGGCGTGGGCCACGCCGCACGCATTCGCGAATCCGAAACCGACGGCCAACAGGACCGAGGGTCCGGCGAGGTGCTTCGTCATGAATTGCATCGTGTCACCACGAGCGACGGCACGGAAGCGCTTTCGTCCATGCCGGACTAGATGCCGCCTGTGCACACGCTTAATGTGAAGTCCGGCTGGTGACCGGAAAGGTGGCGTCAAAGCATGGCGGAACACGGCTCAAAGCGTGTGGTGGTGTACGGAACCGGCTTCGTCGGCAAGATGGTGATCGCCGAGATCGTCAAGCATCCGTTGTTCGAGTTGGTCGGTGTCGGCGTCAGCAACCCCGACAAGGTCGGACGCGACGTCGGCGAGATCTGCGGGCTGCCCCAGCCAGTTGGGATCACCGCCACCGACGACATCGACGACCTGATCGCCCTGAAACCCGACGCGCTGGTTCACTACGGCCCACGGCGATGCACGCCAAGGAGAACATCTCGCTGATCACCCGGTTCCTGCGGGCCGGCATCGACGTGTGCTCGACTGCGATGACACCGTGGGTCTGGCCGACCATGAGTCTGAACCCGCCGAACTGGATCCAGCCGATCACCGAGGCCTGCGAGCTGGGGGAGTCGTCCTGCTTCACCACCGGCATCGATCCAGGATTCGCCAACGACCTGTTCCCGATGACTTTGATGGGCCTGTGCTCCGAGGTGCGGCGGGTCCGGGCTTCCGAGTTGCTGGACTACACCAACTACGAGGGCGACTACGAATTCGAAATGGGTATCGGCCGCGAGCCCGAGTTCAAGCCGATGCTGGAAGACCGCGACATGCTGATCTTCGCGTGGGGCGCGACCGTCCCGATGATCGCGCACGCCGCCGGCATCATGCTCGACGAAATCACCACCACCTGGGACAAATGGGTGACCACGACGGAACGCAACTCCGCCAGGGGCGTCATCAAGCCGGGGCACGTGGCCGCCGTCCGGTTCACCATCAACGGCGTGTACCAGGGTGAGACCCGCATCCAGCTCGAACATGTCAACCGGATCGGGCTGGACGCCGCCCCGGACTGGCCGACGGGCCACGACAACGACGTCTACCGTGTCGACATCGAGGGCACCCCGAGCATCTTCCAGGAGACCGCGTTCCGCTTCACCGACGGTTCGGGCCGGGACGCGGCCGCGGCCGGCTGCCTGGCGACCGGCTTGCGGGCACTCAATGCCGTTCCCGCGGTCAACGACCTGCGGCCGGGCTGGGTCACCCCCCTCGACCTCCCGCTGATTGCGGGCCAAGGCAGCATCCGCTGACCGGCGCACAGCGGGCGCATAGCTGCCGCTGACACGGAGTACAGGATTTGGCGGCACAATAACGGCTAGCCGGATGCGAGTTGGTGCTGCAGATGCGGGGATCGGGACATGGGTAATGGAGTCGGGACCGCGCTGGGCTTATCGATCGGAACCACCAATTTGGCGGCCATCACCTCCGAGAACGCCATCACCCGCAAGCCCGTCCTGACGCTTTATCCGGATCGTCCCGCCGAGATCGGCATCCCCTCGGAGAACCCCAGACTGCAGGGGCCGGGCGTGGTGATCACCGGCTTCGTCAACCGTGTCGGCGACCCGCGTGGCGTCGTGGCGGTCGACGGCTCGGTGCACCGCAGCGAGGTATTGATCGCCGACGGGTTGCGGGCGCTCGCGTACGCCGCGACCGGCGGGCGTGCCGTGCCCGACGACGTCGCGGTGACCTATCCGGCCCACTGGGAGTCGCGCGCGGTGGAGGCCCTGGGCGCCGCTCTGAGCGAGATCCCCGAATGGTCGCGACGCGCACGCCCCGTCCTGTTGATCCCCGACGCCGCGGCGACGCTGCTCGCCGTGCGGACCAACCCGGGCATACCGGCGAGCGGAACCGTGGCGGTCTGCGATTTTGGCGGCAGCGGCACCAACATCACGTTGATGCGCGCCGACGGTGACTACCGCGCGCTGGCTCCGACCGTTCGGCACCGCGATTTCTCCGGCGACCTGATCGACCAGGCGCTGTTGGGCGTCGCGATCGCCAACATGCCGACTACCGGTGCGTTTCCGTCCGGCACCGCGGCGATCGGCTCGCTGAGCCGACTGCGCAGCGCATGCCGGATCGCCAAGGAACAGCTGTCCTCGGCCACGGTAGCCACGCTGACCGACGGGCTGACCGGTACGCGCGGCGAAGTCCGCCTCACCCGGCACGAGCTTGACGACGCGATCCGTCCTTCGCTGGGAAGCCTGATCGTGGCGTTGGAGGAAGCCTTGGCGCGCAACGAGATTCGTGATCTCGTCGCGGTGGTCTCGACGGGCGGCGGGGCGAACCTGCCGACCGTCACCACCGCGCTGTCGCGGCATTTTCGCGTTCCCGTGGCCACGACGCCGCGCCCGCAACTCGCGCCCGCAGTCGGCGCCGCGTTGCGGGTGGCGCACGGGCCCGGCGATGCCGGCGCGACCCTTGCTGCGCCCGCCGCGCTGCCCACCGCGACGGGGTCGGTGCGGTCAAATCCGCGCCCGGGAGCGAGCGCGACCGCCCAGGCGCCGCCGGCGGAGGCGACACCGGGCGACATCGCACAGGCGTGGTCAGCCACCGGGCACAACTCGCGGGTCAGCCCCGTCGGCGCGACGGGGTATCCGATGCCTGATACCGGCTCCGCAACCGGGGCCGCCGAGCCCGCGCCCGAAACCGCCAAGCGCAAGCCGCTGTTTTCTCGCCTGCATCTGTTGCCGGCGGCGGCAATCATCATCACCGTCGCGGCAGTGCTGCTGGTCGGAACCGCCGTGGCGATCGGACTGACCTCGCACAACAAATCGGCGACCCCACCAGCGCCGACCCTGAGCACGACGCCGGCAGCACCGCCACCGGCTCCGAACAGCGCAACTGCTCAGCCCGCCCCACTGCCACCGGACGTCCCGGTGCCGTCGACCTCCGACACCACCCCGCCCGCCGAGACCGAGACGCCGATGACCACGACACCCCGGGCGACTCCTCAGGCGGGCCCGCCGGCCACGTCCGTGGGGCCGGCGGCTCCGCGCAGGGTGGCGAGCCCACCGATTCCACCGATTCCGGGCGTCAACGAACCCATTCCCGGGCTGGACCGGGTCAACCAGATCATTCAGGAGATCGAGGGCAACCTGGGCGTAACGGCATTAGGGCCGATACCCGCTCACTGAATCCCAGGTCGGGATCCGGGTTCAGCTCAACCCTTTTCGCCCTTGTTCTCTTCGCTGGCGGCTTCCCTCAGCTTCTCATTGAGGGCCTTGTCCTTTTCGATCTGCTCCTTTAGGGCTTCTTCGTCGCGTTCGCCATCGCCCTTCTCTTGGGCATCGTCACCCTTGGCTTGGGCATCGTCACCCGTTGCTTGGCTATCGTCACCCTTGGCTTGGGCATCGTCACCCTTTGCTTGGGCATCTGAGGCGTCCGCCTCTGACCCCCCGCCCTCGGGCTCTTCATGCTTGGGATTGCCGTCTTCGTCGAGCCAATCGTTGACCGCGGTGCCGGACACGCTTCCTCCGGTGCCGGGCAGCACGATCGTGGGTTTGTCCACGTAGGCCTCCATCATCTTGGCGGCCTCTTTTTTGTCGTCCTCGTCTGGCTCGGGCTTCTCGGTCAGCCGTTGCTCGTCGTCTTGATCAGCTTGGTCTTGTCGCTGATCATCGTCTCGATCGGTTTGGTCTTGCCGCTGATCATCGTCTTGATCAGCCGATTTATCGTCTTGCACGCTCATGCGTCTACCCCCTATGTGGTCGGTTCGACGATTGCAGGGGGTTACCCGCTGTGCGGTTGTGCCGAAACTCTCATCGACGCGATGGCTCGCGCTTGACCAGCACGACCAACGCCTGCGGAATCCGCATCGGCTCGGGTGCGCGTGACAGGTGTGCGGCGAGCTCGCCCTCCAGTTGCTCGACGAATTGCGCCGCCCGCTCGTCCTGGATCCCACCGTCGAGTGCGGCCACCAGAGAGGGGAACAGCGCGAAGCGAGCGAACGCCGCCCACTGCGCGCCGAAAGCCTCTGCGTCGTGGTCTGACTGGTAACGAGCCCAGAATCGATCCTCGGCGTTGAACATCTCGAGGTGCTCGATCATCAGGCCCTCGAACCGGCCCTTCGGCGCGAACGGCGCACGAAAATCCTTCTCGGCACGGGCGAAAACCGGAATCGTCATGCGCCGCAACTCATCTGGGTGCAGTAGGCCCTCGCGCACCTGATCGCCCAGCGCCTCGACGATGGCATCGAGCAACGGGGCGAAGCCCGCCGTGTCGTCCTCGTCGGCGGCCGGCGTCAACGCCACCAGTCGGCCCTCGGGAGCCAACTCGCGCCCGCGAAAGGCGACGAAGTTATGCCAGTCCAGCGCGGCCCGGTCGGCATAGGCCGACCGCACGGCGTCGTCCCGGCTGCGCGAAACGTGCACGTGATCGTGCACCTCGCAGGGAATCCGGCTCAGCCACTGGGTTGCCCACGACGTCCAACCCAGGTTGACCGTCTTGGACGGCACGATCTGGTCATAAAAAGAACGGCCGACCGCGGAGGTGAACGTCGCGGTGTCGGAGTGTAGGTAGCTTTCCGGGTCGTCGGCCACAGTCTCGAACAGCGCCGCGAAGTCGTTGCGCGGTACATCGGTGTGCGCCACCAGGATTGCGTGATCGTGGCGGGTGCGCCGACGCAACACCGCGATGGCCGCCGACAGCGGCTTCAGCGAATTGTGGCCGTTGGCGGCGCCGTAGTCGGCGATGACGATCGGCTGCGGAGCCCTGGGCAGCGTCACCTGTTCGGCGGCCCGCTCGAACACCGCGATCGCCTGTGCCAAACCGGCGGCGCGCAGCCGCGACGCCTCGGTGTAGGCGGACTCGGGCCGCACCACAATGCTCGATTCGGGCATTTGGGGTTCAGGCGGCATGGCTCAACGATAGAGGCCGCGCCGGTGGTCAGTTCGGCGTGGACGAATCAGTGTCCGCGGGCCACCCACTCCTCGTAGTGCACGATCTCGTCGCCGATCGTGGTGCTGTCGCCGTGGCCCGTATGCACGACGGTCTCGCCGGGGAGCTTTCCGAGCCGACCGGAAATCGACTCCAGAATGGTCGGGAAGTCGGAGTACGAACGCCCGGTTGCGCCGGGACCGCCGGCGAACAAGGTGTCGCCGCTGAATACGACGCCCAGGTCGTGCACGTACCAACACACCGATCCGGGGGAATGGCCCGGAGTGTGCAATGCTCTCAGCTCGGTGCCGTCGATCTTCAATGTCTCCCCATCGGATATCGTACGAAAATCCTTGTCCGGGTGGGTCATTCGCCACAAGACCTCGTCAGCGGGGTGCAGCAGCACGGGTGCGTCCAGCGTCTTGCCAAGTTCGGGCGCCACCGTGACGTGGTCGTTGTGGCCGTGCGTGCACACCACCGCCACCACATGGCGACCCCCCACCGCCTCGATGATCGGCACCGCGTCGTGCGCCGCGTCGAAAACCACAACATTCGAGTTGTCGCCGATCAGCCAGATGTTGTTGTCGACTTCCCAACTGCCGCCGTCGAGTTCAAAGGTGCCGTGCGTGACCACCCGGTCGATTGCCACCATCAGAGCACCACCACCGAACGCAATACCTTGCCGTCATGCATCCTCTCGAACGCATCCTCGATGCCGTCTAGCCCGATTCGCTCGGACACAAACTTCTCGAGAGGAAGCCGGCCCTGCAGATACAGGTCGATCAATGTGGGGAAGTCGCGTTCGGGCAGGCAATCGCCGTACCACGACGACTTCAACGAGCCGCCGTGGCTGAAGAAGTCCACCAGCGGCATGTCCAGCCGCATGTCGGGGGTCGGAACCCCAACCAGCACAACGGTTCCGGCGAGGTCGCGGGCGTAGAAGGCCTGCTTCCAGGTCTCGGGCCGGCCCACCGCGTCGATCACCACGTTGGCGCCGAATCCGTCGGTGAGGTCCTGAATCGTCTTGACCACGTCGAGTTCGCGGGCGTTGACGGTGTGCGTGGCGCCGAACTGGTGGGCCCAGTCCAGTTTCGTGTTGTCGGTATCGACGGCGATGATCCGCCGCGCGCCCACCAGCGCCGCACCGGCAATGGCGGCGTCGCCCACGCCGCCGCAACCGATCACCGCGACGGTGTCATCCCGGGTGACCGCGCCGGTATTGATCGCCGCACCCAGCCCGGCCATCACCCCGCAACCCAGCAGGCCTGCGACCGTGGGATCGGCATCGGGATTGACCTTGGTGCACTGGCCTGCGGCCACCAGCGTCTTGTCGGCGAACGCCCCGATGCCCAGGGCGGGCGTGAGTTCGGTGCCGTCGGCAAGCGTCATTTTCTGCGTGGCGTTGAAGGTGTCGAAGCACAGGTGCGGTCTGCCACGCTTGCAGGCCCGGCACTGCCCGCACACCGCGCGCCAGTTCAAGACGACGAAGTCGCCCGGCGCAACGGCGGTCACGTCCGGGCCGACGGCCTCGACCCGGCCGGCGGCCTCGTGGCCGAGCAGGAAGGGATACTCGTCGTTGATGCCGCCCTCGCGGTAGGTCAGGTCGGTGTGGCACACCCCGCAGGCGATGACGTCGACCAGAGCTTCCCCGGGCCCGGGATCCGGGACAACGATGTCCACCAATTCGACGGGTTCGCCCTTCTTGCGTGAAATCACGCCGCGCACTGTCTGACTCATGGGCTCCAACCTAGGCGTTCGCCGCCATACATTTCGCGGCGGGCTGTCCACCCATGCACCGTTGGCAACCGGTGGGCCGATCATCCGGTGTAGCGTCCCTGGGCGTGACGGCTTTGGAAACCACCGAAGAATTCACGCAGCGGATGACCGCCGCCATCGATGGCGCCAGCCTGACACTGTTGCTCAGCATCGGGCATCAGACCGGCCTGCTGGACACGATGGCCGGGCTGGCACCTTCCACCAGCGAGCAGATCGCTTCGGCCGCCGGGCTCAACGAGCGCTACGTCCGAGAGTGGCTGGCCGGCATGACCACCGGACACGTCGTCGAGTACGACCCCGCCGCCGCCAGTTACTCGTTGCCCGCGGAGCGCGCCAAGGTGCTGACGCGCGCGGCCGGTCCGGACAACCTGGCTCTGGTGACCCTGCTGTTTCCGGTGCTCGCCGAGGTCGAACAAAAAATCATCGGGTGCTTCCGGGCAGGCGGCGGGCTGCCGTACAGCGAGTTTCCCCGCTTTCACGCGTTGATGGCCGAGCAGAGCGGCGTGGTGTACGACACCGCGTTGGTCGACGTGGTGCTGCCGTTGGTGGATGGCCTCGTGGAGCGGCTGCGGTCCGGAGCCGAGGTGGCGGATTTCGGCTGCGGCAGCGGACACGCCATCAACGTGATGGCACAAGCGTTTCCGGCCAGCCGCTTCACCGGCATCGACTTTTCCGAGCAGGCCATCGCCACCGGGATGCGGGAAGCCGCTGAGCGCGGCCTGACCAACGCGGCCTTCGAGAGCCACAATTTGGCTGATTTGGACAAGGTTGATGCCTACGACGTCATCACCGTCTTCGATGCCATCCACGATCAGGCGCAGCCCGCGCGGGTCCTGGAGAACATCTACCGGGCGCTGCGGCCCGGCGGCGTGCTGCTGATGGCCGACATCAAGGCGTCGAGCCGGCTCGAGGAGAACATCGGCGTCCCGATGAGCACCTACCTGTACACGACGTCGCTGATGCACTGCATGACGGTGTCGCTGGCGCTGGACGGCGCCGGACTGGGCACCGCATGGGGTACGCAACTTGCCGTCTCAATGCTGGGCGACGCCGGGTTCGGCGACGTGAGCGTGGCAGAGATCGAATCGGACCCGATCAACAACTACTACATCGCCAGGAAGTGATGGCGGCGCTCGAAGCCCTGGACGACTGGCCGGTCGGGGCTGCCGCCGCCGCGGTGGTTGGGCCTGGCGGCGTGCTGGCCAGCCACGGCGACACCGGTCGGGTGTTCGAGCTGGCCTCGGTGACCAAGCCGCTGGCCGCCCGGGCCGTGCAGGTCGCTATCGAGGAAGGGGCGGTCGACCTCGATACTCCGGCCGGCCCGCCCGGCGCGACCATTCGCCACCTGCTTTCCCACTCCTCGGGTCTATCGATGCACAACGACCAGGTGCTGGCCGCGCCCGGTGCCCGCCGGATCTACTCCAACCAGGGCTTCACCGTGTTGGGCCAGACCGTGGAGCGCGAGACCGGCATCGAGTTCGCGCGCTACCTGACCGAGGCGGTGTGCGAGCCGCTGGGCATGGCGGCGACCCATCTGGACGGCGGCGCGGTGGCCGCCGGGTTCGGGGCGAGGTCGACGGTGGCGGACCTGGCGGCGTTCGCGGGGGACTTGTTGCGTCCGGCGACGGTCTCGGGGGGCCTGCACGCCGAGGCGACGACCGTACAGTTTCCCGGTTTGGACGGCGTTCTGCCCGGTTACGGGGTGCAGCGGCCCAACGATTGGGGGCTGGGTTTTGAGCTCCGGGACACGAAATCGCCGCACTGGACGGGCGCGAACAATTCCGCGCGAACGTACGGCCATTTTGGCCAGGCAGGCGGTTTTATCTGGGCAGATCCCGAAATTGACCTGGCGCTGGTAGTCCTCACGGACCGGGAATTCGGGGAGTGGGCGCTGGGCCCGTGGCCGGCGATTTCTGACGCCGTGATAGCCGATTACAGCTAGTGGGAAATGCACACTAGCGCAACAGGGGTATCACAAGGCACAATAGACACGCACGACACACACAAAATCGAAGATTTCAGCAAGCTGCCCTGTTTGTCGGGTCCGCAGGTCGTTGGGGAAGACGTCCCTCGTGGAACCGAAGGAGCAGGAAATGCGAGCGTCGAATCAATTTGCCGACGTGACGACCGGCGTGGTGTACGTGCACGCGTCGCCCGCGGCGGTGTGCCCGCATGTCGAGTGGGCGTTGTCGTCGTCCCTGGGTGCCAAGGCGAACCTGACCTGGACGCCCCAGCCGGCGATGCCCGGGCAGCTGCGCGCGGTCACCAATTGGGTGGGGCCGGTGGGCACCGGCGCCAAACTGGCGAACGCGTTGCGGTCCTGGTCCGTCCTGCGGTTCGAGGTCACCGAGGACCCCAGCCCCGGAGTCGACGGCCACCGGTTCAGCCACACCCCGCAGCTCGGCCTGTGGAGCGGGGCGATGAGCGCCAACGGCGACGTCATGGTCGGGGAGATGCGGCTGCGGTCGATGATGGCCCAGGGCGCCGATACCCTGGCCGCGGAATTGGACTCGGTGCTGGGCACGGCCTGGGATGAGGCGCTCGAGGCCTACCGCGACGGCGGCGAGGTCGGCGAGGTGACCTGGCTCAGCCGGGGAGTCGGTTAGGCGATCGGCGGCTCGCCCGTGCCGGTGCCGCCTCTCTGGAAGCAGTAAGCGACTCCCGAATCAGCTAGCGCATTCGCTAGCGCGTTCGACCACGCGTTAATGGTCCCCGGAGACCGGGACCTACCCGCTGGAGCCGCGGCTACGATGGACCGGCCGCAGAATCTGGAGCGCGCCCGGCACCGCCGAGATCTCGGCCGGCAGCGCGCAGGCGAAGTCGCCGTCTGCGTAGACGTTGATGCCGGGGCACTCGACGTGGATTGTTCTGGCCCGGGCCATGCTCACCTCATCAAGGTTGACGTGGGTGCCCTTCATCACCGTGGGGAACAGTCTGACCAGCTTGGTGCGGGATGCCTCGTGCACCATGGTGATGTCGAGCAGACCGTCGGTGTAGTCGGCCTCGGGACAGATCAGCAGCCCGCCGCCGTAGCTGCGGGTGTTGCCGAAGGCCGCAAGTGTGATATCCGCGTCGACCTCTTTGGTGCCGTCGAGCACCATGCGGAACGGCAGGAGCCGCAGCTGCGACAGCTCGGCGAGCATCGCGACGTAATAGCGCAGCCGGCCGTGCGGCCACCTCATCCGGTTGGCGCGATCGGTGACCAGCGAATCGAATCCGGTGGCCGCCACCGTGCCGAACCATTTCTCGACCCCGTTGCTGTCCCGAATCAGGCCTAGGTCAATCGATTCCGTGCAGCCGTCGGCGACGATGTCCGCGGCGGCCTCGGCGTCCTTGGTGGGAATGGCGAATTCGCGGGCGTGGTCGTTGCCGGTGCCGGCCGGAATCACGCCCAGCGGAATGTCGGTGCCGGCCAGCACCTGCAGGGCGTTGGAGACGACGCCGTCGCCTCCGGTCACCATGACCGCGTCGGTGCCCTTCTCCAGGGCCGCGCCGACCAGGTGGCGCGCGTCTTGCGCGTCGTCGCCGATGATTTCGACGACCTCCACACCGCGGCGGTGCAGCCGGGCGATTGCGAGCTGGGCAGCGTGGACCGCGGCGCCGTGGCCCGACACCGGGTTGGTCAGCGCGATCACCTTGCCGATCTCTCGGCGCCGCGGCTCGGCCGTCACGGAATCAGCTTGCCGGGATTGAGAATTCCGGCCGGATCCAACGTCTCCTTGACCGCGCGTAACACCTGCACTCCCAGCTCGCCTATCTCGTCGCGCATCCACGGCCGGTGGTCGGCACCGACGGCATGGTGGTGGGTGATTGTCCCGCCGGTGGCCATGATGGCATCCGACGCGGCCTTTTTGGCGCCTTTCCATTGCTCGATCGGGTTGCCCCGTTGCCCGGCGACGACGGTGAAATACAACGAGGCGCCAGTGGGGTAGACGTGGGAGATGTGGCACATCACCAAAGCGGGCGTGCCTGTCGCGGCGAGCGCTTCGGTAAGTGCTTGCGTGACAGCGGCTTTCAGCGCGGGGACATTAGACCAGTCGGTGGCGGTCTCCAACGTTTCGCACAGCGCGCCCGCCGCGAGCAGCGAATCACGCAGGTACGGCGCGCCGAATCGGCCACGCTCCCAGGCCTGCGCCGGACCGTCGCCCAGCGAGGTTCCGCCCCGGGCCGCCAGCAGTGCGCTGGTTTCGGCGTGCCGGCTGTCGACGTGTTCCTCGGTGCCTTCGAACATGGTGATGGCCAGGCATCCGCCGGTCATCTGAGATTCGCCGATTGCCTCGGTGGTGGCCAGGTTGACTCCGGTCTCGGCCTCGTCAGAAAGCCGGATGACGGTGGGGCCGGTGGCATTTTGGGTGACGGCGCGCAGGGCCGCGGCCCCGGTCTCGAAATCGGGGAACGACCATGCCTCGTAGCGGACGGTTTCCGGCGCGCGGTGCACGCGCAGCCGCACCTGGGTGATGACGCCCAGGGTTCCTTCCGAACCGATGAACAGCTGGCGCAGGTCGGGCCCCGCGGCGGATTCCGGTGCGCGACCCAACTCCATGGTGCCCACCGGAGTGACCACGCGCAGCCCGCGCACCATGTCGTTGAACCGGCCGTAGCCCGCCGAGTCCTGACCGGAGGAGCGTGTCGCGGCGAAGCCGCCGATGGTGGCGTACTCAAAGCTCTGCGGGAAGTGACCGAGCGAAAAGCCTTGTGCGCCAAGGAGGCGTTCGGCGTCCGGGCCCGTGACCCCGGCCCCGAAAACGGCCTGGCCGGAAACGTCGTCCAGCGAGACCAGTTGGTCGAGCCGGCGTAGATCGAGCGAGACGACGGCGGAGAACTCCCCGCGGTAAGGATTGAGCCCACCGACCACGCTGGTGCCCCCGCCGAAGGGGACGACAGCGATGCGATGTTGCGAGCAGTAGCGCAGGATCGCGGCAACGGAGTCGTCATCGCCCGGCAGCAAGACGGCGTCGGGCGCATCCTGCGGGCCGCGCTCCGCGCGGTTGAGCAGGTCGATGGTGGATTTGCCACCCGCGTGCAGCAACCGATCGGGGTCCGCGGTGCGGCAGTATTCGGCGCCCACGATGGTGGCCAGAGCCTCCCGATCTTCCTGCGACAAGTTCGTCGGGCGCAATTGCACCTGGTCGGATTGCAGTTCGGCAGTGCGGGACCCCTCGACCCCTACGGCCTGCTGTAGCAATGACCGGATCCCCTCCGGCAGCGGCTTGGCCGCGGCGGGGTCTCCCCACGCGTTCCATTTCATCGGCGGCAAAAGTGCCTGAGGGTCGGCCATGCGTTACAGTATTACATATGTTGTCAATCCGTAACACGGAACTGGATACCGGTGGGCGGATCCTCGCGGCCGCCGCCAGCTGCGTGGTGGATTTCGGCGTGGACCGGGTGACCCTGGCCGAGATAGCCCGACGCGCGGGCGTCAGCAGGCCTACGGTGTACCGGCGGTGGCCGGACACGCAGTCGATCGTGGCGGCGCTTTTGACCCAGCACATCACCGAAGTGATGCACGACGAGCCGTTACTCGGGGAGGATCGCGAATCGCTTGTGCGACAGATAGTTACGGTGACCAGCAGTGCTGCGGACAGACCGATTGGTGATGTCGGTGCTGCACTCGGATCTCGCGTCGACGTACATCACCGAACGCCTGGGGACGAGCCAGCGCATGTTGATCGACGCGCTTGCCGCGCGGCTGCGGGTGGCTCAGCGGCACGGCAGCGTCCGGCTCGGTGACCCGGTCCAGATGGCGACCATGGTGCTGCTGATCGCGCAGTCGACCATCCAGTCGGCGGGGATCGTCGAGCCGATGCTCGACTCCGACGCTCTGGTCACCGAACTTGCCTACTCGCTGAACGGATACCTGTCGTGATACCTGATCCGACCGCCCTGAACGCCGTGCGCCGCGCGGCCGACCTGACCGCACTCGCCGACGGTGAGCCCTTGGACGTGGTGGTGATCGGCGGCGGCATCACCGGTGCCGGGATCGCGTTGGATGCCGCAGCGCGCGGGCTCCGGGTGGCGCTGGTGGAGAAACACGATCTGGCGTTCGGCACCAGCCGGTGGAGTTCCAAGCTCGTCCACGGCGGCCTGCGTTACCTGGCGACCGGCAACGTGGGCATTGCCCGGCGAAGCGCCATCGAGCGCGGAATATTGATGACGCGCAACGCCCCTCACCTGGTCCATGCGATGCCCCAGTTGGTGCCGCTGCTGCCGTCGATGAGTTCGGGCAGCCGGGCGCTGGTGCGCGGCGGGTTCCTGGCCGGTGACGCGTTGCGGTTCCTCGCCGGCACCCCGGCGCCGACCCTGCCCCGCTCGCGCCGGATTTCGGCGCAGCGCGTCGTGGAGATGGCGCCCACCGTGCGACGCGACGGTCTGGACGGCGGCTTCCTGGCGTACGACGGTCAACTGATCGACGACGCCCGACTGGTCACCGCGGTCGCCCGCACCGCGGCGCAGCACGGCGCCCGAATCCTGACCCGTTTGTCGGCATCACGGGCCACCGGCACCTCGGTGCGACTGACCGACATGCGTGGCGGGGAATCGTTCGACGTGTCGGCGGGCGCGGTCATCAACGCGGCCGGGGTGTGGGCGGCCGAGATCGACGGCTCGCTGCGGTTGCGGCCCAGTCGAGGCACGCACCTGGTATTCGATGCCCGGGCCTTCGGCAATCCCACTGCGGCGCTGACCATTCCGATTCCCGGTGAGCTGAACCGCTTCGTCTTCGCCATGCCCGAACAACTGGGCCGCGTTTATCTGGGTCTGACCGACGAGGCGGCTCCCGGTCCCATTCCCGATGTGCCCGAACCGTCGGTCGAGGAGATCACTTTCCTGCTCGACACGGTGAACACCGGATTGGGGACCGCGCTCACCGCCACCGATGTGATCGGCGCCTACGCCGGGCTGCGGCCGCTGATCGACACCGGTGAAGGCCGCACCGCCGACGTCTCGCGCGAACATGCCGTCGTGGAATCGGCGTCCGGGGTGATCAGTGTGATCGGCGGCAAGCTCACCGAATACCGATATATGGCGCAGGACGTGTTGGATCGCGCGATTCGGGTGCGGCGGCTGCGCGCCGCGAAATGTCGGACCCGCAATCTGCCCTTGATCGGGGCGCCGGGCAACCCCGGGGTGATCGCGGCGCCGGACACCGCGCTGCCGGTGTCACTGGTGCAGCGCTACGGGGCCGAGGCGCCTAAGGTGATTGCCTCCGCCGGCTGCGAACGCCCCACCGAACCTGTTGTCGAGGGAATCGACGTCAGCAGAGCGGAATTCGAATACGCGATCACGCACGAGGGCGCGCTGGACGTTTCCGACATCGTCGACCGGCGGACCCGGATCGGGTTGGTGGCGCGCGATCGGGAGCGCGTTGTTCCAGTGGCAACCGAGTTCTTGGCGCGGCTCGGCTGACCGCCGCCCGCACCGCGAGTACCGAAACTAGTCCGACGACTTATCGGAGTCTTCGGAGTCGTCGTCGTCCTTGGAGTCTCGTCGTCCTTGGAGTCCTTGGAGTCTTCGTCGTCTTCGGAGTCTTCGTCGTCTTCGGAGTCGTCGTCGTCCTTGGAGTCGTCGTCGTCCTTGGAGTCGTCGTCGTCCTTGGAGTCGTCGTCGTCCTTGGAGTCGTCGTCGTCCTCCTTGGAGTCGTCGGAGTCCTTGGAGTCCTTGGAGTCCTTGGAGTCCTTAGTCTTGTCGGAATCCCCAGCTTCTTCGAGCTTGCCTGCGAACTTCGTCAATAGGCCGGCGAGATCACGGGCTTCTTCAGGTGATAGCGAATCATCGAATAACTGTTTGTCGCTCTCAGAGATGCGCTCAAGGTAAACCGCATTGTTCTGGATGCCGACGTCCCACCGGCCCCCTTCTTCACGAACCATCCGATGCCGCCTTCTGGTTAGGACCTGACTCCAACTAATGCCGCGATAGTGCGTTGTTTACCCACTCCTGCTGAAGCGCAAAGGCCCTTAGCTGGAATTTCTGGTGGGCTATCGAGGACCTTGGCCGAGAATGGTTATGACAGCCGATATATAATGATAGTCTCTGTCATAATTTCCCTGGCTCCAACGCTCGGAGGTGATTGCGATGGCGACGCGTGTTCCGGTACTGATCGTCGGAGCCGGCGTCGGCGGGCTGGCCATGTCGGCGCTGCTGACACAGCACGGCGTGCGCTCGCTCCTGGTCGAGAAACGACGGGAATTCTTCCTCTACCCGAAGGCCCGCAACCTGAGTTTCCGTAGCTCGGAAATTTTGCGCGGCTTGGGGGTTCGGGACGAGGTGCGGGCGGTCGCCGAGCACGTCTCGGCGCTGGTGGTCAGGCCCACGCTCAACAGCGCCGCACAAGAACCGGCCCTCGATGTCGACGCGATCTTCGCCGGCCTGGACAAGTTCAGCCCCGAGCCGGCGGCGCAGTATTGTCCGCAGAGCCGGCTCGAGCCGATCCTGCGCGACGCGACGCGACGAGGTGGCGGCGAAGTGCGCTATGGCACGGAGCTGTCCTCGATCGAGATGGATGACACCGGAGTCACCGCGGTGGTGCACGACGCGGAATCGGGGGAGTCGGAGACCATCCGCGCCGACTATCTCGTGGGCGCCGACGGCGTGCACAGCCCCATCCGCGCATGGCTGGGCATCACCACATCCGGGTACGGCGCGCTGCCGATCTATGTCGTGTTCATCTACTTCCAGGCGCCATGGCGGCAATTCATCCCGGAATTGCACGACGGCGACGGCGTGCAGGTCAAAAACGACGACGTCGATGGCATATTCCTGGTCGCCGAGGGCGATCTCGGCATGTTCATCACCACCTACTTTCCCGGCGCGGGCGAGACGGCCGACCAGTTCACACCGCAGCGCTGCCGCGAGGTGCTCACCAAGGCGATCGGCGAGCGGATCGACATCGACATCATCGAGGTCGCGGCGTGGCAACCCTACGAGCGGGTGGCCGACCAATTCGATTGCGGGCGAGCGTTTCTCGTCGGCGATTCGGCGCACACCATGCCGCCGTTCAAAGCCGGGGGAGCCAACACCGCCATCCAAAGCGCGCACAACCTGGCCTGGAAACTCGCCGCCGTTCTGCACGGCACCGCCGCACCGGAACTGTTGGCGACCTACCAGGCCGAGCGTCATCCGGTGGGCCGATTCGCCGCGCGCCAGTCGCTCACCGGGCCGTCGGTGGCGCTGCTGCGGGCGGGCGGCGATGCGCCGCAACTGCCGGCCGACGAGGAGTGCTCGATGTTCGCCCTGCTCATCGGCTACCGGTACCGCTCGGCCGCTGTCGTGCCACGCGATGCGGACGGCGGCGGTTTGGTGGACGATTTGCGCGCCCAACCCGGCACTCGGCTGCCGCACGTCTGGGTTCGCGAGGGAGTATCGACGCTTGATCTGCTGGGACCGCGATTCACCGTGCTGTCCGGGGACGAGCGGTGGTGTGCCGCAGCGACTTCGGCGTCGCTGGCTACGCACCGCTTCTACAGCGACGAGTGGGCGGCGGTTACCGGGCTGCGCCCGGATGGGGCGCTGCTGATCCGACCGGACGATTTCGTCGGGTGGCGCGCCGACGAGCTCCCCGCCGACCCCGAACGGGAACTGCGGCAAGCGCTTTCGGCGATCCTGGGCCGGGGCGCGGGATGACTACCAACGTCTCGAATCCGATAGCGTCGCGCTATCGGATTCGAGAATCACGGTGACAGAGAACGTCGCCGGCGACTTACAGCGGGATGTTCTTGTGGCGGCCGCGGCGCGCGGGCGCCTGGGCCAGCGCCTCGGTGAGCTTGCTGCGGGTGTGCGACGGGTCGATCTTCTCGTCGACCACGCCGATCTCGATGGCGCTGTCCACGCCGCCCGCGATCCGCTCGTGCTCGGCGGCCAGCTCGTCGTGCAGCGCTTCGCGCTCGTGGTCCGCCGCGGCGGCCAGCTTCTTCTTGTGCAGAATGCCGACGGCGGCCTTGGCGCCCATCACCGCGACCTCGGCGTCCGGCCACGCGTACACCTTGGTCGCGTTCAGCGACCGGGAGTTCATCGCAATGTAGGCCCCGCCGTAGGTCTTTCGGGTGACCAGCGTGACACGCGGAACCGTGCACTCGCCGAACGCGTGCAGCAGCTTGGCGCCGCGGCGAACCACGCCGCCCCACTCCTGGTCGACACCGGGCAGATAGCCGGGCACGTCGACGACCACCACCAGCGGAATGCCGAAGGCGTCGCACAGTCGCACGAAACGTGCTGCCTTCTCGGCGCTTTCGGAGTTCAGGCAACCGCCCAGGCGCAGAGGGTTGTTGGCCAGCACGCCGACCGTGCGGCCGGACAGCCGGCCCAGACCGATCACCATCGACGGCGCCCAGTTGGCCTGGAATTCGTCGAACGGCGTTTCGTCGTCGAGGATCGCGGTCACGATCGGGCGCACGTCGTAGGCCCGCCGCGCCGACTCGGGCAGCAACGCGTGGATGTCGGTGTCACCGGCCTCGGCCTTGTCCCGGTCGAAATGCCCCTGCTGGCAGAACAACCCGACCAACCGGCGACCGCGCTCGTAGGCGTCGAGCTCGTCGTCAGCGACGATGTGGCACACGCCGGACTTCTTGTGGTGAGTCTCGGGACCACCGAGCGAGGCCATGTCGACGTCCTCGCCGGTGACGCTGCGCACCACGTCGGGTCCGGTGACGAACACCCGGCTCTCCGGCGCCATCACGACGACGTCGGTCAGGGCCGGCCCGTAGGCGGCGCCGCCGGCGGCGAAGCCGACGACCACCGAGATCTGCGGGATGTAGCCGGAGGCCCGGATCATGGCCTCGAAGACCAAGCCCACCGCGTGGAGTGCCTTGACGCCCTCGGCCAGCCGGGCCCCACCTGAGTGCCAGATACCCACGATCGGGCTCTGCTCCTCGATGGCGGTGTCGTAGGCGTTGACGATGTGCGTGCACCCCTCGATGCCCATCGCGCCGCCCATCACGGTGCCGTCGGTGCAGAACGCGATGGTGCGCACGCCGTTCACGGTCCCCGCGGCGGCTAGCACGCCGGAACGATCGCGCTCGTGCAGCAGCTCGACGGTGTCATCGTCGAAGAAATTGCTCAAGCGCAACAGCGGGTCGCGAGGGTCGAGCGACTCGCCAACCGTCTCGGGGGCCGTGATAGTCATCGCAGGTCTCCTGATATTCGGTGTTGCTCGGTTTAGTACCGCCCGAAGGCGATGGCCACGTTGTGTCCGCCGAACCCGAACGAGTTGTTGATCGCGTACTCGTAGTTGCCCGGGCGTGGTTTGCCGGCCACGACGTCGAGGTCGATTTCGGGGTCGAGGTTTTCCAGGTTCAGCGTCGGCGGAACCACCTGGTCGCGCAGCGCGAGCACGGTCAGGATGGATTCCACCGCACCGACCGCGCCGACCGAGTGGCCGAGTGCGGACTTGGGCGCGTACACCGCGGGCTTGTTGCCACCCAGGGCATTGTTGATCGCCTTACCCTCGGCAACGTCACCGACCTGGGTGCCGGTGGCGTGGGCGTTGACGTGATCGATGTCACCCGGAGTGAGGCCCGCCAGGTGAACTGCACGGCTTATCGCGTGTCCGGCGCGTACCCCATTGGGGTCCGGCGCCACCATGTGGAACCCGTCCGAGGTGATGCTGGCCCCCATGATCCGGGCCAGGATGTTGGCACCACGAGCCTTCGCGTGCTCTTCGGTTTCGATCACCATCAAAGCGCCGCCCTCGCCGAACACGAAGCCGTCGCGGTCCTTGTCGAAGGGGCGACACGCACCGGCGGGGTTGTCGTTGTTGGTGGACAACACGATGCGCATATTGGAGAACCCGGCGATGGGAACCGCCTCGATCTTCGTTTCCACGCCGCCGCAGATCGCCATGTCGGCCTCACCGAACGCGATCTGCTGCCAGGCATGGGCGACGCCCTCGGCGCCGGAGGCGCAGGCTGATATCGGCGTCATCACCCCGGCCTTGGCGTGCCGTTCCAGGCCCACGGCCGCGGCCGCGCCGTTGGGCATGTACTTCTGCACGGTCAGCGGGGAGATCGCCCGGTACCCGCGCTCGTGCATTTCCTGATAGCCCAAGACGAGCTCTTCGGCCGAGCCCAGGCCGGTGCCGATGGACACCATCAAGCGGTTGGTGTCGACTTCGGGCGAGCCGGCGTTCTCCCAGACCCGCCGGCCCAGAATGGTGGACATTCGCTGCAGGTATCCCGACCGGCGCAGCTCGATGCGGGTGAGTTGGCTGTCGAAATCCTCCAACAGATGGCCGCCAATGCGGACCGGCAGGTCGTATTCCGTGACGAACGGATCGTCTAGGGTGCGGATACCACTTTGGCCGTCGAGCAACAACTTCCACGTGTCCTCGGCGTCGGTTGCCAGGGCGGTCGTCATGGCAACGCCAGTGACGACCACATTCGGGAGTGCTTTCCCGGTAACCAGCTCTGTCATGGGTCTTACGAACGTTCCTTCCGTGCTTGGCCAGCGCTTAGTAGCGCCCGAAGGCGAGTGCCACGTTGTGGCCACCGAACCCGAACGAGTTGTTGATCGCATAACGGAATTCGCCGTAGCGGGGTTCGCCCGCGACAACGTCCAAATCGATCTCGGGATCGGGGGTTTCATAGTTGAGTGTTGGCGGTATCACGCCGTCTCGAAGGCTCAACACCGTGAGAACAGATTCCAGCGCACCGACCGCACCGATGGAGTGCCCCAGAGCCGACTTCGGCGCGTACACCGAGGCCTGCTGGCAACCCGCGACGCGAAGGGCGTTGGCCTCGGCGGTGTCGCCGATCGGAGTTGCCGTCCCGTGGGCGTTGACGTGGTCGACGTCCTTGGCGGACAACCCCGCCAGCTCGAGCGACCGGGTCATCGCGCGACCCGCGCGCACGCCGTCCGCCGCCGGCGCCACCATGTGGAACGCGTCCGAGGTGATGCCGGCACCCATCAACCGGGCCAGTGGCGTGGCGCCCCGGGCCTTCGCGTGCTCTTCGGTCTCGATGATCATCAGCGCACCGGCTTCACCGAACACAAAGCCATCACGGTCCTTGTCGAACGGCCGCGATGCGCGCTCGGGCTCATCGTTGCGCGTCGACATGGCCCGCATCATCGAGAACGCCGCGATGGGCAGCGCTTCGATGGGACCCTCGACACCGCCGCAGACGGCGAAGTCGGCGTCACCCATGACGATCTGACGCCACGCGTGGGCGATCGCCTCCGAACCCGACGAGCAGGCCGAGACCGGGGTGATGACCCCGGCGCGGGCGCCGAGCTGCAGGCCCACCACCGCTGCGGCGCCGTTGGGCATGATCATTTGAACGGCGAGCGGCGACACCTTGCGGGGGCCGCCCTCGTTCATCAGGTCGTAGGTCTCCACGATCCTCTCGGCGCCACCCAGCCCGGTGCCGACCACGACCGAGAACCGGTCGGGGTCGACCTCCGGGCTGCCGGCGGTCTCCCACAACTGACTGCTCAGATACTTGGCCAGCCGCTGGACATACGACATACGTCGCAGGTCGAGCCTGCCCATGTGCTCGTCGATGGGCTCCTTGAGGTGGCCACCGATCTTGACGGGCAGGTCCCACTTGGTGACGAACTCGTCTTCGAGGACGTGGATGCCGCTTTCGCCGGCCAGCAAACCCTTCCACGTGCCCTCGATGTCCGGCGCGATCGATGTCGTTGCCGCGACAGCGGTTACCACAACGTTGGGGTAACCGCCATTAGCAGTGGAAGGCTTGCTCACTTGCTGTCCGCTTCCAGCCTCGCCTTGACGCTGGCCACGGCGTCGGGGTTCTCCGACTCAAGCTTGGCGCGCAGCGCGGCGGCGGCTTCGGGGTCTTCTTCCTCGAGCTTCTGGATGTAGGAGACGACGTCACCGACGGTACGCAGACCAGCGAGGTCCTCGTCGGGGATCTTGACGCCGTACTTGTCCTCGGTCTGAACGGCGATCTCGACCATCGACAGCGAGTCGATGTCCAGATCGTCGACGAACGACTTCTCCGGGGTGACCTCGGAGGGCTCGATACCGGTTACCTCTTCGATGATCTCGGCGATACCGGCGATGATTTCTTCCTGGCTGACGGCCACAGCGTGCTTCCCTTCGTAATCTGTTGTGTATTCGTCGAATTGACGTGTTATGCGGTTGTACTGGTTGTGCAACTGGTCGAGCTGGCTTTACAACTCGGCCAAAGCGTCCAGGTCTGCGGGCGACTTGACGGCACGAGCCGTGATCCCCCGAAGTTCTCGTTTGGCGATACCGGTGAGCGCGCCCGCGGGCGGGAACTCCACGGCCGCAGTAATTTCCAGGTCACGCAGCGTCGCGGTGCACAGGTCCCAGCGGACTGGCTGGGTCAGCTGAGCGACCAGCGCCTCCATCGCCGCGGCCGCCGACGCGACCGGCTTGCCGTCGCGGTTGGACAACAGCTTGGCGGTGGGCTCGGACGTCTGAACCGCGGCCGCGGCGGCGGCGTAGCCGTCGAGCGCCGACGCCATGTACTTGGTGTGGAACGCTCCGGCGACGCCGAGGGCGCGCACCCGGGCCTTCTCGGGCGGGTCTTCGGCCAGCTTCTCCAGCGCGGAGAGCGAGCCGGCTGCGACGATCTGCCCGGCGGCGTTGCGGTTGGCGGGGAACAGGTCAAGCTGCTCGAGCCGGGCCAGGACTTCGCCCTCGTCCCCACCGAGCACCGCCGACATGCCGGTGGGCTCGACGGCGCAAGCCTTGGCCATCTCGGCGCCACGAGTGGCGGCCAGTGCGACGGCGTCGTCGGCTGCGATCACGCCGGCGATCGAGTAGGCGGCGATCTCTCCGACGGAGTGGCCGGCGACGACCAGTTCCGCGTCGGACAGCAGGCCACGTTTGGTCAGCTCCTGGTGGGCCAGCAGCGTGGCGGCGACAACCAGCGGCTGGGTGACCGCGGTGTCGGTGATCTCTTCGGTCGATGCGGTGGTGCCCAGGCGCACGAGGTCGAGGCCACTGGCCTTGGACCACAGCGCCAATTGGTCAGCGGCGCCGGCGAGCTCCAGCCATGGCGAGAGCATCCCCTCGGTCTGCGAACCCTGTCCGGGCGCAAGCAATGCAATCACGTGTTTAAGAGAACACTGTGGAAACGGTTTTGGCGGGTGTATCAGATTATGAACCTCGTCTTAGGTTTTTGTGAACTCCCTACAAAACGGCTCGTTAAGCTACGGGTTTGATATCGCGCCGCGATCTGTTGCCTGGGTCACTGTCACCCGGATCGTCCCGCGGCAACCCCTCTGACCGGCAGCGGAACCGCCGGCATGGCACTATTGTCGGCGCTTGACGGACTGGTTGGGTAGTTGAGTTGGCCGACCGTCGCCGCCACTCGCAGCACATATGCATCGCGCGGTTGCATGGGATCGCGGCCGGTGAAGTCGGTGATCCGCTTGAGTCGGTAGCGCACGGTGTTTGGATGAACGAACAACTTTCTGGCACACGCCTCAATTGCGCCGCCACAATCTAAGTAGGCGTCAAGAGTCTCGATCAGCGTGGGACCCGCGTCGGCCAGCGGGCCCATCACGTCGGTATGCAGCGCCACGATCGCCGACGCATCGCCCATCAGTGCCCGTTCGGGCAGCAGTTCGCGGGCCGGCACCGGCCGCGGCGCTCCACGCCAGCCACCCACGGCGTTCATGCCGGATATCGCCTCGCTGGCGCTGTGGTAGGCCGCCGTCAGCATGGGTGCGGTAGGTCCGACGACCACGGGACCGTCGGCGAACGCCACCAGCAGATCGCCCAGGAATTTGTCGGTTGGCGACAGGTGGCCGGACACGATCGCGACCAGCCAGGTGCCGTGCACGTCGGTGAGGGCCGCGCGCCCGTGCCGCGCGGCGATATCGCGGACGTGCTGACTCGCACGCTCGCTGTCGTCGGGGCCGGTCGATCCGTCGCGGCCGGGGGCCGGGGTACCGACCACGACCGTCGCCGGGGCCGTGGTGTCCCAGTTCAGCGCCGCGGCGCGGGACAGCAACTCGGGGCCGGTGTCGCCGCGGACCACCGCGTCGACGACGCTGGCTTCCATCCGGCTGTCCCAAGTCCCGCGTGCCTCGGCGGCGTTCGCGTATGCGGTGGCGGCGGTGAACGCCAGGTCGCGGCTGTATTTGAGGATGCCCACGGTCAGGGCGGTCAGCTGCTCTTCGGAGCGAGCCAGCAGCGGGACCGCTTCCTCGAAGAAGTCCATGGTCACGCGTGCCATGTCGACACTGTGACGCAACGCGATGCGGCGGGCGAGGTCCTGGGGCACCAGCTCGAAGGCCTGCGCGGTGTGGCTGACGTTGCTGTGCGGGTCTTGCATCCACTCGGCGAAGTTGTTGATGGCCGTCTGCACCACCAGCGCCATGCTGGCCCGCTGCGACGCTTCGAGGTCGCCGAAGAACGGCAACCGATCGTGCATGACGGAGACCGCTTCGGTGGCCAGCCGGCCGGAGTACTGCTTCAATCGGCGCAGGACAGGCTCCGGCACGGTGTCCAGCAGCTCCAGCGGTGATCGCGGCTGCTTGGCGAACGGGCCGGCGAAGGGATTGTCATTCACCCCTAAAAGCTACGCGTCTTTTCTGGAAGTTTCCCCCAAAGCCGGCGCGTGGGGTCGCCGTGTCCCGGGTTGCAATGGTCGGGTGTGCGGCCAGCCGCGCGCTCGGCGGCCATTGTGCGGCTGGGCGCGCACTCGTCGGCCAGTGCGGCTGGGCGCGCACTCGTCGGGCGGCGCCGCCTCTGAACCTCAGGCCACGCCGGGGTCGGACGTCTGCTCCGGGGCGGCCTGCACGTCGTCGATCTTGTACTGGCGGGCCGCGGCGATCGGCACCGACGGGTCGATCTCACCGTCGCGTGCCAACGCCTCCAGCACCGCGACCACCTGCGATTCGGCGTCGGTGTTGAAGTACCGCCGCGCCGCCGGCCGGGTGTCGGAGAACCCGAATCCGTCGGTGCCCAGAGTGACGTAGGTGCCGGGAACCCAGGGCCGGATCTGCTCGGGAACGGCACGCATCCAGTCCGAGACCGCGACCACCGGCCCACTCGCGTCCGAGAGAGCCTGGGTGACGTACGGGACGCCGGCCGGGCGGTCCGGATGGCGCAGCCTCGCCCTGTCGACGGCCACACCGTCGCGGTTCAACTCGCCCCAGCTGGTCACCGACCACACGTCGGCGGCGACGTCCCACTCCGCGGCCAGCATCTGCGCGGCCTTCAGCGCCGACGGCATTGCCACGCCGGACGCCAGGATCTGCGCCTTGTTGGTCCGCTGTTCGGTGGCGACGTGGTAGCGGTAGAGGCCCCGCAGCACGCCCTCGGGGTCGAAATTCTCCGGCTCGGGCGGCTGCACGTACGGCTCGTTGTAGATGGTGATGTAGAAGTAGACGTCCTCCGGGTTCTCCCCGAACATCCGCGCCAGACCGCTCTCCACGATGTAGGCGATCTCGTAGGCGAAAGCCGGGTCGTAGGCGACGACCGCCGGGTTGGTGCTGGCCAGCAGCAGCGAGTGGCCGTCGGCGTGCTGCAGGCCCTCGCCAGTCAGCGTGGTGCGCCCCGCTGTGGCTCCGAGCAAGAAGCCCCGTGCCATCTGGTCGGCGGCGGCCCACAGGCCGTCCCCGGTGCGCTGGAAGCCGAACATCGAATAGAAGATGTAGATCGGAATCATCGGCTCGTTGTGCGTCGCATACGACGTGCCCGCCGCGATGAACGACCCCACCGACCCCGCTTCGTTGATGCCCTCGTGCAGGATGTGGCCGCCTTCGCTTTCCTTGTAGGCCAGCATCAGCTCGGCGTCCACTGCGGTGTACAGCTGGCCGTTGCGGTTGTAGATCTTCAGCGACGGGAACCACGAGTCCATCCCGAAGGTGCGCGCCTCGTCGGGAATGATCGGCACGATGCGCGGGCCAACTTCGGAGTCCCGCAACACTTCTTTGAAGGTACGCACCGTCGCCATGGTGGTGGCGACCTCCTGGTTTCCGGACCCCTTCTTCAGCGCGGCGTAGGTGTCGCGGCCCGGCAGCCGCAGCGCCCTGGTCTTCGTCCGCCGCTCGGGCAGGAAGCCGCCGAGGGTGCGGCGGCGATCGACCATGTAGCGGATCTCCTCGGCATCGGAGCCGGGGTGGTAATAGGGCGGCAGGTAGGGATCCTTTTCCAGCTGGGCATCGCTGATCGGAATCCGGATCGCGTCGCGGAAGTCCTTGAGGTCTTGCAGCGCAAGCTTTTTCATCTGATGCGTGGCGTTGCGGCCCTGGAAATGCGCACCCAGCGAGTAGCCCTTGATGGTCTTGGCCAGGATCACCGTCGGCTGACCCTTGTGGTCGACGGCGGCCCGGTAGGCGGCGTAGACCTTGCGATAGTCGTGGCCACCGCGCTTGAGGTTCCAGATCTCGGAATCGCTCATGTTCTCCACGAGCGCCTTGGTGCGCGGGTCGCGGCCGAAGAAGTGGTCGCGCACGTACGCGCCGTCGTTGGCCTTGTACGTCTGGTAGTCGCCGTCCGGGGTGGTGTTCATCAGATTCACCAGTGCGCCGTCGCGGTCGGCATGCAGCAGGGCGTCCCACTCGCGGCCCCAGACCACCTTGATGACGTTCCAGCCGGCGCCGCGGAAGTACGACTCCAGCTCCTGGATGATCTTGCCGTTACCGCGCACCGGGCCGTCGAGGCGCTGCAGGTTGCAGTTGACGACGAACGTCAGGTTATCCAGACTCTCCAGCGCCGCGACGTGCGCCAGGCCGCGGCTCTCCGGCTCATCCATCTCGCCGTCGCCCAGGAAGCACCACACGTGCTGGTCGGAGGTGTCCTTGATGCCGCGGTCGTGCAGGTAGTGGTTGAACCGCGCCTGGTAGATGGCGTTGAGCGGGCCCAGGCCCATCGAAACGGTGGGGAATTCCCAGAAGTCGGGCATCAGCCGCGGGTGCGGGTAGGAGGGCAGTCCGCCGGCGGCGTGGCTGTGCTCCTGCCGGAAGCCGTCCATCCGGTCGGCGGTCAGCCGGCCTTCCAGGAAGGCGCGCGCATAAATGCCCGGGGACGCGTGGCCCTGGATGAACACCTGGTCACCGCCGCCGGGATGCGATTTGCCGCGGAAGAAGTGGTTGAAGCCGACCTCGTACAGCGCCGCGGACGAGGCGTAGGTCGAAATGTGGCCGCCCACACCGACTCCCGGGCGCTGGGCGCGGTGCACCATGATGGCGGCGTTCCACCGGATCCACGCGCGGTAGCGCCGTTCGACATCCTCATCGCCGGGGAACCACGGCTCCAGCTCGGTCGGGATGGTGTTGACGTAGTCGGTGGACGTCAGCGACGGGATGGCGACTCGCTGCTCGCCCGCCCGTTCCAGCAATCGCAGCATCAGATAACGCGCCCGCGACGGGCCCGAGCGCTCCAGCAGGTCATCGAAGGACTCCAGCCACTCCGACGTCTCTTCTGGATCGATGTCGGGTAGGTAGGAGGCCACCCCCTCGCGGATCACCCGGACGCGGTCGGGTTCGGTTGCGCTGTTGGGGTTTGTGGCCAGATCGTGGCGCACGAACTCAGTTGTCAACGCACTACTCCTGTTGTTGGCGGAATGTGTGCCGTAACGGGTGGGTCACACCCTGTCCACCATCGTGCCGCACCGATGTTTCGCGCGGCTAGCCGACGCCGGCTTGCCGACGGAACTCACCTGGCGAACACCAACTCGGCGTGTATGGGGCAGGTGCGCAACCCACCCGGTAACGTCAGGCTGGTGCTCATCCGGTGGCGTGCCGTCCCTCAGGCGCAGGTGACGGCTTTGTCCCGGCGCGGGGCCTTGGCGCTGGGCTGTATCGCCGTGGCGCTGATGGGCATCGTCGGGTGCACCTCCGTCACCAACGGCACGGCAACGCCCGACACGAAGGTGGCGCCGGCCTATCGGCAGTCGGTGTCCGCGTCGGTGTCCGCGTCGTCGGTGACCTCGAGCGTCCGGGAGTCCCAGCGGCAGCAGTCGCTGACCACCAAGGCGGTGCGCACCGCCTGCGCCACGCTGATCACCACCAGCAAGAACGCGATCGACAAGACCAACGAGTTCGTGAAGGCGTTCAACGCCGGCGGCGGCACCGGCCCGACCGAAGGCCCGGCCATCGACGCCCTCAACGACAGCGCCACCACCGTGGGCAACAGCTTCAGCGATGCGATGTCGCAGCAGATCAAGGACGCCTTCAACGCCTACATCGACGCCGCCCGCGCGGTGGCGAACGCCATCGGCACCCACGCGGGCACCGGCGAGTTCAACAAACGGGTCGATCAACTCAACGACACGAAAAAGAACGCGGTGAAACTATGCCTGGCAACGTAACGATGCGGAAGTATGGACCAGGTTCTGGCTGTGCGACGATAATCCCTAATCGCATAGCGCGCTGACGTTAAGGAGGCTCCACGGTGGTCGCGGCGGATCACGCCCCGAGCTACGCTCGCAAACTGGGCATCCAACGGGACCACGTTGTCCAGGAGTGGGGCTGGGACGAAGACACCGACGACGAGATCCGCGCCGCGGTCGAGGAAGCCTGCGGTGCTGAGTTGCTCGACGAAGACACCGACGAGGTAGTCGACGTCGTGCTGCTGTGGTGGCGAGACGGTGACGGCGACTTGGTGGACACCCTGATGGATGCGATCGGCCCGCTGGCCGAAGACGGCGTGATCTGGGTGCTGACGCCCAAAACTGGCAAGCCCGGACACGTGCTGCCGGCCGAAATCGCGGAGGCCGCCCCCACCGCCGGTTTGATGCCGACCTCGTCGGTCAACCTGGGGGACTGGAGCGCCAGCCGCTTGGTGCAGCCCAAATCCCGCGCCGGGAAGCGTTGATGCTTTCCGTCGGCACAGCCGCCCCGGATTTCACTTTGCGCGATCAGAATCAACAGCGCGTCACGCTGAGCTCCTATCGGGACGCCAAGAACGTTCTGCTGGTGTTCTTCCCGCTGGCATTCACCGGGATCTGCCAGGGCGAGCTGGATCTGTTGCGTGACCACCTGCCCGAATTCGAAAACGACGACAGCGCGGCGCTGGCGATCTCGGTGGGACCGCCGCCCACACATAGGGTCTGGTCGCTGGACAGCGGCTTCACCTTTCCGGTGCTGTCCGACTTCTGGCCTCATGGCGCGGTCAGCCAGAGCTACGGCGTGTTCAACGAGGACGCCGGCTACTCCAACCGCGGGACCTTCGTCGTCGATCGGTCAGGGATCATTCGCTTCGCCGAGATGAAACAGCCCGGCGAGTCCCGCGATCAGCGGCTCTGGACCGATGCCCTGGCGGCCCTGCGGGGCTGAGAGGGGCTCGAAGTTTTGGGAACTTGGCCTTCGGACGGGTAGCCTGCCCGGGGCACGGGCGCGTAGCTCAGTGGTAGAGCTCTGGTTTTACACACCAGCGGTCGGCGGTTCGATACCGTCCGCGCCCACCAATGGCAGTGTCGACCGGCGTTCGTGCGCTGGTCGGTCGGGGCCGAATTATCCGAGTGTGCCTCGCGCCGAGGCTCTCGGCGTTACTCTTTGCCGATGATCGCGGGCGAGAAGGCGCCTGACTTCACTCTGCTGGATCACACCGGTCGGCCCCGGGCGCTGTCCGCGCTCCTTGCCGAAGGCGCCGGTTGTGCTGTTCTTCTTCCCACTAGCGTCCTCACCGATCTGCACTGCCCAGGCTTGTCATTTTCGCGATTTGAGCAATGAATTCGTCACGGTGGGCGCCCAGCGGGTGGGTATCAGCACCGACACCGTCGACAAGCAGGCCCACTTCGCCCAACAGCGCTCGTTCGACTATCCGCTGCTCTCGGACGCGGACGGCGTGGTGTCCGAGCTGTTCGGGGTGCGCCGAGGCAGGCTCGCCAAGCTGCGTAGATCCGTCGTGGCGCGTGACGCGGGCCGGCGTGGCCGGCACACTCGACGCCGTGGCTTGCTGGCCCGGCTGCTGCCGGTCAGACGAACCACGTTCGTGATCGACACCGATCGCACCGTACTCAAGGTGGTCTCCAACGAGCTGCGCGCATCGGTGCACGCCGACCAGACCTTGTGGTTCTTGCAGAACCACAAGGGCCCGCATAGTTCGCCACATGTCCGCGAGAAGCACGCCGACGTGCATCAGCAGTCGGAGGACGAGGGCACAGAACGGGAAACCGCGAAGGAGCCGAACCTGGTCCGGCCATACACGCTGACGGCAGGCCGTACCGACTCTGGTGTTGAACTGGCACTCGAGGCTCCGGTGGAAGCACTCAACACCACATCGAAGCCGCCGCGCTGGCCGAGAAATGATGTGCGGGGCCAGATCCTGACGTGTTGCGTGCAGAGGCCCTCGGTCGCAGAGATCGCCGCTCGTCTGTCCTTACCCCTCGGTGCGACGCGGTTCCTCGTCGGCGAACTGGTGACACAGGGTTATTTGCGGGTGCATGCCCCCCTCGGTGACTCGATGACAATCGACGAACGACGTGAACTGATAGGCAGGACCCTGCGTGGCCTACGAGCACTCTGAGCGGCTGGGAGCCGCCTCGACGAAAGGCTAGGGCCGACGGGCCGGGGTGCGTGCCGCCCGTCACGCGGCCGGGGGCACTATGAACGCGTGAAACCGTTCCGCATCGACGTTTCGGACGACGTTCTCGACGATCTGCGATCGCGGCTGGCCCGTACGCGTTGGCCGGAGGCCGAATGCGTGGACGACTGGAGCCAGGGCGTCCCGTTGGCCTACACCCGCGAGCTGGCCGACTACTGGGCCAACGACTACGACTGGCGATCGCGGGAGGCCGCGCTCAACCGCTTCGATCAGTTCACCACCGAAATCGACGGTCTGGACATCCATTTCATCCATCAGCGGTCGCCGCACGCCGACGCTTTCCCGCTGGTGATCACGCACGGCTGGCCGGGTTCGATCGTGGAGTTCCACAAGGTGATCGAGCCGTTGACCAACCCCGCCTCGGGACGCGCCGAGGACGCCTTCCACGTCGTCTGCCCATCGCTTCCGGGATATGGGTTCTCCGGAAAACCCGCCGGCACCGGCTGGGGCGTGGAAAAGATCGCCGGAGCATGGGAAACGCTCATGCTGCGCCTGGGGTACGACCGCTACGGCGCCCAGGGCGGGGACTGGGGCGCCGCCGTCACGACACAGATCGGCCGCAACGCCGGCCACTGCGTGGCCATCCACCTGAACATGCCGGTCGGCCGGCCCACCAAAGACTCGCTGACCAACCCGACCGACGAGGAGCAACGAGCGCTGGCCGGGTTGGCCAACCATCGCAAGTGGGGCACCGGCTATTCCAAGCAACAGTCCACCCGGCCACAGACACTGGGCTACGGGCTCGCCGACTCGCCCGTGGGGCAGCTGGCCTGGATCGTCGAAAAGTTCTGGGACTGGGCCGATTGCGACGGGAATCCCGAGAACGCGGTCAGCCGTGACGAGCTGCTCGACAACGTGATGGTGTACTGGGTGACCAACACCGCCGCGTCCTCGGCGCGTCTGTACTGGGAGAGCTTTGCGGTGTGGGGTGGCGGCGATCGTGTCGAATTGCCCACGGGCGTCGCGGCTTTCCCCGGCGAGCTGCTCAAGGCGCCGCGTAGCTGGTGCGAACCGGTCTACAACATCACCCATTGGACGGACATGCCGCGCGGCGGGCATTTCGCGGCGTTCGAACAACCGGAGCTGTTCGTCGAGGACCTTCGCGCGTTCTTCGCGACGGTGCGCTGAGCCGATCAGCCGGGCGGGGCGAAGAACTCCAAGGCGATACCGTCGGGGTCGCGAAAACTCAATCCCGAGCCGTACGGCGCATCCACGATGCCGCCGTTCTCGATGCCCAGTTCGCCGAGCCGGGTGACCCAGTTCTGTAGCTCGGCGCGGCTGGCGCAACCGAAGCCGACATGATCGAGCCCGACGCGATGTTCGCTGAACTTTTCGTCGGGTGCCGGGCGGTCGTGCTGATGGATGCCGAATATGGTGCCCCCGTCGAGCATCCACACCTGATGGTGAAATCCGGCGTCGGTGTGCTCGTCGAGAATCGGGTCGGCGCCGAGCAGGTCGCGATACCACGGGCCGCTGATCTCGATATCGCGCACCGTGACCGCGACGTGGTTGAGCGCTGGAAAGGTCATGCCTTGCCACGCTAGTCCGCTTTGCGTGGTTTGCCGACCATCGGGCCGCTCGCCGAGTACTCACCGCCAGCGCGGCGCCGGTGACGAACGAAGCTTCATCGCTGGCGAGAAACAATGCGGCGGCGGCCAATTCGGCGGGTTCGCCTCACCGCGCCATCGGTGTCGGCAGGTACCCGCCCGGCGGCACGTCGTCGTCGGGCTTGTGCCGGTGATGATGGCAACCTTGCCCCCGAAGCGACCCGGTGCCATCTAGACGATCCGCCGGCCCTGGCGCGCGCGAGATCGCATGTCCCACAGATAGAGCCGGTAACCGAAGATCCAGGCCCAGTGTGGGATCAGCCGGTCGGCCAGCCGCAGTGCGGTCAGCAACCAGCCGAAGCGGCGCTCCTGACCGGGCGACCAGTCGAGCTGCATCAACGCCCGAAATTCGGGAGCCAGGAATCCCGTCGTCGCGAATAGGTTCAACGGGCCCGCCAGCACCCGCAATGGCCATGGCAGGAACGCCAATGACGCCACGCCGTGCAGGTGTTCGCGTACCGGGGGGTCGATGCGCAGCTCGTCGAGGGAGCGTTTCCAGTACTCGTCGAACGCATCCCGGTCCGGTGGCCACATCCGCTCGGGGACTTGCAGCGTGGTGCCCAGGCGCTTGGCGTCGGCATAGACGGCGTCGGCCGTGGCGTCGTCCAGAGGGCCGCGCAGGAACTCGTGTTGGTCGATGAAGTACCGATACAGGCACGCCGCCACCCACAGCTGTAACTTGGGGTCGAAAGCGTTGTAGGACACCGGACTTGACGATGTCGACCGGACCTGCCGGTGGGCGACGTCGACGGCCGCGCAGATCAACGCTCGGTCGTACTCGGTCCCGATGGTCGCGGCCGCGAGATACGTGCCGGTGGTGCGGGCGCGCTTGAACGGATGTTTGTAGACGTTGCCGCTGTCCACCGGACTTTCCAGCACGCCATAGCCGACGCCGGGCAACGACAACTGCATGATGACGTTCGCCGCGGGCAACAAGGTCGCCGCCGGGTTCAGCAAGTCGGCGACCCGGGACGCGGGCCGCCTCACCGCGGACCTTGGCTGCTGGGCCTCATGCCTTCGAGTAGACCATCGCCGGATCGGCACGATCAATGATCTGGTGACGTTGATCTCGCCGATCGTGCCGGTCATCATCGTCGTTATCGTGGCGGTCGCCTAGTCGATACGGCCGCGATGCCCGATGTGAGACGCTGCCGAGGTGGTTGCGAGGCAGACCCGGATCGCGGGTGTGGTGATCGGTTACCTTGCCGACCGCACGCTGGGCGACCCACGACGGGGTCATCCGGTCGCGCTGTTCGGCCGGACAGCCGCCGCGTTGGAGAACGTGACCTACCGCGACAGCCGGATCGCCGGTGCGGTCCACGTCGGCGCGCTGATCGGGGCGGTGGGCCTGCTCGGCCTGGCGGTGCAACAGGCCGCCGGGCAGCGCGGCCGGGTGTGGTCGATCGCGGTGACCGCCGCGGCCACCTGGGTGTCGCTGGGTGGCACCTCGCTGGCTCGCACGGGCCTGGACATGTCGAAGCGGCTGGAACGCGGTGACGTCGACGCCGCGCGCGGACTGTTGCCGTCGTTGTGTGGGCGTGACCCGGCGTCGCTGGACGGCGCGGGCCTGACCCGCGCGTCGCTGGAATCGATCGCCGAGAACACCTCCGACGCCCAGGTGGCACCGCTGCTGTGCGCGGCGGCCGGTGGCGCACCCGCGGTCCTGATGTATCGCGGCATCAACACCCTGGACTCGATGGTCGGTTATCGCTCGCCGCGCTATCTTCGATTCGGTTGGGCCGCAGCTAGATTGGATGACCTCGCCAACTTCTTCGCCGCGCGGGTGACCGCGTCGCTGGCGGCGCTGCTGGCCCCGCTGGTCGGTGGATCACCGTCAGGCGCGGCGCGGGCCTGGCGCCGCGATGCCGCCCGTCATCCCAGCCCGAACGCCGGCGTCGTCGAGGCGGCGTTCGCCGGGGCGCTGGGCGTGCGCCTGGGCGGCCCCACGCAATACCGCCACGAGCTGCAGATCCGGCCCATACTCGGCGACGGCCGCGAGCCGACGGCGACCGACCTGCGGCGCGCGGTGACGCTGTCGTCGCTGGTGCAAGCGGGCGCCGCGGTGTTGGCCGGACTGTTGATCTACCTGTCGGGTTACCGTCGGCGGCCGTAGCGGTCGGCGAGTTTGGCCTCCACGGACTGCGGCGCCTCCGGCGCTTCGGGGGTGAGCGCCGTCTCGGCGGCGGGCGACGGCCGGTGTTGCTGCTCCTGGCGCCGGGCGCGGATCTCGGAGTAGGCGAAATAGCCCAACCCGATGGGGGCGAGAATGCCGAACGCGATCCACTGGATGCCGTAGGACAGGAACGGGCCGGCGTCCAGCTGCGGTACGCCGACCACGCCGAGCCCACCGGGCTGACCGTCGATCAATTGCAGGTAGGACCCAGCCAGCGGGATCTTGGTCAGCACGGCGACCTGTGCGGTGTCGATCGAATACACCTGCTGCACACCGTCTCCCACGAACGGATCCTTGTTCACCGCGGCGGTCTCGGAGTTGCGCAGTCGCGCCGTGATGGTCGCCGTCTGCGCCGGCGGGTGGGGGATCGGCGGGACATGTGACCCCTCCAGGGGCCGCACGTAGCCGCGGTCGACCAGGACGGTCGGTCCGCCGTCGACGACGAAGGGCGCCAGCACCTCGAACGCCGGCTTCGAATCGATCACCCGCAACCGGGCCAGCACTTGCACGTCCGGCAGATAGTGCCCGGTTGCGGTGACCTGGCGCCACTCTGCGCCGGAAGCCGCTGAGTTCTGCTGTGGCAGCAGCGTTTTCAACGGAACCGGCGCGGTATTCAGCGAATTCTCGATCTGGCGGTTCTCGTGCAACGTCCTGCTGTGCTTACCGAGCTGCCAGGGCGCGAGCACCGTGAAGCACAGATACGCGAAGGCGACGACCACCAGAGCCAGCACGATCCAGCCCGGACGCAGCAGAAAGCGCAAACGGCGCATCACGGAGATCCGTTCTGCGCGAGCCGTTCATCGACCCAGTCGTGCAGGCCCGGCAACGCGGCCTCGATGACGGTGTAAACGCGTTCGAAGTCTCGGGTGTCGCCGTAGTAGGGGTCGTCCACGTCCGGGGTGTGGGCGCCGGTGCGCGGATCGAAGGACCGCAGCATCCGGATGCGATCCTCGTCGGCGCCCAGGTGCCGCAGCATCCGGGCGTGGTTGCGGTCCAGGGCCACCACCAGATCGGCTGCCAGGTGCTCGGCGTCGACCTGTGCGGCGCGGTGCTCGCATGCGTAGCCGTGGGCGCGCAGCACGCCGGCGGCCCGCTCGTCGGCGCACTCGCCCACATGCCAGTGACCGGTGCCGGCGCTGCTCACCCGCACCGCGTCGGCCAGACCGCGCCGGCGCAGCTGGTCGGCGAACATCTTCTCGGCCATCACCGAACGACAGATGTTGCCGGTGCACACAAAGGTGACGTGCAGCGTCTCTCGACTAGACACCCAGCGCCCTCCGCAGTTCGTCGATGGTCGAGGCATGCATCACGCCGGGAGCGGCCGCGTTGCTCCCGGCTGCGCCGTCGGGGAAGTCGGCCTTGCCGTAGCCCCAGCCGACCACCACGGTGTCGATGCCGTGGGCCGCCGCGCCGTGGACGTCGTGGCTGCGGTCACCGACCATCAGCACCCGTTCGGGCAAAGGCTCCAGCTGCGACAGGGCGTGAGCCAGCACCTCGACCTTGGCCTTGCGCGAACCGTCGGGGCTCGCGCCGGCGATCACCTCGAAGTGCTGGTCAAGCCCGAAATGCGCGAGGATGCGCCGCGCCGTAGTTTCCAGCTTGGAAGTGGCGACCGCCAGCCGGACACCGGCGGCGCGCAGATCCACCAGCAGTGCCTCGATCCCGTCGAAGAGCGCGTTCATCGCCCAGCCTCGGGCGCCGTACTCGGCGCGAAAGGCGGCGATCGCCTCCTCGGCGTCGTCGCCGAGCTCCATGGCCCGGAAGGTGTCGTCCATCGGCGGGCCGACGATCTGCGCGGCCAGGTCGCCGGGCGGCACCGGGACGCCGATGTGGTCGAGCGCATGCAGGAAGCTGGCGACGATCCCTTCGGCGGAGTCGGTCAGCGTGCCGTCGAGATCGAAGATCACCAGTTGCACCCCACCGGGGGAGGTGGCGTCACCGGGGGCCTGACGATCGGCTGACGTTGTGCCTGTCACCTCACCATTGTCCTCGATGGGGGCAGCCGGGTGCGACGGTGTTGCCGATGCTCCTCCGGGCGGCCCGGCCGGCGCACTAGTGTTTCACGGATGGCGAGTCTGAACTTGAGCCCGCCTGCGGCGCGCTATCACGGCGACCAGGCCGTCGCGCCCGGGATGCTGGATTTCGCCGTCAACGTCCGGCACGGCCGGCCGCCGGAGTGGCTGCTGCGACGGCTGGCCGAGCGGCTGCCCGATCTGGCGCGCTACCCGAGCCTCGACGACGTCCACCGGGCGCAGGACGCGGCCGCCGAGCGGCACGGCCGGCCCCGCGACGAGGTGCTGCCGCTGGCCGGGGCGGCCGAGGCGTTCGTCCTGCTGGGCAATTTGCGTCCGCAGCGTGCGGCGATCATCGCGCCGGCGTTCACCGAACCGGCAGTCGCGCTGACCGCGGCCGGAGTGCCGGTGCACCACGTCGTGCTGAAGTCGCCGTTCGGCCTGGCCGGTGCGGCCGTTCCCGACGACGCCGACCTTGTCGTGGTGGGTAATCCGACCAACCCCACCTCGGTCCTGCACACTCGCGAACAACTCCTGGCGTTGCGCCGGCCCGGGCGGATCCTGGTGGTCGACGAGGCCTTCGCCGACTCGATTCCCGGTGAGCCGCAATCGCTGGCCGGTGACGCGCTGCCCGACGTGCTGGTGCTGCGCAGTTTGACCAAGACGTGGGCACTGGCCGGCTTGCGGGTGGGGTATGCGCTGGCTTCCCCGGCGGTGTTGGCGCGGCTGACCGCGCAGCGGGCGCACTGGCCGGTGGGGACGCTGCAACTGACCGCCATCGCGCAGTGTTGCGGTCGGCAGGCCGTCATCGACGCGGCGGCCGGGGCGACGCGATTGACGCAGCTGCGCGCCGAGATGGTGGCCGGTCTGGCGTCGGTGGGGGCCGAGGTGGTAGACGGCCGGGCTCCGTTCGTGCTGTTTCGCACACCGGACGCGGTGCAGCTACGAAAAAGTTTGCATGACAGGGGAATTGCCATTCGCCGTTGTGATACGTTCGTCGGCTTGGACGAGCGCTACCTGCGGGCCGCGGTGCGCCCCGAGTGGCCGCGGTTGGTACAGGCGATTTCGGAGGCGGTCACGCCGGAAAGCATCGGGGGGCAGCGGTGAGCGTGCAGCTGGCCGAAGTCATCGCGGTGCTCGACGAGGCCTACCCGCCGCGGCTTGCCGAATCATGGGATTCGGTGGGCCTGGTGTGCGGTGATCCCGACGACGAGCTGGACTCGGTGACCGTCGCAGTCGACGCGACGCCGGCGGTCGTCGACGAGGTTCCCCGGGCGAGCCTGCTGCTGGCCCATCATCCCCTGCTGTTGCGCGGCGTGGACACCGTGGCGGCCAGCACCCCCAAGGGTGCGCTGGTGCACCGGTTGATCCAGACCGGACGTTCCCTGTTCACCGCGCACACCAATGCCGACTCGGCCTGCCCGGGCGTCTCCGATGCGCTGGCCGCGGCACTGGCCCTCACCGTCGAGGCCGTGCTCGAACCGGCATCGGGCCCGTCCGACCTCGACAAGTGGGTGGTCTACGTGCCCAGTGAAAACGCGGAAGCGGTGCGCGCGGCGGTGTTTGCGGCCGGGGCCGGCCACATCGGCGACTATTCGCACTGCAGCTGGACCGTCAGCGGTATCGGGCAGTTCTTGCCGCAGGAAGGCGCATCGCCCGCGGTGGGCAGCGTCGGGAATGTCGAGCGGGTGGCCGAAGACCGGTTCGAGGTCGTCGCGCCCGCGCGATCCCGGGCCGCGGTGCTGGCGGCGATGCGCTCCGCCCATCCCTACGAGGAGCCCGCCTTCGACATCTTCGCTCTGGTGCCCCCGCCCAGCGACGCCGGGCTGGGCCGCATCGCGACACTGGCACGCCCGGAACCGTTGCGCGAGTTCGTCTCCCGCGTCAGCGCGGCGTTGCCGCGGACATCCTGGGGGGTGCGGGCGGCGGGCGATCCCGACATGCCGGTGTCGCGGGTCGCCGTCTGCGGCGGCGCCGGGGATTCGTTGCTGGCCGCCGCGGCGGGTGCCGGCGTGCAGGCCTATGTCACGGCCGACCTGCGGCACCATCCTGCCGACGAACATCGCCGTGCCTCCGATGTGGCTCTGATCGATGTGGCACATTGGGCAAGTGAATTCCCTTGGTGTGAACAGGCCGCCGGCTTGCTGCGGTCGCGTTTCGGTGCGGAGCTCCCGGTGCGGGTGAGCCCGATTCGCACCGACCCTTGGAACGTCGAGCAGGTTGGCAATCAGTCCGGGGGGGACAGGTCATGAAAGCCGAAGTGGCACAGCAGCGATCGCTGTTTGAATTGTCGAAGTTGGACGCTGAGCTGTCCCGGATCACGCATCGGGCCATGCATCTGCCGGAGCAGGAGGCCTGCGAGCGGTTGCAGCTGGAATTCGAGGCGGCCGGTGATCGGTTGGCCACGGTCCGCATCGCCTTGGAAGATATCGACGCCCACGTGTCGCGGCTCGAGTCGGAGATCGAGGCGGTGCGCCAGCGCGAGGACCGCGACCGATCGCTGCTGCAGTCGGGGGCGACCGACGCCAAGCAACTGTCGGATCTCCAGCACGAGCTGGAGACCCTGCAGCGTCGTCAAACCAGCCTGGAGGACGCGCTGCTGGAGGTGATGGAACGTCGCGAGGAGCTGCAATCTCAGCTGGACAGCGAGCAGCAGACGCTCGCGTCACTGGAGGCCGAGATGGCCAGCGCGCGCGAGGCTCTCGAGGCCGCGGTCGCGGAGATCAGCGAGGCCCGCGAGCTTGGGTCGTCGCGACGTGACTCGCTGAGCGCCGACCTGGATCCGGCGCTGTCCGCCCTGTACGAACGCCAGCGCGCCGGTGGCGGCGCGGGCGCCGCGCAGCTGATGGGGCGCCGGTGCGGGGCCTGTCGGCTCGAGATCGACCGCGGCGAGTTGTCCCGCATCTCGGCGGCCGCCGAAGACGATGTGGTGCGCTGCCCTGAATGCGGCGCGATCCTGCTGCGGGTCAAGGGTTTTGATCAGTGAAGGTCGTCATCGAGGCCGACGGCGGATCGCGCGGCAATCCCGGGCCGGCCGGATACGGTGCGGTGGTGTGGACCCAGGACCGCACGACCGTGTTGGCGGAGGCCAAGCAGGCGATCGGGCGGGCAACCAACAACGTCGCCGAATACCGCGGTCTGATAGCCGGTTTGGACGACGCTCTGAACCTGGGCGCAACCGAGGCCGCGGTGTTTCTGGATTCCAAGCTGCTGGTGGAACAGATGTCCGGCCGCTGGAAAGTCAAGCACCCCGACCTGATCGAGCTGCATGCCGAAGCCCGAGACCGGGCAAGGCGGTTCGCGAAGATCAGCTACTCGTGGATTCCACGGGAACGCAACACGCACGCCGATCGGTTGGCCAACGAGGCGATGGACGCCGCGGCCGAGGTCGATGACGCGACGGAAAAGCCCGAGCCGGCCGAACGTTCCGGTCCGGTGGAAAAACCCGAACCTCGCGGGTCCGCGACTACCCCGTCCCCGTCGGCGCCCGGCTGGACCGGCGCACGCGGTACTCCGACCCGCCTGCTGTTGCTGCGACACGGCCAGACCGAGTTGTCGGTGCAGCGCCGCTATTCGGGCCGTGGCAACCCGGCGCTCACCGAGATGGGGCGGCGGCAGGCCGATGCGGCGGCGCGCTATCTGGCGCAGCGGGGCGGGATTTCGGCGGTATTCGCTTCGCCGCTGCAACGGGCTTATGACACCGCGGCGGCGGCGGCCAAGGCGCTGGGCCTGGACGTGACCGTCGATGACGACTTGATCGAGACGGATTTCGGCTCCTGGGAGGGCCTGACGTTCGCCGAGGCCGCCGAGCAAGATCTCGAGCTGCATGGTCGCTGGCTGCGCGACACCAGCACCGCACCACCGGGCGGTGAGAGCTTCGACGCGGTGGCCGACCGCGTGTCGCGGGTGCGTGACCGGATCGTCGCCGCGCACCAGGGCACGACCGTGCTGTTGGTGTCGCACGTGACACCCATCAAGATGCTGCTGCGCGAGGCGCTGGACGCCGGGCCCGGGATCCTCTACCGCCTGCACCTCGACCTGGCGTCGTTGAGCATCGCCGAGTTCTATTCCGACGGAGCGTCTTCGGTGCGGCTGGTCAACCAGACGGCGTATCTGTAAACGTCACTCCTGCTCTTGGTTGAGTCGTGGGATCAAGCCGCCGGCCAACACATCCTTGACTTGTCGTGGCGAGAGTCGATGCCGCACCGCGAATGACGATTCCTTGCCGGCATTCTCGACCTGCAGGACGTCCTCTTTGTCGATCGCGGTCAGATTTCGCAAGCGGAGCGTGTCGTCTTGGTCGATCGCGTCGTAGTCGTCGGGATTCTCGAACTCGAGCGCCAAAATTCCATAGTTCGCCAGGTTTTGCCAGTGGATGCGTGCGAAGGACTTGGCGATGACGACGCGCAACCCGAGGTAGCGCGGTGCGATCGCGGCATGCTCACGCGAGGAGCCTTGGCCGTAGTTGTCCCCGGCGACAATGACGTGCCCACTGTCGCCGACCTTTTGAGCTCGCTCGGGGTAGGAGTCGTCGATCCGAGTGAAGCTGAACATCGCGAGCTTCGGGATGTTGGACCGAAGCGGGAGAGCCTGCACGCCGGCCGGTGAGATTTCGTCGGTGGAGACGTTGTCGCCGACCTTGAGCAGCACCGGCGCCTCGAGTTCGTCCGGCAGCGGTGACAACTCGGGCAGGCTGGAGATGTTGGGCCCCTTCACGGGTTCGACGCGTTGTGCCTCCTTCGCGTCGAGTGGAGGCACCAGCATTGCGGTGTTGACGGAATTGCGCTCGGGCAGATCGAGTTTCGGATACTCCATCTGCTCCTGTTCGGCCCAGTCCCGCGGATCCGTGATCACTCCCGTCAGCGCCGATGCCGCGGCGGTCTCGGGCGAGCACAGCCAGACCGCGTCCTCCTTGGTGCCAGAGCGGCCGGGGAAGTTGCGGGGCATCGTGCGCAGCGAGTTGCGACCGACCGCGGGAGCCTGGCCCATGCCGATGCATCCCATGCAGCCTGCCTGGTGGATGCGCGCGCCGGCCACCACCAGGTCCAGCGTCGCGCCCATCTTGGTCAGGTCGGCCAGGATTTCGCGCGACGTCGGGTTGATGTCGAAGCTGACCTGCGGGGCCGTCTGGCGTCCCGCCACCATCGCGGCCGCGATCGCGAAATCGCGCAGGCCGGGGTTGGCGCTGGAACCGATCACCGCCTGGGCGATCTCCTCGCCGGTCACCTCGCGAACGGGTACCACGTTGCCCGGCGACGACGGTTTGGCGATCAGCGGCTCGATCTGCGACAAGTCGATCGTGTCCTCGACGTCGTAGCCCGCGTCGCCGTCGGCCAGCAACTCTGTCCAGTCGTCCTCGCGTCCCTCGGCGCGCAGGAATTCGCGAACGGCTTCGTCGCTGGGAAACACCGTCGTCGTGGCGCCGAGTTCGGCTCCCATGTTGGCGATGACGTGGCGGTCCATGGCCGTCAGCGTCGTCAAGCCGGGACCGTGATACTCGATGATCCGGTTCACCCCGCCCTTGACGTCGTGGCGGCGCAACATCTCCAGGATCACATCTTTTGCCGAACACCACTGGGGCAGCTCACCGTCGAGCCGCACACCCCACACCTCGGGCATGCGGATGTGCAGTGGCCGTCCGGCTATCGCGAGCGCCACCTCGAGACCGCCGACGCCGATCGCGAGCATGCCCAGCGATCCGGCCGCCGGGGTGTGGGAGTCGGAGCCCACCATCGTCTTGCCGGGGATGCCGAAGCGCTGCATGTGGGTTGGGTGCGAGACTCCGTTGCCCGGTTTGGAGAACCACAGGCCGAAGCGTTGCGCCGCGGTCCGCAGATACTCGTGATCCTCGGCGTTCTTCTCGTCGCCCTGCAGCAGGTTGTGGTCGACATACTGCACGCTCACCTCGGTGCGGGCGCGATCGAGGCCGAGCGCCTCGAGTTCCTGCATCACCAGCGTGCCGGTCGCATCCTGGGTCAGCGTCTGATCGATGCGGATCGCGATCTCTTCTCCCGGGGACATCTCCCCGGACTCCAGATGCGAGCTGATCAGCTTGTGAGCGACGTTCATGGCCATACCCTGGGTTACCCCGGTAGGGCCCTGTTCTAGCGCGATTCGACAGCCGACGTGTGGCGTCGGCCCGACGTTCAACGGGCCAGCGTGATGGCGCTTTCCGGGCAGTTCTGTTCGGCCGTGGCGGCCTGCGATTCCAGCTCGCCGGACACCTCGTCGACGAGCATCACGCAGTGGCCGACCTCGTCGGCGTCGAAGACGTCGGGCGCCAAGGTGTAGCAGCGCCCGTGCCCGGTGCATCGTTGCGGGTCGACGGCGAGGCGGGTCATGACACCGGAAAGACCAGCGGCAGTGATTCCACCGAGCGCAGCGCGGCGGTGTAGGACAGCTCGGTCCCGGGCTTGATCTCGTAATCCGGTATGCGGCGGTGGAATTCACGCAACGCCACCCGCAGTTCCATGCGGGCCAGGTGCGACCCAAGGCAACGGTGCGGACCGCCGCCGAACGCCCGGTGCCGGTTGGGGTTGCGGGTGAAGTCCACCAGCTCCGGGTCGGGGAACTCGGCCGGGTCGGTGTTGGCCGCCCCCAGTAACGGGCTGACCCGTTCGCCCTTGTTGATCGGACACCCGCCGACCTCGACGTCCTGCATGGCGACCCGGGCGACGCCGGGCACCGGTGTTTCCCAACGCAACAGCTCCTCGACCGCACTGGGCAGGACGCCGGGCTGCTCGACGAGTTGATGACGGTGATCGGGGTGACGCGCCAGGTAGACGAAGAAACAGTCGAGCGAGTCGGTGACCGTGTCCAGCCCGGCGATGAGGAACAGGAAGCAGATGTCGAGCAGCTCGTCGCGCGACAGCGGTTGGGCCGCCTCGTCTTTGAAGTTCGCGGCGATCATGGCGGACAACACGTCGTCGCGGGGGTTGGCGATGTGGTCGTCGATGGCGCGGTCGAAGTATTCGTAGATCTGTTGGGCCACGCCCGCGGAGCTTTCGTGTCGGCGGTCGAATCCCGAGTCGCCCTCCGGGCGGATCACGCCGTCCTTCCAGACCAGGAATTGATCGAGGTCGTCCAGCGGCAGGCCGAGCAGCTGCAGAAAGACGGTGCAGGGCAGGGGCACCGCGAACTCGGTGTGAAAGTCGCATTCGCCCCGGCCGGCGAAGCGATCGATCATCTCGTTGACCAGCTCGGTGACGCGTGGTTCGCGCCGGGACATCTCCCGCGGAGTGAACAGCGGGTCGAGGATGCGGCGGTACTTCGCGTGCTCGGGCGGGTCGATCTGCAGCGGGATCAGCGGCCGCACGTTGCCCAGGTCGACCGCATCCATGTTCGACGAGAACAACTCGGTGTGTTTGAGTGCCATTTCGATGTCGGCCAGACGGCTGAGAACGACCGCCTGCTGCGACCGGAACACGGGGCTGGTCTCGCGCAGCGCTTTATACATCGGTTGCGGCTCCGCGAGGCCCGTCACCGTCTGGTCGACGAAACTTTCGGCTTCTGTCATGCGGTCAGCCTGGCACCGACCTGCCTATTGGGCAACGGTCCAATGCTGATCAACTGTGCAGGTGGAGCCGCTCGCCATGCGGCCCGAAGATGACAATGGCCTCCACCGGCCCGTCCACCACGCCGAACCAGTGCGGCGTCCACGTGGAGAACTCGACGGCTTGGCCGGGGTCGATGGTGAAGTCGCGATCGCCCAGGACGAGCCGCATCCGGCCGGAAAGCACATACATCCAGTCCTGGCCCTCGTGCACCGGTAGGTCGTCGGGCGGGGTGCGGCGCCGCGCGCTGACCCGGAGCTTGAACGCGTGCAGGCCCCCGGCAGGGCCCTGGCGGGTCAGCGGCCAATAGGTGACGCCGTGGTGGGTGTGCGCGGTGCCGCGCACCCTCGGGTCGGGCGTTGGTGGCGCCTGCAATAGCTCGTCGGTGCTGACGGACAGCGCCCGGGCCAGCCGCGGGAGGTGATCCAGTGCCAGCCGGCGTTTCCCCGATTCGAGGCGGCTGAGCGTCGAGACGTCGATCCCGGCGCGCTCGCCTACCTGGTGCAGTGTCAGGCCACGCTGCACGCGCAGTTCCCGCAGTCGCCGGCGCACCAGGAGGTCGATGTCGGGTCTACTTTTTGCCTGCATGGCAATTCAGCTTGGCAAACACCGTACCGGGTAGGCAAGCTCGCGGTGTGGAGAACTCGTGCAAACCTGATGATGTCCAGCGGTTCTGGGAGGAGCGCTACCGCTCCGCCGAGCGGGTGTGGAGCGGACAGGTCAATCCCCGCCTTGTCGAGGTGGTCGCCGACCTCCCGGTCGGCCGGGCGCTCGACCTGGGCTGCGGCGAAGGGGCAGACGCTTTGTGGCTGGCCGAGCGGGGCTGGGAGGTGGTGGCCGTCGATATCTCGGCCACCGCGCTGCAGCGCGCTACCGCGGCGGCGTCAGCGCGGAACATGCTCGCACACATCGACTTTCAGCGGCACGACCTCAACGAAAGTTTTCCCGAAGGGACCTTCGACCTGGTGTCCGCGCAGTACCTGCACTCGCCGGCGCGACTGGAACGCGATGGGGTGCTGCAACGGGCGGCCGAGCGGGTGAATCGTGGCGGTGTGCTGTTGATCGTCGACCATGGAGCGCCCCCGCCGTGGGCGGAGCATCACAATCACCACTTCGCCGGTATCGAGGAGGTCGTCGCGTCGCTGCAGCTGGACGCGCCGTGCTGGACGCGGCTGCGGACCGAGGCCCTCGAGCGCGAAATGGCCGGGCCGAACGGAGAAGTCGGAACGATGGCCGACAACGTGATGGTTTTGCGGCGAACCGGCTAGCCCGCTTACGCCGCGTCGTGAAAGATCAGCCCCATTGCGTAACGCTCGCCGGAGCGAACGACCGAGACACCGTGGCGCACCGGCGCCGCGGACCAACCCCGGGCCGAGGGCACCGGCCGTTCCCGGGTGGTGAAGACATACCCGTGTCCGTGCGGCAATTGTGTTGCCATGCCGCGGGATTGGGCTCGTAACCGTTGTTCGACGAGCAGGAACTCGCCGCCGGTGTAGTCGGTGTCGGGGTCGCTCAGGTTGATGACTACCTGGAGCGGGAAAATCAACTCACCGTAGAGATCCCGATGCAAGGCATTCCAATCGCCCGCACCGTATTTCAGCATCAGAGCAGTCGATCTGCTCTGACCGGCGGCGTGACAGGTCGCCAGCCATTCGTCGAGGCTGTCCGGCCAGGGTGCGTCGCGACGGAGCTTGGCCCACCAATCGCGCGCTATCGGCAACAGCCGGGGGTACAGGGCTTGCTTGAGCTGTTCGATCGGTTCGGGGTAGGGCGCGTGGAAATAGCGGTATTGCCCGGCGCCATAGCGTTTGGGCGCCATGTCGATGGTCGAGCGAAACAGGTCGTCGTCGGCGTAGAGCTTGCGCAGCCGGGCCGCTTCGCCGGGCGTGACCAGCCGCGGCAGCAGCGCGCCACCGTACTCATCGACCGCGGTGGCGATGGCGTCCCAATCGCCCGTGTCGACGCGCTTTTTCCACTGGGACATCGCTGCCTCCCGTGTGTTGGTCTGCCTGTCCACCATAGAGACCGCCGGCCGGGCGCGGTCGGGAGTCGGTCGTGCGTTGCTGGCCCCAGCATGCCGCAGGTAGTACCGTGGTTCGTCGCGGACGAGTTGGCCGGGCGACCGCGGACCGTCGTAAGCGGTTCGAGGAAAGTCCGGACTTCACAGAGCAGGGTGATTGCTAACGGCAATCCGAGGTGACTCGCGGGAAAGTGCCACAGAAAACAGACCGCCACCCTCGCGGTGGTAAGGGTGAAACGGTGCGGTAAGAGCGCACCAGCATCCCGGGTGACCGGGATGGCTAGGCAAACCCCACCCGAAGCAAGGCCAAGAAGGCCGCACCGCCGGTGCGGTCGCGCAGGCGTTCGAGGGCTGCTCGCCCGAGCCTGCGGGTAGGCCGCTCGAGGCACCCGGTGACGGTGTGTCCAGATGGATGGTCGCCGCCCCGCCGCCGTTGCTTATGCGCGGCGGCGGGGAACAGAATCCGGCTTACAGGCCAACTCGTCCGCCTTCAGCTTTCTAATGGCCGGCTTTGCGGACCGCTTTGGCGAGTTTGCGCAAGGTGTCGTCGAGTTCGTCGCGGCACCGGTCGGCCAGGTCGGCCTCCCGCTGATACAGCAGCCCGTAGGTGAAGGTGTCTTCGCCGGCGGCGTGCGCGGTTTCGGCCTCCAGGATCAGGTGCTCGCGGCTGACGACGCTGTCTTGATGGTCACCGAGCAGCGACTGGACCGCCTTGGCCTGCTCGGACACCCCGGCCGCGCCGGTAGCGGAGGCAGTGTAGCGAAGGCGCTTGGCGCGCTTGCGGATTCGATGGATCGCCTCGTCGCGCTGGTGCTGGTCGTCCGGGTGTTCGCGGTCGACCTGGGCGGCGGCCTTCTGGGCCTTACGGACCTTCTTGTACGCGGCGTCGATGGTCACCGGCGCCTGTTCCTCGACCGTGGCGGCGCCGGGGGTCTCGGCCGCTATCAGGTCGAGGGAGTCCAGCAGGCGGAAGTATCGCTGCGACCGCATGGCGATCAATGACCGGCGCAGTCCGATCTGGTAGCGCCGCTGGGCACCCCCGACCAGACGTTCGCGCACCGGTCCGCGCACCAATTCCGGTGCGAGCCCGTCCAAATCGTGCTCGTATCGCTCGGCGAGCACCTCGGCGTCGCGGGCCACACCCAAAATTCCGGCGAGCTCACGCAACTCGTCAAGGACCCACCCCTCGTCGGGCAACCCGAACGACTCCTGGTAGTCCCGCAGCAGGCTGCGCAGTTTGCGGGTGGTCACCCGCATCTGGTGAATGGAGTCGTAGGCGTCGGCGCGCACCGCGCGATCCCACACCACGAGCTCGCGAACTTGCTCGGCGATCGCGCGCTGCAGCGGATCCTCGGGCGGCTGCGCCCCGTTGGGCGCCTGCGTGGTACCGAGCACCCGCGCCAGCTTGGATCCGTGCCCCGCCGGTACGGCGCCGGCGTCCAGCAGCCGGTTGCTCAACCGGTTCAGCAGCTCGACCCCGGCTGTTCCGTTGGCGAGGCCACTCGCTTCGAGGAGCTCCAATTCCCACTCGCGCCATTCCTGTTCGGTCGGCGCCGAGTCGTCCTCGGATCCCCGGGTCGACCACGCGGTGACATGGTCGTTGCTGAACTCGGCCAGCGCGGTCCCCGCGGCGTCGTGCAGCACCTGGCTCTCGCGCTCGGTGGTGATGCGCGCGACCGGTTGCAGCGGGCGGTCGCGGACAATCGCCAGTACCACATCCGTCAGCTCGTTGGGCACCGAATCGTTTCCGTCCGATGCGTCCAGCGGTAGGCGGACCTCGGTTCGAGAGTCCGGACCGGCCGGCAGCTTCAGGTGCCATCCCGCGTCGGAGCCACCGGTACGGCGGCGCAGGGTGATCTTGTTGCGCGCCAAATCGTGTATGGGCGTGTCGAAGTACGTCGCATCCAGGTTTTGCGTCGGCGACTTCTCCACGTGGGCGACCGCGGCGATCCCTTCGAACGAAGGTGACACGGTGGATTCGACTACGTCGAATTTGCGCTCGACCTCGAGATGACGCGAGGGTTGCGGCGCTTTTGCAGGCATCTTCGGCTCCGTTGCGGGCGCGTCACCGCGGCCGTGAACATGGTGGACGATGGGAAATAAGCACCCATAGCCTGCCATACCGAAGAGACGTGACCGCCGCGGATCGGCCGGTGAGCGAAGCGCCCGTCGCGGCTGCCGTTACGGCGGGGGAGGAGCCGTCGTATCGTCCTCCGGCAGCGGCGCATAAACGGCCGGCGGCGGGACATAACGTTGGATGTTGTCGGCGATGTTGGTGCACCCGCTGACGGAGACGCGCCGGCCGCGCGTTCACGCACACGGTCGCCTCCGCCCGATCGGCGGAATGCGTTGCGACGAGAATGCCGGTGCACGGCGGCCGATCTTGCGCAGGTAGCCTCGGGCGTCGCCGCGTCGACGTCGGCGTATCTGTTCACACACCGCGGACGTCAATGCGTACATCACCGGTTTGAAGGGGCAGCCTCGCGACGATGCGCGTGCGCAGTTGAAGCAGTACATGGACGCCAACCCGCAGACCCACGCCGACCTCGAAGGCCTTCGCCAGCCGTTGACCGATTTCCAGAATCGGTGCCACTGATCCGACCGCCGTCAGCCGGCCGGTGGCGGCGGCTGCTGCAGGTGCATCGCCAGGTCGCTCAACTCCAGAATCGTCTGGATCTCGGTGTCGCGGAATGGCCGTCCGTCGGGGCCCAGCAGGTCGTGAAACCACTCCTGCGGCATCGCGGGGTCCGGGTTCGGGTGGTCCCAGGAATCCCAGGGGAAGAAGGTTTGCGTCTTCCCGGCGACCAGACCCCAGTTGAACGCGCCGACGTTGGCACGCTTGGCGATCGGCAGGATGCCTTGCACCGTGCTGCCCAGCGGGCGGGCCATGTACTCGGTGCACAGGATCGGGCGACCCTGCGGGACGAGCTCGGCGATGCGTCTCTCGAACTCCGCCGGCTCGGCATAGGAGTGGAACGTGATGATGTCGGAGTTGTCGAGCTGGATGCCACTGATGAGGCTGCGGCGTCCCGGGTCGGCCCACTCGCCGTGCCAGACGCCACTGGTCAACGGCTGGCAGGGATCGACCAGGCGCGCCCATTCGAACACCTGGGGCAGCAGTTGGGCGACCAGGTCCACCTTGTCTTTGCGCTCGACCGAGGCATAGGCGTCCGCGGGGTTGTCGGGCTCGTTCCACAGGTCCCAGCCCAAGATGCGGTCGTCATTGCGGAACTGCGTCAGGACTCCGGTCACGTAGCCGCGCATGGTGCGCAGGTAGCCGCGATCGTCCAGGCGCGCCGCCCCCGGACTCTGCACCCAGCCGGAGTTGTGGATGCCCGGCCGTGGCGCGCGCTGTGGGCCCGCCTGGGGGAAAGGATCCCAGCATGAATCGAACAAGACGAACAACGGTTTGATGCCGTGGCGGGCGGCGATGTCGACGAACTGGGCCAGACGGCCCTGAAACCCGCGATAGTCCTGCGCCCAGAGCTGGTCGTGCAGGAAGACCCGTATCGCGTTGAACCCGTTGGCCCGCGCCCAGCCCAGTTCGGTATCGATGCGTGGGGGGTCGAAGGTCTCGCGCTGGAACATCTCCAGCTGATTGATGGCGCTGGAGGTGATGTAATTCGCGCCGACCGGCCAGCCTTGCGCCTGATACCAGCGGTGGGCGCGCTCGGGCGACCATCTGCTCGCTTGGGGCGAGGTGCGAGGCGGTTCGGCGGACGCGCGTGGTGTCTGGGCCAAAGCCATGCCTCCCGCCGCTAGCAGCGGCAACGTCAGCACCATTCGACGGCGCACGAAGCCACCGCGATTCCCCCGGTTGATGTGGTCCACCCCTGCTCGTCAGAGTTCGGATCGTTCCCGCGAGCAATCGTACATTCTTGTGCCGCAACGCTTTTCAGCGGTCTAGTTGTGACAGGGATAACGCCGTCAACCAGGCGCGAACCTCAGACCGGCGACGTGAGCGCGCAAACCAGCGCTGCCGATCGACGTGGATCCGCTACAGGGCGATCAGAAGCAATGCTCGTCGGCGGGGAAGACCCCGCCGGATACCTCTTCCGCATATTGCGTTGCCGCCCGGCGCAATTCCCCGCCGATGTCCGCGAACCGCTTGACGAAGCGGGCGGCCTTGCCGCTGCTCATACCGGCCATGTCCTGCCAAACCAGCACCTGGCCGTCGCAGTTCGGTCCGGCGCCGATCCCGATGGTCGGGATGGTCAGCTTGCCGGTGATCTGGGTGGCCAACTCGGCCGGCACCATCTCCATGACGACGGAGAATGCGCCGGCCTCGGCGACGGCAATCGCGTCGTGCACCGTCTGCTCCGCCGCGTCACCGCGGCCCTGCACCCGGAACCCGCCCAGGCCGTTGACGCTCTGCGGGGTGAACCCGATGTGCGCCATCACCGGGATGCCGGCGGCGGTCAGGCAGGCGATCTGCTCGGTCACCCGCTCGCCGCCCTCGAGCTTGACCGCGTGCGCGCCACCCTCCTTCATGAACCTGGTGGCGGCGGCCAGCGCGGCGGCGGGCCCGGCCTCGTAGCTGCCGAACGGCAGGTCGGCGACGACGAGCGCGTGTGGGGCCCCCCGCACCACGCCGCGGACCAGCGGGATCAACTCGTCGATCGAGACGGGCACGGTGGTGTCGTAGCCGTACACCACGTTGGCCGCCGAGTCGCCGACCAGCAGGACCGGTATGCCGGCCTCGTCGAAAATGCGGGCGGTCGAATAGTCGTAGGCCGTGAGCATGGCCCACTTGTGGCCTTCGGCCTTCATCTTCTGCAGGTGGTGGGTGCGAATCTTGGGCCTCGGCTTTTCGGGCTGCACAGGCGAGTTGGCACCGTAAACGTTGTGCTCAGACATCATTGTCCCTAATGGTGGTCGGTTCGATCCTCGTGGCCGCTCAGGGTCCCCGGGTTCGTTTGACCATTTGATTCTGCCATTTCTTCTGCGCAGTTGCACCGCCGCCGCGGTGTGAGACTTACCATGCGCGCGTGCAGCGGCTGCGTGGGCTGGACACCAGCTTCCTCAGGTATCGGCGATGTTTTCCAGATTGCACACCCAGATCACCGATCCGGAAGAACGCCTGAGAGCCATCGCTCAGGCCAATTCGGTTGCCAAGGAAAACAGTTCAGCTATCGGCGCGTCATTGCTGCAGGATTGGACGCAGTTCGGCGCCCCAGCGGTTTTCGGCATCGCGATGCGGCTCTATGCCAGAACCCGATTTACCGACCGCATGCTGGTGCACAATCTGGTGGTCTCCAACGTGCCAGGTCCCGCTGTACATGCTGGGCTGCGAGGTCGAATCGATGTATCCGTTGGAGCCGATATTCACGGCTCGGGACTCAACATCACCGCCATGTCGCTGCAGGGCAAACTCGACATCGGCCTAGTGGCTTGCCCGGATCTGCTGCCGGACTTGTGGGAGATGGCCGACGAGTTCGCGGTAAAAATGGAGGACCTGCTCGCTCGCGCGGTAGCTCCGGCGGCGATGCCGCTAATCATGATCTCAGGTTTCCTCTGGCAGCATAGGTTGGCATGGGCCTGTCTCGCCGCGGCAAGATCGCGCGCACGCTGCTGATCTGGACGTCGATGGCTGCCGTCGCGCTGCTTCTCGCGGGCTGTGTCCGCGTCGTGGTGGGACGCGCCGTCATGTCCGGGCCGAAGCTGGGCCAGGCGGTGGAGTGGACGCCGTGCCGGGCCGCGAACCCTAAGGTCAAACTTCCGGCCGGCGCGTTGTGCGGCAAACTGGCCGTGCCCGTCGACTACGACCACCTCGACGGCGACGTGGCAACGCTGGCCATGATTCGTTTCCCCGCGACCGGAGACAAGATCGGCTCGCTGGTCATCAACCCCGGCGGGCCGGGCGAGTCCGGCATCGAGGCGGCGCTGGGCGTCGTTCAGTCGTTGCCCAAGAAGGTCCGCGAACGATTCGACCTCGTCGGCTTCGACCCCCGCGGGGTGGGGGCGTCGCGGCCGGCGGTCTGGTGCAACTCCGATGCCGACAACGATCGGCTGCGCACCGAGCCCAACGTCGACTACAGCCCGGCGGGTGTCGCCCACATGGAGGACGAAACCAAGCAGTTCGTCGGCCGCTGCATCGACAAGATGGGCAAGGACTTCCTGGCCAATGTCGGGACCGTCAACGTCGCACGGGATCTCGACGCCATCCGCGCGGCGCTCGGTGACGAGAAGCTCACCTACCTCGGCTACTCCTATGGCACCCGGATCGGCTCGGCCTACGCCGAGGCGTTCCCGCACAACGTGCGGGCGATGATCCTGGACGGAGCCGTCGACCCCAACGCCGATCAGATCGAAGCCGACCTTCGTCAGGCCAAGGGATTCCAGGATGCATTCAACGACTACGCCGCCGAATGCGCGAAGCAGCCGACCTGCCCACTGGGTACCGACCCGGCCAAAGCGGTGGACGTCTACCACAGCCTGGTCGACCCGATGGTCGACCCGAACAACCTCATGGTCGGCCGGCCCGTCCCGACGAACGACCCGCGCGGACTGGGCTACAGCGACGCAATCATTGGCACCATCATGGCGCTGTATTCGCCGAACCTGTGGCATCACCTGACCGACGGTCTGTCCGAACTCGTCGACCACCACGGCGACACCCTGCTCGCCCTGGCCGACATGTACATGCGCCGCGACTCGCACGGCCACTACAGCAACGCCACCGACGCGCGGGTGGCGGTCAACTGTGTGGACCAGCCGCCGATTACCGACCGCGCCAAGGTAGTTGACGAAGATCGCCGTTCCCGCGAGGTCGCACCGTTCATGAGCTACGGGCAATTCACCGGCAACGCCCCACTGGGCACCTGCGCGTTCTGGCCGGTGCCGCCAACGAGCAAGCCGCACACCATTTCCGCGCCCGGCCTGGCACCCACGGTGGTGGTGTCGACGACCCACGATCCGGCCACCCCGTACAAGGCGGGCGTCGATCTGGCCAACGAGCTGCGCAGCTCGCTACTCACCTACGACGGCACCCAGCACACCGTCGTCTTCCAGGGCGACGGCTGCATCGACAACTACGTGACGGCGTATCTGGTCGGCGGCTCCATCCCGCCGAACGGCGCTAAGTGCTGACGAAGCAGGGCGGCAATCAAGCTGTGCCCGTAGGGCTCTGAGACCAAGGCGTAACCGTTTCGCGCTGTCACGGGTACCCGGGGCTGCAACGATGACAGCCATGTCGCGCCTGAGATCCTTGAGCTCGGCGCTGTTTTTCTTGCTGATCCTCAGCGGTCCGTGCGTCGTGGCGCCGCCCATCGCCGGCGCCACGCCGGAACCGGGTGCCGGGCAGACGCCGGGCCCGAATCCGCCGTCGGCCGCGGCACCGCAGGGGTGGGGCAGCTGCGGCGAATTCGTCAGTGACACAAGCGATATCCCCACCGCGCAGTGCACCACCGTGTCGGTGCCGATCGACTACAACAATCCCGGCGGCGTGCAGGCCAAGCTGGCGGTGATCCGGATACCCGCGACGGGACAACGGATCGGATCCCTTCTGGTCAATCCCGGCGGTCCCGGCGGCTCCGCAGTCGACATGGTGGCCTCGATGGCCTCGGATCTGGAGGACTCTCCAATCAGGCGCGATTTCGACCTGGTCGGCTTCGATCCGCGTGGGGTGGGCCATTCGACCCCGGCGCTGCGCTGCCGCACCGACGCGGAATTCGACGCGTACCGGCGTGAGCCGATGGTCGACTACAGCCCGGGCGGGGTGGCCCATATCGAGCAGCTTTACCGACAGCTGGCCCAGCAGTGCGTCAGCCGGATGGGCACGGCGTTCTTGGCGAACACCGGCACCGCCTCGGTCGCGCGGGACATGGATGCCGTCCGCCAAACGCTGGGCGACGACCAGATCAACTACCTGGGCTACAGCTACGGCACCGAGCTGGGCACCGCCTACCTGGAGAAGTTCAGCAACCACGTGCGCACGATGGTGCTCGACGGCGCCATCGACCCGACCGTCGGGCCGATCGACGAGAACGTCAACCAAATGGCGGGATTCCAAACCGCTTTCAACGACTACGCCACCGACTGCGCCCGCTCGGCGGGCTGCCCACTGGGCACCGACCCGACTCAATTCGTCAACCGATACCACGCGCTGGTCAACCCGCTGGTGGCCAAGCCGGCTCACACCGCGGACCCGCGCGGCCTGAGCTATGCCGACGCGACCACTGGCACCATCAACGCGCTTTACACGCCGGCGCACTGGAAGTACCTGACCAGCGGCCTGCTCGGTCTGGCGCGCGGCACCGACGCGGGCGACCTGCTGTTGCTCGCCGACGACTACGACGGGCGCGACAAGGACGGGCACTACAACAACGATCAGGATGCGTTCAACGCGATCCGCTGCGTCGACGCGCCGAATCCGATCGACCAGGCGAGCTGGGTGAGTGCCGATCAGCGCATCCGCGAGGCCGCGCCCTTCCTCAGCTATGGGCAGTTCACCGGAAATGCTCCCCGCGATTTATGCGCGCTGTGGCCGGTGCCGGCGACGTCGGCGCCGCACGCCGCCCCGGCCATGGCGGCCGGCAAGGTCGTCGTCGTCTCCACCACCCACGATCCGGCCACGCCGTATCAGGCCGGCGTGAACCTGGCCCGCGAGCTCGGCGGCCCGCTGATCACCTACGACGGAACGCAGCACACCGCGGTGTTCAACGGCCATCAATGCGTGGACACCGCCGTCGTCCGGTATTTCGTCGCCGGCACGCCGCCGCCGGCCTCCTACCGCTGCCAGTCCTGACCGGCGCCCGGCACGGCGGTCGCCAGATGTCCCAGCACGACGCCGTCGAAAACGTCCCCGCCGGCACCGAATCGTTTGCTGATTATTCGTGGTTCCAGCTGGGTATTCCTCTGACCGTGCGTTTCATCTATCTTGCTGTCGCGGCCGGGCTAGCCGTCGCCGTCCTGTTCATCGCCCCAGTGGTGCTGATGGGCGCGCCTGCTCACGCTGACTTCAGTGGATACCGCAGCTGCGTGGGAAAGATTACGGAACCAATCGGGGAAGCCGACCCGCAAAACTTGCAGCTTATCGGCGTAATCGAGCAAGACCTCAATTCTGGTGTCACCCCTGCCGCGGAAGCTCAGAGAGTCTCCCACATGGGATTCGACCCGCAGCTTGCCAACGGGATTGTTCAATGCGTGATCGAGGAGCGCCCGTAGGAACTCCGACCTGAACCCTAGAGCCCCTTTGGCTAAGAGGGACTAGGGCCGTGACAGCTAACAACCACCGATCCTTAAGTCAGCAGCCGTTCGCGCGAAGGTCGCACGTGCGTGCAGCCTGAGCTCGGACAGCCCTGCCGGCTTCTTCGAATAAAGCACTCGATCCCTCATCGGTTGAACTCGCGGACGCGCGCGGTCGTTGTCTAAAGGACGCGTTTGGCCCCGAGGCGGAATTCGGTTACCTCCGCACCGCCCAGGGCTCCGATACGTGTAGACGCTGTAAGCGCGGTTCGAGATGGATGGGATGGGTTTTGGCAAGATTAGGCGACCTCAAGGAGTGGTTTTGGCTGCACGTGGGCCAGCTCAGGTGGGCACTGGACACGATGATGCGACGAAATTATCTACAGTTCGTGCGGGCAGCGTCGCGGCAACGCGCCGCCGTGGGACTGAACAGGCAGGCGCACGTGACGAATTCTGCCCAGAGGATTCATGCTGCGCGCGAGAAGGATGAACGAGCTAGTTGTGCGTCCGTCGTCAGGTCGCGACTCGCGGCGGAGCGCGCAGCGGACTTCGGACTGCCAGTCGATGACGGCGTCGACCTCGACGACGGACTCCGACGAGCTGCGTCCGCCACCCGTCGACCGAGCGGTGATTTACCGGTGCGGGCAGTCCGTCGACGTCACCGGTGGCCGCTTGCTGTCGAGGGCTTTGCCGTCAAGTAGGGCGTGGGACGGACCGTCTGGCGGATACCCGGGAGCAATGACGCCAGGTCACAGCACAGCGGCATCGATCCGGTAACACAGAATTAACAGCAGTTGCATACTGTTCGAGTTATGGATCGACAGAAGGAATTCGTCCTCCGCACCCTCGAGGAACGAGACATCCGCTTCGTTCGGCTGTGGTTCACCGATGTGCTCGGTTTCCTCAAGTCGGTCGCCATCGCCCCGGCCGAGCTCGAAGGCGCCTTCGAGGAGGGCATCGGCTTCGACGGGTCCTCGATCGAGGGCTTCTCGCGAGTCTCGGAATCCGACACCGTGGCCAACCCCGACCCGTCCACCTTCCAGGTGCTGCCGTGGGCCTCGCCCAACGGCCACCACCACTCGGCGCGGATGTTCTGCGACATCACCATGCCGGACGGATCGCCGTCATGGGCCGATCCGCGGCACGTGCTGCGCCGCCAGCTGCAGAAGGCCAACGACTTGGGCTTCTCCTGCTACGTGCACCCTGAGATCGAATTCTTCCTGCTGAAGCCGGGTCCCGACGACGGAACGCCGCCGGTTCCCGTCGACAATGCCGGCTACTTCGATCAGGCGGTCCACGACTCCGCCTCGAACTTCCGCCGCCACGCGATCGAAGCCTTGGAGTTCATGGGCATCTCGGTGGAGTTCAGCCACCACGAGGGCGCACCCGGCCAGCAGGAGATCGACCTGCGTTTCGCCGACGCGCTGTCGATGGCCGACAACGTGATGACGTTCCGCTACGTCATCAAGGAGGTCGCGATCGAGAACGGCGCCCGCGCGACCTTCATGCCCAAGCCGTTCGGGCAGCATCCCGGCTCGGCGATGCACACCCACATGAGTCTGTTCGAGGGTGACGTCAACGCCTTCCACAGCCCCGACGATCCGCTGCAGCTCTCGGATGTGGGCAAGTCCTTCATCGCCGGAATCCTCGAGCACGCCTCGGAGATCAGCGCGGTCACCAACCAGTGGGTCAACTCCTACAAGCGATTGGTGGGAGGCGGCGAGGCGCCCACCGCAGCGTCGTGGGGCGCGGCCAACCGGTCCGCGCTGGTGCGGGTGCCCATGTACACGCCGCACAAGACGTCGTCGCGGCGCGTCGAGGTCCGCAGCCCCGACTCCGCGTGCAACCCGTACCTGACCTTCGCCGTGCTGCTTGCCGCCGGACTGCGCGGGGTGGAGAAGGGCTACGTGCTGGGGCCGCAGGCCGAGGACAACGTGTGGGACCTGACCGCAGACGAACGCATCGCGATGGGATATCGCGAGCTGCCGACGAGCCTGGACAGCGCGCTTCGTGCCATGGAGTCCTCCGAGCTGGTCGCGGAAACCTTGGGGGAGCACGTATTTGACTTCTTCCTGCGTAACAAGCGCACGGAGTGGGCCAACTACCGCAGCCACGTCACCCCGTACGAACTGAGCACCTACCTGTCGCTGTAGCCCATATCGGGCGCCGATCAGGCTGAGGACCGGCAGGTTGCGCTACGGTCGTGGTCGTGACCAAACCCGCGACGCAGCGCCCCAGGCTGCCCAGCGTCGGCCGGCTCGGGTTGGTCGATCCGCAAGCGGCCGAACGCATGGCGCAGCTGGGTTGGAACGAGCACGACGACCAAGCCCACATCGACCTGCTCTGGTCGCTGTCGCGCGCGGCGGATCCCGACGCGGCGCTGCTCGCCCTGGTCCGATTGTCGGAGAACCCCGATGCCGAATGGGATCAGCTCAACGCCGCCCTGCTCGCCGAACGCCCGCTGCGCGGTCGGCTCTTCGGCGTGCTCGGCTCGTCGCTGGCCCTGGGCGATCACCTGATCGCCCAGGCAGAGTCCTGGAAACTCTTGCGCGGCAACGTCAAACTCCCCACCCACGACGAGCTGTGCGACATGTTCACCGAATGCGTCGACGAATCCCTGGCGGTGCCAGGCTCGGCGATGGTGCGGTTGCGCACGCTGTACCGCGACCAGCTGCTGGTGCTGGCCGCACTGGATTTGGCCGCGACGGTCGAGGACGAACCTGTGGTGCCGTTCACCGTGGTGGCGGCCCACCTCTCGGACCTCGCCGATGCCGCGCTGGCCGCCGCGCTGCGGGTGGCCGAGCACAGCGTGTGCGGTGACCGGACGCCGCCGCGGCTGGCGGTCATCGCGATGGGCAAATGCGGTGCCCGCGAACTGAACTACGTCAGCGACGTCGACGTCATCTTCGTCGGCGAGCAGGCCGACACGGTCACCACCCGGGTGGCCAGCGAGATGATGCGGCTGGCCTCCGAGGCGTTCTTCCAGGTCGATGCCGGCCTGCGCCCGGAGGGGCGCAGCGGTGAACTGGTCCGCACCATCGAGTCGCACATCGCCTACTACCAGCGCTGGGCGAAGACCTGGGAGTTCCAGGCGCTGCTGAAAGCCCGTGCGGCGGTGGGCGACGCGGAGCTCGGGCAGCGCTACCTGGACGCGCTGATGCCGATGGTCTGGGTCGCCTGCGAGCGTGAGGACTTCGTGGTCGAGGTGCAGGCCATGCGCCGCCGCGTCGAACAACTGGTGCCCGCCGAGGTCCGCGGCCGCGAGATCAAGCTGGGCAGCGGCGGATTGCGCGACGTGGAATTCGCCGTGCAGCTCCTGCAGCTGGTGCATGGCCGCGGCGACGACTCGCTGCATGTGGCGTCGACGGTGGACGCGCTGGCCGCGCTGGGCCAAGGCGGCTACATCGGACGCGAGGACGCGGCCAACCTCACCGCGTCCTACGAGTTCCTCCGGCTCCTCGAGCATCGGTTGCAGCTGCAGCGGCTCAAGCGCACCCACTTGCTGCCCGAGGCCGACGACGAGGAGGCGGTGCGCTGGCTGGCGCGGGCCGCCCACATCCGGCCGGACGGGCGCCACGACGCGGCCGGGGTGCTGCGCGAGGAGTTGCGACACCAGAACCTGCGGGTGTCCCAGCTGCACGCCAAGCTCTTCTATCAGCCGCTGCTGGAGTCGATCGGGCCGGCCGGGCTGGAGATCGCCCGCGGCATGACGTCCGAGGCCGCCGAGCGCCAGCTGGCGGCGCTGGGCTACGAGGGCCCGCAGACCGCGCTGAAGCACATGTCGGCGCTGGTCAACCTGAGCGGGCGGCGTGGTCGGGTGCAGTCGGTGCTGCTGCCCAGGCTGCTGAACTGGATGTCGTACTCGCCCGACCCCGACGGCGGGCTGCTGGCCTACCGGCGGCTATCCGAGGCGCTGTCCGGGGAAAGCTGGTATCTGGCCACGCTGCGCGACAAGCCCGCGGTGGCCCGCCGGCTCATGCACGTGCTGGGGACCTCGGCGTACGTGCCGGACCTGCTGATGCGCGCGCCGCGGGTCATTCAGGATTACAGCGACGGGCCTTCCGGCCCGAGGCTGCTCGCGACCGAGCCCGCCGCGGTGGCCCGCGCGCTGGTCGCATCGGCCGGCCGGTACTCCGACCCGGTGCGCGCGATCGCCGGGGCGCGCACGCTGCGGCGTCGCGAGTTGGCCCGCATCGCGTCCGCCGACCTGCTCGGCATGCTCGAGGTCACCGACGTGTGCGGGGCGCTGACCTCGGTGTGGGTGGCGGTGCTGCAGGCCGCGCTGGAGGCGATGATCCGGGCCAACCTGCCCGAGGACGGCAAGGCGCCGGCCGCGATCGCGGTCATCGGCATGGGTCGGCTGGGCGGCGCCGAGTTGGGTTACGGATCCGACGCCGACGTGATGTTCGTTTGCGAACCGGCGTCCGGTATCGAGGATTCCGCGGCGGTGCGCTGGGCGACGGGTGTCGCCGAGCAGGTGCGGGCGCTGCTGGGGACCTCCAGCGTCGACCCGCCGCTGGAGGTCGACGCCAACCTGCGGCCCGAGGGCCGCCAGGGTCCGCTGGTGCGCACCCTGGCGTCCTACGCCGCCTATTACGAGCAGTGGGCGCAGCCGTGGGAGATACAGGCGCTGCTGCGCGCACACTCGGTTGCCGGAGACGCGGAATTGGGGGAGCGGTTCTTGCTGATGGCCGACAAGACGCGTTATTCACCCGGCGGGATGTCGGCGGACGCGATGCGCGAGATTCGCCGCATGAAGGCGCGCGTGGAGTCCGAGCGGTTGCCGCGTGGCGCCGACCCCAACACGCACACCAAGCTGGGCCGCGGGGGACTGGCCGACATCGAATGGACCGTGCAGCTGATGCAACTGCGGCACGCTCACGAGATTCCCGAGCTGCACAACACGTCGACGCTGCAGTGCCTCGACGCGATCGCCGCGGCCGACCTGGTGCCCGCCGATGAGGTGGAGCTGCTGAGGCAGGCCTGGCTGACCGCGACCCGGGCGCGTAACGCGCTGGTGCTCGTCCGCGGTAAGCCCACCGACCAGCTGCCCGGGCCCGGCCGTCAGCTCAACGCGGTCGCCGTGGCCGCGGGCTGGCCGACCGACGAGGGCGGGGAGTTCTTGGACAACTATCTACGGGTGACGCGACGCGCAAAAGCGGTGGTGCGCAAGGTGTTCGGGAGTTGAGTCAGGAGGCCGGCGCGTTGGACGCCATATTCGAGGTGCTCAGCGCGGCGGAGGCCGATCGCGTGACCGCGCTCTACGCTCCGTTGGCCGATGCGGTCCGCGAGCTCGTCGACGCCACCATCCGGACCGAGGCGGACGACGAGGTCGTCGCCGAGGCCAGGAGGGCGATCGAGGCCGTCACCGCATCGTTGCGGCAACGCACCCGCCCGCTCGGGGTGAGCTATCGCGTCAACGGTCGCCCGCTGCCGTTGGGCAACGCCGCGATCGGCGTGTGCAACCCCATTGCGCCGCCGATCGTCGTGCACCACGAGGGCGAGGGCCGCTGCTGGAGCGAGTTCACCCTCGGCTCGGCCTACGAGGGTCCACCCAAACTGGTGCACGGCGGCGTCAGCGCCCTGGTGCTCGACCACATGCTCGGCGAGGCGGCCAGTGAGGGGCTGTCCAAGGCCCGCTTCACCGGCACCATCACGGTGAAATATCTGCGCGGCACCCCGCTGGGCCCGCTTCGCTGTGAGGCGTGGGTCGACGGCAAGGAGGGCCGCAAAGTCTTTGCGCGCGGCACTATTTCGGATGCCGCCGGCGTCACCGTCGAGGCCGATGGCGTCTTCATCGAGCCGGCCTGGGCGCAGGAGGCGCAGTGAAGTTCTACATCAGCAGCGCCTTCCTGAACACCCGCGAGATCATCGAGCTTGCCAAGGCTGCCGACGAGCTGGGCTATGACGGGATCGGCATTCCCGACCACGTCGTCAATCTGGAGACCCTGGGCACCCCGTACCCGTACACCAAAGACGGGGAACGGCGTTGGCGGCCCTTCACCGACTGGCCCGATCCCTGGGTTCTCGTCGGTGCGCTGGCTCAGGTCACCACGCGGTTGCGGTTCGTCAACACCGTCTATATCCCCGCGATGCGCAACCCGTACTCGGCGGCGAAAGCCATTGGCACCGCGGCCGTTTTGGCGTCCGGCCGGGTGGAGCTGGGTATCGGCGTGGGGTGGTGCCGTGAGGAATTCGCTGTGATGGGTGAGCAATTCGCGGCTCGCGGCAAGCGCACCGATGAAATCATCGAGCTGATGCGGGCGCTGTGGGCGCCGGGCTGGACGGAGTTCGAGGGCCAGTTTTATCAAGCGCCGCGGCTGGAGATGCAACCCACTCCGCCGCCGATACCGGTGTATGTCGGCGGGCTCAGCGACATCGCGCTGCGCCGCGCCGCCCGCAACGACGGCTGGATCGGCGACTTGATCAAGTCCGAGCGGGCCATCGACGCGGTCGGGAGGCTGCGGGAGATGCGCGCCGAAAACGGTTTGGACCATGGACGATTTCACCATCCTGACACCGCTGACCGACGCTTTCACCACCGCCGACTATCAGCGGGTCGAGGATGCCGGCATCACCGGCATCATCACCATGCCGTGGATGTTCTACGCCGGGCCCGACGCCAGCCTGGACGACAAGATCGACGGCATGCAACGCTTCCGCAAGGACCTCGCGCTCGACGGCTAGGGGCTGCGACACATAAACAGTGGCGAAGACACACCGCCGAGGCTCGCAATGGTTTAAGTTTCGGGGAACCATCACCCCGAACGGAGTGAACATGCGCCACAACATTTATGTCGTCGCGGCGGCGGCTGTCGGATTGCTCGCGACGGCGTGCAGCGGCTCGCCGCATTCGGGCACGTCGACGACGACGAGTGGGACGCCCATCAAGGTGCTGACGACCACCGTGTCGCAAGCCACGACGACAACCGCCGCCGGCCCGACGAGGCGCCGCCGGCACGGACCTGCGGTCGCTGATACCGACACCGTCGAACACCAACAGGACCGACGGTCCTGATCCCGTTCACGACAACGGCATTCACTTGCACTTTCTGGTCGCGGGATCGCCGACTGATGTCATGAGCGCCTACAAGACCGCGCTTTTGGGCATGGGGTGGACGTTGATCGTCGACAGCACCAGTGGCGGCGCGGGGGGCGGCGGGACCACCTACACGGCCGGCAACGGCAACGCTTTCGGGGTGTTCACCGGAGGGGGATTTGGTAGCACGACCGACGTCGACGCCTGCGCATGGCCCTCGGAGCCCGTCAAAAAGGATTGCGGGCGCCACGGGTAGCCAACCGGCGCCGGCGTTGACCCGCTCATGCCGCGAAAAATCGGAGCATAATTGGGCGAAGGGCCGGAGCTGGCTTTTTCAATGACCGGGCGGCTTCGGACAGATTGGAAAGCATGATGACCGACAATTCCAATGCGAGTCAGCTCTCGCCTAGTGACCTTATCGAGCACGCCCTAGACATCATCATGAACCGCTTCGATCTCGACGCCGAGCAAGCCTTGAAAGTGCTTCGCAGCATGTCGCGGGAAACAAGGACGCAGATGTGCGTGGTCGCCGAGCAACTAATCGACGACATCGACCCCGGGAAGCTTTGCGCCGCGCACACGATGCACCGCTTCGGCTGGTCCCCGAGACGAAACGATAGTCTGACGGCCGTTGCCATTGGCCGGGCCAACAAATGTGATTAATCACCGCGGTTGCCGGGTAGACCCATACCGTGGTGCGTGATATCAGCATTATCGACGCCGAACTGCGATCCGTGGCGGCGCTGCGCCGTGCGGCTCGGGAGCGGGGCGGTCCGCTGCCGTCGATAGACGTGGCGGATGCGCTACTGGATGAACGCCACGAGTTGACTCACTTCACACCTGTTCGAGAAGTCGCGAAGGCGTAGCCTTCTCGACGCTTCAGTGAGCGAACAGCGGCAGAATGGCGATGGCGGCCAGGTTCGGTGAATAATCACGCGGAATCGTCGTTGCTAGCCGAACTATAGGCTAATCAGTGTTTTATCCCGCTGGTTCGTCAATGTCTCGACGACCGCCGACTTCCCGCGCCGTAGCGTCCGCGAACCGACTTGCGATGTAATCGATTGAGGCTCAACCACATTCAGATCCGGAGGATCCACCGGAAGCGCCGACTGGCGTCGATAGCGATTGCGCTGGATACCAAGGTGTGCGGATGTTTCCCCACAGCGGCGGGGCGGGTAGGCCTTCATCAGGCAGCGCGGCGGGGCTAGCACCGCCAGCGATGCTAGCTCTCGGTGGTCAACAAAGCGGCTGCCGAGGGCGCTTCTTAAATTGGCGGCGGTTAAGTCGTTGTACTGCGGTTAAGTCGTTGTACTGTCGCGCAAGGAATTTGCCCTCGGGCTCTCACCCTCGCCGGAAGCTGGTCGCGGCTCGCCCTCGATCGTTACGGGCACTTGCGGCCCGACGCAGATGAGTCCACCCGCCCGGCGATCGGTGCGGTGATCGCCGAGCGGGTGTCGTCGCTGATATCTACTGCGTACTGACTGTGTACTGATCGGCGCTGGGACGTCAGTTTGCTTACACGTCGTAGTACAGCGCGAATTCGTAAGGGTGCGGCCGGATTTGGACGGGCAGGATCTCGTTCTCGCGCTTGAAGTTGATCCACGTCTCGATGAGGTCGGGCGTGAACACGCCGCCCTCGGTGAGGTATTCGTGGTCTTCTTCCAGCCGGTCGATCACCGCGGACAGCTGAGTGGGCGCCTGCGGGATGTTGGCGGCCTCCTCGGGCGGCAGCTCGTAGAGGTCCTTGTCGACCGGCGACTGCGGCTCGATCTTGTTCTTGATGCCGTCCAGGCCGGCCATCAGCATGGCCGAGAACGCCAGGTACGGGTTGCCCGACGAGTCGGGGCAACGGAACTCGAGCCGCTTGGCCTTCGGGTTGGTGCCGGTGATCGGGATGCGGACGCATGCCGACCGGTTGCGCTGGCTATAGACCAGATTGATCGGGGCCTCGAAGCCGGGAACCAACCGCTTGTACGAGTTCGTCGTCGGATTGGTGAAGGCCAGCAGCGACGGCGCGTGGTGCAGCAGGCCGCCGATGTAGTGGCGGGCGGTGTCCGACAGGCCGGCGTAGCCGGTCTCGTCGTACATCAGCGGGCTGCCGTCCTTCCACAGCGACTGGTGGCAGTGCATGCCGGAGCCGTTGTCACCGAACAGCGGCTTGGGCATGAACGTGACGGTCTTGCCGTTCTGCCAGGCCGTGTTCTTGACGATGTACTTGTAGAGCATCATGTCGTCGGCCGCATGCAGCAGCGTGTTGAACTTGTAGTTGATCTCGGCCTGACCGCCGGTGCCCACCTCGTGGTGGCCCTTCTCCAGGCTGAAGCCTGAGGTGATCAGGTTGGTCAGCATCTTGTCGCGCAGGTCGACGTAGTGGTCGACGGGGGCGACGGGGAAGTAGCCACCCTTGGGGCGCACCTTGTAGCCGCGGTTGGGGCTGCCGTCGAGCTCATTCGGCGAGCCGGTGTTCCACCAGCCCGAGATCGCGTCGATCTCGTAGAACGAGCCGTTGGTGCGCGAGTCGAAGCTCACCGAGTCGAAGATGTAGAACTCGGCCTCGGCGCCGAAGTAGGCGGTGTCGGCCACGCCGGTGCTGATCAGGTAGTTCTCGGCCTTACGGGCGATGTTGCGCGGGTCGCGCGAGTACGGCTCGAGGGTGAAGGGGTCGTGCACGAAGAAGTTGAGGTTCAGCGTCTTGGCTTCGCGGAACAAGTCGATCTGCGCAGTCGCCGGGTCGGGCAGGAGCAACATGTCGGATTCGTGAATGGACTGGAATCCGCGAATCGACGAGCCGTCGAAGGCCAAGCCGTCCTCAAAAACGCTCTCGTCGAAGAACGAAATCGGAATCGTGAAGTGCTGCATGATGCCGGGCAGGTCACAGAACCGGACGTCGACAAATTCGACGTTTTCGTCCTTGGCGAGTTTGAAGACGTCGTCGGGCGTCGTTTCCGTCACAGAATGCTCCTTTACTTGGTGAGATCCGCGGCCTGACGCTATGGAGCAGATGTTGCCCGTCAGTCAACCCGATGTTGCGCGCACGTTACGTGACCATGCCACACGCTAAAAGTGGCCGCGTCGGCGGCGGGTTCTATTGTGGGGCCATGGATCGCAAGATCGTATCTTTTCCGGTGGCCAGGCGCACCGCCCGCCCTCCTTACCAGGCCATTCCCGCCGGATTATTCGGACTCCGGTCCGCGCCGATGATGGCGGAATCGCGATCCGCATATCCCGGTGAAAAGCTGGGATTTCCGCAGAGCGGGCCGGGCTCCCTGGCGCCGATGGGGCGCCGGTTGGGTGCGTTGATGATCGACTGGCTGATCTCGTACGGTCTGGCCGCGCTGGCCATGCGCTTCGGCTTGTTCTCCCAGCCGGTGCTGGCCACCGCGGTCCTGGTGATCTGGTTCGTGCTGGGCGTGGTCTTTTTGCGATTGTTCGGGTTCACCCCCGGTCAGCTGGCGCTACGCCTGCGGGTCGTGACGGTGGACGGCCGCGGGCTGGTCGGGCTGGGTCGCGCGGTGGTGCGTGGCGTGCTGGTCGGCGCGGTCGTCCCGGCGTTGTTCACCGACTGGGACGGCCGCGGAATGCAGGACCGGCTGACCGCGACGGCCGTGGTGCGACGCTGACCTGATGGCGGCGAGCTACTTGCGGCGCACCGTGCGCTGCACGCCGCGCATCTTGCCCGAGTTGGGCAGCGGCCCCTTGGGCATGACGGCGGCGCCGGCCCGCGACCCCAGCGCGGCCAACCGCGACTCCAGCGTGTCCATCTGCTTGACGGTGATGTTGGCCGGCAGCCGGGTGAGGTGGCGCTCGAGCTTGGCCAGCGGCACCTCGTCCTCGCCGTTGCCGACGATGATGTCGTAGATCGGCACGTCCCCGATCAGCCGGGCTGTGCGCTTCTTCTCCTGCGCCAGCAGCGGTCGCACCCGGGTCGCCGCTCCCTCGCCGACCAGGATGACGCCGGGCCGGCCGATCACCCGATGAACGGCGTCAAAGTGCCCGGTGGCGGCGACCCCAGGGGTCACCCGCCACTTGCCGCGCAGGTTGTCCAAAGCCCATGCGGCCGCCCCGGTTTGGCCTTCGGCTTTGCGGTAGACCGACTTCTGGGCGCGGCGGCCGAACACGATGAAGGCGACAAGGCCGCCCAGCACCACGCCAAGCGGGATCAGGGTGATCATCGTCAGCCCGCCGGCCCAGACACCGACCCCTACCGAGATGCCGACAATCAGCAAGAAGGCGCCGATCATGTACGGCAGGAGGCGTTTGTCCTCTTGACGCTGAATTTTGAACGCCTGCCACAACTGGGTGCGGCGCTCCCGCGCGGCGGCCTTGCGGGCAGCCTGCGCCTGCGCTCGGGCGGCCTTGTTCTCAGCGGTATTGCGGGGTTTAGCCATAGTCAAAGAATACGTACGGCAGCGACGGGCCAACGCCGCCAGCGTGTCGCGGCGTCGTCAGGCGCGGCTGCGGGCGGCTTGCTCGTAGAGCCGGCCCGCGCGATAGGACGAGCGGACCAGCGGCCCGGCCAGCACCCCGGCGAAGCCCAGCTCCTCGGCGTGCTGCCCGAACTCGACGAATTCTTCCGGCTTCACCCAGCGCTCGACGGGGTGGTGCCGCGCCGACGGGCGCAGGTACTGGGTGATGGTGATGATGTCGCAGCCCGCGTCGTGCAGGTCGGCGAGGGCGGTGCGCACCTCCTGCGGGGTCTCGCCCATGCCGAGGATGAGGTTGCTCTTGGTGACCAGGCCGAAGTCGCGCGCAGCGGTCAGCACGTCGAGGCTGCGCGGGTAGGTGAAGGCGGGCCGGATCCGCTTGAAGATGCGTGGCACCGTTTCGACGTTGTGCGCCAACACTTCCGGGCGCGACTCGAACACCTCGGCGAGCCGGGCGGGCTCGCCGTTGAAGTCGGGGATCAGCAGCTCGACGCCGGTCGACGGGTTGAGCTCCTTGATGGCGCGCACGGTCTCGGCGTACAGCCATGCTCCGCCGTCGGGCAGGTCGTCGCGGGCCACCCCGGTGACGGTGGCGTAGCGCAGGCCCATCGTGCGGACGCTGGCGGCGACCCGCCGGGGCTCGTCGCGATCCAGTTCGGCGGGCTTCCCGGTGTCGATCTGGCAGAAGTCGCAGCGGCGGGTGCACTGATCACCGCCGATCAGGAAGGTGGCCTCCCGGTCCTCCCAGCATTCGAAGATGTTGGGGCAGCCGGCCTCCTCGCACACCGTGTGCAGCCCTTCGCGCCGGACCAGACTCTTCAGCTGGGTGTACTCCGGCCCCATCCGGGCTCGCACCCGGATCCACGGCGGTTTGCGCTCGATCGGGGTCTCGGCATTGCGCACTTCCAGGCGCAAGAGCTTGCGTCCTTCCGGCGCGACAGTCACATCGCTGATGCTACGCGCGCGGCGGGGTGGTCACGGACCGGCAGCACCCCGTCCAGGGCGTCGCAGACGGCGTCGCCGACCGCCGTCTGGACATCCTCGACCGACACCGGGCGGCGCAGTTCGGCCGACAGCGACGTCACTCCGGCGTCGCTGATGCCGCACGGCACGATGGCGCTGAAGGCGTCCAGGTCGCAGTCGCAGTTGAGGGCGAATCCGTGCAGGGTGGTCGCGCGCGACACCCGGACGCCGATGGCGGCCACCTTGCGGTCGGGCCGGCCGTCGCCGCCCGGCACCCATACCCCGGACCGGCCCGGCACCCGGACCGCGTCCACGCCCAGGCCGGCACAGACTTTGATCAGCGCCTCTTCCAGGCGCCGCACGTAGTTGACCACGTCGAGCGGTTCGGCCAGCCCGATGATCGGATACCCGACCAACTGGCCGGGACCGTGCCAGGTGATCTTGCCGCCACGGTCGGTGTCGACGACTGGCGTGCCGTCTACTGGCCGTTCGTGTGGCTCGGTGCGCCGGCCCGCGGTGTAGACCGCGGGGTGCTCGAGTAGCAGCAGCGTGTCGCTGCCGCCGGCCACCCGGGCGTCGGCCAGATCGCGTTGCTGCTGCCAGGCCACGCGGTAGTCGACGGTGCCGAGCTGGCGTACGTCGATCAACGCCTGGCTGGACCGGATGGAGTCGATCACGTTCGCGACGGTACTCGGGCCGGGCCGGCGGGGCACCGTCCGGGCGACGCGGCGGCCTGTGCCGTCGCGTGGCGACCGTCCCCGCAAGCGGGAGGTACCCCCAGCGCCCGGCCTCGGCTGTCGCGGCGACCCGCTGCGCCCGGCTCCGCCGCGCTTGCGATCGGCCTCGGCTGTCGCGGCGACCCGCTGCGCCCGGCTCCGCCGCGCTTGCGATCGCCGCGGCCGCGCTGGCGATCGCACTAGTCGTGGTCGCGCAGGGCGGTGGCATAGGCGAGCGCTTCGCCAATGGTGTTGTGGTGAAAGACGAAACCGGCGCGCTCCAGCGCGGACGGGATGGCGCGCTGCCCCGTCAGCAGGCCCTCGTCGGCGAACTCTCCCAGCGCCGCCCGGATGGCAAAACCGGGCACCATCAACGGGGTTGGACGGTTGACCGCCCGACCGAATGCGGTGGTGAACTCGGCGTTGGTGACCGGTGCGGGCCCGGTCATGTTCACCGGGCCGGACAGCTCGCGGTCGAAAATCGCGAACAACAGCGCGCGCACTTCGTCTTCCAGCGTGATCCACGACATGTACTGCCGCCCGCCGCCCAGCCGGGCGCCGAGGCCGGTGCGGAACAGCGGCCGCAACCGGCCCAACGCGCCACCGGTGGGGGAGAACACCAGCCCGGTGCGGGCCAACACCACCCGGGCGCCGCCGTACTGGGCGGGCAGCGTGGCGGCTTCCCAGTCTTCGCACAGCCGGGCCAGGAAACCCGTTCCCGCACGGTCATTTTCGTCGACAACGCGATCCTTGGTGTTGCCGTAGAAGCCCACCGCGCTGGCGTTGACCATGGTCGCCACACCCGCGTCGGCGACCGCATGCGCCAAGACTTCGGTGGGGGCGATGCGGCTGTCGCGCAGACTTTGCTTGAAGGCACCCGACCACCGCCGCTTGCCGATGTTGACGCCGCACAGGTTGACGACGGCGTCGACGTCGCCGAGCGTGTCGGGATCGAGGTCGCCAGTCTCGGGATTCCAGTGCAGCTCATCGGCGTTCGCCGGGGCCCGGCGCACGATGCGTAATACCCGATGATCGGCGGCACGCAGGGCCGCGGTGAGGGCGGAGCCGATCAGGCCCGACGAACCCGCAATCGCGATTACGGCATTCTGACCAGCGCGAGCCACGTTCGCTTGTCCTTCTTTACAGGCCGAGGTCGGCCTCGAAGGCTCCCTCTTCCAGCCGGTGCTTGATGGTGGTCAGGAAGCGGCCGGCGTCTGCGCCGTCGATCAATCGGTGGTCATAGGTCAACGGCAGATAGCAGATCGAGCGGACGCCGATCGATTCGTTGCCGCTGTCGTCGACAACCACCCGCGGCCGCTTCACGATCGCGCCGGTGCCCAGCATGGCGGCCTGCGGCGGAACCAGGATCGGAGTGTCGAACAGCGCCCCCTGGCTACCGATGTTGGTGATGGTGAACGTGCCACCGGACAGTTCGTCGGGCTTCAGGTCGCCCGACCGGGCGCGCGCGGCGATGTCGGCGATCGCCCTGGCCAGCCCGGCCAGGGACAGGTCGCCCGCGTTGTGCACGACGGGGGACAGCAGGCCCTGTTCGGTGTCGACCGCGAAGCCGAGATGCTCGGCGTCGTAGTAGGTGATTTCCTTGGTGTCCTCGTGGTAGCTCGCGTTGACGTTGGGATGCATCTTCAACGCGTCGATCACCGCCCGGGCGATGAACGGCAGGAAGGTCAGGTTCACCCCCTCGCGCTCGGCGAAAGCCGCCTTGGCCCTGGCCCGCAACCCGACCAGCCTGGTCATGTCGACCTCGTGGGTCTGCGTGAGTTGGGCTGTCGCCTGCAAGGATTCGCGGGTTTTGTTCGCGGTGATCTGACGGATCCGGCTGGCCTTCTGGGTGGTGCCCCGCAGGTGCGCCAGCGCCGGAGCCGGGGTGGCCGCCGCGCCGGCCTTGGGGGCCGCGGCAGCGGGGGCCGGCGCCGCCGCGGGCGCCTGGGTGGCCTGTTGCTTCTGTTCGGCGGCGGCCAGCACGTCCTGCTTACGGATGCGCCCGCCCACCCCGGTGCCCGTGACCGAGTTGAGGTCGATGTTGTTTTCGGCGGCCAGTTTTCGCACCAGCGGCGTCACGTACGGAGTGCCGTCGACCTCCGAGCCTGCCGGCTCGGGCGCCGGGCGCGGCTGCGCCGGTTGAGCTTTCGGCTCCGGCGCGGGCTTGGGCTGCGGCGCGGGGGCCGGCGTGGGTTCGGGCTTGGGCTGGGCCTGGGGCTGGGGCACAGGTTGCGGTGCGGGTTCGGGCGCGGGCGGCGCCGGGGGCTGAGGAGCGGCGGGTGCCGCGGGCGCGGCGGCGTCGGAACCCGCGCCGATGCGCGCCAGCTCGCCGCCGACGGGCACGGTGGCGTCTTCCTCGGCGGTGATGCTGATCAGCACACCGGCCACCGGTGACGGGATCTCGGTGTCGACCTTGTCGGTGGACACTTCCACCAGGGCGTCATCGACCTGAACCGAATCGCCGACCTTCTTGAGCCAGCGGGTCACGGTGCCCTCGGCCACGGACTCGCCGAGCTCGGGCATCAGCACCGGGGTCGCGTCGCCGCCACCGGCGCCCTGCTGAGCGGGTGCGGGTTCCGGCCGGGCCTGGGGCTGCGGCTGGGCCTCCGGCTCGGGCGGCGGCGCGGACTGCGCTTGCGGCTCCGGCTCGCTCGGCGCCGGCGCGGCCGGCTGCGAGTCACCGCCCGCCGCGCCACCCTCGGAGGCATCGCCGATGACGGCCAGCTCGCCGCCCACCTCGACGGTGTCGTCCTCCTGGGCGACGATCTTGGTCAGCACGCCGGCGGCCGGTGACGGGATTTCGGTGTCGACCTTGTCGGTGGACACCTCGACGAGCGGTTCGTCGAGTTCGACCGTGTCGCCTTCTTGCTTGAGCCAGCGGGTGACCGTCCCTTCGGTGACGCTCTCACCGAGTGCCGGCATCTGGACGGAGAAGGCCATCTTTTCTGACTCCTCGATCGCTCGTGGGTCGGGGCGGGTCGATCAGCTCGCTTGTGGAAGGCGAAGTAGCAATCCAAACTATCCTGTCATTGCGCCCTCGCCGGCACACATCCAGGGCGGATACCCCGCGCTGGGCGGGTGACGGCAGTCGCTCTTGCTACGGTGTGGCCACCACAGCAAGAGCGGGGAGGTCCCGATGCCGCCATCACAACAAGTACCCCAGCATTTCGTCGACAGCGCCGACGGCGCCCGCATCGCGGTCTACGAAGAGGGCAACCCCGAGGGTCCCACCGTCGTGCTGGTGCACGGCTTCCCCGACTCGCATGTGCTGTGGGACGGGGTCGTCCCGCTGCTGGCCGAGCGGTTCCGGCTCATCCGCTACGACAACCGCGGCGTCGGCATGTCCTCGGTGCCCAAGCCGGTGTCGGCCTACACCATGGACCGCTTCGCCGACGACTTCGCGGCGGTGACCGGCGAGCTGAGCCCGGGCCGGCCCGTGCACGTGCTGGCCCACGACTGGGGCTCGGTGGGGATCTGGCACTACCTGAAGCGTCCCGGCGCCAACGACCGGGTCGCCACGTTCACGTCGGTGTCCGGCCCCGCTCAGGACCAGCTGGTCGATTACATCTTCAGCGGCCTGCGGGCGCCCTGGAAGCTACGCACCTTCGCCCGGGCGATCAGCCAGGCGCTGCGGCTGACGTACATGATCTTCTTGTCGATCCCGGTGCTGGCGCCGTTGGTCCTTCGGCTGACCCTGTCGATTCCGGCGCTGCGCCGTAACGCCGTCGACAACCTCCCCATCGAGCAGATCCACCACTCCGAGAAACTGGCCAGGGATGCCGCGCAGTCGGTGAAAACCTATCCCGCCAACTACTTTCGGTCGTTCTCCGGCCGCAAGCAGGGCGTCGCGGTCATCGACGTGCCGGTGCAGCTCCTCGTCAACACCAAAGACAAGTACGTGCGGCCGTACGGATACGACCACACCTCGCGCTTCGTGCCGCGGCTGTGGCGTCGCGACATCCGGGCCGGTCACTTCTCGCCGATGTCGCACCCCCAGGTGATGGCGGCGGCGGTGCGCGAGTTCGCCGACCAGGCCGAGGGCAAGCAACCCAGCCGCGCACTACTGCGCGCGCAGGTGGGCCGTCCCCGCGGGTCGTTCGGCGACACCCTGGTGTCGGTCACCGGGGCCGGCAGTGGAATCGGCCGCGCGACCGCGTTCGCCTTTGCGCGGGAAGGCGCCGAGGTCGTCATCAGCGATATCGACGAAGCCGCCGTCAAGGCCACCGCGGCCGAGATCGCCACCCGGGGCGGCGTCGCGCACGCCTACGTGCTCGACGTGTCGGACGCGCAGGCGGTGGAGGCGTTCGCCGAGCGGGTCAGCGCCGAGCACGGCGTGCCGGACATCGTCGATCAACAACGCCGGCATCGGGCACGCGGGCGGATTTCTGGACACGCCGGCCGAACAGTTCGACCGGGTGCTCGACGTCAACCTGGGCGGCGTGGTCAACGGGTGCCGGTCTTTCGCGCGGCGGCTGGTGGAGCGCGGCACCGGCGGCTACATCGTCAACGTGTCGTCGATGGCCGCGTACGCCCCGTTGCAGTCGCTGAGCGCGTACTGCACGTCGAAGGCCGCGACCTACATGTTCTCCGACTGCCTGCGCGCCGAACTCGACGCCGCCGGAGTCGGACTGACCACGATCTGCCCCGGCCTCATCGATACGAACATCATCAACACCACCAGATTCGACGCGCCAGCGGGAAAGCAGGCCGACGCCGTCGATGGTCGGCGCGGGCAACTGGGCAAGATGTTCGCGCTGCGGCACTACGGCCCCGACAAGGTGGCCAACGCGATCCTGTCTTCGGTCAGAAAGAAGAAGCCGATTCGCCCGGTGGCGCCGGAAGCCTATGCGCTGTACGGCCTTTCACGCCTGGCGCCACAGGGGCTCCGGAACGCCGCGCGGATGCGCGTGATCTGAGGCGGGCTAAACCCCCGGTGCCGCGCCGCGACGTCCCGTCAACAGCGTCGCGCCGATCGCGATGACCCCGAGCACGGCCAGCGGTATCGCCCACGCGCGCCGTGAGCCCACCGAGGACTGGCACTGCGCGACATAGTCGGTGTGCGGGACGATCTGATTGAGGATCGGGATGTTCGCCCCGTTGCTGTTGTTCGCGCTTCTGGCGGCGGAAAGATCCATCGCCACGGCGTTTCCGCACCCGACCGAATGGCCGTTGCTGTCGGAGACCGACACCGGCACCAGCAGTCCGATGATTCCGGCCAATAACAGCACGGCGCCCACACCGATGATCAACCGTCGCACCGTCATGTTCGGCCTTTCGTCGTCGGGGATTTCGACCGCTAGAAAGATTAACCGCAGTCCACCGCCGGTAAACCCGGCGTTGACACCGAATAACCCGTCGATTGCCGGGTATCCGCCGCGGTAACCAAAGACATGAAGGGGTTTGCACGTGATCACTGCAACGCGCGAGGTGCCCGAGTCGTGTGAGCGGGTGTGGGAGGTGCTCGCCCAGGGCTGGACCTACACCCAGTGGGTGGTGGGCAACAGCCGCATGCGGGCCGTCGATCCGAACTGGCCGGAGCCGGGTTCCTCGATCAGGCACTCGATCGGGGTCTGGCCGTTGGTGATCAACGACGCGACCATCGTGGAGGAATGCGAACCGCCGCACAAGCTGGTGCTGCTTGCCCGGCTGGGTCCGCTGGGTGCCGCGCGAATCACCATGCTGCTGCATGAGATTCCGCAGGGCTGCCGGATCGAGATGATCGAGGTGCCCGCCGAAGGGCCGATGGGAGTCGTTCCGGATTCGCTTGCACTGGCCGCGGCCTATCCGCGCAACAAGGAGTGCCTGTGGCGGCTGGCGGCTTTGTCGGAACGCCTGGAGCCGAGCCAGGTGAAGTGACCGTGGGCGACACCGCCGATGCCGTCGTGATCGGGGCGGGACACCACGGACTGGTGGCGGCGTCGATGCTGGCCGACGCGGGCTGGGACGTGCTGGTGCTGGAAGCCCAGCCCGAACCGGGCGGAGCGGTGCGCAGCGCCGAGCTGACGCCGGGATACATCACCGACCTGTTCAGCTCCTACTATCCGATGACGGTGGCGTCTCCGGCGATGGCGGCGCTGCAGTTGGAGGATCACGGGTTGCGGTGGTCGCACGCGCCGACGGTGGTTGGTCACCCGCGCCATGCCGCCGACGACGACCCGCCCATCGTGTATCACGATCCCGCTCAGACGGCAGCGGAATTCGCGCGGCGAACACCCGCCGACGGCGAGAACTGGTGGCGGCTGGTGGAGCTGTGGAACACCATCAAAGCCCCACTGCTCGACGCCATGCTGGCGCCCTTCCCGCCGGTGCGGCCGCTGCTCGGGCTGCTGCGCAAACTCGGCACGCCGGAAGCGGTCCGGGTCGCGCGGCTGCTGGTGCAGCCGGCCAATGCCATGGCCAATCAACTGTTTGACGGTGAGGCACCGCGAGTGTTGCTGTTGGGCAATGCAATGCACGCCGACGTCCCCCCGGATGCACCGATCAGCGGCGCCATGGGCTTCCTGATGACGATGCTGGCCCAGGATCACGGCTGGCCGGTGCCGGTCGGCGGATCGGGCCAACTCACCGCGGCTCTGGTGAAACGCGCCCGCTCGGCCGGAGCGCGAATCGAATGCAATCAGAACGTTTCTCGCATTCAGGTGCGGGGCGGCCGGGCTGTCGGCGTGACCACCGCGCAGGGGCGATCGGTGACCGCCCGCCGCGCGGTGGTGGCCGACGTGACGGCCCCGCGATTGTTCTGCGACATGCTGCCCGCGGACGCTGTGCCGGCAGCGCTGCGTCGCGACCTCCAACACTACGAGTGGGATCCGCCGGTGGTGAAGGTCAACTATGCGCTGGCAACACCGATTCCATGGCGAGCCAAAAACCTGCGATCGGTGGGCACCGTCCACTTGGGAGCCGACGGGGACGGGCTGATCCGCTGGATGGCCGACTTGAACACCCGCGTCATACCCGAGCATCCGTTCATGTTGTTGGGCCAGACCACCACTGCGGATCCCAGCAGATCGCCGACCGGCACCGAAAGTGTCTGGGCCTACACGCATTTGCCGCGGAATGTGTCTGACGACGCTGCTGCGGACCGGCTGGCCGCGGCGGTGGACCGGGTCATCGAAGAGCACGCACCGGGCTTCGGTTCGGCGGTGATCAACCGGTTCGTGCAGCGGCCGTCGGATCTCGAGGCCAGCGATGCCAACCTGCATCTCGGGGCGCTCAACGGCGGCACCGCACAGCTGCAACAGATGTTGGTCTTCCGCCCCGCGCCCGGGATGGGTCGAGCCGAAACACCGGTCGAGCGGCTCTATTTGGGCAGCGCGTCGGCGACGCCGGGCGGCTCGGTACACGGTGCGTGCGGGCGGAACGCGGCGAATGCCGCACTGGCCGCCGACGGCGCGACCGGCTGGCCACGCCGCAAATTGGGGCGAGCCGTGATCAAACGGCTGACTGGCTAGCCGTTTGCTAGCCCTTTTCGCAGATGTCCTCGAGCACCGCGAACATCGTCCGCGTCGGCACGCCGGTGGAACCCTTGGGCGAGTAGCCCCACGGACTGCCGGTGTTATAGGCCGGTCCGGCCACGTCGATGTGCGCCCAGCTCACGCCGTCGGCCACGAATTCACGCAAAAACACCCCCGCCACCAGCATGCCGGCGAAGCGCTGCCCGCTGATGTTCGACAGGTCGGCCACCGTGGACTTCAGGTCTTCCTTGAGTTCGTCGGGCAGCGGCATCGGCCAGCCATTTTCGCCGACCTGCTGCGAGATCGACGCGACGCGGTCGCGAAACTCGTCGCTGCCCATCACCCCGGGGATCCGGGCGCCCAGCGCCACCGTCTGCGCCCCGGTCAGCGTGGACGTCTCGATCAGGTAATCGGGGTTGTCCTCGCACGCCCGCACGATGGCGTCGGCCAGGATGAGCCGGCCCTCGGCGTCGGTGTTCTGCACCTCGACCGTGATTCCGCCGTACTGCGTCAGCACGTCGCCGGGGCGCTGCGCCGTGGCCGACGGCATGTTCTCGGCCATCGGCACGGTGGCGATCACGTCGATCGGAAGTTGGCGCTGCGCGGCCAGTGCGACGGTCGCGATCACGGCGGCGGCACCGCCCATGTCGGAGGTCATGTGGTGCATCCCCGCCGCCGGCTTGATCGAGATGCCGCCGGTGTCGAACGTGACGCCCTTGCCGACCAGGGCGACCTTCTTGGCTTGTTTCGATTTTTTGGCCAGCTTCGAACCGCGGTGGGTCAGGCGCACCAGCCGGGGCGGACGCGACGAGCCCTGCCCGACGCCGATGATCCCACCGTAACCGCCTTTCTGCAGCGCCTTGTCGTCCAGCACTTCCACCTCGAGGCCGACGGACTCACCTAAAGCCTTTGCGCGCCTGGCGAATTCGGCCGGAAACAGGTGGCTGGGCGGGGTGTTGACGAAGTCGCGCGCGGTGGCGACGGCGGTCGCCACGGCGGCGGCGTGCGCGGCGTCGTTCTTGGCGTCCTTCGCGGTGGCGAGCACCGTGATTTTGCGCAGCCCCTCGTCTTTGGGCGCTGTCTTGTCGCTGCGGAATTCGGTGAACCGGTAGCTGCCCAGGACCAGGCCCTCGACGGCGGCCGAGGCGACGCCAGCACCGGGCAGTTCGGCCAGCGCGGTGATCACCGATTCGGTCTTGCCGAGCGACCGCGCGGCCACGCCGGCGGCGCGACGGACGGTCTCGGCCGGCCACTCGGAGCGCGGTTTGCCCAGGCCGATCGTCAGCACGCTGGACACCGGCAGCGACGGCACCACCAGCCGGTGTACCTGTTCGGCGCTGCCAGTGGCCTCCAGCGCCCGCAGGCCCGATTCGATCTCAACGACCGCCCCGGACGGCAGGAATGGCTCGGCCGCCGCGACGGCCGCGCCCGGCTTGTCGTCCTCGCCGGTCGAGACGACGGGCACGATCAGCACGGTGGACGCGGCGGCGCGCCGTGGCAGCGAGGAGGCGACAGTGACGGAAGGGGCCTGGTATCCCGGTTCGGTACTCACGCGTAATCACCCTAGTCATCGCGGATCGGTCTTAGCCCGGTGGCGTCCCGGCCCACAGGTCGAAAGCCGGTACGGGATCGTCAAATCCCTTGAGCATCAACGGGCCGTGGGCATTCGCGGGCCAGTTCGGCAGCTCGTCGTGCAGCGCCGCGTCGGCAAGGATCTGTCCCGGAGTCGCGGCCGCCACGAGTCGCGCCGCCAAGTTGACCGGGCCGCCGAAGTAGTCGCCGTTGATGGCCAGGACGCTGCCGTAGGCAAGGCCGGCCCGCACCTGCAGACCCTCCTCGCGCGCCCGCGGGTGGTCGACAAGATCGACCGCCGCCCTGGCGAGTTGCTCGGGCGACGCGCTCACCCACATCACCTCGTCGCCGATGAACTTCACCACCCGGCCGCCATCGCGAAGGACCACGTCTGAGACGGTTCCGGCGAACTCGTTGAGCAGGTCCGACAACTGCGCCGGGGTAAGCGCGTTGGTGAGCACGGTGAAGCCGGACAGATCGGCGAAACCGATCCCGCACACGACGCTCGCCGAGGTGTCCCGAAGGACGCCTTCGAAGTGGGTTCGCGCGCCGGTCAGGTGGTGGCGGTGCACGACGTCGATCAGTGGACCGATGCGGGGAACGAACTCCGCGACCGCGCGGTAGGCCTGCGCCGTGGCGAGCTCGTCGTGGGTGTGGGTCATCTGGATGTCCGGCGTCCCGGCGCGGATCGCCGTCGACTCGGCCTCTGCGAGCCGGGCCATCGCGGCGCCGAGGACCCGCAGCATGCCGTGCGCGCCGTCCTCACCCACCACCACCTTGAGCGCGACCCAGGTCGACAGGGCGTCGACGTCGGCCTGGCTCAGCACCGCAACGTCGGGCCCGGCGACCGTCAGGCCGAGCAAAGCCCACGCGTGCGCCACCGCTTCGGCCGATAAGCCGAGCTCCTCGGCCGCGGCTTGGACGGTATAGATCGGGCGACCCGACCAGGCCAGGACGTCGCCGGCAAGCCCGAACAGCCGGCCGCGCCGTTCGGCTTCGACCATGTCGTCGACCGTGAAGCCAAGGTCGTCCAGGTACTTGATCAGGTCGGCCCGTTCACGCGGGTTGGCGATCCCGGCGGCCTCAAGCTCCTCGAAGTCATACGACTCGGACACCTGCCCAAGTGTGCCAGCGTCAAAGCGGATTAGGGTGGGACGCCGTGAGCGAGCTGGAGCACGGACCACTGGAAGACCGCCACCGGAGCTTGGGCGCCAATTTCGCCGAGTTCGGCGGCTGGCTGATGCCGGTGTCGTACGCCGGCACCGTCAGCGAGCACAACGCGACCCGCAACGCGGTCGGCCTCTTTGATGTCAGCCACCTGGGCAAGGCATTGGTCCGCGGCCCGGGAGCGGCGCAGTTCGTCAACTCCGCGCTCACCAACGACTTGAATCGCATCGGGCCGGGCAAGGCGCAATACACGTTGTGCTGCACCGAATCCGGCGGCGTCGTCGACGACCTGATCGCCTACTACGTCGATGACGACGAGATCTTCCTGGTGCCCAACGCCGCCAACACCGCCGCCGTGGTCGCCGCGCTGCAGGCTGCCGCCCCGAGCGGGCTGACCATCACCAACCAGCACCGCGAGTATGCGGTGCTCGCCGTGCAGGGGCCGCGATCGGCCGACGTGCTCGGCCAGCTGGGCCTGCCCACCGACATGGATTACATGGCATACGCGGACACGTCGTTCTCCGGCGTACCGGTGCGGGTCTGCCGCACCGGCTACACCGGCGAGCACGGCTACGAGCTGTTGCCGGCGTGGGACTCCGCCGGTGTGGTGTTCGACGCCCTGGCCGCGGCGGTCAGCGCGGCCGGCGGCGAGCCGGCCGGCCTGGGCGCGCGCGACACCCTGCGCACCGAGATGGGTTATCCGCTGCACGGCCACGAACTCGCACTCGACATCTCCCCGCTGCAGGCCCGCTGCGGCTGGGCAATCGGCTGGAAGAAGGACGCGTTCTTCGGCCGGGACGCGCTGCTGGCCGAAAAAGAGGCGGGTCCGGCGCGGCTGTTGCGCGGGCTGAAGATGGTAGGCCGGGGCGTGCTGCGCGCCGGGCTGACGGTGCTCGCCGACGACACTCCGGTGGGGGTCACCACCTCGGGCACGTTCTCCCCGACGCTTCAGGCCGGGATCGCGCTGGCGCTCATCGACACCGATGCCGGAGTCGAGGACGGTCAGCAGATCACCGTCGATGTCCGGGGCCGTCGCGCCGCATGCGAAGTCGTGCGCCCGCCCTTCGTCGCGGTGAAAACCCGCTAGCCGCGCCGCTTGTGCGGGCGAAATCCGATTCGTTGTGCGGATATACAATCAGCCAATGACGAGTGGCTCCCTCGAGTTCACGGTTTCGCGCTCGGCACATCCGGCAACTGATGCTGAACGCGAGACCATCCTGGCCGAGCCCGGTTTCGGCAAGTACTTCACCGATCACATGGTGTCGATCGACTACGACGAGACCGGCGAAGGTTGGCACAACGCGCGTGTCATCCCCTACGGCCCTATCGAGCTGGACCCTTCGGCGATCGTGCTGCACTACGCGCAGGAAATCTTCGAGGGACTCAAGGCGTACCGCTGGGCGGACGGCTCGATCGTGTCGTTTCGCGCCGAGGCCAACGCCGCCCGGCTACGGTCCTCGGCGCACCGGCTCGCGATCCCGGAGCTGCCCGAAGAGCTGTTCATGGAGTCGCTGCGCCAGCTCATCGCCGTCGACAACGCGTGGGTTCCGGCCACCGGCGGCGAGGAGGCGTTGTACCTGCGCCCGTTCGTCATCGCCACCGAGCCCGGATTGGGTGTGCGGCCGTCCAAGCGCTACCGCTACCTGCTGATCGCCTCGCCGGCCGGCGCCTATTTCAAGGGTGGCATCAGCCCGGTCACCGTATGGGTGTCGACGGAGTACGTGCGGGCCAGCCCCGGCGGGACCGGCGCGGCCAAGTTCGGCGGCAACTACGCGGCCTCCCTGTCGGCTCAGGCCGAGGCCGCGGCCAACGACTGCGATCAAGTGGTGTGGCTGGACGCCGTCGAACGGCGCTTCGTCGAAGAGATGGGCGGGATGAACATCTTCTTCGTGTTCGGCAGCGGCGGATCGGCGCGGCTGGTCACGCCGGAGCTGTCCGGCTCACTGCTGCCCGGGATCACCCGAAACTCGTTGCTGCAGCTGGCCATTGACGCCGGGTTCGCCATCGAGGAACGCAGGATCGATATCGACGAATGGCAGAAGAAGGCCGCCGCCGGGGAGATCACCGAGGTGTTCGCCTGCGGCACCGCCGCGGTGATCACCCCCGTCTCGCACGTGAAGTACGGCGACGCCGAGTTCACCGTCGCCGACGGCCAACCCGGTGAGGTGACGATGGCGTTGCGCGACACCCTGACCGGGATTCAGCGCGGCACCTTCGCCGACACCCACGGCTGGATGGCGAAGCTGGGCTGACGCGCTCGGCTAGAACCGCACCAGACCCGCGAGCAGCACCGCGGCCACCGTCGCGGTCAGTTCGATCGCGGCGCCCAGCACGTCACCGGTGATGCCGCCGAATCGGCGAACGCAGTGCCTAACCAATATCGCGCCGCAGCCCAGGCCCACCAGCACCGCCACCGGTCCCTGCCACGGCCGCGGCCCGGCCACCAGCGAAACGCCCAGCAGCACCGCGACCCAGGCCGCCACCACCGCGGTCGGCTGGCTTCCGGCGACCCGAGCACCCAGGGCGCTGCCGTCGGCCGCGGGCACCGACCGGTGGCCGGCCAGCACCGCGGTCACCCGGCCCGCGAAAACCGCCACGGCCACCGCGGCCACCCCGGGGACGACGCGGCCGGTGGCCCCCAGCGCCGAAAACGCCAATGCCTGCAACATGATCACCATGACCACGGCGGCGACGCCGAACGGCCCGGTCGATCCTTCGCGCATCACCGCCAGCGCGCGCTGCCGCGGCCCGTAGCAGCCCAGGCCGTCGGCGGTGTCGGCGACACCGTCGAGATGCAGGCCGCGGGTCACCAGCAGCAGCGCCGCGACCGCGAGAAGACCGGGCAGCGGGCTGGTCCGGCCGAACGCGTGAGCCCCACCCCAGGTCACGGCCGCGGCCAACGCCCCCAAGGCGGCGCCCACCGCCGGCAGCGCGGTCATCCCGCCGCGGCCCATCGCCGCGTCGCCGCCGCCCGGGACGGGCAGCACCGTGCCGAACGCGAAAGCCGTTGCTAGAGAACGGATCACGACGGGGAAGCGGCCTGACCGGGGCCGTCGGTGCGATTGGACACACCGGCTTGGGCGAAGGTCGCCATCGACGACAGGGCGGCAACCGCGGCGCGTAACACCGGCAGCGCGAGCGCTGCGCCGGTGCCCTCGCCCAGCCGCATGCGCAGGTCGAGAATCGGCTCCAAATCCAGCGCCGTCAGTGCCAGCGTGTGAGCGGGCTCGGTGGATCGGTGACCGGCCTGCCACCACAACCGGGCGCCTGGCGCCAGGTGCTCGGCGACCAGCGCGGCCGCCGTCACCGCCATGCCGTCGAGCAGCAGCGGCGTGCGCCGGACCGCGGCCTGCGCGCAAAAGCCGGCCATCGCGGCCAGGTCGGCGCCACCGGCGCGGCGCAGCAGCGCGACCGGATCCGGCAACACCTGCCGCGCCCGAAACAGTGCATCGCGCACCGCGGCCGTCTTGCGGGCCCACCCGGCGTCATCGATCCCGGTGCCGAATCCCACCGCCACGACCGGCTCGGCGTTCGTCAACGCCGCCACCAATACCGCTGCGGCCGTGGTGTTTCCGATCCCCATGTCGCCGGCGATCAGCAGGTCGGCTCCGGCATCGACCTCTTCGTCAGCGATGGCTGCGCCGGCCTCGAGCGCCCGCGCGGTCTCGTCGTCGCTCAACGCGTCCTCGACCCGGATGTCGCCGCTGGCGCGTCGCACCTTGTGGGCGCCGATCCGTTCGGTCAGCGGGTCCGCGTCGACCGCGAGGTCCGCGACCCGCACCGTCGCCCCGGCGATGTCGGCCAGGGCGTTGATTGCGGCCCCACCGGCGTCGAAGTTGGCGACCATCTGCGCCGTCACCTCCGGCGGGTAGGCCGACACCCCTGAACGGGCGACGCCGTGGTCACCGGCGAACACCACTACCCGGGCGCGCTCGAATTGTTTTGGCGGGCAATGTCCTTGACACGACGCGACCCACACCGACAAATCCTCGAGGCGGCCCAGCGCGCCCTTGGGCTTGGTCAGGGTGTCCTGGCGGGCGCGGGCGGCGGCGGCGACCCCCGCATCGGGCGGCGAGACGGCGGCGAATCCCATCAGGCCCCCGACGGTTTGATCGGTACCGGCTGCCCGGCCACCACCAGCACCACCCGGTCGCACAGCCGTGCCAGACGCTGGTTGAGGCTGCCTAATTCGTCGGCGAACCGGCGTCCGGCGGCGGTGGCGGGCACGATCGTCAATCCGACCTCCGGGCTGACCAGCACCAGTGGGGAAGCGAAGTCGCCGACCGCGGCCAGCATGTCATCGACGGGGGCGGCCACCGAACCGCCATCCCAGGCGTTGGTGCGGTCCAGCGCGCCCGTCAGCCAGGTGCCCAGGTCGTCGACCAGCGTGGGGATATCCGGCGATTGACGCAATTGCGTTGCGACGTCGTCGGTTTCGATCGTCGACCAGTGCGCGGGCCGGCGGCTGCGATGCTCGGCGATCCGATGCGCCCAGGCCGCATCGTCGTGGCCGGCCGGCCCGGGCGCCAGGTAGTGAACCGCCTGCCCGGCCGCCAACCCGTCGGCGATGGCTTCCTCCGCCCACTGCGATTTGCCTGACCTGATCCCGCCGAGCACCAGGGTGCGCACCGCGTGTCAGCCCGCCTTCCTGCGAGCTCTAATCGACACTGACGCCGTGCTTGACCTGGGGCCGCGGCGCCCGCAGCCGGCGCATCTGAGACGCCCGGCCGGCGGCGTAAAGCCCTAGCTTCCAACGGCTTTCGGTGTTGCTCGGGAATTTCGCGTCGACCAGCCTGCCGACCTTGCGGCCCAGGATCAGGCCGTCGACGCTCATCACGGCCATCAGCACCAGCATGGCCGGCGATATCCACAGCTGCAGCTGCGGCACGCCGAACATGATGAACATCAAGAACAGGGTCGACGGCATGAACAGGCCCAGCAGATTGCGCCGGGAGTCCACCACGTCACGAACGTAGCGGCGGATGGGTCCCTGGTCGCGCGGCAACAGGTAGCCCTGTTCGCCGGCCATCATCCGCTCCCGGCGATCCGACATGCGGGCACGGCCGGCGGCCTTGTCCGCTCGGCGCTCCTCGCGGCTGAGCTTGGGACCGGCCAGTGATTTGCGCCGGGCGCGCGCCTCGGAGGCCGTCATGGGCGCGGGCGCGATCGGTCCCTTCCTGCTGCTGCGGCGGGCCTCGCTGCGCTTGGGCGTGGGCCGTCCCTTGGGGCCCGTCCGCTGCGCATCGCGGGTTGCGTCGCTCGAGGCGCCGGCAGCGCCGGAGGCGGGCGGCGCGGCAGCGCCCTCGTCGAGGTCGGGGTCCTGGCCTTTCTTGCGGCCCAACAGCTTCACAGGGGTCAGGTTACTTCGCGGACGACTCGCGCCGGAATTCGCCTGGAATGCCTTTCTATTAGCCCTGCTTACTGCCTCACTTGGCCCTACTCTTACACCAGATGAACGGCTGCCTTTGATGGACAACGGGTCAATGGACTCTGATGACGGTCCCGGCCTGGCCCCCGGCCGTCTGCAATTGCCCGCTATGCAGGTTCTGGTGGCCCCGGACTGCTATGCCGACAGCATGTCGGCCCTCGAAGCCTCCGCCGCCATCGCGACCGGCTGGACCCGGTCGCGCCCCGGCGACCGGTTCATCGTCGCCCCGCAATCCGACGGCGGCCCCGGCTTCGTCGAGGTGCTGGCCAGCCGGCTGGGGGAGACGCGGCGCCTACGGGTGTCCGGACCGCTGAAAGCCATGGTCGAAGCCGAGTGGGTGTTCGATCGCAGTTCGGGCACCGCCTACCTCGAGTGCGCGCAAGCGTGCGGTTTGGCGCTGATCGGGGGAGCGCCCACCCCGGAGACCGCCATGGCGGCGCACAGCAAAGGCGTGGGTCAGCTGATCGCCGAGGCACTGCGGGTCGGGGCGACCAGCATCGTGGTCGGGTTGGGCGGCAGCGCCTGCACCGACGGCGGGCAGGGCATGATCGCCGAACTCGGCGGCCTGGACACCGCCCGCCGGAAGCTGGGCGATGTGGAGCTGATCGCCGCCTCCGACACCGAATACCCGATGCTGGGACCGTGGGGGGCAGCCCGGGTGTTCGGCCCGCAGAAGGGCGCCGACACGGCAACCGTCGCCGCACTGGAGGTTCGCCTGCAGGCGTGGGCGCTGATCCTGGAGGCGGTGGCCGGACGGGACGTGAGCGCCGAGCCGGGGGCCGCGGCCGCCGGCGGCATCGGCGCCGGGCTGCTGGCGCTCGGCGGGCGCTGTGAGTCCGGGGCGGCCATCATCGCCGAACACACCCGGTTGTCCGACGACCTGGACACCGCGGAGCTGATCGTCACCGGTGAGGGCCGGTTCGACGAGCAATCCCTGCACGGGAAGGTGGTGGGCTTTCTCGCCGACGCGGCCCAGCCGCGGGGGATTCCAGTGGTCGTGCTGGCCGGCCAGGTCGGCCTGGACAACGCGACGGTGCGCTCGGCTGGCATCATGGCCGCGTTATCCATCGCCGATCACGCCGGATCGGTGCGACTGGCGCAGGCCGACGCGGCCAACCAACTCATGGGGCTGGCCTCCGTAGTTGCGGCGCGACTCGGGAATACCGGTCCTGCAAGGTACCGTTGATGGAGTGGACTTTCGGGCGGTCCGGATCGCCCGGCGCAGGCCGGCGATTTCGGGCTTGAACGACCCCACCCAACGATGAGGCATGTAGGAGAAGCAATGACGGTGCAAAACGAGTCGAACGCCACGACGACGACCCACGGCGTGATCCTGACCGAGGCCGCCGCCACTAAGGCAAAGTCCCTGCTGGACCAGGAGGGCCGCGACGACCTGGCGCTGCGCATCGCGGTGCAGCCGGGTGGGTGCGCCGGCCTGCGCTACAACCTCTTCTTCGACGACCGGGCGCTGGACGGCGACCTGACCGCGGAGTTCGGCGGTGTGAAGCTGACGGTGGACCGGATGAGCGCCCCCTACGTCGAAGGCGCGTCCATCGATTTCGTGGACACCATCGAGAAACAGGGCTTCACCATTGACAACCCCAACGCCACCGGCTCGTGCGCCTGCGGCGACTCGTTCAACTGATCGGTCAATTCCCGCAAATCCGTCGGCCGTACCCTGCGGTCCGGTCGACGGAGTGCGTCTAGTACGAGCCGCCGGTGCGCAGCACGTACGAGCAGACCATTATCTGGCCACGCTGGAACAGCAGCTGCGCGATGCCCTGCACCTGCCCGTGCATCGCGCCGCCGCTCATCGGTGACACCCGCATGGTGAACAACGCCTGAGCCTGGTACTGCGACAGGTACACGATCTTGTCGATCGAGGTCAGCTCGACCTCGGAGAACTGTTTGCGAAATGCGTCGCTGCTGAGCTTGGCCAGGGCCCGATCGGATCGTTTGTCTTGGACGCCGTCGTACAGGCCGCACAGTGCGTTGCGGGCGATCTCGTCGATGTCGCGGTGCTCGAGCGCGTCCAGATAGCCCTGGATGGCCGTCTTCGCCGCGCCCTCGGAGAACGTGGCGCCGGTATTGGCCCCGTTGGTGCGGACCCCGTACACGATGGCCACCGTCAGCACCGCGACGAGCGCGATGGCCAGCACGATGCCGACGATCAGCCGCCGCTTGGATCGCGGGTACGGGACCGGCGCGGGAGGCTGCCCGGCATAATTAGCTGCAGCAGGTCCTGCCTGCGGAGCCGGGGCGAAGCCCGGGGTGTTGGGGTCATCGGGAAACTCGAGTGGCTGGGATTCGCTTGGGGGCTCATGTCCGCTCGGTCCGCCGCTGCCGCCGCCGACGGTGTGGTTCGGCGGGTGCGGACCTGCCATCGTGGTTCTCCTACGGTGGTAGACGGGACTGCAAGCGGGTTGCGGCCCGAGCAAGTGATCTCGGCGACTTGAGTGAGTTCCCTAGGGAGGCTAGCGCACGGCCTCGCGCGGACCGTGCACCCAGCGACGGTGAGACGCGTGAGTAAGCTAGATAACCTTACTAACGAAGGATGGAGTTTTCGTGACGATCGCGGTGACAGGTTCGATTGCAACCGACAACCTGATGCGGTTCCCCGGCCGGTTTTCCGAGCACCTGCTGGCCGAGCACCTGCAGAAGGTGTCCCTGAGCTTTCTGGTTGACGACCTGGTGATTCACCGCGGCGGCGTGGCGGGCAACATCGCCTTCGCCATCGGCGTGCTGGGCGGCGACGTGGCGCTGGTGGGTGCGGCCGGCGACGACTTCGGCGAGTACCGCGAATGGCTGCAGTCGCACGGCGTCAACTGCGACCACGTGCTGATCTCGCAGACCGCGAAAACCGCACGTTTCGTCTGCACCACCGACCTGGACATGGCCCAGATCGCATCCTTCTATCCCGGTGCCATGTCGGAGGCCCGCAACATCAAGCTCGCCGACGTCGCGTCCGCGGGCAAGCCCGACCTGGTGATCGTGGGGGCCAACGACCCGGACGCGATGGTGGTGCACACCGAGGAGTGCCGCAAGCTCGGCCTGCCGTTCGCCGCCGACCCGTCCCAGCAGCTGCCGCGCCTGTCCGGCGAGGAGATCGACAAGCTCGTCGAGGGGGCGGCCTACCTGTTCACCAACGACTACGAGTGGGAACTGCTGCTCTCCAAGACCGGCTGGTCCGAGGCCGACGTGCAGGAGAAGGTCGAACTGCGGGTAACCACGCTGGGCGCCAAGGGCGTCGACATCGTCGAGCGCGACGGAACCACCACCCACGTCGGCGTGGTGCCCGAGACCAGCCAGACCGACCCCACCGGCGTCGGCGACGCGTTCCGGGCCGGTTTCCTCACCGGCCGCACCGCCGGGCTCAGCCTCGAGCGCTCGGCTCAGCTGGGCTCGCTGGTCGCCGTCCTGGTGCTGGAGTCCACCGGAACCCAGGAATGGACGTGGGACCCCGCGGTCGCCAAGACCCGGCTGGCCGACGCCTACGGCGACGAGGCGGCCGCCGAGATCGCAGCGGTGCTCGGCTAGGGCGAGACCCCGCGCCGCATCGAGTGTGAACCCACGGCGTCGAGTGTGGAGCTGACGGCGGCGAAACCGCGCCGAAAGCCTGCGCCCAGGCCTCACACTCGAAGAGCGCACGCTAGAGCTGCACAGGATAATGCGGCTCGCTGATCTGCGGCACCACGCTGCGCTCGACGAAGATCGCGTGCCAGAGCATGAAGATCAGCAGTGTCCACAGCCGGCGGCTGTGGTCGCTGACGCCATTGCGATGGTCGTCGAGCATCCGGCGCACGGCGGCCAGGTCGACGAAGTCGACCACCGAACTGGCCTGCGACGAGTCCACCATCGCGTAGGCCCACTCCAGCAGCTCGCCCGCGCGCAGCCAGTGCCGGATCGGCACCGGGAACCCGAGCTTGGGCCGGTGCAGCACGTGCGCCGGAACGATCGGCTCCAATGCGCGCCGCAGCGCATACTTCGTCGTCGCGCGGGTGATCTTGGCCTCGACCGGCAACCGCGAGGCGACGGCGAACACCTCGGGATCCAGGAACGGCACCCGAAGCTCCAGCGAGTTGGCCATGGTCATCTTGTCGGCCTTGACCAAGATGTCGCCGCGCAGCCAGGTGAACAGGTCGATGTGTTGCATGCGGGCCACCGGATCCCAGCCCGCCGATTCGGCGTACACCGACGCGGTGACGTCGGTGTGGGTCCATTCCTCGCGGAAGTCGGCCAGCACGTCGCGCAGTTGCGCGTCGGAGAAGCTGCGGGCATTGCCGTAGTAGCGTTCCTCGAGCGTCAGGGAGCCGCGGTGCAGCAGGCTCTTGCCCCGCATCCCCTCCGGCAGGGGTTTGGACACCTTGCCCACCGACCGCCGCAGCGGCCGCGGCAAATAATCGAAGGGCTTCAGCGACAGCGGCTCCCGGTAGATCGTGTAGCCGCCGAACAACTCGTCGGCGCCTTCGCCGGACAGCACCACCTTGACGTGCTTGCGGGCCTCCCGGGCGACGAAGAACAGCGGCACCAGCGCGGGGTCGGCCACCGGCTCGTCGAGGTACCAGACGATCTCGGGCAGGGCGGCGACGAACTCGTCGGGCTTGACCACCTTGGCGATGTGGCGGGCGCCGATCGCCTCGGCCGAGGCCACCGCGACGTCGATCTCGGAGAAGCCCTCACGCTCGAAACCGGTGGTGAACGTGATCAGCCGGGGGTTATGCCGGATGGCCAGCGCCGCAACGGCGGTGGAGTCGATCCCCCCGGACAGAAACGCCCCCACGGTGACGTCGGCGCGCATGTGCTTGGCCACCGAGTCCTCGAGCACCGCGGTGATCTCGTCGTAGCGGGCCTGTTCGGTGTCGCGGGTCATCGGCACCGCGGCGAAGCGCGGCGCGAAATACCGGGTGACCTCCGGTTGCAGGCGGTCGGGACGGATCCGGGCGTAGCAGCCCGATTCCAGCCTGCGCACCCCGCGGTGCAGCGTCTCGGGCTCGGGCACGTACTGCAGGACCGTGTAGTGCTGCACCGCCCGCTGGTCGATCCCGGTGTCGAATCCGATCAGCTCGGCCAGGTCCAGCAGGCACTTCTTCTCACTGGCCACCGCGGTGCCGCCGGCGCCGGTCGCCATGAACAGTGGCTTGATGCCGAAAGGGTCTCGGGCGCAGAACAATTCACGTGTCTCGGTGTCCCACAGCGCGAACGCGAACATGCCGCGCAGCCGCGTCAAGACGTCGGTGCCCCAGTAGTGGTAGCCGGCGACGATGGCTTCGCCGTCGCCGTCGGTGGCGAAGACGGCGCCGTGCCGGGCGGCCAGTTCGTCGCGCAGCTCGAGGTAGTTGTAGATCTCGCCGTTGAATACCAGCACGTAGCGGTCGGGTGCCTCGGGCGGCCCCCAGCGCAGCGGCTGATGCGAATGCGCGATGTCGATGATGGACAGCCGGTTGAAGCCAAAGACGGCGGAGCCGTCGGTGTCCGGGTCCACCCAGGTGCCGGGCTCGTCGGGCCCGCGGTGGCGCATCGAATGCGACGCGCGCGCGACGGCGTCGTCGGCTCGCGCGGCGGCCGCTTCTTCATCCGAGCCCTCGGGGGCGGCGACGAACGCGAGCAGACCACACACGGCGCCCCAGTATGCCGCACTTGCCGGGCGTGCGCGGACGTCGCACCCGGCACGTCGTGAATGGCTGGGGAGACTGGCGGGCCGGGGTTTCGTCGCCCGCCTCAGGCGCGTGGTCTACGCTGCGTAGTATTCGATATCCGAGCAGGAGGCGCTAACGTGACCCCTCGCGAGCAGGACCGTTCGCACCGTTTGTCGCAGGGCAGCTTTCGGCGCGATTCCGGGGGCGCGCGGAAGGGTCTTTCCCGTCGTCTTCGGCCCTTCGCGCTGGCCCTGACGTTGGGCGTACTGGCGTTGTTCCTGAGCGGATGCAGCAGCTGGGCGGACGCGCTGGCCCTGGGCTGGCCGCGGGGCATCACCCCGGAGGCGCACCTCAACCGCGAACTGTGGATCGGCGCGGTGATCGCTTCGCTCGTCGTCGGCGGCATCGTGTTCGGGCTGATCTTCTGGGCGTCGGCCTTCCACCGCAAGAAGGTGACCGACACCGAGCTGCCCCGCCAGTTCGGCTACAACATGCCGCTGGAGCTGGCGCTCACGGTGACGCCGTTCCTCATCATCTCGGTGCTGTTCTACTTCACCGTGGTGGTGCAGGAGAAAATGCTGCACCTGGCCAAGGACCCCGAGGTAGTGATCGACGTCACGGCCTTCCAGTGGAACTGGAAGTTCGGCTACCAGCGCGTCGCCTTCAAGGACGGCACGCTGGTCTACGACGGCACGCGACCCGGAGCGCAAGAAGGCCATGCTGTCCAAGCCGGAGGGCAAGGACGCGCACGGTGAGGAGCGCGTCGGCCCCGTCCGCGGGTTCAACACCTCGGACCGCCAATACCTGAACTTCGACAAGGTCGAGACGCTGGGCTCCAGCGACGAGATCCCGGTGCTGGTGCTGCCCACCGGCAAGCGCATCGAATTCGATCTGGCGTCCGCGGACGTGGTTCACACGTTCTGGGTGCCCGAGTTCCTGTTCAAGCGCGACGTGATCCCCAACGCCGACGCGAACAACTCGGTGCACGTCTTCCAGACCGAAGAGATCCAGACGCCGGGTGCGTTCGTGGGTCACTGCGCCGAGTTCTGCGGCACGTATCACTCGATGATGAACTTCGAGGTTCGGGTGGTGGCGCCCAACGACTTCAAGGCCTACCTGCAGCAGCGGATGGGCGGAAAGACCAACGCCGAGGCATTGCAGGCGATCGGGCAGGCCCCGCTCGCGGTGACCACCCACCCGTTCGACACCAAGCGCGGTCAATTGGCCGGAAGCCAGTAGGTTAGGACACCACATGCATATCGAAGCCAGGCTATTCGAATTCATTGCCGGGTTCTTCATTGTGGTTGCGGTGCTCTACGGGGTGCTGACCGCGATCTTCGCCACCGGAGGTGTGGAGTGGGCAGGCACCACCGCGCTGGTGCTGACCGGTGGCCTGGCGTTGATCACCGCGACCTTCTTCCGCTTTGTGGCGCGCCGGCTGGACACCCGGCCGGAGGACTACGAGGGAGCTGAGATCAGCGATGGAGCAGGCGAATTGGGCTTCTTCAGCCCGCACAGCTGGTGGCCGATTCTGGTAGCGCTGTCGGCCTCGGTGGTCGCGGTGGGCATCGCGCTGTGGTTGCCGTGGCTGATCGTCGCCGGGCTGATGTTCGTCCTGACGTCGGTGGCCGGGCTGGTCTTCGAGTACTACCTCGGTCCCGAGAAGCACTGATTCGCGGCATAAAGGTCACAATCAGATCACGTGATCGGCTGCGCCGTTCGCCACGGCGGCTTTGCCCCTTTTGGGTTCGGTAGTGTTTTGCCCAGGCAAACGAGGAGCGTCCCAGCGCGCCCGCAACGATGTGATCGCGGAGTCTTGCGCGCAGGTGAGGCAGTCGAACAGGGTAGGCAAAGGCAGAGATGAGCGGGTCGAGACCCCCGGGATGGGATCCTGACGAACCCGACCCTGGCGACCCGATCAGCCACGAACCGGATTCCGGCGGCGCACCGGACGACGATCTGCCACGCGGCGCCGGCAGCGATGTCGAGGGCGAGCCAGAACCCTTTGCGGACAGCGCCGAACATGGCCGCCGCGAAAGAGACCGACGAGACGGACGCGTACTCGCGGGCCTATTCGGCTCCCGAGTCCGAGCATTTCATCAGCGGCCCCTACCTGCCGGCCGATCTGCGGCTCTACGACTACGACGACTTCGACGAGTCCTCCGATGCCGACCACGAGCGCAGTACCGCGCGCTGGCCGTGGGTGGTGGGCATCGCCGCCATGGTGGCCGCAATCGCGCTCGTCGTGTCGGTATCGCTGCTGTTTGCGCGCACCGACACCACCAAGCTTGCCAACCCCGGGACCACCACCGCCCCGTCCACGCCGCCGCTGCAGGACCAGATCACGACCACCAAACCGCCACCCCCGCCGCCGCCACCCACGACCGAACCCCCGCCCCCGCCAACGACGGAGACCCAGACTGTGACGGTGACCCCTTCTCCGGCACCGCCGCCCCCGCCCGCACCCGCTCCGGCGCCGCCGCCAGCGCCGTCCGCCGGCGGCCGCGCCACCTCCGCCCACCACGCCGGCAGGCCCGCGTCAGGTCACCTACTCGGTGACCGGCACCAAAGCGCCCGGCGATATCATTTCGGTGACTTACGTCGACGCGTCCGGCCGGCGGCGCACGCAGCACAATGTGTACATCCCGTGGTCGATGACCGTCACCCCGATCTCGCAATCCGACGTGGGCTCGGTAGAGGCGTCCAGCCTGTTCCGGGTCAGCAGGCTCAATTGCTCGATCACGACCAGCGATGGAACGGTGCTCTCGTCGAACAGCAACGACTCACCGCAGACGAGCTGCTGATGGTCAGCAGATACTCGGCTTACCGGCGCGACGCGGGCGACGACACCATCGCGCCCGAGGTCGTCGACCGGATCCTGATCGGCGCGTGCGCCGCCATTTACCTGGTGCTGCTGGGCGTCAGCGTGGCGGCCGCCGTCGCGCTGGCGGACCTGGCAAGGGGCTTTCACAAGGCGGCTAGCAGTCCGCACACCACCTGGGTGCTATACGCCGTCATCGTCGTTTCGGCGCTGATCATCGCGGCCGCGATCCCTATCCTGTTGCGCGCTCGACGGATGTCGCAGTCCGAGCCGGCCGCTCAGGCGATGACCGCGCCGGCGCGCGGACCGGCAAGACCTTCGGTGCGGCTGGGGACCGGAGCGTTGCGCACCGGAGCCCCCACCGTGCAAACAGCGACACCCGCTTCGGGGGCCCATTGGTCGGGCGAGGCAGTGGACCGAGTCTGGTTGCGCGGCACCGTGATACTGACCGGCACCATGGGCGCGGCGCTGATCGCGGTGGCGGCGGCGACCTACCTGATGGCGGTCGGTCACGATGGCGCGTCATGGGTGGGATATGGTTTCGCCGGCGTCTTCGCCGCGGCCATGCCGGCGGTGGAGTGGCTGCACATTCGCCAGCTGCGCGAGGTTGTCGCCGAGCAGTAGCTACCGCGACGTCACGTCTTAGCGGGGTGCGGAGATGCGGCCCGTGTCGCGCTACGAGCCGGGAAGTGCCCGGGCTGTGGCAGGGCTTACCGCGTGAAGACTTGTGCGGCTGGGCGTTGGGCGATGCCGATTCCCCGCCGAGGGCGCCCTGATAAGGCTGTGCGCCGCCCGCGCAAACGCGGGCGGCGTCGCCGGACGAAAAGTGAGCTAGTGCTCGCGGCCCTCGCCGTTTGTCGAGCCGTTGAGGCCGTCCTGGTGTTCGCGCAGTGCGGTCAGGGCGCGCTGCTCAGAGCCGTGCATCGCCTCCCGCAACGCCGCATCTTCGGACACCGGGTCGGCGAACAGGAAGCTGCCGCTGCCCGGAGACCCGGCCGAGCCCAGCTTGTTCATCTTCTTCGGCAGAGCCGCGCCCTGGTACGCCAGCGGCAGCGGGTGGCCGTGGTCGTCGACGGGGCCGAGCGGCTGGTGCAGCTCGATGTAGGCGCCGTGCGGCAACCGCTTGATGATGCCGGTCTCGATGCCGTGCTCGAGCACCGCGCGGTCGCTGCGCTGCAGTCCGATGCACCACCGGTAGGTGATGAAGTAGACGACCGGCGGAACGATCACCATGCCGATGCGCCCGATCCACGTCGTCGCGTTCAGCGAGATGTCGAACTTGAACGCGATGATGTCGTTCATCGCCGCGAGCGTCAGCAGCATGTAGAACGAGATCGCCATCGCGCCGATCGACGTGCGCACCGGCACGTCGCGCGGCCGCTGCAGCAGGTTGTGATGCGCGTTGTCACCGCTGAACCGCTTCTCCAGGAACGGGTAGATGATCAGCAGGACGAAGATCCCGCCCATGATCAGCGCCACCCAGACGGCGGCGGGAATGGTGTGGTGCCAGAAGTAGAACTCCCATGGCGGCCAGATACGCGCCAGGCCTTCGGTCCACATCATGTAGAAGTCGGGCTGTGAACCGGCCGAGACGTGAGAAGGCTTGTAGGGGCCGAGGTTCCAGATCGGGTTGATCTGCAGCAGGCCACCCAGCAGGCCCAGCACGCCGACGATCGCGGCGAAGAACGCGCCGGATTTGACGGCGAACACCGGCATCACTCGCACGCCGACCACGTTGTGCTCGGTGCGACCGGGTCCGGGGAACTGGGTGTGCTTCTGGAACCACACCATGGCCAGGTGCAGCCCGATCAGCGCCAGGATGATTCCGGGCAGCAGCAGGATGTGCAGGGCATACATCCGGGGGATGATGTAACCCGCTGTGGCGCATTCGCTTCCGACGCCACCGCAGGGGAAGTCACCGCCGAACAGGGCCCAGTGCAACCAGGTGCCGATCACCGGCATGCCCAACGTGATCGAGGACAGCGCGGCACGCAACCCGATGCCCGACAACAGGTCGTCGGGCAGCGAGTAGCCGAAGTAACCCTCGAACATGGCCAGGATCAGCAGCAGCGAACCGATGACCCAGTTGGCCTCGCGCGGCCGGCGGAATGCGCCGGTGAAGAAGATGCGGGCCAGGTGCACCATGATCGACGCGGCGAAGATCAGTGCGGCCCAGTGGTGGACCTGCCGGACGAACAGGCCCCCGCGCACCTCGAAGGAGATGTCGAGGGTCGAGGCGAAGGCCTTCGACATGTCCACGCCGCGCAGCGGCTGGTAGGCGCCGTTGTAGGTGATCTCACCCATGGAGGGATCGAAGAACAGTGTCAGGTACACACCGGTGAGCAGCAGCACGATGAAGCTGTACATCGCGATCTCACCCAAGAGGAACGACCAGTGGGTGGGGAACACCTTGTTGAGCTGTCTGCGTACCGCCGCCGACGGGTGATAGCGCGTGTCGATGTCCTCGCCTTGACGGGCCAGGACATCGCCGATCTTCGGGGGGCTCAATTTCGGACTCATGTTGTCGTCCTCTCCCAGAATGCCGGTCCGACGGGCTCGACGAAGTCACCGTTGGCGACCAGATACCCGTTGGTGTCGATGGTGATCGGCAGTTGCGCCAACGCACGCGCGGCCGGCCCGAAAATCGGCTTGGCGAAGTGCAGCGCGTCGAACTGCGACTGGTGGCAAGGGCACAAGATTCGGTAGGACTGCTCCTCGTACAGCGAGGCGGGGCAACCCAGGTGCGAGCAGACCTTGGTGTAGGCGAAGAATTCGCCGAAGTTGAAGCTCTCCTGGCCCTGCCGCTTGACCACGCGGTCCATGTCGGTGGGCCGAACTCGGATGAGCATCACCGGATTTCGCACACCCTGGTTGATGGCCCGCAGTTTTTCCTGCGATTCCGGGGTGGTGCCGTCTCCGTCGGACTCCCGCCACGGGAAGACGGTTTCCATGCCGCCCGCGTCGAGGTCTTCGGGGCGCATCTTGACGAACGGCGACGTGGAGGCGGAGCCGGTGGCACGTGCCAGATAGATGGTTTCGCCGTGGTAGCGCGGGGTCCACCCGGAAGTGAACAGCACGGCTTTCTTGCCGTCGGCCGTCTGCACCACGGGCTTCCACGGGTTCTTGATCAACCCGCCAGCAAACGCGACCAGGGTGGACAGGCCGAACGCGCCCAGCCCCATCCCCAGCGAAAGGCCGATCAGCTTGCGCCGCCCGACCGTCGAACCACCGTACGCGTCTGCCAGGTTCGCCACCACCGTCTTGCGGTCGACGTCGCGCGAGGCGCCGTCATGGCGTTCCTGGATCGAAATCTCTTCGGGGATAAAGCGTTTCTGGTACAGGATGACGCCGATCCCGATCGCCAGGATCGCCCCCCCGAAGGTCAGGCCGTACAGCGGGGTGGCCAGGTCGTAGAGGAAGCTCCCGGCCTCTTCCTTCGGCTTGTACTCCCACGGCCAGAACAAGAAGATCAGCAGCAGCGCCAGCCCGAGAAAGCCGCCCAGCAAAAGCCAGAGGGCGACGCCACGCTCGGCGCGCTTTTCGGCCTTGGTGCCCTCGATCGGCCAACGCGGTTCCATGAACACCGTTTCGACGCCGTCCAGCTTGCCGCCCAGCGCCACCAGTTCTCGCTGCGACATGGCGGCCAACGCCGCGTCGTCGGGCTCCCTCTCACCGGCGCCGTGCGGGTTCCCGCCAGTGTCAGAGCCGCGAACGTTTCCCTGATTTATGGCGTCGCTCATTTTGCGCCGCTCCTTCTCGTCGCCTCGGCCCCCTCGCCGCTGCGCGGCTGGGGGGACCCCCACCGCATCGTCGCGGCGCGGCTCATGCTCGTGCCCCAATCCACAGTGCCAGCCCGATGGCGGCGACCATCCCGATGATCCAGGCGGCCATACCCTCGGGTGCGGGCCCGAATCCGCCCAGGCCGTAGCCGCCCGGCTGGCGCTCCTCGGTCACCGCCTTGATGTAACCGATGATGTCCTTCTTCTCCTCGAAAGACAGCTGACGGTCGGAGAACTTCGGCATGTTCTGCGGACCGGTCCGCATGGCCGCCAGGATCTGCTGCTCGTTGGCAGGCTCCAGGTCCGGCGCGTACTTACCCGACGACAGGGCCCCGCCCTTGCCGGTGAAGTTGTGGCACGAAGAGCAGTTCAGCCGGAACAGGTCGCCGCCGCGGCCCAGGTCCTGGCCGCGCAGCGAGCGCATCGCCAGGGTGCCGTCCGGGTTGCGCACCGTGGTGGGCCCGCCGCCGTTTGCCTGAACGTAGGCGCCCAGCGCGTCGACCTGACCTTCGTCGAAGATCGGTTCCTTGCGCGGCGCCTGGGCCTCACCGGTCATCGCCGGCATCCGGCCGGTCGACACCTGGAAGTAGACCGCTTCCTCGCCGACGCCGATCAGGCTCGGCCCGCGGTCGGGGACACCCTGCAGGTTGGCGCCGTGGCAGGACACGCACGACGTGTCGAACAGCTGCTTGCCGGTGCGCAGCAGCGCCGAGTTCGATTCGTCGGCGACGGCCACCTGCGGTCGCGGAGTCAGGATGGCGGCCATACCGCCGGCAAGGGTCAGCGCGATCAGTAGCAGCAGACCGCCGGACAGCCGGCGACGCAGCCGCCGTCGCGAACGGTCACGCTGCCCCCGTGGCGACTTGGCCGCACCGGATCGGGTAGATCCCAGTTTCTTCAACCGAGCACTCCTGTTCGTCCAGCGCCTGCTCATCGGATGAAATAGATCACGGCGAACAGCGCGATCCACACGATGTCGACGAAATGCCAGTAGTACGAGACGACAATGCTGGCCGTGGCCTGCGCCGGCGTGAACTTGCTCATCGCGGTGCGGGCCAGCAAGAAGATGAAGGCGATCAACCCGCCGGTGACGTGCAGACCGTGGAAACCGGTCGCCAGGTAGAACACGCTGCCGTAGGCGCTCCCGGGGATCGTGGTCCCGTGCGACATCAGGTGGTAGTACTCGTAACCCTGACCGCAAACGAAGAACAGGCCCATCAGGAAGGTGAGCACGTACCAGCGGCGCAGCCCGAACACGTCGCCACGCTCGGCCGCGAACACCCCCATCTGGCAGGTGAACGACGACGCGATCAGCACCAATGTGACTGGGACGGCCTGGTACAGATTCAGTTCGGTCGGCGGCGGCGGCCACTTCCCGCCTGATTGGGCGCGAGCGGTGAAGTACATCGCGAAGAGGCCAGCAAAGAACATCAGCTCGCTGGAAAGCCAAACGATGGTGCCGACGCTGACCATGTTGGGTCGGTTCAGCGAATGCACCCGCGACGTAATTGCAGTACCCGAAGTCCCGGCAGCGCTGGTCACATCCGCAAGTATGACGCTTTGTAGTTGTTGAACTCCACCCGGGGCGGCATTTGATCTCTGGCGCGTTGCGCCAGCGCGCGGAGCGGGCGGCTCGCGGCCGAGTTTGTTGGAGGTTGGGGCTGGTGTGGTCCGCGTGGGACCATCGGCGCGTGGCTTTGTCATCTGAGGCATCGGGCGCGTCCGCAACATCGTGGCCGCGGGTCCTGTCTCGACTGACCGGCGGTCAGGACCTGATACGCGGGCAGGCCGCCTGGGCCATGGACCAGATCATGGCCGGCGACGCCAGCCCCGCCCAGATCGCGGCCTTCGCGGTGGCGATGCAGGTGAAGATTCCCACCTCGGCCGAAGTCATCGAGCTGGCCGAGGTGATGCTCAACCACGCGCTGCCGATGCCGGCCGGTGCCATCCGCGACGACACGGTCGACATCGTCGGTACCGGTGGCGACGGCGTCAACACCGTGAACCTGTCCACGATGGCGGCCATCGTGGCCGCAGCCGCCGGTGTGCCGGTGGTCAAACACGGCAACCGCGCGGCGTCGTCGCTGTCCGGCGGTGCCGACACGCTCGAGGCGCTCGGCATTCGGATCGACCTCGGGCCCGAAGAGGTCGCACGCAGTCTCGCCGAGGTCGGCATCGGGTTCTGCTTCGCGCCGCTGTTCCACCCGTCCTACCGGCACACCTCCGCGGTACGCCGCGAGATCGGCGTGCCGACGGTGTTCAATCTCCTTGGGCCGCTTACCAATCCGGCCAAGCCGCGGGCCGGATTGATCGGCTGCGCGTTCGCTGACCTCTCCGAGGTGATGGCCGGTGTGTTCGCGGCCCGCCGATCCAGTGTGCTGGTGGTGCACGGCGACGACGGACTCGACGAGCTGACGACCACCACCACCAGCACGATCTGGCGGGTGCAGGCCGGCACGGTGGACAAGCTGACCTTCGATCCGGCCGGATTCGGTTTTCCCCGAGCCGATCTCGATGACCTGCTGGGCGGTGACGCGCAGGCCAACGCGGCCGAGGTGCGCGCGGTGCTGGCCGGCGGGAAGGGCCCGGTGCGCGACGCCGTCGTCCTCAATGCCGCCGGCGCGATTGTCGCTCACGCGGGGTTATCCAGCCGCGCTGAATGGTTGCCGGCGTGGGAGGACGGGTTGGCCCGCGCCTGTAAGGCCATCGATTCCGGTGCGGCCGAACACCTGCTCGCGCGATGGATGCGGTTCGGCCAGCAGGTCTGATTCCCGCAGGGCCTGCGCCGAAATCTGTTCCGAGGCCAGTCGCGCCGAGCGCGCCGACGCGGCCCACGCCGACCAGGCGCCGGCCGACCGCAGCGGGGAAGACCAGCCGTCCTCGGCGACCCGCACGATGCGCGCCCCGGCCGTCGTCAGCCAGCGCATGATGAGTGCGGTCTCCTCGACCAGGGCGCCGCCCAGGGGGGCGGGTGTGAGCAAAATCGCTTGTGCCCCAGCGAGGATCGCATCGATGACCGGTATCGGCGGCACCCCACGCCTGGCGCAGCCCGCCGCGGCGAGTTGGCCGTGGCGGATGACGACCAGGTGATAGCCACCCTGGCCATCGGGTGCGGCGGCGATCAGCTCGGGCAACGCGGCCAGGGCACGCAGCCGCTGACCGCGCCACAGCGTCTCGACCGCGGTGACGGTGCGGTCGCGCAGTCGCGCGGCGCTCTCGAAGTGATGCCGCTCGGCGAGGGCGCTGACCTGGTCCACGGCCGCGGTCAGCGCGGCGTTGTCCGCGCCGTCGATCAACGCCGCGACTCGCGCCACGGCGGCGGCGTACTGAATGGCGGTGACGTCACGCGCGGCCGGGCACGGCGACACCTCCACCTCCGCACACAGCGGCCCGTGCAGCGCCGAGCGCCCCAGCCGATTGGTGCACGTTCGTAAACCGGTGAACCGGGCCAGCACGGCGGCCGTGTCGGCGGCGTCGGCGCGGGCCCGGAAAGGGCCGACGGCGCGGTCGTGCCGCGGTGCCCGCACCACCGCCAGGCGAGGAAATGCTTCCTCGGTCAGCGCCACCCACCACCATCGGTGCGGGAACTTCGATCGCCGGTTGTACGGCGGTGCGTGGGCGGCCAGCAGTCGCAGTTCGCGCACGCCGGCCTCCAGGGTGTGCGCGCATTCGACGTGGTCGACCGCGCCGGCCAGCGCGACCATCTCCTTCATCCGGCCCCGGGGATCGGCGCCGGTGAAGTACTGATTGACCCTTCGTCGCAGGTCGACGGCCGTGCCGATGTAGAGCACCTCGCCCGCCGGCCCACGGAACAGGTACACGCCGGGCCGGCGCGGCAGGCCCTCGGCGAGCACCCGCTTACGGCGCTGAGTGGGTGTCACGTCCGGCAGATAGGCGCGCAGGTCGGCGTAGGTATGCACGCCCTGGTTGCCCACTCGCTCGATGAGGGCGTGCAACACCTCGACGGTGGCGCGCGCGTCGTCGAGGGCACGGTGGGTGGGTTGGGTGGCCACGGCGAACAGCCGCGCCAGCGAGGCCAGCCGTACGCTGGGGGCTTCCTCGCGGCTGAGCACCCGGCGGGCCAGCCGGACCGTGCACAACACCTGCGGCCGGGGCCAGGCGATATCGCATTGCTGTGCGGCGGCACGCAGGAATCCGACGTCGAACCCCGCGTTGTGGGCGACCAGCACGGCGCCGCGGTCGAAGCCGGCGAACTCCAAAAACATCGGCAGCACCGCATCGATGGTCGGTGCGTCGGTGACCATCGCGGTGGTGATGCCGGTCAGCTGCACGATCTGGGGCGGGATCCTGCGCTGCGGGTCCACCAGGGTGGCGAATTCGCCGAGCACCGCGCCGCCGCGCACCTTGACGGCCCCGATTTCGGTGATGGCATCGGGAACGGTTCCGTCGGAGCTTTTGGTCCGCCCGCCGGTGGTTTCCAGGTCGACCACGACGAAGGTCGTTTCGCGCAGCGACAGCTCGTCGGGCGTGAGCGGCGACCCCACGTCGGCGAAGCTCAGCTGAGTCGCACCCCTGGAAGCCACGGCGGTGACGTTAAGGGTGACGACCGACACCCGCGCGGCTCCCACGCCGGGCGTGCGGCCGGAATGCGAGGACGGATACCTGTCGGTGCCCGCGGTTACCGTTCGGGCAATGCGGCGTGATGTTCGCCGAAGCCAGAGCGAGAGGACCGATCCGATGGCACCAAGAACTGGACCTACCGACATCGGCATGACGCCGCCTGAGCCGGGGACGCCGGTGGTGATCGACTGCGACGAGTGCGCGGTGCGCGGCCCCGGCTGCCGCGACTGTGTCGTCAGCGTGATACTCGGGGTCCCGGATACTTTATTGCAAGATGAACGGGCGGCATTGGAAGTTCTCGCCGAGGTTGGCTTGGCGCCGCGACTTCGTCTTGTCCCGATTCGTCGGGATCGAGGGTCTGGTGTAGCCTAATTGCCTTGTACCACAAAGGCCCTCGGGCCACGCGAAACGAATCACATAGAAATGACAGAATTCTTTCTAATTTCTTAACCGCTCGCTTTGGACAATGGCGATATCGTTTCGTAACCTGTTTGAGACCTAAACCAGCTCTACGACCTATTCGTCGATGGCCGTTTAAGGAAGCAAATCTTGAGGCTTGACTCTAGGCATCCGGTTGCGCGTGTCCTCACACGTTCAGCCATAGGGGCACTAGCTGGCTTCGCGATCTTGTCCGGCGTCGTGACCGCCCCCGCGTGGGCTGACCCGGCTGAAGACGCCACGGCAAAACTCCACGAACTTTCCCGCCAGGCCGAGCAGACCACCGAGGCCATGCACAGCGCCCAGCTCGATCTGAACGACAAGCTGGCCGCGCAGCGCGCCGCGGACAAGAAGCACTCCGACGACCAGGCCGCGGTCGATGCGGCCAAGGCGCACCTGTCGTCGTATCAGGATTCGGTCAACAAGCTGGCAGCCGCGACCTACATGGGCGGCCACGTCGACGGCATGGAGGCCATCCTGACCGCCGGCTCGCCGCAGGGCCTGATCGACAAGCTGGCGGTGCAGCGGGTGATGGCCACTCAGATGGCCAGCCAGATGAAGAACTACCAGATCGCCGGGGCACAGGCCGCAAAAGCCGAACGGGAGTCCGCCAAGTCGGCCGCTGATGCCAAGGGCGCGGCCGAACAGGCCGCCGCCGTCCGCGCGAGCCTGCAGTCGAAGCAGAGCCAGCTGCAGGTGCAGATCGCGGTCGTCAAGTCCCAGTACCTTTCGCTCACTGCGGATCAGCGCACCGCGCTGGCCAACCCCGGCCCGGCCGCGCCCGCCCCGGGCGCCCCGGCGCCGGAAGCGGCGCCTCCGGGAACACCCCCAGGACAGGCGCCGGGTGAGGCTCCGCCGGCCGGTGGGATGCCCGGCATGCCCGGTATGGCTCCCAACGGGGTCGGCGGCGGTGACCGCGCCACCGTCGTGCAGGCCGCGCTGACCCAGGTCGGTTCACCCTATGTGTGGGGTGGCTCCGCGCCCGGCGGATTCGACTGCTCCGGCCTAGTGATGTGGGCATTCCAGCAAGCCGGTATCTCGTTGCCGCACTCCAGCCAGGCGTTGGCCCACGGCGGTCAGCCGGTGTCGCTGGGGGAGCTGCAGCCCGGTGACGTGCTGACCTTTTACTCCGACGCCTCGCACACCGGCATCTACATCGGTGACGGCATGATGATCCATTCCTCCACCTATGGCGTGCCGGTCCGGGTGGCGCCCATGAGCGCCGGCGGCCCGATCTACGACGCTCGCCGTTACTAGACAACCCCGACCGCGACGCCGGCGACTCCCGATACTGCTGGCCTGGGTATTCGTCGTCGAACTGTTGGTGGCGGCGGCCGTGCCGTTCGATGCCGTGCGCGAAAGCCGGATCCGGCCCGCCCAGCTGGTCACGCCCGTCCGCAGCCAAGCCAGTGCCTCGACGAAGTCGATCACCATCGGCGACCGCGCCGTCCGGCTGCTGGGCCTCGGCGGGCCCGCCAGCGACCGGCTGCTGGCCCGGGTGGCCGCGAACATGGGTGCGGCGATCACCGCGGTGGAGTCGTTCTGGGGCGTCGACTGGCCGCACGAGATCTCGGTGGTCGCGGCCGGTACGGACGAGGAATTTCGCGCCGCCGCCGGCGGGGGACCCGCGTCCCAGTGGGCCGATATCGCGGCCGTGACGGTCGTCGACCGCCTCGATCCCGTTCGCAGGGTAGCCGTCGGCCAGCGGATCGTGTTCGCGCCGGGTGCTGCCGGAATGAGCGCCGCATCGTTGCAAATCGTGTTGGCCCACGAGCTGTTTCACTACGCCGCCCGTACCGATACCGTCGCGGATGCACCCCGCTGGCTCACCGAGGGCGTGGCGGACTTCGTCGGCCGCCCACCCACGCCGGTGCCCGCCGACAGCTGGCTACCCATGACGCTGCCCACCGACAGCGACCTGGACGAGCCGGGGACGCAACGCTCGCTGGCCTATGACCGCGCCTGGTGGTTCGCCCGATTCGTCGCCGACGCCTATGGGCCGCCGAAGCTGCGCGACCTCTACCTGGCCACCTGCGGCATCCGGCACGCCGACATGGCCGCCGCCAGCCAAGACGTGCTGGGCACCAGCCCGGCGGGCCTGCTCACGCGCTGGCAACAGTGGCTGACTCACTAGGCCCGCCCCGCCCGGCTCGCGGCCGCGGCCCAGCTCAGGCCATGTGCAGGTCGGCGTCGTCGCCAAGCTAGCCTGACGCAGGTGAGTCGGGTCCTGCTGGTAACCAACGACTTTCCGCCCCGCCCGGGCGGCATCCAGTCGTACCTCGGCGAGTTGGTCGGCCGGCTGGTCGACGCCGGGTCGCATTCGATGACGGTGTACGCGCCGCAATGGAAGGGCGCCGCGGCTTACGACGAGGCCGCCGGGTATCGGGTGGTTCGCCACCCGGGCACGCTGATGCTGCCCGGCCCGGCGGTCGATACCCGGATGCGGCGGCTGATCGCCGACCAGGACATCGACACCGTCTGGTTCGGCGCGGCCGCACCGCTGGCGCTACTCGCCCGGCGCGCCCGCGGGGCCGGGGCGAGTCGGGTGCTGGCCAGCACGCACGGCCACGAGGTCGGGTGGTCGATGCTCCCGGTCGCGCGCTCGGTGCTGCGCCGCATCGGCGACGACACCGACGTCGTCACCTTCGTCAGCCGCTACACCCGCTCCCGGTTCGCGCCGGCGTTCGGTCCCAAGGCGTCGCTGGAGTATCTGCCGTCCGGAGTGGACATCGACCGGTTCCGGCCCGATCCGGCGGGCCGGGCGCGGCTGCGTGACCGCTACGGGCTGGGGGAGCGGCCGACCGTGGTGTGCGTGTCCCGGCTGGTTCCGCGCAAAGGCCAGGACATGCTCATCAAAGCCCTGCCGTCGATCCGGCGATGTGTCGAAGGCGCCGCCCTGGTCATCGTCGGCGGCGGCCCGTATCTGGACTCGCTGCGCGCACTGGCCCGCGAATGCGGGGTGGCCGACGATGTGACCTTCACCGGCGGTGTGCCGGCCGCCGAGTTGCCGACGCACCACGCGATGGCGGACGTGTTCGCGATGCCGTGCCGCACCCGCGGCGCCGGTCTGGACGTCGAGGGGCTGGGCATCGTATTCCTCGAGGCATCGGCGACCGGCGTGCCGGTGATCGCCGGCAAATCCGGCGGAGCGCCGGAAACGGTGCAGCACAACAAGACCGGGCTGGTGGTCGACGGCCGCGAGGTGGACGAGATCGCCGATGCCGTCACCGAGTTGCTGACCGATCGCGACCGGGCCGCCGCGATGGGCGCGGCCGGGCGCGACTGGGTGACGGCACAATGGCGCTGGGACACCCTGGCGGCGCGGTTGGGCACGCTGCTCGACTGAACGGCGGTGCCCCTGGCTCGGCGCCGGAAGCTAGTCCTTCTCGTAGATAGCCTCGATATCGGAGGCGAACTTCTCGGCCACCACGTTGCGCTTGACCTTCATCGTCGGCGTCAGTTCACCGGTGTCCTCGGTGAAGTCGACCGGCAGGATGCGGAACTTGCGGATCGACTCGGCGTGCGACACCGCCTGATTGGCGTCCTTGATCGCGGCGTCGACCTCGGCGACCAGGTCGGGATCGGTGGTCAGATCGCTGACCGACGCGCCGGCCCCCTTCTGGTTGCGCTGCTTCCAGCCGTCGAACGCTTCCGGGTCGATGGTGATCAACGCGCCGATGAACGGCTTGTTGTCGCCGACGACCATCGCCTGGCTGATCAACGGATGCGCCCGCAGCCGGTCCTCCAGGACGGCCGGCGCGACGTTCTTGCCGCCGGCGGTCACGATGATTTCCTTCTTGCGCCCGGTGATCTTCAAGAAGCCGTCTTCGTCGAGCATGCCCAGATCGCCGGTCCTGAACCAGCCGTCGGTGAAGGCGTCGTCGGTGGCCTGCTCGTTGCGCCAGTAGCCGCTGAACACCACGCCGCCGCGCACCAGCAGTTCACCGTCCTCGGCGATGCGCATGCTGTTGCCGGGCACCAACGTTCCGACGGTGCCGATCTTGACGTTGCCGACCTGGTTGACGGTGATCGCAGAGCTGGTCTCGGTCAGGCCGTAACCCTCATGGATGGTCAGACCCACGCCGCGGTAGAAGTGCCCCAGCCGCGAGCCCAGCGGCGCACCGCCGGAGACGGCCGCGTGGCAGTCGCCGCCCAGCGCGGCGCGCAATTTGTTGTACACCAGCCGGTCGAACAAGGCGTGCTTGGCGCGCAGCGCGAGCCCGCGGCGGCCGCGGTCCTGCGCCTCGCTCCAGTCGACGGCGGTCTGTACGGCCGTCGCGAAGATGCGGCCCTTGCCGTCGCTGGAGGCGTTCTGCTCGGCGGTGTTGTACACCTTTTCGAACACCCGCGGCACCGACACCACCACCGTCGGCTTGAACACCGCGAACAGCGGCACCAGGTTCTTGATGTCGCTGGTGAAGCCGACGGTGACCTTATTGGCGAACGCGGACAGCGTGAGTGAACGGGCCAGCACGTGAGCCAGCGGCAGGAAGACCAGCAGCCGCTGTCCCTCGTCGAGCAGCGTCGGCAGGCTCTCCTTGGCGCCGCGGGTCTCGTACAGCAGATTTGAATGCGTGAGCTGGCAGCCCTTGGGCCGCCCGGTGGTGCCCGAGGTGTAGATCAGCGTTGCCGGGTCCTTGGCCCGCAGTGCCTCGAGACGCGCGGGCAGCTCGGCCGGCTCCACCGATGCGCCGGCCTCCTCCAGCTGGTCGAGCGCCTTGGGACCCGAACCGTCGATGTGCAGTACCCGGCGCAGTTCGGGCAGTTCGGCGGTCAGCTCGGTCACCATCGCGGCGTGCTCGTCGGTCTCGGCGAACGCCAGGACCGCCTCGGAGTCCTGAAGCACCCAGCGCACCTGCTCGGCCGACGACGTCTCATAGATCGGCACGGTCACCGCGCCCACCGACAGGATCGCCAGGTCGAGGATCGCCCATTCGTAGCGGGTGGCCGAGAAGATGCACACCCGGTCGCCGGCCTGCACGCCCAGGGAGATCAAACCGAGTGCGGCGGAGCGGATCTGATTGGCCGCCTCGCCGCAGGTGACGTCGGTCCACTCACCCTCGATTTGACGCTGGTAGATGACGAAGTCGGGGTCATCGCGCTCGTGTTCGAAGACCATCGCCGCGATGTTGTCCTGTTCGCCGACGGAAAAGCGGGCGGGGACGCTGTACTCACGCACTCTTATGACCTCGATTGACCTCGTGAAGATTCCCGGGAGCCGGGTTGTACGTTGACCAGCCTAATCCGCGCGTTGACCCAGCACGGCCAGAGTGGGTCAGGCCGGCACCGCCATTGCCCGCCGCGATGGCCGGAGTGCCCTCGGCGGGGGCCGCGGGCCGGTGTGTGAAGCTGTGGTCATGAACAGCATCCAGGTCGCGGATGAGACGTTTGTCGCCGCCGACGGTGCGCGGGTCGGGGCCGCGGTCGCCAATCAGTCGAGCTGGCGCCGCTGGTGGCCGGACCTGCGGCTGCAGGTCGTCGAGGATCGCGGGGAGAAGGGCATCCGGTGGGCGGTCACCGGCGCGGTGACCGGGACCATGGAGGTCTGGCTGGAGCCGTCGCTGGACGGCGTCGTGCTGCACTACTTTCTGCACGCCGAGCCGGCCGGGGTGGCGGCCTGGCAGCTGGCCAAGCTGAACTTGGCGAAGATGACGCACCGCCGTCGGGTGGCGGGCAAGAAAATGGCCTTCGAAGTCAAGGCGACGCTGGAACGGTCACGTCCGGTCGGAGTTTCTCCGGTAGTTTAGCCGGGTCGGGTCCGCGCAGAGAGTACCGTTTCGGACCGAGACCGGCGGGGTCCCCCACATCGGAGGGGTCGATCCGTTCGCGGGAGAGAGGGCAGCAACCAGGTGGCGGAGAAGACGACGCAAACCATCTATATCGAAGCCGACCCGGGCACCGTGATGCGAGTGATCGCGGATATCGATTCCTACCCGCAGTGGATCTCGGAGTACAAGGAAGCCGAGGTTCAGGAGAAGGACGCCGACGGCTACCCCAAAGTTGCGCGGATCGTCATGGACGCCACGGTCATCAAGGACACGATGGTGATGGCCTACGAGTGGCCCAAGGATCGCCAATCAGTGAGCTGGACGCTGGTGTCGAGCTCACTGCTGCGTTCCCTTGAAGGCTCATATCGGTTGGCGGCCAAAGGGTCTGGCACCGAAGTCACCTACGAGCTGTCCGTCGACCTGGCCATGCCGATGATCGGCCTGCTCAAACGCAAGGCCGAGCGCCGGTTGACCGACACCGCGCTGAAGGATCTCAAGAAACGAGTCGAGGCTGAGTGAGTCCGCTGTGCCTGCCCCGGCCCGGATCAGCCTTTTCGTCGGCAAAGGCGGGGTAGGGAAATCCACCCTGGCTTGCGCCACCGCCGTCGGTGCAGCGAGCGCCGGGCAGCGAGTGCTTGTGGTGTCCACCGACCAGGCGCACTCGCTGGGTGACGTACTGGGCATCGCCGTCTCGCCGAGCCAGGGCGAACCGGTGCGGGTGCTCGCCGACCTCGAAACCGGGCAAGCGGAGGCCGGCGGCGGGTTTCTCGACGCACTGGCATTGGACACGCTGGCCCTGCTCGAGGTTCGGTGGCATGACGTGGTCGCCACGCTGGACCGGCGCTTTCCCGACTCGGAGCTGAGTACCATTGCGCCCGAAGAACTTTCGGCCCTCCCGGGTGTTCAGGAAGTGCTTGGTCTGTACGCCGTCGGTGAGCTGGCCCGCTCGGGAGAATGGGACCGCGTGGTGGTCGACTGCGCATCGACCGCCGATGCCCTGCGGATGTTGACGTTGCCGGCGACCTTCGGGCTGTATGTCGAGCGGGCGTGGCCACGGCATCGCCGGCTGTCCGTCACCGCCGACGATGCCCGGTCGGCGGCGGTGGTCGAACTGCTCGAGGGGATCAGCTCTCATGTGGAGTCGCTCAGCAGGTTGCTCACCGACGGCGATCTGGTCAGCGCACACCTGGTGCTGACCCCCGAGCGGGTGGTCGCGGCCGAGGCGGCCCGAACGCTGGGCTCACTGGCCCTGATGGGGGTGCGCGTCGAAGAGCTGATCGTGAACCAGGTTCTGCTGCAAGACGACTCATACGAGTACCGCAACCTGCCCGAACACCCGGCCTTCTACTGGTATACCGAGCGCATCGCCGAGCAGCGGGGGGTGCTCGACGAGCTCGACGCCACCATAGGTGAGGTGGCGCTGGTGATGACCCCGCACCTGTCCGGCGAACCGATCGGCACCAAGGCGCTGAGCGGGCTGCTCGACGCTGCCCGGCGGCGGGGCGGCACGGCGCCACCCGGTCCGCTGCGGCCCACCGTGGACCTCGAGTCCGGGACGGGACTCGGGTCCATCTACCGAATGCGGCTAGCGTTGCCGCAACTCGATCCGTCGGCCTTGTCGCTGGGCCGCGTCGATGACGATCTGATCATCAGTGCCGGGGGATTGCGGCGCAGGGTTAGGTTGGCATCAGTACTTCGGCGGTGCACGGTGCTGGACGCACATCTGCGGGGTAGCGAGCTGACGGTGCGTTTTCGACCAGATCCGGAGGTGTGGCCGAAGTGAGTGGGGCTCATTCCGACATCGGTCCAGAACTGCGCAGGCTCGCCCAGACGGTCCTGGATGGCATCGACCCCGCGGTGCGCGCGGCGGCGGCGCTGACGGTCGGCGCGGGCGTCGGTACCGGCAAGTGTCAGCAGGTCTGGTGCCCGGTGTGCGCGCTGGCCGCGTTGGCAGCCGGTGAGCAGCACCCGCTGCTCACCGCGATCGCCGACCACAGCGTCGCCCTGCTCGAGGTGATCCGCGACATCGTCAACGACATGGACCGGTCCGCCAAGCCGACACCGGAACCGCCGAACGGTCCGCCCGGCGGCGTGCCCGCCGCGCCGGGCGACGCCAAAGACGCCACGTCGCGAACCCGGTATCAGCCCATCCCGGTCACGCTCGAGCAGTGAGCGTGCTGCGTCGCAGGTGGTCCCTTCGGAGAGGGATGGGTACAGTTGGCGCAGAATCAGCGGTACAGCCGAGAGGGAGCGCCATGTGGTACTGGCTATTCAAGTACGTGCTCCTCGGCCCGCCGTTGTCACTGCTGGGTCGGCCGAAAGTTGAAGGCTTAGAACATGTTCCGAGTTCCGGGCCGGTGATACTGGCCAGCAACCACTTGGCGGTGATGGACAGCTTCTACCTTCCGCTGGTGGTGCGGCGCCGAATCACGTTCCTGGCCAAGTCGGAATATTTCACCGGCACCGGATTGAAGGGCTGGTTTCAGCGGTGGTTCTTCACCGCCGTCGGCCAGGTGCCGATCGATCGCACCGACGCCGACAGCGCCCAGGCGGCGCTGAAAACCGCCCAGCAGGTGCTGAGCCAGGGCAAGTTGTTGGGCATGTATCCCGAGGGCACGCGGTCGCCGGACGGGCGGCTGTACAAGGGCAAGACGGGGCTGGCGCGGCTGGCCCTGCAGACCGGTGTTCCGGTGATCCCGGTCGCGATGATCGGCACCAACGTCGTCAACCCGCCCGGGACCAACATGCTGCGGTTCGGCCGGGTCACCGTCCGCTTCGGCAAGCCGATGGACTTCTCCCGGTTCGACGGGCTGGCCGGCAACCGCTTCATCGAGCGGGCCGTCACCGACGAGGTGATCTACGAGCTGATGGGCTTGTCCGGCCAAGAATACGTCGACATCTACGCTGCGAGCCTGAAAAAGGGTGGTAGCGGCGACGCGGCCAACGGTGAGGCCGTCCGGATTCCCGAGACCGCGGCCGGTTAGCCCGCGGCGGTAACCGGCGTCAGCTGCTGCGGAGCCGCACTCTGCGCGACCCCGCGGGCGGTGACGGTGACTCCGATCGCGACGATGACCGCCAGCGCCCACCACACGTAGGACATTCCGGCCAGCTGACGCCACCAGGCCGCGCTGGCCTCGTGATGCTTGGGCAGCAGGTCGATCGGCGACCAGCGCATCAGCGCCACCCCGATCGCGCTGACCCCCAGCAACGCCACGTTGTGGCGTCGCCAGCCCAAAATCCCGGTCACCAGCACCGCGGGCAGCACCCAGACCCAGTGGTGCGACCAGGAAACCGGCGACACCACCAACCCGAACAGCGCGACGCACACCAACGCAAGCGTGGGCTCGCCGGCGCGCAGCACCCGTCGCATCGCCCAGACCGTCACCGCGAGCACCAGCAGCGACGCGGCCACCCAGAGCAGGGTCCGTTCCGGTTCTCCCAGTCCCAGCCGGGCCAGGGCGCCGGCGATGTTCTGGTCGGTGTTCAACGACGCAGAGCCGATCCGGTCGGTGTGATGGACGGTGTGCGTCCAGTACTCCCACGAGTCGTTGCCAGGCCAGAACGAAGCCGAGCAGCGTCGCCCCCACGAAAGACGCCAGGGCGGTCAGCGCCGCCCGGTTGTCACGCCGCAGCAGGAAATAGAGCAGGAACACGGCCGGGGTCAGCTTCAACGCCATGCCCAGGCCCAGCAGCAACCCGCGCGGCCACGGCGTGCGCCGCGGTACGCAGTCGGCGATCACCAGCGTCATCAGCACGACATTGATCTGTCCGTAGGTGAAGTTCGAGCTGATCGGTTCCAGCCAGATCGTCGCCGCCGCCGCGGCGGCGATGGCCAGCCACCACCGACGCAGCCAGGCCGGGCCGGGCAGCGTCGTCGAGGTCCGCCAGACGTCGAGGCCGGTCAGCACGATCACGGTCGACACGACCAGCAGCACCAGCGTCAAGGCGGTGATCGCGACGCTGGCGGTGGGCAGGTGCATCCACGCGAACGGGCAGAACACGATGGCCGCCAGCGGCGGATAGGTGAACGGCAGATCCACGATCGGTGTGTGGAACAGCGCATCCCCGCGGTACAACGCGTGACCGTCCATCCAGGCCCGGGCGCCCATCTGGTAGACGTCAATATCGATGCGATAGGGCGTGTGCCCGAACAGCTGCCAGGCCGCATAACTCAGCCCCGCGGCGGCCACTAGCCAAGCCAGCGCCCACCACAGCATCCACCCGGGTCGATTGCCCACGCCGGGCGCCTGCCGTGTACTCATGTCGCACAACAGCGTAATGGGTGTCCGGGCGTCGACCCGCCTGGTACAGCGGGGGTCCCACGACCCGGGCGCGGACAGGCGTAGGTTTCAATGGTGCTCCATTCGTTCGTGACCGAGGTGACCCGATGGTTTGCACATGACGTCCACGACAGTGGCCACCTGCCACTGCTGTGCTGCCTGGTCGCCTTCATCCTGACGTTCTTCGTCGCCCGCACGTTCGTGCGTTTCATCCGCCACCGCGCCGCTGACGGGCGCCCCGCCCGGTGGTGGCACCCGCGCAACGTCCACGTCGGGGGAGTGCACATCCACCACGTGACCTTCGGGGTGGTGCTGACCCTGCTCTCCGGCCTGATGCTGGTCACGTTGTCCATCAACGGTCATGAGCCCGAGTTCATCGTTGCCGCAATGCTTTTCGGAATCGGGGCCGCTTTGGTCCTGGACGAGTACGCGCTGATTCTGCACCTGTCCGACGTCTACTGGTCCGAGGACGGCCGCACCTCGGTCGACGCGGTGTTCGCCGCGGTGGCGGTCGCCGGGCTGTTGATCATGGGACTGCACCCGCTGATGTTCTTCCTGCCGATCTGGCACGGCGTCGACTCGGCGTGGCTGCGGGCCGTGGTGGGCAGCGCGATGGCGTTGACGTTGCCGCTGGCGGTCGTGGTGGTGCTCAAGGGCAAGGTGTGGACCGGTCTGCTGGGCATGTTCCTGGTCATCCTGCTGGTCATCGGCGCAATCCGGTTGTCGCGCCCCCACGCCCCGTGGGCCCGCTGGCGGTACTCCACGCGGCCGGACAAGATGCGCCGCGCGCTGCAACGCGAGCGGACGCTGCGGCGCCCGGTGGTGCGGGCCAAGCTGTACTTGCAATGCGCGATCGCCGGTACACCGCGATTGCCCGACGAACGCACCGTCGACGCCACGCTCGACCACGAGGTTCACCCCGCGCCGGCGCCCACCAGTCCCATCCTCATCAGTCGATAGTCCGCGGCCTGAGCCGGTGGCCCGGCACCTCGATCGCGCCGTTCCGGCGCTCGCCGCCGCCGGTCTAGGCTTCCCGGGTGCGGTATTTCTACGACACCGAATTCATCGAGGACGGCCGCACCATCGAGCTGATCTCGATCGGGGTGGCCGCCGAAGACGGCCGTGAGTACTACGCGGTATCCACGGAATTCGACCCCGAGCGTGCCGGGCCCTGGGTGCGCGCCAACGTGCTGCCCAAGCTGCCGCCGCCGGCGTCGCAACTGTGGCGCTCCCGCCGGCAGATCCGGCAAGACCTGGAGGACTTCTTCGGCCTGAATTCTGGACAGGCGGCCCCTGAGCCGATCGAGCTGTGGGCGTGGGTGGCGGCCTACGACCACGTGGCCTTGTGCCAGTTGTGGGGGACCATGCCGGAGTTGCCGCGGGAAATCCCCCGTTTCACCCGAGAACTGCGACAACTCTGGGAAGACCGGGGCAGCCCCCGGATGCCACCGCGGCACGCCGATGCGCACGACGCGCTGGTCGACGCGCGCGATCAGCTCCGCAGATACCGGCTCATCACATCCGGGGACTGAGACGGCGGCCCGAACGCGCCCGCCGAGCCACGTTCGCGCAGATCAGCCCTGACCGGGGGCGTCCGCGCCCCCGCTAAGATGAACCGATGAACTGGACCGTCGACATACCGATCGATCAGCTGCCGCCGCTGCCGCCGCTGCCGACCGATCTGCGGGCGCGGTTGGATACCGCACTGGCCAAACCGGCCGCTCAGCAGCCCAGCTGGCCTGCCGACCAGGCGACGGCGATGCGTAAGGTCCTGGAGAGCGTGCCACCGGTGACAGTGCCGTCGGAGATCGTCCGGTTGCAGGAGCAGCTGGCCCAGGTGGCGCGGGGTGAGGCGTTCCTGCTGCAGGGCGGCGACTGCGCGGAGACGTTCACCGAGAACACCGAACCCCACATTCGCGGCAACGTGCGCACCCTGCTGCAGATGGCGGTGGTGCTGACTTACGGCTCGAGCATGCCGGTGGTCAAGGTGGCCCGCATCGCGGGGCAGTACGCCAAGCCGCGATCGGCCGATATGGACGCGCTGGGGTTGAAGTCGTACCGCGGCGACATGATCAACGGCTTCGCCCCAGACGCCGCCGTGCGCGAGCACGACCCGTCGCGGTTGGTGCGCGCCTACGCCAACGCCAGCGCGGCGATGAACCTGGTTCGGGCGCTGACGTCGTCGGGATTGGCCTCGCTGCACCTCGTGCACGACTGGAACCGGGAATTCGTCCGGACCTCGCCGGCCGGCGCCCGGTACGAGGCGCTGGCCTCCGAGATCGATCGCGGCCTGCGCTTCATGAGCGCCTGCGGCGTGGCCGACCGCAACCTGCAGACCGCCGAGATCTACGCCAGCCACGAGGCTTTGGTGCTTGACTACGAGAGAGCCATGCTGCGCCTGTCGGAAAGCGACAGCGGCGAACCGCAGCTGTATGACTTGTCGGCGCACACCGTGTGGATCGGCGAGCGGACCCGCCAGCTCGACGGCGCCCATGTCGCCTTCGCCGAGGTGATCGCCAACCCGATCGGCGTCAAGCTCGGCCCGACGATCACCCCCGAGCTGGCCGTCGAATACGTCGAGCGGCTCGACCCGCACAACAAGCCCGGCCGGCTGACCCTGGTGAGCAGGATGGGCAACAACAAAGTTCGCGACCTGCTGCCCCCGATCGTGGAGAAGGTCCAGGCCACCGGACACCAGGTGATCTGGCAGTGCGACCCGATGCACGGCAACACCCACGAGTCGTCCAACGGCTACAAGACCCGCCACTTCGACCGCATCGTCGACGAGGTGCAGGGCTTCTTCGAGGTGCACCGCGCGCTGGGCACCCACCCGGGCGGCATCCACGTCGAGATCACCGGCGAGAACGTCACCGAGTGTCTGGGTGGGGCGCAAGACATTTCGGACACCGACTTGGTCGGCCGTTACGAAACGGCGTGCGACCCAAGGCTAAATACCCAGCAGTCGCTGGAGCTGGCCTTCCTCGTCGCCGAGATGCTGCGCGACTGATCTCCTCGCGTCGTCGCTACAGCAGTCCGTCGAGGTTGCTCCCGACGGTCCACGCCGCGGTGGCGATCAACCCGGTGATCGCCAGGACCAGCGCCACCCAGACCAGCACCATGCGCCGGCGGTGCTGGCGCGCCCACACGAATTCGCTGATCGGGATGCCCGCGAATTCGCCTGCGACAGGCTCATATTCGTAGTCATCCTCGGGCTCGTCGTCGGTCTGCGCGGGGCGTTTCGGCTCCGACCAATCCTCCGGGCCCCGCGTCATCTGGCGAGTGGGTTGACGCACCGGCGCCGGGCCCGTCTGCTCGGGCTGCTGCACCGCGGCCGGGCGCTGGCTGGTCCGGCTGCGCTGCAACGCCGCCGACCGGTGTTGAGCGGAATTTCGAGGCGCCGGCACCCGAAAGCCCGGCAGCGCAAGCTCTTCGGCGATCGCGTCGAGGTCGGCGCGCATCTCGATCGCGTCGGCATACCGCTCGGCCGGGTCGCGGGCCGTCGCACGCTCCACGAATTCGTCGAACTGCGCGGGCACACCGTCGATGACCGCGCTGGGCGGCGGCACGTCGGTGTCCAGCCGCTGGTAGGCAAGCGACAACGCCGAGTCGCCGGTGAACGGCGTGCGTCCGGTCAGCAGCTCGTACGTCATGATCCCCGCGGAGTACACGTCGCTGCGCGGGCTGGCGTCGCCGTCGCGCACCTGCTCGGGCGACAGGTAGGCCGCGGTGCCCAAAATCACGCTGCTAGAGGTGATTCCGGCGGCCGCGACGGCGCGGACCAACCCGAAGTCGGCGATCTTCACCTCGCCGTCGTCGGAGATGAGCACGTTTTCGGGCTTGACGTCGCGATGCACCAGGCCGGCCCGGTGCGCGGCGGCCAGCCCGCCGAGCACCGGACGGAGCACCGCCGCCACCGCATACGGCGGCATGGGTCCACGTTCGCCCAGCAACTCGCGCAGCGTGCCGCCCTCGATGAGCTCCATCACCAGAAACGGGTGGCGGGCGTCCAGGCCCTGGTCGTAAACCGCCACCAGCCCGGGATCCTTGAGCCGGGCCACGGTTTGGGCCTCGCGCTGGAACCGGGTCAGGAATTGCGCGTCGCCGGCGTAGCGGGAATCCATCACCTTCACCGCGACGGGGCGGTCGAGCCGGGTGTCCAGGCCGCGATACACCGTCGACGTGCCGCCGCTGGCGATCCGGGACTGAACCCGGTAGCGGCCGTCCAGCAAAGCGTTATCCAACGGATCGACCGGCCCGGCTTCGGGTCGGCGACGATGCGGGCCGGCCCGGCCCGAAGCGGGGGTCCCGCCCGCTCGCGGGGAAGGGCCGGGTGGTTCGGCTTTGGCCACGGGGCCATCGTAAGTGCGCGCCCATGATTGCCCGGTAGAACACGGGCTCATGGCGGGCATCTAGGCATACACTTGCCGGGATGAGCAGTATTCCTGCCGGCGACGATGTGCTAGAGCCCGACGAGCCGATTTATGACTTGCAACGGGTCGCCGAATTGCTGGGGGTGTCGGTCACCAAGGTGCATCAGCAACTCCGGGAGGGGCACCTGGTTGCGGTCCGGCGCGACGAAGGACTGGTGGTACCGCAGGTGTTCTTCACCCAATCCGGTGAGGTGGTCAAAAGCCTGCCGGGTCTGTTGACGATCCTGCACGACGGCGGCTATCACGACACGGAAATCGTGCGCTGGTTGTTCACCCGGGACCCCTCGTTGACGGTCACCCGCGACGGAAGCCGCGATGCCCTCAACAACGCCCGTCCCGTCGACGCCCTGCATGCCCACCAGGCGCGGGAAGTCGTGCGCCGCGCGCAAGCGATGGCCTGCTGAGCTCATTCGCTCATCCGGCGGTGACGTCGGCTCGCTCGGCTTGCCGTGCGGGGGCTCGGTACAGGCTGTATCCGGCGATCAGCGCGCAGGCGGTGGCCAGCGAGAAGTGCAACCACGAGTACATGCCATGCGAGCCATCGGGTTTGAAGATCACCATCACCCAGGTCGACAAGCCGCCGATGATCGCGACCGCCCGTCGGGACTGCGCCAGTGGGGCCACGATCGCCAGCGGCCACGAGTAGTACCACGGCAGGGCTGCCGGCACGAACAGCACCACGATCAGCATCGACCACGCGATGCCGGTCAGCGCGGCCCGGTCGTCGCGGCGGAAGCGCCACCACAACAGCGGCAGCGACACCGCGATGACCCCGATGCCGACCAGCCTGGTGACGCGAAGGATCGGATAGAAGCTCACCGGGAAGAACCCGCTGCCGATCGCGTGGATCAGGTTGGCGGCCGCAGTTGGCACCGTCAGCCAGTTGATGATCTTCACCGATCCGGCCAGCGCGGTCAGCCAGCCCAGGCCGACCCCGGCCACCGCGGACAGGACCGCGAAGACCACGACGAAGATCGACAGCGATAACGCCGTCGCGGCGAAAAACGCTGGCACCGGCCGATATCCCCGCCGGTCGCGCAGATGTCGCATCCACACCCACACTAGAAATGGCAGCGCGATGCCCGCGGTGGCTTTGACCGCGATGGCGACCGTGATCAGCGTGATGCCCGCAACGTGGCGGCCACCGAACGTCAACGCGATACCGGCGGCCATCAAGCCCACCATCAGCATCTCGTTGTGCACCCCGCCCATCAGATGAATGAGCACCAGGGGATTGAGCACACAGATCCACAGCGCCGTCGAACCGTCGGCGCCCAGATGGCGCGCCACCCGGGGTGTCGCCCAGACCAACAACACCAGGCCCGGCAGCATGCACAGGCGCAGCAACGCGGTGCCCGCCACCACGTTGTTGCCCACGATGATGGTGATGATCTTCGCCACCAGGATGAACACCGGGCCATAGGGTGCGGTCGTGATCGACCAGATGGGACTGACGTTGTCCAGCAGGCTGTTTGGGTTGGCGACGGGACCGACCGCGTACGGATCCAGGCCGTCGCGCAGCAGCGCACCCTGCGCCAGATACGAGTAGGTGTCCCGGCTGAAGACGGGCACCGACACCAGCAACGGCGCGAGCCAGAAGCCGGTAGTGGCTTTCATGACGAACTCGCTCGCCTCGCCGGCCAGCACCCGACGGCCCAGGCTCAGCCACGCGATCAGCATCAGGCCGACGCCGGTCCACAACACGATCGACGACAGCACCAGGCCGTGGCCAAAACGCAACCAGGACATGTGCATTGACTCGAGCAGCGGGTCGTGCTGGCGGGTGCTGCCGGCACCAAGCCCGCCCAGGGTGATCAGCACCGAGCCCAGCATGCCCAGCTTCGCCTGACGGGAGTCGCCGGCGGCGACGAACACCTTCAGCTGTGAAAACCATTCGCCCCGAGAGGGTTTGGCTGCCGGCGAATCCGCTGCCGGGGCATCCGTGGGCGTCGTCATCGGTTCAGGCGGACCGGTTCGTGGCCAGCTTGGCCAATTCGGACAGCCCCGCTTTGGCCGCGGTGTTGATGGGTGCGCCGGCCAGCGTGGCCAGCGCCCGTTGGGTCAGCGTGGCGATCCGTTGTTCGGCGGCGGCCAGGGCGCCCACCGCCTCGATGGCGTCGCGCAGCTGATCCACCTGCGCGTCGGTCAGTCGGGCCCCGACCGAGGTCCGTAACAGGTTGGCCGCCACCGGGTCTGACTTCTCCGCCAATCCCACCGCCTCGGCCAGCAGCACCGTGCGCTTGCCCGATCGCAGATCATCCCCGGACGGCTTACCGGTGACCGCGGGGTCACCGAAAACCCCCAGGACGTCGTCGCGCAGCTGAAACGCCACCCCCAGGTCCGTCCCGAACTGGCTGAAGACGTCGAGGACGTCGGGCCGGTCGGCCGCGGCGGCCGCCCCGAGCTGCAGCGGCCGGGACACCGTGTAACAGGCGGTTTTGAAGGTGTCGACGTTCATCGCCGAGGCGATCGAGGCGGCCGCGCTGGCCTCGGCGACGATGTCGAGGTACTGCCCGCCGAGCACCTCGGTGCGGATGTTGGCCCACACCCGCCGCACCCGCCGCCCCGCCTGTGGCGTCAACTCGACACCGAAGACGATGTCGTCGGCCCAGGCCAGCGCGAGATCACCGAGCAGGATGGCGGCCGACATGCCGAACTGTTCCGGCGAGCCCTGCCAGTGCCGGTCGCGATGCAGCTTCGCGAACTGCACGTGCGTGGTCGGCCGGCCCCGGCGGGTCGAGGAGTCGTCGATCACGTCGTCGTGCACCAGCGCGCAGGCATGCAGCAACTCGAGAGCGGAAAACAGCAGCAGCACTTGCTCATCGGGGGCTTCGGTGGTCACCGCGCGCCAGCCCCAATAGGCGAACAGGGGCCGTAGCCGCTTGCCCCCGTTGAGCACGAAATCTTCCAACGCGGCGATCAGACCGCTGTAGTCGTCACCGATGTACGCGGTCTCGGTGCGCCGGTCATGCATGTACCGCCGCAATTGGTCGGTGATGGCGCCGGTCAACTCGACGGTTGCCGCTGCTTCTGAAGCTCCTAGGCTCAGCGCGGCACCCCTTTCTGGATCGGCTGGCTGGGTGTTCCAGGCCCGACCAGTGTATTCGCCGCGCCACCCGTGCCGCTTCGCACATGACCCGGACCGCTGGACCCAGTTGCTTCGCCTGCCTCATTAACCCGCCCCTATGCTGGCGGGTGCGTTGGGCCTCGCGCGGAATCTGCGCGGCCACACGGCGCCCCGGGCCAATAGTCATCAGATGGAGAGAAGCCGCGTGACCCTCAACACCATTGCGCTCGAGCTGGTGCCGCCGAACGCCGACGAAGGTCGGGAGCGGGCACTCGAGGAGGCGCAGAAAGTGGTGCGGAATTCCGCCGAGTCCGGCCTCGACGGCCGGATCCGGCACGTGATGATTCCGGGGATCATCGCCGAGGACGACGACCGTCCCATTCAGATGAAGCCCAAGTTGGACGTGCTCGACTTCTGGTCGGTCGTCAAGCCGGAGCTGCCCGGAATCAAGGGTCTGTGCACGCAGGTCACCGCGTTCATGGACGAGCCGTCGCTGCGCGCGCGCCTGACCGAGCTGACGTCGGCCGGCATGGAAGGCGTTGTCTTCGTCGGCGTGCCGCGCACCATGAATGATGGCGAGGGCTCCGGAGTGGCCCCCACCGACGCCCTGTCGATCTACCGCGAGCTGGTGACCAACCGCGGCGTCATCCTGATCCCTACCCGGGACGGCGAACAGGGCCGGTTCAACTTCAAGTGCGACCAGGGCGCCACTTACGGCATGACCCAGCTCTTGTACTCCGATGCGATCGTGGGCTTCCTGAGCGAGTTCGCCAAGACGACCGACCACCGGCCGGAGATCCTGCTGTCGTTCGGCTTCGTGCCGAAGATGGAAAGCCGGGTCGGACTGATCAACTGGCTCATTCAGGACCCGGGCAATCCCGCGGTGGCCGGCGAGCAGGAGTTCGTCAAGAAGCTGGCCGCCGGTGAACCGGCGCAGAAGCGCCAGCAGATGGTCGACCTCTACAAAAGCGTCATCGACGGGGTCGCCGAGCTCGGCTTCCCGCTGAGCATCCATCTCGAGGCGACCTACGGGAATTCCGGGCCGGCCTTCCAGACGTTCGCGGAGATGCTCGCCTACTGGTCGCCGACCCGGCAGTACAGCTAGCTGGGCGGCGGTTGGTCGCGCGGCGCGGTCAACCGCGGTGACCGGTCGCGGCTGACCCAGGCCAGCAGCCCCACCACGCCCGCGGCCGCGAACGACGCGATGCACAACCACACCACCGCTCCGGTGAAGGACCGGGTGTTGGGGTCGGTGTAGCGGGCCTGGGCGGTCATGGCGGTCACCACGCCCGGTTTGAGCTTCCACGCCACCACGTCGGGTTCGACCCGGTCGCCGTTGGTGGAGGTCACCACGCCGGGGAAGGCGACCGTCAGCTCGACGTCGGCCTCGGGGTCGGTCAGCGAGGTCAGGTCCGCTCGGCCCTCCAGGAGCACCAGGTTGCCGTTGCGGCGCAGCGTCAGGTTTACCCCGGAGGCGTCGGAGTTCATGTTCGCCAGCTGCGGCAACTCCGCGAACGTCAGATCGGAGAACACCGCCTGCGAGCCGACGTAGCCGTCGCTGTCGTAGTTCGACACCGCCACCTTCTGGCTGAACGGCAGGTTATTGCTGTCCAGTTGTGGACCGGTGTCTTTGGAGGTCTTGGGTTTGGCGGCGGCGACGATCTCGCCGGACACCAGGTCATCGGGGGAGATGGTGAGCGAGGCCCTGACCCGCAGGCATCCGGTGGCCAGCGGCACCAGCAGCAGCAACATCGCGATGGCCGTCAGGCGGCGCCGCCGGGCAAGAAACGCTCGGGATCCTCGGCCGCGGGACGGGGGAGAGCTGGCTCGCACCAGGTCATCGTGCCAGATCCGATGTGCCACTTAGTGGAGTCTTCCGATGTGTGCCGAGTTCGGGTGTTACAGAGGTAGCTTGCGGCCCAGGATCGCAAACGCCCGCGGGTCGCCGGCGAAATGGTAGCCGCGGATGACGTCGGTGAAACCCAGGCGCCGGTACAACCGCCAGGCGCGGTTGGGCTCACCATTGGTTTCCGGCGTGGAGAGCAGCACATTCTGCTCGGCGCGACCGGCGAGCAGCCTTCGCACCAACGCCTCGCCGAGACCGCGGCCCTGGGCGCGGGGATGGATGTGCAGCTCGGTCAACTCGAAGTAGCTGTCCATCAGCCGGGAGATCTCCTGGGGCGGTGAGCCGCCGCGCCGCATGCCCAGCACGACCTGCTGTTGCCACCATTGCCCGGGCGCGCCGGGGTAGCCGTAGGCCACGCCCAGCAGCGGCGCGCTGGCCAACTGTTCCACCGAGGGCAGTCGTGCGCCTGCGTCTTCGGTTTCCTGGGTTTCGACGACGCCGGCACCCTGCCAGCCCCGTCGCCGGATGTGTTCGAGCCACATCGCGGCGCGCTGGTTCTCGGTGCCCCGTGGGTAGCGCATCGCATCGACGTACACCGCCAGGGCGTCACCCAGGCGACGCTCCATGTCGTTGGGAAGCAGATCGATGAGCAATATCGCCAACTCGCGGTCTCCTCCTCATCGGTCGTCCAGGCTCATGCGGCGCCTCGGCATTGTGTGGTCGCTGTGGGCCGGGCCCCTATCGCCCATTATCGGACCCATGTGCGACGGCCGGACGGGCGGTCGTGGCACCGGACCAGCGACCGTCCCGGTTCGGGAAGCCGGTTGTAGCGCACGGCCGTTCCGGTCTGGCGGAGCGCCGGGAGGAGGCCGGGATAGAATCGGCGGCGAACCAGTGGTATGGGGCAGATTGACCTCGTATCATTCGATTAGTTGCCCCTGCAACGGGCATCCGCGTGTTACCGATAATCACGTGCCACACCGTCGGCAAGGAGGGACGAATGCCACTCTCCGATCATGAGCAGAGGATGCTCGATCAGATCGAGAGCGCTCTCTACGCCGAGGACCCCAAATTCGCGTCAAGTGTTCGCGGCGGAGGGTTACGCGCACCTACTGCACGTCGGCGGCTGCAGGGCGTGGCGCTGTTCGTCATCGGTCTGGCGATGCTGGTCTCCGGGGTAGCGTTCAAGGCAACGATGATCGGAAGCTTCCCGATCCTCAGCGTTTTCGGGTTCATCGTCATGTTTGGCGGGGTGATCTTCGCGGTCACCGGTCCCCGGTTGTCCCGCAGGGCCGATCATTCCGGGCCGGCTCCCACTTCGCTGCGTCAGCGCCGCAACAAGGCCGGGGGTTCGTTCACCAGCCGCATGGAGGATCGGTTCCGCCGCCGCTTCGACAACTAGGGGCATCCACACACTCGGGGTAGCCACCGGCTGCCCCGATTTGTTTTCTCCAGGGGATCGGTGGCATCGGCCGTCCGCCCTGACACGTGCGCAACCGACGATGCCGTTTTGCAGCTCAATCGAGCCCTAACCGAGCCGCGTCCCGGCATTCATGCCCCACCGCGCCCCACTAGAGTTCCCCACTACGCCCCACAATGCGGGTTATGCCTGGTGAGCGTGGTTCGCCCGACGTCTCGAACACGCCCGGGCATGCCCTCGACACACCCCGTGCGACGCTGTGACGGCGTCCTGACGACGGATAACCCCGAAAACGCCACGACGACACCCCAAGAATGGGGCACAGTGGGGGATTGTGGGGTATGGTGGCTGCAGTGTTCGGGTGACCCCGTAGGGGAGGTGTGCTGGTGTTTCTCGGCACCTACACGCCCAAACTCGACGACAAGGGGCGGCTGACGTTGCCCGCCAAGTTCCGCGACGCGCTGGCAGGGGGGTTGATGGTCACCAAGAGCCAGGACCACAGCCTCGCCGTCTATCCGCGGGCGGAATTCGAGCAATTGGCCCGCCGGGCGAGCAAGGCCTCGCGGAGCAACCCCGAGGCCCGGGCGTTTCTCCGCAACCTGGCGGCCGGCACCGATGAGCAGCATCCTGACGCGCAGGGCCGGATCACGTTGTCGGCCGATCACCGGCGCTACGCGAACCTTTCGAAGGACTGTGTGGTCATCGGCGCCATCGACAACCTGGAGATCTGGGATGCCCAGGCCTGGCAGGACTACCAGCAGACCCACGAAGAGAACTTCTCCGCGGCCAGCGATGAAGCACTCGGCGACATCATTTGAGGCGCATGCCCGTGCAACGTGGCCTCTGCCCGAACCGACCCTGGCGTACTTCCCCAACGCCAGGTTCGCGACTTCGGTCAGAGACCTCGATGCAGGGGCTGCCCATTTTTCCGAGCACCTGGTAAGGCCCGTCCGGGCGGCACAGACCCGAAGCCGGCGCGAGAACCCGCCTGATGGGCGCCCGGGTGGCCGACGGGTGCCGGCAGATCCGTGGAGGCGTTGCGGTGGCTGAGAATTCGAGTTCCGACGACTACGGGCATGTCCCCGTACTGCTGGAACGCTGCGTCGAACTCCTCACTCCCGCGCTGACCCGGCACCACCCGGACGGTTCGGGGGCAACACTGCTCGACGCCACCCTCGGCGCGGGCGGGCATGCGGAACGGTTCCTCGACGACCTGCCGGGGCTGCGGCTGATCGGCCTCGACCGCGATCCCAGCGCGCTGGACATCGCCCGGGCACGGCTGGCGCGCTTCTGCGACCGGGTCACGTTGGTGCACACGCGCTACGACGGCATCGCCGCCGCCCTAGCCGAATCCGGTTATGCGGCAACCGAATCGGTGGATGGAATGCTGTTCGACCTCGGGGTGTCGTCCATGCAGCTGGATCGCGCGGAGCGGGGCTTCGCCTACGCCCAGGACGCACCGCTGGACATGCGGATGGACCCCTCGTCGCCGCTGACCGCGGCCGACATCGTCAACACCTACGACGAGGCGGAGCTGGCGAACATCTTGCACCGCTACGGCGAGGAGCGGTTCGCACGTCGCATCGCCACGCACATCGTGCGCCGACGTGCCCGCGAGCCGTTCACCTCGACCTCCGACCTGGTAGCCCTGCTCTACGAAGCGATTCCGGCCGCGGCCCGGCGCACCGGCGGGCATCCGGCCAAGCGCACCTTCCAGGCGCTGCGGGTCGCGGTCAACGACGAACTGGACACGTTGCGCCGCGCGCTCCCGGCCGCCCTCGCCGCCCTGGACGTCGGCGGGCGGATCGGGGTGATGGCCTACCAATCGCTGGAGGACCGAATCGTCAAGCGGCTCTTCGCCCAGGCGGTCGCGTCGCGCACCCCGGTGGACCTGCCGGTCGAGCTTCCCGGCCATGAGCCGCGATTCCGGTCGCTGACACACGGTGCCGAGCGCGCCGACGCCGCCGAGGTGGAACGCAATCCACGCAGTGCCGCAGTGCGGTTGCGGGCGCTGCAACGAATGGAATCAGAGCAGGCTAGGGGGAGAGGCGACGCATGAGAGCAGAACGCGAGACGTCGAAACGGCGCGGTGGCAGCGACCGTCGGGGCGGACGTGACGGTTCTGCCCGGCGCAGCACCCGTCCGGCGGCCGAATCCGGATCGGCGCGGCGCACCCGAAGCGGCCGGACCTCGGCGTCCACCCGCGAAGGCCGCGCGCCCAAGTCCGGACCGCAGACCAGCCCCATAGCCCGGCCGGTTGAGCGGCAGGCGCGGCCCAAGAGCGCCAGCCAGGCGAAGGCGCGGGCCAAGGCGCGGAAAGCCAAAGCGCCCAAGGTAGTTCGTCCTCGCCTGAGCGAGCGGCTGGCAACCCGGCTGGCGTCTATCGACCTGCGGCCGCGGACATTGGCCAGCAAGGTTCCGTTCGTCGTCCTGATCATCGGCGCGCTGGGCATCGGCCTGGGGCTCACGCTGTGGCTGTCCACCGACTCCGCCGAGCGCTCCTACAAGTTGAGCCACGCCCGGGAACGGACCCGGTTGCTGCAGCAGCAGAAGGAAGCGCTGGAGCGCGACGTGCGCGAGGCGGAGGCCGCCCCCGCGCTGGCGGAGGCGGCTCGCAAGCAGGGCATGATCCCGAGCAGGGACACCGCGCACCTGGTCCAGGACCCGTCCGGGAACTGGGTGGTGGTCGGCACGCCCAAGCCGGCCGACGGCGTTCCGCCGCCGCCGCTGAACAACAAGCTTCCCGACGAAGCGCCGCAGCCCCCCAAGCCGCCGGCCGCTCCTCCGGAGATCCCGACGCGGCTGGAGCCGGCCCCCGGCGGCCCCGCCCCGGCCAGGTCCGGGCCCGAAGCGCTGCTGCGTGCCCCCGACGGCGCGTCGACGGTGGGCGGTCAACATCTGCCACCGCCGGTGCCCCCGGTGCCCGGCGCGCCTGCCGCCCCCGGGGTGCCGGTGCCAGGTACGCTGCCCGGCATGCCAGGCGGACCGGCGACGGGTGCATTGCCCGGCATGCCCGCTGCCCCGGCCACCGGTGCGCTGCCCGGTGCGCCCGGCGGCCCGGCCACCGGACGCGCACCCGGCGTCCTGCCGGGGTTGCCGACGCCGGGATTGCCCATGCCGGCCGGACCCGCCACCCCTCCGGCCCCGGCCGAGGTCCCGATTCCCTTGGGCGGGATGCCAATTCCGGCTTCTGGCCAGGCGCCCGCACCGTTGCCCGCCGAGATTCCGGTCCCGTTGCAGTTGGGCCGCCCGGCGGCGCCGGCTCAACCGGTGGGCCCCGCCGCGCCGGCTAACGGCCTGCCCGGGCCCGCGGTCGTCGCGCCGCCAGGTGCGCCCAGGTGAGCCGCGGTGAATCCCCGCGGGCACGACGGTCGCAGTCCGCACGACCGACACGTGGTCCCCGTAAGGACTTGGAGGCCAAGGGCGGACGGCAATCCAAGCGGCGGCTGAAGCCGAAGCAAGCCGACGTCAGCCGAGACGTTCGCGAGCCGAGTCGATTCCGGAAAGCCAAGCAAGCCAAGAAGGTCGGGGCGGCACAGCGGTCCGAGGCGGCGGCGGGGCACTCGGCGCGGGCGCGTCGCACCCGCCAGATCGTGGAGTTGACCAGCCGCGGCGGGTCATTCGTCTTCCGGCATCGGGCCGGCAACGTGGTCATTCTGGTACTGATGCTGATGGCCGCCGCCCAGCTGTTCGTCCTGCAGGTGACCAACGCCCCGTCGCTGCGCGCCCAGGCCGCCGGTCAGCTCAAGGTCACCGATGTGGAAAAAGCGGTGCGCGGCAGCATCATCGACCGCCGTAAAGACCAGCTTGCCTTCACCATCGAGTCACGCGCGCTGACGTTTCAGCCGACACGGATCCGCAAGCAGCTGGAGGAAGCCAAAGCCAAGAACTCGACCGCCCCCGATCCGCAGCAGCGGTTGCGCGATATCGCCAAAGAGGTCTCCAGCCGCCTGGGCAACAAGCCGGACTCGGCGACCGTCTTGAAGAAGCTGCAAACCGACGACAACTTCGTCTATCTGGCGCGCGCCGTCGATCCCGCTGTCGCCAGCGCGATCTCGGACAAGTATCCCGAGGTCGGCTCCGAACGCCAGGATCTGCGCCAGTATCCGGGCGGATCGCTGGCGGCCAACATCGTCGGCGGCATCGACTGGGACGGTCACGGCCTGCTGGGACTGGAAGAGGCGATGGACTCGGTGCTGTCCGGCACCGACGGTTCGGTCACCTACGACCGCGGATCCGACGGGGTGGTCATCCCCGGCAGTTACCGCAACCGGCATCGGGCGGTCAACGGCTCGATGGTCCAGCTGACCCTCGACGACGACATCCAGTTCTACGTGCAGCAGCAGGTTCAGCAGGCCAAGAATGTGTCTGGCGCGCATAATGTTTCGGCCGTCGTGCTCGACGCCAAGAGCGGTGAAGTGCTGGCCATGGCCAACGACAACACGTTTGACCCCTCCCAGGACATCGGACGTCAGGGCGACAAGCAGCTGGGCAACCTGGCGGTGTCCTCGCCGTTCGAGCCCGGCTCGGTGAACAAGGTGATCACCGCGTCGTCGGTCATCGAGTACGGCCTGTCCAATCCCGACGAGGTGTTGCAGGTTCCCGGCAACATCCAGATGGGCGGGGTGTCCATCCACGACGCGTGGGAACACGGCGTGATGCCCTACACCACCACCGGCGTTTTCGGAAAGTCCTCCAATGTCGGAACTTTGATGCTCGCGCAACGCGTCGGCCCGGAACGCTACTACGACATGGTCCGCAAATTCGGTCTGGGACAACGCACCAACGTGGGCCTGCCGGGTGAGAGCGCCGGACTGGTGCCGCCGATCGACCAGTGGTCGGGCAGCACCTTCTCGAACCTGCCCATCGGGCAGGGCCTTTCGATGACACTGTTGCAGATGACCGGGATGTATCAGGCGATCGCCAACGACGGGCTGCGGATGCCGCCCCGGATCATCAAGGCCACCATCGCCCCCGACGGCACGCGCACCGAAGAGCCGCGTCCCGAAGGCGTGCGAGTGGTGTCGCCGCAGACGGCGCAGACCGTGCGCAACATGCTGCGTGCCGTGGTGCAAAAGGACCCGATGGGTTACCAGCAGGGCACGGGATCCGCCGGCGCGGTGACGGGCTATCAGATGGCCGGCAAGACGGGCACCGCGCAGCAGATCAACCCGGCCTGCGGCTGCTATTTCGACAACGTCTACTGGATCACGTTCGCGGGAATGGCCACCGTCGACAACCCCCGGTACGTCATCGGCATCATGATGGACAACCCGGAGCGCAACGCCGACGGCACGCCGGGTCACTCGGCCGCCCCGCTGTTCCACAACATCGCCGGCTGGCTGATGCAGCGCGAGAACGTGCCGCTGTCGCCCGATCCCGGCCCGCCGCTGACGTTGCAGGCCACCTAGCGGCGATCGCCAGCACGGCGAAGCCGGGCGCCGCCAGACAGCCGGGCCGCACTGGACCCGGTGGAGCCGCCCGACGGTTCCGTCGGCGCGCGGATCGCCTCATGGCCGGTTGCGGCTAGGTAGGGTGTCATGGCCGATCATGAGGATGACGCGGCGTCGGAGGGAGGTGTGCGGAGAAGTGGTGCCGGTGCCCACTGGGTTACGCCCCAGCGCCGCCGCCGGCGTGCGGCTGTCCGCGCTCGCCGAGCAGGTCGGCGCGGTGGTGGCCGACGGCCCAGGTCAGGGCACCGCCGCGCCCGACGTGACCATCACCGGGGTGACGCTGCGCGCGCAGGACGTGCTGCCCGGTGACCTGTTCGCCGCGCTGCCCGGCCTGACGACCCACGGCGCCAGCTACGTTGCCGACGCGATCGAACGCGGTGCGGTCGCCGTGCTCACCGATCCCGGCGGAGTCGCCGAAACGGCCGCGGCGGGCGCCCCGACCGTCCCGACGCTGGTGCACCCCGACCCCCGCGGCGTGCTCGGCGGCTTGGCCGCCACCGTGTACGGGAATCCGTCTAATCGGGTGGCCGTTATCGGCATCACCGGCACGTCCGGCAAAACCACCACCACGTATATGGTCGAAGCCGGTCTGCGCGTCGCCGGCCGCACGGCCGGGCTGATCGGCACGATCGGCATTCGCATCGACGGCGCCGACGTCCCCAGCGCGCTGACCACTCCGGAGGCCCCCGCACTGCAGGCGATGCTGGCGGCCATGGCCGAACGCGGTGTGGACACCGTCGTCATGGAGGTCTCCAGCCATGCGCTGGCGTTGGGCCGGGTGGACGGAACCGGCTTCGCGGTGAGCGGTTTCACCAACCTGTCGCGCGACCACCTGGACTTCCACCCGACCATGGAAGACTACTTCAACACCAAAGCCATGCTGTTTGAACCGGATTCGCCGCTGCGGGCGCGCCGCGTCGTGGTATGCGTCGACGACGAGGCCGGGCGGGCCATGGCGGCTCGGGCCGGCGACGCGATCACCGTCAGCGCCGAGGGTCAGCCAGCGCATTGGCGCGCCGTCGACGTGGCCCCGATGGGCGCCGCGGGACAACAGTTCACCGTCGTCGATCCCGCAGGCGCTCGGCATCCGGTCGGAGTCCCGCTACCCGGCCACTACAACGTCGCCAATTGCCTTGTGGCACTGGCCCTTCTGGATGCGGTGGGGGTGTCGCCGGAGCGGGCGGCGCCGGGACTGCGGCAGACCCGGGTGCCGGGACGCATGGAAGAGATCGACGCCGGCCAGGACTTCCTGGCGCTGGTCGACTATGCCCACAAGCCGGGCGCCTTGCGTGCGGTGCTGACGACGCTGAAGCGTCCGGGCCGCCGCGTGGCGGTGGTGTTCGGCGCCGGTGGCGAACGCGATCCGGGCAAACGCGCGCCGATGGGCGCCACGGCCGCCGAGCTGGCAGACCTGGTCGTCGTCACCGATGACAATCCGCGCGGTGAGGACCCGGCCACGATTCGCCGGGAAATCCTGGCTGGCGCGATCGAAAGTGGTTGTGCCGCAGAGGTTGTCGAGGTCGCCGATCGGCGCGACGCGATCAGGCACGCGGTCGCCTGGGCGGGTCCCGGTGACGTGGTGCTGATCGCGGGCAAGGGTCACGAAACCGGGCAGCGCGCCGGCGGACACACTCGCCCCTTCGACGACCGCGTGGAGCTGGCCCAGGCGTTGCGGGACCTCGACGGGGTACAGCGGTGATCGACCTGACCGTCGCCCAGATCGCCGACATCGTCGGGGGCACCCTGTCCGACATCTCCGCGCACGACGCCGCGCAGCGTCACGTCACCGCAACGGTGGAATTCGACTCACGCGCCGTCCAGCCGGGCGGGCTGTTCCTGGCGCTGCCGGGGGCGCGCGCCGACGGGCATGACTTCGCGGACTCGGCGGTCGCCGCCGGTGCCGTCGCCGTGCTGGCGTCGCGACCGGTCGGGGTTCCGGCCATCGTGGTGCCCCCGCAACCGCCGGTGGCGCACCCGGACCGCGGTTCGGCCGGGGTGCTCGAGCACGACGCCGACGGCTCCGGCGCGGCGGTGCTGGGCGCGCTGGCCAAGCTGGCCAAGGTGGTCGCCGCCGAACTGGTGGCCGGCGGGCTGACCATCATCGGTCTCACCGGATCTTCGGGGAAGACCTCGACCAAGGACCTGGTGGCCGCCGTGCTGGCGCCACTCGGTGAGGTGGTGGCCCCGCCCGGGTCGTTCAACAACGAGCTGGGGCACCCATGGACGGTGCTGCGCGCGACGGCCGACACCGACTACCTGGTTCTCGAGATGTCGGCCCGCCATCCCGGAAACATCGCCGCGCTCGCCGAAATCGCCACACCATCCATCGGAGTGGTCCTCAACGTCGGCACCGCCCACCTGGGTGAGTTCGGCTCACGCGACGCCATCGCCCAGACGAAATCTGAACTGCCGCAGTCTGTTCCGACTTCCGGCGTGGTGATACTGAACGCCGATGATCCGGCCGTGGCGGCCATGGCGAACGTGACCGCCGCGCGGGTGGTCCGGGTCAGCCGCGCCGAGGACACCAACGCGGGCCCCAGCGACCTGTGGGCCGGGCCGGTGTCGCTCGACGAGCTGGCCAGACCGCGGTTCACGCTGTACCGGCGCGGCGCGTCCGGGGTGACGCAGGTGCCGGTGCAACTCGGCGTCTTCGGCGATCACCAGGTGAGCAACGCGCTGTGCGCGGCCGCGGTCGCGCTGGAATGCGGCGCCGACCTGGAACAAGTGGCCGCCGCACTCGCCGGGACGGGGCCGGTGTCGCGGCACCGCATGCAGGTCACCACCCGCGTCGACGGGGTCATCGTGATCGACGATGCCTACAACGCCAACCCCGATTCCATGCGGGCCGGGTTGCAGGCGCTGGCCTGGATCGCCCACGGCGGGGGCGAGGGGGGCGGGCACCGCCCCGCCGAAAAGCGCAGGAGCTGGGCGGTGCTCGGCGAGATGGCGGAGCTCGGTGAGGACGCCATAGTCGAGCACGATCGCATCGGCCGGCTGGCGGTGCGCTTAGATGTGTCTCGACTCGTTGTCGTGGGAAGTGGGAGGTCGATGAGCGCCATGCACCACGGAGCGGTCATGGAGGGTTCCTGGGGCGCAGGCGACAAGGGGGCCGTCAACGTCGCCGACAGCGACGCCGCGCTGGCGTTACTGCGGGCCGAGGTGCAACCCGGCGACGTCGTCCTGGTCAAGGCGTCGAACTCGGCTGGGCTCGGTGCGCTGGCCGACACCCTGGCAGCCGAGGGCGGGACGCGCGCATGAGACAGATCCTCATCGCCGTCGCCGTCGCGCTGACCGTGTCGATCCTGCTGACCCCGGCGCTGATCCGGCTGTTCACCCGGCAGGGATTCGGCCACCACACCCGCGAGGACGGGCCGCCGACCCACCACGCCAAACGGGGGACGCCGTCGATGGGCGGCGTGGCCATTCTGGCCGGCATCTGGGCGGGTTACCTGGGCACGCACCTGGCCGGGATGGCGTTCGACGGGGAAGGCATCACCGTGTCGGGCCTGTTGGTGCTGGGCCTGGCCACCGTGCTCGGCGGCGTCGGATTCCTCGATGACCTGATCAAGATCCGCAGGTCGCGCAATCTTGGCTTGAACAAGACGGCCAAGACCATCGGACAGGTCGCCGCCGCGGTGCTGTTCGGGGTGCTGGCGCTGCAATTCCACAACAACAATGGCCTGACACCGGCCAGCGCGGATCTGTCCTACGTGCGCGAGATCGCCACCGTCACTCTGGCCCCGGGCCTGTTCGTGTTGTTCTGCGTGGTCGTCGTCAGCGCCTGGTCCAACGCGGTCAACTTCACCGACGGCCTGGACGGGCTGGCCGCCGGGAGCATGGCGATGGTCGCCGCCGCCTACGTGTTGATCACCTTCTGGCAGTACCGCAACGCCTGCGTCACCGCCCCCGGGCTGGGCTGCTACAACGTGCGCGATCCGCTGGACCTGGCGCTGGTAGCTGCCGCCACCGCCGGTGCCTGCATCGGCTTTTTGTGGTGGAACGCCGCGCCCGCCAAGATCTTCATGGGCGACACCGGCTCGCTGGCCCTGGGCGGCATCATCGCCGGCATCTCGGTGACCAGCCGCACCGAGATCCTCGCCGTCGTGCTCGGTTCGCTGTTCGTCGCCGAGGTCAGCTCGGTTGTGTTGCAGATCTTGACCTTTCGAACCACCGGGCGCCGGGTGTTCCGGATGGCGCCCTTTCACCACCATTTCGAACTGGCCGGTTGGGCCGAGACCACGGTCATCATCCGCTTCTGGCTGCTCACCGCGATCGCCTGCGGCCTGGGCGTGGCCCTTTTCTACGGTGAGTGGCTGGGCGCGATCGGTGCCTGATGAGCGGTCTTGAGGCCCCGCTGGAACCCCTGGCGCCCGGCGCGCCGGTGCTGGTGGCCGGGGGCGGGGTAACGGGCAAGGCGGTGCTGGCGGCGCTGACCCGGTTCGGTGCGGCGCCGACGCTGTGCGACGACGACCCCGGCAGGCTGCGGGGCTACGCCGACGCGGGAGCGGCGACCGCGTCAACGTCGACGGCCATCGAGCAGATCTCGCGCTACGCCCTGGTGGTCACCAGCCCCGGCTTCGCCCCGACCACCCCGTTGCTGGTCGCCGCGGCCGCGGCCGGAGTGCCGATCTGGGGTGACGTGGAGCTGGCCTGGCGGCTCGACGCCGCGGGCCAGTATGGGCCGCCGCGCCGCTGGCTGGTGGTGACCGGGACGAACGGCAAGACGACCACCACCTCGATGCTGCACGCCATGCTGAGCGCCGGCGGCCGGCGCAGCCTGCTGTGCGGCAACATCGGCGACCCGGTGCTCGACGTCTTGGAAAAACCCGCCGAGCTGCTGGCCGTCGAGCTGTCCAGTTTCCAATTACATTGGGCCCCTTCGCTGAAGCCCGAGGCCGGTGTGGTGCTCAACATCGCCGAAGACCATCTGGACTGGCACGGCAGCCTGGCCGCCTACGCCGCGGCGAAGGCGCGGGTGCTCGACGGCCGGGTGGCGGTGGTGGGCCTGGACGATGGCCGGGCCGCGGCGCTGCTGGACACGGCCCGGGCGTCGGTGCGGGTCGGCTTTCGATCGGGCGAACCGGCGGCGGGGGAGCTCGGCGTGCGCGAGGGCCACCTGGTTGACCGCGCCTTTGCCGACGACCTGGCCCTGCTGCCGGTCGAGTCCATCCCGGTGCCGGGCCCGGTCGGGGTGCTCGACGCGCTGGCCGCCGCGGCGCTGGCGCGTTGCGTCGACGTGCCGGCCGAGGCGATCGCTGCGGCGATCGCCTCCTTCCACGTGGGCCGGCACCGGGCCGAGGTCGTGGCCGTCGCGGACGGAATCACCTACGTCGACGACTCCAAGGCCACCAACCCCCACGCCGCCGAGGCGTCCGTGCTGGCCTACCCCCGGGTCGTCTGGATCGCCGGCGGTCTGCTCAAGGGCGCATCGGTCGACGCCGAGGTCGCCAGGATGGCATCCCGGCTGGTCGGGGCGGTGCTCATCGGCCGAGACCGGCAAGAGGTTGCAGAGGCGTTATCGCGACACGCACCGGATGTCCCCGTCCTGCAGGTTGTGACAGGCGAGGATGCTGGTATGGATGCGACTGCTGTGGTTTCTGGGGCAGATGTGACAGAAGTGGAACAATCAAGCGACGATCGGGCCACAGCGGTGATGAACGCGGCGGTGGCCGCGGCTCGTACCCTGGCGAAGCCCGGTGACACCGTCTTGCTGGCACCCGCGGGCGCATCGTTCGACCTATTCGCGGGTTACGCCCACCGTGGCGACGCATTCGCGTCCGCCGTGCGCGCGGCGCTCCGGTAGGGCGGGCGTGGGTAACGCACTGACCCGGCTGCTGGGCCGGGGGAACGACAACGACCGGGACGGCCGAGGCCGGGCCGGCCGACGACGCCGCGGACGACCCCTCGGAAGCCACGGCCGAGAAGCAGGCCGACAAACCGCAAAAGCTCAAGAAAGACCCAAGAAAGACCCAAGAAAGACAAGGCCGCCGCCCAAGAGGGCGGTTCGCCCGGCCGGTTCGGCGCCTGGCTGGGCCGGCCGATGACGTCGTTTCACCTGATCATCGCGGTGGCCGGGTTGCTGACGATCCTGGGGCTGATCATGGTGCTGTCGGCGTCGGGGGTGCGGTCCTACGACGCCGACGGTTCGGCCTGGGTGATCTTCGGCAAGCAGGTGCTGTGGACCGTGATCGGCCTCATCGCCTGCTACGGCTCGCTGCGGATGTCGGTGCGGTTCATCCGCCGCGTCGCGTTCACCGGCTACGTCGTCACCGTCATCCTGCTGGTGTTGGTGCTCGTCCCCGGAATCGGCAACCTGGCCAACGGATCTCGGAAGTGGTTCGTCATCGCGGGCTTCTCGATGCAGCCGTCCGAGCTGGCTAAGATTGCCTTCGCCATCTGGGGTGCCCACATGCTGGCCGCCCGTCGCCTGGAGCGGGCGAACCTGCGTGAACTGCTGATCCCGCTGGTACCGGCGGCGGTGATCGCGTTGGCGCTGATCGTGGCGCAGCCCGACCTCGGGCAGACGGTGTCGCTGGGCATAATCCTGCTGGCCTTGCTGTGGTACGCGGGCCTGCCGCTGCGCGTCTTCGTCACCTCCTTGATGGCCGTCTTCGTGGCCGGCGCGGTGCTGGCCATGTCGGCCGGGTACCGGTCGGACCGGGTGCGGTCCTGGATCAACCCCGAGAACGACCCGCAGGACACCGGCTACCAGGCCCGACAGGCCAAATTCGCGCTGGCACACGGCGGTATCTTCGGCGACGGCCTGGGCCAGGGCGTGGCCAAGTGGAACTACCTGCCCAACGCCCACAACGACTTCATCTTCGCGATCATCGGCGAGGAGCTCGGTTTCATCGGGGCGTTCGCGCTGCTGGTGCTGTTCGGGCTGTTCGCCTACACGGGGATGCGGATCGCCCGCCGGTCGGCCGACCCCTTCCTGCGGCTGCTGACCGCCACCACGACCATGTGGGTGCTGGGCCAGGCGTTCATCAACATCGGCTACGTGATCGGCATCCTCCCGGTCACCGGTATTCAGCTGCCGCTCATTTCTGCCGGTGGAACATCCACCGCGGCAACGCTTTTCATGATCGGCATCATAGCTAACGCGGCTCGTCACGAACCCGAGGCGGTGGCCGCGCTGCGGGCCGGCCGTGACGACAAGATGAACCGGATACTGCGGCTGCCGCTGCCCGAGCCCTACTCGCCGACGCGCCTGGAATCGGTTCGCAATCGCAAACGCACTCGTCCGAAGCCGGCCGAGGCGTCGCGCAAGGGCGCCGGCGCGCCCGGGCGCAAGGCTCCCCGCAAGGCCGACGCGCCGCTGCGGCCGGCCCTACCGCGAACGGCCGGCCGGCCGGCTCGCCAGACTGGCGGAAGCGCTCGATCACGGGCGGGGCATCATGGATCTGGCCAACGCCGCGTCAGTCAGGCGGCCGGCCAGCGTCAGCCACGACGCGCTCGCGCACTGGAAGGTCAGCGTTACGGGTGAACCACACGGTCAACAAGCCGACCGGCGGGCGGGGGGAAACCCTTTGCCCGCCGGTGCCGCGTTGTCGTCTTATAAGCCGCCGAAGCCACTGTCGGTCGTGCTCGCCGGTGGCGGAACCGCCGGGCACGTCGAGCCGGCAATGGCCGTCGCCGACGCGCTGAGCGCTCTCGATCCGCAGGTCAGGATCACCGCGTTGGGCACCGCCCGGGGGCTGGAGACCCGGCTGGTACCCGAGCGCGGGTATGACCTAGAGCTGATCACGCCGGTGCCGCTGCCGCGCAAACCCAGCGGTGACCTCGCCCGGCTGCCCTCGCGGGTGTGGCGGGCCGTCCGGGAAACCCGTGCCGTGCTCAGCGCGGTCGACGCCGACGTGGTGATCGGTTTCGGTGGGTACGTGGCGCTGCCGGCGTATCTCGCCGCTCGTGGTGTCTCGGCGCGCAAGCCCCGGGTCCCGGTGGTGATCCACGAAGCCAATGCCAGCGCCGGGCTGGCCAACCGGGTCGGCGCCCGCTCCGCGGTGCGAGTGCTCTCCGCGGTGGCCGATTGCGGGTTGCCGCGTGCCGAGGTGGTCGGCGTTCCGGTGCGCGAGGCCATCACCTCGCTGGATCGCGCGGCGCTGCGCGACGAGGCGCGCCGCTACTTCGGTTTCGCCGACGACGCCCGGGTGTTGCTGGTGTTCGGTGGCTCGCAGGGCGCGGTCTCGCTGAACCGTGCGGTCTCCGGGGCGGCCGCCGAGCTGGCCGCCGCCGGCGTGGCCGTCTTGCATGCGCACGGCCCGAAGAACACGCTCGACCTGCGCGAGCCGCAGCCGGGCGACCCGCCGTACGTGGCGCTTCCCTACCTCGACCGGATGGACCTCGCCTATTCGGCCGCCGACCTGGTAATCTGCCGGTCCGGTGCGATGACGGTCGCCGAGGTCTCGGCGGTGGGACTGCCGGCCATCTACGTGCCCCTGCCGATCGGCAACGGCGAGCAGCGGCTCAACGCCCTGCCGGTGGTCAACGCCGGCGGCGGCGTGATCGTCGCGGACGCCGCCCTCACGCCCGAGCTGGTCGCCCGCGAGGTGCCGGGGCTGGTGGGCGATCCACCGCGATTGGCGGCCATGACCACCGCCGCCGCGCGAGTGGGGCATCCGGACGCTGCGCGCCAGGTCGCCCAGGCGGCACTGGACATCGCTCGTGGGTGGGCCAGGAACGCCCGGCTCGGCCGCTCGCCGGCCGGAGGAAAGCCATGAGCACCGACCAGCTGCCGCCCGAGCTGCAGCGGGTGCACATGGTCGGCATCGGGGGAGCCGGCATGTCGGGCGTCGCCCGCATCCTGCTCGACCGCGGCGGCCTGGTATCCGGCTCGGATGCCAAGGAGTCCCGCGGCATTCACGCGCTGCGCGCCCGGGGCGCGCAGATCAACATCGGGCACGACGCGGCCTCGCTCGATCTTCTGCCCGGCGGCGCCACCGCGGTCATCACGACGCACGCCGCCATCCCGAAAACCAACCCCGAGCTCGTCGAGGCCCGCCGGCGCGGCATCCCGGTGATCCTGCGGCCCGCCGTGCTGGCCAAGCTGATGGACGGGCGCACCACGCTGATGGTCACCGGCACGCATGGCAAGACGACGACGACGTCGATGTTGATCGTGACGCTGCAGCACTGCGGGCGCGACCCGTCCTTCGCGGTCGGCGGCGAGATGGGCGAGGCCGGCACCAATGCGCACCACGGCAGCGGCGACTGCTTCGTGGCGGAGGCCGACGAAAGCGATGGCTCGCTGCTGGAATACACGCCCAACGTCGCCGTGGTCACCAACGTCGAGACCGATCACCTGGACTTCTACGGAAGCGCCGACGCCTATGTCGCCGTGTTCGATGCCTTCGTGGAGCGGCTGGCCCCCGGCGGGGCGCTGGTGGTGTGCGTCGACGACCCGGGGGCCGCCGAATTGGCACGGCGTACGGCCGAGCTGGGCATCCGGGTGCTGCGATACGGATCCGGGCGCTCCGGCGACGAACTGGCCGCGACGTTGTTGTCGTGGCAACAGCAGGGCACCGAAGCCGTCGCCCAGATCCGGCTGGCCCCCGAACTGGACCCGGAGCAGCACCCGCGGGTGATGCGGTTGTCGGTGCCCGGCCGGCACATGGCGCTCAACGCGATGGGCGCGCTGCTGGCGGCGATCGAGATCGGCGCCCCGATCGACGCTGTGCTGGACGGCCTGGCCGGCTTCGAGGGCGTGCGCCGCCGATTCGAACTGGTCGGTAGCGCGGCCTCGGTGCGGGTGTTCGACGACTACGCCCACCACCCCACGGAGATCATCGCCACGCTGGCGGCGGTCCGCACCCTGCTCGAGCAGAGCGGTGACGGCCGCAGCATCGCCGTGTTTCAGCCCCATTTGTATTCGCGGACAAAAGCTTTCGCGGAGGAATTCGGGCAAGCGTTGGACGCGGCGGACGAGGTTTTCGTTCTCGACGTCTACGGCGCCCGCGAGCAACCGCTGGCCGGCGTCAGCGGGGCCAGCGTCGCCGAGCACGTCAGTGCGCCGGTGCGCTATCTCCCGCACTTCTCCGCTGCGGCCGAGCAGGTGGCCGCGGTCGCCGGACCCGGCGATGTCATCGTCACCATGGGAGCGGGCGATGTGACCCTGCTGGGGCCCGAGATCGTCACGGCGTTGCGGGTGCGGGCCAACCGCGGCGCCCCCGGGGCATTGCGATGACGCAGCCGGACGACCCCGTCCGTGCCAACGCGGTCGGCGAACAGGCCGAAGCCCAGCCTGCTGGCGACGCTGGGGGCAGCGCGGTCACCGAACCCCTCGTCACCGGAGCGAGCGCGGACCAGTCGGAGATCGCCACGGCTGACGATCACGAGGCCGATCAGGCCGAGATCGAGGGGCCGCGCCGGCGCGCCCGGCGGGAGCGGGCCGAACGCCGCGCCGCCCAGGCCCGCGCCACCGCCATCGAAGAGGCCCGCCGCGAGGCGAAGCGCCGGGCCGGCGGACGGTTGGTCAACGAGCCCAAACCCGTTGCGCGGGGCGTTGTTCGGGGCCTGAAGATGCTGCTGGCGACCGTCCTGCTGATGATCGTCGGCGTCGGGCTGGCGTTGATCCTCTATTTCACGCCCGCGATGGCGGCCCGCAACATCGTTGTCGTCGGTACCGGGGTGGTGACCCGGGAAGAGGTCGTGGATGCGGCGCGGGTGCGGCTCGGAACGCCGCTGCTGCAGATCAACACCAGCCAGGTTGCCGATCGGGTGGCCGCGATTCGGCGGGTGGCCAGCGCGCGCGTGCAGCGCCAGTATCCGTCGGCGCTGCGGATCACCATCGTTGAGCGAGTTCCCGTGGCCGTCAAAGACTTTCCGGACGGCCCGCATCTCTTCGACCGGGACGGAGTGGACTTCGCGACCGGGCCGCCGCCGCCGGCACTGCCGTACCTCGATGTCACCGACCCGGGGCCGGCCGACCCGGCCACCAAGGCGGCCCTGCAGGTGCTGACCGCGTTGCGTCCCGAGGTCGAGGGCCAGGTCGGCCACATCGCCGCGCCGTCGGTGGCCTCGATAACCCTGACGCTGGGCGACGGCCGGGTGGTGATCTGGGGAACCACCGACCGCACCGACGAGAAGGCCGAGAAGCTGACCGCGTTGCTGACCCAGCCCGGCAAGGTCTACGACGTGTCCAGCCCAGACCTGCCGACGGTCAAGTAGCGACCTTCATCACGTCCCCGGGCTCGACGCCCGTGAAGCCGCGGTCACGCCGCCGGCGCGGGAGAATTTGCCCAAAATTTGCGGGGCGCGTGTCGGCGCGCCTGCGGGGTTAGGGCGCGCCATGCCCATACCGTTCTGGTTGCGCGGAACTACTTGACATAACTCTAACTCTATGGTTGAGGTTGAGGGTTTGCCACGGAGGGCCGCGAACGTCCGGAGGAGCCCACCGCCGGAGAGCCAAGCCCATCAGGGAGGAAGACGAATGATGACCCCCCCGCATAACTACCTGGCCGTGATCAAGGTCGTGGGTATCGGTGGCGGCGGCGTCAACGCCGTCAACCGGATGATCGAACAAGGCCTCAAAGGCGTGGAGTTCATCGCGATCAACACCGACGCGCAGGCGCTGTTAATGAGCGATGCCGACGTCAAACTCGACGTCGGGCGCGAGTCCACGCGTGGCCTGGGCGCCGGCGCGGACCCGGAAGTCGGCCGCAAGGCCGCCGAGGACGCCAAGGATGAGATCGAAGAGCTGCTCCGCGGCGCGGACATGGTGTTCGTCACCGCCGGTGAGGGCGGCGGGACCGGGACCGGCGGGGCGCCCGTTGTCGCCAGCATCGCGCGCAAGATGGGCGCGTTGACTGTCGGCGTGGTCACCCGGCCGTTCTCGTTCGAGGGCAAGCGACGCGGCAACCAGGCCGAAATCGGCATCTCTTCGCTGCGCGAGAGCTGCGACACCCTGATCGTGATCCCCAATGACCGGCTGCTGCAGATGGGCGACTCCGCGGTCTCGCTGATGGACGCCTTCCGCAGCGCCGACGAGGTGCTGCTCAACGGCGTGCAGGGCATCACCGACCTGATCACCACTCCCGGCCTGATCAACGTGGACTTCGCCGACGTCAAGGGCATCATGTCCGGCGCGGGCACGGCCCTGATGGGTATCGGTTCGGCGCGCGGCGAGGGCCGTTCGCTCAAGGCCGCCGAGATCGCCATCAACTCACCGCTGCTGGAAGCCTCGATGGAGGGCGCCCACGGCGTGCTGATGTCGATCGCCGGCGGCAGCGACCTGGGCCTGTTCGAGATCAACGAGGCGGCGTCGCTGGTGCAGGACGCCGCCCATCAGGACGCCAACATCATCTTCGGCACCGTGATCGACGATTCGCTGGGCGACGAGGTGCGCGTCACCGTCATCGCCGCGGGATTCGACGCCGGCGGCGCCGGCCGCAAACCCGTGATCGGCGGCAGTGCCGACAAGGAGGAGAAGACCGGCGGTGCGCACCGGATCGAGTCTGCGAAGGCGGGCAAGCTCACCTCGACGCTGTTCGAACCGGTCGACGCGGTCAGCGTGCCGGTTCACACCAACGGATCGACATTGAATATTGGCGGCGATGACGATGACGTCGACGTGCCGCCGTTCATGCGCCGCTGAGAATATGCCCGTGACCCTGGACCCCCGACCCCAACAGTCGGGGCGGCCTGGCCGACAACACAATCCGGATACTGGTCACGTGAGCGTTCGCATCAGGCGGGTCACCACCACCCGCGCCGGTGGTGTCTCGAAGCCGCCCTTCGACACCTTCAACCTGGGCGACCACGTCGGGGACGACCCGGACGGCGGTTGCCGAGAACCGGGCCCGGTTGGCCGCCACCCTCGGACTGCGCGCCGGCCGCGTGGTGTGGATGAACCAGGTCCACGGTGACCGGGTCGAGGTGGTCGACGGAGCGCGTGAGACTGCGGTCGACGACACGGACGCGTTGGTGACCCGTACGGCGCGACTTGCCCTGGCGGTGGTCACCGCCGACTGCGTTCCGGTGTTGATGGCCGATGCGCGTGCCGGTGTTGCCGCGGCGGTGCACGCCGGCCGGGTCGGCGCCCAGCGCGGGGTGGTGGCCCGAACGATGGAGGCGATGCTCGAGCTCGGCGCGCAACCCCAAGACATCTCGGTGCTTTTGGGCCCGGCGGTCAGCGGCCGCAATTACGAAGTGCCCGCGGTCATGGCCGACGAGGTCGAGGCGGCGTTGCCGGGCAGCCGTACCACCACCGCCGCGGGAACCCCCGGGCTCGATCTGCGGGCCGGAATCGCTTGCCAGCTAAGGGAATTGGGTGTTACGGCAATCGACATCGATCCACGGTGCACGGTGGACGACCCGGCGTTGTTCAGTCATCGGCGGGATGCGCCGACCGGCCGGCTGGCCTCACTGGTCTGGATGGAGTGACCGCGATGGCGGTAGGAATGCCGGCCCATGACAGTCGAAGCGACCGCGACTCGGAATTGACCCACGCATTGGCATCGGTGCGCTCGCGCCTTGCGGCGGCGGCCGAGGCTGCGGGCCGCAATGTCGCTGAAATCGAAGTGTTACCGATTACCAAATACTTCCCAGCAACCGATGTTGTGACTTTGTCCCGATTGGGTTGCCGCGCCGTCGGTGAATCGCGGGACCAGGAGGCGAGGGCAAAAGTAACCGAAGTCACCCGATTGTTGGCGGCATCGGCGCACGCGGATGTGGGAAATCCACGCTGGCACATGGTGGGTCATATCCAGCGGAATAAGGCCCGGTCGGTGGCGCGCTGGGCGCACACCGCTCACTCGGTCGACAGCGCGCACCTGGTGACCGCGCTCGATAAGGGTGTGGCCGCGGCCCTGGCGGAGGGCCGCCGCACCGACCCGATGCGGATCTACGTTCAGGTCAGCCTCGACGGCGACGACTCTCGGGGCGGCGTCGACATATCGCGACCGGGCGCCGTCGATCAGGTGTGCGACCGGGTCGAGAACTCCAAGAACCTGGACCTGGTCGGGCTGATGGGGATTCCGCCGATGGACTCGGACCCTGACGAGGCTTTTGACCGGCTGCAATCCGAGCATCGGCGGGTTCTCGAGTCCCACCGCGACGCGGTCGGGTTGTCCGCGGGCATGTCCAACGACTTCGAAATTGCCGTGAAACACGGTTCGACATGTGTGCGTGTCGGTACCGCGCTATTGGGCCCTCGGCGGTTACCGTCACCGTAAGTAGTCACTGTAGTAACAGCTTTATCACTAACACCAGTACTCCCAGGGGCTAGAAGGGTCAACGCAATGAGCACACTGCACAAAGTCAAGGCCTATTTCGGTATGGCCCCAATGGACGACTACGAGGACGAGTATTACGACGACCACGCTCCGTCCCGTGGTTTTCCGCGCCCGCGATTTGATGACGGATACGGTCGCTACGAGCAAGACGACTACGACGATCCGCGCCGCGAGCCCGCCGACTACCCGCCGCCCGCCGGTTACCGCGGAGGCTACGGGGACGAGCCCCGTTACGGCGCCGTCCATCCCCGCGAGTTCGACCGGGGCGAGCGGGGTGGCCCGCGCTTCGGGTCGTGGCTGCGCAACTCCACCCGCGGAGCGCTGGCGATGGACCCGCGCCGGATGGCGATGATGTTCGAAGAGGGGCACCCCCTGTCGAAGATCACCACGTTGCGGCCCAAGGACTACAGCGAGGCCCGCACCATCGGTGAGCGTTTCCGCGACGGCACCCCGGTCATCATGGACCTCGTGTCGATGGACAACGCCGATGCCAAGCGCCTCGTCGACTTCGCGGCCGGCCTGGCCTTCGCCCTGCGCGGCTCCTTCGACAAGGTCGCGACCAAGGTGTTCCTGCTCTCGCCCGCCGACGTGGACGTGTCCCCCGAGGAGCGCCGCCGGATCGCCGAAACCGGTTTCTACGCGTACCAATAGCCCATCTACCGCCCGCTTCACAGCGGGTGGCTCGGATCGTCGACGACCCGAAGGGCCACGTGAGATGAGGCCCCTTACTCGGAGTCGGTACGCTGGCAGGCGCCGCGCTGGTCCGCGGCGCTTGGCATCGCTTGGCATCTCACGGGTAAGGTCGGGGCACTTCAGTTGGCGTTGTTCTTTCAGATCCTTGGGTTTGCGCTATTCGTTTTCTGGCTGCTGCTCATCGCTCGGGTCGTCGTTGAGTTCATCCGCTCGTTCAGCCGGGACTGGCATCCGACGGGGATCACCGTCGTGGTGCTGGAGATCATCCTGTCGATCACGGATCCGCCGGTGAAACTGCTCCGCAGGCTGATCCCGCAGCTCACCATCGGAGCGGTCCGCTTCGACCTGTCGATCATGGTGCTGTTGCTCGTCGCGTTCATCGGCATGCAGCTGGCCTTCAGCGCCGCGGCGCCGAGCTGATTTCCCGCCAATGGCGTGAGCCACCTTCTCTCCCCGGAGACGGTTCGGCCACGTTTTAGCGTCGGTTTGGTTCCCGCAATTTAAAAATTCTAAGGTTTCGGATTTTATTGGCCTCAAAGTTTGCAATCGGTCCTTATTTATTGGGCTAAACAGCAACCGTCGCGCCTGGTGTGACAGGATGGACGGCAGTTGCACTACGGCTACCACTGCGTTCTACACTTTCCAGAACGTTCGATAGAGGAACTTGAGGGGACGAAACAATGCCGCTTACACCAGCCGACGTCCACAATGTGGCGTTCAGTAAGCCACCGATCGGCAAGCGGGGCTACAACGAAGACGAGGTGGATGCCTTCCTCGATCTGGTGGAAGCCGAGCTGACGCGGCTCATCGAAGAGAACAGCGACCTGCGCCAGCGGATCGAAGAGCTGGACCACGAGCTGGCCTCCGGTGGTGGCTCTGCCACTCCGGCCGCTGCCGCCGCGCCCACCCAGGCCATTCCTGTGCGCGAGTCCGTCCCCGAACCCGAACCGGTCAAGCCGGCGGCCGCCGCAGCCCCCGCCGCCGCGGCCAACAACGAGGAACAGGCCATGAAGGCCGCTCGGGTGCTGACGCTGGCGCAGGACACCGCCGACCGCCTGACCATCACGGCCAGGACCGAGTCGGAAAAGATGCTGGCCGACGCCCGCGCCAATGCCGACCAGATCCTCAGCGAGGCGCGCAGCACCGCCGAGACCACGGTCACCGAGGCCCGCCAGCGCGCCGACGCCATGCTCGCGGATGCGCAGACCCGCTCCGAGACCCAGCTGCGCCAGGCCCAGGAGAAGGCGGACGCCCTGCAGGCCGACGCCGAACGCAAGCACTCCGAGATCATGGGCACCATCAACCAGCAGCGCACCGTTCTGGAAGGCCGCCTCGAGCAGCTCCGCACGTTCGAGCGCGAATACCGCACCCGGCTCAAGACCTACCTGGAATCTCAGCTGGAAGAACTCGGGCAGCGCGGATCCGCCGCACCCGTGGACTCCAGCGCGGATGCGGGCAGCTTCGACCAGTTCAACCGGGGCAGCAACTAGCCTTTCTGGCCGTGCCGGTCACTCGCCGAGCTTCGGGGTTGGCACACTAGGTCATTGGCACACTAGGTCATGAAACCGCGGTCCCACTCGTCGCTTGGAGGATGACGGATGCTCATCATTGCGCTGGTATTGGCTTTTATCGGGCTCGTCGCGTTGGTGTTCGCGGTCGTCACGAGCAATGAGCTGGTGGCCTGGGTGTGCATCGCCGCGAGCGTGGTGGGCGTGGTGCTGCTGATCCTCGACGCCCTGCGCGAGCGCCAGCGGCGTGACGTCGGAGGGGGCGAAGCCGAGGCTGCCGACGAGGCCCGGGCCGACGAGGACGACTCCGTCGACTACCCCGAGGAAGTCCCGGCAGAGGGCGAACCGGCGACGACCGGGCAAACCGCGCAGACCGAGGAGTCCAGGGTCGCGGCCGAGGGCCGCGGCGACGAGCCCGCCAAGTAATTCTCCTCACCGCCCGTCAGGGGTGGGTAATCGACGCTCCGCAAGTCGGCGTCGCGAGCAGGCCGCGGACCTCGTCGTCACTGACCTGATGGAAGTCGTCGTAGACCTGCCCGACCGCTTCGAATCCGGGCGGCGTCGTCGCGCACACCACGTCGTCGGCCTCCCGTGAGAGCTCGCGGCAGGTCGACTCCGGTCCCACCGGAACGGCAACCACGATCGATTTCGGGCCGGCGGCCCGGATGGCGCGCACGGCGGCGAGCATGCTTGCGCCCGTTGCGATTCCGTCGTCGACCAGGATGACGATCCGGTCGCGCAGGTCGGCAATCGGGCGAGCGCCACGGTAGGCGTGTTCGCGCCGGAGCAGCTCGGCCGTCTCGCTGTCGATCACCTCGCGCACCTGCTCGTCGGTGACGTGCAGGCTGGCCACCACGTCCTGGTTCATCACAACGCCACCACCGCTGGCCAAAGCGCCCATGGCCAATTCCGACCATTGCGGTACCCCGAGCTTGCGGACCAGGAAAACGTCGAGCGGCGCCCCCAGAGCCGCGGCGATCTCCCAGGCAACCGGCACGCCGCCGCGGGCCAGCCCGAATACCAGCACATCGTCCCGGTCGCGATACGCCGCCAGCCACCGCGCCAGCTCGCGTCCGGCCTCGCGTCGGTCGACGAACGTCTTCGGTGATGTCCGCCGGACAAAGCCACTCGATGGGTTCATTCGTTTACGCTCCCGGCTACTGGGCCTCATTCCAGGCTACGTGCGTCACGCTGAGCGCGGTGGCAAAGTTCGGGTGGGCTGCAGGGCCAGGCACGACCGAGAGGATCCGCGGAATGAGACGGCGTTACGGCACCTATACGGCATACAGCATCGGTTGCGCCATCGTCTGGGCGGTCATCTTGGCGGTGGTTTCGACGGCGGGCGACGCCGCCAGCCGGCATACGTTCCTGCTGGTGTGTGGCGGGTGGGCGATCGGATGGCTGTCGGCGACGATCGCCAGGAGCGTCTACCCGCCGCCGAAGCGGCATATCCGGCAGTGAGTTACAGGGGTGTCCGAGGGGGGACTTGAACCCCCACGCCCATTAGTAGGGCACTAGCACCTCAAGCTAGCGCGTCTGCCATTCCGCCACTCGGACAAGGCCAAACCAGCATGGGTTGGCAGCTAAGGCTATCGGATCGCGCCCCGCGAACCCAATCCAGTTCCACGTACACGCCTCGATGATCGGCATCGAGCCGTCCAGCCGTGGCAATGGTAGGAAAGGTGGTTGTGACCATTCAGAGCGGGGCGACCGAGGTGCCAACCAACCCGAGCGACGACGTGGTCGAGGTTGTCAGCAAGTTGATCCGGTTCGACACCACCAACACCGGCGAGCCGGAAACGACCAAGGGCGAAGCCGACTGCGCTCAGTGGATCGCCGAGCAGCTCGCCGAGGTCGGTTACGCGCCGCAGTATGCCGAATCCGGCGCCCCGGGCCGCGGCAACGTGTTCGTCCGCCTGCCGGGCGCCGACAGGTCGCGCGGCGCGTTGCTGATCCACGGGCATCTCGACGTGGTCCCGGCCGAGCCGACCGAATGGAGCGTGCACCCGTTCTCCGGCGCGATCAAAGACGGCTTCGTCTGGGGCCGCGGCGCAGTCGACATGAAGGACATGGTCGGCATGATGATCGTGGTGGCCCGCCAGTTGAAGCGCGCGGGCATCGTGCCGCCGCGCGACTTGGTCTTCGCGTTCGTCGCCGACGAAGAACACGGCGGGACCTACGGAGCCCAATGGCTGGTCGACCACCGGCCGGAGCTATTCACCGGCGTCACCGAGGCGATCGGTGAGGTGGGCGGGTTCTCGCTGACGGTGCCGCGGCGCGACGGGGGAGAACGCCGGCTGTATCTGATCGAGACGGCCGAAAAGGGGCTGTCCTGGATGAAGCTCACCGCCCGGGGCCCGGCCGGGCACGGTTCGATGATCCACGACCGGAACGCCGTCACCGCCGTCGCCGAGGCCGTCGCCCGGTTGGGCCGCCACCAGTTTCCGCTCGTGGTGACCGACACGGTCGCGCAGTTCCTCGCCGCTGTCAGCGAGGAGACCGGGCTGACCTTCGACACCGAATCGGGCGACCTGCGCGGAGTCATCGAAAAGCTGGGCCCGATGGCCCGCATGCTCAAGGCCGTGCTGCACGACACCGCGAACCCCACGATGCTCAAGGCCGGTTATAAGGCCAACGTCGTACCGGCCATCGCCGAGGCGGTGGTGGACTGCCGCATCCTGCCGGGGCGCAAGGCGGCGTTCGAGGCCGAGATCGACGAGCTGCTCGGGCCGGACGTGACGCGCGAGTGGATCAAGGACTTCTCGTCGTATGAGACCAGCTTCGACGGCGACCTGGTCGATGCCATGAACGAGGCCGTGCTGGCGCACGACCCGGGCGCCCGTACCGTGCCCTATATGCTTTCCGGTGGTACCGACGCGAAATCGTTCGCGCGCTTGGGTATTCGCTGTTTCGGGTTCAGTCCGCTGCGGTTGCCGCCGGATCTCGATTTCACCGCGCTGTTCCACGGTGTCGATGAGCGGGTACCCATCGATGCGCTGCGGTTCGGCACCGACGTGCTGGCCCACTTCCTGACCCACTGCTAGACGACAAACGCACGCCGATCACACGAGAGGACCGCCATGAGCACTGCTCCTGACCCGTACGCATCGCTGCCGAAGCTGCCGACCTTCACCTTGACCTCGCAGTCGGTTACCGACGGTCAACCGCTGGCCAATCCGCAAGTCAGCGGAATCATGGGTGCGGGCGGTGAAGACGTCAGCCCCCAGCTGAGCTGGTCGGGATTCCCGGACGAGACGCGCAGCTTCGCCGTCACCGTCTACGACCCCGACGCCCCGACGGCCTCCGGGTTCTGGCACTGGGCGGTGGCCAACCTGCCGGCCGACGTCACCGAGCTGCCCGCGGGCGCCGGCGATGGCAGCAACCTGCCTGGGGATGCGCTGACGCTGGTGAACGACGCCGGGCAGCGCCGCTACATCGGGGCCGCGCCGCCGGCGGGCCACGGAGCACACCGGTACTACATCGCCGTGCACGCCGTGGACACCGAAAAGCTGGATCTGCCGGAGGATGCCAGCCCGGCCTTCCTCGGCTTCAATCTGTTCCAGCACGCCATCGCGCGGGCGGTCATCCACGCCACCTACGAACAGAAGTAGGCGGGGCTCCGGCCCGGAAGAGGGTTCGCTCCGAAACAGGGCGTCTGCGACGAAATAAGGGCGTCGGCCCGGAAGAGGCGTCCGCCCGAAATCACTTACGCCACTTTGGTCCCGGTGTTTCACCGCGGCGAATTGTGTCGGTGGGCAGTTGTATCATTCGAACATGCGTTCGATTGATCATCGGGAGTTTCAGGAAGACATTGACGCGGTGTGCGCTGTCATCTCCCGCTTCCAGGGGCTCTCGTATGAGGCGCTGACGGCTGCCGAGCTGGTCGACGTGCTGGAAGAGCGGCGCACATGACTTTGACGGACCGCGAGCGGATCCAGAACGACCTTGACGCGTTGTGCACTGTGGCTTCTCGTTTTCAGAGGCATTCCTATGAGGCACTGACTAACCCGGAACGCTTGGGCCTCTTGGAGAAACTCGAACGCGTAACACGCAAACTGCAGGCGCCAAGTCATCAGCTCATCAATCAGATTGGTGAGCAAGGGGATTCGACCGAGTTGGGCGGCAAGCTGTCCTGGGTGTTGGCCGACCGGCTGCGTATCACCCGGGCCGAGGCCGGCCGCCGGATCGCCGAGGCGACCGACCTGGGCCCGCGCCGGGCGCTCTCCGGCGAACCGTTACCGCCGGTGTTGCCCGCCACCGCAGCGGCGCAACGCGACGGGGCGATAGGTGCCGACCACGTGGCCGTGATCCGGCAACTTTTCCGCCAGTTGCCCGAGTCCGTCGACTTCGAGACGCGCCAGCACGCCGAGAATCACCTGGTGACCATGGCGACGGAATTTCGCCCGGATCAGCTCGCCAAGCTCGCCCGCCGCCTGATGGACTGCCTCAACCCCGACGGCAGCTACACCGACGAGGACCGCGCGCGGGTGCGCGGGCTGGTGCTCGGCAAACAGCAGGCCGACGGCATGTCGCGTCTTAATGGATGGTTGACGCCGGAGGCGCGTGCCAGCTGGGAGGCGGTGCTGGCCAAGCTGGCCGCGCCTGGCATGTGCAACCCCGACGACGACACGCCGATCTTGGACGGCGCCCCGCCAGAAGAGGCGGTGCAGCACGACACCCGCACGCCGGCCCAGCGCAATCACGACGGACTGAACGCGGCGCTGCGAGCGATGCTGGCCAGCGGAGAGCTGGGTCAGCACAACGGATTACCGGCCAGCATCATCGTGACCACGACGCTCGAGGAACTCGAAGCCGCCGCCGGAAAGGGTTTGACGGGCGGCGGCACCATGTTGCCGATGTCGGATGTGATCCGTCTGGCCCGTCATGCCCACCATTACTTGGCGATCTTCGACAAGGGCAACGCGCTGGCGCTGTATCACACCAAGCGTCTGGCGTCGCCCGGCCAGCGAATTGTCCTGTATGCCAAGGACCGTGGGTGTTCACATCCCGGCTGCGACGTGTCCGGCTATTACTGCGAGGTCCACCACGTCGAAGATTGGGCCAGGACTTACCGCACCGACATCGACCAGCTCACGCTGGCCTGCGGGCCACACCACCGGCTCATCGAGAAGGGCTGGACCACCCGAAAACGCGCCAACGGCGATACCGAATGGATACCGCCGCCGCATCTCGATCGCGGGCAACCCCGCACCAACGCCTTCCACCACCCGGAGGACCTGCTGTGCGAGGGGCAAGATGGCGACGACCACAACGCGATGGGGGCAGCTTAAGGCACCGATTCGCCGGGCCTAGGCGCCGCCGAGCCGATGGCATCGGCGAGGGAGGCGAAGCCGATCCAAGCGAGATGTGCGCCGGGCCGCGATCTGAGCGAACCGCGCAACTGGACACTTGCCTGGCCACCGTCGCGAGTGCACCCGCGACCCTGCGGTCAGCCGGGATCATTGTGGACTATCAAGCTCGGCGGCGACTCACATGCGTCCGTACGCGACGGCCATGATTAGGCCCAAACCCGCTAGCAGGAGAAACATTATCGTCACCGGGTCGATTACTTCGAAGATCATGTGATCACCCCGGCGTGGGCGGGACCGTCTGTCCGTGACCGGGTGCCTTTCGTTAGATGCATTTCATAGGGCACGGCCTCCAGCAGCGTCACCAGTCGTCCTGTCTCATTGGGAATTGAGTAGATGCGCTGATCGCCGGGACGCGCGCCGGCTATCGCGCGGCCCAAGGGCGACGCCATCGAGTAGACCTTGATGTCGGCGCCTTCGCTGCCGCGTCTGCCTAGTAGAAAAGTTTCGGTCTCACCTGTGACGTCGTAGCGGATGGTCAAAACCATGCCCGGTTCGGCGATGGAGTCACGGGCGGGATCCTCGCCAATGACCGCCTTGGCCAACAGGTTCTGAATCCCGCGGATACGTCGTTGTAGCGCTACGCGATTCGCGTCGAAGTCCATGAAGTCGTCAGGAATTTCAACAATCAGCCCCGACCGCAACGCGTTGAGTTTGTTCCGCAGGCGGGTGTACTGCTGTCGTGTCATCGAGATGGATTCGGTGCTGGTCACTTTGAGTGGTGTCCTTTCGTTTGTCGGGAAGCGTCGTCAGGGGCGGGCCAAAGTAGGCAGCCGCCACTGACGACTTGGAAGCCCATGATGGGCGAAATTCCGGTGCGGTTGAAGGTTTCTCGTGAGGCGGTCAGCGTCCGGTTCGGCGCAACGGATCGAACTCGCGTAGGGCTTCGGGTTGCTTGCCGGTGGTGATCTGTTCGGCCAAAAGTCGACCCGTCACTGGGCCTGGCGCCAATCCCCACACGCCGCGCCCGCCAGCCGCGTACACGTCACGTGCCACTTCGCCGATCAATGCCGACCTGGGTCCGCCGTTAATGCACTCGACGCTACCCATCACACACCTCCGTAACTGAATTTGGATTGGTAACTCCATGGTGGCGCGCGCGGGCACGACGGTGTTTGCCGGAAACCGACAACGGCGGTGCGAAGCATTGTCACGCCCCGACAACGCTGTTGCCGCGGCTGCCATGAAGCGACCACAGCCTGAGCGGCGAGAGCGCTTCATATGTGCGGAATCTCGATTGTGCGAAACTCGATCCCCGCGGACGCTCACCGCGGTGACTGAGTTGGGGATTAAGGGTGGCCGCGCTGCTTATCGTCGCTCGACGAGGCGGTCGAAGCTCTGTTGCCATCGGTGGTAGCGAAGTCGGTCAAGGGTGATGCGCGCGCGGGCGAACAGGGCCACTGCCAAAAGGCTCACGCCCCACCAGGTCGCTACTGCGAAGGCCAGCGCCTCATCGCGGGCGGTGTCTAGCGGTCGGGCAACCGGAAGGCCGTGGTCGTCTACCCAGATCTCGATATCGTCGCCCATCTTGGCTGTCAGCGGCGCGGTAACGTCGCCGGTGCGTTCGGCCCCGGCGGCAAACCATCGGGCAGGAACCGTCGCTGCTGGGCTTTCAAGGTTGCGGCGAGGGTGACTCTCGCCGGTGACCGTCGCGGTCACCGGGCGGCGAGTCTGGGCCTGCTCGGCATAGAGGCGGCTTCGAGAATCATGGACCGCGGTGCCCACGGCAGCACCGATAGGTACGGCGATCAGCGACATCGCAACGGCCAACACCAAAATCAGCGCCTCCACCCGGTCTGTGGTGCGTATCAGTGGGTTACGACCAAACAGCCGCACGAACAGCCTTCGCGGCACGGGCACGGTAAATGCCTCCATCGCGGCGTCATCGTCTGGTCGACGGTCGACGCATCCGTTGATGATCGGACCCTGAGGTGGACATCGAATTTCCTATCGGAAGGTCGGCGTGGGTTTGAGGTATCGCAAGGCGGGCCGAAACCAGCCCGTCACTCAAACCTGGCCTCTGAGTTGGCAACCTTCATGATGGTGTGGACTGGCTGCCCAACCCTTTGCCGCAGCCAGACAACGACGCTGCCGCGCTTTGTCGGGTTCCGACAGCGCCCTCGGTCAACCAGTGTCGATGGCCGCGAGTTCTATCATCATCGCCAGCCGCTTTCTGGCATCGTCTAACGGCAGATTGGTGATCTCGGCCATCTTGCGCAGCCGGTAACGCACGGTGTTTTCGTGCACTCCCAGCCGTTCGCCGGCCTCGGCCGGGTCGCCCTGGGCCTCCAGCCATGCTCGCAGCGTGGCCACGTAGTCGGTCCCGTTGGCGCGGTCGTGGCGGCCTAGCTCGGCCACCGGGCCACGGAAGGGGGACCGGCCTGAGCGCGCCGCCGTGCGTAACCGCTGCAGCAGGATGTCAGCCCATGACTCGTCATAGACCGGGGGCGTGGACCGCGGGTGACATCTCATGCAGCGCCAGACATTCCTCGGCTTCCTGGCGTGCAGCGGCGAGGTCTGTCACGTCGGCCGCGCCACTCACGCCGGCCAACACCGTCACCTGTTGGGGGAGGGCCGCCCGCAGACCGGTTACCCAGCGGAGCGCCGTCGCCGCCTGCCCGCCGGGAAGCAGCGTGTAAACGATATTGCCCGCCAAAGCACTGCGGCCCGGCCGAGACCAGCCGAACCCGGTGGTGGCGCGCTCGAACGCCAACAACAGAGCGGCATCGCGTTCATCGCCGATGAACGCCTGCAGCGCAATAACCCTCAAACCGCCGTGCGGCAGACCCAGCCTGCTCGCCACCATGGCGGCATCAGCCGTGCCCTCCAGCAACCGGATCACCAGTTCGGATTCGACTTGGCGCTCCAAGTCGGCGCTGGCTCGTGACCGTAGAAGATGCAGGGCCACCGTGTGCGCACCCTCGGCCAAGGCGCGGCGCGCCGCTTCGTCCAGCGGCGCCGAACACGCCACCCATACCGACCCGATCAGCTCTCCTCCGGAGCGCACCGCCACCACCATGCGCCCGATCAAGCCATGTTCGGAGTCTTCGGGGACAAATAGCGGCTCGTCGGAGACCCCCAGGTGTGCGAATACGCCCCGCGTATCGAACAATGCCCGCAGCCGCTCTGGTGTCTGTCGTTCCAGGATCGTCTGCACCCGCGCCGGATCGGCATGTTGCTGCAGTTTCGAATACGCCAATACGCGCAACAGCCGATCGTGAATGACAACTGAACTGCCGATAGCGTCCGCCAGACTATCGGCCAGCGCGAACAGATCCGTTGGGCCACGACCGGATTCAGTCTCACGGCCCTCCAGCACCAGCCCGTAGACGACCGTACCCACCTCGCTCCAGGTGACCGCCTCGTCGACTACCATGACCGCGCCGACCCCGGCGTCGCCGTCAAACGCGACTGGCTCTTCACCGTCGCGTACCAACACCACGACAGCACGCGCTGAAGTTGCCCACTGCGCCGCTTCGCTAAGGGAGCCGGCACCAATGGCCAGCAATACATCGCCTACCACCACACGGTCCGGCGCGGCTTCGTGGATCACCACGCTGCGCAGTTCAGTCGACCTGGGCACCGACGACCAACGCAAGCGGACTCCGTAACCACCCAGCACATTCACCAGGCGGTCCAACGTGATCACCAGCCGCTCCTAATGCCGAACTGGTAGCCAGCCTAACCAGGAGTCAAGCGGGCCGGCGCGGCTTGACTCAATCCGGTGTGCGCGCCGCCGAGCCGACGGCATCGGCGAGCGAGGCGAAGCCGCCGTCGTGCAGCCGCAGCGCGATGCCCTCGTGAATCTGCTTGGCCCACAAGCCTCCTCCGTAGATGAAGCCCGTATAAGCCTGCAGCAGCGAAGCGCCCGCGGTGATCCGCTCCCAGGCGTCGTCCGCGGTCTCGATGCCCCCGACGCTGATCAGCACCAGGCGGTCGCCGACCCGGCTGTACAGCCGGCGCAGCACCTCGACGGCGCGCCGCGCCACCGGCGGCCCGGAGATGCCACCCGGGCCCAGCTCGTCGACCCCTGGTGTGTTCAAACCCTGCCGCGACACCGTGGTGTTGGTGGCGACGATGCCGGCCAGGCCCAGTTCGACTGCCAAATCCGCGATGTCGTCCACATCGGAGTCGGAGAGATCCGGCGCGATCTTCACCAGCACCGGTGTGGACGTCTCGGCGAGCACGGCCGACAGGATGGGGCGCAGCGACTCAACCGCCTGCAGATCACGCAGCCCGGGGGTGTTCGGCGAACTGACATTGACCACCAGGTAGGACGCCAGCGGACCGACCAGCCGGGCGCTCGCCCGGTAATCGTCGACGGCCTCCTCGGCCGGCGTCACCTTCGTCTTGCCGATGTTGACCCCGATCGGCACCTCGGGCCGCTGTCGCGAAAGCCGCATCGCCAGCGCGCCCGCACCGAGGTTGTTGAAGCCCATCCGGTTCAGCAGGGCCCGGTCGGCCGGCAGCCGGAACATGCGCGGGGCGGGATTGCCGGGTTGCCGGTTCGCGGTGACGGTCCCGACCTCGGCATGCCCGAAACCCAGCGCACCCCAGGTGAGCAGCCCCAATCCGTCCTTGTCGAAGCCGGCCGCCAATCCCAGCGGCCCGGGAAAGCGCTCCCCGAACACCGTGCTGGCCAGCACAGGATCGGTCGGGGCCAGTAGCCGGTGCAGCAACCGCCGTGTCCAGCCGACCGCGGTGATACCGCGCAGGAAGGCGAAAACCAGCGTGTGAATGCGTTCGGGCGGGATCACGAAGAACAGCCGTCGCGCCACGCCGTACATCCGGTGTTCGCCCTCGCGTGGCCGAGCGGCCGTCACAGTTCCGGCTGGTCGGGCCGTCGCCCCTCGGAGCCGGCACCGTCCAACCGAGACTTCTTGCGGCGCAACAACACTCGCCTACTGCCGTCGGTGTAAAGCCGCACCCGGGTCAACTCCCAGCCGCGGTATTCGGCCTCGATGGACAGTCGGGTGGACGCGCTGACCCGGGTCACTTCGGGTGGCAAACGCAGCGGTGCCCATTCGTACTCGTCGGACATCTCGGTGTCCCAGCCCGCGGGCAGGCGGCTGCGCCGCGCCGCGGTCAACGCGTGCCCGCCGCGTGCTCGATGACCTGAACTCCCGCACCGGAACCCGACACCACGTACAGGGTGTCTGACGCCTCGTCGAAGGCCAGCGAGTTCGGTTGCTGCACGGTCGGGTAACGCACCTTTTCGACGGGAATTCCGGTGGAGAGATCGTAACCAATGACGATATTGGAAACGGTCTGCGAAACCCAGGCTAACGCGCGGGAGCCGGCCAGGCCGTACGGCGCCTGTGATACCGGGTAGGCCTGACGCAGGATCAGCGGATCGACGCCGTACACCAGCAGCTGGCCGCCGCGGGTATCGGCGACCAGCACCCGGCCCGCCGGGTCGGCGGCCATGGTGGTGGCGCCCCGGCCCGCCCGCAGCGCCTGACGGGCATGCCCGTCGGCGTCGATCGTCGTCACCGATGTCTGCCCACGGTCCAGCACCACCGTCGTATTTCCTTGTGTGACAAGCCCATCGACGCGCGCGAAGATCTTGTTTTTGTTGGCGACGGTCGCACTGGTCACTGTGCCCGGTGACTGGGAGGCAAGTATGTAGACGGCGCCTTCGGCGCTGCCCAGCACCAGCCTGCCGTCGGCGCGCTGGGCCACCGCGGTGAAATCGGTCTGGGAGGCGTCGGCGACGGTCACCTGCGTCGTGCGACCGGTGGACAGCTCGACCGCGAAGTAGCCGCCACGGCCGGCCAGGTAGGCGGTTCCGCGGCCGTCATCGGCCAACGCGGTCGCCGGTCCCGGGAGCGCGATGGCGCGCGGCGTGACCTGCGTGTTGCCGAAGACAGTGACGCTGGCGGGTGCGGCCGGGTCGGTGCCCGGCGTCAGGACCGCCAGCTGATGGGTGCCGTCGTCGAAGGCCGCCGCCGCGGCGTGACCAGCCAGCGGCCGCACCGCCCCGGCCGGCTGCTGCGACGCCGGCGGCGAGACCGCGGCGTGCGCCGGTTCGATGGTGCGCGGCGCGGTATCGAGCGGGTTCGATGAACAGCCGGCAATCGCGTTCAGCAAAATCGCTAGAGCCAATACACCGCCCTGAGCTGCCAGCTTGTGATGTGCTTGTCGTGACAGCAATTCTTTTCCTCGTGGTGCGGCGGGGGAAGGCAAATGTTAAGAAACGCTCTCGCGTCCGCTAGTGGCATGCCGCCTTCATCCGACCCTACCGGCGAGGTATGGTCGGCTCATGGCCGTCACCGCTGACCGTCATACGACGCGGAATGAGTTTGCTGTCGAGGACATGTCGACAGGCATTGCCGCTAGCGGTTACGGACAAGTCGGTGATGGGCGGAGCTTTTCGTTCCATATCGAGAACCGATCCCTTGTCATCGAGATTTACCGGCCGCGCCTGGCCGGGCCCGTTCCGCAGGCCGACGAGGTCGTTGCCAGGGCGGTGCGCAGCGTGATCGACCTCGACCTCACCGACGAGCGCAGCCTGAGCGCTGCGGTGCGCGACTCCGTGGCGCACGCGGTGCCGGTTTCTCGCTAGTCATTCACGGACCCGTCCACCGGGTACCGTCGTGGTCGATATGACCGTCATCCTGTTACGGCACGGCCGCTCGAGTTCGAACACGGCGGGCGTTCTCGCCGGGCGCTCCGAGGGTGTCGACCTCGATGACAAGGGACGTGAACAAGCCGACGGCCTGATCGATCGGATCGGTGATCTGCCGATCCGGGAGCTCGTCAGTTCGCCGTTGCTGCGTTGCCGTCGCACCCTCGAGCCCTTGGCCGACGCGCTATGCCTGACGCCGCTCGTCGACGATCGGCTTGCCGAGGTGGACTACGGGGAATGGACGGGCCGCAAACTCGGCGAGTTGGTCAGCGAGCCGTTGTGGAAGGTTGTTCAGGCCCATCCCAGCGCGGCGGTGTTCCCCGGCGGCGAGGGCCTGGCTCAGGTGCAGGCGCGGGCGGTGTCCGCCGTGCGCGAGCACGATCGCCGGTTGGCCTTGGAAACCGGGGGAGCGCAGGGCGGCGATGTGCTGTGGGTCGCTTGTACTCACGGTGATGTCATCAAGGCGGTCATCGCCGACGCGTACGGCATCCACCTGGATGGCTTCCAGCGCGTCACCGCCGACCCGGCGTCGGTGAGTGTGATCCGTTACACCGAGCTGCGCCCGTTTGTGTTGCACGTCAACCACACCGGTGCGCGGTTGTCCGCCGCCCTGCGGGCCGGCCCCCCGGCGAAGGACGAGGCGAAGCCCGAGACCGACCCCAAGTCCAACGGAGAGCCGCAGGAATCGGCCGCCGCGGTACCGTCCAGCGACGCCGTGGTCGGCGGTTCCACGGATTAATTCGTCGGCTGCCTCCATCGGATCGCACGGCGGTGGCCACAGCCGGTATTTTGGGAAGTGCCATGGCCCGCTCAATTCACGTCTTCCGCACACCCGACCGCTTCGTGGCCGGGACCGTCGGCCAGCCCGGAAACCGCACGTTCTACATCCAGGCTGTGCACGACGCCCGGGTGGTGTCGGTGATATTGGAGAAGCAGCAGGTGGCGGTGCTCTCCGAACGCATCGGTGCGCTGCTGCTCGAGGTGAACCGCAGGTTCGGCACGCCCGTCCCGCCGGAGCCCGCCGAGATCGAAGACCTCGATCCGTTGGTCACCCCCGTGGACGCCGAGTTTCGGGTCGGAACCATGGGCCTGGGCTGGGATTCGGAGGCCCAGACGGTGGTGGTCGAGTTGCTCGCGGTCACCGACGCCGAGTTCGACGCGTCGGTGGTGCTCGACGACACCGAAGAGGGTCCCGACGCTGTGCGGGTGTTCTTGACGCCGGAGTCGGCGCGCCAATTCGCCACCCGCTCGAATCGCGTCATCTCCGCGGGACGTCCGCCGTGTCCGTTGTGCGACGAACCGTTGGACCCGGAGGGCCATATCTGCGCACGCGCCAACGGGTATCGGCGCAGTGCGCTGCTCGGGCCTGACGATGACCCCGAGGTCTGACGACCGTGAGGTGTTGCGCGACGGCGAGCTGACGGTCATCGGACGGATCCGCTCGGCCAGCAACGGCACCTTCTTGTGCGAATCGACGCTTGGCGAGTCCAGCGTGCACTGCGTCTACAAGCCGGTGGCCGGCGAGGCGCCGCTGTGGGACTTCCCGGACGGGACGCTGGCCGGCCGCGAACGGGCCGCGTATCTGGTTTCCGCGAAACTGGGCTGGAATATCGTGCCCTACACGATCATTCGGCACGGGCCGGCGGGTCCGGGCATGTTACAGCGGTGGGTGCAGCAACCCGGCGACGCGGTGGATACCGAGCCGCGGCCGGGGCCGGATCTGGTCGACCTGTTTCCCGCGGGCACCAGGCAGCCGGGTTACTTGCCGGTGCTGCGCGCTCTCGACTACGCCGGCGACGAGGTCGTCCTGATGCACGCCGACGACATTCGCCTGTGGCGGATGGCGGTGTTCGACGTGCTGATCAACAACGCCGATCGCAAGGGCGGCCACGTGCTGCGCGACCTCGACGGCCACATCTTCGGGGTGGACCACGGCGTGTGCCTGCACGTCGAGGACAAACTGCGCACGGTGCTGTGGGGGTGGGCCGGCAAGCCGATCGACGACCACACCCTGGAAGCCGTCGCCGGCCTGATCGATGCGCTCGACGATCAGTTCGGCGACGAACTGGCCGAGCAGATCACCCGGGCCGAGATCGCCGCGCTGCGCCTGCGCGCGCAAGAGCTGCTGGACAGGCCAGTCATGCCCGGACCTAACCGGCATCGCCCCATTCCCTGGCCGGCTTTCTAGAGGTGATCGCAAGCGCGGCGCCGCCATCGGTGAAGGCCGAGGTTCGCCGTCGGCGATACTGAAGCGGTGAGCAACCGCGCGGACGATCTGGCAGACGTGTCCGATGCCGCCCTGGCCGCCGATCTCGCCGCCGACGCGGGGGAGTTGCTGCTGAAAGTCCGCGACGAAATTGGCTTCGGGTATCCCTGGGCACTGGGCGACGCGGGCGACAGCCTGGCGAACGCACTGATCCTGCGGCGCCTGCACGAGGAGCGGCCCGGCGATGCGGTGCTCAGCGAGGAGGCGTACGACGATCTGTCCCGGCTCAAGCACGACCGGGTGTGGATCATCGACCCGCTGGACGGCACCCGGGAGTTCTCCACGCCGGGCCGCGACGACTGGGCGGTGCACATCGCGCTGTGGCAACGCCCCAGCAACGGCCAGCGTGAAATCACCGACGCCGCCGTGTCGTTGCCGGCGCGCGGGAACATCGTCTACCGCAGCGACACCGTGACCGCCGACACCGCGCGGGTCGGCGACACCGACACCATCCGCGTCGCCGTCAGCGCCACCCGTCCCCCCGCGGTGTTGCACCGGATGCGGCAGACGCTGCCCATCCAGCCCGTCGCCATCGGCTCGGCCGGCGCGAAGGCGATGGCCATCATCGACGGGGACGTCGACGCCTATGTGCACGCGGGCGGTCAGTGGGAGTGGGATTCGGCGGCCCCGGCCGGGGTGGTGATGGCCGCCGGCATGCACGCGTCTCGGCTCGACGGATCGCCGATGCGCTACAACCAACTCGACCCGTATCTGCCCGACTTCGTGATGTGTCGCGCCGAGCTCGCGCCGATCCTGCTGGGCGCCATCCGCGGCGGGTGACTCGGACTTGCAGCGAAGCCGCGCCTGGGCTTATCGCGCGTCTCCTTCTCAGCCCGCCGCGCGGGCTGCATCGTCGGCGCGCATAGGCTGATTGCCATGCAGTCGTGGTCTTCCCCTGAGGTTCCCGTGTTGTCGGGACGCGGTCCGGAACTTCGGCTCTATGACACGTCTGACCGGCAGGTGCGTCCCGTAGCGGCCGGCTCGACCGCCACGATGTATGTCTGCGGCATCACGCCGTACGACGCGACCCACCTGGGGCACGCGGCAACCTATTTGGCATTCGATCTGATCTACCGGCAATGGCTGGATCTCGGCCACGACGTGCACTACGTGCAGAACGTCACCGACGTCGACGATCCGCTGTTGGAGCGCGCCGAGCGCGACGGCATCAACTGGCGCGACCTCGCCGAGCGTGAGGTGTCGCTGTACCGCGAAGACATGGCGGCGCTGCGCATCCTGGCGCCCCGCGAATACGTCGGGGCGACCGAGGCCATCGCCGAGGTCGTCGAACTCGTCGAGAAGATGCTGGCGTCGGGCGCGGCCTACGTCGTCGACGGCGAATACCCGGACATCTACTACCGCGCCGACGCCACGCCGCAGTTCGGCTACGAATCCGGCTATGACCGCGACACCATGCTGCGCCTGTTCTCCGAGCGCGGCGGCGACCCGCAACGGCCCGGCAAGACCGATGAGCTCGACGCTTTGCTGTGGCGGGCTGCGCGGCCCGGGGAGCCCAGCTGGCCCTCGCCGTTCGGTCCTGGCCGCCCAGGCTGGCATGTCGAATGCGCGGCGATCGCACTCAGCCGCATCGGCAGCGATTTGGACATCCAGGGCGGGGGCAGCGACCTCATCTTCCCGCATCACGAATTCACCGCCGCCCACGCCGAATGTGTCCGCGGCGAGCGGAGATTCGCGCGCCACTACGTGCACGCGGGGATGATCGGCTGGGACGGGCACAAGATGTCCAAGAGCCGCGGCAACCTGGTGCTGGTGTCACAGCTGCGCGGCCGCGGTGTCGAGCCGGTGGCCGATCCGGCTGGGGCTGCTGGCCGGACACTACCGCGGCGGACCGGTACTGGAGCGATCAGGTGCTCGACGAAGCAGTCGCCCGGCTGCGGCGCTGGCGCGACGCGACCGCGCTGCCGGCGGGTCCGGACGCCGCCGACGTGATCGCGCGGGTGCGCCAATACCTGGCCGACGACCTGAACACCCCTAAAGCGCTTGCCGCACTTGATGGTTGGACTACGGACGCGCTGGAATACGGCGGCCACGACGCCGAGGCGCCCGAGCTGGTGAGAACAGCCATCGATGCGCTGCTGGGAGTGGCCGTCTAGCCGAAGTCGCCCGCGACGGTACGTTGGCGACATGAGATCGTTGCGGGGCAAAGTCGTCTTCATTACCGGCGGTGCCCGGGGCATCGGGGCGGAGACCGCTCGCCGGCTGCACGCCAAGGGCGCCAAGCTTGTGCTGACCGATCTCAACGAAGCCGACCTGAAGTCGCTTGCCGCCGAACTCGGCGAAGAACGGGTGCTGACGGCGGTCGCCGATGTGCGCGATCTGTCCGCGATGGAAGCCGCCGCGGCCCGCGCCGTCGAGCGATTCGGCGGCATCGAGGTGGTGGTGGCCAACGCCGGCATCGCCAGCTATGGGTCGGTGCTTCAGGTCGATCCCGACGCATTCAGACGGGTGCTCGACATCAACGTGCTCGGCGTCTTTCACACCGTGCGCGCCACCTTGCCGGCGCTGATCGAGCGCCGCGGCTACGTGCTCATCGTCTCGTCGCTGGCCGCCTACACCGCCTGCCCCGGTCTGGCGCCGTACAACGCCTCCAAGGCGGGCGTCGAGCTGCTGGCCAATGCCCTGCGGCTGGAGGTGGCCCACCAGGGCGTCAAGGTCGGCTCGGCGCACATGTCCTGGATCAACACCGCCCTGGTCCGTGACACCCAGACCGACCTGCCGGCGTTCGACCAGTTGCTGGCCAGCTTCCCGTGGCCGCTGAACAAGACCACGACCGTCGACAAGTGCGCGGCCGCTTTCGTCAAGGGCATTCGGCGCCGTCGCACCCGCGTCTACTGCCCGCGCTGGGTGGCGCTGTTCCGCTGGGTGAAGCCGGTGCTGTCCAGTCCGGTGGGCGAGATGCCCCTGCACAAATCCACCGCCGAGTTGTTGCCCCAATTGGATGCCCAGGTCGCCGCGCTGGGGCGCTCCACCAGCGCCTACAACCGCGACCTCGGCACGTCCTAGCGGGTGTGGGCCGCGCGTTGCGACGCGACGGCCGCCACCCGGTTGCGCACCAGTAACCATCCGGCGCTCAGCGCCGGGATGACCACGACCACCGTCGCGATGGTCCACGTGCCGGTCTCCTTGTCGAAGGCCATCATGACCAGGACACCGGCCAAGAACGCCAGGGTGAGATAACCGGAATACGGGGCCCACGGCATCCGGAACCGCGGCCGTTGGATCAGCCCGGCCTTGGCCAGCCGGTAGGCGCGCAGCTGACACAGCACGATCGTCGCCCAGCAGGCGAGGATGCCCGGCGCGACGATGTTGAGCACGATCTCGAAGGCTTGGCCGGGGTTGACGGCGTTCAGGGCGATGCCGAACAGGCAGATGGCGGCGGCCATCGTGATGCCGACGTAGGGCACCCCGTTCTTGGACATCCGGGTCGCGAACCGGGGCCCGCTGCCGCTGGAGGCCATCGAGTGCATGATGCGCCCGGTGGAATACAGCCCCGCATTCAGGCTCGACAGGGCGGCGGTGAGCACCACCACGTTCATCAGGTCCCCGGCGCCGTGGAAGCCGATCTTGGAAAAGAAGGTGACGAAAGGACTTTCGGTGGCCTTATACGACGTGTACGGCAGCAGCAACGCCAGCAGCGCCACCGACCCGACGTAGAAGATCGCGATGCGGGCGATCACCGCATTGATGGCGCGCGGCATGACCTTTTCCGGCTCGGCCGTTTCCCCGGCGGCCGTGCCCACCAATTCGATGGCGGCATAGGCGAACACCACGCCGGAGGTGGTGAGCAGCACCGCTAGCACGCCGGAGGGAAACAGTCCGCCGTGGTCCGTCCACAGACTCAGTCCGGTGGTGCGGCCGTCGATGCGGTAGCGGCCAGCGAGGAAGACGATCCCGACGACCAGGAAGGCAACCAGCGCGAGAACCTTGACCAGCGCAGCCCAGAATTCCAGCTCACCGAACCACTCCACCGAGATCAGGTTCATCGACAGCACGACGACGAGGGCGAGCAGCGCCAACACCCACTGGGGGATCGACTCGAAGGTCGTCCATCGACGCAGATAGGTGGCGATCGCGGTGGTGTCGACGATGGCGGTCATCGACCAGCCCAGGAAATACATCCAGCCGATGGCGTAAGCGGCCTTCTCACCGAAGAATTCGCGGGAATAGGACACGAACGAGCCGGAAGACGGGCGATGCAGGACCAACTCGCCCAGCGCTCGCAGAATCAGAAAGACGAAAACGCCGCACACGGCGTACACCAGGAACATCCCGGGTCCCGCCTTGGCCAGCCGGCCGCCCGCGCCCAGGAACAGCCCGGAGCCGATCGCGCCCCCGATGCCGATCATCTGCACTTGCCGGGGTTTGAGTCCCTTGCGGTAACCGGCGTCTTCGCCGACTGCGCCAGCTTCAGGATCTGGGCCGGCTACAGGAGTTGGGTTGCCGTCACCAGGCAACGCGGCCATGAAACGTCCAATCGGTAGGTCGCGAAGCGATGCTTCCGTACTTGATCGGTCGACGGCAAGTCCGCCGACGTTCGACGGCGATTGCGATCGCTCCAGTTCGAGTGGCGACCCGCTTCGCCCGGCTGCGCCGCGCTCGCGATCGCCACTCAGTTTCGATGGTGGCGACCCGCTTCGCCCGGCTGCGCCGCGCTCGCGATCGCCACTACCGCCCGAAGCCGGGGCGTCGGCGGCGCAGATAGCGCTCGAACTCGGCCGCCAGGGCGTCGCCGTCGATCTTGCCCAGGGCGTCGTTCATGTCCACCTCGGCGTCGCCGCGTTGCTCGAGCGACAGCACGTACTCGGCGAGGTCCTCGTCCTCGGCGGTCATCTCGGTGACCGCCTGCTCCCAGTCCTCGGCGTCCGTCGGCAGGTCGGCCAGCGGCACCTCGATGTCGAGCACGTCTTCGACGCGGCGCAGCAGGGCCACCGTCGCCTTCGGGTTCGGCGGCTGCGAGACGTAGTGCGGTACCGCCGCCCAGAACGTCACCGCAGGGATCCCGGCGGCCACGCAGGAATCCTGAAACACCCCGGCGATGCCGGTCGGGCCCTCGTAGCGGCTCTCCTCGAGGCCGAAGCGTTTCGCCGACTCGGGGGAGTAGGCCGCCCCCGACACCGGGACCGGCCGGGTGTGTGGGGTGTCGGCCAGCAGCGCACCCAGGATCACCACGGTGTCCACGTTGAGCTTGTCGGCGATGGCCACCAGCTCCGAGCAGAAGGTACGCCAGCGCATGTTGGGTTCCACGCCGTGCATCAACACGACATCGCGGTCGCTGCCCGGTGGCCTGCAGTGCGAAATCCGCATGGCCGGCCACACCAGCTCGCGGGTCACCCCGTCGACCTGCCGGATCACCGGACGATTCACCTGGTAGTCGTAATACGCCTCGTCGTCGATTTCCAGGATCGGGTCGGCTTCCCAGATGGCCTCGAGGTGTTCGAGCGCGTCGCTGGCGGCGTCGCCGGCGTCGTTCCAGCCCTCGAACGCAGCCACGACGACGGTGTTGTGCAGTTCGGGCAATGCGGCTTTGCCAAAGGGAGGGCCGTCGGGCGGGGTCACAGAATTAGCGTACGGCCTAACGGCCGGCGACGATGCGGACCGTGCGCGGTCCGATGAGGAGTCGGGCAATCGGATCGAGACCCGATGTTCGGGGCGCGGTGGCCGTGGATTGTCGGCCGATTGACGCTCAACCGGGGACTTTGCATAGGCCGACTATTCTTATGACGTGACCGCCGCTGACGAACACCGCTACGACACGGACATCCTCGACACTTCGGCGACGCGTGTGGTGGCCGGCGAAGGCGCGATGGGCACCCAGTTGCAGCCCGCGGACCTCACCCCGGACGACTCCAGCGACCGGCCTCGACACGGTCAAAACGAAATACGTTCGGCTGCAAACTGGTTAACCTTGGTAACTATTACGTCGCCGACAGGATCCGCGAGCTGTCGATCACGGCGATGAGTTGGGCGTCCAGACGTCGATCGGGTGACGACGTAGACTTTTCCGGTCGAGAGGCGTTGCAACGGTTCCGGTTCTTTGCCGGTATCCGCCACGCTCGGCAGAGTCAAGGACGCCTTCCGCTATGGAAGGAACGTATGTGAACGCTGTGGAGCCGAACACCGCCGTGTCAAACACCTTCGCGCCGAACATCCGCCCCGACTGCACCGACGAGCTGACGGCAGCTCTGCGCCAGCGGATCATGGTGATCGACGGCGCGATGGGCACGGCGATCCAGCGGGACCGGCCGGATGAGGCCGGCTACCGCGGCGACCGGTTCACGGAGTGGCCGACCGCTCTCCAGGGCAACAACGATCTGCTCAGCCTGACTCAGCCGCAGATCATCGAGGCGATCCACCGCGAATACCTCGAGGCGGGCGCCGACATCCTGGAGACCAACACGTTCAACGCGAACGCGGTTTCGCTCTCCGACTACGACATGTCCGACCTGAGCTACGAGCTGAACTACGCCGGCGCCGCCCTGGCCCGCAAGGCGGCCGACGAATTCAGCACCCCGGAGAAGCCCCGCTACGTCGCCGGCGCAATCGGGCCGACGACGCGCACCGCGTCGATCTCACCGGACGTCAACGACCCCGGAGCTCGCAACGTCTCCTACGACCAGTTGGTCGCCGCCTACCTCGAAGCCGCCAACGGCCTGGTCGACGGCGGTGCCGACCTGCTCATCATCGAGACGATCTTCGACTCGCTGAACGCCAAGGCGGCGGTGTTCGCCGTCGAGACGCTGTTCGAGGACCGCGGACGCCGCTGGCCGGTGATCATCTCGGGCACCATCACCGATGCCTCCGGTCGGACGTTGTCCGGTCAGGTCACCGAAGCATTCTGGAACGCGATCAGGCACGCCAAGCCGATCGCGGTGGGCCTCAACTGCGCCCTGGGCGCGCCCGAGATGAGGCCCTACATCGCCGAGATGGCGCGGATCGCGGACACCTTCGTCTCTTGCTACCCGAACGCAGGCCTGCCCAACGCCTTCGGCGAGTACGACGAGATCCCGGAGCGTCAGGCCGGCTACATCGCCGACTTCGCCGAGGCCGGCCTGGTCAACCTGGTCGGTGGGTGCTGCGGAACGGCGCCGCCGCACATCGCCGAGATCGCCAAGGTCGTCGAGGGCAAACCGCCGCGCGAGCTGCCGGAGATCCCGGTGGCCACCCGGCTCTCAGGCCTGGAGCCGCTCAACATCACCGACGACTCCTTGTTCGTGAACATCGGTGAGCGCACCAACATCACCGGCTCCGCCCGATTCCGCAACCTGATCAAGGCCGAGGACTACGACACCGCGCTGTCGGTCGCCCTGCAGCAGGTCGAGGTCGGTGCGCAGGTCATCGACATCAACATGGACGAGGGCATGATCGACGGCGTCGCCGCCATGGACCGATTCACCAAGCTGATCGCGGCCGAGCCGGACATCAGCCGCGTCCCGGTGATGATCGACTCCTCCAAGTGGGAGGTCATCGAGGCGGGCCTGAAGAACGTGCAGGGCAAGCCGATCGTCAACTCGATCTCCATGAAGGAGGGCGAGGAGAAGTTCATCCGCGAGGCACGACTGTGCCGCAAGTACGGCGCCGCCGTCGTCGTGATGGCCTTCGACGAGCAGGGTCAGGCCGACAACCTGGAGCGCCGCAAGGAGATCTGCGGGCGCGCCTACCGGATCCTGACCGAAGAGGTCGGCTTCCCGGCCGAGGACATCATTTTCGACCCGAACTGCTTCGCGCTGGCGACCGGTATCGAGGAGCACGCGACGTACGGGATCGACTTCATCGAGGCCTGCGCCTGGATCAAGGAGAACCTTCCCGGGGTGCACATCTCCGGCGGCATCTCGAACGTGTCGTTCTCGTTCCGGGGCAACAACCCCGTCCGCGAGGCGATCCACGCGGTGTTCCTGTTCCACGCCATCAAGGCCGGCCTGGACATGGGCATCGTCAACGCCGGTGCGCTGGTGCCCTACGACTCGATCGACCCCGAGCTGCGGGAACGCATCGAGGACGTCGTCTTGAACCGTCGCGAGGACGCGGCCGAACGGCTCCTGGAGATCGCTGAGCGGTTCAACAAGTCAGAGCAGGCCGACGACCCGGTGGCGGCCGAGTGGCGCAGCCTCCCGGTCCGCGAGCGGATCACGCACGCCCTGGTCAAGGGCATCGACGCACACGTCGATGCCGACACCGAGGAATTGCGGGCCGAGATCGCCGCGGCCGGGGGTCGCCCGATCGAGGTGATCGAGGGCCCGCTGATGGACGGCATGAACGTCGTCGGTGACCTCTTCGGCTCGGGCAAGATGTTCCTGCCCCAGGTCGTGAAGTCGGCCCGGGTGATGAAGAAGGCCGTCGCGTACCTGCTGCCGTACATCGAGGCTGAGAAAGAAGAGTCCGGCGCCTCCCAAAATGGAGCCGCATCCAAGAACACCAACGGCACGATCATCATGGCGACCGTGAAGGGCGACGTCCACGACATCGGCAAGAACATCGTCGGGGTCGTCCTGCAGTGCAACAACTTCGAAGTGATCGACCTCGGGGTGATGGTGCCCGCGAGCAAGATCCTGGACGCGGCGAAGGAGCATGACGCCGACATCATCGGGCTGTCCGGCCTGATCACCCCGTCCTTGGACGAGATGGTCAACTTCGCCGCCGAGATGGAACGCGAGGGGCTTCAGATCCCGCTGCTGATCGGTGGCGCGACCACCTCACGCGCCCACACCGCCGTGAAGGTGTCGCCGCGTCGCAGCGGTCCGGTGGTCTGGGTCAAGGACGCCTCCCGCTCGGTGCCGGTCGCTGCGGCGCTCCTCGACGACAAGCAGCGTCCAGCCCTGCTGGAGGCCACCGAGAAAGACTACGCATCTCTGCGCGAACGGCACGCCCAGAAGAACGAGCGGCCGACAGCTGACGCTGGAGAAGGCCCGCGCCAACCGGACGCCGATCGATTGGGACGGCTACACGCCGCCGGTGCCCGCCCAGGGGCTCGGCGTGCGGGAGTTCCATGACTACGACCTCGCCGAGTTGCGCGAGTACATCGATTGGCAGCCGTTCTTCAACGCCTGGGAGATGAAGGGCAGGTTCCCCGACATCCTCAACAATCCGGCCTCGGGCGAGGCTGCCCGCAAGCTGTACGACGACGCCCAGGAGATGCTCGACACCGCGATCAAGGAGAAGTGGCTGACTGCCAACGGGGTGATCGGGTTCTTCCCGGCGAACGCGGTCGGCTCGGGTATCGAAGACATCGAGGTGTACACCGACGAGACTCGTGCCGAGGTGCTGACCACCTTGCACAACCTGCGTCAGCAGGGCGAGCACCGGCAGGGCATCCCGAACCGGTCGCTGGGCGACTACATCGCGCCCAAGGACACCGGTCTGGCCGACTACGTCGGCGCCTTCGCCGTCACCTCTGGGCTCGGCAGCCAGGAGAAGATCGCGGAGTTCAAGGCGGCCCTCGACGACTACAGCGCGATCCTGCTCGAGTCGGTCGCCGACCGGCTGGCGGAGGCTTTCGCCGAACGGCTGCACCAACGGGTCCGCAAGGAGTTCTGGGGGTTCCAGCCCGATGAGCACCTGGACAACGAGGCGCTCATCGATGAGAAGTACCGGGGAATCCGTCCGGCCCCCGGCTACCCGGCCTGCCCGGAGCACACCGAGAAGGTGACGCTCTGGAAGTTGATGGACGTCAGGGAGCGGACCGGCATCGAGTTGACCGAGTCGATGGCGATGTGGCCCGGTGCCGCGGTCAGCGGCTGGTATTTCTCGCATCCGCAGTCGCAGTACTTCGTGGTCGGCCGGCTGGCCCAGGACCAGGTCGCCGACTACGCGAAGCGCAAGGGGTGGACTTTGCAGGAAGCCGAGCGCTGGCTCGCTCCCAACCTCGGCTACAACCCGGAGGACTGAGCGCTGGCGTTGGCGAGTTCGCACTGGCCGCCGAGACGGCATCGTGCTCAGGCGATTGTCCCGGGTCAGCCCCGGCGGCGGCCTGAAATATAGCGGCGATCTCGGCGACTCGTGGATCGTCGCGCAGCTGCTCGAGCGTCTCCGGGAGCGGCAAGCGCCAATTCGGGTATTCGTCAATGGTCCCAGGCAAATTCGGTTGTCGCGGCTCGGCGACGATGTCGTAGGGCGAGATCAGTTTCAACCTGCTGGAGGTCGCCGCCAGGAAGCGGTGCATCGCGACGATGATGTCGTTCTCGTTCGGGTCGGCCGGCAGTAGCCCTTCCGAACGAAGCAAGGCCAGCCACTCGGCTTTCTCCTTCTCGGCTGAGGCGCGTTCGGCCGGCACATCATCGAGCAGGCCGAGCTCCGCGCGCGCCCGCACGTGTTCACCTCGCAAAAAGCCCGCCGCGGTGGGCAGGTCGTGTGTGGACAGGCTGGCGGCCGCGCGCTGGGGCCACCGCGACGAGGGCAGCAACGGTTGTTCGGGCGCGGACTCGTCGCGGGTGAACCAGGAAACCGCGCAGCCGAGCATTCCGTTGTCGCCCAATGCTTCCGTGACTTCCGGCTCGACAGTGCCCAGGTCCTCGCCCACCACGGTCGCTCCGGCTCGCTGGGCTTCCAGCGCGAGCACGGCAAGCATGACGTCGGCGTCGTAATGGACGTAGGTACCCCGGTCAGCGGAGTCGCCTGGCGGTATCCACCACAGCCGCCATAAGCCCGCGACGTGGTCAATCCGTAGGCCGTCGGCGTGAACGAGTATGGCGCGCAGCATTTCTCGCAGCGCGCTGTATCCGGTAGCGGCGAGCCGGTCCGGCCGCCAAGGCGGTAGCCCCCAGTCTTGGCCGCGCGGGGTGAAATTGTCCGGCGGGGCGCCGACGTGAACTCCGGTGGCCAGCGTGTCGGCCAGGGCCCACGCGTCGGCACCGTCCGAGTCGACCCCGACCGGTAGGTCGTGCAAGACGCCCAGCGCCATGCCAGTTCTGCGCGCGGCGTTGCGTACCTCGCGGAGCTGTTCGGCGCAGCGTTGCTGTACCCAGGAATGAAAGGCGATCCTGGGCGCCAGTTCTCGGCGAGCGGCGGTGACGCCCGGCCCGTCGACCTTGTGCAGCAAGTCGGGCCATTGTGGCCAGCGGCCACCGTGTCGCTCGGCCAGCGCGCAGTAGGTGGCCCAGTCCCGCAGTGCCGTGGAGGCGGGTGACTCGTCCAGTGGGCAAGGTCGGTTCTCGGCGCGCCAAAGCAACTCCAGCGCCGAGCGCTTGGCGGCCCAGACGAGGTCATGGTCGAGCCGCTCCGTGCCGGGTGAGACACGCAGTGCGTCAACTTCGGCGCGGGTTTCCGGGTCGGCTCGACGGTAAGCGTCGAGGTCCTCGATGCGCAGAGCCAGCGGGTTGGCAAATCGTCGGCTGGATGGGGTGTAGGGCGAGGGCTGCACCGGATGTGTCGGTCCCGGCGCATTCAGCGGGTTGAGCAATATCGCGCCCGCTCCGTGCGCGGTTGCGGTCCATTCAATGAATTCTCGCAAGTCCCCCAGATCGCCGATGCCCCACGAGCGGCCCGAGCGCAGCGCGTACAGCTGCAGCATCCATCCCCAGGTGATTGGTGTTTGGGGCACGCGCGGCGGAGCCGCTACCAGGGTGACTTCCTGGCCGTCCTTGGTGTGCAGCCGGTACCAGCCCGGCGACAATTCGCCGGGCAGTTCGTCGCGTACATCGGTCTGGCTGCCGTCCTCGCCGACCAATGCCGCAGCTCCGGGAAACGGTCGCGGCCGGCCGTCGACCCGCGTGGCGACCGTCGGCGCCAGAGCCCCCGCGCGGTTGCGCTCGGCCAACCGTGCCAACTCGCGGCGCCGGTCGGCATCTGTGCCGGCATCGACCTCGAGCAACGCGAGTACTCGGACCACGACGTCGGCATCGACCTCGACCGGTTCGCGTCGTTCGTTGCGGTAGAAGGTAGCTACCCCGTGGGCCTCGGCCAACTGGCGTAAGTCCTCGGGCACCCGTTTCGGTGTCGCCATCACAGTGTTCGCGATGGCGGCACGGCGAGTCGAATCTGTGAATGGTTGGCATCGCAAGCACGAGAAGTGCTCACACAGCGAAAATGTCGGCGCACTTCTGCAAGGTACCCAACCGGCGTCGGCTTACACCGGAATCGCCGTGAGCGGGTGCCGTCATCCAACGGCATTGCCCCGCAAGCACTGCGCGATCGCAAACACTGCTCAGATACGCATCACCGGGCTCAACGCGGATAGCGGGATGTGCGCCTGCACGGTGCCGCCGTCCATGAACCACTGCGGCAGGCCGGGGGAGAAGTTGATCGGCTCGTCGTGGCCGACCGGATAGTCAGGCATGTAGATGATCAACTCGTCGGGCGTCAGCGCCCACGCTTTGTACGCGCCCGAGTAGACCTTGTCAGGAGTCCAACGGTCGAGGATAAACGGGTATGTGCCCGGATCATGCGGTGGCGGAGCCTGATTGAGCGCCGTATCGATGAACGGCGCAGCCAGCGGCGGGATCGCGGTCAGCGGATTCGACGTCGTCAGATCGGCGAGCTGCACCCGTCTGCCCGCTGCCATGTCGAAGGTGAAGGTCCGGTAGGCGTTGTTGGGTTTGGGCCCGTCGGCGTGATAGTCCTCGTGAAACACCGCGCTGAGCAGGTTGCCGTGCCGGAAGACCTCGAAGTTCTCCTCACCGTAGCTGTCGGCGGCCATGCTGCCGTTGGCGGTCTTCCAGTTGTTGACCAGGGTGTGCAGATAGTCCCGGATCACCGGGCCGGTGGTCGGATTGTCGACCAGATCGTCGGGCACGGCGACCTTGATGTCGCGCACGGCGTTGCGTTCCGAGGTCACCGCGGTGTGGCAGTACTGGCCGTCCCAATTACCGCCGAGTTCCCCGCAGAATGACGGCGCCGACGCATGCGTGGTGGCGGTGCTCGGAATCGTTGCGGCCGCGGCCAATACGAGCGCCGCTGACATTCTCTTGAGCATGAAGGCTCCCTCGGCTCAGAGGAGTTGGACTTTGCTTGCCCGCCAGCGACCGTCGACCTTCTCCATGGTCATCTTGATCCTGCTGCGGTCGATGCGCGGGTCGGGTGCGGCCGTGTTGGTGACGGTCTGGTCGATGAAGAGCAGCACGACGACCCTGTCGGTGGATCCGGACTGAATGGCCGAGTCCACCACCACGCCGTGCGCGGTCGCCTTGTTGTCGATCAGCAGCTGCCGAAGCTTGACGCTGGACTGGGTGTACATGTCCTTGAATTCGCCGGTCGCGCCGTCGAGCACCTGCTTGAAGTTCTCGTCGACCTTGTTCGAATCGATACTCGTCAGCACCTGTGCATAGGCGATGGCCGCCTGTTGGGCCTGTTCACTCGCCGCCTTCACCTGATGGTCCTGCCACTGCCGCCACCCGAAATACCCCGAAACGGCAAGTGATGCAATGAGTATCGCCGGCAGCGCGCTGCGACGCAGATACTGGCGCCAGGGCCGCTTGACGCGCTCGGTCGTGGGATGCTTGCGTTTGAGCAACCCGCCTTCGTCGTCCTCGTCTCGTATCTGCTCGTCACCCTCGTGGGTGGTCGCGTCGTCGGCCGAATCCTCGGGTGCGTCGGCGGATTCGTCGACACGCTCCTCCTCGGCATCTTCGCTTGCAACTTCCGGTGCCTCAGCAGCCGCTTCCGTTGGGGTTGCCGTGTCGGATTTCGGGTTCTTCTTGGTGGTCACGACCACGATCATCTCCTAAAGGTTGATAGGTTCAATGCTCAATGCGGCGGTTCGATCGGCAGCGGCGGACCGCCGTAGGGCGTGGGAATGGTGTAACGGCCCCGCGGAGTCGGGTCGGTTCGAAGGCCCAGGTTTGCTCCTGGCGGCGGACCGGCGGTGTCGTCGCCACCCGGCCGTGGTGCGTTCTTGGCGCCGCGGATCGACACCGCCGGGTCGTCGTCGCGACAGTAGGTGTACATGAACGGCTCGTAATAATCGGCGGCGGAGGAAGCGTGCGCCGGCGTCCCGTAGTCGCAGACGTAGCGGGGATACAGGTCGGCCGTCGCCCAGACACCGCCGTCGTGAAAGGCGCTCGTCACCGCGTCCAGTACCGACCCGCGGTAATCGGGGAACAGCGCGTTGAGCGCCGGCACCCGCAGATAGAACAGGTGTGACATGGTGGCCATGCTGCCCAGCAACTGCACCATGGTGTCGGAGTTGTCCGCGAACAGATTGTCGACGGCCGAAAGGGTGCGCGGCGTCCGCCCAGTCAACCGGCGGTAGCCGGCCTGCATGCGGGCTACACCGGTCAGCGTTTGGTTGAGTTCTGTTGCGGTGGCGCCCAATCCGGTGTTCTTGTCGCTGGCCAGAGTGAGCACGACGCGGCTGGTCTTGATGATGCTGGTGGTTTGGGGCAGCACCGAATCCAGCGTCGAAAGCAGGAACGTGCCGCCGTCGACGATGGCGGTCAGCTTCGCCGGGCCCTCCTTACTCAGGCTCAATTCCTTCTTGATCAACTCGATCTTGTGCGGGTCGACCTGCGCCAGCAGACCGTCGGCGTCACCGAGCAACTGCGCCAAGCTGACCGGGACGGTCGTGTGGTCCAGCGCGATGAAGCTCCCATCGTGCAGATACGGCCCGGCGTCGGACGCGGCTTCGAAGTTGATGTACTGTTCTCCGGCCGGCGAGAGTGCCGACACGTGCACGACGCTGTTGGCCGGGATCCGCACCTTCGACGTGATGTCGGCGACCGCGTTCACCCCGTTGTCGGTGATCTGCAGCGACTGGATGCGGCCGATGCGCACTCCGCGCAGTGCGACGTCTTGATTGGGCAGCAGGCCGCCGGATTCGGCCAACTGCACGGTGACCCGGTAGGAAGAGACGAAGGGCTTCACCCGCAGCGCGCCGATGAGCAGATAGGCGGTCGCCACGACCAGGATGAGCACCAAGCCGGCCACCGACAGCCAAACCTGTTGCCGGTGACCCGTGCGCACTGCGCGGACGACGATATTGGCGAAGTTGGCGACGGCGCGCATCATTGTTGCGGTCCTGGCGGTGGCAGCGGTCCCGCTGGCGGTGGCGCCGGAGCCGGCGGGGGACCAGGGGCGACATCGATTTGGCCCGGGATGCTCGGGTCCGGGATGACCGGAACCTGCGGCGAATTCGGCCCCCGGCCAACCACGCGTTCCTGCAGCCGCCACAGGGTGTACTTGAGGGTGCCGACGAGCAGGTTCACGTTGTAGTGATGAGGACCGTGCAGCCCGATGTCACCGGGGAATCCGATATCGGGCAGCGAACCGAGCATGATCTTGTCCACGCCCACATTAACCGAAATCGAGTTCCCCGCCGTCGATTTGACCAACGCGGGGATAAGCCGATTTATCGACAGCCAGCTGGTATCCGGGCTCATCGCAACGTCGTCGGCGGCCCCGGCGATCGTGTTCAGGTCGCGGATCATGCTGCGGCCGCTGGTGTCGGTCCCGCCGATCGACGGGAACCTGGCCAGTAACCGGGAGGTATCACCCACCTGTACAACCAGATTGGAGAGTTGACTGGTGTTGTCGGCCAGCGCCGAAGTGGCGGGGCTGGCGGCCGCCATCAGGTCGTTGATGGTCTGGTTCTTGGCGTCGAGTTGATCGGCCAGGCTTGACAATTGGGTCAGCGCATGCGAGATCTGATCGGACCGGGCATCCAACGTCCCAAGCAGCTCGTTGGACTTGCGGATCATGTCTCCGAAAGCCTGGCCCTGGTCGCCGGTCGCCTTGCCGAAACCGTTGATGATGTTGGTGAAATTCCGAACCGCCCCGCCGTTCACCAGGATCGCCGCCGAGCTCAGCACCGACTCGACGGTCGCGGCGGCCGCGGTCGAATCCAGGCCGATGGTGTCGCCGTTTCCCAGCAGCGGCCCGGTCGCGGGATCGTCGGCCGGTGGCTTCAACGCGACGAACACGTCGCCCAGCGGTGTCGCGGTGCGCAATTCGGCGGTGCTGCCCCGCGGCAGTTGCACGCCCTCCCGGATGCGCAGCCGGGTGACCGCGGTGTAGTTGCGTGCGACCATGGATTCGAGCTGCCCGACGTCGGCGCCGGCGAGCTTGACCTTGGCGTTCATCGGCAGGTTCAGCGCGTTGGAGAATACCGCGTTCAGCGAATACCCTCCCGAGCCCAGCCCCGGTGCCGGAAGTGGCAGGCTGGCAAGGCCGTTCGTGGCACAGCCCGCGGTGACTATCGCCGCGGCCACCACCGTCACCATGCCCCGCGCGCCCGTCGTCGTCATTTCTGCCCCATGGCGGCCATGCCGTCGAGCACATACGTCAAGCCGAAATCGGGGCCGAAGTCCCGGATGGTCCCCGTGCTGCAGCCGAGTTGTCGAAGGCCCATCAGGTTGCAGATCTCTTTGGTGTACTGGCTGTCGAACAGCAACCGATCCGTGAGGAAGCGGGCCCGCACACTGCCATTCGCCCGGTCGATCATGTTGTAGGCGTTGTCTGCCACGAGCGGAGCCAGATCCAGCAGCTCGGCCAGGTCGCGCCGCTGGTCGGTCACCGTCGTCAGCGCGTCGTTGCCATGGAGCACAACCTGCTTGACGTTGTCGCGGTTTGCGTCGAGTAAGTCGCCCGCCCGCTGGATCAGTTGGTCGAGCTTGTGCCCGGTGCTGCCGCTGCCCAGGTCCTCGTCGGCCATGATCTGGCTGACTTGGTGGATGGTGGATGCGAATTCGCGTAACTTCGTGTCATTGGCGGCCACGGCGTCGAACAGGGTGCTGATGTTCTTGACGATCGTGGTGATCTGCTCGCGCGTCGCCGCGCCGCCGTCGCTGGACAGCCGTAGCGCCTTGGACAGCTCACCCAACGCCGCCTTGATCTTCTCGCCGTTGCCGTTGACCACCTCGGTGCCGCCGTTGAGCACGTCGGCGATCGGTCCGCCACCGTGGCCGTCACCCTCGAGCGACTTGGTCACCTTGTCCAAAACGTTGAGGACGCTGCTGAATTCGACGGGCGTCTTGGTTCGGGGTAGCCCGATGGTGTCGTGGTTCTCCAAGGTCGGTCCGCCGTGATATGGGGGCGTGAGCTCGATCTGCCGGTCGGTCAGGATGGAGGTCGACACCGTGACGGCCTGTGCGGTGACGGGAACTTTGACGCGCCGGTCCACGGTGAACTCGACTTCGACGTAGCCGCCCTTGGCGTTGATCTTGGTGACCTTCCCGACCGGCATGCCCAACACCGCCACCTCGTTGCCCTCGTAGAGGCCTGAGGCGCTGTCGAACTGGGCGGTCAGGGTGATCGTGTCCTCGTCGGAGCTCAGGGTCCACCAGCCGATACCGACTGCGGCGGCGATGACCGCGACCGCGGCGATGATGGCCAGCGCCTTGGCGCCCAGGCCCTTCACTTGCAGTCCTTGAAGTACTGGATCATGCCGAACTGCTTGGCACGGCCGCTGATTGCGCACATCCAGGAGTCGATCAGCGGGACGTTGGGGGCGTTGAAGTTGATCGCGTTGCCGTCACCGGTGAGGTTCGCCGCCTCGCGGAAGAAGATCGGGCTGGTCTGCAGCATGCTGTGCAGTAGGTCGTCGTGCTGGGACATCAGGTTGGTGAAGTCGCGCATGTCTTTGATCAGCGCATCCAGACCCGAGCGATCGTTGACCACGACCTGACTCATGGTGTCGACCAGGCTCGACAAGGACTGCATCATCGCGTGGAAAACGGCGCGCCGCGCGACGAATTGGCCCAGCAGGTCTTGCCCCTGGTCCACCAGAGCGCCGACGCCGGCCTGCTGGCGCCGCAGCGTGTTCGTCACCTGCTCGGTGCTGCGGAGCAGCTGTCCCAGCTGGTCGCGTCGTACCGCGATGATCGACGATAGCGTATTGATGTTCGTGATCGCCTGCGGCACAACGGCGGGCAGACCCTCGAGTTGCTTGCCCAGCACCGCCAGCGACTGCGCAAACCTGTCGGAGTCCACCTGCTCGAAAGTGGTGGTGGCGTCCTGCAACGCGGCCTGCAGGTCGTAGGGCACCTCCGTGTGTGCCAGGTCGAAGGTGTCGTGGGGCAGGTGCGCCGGGCCGTGGGGTTCCAGCGCGAGGTAGCGCGAACCCAGAATGGTGGTGACCCTGATCTGTGCTCGAGAGTCCTTGCCCAGCTTGATGTCGTCGCGGACCTTCAGGCCCGCCTCGACATGGTCGCCGACGAGTTTCATGCTGGTGACATTGCCCACCGGGATGCCCGCGACCACGATCGGATTGCCGGCCCGCAGCGAAGCCGCTTGGAGGAACTCCGCGGTGTAATGCCGATAGCCGGCACCGATCGCATGCACCAACAGCATGACTGAAATCACCGCCGCAACCACCGCGACGGCGATGAACCCGAGCCAGGTCTTGTTGTAGCTTTCCAGCGGACGCTTCTTCACCCCCGAAATCAGTTTTCCTACAGACGATTTAGCCATCGACCGTGCTCCTGCACCTTGGGGTGTGCCAAGCCCTGTTGCCCGGGGTGGCCGCGTTGATGATGATCGGCACCACATCATTGAGCCCGGGGAAGAACCCCATAAAGTTCACGTCGCACACGTAGGCGTTGCCGTAGGCGCCCTGATTGCCCACCCGGGTAAGGCCCTTCAGCAGCAGCGGGATGTTGTCGCCGAAGAACGCCACCTGCGGTTCGACGTCCATGATGTGTTTGGTGACACCGGGCTGACGATCGATGAATTCGCGCAGTGCCGGATACACGTCCGTCGCCGAGGCCGACAGCCGGTTGGTCACCCGGGCCAGCGAACCCACTGAGGCAACCAGGTCCGGGCGCCGCCGGTCGAGCTCGCCCACGACGCTGCGGGTCTGCGTGATGACCCCGTCGAGATTGTCGTTCTGTTGCGCAAGGTTGCCGACCACCTTGTTGAGATTGGTGATCACGCTGCCGAGGGCCTGATCGCGGCCCGCGAAAGTCTGTGTGAGCGTGGAGGTCTGCCCGACCAGTGTGGTCAGCGATGACGTGTCACCCTGCAGCGAGGCGATGATGCCCTTGGTGAGGTTGTCGGCATCATGCGGGTTCAGCAGGCTGAACAACGGTTCGTAGCCGTTGAGCAGCGTGGTCACGTCGAAAGACGGCTCGGTGCGTTCCAGCGGGATCGTGCTGCCCGGGGAAATTAGCTGCGGACTGCCTTCCTTGCCGATGGACAGTCCGAGGTAACGCTGCCCGACGATATTCTGATAGGTCACCGACGCGAGGGTGTTTCCGAACAGCCGCTGTTCGGACTGCACGACGAAAGAGACCTTCGCCAGATTCCCGTCGAGCTCCACTTTTTCGACGCGGCCCAACGCGCACCCCGGCCATGCGGACGTCGTCGCCTTCGCGAAGCCCGTACACATCGGTGAACATCGCCGAATACCTGGCGGTGTTGCCGGCCACGTCGCGCCGCAAGCTCACATACACCAGCCAGGTCAGCGTCAACGAGACGATCATGAACAGGGTCAGCGCGACGAGTGGGCCTCGAAACCTCAATTGGCCTCCCCGGGTGGATGAGTCAGTGACACCGTGGTGCCGCGGGCGACCGGACCCAGCAGCAGCTCGGTGGCTACCGTCGCCGGGGTGCCGGTGATCACGCCAAGCATGTTGCGTTCGTACTGGCTCCCAACGGGTCCCACGCTGCCCCCGAAAGAGGTCTTGAACGAGGCCTGCGGAATCCACGGCGCCTTGGGCGCCACCGGCGCGACCCACGGCTCGTGCTCTTGTGGTGTCGCTGGCGCCCCGGGCCTGGGGTTGTCGGGATTCGCGCTGCCGGGCACTGGTGGTGACGGCGTAATCCCCGGGGCCAGCGGCGGATTGGGATCGGTCAAGTTAGGAGTGGGGTTGATCAGCGGCGGCCCCACCGCAACAAGGTTTCCGTCCGGGCCGATCACCGTCCCGGGCGGCGGGGCCAGGTCCTTGGGCGGCTGATAGTTCTGTGGCAGCAGCACCTCGGGCAGATCGGGCCGCACCGGAATCAGCGGCGCGGTAAAGCAACTGGGTCCCTTGAGCTCGCCGTAATGGGGACAGTCGGCGCGCGTGTAGGTGGAACTGGGCGTGAAGGTCAGCATCGCGCGCATGTTGCCCAGGTTCGTGCGCGGGTTCCACACCTGTTCCATGAACTGGTTGGCCAGGTTATCCAGCTTGGCGACGGCGGGCACGAAGTTGTTCGACTTCTGAGCCAAGATGCCGAGCACCGGTGTGAAATCGCTGGTGATCTTGATCAGTTGATCGATGTGGTTGTCGAAGGATTGACGCGTCGTCCCGACGGTGTAGTCGGCGCCCGACAGCAGCGAGGCCAACTGCCCGCGGGTCTCGGCGAAGGTCCGCATCGGCTCGACGGCCTGATGCAATGCATCGAGAAGATCGGGTGCGGTCTGCGCGAGCCCGGTCGTCGCGTCCAGCAGCGCCGACACCGTCGAGGGGCCGGCGTCGGTGCTGACAATCGAATTGAGTTGATCGAGAGTGCGATTCAGTTGCGCGCCGGCGTTCAGCAGGCTGACGCGGCGGTGGTCGGTGGCGGCACCCAGGGCGGCCAGGATCCCGACGGACCTGTCGTCGCGACCGCGCCCCGCGGCGGCGAGCAGGTCGCGCAGCTTGGTGACGGTCGTCTGGAACAGAACGGTCGGCAGCCGCTTGTCCTCCACGATGTGATCGCCGGGGCGGATTTTCACGCCGGGGCCGCTGCCCACCAGTTGGACCGACGACACCGCGAAAACGTTGCTGGGCACCACGCGTGCTGTTACGTTGGCCGGAATCGACTTGGCGTAGTCCTCTTTGAGGTCGATGTGGACATAGTTGGGCTTGCCGTGCGCCGCCGGGACGACGCCGTTGACCATTCCGACGAGCACACCGTGGTATTTGACGTCGGACTTCTGCGGTAGGCCGTCGCCCACGTTGACCAGATCTGCTACCACCCGCACGTAATCGTTAAGTCTGCCAGTGGATTTGACCAACATCGCGGTGGTGATCAGGGCGCTGACCACCACCACCGCGATGCCGATGCCGAACAGCTGCCGGTCGGAGGGGCCGCGACCGTCCAGCTCAAAGGAATTGGGCATGTTCCACCGACCTAGCCACCGGCCTACCCACCAAACCTTGCGCCGGAGTCGACGCCCCACAGCGCCATCGTGAGCAGCATGTTCACGATGATCACGACGGTGATGCTGGCCCGCATACCGTGCCCCGCGGCGACTCCGACGCCCTCGGGCCCGCCGCTGGCGTAATACCCGTAGTAGCACTGGATCGTGGACGCGATCCACACGAAGATGACGGCCTTGATCAAGGAATAGACGATGTCTTGGCCCGCCAACATCAGCGTGAAGTAGTGCAGGTAGGAACCGGTCGAGCCGCCGCTGCCGATACCCACCACGATTTGCGTGCTCAGGTATCCGATCGCCAGGCAGGCGGCGTATAGAGGGACGATCGCCACCACCGAAGCGATCAGCCGGGTGGTCACCAGGTAGGGGATCGGGCGGATGGCAATCGATTCCAACGCATCGATCTCCTCGGCGATGCGCATGGATCCAAGCTGGGCGGTAAAGCGGCAACCGCCCTGCATGGCGAACGAGAGCGACGCCATCAGGGGAGCCAGCTCGCGGGTGTTGACCAATGACGAGACGAACCCGGTGGCGGGGCCGAGCCCCAGCAGGTTCAGGAAGTTGTAGCCCTCGATGCCGACGAGTGCGCCGACCGTCATGCCCAGCACAACGGCCACACCGGCGGTGCCGCCACCCACCACGATCGAGCCGTTGCCCCAGGTGATGTTCGACAGCAGCCGCAGGAACTCAGCCTTGTACTGGCGCAAGGCCAACGGCACGGCGACCGCCGCCCGGACGAAGAAGACCAGTAGGTGGCCCAGCCGGATGATCGGCACTCTGCTTCTGCGGTACAGCCGGACGAGCGGCATCGAAATCGGTGCGAACGGCTGATAGGCGGAGGCGGTCACGTCACAGCCCCGTCCTGGGCGACAACATGATGTAGAGCTGGCTGATCGCGACGTTGACGATCATCAACAGCAGAATCGCCTCGACCACAGCGGCATTCACGGAGTTCGCGACACCGGTCGGTCCGCCCTTGGTGGACAAGCCTTTCTGGCTCGACACAATGGCTACGATGGCGCCGAACACGATGGCTTTGATCAGCGCCAAGATCATGTCGCCGGTCGTCGCGAACGAGGCGAACGTCGACACGAAGCTGCCCGGCGCCCCGTTCTGGAAGTACACGTTGAACATGTAGCTCGCGAAGAATCCGGCGAAGCACACGACACCGGTGAGGGCGACGCCGATCATCACCGCCGCGGCGAAGCGGGGGACGACCAGGCGACGGATCACCGAGACGCCCATCACCTCCATTGCGTCGGTCTCTTCGCGCATCGTCCGCGAACCCAGGTCGGCGGTGATCGCCGACCCGACCGCCGAGGCCATGAGGACCGCCGCCACCAGCGACGCCCCCTGCCGGATAACGGCGAGCCCGCTGGCCGCCCCGGCTAACGACGTCGCGCCGACCTGGCCGGCCAGCAACGCGAACTGAATGGACAAGTGTGACGCTGATCGGCAGCGACACCAGGATCGTCGGCAACACGGCGGTGCCGGCCATGAACGCGCCCTGCCGGACGAACTCCTGCCACTGGAATCGCCCGGTCACTAGGTCGTAGAAGAAATATTGAGCGGTTCGCACACCCAGAACGAACTGTTCACCCACCGTCGTCAGCGAGGCGACCGGGTGACGTTTGACGTACCCGACGGACCAGTTCCGGATGGCGGTAACGCCATCAAGCTGTGCCGTCGTCATAGCTGCGTGACCTGCGGTCCGTCTAGCAAACCCAAGGCACGGACCATCGCGTACCAGCTGCCGCTTTCATCGGCCCTCTCCCACCCCTAAGTCCTGAGTGCCGAACGGAGGACGTTAGACGGCAGTTGGACGCTATTCTTATTAAAATAGTGTCAACAAGCTCACGGACTCCGCAGCTCAGCGGTGTGTGCTGCATCACACTAGCCTACTTGATAGGGACTTTCAATAGTGTAGAGTCACTCATCTGAGTTCGTCGCTGGACGGCGCCGTGGGGTTCTGATGTCGGATTTGACGAAGGTGATGGTATGCCCTCAGCAAACACCGGTTCATTGCGGGACCGCCGCCGTGCTGAGCTGCTTTCCCAGATCCAGGAGACGGCGCACCAACTCTTCGCCGAACGCGGCTTCGAGGCAGTGACGACCGAGGACATCGCCTCGGCCGCCGGGATCTCCATCAGCACGTATTTTCGGTACGCGCCCACGAAGGAGGGCCTGCTGATCGATCCCGTCCGGGAGGCGGCCGCCGAGATCGTGGGTTCGTACAGCGCCAGGCCGCAACACGAGTCACCAGTCGAAGCGTTGATCCAGCTGTTCGTCACTCACGCCAGGGATGTCAGCGAGGTCGACAACCTCGATACCTGGCGCGTTGCCGTTGCCACCGCGCCCCACCTGTTGAGCAAATCCGTCCTGGTCAGCGAAACCGATCACGGCACGCTGATCGCGCAGGTCGCCCACCGGATGGGTGTCGATGCGGCGGCCGATATCCGACCAGCGCTATTGGTCCACACCAGTTTGGCCACAGTGCAATTCGTCCTCGACGGGTGGCTGACATCGGACATCGCCGAGAGCCCACCATTTCACGTGCAATTGGAGGAAGCGCTGCGTATCACGCTCGCTGGGTTCGACTGACCAAGCAGCTCAGCACCCGGCCGGGCTAAACCGCCGTGACTTTGCTCGCCGCCGCGTGAAACAATCGCTGGCCGTGAAGACCTTCGAGGATCTGTTCGCCGAACTGGGCGAGCGTGCCCGTACCCGGCCGGCCGGCAGCGCGACGGTCGCCGCCCTGGACGGTGGCGTCCACGGCCTGGGCAAAAAGATCCTCGAGGAAGCCGGCGAAGTATGGCTGGCCGCCGAACACGAATCCGACGAGGCGCTGGCCGAGGAGATCAGCCAGTTGCTCTACTGGACCCAGGTGTTGATGGTGGCCCGGGGACTGACCCTCGACGACGTGTATCGGAAACTATGACCATGCTGCGGGTTGCGGTTCCCAACAAGGGCACGCTGAGCGAGCCGGCCAGCGAGATCCTCTCAGAAGCCGGCTACCGGCGCCGCACCGATTCCAAAGACTTGACCGTCATCGACCCGGCGAACCAGGTCGAATTCTTCTTCCTGCGGCCCAAAGACATTGCCATCTATGTGGGTTCGGGAGAGCTGGACTTCGGCATCACCGGCCGGGACCTGGTGGGCGACTCCGACGCCCCGGTGCGCGAACGCTTGGCGCTGGGATTCGGCTCGTCGAGCTTTCGCTACGCCGGGCCGGCCGGGCGCGACTGGAAGATCGCCGATCTGGCCGGCAGACGGATCGCCACCGCGTATCCGAATCTGGTCCGAAAAGACTTGGCCGGGCGTGGTATTGAGGCAACCGTCATCAGGCTCGACGGTGCGGTGGAGATCTCGATACAACTCGGTGTGGCCGACGCAATCGCCGACGTGGTGGGTTCCGGGCGCACCCTGAGTCTGCACAACCTCGTGGCAATCGGCGACCCGCTGTGCGATTCGGAAGCGGTGCTGATCGAGAGTGAGCAGAGCAGCAAGTCCGGGACGCAGGCGGCGCGCGATCAATTGGTGGCGCGGATCCAGGGCGTGGTGTTCGGCCAGCAATATCTGATGCTCGATTACGACTGCCCCCGCTCGGTGCAGGACAAGGCCACGGCGATCACGCCGGGGCTGGAGTCGCCGACCATCGCACCCCTGGCCGACCCGGACTGGATCGCCATCCGCGCGCTGGTGCCGCGTCGGGGCGTCAACGAGATCATGGACGAGTTGGCCGCCATTGGGGCCAAGGCGATCCTGGCGTCCGATATCAGGTTTTGCCGGTTCTGATTGCGCACGCGGTGCAAAACCCGCGGCTGTGTTAGCGTCCGCCTCGGGGGACAGCCCGGGTTGGCGTGTGGGTCGTCCCCGCATTGGTCGCCGGTGTTCGTCTCCCAGGAGGGTCTTCCGTGACACACGCACTTCTTGTCTTGCTGGCTTTACTGATTGGCGTCGTGGCCGGGCTGCGGTCGCTGACTGCGCCCGCCGTCGTCGCCTGGGCCGCATTCATCGGCTGGATCGATCTGCATGGCACATGGGCAGGCTGGATGGCCAGCATCATCACGGTGATCATCTTCACCGTTCTCGCCGTGGGCGAACTGATCAACGACAAGCTGCCTAAGACGCCGGCGCGCACCGCGCCGCCGATCTTCGCGGCCCGGATCGTCACGGGCGGACTCGCGGGCGCGGCCCTTGGCGCTTGGCCGCACTGGACGTTTACCGCGCTGGGCGCCGGCGTCATCGGCGCGGTGCTGGGCACCCTAGGGGGTTACCAGGCGCGCAAACGGCTGGTGGCCGCGATGGGCGGCAAGGACCTGCCGATCGCGCTGCTGGAGGACGTGGTGGCGATCGTGGGCGGGTTCGCCATCCTTGCGGCGACGGGTCACGTGCTGACCGAGTACCTGCTCTCGGCGGTTAAGTGACAGAACATTTCGATGCGATCATCGTTGGCGCCGGCCAGGCCGGTCCGCCGTTGGCAGGCCGGCTGACCGCAGCCGGACAGCGCGTCGCGGTGGTGGAGCGCAAGCTGATCGGCGGCACCTGCGTCAACACCGGGTGCATCCCGACCAAGACACTGGTGGCCTCCGCACATGCCGCGCATCTGGCACGCCGCGGCGCGGAATACGGCGTCGGGACCGGACCGGTCAGCGTCGACATGGCGAAGGTCAAAGCCCGCAAGGACGAGATCATGCTGGGCGACCGCAAGGGCGTCGAGGATTGGCTCGAGGGCATGAAGGGCTGCACCGTGTTTCGCGGTCACGCCGTTTTCCGGGATCCGCACACACTGCGGGTCGGTGACGATGTGCTGCGCGCCGATCGCATCTTCCTCAACGTCGGCGGGCGTGCGGTGGTGCCCGACATCCCGGGCCTGTCCGATGTCGACTTCCTCACCAATGTGTCCGTGCTCGAACTCGACACGGTGCCAACGCATCTCGTCATCGTCGGCGGCAGCTACATCGCGCTGGAGTTCGCACAGATGTACCGGCGGTTCGGGGCCCGGGTGACCGTCGTCGAACGGGGACCGCGGCTGGCATCGCGCGAAGACGAGGATGTCTCGGCCTCCGTGGAAGAAATCCTGCGGGCCGAAGGCATCGATATCATCGTCAATGCCGATGATGTGCGAATAACAAAGACCGGCAACGGGTTCGAGCTGACTCCGCGCCAGGGTGCCGCCCCCGTCGAAGGAAGCCATCTGCTGCTTGCGGTGGGCCGGCGACCCAACACCGATGACCTGGGCCTCGAAGCGGCCGGCGTGCAGACCGACGCCCGCGGCTACATCGTGGTCGACGACCGGCTCAAGACCAGCGTCGATCACATCTGGGCGATGGGCGACTGCAACGGCAAGGGCGCGTTCACCCACACCTCCTACAACGACTTCGAGATCGTCGCCGCCAATCTGCTGGACGACGACCCGCGCCGGGTGAGCGAACGCATCACCACCTACGCGCTCTACATCGACCCGCCGCTGGGGCGCGCCGGCATGACCGTCGAGCAGGTCCGCTCGTCCGGGCGCAAGGCGCTGGTCGGCAAGCGGCCGATGACCAGAGTCGGCCGGGCAGTGGAAAAGGGTGAGACACAAGGCTTCATGAAAGTCGTGGTGGACGCCGACACCCAGGAGATTCTGGGGGCCGCCATCCTCGGGGTCGGCGGTGACGAGGCCATTCACTGCATTTTGGACGTGATGTCGGCCAAAGCGCCCTACACCACGCTGTCGCGCACTATGCACATCCATCCCACGGTCAGCGAGTTGATTCCCACGATGCTGCAGGAGCTCTCGCCGCTCGACTAACGGGTTAGGCTGCCGGCTCGGTCGGGTGCGAATTAGCTTGCGCGCCAACTGGTTCCGGCCAGCCAGGGTACGGCGGCGGGGTTCCGCCGAACAGGGGGCAGTGCTGCTGGTGGGGACACCAGTCGCACAACCCCGACTGGGTGGGACGGAAATCGCCCGTCTGCCCGGCGGATTGGATGGCCCGCCAGATCGCCATCAGCGTCTTCTCGAACCGCAGCAGCTCGTCGTGATCCGGCGTGTAGTCCAGCACCTGGCCGTCGGCCAGATAGATGAGCCGCAGCCGGGTGGGCTGCACGCCTCGGGAGCGCAACAGCGCCACCGCGTAGAACTTCATCTGGAACATGGCCTTGAACTCGGCCAGGGCTCGTGCTTCCGGCGGCGCCTTGCCGGTCTTGTAGTCGACGACACGAAGCTCGCCGGTGGCGGCGACGTCGATCCGGTCGATGAAGCCACGCAGCAGCGTGCCGTCCGCGAGCTCTACCTCCACCCGCTGCTCGCAGCACTCCGGGTTGAAACGGGTGGGGTCCTCGAGCCGGTAATACCCGGCGAGCAGGGCCTGCGCCTCGACCAGCAGCTGGGTGCGCTGCGCCGGATCCAGCTCGGCGGTCATCTCGGGTGTTGCGGCGATGATCTGTTCCCACGCGGGCTCAACCAGCGACATGGCGGTGTCGGGGCCGCGCTGCTCGGCGGGCAGGCCGTAAAGCTGCTGTAGGGCGGCGTGGACCAGGGATCCCCGCAGCTGCGCAATCGATGGCGCCTCGGGCAACCGGTCGATGGCCCGGAACCGGTACAGCAGCGGGCACTGCTTGAAGTCCGCCGCGCGCGATGGCGACAGGGCCGGGCGGTACACCTGCCCCGCCGGGCACTCCGCCGACTGCGGTGCCTCCGGCTGGACGATCATGTCCGCAGCCTAGGACTGGACGCCGACAACCCCCAAACACCTGCGGCGGCGAGTCGGCTGGCACGCTGGACCGCGTGTCCGTAACCGGCCCGTTCACCGAGGGCGAGCGTGTCCAGCTCACCGATGCCAAGGGTCGGCATTACACCGTGGTGCTCACCGCGGGCGCCGAGTTCCACACGCATCGCGGGGCGATTCCGCATGACGCACTGATCGGGCTGGAGCAGGGCAGCGTGGTGAAGTCCAGCAACAACGCCGTGTACTTGGTGATGCGGCCGCTGCTGATCGACTACGTCATGTCGATGCCGCGCGGACCCCAGGTGATCTACCCCAAGGACGCCGCCCAGATCGTGCACGAGGGTGACATCTTCCCGGGCGCGCGGGTGCTGGAGGCCGGCGCCGGGTCCGGTGCGCTGACCTGTTCGCTGCTGCGCGCCGTCGGGCCCGATGGACGGGTGACCTCCTACGAACAGCGCGCCGACCATGCCGAGCACGCCGAACGCAACGTGTCGGTGTTCCACGGTGGTCGGGCACCGGACAACTGGCAACTGATCATCAGCGACGTCTCCGACTCCGAGCTGCCGGACAGATCCTTCGACCGCGCCGTGCTCGACATGCTCGCCCCGTGGGAGGTGCTGGAGTCGGTCGCCCGCCTGTTGATCCCCGGCGGCGTGCTGATCATTTACGTGGCCACCGTCACCCAATTGTCGCGTGTGGTCGAGGCCCTGCGAGCGCAGCAGTGCTGGACCGAACCGCGGTCGTGGGAGACATTGCAGCGCGGTTGGAACGTCGTGGGCCTCGCGGTCCGGCCGCAGCATTCGATGCGTGGGCACACGGCCTTCCTGATCTTTACGCGACGGCTCGCGCCCGGCGTCGTCGCTCCCGTGCCGTTGGGTCGCAAGCGCGAGGGCCGCGACGGCTAGTTTGTGATCGCAAGCGCGGCGTAGCCGGCGCAGCGGGTCGCCACCCACTGGCTAGGGGAGATCCTCGCTGCGCACCAGGGAGCGCCGCACGGACAGCAGCTCGAATTCGGGATGCGCGGCCACCAACCGTTCGGCCGCGTCCAGGACGTCGACGGCGTGGCCTCGGTCGCCGGACACCGTGGCGACGCCGATGCCGGCTCGCCGGTACAGGTCGTGCGAACCCGTCTCGGCCGCCGACACGCTGAACTTGCGCTGCAACTCGGCGACGACGGGCCGAATGACCGACCGCTTCTGTTTGAGTGATCGAACGTCGCCCAGCAACACGTCGAACTCGAGCCAGCCGATCCACATACCGCGGGTCAACCCGGCGGGTTTTGCTGATCGGGGGCGGGTTCGGGAGCAGGTTCCGGAGCCGGCGCGGGTTCCGGAGCCGGCGCGGGCGGCGGCGGTGGTGGTGCGGGCGGGGGTGACGGCGGTGGCGCCGCGGGCGGCGGTGATGGTGCAGGCGGGGGTGGCGACGGTGGCGCAGCGGACGGCGGTGCTGGTGCCGGCGCGGGCTCGGGTGGTGGCGGCGCAGGGGGCGGGCCCGGTGGAGGCGCGGGCGCGGAATTCCCCGAAGTTGGAGCCGTCGGCGACTTCCCCAAAGCCAACAGCATTTCGGCGGTGTGCCGCGACAGCTGCCACCCTCCCTGGAACGGAGTGAACTCCATCGGGAAGGTGAAGTTGGCGTTGTTCGCCTGGGCGGTGTGAACGGCGATGGTGGCCTTCACGTTCGACGGGTTCTTATCCGACCACGCGATGTCGTTCGCGTTGAAGGTCATGGGCAGATAGCCGTTGTCGCGCAGCGCGCTGGTGAACTTGTCCAGGGTGGCCGCGCTCTCGGGCGTCGCGCCTTCCACCAGATTCACCTTGCTCGCGCCCGGAACGTTCGGGTCGGCGAGTCGGGCGAGCACGTCCGTGAGGGCTTCGGGAGGCGGTAGAGGAGCAGTAACCGGCGCGGCAATCTGGCTAGACGAGGCAGGTGGCAACGACGAGGCGGCCGACGGCGCAGTCTTCGGGTCAGGCGACGAACATGCCGCAAGCCCGACCGCCGCCAGGGCGGTGGCGGCGCTGAACGCTACGCACAGTGGCCGGTTCATCCACTCGGTCGGCCGGCTAGGCGGCTCTGGCCGCTTCACGGAGAACGGGTGTCGCTAGGGTCGGGCCGATGGGTGGAACCGAAGTCACAGCGGCGGCGGGGGCTACGCCGGCGACGCGGGCCGAGCCTGTGGCGAGGCTTTTTGCGGTCACGGCGGCCCTTTCGATCATCACGATTAGTGGCCGAGATTACCAGCGTGACGAAAATCTTAACTTTTCGTGGGTATTTGACTACGCACATCAGTCGGCATTGGCCGGTAGCTTTGAAGTATCCGCCGCGCCAATTCGGTGTGGGAAAGGAGCGCAACATGGGTAGCTCAGAGCATTCTGAAGCTTTCGGAACCTCCCACGAATCACACATGTCCAGCGGCGACGAGGCCGAGTTGGAGCAACTACGCCGCGAGGCCGCGTTGTTGCGCGAGCAACTCGAGCAGACCGTCGGTTCGCATGGCGGCGCCCGCTCCGCGCGCGATGTGCATCAGCTGGAAGCGCGCATCGACTCCCTTGCGTCGCGGAACTCGAAGTTGATGGAGACCCTCAAAGAGGCCCGCCAGCAACTGCTGGCGCTGCGTGAGGAAGTCGACCGGCTGGGGCAGCCGCCCAGCGGCTACGGCGTTTTGCTCGCCACCCACGAGGACGACACCGTCGACGTGTTCACCTCCGGTCGCAAGATGCGGCTGACGTGCTCGCCGAACATCGAAGTCCCGTTGCTGCACAAGGGTCAGACGGTCCGCCTGAACGAGGCGCTCACCGTCGTCGAGGCCGGCACGTTCGAATCTGTCGGCGAGATTTCCACGTTGCGTGAACTGCTGGCCGACGGGCATCGCGCCCTGGTCGTCGGGCACGCCGACGAGGAACGCATTGTGTGGCTCGCCGAGCCACTGGTCGCCGAGAACCTGCCGGAAGGCCATCCCGACGCGCTCAACGACGACACCCGGCCGCGCAAGCTGCGGCCCGGCGACTCGTTGTTGGTCGACACCAAGGCCGGGCTACGCCTTCGAGCGCATCCCCAAGGCCGAGGTCGAGGACCTGGTGCTCGAAGAGGTGCCCGACGTCAGCTACGTGGACATCGGTGGTCTCACTCGCCAGATCGAGCAGATCCGCGACGCGGTGGAGCTGCCGTTCCTGCACAAGGAGCTGTACCGCGAGTACGCGCTGCGCCCGCCCAAAGGTGTGCTGCTCTACGGTCCGCCCGGCTGCGGTAAGACGCTGATCGCCAAGGCGGTGGCCAACTCGCTGGCCAAGAAGATGGCCGAGGTGCGCGGCGACGACGCCCGCGAGGCCAAGTCCTACTTCTTGAACATCAAGGGCCCCGAACTGCTCAACAAGTTCGTCGGTGAGACCGAGCGGCACATCCGGCTGATCTTCCAGCGCGCCCGGGAGAAGGCGTCGGAAGGCACACCGGTGATCGTGTTCTTCGACGAGATGGACTCGATCTTCCGCACCCGCGGCACCGGGGTCTCCTCGGACGTCGAGACGACGGTGGTTCCACAGCTGCTCAGTGAGATCGACGGTGTGGAGGGACTCGAGAACGTCATCGTGATCGGCGCCTCCAACCGCGAGGACATGATCGACCCCGCGATCCTGCGGCCCGGCCGCCTCGACGTGAAGATCAAGATCGAGCGTCCCGATGCCGAAGCGGCACAAGACATCTTCTCGAAGTACCTGGTCGAGTCGCTGCCGGTGCACGCCGACGACATCGCCGAGTTCGACGGCGACCGGGGAGCATGCATCAGGGCGATGATCGAGAAGGTCGTCGAGCGGATGTACGCCGAGATCGACGACAACCGGTTCCTGGAGGTCACCTACGCCAACGGTGACAAGGAAGTCATGTACTTCAAGGACTTCAACTCCGGGGCGATGATCCAGAACGTCGTCGACCGTGCGAAGAAGAACGCGATCAAGTCGGTGCTGGAGACCGGTCAGCGGGGTCTGCGGATTCAGCATCTGCTCGACTCGATCGTCGACGAGTTCGCCGAGAACGAGGACCTGCCCAACACCACCAACCCCGATGACTGGGCGCGGATTTCGGGTAAGAAGGGTGAGCGGATCGTCTACATCCGCACCCTGGTCACCGGCAAGAGCTCGAGCGCATCGCGGGCCATCGACACCGAGTCGAACCTGGGTCAGTACCTGTAGGGCCCGGCACCGCCTGCGGTCAGTCGGTCACCCGCGAATAGCTGTTGGTCAGATTGTCCTGCAGCACGTGGGCGGGGCGCTGCGTCGTATCCACGCGCAATTCGTCGGTCAGCACGCGGGGTTGATAGGTCCACCCGGCCGGCAGGTCGAGCCGGTCGCCGAGGCCCGGCAGGTCGGCGCGCGACAAGGTGTCATCGGCGACCTGGCTCCAGGTCTGCATGATCCAGTGCTGGCTTTGGGGATCGATCAGTTCGTACACCTCTTGTCCGGCGTTGAAGACGAACACCGTGTGGCGGTTGACCGTGTTGGGGATGTAGGGCGCCGGGTTCATCGACGACAACAGAACGGTGGCCTGCTGGATCATTTCGATCCCGCCAAAGGATCTCGTGATCTGCGGGCCCTGGGTGGATTTTTCGATGGCGTTCATCAGCCAATACCGGGGACCGTTGAGCAGGGCTGCGGCCGCCCCATGTTCGGTGGCGATGGCGTGCGCGTCCAGCGCCGACCACAGCTCTTGGGGACAGTCGTTGAGCGGGAAGCTGTTGTAAACCGTCGCCTGCGGGCCCGCCTCACCGGGTGTTACGAGCAGTACCTCGCCGTAGCGCTTTCCGGACAGGTCGAGTGCGTGCTTACCGACGGCGCGGCCGGATTCGGGGGCGGACACAGGGTGAAATTAATCACTGGTGTCGACGCCGTCAACACGACGGACGGTCACCCGGCGGCGGCGTGGTAGCGGTTGCGCGCCGCCAAAGTGGTGTCCAGGTCGTCGATCAATGGGTCGAGAAACGTGGACCGGTATTCCGTGTCGCCGGCGGCGCGGGCGCTGATGTACATGAACGTCAATGCACCCAGGAAGAGCGTCATGTGGATCAGCGAGTCGGGCACGGGCAGCGTGAATCCGAGCACCGTCGCACTGCTGTTGTAGGTGTGGGTCCATTCGTTGAGCAGCTCGGGGCTGAGGACGATGAGCCCCAGAATCAAGTAGATCGCGGTGGTCACCACCGCCACCACCAAGATCTGCGCCAGTTGGGAGACGGCCAGAACAAACACCACGTTGAGGCGCTCTGACGTCTTCAGCGGTGCCCCGTCGTAGGCGTCGGGCATCGTGGCGAACGGTGTGCCCGCAAGCTTTTCGGGTTCGTCGCGCGGCGCCGTCGCCGATAGCAGCATCGGCCGGACGCGCTCTCGGGTGGCCGAGCTGACGAACGCCGCCGCGATGGTGACCAGGAACGCCATGGCCAGCGCCAGCCGGTTACCGCTGATGGTCGCCGCCATCAGCCAGACGTAGGTGTTGAAGAACACCAACGCGGTCAGCAGCACGACCGGCAACGCCCGAACGGCCAAGGCGCCCACCGTCGCAAAGTGCGACAGCATCATCCGTACCGCCCAGCCGAGGATCGACCCGATGCCGCTGCCGGTCAGGATCAGCACGGCGGCAACGACGACGGCCTCCTGTATGACGTCGCCGACGGTGACTCCGACGCACGCCACGGACAGAACCGACAACGCCGCTATCGCGGTGCGTGTCTTGCGGCTTCGCGACCGGGAGACCAGCCACCCGACGGCGGCCATCAACGGCAGCGCCAGCGCGAGCAGAATCAGCACGGCCAATTGCGAGGTTGTCGGTTCGCCGCTGATCTCGACGTCGTGGCCGCCGGTGATCAGATAGACCGCCAGGATGCAGGCCTGCAGCGCCGTGTACGCGGCAAGCGCGGGTGCCGATCGCGTCCAGAGCCCCCGCCACCGCGCGCGCCGGGTGAGTACGGACGGCAAACCGCGTCCTAAAAACCAGCTTTCGGCCGCGGCGCTCGGCTCGGCCCGGCGGCCCGGAGCGCGGCCGCGAAGTAGCTCCATGCCGGCTCACCCTACGGCCGGCAAGTCACCCGCGGCGGCCTTATCGGAATGCTTGCCGGGCTGGCAATTTCCGGAAATCATCCGGATTCCTGGCCGGCTCGTCCCCTCGCGGCTGCGCCGCTGGGAGGTACCCCCACTGCGCCCCGCCGCGCGGGCCGCTTCGTCGCGCGGCCTACGCTTAGGCCATGCAACGGATTATCGGGACGGAGGTTGAATACGGCATTTCATCGCCATCGGACCCGACAGCCAATCCGATCCTCACATCGACGCAGGCGGTTTTGGCTTATGCGGCAGCAGCGGGCATTCAGCGCGCCAAGCGCACCCGCTGGGACTACGAGGTGGAATCGCCGTTGCGGGATGCCCGCGGCTTCGACCTGAGCCGTTCGGCGGGCCCGCCCCCGGTGGTCGACGCCGACGAGGTCGGCGCGGCCAACATGATTCTGACCAACGGCGCGCGGCTCTACGTCGACCACGCGCACCCCGAATACTCCGCACCCGAGTGCACCGACCCGCTCGACGCGGTGATCTGGGACAAGGCCGGCGAGCGCGTGATGGAGGCCGCCGCACGCCACGTCGCCAGCGTGCCCGGGGCCGCGAAATTGCAGCTCTACAAGAACAACGTCGACGGCAAGGGCGCCTCCTACGGGTCGCACGAAAACTACCTGATGTCGCGACAGACGCCGTTTTCGGCGATCATCGCCGGGCTGACCCCCTTTCTGGTCTCCCGGCAGGTGGTCACCGGCTCCGGCCGGGTCGGTATCGGGCCCTCCGGTGACGAGCCCGGCTTTCAGCTGTCCCAGCGCTCGGATTACATCGAGGTCGAGGTCGGCCTCGAGACCACGCTCAAGCGCGGCATCATCAACACCCGCGACGAACCACACGCCGACGCCGACCGGTACCGGCGCCTGCACGTCATCATCGGCGACGCCAACCTCGCCGAGACGTCGACCTATTTGAAACTGGGCACCACGGCGCTGGTGCTGGACCTCATCGAAGAGGGCCCGGCGCACGGCATCGACCTGAGCGATCTGGTGCTGGCGCGGCCGGTGCACGCGGTCCACGCGATCAGCCGTGACCCTTCGCTGCGCGCCATCGTGGCCCTGGCCGACGGTCGCGAGCTGACCGGGCTTGCGCTGCAACGGGTTTACCTCGATCGGGTGGCCAAGTTGGTTGACAGCCGCGATCCCGACCCGCGCGCGTCCGACGTCGTCGAAACCTGGGCGCACGTGCTCGACCAACTCGAGCGCGACCCGATGGAATGCGCCGAGATACTCGACTGGCCGGCCAAGCTGCGCCTGCTCGAAGGATTCCGGCAGCGCGAAAACCTGAGCTGGTCGGCTCCGCGGCTGCATCTGGTGGACTTGCAATATTCCGACGTCCGGCTGGACAAGGGTCTGTACAACCGGCTCGTCTCGCGCGGCTCGATGAAGCGCCTGGTGACCGAACACCAGGTGCTCGAGGCCGTGGACAAACCGCCGACCGACACCCGTGCATACTTCCGCGGCGAATGCCTGCGTAGGTTTGGCGCCGACATCGCCGCGGCCAGCTGGGACTCGGTGATTTTCGACCTGGGCGGTGATTCCCTGGTCCGCATCCCGACGTTGGAGCCGCTGCGTGGCAGCAAGGCGCATGTCGGGGCGCTGCTGGACTCGGTGCACAGCGCCGCCGAACTGGTGGAGCAACTCACCAGCTAGGTACCGGTTAACCGCGGGAACGTCGGGGTCGACCGGTAGGCTAGGAAGACCAACGGGCAGTGTGGCTTGATCGGTGAGTAAGCCATTCAGAGGGCCCACACAACGCAGGAGGCGGCGATGGCTCAGGAGCAGACCAAGCGTGGCGGTGGTGGCGGCGACGAAGACGACACCGCCAGCAGCACGGCCGCGGGCCAGGAGCGCCGGGAGAAGCTAGCCGAGGACACCGACGATCTGCTCGACGAGATCGACGACGTCCTCGAGGAGAACGCCGAGGACTTCGTTCGCGCGTATGTCCAAAAGGGCGGACAGTGACCTGGCCTTTCTCTAATCGCCTGTCCACCAATTCCGCACTACCGGGCCACGCACATTCCAGTAACCCCGCTATAGACCTCTCGTCGTTTGCTGACTTGTTGCGACGTCAGGCGCCGGAATTGTTGCCGGCAAGCCTGTCCGGCTCGCAATCGGATGCCGCCACCGGGCAACTACCGCACGGCACCACCATCGTCGCGCTGAAATACCCCGGCGGCGTGGTGCTCGCCGGCGATCGGCGTTCGACGCAGGGCAACATGATCGCCGGGCGCGACGTCAAGAAGGTGTACATCACCGACGACTACACCGCCACCGGCATCGCCGGCACTGCCGCCATCGCCGTGGAGTTCGCCCGCCTTTATGCGGTGGAACTCGAGCATTACGAGAAACTCGAAGGCGTGCCACTCACGTTCGCCGGCAAGGTGAACCGGCTGGCGATCATGGTGCGCGGAAACCTGGCGGCCGCGATGCAGGGTCTGATTGCGTTGCCGCTGCTGGTGGGCTACGACATCGACGCGGCCGACTCCGAAGGCGCCGGGCGCATCGTGTCTTTCGACGCCGCCGGCGGCTGGAACCTGGAAGAGGAGGGCTACCAGTCGGTGGGGTCGGGCTCGATCTTCGCCAAATCGTCGATGAAGAAGTTGTACTCGCAGGTCACCGACGCCGACTCCGCGGTGCGCGTCGCCATCGAGGCGCTCTACGACGCGGCCGATGACGACTCCGCCACCGGCGGACCGGATCTGGTGCGGGGCATCTATCCCACCGCGGTCACCATCGGTGCCGAGGGGGCGTTGGACGTGCCGGAGAGCCGCATCGCCGAATTGGCCCGCGAAGTGATCCAAAGCCGTTCGCGCGCTGACACTTTCGGTCCCGATGGCGGTGAGAAGTGAGCTTTCCGTATTTCATCTCGCCTGAGCAGGCGATGCGCGAGCGCAGCGAGCTCGCGCGTAAAGGCATCGCGCGCGGCAAGAGCGTGGTCGCGCTGGTTTATGCCGGCGGTGTGCTTTTCGTCGCGGAGAACCCGTCGCGGTCGTTGCAGAAGATCAGCGAACTCTACGACCGCGTGGGCTTTGCCGCCGCGGGCAAGTTCAACGAATTCGACAACTTGCGCCGTGGCGGAATCCAATTCGCCGATACCCGCGGCTACGCCTACGACCGCCGCGACGTCACGGGCCGCCAGTTGGCCTACGTCTACGCGCAGACGCTGGGCAGCATCTTCACCGAGCAGGCCAAGCCCTACGAGGTGGAATTGTGTGTCGCCGAGGTCGCGCACTACGGCGAAAGCAAACCTCCTGAGCTGTACCGGATCACCTATGACGGATCGATCGCGGACGAGCCGCATTTCGTCGTGATGGGTGGTACCACCGAACCGATCACCACGGCGCTCAAGGAGTCGTACGCCGAGAACGCCGATCTGCGTGAAGCCACGCGCATCGCCGTGAAAGCGCTGCGGGCCGGTAGCGAGGCCTCGAATGGGGACCAGTCCACGCTCGACGTGGGCAGCCTGGAGGTTGCCATCTTGGATGTCAATCGCCCGCGACGGGCCTTCCGGCGGATCAATCGCGCCACCGTGGAAAATCTGCTGCGCGAGCTGGATTCCAACGGCTCGGGCGGCGATGAGCCGTCGGATACCGACGGCGAACCCTCCGACTAGACACGACCAGTCCCGGGACGGCGGCGCTCGGCTCGCCGGTGCTGGTGGGTCTGGTGGTGCCCGAGGTGCTGGTGAGCTGCGAGCAGCCATCGCGCCTAGCGCGAGTCAACGGGTGGTTATGGCGCCCCGCGTGATCCCGCCAAGGGTCGACGAAACACTTCGTCGAATCGATACGCGCGGCATGATCACCGTCTCGGTCGGACAACCAGTACCCTCGATTACGTGCAGAGGCGAATCATGGGCATCGAGACCGAGTTCGGGGTCACCTGCACATTCCACGGCCATCGACGGCTCAGCCCGGACGAGGTGGCCCGCTACCTGTTCCGCCGGGTGGTGTCCTGGGGCCGCAGCTCCAACGTTTTCCTGCGCAACGGCGCCCGTCTGTACCTCGACGTCGGAAGCCACCCGGAGTATGCCACCGCCGAATGCGACAGCCTGGTGCAGCTGGTCACCCACGACCGCGCCGGGGAATGGGTGCTGGAAGACCTTTTGATCGACGCCGAGCAGCGGCTCGCTGATGAGGGCATCGGCGGCGACATCTACCTGTTCAAGAACAACACCGACTCGGCGGGCAACTCCTACGGCTGCCACGAGAACTACCTGATCGTGCGCGCCGGCGAGTTCTCCCGGATCTCGGACGTGCTGCTACCCTTCCTGGTCACCCGCCAGCTGATCTGCGGCGCGGGCAAAGTGCTGCAGACCCCCAAGGCCGCAACGTTCTGCCTTTCCCAACGCGCCGAGCACATTTGGGAGGGGGTCTCCTCGGCCACCACTCGCAGCCGGCCGATCATCAACACCCGCGACGAGCCGCACGCCGACGCCGAGAAGTACCGCCGCCTGCACGTGATCGTCGGCGACTCCAACATGTGCGAGACCACCACCATGCTCAAGGTCGGCACGGCCGCGCTGGTGTTGGAGATGATCGAGGCCGGCGTCCCGTTCCGGGACTTCTCGCTGGACAACCCCATCCGCGCCATCCGCGAGGTCAGCCACGACACCACCGGCCGTCGGCCCGTGCGGCTGGCGGGCGGGCGTCAGGCCAGCGCGCTGGACATCCAGCGCGAGTACTACAGCCGAGCCGTCGAGCACCTGCAGACCCGGGAACCCAACGCGCAGATCGAGCAGATCGTCGACCTGTGGGGCCGCCAGCTCGACGCGGTCGAGAGCCAGGACTTCGCCAAGGTCGACACCGAGATCGACTGGGTAATCAAGCGCAAGCTCTTCCAGCGCTACCAGGACCGCTACAGCATGGAGCTGTCCGACCCGAAGATCGCCCAGCTGGACCTGGCCTACCACGACATCAAGCGCGGGCGCGGTGTCTTCGATCTGTTGCAGCGCAAGGGACTGGCCGCGCGCGTCACCACCGACGAGGACATCGCGGAGGCGGTCGACAACCCGCCGCAGACCACCCGGGCGCGGCTGCGCGGCGAGTTCATCAGCGCGGCGCAGGCCGCCGGCCGTGACTTCACGGTCGACTGGGTGCACCTCAAGCTCAACGACCAGGCCCAACGCACCGTGTTGTGCAAGGACCCCTTCCGGGCGGTCGACGAGCGGGTCAAGCGCCTGATCGCGAGCATGTAGCCGCACGTCGGCTCATCGTCTGCGCATCAGCCCCGACGCACCGCCGCGGCATCGAACGACGACTTACCGAAGTGTTAGCGCGGGCGCCAGCACGATCGAGAGTCACCATTACCGCCCCCGCCGCAGAAGTGGCGGCAGGGAATAGCGCGACGCGGACGACCGGTGGAAGCGCCAGACGAGGACCATCGAATAATCTGGAGTCGATGGCGACGTCAAAAGTCGAGCGGCTGGTAAATCTGGTCATCGCCCTGCTGTCTACCCGCGGCTACATCTCGGCGGAGAAGATCAGGTCGAGCGTGGCCGGTTATTCGGACAGCGCCAGCGCCGAGGCGTTCTCGCGCATGTTCGAGCGGGACAAGAACGAGCTGCGCGACCTTGGCATCCCGCTCGAGGTCGGCCGGGCGTCGGCCTGGGACCCCACCGAGGGCTACCGAATCAACCGCGACGCCTACTCGCTCGCACCGGTCGACCTGACTCCCGACGAGGCGGCCGCGGTAGCCGTTGCGACGCAGCTGTGGGAGTCGCCCGAACTCATCACCGCGACTCAGGGCGCGCTGCTCAAGCTGCGCGCGGCCGGTGTCGAGGTCGATCCGGACGCGCCGGTCGCCATCGCGTCGCCGGCTGGGGTTCCGGGTTTGCGCGGGTCGGAGGAAGTCCTCGGAATCCTGTTGTCCGCCATCGACTCCCGGCAGGCCGTGCAGTTTCCGCACCGGCCGTCGCGAACCGAGCCGTACGCCACCCGCACCGTCGAGCCCTGGGGTGTGGTCACCGAGAAGGGCCGCTGGTACCTGGTGGGCCACGATCGCGACCGCGACGCCACCCGCACCTTCCGGCTCTCCCGAATAGGTTCGAACGTCACGCCGATCGGCCCGCCGGGCGCCGTCGCCGTGCCGAAAGATGTTGACCTGCGCAGGATCGTGGCCCAGACCGTCACCGACGTTTCGGCGGCGCCGACCGTCGGACAGGCCAGCGTATGGGTGGCCGACGGGCGGGCCACGGCACTTCGGCGCGTCGGCAGGCCCGTCGACGCGCGCCAACTCGGGGGTCGCGACGGCGAGGTGATCGAACTCGACATCAGGTCCGCCGACCAGCTGGCGCGTGACATCGCCGGCTACGGGGCCGACGCGCTGGTGCTCGAACCACAGTCGCTGCGCGACGACGTGCTGGCCCGCCTGCGCGCGCATGCGGGCGTGGACGCCGTCGTTGCGGTGCAACCGCCCGGCTGCGGGGGAGTGTCCACATGACACCCGTCTCCACCCGCCTGATCCGGCTGCTGAACATGGTGCCGTATTTCCAGGCCAATCCCCGGGTGACCCGGTCGAAGGCCGCCGCCGACCTCGGGGTCACGGCCAAGCAGCTGGAAGAGGACCTCAACCAGCTGTGGATGTGCGGTCTGCCCGGTTATTTCCCGGGTGACCTCATCGATTTCGAGTTCTCCGGGGACACCATCGAGGTGACGTTCTCCGCGGGCATCGACCGTCCGCTCAAGCTCACCTCGCCGGAGGCCACCGGCCTGCTGGTGGCGTTGCGGGCACTGGCCGACATCCCCGGGGTCGTCGACCCCGAGGCCGCGCGCAGCGCCATCGCCAAGGTCGAGGATGCCGCGGGGGCCGTCGCGCACGACGCCTCGCACCCCGCGTCGGCCGTCGACGAGCAGGCGCCGGTGGAGAACCGGGCCGCCGCCGCGGTGCGCGCGGCCGTCCAGTCCAGGCACGCGTTGGCAATCGACTACTACTCGGCCTCGCACGACACCCTGACCAGCCGGGTCGTCGACCCCATCCGGGTGCTGCTGATCGGCGGCCACAGCTACCTGGAGGGCTGGTCACGCGAGGCCGAGGGCGTGCGGTTGTTCCGCTTCGACCGGATCGTGGACGCCACCGAGCTCGACGAGCCCGCCGCGCCGCCGGAGCCGGCGCTGCACGCCCCGCCGGACACCTCGCTGTTCGACGGCGATCCGTCGCTGCCGTCGGCTAAGCTCCGGGTGGCCCCCGCGGCGTCCTGGATGTTCGAGTATTACCCGATGCGCGACGTGCGCGAATTGCCGGATGGATCCTGCGAGGCGGTGATGACCTACGCCTCCGAGGACTGGATGACGCGGCTGGTGCTGGGCTTCGGGCTCGACGTGCAGGTGCTGCAGCCTGCGTCGCTGGCGCAGCGGGTACGGGATGCCGCGGCGGCCGCCGTGGCCTCCTACGAAGCCCTGAGCTCATAAAAGTCCAGGCGATATGGGCCATGGGGCGGCGCGCGCCCGCCGCGACCCGGCATTACTGCGGTAGCATCGGGTGAACGTCTGGAGGTAATCAAAGTGGGCAGTCTTAGTCCGTGGCACTGGGCGATCCTCGCGGTCGTGGTGATCTTGCTGTTCGGTGCCAAGAAGCTCCCCGATGCGGCGCGTTCGTTGGGCAAGTCGATGCGGATCTTCAAGTCCGAGCTCCGCGAGATGCAGACGGAGAACAAGGCGGAAACGTCGGCCTTGGGGAGCCAAAGCGAGGCCTCCGCGGCGAACCCGACTCCGGTGCAGTCGCAGCGGGTCGACGCGCCGGCGCCCAGCGAGCAGGGGCACAGCGAAGCACGTCCGGCATAGCCGCCATCATCGTCGCGCTGCCCGAGCGCCACTGACCGAGCATCGTGAAAGTCTTCAAGGTTTCAGCGCGCACTTCTGGCCTGCTGAGGCGCCTCAACCCTCGCAACCGGCGCAGCCGCACCAACCCGGATGCGACCATGTCGCTGGTCGATCATCTGACCGAGCTGCGCACCCGGCTGCTGATCTCGCTGGCCGCCATCTTGCTGACCACGATTTTCGGGTTCGTCTGGTACTCGCATTCGATCTTCGGGCTGGAAAGCCTGGGCGAGTGGTTACGTCATCCGTACTGTTCGCTGCCGCAGTCGGCGCGCGCGGAGATCAGCGCAGGCGGCCAATGCCGGCTGCTCGCCACCGCGCCGTTCGACCAGTTCATGCTGCGGCTGAAGGTCGGGCTGACGGCCGGGGTGGTGCTCGCCTGCCCGGTGTGGTTCTACCAGCTGTGGGCGTTCATCACGCCCGGGCTGTATCAGAAGGAACGCCGCTTCGCGGTGGCGTTCGTGATTCCCGCCGTGGTGCTGTTCGTCGTCGGCGCGGTACTGGCCTACTTCGTACTGGCCAAGGCGCTGGGCTTCCTGCTGACCGTCGGCAGCGACGTGCAGGTGACCGCGCTGTCCGGGGACCGGTATTTCGGCTTCCTGATCAACCTGCTGGTGGTTTTCGGCGTCAGCTTCGAATTCCCGCTGCTCATTGTCATGCTCAACGCCATCGGCATCCTGCCCTACGAGCGGCTCAAGGCGTGGCGGCGCGGCCTGATCTTCGCGATGTTCGCGTTCGCGGCGATCTTCACCCCCGGGTCCGACCCGTTTTCGATGACCGCGCTCGGGTTGGCGCTGTCGGTCCTCTTGGAGTTCGCCATCCAGATCTCCCGGCTGCACGACAGACGGAAGGCCAAGCGTGAAGCCCAGGTCGTGATTCCCGACGACGAAGCATCGGTCATCGAACCGCCCACCGCGATACCGGAGCCGTCGTTCACCGCCGGGCAGCACGACGATGTCACCTGATCCGTCGCCGCCTCATGACGTGGCCGAGCTCGTGGAGCTCACCCGGTTCACCACCGAACTGCCGTTCGCGCTCGACGGGTTTCAGCATCGGGCGTGCGCGGCGCTCGAACGAGGCCACGGCGTGCTGGTCTGCGCGCCGACCGGTGCCGGCAAGACGGTGGTCGGCGAATTCGCCGTGCACCTGGCGCTGGCGTCGGGCGGCAAGTGTTTCTACACCACGCCGCTGAAAGCGCTGAGCAACCAGAAGCACACCGACTTCACGGCCCGCTACGGCCGCGACCGCATCGGCCTGCTCACCGGAGACATGTCCGTCAACGCCGATGCGCCCGTGGTGGTCATGACCACCGAAGTGCTGCGCAACATGCTCTACGCGGATTCGCCTGCACTACATGGACTTTCGTATGTAGTGATGGACGAGGTGCATTTCCTCGCCGACCGGATGCGGGGCCCGGTGTGGGAGGAGGTGATCCTGCACCTGCCCGACGAGGTTCGGGTGGTCAGCCTCTCGGCGACAGTGAGCAACGCCGAGGAATTCGGCGGCTGGATCCAGACTGTGCGCGGCGATACGACGGTCGTGGTCGACGAGCACCGCCCAGTGCCGCTGTGGCAACACGTGTTGGTGGGCAAGCGTCTGTTGGACCTATTCGATTACGACAACCAGAAGCCGGCCGCAGATCGTCAACCGCGCGTCAATCCCGAACTGCTGCGCCACATTGCGCACCGCCGCGAGGCAGACCGCATGACCGACTGGCAGCCCCGCCGCCGGCAGGCGGGAAGGGGAAGCGCAGGACGGCCGCCGCGTCCCCGCTTCTACCGGACACCGGGGCGTCCGGACGTGATCGCCACCCTGGATTCCGAAGGGCTGCTGCCCGCGATCACGTTCGTGTTCTCCCGGGCCGGTTGCGATGCCGCCGTCCAGCAGTGCCTGCGCTCATCCCTGCAGCTGACCACCCAGGAGGAGCGCGCCCAGATCGCCGAGGTGATCGAGCACCGGTGCGGCGATCTCGCCGACGCCGATCTGACCGTGCTCGGCTATTACGAGTGGCGCGAGGGGCTGTTGCGCGGTCTGGCGGCCCACCATGCCGGCATGCTGCCCGTCTTCCGCCACACGGTCGAAGAGCTGTTCACCGCCGGACTGGTCAGGGCGGTGTTCGCCACCGAGACCCTGGCGCTCGGGATTAATATGCCCGCACGCACGGTGGTGCTCGAGCGGCTGGTCAAATTCAATGGCGAGCAGCACGTGGCGCTGACACCGGGGGAGTACACGCAGCTCACCGGCCGCGCCGGACGGCGCGGCATCGACGTCGAGGGCCACGCGGTGGTGCTGTGGAATCCCACCGAGGAAACCACCGAGCCCTCCGCGGTGGCCGGGCTGGCCTCCACCCGGACCTTCCCGCTGCGCAGCTCGTTTGCCCCGTCGTACAACATGACGATCAACCTGGTCCAGCAGATGGGCCCCGAGCAGGCACATCGGTTGTTGGAGCAGTCATTTGCGCAGTATCAGGCCGACCGTTCCGTCGTCGGGCTGGTCCGCGGCATCGAGCGGGGCACCGCGATGCTCGAGGAGATCGCCGCCGAGATGGGCGGATCCAAGGCACCGATCCTCGACTACGCCCGGATGCGCGCCCGCATCAGCGAGATGGAGCGCGCGCAGTCCCGCGCGTCTCGGCTGCAACGACGGCAGGCCGCCAGCGACGCGCTGGCCGCGCTGCGTCGGGGCGACATCATCAACATCACCCATGGCCGGCGCGGTGGGCTGGCCGTCGTGCTGGAATCCGCCCGCGACAGCTCCGACCCGCGACCTTTGGTGCTCACCGAAAACCGTTGGGCGGGCAGGATTTCGTCGGCCGACTATTCGGGGGCGTCGGCCCGCGTCGGTTCGATGTCATTGCCCAAACGGGTCGAACACCGTCAGCCACGGGTCCGGCGCGATCTGGCGTCGGCGCTGCGATCGGCTGCCGCCGGGTTGACCGTTCCGGCCCGGCATCGCGGCGGCCGCGGGGACTCCGACGGCGCCTACGGTGCTTTCCATGACCCGGAGCTGGCGTCGCTACGCGAACAGCTGCGGCGGCACCCGTCGCACAACACGCCCGGCCTGGAAGCGCAGGTCCGGCAGGCCGAGCGCTATCTGCGGATTGAACGCGACAACGCGCAGTTGGAGAAAAAGGTTGCGGCGGCTACCAATTCGCTGGCGCGGACCTTCGACCGGATCGTCGGGTTGCTCACCGAGCGCGCCTTCATTGACGCACGCGACGGCGATCCTCGCGTGACCGACGACGGCCGCTTGCTGGCGCGCATCTACAGCGAAAGCGACCTACTGGTCGCCGAATGTCTGCGCACCGGCGCGTGGTCGGGGTTGAAGCCCGCCGAGCTGGCGGCGGTCGTCTCGGCGGTGCTGTACGAAACCCGGGGTGGGGAAGGGCCTGGGGCGGCCTTTGCGGCCGACGCGCCCACCCAGCAAGTGCGGCAGGCGCTGCAGCAGACGTCGCGGCTATCGATGGCGTTGCGCGCCGATGAGCAAACGCACCGGATCGCCCCGAGCCGCGAACCCGACGACGGCTTCGTCAATGTCATCTACCGCTGGGCCAGGACCGGAGATCTGGCCGCGGCGCTGGCGGCCGCCGACCCTGCCGGCACCGGATCACCCCTGCTCGCAGGGGATTTCGTGCGCTGGTGCCGACAGGCGCTCGACCTGCTGGACCAGGTCCGCAACGCCGCTCCGGACCCCGAACTACGGGCCACCGCCAAGCGCGCTATCAATGACATTCGGCGCGGCGTCGTCGCAGTTGACGCCGGGTAGGCTGGGCCGGAGCTACCGTTAATCGCCGATAGCATGCCAAGACACAGAGGCTGAGGGAGAAAGATGAGCGGACCGCAGGGATCGGACCAGCAGTGGCAGCCGCCCGGTCAAGGTCAAGGTAGCGATCACTCGTCGGACCCGACTCAGGTGGCACCGACCTGGGGGCAGGATCAGTCCAACCAGGAGACGTCGTGGCAGGCCCCGGCGTACACGCCGCCCGCCGACTACCCGCAGTACCAACAGCCCGCCGAGCAGGCGTACCCGCAGCAGTACCCCCAGCAGCAGCCGGGCTACGCACAGCCCGGGCAGTACGGTCAGCCCGGCCAATACGGTCAACCCGGGCAGTACGCGCAGCCGGGGCAGTATGGCCAGCCGGGCCAGTACCCGCAGCCCGGTCAATACCCCCAGCCCGGCCAGTACGGCCAGCCGGGCCAGTACCCGCAGCAGTACCCCCCTTACGGGCAACCGGACAAGAAGCGGCCGGTCGGGCTGATCGCCGGTGTGGGCGGCGCGATCGCGTTTCTGCTCATCGCGGTCGTGCTGGTGCTGGGCTTCTGGCAGCCCGGGTTCTTCGTCACCACCAAGCTGGACGTCAGCAAGGCGCAGGCCGGGGTCCAGCAGGTCCTCAGCGACGAAACCAACGGCTACGGGGCGAAGAACGTCCAGAACGTCAAGTGCAACCACGGCCAGAACCCCACGGTCAAGAAGGGCTCCACGTTCGACTGCGACGTCAGCATCGACGGCGCGCCCAAGCACGTGACCGTGACGTTCCAGGACAACAAGGGCACCTACGAGGTGGGCCGGCCGCAGTAGTCGTCGGGCTCGTCAGTTCGGCAGCGCGTCCAGCGCTTTCTGCAGGCGGCTGATCGACGAGCCGACACCCAGCTCGGTCGCCAGTTCGGCGGTGCGCTGCGGATCGGCGGCGACCAGCGGTAGTTCGTCGCTGGCCGTCGAGAAGGTGACCGGTGCGTCCGTGGCCACCCGCACCACTTTGCCGGCTGCCTCGATGTAATCCAGCGCGGCCAACAGCTTCGTGCGCACGCCCTTGGCCATCTTCGACTTCGGGTCGTGGGCGGCGGCCAGGATCCGCTCCAGCGAGCCGTGCTGAGCCAGCAGCGTCGCCGCGGTCTTCTCACCGACTCCCGGGACACCGGGCAAGCCGTCGGACGGATCGCCACGCAGCAGCGCGAGTTCGGCGTAGGCGGGGCCGGCCCTATCCACCGGCACTCCATAGTGTTCGGCCACCTCGTCGGGGCCGTACAGCGTGGCCTTGCTCAGCCCACGGCCGAGGTAGAGCACCCGAACCGGGACGGGATCGTCGGACACCACCTGCAGCAGGTCGCGGTCACCGCTGACCACCACCACCGGATCCTTGCGTTCCCGGGCCGCCAGCGTGCCCAGCACGTCGTCGGCCTCAAACCCCTGCGCGCCGGCCGTGGGAATCCCGAACGCGTCAAGGAGTTCGGCGATCATGTCGATCTGGGGCGTCAGGTCGTCCGGGACTTCTTCGATGTCCGGCTCGTTCTGCGGCTCTTCTTCGGCCACGCGGTGGGCCTTGTACGACGCGACGAGGTCCACGCGGAACTGAGGCCGCCAATCGAGGTCCAGGCAGACGGCCAGCCGGCCGGGCCGCTGCTGGGTGATCACCACGGCCATGGAGTCGAGGAATCCGCGAACGGCGTTGACGGGCCGGCCGTCGGGAGCGGTGATCGAGGACGGCACCCCGAAATACGAGCGGAACCACATGCTGGCGCCGTCGAGCAGCACAAGTGGTGATCGCAAGTGCCGGCGTAGCCGGGCGCAGCGGGTCGCCACTGATGGGGCCGAGCGGCGAGCGGGGTGCTGGCATGCCGGTTATGGTCTCACGCCGCCGCGAGGCGGTGCGTGATTGAGCATTAGCCTGGCTGCCATGGAGTCTCACCGCTTCGACGCAGCAGTGTACGAACGCCGGCTGGCGACGGCCGCCGCCGCGGCTGCCAACGAGGGGCTGGCCGGGCTGGTCATCACACCGGGCTATGACCTGCGCTACCTCGTCGGCTCGCGCGCACAGACATTGGAGCGGTTCACCGCGCTGGTGTTGCCGGCGTCGGGTGATCCGACGGTGGTGGTGCCGCGGCTGGAGCTGGCTTCGCTCAAGGGGTCTGCCATCGCCGAACTCGGCCTGGCGGTGCGGGATTGGGTCGACGGCGACAATCCTTATGATCTGGTGGGCTCCGCGTTGGGCGGCGTTCCCGCCGCGACCGCCGTCACCGATGCGATGCCGGCGTTGCACCTGCTGCCGCTGGCCGGTGTGCTCGGTGTGTTGCCGATGCTGGCCACCGACGTGTTGCGCACGCTGCGGATGGTCAAGGAGGAATGCGAGGTCGACGCGCTGCGCAAGGCCGGCGCAGCCATCGATCGGGTGCATGCACGGGTGCCGGAGTTCCTGGTCCCAGGCCGCACCGAAGCCGACGTCGCCGCCGACATCGCGGATGCCATTGTGGCCGAAGGGCATTCGGAGGTGGCGTTCATCATCGTCGGATCCGGGCCGCATGGCGCCGACCCGCACCACGGATATTCGGATCGCGAACTGCAGGTTGGAGACATCGTCGTCGTCGATATCGGCGGCGTCTTATGAACCCGGCTACAATTCCGACTCCACCCGCACCTACAGCATCGGCGAGCCTAATTCCGAGGTGGCTCAACAGTATTCGGTACTGCAACGCGCTCAGCGCGCGGCTTACGATGCGGTACGCCCGGGGGTGACGGCCGAACAGGTCGACGCTGCCGCCCGCGACGTGCTGGCCGCGCGAGGGACTTGCTGAGTATTTCGTGCACCGGACCGGCCACGGCATCGGGCTGTCGGTGCACGAGGAGCCCTACATCGTCGCCGGAAACGACCTGCCGCTGGCCGAGGGCATGGCCTTTTCCATCGAGCCGGGCATTTACTTCCCGGGCCGGTGGGGCGCTCGCATCGAGGACATCGTCGTCGTGACCGCGGACGGCGCCTTGGCCGTCAACAATCGGCCGCACGAATTGATCGTGGTGCCGGTGCCTTAAGCGGCGCGCCCCGTTGTCCGCGTAGGTTGGGGGTGGTGTCGATCCTGGATCTGCCGCTGCTTCCGATTCGCATTGCACGCCACGTTGTCGACGCGGTCTTGCACTCCACCGCACCGGCCCGCGCACCGGCACCGGCTCCGCCGGCTGAGCTCATCGTGGTCGACGGGATGCCCGAGGGAGTGCCGCCGGCCGCGCGCCGCCCCGAGCCCCAGCTTCCCGCGCCCTGCGGGATGGCCGTTCGGCGAACAGTTCCCGCGCACGTGCGGCGCCGGCCGAGTGGCCAACGGTGCCCTGTTCTGGACCGACTTCCTTTATGACGACCATGGCGCGACGGGCGTCCCGATCGGCGACCTGAAGATTCAGGCGCCGCCGCGCGGAACCTACGTCTACCCCGACGGGCCGGCGGCCGGCAACGGCGCCGACATCTTCCGCGTCGCCATCGGGCTCACCGAGACTCACACGTGGTGGCGGATCGACTGGAACACCCTGCTGGACGCCTCGGTCCCCATCGCGCTGTTCACCTTCGACACCGACCCCGCCCGAACGGCGGACGAGAAGTGGCCCGCAGGAGCGGGCGTGCGCTCGAAGGGCATCGACATGGCCTTGCTGATCTCGGGCAATAGCGCCGCGCTGATCGATGTGACTACGCAGGTCAGGACGCCGGTCGAGCACAGCATCGACATGCAGTCGCGGTCGTTCGTGGCGCAGGTCCCGCGGTCGCTGGCGGAACCCACCGGGAGCTGGACGGTCCGCCTGGTCGCGGGGCTGGCCAACGCGGCGGGGGACGGGTTCGCCGACGTGCCCGCCCTGCACGGTGCGCTGCCCGGCCAGCCCAACGTCTACAACGTGGCGTTCCGCACCAACGAGCAGGAGCCGCCGCACCTGAACTTCTGGTCGGATGCCGCCCAGGCCGCTGCCCTGACACATGGCGACGTCTCCGAGTTCGCGCTGACTGTGCCGTGGGCTCGGCTGGCGGCCCGCGAAACCGCTCCCGAGCCGGTGATCACCGGCCCGTCCACCCGGTGGTACGTGTCTTCGATCGAACTCGGCCAGGGGCTGGAACAAGGCTGGGCGGCCAACGACATCTTGAGCACCAAGCCGCAATTCCTCGGTCGGGTGCAGCCGTATTCGATCTGCCTGCCGTCGAGCTACGCACCGGGTCGCAGGTTGCCGCTGACCTTGCTGCTGCACTCGCTTTCGCTCGGGCAGAGTCAGTTCGCCGCGATCGACCCGCGACTGTTGCACGAGGTGTGTGAGGGCCGCGACTCGGTGGTGGTCACGCCGTTGGCCCGGGGGCCGTCCACCTGGTACTTCGACACCGGCGAACTCGACGTCTGGGAAGTGTGGGCGCGAGTTGCCGAACAACTGGGCACCGATCCCAATCGCACTGTGATCTCCGGTTATTCGATGGGCGGGTATGCGACGTACAAGCTGGGACTGAGTTACCCGCAGGTGTTCTCCCAAGCGGTGGTGCTGGCGGGGCCGCCGACGTGCGGTGTGCGGCTGCTACCCCACGTCGACATTCCCGCCGACCTCGACCTGGACTCGCGCTGTGCCCGTGAGGGTGACACCTGGAAGCTGCTGGTGAACGCCCGATGGCTGCCGTACGTCATCGCCCACGGGTTACTCGACGAACTGGTGCCGTTCGCCTCGGCCGCCGAGCAGGTGCTGGAGCTGGACCGGCTGGGTTACCGCCACCGGTTCAGTGTTTACCCGCTCGAGGATCACATCGCCTGGGTGTTTCAGGACAAGTTCGAGGATCCGGTTTCCCACATGGGAACCGCTCTGCGCCAAGCGGATCCGGGGCACATCACGTTCGCCTGGTATCCGCAGCTGGTGCGCGCCGATCTGGGTATCGGGCCGCACCAGGTGTGGTGGTTGTCGGAGCTGGCCGCCGATCCCGAGGTGACCGCGCGGCGAGGGGCCGTCGCGGAAGTCGACGCGCGCTCGTACGCGCGGCCAGACCCCACGCACACCATCCGGCACCATCGCGGCTTCATCCCCCACTTCGAGCCGACGCCCGGGCTGTACAGCGAGCTGGACTGGCAAGTGGGACGGCCCGTTGGCCCGCTGCCGTATCTGACGTTGCGCCTCAACGGGGTTGCCAGTCTGAGGGTCGATATCGCGCGTGCCGGGTTGGCCGCGTTGCCGTCGTCGACCATCACGGTGGCCACCGATGCCGCCACCAAGATCACGCTCGGTGGCTTGCCCGCCGGGGCTGACGTGCGGCTTGATGGGGAACCGGCCGGGCCGACGGTCACCGTGTCGCCCGGGCGGCACCGCATCACGTTGTCGGCCGCAGTGGCTGTTGGCGGATGAGTTGTCGTGCTAGGTGATCGCGGTTAGCTTGGCGGAGCGATCATCGGGTGAATAGCGGCAACGGGCGGACTGGGCGAAAATTCCGCACGTGGCTCCCTTGGCTGTCGATCCGGAGGCGTTGTACGCCGCGGGTAGCGCAGTGGCCGCCGCCGGGGGTGGTCTGGCCGCGAATCTGACAGTCCTGGCGGCAGGATTTTCGGCGCACACGGGCGTGGACCGCGCCGGCGAGGTGTTCGGCTTGGGGTATCAAGACGCCGCCAAGTCGCTGCTGAAGGCGGCGGCTGCTGCCGTCAACGCGTGCCTTAAATGCGGGGCTCTTATTCAACAAGGCGCGTCGAACTATTCGAAGGCCGAAGTGGCCTCGACGCTTGGTGGCGTCGGCGGCGTCTTGGAGGCACCGTCGCCGCCGGCTGAACTCGCCGCACCCGGGCCTCCTGGAACGATGGGGCCCGGCGAGCCGCCACCGCTGCTGTGGTCGATCGTGGAGTCGCTCGTCTTCGAGCTATGGCCCGACGGCGATGTGGCCGGTCTGCGCGCGGCTGCCTCTCGTTGGCGAGATTTCGCCGCGGCGGCCAACGGGGTCCAGAGAACTCTCAACGCATCGAAGACGCTGCTAGACACTCAACACCTGCCTGAAGGTGACAAGATCGATAACGCCCTGAACGAAATAGGTTCTGCCGCAGCGATTATCGGCGAAAAGTGTGGGGAGCTGGCCTCCACCATCGACAAGTTTGCGGGCAGGGTCGACCACGCCCAACACGCGATCCGGGATCTGTTGCACCGGCTCGGATCCCTCGGCGACCTCGGTCACGACATCATGGTCATCATCGACGGCGACGCGTGGGACGAGATCAAGAAGATCGCCAAGGACATCAACGACGTACTGAGGCATCTTGGACAGGAGGCCCGGGCCTGCGAGCAGGGGATCAGGCTGCTCATGCAAGCGGCCGATCGACAGATCGTCACATGCGAGAAGTACGCGCGTCGCGGGCTCACCCAATTTTTGGGAGACGACGTCGGTAATCCGGTGGCGACCGCATTCGACACCTGGATAAATGCCCATGAGGGCGTTCTCAAAGGCGCGGTCGGCATGGGATTGGGTCTCGCCGACCTGAGTCCGCATTGGTTCTTCGTCGATCCCCAAGGCGCGGGCGCTACCTGGACTGGCTTGGAAAAGAGCGCGTGGAAGGGGAGTTTGTTCAACGCTCCCCTCCATCCCGGAGAATTCACGGACGCCAGGCTGCAAGAGCTGAAAGGCCTTGTGCATGCCGAGGATTGGAACGGGGCTCGGCCTGGATTGGGAGCGGGCGAGAATCTGTTCGACTTGGCAACACTGTTTGCACCCGGGGCCGGTGAAGCCGGCGCGGCCGCGGACGGTGCAGGAGCGGCCGCACGCGGCGCCGAGGAGGAGGCGGAGGCTGCTGGGCGTGTCGTGCGCGCCGGCGGGACCGCAGGTGCCCGGGATGCGCTGACCGGCATCACCAAGGCGAGCGGCGAACTGCCCAAAAACCTCGGAGGCGTCACCAAGGACTTGCCCGAGATCAAGCCTCCGACGAGTGGCAGCCCTGTGGCATTGCCATCCGGCAAGCCGACTGAGCCGCCGGTCGAGTCCGCGCCACGGCCGGCCGATGCGGCCCCTGGCGCGCCTCAGCCGCCGACGACTGCGCCCGTGCCCGAGGCGCCGAGAACTGTTGCTGCGGGCGGCCCATCCGACCCAGCGACCGCACCGCCATCGACACCAGCGGTGCATAGCGGTCCGCATGAACCGGTGCCGCCCGAGGGGCCGCATGAATCAGCGTCGGTGCCACCCGGGGGGCCGCGTGAACCCGCTTCGGTGCCGGGCGGTCCGCATGAACCGGTGCCGAGGGGCCAGCGTGAACCGGCTTCGGTGCCTGCCGGTGGTCCGCATGAACCGGTGCCGCCGACTGGCCGGCATGAATCGATTTCGATGCCGGGCGAGGGCCCGCACGAACCGGTGTCGCCGGGCGGTCTACATGAGCCCGCGCCTGAAAGTGAACCGCGTGAGCCAGGCCCGTTCCCTGGGGACCGTCCGCATGAACCGGCCGCAATGCCCGCCGCCGGTGCACCTCCCGTGCCCTTAGATGCCGCGGCAGGAGAACGGCTGCCGTCCGCGATTCCGCATTCGGCCGAATATGCGCCTAGGCATGCGACGACGCCGCACAGCGGACCACCCGTCGAGCCAGCACCCGTCGCTCCGCACGCGTCGCAGACTGCTGCTCCGTCGGCCAAACCGACCACCCCTCATTCAACGCCGACGGGCGGTCGACCGGCCGGTATACCGGCACCCGGTCGCAACCCGCATCTTCCTGGCGACGGTGGTCCTCCAAGCGGTGGCCCTAAGCCGCCGCCTAACGGCTCCTCAAGCTAGGGGATGGCGATCCGCCGGCCGATCCAGCCCAAATTGCCACCCAAGGACGCACGCATCTGACGAACCGGAGGACCAGGACGGCCGCGACGACGGCGACCATCGCCGACTCCCGAAGACCCGCTGAGCTCAGGGCATCTGTCGGCACTCGCCGACTACACTGGACCGGGCTATACAGACCTAAATAAGGCGTTGAGGGGCGAAGCAGTGGACGCGTCTCAACTGCTCGTATAGAGGCACTGTAAAAATTGCGTTGAGCGAAGCTTCCACCCTATGAGGGCCCAGTAATCCGCGGCACAAATCTTCCATCTGAGGTGCTTGCCCAATATCGCCCGGGCGAAGTTATCACAGAAGATGCGTTTTCTGAGCACCACAACGAATCGCAGGAGTGGCACGAGTCGCCCACATTCGCGGGAAACGTGGAGTTCAGAATCTTATCCAAATCACGGGCGCGATATTTCTGCCTTTTTCGTTATTTCCCGCCGAGAGGAGATTCTATTTCCACCGGGACTCAATTTTATGTTTCAAGCAAGAGTTCGATCCCTTGACGGGTAGAACATTATAGCATGATCGAATCCGAGTAAATCATTCCAGGACTAATGGGAGATGGATACCGACATGAGTTGAAGAATTGCTGGCAAGACCTTTTAAACCACCCGAAGAAGCGGGCATTACTCCACCCACAAAAGAGGAGTTAGCGCGCGCGGAAAGATCTTGACGAGTTCGAGCAAAGGATAGACGCCATAGCTCCTGAAGATCGATTACAAAGTTTCACCGAAATTCTGGGATGATACTTCAGGAACTGAGTACGAACACCGCGACCAAAACCAGGGTTAGCTAGCAGCTAGTGGCAATACGAGTTAGGGATCCCTGGTGAGTAGGGAAATCGCCGGAAAGATTTTCTCGACGCCGGAAGAGGCCGGCGTAACTGCACCGACAGAAGAAGAGTTGGCGGCCGCACGGAAGATGCTTGATGAGTTCCAGGCAAAAGTGACGCCGTGGCTCCGGAAGACCGACCGACGGAGATCTCGCCAAAGTTCTGGGACGACATTTCGGGTACCGAGTATGACCCCGAAGGAGACAGCTGAACTTTAGAGCCCAGAGTTCGGCCGTCGATCGAACCGGCCGGTCGGCTTAGCTACTCGCCGCGGTCCAAAAGATCCGACGACCCCAGCACGCGCTCGATCTGAACCTCGATGACGACGCGCCGGGGGTTGGGTCGCGGCGTGCGGTAGCGCTGGGCGTACCGCAACTCGGCGTCGCGCACCGCGTCGACGTTGGTGTTGACCTTGGACCGCCCCTCCAGCGACAGCCACCGCGCGCCGTCGACCTGGCTGAGCACCGCCAGTCCGCCGCGATCGGCGTTGACCGCCTTCTGCGAACCCCCGGTGGTGATGACCCGCGCGATGTGCGTCTTGGGATCGAAGGTGAAACCGACCGCCACTACGTGCGGTGAACTGTCGGCTCGCAGCGTGGTTAGCATGGCCAGATGCCGTTCCGACAGAAACGCCAACGCGTCGTCGGTGAGCCGGGTAGTGGTATTCGCCATCACCGCCAACGCTAGCGCAGGTGATAATCGCAGCCGTGGACGACACGTGCGCAGGCCCAGTACTAATCCTGGGCGGGCGCAGCGAAATCGGGATCGAGCTGGCGCGACTCCTCGCGCCGGGCGCGACGGTCGTGCTGGCCGCCCGCCAGGCCGACCGGCTCGCTGACCAGGTCAGCGCCCTCAAAGCCGCCGGGGCCGTGGCGGTCGATACCAGAGAGTTCGACGCAGACGACTTGGCCTCGCACGGCCCGCTGGTCGCCTCGGTCGTCGCCGACCACGGTCCCATCGGCACCGCAGTGCTGGCGTTCGGAATCCTGGGCGATCAGGCGCTTGCCGAAACCGACGCCGCGCATGCGGTCGCCGTCGTGCATACCGACTACCTCGCCCAGGTGAGTCTGCTCACCCACCTGGCCACCGCCATGCGCAAAGCTGATAAGGGCCGACTGGTGGTGTTCTCCTCGATCGCGGGCGCACGCGTGCGCCGCGCCAACTACGTCTACGGCTCGGCCAAGGCCGGCCTGGACGGCTTCGCCGGAGGCCTGGCCGACGCGCTGCACGGCACCGGGGTTCGGCTGCTGATCGCGCGCCCGGGATTCGTCATCGGTCGCATGACGGAGGGCATGACGCCCGCGCCGCTGCCGAGCACGCCCGCGCAGGTGGCCGCCGCGACCGCGCGTGCGCTGTCGAAAGGCCGTCGCACGGTGTGGATCCCGTGGGCGCTGGGGCCCGCCGCCGCCGTGATGCGACTGCTGCCGCAGTTCGTTTGGCGGAGGATGCCGCGATGATCCGCGCCGCTGACGATGCAGGGCGAAGCGATGAGGTGGGGGCACCTCCCGCTTACGGGGGAGAGCGTCGCTCATGATCATCGTGGTCGGCATCGGCGCCGACGGCGTGGCCGGACTCGGCGAAGAGTCGCGTGCCGAACTCCGAAGGGCCGCAATCATTTATGGCTCAAAGCGGCAACTCGATCTGCTTGACGACACGGTGCCCGCACCCCGGCGGCAGTGGCCGTCACCGATGTTGCCCGCGCTGCAAACGTTGCTCGACGAGCACACGGGCGACGTGCACGTGGTGGCCAGCGGCGATCCGCTGCTGCACGGCATCGGGGGCACCCTCATCCGCCTGCACGGCCGCGGCAACGTCAGGGTGCTACCGCACGTGTCGTCGGTGACGTTGGCGTGCGCGCGGATGGGCTGGAACGTCCAAGACACTGAGGTGATCAGTTTGGTCACCGCACAGCCGCGCACCGCGGTGCGTCGCGGCGGCCAGGCGATCGTGCTGTCGCAAAGCAAATCGACACCCCACGAGCTCGCCGCACTGCTCACCGTCCATGGTCGTGGCGATTCCGAGTTCACCGTTCTCGAACGACTCGGCGCCCCAGACGAGCACCGCCGCGACGGCACCGCCGGCGACTGGGCCCAGAACCGAGACCTTGACGACCTCAACGTGATTGCCGTGCGCTACCTGCCCGACGAACGCGTGTCACCCCTGCCCGACGAAGCGTTCACCCACGACGGGCAGATCACCAAACAGGGCATCCGCGCGGTGACGCTGGCGGCCCTGGCGCCGCGGCCGGGTGAGCGGTTGTGGGACGTCGGCGCAGGCTCGGGCAGCATCAGTATCGAGTGGTGTCTGAGCGGGCGGGGTTGCAGCGCAGTGGTATTCGAACGCGATGAAGGACGCCGGGGCAACCTCGAAGTCAATGCCGCGGCTTTCGGCGTCAGCATCGATGTGTGTGGCGACGCCCCCGACGCGTTCGACGGCGCCGAGCCGCCGTCGGCGATCTTCGTCGGCGGCGGACTGACCCAGCCCGGTCTGCTCGACGCCTGCTGGGCCAACCTGCGCTCCGGCGGGCGACTCGTCGTCAATGTGGTCACGACCGAGTCGGAAGCCGTTCTGACGCAGGCACATCAGCGCCTGGGTGGCCAGCTGCGACGCTTCCAGCACTATCATGGCGAGCCGCTGGGCGCCTTCACCGGCTGGCGCCCGCAGTATCCGGTCACCCAGTGGGCGGTGACCAAGTGACGGTGTATTTCATCGGGGCCGGCCCGGGCGCCGCCGACCTCATCACTGTGCGCGGCCAGCGACTCCTGCAAACATGCCGGGTATGCCTGTACGCCGGATCGATCATGCCCAAGGACCTACTGGCGTTGTGCCCGCCGGACGCGAAAGTCGTTGACACCGGCCCGCTGACGTTGGAGCAGATCGTCACCGAGCTCAGCGAGGCCCACGCGGGCGGCCTGGACGTGGCCCGGCTGCATTCCGGTGATCCGTCGCTCTACAGCGCTCTGGCCGAGCAGTGTCGACGGCTCGACACTCTGGGCATCGACTACGAAATCGTGCCCGGCGTACCGGCGTTCGCCGCCGCGGCGGCGGCGCTCAAGCGCGAGCTCACCGTTCCCGGAGTGGCGCAGACGGTGACGCTGACCCGGGTGGCGACCCTGTCGACGGCCATGCCGCCCGGTGAAGACCTGGTGGCCCTGGCCCGATCCGGCGCGACCCTCGTCCTGCACCTGGCCGCCGCCCAGATCGATGCCATCGTCCCGCAACTGCTTGAAGGCGGCTATCAGCCCGAAACACCGGCAGCCGTCGTGGCTTTCGTAAGCTGGCCGCAAGAGGTGGTGCTGCGCGGCACCCTCGCCGACATCGCCGGTCAGATGCATCATGCCAACATCACCAAGACCGCCGTCATCGTCGTCGGCGACGCGTTGACGGCCGGGGGATTCACCGACAGCTATCTGTACTCGACCGGGCGCGCCCGCGGGAGCAGGCATTGATGCGCGTCCTGCTGCTTGGCGGCACCGGCGAGGCGCGCGCCCTGGCGAATGCCCTGCACCCGCGCGTCGACATCATCAGCTCCCTGGCCGGCCGCGTTCCGGATCCGGCCCTGCCGGTCGGCCCCGTGCGTATCGGCGGCTTCGGTGGCGTCGACGGGTTGCGGCGCTGGCTGCACGACGAACGCATCGGCGCTGTCGTCGACGCCACCCACCCGTTTGCGGCGACCATGACGGCGCATGCCGCCGTTGCGTGCGGCGAATTACAGATCCCGCATCTGATCCTGGCTCGCCCGGCCTGGGATCCCGGCACCGCCATCATCGTCGATTCGGACGCGGCTGCCGCTGAAACGGTTGGCCGACAAGGGTATTCGCGAGTGTTTCTCACCACCGGACGCTCGGGCGTGCGGGCCTTCGCCGGCAGCGATGCATGGTTTCTGATCCGTGCGGTCACCGACCCGGATGCGTCCACACTGCCCCGTCATCACTCTGTGGTGCTTTCCCGCGGACCGTATCGCTACGACGACGAGTTCGCGCTGTTGCGCGCCCATCGCATCGATGCGCTGGTCACCAAGAACAGCGGCGGAGACATGACCCGCGCGAAGCTGGATGCGGCTGCGGCGCTGGATGTTGCGGTGGTGATGGTGGCGCGGCCGCCGTTACCCGCCGGGGTGTTGACCGCCGGCACCGTGCACGAGGCCGCCAAATGGGTTGGCGCGCTAGCCGGTTAGGTGGTTGCGCTCGCCATCAGCCAGCAGCGCATCGCGGGCGCGCGCAACGCGGGAGCGGATGGTACCCACCGGGCAGCCGCAGACCGCGGCCGCGTCGGCGTAGGGCAGGCCGAGCAGCTGGGTGAGTAAAAGCGCTTCGCGCTGTTCGGGGTTGAGGGTGGCGATCATCGTCGTCACCTCGACCAGGTCTTCGAACCCGCGGGCGTGACGGTCCCCGCGCACCACGTGTTCAGGATCGGCGCCCAGGGCGGCGCGAGGCCGCGATTGCAGGTTGCGAATGTGGTCGGCCACGACGCGGCGTGCGATCGAGAGCAGCCAGGTCCGCGCGCTGGAGCGCCCCGAGAATCGCTCAATGGCACCGATGGCGCGCAGAAAGGTCTCTTGAGTCAGATCGTCGGCGTTGCCCGTATCGGACAGATAGGCGACGAACCGCCACACGTCTTGCTGGGTGGCTTTGATGAACGACTCGAGCGCTCGCGAGTTTCCTCGTGCGGCTGACAACGCGAGCTCGGTTACGGCCTCGTCGTCACTCGGCGCGGTCATGCCCAACCACCTTTGTTGTGCGGGTTTTCCGATTCTACGACGGCTCGTCGTAGAGCATGTGGTGGGGTCGATGGCCGCGTGATTGATCGGCCTCAGGTGCCCGCGCCGCCGGCCACCGGGTGAGTGCGCCGCCCACGCGGTGAGGTCCGCGCCATCCGAAGCATCGGAGCCGCGCCGGCGGTGCGAGCCCACCCGTTCCCGCGCCACCAGCAACGCGAACGCCAGCCCCAACAACAGGGGCATGTGGCTGGCGATGCGTGTGGCGGTGACTTCGCCGTCGAAGGCGTCGACGATCACATAGCCCAGCAGCGCAACGGAATAGACACCGGTGATCGCCGCGACCCCCGACGCGGAGGCGGGCCAGACGCCGGCGGCGATCATGGCCAGACCCAACGCCAGCAACCATGCCGTCGACTCATGCATCAGGTGCTCGCCGGACATCGCGCCGTGCATATGACCGGACACCATGCCGAAATCGACGCCGCTGATCTGGGCGGCGGCGATCGCCACCTGGAAAAGGCCGACGGCGATCAGGCCCCACCGTCGGTAGTGCGTTCGCAGCCAGCGCATCCGGGCCTGGTGTCCGGTCGGATGCTCGCCGATGCTGGCCATGATCTTTTCGACCAGGTCGGGCCCGTCTCCGGGGGCCACCGAGGCCAGCCTGCGCGTCTGCACCGCCGCACCGATCAGCCAGGAGCGGCAGCTGCGGCAGGATTCGAGATGAGCGTCGATTTGCTGCGCGAGCACCTGGGGACGCTCGCCATCCAATCGAGCCGACAGCGCTTCCCGCGCAATCTCACACCGCATCCCTGCATCGTTGCGCATGGCCGGGGCCGCGCGCAAAGAGTCCGGAGATTTAAGCGCCAGAACGAAATAGTCGGGAACTAAACGGCGCCGACAACCGACCTCTGCTCGTAAGCATCGCCAGCCCATCCACATGATTCACCGAAGAGGTATTCGTGTTCTTGCCTGAAGGCCCCCGACGATGACCGCCCCGATCTGGATCGCGTTTCCGCCCGAAGTGCACTCGACGTTGCTCAGCAGCGGTCCGGGACCTGGGCCGCTGCTCGCCGCCGCGGCGACGTGGTCTTCAATGGGCGCCCAATACGCCGAGGCGGCGGGAGAGCTCAGCGCGCTGATGGGCGCCACGCAGGGCGGCGCATGGCAAGGGCCGAGCGCCGAGCAGTACGTGGCGGCACATGCCCCATATCTGAGCCTGGCTGCTGGAGAGCTCCACCAAGAGCACGGCCGCCGCCGCGTTGCACGAGACGGCGGCAGGCGCGTACACCGCGGCCCTGGCGGCCATGCCGACGATCCCCGAGCTCGCGGCCAACCACGCGGTGCATGGGGCGTTAGTCGCCACAAACTTTTTCGGAATCAACACCATCCCCATCGCCGTCAATGAGGCCGACTACGCGCGCATGTGGGTGCAGGCCGCCACGACGATGACCACCTACCAGGCCATCAGTGAATCCGCCCTGGCGGCGGTCCCGGCGACGACGCCCGCGCCGCAGATAGTCACTCCGGGTGGCGAGGTCCAGGCAGCGGCAACAGATACCGCTTCCCAGACTCCTCCCACCACCTCATGGCAGGACCAGCTTGCGCAAGAACTCTCGGATTTCACCCAAAACGTCCTTTGGCCGCTCGGGAAGGAGATATACCCCGATGGCTGGCCCATTGACGCGGTTCCGTTTGCCAACGCGGTGTCCTCTTTCTTCATGCAAATTCCCGGCATGAGCCCCGCGCTGGCCACAGCGTTGGGTTGGTTCATCTTTCACTCGTTAATGCTCGTTTGGCCCCTAGTACAAGCGGCTCAGCTGGGACTAATGGTTGCTCCGGTCATGATCGCGGCTGTTTCCGCCGCCGCTGCCGCAGGCGTGGCCGCGGCTGTCGCCGGTGCTGTGAGTGCCGCCGCCGCCGCGCCGCCGGTAAGCGTGCCGTTGGCAACGGCACCGCCTGCGCCGATGGGTACCACGCCGGCTCCGGCGCCGACCGTGTCCGCCGGTACCCCGGCAAACGCGAGCAGTGCCACGGTTTCCAGCCCGGCGCCAAGTGTGGCCACGGCGTCCGGTGGCGGACCGGTCGGCGGCGGTCCGGGCGTCGGCTTCGGTCCGGGCATCACCGATGGCGTCGGTGCCGGCATGACGGACATCCAGTACGCGGTCGGCCTGGCGGGATTGTCGTCAAGCAGCAGTGCTAGCAGTCGCGCGCGCAGGAAGTCTCAGGAGCCGGCGCTCGACGACGCCGAGGAACCGGAAGCCGCCGCGGCGTCGGCCGCTGAGCGGTTGCGCAGACGTCGACGTCGTGGGGCAGAAGCCCCCGATCAGGCCTACCGCTACGAGTACATGGACCTCGACCCCGACGAGTCCCTCCTGGCATCCGATGCGGGCGCGGGCCCGCTCGGGTTTGCCGGTGCTGCAGCCAAATCCGATGCTGCCCAAGCCGCCGGGTTGGCGACGCTGACCCATGACGGATTGAGCGACGGCCCCGCCGTGCCGATGATGCCAAACAGCTGGGACCGCGACTGAGCGAGTTTCAGGCCCGGTAGCGCCGCGGCGTAAAAACCCGGTCGGTGGAATCGTGTGAGTACCACTGGGTTTGCGACGACCCGACGATCAGCAGGCAGCGCATGTCGATCTCGCCGGGATTGAAATCGGCCAGCCGGACCACGCGAACGTCTTCGTCGGGGCCCGACACGTTGCGGCCGATCACCACCGGAGTGCCGGGTTCGCGGTGGGCCAGCAGTATGTCGCGCATCGCGCCGACCTGCCAGGTACGCGTCTTGGAAGCCGGGTTGTAGATGGCCAGCACCAAGTCGGCGGCCGCGGCGGCCTGCAGTCGCGCGGAGATCACTTCCCACGGCTTGAGGCGATCGGATAGCGAGATCACCGCATAGTCGTGCCCCAGCGGGGCGCCGACCCGACTGGCCACCGCCTGGGCGGCGGTCATCGCCGGGATGACCCGGACTTGCACGCCCGGCCATTCCTTGGCCTCCTCCAGCACCGCGGTCGCCATCGCGAACACCCCCGGGTCACCCGACGACACCACCGCCACGGCACGGCCCTGCTCGGCCAGCGCGCACGCCAACCGGGCCCGTTCGGGCTCGTCGCGGTTGTCGCTGGGGTGGCGCTGCTGGCCGTCGCGAGCCGGCACGCGGTCCAGGTAGCCGCCGTAGCCGATCAGGTCGGTCGCCGCGGCGAGCTCCCGCCGGGTCTGCGGCGTCATCCAGTCCACGTCGCCAGGTCCCAGGCCCACCACCGTGACGCTGCCGGTGGCGGGCGGGCGCCGTCCACGCTGCCCGCCAGGCAGTATGGCGAGCGAAAAGTACGGAACGCCTGCCTCGTCGACGTCGGCAGCGGGCAGTATGCGTTGGGTGGCAGTGCTGGCTCGCTCCACGTAGAACGCGTCGTCAAGCTGTCCCGATGCCGAAAGTGCTTCCCGCACAGCGTGATACGAACGTCCAAGTTTGAGCACGACGGCGGCGTCGGCGTCGGCGAGCCGACGGGTCAGCTCGTCGACCGGCAGGGTGCCCGGCAGCACCGACAGCACCTCGTCGCCGGCCACCAACGGTGTCGCGATGGCCGCCGAGGCCGCGCTCACCGATGTCACGCCGGGCACGATGACCGCGTCGAACCGTTCGGTCAGCCGGGTGTGTAGATGCATGTAGGAGCTGTAGAACAGCGGGTCACCCTCGGCCAGCAGGGCCACGTTGCGACCGGCGCCGAGATGCGCCGCGATGCGCTCGGTGGCCTCGACGTAGAAGTCCTCGATCGCGCCGGCATAGCCGCCGGGATGGTCGGTCGTCTCGGTAGTGACGGGGTAGACCAGGTGCTCTTCGATCTGTCCGGGCCGCAGATACGGTTCGGCGATCCCTCGGGCGATGCTGCGGCCGTGCCGGGCGCTGTGATAGGCCACCACGTCGGCCGCGCCGATCACCCGGGCGGCCTTGACCGTCACCAATTCCGGGTCGCCAGGCCCCAACCCGACGCCCCACAAGGTCCCTCTCTGGGTGCCTCGGTCGGTCATTCGCGGTCGCTCGCGATCGCGTTGACGGCGGCGGCGGCCATCGCACTGCCCCCACGACGGCCTCGCACCACCAGATACGACGTCCCGCGCGGGTTGTCGATGAGCTCCTGTTTGGACTGCGCCGACCCGACGAAACCCACCGGCCCGCCCAGCACCCCGGCCGGCGGAGCAACCCCGTCGTCGATCAGCTCGAGCAGCCGGAACAAAGCGGTCGGGGCGTTGCCGATCGCCAGCACCGCGCCGGGCAGCCGGTCCGCCCACAGCTCCACCGCGGCCGCCGAGCGAGTGGACTGCCGGCGTGTGGCCAGTTCGGCCGCCCGCGGATCGGCCACCAGGGACACCACCTGGTTGTCGGCCGGCAGTCGTGCGGCGGTGATCCCGGCGGCCACCATCGACGAATCGCACAGCACGGGGGCGCCGCTGCGCAGAGCCGTGCCGACACGGCCGACGACGTCATCCGTGAACGCGATGTGCTCGGCGACGTCGACCTGGCCGCAGGTATGGATCAACCGGACCACCACTTGTGCCACGTCGGCGGGGAATCGCGCCAGGTCGGCTTCGGCGCGGATCGTCGCGAACGACTGGCGATAGATCTCCGCCGCGTCGCGAATGTAGTCGAGCACTCGCCCACCCTAAAGCGTGTTGGCGTGGCGACCTGCTGCGCCTGGCTACAGCCGTCGGTATCCGTCTGGCGTCGCCATCAGCACCTCGCCGGCGAGCGGTCTGCCGCATGCCCGGTCGCAACCGACGAAGTGCCGGTGCACCGCCGAGTCGACATCCAGCGAATGGGCGGCGTCGGCCCGTACGTCGGCGGCCGAGCGCGCGCAGCCGGGGCTGCCGGTGCAGGCGCTGACGGTCAGCCAGGGCGAGTTCTCGTCGAACACCAGACCCAAGGGCGCCAGCACCCGCAGCGCGGTATCGGCGACCTCTTCACTGAGGTCACACACCAGCACCGAGCGCCACGGCGTGATCACCAACGGTGCCTCGATCGCGGCCAGGTACTCCGCGACGCGTGCCGGCAGCACGCCCAGCGGCACCGCGGCGCCTAGCGTCACCCGGCCGTCAGTCCTGGCTGATCCAGCCCACCGGCGCCCTGGTGACGGCCGGAAAGGAGGTGGCGCGCGGGTCGGCGCCGGGCAGCAGCTGCCGAACGTCGTCCAATTCCTGGATGCGCCAAGCCTTTCCGCGGATGTCGACGAACCGCTTTGCGAGAATGACCAGCATCTCGACCATCTCGCCGGCCGCCAGCCGGACACCGGTGTCACGTCCGGCAAGCAACAGCGCACAGCCGTCGGGCAACGCATGGACGCCGACGTCGGCGCGCAGCCCCGACACGTCGGCGCGCCCGTCGTCCAGGCTGAACCAGAACCGGCCGCCCAGCTCGGCGAGCCTGGGCTCGCCGCAGATCGCGGCGTCCAGCTCTCCGACCCAGCGCCGCACGTCGAGGCTGCCGCCCGAGCGCCCCGACAGCGGTGACGCCACGATGTTGCGGACTCGCTCATGGGTCACCGACGGCAACAGGCCCGCTGCCGCGAGCGCCTCGGCCACCGCCGTCACGTCGGTCAGCCCGCGCAACTGCACGTTGCCGCGAGCGGTCAGCTCGAGCGTTCCCGAACCTGACTGACTGCTGACGGCTGCCAGCGCGGCCAGTTGGGCGGCCGTGATCATGCCGCCGGGTAGCCGGATCCGGGCCACGGCGCCATCGGCCGCCTGGTGCACCTGCAGCGCACCCGGGCAAGCGTCCGTGTCGCGCGTCCTGGCCATCCGTCCACGGTACGGCCGCGGGTGAACCCGATGGCCAAGATTGCCGTCAGCCAGACGTAAACCCTTACTGATGCCCCTGGCCGCGCCATAGCGTCGGCCCAGTGAGCATTGCCACCGCGCTCGACGCTGCGTCGAGCAACCCGGGCAGCGCCCCAGCCGTGGGCCGAGCGGATTATGGACGCGCCGCAAATCCGCCGCCTGGCCGCTAACCCTGTCCGGGGGTCAGGCGCAACGGGTTTCGCTGGCCCGGGCGCTGGTCGCCGAACCGCAACTGCCGGCGGCGGCCGATCCATGGCGGGTCGCACGCGTCGTCGCCCCTCGAGGATTGAACCACCGCCGGCGCGGGCACCCTCGTGCCCGTGAGGACGGTGGACTACGCGCCGGGCCGCAAGGCCGATGTCTTCGGCGAGCCGGCGCCATCCACGATCTTGCTGTGGCATGGCGCGCAAACCGATGCCCGCGCGGCGGTCGGGCCACTGGCCGAGCTGCTGGCCGGGCGTGGCGCCCTGGTGGTGGCACCGGACTGGAACTCCCACGCCGAGGACGGCGGGCGTGCGGATCTGCTGCGGTCGTTAGAGCTCGCCCGCAACCTCGCCACCGACGCAGAGCGCATCCTGCTGGTCGGATGGTCGATGGGCGGTGCCGCCGCGGCGGGCGTGACACTGCGCGCGACGCAAGTCGGCTTCGCTCCCGCGCATACGATTTGCCTGGCCGGAGCGTTCATGGTTCCCGATCCGATCTCCGGTGCGCCGCTTACCGACGAGCTTGGTGCCGCCGACGTGGGTGCGCCGTTCACATTGCTACACGGCCTCGACGATGACGTCGTGCCGGTGGACGCCAGCAGGGATTTCGCCGCCCGCCTGGAACGTGTCGGCTGGCCGGTGGAGGTGATCGAACTGGCGGCCGACCACGGGTCGATCGCCGGCGCCGACTATGACGCTCTCGCGGACCGCTACGAACCGGCGAAGGACGGACCGGCCCGGATCGTGGCGCAACACGTCGCCGACCGGATCGCGGCGATGCTGGACGGTTGACCGCCCCGGGGCCGACGGGCGCGAGAGTGCCTCGTTGCGGTACGAATGGTGGGTGGCTGAGCCGACCATCCTGCTGCTGTCGACATCCGATACGGACCTGATCAGCGCCCGTTCCAGCGGGAAGAACTATCGGTGGGCCAACCCGTCGCGGCTCGCGGAAGACGTGGGGGCACCTCCCGCTTGCGGGGGACTGCCCGACCTGCTGGCCGACGTCGACATCGTGGTGGTGCGGATCCTCGGCGGCTACCGGGCCTGGCAAAGCGGCGTCGACACGGTGATCGCCAGTGGGGTGCCCACGGTTTTGGTCAGCGGCGAGCAGGCCGCCGACGCCGAGTTGACCGGTCTATCCACGTTGGCGGCCGGCATCGCGGTGCAGGCGCACATCTATCTGGCCCACGGCGGCGTCGACAACCTGCGCCAGCTGCACGCCTTCCTCTCGGACACCGTGCTGATGACCGGCTTCGGGTTCACCCCGCCGGTCGTGATGCCGACGTGGGGAGAGCTGTGGCGCCCGAATGCCACCGATATCGACGGTCCGAGGATTGCCGTGCTGTACTACCGCGCGCAGCACCTGGCCGGCAACACCGGCTACGTCGAGGCGCTGTGCCGGGCCATCGAGGACGCCGGCGCGCGGCCGATGCCGGTGTACTGCGCGTCGCTGCGCACCGCAGAACCCGAACTGCTGCAACGGCTCAGCAACGCCGACGCCATGGTGGTCACCGTGCTTGCGGCCGGGGGACTGAAGCCGGCCACGGTGTCCGCCGGCGGCGATGATGACAGCTGGAACGTCGAACATCTTGCCGCCTTGGATATCCCGATCCTGCAGGGGCTGTGCCTGACCAGCCCACGCGCCCAGTGGCACGCGAACGATGACGGCCTCAGTCCGCTCGACGTGGCCAGTCAGGTGGCAGTACCCGAGTTCGACGGCCGCATCATCACGGTGCCGTTCTCCTTCAAAGAGATCGACGAAGACGGGCTGATCTCCTATGTCGCCGACGCGGAACGCTGCGCCCGGGTCGCGGGACTGGCGGTGCGCCACGCGCGGCTGCGCCATGTCGCCCCGGCGGACAAGCGGGTAGCCCTGGTGTTCTCGGCCTATCCCACCAAGCACGCCCGCATCGGCAACGCGGTCGGACTGGACACGCCGGCAAGCGCCGTCGCGCTGCTACAGGCGATGCGCGATCACGGCTACCGGGTGGGCGAACTGCCGGGCGTCGAGGCCAACGACGGTGACGCCCTGATCCACGCGCTGATCGAACGCGGCGGCCAAGACCCCGACTGGCTCACCGAAGGCCAGCTCGCCGGCAACCCGATCCGGGTCTCCGCCAGGGCCTACCGCGAATGGTTCGCCACCCTGCCCACCGAGTTCACCGGCGCGGTCACCGAGCACTGGGGCCCGGCGCCCGGGAATCTTTTCGTGGACCGCAGCAACGATCCCGACGGCGAAATCGTGATCGCCGCAATGCAATCGGAAAACCTGGTGCTGATGGTGCAGCCGCCCCGCGGTTTCGGGGAGAATCCAGTCGCCATCTATCACGACCCGGACCTGCCGCCCAGCCACCACTACCTGGCCGCCTACCACTGGCTGGACGTCGGCTTCGGGTCCCATGCCGTGGTGCATCTGGGCAAGCACGGCAACCTGGAATGGCTTCCCGGCAAGACGCTGGGCATGTCGGCGGCCTGCGGCCCAGACGCCGCGCTGGGCAACCTGCCGATGATCTACCCGTTCCTGGTCAACGATCCCGGTGAGGGCACGCAGGCCAAAAGGCGCGCGCACGCGGTTCTGGTCGACCATCTCATCCCTCCGATGGCGCGCGCCGAATCCTACGGTGACATCGCGCGTTTGGAGCAGTTGCTCGACGAGCACGCCAACGTCGCCGCGCTGGATCCCGGCAAACTGCCCGCCATCCGCCAGCAGATCTGGACGCTGATGCGCGCGGCGAAGATGGACCACGATCTGGGTCTGACCGAACGGCCCGAAGAAGACTCATTCGACGACATGCTGCTACACGTCGATGGCTGGCTGTGCGAGATCAAGGATGTCCAGATTCGCGACGGCTTACACATCCTGGGGCAAAAGCCAACGGGGGAAGCCGAACTGAACCTGGTGTTGGCGATCCTGCGGGCGCGCCAATTGTTCGGCGGCGAGCACGCCCTGCCCGGATTGCGGCAGGCGCTGGGCCTGGCCGAGGACGGCACCGACGACCGGACCACGGTCGATCAAACCGAGGTCGTGGCCCGCGAGCTCATCGGCACCTTGCAGGCGACGGGCTGGGATGCCGCTGCCGCCGAACGGATTACCGACAACGCCGACGTCGCCGCGGTGCTGCGATTCGCGGCCACCGAAGTGGTGCCGCGGCTTGCCGGCACCGCCGCCGAAATCGAGCAGGTGTTGCGCGCGCTCGATGGCCGGTTCATCCCGGCCGGCCCGTCCGGCTCACCGCTGCGCGGCCTGGTCAACGTGCTGCCCACCGGGCGCAACTTCTACTCCGTCGACCCCAAAGCCGTACCGTCCCGGTTGGCCTGGGAAGCCGGTGTCGCGCTTGCCGATTCACTGTTGACCCGCTATCGCGACGATCACGGGCAATGGCCGCAATCAGTCGGGCTGTCGGTGTGGGGCACCTCGGCGATGCGCACCGCCGGTGACGACATTGCCGAAGTCCTTGCCCTGCTCGGTGTCCGGCCGGTATGGGACGACGCATCGCGGCGCGTCGTCGACCTGGCGCCAATCCCGCTGGCCGAGCTCGGCCGTCCGCGCATCGACGTGACGGTGCGAATCTCCGGATTTTTCCGCGACGCCTTCCCGCATGTCGTGACGATGCTCGACGACGCGGTGCGCCTGGTCGCCGACCTCGACGAGCCCGCCGAGGACAACTACGTCCGTGCGCACGCCCAGGCCGACCTGGCTCAGCACGGCGATCAACGTCGCTCGACGACAAGGATTTTCGGGTCTAAGCCGGGCACATACGGCGCCGGCTTGCTGCAGCTGATCGACAGCCGCAACTGGCGCGACGACGCCGACCTCGCCGCCGTCTACACCGCGTGGGGAGGCTTCGCCTACGGCCGTGACCTGGACGGCCGCGAGGCCGTCGACGACATGAACCGGCAGTACCGGCGTATTGCGGTGGCCGCCAAGAACACCGACACCCGCGAACACGACATCGCCGACTCCGACGACTATTTCCAGTACCACGGCGGCATGGTGGCCACGGTGCGCGCGCTGACCGGGCAGGCCCCGGCCGCCTATATCGGCGACAACACCCGCCCCGACGCGATCCGCACCCGCACCCTGTCGGAGGAGACCACCCGGGTGTTTCGCGCACGCGTCGTCAATCCGCGCTGGATGTCGGCGATGCGGCGGCACGGATACAAGGGCGCGTTCGAGATGGCGGCGACCGTGGACTACCTGTTCGGCTACGACGCGACGGCCGGGGTGATGGCCGACTGGATGTACGAACAACTCACCGAGCGCTACGTGCTGGACCCGGAGAACCGGAAATTCATGTCTGAATCCAATCCTTGGGCGCTACACGGCATGGCCGAACGGCTGCTGGAGGCGGCCGGGCGTGGCATGTGGGAGGCGCCGCGACCGGAAACCCTGGACGGGCTGCGCCAGGCGCTACTGGAAACCGAGGGCGACCTGGAAGGCTGACGGGGCCCGTCAGATGAAGTCCGACCCGCCATCGACGTTGACCGTCGCGCCGGTGACATAGCCGTTGCGCCGCGACGCCAGGTAGGCGGTAAGGGAGGCGACCTCTTCGGGCAGTCCGGCGCGGCCGAGGTCGCAGGGCTGGTGAAAGTTGTTGTCGATCCAGGTCATGACGTCGACCGGATTGGTGGCGTCGAGGCCATCGGCGGCGAGGATGTCCTTGAGCGCTTCGGTGAAGCTCGCGGTGACGATGGTTCCCGGGCACACGCAGTTGACCAGAATGCCGTCGTTGGCAAGGCTTTTCGATAGGTTCTTGGTGACACTGGCCAACGCCGATTTCGATGCCGTGTAGGCGATGATCCGCGGATTTTGGCGCTGAATCGAATGCGCGGACAACGTCACGATGCGGGCCCAGTCCGCCGAACGCAGCAGCGGCAAGGCGGCGCGAATCGATCGGACGGCCGACATCGTGCCGAGGGTGAACGCCTCGTCCCATTGTGCGTCGTCCATCTGCTCGAAATAGCCGTCGCCCGGTCCAATCGTGTGGATCAGGCTGTTGAGTTGCCCCCAGCGTTGTGAGACGGCGGCGAAGGCATCGGTAATGGACTCGGCATCGGCCATATCCACGCTGATGCCCACGGCATCAGGAGCGCCCGCCTGGCGCAGTGACGAGACCGCGGCATCGAGGGCATCGTGGCCTCTGGCCATCACCGCCACGCTGGCTCCTTCGGCCGCAAGGGTTTCGGCGATGGCCAGTCCCATCCCCTTGCTGCCACCGGTGACCACGGCCGTCGATCCGGCAAAACCCAGGTCCATCGCTAGTCTCCTTCGATCGGTTCTCAGACCTCTACACCCAGCCCACGCAGGCAGAACTGCACCGAGCGTTCGCGGAGATCATCACGGTCGCAATCGCCCGTCGCCCACTGCTGGTTGATGCCCGCCCAGACAACCCCGTGAATGAACTGGGCGCCCGTCATCGGGTCGACGTGATGGAACGTTCCGCCCTGCAGACCGCGGTGCAGCGCCTCGCTGAGCGGCTTGAGCATCTCCGCGTAGGCGGGCTGAACGAGTGCGGGGGACTGTGACTGAGCTTCGATCGACAGGCGACGCAAGTCGGATTTGATGTTGGCATCGAATGCCAGGTCGAGACGTCCATCGATCCACGCCGCGACCGCGTCGACCTCAGTAACGGCAGACGCCATTCGGCGTCGCAGTCGCCGTTCCTCCGCGCGCGCCATGTCGAGAAAGAGCGCGGCCACCAACTCGTCCTTGGAGTCGAAGTGCCGATAGAACGCTCGCGTGCCCATCGCGGCCCGCGTCCAGCACCGCCCCGATGCTGAGCTTCCCGAATTCCGTGCTCCCGCACGACGGTTGATGCGACGGCCAGGATCTCGCGGCGCACCGTTGCGTCGGGACCGAGCTTGTCGCGTCGCCGCGTGCGGGGAGCGCTCACGGATTCACGCGGTCGCGTCGTAGGCGGCGACATAGTAGACAAACCGCTCGATAGCTCTCCCCGCCGCGCAGGGCGGCGCGCGTGTAGAGCCAGTCCGGGCACTCCATTCCCCACCACACCAGCGGCTTCGGGACGCCCATGTTGCCTACTTCGGTCGGTGCTCTGCGCTCTTAATTGAAAATAGCGTTTTCGTTTAAGTTGTCATGACTATCGCAGCTTGGCGCTGAGAATGTCAACGTCGAGGCCGCGGCGGTAAGTTGTTCTGGTGACACCAACCTTCGCCGAGCTCGCCAAGACGCAGTACATCCTGTTGACCACGTTCACCAAGGACGGCAAGCCCAAGCCCACGCCCATCTGGGCCGCCCTGGACAAGCAGCGCGGAGACCGGCTTCTGGTCATCACCCAGGAAAAGTCATGGAAGGTCAAGCGAATCCGCAACACCCCGCGGGTCACGCTGGCCACCTGCACCATGAACGGCCGCCCGACCAGCGAGGCCGTCGAGGGAACGGCGGCCATTCTCGACAAGTCGGAAACGGCCGCCGTTTACGACGCGATCGGCAAGCGCTACGGCGTCATGGGCAAGGTGTTCAACTTTTTCAGCAAGCTGCGCGGCGGCATGGACAACAACGTCGGCCTCGAACTGAAACTGGCGTAACTGCCAAGGCGCCGTGGCCACTATTCTCATCCCGATCCCGGACCGCGACTTCGACCCGACCGAGGTCGCGGTCAGCTGGTGGGTGTTGACGCAACGCGGCCACCGGGTGGTCTTCGCGACCGAAACCGGCACGCCCGGAGAAGCCGACGACATCATGGTGACGGGCCGTGGATTGGACATCTGGTCCGCACTGCCGCTGCTGGGTGCCATTCCGCTGATCGGGCTGACGCTGCGCGCCAACAAGGCCGGGCGCATTGCATATCGTGACATGGTGCGCTCCAACGAGTTTCAGCACCCGGTCACCTGGGCGCAAGCCACCCTCGACGGTGTCGACGCGCTGCTGTTGCCTGGTGGGCACCGCGCGCGCGGGATGCGCAGCTACATCGACAGCGACATCCTGCACCGGCTGGTCGTGGAAGCCTTCGCCCGCGGACTGGTGGTGGCCGCCATCTGTCACGGGGTGCTGCTCGCCGCGCGCAGCGTCGCTCCCGAAACCGGCCGTTCCGTCCTATACGGGCGCAAAACCACGGCGTTGACATGGGCAATGGAACGGTCCGCCTGGCGTCTCACCCGATTCACCCGGTTGTCGGATCGCGACTATTACCGGACCTATACAGAGGGGCCCGGCCAACCCAACGGGTACATGTCGGTGCAGGCGGAAGTCACACGCGCGCTTGAAGATCCCACCGATTTCCGTGACGTCGCCCGCGGCTCACCGCATTGGCGGCTGAAAACCTCGGGGATGGCGCGCGATACGCCGACCGACTCGCGGCCCGCATTCGTCGTCGATGACGGCGATTATGTTTCGGCGCGCTGGCCCGGCGATACCCACACGTTCGCAACGGTGTTGTCGCAGAAGCTGAACGCGGCGCACTAACCCTCTAGGTCGCGGCGCCCGTTCCCAGATGCTCGCCGAAGAACGCGAACACCCGCCGCCACGCGTCCTCGGTGGCGTCGCGGTCGTAGCCGAAACCCGTGATGCGAAGCAGCGGTTGGGCGGGCAGTTCGTTGGCGAAGCTGTGCCCGGCGCCCGGATAGGTCTTCACGTCGGCGGTGATGTTCTTGGCGGCGATGGTTGTGTTCAGCTTCTCGGGCGCGCCCCGGCCCAGCGGGTCACGGCCGCCGAAGCTGGCCACAAGCGGGCATGCACCGTCGAGCGTCATGTCGAGGTTGCGGGGCAGGGGAGTGCCGTAGAACGGCGCGGAGGCGCCGAAACCCTTGGGCGACATCAAAAGAGCGAACTGACCGCCCATGCAGAAACCCGCGATGCCGACCTGTCCGGAACATTCCGGCATGGCCTTCAGGTGATCACGCGCGGCCAGGATGTCATCGAGGGCGCGGCCGCGCTGCGTCTGCAGCTCCTTCATGACGCGAGAGATGCAGCGGAGGCGGCCACCGCGGGCATACAGGTTCGGGGTGAGCGAAACATAACCCGCCGCGGCGATGCGGTCGTTAATCGACTGCTTGTCTCGCCCGTAGCCGATCGCATCGTGGATCACCACCACACCCGGCCACGGGCTCTGCCCTGAAGGCGTGCTCAGTAACGCATCGATCGGTCCGTTGGGGGTATCGATCTCAATCGTCGTCATAGCGTCATCTAACTGCAATCACCCCAGCGAGCACCACGGGAACTTCGGTGTGTTCCGCGGACGTTGGTCTGGCATGGTGTCGCGGCTGTTAATGATCTATGCCGTCGTCGAACTCGCGGTGATCTTCGCGTTGGTGTCGACGATCGGCTGGGGTTGGACCCTGCTGGCGCTGTTGGCCACCTTCCTGCTCGGCTGGGGCATCGTGGCCCCCATGGCGGGTTCGCACCTCATCCGCCGGATCGGGCAGCTGCGCTCGGGCCGGGCCGGACAACGCGCTGCGGCCGGCGATGGTGCGCTGGTCAGCCTGGCCGCGCTCCTCGTTCTCGTGCCCGGCCTGGTGAGCACGGCGCTGGGCTTGTTGCTGCTCATCCCGCCGGTACGGTCGGCCGTCGGCCCCGGGTTGACCGCCACGGCGGTGCGCAAGTTGCAGCGGCAGATGCCGGGACTCAGTTACGCGAGCTCCTTCCGCCGGGAGCCTTATCCGCCTTCATATCCCCGCGACGCCTACTCCGACGCCGCCGGCGGCCACGGTGACTACATCGACGGCGAGGTCATCGATGTCCGCGATGTCGAGGCGCCGGGGCGGCCGCAACGATTCGACGGCCGCTGACGCGGCGCGGGAACCATCTGATCACCGTTATCGCCATCTGGACCCCTGCACGTAGTTTTGGCCTGTGACCGATAGTGACCGTTAGCCCCGCACCGGTAACCCTGCTGGTCAATGGTCGGGTGCACAGCCCGGCCCAACCCGACGCGACCGCGATGGCGGTCCGCGACGGCGTCGTGGCATGGCTGGGCGGCGACGAGGTCGGCCGCCGCATGTTTCCCGACGCCGATGTCGAAGACCTCCAGGGCGGTTTCGTGGCGCCGGGGTTCGTGGACAGCCACATCCATCTCACCGCCACCGGGCTGACGCTCAGCGGGCTGGACCTGCGCCCGGCAAGCTCTTACGCCCAGTGCCTGCGGATGGTCGCCGACTTCGCCGCCGCACGTCCCGGCGAGCCGGTGTGGGGGCATGGCTGGGATGAAACGTCGTGGCCGGAGAACGCCCCGCCCAGCACCGGTGACCTGGACGCGGTTGTCGGTGACCGGCCCGCTTACCTGGCCCGCGTCGACGTGCACTCCGCGCTCGCGTCGACGGGCCTGCGACGGCTGGCGGGGGAACTTCCGGCGGCGGCAGGTTTCAGCGCCGAGGGGCCGCTGGTCGGCGACGCACACCATCTGGTGCGAGCCGTTGCCCGGGATCTGCTGACGGCCGAACAGCTCGCCGAAGCCCGTGCCGCAGCGTTGCGGGCCGCCGCGGCCGCCGGCATCGTCGCGGTGCACGAATGCGCCGGGCCAGAGATCGGTGGGATCGACGACTGGCTGCAATTGCGGGCCCTCGACCATGGCGTCGAGGTGATCGGTTATTGGGGCGAGCCGGTGAGCAGCCCTACCCAGGCGCGCGAGCTGATGGCGGCGACCGGAGCCCATGGGCTGGCCGGCGACTTGTTCGTCGACGGGGCACTGGGGTCCCGCACCGCCTGGCTGCACGAGCCGTACACGGACGCGCCGGATCGCACCGGAACCTGCTATCTGGATTCCCATGCCGTCGAGGCGCACGTGCGGGCATGCACCCAGGCCGAAGTCACCGCCGGGTTCCACGTCATCGGGGACGCCGCGGTCGCGACGGCGGTGAGTGCCCTCGAGCGCGTCGTCGCCGACCTCGGGCCGGTTGCCGTCGCGCGCTGCGGGCACCGCCTCGAGCATGTCGAGATGGTCAGCGCCGATCAGGCCGCCAAGCTGGGTCAGTGGGGCGTCATCGCCAGCGTGCAGCCCAATTTCGATGCGCTGTGGGGCGGCGCCGACGGCATGTACTCGCGGCGGCTCGGTGCCCAGCGAGGCAGTCGGCTCAACCCCTATGCGCTGTTAGCATCCCAAGGCGTGCCCCTCGCGCTAGGTTCGGACGCTCCGGTCACGGATTTCGACCCGTGGACGAGTGTGCGCGCAGCGGTCAACCACCGCACCCCGGGCAGCGGGGTCTCGGCGCGGGCCGCGTTCGCAGCCGCCACCCGCGGCGGCTGGCGGGCGGCCGGGGTCCGCGACGGCAAGGCGGGCACCCTGGCGCCGGGAGCGCCGGCCTCCTACGTCATCTGGGATGCCGGGGACCTGGAGGTGCACGCCCCGCGCGACACCGTCCAGCGCTGGTCGACCGACCCGCGTTCGCGTGTGCCCGCGCTGCCGCGATTGGGCCCCGGCGACCCCCTACCGCGGTGCCGGCGAACGGTGCATCGAGGCGCTGTCATCCATGGCTAGACATTCGTCGGGCGGCGACGAGCCCGCGGATCTGCCGCGGCGGCCGGATACCGACCCGATCAGCGACGAGGCCGAGTCGGACCGCGACGACCAGCCCGCCGACGTCCACGTCGAGGCCGAGGCGCACGACGGCGAACCCGACCGGGACGAAAACGCCGCACCGCCAGCAGAGCACGGGCCGGCCGGCGGCCGGCTGGCGACCGCGGCGCGTGGCGCGGCAACCGGGCTGGTGGCCGCGGTGATCGCGCGGCTGCCGGCCGCCAACGCCGCGATGCTGCCCCGCCTGACCCGGCTGAGTTGCGCGGTGGCGGGCGGCTTACTGTTCTGCGCCAGTTTCCCGTCACTCAATTGGTGGTGGGGCGCCGTGGTGGCCGCCGCGTTGCTGGCGTGGGTGCTGACGCACCCGGCGACCACGCCGGCGGGCGGCCTGGGTTACGCCTTCCTGTTCGGACTGGCGTTCTACCTGCCGCTGCTGCCGTGGGTCGGGCTCCTGGTCGGTCCCGTCCCGTGGATCGCGCTCGCGACCGTATCGGCGCTGTTTCCCGCCCTGTTCGGCCTCTGCGCCGTCACCGTGCGCCGGCTGCCCGGCTGGCCCATCTGGTTCGCGCTGCTATGGGCGGCCCAGGAGTGGCTCAAGTCGACCGTCCCGTTCGGCGGCTTCCCCTGGGGATCGGTGGCATTCGGTCAGACGCACGGTCCGTTCCTGCCGCTGGTCCAGCTCGGCGGCGTTGCGCTGCTTTCCCTGGCGATCATGCTGGTGGGCTTCAGCGCGACGGCCATCGCGCTGGAGATCGCGAAGTGGTGGCACTCGGGTCACCCCGCGCCCGCCGGAGACAGCCGCGCCGACGGTCCCGCGCACCCCGATCAGGCGCCGCCTGCGGTGGTGCTGCCCGGCATCTGCATCTGCCTGGTGCTGTTCGCGTCGGTCATCGTCTGGCCGCAGGTGCGCCACGCCGGCACCGGGTCGGGTGGCGAGCCATCGGTTACCGTCGCCGCCATCCAAGGCAACGTGCCGCGGCTAGGCTTCGAGTTCAACGAACAGCGACGCGCGGTGCTGGACAACCACGTCCAGGAAACCCTGCGGCTGGCCGACGACGTGCGTTCCGGGGCCGCCCCGCAACCGCAATTCGTCATCTGGCCCGAAGACTCGTCGGACATCGACCCGCTGGCCAACAACGATGCAGCCCTGGAGATCTCACGGGCCGCGGCGGCCATCGGCGCTCCGATCCTGATCGGCAGCGTCCTCGACGTGCCGGGACGCCCGGCTCAGGATCCGAACTACACCAACACCATGATCGTGTGGAATCCGGCCACTGGCCCGGCCGATCGCCACGACAAGGAAATCGTGCAGCCGTTCGGCGAGTACCTGCCGATGCCGTGGCTTTTCAAGCACCTGTCCGGCTACGCGGACCGCGCCGGAAGCTTTGTGCCCCGCCAGGGCTCCGACGTGGTGCACATCGCGGGGGTGCCCCTCGGCGTCGCCACCTGCTGGGAAGTGATCTTCGACAGGGTGCCGAGAAAAGCGGTGCTCGGCGGTGCCCAGTTGTTGGCCGTGCCGGCCAACAACGCCACCTTCAACAAGAGGATGAGTGAGCAGCAGCTGGCATTCGCCAAGGTACGGGCCGTCGAGCACGACCGGTACGTGGTGGTTGCCGGCACCACGGGGATCAGTGCCGTGGTGGCCCCCGACGGCGGAGAGCTGGCCCGCACCGACTTCTTCCAGCCCGCCTATCTGGACATGCAGGTGCGCTTAAAGACCAGGCTGACGCCGGCGACGCGGTGGGGGCCGCTCCTGCAATGGGTCATGGTCCTGGCGGCCGGAGCGGTGATCCTGGTCGGGATACGGCACAATGGATGGTTCCCGCGTTCGGTACGTCTCAGGTCCACACGCCAAGCGAAAGGGGCCGGTGCAACCCCGGGCAAACCCCCGCCCGACGAGCACGACTAAGACACCGCACCCGACTCCCGGGACCGCACGTCGGCATACGACGGCGACCGACCACACCCCGTCCGTCCAGGACGGCCGACCTTCTTTCGATTTCGGGCGACACAGAGGAGCTACATGACCACCGGCCAGCCGGCGCCCCAATTCCCAGGCAATCGTCCTAGCCAGCGCGTCTTGGTGATCATCCCGACCTACAACGAGCTGGAGAACCTCCCGGTCATCCACCGGCGGCTCAAGGAAGCGTGCCCGCACGTGCATCTGCTCGTGGTGGACGACAGCAGCCCCGACGGCACCGGCCAGCTCGCCGAGGAGCTGGCGGTGGCCGACGCCGGTCGCACGCATGTCATGCACCGCACCGCCAAGGACGGCCTGGGCGCGGCGTACCTGGCGGGTTTCGCGTGGGGGTTGAGCCGTGACTACTCGGTGCTGGTCGAAATGGACGCCGACGGCAGCCACGCGCCCGAACAGCTGCACCGCCTCCTGGACGCCGTCGACGCCGGCGCCGATCTGGCCATCGGGTCGCGCTACGTCGAGGGCGGCACGGTGCGCAACTGGCCGAAGCGGCGCTGGGCCTTGTCGTGGACGGCCAACACCTACGCCCGGCTGGCGCTCGGCATCGCCGTCCACGACATCACTGCCGGCTACCGCGCCTATCGCCGCGAGGTGCTCGAAGCGATCGATCTCGACGGCGTCGACTCCAAGGGCTACTGCTTCCAGATCGATCTGACCTGGCGCACGATCTGCAACGGGTTCACCATCGCCGAGGTACCTATCACCTTCACCGAGCGCGAACTCGGGGTGTCCAAGATGAGCGGATCCAACATCCGCGAAGCCCTGGTCAAAGTCACCCGCTGGGGTGTCCAGGGCCGGCGGTCGGGTGCCCGGGCCACCAGGGCCGACAACCGCACCTAGGGGTAACGCCAGCCCGCTCGATTCGCGGGTCAGCCCCGGCGGCGGGTCTTGATGACCTCGAGGCGCTCCTTGAGCAGCTCTTCGAGCTCCTCGACCGAGCGACGCTCCAGCAGCATGTCCCAATGCGTGCGCGGCGGCTTCACCTTCTTGGGCTCGGGTAGGTCGCCCTCGATCAGGGTGCCTTCCAGGCCGTTACGGCACAGCCAGCTGCCCGGAATCTCGGCGTCGTCGGCGAAGGGAACCTCGAACTCCTCGCCGTTCTCGGTCCGGTACTTCGCGAGCTGACGCGGCGCAAGGTCGTGGTTGCGGTCGGTCTCGTAGCTCACGGCCCCGAGGCGACTGCCTCTCAGTACGCGATCAGCCATGGCTGCTACTCCTTCAGGTCTTCTCGGAGCTCTCCGGCTCCCTTACTGCAATTCAGTGCAAACTCTTCATTTAGCAAACGCTACGGCGATCTGCGCAGTTCCCCGGCCGAAGCCGGCGTACGCGACGCGACCATTAATGATACCGGGATCACCGAGAAAACCCGACTAAAGTCTGCAGGCGTGAGACGCCGTACCCACCCGCAGCCCTGTCGCTGGTGCGGCCGGGACGTTACCGATGCGGGAATGGGTCGTCGCCGCCAGTACTGCCGGCGGTCGTGCCGGCAGCGCGCGTACGAACAACGGGCCTCGCTGAACCGGAACGGCGCGGCAGCGGTGGCCGACGACGCGGTGGTGCTGTCGGCCGACGAAGCGGCCGACCTTTCGGATCGCGTCTACCAGGTGCGGTGCGCGGCCGAGGACGTCGCCACCGCGGTCGACGAAGGCGCCGGGGCCGCCGAGCTGCGCCAGTTATGCGACGCGCTGATCCACGCCGCGCGGGCCGCCGACGGCTGGCGCCGAGCGGGTGTGTGACCGCATGGTCGGCATCGGGCCGGCCCGCCCCGATGCTGCGCTGAACAGTCCTCGACATGCGCCTGACCACCGCCTATGGCTAGCCGGGTACAGTCGCGCCATGGACGTCGGGCCATGTCCACAGCGCACCGCGTTCCAGCGAGCACACCCGGCACCGGGAGTCACACTTGCTTCGCGCGGCGCAGCGCACCTGTCCATGCCGGTCCTCCCGTAACAGCCGGGAGCAGCGGACGTTTTGAAATTCAGTCGGAGTTGGCCATACTCACCAGCAATATTCTTGGGTCGGAGAGCAGCACGACGCTGGTCGAACGGGAAACGGCGTCGCCTCGTGCAGCAAATTCCGTCACTCGGCGAAAACCGCATCCGGCGGTGAAAGACCGCCGCATGTCATTAGGTGAGGATTAGGCGAGGTTTGTGATGGTTGATCAACTCCAGCATGCGACCGAAGCGCTGCGTAAAGCGCTGGTCCAGGTTGAGCGCCTGAAGCGCACCAACCGTGCGCTGCTGGAGCGGTCCAACGAGCCGATCGCGATCGTCGGTATGTCGTGCCGCTTCCCGGGTGGCGTGGACAGTCCGGAGGCGCTGTGGGAGATGGTCGCCGATGGCCGCGACGTGATCTCGGAGTTTCCCGCCGACCGTGGCTGGGACGTCGCGAGGCTGTACGACCCGGACCCCGACGCGCGGCACAAGTGCTACGTGAACACCGGCGGCTTCGTCGACGGCGTCGCGGACTTCGATCCGGCCTTCTTCGGCATCGCGCCGAGCGAGGCGCTCGCGATGGACCCCCAGCATCGGATGCTGCTCGAACTGTCGTGGGAAGCGTTGGAGCGGGGCGGAATTGACCCCAGCGGGTTGCGCGGCAGCGCCACTGGCGTGTTCGCCGGGCTGATCGTTCAGGGCTACGGCATGCTCTCCGAGGAGATCGAGGGTTACCGGCTGACCGGCATGACCTCCAGCGTCGCCTCGGGACGGGTGTCCTATGTGCTGGGGCTGGAGGGCCCGGCGGTATCGGTGGACACGGCGTGCTCGTCGTCGTTGGTGGCCTTGCACATGGCCGTGCAGTCGCTGCGCTCGGGGGAGTGCGACCTGGCCCTGGCCGGCGGCGCGACCGTGAACGCCACGCCGACGGTCTTCGTGGAGTTCAGCCGGCATCGCGGATTGGCGCCGGACGGACGATGCAAGGCCTACGCGGGCGCGGCCGACGGCGTCGGCTGGTCCGAGGGTGGGGCCATCCTGGTCGTGGAACGCCTGTCGGACGCGCAGCGGCTGGGGCACCCGGTGCTGGCCGTAGTCCGCGGCTCGGCGGTCAATCAGGACGGCGCCTCCAACGGGCTGACCGCACCCAATGGCCCCTCGCAGCAGCGGGTGGTGCGTGCCGCGCTGGACAACGCCGGGCTGTCCGCGGCCGACGTCGACGTCGTCGAGGGCCACGGCACCGGAACCACCCTGGGTGACCCGATCGAGGCGCAGGCCTTGCTGGCCACCTACGGGCAGGACCGCAGCGAGCCGCTGTGGCTGGGCTCGATCAAGTCGAACATGGGCCACACGCAGGCGGCCGCCGGGGCGGCCGGCGTCATCAAGATGGTGCAGGCGATGCGTCACGAGACGCTGCCGGCGACGCTGCACGTGGACGCGCCGAGCCCGCACGTCGACTGGTCGGCGGGCTCGGTGTCGCTGCTGACGGAAGCTCAGCCGTGGAAGACGGAGCGGGCCGAGCGCCCGCGCCGCGCGGGCGTGTCGTCGTTCGGCATCAGCGGCACCAACGCGCACGTCATCGTCGAGGCTGTGCCTGCGGAGCCTGCCCGGGAGACCGGACCGGTCCGACCGGTGGTTCCGTGGGCGGTGTCGGCGAAATCACCGTCGGCATTGGCGGCGCAGGCGGCGCGGTTAGCCGAACACGTTCGCGCGCACGGTGATCTGGACGTTGCCGACGTCGGGTGGTCGTTGGCGGGCCGCGCGACGTTTGAGCACCGGGCCGTCGTCGTCGGCGGTGACCGCGACCGGCTGCTGGCCGGGTTGGACGAGCTGGCCAACGATGACCCCACCGGATCGGTCATCCGGGGCACCGCCACACCGGCCGGCAAGACGGTGTTCGTCTTCCCGGGCCAGGGCTCGCAATGGCTTGGCATGGCCATCGAATTGCTGGACACCGCACCGGTATTCGCACAACAGATCCAGGAATGCGAAGAGGCCTTCGTCGAATTCGTCGACTGGTCGCTGATCGACGTGCTGCGCGGCGCACCCGATGCGCCGGGACTGGACCGGGTCGACGTCGTGCAGCCGGTGCTCTTCGCCGTGATGGTGTCGCTGGCCGAACTGTGGAAGTCGATCGGGGTGAACCCGGACGCCGTGATCGGCCATTCCCAGGGTGAAATCGCCGCCGCCTACGTCGCCGGTGCGCTGTCGCTGCAGGACGCCGCCCGGGTGGTCACGTTGCGCAGCAAGCTGCTGACGTCGCTGGCCGGTCCGGGCGGGATGCTGTCCATCGCCTGCAGCACCGAACGGGCCCGGGAGTTGTTGGCGCCCTACGGCAACCGGGCCAGCATCGCCGCTGTCAACGGCCGGTCGGCCGTCGTGGTGTCGGGTGAGGTGGCCGCGCTCGACGAGCTCGTCGGCTTCTGCGCCGACCTCGAGCTGCGGACCCGGCGGATCGACGTCGACTACGCCTCGCACTCGGTGGAGGTCGAGGCGATCCGCGCCGACCTCGCAGAGGTGTTATCCGATATTGAGCCGCGCTCCTCGCGCATCGCCTTCTTTTCCACGGTGACCGGAAACCGCTTGGACACAGCCGGATTGGACGCCGACTACTGGTATCGCAACATCCGGCAGACGGTGCAGTTCGACCAGGCGGTGCGCAGCGCCTGCGAGCACGGATACCGGACCTTTATCGAATCCAGCCCCCACCCGGCTTTGGTTGCGGGCATCGAGGACACCGCCAATGACCACGGGGGCGGCGATAGCGAGGCCATCGTCATCCCCACCCTGGGCCGCGATGACGGCGGACTCGACAGATTCCTGACTTCGGCCGCCACCGCGTTCGTCGCGGGAGTGAGCGTGCGTTGGCGCGGTGCGCTGGACGGCGCCGGCTTCGTCGAGCTGCCGACGTATGCCTTTGACCGGCGCCGGTTTTGGCTATCCGGGGAGGGCGTCGCGGCTGACGCCTCCGGACTGGGCCTGGGCACCAGCGAGCACCCGCTGCTGAGCGCGGTCGTCGAGCTGCCGGCTTCGGGCGGGGTGGTGCTGACGGGGCGCCTGTCGCCGAACCTGCAGGGCTGGCTGACCGACCACGCCGTGTCCGGCACCGTCGTGTTCCCCGGATCCGGCTTCGTCGAGCTGGCGATCCGCGCCGGCGACGAAGTCGGTTGTTCGACGGTCGACGAACTGACGCTGCAGGCGCCGTTGATGTTGCCGGGCAAGGATTCCGGGTCGGCGTCGGTTGCCGTGCAGGTGGTGGTCGGCCCCGCCGAAGAATCCGGCCAGCGCACGGTGTCGATCTTCTCCCGCCCCGACACCGGCTCCGGCTGGGTGTGCCACGCCGAAGGAACGCTGAGCACCGGCTCGGTCGAGCCGGCAGCGGATCTGTCGGCCTGGCCGCCGGCGGGAGCCGTCAAGGTCGATGCGGCCGACGGCTACGCGCAGCTGGCGGCGCGTGGCTACGGCTACGGCCCGGCATTCAAGGGCCTGACCGCGACGTGGGTGCGCGACGACGAGGTGTTCGCCGAGGTGCGGCTGCCCGACGCCGCCGGCGGCGTCAACGGTTTCGGCGTCCACCCGGCGTTGCTGGATGCGGCCATGCACGCCTTGATCGTCAGCCACCAGATCACCGGCCAGACCGACGAAGTGGTGCTGCCGTTCTCGTGGCAAGGGGTGTCGTTGCACGCGGCGGGCGCGTCCGCGGTACGTGCGCGCATCGCACCGGCACCGGCATCGGCATCGGACGGTCCCGGGCCAGTCTCCAGGGCGGTCTCGATCGAACTGGCCGACGGACTCGGATTGCCGGTGCTGTCGGTGCGCGCGATGGTGGCGCGCCCGGTGAGCGAGCGGCAGCTGCGCGCGGCCGTGTCGGCCTCGGGTCCGGACCGGCTGTTCGAGCTGGCGTGGTCGCCCGCCGCGATGTCGGCCGCGGGCACCGAGCCGCCCGCACACGAAGTGTTCGAATCCGTTGCGGCCGGCGAAGATCCGGTCTCGGAATCATATGAGCGCACGCATCGGGCGCTGGCGGTCGTGCAGTCATGGCTGACCGAGCACGACTCGGGAGTGCTGATCGTCGCGACCCGGGGCGCGACGGGATTGGCGGGGGAGGACGTCACCGATCTGGCCGGCGCCGCGGTGTGGGGGCTGGTGCGGTCGGCGCAGACCGAGCATCCCGGCCGCTTCGTCCTGGTGGATTCCGATGTGGCGCTTGACGATAGCGCGATCGCGACTGTGCTGGCGGTCGGCGAGCCGGCGGTGTTGCTGCGCGACGGTACGGCCTACATCGCGCGGGTGCGCGGCAGCCGCGCGGTCGACGGCATCATGACGCCTCCCGGCAGACGGGCCCTGGCGGCTCGGGATCAGCAGCGCGGGCACGTTCGAAAACCTGCAACTGGAGCCGGTTCCCAACGCAGGTGCCGCGCTGGAGCCGGGTCAGGTTCGGGTGGCCCTGCGCGCCATCGCCACCAACTTCCGCGATGTCATGATCACCCTGGGCATGTTCACCCACGACGCCCTGCTCGGTGGCGAAGGCGCCGGTCGTGGTGGTCGAAGTCGGGCCGGGGGTCACCGAGTTCGCGGTCGGCGATTCGGTGTACGGCTTCTTCCCCGACGGCAGCGGGACGCTGGTGCCCGGTGACGTCCGCCTGCTGCAGCACAAGCCCGCCCACTGGTCCTACGCCGAAGCCGCCGGCATCTCGGCGGTTTTCACCACCGCCTATATGGCGTTCATCCACCTGGCCGACGTCAAGCCGGGGCAGCGGGTGCTGGTGCACGCCGCGGCCGGCGGCGTCGGGATGGCGGCGGTTCAGCTGGGCAGGCATCTGGGCCTGGAGGTGTTCGCGACGGCCAGCCGTGGCAAGTGGGACACGTTGCGGGCCATGGGCTTCGACGACGATCACATCTCGGATTCACGCAGCCTCGAGTTCGAGGAGAAGTTCCGGACCGTCACCGGCGGCCGCGGCATGGACGTGGTGCTGGACTCGCTGGCCGGCGAATTCGTCGACGCCTCACTGCGACTGGTCGCCCCCGGCGGCGTGTTCCTGGAGATGGGCAAGACCGACATCCGCGACCCGGGCGTGGTCGACCCAGGAGTACCCGGGCGTCCGCTACCGCGCCTTCGACCTGTTCGAGCCCGGCCGTCCCCGGATGCATCAGTGGATGCTGGAGCTCGCCGGGCTGTTCGACGCCGGGGTGCTGGAGCCGTTGCCGGTGACCACCTTTGACGTGCGGCGCGCCCGCACCGCGCTGCGGTACTTGAGCCAGGCCCGCCACATCGGCAAGGTCGTGATGACTTTGCCGTCCGGGCTGGGTTCGGGCACGGTGCTGATCACCGGCGGAACGGGCATGGCGGGTTCGACGTTGGCTCGTCACCTGGTGGCACACCACGGCGTCGAGGACTTGGTGCTGCTGAGCCGGCGCGGTCCGGAGGCGCCTGGGTCCGCCGAGTTGATCGCCGAGCTGCAAACCGCGGGTGCCCGGGCGCGCGTGGTGGCGTGCGACGCGGCCGACCGGGCAGCACTGGCGCGGGTGATCGACGACATTGCGGCGCAGCGGCCGCTGTCGGGCGTGATTCACGCGACCGGCGTGCTTGACGACGCGATGGTCACCTCGCTGACCCCCGAGCGTGTCGACGCGGTGTTGCGGGCCAAGGTCGACGCGGCCTGGAACCTGCACGAGTTGACCCGCGACGCTGAATCTGTCTGCCTTCGTGATGTTTTCGTCGATGGCCGGGCTGGTCGGCTCGTCGGGCCAGGGCAACTACGGGGCGGCGAACTCGTTCCTGGATGCGTTGGCCGCGCACCGGCGGGCGCACGGGCTGCCGGCGATCTCGCTGGCCTGGGGGCTGTGGGATCAGGCCAGCGCCATGACCGGCGGACTGGACGCCGCCGACCTCGCCCGGCTGGGCCGCGACGGGATCTTGGCGCTGTCCTCGGACGAGGCCATGGAACTCTTCGACACCGCGCTGATCGTCGACGAACCATTCCTGGCGCCGGCCCGCATCGATCTCGGCGCGCTGCGGGCCCACGCGGTCGCGGTGCCGCCGATGTTCACCGATCTGGTCAACGCGCCGACGCGCCGCCGGGTCGACGACTCGCTGGCGGCCGCGAAATCGAAATCGGCGCTCGCACATCGCCTGGACGGGCTGCCCGAAGCCGAGCAGCACGCCGTGCTCCTGGATCTGGTGCGTTCGCACATCGCCACCGTGCTGGGCAACACCACCGCCGAGGCGATCGACCCGGACAAGGCGTTCCAGGAGTTGGGCTTCGACTCGCTGACCGCGGTCGAAATGCGCAACCGGCTCAAAACCGCGACCGGACTGGCGCTTTCGCCCACCCTGATCTTCGACTACCCGACGCCCAACGGCCTGGCCGGCTACATCCGCACCCAACTCGCCGGGGTGCCGCAAGAGATCAAGCACGCCCCGGTCGCTCGCGCCACCGACGACGACCCGATCGTGATCGTCGGCATGGCGTGCCGCTATCCGGGCGGGGTGAATTCGCCCGACGACCTGTGGGACATGCTGACCGAGGGCCGCGACGTGCTTTCGGAATTCCCGACCGATCGTGGCTGGGACCTGGCCGGCGTGTACAACCCGGACCCCGATGTTCCGGGCACCTGCTACACCCGCACCGGCGGCTTCGTCGACGGTGTCGCGGACTTCGACCCCGCCTTCTTCGGCATCGCGCCCAGCGAGGCGCTGTCCATGGATCCCGCAGCAGCGCATGTTCCTCGAGCTGTCCTGGGAAGCGTTGGAGCGGGCGGGAATTGAGCCCGGCAAGCTTGCGCGGCAGCGCCACCGGAATGTTCGCCGGGGTGTACACGCAGGGTTACGGCATGGGCGCCGCACCGACTGCGGAGGGCTTCCGGCTGACCGGCCAGTCCTCGAGTGTGGCGTCGGGCCGGGTGTCCTATGTGCTGGGCCTGGAGGGCCCGGCGGTGTCGGTGGACACGGCGTGTTCGTCGTCGCTGGTGGCGTTGCACATGGCCGCGCAGTCGCTGCGCTCGGGCGAGTGCGACCTGGCCCTGGCCGGCGGCGTCACCGTCAACGCCACGCCCGACATCTTCGTGGAGTTCAGCCGCATGCGCGGGTTGTCCGAGGACGGCCGGTGCAAGGCCTACGCCGGCGCGGCCGACGGCACCGGATTCTCCGAGGGCGGCGGCATGCTCGTGGTGGAGCGCCTGTCCGACGCGCAGCGCCTGGGGCATCCGGTGCTGGCCATGGTGCGCGGCTCGGCGATCAATCAGGACGGCGCCTCCAACGGGCTGACCGCGCCCAACGGTCCCTCGCAGCAGCGGGTGGTGCGTGCCGCGTTGGCCAGCGCCGGATTGACGCCGGCGGAGGTGGACGTCGTCGAAGGCCACGGCACCGGAACCACATTGGGTGACCCGATCGAGGCGCAGGCCCTGCTGGCGACCTACGGGCAGGATCGCGGCGAGCCGCTGTGGCTGGGTTCGATCAAGTCGAACATGGGTCACACGCAGGCCGCCGCCGGGGTGGCCGGCGTGATCAAGATGGTCCTGGCGATGCGCCACGAGATGCTGCCCGCGACATTGCATGTCGACGAACCCAGCCCGCACGTCGACTGGTCGACCGGTTCGGTGTCGTTGCTGACCGAGGCGCGGGCGTGGCCCGGCAACCGTCCGCGCCGGGCGGGTGTGTCGTCCTTCGGCATCAGCGGCACCAACGCGCACGTCATCGTCGAGGCGGTGCCGGCCGAGTCGCCGCGCGTCGTGGACGGTCCGAAGGCACCGGTGGTGCCGTGGCCGGTCTCGGCGAAATCGCTGTCGGCGTTGAACTCTCAGGCCGCGCGGCTGGCGGCCCACCTGCGCGCCCACCCGGACCTGGACATCGCCGACGTGGGGTGGTCGCTGGCGGGCCGGTCGGCCTTCGAGCAGCGGGCCGTCATCGTCGGCAGCGACCGCGACCGACTGCTGGCCGGGCTGGACGAGCTCGCCGGCGATGACCTGGGCGGCTCGATCATTCGTGGCGTCGGCGACCGCCGGCAAGACGGTCTTCGTATTCCCGGGCCAGGGCTCCCAGATATTGGGCATGGGAATGGGATTGCATGCCGGCTATCCGGTGTTCGCCGAGGCGTTCAACACCGTCGTGGCCGAACTGGACCGGCACCTGCTTCGCCCGCTGCGCGAGGTGATGTGGGGGCACGACGAAAACCTGTTGAACAGCACCGAATTCGCGCAGCCCGCGCTGTTCGCGGTGGAAGTCGCGTTGTTCCGGCTGCTCGAATCCTGGGGTGTGCGGCCCGACTTCGTGATGGGCCACTCGATCGGGGAGTTGTCGGCCGCGCACGTCGCCGGTGTGCTGTCCCTGGAGAACGCCGCGGTGCTGGTGGCGGCGCGGGGCCGTTTCATGCAGGCGCTGCCCGAGGGCGGCGCGATGGTCGCGGTGCAGGCGACCGAAGAAGAGGTGCGGCCGCTGCTGAGTCCCTCCGAACAAGCCGGCGTGGGCATCGCCGCGGTCAACGGGCCAACCTCGGTGGTGATTTCGGGCGCCGAAGACGCGGTGATCGCGATCGCGGACCGGCTCCGCGCCGACGGCCACCGCGTGCGCCGGCTGTCCGTGTCGCACGCCTTCCACTCGCCGTTGATGGACCCGATGATCGACGAATTCGGAACCGTCGCGGCCGGGCCTGGCCATCGGCAAGCCCACCATTCCGATCGTGTCCAACGTGACCGGACAGCTGGCCGGGGACGACTTCGCCTCGGCGGCGTACTGGAAACGACACGTGCGCGAGGCGGTGCGATTCGCCGACAGCGTGCGTTTCGTGCACTCGGCCGGCGCAAACCGCTTCCTCGAAGTCGGGCCGGGCAGCGGCCTGACGGCATCGATCGAAGAAACACTGGCTTCCGATCCGATGGTGGCCCCGGTGACCACGATGTCCGCCCTGCGCAAGGACCGCCCGGAGCCGGTCGCCCTGGTCAACGCCGTCGCGCAGGGGTTCGTCGCCGGGATGGAAGTGGACTGGCGCGGCGCCCTGGGCGAGCTGATTTCAAAGCCAATTTCGTCGAGCTGCCTACGTATGCCTTTGACCGGCGGCGCTTTTGGCTTGCCGCCGACGGCGCGCCGGCCGATGCCGCGGGCCTGGGCCTGGCGGCCAGTGAACACGCCCTGCTGGGCGCGGTGGTGGAACTGCCGGCCACCGGCGGAGTGGTGCTGACCGGCCGGTTGTCGCCCGGCACGCAGGGCTGGTTGAGCCGATCATGCCGTCGGCGGTGTGGTGCTGTTCCCCGGCGCGGGATTCGTCGAGTTGGCGATCCGCGCCGGCGACGAGGTGGGCTGCGGAGTCGTCGACGAGCTGAATCTGGCGGCGCCGCTGGTGTTGCCGGCCGGTGGCTCGGTCGCCGTGCAGGTCGTGGTCGGCGGCCCCGATGATTCGGGTGCCCGCGCGGTATCGGTGTTTTCGCGGGCCGAAACGGGCTCGGGCTGGTCGCTGCATGCCGAAGGCGTGCTGCGGGCGGGGTCGGTGCAGCCGAGCGCGGATCTGTCGGCGTGGCCGCCGGTGGGTGCCGTCCCGATGGATGTCGGCGACGGATACGAGCAACTGGCCGAGCGTGGTTACGGGTACGGCCCCGCCTTCCGCGGCCTGACGTCGATGTGGCGCCGCGGCGACGAGGTCTTCGCCGAAGTGTCGCTGCCGACCGACGCCGGGGTTTCGCCGGCCGGGTTCGGCGTCCACCCGGCGATGCTCGACGCGGCATTGCACGCGGTCATGTTGGCCTCCGACAGCGAGGAACTGCCCGAAGGCTCGATGCTGGTTCCGTTCTCCTGGCAGCAGGTGTCGTTGCACGCCGCGGGGGCGGGCGCGGTGCGCGCACGGATCATGCCCGTGAGCGCCTCCACGGTGTCGATCGAATTGGCCGACGGGCTGGGGCTGCCGGTGCTCTCGGTGGCGTCGATGGTGGCCCGCCCGGTCACCGATAAGCAGCTCCTGGCCGCGGTGTCGAATTCGGGACCGGACCGGCTCTTCGAGGTCATCTGGTCGGCTCAGCCGTCAGCCGCAGTGCAACCGGTATCGGTATCCGCTTGGGGTGCAGACGGAATTCGACGACGCCGAGGCCGATCGGTCGGCGGTGCTGTTCGAATCGCAGCCGGTGTCCGGCGACGTGATCACCGAGGTGTACGCGGCAACGCGAGCGGTGCTGCCCGTGCTGCAGTCGTGGTTGTCCCGCGACGCCGCCGGAACCCTGGTGGTAGCGACCCGTGGCGCGATGACGCTGCCGGGGGAGGACGTCACCGATTTGGCCGGCGCGGCGGTCTGGGGTTTGGTGCGGTCGGCGCAGACCGAGCATCCCGGACGGATCGTGCTCGTCGACACCGATGCGCCCCTGGATTCCGACGCGGTAGCCGCGGTTCTGGCGCTCAGCGAGCCGCAGGCGATACTGCGCAAGGGAACGGTCTATACGGCGCGAGTGCTCGGCAGCCGCGCGGTCGGCGGTCTGTTGCTGCCACCCGACGAGGGACCGTGGCGACTCGGCATGAGCAGCTACGGCACGATCGAGAATCTGCGCATAGAGCGGATTCCCGACGGCGACGCGCCGTTGGGTCTCGGGCAGGTGCTGGTTGAGCTGTCGGCAATCGCGGCCAATTTCCGTGACGTCATGATCGCGTTGGGCCTCTATCCCGACCCCGAGGCGATCATGGGCATCGAGGCTTCCGGCGTGGTCATCGAAACCGCCTCGCAGGACGGGCGTTTCGCCGTCGGCGACCGCGTCATGGGGCTGTTCCCGGACGGCACCGGAACCATCGCCAAGACCGACCAGCGCCTGCTCGTCAAGGTGCCGGCCGGTTGGTCACACACCGCCGCCGCGACGGCGTCGGTGGTGTTCGCCACGGCGAACTACGCGCTGGTGGACCTGGCCTGCGCCAAGCCCGGTCAGCGGGTGCTGGTGCACGCCGCGGCCGGTGGCGTCGGGATGGCCGCGGTCCAGCTGGCCCGCCACATCGGCCTGGAAGTGTTCGCGACCGCCAGCCGCGGCAAGTGGGACACCCTGCGGGACATGGGCTTTGACGACGATCACATCGCCGACTCGCGTAGCCTGGAATTCGAGGAGAAGTTCCGGGCGGTCACCGGTGGGCGCGGCATGGATGTGGTCCTCGACTCGCTGTCCGGCGATTTCGTCGATGCTTCGCTGCGCCTGATGGCCCCCGATGGGGTCTTCCTGGAGATGGGCAAGACCGACATCCGCGACCCCGAGGTCGTCGCTCGGGACCACTCGGGTGTGCGCTACCGTGCCTTCGACCTCTTCGAAGCCGGTCCGGATCGCATCGCGCAGATGCTCGACGAGTTGGCCGCCATGTTCGGCGAAGACGTGCTACGGCCGTTGCCGGTCACCAGGTTCGACGTGCGACGCGCACCCGCCGCGCTGCGCTACCTGAGCCAGGCGCGCCACGTCGGCAAGGTCGTGATGACCATGCCGGACGCGTGGACGGCCGGCACGGTGTTGATCACCGGCGCCACCGGCATGGCCGGCTCGGCGGTCGCCCGACACGTCGTATCCCACCACGGCGCACGCAATCTGGTGTTGGTCAGCCGCCGCGGCCTGGATGCACCGGGGGCGGCGGAGCTGGTCGCCGAACTGAGCGCGGCCGGTGCGCACGTGGAGGCGGTGGCCTGTGATGCCGCCGATCGCGAGGCCTTGGCCAAGGTGATCGCCGAAATCCCGATGCAGCATCCGCTGACCGGGGTGATCCACGCCGCCGGGGTGTTGCACGACGCGGTGGTGACATCTTTGACCCCCAACCGGATCGAGTCGGTGCTGCGCTCCAAGGTCGACGCGGCCTGGAACCTGCACGAATTGACCCGCGAGCTGGATGTGTCGGCGTTCGTGATGTTCTCGTCGATCGCCGGGCTCGCGGGTGCGTCCGGTCAAGCCAACTACGCGGCCGGCAACTCGTTCCTGGACGGGTTGGCCGCGCATCGCCGGGCGCACGGGCTGCCGGCGATTTCGCTCGGCTGGGGGCTCTGGGATCAGGCCAGCGCCATGACCGGTGGGTTGGGCGCCGCCGACCGTGCCCGGTTCGGCCGGGACGGGATCGTCCCGATGTCCTCGGGCCAGGCGCTGGAACTGATGGACACCGCGCTGATTGTCGACGAGCCGTTCATGCTGCCCGCCCACATCGACCTCGCGGCGTTGCGGGTCAAGTTCGACGGCGGCACGCTGCCGCCGATGTTCGTCGACCTGATCAACGCTCCGACGCGGCGCCAGGTCGATGACTCGCTGGCCGCCGCGAAGTCGAAATCCGCTCTGCTGCAACGCCTCGAAGGGCTGCCCGAGGACGAGCAACAGGCGATCCTGCTGGACCTGGTACGCGCCAACATCGCCACCGTGCTGGGCAGCGCCAGCCCGGAGGCGATCCACCCGGACCGGGCGTTCCAGGAACTCGGCTTCGACTCGCTGACCGCGGTCGAGATGCGCAACCGGCTCAAAGCCGCGACGGGACTGGCGCTTTCGCCGACGCTGATCTTCGACTACCCGAACTCCGCCGCGCTGGCCGGCTACATGTATCGCGAATTGGTCGGATCGTCCGACCAGCCCGCGGTGGCGGCCGCACCGGGCGAAGCCGAGATTCAGCGGGTCGTCGGGTCGATTCCGGTCAAGCGCCTTCGCCAGGCCGGCGTGCTGGAGCTGCTGCTGGCCTTGGCCAACGAATCTTCCAGTGGGAACGGGCCGTCTGCGCTGACCACGGAGAAGGACATCGCCGACATGGACCTCGACGACCTGGTCAACGCCGCGCTGCTGAGACGACGACGAATAGGCATGACGTGAGAATCGCGGTCACCGGGGCCAGCGGCGTGCTCGGCCGCGGCCTCGCCACGCGGCTGCTCGGCCAGGGCCACAGTGTCGCGGGGATCGCCCGCCATCGTCCCGAAAGCTGGCCCAGCGCGGCGGATTTTGTCGCGGCCGACATCCGCGACGCCGACGCTGTTCGACGCGCCCTGGCCGGCGCGGACGTCGTCGCGCACTGCGCATGGGCGAAGGGTTCCGGGTACGACGATCAGGTCAACATCGGCGGCACCCGCAACGTGCTCGACGCGATGGCCGAGACCGGTTCCAGGCGAATCGTTTTCGCGTCGTCGGCCCATGTGTACGGCGGGAGAGACGCGCCGAAGGCCGAACATGAGGTCACCACCCCGGTCAGTGCCGAAGGCCGCTTCAAAGCCCGGGTCGAACAGATGCTTGCGGAATCGGGAGCGGAATGGGTCGCGATCCGCTCCGCGCTGATCCTGGGCCGAAGCGTTGACAACTGGGTGCGCCGCCTGCTGGCATTACCCGCGTTCCCCGACCGGTTGGGCGATCACCACATGCAGGTCGTCCACCTCGACGACGCGCTTCGGCTATTCAACCGCGCCATCGTGGAGGCCGAAATCGCCGGCGGGCCGGTGAATCTCGCCGCGTCGGGCGAACTGACCTTCCGGCAACTCGCCGCCGCGCTGCGCCGCCCGGTCGTGCGTCTGGGCCTCGAGCCGGCGGAGCTGCGACTGCTGCGGGGGGCTGCGCTCATGGACACCTCGCGGCTGGTAGAAGAATGGGCATTCCGGCCGGCGTGGGATTCCGGCGAATGTGTCCAGGATTTCGTGCTGGCGGTGCGCGGCCGGGTAACCCTGGGCAACCGGGTGGTATCGCTGCCGTGGCGGCTGGCCAACATCCAGGACCTACCTTCGGTCGACGCGCCGAGCAGCGACGGCGTCAAGCCCATTTGGGCAGGGACAGCTGGGGATAACGGGGAATTCGACACGCCGATCGACCCTCGTTTTCCCACCTTCCTGGCCACGAATCTGTCTGAGGCGCTGCCCGGCCCGTTTTCGCCGGCGTCGGCGTCGGCGACGGTTCGCGGACTGCGGGCCAGTGCCGTGTGCGTCGCCGAGCGGTTGCGGCCCGGGGGGACGATCCAGCGCGAAATCGCGATGCGCATGGTCGCGGTGTTTGCCCACCGGCTGTACGGCGCGATCACGACCGCACACTTCATGGCCGAAACGGTGCCTTTCGTCAAGCCCACGACGGTGGTGAGCAACAGCGGGTTCTTCGGTCCGAGCATGGCTGCCCTGCCGATCTTCGGTGAGGAACGTCCGCACTCCGACGCCGGCCGAATTCGCAAGCAGCTGCGGACCGTCCGCAACATCGGGGTATTCGGCGTAAACCTGATCGGCCTCAGCGCCGGCGCGCCCCTGGACACCCGCGAGTTCGTTGCCGATGTCGATCGCCTGGAACGCTTGTCCGACGGTGACCTCGCTGAGCTCGACGATCGTCGGTTGCGGAGCCTGATCTCTCTGGCGCGTGACCAGGTGGTGCACGGCTGGGTGCTGGCGGCGGGCTCGTTCCTGCTGTGCGCGGCGTTCAACGTGCTGCTGCGCGGTTTGTGCGGGCGAGACATCGCCGCGCCCGGTGGACCGGAATTGGTCAGCGCGCGTTCGGTCGAGGCGATGCAGCGGTTGGTGGTCGCCGCGCAGGGCGATCTGAAAGTGATGGCGCTGCTGGCCGAACCGGGGGACCGGCTGGACAAGCTCGCCGTCGAGGCACCGGAATTTCATGCCGCCCTGCTAAACGAGCTGGCGCTCATCGGACACCGTGGTCCGGCCGAGCTCGAGATGCTGTCGACCAGCTACGCCGACGATCCGGAGCTGCTGGTCCGGATGGTGACCAGAGCAATGAGCGCGCCGTCCGCGCCGCAGCCGCAGCGCCCTCGAATTCCGCTGCGCGCCAAGCCTGTTGCGGCCCTGGCCACACGCCAACTGCGCGACCGCGAAGTCCGCCGCGACAAGGTGGTGCGGGCGAACTGGGTGTTGCGCAAGCTGCTGCGCGAGTATGGGCGGAGGTCGGTCGAGTCCGGGATCTTCGACGCCGCCGATGACGTCTTCTATCTGCTTGTCGACGAACTCGATGCACTCCCGGCGGAAGTGGACGCGCTGGTGGCTCGGCGCCGGGCGGAACAACGCCGGCTTGCCGCGGTGGTGCCGCCGACGGTCTTCAGCCGAAGTTGGCAGCCCACCGCCACCTCGTCGGCCGCACTGGCCAGCGGGGGCACCCTGCGCGGTGTCGGCGTAGGCGGGGGGCGGGTACGCGGCCGGGTGCGCATCGTGCGGCCCGAGAGCATCGACGACCTTCAGCCCGGCGAGATCCTGGTCGCGGAGGTGACCGACGTCGGGTACACCGCGGCGTTCTGCTACGCCGCGGCCGTCGTGACCGAACTGGGCGGCCCGATGTCGCACGCCGCGGTGGTGGCCCGCGAATTCGGGTTTCCGTGTGTCGTAGACGTTCAGGGGGCCACCAAGGCATTGCCGCCGGGAGCCATGGTGGAGGTCGACGGTGCCACCGGCGAGATCCGGGTGCTCGAGCTGGCCGTGGAAGACACGCCGCCGTTCCCCAGTGGTCGCGGGCACTGAATTCGACCGCCGTCCGGTCCAACCGTCGCTCAACACCACCGGCCCGCCTTCCTGTAATGCGGCCCGGCCGGTGCCCCGGTCGAAAGTCATCGGCAGACGGTCAGGTCAAGCACCGGAACTGCCGCGGGGTTATAGGTCTCGGTGATGGGAGCCCTGTCCCGTTCGGTTGTCGTCTATACCGCGTCGGATCCGTCGAACTCGAGCCGCAGGCACCTGGGCCCGCTCATCCCGAGAAGCGGTCGCCACGGCGGGGTTTCGGTGCACCGCACGTGCGGCAGCCGGCGGGCAAGGATCTTGAGTGCTTCAGAGAGCTCCCGCCTGGCAAGGTTCGCGCCAAGGCAGTAGTGCGCTCCGCCGCCAAAGGTGAGGATGGGCGGCGGATCGTTGCGAGTGATATCGAAACGCGTGGGGTCGTGGTAAATGGATGGGTCCCGATTGGCGGCATAGGTGTTGACGATGATGAATGTGCCGGCTGGGAACGTGTAGTCGCCGATCGTGACGTCTTCGATGGCACTGCGTAGGGTGCTACACATCGACGGGGAGTGTCGCATGGTTTCCTCGACGGCGTTCATTCCGAGCTCGGGGTTCTCGCGCAGCAGCGCCCACTGTTGCGGATGCTCGCATAACACTTGCATCGACGCTGCCAATTGCGTCCGGGTGGTATCGGTTCCGGCCACCAGAATGCTGAATGCCAGCATCCGGACTTCGCCGGCATCGAGCCGGTCGCCACGATCTTCGGCCCGGATGAGTTCGGAGAGCAGGTCGTCCGTCAGGGTCTTGCGTCGATCGGCGATCATCCCGTCGATGTATTCGTCGAACGCGTCCCAGGCCTTCAGGATAGGCTCCTCCTCGGCAAGATTGCAGTCGAAGCTGACGATCTTGAAAATGTCCTCGGCCCATTGCGAAAACCGCTGCCAGTCTTGCCGTGGTGCTCCCAGCAGGGCGCAGATGACCGGAATCGGGTACGGCCGCGCGATCGCCTCCACGAAATCACAACGCCCTTCCGCGACAACGGCATCGGTGAATTCGTTGATCACGGCGTGGATCGTGTCGTCCATCCGCGCGGTTGCCCGCGGCGTAAAGGCCTTCGACACCAGGCCGCGCAACCGGCGATGTTCGCTCGCCTCCATACCCAGGATGCTGCGGAGCGACGCGGTCATACAGCTCGCCGGACGTCACGCCGTGCGCAGTGAGGTGAATGCCGGGAGGAAAACCGAACGTGCGGGTCGCCGAAGCACCGCGCGGGCGAGTTCGTAGCCGAGCACCTCGGGTCCCAGCGGACCCGATGGCGATCGGCGCACCCGTGCGCAGCACGGAAAACTGCGGGTAGATCTCGTGCAGGTGTATCAGTGATGTCATAGTGCAGCACCGGTAGATCGGCGTCGAAGATGCTGGGCCTTGCGGTGTCGAGGGTCATGGGGTCTCCCATGCGAAATCGTCGGCTGGTAGCGCTTCGGAGAACTTCGATCGGCGCCGAAATGGGCCGCACCGGTGGGCCACGCGCCGGAACCTCACCAGGGTCGGGGATCAATCTCGCCGCCCGCGTGTCAACGATCGTCGGCGAGGTTGTCTCGCACTTTCTCGAGTGTGAGAGTTGTGTCGGTAGTATCCCGCGGTCTGGCCGAACACCCGGAGGCCCACGTTTCCAGCCGCGGCTTCGAGGTTGGCGCCGGAGAGCTCGCAGCTCCTCATGAGCCAGGTAGGCAACGGCGGGCGACACCAGGCCGGTCGGGAAATGCTCTTCCATCATCTTGGTGAAGGGCGGACGGGTCGTTGAAGTGCCGGACGGCGGTGGTGTTGGCGGCCGGGCCCAACGCGTTGACCTTGATACCCACGGCCGCGCCTTCGACGGCGAGCCCACGGGTCAATCCGAAGATGCCGCCCTTGGCGGCGCCATAGATGGAAAGGTGCTCGATCCCGAACATCGCACCCGACGTAGTGTTCACGATGCGTCCGTAACCCGCGTCCCGCATGTGGGGCCACGCTGCCCGGCACATCCACACGGCCCCCATCAGGTGCACGTCGATGACGTTGCGAATGTCGGCGTCGGAGATCTCGTCGAAATGCGCCATGAAGCAGACCCCGGCATTGTTCACCACGATGTCGAGCCGGCCCCAACGTCCAGCGCGGTCTGCGACGACCCGTGCGCGCCTTCTTCGTTGGCGACGCTGTGCAGATCGGGCACCGCCTCGCCGCCCGCCGCGAGATCTCTTCGGCAACTTGCTCGGCGTTGGCCCGCATGATTCCTCGCCCGTCGGGCCCGACGCCAAGGTCATTGACCACGACTTTGGCTCCCCGCTCGGCGAGCAGTTTGGCATGCGACCGCCCCAGGCTCGGCTCCTGGCCCCCGGCGCCGGTGACAATCGCGACCCGTCCGCCAAAGCGAAGATCGGTCATGACGCATCCTTGCGTGAATCCGCACCGGCTCCTTGCGGTCACGAGCCATGCCGCTCCTCACGGGAAGTTGGTCGCCAGAAATGTCAGTGGCAATCCCAGGACCGACACGTCGTTTTCGTCGAGGTAAGTGCCCTCGCCCTCCAAGCGTTGCCGGAATCGCGTGGTCGCGCCGTAGCGTTCGGCGATGTCGTCGGCTGAGCGGCTTCCGGAACTCCGATCACGACCGTGAAAACGCCATCGCCATGACGCTCGAGGAATTCCGTCACCGAAACGGCGACCTCGCCGGTGGATCCCGGGGATCGGGCTGATCAGCTCGATGCCCCGATTCCAGTCGAGGTGGATGTCCAGGCCGAGCTCGGCGAGCTGCAGTGGCTCGAAGAGGAATCCGAGATCGGTGAACATTTGCGCCGCAGCGTCATGTCGTTCCGGCGCCACGGCGAACACACGTGATGAAGCGAGGGGGAGTCAGGCTGTTCGGGCATCGGTGTCTTCCTATCGGGAATCAGTGCGCAGCACTCCGCGCGGCAGCAGCAGCGGCAGGTCGTTGTAGGTGACGATGCCGGGAGGTGCGGCGACGACGGCGGGTATCGCGGTGATCGCCGGCATGGCGGTGATGGTGAGCCCCAGCATGATGTAGTCGTCCAGCGTCTGGCCCGCAAAGTCCGGCGGCGGAAGGAAACTCAGCGTGGTTTTGATCGTCGGCTGGCCCTGCACCTCGATCGTGTAACCCATGTCCAGCGGCCAGTCCGGGTCCAGCGATTGGCCCTTGCGCCATCGTCCGCGGATCTCGACGACCTCCCGGTCGCCGACAATTCCCTTCCAGCGGACGTCGACGCCGGCGACGCACCCCTTCTTGATCGTCCAGTCGCCGGGAAGCTGGAGATCCTCGGTGGTTCGGGCGTACTCGACTTCGCAGCGCACGTCGTCCAGGTCGGCACCCAAAGCATCGGCGATCAGCAACACGCCGTCGGCGAAGATGCCGGAGCCTTTCTCGGTGATGGCCGGAAGATCCGGATGATCGATGGGATATCCGAAGCCCATGGGTATTTCGGTTGCGGGCGAGTTGTAGATGGTGGTGTCGACCGATTCCAGCATCGAGACCTTGTCCACCCGGTCAGAGAGCCCCGCCGACACGATGGCGAACAGCTGGATGAAACCGGGGTTGATGCCGCTGCCGAAGATGGTCGATTCGCCGTCTTGGCAGGCCTGCGCGATGCGTTCGCGTCCGGCACCGAGGAAGTGGCCGGTGATGAACCCGGCGGTGCCCACCACGTTGATGCCCGCGCCGAGGATGCGGACCAGCTCGTCGACGTCGGCGAACATCGGGTTGTAGACCACGCAGTCCGGCTTGAGCGCGAGCAGCGCGTCAATGTCGTTGGTGGCCTTGACATTGAGCGGGCCGATCCCGCACAACTCGCCGACATCACGCCCGGCCTTCTCCGGTGACCAGGCGTAACATCCGACTAGCTCGAGCGTCGGGTTGGCCGCTATCGCTTTGACCGAACTCTTGCCGACGTTACCCGTCGTCCACTGGACGACCCGATGGGTCAACGGTTCAGTCCGTTCATGGGTGCGGTGCCGCCTGTGCTTGGCGAGCCAGCCTGTCGTTGTGGATCTTGACGAGTTCGCGGAACCCCAGCCGGTGATACTTCGGTATCGGCTGGATGCCCCACACGTCCTGCGCGGTCGCCTTGCCTTCGGCGCCTTCGGGCGGCCCGAACGGTGGGTAGGGGTACTTGCACTCCAGGGTGTCGTTGGAGTACCGGATCTTGAGCAGCTCACTACAAATCTGGGTGAGGCTCAGCGTCGGGTAGCCGTAGTAGACGGCCATGAACGGCAGCGTGAAGGCGCCCTCGACCACCAGGGCCACCAGGCACACCAACACGGCCCGCTTGATCCATTTGTGCATCCGCGCGTAGTACGGCGTCGTGCCCGGCTCGAGATCGGTGCTCGAATCTTTGTCTTCGGTGGTTGACGGTGCGGAAGGGCTAGTCATGGCGCTGCTCCTTGCTAGTCGGAGAAGATTTCGCGATTGACGGTGTGCAGATACGGGATGGCGAGGAACGGGGTGATGTAGAAGATGTCGTAGAGCCACCAACCGATGACCGGGAAGACGACACCGGCATATCGCACGTCGGCGAACATGGTCATGTTGAACACGTACGCCGACCAGATCACTACGCCCATCCAGCACGTGACGACCATCCACTGATGACCCCAGCGCTTCATCTGTAGGAAGCCGATCGCCGCGGCCACCCGCATCGAGAAGACCGTGAGGATCAGGCCGGCGACATAGGCTTTCTCGCCCGGACCGGCTGCGCCCCCGACCCAGAGCTCGTTGTAGTGCCAGAAATAACCGGCGTCGAACATGTTGCCCCAACCGACCATCAGCACGCGGTTGATCAACGTGTGGTTGGCCACCAGGTCCAGGGCCCAGCCCAGGCTGTTGAGCATTCCGTCGATCAGCACCAGATAGCCGATCAGGGTGACGATCATGGGCCGGACCGACAGCCCGGCGCGCAGGGCCTGGCGCTGCAGCCATACCCCGCGCATGAAAATGGGAAAGCCGATCAGGCCCGGCGCCCACATGCCCATCAGGCCGGCGCCGACAATCATCCACTTGTCGGCACGGCGCTGAGCCTCGGCGCGATTCGTCGTGATGATCCTCGAGGCGGACCGACCGCTCGGCATCGGCCGAATGTCGTTTCAGCAGAGGTACGTTCACAGATCCCACCACCCCCGCGCAAACGACATGTAGAGCTGGATGCCGAACATCGCCAGCAGGTAGCCGTAGATGAAGATCTGGAAGATGATGAGCGCTCTCTTGCGCTTCTCCTCTTGGCGGTCCATGCTCGGTCGCTCCTTTCTAAGAACTGCTCGATGTGTCCGCGGTGCCCAGGCTGGCGGTCGCGACTTCGCGGAGGCCATCGGTGACCGCGCCGTCGGTGCTCAGCGGCGCGAGTATGCAGGCGTCGGCCGCATCGAATTCGGTTGCGCCGGCGGCGATCAACTGAGCGGCCGTGACGAGGACCCGGGTTGACGGCGGCTCGAAGTGGAAGGCTTGGTCGGCGGTGCGGATCGCGACCGCGCACGCGATCAGCCGCCGGGCCGTGGCCAGCGGGATTCCCGATTCGGCGACGATCACCTCCGCCTCGCGGTCCGGCGGCAAATAGTGCATCGCCAGCGTGGCGAATCGTTGGCGGAACGACGGTTTGAGCTCCTTGAGCGAGCTGCGATAGGCCGGGTTGTACGAACACACCAGCATGAACTCCTCGGGTGCTTGCACCACCTCGCCGGCGCGGTCGAGATACAGCGACCGCCGGTGGTCGGTCAGCGAATGCAGGATCGCCAACGAGTCGTGGCGGGCCTCCACGACTTCATCGAGATAGCAGATCGCGCCGGCTTTGACGGCCCGGGTCAGGGGGCCGTCGGTCCAGACCACGTCACCGCCGGTCACCATGAAGCGACCGACGAGGTCGGAACTGGTGAGGTCGTCGTGACAACTGATGGTGACCACGGGCCGCTGGAGCAATGAGCCCATATGTTCGACGAAGCGGGTCTTGCCGCATCCGGTCGGACCGGTGAGCATCACCGGGATGCGACGGTGGAAGGCCTGCTCGAACAGCTGAACTTCGTTGCCGTTGGCGAAGTATGTGTCGGTGGTCATCTCTTCCTCAGCAGGTCGGTGTTCACGCGGCGACCAGCTCACGATGCACATGGGCCAGTACCCGGGGCAGTTCTTCTATGCGCCGGATCCGCTGCGACCGGCGAGGTCCGAACACCTCGGGCAGGGGATCGACGCGGGTGGGTCCCACGCCCACGTAGTAGATCGACACCCCGGCCTCGTCGGCCTCCTCGACCGCGTGCGCGGCATCGGCCCAGGCGTAACGGCCCTCGTATCCCTCGTCGGAGATCAGTCCGTCGCCGATGACGATCAGCAGGCGGCGCTCGGAGGCCTGCGCCAGAAGCCGGCTGGTCAAATGGCGAAGCGGCGCGCCGAGTCTGGTGTATCCCCGGGTGGACAGGCCCAGCCCGCTCGGCGGTACGAACCGACGGTCTTCGAAATCCTTCAAGCAGCGTACTTCGACTCGATGGCGGGTGTTCCCGGTGAAGACAAAGACACCGTGCCGTTCGCGCGCTAGCGTCATGGCTCGCGAAAGTGCATCGGCACACGACAATTCCAGCTGGAAGACGCGCCCGCCGTGCACCCCTAGCGACGAACTGCCGTCGAGGAGCAACGCGGTGGTGACATCGCGGTTGCTGGGCAGCAGGTCGCGGAATACCTTCGGCTGCTTTGCCTCGCCTGTCGCCAGATCGATGTAATGGTTGACGTATTGGTCGACATCCAGGTCGGAGCCGTCTTCGAGGCGATTCGTCATCGCGCGGTGCGTGTGTTCTTCGAACCACTTGCGCACGTCGACGGCCACCGGTACCGCGCGGCGGGCGTGCCGGCCATCGGCGTGCTCGACAACGGCGACGTGGTCGCGCAGGAATCGCTGTGTCCACATGTTCCATTCGGGATAGGGGATCCCGGGCCGATGATCCGGTGTGACGTCGAGATCGTTATCCTGCGGCCGGCTCGGCGGCGGCAGGTTGGGGTTGCGGACACCCCCGTCACCGCCGACTGGAACCGAGTACGGTCGCGGCAGACGCTTCTGCGTTGTGGTCCATGGCATCCTGCCAAAGCTGCGTCGCAACTTATCGGCCAATCCGTGCGGCGCCGTGTACGCCAGCGGCAACGAGCCGAGCAGCGGATGAACGGCCAATTCCTGGTCCAAGGCCGCCAATGTGATTGCACGGTTGAGCATCTCGGCGCCGGCCATGTCGCCGGATTCGGCGCGGACTTCGGGCAGCAGTCGTCGAACCTCGGGGAGCAGGCCGGGCCAGCGCGACGCGATCCAGCCGAGGGCGACGCCGGCCTCGACGAGCGTGAGCGCACGCAGCTCACGGGCGGAAAGCTCGCTGAGGCGATACTCGGTGACGCGTTCTTTCGACGGTGAACACTGCAGCGCCACACCGCATGTCAACGTCCTGCGTGTCCAATCGGCCGGCGCGGGGAAGGGGACATGAACGAACGTGAGCGCCGCGTTCACGCCGAAACCCCGCCGGTTGCCGCTGACCAGGCGGACGCCTTCGCGACGTTGGTCGCTGAACGCGACCGCCGTCACGGAACAACTCCGTTCCAGCGCCATCGCGTGACCGTCGGACTGGTCAACCATCGGCGAAATCCCCTGTGCTCCGACTACCGAGGCCGCGGCTCAGAACGTGCCGATGTTGGAGAACAGCCAGTACCAGAACCAGATGATCAGTCCGGTACCGCCCCATGCGGCGGCGTAGCGAAGGATCTCCCATAGATAGCCCATGATGTGACTTCCTCGGTGGCGTAGTGGATTTCAGATCGCGCATTTCAGTCGGAGAAGAGTTCGCGGTTGACGGTGTGTAGATAGGGGATGGCCAGGAAGGGGGTGATGTAGAAGATGTCGTAGAGCCACCAGCCGACGACCGGCAGCACGACTCCGGCGAAACGCACGTCGGCGAACATCGTCATGTTGAAGACGTAGGTGATCCAGATGACGACGCCCATCCAGCAGGTGATGACCATCCACTGATGGCCCCATCGCTTCATCTGCAGGAAGCCGATGGCCGCGGCGATGCGCATGGTGAAGACGGTCAGGATCAGGCCGACTTCCATGGCCTTTTCACCGGGTCCCGCCGCGCCGCCGACCCACAGCTCGTTGTAGTGCCAGAAGTACCCGGCGTCGAACATGTTGCCCCAACCGTTGAGCAACACACGGGCCAGGATCGTGTGGTTTGCCACCAGGTCGAGCGCCCACCCGACGGTGTTGATGGCGGCGTCGATGATCACGAGATAGCCGAGCAGCGTGACCAGCATCGGCCGGACGGAGAGCCCGTCGCGTTGGGCCCGGCGCAGCAACAGCACGCCCCAGAGAAACAGCGGAAGCCCGAAGATGCCCAGGGCCGCGGTGCCGATCAGCAGACTGCCGGAGATGAGCCACTTGTCGGCCTGACGCTGCGCGAGTTGCGAGCGTTCCATGTGCTCGTCGATGGTCAGCCTCGTTGAGGCAGTGCCGCCCGCGTTCGCGCCGACGCCCTCGCTGCCGGCATTGCGCTGGTGCAGCTTCGGCAGATTCACAAATCCCCCTACAACCGGATCGACTTCTGCACTATAACAGGCTGACTGTAGTCAGTAGAAGATGCGTGTGGAGTTTCCGTATTAGTCGGTACGTACCGCTACAGCCTCGACTGCTTCACCTTGCTATTCCGCAGTGCAACGGTACGACTGGCGCACGGCGCGGACGCCTCACAGGTGACACGAAGCGGAGTCTACTGACGAAAGTCAGACTGGTAATCGTTGACACACCATTTAACGGACGCCTACGCTCAGCGAGCGCTCAGCCGTTGCGGCATCGTGTGCCGCCGTCGGAGACGGTGCATGCAAAGGAGTAGCAATGACGCCCAAGTTGCCAACCGACAAGAAGTATCGCGTAATCCAGTGGGGCGTCGGCAATGTCGGGACGATAGCGCTCCGTCATTTCGTGCACAACCCCGCCTATGAACTGGTCGGAGTCCTGTGCAATCGTCCGGAGAAGGTAGGCAAGGACGCCGGCGAGCTCTGCGGCAAAGCGCCGACCGGGGTGCGGGCGACCAGCGACAAGGCCGCGATCGAGGCACTCGAAGCCGATTGCGTGTTCTATGCGCCGCTGTGGTCTGACCCCGATGAGGTGTGCCGCCTACTGCGCGGAGGCAAGAACGTCGTCGCCTCAGGCGGCGCCTGGTGGTATCGAACCGAACACAGCAAGGCGGACATCGACAAGATCGATGCGGCCTGCCACGAGGGTGGGACGTCGTTTCATGCAGGTGGCGTCAACCCCGGATTTGCCGGAGACCTACTGGTCCTGACGCTGGCCCGAATCGTCAGTCAGATCGACACCATTCACATTTACGAGGTGGTGAATTTCGGTCGGGACACGCTGAAGTACCTGTATGAGATGGGAATGGGAAGCGATCCGGCCGGTTTTGAGGATGGCCCGAACCTGTTGGGGCAGGCCTGGCCATTGTTCGCGCAGTCGATGGCAATGGTGGTGGAGGGAATGGGTAAGACAGTGGAGAAGTACACGACCGAGGTGGAGCTAGGGTCGGCCACGCGCGACATCCCCTTCGAAGGTGGGGAGACCAGCGACATGCCGGGTTTCAAGGGAGTGATCAAGAAGGGCACGGTCGCTCGCCAGCATCATAAGTGGACCGCGTGGGTAGAAGGTAAGCCCCTGTTGATCTTCCATGAGATATACACGATGGACACCTTCGATGCCATTGAACCACAGGAGGATTGGCCTCAGCATTACCACTACCGCATAGTGATTGAGGGCGATTCGTCCACCGAGCTGATCCTGCAGGGGGCACGGGACCCGAATGGCGGCTACGCGCTGCCCGGCTACACCTGGACCGCGATGGGCCCCGCGAACGCCATTCCCGCGGTCTGCGACGCTCCGCCGGGGTTCATGTCCCACAACGAACTTGGGCTTATGCCGCTGCGTGGGGTCATACGGTCCTAGCACCGCAAGGTGTTACGGTTTCAAGCTTCGCAATGTCCTCGCGACGTAGTCTTCCAGCAGGGTGTGGCCAGTCGGCCAGTGGTTGGTCGTGATCAACAGGGCGTAGAGACCCAGCAAGAAGAACACTGCACTGTTCATGGGATTGACGTCCGAATCCGTCTCGCCGCGTTCTTGGGCCTGCGCGATCTCCTGGGCGACCAGCATGATCAGCGGGTGATCCCTGCCGTCTTCGGTCTGCGGACGGGTTTGGGAGAAGTGCAGCGCGAGAAAATCATTGAAGAGTCGATCGCCCAGTCGGCGTTCCAATCCGACCACCAGGCGGACCGCCTCATTCAGCGCGGAAACGAGATCGTGCTTGGCCTTCAAGTATTGCGCGAACTGCTTGGCGATGCGGTCCTCTTCGCGGCGCTCCAGCTCGAGCAGCACATGTTCCTTAGTGGGGAAGTGGAAGAAGAAGGTGCCGTGAGCGACGCCCGCCGCGGCCACAATGGCAGCCACGTCGGCCTCGGCCATGCCGGCGCGCGCGAACTCCGCGATCGCGGCGCCCATCAAACGCTCCCGCGTCTGCAGGCGCTTAGATTCTCGTGCCGATAGCCGATCCGTCACAGCCATGTCTTTCCTCACGGTTGACCTGGCTCACGTAAGAGCCTCGAGGCTAACTCCACCAGTATGCCGTGCCTCGGGCAAAAAGGCTTGCACAACTTGATCATTGTCGGACCATCCGCACGGTGACAGACATCTGCTTCAGGAGTTCGTTGACTTTAGTCAGCAATCTTCATAGATTGAACGGCGCACACATCGCGCGCGATCGAGGGAGCCCGCCATGGCATTGGAGCAGTTCCGGCTGGACGGGCAGGTCGCGATTGTCACCGGCGCCGGGAAGGGTGTCGGAGCGGGCATCGCCCGGGTGTTGGCGGAGGCGGGCGCCACGGTCGTCGGGACGGCACGTACCGAGGCGGATATCGTTGGCACGATTGAGGGTATCGAGGCCGCGGGCGGCAAAGGTCTGGCGGTCGTGGCGGATGCGATGAGCCGTCCGGACGGAGAGAGCGTCGTGAACACGGCCGTGCAGCGCTTCGGCCGCATCGACATTCTGGTCAACAATGTCGGCGGGTCGACCTACGCGCGATTCCTCGACATCACCGACGAGGACTTCCGGCACACGTTCGACTGGTGTGTGACGTCGGCCTTCATCATGAGTCAGCTAGTGGCGCCACACATGCTCAGCGCCGGACACGGCTCCATCATCAATATCTCATCGGGCTCGGCGCGATTCGGTATCCGGGCGCTGACCGCCTATTGCGTTGCGAAGGGCGGCCTCGAAGCGCTTACCCGCGCCATGGCACAGGAACTCGCCCCGAAAATTCGCGTCAACGCCATCGCCCTGGGGTCATTTGCCACCGACGGCCTGAAGGGCAGCCTGGACTTGATGCCCGGGTCGCTGGAAAAGATGCAAGAGGCGACACCGTTGCATCGGCTGGGCGACGTCGAGGATCTCGGACGGCTCGCCGTGTACCTGTCCACCCGTGATTGCTACGCGACCAACGCGACGTTTCACGTCGATGGTGGCATCGACTCGAACAATTCGCCGCTGCCGATACCCGATTACTGACCTGCGCTTCGAATGAAACGCGCCATGATGGGTCATCGCCCACCACCGGAAGGACGAGGGTAATGCGCAGAGTCATTCAATTCTCCACCGGTAACGTGGGCCGGCATTCGTTGCGGGCCATCATCGGCAGGCCGGATCTCGAGCTGGTCGGGGTGCACGCCGCCAGCAGCGAGAAGATCGGCCAGGACGCGGCGCAGTTGTGCGCACTGGACGAACCCACCGGCATCATCGCCACCGACGACATCGACGCCCTGGTGGCCCTCGGCGCCGACTGCGTGGTTTACACATCTCAGGGCGAGACTCGGCCGATGGAGGCCATTGAGCAGATGTCCAGGTTCCTCGCGGCCGGGACCAACGTGGTCGGCACATCGATGGTCTGGCTGGTCACGCCCCGCCATGCCGACGATTGGTTGCGCGAGCCTCTCGAGCATGCATGTGCGGCCGGCAACGCCTCGCTCTACGTCAACGGCATCGACCCCGGCTTTTCCGGCGACACGCTCGTGCACACGGCCGTCAGCCTGACCACCCGGGTCTCATCTATCACCGTGCAGGAGATCTTCGACTACGGAAACTACGATGATGCCGAGTTCACCGGCGCCGCAATGGGATTTGGAACAACACCGGACGACGATTCGCCGATGATGTTCCTGCCCGGGGTGATCGTGTCGATGTGGGGAGGTCAGGTCCGCAGCCTGGCGGACCACCTCGACATCAAGCTCGACGACGTGCGCCAGCGCATCGAACCTTGGTACACGCCAGAACGAATCGATTGCACGATGATGACGGTGCAGCCGGGACAGATGGCCGCGGTGCGTTTCGCCACCGAGGGTGTGCGCGACGGCGAACCGGTCATCACCCTCGAGCACGTCACCAGGCTCACCACCGCGGCTGCACCTGACTGGGAGTTCCCGCCCGACGGCCACACCGGCGTGCACCGTGTGATTGTGGCGGGCGAACCACGGGTGGAGATCAACACCCATGTATCCCATCCACTTTTCGATTCCACTGATGCCGGCTGTATTTCGACGGCCGGCCGGGCCGTCAATGCGATCGACTGGGTATGCCGAGCGTCGGCGGGCCTGATCGGGGTGGAGGACATCCCACTGTCCGCGACGATGCGCGGGCTGATGTGGGGCGAGCAGTAGCAGGATCGTGGTATGACAACATCACCCTCGGGACGCGTTGCCGGTAAACGCATTCTGATCACTGGCGCCGCCCGCGGCATGGGGCGCAGCCACGCGCTGCGGCTCGCGCAGGAGGGCGCGGACCTCATCCTGCTCGACATCTGCGAATCCTTGCCGCAGATCGAATACCCCTTGGCCACGAAAGACGATTTGGCCGAAACAGTAAGATTGGTAAGGGAATTCGAGGGCCGTTGCGTGAGTGGCATCGTCGATGTTCGCGACGAGGCGCAATTGCGGTGTGCGGTCGATGACGGTGTCGCCGAGCTTGGAGGTCTCGACGGCGCGGTGGCCAATGCCGGTGTGCTCACGGTGGCCCCGTGGGACCGGACGACCGCCGACCAGTGGCGCACGGTGGTCGACGTCAATCTCATCGGGGTGTGGAACACCTGCGCGGCCGCGATACCCCACTTGCTCAGCCAGGGCGGAGGCAGCCTGGTCAACGTCGGCTCGGCGGGCGCCATCAAGGGATTTCCATTGCAAACGCCCTACACGGCGGCCAAGCACGGCGTCGTCGGCTTGACGCTGGCCTTGGCCAATGAACTGGCGGTACAGAATGTGCGCGTCAACACCGTGCTTCCCACCGGTGTCCCCACCGGAATGGTTCCACCGTCGTTCGGGCCCCTCTTAGGTGAGCAACGGCCCGACCTGATTCCCATCTTTGTCAATGCGATGCCCACACCAGCCGTCGACGCCGTCGACGTCAGCAACGCAGTGCTGTTCCTGCTCTCAGATGAGTCCAGGTATGTCACGGGGCTGGAGTTCAAGGTCGACGCAGGCGTGACCATCAACTGAAACTTCGAGCAAGACTGATTTTCGGACCGGCATCGAGAGGTACACCGCGCCGCTGGCGAACGAGTGCCCCTAGTGAGATCGCGTCAACCCATTAGGCTGGGCTGCCAGCTGAACATTCGTTCGTCGGCCGAATTTCGTGTGTCGCGCTGCCTACGCCCGCGATAGGGGATACAAATAGCTGACTTCAGAAGGAGGTTCTCAATGAACACGGTGCGGACGTCCGCGCTCAGCTTGACGGCTACCGCGGTGTTGATCAGCGCGACGGTGGTGGGCTGCGGCGGGGACAAGAGCCCTACGGCATCATCGGGTTCGGCCTCGTCGTCGGCTACCTCGTCGGCCTCCTCGACCAGCGGGAGCCCGGCGTCACCGGGAGCGCCGGCGGACTACAGCAACCTGCTGATCAAGCCCGGTGACGTCGGCCCGAATGCCACCGCCGACGGGCCGCCGAGCCAGAATCCCAGCGGCATCACCGGCGTGGGACAGGTTTTCAAGAATCCCGACGGCAAGCGCACCATCGTCGACACGATCGCGGTGTTTCCCGACGCCGCCACGGCCACCCAGACAGCGGCGAACATGCGCGACGTCGTCGGCAAAAAGGTCAATGGAGAGCAGCAGCCCATCGACGTCGGCACCAACGGGTTCATGGTGATCGGCCAGGGAACCGACTCGGCGAACCCGATGGAGATCTCCGAGGTGGTGTTCGTCGAGGGCAGGGCCATGGTCGACCTGGAGTCCGACTGTGTCATCGGCAATCCCACGCCGGCCGATGTCATGCTCGATCTCGCCCGTAAGCAACAGGCCGCGGTCAAAGCGGGCTTGCCGAGCTAGCTGAGCGGCCACTCGATCACAGGGGCCAGCTGTCGGGCTGCACCTCGTAACGCAACGCGGCGGCCGGAGGGAGCGGCCGCCGGTCGCTGACCGATATCGCGTCGATGACGAGGGCGACATAGCGTCGCCAACCGTCGCTGGCCGCATCCATGGTCGACAGCACGCTGAAGAGCATCGCGACCAGGCGAGGCAGATCGTCGGTGACGAGGTCGGCGCGGATGCTGCCGGCTCGCTGACCCGCGCGGGCGAGCTCGCCGAGCGCGCCGTTGAGCGACACCGAGATGTCGGATGTGAGTGACCCGGCCCGGCGCGCGGCGGTCAGCAGGCTGTGTTCCCGCGCCCCCAGCGAGATCGCCGCTTCGATCAGCTGGGTGAGACCGCGCAGCGGATCCTTGGCGAGGCGGGCGCTGTCGATCACCGGGGTGAGGTCCTCGGCGATGCTTTGATCCAGGGCGGCGCGCACCAGGTCGGCCTTTGCCGGAAATCTGCGGTAGAGGGTCCGCTCACCGACGCCCGCACGGCGCGCGACGGCTTCCACCGGAGCGTCGGGCCCCAACTCGCTATAGACCGCACGCGCCGCGCGCAGGATGCGCTCGACGTTGCGCGCCGCGTCGGCCCGCAACCGCCGGTCCTCAACCGCGGTCATCGTGACAGCGTAACTGACGGTTGACTGCCAACTAGGCTGGCTTTACGCTCTTAAACTGGCAGTCATCTGACACTTAGTAGGAATCCTGGGTCATGTCAACAACTTCCGAAGTGCGTCCCGACGCTGATCTACCGGTGCTGCCCATCCCGCGGCCCGCGGCCTGCCCACTCACGCCCCCGCCCGAGTTCCAGGAGTGGCGGGATCGTCCCGGGCTACGACAGGCGATGTTTCAGGGCAACCCGGTCTGGATGGTCAGCCGGTACCGGGACATCAGGGAGGCGCTGGTCGATCCTCGCCTGTCCGCGAAGACCATTCCGGACTCGATCATGCCGAAGGACGATGACAACAAGGTCCCGGTGATGTTCGCGCGAACCGATGACCCCGAGCACCATCGACTGCGGCGCATGATGACCAGCAACTTCACCTTCAGGCGTTGCGAATCGATGCGGCCGCAGATCCAGGACATGGTCGACCACTATCTCGGCCAGATGATCGAGCACGGGGCGCCGGCCGATCTGGTCCGCGAATTCGCCCTGCCGGTGCCGTCAATGGTGATCGCACTGCTGCTGGGAGTGCCCCCCGAAGACCTCGGGCTCTTCCAACACAACACCACGAAGGGGCTTGACCAAAGGTCCACCGACGAGGAAAGGGGACAGGCCTTCGGGGCCATGTATGCCTACATCGAGGAGTTGGTGGAACGCAAAGCGCGCGAGCCCGGTGACGACTTGATCAGCCGCCTTGTCACCGAATACGTGGCGCGGGGTCAACTCAACCATGCCACCACGGCCATGAACGGCGTGATCATGATGCAGGCAGGCCACGAGACCACCGCCAACATGATCTCGTTGGGAACGGTTGCGCTGCTGGAACATCCCGATGTCTTCGAGCGCCTCGGGCAAACCGAGGACCCTGCCGTCATCGCGAACATCGTCGAAGAGTTGATGCGCTACCTCAGCATCGTGCACAGCCAGGTCGACCGGGTGGCGACCCAAGATCTGGTGATCGGCGGTCAGCTGATTCGCGCCGGGGAGTATGTGATGATGAGCTTGCTCTCCGGAAACTGGGACGCGGACTTCGTCGACAATCCCGAAGCCTTCGACGTCGACCGAAACACCCGCGGGCACTTGGGCTTCGGGTACGGCATTCATCAATGCATCGGAGCGAACCTCGCCCGCGTGGAAATGCAGGTCGCATTCGCGACGCTGGCACGCCGCCTGCCCGGACTCAGACTGGCGGTGACACCCGAAGAACTGAGGTTCAAAGACGCCAACATCTACGGCATGAAAGAACTTCCGGTGAGTTGGTGACGATGTCGAGCAACGAGTTGAGATTTGACGACCAGGTCGCCGTGATCACCGGTGCGGGAGGCGGTCTGGGGAGGCAGTACGCGTTGCTGCTTGCCTCACGTGGCGCGCGTGTCGTCGTCAACGATATCGGCGGCTCGGTGACCGGAGACGGATCCGATGCCGCGGCGGCGGACGCCGTCGCCGACGAGATCCGCGAGCTGGGCGGCGAGGCAGTCGCCGACAGCCATAGCGTCACCAGTCCCGAAGGCGGACAGGCGATCATCGACGCCGCCCTGAACGCGTGGGGCCGAGTCGACATCGTGATCAACAACGCTGGAATCGTGCGGGACGCGCCGTTCGAGGACATGACCGCCGACCGGTTCGAACCGCTGCTGGACGTGCATTTGAAGGGCGCCTTCTACGTGACAAGGCCTGCGTGGAAAGCGATGTGCGAGCATGGGTATGGCCGCATTCTCAACACCTGTTCGGCGGCCGGAATACTGGGCGCTGCCGGCATGAGTAACTACGGCTCGGCCAAGACCGGATTGATCGGCCTGACTCGCGTCCTCGCCGCCGAAGCCGCCGGTCGCGACATCAAGGTCAACGCCATCGCCCCGATCGCATATACGCGGATGCTCGCACACTCCGTAGACGGTGCCTCGCAACCGGATGATCGCGCTGCGCAAGCGGTGCTGGATGACCTGGTGCGTCAGTACCTACAGCGACTGGATCCCGCGTTGGTGGCTCCCGTGGCGGCTTACCTGACCCACCGGGATTGCCCGGTGTCAGGTGAGATCTATACCGTTGGGGCAGGCCATGTTTCGCGGTTCTTCATCGGCAGGACAAAGGGCTTCGATTGCCCCGGATTGTCCATCGAGGACGTGCGTGACCATCTGGACGAGATCCGCGACGAAGCCGGCTACACCGTGCCGGGCGGAACTGCCGACGAGATGAGCGAGCTTTTCGCCACCATCATGCCCGCCTTCAGCAGCGGAATGCCGTGCCGACGCCATCCGGTGCCGGGGCCGGCTTCAGGCAGCCGAACGGCTCGATACCGGCGGGGCTGAATTTGGCCGCCGACTGGTGCGCGTAGTTAACGCAATACAAGCCGGTTTGGTCGGCGCGGCACCGGTAGTCGCCGAACGACAGCGAATCTCCGCTCGCCAGTTCCGGTCCGTTGCCGTTGATGAATGGACCCGGGTCGGCCCGGGCGGATCCGACCTGCAGGTTGATTCCGTCGAAGCCGATCCAACCGCCTTGCCACTGGCCGTAGGCCGTCGCGGGCGCCGGCGGCGGGCTGGTCAGACTCACCAGGCAGGCCAGCGCGCCACCGGTGTGTTTGGCATCGGTCATGCAGGAGACCTTGCCCGCCATCGCCGTCAGTGCGATGTCGCCGCCCAGTGGCGTGGCCGCCCCGTCGCGGGTGGCGGTGTGAAAGCGGCCCGGATCGGCGGGATGACCGGCCTCGATCCACGCGATGACGTCGGAGATTGCCGCACCCGCGGGCGGCGCGGTGGTTGGTCCCGGTGATTTGTTTCCCGGCGCCCCGGCGCCGGCGGATGTCGGGGTAGTGCTTCCGGTGGGCGCCGAATGGCCGCCTGTGGCGTGTGAGCATCCGGCGACTAGTAACGACGCGGCGATCACCGCAGCTATCCGCATTCAGTCAGGCTAACCGCCGCGCCGGGCAAATAAGGCGCTGCGCGCGCCTTACGACCGTCATGTCGGTTACCGTCGGGTTATGCATGACCGCACTGTCCGCGCACGCACGGCCATCGGCACCGTCGAAGGCTTCACCCGCGACGGGGTCACTCGGTGGCGGTCGATCCCGTATGCCCGTCCGCCGGTGGGAAGCCTGCGTTTCCGGGCGCCGCAGCCGGCCCAGCCGTGGTCGGGAGTCCGGCATTGCCATGGCTTCGGCAATTGCGCGCCCCAGCAGCGCCGTTACACCTTGCTCGGGGTCGGCCGCTACCAGCCGATGAGCGAGGACTGCCTCACCCTCAACGTCGTCGCACCCGCGGGCGCGGCCGAGGGACCGCTACCCGTCATGGTGTTCATCCACGGCGGTGGCTATTTCCTGGGCAGCTCGGCGACACCGTTGTACGACGGTGCGGCCCTGGCGCGCCGAGGATGCGTTTACGTATCCGTGAACTATCGGCTGGGTGTGCTGGGGTGCGTGGACTTGTCGTCGCTGTCGACTCCGGAGATCACCATCGACAGCAACCTGTATCTGCGCGACCTGGTGCTGGCGCTGCAGTGGATTCGCGACAGCATCGCGGGATTCGGCGGTGATCCGGACAACGTCACCATCTTCGGCGAGAGCGCGGGGGCGTGCATCACCGCCTCACTGCTGGCGGTGCCCGCCGCCGAAGGCTTGTTCGCCCGAGCGATCTCGGAAAGCCCGGCGTCGGGTCTGGTGCGGTCGAGAGAGGTTGCGGCAGAGTTCGCGGACCGGTTCACCAACCTGCTCGGGGTGCGCAGGCAGGACGCCGCCAACGCACTGATGCAGGTGTCCGCGGCCCAATTGGTGGAAACCCAGCATCGATTGATCGACGAGGGCATGCAGAAAAGGCTGGGCGCCTTCCCGATTGGCCCCGTTTTCGGTGACGACATCCTGCCGGTGGATCCGGTCGAGGCGATGCGGCGCGGTGAGGCCCACCAGGTCCCTTTGATCGTGGGCACGAATGCCGAAGAGGGCCGGTTGTTCACCCGGTTTCTGACGATGCTGCCGACCAACGAGACGATGGTCGAAGAGCTGCTGGCCGAAGCCGAACCCGCTATCCGCGAACGCATTACCGCCGCATATCCCGACTATCCCGATCGGTCGGCGTGCATCCAGCTCGGCGGTGACTTCGCGTTCGCGTCGGCGGCCTGGCAGATCGCCGAGGCCCACAGTGCGCACGCGCCGACCTACCTCTACCGGTATGACTACGCCCCGCGCACGCTGCGCTGGTCCGGTTTCGGAGCCACCCATGCCACCGAGTTGCTGGCGGTCTTCGACGTCTACCGCACCAGATTCGGTGCGTTGTTGACCGCGGCGGCGGACCAGCGGGCCGCGTTGCGGGTCAGCAACCAGGTGCAGCGGCGCTGGCGCGCGTTCAGCCGCACCGGGGTACCGGGGGAGGACTGGCCCCTCTACACCGCCGAAAACCGCGCCGTGATGGTCTTCGACCGCAAGTCCCGCGTCGAGTTCGATCCACACCCACATCGCCGAATGGCATGGGACGGCTTCTCACTGGCGCGTTGACCTGGCACGCTAACCCCCATGCACGCCGAGACCGAGCAAGTCATCGAACGACCCAGTGACCTCACCGCCTCCTGGCTGTCCGCGGTCATCGGCACCGGAGCCATCGCCGATTTCTCGGTGGAGCGCATCGGTACCGGCCAGATGAGCGAGTGCTATCGCGTCCGGCTCAGTTATGCCGAGGGACCCGCGGGGGGGCCCGAGTCGGTGGTGCTGAAGGTCGCGGCCACCGACCCGGTCAGCCGGCAGACCGGCCTGGCGCTGGGGCTCTACGAGCGGGAGGTGCGCTTCTACGGCGACATCGCGCCGCGTCTGGGCGGACCCATCGCACCCTGCTATCACGCGGCGGTCGACACCTCGACGGGCGTGTTCGACCTGTTGCTGGGCGACGCCGGGCCGGCCGTCGTCGGCGACGAAATCACCGGCGCCACAGCAGAACAGGCCCACCTCGGGGCCGTCGAATTGGGACGGCTGCACGGGCCGCTGCTCGGCGACGTCTCGCTGGCCGAGGCGCCGTGGCTCAACCGCGAGGCTCCGCTGAACCAAGCCATGATCACCCCGCTGTATGCGGGTTTCGTTGACCGCTACGGCGGCCAGATCGAGCCGGAGCACCGCCTGGTGTGCGAGCGCCTGGTGGCCGCGTTCGACGGTTATCTGGCCTTGGAAAGAGAGGGGGAGGCGGAGGCCTCCGAGCGGGGCGCGCATCCAGGGCCTGGTGCATGGCGACTACCGCCTGGACAACATGCTCTTCGGTACCGACGGCGCAGATCGCGCACTGACGGTGGTCGATTGGCAAACCGTGTCCTGGGGCCCGGCCCTGACCGACCTGGCCTACTTCCTCGGTTGCGCGCTGCCCACCGAGGACCGCCGAAAGCACTACGACGCGCTGTTGCGGGCCTACCACGAGGCGCTCGGTCCGCGAGCGCCACTCACCCTGGCCGACGTCGCCGACGGCGTACGCCGGCAGACCTTCTTTGGGGTGATGATGGCGATCGTCTCGTCAATGCTGGTCGAACGCACCGACCGCGGCGACCTGATGTTCATGACGATGCTGCGACGGCACTGCGACCACGTCCTCGACACGGACGCACTGGCGACGCTGCCCGAAGCGGTGGCACCCGAGCCCTTGCGGCCGTCGGTCGAGGACGAACTCGCCCACGATCCCACCGCCGAACCACTGTGGAGTGAGAGCTGGTACGCCGACTTCGTCGATGTGGCACAGGGATTGGGCGGCTGGTTCCGACTCGGCCGCGTGGCTAACGAGCAGATCGCGTGGGTGCATGTGCTGTTGTGCGGGCCCGACATGCCAACCGTTGCGGTCGACGCACAAGTGCCGCTGCCCTCGGACCCGTGGACCCTGCGCGCCGATGGCGTCGAGCTCGGCCATTCCGCCGAGGTGCCCCTGCAGAGCTATCGCGTCGACGTGCGGGCGCGGGGCCAGGCCTACACCGATCCGTCGGCGTTGTTGCGCGGGGAGCCCGGAACCCCGGCCGAGATGACGATGAACCTGGTGTGGGCCACCGACGGCACGCCGTACAAGTACGGGCTGACGACGCGTTATGAAATCCCGTGCACCGTCTCGGGCAGCCTCACGATCGACGACCACAGCTACCGTCTGGAATCCGTTGCCGGCCAGCGTGATCACTCGTGGGGAGTGCGCGATTGGTGGGGCATGGATTGGATATGGAGCGCGCTGCACCTGGACGACGGCACCCACCTGCACGGTGTGAACATCCGGATTCCCGGAGCGCCGGCGTTCAGCATCGGCTACGAACAGGGCGCCGACGGCAAGGTCACCGAGCTGCAGACCGTTGACTCACGAGAGTCCTTCGCCGGCAACGGGTTACCGCTCGGCGCGACGCTGGTGCTCCAGCCGGCGGGGATCACCGCGGACGTCGACGTGCGCGGCCAGGCACCGGTCCGGCTCGTCGCGACGGACGGGCGGGTCAGCCAGTTTCCCCGCGTCTGGGCCACGATCAGCACCGCCGACGGGCGTAGCGGTGTCGGCTGGCTGGAATGGAACCGCAACCTCGGCGAACAGACTTAGGTGAGCGGACCGGCCCCGGTCGTGGTGATGGGCGTCTCCGGATCGGGCAAGTCGACGGTCGGGGCGGCGCTCGCGCAGCGCTTGCGGGTCCCGTTCGTCGACGCCGACACCCTGCACCCGGCGGCCAACATCGCCAAGATGGCGGCCGGCGAACCCCTCGACGATGCCGACCGCTATCCCTGGTTGGAGCGGGTCGGCGACTGGTTGGCCGCCCACCGCGACGGCGCGGTGGTGAGTTGTTCGGCGTTGAAACGGGCGTATCGCGACCGGCTGCGCGCGCACTGTCCGGGCGTCGAGTTCCTGCACCTCTCGGGTTCGGCGGAACTGATCGGCGGCCGGCTGGCGGCCCGCACCGACCACTTCATGCCGGCCGCGCTGCTGCGCTCGCAACTGGACACCCTGGAACCCCTCGGTCCCGACGAGCGCGGCATGACCGTCAACATCGGTCCTGCCGTCGACGTGATCGTGGATACCGTCGTGAAGGCTCGCGAGTAGCCGCCGCGGTCTCGCGCGTGTAGCATTATGCTACAGCTTGTAACGGAGTGTTGCATTGGAGGAATTCATGGCCGAGGCTCTCGATCGTGTCACGCGGGTTGCGTCCGACCTGATGGACAGCGCGGCGGCTGAGGGCGCCCGCCAGAGCCGCTCGGCCAAACAGCAACTCGACCACTGGGCGCGGGTCGGACGCGCGGTGTCCAGCCAGCACACCGCCTCGCGGCGACGGGTCGAAGCCGCACTCGCCGGCCAGCTGGCGACCGGCGAACTCACCGTCGAAGAGGGCGTGGTGTTCAACGCCGAGATCTCCGCGGCCATCGAAGAAAGCCTGGCGCGCACGAACTACGGGGCGACGCTGGCCGGGCAGGGGGTCACCACCGTAGCCCTCAACGACGACGGCGAGATCGTCGAGCACCGCCCCGACGGCGCCGCGGTGGTGCTGGCGGGCGGGCGCTGACCGAGTTCGTCGGTGGTTCGGCGGTCCGATGGATCGACTTGATCTGGTAGTCGGGCCGAACGGCGCCGGTAAGTCCACGTTCATCGCGCTCACCCTGGCGGCGCTGTTGCCGGGAAGCCTCGTGGTCAATGCCGACGAAATCGCGAGGCAACGCTGGCCGCAGGATCCGGCGTCGCACTCCTACGACGCCGCGCGCATCGCCGCCGACACCCGCGCAAAGCTGATCGAACTGGGCCGGTCCTTCATCGCCGAGACGGTGTTCTCCCATCCCTCGAAACTGGACCTCATTCACGCCGCCCGCAGTGCCGGGTTCACCGTCGTGCTGCACGTGCTGCTCATCCCGGAAGACCTTGCGGTCGAACGTGTCCGGCACCGCGTGGCAGCCGGCGGTCACGACGTGCCGGAAGCCAAGGTCCGGCAGCGCCATCGACGGCTGTGGGCACCCGTCGCCGAGGCCATCGCCCTGTCCGACCTTGCAACGCTCTACGACAACAGCCAGCTTCGCGGCCCGCGCATCGTCGCGCGGCTCAGCGGCGGCCTGACCGTCGGCGCGCCCGAGTGGCCCACCTGGGTGCCGGCGACCCTGCGTGCGCGCTGGCCCGACTAGCTCGAACCCACTACCAAGGCAGCTTGCGGTGGCCGGTGTCGACCTGACTGCCGACTCGCTCGCGCGCCGTATCGGCCAGGTCGCTGCCGCGCTGACGGGCGGTTTCGGCGAATTCCTCGCCGCGCGCCCGCGCGGTGCCGGCGAGCTTCTCGCTGCGCTTACGCGCTTTCTTGGCCAGCTTCTCGCTGCGCTTGCGGGCCTTCTTGGCCAGCGGCGCGGCGCGATCTGCGGCCTCGTCCGCAAGCCCTTCACTGCGTTTACGCGCCTTCTCGGCCAAATAGGCGGCGCGGTCGGCGGCCTCGTCGGCCCATTCCTCCCCACGCTTGCGGGCCTTCTTCGCCAGCGGCCTACCGCGGTCGGCCGCGGTGCTGGCGAGTTCGCGGCCGCGTTCGAGTGCGGCCTCGGCGTAGGGTGCACTGCGTTCCGCTGCGGTGCTGGCGAGTTCGCGGCCCCGTTCGAGTGCGGCTTCGGCGTAGGGTGCGCCGCGCTCTGCCGCGGTGCTGGCCAGTTCACGGCCCCGTTCGGCGCCGATCTGCAAGCCGTGCGCGATCCGATCACCCAGGTCGGATAAATCGGCGTCGAAGACCGAGTCATCGGAGCCGGGCCACGCTGATGACACCCGATCGGACAGTCGTTCGGCCGCTCGCCGGCCACGCCACCCGAGCGAGGGCTTACCAGCGGTGTCGGCGGAGGCGATCAACAGTCCGCCCAGCAGGCTGAGGTCCGTGAGAAATTGCTGGCGTTTTTGGGCTTTGGCCACCGGATCGCTTTCGTTCCAGAACGAATGCGTCCCAAGGTTGGCCGGCAACACCGTCACCGCGAGCGCTGCCGACGCGATGCGGGGGAGTTTGCCGGTGGCAAGCAGAAGGCCGCCTCCGATCTGAACGGCCGCGGTGATCTGCGCGACCGTCTCGGGGTCGCTGGGAATGCTGCCGCTCACCGAATCCGGCAACGCCTGAAGGCCGTCCACTGCCGGCGCGGCGGCCTCCGCTGCCGATTTGGGATTGAGCAGCGAATTGACTCCTTGCCCGATGAATGCCACTGATAAAAGGGGTCGCGCGATTCTCCTGAGCACCATGGCCGGTGTATTACCCGGCTGTGTGTCGAGCAAACCGCGGCGTCGATATCCCCTGCTAGACCGGCATAGACATCAAGGCGCACACCGATAGGGTGGAGCGCGTGCGAGCGTTGATCATCGTCGACGTGCAAAACGATTTCTGCGAGGGCGGCTCCGTGCCGACGGCCCGCGGCGCCGCGGTAGCGCCCGCGATCAACACCTATCTGTCCGGTAACCCGGGCTACCACTACATCGTGGCGACCCAGGACTTCCATATCGACCCGGGTGATCATTTCTCTGACCGCCCGGACTATTCATCCTCCTGGCCGGTGCACTGCATCGCCGGAAGCGCGGGCGCGGATCTTCGCCCGGACCTCGACATCCGGCACATCGATGCGATCTTTCGCAAGGGTGCTCACGCCGCGGCGTACAGCGGTTTCGAGGGCGTCGACGAGAACGGGACGACGCTGCTTCAGTGGTTGCGGCGGCGGGGGGTCGACGAGGTGGACGTGGTCGGCATCGCCACCGACTTTTGCGTGCGGCGGACCGCCGAGGACGCGGCAGCGGCAGGCCTGGCCACCAGGGTGCTGCTGGACCTGACCGCGGCTGCCGCCGTGGACTCGGCTGTCGAAGCGCTGGTGAAAATGCGTTCAGCAGGCATCGAGTTGGTCGGGGGACTGTAATGGTGGTGCCGCTGGATCGGGAACGTCTGCTCGCCGCCGTGGAGCGCTCGCCGCGGGCGGCCGCCGCGCACGATCGCGCCGGGTGGGTGGGACTGTTCACCGGCGACGGCCGGGTCGAGGACCCGGTGGGCTCGCGACCGCACGTGGGGCATGAGCAGATCGGCCGCTTCTACGACACATTCATCGGTCCGCGAGACATCAAGTTCCATCGCGATCTCGACATCGTCGTCGGCACGGCGGTGCTGCGTGACCTCGAACTCGAGGTGGCGATGGGCTCGGCCGTGACCATGTACATTCCCGCGTTCCTACGCTATGACCTCCGAGAAACCAACGGCGAGTGGAAGATTGGCGAACTGCGGGCCTACTGGGAACTTCCCGCCATGATGTTGCAGTTCCTCCGCACTGGCTCGGGCGCGGTGGGCCCCGCGCTGAACCTGTCCAAGGGGCTGTTGCGCAACCAAGGCTGGCGTGGCACCGCGGGTTTCATGACCGGGTTCCGGCGGGTGGGAGCGCGCCACCAGCGGCTGGTGACGACGTTCCTCGATGCCGCCGCGCGAAAAGACAAGCTTTCCGCGGCGCGGGTGCTCTCATCAGATGCCGCAATAACTTTGGGTGATCGCGACCCGCTCGAACTGGCCGAGCTGGTGGAGCAGATGGATGGGGCCGGCGCAACCAAAATAAACAGCGCGGGCTCCACCGTCGCGGTCTCACTCAACTCGGCGCATGGTCGCGCGATCGTGTTCGCCGATGTGGCTTGGCGCGGCGACGCGATCAACCGGATCAGGTACTTTCCCGCCTGATCCACCGCCTTCAGGTGTCTCACCGGGCCACCATCAGCGCCAGCGATGCCGCGGACAGGCACAGGTACGCGCCGGGAAACGCGATGTTGTACAGCACATGCGCCCTCAGGTGCGCCACCACCGCACCGACGAAAAACGCAACCAGGCCTGCGGCGGCCGCGATGCCCAATTGCCACGGGCCCAACAGGCCGAGCACGATCCCGACGGCTCCGGCCAGCTTCACCGCACCAAGCGCCGGTAACCAGGACCGCGGGACCCCGACCTGGGCAGAGTTCGCCAGAACGAATCGCGACGGAACGAAGTCGGCGATGGCGATCGCGGCGGTGATGGTGGCGGTAATCAGCGTGATCACGAAAAGTGTGGTGTTCATTAGGATCAATCCCTTGTCGCGCAGCAAATTCCGCAGCGGCGAGTCGGGTGCGTGCACTGCGCGCCGTGGCGCACAATTGGTAAGGTCATGGTGCTTGTCTCCTTTGCCGCAGGAAGTCCGTTGGACGCGGTCATCTTCTTGACGACTTTCGTGCGGAAAAGGTGACCCATGAGCGCAACAACGGATTTAGCGGATCTGGCGGCGCAATTCGACGCCGACCGACGAGCATCTGAGGTCGGTCGCGTTTCAGCTGCTGGGCTCGGTGGCCGACGCCGACGACGCCGTGCAGTCGGCGTGGCTCAAGGCCAGTCGTGCCGACTTCGACGCCGTCGAGAACCTCTCCGGCTGGTTCACGACGATCACCGCGCGCGAGGCGTTCGACCAGCTTCGGGTGCGCAAGCGTCGCGCCGAGCAACCCCTCGCCGGGACCGACGAGTTGGACCGGCTGGCTTCGTCGGCGTCGGCGCCGGCCGACGCGGACGCACTGCTGACGGAGTCGGTGAGCGGCGCGCTGCTCGTGGTGCTCGACCGGCTGTCCCCGGCGCAGCGCGTCGCCTTCGTGCTGCACGACGTCTTTGCGATGCCGTTCGAACAGATCGCGGCAGTGATGCATCGGTCACCGGACGCGACCAAGAAGCTGGCAAGCAGGGCGCGTGGGCGTCTGCACGCGGCCCCAGCCGGCCCTGCGCGCCGCACGGCCGAGCACCTGAAAGTGGTGGAGGCGTTCCTGACGGCGTCACGTGGCGGTGACATCGCCGGCCTGCTCGAACTACTGGCTCCCGAGGTGGTGCGTACGGTCGATCAGGCCCTCGTCCCAGCCGACGTGCCAACCGCGTTGCGCGGTGCCCGCGAGGTCGCCGCGGAGACTCGGCGGTTCGCTCAGCGGGCGCGCGCCGGTGCTGTCATGCTCATCGACGGGGCACCGGGCATCGTGCTCGCGGCCCGCGGGCGCGCTCAAGTCCTGCTGGTGATCGGCATCGGTGCCGACGGTCGCATCCACACGATCGACATCACCGGCAATGCCGGGCGGATCCGTCGGACCGCGCTGACGCTGCCCCAATGGCCGATCCAGGAACATCACAAACTCGTCGGGTACCAAGGACGTCAGACACAGCCGGCCGAGGAGCCGGCCACGGGGCAAGACCGGGAGAGTCATGCTCGATAAGCCGTTCGGACGGCGCAGCCTGCTGCGGGGCGCCGGCGCGCTTTCCGCTGCCGCGCTGGCCCCGTGGCCGGCCGGGTGCGCCCCCGAAGACGACGCCCTCACCTTCTTCTTCGCGGCCAATCCGGACGAGCGCGACGCCAGGATGCGCATCGTCGACGAATTTGCGCGCCGTCATCCCGATATCAAGGTTCGGCCGGTGCAGTCTGGTCCGGGGGTCATGCAACAGCTTTCGACGTTTTGTGTCGGCGGCAAGTGCCCCGACGTGCTGATGACGTGGGAACTGTCCTACGCCGAACTCGCCGACCGCGGCGTGCTGTTGGATATGAACACGCTGTTGGCACGCGACAAGGCGTTTGCCGACCAGCTCAAGGCGGACAGCATCCCGGCGCTGTACGAAACTTTCACTTTCAACGAAAAGCAGTACGCGCTGCCCGAACAGTGGTCGGGCAACTACATGTTCTACAACAAGCGGCTCTTCGCTGAAGGTGGGGTGCCGGCGCCACCCAAGACGTGGGAACAGCCTTGGGATTTCACCGAATTCCTCGACGTGGCGCGCGCTCTGACGAAACGCGACGCATCCGGGCGCGCCGCGCAGTACGGCTTCGTCAACACCTGGGGTTCCTACTATTCGGCCGGCCTGTTCGCGATGAACAATGGCGTCGCGTGGTCCAATCCGCGGTTGAATCCGACCCACTTCAACTTCGACAAGACGGCGTTTCAGGAAGCGGTGCAGTTCTACGCCGATCTTGCCAACACATACCGGGTTGCGCCCAACACATCGGAGACGCAGTCGATGTCGACGCCTAATCTTTTCGCGGTGGGACGGGCGGCGACGGCGCTCGGCGGGCATTGGCGGTACCAGACCTACATCCGGGCCGAGGACCTGGATTTCGATGTCGCTCCGCTGCCGGTCGGCCCCGCGCTGGGAAAGGGTCGCGCCGCGTGTTCCGATATCGGCGCCACTGGACTTGCCATCTCGGCGAGCAGCCCCCGCAAGGAGCAGGCGTGGGAGTTCGTGAAGTTCGCGACCGGTCCCATCGGGCAAGCGTTGATCGGCGAATCCTGTTTGTTCGTTCCCGTGCTGCGCTCAGCGCTGCGATCGGACGGATTCGCCAAGGCTCATCGACGGCTCGACAATCTCAGTGTGCTCACCGAAGGACCGGCCTTTTCTCAGGGGTTGCCGATCACGCCGGCGTGGGAGAAGGTCAATGCGTTGATGGACCGCAACTTTGGCCCCGTCCTGCGAGGCCGCCAGCCGGCCACCTCGCTGGGCGGATTGTCCCGCTCCGTGGACGAAGTGCTGCGCAGCCCATGACCTCGACGGATGCACCTGGCGCGACCGCTCTGGCCGGCGAGGCGAGGAGGGGCCCGAAGGATCCGAGCCCGTGGCGCCGACACGCATGGGCGGGTCGGTTGTTCGTGGCGCCCAACATGCTGGCGGTCGCCGTGTTCATGCTCTTTCCACTGGGCTTCTCGCTGTACATGAGCCTCCAGCGATGGGATGTGTTCACCCCACCAAATTTCGTGGGCCTGAGGAACTTCGGAGACCTGTTCACCTCCGATCCGCTCTTCCTGATCGCGATCCGCAACACGGTGATCTTCACCCTCGGAACGGTCGTGCCGACGGTCCTCATCAGCCTGGCCGTCGCCGGGGTGCTGAACCAGAAGGTCAGGGGCATCGGCGTCTTTCGAACAATTGTCTTTCTGCCGCTAGCTATTTCATCGGTCGTAATGGCGGTGGTATGGCAGTTCGTATTCAACACCGACAACGGCTTGCTCAACATCATGCTCGGCTGGGTCGGGCTTGGTCCGGTCCCGTGGTTGGTCGACCCGCACTGGGCCATGGCCTCACTGTGCATCGTCAGCGTCTGGCGCAGCGTGCCCTTCGCCACCGTAGTCTTACTGGCCGCGATGCAAGGCGTTCCGGGAACGGTCTACGAGGCGGCCAAGATCGACGGTGCCAGCGAGATAAGGCAATTCGTCGCCATCACCGTTCCGTTGATCCGCGGGTCGATATCGTTCGTCATGATCATCTCGGTCATCCACGCCTTCCAGGCGTTTGACATGGTCTATGTTCTCAACGGCCCCAGTGGCGGGCCGGAATCGGCGACCTACGTCCTGGGCATCATGCTGTTCCAGCACGCATTCTCGTTCCTCGAATTCGGATATGCCTCCGCGCTGGCATGGGTGATGTTCGCCGTCTTGCTGGTCCTGACTGTGGTGCAGTTGCGAGTCAGCCATCGACGATCACTGGAGACTTCACGTGGGCTCAAGTGAGGGGGTCATCAAGCACACTATGGTGCGCGGCGGCATCGTATATTTGGCGCTACTCGCCGTCGCCTGGTGTGCGCTGTTCCCGATTGCGTGGGCGGTATCGGGTTCGCTGAAAACGGAAGGCGAGGTCAGCGAGCCTACGCTGGTGCCGGCCCACCCGCGGTGGTCCAACTACACCGAGGTGTTCGCGCTGATGCCGTTCGGGCGAATGTTTTTCAACACCGTGCTGTACGCGGGGTGCGTCACCGCAGGGCATGTCTTCTTTTGCTCACTGGCCGGATATGCCTTCGCGCGACTGGATTTTCGTGGCCGCGACGCGCTGTTTGTCGTGTATCTCGGCACGTTGATGGTGCCCCTGACGGTCACCGTGATCCCGCAGTTCCTGGTGATGCGGACCCTGGGCTGGGTCGACACGCCGTGGGCGATGATCGTGCCGGGTTTCTTCGGCAGCGCATTCGGCACGTACCTGATGCGGCAGTTCTTTCGCAGCCTGCCCACCGATCTGGAGGAGGCCGCGGTACTCGACGGTTGTTCACCGTGGCAGGTCTATTGGCGGATTCTGCTGCCCCATGCACGACCGGCGGTGATGGTGCTCGCCGTGCTCACCTGGGTCAACGTCTGGAACGATTTCCTGTGGCCGCTGCTGATGATTCAGCGCAACAGCCTGGCCACCCTGACCCTGGGCCTGGTCCGGATGAAGGGCGAATATGTTGCCCGGTGGCCGGTTCTGATGGCAACCTCGATGCTCATCATGCTGCCCCTGGTGATCATCTATGCGATCGCGCAACGCTCATTTGTCCGCGGCATCGCCGTCACCGGGATGGGCGGCTAGCCATGGCCTCGGTGACATTCGAGCAAGCGACTCGGTGCTACCCGGGGGCGGACCGTCCGGCCCTGGACAACCTGGACCTCGTCGTCGGCGACGGCGAATTCGTCGTCCTGGTCGGACCGTCCGGGTGCGGCAAGACCACGTCGTTGCGGATGGTGGCCGGGCTGGAAGTCGTGGACTCCGGGCGTATCAGGATCGGCGAGCGAGACGTCACCAACGTCGATCCCAAGGATCGCGACGTTGCGATGGTTTTTCAAAACTATGCGCTCTACCCGCACATGACGGTGGCCCAGAACATGGGCTTCGCCTTGAAAATCGCTAAGACGCCGAAGGACCAGGTTCGTGAGCGAGTGTTGGACGCGGCCAAACTGCTTGACCTGCAACCCTATCTCGATCGGAAGCCGAAGGACCTTTCCGGCGGACAACGCCAGCGAGTGGCGATGGGCCGCGCGATCGTCCGCCGGCCGCACGTCTTCCTGATGGACGAACCGCTGTCCAATCTCGACGCCAAACTTCGGGTGCAGACGCGCAACCAGATTGCCGCGTTGCAACGGCGGCTGGGCACCACCACCGTCTACGTCACCCACGACCAGGTCGAGGCCATGACCATGGGTGACCGCGTCGCCGTTCTGCGCGACGGCGTGCTGCAGCAGTTCGCGCAGCCCCGCGAGCTCTACCGGAACCCGGACAACGTCTTCGTGGCGGGTTTCATCGGATCGCCGGCGATGAACCTGTTCACCCTTCCCATCGTGGACTCCGCTGTGTCGCTGGGCGATTGGCCCATAACGCTGCCCCGGGAAATCGCCGGCACCGCGGGTGAGGTCGTGGTCGGGGTTCGCCCCGAACATTTCGAGCTGGGCGGCCTCGGTGTCGAGATGGAGGTCGACGTGGTGGAGGAACTGGGGGCAGACGCCTACCTGTATGGCCGAATCCCCGGCTCCGGCAAGGTAATCGATGCGCCCATTGTCGCGCGGGCCGATGCGCGCAACCCACCGCAGAAGGGCAGCAGGGTGCGTCTGCACCCGGAGCCCGGGCGCCTGCACTTCTTCGGTATGAATGGCCGCCGAATCTGTTGATCATGCTCCGCCATTGGATCGGTCGGCGGTGCCTATCCGCGGGAGCAGCGAAGCGCATGGACGCGGCGCTGGACACGCGCGACGTCGTCTGTGGAGGGCAGCTGATTGGTGATGCGGGAGATCTCCACGCCGATATCGACCGAACTGATCGGCCAGAGCCGACGCGCGATGAGATTCCTTGCAATGGCGGTGATGTCGTCGCCGCAGAGCCGCTGGCGCGTCAACGCCACCAGTGGCACATACCCGGTGGCCGGCATGCCGGAGGGGTAGCCGGCCCGCACAAACGCCACAATGCTCGTCACCCAATGCGACAGGTCCATATGTCCACCTCGCTAACCGCCGCAAGTTGCGCGTAAGCGGCAGTGCTTGCCTCAGCTAGCAACGTACCATCGGCGATGCCATCAGCTGAGTAACGCCACACAGTTAAACGCAATTTTTACGAGCTGGTGATGCCGGCGCCCTTGGAGTGACCTCGGTGACGATTCGCCGACACGTGGCGCGCCGTAACAGTGTTTGGCCGCAAGGCTTTCTAGTATTGCCGCGTGATGGATCGCTATGGAACCGATGTCCTCGCCGCGGGACGACGCAAGCCCCGCTCGACCGAGCATCCGGCCGAACTGGGCCTGGTGGTCGAGGACGTGGAAACGGGATACGTCGGTGCGGTGGTGCGGGTCGAATACGGGCGAGTGGAGTTGGAAGACCGACGCGGTCATGTGCGTGGTTTCCCTTTGGGCCCCGGGTATTTGCTCGAGGGGCGTCCCGTCATACTCACCGCGCCGCGCCGGCCCGCACCGACCGCCGGGGGCAGGACCGCGTCCGGTTCGGTCGCAGTGCCGGGTGTCCGTGCCCGCGTCGCCCGGGACAGCCGCATCTACGTCGAGGGCCGCCACGACGCCGAGCTGATCGCGCAGGTGTGGGGTGAAGACTTGCGAATCGAAGGCGTCGTCGTCGAGCAACTCGGTGGGGTCGACGATCTGGTGGACATCGTCGCCGAGTTCGCCCCTGGCCCGGGGCGGCGGCTGGGAGTGCTTGTCGATCACCTTGTCGCGGGTTCCAAGGAGGCGCGGATCGCCGATGCGGTGCGGCGGGGCTCGGGCGGTACCAACACTCTGGTCGTCGGTCATCCCTACGTCGACATCTGGCAGGCCGTGAAGCCGCAGCGGTTGGGACTGGACGCCTGGCCCAACGTGCCGCGGCAGGTGGAGTGGAAGCACGGCGTGTGCCAGGCGCTCGGTTTGCCCCATAGCGATCAGGCGGACATCGCCAGGGCCTGGCGGCATATCCGTTCGCGGGTGCGCGACTGGAACGATCTGGAGCCCGCGCTGATTAGTCCGGTCGAAGAACTGATCGACTTCGTGACGGCGCCGGTCGGCTAATACGGCAGCCACCGGACCAGTGCTGATGACCGTCGCTTAGTTAGGCTACGCTAATCCGAACGTCTCGATCGGCGAGACAGAAATAAGGCGTATGCAGGGCGTATTCGGCATTTTTATCGGCACCTTCCTCATCGGTCTCCGTGAAGGCCTAGAGGCGTCACTCATCGTGAGCATCGTCGGTGCCTTCCTCAAACGAAACGGCGCGACGGTCCGCCCGATGTTTGCCGGTGTCGCCTTGGCCGTGCTGCTCAGCGTCGGCGTGGGGGTCGGCCTCGACCTGTTCGCCGCGAGCCTGCCCCAGGCCCAGCAGGAAATGATGGAAACCGTCATCAACGCCATCGCGGTGGTGTTCGTGACGTCGATGATCATCTGGATGAACGGCAACGCCGCGCAGCTCAAGGGGGAACTCGAGCGCGAGGCCGGTCAGGCCGTCAACCGTGGTGGCGCATTCGCCCTGGCTGCGATGGCGTTCCTTGCCGTCCTCAAGGAGGGCTTCGAGACGTCGGTGTTCTTACTGGCGGCCGCCGAGACGTCGCACGGCAACCGGTGGTTCGCCGTGCTGGGCGGCACCGTGGGCATCCTGACGTCGGTCGGGCTCGGCGCGGGCCTGTACTACGGCGGCCTGCGGATCAACCTCGGCCGGTTCTTCCGGGTCACCGGGGTGTTTCTGGTGCTGATCGCCGCCGGGCTGGTGCTGGGCGCGCTGCGCACCGCGCACGAGGCCGGTTGGGTGAGCATCGGCCAGCAACAGGTGCTCGACCTGTCCGGCTGGATGCCCAGCAATTCGGTGCTGGGCGCGGCGACGACCGGGGTGTTCGGCATCCCCGCCGACACTCGGCTCATCGAGGTGGTGGGCTGGTTGCTGTATGCCGTGCCCGTTCTGGTCGTTTTTCTCTGGCCCGCCCGGCTCGCCGCCGCGCCGCGAGCCCGCAGCCGGCTGCTGGCCGCCGCCTCGACGTTGCTGCTCGTCGCCGGGGCGGGGCTGGCTCTCATGACGCCCGCCGCTGCCTCGTCGCCGACGTTACGGGTGCGCACCGTCACCGACCGCTCCGGCCACACCGCTGCGGTGTCGATCGTGGCCGGGCCGCACGGACGCGAGCTGAGCGTCGTCCCCCAGGGCACCTCGACCGTCCGCGACATCGTGCTTGTCCCGGCAGACGACCAAACAGTGGACGGCGTGCCTGTACAGGTATGGCAGGCGTCCGAGGCGGCCGGGGCCGATGGTGCGCCGGAAGTCACGCTGGATCAGTTGCGAAGCATGACGGGGGGCCGGCTGCCGGTCGGTCTCGCGGCGGGCCGCACCCCGGGACCGTTCCAGGGTCAATGGTCAACGACCACCGTGTATACAGTGTTTGCGCGAGGTAATTCCGTGATCAGCGCGCACGCGACGAGCAACCGTACGGCGCTTTTGACCGGCGGTGGGTTGACGGGGGTTAAGACCGTCAGCCTCGGCGGGCTGGCGACGGACTGGTCCACGTCCGCCGCCGAAGACCACTCGATAGTCGCTGAGATCGTCGCGAGCGAGCGCAATCGCGGGGAGCGGCAGCTCTGGAATGCCTGGCTTCCACTGGTAATGGCGGGTTTTGCGTCGGCTTGCGTGCTGTCAGCGATAGCCTCGGTGCGCGTGGACCGCCGGCAAGAGGATGAGAGGAAATCGATTAATGGTGAGTCGCATCGCCTCGGCAACGTGCCGGTCTCGTGAATTCTGGTTGACCGCAACGGTTCTTGTTGCGGTGGCGGTGTTGCCGGTGACCGCTTGCAGCCACTCGGGTGATAAGTCGAGCCATGCTCAACAGTCGAAGCCCGGTGGTACCAGCGCGGTCAAGGTCACGATGGCCAACGACGGTGGCAAGGACGGCTGCGCGCTGGACACCACCAGCGTGCCCGCCGGGCCGGTGACCTTCACGGTCGCCAACACGAATGCCCCCGGGGTCAGCGAGGTCGAATTGCTCAGGGACCAGCGGATCGTCGGCGAAAAGGAGAACCTCGCACCCGGCCTGGATCCGGTGTCGTTCACGGTTTCGCTGGACGGCGGCGCCTACCAGCTTTACTGTCCGGGGGCGAGCACCGAGTACCAGACCCTGACGGTGACGGGTAAAGCCCCGGCGACGCCGACGGGCACCGTGGCCAGTATCCTCAGCCAGGGCACCAAGGACTACGCCGCCTACATCGTCAACCAGATCGGTCAGCTCAACGATGGCGTGAAGGCGCTGGATGCCGCGGTGCAATCGGGTAACGTCGACGCCGCGAAAGCGGCCTATGCCAAAGCCCGGTTGTTCTGGGAGCGTTCGGAGTCCACCGTGGAGGGCTTCGTGCTGCCGGGCTTCGCGGTCGGCGACAATGCCGGCAGCCTGGACTATTTGATCGACATGCGTGAGTCGACGCCGGTCGACGCCAAGGTCGGCTGGAAGGGCTTCCACGCCATCGAGCGCGACCTGTGGCAAAGTGGCGCGATTACGCCAGGGACGAAGGCACTCAGCACCGAATTGGTCGGCAACGTCGGCAAATTGAACGGCATCGTCGCGACCCTGCAGTACAAGCCTGAGGACCTGGCCAACGGTGCCAGCGATCTGATCGAAGAGATTCAGAACACCAAGATCACCGGCGAGGAAGAGGCCTTCAGTCACATTGACCTGGTGGACTTTTCGGGCAATGTCGAAGGCGCCCAGCAGGCCTACGCCTCGCTACGTCCGGGGCTGGAAAAGATCGACGGCAATCTGGTCCGCCAGATCGATCAGCAGTTCCAAAGCGTCCTCGCCACGCTGGACGGGTATCGCGACCCGGCCGCACTCGGCGGTTACAAGACCTACACCCCGGCGCTGAAGGCCAGCGACGCACCGAAGCTGACCGCGGTCATCCAGCCGCTGCATGAAAGTCTGTCCACCGTCGCCCAAAAAGTCGTTACGGCCGGCTGATCGTGACCGACGACATCACCGAACCCACCGACGGCGACCCGAACGATGCCGGCGCACCGGCAGACTCCACCACGGTGTCGCGCCGGCGCGCGCTCGGCGGCGCCATGCTGGCCGGGCTCGGCGGTGCCGCCATCGGTGCCGTCGGTGGCGGCTTCGCCGGTCACGCCATGGCGGCGGGACAGCGCGGCGATGATGACGACACCGTCGATCTACGCCGCAGCTACCGCTTCTACGGCCAGCCTCATCAAGGCGGAATCGACACGCCCCCACAGCGTTACGCCATGTTCATGTCGTTCTCGGTGGCCGGCGGCGCGGGCCGCACCGAGTTACAGACGTTGTTGGCGCGCTGGTCAGCCGCCGCATCGATCCTGCAACAAGGGAAGCCGGTCGGGACGGTACAGCCACAGGTCGACGTGCAGCCTCCCGCCGACACCGGGGAGGCCTACGGGCTGAGCCCCGCCAGCCTCACCGTCACCATCGGGTTGGGCCCGTCGCTGTTCGGCGATCGGTTCGGGCTGGCCGCCCGGCGCCCCGCGGTGTTCACCGACCTGCCACCCCTTAATGGCGACAACCTCGATCCCCGTCTGCACGGCGGCGACTTGTCCGTGCAGGCGTGCGCGGATGACCCCCAGGTCTGCTACCACGCGGTGCGCAACTTGGCCCGGCTGGGCCGCAACATCGTCTCGCCGTACTGGGCGGTGCTGGGTTTCGGTCGTGCCTCCGCCGGCCCAGGCCAGCACACGCCACGAAACCTCTTGGGGTTCAAGGACGGTACCCGCAATATCGCCACCGATGCCGAGTACGCGAAGTTCGTGTGGATCGACAACAGCGATCAGCCGTGGATGAACGGCGGTACGTATCAGGTCGTCCGCAAGATCCGGATGTTGATGGAGACGTGGGATGTCGACCGGATCGGCAATCAGCAGAGGATCTTCGGGCGCACCAAAGAGGAAGGGGCGCCGCTGAGCGGAAAGAACGAATTCGATACACCGGATTTCGTCGCCAAAGGCCCCGACGGCAACCCGCTCATCGATCCGATGTCTCACGTCGGCCTTGCCGCTCGGGAAAACAACGACGGCATCATGATCCGCCGACGGCCCTACAACTACACGGATGGTCTTGACGCCAACGGCCAACTCAACGCCGGTCTGCTGTTCATCTCGTATCAAAAAGATCCCCAAGCTTTTATCCGCCTGCAGAACCGACTGGGCGCCCATGACCTGCTCAACGAATACGTCCGCCACATCGGATCAGCAATCTTCGCGGTGCCGCCGCCGCCCGCCGAAGGCCACTACATCGGGCAAAGCCTGTTCAGCTGACGAAATCTCGTCGGCGGGCAGCGACCGGAGACTCGGGCCCGACAGCTGAGGACTAAAGCCTCACGATTGGACACACCCTCCTGCACTCGGTCCGGGTCCCGGTTATCGTCGCTCGACCGCAGTCCGCATAACGCGCTCACCGCTCACGCAGCACTCCGGTTGTCCAGGCGCACAAAGCCGCGACATCACGTCCGGCCCGGGCGACGGTTCGGTCGGGGCGCACCACAGCGGCGTTGGCGTGCCCCCGGCGCAACCACGTCGCCAAGGATCGCCGCGTTGGGGGGTCAGGACGACGACGCCGCGACGCCGCAGGGCTGCTTCGTCGGTGCTGGTCGGGCGAACCGTGGTGATCAGTGCGAAGCCCGCGCCGAGCACATCGTCGAGGCGTCGACCATCACTCAGCAATGGGTTCGGGCAGAGCCTTCCGCCGAGCCGGCCCGGCAGTCGCGAATTGCTCACGAACGCAGAGGAATGCAGTGCCGGCGTGGTTGAGTCGACGATCCGGCGGCGCAGGCCGGGGATGAAGCGCAGCCGCGGCAGCACCAACCGGCGCGCCGCATCACCCGCGCGGCCACCGCCGGTCATTGCCCACCCGACGCCTAACGCCAACCGGATCATCTGTCGGGTATGCGGTATGCGTTCCTGCGCGTAGCTGTCCAGCACACCCCTAGCCATGGTGCCGCGATGGACCGCGGCCAGCTTCCACGCCAGGTTGGCCGCGTCCCGAACTCCTGCCCCCATGCCCTGGCCGATGAACGGGGGAGTGAGGTGTGCCGCGTCGCCGAGGATGAACACGTTGCCGCGCCGCCACCGATCGGCGATCTGAGCGCGGAAGGTGTACTCGGCGACGCGCAGCAGGTTCAGTTCGCAATCGGTAACGGTCTCCGCCCAGGGTGCGATCAACGGTCGCAACGCGTCCAACGTGCCGAATTCTTCAGCGGTTTCGCCGGCCAGCAGCTGGAATTCCCATCGATAGCGGGCTTCCCCGATGCGCATGTAGGTTCCCGCGCGTACCGGGTCGCATACCTGGTGGACGCCATCCCACTGGTTCAGGTCGGCGTCCGTGGCCACGTCGACAACCAGCCAGCGTTGCTGAAAGTTCAAGTCCCGCAACGTGGAACCTATGTGGGTGCGCACCATGCTGTTGGCGCCGTCGCATCCCAGCACATAGTCAGCGTCTACGTGGTAAACGTGGCGGTCGGAGCGATCGGTGAACGTGACGCGGATGCTCTGCGCGCCGTCGGTGATCTGGGTGACCTCAGCGTTGCCTCGTAGTTGCGCCTTGGGGTAGCGCTTGAGGTTGGCGCGCAGCAGCGCCTCGAGCTCGGGCTGGTCGAACATGTTGGCCTGCGGGTAGCCGTTTTCATCGCGGGTCTGGTCGCGATCGAACTGGGCGAGGACACCGAAATGCACGCCCAGCAACCGCAAACCCAGCGTGGGCCTGGAGATCGACGCGAATTCGTCGGCGATGCCGAGGCGGGCTATGGTGCGGTAGATCTCGTCATCGAGGTGCACGGCGCGTGGCTGCGGGTACACGGCGGACCAACGGTCGAGCACCAGGCAATCCATGTCGAGTTGCGCCAGCAGGGTCGCGGCGGTGATGCCGGTCGGTCCGGCGCCGACTATGACAACGCGGTGGCGCCGAACGGCATCGTGGTTCACGCGAATCGTACTGTGGCGCGCTGCGTTCCGAGATCGATGGTCCCGTCATCGGTGCCGATCGATGCCTCGACGATGTCGCCGTCTTGCAGGTAATTCGTGTTGTCGGCCTGGCGCGAGAAGAAGACTTTCCATTTCAGATTGGCTGGCAACAGGTTTCCGATGATTTGCAGTGGCTTCGGCGGGGCACTCAACGCGGTGCCGGCCGGGGTTCCGGTGAGCACCAGATCGCCGGGTGCCAGTTCCTGGAACTGGGTAAGTGACTGCAGCGCCTGCAGCGGACGGTAGAGCATGTCGGGGTCGACGAGCGCGTTCTGGCGCTCATCGCCATTGACGCTCAACCGCAGTCGCAGATCGCCGAACCGCTTGAGTTCGTCCGCGCTCAACAGCACCAGCGCCGGGCCTACCGGGGTGAACGTCGGATAGGACTTGGCCTCGTAGAACTGGGTTTGTGGAAGCTGGACATCGCGCGCCGAGACGTCGTTGGTGACGACCAACCCGGCGATGAGGTCGCCGAGGTTCGCTTCGGAAATGGTGGTGCCGACCGGGATCGTGCTCCCGATCACCAGCCCGATCTCCACCTCGTAGTCGAGGAGCTTGACGTGTGCCGGCTTGACAATGTCGTCGAACGGGCCGTTGATCGACGCCGACGCCTTGCGGAAGAAGGTCAGTGGAACCGACGACGGGTCCATGCCGGCGTCTTTGACATGCGACTCGAAGTTGGTCATCTGGGCTATTACCCGGCACGGTCTGGTCACCGGCGAGACGAATCGCAGACCGTCGAGTTCCACCGTGTCGGTATTGTGCGCGGCCTCCTCGATGGCGGCCCGGTCCGCCAGGAGCCCCGCGGTGCTGGTGGCGGTGGTGTCGATCTTGCTGGCACCGTGCGCGGTTTCGAGCCACCAGGCATCGGCGGTGTGCAAGACGGAAACGGTCATGAGGTAGGCACTTTCAGTAGTCCGGCCAGGCGGCCGGCATCGAATTCGTTGTGTCCGCGCAAGGCGGTAGCGATCGAAACGAGTTCATGGCGAGCCGATTTGAGATCGGTGCCGAGGAAGTCCCTGCTCGCCCGGGGGCCCCACTGGGCCAATCCGGAGGCGGTGAACGGTGCCCATCCGGGCTCGAGCGTGTTGTCGAACAGGTCGCCGTCGGCGAAGTGCTCGAACAAGTAACCGTCGGGATCGCGCCAGTAGTCGAAGATCTGGCTGCCCTGGACGTGTCTGCCGATTCCCCAGGAGCGGAAATAGCCACGCTCGCGCAGGTATTCGCCGCCGGCGGCCAGGGCGTCGAGGTCGCTGACCTGATACGCCGAGTGGACGTAGCGGTTGGCCGGGCCCAGTGCGAGCGCCAGCGTGTGATGGTCGGCCGGGGTCAGGCCGCGATCGCAGCGGATGAAACTCATCGTCGGGCCTCGGTCGCGTTGGCCGGGGAAGTACAAGAAGTCGCTGACGATCATCCCCAGGTTGTCCAGGTACCAGTTCAGCGTCTCAACGTACTTCGTCGACTGCATGACCAGATGTCCCAGGCGCTGCACGCGGGCGGGCGCGCGCCGGGGACGCTGGGTTTCGTTGATGCGTCGCGGGTCGGCGCCGAAATTGAGCGAAAGCGGTTGTTGCGCCTGAAGTTCCGGTAGTTCATTCATGCCGGCGACAACGCTGACCGCCATGCGGCTGGGGTCGACCAGCTCGACTGCGAGGCCGCCGGCGGCGTCGGGCAGCGGCCGCGTGGACGCGCCATGGGCATCGGCCAGCCTCCGCACGTCTGTCTCGTCGCGGGCCTGGAACGCCACGCCGGCGAATCGTCGCCGCGGTCCGCGACGCAGGATGAGGCACGGTCCGCCGGGCAGGGTGCCGCGCAACTGCACTTCATCCGGGTCGCGCTGGGCCGTGTGAAATCCGAAGGCCCGCGCGAACGCCTCGGCGCGCGTCAGGTCCGGTCGCTCGAACTCCAGCCAGGCGATATCGACGACTTTGATCACCGGATTGCGCGATCGGCCGGGGTGCTCGCCGGGTAGCGCGCCTTGCGGGCTGTGTCCGTCCCGCTCGCCGCTCTTGGTCATGTTCATCGGCCATCTCCCACACTAACTGACGAAATCGTCACATACGAGTCATCGTTCAGTCAAGCTCTCTGACGAAATCCTCATAACTGATGCATACTGCTGAAGATGAGCGCGATGCCCGATAGTCAGACGCCCAACCGCTTGGCGCGGCGCAAACAGCGCACCCGAGCGGCGCTGGTTAGAGCCGCGCAGCGGCTGATCGCCGAGGGAAAGGTCAACGTGCCGGTCCTGGAGATCACCCAAGCCGCCGACGTCGGGATGGGTTCTTTCTACAACCACTTCGACAGCAAGGAGCAGTTGTTCGACGCGGCCGTCGCCGACGTACTCGACACTTACGGGGCGATGCTGGACCGGCTCACCGAATCCATCGAGGACCCGGCGGAGACGTTTGCGACCAGTTTCCGGCTCACCGGCCGGCTCTTCCGTCGTCGCCCGCAAGAGAGCCAGATTTTGCTGGCGAACGGGTTGGCGCTGTTGTCGTCACCCAACGGCCTGGCGCCACGCGCCCTGCGCGACATCAAGGCCGGTGTCGAGGCTGGCAGGTTCACGGTAAAAGATCCCGAACTTGCCCTCGCCATGGCCGGGGGCGCGCTGCTAGGGCTGGGCAACCTATTGCGGGATCATCCGGACCGCGACGACGCACACGCCGCTGACACGGTCACCGAGAGCGTTCTGCGGCTGTTTGGGCTCAGCACGGCTGAGGCACGCGCGATATGTCGACGTCCGTTGCCGACAGCGTCTTTGACGAGAGTTAGGTGCGCTCGACGTAACCGATTCCGCGTGCTGCCGTCGCGAGCGTTCCCAACGAGGGGCAGCAAGACTAGCGACATCGATCGCGCGACGGTGAATGTACTTGGGGCAATTGCCGTACGACTGGTCGACGCGCACGGTCATGCTCGCGTGGTCAGTACCGACAAGTTCACCGTTTATCCGTAACCTGCGGCGGGTGGAGAAGTCGATGGCGATCAGTCCGACCTGCTGACCGATCTGGATCTCGTGCAGGGGATCCCCTTCACGGGGAGAGGCCGACACGCGCAAGACAGCGTCTTGCCCGCGGAGAAAACCGGGTGGCGCGGCCAACGGCGAGACCCAGAGGACGCCGTTGTGGTCGCGTCCGGTCAGCGCGGCGAACCGCTGTGATGCGAGAAAACGCGCGGCGCCTTGGGACAGACCCGACGATTCAAGCATGCTTTCGAGCCGCCCGGCCTCGGCTTCGACCCCCGCTCGGCGCTGCATTGCGAGTTCTCCCTCGTGGAAGCCCGTCGCGGTCATATGCGTCGTAACAATGTCACCGGCGCAATGCTTCCTCGCGGTCCGGACGAGCCCTGAGGCCATTAACGCCGCGGACTTGTTCCCAGGCGACCGAGATGCTGCGTGCAACCGGGCCCCCCTGCCGCCACGGGTGGCCTCGATCGTGTGTCGGCTCACGGCGCGCATGTCTGCTCGCTGTGGCTGTCTACCGACAAGCTCGCCGATCACGTGCCGCCGGCGCACGATTAGGCGTTTCGGTCCCGCTGCGCCCCCTGCGCAAGAGGTGCGGAGCGGGCCGCGGGGCGAAACGCCGCCAGCAGCGCTCCGGCGGCGAAGATCGCTGCGGTCAGCCACGGGAAACGTCCGTCGGGAGCGAAGCCCTCGGCGGCAACCAGGGACAGGGCATAGGCCGCCATCGCGGCACCGGCCAGCATGACCGGTTCAGCCCAGCGCTCCGTAAGCGGGACACCGAGCAGGGGCAGGGGGGCCGCGAAAAGTCTTCGCGCCCAGAACAGCAGCACCATCTCGACCGCGGCCACGACGCTGAGGACGACCACCCATTCGAGCCGGGCCAGCCACCAGTCCGCGCTACCTTCGGACGGCTGCGGCAAGAGCCCGGCCGGATAGCCGACGATCGCCACGATCACGACGGGAATCATGTGCCACAGGTAAAGAGCCATGATGTTGTTGTTGGCGATAGACAGCGCGCGCTCGACGCGCATGGCGCGCAGCGCACGGTTGAGCGCGGGAGTGGCTGCCATCGCAATTCCGGTCTGGGCGCACCCGAACGCCAACAGGGCCACGGTCGGTGGTGTCGTGTTGTCGATGGTCTGTCCGGGAACTCCGATCATGCTGACCGGGTAGATCTTCAGCCACACCAGCAGCGCCAGCGCCACCGCGGAAACGCCGGCCAGCAGCCACGGCCTGCGGCCGGCCAAAGAACCGCCGTGCCAAGCGATTCCAAGTTGATACAGAGTGCCCCAGCCCAGCAGATAATTCATCCAGTTGAGGTAGGGCACGTGACCGGCGAGCCGTGCGACATCCACCACTGCGACGGTCAACGCGAGAACGCCCGGCACCAACAACCCCCAACGGCGTTGTGCCGCAATAGCGATCGGCGTCAGCGACACGACCACCAAATACACGGCGAGGAACCACAGGTGCATCGCGACCGCCCAGCCGGCGTACTCGAGGATCGCGGCGGTCACGCCGCAGGCACCCAGGACCACCACAACGATCGACACCAGTGCGACGTACACCGCCGTCGGCCCGAGGACTCGCGCCAACCGGCGCTGCACCCAAGTTCGACGTGAAACTCCGTCTGTGTCATGCCGATGCGTCCAGGACACGGCGCCGGCGTAGCCGGCGACCAGGAAGAACGCCGGGACAGCCTGGAAGGGCCAGGTCAGCCACTGGGTCCAGGGCAGGTCGACGAGTGGGTTCTGCCGGCCGAACTGTCCGTCGTGGTAGGTCACCGCTCCGGCCAACCAGTGTCCGAGCACGATCAGCACCACGCCCGATACGCGGTAGTAGTCGACCGCCAGATTGCGCTCCGGGTTGTTTGCGCGGTCCATCAGATCGGGGGACGCTCGACGCGGTACACAGCGCCACGGTACCGTCCAGCACTCAGCGGGGTCTCGCACAACGCGTCAGAACAGGAGACATCCCATGAAACTGGCTCAACTCGCCGAGCTGCAGGTCGGTCGCATCGGGCTGGGTGCGATGGGGATGTCGGTGGCCTACGCCGGCGCGGGCAGTGACGATGCGGAATCCATCCGCACCGTTCATCGCGCCATCGACCTGGGCGTCACGCTGATCGACACCGCCGAGGTCTACGGCCCGTATGTCAACGAGGAACTTCTGGCCCGTGCCCTGCAGGGCCGACGCGATCAAGTAGCCCTGGCAACAAAATTCGGCCTGATCTCGCACACCGGCCACGAGGGTCTCGACAGCAGCCCCGCCAACATCCGCATCGCCGTGGACGGTTCGCTGCAACGGTTGGCGACCGATCACATCGACCTGTACTACCAGCACCGCCTGGACCGCCAGACCCCGATCGAAGACACGATCGGCGCACTGGCCGAGCTGGTCGCCGCCGGGAAAATCCGGCATATCGGTCTGTCCGAAGTCGGCGTGGAAACCATCCGTCGCGCCCACGCCGTGCACCCCATCACGGCCGTCCAGTCCGAGTACTCGCTGTGGACGCGCGATCAAGAAGACGAGATCCTGCCGGTGTTACGCGAATTGGGGATCGGGTTCGTCGCCTACTCGCCGTTGGGCCGCGGCTTCCTCACCGGCGCCATCCGCTCCACCCAGGAGCTGCCCGATACCGACTATCGCAAGACGAACCCGCGGTTTTTCGAGGATAACTTCCAGCACAACCTGAGGTGCGCGGACGAGGTCCGCGATATCAGCGCGGACGTCGGTGCCACACCTGCTCAGGTCGCCTTGGCCTGGCTGCTGGCGAAAGGTCCTGACATCGTGCCCATTCCGGGAACCAAACGTGTCGCACGCCTGGAAGAAAACGTCGGCGCCGACGCGGTAGAACTGACGGCCGACCAATTGGCCAGACTCGATCGCCTTACCCCTCCGGTGGGAGGGCATCACGCCGAGGCGCAAATGGCCTGGATCGACCGCTAGTGGCGTGTTCTGGTTCGCGCTAGTCGACGGTAGCCAAAGCCGCTGTGCCGTATTTCTTTTCGATCAGCGACCACGGGTCGGCGTAGGGGCCGCGTCCCTCGAGCCGGCGCTGAAGGAAAAACACGGCACGCAGCACCGGCCGTAGCAGTGGCGCAAGCAGTCGTAGCACGATGCGCACGCGGCCCTGCGATTCGGCGATCCACGCCAGCGTCTGGCTCCAGTCGTGCTCTTGGAAGTCCAGCAGCGTCTGAGCTTCGGTGGTGTCGTACCAGCCGGTGAAACTCCAGCCGCGGTCGTCGGCCGGGTCGCCGGGCAGGCCCGCCGAGGGGCCCAGTGGACCCAGGCCGGCGGCGCTCATCAGGTCGTCCTGCAGGCCGTGCTGTAGCAGCACGTACGTTTCGTTGCCTCCGACGAGCACGACCTTGCCGGAGATCGACGCCTCACGATCGACGCCGTTGGCGAACGCCAGCGCCACGTCACGCGCATCCACCGCGTGGATGCGATTGTCGCTGGGCATCGAACGCATCAGGATGAGGTAGTCACCGTTGATGCCGGCCTGAGTGTCCGGCGAGATGACCCCCGCGAGCCGAAAGAGCGCATAGGGCAGGCCGCTACCGCGGATCGCCGTCTCGGCGAGCACTTTGTCCTGACCGTATTGATCGATGGGGTTCACCGGGGTCTCCGGCGTGATTCGCTCGGGCTGACGGTAGGGGTTGCGCGATCCGTATACCGCGGCGCTGGAGGCCATGAGGAACAGTGGCGGGCGGGGGAGTGCAGAGCAGGCCGTCAAGAGATTCTCGGTGCCACCGACATTGACGCGGCGGGCCAGTCCGGGGTTGCGGTACGACGGCGGAGAAACGATAGCGGCCAGGTGGACGATGGCTCCGGGCCGATGCGCGGCGATGAGCTCGTTTACCGCCTCGGCATCCAACAGATCGGTATACGCGGGAATCAGCGTCCCCGGGTACCCACCGCGGGCGAGTTCCTTGTCGGCGGCGACGGTTTTGTCGTTGCGCAGATCCATCGCGATGACGGTTCGTCCCCGCTCCAGCAGGATCTGCGTGCAGCGCTTACCGACTTGTCCGAATGCGCCGGTGACCAACACGGTGTCGACGGTCATGGCCGCGTCACTGATCCATCAGCCTGCCGGCGACCTTGCCGATCGCCGTGCGGACTCGGGGCGAGACGTAGATCGAGAAGAACGGCGTCGCGATGTCCTCGCGGAGTCGAGTGAGCTTGGAGCTCTTGATAAGCCACTGTCCGGCGATGTTCTCATAGGTTTCGTGGTAATGGCCGTAGCCGACCAGAGTGACCCCGGGCCCGAATCGGACAACGTCTTGCAGCGCCCATATGCCGCGCGCGGTCGTCGCGGAGGTGAGCGCGATTTCGGGGGTGTGTACCTGGTGGGCGGTGGGCTGTGTCGGGCGGCCAAGGGCCCGACGGGTGAACGCCACGAAGTCGTCGGCGCCGGCGATCACCTTGCCGCCGGCTTCGGACGTATCACTGACGAAGTCGTCGGCGAAGATCGTCCGCCATGCCGCCCAGTCCTTCGTGTCCAGGTAGCGGCAGTAGCGGGCTTTGAGCTGCTTGATGGCTTCGATCGGCGACAGCGTCTCGGCGATTACGCCTTCGGCGTGCTCTGTCATTGTGGCTCGATTCTTCCCGTAGCGTCCTGGCGTGACGTTTCACTGGCGAAGTGTAAACCCGTCACCCTTTGAAGTAGACGATCTGATGTGTGGTGGCCAGCAGGCCGCCCTCCCGCGTCCACACTTTCGCGCTCTGGTCGAAATAGCCGCGGGAGAAGCGGTTGGCGTGGGCGGTGGCCAGCACGAAGTCGCTCGCAACGGCGTCGAGTTGAGGCTGATCGGCGTGAAAATAGGTGGTCAACGAAATGGTCCCGGAAGGGATGAAGCCGCCGCGGCGCAGGAACACCCGCGGGTAGAAGATGTCACACAGCGCGGCGAGCGCCGGATAGTCGACCGGCCGTCCCGCGCCGTCGCGGACCCACAACGTGGAGGTCGACGACGGGCTCGGATCCCCGCCTTTGCCGGGCATCGCGCCCTCGACGTACCGCATGTCGTAGAGGCGGGTCCATCGAACGAGGCCCGGATCGACCGCGGGCAACCGCTCGGGCGCCGGCGTACTCGGCGGGTGGCTCTCACTGTCAGCCCAACTCTCGCGCCGGACCGCGAAGATCGCGGTCGCCGTCGTCTTGACCACGTCGTCTTGAGCGAGCTCGACAATCCAGTGCTGATTGGTGCGGTTGGTGCGCGCCGCCCGCACCGTGATGTCAAAGTCGCCGTCGGCGATGGGGGCGGCGTAGTTGACCGTCAGGGCCAGCGGTTCCCCGATGCGCTCGGGATGCGCTTCGACGGCGCGCAGCATAACGGCGGCGGTGACCCCTCCGAACGGTCCGACCATGTTGGCCCACTCCGGGTGCGTGCGGCCGCGGCTGATGTCCGCGCCGATCGTGTCGAGCTGGAGGGCTTCGTCGAAGGGATGTGGGTCGGTCATGTGGGTTCCTTGTTCGCCGAGCGTGAAGCGTGCGGCCGGGCGCCGCATTCGCCACAGACCCGGCATGAGTCGACCGCAGATTACTTGCGGGCGGCCTGGCCGCCGAACACGGGGTCTCAGCGGGTGGGCCGCGGCGAACACCGTCCCTTGCTGTACGGTCCTGCCAGCGACGACCTCACCGAAAGCGAGCTCCAATGGCGAACCCCAAGGACGACGCCGAAGCCCGATCTCCCGCCGAACTGATCGACGCCAGGATCAAAGAATTGGGGGACTGGCGCGGTGAGATGCTCGCTCGCATCAGGAAACTGATCAAGAAAGCCGACCCCGAGGTGGTCGAGGAGTGGAAGTGGCGGGGCGTTCCAACCTGGTATCACGACGGGATGGTCTGCACCGGCGAGACGTACAAGAACGTCGTGAAAATGACCTTCGCCAAGGGCGCGTCGCTGCAGGATCCCGCGGGCCTGTTCAACTCCAGCCTGGACGGAAATACCAGACGCGCGATTGATTTCCACGAGGGCGACGAGATCGATGAGAAGGCGCTGACGGCACTCATTCGTGCCGCGGTGAAATTGAACGGCTCCTAAGACACCGACCTGTACACCCAGCATGGCGGTGCTGTACAGTCGCCCAGCACAAGGTCGATTCTCGAATGAGGGGCCATCCGGTGACTGCCGAGTCGGTCGAGGAATTTCGGAGCCGGGCCAGGGCCTGGCTGGCCGCGACCATGCCGCGACTCGATCCGGCCAAGGCAGCGCTGCTGGAGCGTGATGAGCTGCCGTCCTGGCACCGGGCTCGAGAACTGCAAAAGCTGTTGTGGGAAGGCGGATTCGCCGGGATCTGTTTCCCGCGCGAGTATGGCGGGCTCGGGCTGAGCTACGAATACAAGAAGGCGTTCGACATCGAGTCCCAGGCGTATGAGACTCCGCTGCTGCTCAACGTCCCGTCGTTCGCCATCTGCTGCGCAACGATTCTCGATATGGGCAGCGAAGAGCAGAAGCGCACGCACATTGCGGCCGCGCTGCGCGGCGACGAGGTGCTGGTGCAGCTGCTGTCCGAACCCAGCGGGGGATCGGACCTGGCGGGGGTCATCACCCGCGCCGAGCGCCGGGACGGACGGTGGATCATCAACGGCGCCAAAACCTGGAGCACGTGGGCGTTCGCCGCCGACTACGGTTTGTGCCTGGCCCGCAGCAACTGGGACGTCCCCAAACACGATGGGCTGACGATGTTCTTGGTGCCGCTGCAACATCCCGGGGTCACCATCAACCGGATCAAGCAGGTCAACGGCTCGATCGAATTCTGCGAAGAATTCTTCGATGACGTCGATGTCGGCGACGACGCTGTCGTCGGAGAACCAGGCAAGGGCTGGGACGTCGCATCGCGGCAGCTGTACCACGAGCGGCGCACGATGGGGGACGGGTCCGAATACACCAGTGGGCCGGGAATCGCTGAGGCCCACGATGTTTCGGTGGATTTGGTGTCGCTGATCGAAAAAACGAGCCAGGCTGGCAACCAACGACTCCAGGAAATGGTCGGCCGGGCGCTGGTACACCGGGCGGTGCACGCCCAACTCAGTGAGCACGTCTTCCACGCCGTGGCCAGCGGATCGCTGCCGCCCGCCGCGGGATCGATCATCCGTCTGTATATGGCCGAGGTTCACGACGTCGAGACCGATACCGCGCTGGCCGTGGCGGGTCCGGCGGCCGTGGTTGACGACGAGTGCGGGTTGGTCGACATCGGGACGCGCTATCTGGGCCGTCAGACCGCCAGCATCGGCGGCGGCACCACCGAGATGGCGCGCAATGTGATCGGCGAGCGGGTGCTGAACTTCCCGCGCGAGCGCGTCGACGACCGCGGTGTGCCGTTCAACCAGGTGCGGCGCGGCAAAAGCTAAGGAGGCGAACGGAATTGAGCGGTCAACTTCGTGACATCCGAGAGTTGATGGGTGATTCCGACGCCTACCGCGACGAACTGTACCGGCGTTGGACGGGCCTGCTGAGCTACCGCTACATCGGCCGCAAGCACTCATCGATGAATCTGGGCGAGACCGACGACACCGTCACCATCCGCCGCGACATGCGCAACGAAGCGGGCGGAATCATGGTGGCGCCGTTGGCCATTTCCTCTCCGGAGGGGTGTCAGACCGACATGGTCGCCGTGCCCAATCCGGTTATCGCGTCGGTACAGATCGTCGATCCCGGATACGACGTCAACAGGATCGAGATCCTCGGGTCGGGCATCGTGCACCAAGGCCGCACCATGGGCTACGGGCGCTGCACCATCGTCGACGCCGACAACCCGAGCCGGGTCATCGCCTTCAACGAGGGGCAGGGCGCGATCATCGGCATACCGCCGGAAGGCCTGGACCGCATGGATGTTGCGGGCACCGAGCTGGTGGTCGAGGACTCTTCCGATCTGCCGCCGCTGTGGCAGGCCTTCGGCGCCAGCCGGCGCGGGGACGGCCACTGGATACTGCCCGAGCTGAGCACCGAACTCGCGTCGCCGGATGCCGCCCTGCACATCGGGCCCCAGCACGTCGTCCTCGAGACTGCGGCGATCGACCTCGCCGCCGAGGTCACCGGGACCAAAAAGCTGCAGGTCGTCAGCTGGCATGTCATGTTCATGTCGCGCGGCAAGGTCGGGCCCTTCCGGGTCGAGGGCTCCGCGCATCCAGGCGGACCCGGACGCGTCGGCGTGCGCATGCTGCTGCACGACGAGGGCAACGCCGACAAGGCGGTCACCTCCGCCGCGGCGGTCTTCGACACCGTCGGCTGAGCCCGCTTCGGTGGCTCCCGCTTGTGAGCACGTTAGGAACCGGTGGGCGATCGCGATAACCTTCCCACCGCGGGGGCGACGCAAAGGAGCGTGATGGTCATGCAGGTTTCTATGTTCGGGCAACTCAGCGGATCGGGCAGCCAATCGCCGATCGACGCGACGATCGCCAACCTCGCGATGCTTCGCGATGAAGGCTTCAAACGGGTGTGGATGAGCCAATTGCCTTACGAGCCAGACCTTCTCATGATCCTGGCCATCGCGTTGCGCGAGGTCGACACCATCGAGGCGGCCAGTGGTGTGGTGCCTATCCAAAATCAGCATCCGATGCAGATGGCGCAGCGCGCCCTCACGCTGAGCCTCGCCTCGGGTGGCCGGTTCACGCTCGGACTGGGCATGACCCATCAGGCGGTCACCGAGGGGATGTGGGGCATCCCGTGGGACAAGCCGGTGCGCAGGCTCAACGAATATCTCGACGGGCTGCTGCCGCTGCTGGCCGGTGAACACGCCGACGCGGCGGGGGAGACGGTAACCACTCGCGGCGCGCTGATGATTTCGGGGGCGCCGCGGCCCGACGTCTACATCGCGGCGTTGGGTCCCCAGCTGCTCAAGCTCGCGGGGCGGCGCACGTCGGGCACCTGCACCTGGATGACCGGACCCAAAACCCTGGCCGAGCATGTCGGGCCGACGCTGCGGCAGGCCGCCGCCGACGCCGGACGCGAGAGCGGGGTGCGCGTCGCCGCGTCGTTACCCGTCAGTGTCACCGACGACGTCGACGCCGCCCGTAAGCAGGCCGCCGAACAGTTCGCCATCTACGGCCAACTGCCGTCGTACCGTGCGATGCTCGACCGCGAGGGCTATGCCGGACCGCAGGACGCCGCCATCATCGGCGACGAGGACACAGTCCGCGGGCGGCTCGACGAACTGCGCGCCGCGGGCGTCGACGAGTACGTCGCCGCGGCATTCGATCCGTCGCCGGAGGGCCGGGCCCGCACCCGGGCGCTGCTGCGGGCGTACGACTCCTGACCCGAAGAGACCGGGTGGCCCCGTCCCGGGCTGTCGCACCGTTTTGCTATGGCCATACATAGCCACCGGTACGTATGGTGCATAGACGAACCCTCACGACAGGAGAGACGCAGTGGCAGATCGGTTGGCGGGGAAGGTCGCCCTCATCAGCGGCGGTGCTCGGGGGATGGGCGCTTCGCACGTGCGGTCGCTGGTCGCCGAGGGAGCCAAAGTGGTGTTCGGTGACATCCTCGACGATGAGGGCAAGGCGGTGGCGGCGGAGGTCGGTGACGCTACCCGCTACCTGCATCTCGACGTGACCAAGCCCGAGGACTGGGATGCCGCTGTGGCGACTGCTATCAGCGAATTCGGCCGCATCGACGTGCTGGTCAACAACGCCGGCATCATCAACATCGGCACCCTGGAGGATTACGCGCTCTCAGAATGGCAGCGCATCCTCGACATTAATTTGACGGGCGTGTTTCTCGGCATCCGCGCCGTGGTCAAGCCCATGAAGGAAGCGGGCCGGGGATCGATCATCAACATTTCCTCGATTGAAGGCATGGCCGGCACCATCGCCTGCCACGGCTACACCGCGACCAAATTCGCCGTGCGAGGACTGACCAAGTCGGCCGCACTTGAACTGGGGCCGAGCGGAGTCCGGGTCAACTCAATCCATCCCGGGCTCATCAAGACCCCGATGACCGATTGGGTTCCCGACGACATCTTCCAGACCGCGCTCGGCCGGGCAGCCCAACCGGTGGAGGTCTCCAACCTCGTGGTCTATCTGGCCAGCGACGAGTCGAGCTACTCCACCGGCTCGGAGTTCGTCGTCGACGGCGGCACCACCGCCGGCCTGGGGCACAAGGACTTCTCCAACGTCGAGACCGAGGCGCAGCCGGACTGGGTTACGTAGCGGCGGTTACCGATTCGGGTTGCTTAGCCGGCTGGGGCCAGGGTGATGGAACCGGGCGTTGACGCACCCGTTGCGGCCACCAGAACCACTTGCCCAGCAGCGCGGCAATGGACGGTGTCATCAGCGACCGCACGATCAGGGTGTCGAACAGCAGACCAAGTCCGATGGTGGTCCCGACCTGGCCGATGACCGTCAACTCGCTCACCGCCATCGTCATCATCGTGAATGCGAAAACCAGCCCCGCTGACGTCACCACCGAGCCGGTGCCACCCATCGACCGGATGATGCCGGTGTTCAGGCCGGCGTGAATCTCCTCCTTGAACCGCGCCACCAGCAGCAGGTTGTAGTCGGCGCCGACGGCCAGCAGGATGATCACCGACATGGCCAGCACCATCCAGTGCAGTTCGATGCCGATCAGGTGCTGCCAGATCAACACCGAAAGCCCGAAGGACGCGCCCAGCGAGACCAAGACGGTTCCCACGATGACCGCCGACGCCACCACGCCTCGGGTGATGAGCAGCATGATGATGAAAATCAGGCACAGTGCGGCGATTCCGGCGATCAGCAGGTCGTAGGTGTTGCCGTCGCTGAGGTCTTTGTAGATCGAGGCGGTGCCCGCGAGATAGATCTTCGAGCCCTCCAGCGGCGTGCCCTTCAGCGCCTCGTAGGCGGCCTTCTTAATCAACGCGATGTGCGAAATGCCTTCCTGCGACATCGGATCGCCGTCATGGCTGATGATGAAGCGCACGGCGTGCCCGTCGGGGGAGATGAAGTTCTTCATGCCCTTTTTGAATTCGGCGTTGTTGAAGGTCTCCGGGGGAAGGTAGAACGAGTCGTCATTCCTGGAGGCGTCGAAAGCCTTGCCCATGGCGTTGGAGTTCTTCTGCGCCTCGTTCTGCTGATCCTGCAGACCCTTCTGGGTCGAATACATGGTCAGCATCGTGGTTTTCATGGCCTTCATGTTTTCGATCATGGAGGGCATCAGCGCCACCATCTGGGGCATCAGGGTGTCGAGGTGATCCATGATGGGTAGCAGGCTCTCGATGTCATCGGTCATCGTGTCGATGCCGTCGAGGCCGTCGAAGACCGATCGAAGCGACCAGCACACAGGGATGTCGTAGCAGTGCTTTTCCCAGTAGAGGTAGCTGCGGATCGGGCGGAAGAAGTCCTCGAAATCGGCCATGTGGTCGCGTAATTCGTTGATATCGATGGTCATGTCATGCATCTTTTTGACCATCTGATGCATGTCGTTGGACATCTGCACGGTGATGCTGGACATCTTTTCCATGCTCTCGATGGTCGTCTGCATCATGTCGGCCTGGTGCAGCATGTCGGCCATCTGATCTTCCTGGTACTTCTGGTTCATCTGCTGGCTGACGCCCTGCATGCTGATCTGGAAGGGGATCGAGGTGTGCTCGATCGGCGTGCCCTGTGGTCGGGTGATGGCTTGCACGCGCCCGATTCCCGGAACCCGGAAGACCGTCTTGGCGATTTTGTCGATGACGAGGAAGTCCGCGGAGTTGCGCAGATCGTGATCACTTTCGATCATAAGCACTTCGGGATTCATCCGCGCCTGCGAGAAGTGCCGGTCCGCGGCGGCGTACCCCTCGTTGGCCGGCAGGTCCGCGGGTAGGTAGTTGCGGTCGTTGTAATTGGTGCGGTAGCCCGGCAGGGTCAGCAGCCCGACCAGCGCGACCCCGATCGTCATGACCAGGATCGGGCCGGGCCACCGGACGACCAGGGCGCCGATCTTGCGCCACCCGCGAATCCGTTGCGTCCGTTTGGGTTCGAGGGTCTTTCCGAAGCGCGTCACTACCGAGATGACCGCCGGACCCAGCGTCAATGCCGCCGCTACCACGACCACCATGCCGATGGCCAACGGGATGCCCAGCGTCTGGAAATAGGGCAGGTTGGTGAAGTGCAGGGCAAACGTCGCGCCGGCAATGGTCAAACCCGACCCCAGCACCACGTGGGCAGTGCCCTTGTACATGGTGTAATACGCGTCTTCCCGGGACTCGCCGACAGCCCGGGCTTCCTGATATCGGCCTATCAAAAAGATCGCATAGTCGGTGGCCGCCGCGATCGCCAGCGTCACCAACAAGTTCGTGGCGAACGTCGAGAGCCCAATGATCTTGAAGTAGCCCAGGAAAGCGACCATGCCGCGCGCCGCGGACAGCTCGAGCACCACCATCACCAGCGTCAGCAGCACGGTGATGATCGACCGATAGACCAACAGCAGCATGCCGATGATGACGGTGAACGTGGCCGCCGTGATGAGTTGCAGGCTGCGGTCACCGGCGGTGTGCTGATCCGCTGACAGCGCGGCGGGGCCGGTCACGTAGGCCTTCAACCCCTTGGGCGTCGGCACACTCTTGACGATCTTCTGGACGGATTCCACCGACTCGTTGGCCAAGGCCTCACCCTGATTACCGGCGAGGTAAACCTGGACGTAGGCGGCCTTGCCGTCGTTGCTCTGCGCACCCGCCCCGGTCAGTGGATCGCTCCACATATCCTGAACGTGTTCAACGTGTTTGGTGTCGGCGTCGAGCTTCTTGACTACCTGGTCGTAGTAGGCATGCGCGTCGGCGCCCAGGGGATTTTGGCCCTCCAGGACGATCATCACCGAGCTGTTGGATTTGTACTCGTTGAATATCGCGCCCATGCGCTTGGTCGCCACCACCGACTGCGCATCGTCGGGCGCCATTGACACCGAACGCATCTTGCCGACCTCGTCCAGCTGGGGGACGACGACGTTGAGCACCGCGATGATCGCGATCCAGCCCAGGATGATCGGTACGGCGAGCGTGCGGATGATCCGCGGGATCTTGTCATGCACGGGTTCTTTGACGACGGGGATGGCGTCGGTGCGGGTGTCGTCGACGGTTGTGCTCATGCGGATTTCACCAAGCAGAAGGTCAGGGCGTGCACGCCGTGGGTGGTGTTCTCGGCCTTGACTTCGTCATCGATGGTGATGCGGCAACCGAGGGAACTGCCGTCGCTCTGTGCCGAAAGGTTCGGGAAGACTGAGGGGGCGGTGGTGCTGAGAACCAGCGTCCACGGCAGCGGCGCGCCGTCGACCCGCCTCGGGTCGGCGGACAGGTCCAAGTAGTTCACGTTCGCCTGGCTCGCCGAGCCGAAGACTTCGTATTTAACGACCTTGGGCTTGAACGGCTTCGAATCATCGAGCCGCGGGCTCGTCATGATGCCGGTGTCGTGGGCGCCGAAAAAAGATTTGACCCGGACGACCGCGAAGCCGCCGACCACCACGACCGCCACGATCAACAGCGGCAACCAGGCGTTGCGCACAAGTCTCGATATCTGCACCTAGGTGGTCCCTTCCCCATCACGCGGTCGTGACGTGGATCAGCGTTTGCGCGACCGGAGATCGTGGACAGGTGAGTGCCCACAAGTCGCATTGCTCAACAACGAATTAGGTCGATTGCTACGGTTCGCGCGCGCTGGAGCGTCAAACGCGGTGCATGCTGCCCACCCACACCGGCCGACGTTCCCGGCACCGATACCCGGCTCGCCTTGTTGCTGAAGCCTCCCCGCGTACCGCCACCAGCGCATAGTACATGATGTGCATATCTTGCAGTGCATGCAACATTTGCTACTGGTGTTTCAGGTCACTTTGTGAAGATGCTGTTCACCAGCGCGGCGGCACGCTCAACATAGGGCATCGGCGTGTCGGCAGTTTCATTCGCCTCGCCGCTGGCCCACTTCTCGATGCCGGAACGGACCGCGGTCAGCGCCAGCGCGGAAATCAGCGCCGCCATCTCGTCGTCGGGTTGAATCGCCTGGCGACGAACGATGATGTCGGTCAACTGGTTTTGAAATCGCTCCAAGTCGGCGAGGAACGCCGACAACACCGCAGGGGAGGTTTTGGCGAGTTCCAGCATGTGGGCCGCATGGTCGCGTTGCGGGGGCACGTCGCGCAGGTGATGCGCGGCCAGGGTGATCAGCTCCGCCAGCACTACCGAGTAGGGGGCGGGTCCGGCGGCGACGAAGTCCGCCACCAACTCGGGGGGTATGTCCGAGGGGCCGTAGGCGAGCGCGGATTCTTTGTTGGGGAAATAGTTGAAGAACGTGCGCGTGGCAATTCCGGCTTCGGCACAGATTTCGTCGACGGTGACCTTGTCGAATCCGCGTTCCAGCGTGAGGCGCACCGCGGCGTCGCGGATGTCGGCGCTCGTCTGGCGGCGACGACGCTCTCGTAGCCCTACGGGATTGGCCATACCCATATAGTTGCACGTCGTGCACACTTTGCACTCAAAAGGTGTCGCGTTCGAGGGCGAGGGCGCTGCGCGTCGTGTTCCTCAGCGAATATCGGCCGATCGAACCGGGGGGCACGGCGATGTGCATCTCGAAACCATGTCAAGGAAAGCCCTTCTTGTCCAAGGTGATTCGATCACGTGTGGCGCACGGTGCGCTGGTTGGTCATCCGCGGGGCGCAAGCGCGCGCCGCAAGTAGTCGCATTGGCTTTCGAAGAACCTGCTCGATATCGGCGCCTTCTCGGCGATCTGGTCGAACGCATGGAACGCGCCCCGAACGATTTCCTCGTGCACCGGCACGCCAGCCTCGCGCAGGCGTCGCGCGTACTCCAGGCTCTCCTGATAGAAGAGGTCCAGCGTTCCGACCCCGATCCAGAGGGGCGGCAAGCCCGACAAATCCGTTCGGCGAGCCGGTGCCGCCTCTTCGGGATCGGCCCCGTTGAGGTACCACTGCCAGGCGAGTTGATTGTCGGATTCGGTCCACATGATGCGCCTGGGTCCGTCGCGCTTGGCGCCGGTGCGATCGTCGAGCATCGGATAGACCAGCATTTGGAAGGTGATTTGGACGTCGTTGCGGTCGTGCGCTCGCTGGGCGACCGCGGCCGCGAAATGCCCACCGGCACTGGCCCCCCCGATGGCGACCCGATCAGGGTCAACCCACGGCTGGCCGACCAGCCACAGCAAGGCTGCGTAACAGTCTTCGACCGGTATCGGGTAGGGATGTTCGGGAGCCAACCGGTGCTCTACCGCGGCAATCGCGAATCCGGTGCGGTTAGACAGCTTGCGGAGGTACTTATCGTCCTGGGCGGCGTGGCCCATGATGGTTCCGCCGCCGTGGATCCACAACAGTGCGGGTGCGCGGTCGGGAAGGCCGGCCGGACGATGCAGACGGACGGTGACGTGCTGGTTGACGGCGGCAACGGGCACGGTGCGGAGGCGTCCCGCGTTGCCCATCATGTTCATGACGGCGCGCTGAAACTTCAGACCGCGATGCAGGGCGTAGCCGCGAGGCACGAACCGCGCCACCTTGCGAAGGCCGGGATCCAAGGCCTGAGGGGACGTGAAGGCGTTGTCCGGGAGCCTGTTTGCCATCAGAAAGCCCTCTGTTCCCCTGCGCCGGCAGACATCGCTGACCCTACAGGAACGGACTCAGTGTCCAGGTGCAGTTATTGCGAGCCGTTTTCGTCATCGCTGAGTGCGCGCGCCGCGCGGTCGAACATGGTCTGTTTTATCGCGCCCAGCGTTCCGGGGTCCTTGCCCTGTAGTGGTCGCAGCACGTCGAGAGCCGCGTCGGTGACGGCGTCCTCCGGGCAGATGGCGTCGACGATGCCGAATTCTTCTGCATCGGGGCCGTTGAAGCGTCGGCCGGTGGTCATCGAGGCGATGGCGGCGCGCGGGGTGAGTTTGGATTGGATGAGCGCGGCCATGCCGGGGTTGAACGGGATGCGGATGTCTACCTCGGGAAAACAGAAGTACCCGCGGTCGGCGCGCATCACGCGAAAGTCATGCGCGATGGCCAGCATCGCTCCGGCGCCGAACGCGTGACCCACCACTGCGGCCGCGGTGGGTAGGGGCAGGGTGAGCATGCGCGCCAGCAGCTGGTGCACGCGACCGATGTACCACTGCCCCTGGTCGGTGTGTGCGCTCAGCCATTCCAGATCCAGGCCGTTGGAGTAAAACTTTCCACCGGCGGTTGTGATCAGCCCTTGGGCGCCATCTGCGACCGCTTGGCTGAGCGCACCATCGATGTCATCCAGAAGCCCAGGGGAGAAACGGTTCTCGTCCTCGCCCAGGCGGACGATGGCGATTTTGTCGGCGTAGTCCAATGTCACTGTCATGTGTTTCCTCTTAGGGTTGCATTGATAGTTACGGTGATTCGTCGTCGAGCTCGCGGTGGAGGGGCCCTACCGCCAGTACGGCGCGCACGGCCGCGTGCAGCTGCGCGCGTGCGGTGGCACTGCCAAGCCGGTCGCGGCGCAGCAGCAGCGCGGTCGGCAGATCGACGACGCAGCTGGTTATCACCTCGACGGCCGCCGCGTCCTTGCGGTCCCAGACCGCTATGGCAAGCCGCACCATCAACGCGACGAGCTGTTTGTCGAGACGTCGCAACTGATCGGCAACATCGTCGGGAACGTCGTCGGTAAGCACGTCCTCGCGGCGCACCCGCAGCACGAGCGTTGATGAGCCGGGGTATCGCTCGGTGAACACGACCGCGGCGTTGGCAGCAGCCACCACGGCGTCGGCGGGGCCGTCTGGGCCCCCATTGGCCATTGCGCCGTCGACCAGCGAACTCTGCACCGCCAAAAATCGCTGACCGGCCCGCAGCCAAGCCTGGCCCATCAGCCCACCGCGCGATGTAAACGTGTGGTACACAGCGCCATTGGACACACCCACCGCGGCGCTGATCGCACGGATGGTCACCGTGGTTGGGCCCGACCGCGCCACCAGATGCTCGACGGCGTCGAGGACGACGTCGGGATCATGCGCGCGCGGGCGTGGCATGCGGCCACTATAACAGAGCGAGTGCTCTATTATTCTGTCGACGATTCAGCTGCCTGTCAGCCTCGAGTTTGCGAACTGGTGTGCACGGTGAAACAAGAGATGTACTTCCCGCCGAGCAGCACTTGAGACCGCATCCGCCATAGCTATAGCGTCAATAGCATTGCGCTGCAACGATATTCGTCACAGTGACGTATTACGAGCGATAGGCGGGGGAAGGGGAGGGGAGTCCGCGGGCCGGTTTGGTGCCTGTGGCACCCCGGAGGCTGGTGTCGTCGCTCCATCTCTCAATCCGCAGTCGAGGGATTGTCGGGTCTCGCGGGCGCCTGGGCGGAATGTGACGAACCTCAACCAACAACCGTGACGTACGTCATAGCGCAATCGGCGCCAGTTAGGCAATCCTAACAATTCGTTTGTGTAGCTAATGGCTGGGAGTGAGATGGCCAACCTCGAATTTGCTTATGACCTGACCCTCGACGAGGCGCGCAGGCGCAGTGCCGTGCTCGAAGCAATAGGTGACGACTGGGATCCCGTCGCTGTGCTCGCCGAGGAGCAGAGGGCATACGACATGCTGTACTCGAATCTGGACGACGAGCAGCAGCGGGTCTACGACGAGTTGGTCCGCGCGGGCGTACTGCCAGAGCGGACGACTGCTCGTGTTTCCGATTGATCCGACTGCCGACCGCAGCCGCCGCGCATGGCTGCCGTGCCCGTGCTGCGATCACGGCACCAGATGTGGTGATTGCCGGAGCAGCCGAAACTGCGATACGCACTGGCAGTATCTCCTCAGCAACCGGGGCACGCTGGTGCACCTGCAGTGCTCAGATTGCGGCTATCTCTGGTCGACTGACACGCACCGCCGCGCGCGCCCCAGGCGGCGGGGGCATAACTAACACCGGAATCTCCTATCCCAACATCCCTGCGCTGCAGAGCTATTCGTCACAGTGACGTATAGGCGGCAATACGCGCGATAGGAGGGAACGGGGCTCCGGGGGTCGGTGTGCATACATGTATCACCCCGCGGCCCCTGCGTCATTGCCGGACGCCCGTCGTCACTGGATCGTGAAGCTCGGCGCGCGTGATGAACGCCGGGACAGCATTGGGCGATGGACTGGGCCGGCCGACGCGGAGTTACGAAACTGCACGCCGGTCCGGAGTTATTCGTCACAGTGACGTAATGATGTCGGTGTCGCCTGGGGAGGTGAAAGGGGTAAACGACCACTTATTGCGGCGCGCCGACGGTCCAATGCGCGACGCTCGAACCGTCTACCCGCCGAGGATCGGCCTGGTCCGTACCGTCGTACGGCGCGGTACAAGCTGCCGGCGGGCGAGCTCGTGCGGTACCAAACCGCGGCAGCAACGAACCCGGAACCGGACCTGCTCACCTGAACTCGGCGTTAGCTTCTACCGATAAGCGACATTATGTCAAGTAAGCCACTGCATATTGCATCTGATGAATCAACATCGGTGCTTCTCCATCATGCATATCAAGGAGCACATGAGAATGTTGTGCCGCATGATCATCAACGGGTGAGCCTCGTGTGCGACGTGCGACGTGCTGTTTGTGACCATGGACGGCAGCGGCAACGTGCCGCCGATGCTTTCGGTGGAGGCACGAGTAGCCGGACGTGGACATCGTGTGCGCATCGTTGGCCACCCCAGTCTGCGTGATGACGCGACGCGCGTCGGTATGCCGTTCGAGCCATTCCGAACGGCCCGACGCTGGGACTCCTCGTAGGCACGAAACCCGTTGAGCTGGTTGCCGATGCTCAACGACGCACACATCGCCGAAGAAATCCGACAGCTATGTGCAACCGAGCGACCAAGTGTCGCCGTAGTCGACTGTATGCTTCTGCCGGCCCTGAGCGCGGTACAGGAGTCCGGGATCCCCCATGCGGTTTTGTCTCACACCTTTCGCGGCTACCTCAACGGCATGCACCGTCTCGGCGTCGGATCCGCTGCGCGCCTCTACGGCTACCGAATCAGCGAACTGTGGAATGCTGCAGATCTCAACCTGGTGACCACCGTCGCCTGGCTCGATCCCGAATCACGGCGGCCGCAACCGGACAACGTTCGGTGGATCGGCGCCGCGGTGCCCGGCGGCGAACCTCCGTCGACGCCAGGGTCCACCCCTGGTGTTGGTCAGCATGTCGACCAACGGATTTCGTGGCCAGCGGCGCACCGTCGAGCGGATCATCAACGCACTAGCGAGCCTGCCAGTCCACGCGATAGTGACAACCGGCGGGGTGATCGATCCAGCCCGATTGCCTGCCGCGCCCAATGTGGACGTCCTCGGATACACCGACCATGGCGAGCTGATGCCACGCTGCTCGCTTCTGATAGGACACGCCGGACACTCCACCACCTTCCGTGCCCTCGCGCACAGCCTGCCGGCACTGCTCATCCCGGCCCACCCGTTCACCGACCAACCGCTGGTCGCTAGCTCAATCGCCCGCGCGGGAGCCGCTATCGCCCTCCGGAGGTCGGCGTCGGTAAGCACGCTTCGTGCGGCGATATCGCACTGCTCACCGAGCCAAGATGGCCGGAGGCGGCACGTATAGGAACACAACTGCGAACGACTGATGCCGCCGGCCAGGCCGCTGACTTGATCGCCGCCCTCGCGAAGGGAGACCGGACTGCGTGAAGTGGTCCACAGCAAACGGGGAAGTTCATGTGCGCAAAGTGGCGGCGGTGGAGCCCGCTCGGGGTTTTCCAGCCCAGCGAGGAGTGTTGGCGCTTCGTCGCGGTGTCGCGGTGCGCGTCTCCAATGACGACCCGGGAGCCGCCCAGACCGCTCGAATACGACGGAATCGAATATGCGGCTCTACCGGTAGACTTCTCGTACATCGAAATATGTTGTACTGCAGTATGTCTCGCTCGCCACGTTTGCCGATAATTCCGACTGAAACGTGTATCGTGCAGTTTCCCGAGTATTAGTTGCTTCACCCGATGAATCACGCAGCGGTGCTGTCCCCCTCACCGCGCCAACTCGAATACTCGGACGTCAGTAGCGGTCCCAACTGGGGTTCCGCTAGCCACCTCTACCCCGCCGGGGGATTGACGCCATACCGCATGTGAGGGCGATGCGCTGGTTATTGGAGTGCCTTGATTCGGGGCTGCAGCAGGCGGAACGCTTCTTCAGCCGGTTAAGGACACACCCCACGGCCGACTTCGCGGCCGCGAGCGACTCGACAGGTGTGACGTTCTATCTCGCCTCCCTGCGCAGCTGAGCACACCGCCCAAAGGCACGAGACGTATCCCCGGGTAAGCCCAAGGAGGAATGCGCACAGATCGAATATGCGGCTTTACCGGTAAAATCCGTCATATTCGAATACTGTTGTGCGCCAGAATATGTCAGCGTCTGCTCAATCGTCAGCAACTCGTGCGGCCTTGTACGGCGCGTTGTTGCAACGCTTTCCAAATCGAGCGGGAATTAGCTTCCGGGGCGACGATGTTTTACCTGTACAAATTTGCGCGTTACCGCGCACCAGTGGTCCTGAGTGTGGGCTTCACTGTTTGGCGCGGCATGAGCGCCGCTCCCCCGCTGGGGATTCGCTTCGCGGCCGGCAGTGTGCCACCTGAGGGCGCTAAGCTGTCGATCGGCATCGGTATCAGTGGCGGCCATCACGGCCTGTGGATTCAGCCGCATCGACCCAGCGGCGGTAGGTGTCCATGTTGATGTTGCTGCCGGCAGACGATGGTGACCACATGTCGGCCCGCGAAGCGGTCGCGATCTTCGAGGATGGCGGCGATGCCCAGCGGCGGCTGCTGGTTCGACGACGAGGCCAGCGTGCTCCAGAAGTACCCGCATACCGGAGATGATTGATGCTTCCTGGACCAAGACGGCGTCACCGCCAACCAGGAGGAGGTCGCTGAGGACCTCCGGATCGGACACCGGCGGCGATAGCTTCTGCGCTGGTGTCAATCGAGTCGGATGGTGATCAACGCGCCGCTGACGCCAGGAACGTGACATGCCGGTGCGCCGGCCGGCTGAAGAAGCAGGTCACTCGACGTCGGGCACGAGGGGCTTCATGACATGCCAGACACCGGTAGCCAGAGCGCAGGCCCGAGAGCGATCAGCACTGAGTCGACGACGACACGGCCTCCACCAGTTCCAGGCCAATGGTCGCTGCACCCTCAGCAGGTTTCGCTCGTCCAAGTTGTCATCGAGCAGCGCGATGCTGTCATGGGGTGCGATGACTGCGGGTGGCGGCAGGGCCATTCGTTGTTGGTCCACTAACTCCAGTCTTTCGCGCCCAGTGCGCGGACGCGATTGAGCTCGACCGCAGGTGCAAACCGGGATGCCGCGACCGTGACCTCGAGACCCGGGCGCGACCAGACCATGCCAGGGCTTGTCCGAGGTTGCCCGCGCTGCCACACACCACGGCGGGCGAGCCTCTTTGTGGGCGAGCAGGCTCGCCGACGACCCTCGGTGCCGGCGCCTTGAAGCTGCGGACCGGGTTCGCCGGTTTCGAGCTTGATGCTCACCGTGCACTCTGAGGTCGGGTTCCAGCGCCTCGCATCGGTACAGCGGCGTGTAAGAAAGATCGGGTCGATCGCCCGACGAGCCGCCGGATCCGAGCGGTGTCGAGGCGCGTCTCGTGCATAACACAGCAGCGTAGCGACGCCAGTGCCGGATACGAGCTGGTTCGGGACCGAGGGACCGGTGAAATACGGCGGAATCGAATATGGCGGGTTACCAGTAAACAGTCTATATTTTCCGTATACGTTGGGTTGCAACGTGATTCAATCAGCGATGGTATTCGTGCCGATAAGTCACGCGGCCGACCATGGGAACGCGGGCAATCAGCGCGCACGCGCGTGTGACGGCCTCTTGTCGGTCATTGTCAACAGCTTTGCCGACTTGTGTCGGTGCGTGACCCAGATCGCTGATCTCAGCTTGAGTGGCCAAGCCCCGTTGTTGTGACGTGTTGTCTGGTCGAGGATTTGCGCGTTGCGGCTCGATGGCGTCTGTGTGGTAGGAGTTCGAAGCCTGCGGTTTGAGGGTGAGGGATTCGGCGATCCGCAGCCGGTAACCGTCGCGCGGTCTCAGGTCATAGCGGTGCAGGAGGAGCCCAAGCGCCAGTACAGCCTCGTGCAACGCGAATTGACGGCCAATGCAGGCTCGCTGGCCGGTCCCGAATGGTTTGTAGGCGTGCGGGGGGCGGCGCGAGTTGGCCCCAGCGTTGGTCAGCGACCGGTGTGTTTGAGGGCTGGGGAGCAGATCTTGCTCCTGACGCTACGTGAGGTCGTAGCGTCGAGAGCGTGTCGGATCTGCAGCAGTCGACTGGCCAGCCGCGGGTGTGGAAGGTCGGTGCTCTGGCTGAGCTAACTGGGTTGACGGTGAGGGCATTGCATCACTATGACCACATCGGCTTACTGAGGCCTTCTCACCGTTCGCCGGCGGGGCATCGGCTGTACGACGGCAACGATGTGGCTCGTCTTTACCGGATCTGCTTGCTTCGGCGGCTGGGGTTTGCGCTTCCGCATCGGCGAGGTCTCGACGATCCGCAGTGGCAGTTGCGCGACGCGGTGGCGTGTCATCTCGACGACACGCGCCGGCGTGTTGCGGTCGCGACGAGCCTGCAGTCGCGGTTATCAAAGATGGCGTCGTCGCTTGCCGGCTGTCAGGATCCGTCCACGGAGGAGCTGTTCGCCACTATCGAGGAGATGACGATGCTTGATTCGACCGTGCGCAGTACGACAGCGTTGTTGGTATATGACGATATTGCTGCTGCACACGAATATCTGGTACGAGTGTTCGGGCTCACTGCTGGGCTGCTGCATCAAGACGGTCAGGGTCGGTATGTTCATGGTGAAGTGTTCGCCGGCGACCAGGTAATTTGGTTGCACCATCGGCTGACGAGTACAAGTCCCGAAAAGTCTCGGCGCCGCAACCGGAATGACGGTATTAATGTCGACGATGCCGATGCTCATTTTCACCGGTGCACCACCGCGGGCGCTCAGGTTATTGAAGAGCCCACCGATCAGGGCTATGGCGTGCGGGAGTGGGGTGCCGCGATTTGGAGAGTCAGCTGTGGTTCTTCCACTCGCCGCTCACGTGATGCGGGGTGCAGGTGTTCGAGTAGCACGGGCTGATTGCTCGGGCAACCTGACATCCAGGATGTCGTCAGCTTGCTGGGCGGGCATTGCGGGCGTGGGCGAGAAGGTAAGAGGTGCTGTCCGTTTGGATGATGGCACCGGCGAACGTCAACCGGTCGACCACCGCCGCGCATAGCCGCAGATCGGTGAAAGTCTTTGTCCACGAGGGAAATGGCTTGTTTGAAGCAATCGCAATGGCCGAACGCTCCTCCCGCTCAGTCAGAACCTGGAACAACAGTTCGGCTCCTTCTAAGGCGCACCATCATGGTGTCCCTGTTGTCGAGAGTTGCCAGCGACAAACCTATCTCACGGCCCCGCGGTTGGAAGCACTTTCAGGCCTCGAGGGCGGTGGAGATGACGGCCTGTACGTCTTGGGATGCCGGCTCGGGGTCGGGTGAGGCAGCGATGTACAAGATGGCGTTGCAAAAAACGCTGAAGAAAATTTCCACGGTGGCATCGACCGGGACGGTGCGCGCGTGTCCCTTGGCCACGAACTCTTCCAGGGTGGCTCGCAGGAAGGGCAACGCGATCTCCTCGTCAAGCGCCCGCACCCCGTCCCAGCCAGGACACCCATTACCTGACGAAGTAGGGCCCGGGCGTCGTCATCGTTGACGTAGCTCCGCAGAAATAGACGGGTTCCGGTCTCGACCCGCTCCCAGGGGTCCTCTTGTACAGATACGCTGCTCATCGAGTCGATGACCTTGGCCACGATTGCGTTCTGACTAGCGCGATAGACCTCGGTGAAAATTTCGCGCTTATCCCGGAAATGGTGGTACACCGCTCCCTTGCTGGCTTGTGCCTTCCGGGCGATGTCATCGATCGACGTCGCTTCGAATCCATCAGAGACGAATAACGTCCTGGCTGCATCGAGCACGGCGGTGCGCGTTAGCTCGGCATACATCTGGCGTCTGCCGGGCTTGACGTCGTCGCTCACGTCATAATTCTACTGACCGACCATAATACGTTTACCGACTCAGGGTCTGGGAATGTAGCGGGGTATGAAATCTTGCCTGCCGACAAAACGCCGCGCGCCGTGGCTCTCCACCACCGGCCGCGCTGCAGGCGACCCCTCCGTCCTGGATCGGTGGACTGATGGGGTGGTTCGCTGGCGCCGTTTTGTGCTGCTGCTCGCCGCTGCCTGGGAGTGCTCGCTGCGGCCGTGAGCGTGGGGCTACACGCGCGCTTGACCAGCGGGTGGGCGGTTTGGGATGACCCGCGGCGACCAACGTGCGAGCACGCCAGCTCATCGAAGAGGCCGTCGGCATCGATTACCACCAAGGCTATGTCTTGCTAGTGCGCACCGATCACCCGATTGACGCGACCGCAGCCCCGCCCCCGGCGGTGCAGGCAGCCCTTGAACTGCTCCACCATCGCAGTGAAGTTCGTCAGGTCATCGACTACCACTCCGCCGGCAACCCGGCTCTCATCGCGCGCGACGGCCACCACACCGTGGCGCTAGGCAGGGTTGGACCCCGGCGATGAACGACATTGGGCTATCTGAGGCACCGGAAAAATTGTTGACAAGACTGCTCCGACGGGATGAATAGTGCCGGACGATTCAACGAGCCGCCCGCCGACGTCTATAAAGACCAACTTTCGCCGAACTGATCGTCTTCCCGGCGTTGTTTCTGTTGCTGATCGTTGTGTTTCGAGGTGTCCTCGCCGCCGCGGTTGCGTTGATCGGCGGTGCGGCCTCGGTGCTGCTCGCGCTACTGGCGCTGCGCCTTGTCGTCGAGTTCACCTCCATGTCGATATACGGGCTAAATCTGGTCTTCGCCCTCGGTCTTGGCCTGTCGATGACGTCAGCGAGCTGAACTTGAGCTGCCGAAAACAACCGCCGATAATGCCCTCGAAGCCCGGGGCGCTACAATCATTATCAAGACCTTCCGGAATTATCGTCCTTATCTTTGCGCTGACAATCGCTTCGGCGCTGTTGGGGCTGCTGGTGTTTCCACAGGAGGTGCTTCATTTCATGGCAGAGGAATACAAGTTCACAAATCACTGGTCTTCGATCTGGCGATCCTGCCCGCGATGCTCGGCGGCTTAGGCGCACGCATCGAGTTGCTTGCCCAGCGACGCTGGCAGCGACGATCCCAGGGCGGCGAGGACCTGAGCGCGGCACGGTGGCGACGTGTCGCCGCCGCGGTCATGCGCCGACCCGCAGTCTCGGCCATCCTCGCCGCCGCGGCACTGCTGGTGGCTGGCTCTTGTAACTGTTAGTGTGCGGTTTACCAGCGTGATCACCGCAGATACGCTGCCCACTGGTGTATCGGCTGGCCACGTCGCCCAGGCGATGAGCCGCGATTTCCCCGCCCCCATCAGTGACCAGGAACAAGTGGTCGTCAAGACCGCCGCTAGCGCCCAGGCCGACGTGACGACTGTGGCCAGCATGCTGAAGGCGGTTACCGGCGTGGTGGCAGTCGGCCAACCGCAGCTACTCGAACAGACCCACTGGTTGATCCCCGTCACCCTTTCCGGACAACCGATTTCGGCAACCTCGCGCGCGACCGTCGATCACCTCGAGCATCTGCCGTTTCCGCATCAGGTGCAGCTGACCGGACCGACCGCCGACGCGCTGGCGCTTAACAGCAGCCTGCGCCGGCATCTGCCGCTCGCCGGGGCGATCCTGATCGCCGCCACAGTGATCGGGCTTTCGATACACGATACAGGAAAGATAACGTCGAAGGTAGGACACATGACTTGTGGTCTCTTCGCGATCGAAGACGCTCAACAGGATGGTATCTCGCCGGCGTGCTAGGCGCCAGCGCGCAGGGCGCACTCGATTCCACCGCGCCGATCGTGCTCGCCGCCGTGGCGTTTGGCCTGTCCACCGACTACGGCGTGTTTCTGCTCGGACGAATCAAAGAGTCGCACGACCTCGGTGAGAACAACCGCACAGCGGTCGCAACCGCATCGAGCACACCGGGACTCTCAGCCTCAGGGACGGCTGCTGTGCCTGTCGATGTGCGCCTTGCTGCTTTCTCGCCCGGTGTTTGTCAAAGAGCTCGGTCTCGGGGCGGCGCTGGCAGTCATTCTTGACGCCACTATCGTGCGCGCAATCCTGGTTCCCTCGTTGATGGCCCTACTCGGTCACCTCAATTGGTGGGCGCCCAAACCCCTGCTTGCTTTACATGATTCGGCGCGGCGCACATGCCACAGAATCTATGCGCTGAGGCCCTGGCTTCGCCGAGGCCCCAGAGCGACCCTCCAGCGCAGGTCCCGATTCACCGCCTCGACTCATACCTCTTAAGGAGGAATAGGCGGAAAACGAATTTCGCGAGTTACGGAAAAGTACTACATATTGCATCAGATGAATCACCATTTTGTGCTCGCGCCGACCACCGCTACTCCTCGTTTTTGTCTGCAGCCAAGCCCTTCCGCCTGCGTCATGCGGTGCGGCATAACCGCAGGCGGACATCCATCGGCTGCGCAGACTGCGAAAGCTTAGATCGGTGGAACCGGTGACGTTCAGCATCACAAAGCTTCTCTACGCGGCGGCAACGATAAGAAGGCGTCAGCAGCCCAATACAGCCGTAGATGAGCTGTAGCCAGAGAGTGGTTTGAACGCGGATATTGCTGCTAAGTGTGTCGACTCATCTTTGAACTCACTGGTGGAACGGAAGAGCGATCGGCTCAGGCAAGTTTTCGCCGGGAGCACGCAATATCGCTGAAGACGGTATGGGGTCGTGTGCTTATCGGTTTGAGCTGACTCGGCAGTGGAACGGATGAGTGGTGCAAGCCCAGCACTCTATGACAACGCGCCGCCGCTCACCTGCTGATACCGGGGGCAGGGCACCCGATTCCAGCTCCACGACGAAGATCAGTTGAACTGGGTCCGTCGCCAACGTACAACCGTCCCACTGATGACAGACATCCCTCCGGCTCAACCGTCACCCGCCGGCGACATCTCAGAAAAGTAACCCCAAGCCTGCGGGTTAGCACCGCCGGTATGGCGGAGTGAAACATCGGCTGCGGCGCGAAGAAGTTGATGACGGTGAAGATACGCAGCAGGGGTGTGCGGGATTGATATGGCCTTGCACTGATAGTGCGGCTTGCTGGCCAGACCGGGCGCGTGAGGTGCGGCATTTCATCCAGTACGATCTGCCTCGTTAGGCAGACTCAGCGACCACACGCTACAACGCTCGCTAATCGCCTTGTGGCGGTTGGCGGCAGCTGTAGGTGATCGTGGAACGCCGCCACCGCCACGCTATTGACGGGTGTTGCAACAGGGTAGGTAGGACCACGAGTGGGTCAAAGTAGGTGACGCGTTCGATGCCTTTGCGTCACACAAGCGGAGCCGGTTGACGTTGGACCATTCGAGCTTGTCGCGTCGAGACTGGCGCGCAGCCGGAATTCGACAAAGACAATGTCTTTGTCGCCGCACCAGTGGTCGACGTCGGCCGCAGGCCTGGAAGGCAGGAGATGAAATGGTGGAACTGCGCTTGCGCAGCCTCGATCCGACCGTGCGTGTGCGAGCGGTTGCACAAGTGCCACATCGGGGTGCAAGAGCTCAGGCAATCGCTGTGGCGACGGGTTGTCCCAGAAGTCGGCGAATTTCGTAACGAACTGTTGTGGGCCAGAGGTTGTAGTCATACGGCCACAGTGCGTCGATGGACTGCTACCTCAACGCTCGACACTGCCAAGAGCTGCCAGGGTGGCTTTCAGCGGCGTGGTTCAGGGACAGATAGACGTCCCTCCTTTGCAGCAGGTCGGTGCACTCGTTGGCGTTGTCGTCTCGAACGACGGGATTCCCGGCACACCGTTGATAGCGTACGCCACGAGCCCTCCCCCTCTGTACTTGGCGATCGACGGGCCATCCGACCTCCAACCGCACCTCACCGGTAGGGCCGCACTACGGAAATGCCAACTGCATTGAGACGATCGACGCAAGTCACTGTCTCAGCGAAGTTGGCAATCTTCGCAGCTCGAAACCGACGACAACAAGATAATGAAAGACCGGACACATCGCTATAATTTATCCAGGACGCCGTTCACCGGATCTGAACGGCAACTGTTGGAGAACACCCTTAACCTCCATCGTTCCGAGCTCGTCGCAGCCGTCGAGGATATCCCGGGTCAAACATTGCCCAGCGCGAAAAAGGGGTTCAACGCACTGGCCGCTCCGCGATCTCGAAGAATGCGCAGGCAGGCCGTGGGCGGAGATACCGAGCTATCACGTCGCCAAGCACGAAACCCTCGCCCAGGTCATCGCCGAATACGCCGCCGCGTGCGCGACTTCAGGCGAAATCGCCGCCGCCCACACGCTCGACGACACTGCCCACCACGCCCTCGTCGGCACAGTGAGCTTGCGCTTCATCTACCTGGGCATGATCGGTGAAGTCGCCCGCCACGCAGGCCACGCAGACATCCTCGCCGAACAGATCCGGGAAGAACGCCGAGGCCTAGGCGGGACTGCTGCCACCTAGGCGAGGAATATGCAGGAATCGAATACGGCGGGTTACCCGTAAACTGCTCTATATTCGTTATCACGTTGTGGAGCAATGTATTTCGAAGATCGATATTGAGCAACTACACGACGGAACTTGTGACAAATTGTGCTACATCATGATTCGATCTCGGCGCTGCGCAGCGATCAGGAGAGTCAACTGTCGCTCTGATGAAGCAACATCGCTGGTAGGGGCCGGGTTGTTCATGAACAATCGGTGGGCGACCTCTCCCCCGGTGGGGGATTACGAGGACCGCGGTCATTGCAGTGCCACGATTCTGCTCGTGAGCAGCGCTGTCCATTCGGCGAGATAACGATCATCTGCGATTCGCGGGTTGGCTTGATGGAAGAGGCTTGTGGCGAAACGCGCGCCCGACTTCGGCGGCTAGCCCGAACCCTGAGATCGCTACCTTGTGTTGTTGCACACTGAGACCATGGGCACAGGGGGCCGGCTTCAGCGTCGGCTGGAAAATGGTATTCAATCCGGGATTTCTGGTCGCGTTGCGACTCGGCATCGCTCCGAGAGCGTTCGCGTTGCTCGAGACAATCGGACGGCGCAGCGGGCAGCGACGATTGACCCCCGTGGGCAACGGACTAGAGGGCGATGTCTTCTGGCTGGTCTCCAAACACGGCCGCCAAGGCGGCTAGTCAAGAACCTCGCCGCAAATCCGCGTGTGCGCGTCAAGCTTGGCCGCCGCTGGTACGCCGGCACCGCCACGATCGTCGACAGCGAGGCCGCACAAACCGGGCGCCGCCGCGTCGACGAAGGAAACGGCATGGGCGGCTGGATCGATGGGGTCATCTTCCGAGCTCGGCCAGCACCCCAATCACAGTCGGATCGATCTGGATCACGCATCGGGCGAGAATATGAGCGGATCGGATATGAAGGGTTACCGGTAGAAACTGGATCACGGGAATGCCGCCTGTTCTGTTTGCCTGGATGGTCGTATCTGCAGGGGCGATGCTACGCGAGGTGCCGTGATCAACGAGCGCGCCATCCAGGGCCAGGAGCTGCGGATGTCGCGCCAGCGGCCCGCTCCCCCGTCATGTCGATCACGGACCACCTTTTTGGCAATCGCGGGACCGCGCTGCGCGACCCCTTTGCCGCGCCAAACGTGTTCCATTTCGGGGCTTCTCTTTCGTCGAGTGCTCGGCGGTGATGGACTAATCGGAGTTCTGTTCAACCGGCCAGCATGGAGGAATTCTTGATGTAAGCGGCACCGGCACCGGATCGGCATCCAGCACGGCGTTCCGCAGGAAGGCGGCACAACGCCTCACCGGCTGGCCACAGCGCGGCGGGCAGGCTCTGTCGCGCTGCAGCTGCCGTTGTTTCTGCCCATGCGCCGACTGGCTTCGAGAACCACCACGACCGGACGCGGCACCGGGTAAAACGCCGACGGAATTGCGTGCCGGTCATCGTGGACGACTCCGCTGCCTATCTGGAGATGCTGGGGCCGGTGCTGTTGAGAGCACCCAAGGACCAGGCCATCACGCACTGGCTGCGCAATATCCGCGCCAACCCAGTTGTGCGACTGCGTGTGTCCGCTGGGACTTTCAATGGCACCGCGCGCGAACTCAGTGAGCCTGCGGAACTGGCGGCTGCTCGGCGGGCATACACCCGCACGGTAAACCCTTTCGATTCTTGGGAATACCGCTTCCAGACCGGCGACCGGCCCACCCCCGAGAAGATCAGCGCCTGCACCAACATTGGTTTGACACGGGGGTACCTGTCGTTAGAGCACTCCAGACTGATGTCTGCACTGACCCACCAGATACGGTCCCTCGTGGCGACCCCACCAGAGCGCGCGTGAACGATCCGGTTACTAATACCTCCTATGATCGCATCGGTCTGGGTTACGTGCGTTTTCGCAGACCCGACCCGCGAATCGAGGCCCGGATCATGTCTGCTCTCGACGATGCTCGGACCGTGGTTAACGTCGGCGCGGGCACCGGTTCGTATGAGCCCGCCGATCGAGTTGTCGTCGCTGTGGAGCCCTCAGAGGAGATGATCAAGCAACGACTTGCAGGTGCAGCACCGTGCATCTGGGCAGCCGCTGAGCGCCTACCGCTTTTCGATCAGAGCTTCGATGCGGCGATGGGCGTCCTGACGATTCACCACTGGGCCGATCCGGTGGCTGGATTGCGAGAACTTGTCCGCGTCGCTCGGCGGGTTGTCCTCTTTGCCTACGAGCCAAGCATTCACAGTAGGTTTTGGCTCTGGCAGGAGTACTTCCCAGCCGCCGCTGCCGTCTCGGCCGCCTGCGAATAGGCCACGCACAGGTCAGAGGTAGGTCGCGACAACGTGTCGTGTAGACCGCTCGACACCCATATTCCTCGCAGGATTACTGCTTACAGGCGCGCGTCGCGGCCACCACCGACCCGATGTGCGAATTGCACTCGGGACAGCAATCGGTCGTCACAGGCAACAATTGAACCTGGATAAGCGGCTAAGACAGGATCTCGACACCGGTGTTTGGCACTCTCGCCACCGAGATCTCCTTGATCACAACACCCTTGACGCCGGCCTTCGCCTCATCGTGCGCCAAGGTCGGGGACGCAATCATCGAGGCTATGCAGCGTCTTCGGAAGCCTAATGAAATGCCGTCGATGCCTCGTGATCCGCGGCTGAACAATCCCTAGTGTCGGAGCCGCTAACGGGGCTCGCCAGCCACGAACTCGACAAAACTTGATATCGCCGATATCCAGTGAACCTCGCCATGTTCGGTAGCACGTTGTCGTGGAATTTATTTCGGGTGTGCGGTCTCAATCATGGTGGCGGCAGCTAGATTCGCGTTATCGTTTCCGGTCGCAGATCGACATCTTCGGTAGCAGCGGACCGCCTGGCCGCTGTCATGAGTCCGTCCACCGGGCTATGACGCGTGGCCGCCTACCTTATGCGGTCGCTCGCTAAGACGTCTGCACGTGAGGAACGGCCACGAGTTTCGAATCTGGCGGTTTACCAGGTAAGCACTGCGTACGTGGCCGCCCAGCGTATTTGAAGAATCACTAGTGCAGTGCTCAGATGGTGCCCCGTTCGAGAACTCATTGGTGTCGGACCGGTAGTACCTCTGCGGCAATCTCAAAGCCGGCGTCATAGCGGATCAGCGTCACGTCATGGGGAAACGTCGTTAGAACCGGGCAGGGCTTGCGCGACGCCGGGGCGGGCAATCCACGATTTGCAGTTGATGAACGCCTGATTCGGGCTACAGCCCGGACGGTACGACCTTGCCGTTTACCGTCACCTCGACCTGGCCAGTCTTCGGGTTGTACTCGATGCTGCCGTGCTCGAAGTTCGACACCAGCAGATCGCCGACGGCGTTCACGTCGCTGATGGGCAAGCCCAGCGGACCTGCCGAACCGTTATTGCCGGTGATCGCAGGCGTGCCGTCCGGGTTGCGTGGGATATTCCAGGCCTCCCGGATCTTGCCCAGAGTGATATATGCGGGCGTGCCGGCCTCGTCGTTCTTGGCGGTGATCACGCCGCCCTGGAATTGCTGGAATACCACGCCGCTCTCCCGTTTTCCCGCGTTGCGGTCACCCGTCAGCGGCTTGCCGAGAGCCTGTCTCTGATTCTCGGTTGCCGACGAGTACTTGGCAGCGATCGGGCCGGTCAGAGTCACCTCGACGCCGCTCTCCCCGATGAGCTTCGCCTCGGTAGGCTGAGCTGGGGCTTTAGACGTGGAGGTGGCGTTCACCCCGACCTGAGGCGGTGCCGGCGCGTCGGCGCTCTTGCCATTGCTGCAGCTCACAGCCATCAGCGCGACGGTGGCCAGGCCGACGACTACCGCATGGCGGTATGCGGTCGTTCTCATGGGCTTCCTCTCGCGTCTTCGCGTGGTGGGTCAAGTTGCGGCTGTCGCGGTCTTCGTAGCTCCGAACGAACTTACGCCGCGGGAATAGACGGCGAGCCAGAGCACCTGAGCAAGGATCACCGGTGCTCGATGAAATCCACCGTGGGCTCGGCGGGCGAGTTCTATGACATCCCATCGATGTCCGGCACGGCGCGATATTCATGAGTCGAGTGTGCGAGGGTTAAATCATCGAGCGCCAGGATGTACAAGCGCGCTAGCAAGCATCAGGTTTGAGATTCCGAGCTTTGGATAAACCTCACTCACCTGTGAATCGGCTGTCGTTCTTCGACAGCTGGCACCTCACGAAGGGAGCCCGACGTGGCGTTCTCACACATTGCATCGAAAACAACGGCAGCGACAGCTGTATTGGCGGCGGCCGGTCTCCTCGCGGCGGCACCGGCATTCGCCGATCCGCAAGTGCTGCAATTCGGCCAGATGGCAGAGATTTCCAGTATGGGCGGCACGATCGACTACACCGTGAGGAACCTGCAGCCCAGCGGTCACAACGACGGCGTGTGGTACTCCGACGTCACGGCCGAAGGCGTGAGCGGTAACGCAACTCCGAACATTGCCGACTTCAACGCTCGGGCCGTCAATAGCTCCACGTTCGCGGTGATGAAGGGCAACCAGACCGACGGCCTTCCTGAGGGGCCACTCCCCTTGGGCAGCAATGTTTCTGGCCGCATTTACTTCGACGTTCGCAACGGTACCAATCCCGACAGTGTCGTCTACCGGGACGCCGGAGGCGCGGACAAGGTCGTCTGGAAAGGCTAGCAACTCTCGCCTTCCCGTCGCCGACGCGCCGCTCGCCCGCTATGCCCGCTTGCTCTCGACGCTCGCCCACGGCGAGGCCGAATCGATCACAACCGAGGTCGACCGCGCGACCGTCGGCGAGCACCTCGTTCGGAACCTCGCTCTAAGAGCCACTTTTGACGACCATGCGCCGCAGGTGTCGAGATCGGAGCCTATGCGGATGGCGAGCGATTCGTTGACCAGGATCTGATTAGGATTTGCCGCGGCGTTTCACGACAACAGAGTCAGCTCGGCGTGAATCGTGCGACCGAATTTGGACCGCATGAGCCGGTGTGCCGACGGCACCAATACGCCATGCAAAAAGGGATACTTCTGCCGCAGCAGACGTCCGGCCATCTGATATTCAGCCCCCTCCAACAGACGTACGCTACCCGATTGCGTTGATCCCGTCGGTTTGCCCGATGCCGTGGCTGGGCTAAATTCGACCGTAGGGTTACGCCGCATTCGGCGCACTTTGACCGCCCGCTCGAAACTCCGAAAGTAGGCTCGATCTCCGTCCACCACGATGCTGACCGGGCTAGAACCTGGCGTCCCGTCCTTCCGAAAGGTGGTGAGGCTGATGGTCTTTTGCCGCACGAACGGCGCCAACGCCGAATTGGTTGCCGTGCCAACGGCGCCCAAAACATAGCCGAGTTGACGTAACCGCAGGACGAACGCCAGCACCAGCGCAACCGACACCGCTCCGAGAACCCACGCTTGTGCGGCCGAACCACCCTCGTCGAGGTCCACAACGTGGTTCACCGTGTGCACGGTGTTGGCCACAATGAATCCGGCTAACGCGGTGGCCAAAGCATCGGCCCAGACCAGTGCGAGCAGCAGGATGACGCCCAGACCCAGCTGGAACGCACCGACGTCATGCAAGAAGTGCCGGTGTGCGCCAAACCCGACGGCATCGGCGAATGACGGCGGGTCGATCAGGCACCAGACCCCGATCGCAGCGGTGGCCACCCCCACTCCCGATGTCACCGCGACCAGGTACAGCCGCGCTAGCGTACTCCAGCGATTCATCGTGCCGCCCTTCCGACAAAGCTCTCGTTTCTTCTTAGTCGCTAGACGGAATGAGACGTCGATATGTGACGTCAGGCTCGACGCCAGCGCCTTCCCTGACATAGCTGGCCGCAGCCGCGGCCTACCTCGCTCCGTGGCCAGTACCACGCCCGTTGGTGTGCATGGCGGGGCTCAGACATGCAGGGTGGGCCGGTAGATGAGCTCTTGGATATTGCCGTCCAGCGTTCGGCTTTCGATCAGCTCGAGGTCGAGGTCGGCCGCGCCCCGGAAGATTGGAGCATCACCGGTCTGGCCGGTGATCACGGGAAAGAGCGTCACCTGGACTCGGTCGACCAGGCCGGCGGCCATCAGCGCTCGGTTCATCGACAGGCTGCCGTGCGAGCGCAACGGCACCTCGGACTCCTCCTTGAGTCGGGCGACGGTATCGACGGCGTCGCCGCGCGCAAGGGTCGCATCAGGCCAGTCGAGAGGTCCAGTTAGCGTGGTTGACACGACCGTCGCCGGCAGGTGCCGAAGCCGGGTGACCCACGGATCGCGCACGTCGGAATCCTTGGTGCTCTCGGCGAGCATTTGCGCGAATAGCCGATATGTGTTGGCACCAATGACCATTCGTTGCTTCTCGCTATACAGCGCGAGGCGACGGTCGAGCAGTTCGGGTCCTTGCTTGCCCCAGTAACCGCCCCAATCACCGCCACTGACGCCGCCGAAGCCGTCGAGGCTGGAAAAGACGTCGAAGGTATAGGTAGCGATCATGATGCTCTCCCGAGTGCGGTTAATGGCGTGTCGGGGATACAGACTGGAAGCCATCGCGAAACTAATCGCTCTTGAACTCCTGGACCGCGGCCGCGCTATCGCCGAACAATGGCTGGTTTCGCCGGGATGACGTTTGGGCACTCGCAGGCATGAGCTCGCTACGATCCATTTGTCTTCGCGCCGCTGCGGTAATGACCGCCTGGGCGGGCATGATGTGCGCACCCGTCCCGGCGGCTTCGGCCGAGCCGTGTCCCAACGTTGAAGTGGTGTTTGCCCGCGGAACCGGCGAGCCGCCTGGGGTTGGCGGGATCGGGCAGGCGTTCGTCGATGCGCTTGGGTCACGAGTGGCCGGTAAGTCGGTGGGGGTCTATCCGGTCAATTACGAGGCGAGTAGCGACTTCAGCGGCGGCGTCGCGTTCGCCAGAACGGTCGTGGACGGGATTAGAGACGCCGGCACTCATATCGAGTCCACGGCGTCGAATTGTCCCAACACCAAAGTGGTGCTTGGCGGGTATTCCCAAGGCGCCGCCGTGTCCGGCTTCGTCACTTCGGCTGTCGTGCCCAAGGAAGTGCCGCAGGAGTTCGTGTCCTACGTACCGCAACCGCTGCCTCGGGCGGTCGCCGATCACGTTGCCGCAGTGGTCCTCTTCGGAACACCTTCCAATGAGTTCCTGCGCGGCGGCGGCGCGCCGCCCATTACGATCGGTCCCCTCTACGCAGGCAAGACCATTCAGTTGTGCGCTCCCGATGACAACATCTGTGATGGCGCTCCTCCGGGGCCGCCCGGCATCGCTCACACTCTGTACGCGGCGAATGGCATGGTTGACCAGGGCGCGGATTTCGCTGCGCAGCATCTGTAGCGGTGTCATCAGCAAGGGACGCAGCTTTCGCCTGATGATCAGGTCGGTCCTCATTCGTTGGCACGATTTCCATCACGGCTCGAGTGCCCGTCATCGTAGGCTTTGCGCATGCGTTCGTATCGTTATGCCGCCGTCGTGGTGACCGTCAGCGTGATAGCGGCTGGCGTTTCCGTGACGGCATGCAACAAGAGCACGACCGGACATGCGAAACACATACCACTACCGGCGCGGGCACCTCGCAGATCAGTACGGGGGCGTCCACGTCAGCGGTGCCAACCGGCCAGCCGGTCGGCACGGCGACAATGAAGGTCAGTGGCGGCAGCGCGCCGGTGACGATCCGTTACCGGATCAACGGAGGCCCAGAGCAGACCGAGGCAAACGTGCCACTGCCCTGGGAAAAGCAGTACTCCGTCTACAACGAACTGGAGTCGCAGGTAACCGCCGACGGTGGGGATACCGCCCTCACCTGCACGATAATCATGGATGGCGACAAGCTCGTGGCGTTGAAGAGCGAACCGCGGCCCACATGTAACTTCGCCTACTGGGGCTAGCCGTCACGCCCGCACACATCCGAATCTAGAGTGCTACCTGTAGAGCTCTGCTTGCACGTGAATGAATCATGTTGTGCCCCAACCTATCTGGGTCGTCCGCGGCTAAGAAGGATTCTCATCGATCGTCGCAAGCCAGTCGGCGATCGCACGGCCGATGGCGTCAGGCGAATCTTCCTGGACGAAATGGATTCCCGACACTGTCTTCTCGGTCAACGCCCGCCACCCGCGGACGAGATTGATCAGCTGTCGCTCGTGAGGATCGCACCCGGCTCGGCTTTCAGAAACAGCTTCGGCACATCACTGATTCCCGACCAGGCGGCGTAGTCAAGGGCTATCGCGCTCACGTATGTCGCGGCGCGTGATGGACAGAACTGGGATAACCAACCCAAAATAGCTGAAATTGGTCCGCTGATCCGGTCGATTCGACCACGCATTCCAGCCGCGTTGTCCCGCGGCGCTGAACGCCTTCGCCGAGCCATGTGGTAACCGGTGAACCCAGCGCCGAGAGTGCGGGTCAAGAGTATTTTCGACGATCGACCGCACGGGTCGGACGATCTGCCGATGAATTTCGGGCGGTCCACCAGTCAGACCTTCCAAACGGACAAATCGACAGCAAAGGTGGAGCCATGTCGCCCAAAATCACGGCCTTGCCGCCGGTCGTCGACCACCAAACCTGGCGGACGGCGCTCGACGAACTGCGTAAACGCGAGAAGGCCGCCACCCGCGAATTGGATGCGATCGCCGCCCAGCGGCGGCGGCTGCCGATGGTCGAACTGGCCGACTACACCCTGGTGGGTGCCGGCGGTCCGATCCGCCTGGCCGACGTCTTCAACGGCCGATCGCAGCTGATCGTCTATCACCACATGTGGTCCGACGGCGCGGAGTGGCAGTGCGGCGGTTGCACGGGTTTTACATCGCAATTCATCCGACTGGAGTTCCTCGACAATTACGATGCCAGGTTCGTCATCGTCACCACCGGTCCGATCGAGGAAGCACTCGCCTACAAGCACAAGGTCGGCAATCGCATGGACTGGTATTCGTCATCGCAGAGCACGTTCGCCGCCGACATGGACGCTCCGCCGGACGGTGGTTTCGGGGTCAACGTGTTCCTGCGCGACGGCGAGAAGGTGTACCGCACGTGGCATACGAACGGGCGGGGCACCGAGCAACTCAGTCACTCATTCGGGCTGATCGACATCCTGCCGTGGGGTCGCCAAGAGGAGTGGCTCGATTCGCCAGAAGGCTGGCCATCACGGCCCACCTACTCGGGGTGGCTCGACTCTCCTGCTATAGCCGCGGCTTACGGATCCACGAGTGAGGACAACCCATGAGCGCCAACGCAGAACGCTACGTCGTCACCCGCGCCATCGCCGCCACCCCGGGCGAGATTTTCGCCGTCCTCACCGACCCATCCCGCCACCGGAACACCGAGCCCACCGATTGGGTCCGCGACTCGGTGGACACTGCGCGGATCACCGGCGTGGGACAGACGTTCGCGATGAACATGTACCTCACTCAAGCGGGCGGCGATTACATCACGCACAACCTGGTCAATGTGTTCGAGCAGGATCGCGTCATTGCCTGGATGCCGGGGGTGCTCGATGAGGCGGGCAACCACTCTGCGGGCGGTTGGTTCTGGCGTTACGACCTCGCCCCGAAAGGCGATCGCACCGACGTCACCCTCACGTATGACTGGAGCGGCACGCCGCAGGCCTTCCGGGATCGCGTGGGCGAGATGCCCATCTTCGGCGAGGATTATCTCGTCGCGTCGCTGGCCGAGCTGGAGCGTTCGGTCGCGAGTTGATCAGCCAGGCGCCATGCGTACCGCGCGTCGGCACTCGGCGCGCGCCTCTATCCATAGGGCAAGGCAGAGGCGAACAATGTGGGGATGGACCTCAAAACCCGGTCGCATTGGCTGCTCGGGTACGGACTGGCCCGTGCGACGTTGAAGTTGCTCGCTCGTCGGGGCGATCCCTTTGCCCAGTTGGTGATCGATAACACCCAGCCCGACAACGCGCATCGCCTCATCGAGCAGATCCGCGAGCGGGGGCGTATGTCGGCGGTGATCGGTGGCTGGGCCACCGCTGATGCGCAGATTGTGCGTGAGGTGTTGCGTGACGACAGGTTCCGGACCGCCAAGCCCCAGGATCGGTCGCCGTTTCGTATCGCTCGCTACGCATTGGCGAAAACCAATCCTGGCGTGCTCAATGGTCTGGAGCCGCCGTCATTGCTGGTCATTGATCCGCCTGAGCACGAGCGCCTGCGGCGCCTGGTCTCGCGGGCATTTACTCCGCGGGCGATCGACCGGCTGCGCCACCGCATCGAGGAAATCGCCAACGCCCTGCTCGACGATCTCGACGGCAACGCTCGTTGCGACTTGATCGCCAGCTACGCGTCTCGAATCCCCATCGAGGTCATCGCCGAGATGCTGGGCATCCCCCGCGAGGAAATCCCATATCTGCACACACTGGCCGAACCCGGCGCCAAACTGCTCACCACCACGGTGCCGTCGTGGGCGGATTTCCAGACCGCCCTCACGGCGTTGCGCGAATTCGAACACTACAGCGAGGCGCACATCGAGCGGCTCCGCCGCAGTGGAGGCGACAACAGCATCTTGTCCGCGGTCCTCCAAGAAAGCGATCTCACCGCCCTCGAAGTCAGGATGTTCGCGGGCCTGCTGCTCGGCGCCGGGTTCATCACCACCACCCACGGATTCGGTAATGCCGTCGTCGTGCTCGTCAACCACCCCGACCAGCTGGCACGCCTGCAAGCGAATCCCGAAGGCTGGCCCAACGCGGTCGAAGAGACGCTGCGTTACAACTGCGTCGCTCAATTCGGGGCCCGGGTGGCCACTCAAACGCTGCAGATCGACGGCTACACCGTGCTTGAAGGTAAGACCGTATTCCTCAGCATCGCCGGAGCCAACCGTGATCCAGCCGTCTTCGACCACCCCGGCGACTTCGACACCGCCCGTGTCAACGCCCGCGACCACATCGGCTTTGGCACCGGTGTTCACGCCTGCCTCGGCGCGCCGCTCGCCCGCATGGAACTGAACATCGGGCTGCGGGCGCTCTTCGAGCGCTTCCCCCAAGTCGGCCTCGCGGGCGAACCGATCCCGAACGACAGCACCCTGTTGCACGGAATCAAGTACCTCCCCGTCAATCTCGGACCGGCCAGAGTCAACGCTGGTTGACGCATGTCAGCAGTTTTCGGGAACGGTGGCCACATCAATCGGTAGTTGCCCGTGAGAAGTCGGTTGTGGCTCAACGATATAACCGGCGACCGCAGACTTTAGACACTGTGGACTGTCCGGTTGACTGTCGGCATTTTGGACTGTTCGCTTTCGACACGGGGATGGACAGAGCGCACACTTGTCGAATGGAGATATGTCTTTTCAACGCCGTCGTGCTGACCGCGCCAGTTCTGGCCACGCCGCAACTTTCGCGCCGGTTTCGGGCCTCGACGTCACCGCGGCCGGCGTGATGGGGGCCGAGTCGCGTCCCGTGCTGAACGGCCTCTCGGACATCCGTGCTTTCTTTCACACGAACAAGGTGCCGTTGTACTTCATCTCGCCGACCCCGTTCAACCTGCTAGGCGTCGACCGCTGGATACGAAACTTCTTCTACCTGACCTACTTCGACTCTTTCGAGGGCACACACTCGCGCGTGTTTGTGCCTCGGCGACGCGACCGCCGTGATTTTGACTCGATGGACGAGGTGTGCAGCCACCTCCTGTCCGATCCCGAGACGCTCGAGTTCATCGCAGGTCGAGGTCCCGGTGGCAAGGCCTGTTTTGTGATGCTGAATGAGGAAATCCAGGCCCTCGCGCGGCAGGCGGGTCTCAAGGTCATGCACCCGCCGATAGAGCTGCGCCAGCGCCTGGGCTCCAAGATCGTCATGACGCGCCTGGCAAACGAGGCGGGTATACCGAGCGTGCCGCACGCGATCGGACGGGCCGGCTCCTACGACGAACTACTGGCGCTCGCACAAAACGCCGACTTGGGAGACGACCTCGTCGTCTCGGTCGCTTATGGCAACGCCGGCAGCGGGACGTTCTTCGTGCACGGTCAGCGCGACTGGGACCAGCACGCCGGTGACCTGACCGCACAGCAAGAAGTCAAAGTCATGAAGCGCATCCGCAATGTCGAGGTGTGCCTCGAGGGTGCCGTGACCCGCCACGGCACCGTGATCGGCCCCGCGATGACGAGTCTCGTCGGTTATTCGGAGCTGACTCCGCACCGGGGCAGCTGGTGCGGCAATGACATCTGGCGCGAAGTGCTGCCGCCCGCACAGACGCACGCAGCGCGAGAAATGGTGGGAAAGCTGGGCGACGTCATGCGCCGCGAGGGTTACCGCGGCTACTTCGAGGTGGACCTGTTGCACGACCTCGACTCCGATCAGCTCTACCTCGGTGAGGTCAATCCGCGCCTGAGTGGCGCCAGCCCGATGACGAACCTGACCACCGAGGCCTACGCCGACATGCCGCTGTTTCTCTTTCACCTGCTCGAGTACATGGACGTGGAGTATGAGCTCGACATCGAGGAGATCAACTCGCGCTGGGAGCGGGGCTATGGCGAGGACGAGGTCTGGGGCCAGGTAATCATTACTGAGACCTCGCCGGAAATCGAGCTCTTTACCGCGACGCCACGCACCGGTGTATGGCGCATCGACGACGACGGCCGTGTCTCCTTTGCCCGGTCCGCCAACGACTGGGCCACCTTGCTCGACGGGTCCGAGGCCTTTTACATGCGTGTGGCGGCGCCGGGCGACCTACGCTCGCAGGGCGCCCAACTCGGCGTGCTCGTCACCCGATCACACCTGCAAACCGACGACCAACGGCTCACCGACCGCTGCCAGCGCTGGGTCAACGGCATGAAGGCGAAGTTCACCTCAACGCCCCTGACGCCGGCCGCGCCGATCGTCTCTCGGCTCGTCGCGCGCGCGTGAGTAGCGCCCGTACGAGTCGTGCCCCGGCCGGCGTTTCACTGGACAACTGGCTGTCGGCTCCCTATGCGCGGTGGTCATTTCAGAATGTCGAAGAGTTGGTGCCGACGGCCCTGATCTCGCGCGGCACCGGGCCAGTCGCGACGTTGCCCGCGGCCACTTCTCCCCTGTCCGCGATCGCGGTGACCAATAGCGAGGGGGCGGCTACCACCGTGGGCGCGGTGATGGCCAGCACAGCCACCGACGGGTGGGCCGTCTGTCACCGCGGGTCGATGGTGGCCGAGGAGTACCTCGGCGGTTTTGGGCCCCAGGCGCGGCACCTTCTGTTCTCGGTGAGCAAGTCGCTCGTGGCGACCGTCGTCGGCGCGCTGCACGGGGCTGGGCGCGATCGAGCTCGATGCGTCGGTGACGGATTACGTTCCCGCACTGGCGAACTGCGGCTACGCGGGTGCGACGGTACGTCATCTGCTTGACATGAGGTCGGGCATCGGCTTTTCGGAGAATTACCAAGATCCGGCCGCGGAGATACATCTGCTCGACCAGGCAATGGGCTGGGCGCCCAGGAACGGCCCGGGTGCTCCCGCGACGCTGCAGGAATTCCTGTTGACCTTGCGGCAGAAGTCCGCTCACGGTGGCCCGTTCGAATATCGTTCGTGTGAAACCGATGTGCTGGGCTGGATTTGCGAGGTCGTCGGCGGCGGGCGAATGCCCGAGCTGATGTCGCAACTGCTGTGGAGTCGCATCGGGGCCCAGTGTGACGCCATGATCGGTGTAGATGGTTGCGGCACAGGGTTTTTCGATGGTGGCATCAGTGCTTGTCTCAACGACATGATCCGATTCGGATCCCTGTTTTTGCGCGACGGCGTCTCGCTGACCGGCCATCAAGTGGTGCCGGCGACGTGGATCGCGGACACCCTCGACGGCGGCCCCGACTCGCGTCAGGCGTTCGCCGCCAGCCCCGACGACAACGAAATGCCCGGCGGGATGTACCGCAACCAGATGTGGTTCCCCTATCCCGGCAACGACGTCGTGTTATGCCAGGGCATGTGCGGTCAGATGATCTACGTCAACCGCAGCGCGAAGCTGGTCGCCGCGAAGTTATCCGCCCAGATGGACTCCCACGAGCCACACATGCTCGACACGCTGCGCGCATTCGATGCGGTGGCACGCGAATTGGCCGAAATCACTGGCTAGCCTGCCGGTGCGCGCTGAGAATGTCGACGAGCCGCTTTTGCGAACATTGGCTATTCTGCTGTCTGTCTTGCTTTGCAGCGGCAGACTTTTGGCGGCTCTCCTCGCGCCACGAAGATTGGAAGGGAATCAAATGCCCTCGCCTGGAAGGCTGGCCAGAATTGCTGCGCCCGTCATGGTTGCCGCTGCAGCTGTGAGCAGCCCCGGCGTTGCGACGGCGAACCCCTAAGATGACGCATACCTCTCGCAATTGCGCGCCGTCGGCCTCACGTGGCCACCGAAGACGGAAGAGGCACTTATCGCGGAGGCGCACGACGTGTGCTACGACCTCACCGGCTACCGACCACAACTGGACCACCTGGCGCAGGCCTACCGGTAAGCAACGCAGGAACTGGCTGTAGCGTGTCGGCCGTGAAGTCCTCCCGGATGTACTCCTCGGTCGCGTTCGCGGCTTCTGTCGCAGCAACTGCTATAACGCTCGCCGGAGCGGGCACGGCCACCGCGGCCGGCTCATGCCCCACCGCAGCACCGCAGAATGGCGGAACGCCCGACTGGACGCTGAGCGGCACCACCGGCAGCGTCGCGGTCACCGGGTCCACGGATACGACGGCTCCGCTGGTGAACGTCACCGCGCCGTTTAGCGTAAGCCAGACCCAGGTGCACACGCTGCACGCCGGAGATGGACCGGCGGTCTCGAGCACCGCCACGGTCTCCGTCTGCTACATGGGCGTCAACGGACGTGACGGGTCCGTCTTCGACAGCAGCTATCAGCGCGGCGCACCGGTCGACTTCCCGCTCACCGGAGTCGTGCCGGGGTTCCAGAAAGCCATCGCGGGCCAAAAAGTTGGATCCACAGTTGCCGTCGCGATGGTCCCCGCCGATGGCTACCCCGAAGGTCAACCCAGCGCCGGGATCCAGCCCGGGGACTCGCTCGTCTTTGCGATCAAGATCCTCAACGCCACCGGCTAGCGCTGCCGCCAAGTCCCTTGTGCCATAGGTCAGTCGCCTAACGGTGCGAACAAGTGCGCGGGGTCTATCCCCGAGTTGTTGAGCGACGTGAGTGGTGTCCCAATACTCACGCCAGTGAGTGATCGCACCGTCGCGAACCTCGAACAGCGCTGTGACGTGGAACGTGACCTGACGGACCTCGAAGACGGGCTCACGCACCACCGCGAGCACACCGCGCGGCTGAATGCTGCCGGGGATGCGGATCGGCCCGCGCGCGCAGTTGTCGAGGTCGATGGGCGTGCCGACCGGCACGAGATCCTCGATCGGCTGATCCGTCGGTGTCGATGGCGAGATGCGCCTCTCGTCGCCGGTCACGCGAGCGGCTTCATCGGTTCGGTGCGGGGTAGCAGCCAGATCTCCAAACTATCGACGTGGGATGCCATTTTGGACTTAGATGTCGTCAGTACTAGGTCAGCCCCGTTCGCATTCTGGGCGGACTGGCCGGCACTGATTTCCCCGGCGTTCAAGACATTTCTTCCATCCGCATTACCGCTCGGCATTCGACTCGGACTGCATCCGCTGCAGTAACCGCCCCGCCGCGATCACCAATGTAATCTGAGCAGGTCATGTGCTCGATCGCCGTCCCAACAAGCCGCCGCCTGTCGGCCGCGATGAAGGAGGGCTCGGCGGCCGAACACGACCGCGCCGAGCAAAGCCCATTCATGTCCGAACTGCTCGCCGGCCGGATTGGTGCGGGGGGCTATTCGGACTACTTGCTGCGGTTGCGCGTTGTGTATGCCGCCCTGGAAGAAGCAGTGCGGGCCCGCCGTGACGATTCCATGGTTGCAGCCGTGTACGACCCCGCGTTGGAGCGCCTGACGGCTATCGACGCCGACCTCGAACACTGGCTGCCCCAGGGCGCCGAACGCGAAGTCGACTCCCCCGCGGCGGTCGCCTACGCCGAGCGGCTCGGCGCCCTAACATGGGGTGGCGCGTTGGTGGCACATCACTACACGCGCTATCTCGGGGATCTCTCTGGAGGCCGGGGCATCGGCAAAATCCTGGACCGCACGTTTGAGTTGCGCGGCGCCGGCCTTGCGTTCTACGAGTTCCCGGTGCGGCCCAAACCGTATAAGGACGCCTACCGGGCTCGCCTCGACGCCCTTAGCGCCGATGCCGTCGAGATCGATCGCATCGTCGGCGAGGTGAGACTCGCCTTCGGCCTGAACCAGGCCCTCTTCGATGAATTGGCCGACAACATCGCGGGTCATCCGCGCTGAAGCATGCCTGCGCGAGAGCTCAGCGGACGCGTCAGACTTGGTTGAATCCGCCGTCGGCGGTCACCGTAGACCCGGTGGTGAAGCTGGACAGATCGCTGGCCAAAAACACTGCGGCATTGGCGATCTCGGTGGGTTCGGCGAATCGCGCCAGCGGGATCGAGGTGATCCGGCCGGCGCGGAACTCTTCAATGGACGCCTCCGGATCGGTCTGCGCGGCCAGTGCGTTGCTGCCCGGAGTGGCCGTGGACCCCGCCACGATGACGTTGACCCGGATGTTGCGGTCGGCGAGTTCACTGGCCCAGCCGCGCGCCAGCGACCGGACGGCGGCCTTGGTGGCGGCGTAGATGCTCAGCCCTGCGCGGCCACGGTCGGCGGTGGTGGAGCCGGTCAGGATGACGGAGGCGCCGTCGTTGAGCAGCGGCAGCGCTTTTTGCACGGTGTAGACGACTCCTTTGACGTTAGTGGTCAGCAGGGCGTCGAGGTCGTCGTCGGTGATCTCCCCCAGTCGCGCCACCCGCGTCGATCCGGCGTTGGCCATCACGACGTCGATGCCCTCACCGTTGGCCGCGACCTCGGCGTAGAGCCGGTCCAGGTCTTTCGGCGTTCCGACGTCACCGCGCACGGCGGTGGCACGATGCCCCAATTGCCTTGCAGCATGATCGAGTTCGGCCTGGCGTCGGCCGGTGATGAACACCCGATCGGCGCCTTCGACGAGAAATCGCTGCGCGGTGGCCAGCCCGATGCCTGAGTTGGCGCCCGTGATGACCGCGGTCTTGTGGTCGAGCAATCCCATTCAGCTCTCCTGAGGTCGGCGCGACGCGCTGCGTTCGCTCACCCGAAACACGATCGTTCCCATCGCAGGCCAGGCTATTTGGCCGGCTTCGCGCGCTGCCAGATCAGGCGTCCGTTGCGAAGTTTGCCTTTGATGAGCACGGGCTCGGCGGGGCCGAGCTGCAAGCGGTCATCGCCGATTTGCGCTGCGCGGTACTGCGTTCCGCCGATCCAGTTCGGTAGCAGACTGACGTCGACGTGGTGGGTGATCATGCCGTTGTCGAGAACGCTGTACGGGCCGGCGTAGGCCAGATACCCTCTGGCCACCGCGGCCAGCTCGTCATTGTTGGCGAGCTGGAGAGGATCGCCGCGGGCAACCGGCGCGCGTTCCGCGCGCATGATCTGGGCGGACATGTAGCCGTCGGCCGTGTACATGATGATTCCGCGAGCGCCGGTTCCCAGCGGGTAACGCACGTTTGAGCCATCCACGTCGGAGGTCTGGTAAGACTCCAACGTCCAAGCCCCGACAAGGTATTCACGCAGATCCTGCATGGTGAGTGTGGTCATTGTTGGCGCCCTCCGTGATGTGTGCCGTCATCGCTTGACTGCGTCAACTGCGGCATCGAAACCCTAGCGCCGCCGACGCTTCGATAATGCCGCTCATGACTTGCGCTAGCACCATCGACCCCGCGTCGGCGTTGGTGGGAGCGCGATCATCGGTGAAACCGGGCTGGCGCTTCTTGACTCGCTGAAGTTCTCGACCCGGGACGCGTATTGCCAGCCATCTTTGTCAGCCTGCTGGGTCGTCGGTCGCCAATTCGCGGCGCCTTGAGCCCGCTACGGCCCGATGTCGGTGCGGCTGTTGTTCCTGGTTTTCGGAACCGGGCTGATCGCCGATGCGCTCATCAATCACAGCGAGCTCTGGTGACGCGCCACGACTTCTCATGCCTTGCACAGCGAGCCGGATTACCTTGTCGCGTGTGACTGATCGTCAAGAACGCGCGATGTCCTTCGGTTCGATCGCCGAGGACTACGACGGGCTGCGGCCGCAGCCTCCGCACGAGGCGGTGGACTGGCTATTGCCATCCGAGTGCGAGGTGGCCGTCGATGTCGGCGCGGGCACCGGACTGTTCACCCGAACGCTGGTCGGCCGAGCAGCGCAAGTCGTCGCCGTCGAGCCCGATGCGCGAATGCGCGCGGTGCTGGCCGAGCGGTCTCCGGAGGTTCGCGCGGTGGAGGGCACCGGTGAGGCGATCCCCCTCCCCGACCATTCCGCCGATGCGGTGTTCGTCTCGTCGGCGTGGCACTGGATGGATCCCGAGCGGGCCGTTCCGGAGATCGGCCGCGTGCTGCGCGACGGCGGGCGGTTCGGGCTGATCTGGACGAGTCGCGATCGCGACGTGGACTGGGTTCGCGACCTCGACCTGCTGCCCGGCGACGACACGACCGAGGCGGACGCACCCGACCGCTTCCGCCGCCGCCACGAGAACGTCGTGCTCCCCGACCCGCAGGTCTTCCACAACATCGCACGCGAGACGTTCGCATTCGTGCGGACTATGACGATCGACGAAGTCGTTGCGATGCTCGGCACGTACAGCCGGGTGATCATCGCTTCGCCGGATGACCGCGCGCAGCGGCTCGGCAACGCCCGAACCATCTTGACTGAGCGTTTCCCCGGCGCCGAGGCGATCGACGTCCCCATGCAGTCCCGGTGCTGGCGCGCCGACCGGATCGCCCGCGGCCGGTAAGCACCGGCGCCCTTTCTTCCGAATGTGGTAGACAGCATGGGGTTATGCGCGTAACTTCCGCCGCATTCACTTCAGGAGAAGACGTATGACGGTGCAATCCGTATTGGACGAGGTCCGAGAACGCCCCGGCACCGGTGACGTGATCCCGATCTTCGATCCCTCCACCGAGGAACAGATCGGCTCGTTCACCGACTGCGGCACCGAAGCCGTCAACAAGGCGGTGGCGCGCGCGAAAGCCAGCGCCGAATCCGGAATCTGGTGCGGCAAGCCCGACTACGAGCGGGCCAAGATCCTGTGGCGGGCCGCCGACCTGATCGACGAGAACGCCGAGCTGCTCGCCGAGCTCGAAATGCTGAACGCCGGAATGTATCCCGCTCAAGCCGAGATGCAGGTGAAGATCGGTGCCGAGTGGTTCCGCTACTACGCCGGCTGGTGCACCAAGATCGACGGCATTGCGCGCGATGTGAACACCGGCGGCCTGACCGGCGTCGACTCGCGCATGCACACCTACACGGTGCGCGAGCCCTACGGTGTGGTCGGGCTGATCTTCCCGTGGAACGGGCCGGTGTTCAATTTCTGTGCCAAGCTCGCGCCCGCGCTAGCTGCGGGCTGCAACAGCGTGGTCAAACCCGCTGAGGAGACACCACTTTCAGCGCATGTCCTGATGCGCCTGTTGGCCGAGGCCGGGGTTCCCGACGGGGTAGCCAACCTCGTCAACGGTTACGGGCACACCGTCGGCGCGACGATCACCGCGCACCCCGACGTGGAGAAGGTCGCCTTCACCGGCTCGACCGAGGTCGGCCGCGCGATCGTGCACGCGTCGGCCGACAGCAACCTCAACAAGGTCACTCTGGAGCTCGGCGGCAAGTCGCCGGTGCTGATCTTCGACGACGCGAAATTGAAGAAGGCGATCCCGATGTCGGCGTTCGGCACCTTTGTGCACTCGGGGCAGGCCTGTGTCTGCGGTTCCCGAATTCTGGTGCAGCGCAGTGTCTACGAGCAGGTCGTCGACGGCATGGCGATGGTTGCCAATGCCATGAAGATGGGCGGTCCCAAAGAAGAGGGCACCATGAGCGGTCCACTGATCAGCCAGAAGCAGCTCAATCGCGTGCTGGGTTACCTCGAGCAGGGTAAGTCCGGCGGCGCTCAGATCTTCACCGGCGGGTACCGGCTCGATCGCAAGGGCTACTTCGTACACCCGACGGTCGTCACCGACGTCGATCCCGACACCAGCCGGCTGTTCCAGGAGGAGATCTTCGGGCCGGTCGTCACGATCCTGCCCTTCGACGACGAGGACGAGGCCGTCGCGCTGGCCAACAACAGCACCTACGGGCTGGCCGCCACCGTGTGGACCAAGGACCTCGGCCGCTCCCATCGACTGGCCAAGCGGCTCAAGGCCGGAACCGTCGGGCTCAACTGCGCCTTCCCATACGACCACTCGATGCCGTTCGGCGGCTACAAGCAGTCCGGCTGGGGCCACGAGTCCGGCAAGGCCGGCATCGAGACCTACCTACAGACGAAGATCGTCTGGGCGCAGATGTAAGGGCCTCAGGCCTGGGGTCCCTCCGAGGGCGGCCAGACCGTCCCGGGCGACGCATCGCCGGGGCTCTCGAAATCGCCGCGAGACAGCGGCACCCAGCGCTCAATGGGCGCGGGCTGTTCAGACGACGGGAAGTCACGCAGGTCGCCCGTCGGCTTGGCGTCCCACTCGGCGAACGTCAACGGTGTCTGCAGCCAGGCGTGCAAGCAGGTTGTAGGCGGCTTCCAGCGAATCGATGTGGGTGCGCTCCCAGCCATGGCTGCCGTCGAGCCCAAAGCCGACCAGCGCCGCGCGGGTGTTGGCTCCCGCCTCGATCGCCGCGGCGGCGTCGGATCGGTAATAGCGAAAGATGTCACGCGCGAACGGAATTCCCCGCTCCTGGGCGAGCCGGCAGAGTTTTCGGGTCAGGTGGTAATCGAACGGGCCGTGCATATCGGCCATCGGGATCGTCACGCCGTCCTCGAGAGAGTGCTGGCCGGGCGCGCACACCGCGTTGTCCACCGAGACCAGCTCGGCGACATCCGCGGGCAGGCCGTGGCTGGCCCCGTGGCCGACCTCCTCGGTGATCGTGACCATGATCGTGGTGCGGTGTGGCAGCACCACTTTGTTCTCGGAGAAGTTCTTGGCCAGTGCGAGCGCGATCGCGACGCCCGCCTTCCCATCCAGGTGGCGGGAAACGATGAAGCCGTCGGCGGTGAGCTCGGGACTGGTGATCAACGCAACAAAATCACCGATCTGCAGGCCGAGACGAACCAGGTCTTCGCGCGAGGACACCTTGCGGTCGATGCGAACCTCAACGTGGTCCCAGTTCGTGGGTTGGGTGTCGATCTCGTCGCCGAACGCGTGCCCACTGGACTTGAGCGGCATGACCGTGCCGGTGATGAACTCGTCGGGGTCGTCGATGAAGATGCGCACCCGGGCACCCGCGGCGAAGCGCGCTGAGAATGTGCCGACCGGAACCAATTCGAGGCGGCCGTTGTCCTTGAGGTTGCGGACCATGCAGCCGATGGTGTCGGAGTGAACCACCAGTGCCCGATCGATGGTCGCCGACTCGCCTGGGAGTTCGGCGGTCAGCGCCCCGCGCCGGGTCAGCGTGAAGGGAACCCCGAAGTGGTCGAGAATGTCGCCGATCACCTGCATCACCGCGTCCGTGCGCCCCGCCGGGCTCGGGGTCTGCAGTAGCGCGAGCAGCGTGTCGATCATCCACGTGCGGTCGGCCTCGGCCATGGCCGCGGTGTGGCCCACGTTATCTCCTCTCGAGTCGTCTCCGAACGCGTTCAACCTACCGTGTGGCCGGCACCGAACGCCCGTTGCGGGCTTCCGCCGCGCACCCGATACGTCCACTGCTCCTACGACGCGGATTCCAGATCGGAGATCAAATCCGCGAGGGTGAGGATTCGCTGGGCGTCGCGGACGTGCAGGCTCTCGATCATCCGGCCATCGACCGTGATCACGCTGGTTCCCGCGGCCTGCGCCTGCTCGTAGGCCGTGACGATCTTGCGGGCGTCCTGCAGCTCTTTGCGTGACGGACCGAACAGTTCATTGGCGGGGGCGATCTGCGATGGGTGGATCAGGGTCTTGCCGTCGAATCCCATTTCGCGGCCTTGCTGCGCCTCGGCCCGGAATGCGCCCTCGTCGGTGATGTCGTTGAACACGCCATCCAAGATGACCTTTCCGGCCGCCCGCGCTCCCAATAAGGCCAGCCCGAGGGCGGGCACGGCGGGCGCCCGCCCGGGGACGTGCAGGCCGTGCAGCTCGTTGACCAAGTCGTTGGTGCCCACCACCAATCCGGCCAGGCGATCGCTGGCTGAGGCGACTTCCTCGGCCCGCAGAAAGGCCCGGGGCGTTTCGATCATCACCCACAGCTGCAACGACTCCGGCGCCCCCACTGTGTCCAGCGCGTCGGCCAGCGCTCGAACCTGTTGACCCGTCTCGACTTTCGGCACCAGGACGCCGTCGGCTGCCGATCCGGCCACGGCCGCCAAGTCGTCTTCGTGCCAGTCGGTGTCCAAGCCGTTGATACGCACCACGACCTCGCGGGGCCGGTAGCTCTCCGACGAGATCGCCTCGCACACCGTCGCTCTCGAATCGGTTTTCGCGTCGGGGCCCACAGCATCCTCGAGGTCGAATATCAGCACATCCGCCGGCAGCGCCTTACCCTTCTCCAGCGCCCGGGGCTTGTTGCCGGGCAGGTACAGGGCGGATCGGCGCGGGCGCAGGGTCGGTGCCATGGAGCGATTTTCCCTTTCTATGGTCGAGCAGCGGGAACGGCAGTCAAATGCCTGCGCGACGGGTGCGGGGTGCGCGCGGCATAGGCAGAAAGTACTCTTCGGTACCGGTGGTGCAGTCGCGCCGGCGGTGAGCGGCGCCGAGGGCGAATTGGCCGACGCAGCCGGTGGATCCGGAAGGGGAAAGCGAATGTCATCATTTGGCTCGGCGCGTAGCGAGGGCGACAGCTGGGACCTGGCCTCCAGCGTGGGGGCGACCGCGACGATGGTGGCGGCCTCCCGAGCCCTGGCGTCCCGCGAGCCGGACCCCCTGCTTGACGACCGGTTCGCCGAGCCGTTGGTGCGGGCGGTTGGGCACCCTTTCTTCACCCGCATGCTGGACGGGCAAATCCCGCTCGACACCGACGACATGCCGATGACGCTGCAGCAGCGGCGCGAGCAGATGGCGGTGCGGACCAGGTTCTTCGATGATTTCTTCGGCGCCGCCACCGCCGCCGGAATCCGGCAGGCCGTCATCTTGGCCGCCGGGCTCGACGCGCGGGCCTATCGGTTGCCGTGGCCTTCGGGCACCGTGGTTTTTGAAGTCGACCAGCCTGAGGTCATCGCCTTCAAGACCGATACACTTGCCCAGATCGGTGCCGAACCGACCGCCGAGCGCCGGACCGTCGCTATCGATCTTCGCGATGATTGGCCGACTGCGCTGCGCAACAGCGGCTTTGACGCCAACACCCCCACCGCCTGGATCGCCGAAGGCTTGCTGCCCTATCTACCGCCCGACGCCCAGGACCGGCTGTTGGACAACATCACTGCGCGCAGCGCCCCGGGCAGCCGGCTGGCCACGGAGAACATCACCGACATGAGCGTTTTCACCGACGAACGGGCCCGGGCCATGCGCAGCACCTGGCGGCAGCACGGACTGAACATCGACGTTGCCGAGCTGGTCTGGCTCGGCGAGCGCCGCCCAGCCGCTGAGCACCTGGGCGCCACCGGCTGGAACGTCACCCGCCACCCCACCGAACAGGTCTATGCCGACTACGGATTCGTGCTGCCCGATAACGACGTCCTCAAGGCATTCCGGCACGCAATCAGTTACCTCAGTGCCGAATTGAGCTGAACCGGGGGTTGGCCCTTCCGCTAGGACCTGGCTTCGCGCCACTCGCGCTCGAACGGCAGTCGCCACGCATTGGGTGCGATCAATTGGTGAATGGCGTTGGGACCCCACGTGCCCGGCTGATACAACTTGGCCGGCGGTGGATCGGTGAGCAGATCTTCCGAACGCTCCCACAATGATTCGATGCCTTCCGCGGTATTGAACAGGGTGTGGTCCCCGCGCATCGCATCGAGAATCAGTCGTTCATAGGCCTCCAGCACGTCGACGACCGTCTCGATCTCCTGCGAAGAAAACTGCATGGACAGCTTGTCCAGCTTCATGCCGGGGCCGGGCCGCTTGCCATAGAAGGACAGCGAAACCTTCGAGTTGTCGGCGAGGTCGAAGGTGAGGTGATCGGGCCCCTGAGTGCCCACCCCTGATCCGGGCGGGAACATGGTTCGCGGGGCCTCTTTGAACGCGATCGAGATGACACGGATGCCCTCGGCCATCTTCTTGCCGGTGCGCAAGTAAATGGGCACCCCGGCCCACCGCCAGTTGTCGATGCCGACCTTGAGGGCGATGAACGTCTCAGTGTCGGAATCCTTTGCCACGCCATCCTCGTCGCGATATCCGTTGTACTGACCGCGCACCACGTTCGCGGGTTTGATCGGCAGCATCGACCGGAACACCTTGTTCTTTTCCTCGCTGATGGCAAACGGTTCGAGCGCCGTCGGCGGCTCCATCACGACGAACGCCATCACCTGGAACAGGTGGGTCACCACCATGTCCTTGTAAGCGCCGGTCTCTTCGTAGAAGTTCGCCCGCTGATCCAGGCCCAGGGACTCGGGAATGTCGATCTGAATATGGTCGATGAAGTTGCGGTTCCAGATCGGCTCGAACAGGCCGTTGGCGAAGCGGAACGCCAGGATGTTTTGCGCGGCTTCCTTACCCAAGAAGTGGTCGATACGGAAAATCTGAGATTCCTCGAAGGTTTCGTGCACAAAGTCGTTCAGCGCGACCGCACTGGCCAGATCGGTGCCGAAGGGTTTCTCCATCACCACCCGCGAATGTTCGACCAGCTTGGCATCGCGCAGCATGGTGATCACAGCGCGCGCCGCCTTGGGCGGCACCGACAGATAGTGCAGTCGCCGCACGTCGGACCCCAAGTTCTCTTCGGCCTGCGCCACCGCCTCGGCCAGCGCTTCGGGTCCGGCACCCTGCGGGACGTAGCTGACGATGTCGGCGAAGTTCGCCCACTGTTCGTCCGTGAGGTTGTGCGAGCCGAAGGAATCGATCGCCTTTTTGGCCAGCTCGCGGAATTCGTCCTGACTCAGGTCTTCCAGCGACGTGGCGACGATCTGAATATTGGGAGCCAACTCGGACTGGTCGAGGTACGCCAGGCCGGGGAGCAGTTTTCGTTTCGCCAGATCGCCCGTCGCACCGAAAAGGACGATGACGTGCGGGTCGAGCGGATCGGGATGGTGGCGACGCTGGCGGGCGTCGGCAGCCGGGTAAGAGATCGTCTGAGGTTTATCGGTAGCCACTCGTGCGATACTTCCATCGTCGCGGCGCTGTGTCTCGTATGTTTTGACGGCTCCCAGATCTGGTTAACGATTGCGTGATCGGGTATGGGATAGCGGCGGGTTCCCGGCGCCCGAGCCCGTCCCCCACCAGGCCAACGGAAAGCGACATGACCAAACCCGACAAAGACCCGCTGAGCCGCGCTCAGGAGCTGGAAAACATCGTCGATGAGCTCGAGGAAAAGGTCACCGAGGAGAGCGAAGCCGAAGGTGTTCCCGGCAACCGCAGCGATCGGGAACAAGCGGCTGCCCGCGGCACAACCAGCGAGCCGCCGGACTAGCGGGTCGCCGGCGTGGCTCGCGTGAAGATCGTCATTCGCTCGGCAGGTCGATGGCGTGCGCCTTCAGCGTCGTCAGCATCTCGGCCGTCGGCCATTCGTTGGCCCGGTAGCGGACCGGGTTGATTCCCGCGACGGGAAGGATCCCCACCGCATCGACCACTGTCGGGAATGGGACGGTGAATTTGTCGGACACATTCGACGGGTCGCCGACCAAGAACGTCACGTAATCGGTTTGCGGCAGCTCCCATGGAGTGCCCTGCCCCCACACGGCCGTGCTGCGCCGTCCCCACGCCGTCTCGATCATTTGCGCGTCGCCGACGCATTGCGGGAACAACTCGCGCTCATAGTGCTCCCGCAAGAACTCGGTCTGGTGGCTGTATTCCCTTGTGGTCAAGAAGGTTCGAGCCCTCAACGCCAAATCGCGCAGGGGGTGTGGGCCGGCTTGATCGAACGGCGCGATGATGCTGCCCTCGATCGTGTATCCCTGCGGCGAGATGGGCTGGACGGCGTCGAGGTACATCTGCTCGGCGACCTCGAAAAGGTCCGCGGCATTGTCGGGCGCGTCGGTGCCCAGCAGTAACACGCCGTCGCCCGGGAAAAACACCAGTGGTCGGGGACCATCCGCCACCGCCAGCGAGCCCAGCCAACCGGTCGCCAGGATCATCGAATCGACGTAGGTGCCGCCGTCCGCGTCCTTCAACAGGAACTTCTCGCCAGGCTGGAAGGCCTGCTGATGCGCGGAAAGGTTCTCCCTGGCCGCCGCGAAGGCCTGGTCGCCGCTGATGCCCCAAGCGTCCGTTTCCGCCGGGGTGACCATGGCCCGCACCGTCGGCAGGTCGACCACGACCATCTCGTTGACGAACGGAAACACCGGGCGGACCCAGGGCAGAGCCCCGGTGTTGACCAATTGGTTAACGTAGCTTTGCGGGCGCAGCACCGGCCTCAACAAGGGTTGGGCCTCCGCCCAATCCATGGGTGGAGTCGGCGGTTGGTCGGTTGCCATGTCCAGGTGCTTCCTGCTCTCGAACAGCGAACACGCACGTTACACGTTGCGTCGGCCAAGACAAGTCACCCTTTCCGCTGCGCGAATCGTCCGTGCGTCGCGGCAGGCGGCCCGAACCACGTGTCGAGGGCGTCGCGTAGCGCCGGGTCGGTTTCGGCGCCGACCCAGGCGACGTGGCCGTCCGGCCGGATCAACACCGCGGGCGGCTCGCTCACCGTGCCCAATACCGGGAGTACGCACTGGGCAACCTGTTTCGCGCAGACCACCCGGACCCGGTCCGTCAAGGACTCGATGTCATTGCCGTCGGCGTCCCCGAACTTCAGCAGCAGCGGGCGGGCGTCTCGCAGCAAGTCGAACACGCGCAGCGGCCCGTCGGCGGTGACCAGGTCCAGGTCGGGCATCCGGCGGCCCAACAGCGGATGCCCTGCACCCAGGTCGTAACGGATGTCCAGGCCAGACATCATCGCGGCGAAGCATGCGCGCGGTTGGTCCATGCCGAGAAGATCGGACACGGTGTCGCGAAGTGCCTTGGTGCGTTCGTCGGGGCGAAGAAGCGCCATCTGCGCCAAGGCGTTGTGCAGCACGCGCTGGGCAACCGGGTGCCGTTCGGCGTGGTAGCTGTCCAGGAGGCTGTCGGGCGATGTCCCGCTGACCACCTGGCCCAGCTTCCAGCCTAGATTCACCGCGTCCTGCACGCCGGTGTTGAGGCCCTGCCCGCCGACCGGGTGGTGGATGTGTGCGGCGTCGCCGGCGAGCAAGACCCGCCCGCGGCGATAGGTGGCGGCCTGCCGGGCCGCATCGGTGAACCGGGAAAGCCAAGTAGGACTGTGGAACCCATAGTCGGTCCCGTATACGGCGATCATTGCCTCACTCAAGTCGCGCAGCGTGGGTTCGGTAGCCGGTCCAAGGTGGGCTTCGGTGACCATGACCCGAACCGGCCCGCCCTCCTCGGCGGTGGACAGGGCATGGACGCCGAGCGCGTCGTGGCGGATGCCCGATTGCGGGGGTTGCCCGGTCCCGAAGTTCATCTCGACCTCGGCGAGCAGATAGCTCGTCGTCGCGTCCCAGCCCGGAAATTCGATGCCGGCCGCTTTGCGGATGACGCTGCGTCCTCCGTCGCACCCGATGAGATACTGTGCGCGCATCGTCCGGCCATCGGACAGGCCGACGTCGACGCCGTTGCCGTCCTGGGCGAAGCTCGTCACCCCTTCGCCGCGGTAGATCGGCACGCCGAGCTCGCTGACCCAGTCGGACAGGATGCGTTCGATCTCGTTCTGCCACAGCGCGAGTCCGTACGGATGCCGGGTGGGAAAGTCACTGATGTCCAGCCGGATCTGGGCGAACCCGGCGACCTGTGCCACCTGGCCCCGGGATAGAAACCGATCGGCGATGCCGCGCTGATCGAGGATTTCGATGGTGCGGGAATGCAGACCGCCGGCTCGCGCACCGATCAGATCCTGGCTGGCGCGCCGCTCGACGATGGCGGCGTCGACCCCCGCCAAAGCCAATTCGCCCGCCAACATCAGCCCCGTCGGGCCGCCCCCGGCGATCAGCACCGCATGCTTGATGTCGCCGGGCGACTTCTCCGATGACCACGAAACATCCACTTCGCCACCCCATTTCACCTGAATTCCGCTCGAGGACAGCGATTTTGCATCATTACCCGGGTCTTGCGGCAAGCCCCCATATGCGCTATAGGTTGAAAGTGGCGGGAAAAGCAATCACCAACGGTCGCGCACCGCGTCGATCGCGCGGTAGATCCGCTGCTCGCTGACCGGGCGCGGCGTGCCGAGTCCTTGGGCCCACAGGCTCACCCTGAGTTCCTCGATCTGCCGGGCGATATCGCGAACGTCGGCGGCCGCCTTCGCCGGCGGCGCCAGCTGATGCACCAGTTCGTCGTAGGCGTCCTGCACGGCGTGCACCCGCCGCATGCGTTCCCGATCGGCCTGGACGGCGTGGGGCAGCCCTTCGAGACGGCGACGGATCCCAAGTAGGTAGCGGGTGAGATCGGCGAGGTGCGCCGGCCCGGTGGCGGTGACGAAACCGGCCGGCAACAGCCGGTTCAGCTGCGCACGGATGTCCGCGATCGCATCGCTCTGGGCAGGCGGAGGATTTGCAGGAATCAGGAGTCGCACCTCCTGGGCGGCGGCCAGCACCTTCTCGACGCGGCCCACGATCTCGAGGGTGGTGGCCGGCAGGGACTTTCCCGCCCGCTGTTGCAGCGCGACGAATTCCGCGCGCGTCCACACCGGCGCCGCCACGAGCGCGTCGGTCGCGGTGTCGGCGCAGTCGTCGAGCAGCGCGGGCAGATTGCCATCCGGGTTGGTGCCGAGAGTCAACCGGGTGCGTGGATTAAGTTGACGTGCAATGGCTTTGACCGGTGAGGCGACACTGAGCCGCACCAGCCGCCGGATGCCGGGCCCCATCGCCTGGTCCTGTTCGGCCGACGTGGCGAACACGCCAAGGTCGACGGTGCCGCCCGCGTCGACGAAAGCGGGAAAGCCCCGCACGGTGCGTCTGTCAATCGTGCGCTCGACGACGCGGGGTAGTTCGTCGAGGTCGTCAGGCCAGCCGCGCAGCCCTGTTCGCTCCAACCCGTCCGCGACCGCTTGCGCGACGGCCTGTCGTGCGGGCGCCGTGAGCCGTTCCTGCAGTGCCCGCAGATCCTTGCTGCGGGCCACCTCGCCGCCGTCGCCCGACTCGACCGCAAACGTCACCCGCAGATGAGAGGGCAGCTTGTCCAGGTCGAAGGCCTCGATGGGCACCGAAACCCCGGTGCGACGGCGTAACTCGCGCTGCAGGGCGGGTACCACCGGCTCACCGGCCGGGTCGATTGCCGTCAGCACGGCGCGGGCCGTGTCGGGCGCGGGAACGAAGTTGCGGCGCAAGTCTTTCGGCAGTGAGCGGATGAGCGCGGTCACCAGCTCCTCACGCAGCGCCGGCACCTGCCAGGCGAACTCGTCGCCACCTAGGCGCGCCAGCACGTCGATTGGCACGTGCACGGTGACCCCGTCGTCGGCGGCGCCAGGCTCGAACCGATAGGTCAACGGCAGCACGACATCGCCGGTGCGCCACGTGCCCGGCCGACCGGCATCGGCCGTCTCTTCGGTGCGCAGCAGCTCCGCGCGAGTGAACGTGAGCAGGTCAGGTGTCTTGTGTCGCTGCCTTTTCCACCAGGTGTCGAAGTGCCGTGCGGAGACGACATCGGCGGGAATGCGAGCGTCGTAGAGGGCGTAGACGTCGTCGTCGCCGATCAGCAGATCGCGGCGGCGGGCCCGCTCCTCCAGCTCCTCGAGCTCGGCCCGCAGCCGCGCGTTGTCACCGAAGAAATGATGGCGGGTGTGCCATTGGCCCTCGACCAGTGCCTGGCGGATGAACAACTCGCGCGCCACCACTGGCTCGATGCGCGCGTATCCGACGCGGCGGCGCGCAACCAGCGGCAGCCCGTACAACGTCACCCGCTCGTAGGCCATCACCTCGCCGCGTTTGGCGTCCCAGTGCGGTTCGCTGTAGGTGCGCTGCACCAGGTCGCCGGCGACCCGCTCCACGGCCTCGGGCTGGATGCGGGCGGCAGTCCGCCCGTACAGCCGGCTGGTCTCGACCAGCTCCGCCACAACGACCCAGCGCGGCGGCCGTTTGGCGAGCGCCGAGCCGGGCGCCAGCACGAAGTGCGAGTTACGCGCGCCCAGATACTCGCGGGTGTCCTCGCGGCGCATGCCCACATGCGACAACAGCCCTGCGAGTATCGCCGCGTGTACCCGCCCCGGATCCGCCGGCTCCTCAGACGCGGCGTCTTCGACGATGCCTAGGTCGCGCGCGATGCTGCGCAGCTGCCCAACTAGATCCTGCCATTCGCGGATCCGCAGATAATGCAGGAACTCCGAACGGCACATCTTGCGAAACGCATTGCCGGATAACGATTTCCGCTGCTCACGCAGGTAGCGCCACAGGTGGAGATAGGATATGAAGTCGGAGTTCTCGTCGGCGAAACGCGCATGCTTCTCGCGGGCCGTCTCCTCGCGGTCGCTCGGCCGTTCCCGCGGGTCCGGGATCGTCAGCGCCGCGGCCAACACCAGCATCTCCCGAACGCACCCCTCAGTCTGCGCCTGCAGAATCATCCGGCCCAGCCTCGGATCGACGGGCAGCCGCGCGAGCCGACGGCCGAGGTCGGTGATGGCGCCGTGCTGGTCGAACGCCCCGAGTTCGACCAGCAGTTGCACGCCGTCGCGAACGCTGCGGCGGTCCGGTGGATCGAGGAAGGGGAACTCCTCGATGTCGCCGAGTTGCAGGGCCGCCATCTGCAGCAGCACCGCGGCGAGGTTCGTCCGAAGGATCTCGGGATCGGTGTAGCGCGGCCGCGCCGCGAAATCCTGTTCGGAGTAAAGCCGGATGCACACGCCGGGTGCGACTCGACCGCACCGGCCGGCGCGCTGTGCGGCCGACGCCTGCGAGATGGGCTCGATCGGCAGCCGCTGCACCTTCAAGCGCCGGCTGTAGCGCGAGATGCGGGCATTGCCCGGGTCGATGACGTAGCGGATCCCCGGTACGGTCAGTGACGTTTCGGCGACGTTGGTCGCCAGCACGACGCGGCGCCCGGTATGGGGCGCGAACACCTTCTGTTGCTCGGCGGTTGGCAGCCGCGCGTACAGCGGGAGTACCTCGGTGTGCTTGAGGCCACTCAAAGCCTCTGCGGTATCGCGGATTTCGCGCTCCCCAGACAGAAAGACCAGGATGTCCCCCGGCGGCTCGGCCTCGATTTCAGCGATGGCGTCGACGATCGCCTCGACCTCGTCGCGGGTCTCGGTACGCACGATCTCGTGGTCGGGGTCGTCCGGGTCGTCACCGGAGTCGGAAGGCACGACAACCTCCAGCGGACGGTAGCGCACCTCGACCGGATACGTCCGCCCGGACACCTCGATGATGGGCGCGTTAGCGAAGTGCGCCGCGAAGCGCTGCGGCTCGATCGTCGCCGAGGTGATGATCACCTTCAGGTCCGGGCGGCGAGGAAGCAACTCCCGCAGGTAACCGAGCAGAAAGTCGATGTTGAGACTGCGTTCGTGGGCCTCGTCGAGGATCAGCGTGTCGTAGCGCAGCAGGCGGCGATCGCGCTGGATCTCGGCAAGCAGGATGCCGTCGGTCATCAGCTTGATCAGCGTGCGGTCGCTCACCTGGTCGGTGAATCGCACGGTATAGCCGACTGTGTCGCCGAGCGGGCTGCCCAGCTCGTCGGCTATGCGCTGGGCGACCGTGCGGGCGGCCAGCCGGCGGGGCTGGGTGTGCCCGATGGTTCCGCGGATACCGCGTCCAGCCTCGAGACAGATCTTGGGCAGCTGGGTGGTCTTTCCCGACGCGGTTTCCCCGGCGATCACCACCACCTGATGCGCCCGTATCGCGTCGGCGATTTCCTGCCGCCGTTCGCTGACCGGCAGGTGGGGATAGGTGATCGTCGGCACGGCGGCTTGACGGGTGGCGATCACCGTCTGCGCCGCCGCGATCTGGTCGGCCAGCTGCCGCAGTTTCTCGGGCGCGGCGCCGCGCAGGTTCTTCAGGCGCCGGCCGATCCGGGCGGCGTCGCGCAGCGTCACTCCGTCGAGCTGTTTGCGCAACTGCGCTGCAGACGGTTCGGCCACTCCGCACAGAATAGGCACCCGCGCGGCCGTGAACTGCAACGCGTCGATCCACAGGCGGGTTGACGGCAGCCGAATCCGGGTATCAGGTCGCGAGTGCATCGAATCGGATGCCGTCTTGCGGGGGAAGTGATCGGCGATGGTCGGTTGGCTGGACAGGCTGCAGCGACGGAATCGAGTCGTCGGCGTGATCGTCGGTGTCGTCTACAAATACAACGACGACCAGGGCGGTTACCTCGCCGCGCTGATCACCTACTACGGCCTGGTATCGCTGTTTCCGCTGTTGCTGCTGTTGACAACCGGCCTGGGGGTGGTGCTGGCCGGCCGGCCCGATCTGCAGGCACAGGTGCTGCACAGCACTTTGAGCCAGTTCCCGGTGCTCGGCGACCAGCTGCACCACCCGCAGGGGCTCAGCGGCGGAGCGGCGGGCGTGGTCGTGGGGCTGCTCGGCGCGCTTTACGGCGGTCTGGGTGTGGGCCAGGCGCTGCAGAACGCGATGGACACGGTGTGGGCGGTGCCGAAGCACAAGCGCCCCAACCCTATCCGATCCCGTTTGCGCAGCCTGCTGTTGCTGTTGGTACTCGGCTCTGCCGCGATCGCGGCGACCGTATTGGCCGCGGCGGGCCACGCCACCGGAGCGCTCGGCATCTTCAGCAAGATCGGCCTCGTACTGGCCGCGGTGGCGATCAACGCAATGATCTGCCTGGTGGCCTTTCGCGTGACGACCGCGCGCGGACTGACATACCGGCAAGTACTGCCGGGAGCGGTTGCCGCAGCGTTTATTTGGCAGATGCTGCAGTGGTTCGGGGCCGGCTATGTGGCGCACACCGTGAAAAGGGCCAGCGCCACCAACAGTGTGTTCGCACTGGTGTTGGGCGCGTTAGCGTTTCTGTTCCTCGCGTCGGTGGCGCTGGTGATGTGCGCCGAGGTCAATGTCGTCTTGGTGGAGCGGCTCTACCCGCGCGCCCTGCTGGGCGCGTTCAGCGACGACGCGGATCTGACGGTGGCGGATCAGCGGACCTACACCAATAAAGTCAAAGCCGAACGAGTCAAAGCCTTCGAGCGGGTACACGTGCATTTCGACGACGTCAAACGCGTGCCCGCGAAAACCGTTGGGCGCTCAGGGATCTTCCACAATTTTCGCCGCCCGCGCACACCATGAGGATAGGTTTGTTACCGGCTTATCGCGGGGATGTAGGCACGGCGCAATAGTCTGCAGTCATGAGTCTGGTCACTTATGAGCTGCAAGACCACGTTGCCACCATCACGCTGAACCGCCCCGAGGCGCGCAACGCCATCAACGGCGCGCTTCGTCAAGACCTCAACGCCGCCTGGGATCGCTTCCGCGACGACCTGGACGCGTGGGTCGGGATCCTGACGGCCAACGGCAGCGTCTTCTGCGCCGGCGGCGACCTCAAGGACGGCGAAGGCTCGGTCGGCACCTTCGGCGGCACCTTCTGGGAGAAGCCGACCATCAACTCGTTCGAATCCGGCATGGAATTGTTCAAGCCGACCATCGCCGCAGTGCACGGTCCGTGCATCGGCTACGGCGTGACCGGGGTGCTGTTCTGCGACTTCGTCATCGCCAGCACCGAAGCCACGTTCTGCTTCCCCGAGGTATCGATCGGGGTGCCCACCATCGTCGGAGCCATTCGGCTCCCGCAGCGGGTGGGCTGGGCCAACGCCATGGAGTTGTTGCTGACCGGAAAACCCATGAGCGCCGAACGGGCCAAGGAAATCGGTCTGGTCTGGAAACTGGTCGAATCCGACCAACTGCAGGCCGAAGCCCAAGCGTGGGCTCGCACCCTCACCGAGGCCGCACCGCTGGCCCAGCGGGCGACCAAAGAAGTGGCGTGGCGAACCGCCGACATGGGCTGGATCGAATCCGTGCGCTTCGGCGAGACCATGCGCAAGGTGGCCGGCGCGACCGAAGACGTCGCCGAGGGGCTGCGGGCCTGGGCGGAGAAGCGCAAACCGCAGTGGCGCGGCCGGTGAAGGTCGGGCCGCTCAGCGTCAGAACGCGTAGCGCAGCCGGCAGCCCGGCAGCGTAACCGCGAGCAACTCGGTCAGGTCCTGCATCCAGGTGCCCTTCCACGGGCTCTTGTAGCGAACGTTCCACTGCCCGCTCTGGCTGCGCTTGAGCTGTTGCAGATCCGGCCGCCAGAGCAACTCCTCCCCTTCGGGTGCCAGCCGAGGTTCACGTCGTGAGGCCTTCGTTGTGCGTCAGAAGATGACTTCCGCCGCGAGTTGGTGCTTGGTGCGCGCGCGGGTGTTGTCGGCGACCTGCTGCAACAACTCGGCCCAGTCGTCCACGCCGGGCGCGGTTCCAGGTGGCGGGTGGGCGGCGCCGTGGCCTTGACTGGTGGGGTGAGCGAGCGATTGCGTGCCGAACTGGGGCGTGTGTCATGCGGTGGTGGCCGAGGCGCCGACCACGCCGAGATCGCCCTCGGCGACGGGCCGATGAGACAGCGGCTCGAGTCGTCGATCCGCGCGCTGGCCGAGCATCGTGGCCCGAGTAGCAGCATCTGCCCCTCGGACGCCGCGCGTGCGGTGGGCGGCGACAATTGGCGCGAGTTGATGGACGACGCGCGGGAGGCCGCCCGGCGGCTCGCCAGATCGGGTGACGTGGAGATCACCCAACGCGGCGACGTCGTCGACCCCGACGGCGGATGGTCCGGCCCCATTCGCATCCGAAGCGTCAGGACTTAGATAACAGCCCTGTGCGGCAACGTCATTCGTCTGCTCGAACGTTTCTCTCTGCCCGTGCGCCAACCGCCGGGACCGCCGTGACCGACGATATGACAGGATCTCGGCATGAGTGCACGCAGATTTGCTCGCTGGGTCGGTATGGCGGTTGTGACGACGTGGACGCTGCTGAGTGCACCCTTCGGAACCCCCACCGCCGTTGCCGATGGGTGCTCGGACGTCTCGGTAGTTTTCGCCCGGGGCACGCATCAGGAGCCCGGTCTCGGCAACATCGGACAGGCGTTCGTCGACTCGCTCACGTCGCAGCTTGGGGGTACGTCCGTCGATGTCTACGCGGTGAACTACCCCGCCAACGACGACTACCACAACAGCGCCAACGCCGGGTCCGCCGACGCGAGCGCACACATCCAGGACGTCGTGACCAGCTGCCCGAATTCGAGGATCGTGCTCGGCGGCTACTCCCAGGGCTCGACGGTGATCGACCTGGCCACCAACGCGATGCCGTCCACGGTGGCGAACCACGTCGCCGCCGTCGCCCTCTTCGGCGAGCCGACCAGTCAGTTCTCCAGCATGCTGTGGGGCGGCCAACCGCTACCGACGATCAATCCGGCGTATGGCGCCAAAGTCACCAGCGTGTGCGCGCCCGACGATCCAATCTGCTCAGGCGGCGGCAACATCATGGCGCACGTCTCCTACATCGACGCCGGGATGACCGCCCAGGCCGCGACGTTTGCGGCCAACAAGATCAACCAGGGTTCGCCACAAACCTAGACGCGTCAGTCGTTCGCGCGCTCCTCTTGCCGCTGCCGCTTCTCGGCGGCTGCCAGCTCCGCGACACGATCCGCTTCGGCGCGCTTGTCGGCAGCCGCCCCGAGCTTGTCCTCGGCCTCATCGACCTTGGCCGCCGAAGCCTTGGCCGCGGCCTTCTCGGCCGCTTGAGTCCGGTTTTCCACCTGGCGCTTGGCTGACTCGACCGTCTGCTTCTGTTTGGCGGCCGCCTCGTCGGCGCGCTGCTTCGCCGCGGCACTCTGCTGCTGCGCTGATTGCGCCGCCTCACGTTTGCGCTGCTCGGCGCCGATACGCGCCTCTTTGACTTCCTGTTGGGTGGCCTCCTGCGCTTCCTGCCGCTCCTGAATCGCCTCGTCGCGGGCGCCCTTGAGCTTCGCGTCGGCCTGTTGCTTCCTGGCCGCGGCTTTGGCGTCCAGTTGAGCCGCACGGCCGAGCGCATCGCTGCGTTCGACCAGGGCCGCCCCACGTTCGACGATCGTCGCGTCGCCGAGCGCATTCCCGACGGTGGTGTCGAGCATGCCAAGCGAGCGCTCATACAGCAGTCGCGCGGGCGCTTCCGTAGGGATGCGGTTGACGACCCGATCCTCGATCAACTGCAGCGGGAATCGGGCGAGTTGGTAGTTAAACCGCAGGACTGCCAACGGGACTTCGGAAATTTTCATCAACTTCTCCTGTGTGAGACCCGCCGTCAGGGCAGGTCGGCTTCGTCGGTCACGTTCTGGGCATGGCGGCGCAGGCGGTCGGCCTCCGACTCGTCGTTGCGGGCCACCTGAACCGAGGTCTGGTGTTCGGCGACGGCGTCGATGACCTCCTCGGAGGCCTCGCGGATTTCTGCACGCTCGTCGGCCTTGGCCCGCTGAATATCGCGCTGGGCGTCCATCTCGGCCTGGGTCTTTGCGGCGTTCGCCTGCTGATGTGCCGCCTGGTCGGCAGCGCGCTTCTGCGCGGCCTCTCGGGCCTCGATCGAATCCTCGGCGGCCACGGCCTGCACGTTCGCCGCCAGGCGTTGTTGGGCGCCGTCGACCCTGGCTTGGGCCGCGTCCTCTTGCGCCTGCTTGACCTGGGCTTCGGCAACGGCCTCGGTCGCGTTCGCTTCTTTGCGTTCGTGCGCCTGGGTCTGCTCGAGTTGTCCCTCGGCGGTCAGCGAATCGTTGCCCGTAACAGCGCCCACGACCTCTTTGGCTTTGCCTTTGACCGAATCGATCAGGCCCCTGCGCGCTTCGTCGGCCTTGTTGTGCTCACTCATCATTCTCCTTGAGGCGTTGGCCAAAAACGTTCGTTCGTGTCTGGTAGGTGGTTCCACGAACTGGGCCGATCAAACACGGACGTGTCCTGGGTCACTTATCGCCAAACGCCAGGAATATGGTGGCCGCGTTGAAATCTGAAGCGGCCCAATTTATTCCGCTTTCCGCACCCCGTGTAGTGCGCGAATGCGTGATATGCCGATACCCTGGCCGGCATGGCCATCGAGTCCAGCATGCTCGCGCTCGGCACTGTCGCACCGGCGTTCGCCTTGCCCGAGCCGGCCACCGGCCGCACGCTCAGCAGCGACGAGCTCACGGGTCCGGCCCTGGTCGTCACGTTCATCTGCAATCACTGCCCGTATGTGAAGCACGTCGCGGACGGGCTTACCGCGCTCAGCCGCGACCTCGCCGAGCAAGGCGTTGCGATGGTGGGCATTTCGAGCAACGACGTGATTACCTACCCGCAGGACGGGCCCGATCAAATGATCGCCGAGGCTCGCAGCCATGGTTGGACCTTCCCGTACCTCTACGACGAAACCCAAGACGTTGCCCGCGCGTACTCGGCAGCGTGCACGCCGGACACATTCGTTTTCGACGGCGAACGTCGACTCGTCTACCGCGGCCAGCTGGACGATTCTCGGCCCAAAAACGGCCGACCGGTCACGGCCGCGGACGTCCGCGCCGCCGTCGACGCGGTTCTGGCTGGGCAACCGGTAGATCCCGAACAGCGCCCGTCCATCGGGTGCGGCATCAAATGGCGCTGAGGCGCGGTTAAAAGCATCGATTCCGGGTAGCTGGGCGTCCGCAACCCTCCAGAGTGATGCGTTATCGAGTTGGTGCCCGACAGGAGAATCACCCCGGCAAGGCGTTGGACTTGCGCCTGCCCCTCGAGGGGGTCGCCGAGGCCTACCGGGCCACGGATGAGCGGCGCGCCATCAAGGCCTTCCTGCAGCCCTAGGCGAGGCCGGTCACCGCGCCGGCCGGACGGCCGCCGTTTCTTTTCCGCTAACGTCGACCGTATGTCCAAAGTCTCCGGCAACGACCTGATCGACGACGTCACCCCTGGCGACATCATCTCGGTGGACCGCGGCTCGGGTGAACAGCCCTACAAAGTCGTCTTCAAAGACCCCAGCGACACGGGTTATCTCATCACGTTCGAGACCGACGGCGGAGAAACTTTTCAGCTCGATCTGGCGGCCGGCACCCGGGTAAAACGATCGCTCGAGGCGAAGTGGGAGTCGGCGCAGAGTCCCACGCCGAACTCGGAGAACTAACGTAGCCGACCCGTCTGCGGCCGGAAGGCCTTGGCGGACAGTTCTTTTGATGACCGGCGCGCACATCGCCTCAAACGCACTCCGGAACACCGGGCGCTGACACCACGAGACCGCGGACGGCGTCGTCAACCTCCTTTCCGCGAGCTGCCGTTTGGGTGGCATGTAGGCGGGTACCGCCATGGTCCGACGGAGGGAGCGCGCGGTGAGCTATGTGAAGATCGCGAAGAACCAAGTGCTGGGCGTGGTGAACAAGATCATCGACGTGGCGCCCCGCCACGCCAGGGGGCAGACGGTCACCATCGCTTGCCCGGTCGAGCGGATTGAGCAGTTCTGGCGCGATCCGGACCAGTTATCCGTGGTACTCGGTGACATCGCGGAAGTCGACGCCGACGGACGAGATCGCTATCGCTGGCGGCTGTCCGCAGAACCTGACGTCTCCTGGAAGTCCACGTTGGTCGCGGAGACCGACGGAGTTCGTTTCGTCGGCAACGGCAACCAAATCGTCGTCCACTATCGGCCCGCCCCGCGCCAGCTCGGCACCGAGGTCACACTGTGCCTCAAAACGCCCGCGCCCGCGCTGTTGTCCGGCGCGGCGGCCTTCAAGATCCTCTATCGGTTACGTGCCCTGATGCAGACCGACGAGGTGCCGACCATCCAATCCAACCCCAGCGCGCGGAAATCCGCGCGGTAAGCGAAAGGCCGAGCATGCGCGCACTGTGCTGGAACGGCGTCAACGACCTATCCGTGGAAACTGTCGACGACCCCAAAATCCTGAATCCGCACGATGTCATCGTCGAAGTCCGGCTCACCACCACCTGCGGCTCGGACTTGCACTTCATCGACGGGTATCTGCCGGGAATGCGAGCCGGTGACGTGTTCGGCCACGAATTCATGGGTGTGGTGGCAGAGACGGGTCCGGAGGTGCGGGAGACCCACGTGGGCGACCGAGTCGTGGTGCCGTCCTTCATCGCCTGCGACCGGTGCTGGTATTGCGATCATGAGTTGTATTCGTGCTGCGACACAACGAATCCCAACGCCGAATTGCAACAGCCGTTGTTGGGATATCCGTCTGGCGGTATCTACGGTTATACGCATCCGTTCGGTGGCTACGCGGGTTCGCATGCACAGTACGTTCGGGTGCCCTTCGCCGACACGAATTGCTTTGTGATTCCGGGCGATATCACCGACGAGCAGGCGCTGTTCCTATCCGACGCTGTACCCACCGGCTTCATGGGCGCCGACTTCTGCGACATCGCCGGGGGCGACACAGTCGCGGTCTGGGGGGCCGGCGGCGTTGGTTTGATGGCCGCCCGCAGCGCCCTGCTGCTGGGCGCCGCGCGAGCTATTGTCGTCGATCGCATACCGGAGCGGTTGGCGCTGGCGCGCAATGAGTTCGGTCTGGAAACGATCGACTACAAGGCGGTCGACAGCGTGCACGAGACGCTCAGGGAGATGACCGGCGGCCGGGGGCCCGATGCCTGCATCGACGCGGTCGGCATGGAGGGCCACGGCACCGGCGTGCAGCAACTCTACGACCGGGCCAAACAACTGCTGCGAATGGAGACCGATCGCGCTACCGCGCTACGACAGGCGATTCTGGCTTGCCGCAAGGGCGGGGTGGTGTCGGTGCTCGGGGTGTACGGCTTGACCGACAAGTTCCCGACTGGCGTATTGACCAACAAGGGTTTGACCCTGAAAACAGCTCAGCAACATGGACAACGCTACATAACCCGGCTTTTCGATTACGTCGAGCAGGGTGATCTCGATCCCGCCAAGTTGATCACCCACGATGTGTCGCTCGAGGACGGAGTGCGGGCCTACGACCTATTCAAGAACAAGAAGGACGACTGCATCCGGGTGGCGATGCGACCGAACGCTTCCACCGTCGTCCGCGACGAAAAGACCGGTGTCAACCATGACCGCTCAACCTCCCGATCCTGACCCGACGCAAACACCTGGGCTGGAGCCTGGAGGAGGTGTCGCACCGGGCACCACTCCCCCGGCTGCGCCTCAAACTTCCGGTGTGTCTGAGCCACAACCGACGAACACCCGGCGCTACACGCCCGGTTCCGTACTTACGGTCCTCGCGGTCTGCGTTTTCGCCATTGCGTTCATCGCGGTGGCGGTGCTTATGGTGATGAAGATTGTCGGGGTGGGTGGCTAGCGTGCCGAAATCATCTACAACACTTCCTGATTATGTCGGCTCGGTAGTGGGCATAGCCCCATGCATGGTTGACGATGCCGCGCAGGCGCCGCAGGAGAATCCGGAGAAGGACCAGTCGCAATGGGTTACCGGTGACGAGCCCATGACCGGGCCGCAGCGCAGCTACCTGAACACGCTGGCGCAAGAAGCGGGCCGAGTGATTCCGGAGAATCTCACCAAGGCACAGGCCTCCAGCCTGATCGATGAGCTGCAACAACTCACCGGGCGGGGCGGCTCGTGACCATCGGTGCTCAGGATGTGCGGCAGTTGCTCGCCAACCCAGACGTGAACGCGGCGCTGGTGGTGATTGCGGGGCGCGCCGTGGTCGTCGCGCCGGCGGACCTGGACTCGGACGAATACCGAGGCGCCCTGCAGGTTGCGACTCGCCAGGAATTGGTGCAGCGAGTCGGACACGGGGAGCTATCCGACCGCGAGTTGGCCGAGCAGGCCGAAGAGCTCGACACGGCGGTGCGCAACTTGGGCGGGTGACCTCACTGCGGTGGTGCATCGCCGCAGAAGCGTTTACGGCACGATGGTGACTTGGTCACCGACACTGATGACGCCCTTCGTCAGCACCGCGAGGTAGCCGCCCGCGCACGGCTGCGCGCCGTGACCGCCCGTGTTCAAGCGGTTTTCGGCCGCCGGTATACGCAGAGCCTGCGGAGCTCGTGGCAACGGGCCGTGTTGGAGGGTGGGAACCACGCAGCGCGACGTCGCCGTGAGGACGCGCAGCCGCGCCTCCCCGATAGTGAGTTCGCTGCCTACCCAGTCATTTTCGGCATACGGCGGGTAGTCCGGCGGCGTTGTGATCACCAGATTCGGCCGATACCGCAGCGCCTCCACGCCGATGTGTTCCAATGTTGCCGTCGTGATTGCATGCAACGGAGCTTCATCGGTGAACGACTCACCCGGGGTGGCCGCGGCGATCCGTAGGATGCGACCGTCCACCTCGGCGTCGAGACCGAGTTCCAGTAGTTGCTCCGGATCGGGACGCACCAGTGTTGCGCCCTCGGGGCGTTGAGTGACCAACCGGACCCGCCGCCCGGTCAGCCGCGAGATCATCTCGTCGACACCGGGATCATCGGCGGCCACGTCGGTTCCGTCGGGCATGCTGATGCGCACACCCTGGGCATCAGCATGCGCGGTACACATCAAGAGATCGCGCCATAGCCGGGGATTCTTGGCGCTGGCCACGTGCCCGGTGTCACCGTCGACGAGCGCAAGTCGCCGGTCGCACTCGGCGCCGCGCTCGTCGACCAGCAGGCTATCGAGGGTTTCACCCAGCATCGACTTCACCGGATAGCGCAGCAACGCCTGCACCCGCAGCGGCACGGCGTCAGAAGCACGGGCGATCGAGTTGTCCATTCGGCGCCTTCACAGAAGTATCACTGCATACTGTGCCCGAAATCGCCTGGGGTCACCAGTGATCAGCTGGAGCGAACGCTGAACATCTGCACCCGGATCAGCTTGGCAGCAGCCGCTTTTTCTGCTCTTCGAATTCCTGCTGGGTCAGAATCCCCGCGTCGCGCAGCGATGCCAGTTCGCGCAGTTCCGCGGCGATGCTTGTGATCGGCCCGCCGGCCGCACCCTGCGGAAGTGCCGTCGGCTCTTTCGTCGGCTCTTTGGGCGACTCGCGCGTCGCCTTCTCGATCTCGCCGGCCCGGGCCCGCTCGCGACCGAGGGCGCCACCCGTACCGGCCATCGCGCGCCCCGCCATGCTTGCCGCGGCCATCTGGCCGAACAAACTTCCGCTGCCGCTGGGAGCGGCCGCGGCCGCGGCGGCGGCTTCGGCGCCGGCCCCAGCGCTGGTGGCCGGCAGCACCAAGGCGGCCGGGCGGATCGCCGGGGCGGCCGCCGTCCACCCTGGCGGCACAGACAAGCCACCGACGGTGTTCGCCTGGCCCAGGCCCGCCGACATCAGGGATCCGAATCCGCCCGCCGGGTTCGTAATGACCGGGAATGGCGAGGGCGGTACCGCGCCTGTCCCCGGCCAGGACTGCACCCCGGCCCATGCGCTGACGATGTCGTCGGTGTGGAAACCGGTCAGGGCGCCGGCGACGTCGAAGGGAAGGGCGACCAACGTCCCCGGCGCGTCGATGCCGAGGCCGGCGACGCTGGCCGGCGCGTCGAGGAAGACCGTGATGAGATCGCTCACGAGGTTGAGCCCTGACAGCGGGTCGGCGGCGGCAGCCGGGTTCACCGCAGCGTTGGTCAGTAGGTTGGGTATCGCCGAGAACGATTGCTGGGTGACGGCATTGCGCGTGCTGCCGGCCGCGGTCCCGGTGGCCTGGGCCACCGATTCGGATTGACCGGCGTCGGAGCTCGTCGTCTTGATCGGGCTGGGCGAACGGTGTCAACCGCGTCGCCGAGGCCGTCGCGCCGGCGTAGCCAATCATGGCCGCGGTGTCTCGCGCCCACATCTCGGCATACTCGGTCTCGGTGGTGGCGATCGCCGGCGTGTTCTGCCCGAGGACGTTGGTCGCGACGAGCGTCGCCAGCAGGGTGCGGTTGGCCGTGACCACCGGTGGCGGCACTGTCTCGGCGAACGCCGTCTCGTAGGCGAAGGCCGCGGCCCTGGCCTTATTGGCGGTTTCCTCAGCCTGGGCGCCGGTGGTCCTCATCCACTCCAAGTAAGGGGTGACCGCTGCGACCATGGACGCCGACGACGGCCCAACCCATGGACCGGAAGTCAAAGCCGTGATCTCGGCCTGATACGCGTTCGCCGTCGATTGCAACGCGGCGGCCAATTCATCCCAGGCCGTCGCGGCGGCCAGCATTGGTCCCGACCCTGGACCGGCGTACATCCGCGCGGAGTTAACCTCCGGCGGCAGTGCGAAGTCCATGTCGTTCTCCTCCGATCGCGTTCAGGGCCGCGAGGGCATCGACGGCCCCGATGTGCGTCGTATGGGGATAGCCAACCGAGCAGCAAACAAATCGCATTCCCTCCGCTGCCGCCAGTGCCGCGAACGAAGATGGCCGAATAAGGCCGTCCCCACTGCTAGCGGACCGGTCTCACACGTTTGCAGGTGCTCCCACGTCAACCAATACAGCGAAATTGTTGCCGTGGGTTAACGATAGGTTACCTGCACATGACGAGGGAAACTCACAAGGATTCGGCGCGTATTGCGCAAATCACTCTCAGCCCGCTCTCAACGGGACGCCAAAACGTGGAGTCAACCGTCCCCGTCCGATGTTCTTTTGCCTGACGCCTCCAAACGCCCAGCTCGGCGGGGTGGACTGGCGTCCAGCGGGTCTGGCGGCGCGGGTTCTGCTTGGATTTGTGGCATGCCTGCGCGTGAGGTCTGTTGATGAAAATCGTGCTGGTCGCCTACGGCGGCCGCGGCGACATCGAACCCTGCGCTGCCGTTGGTCGCGCGCTGATGCACCGAGGCCACGAGGTGCACCTGGCGGTCCCGCCCAACATGACCGCCTTCGTCGAGTCGACGGGGCTTGCTGCCGTCGGGTACGGGCCGGACACACAACGTGGGATGAACGGGGCCCAGGAATTGCTCGCCTCGCTCCAATACGGGATCAGCGGCCTGTCGCACGTTGTCGAGCGCGTTACGCGGATCTGGATGGACAAAAGCGCGACGCTGACGTCGTTGGCAACGGGTGCCGCTCTGCTGGTGGCGCATATGAATGATCAGGCCCTGGCCACCAATGTGGCCCAACATCACGGGATTCCGCTCGCCGCGTTGCACGTTTTCCCGGCGCGGATCATGCCGTCGAGCGCGCTGTATTCGGGCATAACGAAGGATGCCGAAGTCGTTCAACGTCGTGCGCTTGGCTTGCCCGCGGCAACCGAATCGGCGACGCGACCAGCGGGTGAGCTACTGGAAATTCAGACTTACGACGAGCTTTGCCTGCCCGGGCCTGCCGCCGAATGGCTGGAGCCGGGTGGCACGCGCCCTTTTGTCGGTTCGTTGACGCTGGAGTTGCCGACGGACAGCGACGACGAGGTGTTGTCGTGGATAGCGGACGGGACGCCACCCATCTACTTCGGATTTGGCAGCACGCCGATTAGTTCTCCCGCCGAGACGGTCGCGGTGATCAGCGCGGCCTGCGAGCAGTTGGGCGAGCGGGCGTTGATCTGCAGCGGCGCGAATGACTTCACCGGCGTCCCGCTGTACGACCACGTCAAGGTGGTGCGGGCGATGAATTATGCGACCGCCTTCCCGGCCTGCCGGGCCGTCGTCCATCACGGCGGCTCGGGCACCACGGCCGCGGGCCTGCGCGCCGGAGTCCCCTCGCTCATTTTGTGGACGGTATGGGACCAGCCGATGTGGGCAGCTGCCGTCGAACAAATGAAAGTCGGTTCCGGACGTGCCTTTTCCGACAGCACCTTAGACTCGCTGGTCGCCGACCTACGCACGGTTCTCACTCCGCAATGCGCCGCGCGCGCCCGCGAGGTGGCCGCTCAGATGAGCAAACCCGCAGAAAGCGTTGCCCGCGCCGCCGATCTGCTCGAAGAGGCTGCCCGCGCGGCACCCTCGGTTTGATGGGGCGAGGCGAATCGTCCGTTCGCGCAGCGGTGGTGGAAAGGCCGCCGGTCGTGTAGAAGGTTCTGGTGCAGGATCCGCCGAATAGGTCGTTCGATCCGTTGATGCTGCGCGAAGCGATGATCAGGCGGCTGTATCGCCGATTGTCGGCCGAGGGTCAGATCAGGGTGCCGGCAGTGCCGGGCCTGATCGACGAGTACGTCCTGTTGTGCGGCAATGTCTGCGCCACGCTGGGTGTCTGGCACACCCCCGAACAGTCCGCACACCTGCGGGCCGCGCTGGAAGTCGAGTTGGCGAAGGCCTTCAAGGCCTCCCATCGTTCGGATGTCCTCATCTCATATCAGGCTCCTTTCGGTGAGGGCGTGAATTTCCGCGTCCAGGCCGACTGGCGCACCGTCGAGGCCGACTACCAGCAGTGGATGGCCATCCGCCCGCCGCCGCTGTTCGGCACCGAGCCGGACGCACGAGTGTTGGCGCTGGCCGCCGAGGCGGACGATCCTTCGACCTATCGCGTGCTGGACGTCGGCGCGGGAACCGGGCGTAACGCCCTGGCCCTGGCCCGGCGCGGACATCCGGTCGATGCGGTCGAGCTGACCGCGAAGTTCGCCGAGGTGATTGATTCTGAAGCCGGTGGTGAATCGTTGCGCGTGAACGTCATTCACAGCGACGTCTTCACCGCGATGGAGGGCGTACGGGAGGAGTACCAGCTGATGGTGCTTTCGGAGGTGGTGTCCGACTTCCGGACGACACACGAGTTGCGCGGCGTGTTCGAACTCGCCACCGAATGCCTGGCGCCCGGCGGGCGTTTGGTGTTCAACACCTTTCTGGCCCGCGACGGCTACGTTCCCGACGACGTCGCGGTGCAACTGAGTCAGCAGTGCAACAGCATGATTTTCACCCGCGACGAGGTGACCGCCGCGGCGGCGGGCCTGCCTCTGCAGCCGATCGCCGACGACGCCGCCTACGAGTACGAGAAGGCGCGGTTACCGTCGGACGCCTGGCCGCCGACCGGCTGGTTCGAAGGTTGGGCCGGCGGCCTTGATGTGTTCGACGTCGAGCGTGACGATTCCCCAATAGAGTTGCGCTGGATCGTGTTTCAGAAAGCGGGCTGACTAGGTCTAGGCGGTCAGATCGCGAGTGGCCGGCCCTTCCAGCAAGGTGCCGTCGGGCGCGAACCGCGACCCGTGCAGTGGACACTCCCACGCGTTGTCGGCGTCGTTCCAATTCACGATCCCGCCCAGGTGCGGGCAGACCGGTGAGACGCGGTGCTCGGTCCCGTCGACGCGGCAGCGGGCCTCCAGATGCCACGGCGGGCCACTCACCACCCCGCCTTCGCCGTCGACGGGATTGCGGCGGCGGGTGCGTATCGCCGGGGTGATCCAGCCCTTCGTCAGGTTGAAGCCGACCTCGAGGTTGGCCTGCAGGGCCGTCGTCAGGCCCGTCAGCTCGTGCGGACTCCAGCTGGCGAACGCGCGGGCCCAATCCATCCGCCCACCCAGGATGCGGCTCGACAGTGCCAACGCCGCGGCGGCGCCGTTGGTCATCCCCCACTTGTTGAAACCCGTTGCGATAAAGATGCTTTCGGTGGTCGGCAGGATGGGACCCACGTAGGGCAGATGGTCGATGGGCGTGTAGTCCTGTGCCGACCAGAAGTGGGTCTGCACGGCGCCCGGGTAGTGCTTGCGCGTCCACGTGGACAACTCGTCCAGCGCCTCGGACGGGCTCTTCTCACGGCCCACGGTGTGGCCTGCCCCGCCCACGATCAGCCGCTCCCCGTCCGCGACCGGCGCGTAGCGCACCGAACGCGTCGGCGAGTCGGTGGAGATCATCATCGGCCGGGTGATGTTGCCCGGAACCTTGAAGGCCAAGCAGTAGGACCGGCTCGGTTTCACCCGGGCGAAATAACCGCCGCGATCCAGGATCGGGATGCCCGTCGCGAGTACCAGCTGGCCGGCCTGAAGTTGGACGTCGCGCTGGGCGGCGTCGTTGACATGCAGGCGCACCGCCTTGCCGCGCCAGGAGACCCGCCGCACCCGCGTGTGCTCGACCAGCCGCCCACCGCGACCCAGCAGCTCGACAACCAACGAGTCGAGGAACGACATCGGGTCGAACTGCGCCTGGTCGGCCAGCCGCACACCGCCGTGATACGAGAACGGCACGTCGGCATCGTCGTCCCACACCGCCGGCAGGCCGACCGCCTGGCACGCCGCGAGTTCGGCTCGCGCCGACGGGACGCCCCGCACGGACTGGGCGTAGGTGTAGGCATCCTCGCGCTGCACCGCCACCCCGTGCGCCTCGCAGTGGCTCAGCACCCACTCCTGGCCTTCCCGATTGCCATCGACGTACGCGCGCGCCACTTCCCTGCCGTGTCGCGGCAGCACCTTGGAGAGCTGGCTGCCTTGCAGCAGGCTGATTTTGGCGGTGGTGTTGCCGGTGGCGCACGCCCCCACTGTGCGGGCCTCCAGCACCAGCACATTCTTGCCCGCGCGGGCCAGCAGGACCGCCGTCATAAGGCCGGTAATGCCGGCACCCACGACGACGACATCGGCGGACCCGGACTCTTGGTCAAGCTGGTTTGCATCCCAAGGCTGTTCGGTTCGTTCGGTCATCCATAAAGAAGTCACGGCTGTGCTGATACCCCGGCCCTGCGCGGGGAAACGCACCGCCGAACTCACGCCCGCTTCAACCGGCTCTTTGCCTCCGCCACAGCTTCCGCGGCGGCCCGGCCGGCCTGCTGGGCCTTGTCATAGTCCTTTTCGGCGCCCCTGAGCTCCCGCTCGGCCGCCCGCAGCTCCCGTGCCACGGCGTCACGGCGCTGTTGGGCGGCATCCCGTTGGGCTTGTCGCTCAGCCACCAGGTCGTCGGCCTCGGCCTTGGCGCGCTCCGCGGTGGCAACGGCCGCGCCCAGTTTTTCGCGCCGTCGGCGCTGTGCGGATTCCTCCGCGGACTGCTTCGCGCGCCCCTTCCGCACAGGGGTGCTCTGCCGCTTCGTCGGTCCGCTGGCAGTCTCTACCGATTCCGGCGCCGCATCGCCGAAGGCGCCGAAACCCGACCACTGCTCGGGCCGGGTCAACCTGCCGAGTTGCTCGCTGATCTGTGGGTCGGCGATGGCGGCTTGCAGCGTGCTGGTCAGGTCTTCGCGCACCGTCGCCGACGGTTGCATCAGGTCGGCCTCTTGCAGCGCTTTGCGGGCGAGTTCGTCGATGAGCTTGTGTTGCTCGGCCGACAGGTCCCGGATGCGCCCGCCATTCATCGCCGCATGCGCCGCACGCAATCGCTCACCGAGGTCTGCCAGCCGCTGCCGGGTGTCGGCATGCCGGAGCGCCAGCCGGTTGATGACCCAAGCCGCCGTCGTGGGTTTGTTGGTGGCGGAAATCCGTTTGGCGGCTGCGTCATCGCCGCGCTGCTTGGCCGCGGCGGCCAATCTGGCGCGTTGCGCGGTGAACTCCTTGGGCGGCGCCTCATAGAGGCTGTCGAGTTCCTCATCGGCCATGTAGCCATGATCCCTCGCGGACGACCGGTGGCGGCTTACAGTGGCGAAGCCGACCCGCCCGTCGGTTTAGAAACCGGACGTCGCGGGATACCTCATCTACAACATTCGACTTCGCCGGGCAGATACTTTGCAGCCTGCGAGCAACAGAGAGCAGGGATTCGGCAGCTTCATGACGCCCAAGTACAGCGATCAGTTCGTCGGCCTGATCCTCCGGATGAGCCGTCTTCGCCAGCTCTTGCTCGCGGTGTGCGTGATCGTGGCCGTGGTGGGCGCGATATACGTTGCGTCGACCTCGCACTGCTCGGGCCGCGGCTGCAGTCAACCCAGTGCACCCACGAAAACCGCTGAGCCGGCCCGAATAACGATCACCCCGGGTCCCAACGCCCATGATGTCGACCCCGTCGCCCCAGTCACGGTCAAAGCCGACAACGGGACGCTGACGGGCGTCGACATGGTCAACGAGAGCGGCAAACCGGTCGAGGGTGTCATGACCCCGGACAACACCGTGTGGAAGCCCACCGTCGCGCTGGGCTACGGGCGCACCTACACGCTGACGGTCAGCAGCAGCGGCGTCAGTGGCGTTGCGGCCAAGCAGGTTTCGTCGTTCTCCACACTGAAGCCGTCCAACCAGACCAAGGTGTCCTTCACCACCACGTCGGAAGCCACGTTGCGCGACGGCGGCACCTACGGCGTCGGAACGGTGATCGTGGCGCATTTCGACGAGAAGATCGCCGACCGTGCTACCGCCGAGCGGCAGCTGTCGGTGACCACTGACCCCAAAGTCGAGGGTTCCTGGTATTGGGTCGACGATCAGAACGCGCATTGGCGGCCCGAGCGCTACTACGCCCCGGGCACGAACGTCACCGCCGAGGCGAAGATCTACGGAATAGCCTTGGGAGACGGTTTATTCGGACAAGACGACACCAAGGTCTTTTTCCGTGTCGGCGATGCACACGTATCGATCGCCGATGACGCCACTCACCAGGTCAGCGTCTTCAGCAACGGGAACCTGCAGCGCACGATGCCCACGTCCATGGGAATGGGCGGTACCGAAGACGTCGGCGGGAAAACCATCTCGCTGTGGACCCCCTCCGGGATCTACACCGTCCTCGACAAGGGCAATCCCGTCATCATGGACTCCTCGACCTTTGGCCTGCCCAAGAATTCCAGGCTCGGATACCGCGAGACCATCAACTGGGCCACCAAGATCAGCAGCGACGGCATATACCTGCACGAGCTCGACGCGACGGTATGGGCCCAAGGGCACCGCGACACGTCGCACGGCTGCCTGAACCTCAACGCCGACAACGCGAAATGGTTCTTCGACTTTTCCGTGCCCGGCGACGTGGTCGAGGTCCGCAACAGCGGCGGACCTCCGCTGACGTTGGCTCAGAACGGTGACTGGACGCTCAGCTGGGACCAGTGGCGCAAAGGCAGCGCGCTGAAGCAAGCCTGACCGTCGCGTGATCCAGCTCATTCGTCACGCACAGTTGTGGCCCACTTCACCATAAACTCTTGACTCGTTCCAGATAAGTGCGTCATATTGGTGGCGTGTCACCGACGGCCGATTACGCGGACAGGTTGCGAATGGCCGATCTGCGGGTGACCCGGCCCCGGGTCGCCGTGCTGGAAGTCGTCGACGCCAATCCGCACGCCGACACCGAGACGATCTTTTCGGCTGTCAGAGTGGGTCTTCCCGATGTCTCGCGCCAAGCCGTCTACGACGTGCTCAATGCGCTGACCACCGTGGGCCTCGTTCGGCGAATCCAGCCCCTGGGCATGGTGGCGCGCTACGAATCGCGCGTCGGCGACAACCATCACCACGTCGTGTGCCGGTCCTGCGGGATCATCGCCGACATCGACTGTGCTGTCGGTGACGCTCCCTGCCTGACACCCTCGGACGACGACAACATTCTTGATGGCTTCGTACTCGACGAGGCCGAAGTCATCTACTGGGGCCTGTGCGCCGATTGCTCGACGACAGGTTCCTAGATCACAGCCCGTGATCGCAACCCGATTCACCCACCCTCGAAAGGAATGCTGTGTCATCTGATACATCCGCCAGCCGCCCACCCCAACCCGACGCCGGGTCGGCCAGCACAAGCGAAAGCGAAAACCCAGCAATCCCTTCACCGCAGCCGAAGTCGGATGCGCCACGGACCAATCAAGACTGGTGGCCCAACCAAGTCGACGTGTCGCGCCTGCACCCGCATGTCGCCCAGTCCAACCCGCTCGGCGAGGACTTCGACTACGCCGAGGAGTTCGCCAAGCTCGATGTCGACGCGCTCAAGGCCGACATGGTCACGCTGCTGACGACTTCGCAGGACTGGTGGCCCGCCGACTACGGCCACTACGGGGGCCTGTTCATCCGGATGAGCTGGCACGCCGCCGGCACCTACCGCATCTACGACGGCCGCGGCGGTGGCGGGCAGGGCATGCAGCGCTTCGCTCCGCTGAACAGCTGGCCCGACAACGCCAGCCTGGACAAGGCGCGCAGGCTGCTGTGGCCACTGAAGAAGAAGTACGGCAACAAGATCTCCTGGGCGGACCTGCTGCTCTTCGCCGGAAACACGGCCCTGGAATCAATGGGATTCAAGACGTTTGGCTTTGCCTTCGGCCGCGAAGACGTCTTTGAGCCCGAGGAGATCCTCTTCGGTGAAGAGGAAGAGTGGTTGGGCACCGACAAGCGCTACTCGGGCAAACGCGACCTCGCGCAGCCCTACGGCGCCACCACCATGGGTCTGATCTACGTGAATCCCGAAGGCCCCGAAGGCAAGCCGGACCCCGTCGCGGCCGCGATCGACATCCGCGAGACCTTCGGCCGGATGGCGATGAACGACGAAGAGACCGCCGCGCTGATCGTCGGCGGCCACAGCTTCGGCAAGACCCACGGTGCCGGTGACGCCGACCTGGTCGGTCCCGAGCCGGAGGCCGCCCCGATCGAACAGCAGGGGCTGGGCTGGAAGAGCTCCTTCGGGAGCGGCTCGGGCAAAGACGCCATCACCAGCGGCCTCGAGGTCGTCTGGACGCCGACGCCGACCAAGTGGGACAACTCCTTCCTGGAGACGCTGTACGGCTACGAGTGGGAGCTGACCAAGAGTCCCGCCGGGGCCTGGCAGTTCACCGCGAAGGACGGCGCCGGGGCGGGAACCATTCCCGATCCGTTCGGTGGGCCTGGACGCGCCCCGACGATGCTGGTCACCGACATCTCGTTGCGGGAGAGCCCGATCTACCGCGACATCACGCGGCGCTGGCTCGACCACCCCGAGGAGCTGGCTGACGCCTTCGCCAAGGCGTGGTACAAGCTGCTGCACCGCGACATGGGACCGGTCACCCGCTTCCTGGGACCCTGGATCCCCGAACCGCAGCTGTGGCAGGACCCGGTGCCGGCCGTCGACCACACGCTCGTCGACGACAAGGACGTTGCGGACCTGAAGAGCAAGGTGCTCGCGTCCGGTCTCTCCGTCCCGCAGTTGGTCAAGACCTCCTGGTCGGCCGCGGTCAGCTACCGCAACACCGACAAGCGCGGTGGCCCGAACGGCGGGCGGCTGCGACTCGAGCCGCAGCGGAGCTGGGAGGTCAACGAGCCTTCGGAACTCGACAAGGTGCTGCCCGTCCTGGAGCAGATCCAGCAGGACTTCAACGCCTCGGCGTCCGACGGCAAGAAGATCTCGATTGCCGACCTGATCGTGCTGGCCGGTTCCGCGGCGGTCGAGAAGGCGGCCAAGGACGGCGGTTACGAGATCTCGGTGCACTTCGCCCCCGGGCGTACCGACGCCTCTCAGGAGACCACCGACGTGGAGGCCGCCGCGGTACTCGAACCGCGGGCCGACGGGTTCCGCAACTACGCGCGGCCAGGTGAAAAGGCCCCGCTCGAGCAGCTCCTGCTGGACCGGGCCTACCTGCTGGGTGTGACCGGTCCGGAGCTCACGGTGCTCGTCGGCGGACTGCGTGCCCTGGGCGCCAACCACGGCGGCAGCAAGCACGGCGTGTTCACCGACCGGCCGGGCGCGTTGACGAACGACTTCTTCGTCAACCTGCTCGACATGGGCACCGAGTGGAAGGCGTCGGAGACCGCGGAGAACGTCTATGAAGGGCACGACCGTGCCTCCGGTGCGCTCAAATGGACCGCGACCCCGAATGACCTTGTGTTCGGCTCGAACTCGGTGCTGCGCGCATTGGCCGAGGTCTACGCCCAGGACGACGCCCACGGAAAGTTCGTGGAGGACTTCGTCGCGGCGTGGGTCAAGGTGATGAACAACGACCGGTTCGACCTCAAGTAAGGCCGGGTCGGCGATGAGGAGCGGCACCCCGCGGGCAATCCGCTCGCGGGGTGCCGGTCTTTCACGTCCAGGTCAGCGGTCGAGATCCCACTGGCCGAAATCGGCGGCGAGGACATCGTCGACATCGACATTGATGCCGCCCAGCAGCGGGCCCGGATTCCCCGGGCTGTTGACGACCGTTTGGTATAGCACCGCGGCGGGTTCGCGATCGCCGTGCGACCAGGACCTCGTCTGCCACGCCCATTGGTGTCCGGCGCTCGTGGACGGCCCGATGACGCCGTCTCTGATCGCCCACCCGCACACCTGGGCATCCCCATAGATGCCGGTGCGGCCCACACCCAACACCGAGTTGATCCCGCGAAACCATTGCACCGCAAGGCTATTCCACGTGTTGGCGTCGATCTCGTCGTCGACACTGAAAAAGATGGGGGCCGAGTTCGGGCCTCCCGCCGCGGAGTGCAACTGCATGGCGGTACGGGCATCGGCCACACCGCCGTCATACCCGCGCGTGAGATCCGACGGGTCCGGCCAGCCGGGCTTGCCGTACTGGAAGTTGCTGACGATATGCAGCCCGGCCGCGCGCAGCGCGTCAGCGTAGTCCCTTGTCAGCGGTTTGGCCTCGAAGTTGGCGCCCGGCCGCGACAGCGATACGTAATTCACCACGCCGTCATAGCCCGCCGACCTGATTTCGGCCGGGGCGATCCTGCGCTCGGCGAAATCGATCAGCTTCATGCCGGCGGCTGACGCCTTGGGGGCGCCGGGGCCCGGGGCCAGCGCGCCCAGGCTCAGCACGGCCGGCGCCAAGGCAAAGGTGCCGGCGCATTTGAGCACGTCACGCCGCGAAAGCGATCGCCGATCGCCGCGTCCACCCCGTCCGGCCGAATCCCGCACCGCGCGATGGTAACAAAAGGCCCGCGGCTTCTTTCGGCCGATCTTCGCCGGTCAGCAACGCTGGACTCCCGGCGCAGCGCGCTTTGAACCGACCGGCCGGAAAGATCGCGGCCACTGACCAGTGGCATGATCTTTGCGTGTCGGACATCCCGGGGGCCGCCTACGCGCGGGACGGCGGATTTCCGGCTCGTTGCGCTCGATTAGGTGATCGAACTATAGTCTGGACACATGTCCAATTTGCTGTCTCGGAGTTCGGGAGCCCGTTGACCGCGATGGATTCGGCGCCATTCCGCGGTCATTTTCCAGCAAAGAAGAGTTGAGTATGCGAATTGCCCTGCTGTCCTACCGTAGTAAGACCCATTGCGGCGGACAGGGTGTCTACGTGCGCCATCTCAGCCACGGCCTGGTGGAACTCGGCCACGACGTCGAGGTGTTTTCCGGACAGCCGTATCCCGACCTGCTCGATCCGCGGGTCCGGCTTACCGAGGTGCCCAGCCTTGACCTGTATCGGGAACCGGACCCTTTCCGGGTGCCGCGGCCGAGCGAAATTCGAGACTCCATCGACATGTTGGAATTGCTCACCACGTGGACCGCCGGCTTTCCCGAACCGCGGACGTTCACGATGCGGGCTGCGCGGTTAATTGCCCAGCGGACAACGGATTTCGACGTCGTTCACGACAACCAGAGCCTGGGCACCGGACTGCTCAGCATCGCCGAGGCCGGAGTTCCCGTCGTGGCCACCGTGCACCACCCGATCACCCGCGATCGGGTGCTGGACCTGGCCGCCGCGCGATGGTGGCGAAAGCCGTTGGTACGCCGTTGGTATGGGTTCTTGGACATGCAACAAGAGGTCGCCCGGCATATTCCCGACCTGTTGACGGTCTCATCGTCGTCGGCGTCGGACATCATCGCCGACTTTGGCGTCGCACCGGAGCAACTTCATGTCGTGCCGCTGGGGGTCAACACCGAGCTGTTCAATCCGGGATCCGGCCCCCGCGAGCCCGGCCGCATCATCGCGATCGCCAGCGCCGACACCCCGCTGAAGGGCGTCCGCACCCTGCTGCAAGCGGTCGCCCGACTGCGCACCGTCCGGGACCTCGAATTGCGGTTGGTCGCCAAGGTGGAGCCGAATGGCCCGACCCACAAACTCATTGCCGAACTCGGGATCTCCGACATCGTGCACATCACCAGCGGGCTGTCCGACGCCGAGCTGGCCGCCTTGTTCGCGTCCGCGGAGGTCGCCTGCATTCCCTCGCTCTACGAAGGTTTTTCGCTGCCCGCGGTGGAAGCCATGGCCAGCGGCACCCCGATCGTCGCCAGCCGTGTCGGCGCTCTGCCGGAAGTCCTTGGCGCGGATGGTGCTTGCGCCGAGCTGGTGCCGCCCGCCGACGTAGATGCGCTGACCAGCGCGCTCGGTGAACTACTGGACTCACCGGAGAAGCGCCGCAGACTCGGCAAAGCGGGCCGCACCCGCGCCATCAACGTATTCAGCTGGGAAGCCGTGGCCGCTCAGACCGTGCGCGTCTACGAGCGGGCGATCGCACGCAACGCGCAGAGCGGAGCGCCATGCTGACGGTCGATTTCGACCGGCTCGGGGTCGGGCCGTCGACCAAGGTCATCGACGTCGGATGCGGAGCCGGCCGGCATGCGTTCGAAGCGTATCGGCGCGGCGCTGACGTCGTCGCCTTCGACCACGACCAGGCCGAATTGCGTTGCGGTGGACACCATCCTGCGCGCGATGGCCGAGACCGGCGAGGCACCAGCCGGGGCGTCGGCGAAGGTGGTCGTCGGTGACGCGCTGAAGTTGCCCTACGCCGACCAGACGTTCGACTGCGTCATCGCGTCGGAGATCTTGGAGCACATTCCCCACGACGATACGGCGATCGCCGAGCTCATCAGGGTGCTCAAAGTCGGTGGGACGCTGGCGGTCAGTGTGCCGCGGTGGCTGCCCGAGCAGGTGTGCTGGTTGCTGTCCGACGAGTACCACAGCAACGAGGGCGGCCACGTACGCATCTACCGGGCCAGTGAACTACGCGGTCAGATCCTGGGTGGCGGGATGAAATTGACTCACACCCATCACGCCCACGCCCTGCACTCGCCGTTCTGGTGGCTCAAATGCGCTGTCGGCGTGCACAACACCGACCACCGCGCGGTGACCACCTACCACAAGCTGCTGGTGTGGGACCTGATGCAGCGGCCAAAGGTCACCCAGCTGGCGGAGTCGTTACTCAATCCGCTGGTGGGCAAAAGCGTAGCCATGTACTTCGTCAAACCGCAGGAGGCGAAAAGCAAGGCGACTGAAGGGTATTCAGTTGCATCGGTCTAACCCACCCGCAATTCCGGGTGTCCTGACTCCCGAGCAATGCCGACAGACCGCGCTCTCCATCGCCGCCGCACAGGAACCATCGGGCGCCATCCCCTGGTTCGAGGGCGGGCACACCGATCCGTGGGACCACATCGAGTGCGCGATGGCGCTCACCACCGCGGGGCTGCTGGCGCCGGCGCGGGCGGCCTTCGAATGGAGTCGCCACACTCAGCGCCCCGATGGCTCCTGGCCCATCCAGTTTCGCGCGGGGGTCATCGAAGACGCCAACAGCGACAGCAACTTCTGCGCCTACATCGGCGCCGGCGTGTGGCACCACGTGCTGGTTACAGGTGATGAGTCGTTCGCGGCCGGGATGTGGCCGGTGGTGCACAAAGCGATCGACTTCGTCATCGACATGCAAGTTGGTTATGGCGAGATCGGTTGGGCGCGAAGCGAAGCCGGCGTGTTGCCGGAAGCGCTGCTGACCGGGTGCGCGAGCATTTTCCACAGCATCCGGTGCGCGCTTGCCCTGGCCGCCTTGGTCGGAGATCCGCAGCCGGAGTGGGAATTGGCGCTGGGCCGCCTGGGTCACGCCATCTCCGCGCATCCCGAGGCGTTCACCGAGAAGGACCGCTACTCGATGGACTGGTACTACCCCATCCTCGGTAGTGCCCTGCGGGGTCCGGCGGCGGCCGCACGCATCAAGCAGCGTTGGGATGCTTTCGTGGTCGACGGCCTGGGCATCCGGTGTGTCGGCGACCGTCCGTGGGTGACCGGTGCCGAAACCTGCGAGCTGGTGATGGCGCTGGACGCCATCGGGCAGCACGCAGATGCTCACCGGCAATTCGCCGCGATGCAGCATCTCCGCGAAGACGACGGATCGTATTGGACGGGATTGGTTTTCGCGGACGGCAAGCGCTGGCCAGAGGAGCGCACCACCTGGACGGGCGCGGCGATGATCCTGGCGGCGGACGCCCTGTCGAACACCACTGCCGGCGCGGGAATCTTCCGCGGCGACGAGCTGCCGATGGGCCTGCAGACCGACTTCGATTGCGAATGCGTCGTTACCGGCCCGAGCAGGTGACCCGCTGTGCGCTAGATCGGTCCCCCTGGCTGGCCGCTGACACGTTCGAGCAGCCTCAGAGATCCGGTCGCTGATACCTCGCGGAATTGCCCGGAATCGAGTGCGCGACAGTAGATGTTATACGGCGGCCGCCCACCGTCCTTCGGGTCGGGAAACACGTCATGGATGACCAGCGCCCCACCGATTTCGACCCACTTCGCCCAGCCGTCGAAGTCCTGGTTCGCGGCCGCTTCGCTGTGGCCGCCATCGATGAACAACAACTGCAGCGGCGCGCGCCACGCCAGCGCCACCAGCGGTGACTTGCCAACGATGGCGACGACGTGGTCGTCCAATCGGGCGGTATCGAGCGCACGACGAAACGTCGGCAGTGTGTCGAACAAACCCGTGACGTCATCCACCATCGACGCGTCGTGATATTCCCACCCGGCCTGGTGCTCCTCGGAACCGTGATGGTGGTCGATCGTGTAGAGCACGGCACCGGTTTGTTGCGCCGCCGCGCCCAGCAAAAGGGTGGATTTGCCGCAGTACGTGCCGATCTCGACGCCGATTCCGCCGCCGAGATACCGCACCGCGGCGTCGTACAGCGCACGCCCCTCGTCGGCCGGCATAAAGCCTTGTACCTGTTCGGCCAGCGCGAACAGGCGCTCGGGCGCATTCGCGTCGACGTGGCTCATCAGCTGAACCTATCGTCTCGCTCGACACCGCTGACACCGTGGTCGTTGTTCACGCTGAGCGATCACTCTTGATTGGTATACCGGCTGGCCAGCGCGCGAAGCGGGTTCGCTTTACCATCATCCTGTGCGCGCCCTGATTATTCCCAGATTTGCTGGTGTTGGCCTTGCCGTGGTCATGGCCGCGGCCGCCCTGATCCTGCCGGGCGCGGTGCTTCCGCCCGGGATGCCGGGGGCGGCGCCGCCGGCCGCGGCCGCAAACTGCCCGCCGATACAGATCGTGTTCGCCCGCGGCCGCAACGAATCACCCGGACCGGGCGTGCTGGGTAATGCGTTCATCAGCGACGTGCGCAACAAGGTGAACAGGACCGTCGGCGTATATGCCGTGCAGTACCCGGCCGACACCGAGGTCGCCCAGGGCGCCAACGACATGAGCCACCACGTCCAGGACATGGTCAACAACTGCCCCGACACCCGGCTGGTGCTGGGCGGCTACTCGCTGGGCGCGGCGGTCACCGACGTCGTCCTGGCGGCGCCCATCGGCGCGTTCGGTTTCGACAGCCCACTGCCGCCGGGCGTCGATCAACACGTCGCCGCCGTCGCATTGTTCGGCAACGGAAGCCAATGGGCGGGTCCGATCACCAACTTCAACCCGACCTACAACGACCGGACCATCGAGTTGTGCCACGGCGCCGATCCCATCTGCAACCCGGCCGACCCCAACACCTGGAAGGAAAACTGGCCACAGCATCTCGCGGGCGCCTACATCGACGCGGGCATGGCCAACCAGGCCGCGGACTTCGTCGCCAGCAAGCTCTGACCGAGCTCGCCGCTAGCCGCGTCGCTTCACGCAGTCAACAGCGCCCGGCCGAATCCGACAGGGCGGCCGGGAAAGCCCAGAGGTCGTGACACAAACCGGCGCGACGGCGAGAATCACGAATATCCCGTGCATCGTTTGGTCAACGACCGTTGGCGGCGATGCCGGCCATCTTCAGCCGAAACGTCGGCCCAAGTCGTCGGCGGCGCCTGCCCTCGCGGCCACTAGGTCTAAGGCTGCAAACGGCTAGCGCATGCGCTAGCGGATTCGCCGCGTCAGTCGATGGTCGGCAGCGCGGTACCTGCCGAGAACTACGGTGCCGCAGCGGCAGAACCTACGATCGAATGCAAGCTGCAGTGTTGCCAGATCCGTGCCGCCAGCCGAGAGGAGACGCAATGCCGCGTCTGAGGCCGATCCCGCGGGATGAAGTCAGCGACGAATTCACGCTGAAGATGTACGACTTCATGTTCGGAGATCGTGATCCGGTGGCCGAGCCGGGCACTGTCGGTGGCACTACCCGGCAACTGGTGGACGGTGATGGCGCAGTCCCCCGCCGCCCTGCGCCATGCCGTGCGTGGCTTCCGCCTCTACCGCGAAGAGGTCTCCATCCGGGCCGATCACCGCGAGTTGGGCCAGATCCGGGCGGGCTGGGTGGTCGGCAGCCAGTTCGTCTTCTCGCAACACTGCAAGGCGTGCCGGTCGGCGGGACTGTCCGAGGAGAAGATCGCGGCCATCCCGTCGCTGGGAGACCGCCGACTGTTTCGATCACACCGAGCGGCTATTGCTGGCCTACGCGGATTGCCTTGCGGGCCAACATGGTCGGGTACCCGAGCAGTTGTTCACTCAGTTACGGGAAGTCTTCACCGACACCGAGATCCTCGAATTCACTTACACCACCACCATGTACGTAATGCACGCGATCATGTGCCGGGCATTGCGGCTGGAATTCGACGACGTCGACGACCCGATCGTCGAGGTTGACGACCCAGGACGGCGGCGGTGAACGCGACATCGGAGCCGCGACGTCCGGCCGTGACTGACATGAGCGAGATGGACGGCCGCTCGGACACGTCTGACGGGTTAAGTTCAGACATGCGAATAATCAACCGATAGTAGAGTAATGCGGCAACGGGGTCTAATGCCGTTGATTAAGCCATTAGCGACGTGCGGGATGCGCTTTGGGCTCACCAAGATTTGTGGAATTTAGGCTGAGGTGTTGCCGCTCGAGTACAGCTTGGAGTTGCGGACCATCGGAACGACCGAGCTACCAGAGGCGGCGGCGCGTTGGCGGATGCGAACGAAGGATGACGACGCATTGCTTCATTGCGTTCGCGTTCCCGACGTCGAGCGGCGACCCATGCCGGATGGGACTGAAGGAAAATAACCGTGCCTTCTGGTGTATTCGCCACGATCGTCACTCCTCTCGGTACCACCCGCAAAAGCTACAACAGTGTGGTTATCGGATCGTGATTCCAGAATGCCCGCCGAATCCTGAGACCAAACCACCCGTCAAGATGAGAATTGGCCATGAATTTCGAGCGTAATCCGTTGCCCTGCTGTGCTGTCGTCCGTGCTGGTCCGACGGCAATCAGAACCATAGCGACGGGCACCGACAGAATTCCCGTTTGAACCTCATGCACGGTTGGCTGCTAGGGTCCCATGCTTATGCCGGAGATCGATCGTCGCCGCATGATCTTGACAACCGGGATCGGCGTGCTGGCAGCAACGCTGCCGGCCCCGAAAGCCTGGGCTTACCCGCCGCGACGGGATGGAGCTGCCGGTCGGATACCGCCGCCCGCCGCGCCGAGCGGCCAATCCGGGAGCTACATCTTCTCGGACGAATTCGACGGCCCGGCAGGCTCAGCCCCGGATGCGTCCAAATGGGCGGTGGCCAAAGCCCGCGAGACGATCAAGGACCCGACCTACTGGGAACGCCCCGAGAACATCGGCCAATATCGCGATGATCGCCGCAACGTCTTCGTCGACGGCAAGTCCAACCTGGTGCTGCGCGCCGCCAAGGACGGGCCCACCTACTACAGCGGCAAGGTGCAGAGCCTGTGGCGCGGCGGCGTCGGCCACACCTGGGAAGCCCGGATCAAACTGGACTGCCTGACCCCAGGCGCCTGGCCCGCCTACTGGATGGGCAACGAGGACCAGGGCGAAATCGACGTCATGGAGTGGTACGGCAACGGCAACTGGCCCTCGGCCACCACCGTGCACGCCAAAGCCAACGGCGGCGAATGGAAGACCCACAACATCGCGGTGGACAGCGCCTGGCATACCTGGCGCTGCCAATGGGACGAGGCGGGCATCCGGTTCTGGAAGGACTATGCCGACGGCGCGCAACCATACTTCGACGTGCCGGCGAGCTCGCTGCCGGATTGGCCGTTCAACGGCGCGGGCTACGCGGTCTACCCGGTGTTCAACCTGGCGGTGGCCGGTTCCGGCGGCGGCGATCCCGGGTCGGGAACCTACCCCGCCGACATGCTCATCGACTGGATACGCGTCTGGTAGGCGGGTGGGTCCGCGCCTCAGTGGGTAAGCAGGGCGACCGCACTCGTCGGTTTGCCACCCGGACGGCGCAAATCCGATCGACGGAGCCAGACCAGTGGGCGCATCCATATCGGCAAGCGGTGCAACCGATGGGCGGCCTCGAGCACCGATTCCGCTTCGACGGTCCGCCAGCCCAGGTCTTCGAAGAAGCCCAGCCCGTTGTCGGGTGCGAACTTGAACGGCGCGTTTTCCGAGATTCCGGCGACGTTCTTGTTGATCCGCTTCCTCAGGCCGGGAAAGGCGAAATCGAGCATCCACCACGCGACCTCCGGCCGCTTGATCGCATCCGAAAGCCCGACGATGTCACGGGGCTCGAGGTACATCGACAGACCCTCGGTCAGCACCAAGGCCCTCGTCACACCGTCCAGCGCGTCGTTGAAGAACGCATATCGCGCGTGCGGGTCGGCGAGGTCAACGGCTGTGCGGGTCAGCCGGCACCGAGGCGTCTCGTCGGCGAGTAATTGCGTCTTCTCGGCAAGCAGCTTGGGTAGATCGGCCTCGATCCAGGTGAGTTCGGATGGGAGGTCCAAGCGATAGGGCCTGGTATCCAAGCCGGCGGCCAGATTCAGGACGCGGTCGCAACCATCAGCGAGGGCGTCGGCGATGGCATCGTCGATGATCTTGGTGCGCGCGACCAGCCACCAACCACTGCGATCCGTCCACGGAACGCTGTCGACGATCGCGCGGCCCTGTTCGCCGGCGAGACGTGCCGCGAGCGGATCGTTGAATAGTGCATCGGGACGCGCCGATTCGGTGGCCCGGTGCAACGCCGTCCATCTGGCTGTATCGGAAACATGGGTGATCGTGTGCCCTGAGCCTGACATACGTTGCGTTATAGCAGTACCGCCGCCGGCCTACTGACCGGCCCTGCCTCCCGCGAGCCAGGCGGCGGTCACCGTGCGGGTCGCAGGCGGTGGAAGCGCGGCGTCCGGTGCGCCGAGGCGACCGACTTTGACGGTCCACGCCGGCGATGAGCGGTCGATGCAGGAGCCGGCGCCCTGGCTGGGCAGCCACAGCACGGCAAGGTCGCTCCCGGCGCCGCCACATCCGTAGACGCCCATGTATCCGTCGGCACGCCCGCCCCACGCGCCGCCGTTGCGCAGGAGGCAGTGGGTGCCGTCGTCGAGGGCGAGCGCGAACGGGTCCGGGTTGGCGGTCGCGTGCACGGGCGGGAGCTGACCGTCGAACATCACCCGGTGCATCTGCAGGTCCCACGGATTGTCCACGCACAGAAGAGATCCCGGCGTCGAGGGCCAGCAGGTGCCGGCTCCGGCCGCGCTCGGCGAACAGTAGTAGACGTTGTCAGCAACCGCCGACGGCGACGGTTCCGAGCAGTCGCTGGCCTGCCCTACGTTGCCCGGCCCGGACGCCACTTTGTAGCCGTTCATCGCTTCGCCGCCGGGCCCGACGGCGATCACGGTAATCACCTGGGTGGACGGCGGATCGGCGCCCGCGGGCCCGGCCGAAGAGGTCGCAATCAGCGCAGTCAGTAAGGCGATCCGGACCAGCGCCATCCGGGGCACGTTCATCGAGCCAACCCTTCTCCCCTTCTGCAGAGTAGAGCGCACGCGAGGTCGCCGGGCGGCCCGGAAGGGCGGGTCGGTCAGCGGCATCGATTGGGATCGGTAGCCGCCGGGCGGGTCTGTACTGACCGCGACGACGCCGCCACGGTGATGGCGCCCGGGACTTTCCGTTGTGGACAACAGGTCTAGAGCTGAGCCCAGACCGACTTCGTCTTCAGGTAGATCTCGAGGCCCTCTTTACCGAACTCGTGGCCCCAACCGGACTGCTTGTACCCGCCGAACGGCACATCGTGGTCGAAGACCAGCTGGCAGTTGACCTGGACGCTGCCGGCCTGCAGTCGCCTCATGATCCGGTGGGCCCGGCCGAGGTTCTCCGTCCACGCTGTCGCCGCCAGGCCGTAGGTGGTGTCGTTGGCCAGGGCCACGGCCTCGTCCTCATCGTCGAACGGCAGGATGGTGACCACCGGCCCGAAGATTTCCTGCTGGTACAGCCGCATCCCGGGGTCGACGTTGGTGAGCACCGTCGGGTGCACGAAGTAGCCCTTGCGATCCAGGCGGTGACCGCCGGTGACCACCTCGACACCGTCCTTCTTGCCTTCGTCGATGAAGCCCATCACGCGGGTCAACTGCTTCTGGCTGATCAGGGGGCCGCTGACGCAGCCCTCCTCGCTGGGGGCGCCCAACTTGAACGAATTCGCCATCATGGCAATGCCTTCCACGACCCGGTCATAGACGCCTCGCTGGGCGAAGATGCGCGACCCGCACACGCAGCCCTGGCCGGAGTGCACGAAGATGCCCAGCGACGCCATCATGATGGCGTTGTCCAGGTTCGCGTCGTCGAAGATCAGCACCGGGGATTTCCCGCCGAGTTCGAGCGTGACCTTCTTCAGGTTGTCCGCCGAGGCGCGCACGATCTCCTTGCCGACCTCGGTCGAGCCGGTGAAGGCGACCTTCTGGACATCGGGGTGCGCGGTGATCGCTGCGCCCGCGGTGTGGCCGTAACCGGTCAGCAGGTTGACGACACCCTCGGGCACACCGGCCTCGTGGACGAGCCTGTCCAACAGCAGCGCCGACAGCGGCGTCTCCTCAGCCGGCTTGACGAGCAGGCTGCCGCCCGCCGCAAGGGCCGGGGCAAGCTTCGCGCTGGCGTTGAAGATCGGGCCGTTCCACGGGAAGATCAGGCCCACCACGCTGTACGGCTCTTTGAGTGTGTAGGCGTGCATGTTGACGTAGTTGTCGGTCGCGATGCCGTCGGTCTTCACGTCGTAGGCGACACCGTTGATCTTCGAACACCAACCGGCGTAGTAGCGGAAGAACTCCGAACAGGTCGACATCTGCAACTGCGCCTGCAGCAACGGCATGCCGGTGTTGAGCGAGTCGAGCTGGGCGAACTCCTCGGCGTGTTCGTCGATCAGCTCCCCGATCCGCCACAAAATCTTGGCCCGCTCGCGGCCCGGAAGCTCTGACCAGACGCCCGACTCGAACGTTGCCTTCGCCCGCGCGACGGCGTCGTTGACCGCCTCTTGCCCACAGTCGGTGAATTCGGTGATCGTCTCCTCGGTCGCGGGATCGATGACCGAGATGACGTCACCCGTTCCGGGACGCTTGCGAATGTCGTCCAATACCGCCTGCACCGTCATCTGATCCCCTTCGTATTGCCAGTCGTGGCGCCCGGGCGCCCGATGCGCTCAGTGCTGAGCACTTGCTTAGCATCGCGCACACGGCTGGTCAAGCGGACGGTGATCGCGCTCTGCCGCCGAACGTCGAGTCGGTCCGAGGCGACTTCGAAATCGGCACAACGAGTCGACGGTGGCCGCATCTACGCCGACGAGCTCCGGATGGAATTTGGCTGCCATCCGGCGAATGCCGTCGCGCCAGTCGACCGAGGTGCCACCGATGAGTTCGTGCATCCGGTCGATAGTGGTGGGATTGCCGCGCAGCGCTTGGTCGCTCGCCTCGAAGATCGGCTCCCTGCCGACGAGTGAACCAAGGTAGTCGCACCACTCCTGCAGGCTGACCGTCTGGTCGCCGCACCAGTTGACCGTGGTCGCGGGGACCGACGCGACCTCGAGCAGCTTGGGAATGGTCGCGATGATGTCGTCCTCGTGAATCGGGTTGTAGCGGGCGGGTTCACCGGGTGGGACGGGAATCGGGATGCCGCCCAGCATCATCTCCATGTGATAGAACGGCCATCCGCCGTTGTCGCCGTAGGGGACGTTGAGCCGGGCGATCGTGGTGGGCACGCCGACGACGCGCGCCACCGATCGGGCGACCACCTCCCCGGCGATCTTGGAAATGGAATACGTGGGAAACAGCGGCTTGTGGTTGTCGCCGAGGGCGGACCGCTCGCTGCGGGGGTCGTCGTCCGGCGGGTCATACACGGCGGCCGACGAGCAATGCAGGAAGGCCTTGGCGTTGCGGCAGTGGGCCATCAGCACGCCGACCGACTCCGCGTTGGCCGCCAAATCCTTATCCCAGCTTCCGCTCTTGGCCACCGCCAAGTTAAGGACATAGTCGAAATCTGTTGGCAGAGCGGTGAAGTCACCTGCCGCGAGATTCACCTTCTCGCAACGAATCCCAGCCTTCTCGAGACCTTCTCGCGCGGCGGGGTCGGTGAAACGGGCGATTCCCCAGACCTCGTTATCGGCGGCAAGCGCACGGGCGATGGGGGTGGCAATTTGACCGGTCGGACCGGTGATCAGGATTTTTGAGCCACGCATGCGCGCAATGGTAGCGAGGACCTGTCGCGGTACCTAGATTCAAGGGGGGGGGGGGGGGGGGGTCGCGCCTTACAACCCGGGCTGGTCTTCGATGATGCCCAGCCAAATCTGCGCGACGTCGATGGCGACTTTCTCGCTGATGAAGGCGTGCTGGGTTCCGGTGTAGATGTCGCGGAAGGCGCGCTCCAGCCGGCTGCCCTCGCGGATCGAGCTGGTGCCGGCGACCAGATGCGCCCATTCGGCGCAGCTCACGGGCCGATGTCGGTGGCGTAGACGGCGGCCACCCGCATGTCGGCGCGCAGCGCCGGTGTCAGGTCCTCTCCGGCGGCGACCGCCGCCTCGGCGGTGGTGAACGCGTCGAGGACCAGCAGGCGCGCCGCGCGCCAGGCCGCGACGTGGTGCGCCAGGCCCTTCTGGAAGGTCGGGCGGCTGGCCAGCGACGCCATGTCGCTCATCCGGAACTTCGTCGCGGCCAGCTCGTGGACATCGTCGAGCATGCTCTTGGCCACGCCCAGCGCCCACGACGCGTGACCGGCGGCGGTCACGGGCATCAGTCCCATCCGGGCGGCCGGCGACGTCCCACGGCAGCGGCTCGGCGGACGAACAGCTCGAACGTGCGGCTGCTCGGGAACGAAAACGTCCGTCAGCGCTGTAGTCGTAGGAACCGGTTCCCTTGAGCCCCTGCACGTGCCAGCCGTCGTTGAAACTGATCTCGGCCCGCGGCATCACGGCGACCCGCATCTCGGGGAAACCCTCACTGATCCAGCGCATCTCGCCGCCGTCCATCGGCAGGAAGCCGGCCGCAACGTATTCCGAGTGGCCGATGCCCGAACCGAAGCTCCACGCTCCGGTCAGCCGGTAGCCGCCGTCGACGACGGTGCCCTGTCCGTTGGGAAAGAACTGGCCGCCCATGGTGACGCGGTTGTCGTGGGCGGTGAATACCTCGGCGAAACCCGTCGTCGGGCAGAGTACGCGGCCGCGGCGAACGACGATGGCAGGTTGGCGATCCCGATCCAGCCGAATGAGCCGTCCTGCCAAGCCATTTCGATCCAGGTCTCGATCATCTCGGCGAACGACGGCTCGACACCGCCGGCCTCGACCGGGTTGAACGCCGACATCAGGCCGCTGGCCCACATCTGCATCGACGATCGCCGGCGTGAGGGTGCGCATCCGCTCGGATTCGGCGGCTTCGGCGCGCACCAGGTCCCGCATACCGCGGGCCAGCGCGACGACCCGGTCTGTGGTGTCGGCGATCGAGGTCATGAGGGTGACCGTATCAACCACTGACGGCTTTAAGAATGGAAATCATCCGCCGCGCCACGTCGTTTACGGTGTGGTGTGCGCTGGATCGTCGACGGGATGAACGTGATCGGAAGTCGCCCGGATGGCTGGTGGAAGAACCGCCAACGGCGCCATGGTCGCGTTGGTGGAAAGGCTGGACGAGTGGGCGTCCCACGGGCAAGGACGAAGCGACGGTGACCGTGGTGTTCGAGCGACCGCCGTCGACGCCCATCCGTCATCGGTGATCGAGGTCGCGTATGCGCCCAGAGCGGCCGCCAATTCGGCCGACGACGAGATCGTCCGCCTGGTGCAGGCCGACGCCGCGCCGGCGAAATTCGCGTCGTGACATCGGACAGGGCGCTGACCGAACGGGTGCGGAGCCTCGGCGCGTCCGTATACCGGGCGGAAGGCTTTCGTGACCTGATCGATCCACGCGGGCAAACCGAGGGCACCATGCCGATTGAGAAACCCAGCTGCCGGCGCCAACCGGCTGTGCGCGCTGGCGAACGTCGACATCCCGATCATCCAGGCGCCGATGACCTATATCGCCGGCGCCCAATTGGCCGCGGCGGTATCCAACGCGGGTGCGCTGGGCATCATCGAGACCACCTCGGAGCAGGGTCGCGCCGATGTGCAACGAGTCCGCGACCTCACCGATCGGCCCGTCGGGGCCAACATCGCGCTGCTCTTCAACCGCAACCCGGCAGTCGTGGAATTGTTGTCTGCCAACAACATTCGCTTCGTGACCACCTCGGCCGGTGACCCGTCGCTGTTCACCGCTCGGCTGCATGACGCGGGCATCACGGTGTTCCACGTCGTGGGCACGCTGGCGGCGGCCAAGAAAGCCGTCGACGCGGGCGTGGACGGCCTGGTGGTCGAAGGTGTCGAAGGAGGTGGGTTCAAGAACCGGTTCGGCGCATCGACCATGGTGCTGTTGCCGTCTGGTGGCAGCCCATGTCGACGTACCGATCGTGGCGGCTGGAGGGCATCTGCGATGCGAGATCCATGGCCGCCGCGCTGGTCCTGGGCGCAGACGGCGTTCAGATGGGCACCCGACTGCTCGCCTCGGCGGATTCGCCGGTGCACGCGCAACCTCAAGCAGGCGGTCGTGCGTGCCGACGAGACGTCCACCGTGCTACTCCCCCTGGACGGCAGGCGGATGATGCGGGTGATCCGGACGCCGGCCGCTGACAAGCTGGACGCCTCAGCGTCTTTCGAGGAGGGCGGTGCCGCGTTGCAGAGGGTCCAGCGGCTGTACTTCGACGGCGACATGGACGCCAGCGTCGCCAACACCGGTCAGGTGGCCGGCCGCATCGAGGACCTTCCGCCGGCCGCCGACATCATCAAGGGCATGTGGGCCGGGTGCCGGCGAGGTGCTGGCCGCCACCGCGGAGCGAGTGGGCGAGCCCTAGCTCAAGGCCGGCCCGAAGCGGGCGCGGTTCAGCCCGCCGCCGCCAGCGCCGCGTCGTAGTTGGGCTCCTGGGCGATCTCGGGCACCAGCTCCGTGTAGGCGACATTGCCGTCGGCGCCGATCACCACGATGGCGCGGGCGAGCAATCCGGCCATCGGACCATCGGTGAGGGTGACGCCGTAGTCCTCACCGAAGCTGTCGCGGAACGCCGAGGCGGTCCTGACGTTCTCGGTGCCCTCTGCGCCGCAGAATCGCTGCCTGCGCGAACGGCAGGTCCTTGGACACGCACACCACCGACGCGCCGCTCGCCGCCAACGCGCTCGTTGAACGTCCGCACGCTGGTCGCGCACACCGGCGTGTCGATGGACGGAAAGATGTTCAGCACCACAGCCTTACCGCCGAACTGCTCATTGCTGACCGGGCCCAAATCGCCGCCAATCAGACTAAAGGCCGGGGCTGGGGATCCAACGGCAGGAAGCTCGCCGACAGTGTTGATCGCGTTTCCACGCAACGTTATCTGTGCCATGGGCAACAGTCTGCCAAGGCCGCCGTAACCGCCATCGGGGCAGGTCCCGCATGTCCTAATTGGTGGGGTACATGGCGTAGACGACACACCCTGGCGTGGCCGACACTGAATCCATGCCTCGCAAGGTGGTGATCGTCGGCTTTCCCGGCGTGCAGGCGCTCGATGTGGTGGGCCCGTATGACGTGTTCACCGGCGCATCGCTGCTGACCGGTGGCGGCTACGAGGTCGTCGATCGTCTCGGTCGGTGGACAGCCGGTCAGCACCGCCACCGGTCTGGCCTTCGTGGCGACCCCGCTACCCGACCCGCAGCGACCCGATCGACACCGTCGTGCTGCCCGGCGGCGCCGGCGTCGACGCCGCCCGATCCGACGCCGAGCTGGTGGCCTGGATCAAGGCGGTCGCCGGACACGCCCGGCGCATCGTCACGCGTCTGCACCGGCGCGTTTCTCGCCGCCGAGGCGGGCCTGCTGGACGGCCGCCGGGTGACCACCCACTGGGCCTTCGCCGAGCGGTTGGCCAGCGAATTCCCCGCCATCGACGTCGATCCCGATCCGATCTTCGTGCGGAGCTCCGAGAAGGTATGGACCGCCGCCGGCGTCACCGCGGGCATCGACCTCGCGCTCGTCGCTGGTCGAGGAGGACCACGGCACCGAGGTCGCGCAGACGGTCGCCCGCTGGCTGGTGCTGTATCTGCGCCGCCCGGGCGGGCAGACACAGTTCGCGGCGCCGGTATGGATGCCGCGGGCCAAGCGGGCATCGATCCGCGAGGTGCAGGAGGCCATCGAGGCCGAACCGGGTGGCCCGCACAGCATCGACGATCTGGCCCGCCGGGCCGCGATGAGCCCGCGGCACTTCACCCGGGTGTTCACCGACGAGGTCGGCGAGGCGCCCGGCCAGTATGTCGAACGCATCCGCACCGAAGCCGCGCGCCGGCAGTTGGAGGAGACCGACGACACCGTCATCGCGATCGCCGCCCGGTGCGGCTTCGGCACCGCGGAAACCATGCGGCGCAATTTCGTTCGCCGCGTGGGTATTTCGCCCGACCAGTACCGCAAGGCATTCGCCTGACACCGAGAGGAGACGACACATGACCCAGATCGCCATCGTGGCTTACCCGGGCTTCACCGCGCTGGACATGATCGGACCGTACGAGGTGCTGCGCAAGTTGCCGGACGCCGAGGTGCGCTTCGTCTGGCACGAAGCCGGGCCGATCACCGCCGACTCCGGTGTGCTGGTGCATCGGCGCCACCCACTCGCTGGCCGAAACCCCTTCGCCCGACGTGATTCTCGTGCCCGGGGGTCCATCGACGCCGGTGCACGCCCGTGACGAGAAGCTGCTCGACTGGTTGCGCCGGGCCCATCGGACCGCGACGCTGGACGGCGTCGGTGTGCTCGGGGTCGGTGATTCTGGCGGCCGCCGGCCTGCTGGAAGGCCGGCGCGCGACGTCGCATTGGCTGACGGTTCCCGCGCTGAAGGCGTTCGGCGCGAACCCGTGGCCGACGAACGGATCGTGCACCAGGACGACATCGTCACCTGTGCGGGCGTGTCCGCCGGGCTCGACCTCGCGCTGTGGCTGGCCGGACAGATCGGCGGCGAAGGCCGCGCAAAGGCGATCCAGCTCGCCATCGAGTACGACCCGCAGCCGCCGTTCGACTCCGGCCACATGTCGAAGGCGTCGGCGACCACGAAGGCCGCCGCGACGGCGCTGCTCTCCCGCGACAGCGTGAAACCCGCCAATGTGAAAGCCACGACGTTGCTCGCGTGGGAGCAGGCGTTGAGCAAGGTCCGGTCGCGCCGGCGGCGGCGACAGCCCGATCTCTCGTAGGCTGTTAAGCGCCAGGCTGCAGGATCTCTGTCGTGGCCAGCTGGCCGCCGGCCTGCATCCAGCCCGCAACGACACCGGGAGCGTCCCGGTCGGGGTTGTAGATGTCTTCCTCGCTGGAGAACAGCCCGTCGCCCGCGTAGACCAGCCGGGTCCAGTTCGGGAACCAAAACGGTTCACCTTTCGGGTCGGTCGGGTGGTCCAGCAGGTTCTTGATCATGACGACGACGGCGTCGTTGTCGTCGTCGTGAGCGATCCAGTCATTGGGAAAACGCATGTGCGGGAACGGCGCCATCACTGCGACGATCCAGTCGCGGACCGCCTCACGCCCGTGAAAGACACCGTAGTGATGCTCGGTGTAGACGACGTCCTCGGTGAACAGGTCCGCAAAGGGCCGCCAGTCGCCCGAAGCGCTACACCCTTCAACGACCTTGGTGTAGTTGTCGATGGCGTTATCGATTTCGGCCCTGCTGAATTTGCCCATAGCGGACACACTAGAACGTGTTTCGGTTTTGGGTCGCTCGTATGAATGGGGATCTCGGATGAACGTGATGGACTTATTCGGCCTGCGCGATAAGAGGGCGTTGGTCACCGGGGCGTCCAGCGGTATCGGCAGGATAGTGGCCCAGGCCTACGCGCAAGCCGGCGCTGATGTGGCCATCGCGTCCCGCAATGTCGAGGCCCTGGAAAGCGTTGCCGCCGAGCTGGCGGCGGACGGCGGCAAGGTGGTGCCGATCCGATGCGACGTGACCCGGCCCGAGCAGGTGACCAGCATGGTGGATCGGGTGATCGCGGAGTTGGGCGGCATCGACATCGCGGTCTGCAACGCAGGCATCATCACGGTCATCCCGATGCTGGAGATGTCGCGCGAAGAGTTCCAGCGCATCCAGGACACCAACGTGACCGGTGTCTTCCTGACCGCGCAGGCGGCGGCGCGGGCGATGGTGGCCCAGGGGTGCGGCGGCGTCATCATCAACACCGCCTCGATGTCCGGCAGCATCATCAATGTCCCACAGCAGGTCGGTCATTACTGCACCTCCAAGGCGGCCGTCATCCACATGACCAAGGCGATGGCAGTCGAATTGGCGCCGCACAACATTCGGGTCAACAGCGTCAGCCCCGGCTACATCCTGACCGAGCTCGTCGAGCCGTTGACGGAGTATCACCGCCAATGGGAGCCGAAGATCCCGCTCGGCCGCATCGGTCGCCCCGAGGAGCTCACCGGCCTGTACGTCTATCTGGCCAGCGAGGCTTCCAGCTATATGACCGGTTCGGATGTCGTCATCGACGGCGGATACACCTGCCCGTAGATCACGCGCTCACTCGGCTATTGCTCCAGCTCGCCGGAGATTCCGCGCTCGAGGTTCGCCTGTGTCGCGGATGGCAGCACCAGCAGGCCGTCGAGTTCGTTGCGGGCCACATCGTATGCGCGCTGGCGTTCATGCGCGGCCGCCGCGGGGTCGGCCGCGACCCGTAACAGGCTCTGCGCCCGCGCAATTCGCTGCTGATCCGACCGGGCGAAATCGGTGCGGCGTCTGCGGATCGCTTCGGCCTCGGCGGCGTTGAACGCCGTGACGTAGTCCTCGACGGCGGCCATGTATTGCGCGGCACCTTCGCGGTCATCGAGCAGATCCTCGGCCTTGATGGGGCGCAGGAAGTCGGCCCGCAGTTTGGCTTTGTGGAACGCGATCGTGTTTGCGTCGCGCATGTCGGTCATCAGCGGGTAGTCCAGCAGCTTGGCGACGTCGAGTTCGTACTCGAGCCAGCGCGCATCCGTGCGGCCGTGCTCGTCGAGCACGCGCCTGACCGAGCGCCACTGGGCCGCCTGATTAACACCGGCTCCGTCGGCGGCGGTGGGGTCGGGTAGTCGTGTCCGGCTGATGTCCTGCGGTTGCGCGCCGGTGTGCCGTCGGCCGAATGCGCGCACGACGGCGACGATCGCGCCCGTCAGCGGCAGGATCACGATCAGCAGCTCCGCCAACCGGAATATCAAACCCACATGGCCAGGATGCCACCAGGAACGGCGGGCGTCGGGTCAACTCTGCGGGCGTACCCCGAGCACGTCGCGAAATAAGGCCTGCCGTAACGCCAGTTCACGCGGATCGCTCCAGAGGTGAAACCCGAGCCGGTTCATCACGTAGGCGAACCCGACGCCGGTATCCGGGTCGGCGCATCCGAACGATCCCCCGAAGCCCGGGGTGCCGAAGGCGTTGTCCGATGACCCGAACACGAACCGCGGGACGGGCTTACAGAAACCGAGTGCATACGCCACATCGATGTGCATCACCTTGTCGCGCACGCCCTGGCTCGGCGGGATCGCGGGTGCCGCCAGTGCCTCGAGGGTGCCAGGGCTCAGCGGAACCTCGGTACCGCCGCAGGCCGCGCTGCCGTACATGCGCGCGACCGACCTGGCGGTGCCGATCCCGTTGGCCGACGGGATCTCGACCGCCCGGACGTCGTCGCGGTTGTAGTCCCCGTTGAACGGGTTGACGCCATGCGGGACCGCGATGCTGCGTGCTGTCAGGCCGATCGGGTTGAGCGATGCGCCCACGAATCCAGGGGGCATCGACGCCCAAGTGCAGCATCGTTTCCGCGCGTACCCAGTTGTGGATGTGGGCGATTCGGGTGCGGTCGACTGAGCCCGGCAGCCCGATGTGCAGGTCGAGTCCCGCCGGCGCGACGATCTCGTCCGCTAGGTACCGGCCCAGCGTGCGCCCGGCCGGATCGGTTCGGCGGATCAACTCGGACTCGTACCAGCCGAGCGTGATCGCGTGATAACCGTGCCGGGTGCCCGGTCGCCACGCCGGCACTTGGGACGCCAGGATCGGCGAGAGCCGCTGCGGATCGGCCACGTCGGCCAGCGTCGGTTTTGGTTTGAGCGCGCAGACTCCGGCCTGATGCGCCAGGAGTTGGCGGACGGTGACGTTGCCCTTGCCGGCCTGCGCGAATTCCGGCCAGTAATCGGCGATCTTGGCGTCGTAGGAGATGAGCCCGCGAGACACCGCCGCCGCCACGACCAGGGCAGCGACGCCTTTGGTCGTAGAGAACATGTTCACCATGGTGTCGGCCTGCCACGGATCCTTGGTCAAACCGTTGCGGTACCGCCCCACAGGTCGACCACCTTGACGCCGTCGCGGTAGACGGCGACGGCGGCACCGACTTCGGCACGGTCGCGAAAGGTCGCACGAAAAGCGTCGGCCACCTTGCCGTAGCCGGCATCCACGTCGCCGCCGATCAAATCGGGCGACACCCTTAACTTGAGAACCATCTCGTGCCTCCGAGAGGAGACTAGCCAGTCCGGCTACGTGCGCAAGGTCTTTTAGAGCGTTCGGCCCGCCGGTTAGCGGGCGCCCAGGGTGCCGCCGAGGTACTCCGCCCGGCAGGCCCTGCGGGCCAGCTTGCCGCTGGTGGTCCGTGGGATAGCGCCGGCCGGCAGGAGGCGCACGTCCGAGACGTTCAGACCGTGCCGCTGCGCGGCCGCTGCGCGGATTGACTCGATCGCCGGCTGTGGATCCTGACGGCTGGTGCCCGCGGCCCGTTCGGCGACGACGACGAGCCGGGCGGCATCCGGAGCGTCGCCGTCCGGCACGGCAAATGCCGTGACGTATCCGCGGCGCACGATCGGGACGCTTCGGCGACGGTGGCCTCGAGGTGTTGCGGGTAGTGGTTGCGGCCGTCGATCGTCACCAGGTCCGCGATCCGGCCGGTGACGTACAGCTCACCGTCGAGATACACGCCGAAGTCGCCGGTGCGCAGCCAGGTGCGCTCCGATCGGCGCCCCGTCGGCGTGGCTGCCGTCGGCGAGCGGCGACCGCAGCTCGGCGCCGAACGCGCGCCGGGTTTCGTCGGGCAGCCCCCAGTAGCCGCGCCGACGTTGTTGCCGTGCAACCAGATTTCGCCCACCTCGCCGTCGGGCAGCTCGATCGCTGGTCCGGGGTCGACGATGACGGCCCACTGGCTGCGCGCGACCTGACCGCACGACACCTGCGGGACGGCGTCGGGGGCATCCGCCGTCGACGCGCACCGCATGTCCGGCGCCCAGCTGCTCGCGGTCGAGATGTACGCCGCGTCGCCTCGGCGGCAGGTGCGATGGTCGCGACGAACAGCGTTGCCTCGGCGATGCCGTAGGAGGGTTTGAACGCGGTGCGCGGCAACCCGTACGGGCGCGAACGCCTTGTTGAACGTCGTGATCGCGTCGATGCTGACGGGTTCGGAGCCGATGATCATCACCACGTTGCGCAGGTCGATGTCTCACCGGCGGCGGGCAGGCCGCGCTGCGCGGCCCACTCGTAGGCGAAGTTCGGGGCGGCGGTGACGACGCGGCCGCTGCCGGGACCCATCGGACAGCGCCTGGATCCACGCTGCGGCCGACGGACGAACGCGGTCGGCGACATCAGCGTGGAGTGGCCGCCGTAGACGGCCGGGAAGCCGATCATCGACAGCCCATGTCGTGGTAGAGCGGTAACCAGCTGACGCCGTGGGTGTTTCGGTCCAGCAGATCGATCGACAGGATCATCTGGATCAGGTTGGTGCCGACGGCGCGGTGGGTGATCTCGACACCGACCGGCGGCCGGGTCGAGCCCGAGGTGTACTGCAGGTGCGAGATGTCGTCCATGCCGAGCTCGGTGGGCACGAACGAGTCCCCCGCGAGTCGGGTATCTAGATCGATCGCGACGACTCGCGGCCTGCGCAGGTGCGCGAGCGTCGCCAGAAACGCTCTCGACCGCGCCTCGGCCGCGGCGTGGTCGTGAGCACGACGGTGGGCTCGCGAATCGCGCAGCGCGGTATCGAGGCGTTCGGCGTGGCCGGGCAGTTCGGGGGCGAACAACGGGACGGCGATCGGTCCCGGCCTTGACCGCGGCGTAGAAGCCGGCGACGTAGTCGATGCCCTGCGGCGCGAGGACCGCAACGCGCTCACCGCGGCTGGCGGCTTGCTGGATGTGCGCGCCGATGGCCTGCAGCCGGACGACCGAACTGGCTCCACGTCAGCTCGTCGGCGTCCCCGTCGGCGGAACGGCTGTAATCGAGATAGCGATACGCCACGGTGTCACCGGCATTCGCGATGTTGCGGTCGATGAGCGATATCAGGTTGACCCCGGGCGGCAGCACGACACCTCCCGCCGCGTCCAGGCAGTCCTCGATCCGAAGTAGGCCAGCTGGGCCGTCCTGCCGGGAATCGTGATCCATAACTGCAGTCTAGGCAAGCCGATGCGACGGTCCCCCGGCGCTGGATCGGCAAACATCAAGAGCGCCGGGCGCATTCGCCGATTCCGGCAGGCGTTAGATCACCGGGCGGACGACGACGATCAACCCGATCCGGCCGACGTCCAGCGCGGACGGTAGCCTACCGGCGAGCGGCGTACAGGGCCGTGCGTTTGCTACCACCAGGAGTTTTCATGCCGGGCCGGAACTATTCCTTCGAAATCAACCGCACCAGCACTGCGCCCGCCGCGACGCTGTTCCGACTGGTAGCCGACGGAGCCAATTGGTCGCAATGGGCCAAGCCGATCGTGGTGCACTCGAGTTGGGCCCGCCAGGGCGACCCCGCGCCGGGCGGCATCGGGGCCATTCGGAAGGTGGGCATGTGGCCCGTCTACGTGCAGGAGGAAACGGTCGAGTACGAGCAGGACCGTCGCCACGCCTACAAGCTGGTGGGCCCCTCCACCCCGGCCAAGGACTACGCCGGCGAGGTGGTCCTAACGCCGAATGCGGCGGGCGGAACCGACATCCGCTGGACCGGGTCCTTCACCGAAGGCGTCCGCGGGACGGGCCCGCTGATGCGCGCCGCCATGGGCGGAGCGGTCCGGTTTTTCGCCGGCCGGCTGGTCAAGGCGGCCGAGCGCGAATCCAACGGCGGGCGGTAGTTTTCCCGCACGGCGCATGACGGCCGCGCAAAGCGGCCGCCACGCTTTGATTCACTCTTTACGGGTTGTTGAACTGGTTCTCATAGGTTTGTTGCTGCTGCATGTCCTGATTGAACTGCTGCTCGGCCTCGTCGTTTTGTTCTTGGGCCTGCTGCATGGACTGCTGCAGCTGCTGCTGATTCAGCTGCTGTTGCAGCTGGGCTTGATCATCGTCGTCATCGGCCGCGAAGCCGCCGCCGGTGAGAGCCGCTGGCGCCTGGGGTGAAAGGGCCATGCCCGTCAGGTGCACCGATCCGAATGCCGGCGTGGTTTCGGCGGCCTGGGGCTGCGCCGCTTCGTACAAGGCTATGAGGGCCATGGTCGCGGCGCCCGCGAGAATGAGGCGCAGTAATCGCCGACGGCATCCGCCGGCGATTATCGGGTGAGGGGCGTTGGTGGTCACCCTTCAGGTATGCGCCGCGTTCTTAGCTACCCCCTGAGACACGGCTGTCGCCTCGATATGAAGCCGGGAGACGGCCACCGAACGCGCCTGCCGTCGGCAGCCAGTCCAGAGCTTCTGCGGTTACTCACATCCGGAACTGGGAGAACCGCACGGTCGCTTGTGATCCCAAGCCCGCTCACTTCGTGTGATCCGGCATCGCGCCAGCCTATTGACGGCAGCGATGCCGATTCAGGCTGGCACCTGGAGCAGAAATTCCCAACCGGAACGCATTGGGTGCGCCGGCGGCCGTTCACCGCGCGAGGCATCCGCAATGTCTGTGGGTGGCGACGGAATGGACCGCGCCCGCTCTTGAGCTCGGGCCACGCGGCGAAGAGCGGCCAACCGGATAACCGCGACCGATTGCAGTTCCTTGTCGATATCGCGCACCGCGTGTTGTCTTCGCATGACCCGTCCCTCCAGAGCAAATCTCGCCATACTGCGCTTACCCAGCAGGAGTGGTTTTTAAGCACTTCGAGCACCCGGACAGTTAACGGGTTCGCAAAACCACAGGAGACCGATATAGATGGGCGCTATCTCACCCCGTCATTCCACGGCCCGTTTTAGCCCAGCGGTCACCTGAGCAAGCCGGTGCGGCGGGCACGGCGACCGCGCACGGTTTCCCAGATCGCGATGAGGACGATGGCGGCACCGATTCCAATGAAGAATGGAACCCAGGCGATTCCGCCGTTGGCATTGTGGTAGCCGAACTTGCCGGCCACCCAGGAGCCGATCAAGCCGCCAAGGGCGCCGAGCACAATGGTCATGATCATGCCGATGTCTTGTTTGCCTGGCATGAGGAGACGCGCAATCAAGCCGATGAGCGCACCCACGACGACGGCGAGGATTATTGACCCGATCATTGCTGCAACTCCTGTCGTAACGGCGCCCCGGGTGGGCCCCATCTTCGACTACGAGTTCCCCCGAACCGGAGACTTGTAACACACACGTCGAACGCGTCGTCGGCGGTCTAGGCGTTCCGACCGTCCCCGCTTAACTCCCGTCGCATGCTGATTCTTTCGCTCGCACATAGGTTTCCACTGGCGTTCCCGGAGAAAGCGTTACGCAATGGATATTCATCCTGGTTGCTCGGTGACACACCAATCAGACTTCGCTAGCAGGACGTTTCTCGCTTTCATACTTCTCGGTCATGTGCGCTACGGCGTCCAACTGTGACTGCGCCAAGGTCTCCCGAGCCTGTCCGGCACGCTCGGCAGCATCCAGCGTCGGCTGCGCCTGCCCCTGGAAATGTGGCATGACTTCGGCGGCGAACAATTCGGCGGACCGTCGGGTGGCGGCCGGATTGGCCCACTCGTGGCCCATCTGCAGCATGCAGCCGAAACCGCCGGACTGATCCCACAACCGTTGCACCTGTTCGCGCGCCCGCTCGGGCGTGCCGATGACGCCCGCCCCGTTCTCGTTGATGACGTCGATCATTTCGTCGAGCTGCTCTCCCGGCATCGTCATCTGCGGGAACGCCGCCACCTTCTGGAAGTACCGGAACCACGGCTCGATGCCGAACTTGACCTCTTCACGGGCCTGCTTCTCGGTCTCGGCGAGGTGGAACAAACCGACCAGGCTCCAGTTTTTGCGGTCGACCTGCGTGCCGAAGGTCGCGGCGCGCTCCTCGACGATGCCCCAGTGATAGGCCAGCGCATCGAAACCCTCGACGATCAGGGTCGCCCCGATGGACAGCAGGCCGATGCCGTGCTTGCCGGCCAGCCGCGCGCCCGTCGGTGACGCGACCGCGGCGACCGACAGCGGGATCCCGCCGTCGGTAAAGGGCGCAAGCTGCAGCCTGGCATCGAAGAGCTGGTGGGTCGCAGTTTTGGCGCTGACCGTCTCGCCCGCCAGTAACCGCACGACGATGTCGAGGTTGGTTTCCAGCAGCTCTCGGGTGTCGGTCGGGGTGAGTCCGATCATGGACGAGTCGCTCGGCAGCGAGCCTGGTCCCACACCGCCGATGATGCGGCCGTGCGTCAGGTGATCCAGCAACATCAGCCGGTCGGCGACCCAGAGCGGGTTGTGGTACGACAGCGAAATGACCCCGGTGCCGAACCGGATACGCTTCGCCCGTTCGGCGGCGGCAGCTATGAAAATCTCTGGGGAACTGATGATTTCGCTGCCGGCCGAGTGGTGTTCGCCCAACCAGACTTCGTCGAAGCCGAGGGCGTCGAGGTGCTCGACGAACTGCAGATCCCGTTGTAAGGCCAGCGTCGGGTTGGTGCCTGAGCGGTGGAACGGGGCGATGAAGTATCCGAACCTGAGCTTCGACATTGAAGTCCCCTTGCATCCGAGTTGCGGAGAACCATAACTCGGATAACAGGTTCGGCCCTAGGCTCCAGGAAAGGATTAAGCCGATGGGGCCAGGTAATCCCGGCCCCACCGGCTAGGGAAACAAGTCTTTGTGATTGCGTTTTAGCGTTGCGAAGGCGACTCGCCGATCAGTAACCGCCGCAGACGTTGCCGACGCATCCGCCGCCGCCGCCCGGTCCACCGCCGCCACCGCCGACGCCGGGAATGCTGCCGCCGCCACCACCGGGGCCGCCGCCACCGGTCGGGCCGCCGGGCACGCCGCCGCCACCACCACCGGGGCCGCCGCCACCGGTCGGGCCGCCGGGCACGCCGCCGCCGCCGCCGTTGGGTCCGCCACCGCCGTTCGGACCACCGGGTTCGCCACCGCCGCCGCCTCCGGGCGCAGTGGAGGGCGCGACGCTAGACGACGGAATGGTCGTCGGCGTGGTGGTGGTGCTGCTTGGGCCGCCCTTATGACCACCGCCGCAGGCGACCGATAGCACGAGCATCGCCGCGCCGCCGAACAATGCGACCGTCGTCCTCGGTCCAGATCTCATCAGATCCCCCATCTCCACATGCGCCACTTCGCGCCGCCCACTTTTTCTTACCCCGCGCCGCGATTGCGCAAACAGATTCTTGCGCCGAGTTCGCGCCAGACAAAGATGGCCCATCGCGCGGATGCGATGGGCCATTGCGAAGGAGTGGTCAACTAGCAATTCGCTCCCGGAATGCAGCCGGTGAGCGTGGCAATGTGCACGCCGGGGACGGGTGTGCCGGTCTGCGTCGTGGCAGCGCGGGATGATGGATGCGTCGCCGGCGTCGAGGCGCCGCCCGCCGGGCTAACGCCGACGGCACCGAATCCAACCGTCAAAGCAACCGCTGCCGCCCCACCGAACACGGCTGTCGCGTTCCTGATTGTGGTGCTCATCAGGCGCTCCTCTCTGTTCGGGCGCGTTTGTTAAATCTAAACGCACGTTTGTTACAAGCTAAATCCTACACTTGTGCAACTGTGTCGCCAGGTAAATTTTTGGTGTCCCTCGCGCTGGCGAACCCAAGCAAGGTCGAACCCCCGCGTGGCGGGCGTGGCCGTGCCGGGAGCGTGGCGACGTGCCGGCGCGCGGCGGGCAGCATCGATAGGGCAGATCGGCGGCCGCCGCATCGGTCGGCGGGGCGGCTGCGGTGGAGCCGCTGGCTAATCTTCCTTGGTGATCAGCTTGCGCAGCGCGACCCGGTCGGGCTGCAGTAGTTCGGTGATGCGAGGCCGGTTCACCTCGGCGACGATGATCTCACCGACCTCTTGATAGACCTCGCTGAAGATGCCGTGCGATTTCATCTTCGCGGTCTGATATTGGTTGTCCTCGGTCGGCGTCACATAGATCACCGCGTCGGCCTTGAAGCGGTGCACCAACCAGAGGTGGATCAGCGTCATCAGCCGCTTCTGCCGGAGCTTCTCGGCGAAGGTGTTCTGGTCGCGCACCTGCAGGATGCTGCGGCCGTGCCGGTCCTTGATCGGGTCGACGACGACGTTCGCCAGCTGCTCATCGTCGTTGCCGTGGATGCCGAGTTCGAGCACGTCCGAGCCGGCCCGGCGGGGCCGCAGTTGCACGCGGAGTTTCTCGTCGAGGTTGTAGTTCTCGCTCCACATCGCCAGCCACTCCTCGAGCAGCTTCTTCGGCACCTCGGTCTGCACCAGGTGCTGGTGCTGGGTCGAGCCCTCGCCCATCGACTTGGTGGTCGCGGTGCGGCCCGAGGAGGCTGTCAGCGCAGCATCGCTGCGCGGCCCGCCGACCAGCGTTTGCGGTGTGCGATAAGGCGATTCGACAAGCCGCATCTTGCGCTGCAGACGGGCCAGCGCGAGCATGCCGTCCTGTTGCAGCGAGGTGGCGAACTCCTCGGCCGCGACGCCGTCGATCTGGTGTCCGCCATAGGTGATGAAGTTGAAGACGAAGCCCATCTTGCCCAGTTCCTCGGGGAACTGTATTCATCTGCTCGTCGGTCATGCCGGTGGTGTCCCAGTTGAACGACGGCGACAGGTTGTAGGCCAGCATCTGGTCGGGGAACTCGGCGTGAATGGCGTCGGCGAATTGCTTGGCGTCGGCCAGGTCGGCGGTCTTGGTCTCCATCCAGAGGATGTCGGCGAACGGCGCGGCCGCCAGGGATTTGGCGATCGCGTACGGGATGCCGCCGCGGATCTGGTAGTAGCCCTCGGGGGTCTTCGACAGCTCGCAGTCCCAACCCGGGTCGACGCCCAATTCCTTCGCCTTGGTCTTGGCGGAGTACAGGGACGCGCGTGCTGCGAAGGCGCGCCACTCCTCGGCGCTCATGTCAGCCGGCTCGCCCTCGCTTGCGTCGAATTCGAGCACCTCGGCCACGGCCTCGCCGTAGGTCATCAACCCGGCGTCGTCCTCCCAGGCCGCGACGAAACGCGACTCGACCTGGTCGAACAGGTCGCCGATCGACTGCTGCCCGTTTTCGCGCCAGGTATTGACCGCGTCGGAGATCACGCCCTGGATGCCTTGCCGCTCAAGCCAGGCCCCGGCCCCGACGTACTCCCCCTCTGGCAGCGCATACAGAAGGTGACCGTTGAGGTCCTTGACACCGAGCTCGTAGAAGCGGCGCACCATCGCCAGGAAGCACGACTTGTACGAAGGGATGTTGAGGTTGGTGGCGCCGAGCAGGAACGGCTGGTCGCGCTCATCGGCCCGGCTGTCGAGCAGGTTGGCCGCCTCGGCGTCGGTACGGGCGACGATGATGCCCGGCACCTTCATGATGTCGAGCTGGAAGCGCGCGGCGTTGAGCCTTTTGATCTGCTCGTCCGACGGCACCAGCACCTTGCCGCCCTGGTGGCCACACTTCTTGGTGCCCGGGCGCTGGTCCTCGATGTGGTACCCCGGCACGCCGACCTCGACGAACCGGCGGATCAGGTTGCGCACGTGCGGGTCGCCGCCGTGGCCGGTGTCCGCGTCGGCGATGATGAACGGCCGGTAGTCGTATTCCGTAGCGGTCGCCCGCTGCTGCTCGCTCATGTTCAGGCGCTGATACTGCTGGTTGCGGTCGGCGGTCAGCAGCGCGCGCACCAGCACCGCGGCGTCGTCGGGCACCTGACTCAGCGGGTAGCTCGCGAGGTCGGGTCCGGGGTCCTCAGTGGTGGAACCCTTGGCCGACGTCGCCCAACCGCCCAGGTAGATCCCCTCGATACCCATGCGCTTCATCGCGACGGCCTGGCCGGGCGAGTACGGGCCGAACGTGGTGATGCTCTTCTTATCGGCGAACAGCTCGCGCAGCCGCTCGTAGAACGCGGCCGCCGCATTGCGCGCGACTGTGTAGTCGGTGGGGATGGTGCCGCGCTGTTCTGCTACCTGGCGGGCCGTGAAGAGGCGCGTGATGCGGGAAAATCGCGGGTCGTCAAAGTATTGCTGCGTGGCAGCGACCTCGTCGTCAAACGATGGCCGGACTTGCGTGTCCTTGTCAATGATCGCCATGTCTTACGCTCCTCTTCAGCACGATTCCACTGAACGTGAGTCTATCCCTGGGAACGGCAGTTCAATCAGGGGCCGACGAGGTTGAGCCAAAACTGTTGGCGCACCCGGTACTTCCGACAGCTTTTCGGCGGCGGGCCGATGATCGGCGCGGAGCGTTTCTCCGCTCACGATGCTCGGCTGCCGTGGGCGCGGCGACGTCATGCGCCGTCAACGTGTTGGGAGACAATATATTTCGATACGGTGTCGATCACCGGGCGGCTGCACGACGGTCAGCCAGTCCCGCTGGCGACGGACGAACCCCGCGTCGACGGCGTTGCCATGGCCGGGGACGGAGATCGCGTCGGGCCGCCGACCGCTAGCAGCCGCTCCAGGGTCGCGGGCCAGGCCGCGGGATCGGAGTCGCCGTCGATCGCGGGATCGCCGGACTCCTCCGCCTCCGGCCCACGCGCGTTTCATCGGTGACATTACGTCGGAAATAGTTGACATGTCGGGAAAGTCCGACGTATGTTGCTGAATGTGGCTAGCGTCGATCGCGTCATTCTCGCCTTGGCCAACCCGGTGCGGCGCGAACTGCTGGAGATCCTGTTCGACCAACCGCTCTCGGCGGGGGAACTCAGCGAACGCTTCGAGCTCAGCCGGCCGGCGGTCGCCGAGCACCTCAAGGTGCTGCGCGACGCGGGCCTGGTGGCCGACCAGCCGCATGGACGTCGGCGCATCTACCGCTTGACCGCGGAGCCGTTGGCGGAGCTCGACGACTGGCTGCGTCCCTTCGAGACGTTCTGGCGCGCCCGACTGGCCAAGCTCGCCGAGGTAGCAGAGGAGCTGAAATGACCGAAACGTCACGCTTCGCGACGATCCGGGTGGACCAATTCGTGGCGGCACCACCGGCTACGGTGTGGCGATTCCTGACCGAACCCGCGCTGATGAAGCTGTGGTGGGCCGAGGGCCAGGTGGCCGCGGTGGTGGGCCACCAGTTCACTCTCGACATGCCGGACTATGGCAAGCAGCCGTGCACGGTGCTCGAGGTCGACCCGCCGCGTCTGTTCGCCTACACGTTCACTGCCGCCTGGACACTGACCTGGCGGCTGGAAGCCGAAGGGAATGGCACGCGAGTGTTCTTGGAACACAGCGGCTTTGACCTCGACGACAACCGCATGGCGCAGGCGTTCGAGCGCATGGGGCCGGGATGGCGCGACGCCGTCCTCCCCCGGCTCGCTGCGGTTGGTGCTCGACCGGCCCCCTGACGCGCCGCGCGACGGGTTTCGAGCCGCACCGCACCGGCTATCTCCCGGACATGGCTATCACCGATTCCCGCGAAGTCGTCATCGAGGCGACGCCCGACGAAATCTTGGATGTGCTGTTCGACATCGAGTCGTTGACCGAGTGGTCGTCGGCGCACAAGAAGGTCGAAGTGCTCGAGCGCGACGACCAGAACCACCCGACCAGATCCAGACAGGTCGTCAAGCTCGTCGGCGTCAGTGACGAACAGGAGCTGGCATACACCGTCCACGACGACGGCGTGGGTTGGACCCTGGTCAGTGCCAAACAGCAACGCGCGCAGGAAGGTCGATACACGCTCACGCCCGAAGGCGACTCCACCCGGGTCCGCTTCGAACTCACCGTCGACCTGGTGGCGCCCGTGCCCGGGTTCCTGGTCAAGAAAGGGGCCAAGAGCCTGATGGACACCGCCACCGAGGGACTGCGCAAGCGGGTTCTCGAGGTGGAGAAGCGGGGCAAGTGAGTTCCACGCGACCCGAGTGAAAGTCCTTCCCGACCGCGGGCGCGCGAGTCACACTGTTATTCATGGAATCGGCGTCGACGGGCACGCTTCATCGGATCGCGGCGATCATCGGAGCGCTGGCGATCGCGCCCGGGCTGGCCGGCTGCGGCGGCCAAGGTAATAGCCACCCGACAACCCCGTCGACGCCGAAAATCACCACGCTCGGCCGCACGGCGCCGAACGCGCCCCCGGACGGACCGTTGACGATCACCAGCCCGGCTTTCGCCGAAGGTGCGCCGATTCCGGTGCAGTACACCTGCAAAGGTGCCAACATCGCACCGCCGTTGACGTGGTCGGCGCCCTTGGGTGGCGCCCTCGTGGTCGACGACCCCGATGCAGTCAACGGCCTCTATATCCACTGGGTAGTCATCGGAATCGCCCCCGGCTCCGGCAGCACCGCCGACGGTCAGACTCCGCCCGGGGCGACCGCCTTGCCGAACACGGCCGGCCAGCCCGCGTACAAGGGTCCCTGTCCCCCGGCGGGAACCGGCACGCACCATTACCGCTTCACCCTCTACCAGCTGCCCAATGACTATCAGCTGCCCGGCGGCCTGGCCGGTGTTCAGGCGGAGCAGACGATCGCCGGCGCCGCGACCGCGCAAGCGCAGCTCACCGGAATGTTCGGCGGCTGAACCCGAGCGGGCCTGCCATGCCAACACAACCGACGTTAAATGTCACGCAGGCAATACAATTCGCCCAGCTCGTCAACGCGACGTATGCGACGCCGCCCAGCGATTTGACGAATAAGGCGGGTCAGGCGCTGAGCGCAGGCGGCGTCGACTACACCGTGGTCACCACGATCTACGCCAACGATCTGGCGACCGACATGGATCCGACCCGAGCCGACGACGAGGTATCCATCGGGCTGATCTGCCAGGAGAACAAAACGGGTGACGTCGCGGTCGCGATCCGCGGCACCGAAGGATGGCTGGAATGGATTCACGATGCCGACTTTCTCCAGGTGCCATGCCCGTTCCTGGCCGGCGCCGGCCACACGGAAGACGGCTTCACCGCCATGTATGAATCCTTAAGGACGGGAGCCACGCCTGGTTCGCCGACGGTGGTGAACGCGCTCGCAAAGCCGTTTCCGCAACCCGTCGGCTCCGTGACGATCTGCGGGCACAGCCTGGGAGGGGCCCTCGCGACACTGCTCGCCCTGGACGTGGCGGCGAACACGGCGTTTACCGACCCGGCCGTTTACAGCTACGGCAGTCCACGCACCGGCGATTCGCTGTTTGCGGCCACCTTCGACCAGGTGGTCAAAAACTCCTGGCGCGTCGCGAACCGAGTGGACATCGTCCCCGCGTTGCCCCCGCCCCTCGACTACGAGCATGTGCTCAATCCGGTCGAGCTCATCCCGGTCCGCTTGGTTCCTTGGCCCCCGAAGACACTGGTCAAATACACGGTGTCATGCGAGCACTCGCTGGCGACCTACCTGTATCTGCTGTCGCTGCAGTCCGGTGGTCCCGTCCTGGCCCTGGAACCCGCCTGCCAACCTTGAAAGTCAGGCCACGTCGTCGAGCACCTGATAGGCGGCGTTGTAGCCGGGAGTAAAGGTGATCCCCGGTCCGCCATGGCATCCGGCGCCGGCGAGATACAGGCCGTCGATCCCGATGGGCATATCGAGAAAGCCTTTTGGGCCGGGCCGGTTGGGACCCATCAGGTCGGGGTGCAGCAGCCCGTGACAGAAGTCGCCCGAGGGTGCGCCGAACATGGTGTTCATGTGGTAGGGCGCGAACGTGATGTGGCGTATCACGATGTCCTTGAAGTTCGGCGCCAGTCGAGTGATCTTGTCGACGATCCGTTGTGCCATCTCATTTTTGAGATGTCCATGTTGGTCGCGGCTGACTTCGACCGGGAAGGCGTAGGCGAACGCGCTCGCCGCGTGCTTGCCGGGCGGCGCTAAGGCGGGATCGTGCACCGATGGGATCTGCATTCCCATCGACGGGTTGTCGGGAACGATGCCCCGCCGGCAGTTCTCCCAGTGCAGCTGTTGCTCTTCTGGTGACCCGAAAATTCCGACCGACTGTTGCATGCCCTCCTCGTTGAGGAACTCGTACGGCGGGGCGAATTTGGGCAGCCCGTCAAGGGCGAAGTGGATCTGGACGTACGACGCTCGGTGGTCGCGGCCGGAAACGCGCGAGAGTAGCTGTGCCGGAATGTGTTCGGATGCGATCAGCTCGGTGAGCGTGACATCGGGCGACAGGTTGGACACCACGATCGGCGCCGAGATCGTCGACCCGTCTCGCAGTCGCACGCCGGTCACTTTGTCTTGGTCGACGAGGATCTCCTCGGCTTTGCTGCGGAACCGGATCTCGCCGCCGTGGGCAATGAAGAGCTCACGCAGGTGTTCGGTGAGGGCGCCGATGCCGCCCTTCAGCTTGGTCATCATCGCGGTGCTGTCGTCGGGCACCGCCAGGGCAAACGCCAAACAGGTTGCGCTGCCAGGTGTGTACGGGCCGCGGTAGGTCGAGTTGACGGCCAGGAATGCCAGCATCCCGCGCATCACGGCGTGCTTGTGTTTGTCGGGCAGGTAGCGGTCGATCACATCCATGGCCGAGCCGAACAACATTTGGTGAATCGCCCGGCGTTCGGCGTCGTTGGCCGCGCAGGCATACATCTCGTCGAGGCTCTTGGGCGGCCGGCGGACATCGAAGCGGCCCAGCGCTTTCGCCGGTCCCTGGCTCCAGCCGATCAATTCGGCCATCCCGGTGACCGCCTCCAGACCGTGCTTCTCGCTCAGATGTGTCATCAGGCGCATCGGGTCGCGGTAGAAGATCATCGGCTCTTCGCCGTGCTCGCCGATGTTGGTTGACATCACGTCGGGCTCCACCGCCGGTAGCGTGTCCAGCCCGAGGTCCTTGGTGAGTTGGCTCGCCATCGGGAACTGCACCGAACCGGCGATCTCGTACCGGAAGCCGTCGATCAACTCGACCGTCGCGGCCATGCCGCCCGCGTAGGTGTTGGCTTCCAGGCACACGGTGCGCAAGCCCGCGCGTTGCAGGATCGCCGCGGCGGCCAGCCCGTTGTGTCCGGCGCCAACCACGATTGCGTCGTAATCGGAATTGCTCATGGTCGTGGCCCTCGTCTCTCAATCGGATAACCGTGCCAAGAATATGTCAGCACTGACATAATTGGAAGATGTCAGTCGTGCCCCGCCCGCCTGGGATACGATCACCGCTGAGATGACCGCCCCGGGCAACCGTCATGAGCAACGACGACGATCGACGCATGAGGCACTTCGCCAAGCGGCGTTGAAGAGCTTCGCCCACAAGGGGTTTGGGAACGTCACCGTCAACGAGTTGGCCCGCGAGGCCGGTGTCACCGAACGCACCTTCTTTCGGCATTTCCCGACCAAGGAGGCTGTGCTTTTTCAGGACTACGAGACCCAGTTGGAGTGGCTGGCCGAAGCGCTTGCCCAACGGCCGCCCTCGGAATCCCTGTTCGATGCGGTGCTGGCCAGCGTCGCCGCCTTCCCGCACGACCTCGAAGTGGTGCGTCAAGCCGCGGCCGCCCGTGCGGAGCTGATCGGCGCCGAGCGGATCGCCGGTCACCTGCGGGTTGTGCAGTCCTCGTTTGCCCATGTGCTGACCGATTTCGTCAGAGGGCGGAATCCGGGTCTGGCGAACGTCGATCTGTCCGCTGAGGTTGCAGGTTCTGTTATCGCCGCGGCACTCGTTGCGGCAGTGGAGAATTGGGGACGCGGCGGTTGTTCCGGCGACCTCGGGGCAGACGTGGCCGCGAGTCTGGATCTGGTGCGGTCCGGTCTGGCGCCGCTCGCCTAAGCCGTATCGGTTCGGGTGGCCAGCCGAAGCAGCCCGCGGCGCCGGCATGGTCAGCGAAGCCAAGCGCATCCTCAACCGGGACACCGCACCCTAGACAGCCGAGCGAAGGATCTGGTTTGCTCGGCTCAGTACTTTTCTTCACCGGGCAGGAGTTCGCTGATGGCCCGTCTCAACGTGCCGGATGGCCCCGGCGGCGAAGCCGCCATGATCTGGACGCTGCGGCCGCAACTCGGTGACATGGTCGAACGCATGATCCGCGGCGCGTACCAGCAAAGCATTTTGCCGGCTGACGAGCGTGAGCTGGCCAGGATGCGCATCGCGCAGATCAACGATTGCGTTGCGTGCTCGGACTTTCGCGCCCAATCGGTGCTGGATGCTGGGGTGGCGCCCGAGCTCTACGATAACGTCGCCGCGTATGCCACCTACCCGGAATACACACCGCGCCAACGCCTTTGCATCGAGTACGCCGAACGCTTCGCCACCGACCACCCCTCCCTGAATGACGAGTTCTTTCAACGACTTCGGGCGGAGTTCTCCGACGAGGAGATCCTGGATCTCACGCTGTGCGTCGCGGTATTTCTCGGCCTGGGGCGCTCGCTGAGCGTGCTGGGCGTCGACCAGTCGTGCGCCATCGACCTCTGATAACTCGGAAGGAACCAATGGACATCGCCACCGTCGACGAACTGCTGAGCACGACGCGGTCGGTTCGCAAACGCCTCGACCTGACTCGCCCGGTGGGTCGCGACGTGATCATGGAGTGCATCCAGCTGGCGATGCAGGCGCCCACGGCCAGCAACACGCAGGACTGGCGCTGGCTGGTGATCACCGATGCGGACAAGCGTGCCGCCATCGCCGAGATCTACCGCAGCATCGGCGCGCAATACCTGGCGTACGCGGCGGACAACGCGACGGACCCTCAGACTCAACGGGTGTACCAGAGCGCGATGAGCCTGACCGAGACGCTGGCGGACGTGCCGGTGCACGTCATTCCGTGTATCGAACAGCGCCTCGACGGCGCCGACTTGGGCATCGCCGCGGCGGCGTGGGCATCGATCATCCCGGCCGGCTGGAGCTTTCTGCTGGCGCTGCGCTCGCGCGGGCTGGGATCGGTGTGGACGACGATGCATCTGTTCAAAGAGCGGGAGGTCGCCGAACTGCTCGGCATTCCGCCCACCGTCACGCAGGCCGCGCTGTTCCCGGTCGCCTACACGATCGGCACCGACTTCCGGCCGGCCAAGCGACCACCCGCGCAGACCATCACGTTCTGGAACGGTTGGACACCGGGTGATGGAGAAAGCTGATGCAGTCCTACACCGTGCGATTCCACGTCGATGCACCGCCAAGAAGGGTCTGGCGCGTGCTGCATCCACCGGTGCCGCCGGACGCGCCCCGGCCGCGGGTTCTCACGTGGCCGACCGGCAGCATGAAAATCCTCAACGAGGGCAACGAGGCCGGTGAGGGTCTGGTCCGCACCTGCGTCTTCGAAGTGCCGAAGTATCTCCTGACCGGTGGCAGGGCGCGCTCGTGGGAGACGGTCACCGAGGCCGAGCTGAACAAGCTGTCGCGGTACACCGCGGTCGGTGCCCCGCTGTGGTCGCGCGCCGAGGGCTATCACCAGCTCGAAGAACAGCCCGACGGCACCACCGTGCTGACATTCCACGAGACGTACTACGCCTACAACCCGGTGGTGCGGTTCTTCCTCGAACGTCCGGTGTACGCCAAGATTTCCCGCGACAACCTCGCGACCTACGAGCACGCACTCGGCTACGCCGGCAAGGTGCGACGACTCGTCTAGGCGTTCTTTGCCGCTCGCCCGATGTCGCAACGGTATGAATTAGGTCCTTGACCCCGGTATCCTCGATCTCTATGGGTGGAGTACCTACTGCGGCGAGGTTGGTTGCTGCGAGCCTGATGGTTGCGGGCTGGGCCGCGTCCACGGTGGTTGCCAGCGCCGATCCGGACGACACACAAGGACCAGCACCGGCGCCGGGCTCGGGCTCACCGGCACCGGCCGCTTCGCCGTCGCCGGGGGCGCCCGCGCCGGCAGGGCCGAAAACGTCCATCGACAAGGACGGCATCTACACGGTGGGTAGCGACATCGCGCCGGGCATCTACAGCTCCGGCGGCCCCGCCGGCGATGGCACCTGCTACTGGAAGCGGACCAATCCGGACGGCGGCATCGTCGACAACGCCATGTCCAAAAAGCCGCAGGTGGTCCAGATCGATCCGGGCGACAAAGCGTTCAAGACTTCCGGCTGCCAGCCCTGGCAGCTGACACCGGGCGCTGCTTTGCCGCCCACCTCGCCGCCCGCCGGCGTGCAGGGCACGCTCGGCATCCTCAACAGCCTGCTGGGTGGGGGCGCACAGCGGGCACCGTCGGCCTCTCCGGCCCCGCAGGCGCCGGCCGCGTCGCCAGCTCCGCAGGCGCCGGCCGCTCCGGCGACCTCCGCAACAGCCGCACATTCCTGATCATCCTCAGTAACGGTTAACGTGCGTCCGCTGCGACCCGCGGCGGGCCTGTTTTCGCTACCGTGACGCCGTGGCACATACGCAGCGGATTGTCGTCGTCGGTGCCGGCGTCAGCGGATTGACGTCGGCCATCTGTCTGGCCGAGGCCGGCTGGCCGGTACGGGTATGGGCGGCGACGACGCTAAAACAGACGACCTCGGCCGTGGCGGGCGCCGTCTGGGCTCCCCCACGACCGGCCGAGCGCGCGGCCGAGACGCTGGGCTGGACCGAGCACTCTCTGCGAGCGTTTACCGATCTCGCCGGGGATCCCGACTCCGGTGTGCAGCTGGCGCCCGCGCTGGCCGTCGGTGAGCTGACCGCGAGCGAGGCAATGTCGTGGCGGCAACGCTGATCCCCGATTTGCGGCCGGCCGATGCGGCCGACATTCCCGAGGGCCTCGGTACCGGATTTCGCGCGACCGCTGCCGATGATCGACATGCCGCACTATCTCGAATACCTGACTCGCCGGCTCGTAGCGGCCGGCTGCGAAGTCGAGGAGCATCCCGTGGGGTCTCTGTCCGAGGCCGCCGACGCCGCTGAAATCGTCGTCAACTGCGCCGGCCTCGCCGCGGGCGCGCTGACCGGTGACGACACCGTGCGGCCGCTGTTCGGCCAACACGTGGTGCTCACCAATCCCGGTCTGCGGCAACTGTTTCTGGAACTCAGCAGCGGTCCGGAATGGACCTGTTACTTCCCGCACCCCCAGCGGGTGGTCTGCGGCGGCATCAGCATCCCCGGCCGGTGGGACACCACGCCCGACCCCGACGTGACCGACCGAATTCTGCAGCGCTGCCGCCGCGTCGAGCCGCGACTCAACGACGCCGAGGTGATCGAGGTCATCACCGGACTGCGCCCCGACCGTCCGTCGGTGCGGGTGGAAGCCGAGCCGCTGGGCCCGGCGCAGTGCATCCACAATTACGGGCACAGCAGCAACGGCGTCACGTTGTCCTGGGGTTGCGCGCGCGACGTGGTGCGCCTGGTCGATGGAGTTGCCGGGTGAGCATCGACTCGACCTCAAGTCGGTCTACGACAACGAAACCCGGCACAGCGACCGCGTTTTCGAGACCGAGGACGCCAAGGGAGGGCCGCGCGCGTTCGCCGAGAAGCGAGCGCCGCGGTGGCGGGCCCGCTGAGCCTCAGGCGCCCGCGCGCCGAATCACCAAGGACAGCAACCAACTAACGATCGACAGCACGATCGCGGCCCAGATCGCGGTCCACCAAAAGTGGTCGATCTGCAACCCCCAGTGCGTGGTGTGTTCGGTGACCCGCGCGGTGATCCACAGCATCAGCGCGTTGACGACGACGTGAAACAGGCCGAGGGTCAGGATGTACAGCGGAATCGACAAGATCTGGACGATCGGCTTGATGAACGCGTTGACTAGACCGAAGATCACCGCGACGACGAAGATGATGCCGACCCGCTCCAGCTTCGTGTCGCCACCCACGAAGGTCAGGCCGTGCACGAAGAGGGTGACGATCCACAACGCTAATCCGGTCAACGCGGCGCGCAACAGAAAAGGGCTCATGCTCCGGAATCCTGCCAGCCAGCCGCCCGGAGGGTAAGCGGAAACTCGGCGTATGGCCGCTCAGTTCAGGTTGTAGAAGCGCTGCGCGTTCAGGCCACCGATCTTTTCCCGGGAGCCCTCGCTGATGTCGCTTCGCGTGCGCAGGTGCTTGGTGCTCTCCGGCCACTCACCGTCCCAGTGCGGGTAGTCACTGGCGAACATGATGAAATCGTCGCCCAGCACGTCGATCACGCCGGGCAGGATCGGTTCCTCCGGCTCGCACGTCACCCAGATGTTGCCCGCGGCCAGATAGTCATGCGGATCGCGACGCCAACCACGCTCCACCCAGTCGCCGCGCTTCTCGTAATGCTCGTGCAGCCGATCCATGAAAAACGGCACCCAGCCCGCGCCCGCCTCGAGGAACGCGACCCGCAACTCCGGGATGACGTTCGAAGACGCCGCCGGAGACCATCGCGGTCATCGCCGTCATCTGGTCGAACGGAAAGCTGATGCAGTGCACCTGGATGTAGTTCGTGAAGCGGTCTACACCGATCTTGGGCAGATGGATGCCCGGGGCGCCGTGCACGCCCAACGGCATGCCGAGTTCGACGGCGGCGGCATAGAACGGGTCGAGGTCGGGATGGTCGAGGTTGCGGCTCTTGAGCGCCGGCGGCACCAAAGTCGCAATTAGCCCAAGCTCTTTGGCTTCGGCCATGACGTCGATAGCTGCGTGGCCGTGCTCGATCGGTGTCACGGCGACGCCGCGCAAACGCCCGCCCGATGAGGCGCAATAGTCCGCGATCCACTGGTTGTACAGGCGCGAGAATCCCGCGCCGAATTCCGGATCCTCGAGACTGGGCGCGCAGAGTCCCATGCTCGGATACAGCACCATCGTGTCGATGTGATCGCGATCCGCGTCTCCAAGCACGCCCTCGGGTGAACGGCAATTGATGTCGGGAGCCTTGCTGATCCCATGCTCGGGTGGGCAACCAGCACCCGGGCCCGTGTCCTCGGGGTAGTTGCGGCCTTCGAGCGTCAACCCCGGCCGCCCGTCCGTGCTGAGCTTGACGTGCTGCGGCCATCGTTTGATCGCTTCGATTGCCAGCGAGGAATTCTCGGCCACATGTCCGTCCGCGTCGATGATCCGCATGTACCCGGAACTTACTCTCGGAGTCCGCACGGTGGAACAGGTCGCGCCGGCGCGCTGGGTACTGCACGATGCTGACGTGACCACACAACGTGTTGACCGCCGATCAGCGAAACTCCTTCATCGCGGCGCTGCTGGGTTGGACGATGGACGCCTTCGATTACTTCATCGTGGTGCTCGTCTACGCCGACATCGCCAAGACCTTTCACCACAGCAAGGCCGAGGTCGCGTTCGTCACCACCGCTACCCTGATCATGCGTCCCGTCGGCGCACTGCTGTTCGGGCTGTGGGCCGACCGCGTCGGCCGGCGGCTGCCGCTGATGGTCGACGTCATGTTCTATTCCGTGGCCGGTTTCCTGTGCGCGTTCGCACCCAACTTCACCGTCCTGGTCATCCTGCGCCTGCTGTACGGCATCGGCATGGGCGGCGAGTGGGGGCTCGGCGCCGCGCTCGCCATGGAGAAGGTTCCCGTCGAGCGACGCGGATTCTTCTCCGGGCTGCTGCAGGAGGGTTACGCATTCGGCTACCTGATGGCCAGCGTCGCCTCATTGGTGGTGATCGACTGGCTCGGGTTGTCGTGGCGGTGGCTCTTCGGTTTGAGCATCATTCCCGCGTTGATCAGCCTGGTCATCCGATACCGGGTACAGGAGTCCGAGGTGTGGGAGGCCGCGCAGGACCAGATGAAGCTGACCAGCACCAGAATCCGCGACGTGCTGCGCAGCGGCGCGATCATTCGCCGGTTCATCTACCTGGCGTTGCTGATGACGGCCTTCAATTGGATGAGCCACGGCACGCAGGACGTCTATCCGACCTTCTTGGGAGCGCACACCAACCATGGCGCCAACCTGGCCAGTACGACGGTCAAGTGGATCGTGGTGGTCTACAACGTCGGCGCCATCATCGGCGGGCTCGTCTTCGGCACGCTGTCGCAGCGATTCAGCCGCCGCTACACCGTCGTCTTCTGTGCGATCCTCGCGCTGCCGATCGTGCCGTTGTTCGCGTACTCAGGCAGCGCGGCGATGCTGTGCCTGGGTTCGTTTTTGATGCAGCTGTTCGTGCAGGGCGCGTGGGGCGTGATTCCCGCCCACCTCACCGAGATGTCCCCGGATGCCATCCGCGGCCTCTACCCCGGGGTGACCTACCAACTCGGAAACTTGCTGGCGGCGTTCAATCTGCCTATCCAGGAACGCCTCGCCGAATCGCACGGCTACCCGTTCGCGTTGGCGGCGACGATCGTGCCGGTGCTCATCACGGTCGCGGTGTTGACGCTGATCGGGAGGGACGCCACCGGCGTCCGGTTCGGCACGACTGAAAGCGCCTTCCTTGCAAGCGAAGTGACGTGAGGCTATTCAGTGTTGCCCAGTAGGCGCCGCAGCAGGTGCATGGCCACAGTGGTCGAGCGCTCCCGGATATCCGAGCGGTTGCCGGGAAGCCGCAGCGTGCGCGTATCGGTGCGGCCGTCGGCCGTTACGCTGAAACAGACTGTGCCCACCGGCTTTTCCTCCGTTCCCCCACCCGGCCCGGCGATTCCGGTGATCGCGACCGCGGTGTCGGCGCCGAAGCGCTGCAGCGCCCCCGCGGCCATCGCCTCGGCCACCGGCTCGGACACCGCGCCGTGCGCTTCGATCAGCGCCGGGTCAACCCCGAGCAGCTCGGCCTTTGCCTCATTCGAGTAGGACACGACACCGCCGGCCACATAATCCGACGAGCCGGGCCGCTCGGTCAGCCGCGCCGCCAGCAGACCCGCGGTGCAGGACTCCGCCATCGCAATCCGGTGGCCGGCCAGAAGTTGCGCGACCAGATCGTCGACGCGCGAGCCGTCCTCGGAGTACAGCTGCTTCCCGTGCCTCTCCCGCAGTAGTTTGACCAGCCGCACGTAGGCGTCGGCAGCCTGCGGCTCATACCGGGTGACCATCTCGATCTCCCCACGCCGCAGGCACGTGGTGATCTCGAGTTGCCCGAAGCCGGGCACGGCCTGTTCCGCTTCGCGCAGGGTTTCGGCCAGCCCCGACTCCGGCAGCCCGAACATCCGCAGCATCTCCTGCCGGTAAACGGTCCGGCCGGTGATCGCGTCCTGTGCCGCGGGCGTCTCGATGGCCGTATGCCACATGGGCTGCAACTCGCGCGGCGGACCTGGTAACACGATCACCGTCGGCGTGCCGGGCACGACGACGCCAGGCGCGGTCCCGACCGGGTCGAGCACCTGCGCCCCCGTAGGCACCATGGCCTGCTTGCGATTGGCGGCCCGTAGCGACTCGAAAGTGCCGGGATCCAGCGCGGATTGGAACGCGGGATTGCGCCCCATCAGTTTCTTGAGGATGTTGGCGATCTTCTCCTCGACCTCGGCGTCCAACACCAACTCGCGTTCGCAGAACCGCGCTACCACCTCGACGGTCATATCGTCGGCCGTCGGTCCCAGGCCGCCGCTGGTGACAATCAGGTCCACTCCCTGATCGGCGAGGAACCGAAGCTGCGCTTCGATGTCCGCCGGTCGGTCGCCGCAGATCGTGATGTGTGCCAGCTCGACGCCCAGCTCCAGGAGGCGATCGGCGATCCAGGGGCCGTTCGCGTCTTGGACCCGTCCGGTCAGGACCTCAGTTCCGGTGACAACGATTCCTGCGCGTGCGCTCACCGCCACGAGCCTACGCATGGGTTCAGAGGACGTTCATTCAGAGGACAATGGGCCGATGATCGAGTTAGAGGTGATTCAGGCCGACGTAACGAAGCTCGAAGTCGACGCGATCACCAACGCGGCCAATACGCAGCTGCGCCACGGTGGCGGTGTCGCCGCGGCCATCGCGCGCGCAGGTGGGCCCGACGTGCAGCGGGAATCGACCGACAAGGCGCCGATCGGACTCGGCGAGGCGGTCGAGACCACGGCCGGTGACATGCCGGCGCGCTACGTCATCCACGCCGCGACGATGAAGCTCGGCGGTCCGACCTCAGCCGACATCATCGCCGCCGCCACGGCCTCGACGCTGCGCAAGGCCGACGAGCTCGGCTGCCGCTCGCTCGGGCTGGTCGCCTTCGGCACCGGCGTCGGCGGATTTCCGCTCGATGAGGCAGCGCGGCTGATGGTCGGCGCCGTCCGGCGGCACCAACCGGGTTCGCTGCGCAAGGTGGTGTTCGCCGTCCAGGGTGATGCGGCCGCAGCGGCGTTCCAGCTGGCGGTGCGAGGCTAACCCTCCGAGAGGTAGCGCTCGACGGAGGCGACCTTCTGCGTCATCGCGTCGCTGGTTCCGGCGCGCCAATCCGCCTTGATCACCGTGCTGACCCTGGGCGCGCGGGCGGCTACGGCCTCGACCGCTCGCTGCACCACGGCCATGACCTCCGCCCAGGTTTCGCCTTCGATCACGGTGAACATCGCATCAGTCTTGTTGGGCAGCCCGGAATCGCGAACCACGCGAACCGCTTCGGCAACAATTTCGCCAACACCCTCGCCCACCCCCATCGGGGTGACGGAAAACGCGACGAGCACAGACACCCCACGAGCGTACCCAACCTAGACAAGGCCAATCTGGCACCATCGAGGCCCATGCGGGTGTTGGTGCAACGGGTCTCGTCGGCAACGGTCTGGGTCGAGGGTGCAGTAGTTGGGGCGATCCGCCCCGATGGCCAGGGCTTATTGGCATTCGTCGGCGTCACCCATAGCGACGACCGCGAAAAGGTGCGACGGCTCGCCGAGAAGCTTTGGCAGCTAAGGATTCTCGCCGACGAGCGCTCCGCGTCCGATGTCGATGCTCCCGTTCTGGTCGTCAGTCAGTTCACCTTGTACGCCGATACCGCCAAGGGCCGCCGCCCGTCATGGAATGCGGCCGCCCCCGGAGCGATCGCCGAGCCGCTGGTGGCGGAGTTCGCCGAGGCGTTGCGGCAACTCGGCGCCGAAGTGCAGACCGGTGTGTTCGGTGCGAACATGCAAGTCGAACTGGTGAACGACGGTCCGGTAACGGTGCTTCTCGAGCTCTGAGGCAACCTCGGCGGGTACCGTGGAAACGTCGGCTTTTCATAGCCGACGTCGACGGGAAAGGCAACCATGAGCACGACACCCGAATTCGGGTCGCTGCGTTCCGACGACGACAACTGGGACATCGTCAGCAGCGTCGGGTATACCGCGCTGCTGGTAGCGGGATGGCGTGCGCTGCATGCCGTGAGCCCGCAGCCGTTGGTGCGCGACGAATACGCGAAAGTCTTCATCGAAGCCTCGCGGGACCCGTATTTGACCGGGGTGCTTGCGAATCCGGGTACCTCCGACGACGAGATGGCCTTCCCACGCCTGTACGGCGTCCAGACCCGGTTCTTCGACGACTTCTTCGACACCGCCGGCGCGGCGGGCATCCGCCAGGCGGTAATCGTCGCCGCCGGGCTGGATTCACGGGCGTACCGGCTTTCATGGCCGGAGGGCACCAGGGTCTTCGAGGTTGATCTGCCGAGGGTCCTCGAATTCAAGGCACGAGTTCTCGGAGAACAGGGTACGACCCCCAAGGCCCGCCGGATCGAGGTCGGCGCGGATCTGCGCACCGATTGGTCGCGGCCGTTGGAAGCTGCCGGGTTTGACGTGGAGAGTCCGAGTGCGTGGTCGGTGGAGGGCCTCCTGCCCTACCTGACCGACGAGGCGCAGCACGCGCTCTTCACCCGGATCAGCGGGCTCAGCGCGCCGGGCAGCCGAATCGCCATCGGTGCGCTGGGATCGCGACTGGACCACGACCAGCTCAACGCTCTGGAAACGAATCACCCAGGGGTCAATGTGTCCGGCAACGTGGACTTTTCGGCGCTGACCTATGAACCCCAGTCGGACCCCGCGGAGTGGCTCACGGCCCACGCGTGGGCCGTCGAACCCGTCCGCAACACGCTCGATCTGCAAGCCGGCTATGGCATGACCCCGCCAGATGTCGATGTGAAAATCGACAGTTTCATGCGTTCGCAATACATCACGGCGACCAGGTGAAGGACTAGGGCTTCAGCAGAATCTTCACGTCATCGCCCGACCGTGACTCCGCTGTGGCGTAGCCCCTGGCCGCTTCGCCCAAAGGCATTGTGGTGGTGAAGATGCCGTCGACATCGAGCCTGCCCGACTGCAGCAGTGGAATCAATTCCGGCCAGGTGCGCTGCACCGGCGCGGTGGTCATTCGCAACGTTATGCTGCGAATCAGGCAGCCCAGGGCGTTGAGGGGGAACGGATTCATGTCGTGCACCCCGACAACGGAGACGGTGCCGCCGGGCCGCACCGCGTTAAGCGCATCGGTCAGGGAGGCGTCCGTGGCGACGGCGTCGATCACCGCGTCGGCGCCGCGACCACCGGTGGCGGCGAGGATGGCATCGAACGCCGGAGCTTTCAGGGGTGTCGCCCCCCACTGAGCGGCACGCTCCAGCCGGCCATCAACCTGATCCACAGCGAAAACCGTTGCCGCGCCCTGAAACAGCGCGCTGCGCAACGAGCACAGACCAACCGCACCCAGGCCGATCACCGCCACCGTGCCACCGAATGGAATATCCGCCCGCTGCGCCGCTGCCCAGCCGGTGGCCAGGTTGTCGGTGAGCAGCAGCGCCTGCTCGGTGCTGATGCCCTCCGGCATCTTCAACAGCTGGAAATCGGCGGCGGGCACCGCGAGAAGATCGGCCTGCGCACCGCCGAGCACGCCGCCGCCGAAGATCTGAAAGCCGGAGTGGCACATCACCGGATCGCGAGTCGCGCATCCCGCACACGCGCCGCAGCCAGTCACCGACGACACCATGACCTGGTCTCCGACTTTGACGTTGCGCACCTCCGGCCCGGCTTCGACCACGGTGCCGATGGCTTCGTGGCCGAGCGCAATCGGGTCGGGCATCGGAAAGTCGGCCTCGTAGAAGTGCAGGTCGGATCCGCAGATCCCGGCGGCGGTCACCTCGACGATCGCTCCGTCGGACCCGGGCAGCGCTGGATCGGGGCGGGTGTCGACCCGGATGCTGCGGGGTCCATCGACGACTACAGTGCGCATATCGGCGTGCTCACTTTCCTTGTTGCGCTCAATCTTTCGTTCGCACCAGAAACTGTGACCAGTCAGGTTCGCGCACCGCCGACCAGTATTCGTTCAGACGCCACGGGCTCACGGTGTGGATTTCGCCGTCAGCGTTCTTGAAATACGAGTGCTTGACGGCCGGATGCGACCACACCATCTTCTTGATCTGTGTCTGTGTCCGCCGGTGCCAATCGGTGGCGGCTTCCGGTTTCGGTTCGATGGAATGCACCTTGGTTTCGGCCAGTCGCGCCAGGCACTGGTCGACGTAGCGCATCTGCAATTCGGACTGGAAGATGAGGCTTCCACCGTGGGCCAGGTGTGTTCCCGGCCCGTAGACGATGAAGAAGTTCGGGAATTCCGGGACGGTGATGCCTAGGTAGGCATAGGGCCTGCTCCCCCACATCTCGTGCAGGTCGGTGCCGTTTCGGCCGGTGACCTTCAGCGGCCACAGCACGTCGGTGTGGCGAAACCCGGTGGCGTACACGATGACGTCGACGTCGTGAGTCACGCCATCATCGGTGAGGATGCCCTGCGGCGTGATCTTGTCGATGGCCGTGCGCACCAATTCGACATTGTCACGCTGCAGCGTTCGTAGCCAGTTGCCGTTGTCCTGCAGCGTCCGTTTGCCGCACGCGGGATAGTCGGGCATCACCTTGGCCAACAGTTCTGCATCACCGCTGACCTGGCTGGTGATCCATTGCGAAAACATCATGTGCGCAGCGGCATTGATGTCGCTGACGGCGTGTTCCTGGTCGGCGTAGCCGGGGTCGCCTTCGGCGGCATCCAGACCTTTGTCCGAGCCGGGCCACAACACCAGGAAGCGGTACCACCGCCCATAGAACGGAAGATGGCGCATCGCCCAGCGCACGCCGTCGGCGACCTCGTCGTGATACATCGGGTTGGGGAACATCCACTGCGCTGTCCGCTGGAACACGGTGAGGTGCTCGACGTCCTCGGCGATCGCCGGAGCGATCTGGAAACCGCTGGCGCCCGCGCCGACAACTGCGACCCGCTTGCCTGTCAGGTCTACCGAATGATCCCAGGCCGCCGAGTGAAATGACGGTCCCTGGAAGGTATCCGCTCCGTCAAAGCCGGGAATGTTGGGACGGTTCAGCTGGCCCACCGCGGTGATGAGCGCACGTGCCTGCACGATCGTCGTCCGGCCGTCGGCCGAGCGCATCGAAATTTCCCACGTACCGTCGTCGTCGTTCCATTCGGCCGCGAGAACTTCGGTCCGCCAACGTACGTGCTCAGCCAACCCGTGTTTGTCGATGACCTTTGTGAAATAGTCCTGCAGCTCGTATTGCTCAGCGAAGAAGTGTGTCCAGTCGTTGTTGGGTTCGAAGCTGTAGCAATAGAAATGGTTGGCCACGTCCACCCGTGCACCGGGATAGCTGTTCTCCCACCATGTTCCGCCGGGGCCCGCGTTCTTCTCCACGATGATGAACGGGATGTTGGCCTGCCTGAGGCGGACGCCGGCCAGGATGCCGGATTCGCCGCACCCTACGACCAGCACCGGAAGCTCAGCGGCGCGCTCGGCCGGCAACGCGACGGGGCGCCGGAGGTCGACGCCGTCGAGATCGAGCTCTTCAGAAACCAGCGACAGATAGTCGTCCGGAACGTGCTCGCACGCTGCCCAATCGATCATTTCCCTGATGAGCTCGGGGCTCAGCGGTCGCGGTTCGGGGCAGCCGCGGTCCCGATACTCGGCGAGTACCGACAGGGCTTCGCTGCGGGCCCGTGCCTTGTCCTCCTCCGACATGAAGCCCTGGACCTCGTTGAGGAAAATGCCCATCTGCTTGAAGTCGCGGATGAACCGCGGGTCGCCGGTGATATGGACGAGCGAGAGCAACAGCGTGGGGACGCTGACATCCTCTAGTGCGGCAGCGATCTCGGGTGTGGATGTGGTGAAGGGATCGCCCGCGTAGCGGCTGCGCATCAAGCCGATCCTCTCGGTGGTTTGGAAGCCAATTACGCTACGCATAGTTTCGTAATTGGCAGCACTACGGTACCCGCTTGTTCGGCAAGGGATCAAGGGATCCGACGCTACGATTCGTCGGTCTCCCCGCGCGTTCGGCGCAGCGCTAATTTGCGGCTGACTAGCCGATCGGGTCCGCCCCTGCCTCTCTTGCGGGCGGCCTGCGACCACCACCAGCATTCTCTCGTCCTGTATGTCGGGGATCTAGCCAGGAGTAACGTTTCTACTGTTCGGCGAAAGCGAACAAGGAGAACGGCAATGGCAGCCAAGGACGAGATCAGTAAGGACAACGCCGACACATTTCGGTTCCAGCTGAAAGCCGCGAACGGCGAAATCATCGCCGCCAGCCGGGGTTACGGCAGAAGGCAGGCCCATCAAGGCAGGCGCCGAAAAGCAGCGGCGCATTGAGGCGCGACTGATGAAGAGGGCAATGGGCGCGTCGGTGGCAGCAGCGATAGCACTGACACCCCTCTGCATTTCACAAGCGCAAGCACACGCCGAGGATCCCTGCGTCAGCATCATCGATCCCGCAGCCCACCAGGCTTGCATCGACGCACCCCCGACCGATGACTCAACGCGCGGCCCCCGAATGGGCGATTGCCAGGCCAGCCCGGATTACGGACAACTAGGCCAATTTTGCCGGAACTTCTGGGTCCGAAAGTCTGAGCCCTCCAATGCCCGGCGGGGATATGTGGAGAGGATCAAACACGCGCCCGCCCCGGCGAGCGGCAACTCTCTAACGGGGAAGGGCGCTGACAAACAGAATGGGGGCTTGATGCATTCAGCATTGATCAACTTTCACGCCATCTAAAAATCTCGACTAATCCCGACCCTGGCGGAGCAACGCCGCACGGGGATCCACTAAAGCCGTGCCGGAAGGCGAAAGTCGGAGCAGAACGCACCGCCCCGGGCTTCGGCGCTTAGTGAAGAGTCGACCGGCCGTCGCGGTGCGCTGCTGGATGAACGCCACGAGTTGGCCACGTGAATTTCACGATTCCCGAAGTGAGTCACCCCACCGGCGCATACTCTGTCAATCGACGAATCGGGCCAGGTCTCATAGACGAACGTCACCGAAAGGGACAACAAGTGGGACGCGAAAATCGGTCCCCTGGCGGATGCCAGGCCGCGCAGGCCCGCATACATGGCATCCAAATTATCGACTCCGAGCTTTGACAGGGGGTCGGCATGGACTTCTGGGCTCCTCCCGAAATCACATCGGCACTGATTCATTCAGGGCCGGGACCCGGATCATTGCTCAACGCTGCCAACGCCTGGCGCCAGCTGGCGATTGAGCTGGGGCATACCGCCGCTGGCTACGCCTCCACCCTGGCGGCCATTCCCTGGCAGGGGCCGTCAGCGACGGCGATGACCGCCTCGTCCCTTCCCTATGTCACCTGGCTACACACCACCTCGCTCCAGGCCGCTCACATGTCCATGGCGGCTACCACTATGGCCAGCTCGTTCGCGGCCACCCAGGCAGCTGTGGTCCATCCCAGCGTGGTCACCGCCAACCGCACGCTGCTTGCTCATCTGATCGCGACAAACGTTTTCGGCATCAACTTCCCCGCCATCGCCGCCACCGAGGCCCAGTACATGCAGATGTGGGCGGCTAACACGACCGCCATGCTGGGCTATCACGCCACCAGCCTGCAGACCATGGTGATGCCGACGTTTAACCCCCCATCCCCGATGACCACACAGACCGCACCTGCGGTTCAAACGGCCGCGGTGGCTAGGGCGGCAGCCGCGCCGGCAGCTGCACCGGCCGCGCCCCTCCCCCAATCAACCTTCCCACGGATCCATTTTTTTCGAATCCCACCATCGGGTTCTTCCTTGGTCAGGAAGCCAGCGTCATCCAAAGCGGGTTCCCGTTTAACGCCATAAGTGCAGTCACCGGAGGCCACGATTTCTTCCCCGGTCAGGCCCCAGATGTCTTGGCCGCCACCCCTCGCAACCTCGCTCTCGCGTACAACCTCACCGGTCCGGAGGCCGTGGGAGGGGTTCCCAATATATATGCACCCGCCGCCGCGACCAGTGGGGTGGAGAGTTCTGTCACGGCTTCGGCGGGCAGGGGAATGTACGTCGGCAACCTCGTGGTCCCGCCTTCGGCGGTCACCTCCCCGATCCAGCTGGCCGCCGCAGAGGCACCGTTGATGGCAACAACAGCCGAGGGCGCTCCAATGATCCCGATGTTCGTCCCGCCGATGCCGCCAGGAGCACGTAAAGCCCAGCGGGATAAGCCCGCCGAGAAAGGCTATGGACCGCCGATCCCCGGCACCATCATGCGGCGACCTCCGGCGGGCGGATAAGAAGGCCCGAACTCAGCTTGTCCAATAGGGCGGCCAGTACCTTCGCTGCCGGTCGCGCGTCGACCAGTCAATCCAAACCACCGACACTGTGCCGCCCACCGACAATGAATGCCCCACTTAAACCACTGAAGCAAAAGTTGCACAAGTGATTTCGGCCCGCCAGCGGCGCCGCGATAGGGCGATGCCACGGACTCCCTGTTGCCTCTTGCGCTGCCGAGAACAATGGGTCCAAGTGGCGACTGCGCTGCGGCGCGGCGCCGGATGGATCAGAGGTGGGTGAGTGCCATGGCCGCGTTGCTCATGGCCTGCGGCGGGTTCCTGTTCGCCGTCTTATGGATGGACTTGATCTTCGACGTCCAAGTTCTCCGCTACCGGAAGGCCGCGATCGAACTGCCCGAGGCCGTGCTCGCTTCCCTCGCGGCCTACTACCACCGCGCGACTACTACGTCTCGGCCAATGAACCGTCTGATCGCGCTCGTCATGCTCACCTTGTTGGGGACGCTTGTGGTGCAGGCAGCGCGCGGACACGACCCAGGCTGGCTACTGGTGACCTCGGCCCCGCTCGCCGGCATCCCGACCATGTTGGCGTTGACGCACACAGTTCCCGATGCGGTACGTCTGGGCCATCGCGCGGACAGGCCGTCCGAACAGACGCGTCTGGCGCGATCGGTCTGCCGAGACCATCTGCTGTGCGCCGCCTGCATGCTCGCGTTTCTCACCCTGTGGGTGGTGAACAGCATCGTGAACTGACGGCAGTGACGGGTCGTAGTACGAAGGCACAGGTCAGGACCCGCTGGCCACGTCAGTGGACTAAGTACTAAACTAGAACACGTTCCAATTCGGCGAGCTCCCAGGAGTTGTAATGCATACCCCTATCTGCGACGAACTCGGTATCGAGTTCCCGATTTTCGCCTTCACCCACTGCCGCGACGTCGTCGTGGCGGTCAGCAAGGCCGGGGGGTTCGGCGTGCTCGGAGCGGTCGGCTTCACGCCCGACCAGCTCGAGATCGAGCTGAAGTGGATCGACGACAACATCGGCGACCACCCCTACGGGGTCGACATCGTGATCCCGAACAAGTACGAGGGCATGGACTCCCACCTGTCCGCGGAGGAGCTGGCCGAGACGCTGCGCAAGATGGTGCCGCAGGAGCACCTCGACTTCGGAAAGAAGATCCTCGCCGATCACGGGGTACCGATCGAGGACAGCGACGGCGACAGCCTGCAGCTCCTCGGTTGGACCGAGGCGACGGCCACGCCGCAGGTCGAGGTGGCGCTCAAGCACCCGAAGGTGAAGATGATCGCCAACGCGCTCGGCACCCCGCCTGCCGACATGATCAAGCACATTCACGAGGCCGGGCTCAAGGTGGCGGCGCTGTGCGGTTCGCCATCGCAGGCTCGCAAGCACGCCGACGCGGGCGTCGACATCATCATCGCCCAGGGCGGCGAGGCCGGCGGCCACTGCGGCGAGGTGGGGTCGATCGTGCTGTGGCCGCAGGTCGTCAAGGAGGTCGCTCCAGTACCGGTGCTGGCCGCCGGCGGCATCGGTAGCGGCGAGCAGATCGCGGCCGCACTGGCGCTCGGCGCGCAAGGCGCCTGGACCGGATCGCAGTGGCTGATGGTCGAGGAGTCCTCGAACACCCCGGTTCAGCAGGAGGCCTACGTCAAGGCCGGCAGCCGCGACACCGTCCGCAGCCGCTCGTTCACCGGCAAGCCGGCCCGCATGCTGCGCAACGACTGGACCGAGGCATGGGAGGGTCCTGACAACCCGAAGCCGCTCGGAATGCCGTTGCAGTACATGGTGTCCGGCATGGCCGTGCGGGCCACCAACAGATATCCCAACGAGTCCGTCGACGTGGCGTTCAACCCGGTTGGTCAGGTGGTCGGGCAGTTCACCAAGGTGGAGAAGACCTCAACGGTCATCGAGCGCTGGGTGCAGGAGTACCTGGAAGCCACCAACCGGCTCGACGAGCTCAACGAGGCCGCCTCCGTTTAACGCGAGGCCTCGCGCCTAGACGTCGTCGACTTCGTCGCGGCCGGTGAACACTTCCTTTGTCCGGTCCAGCGCGTAGGTGCCGATGTCGATCGAATTCCGGACGATGCCGCTGGCGCCGCCGGCGAGGTCACCGCGGATGATGTCGCTGGCGTGTTCGACGATGTCGGAGGCTTTCTCGACGGCGTTGGTCGCGATGTCCCTCGCCGCATCGACTGCATCTCTGGGATTGAAGGCCATCTCGAGTCTCCTTTATCGCGGACGGTTGCTACGACTCTAGACGGGGCCAGGCGCCATTTCTCGCCAGGCGTTGCGCCTTAGTAATGCACCAGCGTGCGCCAGTAATCTTCGGGAATCTCGCCCCCGGAGCGCATTATTCGGGCCAGCCCGATGGCCATCGCGATGCCCAGCAGTCCCAGCCAAAGCCCGGCCACTGCGATGGCACCCCACAGCACGGCGGTGACCGCGGGCCAGGGCGAGAGCACGGCAAGCACGGGCGCGAAGAAAAACCCGGTGCCGATGTACCACGCCGACCCGGCGCGATCTGAGGCCAGCACGAAACGCAGCCAGCGCGGCACGACCAGTTCGCCGGGCTCACTGCGGTCCATGACTTACCCGATCATCCGCTCGGCGGGAAAAATCCTGCCCCGGTAAACCATCCGGGCTGCCACCCCTGAGCTCCCAGGCACAACATGGGAAGTCCGTCCGGGGTCTGCGCCGCAGCCTGCGAGCCCGGGCATTTCGCGCCAGTCTGCTGGACTCCATAGAGCGGGTACGAAATCACCCAGTATCCGGTGGTCGCCGCCGGGAACTGATTTGGGGGCGGGAAATGGCAGGCCTCTGCCTGGCCGCTGGTGCCGCGTCCAAAGATGAAGCGCTCATAGTTATCGCACGGCGCGCCCAGCGTGGCCTGATAGTTCATCCCCGGTACGTCGCCGTCGTAACCGGCGGCGGCGCACGGTGCCAAGCCGATCGTGATGCCCGCTATCGAAGCGGCGCTGAGCAGTTCCCGAATCATGTCCTACCCCGCCTGTCGTCGCCGATGACCTGCACCAAAGCATATCGGTCGGACCGTCAGTCACAAGACCGTTTCGGCTTGCGACCGCGATGGCCGGCGAAGACCCGCTGCCCGGTGACAAACCACCGGTAAAGAACACGTTCCAATTCAGGCCCGGCGATCTTGGGTCAATGCTTCCCAACCAAGGTGCGGCGGTGGTTTCCTTGCACATGGACGACTAGACCACTTCGTCATCGAGGAGCGGGCCATGCCAACCGTCGAGCCAACCGCCAAGCCGATCCCCAATCTGCCTCCCGGCTTCGACTTCACCGATCCGGACATCCACGCCGAGCGATTGCCGGTGGACGAACTGGCCGAGCTGCGCCGGACCGCGCCGATCTGGTGGAACGAACAGCCCAACGGGGTGGGTGGGTTCGATGATGGCGGGTTCTGGGTGGTGTCCAAGCACAAGGACGTCAAAGAGATTTCGCGGCGCAGTGACGTGTTCTCCAGCTTGGAAAATACCGCCCTGCCCCGCTACAAAGAGGGCACGGTGCAAGAGCAGCGCGATACCGGCAAATTCGTGCTGCTGAATATGGACGCGCCACAGCACACCCACTTGCGCAAGATCATTTCCCGCGGTTTCACCCCCCGCGCTGTCGAGCGGTTACGCGACGACCTGAACGAGCGCGCCCGGCAGATCGTCGAGAAAGCGGCTGCCGCGGGTGCGGGCGACTTCGTCGCGCAGGTTTCCTGCGAGCTGCCGTTGCAGGCAATCGCCGGTTTGCTCGGAGTGCCCCAGGAAGATCGCATGAAACTCTTCCACTGGTCGAATGAAATGGTGGGCGACCAGGATCCGGAATTCGCGCGCAACGACGCGATGGGCGCCTCGGTCGAATTGATCACCTACGCCATGCAGATGGCCGCCGAGCGGGCGAAGAATCCCGGGGAGGACATCGTCACCAAGTTGGTCGAGGCCGACGTCGACGGGCACAAGCTCTCCGACGACGAGTTCGGTTTCTTCGTCATCCTGTTGGCCGTGGCCGGCAACGAGACCACCCGCAACTCCATCACGCAGGGCATGATGGCCTTCACCGACTTCCCCGATCAGTGGGAGCTGTACAAGCGCGAGCGTCCCGTCACGACGGCCGACGAGATCGTCCGGTGGGCCACCCCGGTCACCTCATTCCAGCGGACCGCACTGGAGGACTACGAGCTGTCCGGCGTTCAGATCAAAAAGGGTCAGCGCGTCGTAATGGTCTACCGCTCAGCCAATTTCGATGAGGAAGTGTTCGACGACCCGTTCACCTTCAACATCCTGCGTGATCCCAACCCCCACGTGGGGTTCGGCGGCACCGGCGCGCACTATTGCATCGGAGCCAACCTGGCGCGGATGACCATCGACCTGATGTTCAATGCGATCGCCGATGCCATGCCTGATCTGGAATCGGTCAGCAAGCCCGAACGGCTCCGATCGGGCTGGCTCAACGGAATCAAGCACTGGCAGGTCGACTACCACACCAACGGCACCGAGAAATGCCCTGTCGCGCATCAGGCCCAGGGGTGACAAGCTAGGGGCATGCCCACTCATCGCGCCGTCCATGTCCCGTCCGCAGGTGCAGCTTTGAAGCTGGTCGACGCCGAAACCAAGCCACCGGGTCGCGACGAGGTACGCCTGACGGTCGCTGCGTGCGGCATCTGCGGCACCGACGCGCATTTCGTCAACGGCGGTTTCCCCGGGATATCGTGGCCGCTGACTCCCGGACATGAAATCGCCGGCAAAATCGCCGAAATCGGGGACGGTGTGCAGGATTTCGCGGTCGGTGACCGCGTCGCGGTCGGCTGGTTCGGCGGATGCTGTTACCGCTGCGACCAATGCCGTAACGGCCTGTTCATTCACTGTGAGAACGGCAAGGTACCGAGTTGGCAGTATCCCGGCGGCTACGCGGAGTCGGTGACCGTGCCGGTGAGCGCGCTGGCCCGAATTCCGGACGGGCTTTCCGACGCCGAAGCCGCCCCGATGGGTTGCGCGGGCGTGACTACCTATAACGCCTTGAGGCACACCAAGGCGCTGCCCGGTGATCGCGTGGCGATTCTCGGTGTCGGCGGACTGGGCCACCTCGGGGTGCAGTTCGCGCGGGCGATGGGCTTCGAGACGATCGCGATCAACCGCGGTACCGGCAAGGCGGACGATGCCCGGAAATTGGGCGCCCATCACTACATCGACTCCACAGCGAACGACCCCGCCGAGGCGCTGAAGGATCTTGGTGGCGCGACGGTTGTACTGGCCACTGCGGGCAATTCGAAAGCCATGGCCGCCACCGTCGGCGGCATACTCCCCCAGGGGGAACTGGTCACCATTGGGGTCACGCCCGAGCCGCTGCCGATCAGCCCGGTGCAGCTGATCACGCCGGGCGTCAGCATCGTCGGCCATCCCTCCGGGACGGCGAAGGAAGTCGAAGACACAATGCATTTCGCGGTCCTGTCCGGCGTGCGGGCGTGGATCGAGGAACTGCCCTTGGCGAAAGCCGCGGAGGGCTATGCGGCCCTGGAAGAGGGCCGGGCGCACTACCGCACCGTGTTGACCATGTGACACAGTCGCTCCGTGACTTCCGACAAAGACTCGCAGTGGACGATCGGCCCGGATGACGGTGAATTGTTGCTGCACACCGGTGTTGCCGGCAGGGCGGCACGGATGGGGCATCGTCTCACCATCGCGATGACACGCTGGCGCGCCACCGTAGGCTGGGCCGACTCTCGACCCGTCAGCGCGGAGCTCGCGGTCGAGACCGATTCGTTCCAAGTGCTGCGCGGCGACGGCGGTGTCAAGGGTCTGTCTGGGACCGAGAAAGCGCTAGTGCGCTCCAACGCCCTGAAGTCGTTGTCTGCCAGTCGATTCCCGCGAATTCGCTATATCGCAGACGCCATCGAGCAGGCCGACGACGGATACCGTCTGACCGGCGCACTCCACATCCGGGGAAAGTCGCGAGCCCACGTAATCGATGTGCACACAGAAGATCTCGGGGACTCATGGCGATTGTCAGTAGAATCCACCATCCGTCAGTCCGACTACGGCATCAAGCCCTACTCGCTGCTAATGGGTTCGGTTCAGGTCGCAGACGAGGTGTCGCTGACGTTCTCTGCGGTTCGCGCCCAAGGCAACTGAGCGTCACCGCCCGGGATCGGCAGCCGATCAGGGCTGCGGGTCGGTCGCGGCGCGCGGGGCTGAATCAACAGCCAGATCGCCGGTGTCACCGGGTATGTGCTCCAGCACCCGGGTCAAGTAGGGCTGCCGGCCACCGCCATCCGACTGCCGTCCGCCACCGGCACCCGGCTGCTCTTCCGGAGCGCTTGGCTCCGAAACCGGTTCCCCGGCAGGTGGCTTGGCCTGCGGAGCCACCGGTTTGGTCTGCGGGGCCGCCGGAAAAGGCGCGACGGCTGTGGCCGCCTCGACGATTTGCGGTGTGGGCGGGTGCGTACCGTGCTTCGGCGCGTCGGCCGCGCTAGCCGGGCCGACGTGGATCCCCACCGCCAGCGATACCGAGCCGACGAAGGTGATGGCACCGGCCGCTAGCGCGGTCACGGCGCCGGAATAGGACAACTGCCGCTTCTGCGTGGGTGCGCGAACGGGTTCGCTGATGTGATCCACCAGCCGCTCGTCGGTGAACTCGGTGCTGCGGGCCGCGGACAGCGCCGCGCCGCGCGCGATGGTCACCTGGGCCATCGATTGCACGAAAACCGGTACCGGCAAGGTTTTTTCGAGTTGCCAAGAGAGTCCGTCGATGTCGTTGTCGGCGCCTACCACCACAACCCCGCCCGGCTGCCATCCGTCGCGCTCGAACATGCCGGTCAGCCAGCGGGTCAGACCGTCGAAGCCGCCGCGCACGTGCTTAGTCGCAATCTGGGCTTCTCCGTCGTGCGTATCGACCATGACGACGGTCGTCCACTCATTGTCGAGAATGCAGACCGCCGTCTGCTCATAGCCGATGACGGGCCCGATGGCCTGAGCCAACGTCTCGATGGCCTCCCGAAACCGGATCGGCACGACGTTGTCGAATCCCGCGCCGGCCAACGCCTCCAATACCAGCGCCGCCTGTGCGGATGCCTCGTCGTTCCAGGTCACTCCGATGACACGTAGGCGTTGATCCCTCGCAGCCGCCGCCGTGTCGACCCGCAACACCTCTTCCACTACCTGTTCTGCGGTACCCACGGCGCGCATGCCGGGACCTGCGCGCAGCGCCAGCTCCTGGTGATCCAGGATGGTGCCGTCTGCGCCATGTCCTTCAGCGACGACCCAACCGAGGGTGGATGGCGTTACTGACAGGCCAAGAACCGTGTCCAAATCTATGCCCCAATCGGTCCCGCGTCTCCGACGCCCTCAGCCACACCGACGCGCACCATGAAGCCGCAGGTGCGGTGATTCGTGAGGGCCGGAACAGACCCGGGATAGCGTGGTCTTCATCGGCTTGCTTCGAGAAAGCCTACGCGGTCGGTGCAAGTCCGGTTGCCCCGGTCAGGCATGGGCTGATAATCGCCAGATGACAGGGCGGCGAGGCCGGCGGCGGGGTGTGCCACTGCCGCCTGGTCGGGCAGGCGACCTGGCCGCCGTTACTCGGGCGCCGATTTGGCGGTGGCGCCTCGGCCATGAAAGCCATCGTTTTATCGGCCAGGAAATAATTTGACGGTGTCGCAGTGCGCCTATCGCGCCTCAAACGGTCAAGCATGCGGCGCGTAGCTGTCCGGCGGCGATCCCCGCCGCAATCCGGTCCAGGCTCATTTCGATGCTTTGTATAACGTGGCGTTCCGCATGGATCCCTAGCGCCTGCCGCACCTGAAAGGCGGCGCTAGCTGGTCTTTTGCAAGCCCATGGGTTGGGCTGTCGTGAAGTGGGTACGCGTGGCCTATCGCCGCCCGGCCGCGCCGGGTGGCGAAATTGTGAAGAAAAAAAATGATGCCGAAACGAGACGCGTTCGCGTCCCAATCGACATTTGACGGACTCACACGGTAAATTCCTGTGAGACCACGATCACAATGATCACATCCGACAAGGGGCAGGTATGACAGATCTCAGCGAGAAGGCCCGGGCTTGGGGCCGCCGGCTTTTGGTCGGTACGGCGGCGGCAGTCACGCTGCCGGGCCTGATCGGACTTGCCGGCGGCGCGGCGACCGCGAATGCATTTTCGCGTCCGGGACTGCCCGTCGAGTACCTGCAGGTGCCGTCCGCGGGCATGGGCCGCAACATCAAGGTCCAGTTCCAAAGCGGCGGCAACAGCTCTCCCGCGGTGTATCTGCTGGATGGTCTGCGGGCTCAAGACGACTACAACGGCTGGGACATCAACACCCCGGCGTTCGAGTGGTACTACCAGTCGGGCTTGTCGGTCGTCATGCCCGTCGGCGGGCAATCCAGCTTCTACAGCCGACTGGTACAACCAGGCCTGCGGCAAGGCCGGCTGCTCGACGTACAAGTGGGAGACCTTCCTGACCAGCGAGCTGCCGCGATATCTGCAATCGAATAAGAGCGTCAAGTCCAACGGAAGCGCCGCGGTCGGCATCTCGATGGCCGGTTCATCGGCGATGATCCTGGCCGTCATACCACCCGGCGCAGTTCATCTACGCCGGCTCGCTGTCGGCCCTGATGGACCCGTCCCAGGGCATGGGGCCGAGCCTGATCGGTTTGGCGATGGGCGACGCGGGCGGTTACAAGGCCAACGACATGTGGGGGCCGTCGAGCGATCCGGCATGGCAGCGCAACGACCCGACCCTCCAGATCGCCGAAGCTGGCCGGCAACAACACCCGCCTCTGGGTCTACTGCGGTAACGGGACGCCGTCCGAGCTCGGCGGGGCGAACATGCCCGCCGAGTTCCTGGAGAACTTCGTGCGCAGCAGCAACCTGAAGTTCCAGGACGCCTACAACGCGGCCGGCGGCCACAACGCGGTGTTCAACTTCGACGCCAACGGAACGCACAGCTGGGAGTACTGGGGAGCGCAGCTCAACGCCATGAAGCCCGACTTGCAGGGAACCCTGGGCGCTTCCCCCGGCGGCGGCGGATAACCGCCTCGCACGCTCGGTCACTACTGCGCCTGACGACTCCGTCAGGCGCAGTAGTGCGTTACGGGGTGAATCGGAAAGCGGTTTTGTTCGGCGACAAATGATCGCCGTGATGGCGTTCGTCAGAGCGTCTTGGCCGACGCGGGTCCCGAACACGCCAGAATCATCGTCATGCACCGCTGGGTCCCCTCGCCCCGTCTGCCGTTGGCCACGCGCTGTGGTGTGGTGGTCAGCAGCCTGGCGATGCTTGTGGCGCCAGCTCGGGCTGACCCCACGAGTCCGCTAACCGCTTTGGTGGACGCCGCCGCCCAACGGCTGCAGGTCGCCGAGCCGGTTGCTACCTACAAATGGAACAACGCACGGCGCCGTTGAGGACCCGGCGCGCGTCCAGCAAGAGTTGGCGAAGCTGGGCGATGAGGCCGTCGTCCAACGGGTCGACCGCGACTACGTCATCCGGGTCTTCGGTGACCAGATCAATGCCACCGAGGCCATCGAATACAGCCGGTTTGCGAGTTGGAAGCTGAATCCGGCAAGCGCTCCTGCTGATTCGCCCGAGCTGTCCGGCATCGCGATCAGCGATCGACGCCCTCAACCAGACGATGCTGACTCAGATGTTGGCCAACTGGGAGTTGCTGCACTCGCCGGACTGTGCCGCCCAGCTCGACGCCGCGAGGGGCAGCGTCGTCCAAGGCCGTCAGCTCGACGACCTCTACCGCCAAGCCCTGTCAGCAGCGACGCAGTCATATTGCCAGTAATAGTTTAATTTTTCCTCACCAATTTCTAACGGTCCCATTCCGCCTGCCGATAAGGCGATTTCCGCAGATAGATGGCATATCTCGCGCAATTTTCGAATAGGTAACACTTTGGCCACACGGGCCGAAATCCTGGGCATGAGACATCTCTGCAAGCCTCTCGTTAAGGCCGTAATGGTCGGCGGGTTCGTTGCAGCGTCGATGACTTCGTTCACGGGTGTGGCGAACGCGGCCCCCGCCCCCAACTGGGACGCGATCGCGCAATGCGAATCCGGTGGCAACTGGCAGGCCAACACAGGCAACGGCGAATACGGTGGACTGCAATTCAAACCGGGCACCTGGGTTCAATACGGTGGCGTCGGCAATCCCGCGGCCGCATCCAGGGAGCAACAAATCGCTGTGGCCAACCGGGTTTTCGCCGAGGAGGGCGTGGAGCCCTGGCCAAAGTGCGGCGCCAACTCGGGCCTGCCGATCGGTTGGTACTCCCACCCGGCCCAGGGCATCAAGCAGATCATCAACGGACTGATCCAGGCGTCCGTCCCCCACTGATGAAACGCTCTTGCGGTCTATGACCCAGCGCCTGGCTGTGTTTGGATCAGCCCATGGAAGGTTCGGCGACTGTTCATATGGCGGCGCCTGCCGCCAAAATCTGGGATCTCATCGCAGACGTCCGTAACACGGGGAAATTTTCCCCGGAAGTATTCGAAGCCGAGTGGCTGGGCGATTCGACCGGCCCGGCCCTGGGCGCGAAATTCCGCGGTCACGTCAAGCGCAATGAGATGGGACCGGTGTACTGGACGACATGCAAGGTCACCGCTTGTGATCCGGGGCGCGAATTCGGCTTTACGGTGCTCCTCGGTGACCGGGAGGTCAACAACTGGCATTACCGATTGGCGCCCAGTGGTGGCGGGACGGACGTCACCGAGTCGTTTCGGCTCAACCCGGCACCATGGCTGGGCGTTTACTGGTTGTTCGGCGGCTTTCTGCGCAAGCGCCGCAACATCCGCGACATGACTAGGACGCTCAACCGCATCAAAGACGTGGCCGAGGCGGGCTGACCCTCGTGAAATCGGTCTTCATCACCGGCGCGGGTAGCGGCATGGGTCGCGAGGGAGCAAAGCTGTTCCACGGCAAGGGTTGGCGGGTAGGCGCGGTTGACCGCAACGATGCCGGCCTGGCGACGCTGAACGAAGAACTCGGTGGCGATCGACTGTGGACCCGCGCCGTCGATGTGACGGACAAAGCGACCCTCGACGGCGCCCTGGCCGATTTCTGCGCCGGCAACAGCGGTGGCGGACTCGACATGATGTGGAACAACGCCGGGATCGGCGAATCCGGCTGGTTCGAAGACGTGCCCTATGAGGCCGCGATGCGCGTCGTCGACGTGAACTTCAAAGCAGTACTGACCGGCGCATACGCCTCGCTGCCGTACCTCAAGAAGACGCCCGGCAGTCTGATGTTCTCGACGTCGTCGTCCTCGGGGACCTATGGCATGCCCCGCCTGGCCGTCTACTCGTCCACCAAGCACGCGGTCAAGGGTCTGACCGAGGCGCTGAGCGTGGAGTGGCAGCGACACGGGGTGCGCGTCGCCGACGTCCTCCCCGGTCTGATCGACACCGCCATTCTCACGACGACACCCAACCACTCCGACGACGGCGGCGCGCCCATGACGGCTGAGCAACTGCGGGCCACCGCGCCCAAGAAGGGCATGCTCCGGTTGATGCCGGCAAGCAGCGTGGCCGAGACGGCGTGGCAGGCCTACCACAATCAGAAGCGGTTGCATTGGTATGTACCGAAGAGCATTCGCCTGATTGACTTGTTCAAGGGTCTGAGTCCGGAATTCGTGCGACGCAGCATCGTCAAGTCCCTACCGGCGCTAGTGCCGAAGCAAAAGTAAAGAGGTCGGCTGATGCACAATCGGTTGCTCACAGTCGGTTTGGTTCTGGCGGCTGTCGCCAGCGCCGCGGGGTGCAGTTCGCCGCAGACGATGCCTCGCCGCGCCGCCCGTCTGACCATCGACGGCGCGACCCACACGACGCGTCCCCCGGCATGCCGGCAAGACCAGATGTATCGGACCATCGACATCCCCGATCAGGATGGCGGGGTCGAAGCGGTGGTGCTGCTCAGCGGTTACCGGGCGATGCCGCAGTGGGTGAAGATTCGCAACGTCGACGGCTTCACCGGCAGCTTCTGGCAAGGCGGCGTGGGAGACGCGCACGTTGATCTCGCCAACGACGCGTACACCATCACGGGCAGCGCGTATGGCATCAACAGCAGCAATCCAAACAAAGTGGTGACCACCGGGTTCAAAATCGTCGCTGAGTGCTGACTCCCGAGGTGGTCGGGGCCTAGGCTCGAAACCACACCTGAGCGAGGAGGGCCAGTGAAGGAACGACTGCACTGGTTCGCGATGCATGGCTTCATCCGGGGTGCCGCGACGCTCGGGGCTCGGCGGGGCGACGTTCAGGCCAGACTGATCGCCGATCCGGCGGTGGCCGCCGACCCGGTGCGGTACTACGACGAAGTCCGCGCCGGGGGCAAGCTGGTGAAGGGCCGCGTCGCTTACCTGACGGCCGATCACGCACTCGCCCATGAGCTACTACGGTCCGATGATTTCCGGGTGCTGATCTTCGGATCGAATCTGCCGGCGCCGTTGCGATGGCTGGAGCGCCGCACCCGCGACGATCTCCTGCACCCGTTGCGTGCCCCGTCGCTGCTGGCCGTCGAGCCACCCGACCACACTCGTTACCGCAAAACCGTGTCGGCGGTGTTCACTCCGAGGGCGGTGGCCGGGCTGCGAGATCGCGTAGAGCAGACCGCCGCCGAGCTGTTGGATCGACTGGCCGGCGAGCCGGGTGTGGTGGACATCGTCGGGCGGTACTGCTCGCAACTTCCGGTCTCGATCATCAGCGAGATCCTCGGTGTGCCCGAGTCCGAGCGGTCGCGTGTCCTGGAATTCGGTGAACTGGCCGCGCCGAGCCTCGACATCGGATTGCCTTGGCGGCAGTACCGCAGCGTGCAGGAAGGGATCGCCGGCTTCAGTTCCTGGCTCGACGGGCACTTACAGCAGTTGCGCCTGGACCCCAGCGACAATTTGATGAGTCAGGTGATTCAGACCGCCGAAAGCGGCTCTGCGGAAACCCATCTCAACGAGAAAGAGTTGCAGGCGATCGCCGGGCTGGTGTTGGCCGCCGGTTTCGAGACCACAGTGAATCTGCTCGGCAACGGCATTCACATGCTATTGGACGCGCCCGAGCACCTCGACACCCTGCGACGGCGTCCCGAGCTATGGCCCAACGCCGTCGAAGAGATCCTGCGGCTGGAATCGCCGGTGCAGCTGACCGCGCGGATCGCGCTCAACGATGTGGAGATAGCCGGTCGGCGGTTACACCGTGGCGACCTGGTGCTGGTGTATCTGGCCGCCGCCAACCGGGATCCGGCTGTGTTTCCCGACCCCCATGGCTTCGACATCGAAAGGGAAAACGCCGGAAGGCATCTCGCCTTCTCCGGTGGTCGGCACTTCTGCCTGGGTGCGGCTCTTGCCCGTGCGGAGGGCGAAGTCGGATTGCGGACATTCTTCGACCGCTTCCCCGAGGTCCGCGCCGCGGGCGCCGGAAGCAGGCGCGAAACCCGCGTATTGCGGGGATGGTCGTCATTGCCGGTGAACCTGGGGCCGGCCCATTCGATGGCCGCGGTGGACAGTTAAACCGTCGCCCCGCATCAACCCCCGGTCCACGTGCGTGAGCCAGCTAGTTGACACCGGGGCGGCGACAGAGTTTATTGGCCGCTATGACAGAGGTATCTATGATCGCCGTCGAGGATGTCGTACGTGGGCTGTGGCTGGCCCTTTCGCGGCGAGATTGGGAGGCGATCAAGACCTTCCTGTCCGACGACTGCCTCTATGTCGACATGCCCGTCCCCGCGTTGGCGGCCCGTGGTCCGGAGGACATCGTCAAACGCCTCAAGATGGGTCTCGAACAGCTGGCCGGCTACGAAAACCACACCGGCGTGCTGGTGTCCAACGGCTCCGATGTGCTATACGAGCATTCCGAGACATGGACATTCGCAACCGGCGAACGGGGTGTGCTGCGATTCGTGACGGTCCACAAAGTCGTCGACGGTAAAGTGACTGTCTGGAAAGACTATTGGGACTTCAACAGCCTGGTTGCCTTCGCTCCCCCGAACCACTTCGAGGGCTTGGCTACAGGTGATGTGAGCTGGGTCTTCGACGCTTCAGCGCTGGTGTGAACATCCTTCAAAGCGGACCGCCGGCCGCCTGCGGCGGATGGAACGCATCATTCGGCTACGACTCGGCCAGCTTCCGGAGACGTTTCAACGTGTCCGAGAGGGTGCGTCCCACCTGGCGCACGGCGATCCGGTCGGCGATGTACCCGAGTATTCCCCCGGGCGCCTGATACGACAGCCGGAACGTCACCTTCGTGCAGCCGTCGCCTCTGTCGCGCAACCGCATCCGCCCGCGCAGCGTCACGCCGGTGATACCCACCCAGGCGAGGTCGCGGCCGTCGTCGAACTCGACCACCTCGATCACCCCGCCAACGGGCACGGAGCCGATCTTCCAGTGGACGGTGTAGCGCGCACCGACCCCGGGTGGCATGTCGTTCGACGACTCCCATCGCTCCAGGTTCGTCATGAACGACGGGTAGCAGTCCGGGTCGCTGACGATTTTCCACACGGCGGCACGGTCGGCGTTGATGACGCAACGGCGTTCGACGCGCATCAGCCGATCACCGGGAATCGGCGTTCGGCGGCCAGCCGGTCGACGCCCCCCTGCAGGCAAGCCATCACCTTGTCGTGCACCGCTTGATCGTCGCCATCGACCTCGATCGGGTCTTGAACCTCGATCACGATCTTGGTGGGCAACGGAATGTGGCCTGCCAGGTCGCTGATGTTGAGGCCCCAGGGCAGCGCCAGCGATATCGGGACGCTCTTGAGCCGGAGCAACTTGTCGGCCATCAGCAACTTGGCCAGCCACTGCCCGCGGTTGAGGAAAAGCGCGCTTTCCTGCCCACCGATGCTGGCGACGGGCACGATCGGCACCCCGGCCTCGCGGGCCAGCTTCACATAGCCCATGCGCCCGCCGAAGTCGACCCTGTGGCGTTCCCACGAGGGACGGAACACCTCGTAGTCGCCCCCGGGATAGACCAGCAGCGCGGCACCGGAATCCAGTGCGAGGCGGGCATTCTCGGGGTTGGCAGCAACGGTGCCGAATTTACGCAACCAGCCCAGCGGCGGTGCGGAGACGACGAGGTTGTGGGCTAATTGGTAGAAAGGCCGCTCGACGCCGAAATAGGAGCAGAAGGCGAGCGTGAACACGAAGGTGTCGGGCGGTACGTTGCCGCCGCTGTGGTTGCCCACCAGCAGCACCGGCCCCTCGGCCGGAATGCGGTCCAGGCCGCGCACGTCGGCCCTGAAATAGAACGACGCCAGCAACCAGGTTCCCGGCAACTGGTCGCGGATGTAATCAGGATCCCGCTGATCGAAGTCGGCCTTGGGCACCCACGACACGACCTTGTCGCGGGCCCAATCCAACACGCCCTTCGCGGTCGCCATGTCCGGGGGTATACCCCAACGTCACGGGGGGTCAAACGCGGTAGATGCGTGCGGCGTTCTCCCGGGCGATGAGATCGACCACCCGGATGGCGTCTGGCTTCGCTCCAGTCGCCACGGTGCACAAATTCCTGTAGCACGCGATCAATACCCCTGCGCCACAAGACCGCACCGAGGAAATGCAGTTCCGGCGGCCCGAATCCGTCCGACGCGTAGAGGATCTTGGAGAAGGGTGCCATCTCCAGCAGTCGGGCAAGGAAGGCGGGTGCCCGCGCTCCCAGGTGGTTGGTGCTCAACCCGCCGTCGAGATAGACGTTATGGAACGCCTGAGCCAGATATCCTGCCTCACGCTCGTAGGGATAGCAGTGCAGCAGCACGATTGGGACATCTGCCGCCTCTCGCAGAAAGTCAATCAGGAGAAGCGGATTGGCCTTCAGCAGATCGCAATCACGGTCGCCGAACCCGACGTGAAACTGCAGCGGCTTGCCCAGCCGCAGCGCCTGGTGCAATCCGAACCGCAGCAAGGCCCGATCCTGCAACCCGGTACCGCCGCGCTCGCGCCACCGGTCGGCTGCCTCGGCGACCTCCCTCGTTGACGGCTCACTCAGAGCGCCGTCGAACCCGCCGCGGTAGGCCAGAATCGATTTGGTACCGACCGCGCCGGTCGCACGCCGACGCAGGATCTCCTCGAAGGCCGTCGCATAATCCCCCGGCACTTGCGCCGCCTGCTCGGCTACCTCCTCGAGGCGAACGATTTCGTGCGCATGGTTGCCGGATAGCCCGGCCACGTCGGTCACCCCGGCGACTCCACCGCTTCCGATTCCGGTGTCCACCAGCCAGTCGCTTACACCGGCGGCCGATAGGAACAGGCGGGCCAATTCGTCCTCGCTGAATTGGCTACGACGGTCCCAATAAGACTGCGCATCACTGTGTTTGGGCAACCCCAGAACAGGGGCGCAATGAGCTCGCACCGCGAACCCGAGTTGTGAGTCGAAACCCGAATACCTGATGGGCTCGGTGTTGGCCTCGTTGAGTGCGTTCTCGAATCGCTGCCGGTCTGCGGGCGCCAGCCAGCAGCCGTGGACATGCTGATCGATCAGCGCCACCTCGCCGATGTGCTGGGCCAGCGCGGGGGTGTCGGAGACCATAACCGGCGCCGTCACAGACTCCAGGCCATGCGGAACTTGTCCGCCAGCTGCTCGGGCGCCAGGTCGCCGTAGCGCTCCTGCTCGAGGCGGCGAACCGCGACCACCATGTCGACCGCCGGATCGCCCAGGATGCGGCGCACCGCTTCCGAACCATCAAGCGCCGCAATCGCTTCGGCCTGCGAATCGGTGAAGCGCACGATACCGTCGCGCTCACGGTCGGAATCGGACAGAACGGCCGGGTCGATTGTGATCTCGGGCGGCAGTGCCAACTGGCACTTAATCCCGTCCAGGGCCAGGCCGAGGATGGCCGCCGACGCCAGGTACGGGTTCGCGGATGGGTCGACGATTTTCACCTCGACGTTGCCGCCGCGCGGACTTCCCGGTCCGCCGGTGACGAATCGGACTGCGGCCTCACGATTTTCGGTGCCCCAGCAGGCATAGGCACCGGCCCAGTTGCCGGGCCGCATCCGCAAGCCGGAGACGATCGACCCGCACAACACACCTTGGGCCTCCGGCAGGCCGCGGACGACGCCCGCTATCGCGCTCTCCCCCGTCGCCGTCATCCCCCCAGATTCGGGGCCGTCGGAGAACAGCGGGCCTTCGGACGCTGTCAGCGAAAAGTGTTGGTGCGCACCGGATCCGACGCCGTCGGCGAAGGGTGCGGGTGACAGGCTGATGCGCAGCCCGTGACGGCGGGCCGCCCGGCCGACGATGAGTCGCATCAGTATCAGCTGATCGGCGGCGGCAACCGGGGGCTGCGGTGACAGCGAGATCTCGAACTGGTTGGCGCCAAATTCCGGGTGAAACTGTTCGATCGAAATGCCGGCTCCCGTCGCCGATCCGATCACGTCCCGCACGAACGCCTCGTGCTCGAGCACGCCGGCCAGGCCGTATTGCGCCCACAAGGTCGACGGCAGCCGGTCGCCGTCCGGGCCGACCAAGAGGAATTCGATTTCGTGCCCGATCGCGGCCTCGATGCCGGCTTCGGTGAGTGCGGCCTCGATCCGCCGCAACGTTCCCCGGCTACAGGTGGGAACGGGTGTGCCGTCCTGTTCGAAAAATGCGGCGGGCGCCCAGGCCAGACCGTCACCGACGATGCGCAACGCGGACAAGTCGATCCGAAGACGCTGATCCCCCACCACGCCCACCTCGGCGGTGAAGGCGATGCCGGTCTGATCGATGGCGAACGCGTGCCACGACGGGCTGGCCCCCAATCCAGGATCCGCGAACGTGTTCGTCCGCCGGATCGGAACGGTCTTGGCCAAGGTCAGCCCGGCGGGGTTCACCACGGTGCCGATGACTGTGTCGACACCCTCGGCCTCCAGCTGAGCAATGGCCGCGGCGGCAAGCGGTGTGCCGGTCATGGCAGCCATTCTCCCAACCTCGTACCGTTCCGGTGCCGCAAACGGCGTGACCCGTACCGCTCAGTTCTGCCGGCCCACGAGTTCGGCGATGAACCGGTCCAGGAAGCCATCCGCCGCCGCTTTGCCCACCGGCCGGATGACGAACTTCGTCAGTCCCGCCTCGATGTAGGCGTCGAGTTGTCGGTGCAGCCGATCCCACCCGGCGGCGATCAGTTCGCCGGGGTCGCGGTCCGGGCGGCGCCGTCGTACCGCGGCGGCCAACTCTGCGGGCAATTCCCCGTCTTCTACGACGGCTAGTGAGATTCCGAAATGGTCGGGCTCGATGACGCGCCCGGCTTGCGCGGCCGCCCGCTCGATCGCTTCGCGCCCGGCCCGCGCCTCGGCCGGGGTGAGGAAGCTGCCCAGCCAGCCGTCGCCCAGCGCGCCGATGCGTCGAAACGCCGCGGGCGCCGAACCGCCGACCCAGATATCCAGCGGCGGTGTCGGTTTCGGGGCGACGGCCACATCGGTGACGCTGAAATAACGGCCGGTGAACGTCGCCGACTCCTCGACCAGCGCCGCGCGCAGCAGCCGCAGTGACTCGTCGAACACCGCCGCGCGCTCACCGTCGGGGACCACGAAGACCTCGCGTTCGGCCGGTATGGCCGAGCGGAGACCGAAGACGGGCAGCACCCGCTTCGGCGCAACGGCCGCCAGGGACGCCAATTGTTTTGCCACCAGCACCGGATGCCGCCCTGGCAGCACGGCCACCGAAGTGCCCACCTTCAACCGGGTCGTTCGCGCCAATGCATACGCCATGCCGACCACCGGATCGACCGCCGGGGAATACACCAGCTCGGAAAACCACACCGAGTCCACCCCGCCGCCCTCGAGGTGATCGACGATGGCGGCCAGCTGATCCGGGGCGGTGTCCGCACCGAGTCCGACGCCGAAGCGAATCTTCACGGCTTCACCCTCCATGCCCGTCGTTGCGTACGTATCGCAACACGGCGGCGGCGCCGTTTGTGCCCGCGGACGTCAGATAGCTAGCCGCGGCTGGGGATGGTGAGCTTGCAGGCCTGGCCGATGTCGAGGGTCCGCAGCACTCGACCCATGCCGACCCACAACGCGCAGGACAGGGCCAGGTCAGCCAGCAACTCATCGGAGAAGTGTTCGGCGCAGCGGCTCCAGAAGTCTTCGTCGTCGCGCAGGGCAGTGTGGTCGGTGGCGAAGCGGTCCGCGAACTCGGCGGCCAGCCGCTCCCGTTCGCTGTAGCCGGGCCAGGTGCGCCACTCGTGAACGTGGTCGTAAAGCTCCTCGTCGACGCCTGCGGCGGGTCCGTCCTCGTCGCGGGTGTTGACGCAGACGACGCATTCGTTGCGGTGGGCGATCACGGCGCGGGCAAGTTCGCGGGTGCGCAACGGCAACCGGCTCTTGGTGTAGACCGCCTGGCTGAAGCCGCCGAGCGCGCCGCCGATGTCCGGAGACTTCGCAAACCAGCCGGCCAGGTCGTCGTCAGCAAATGTTCCGATTCGGCTCATGGCGTGATGGTACGCCCGCGTCAGATACCGGGATGGGGATGTTGGCGGAAGCGTATCGGCACTGGCTAGCGAGCGGCCGATGGGATTGCCAACGTTGGTTGCTCTTCGTGCCAATCACGTTGTGCCAGAACGCGATGCGCAACGCGATCCAGCGCCGCTTCCACAGCGCGGCGGTCCGGGCGGCCCTCGAAGCCCGGTGACCGGGCGAGCTTGTCGACGAGCCAGGCCAACAGCAGCGAGTGCACGTAGGCGACTTGTTGTGCTCCCGGCGGGCGTGAGCCACATCTGCTCGCCGTCGCGCTGCGCGTAACCCGCGGCCACCAAGCGCGCGAAGGTGGGTTCCAGAACTTCGAACGGTACCTGTAGATAGTCGGCCATGTCGGTGACCCGAGCGGTGCCGTACATCTGTGTGTAGCGATTGATCCGCAGGACTCCCCAGAGTCCGGCGACGTCGAGCCGGCAGTCGGGTCGCATCGCGATGCTGCGCAACCGCATGCCGGGAACGCCGCGCATCATCCGTGCGATCGCGTTCTCCAGCATCTGGTCCGGCGTCTCGCTGGTCGGCATCCCGAACGCGTCGCCGAGATCGACTGTGCTGTCGTGGAATTCCCGGAGCGGAACCTGCCGCAGGAACAATGCCACCACGAAACCCACCAGCGCGACCGGAACCGCCCAGAGGAAAACCTGGGTGAGCGACTCGGCGTAGGCGGCGACGATCGGGGCGGCCGCCTGGCGGGGTAGCCGGTGCAACGCCTCCGGCGACGCGGCGGCCGCGGCCGGCGCACGGCTGGCCGCCAGCGCCGGGCCGATCCGGCCGTGCAGAAAGTTTGTGAATAGCGAACCGAAGATGGCGGCTCCGAACGAGCTACCGATCGTGCGGAAGAAGGTGACGCCGGAGGTCGCGACGCCGAGGTCGTCGAAGCTCGAGGTGTTCTGCACGATCAGGACCAGGGTCTGCATGCACATCCCGATCCCGGCGCCGAGGATGACGAGGAACAACGATTGGACGAATGCGGATGTCGACGGCTCCATCCGCGACATCAGAAAGAACGCCACCGCCATGACGGCGGTGCCGGCGATGGGGAAGACTTTGTATCTGCCCGTGCGGCCGACGATGACACCACTGCCCATCGAGGTCGTCAGCATCCCGACCACCATCGGCAACGTGCGCAGGCCCGACGTGGTCGCCGAGACACCGTCGACGAACTGCATGTACGTCGGCAGGAACGTCAGGGCGCCCAGCATCGCGAACCCAACCACGAAAGACAGCACACAGCAGACGGTGAACACCGAACTCCCGAACAGCCGGATCGGCAGAATCGGCGCGGCGGCGCGGCTCTCCACCCACGCGAAGACGCACAGCGCCAACACCGAGCCGACGAACAGCCCGATGATTGTCGGCGACCCCCACGGGTAGGTGGTCCCGCCCCAACTGGTGGCCAGCGTGAGACCGGCGGCGCCCAGGCCGACAAACAGGATCCCGGTGTAGTCGATGACCGGCTTGGTGCGCTCGGACAGGGCCGGGATGGCGGCGGCCGCCACGAAGAAGACCACGACCGAAATCGGCACGTTGATCCAAAACGCCCACCGCCAGGTGAAGTGATCGGTGAAGTAGCCACCGAGCAAGGGACCGATCACGGTGGTGACGCCGAACACCGCTCCCATCGCCCCTTGGTAGCGGCCGCGGTCCCGCAGCGGGATCACCTCGCCGATCAGGGCCATCGCGGTCACCATGAGCCCTCCGCCGCCGATGCCCTGCAGTGCGCGCGACGCGACCAGCATGCCCATCGAACCCGAGAGCCCGCACAGCACGGATCCGGCGACAAAGAACACGACGGCCGCCTGGAACACCCGCTTGCGGCCGAACATGTCACCGAACTTGCCGACGAGGGCGGTGATGATGGTCGAGGCGAGGAGGTAGCTGGTGACCACCCACGATTGATGGCCTGCGCCACCGAGATTGGCGACGATGGTCGGCAACGCCGTCGCCACGATCGTCTGGTCCAGTGCGGCCATCAGCATGCCGAGCAGGATCGCCACGAAGATGAAATTGCGTCGCTGCGAGTCGACCGCGACATTGCCGGGCTGCGAATCCGAAGCGTGGCCGGCCGGCGCCGCCGCTGGTGTCGCCCTCGTCATGCCTGCCTTCCCACGGCGTTCGATGGTAATGGGTGCCCACGGTCAACCGGTGGCAACCAAAACCCGGTAGGACGGCGCCCGAGAGTCAGCTGGGTGGCCGCGACACGCACTGCGCCGAGTACAGCTCCACGCCCAGCTTGTCCATCAACTCGAGCTGGGTCTCGAGATAATCGATGTGCTTTTCCTCGTCGGCCACGATGTTCTCGAAAAGGATCGCGGTGGTGGAGTCCTGCTTTTCCCGGCACAGGATGATCGCCGGCTTGAGCCGCTCCATCACCTCGTACTCGATGGCCAGGTCGGCCTCGAACTGCTCGCGCAGCGTCTGTCCGATGCGCAGCGAAAACAGGCGCTGGTAGTTCGGCAATCCGTCGAGCAACAGGATGCGGTCGGTGATCGCCTCGGCGTGTCGCATCTCGTCGAACGACTCAGCCCGGGTGTGCTCAGCTAACTCGGTGAAACCCCAGTTGTCCTGCATCTTGGAGTGCAGGAAGTACTGGTTGATCGCGGTGAGCTCGCTGGTCAACTGCTCGTTGAGCAGACGCAAAACATCCGGATCCCCTTGCATTGTCACTCCTATGGTGTAAGCGGCTGTCGTATGTGGCCTCGGCGGGCGCGCTGGGCTGAACCGCACAAAACCCGGGCTTTAGCAGCACTTTGCCACGGCCGCTTGGAATGTTCCAGCAAGGTTTGGCTGCACTCAGTGAGTCCCCGAGTGAAGTAAGTCGCCCCTTGGTTAGGTTAGACTGGGCTAACGAACTAAGGTTAGACTGCACTAATAAGCGGCATGTGTATTCGGCCTCATCGCCATGGTGCCCGATGACTCGGAACGCCAGAGTTCGGGGACGAATCGCAGACGCTCGACCGAGGTTTCGACGAAGGGGACGCGAACGTGCAGGCGGTGCGCTGATGTACGTGTGCCTCTGTGTTGGGGCAACCAACCAGACCGTGTGCGACGCCGTCGCACAGGGCGCATCGACCTCCAAAGAGATCGCCGCCGCATGCGGGGCCGGCGGTGACTGCGGCCGCTGCCGGCGCACCCTGCGGGCCATCCTCGCCGCCTCGGCCAAGTTGGAAGACGGCTCAGTCGGTTTAGCTCCCGCGGTCACCGCTTGTTGAAGTCGGCCAGGGCCGCCGCGTTGGCTTGCGCGCCCATGAGTTCGGCGAAGTGCGCGTTTTCGCGGGCGGTGGCCGCCACGATCTCGGGGCGGATCGGTTCCATCATCGTGTGCTTGACGGCCATCAGGCTCGAAATCGGCCGGGAGGCAAGGATTTCGGCGTGCCGACGGGCCTGCAGCCAAGAGCTCGTCGGGTTCGCAGACCCGCCAGACCAGGCCCATTCGCAAAGCCTCGTCGGCGCCGACCCATTCCGAGGACATCAACAGCCAGGCCGCGTTCTGCCGGCCCACCAGCTGGGGCAGCAGGTATGACGAAGCCGCTTCGGGCGCAACGCCCAAGCTGGTGAACGGGCACTTCAGGCGGGCGGTCGAGGACATGAAAGCCAGATCGGCGTAGCCGAGGATGGTGGCGCCGATACCCGACGCCCACGCCGTTCACCGCGCAGATCAGCGGCTTAGGAAACGCGCTGAGCGCATCGATCAGTCCGATGAAGCCGTGCTTTCCCGGGGTGAAGCCGGGGTCGGTGATGCGAGCCTGCATCTCTGCCAGATCGGTGCCGGCGCTGAAGCCGCGACCGGCGCCGGTCAGCAGCACGACGGCGACCTCGGGATCCTCGGCGGCGGCGAGCAGCGCCTCGGCGGTGGCGTCGTAGAGGGCTTCGTTGAACGCGTTGAGCGCCTCGGGCCGGTTCAGCGTGAGGGTGCGTACCCGGTTCTCGTCATCGATCTGCAGCGTCACGCCAGCAGCCTAACGAGGTCAACCGTTGCTGTAGACGCGGGTTGGCGCGATCAGCACCACGGCGCGCCGCTCGTAAGCCATCACCCGGTCGTACTCGTCCCAGTTGTCGTGGGTGCCGCCCGCGGCGGTGAACACGTCGCGGAGCAGCAGCCGCAACTGGTCTGCTTCCGTCAGCCAGGGCTGCGCGTCGTCGGGGCCGGCCAGTTCGGCGCGACCCTCGACGGTGGCCCACTGCCAGCCGTTGCGGAAAGTGACGGCCAGCTGCGGCCGGGCGCGCAGGTTCGCCAGCTTGACCTTGCCGTAGGTGGTAAAGCCGAGGACTCGCTCGCCATTCGAAGGGTGCGCCAGCAGGCCGACGTTGACCAGCGAAGCCTGCACCGTCCCGTCGGCGCGAACGGTGGATATCACCGCCAGACCGCTTTCTTCCTTGGCCAACGCCACTGCGTCGTCGAGTGTTGTCATGAGCGGTCCTCAATCCTGGAACGGTGTCTCGAACACGTAGCGGCTGGTCGGCACGGTGTCGATGTTCTCGTTGGCACCGAATGCAGTTGTGCTGGCGACCATCCGGCCCATCCGGTGCTGCAGATCGGCGTCGTCAGCGGCGCCGAAGAATGCCTTCAGGTCGGTGATCGCCTCAATCGGGAACAACTCCTCGACGATGCCCGCAATTCCCGGTGCGTCCGGGGTAAGCGCACGCACCACCCAATTCTGGGTGTAACCGAACGTCGACTGCGTTTCGATGGCTACCGACGTGTGGTCACGCTGCCAACGGTCCAGCCAGGTCGCCTGGTCCATGCCGTCAGGACGGCGCAGCAGCGCGATGTTAGCCAAACCTGGTGTGCGAGTACCGGACTCGACGGCGGGGGCGCTCAGTGGGACCGATTCGGTCACCAGGTAAGCGGCCAGCCGCTCGCATTCCTGGGCGAGGAACTTCGAGCGCCGCCGCCATCTGGTCGCCGTAGCATTGCTGGGTCCACATGCTCACCACCGCGGCCACCGGCGGGTCCAAGGTCGTCAGCGTCATCAGCGAGTGGCGCACCGCGCTGTCACGGACGTTCATCGGCAGCCCGGCGACGCCCAGTTCCAGCAGCGCGTCGGCGACGTGGACCTCGTTGCCGAGCGCACCACGCGTCATCCGGCTCGGCACGCATCAGCACTGCGATGACCTTCTCCATACGCAGAACTTACAGTCGGCGCCCGGCTACTTCACCAGCCGTACCTGGTGCTGGCTGCTGATCAATTCGCCGATGAGCCCGGCCAACTCGCGGTAGGACTCGTCGCGCCCGCTCGACGAGCGGAAAACCAAACCGATCCGCCGGCCCGGGCGGGGTGCGGCGAACTGCGCCAGGCCCAGCCGGCTGCGGGACGCCTCGACCGGCACCGCACTCTGCGGGATGAGCGTCACGCCCAGGCCGCCGGTCACGCATTGCACCGCGGTCGCCAGCGACGCCGCCCGGGTGTTGGCCAGCTCCGCTCGCACACCCGCCTTATGGCAGACGTCGAGCGCCTGATCGCGCAGGCAGTGCCCCTCATCCAGCAACAGCAGCGGCAGGTCGGCCAGGGCGGTCGCCGGCACCCGGCGCTTGCCTGCCAGCGGATGGCCCGGAGGCAGGGCGAGTACGAAATCCTCGTCATAGATCGGAATCGCGGTGACACCGGCGCCCTCGGCGGGCAGCGCGATCAGGGCGGCGTCCAACGCGCCCTCCCGCAACACCGCCAGCAGCCGCTCGGTCTGGTCTTCGATCACCCGCAGCGTCAGCTCCGGCAACTGCTCGGCAACGCCGGCCAGCACCGTCGGCAGCACGTAGGGCGCCACCGTGGGGATCAGGCCCAGCCGCATGCCGGTCCGTAGCGGGTCCGACGAACCCACTGCCGCGGCGCTGAACGCGTCCGCCGCCTCGACGACGGCCTGGGCGCGCGGCAGCAGCTGCCTGCCCTCCGTCGTCAAGAAGACCCGCCGGGTGGAGCGCTCGACCAGCTGGGTGCCCAACCCGGCCTCCAGCGCAGCCAGCGCCTGCGACAGCGTTGACTGGCTCAAGCCGAGAGCCGTTGCCGCACTGCTGAATTGCCGCTTCTCGGCGACCGCGACGAACGCGCGCAGGCCGGCGATCGTGGGCTGATAACTCTTATCGGGCATACCTATAAGTCTAGTGGGAAATATCACCTTTACTTCAACTAGGGTACGCGGCACCATGGTGAAGGAAAGCTAATCTTGACTAAATCCAGACAAGGAGCGATATGCCTCTGCTGACCATCGGCGACCAGTTCCCCGCCTACGAGCTCACTGCGTTGATCGCGGGCGATCTGTCCAAGGTCGACGCCAAGCAGCCTGGGGACTACTTCACCACAATCACCAACGAGGACCACGCCGGCAAGTGGCGCGTGGTGTTCTTCTGGCCGAAGGACTTCACCTTCGTGTGCCCGACCGAGATTGCCGCGTTCGGCAAGCTCAACGACGAGTTCGAGGACCGCGACGCGCAGGTGCTCGGCGTTTCGATCGACAGCGAGTTCGTGCACTTCAACTGGCGTGCACAGCACGAGGACCTGAAGAAGCTGCCGTTCCCGATGCTCTCGGACATCAAGCGGGAGCTGAGCCTGGGCACCGGCGTGCTCAACGCCGACGGCGTGGCCGACCGGGCGACCTTCCTCGTCGACCCGAACAACGAGATCCAATTCGTTTCCGTCACCGCGGGTTCCGTGGGCCGCAACGTCGAAGAAGTGCTGCGTGTCCTGGACGCACTGCAGTCCGACGAGCTGTGTGCCTGCAACTGGCGCAAGGGTGACCCGACGCTGGACGCCGGCGAGCTGCTCAAGCAGTCGGCCTGATCGGCATAAGGTCGGATTAGGAGGGCGAGATGAGCGTAGAAAATCTCAAGGAAGCGCTGCCGGAGTACGCCAAGGACCTCAAGCTCAACCTGGGCTCGATCACCCGCACAACCGAGCTCAACGAGGAGCAGCTGTGGGGCACGCTGCTGGCCAGCGCCGCGGCAACCCGAAACACGCAGGTGCTGGCCGAGATTGGGGCCGAGGCGGCCGACAACCTGTCCGCCGAGGCATACAACGCGGCGCTGGGCGCCGCGTCGATCATGGGCATGAACAACGTGTTCTACCGCGGCCGGGGCTTCCTGGACGGCAAGTACGACGATCTGCGCGCGGGGTTGCGGATGAACATCATCGCCAATCCCGGCGTGGAGAAGGCGAACTTCGAGCTGTGGTCCTTCGCGGTATCGTCGATCAACGGATGCCCGCGATTGCGTGGCCGCTCACGAGCACACCCTGCGCGAAGCCGGTGTCAGCCGGGAAACCATCCAGGAGGCGTTGAAGGTCGCGGCGATCATTTCCGGCGTGGCACAAGCGATCATCGCCGCCCAGACGCTGGCAGCCGTCGGCTGATCGCGCCGTCGTGACCAGTGCCGTGACCGAACCCGCCTGGGTCGAGCACGCGATCTGGTGGCAGGTCTATCCCCTGGGGTTCGTCGGAGCATTCCCCACCCGCCGTCCAACAGCCGCCGGAACCGGAGGAACACCGGCTGCGGCGGCTCGTCGACTGGTTGGACCATGCCATCGAACTCGGGGCGTCCGGCATTGCGCTGGGGCCCATCTTCGCCTCCGCGCACACACGGTTACGACACCACCGACCACTACCGCATCGACCCCCGGCTCGGTGACGACGCCGACTTCGACTACCTGGTCGCCGAGGCGCATCGCCGCGGACTGCGGGTACTGCTCGACGGGGTGTTCAACCACGTCGGCCAGGATTTCGCGCGCTACCGCGAGGCGGCCGATGACGACGCGGCCGCACGCTGGTTTCGCGGACGTCCCGGCCGGTTCCACACCTTCGAAGGCCACTCCGAGCTGATCACCCTCAACCACGACAACCCCGAAGTCGCCGACTACACCGTCGACGTGATGGCGCACTGGTTGGGGCGCGGCGCCGACGGCTGGCGCCTCGATGCGGCTTACGCCGTGCCACAACACTTCTGGGCCTCGACCCTGCCGAGGGTGCGCGAGCGCTATCCGGACGCCTGGTTCGTCGGCGAACTCATCCACGGCGACTACGCCGCGGACGTGCAGGCCGCCACCTTCAACTCGGCCACGCAATACGAGCTGTGGAAAGCGATCTGGAGCAGCCTCAACGACGGCAACTTCTTCGAACTCGATTGGGCGCTGCAGCGGCACAACAAGTTTCTGACCGCCTTCTCGCCGCTGACGTTCATCGGCAATCACGACGTCACCCGCATCGCCAGCCGGCTGCGAGACCCCCGAACACGTGGCCCACGCGCTGGTGCTGTTGCTGACCATCGGCGGGGTGCCCAGCGTGTACGCCGGCGACGAGCTCGGGTTTCGCGGGCGTAAAGGAAGAACGGTACGGCGGCGACGACGCGGTACGACCCGAGTTCGGCTCTCCCCCACTGCAACTGGATGACATCGGCGTCGAGACCTGGCGGTTGCACCAGTATCTGGTCGGGCTGCGGCGCCGCTACCCCTGGCTGCATGCGGCATCCACCACCGCGCGGCTGCTGAAAAACCGGCACTACGTGTACGAGACGCGCAACGGCGACGATGCGCTGCTGGTCGCGCTCAATATCGACGACGAGCCGCTGCGCGTCTCGCTGCCGGAACTGGGCACGCCCCGCGCGCAGGTGATCGGCGGATCGGCGGCTCCGCCCCAGGAGGTCGTCGACACCGTCGACGTCGAGGCCCACGGCTGGCGGATCCTGAGCCCGGCCTAGGAATTCGTCAGCCTCGCCAACGTCAGCCGGTCTTGGCGGCCGTCGTAATACTTGTCGAGCAGCGCGATGAAGTCGTGGTTGTCCTCGGTGGCGTGGGCGAACAGCGTCATCGACGAGCACAGTTTGAGGTCGTCGGGCGAGCCGAAAATCTGCCCGATCGAACGGCCCTGCACCTGGTTGACCAGCCGGGAGCACTCGTGCAACCGCGGCCCGAGCAGCTCATGGCGCAGATATGCGCCGGCTTCGTCGAGCGAGGCGATGCCGAAACGGGCCGCCATCGGCGCTGCCGCCCAGCCCGCGCAGCTGCGGAAAGACGAACCACATCCAGTGGCTGCGTTTTCGCCCGCCGCGCAGCTCGTCGACGACATCGCCGTAAACCGGCTCCTGCGCGTCGACGAAACGTTTCAGATCGAAGGGGTCGCACTGCCGATTCCATATGACTACGGTTGCACATATGGCAGTCAAACGACGAGTGCCCAAAGTGCGCGACCTGGCACCGCTGATGCAATTCAAGCGGCCCCGGTTCAACGCGACGAGGCGCCGCCTGGACGCCGCCTACACCATCGAGGATCTGCGAGCCATCGCCAAACGCCGCACCCCCAAGGCGGCGTTCGACTACACCGACGGCGCCGCCGAGGACGAGCTGTCGATCGAACGTGCGCGACAAGCGTTCCGCGACATCGAGTTTCATCCGACAATCCTGCGCGACGTCACCAATGTCACCGCCGGCTGGGACGTGCTGGGCCAGCCGGTGGTATTGCCGTTCGCGATCGCACCCACCGGTTTCACCCGATTGATGCACACCGAGGGCGAGATCGCCGGCGCGCAGGCGGCGGCCCGGGCGGGGATCCCGTTCTCGCTGTCCACGCTGGGCACCTGTGCGATCGAAGATCTGGTCACCGCCGTCCCCCAGGGCCGAAAGTGGTTTCAGCTCTACATGTGGCGCGATCGCGAGCGCTCGATGGCGCTGGTGCAGCGCGCCGCCGACGCGGGATTCGACACCCTGCTGGCCACCGTCGACGTTCCGGTCTCCGGCGCCCGGCTGCGGGATAACCGCAACGGCATGACGATCCCGCCCACGCTGACGCTGCGAACCGTGCTCGACGCGGTGCCGCACCCGAAATGGTGGTTCGATCTGTTGACCACCGAGCCGCTGGCGTTCGCCTCGCTGGATCGCTGGTCGGGCACCGTCGGCCGAGTACCTGAGCACCATGTTCGACCCCAGCCTCACCTTCGACGACCTGGAATGGATCAAGGCGCAATGGCCCGGCAAGCTCGTCGTCAAAGGGATTCAGACGCTCGAGGACGCGCGCGCCGTCGTCGACCGCGGCGTCGACGGCCTCGTGTTGTCCAATCATGGTGGGCGCCAACTGGACCGGGCCCCGGTGCCCTTTCACCTGCTGCCCGTCGTCGCGCGCGAGCTCGGCAAACACACCGAGATCCTGGTGGACACCGGCATCATGTCGGGCGCCGACATCGTCGCCGCGATCGCGCTGGGGGCGCGCTGCACGCTGGTCGGGCGGGCCTATTTGTACGGCCTGATGGCCGGCGGCGAGGCGGGCGTCGCGCCGCGCGATCGACATCCTTGGCAGCGGGATTCTGCGGACCATGGCGCTGCTCGGCGTGACCTGCCTGGACGAGCTGTCGCCCGAGCACGTGACGCAGTTGCGGCGGTTGGGACCCGTCGATCCGTGACTGGCGATCAACAGCGGCGCCGGCGGCGGATTGTGTGGGATACAGGTCCGATTTCAGGTTCTTTGCGCTCGTCACGCGGGCGCATCATTTTCTGCTGGGAGGAAACGCCCGCCGAATTTGCCGCGCTGGTCACGGGCTGGTGGGCTCAAGCTCCACGGGTTGAGGTCCCCTCGACGCTGGCGTAATAGCCACGTTCACATTATTGCCGCACGCGTTTCGCCACGAGTGTGAATCTCGCCGCACATTCGGTGTCCAGTGTGAAGCTGGCCGCACAGTCGGCACGGCCGTCCCTGGCGGGAACAAACCGCCGCCCCGCTGGGTTAAGCGCATCAGACTCAACTTTTGGAGGATTTGATGGCTGAAGCCAAGTCGGTGCCGGTGCTGTTTGTCACTGACACCATCGTGTTGCCCGGGATGGTGGTGCCGATCGCGTTGGACGACGCCGCCCGCGCGGCGATCGACGCCGCTCAGGCGAGCGAATCGGGGCAGCTGCTGATCGCCCCCCGGCTCGAGGACCGGTATCCCTCGCACGGCGTGATCGCGAAAATTCTGCAGGTCGGCCGCATCGCCGGCGGCGGCACCGCGGCGGTGGTGCGCGGTGAGCGCAGGGCCCAGATCGGGGCGGGAGCGTCCGGACCCGGTGCGGCGCTGTGGGTCGAGGTGACCGAGGTCCCCGAGACCGAGGCGACCGACGAGATCAAGGCGCTGACGGCGGAGTACAAGAAGTTGCTGCTGGCCATGCTGCAACGCCGAGAGGCCTGGGAGATCATCGACTACGTCAACAGGCTGACCGATCCGTCGGCGCTGGCGGACACCGTCCGGGTACGCGTCCTACCTGTCCGACGCTGCAGAAGCGGCAGCTGCTGGAGACCGTGGATGTCGCCGAGCGGTTGCGTGTGCTGATCGATTGGACCAGCGAGCATCTCGCCGAGGTCGAGGTGAGCGACAAGATCGCCGAGGACGTGCGCGACGGCATGGAGAAGACGCAGAAGGAGTTCCTGCTGCGCCAACAGCTGGCCGCCATCCGCAAGGAACTGGGCGAGGGCGAACCCGACGGTTCGGACGACTACCGGGCCCGCGTCGAGGCGGCCGAGCTGCCCGAGAAGGTCCGCGAGGCCGCCCTGCGCGAGGTCGGCAAGCTGGAGCGATCCAGCGACCAGAGCCCGGAAAGCGGCTGGATCCGCACCTGGCTGGACACCGTGCTCGACCTGCCCTGGAACGTCAGGACCGAGGACTCGACCGACCTGAAGGCCGCGCGCGAAGATCCTGGACGCCGACCACCACGGGTTGGACGACGTCAAGGACCGCATCGTCGAGTACCTGGCGGTGCGGGCCCGCCGCGCCCAGCGCGGGCTGCAGGTCGTCGGCGGCCGCGGTTCCGGCGCGGTGATGGTGCTGGCCGGTCCTCCCGGCGTCGGCAAGACATCGCTGGGCGAAAGCGTGGCCCGGGCGTTGGGCCGCAAGTTCGTCCGCGTCGCCCTGGGCGGCGTGCGCGACGAGGCCGAGATCCGCGGGCACCGTCGCACCTATGTGGGCGCGTTGCCGGGCCGGATCGTGCGCGCGATCGGCGAGGCGGGGTCGATGAATCCCGTTGTGCTGCTGGACGAAATCGACAAGGTCGGTTCCGACTATCGCGGCGACCCGAGCGCGGCGCTGCTCGAGGTGCTCGACCCGGCGCAGAACCACACCTTCCGCGACCACTACCTGGATCTGGACCTGGACCTGTCCGACGTGGTGTTCCTGGCCACCGCCAACGTGATCGAGAACATCCCGTCGGCGCTGCTGGACCGCATGGAGTTGGTGCAGATCGACGGTTACACCGAAGACGACAAGGTCGCCATCGCCCGCGACTACCTGCTGCCCCGGCAGCGGGAGCGCGCGGCGCTGACCGACGACGAGGTCACGGTGACCGACGCCGCGCTGCGCAAGATCGCCGCCGACTACACCCGCGAGCCGGGGGTGCGGCAGTTCGAACGGCTGCTGGCCAAGGCGCTGCGCAAGGTGACCACCAAGCTGCGCTGAACGACCCGGCGTCGCTGACCATCGACGAGCCGGATCTGGTTGGCTACCTGGGCCGTCCGCGGTTCACGCCGGAGTCGGCCGAGCGCACGGCGGTGCCCGGCGTGGCCACCGGCCTGGCCGTCACCGGCCTGGGCGGTGACGTGCTCTACATCGAGGCCGGGGCGACCGACGGCGAACCGGGTCTGCAGCTGACCGGTCAGCTGGGTGACGTCATGAAGGAGTCGGCGCAGATCGCGCTGTCCTACGTGCGCTCGCACGCCACCGAGCTGGGTGTCGACCCCAAGGCGCTGGACCGGCGCATCCACGTGCACGTGCCCGCCGGGCGCGGTGCCCAAGGACGGCCCGTCGGCCGGGGTCACCATGGTGACCGCGCTGGTGTCGATGGCGACCGGCCGCCAGGTCCGCTCCGACGTCGGCATGACCGGTGAGGTCACGCTGAACGGCCGGGTGCTGCCGATCGGCGGCGTGAAGCAGAAGCTGCTGGCGGCCCAACGTGCCGGACTGTCAACGGTTTTCATCCCGGCGCGCAACGAGCCGGACCTGGACGACGTGCCCGGCCGAAGTGCTCGAGGCGCTGGACGTGCGGCCGATGACCGACGTCGCCGAGATCGTCGCCCAGGCGCTGGAACCGGCGGCCGAAGCCGCGACGGTGGCCGCCTGACCTCAACGCCGGGCGTGACCCAGGGGTTTCCCTGGCGCCACGCTCGGCGTTGAATAGACGCGTGACTCTCAAACGGCAGTGGTCCACCGCGTTCAACGGCTGGTGGTCAATCCGGTGGGCCGGCAGCTGCCGATGACCATGCTCGAAACCACCGGCCGCAAGAGCGGGCAGCCACGGCGTACCGCGGTGGGCGGGCAGCGTCGTGGACAACCAGTTCTGGATGGTCTCCGAACACGGCGAGCACTCGGACTATGTCCGCAACATCAAGGCCGATCCCGCTGTGCGGGTGCGGATCGGCGGACGGTGGCGCAACGGCACCGCGCACCTGCTGCCCGACGATGACGCCGTGCGGCGGCTGGGCAACCTGCCGCGACTGAACAGCGCGATGGTGCGGCTGATGGGCAGCGACCTGCTGACCATCCGCGTCGATCTGGACTGACGCCGCCGCATGGCCTACGACGAGGATCTGGCCAACCGGATCCGTGAACTTCTCGGCTCCGAGCCCGGCGTCGACGAGAAACGCATGTTCGGCGGTCTGGCGTTTCTGATCAACGGCAACATGTCGGTGGCCGTCAGCGGTCAGGGCGGGCTGTTGGTGCGGGTCCCGCCGCGAGGACACCGACAAGCTCATTGAGCGTGCCCATGTCAGCCCCATGGTGATGGCCGGCCGGGAAGCCCGGGGCTGGCTGCGCGTTGAAGCCGACGGTGTGCAAACCAAACGCCAGCTTCACAGTTGGGTGAACCGCGGAGTCGGCTACGCGAGCAGCCTGCCGCCCAAGTAGCGTCCGGTTTGCTCGCCCAGAGCGCGGGTACGCGAGTGCCTATGGACAAGCGGGTGCGACGACTGCTCGACGTTGCCGGTACGACCTACGCGGCCCAGGCGCGTATCACCCTGAGCGACAAGCCGATGCCGCTGTTTCAGCTCCTGGTTCTGTGCATGCTGGCCAGCAAGCCGATCGACGCGGGCATCGCCATGGCCGCCGCGCGCGAACTGTTCAAGGCCGGTCTGCGGACGCCCAAAGCCGTGCAGGCGGCGGACCGGCAGACCATGATCGAGGCGTTCGGGCGCGCGCACTATGTTCGCTACGACGAGAGCTCGGCGACCCGGCTCGCCGAGATGGCCGACCGTGTTCGTGACGACTACTCCGGTGATCTGCGCCGACTGGCCGATCGCAGCGAGCGCGACCCGGCGGCGGCCAAACGAATGCTCAAGGAATTCAAGGGAATCGGCGACACCGGTGCGGACATCTACCTGCGCGAAGTTCAGGACGTGTGGACCTGGGTTCGTCCGTACTTCGACGACCGTGCCACCGGCACCGCCAAGCAATTGGGTTTGCCTGCCGCACCGAAGAAGCTGGGATCACTTGCGCCGCAAGCCAATGCGCGGCTGGCTGCGGCGCTGGTCAGGGTGTCGCTCGACGACGATGTGCGTCGGCGGGTGACCGGCTGAGCGGACCGTGACCATACGCATCGGTACCTCGGGGTGGTCGTACAACCACTGGGTGGATGTGCTGTATCCGCCCGGAACGCCGTCGGGACGCCGGCTCGCTCGCTACATCGAAGTGTTCGACACCGTCGAGCTGAACGCGAGTTTCTACCGGTGGCCCCAGGATTCGACCTTCACCGGCTGGCGCCAGCAGCTGCCGGAGGGCTTCACTATGTCGGTCAAGGCCCATCGCGGATTGACACATTACCGCCGGCTCGCCTCACCCGAGCCGTGGATCGAACGGTTCGAACGTTGTTGGCGTCTGCTGGGTGATCGGCACGGGGTGCTGCTCGTGCAATTACATCCCGAGCAGCAGCGCGACGACGCGCGCCTGGATTCGTTCCTGGCCCTCATACCCGAGTCCATCCGCGTCGCCGTCGAATTGCGTCATCCGTCGTGGAACGACCCCGCCGTGTTCGAGTTACTGGAACACCGACGCGCCGCCTATGTGGTGATGAGCGGTCTCGGGCTCGAGTGCATCCCGCGGGCTACCGCCGACCTGGTGTACATCCGGATGCACGGACCGGACCCGGAAGCCAATTACGCCGGCTCGTATTCCGACGACGACTTACGGCGCTGGGCCGATCGAATTGCCGAATGGGACGGCGACGGCAGAGACGTGTGGATGTATTTCAACAACGACCTGGGTGGCCACGCGGTCCGCAATGCGCTGGCCTTGCGCGAGCTTTTGAGCTGAGCGCGCACGAGTAGGCTGCAATCGTTCGAAAGATCGGACGCCCATCATGGCCGGCGACCGGCTTCGTGGACGTGCTCGACGACGTCAAAGCCCTGATCCGGTCCCGGACCCCGGTCGACGTGGACGAATGCGCGATCCGCAGTCGTCGCTGGCCGATCTGCCGAGCGTCAGCTGACGGTTTGCTCGGTGTCGGAGTCGTCAGCGCTGCGCGGTACCGGAGCCCAGGCCCCGTCGATGACGTCGGGCGGGCATTGCACCTGCAACCGTTCCCGTTCGGTGCGGCGGCGTTTGATCCGCAGCCGCGCATCGGCGGGCAGCGTCACCAGCTCGTTGCAGGTCAAGTAATACATGTCGTCGACGTCGTCGATCAGATCCGCCTCGACCCGCAGGAAACCCAAGGCGCGCAACGTCATCCGGAGCTCATGCGTGAAGCGCATCGTGGTGTCGTGGGCCAACTCCCGCGAGCCGCGGGCGTTGGCGGCCAACCGTTGGTCCTGCGTCAGCGCCGCTGCGGGGTGTGCGGCCGCAGCAGCCGCGGCGATCAGCAATATCGTCGGGTCGTCGGCAAATGTCGTGCTGGCCAGCTCGGCCTCGCCAGGGCCGCGGTGCCCGATCCGTGCGACGGCGGCATCCACGGCGGCCGCGGTCGTCGGCGACAACGCGCGAATGCTCGCGAGGTTGCCCTCCTCGGCCAGCGCACGCAACGGCGGGTCGGCCCGCAGCGCGGCCGCCAACTCGGCGATCTCGGTGCGCGACGAAATCGCTGTCGGTGATCATGCCCATCCCGGGCACCCCGCGACGCGCCTGGCCACGCATCGGCGCCGCGGCGCTGACGCCGGCGCCGAGCAACCACAGCGCGTTGAGGATCCAGCCCTGATGAATGCGGTCGCGCAACAACCGCAGCCGAACTTCCAGCGCCGCCTCCGGCAGCAACGCCAGTTGGCCGGCATCGAGGTGTTCCGCGGTCGCGGCGGCGGCGTACGCGCGGGTGTCGGCCCGCAGATGGCGCAGCACAGCTACCGATCGTCCCGCGGCAACCGCCTTGGCGACCGAGCCGAGCGCTCCGCCCGCCAGGGCGCGGCTCACCGAACGGCAGCGGATCCCCGACGTGGGGTTTGCCGACCAGTGCGTCGCGGACGACGGACTCCTGGTCCCAACCGGGCAGCTGTGAGGCGGCGACCATGTTGACAGACACCCCGACGTAGGGGCGATGACCGAACACCGCGATGGCCCTGCTGCCCCATTCCTCGTCGACCGCGCCGCCGAACGCGAGCACGCGACCTAATACCCGGCTCGCGGCGCGCAGCCCACTGAGCTGCACGTCCAGCGTTATCGGCGTGAGCGGTCCGGGCAGCGCCTCGTTCAGGGCGGAGCCGCTGAAGACCGGAAACCGCGGATCGATCTGGTCGTCGAACTCGCCCTCGATGCCTTCCGGTGCCGCGCTCTGCGCGTCGTGAGCGGGCAGCCCGGCGTGTGCCAGTACCTCCACCGGGAGCGCGAGTCGTCCGCCGTGGTTGATCGCACCCGCGGTGTCGAGTCGGCGTCCGACGAGCCCGCGCGCGGTGTCGGCGACCGCGTCCAGTGCGTGCCAGCCGAACTCGAATAACCAATCCTCTTGTGCCGCTGCAACATTCATTTCCGGAATCAGTTGCGACCAGCTGCGCACCCCATGCAGCCGGGATCGCGGGTCGGTGGCCCGCAACACCCGCCAGGCGGTGATCAGATTGACGGTGTCGGGGCTGGCGAGGTCCACGACACCGGTGCGGTCGGTGTTCAACGCCACAACCAAAAAGCGCATCAGGTCGTCGAGATGCAGCACACGCACGGGCTGAGCCGAGACCTTGGCGCGCACCAGGGTCGTCACGGTGCGGCACACCATCCAGTCGAGCTGGCGACCGACCGGTGGTGCGATCCGGACGACCACGGTGGGGCCCCAGCTCGAGGACACCAGGTCCTCGGCCGGTCGATACAGGTCGGACCGGCCGGCAGCCTGCGACACGAACAGCAGCCGCGAACCGGCGCGGGCGGCCGCGTCGGTCACCCGCGCAAGGCCGTCCATGTCCTCGCTGCCGGGGACGGAGGGGTCGATGGGCGCCAGATGGATCACCGCATCGGCTTCGTCCGTCAGCTCCCGCAGGACCCGGTCACGCAGCGACGCGCAAACAAAGTCGACGTTGCGGTCCAGGCACGAATGGGAACGCTCAGCAATGCCGGTGACCGTGTGCCCGGCAGCGATCAGCTGCCCGGCGACCAGCCGCCCGAGTGCGCCGGTGGCGTCGGTAACCAGGATGTGCACCTGGGCTCACCTCCCCCAACCCTCAGTACTCAACAATAGGCAAGCGGGCATGGGCTGCGCGACCGTTAGTCCGGTAACGGTTCGGCGACCTTGCGTGATGCGGTCGGCCGGGGCTATTGCAGCGTCGCGCTGCCGTCCGCGGCGACGGCAACCTTGGCGCCACCGAGATCTTCACTCACCGATGCCTGCGCCGCGGCGCGATCGGTGACCACGGCCAGCGCGCGCGATCCTTCGGGCGTACGCACGGCCAGAAAAGCCTTCTCCGGCTGGCCGTCGCGGTCGAACGGCGTCGTCCAGGCTTCGACGGTGCCGATGCCTTCCCACTCGACCATCGCGTCCGTCGTCGGCTCCCGATCGACGGCCGGTTGCGTGTCTTCCCAACGGAATTCGGCAGGCGGCTCGGTGCTGTAGACCCCGAAGCTGTGTTTGGTCAGGTAGCCGCCGTTGGCGGTGATCAGGCCGCGCCGGCCCGGATTGGCCACCAGCAACTCCGCCATGGTGGCAATCGAATGCATCACGTAGTTGCTCCACGGTCCGCCCGCGAACGTCAGCCCACCGGTGACCGTCAGCGGGCGGCTGGGATCGTCGATGCTCAAGTCGAGCTCTGACGCCCCCACCTGAACCGCGGAGGGAAAGCAGGAGTACAGGTCGACGTAATCGATGTCGTCGATCCCCAAGCCGGCCAGTTCCAGCGCCCGCGCACCGGCGATCCGGATCGCCGTCGAGCGGTGCAGTTCGTGGCGCTCGGCGATGGACGGGGTGTCGTGCGCGTCGGTGCCCGCGTGCGGGAACACCCACCGCTCGGCGGGGATCTTCAGCCGCGTCGCCTCCCCGACCGAGGTCAACACCAGCGCCGCACCCTGGTCGACCATGTTGTTGGAGTTCATCAGCTTGGGGTAGGGCCAACTGATCATCCGGTTGTACGGACCTGCCTGGCTGATCTCGTCGGCGCCCGATGGTTTGCGAATCCAGGCGTTCGGGTTGTCCACCGCCACGGCGTTGAACCGTGCCCAGAGCTGTCCGAGGCGCTCGAGGTGATCATCGATCGACTCGCCGTTGGCGATGCGAAGCGCCTCCTCGAACATCGGATAGACGTAGGCAGGCCGATCGAGGGAGATCCTGATCTCGGCGTCACCGGCCATCGGGACGTCGTCACCGCTGATCTTGGCCATTGGCACCGCGTGGTCCTGTTCGGTCCACACCAGCTTGCCGCCCTTGGCCCGCAGACCGCGCCGGGTGCGCCAGGTTTCGGCGCCGGCCAGCAGCACCGCGTTGGCGTGTCCCCGCTGGATGTCCAGGCAGGCCCCGTTGACCAGTGATTGCGGCACATTGCCGCCGACGGGGCTGTACAGCGTGGTGAAGTCGGAGGCACCGATGCGCTGGCCGAGCAACAGGCCCGGGTCGCGGTACTGGGCCGACAGGATGTTCACGATGCGGATGGAGTCCACGGCCTCGATCACCGCGGCCCCGGCCGCTTCCTGGGCCGCGGCCACCATCAGGTCCATCGGCTCGACCGAGCGGGTTTCCGGGTCGATCTCGTCGCGATGGTTGATTTGGCCGTAGCCGATCAACACCGGGGTTCTGGGGTCGACGCTCATGGGACGAATTTAGCGTGGCTATGAATCTGGCCGTCTTGGCGGGCTTCGACCACGTGGGACGGCCCCGAGCGTCACCCCGAGCGTGACGCTGAGCGCGAGGGAGGTTGGGCGCGGACCGCTAAGCGGTGTCGGCCGGGACGGATAGGACGCCGTCGTCGATCAGCCGCTGGATGTCTGCGGGGTTCATATTCAGCAGGCTTCGGCAGATCTCCACGGTGTCCTGGCCGGGCAGCGGCGCCGGGGCCTGCCGGGCCGCCGGGATGTGGCGAAACGGCGCCGGGCCCGTCTCGGCCGGCAACGGACTTTCAATCAGCGGATGCGCCATGGGGCTGTAGACGTTTCGCGCGATCAGTTGCGGGTCCTCGAGTACGTCCGGCGGGCGGTTCATCGGCCCGGCCGGAACGCCGGCCGACTGCAGCAGTTCGGCCGCCCGCAGCGGCGTGCGCGTGCGGGTCCAGCTGGAGACCAGCTCCACCAGCTCGCCGCGATGGGCCAGCCGCGCCTCACCGGTGGTGAAGCGCGGATCGTCGGCCCACCCGGCATGATCGAAAACCGAAGCGGCGCGGCGCCATTCATCGTCGGACCGGATCGAGATGACGCACCATTCGTCCTCACCCGCGCAGGGGTAAACCGCATGCAGGCTGGTGTCCTCGCGGATCTGAGCGACGCCCGCGGCCAGCGCGGCCTCGGTGACATACAGCGTGTCGAGCTGATTGACCACGACTTCGGCCTGCGAGACGTGCACGTGGGCTCCTCGGCCGGCCCGGTCACGGTGGATGAGCGCGGCCAGCGCCCCGATCGCCGTGACCCGCCCCACCACGTGGTCGGGAAAGACCGTCGTCGCGTCGTAGAACCCGTGCCTGCCCGCGCCTGCTTCGCCGCCAGTACCGTCGGAGGTCCAGAGCCGGGTCACCCCGGTGGTGGCGCGGACCAGTGGGCCGTAACCCAACCGCGCGCTCCACGGTCCCGTGTCGCCGAACGCGCTGCTTTCGGCCAGCACGATCCGCGGGTTGATGGCGCGCAGCTCATCGTAGGAAAAGCCCAGTGCCGTAAGGGTTCCCGGCTTGAAGTTGGCGAACACCGCGTCGGCCTCGGCCACCAAGCGGCCAAAGATTTTCTTGCCCTCGGCGCTGCGTAGATCCAGTCCCAATCCCCGGTTATTGCGGTGCGTCCAGGCGAACGACTCGCTCATGGCATCGCCGATCCGGGCCTGCCGCAAGCCGTCCGGATAATCGACACTTTCGATTTTGATGACATCGGCGCCCAGGTCGCCGAACAAGCGGCTCAGCTCGCCACCGGCGACGATGATGCCCAAATCCAGAATCCGCAGCCCGGCGAAGGGATAGTCGCCGAGCCGGCCCGATGACGACGGCACCACCGACGGATTGCCGCGCCAAAACGGTTCGTCGTTTCCCGCGGCCGGCACCGGCGTGCGAAAACCCGCGCGCCGCCCGTCGACGACGAAATTTCCGGTCGGCACGCTGGTGCACACGCCGGGGACGAGTTCGGCGTCGGTGACGGCGCCCACCGCCTGGAAGTGTTCGGACCTCAGGATCCGTGCGGGCGTCAGCACCGCCGCGATCGGCACCCCGTTCGCCTGGCCGGCGGCCACCAAGTCCTTCATGGTCTGTCCGGCGAACAACTCCTCAATCAGCTGACTGATTTGTGGCCAGGCCGCGAACCGCGCACCGATCGCGTCGTATTTCGGGTCCTGAAACTCCGCCGGCTCGCCCAGCCAGCGCCGCAGGCCCCGCCACTGCCGCGGCGCCATCACACACAGCCGGACGTAACCGTCCCGGCACGGATAGATCGGGTACGCGTCCTGGTTCTTCGGCCGGCCGCGCCACCGTCCGCTGCGGCGGACGCCGGCGGCGGCCTGCCCGTGCGCGCCGAATGCGGGATCGAGGGCCATGACGACGGCGTCAAACCAAGAGAAGTCTATGTAATCGCCTGTGCCGCAACGCAATCGGGCGTAGTACGCCGCAAGCGCTGCCCACGCCGCCTGAACGGCGGCGGTCGCCGACGCGATACCGTCCGGCGGCAACACCGGGGTGCCGGTGGTGGGGCCGGAGCGCGACAGCGCGCCACACATCGCGTACAACACGGGATCGGTGGCACGCCAGGACGACCGCGAACCCGTCGCGCCGAAGTCGGTGATCGACAGCACCACCAGGTGCGGATAGCGGGCCGCCAGCTCCTCGCCCGAGGTCCCGAACATGGCCCCGCGCTCGTCGGCGCCGGTGTCCACCACGATGTCGGCCTCGGCGGCCAGGTCCAGAAAGCGGTCGCAGTCCTCGTCATCGAACGGATCGAGCACCGCACTGCGCTTGTTGGCGTTGTGCACGGCAAACGGAATGCTGGCGCCACGCAGCGTGGGCAGCGCATCGCGCCCCAGGCAACCGCCCGGCGGCTCCACCTTGAGCACGTCGGCACCCAGGTCGGCGAACAGCCGGGTGACCGCGTCCGCGACGCCGCTCGACAAGTCGAGGACGCGAACGGCTTCGAGCAACCCGTCTGCCATCTGCACACCGTACCTGCCTGGTCAGGCCGCTGCGCGGCGGCCTTTCCCGTCGTCGAGCGACCACCGCGACGGCCAAAGTGTCAGGTGGGCAAGCTGATTCGGATGCGCCATCGGCCTGGCGCAACGTTCAGTCGAAGGTCCGGGTCGGCGCGGCGTCGGCTATCGTCACAGGCCGATCCGCCAGGCCCAACCCGTCGTCTCATGGAGGCATCACTATGACCGCGCACCTGAGCTACGTCGAGGCCGTCGTGGTCGGCGCGTTCCAAGGCGTCACCGAACTGTTCCCGGTCTCCAGCCTGGGGCACGCGGTGCTGGTGCCGGCGCTGGTCGGCGGCCGATGGGCGCAGGACCTCAGCGTGTCCGCCCCCCAATCGCCCTACCTTGCGTTCATCGTGGGTCTGCATGTGGCCACCGCCGCCGCGCTGCTGGTGTTCTTCTGGCGTGACTGGGTGCGCATCCTGACGGGATTCTTCACGTCGCTGCGCCATCGGCGGATCCAGACGCCCGACGAACGGCTGGCGTGGCTGATCGTGGCGGGCACCATCCCGGTGGGTCTGGCCGGGCTGGCTCTCGAACAGCTGTTCCGCACCACACTGGGCAAGCCCGTACCCGCGGCGGCCTTCCTGTTACTCAACGGCATCGCGCTCTACGTCGGCGAGGTGCTTCGCAGGCGCATCGCGCCCACTCCGGATGAGCCCGCCGCGCCCGACCAGGAACCCGAACACGGCGACGAGGCTTCGGACCATCGGCTGGCCCAGCTCCCTCTGCCCCGCGGCGTGGTGATCGGTGCGGCGCAAATCCTCGCGCTGCTGCCTGGCATCAGCCGCTCGGGCATCACCATCGTGGCGGGCCTGTGGCGGGGCTTGTCGCACGAAGACGCCGCCCGGTTTTCCTTCCTGCTTGCGACGCCGATCATTCTGGCCGCGGGCGTGTACAAGATCCCGGAACTCTTCGGGCCGCTCGGTGCCGGAATCGGTGGCCAGGTGCTGGCCGGCAGTATCGCCTCGTTCGTCTGCGCCTACCTCGCCGTGCGCTTTTTGACGCGGTATTTCGAGACCCGCACGCTGACGCCGTTCGCGATCTACTGCGCCCTGGCCGGCGGGGCCAGCCTGGTCTGGTTTGCCCTGAGCTGACTCGCCGGGCCGGGCGGGCGTCCAATCCGCGGTTGCGGCACCGGGCATTGTTGCGCGGGGCGACTTCGAGTGCTGTGCTTAGCCGGTTGTCTAGTTGACACCCGTCAAGAATCTGGAGGGGACCGAAAATGGCAGACACGGCATCCATGGGCCTGAAGGTCCGCGGACAAGGTCATCGTGATCACCGGCGGCGCGCGGGGAATCGGGCTGGCCACCGCGACCGCACTGCACAATCTGGGCGCCAAAGTCGCGATCGGCGACATCGACGAGGTGCGGGTGAAGGAGTCGGGCGCCGCGCTGGGCCTCGACGTCTACGGGAAGCTCGATGTCACCGACCCGCATTCGTTCTCGGAGTTCCTCGACGAGCGTCGAGCGCCAACTCGGCCCGATCGACGTGCTGGTCAACAACGCCGGCATCATGCCCATCGGCCGGATCATCGACGAACCCGACGCGGTGACCCGGCGCATCCTGGACATCAACGTCTACGGCGTGATCCTGGGCAGCAAGCTGGCCGTGCAGCGCATGGTCCCCCGCGGCTCCGGGCACGTCATCAACGTCGCCTCGCTGGCCGGGGAGCTATACGCCGTCGGAGTGGCCACCTACTGCGCCAGCAAGCACGCGGTGGTCGCGTTCACCGACTCGGCCCGCCTCGAGTACCGGTCGGCCGGGGTGAAGTTCTCCATGGTCTCGCCGACATTCGTCAACACCGAACTCACCGCGGGCTTGCATGGAGCCAAGGGATTCAGAAACGCCGAAGCCGTCGGACATCGCCAACGCGATCGTCAAGCTCATCGGCCACCCCAAGCCTCGGGTGCGCGTCACCAAGGCGGCCGGCGCGTTGGTCGCGTCGCAGAAGTTCATGCCGCGCCGGCTGGCCGAGGGCCTGAACCGCGCCCTGGGCGGCGACCAAGTCTTCACCGAAGAGCGTCGACGTCGAGAAGCGCAAGGCCTACGAGGCCCGCGCCCGCGGCGAAGAGTAATCGCGCACGAGCATTGTTCACCCAAGGCGCGGACAATCGGCCGAGTGAGCCTAGAAACCCGAACCCCCGCGCCCGCGCAATCTCCGCTCTCCGACGACGAACTCGACCTCCTCGACAAGTACTGGCGCGCCGCCAACTATTTGTCGGTCGGGCAGATCTACCTGCTGGACAACCCGCTGCTCCACGAGCCGTTGTCGACCGCGCACGTCAAACCCCGGTTGCTGGGGCATTGGGGCACCACGCCCGGCCTCAACCTCGTCTACGCGCACCTCAACCGGATCATCCGTAACCGCGACGCCGACGTCATCTACGTGACCGGGCCGGGTCACGGCGGCCCCGGGTTGGTCGCCAACGCCTACCTGGAAGGCACCTACAGCGAGGTGTACACCGGCATCGAGGAGGACACCGAGGGGCTGCGCAAGCTGTTCCGGCAGTTCTCCTTCCCCGGCGGCATCCCCAGCCACGTCGCGGCCCAGACGCCGGGGTCCATTCACGAGGGCGGTGAGCTCGGCTACGCGCTGGTGCACGCCTACGGCGCGGCCCTGGACAATCCGTACCTGGTGGTGGCCTGCGTCGTCGGTGACGGCGAGGCCGAAACCGGGCCGCTGGCCGCCAGCTGGCACTCCAACAAGTTCCTCAACCCGGTGACCGACGGCGCCGTGCTGCCCATCCTGGCGCTCAACGGCTACAAGATCGCCAATCCGACGGTGCTCGCCCGCATCCCGCACGACGAGCTGGAATCTCTGCTGCGCGGCTACGGCTACCGGCCGATCACGGTCGCCGGCGATGACCCGGCCGACGTGCACCAGCAACTGGCGGCCGCCTTCGACGACGCCTTCGACGACATCGCGGCCATCCAGGGCGCGGCCCGCGGCGGCGGTCAGCCCGAGCGACCGGTGTGGCCGATGATCGTGCTGCGCACGCCCAAAGGCTGGACCGGACCCAAGGTGGTGGACGGCAAGAAGGTCGAGGGCACCTGGCGCTCGCACCAGGTGCCGCTGTCCGAGACGCACGACAATCCCGAGCACCGCGCCCAACTGGAGGAATGGCTGCGCAGCTATGCCCCCGATGAGCTCTTCGACGAAAACGGCAGGCTGGCTGAGGAATTGCGGGCGCTGGCACCCAGCGGCGATCGCCGGATGAGCGCCAACCCGCACGCCAACGGCGGGCTGCTGCTGCACGATCTGGACCTGCCGGACTTCCGCGACTACGCCGTGGCCGTCGAACGGCCGGCGGCCGGGATGCACGAGGCCACCCGGGTGCTCGGCGCGTTCCTGCGCGACGTGATCGCCCGCAACCGGGACCGCTTTCGGCTGATGGGGCCCGACGAGACGGCCTCCAATCGGCTCGATGCGGTCTTCGGGTCGACCGACAAGGTGTGGCTTTCGGAGGTTGAACCCTACGACGAGCACCTGGCGCCCGACGGCCGCGTGATGGAGGTGCTCTCCGAGCACCTGTGCCAGGGCTGGCTGGAGGGCTACCTGCTGACCGGGCGGCACGGGTTGTTCAACTGCTACGAAGCGTTCGTGCACATCGTCGACTCGATGCTGAACCAGCACGCTAAATGGCTTGCCACCAGCCGGGAGCTGCCATGGCGCCGGCCGATCGCGTCGCTCAACTATCTGCTCAGCTCGCACGTCTGGCGCCAAGACCACAACGGCGCGTCCCACCAGGACCCGGGCTTCATCGACCTCGTCGCCAACAAGCGACCGGAGCTGACCCGCGTCTACCTGCCGCCGGACGGCAACACTCTGCTCTCGGTCGCCGATCACTGCCTGCGCAGCCGTGACTACATCAACGTCATCGTCGCCGGCAAGCAGCCCGCGCTGGCCTACCTCGACATGGACGAAGCGATCGCGCACTGCACGCGCGGCCTGGGCATCTGGCCCTGGGCCAGCACGGCCGCCGACGAACCCGACGTGGTGTTGGCCTGCGCCGGTGACGTCCCCACCCTGGAAACACTGGCCGCCGCCGACATCCTGCGCTCCGAGCTGCCTGAGCTGGGCGTCCGGGTGATCAACGTCGTCGATTTGATGCGGCTGCAGCCGGATTCCGAGCACCCGCACGGCTTGCCCGACCGTGAGTTCGATGCGCTGTTCACCCGCGACAAGCCGGTCGTCTTCGCCTACCACGGCTATCCCTGGCTGATCCACCGGCTCACCTACAGCCGCACCAACCACGCCCACCTGCACGTGCGCGGGTTCAAGGAACGCGGCACCACGACCACGCCCTTTGACATGGTGATGCTTAATGATCTGGACCGCTTCCACCTGGTCATGGACGTCATCGACCGAGTCGACGGGCTGACTAGTCGCGCCGCCATGCTGCGTCAGCGCATGGTCGACGCCCGCCTTGCGGCGCGGATGTACACCCGCGAGCACGGCGAGGACGACCCGAAGATCGCCGGTTGGACCTGGACGGCTTAGCGAGCAGAACGAACGCGGTCAGTGATGGGACGAAATAACCCTTCGGACCGGCGGATGGTGACGCGAGCAACCCGGCCGCACAGTCGGGCGCCGGTAAACTGGTCGGATGCTTGACGCCACGGGGACAGCCGGCATTGAGCCCGCTGTGTCCCAGCTCTCGGCGCTGCACCGATTCCGGGTCCACCTCGACATCGCCGTCGTCGTGGTGGTCCTGGTACTGACCAACCTGATCGCGCACTTCACCACCCCGTGGGCGAGCATCGCCACCGTCCCGGCCGCGGCTGTCGGGCTGGTCATCTTGATGCGCTGCCGGGGTCTGGGCTGGGCGGATCTCGGCCTGGGGCGCGAGCAGTGGAAGCCTGGCGTCGGCTACGCCGTGGCCGCCGTGGCCGTCGTGGCGTCGGTGATCGCGCTGGGTGTGCTGCTGCCGGCGACCCGGCCGATGTTCATGAACAACCGCTACGCGACGATCTCCGGGGCGATGGTCGCGTCGATGGTCGTCATTCCCCTGCAGACCGTGATTCCCGAGGAACTGGCCTTTCGAGGCGTCCTGCACGGCGCGCTCAACCGGGCCTGGGGCTTTCGCGGCGTCGCGTTGGCGGGTTCGCTGTTGTTCGGGCTGTGGCACGTTGCGACATCCTTCGGGCTGACCAGCAGCAACGTGGGTTTCACCCGGCTGTTCGGTGGCGGGCTGGTGGGCATGATGATCGGCGTGACCGGGGCGGTGCTGGCGACCGGCGCCGCTGGGTTCGTCTTCAGCTGGCTACGCCGGCGCAGCGGCAGCCTGATCGCGCCCATCGCGCTGCACTGGTCGTTGAACGGGCTCGGCGCGCTGGCCGCCGCGTTGGTGTGGCACCTGTCCACCTGACGCCGAGTCAGACCAGCAGCACCGCCGCACCGGCGATGCGGCCGGCGCTCAGATCCGACAACGCCCGATCCGCCTGTCCGAGCGGATATTCCGGCGTCGTCACCTCGATGCGGTGCTTACCCGCGAAATCGAGGAAGGCTCGCGCGTCCGCCCGCGTGTTGGACGTGACCGATCGGACCTGGCGTTCCTGGAACAGGTGACGCTGGTAGTTGAGGGCCGGGATATCGGACAGGTGAATTCCGGCGATCGCCAGGGTGCCGCCGCGGTCCAGCGCTTCCAGCGCGGGCAGCACCAGATCACCCACCGGAGCAAACAAAATCGCGCCATCCAGCGGCACCGGGGGCGGGTCGGCGGCGCCTTGTGCCGAAGCCGCACCGAGCTTCAACGCCAGTTCTTGCGCCCGGGATCCGCGGGTCATCACGTGCACCTCGGCGCCCTGCGCCAGCGCCACCTGCGCGGTGATGTGCGCGCTGCCGCCGAAGCCGTAGAGGCCCAGGCGCCCACCGGGCGGCAGCTCGGCGCGCAGCAGCGAGCGGTAGCCGATGATGCCCGCGCACAACAACGGGGCCAGCTCGCTATCGCTGTAGCCGCTCGGCAATGGGTGCGCGAAAGCGGCCGGGACAGTAGTGAATTCGGCGTAGCCGCCGTCGGCGTCCCAGCCGGTGTAACGGGAGTGGGGACATAGGTTCTCGTCGCCACGACGGCAGAATTTGCAGACGCCGCAGGTGTGGCGCAGCCAGGCGATGCCTACCCGGTCCCCGACCCGGAATTCGCCACCGGCCGCAGAACCCATCTCGACGACCTCACCGACCACTTCATGGCCCGGGGTGACCCGGTCGCGGTGGACGGGCAGGTCACCTTCGGTGACGTGCAGGTCGGTGCGGCAGACCCCACAGGCGCGCACGGCCACCAGCAATTCGGACGGTCCAGGGCGCGGCACCGCCGTGGTGACCTGCTCCAGCGGGCCGGTGTTCATCGGCCCGGGTTGACGGACGCGCCAGGCGCGCATTGCCGTGGTGGTCAGCGGCGGAGGCATCAATCCATCATGCCGCTAACCACCACGGCCGCAACGGGTTAAGCCGATTACGTCCTGCGCACCATGCCGACGATCCAAAGCAGGAGCAGGGCGCCGAGCAGCGCCGTGAAGAAGGTGAAGATGATGCCGCCACCAGCGGTGTTGACGAAGAAGCTCAGGATGAAGCCACCGATCAGCGCGCCCACGATACCGATGACGATGTCCATCACGATGCCGGCTCCGCTGCCCCTGATGATCCTGCTGGCGAGGGCCCCGGCGATGCCGCCGATGATGATGTAACCGATCCAGCCAACGCTGGTCACAGTGCTGGAGCGGGCAAGAAATTCGGTCGCTGCCATGACGGTCATGAAGGTCTCCTTGCAATCGCTGGCAAAGCCCAGCTATTTGCTGGGCCGTCATCTCGTTATACCCAGTTTGGGTTACGAAATGAGTGCCGATTGGCGACGGTTGACCAGTCGGTTTGGCGCCGGTCGAGCGGCGCGGTCAGGCCGAGAGGGTCTGCTGCGGTGTGGGTGTGGGGGTCGGGCTGACCTCGGAGGCCGGCGCGGGCGCGCCACCCGGAACCGGCGTGGGTCCTCCCGGCGCCGCCGGAGCCACGGGCGCCGGTGCAGGCGCGCCCGGAGCCGCGGGGGCTGCCGGGTGGCGGTGCTCCCGGAGCTGCGGGCGTTCCCGGTGCGGGCGGTCCGGGCGCCGCCGGTGTTCCCGGTGCGGGTGCGCGGGCGCCGCGGGGGCTCCCGGAGCCGCAGGCGGTGTCCACGCCTGGATCGACTCGGTGAGCGCCTTGGCCGCTCCCCTGTCCACCGGGTCGTTCGACGGTTCCGAGCCACACCACGAACCAGCGTTGGGCGCTACCGCCGTTTGCCGAACCGATGACGCCCGTCCAGATCTGACCGTTCGGCTTGGACGCATCGCTGAACTTGACCTCGTAGTACGACGCGCTGCCGGTGCTCCCGTTGCTTCCGTTGAGCGGGGTGGCGTCCTGGTTGATCCGGGTGCCCGGATAGGGCATGAAGAACTCCCCCATGTCCGACCCCAGCCGCACCGCGGCCTTGGCATTGTTGGCTTCCGCGCTGGCGTAGAGCTTTTGGTCCAGGCGGCCCATCACGATGCGGGTGTCGTTGGCGACCGGCGGCGGCTGGTCGGGCGCCGGCGGCGGGCCGGTGACCTTGCTCAGCAGCGCCGAGCCGTAGTCGAGGTGCGACGCGTCCGACTCCACCCAGCCGCCGGGCAGGACGTAGCTGAATCCGCCGACCGCGTTGGTGATCCGCCCGGCGTTCGGGTCAGCCGGCGGTGGCGGCGGCGCGTTCGGGTCGACGGGCGGCGGCGCCCCGTTCGGGTTGGGCGGCGGCGGGGCGGCGTTGGGATCAAACGGTGCCGGTTGCCCGTTCGGCGCTGGGATGCCCGGCGGCGGGTTGGTCGCCGGTACGCCGGGCGGGGCCGCGGCCGGGCTCGGCGGGACCGGGGTCGGCACCTCGGGATCGGCGTACGAGGTTGCCGGCAACGCGATGGCGATTGCGCTGGCGCCGGTCACCGTGGCGATTGCCAGTGTCGTCCACAGTCCTTTGCGACGGGTCGAGGTCGGGTCTACCTGCTCCATGGCGACGAACCTACCGTGTTACCGCTGTGACGCAAGGACGCAATGCGGACAAATGCGATGCGGATTTACCGATGTTGCCAATGTGCAATCTTTCAGGGGCCGCGGGCCCGCGCGCCGAACGCCTCAGCGGGCCGCGGGATGCAGCGCCACTTCACGGGCCTTGACCGAGAACCACACTCGATCCCCGGGCGCCAATTGCAGCTCCGAAGCGGCGTCGACGGTGATCTCCGCGACGAGGCCCGGGGCACCGTCGGGTAGCTGCGCGCCACGCACCCACACCGCCGGTCCGCGGACATCCATCTCGGCCACGGTGACCTGAACGGTGTTGCGGGGGCTTCCGTGCGGGCGATCGCGATACACGGCCACCGCCGTTGGCGGGAACACTGCGATCGCGTGTTGTTCCGGCGAAAACGGTTCGCCGCCCGACCGCATACCAGCGGTCGCCGGTGTCCGCGCGCAGCGAGCCGTCACCGTCAACGATCTCCATTCACCAGGTTGATGCCCGCGATGCGGGCCGCGAAATGACTGCGCGGTGTGCTGAGAACCTCGGGCACCGGGCCGATTTCGGCGATCTTGCCGGACTCCAGCACCAGGACGCGATCGGCCAGGGTGAACACGTCGAGCAGGTCGTGGGTGACCAGGATCGCCGCGCAGCCGGTGCGGGTGATGACCTGGCGCAGCACCGCCCGGATCGCGGCGGCCGCCGCGACGTCGAGGCCGGCCAGCGGTTCGTCGAGCAGCAACACGTCGGGTTCGGCCGCCAGCGCCCGGGCGATCGCGACTCGCTGGGCCTGCCCGCCGGACAGCTGTCGCGGTTTCCGGTCGGCGAAGTGCTCGGCGTCCACCTCACGCAGCCACCGCAGCGCCGTCGCCGTCTGGGCGGCGCGAGCCGGGCGTAATCTCGCGCGCCGGCTGTGCGGTCCGAAAGCGACATTGGCCGCGACGCTCATGTGCGGGAACAGCAACGCGTCTTGGAGTAGCAGCCCGACCCGGCGATCGTGTGTGGCCACGTCTATTCCGGCCGCAGTGTCGGTCAAATCCCGGTCCCCCAGCCGCACCACCCCGTCATCGGGACGAAGCAGCCCCGCGATGACATGCAGCAAGGTCGATTTGCCCGCGCCGTTGGGCCCGAGCACGGCGAGCACCTCGCCCGCGGCCACGGAGAACTCCACGTCCACATGGCGGTCCGCGACGACCGCGCGCAGCTGCAACTCGCTCATGATCGCCCGGTGTCGGTTCCGGCCAGCCGGCGAGTGCCCAGACCCAACACCACCATGGCCGCCGCCACCACTAGCAGGATCGACAGCGCCACAGCGGCATTGGCGTCGGTCACCCGTTGCAGGTAGATCTCCAGCGGCAGCGTGCGGGTCACCCCCTGCCGGGATCCGGCGAACGTCAGCGTCGCGCCGAACTCGCCCAGCGAACGGGCGAAGGCCAGCACCGCCCCCGACACCACGCCCGGCAACAGCAGCGGCAGGGTGACGCGCCACCAGACGACGCTCGGTCGCGCCCCCAGCGTTGCGGCCACCACCTCGAAATCGGCGCCCGCGGTACGCGCGGCACCCTCCAGGGAAATCACCAGGAACGGCAGCGAGACGAAGGTCTGCGCGAGCACCACGGCGGTGGTGCTGAACGCGATGCTGATACCGGCGGCTTCCAGGTACCGCCCCAGCAAGCCGAGCCGGCCGAACGCGTACAGCAACGCGATTCCGCCCACCACCGGCGGCAGCACCAAGGGCAGCAGGATCAGCGGCCGAAGTAACCGGATCACGCGCGCCGTGCTGCGTGCCAGCACCAGCGCCATCGGCACCCCCAGCGCCACGCAGAGCACGGTGCTGGCGGCGGCGGTCTTCAGGCTCAGCAACAACGCGGTCCTCGACGATGAGCTGGTGATCAGCGACCCAAAATGCGGCCAGTCGACCTTGACCGCGATGGCCAGCAGCGGCAGCACCACGAAGACGGTCCCCACGGCGGCGGGGACATACACCCAGCGGGGCAGATCCGTCGGCCGGTGCACTCGGCGCCTCAGGGCTTCGCGAAGCCGGCCTGGGCCAGGATCTGCTCCCCGGTCGGTGAGGTCACCAGGTCAACGAACTTCTGCGCTTCCGCGGCCAGCGGCGCCTTCTTCAGCACGCCGATGGGATACACGTTGACCGCGCTGGCGGCCTCCGGGAAGTTCACGGTCGCGACCTTGTTGCCGGCGGACTTGGCGTCGGTGACATAGACCAGCGCTGCGTCGGCCTGGCCGCTGGTGACCTTGTTGAGGGCGTCCGTCACGCTGAGTTCCTCGCTGACCGGGTTGAGACGCACCCCGGTGCTGTCTTCGACGCGCTGGGTCGCCGCCCCGCACGGCACCGGCTGCTGGCAGATCACCACGTTGAGGCCGGGTTTGGCCAGATCGGCGAAGGAATTGATCGTCTTCGGGTTGCCCGGGACGGTGACGATGACCAACGTGTTCGACGCGAAGTTCGTCGGGTTGCCGGTCAGCAAGCCGGCCTTGCTGACCTTGTCCATCTGGGCGGTGTCGGCCGCGGCGAAGACGTCCGCGGTCGCGCCTTGCGTCAGCTGAGTGGCCAGGTCGGACGATCCCGCGAACTCGAAGTCGACGCCGATGCCCGGATTTCGGTTCTTGAACTGCTGGCTGATCTGGGTGAACGCCGGCTTGAGCGACGCTGCGGCGAACACCATGACCTTGCCGGTTGCCGGGGAGGTCTGCGACGACGGCGACTTCGGACTGCACCCGATCAGTCCCGCCACCAGCACCGGCGAAACCACCGTGGCCACGATCCCGATCCGACGCATGGATGAACCCTAGCCCGCCGATGATGCGGTTGCTCGGCGGTTGAATCGCCGCAAGAAAGTATCGGCCAAATAGTTATCCAAATGATCCGCGCGTCGCGCGGGGTAGAGTTTCGCCGACTAGCTACTGTCCAGTAACATATGTGGGACCGATGCCATATCGCATGAACGAGGAGGTCGTGGCAGTGGAGGTGCTGGTTACCGGCGGAGACACGGACCTGGGGCGCACGGTAGCCGAGGGCTTCCGCGATGACGGCCACAAAGTGACCCTCGTGGGCGCACGTAAGAGCGAACTGGAGATCGCCGCCAAGGAACTCGAGGTCGATGCGATCGTCTGCGACACCACCGACCCGGCCAGCCTCGAAGAGGCCCGCCCCCTGTTCCCACATCATCTGGACACCATCGTCAACGTGCCGGCACCCACCTGGGACGCCGGGGACCCGCGCACCTATTCGATCGCAGATACGGCCAACGCGTGGCGCAATGCCCTTGATGCGACGGTGCTTTCAGCGGTGTTGACCGTGCAGGCCGTGGGCGACCACCTGCGCTCGGGCGGCTCGATCATCAGTGTGGTGCCCGAGAACCCGCCGGCGGGAAGCGCCGACGCCGCGATCAAGGCGACGTTGTCGAACTGGACTGCGGGCCAGGCAAGCATTTTCGGCACCCGCGGAATCACGGTCAACGTCGTAGCGAGTGGACGCAGCGCCGAGGCCGGCTACGACGGACTCTCCCGCACGCCGGCGCCGGTGGCCGCCGAGGCCGCCCGGTTGGCGTTGTTCTTGACCACGTCGGCAGCTCGCCACATCACCGGCCAGACCTTGCACGTGAGTCACGGCGCGCTGGCTCGTTTCGCCTGAGGCGTAGCGCGCACCCTTCTCGCGGGCGGGGCCGATCGCTACGGTAATTCCCGTGGCTATTCGACTCGGTCTGCAGATTCCCAACTTCTCCTACGGCACCGGGGTTGAGCAACTCTTCCCCACCGTCATCGCCCAAGCCCGCGAAGCCGAATCGGCCGGATTCGATTCGGTTTTCGTGATGGACCACTTCTACCAACTGCCCATGTTGGGATCGCCCGATCAGCCGATGCTGGAGGCCTACACCGCCCTGGGGGCGCTGGCGACCGCCACCGAGCGGGTGCAGCTGGGCACTTTGGTGACCGGCAATTCGTACCGAAACCCGAGTCTGCTCGCGAAGACCGTCACCACGCTGGACGTGGTGAGCCAGGGCCGGGCGATTCTGGGAATCGGCACCGGATGGTTTCAGCTCGAGCACGATCAGCTGGGCTTCGAGTTCGGCACTTTCACCGACAGATTCAACCGGCTCGACGAGGCCCTGAACATCATCCTGCCGATGATCAAGGGCGAGCGGGCCACCTTCTCCGGCAAGTGGTACCGAACCAGCGAGGCGTTCGCCAATCCCCGCTTCCGCGACCACATTCCGCTGATGATCGGCGGCAGCGGGGAGAAGAAGACAATCCCGCTCGCCGCACGGCATTTCGACCACCTCAACGTGATCGCGGGTTTCGACGAGTTGCCGCGCAAGCTGGACGCCGTGCGCCGGTCCTGCGAGGAGGTGGGCCGCGACCCCGCCACCCTGGAGACCAGCACGCTGACCACGGTGCTGATCGACGAAAACGCGAGCCTCGACCAGATTCCCGCCGAGATGACGCAGCGGATGGTTGTCGGCACGCCGGATTCGGTCGCCGATCAGATCAAGACCAAGGTGATCGACGCGGGCGTCGGTGGCGTGATCATCAATCTGCCCTTCTACACACCGGGCGTCATCGAGGCGGCCGGCGAAGCGCTGCGTCCGCTCGTGGGCCTGTAGCCGGTGCCGGTCGTGTGGAGTCGCGAATCGGCCATGCCGAGGTAATACTTCCGTGTAGCAGCGTTTACCTGTGCCGCAATGGCGCAGCGCAGAAGCAAAGGGCCCGGACCGCCATGAAGAAACGAGCCTTGGTGGCGATCGGGGTCGGCGTGGCGTTCGCCCCGACTCCCATCGCGCTCGCCGACAACAACTGGATCGCCATGGCGATATCGGACTCCACCGGCCACATCAACATCGCCGACGGAGCATCCAGCCAGGGCGCGGCCGAGAAGGCGGTCATGGAGACGTGCCGCAAGAGCATCAGCGACTGTCGTCTGCTGGCGAGCGGGCAGGGTGGGTGCATGGCCCTCGTCTTAAACGCCGCCAAATCCAGATACTTCGGGGGCTGGGGTCCGACACGCGAAGAGGCGGAGGCGGCGGCGCTGGGGCGCGCCCCCGGCGGAACGATTCAGGAAGGCCACGAGCATTGTGTGGGAGAAGGCTCCAGTCAGTGACGAGGGCGTCGTATCGATAGGCTGACAGCTACGCCACAGTCGCCGCCGCCCACCAGGTATTTCACCTCCGCACACCGCATGTGTTGCAAACAACACATGCGCTCAACTAGGTCTCGGGGTATTCGCCTGACTAGCGTGGTGGCTAATCGCAGTCGCGCGTCTAGAAGCCCCCGTCAGGAGCAGCGGAATCATGAGCCCCCAGCCAGGAACCCCAGCTGGACCGGAGCGCCGTCACCAGGTCGTCATCATCGGCTCCGGCTTCGGCGGACTGAACGCGGCAAAGAAACTCAAGCACGCCGACGTCGACATCAAACTGATCGCCCGTACCACGCATCATCTTTTCCAGCCGTTGCTGTACCAGGTGGCGACGGGCATTGTGTCCGAAGGCGATATCGCACCGCCCACCCGCGTCGTCCTGCGCCGCCAGCGCAACGTTCAGGTGCTGCTCGGCGACGTCACGCACATTGACCTGGAGGGCAAGTTCGTGGTGTCCGACTTGCTCGGGCACACCTATGACACTCCTTACGACAGCTTGATCATCGCCGCTGGTGCCGGCCAGTCGTATTTCGGCAACGACCATTTCGCCGAGTTCGCGCCGGGCATGAAGTCGATCGACGACGCACTCGAGGTGCGGGGCCGGATCCTGAGCGCGTTCGAACAGGCCGAGCGGTCTCGCGACCCGGAGCGACGGGCCAAGCTGCTGACGTTCACCGTGATCGGGGCAGGCCCCACCGGCGTCGAAATGGCCGGGCAGATCGCCGAATTGGCGTCCTACACGCTGAAGGGCTCCTTCCGACACATCGACTCGACGAGGGCGCGGGTGATCCTGCTCGACGCCGCGCCCGCCGTGCTGCCGCCGTTCGGCGACAAACTGGGTCAGCGCGCGGCGGCCCGGCTGGAGAAGATGGGCGTGGAGATCCAGTTGGGCGCGATGGTGACCGACGTCGACCGCAACGGCATCACCGTCAAGGATTCCGACGGCACCGTCCGGCGTATCGAATCGGCCTGCAAGGTCTGGTCCGCCGGTGTGTCAGCCAGCCCGCTGGGCCGCGACCTTGCCGATCAGTCGTCCGTCGAACTGGACCGGGCCGGCCGCGTCAAGGTGATGCCCGACCTGTCTGTGCCCGGCCACCCGAACGTATTCGTCATCGGCGACCTGGCCGCCGTCGAAGGTGTGCCGGGAGTGGCGCAGGGCGCCATTCAGGGCGCCAAGTACGTCGCGAGCACCATCAAGGCCGAACTCGGCGGTGCCAACCCGGCCGAGCGGGAGCCGTTCCAGTACTTCGACAAGGGCTCGATGGCCACGGTGTCGCGGTTCTCCGCGGTCGCCAAGATCGGTCCGGTCGAGTTCAGCGGCCTGTTCGCCTGGTTCGCGTGGCTGGTGCTGCATCTGGTCTACCTGGTCGGGTTCAAGACCAAGATCAGTACGCTGCTGTCCTGGACGGTGACATTCCTGAGCACCCGGCGCGGCCAGCTCACCATCACCGAGCAGCAGGCGTTCGCCCGGACCCGGCTCGAACAGTTGGCTGTGCTCGCGGCCGAGACCAAACGGCCGGCGGCCAGGCGGGCCAGCTAGCCGGTCGCCCGCTGGCGTCCTCCAATGAGGTTGCCGGGCAGCGTGTTTCGTCGTCGATCAGTTGGGACGGGGACTGATCAACCTTTGCGAATCTCCAGATTCTGCAGTCGCACCTGACCGCGGGCGACGACCCGGTCGTCGCTGTCGGTGATCGTGACCAACCACAATTGCTGGCTTCGGCCCCGGTGGATGGGCTCGACTTTGCCGTACACCATGCCCGAGCCGATGGAGCGCAGGAAGTCGGTGTTGTTGTTGACGCCCACCACATTTCCGCCGCCGCGGGTGGCCAGCCAGGTGTAGGCGGCCACACTGGCCATGCTCTCGATCATCGAGCAGTAAACGCCACCGTGAACCAAACCCATCGGCTGCAACAGCTTGGGCGTCACTTCGAGCTGTGCGCATGCACCGTCAGGGCTGAGTTCGGTGAATTGCAGCCCGATCTCGCGGTCGAAGGGTGCGGCGAAGTCCGGCGGGAGGATCGTTTTCTGCGGCTCTGGCACGTCCACGTGTCTACACCATGGCCACCGTAAGCACGCTCGCGGCGGAATCCTGGCCCGGAAAACGGCTGAGCCCCGAGCCTTCATGGCACGGGGCTCGCCGATCGAGTAGACCGGGGGTCGCTGCAGCCCTCAGGACTCTCACACGGTCCGTTATCGCTCGACTCGATCAGCATAGGCAAGGCTGCCCTAACTTTGCAAGCGGTATGGTCTTTTTGTTCGCGGCGGGGCCGCGCGGCCGACACAGGAATTTGTCAGCCTTCCGTACGACCGGCGGTAGTAAGCCGGAGTACCCTAGATTCGACGCTCAGGAGATGAACGAAACTATGGCCAAATTGACACGGCTGGGGGATCTAGAACGGGCCGTCATGGACCATCTCTGGTCCACGCCCGAGCCTCAGACCGTCCGCCAGGTCCATGATGCGTTGTCGGCACAGCGCGACCTGGCCTACACCACGATCATGACCGTGCTGCAGCGGTTGGCCAAGAAGAACCTGGTCTCCCAGATCCGCGATGACCGGGCACACAGGTACGCACCGGTGCATGGTCGTGACGAACTGGTCGCCGGGCTCATGGTCGACGCGCTGGCCCAAGCCGAGGATTCGGGCGGCAGACAGGCCGCGCTGGTGCACTTCGTCGAACGTGTCGGCGCCGACGAGGCGGCGGCGCTGCGGCGCGCACTCGCCGAACTGGAAGCCAATCAACGCAATAACTCGGCATCTGCTGGCGCTGGCCCCGAGGGCTGAGGGACACTAACAGTGTGTCCGCGCTGGCTTTCACCATCATCGCGGTGCTACTGACCGGCCCGGTGCCGGCGATGTTGGCACGCGCGCGCTGGCCGCTGCGCGCTCCCCGCGCCGCAATGGTGCTCTGGCAAGCCGTTGCGCTGGCCGCGGTCCTATCGGCCTTCAGCGCAGGCATCGCGATCGCCACCCGTCTATTGATGCCCGGCCGCGACGGGCGGCCCACCACCAGCATCGTCGGCGCCGCCGACCGCCTCGGCTGGCCGCTGTGGGCGGGCTACATCAGCGTTTTCACCCTGACCGTGCTGGTCGGCGCCCGGCTGATGGTCGCGATGGTCCGGGTGGCCATCGCCAACCGGAAACGACGGGCCCACCACCGCATGGTGGTCGACCTGGTCGGCGTCGGCCATGGCGCGGCGCTGTCCCAGCCCTGCGCACGCACGCGCGATCTTCGCGTGCTGGGCGTCCCGCAACCGCTCGCCTATTGCCTGCCCGGCGTGCGCAGCCGTGTGGTGGTCAGCGAGGGAACGCTGACGACCCTCGCCGACGCCGAAGTCGAGGCGATCCTCACCCACGAGCGCGCCCATCTGCGGGCGCGACACGACCTGGTGCTGGAGGCATTCACCGCCGTTCACGCGGCTTTCCCGCGGCTGGTCCGCAGCGCCAACGCGCTCGGCGCGGTCCAGCTTTTGGTCGAGCTGCTTGCCGACGACGCGGCGGTCCGCGCCGCGGGTCGCGCTCCCCTGGCCCGGGCGCTGGTCGCATGCGCATCGGGACGGGCCCCGTCGGGCGCACTCGCGGCCAGCGGCCCCAGCACGGTGCTCAGAGTGCGCCGGCTGGGCGGCCGCGGCAACAGCCCGCTGTTGTCGGCGGCCGCATACCTGGCCGCGGCCGCAGTATTCGTGGTGCCCACGGTCGCTCTTGCCGTCCCGTGGCTCACCGAGCTGGAACGCTTGTTCAACCTCTGACGCCGCCGAGAGCCGATCACCCCGGGCGCTCGACTGCTCGCTGTGCCACAGTGTCACCGAAGGCTTTTGCCGCAAAGGTTCTCCTAATTGAGAGGCGAAAAAATGAGTTCGTCGGATGCCCCTTCCAGTTCCACGACCGGCGCCGCGCAGATCGGCGTCACGGGCCTGGCCGTGATGGGCTCCAACCTCGCCCGCAACTTCGCCCATCACGGCTACACCGTGGCGCTGCACAACCGGTCGATCGCCAAGACCGACGCGCTGCTCAAGGAGCACGGCGACGAGGGCAACTTCGTCCGGTCGGAGACCATCGCGGAGTTCCTGGACGCCCTGGAGAAGCCGCGACGGGTGATCATCATGGTGAAGGCCGGTGAACCCACCGACGCCGTCATCAACGAACTCGCCGACGCGATGGAAGAAGGCGACATCATCATCGACGGCGGCAACGCCCTCTACACCGACACCATCCGCCGCGAAAAGGCCATCAGCGAGCGTGGACTGCACTTCGTCGGCGCCGGGATCTCTGGCGGTGAGGAAGGCGCTCTGAACGGCCCGTCGATCATGCCGGGCGGCCCCGCCGAGTCCTACAAGTCGCTGGGCCCTTTGCTCGAGGAGATCTCCGCCCACGTCGACGGCGTGCCGTGCTGCACCCACATCGGCCCCGACGGCGCCGGGCACTTCGTCAAGATGGTGCACAACGGCATCGAGTACTCCGACATGCAGCTGATCGGCGAGGCCTACCAATTGCTGCGCGACGGACTCGGCAAGACCGCACCCGAAATCGCCGACGTGTTCGCCGAATGGAACAAGGGCGACCTGGACAGCTTCCTGATCGAGATCACCGCGCAGGTGCTGCGCCAGACCGACGCCAAGACCGATAAGCCGCTGGTGGACGTCATCCTCGACGAGGCCGAGCAGAAGGGCACCGGCCGCTGGACCGTGAAGTCCGCGCTCGACCTCGGTGTTCCGGTGACCGGTATCGCCGAGGCGGTATTCGCCCGCGCGCTGTCGGGATCCGTCGCCCAGCGCAAGGCCACCACCGGCCTGGCTTCCGGCCGGCTCGGCGAGAAGCCAAGCGACGCAACCCAGTTCATCGACGACGTGAGCAAGGCGCTGTACGCATCGAAGATCATCGCCTACGCCCAGGGCTTCAACCAGATCCAGGCGGGCAGCGCCGAGTACGACTGGGGCATCACCCCGGGCGACATGGCGACGATCTGGCGCGGCGGTTGCATCATCCGCGCGAAGTTCCTCAACCGGATCAAGGAGGCGTTCGATTCCGACGCCGACCTGCCGTCGCTGATCGTCGCGCCCTACTTCCGCAGCGCCATCGAGGAATCCATCGACAGCTGGCGCCGCGTCGTGGTGAAGGCCACCGAACTCGGCATCCCGATCCCCGGCTTCTCCTCGGCGCTGTCCTACTACGACGCGCTGCGCACCGAGCGGCTGCCGGCTGCGCTCACCCAGGGCTTGCGGGACTTCTTCGGCGCACACACCTACGGCCGGATCGATGACGACCCGGACAAGCGCTTCCACACACTGTGGAGCGGAGACCGCACCGAGGTGCCCGCGTAGCCGGGCGACACCAGAGGGCGTGAAGGGGGCTTGAGTTGGTGGCGCGATTGCGATGAGGTTTCTCGAGGGGCACAGGCCCGCATACGATTTGACCTACAACGACGTGTTCGTGATGCCGAACCGCTCGGAGGTCGCGTCCCGCTTTGACGTCGACCTGTCCACCGGTGACGGCTCGGGCACGACGATCCCGGTCATCGTCGCCAACATGACAGCGGTGGCGGGGCGCCGGATGGCCGAAACCATCGCGCGCCGTGGCGGACTCGTCATTCTGCCGCAGGATCTCCCGATCACCGCGGTGCAACAGACGGTGGAGTTCGTCAAGAGCCGCGACCTGGTGCTCGACACCCCGGTGGTGCTCGGGCCCGACGACTCGGTGTCCGACGCGACGGCGCTGATTCACAAGCGTGCGCACGGTGTCGCCGTGGTCACCTTCGAGGGCCGCCCCATCGGTCTGGTGAGCGAATCGTCGTGCCTGGGCGTGGATCGCTTCACCCGGGTGCGCGACGTCGCGATCACCGACTTCGTCACCGCCCCGGTGAGAACCGAGCCGCGCAAGGTCTTCGATCTGCTCGAGCAGTCATCCATCGGCGTCGCCGTCGTGACGCACGCCGACGGAACGCTGGCCGGCGTGCTGACCCGGACCGGCGCCATCCGCGCGGGGCTGTACACCCCCGCCGTCGACGCGCGGGGCCGGCTGCGGGTGGGGGCGGCCGTCGGCATCAACGGCGATGTCGGAGCCAAGGCGCGATCGCTGGTCGAGGCCGGCATCGACCTGTTGGTCATCGACACGGCGCACGGGCATCAGGTGAAGACGATCGAGGCGATCCGGACGGTCGCGGCGCTGCAGCTGGGTGTGCCGTTGGCCGCCGGCAACGTGGTCTCGGCGGAGGGCACCCGCGATCTGTTGGGCGCCGGGGCGAACATCGTCAAGGTCGGCGTCGGACCGGGCGCGATGTGCACCACCCGGATGATGACCGGTGTCGGCCGCCCCCAATTCTCTGCTGTTGTCGAATGCGCTTCGGCAGCAAGAGAATTGGGCGGACATGTGTGGGCCGACGGGGGCATCCGGCATCCGCGGGACGTGGCGCTGGCGCTGGCCGCCGGGGCGTCCAACGTGATGATCGGGTCGTGGTTCGCCGGCACCTACGAGTCGCCCGGGGACCTGATGCGCGACCGCGACGACCAGCCGTACAAGGAGAGCTACGGCATGGCCTCCAAACGGGCGGTGGTCGCGCGCAGCGGGGCGGACACCGCCTTCGATCGGGCCCGCAAGGCGCTGTTCGAGGAGGGCATTTCGACGTCCCGGATGGGGCTGGATCCGGCCCGCGGCGGCGTCGAGGATCTGCTCGATCACATCACCTCGGGCGTGCGCAGCACCTGTACCTATGTCGGCGCCGCCAACCTGGCGCAGCTGTATGAGCGGGTCGTGGTCGGGGTGCAGTCGACCGCGGGCTTCGCCGAGGGGCATCCGCTACCACAGGGTTGGTGACGCGGCGTAGCGACCGGCGTGGCCCGTACTGGGCAGCGCCGCGCGGGCGCGGGCCGGGCTAGCATAAGACAGCAAAGACGGAAGCAACCGCTACCGCGACGCCACCAGGCAGCGAAAGGATCGACGTGCCGCAGGCACCCGTGCCCGCCATCGGCTTGCGGGCGCACGGGCCGTCAGACGACATGTCCGATGGGGAGCCTCCTCCGGCGCCATCTTTGCCCATCGAGCCTGACCCCTCGGCCCGCTGGCGGCGCAGGCGATGAACTTCACCGTGACCGTTGTCAGCATTGTGGCGATCGCGGTGCTCATCTTCGGCAACGCCGTCTTCGTCGCCGCGGAGTTCTCCCTGACCACCCTGGACCGCAGCGCCGTCGAGGCGAACGCGCGCGGCGGTGGACGCCGCGACCGCTGGATCCGCCGCGCGCACCAACGGCTGTCATTTCAACTGTCGGGCGCCCAGTTGGGCATCTCGGTCACCACGCTGGCGGCCGGCTACCTGACCGATCCGATGGTGGAAGACTTGCCGCATCCGTGGCTGGACGCGATCGGCATACCCGACAGGGTCGGCGACGCCATCATGGCCTTCCTGGTTCTGGTGATCGTGACGTCGGTGTCGATGGTGTTCGGCGAGCTCGTTCCCAAATACCTGGCGGTGGCGCGCCCACTGTCGACGGCCCGCACCGTCGTGAGCGCCCAGCTGTTGTTCTCGCTGCTGCTCACCCCGGCGATCCGGCTGACCAACGGGGCGGCGAACTGGATCGTGCGCCGGCTCGGCGTTGAACCGGCCGAAGAGCTGCGGTCGGCTCGATCCCCGCAAGAGCTGTTGTCGCTGGTGCGCTCGTCGGCGCGCAGCGGCGCCCTGGACGCCGCCACGGCGGCCCTGGTGCGGCGATCGCTGCAGTTCGGCGCCCTGAGCGCGGAGGAGCTGATGACGCCCCGATCCAAGATCGTGGCGCTGCAGACCGACGATACGGTCGCGGACCTGGTGACCGCGGCCGCCGAGTCCGGGTTCTCCCGCTTCCCCATCGTCGACGGTGACCTCGACGAGACGGTCGGCATCGTGCATGTCAAGCAGGTGTTCGCCATCCCCCGGACCGAACGCGGCCGCACGCGGCTGATCACGGTGGCCCAATCCGTTCCGAAGGTGCCCTCAACCCTGGACGGCGACGCGGTAATGGCCGAGATCCGGGCCAACAACCTGCAAACCGCGCTGGTCGTCGACGAATACGGCGGCACCGCCGGCATGGTGACCGTCGAGGACCTGATCGAAGAAATCGTCGGCGATGTCCGCGACGAGCACGACGACGCGACCCCGGACGTGGTGCCCGCCGGCAGCGGCTGGCGGGTATCGGGCCTACTGCGCATCGATGAGGTGGCCACCGCCATCGGGTTCCGGGCGCCCGAAGGCCCCTACGAGACCATCGGCGGGCTGGTGCTGCGCGAGATCGGTCACATTCCGGTGGCCGGTGACACCGTCAAGCTGCCCGCGTTGGATCCGGACGGCTTGCTGGACGCGGTGACGCGTTGGCAGGCAACGGTTATCCGGATGGACGGACGCCGGATCGACCTGCTCGAACTCGTCGAACTGAGCACTCAGGGTGAAGTCCCCGCAACCGGAGCACACCGATGAGCGACACCATGGGCCTGCTGCTGGCCTGCCTGCTGATCGGGGTGAACGCGTTCTTCGTCGGCGCCGAGTTCTCGCTGATCTCGGCGCGACGTGACCGCCTCGAGGCGCTGGCCGAGCAGGGCAAAGCGGCCGCGGTCACGGTGATCCGCGCCGGGGAGCAACTGCCGTCCATGCTGGCCGGTGCCCAATTGGGCGTCACCGCCGCGTCGCTGCTACTCGGGCGGATCGGCGAGTCGGCCATGTCCAATCTGCTGCGAACGGCACTGGGGCTCACCGGAATCCACCCGGCGCTGCTGCACACGTTGTCGTTCGTGATCGCGCTGGCCATCGTGGTGACGCTGCACGTGCTGCTGGGCGAGATGGTGCCGAAAAACATCGCGTTGGCCGGCCCGGAGCGCACCGCGATGCTGCTCGTCCCGCCGTATCTGGCCTACGTGCGGGCCGCCCGGCCGTTCATCGTGTTCTACAACAAGTGCGCCAGCGCGGTGGTGCGCGCGTTCGGCGTCGAACCCAAGGACGAGCTGGAGATCACAGTCTCCCCCGTCGAGCTCAGCGAGATGATCGCCGAATCGGAATCCGAAGGCTTGCTGGACCGGGAGGAACGCACCCGGCTCACCCGGGCGCTGCAAATTGGCCACCGCGTGGTCGGTGACGTGGCGGTCCCCCTCGCCGGTGTGCACGCGATACCGGTCGCCGCGGCGGGCTCAGGCCCGACCATCGGGGCTGTCGAGCAGGCACTGGCCCAGACTGGTTACTCCCGGTTCCCGGTGACCAGCGTCGGCGGCGCCTTCCTGGGATATCTGCATATCAAGGACGTGCTGACGCTCGGCGACGATCCGCAGACGGTGATCGATCTGGCGAAGGTGCGGCCGCTGCCGCGGCTCTCGCGATCGCTGGCCCTGGCCGACGCGCTGTCCCGGATGCGCCGCAGCAACAGCCATCTGGCCTTGGTTACCGACGAAAGCGGCGGCGTGGTGGCCATGGTGGCGATGGACGACCTGGTTGAAGACCTCGTCGGCACCATGCGGGAGGCGTAGCGACACTGGCCGGCCGGTGCAGCTGCGCGCAGCCCGTATGATCTTTCAGGGATACCAGTTAAGAAAGTGCTGGAGGCAGAGGACCGTTTGCGCGCGGAACATGCGTTGCTGGAAACGCATCCCGGTGCTCGCCGCAGTGTCGTTCTTGCGGCTGCCAGCGTGGCCTGACCTGCGCCTGCCGGATCGGACGGATAACGATCACAACGCTGCGCTCGGTAGGCTTACGACATTGCCAAACTGGCCGACGATGGTCCGGTGCGGCCCATGATGGAGGAGAATCATGACTGATCGCGTGTCGGCGGGGAACTTGCGCGTCGCCCGAGTGCTCTACGACTTCGTGAACAACGAGGCCTTGCCCGGCACCGACATCGACCCCGACAGTTTCTGGGCGGGCGTCGACAAGGTGGTCACCGACCTCACCCCCAAGAACCAGGATTTGCTGCGCCGGCGTGACGAGCTGCAGGCACAGATCGACAAGTGGCACCGGCAGCGCGTCATCGAGCCGCTCGACATCGAGGCGTACCGCGATTTCCTCACCGAAATCGGTTATCTGCTACCCGAACCCGCGGACTTCACCATCACGACCTCGGGTGTGGACGACGAGATCACCACGACCGCCGGCCCGCAGCTGGTGGTGCCGGTGCTCAACGCGCGGTTCGCGCTGAACGCCGCCAATGCCCGGTGGGGCTCGCTCTACGACGCCCTCTATGGCACCGACGTCATCCCCGAGAGCGACGGCGCCGACAAGGGCACGAGCTACAACAAGGTCCGCGGCGACAAGGTGATCGCCTACGCTCGCAAGTTCCTCGACGAGGTCGTGCCGCTGGAATCCGGGTCGTGGACCGAGGCTACGGGGCTCAGTGTCGAAGACGGCCAGCTGAAGGTCGTGACCGCCGACGGCTCCGCCGGCCTGGCCAACCCGGAGCAGTTCGCCGGCTATACCGGCGAGCTCGGCTCCCCCCACTGGTCGGTGTTGCTGGCCAACCACGGCCTGCACATCGAAATCCTGATCGACCCGGAATCACCGATCGGCAAGACCGACTCCGCGGGCATCAAGGACGTGGTCCTGGAATCGGCCATCACCACGATCATGGACTTCGAGGACTCGGTGGCCGCCGTCGACGCCGACGACAAGGTGCTCGGCTACCGCAACTGGCTGGGGCTGAACAAGGGCGATCTGTCCGAAGAGGTCAAGAAGGACGGCAAGAGCTTCACCCGGGTGCTCAACGAGGACCGCACCTACACCACGCCCGACGGCGAGGGCGAGCTGACCCTGCCCGGCCGCAGCCTCCTCTTCGTCCGCAACGTCGGTCACCTGATGACCAACGACGCCATCGTCACCGTTGCCGAGGGTGACGAAGAAAAAGAGGTGTTCGAAGGCATCATGGATGCGCTGTTCACCGGTCTGACCGCGATCCACGGCCTCAAGACCGGTGACGCGAACGGCCCGCTGGCCAACAGCCGCACCGGGTCCATCTACATCGTCAAGCCCAAGATGCACGGACCCGACGAGGTCGCCTACACCTGCGAGCTGTTCAGCCGCGTCGAAGACGTCCTCGGCCTGCCCCAGGGCACCCTCAAGGTCGGCATCATGGACGAGGAACGGCGCACCACCGTCAACCTCAAGGCCTGCATCAAGGCCGCAGCCGACCGCGTCGTGTTCATCAACACCGGCTTCCTGGACCGCACCGGCGACGAGATCCACACCTCGATGGAGGCCGGGCCGATGATCCGCAAGGGTGCGATGAAGAGCACGGCGTGGATCAAGGCCTATGAGGACGCCAACGTCGACATCGGCCTGGCGGCCGGCTTCAAGGGCAAGGCCCAGATCGGTAAGGGCATGTGGGCGATGACCGAGCTGATGGCCGACATGGTCGAACAGAAGATCGGCCAACCGAAGGCCGGTGCGACCACCGCGTGGGTGCCGTCGCCGACGGCGGCCACCCTGCACGCGATGCACTATCACTACGTCGACGTGGGCGCCGTGCAGGAGGAGCTCGCCGGCAAGAAGCGCACCAAGATCGAAGAGCTGCTGACCATTCCGCTGGCCAAGGAGCTGGCCTGGGCTCCCGAGGAGATCCGCGAAGAGGTCGACAACAACTGCCAGTCCATCCTGGGTTACGTGGTGCGCTGGGTCGCGCAGGGCGTCGGCTGCTCGAAGGTGCCCGACATTCACGACGTGGCATTGATGGAAGACCGTGCCACGCTGCGTATCTCGAGCCAGCTGCTGGCCAACTGGCTGCGCCACGGCGTGATCACCGAGGAGGACGTGCGGGCCAGCCTGGAGCGGATGGCCCCACTGGTCGACGAGCAGAACGCCAAGGACGCGGCCTACCTGCCGATGGCGCCGAACTTCGACGACAGCCTGGCCTTCCTCGCCGCGCAGGATTTGATCCTGACCGGAACGCAGCAACCCAACGGTTACACCGAGCCGATCCTGCATCGCCGTCGGCGTGAAGCCAAGGCACACGCAGCGCAGTCGAATTGAGCCTGCGTCCAAATCGGGTTCGAACGTGTAATAGTGCCGTCGATGACTAAAATCGGCGCCGAGTCAACGATGGATCAACGGAAAGGCCGCGGGCACTGCTATGGGTAGGCACAGTGCGCCCGACCCTGACGACTCCCTCGACGAGCCGGCTCGCGACGACGTCGTCGACGAGCCGTCTCGAGGCGAAGAGGCAGGACGTCGCCACCAAAATGCCGGCGACGGCGAGGAAGCCGACCTCTACCGGACGAGGGTGACTACTCCGACGAGGGTGACTACTCCGACGAACGTCACTATCCCGATGACGAGGGCTTCGCGGCGCACGACGACGATCTCTACGCGGCCGAGGATTCATTCGTAGACGACACCGCCGACGACTACCCGGAGTTTCCGTCGCGGCAGGCTGCCGCGTCGAGCACGGAACCGCCGGCCTCACAGCCGTCGCTCTTCCGGGGCGGGCATCGTGGGCTCGCCGATCGGCTGGGCGGTCATCGCAGCGAGGGCGGACGACGCGGTGTCAGCATCGGCGTGATCGTGGCGCTGGTCGCCGTCGTCATCGTGGTGGGATCGGTGATCCTGTGGAGCTTCTTCGGTGACGCTTTGTCCAAGCGCTCGCACACGGCGGCCGGGCGCTGTGCCGGAGGCCAGGAGACGGTGGCCGTCGTCGCCGACCCCTCCATCGCCGATTCAGTTCAGCAAGCTGCGGAAAGCTATAACAAATCCGCCGGGCCGGTCGGTGACCACTGCATGGTGGTGAGCGTCAAGCCGGCCAACTCCGACGCCGTGCTCAACGGCTTCATCGGCAAGTGGCCCGCGGAACTGGGCGGCCAGCCGGGGTTGTGGATTCCGGCCAGTTCGATCTCGGCCGCACGGCTCACCGGGGCGACTGCCCAAAAGACCGTCACCGAGAGCCATTCGCTGGTCACCTCGCCGGTGGTGCTGGCCATCCGCCCCCAACTGGCACCGGCCCTGTCCAACCAGAACTGGGCGGCGCTGCCGGGCCTGCAAACCAACCCGAATGCGTTGGCTGGGTTGACCTTACCCGCGTGGGGCTCGCTGCGCTTGGCGCTGCCGATGAACGGCAACGGCGACGCATCGTTGCTGGCCGGAGAGGCGGTGGCGGCCGCGTCGGTACCGCCCGGCGCCCCGGCGACGCAGGGCACCGGTGCGGTGCGCAGCCTGTTGGGCGCACAACCCAAGCTGGCCGACAACTCCCTGACCGAGGCGATGAACACGCTGCTGAAGCCCGGTGACCCCGCAACCGCGCCAGTGCACGCGGTGGTCACCACCGAACAGCAGCTGTTCCAGCGTGGCCAATCGTTGCCAGACGCCAAGAACACCTTGGGGTTCTGGCTCCCACCGGGGTCTGCGGCGGTGGCCGACTACCCTACCGTGCTGCTCAGCGGTTCGTGGCTGAGCCGAGAGCAGGCGTCGGCGGCCAGCGAGTTCTCGCGCTTCATGCATAAGTCAGACCAGCTGGCCAAGCTGGCGAAGGCCGGCTTCCGCGTCAATGGGGTCACGCCGCCCAGTAGTCCGGTCACGAATTTCCCGGCGCTGCCCGCCGCGCTGTCGGTGGGTGATGAGCCGACGCGGGCCACCCTCGCCGAGGCGATGGCGAGCCCAGCGAGCGGGCAGGCCACGACCATCATGCTCGACCAGTCGATGCCCGCACAGGAAGGCGGAAAAACCCGGCTGGCCAACGTGGTCGGGGCGCTGCAGGACAAGATCAAAGCGCTGCCCCCGACCGCGGTGGTCGGCCTGTGGACGTTCGACGGCCACGAGGGCCGCTCGGAAGTGGCGAGCGGGCCGCTGTCCGACGCCGTCAATGGCCAGCCGCGTTCGGCGGCACTGGCCGCCGCCCTGGACAAGCAGTACTCGTCGGGCGGCGGTGCGGTGACATTCACCACACTGCGGATGCTCTACCAGGATATGCAGACTAATTATCATGCGGGCCAAATGAATTCGATCTTATTGATTACCGCGGGCCCACACACCGACCAGACGTTGGACGGACCGGGGCTGCAAGATTTCATCCGTAAGAGTGCTGACCCGGCCAAACCCATCGCGGTGAATATCATCGATTTCGGAGCCGACCCGGACCGGGCAACATGGGAAGCGGTCTCCCAGCTCAGTGGCGGTAGCTATCAGAACCTCGCGACGTCGGCGTCCCCCGACCTCGCGTCGGCGATGAACACCTTTCTGAGCTGACGGCGTTCGTCGCCACCACCAGCCGTGCGGCCGGCACGATCGGTGATAGCTAGATCGCTTCGGTCAACCGAGCCGTCAGGCTCGATGCGTCGGCGCGGTGAAGACTTTGGCTGCCGCGCTGATACCGAACGAATCCCTCATCGTCTCTGTCAAACGGCGGCGGTCTGTGCCAGACTCGATGATAGAATTCGCATCGATTTCTATCAGACGCCCGGACTAGGAAGAAGTGGTCAAGATGTCCGCTGCGCACGCCGAACCGGTGCCGACGCCGCCATGGCACCCGATCCGGATCGGTTCGCCACCTGGCGACCCGGCATCGACTGGCGTGCGCTGTCGGTCAATATAGGAAGGCAGCGACGTGGCGCATCCTTCACCCACTGACCCCGAACTCCCGGCGGTCCCTCCGCATCGGCGTGCCCCGCGGGCGGACACCGATTCCGCGGACACCAGGTTTTTGGCCGAGGAGATGTCACCGTGGTTGTCCCCGGCCTACGGTGCGGCGAATGTCGTGATGCAACTGGCGAATTCGGGTGTGGCCTACGGCGTGATGGAAAGCAAGGTTGACAGCGGCAACCTGCACAAGCATCCGTTCAAACGGGCCCGCACCACCTTCACCTACATCGCCGTCGCCATCGCCGGCAATGCCCAGGACCGCAGGGTCTATCGGGAGGCCGTCAATGCCGCGCACGCTCAGGTGCGCTCCGGTCCACACAGCCCGGTGCGCTACAACGCATTCGACCCCCAGTTACAGCTCTGGGTGGCCTCCTGCATGGCCGCGGTCTTCGAGGACACCCGCAAGCTGCGGGGCGGCCGATCGCGCCACGACCCCGAAACGATTCACCGGGCCGCGTCGGTGTTCGCGACCACACTGCAGGTGCCGCGCGATTTGTGGCCCGCCGACCGGGCGGCCGCCGACCGCTACTGGCGGCAGCAACTCGATCGACTCGACTTCGACGAGCGGATGCGCGGCTTTCTGATCGGCATCGCGCGCCTGGACTTCCTGCCCGCCCCCATTGTCGGCACTGTTCGGCGGCTGGAACCTGTTCATGACGCTGGGCTATCTGCCGGCGCAACTGCGCGACAAGCTCGGGTTCGGCTGGTCGGACGCGCAGCAACGCCGATTCGACCGCTGGCAGGGTGTTCTCGGGGTGTTGGACCTGTTCACGCCGCGGTTCTTGATGCGCTGGGTGTGCAGGCAATGGTGTGGGACATGCGGTTGCGCCGCATCACGGGCGCAACCGTCGTATGACGATCGACTCACCCAGGAGGAACGGCATGACCACGTCAGCACGAATAAGCCAGCGCAGCAACGGATCCCACGCGGGATCGGAAACAGACTCGGCGCATCGCGAATTGGCTGACGACGTCCGGTGGTTCGTGGGCTCGCCCTTGGTGGCGGCATTCGGTCGCCTGGCCCTCGACCAGGTGGCGCACCGGGAAATCGCCGCGGCGGTGGACCGCAGCGGGCGGTTCGCCGACAACTTCACCGACCGCGGCATCCGCAGCGCCGCATTCACGGCCCTGGCCGCCTTCGGTGACAACTCCGATGTGCGGACGTCGCGGGCCGACCTCAAACGGTTGCACCGAGATGTGCGCGGCACGGGCAAGGACTCGTTCAGCGAAACCCGTTACAGCGCACTGAATCCCGAGGTATGGATCTGGGTGGCCGTGAACGGCGGCGCACCCGGATGGATCCGCCGCAGATACAGGCGAATACGCTGATAGAGCGCAGAATCGACGTGATGCCCGATCGGCTGGAGGCCAGATGGTAGATCCCGCAATGCTGCTGGGTGTGGTGCCCGACGGCCTGGCCACCCTCGATCCGACCGCCCGCACCATCGTCACCGCGGCACGCACCTGCTTCACCGAGCGCGGGTTCCAGAACACCACGATGCAGGACATCGCCGATACCGCCGGTGTCGGTGTGGCCACGGTCTACCGCCGCTTCCGGCACAAGCGAACTTTGGTGCGGCTGACCATCATGGACGAATCACTGCGGCTGAGCACCCTGGTTTCCGAGGTTGCGGGCCGGGCGACGACACCGGAAGAAGGGATCGCCGAAGTCTTCGCGGCCTTCGTTCACGAGGCCTCCGCGCCCAAGCTGCTCACCCGGAGCATCCGCGAATCACCCGCCGCCGGAGAACTCTCCGCCTACCTGACCGATGAGAATTTGATCGCCATGACCCGCGGCTACATCGCCACCTGGCTTCGCCGCTGGCAGGAACGCGGAGAGCTGGCCGGCGATCTGGACACCGAGGTGGTCGGCGAGATGATCGGGCGGCTGATCATCTCGCTGATCAAGACGCCGAAGTCGGTCATCCCGATCTACAACCTGAGCCAGGCCCGTGACTTCGCCCGCCGCTTCCTGGTGCCGCTGGTGCTGCAAACCTCTGCGACGGCGGCCGGCTGAGGCTCGACCGGCGGGACCGTCAGGCGAACGCCTCCACCGGTGGGCACGAGCAGACCAGATTGCGATCGCCATAGGCGCCGTCGATGCGACGCACCGGCGGCCACACCTTGGGCCGGAACTCCTTACCCAGCGGATAGGCGGCCTGTTCCCGGGTGTACGGGTGGTCCCAGTCGCCGATCAGCAGGCACTCGGCCGTGTGCGGCGCGCCCCGCAAGGGGTTGTCATCGGCGGGCCACTCTCCCGCGCCCACCCGGTCGATCTCGCCACGGATGGCGATCATGGCGTCGCAGAACGCGTCGACTTCGGTCAGGGTCTCGCTTTCGGTGGGCTCCACCATCAGCGTGCCGGCCACCGGGAAACTCATGGTCGGTGCGTGAAAACCGTAGTCCGCCAAACGCTTTGCCACGTCGTCGACGGTGACTCCGGTGGACTTGGTGATACCCCGCAGGTCCAGGATGCATTCGTGGGCGACCATGCCGTTCTCGCCGGTGTAGAGCACCGGGAAGTACTCGTCGAGGCGCCGCGCGATGTAGTTGGCCGACGTGATCGCGGTCAGCGACGCCGCACGCAGGCCCTCAGCACCCATCATCCTGATGTAGGCCCAGCTGATCGGCAGGATCGAGGCCGACCCGTAGGGCGCCGCCGACACCGGATGCCCGTGGGGCAGTTCGGGGGCGTGCGGGTGCCCCGGCAGGAACGGCGCCAGATGCGAGCGCACGGCCACCGGCCCGACCCCGGGTCCGCCGCCGCCGTGCGGAATGCAGAACGTCTTGTGCAGGTTCAGGTGGCTGACATCGCCGCCGAACTTGCCCGGACGCGCCAGCCCGACCAGCGCGTTGAGGTTGGCGCCGTCGACGTAGACCTGGCCCCCGGCGTCGTGCACGGCCGCGCAGATCTCGGCGATGTCGTGCTCGTAGACGCCGTGGGTGGACGGATACGTGATCATCAGCGTCGACAGCCGGTCGCGGTGCTCGCTGACTTTGGCGCGCAGGTCGTCGAGATCCACGTCGCCATTGGTGTGGCAGGCCACCACGACGACCCGCATCCCGGCCAGCGCCGCGGACGCCGCGTTGGTGCCGTGCGCACTGGACGGGATGAGGCAGATGTCGCGGTGCGGTTCGCCGCGGCTGGCGTGGTAATCGTGGATGGCCAGCAGCCCGGCGTACTCGCCCTGCGAGCCGGCGTTGGGTTGCAGCGAGACGGCGTCGTAACCGGTGATCTGCACCAGCCAGGTCTCCAGGTCGGCGATCAGACGACGCAGGCCGGGGGTGTCCGACGCCGGCGCGAAGGGATGCTGGCGGGCGAACTCCGGCCAGGTGATCGGTTCCATCTCCGCGGCGGCGTTCAGCTTCATGGTGCAGGACCCGAGCGGAATCATGCTGCGGTCCAAGGCAATATCTTTGTCGGCCAGCGTGCGCAGGTAGCGCATCATCGCCGTCTCGGTCCGGTACTGGGTGAACGCCGGATGGGTAAGGAACTCCGATGTGCGGGTGATGGTGCCGGCACACGGCACCAGCCTTGCCGGTGGCTTGCAGTCCGAAGGCCTCGAGCACCACGGCGACATGCTCGTCGGTGGTGGCCTCGTCGCAGGCCACCGACACGTGGTCGGCGTCGACCCGCCACAGGTTGATGCCGTTGGCCTTGGCCGCGGCAATCACTTCGGCGGCGCGCCCGGGCACCCGGGCCAGCACGGTGTCGAAGTACTTGTCGTGCACCAACGCATCTCCGAGCGCGGCGGCGATCGCCTCGGCGTGACCGTGCACACGGCGCGCCATCGCGGTCAGCCCCTCGGCGCCGTGGTAGCTGGCGTACATCGCGGCCATCACCGCCAGCAGCACCTGCGCGGTGCAGATGTTGCTGGTCGCCTTGTCGCGGCGGATGTGCTGCTCGCGGGTCTGCAACGCCAGCCGGTAGGCCGGCGAGCCGTCGGCGTCCAGCGACACACCTACCAGCCGGCCCGGCAGCTGACGCGCGTGGTTGGCGTGCACCGCCAGGTATCCGGCGTGTGGTCCACCGAATCCCATTGGCACGCCGAATCTTTGCGTGCTACCGAAGGCGACGTCGGCGCCGATCTCACCGGGAGGCGTGATCAGCGTCATGGCAAGCAGGTCGGCGCCGACCGCGATCAGCGCGCCCCGGTCGTGCGCCTGCTCCACCAGGCCCGACCAGTCGGTGACCCGGCCACTGGCCCCGGGCAGCTGGGCGATGACGCCGAAGAAGTCGCCGTCCGGCAACCCGTCACGCAGGTCGGCGGTAACGATCTCGATGCCCAGCGGCTTGGCCCGGGTGGCCAGGATGGCCGCGGTCTGGGCGAAGACGTCGGCGTCCACCGCCAGGCGGTTCGCGCTGGCCCGCGACGCGCGACGCGTCGCTGATCGGTGCATCAACGTCATGGCCTCAGCCGCCGCGGTGCCCTCGTCGAGCATCGAGGCGTTGGCGACCTCGAGGCCGGTGAGGTCGGCGACCATCGTCTGGAAATTCAGCAGTGCCTCGAGCCGGCCCTGGCTGATCTCCGGCTGGTACGGCGTGTAGGCGGTATACCAGGCCGGGTTCTCCAAGATGTTGCGCAGCAACACCGGAGGCGTGAGCGTGTCGTAGTAGCCCTGCCCGATCATGGAGACGGCCACCGTGTTGGCCTCGGCCAACGACCGCAGCTCAGCCAGCGCCTCGGTCTCACTGGCGGGGGGTGGCAGTCGGTCGAGGCCGGGCGCGGCGTCCGCGTCGCTCAGCCGGTCCAGGATGCGAGAAGGAATCGCCTTGGCGGCGAGCTCGTTCAGCGAGTCCACACCGATGACGGCAAGCATGGCGGCGATGGCCTGGCTGTCCGGGCCGATGTGCCGTGCAGCGAAGGTGAATTGATCGGGCACTGGAACTCCTGAGTGGGCGGGCAAAGACGTATCAAGGCAGAGGACTAACGGCCCTCTCCCTCTGTCTTCACCCGTTCGCCGGGCGCCTGAGAGATTCGGCGCCCGATGCTGCCTGCGCGCCTTTCCCCATCGGCGGGTGCGGGCCACCAGGGTCCACACCGCTTTCCAGAGGCATCATGATTTCGTGCGGTCCGGGTGCCTGAGAGGTTGACGGAGAGGTGTTGCTCCTTCGGCGTCCGTGACTGGCAGCCACGAAACTCTCCCGCTCGAATGCGATGCGCAGGCCAGTTTACCCGGCCGCTTGAGGCCCGGTCGCGGGCGCGCCGTCAGCCGATCTTGCGGTCGCGGTGCTTGCGCCGGGACGCCAGTTCGTCCTCGGGCTCGGCGATCGACTCGCCGCCGTCGGCTCGTTCGCCGGGGAAGTCCGCGATGACGCCGGTCAGCTCGCGCATGGCGCCCGACACGGCGATGCCGAAAACGCCCTGCCCGCCCTGCAGCAGGTCGACGACCTCTTCGGCCGACGTGCACTCGTAAACGGTGGTGCCGTCGGAGAACAGGGTGATGTTGGCCAGATCCTGGACGCCACGCTGACGCAGATGATCAACCGCGACGCGGATGTTGTGCAACGAGATCCCGGTGTCGAGCAACCGCTTGACGATCTTGAGGACCAGGATGTCCTTGAACGAGTAGAGCCGCTGGCTGCCGGAGCCCGCCGCGCTGCGGATGGACGGGACCACCAGCGAGGTGCGTGCCCAGTAGTCCAGCTGCCGGTACGTGATGCCGGCGATCTGGCAGGCGCTCGGACCGCGGTAGCCGACCAGCTCGTCGGGCACGGAGTCGTCCGGGAAAAGTCCGGGCTGCACGGGTGCGCTGGCTACGGTGACGCTTCGGTCACTGGCCGCCGGGCTACCGGTCTCAGCTAGGTTGAGCTGCTCTTGGCGTGGCTGCTCGCTCACGGTGGTTCCTCTCCGCGATCGCGCTCTCGTCGTTAGCTGCGTCCCTGGCTGCCTTGCAGCCAGGTTTGCTCAGACCCGACTGCTTGTAGAGCTTACGCCCTCCGATAGCCGCCGCGCCTGTAGTCGCGATCAAAGTATGGCCGCCGCGTCGCCAAGTGGGCGAGCTATCCGCCAGCGTGTCGACATCAGGCGTGGTTTGAGATGCATCCGTGATGTCGCCTTCCAGGCTGACCAGCCGCCCCGCCGTTCCCAAGTGCTGGTCGTGGCAGGTTTGCATTAGGTGGCCTTGAAATCGTCCGGAGACACGCTGTCGAGAAATTCTTTGAACTTCTCCACCTCGTCCTCCCGGACGACGGTGCCGCCTTCCTCATCGCTCTCGTCGGGAATCAGCAGGCCTGCCTGCGCGAGCACGCCCTCTTCGACGTAGATCGGAACGCCGACCCGCAGCGCGATCGCCACCGAGTCGGACGGACGGGCCGACACCGTGATGTTGCGGTCGAACACGAGGTCGGCGTAGAAAGTGCCCTCTTGCAGATCGACGATCCGCACTTCTTTCAGCGAATGCCCAAGCGCGGCAATGACATCCCTGATCAAATCGTGCGTCAACGGGCGGGGGGGCTCAACGCCTTGCTGCTCGAGCGCGATGGCGGCGGCCTCCGACTGACCGATCCAGATCGGAAGGTAACGGTCACCGTTGGTTTCGCGCAGCAACAGCACGGGCTGGTTTTGCGGCTGCTCGACGCGAATGCCGACAACACGAACTTCACCCATTTGTGTCTGCCCTCCGCATAACTGGCGCCGGTTGGATTGGTATTCGTCAGTGGACGGCGAGGTCAAAATCCGCCCTGCTGCCGGAAACCAAGCTGTCGACCGAAGTCTAGTCCTCAGCGATCCAGAACGTCGCGAACGGCGGATTTGATCAACGACGTGTGCAACGTGATGGCGAGCGCCGCGACTTCGCGCGCCAAATCGTCGGCGCGATCGCGCGCGCCGGCCTTGCCGGCTTTGACTACCGGCCCGGCAATCTGGGCGATCAGATCCGACTGCCGATCGGCGGCCGAGCGGAAAGCCCGCAAATGCCGCGGCTCGACACCGTATTCCGACAGCGCCCGCGCGCATTGCAGGATGACCACGGCGTGCTCGTCGAAGAAACCGGCGGGTCCGGTGGTGATGACTCCGGCTTTGAGGAGCGCGGTCAGCAGGTCGTCCTTTACGCCCGCGCGGTTCAGCAGTTCTTCGCGGCTCAGCCGGACGTGGGTGGGGGCGACCGCAGAGGTGTCGGAGCCCGCGTCCGCCCCGGCGGGCTCCCCGGCTCCCGCCACGGACACCAGGCGCGGGGCGGAATAAGACGTTCGGACGGGCGGCAGCTCGCCGTCGGGTTGGGCGTCCAATTGCGCCCTGATGACCTTCAGCGGCAGATAGTGATCACGTTGCGCGGTAAGGATGAACCGCAACCGCGCGCAGTCGTATGCGGTGAACCTTCGATACCCGGACGCAGCCCGCTGCGGCGTCACCAGTCCTTCGGCCTCCAAGAAGCGGATCTTGGAGATGGTGACATCGGGGAAGTCCGGCCTCAGCAGTTCAAGGACCGCCCCAATCGACATCCCGGCCAGTGCCGAGCTATCGGGTGCGCTCACTAGCCTGAAGATCCTCCATCCTCACCCTGCTTGGGTCCGGTCAGAAACACCAAGCGGAACTTGCCGATCTGCACTTCGTCACCGTTGGCAAGCACCGCGGAGTCCACGGGCTCACGGTTGACGTAAGTGCCGTTGAGACTACCAACGTCGACCACGCTGAATTCGTTGTTTTCCAACCTGAATTCGGCATGCCGACGACTGACGGTTACGTCGTCGAGGAAAATGTCGCTGTCGGGGTGCCGACCGGCGGACGTGGTGGGCTGGTCCAGCAGAAAGCGAGAACCCGCGTTCGGTCCCCGCTTGACGACCAGCAACGCCGAGCCCGCCGGGAGTCCCTCGACTCCGGACACCGCACTCTCGGTTCCCGCCTGTGCGGGAGCGTCCAGCTCATTGAGGAAGTCGGCACGGAAGACCGAAGTCGTCTCTACCGTGACTTCGTCCGAATTCTGGTCTTGCTGATTGCCTGAGTCCATGTCCGTCACGCGCTGCTCCTCACTGGCTGCTGTGGCGTTGTCTGTCCGGGCCGCTCGGCCGGCCTTCGCACCAGGTTTCTTTGCCCGGTATGCCGATTACTGCCGTCTTCTACTTGCAAGTGTCTTTCACGTGTCTTTCAGCGATCTTCGAAGGTCTTCAAAGGTCGATGTGTCGACGGTACCGCGCACCGGCTTGCAATGCGCCCACCACCTGACGATCCGAAACTTCGACTTCCCCGTACCCTGGCTGCACCGCTCGCTCGCCGTGCGGGGCTGCAGGGACATTAGCAATCGTCATTCGGTCAGCGTTGCGCGGTAGGCCTCAGCGTCCAACAGCGAGGAAATGGCCGACTCCAATTCGCCGACTTCGGCTACCTGCACATCCAGCAACCAGCCGGCTCCGTATGGATCGGAGTTCACCAGTTGCGGACTGCCATCCAGATCGGTGTTGATCGCCGACACTTTGCCCGACACCGGGGCGTACAAGTCCGACACCGATTTCGTCGACTCGACCTCGCCGAAGGATTCGCCCGCGGTCAGTTCGGTGCCCACGTCGGGCAACTGAACGAAAACGACATCGCCCAACGCCGACTGCGCAAAATCGGTGACGCCCACTCGCACGGTGTCATCCCCGCTTCGGCGAACCCATTCATGTTCGGCGGTGTAGCGCAGATCGGGCGGGATTTCGCTCACGAGGGATCCTGTTCTGTTCGGGTCGTGCTCACTTGACGGGCTGAGCGTATTGGTGTGGTTTTGGTTGCCGCAAGGTGGTCACGTTCACTCGGTCGGCCTGCTGGACCGACATTCGCGCACCGACGCGCTTGACCGTGTCCTGCGCGCCGCCGGGAATGTTCATGGCCGCAGCGAGGGTGGGCGGATCGCCAATCGCCAGAATCGAATACGACGGCGACAGTGTTTTGGAGTCGATGATCAGCGACCCAGGCATACCCACCACCCAGGTGTCGACACCCACGCGCACCGATTGGTGCGCGTCGTTGACTTCGATCGCCTCGGCGCCGGCGGCCCGCAACTCGTTGATCACGTCGAGCATCGCCTCGGGCGAAACCCCGGGTCCGGGGTCGTCGATGGTGACCGTAACGCCGGGCCCGGTGGCCCCGACCGCGCCGACCAGAATGGACAACGCCGCCAACCTGGACTGCGCGGATTGAATGGCGGCCTGGTCGTTGTTTCCGGACGCCTGCAATGAATTCAGCGTGTTCTGTAGCTCGTTCACCTCGGTGTTGAGCGTGCCTTCCCGCTGTCGCAACGAATCCAGCAGCACCAGAAGGTCTGCGGGCCGGGCCGTCTCGAGTGAGTCACCCGACTCGGTCTGGCGGACCTGGGTGACGATGGCGAGGCCCAGCAGCAGGCACAACATGGCGGCCAGCGTTCCGAAGGCCATCCGGGACCGACCGCCGCGCACCATGCCGGATAGCCCGGTGCGGTGTACCGGGCCGATCTCAGGACGTGGGCTTTTCGCGGCCAGTTCGTGGCGGCCGCGCAGCGCACCCGGTTCCGGCGTCGCAGCGGTCCCGGCATCACCGGGCCCGGTTGCGCCGCCAGCACTTTGGCCGCCGGCATCGCGTTGGCCGGCGGCGCGGTCTTGCGGATCCTGGCTCACGTTGACCTCAAACTGCGTTACGCCCCGAACAGCCTACGGCGCAGGGCGGCGGCATTACCGAAGATGCGGATACCCAGCACGACGATGATGGCCGTGGACAGCTGCGTTCCCACTCCCAATTGATCACCGACATAGACGATCAGGGCGGCCACGAAAACGTTGAACACGAAGGAAATCACGAAGACCTTCGGGTCGAAAATCCGTTCCAGGTATGCACGTAACCCGCCGAACACCGCGTCCATCGCCGCGACCACCGAGATCGGCAGGTAGGGCTGGACGACTTCTGGCACCGCGGGGTGAAATACCAGGCCGAGCACGATGCCGATCGCCAGTGCTGCGATACCGATCATGCTTGCTTTCCCGTCCGCGTTTCACACAGGGGAATGTGTCTGTTGAGGACTTTTCTCACTGTGGCCCAATCTGTTTGGCGAACTTGACATCGCGGATCGATCCAGCAGGGAGCGTTAGACCGTCGGCGGCGTCCACCGTAACCACGACACCGTAGGAGATCTGCAACAGCCTCAGCCGCTGCATGCCGGGGCTGTTGTCGAAGACATCGCGCATCGCGCGCGGTGGCCCGATCGCCAGGACCGTGTAGGGACTGCTTGTCGGGCTGTTGTCGACCAGGATCGCGCCACCGGCTTGCCGGAGGGTCACATTCGGCCCGATCCGCACACCGCCGACGGAAATGGCCTCGGCACCGCTCGCCCACAACGAGTTGACCAGCAGCTGCAGATCGCGGTCCAGGATGATCTGCCTGCTGCCGCTGACTCGCTGCTTGGACACGTCGGAAAGGTTCGGGCTGGCACCGGGATCGGTGACGGTCACCTTCAGGCCGGGCCCGATGACCGCCGTGCTGGCGGCCGGGAGACTGAGCGCGTCAAGCCGTTTCAGCAGCCGTTGCCCCTCGGCGTCTTCGGCCAAGGCGTGGCGCTGCACATCGTCGACGCGCGTCGCCAGCCCGCTGCGGCGCTGGCTCAGCTTGGCCGCGGAGCCTTCCGCCGACCGCACATTGCCCAACAGCAGCTGCTGGGCGGAGCGGACCCCGGGGGCCACCGAGCGGGCCTGTGCGACCGCTGCGGCGAAAACCATCGCGATCAGCAGCGCCGCCAACGCCTGCCAGAGCCAACCGAACACGCGGTGGCGTCCGCTGGGCGGTACGTCGGCAGTGCCGCGCTTGGCCGCCGCCGCGGCGTAGCCGGGATCGAGGTGCTCGGACAGCAGGGCACGCAACAGCGAGGGCACCGGGATGTGTTTCGGTCGCGATGCCACATGCGCGCTGTGACCGGCATTGGGGTCGTAGCCGCCGAGCAGTCGGTCCGCGTCAGCCATGGTCAGCCACCTTCGCCGCGGCCGACGGACGAGAACCGCGTTCGACCTTGGGCATGCGCCGCAGCACGAGAATCATCTGCACCGCATACTGCACGAACGCCCACAGGTAGGCATACATACCCCAGATCAGGAAGGCCCAGCCGCAGGCCCCGATCACGCGGCTCCACAGCGCGTCCCAGGTGCCCAGCAGCACCAGCGGAAACCCGGACATCAGCGCGAAGGTCGCGACCTTGCCGATGTAGGTCACCGGCAACGCGGACAGCCCGCGACTCCACAGCAGCGGCAGCGTGGTTGCCAACAACCCGTCGCGCGCGAGCAGGACGATGACGAACCACCACGGCACGATCCCGCCGAAGGCCAGCACGATGGGCACCGCGACCATGTAGAGGCGGTCGACCGCCGGGTCGAGCAGCACACCCAGTCGGGAGGACTGGTTGAGCAGCCGGGCGATCTTGCCGTCGGCCCAGTCGGAGGCGCCGCTGAACAGCAGAATTGCGACCGCCCACCCGTTGGCGTGCGCGACCACCAGTGCGTAGACGAACACCGGGATCAGCGCCAGGCGGACAGCGCTGAGCATGTTGGGCACCGTCAGCACCCGGTTGGGCGGAAGCACCGGCTCCATGAGCCGTGACACTAGCCCAACGGCGACTGCGCGGCTGGCCGCGCGCTCGGGATCAGCGGAAGACCCCGGGCAGGCTCAGGGTGGACAGCGTGTCGTCCGACAGCGGGTTGTCGTTGACCATATAGGTCCACGTCGACGTCGGCCGCGCCAGCTTGGACAGGTCCAGGCCGGGCTCCTCCTCGAGCACGTTCGCGGTTTCGAACGTCTGCTGGGCCGCCTCGATCGCGTCCGCGGCCAGCGACGCGAACGCGTCGACGGCCAACCGGTGAAACTCGTCCAGCGGGTTTTGCCGACCCAGCGCCCGCAGGTGGATGCTCTCGCGGATGTCGGCCAGGTACGCCAGATGGTCGGCCCAGCCGCGGTCGAGGTGATAGAGCATGATCTGCCGGCAGATCGTCTCCAGGCGCTCTTCGGAGATTCCTTCGGTGTCGGCCAGCTCCTCGTAGCGCTTCGGCGCCAGCTCGGCGAGTTCCTCACGCGCGGTAGGCTTGCGCAGCAACGTGTTACGTCGATCCACGATGATGGCGCGCTGCTGAGCGATCAACTGGTTGTAGCGCCAGGTGTTAGCGTGCACGTCCAGCATGCGGCCCTCGGCCACGCGCTGCGCGTGATCGAGCAGGCCCGCCGCCTTGGCGCTGACGATCTTGCCGTCCTCGTCGGTTTCCATCGGCAGCTTGTTGTGGTCGAGGTTGGCGGCGACCACGTCGTCTTCCCAACTCGAGAAGAACACCGACGACCCCGGGTCGCCCTGCCGCCCGGCGCGGCCCCGTAGCTGGTTGTCCAGACGCTGGGTGTGGTGCCGCCCGGTCCCGACGACGTGCAACCCGCCCAGCTCGGCGACCCGGTCGTGGTCGGCTTCGTCGGAGCCGCCGAGGCGGATGTCGGTCCCGCGCCCGGCCATCTGCGTCGAGACGGTGACGACGCCGAACTTGCCGGCCTCGGCGATCACCTGGGCTTCCTCGGCGTCGTTTTTGGCGTTCAGCACCACCGCGGGCACGCCGCGGCGCAGCAGCCGCTCGTGCAGGTCCTCGGATTCGGCCACGTCGCGGGTGCCCACCAGCACCGGTTGCCCGGTCTCGTTCACCTCGGCGATGTGGGCGACGATCGCGTCGTATTTGGCCGCCTCGGTGATGTAGACCCGGTCGGATTCGTCTTCACGAATGTTGGGCTCATTCGGCGGAATTGGTGACACGCCGAGCTTGTAGAACTGGCGCAGCTGCTCACCGGCGGCCAGCGCGGTGCCGGTCATCCCGCAGACCGTCGCGTAGCGGTTGATCAACGCCTGCACGGTGATGGTGTCCAGCACCTCACCGGTTTCGGTGGTCTCGATGCCCTCCTTGGCCTCCACGGCGGCCTGCAGGCCGTCGGGCCAGCGCTGGAGTTGCGCAATGCGGCCGCGCGCGGCGTTGATCAGGTGCACCGCGTCGTCACGGACGATGTAGTGCACGTCGCGCTGCAGCAGCACGTGCGCATGCAGCGCGACGTTGATTTCGGTCAGGGTGGTGACGACATGTTCCTCGGAGTACAGGTCGATTCCACCCAGCGCCTTTTCGACCTTGCGGGCGCCGACCTCGGTCAGGTGGACATTGCGGCTGTCGGCGTCGGTGTCAAAATCGGTGCCGGCCTCCAGCTGGCCGGCCAGCTCGATGATCTCCAGCCGCGGCGTCTCCCGGTGGGTGGTTCCGGCCAGCACCAGCGGCACCAGCGCCTCGTCGACCAGAACCGAGTCGGCCTCATCGATCAGTGCCACGTCGGGATTGGGCGACACCAGGTCGGCGACGTCGGTCACCAGCTGATCGCGCAGCACGTCGAAGCCGATCTCGTTGACCGACGCGTAGGTGACGTCGCAGCCGTATGCGGCCCGGCGTTCCTCGCTGGTCGACTCGGCGGTGATCCAGCCGACGGTCAGGCCCATGGCCTCGATGACGGGGCCCATCCATTCCGCGTCACGACGGGCCAGGTAGTCGTTGATGGTCACGACGTGCACGTGCCGCCCGGCCAGCGCGTAACCGGCGGCGGCGATCGCGCCCGCGAGCGTCTTGCCCTCACCGGTGGCCATCTCGATGACGTCGCCCGCCAGCATGCGCAACGCCCCAAGCAGCTGCACATCAAATGGACGCAGGGCCGTCGATCTTTCGCCCGCCTCCCGGGCAATGGCAAGGAACTGTGGGATGTCCTCGGAATCCGCGAGGTCCTCGAGGTTGAGCAGCCCGGCCGCCTTGCGCAGCTGCTCGTCGGTCAGCCCGGCCGCCTCGTCGTCGTACTCCGACGAATCGGTGACCTGGGTGAGAGAACGGCTGCGGTCCTTTTCGGTGCTGGCGCCGAGCAGCTTCCAAAAGCGGCTGCTCAGCCGGCCGGGTTGAGCGCGGGTCGTCTTAGGCACAGGTCAACGGTACGCGGTGAGGCCGTTGCGGGGACTCAGGCGAGGTTGGAGCGGCGTGGATAGGCGACTTCGGGGTCGGTGAGCACATTGACGACGGCCGGCAGCCCGCTGGCGAAGGCGCGTTCCAGCGCGGGCCGCAGCTCGCCGGGCGCGGCGACCAGTTCGCCGTGGCCGCCGAGGGCGCGCGCCACCTCGTCGTAGCGCGTGCCGGGACGCAGCTCCGCGACCACCGAATAGCCGTACAGCGCTTCCATGGGGTGCTTTTCCAGAGCCCAGATTCCGTTGTTTCCGATCACGGACACCACCGGCACGTTGTGCCGAACCAGGGTGTCCCATTCCATGCCGCTGAAGCCGAACGCGCCGTCGCCCTGCAGCAGCACCACCTGGCGGTCCGGGTGGGCCAGCTTGGCGGCCAGCGCGTAGCCGGGGCCCGAACCCAGGCAGCCGAACGGTCCGCTGTCCAGCCAGCAGCCCGGCCGATAGCTGTCGATCACCCGCCCGGCATACGAGCCGAAATCACCGGCGTCGATGACGACGATCGCGTCCCGATCCAGCATTGGTGCGAGCTCCGCGTACACCCGCATGGGATGCAGCGGGATGCGGTCGTCGGCCAATTCGGCCTTCTCCTTGGCGCGCGCCGCGGTCTCGGCGGTTCGCAGTTCGTCGATCCAGTCTCGATGGTCGGTCCCGGTGGCGGGGGCCAGCGCCGCGAGAATGGTCAACAGGTCGCCGTAGAGCTCGGCCGCCACCGGCCGCGGATGGCGGCGTTCGGGTTCGACACGGTCGGCCACGATGAGCTGGGTTTGCGCGCCGAACACCGCGCCGAACCCGAGCCGGAAATCCATGGGCACCCCGACGATCAACGCAACGTCGGCCTCCCCCAAGGCTTTTCCGCGAACCCTGGAGAACGCCAACGGATGGTCGGCGGGAACCGCGCCGCGGGCCATGCCGTTCATCAGCACCGGGATGTGGAGTTCTTCGGCAAGGCGTAGCAGGGCCGCTTCGCCGTGCCCCCACCACACATTGGTGCCCGCCATGATCACCGGCCGCTTCGCCGCGGAGAGCAGGGCTGCTGCCCGGCTCAGGCAGTCGCCGTCGGGTCCGGGCCCCGGCGGCAGGTCGACGAGGGCGCCGGGCCGGCCGTCATCGTCGGACATCGAGAACACGTGGTCCATCGGGAAGTCCACGAAACCCACACCCGACGGCGCACCGACCGCGGCGCGCAGCGCGTCGTCGACGAGCCGCCCGGCCTCGTCCGCCGACTGTGCGGTGGCGGCGAAGCGGGCGAGCGGCGCCACGAACGGCACGTGGTCGATCTCCTGCAACGAGCCCATGCCCCAGCGCTGCGCCGGCGCCCGGCCGCCCAGAACCACCAGCGGCGACTGGTTCTGCTGCGCCGCCGCCATCGCGCTGATCCCGTTGGTGATGCCGGGGCCGGCGGTCAACGCGGCCACGCCCGGCGACCTCGTCACTTTCGACCAGCCTTCGGCGGCGAACGTCGCGGTCTGCTCATGGCGCGTGTCGATCAGCCGGATGCCCTCGTCACGGCACCCGTCGTAAATGGAAAACAAGTGGCCGCCCGATAGCGTGAAGACGGTGTCGACGCCGCTGGCCCGCAGGCGCCGCGCGACAAGTCGGCCGGCATGCAATGTTTGTGCGGGGGTGGGGTCGGTAGTCATGACCGCAGCCTAACCAGAACCGTCGGGTACCTTCGCCCAAGGATTTGAAGTCGAGGAGAGTCCGACCACCGCCACGTTTTAGGAGGCACGACCGTGGGCTCGAAGCCGTTCACGCCATCGATCGACTGGTCGGCGGCACTCATGGATTCGTTGCGGTGGCTCGCCATTGCATGGGTGATCGGCGCGGTTTGCCTCGTGGTTGTGCTGGTCGCCCTGCGCTACCTCACCCCCTGGGGTCAGCAGTTCTGGCGGATCACCCGGGGATACTTCGTCGGCAGGGCGAGCATCAAGGTGTGGCTGATGCTCGGTGTGTTGCTGTTATCGGTTGTTCTGTCCGTGCGTCTCAACGTATTACTCAGCTATCAGTCCAACGACTTGAGCACGGCGGTCCAGATAGCGGTGCAAGGCACGGCGGCAGGCGACGAGAGTGTCAAACAGTCTGGGGTTCATGGCTTTTGGGTGTCGATCGCGATCTTCATCCTTCTTGCCACGCTGTTTGTCATCCGGGTCATGGCGGACATCTACCTGACCCAGCGGTTCGTCATCGCCTGGCGGGTCTGGCTGACCGGCAACCTCACCGACGACTGGCTCGGTGGCAAGGCGTACTACCGGGACCTTTTCATCGACAACACCATCGACAACCCCGACCAGCGCATACAGCAGGACATCGACATCTTCACCGCAAACGCCGGCGGCACTCCGAACGCCCCGACCAACGGTACGACCAACACGTTGCTCTTCGGGGCCGTCAACGCGATGGCTTCGGTGATCTCGTTCGCGGCGATCCTCTGGAATCTGTCCGGCGACCTGACCGTTGCCGGCGTAAACCTGCCGCGTGCCATGTTTTGGGTGGTCTTGGTCTACGTGCTGGTTGCCACGGTGGTCGCGGTCTGGCTGGGCCGCCCGTTGATCTGGCTCAGTTTCAACAACGAAAAGCTCAATGCGGCATTCCGCTACGCGCTGGTCCGCTTGCGCGATGCGGCCGAGGCGGTGGGCTTCTACCGCGGTGAACGGGTCGAGCGGGCACAGCTGTGGCGGCGCTTCGATCCCATCATCGGCAACTACCGCAGGTTCGTTCGCCGAACCATCATCTTCAACGGATGGAACTGGTCGATGAGCCAGGCGATCGTTCCGCTGCCGTGGGTCATCCAGGCGCCGCGGTTGTTCGCCGGCCGGATCCACTTCGGCGATGTCACCCAGACGGCGGTGGCCTTCGGGCAGATCGAGGAGTCGTTGTCGTTCTTCCGCAACAACTACGACGCGTTCGCCTCGTTTCGGGCGGCGATCATCCGATTGCACGGCTTGGTGGACGCCAACAGCAAGGGCCGTGCGCTGCCGAGCATTCTCGTCAAACCCAGTGAAGAGACGGCGGTCGAACTTCGCGGAATCGAGGTGCGCACGCCGGAGGGCGACCAACTGGTCGACTCGCTGGACATCCAGCTCGACCACGGCGACACCCTGGTGATCACCGGCCGCTCGGGGGCCGGCAAGACGACGCTGCTGCGCAGCCTGGCCGAACTGTGGCCGTACGCCTCGGGGACCCTGTGCCGCCCGGACGGCGACAACGCGACGATGTTCTTGTCTCAGCTGCCGTATGTGCCGCTCGGCAACCTGCGCACCGTGGTGTCCTATCCGAATTCGCCTGACAACATCTCCGATGAGCAGCTGCACGACGTGCTCACCAAAGTGGCGCTGGCGCCGCTGATCAATCGGCTGGACGAAGACCACGATTGGGCCAAGGTGCTCTCCCCCGGCGAGCAGCAGCGGGTGGCTTTTGCGCGCATTTTGCTCACGAAACCGAATGCGGTCTTCCTCGACGAGGCCACCTCCGCGCTGGACGAGGGCCTGGAATTCGCGCTGTATCAATTGGTTCGGGCCGAGCTGCCGGAATGCGTCATGGTCAGTGTGAGCCACCGGCCTACCGTCGAGCAACACCACGAGCAGCAGCTTCACCTGCTCGGCGGCGGCCCATGGGAACTGGGCCCGGTCGAGAAGGAACCCGCGTCCGTCTAGCGCCGCCTACGCTCTCCCGGCCCGCGAGGCCGCGTGCGCTCCGGCGCGGCGCCCGAAGAACGACCCTTCACCCAGCTGCGTTCCGCTCGCGTAACCCTTGCCGTCCTGGGCGAGGTTGGACGCGCACGCTCCGGCGGCATACAAACCGGGCACCACGGTGCCGTCGGCACGCTGCACCTCGCCGTCCAGCGTCACCGCGAGACCGCCGATGGTGAATCCCGAATACATCGCCCGTCCGAGCGACAGATCGAACACCGCCCAGGGGCCGTGGTCTTGTGGCGCGAGGAATTCCGGCTGCTTGTGGAAATCCGGGTCCTCGCCCGCGGCGGCGTGCTGGTTGTAACGATCCAGCGTGGTCGCGAGGTTGCCCGCCGGAATACCAAGCGCGGCTTCCATTTCCGCGATGGTTTCGTACCCGTCGAGGAAGCGGATCAGCGGCATGGCCGGCATCTCGGTGTGCGCTTCGTCGACGATCAGGTATGCCGTCTGGTCGGGCTGCTCCAGCACGAAAGCCGAAGTGCGCGAGTGGTAGGAGTCCTCGGTGACAAAACGCTGGCCCTCCTTGTTGACGATCACTCCGGTCAGCAAAACCTCGGGCGGATAGGCCGCCGCGGTGATGAACAGCTCGTCCATGTTCTTGGTCGAACCGCCCGCCGAGACGCCCATCCGGATACCCAGTCCGTCGTCGTTGGGGTTGCCCAGGATGTAGGGCGCTACGAGACCGTGGTGCTTGGTGCGTCGCTCCTGGCCCAACGCGGGTGTGTGCTCGGCGACCATCTCCGGGTTCATCGCGAATCCGCCCGCCGCGATGATGACGGACTTGGCCTTGATCGCACCGGTGTCGGTGAAATGCTTCCACGCGACGCCGACCACGGCGCCGTCGTTATCGGTGACCAGGTTGGTGACCCCGGTCTCGTAGCGGACCTGCACGCCCAGCGCGTCGGCGCGTTTGAGCAGCAGGTCGACAACCATGCTGGCGCCGCCCAATTCGCCCGGGACCGGCACCGAGTGTCCGCGCGGCGCCGGCTTGGCGCGCTCGCAGAAGGGCCAGACTTTTTCATTGCCGGTGTAGCTCAGCCCTTCGGTGCCCGGCGGAACGACGACCTTGCCCGGGTAATAGCTGCGCTCGAATTGAAAACCCAAGTCTTCCAGCCAATTGAAATGCTCGACGCTGCCGTCGCAATAGGCGCGGATCTTGTCGAGCTCGGGTTCACGCGACACCTCGACCAGATATTTGTACATCTCCTCGACGGAATCGTCTTGACCGGTTGCCTGCTGCACCGCGGTCCCCCCACCGAGGTAAAAGTGCCCTCCCGCAAGCGAAGTGGTGCCTCCCGCTGCGGCCGCGCGTTCGAGCACCAGCACCCGCGCGCCGGCGGCTGCCGCGCTCACCGCGGCGCAGCCGCCGGCGATGCCAAACCCGATCACCACGACGTCGACGTCATCCGACCAGGTGGTCACCTCATCCGCACTGACTAATGCCGGTATCTCCGTGCTCATTGACGCCACTCCTCCTTAGCGCTGCGTTGCCCTCGCCACTGCGTTGCTGGGGGTGCCCCCACTGCATCGTCGCTGGCGCGGCTCACCGTTGCTCCTGTTTGATGTAGTCGTAAAACGCCCTCATCTCGGGCGCAACGTACGCAACCTCCACGTACGGCACGCCCGACTGCGGCGCTGATAGGTAGACGAATTGGATGCCGCCGGGCATCACGCCTCGCTGAACGACCGCGGTGCCCCGCGCGGCGGCCTCGGTCACCGCTGCCTCGAGTTGCTCGGGGCTTTCGACCTCCATGCAGATGTGGTGCAAACCCGGCCCGCAATCGGACAAAAAGTCACTATAGATGTTCTCGCCGCGAACCGGTTGAATCAGCTCCAGTTGCATGTCCCCGAGGTAGCTCAGGGAGATGCTGGCAAAGAAATCGGCGGGCCGGCCACGGTAGCTACACGCGTCCGGAGCAAAGTGCACGTCGGGTATGCGGACCCACTTTCGCACGCCTAACAGGCCGGTGAGGGCCGTTTCGGTGGCATCAAGATCGGCGGTGACCCAGGCGATCTGCGTCGGTGATGCAACGGGGAGCGTCATCGCCTCGCAGAATAGTCCAGTCGCGGGGCCGCCAGAAAGGGGCCAGACGACTTTGCCGTGGCGCGCCCGCCGGGCCGGCAAATCACCCGGTGAACACGTTCTAATTCTGGCATGCGCGCGGTCACCTCAAATCATCAATGCCGGCTCAGGACGTCGACCAGCAGCCCCAGCTGGGCCTCGAAGACGGTTTCCGGGTCGGTCAGGGTGTCGGCGCCGTATTGGCCGAACACCTCCAGGCTGATGGCACCCACCACTCCCGCCCACAGCAAGAAGCACTTGGCCAGAACCTGGTCATCGCCGGGAAATCCGAATTCGTGGCGGATTCTTTCGAAGTCGGATGACATCGGTTGCGGGGCAAGATCATTCGTCAGCCGGATATCGCCTGTGGCGATTCCGGCGGCCACCGCATCGAACAGCACCGCGACAACCCGGGTGCCGACTGCGACCGTCCGCTCCGGGGGTGCGTGGTATCCGGGAACGGGACCGCCATACAGCAGGGACCAGCCGGCCGGATGTGCGACAGCCCAGCTCCGGGCCGCCCGCGCGATGGCGACGACATCGTCGCTCCATAGGTCTCCGACCGTCTCGCGGGCGCGATCCACGGTGTCGGCCAGGTCGGAGTAGGCGTCGACCAGCAGTACGGTCAGCAGTTCGTCGCGGCTGGACACATAGCGATACACCGCCGAGGACACCATGCCCAGGTCGCGGGCTATAGCCCGCACCGACAATCCGGCCGCGCCGCGATCGATCAGCTGGCTGCGACCGAGTTCGATGATGCGTGCCTCGATCTGCTCACGCGATTCCCGGCGTTTGCCCACGCGGTCAGTCTGGCACAACCGAGAACACCGCTCTTGCTTTCCATGGCCGGTTGTGGCAGCGTGTTCAAGATAGAGAGCACCGCTCTCGCAAGTTCAGACCCGGATTCGCTGAGAGGCAGCATCATGTCCACCCGATACGAAGAACCGAACCGGGCCGCCCGCGCCGCGAACGGGGTTATCCGCTGGCTCGCCGAGGCCGGGATCAGCATCGCCGGGACCCGGGCGCTTCGCGTCCGCGGCCGCAAGACCGGAAAGGAACGCGCGGTGGTGATCAACCTGCTGACCGTCGACGGCGTCGACTACCTGGTGTCCCCGCGCGGCAACACCCAGTGGGCGCGCAATGTCCGGGCCGCGTCCGTTGTCGAGGTGGGTCCCCGGTGGCGGCGGCGGCGCCTGCGGGCCGGCGAAGTCGACGACGCGGCCAAGCCCGAGCTGCTGCGGCGTTATCTGGCCAAGTGGTATTGGCAGGTCAAGGATTACGTCGCGGGGTTGACTCCCGACAGCACCGACGAGCAATTCCGCGCGGCCGCACCCTCGATTCCGGTGTTCGCGCTGACCCCGGTGGGCACCGCGGGCTGACCGCCCCTAATGCGCGTTGTCGCGCACTCCCAGATCCTCGCGAGCCTCCTGCGTCGTGGCTCCCCATGACACCGCGGCCGGGAAGTCACCCCACACGCTGTTGAAGATGCCGACGAGCTGTCCGGGGCCGCCGTTGGGCGCCAGGTAGACCGGTCCACCCGAATCGCCGTTGTGGCTCTGCACACCGTGCGACATGGTGAACCAGCCGTTGTTCACGCTCTCCACCGTCCCGCAGGTTTCCCCGGTGATCACGCCGAAATGGCAGACGGGCTGCCCCGGCTCGAGCGCCAGGCCGGGGTCCGCAACCAGCGGACGACCGCCCGGCAGGACGTTGTTCGCCATGACGCTGTTATCCAGCACAATCGCTTCGTAATCGCTGATCGTCTGGCTCGTGGACACCGTCGTTCCGCTGGGGGTGTTGTCCCGGAAGGCCGCCATCTGACCGATGACGGTGCCGCCGCGGTCCGTCACCACTCCGCTCCCGCCCCGGCAGTGTCCGGCGGTGAACGCGATCTTCAGGGCGGGGTCGACATATCCCAGCGTGCATACGCGGTTGCCCTGGCGTATTTCCATGCCTGGGTACACGACGACGTCGGCATTGGCCGGCGTACCCGGCAGCAAGGAGGCGAGCGCTGCGACAGCAGTCGACGCTGCAAATGCGCGCCGTGCCAGACGACGATGCACCATGAACTCCGATCCATCGGGCTGATACCGACGGGAGGCCGAGGTTACGGCTAACCGTCCTCCCCGCTCGGCTTTTCGCGCCGGCCTGCGCAAATGTTACAGCGAGGTCACGACCGGTGCGCTGGCATCGGTAGGGCGGGCCGCCCGCGGCAGCCAGCCGGGCGGGCCGAACGCGTAACCCAACCGATCCCGCAGACGCTCCGCCGATCTCCAGTCGCGGGCGATCGCGACGTATTCGCGGGTCTGCAACGTCCAGATGTTGAACGTATCCACGCGTTTCGTGAGGCCATAATGCGGCCGGAACAGCTCGGCCTGGAAGGTTCCGAAGAGCCGGTCCCAGATGATGAAGATGCCGCCATAGTTTTTGTCGAGGTACACCTGATCCATCCCGTGGTGCACCCGGTGATGCGACGGCGTGTTGAACAGGAACTCGAACGGCCGCGGCAGCTTGCCAATGCGCTCGGTGTGGATCCAGAACTGGTAAATCAAGTTCAAGGAAAAACTGAAGAACACCATCCACGGTGGAATCCCTAACAGCGGCAACGGAATCCACATAAAGATCTCGCCACTGTTGTTCCACTTCTGGCGCAGCGCGGTGGCGAAGTTGTAGTACTCGCTGGAGTGATGGGCTTGATGCGTCGCCCAGATCAATCGGACCCGGTGCGCCATCCGGTGATAGGCGTAATAGAGCAGGTCCACTCCGAGAATCGCGATGACCCAGGTGTACCAATGCGTCGCCGACAGGTGCCAAGGCGCGAGGTACGCATAGATCGTGGCATAGCCGAGCAGCGCCAGGGACTTCCAGCCGGCGGTGGTCGCGACCGAAACCAGTCCCATCGAGATGCTCGCCACCGAGTCGCGGGTGAAGTGCGCCCCCGACGCCGGTCGCTGCGTGTCGACGGCCTCGGCCGTCAGGTGTTCCAGCTTTCGGGCCGCGGTCCATTCGAGGGTCAACAGCAGCAGGAAGAACGGGATGGCGAACAGCACCGGATCGCGCATCTGCGGCGGCAGCGCGGACAGGAAGCCGGAGAGGGCACTCACACAGGTAAGACTACGACGGGCACTGGCGTGTGAGGAAAAGCCGCATGATGCTCGAATGAACGGGCGGTCCGACATGAGGTGGTAGGCAGTTGAGCGCTGTGCTGGTGATCGGCTCGGGATTTGCCGGATTGTGGGCGGCACTCGGAGCTGCCCGCCGACTCGACGAACTCGGTGTCCCGGCGGGCACGGTCGACATCACGGTCTTGAGTCCCCAGCCTTTCCACGACATCCGGGTCCGCAACTACGAGGCCGATTTGAGGGAAAACCGCGTTCCGCTCGCCCAGCTGCTTGACCCCGTCGGCGTGGCACACGTCGCCACCGAGGTGACCGCCATCGACGCCGATGCCCGCAGCGTCACCACATCGAGCGGTGCGACGTTCGGCTACGACCGGCTTGTCCTCGCGTCGGGCAGCCAGGTGCTCAAATCCGCGATACCGGGCCTGCGGGACGTCGCCTTTGATGTCGACACCTATGACGGCGCCGTCGCGCTGCAAGAGCACTTGCGCCGGGTGGCCGACGGTCCGGCGACAGCGGCGGCGGCGACCGTTGTCGTGGTCGGGGCTGGACTGACCGGCATCGAAGTTTCCTGCGAGCTGCCCGACCGGTTGCGGCGGCTGTTCGCCGGGACGAAGGTCGAGCCCCGGGTAGTGCTGGTGGACCGCGGCGCCATCGGCTCCGATATGGGGAGCTCGGCGCGTCCGTCCATCGATCGGGCGTTGGCGGCCAACGGCGTTGAGACCAGGGCGGGTGTGGGCGTAGCGGCGCATCAGCCGCCCGTGGAGTGTCACTTACCTCCGGGGAGCAGCTGTGGGCGGACACGGTGGTGTGGTGTGCCGGCATGCGGGCAAGCCCGCTGACCGAGCAACTGCCGGCGGCGCTCGACCGGCTGGGGCGGGTGCCCGTCGATGACTTTCTACGGGTGATCGGGGTGCCCGCGGTGTTCGCGCGGGTGACGTGGCCGCCGCCCGCATGGACGACGACCATCTATCGGTGATGTCGTGTCAACACGGCCGTCCAATGGGCCGCTATGCCGGATACAACGTCATCAGCGAGCTATTTGATGAGCCGATGATCGCGCTGCGGATCCCTTGGTATGTAACGATTCTCGATCTTGGACCGGCTGGCGCGTCTATACCGAGGGGTGGGATCGGGTGATGGTATCGGACGGCGCCGAGGCGAAGGCGACAAAGCAGGCCATCAACACCCGGCGGATCTATCCGCCGTTGACCGGGACCGCGCCGACTGCGGCCGCGCGGCGCCGTGCTCAGTTCGCCCTCAGCGACGATCGTCGGACTGCGCTTCGTCCCCGGCATACCACTGCACCGCGCGTACGCCCGGAAGCAGCGACAGCTCGGCCACCAACCGCTCTAGGCGGGCCGGGGCGCCGCCGTTCATGAGCAGGTGCGCGGTCAGGGTGACCTCATCGCCGGCCGGGTTGCCGGTATGGATTCCGCGAAGCGTGATGTCATTGCTGCCGGCGTGCTGAACGATCTGGGCCCGCGCGTACTTCTCGTGCTTCGCACGGCAGACCACCTGCACGAGGTAGGGCAACAGGCTCTCGTCTTCTTCGGCGCTGTTGTCGCGGTCGATCAGCCGGCCGAGCGGGCGCCCCAGCAGATGGATGCCGATGACGGTGCCGGTGCCGATCAGGGCGAACACGAGGTGGCCGGAAGCCGCCAGCACGCCGATCGCCGCCGAGCACCATAGGGTAGCGGCGGTGTTGAGGCCCCGGACGTTGACGCCCTCCCGCAGGATCACCCCACCGCCGAGGAACCCGATACCCGACACGACATAGGAAGCGACCCGGGTGGGGCTGGTATCGGAAGTGGCCGCCGCGTAGAGGACGAACAGCGTCGCGCCTCCGGCGACCAGCGCGTTGGTGCGCAGGCCGGCCCGGCGGGCCCGCCATTGCCGTTCCAGGCCGATGAGGGCGCCGCAGCCCACGCCGACCCCCAGCCGGAGCACGAAATCGAGGGCGCTCAGCGTCTCCAACGACTCACTCCTTCCCCATGGGTCTGGCTGTTGAGTATCCCCGGCCGCACCGGGGGATAACGGTTGCGGTCCCGGCGTGGTGCCGGTGGGCGCAGCTAACCACCTGGAGGTGAACGGTAGATGGACCACAGCCAAATCTGGCGCGGGGCGGCCACATCGGCGATTCCTGCGCGCCGCAAATCGGTTGCGCCGCGGCCACCCGCTGGGCGATCGTGCTGACCGACCGGAGGCTACTGTCGGTTAAGTTGCTGTGGGCAATAGTATTTCGCCGCGATAGCCAAGAAGGATGTCGCGTGATCGTTGGTGAGCCCGGGGTTTTGGCTCTTCAGTTCGTCAACCATTTGAGGGCCGAACTCGCCGTCGCTCATTGACACGCACACCGATTTGGCGAACGTGATCGCCGCCTCGGGCGTCGAGTAGGTGATGCCCGCACTCCGCAGCGAGGCAAGGAAACCCGCCTCGTCGCCGCCGGGTGTCACCGGGTCGCCCTGCGCGAGCGGAGCCATTCCGATCGCGGCCGAAACGCCAACGCTGAGCGCCAGCAGCAGTCTCATGACTCGTGATTGTCCCATGTGGCGGCGTTGTTCGCAGCGGCGGACGACGTTCCGCAGATATGTTGAGCGGCAAAGTATTCGAATTCAACAGCCAGCACGGTCGCCGCCCCCGCGGATCAGGTCTTGGACAGCTGCTGGGGACAGTAGAACTTCGCGGAAATCAGGGCGAAGTTCGATGCCATCTCCATATCCATCCCGGGATTGTGGGTTTTCACGTCGTGGACCAACTCCAGGCCCGACTCGCCGTTGTTCAAGCACGAGCACACCGCCCTTCCGGCGGCGACGGCCGAGCCCGGGCTATTGAAGCTGAACCCCGCTTGCTGCAGCGCCGCGACGAAGCCTCCGTCATCGCCGTCCGGCGTAGGTGGCGGTCCTGCGTATGCCGGTGCGGCAAGGCCGATCATGGCGAAAACGCCAAGGAGCGCAAGTAGTCGCTTCATCACTTTCACCCTTCCGTTGTCATGCCCAGAAATACTGATCGCCTTGTGCCCTCAACCCAATTGGGCATCGGACGGGATGACTTTGGACTTATCGCCCTTCTTCAGATGCACCGCGTGGATCCCCGGTTTCTTGGCCAGCTGTTCGAGGAGCGCATCGAGGTTTTCTTGATCGACGTTGTGGTGCTGCACGGTTTCGGGCTGCTCCGAGATCTGTGCGACAAGGCGTTTCAGCTGTTCCGGCGATTGCTTGTCTTTGAGGTCCTTGATCGGAGTCATCCGGTTGCGCACGCCCGCGCGCGCCACCGTGGGCCCGCCGGAGCCCACGGCGCTGCCCAGCATCCCGGCCAGCCCCATCGAACTGAACAAACTCCCCTGGCCCAACGCGGCCGCGGGCACCGCCTCGGTTCCGGCGGCCGACAGCGCGGCGGCGACGGTCCTGATGGCCGGGGTGGACGTGGCCCAGCTTGGTGGAATCGACAGCTTACCGACCAGGGTGCCGGCATTGCCCATGCCGGCGATCGGGCTGATCGAGCTGTACAAGGTGCCGCGACCAAAGCCCAGCGCCCCCAGCCCGGCGCCCAGCGCGTCCTTCGGCAGCGCCCCATATCCGACGGGCGGCGCGAACTTGAGCCACTGCGACAACGGAAAGTTGATCAGCAACCCGATGTCGTTGAACTGCGTGGTCAGGCCCAGCGGCACCTTCACGGCGTTGTACAAGCCGGTGTAGAAACTGGCCCCCCCGGGAAGTTCGTTCAACAGACCCGTGACGAAGTTGTTGTAAAGATAGGCGAGATTGGCCGGGCCCGAGAACAGTCCGCTGTAGGGCAGGGTGGTTGTCGACGCCGCCGCGGCGGTATTCGCGACGTTGGCGGCGGGGGTGCTGGCCGCCGAACTCACCGCGGCCGCTTGCATCGGCTCGGCTGCCTCGTTGGTGGTCTTGGGCGCCGGGCTGAACTCGGTCAAGTTGTTGGAGGTTGTGGCAGACGAGGCGAAGTAGGTGTCCATCGCTGTGGCGTCCTGAGCCCAAAACTCGCTGTATTGGGCTTCATTCGCGGCGATCGCCGACGTGTTCTGCCCGAACAGGTTGGTCGCCACCAGTTGTGCGAGCAGGGCGCGGTTCTCCGCGATCATCGCCGGCGGTACGTGTGCGGCGAATGCCGTCTCGTAGGCGGCCGCGGCCTCGGTGGCCTGGATCGCGGCCTGCGCGGCTTGGCCGGCGGTTTGCTGCATCCAGGCCACGTAGGGGGCGGCCGCAGAAGCCATGGCAACCGATGACGGTCCTACCCACGGCCCGGCGGTCAAGCTCGAGAGCACCGATGAATAAGACGTTGCGGTGGACTGTAATTCGGTGGCCAGATCCTGCCACGCGGTCGCCGCGGCCACCAACGATCCCGCACCCGGACCGCTGTACATCCGGCCCGAGTTGAACTCCGGCGGAAAGGCTCCGTAGAACATTTCTGGTACCCCTTACCTGAGCGTTCGGGTCGACAGCGTTGGCTGCCATACGGTTCGGTCATCGCGGTCACTCCTCGATGCACGGGATCACGATGATGGTGGCCGCAGCCGGATCAGCTTCGGCGGCAACGCTGCCCAGCGAGCCGGCAGCCGAAGCGCCTCCGCCCACCGGTCGGGTCGCGGCAGCCGCGACGGCGCGCCCCGCCAGGCTGGACAGGCCCATCTGGCTGAACACGCCCTCCTCACCGAGCACTGCCGCCGGCGCCGCGGCCATGTTGGCCGGGAACACCGCAGCGACCGTCCGGATCGCTGGGGCGGCTTCGGTCCAGCCCTGAGGCACCGACATGCTCCCGACCAGAGCCGCTTTGCCCATCGATCCGGACACCTGCCCCGCCCCGACCGCGGAGCTGAGCATGGGCTTGACGGCATTGGCGCCACTGGTCAGCGGCGCCAATGCCCCGGAAATGGCTTTCGGCCCAGAAAGATAGGCGGCGGCACCCTGCCCGTTCTGGCCCCAGGCGTACGCCTGGCCGAACGACAGGAACGGGCCGCCGGGGATGCTGCTCCACGACTGCGGTGAGAACGGCCCCGTGGCGACCGACCAGAATTCGTTCCAATTTGTGATGGCACTTGGCAGGGTAAGCGACGGGTCGGACGCCGCCGTGGTCGCCGAGCCGGCATTCGTCACGGCCTGCGCCGCCGGCTGCATCGTGGTGCTCAGTTGCGACAGGTGGCTGACGGTATTTCCGCTCGACTGTCCGGTGCTCTGGGCAACCGCGGCCGCTTGCGTCGGACCGGCCGAGTCGTTGGTGGTCCGCGGTGGCTCGGCGAACGGGGTCAGCTGAGAGGCACTCGCCGACGACGCCGCGTACGCGTACATCGCGGCGGCGTCCTGCGCCCACATCTCCATGTAGTGGGCTTCGGTGGCGGCGATCGCCGGGGTGTTCTGGCCGAGGATATTGGTGGCGACCAGAGTCGCGAGCAGCGAGCGGTTGGCGGCGATCACCGGCGGCGGAACCGTCGCCGCGAATGCGGCCTCGTAGGCACCGGCCGCGAGTTTGGCCTGAGCACCCGCCTGCTCGGCTTGCGCGCCGGTGGCGTGGATCCACGCCACGTACGGCGCTGCCGCGGCCGCCATTGCGATGGACGAGGGGCCCGTCCACGGACCCGTTGCAAGAGTTTCGATAGTCGAGCTGTACGACGCCCCACTGCTCTGCAGCTCCGCGGCCAATTCGTCCCACGCGGCCGCAGCGGCCAGCAGCGGCCCCGATCCCGCTCCGACGTACATCCGCCCCGAGTTGTATTCCGGCGGATAAGCCCCGAAATCCAACATTTAATACCTCCGGTCCCTCTGCTGGCGGCCATGGTAGGCGCGGCTTCGCGGCCCCGGCATCGACAAAGTCCCGGCTCTAAGGAAATTCATCGAATCTGCTCGCGGGTACATGTGCGGATTCCATGTGTCGCAGACGACAAAGCCATACTTCTCCTAGCTCTGAATCGGCGCCCGAATGGCGTGCGTACTAGTAGTCCAGCCACGCTGCTATTGCACTGATGATAGTGCCCGTCACTTATTGCGACGGGCGCTCCCGTCAGGTAAACCTTTGTAAAAAATACATATCGCGGGCTTTTGAGGGCCTGTGAGCGGCCCCGGGGCGCCACCACCGGGTTAGTGGCACAAATCACTGATGGGCGCGCCAGTGGGCAGCATCCAACGACGCCTCAAATTAAATAGGAACTAACCCCGAAGTGCGGTAAATAATGACTCATGGACGGGCGTCATCGTCAATCCTATAAACCGCCGCTACCGAATCCTATCGCGAATGTCAACTTCCTCCCGTGCCAATCCTTACTATTTGCGAAACCCAGCATATCCGATTCCGCGTTCATAATTTCCGAGGTCGAGCTATCACTTAAATCCGCGGCAGAGTTTATCCGGCGAATCCTGTCATACTCCGGAATTCGATCAGTGCCCAATCGTGCCGACGGCGCTGTCGGCATTTGCCATGTTGCTGCCCGGCGTCGGATCCCCTGTCCACGGCAGCCGGCTCGCCCGAGGATGACCTGAGGCGGGAGTCCACCGGGGCCGAACTCCCGCACGCCCCCGAACCTTCACCGCCCCAGAAGCGCTCGGCGACAAGCGCATCGCCCGGTGCCCAGCGGCAGGCGGTGTGGGGACACATCGCCGAACCCGTCGTTAACCGTCACACCGTTCTCCTCGAGTTCACCTAAACGAGTAGACGCGGCCAGTCTGCCGTGGCACTGATTAGCTACTGACAATTTCCTGTGGAGCGATCGCGGGTAGCTCACAAGGGCTTTTTGGGCGACTGTGAGCAAGTCACAAGCGCACATCACGCCGTTGCTGAGCGCGCCGACGTTTACCGAATCGGACTTGTAGAACAATGTCGTTCGCTAACCGTTAATTTCGATCGCACCCGGTGTTAACCCGCGGCGGGCGGACGGGCTATCACTCGCGGCCGGAATCCATAAAGGGGCGCGGCTAACTCTTCCTCGTGTCCACCCGGCATGGCTCCCAGCGGCATGCCCGGCATTCCGATTGGACCGGCGTCCTCCATCACCATGGGCGTCGTACCCAGCACACCGTGATAGGCCCCTGCCCCCAGGCGGGTCGTTGCGGTCACCGGGGTGATCGGCGGCCCCGGTCGCGCCCCAGGTCGACGGCACGGAGAGGGTGCCGACCAGGCTCGCCTGGCCGATGGCCGCCGAGGTCGCCAGACCCGGTGGCGACCCGAGTGCGCCGCCGCGGCCAAGGCCGGCGGCCAGGTCGGCTCCGGCCGCATCGGCGGCGCCGTCGGCCGCGCCGGGGAACACGGAACTGAAGGCGGTTACCGAATCGATCATCGACGTCGGGTTCAACAACCCACTGGTGGTGAAGGCGTTGGAGAAGTTGGCCACCGAGGCGTTGTTGAGGAAGCTGCCCAGCAGCGACCCGTTGGACCCATCCAGGAAGTTCATCAGGCCCGCCAGCCCCGTGGTCGAGGTGTTGGTGTTGGGCGCGAGTCCCAACCATGCGAGCAGTCCGCCCGTCGACGTCCCCGAGCTGCTCGAGGCGTTGGCCGCCTGGGCCACCGTAGCGGCCTGCTCGGCAACCCCGTCAGTGTTGATGGTCGACGACGGCGCGGTCATGGGCGTCAGCTGGGAGGCCGCGCTCGAGGCGCTGGCATAACCGTTCATCGCGGCGGCGTCTTGGGCCCACATGTCGGCGTATTGCGCCTCGGTTGCCGCGATCGCCGCGGTGTTCTGCCCGAAGAGGTTGCCGACCAGCAGGTTCGACAGCTGTACGCGGTTGGTCGCGACGACCGCCGGCGGCACCGTCATGGCGAAGGCGGCCTCGTATGCGGCGGCCGCCGCATTGGCTTGCCCACCGGTCTGTTCGGCCTTGGTCGCGGTGCCGCTCAGCCACGCCACATAGGGCGCCGCCGCGGCCGCCATCAGCATCGACGACGGGCCCAGCCAGCCCTCGCCGGTTAAGCCCGATACCACCGTTCCATAACTGGTTGCCGCAGAACGCATCTCAGCGGCCATCGTGTTCCAGGCGGCGCCGGCGGCCACCATCGACGCCGACCCGGGGCCCGCGTACATGCGAGCCGAGTTGATCTCTGGCGGAAACGCCGTGAAATCGAACATGGCACTGTCTCCTTCGTTATCCCGCGGCGGGCGGGCGTGGCATCACTACGGGGCGAAACCCGTATTTCGGGATCGCGCGACGGCGTCCGCCCGCGGTCCCCAGGGGTCCGGCGAAACCGCCGGGCCCGCCGGCGGTCGGGGCCGTTGACCCGATGTCACTGAGACCGTTGGCCGGGACCGCGATTTCGGCGGGGTTGATGTTGGCCGCCGATGCCCAGCTCGGTGGCACCGACAACGACCCCACCAGGCTCGCGTGGCCCAGTCCCGCCGACCCGCCGGCACCTGCCAGTGCGGCCGGGGCGGACGCGCCCGAACCCAGTTCCGACAGCTCCCCCAGGCCGGTCAGCGCCGCGGCACCCGTGGTCGTCTTGCCCGCATTCATCAGACCCGCGGCCGTTTGCAGGATGAACTGCGGGTTGAACGGACCACCGGCAAGGGCGCCGTTGACCACCGCGGTGGAAAAGAAGTTGCTGTTCGTGAAGGTGCCGAAGGCCGAATTGTCCGACCCGCTCAGCAGGCCCGCCAGCGATGACGACAGCGAACCGGGCGACGAGGAGCCACCGCTTGCCGACGACAGCGGTCGACTGCACCGAACCCGCCGGCGTTTGGGCAGCCTGAGCCACCGTGTTCGCCTGCGCCGCAATGCCGTCCGTATTCGTAGTGGACGGCGGCGCGGCCAACGGTGTCAGTTGCGACGCGGTGCTTGAGGCGCTCGCATAGCCGTTCATCGCGCCCGCGTCCTGCGCCCACATCTCGGCGTACTGGGCTTCAGTCGCCGCGATCGCCGGGGTGTTTTGGCCGAAAACGTTGGTCGCCACCAGCATCGCCAGCTGAGCGCGATTGGCCGCAATCACCGGCGGGGGCACCGTCATCGCAAACGCCGACTCGTACGCCGTGGCGGCGGAGAACGCTTGGCCGCTGGTCTGCTCGGCCTGGGTGGCGGTGCCGTTCAGCCACGCCAAATAGGGGTTGGCCGCCGCCAACATCGACATCGACGAAGGTCCCAGCCAGCCCGCACCGGTCAACTCAGATACCACTGACCCGTAAGAGGCTGCAGCCGAACGCATCTCCGCGGCCATCGTGTTCCATGCGGCGGCGGCGGCCAGCATCGGTCCCGATCCGGGCCCGGCATACATTCTGGCCGAGTTGATTTCCGGCGGCAGCGCCGCAAAATCCAGCATGATCGATCCCCCAAAATGCTCAGCGGGCCGAGGCTGCGTTGATGGCCTCGGTGGCCGCGTACGACCCGGCACTGGCCTGCAAGGTATTCACGAAGTTCTCATGCAGCGTGGCGGCCTGGGCGCTCAGCGCCTGGAACATCTGGCCGTGCTTGGCGAATTGCGCCGCCGTCAGCAGCGACACGACATCCGCGGCGGCAGGCACCACCCCGGTCATCGGAGCGGCGGTGGCCGAATTCTGGGCGGTCAGCGCCGAACCGATCTCTTGTAGCAGTCCAGCGGCCACAGACAATGATTCTGGCTGTGCGGTAACGAAGTTCATCACAAATCTCCCCACGAAGAAATGGGCGCGCCAGTAGTCTGGCCGTGCCGCGAGCGCGCGCCGACGCCATGGCGATGCGCGTGCTACGAAAATCGGCTAAATGCAAGCCAATTCAGGAAATAACGATGCCGAGGCCGGATCGAAGCGAAGTTGTCAACGATCTGGCATACGGACTGTCATCGGGACTAATTCGCTCTCACCTCCTCAAAGCCAGGGCACGCGGGGGTGCCACACAGTGCACATGGGGAGGAACAACCAGGCGAAACAGCCGGCTGCGGCACCCCTCTCGTCAGAGCTTCGGCACCACACGGCGTATCCGGCCAACCAAAGCCGGAAGCCACTTGGGCTCAACCCTTAATCCGGGAGGAGCTGTCCTGACCCTGGGCGTCTTTCGACGTTCGAGGTCAGTGGCCTGTGTCCGTGCAGACGCCTCACCTAGCGAGGTGCTTGCATTGGCAATGGTGGCACTCGGCCTGCGCTGAGTCAAGCTGACGTGACAACGCATTCCCAGCGGTTCACCCCGCCTTAACCGCGGATGCATCCGCCATGGCGCCCGTTCGGAAGCCGCGCGGGCCCCCATGGCGACCGGTCAGTCCGACTTTTTCTCGGCGACCGCCGCGCTGAGGCCCTCGGCGAGATCCTCCTGGGTCAGTTCCTTGAAGCGCAGCAGTTGACGCTCGCTGAACTCGGTCACGTCGCTGGCCAGCACCGCATCCAGGTCCTCGTCGTCCAGACGGAAACTGCGGTGATCGCGGGCCTTCTCCACCACGTTGCGCACGAAACCGGCATTGCCGAGCGTATCGATACCGCGGATGAGATCGCCGTCCTCCGAATAACTTTCGTCGAGGTAGAACTTCGTGTACGACGGCAACAACGCCTGCGCCGATTCATCGGTGATGACGTCTTCGTTCTCCTGGCCCATCAGCCGGGTCAGCGCGACCAGCTCGTCCGGGGTGTAGCTGAAGAACTCGATGACAGTCGAAAAACGCCGTCGCAGACCCTGATTCACTTCGAGCATCTTGTCCATGGCCTTGGCGTAGCCGGCGCCGAAGACAACCAGCTCGTCGCGATGATTCTCCATGTACAACAGCAACGTGTTGATGATCGCGTTGCCGTATGGGTCGCCCTGCTGGTAGCCCTTCTCGTGCAGCGTGTGCATCTCATCGAAGAAGACCGCGCCACCCAAGGCGCCCTCCAGGAGCTCCTCGGTGTTCTTCTCCGCGTCGGCCATGTAGCGACCCAGTAGCTTGGTGCGGCTGGTTTCGACCACCACGGGCTTGCGCAGCACGGTCAACCCGCACAGCTGCTTGCTGAAAGCCCTTGCCACCGACGTCTTTCCGGTGCCGGGCGGGCCGAGCAACAACGTGTGGCGTGACGTGATCGGCACCGGAAGGCCCATCTTGGCGCGCGCCAAATTCACCTTGGTCGTCGACTTGATCAGCTTGATCTCGCGCTTGGCGCGTTCCATGCCGAGCATGGCGTTGAGCTCGGCGTCGCCGTCGGCCAGGTATTTCGCCGCCTCTTCGGCGTGGCGAGCGGCCTCCGTCTCGGCCCGGGTCGGCGCGCTGTCCGGGTCCCACGGGTCGGTCCGGGCCTCGATCGTTTCCGGGTCGGTCAGGACCATGCGGAAGTTGGGGTTGTCCAGTGCTTCGCGGGCCGGCGTGAACTTCGGGTCCCGCGAGTACACCCGCCGCAGCAGCTCGACGGCCTCGTCCTCGCGGCCCAGGTGCCGTAAGCACATGCCCTGGGTGTACAAGGCGATGTTGGCCGCGCCCGGCACCCGATCGCCTTCGATGGCTTCCTGGCCCCGGCGCAAGGCCTCCTCGAACACACCCAGCGAAGCCAGCGCCGTGGTGGCCATCGCCGCGCCCGCGGCCTTCAGTTCGGGCTGCCGCCAGGTCTTCCCCTCGGCGAACTGGTTCAGCACATCCGGCCACCGACCCGTGCGGAAGTACAGCACGCCGCGCACGTAGCTGACCAATTCCTCGTCGACGGGTTGGCGCGGTTCGACGCCGTCGATCAGTTTCGCGGCTTCCTCATAGCGTTTCGCCTCGGCGAGAACCGCGGCGTACGCACACGCCAACGTCTCCACGGTGGTGACCGCCAGGCGCAGGAACAGCCCGTCGGAAACCTCAGGACGAAACTGCAACTCGGTCACTCCGAGGCGGCGGGTCTCCCAACCAAAGGTCCGGATCGCAGACCACGCACCGGAAAGCACATCGATGCTCTGCTCCCCCGCCAGGATCCGCGCCAGCCAGGCGTCACACATTCCTGGATCCAGGTTGGTCGCCGTCGTGAACATCTGCGACGCCACCTGCGGATTGTGGCTGGGCTGTAGCCCATTGACCGAGACGCCGGAGGCCAACAGGCCGGCAACCATCGCATTACGGGCATCCTCAGCGGTTGATTGCGGCCTCGTCATTGCGCCACAGGTACGCCCGCCGAGCTCCCTCGCAGCTGGTCGACGGATAGCGCAAGATCGTCATCGTCGGCGCGCAGTGGACGGCTTGGCACGACCAGTAGGGGGCGCGCGGTCGGGGCGGGCAGGCTGGCCCGCACCGCGGCCAGCTGACGTCCGGTGAGACGGTTGAGGCCCGACGAAACGTCGCGGCGCAATCGCTTCTCGGTGTGGTACCGCACCCATGCCGAAACCTGCGGCCGGCCGCCGCGCGAAGTGAGCCGGATGGTCAGCACCGTGGCGACGGTTTCGTCCTCCCACAGCTCGTCCAGCTTCTCGGTGGTGATGTCGGACGGCGACAACCACAGGCTGGTGACGAACCCGTTGAAGTGCTTGAGGCGGCGCCAGCCGGGGCGGCTCCAGGTCGGTTCCAGGTCGGCCAGCACCGCGTGGTCGACTTCGGCGAGCTCCTCCGCGGTCAAGGGTCGGGCCGCGCAGGTCAGCCCGTCGAGATCCTGGGCGAGCCGCTCGGTGGCCGCCACCAAGGTCGACGCCAGCGAATCGCGGGCCGCCACAGCGGCGACGTTGCGCTGCGGGTTCATCCGCAACACCAGCCAGGTGCGGCGAACGTAGGAGGCGGGCTCGTCGTTGGCCACCTCCCACTCTTCGGGGCCCCAGTCGTCCAATTTGGACAGCTCGGCGGCTGAACTTCAGGCCACCGCGGCGGACCTTCACCGACACGATGTCGATGTCGTCGAGGTGGATGTCGAACTGGCGTAGGCCCGAAGCGACGGCTGACACCAACAGGGTGGGCGGCGAGTTCCGGTGACGAAGGCGCGAGGCCGAGTCGTCGTCACCACCGTTGATGGCGATAACGGCGACCAGTTGGCCTTCGTGCTGCCGCACGCCGACCGTGTCGCGCCCGTACTTGCGCTGGTAATCGAGGGCCGGGGTGCAACCGGCGGCCAGTGCGGAACCCGGGTCGGCGGACCAATCCCACAGCCACGTGGTCAACCCTGTCGTCACGGTGAGGCCGTGGTAGGTGACCAGCGACAGCAGCGTCACCAGCAGGGCCAGGCCAACACCCACCCAGAACGCGATGCGATAGGTGCCCTGCCAGGCTTCGGGGCAGTGGCTGGCCACCACCATGATCACGACGTCGACCAGGAACACGGTGGTCAGCCGCGGCCACGACAAAGACAACCCAAACCTGCGCTGACGCTTCATTGAATGCTGCTCCGCCCCTATCGCTGTTTCCGCGATCGCTTCATCAGCATCGCCGTACCGAACACTCCGCCGCCGATGAGCAGGGCCCCTAGCAGGCCTCCGACGGCCACCCACACTGGCACCATATCCCGGTGCGGGACGGGTTTCGGAATGTTCAGCGGTGCCGATAGTTGCTGCGGCGGCTTCACCGGGCCGTCGGGTACATCCCAGGTCAGTGCCGCCACCGGGTCGACGACACCGTGACCGACCTGGTTATCCACGCCGCGCGCGGGCGCACGGGCGGTACGGGTCAGCCGGTTGATGACCTGATAGGCCGACAGCTGCGGGAACTTGGCCCGCACCAGTGCGGCAACACCGGACACGATCGCCGCCGAGAAGCTGGTGCCGGCCGGAACGAGCAGCGTGTTGTCCGGTCCGTCGATCGCGTTGATCAGGCCGTCGTCCCGGGGCGAAAGTCCGATGACGTCCGTTCCTGGCGCGGCGATCCCGACCCACGGTCCGGCGACGCTCGTCGAGGCCTGGCCCTGGTTGCCCTGGCTCATTGGGCGGCCATCGTTGTCGACCGCGCCGACCGTCAGGACGTAGTCGCTGAACCAGGACGGCGTCACGACCGTGGTGACCGCGTTCCAGTTGCGAGGGTCGTTGGGCTGCAACGGATCATGAGGCGGATTCTGCTTGCAGTCCTTTTTGCTGGTGTCGCCGGCGGCGGCCACAATGACGGCGTTCTTGTCGACCGCCGCGTAGCGCACTGCCGCGCCCAGCGAACGCTGGTCGATGATGTTGCGCGCACTCATGCACGTCACATCGGAGATGTTGATGACCTGAGCCCCCATGTTGGCGGCATGCACGATCGCCCGCGCCATCGTTTGAACGCTGTCGATCTTCGCCGAGGTCTGCGGATCCTCGTCACCGGTGTAGGCGTCCTTGAGGCCGAAGGCCTGGCTGGACTGCCGGATCGCGATGATGTCGACGTCCGGCGCCACCCCACTGAACGCGTCCGGACCGGCCTTCGGCGCTGGCGGCGGTGGTGGCGGCGGTGGCGGATCGAGTGGGCGTGGCCCACGCAGGTTGTCGACATTGGCCACGTGCCCACCACCGGCGTAGCCGGGGATGGTCACCGTACCGCCGCCGTGGCTGGCCGCGGGCGCTTGCCCATTGGGGCCCTGCTGCCCACCTTGCGATGCTCCGGGGGCCGGACCCGCGGGCGGTGGAGCCGCCGGTGCCGGTGGCGCCCCGAAGGGACCCGGGGGCGGCGCTTGCTCCTGAGACTGCGCCGGCGGCGGCGGGACCATCGTCACGGTCTGTGGCAACGGTGACAGCGTCACCGTCTGCGGCGGTGGCGCTTTGGGCGGTGGCTCGGTGGTGGGGATGGTGACCTTGCGCGGTGCCGCCGGCGGCACTCCCGCCCCGTTGGCCGAAGCCGCACCGATCATGGACGCCACGATGGTGCCGTGCGCGTCGCAGTCGGACAATCCGTCCCCGGCCATGACGTAGTCACCGCCGGGAATCAGGTGCGGAAATCGGGGGTGCGGCGTCACGCCGGTGTCGATGACGGCCACCTTCACGCCGGCGCCCCGACCGAACTGCCACGCCTCCTGCAGATTCAGCATGTCCATGTACTTGGGCTGCAGCCGGAAATCGGTCCCGGGCAGCACACCGACCTCGGTGCAGTACGAGTTCTGCTTCATCGGCGCCCCGGGTCCCGGGGGACCGTCCGGTGGGACCGCGCCCGCGTCGATCGTTGGGGGCGAGATGGCGTAGGCGGGCGGCAAGCCGGCTAATGCGCCCGACGCGAGCAACGTGGCGGCAACGGTCGCGGCGGACGCGCGACCGCGCCACACCTTGCCGTTAGCGATAGCGGATTGCTGCATAGACATTCATCAACCACAATGCCAGCGGGAAAATTGGCATCAGGCAGAGGTATTCAATCCATTCCACGAATTTGCGGAATAGCGGGCTGTAGACGGTGTTCGGCACGACGGCCGCCGATGTCAGTCCCGCGGCCGGCAGCAGAACCAGGATCGCCGCGCTGATCGAAACCGCGAGCGGGGACTGCAGTACCAGCGCGTAACGCAACACGACCGCACCGACGATCAGCACGGCCGTTCCGGCCAGGGTGATCGCCTGCCAGCGGTCCACGTACGAGCGGCCGCGCAGCATCAGGAATCCCGCGCAGAACCCGGCCAGCAAGACCGGCAGCCAGCGCTGTCCGGTGTGGGGATCCGACAGTGCGGTCAGGGAGACGATCATCAGCACGCCCAGCCCGATCAGCAAACCCGACAGGAAGGAGCGGGCGCGTTCGGCCTGAGTCAACACGTCGCGGACCGAGGCGGGACCCTCCAGGACCGGAGGACCACCATCGGAGCGCACCACGGTGGTCGGCAGGTCGGGCCGGGCCTCGAACACCCACCGGCTGGTCGCCGACGGGAAGACGGGCAGCCGGATGCCTGCCAGCCGCCGCGAGATCGCCGGCGCACTTTGGTAGATCATGACGGACACCAGCACGACGCAGGTGAAGAGCGTCACGGCGCTCGTCATGGCGACCATCCGCGCAAGCGCGGCCACCGCCGTGATCAGGCTGACAGTGACGATGGCGGTGTAGATCGCCAGCCGGCGACCGGTGAACCGCAGGGCGAGGATCGCGCCGACGGTGAGGACGCCGAAACCCAATACCGCGTGCGGCGATCCGACGCCGCCGGGCGGCGCCGACGCCGCCGCGATTGTCAGCGGCGCTAGGCTGCTCAACAGCATGGTGTCGGCGACGCGCCGTTCCTGCTGCGAGCGCGCCCGCATCAACAGCATCAGCGAAACACCCAGCGCCACGGCGCCGATCACACCGGCGTAGACGGTCGGGAGCCACGAGTTGTGGTGCCAACGCCACCAGCCGAGCAGGCCGGCCGCGGTCGTCACCCCGATGGCCACCATCGACGCACCGACCTGCACCGCGATCACCGGGTCGATGGCGGCGAAGCGCTTGCTGAGGTCCGCCGCGACCGCGGTGGAGATGTGCTCGATGACCTGCGAGCGGTGCTCGGTGTCCGGGACGAACCGGATCCACAACCGGTCACCGTCGTAGACGTCCTGCTCGCTCAGCGATTGGGTGGCCCGCAGCGGCGAACCGTCCACCAGGCACAGCGCCCAGCGGCCCCGGCCCGACGTCTCCAGCGGAGTCTCACCGAGCTCCCGCAGCCGGCTGTTGACCACCTTCAGCAACGGCTCGGTCATCACCGAGACGGGGGCATTGGCGTCCAACAGGACGCCGATCTGGACACCCGCGCCGGCCATCACGCCGACGACGACTGCCTGAGGCTGCGAGACTCCCTCAACGTCAGGCTGGGGTACTTCAACTACCGCAGTCATCGCCTTGCACTCCTTGTGATGAATGTGTGAGCCCGTGCCGCGAGTCGCGGGCGGGCATGCGCCGGTGTACTCGTCGAGGTGCTGCGGCCCCCCGCAAAGTGTATTCCGACTAATTGGAATTCCATCTGCCTCGCCTTGCGATTAAGAGTTGTCGTTGACACCGGTTTGAGATTTGCTGATGTCTTGAGAGAAGTATGCCGTGTTCGCAGCTCAACCGCATGTTGAGTACAAAGACATTGGTGAACTCTATGTTTCGCGCGAATGTCAGACCCTGCTGTGCGTTTTCCACTCACCGTAAGGAAGCGTGTCCAGCACAGTCTTGACGCCTACCTGCACGAGCTGGGGGGTGGCGGGACAGATGGCCAGCCATGCCTCCCCCGAACCCGCCGTGCGGGCCTGCTGGTAGAGCGCGATGCGGCCGCCGGAGCCGTCTTTGAGAGACAGCACCGACGCACTCGGACCCTTGGCGTCGTCCTGGTACTGGCGGGCGTACACCGCAACCTCGGCGGCCGGGTCGGACAGCGCCTGGCCCAGGGCGGCCACGGTGGCGGCGCTGATTCCCATCCGGCGCAGGTCTCCCCCGGAGAACACGTTGAACCCCGACTCCTGCCACGACTTCGTCGCTTCCAGCATCTCCTCCAGCGGCACGTTGACCGCGTTGATCGCTGCGGGCTCGGCGTGGTGGATGGACTCCAGCGCGTCGATCACCAGGGACGCAATCGAGGCGCTGTCCGCGACGGCGACGTCGTCGACGGTGATCTCGCCACCGACCCGAACGGCCGACACCCAGTGCTGGCCGCGGCGGGCCAGGACCACCCGGAACTCGTTGTCGGGGATATCGCGGGAGCCCGGGGGCTGATTCTCGTCATCGAGGACGCCGTAGGCCAACTTGCCTCGGGACAACAGAGCGACCACTTCGAGGTCGGGCGCCGCGAGCACCCTCATCCGTGCGGCGACGTGCTCGTTCACCTGATCGTTCTCGACGATGCCCTGCTCGCGCATCACCGCCATTCCTGGATGCTCGTTGAGCCAGTCGCTCGAGTCGGTCGACACGTATGGCCGGCACCGCAGCTCCGGCGCGACGTGGCGGATGTCCAGCAGCGCCTGGAGCATCCAGAAACCGTCGACGTTAACGGTGATGTCGGTGCGGGTGCTCTGTTGGTCCATCATTCCCTACTTGGTCCTAGTACCTCAGGCGTCGATTTGCGCGGTAACCGCAGGACGCGGCAGCACACCGACGGGTGGTGTGCTGCCGCGCCTGAAGTTGCGGGCTAGGCCCAGGAGGACCCAACGGCGCTGTCCGTGGTGGACATGTTGTTGCCCGCGGACTGCACCTTCTGTCCATGGGCGTTGGCCTGCTCGTAGATGACCTGGAAGTTGCGACCCAACTGGGTGATGAACTCCTGGCATGCCACCGAACCCGCACCGCCCCAGAAGTCGCCGGCAGCAAGCACATCACGAACGATGGCCTGGTGCTCAGACTCCAGGTTCGCGGCCTGGGCGCGGATCAACGCGCCGTGGGCGTCTACATCGCCGAACTGGTAGTTAATGCTCATAACAATGTTCTCCTAATGTCTTGAGATGTTACGCAGCTGTGGTCTGTGGCGCTAGCTGCCGAGGATTTGCTGCGAGGCCTGCTCTTGCTGCTCGTAGTTGTTCGCGTCGCGAATCAGACCGTCGCGCACCCCGTGCAGCATGTTGACGATGTTGCGGAAGGCCTGGTTGACCTGACCCATGGTGTCGTACGAGGTGGCCTGGGCCTGACCGCTCCAGCCCGAGCCGGCGATGTTCATCGACGACGCCCACATCTTGCGAGCCTCGTCCTCAACGGTCTGGGCGTGCACCTCAAAACGGCCCGCCATCGCCCGCATCTCGTGCGGGTCGGTCATAAAACGTGTTGCCATGTCGGCTGTTCTCCTTGCTAGGTGGTTACTGGGTGATGTGGTGAAGACGGCGGCCGGATCGTTTACGCGTTAGGCAACCGCCGAGCCGATTGGATAGAGATGACCCCCCCTTCCCGTCAGCCGGCGGCCACCGGGTGTTGTCACGGTGAGACGGACGTCAAACCCGAACCGCGGCGTTTGAGTTGACGGAGTGCGTATTGCTTGCCGGAGCCTCGTGTGGGCGAAGCCCTGCGACCCCGGGACCATCCCCTGCTGGGCGGTGATGCTGAAACCCATTGCGGTGACGATCTGTTAGCCCGAAACGCCAGTCCGATCAGAGAGCGGCAGCCGCGTTAGCTGCTTCAGTTGCCGCGTACGAACCGGAGCTGGTGGACAGGGTGTTGACGAACATCTCGTGGATCGCGGCCGCTTGGGCGCTCACCGCTTGGTACATCTGCGCGTGCGCGGCAAACTGAGCCGCGGTCAATGCCGACACCTCATCGGCAGCGGCGGGTACCACCCCCGTCGTTGGGGCTGCAGCGGCTGCGTTCTGGGCGCTCAAGGTCGACCCGATAGCCTGCAGGTTCCCGGCCGCCGCGGCCAAAGCCTCCGGCTGTGTGGTCACGAACGACATAGCTTTCCCTCCTAGTTCAATCCTCGACCCTGTGAGACTAGATGACTGCGGCCCCCGAGGTCGGTGCGGAAGCCCGGTGTTTGCAACTGTTCACTTAGCGGTACGGCGAATTCACTTTTGGTAACGGCACAGTAACAGCGCCTGACCTCGACCCCCGCCCCTCGCAGGAGGGTCACAGCAAACGGTACCAGCCCCGGGTCGAAGAAGTTGCTGGTAATCATCATCCCGGATGCCGTCGCCCCGTTGCCCGGCATAAAAATCTGGTTGCCGATTAACTCGTCGCAGAGAATTAATGCGATGACCATTCCGGGTGGCGCGCCACGGAGACCTCCTTTCGCCCATCTCAATCGTTCGATCGCCTCGTTCGCTGCCAAAGACAGATCCCGGGAGCGATCGTGAAAACTCGTGGCGCATGGGCATGGTCCCCAGTGAACCGTTATTGAACATGATTTTCAAGTAGGCCTTTGGTGCATATGTTTGTGTAGTCGGGCCGCCTGGGCCTGTGCAGCCCGAACGCCTTAGGAAAACCATTCCCGGCCAACAGTGTGCGGGGAGGTCATGCTGCGGACACTGATAGGTGCGTGGCCATTGCCGGCGTCGAACGCGTCCGGGGTGCCGTGCTCAACCGGCAAACGGTGGTCGGGCCATGACGGTGGGCCGGAATCCGTATTTGGGACCGGCGACTCCGTGGCCTGCGGCGCCGGTCCCGGCCAGCGGCATGCCGCCGAGCAGGTTGCCGGGTCCGCCCGCGGCTTCTGGGGCGGCACTGATAGCGCTGACCGGGATGGCCCGCCCCAACGTCGGCGCCACGGACGGACCACCGCCCGACCAGGCCGCCGGCACCGACAACTTGCCACCCACGGACGCCGCGCTACCCAGCGCCGCCACCGGATGCGCCGCGGCCGCACCACCGCCGAGCATGCCGCCCAGCCCGCCGAGTCCGGGCAGGGCCTTGGCCGCGGCCGGAGCCGCACCACCGATGACACCCAACGACTTGGCGATCTGCACGAAGTTGTTACCCATACCGATACTGAAGTACGGCAGACCCTCGGTGTTGTAGAACAAACCCGCAAACGGGCTGTATCCGTTGACCAGTGTTCCCAGGTTGGTGGGCAAGACGGTCTGGCCGGTCAACAGGAACCAGAGCTCCGACAACGGATCCGTGGCCGTCGTGGCCGCCGTCGTCGCGTTCGTCGTCGCGTTCGTCGCGGTCGTCGCCGCATTGCTCACCACCTTCGAGGTGTTGCCCGCCGTGGTGTTGGCCGTCGCGTTACTGACGCTGGCGGCCTGATTAGCCGTACCCGCATCGTTGGTCACCTTCGGCGCGGCCTGAAAGTTCGTCATGCTCTTGGTGAGCGTGCTCGACTGAGCCGCATAGGTCGACATCGCGGCCGCGTCCTGCGCCCAATACTCGCCGTACTGGGCCTCCAACTGCGCAATCAACGGAGTGTTCTGCCCCAGGACGTTGGTCGCCTGCAGCTGCTGGGACTGCATCCGGTTCGCCGCGATCAATGGCGGCGCCACCGACGACGCGAGCGCCGCCTCATAGGCCGCCGCCGCCGACTGCGCCTGGGTAGCCGTCAGCTCAGCCTGAGCCGCCGTGGCGCTCAACCACTCCGCATACGGAGTCGCCGCCTGAGCCATCGCCGCCGAGGCCGTCCCCGTCCACTCCTCACTGGACAGCTGAGTCACCACCGTCTGATAACTCAACGCCGCCGACTGCAGCTCCGCGGCAATCGCATTCCACGACGACGCCGCAGCCACATACGAACCCGACCCCGGCCCCGAGTAGATCCGCGCCGAATTGAACTCCGGCGGAAACATCCCGAAATCAAACACGAACAGCCCCTTAACCTGTGATTTTCGAATCGAAGAGTCGAGTAGTAAAAGACGTTAATGCCCTGGTGAGCGCGGCCGCGCCGGTCAGTGGAGTAACGGTCTTCCAGCGCAACTCTGCGCCAGGAGCCGGGGCCAGTCGCTCTGCACCGGCCGGCCACCCGAACTTCGGGCCCGATCCTGCATGTGAGCTGCCCGAATAGCCAGAGCTGAGCACCTGTCGGTTGCGCCCGCCGCGGTGCGCGTGCTGCGCAGCCGGGCGCACGTGTGTCGAGGCCGAGGATAAAATCCGGTCGCGGATAAAGGTGAGGGAGTACATGCTGGATTCCGCCGTTCATCCCGCCGATGGGGGTCGGGTCAGCACGCTGTAGCGGAACCCGTACTTGTGGACGTAGCCAGCGGCGGCGCCGCGCCGTCCCATGCCCCCCACCGGCATCCCCCGCAGCAAACCATTGGCCGGTACACCGGGCGCCCCCGCCGCACCGGCGGCCCGAATCGGGGCTTCCTCCATCTCGGAGACCGACGCCGGGCTGACCGCCGAGGTCAGGTTCGCCCAATGCTGAGGCACCGACAGCATCCCCACCCGGGCGGCCTGCCCGGCACCCGCGGAGACCGCGCCCACGTGTCCGACTCCGCCACCCAGGTTGCCCAGACCAAGGCTGGCAAACTGCGGAGTTGGGAACCAGGCGCCGCTCGCACCCGCCGTGCTACCACCCGGACCGAAGGTCAGCTGCTGGGCGATCGACGAACTGAAGCTCGCCATACCATTCGAGAAATAGCCAAGGCCGGTGGTCTGTTTGAGGATGGCGCCATAAATGCTGCTGGTCAGTCCGGCGTAGTTATTGGTCGGGGTGGGCAGCCCGGAAGTCAAGAATCCTTGGATCAGGTTATCCAACCAAGTAAACGGACCCGGCTCAGTGGCGGCCGTGGTCGACGCTTGCGTCGCCGCCTGAGATGTGGTGGCCGACAACACTTGTGGGGTCGCCAACTGTGAGGTCACGTTGGCCGTGCTCTGCGCGGTGTTGCCCGCCGGCTCGGCGACGGCCTGCTCGACTGCGTCGGCCTGGTTGGAGCCCGCTTCCGGGGCGGTGGTGCTGGGCGGCGCTGGGAAGGGAGCCAGCACCGACGCGGTCGCCGACGACACGGCGTAACCGGTCATCGCGGCGGCATCCTGGGCCCACATCTCCATGTACTGCGCCTCGGTGGCCGCGATCGCCGGGGTGTTCTGCCCGAAGAAGTTCGTCGCCACCAGGGTCGCCAGCAAAACCCGGTTGGCAGCGATGACCGGCGGCGGCACCGTCATCGCGAACGCCGCCTCATAGGCCGCCGCGGCCGCCCTGGCCTGTCCGGCGGTCTCCTCGGCCTGCGCGGCCAGGACGCTGAGCCAGCTCACGTACGGCGTGACCGCCGACAACATCGCCGCTGAGGCAGGGCCCGCCCATGGCGTCTGGGTCAGCTCCGAAATCACCGATGTGTAGCCGCCGGCCGCCGAACCCAGCTCGGCACCGAGTCCGTCCCAGGCCGCCGCCGCGGCCATCATGGGCCCCGACCCCGGACCCGCATAAATACGGCCGGAATTGACCTCCGGCGGCAATGCCCAGAAGTACATGGTTACGAAGCGCCCGGCTGGAACGACATGTATCCCCTCGCAAGTGGTCTTTCAGCGATGAAAATTTGCTTGCCGAAAGGCTAAATGGCCGCACCGCCCCATCGCCGCGTCGCGATACGGCCGCTGGTGCGGCGTCGCCGATTTCGGGAGCGATCTTCTGAAGTAGCCGCGCGGTCATGGAGGCGTCGCGCGGTTTCGCGGCCACGGTCACTACCTGCAGGAACACCCCGAGTCTGCCGTCCCTAGCCCGCCCACTATCCCGGCATTGTGTGTCGTGTCGGGGGACGGCACGAACGCGAAAACCCCAGCGCGGGGTAAAAATCCGGCCGCAGATAAAGCCCACGCAAGATTCGCGGGGAGGGTTCCGGATGCGACTCGGCGCGAGCGTTCGCGGACTTGCCCCTTCATGACCGACGCCCGGTCGGCGGTGCCGCTCGCACGATCGCGCGAAACGCGCCCTACCGCCGGTCTTCCGGAGGCAGGGTGCGTCGTAGGTCGCGGGCCGGCGGGGACTATCCCGCGAAGGGTGGTCGGGCCATGACGGTGGGCCGGAATCCGTATTTGGGACCGGCGACTCCGTGGCCTGCGGCGCCGGTCCCGGCCAGCGGCATGCCGCCGAGCAGGTTGCCGGGTCCGCCCGCGGCTTCTGGGGCGGCACTGATAGCGCTGACCGGGATGGCCCGCCCCAACGTCGGCGCCACGGACGGACCACCGCCCGACCAGGCCGCCGGCACCGACAACTTGCCACCCACGGACGCCGCGCTACCCAGCGCCGCCACCGGATGCGCCGCGGCCGCACCACCGCCGAGCATGCCGCCCAGCCCGCCGAGTCCGGGCAGGGCCTTGGCCGCGGCCGGAGCCGCACCACCGATGACACCCAACGACTTGGCGATCTGCACGAAGTTGTTACCCATACCGATACTGAAGTACGGCAGACCCTCGGTGTTGTAGAACAAACCCGCAAACGGGGCGTAGCCGTTGACCGCCGTTCCCAGGTTGGTGGGTAAGACGGTCTGGCCGGTCAACAGGAACCAGAGCTCCGACAACGGATCCGTGGCCGTCGTGGCCTGTGTCGTCGCGTTCGTCGTCGCGTTCGTCGTGGTCGTCGCCGCATTGCTCACCACCTTCGAGGTGTTGCCCGCCGTGGTGTTGGCCGTCGCGTTACTGACGCTGGCGGCCTGATTAGCCGTACCCGCATCGTTGGTCACCTTCGGCGCGGCCTGAAAGTTCGTCATGCTCTTGGTGAGCGTGCTCGACTGAGCCGCATAGGTCGACATCGCGGCGGCGTCCTGGGCCCAATACTCGCCGTACTGGGCCTCCAACTGCGCAATCAACGGGGTGTTCTGCCCCAGGACGTTGGTCGCCTGCAGCTGCTGGGACTGCATCCGGTTCGCCGCGATCAATGGCGGCGCCACCGACGACGCGAGCGCCGCCTCATAGGCCGCCGCCGCCGACTGCGCCTGGGTAGCCGTCAGCTCAGCCTGAGCCGCCGTGGCGCTCAACCACTCCGCATACGGAGTCGCCGCCTGAGCCATCGCCGCCGAGGCCGTCCCCGTCCACTCCTCACTGGACAGCTGAGTCACCACCGTCTGATAACTCAACGCCGCCGACTGCAGCTCCGCGGCAATCGCATTCCACGACGACGCCGCAGCCACATACGAACCCGACCCCGGCCCCGAGTAGATCCGCGCCGAATTGAACTCCGGCGGAAACATCCCGAAATCAAACATCATCGACTCCTAACCAGCCGCGGCGGCGTTGGCCGCCTCAGTCAGCGCGTACGACCCTGAGCTTGTGCTCAGGGTGTTGACAAACATTTCGTGAATCGCCGCCGCCTGTGCGCTGACGGCCTGGTACATCTGCGCGTGCGCGGCGAACTGCGCCGCCGTCAGTGCCGACACTTCGTCCGCAGCAGCCGGCACCACCCCGGTCGTCGGGGCGGCTGCGGCGGCGTTCTGAGCGCTCAGCGTTGAGCCGATGGTTTGCAGGTTGCCCGCCGCGGCTGCCAGCGCCTCGGGCTGTGTGGTCACAAAAGACATCTAGATTCCTTCCCTTGCCTCGGGCCCGGCGACGTTCCGGGAGTGGCTTGCTGGTGGGCTTACGTTCATCTGGGCTCTCCGTTCATCCGGCCGATGGAGGTCGGGTCAGCACGCTGTAGCGGAATCCGTATTTGTGGACGTAACCGGCGGCGGCGCCGCGCCGTCCCATGCCCCCCACCGGCATCCCCCGCAGCAAACCATTGGCCGGTACACCGGGCGCCCCCGCCGCACCGGCGGCCCGAATCGGGGCTTCCTCCATCTCGGAGACCGACGCCGGGCTGACCGCCGAGGTCAGGTTCGCCCAATGCTGGGGCACCGAGAGCATCCCCACCCGGGCGGCCTGCCCGGCACCCGCGGAGACCGCACCCACATGGCCCACGCCGCCGAGGTTGCCCAGACCCAAGTTCGCGAACTGCGGAGTTGGGAACCACGCACCACCGGCACCGGCCGTGCTACCACCGGGACCGAAAACCAACTGCTGAGCGATCGAGGTGCTGAACTGCGCCATACCGTTCGAGAAATAGAAAAGACCCGAGGTGCGTTTGAGAAGCGTGTCGTAGACAGTGGGATTGAGCCCCAGCCAATTGTCGGTGGGGGTCGGCAGCCCGGACTGCAGGAAGTTCTGGAGTGTGCTCGTAAGCAACCCCGTATCCGACCCGTTCGTGGCCGCCGCGGGTGCCTGTACCGCTTGAGTTGTGCTCAGCGACAAGGCTTGTGGCGATGCTAGTTGCGAGGTCGCGTTGGCTGTGGTCTGTGCGGTGTTGCCCGCCGGCTCGGCGGCGGCCTGCTCGACCGCGGCGGCCTGGTTGGAAACCGCTTCCGGGGTGGCGGTGTTGGGCGGCGTCGCGAACGGAGCCAGCACCGACGCGATCGCCGAAGACACGGCGTAACCGGTCATGGCGGCGGCGTCTTGCGCCCACATTTCCATGTATTGCGCCTCGGTGGCCGCAATCGCGGGCGTGTTCTGCCCGAAGAAGTTCGTCGCCACCAGGGTCGCCAACAGCGCTCGATTGGCCGCGATCACCGGAGGCGGCACCGTCATCGCAAACGCCGCCTCAAAGGCCGCCGCGGCGGCCCGGCCCTGCCCGGCCGTGTCCTCGGCCTGCGCGGCCATCGTATTCAGCCAGCTCACGAACGGGGTGATCGCCGCAACCATCGACATCGATGCCGGTCCCACCCATGGCCCGCTGGTGAGCTCGGTAATCACCGAGCCGTAGCCGCTGGCCGCTACACCCAATTCCGCCGCAATCTCATCCCAGGCGGCGGCGGAGGCCATCATTGGCCCCGAACCCGGACCCGCGTAAATGCGACCGGAATTGATTTCGGGCGGAAACGCCGCGAAGTCAAACACCGTGTCCTCCTCAGTCGGCCGGGAACGCGATCTCGGCTGTCACGTAGGAATCAGTGGTGGCCGTAGTCACGGCTCTGTAGACGACGCCACCGGTCGGCCGCTGCGCCCGCGGGAGTCACCAACGGAACCGGTTCGCCCCGCAACCCCATCAGCCGGGCCGGCCGGTACATGTTGACCAGTTGGCTGTGTCCGCAAAGGTGGTCTGTCACCGCACTTCTCGGACGTCTGGTCAGAAACGACATGCACCTTCTGCCTCGACTAATCTCCCGCTATCAGCAACCAAGCGACAGCTCGCGTGTGCCCGAACTGTCGCCCGGCACTGAGATTAGTTCGTTATGAGGCAAACACCGATACCCAAAGCCGCCTGTTCATAAATGGCCAGCCACTGTTCATTCCCGGTCGGCGGGAGTTCATCCAAGCCAACGGATTGTTCACTGACCGTTTGCTTTCCGTCCGCTGCCGCAGTGTCGGCTTGCGCCGTCAGTCCTCTTCGAGAATCAGCGCCATTTCGGGACAGGACGCCACGCCGTCGCGGGTGGATTGCTCGCGCTCGGGCCGGACCTCATGCTCCTCGAGAATCGAATAGCCCGACTCGTCAATGGGGAAGAGGTCTGGGTCGACGGCGTAGCACTGGGCGTGGCCCACACATCTCGACTGTTCCAGACGAACCCTCACGAGGCTTCCTCCCTAGACGGCCCGGCACGACCGTGAACGGCTTCGCAATCAGACGGTTGCCTTCACCGTTCGGTACCCAGATTAGTCGGTCGGTAAAGTGTCGGAGATGTTCGCCAAGCGCTTCCAGTCACCGGAAACCCCGGATTAGCGTGGGCAGGTGGACGGTGTTCCGTTGCCGCGCATGCAATGTTGATATGTTGCCACGTGTTGGTATCGGCGATGTCCGACCGACAACCGGAGAACGAAGCGTATGAGCGAAGGCCAACAAGGCTCGTTCTATCTACCCCGGCTTGATTTCGCCACGCTACCGATGACCGCTGACCGGGGCCTCGGATGGAAGACGCTGCGCGACGCCGGACCGGTTGTGTTCATGAACGGCCACTACTACATAACCCGGCGCGAAGATGTGCTGGCCGCACTGCGCAACACCAAGGTCTTCTCATCGACGGTCCTGCAGCCCCCCGGCCACCCGTTGCCGGTGCTGCCGTTGGCTTTTGATCCGCCGCAACACACCCGCTACCGTCAAATCCTGCAGCCGTACTTCAGCCCGCACGCGTTGGGCAAGTCGCGTCCGGTGTTGGTGCGTCACGCCAGTGACATGATCGCGGCGCTGGCCGGTCGAGGCGGGTGCGAGGTGATGGCGGACTTCGCCAACCTGTACCCCTTCCAGGTGTTCTTGGATCTCTACGGTCTGCCGCTGGAGGATCGTGATCGCCTCATCGATTGGAAAGACGCCGTCGTCAGCGACAAGCCGTTCATCACCGAGACCGATATCGAGAAATCCGAGCAGCTGCTGGCTTACCTGGCCGGCGCCATCGCGCAGCGCCGGCAGAACCCGGGATCGGACATGTTGTCGCTAGTGATGACCGGCAAGGGTAACTTCACCGACGTCGAACTGCTGGGCATGAGTCACCTGCTGATCCTGGCCGGCCTGGACACGGTGACCGCGGCCATTGGATTCTCGTTGTACGAACTGGCGCGCAGACCGCAGCTTCGCAAGGAGTTACGCGACAATCCACAGCAGATCCGGGTTTTCATCGAGGAGATCGTGCGCCTCGAACCGTCGGCGCCGGTGGCGCCACGGATAACCACCGATTTCGTCGAGGTCGGCGGCATGACGCTGCCACCGGGCACCTCGGTGCGGCTCTGCATGGCCGCGGTCAACCGCGACGACAGCGACCCGATGTCCACCAACGAGCTCAATATGGACGGAAAAGTCCACCGGCACTGGGGGTTCGGCGGTGGCCCACACCGCTGCCTGGGTTCTCATTTGGCGCGCATTGAACTGACGGTGATCGTCGCGGAATGGCTGACCCAAATCCCGGATTTCGAACTGCCAGAGGACTACTCCCCCGTGATCAACTACCCGTCAAAGAGTTTCGCGCTCAAACAATTGCCGCTGCGCTGGGACTGAATCTCGGTGTAACCCGGTCAACCCAGCGCAGCGGCAACGTCTTACTTGCGCAACTCGGTCGCCGCGACCTGAACGAACGTGCCGGTGTCCTCGGCCATCAGCAGGCCTCGACCGCGGGGCAGCGGGCCGCCCTTCATCTTGCCGCGGATGAATCCCTCGTCGGGGTCGGCGTCCATCACCAGCAGCGGTGCGTTCGCTTGCGCCAGCGCCCGCAACATCGGGTCGCTGCCGGCCGAAGACCAGCCACCGAACGTGCGGGTGACAATCACGTGCAGGCCGACGTCGGCCGCCCGGGTCACCCAGGGCGCGGCCTTGTGTAGCGGCGAGTCGAATCCTGCCGGCAGCTGCTGGATGTCGTCGACGATCAAGAAGATCTCCGGCCCGCTCCACCAGCTCCGCGACAACAACTCCTCGGCGGACAACCCGGGCGGCGGCTCGCGCCCGGCCAGAACGGCGGCCAGTTCGCCCATCATCGCCTGCACACCATCGAGGTTGTAGGCGAACTTCTCCACGTAGTCGGAGCCAAGCGTGGTCAACAGCTGACGACGCGGGTCCACCAGCCACACCTGGGCCGAAGGCTGCCCCGCCGGCGGCGTCGGTGCGCTGGTCGCCCCCGGCGCATACAACCGCCCGATCTCGGACATGATCGTGGCCAGTGTCGTGGTACGCCCACATTCGCGGCGGCCGGTCACCATCAGGTGCGCGTTCTCGGCGAAGTTCAGATAGACCGGCGACAGGTCCAATTCCGAGATGGCCCAAGCGATTCCGCCCGCGCCTACCCCCTGGCGGGTGTCCTGCGCGGCGAGCTCGCGAAGCTGTTCCACCCCGAACGTCGCCGGCAGCCGGCGCACCGGCGTAGCCTGGCCGCTCGTAATCCGGCTGACGGCTTCGACGATGCTGTCGGACTCGAACCGGTTGTCAGGCGTGCTGGCCAGCGCGGGACGCGCCACCAAGGTGTGCAGACCGGATTGGGGGTCGGCGTCGAGGCGGACGTAGTTGACCGCGACCATGCCGCGACCCGGCTTGACCGGAACGTCCTTGGCGAACCGGGAACGCACCAGCTTGGCGTCTTCCACGGCGGCCAGCCGCAGCTCGACCCGGGAGCCGAAACCGCTGCGCACCGGCGGCCGCAGCTCCGATTCGCGATCGGCGGTGACCACCACGTGCACCCCGAACGAGGGGCCCTGGTTGATGATCACGTTCACCTGCTCGATCAGGACCTCGTTTTCCTCGGCCAGCGCCCGGTAGTTGTCGACCACCAGGTAGACGTCGCCGAACCCGTCGTTGGGAACCGGACCGGGCTCGTCACCGAACTTGCGCCGCCGGAACACCTCCATCGAGGCGATCCCGTACTCGAGGAAGCTGCGCTTGCGTTCCCGCACCAGGGCCAGCAGTTCGGCCACCGTCCGGCGGACGCCGTAGGGGTCGGTCGGACCGGCCACCTCACCGACGTGGGGCAGGCGGGCGACCGTGGTCAGCGCGGTGCCGCTGTAGGCCAGGCAGTAGAACTGGATCTGCTCGGGCGTGTGGGTCAGCGCCGCCGAACAGATCAGGGTCTGCAGCGCGGTGGTCTTACCGGAGCCGCCGGCACCCAGAATCAGTACGTTGGCACCGGGCCCCGACGTGTCGACCGTCCACGGCGGCTGATCGTGTTTGAAGGGCCGGTCGATGATCCCGATCGGGAAGACGAGATCCAGCGCGGTGCCGTAGTCCTCCTGCCAGGGACGGCCGAGGAACCGGTTCACCAGATCGTCGATGGCGACGGGCCGGCTGAGCGGTGGCTGCCACAGCCGGTACGGCTGGAAGTCGATCTTGCGCAGTTGGTCGATGATGACCGTGCCGACCTTGGGCGTCCGGATCCCTTCGGAGTCGTCGTCCTCGGCCGCCTCGATCGGAAGCGCGTCGCCGTCGGTGGGGATCGCGGGGGCGGCGACGTCAGGTCCCCCGACGCTGACTTCCAGCGGGGTGAACGAGTTGGTGAACAGTTGCGGACGGACGTAGTCGATGCTGTGCACGAGCGCCGGCGCTTCGTCTCCGTCGTCGGTGAGGCCGCGCGGGAAGTAGTCCCGCCACAGGAACTCGGCCTGGAACCGGGTGACGTCTTCCAGGCTGCGGCGGAAGTAGCCCAAACCGGCCTGGGCCGGCAGGTTGACCGCGTTCGGCACACCGGCCGCCTGCGCCGCACCGGCGGTCCGCGCCTTCAGCACCAACCGGTAACCCATGTTCTCCATGAGCTTTTCCGCGCGGCTCTCGATGGTCTGCGACGCCATCATCAGGTGGATCCAGTAGGCACGACCCTGCCGGCCGATCGAGTCGAGGACGTCGACCGCCGTCGGCATGATGCGGAACCACTCATAGAACTCGTCGATGACGACCACGAGCATCGGCAGCGGTGCCATGTCCTGGCCGCGTGCCCGCATCCGGAGGCGTACCGAGTTGTATTCCTTGGCGTCGTCGACACCGGCGCTGTCGCAGATCGCCTTGCGGCGGGCGATCTCGCCCCACAGCGCATCCAGGAAGCGCTCCATCAACGCCTGGTCTTCTTCCAGGTCGGTGATGATCCGGGACACGTGCGGCACCCCGGCGAACGGCTTGACCGCCGACCCACCCTTGAGGTCGGCCAGCACAAACTGCAGCTCTTCGGGCGGGTGGCTGAGCATCAGCGATTCGATCACCGTCCGCACCAGGGTCGATTTACCCGATCCCGTCGTACCGGACATGACCCCGTGCGGACCGTCACCGCCTTCGTCCAGCGACTTCATGTCCAAGAACAGCAGCTCGCCGTTGTCGGAGCGAACACCGAACGGCGCCCGCAACCGCGACCGGCCCATCGCGTCATTGCGGCTACCCCACAGCGCCTCGAAGTCGATGCGGCCAGGATCGTCAATTCCGTAGTAGGCCATGATGTCTCGGGCGCCGATGTGCGCCACCCGCTGGCCGATCTCCTCGTATGCCTCGGCGAGCCGCCAGCGCGCCAGCTTCTGCGAGAACTCTTCCGCCTCGGCGGTGCTGATGTGGTCGGTGAGGGCGAAGAACCAGGGCTTCTCGTCGATGACCATCCAGGTGTCGCGGTCGCGGGGCAACGCCTCGATCACACCCTTCTTGTCGAACCGCAGCGTCCGCTCCGGGACAGCGGTCCACATCGCCGAGCCGGTGAGGTCGAAGAACGTCACCCCGTCGACACCTTCGCCGCTGATCACGTACTCCCATTGCGGGTCAACGACATCGGCGATGATCACGGTGTGCGGCGTCGGCGTCTGGGCTGACGAACTTGCATGCCGGGGCGTGAAAGAGCCACGGCCGGCGAACAATTCGGCCTGCTCGGCGGCGAACTCGCGCACCGAGCTGTAGACCATCCGCGCGTTGCCCGCGGCGTCCTGGCGGCGCGGGTCACCGAAGTGCGGCAGCCACTTCACCCAGTCCCATTCGTCCGGGTTCGAACTGACCACGATCATGCGCATGTGGTCGGGCCCGTGCGAGAACGCCAGCTGGCAGACGATGGCCCGCATCAGTCCCGCCGCCTGCTCGCGATCTCCGGCCAGCGAGTACCAGGGCTCGACCAGCACCGAGATCATCTTCGGCAGGTTGTAGACGACGCTTTGATAGCGACCGAATTCCTGAAGCGCCTTACCGGTCACCGGCTCGAGCTCTATGTCGGTCGGCATGTTCTGCGGCTCACCCCAGGTCACCTCGGGACGCGTCATACCGACGCCGATGCGGACCACGCCGAAGTTCAAGTCTTTACCGTCGGGCTTGCGTTCCCACATCCGCGACGACCCGACCGCGGCGGCCAGCGTGGTGGGCGCCGGGTGGAACCACCGGTAGTTGGCGTCCATGCTGTCGGCCGACTCGTGGGCGGTCTCCCGCAGCATGTCCAGCATCAGCATGAACTGGGCGCGCATCGAGTCCAGCTTGGGCCGGCTCATCTGCTGCTGGCCGCCGAACCGGCCGCCGAACATCATCATCGCCACGCCACCGATCATGAAGATCGGGAAGATCGAGCCGGCGCCGCCGAACACGTGTGAACCGCTGGCGAACGTCATGGCGACCATGCCGATCAGCAGGCCGACCACCACGACGCCGACCACGATCAGCCACCAGGGCTTGCCTTCGGGCGGCGGGATGCTCAGCGGCGTCGGAAGGACGATGTTTTCCGGCTTGATTACCGGAGGCTTCTCCGGCGTCGGCCGCGCAAATCCACGTTTCACTTCGGTACCGCCAACTCTCCTGGGGACATATCCATCGGTAGCGTGTCGTGCTCCACCAGCGCATCCGCTCGCGACAACGTCGGCCCTTGCGGGAGCAACCGCAGCGCTACCCACGGTGCCAGGCCCGGTTTCGTATTCAGGCCCAACGCTTCTCGTACGTCGCGGGTGTCGTCGACCCCGAACCGGGCACCCGCATCCGTGAGCCACCACAGCGATTCGGTCGTCTTGGCTCCGGGATCGTTTCCGGTGACGGCCACGAAGTTCGCATAGTCGGGTCCGAAGAAGACCTGGTCGGCCTCGCGGCCGGTGGTGTCGGCCTTGACCAGCGACACCACCCTGCTGATTGCCTTCGCCTCGACCGGAATGGTCGCGCCGGAGATGACCTGGACACGGGCCCGGTTCTCACCGGAGGACTTCTGCCACCACCAGCAGGTCGCCGGATTCTCGCGGATATCCATCGCATTCAGCGGGGCATCCGGGTAGGAGGACAGATCGAGCTTGTTGACCACCGGCATCTTGGCCAACGCGGATGGCTCCACGGTCACCGGTTTGGTGTTGCCCGGTCCGGCGTTCTGCAGGATCTGGGCCACCAACGGCGGCAAGGTCTGCACACCGTCGGCCAACACCAATGAATACTGTTGTGGCCCACTGATTTGCGGGGTGACGAGCACCGTGCCGATCGGGCCGGGTGCGTTCGGGAACGACGCGCCGGCGCCCGCGTTCTGGATCTGCGGCACCGTCAGTTCCGGACCCACCGGCAAAGCATCGTACAAGGCGCGGCTCATCGGCTTCGCCATGCTGACCTGCTCCGGGGTCAGCCCCAGTGGCAGCAGCACCGATCGGTTCGCACCGTCGATGCGTGAGCGGCGCCCGTCCCGGATCACCCAGGCATCCCCGCCGTAGTTCAGCACCACCGCGTCCGATCCGGTCAGCACCCGCCGGTGGTTGCTCAGATCCGGAGTACCGTCGATCACCGTCACGCTCACCCCGGACGGAGCCCCGGAACCGGTCGAGTTGGCGACGGTGTCGCAGACCAACCACGACGACGCGGCAGGGACGGTCGGGTGGAAGCTCGACGGCGCACCCGGGATGCCCACCATCGGACCGCGCGGCAGGGTGGCGATCTGGTTGGACTTGACCAGGTGCGGGTTGTCCGGCCGCCCGGTGATAAGGCGGGCCGAGGCCAAATTCAGCGCCGGGTACAACTTGTCACCCACGCGGACGTACAGCGCGCCCGAGTCACGGTCGGCGATGATCGGCGAATCCCCCACCTGGCCGGCCGGGCTGATTTTTGAGTACAGCAGCGCGCCCAGGCAGATGACCAGGGCGGCCGAGATCGACGCCACGATGGCCAGGTTCTGCCGCCGGCCCGGCTCGACCTCCATGCGCACCCGCCACCGGGTCAGTGCCATCGCGGTCCGGCGCGCAAGGAACTGGTAGCCGGTCACCTGGGTCCGCGTCGACAACCCGAGGCCGTACCCCGTGCCACGCTGCCCGCGACTGTCTTCCGCCACTTAATTCACCATCCGGTCTGCCCATGCGTCTGGATATTGTCCCTGCTGAACTGATCCAAGCGCCAATTACATGACAACGTTAAGGCACCTGCACGGACCTCGCCATGCGGCGCCAAAGCCGTTCACTTCATACATCTGTTTATGCACTCGAACCGGCCGCGCCCACCGCGCCGGAGCCCTAGCGGGGTCGGCGGGGGCATACGCCACTGAGCTGGCAGTTTCTTTTTCCCCACGGATAAGCTGACCGGATCCTTTTCGTCTCCTTGCAGCATCGTAGTGGCCGCGCGGCCTCTCGTCCTGTCGAGCGCAACGAGCCGTTACCTTCAGAAGACATAAATGAATGGCAGGCCACCGCCCGGCAAAGAATGCGCTAACTCGCGCCGGGTTCGAGTCGCCCGCCCGCGAATCCCGGCACCAAGATGGCGGTATGACTGAACTCGCGCCGTCGCTGATCGAGCTCGCCCGCAGATACGGCATCGCGACGGATTACGAGGACTGCACAGGCCGGCGGGTGCGGGTTTCCGAGGCCACGCTGAAGGCCGTGTTGGGTTCGCTCGGCGTCGCCGCCGAAACCGAGCAGGAGCGCAACGTCGCGCTGACCGCGAAATTGCGGTCGCACTGGGCGCGCCGGTTGCCGGCGACCATCGTCGGGCGTACCGGCGAGCCGATCCGGTTCTGGGCGCACGTCACCCACGGCGATCCCGCCCAGGTGTGGTTGCAGCTCGAAGACGGCACGGAGCGCGCCGGTGTCGCACAGGTCGACAACTTCACCCCGCCATTCGACTTGGACGGCCGCTGGGTCGGTGAGGCAAGCTTCGTGCTGCCGTCGGATCTGCCGCTGGGCTATCACCGGGTACACCTGCGCTCCGGTGACTCCGAGACCAGCACCGCGCTGATCGTGACGCCGGACTGGCTCGGCCTGCCGGAGCGGCTCGGCGCTCGCCGCGCGTGGGGCCTGGCCGCTCAGCTCTATAGCGTGCGGTCACGGCGGTCGTGGGGTGTCGGCGATCTGACCGATCTGACCGACCTGGCGGTGTGGTCGGCGTCGCGCCACCGCGCCGACTATCTCTTGGTCAATCCGCTGCACGCGGCGGCCCCGACCAAGCCGATGGAGCCTTCGCCGTACCTGCCGACATCGCGGCGCTTCGTCAACCCGATTTATCTTCATGTCGAGGCAATTCCCGAATTCGCCGACCTGACCAAGCGCAGCCGGGTCCGCCGGCTGCGCTCCGAGGTCCAGCAACTTGCCGGTCGCGTCGACGCCATCGACCGCGACACCTCATGGGCGGCGAAGCGGGCAGCACTCAAGCTGCTGCACGAAGAACCGCGATCGGCGGGACGGGAGCTGTCCTACGCCGCGTTCCGCGACCGGGAGGGTCGCGCGCTGGACGACTTCGCCGCCTGGTGCGCGCTGGCCGAAAAACACGGCGCCGACTGGCATTCCTGGCCCGAGGCGCTACAGCACCCGGACGCGTCCGGGGTTGCGGACTTCGTCAAAAAGCATTCGGACACAGTCGATTTCCACCGCTGGCTGCAGTGGCAACTCGACGAGCAGCTGGCCGCGGCGCAGTCACAGGCGATCCGGGCCGGCATGTCCTTGGGCATCATGCATGACCTGGCCGTCGGCGTGCACCCCAATGGCGCCGACGCCTGGGCGCTGCAGGACGTGATGGCGCTGGGCGTGACCGCGGGCGCGCCGCCGGACGAATTCAACCAGCTCGGCCAGGACTGGTCCCAACCGCCGTGGCGACCAGACCGGTTGGACGAGCACGAATATCGGCCTTTTCGCGCGCTGATCCGTGCGGTGTTGCGGCATGCCGGTGGGGTGCGCATCGACCACATCATCGGGTTGTTCCGGCTCTGGTGGATTCCGCGGGGTAGCTCGCCCACCGAAGGCGCATACGTTCGGTACGACCACGAAGCCATGATTGGCATCGTCGCGCTGGAGGCGCACCGGGCGGGCGCGGTCGTCGTCGGCGAGGATCTCGGCACGGTCGAGCCGTGGGTGCGTGACTACCTCTTGTTACGGGGGTTGTTGGGCACCTCGATCCTCTGGTTCGAGTTGGACCGCGACGGCAACGGCGGCCCGCTGCCGGCCGGGCGTTGGCGCGAGTACTGCCTATCCTCGGTCACCACGCACGATCTGCCGCCGACCGCCGGCTATCTGGCGGGTGATCATGTGCGGCTTCGAGATTCGTTGGGTCTGCTGGCCCGTCGGGTCGAAGTGGAGCTCGAGTCTGACCGGACTGAGCTGGCGGCGTGGATGGCCGAGCTGCGCCGGGTCGGGCTGCTCGAGGACGGCGAAGAAGAACCCGAGCAGGTCGTACTGGCCCTGTACCGCTATCTGGGCCGGACACCGTCACGGCTGCTGGGCGTGGCACTCACGGATGCCGTTGGTGATCGACGGACCCAGAATCAGCCCGGCACCACCGACGAATATCCCAACTGGCGGGTGCCGCTGACCGGTCCCGACGGACGCGCGGTGATGCTCGAGGACGTGTTCACCGATCGCCGCACCGCCACGCTCGTCGAAGCCGTGCGTGCCGCGATCGCGCCCGTCGCCGCGGAAAGCGCGGCCCGCTAGTCGTCCCGGCTCGAGCCTTGTTAGCTTCAAAACCCATGAAGATCTCAGTCGTGGCCCCGGTCGCCGACGGTGTCACTGCGGACCCCGACTGGATGGTGGCCTTCGCGCGCCACCTCGAAGCGTGCGGGTTCGAATCGATCGTCGCTGTCGAGCACACCGTGTTGCTCACGCGATACGACAGCGTCTATCCCTACGACAATTCGGGACGCGTCGGCCTGGCGCCGGACTGCCCCATCCCGGATCCGCTTGACCTGCTTGCGTTTCTGGCCGGCCACACCAGCCGTCTGGGGCTGGCCACCGGCGTGCTGGTCCTGCCCAACCACCACCCGGTGGTGCTGGCCAAGCGGGCCGCCACCGTCGACGCCCTGTCGTGCGGCAGGCTACGCCTGTGTGTGGGGGTGGGCTGGCTGAAGGAAGAGCTGGCCGCCTGTGACGTGGACTTCGGGAGCCGGGGCAGGCGGGCCGACGAGCAGCTGGCCGTCATGCGGGAGTTGTGGGCGCAGCGGCCCGCCGGAGCGTCCTTCACCGGCGAATTCTTCGACTTCGAGAACGTTATGAGCTACCCGAAACCCGTTGCGGCGGAGTGCCTTCCGATTCACATCGGCGGACACAGCCGAGCTGCCGCGCGCCGTGCCGGACGCCTAGGTGACGGCTTTCAGCCGCTGGGGGTGACCGGGCCCCGGCTCGCGTCGCTGATCGCGCTCATGCGTGACGAGGCATCGTCGGCGGACCGCGATCCGGCGGCGCTCGAGGTGTCGCTGGGCCATGCCGTCACCAAGATCGATGCCGAGCGCGCGGCCGCCCTCGCCGATCAGGGCGCAGACCGTCTGGTGCTGGCCATGCCGGCGACCACCGATATCGAGCACGCGAAGGACCTATTGTCGGCGTGTGCGCAACGGCTGTCCTTGAGCTCATGAGGCTTTCGGCCGAACAGCGGGCCGCGCTGAGCGATCTCGTGCACCGGTACGCCGCCTGTGTCGATGACCGCGAATTCACCGCTGTTGCAGGGCTTTTCACTGCCGATGCCGAGCTGGTGGTGCCCGCACCGCCGGCCGACCTGCGGCCGATCCAGTCGCATCGCGGCCAGCAGTCCATCGCCACCGCGGTCGCGGCCGTCGCCGCGGTCGCCCGCACCGAGCACGCGATCATCGGTGAGGTGTACGACGCCGCCGCGCAATCTGGCACCGCCCGCGGGCGGATCGCGGCGGTCGCGCACCACTGGAACGAACGTGACGGTGAGCTGGTGGACGTGGCGTGGCACCTGCGCTACGACGACGAGTATCTGCTGACCGACGCGGGCTGGCGGATCAGCCGCCGGGCATTGACGGTCAACGCCATCGAGACCCGCCCCGTGCGCAGGCTGCTGCCGCATGACCCTGTCTAGCGTGTTGGCAGTAAATTATGCGCACACTCACAGCAAAACTCATCAGTTCGAATCTGCGGCGCGAATCGCGGCTTTCTTTCGGTAGGTGCGGCTAACGCTGCGGGGGACCCGCCGGATTTTGCGCGCTCTGCGCGCTACCCGGCCATTCCTGCCCGCGCGGGCGCGGCGACCACCGCCTTTCGTTCCCGATTGAATCCAATTATTCCAGGCGCATTCGTGTAATTTCGGCCGCGTGACGAACACCGTTGATTCCGCGGGGACCGGTGGAGGGCTAGCAGCGCAGCGCGGTTCGGTATCGACGCTGGCAGTGGGCACGCCGCTGACGTCCAATCCGGACTACCGCAACGAGATACACACCGCCGAAGACATCATCGATGTGGAGCACTACGGCGGCGGGTTCGACCTCACCCGGCGGGCCACCGCTCCCAAGCTGCGAGTCGGCCGCGACAAGTGGTTCAACCTGCTGTGGCTGATCCCCATCGGCTTTGCGCTCCTGGTCGCGGCGGTGGCCATTGGCAAGGGGCTGTACAACATGCCCTCGGTGCAGGAATTCATTCATCGTTATCCCGGCGCCGACATCCCCGCGAAGGTGCCCGGCGTGCCCGCCTGGCTGGGCTGGACGCATTTCTTCAACCTGTTCATGATGATGTTCATCATCAGGACCGGCATCCAGATCCTGTGTGATCACCCGCGGCTTTATTTCAGCCGCAATGCCACCCCCGGCAAGGACGAGTGGCTGCGCGTGGGGCCGCCGGTGCCCGACGACGAGCTGTGGACCGCCAACGCCGACACCGTCGCCCTGCCCCCGCAGTTGGGGTTGCCCGGGTTCCGGCACTCCATCGGCCTGGCCCGCTGGTGGCATCTGGGCATGGACGTGCTCTGGCTGCTCAACGGCCTGGTCTTCTACGTTCTGTTGTTCGTCACCGGGCAGTGGCGGCACATCGTGCCGACCAGCTGGGACGTGTTCCCCAATGCCCTTTCGGTGGCGATTCAGTACCTATCCGTGGAGCACTGGCCGGCCGACAACGGCTGGGTCGCCTACAACGGCATGCAGGTGCTGGCGTATTTCACCACCGTTTTCATCGCCGCGCCGGCCGCGCTGATCACCGGCCTGGGCATGTCGCCCGCCCTGTCGCAGCGCGTCCACTGGCTCAGCAAGCGGTTGAGCATTCAGCACGCGCGTTCGCTGCACTTCCTGGTGCTGGTGTACTTCTTGTTCTTCATCATCGTGCACGTCACGCTGGTCTTCGCGACCAGCGCCCTGAAGAACCTCAACCACATGTTCGCCGCCCGCGATGACAACAGCTGGATGGGCTTTTGGATTTTCGCGGCAGCCATGGTGGTGACGGCAGTCGCCTGGGTGTGGGCCACCCCGTTCACCATCAAGCACCCCCGGGTAGTGCAACGGGTCGGCTATGCGCTGGTGGGGCCCTTCCAGCGGATACTCGAGCAGCTTGATCCCAAGCCGGGCGCCTTCACCGAAAAGGACATCTCGCCGCACCACTGGCGCAACGGCCGCCTGCCGGAGACCGTCGAGTACAAGGAGCTGGAGCGCGACGACTTCAAGGACTGGCGGCTGCGGGTCTACGGTCTGGTCGAGCACCCGATGGAATTCTCGCTCGAGGATCTGATGGCGCTGCCCTACCACGAGCAGATCAGCCAACACTTCTGCATCCAGGCTTGGTCAGGCGTCGCCAAATGGGGTGGCGTGCAAATGAAAACGATCATGGACATTGTCAAACCGCTCCCCGAAGCGAAATGGGCGGTCTTCTATTCGATGGGGCTGGGCGCCACGGGCGGCATTTACTACAACGCTCATCACATCGGCCAGATGGACCACCACATGACGATGCTGGCCTACAACATGAACGACCAGCAGCTCCCCTACATGCACGGCAGGCCGCTGCGGCTGCGCAACGAATTGCAGCACGGCTTCAAATTGGTGAAGTGGATCAAAGGCATCGAGTTCGTCGCCGACTACCACGACATCGGCAGCGGTTATGGCGGCTACAGCGAAGACCACAAGTACTTCGGGCGCCACCAAACACTCTGAGCCCGCAGGGCGTCACCCCCGCCAAGTCGTTTGTCCGAACGGTCTTTTGGGTAGCTCCAACAGATCGGCCGAAACGGATGTGACGCAGAGGAGACGGCCCATGAGGCACAGCCCTGTCGACGACCACGATCGGACCGCTGACCGGTACACGCAGGGATCGGTGCGGGCTACCGCACGAACTCCCGGACTCCTCGTCGTCGCGGCGGCCGCCTTGGCGTTCGCGGTCTGCGTGATCAATTTCGCCCTTGGCGAGGCCGGCGCCGGCGTTGTCTCCGCCATCATTTCCATGCTCGCGTTCGGCGCTGGCCTGTCCTGGCTTGCGATGGACGGCAGGCGAATCCGCGATGCCGAGCGGGAATTGGTGCTCGGCCGATCGGCCCGATAGCGCAGCGCGAAGCGACTATTGCAGGGCCGCGAGATTATTCACGGACTTCTGCACATCGGAGCGCAGCATCCGCGCGACCAATCCCCCGACCGGCCCACTGAGTAATCCGCCACCGAGGTCGGCGGTGAGGTGGAACGTTGATCCGGGGTGATCATCGGTGACGGTCATCGCCACCTTGAGGCGGATACCGCCGCGTCCGCGTCCCTGCAGCTCAATCGCTTTAGGCTCGTCGTATCGGGTGACCGTCCAATGGATGACGTTGCGGAAGCCCTTGACCTTGACGCACGACGAGACACAGGTGCCCTTCTCGATCGTGTCAGGCACCGGTCCCCGCCACCCGGCGAAAATCGTCATCCACTCGCCGAATCGATCCAGGTCGGAGGCCAGCTTCCAAGCCGCCTCCGGTTCCACCTGCGACGACACCGAGACATCTACGCGAGCCAAAGTCTTCCTCCCTGGCGATCAGAAACTGCGCCACCCGCGGCACGGGCGGCAAATGCACAACCATGGTGGGGTACCCCGACGCCCTCGCGCGTATTCGTGGGCCGGCCCGCTCAGGGCCAGGCTCGCTCCAGCTGCTGGGACACGTCGATGATCTGCGCCGCCTGCGACTGGGGCGCGTCGATCTCGGTGGCGACATACTGCGCGATGAATCGCCGGATCTCACCGTCGACACCGGCTAGGATCCGCAGCACCTCGCCACGGATCGACTTGGACGAGACGTTGACGGTGATGTCGGAAGGGCGCGGTTTGGCGACGTCGACGATCAGCAACAGCGGTTCGGCCGCCCGCGCGGTCGCGCGCAATTGAATGTCCCCGGAGACCATAAAACGCTGCTTGTCGAGCCACAGGTCGACCAGCAGGTCGATCGAGAGCGGGATATGGATGACGAAGGTGATGCTGTCGCCCAGCCGGCGCATGACGCGGGGTTCCTGGATTTTGACGTTGGCACTGACTTTGGCGATTCTGCCCGGCCCCTGCGCAATCGGCTCCATGGCGAACTCGCTGCCGGCGATGTCGGCGAACGCGGCAGCGACCCGTTCCGGGGTGACAGCGACCTCGAAGAACCTGCGGCCGAACTCTTCGTAGGTGACATAATCGTGATTCGTCATAGGCGTATACCGTCTCATGTCGCCTGCCGGAACGGTCGCTGATCTGCTCGCGTCGCACGAATCCCGCGTCAGACCCCGCTCGTTGGACCAGCAAACCCGATCGGTATCCGGGGGCGATCTGCGTCGATTCCGCGAATCGTGTGAAGCGCACCACAGGCGGGGGGCTTCGATTCGATGTGTCGGGCGGTCGCCTGCAAGGCTTGATCGTGGAGGTGTTTTCAGTCTCATGCCCCAGGAAGTAACTGAACCGCGCGCGCCCCTGGCCCAGGTGTCCGGGGTGCTCATCTGGCTCGGTGGCGGACACCGTCGCGAGTTGGGTGAGCCCCACGAAAGGTCCACCCACGCTGTCGCCGGCGCGGTCGCGTTGTTGGGTGCGGTACTGGCCTGGCTGATCGCGACCCTGGCGGTCAGCGGGTCGGCTCGCTGGCCGCTGCCGGCCGTCGCCCTGCTCACCCTCGTCTTCGGTCTGCTGGTCGGCGCCGTCACCCGCGGCACCATCCCGGGGCCGGAACGGCGCCGACTTGGTGTCGTGGCTCGCGCCGCGGTGGCGGCTGCGGTGGGCGTCGTCGTCGGTGAGCTCGCGGCACTGGTCATTCTTTCCAGCTCGATCGACCATCGTCTCGACGAACGAGCGTTGCGCAACGCCGAATCGGCCCCCGCCGTCGCGCAGGCATCGGCGTCCCTGCAGCAATCCAGGGCTGCCCGCTCCGAGCTCGACAGCGCGGTCGCGCAGGCCCGTGACCGCCAGGACAAGGCCTTGGTCGTCGCACGCTGCGAATACCATCCCACGGCCGACTGTCCGCAGACCCGGATCACCGGTGATCCCGGTACCGGGCCGGAAACACGCACGGCGAACGAACTTCTCGCCGATGACCAGCATGAATTGGACACCGCGCTGGCGATGCGGGACAGCCGCGCACCAGGCCTGGACGCCACGATTTCGCGAGAAGAGCTGGCGTTGCACGACGCACGGGCCGGCGTCATGGCGGATGCGGACCGCGGCCTCGGCGCACGTTGGGTCGCACTGAATGACCTGACGTCCGCCGACGCCGGAGCAATGACCCTACGGCTGTTGACGATCGCGTTGTGCGTGCTGCTCTACCTGACACCCCTGATCCTGGCTTTGTGGCGCGGAGAGACCACCGACGGTCGTCGTGCCACCTCCCGCGCCGAGCGCGAACGCGCCGAACTCGACGCGGACACCGCCATCGCGGTCAAGCGCGCCGAAGTGCGCCGCGAGGCCGAAATCCTTTGGGCCGAGCACCAACTGACGCAGGCCCGGCTTGCCATTGAGGCGCAGACCGAGATCGACCGCGAGCAGCAACGACGCCGGGTTTCCGAAGCTTTGGACGCCCCGGTGCACGCGCCGTCGCGGCGGGCCTTCGAGCCGGGCGACGACGATGTGTACCTGCCGATCGCCGCCGAAGCCGAGGCGGCCAGCCTGGCGATCGCGCAACGGCCCACCCCGGAACCGGCTGCGGGCTTGGGCATTGCACAGACCCCGGACGTTCCGGAGAACCTGCCCGCTCCCCTGTCGCCGGCCGACGAGGTCGAAGCTCACGAGGAACGAAATGCCCCGTCGATCCCGTCCATCCCGGACGCCACCAGGGCCGCGGCCCGCTGGATCCGCCCGCTGGTGCCGCCGTTCGTGGCGAAGGTGATCGACACCACCACCGCGCCACTGCGCACCGCACGCCAGGTGTTCGAAGGCGTCCTCGAAGAAACCGAAGAGATCACGTTCACCCTCAAGCGCAGCCGCAAGGTGGCGGTCAACTCCGAGGCCTCAGACACCCAGCTGTCTGGGCACCCGGCGAGCGCTGAAACCAGCTCGACAGGAACGGAGTTCGTCACCTCATCGCGGCAAGATCCCGGCGGTCGAGCACGCCGACAGGTGGCGGGTCGCGATTCGCACTCGGCCTTACCGCGCCGGCCTGACGATGCGGACCGGTTGGCGATGGAATCCGCGGCCGGCGGCCGTCGGCGTGCGTTGACCAAGCGCGACGGGCCGCCCGAATTGGGTCCGCCCGACGGCCCACGCCAGCTGCCGCCGCCGAAATAGCCTGCCGTTATTCGAAACCGCGCTCGCGGGTCGATGTCGTGGTCGATGTCATTGTAGTTGGAGGCGGCCGGGTTACCCCTCGAGAAAGCTCGGCCGCCCCAACGCCTTGGCGCGCCCTCAACAGGTGAGGGCGGCGGATTTGAACAGCGGACCCCACTCGCGGCGGGCCGCAGACTGCGCGTCGACGAAGCTGGGAGTATTCTCGCCGTCGCCCGCCAAGTGGACCAGTGCCCACGCCATGGCGAATACCGGCACTTTGTGCCGTATCGCCGCGTTGTGCAATTCGTCCAAAGCGGCGTCGGAAGGACACCGGCGAAGGCCGATGAGGATGCCCCGCGCGGTGTCGAGGATGCGACCGGAGTTCGGGCCACATGAAGTTTGGGCGGGGACCCAGTTCGTCGTCATGCTGTGTGATACCTCCTGCTGCGCCCTTGCGGAACCGCTACTCGCATAGCGGCAGGGATCCATGCGTTACGCTTCGTCGCGGCCGCAATCCCCAAAAGGCGCCCTGTGCAATGATTTGCAGATCCGTCGGGTTGTGCCAGTCCACCATTGACATTGATACACGGCCGTGACCGTTTCGGAATCGGCTGAAAATCAAGAAATTCGCGACACGTGGTATCGAAAAAGTCTGTGAAGCAGCGCAATTAGTTGCTGGACGTGTCCCCCGGGATCCCTAGAGAATGGCCTTGGCCGCCTTCGCCTTCGCGATGTCGTCCCAGTCGATGTCAAGTTCCAGCAGGATCTCTTCGGTATGTTGCCCGTGCTCCGGGGCGCGCGCGGGAGTCGGCGGCGTCTCGTTGAATTGAACTGGCGCGGCAACGATTCGGTACTTCTCGCCGTGGTCGTCGACGTTGGTGACCACGTATCCGTTCGGTTCGACCTGCGGGTCGTTGAGGGTTTCCCGCGGCGTCGCCAGCGCGCCCCACACGCCCGGCTCGTCCTTGAGGACCGCCTGCCAGTGTGCCAGGTCGTGACGTGCGAAAGTATTCGCCAGCAGCTCGGTCGCCGCTGCCGCATTGGCGATCAAGTTGGCGGACGGGACGAATCGCTCATCGTCGGCCAATTGCGCCAGGCCCATGCGCTGGCAGAAGCCCACCCAGAATTTGTCGGGCTGTAAGAACACCAGCTGGATCCACCTGCCGTCTTTGGTCTTATACCGGTTGACGAGCGGATTGATCGCCAGGCCCGGCGGTGCGCCGGGGATCCCATCGATATCGAAGAAATCGGCGGCCGAAATCGACGGCGCAATCGACCACATCGCCTGCGCCAGCAGCGAAGAGTCGACAATGGTCGGTTCGCCGGTGCGTTCCCGGTGAAACAGCGCCGCGCACACCCCGCCGGCCAGCGTTGCCCCACCCTGCAAGTCACCGAAGCCGGGGCCCTGGACCGCGGGCGTCTCGCTGCCGAACGGCGTAAGGGTGTAGGCGACCCCGCCGCGCGCCAAATACGTCGCGGCATCGAATCCGCCGCGATCGCGATCTGGACCGCGGACGCCCAGGCCGGTGCCCCGCGCGATGATGATCTTCGGGTTGAACGATCGGATGTCCTCGACGGTCAGCCGGGCCCGTTCGAGTGCGCCCGGCAGCCAATTGGTCAAGAACACATCCGCGCTGGCCAACAGCCGGCCGAACAGCTCGCGACCCGTTTCCGACTTGATGTCAATGGCGATGCTGCGCTTGCCGCGGTTGCCCAACTCGAGAATGAAGTCGGCATCCGGGCGGGCCGCTTGCCGGGTGAACCCGCCGACGACCAGCGCGCGCCCGGGATCGCCCGTGGCGACGCCTTCCACCTTGATGACGTCGGCGCCCCAGTCCGACAGGGCGGCACCGGCAGAGGGCACATAGGTCCACGACGCCAATTCGACAACCCGCACACCTTGAAGGACTCCGCCGTGCACGCCAGACATCGCCCACTCCCTCGCCACGCCCATTCCTTGCTATTTTAGATATTCTAGCTAGTCTTGGGCGTAGTGATAGCCCATCTGCAGGTCAGCGCAGTTTTTCGTGGAAGAGATGCGATGGAGCCGACCGAAGGTCTCATTTCGACGCCCGCCGCGCCAACCGCGTGCCGTGAGCGGGTGCGGGCGGGCGAAAATCCGATTCATTCCCGCTGCAATATCGGTCGCCGCAGCGAATGTCGTTGGGCCCCAACGCGGGTCGTTATGTAGACACACAGACGAAGGACGCGCGATGGGCAGGGTAACGGGCAAGGTGGCCGTGATCAGTGGCGCCGCGCGCGGTCAGGGCCGTTCACATGCGCGAATGCTGGCCGCCGAAGGTGCGGACATCATTGCCGTAGACCTCTGCACCGACATCGACACCAACGAGTATCCCCTGGCCCGCCCCGAGGACCTGGACGAAACGGCGCGGCTGGTGGAAAAGGAGGGACAGCGCGCGTACACCGCGATCGCCGACGTTCGCGACCGCGTCGCCCTGTCCGCGGCCATCGACGAGGGCGTCGCCGAATTCGGCCACCTCGACATCGTGGTGGCCAACGCCGGTATCTGCCCACTGACCGCGGGCCTGCCACCGAAGGCTTTCGCCGACGCGGTGGACGTGGACCTGGTCGGCGTGCTCAACCTCGTCCACGCCAGCCTCAAACACTTGGAGGCCGGCGCGTCGATCGTGGTGATCGGTTCCAACGCCGCCTTCATGTCGTCGATGAACACCACCGGCATCGACGGCGGCCCCGGCGGGGCCGGCTATGCCTTCGCGAAACTGGCTGCCGCGCACTACGTCAACGACTTCGCCCTGGCGCTCGCCCCGTTCTCGATCCGGATGAACGCGGTGCATCCCACGAACGTCAACACCGACATGTTGCACAGCCCGCCGATGTACCGGGCCTTCCGGCCAGACCTTAAGGAGCCGACTCGCGAGGATGCCGAACCCATCTTCCCATTCGTCCAGGCGATGCCGATCCCCTACGTCGAGCCCGAGGACATCAGCGAGGCGGTGCTGTTCCTCGCATCCGACGCCGCCCGCTATATCACCGGCCAGCAACTCCGTGTGGACGGCGGCGGTTTCCTCAAGGTCAAGCCATGGTCGGGCGCGTGACGGCAGTGACACCAATCCGGTTGCGCCACAACGGGACTGTGCGATGACCGACGACCGCGCCATGCAACGGCGCCTATACGCGCTCATGGTGCTGATGAAGGCGGCCGACGACCGGCTGTCCAAGGGGATCGGCACCGGGGAGTTCATGTGCGTGTACTGGCCGTCGCGCGGTCAGGAGGCAATCGCCGCCGCGATGGGTGTCGCGCTGCGGCCCGACGACCAGCTGGTGACCACCTACCGCGGTTTGCACGACCTCATCGGCAAGGGAGTGCCGCTCGAGGAGATCTACGGCGAGATGATGGGCCGCACGGTCGGCGCGAGCCGGGGCAAGGGCGGCACCATGCACATCGCCAAACCCGAGGCCGGCGTGATGCTTTCGACCGGCATCGTCGGGGCCGGGCCACCGGTGGCCGTGGGGCTGGCGCTGGCAGCCAAGCGCAAAGGGCTCGATCGCGTCACCGTCGTCAGCTTCGGTGACGGCGCCACCAACACCGGCTCCTTCCACGAGGCGGCCAACATGGCCGCGCTCTGGGACCTGCCCATGGTGTTCGTCTGCCAGAACAACCTGTACGCCGAAATGACACCCACCGGCGACACCATGAAACTCGAGCGGGTGGCCGACCGGGCCGCCGGTTACGGAATGCCGGGTGTCCGCGTCGACGGCAACGACCCGCTGGCGGTGAAAGCCGCGCTCGACACGGCGCTGCGGCGGGCCCGCGACGGCGCCGGCCCCACCTTCATCGAGTGCGTGACATTCCGCTTCCGCGGCCACTATTTCGGCGACCGGATGCCCTACATACCCACCGAACAACTCGAAGCGGCGATGGCCGCCGACCCCGTGCCGCGCTTCCGCCGGCTCCTTGCCGACGCCGGCGTGTGCGGCGAGGACGAACTCGCCCGCATCGACGACGAGGCACTGGCCACGGTGGAATCCGCCCTGCAGACCGTGATGAGCGCGGATCCACCGACGGCGGACGAACTCGACCGGGACGTGTATGCGACTCCGATCCGGTTCCCGGTCTGAGGATTTGGCGATGGACGACAAAGAGATGACGATGCGCGAGGCGCTGAACCTCGCGCTGGATCAGGCCCTCGCGGCCGACGAGCGGGTATTCCTGCTCGGCGAGGACATCGCCGACCCCGGCGCATCCGGCCCGACAGCGGGACTGTCCACCAAGTACGGCCACGAACGTGTTCTCGACACACCGATTTCGGAGGCCGCGATCGTGGGTGCGGCCATCGGCGCCGCCATCGACGGGCTGTTGCCGGTGGCCGAGATCATGATCATGGATTTCATCGGCATCGCCGCCGACCAGCTGATCAACAACGCCGCCAAACTGCGGTTCATGACCGCCGGGCGCACGTCCGCGCCGATCACCATTCGCACCCAGGTCTACGCCGGACTGGCCACCGGCGCGACGCATTCGCAGAGCCTGGAGGCGTGGTTCATGCACATCCCCGGCATGAAGGTGATCGTGCCGTCCACCCCGCGCGACGGGAAAGGACTGCTGACGTCGGCGATCTTCGACCCGGATCCCTGCCTGTTCGTCGAAACCATCCGGTTGCAGAGCAAGAAGGGACCCGTCCCCGTCGATCCCGGCTTCTCGATTCCGCTGGGCCAGGCCGACATCAAGCGGCCCGGCACCGACGTGAGCCTGATCGGCTACGGACGCTGCGTGCACGACGCGCTCGCCGCCGCGGCCACCCTGGCCGAGCGGGACATCAGCGCCGAGGTCATCGACCTGCGCACCCTGGTGCCACTGGACGTCGAGACCATCGTCGAATCCGTCCGGCGCACTCGCCGAGCCGTCATCGTGCACGACGCGGTCCAATTCGCTGGCCCAGGAGCCGAAGTCGCCGCAATCCTGTCCACCGAGTTGTTCGGTGAACTCGCCGCGCCCATCGAGCGGGTCGCCGCGCGGTTCGTGCCCAATCCGGCCGTGGCCGCGCTCGAGGCACAGCTGTATCCGTCGCCGGCGCGCATCGTCGAAGCGGCCCACCGCACGTGTAAGAAGGCAAACGTGCATGGCTGACTTCATCATTCGCATCCCCCGCGTATCCGTGGCGGTCTCCGAAGCCGAACTCACCGGCCTACTCGTGCGCGCCGGTGAGCACGTCGAGGCGGGCACACCGATCTACGTGATCGCCACCGAGAAGGTGGAACAGGAAATCGAGGCGGGAGCGTCCGGCACCGTCAGCTGGACGGGCCAGATCGGGACCACCTACGACATCGGCGCCCAAATCGGCGTCATCACGTCATAAGAGGAGAGGTAGAGCCCTATGGATCTCAACGAGACCCGCGAGAGAATCATCTACGAAAAAGAGGGCCCGATCGCCCGCGTCACGTTGAACTGGCCGGAGAAGGCCAACGCCCAGGACCAGAAGCTGGCCGAGGAGGTCGACGCCGCGCTGCTGGATGCAGACCGCGATTACGACATCAAAGTGCTGATCATGAAGGCCAACGGCAAGGGCTTCTGCTCCGGGCACGCGATCGGCAACAACGCCGTCGACTACCCGTCGTTCGTCGAGGCAGCCAAGGTGATGGGCACGCCGTGGAAGCCGCAGACCGACCTGTTCGTCAAGCCGATCCTGAACCTCTGGGAGTTCTCCAAGCCGACCATCGCACAGGTCCACGGCTACTGCGTGGGCGGCGGCACCCACTACGGCCTGACCACCGACATCGTCATCGCCTCCGAGGACGCCTACTTCTCCTACCCCCCGCTGCAGGGCTTCGGAATGCCGTCGGGCGAATGTTCCATCGAACCCTGGGTTTTCATGAACTGGCGGCGCGCCGCGTATTACCTGTATCTCGCCGAGGTGATTGACGCCAAGAAGGCGCTCGATGTCGGGCTGGTCAACGAGGTCGTCCCGCGTGATCAGCTCGACGACCGGGTCGAGGCCATCGCCCGCCATATCGCGCAGGCGCCGATGACGACCCTGCTGGCGACCAAGGCCAACCTGAAGCGGGCCTGGGAGCTGATGGGCATGCGCGTGCACTGGCAGAGCTCCAACGATCTCGTCGCGCTCGCCTCGGTCAGCAAGGATGTGCAGGAGTTGATCCAGACGGTGTTCAAGGACAAGGTGCTGCCCTCCGAGCAGGCCCGCCGCCAGGCCGCGGCGGCCGCCCAGACCGACGGCGCCGCAACAACTTAGGTCCGCTGGTGAACATCGCCGATCACGCGATCGCAGCCGCACAGTCGCCGGCCCTGGTCACCGACGGCGGCACGATCTCGTTCGGCGAACTATATGCCCGCAGCCAGCGGGTGGCCGCCGTGTTGCACAGGGCGGGGCTGCGCCGCGGCGACGGCGTGGCGCTGGTCTTGCCGAACCGGCCGGAGTTCTTCGAAATCACTTGGGGTGCTCAGCTTTCCGGCCTCTACTACACCGCCGTCAACACCCACTTCCTTCCCGATGAGGTCAGCTACGTCATCGACGACTCGGACGCGAGGGCGGTCTTCGTCGACGCCTCGATGCCCGAACTGGCCGATTACATCCGTAACACCAATGCCGGGGTGGTCGCTCATATCACGGTCGGGGGTTCCACGACCGGCTGGCAGTCATACGAGGACGCGTTGGCGGCGGCGGACGAGGCCCCGCCGCTGTCGGAAGGGTCGGAGATGCTCTATTCGTCCGGCACCACCGGACGGCCCAAGGCGGTGCGACGACCGCTTCCCGTCGACGGCAACGGGTCCTGGGCGCAGTCCGTGCTCGAGATGGCGCTGATCCACAAATACGGCATGAGCTCCTCGAGTGTGTACCTGTCCCCTGCGCCGCTGTATCACGCGGCGGGGGTGAACTACACGATGGCGGCCAACCGGGTGGGCGCCGCATCGATCCTCATGCGCAAGTTCGACGCGGAGGCGGTGTTGCGCCTGATCGAGACCCACCGGGTGACCCACGCACAGTTCGTTCCGACGATGTTCGTGCGCATGCTCAAGTTGCCCGCGGCGGTCCGGGATCGCTATGACGTGTCCAGCTTGCGGTGCGTCATTCACGCCGCCGCACCGTGCCCGGTCGATGTCAAGCACCGGATGATGGAGTGGTTCGGACCCATCATTCACGAATACTACGGCGGCACGGAGGGATTCGCGGGAACCACGATCGGTCCCCAGGAGTGGCTCGCCCATCCCGGTTCGGTGGGGATTCCGATGTCCCCGGTGCACGTGGTCGGCGAAGACGGGCGGGAACTCCCCGTCGGCGAATCCGGCGAGCTCTATTTCGAAGGTGGACCCGACTTCGAATACTTCAAGGATCCCGCCAAAACCGCATCGGTGTACAACGACCGCGGGTGGCGATCGCTCGGCGACATGGGCTACGTCGACTCAGACGGGTTCCTGTATCTCACCGACCGGTCAACGTTCACGATCGTCTCGGGCGGGGTCAACATCTACCCGCAAGAGGCGGAGAATCTGCTCGTGATGCATCCGAAACTGGTCGACGCGGCGGTGTTCGGGGTTCCCAACGACGAATTCGGCGAAGAGGTCAAGGCCGTCGTGCAGCCGGCCGACGGCGTGGCGCCCGGTCCCGAGCTCGAGGCCGAACTCCTCGAATACTGTCGAGCTCACCTGGCCGGGTACAAGTGTCCGCGCACGGTCGACTTCGACTCCCTGCCGCGCGACCCGAACGGAAAGCTGTACAAGAGACGCATCCGCGACCGGTACTGGCAGGGGCGAGTGTCGCGGATCTTGTGATGTGACACAAGGGATGACGAGATGGCTGTAGAAATGGGCAACGAGATTTCGAACGCGCAAACCCCGCGTCAGGCGGGGGTGAATTGGACGCCGTTACCGGTGCCGTGGGCGGTCCAGACCGCCGATCGAATCCCCAAGCAGCGCTACTACGATCCGGAGTTCTATGCGCTGGAGGCGCAGATGTTCTGGCCACGGGTGTGGCAGATGGCCTGCCGGCTCGAGGAGATCCCCAAACCCGGCGATTTCGTCGAATACGAAATCCTCGATGAGTCGATCATCGTCGTGCGGGTGGACAACCACAGCGTGCGGGCCTATTACAACGCCTGCCGCCATCGCGGCGTGAAGCTGGTGGAAGGCAACGGGAATCGGCGCACCTTCGTATGCCCATTTCACGGCTGGTGCTGGGGCATCGACGGCCGCAACACGTTCGTCCTGCGCCCCGAAGCGTTCGCCGAAGGCAACATGGCCGACGCCGACCTGGAGTTGGTAACCGTGCGCTGTGAGCTCTGGGGCGGTTGCGCGTGGATCAACCTCGACGACGACGCACCGCCGTTGCGTGACTGGATGGAGCCGTTCGCGTCGATCTACGACGCGTGGCAGGTGGATTCGCTGCGCGTGGAGTGGTGGCAATCGTGCCGGCTGCCGGTTAATTGGAAGTTGGCGACGGCGGCGTTCATGGAGGGCTACCACGTCCCGCAGACCCATCCTCAGTTGCTGCCGTCCGCGCAGACCGAGCCTTCCACGGCAGTGCATCCCGTCGTCGCGAGCAGCCTGTATTTCATGCGCACGCTCGGTGACGGCATGGGCGGCATGACGCACGAAAACGATATCCGCATCGCCGAAGGCCTGCAGAACATCGAATTGCCTTCCGACCCGGGTGCGGCGATGGCGGCTTGGCGTAGCGCGCTCAACGATGCCGTCGTCAACTGGCATCGTGCCCGCGGTAGCGGCATGCCCGATCTCAACGACCTGGTGCGCCGCGGCATCACCGACGCAATCGGATTCGCCTTCCCGCACCACTTCATCCTTCCGACCTACAGCAGCGCGTCCTCATATCGCATCCGTCCGCTGGGACCCGAGGAGACGCTGTTCGAGATCTGGTCTCTCACCCGGTTTCCGGCGGACGCGTCGGCCGGCAAACCTACACCTCCCGAACCCATGGCACCCGACGACCCGCGCTGGCCGCCCATCCCCGCCCAGGATTTCTCCAACCTGCCCAGACAGCAGAAGGGCTTGCACGCACGAGGCTTTGAGTTCATGCGGTTATCCGATCAAATCGAGGGACTGATCTCGAACTTCGAACGGGTCATCGACGGTTTCCTGGCCGGCCTGCCGTACCCCACCCTGCTGCCCGCCATCCAGAAGACCAACACCACCATCGATGTACCGATCGCCGATCTCGGCTTCGGCTCGGAGGCACCATGACTACCCGGTGGGACCACTCCGCGGACCTGGTCATCGCGGGCAGCGGCGGGGGCGGCATGGTCGCCGGCCTGGCCGCTCTGGACTGCGGGCTCGAACCGCTGATCATCGAAAAGCAGCCGCTGGTCGGCGGCTCGACGGGATTGTCGGGCGGCATCATCTGGCTGCCGAACAATCCATTGATGCGGGCCGACGGCATCGCCGACTCGCACGAGGACGGCCTGGCCTACCTTGCCGACGTGGTCGGCGACATCGGTGCGCCGTCCTCACCCGAGCGACGCGAGATATTCCTCACCGCGGGCTTTGAAATGATCAACTTCCTCACCCGCAAAGGGATCGAACTGATCCGCTGCGCGGGCTGGAGCGACTACTACCCGAACCACAAGGGCGGCAACGCCGCCGGCCGCGCCGTCGAGGGAATCCCGTTCGATGCCGCGAAGCTCGGCAACTGGAGCGACAAGGTGCAGCCGCCGCTGGCCAAGAATTACGGATATGTGGTGCTGACCAACGAATTACGGTCGGTCCAATATTTCAACCGCGCCCCACGCGCCTTCGCCGTCGCATCGCGGGTATTCCTGCGCACCGCGACCGCGCGGGCCAGGAGACGTCAGATCCTCACCAACGGGGCCTCGCTGATCGCTCAGATGCTCAAGGCGCTGATGGATCTCAGCGACGGTAATCCCCCGCTGTGGACCGATGCCGCGATGGCGGATCTGGTCGTCGACGACGGCCGGGTGGTCGGGGTGCGCATTGTTCGCGACGGGAAGCCGTTGAACGTGCAGGCCCGCAACGGAGTGCTGCTGGCCGCCGGTGGCTTCGGCCACAACAAAGAAATGCGCCGCCGTTACAGCGGTAACCAGCCCAACGAAGGGAAGTGGTCGATCGCCAACGCCGGTGACACCGGTGAGGTGCTGGAGGCGGCGATGCGGCTGGGCGCCAAGACCGACCTGCTGGACGAGGCATGGTGGCTGCCTTCGGTTTTCATCGCCAACGGCGGCGCCGTTGCCGCCTCGCTCGGGTCGGGACGCCAGCGTCCCGGCGCCATCTACGTCGACTCGACCGGCAGAAGGTTCTGCAACGAGTCCAACTCCTACGTCGAGGTCGGCAAGGCGATGTATGCCAACAAGGCGGTGCCGTGCTGGATGATCTTCGACGAGGGATATGTGCGCAGATACGTCACCAGTGCCAATCCCTTGAAACGAAACCAGCCGCTGCCGGCCGAGCTGATCGAATCCGGTGCGGTCAAGCGCGCCGCGACAATTTCGGACCTCGCCCGCGAGATCGACCTTCCCGCCGATGAACTGGCGCGCACGGTCCAGCGATTCAACCACTTCTCGGCCAAGGGGCTGGACCCCGACTTCGGCCGCGGCCAGTCGGCCTACAACGACTGCCTTGGCGACCCCGGCTATCGGCCGAACGCGGCCATCGGCCCGCTCGACACCGCCCCGTACTACGCGACCAAGGTGCTCCCCGCCGATGTCGGCACGTGCGGCGGCGTCATCACCAACGAACACGCGCAGGTCCTCGACGAACGGGATCGGGTGATCGAGGGTTTGTACGCCACCGGCAACACCACCGCGACGGTGATGGGCCGCACGTATCCGGGTGCCGGTGCGAGCATCGCCAGCTCCATGGTGTTCGGTTACGTCGCCGCACGCCACGCCGCGGGACGCAAGATCGCCGGCGAAATGAGCCGCTAGGCGGACAATCCCGCCGAGCGTGAATCTAATTTCACGTTGGGGGACAATCCTTCCCGTCACGGTCGAGGAATTCACGCGGCTTCATGCCCGATTGCATCAGCTCGGCTCGCCGCGCCTGCACGTCGGACGCGGCGCCGACCATATTCGTCAAGATGTGGCTGACCTGTAGATGCACCCGCATGCCCATCAATTCCCAGGCGCGCTTCACGTTGTTCTTGACCGCCATCAATGTGGTCAACGGGATCTGGGCGATCTTGCGCGCCATCTCCTCAACGGTGTCCTCGAGGTCGTCGCGCGGCACCACCCTGTTGAGCAGGCCCCACTCGAGGGCTTGCTGCGCGGACAGGGTCGGCGCCAGCAGCAGCCAGTCCATGGTGCGATGCCAATTCATCAACAGCCACGGCTCGATCATCGTGTGCCCGCCGGGTTCGCCGAGGCTTTGGGCCAGTGGCATCTGGAAATACGCGTCCTCGGAGGCGACGCAGAAGTCGGTCAGCAAGCCGAGATAAATCCCACCGCCCATGCAATAGCCATGGATTTGCGAGATGGTCGGCTTGGGGAATTCCCACAGATACAGCGTCGGCCACAAGAACAGATCAGCAGTGCCTTTGTAGAGGTCCTCGAACGTGTCCCCGAACGCCGGATACGGGTTTTCTTCCGGGCCCCAGCGCGCCACATGGCCGCCGCAGAATCCCTTGCCGTTCGCCTTGAGAATGACGACCTTGATGTCTTTGTCGCGGTCGGCTTCGTGCAGGCAATTGTCGACCTCGCCGACCAGGACGGCGTCCTTGGTGTTGGCCTTATCCACCCGGTTCAGAATGATCCGCGCAATCGGCGGTTCGCGCTCATAGATGACCGCTTCCAGGACGCGCCGCTCCATGTTGGTGAGGTTACCGGAGACGGCCGTATCGGAGATCGCTTTGCGGTTGCGCAATGTCCGCAGCAGGAGTGAAGTGTATTAAAGCGCTGGACCAGTCGCGTGGCGAATGGACCTGTGACGACGACTCCGTCGGACCGAGCTGCACAGCTGGACCTGGTGGCCCGGCTGCGGTCCTCCTATCCCGAACTCCCCCAAGCTCCCACACCGGATCTCATTGACCACGAACGCTTCAAGGCCTATGTCAAGACTCCCCACGATGTCGGCGGCGAGCCGGACGCTCCCATCGAATTCGAGAACAAGCAGTACGAGATTTGGGAACACAACACCTACGTCATGTGTGAGGTGCTCGGCTGGCCTGGGATCTGGTTGTCAGGCGCGGCGGCAAACAGGTGAGCACTTCCGAAGGTTTACCCGCAGCCGAAGGCGCTGCGATCGCGCCGTTGACGAAAATTGTTGAACGCGACCAGGTTTGGAGCGTCATGGCGGCTACATATGGCGTCGACAATCCAGTGCCGCCATGGAAAACGAGTCTCGACGGTATTTGCGACGCCCTCGATCAAAGCGGTTGCGGCCCAGTGGTACTCAACTTCGTCGACCGCCGCAACGAAGAGGATACGCTGTCGGCAACGGTCTACGCTGACCTGCCTTACCCGGAAAACCGCCTGGTGGCGCTGGCGCATTCGCTCGTGGTGCGCGGCGTCATCGACGAGGTCGAACTCGAAGAGCGCATGGCAGCCGTGCGGGCCAGGCTCGAATCCTGACAGGGCTCCCGGCGACGAACATCACACCCTCCGCCTCGTCGCTTTTTAGTGATTCGGTGCCAGGTGCGCTAAGCTGGCGGCACGTTGGTCTCTTCACACGAATGCCAACAACGTCGTGGAACGCTTCCTCATCCCCCGGTGCCAGCCCAAAGTCTGCGCTTGACACCGAATCCAGATGACCGTGCATCCGCACTAGCTTGTCTCGCGGCGATCGATTTTGCCGACCGGCAATCTCGCCACCTCGTGCCGATGCCCACGCGACGTTTTCGCCTCCAGCGCGGCACCACCGATGCCTGAAAGGCACCGAAAAAGTTGACCACCAGCAAAACTTTCGCCGAACTCGGCGTGCGCAACCACATCGTCAATGCGCTCGTCACGCGCGGCATCACCCATCCATTTCCGATTCAGGTCGAGACCCTTCCCGACACCCTGGCCGGTCGTGACGTTCTCGGTCGCGGAAAGACTGGCAGCGGCAAGACCCTGGCCTTCTCGATCCCGCTCGTCAGCCGCCTGTCGGAGGGAAACCGGCGCCCCTCGCGGCCATCGGGCCTGGTGCTGGCGCCAACCCGCGAGTTGGCGACGCAGATCACAGCGACACTCGAGCCGCTGGCGACGGCCTGCGGCCTGCGGATCACCACGATTTTCGGCGGCGTTTCACAAAGCCGTCAGGTGGCCGCCCTCAAATCCGGCGTCGACATCGTGGTGGCCTGCCCGGGCCGGCTCGAGGATTTGATGAAGCAGCGGTTGATCAGCCTCGATGCCGTCGAGATCACCGTCATCGACGAAGCCGATCACATGGCCGATCTCGGCTTCCTGCCCGGCGTCACCCGAATCCTGGCCGCGACTCCGAATGGTGGCCAGCGGCTGCTGTTTTCGGCGACCCTGGACAACGGCGTCGACAAGCTCGTGCAGCGATTTCTCAGAAACGAGGTGCTGCACTCGGTCGACGAGGTCAACTCGCCGGTAGCCGAGATGACCCATCACGTGTTCCACGTCGCCAATGCCGAAGCCAAGAAGGAAGTCGTGCACCGGCTCGCATCCGGCACCGGACGCAGGATTCTGTTCATGCGTACCAAGCATCAAGCGCGCAAACTCGCCAAACAGCTCACCGAGTCGGGCGTCCCGTCAGTCGACTTGCACGGCAACCTGTCTCAGCCCGCGCGCGAGCGCAACCTCGCGATGTTCGCCTCGGGTGGCGCCCGGGTGCTGGTGGCGACCGACATCGCCGCGCGCGGCGTGCACGTCGACGAGGTCGAGCTCGTCGTGCACATCGACCCGCCCAGTGAGCACAAGTCCTATCTGCACCGGTCCGGTCGCACGGCGCGGGCGGGAAGCGCCGGTGACGTCGTCACCGTGGTGCTGCCCGAGCAGCGCCGTGACACCCAGGTGCTGATGCGCAAGGCCGGCATCAAGGTCGCCCCTCAGCAGGTGACCGCCGCATCCGAGGCGGTGCAAGCGCTCGTGGGTGAGGTCGCGCCGTACCGGGCACCCGCACCCGCCTCGGTGCCAACGCGCACGCCTGCGCAGCATCGGACCAGCTCCGGCGGGCAGCGAAGTCGCCGGTACCAGCAGGTCACCGAGGAGCAATCCCGCACCCACCGAATCCGCGATCGCGCACCGCAGCGGTACGCCTGCGCGACGGCTGGATCGTCGCCGCTCCGGCCGTGCGCAGGGAAGTGCCGGCTAGCCCGCCGGTCAGCACGGTTCAGCGCCGGGCCAGCAGCCACGCCTGACCGTCGCCTTCGGCGGCGCCGATCAGGTCCAGGTGGGCAAAGGCGGCTTGTAGCTCGCCGGCCACGGCGCGGAAGGGACCTGGACTCGCCCCGACCTCGCTCAGCGCGGCGATCGCCAGCAGGCCGCCTCGCGAGAGCCGTTCGATGATCGCCCGGTCGAGGCGAGCATCCCGGAACTTGCAGCAGAGGATGATATCGACCGGCGGCCCCGCCGGCAGACCGCCGTCGAAATCGACGACGTCAAAGCGACAGCGGTCGCCCACCCCGGCACGCTGGGCCAATTCCCGCGCGTGGCTGATGGCCACCCGGGAGACGTCGAACCCCTCCACCCGCAGCCCGCGTGCTGCCAGCCACACCGAGCCGGTCCCCTGCCCGCAGGCCAGGTCGAGCGCCCGGCCGGCCGTGGGAAACAGATCCGCATAGCGCGCGAAAACGTCGGGCGGCGCAACTGAACTCAGCGGCGGCGGCCCCTTCGCCGTGTACCGTTCGTCCCAGCGATGCCGGTCCGCTTCGCCCATAGGCGCCACTCTAGAACGCGACTTCTTCTGGACAGATGTCTGTTATTGGGATTCCGCGACCGAGCCGAACGCGATGAACGGATGTTGTTGGCGGCAGGCGGCGTTCCTACACTGGACTAGTGTCTAGAGATGCGTCGTTCCCGGTCGTTGGCGGGAAAGCGGCCACCGCGAACGCGGCTCGCCGGTCGGATCGTCGGCCCGGGCAGACCATTCGCAAGGTCCTCGACGCCGGGCTGGCGGAGCTGCGGGAATCCTCGTACGCGAACCTGACGATGCGCGCCGTTGCGACTCGCGCCGGGGTGTCGCCGGCCAGCGCCTACACCTACTTTCCGTCGAAAAGCGCGCTCGTCGCGGCGGTGTATCTGCGCTTCCTGCGCGACCTGCCGCTGCATAACGACGTCAACGACACGACCAAGACCCGGGTCAGCGCCACGCTGCGCGACATGGCGGTCGTCGTCGCCGATGAGCCGGAATTGACCGCCGCCTGTGGCGCCGCGCTGATGGCCGACGATCCGGCGGTCGCACCGCTTCGGGAACAGATCGGCGAAGAGGTGGCCAAGCGGATCGGTGCCGCACTCGGTCCGGGATGGCCCCGAGCCGTGAAATCCACGCTGCAGATGACGTTCTCCGGCGCGCTGATGACCGCCCGGTTCGTCAGCTTCGCCGAGATCTCCGGGCAGCTCGACGAGGCGGTCAACCTCATCCTGGGTGCGTCGGTGGCATGAAAGTTGCACCACCCCATGCCGATACGTGCGGCTAACCGGTGTGGGCCAGCTTTCGCGCCGTGCTGCCGGCCCGGAGGAACTCACCGAATCGCTGCCGGCCCAGTTCCGGCGAAGCCTTACCCGCGCCGAAGACAAGTTTCCCCGATGTCGCCCGCGTCGACGTTGTCCAGGTACACCGTGGACAGCGAGCAGGAGCCCAGCATCACGGTCGTCACACCGTGTCGCAGCGATTCCGAAAGTGCTGGCTCACAGAGTGTTTCGATGTCGTAGTGAGTGTGGATGTCGATGATGCCCGGAATCACCCATCGACCGGTGGCATCGATGACCTGGGCGCCGGTCGTGTCGAGCGGCCCCTTGGCGATGCTGACCACACGGCCGTCACGCACGCCGATGTCCCGCACAGCCGACGGCCCACCCGTCCCGTCGAACCAGCGTCCGTTGGTGATCACGGTGTCGTACTGCATCGGTCGGCCTCTCTGTTGCGCCGGAGCCCCGGATCCGCAGTGATCATACATACTGTGCATATTGTCTTGCCACGAATACCGGGGCCAAACTCAGCGGTTAGCCAGCAACGATGGCGTCGCGAAGACGATATGATCCGGCTGTGGGGTTCACCGGCTACGGGTTTGCCGTCCGTTAATCATGCGCAGTCACGGTTGGGCAGGAAATACGCCGTCGTCCGATGCGGAGGCGATCGAGCGCATCCTCGACGCCGCCGACAAGATCATCGAAGAACGTGGCTCCGCGATGCGGATCGCGGACGTGGCGCGGGCCCTGGGGGTGACCCGGCAGACCGTCTATCGATACTTTCCCGGGACGCAGGCCTTATTGGTCGCCTCCGCGATGCGGTCGGCCGACGGCTTCCTCGATCGCATGGCGGCCCACCTCCAGGGAGTCACCGACCCGGTGGTGGCCATCACCGAGGGAATGGCTTTCGCCATCGAAGAGCTGGCCTCGGACAACCAGGTCGAATTCGTGCTCAACCAGCGCCACCGCGGCGGCCAGAAGGTTTCGATCATCTCCGACACCGCGCTGGCGTTCGGTCGTTCGATGCTCCATCGCTACGACATCGATTGGGAGCACTACGGTTTCGATGAAGCCGGCCTGGACGAGCTGAACGAATTCTCGCTGCGGGTTCTGCATTCCTTCCTGGCCGACCCGGGCCGGCCGCCGCGCAGCGGAGCCGATCTGCGCCGCTACCTCACCCGCTGGATCGGGCCGGCGATCGCCTATCCGCAAATGGTCCGGGCCATGGATGCACTGGGCGCTCCAGAGCCGCCGCGAACCCGCCGGCGTTCTTCGAAAGCCTCCTGAACTGGACGGGTAGGACGGGCGACCTGACCATACATATTTATCGTTATGTCGACGCAGTCACGCACGCAATGCACGGCGGATCGGGCAGTTGATTCGTTCCTCCGGTTCGGCGATCCTCGACGAGCCGACGTTGTCGACCGATCGAAGGAGGCCTCGACGTGGTGGGTTTGGCACAGGTCGCGCTGAATAGCGCACCCATCTTCGGTGGCGCATTGCTCGCGGTTGCGGCCGGGCAATTCAAAGGCCCGGATTACCGAGATGCGCTCAAGCAGGACATGGACCTGCTTGAGCGACTGCCGCCCGAGGACGTTGGCAGGCGCGCCGAGCTGCGGCGCACCATCGAAGGTCGCATCGATGATCTGGTCGATGCCGCGGACCGCAGCCGAGCGCTACGGCGGGCCGCGCTGTCCTACCACGGCAACTGGCGAGACGAGGTTCTGCTGCTCTGCGCCGTGCTGTTCACGATCGTCTGGTGGAACGTCAGTCACAGCAGAGATAACTGGCTGCCGATGTTTGTCGTCTTAGTCTTGCTGTGCGTGGTGGCTGCCGCATATGCGTTCCGCGGCGCGCTGCACACGGCCCGGTCCGTGCTCCGCGCGAAGCGGCAGGGTCACGCCAAGGGTTAGTGGCCGCTCGTCGCCGCGAGTCATTGACTTGGAGGTCTTCGTCACATTCTCCGGCATTGGCGATCGCACAACGCGCGCTCCCGGGTGCCCTGTGGCAGGATCGCGATGTGAAGGCGCATCCTCTCGCTGTGTTGACTTGTGCTGTGCTGTCGCCGATTTGGGCTTTCCTCATCGGCCCGACCTCCACGGCGTCAGCAGATCCATGCCCCGACGTCGAGGTGGTGTTCGCCCGGGGCACCACCGAGCCGCCCGGTGTCGGTCGCATCGGCCAGAACTTCGTCGACACCTTGCGCTCGCACGTCGGCGGTAAATCGGTGGGCGTGTATCCGGTCAACTACCCGGCCACCACCGACTTCCCCACGGCCGCCGACGGCATCAGCGACGCCGGCAATCATGTCGAGCAGATGGCAGCGAATTGCCCCCGCACCAAGATGGTGCTTGGTGGCTACTCGCAGGGCGCCGCGGTGATGGGCTTCGTCACCGAAAGCGCCGTCCCGGACGGCGTGCACCTGGTGCAGGCGCTACAGCCGATGCCCGCCGAAGTGGCCAGCCACGTGGCCGCGGTGGCGCTGTTCGGCAAGCCATCGGGCCAGTTCATGAGCATCATCAATCAGCCGCCGGTGAACATCGGGCCGCTGTATTCGGCGAAAACGCTCGAATTGTGTGTCCCCGGCGACCCGGTCTGTTCCGGCGCGGGCAACCCCGCCGCCCACCGCCAGTACGTAGAGGCCGGGATGGTTGACCAAGCGGCCGATTTCGCCGCCAATCGGCTCTCTTGAGGCTTGATGGTGTCAGGCGCCGGGACCTGAGCCGGCCTCGATCATGTGCTGAACGTCGCGCACCGACCATGGCCCGGCCTGGTGATGGTCGCGGTAGCCCAGCAGCCGGGGCGTTTGGCGGTCGAAGCTGCCCACGAAACCGCCTGCGGCAACAAAGATTTGACCGGTCACATCACGCGACAAATCGCTGGCGAGATACGCGTAGACCGGTGCGACGAACTCGGGCGGCGCGCTGTCGAGGGACGCCCGCATGGTCGTCTCGTCGAGCAGCCCACGGCGGTGCAGGTCTTCAATGTGTTGTTCGTATTCGGCACCCGTGGAGAGGCGTGTCCTGGCGCCGGGACACACCACGTTGACTCGCACGCCGTGCGGCTTCAGTTCGGCGGCAATGGCCATCGTCAGGCCGTTGACGGCGCCCTTGCCCGCCGGATATCCCGTCCCGCCGTAGTCACCCAGAAACGCCACCGAACTGGTGTTGATGATGGATCCGTGCCCCTGTGCGGCGAGCACCGGAGCGGCCACCCGGCAGGTGTGGAAGACAGTGCCCAGGTGTCCGCTGATCAGGCGGTCGAACTCGTCCGGGGAGATCGTCAGGATGGACGAACCCGGGGGTTCGGCGATGCCGGCGCAATTGATCAGAGTGTCCAGCCGCCCGAACGTGCTTACGCATGCATCGACAAGCGAGCGGGCGACGCGCTCTTCGTCTGCGGCTCCGACCACCGCGGTGGCCCGCCCGCCCGACGCCGTGATGGCCCCAACCGTCTCCTGGACGGCGTGCTCGTCACGCCCATTGACGACCACTCCGGCGCCCAGGCTGCCCAGCAACTCAGCAACTGATCGTCCGATGCCGCGGCTGCCGCCCGATACCACCACGCCGCGCCCGGCCAGCGGAACCTCGGTGCCGCTCATCGCAGGCTCCCGCAGGAGACAAGCCGAGGACTACGTAAAGCATTGCGCGCGAATCGGTCTCGCCATCGAAGGTGGCTGAGCTGGCGGATCGGGGTGACGAACATTAGGCGAACAGTACCCAGCCGGATCAGAAATGAGAACCAATGCCGCCTAGTGCCTAATCACGTCGGTCTCAGCGCGTTGATCAATCCCTAGCGGATGATTGGCCGGGATGCGCGGCCTCGCACCGTCGCGCGATCGCACTGTCGGCGACCACCCTGACGGTGCGGGCTCTCCCCGTCGGCGATCACTTTCGCGGCTCGCACCAGGCGACACCGGCGAGTACATCACCACCACCAGAATTGGTCCTCAACCGGCAGATTGTTTTGCCACAGCGTCGGGCACCTCGTCGTCGACCGCGGCGAGGCCCGCAATAAGCCCAGCTGGACGGACCGTGTAGCCCGCACACGAAGTCGGTGACCTTCGACTCGCGGCTTGCCGGCAGGGCGCCGTACACCGTGGAAACTGTTCACAATTTATGTGAACCTATTGCGCCGAGCCATCGCCGGGCGGGGCGAAGGAGCGTATAGTCTCCAATGAAGTCTGTTATGGACGTGTCGCCGTTTAGCTAAAAGCGGTCCAGTCAGCCGCACGGCTACTGAGCTTGGTATGGCTCCGGCGAATCAGCCCCGGTCACCTCCCCGCTCCGTGCGTCTGGGCGATCGACCGTCCGGCGGATCGAGATGCAGTGGGGGCGGGAAATGCGCGTTGCTGCGACCTCCCATTGCACACGACTCTAGGAGAGAGTCAGCATGAAAATCTGTTCTCCCGCAACCGTTTACATGATTCGTCTAGTGAACACAGGGCGCGCCGGCCGATGACCAATGTAATTTCTGCAACCCGTACGGCTCCACAACCGCGGCCCACCAAAAAATCCGACGATTCCTACGACGATGTCGTCGACATGTTCTTGGTGCTGCAGCAGTTGCCCGCGGAATCGCATGAGTACGCCCATCAGCGCGAACGCATCGTGTCCCGATGCCTGCCGCTGGCGGACCACGTGGCCAGTCACTTCGCCCGACGGGGTGAAGGCCTCGAAGACCTGATTCAGGTCGCGCGGCTGGGGCTGATGAACGCGGTCAACCGATTCGACCCCGCGAAGGGGCCCAGCTTCATCGGTTTCGCCGTGCCCACCATGATGGGCGAGGTCCGGCGTTACTTCCGCGATTACAGCTGGGGAATGCGCGTGCCGCGGCGGTTGCGCGAGCTGCACGTGCAGATCAGCAGGACGACCGCGGATCTGTCGCAGCAGCTCGGACGCGCGCCCACCGCGGGCGAGCTGTCCCAGGTGCTCGAGGTTCCGCGCGAGGAGATCGTCGAATGCCTCGTCGCGGGGGACGCCTATCGGCTCGACTCCCTCGATGCACCGCTCGGCCCGGACAGTTCGGGAACGCCCCGCTCGGTGGCCGACTCGGTCGGCGACATCGATCCACAGATCGAACACATCACCAACCGGGAAGCGCTGCGGGTGTTGGTCGCCACCCTCCCACAGCGCGAACGCGAGGTGTTGCGCATGCGGTTCTTCGAATCCATGACGCAGAGCCAGATCGCGGAGCGGATCGGCGTGTCGCAGATGCAGGTATCCCGCATCCTGGCAAACACGCTGAGTTGCCTGCGGGATCGACTCGAGTAGGCGGCAAATCCCTCAGCGCGCTGCGCGGCATACCCTGCCGCGCAGCCCTGTACTGTGCGACTGACAAGGACAACCCGACTTAGTCGCCAGGACATGAAGGGGACTGCTGCCATGAGGATGTCACGGACGGTGATCGCGGGTATCGCAGCGACGGCGGCACTTGCGGTCTCGGTGGCCGGCTGCGGCAACAAGCCGCAGCCATCGCCGTCGAAGTCGGGCTCGGCGACCTCGGTAACCAGCTCCGTGCCGGCGTCATCGGCGCCGGCGCAGCCCAATGAGTACGCCAAGCTGCTCATCCAGGCCAGTGACATCAACGCCCCGGTCCCCTTCACCGCCGCCCCCCCGACCAGCAATCCCAACGGCCAGCCGGGCGTGGCGACCACCTTCAAGGACGACGACGGTAGCCACGCGATCAAGGTGACCATCCAGGTCTACGACGATCCCGATGACGCGACGAACGCGTTGAACACCGCGAAGGGTCAACAGGGCGGTGTGATCAAGGAATCAAGCACGCAACCGTCAACCATCGGCAGTGGCGGAACCATGTTGTTGGGCAACACCCCGGATCGCAGCAAGGGTGTGGTGATTCTGCTCTTCACCGAAGGCAAGGCATTTGCCACGCTGGAATTCGACGGCCCAGCCGACACGCTGGCCCCGCCGGACTTCGTCAACGACGTCGGCCAAAAGCAGGATGCCGCCATCAAGAAGGGGCTCGGTAGCTAAGCCGCTGCGCCATCACCAGTCGAAGGACGCTATGAACGTCATCAACGGCATGCCGGCTCACGCCCTGCTGCTGCATTTCGTGTTGGTGCTGGTGCCGTTGACCGCCGTGCTGGAAATCGTTTGCGGATTATGGCCGGCGGCCCGGCGTGGGCAGCTGATGTGGCTCACGCTGTTCCTGGCCGCGGTCACGATGGCGCTGACGCCGATCACCATCAACGCCGGCGGATGGCTCTACGACTTGAGACCGAATCCCAGCCCGATCCTGCGCGAACACGCCGAGCGGGGCAGCCTGATGGCGTATTTCTCCGCCGCGTTGCTGGCGGCTGCTGTCGTGCTAGTCGTCGTGCGGGTGACAGAACGCCGATCCGGTAACAGCCGCGTCGCCACCCGGATACTTGCCGCGATACTGGTGCTGGCGGTGGGGATCTCGTCGATGGTCCAGATCTACCGCGTAGGCGATGCCGGTGCGCAATCGGTTTGGGGCACCGAGATCGCGCGCCTGACAAAGAATCACACGGGCTGACGACGCCGCCTGCGGCAAAACCTGTCGAGGTGTACCGGGCGGCCTCGGCCGCGGTAACTATCGCGCGCTAACCAATTCTGCGACATGGGCGCTTGTGTTGCATTACCGTTTGCGGTGTCGAAGCCGGGGGCGTAAGGAAGCGTTCATGAGCAAATTTTCTAGCCTTAACGTCGGGGTGCCGCTCGCGCTGGCGCTGGCGGGCGCGACGGTGATCGGCTGCGGCAACGGATCGAAGTCATCGCCGGCCACATCGTCGTCGACCGTGTCGACTTCGGCCCGCCACGCCACGACATCGACGTCCGCGGCCGCCCAGCCGTCCGACTACACGCGGTTGCTGATCGCGGCCAGCGATATCAATGCCCCGGAAATCTTCACGGCCACCCCACCGGTCGAGAACCCCAACGGCCAATCGGGGGCCAGCACCACCTTCAGCAATAATGACCACACGCACGTGATCATCGACAACATTCAGGTCCTGTCCGATCCCGCCGCCGCGCAGAGCGCACTGGAATCGGCGAAGTCGACGCATGACGGTTACGTCCACGGGGCACCCGAGGCGATCGCCATCGGCACGGGGGGCACCACCATCTCGGGCCCCTCGCCAGACGGTGCCAAAGGAGTGACCCTGCTGCTGTTCACCGAAGGCAAGGCCTTCGTCGAGTTGGAATTCGACGGCCCACCTAGCTCTCTTGTGCCGCCGGACTTCGTCACCGACGTCGGCCAAAAACAAGACGCCGCAGTCAAGAAAGGACTCGGCGACTAAAACTCGGCCGGTCAGGCGTCGGCGTGAGAAGAAAGAGCCGAAACCGACGCCGGCCGGCGTATTCCTGGGCGAGCCGATAATTCGGCCAGAAGGCCAGTGCTTCGTCCCACGCTGCGTCGCGCTCCGCGCCGCCGAGCAGTTGCACGGTCGCCACGAATCGGTGGCTGCGACGGCGCACCGTGACCCGTTGCGCCGCTTTCAGATTCGCCGACCAGGACGGGTGGCGCGCGCGGCCCCAGTTCGAACCGACCAACAGCAGGCCCTTGCGAAAGGGGACATACTGCACGGTCGCGCTGCGGGCGAGGCCGGTCTTGCGGCCCGAGATGGTGATCCGCACGTTGGGCAGGCCGGCCAAATCCAACGCTCCGAGCCGTCCGCTGGTCAGGAAGCGAAGCACGGCTTCAAGCCACTCCACGACCTGGTGACCGTTCAGGATCAGCAAGCGGTAGGCCGTCGGGTTGCGAACCCACCGCTGCAGCGGATTCATGGGATGACTGTATTCCGCGGGCGCCGGATCGGGGCGTCCGCACGATGAAATGCCGTCGACGAACCGGCGTTTCGGCGGCCACCTCGCGTCCGGTAGGCGCCGCATAAATAAATTGTTTGATTTAACCCGGCGCGGGGTGTTCACTGAGGCGATGACTGCCCAGCGGGTTGCTCGCTCCGACCGGTCGACTGGCACCCGAGAGGCCATCTTGTCGGCCGCCGAAGTGCTTTTCGCCGAACGCGGGATGTACGCCGTGTCGAACCGACAGATCAGCGAAGCGGCCGGGCAGGGCAACAATGCCGCGGCGTGCTACCACTTCGGCACCAGGGTTGATCTGCTCCGCGCGATCGAAAGCAAGCATCGCGAGCCGATCGAGGAACTGCGTGCCCAGATGTTGGCCGCCATCGGCGATTCGACCGAGCTACGGGACTGGGTCGGCGCGCTGGTGCGCCCGTTGGCCGATCATCTGTCCGCGCTGGGCACCCCGACCTGGTACGCCCGGTTCGCCGCGCAGGCCATGGCCGATCCGACATACCGCCATGTCGTCACCAAAGACGCACTGGCGTCGCCGTTGCTCGTGCAGACGCTCGACGGCATCAATCGCTGCCTACCGAAGCTGCCCAAGCGAGTGCGCGCCGAACGCATGGTGATGGTGCGCAACATGCTCATGCACACCTGTGCGGAACACGAAGGCGCACTGGCAGAGCACGGACCGCGGTCGCGTTCGGCGTGGCCGGTGGCCGGCGAAGGGCTGATCGACGCGATCGTCGGCCTGTGGCGCGCGCCGGTCCACGTGGGCGCGGCAGGCGGTCCACCGGAACAGACAACCGCGCAGGCCAACAATCGAGGAGCACGATGACCGAAGGATCCACCGCTACCGATATCCCGGAGTTTCCGATGACGCGGGCGCCCGGGTGCCCGTTCGCTCCGCCTCCGAAGGTATTGGAGCTCAATGCCGACAAGCAGCTGAGCAGGGTCCGGATCTGGGACGACAGCACCCCATGGCTCATCCACGGCTACGAGGCGAACCGCGCGCTGTTCACCGATCCCCGCGCCAGTGTCGACGACCGGTTGCCCGGCTATCCGCACTGGAATGAAGGCATGCTGGCCACGGTGCACAAGCGCCCGCGCTCGGTGTTCACCTCCGACGCCGAAGAGCACACGCGGTTCCGCCGGATGCTGTCTAAACCGTTCACATTCAAGCGAGTTGAAGCGTTGCGGCCCGCGGTGCAGAAGATCACAGATGACCACATCGACGCGCTGTTGGCGGGTCCGAAGCCGGGCGACGTCGTCAGCACCCTGTCGTTGGCGGTCCCCTCCCTGGTGATCAGCGAACTGCTCGGCGTGCCCTATGAGGACGCGGAATTCTTTCAGACACAAGCCCAGCGGGGCATGGGCCGCTACGCGACCGAGGAGGACACCGCGCAGGGTGCCGCCTCGTTGGCGAAATATTTGGCCAACCTGGTTCGGACGAAGATGCAAAGTCCCTCAGAGGATCTGGTGTCCGACCTCGCCGAGCGGGTCAATGCCGAAGAGATCAGCGTGCGCGAGGCCGCGCAGCTGGCCACCGGTGTGCTGATCGCGGGCCACGAGACCACGGCCAACATGATCAGCCTGAGCATCGCGGCTTTGCTCGACCATCCCGATCAACGCGAGCTGCTACGCGACACGGACGATCCGAAGGTCGTCGCCATCGCGGTCGAGGAACTGATGCGCTACCTGAGCATCATCCAGACCGGCCAACGCCGAATCGCCCTCGAGGACATCGAGATTGGTGGGGAGACGATCCGCGCCGGCGACGGCATCATTTTAGATGTCGCCCCGGCCAACTGGGATGACCGCCAGTTCCCCAACCCGGACCGCCTGGATCTGCTGCGCGAAGACGGGCCGCACGTCGGGTTCGGCTACGGCCGCCACCAGTGCGTGGGTCAACAACTGGCCCGCATGGAATTACAGATCGTCTTGCCCACGCTGCTGCGCCGCGTTCCGACCCTACAGCTTGCCGTGCCACTGGATGGCCTTCCATTCAAACATGACGCGCTGGCCTACGGCCTCTACGAGCTGCCCGTGACATGGTGAAGCCCGATCTGTCACTGGACGTTCCGGATCTGCGTGGCAGATTAGCCGTAGTGACCGGGGCCAACAGTGGCCTGGGTTTCGGCCTGGCGAAGCGTCTGTCGGCCGCGGGCGCTGACCTGATGATGGCGGTCCGCGACCGGGTGAAGGGCGAACGGGCGATCGCCGAGATCCGCCGAGAGGTGCCCCAGGCCAAACTCAGCATCCGGCAACTCGACCTGTCGTCGCTGCCGAGCGTCGCCTCGCTGGCCGAGGAACTGACCGCGGAAGGGCGCCCGATCGACATCCTGATCAACAATGCGGGCGTCATGACGCCCCCGCAGCGGCAAGAGACCAGCGATGGCTTCGAATTGCAGTTCGGGACAAACTATTTAGGGCATTTCGCGTTGACCGGCCGGCTGCTGGATCTGTTGCGGGCGGCGGAATCCGCGCGAGTCGTGACCGTCAGCAGCATCGCCGCAACCCAGGGCGATCTCGACTTCGGCGACGTCAACGCGCAACAGCGATATAAGCCCATGCACGCGTACGGCGTCGCCAAATTGGCGCAGCTGATGTTCGCCGTCGAATTGGACCGACGTAGCCGCCTGGGTGGGTGGGGGTTGATGTCCAACGCCGCGCATCCCGGCCTGTCCAAAACGAACCTGCTCAGCGGCGCCTCGTACGGCCGCACCAAACCGACGCTGCAGGCCCGATTGACGCGGCTGACCTGGCGGCTGCTGCCGTTCATGTGGCTCGACATCGACGAAGGCATCAAGCCTACCCTCTACGCCGCGGTGTCACCGGAGGCGCAGGGCGCCAAATACTACGGACCTCGCGGCTTCTACGAAACGGTCAGAGGTGGAATCACTTTCGCTAATGTCCCCCGGCTGGCGCGCAGCGACTCCGATATGCGACAGCTGTGGCAGCTCTCCGAACAGCTCACCGGTGTCGGCTATCCGGCTTGACATCAGAAAGTGGTGATAGATGGCGTTCGTCGGTCGCAGTGACGTCAAGGACCCGGGTGCACAGCAGGACCAGTGGGAACGGCTGGCGCGCCGGCGTGAGCGGTTATACGCCGAGGACGAACAGTTCCAGAACACCCGGCCCGATGACGAAATCGCCGCGGCCGCACGGGCACCGGGGCTGCGGATCGCCGAGGTGATGGCGACAGTCCTGCAGGGCTACGCGGGGCGGCCGGCACTCGCGCAGCGCGCTCGCGAGGTCGTCACCGATCCGGAAACCGGGCGTTCGATCCTGCACTTTTTGCCGCGCTTCGAGACCATCACCTACGCCGATCTGTGGGCGCGTGTGCGGGCAACGGCCGCCGATTGGCATCACCACGAACGCCACCCGGTTCGCGCCGGCGACTTCGTCTGTGTGCTGGGATTCGCCAGCATCGACTACACCGCCATCGAATGCGTCTGCATCCACCTCGGTGCCGTGGTGGTGCCCTTGCAGACCAGCGCACCGGCCGGTCAGCACGCGCCGATCCTTGCCGAGACCCGGCCGCGCATTCTCGCGGTCGGCATCGACAACCTCGCGAACGCAGTCGCGGCAGCGTTGGCGGGAACCGCGCCGGACCGCCTGATCGTCTTCGACTACGAGCCACACGATGATGACCAGCGTGCCGTTTTCGAGGCCGCACGGGCACGACTGTCCGAAGCGGGCGGTCCGCTGATCCTCGAAACGCTCGACACCGTCGCCACCCACGGCGCGGTCCTGCCCCCCGCGCCGCTGCACGTCGCCGCGGAAGGCGAAGACCCGCTGGCGTGGGTGTTCTACACCTCGGGCAGTACCGGCACGCCCAAGGGCGCGATGTTCACCGAAAGTCTGTGTATCGGCACCTGGTTGGCGCAATCCGATCAGCCGGTCATCACCTTGAGCTACATGCCGATGAGCCACCTGATCGGCTACGGCTATGTCATCTTGACTTTGGCCAACGGAGGCACCAGCTATTTCGCCGCCAAGAGCGATCTGTCGACTCTGTTCGAGGACCTGGCTCTGGTGCGGCCCACCTCCATGAGCCTGGTGCCGCGCGTGTGCGAGATGTTCTTCCACCACTACCAGCGCGAGTTGGACCGTCACCTGATGGCCGGTGCCGAGACCGATGCCGCCGCAACGCAGATCACCACGGCCATCCGGGAAGAGATCCTCGGTGGCCGGGTGCTGGCGGTGGGCTGCGGGTCGGCCGCGTTGTCGCCGGAAATCAAGGTGTTCATGGAAGAGGTGCTCGATCAGCACCTGTTGATCGGCTATTCGTCCACGGAGATCGCGGGCGGGATGATCGTGGCCGACGAGCACGTGTTGCGCCCGCCCGTCATCGATTACAAACTTCTCGACGTTCCCGAGCTCGGCTACTTCAACACCGACAAGCCCTATCCGCGAGGGGAATTGGCGGTGAAGTCGGCCCGCTTCATGGCCGGCTACTACAACCGGCCCGACCTGACCGCCACGATGTTCGACGAGGACGGCTACTACAAGACCGGCGACATCATGGCCGAGGTCGGCCCGGACCGGCTGCGCTATGTCGACCGGCGCAACAACGTGATCAAGCTCGCCCAAGGTGAATTCGTCGCGGTCTCCCGGTTGGAGGCTCTGTATTCGACCAGCCCCCTGATTCATCAGATCTACATCTACGGCAACAGCGCTCGCTCGTTCCTGCTCGCCGTGGTAGTGCCGACCGACGGCGGCGCCGACGCATCCGCGATCGCCCAGTCGCTGCGCCAGATCGCACGCGACAACCAGCTCAACGGCTACGAGCTCCCCCGTGACTTCCTCATCGAGTCAAAGCCGTTCAGCCTGGCCAACGGCCTACTGTCCGGAGTCGGAAAGTTCCTGCGGCCCAAACTCAAAGCGCGCTATGGCGACCGGCTGGAACAGCTCTACGCGCAAATGGCCGACGACCAACTCGGGCAGCTTCGAGTCCTGCGTAACGGGGGCGCCGATCAGCCGGTGCTGGCGACCGTCACCAAAGCGGTGCAGGCCACCCTCGGCGTACCCGCGGCCGACGTGTCCCCGGAGACGAGGTTCATCGACCTGGGCGGCGATTCTCTTTCGGCGCTCGCCTTCTCGACCCTGCTCGCCGACATCTATGGCATCGAGGTTCCGGTCGGCGTGGTGATCGACCCGACCGCAGACCTGCTCACCATTGCCGGCCATATCGAACGGCATCGCGCCCCGGGTACCGCCCGGCCGACGTACGCATCCGTGCACGAGACCAGCACCACCGAGGTGCACGCCGAAGAGCTGACCCTGAACAAGTTCATCGATGACGACATCCTGAAATCCGCGATGTTGCTGCCGCGGCCGACGGCCGAGGTTCGCACCGTGTTGCTCACTGGCGCAACCGGATTCCTCGGTCGGTTCCTCGCCATGGAATGGCTCGAGGGACTCGCCGATTCGGGCGGGACGCTGATCTGCCTGGCCCGGGGTGCCGACGTCGCGCAGGCCCGAGAGCGAATCGAAAGCGTCCTGGGCTCGGACACGGCACTGCTGGAACGCTTCCGGGCCTTGGCCGGCAATCATCTCGAGGTCGTCGCGGGAGACATCGGGGAGCCGAGGTTCGGGCTTGACGAGGCGGCGTGGCGGCGCCTGGCCGGTACGGTCGATCTCGTCGTGCACCCGGCGGCACACGTCAACCATGTGCTGCCCTACCGGCAGTTGTTCGCGCCCAACGTGGTGGGCACCGCCGAAATCATCCGGCTGGCAATCACGTCCCGGCTCAAGCCGATTCATTACATCTCCACGATGGGCGTCAGCGCAGTCGCACATCAGCTCGTCGACGAGGACACCGACATCCGCCGATCGGTGCCCAGCTGCGCCATCGACGACGGTTACGCCAACGGCTACGGAATCAGCAAGTGGGCCGGCGAGGTCCTGATGCGCGAGGCGCACGACCTGTGCGGCTTGCCGATCGCGGTATTTCGACCCGGCATGATTCTGGCCGACAGCCGATACGCGGGACAGCTCAACGTGCCCGACATATTCACCCGGTTGTTGTTCAGCCTGGTCGCGACCGGCGTCGCTCCGCGCTCGTTCTACCGCGGTGGAGGCGCGCGTCCGCATTACGAGGGATTGCCGGTCGACTTCCTGGCCGATGCGATCGCTGCCATCGGGCCACAGCATGGCTGCACCTTCGACACCTACAACACGACCAACCCGCACGATGACGGAATCTCGTTGGACACCTTCGTCGACTGGATCATCGCGGCGGGATATCCGATCGAAAAGATCGACGATTACCCGACCTGGGTGACTCGATTCGAGACGGCGATGCGCACACTCCCGGAGAATCAGCGTGGACAGTCGGTGTTGAGGGTGCTGGACGTCTACCGTGAACCCATGACAGCCGTAGCCGGTTCGCCGGTGCCCGGAGAGCGGTTCCGGGCTGCCGTCCATGCCGCAGGGCGTGCGATCCCCCATGTGTCGAGGGAGCTGATCGACAAATACCTCGCCGATCTCGAACGGATCGGCATGCTGACCCGGTGAGTCGCGCGGCAAGTAGTCTCCAGACGAAGGGACGATGATGTCCAGCCCAGCCCAAACCCTCTACCCCGAAGGCGTGATCGGTGCGCCGAAGGACCGTCGCGGTCACGCGGCCGATTTCAGCACCGGCCTGCCTGCGGGCACCGAGGTGTTCTCCGCCGACAACCACATCTCGGTGGCCGACGACATCTTCTACGAAGGCTTCCCCGCCGAGCTGAAGGATCAAGCGCCGCGCATCTGGTACGAGGACGGCGCGTATCTGCTCGGCCCGCCCGGGCGATCAATGGTGGTCGGCGATTTCAGCGCGGTGCTGATGCAGTACGACGATCTGGCCGGGGCGGCGACGAACAACGTCGAAGCCCGGGTTCGTGAACTCGCCGAAGACGGCGTCGATAAGGAACTGGCCTTTCCCAACGCGGTGCTCGCGCTGTTCCACCACCCCGCTCACGATATTCGTGAGCGGATCTTTCGCGTCTACAACGAGCACATCGCAGGCGTTCAGGAGCGCTCCAACGGCCACTGCTACGGAGTCGGATTGATCAACTGGTGGGATCCAGCCGGCGCCCGACGCACGCTGTCCGAGCTGAAATCGCTGGGGCTCAAGACGTTTCTGATGCCGATCAGCCCGGGCAACGACCGCAACGGCCAACCCATCGATTATTCGAGCACGGCGATGAGTGCGGTGTGGGACGAGATCGAAGAGGCCGGCTTGCCCGTCACCCACCACATCGGCGAGAGTCAGCCCAAATTCCCCAGCGAGGTCAACAGCGTAGCGGTCGCCATGATGGTCAACATCGACTCGTTCCGGGAGATGTTCTCCAAGTACATCTTCGGCGGCATCCTGGACCGGCATCCGCGGCTACGGGTCGGCTGGTTCGAAGGCGGAATCGCCTGGGTACCAACCGCACTGCAAGACGCCGAGCACGTGCTGGCCTCCTATCAGCACATGCTGGCACACCAGCCGGAGCGTGGCATCCGCTACTACTGGGATACGCACATGTGCGCGTCGTTCATGGTCGATCCGCTGGGCCTGCGCCAGATCGACGAGATCGGGATCGACAAGGTGATGTGGTCATCCGATTACCCGCACAACGAAAGCACTTTCGGGTATTCGGAGAGGTCGCTGGCCGCGGTGGTCGACGCCGTCGGCCCCGAGGATGCCGCACGGGTCGTCGGCGGCAACATCAAGAAGTTCCTGAGAATCTCCGCATGACGAACTCGCTGGCCGCCCACGCCTCGGCGCTCGACATCCCCGATGAGCCGAACTGGGCCCGCATGCGCACCGAGACCGGAGCGCGGCTGCGGTCCGCGATGGCCGAACATGGTGTCGACGCGCTGATCTTGCTGATGAACGGCTACGTCGGATACGCGACAGGCGCTAGCTGGCCGCTCCTGGACGCCGGCCTGTCGCACGTGGAGCGCCCAGTCGCCGTCGTGCTCGCCGAAGACGTGCATCCGCACCTGTTCATGCCGTACCGCAGCGGGGCTTGCGCGGAGTATCCCGTGCCGGACGATCATTTGCACGGCCCCGCCTACCTCGAATTCGACCATGGCGTCCGGGATTTCGCGCGGCAGCTGGCCGGCCTCGTCCCGCCGGGGGCACACATCGCCGTGGACGAACTCACCGGTGCCATGGGGCGGGCGGCGGCCGCGCTGTTCCCCGCGGGACCGCCGACGGATGCGGCGATCGTGCTCGGCACCGCGCAATTGGTGAAGACCCGCGACGAGCTGTCCTGTCTGCGCAGGGCGGCCCGCATCACCGAACAGGCGATCGTCGATGTGCAGAAGGCGCTGAAGCCCGGCGTGCGGCAGATCGATCTTTCGGCCACCTTCGTCCGTCGCGCGTTCGAACTTGGCGCCACCACCAACATGCTGGAGGCCATCTGGCAGGTGATGCCGAGTTCGCGGGAAGCCGGGGTGTGGACGACGCACGGTGATCTCGCGCTGCCATTGCTCCCGACCGATCGGGAACTGGCTGCCGGCGATGTGTTGTGGACCGATATCAGCATCACCTACGCCGGATACTGCTCGGACTTCGGGCGCACCTGGATTGTCGGCGAATCACCCACGCCGCGACAGCAAGACCAATTCCGGCAATGGCGCGCAATTTTGGACGCCGTGTTCGCGGTCACCAAAGCCGGCGTGACATCAGGTGACTTGGCGCGCGCGGCGATCGCGGCCAACGGCGGCCGCAAACCGTGGCTGCCGCACTTCTACCTGGGCCACGGCATCGGCACCTACCCCGCCGAAGCTCCAATGATCGGAACGGATCTCGGCGAGGAGTTCGACGACAACTTCGTCTTTCCGCCCGGCATGGTTCTGGTGCTGGAACCCGTGGTGTGGGAGGACGGCACCGGAGGCTATCGCAGTGAGGAGATCGTGGTGATCACCGAAGACGGCTACGCGCCGATTACCGACTACCCCTATACCCCCTATGGCGACTGAAGTTCTGCCCGACGCGCGCGCGTTGCGTTCGGGCCGGAGGGAACGCGCGCTGGCACAAATGGAGCAGCACGGCCTCGACATCCTGGTCCTCGGCCGACAGGCCAACATCCGGTACGTCACCGGCGCCCCGCAGCTGTGGATCGCCGGCACCCGGCCCTTCGGTCCGATGTGTGTGCTGGTGCGCGCCACCGGAGACATCTACCTCAACAGCACCGACGACGAGGGCGTTCCGGAGGAGATCGGTCACGATCACCTGTACGGGCTGGCCTGGAACCCGCTGACACTCATCGACGTCCTGAAAAAGGTCGACGGCGCCGAGGCGGCGCGACGGGTCGGAACCGACGCGATCACACCGACTTTCGCTGCACTGCTGCCCGAGGCGTTTCCCCACGCCGAGCTGGTCGACGCCGAGCCCGCGATGCGTGCGGCGCGGCGCACCAAGACGCCCGACGAAATCGCGGCGATGGATCAGGCATTGCGAGTCGCCGAACACGGACTGGCCACCGCCCTGGACGAATTGGCGCCGGGCGTTTCGGAGCGGACGCTTGCCGGGGTGATGATGGAGGCGATGGCCGCGGGCGGGGTGAGCACGCCGGCGACCCAGGACGCCGCGTGGGTGACGTCGCGAGAACAGCCGTGGCGGCGGGCAGCTGCGCACGAGGTTGCCTCAGGCGATCTCGTGGCGTTCGCTGCGGGCGCGCTGGCGAATGGCTACGTCGCCGAAGTCGGCCGAACCTGGCCGGCCGGCGATACCGTCACCGCAGAGGCGCGCGCGCTCTTCGAGCGCTCGGATGGGTTGTACGACAAGATGCTTGCCGCCTGCCGGGCGGGCGCGGACACCCGCGATCTGCTCGCCGCGTACGACGCGGCGAGTGAACCGGTCCCGCCGATGCCGGTCGCGCACGGGCTGGGCTTGGGGTTCGATCCGCCCGTAGTGTCCGAAACGCTCTTGGCCGCAGGCGAACACGACCGAATCGAGGCCGGGATGGTGTTGGCGATCACCGGCTATGTGTGGCAGCAGGGCGTCGGCGCGGTGTTGCGTCGAGACACCGTGCATATCACCGAGCATGGCGTCGAGGTACTGACCACCAGCCCGTCCTGGGCCTAGTGAAATCACTTGTGCCACTTTGGCTTCACTAGTATCAAGCGAGCGTTTTTTGTCGGTGGGGCTAGGCATAGATTCGGGGTATGGGTGTAGATCGGGAGGGATTGGCGGCGGCTTTTGAGCGCTCGAAGCCGACATCGACGAGTCTCGTCGAGTATGACTTTGACGCGTTGACCGTCCGCGAGCAGCTGGCGATGCTGGAGCGGTGCGAGAAGCTGCGCCGGCGTATGCCGGCTATGGAGCATCCGCTGATCAATAACCTTGCCCGCCAGGCGACCGCCGCAAGATCTCGGTGGCACGCTGCCGCATGCGATCGCGGAGACGACGCTGATCAGCCGAGCCGAAGCATCCCGGCGCATCAAGGAGGCCCCGACCTGGGCCTGCGGCACGGCCTGACCGGTGAACCCGTGGCGCCGCTCCTGGCCGCCACCGCGGCCGCCCAACGTGACGGCACGATCGGCACCGGCCAGGTCTCGGTGATTCGCAGGTTTTGGCGTCAGCTGCCCGGCTGGATAGATGCGGGCACCCGCGAGCAGGCCGAGGCCAAACTCGCTACGGAGGGCACCCAGTATCGGCCCGAACAACTTGACAAACTGGCCACCATCTTGGCCGATTGCCTGAACCCCGACGGCAACTACAGCGACGAGGACCGCGCTCGGCAGCGCGAGCTGACTCTGGGTAATCAGCAAATCGACGGGATGTCGCAGCTTCGCGGCTGGCTGACGCCCGAAGCGCGCGCCGCGCTTGAAGCCGTGTTAGCGAAGCTCGCGGCTCCAGGAATGGGCAACCCCAATGACGAAAGCCCTTGTCTGGAAGGCAGTCCAAGCGAGCAAGCCATCGAAAAGGATTCCCGTAGCGCCGCCCAACGCAACCACGACGCGCTCAACGCGGCGCTCAGAGGTTTACTCGCATCGGGCGAGCTAGGTCAGCACAACGGCTTACCGGCCTCGATTATCGTCACCACGACACTGGCCGAGCTGGAATCCGCCGCCGGGCGGGGCCTGACCGGTGGAGGCACCATCCTGCCGATGAACGACGTGATCCGCCTGGCCCGGCACGCGCATCATTATTTGGCGATCTTCGACGAAGGAAAGGCCCTGGCGCTGTATCACAACAAGCGCCTGGCGTCACCGGGTCAGCGAATCGTTCTGTACGCCAAGGATCGTGGTTGTTCGGCGCCGGGTTGCACCACACCCGGCTACTACTGCGAAGTTCACCACGTCACCGAATACGCGAAGTGCCACACCACCGACGTCAACGACCTCACTTTTGCCTGCGGACCCCAGCACCGCCTCTTGCGACCCGGTGGCTGGACCACCCGCAAGAATGCCAGGGGTGACACCGAATGGCTTCCACCCCCGCACCTGGACCGCGGCCAGCCCCGCGTCAACGTATTTCACCATCCCGAGAAGCTGCTGCGCGACAGCGATGACGAGGTCCCTTAGGCGACACGCCCTTCCTCGTCCAGTGCCTCGTCGAGCAGGTCGCCCAGCGGGTTTCGCTGCCACAACAGCAGCAGGTTCGACAGCATCTGCAGCGGGGCGCGCACGCTTTCGTCTGCCCTGATCCGCGGGTCCATCCGGCTAGTCGGTGCGACATCGAATCGCTTGCGTATCAACGCCGGGACGTCCAGCAGCCAAGCCACACCCATCACCGCCGCGTACAACAGGGTGTGGCGGCGCAGTCTGTCCGGCTCGAGGCGCGGGCCGCCATAGCGCTGGAATTCCGCGACGAACAGGTCCAGCAAGTCGTCGAGGTGGGTATCCCACATCTCGGTCTCCGCACCAGACATGGCCCCCCACAGCGCCATGCCCAGGTTCATCTGCCCGACGCATCCCCAGTCCATCAGACCGCAGCGCAAAGTGCCGTCGTTGTCGCGCCAGAACCACGCGTTGTCGATATTGGCATTCCAGTGACACAGCGCTACGTAGTCGGCGTCGGCGGCCAAACGGTCCGCAACCGCATCCTCGAAGCGGGCCAATCGGGGCGCCTCATCGGCCAAACGCGCCAGGAAGTCGGGCGAGCCCACGCCGGCCGGCACCAATCCGGAATGGATCTCGACGAATTCGGCCAGCTGATTGACCCGTCGTTCGAATTTGTTCAGGGACAGCGGCACCCGGTCTCCAACCGTTGCGGCCCGTACATCCAGCGGAAAGTGCGCGGTCTGTTCCGCGGGCAGCCGACCGGACCGGTGCGTTCCGGCAAGCCGCGCCAGGGCGGTCAGCAGTGCGCGATAGTGCTCCAACGGGGCGGGCATCTCGTAGTCGAGGCACTTGTGGTACTGACGCTCGATCCCGTTGGCACTGAAGTTGATTCGTTCGGTAATCAAGATTCCGGTGCCGCTACGACTGTGATAGTCGGCGAATTGCGGGCCGGGAACTGCGATGGGGAATCGCGGCGCACGCGACAACGAGGCGAACCGGACCTCGGACTCCATCTGGGTCTTTCCGCGGTCGCGCACCGGATCGTCGAGATCGCGGGAGAACTTGACGAACAGGTCGGAGTGCAGATCAGCTGCGGGCCGGTCGTATTCGACCGACAGCACAACTTTGCGTCCCGTGCTGCCACCGCTGATCTCCCGAAACTCGATGATACGAGCGACGCCGTTCCCCCGCAGCACACCGGAGGCCCGAAACGCGTTGGTCAGGAAAGGCGCTCCCCCGCTGAGCAACGCCGCGGGGTCAGCGGGGATCGGCAATCCGTAATGATCGCCGATCACCCAATCCGAGGCCACGCCGCTACCACGTCTGCTCGGCCGCGCGCACCAACATGTGGTTGACCGCAACCCGGCGGTCACGCGTCACCATGAACATCACGGCATCCGCGATGTCGTCGGGCCGCAGCATGACCATGCCGGCCGTCTGCCGTTCGAACGCCTCGCGTGACGTTTCGGCGAGGTGGCTGAAGATTTCGGTGTCCACGGTTCCGGGGCCCACCACTCCGACCCGGACCCGCTTGCCGAGCACCTCTTGGCGAAGGCCCTCGCTAAAGGCGTTCACCCCGAATTTGGTCAGTGAATACACCGCGGTGTTCGGCCGCGCCACCCAGCCGGCGGTGGAACTGATGGTGACCAGGTCGGCCACGCCGCGCGGCGAGTCGGCGGCCGCCTCGATCAGGTGGGGAAGCGCGGCGCGGGTGGCGTACAGGACACCCTGCACGTTTACGGACACCATCTGGTCCCAGTCCTGTAGCGGCGCCTCGGTCGCGGGCGCCGATTGCATCAGGCCGGCGTTGTTCACCAGGACGTCGAGGCGGCCTAGCTCGGCAACGGTCCGCTGCACGGCGGCCGTCACCTGTTCGGCATCGGTCACGTCGGCGGCCACCACCAGCGCTGTGCCACCGGCGGATTCGATCTGAACTTTCAGCTCCGCCAACCGGTCCGCCCGGCGCGCCAGCAGAGCCACCGCCGCTCCCTGGGCCGCCAGCGCCTGCGCCGTTGCCGCGCCGATGCCGCTGCTGGCGCCGGTGACCAGGGCCGCTGTGCGCGCCAGTGTCGTCATGTTCCGCCCATCGGTTGCTTGCCGAGTATCTCGTGTAGAACGTAGTCGGTGTCCTCGCCCAGGTCCGGCGCCCCGCGCTCGATTCGGGCCGGGCAACGGGCCATCCGCCAGGACGGACCCAGCACCGGTCGCTGGCCTTCGCGGTGATCCGTGACGAAGCGGTACAGCTCGCGGTCCCACAGCCGTTGATCGGCAATCACATCCACCGATGTGGCGCTCTTGGCAGCCGGCACTCCGGCCGCGCGCAGGCGCGTGGCGAGCCGCTCCGCGTCCTGGCCTCGGGTGAACCGGGCGAGGTCCGCGTCGAGCGCTTCGGAGTGCTGGTGGCGCGCGTCGCCGGTGGCGTAGCGGGGTTCGTCGGCCAACGTTGCGGCACCGAGTGCCTCGCACAAGCTGCGCCATTCGGCGTCATTCGCGACGGCCACCGCGATCCACGCGCCGTCGGCACACGGGTAGCAGCCATGCGGGCACATGTCAGGGTGGGCATTGCCGCTGGGACCCAGCGGTCGCCCGGTCAACGATTGCTCCAGCAGGCAGTCACCGATCATCGAGGAGAGGGTTTCCACGGCCGACACGTCGACGAATTGTCCCGCGCCACAGAGCTCCCGATGCAGCAGCGCGACGACGGCGGCATATGCGGCGGCCGCGCCCACCGTCGAGTCGCCGTATCGCATGCTGGTCCCGAGCGGCGGCCCATCGGGATATCCGACTAGCGAGGCTGGTCCGGCCAGCGCGGCAAAGCATGGCGCATAACCGGTTTGGTGACCCAGCGGCCCGTCGTTGCCCCACATCTTGATTGACACGGAGATGATGTCGGACTTGATCTCGGTGAGCTGTTCATAACCCAGGCCTTGGCGTTCCATGGCGCCCGGGCGCAGGTTGTTGATGACGATGTCGCTGCGGGCGATCAGCTCGCGCAGCTGCGCCATTCCCACTGTCGACTTGATATCGAGATCCACACTGAGGATTTCGGGGTTGATGCTCAGGAAGTACGGCGCGTGGTTGATGTCGGTGCCGCCGTACGCGCGCATCTCCTCGGGGCTGTCGGTTGTCTCGATCTTGATGACTTCCGCACCCAGCATCGCCAGCAGCTTTCCGGCGTACGGACCGGCCCACACCTTCGTGAGCTCGACGATGCGCACGCCTTCCAGCGGCCCGCCCCGCGGGTTCTTGGGTGGCTTCAGTTGCGCCGACTTGACTGTCGGCCGTGGGCGTGGGGTGTCGACGCTCTCCATGACCGGCAGAGTGTGCTCGCCGAGAATTGGTGCGGGACGGACGATTCGCGCGGGCGATACGCTGAACGCATACGGCACGGTCGGATACGCCGCTTCACCCAGTACCGGATGGCGAACCTGTTCAAAGAAGCCGCGATGGCGATACTGTGGCGAATGATGCAGGTCCGCAGCGCCGTTGACGGGTACCAGCGGCACACCGAGCCGCTGGGCCCTTTCCGATGCCACCTCTTTGGGCAGGACGGCGATCCAGGGGGCGAAGCCCTCCTGAAACGCGGTGACCTTCTCGGCGGTGACGGAGAACTCCAGCCAGTCGTCCTCGAACGAATCAAGCCATTCGGGATGGCCCATCAGGCGTTTCACCCCGGCCCAGTGGGCCCCGCTGGTCATGTACAAGTAGACGAAGCCATCCGCGCAGGCGAAGAACGACGCCGGCCCGGCCTGATCGTAATCATCGCGTGCGCCGTCGGCCGGCACCTCGCCGGTGACGAGACGGCCCAGGATGCAATCGGCGCGTGAGACCAGCACGGCCTGCTGGGAGACATCGATCAACTCACCCTGGCCGGTGTGCAGGCGCCCACACAGCGACGACACGACACACAGCGCCGCCTCCAGCCCGGCTTCGTAGTCGGACAGAAAGCGGCCTGGTCCCTGCAGCGGGGGCTTGCCCGGGTCCGGGTGGCTCGGAGTGTGATATCCCCACCCGCTGGCGTGAAACACGTTGATGCTGCGGGCACTGTCGAATTCCGGGGCCGCCCCTTCGCCGTACGGGGTGATGGAGCAGAAGACCACACACGGGTGGCGCGCGGACCAGTCGGTGGCCCGGCCTTCGATGACCGCGTCGGCGGTGTCAATCAGCCGGTGCAGCCGCTCGACGTCGGCCGCCGAGCCGAGATCGAGGACGACGGAGCGCTTGTTGGTGTTGAGGTAGGCGAACAGCGCGCTGCCTTCGCACCCGTCGGCGAGGACGGGCGCCATGGCGCGGGTCGCGCTGCCGCCCTTCGGCGCCTCGATCTTGATGACCTCGGCGCCGAAGTCGGCCAGCAGCTTCCCGCAGTACTCCCCCGCGACGGATTCGGCTAACTCGACGACCCTGATACCCGTCAGCGCGGACATGCACGCCCCGCCAAAACGGTCAGGGCTTCGCGCGGCCCGAGCGGCTCAGGCGCCACTCCGGCGGGAAGTTCAAGTCGTTGTCCTTGACGACGTTGTTGAGGCCCTTGTTGAAAGTGCCCTCGGTGAGGTCAACCTCTTGCGCGTCATTTTGGATCATCGGCAGCATGCCTTCGACCATGCCGGTCAGCAGGCTGCCGAAGTACTCGCCCTTGTGCTGTTTGTACAGCTCGAGGAAGGTCTTCTGCACCGCGACCGTGTCGGTCGGGCGGGACCGTGAGCATGCCATGGCGTACTTCTCGGTCTCCGCTTCCAGCTTGTCGCGTGGCACAACGCTGTTGACGAAGCCGCAGTCATACATTTCCTTCGCGCTGAACGGCCTTCCGGTGAAAAGCATTTCGGAGAACTTGCGCAGGCCCATCGTCTCGGCCCACCACCACAGCCGCGGTCCCCAACCCACGTAACGGAAGGCGGGATGCCCGAACAAGGCGTCGTCGGAGGAGATCACCAGGTCGGCGTCGCCCGCCTGATAGAAGTGCCATCCGTAGCAGTAACCCTTGGCTTCGATGATGCTGATCTTCCGAAGCTCTTGCAGCGGACGGTTTCCCGCGCGGGCCTTGGCGTAGAAGTCGGTGACGGTCGACAGGTAGCGGTACGAACCGCCCGGTGGGTACTTGACGTCGTCGTCGTTGATCGCGAGCTCGTGATGCAGCGGGAGGCCGGGGTTTTCCAGCATCGGGCGCTGCTCGGGCAGGTCGCCGCCGCTACCGAAATCCTGTCCTTCGCCGCGGATCACGACCACCTTGACATCGTCGTCCACGTTGCACTTGTGGATCAGGTCCGCGTAGTTCTGCCGCATGCCCAAACTGGTGGCGTTCTGCGCGTCGGGACGATCGAACGTGATGTACGCGATCCGGTTCTTCTTGTCCTTTTCGAACTTGATGTACTGCTCGGCTTCCTTCTTCAGCTTTTCGTAGTCATATTCGGGCATGGGCTTCTTCTTTCACTTGATTCCGGTTGGTGCCTATTTGAGTAATGCGCCCGCATCGACTGGCAGGGAAACGCCGGTGATGTAACGAGATTCGTCAGAGGCGAGGAACAGGACGGCGTTGCTGATGTCGACGGCTTCCACCCATGGCACCGGCATCATGTGGGTCATCTGCGAGAACGGGGCGAAATCGTCCGGCCCCGGATTCTCCAGGTCCGGTCGAAACAGCCGGAAGGTGATGTCATTCATGGTCATCGGCGTGTTGACCTGGCTCGGGTGCACGGAGTTCACCCGAATGCTGTGCTGGCCCAGCTCGACCGCGAACGCGCGCATCAGGCCCAGGACACCGTGTTTGGCGGCGATGTAGTGGCCGGTGTAAGCCATGGCCTTGTGCGATCCGACCGAACCGGTGAGCACGATGGAGCCACCGCGTTCGCCCGCGAGGATATGCGGCACACCGGCTTTCACGGTGTGCCAGACGCCGGAAAGGTTCACATCGATCATGTCCTGCCAGATCTGCTCGCCGATCTTGTGCAGCTTGTTGCCGAAGGTGCCGATACCCGCGTTGGCGACGATGATGTCGAGCCGGCCGAGCTGTTCGACCCCGATGTCCACCGCGGCCTTGAGACCCTCGTAGTCGCGGACGTCGACCTGGGCGGTCACGATGCGCCGGTCGAGGTTCTTGACCAGATCCGCGGTCTCGGCGAGGTCTTCGGGCGTCGAGTGGGGATAGGCCAGGTTTTCGATCGGCCCGCAGACATCGATCCCGATGATGTCGGCGCCCTCTTGCGCCAGACGGACGGCGTGACTGCGGCCCTGACCGCGCGCGGCACCGCTGATGAAAGCGACCTTGCCCTCGACTCGGCCGGTCATCATGACACCAGTGACGGCATGCACTCCCAGCCCCGGACCGTTGAGGTCGGACTGAGGACTGCGTTGGTCAAATCGACCTCCCACTCGGGGAATCGTTTCAGGATTTCCTCCAGGGCGACGCGGCCTTCCAGGCGGGCCAGCGCCGATCCCAGGCAGAAGTGGGTTCCCATGCTGAAGGTGAGGTGCGGACGAACGGTGCGGTGAATGTTGAAATCGCCTGCGTCGGGGCCGAACTGGGCCTCGTCGCGGCACGCCGACCCGAGAAGCATCATCAGCACGCTACCTTCGGGCACGGTTTGGCCGTGCACGGTGACGTCGCGGGTCACGTAACGCGACACGTGCGGTGCCGGCGGCTCGTACCGCAGTAGTTCCTCGATGGCCTGCGGGATGAGCGTCGGGTTCTCGACGAGGTCCCGGCGCTGATCGGGGTGCTCGGCGAGAACCTTTCCGGACCAACCGATCAGCCGCGTAGTCGTTTCGTTGCCGGCCCCGGCGACGACGTTGAGGTACACCAGGATTTCTTCACGAGACAGCCGCCGGGTGGTAGCGGTTTCGTCCACGAATTCCACATTGAGTAGCTCGGTCATGATGTCGTCGGACGGATGCTCGGCGCGCCAGTCGATGTAGGCCTCGAACTGCTCGCCCACCGACAGGCCATGCTGGGCCGCGTCCATGGGCTTGCCGGCCTCGGTGCGCAGCTGGGCGTTGCCCCGATCGCGGATGTACTCCTGGTCGTTTTCGGGAATGCCGAGCAGCATGCTGATGACCTTCATCGGCATCTGCACACCCAGGTCCGCGACGAAGTCGAAATGTCCCGAGCCCACCAGCGGATCCAGCAGCTGAGCGCAGAAGTCGCGGATCATCGGTTCGAGCGCGGCGATCCGGCGTGGGGTGAACATTCTCGATAGCAGTTTGCGATGCACGTCGTGAATCGGCGGGTCTTCGAAGATCAACATGCCTGGCGGGATTTCAAGGTTGGCCTTGATCAACTCCAGGATCGCGCCGCGCGACGAGCTGTATGTCTCGTGGTCGACGAGCGCCTTGCTGACATCGGCGTAGCGGCTCACCGCATAAAAGTCATATTCGGCGTTGTAGTAAAGCGGTGCCTCTTCGCGCAATCGGGCGAACATGGGATACGGGTCGGCAATCAGCCCGACATCGTATGGATCGAAACGAACATGGCTGTCGGTGCTCGCCGTCACGAAATCCCTCCTACCGCCGCAGTTTTAGATACCCGCATTACCCGCACCAGGGCTGCCAGCGTCGCAGCGCTGGATTCGGTTGGGCAACTTATACACTCCGCTTAATTGCGTAAATTTGACATGTGCGCAAGCTCCGCTGAAAAAGGCGCATGAACGTGGGCTTACTCTATTCTCGTAGAGAACCATACAGCGCATGTTCTGGCAAGAGCTATAGCCCCGTACGCTGTGTCCCGTCGGGGCTCTCACCCGGACCCGGCCGCCCCGCGGCGCAACACCCGAAGGCCGCCGGTCTGGGTGAGCCGGCCCTTGGCCGAACTCTTCAAGATCCCGGCGGCGATCGCCGACAAGGTTCCGTCGAGCTGCTCTGGACTGTCGATGATCCGGTCGCCGTGCGCGAACCGCTGCAGCAGGCCATTGATGAATGTCAGCGTGACGTTGCTCAGATCCTCGACGACGGCCGGATCCAGCTCGGCGCCGTGCGGCATGAGCTGCACGAGGATTTCCCGGTGCAGTTTGGTGAACTCGTCGGTGGCCTGCTGCAGAATCGCCGCCAGCGCGGGGTCGCGGGTGGCCTGCATGGTGAGCTCGTATCGGGCCCTAGTCCGGTACAACTGCGGATCGCTGCCGGCCTGGATGACCACCTGCGACAACAGCGACGGCGCGGGATACTCACTGGAATCGGAGCTGTCCGCGATGGCCTGCAGCTCGGCGAGGTCGAGCTCGGCCGAGCGTTCGGCCGCCGCGCGCAGCAACGCCGACCGCGTGCGGAAGTAGAACGAGGTGGTGCCGTCCGGCACCCCGGCCTTGCGATCGACCTTTAGGTGGCTCAACCCCTTGGCTCCCTCATCGGCCAACAACTGGATCGCCGCGTCGCATAGATCGCGGCGGCGTTCGGCGGGGTTGGGCTTGCGTCGTTTATCCATGGCTCCTACGGAAGGTCACCGTACTCTATATTCGTAGTGTCAGTAAAGAGTGCGTCGCCGTGCGCGTCGGCATACCGCAGCATGCATGCATGCAGCCCTCGTCCTGCTGACCCCTCGTTCATTGGCCTGATTTCCACGATCGACGCCAGAAGACACCAAAGAAATTGCGGTGCAAGAGTTCCCGTAGAGCTGGAATCAATGATCCTGCGAGTAGGATGCATTCGGATGATTCACTGTCGTTTCAGCGCGCGCGTTGCCGCCGCCTGGCTGGGGTCCGTCGGTCTGCTCGCCGCAGTGATGTGCGGATGTCAACAGGCCCATAAGCCCGCACCGTCCAGCTCGTCGACCACCGCGCCGCCCAGTACGACTGCCCCGCCGCCACCACCACCGCCGCCGGTCGTGAAGCTCGCGCCGTTGCCGGTACGGCCGGTGACGAAGTCGCAGCCGACGACGCCGGCCGTGAAGTGCCCGGCCACGGATCCCAACGCTTCTGTGAAACCCACCGACGTCCTTACCACCTGTGACATCGACCGAACCACCGTCTACACGCTGGGTCCCGAGACCATGCAGCTCGGGCTCATCCACGTGGACCCACCGAAGTCGCTAACCGCGGACTATTACGAACTGACGCTCGCGCTGGATCCGCCGTCGGCCGCCGCCTGGAGCGAATTCACCGGCGCGCATCTGCAAGATCATGTTGCCTTCATCCGGGACAACATGGTCCTGGAAGCGCCGATCATCGAACAACCGGCCACGTCCGGACGGATCGTGTTCACCACCCAGACCGCCCAGGGCGCGGCGCAATTGGCCCAAATGGTTGGTCGCCCCGCATGACCGCCGGTTGCCGTGGGAGGTTCAGCTCGGGTAGCGCAGCGGCAGCCCCGCGGCGCGATAAATCGCATCGATGACGGTCATGTTGTCGATCGCATCGCTCGGAGTGGTCTTGATCGGTGCGCCGCGCAGCACCGCCGCGGCGAACGCGTCCAGTTGATACGCGTAGGAGGTCCGGCGTCCGAACCGCTCCGACCGTTTGCCCCGCCGCGACCGCACCGAGAGCCGATGGAAATAATGTGGCAGCACGGGATTAAAAATGCGCAGCTCCCCGTGTTCGCCGATCACCCGAGCGCTGATCTGCAGCAGCCGCGATGACCACATCGAGCAGCGCACCCGCCCGGTGTGGCCGGCGGGGAACCGTAAGTCTGCGGTCATGGCGCGGTCGATCTGTGTGTCGCGCCGTTTCGCCTGTGCGGCAACGACTTCCGGAGAATGTCCGCCGAACGTGCGGGCCATGTGCACCGGGTAGCAGCCGGCGTCCATCGTCGCCCCGCCGGCAAGACCGTAGTCGTAGCGGATGTCGGAGAACTTCGGCAGCGGAAAACACAGCGCGGCCTCGACGTGTTGCAGTGCGCCCAGCTCGCCGGAGGCGATGATTTCCTCGGCACGCAGCGTCAGCGGGTGATAACGGTAGTGGAAGGCCTCCATCACCACGCACTCCGAACCGGCCGCCAGTTCGGCGATTTCGCGCGCCTCGGCCGCGTTGGCGGTGAACGGCTTTTCGCACAGCACGTGTTTGCCCGCGGCCAGTGCGGCCCGGGTCCAACGCCCGTGCAGGCCGTTCGGCAACGGGAGGTAGATGGCGTCGATATCGGGATCGGCGATCAGCGCACCGTAATCGCCGTGCACCGAAGCGATGCCGTGTTTTGCGGCGAACGCCTGCGCGCGCGACACGTCGCGGGCCGCCACCGCGGCGACGACGACCTCCGGGTTGTCTTTGGCGGGATTGATCAACGCCAGCGGTGCGATTCGGGCCGCCCCCAGGATGCCGACGCGTATCGCGTTGTCAGCCATCACGTCCCTTCGGTCCGCGTCGGGCGAATGCCGGTGCATGCTCGGGCCTTACCCCGACGCCGACGAAATAGGCGGGCACCGCCGACAGCCACGGCAGCCATCGCAGCACATTCAGTAACAGCGCGGGCGGTTTTGGATCCGCGTCACGAAAAACCCGGCGCAGCAATACGGTCTGCAGCACTCGCTGAGCCGTCTGGGTCAGCGCTGCGGGCAGTCCGCGGCGACGACGGACCGCGGCCAGGTCGCGTTCGGTGACGCGGTGGCGCCGCAGGGGTTCGGCCAACACGGTCGCTGCGGCGACGGCATCCTGGATGGCCAGGTTGATGCCGACCCCGCCCAGTGGGGACATCGCGTGGGCGGCGTCGCCGATGCAGAGCAGCCCGTCGGTGTGCCAGCGACGCAACCGATTCACCCGCACGTCGAGATGCTTGACGTCATCCATGGACTCCAAGGCCGCGACCGAGTGGGGCATGTCGGGTAAGAGCGCACCGAGGTCACGCCGGAACGCCTCGATACCCCGTGCGCGCAGCCGGGCATCGGCGCCCTTGGGGCCTATGTAGGCGATCTGGTTGTAGCCCTCGCGCGGGATCACCGCCAGCGCCTTACCCGCCCCCATCCGGGGCAGGAACGAATGGTCCGCATTGCCTTCGCGCGGTAGCTTGAACCACCACACGTCGAAGTTCACCGGGTATTCGTGCGCGCTGAGCCCGGCCTCCTGGCGCACGATCGACCAGCGGCCGTCGCACGCGACCGTCAATTCGGCCATGAGCTCGCCGGGTCCGTCGACCCCTTCGTATCGCACCCCGGTGACGCGGTCGCCTTCGCGCAAGAGCCCGGTGACCTCGGTGCGCATGCGCAAGGTGAAACTCGGTTCGGCCTGGGCCGCCTCGGCAAGCAGGTTCAGCAGGTCCCACTGCGGCACCATGGCGATGTATCGGTGCGGTTGCCGGATGCGCTCGAAGTCCAGGTAGGTCACCGAGCGGCCGTCGGATTCCCAAGTGCCCCTGCGAAGTTTGCTGTATGGCAATTTTGCGAACCGCTCCCCCAGGCCCAGTTCGTCGAGTAGCTGCAGCGTCGTCGGATGCACCGTGTCGCCGCGGAAGTCGCGCAGGAAGTCGCCGTGCTTTTCCAGCAGGCTGACGTCGATGCCGGCCCTGGCCAGCAACAGAGCCAGGACCATGCCCGCCGGGCCGCCGCCGACGATCGCGCACGTCGTTGTCTCGACCATCAACGCTCAAGCATAAGCGGCACCGGGATCCTCAGAGTTGAACGTCGTACACGGAGACGGGGTCGAGGATCACGCCGGTTTCCTCGACGTAGCGATCCCACAGCGTCAGCAGCTCGGCCAGCTTGTCGGGCCGTGACGCGGCCAGATCGTCGATCTCGCCGAGGTCGGAAGCCAGATCGTAGAGTTGCCAACCGCCCGGCCCGTACGGTGCCGGCAGGTACAGCGCCTTCCAGTCGCCCTGTCGGATGGCACGGCGGCCGAACAGCTCCCAGCCGGTACCGGTGTCGGCGCCGTGCACGGTCTCGGCGGCGCCCGTCAGATAATTCACCAATGAGCGGCCGCGCATGGGGGCCACCTCGCGGCCCCGATAGGACGTGCCCGGGTGCGTGGTCCCGGCCAGCTCCAGCAGGGTCGGCGCGACGTCCATGACGGTGCTGAACGCGGTGCCGATCTGCTGTTGCCGGGCGAAGCCACGCCAGGTGACGAAGCCGGTGACGCGGATCCCGCCCTGGGTGGTGAAAGCCTTGTGCAGGCGCGACGGCGCGGTGGCGGCCTGTGCCCAGCGGGGTCCGTACCAGATGAACGACGTGGGCCGCCCGAGGTTGTCCAGGCTGTTGTCGCAATGCTTTTCGATCTGTGCGGCGATCTGCGGACCGCGCAGCGGCATTGCCTCCACGATCGCGCCCTCGGCGCCGTTGTCGGACATGAAGAAAACGACGGTGTTGTCGAGTTCGCCACTGGCAGAGAGGAAGTCGATCACCCGGCCGACGTTGTAGTCCATGCGGTCGACCATCCCGGCGTAGACCTCCATGCTGCGGGCCGACACCGCACGCTGCTCATCGGTCATGTCGGCCCAGTCCGGTGCGCCATCGGCCACCACCGGGTGTGCGACGACGTCGGGCGGGCACAGACCGAGCCGCTTGAGTGCGGCCAGGCGCTCCTCACGCAGCGCGTCCGGCCCGGCGTCGTAGCGGCCGCGATACCTCGCAATGGATTCGTCAGGCGCCTGCAGGGGCCAGTGCGGGGCCTGGAAGGGCAGATAGGCGAAGAAGGGCCGGTCGTCGCCGGGAGCGCGCTCTTCGCAGATACCGCAACAGAGTGTCGGTATAGGAGTCCGAGGAATAGAAGTCGTCGCCGACGGTGACGAATTGGTCGTCTTCGGTGTAGAGCGTTGGCACAGGCGAAAAACCGCGCGCCGCCGAGCCGCCGTAATGGCTGGCGCCGGCCGGCAGCAGGGCGAACGAGCGCTCGAAACCGCGTGCCCACGGCGAGGTTTCGATCGTGGCACCCAGATGCCATTTGCCCGACATCAGTGTCAGGTAGCCCGCGTCGCGCAGTAATTCCGGCAACGCGACGACCCGGTCGTTCAGATAGCCCTCGTACCCGGGCGCGCCGCGGAATTCCGGGGACGCGACCTCGAGCATCGTGCCGATGCCGGCGATGTGGTGGTCAGTTCCCGTCAACAACATCGCCCGGGTCGGCGAGCAGGCCGGGGCCGAGTGGAAATCGGTGAGCCGGATACCCGCGTGGGCCAGCCGATCGAGGTTGGGCGTCTCGATCTCGCCGCCGAACGCGCCGATGTCGGAGAACCCGAGGTCGTCTGCAACGATCACGAGGAAGTTGGGGCGCGTCACGCTCATGCATCCTGCCAGGTCCGTCGTCGGGGCGGAATGCTGCCGCACCGCCTCGACGACGATATTGTCGAGGCAGGCTAGGTCCACCGCCGCGGAACAGCGAAAGGGCACGGAGATGTTGGCGCAGTTTGGGATGTCCGTTCCGCTGGTGGCAGCCCCGATGTCGGGCGGCCCGACCACCCCGGCCATGGTGTCGGCCGCCACCCGCGCGGGCGCACTGGGCTTGCTCGCGGCCGGATACAAGACCGTCGAGGCCATCGAGACGGAGATCAAAGCCGTTCGCGCCGAAGGAATCCCATTCGGAGTCAACGTCTTCGCACCAAATCCGGTGCCGGTCGACCCGCAGCGTTACCACGCTTACGCCGCGATCATCCAGGCTGAGGCCGACCAGTTCGGGCTGACGTTGCCACCCGAGCCCATCGAGGACAACGACAGATTCGACGAGAAGATCGCGCTGTTGCTCGACGACCCCGTTCCGATGGTGTCGTTCACGTTCGGCATTCCGCCGCGCGACGTGATCGCCGCGCTGCAACGGGCCGACAGCGTTGTGGTCCAGACGGTCACCACGGCCGACGAGGCGGCGCAGGCGCACGAAGCCGGCGTCGACATGCTGGCCGTGCAGGCGGCCGACGCCGGCGGCCATTCCGGCACCCTTTCGCCGCAGCGCCCGCTGACGCCGGTCGGAATCGTCGACCTCGTCGAGCAAGTCGTCGCGAAGGTGCCGCTGCCGGTGATGGCCACCGGCGGGCTGGCCACCCCAGCCGCGGTGGCCGAGGTGATCCGCGCGGGTGCGACCGCGGCCGCCGTGGGAACCGTGCTGCTGCGCGCCACCGAGAGCGGCGCGTCGGCCACTCATCAAGCAGCCCTGGTCGATCCCGCCTACACCCAAACGGTGCTGACCCGGGCCTTCACCGGCCGCCCGGCCCGCGGCCTGCGCAACGCGTTCATCGACGCCCACGAAGCCGAGGCGCCGGCGGGCTATCCCGCCATCCATTACCTGACCAGCCCGCTGCGCAAGGCCGCGGCGGCGGCGGGCAAGCCGGACTACGTCCATCTTTGGGCGGGCACCGGATACCGGCACGCTACCGCGGAGCCCGCGTCAGACATTCTGCGTCGGCTGGCATCCGACCTGTGATCGGCTAGTCAGTATTCGAAGCGGTTGAGTACGTCGTAGTGGCGACCGGCCGTCATCCACGTCAACTGGTAGATGAACCGCACGGCGGCCGACGGGATCCGCTTGTAGTCGGCCAGCACGGGCGTCTGCTCGAGGAACCGCAACCGGGGATTCCAGCTCTCCATCTCGCGCACGTCCCGGATGCCCCACTTGATGATTCCTCTGGTGAAGAGCTTGGACATCAGCGGCGCGAGGGCGGAGAGCGTGTCGAAATGCATTTCGCCGCCGGTGAATCGGTCGGTCAGGCGCTGCAGGAGCCGCCGCACTTCCTGCTCGTGCAAGTACATCAGCAGACCCTCGGCAACGATCAGGGTCGGACGTCCGATCGGGGCTTGATCGAGCCACTGCAGTTCGGTGACCGACGAGCCGATCATCCGGTAGCTCTCGGTGTCGTCGTAGAGCCGACGCCGGAGCCCGATCACGGTCGGTTGATCGACGTCGAACCACAACACCGTCGGCGGTACGGCCAGCCGGAAGGCGCGCCCGTCGAGGCCGCAACCCAGGTGCAGCACAACCGCATCCGGATTGCGGGCGAGGAATTCGGCGCACCAGTCGTCGAGCTGCCTGGCCCGCAGCGCAACCAGGTATTGATTGGCCGCCGGCCACGACATCCGATGAATTCTCTTGAAGTCATACGCGATCCGGTCGACCGCTTCCGCGGCCGTCCTATCCCCCAGAATCGGTCGCTCCGTGCGGCTTTCATAGGCGCGCAGATACACGGTCACGAGGTTCGTCCACTCCACCGAGCCCCAGGGCACGGAACTGAAGTCGACTTTGTCCGTCGCGGTCATGGCTGTTATCCTTGCTCGCCGAGTATTCGGTCCGCATTCCCACACAGTTGGCAGGATGCAGAATTCCCAGATTCTCGGCATGCGTGGCCGGGTCAGAACGCCTCGGGGTTTTGTTGCACCTCGGTGGGCACCGGGTGCTGGTACAGGCGAGACGCGTTCTCCCAGCTGAATTTCCGGATGACGTCGGCCGGTAGATCGCCGATTTGTTCGTGAATCGTCTGTTGGGTGTGCGGCCACGTCGAGTCGCAATGCGGGTAGTCGGCTTCCAGCATGATGTTGTCGACGCCTATCCGGTCGCGCTGCACGAATGACGACTTGTCTTCGACCGCGCAGAACCAGAAGTTGCGGGTCAGCACCTCCGCGGGCGTCAGGGGCTCACCGAGCGCCTGCCAGGTGCCGTACATCGCGTGATAACTGAGCATGTGGTCGAGGCGGTCGAGCAGCCCCGCCACCCAACCGATTCCTCCCTCGGACAGACAGATCTTGAGGTCGGGGAACCGGCTGGGCAGTCCGGAGTACAGCCAGTCGACCGCGGCGGAAATGGCGTAGGCGAAAAACAGCACACCCTGCACGTCCGGTGGCGCGTCTGCCGTGGTGGACGGTGACGACCCCGACGATCCGATGTGCAGGTTCACCACGGTGCCGGTCTCGGCGCAGGCCGCCATCAGCGGATCCCAGTGGTCGGTGTGAACGCTGGGCAGCCCGAGCATTGCCGGATTTTCGCTGAACGTGACGGCGTGGAAGCCGCGCTCGGCGTTCTGGTGGATCATCTTCGCGCCGAGTTCGGGATCGAGCAGCCAGGGCAATTGGCAGGGAATGACCCGATCGGGATACGACCCCGCCCAGACGTCGAAATGCCAGTCATTCCAGGCCCGCACCGAGGCGAGCGCCAGGTCGCGGTCGCTGGTCACCTGCTGCAGCCGCTGTCCGGCGAAGCCTGGCAGGAACGACGGGAAGTTCAGCGAGGCGTAGATGCCGTTGAGGTCCATGTCCTGGACCCGGGCCTGGATGTCCCATGCGCCCCTGCGCATTTCGTCGAATCGGACCGGCTCGAAGCCGTATTCCGCCACCGGACGTCCGACCACCGCGTTGAAGCCGACGTTGGGCAGTTCCTTACCGTCATAGACCCACGTCTGTCCCCCGCCGTCGGTCTCGACGACTTTGGGCGCCCGATCCGCGAACTTGCGGGGCAGGCGGCCGGTGAAAGTGTCCGGGGGCTCGACGATGTGGTCGTCCACCGAGATCACCGTGTAGCGGCGCGGGGCCCGGGGCGGATCCGGCAGAAAGGTGACCGAGCGCTCGGTGCCGGTCTTCGCCGTGGTGAAGTTCAGGTCGGTGGCCAGCTCGTCGATCGATTTCACTCGTCAATCTCCTTGCAGGGCAGCGTCATTGTTTGGCAAGCCGGGGACCCGTTTTGTGGTTCAGGTGAGCACATCGGCGTCGGCCTTGATGGTCATGCGCGCCGCCCCGGCCCAGTACACGTCGGCCGCGCGTTCGATCAGCGACCGTTGCATGCCGGCCATGTCCGACCAGTTCATGGCCACCGGCTCCCTGCCGGTGAGCATGACGTCGTAGGCCAGCTTGCAGACTCGCTCGATGGATGCCGCGCGGTACACAGCTTCGGGCAGGTTGCGGCCGGTCACGATGACGCCGTGGTTGGCCAGGATCGTCAGGTTGGCGCCGCCGATCCGTGCGGCCAGTTCCGCGGCGCTGGCGGGACTGTCGATTTCGCCCTGGTAAGTGTCGACCAGGCACAGGTCGTCGAGGAACAGCGAACCGGTCTGGTGCACCAGCTCGGGCAGTCGGCCCAGCGCGGCCAGCACGCAGACGTAGTACGGGTGGTTGTGGATCACCACCCGGGCGTCGTCACGCACCCGGTGCAGTTCGGTGTGGATGTGGATGGCCGGGGTGACGTCCCAGCGGCCGCTGACCACCTGCGCGTCGCCGTCGACCACGCAGATATCGGACGCGGTGACCTCTTGCCACCACAGTCCCCATGGGTTGACGAACATGTCGGTCTGCCCGTCGAGCTGCCAGCTGATGTGCCCGGCCATGTTCTCGGCGAACCCGATGCCGGCCAGGTGGCGGAAGGCGATGGCCAGCGCCTGCTCGTTCGAGAGGTCGACGCCGATCGGGGGAACCACCGACGGCGCCCAGACTTCCAACCCGCCGCGGCGTGCATTAGGAGCGTTCATGACCAGCCTCCATTCTGGCTCCAATATCCTCGCGCAGCCGGCCTTTGGCTATCTTTCCACCGGATGATCGGGGCAGCTCGTCGAGAATGATCAGCCGCTCGGGCAGCAGTTCCTTGGAAACCCCCAGCGCCAGCAGGTGTTCGACGAGGCCGGGCAGGTCGACGGTGGCAGAGTCGGTGAGTTCGGCATAGAGGCAGACCTTTTCGCCGAACACCGGGTCGGGCATGGCGACCGCCGCCGCTATCGCGATGCCGGGATGTGTCATGACGGCGTCTTCGACCTGGCCCGCGCTGATGTTCTTGCCGCCGCGCACGATGAAATCGGACGTGCGCCCGGTGACGCGCAGATAGCCGTCGGCGTCGATTTCACAGATGTCGCCCATGCGCATCCATCCGTCGCGGGTGAACAGCTTGTCGTGGTCGGTGCCGCCGAGATATCCGAGGCTGGTGGCCGGACCCCGGCAAGCGGGCTGGCCGCGCCCCGTCGCGGTCACATCGCGGTCTCCGTCGAACAGCCGGACTTTCATTTCGGGGATGAGACGGCCGCCGGTGCGCAGCCGCTGCTCGCGCGAGTCGTCGACGGTGGTCGCGCTGAGCATCCCGGTCTCGTTGGAGCCGTAGAACTGCAGGATTTTGGCGCCGGTGAGTTCCTCGAATTCGGCTGCGGGCCGATACGGCAACGCCTCCCCGCCGGTGTAGACGACGCGCAGCGAACTGAGGTCGTAGCCGCGGCTGGCCGGGTCCGCCATCAGCATGGTCAATTGCGTGCTGACGCAACATAATACGGTGACGCTTGTGCCGGGCTATCGCCTCGCAAGTGGCTTTGGTGGTGAACCGATCCAGAATCACCGCGGTGGCACCGAGGTAGATCGGGGTGGTATGGCTGGTCCACAGCCCGAACCCGAACGGTGTGGGAATGACCGGCAGGATTACCTCGTCGCTCGTCAGCTGCCCGTTGACGACGGCCTTCTGGTGGAAGTAGTGCCAACGGTTCTGGGTGTGCACGACGCACTTGGGCAGCCCGGTGGTACCGGACGTCGAGTTGATCAGGAACACGTCGTCGGAGCCGAGTTCGCAGCCGGCCGCCAGCGCCTTGGGCTCGGCGTCGACATCGAGGCGGAGCGTCGCGTCGTCGCGGCTCAACACCATCCCGGGAACCCGCAATTCGTCGGCCACCTGCGCGGCCGGCCCAGCGCGTGCCACATCGCTGATCAGGATCTTCGGCCGGGAGCTGCGCAGGACCGCCGACACCTCACGGGTGCCGGCGCGCGCGCCGATGCCGACAACCACCGCCCCGCAGCGTTCGATCGCCACGAACAGCGCGTGTATGGCGGCGGAGTCGCCGTGCCATACCGCCACCCGATCACCGCGGGAGACACCGACCCCGGCCAGCGCTTCGGCTAATCGCGTTGCCGCACAGTCGAATTCACGCCAGGTGAACGCCGGTCCGCCGTAATCCAGATAGGCGGGACGATCCGGTGTCCGTTGGGCATTGCGACGCACCGCGTCCGAGAGCGTCGAATCGCCCCACCAGCCGGCGGCACGAAACCGGGCCGAGTCCTCGTCGGTGAATGCCGGCGAGCCCACGGTTTTCAGCCGACCGGCGCTCATCACCAAATGATAGGAAAGCCGCCGACGGTTTGGACGCTAGGGATTCGGCGGTGCGGGCGCGGCGTGCTGATTGGTGTCGACGCTCGGGCGGCGAGGGTGCGGCGACGGGCAGGTGACATTGCGAATGCAGCCGCAATTGAGCCCGATGATGCAGCCGCCTCCCCCGACAGGTTGCACCGGCACGGCGCCGCCCGGAGTCGGTGGCGCAACCGATGAACTGGCGGTGGCTGCCGGCGCGGTGCCAGACGCCAGACCGGCCGCCAAGACAAGCGCAGCCACGCACCCGCACAGCGCGGCACGTGTCATGGCGTTCGGGGTCCCCATAGGGCACACAGTAGTTGCCCGTCGGTAGCCGCGCAGGTCACGCGGCCGAGCTACGAGCGCACTCCAAGGATTCGCCAAGGTGTGAACCGCAGGGTTACCTCACCTACACGGAGTTGAGATCGATAGCCCCGCAGCAGGTTTGAGCCGCGTCGTCATCTCGGCCGTTGCGCCCGCGCCCGCAGGCGCGCCATTGCCAGCCTCAAGGCATAGAGTCCGGCGCTGACCGCGAACATCGTGGCCGTCAACAGCAGCCACCGACCGAGAAACGGGTCCTGGGTCTGACCGGTTGCGGCCTGGTAGGTGGTGGCACCCTGCTTGACGATGCCGGGCAGGAACACCAGCAGCGTCAGGCCCGCGCCCAACGCGGGCACCCGGAGATAATTGAGCACCGGCAGACCGGCTTCGGGGCGCGCCGAAGAAGGCCGGGCACGGCTGCGTGACAGCAGCCGGTCGACGCAGGCGTAGACGGGGAACAGCACCAGGTCGTGGGCGACGATGGCAGCGGCGAACCACACAATGATCGACTGCCACCAGACGTGCGCATTCCACAGCGTGACCGGTCTGATGACGGCGACGACGTAGCCCAGCAGGGCGAATCCGGCGATCATCGTCAGCAGATGCAGGGGGTGGGATCCGTAGATCCGGGCGACGGTGCTACGCATGTGCGGCCTTCCGAAAAGCGATGGAGGCGACCCATTTCGTGTTGTGCACGCCGGGTAGCGCGGGCACGATGATCCGCGCGGGGAAGCCGTGATCCGGGGACAGGTCGGTGCCGTTCACGCGCAGCGCCAGCAGCGCGTCCGGGTGCAACACCTGGTTGCGTTGCAGCGTCGCCCCGGCGAAGGCGCCGGAGCGTTCCAGCGATGACACCCGCGCGGAGTCCGGTGCCGGCACGCCGGCCAGCCGGGCCAGGTCGGCCAGTCGCACGCCGGTCCACGTTTGGGTGGTCGACCAGCCTTCGACGCAGGCGATCGGCAGGATGGCCGTGTGCTGCGGCATCGCCAGCAGGGCCGCGCGGTCCAGCACCACCGGGTGGTGGCCGCCGTTCAGGGTGAGCCGACCAGCGCTCCACCGTGTCCCGGGCGGAGATGCCGGCCGCGGCCGCGGTCCGGTTGACCTGGAAGTCGGTCGGGGCGTCGCCCGCGCGGCAGTAGCAGGGCGGCCGGCCGGGCGTAGCCACCCAGCGTCTGGCCTGCGGTGAGGAACGCCAGGAAAAGGGCGCCCGCCGCCCACCAGCGCCAGCGCGCCGCGCCGGCTCATCGTGGCCGGGCCGGGTTCGGCGGCGACGAGTCCGTCGGGCTGCCAGGGCTCGGCTTTGGTGTCGGCGCGCCCGGTGCGCAGCACGTCACGCAGCGACAGCGAGCGCAGGCCGGCCCACATGCGCCGGCCCTTGATCGCGACGTGCATGACGAAGCCGGCGATGAACACCCACGCGCCGAAGTAGTGCGCGGTGTAGAAGCTGAAGCCGAAGATGTAGTCGTACTGGATGTTCAGCACGCCGGTCACGATCTCGAACAGGATCCCGCCGACCAGCATCAGCAGCGAAACCCGTTCCAGCAGTTGGGCGATCGACCGTACCGGCGGGAACACGAAGAGCCGGGGGATCACCGACCACAGCTTGGCCAGCACCACCGGGATGAGGATGAGTCCGAGCCCGACATGAAGTCCCTGGGTCAGCCGGTACAGCCACGACGGATTGGTGGGCCAGTCGAAGGTCGGCAGCTTCAGCCAGCCGACGTCGGCGGGGATGGCCTGGCCCGAACCGCGGCCCGTACGCGATGTAGGACAGCAGACCGGTGAGAATGACGATCGGCAGCGTCACCAACAGCACCGAGCCGAACACGGACGTCAGCCACGGCCCCCGCAACGGGCTGCGCCACAGCCGGGCGGGAAATCCGCTGGTCTTTTTCGCGGCATCCACGTCATCGGCTAGCGGGTGTGCCGGTCGTCCTTGTTGGCCTCATCCGCCCCCAACCCGCGCTCCCCGAGCGCGCCTGTCGTGCCGTCAACCATGATTAACGACGGGGCGATGAAAAGGGTTCAGTTTTGCCGGCTCGCGGTACGTCGCGTGTCAGTCCTCGCCCCGCGGCGGGGGCTGCACTTCGACGCCGGTGGAGTCGTGTTCGGGACCCGCGGCCGGGTGTTCAGCCGGGACACGATCACGGGAGCGGGTGCCCTCGCTGGGTCGCTCGGCCGGATCGGGCCGATGCACGTTGCTGCGATACGGACCGGGCTTCGGCCGCGGCTTCCCACCCGGGAAGGCCAAGCGGAAGATGCTGCGGTGCACCATGTACCACTGCTTGCCGAACCGGCCGGAGTTGTAGGGCAGCTCGTAGCGGTCGCAGATGTCTTTGACCTGCGGCGCGATCTCGGAGTATCGACTGCTCGGCATGTCGGGGTACAGGTGGTGCTCCACCTGGTAGCCGAGGTTGCCGCTGATGAGGTGGAACAGCGGGCTGCCGTCGATGTTGGCGGCCCCGAGCAGCTGGCGCACGTACCAGCCGCCGCGTGTCTCGTTCTCGGTTTCTTCCTGCGTGAACGTGTAGGTCTGGTCCGGGAAGTGGCCGCAGAAGATGATGGCGTGCGCCCAGATGTTGCGGATGACGTTGGCCAGGGCGTCGGCGGCCAGCGTGCGCAGGTAGGTGCTTTCGACCCCGGGCGCCACCTTGTCGAGGAAGTCCGCCGCGGCGCCGACGCGGCCGCCCTTCGATACCCTGCGCAGCCTCTTGCCGAGACGCGAATGCTTCGGCTGCTCGAGCCGTCCGCGCGATGCCAGCTGGGTCAGCGCGAACGCGCCTGCGCTGATGGCCGGCCAGCCGAGGTAGTCCTTGTAGATCTGCGCGCGGGCTTTGACGCCGATGCCCCGCAGGTCTTTGCGCACCTCCGACCACGGCTTCTCGCGCTTACGGATGGCGTCGATGTCCAGGTCGTGCACGGCCACGCCCCATTCGAACAGCAGGGTGAGTAGCGCGTTGTAAATCGGCTGACCCAGGTAGCGCGGAGCCCACTTCTGGTTCGGGTCGATGCGCATGATCTCGTAGCCGAGATCTTTGTCCTTGCCGAGGATGTTGGTGAAGGTGTGGTGAATGTAGTTGTGGGAGTGCCTCCACGACTCGGCGGTCGACGCCGTGTCCCAGTCCCACACCGACGAATGGATGTCGGGGTCGTTCATCCAATCCCATTGGCCGTGCATGACATTGTGGCCGATCTCCATGTTCTCCAGGATCTTGGCCATGGAGAGGCAGGCGGTGCCCAACAGCCACGCCGTCTTCGAGCGCGATGCCAGCAACAGCACCCGGCCGGCCACGACAATCTGCCGTTGCGCCGAGATGACGTTCTTGATGTAGCGCCGGTCGCGGTCGCCGAGATCGGCGAACACGTCGTCGTGGATCGCGTCGAATTCCTTCGCGAGTTTTTCGAGCTCTTGTTCCCCAAGTCGGGACAGCGGGCTTTCCCCGGCCCTCTTCACGGCAGTTGTCACCAGCCGCTCCTTTCGATCACAGTTGAAGTTCCAAATCGCCTTCGGCGGTGTTGATGCAGATACGCACGTCTTGGCCGGTCGGCTCGGTCACGTCGCCCGAGCGCAGGTCACGCAGCTTGCCCGACTTCAGCGTTCCCACGCAGGTATGACAAATTCCGATTCGACAGCCGAATGCGAGGTTGAGACCGGCCTTCTCACCCGCCTCGAGAATCGATGTGCCGCCGTCACATTCGACTTCTTTGTCGCTGTCGAGGAAGCAGACGGTGCCGCCCTCACCGGCGTTGGCGTCGCCGCCGATCTTGGGCTGGAACCGCTCGAAGTGCAGGCGTTCGCAATCTCCGTTCTCTTCCCAGTGCTCGATCAGGGCGTCGAGCATCTCACCGGGACCCGAGCAGAAAGCCTCGCGCTCCCGCCAGTCCGGGCACAGGTCATCGAGGTCATCGGGCGTCAGTCGCCCCTGCTCGGATGTGAGGCGGAGGTCCAGCCGCATCCCCTCGTGGCGGCCGGCGAGTTCTTCGAGCGCTTCCAGGAACATGACCTGCTCGCGGGTGCGCGCGGAGTGGATGACCAGCACGTCGCCCATCTCGTCGCGACTGTCGAGGCTGCGCAGCATGCTGATGATCGGGGTGATGCCGCTGCCGGCGCTGATGAACAGCATCTTGTCCGGCACGGCGTCGGGCAGCGTGAAGACACCCTCGATCTCGCCGAGCCGCACCAGGTCCCCGGGCTGGATCTTGTGCACTAGGTAGGGCGACACGGCGCCGCCGTCGACCCTCTTCGGCGTCACGCTGATCAGTCCGTCTTTGGGCCTGGGATCCGACGTCAGCGAGTACGCGCGCCAGTGGTAGACGCCGTCGATGACCACGCCGAGGCGCACGTACTGACCGGGCTTGTGGCCCGGCCACTCGTATCCCGGGCGAATCAGCACACTGGCCGCTTCTGAGCCCTGCTGCTCGATGCCTTCGACCTTCCCGCGCAACTCCTTGGTGGTCCACAGCGGGTTGAGCATCTCGAGGTAGTCGTCGGGCTGCAGGGGGCTGAATAGTCGGCGCACCGCTCGCAGGAACAGCCGACGCCCGCGTGGGACCCGTGGTTCAGCGCCGCGTTCAGCCATGTAGCTATAGTACACAGCCGTACACCGACTCTAAACATCGAGCACGAATTATGCTGCAATAGCAGGGAATATCAAATATTTATTGCATGCACGCCTAACAGGCATACGCGTTCACTCATTCTGCGAGGGTGTGGCGGGGCCGCATGCCGGGGTGCATGTGACGTGCCCCACAAGCGCGGGGTCCAAACATCCAAAGTCGGCTCGGCGCGAAACGCGCCCTATCGTCAGGGTGTGTTGATTGGCTTCCTCCTCGCGCTGGGCTGCTCGCTCTGTTACGGGACGGCGACCGTGCTGCAGGCGGCCGGGACCCGGTCCGTGGAGGCGGGCAGCGGCTCGGGTGTCGACGCGGTGTTGCTGCTGCGAGCCGTCCGGCAGTGGCGCTATCTGGTCGGGGTAGGCCTCGACGTCGTCGGGTTTGCGCTGCAGGTCGCCGCGCTGCGCCTGGTACCGATCTATGTGGTCGCTGCGGCGCTGGCCGCCTCGATCGCGGTCACCGGCGTCGTCGCCGCATGGTTGTTGTCGGCGCGGCTGTCGTCGGCGGAGTGGACGGCCGTCGGCGTCGTCTGCGTCAGCCTGGTCGTCCTCGCCCTTGCCGCCGGGCCGGGCCACTTCCGGCACGCCCCGGCCGGGCTTGGCTGGGCACTACTGGGCGTAGCGGCCGCGATGTTCGTCGGCGGTGCGGCCGCGGGTCGCCTGCCCGACCGCGGCCGTGCGCTCGCACTGGGGCTGGCCGCCGGAACCGGATTCGGCGTGGTCGAGGTGTCCGTGCGCCTGATCGACGCGATCGATCCCACCAAACGCTCCTTCTACACCAACCCCGCCCTGTACGCGGCCGCCGCGGGCGGTGCCGCGGGATTCCTATTGCTCACCTCCGCGTTGCATCGCGGATCGGTGACCACCGCCGTCGCAGGAATGGTGGTGGGTGAAACGCTGGCACCCGCGTTCGTCGGGGTGGTGTGGCTGGGCGACACCGCGCGCGACGGGCTCGGCTGGCTGGTGATCGCGGGGTTCGCCGTCGCCGTCGCCGGAACTCTGGTGCTGGCACGCTTCGGCGAAGCGCCCGTCGCCGAGGAAGCGGGCTGAGGCCGCCCGCTAGTTCATGATCCGAGGGTGGATGCCGCACGGCCAGCGGCGTTTTCGCCAACCGGCGCATATCGGGTGCCGCGTGCGGGACGCGTCCACAACGCACCACCTTGTGCGGTGACGCCCGCCGCGACTAGCGCCCGCTTGAGGATCTTGTTCGTCGCGGTCGCGGGCAGCTGATCGTTGATGCGCACATAGCGCGGCCACGCCTTCGGGGAAAGGTCGGCCTGCGAGGCAAGGAATCTCTCGAAATGATCCGGGCTCAGGCTTGCCCCGGGCCGCAGCACCAGGGCGGCCATCACCTGGTCGCCCACCCGATCGTCGGGCACCGCATAGACGGCGACCTGGCTGATTTCGCGCAACCGCGCCAGAATCCGCTCGATCGGGCCGGCCGCCAGGTTCTCGCCGTCCACCCGCATCCAGTCGGCGGTCCGCCCAGCGAGATAGATCCAGCCATCCGCGTCGCGGTAGGCCAGATCGCCCGACCAGTACATCCCGTGCCGCATCCGCTCGGCGGTGGCGCCGGGATCGTTGTAATAGCCGGCGAAGGGCCCCGCACCCTGGGTGTTGACCAGCTCACCGACGGCCTCGTCGAAGTTGGTCAACGCCCCGTGTGTGTCGAACCGCGCGACCTCGCACTCGCGCAGCGTGGTCGAGTTGTAGATGCTCACCCCCGGATACGGCCTGCCGATGGAGCCGGGTGGGGTGCCGTCTTCGCGCACCACGATGACGGCGAATTCGCTGGAGCCGAAGCTGTCGATGACCCGGCACCCGAAACGCCTTGCGAATTCCGCAATATCGCGGTCGGTGGCCTCGTTGCCGAACGCCACCCGCAAGGTGTTCTCGGCGTCGTCGGGGCGTTCGGGAGTGGACAGGATCAACGCCAGCGGCTTGCCGACGTAGTTCAGGTATGTCACCCGGTAGCGGCGGACGTCGTCGAGAAAGCGGGACGGAGAAAAACGCGCAGGCACCATGGTGGCCCCGCAGCCGATGGCGACCGCCCACCCGGCGGCGACGCCGTTGGAATGGAAGAGCGGCATCGACAGGTAGCAGACGTCGTCGGCGGTGACATCGTATTGATAGATCAGGCTGGCACCGCACATGATCGCCATGCCATGGGCGAACCGGACCACCTTCGGGTCACCGCTGGTGCCCGAGGTGAAGATCATCATCAGGGTGTCGGCGGATGTCACCTCGCGGACCGGGACCAGCGGCGGCGCGGCGGCGAAGGCGTCGGCGTAGCGCCCACCTGCCACATCGAGCACCTGAATACCGTTGAGGTCCAGCCCATCCAGTAGATCGAGATGCTCAGGGTCGACGAGCAGCATCTGGCAGTCGGAGCGCCGGATGTCGCTCAGCAATCCGGCTCCGCGCCGCGTGGTGTTGATCCCGCACAACACGTAGCCGCCGAGCCCGGCCGCCGCCATGGCCCGCAACATGGCGGGCGAGTTACCCAGCAGGGCACCGACGTGCAGCGGTCGTGCCGTGTCCGCGAGCGCGATGAGCGCCGCGGCTTCCGTCTCGGCCTCGGCGAGGTGCTCGCGCCAGGTCCAGGTCGCCTCGCCGTGGACGAGGGCCGGGGTGTCGTCGCCGCGACGCTGGCGCAGTAGCTGTTGAACCGTCTCCGGCACGCGTTCACTTCCTCTTCGACGTCGTCATCGGGTGGTCAATACCAGCCCCGCGTAGCTGTTCGCGGCCACCTCGTCGCAGTGGCGGCGGTAGGCGCCGAAGCCGCCGATGTAGGGCATGAAGACCCGCTTCTTGCCCTCAATGTTGGCGCCCAGGTACCAGGAGGATGCCGCCTTGGGGAACAGCGTCCGCTCGGCCGCTTGGGCCACGTGCTGGGTCCAGGCGAGCGCCGCATCGCGGCGTGGCTCGACCTCGTTCACCCCGTCCTGTCGCGCGGTCCGCACCAGTTCGATGACCCAGTCGACCTGAACCTCGGCGTGCAGCACCATGTTCGCCAGCACCGAGGGGCTGCCCGGCCCGCTGATGGTAAACAGGTTCGGCAGCCCCGGCACCATCAGGCCCAGGAAGGTCACCGGCCCGTCGGCCCAGACGTCGCGCAGTCGTTGTCCCGCTGCACCTTTCGGGTCGATTCGGGTCAACGCCCCGGTCATGGCGTCGAAACCGGTCGCGAACACCAGCACGTCGCAGGGATATGTCGTCTCGCCGGCTCGTACGCCGTCGGCGGTGATCGCTTCGATGGGCTCGCGGCGCAGGTTGACCAGCCGGACATTGTCGCGGTTGAACGTGGCGTAGTAGCCGTCGTCGGTGCAGATCCGTTTGGTTCCGATCGGGTGATCGACCGGGATGAGATCCGTTGCGACGACAGGATCGGCGACGATCTCCCGGATCCGCTCCTCGGCGAAGATCCTGGCGACGTCGTTGGCGGACAGGTCGCTGGTCTGGTCGGGGAAAGTCTTGGCGAACAGGACGCCGCCCTCGCGCCAGCGCTTCCACAACGCTTCGGACCGCTCGTGAGCGTCGGTGTCGAGGGCATTCTTGTGGTAGGTGCCGTGCGGTGTGCCCGCCGCCGCATAGGCGGAGGTCCGGCGACGCTCAGGGTACTGCTCCTGGATTTCTCGCTGTTCCTCGACCGACCAGGGCCGGTTGGGCATCGGGATGGTGTAGTTCGCGGATCGCTGGAACACCACCAGGCTTGCTGCGTTCGCGGCGATGATCGGTGCCACCTGGATGCCGGACGATCCCGTGCCGATCAGGCCCACCCGTTTGCCGCGCAGAACGGGATCTTCGCGCGGCCAGGCGGCCGTGAAATACACCTCACCCGAGAAGTCTTGGGCGCCCGGGATATTCGGCCGGTTCACCGCCGACAGGCAGCCGGTTGCGCACAACAGGAATTGCGCGGCGAACGCATCCCCCGTCGCGGTGTCGACATGCCAGCGACCCCGCTCGAACGTGGCGCCGATGGCGTCGACGCCGAATCGATAGTGGCGCCGCAGATCGAAGCGGTCGGCGACGTGTCGCAGGTAGGCCAGGATCTCCGGTTGGGCGGCGAAGCGTTCGGTCCACTGCCAGCTCTGCTGTAGTTCTTCATCGAAAGAGTAGGAATAATCAACGCTTTCGACGTCGCAGCGCGCGCCCGGGTAGCGGTTCCAGTACCAGGTGCCGCCCACGTCGGGCGCGGCCTCGATCGCGGTCACCGAGAAGCCCGACGAGGAGGCCCGGTGCACGGCGTAGAGCCCGGCGAACCCGGCGCCGATGACGACGACGTCGCTGACTTGGGTCACGACACCACGCTCCGGTCCCCCGGATGCAGCAACTCGCGCAGATCGGCGCAGATTAGATGCTGTGCCGATGCCGCCGGCGGAAATGCTTGGATCGTCATGAAGCCGTGAAACAGCCCCGGAAAGTCTCGGTGCACCACGGGCACTCCCGCGTGGCGCAACCGGCGCGCGTAGTCACAGCCCTCGCTGTGTAAGGGATCCAGCCCGGCCGTCACGATCACCGCCGGCGGCAGGCCCGCATGGGTGTCCGCGCGGGCCGGGCCCACCAGATAAGGCGGATCGAAAACCGTTTGCGCGCCCAGATATTGGTGCCAGTACCACCGCATCGCGGCACGGGTGTTGAAGTATCCCGTGGCGTAGCGGTGATAACTGTCGGTGTCGAACGTCGGATCGATCGCCGGGTAGATCAGTAGCTGCGCGGCAGGTGGTGGGACGCCGCGGTCGCGGCAGAGAATGGCGGTGACCGCGGCCAGGTTGCCGCCGGCACTGTCACCGGCAACCATGGTCCGTGCCGGGTCGATACCCAGGTCGGCGGCGTGGTCGACCGCCCAACGGAACACCGCGAAGGCATCGAGCGCCGCCGCCGGGGCGGGATGCTCGGGGGCCAGGCGGTAGTCGGCCGAGACCACGACGGCTTGGGTGCCCCGGGACAGGGCCCGGCAGAATCCATCGTGAGATTCGATGTCGCAGAAGACGAACCCGCCCCCGTGGTAGAACACGATCGCGGCGCGGTCCCCCGACGGCGCGCCGTGTGGCTCGTAAATGCGTACCGGCACCGTCCCGTCGGGGCCTGGAACGACGCGGTCGGTGGCGCTGCGGACATCGTCGAGGTTGCTGACCGGCATGCGTCGCTCGGCCACCGCGGCGCGCGCCTGCGGACCGGTCATGTTCTCGACGCGCGGGAATCCGGCGTTCAACTGGTCGAGCAGCGTCTGCACTACGCCGTTGAGCGGGTCGTCCATATGCACCTCCGACCCCGTCGCCCAAGGTCATGCGGGCCGATATTTCAGGAGGGTGATCCCCTCTCCAGGCAGATCGTAGAACACCGGCTCCACCCGCATCCCGATCCGGATGTCACCCGGGTCGACGTCGACCAGCTCGGTGCTGAATTTCGGTCCGGCATCCCACTGCACCACCGCGAGCAGTTGCGGCAGTGCGTCCTTCCACGGCGGCCCGGTGGGCCGGCGAGCGATCGTGAAGGTGTAAAGCGTTCCGGCGCCATCGATTTCGCGCCACTCCAGGTCGTCGGCCAGGGTGCCCGGGGCCAGCATGCGCGGATAGAACACGTAACGTTGCGACGACGGCGAGTACTGCACCAGGATCCGGTGCTGCACCAAGCCGTCCCAGAACGGCTGCGAGACGGGCGTGGGCTCGGGGATGGGATGGCTCATGCCTAATCCCCCTGCATGAGCAGCGCGACCTGTTCGCTCATGATGCCGCCGTTGCCGGTCACGAACGCCGTGTGGCAGTCGGGCACCTGCGCGTCGCCGGCCCGGCCCATGATTTGGCGTGCACCGTCGACCACATGGTGCATGCCCCCGGCCATGCCGGCCTGGCCGAAGGACAGTTGGCCCCCGGCGGTGTTGAGCGGAAAGTCGCCGCGGTAGGTCAGATCGTGCTCGCTGATCCACAACATGCCTTCGCCTTTCGCGCAGAATCCGGCGTCCTCCAGGCTCATCAGCACCGTGATCGTGTAGCAGTCGTAGATCGACGCGACGTCGACATCGGACCGGTTCAGTCCGGCCATCGCGAACGCCCGGTCGGCGGCGCGCGCGATCGGGGTCGACAGCAGATCCTCGGCGTAGGTCGGGGTCTTGAATGCGATGTGTTCGCCGAAGCCCTTGACCCACACCGGGCGGTGGCGGCCGCGGCGCGCGATGTCGGTGTTGGCGATCAGCACGCCCACTCCCCCGTGCACGCGCATCACCGTTTCCAGCATGTGGATCGGATCGGCGATCATCGGGCTTTCCAGCACGTCGTTCACCGTGATCGGGGTGTCGTGAAACATGGCGCCGGGATGCGCACATGCGTTGGTCCGTTGGTCGACGGCGATCTTGGCGACGGCGGCGGGGTCGTAACCGAATTCCGCCGCGTAGCGCTGGGCGATCTGCGCGTAGGGCGCGTTCTGGCCCACGTTGCCGTAGGGGATTTCGAATTCGGCCTGCGGCGAGCCATAGTTGTTCGACGACGCCCCATACCAATTCGGGCTAGGTGCGGGTCGCCGCTGGGACTGGGGCACCGACGCCGATCCGGGGACGACGGCGAGCGCCGCGTCACAGATGCCGAGTTCGACGGCCACCGCAGCACGCCAGATCATTCCGGCGGCGGTGGCTCCGCCGAGATCGACTCGCTCACCGAAATCCAATGTCAGACCCAGGTATTCGCACAGGGTAGCCGGTGCGAACATGGCCGACTCGGCGACGCCATGGGTCAGCAGACCGTTGATGCAGCCCGGACTCGACTCCGGCGTCCTCGATCACCATCTTCGCCAGCACCGCGTACTGGTCGAGGGTGAACAGCGGTGCGCGGGTGGGATGCCGTTCGGCGGGCAACTCCGCGATGCCGACGATGGCCGCCTCGCCGCGCAGCCCGGTCACGGCTGGGCTCCCCGCATCGGCAGCTCGACGGTCGCCATCCCCGGCATCAGGATCGTGCCGTCACGGCGACCGGCGATGACGAGATCGACCAGCCCGGTTCCCGCGTCGCTCAGCCGTTTACCGGTGACCTCGCCCCCGAAGCTGAGCGACTCGCCGGGATACGCGACCGCCCGGTTCTGCACCGAGAACGACACCAGCCGCCCGCGGCCGCCGATCCAGTCGCCGAGGGCGCGGGCCAGCAGCGCCGCCTGAAGCGGGCCGTGAACCAGGACGTCGTCGTAGCCTTCGGTCTCGCGTGCCCACTCTTTGTCGTAGTGGATCCGGTGGCCGTTGTAGGTGGCGGCGCTGAAGAAGAACATCTGGGTTTCGTCGACGGTGACGGTCAGCGTGGGAATGTGCTCACCGACGGCGATGTCCTCGAAAAGAGGTTGGTAGAACGCCTGCGGGTCGGTCATTGCGCTCCTCCTAGGGACGGGCGATCATCGATGTCGACGCTTCGGCCAGCAGGTCGCGATATTGGTTGCGGTACACCGTGTGCCAGGTGACGAGAACGAATGTGCCGGACCGGCCCTGCTTTTCGACGATCGACTCGATGGTTCGGACCATCTCGATCTCGTCGCGGTGATAGGCGGGCAGGTGAAACGTGAAGCTCTCCCCGCCGGCCATCCGCTTGGGCGCGCGGGGAAACGCCAAACCGCCCGAGACCGCGCCGGACGATCCGTCGGGACGTAGTGACCCGAGCGGCGATACGCCGAGGATCGCGTATTGCAGAAACAGTGGAGGGCAGATGATGTCGCGATATCCATTGGCCCTGGCGTAATTCGGGTCGAAATACAGCGGGTTGTGATCACCGACCGCCGCCGCCCAGCGTTGCCAGTCGCGCCGGTTCGCCTCGCCGGTCGCCGACGCGGCGACGGTGCCCACGCGCGACGCCGATTCCGCGTCGATCAAACTGTCCTCGCTCAATGGTGCTCCCCTTCGTCTGTCTCGTCGTGCAGGCTCTGCTCAAGCCAACCGGCGGCCACGTCGGCTCCGCCGCCGAGAGTCGAACCGAGCCGTGCCCGCTCGCTCCACAGATGCAGGTCGGTCTCGGTGACATACCCCATGCCGCCGTGCAGTTGATGGGCGTCCAGCGTGATCAGCCGGGCAGCGGTGGCCGCGTGCATGCGCGCGATGGCCGTCTCCCTGGTCGCGACGCGGCCGCGACCCAGCCAGAACACCGCCGCATGCGCGGCCAATCGCGCTGCCGACACGGCGATGTGCATGTTGGCGATCAGATGCTGGGCGGCCTGAAACGACGCGATGGGCCGGCCGAATTGATGACGCAGCTTGGTGTAGTCGACGGTGCGGTCCAGCACGGCCTGGCCGACACCGACCAGGTCGAGTGATCCCAGCGCCACGGCGGTGTTCGCCAGCCGGCGCAGCGCCGGTGCGGTGATCCTGTCGAGCACCGCGTCGGCGGTGACGTCGTCGAAGCGCAGTGTGAATGCCCGGAGCCCGCCGGCCATGTCGAGCGGTTCCACGCTGACATCGCGGATGTCGACGACGAAGGCCAGGGTGCGCTCGTCCGCCGCGGCCGACACCACGATGAGGTCGGCGACATCGGCATCGATGACGTAGTCCGCGGTTCCGGTGAGCCGCCACTGTTTTGCGACGGGGCCCGCGTACAGCGCCGGGGCGACGAGGGCGGCGTCGCGCGCGTTCGAGAGTGCGGTCGTGGCCCGCGTCCCCCCGGACGCGAGCGACGGCAGCCAGCGGGCCTTGATGTCCGGGGAGCCGAGCTGGTCGATGGCCAGCGCGGCCTGAACGCTGCTGTGCACCGTCGTCGGGCACAGCGCGCGGCCGGCCTCGGTGTAGAAGACGGCGAGGTCGTCGAGGGAGCCGCCGGCTCCGCCGTACTCTTCGGTGATGGCCAGGCCGAACACGCCCGCGTCGGCCAGCGCCTTCCACAATGCCGGCGTGCGGCGGTCCCCGCCGGGTTCGTCGAGGGCACGCACCAGACCGATCGGGTTCTCGGCGGCCAGCAGTGCGCGCAAGGCCGCGGCGAACTCGCGCTGTTCGGCGGTGGGGATCGTCTTCATCTGCGGAGTGCGAAGCTCCCGTCAGCGTCCATAGGAGGGCATTCCGTGCCCACGCTGGGCGATGATGTCGCGCAGCACCTCGTTGGTACCCCCGCCGAAGCGCATCAGGGGGGCGGCCCGGTAGAGCCGCTCGAATTTGCCTGCCAGCGGGGCCCGTTCGCTGCGATGCGTCAACAGGCCGTCGGGGCCGAGGAGGTCGAGCGCCAGGTCGGCGATGCGCTGGCGCAGCTCGCTGGTGAACACCTTCTCGACGCTGACCTCGACGCTCGGTATGACGCCGCAATCGAGCATCGACGCCGCCTCGTAGCCCATCAGAACCGCCACCGCGACGTCGGCCTCAGCCTGCGCCAGCCGCCGGCGAAGCGAAGGATCGTCGGCAGGCACGGTCCCGTCGCGCCGCGGGCGACGCGCCAGCTCATGCAACTCCTCGACGGCGCGGCGCAGGTCTCCGGCGTTGGTCAGTGCCCCGCGTTCGAGATCGAGCGCACCGGTGATGTAGGTCCAGCCGCGGTTGACCTCGCCGACCAGGTTGGTGACCGGCACCCGCACGTCGCGGAAGTGCACCTCGTTGGTGCGATAACCCGACCACGCGTACAGCGGGCGGATTTCGACGCCCGGGCTGTCGATCGGCACGATGATGACCGAAATGCCGCGATGCCGGGCACCGTCGGGATCGGTACGGACGCAGAGCCATTCGTGGGTGGCGCGCTGAGCGCCGCTGTTCCAGATCTTGGTCCCGTTGATCACCCATTCTTCGCCTTGGCGAACCGCGCTGGTGCGCAGGCTCGCCAAGTCGGTCCCGGCCTCAGGCTCCGAATAGCCGACTGCGCAGATCATTTCGCCCCTGGCGATCAGCGGCAGCCATTCGGTTTTATTGCGCTCGGTGCCGTGCCGCATGATCATGGGCGCCACCGATGTCACCGTCAGATCGGGGCCCGGCACGCCCCAATATTCGAATTCGCTCATCAGCAGATGCAGGTGAATGGCGCCGAGCCCCAGTCCCCCATATTCGCGCGGCCAGTTCAGGCCGAACCAGCCCTTGGCCCCGATCTTGCGGCGAAACCGGGCCACCTCACCGTCGGGAAATTCCAAGTCGTGCTCGGCGAGCTCGGCGCGCAATTCCGGGGTGACGTTGTCGTGCAGAAATTCACGAACCTCAGTGACCCAGGCGCGCTGCCCAGCGTCGAGTTCGAAATCCATTCCGGCGCCTGTGCCTTTCTGCATGCTTTTCACCGAGCGCCGTCAGCGTAACGCCACCGCGAGATGGTGCCGGGAATTTCGGGGCTGCATCATGCTCGAGCACCGTTCGAACTGTAAATACGCTGTCAAACTCCCGTTAAAACGCGTCGACCCCCTCGCGGTCAAGCGGACGGGCTGCGAAGATTTTTAGATCGGCCGGTCGACGCGGACCAGCATTCTGCCCACCTCGAGGGAGAAGTCATGCCCACTGTTGAGATGCGCCTCCGCGAAGATCTGCGCAACTACGCCGTCGAATTGCGGCAGCTGGCGTACACGCTGCCGTTGGGCGTGGGCGAGCACGATCTGCTGCAACTATCCGACCGTATGCGCGCGGCGGCCGAGCAGCTGGTCCGCAGGGGCGCCTGACCGGGGTCAGCCGCCCCTGAGGCGGATCTTCCAGCGCACGAAGCCCAGGTAGACGGCGCTGATGACGAACAGCATGCCGACGTCGAACCACCACGTTGCCGGGGTGTGCTGCCAATGCGAGTCCTTCGGGGTCAGCGGACCGGGCACCAGCTTCGTCAGATCGGCGGTCGAGGCCGACGCCGCGAATCCCCACCGCGCCGGTGTGGCCCACGACATCTGGTCGAGCCCGATGCGCGCGGTGACCGGAATCATCCCGCCGGAGAACACCAGCTGCGACATCACCGCGACCACCAGCAACGGCATGATCTGCTCGTTGGACTTGGCGACCGCCGACAGGGCCAGCCCGAGCATGGCCGACGCGACACACGTCAGCGCGACGTCGGCGAACAGCTCCAGACCCGGCTTGCCCAGCGCCACCGCACCCTGGGTCGGGGCGCCCTTGCCGAGCACCGCGATGATGCTGACGATCGCCGACTGGACGATCGCGAAGACCGTGTACACGCAGATCTTCGCCAGCAGGTACGCCGTCGTGGACAACCCGACCGCCTGTTCACGGATGAAGATTGCGCGCTCACCGATGAGGTCGCGGATGGTCAGGGCGGTACCCATGAACACCGCGCCGACGTTGAGCAGTACCAGGATCTGCCCGGGCTCATTGGGCGCGGCGCCCATCGGGTTCGGTATCCCGAAGCCGACATCGCCGGGCACCGACATGGACAACGACCCCATGATGAACGGCAGCAGCGCGAGGAAGACGAAGTAGCCGCGGTCAGAGACGATCAGCCGCATCTGGCGCCGGGCGATCGTGGAGAACTGCCGGACCAGGCTGGTGTGCGAGGGATCGCCCAGCTCGGCAGGTTTCTCGGCGGGCGGCGGAGCGGGCGGCGGGCCCGTTCGGGCCAGGTAGCGCGCACGGGACCCGTCGGGATCGTTCGCGACGGTGCTGAAGATGTCGGCCCAGTTGGTGGTGCCCATGGCGGGACCGATCTGGCTGGGCGGCCCGCAGAACGCCGTCTTGCCGCCGGGGGCCAGCAGTAACACCTGGTCGCAGACGTCCAAGTAGGTCAGCGAGTGGGTGACCACCAGCACCACACGACCGGCGTCGGCCAGCTGCCGCAGCATGGTCATCACCTGCCGGTCCAGCGCCGGGTCCAGGCCCGAGGTCGGCTCGTCGAGGATCAGCAGTGACGGCCCGGTGAGCAGCTCGAGCGCCACCGACGCGCGCTTACGCTGACCGCCGGACAGCTTGTCCACCCGGGTGTGCAGGTGCTGGGTCATCTCGAGTTCTTCGAGCACCCGGGCAACCACCTGGGCGCGGTCGTCCTTCGTGGTGTCCGGCGGCAGCCGCAGCTCCGCGGCGTACATCAACGCCTGCTGCACGGTCAGCTGCCCGTGCACCACGTCGTCCTGCGGCACCATCCCGATCCTGCTGCGCAACGAGGCGTACTCGGCATGGATGTTGTGGCCCTCGAACGACACGGTCCCAGTCGTCGGGTGCGTGTACCCGGCGACCAGCCGGGCGAAGGTCGACTTGCCGGCGCCGGAAGGCCCGATGATGGCCGTCAGCGTGCCGGGCAGGGCGGTCAGCGAGATGTTGTCCAGCAGCGATTTGTTGTTCTCGATCGTCCAGGTCACCCCGCGCACATCGAGGCCACCGCTGCGCGTCGCGGTCGCGGTCTGGTCGCGGCGGGCCAGGTTGCCGCCGTGGAAGACCAGGTCGATGTTGCCGATCGTGACCACGTCGCCGTCGTGAAGTACGGCCGAATCGACCCGGACGCCGTTGACGAAGGTGCCGTTGATGCTGCGGTTGTCGTGGATCTCGGTGCCGGTGGCTGTCGGAACCAGGGTGGCGTGGTGGCGCGATGCCAGCACCTCGGGGATCACGATGTCGTTGTCGTTGGCGCGCCCGATCTTGATCGCGCCGGGCGCGTCCGGTCCGGCCTTGCCCGGCCGCAGGATCTTCATCATCGACGTCGCGATAACCGACGAGTCGCCGCCGATGTGTCCCGTCTGGGGCGCCCCCGACTCCGCGCTGGTCGGCGACACCGCATGCACCGGCGGCGACCGGTAAATCTGCGGCTCGGGCTGAGGACCGCTGGGCGGGGCGCTCGGCAGACCGCTGGTCGGAGATCGGGGCTGCGGCTCGGACGGATAGCCCGGCCGCGGCTCCGCCGGCCGGCTGGCTCGGCTGGGCGGTGGTGGGCGGATGGACGGGGTGCCGGAACGAGGCGGACGCCGGCTGCTGAGGCTGGCCGGTGTGTTGCGTGCCGAATGGCTGGCTTTGCGGCGCCCGTGCCAGCGGTGCGTTGGGGTTGCTGACAATCGGTATCGACGTCGTCAGCGGGGGTCGCCCGGCCGAGCCCTGGTGGCGGCCGACCTCGAAGGTGAGCGCCGGGCCGTCCGGATTGCCGACGTTGACCCGCAGCCCATCCTGGATGTCGACGACCGGGACGCGGCGGTTGTGGACATATAGGCCGTTGAGGCTGCCGTTGTCGACGGCGATCCATCGGCCCTGGTCATACCGCACGATTAGGTGGGTACGGGAGATCAGGGGGTGGGCGACTCGCAGGTCGGCGCGAAGGTCACGCCCGATCACGACATCGTTGCCGGGCGCGAAGGTGCGTTCGGATCCCTCGTACCGCACGGTCAGCGCAGGCGGGGCTGGTGAGGTCATCAGGACCAACTGTAACGGCAGTGGCGCGGCTTACGCGCTGGGTTGTTCGTCGGGCTCCGCTTCGCCCAACCGCCAACGGGTGCGGGCGGCGGGAAACCACACAAGATTGCCGAAGCGGGGAAAGCAGCTGAGTGTCGAACCAACCTGCGGTGCAGTTACTTTCAAAACTTTCAACCGGCGACCGCGGCATTGCGCAGGCTGCGCAGGCTCGGAACCTTGGCGCGAGCGCCGGTGACGTCCTTGACGAAATCCCCCAGGTATTTGATGGCCCGCCTGCCCTCGGGCAAAACGTCTGCGGCCAGAGGGAAGTCGTGAATCTGCCCCTCCCACAGGTGCAGATCGCAGTGGATCCCGCTGGCCTCCAAGCGCTTCGCCATCAGCTCGGCGTCGGCGAGCAGTAACTCGTCCGAGCTGGCGTGGATCATGACCGGCGGTAGCGAGGACAGATCGGCGTCCACCGGGGAGGCAACCGCGGAGCCGCCCTGGCCTTCCACAACCTGTGCCTTGCTGAGGAATTGGGCGAAACGCGAGAATGCCCGGCGGGTGAACATCGAACACTTGCGCGCGTTGCGGTGCTTGAGTTTGCGCACCGGATCCGTGTCGGTGAACGGCGAGACGGTCGCGACTCCGGCCGGTTCCATGATGCCGTCCTGGATCGCCAAAAGCGTGGTCATGAACGCCAGGTATCCGCCGGCGGAGTCGCCACCCACAACAATCTGGTCGCCGTCGTAACCGCGATCCAGCAACCAGCGCAGGCCGCTGATGCCGTCGTCGATGGCGTCGGTGATCTGATGCGCCGGCAGCTTCCGGTACGCGACGGTAAGCACGGCGGCATCGGCCGCCTTCGACAACCGAGTCACCATGGAGCGGTGGGTGTTGAGGCCACAGGTCAAAAACGCGCCGCCGTGCAAATACAGGATTGCCCGCGCCCCCGATACGCCGGGAGCGCGAACCCATTCGGCGGCGCAATGGTCCAGCCGCACCCCTTCGATTTCCGCCCTCGCCCCCAGTCGCGGGACCAACCCCGCGACACCATCGACGTACTCGAACGGCCAGTGCAGATCCGGCGTCATGGCCCACGCGCGGATGGTGTTCTTCACGATCAAGCGGCTGGCGAGCCCTACGGCAACCGACTGCGGACTATGGCGATGATGGACGCGCCGCGTCGTCGCCACGCTCGGCAATATATGTGTCGGTTCGGTCGTGCTCACCATTGATTTCAACCTCCTGAGTGGAGGGCGGATACCCGGCGGCGGGCAAGCCTAACTGGAAAGAACTAGGGGTAATTGTCGCGTACGTCACGTTTGCTGCGGCGGAAGATGGGTAAGCCGCCTAGCTCTTTCGCGGATCTCGCGCGGCCTCAACTCGGCACGAGCAGCTGTTACTCAGCCCGTCGAATGGCCCAAGATAGGAGCGATGACATACATTGCGCGTCCCGATCCGCTGCTGACGGACCGGGTGGCGGTCGTCACGGGCGGCGCCGGAGGTATCGGCGCTGCCACCGCGCGGTTGTTCGCCGAACACGGTGCGAATGTGGTCATTGCCGACATCGACGCCGACCTGGCCGGCGCGACGGCGGCCTCGATCACCGAATCCGGTGGGTCGGCCTCAGCCGTCGTCACCGACGTGCGAGACCCCGACCAGGTCACCCGCTTGGCCCGAACGGTTCTCGACCGGTTTGGCCGAGTCGACGTGCTGGTCAACAACGTGGGCCATTGGTTGCGTCACCCCGGAAACTTCGTCGAGACCGACGCGCAGCTGTGGGACGAGCTCTACCGGATCAACCTGCACCACGTTTTCCTGCTGACGCACGCGTTCCTGCCAGCGATGGTCGAGCGACAGAGGGGTGCGATCGTGAACGTCTCATCGGTCGAGGGGCTGCGGGGCTATCCGGAGGATCCCGTGTACGCCGCATTCAAAGCCGCCGTCAACGCGTTCACTCGCAGCCTCGCGGTCCAGGTGGGCAACGACGGGGTGCGGGTCAATGCGATCGCGCCCGATGTCACCGAATCCCTGCAAGTGCCCTATTCGCAATGGCTTTCCGCCGAGGAACAGACGCAATGGCCGCAATGGGTTCCGGTCGGGCGGATGGGACTGCCCGAGGATCAGGCCAGGGTCATCCTGTTCTTGGCCTCGGATCTTTCGGGGTTCGTCACCGGCCACATCATCCCCACCGATGGCGGTACCGGGGCCGCAGGCGGATGGTTCCGCTCGACGCGCCGGCCTGACCGCCAGTGGACAAATCGGCCCATCGCCCCCTGATCAGGCATCGGTCGGGCCGCGGGCCCCGCGCGGATGCGGACCCATGCCGCGAAAGGCGTTGTGGGACTGGGGCCAGGTTATCTCAGGGCGTCGGCGCAGGCCGGAACCGGGCTTGATCGTCGATGATCGTGACCGGGATGCCGTTGAGCACCCCGTTGCCGGAGGGCTCGTCGACAAACGTCGGCGGGGACAGCACATTGGTGTTCGCGCCGGGTGAGTGGTTGGCAACCGACATGCGGGTGCCCGACTTGCCGTGCCCCCAGCCGTGGGGCATCGACACCACACCGGGCTTGATGGAGTCGGTGATCTCGACGGGCACTTTGATCTCGCCGGCCTCCGATTTCACGGTCACGATGTCGGTGTCGACGATGCCGCACCGGGCAGCATCGTCGGGGTGGATCAGCAACGTGCACCGGTCCTTTCCCTTCATCAGCGCGGGCACGTTGTGCAGCCAGGTGTTGTTGGATCGCAGATGCCGGCGGCTCACCAGGACGAGTGGTTCGGCTGGTCGTTCCATGCGCGCGGCCAGCCGCGGCAGGTCGTCGAGCAGGTATTGCGGGGCGAGCCGGATTTTCTTGTCGGGGGTGCCGAGGATGTCGGGCAGTTGCGGCACCATGGGCCCGAAGTCGATGCCGTTGGGGCTGGCCTTGAGCATCTCCAGGGTGAGCCCGCCCGGGTTCTTGCCGTACCGGTCGCCGAACGGTCCCGTTCGCAACGTGAGGTCCAGCATTCGCTCGGGTCCGCCGTGCTCATAAAGCGTGCGGATCGTTCCGCCGTCGAGTCCGCGGGTGAAGGCCAGGTAGTCGAAGAATCCATCGTCGATGGCGGCGACGTCGACGTCCTCGGCGGGGGTGCCGGTGCACAGGCCGGTCAGCCGGATCAGGATTTCCCATTCGTGCGGGCGATCACCCGGATCGAACACCGGGGCTGAATAATTCGCGATGCTGTGGATGGCGAAGAGAAGGATCAGATCGTCGTGGTGCGGCTGCTCGAGCGGCGACAGCCCGGGCAGGATCACATCGGCGTGCCGGGTCGTCTCGTTGAGCCAAAGATCAACGGAGATCATCGCTTCCAACATCGGCAGCACTTCGTCGAGCTTGTCGCCGGCGGGGGTGGACAACACCGGATTGCCCGCCACCGTGATCAGCGCCTTGAGTTGCCCGTCGCCCGGTGTGGCGATCTCCTCGGCCATGCACGACACCGGCGCCTGCCCGAGCACCTCCTTGGCGCCGCGCACCCGGGTGTGCCAACGGCCGAAGTCCGGTGCGCCGCCTTCCAATCCGGGCAGCGGCGAGGTGGTGATCGACCACGCCGCCGGCTTGGGGAACATCGCCCCGCCGGGTCTGTCGAAATGACCGGCGAGGATGTTGATGACGTCGACCAGCCAGCTGGCGAGGCTGCCAAATTCTTGATTGCACAAACCAATTCGGCCGTACACCACCGACTTCTCGGCGCCGGCGAGCTCGCGGGCCAGCCGGCGGATGCGGTCCTCGTCGATGCCCGTGACGGCACTGACCCGTTCGGGTGGCCAGTCCGCGGCGGCCCGCCGCATGGTGTCGATACCCTCGACGTGCGGTCCCGGGTTGACCAGATCTTCGTCGAAGAGGGTATGTGCGACGGCCAGCAGCAGGGCCGCGTCGGTTCCCGGCACGATGGGAAGCCATTCGTCCGCACGCGCGGCGGTCAGGGTTCGCACCGGGTCGATCACGATCACCTTGCCGCGTTTGCGAATCCCCTCGATCAGGCTCATGACATTGGGTGCCGCCAACAGTGAGCCCTGCGACGCCGCGGGGTTGGCGCCCATGATCACCAGCAAGTCGGTGCGTTCGATGTCGGGCACCGGGAAGTTCCACCACAGGCCGTACATCAGATGCGACGACAGGTTCTTCGGCCATTGGTCGACCGTGCCCGGCGAATACGTGACCGGCATGCCGGACATGCCCATCAGCACCCCCGCATAGCGGGCCAGGGAGAACGAATGCGCCAGCGGGTTGCCGGTGTAGGCCGTGACAGCGCCGATGCCGTACTTGTCGATCACCGGGGTCAGCAACTCGGTGCAGCGGCGGAACGCCGCGTCCCAGCTGACTTCCTGCCACTGGCCGTCCACCTTGATCATCGGCTGGCGGATACGGTCCGGATCGTCGTGCAGGGCGGCAAGCGAGGTTCCTTTGGGGCAAAGATGTCCGCGGCTCCACACGTCGTCACGGTTGCCCCGAATGCCGGTGACGCTGCCGCCCTCGACGTGAATCTCCAAGCCGCACATGGCTTCACATAATGGGCATGTGCGCAGATGTGTACCGTCTTCGCCCGGTTTCATCCATCCACTGTATTCCGCTACATGGGGTAGCGGAAGTGCCAGGATTCTAGGTCAGCGCTGGCCCGGTTATTGCTCAACCGGTGCGTTCTCGAAACGTGGCCGGCGAGTAACCTTCGGCACAGCACTGAGCCGGCGACCCGCCGCCATCGAGAACTCGCGACAGGTGTGACTGCATTGCTTTGGCAGTGAACATCATTGGTGGTGCACCCGCGAATCCGACGCCTCCTGCGCCACCTTATTGCCGCAATGTCACCGACAGCGCCTACGCTGGTGGGCCGGGGAGTCGGCGGCGGCGCGAGGAGTCGTGACGGTGGAAATGTGGGAACTGCTCGCCCGCGAGCGAATACGGGACACCTTGGCGCGCTACAACTGGTCGGGTGACGGAGGTCGGCTCGACGACCTCGCGGAGACGTTCTGCGCAGACGGCATCCTCGAAATACGGGGTTCTGAGCCGCTGCGCGGCCGTCCGGAGATCGCGGCCTTCCTGGGCGGGGTAACCGGAAAGATTGCCGTGGAGGCCGACGTCAAACCGATTGTGCGCCATAACGTCACGAACGTATTGTTCGCCGAGGTGGCACCCGGCCGGGCCCGGGTCGCCTCCTACTTCACCGTGGTCACCCACATCGGGCTCGACCACTACGGCCGCTACCGCGACCTCCTGGTGCCCAAGGGCGACACCTGGCTGATCAAGCATCGCAAGGTCTCGACCGACTGGGCGGCTCCCGACTCGGCGATGGCCCGCCAGTCCTCCAGGACCCAGCGGTGATCGTGGCGTCATCGGAACACCAAATCTATTGTCCACGTCGGCATTCGACATTAGGCCGAGTCGACCGGGGAGGAACGGATCACCGCCGCGTCCGACACCGACCGTGCCCTGGCGTACTTGCTGATTCGGTTGACCATCGGCGCCAGCCTGTTCGGACATGGCCGGGTCCGGATGCCGAAGCTAGCGGCTTTCCACGTGCAGATGATGGGCCGCCATCGCCGGCGGCCTGGTCATGATTGTGTTGGCTCTAGGGGCGACGTCGATCGAGCACTTCAACGTGATCGGCGATCAGCTTGTTCACGCGCTCTTTCTGGTCGGCGTGATTGCCTTCCGCGGTCACAACCGCTACTCCGTCGATCGTCTATTCGGCCGCCGCCGGTCGGCCAGCGCATAACCGGCAACCCGCCCCCGCGCCCGGCGACCGCGGAGTGGCGATCTCGTTAAATGTACCGGCGGAATGTTTGCCAAATCGGCCTCAACGGCTACAGATAAGAGTCACACCAAAAGATTGCGGCCGCCCTGATCGTACGTCCCCTCAGGAGCTCCGGGGTGACCGCCGGTCACGTGACCGGCGGTCATGGCCGCGCAAAAGAGACGAGAAGCATGCAACGACTCAGTGGGTTAGACGCGTTCTTTTTGAACCTGGAATCGCCGACTCAGCCATTGAACATTTGCTGTGTGCTGGAAATGGACCCTGCGACGATGCCGGGGGGCTACACCTTCGATCGCTTCCATGAGGCGCTGTCGGCGCGGGTGGACGCCGTGCCCGAATTCCGCCTCAAGCTGGCCGACAACCAATTGAACTTCGACCATCCGGTGTGGGTGGACGACGATCGTTTCGATCTGGCTCGCCACCTTCACCGCGTCGCCCTGCCCTCGCCCGGAGGGCCGAAAGAATTAGCGGACGTCTGCGGCCATGTCGCCGGGCTTGCGCTCGATCGGGATCGTCCGCTGTGGGAGATGTGGGTGATCGAAGGCCTGCACGGCACCGACGCCCTTTCCGTCGTCCTCAAGGTCCACCACGCGGTGGTCGACGGCGTGGGCGGAGCCAAGCTGCTCGCGCAGTTGTGCAGCGCCGAGCCGGACGCCGCGCCACCGAAACCGGCCGAGCGCACCGGCGCGGCGAATCCGCTGCAGATCGCCGCCAGCGGGCTGATCGGCGCGGCATTGCGGCCCTGGCGCCTGGCCAAAGTCGTGCCGTCAACGGCGCTGACTCTGGCGCAAACGGTGCTGCGTGCACGCGGCGGTAGCCAGACGATGGCGGCTCCGTTCGCGGCACCCCCGACGGCGTTCAACGGCTCGTTCACCCGGCGCCGCAACGTCGCCCTGACCAGCGTGGACCTCGAGGACGTGAAAACCGTCAAACGCCGCTTCGGGGTGACGGTCAACGACGTCGTGACGGCGGTGTGTGCGGGCGCGCTGCGGCAGTATCTCCAGGACCGCGATGCGCTGTCGGACCTCCCCCTCGTCGCCAGCGTGCCCGTATCCGTCCGCGATCAATCGACTCGCGCGGGGCGCAATCAGATGACCTGGATGCTCTGCCGGCTCGAAACTCACATCGACGACCCCGCGGAACGCCTGGCCAGCATCGCCGCCGGAAACGCCGCGGCAAAGGACCACTCCGCGGCGATGGGCCCGACCCTGCTACACGACTGGACACAGGTGGCCGGACAGACCATGTTCGGCGCGGTCAGGAAACTGCTGCCACGCATCCCCCTGCCCGACAAGCCGCCACACAATCTGGTGATGTCCAACGTGGCCGGCCCACAAGAGCAGCTCTACTTCCTGGGGTGCCGACTCGACGCGATGTATCCGCTCGGCCCGATCATTGCCGGCGCGGCGCTCAACATCACCGTGATGTCGCTCAACGGCCGACTCGGCGTCGGCATCATCTCCTGCCCCGACCTCGTTCCCGACCTGTGGGACCTCGCCGACGCGTTCCCCGCCGCGCTCAAAGAGCTGTTGAATTGCGGGGAGTCCGCCCACGGTCCACTCTGAGCGGCCCAGTCAGCGGAACCCTGTCCACCCTCGCCGCCGCGGCATGGCAGGGTGACATCCGTGGCAGACACTTCTGAAGCGACGACCATCACCGCGCACGATCTGCGTGAAATCAGCACTGAAAAGGGCGCTTTGCGCTACTACGACAGCGGCGGCCCGGAGTCCGGTCCGGTGCTGCTGTTCCTGCACGGTTCCGGTCCCGGTGTCACGGGCTGGCGTAACTTTCGCGGCGTGCTGCCCGCCTTCGCCGCCCGCTATCGGTGCCTGATCCTGGAATTCCCCGGATTCGGGGTCAGCGACGACTTCGGCGGCCATCCGATGGTCACCGCGTTCGGAACGGTAACGCCCTTCCTGGACGCCCTTGGCGTCGACAAGGTGCACATCGTCGGCAACTCGATGGGCGGCGGCGTCGGGATCAACTTCGCAATCCACAATCCGGAGCGCGTCGATCGGTTGGTGACCATCGGTGGCATCGGCACCAACATCTTCAGTCCCAGTCCCAGCGAAGGCATTCGGCTGCTACAGGAGTTCGTCGAGGACCCTACGCGGCAACGCCTGGTCGACTGGCTCAAGTCGATGGTCTACGACCAGGCGCTGGTCACCGAACAGCTGATCGAGGAACGCTGGCAACTGGCCACCGACCCGGAAACCCTGGCCGCGGCGCGACGTATGTACGGCAAGGCGGCGTTCGCCGGCATGAACGCCGCGCTGAACGCCTCCGACCGGCCACTGCCGTGGGCGACCATGCACAAACTCACCGCTCCCACCCTGCTGACGTGGGGCCGCGACGACAGGGTGAGTCCGCCGGACATGGCACTGATCCCGATGCGTACCATCCCCGACGCGGAGCTGCACATCTTTCCCAACTCGGGGCACTGGGCGATGATCGAGGCCAAGGACGCGTTCGAAAGCACCGTGCTGGCCTTCCTTTCGCGCAGCTAGCCAGCGGTGATCGTGAGCGCAGCTCTCATCGCTGCGTGGCTCCGGCGTCGACGGGCAGGACGATCGCGGTGATGTAGCGCGCCTCGTCGGAGGCCAGGAACAACGCGGCGTTGGCCACGTCCACCGCCTCCACCCACGGCACCGCGAGCATATTCATCGAGCGTGCGGCCTCGGCGAATTCCGCACGCGTCGGCGGACGGTCCAAGTCGGGGCGAAACGCGCTACTGACGAGGTCATTCTGGATCATCGGTGTGTCGACGTTGGTCGGGCTGACGCAATTGACCCGAACATTGTGCGGCGCAAGTTCATTGGCCAGCGAACGCTCAAGCCCACCACACCGTGCTTGGCGGCGGTGTAGTGTGCGACGCCGACCAGCCCGCGCAGTCCGGCGATGGAGCTCGTCAGGATCATCGAATCGCCGCGGCCTGCACACCGGACAGATCACGGACATCGACGATCTCGGTGTGCACCCGCGAGTCGGTGTCGGCGACCAAGGCTGCTGTCTCTTCGAGGTCAGTAGGTGTGCTGAGCTCAATGGCCACGGTCTCGACGGGACCGCACACGTCCAGCGCCACGATGTCGGCGCCCTCCTGCGCGAACCGCACCGCCTGTGCGCGACCGATCCCCCGCGCCGCGCCGGTGATCGGGGCGACCTTGCCCGCTAAGCGCCCGGTCACGTCGTCTTCTGCGTCAGGCCGGCGTCGACGACGAGTTGGGTGCCGGTGATGTAGCGGCCTTCATCGGAGGCCAGGAATACCACGGCGTTGGCGATGTCGACGGGCTCCACCCACGGGACCGGCAGCAGGTTGCGCGCCTGCAGCACCTCGGCCGCGTCGGCGGCCGTCGGGTTGGCCAGATCGGGCCGCAGCTTGCGGTACATCTGCTCGTTGAGCACCATCGGCGTTGCGACCGGCCCGGGGTGCACGGTGTTTACCCGGATGCCGCGAGGGCCCAGCTCGTTGGCGAGCGTGCGGGCCAAACCGACCACCGCGTGCTTGCTGGCGGTGTAGTGCGCGGTGTTGGGCAGACCGCGAAGACCACTGGTGGAACTGATGATAACGACGGAACCGCCCTGATCGCCGATGTGCGGCACACCCGCTCGGGCGGTGTGCCACACCCCGGTGAGGTTGATGTCGAGCGTGCGCTGCCAGACCTGCGAGTCGAGCTCCCAGGACGGACCACCCGGAATATGGACTCCGGCGTTGGCGATGATGACGTCGAGGCGACCCAGCTCAGCGACACCACCGTCGATCGCGGACGTGACGGCCGCAAGATCGCTCACATCCGCGAAACGCGTGACGCAGCGCCGGCCGCGGCTTTCGACTTCCGTTGCGGTACCGGTCAACTCCTCGGCGAGTGCGACGACATCCAGGGCGATCACGTCGGCTCCTTCGTCGGCGAAACGCTGACAGTGCACCCGCCCGGTCCCTTTTGCGGCGCCGGTGACCACGACGACCTTGTCGAGTAATCCAGTCATCGCTTGATTAAATCGAAGTCCCGGTAGCCGGCCTCGGCCACCTCGGCGCAGATGTCGTTGTAGGTGGCGAACCCTCCGACGAACAGCACGAAGCCCCTTGGCTTTCCGGGCACGTTCGCGCCCATGTACCACGAGTTCGCCTTGGTGAACAAGCACTGACGGTATTGGGCCATGCGTCGCAATGGACTGGCCTTCCCGGTCACCGGACACTCGATTCGTGCCGTGCCGCTGGACGATGAACGCAGCTAAGGTGACTATGCATGCAGCAGACGCCCGCTCATGAGCATCACAACGCGGCTCTCCTTGCGCAGATCCCGACCACCGTCCAGCGCATCGTCGAGGCGGGATGCAGTTCCGGAGCGCTGGCGCGTGAGTACAAGAAGCTCAATCCGGGGTGCCGCTACGTAGGTGTGGAGGTCTCGTCCGAGTTTGCAGACCTCGCCAGTCGTCATTGCGACGAGGTACACGTCCTGGATCTCGAGGAAGCCGACGACGCGACGGTCGCCGAGTTCGGCGCCGACTGCTGGGTATTCGGCGACGTCCTCGAGCATCTACGTGATCCATGGACTCTGCTGCGCAAGATTCGCTCGACGCTTCCGACCGGCGGCCACGTCGTGGCGTGCATACCCAACGCACAACACTGGAGCGTGCAGGCCCGATTGAGCTGCGGTCTCTTTCGCTATGAAGACATGGGACTCCTCGATCGCACACATCTTCGCTGGTTCACCCGGATAACCATGCTGGAAATGTTCGAGCAAGCCGGCTTGGCCGTCACCGAGTGCCAGTCCGTGGTCTTTCCCGAGCCGCCGCTGCGCGAGATGGTCTTGCCGGCAATCGGGATGATGGCGCAGTGCCTCGGCACGGATGCCGATCAGGCAGTCGCCGACGCCAAAGTGTTCCAGTACGTGGTGCGGGCAGTTCCCGCGGGGTCCGCGTCGTAGCGACGCCGCGGGAAAATCAGCGATTCCTATTGCGGTAGCTGATATTCGACGAGCGTCGACGACGCATAGATCTGCAGACAGGCGAGGTGGACCGCAGCGGCCCGTCGGCGCTGCGGCAACATCGGTGCGCACCGTATTGCGTTCTGACGCTCATTTCCGTCCGCTCATCGGGATTTCCTTGGGGAACGGGTGGGCGCTGCGGTAGACCATTACTAGGCCCACACGTAAGGACAACGATATGAGCGACCGGGTACTCGACCAGGTGGTGGCCATGGCCGACCAGCTGCGCGACCAAGCCGCGGAAGCCGAGCGCATCGGCCGGCTCACCGACGACACCGTCAAGCTGATGAAGGGCGCCGGCCTGATCCGGCTGCTGCAGACCAAGCAGTACCAGGGCTTCGAGGTCCACCCACGCGAGTTCGCCGAAACGACGATGGCCACCGCGGCACTGGATCCGGCGGCCGGCTGGATCGTCGGCGTCGTCGGCGTGCATCCCTACCAGCTGGCTTACGCCGACCCGAAGGTCGCCGCCGAAATCTGGGCCGACGACGTCGACACCTGGATGGCGTCCCCGTATGCGCCGCAGGGTGTGGCCAAACCCGTCGACGGTGGCTACCTCTTCAACGGCCGCTGGCAGTTCAGTTCGGGCACCGATCATTGCGACTGGATCATCCTGGGCGCCATGCTCGGCGACGAGAAGGGCATCCCGTTGATGCCGCCGCAGATGCTGCACATGATCCTGCCGCGCAAGGACTACGAAATCGTCGACGACTCGTGGAATGTGGTGGGGCTGCGCGGAACCGGCTCCAAGGATGTCATCGTCAAGGACGCGTTCGTGCCGAGCTACCGGACCATGGACGCGACCAAGGTAATGGACGGCACAGCTCAGCGGGAGGCGGGCATGACCGAGCCGCTGTACCTGATGCCGTGGTCGACGATGTTCCCGCTGGGCATCTCGGCGGCGACCATCGGCATCGCCGAAGGGGCGCTGGCGGCGCATCTGGACTATCAGCGCGAGCGCGTCGGCGCTACCGGAACCGCGATCAAGGACGACCCTTACGTCATGCATGCGATCGGCGAGGCGGCCGCCGACATCAACGCCGCCCGCCAGGAGCTGCTGGCCAACGCCGACCGCATCTACGACATGGTCGCGGCCGGCAAGGAGGTGTCGTTCGCCGACCGGGCGGCCGGGCGTCGGACGCAGGTGCGCGCGGTGTGGCGCGCGGTGTCGGCCGTCGACGAGATCTTCGCCCGCTCGGGCGGCAACGCGGCGCGAATGGACAAGCCGCTGCAACGGTATTGGCGTGACGTGCACGTCGGGCAGATGCATGCCATCCATGTCCCCGGCACCACCTATCACGCGTCGGCGCTGAGTTCGATCGGCGTCGACCCGCCCGAGGGCCCGTTGCGGGCCCTGATCTGAGCAGGAGAAGCATTCGTGAGCGACCTGAAAAGCCTGGGCTACATCACCATTTCGACCAACGACATCGACCGCTGGCGGCAGTTTGCCTTCGGCGTGCTGGGTTTCGCCGAGGGCTCGCCTGGTCCACAAGGTCCCGATCCGTCAGCGCTTTATCTGCGGATGGACGAGCGGGCGGCCCGGCTCATCGTGGTGCCCGGTGAGACCGACCGGGTGCTGACCGTGGGCTGGGAAGTGCGCGACCACCCTGCGCTGCAACGAGTGCAAGCCTCCCTGGACGGCGCCGGCGTGGCCTACAAACAGCTGTCCCCCGACGAGGCCGAGGCGCGCCGCGTCGAAGAGGTGATCACGTTCGAGGATCCCGCCGGCACCACGCTGGAGGTGTTCCACGGCGCGGTGCTCGACCACAGCCCCGTCGTCACGCCGTTCGGCGCGAAATTCGTCACCGGCGACCAGGGCATGGGCCACGTGGTGGTGCCGGCCACCGACCCCAACGGGCTCTTCGACTTCTACACCGAGGTCCTGGGCTTCCGCGCCCGCGGCGCGTTTCGGGTGCCGCTGCCGAAAGAGTTTGGCCCGGTGCGGGTTCGGTTCCTGGGAATCAACGAGCGACACCACAGCCTGGCGATCGTCCCGGCCGCACACCAGCGCGACCCCCGCCTGGTCCACATCATGGTGGAGGTCGACACCCTCGACGCCGTGGGGCAGGCGCTGGACCGGGTCAACGCCGAGGGATTCCAGCTCTCGTCCACCCTGGGGCGGCACACCAACGACAAAATGGTCTCTTTCTATGTCCGCGCACCCGGTGACTGGGATATCGAATTCGGCACCGACGGTATGCGTGTCGACGAAACCTATTACACCGCAGAGGAAATCACCGCCGACAGCTACTGGGGGCACCAGTGGGTCGGCGAAATGCCCGCGGCCATGCGACTGTGACGCCCGAATCGGACGTGACCCCGGTTGCGGCGCCGTCAATCACCTCGTGGGATGACGAGGCCGACGTCGTCATCGCTGGCTTCGGCATCGCCGGTGCTGCGGCGGCGGTGGAAGCGGCCCGGTCCGGTGCCGAGGTTCTGGTGCTGGAGCGCACCGGGTCCTGGGGTGGGGCGGCGTCGATGGCCGGTGGCTTCATCTATCTCGGCGGCGGCACGCCCATCCAAAAGTCCTGTGGCTTCACCGATTCCGTCGACAACATGGTGGCCTTCCTCAACGTCGCGATGGGCCCCGGCGCCGACGAGAACAGGATCGCCGATTACTGCGCCGGCAGCGTCGCCCACTTCGAATGGTTGGTCGGCTGCGGTGTCCCGTTCAAGGCGGAGTTCTTCTCCGAGCCCGGCTGGGAGCCGATGGGCGATCAGGGGTTGATGTACAGCGGCGGCGAAAACTCCTTCCCGTTCAACACCATCGCCTCCCCCGCGCCGCGCGGGCACGTCCCGCAGATGCAGAACAAGAAGCAGGGCGAAGCCAGCGCCGGCTACATGCTGATGAAGCCCCTGGTCGAAACCGCGACCGCGGCCGGCGTGCGGGCGCGCTACGACGTGCGGGTGCAGCGACTTATCACCGAATCCGACGGCCGGGTGGTCGGCGTCCGTGCCCGCCAGTACGGCACCGAGATAAGCGTCCGGGCGCGCACCGGGGTGGTCCTCGCGACCGGCAGCTTCGCCTACAACGACGCGATGGTCCAGCGCTACGCGCCGCGGATCGCCGGCCGGCCCGCCGCCTCGATCGAACAGCACGACGGGCAGGCGATCCGGATGGCGCAAGCCCTAGGCGCCGACCTGGCCCACATGGACGCCACCGAGGTCGCGATCTTCATCGATCCGCAGCAGCTGGTGCGCGGCATCCTGGTCAACGGTCGCGGTCAGCGCTACGTCGCCGAGGACACCTACCCGGGCCGGATCGGGCAGCTCACCCTCTACCAGCAGGACAACGTCGCCTATCTCATCATCGACGGCGATGCGCAGGAGGAGGCCATGGCCTCGTGGTCGCCGAAGTTCATGCTGCGCCCGGCGACCTGGGTGGCCGACAGCGTCGCCGACCTGGAACGCGACATGGGGTTGCCGACCGGCTCGCTGCAGGCGACCGTTGCCGCCTACAACGTAGGCGCTGTGCGCGGCGAGGATCCGCTGCTGCACAAGAAGCCGGAGTGGATCAAGCCGATCGGCTCCCCCGTCGGCGCCATTGACCTGCGGGAGAACACCGGCGGGTTCACGCTGGGAGGGCTGGCCAGCACGCTGGACGCCGAGGTGCTGCACGTCAGCGGCGCGCCCATTCCGGGACTCTTCGCCGCCGGCCGGTGCACCGCCGGCCTGGCCGCGTGGGGTTATGCCAGCGGGGTCTCGCTGGGTGACGGCAGCTTCTACGGCCGCCGCGCGGGCCGTTCCGCGGCCAAGGGCTGACTTGCCCTGATCCAGTCGACCCGCGTCGCTTCGCGAGTGCGCTGACGGCTTTGTGTGTCCATGCTGGGCGGAGTTTTCGCCAATATTCCGTCCTCGGCGCACCGTCCGAGCAGTCAACAGGACTCACCCCGTCCGGCGGAGATTTCGTCACGGCGTGTGACAGCGACCACAGTGGTGTGGTAAACACATATCCTCCTAATAGGAATATGACAGCCAGATAGCTCTAGCCAGGAGGGCCGGATGCCAGGGACCGCGGAATCAGCCACGCCTACGGCGGTCATCGACCGCATCTCGCTCGTCCTGGACGCATTCGACGGCCCCGGGCGCCTGACGTTGGCCCAGATCGTCCGGCGCACCGGCCTGCCGCGCTCGTCGGCACACCGGATGCTCGAGCGCCTGGTGCAGCTGCGCTGGCTGCGCCGCAGCGGCCGCGACTACGAGCTGGGCATGCGCCTGGTCGAGTTGGGCTCGCTAGCCGTGCATCAGGACCGCCTGGTGCGCGCAGCCCATCCCCTGCTGGGCGAATTGCACCGCGCCACAGGGCTCGTCGTGCACCTCGCGGTTCTGGACGGGCCCGACGTGGTCTACCTCGACAAGGTCGGCGACTCGCCGCTGGCGCCGATCCCCACCCGGGTGGGCAGCCGTCAACCCGCGCACTGCACCGCCGTCGGCAAGGCGATCCTGGCCTACCGCGACGAGGATGCGCCGGTGGACCTGCGGGTCCGCAAAACCAAGTACTCGATCGCCACCGGCTCACAGCTGGCCGTCGAGTTGTCGCGGGTGCGCGCACACGGCGTCGCCTTCGAACGTGAGGAATCGCTGCTCGGATTCGGTTGTGTGGCAGCACCCATCGGCGGGGCCGGTGAAGACCGGGAAGTCATCGCCGCGGTGTCGGTGTGCGGTCCGATGAACCGGGTGAAGTTCGACCAGCGACTGATCGCCCCGGTCCGGATGACGGCGATGGGCATCTGGCGGCACGCCGAGGACGGCCCGCACCACGTCGCCCCGACCCTGCAGCCATTGCGTCCGCTGCGACCCGCGCCGCGGCCCGTGTTGCAGTACGCGTGAAGCCATTCTCGGGTGGAATCGCCGTCATGACGGGCGCCGGCTCGGGCATCGGGGCGGGGTTGGCGCACCACGCCGGCCGGCTGGGCATGACCGTGGTGCTGGCCGACATCGACACCGACGCCATCGAGGCGCTGCGCGACGAACTCGGTGGTGTTTCACGGGGTACGCGCGTTCCTCCCAACGATGATGGCCAGCGACGAGCAGGCCTGGGTTTGGAATTTGTCCTCGGTCGGCGGCGTCCTGGCGGCGCCGTTGGGACCGATGTCGCCGCCGCCGCAGCGCAGCGATCCGCGATGCTCGACGTCAAGGCCGCGGCCATTGATCCGCTCGCGACGGCCGCGACGATCTTCGAGCAGGCCACCGAGGGCCGCTTCTATCTACTCACCGAGGAATCGGTCGGCGCCGCGATGACGGCGCGGGCGAATACGCTTGCCGCACAGCGGCATCCGCCGCCAAGGTAATCCACCGCGACCGATGACCCGCCGTCACCGAAATGGGCATTGCGCCCGCCTTTGAGCGACACGATCCGCCGACGAGACCAACCGCGCAGGTGCCGGCGGATCAACACACCGGGTAACAACTACCCGCTATTTGGCAAACGCCGTCACGACATGCGGCAAAATCGAGGCATAACAGCCGAAGTGTCGGCCCAGCCAACCGAGTGGATTTCGGCACGACAACCACCTCAGGGAGCCCGTCAGACATGGTTGCCCGCCCGCTCGTCACACTGGCGGCCGCATCGGTCGTCCTGCTGGCGGCGGCGCCCATCGCCTATGCCGACACCACCGACCAGAAATTTTTGGCGGCCCTGGAGGAGCAGGGCATCATCGACCAAGCGTCGGCCGGACACGCGATCGAAGCCGCTCACTACGTCTGCGCGCGGCTCGACACCGGCGAAACGCCCATGGAAGTGATGCAGGACGTGCTGGCCAGCAGCAGTCTGCCGGAGTTCCACACCGGTTACTTCGTCGCCCAGAGCATCTACTCGTACTGCCCGCGGCACAAGGATGAGATCCCCCGGGGATAGGCGCTCCGGAGGCGCCTGAATTAGCGTGAAGTGCTGTCCTTTTCATCGACGACAGATAAATCTCCGCGGCGCACCGCGTCCAGGATCGACGCACTCAGCGCCGAGCACACGATGAAGACGCCCCGGCTCCCCGGTGTTGCAATCTTCTGCGCGTCGGCGCGCTCGGGACACCGGGCCGTCGCGTCGGCGTTCCACTGCACGCTGGTCTGATTCCAGCTGCTCTTGCGGGCCAGCACTCGCGCGCCACAATTACGGCACGTCACCGGCACCATCGGCATCTCGTCGAGCCGATTGTCCTCTCGCACCGACGATTCCAGCGTCATCACGCCCGGGCCGCCATGTTGGCCTCGACCTCTTTCATCCACGCCTCGTAGGGCCGGGTGGTGTCGAGCTCGAATTCGAAGCGGTCCACCATGTCCGGTTGCACGTCGGCGGCGTCGACGTAGAACTGCTGATACCAGCGCCGTAGCTGGTAGACCGGGCCGTCCTCCTCGACCAGCAGCGGGTTGTCGATGCGTGCCTTGTGCCGCCAGATCTCGACGTCCTGCTCGAAACCGAGCTTGACGTAGTCGCCGAGGTTGATCGCGGTCTGCATCGCCTCGTCTCCGGGCATCGCCTCCGACTTCTTCACGATGATGCCGTATTGCAGCACAAAGGAATTCGCATCGATCGGATAGTGGCAATTGATGAGGATCGTCTTGGCATCGCCGTGCTCGTAGTGATAGGTCAGGTCGTCGATCATGAAGGACGGGCCGTAGTAGGACGCCACCGAGGTGGTGCCCAGCATCTGCGCGCCTTCGGTGCCGCCCATGTCGGGCCGGCCCTCGCCGTTCATGTACTGCGTCGCGACGTGCCCTTCGAAGATGTTCTTGAAGTAGGTGGGCAACGCGCCGTGGATGTAGAAGAAGTGCGCCATGTCCACCACGTTGTCGATGATTTCGCGGCAGTTGCTGCCCACGACGGTGGTGTACCAATGCCAGTCGGTCCACTCGTCGCTGGTGGCACCCTCGATGCGCGGAATGGTCGACCTCCGGCGGTGGCGGTTTGCGCTCGGGGTCGTTCCACACGAACAACATGCCGTCCTGCTCCAGCGTGGTCCACGCTTGCGGTGCGGGCCAGTCTGGGGGCGCGCCGGCCGTAGGGCACCTGCTTGCAGCGTCCGTCGCCGCCCCAGCGCCAGTCGTGGAACGGGCACGCGATCTCGTTGCCCTTGACCTCGCCCTGGGACAGGTCCCCGCCCATGTGCCGGCAGTAGCCGTCGAGCACGTTGATGTTGCCGTCGCCGCTGCGGAAGACGACGAGCTTCTGCCCGAAGGCGTTGATCGCGTGCGGCTTGCCGTCACCGAAATCCCTGATCAGGCCCAGGCAATGCCAGCCGCGGGCGAACCGCGTCGGCGCGGCCTGCGCTTCAATGAGCCGAATTTCGTCGGCCTCGGTCTGCGACGTCATAGAGCCTGATTTAACTCCCCCGGACCGGACCGCGGGACCCCCTTGTTCCACTCATCAGGACGGACCTTCTCGCGTCGCGCCGCCGCGGCCTACGGTTGCGGACGTGACGACGCACAGCGCGACGATTCCCGCCGGACTGCCCGTGGCCGACACCATCGTTGACCTGCTGGTCGTCGGCTCCGGCACCGGCATGGCCGCGGCGCTGGCGGCCCACGAATTGGGGCTGTCGGTGCTGATCGTGGAGAAGTCGTCGTATGTCGGCGGCTCGACCGCCCGGTCCGGCGGCGCACTGTGGCTGCCGGCCGGCCCGGTGCTGGCCGAAGCGGACGCCGGCGACACCGCGGAGCGCGCGGGCGCCTACCTGGATGCGGTGGTCGCGGGGTCGGCGCCCCCGCAGCGGTCGGCTGCGTTCGTGGCGCACGTGTCCGCGACGGTGGAAATGCTGCGCCGGACGACGCCGCTGCGGCTGTTTTGGGCCCGCGATTACTCCGACTACCACCCCGAGGAGCCGGGCGGCAGCGCGGCGGGGCGCACCTGCGAGTGCCGCCCCTTCGACACGTCGATGCTCGGCGAATACCGCACCCGGCTGGAGCCCGGCCTGATGGAGGTCACCGTCCCGATGCCGACGACGGGCGCCGACTACCGCTGGATGAATCTGGTGGCCCGGATGCCGCGCAAGGGAATTCCCGTCTTCGGCAAGCGCCTGGCGCAGGGCGTGGGCGGCCGTGCTGGTGGGCCGGCGCTACGCCGCGGGCGGTCAGGGCCTGATGGCCGGGCTGTTCGCGGGCGTGCTGCGCGCCGGCATCCCGGTCTGGACCGACACAACGCTCGCGCGCCTCGCCGGCGATGGCGACCGCGTAACCGGCGCGGTCGTGGACCACGGCGGCCGCGAGGTGACGATCACCGCGCGGCGCGGGGTGGTGCTGGCCACCGGCGGCTTCGACCACAGCATGGACATGCGGTGGAAATTCCAGTCGGAGTCGTTGGGCGCCAACCTGAGTCTGGGTGCCGCCGCCAACACCGGCGACGGCATCCGCGCGGGGCAGGAATCGGGCGCCGACATCGATCTGATGGATCAGGCGTGGTGGTTCCCCGCCGTCGCGCCGCTGCCCGGCAAGCGCGCCGGCGGTGATGCTGGCCGAACGGTCGCTGCCGGGCTGCCTGATCGTGGACCAGAACGGCCGCCGATTCGCCAACGAGTCGTCGGACTACATGTCGTTCGGTCAGCGGGTGCTCGAGCTGGAGCGCTCCGGCAGCCCGGTCGAGGCGATGTGGATCATCTTCGATCAGCAATACCGCAACAGTTATGTCTTTGGCGCCGAACTGTTTCCGCGGATGCGCATCCCACAGGCGTGGTATGACGCGGGTATCGCGGTGCGGGCCGACAACCTCGCCGAGCTGGGCGCAGGAATCGGCGTTCCGGTTTCGGAGTTCTTTGCGACGATGACACGCTTCAACCAAAATGCCTCTGCCGGTGAGGATCCCGACTTCGGCCGGGGTCGCAGCGCCTACGACCGCTATTACGGCGACCCGACGATCAAGCCGAACCCCAACCTGCGCCCGTTGGTCGATGGCCCGTTCTACGCGGTGCAAGATGGTGCTGTCCGACCTGGGTACCTGCGGTGGGCTCAAGACCGACGAGCGGGCGCGGGTGCTGCGCGAAGACGGCGCGCGATCGCCGGGTTGTACGCGATCGGCAACACCGCCGCCAATGCATTCGGCACCACGTATCCGGGTGCGGGCGCGACGATCGCGCAGGGCCTGGTGTACGGCTACATTGCGGCGCGGGAGGCGGCGGGCGTGGCGATCGCGAGCGCGGCGGAGCCGGGCGAAGCGGGTCGCCACCATCAGAGCTAGTCGGCCTCGCGCTTGGCCTCGACCTGCTTCTCGACCTCGCGCCAATAGCCGGGCTTGGGGCGCGGTTGCCCGAAACCACCCTTGGCGGCCTTTTGCACGGTGGCGTCGGCCTCGTCGATGTCCTTCATCAGCTCCAGCGCGAACTCACGCTCGGCGGCGTAGTACTTGGCCGCCCAGCGCAGCGCGATCACCGAGTACGCCCAGGCGGGTTCGGCCTCGGCTCCCTCGGCGTCCTCGACCGCCTTGCGATGACGGGCTTCGGCGTAGGCCACATGTTCCTGCAGCAGTTCCTTGAGCCGGGCCGGATTGGTGAGGTGGCCGAACGTCACCCGCAGCAGCACACTGTGCTTGAGCACCGGCGGGTCCACCGGCGCGTCGTTGGCCCACTCGATGGCGGCCGTCCATGCCGGCTTCGGTGATCTTGTAGAGCCGGCGGCTGCGGGTGCCCTCGTCGCGCTCGACGCGTGACGTCACCAGCCCCAGGCTCTCCAGCTTCTTCAGCTCGGTATAGATCTGGCTGTAGGACGGGCTCCAGTAGTAGAGGTCGACGCTCCAGTCGATCCACTTCTTGAGGTCGTAGCCGGAGATCTTCCTCTTCGTAGGACATCATGCCCAGCAACGCCCAACTGGTGGCGGCAAGCGCCGCGTTCGTCGGCTTTTCGCTGGCAGGGTCCGTTTCGGAGTCCATCTCGCCAGATTAACAACACTGACCCCTAGATTGGGGGACATGGACCGCTGGCTGGGACGCCCGTGAAATTCGCCTTCCCCCTTCCGCACCTGCTGCGACTCAAGGCGATTACGCAGCCCTGGGAGGCGGCCGTCACCGGGCCCGAACAGCGACGCATGATGCAATGCGCCGACCGGTGGGGCTACGACATGATCGCGGTGCCCGAGCACCTCGTCATCCCCACCGACCATGTCGAGTTGTCCGGGCCGCACTATCTGCATTCGACGACCGCGCAGGCCTTCATCGCCGGCGCCACCGAACGGGTTGCCATCAACTCCTGCGTCACCATCTTGCCGTTGCAGCATCCCATCGTGTTGGCCAAGGCGCTGGCCACCGCCGACTGGATGAGCGGGGGCCGGATGATGGTGACGTTCGGGGTGGGGTGGCTGGCCCGCGAGTTCGAGCTGCTATCAGTGCCCTTCGGCGAACGAGGCCGCATCGCCGACGAGTATCTTGCGGCCATCGTCGAATTGTGGACCAGTGAAACACCGCGATTCGAAGGCCGGTATGTGTCGTTCGCCGACATCGCCTTCGAGCCGAAACCCGTTCAAAAGCCTCATCTTCCGATCTGGATCGGCGGTGACGCGGACGCGGCGCTGCGCCGGGCGGCCACCTTCGGATCCGGGTGGTGGCCGTTTCTCACACCGCCCGAGCAGATCGCTGAGAAGCTCGACTACATCAAGTCCCAACCCGCCTACGACGGCCGGAAATTCGAGGTGATGCACGGGCTGGGCACCAACCGGGTCGGCGAAGGACATGTCGCCCGCCGCGCGACCGATCGGCCGGGCATGAGCGCCGCACACATCGTTGACCGGTTGAACTGGCTCGCCGAGCAGGGCGTGACCGTGACCGCCGTTCCCGTCCCCGCCGTGGGCGGCGTGGACGAATACCTTGATTACGCGCAGTGGGTGATCGAAGAGATCAAACCCCAGGTGTCCTAGCGGATCTGCAACCCGCGCCTGCGCACCCAATACACCGCGGCGATGCTGCCGGCGATCCACACGCTCACGGCGATGGCCAAATGGACGAAGCTTTTCGTTTCACGCCCGAACACCGGCCAAATCAGGGTGGGCGCCTGCTGCCACAACACGCGATGCTCCACACCGTTCATCGGATCGGCCAGGTAGTACAGCGCATAGGGCAGTGTCAGGGCCAGCGCCCAACTGCTGGTGCGGCGCAGGACTCCCCCAAACCCTGCGGGCTACCGATTCTGCGAGACGATCAACCGCTGTGGCCCCTTGCTCTCGGATCGGTCGACGGCTCGTCCGCCATCTATGCAGGGCAGGATAACGGCATGAACCGTAAGCGTGTCATCGTCGCCGGGCTCGGGGACGCGGGCGTCCTCGCGGCGATCCGGCTGTCCCGGCAGGCCGACGTCGTCGGGATCTCGGCCAAACCCGCGCTGGTGAGCGGCCAGGAGCTCGGCGTCCGGCTCTCGCGTCCGCACGACTGGGCCCGCGACTACTGGATCCCGTTCGACCGGTTCCGCCGCCTCGACGGCGTTCGCACCGTGCAGGCCACGCTGACCGGAGTGGACCTGACCGCCCAAACCGTCTTCGGGCGGACCGAAGACGGCGCGGCCATCACCGAGGGGTACGACGCGCTGATCGTCTCGACCGGGGTCAGCAACGGCTTTTGGCGTCAGCCGACGATGCAGTCCGCCGCCGAGATCGGCGCGGGACTGCGCTCCGCGCACGACCGGCTGGCCGCCGCCGCGTCGGTGGTCGTGGTGGGCGGCGGGGCGGCGGCGGTCAGCAGCGCCCTCAACATGGCAACCACGTGGCCGGACAAGCGGATCGACCTGTACTTCCCTGGGGGATCGGCTCTCGAGGCGCACCATCCACGAATATGGCAGCGCATCCGCCGCCGACTGACCCAGCTGGGCGTCGGCGTGCACCCGGGACACCGCGCGGTGGTGACCGACGGGTTCACGGGCGATGAACTGACCAGCGAACCGGTCCAGTGGAGCACCGGGCAACCCCCGGCGGCCGCCGACGCCGTGCTGTGGGCGATCGGGCGGGTGCGGCCCAACACCGAGTGGCTGCCAGCGGAACTGCTCGACGAGCGCGGCTTCGTGCGGGTCACCCCCGAGCTGCGGGTGCCCGGCCACCGGGGTGTGTTCGCGGTCGGGGACGTCGCGGCGACCGACCCGTTGCGCAGCTCCGCCCGCAACCGCGGCGACGTCCTGGTGGCGCGCAACGTCCTCGCCGACTTCGCCGGCCGGCCGCTACGGACCTACCGGGCGCCGACGCGGCGGTGGGGTTCGCTGGTGGGTATACAGCCCAACGGGCTGGAGGTATTCCTGTCCACCGGCCATTCTTTCCGCTTCCCGTCCTGGTCGGTCGACCGAGTGGTGATGCCGTGGATCGTGCGTTGGGGCATGTATCGGGGGGTGCGTCAGAACGACCCGCTGGGGTAAGGAGTGAGCCGACCCACCAGGAGCTGGCCGCCGACGCGCTTCCCCAGCTCGCGAAGTTGTGAGGTATCCAATGTGTCGGCGATCGGTCGCTGCTGTGGGCAGATCGCCACTACGCGATTCCTCTGGGTCCGCACGGGGAAGACTGACCGGATGTCCGATCAGGGAACCGAAGCATTCGACAAGTTGGTGGCGCTGCTGAACTATCCGATGTTCGTCGTCACCACGCAGGCCAACGGCACCCCGGCCGGCTGCCTGGTCGGCTTCGCAAGCCAGACCAGCATTCATCCGCCCCGATTCATGGTCGGCCTGTCCCAGCGCAACCACACCTTCCGCGTCGCCCGTGACGCCTCCCACCTGGCCGTGCACGTGTTCGACCACGAACACCTGGACGTGGTGGAGCTCTTCGGCAGCCAGACCAGCGACAAGGTCGACAAGTTCAACCGGTGTGCCTGGCACCGCGGCCCCGAGGAGATGCCCATCCTCGACGACGCCGCCGCCTGGTTCGTCGGCGCGATCCTGGAACGTTTCTCGCTGGGTGACCACGTCGGGCACCTCCTGACACCGGTGGGCGGCAGTCCACCAACGGAACTGGACACCTGGGTGTCCTTCGCCGACGTGCACGAGCTGGAACCCGGCCATGAGGCCTAGCGTGTGAGCGAGTCGCCCCGGATCGGCGCCGTCCCCAGCATCATCGAACTCGCGCCCTTCTACGCCGATCCCCCGGATGGCGTGCGAGCCAACATGATCTTCAGCGCCGACGGCGCCGCCGCGTTCGGTGGTCGCGCGGGTCCGCTGTCATGCCCCACCGATCAACACCTCTTGCAAACCCTGCGCGGCCTGGCCGACGTCGTGCTGGTTGGCGCCGGCACCGCCCGCGCCGAAAACTACGGCCCGGTGGCGCTCAGCGATGCGGCGCGCGCCAGCCGGCACCACGAAGGGCGAGCCGAACCACCCCCGATCGCCGTGGTGAGCCGCAGCGGGGAATTACCGACCCGGCTGTTCAGCAACCCCGACCAGCCGCCGATCCTGCTGACCTGCGCGCGCACCGCTGCGCGACGCGACCTCGACGAAGACCGGCAACACATCATGGTTGCTGGAGAGGAGTCGGTGGACGTCTCCCGGGCGGTCGCGATACTGCGGGAGCAGGGCATGCATCGCATCCTGTGCGAGGGCGGACCGACGCTGCTCGACGAGTTGGTGGAAGCCGACGCCGTCACAGAGATCTGCGTGACGCTCGCCCCCAAGCTGGCTGCGAGCCAGCCGGTGGGCCACCGCCTGCACCCGGCGCGGCTGCCGGCCCCGGTCACGATGAGCCTCGAGCACGCGTTGCTCTGCGACGGTTACCTGTATCTGAAGTATCGCCGCTGAGCTGTCGGGCCCGCCGGAATGCAGGTGCGCAAAAGCGCTCGACATGCAGCAGACGGCGCCTCTTCCTATGATGAAAATGCCAGCGTTGAAACCTGATCGAATCGCTTTCGCGCGACCAACCCTGTGGTTGATCGCGGTCTACTTCCTCGATGCGCACAGAATAGGATCACCGGCCAGGTGAGCAGTTCAGCCGACGACCATGACTACCGTAATCTGGCGGTGAACCGACTGCGCCCCAGTGAAATTCACTGGGCGCTGAACCATGACTCGGTGCACGGAATCGCGTACGCGTTCAAGAATCCCGTAGCGGTCGCAGACTCCCTCGAGGATCCCGACGACGACCGAAAGACCTACCTGGTGCGGGTCAAGCGCGACGACCTGGCCAACGCGCTGGAAAAGATCAACGAATGGATCTTCGACAATCCCGGACCGGCCGGGATGCAGGCGTATGGATTCGTCCGGGCGCTGTCCCGAGAAGGGCTCACCGAACGCGCCACCGGCGATGACGACAACCGTTGACTCCGCACAGCCGGATTAGCCGGCTTCTCATTCGCCGTGCCGCGCGGTCACCGAAACCTTAGCCTCAAGCCTGCATGCCACCGCATACACGGATTCGGCGCAGTCGCTGGCCGGGTGCGTGCGGGCGCCGGCCTTCGGTTGCGGCTTAAGGCTGGCCGGTGAGGAGCGTTCGATGGGTGATGCTCCTGGCTGACGAAACTCACCGGATAGCAAGCGACCTAGTCCTTAACTGGCTCCGAATCTTCCTGGCGCTCAGCGTCTTCCACGGTCAACGGCAACGCCAGCTCCTCGAGCGGGCGCTGCTCGGCGGCGATGCCGAGCCACAGTTCGACCAGGCCGGCCGCGGCCATCACGACCGCCCCGATGAGGAATGACCAGACGACCTCGGTGCGCATGCCCGAGTTGATCAGCTGACCGAACAGCAACGGGCCGGTGATACCGCCGATCGCCGTGCCCATCGCGTAGAAGAACGCGATGGCCAGCGCCCTGGTCTCCATCGGGAAGATCTCGCTGACCGTCAGGTACGCCGCGCTGGCGCCCGCCGACGCCAGGAAGAACGCGGCGATCAGGACGGCCGATGAAGGCCCAGACACCGCCGGCCTGGGTGAGAAAGACGAACGCCAGCGCCACCACCGCCACCGCGGAGCCGATGTAGGTCAGCGTGATCATCGGCTTGCGGCCGACGGTGTCGAACAGGTGCCCGAGCACCAGTGGCCCGGCGAAATTGCTCAGCGCCCACAGCACGAAGAACACCGGCACCATCTCCGACGGCACGTTGTAAAACCGGCTGAGTAGCGTGCCGAGGTTGAACGTGACGCCGTTGTAGAGGAACGCCTGCCCGATGAACAGTGCCAGCCCGAGGACCGCGCGCCGCGGATAGAGCTTGAACGCCACGGCGGCGATCTCCCGGAACGAAATCGCGGTGCGCTGACGGATCCGCAGCGCCTTGCCCTGCGGTTCGGGCAGCGGTTGGCCGGTCTCGTGCTGGACCGCCGCTTCGATCTCGCCGACGATCTGCTCCGCCTCGTCCTCGCGGCCGTGGATAAACAGCCAGCGCGGGCTCTCCGGGACATTGCGCCGCACCAGCAGCACGAAAATGCCGAGGATGGCGCCGATGCCGAAGGCGAGTCGCCAGCCGATGTTGGGCGGGAAGTTGGCCGTGTTCAACAGGATCAGCGCGCCACCCGCACCGGCGGCCGAACCCAGCCAGTAGGTTCCGTTGATAACCAGGTCGACGCGACCGCGCACTCGCGCCGGAATCAATTCGTCGATGGCCGAATTGATGGCGGCGTATTCGCCGCCGATGCCGGAGCCGGTGAAAAAACGGGTCAGGAAGAAATACCACGGGGCGAAGGCGAACGCGGTGGCGACGGTCGCTACCAAGTAGATGGCGAGGGTGAGGATGAACAGGTTTCGCCGGCCGAAGCGGTCGGTCAGGTGACCGAAGAACAGCGCCCCCGAGCACGCCCCGGCGATGTAGATGGCGGCCGCCATGCCGATCTGCGCGGCGTTCAGCGCGATGCCGCTGTTGTGCTCCATGAGCCGGGCCGACACGTTGCCCACCATGGTGACCTCGAGCCCATCGAGCACCCACACCCCGCCCAGGCCCACGACAACGCGCCAATGAAACCGCGACCACGGTAGCCGGTCCAGCCGCGCCGGCACATGCGTCGAGATGGTTTTGGTTTGCGCGCTCGCACTCATGCGGTCTCCGTTCTGGTGTGACAGAGGATTTACCCACCAAAGCCCGTCGCTAGCCCTCAGCGCTGTATCGAACCGGCGCAGCTCGCCGACGTCACCCACGCTCGGAGCGGGACTCCTCGGGAGTCCAGGCCTGCGGCTGGCCGGGGTGGCCGGGAAAGAGGAAGTCGATGAAGGCCGCGGCCGTCGGCTGTGGCTCGTGGTTGGCCAGCCCCGGGCGCTCATTGGCCTCGATGAAGGCGTATTCGGCGCCGGTGACGTCGGGCACCAACAGGTCGATGCCGGTCACCGGGATGCCGATCGCTTCGGCCGCCGTCACCGCGACGCGGCACAGTTCGCTGTTCACGTGGGCGGTGACGTCGTGGATGGTGCCGCCCTGATGCAGGTTGGCGGTGCGGCGAACCCGCAGCCGTGTCCCCTGCGGCAGCACGTCGTCCAGCTTCCAACCGGCTTCGGCGATCGTCGACTCCGTGAGGTCGTCGAGCGGGATGCGCGACTCACCGCCGGTGGCCGCCGAGCGCCGCCGGCTCTCGGCGGCGATCAGGTCCCGCACGCTGTGCTCGCCCGTGCCGATGATTTCCGGCGGCATCCGCAGCGCGGCGGCGACGACGCGGCCGTCGATCACGACGAGCCGAAGGTCGTCGCCGGTCACCCGCTGCTCTATCAGCACATCCGGGTACTGCTGGCGGGCCCGCGCCAGCGCCGAGCTGAGGTCGTCGGGCCCGTTGTCCGGGACGACCCCGACGGTGATGCCCTTCCCCTGCTCGCCCCGCGTCGGTTTGACGACGACCTCGCCGACCTCCTTGAGGAAGGCGAAATCGCTCTCATCGAAGGTGGCCAGCCGCGCCCGGGGCACGGTGATGCCCGCCTCGGCGACCAGGCGCCGGGTCCGCCGCTTGTCGTCGCAGCGGCACATGGCCACCGCGGAGGTGTACTCGGACAGCGATTCACGGGTGATGACGCTGCGGCCGCCGTGGCTCAGGCGCATCTCGCCGGTCTCGGCGTCCAGCACCTCGACCCAGATCCCGCGGCGCAGCGCTTCGTCGGCGATGATCCGGGCGTACGGGTTGAGGTCGTCGATGGTCTCGGGCGGCGGACTGAACAGCGGCTCGTTGATCGCGTTCTTACGTTTGATCGCCAGCACCGGGACGCGGCGGAAACCCAGCTTCTCGTACAGTCCGATGGCGGCGGCATTGTCGTGCGCCACCGACAGATCCATGTAGGCCCGGCCCTCGCTGCGAAAGTGCTCGGCCAGCGCCTTGGTCAGGGCGCCCCCGACACCGGGGAGCCCCGCGGCCGGATCCACCGCCAGGGTCCACAGGCTCGACCCCTCTTCCGGGTCGTTGAACAGCAACTCGTGGTCGACGCCCGTGACGGTGCCGACCACCGCGCCGTCCTCGTCGCGCACCGCGAGCAGATACTTCACCGCCGGCACACGTTGATGGTTGTGCCAGATCACGTCGACGCCCGCCGGGACCATGCCGCAGCGCACGTAGACGCGATTCATGGCGTCGGCATCGATCGGGTCGTTGAGGGTGCGCACCGTGACACCGAGCGGCGCCGGCGCAAGGCTTTGTCGTCTTAGGGGTGAAACGAAGCCGGTAGGTATGGCTGGGATCGATGAACAGCTCGGTGGGCGCCTCGGCGACCACGACGTGGGATTCGCGGGCATAGATGCAGATGTCGCGGCGACCGGGCCCCTCGCGGCGCAGCGCTTCGACCAGGTGCTGCGAATCGGCGTATGTCTGCCCGAATATCAGTCGGCCCCAACCCAATTCGAGCTCGACGTCCTTGGCCATGGCGTCGACCAGCTCGGGCGGCGAGGCATCGTGCAGGCCGAGCGTGATCGCCTCGGTGTGGTCGCCGGACGGATCGGCCATGGTCATGCAACCGGGCCGGTGACACCGTGGCGCTGCAACCACAGCTCGAGCAGCGCGATCTGCCAGAGCTCGTTACCGCGCAGCGGGGTCAGTTTGCCGTTGGGGTTGGCCAGCAGCGCATCGACGGCGTCGGTGTTGAACAGGCCGCGTTCCTTGGCGGTGGGCGCGTAGAGAGCGTCGCGGACCATGTCAAGGTAGGGACCTTCGAGGTGGGTCAGCGCGGGGACCGGGAAGTAACCCTTGGGGCGATCGATGACCTCGGACGGAATCACCCGTCGCGCAGCCTGTTTCAGGACGCCCTTGCCCTCGTGGGCGATTTTGAGTTCCGGCGGGCAGGTCGCCGCGAGCTCGACCAGCTCGTGGTCGAGGAACGGCACCCGGCCCTCCAGACCCCACGCCATCGTCATATTGTCGACCCGCTTCACCGGATCGTCGATCAGCATCACCGTCGTGTCGAGCCGCAGCGCGCGGTCAATGCCGGTTTCGGCGCCGGCCTGCGCGAAGTGTTCGGTGACGAACCGCAGGCTGGGGTCACCAGGCGCGACGATGCCCGACCCGACCAGCGCCTGCACCCCGGTCGCGTCCCGGTCGAAGAAGGCGCCGCGGTATTGGGCGACGGCACCGTCCAGGGTCGCCGCGGTGGGCTCGCCCATCGGCGGGTACCAGTGGTAGCCGGCGAACACCTCGTCGGCGCCCTGGCCGGATTGCACGACCTTCACGTGCCGCGCCACTTCCTGGCTGAGCAGATAGAAGGCCACGCAGTCGTGACTGACCATCGGCTCGCTCATCGCGCCGATGGCCCCGTCGAGCGCGGGCAGCATCCGGTCGGTCGCGATGCGGATCTGGTGGTGGTCGGTCTCGAAGCGCTCGGCCACGATGTCGGAGTACTGGAATTCGTCGCCCTTGACGCCACCCACCGACTCGAAGCCGATGGAAAACGTCGACAAACCGTGTTGGCCGGCTTCGGCGAGCAGACCCACGATCAGGCTGGAATCCACGCCGCCGGACAGCAGGCAACCGACCGGCACGTCGGCGACCAGGCGGCGCTTCACGGCCAGCCGCAGCGTGGACAACACGGCGTCTTCCCAGTCGCGCTCCGACCAGTCCGCGCGGTCCTCGTCGCGAGAGAAGTCGGGCGCCCAATACGTGGTGACGGTGCGCCTGCCGTCGGGTTCGATGGCGACCAGCGAGGCCGGCGGCACCTTGCGGACTCCGCGCAGGATGGTGTTCGGCGCGGGCACCACCGAGTGAAAGCTCATGTAGTGGTGCAGGGCGACCGGGTCGATCCGGGTGTCCACGCCACCGCCGGCCAACAGGGCCGGCAGCGTGGACGCGAACCTGAGCCGGTGGTTGTCCTCGGTCAGGTAGAGCGGCTTGATGCCGAGCCGGTCACGTCCGAGCAGTACCCGCCCGCTGTCGCGTTCGACGATGGCGAAGGCGAACATGCCGAACAGGTGACTGACGAAATCATCGCCCCACCGGTGGTAGGCCTTGATCAGAACTTCGGTGTCGCTGTGCGAGAAGAAGCGGTAGCCGTACCCGCTGAGTTCTTGCCGCAACTCCTTGTAGTTGTAGATGCAGCCGTTCCACGCCAGGGACAAACCCAGCTCAGAGTCGACCATCGGCTGGGCGCCGGCTTCGGTCAGGTCAATGATCTTGAGGCGACGATGGCCGAGCGCGACCCGGCCCTGCGACCAGGCGCCGCCCGTATCCGGGCCCCGTGGCGTCAGCACCGCGGCCATCGCTGAGACCGCCGCTACATCGGGCGCCTGCCCGTCGAGTCGCACCTCCCCGGTGACTCCGCACACGCCTTCGACCCTACCGTTGCCCGAATCGAAGCGCCCGGACGGCCGCTGTGGCATCGTCGGTTCGCCGGTTGCTGGTCCGCCGTGATAGACGATGGGTCCCGGCCATTCACCAGGTCGCGAACGGCCAGACGACAGTTGACTAACGCGGGCAGAAATCTCGTCCGGGCGCGGTTACTGTGCACCCGGCGACTGCCTATCTCAACGCTGCGTTGCTCTCAGCGCGTCACCGGCGCGGGCGAGCCATGTCGTCGGCGCCCTTGTGGTTTTCCCCGGTAGTCTAACGTTCGAATCATCCGCGCCTTAACTTGAGAACTGTCAGAGCGACCGCGAATTTCCGGCCGGTCTGACTCAGGCGGTCGGTCATTGTTTCTCGCCACGGGATGGCAGCTATGCGATCGCGCACGCTCTGTCGCTCGGACTACTGATCGTCGTCAAAGCCTGCGAACGCATGTCCCAATGGGACCGCTGATCGTATGGGGAGTTCTCGGCCTCGATTTGATACTCCTCAGCCTTGCCCAATAGCAATCGGATTCACCTTCGGGACGGTGCCGCCCGAGCGGTACGTGCCCGGCACGATGTCGATGCCTACGCGATATGTTCCATCGGTTTCGATGATCGTTTTGGGGGCAGCTGAGCGGCGGTGGCAAGGTCACTGTGACGGTTTGGGTGACTTCCCGCGTGGATGTCACCGTCGGGGGTGTTGTCTGGTTTGACCCGCCGCCGCAACCTGCGAGGAGTATCGCCGCTTGAGCGATCGCAGCTTTCCTGAACTGCATTGAAGGAGGGTAGCAGGGCATTTGACTCGGATTGTGGGTACTGAATCGCTGGTGTACCCGCTCAAGTCCACCGCGGGCATTCCGGCACTGCGGCCGCAAGTGACTTCGGGATACCGCAGACCTCGTCGGCACATCCGCGGCTTTACCATCGTGCGAATTGTGCTGGTCTGAAGCCGTCGCGCTGGTCGCCGAGTACGTTCCGGTATCGCCATTGAGGAATGGTGTTGCCCACACCTTCGGTAGGAATTTGGCGGGGGCGGCGGGATACGGGGAAGTCGCCACGACACATCAATGGACCCCACCGAGCAAAGGCAATAGTCTGGTGCTCAGACATCTTGCTTCTGCGAGAGGTAATGACATGCCCGCACCGTCAGCCGAGGTCTTCGATCGCTTGCGTCAGTTGGCCGCGATCAAAGACATCCACCGCACGCCAGACCAAGACGATCGACGAGGTCTTCACGGGCAAGCCGCTGACCACGATCCCGATCGGCACGGCCGAAGATGTCGAGGCCGCATTCGCCGAGGCGCGGGTGGCCCAGGTCGACTGGGCGAACCGCCCGGTCACCGAGCGCATCGAGGTCATCAGCCGCTATCGCGACTTGGTCTTCGAGAACCGCGAGTTCCTGATGGACCTCCTGCAAGCCGAGGCCGGCAAGGCCCGATGGGCGGCGCAGGAGGAAATCGTCGACCTGATAGCGAACGCAAACTATTACGTGCGCGTGTCGGCGGACCTGCTGAAGCCTCGCGCGGTGCAGGCGCTGCTCCCAGGGATCGGCAAGACCACGGTCGGCTACCAGCCCAAGGGCGTGGTTGGGGTGATTTCGCCGTGGAACTACCCGATGACGCTGACGGCGTCTGACTCGGTGCCGGCGCTTCTGGCGGGCAACGCGGTGGTGCTCAAGCCGGACAGCCAGACCCCGTATTGCGCGCTCGCGTGTGCCGAGCTGTTATACAAGGCCGGCCTGCCGCGAGCGCTCTACGCGATCGTGCCCGGGCCCGGCTCGGTGGTCGGCACCGCGATCATCGACAACTGCGACTACCTGATGTTCACCGGCTCGACCGCCACCGGCAGGCAGCTCGCCGAACACGCGGGCCGTCGGCTGATCGGGTTCTCGGCCGAACTCGGGGGCAAGAACGCGATGATCGTGACGCGGGGGGCCAACCTCGACAAGGCCGCCAAGGCGGCCACCCGCGCGTGCTTCTCGAACGCCGGCCAGCTGTGCATCTCGATTGAGCGGATTTACGTCGAGAAGGACATCGCCGACGATTTCATCGGCAAGTTCGGCGCCGCGGTGCGAAACATGAAGCTGGGCACCACGTATGACTTCTCGGTCGACATGGGCAGCTTGATCTCCGCGGGCCAGCTGGACACCGTTACGGACCACGTGGACGATGCGAAAGCCAAGGGCGCCAAGGTGATTGCGGGCGCGAACGCACGACCCGACATCGGGCCGTTGTTCTACGAGCCGACGGTCCTGACCGATGTCACGCCCGAGATGGAGTGCGCGGCCAACGAGACATTCGGGCCGGTCGTCTCGATCTATCCCGTCGCCGACGTGGATGAAGCCGTCGAGAAGGCCAACGACACCGAGTACGGGCTCAACGCCAGCGTGTGGGCCGGTTCCTCCGCGGAGGGCCAGCAGATCGCAGCGCGGTTGCGGTCGGGGACGGTGAACGTCAACGAGGGTTACGCATTCGCATGGGGCAGCCTCAGCGCGCCAATGGGCGGGATGGGCCAGTCCGGCGTCGGCCGCCGGCATGGTCCCGAGGGTCTGTTGAAGTACACCGAATCCCAGACGATCGCGACCGCTCGGGTGTTCAATCTCGATCCGCCCCTTGGCATTCCGGGGACCCTCTGGCAGAAGTCGCTCCTGCCCATCGTGCGGACGGTGATGAGGCTTCCCGGTCGGAACTGACGCGGCCGGGTCTCCGCTTTCGCAATATTGCATCTTGTTCAGTCGGCGCGCGTTAGGCTCTGCGATGTCAGCGGCACATCGTAGGTCAGGGGTCCGCTATGAAGGCAGACGCGAAGCTATATGAGGAAGACGCTCGTCGGCTACGCCGGTACGCCACATTCGGTAATTTCTCGGATGCTGAGCTACAGCGTCTCGCCCGAGCAACTCATCGGACTTCTACGTCGGCCCCGTTGCCGCTGATTCATGAGCAAACTCCGTCCGACTCTTGCTACATCCTGCTCAGCGGGGAGGTGGGCGTATACATCGGCCGGGACCGCATTGCCGCGCTGGGGCCGGGCGAGGTGATCGGCGAGTCGGCGCTCCAACGTGGGAGACTGCGTTCCGCGACCGTGACGACGCTCGGGCCGGCCGAGTTATTGCGTATCGAACGCGACGATCTCGCCAGGTTGCTCGACGAGATACCGGCACTTCGCGAAATCATTGACGCGTCTGTCGCGCGACACGTGCCGGTAGAGCTGCCGCCGAAGCCAAAACCACCGTTCTCCAGGTTGGGCGCCTCAGTCCGCACCGACTTGGTCGAGCGATTTGAGCAGGCCGCCGACAGCGCCGGTGTGGACGTCGCGACCGCGCTCGACGATGCGCTCACCGGCTGGATCGAACGGAACAGCACAGCGTAGCCGCTGCCTTCGTTGCCAGAACCTACTACACGGCGTAGTATTCGAGCCATCTTGCGCGCACAAGGGGGTGCAATGTGAGGTGGAGTTTCGCCCAGATCGGGCTGCTGATCATCTGTGTTGTTCATGTCGTTCAGGCGGTGGCCGGCTTCATCATCAATCCCAGCTTCGCGACAGGGCCCGATGCGCCGACCGTGCAGCTGCTCGGAATGGACTACAACGGCTGGCATGCCGTCGCCGGTTTGGCTTTATTCGCGCCGGGCCTGGTGTTCGCGGCACGCAAGTCGTGGTCCGTGTTGTATCTACTGCTCGCGGCCATAGCCGGTGCACTGCCGGGTATTTGGGCCTTCTTCTCCCATCAAGTCGCCTTTGTTTTCAACTTTCCCAACAACATCACCGACGCGATCGTGCACTTGGTGACCGCGGCGATCATGATCGCTGTGGCAGCCGTCCAGATCCGATTGGACGGCGGACTTCGAACCTCACTCGCCGATCTCCGAAAAACGCCGTAACGCAAGCTGTTTGCGGCTGGCCTGCTCGGTCGCCGTCCACGGTGGTGAAGAGTATCCGGGCCTGGTCCGCCATCGTTGCCGAGGCCCGCAGCGGACACACCGACGCGTCGAACACCGAACCGTCACGCCCGAGCCATCTCGACTTCACATCGGCGCGCGCCGTTTCCGCGGTCCTGTCCCGTGTCTTCAGATTGTGCCGTTGCGGGTAGTCCTTCGTCGACGAAGGAGGTTGCGATGGGGAGGCATTCGGAGAAGGACGACGACGAGCCCAAGGGCGGACGCCCTGGGCCGGTGGATCACGGGCGCGAAGGTGGAATGGCAACTCGTGAGAACGCGCCAGACCTCACCGAGCCGGACAGCGAGGACTGAAAGGCTGGCAGCATGACGGCTCACCAGACGCGATCCGTTTTCGCGTGGCCACCAAGGCGGGTGGCCGGGATGCCTCTGTCACGGCGAAAATGGATAGATGCCATCTGAACAGGCGCCGCCCCCGCCCAAATCGGCGCCGGGCTGGTACCCCGATCCCGCAGGGGTAGGCCACGGGCTGCAACGATACTTCGACGGCACCACCTGGACCAGCGAGTGGGCGTTCGCCACAGACCCGTCGAATACGTTCGCCACAGACCCGTCGAATACGTTCGCCACAGAACCGCCGAAGAAGGGCACCTCCGGAAAGGCCGCCCTGGCGCTGGCGGCGCTATGCACCCTCGTTCTCCTCGTCTTCATCGGCAAACACTGGGTGTTCGACCCGAAGAGGGACAGCCTGTCGGGCCCATCGAGCAGTTCGGCTACGGAGGGATCGCCGACACCGACCGCGGAGGCGCCGCCGACACCGCCCGGTCCCAAGAAGCCGGATGGCGTCACCTTCACCACTGCTCCGGGCCCCAATGGCGGCGTGGTCGACGCCCGATTCGCCATTCGTGACAACTACACCGAGCAGATGATCAAAGACGGTGCCCGGTCGGACACCATCGACATTCTCAAGTACGCAAAAGCGACCTATCCCGACGCGTCCGCGGTCAACGTGCAGGGCACCTTCCCGATGACCGACCCGTACGGCAACACCTCGACTCAGGTCGCCATCGACCTGACTTATTCGAGGGAAACGTTGAACAAGATCAACTTCGATGGTGTGACCAAGAAAAGCATCTGGGAGATTCGCGATTCCGGCACAGTTCTTCCGGCCTTCGAGCCGTAGTTGGCCTGCGCCGGGCTGACAGCCAGTTCAGCGCGTAGCTGAGCTCGAACCGGACCTGCACCCTGAGGGCGAACGGTCTCTCGGATGCACGCGCCGCGCCGCCTCGTTTTGGCTGCGCATAACCGTTCGCTTGTTGAAGCGATTTCTCGTATACCGGCTAATTAGGGAATTTGGCTCAACATACGGTCAATTGGCTAATCACGAGGCTTGTCCACTGGTTCGTCACTGGACTTGAGGTCGACCGGCTTCCCGCGACACTGCGTCCGCTTCGAGGGCAGCCTCGAAATCGCGACGAGTTGACACGGGCTGCCGGGCGACTTTGTGAAACTGGGCTGAAATTCCCTATTCAACAGATGCGAAAAACATGCTTCCGCTCTGCCGCTGACGGTTATAGCATCCAATTGGACAGATCTTTATTCACCAGCGAGAAAGGCACGCCGATGACGAGCACCAAGAAAACGCTGAAAGCAGTCGCAGTGGCCGCGACGCTGGTCGCAGTCTTGGCTGGGTCCACCGGTTGCACCCTAAGTTGCACCGTTCCGGCAGCTGGGCAGGTGGTTTGTTCGTAACTCACCCCTGACCTTCCACACCTGTAGAAGCGGAAGCTGACCGACTTCGCGCGAATTATGCAGCCGGGCGTCGCCGGCGACGATTAACGCCGTTGCCGGTTGACCGGGATTTTCGCCGGCCATTAGGCACCGCCATTGTTGGTCGTCGTGCGCACTATTGCGAGTCGGCGCGCACCGCTCATTATTCGGGGTTCTCGTGTCGGTTTCTGCATGCGCGGATCTCAGCCGCTTCCTGTCCCCTTACATTTGTTTGGGGGATTGAGGCTATTGCTCGTCGGAGCTACCGCTTCGGATTTAGCGGGACCCCAGCAGAGGTGCGGCCTGTGTCGGGCTGACAGGATTTGAACCTGCGACCACTTGACCCCCAGTCAAGTGCGCTACCAAACTGCGCCACAGCCCGCGCGCCGATGCTTGCACCGGCAGCAGGTCGAAAGCCTACCGTAAATGGTCGGCCGCCCCGCCAAGCGACCTCCGCCGTGCCGTGACCCGCATGTCGTATCGCGCGTCCCCGCACTGCGGGCGGCCGGCGACCATGAGGTAAATCTCAAACGCTAGCGCGTTTGAGAATCGCCGGATGGTCGGACAACTGGTCGACCAGCCACCGCGCTCAGCGCCGCCGAGCGCCCCGCTTTTCGCGCATCCGCACGTTGATCCGGATCGGCGAGCCCTCGAACCCGAAGGTCTCGCGCAGCCGGCGCTCCAGGAACCGCCGATACCCGGCCTCGAGAAAACCGGTGGTGAACAGAACGAACGTCGGGGGCCGGGCAGTCGCCTGGGTGGCGAACAGGATGCGCGGCTGCTTGCCCCCACGCACGGGGGGCGGCGTGGCCGCCACCACCTCTTTGAGCCACGAATTCAGCGGCCCGGTCGCGATCCGCGCATCCCACGACGCCAGCGCGGTCTCCATGGCAGGCACCAGCTTCTGCAGCGCCCGCCCGGTTTTGGCGGAGATGTTGACCCGCGGCGCCCACCGCAGCTGCGCAAGTTCACGGTCGATCTCGCGCTCTAACAACTCGCGGCGGTCTTCGTCCACCAGGTCCCACTTGTTGAAAGCCAGCACCAGGGCACGGCCGGCCTCGATGACCATCGACAGCACCCGCTGATCTTGTTCGGTGAGCGGATCCGACCCATCGATCAGCACGATCACCACCTCGGCCGCATCGATGGCCGAGTGAGTGCGCACCGACGCGTAGAACTCGTGCCCGCTGGCCTGGCCGACCTTGCGCCGCAAGCCCGCAGTGTCGACGAACCGCCACACTTTGTCGCCGAGATCGATTAGCGAGTCCACCGGATCCACCGTCGTTCCGGCGACATCGTGCACCACTGAGCGCAAATCGCCGGCCAGCTTGTTCAGCAGGGAGCTCTTGCCTACGTTGGGCTTGCCGACCAGCGCGACGCGGCGCGGGCCGCCGGACGTGGGCGCCACCTCGGATACCTCGGGCAGCGCGGCAAGCACCTCGTCGAGCAGATCCGCCACTCCGCGCCCGTGTATTGCGCTGACGGCGTGCGGCTCACCGAGCCCCAGCGACCACAACATCGCCGCGTCCGATTCGGCCTTGTCGCTGTCAACCTTATTGGCCGCCAAAAAGACTGGCTTGCCCGATCGCAGCAGGATTCGCGCGGCGGCCTCGTCGGCCGCAGTGGCGCCGACGACGGCGTCGACCACCAGGATCACTGCATCGGCGGTGCGCATGGCCACCGATGCTTGTTCGGCCACCAATTGCTGCAATCCCTTGGCGTCGGGTTCCCATCCCCCGGTGTCCTGCACGATGAACCGGCGACCGGTCCACAGCGCGTCGTAGGACACCCGGTCGCGAGTGACACCCGGGATGTCCTGCACGACCGCTTCTCGCCGGCCAAGGATCCGGTTGACCAGCGTCGACTTGCCGACGTTGGGCCGGCCGACCACCGCCACCACGGGCGCCGGGCCGGCCTCCTCCAGTTCGTCCAGGCCGAATTCGACTGAATCCCAGTCACTTTCGTCGCTCCACGTGCCGTCTTGACTCACCGCACCGCTCCGCTTCGCTGCTTGACCAGGTCGCGCAGGTGCGAAATAACCTGGGCCTCGGTCATCTCGCTGGTGTCGACGACCACCGCGTCCGGGGCCGCCCGCAGCGGTGACACCGCCCGGGTGGAATCCAGATGGTCACGGCGGCGGACGTCGGCCAACACCCCCTCGTAGTCGTCGGCAAGCCCGGCCGCCACGTTCTGATCGTTGCGCCGCCGCGCCCGCGTTTCGGCCGACGCGGTCAGGAAGATCTTCACGGGTGCATCGGGCAGGACGACGGTGCCGACGTCCCTGCCCTCGACGACCACACTGCCCGGGCCTTGGGCCATTTCGCGCTGCATGTCGACCAACCGGGTACGCACGGCGGGCACCGAAGACACCGCCGACACGGAGCCGGTGACCTGGTCGCCGCGGATCTCTGTCGAGACATCTTCTCCGCAAAGAAAATAACGGTCGCCATCGGGGCGATAGTCGACCGACATCTGCACCGCCTCCGCCGTATGTGCGACGGCGTCGGCGTCGGCCGGGTCGATGTGGGCGCGCAGCACGGCCAGCGTCACCGTCCGGTACATGCCGCCGGTGTCCAGGTAGCGCGCCCCGAGCGCTTGCGCCAATCCTTTTGAGACCGAGGATTTTCCGGTGCCCGCGGGGCCGTCGATGGCCACCACGATGTCGCCACTCACAGGCCCACCGCTTTGTACAGCTGGCCGACCTCGTGATGAGCCAAGGCCCGGATGGTGCCCGGCCGCTGCTTTCCCAGCGCCACCGGGCCAATGTCGGTGCGCACCAACGACTCCACCGGGAATCCCACCGCCGCCAGCAGCCGGCGCACGATGCGATTGCGCCCCTCGTGCAGCGTCACCCGCACCAGCGTCTTGCCCGGAATGGCGTCCACCACCGCGAACTCGTCGAGTTTGGCCACCCCGTCGTCCAATTCGATGCCGGCACGCAACTTCTTGCCGATCCCCCGCGGCACCGACCCGGTCACCGTCGCCAGATACGTCTTGGGCACCTCGTGGGAGGGATGCATCAGTCGGTGCGCCAACTCGCCGTCGTTGGTCAGCAGGATCAGCCCTTCGGTGTCGGCGTCCAGCCGCCCGACATGAAACAGGTTCTTGTTGCCGCGGACCTTGCGCTCGACCAGATCGCCGATGCACGGCCGGCCGCGGTCGTCGGACATGGTCGAGTGCACACCGCGCGGCTTGTTCAGGGCGAGGTACACCTGCGAGTCGTCGAGCACCACCCGGGCGCCGTCGACGCGGATCACCGAGGAGTCCGGGTCGACGCGGGTGCCCAGTTCGGTCACCACGTGGCCGTCCACCTCGACGCGGCCGTCGATGATCAACTTCTCGGCGGCCCGCCGCGACGCGATTCCGGCTTGGGACAACACCTTTTGCAGCCGGATCCCCTGAGCTTCTTCCATCAATCCTGGTCCACGTCGAACGTCATCGCCTGGTCGGGCGATCGACCGCCGGAAAGTTTGATGAAACGTGGCTCACTGTCCAGGGATTCGCTGAGGTCGTCGATCGTGTCGACATCGGGAAGCAGCGGCGCGATATCCGGAAGGTCGGCCAGCGAGGTCAGCCCCAGGCGCTCCAGGAACAAGTCGGTGGTGGCGAACGTCACCGCGCCGGTGTCCTCGTCGGCCCCGGCCTCGGTGATCAGGCCGCGCGCGAGCAGCGTGCGCATCACGGCGTCGACGTTGACGCCGCGCACCGCACTGACCCGCGCGCGCGTCACGGGCTGGCGGTAGGCGACCACGGCCAGCGTCTCCAGCGCGGCGCGGGTGAGCTTGGAGCGCGCTCCATCTAGCAGCAGTATCTCGACATAGGGGGCAAACCGGGCGCGGGTGTACATCCGCCAGCCCTCGCTGTTTTTCCGCAAGTCGATGCCGCTGTCGCGCTCACTGAGTTGCTCGGCCATCTCCTGCAACTTGGTGGCGATCCGGTACACCGGTTGCTGGGTGGCCGACGCCAGCGCCTCCGCGGTGACCGGGGTGTCCACCACCAGCAGCAGCGCCTCGAGCACCGAGCCGAGCTCTTCGGACTCCATTGGCGCGACTTCGGCGATGTCTGGGATGCCCACGTCGAGATCTGCTTCGAGATCGACGTCCGGCATATCTTCAGTCACTTATTCGTCCCGCACTTCTACCAAGGCTTCACTGGCCGGACGTTCCCCGGTCCACGAGATTTGGAGCACGCCAAGCGGCTCTGACTGGTCGAATGCTACCGTCCGGGACCGATACAGTTCGAGCAGCGCCAGGAAGCGCCCGACCACCTCCATCGACGCCTCACAATCGGCGACCAGCTCGGAGAACGTGGCCCACGCCCCGCTGCCCCGCGCTTCCAGGATGGCCAGCAACTTCTTGACCTGCTCGGGAACCGAAACCTGCACCTGGTGCAGGTGCCCAACCGACACCGTCGGAACGGGCCGCGGGCTGAACGCGATCGCGGCGATCTGGGCGAAGCGTTCGGCGTCGACGCCGATCATCACCTCGGGCAGCAGCTCGGTGAACCGGTCTTCCAGCGAGACCGAGCGCGGATAACTGCGCAGCGCCGTGGCCTCGAGTTCGGCGAACATCTCGGAGACGTGCTTGAACGCGCGATACTGCAGCAGCCGGGCGAACAGCAGGTCGCGCACCTCGAGCAGCGCGAGGTCTTCGTCGTCGTCGACCCGTCCGGCGGGCAGCAACCGGGCCGCCTTCAGGTCCAGCAGGGTCGCGGCGACCACCAGGAAGGCCGTGGTCTCCTCCAGCTCCAGCTGCGGGCCAATTTCGCGGGTATAGGCGATGAAGTCGTCGGTGACCTGATGCAGCGCCACCTCGGTCACGTCGAGGCGATGGGCGAAGATCAGCTGCAGCAGCAGGTCGAACGGGCCCTCGAAATTGGTCAGGCGGACTTGAAAGCCAGCTCCGTAGCCGTTCTGCTGTGGCGCCTCACCGGTTTCGGTCGCGTTCACGCGCCGAATCGGTCGATGAACTCGCGGCCCAGCGCGCGATAGGCGATGGCCCCGGTGGATCGTGGGGCCCACGTGGTGATGGGTTCGCCGGCGACGCTGGTCTCCGGGAATCGCACGGTCCGGGTGATGACGGTGTCGAACACCAGGTCACCGAAGCGCTCCACCACCCGGCTCATCACCTCGCGGGAGTTGACCGTGCGCGGATCGTACCGGGTGAGCAGGATCCCGCTGATCTCGAGCTTCGGGTTGAGGCGGTCGCGCACCTTGTCGACGGTGTCGGTCAGCAGCGCCAGCCCGCGCAGCGAGAAGTACTCGCACTCGGTCGGGATCACCACGCCGTCCGCGCAGGCCAGGCCGTTGACCGTGAGCAGCCCCAGCGACGGCTGGCAGTCGATCAGCACGTAGTCGTAGCGATCCAGCACCGGGTGCAGCGCGCGGCCCAGCGTCTGCTCGCGTCCCACCTCGTTGACCAGCTGGATCTCGGCGGCCGACAGGTCGATGTTGCTGGGCACCAGATCCATGTGCTTGACCCGGGTCTGCAGCAGCACGTCGTCGATCGACACCCGCGGCTCGACCAGGACGTTGTGGATGGTCTTGTCCAGCTCGTAGTGCGGGACGCCCAGGCCGGCGGACAGCGCGCCCTGCGGATCCATGTCCACCAGCAATACCCGGCGGCCGTATTCGGCGAGCGCGGCACCCAGATTGATGGTGGACGTGGTCTTCCCGACGCCACCTTTTTGATTGCACATGGCGACGATTTGGGCCGGGCCGTGCGAGGTGCGCGGCTGTGGCTCCGGGATCGCCCGCGGCGGCCGCCCGGTCAGACCGAGCTCGACGCCGTTGTCCGGCTGCTCGGTCATGGCGGGGGTGTTCGGAAGGTGAACATCGTCGGCAAAGTCTAACGGGTTCGTCGCGCGAAACTCGGCGACCCGCAGGCAATTAACCAGCCAATATGGGCAGAAATCGGTGGCGGAACGCACATCCCGGCAGCCTATTAACTTCAGTCACAACAGCACCAAATTTCCGGGGGCGATGCGACTTCGAAACGCGCTAGCACCGGCGCTATCGCTTTGCGGATCACCAATCATCGCCCCACGGGCCAGAGGGGCGAACCAGTCCTCGGCCTATCGTGGCGCCTATGGATCTCAAGCGACGGATTCCTCTCCTGCGGTGGTCGTTCTGGCGCATAGCCGTCGGCGCCCGAAACATCACCACCACCGGCCAGATCGGTGACGGGCGCGAAGCGGCCGCCGTCGAGTACGTCCTGCGGAACGCCCGGGCCGGCGACATCGACGACGTGCTGGCCACCATCGACAAGTTCGCCTACGAAAAATCGCTGCTGATCAACGTCGGCGACGAGAAGGGGCTGCTGCTCGACGCCGCGGTTCGACGCGCCAACCCGGCACTGGCCCTCGAACTGGGCACCTACTGCGGCTACGGCGCCTTGCGCATCGCCGGGGCCGCTCCCAACGCGAAGGTGTTCTCGGTCGAGCTCGCCGAGGCCAACGCGGCCAACGCCCGCCAGATTTGGGCCCACGCCGGTGTCGCCGACCGCGTGACGTGTGTGGTCGGCACCATCGGCGACGGCGGGCGCACCCTGGATGCACTGGCCAATCAGCATGGGTTTGCCGCCGGCACACTCGATTTCGTGTTCCTCGATCACGACAAAAACGCCTACCTGGACGACCTGTTCAGCATCCTGGATCGGGGCTGGCTACATCCGGGCTCGATCGTGGTAGCCGACAACGTCCGGGTGCCGGGTGCGCCGAAGTACCGCGAATTCATGCAGCAGCAGCAGGGCAAGCGGTTCAACACCGTCGAGCACAAGGCCCACGCCGAGTACCAGACGTTGTTGTCCGACCTGGTGCTGGAGTCCGACTACCTCGGCGACTGAGCTACTGCGCCCGCGGGTGGGCCTCGGCCCACACTTCGCGCAGCGCGTGCACGGTGACCATGGTGTAGATCTGCGTCGTCGTCACCGAAGCGTGCCCGAGCAGCTCCTGCACGACCCGCACGTCGGCGCCGCCCTCCAGCAGGTGGGTGGCGAAGGAATGCCGCAGTATGTGCGGCGACACCCCCGAGGTGATGCCGGCACGCTCGGCCGCGTCCTGCAGGACCTGCCACGCGCTTTGCCGCGACAATCGCCCGCCGCGCACATTGAGAAAGATGCCCGGCGTTCCGCGCCCGCGGCGCGCCAGCTCCGAACGGCCCCGCACCAGGTACGCGTCCAGGGCGGCGACGGCCGGACGTCCGATCGGCACCAGTCGCTGCTTACCGCCCTTGCCGCGCAACAACACCGACCGGGCGTGCGTGTCGATGTCGTCGACGTCGAGGCCGACGGCTTCGGAGATCCGCGCGCCGGTCGAATACAGGAGTTCCAGCAGCGCCCGATTACGCAGGGTCAGCGGACCGTCGGCCGGGCTGTCGCCGCCGGCCCCCTCCAGTAGCGCCAGCACCTGGTCGATGGTCAGGCTTTTGGGTAGCCGGCGCCCCGGCGTCGGCGGCCGGACGGCACGCGCCACGTCGAGCTCGGCGAGTCCTTCGGCGGCGGCGAACCGATGCAGGCCGCGCACCGCGATCAGCGCTCGCGCCGCCGACACCGCGGACAGGGCGGCGGCCCCGGTTTCGGGATCGCCGCGGCGCAGCGCCACCAGGAATTCGCTGACGTCGTTCTCACCCACCTTGGCAAGATCGTGAATTCCGCGGTCCGACAGGTGTTTCGTGTAGCGACGCAGATCGCGGCTGTACGAGCTGAGGGTGTTCGCGGCGACGCCGCGTTCGATCGTGAGATGGTCAAGGTAGCCCTGCAACTGCGTGTCCAGCGCCACCGTCATCGTTGCGCGGCCCTGCGCGCGGCGAACGCCGTCGGCTTGTCCCGCCACGGGCTGTCCACGGGACGCGGCCTTGCGAACCCGGTCCTCACGGCGTGGGCGGCCAAAATCCCCGCCACGGCAATGGCATTCACGACTTCACCGCTGAGCACCTTGCGGGCGGCGTCAGCCAGCGGAAACCACTCCAATGTCATGTCGGCTTCTTCGTCGTGCGCATGGGGCCGGTCGACCTGGGTCAGCCCGGTGGCCAGATAGACGCGCACCGACTCGTCGCTGAAGCCCGGTGTGGAATCGAGGTCGACGAGTACCGTCCATTCCTTCGCCTTCAGCCCCGCCTCCTCCATCAGCTCACGAGCCGCGGTGAGATGGGCCGCCTCGCCGTCGACGTCGAGCAGGCCCGCGGGCAACTCCCACAGCCGCCGACCGAAGGCGTGTCGGTACTGGTAGACCATCGGGATGTTGCCGTCGTCGTCGATCGCGACCACGGCGACCGCGCCGAAATGTTCGACGATCTCCCGAGTTACGACCTTGCCGCCGGGCATCCGCACCCGGTCGCTGCGCAGCGCGAAAATCTTTCCGGTGTACAGCGTTTCGGACGAAGCCGTCTCGAAGACGTGGTCAGCCACGGGCCGCGGGCTCAGGTATCGGCCGCGCAGCGCCGTCCCGGTGCTGGACGCCGTTCGATGACTGCTCCGGGATTTCCACCGGCAGCAGCTCGCCCGCCTGGTAATCGATGGCCGCACCGACGAAGGCGACGAACAGCGGGTGCGGCCGAGTGGGCCGGCTCTTCAGCTCCGGGTGAGCCTGGGTGCCGACGATGAACGGGTGCACGTCCGGCGGGTACTCGACGAACTCCACCAGATGGCCGTCCGGAGAGGTGCCGGAGAATTTCAGGCCGCTTTCCGCGATCTTGTCGCGGTAGGCGTTGTTGACCTCATAACGGTGCCGGTGGCGCTCAGACACCTCCGTGGCGCCATATGCCTGGGCCACAATCGATTCCGGTTCCAGCACCGCGGGGTAGGCGCCCAGCCGCATGGTGCCGCCCAGGTCGGCTTCGCCGGCGACGATGTCGACCTGGTCGGCCATCGTGGAGATGACGGGATCGGGCGTCTCGGGGTCGAACTCCGCCGAGTTGGCCTGGGCCAGACCGGCGGAGCGGGCGGCCTCGATCACGATGCATTGCAGACCGAGGCACAGGCCGAGCACCGGCACCCCGCGCGTGCGGGCATGGTGGATGGCGCCGATCTTGCCCTCGATGCCGCGGATGCCGAACCCGCCCGGAATCAGCACGCCGTGCACGTCGCCCAGGGCCGACGCCGCACCGGCCGCGCTCTCGCAGTCGTCGGACGCCACCCAGACCAGCTCCACCTTGGCGTGGTGCTTGAACCCGCCGGCGCGCAGCGCCTCGGTCACCGACAGATAGGCGTCGGAGAGCTCAACATACTTGCCCACCAAGGCGATTCGCACGATCTCGTGCGGCTCGTGCACCCGGCGCAGCAGGTCGTCCCATTCGGTCCAGTCGACATCCCGGAACGGCAGGTTGAGCCGGCGCACCACATAGGCGTCGAGTTCCTCGCGGTGCAGCACCTTGGGAATGTCATAGATCGACGGCGCGTCCGGGGTGGAGATGACGCCATCGATGTCGACGTCACACATCAGCGCGATCTTGTTCTTCAGCGCCTCGGGAACGTCGCGGTCGCAGCGCAGGATCAGCGCGTCGGGGGAGATGCCGATGCTGCGCAGCGCGGCCACCGAGTGCTGGGTGGGTTTGGTCTTGAGTTCACCCGACGGCGCCAGGTAGGGCACCAGCGAGACGTGCAGGAAGAAGACGTTCTCGCGGCCCAGGTCGTGACGCACCTGGCGCGCCGCCTCTAAAAAGGGCTGCGACTCGATGTCGCCGACCGTGCCACCGATCTCGGTGATGACCACGTCGGGGCGGTTGCCCTGGGCATCGGGCTGGGCCATCGACATGATGCGCCCTTTGATCTCGTCGGTGATGTGCGGAATCACCTGGACCGTGTCGCCGAGGTACTCGCCGCGCCGCTCCTTCGCGATCACCGTCGAATACACCTGCCCCGTAGTGACATTCGCCGAGCCGGACAGGTCGCGGTCCAGGAATCGTTCGTAATGGCCGACATCGAGGTCGGTCTCGGCGCCGTCCTCGGTGACGAAGACCTCACCGTGCTGGAAAGGGTTCATGGTGCCCGGATCGACGTTGAGGTACGGATCGAGCTTCTGCATCGTCACGTGCAACCCGCGGGCGGTCAGTAGCTGACCGAGGCTGCTGGCGGTCAACCCCTTGCCCAACGAAGAAGCGACTCCCCCGCTGACGAAGAGGTGCTTGGTGGCGGATTGCGGGTGCTTTCGCACAGGCGACCTCCGTGAAGACGGGCAGGGCGTGAAAAATGTTCTAGCGAATAACTAGATGGGCCTGCCGACCCACGGAAATCCACCCTAACATCCACCGCGCTGTGCCGCGGCTAACACGCCCGCTACTGAGGCACCGTGATCGACGTCGCCGCGTGCCCGGTGCCGTACTGTCCGGCGTGACCGCCGCCCAGCAGGTCGTGCAGGCCCAGGACCGCGGTGATGCGGCCCGGCGCGGCGTCTACATCGTCGACGGTGGTGATCGCGGAGTTCATCCCGGCGTCGGCGCGGGCCACGGCCACGGCGGCGCCTCCGGTCGCCGAACCGTCGCGCCCGGCAAGCAGGGTGCCCGAGCCGTGCGGGGCCAACGCGGCCGAGAACCGGGCCACGCTGACGCCCTTGTTGCCGGCGTCCTGGGGCAGCGAGCCGCCCGTAACGACCAGCGCGGCGTTGGCCGCGCCCATGTGATCGGTGGCCTGATAGGTGATGAAGCCCGTGTCACGCAGCGCCGCGAGCACGGTGTTGCGCTGGATGTCATCCACGGCGGGCGCTGCCGGGTTCGCGTTGGCCAGCAGGGCGATGCCCATCAGGTCGCCCGCCTGCGAACCCTGGTCGACGAGCTTGGTGCTCAACTGCTGGCCCGCGGGCAGCACCGAGGAGTTCACCACCGTCTGCAGTTTCTCCGCCGAGTTGGCCTCGACGAACTCCTGCGTCAGCGACACGGTCCCGGTCACCGTCCCGCCGGCCTGACCGATGAACTTCGAGACCGCGGCCACGTCGTCGTCCTGGGCATCCGGGGTGCGGAACACCACCACCGACTTGCCGCCCAGCGCGTCGTGCACTATCCGGCCGACCAGCTGGGTGTCGAAAGTGTTTGCGGCGCTGAGCTTTTCGTTCAGCACGTTCTTCTGGTCGTTCAGCCCGCTGATCTGGGCGTTCAAGTCGCGCTTCTCGTCGCGCAGGCTGGACAACAACGTGTCGGACAAGAAGCCGGAGCCCAGCACGACTCCCACGGCCAGCGCCAGGAAGACTGCGGCCAGCGAGAACGCATGTTGACGCAACGAGATCATTTAATGCACCGTCCCAGCAATAACTATGTGAGCCACTTCTGCACCGTCAGGCAGAAGTGGTTCCAGTAGTCGGTGACCCAATGCAGCACCACACCGTCGGTGCGCGACACCCACAGCGCGACGATGACGGCGATCAGCATGGTCAGTGCCAGCAGCGCGATGGCACCCGCCGAGATGTGATTGCGGTACAGGGTGGCGACGGCCTTGGCGTCCACCACCTTCTCCCCCACCCGCAGCCGGGTCAGGAACGTGGAGGGGTTGCTGTGCGCGCGGGTGCGGTCGAAGAACGTCTCGATGTTGGCGGTGTGCCCGGCTGTCACCAGCAGCGCGGCGCCGTGGTGATCGGCCAGCAGCAGGGCCAGGTCGATCGCCGAGCCCGCGGCCGGGAACGTCATCGCCCCGACGCCGAGGTCCTGGATCCGTTCCAGCCCGGGCGCGTGACCGTCGGCGTCGGCGGGCAACACGACCTGGGCGCCGCACTTAAGCGCGTCGGTGCTGATCTGGTCGGGGTCACCGACGATGACCTGGGGGCGGTAGCCCGCCTTGCGCAAGACGTCCGCGCCGGTGCCGACACCGATCAACGCCGGCTGATACTCCTTGATGAACGGCTTGAGCGAGCGCAGATCCTCGGCGGCGCTGGGCTCGTCGGCGACGATCACCACGTGCCGGTGGCGCAGGTCGACGTCGACGTCGGGGATGCCGATGCCGTCGATCAGCAGCGGGCTCTCGCTCTTGATGAACTCGATTGTGTTGCCGGCGAACGCCTCCAGGTGTGCGGACAGCCCGCTCTTGGCCTCGCGCATCAGGTCGGCGATGTCGTGGTCCGTGCGCTCGGTGCCGCGGACCAGCCTGCGATCGCCGGCGTAGACCCCGCCCTCGTGCAGGCGAATCTTGGAGCCGTCCTTGACCTTCCTGAAGATGTCGGGTCCGGCCTCGTCGATCAGCGTCACCCCGTTGTTGACCAACACCTCCGGCCCCATGTTCGGGTAGCGGCCCGATACCGATGGAGACGCGTTGACGACGGCGGCGATGTCGGCCTCCACCAGCGCGTCCGCCGTGATGCGGTCCAGATCCAGGACGTCGAGCACCACGATGTCGCCGGGGCAGACCCTACGCAGCAGTCGGTCGATGTTCCGGTCAACGCGGGCGGTGCCGACGAGGCCCGGCCGGGCGGGGTTACGGGAAAGCAGGCCTGACATCTTCATGGGGGCGATTCTGTCCGCGAAGCGTCGGCGAGGACGGGAGGCGCGCCGTAACATCAGCCTCAGAAGTTATCTAGAGTCCCATTAGTCACATCTGTATCAAGCATTCCCGACGGTTAGATCTCGTCCTTCTGGGCCGCTTCGAGCAGTTCACGAGCGTGCGCGCGGCCACTGTCGGATTCGCCCAGCCCGGCCAGCATCCGCGCCAGCTCCGCGACCCGTTCGTCGTCGGCGACCCGCCGCACCACGCTGGTCCCCTTGGGCCCGGCTCCATGCACCACCAGGTGCACGTCGGCGTACGCCGCGACCTGCGGCAGGTGCGTGACCACGATGACCTGGTGGGTGCGCGCCAACCGCGCCAGCCGCCGCCCGATCTGCACCGCCGCCCGGCCGCCCACGCCGGCGTCGACCTCGTCGAACACCATGGTCGTGCCCACTGTCTCTTTACGCGAGGCGGCCAGCACGACTTCCAGCGCCAGCATCACCCGGGACAGCTCGCCCCCGGAGGCGCTCTTGGCCAGCGGCAGCTGATCCATCCCGCGGTGCGCCGCGAAGCCGAACTCCACCTGGTCGACGCCGTCGGCGCCGGCGCGGGCCAGCTCGCCCGAGGGCAGCATCAGCGCGGCGGCGTCGTCGGCGGCCGAGACGATGTCGACGGTGACGTCGATGCTGAACTGGGCGTCGGCCATCGCCAGCCCGGACAGCTCGGCGGTGACCTCCTTGGCGAGCCGCTTGGCGGCCTTGCGCCGGATGTTGCTCAGATCGGCCGCCGCCTGGGCCAATTCACCCGCGAGCTCGTCGACCCGCGCCGCCAGCGCGGCCAACCCTTCCTCGGAGACGTCGAGTTGGGCCAGTCGCTCCCGCGACTCTCGGGCCCAGGCGAGCACCCCGTCGATGTCCGCGGCGTACTTGCGTGTCAGCGTGCGCAGTTCGGCCTGACGGGCCAGTTTGGATTCCAGCGCGCTGGCATCGACCGGCAGCTCCTCGAGGAAGCCGCCCAGCTCACCGGCCGCGTCGACGACCACCGTCAGCACCTCGCCGAGCTGGCCGGCCAACAACAGCAGCTTCGCGTCGTCCGTGGATTCCAGTGCGGCCCTTGCCTTTCCCAGGCTGTCGGTCGCACTGAATCCGGTTCCGTCCGCCTCATCCGAGGACAGGGCCGCGCGGGCCCCGGCCGCGGCTTCGCGCAGGGTGTCCAGTTCGGAGAGCCGCAGGATCTCCGCGACCAGGGCATCGTCCTCGCCGGGTTGTGGGTCCACGGCGTCGATCTCGTTGAGAGCGAAGCTCAGCCGGTCGGCCTCCAGCGCGAGCTCGCGCATCCGGTTGCGGCGGTCGAGCAGGTCGCGCCGCGCCGACAGCCAGGCGTCGCGCAGTTTGCAGTAGCGCTCCAGCGCGGGGCCGGCCTTCGCGAACCGGTCCAGCGCGCCGCATTGCTCCTCGGGCCGCATGAGCCGCAGCTGGTCGTTCTGGCCGTGCAGGGTCAGCAGCCCGGCGGTGAAATCGCCCAGCGACTTGGCCGGCACGCTGCGGCCGCCGAGATAGGCCCGCGAGGGTCCGTCACGGCTGACCGAGCGCAGCGCGATCACGCTGCCATCTTCGTCGCGCTCGGCGCCCGACGCGTCCAGCATGTCGTCCAGCTTCACAATCACGGCTTCGTCGAGATCCGTTGTGGTGAACCGGCCTTCGACGATCGCCCGATCGGCACCGGACCGCACCCGGGTGGCATCGGCGCGGGCACCGCCGAGCAGGTGCAATCCGGTCACCACCATGGTCTTGCCGGTGCCGGTCTCGCCGGTCAACACGGTCAGGCCGCGGTCGAACTCCCCGACCGCGGCGCTGATGGCACCGAGTGACTCGATGCGGATTTCGGTCAGCATTCAGTCAGCACCTGTGTTACGGCAGTCAGTTTCCGCGCCACCCGGTCACCGGCAACCGGAATTTGCGCACCACCCGGTCGGTGAACGGGGCGCTGTCCAACCGGGCCCATTTGACCGGTGTGTCGCAACGCTTTACCTCCAGCCTGCTGCCGGCCGGGACCAACATTTCGCGGCGGCCGTCGCAGAACACCAGGGCGTCATGCCCGTCGCCTTCGATCTCGATCGCGATGGTGGCATCAGGGCTGGTGACCATGGGGCGGCTGAACAGTGCGTGAGCGTTGTTGGGCACCACCAGGATTGCCTCGAGGTCCGGCCACAACACCGGTCCGCCTGCGGAGAACGCGTAGGCGGTGGATCCGGTGGGCGTCGACACCAGCACCCCGTCGCAGCCGAACGCCGACACCGGGCGCCCGTCGATCTCGAGGACCACGCCGAGCACGCCCAGCCGGGGACCCTTTTCCAGGCTGACCTCGTTGAGCGCCCAACCGTGCACGGAGACGTCCCCGCGATGGCGCACGATCACGTCCAGCGTCAAGCGGTTCTCCACCCGATAATCCCGCGCGACAACATGATCCAGCACCCGGTCGATGGCCTCGGCCTCGGCCTCGGCCAGAAAACCGATGCGGCCCAGGTTGATGCCCAGCACCGGAATGTTGGCGTTGCGGGCCAGTTCGGCGGCCCGCAGGAACGTGCCGTCGCCGCCCAACGCCAACACCAGTTCGCAGCCCTCGGCGGCCTGCGGGTCGGCGTTGACCACCTCGATTTCGATGCCCAGCGCGCGCATGTCGTCGGGGGCCAGGCGCAGCGGCCCCTTGTCGACCGCCTCGGCGGACAGCACACGAAGTCCGATTGCGTTGTCGCCCAGCACTTTCTGCACGCGCCGCGCGGTCTCGGTGGCCTCGTCGCGGCCGGTGTGGACCACCATCAACACGGTGCGGGGAGCGTCTTCGTTCACTGTGGCCCGCATTCCACCGCGCGCTGCACCGCCGTCACCAGCCCGTCGCCGCTCAGCGGCCGATCAGTCTGGGCGCGCAGCCGCAGAAAGTACTCGACATTGCCCGACGGCCCCGGCAGCGGGCTGGCGGTGACGTCAACGGTGTGCCAACCCAGATCCGCCGCCCGGCCGGCGACCGCCAGCACGGCGTCGGCGCGCAGGCCGGGGTCGTGAACCACACCCCCGGCGCCGACCAGCCCCTTGCCCACCTCAAACTGCGGCTTCACCATGGGAACGATATCCGCGTTCGGTGCGGCACATCCAGCCAGCGCGGGGAAAACCGTGGATAGCGAAATGAACGACAGGTCGGCCACCACGAGGTCGGCCCGCCCGCCGATCGCCTCCGGCGTCAGGTCGCGAACGTTGGTCCGCTCGACGACGACGCACCCGCGCGTCGCTGCGCAGCGACCACGCCAGCTGGCCGTATCCCACGTCGACGGCAACCACTTCGGAGGCCCCCCGATCCAGCAGGACTTCGGTGAAGCCACCCGTCGACGCGCCGGCATCCAGGCAGCGACGGCCCGCGACCGAAATCTCAAAGGCGTCCAGCGCCCCGATGAGTTTGTGCGCTCCGCGCGACACCCAGCCGCGCTCGCCGTCCTCGGCGACGGTCAAGGCCGCGGTGACGGCGACGGCGGTGCCTGGCTTGCGCGCCGGCATCCCGTCGATGCAGACCTTCCCCGCGCCGATCAACTCCGCGGCCTGCTGACGGGACCGGGCCAGGCCGCGCCGGACCAGCTCGGCGTCAACGCGGGCGCGTCGAGACATCCGCGCACTCAGCCCTTCTCCGCCGACTCCAGCGCGGCCAGCAGCACGTCGTGCGCCTCGGACAGGCGGCGTGCTATTTCTTCGAGCTCGTCGAGCGACGGCACCTTCTCTGGGTCTTCGCCGTCCCCAGCTTGGGGCAGCCGCGCGAGCAGGGCGTCGATTTCAGCGCGAATCTCGTCGGGATCGATAGCCATCGCGTTCCTACGCTAGTCACCCGTCAGTCGGTGTGCACCAAAGACCAGCGTTGCAGCCCGGCGCGCGCCCGGTCGTCGGCGGCCTCGATGCGCACCTCGCCGGAGTCGGAACGCGCGTACACCGCGGCGGCAACCGCGCGAACGATCGACAGGCCATCCTCGTCGTCCGCCCCGTCGGCGCTGACCGTGATCGCCGTGTCCGCCACGTCGACCCGCCAACCAGGCTGCTTCCCGACCGCGAGCCGCCGGCCGTCGGTGTGCAGCGAGCGCAGGTCGTGGCCGATAAAGGTGGGGCGCTGGGCGGGCTTGGCGAACACCGCGTCCCGCGCGGAATTGACCCCGGTGAGCACCATGAGGCTGGGCAGCTCGGCGGCGTTGGCGCCCTCGATGTCGGTGTCGAGCCGGTCCCCGATCACCAACGGGGCGCGAAAGTCGCCGCGGGCCGCGGCATCCCGCAGCAGCCCAGGCGCCGGCTTGCCCGCGACCTGAGGCTCGCCGCCGGTGGCCGCCCGCAGCGCGGCCACGAACGATCCGTTGCCGGGCAGCAGCCCGCGTTCGGTGGGCAGCGTCAGGTCGACATTGGACGCCACCCACAGCGCGCCGGCCCGGATGGCCAGCGCCGCCTCGGCCAGATCCGGCCAACCGATGGTCTGGGACAGACCCTGCACGACGGCAGCCGGGCCGTCGTCGTAGCTGCGCACCGGGCGCAGTCCGACGGTCGTGATCTCGTTGGCCAGGGCCTCGGTGCCCACGATCAGCACCGGTGAGTCCGGCGGCAACTGGTCGGCGAGCAGCCGCGCCGCGCTTTGCGCGCTGGTGGCGACGTCGTCGGCGACGGCGGTGAAGCCCAGGTCGGTCAGGTGCGCGGCGACCTCGTCGGCGCTGCGCGAAGCGTTGTTGGTGACGAAGTACGCGCGGCTGCGCACCTGCGCCAGCGCCTGCACCGCGCCCTCGGTGGGCCGGCGGCCGCGAAACATCGTGCCGTCCAGATCGATCAGCAGGCAGTCATATTGCTGCGCAAGGGTTTTGGTGCGGTCTGGCCCCGTCATCAGCCGAGTTCACTGACGCGATCTTCGGCGTCGGTGACGCCGTCGACGTCGGCGGCCGCGGAGTGCAGGAACCACTGCAGCGCCTCGTCGCCACGGCCGAGCGCCAGCAGGGTGTCCGCGTAGGCGTAGAACAGCCGCGCGGCCGTCGTACCGGTGCGGGCCGGATCCAGTTGTGGCGTGGACAAGATGGTGAGCGCCTGCTCGAGTTGGCCGAGATCCGCGCGCGCCCCGGCGGCGACGATGCGCAACTCGTCGGCGTCGTCGCCGCTGAGCTCGGCGGCCTCCGGTCCGCGCGCGAGTTCGATCGCCCGCTCCGGACGGCCGAGTCCGCGTTCGCAATCGGCGATCAGGGCAAGCAGCGAGGACTTGCTGCCCATCCTGCGGGCCGCGCGTAACTCGGCGAGTGCCTGCGACCAGTCGCCGCAGCGGTAGGCGGCGATGCCAACGGCTTCCCGAATGGTGGCGAGCCGGCTGGACCGGGCGCGCGCCGCCCGGGCGTGACGCAAGGCGGCCTCAGGGTCTTCGTCGAGCAGCTCGCCCGCGGCCACCAGGTGGCGCGCCACCGCGTCGGCGGTGGCACGATCCAGCGTGCTCAGTTCGCGGCGGATATCGGGTGCCAGCTGCTTGGCTTCCACGCCGGGCGGTATCGGCGGGCCGTCCTGCGGCCCGCGATCGGCCTGGGCATCGCGGCGCGCATTGCCCTGCGGCTGGGCCGGCCGTGCACGGCCCGGACCCGACCAGCCGGTGGATGGCGGCCGTGCCCGCCGTTCACCGCGGTGCCGTTGCCTGTCGTCGACCACGCAGCCGAGAATACGGGCAGCCCCGCGCCTAGCTTTGCAGCCGGCCACCCAGCAGCGGCTCGATCAGGGCCGGACAGTAGGTCGCGATCGCAACGAGGGTGAACCTGCCCGCCATCTCGTATGACAGCCCGTTGCCCTCGGCCATCTTGGAGGTCACCTCGTCGAACGACCCGTCGGGCTCGAACAGCATCGGGCACACCGACTGCCCCATCGCCGTGGTGCCGGTCGGCTGGGTATAGGAAATCCCGGCGTTCGTCAGCGCCGACAGGAAGGCATTGCCCACCATGTCGGCGCGGATCGGCGCCGACAGCGCCGCGGACAGCGCCACCAGGCCGGTGATCACCCCCAGGATCGGCCGGACGGTCGACCGCACACGCGTCGCGAAAAGCACCGTGACAACAGTGGTCCCCGAGGGTCACGTCCACGACACGATGAGATAAAGATCTGTGCACGCATGCGTTTTGCGGCGGCCCGTCCGCCCCCGGTCCGGCTAGACCTTTTCGACTCCGGCGACGGTGCGTTTGCCGCGGCGCAGCACCAGCCATTTGCCGTGCAGGAAGTCGGACGGTTGCGGCGCCCATTCCTCGCTGTCGATGCGGACGTTGTTGACCGAGACGCCGCCTTCGCCGAGCGTGCGGCGCGCGGCCTTGCGACTATCGGACAGGCCGCTGGCGACCAGCAGATCGACGATCCCGTCGGGGCCACCTGGTTTGAGCTCGGCGACCGAGGTCTCGCGCAGCGCCGCCGCCAGCGTGGCCTCGTCCAAGCGGTCCAGTTCGCCCTGCCCGAACAGCGCCCGGCTGGCGTGCTCGACGGCCTCGGTTGCCGCCTCGCCGTGCACCAGCACGGTCAGTTCGCGCGCCAGCCGCCGCTGGGCGGCGCGCTGCTGGGGACGCTCGGCCGTGGCCTGTTCCAGCTCGCCGAGCTCGTCGGCGGTCAGGAAGGTGAACCAGCGCAGGTACCGGATCACGTCGGCGTCGGCGGTGTTGAAGAAGTACTGGTACCAGGCGTATGGCGTGGTCAGCGCCGGGTCCAGCCACAGGCTGCCGCCCCCGGTGGATTTGCCGAACTTGGTGCCGTCGGCGGCGGTCACCAGCGGCACCGTCAGCGCGTGGACCGAGGCGCTGAGCTGCTGGCGCACCAGCCGGACGCCGGCGATGATGTTGCCCCACTGATCGGAGCCGCCGATCTGCAGGGTGCAGCCATAGCGCCGGTGCAGTTCGACGTAGTCGTTGGCCTGCAACAGCATGTAGCTGAACTCGGTGTAGGAGATCCCGTCGCCCTCCAGACGCCGGCGGACGGTGTCGCGGTCCAGCATGACGTTGACCGAGAAGTGCTTGCCGACGTCGCGCAGAAACTCGATCGCCGACATGGGGCTGGTCCAGTCCAGGTTGTTGACGACGACGGCGCCGGTCGGTGACTCGTCGAAGTCGACGAAGCGTTGCAGCTGCCCACCGATCCGCTCGGTCCACTCAGCGACGGTGTCCGCCTCGTTGAGGGTGCGCTCGCCGATGTCGCGCGGGTCGCCGATCATCCCGGTGGCCCCTCCGGCGAGCACGATCGGGCGATGGCCGGCGCGCTGGAACCGGCGCAACGCCAGCAGGGGCACCAGGTGCCCGGCGTGCAGGCTCGGCGCGGTGGGGTCGAAGCCGGCGTACACCGTCATCGGCCCGCGCCGGGCTTCGGCGGTCAGCGCATCGAGGTCGGTGGACTGCGCGATCAGGCCGCGCCAGCCCAATTCGTCGATGATCTTCTCGCCCATGATCCAAGATCCTTCCACCCGAGATCGGTTCGGCTAGTCGCTGTCGCCCGCGGCCGGCGCGCGGGGACTGCGGCGATACGCCGAAACCTCCGGGCGGCCGGCAAGCCATAACCGCCACGGCCGGTCGGCGGCCTGGCTGACGCCGACCCGCGGGCCGGACGTCGCGGTCAGCGGTTCGTGCAGTTCGAGGGTCACCGGGCCGTTGCGCGCGAAGAGGTCAATGCCGTTGTCGTCCATGGTGATTCCCATGGCGGAGCATAAGTTGCCCGGACCGCGCGCCAGGGCGGCGGTGTGCACCAACTCGCCGCGGCGGGCACGCGCGACGTCGGTGCCGTCCTCGATTGCCGCGGCGCGCAGCAAGACCGCGGCGGCGGTGCCGTCGGGTCCGCAGGAGACGTTGGCGCAGACGTGGATGCCGTGGCTGCGGTAGGTGTAGAGGTGTCCGGGCGGCCCGAACATCACGAAGTTGCGGGCGCGCAGGCCCTTGTACGAGTGCGCGGCGGCGTCGGGCCAGGGACCGTCGGGGACTCCCCCGTAGGCTTCGACCTCGACGACTATCCCGCTCACCCCGCGCGCGGTGAGGGTGGCGCCCAATAACCGGCGCGCGGCCTCGACGGGGTCGACTAACAGCTGGGCCGCAGCCGTGCCTTCGCGAAATCGTCCTCGAGCCTCGACCACATCAGATCCTGAATCCTCTTTTCTGAACCCAACGAACCTACCGGCAGGCCGAACGTGGCAGTATCCCGGTGTCCCGTGACCCCAGGGCCGCGAGAAGGAGCCCACCTGATGCATGCGATCGATCCCGCCGCCACGGCGTGGCTGCTGGCCAGCACCGCACTGGTCTTGCTGATGACCCCAGGCCTGGCGATCTTCTACGGCGGCATGGTCCGGACCACCGGTGTGCTCAACATCATGATGATGAGCTTCATCTCCATACCGCTGGTGACGGTGGCGTGGCTGCTGGTCGGCTACACCATCGCGTTCTCCGAGGATGGGGTCAGCGGACTCGTCGGCAACCTCAGGCATTTCGGGATGCTCGGCATCACTCCCGACACCGTCCACGGCACCGTCCCCGAACTGCTGTATGCCACGTTCCAGTTGACGTTCGCGATCATCACGGCCGCCCTGGTCAGCGGCGCGATCGCCGACCGCGCCAAGTTCGCCGCCTGGATGGTCTTCGTCCCGGTATGGGCGATCGCCGTGTATTCGATTGTCGCGCACTGGGTCTGGGGGCCCGGCGGTTGGCTGGCCAAGTTGGGCGTCCTCGACTACGCGGGTGGCCTCGTCGTCGAGATCGTCTCCGGGTCTTCGGCTCTGGCCTTGGCGCTGGTGCTGGGTCCGCGAATCGGGTTCAAGAAGGACGCGATGCGGCCGCATAGTCTGCCGTTGCTGTTCGTCGGTGTCGGGCTGTTGTGGTTCGGCTGGTTTGGCTTCAACGCCGGTTCCGCCCTGGCCGCCAACGGAACTGCCGCGGCCATCTTCCTCAACACACTGGTCGCCGGGTGCCTGGGCATGCTCGGCTGGCTCTCGGTCGAACAGATCCGCGACGGCCGGCCCACCACTTTCGGTGCGGCATCGGGTGTGGTCGCCGGCCTGGTCGCGATCACCCCGTCGTGCGGGACGGTCAACACGCTCGGCGCGACGGTCGTCGGGCTGGCGGCGGGCATCGTGTGCGCGTTCGCGGTGGGCGCGAAATTGCGCTTCAACTATGACGATTCGCTCGACGTGGTCGGCGTGCACTTCGTCGGCGGCGTGGTCGGGGTGTCGTTGATCGGACTGTTCGCGACGGCGGTCATGACGGCTGGCCCGCAGGGCCTGTTCTACGGGGGCGGCTTCGGCCAGCTCGGCAAGCAGGCGCTGGCGATCGGGGTCGTCGCGCTCTACGCGTTCGCCATGACTTTCGTGTTGGGGAAGGTCATCGACCGGCTGATGGGTTTCCGGGTCAGCGCCGAAGACGAGACCACCGGTGTCGACCTCACGCAGCACGCCGAAACCGCCTACGCCGAGGGCGTGCATGGCCATCTGCCGCAGCGCCGCCCGGCCACCGGAGAGCGCTTCAACTAGGCGTTTCGGTACCTCGCGCGAGCCCGGGTTCGGCACCTCGCATGAGCCGCACGAGGACCGCGACCCGGCCACACCGCGATTCTCGCGCGCGCTAGCGCCGGTGATAGCGCAACAGAAAACTCACCCAGTGGTCGTCCAGCCGCGTCAAATGCTCCGTTGTTGAGAAGGTCTTGACAACCCGCTTACTCAGGACGATTATTCATCGCATGATGAGTTCATCGCATGATGAATTACTTACCAGGCCCGCGGCGCCGGTGGTGGACATCGAGCACCTGCGCGTGGTCCGCGGCAAACGCCCAGCCCTGCACGACTTCTCCGTGCAGATCGCCAAGGGCAGCATTACCGGCCTGCTCGGCCCCTCCGGCTGCGGCAAGACCACCCTCATCCGCTGCATCGTCGGCGCCCAGATCATCTCCAAGGGCCGCGTCACCGTGCTCGGCGAAGAGGCTGGCAGCGCCGAACTGCGCCACCGCATCGGTTACCTGCCGCAGGACCCGACCATTTACCTCGACCTGCGGATCGTGGACAACGTTCGCTATTTCGCGGCGCTCTACGGGTTCGACGGCCAGGCCGCCGATGCCGCCATCGACCGCGTCGGATTGACCGATCACCGGACCGCCTTGTGCGGCAACCTCTCCGGCGGTCAGCGCACCCGGGTGTCGCTGGCGTGCGCGCTGGTCTGCCAGCCCGACCTGCTGGTGCTCGACGAGCCCACCGTTGGCCTGGACCCGGTGCTGCGCGCGGACCTCTGGGAGCAGTTCGCCGAACTGGCCCGCACCGGGACCACGCTGCTGGTCTCCAGCCACGTGATGGACGAAGCCGACCACTGCGGCGACCTGCTACTGATGCGCGACGGCCGGTTGGTCGCCCACACCACCCCGACCCAACTGCGAGAGGACACCGGATGCACGTCACTGGAGGACGCGTTTCTGTCCATCATCAAGCGGAGCACCATGCGCGAAGCGGGCTGAGCCTGCGCGGCTACACCGCGACCACCGCGCGAATCCTGCGCCAGTTGGTCGCCGATCACCGCAGCGTCGCGATGATCCTGTTCGTGCCGGTTCTGGTGATCACCCTGATGTACTTCATGTTCCAGAACGCCCCGCACCGCCCCGGGGGGCCGACCCCGTTCAACAATGCCTGCCTGATTCTGTTGGGCCTGTTCCCGTTGTTCGTGATGTTCATCATCACGGCGATCACCATGCAGCGCGAACGGGCCTCCGGCACGCTGGAGCGCATTCTGACCACGCCGCTGCGCCGCCTGGATCTGCTGATCGCGTACGGCACGGCGTTCTCCATCGCCGCTGCGGCGCAGGCGATCTTGGCCTGCATCGTGTCGTTCTGGCTGCTGGACTTCGACACGGCCGGAAGCCCGGCGTGGGTGTTCGTCATCGCGATCGTCAACGCCGTGCTGGGCGTCGGGTTGGGCCTGCTGTGTAGCGCGTTCGCCCGCACCGAGTTTCAGGCAGTGCAGTTCATCCCGTTGGTGATGGTGCCGCAACTGTTGCTGGCCGGCATCATTGTGCCGCGCGCGCTGATGCCACACTGGCTGCAATGGATCAGCAATGTGCTGCCGGCCAGCTACGCGCTGGAGGCCTTGCAGCAGGTGGGTGCGCACCCGGAGCTGACGTTCATCGCGGTGCGCGACATCGTCGTGGTCCTGGGCTTCGCCCTGGCGGCGCTGTGCCTGGCTGCGGCGACGCTGCGGCGACGGACGCCTTAGTGACGATCGCAGGCGCGGCGCAGCCGGGCGCAGCGGGTCGCCACGGAGGGTCCTAATGGCAACCACCAGCGCCGGACGACGGCGCCGGGGACGGCCGGTCGGGAACTCCGACACCCGCGACCGCATTCTCGCCAGTGCACGAGAGCTATTTGCGCGCAACGGAATTCGTAATACCTCTATCCGCGCGGTGGCTGCTGCGGCCGGGGTGGATTCGGCATTGGTGCATCACTACTTCGGCACCAAGGAGAAGCTGTTCGCCGCTGCCGTACACATCCCGATCGACCCGATGGCCATCATCGGCCCGTTGCGCGAGGTACCGGTCTCCGAACTCGGCTACCGGATCCCGTCAATGTTGTTGCCGCTGTGGGATTCCGAGATCGGTACGGCGTTCATTGCCGCGCTACGATCGGTCGTGGCCGGCGAAGAGGTCAACCTGTTCCGGACGTTCATCGAGGACGTGATAGCCGTGGAAGTCGGGGCGCGCGTGGATAACCCACCGGGAAGCGGCATCACCCGCATCCAGTTCGTCGCGTCACAGCTGGTGGGCGTGGTGATGGCGCGCTACATCCTGCAACTGGAGCCGTTCGCGTCGCTACCGCCCGAGCAGATCGCGCAAACCGTCGCGCCGAACCTGCAGCGCTACCTCACCGGGGATCTGCCGGACGGCCTTCTGCCATGAGCCGAGTGTGCTCGTCGTCGCCGACGTCGCGGGCCTCGTCGATGAGCAGCACCGGGATGCCGTCCTCGATGCGGTAGGCGCGCCGCAGCCGCGGGTTGTAGAGCAGGTCGGATCCCACCAGCACCAGCGGGCCTCGGTCGTCGGGGCACACCAAGATGCTCAGCAATGCATCGTCGATCATGACTGCGCTCCACTCAGCTCGGAACGGGCCCCGCCGGTCAGCCGGCGGTACTGGTTGGCGTCGGCGTCGAGGTACCAGACTTGACGCCCGGCCTTCGGAATCCCGGCCGCCCGCAGGGCACTGACAGTGGGCCGGAACGTCGCGCTCAGGTTCATCTCCGGCACCACGCACACGACGTCGGGTCCCAGGCCGATCGGAATCTTGGCGAAGGCCTCGGTCAGGTCGGCCGCGGTGATGGAGGCCCCCGGCAACAGCGTGACCGCCGACACCGCTACCTCGTGGTCGCCCACCGGCACGTTGTAGGTCACCGCGAGGTCGACGCCGTTGATGCAACCCAGCGCGTCGGTTACGGGCTCGGCGAAGACCAGGCCGCGCGTGGTACGCACCACCGAGCCGCGCCGGCCCGCCAGCCAGAAGTCACCGTCGTCGTCGCGGTAGAACAGGTACTCGGTCGAGATCCACGTGTCGCCGGCGGCGAAGACGCCCCGCTTGACCGAGGCGCTCGGATCGATTGGGCCGTTGGACACGGCGAGCAGGACGCCGACCTGGTTGGGTTCGGCGATCTGCACGAAGCCGTTGTCGCTTTCCAGGATCAGGTCGTGCTCGACGTCATAGGCGCCCAACTCGATTCGCCCGGCGCCCGGCAGCGGACGGCCCTTGCTACCGACCTTGGCGCCGGACACGTTGGCCAGCACCGCGTGCCCGTCGGTGGTGGCGAAGAACTCGACGACGTGGGCGGGCGCGAACGCCTCGACAACGCGCCCCCATAGGCCGGTGGGCATACCGGAACCGATGAACAGCCGCACCGGGTGATTACCCTGCAGCACGAACGCGGGATCGTCGACGATCTCGCGAAGCATGGCCCATGTGTAGGACACCACGGTGACGCCGTACTGACGCACCTCCTGGACGAATCGGTCCCGGTCCAGGCCGCGCGACAGCGCGATGCGCGTGCCGCCGACCACGGCGCCGCCGAGGCTGACCAACAGCGCCGACTCGTGGTGCAGCGGCGTCAGGCAGTAGACGGTGTCGCGGCGGTCCAGCGCGGCCGTCGACGCGGTACCGAAGGCGGACACCGCCCAGCGGTAGTTGGTGATCTGCTTGGCGACCAACTCGCCCCCCGCCGCGCTGAACGCGATGAACGCCAGGTCCCGGGCCAGTCCCGGGTTGGGGCGGTACCACCCGGGCAGCTCGACGGCGTCGGGGTCGATCTTCTCCATGTCGATGACGTCGGAGTCGTCGGGCAGGTGCAGATCCCGCGACTCCCCGCCGCCAAGGACCAGCACTTGCCGCAACCCCTGGCGGTCCGAGCCTCGCACCGTGTCGAGGTTGGCGGGGTCGGTGAGCAGCTCAGTCACTCCCCCGAGCCGCACCGAGGCGGCCAGATCGGCGTCGGGCCGCATCACCACCGCGATGGCACCGAGCCGGGACAACGCGGCGATGGCCACGAGTGCGCTGGGCCGGGTCTCCATCACCACGCCGACCCGGTCCCCCTGCCGCACCCCGACCTCGATCAGGCCGCGAACGACGTTGTTGATGCGCCGGTTCACCGCCTCGTAGGTGTGCACGCGTCCGTCGAACAACAGGAATTCGCCCTGGGGCGCGTCGTGGGCCTGTTCTTCGATGATGCGGCCCAGCGAGATCCGGGTGTGGTCGTTGATCTGGCCCAGGCGGACCAGTCGCGGAAGGGTGCGGGCGGTCTCGACGGCCAGGGTGCGCACCGACTTGTTGGCGGCGACCACGGTGGTGGCCGCTCCACGCACCAGCCCCAGTGCCGCCTCCGACACTTCACCGACTCCGTGCGCGAGCCGGGAGCTCAATGCGACGCCGCTGTCGGTGTGCTCCTCGGGCTGATCGGCCATCAGGTCGATGCTGTCCGGTTTGTCGCCGCCGATGGACAGCCACTTCACCCATTCGGCCACGGTGGGCCAACTCTGTTGCGCCGCCTTGGATCCGACAACCAAACCGAAATGACCTGTGCGGATGGTGGATTCGTACACTTCGGCGTCCGGTGCCGCCCGCCGGATACCGCGCACCGACGCCGGCTGCCCGATGTCGTCGACCTCGCCGACGAAGGCCAGCACCGGGCAGGTGATGTCGGTGAGGGTGACCATCTGGCCGTTGACGGCGAACCCGCCGGTCATCATCCGGTTGTGGGCGATGAACTGCTTGAGCAATTCGGAGATCGCCGGGCCGGACCAGGCGATCCAGCCTTCGCGCTCGAGGAACCGGCGCTGCTGCTCGCGCGGGAGGAGCGCCTCGCGGTCGTGCAGTTGGCGCACGAAGTCGACGCGCGCCTTGGCGGTCTTGAGCGGGTCAAGCATCTGGAAGCCGGTCCGCGCCATCCAGCTCGGGATGGCCAGCCGGCTGAAGACGTGGTCGGCCATGAAGTTGGCCGCGGGCGCGGCGAAGTTCGCCGGGATACCCATGGGCAGCGCGGCCAGGGTGTCCACCGGCGAACCGAAGGTGACGATGCTGGCCAGGCTTTTGGAACGCCGGTAGGCGGCGACTTGATAGCACCACATGCCACCCTGCGAATAGCCGACCAGATGGATGTCGCTGCCGGTGATGTCCCTGACCGTGTCGATGGCCTGACTGAGCGCGACGATGTGGTCGGCCAGAGTGCGACGCATGCCGCCCTCGACCTTGTCGGGTTCGCCGAAGTCGATGACCCAGGGGTCAAGTCCTTGAGCGTGCAGGATTCCCACCGCGCCTTCGTCGCGCGTGACGTCCCACATGTCCGCCGACATCATCATCGGGTGCACCATCAGCACCGGCGGCCCGACGGGCGACTGGCCGCCCCGGCTGTCCGGCGGGAAATATCGCCGGAGCTTGTACATCGGCACGGTCTCGACGGTCTGAGACGGCGACGGGACTGTGCCGGTTTCCAGTCCCCCCAGTCGCAAGACTTCCAGCCCGTTCTGCGCTGTAGCGATCAGCCGCTCGACCGGCCGTGTGACCATCGAAAAATTGAGATCCACTGCTGCTCCCTGAGTCTTGACAGCTTGGACATCATGGCACATCAGGCCAGCTAGAAGGGCAGTGGTTCCCTAACTCGGCCTGCAGTACAGGCAGATATCCGCAGCGGCTTGCGGCGCGGCCAGCGCAACGTTCCTCATGGTTCCGGCCCATCGTTGATCAACGACCCCAAGGTCGCAGCTGCAGCTCGGCAGGTCGTGCGAACCAGCCCTGAGCCCCGTTAGAAGGGTGGCGGATCCTCGTCAGGTTCGTAGGTGGTGGGCCAGGCACAGCCGGCCGAGGGGGCCGCCTGGGCCAGCCGTGCGTCGCGGTTGTTGCGGCGTTCGGTGGCGACGCGATGGGCGCGGTTTTGAGCGCGGGTGCGGCGGCGTTTGGGCATCATGGCGGTGCGGTCGGCGCAGTAGTTGGAAGGCGGATCGGCCTCCGGGGCCGGTATCGCGCCGGTGGCCATGCACAGACTGGGGAACAGCAGCGGGCTGCCCGCAGTGGTGACATACGTGTGCCCGGCCGGTGCGGTGAGGATCAGGGTGCCGTCGGGCAGCTGTTGTTCCTGCCAGCCAAAGAACGTTTTCACGAGGTGATGGAACCGCATTGGCGAACAACACTTCAAACGTGGCATCGACCGTCCCTACTGCAGGAATCCGTCGAGCAGCTTCTCCACGGTCTCGGGTTGGTCGGACAAGATCATATGGTTGGCGTCGTCGATCAGCTCGATTCGCGCGCTGGGCAGTTTGTTACGGAATAGAGTCGCTGCCTTTGGCCCGTCATGGCATGAGTCGTCCCGGCCCAGTGATCGCGAGAACTGGAATCCGAGCCGCAGCGAGCTGTCGTAGATCGCAATCGGGCCGCATCGGCCACGGCTTCATCAGCGGCCTGCTGGCCGGTGCCTTGAATCCCACGATGCCATTGACGAATTGCTGCATGATCGGTCGCCAAGGCTCCTGGCGCAGCGAGCTTCGGGTCGTCGGCATGACCATGGCATCAAGAAACGACCAGACTCGCTGTTCCGTGGGCCGAACGCCCATCGTTGTAAGCCCGCGCACCAGAAAACTCAAACTCAGCCCGGTGGCGATCCCAACCGGGCACACAAGCGCCAAGCGCTCCACCCGCTCAGGAAAGGCAGTCGCGTAGTGGGTAGCTATCCAGGCGCCGCGCGAAGCGGCAACCACGGCGGATCTACGAATTTTAATCGCACGTAGCACCTCGTCGAGCCACGCCACTAGATCCGCGCTCTTAGTGATCGGTTCCGGGGCGATGCTCTTACCCACCTCGTCAACGGCATCGACCATCGTCACCCTGTACCGGGCAGCAAGGAGAGGCAGAAGCGGTAGCCACATCGTCGAACTGATCTCCAACCCATGGAGCGCCACAAGTGCAGGCCTGGACGGATCGCCCGCGTGAAGCACGTGCGTGCGTCCGAATGACGTCTCAACGTCCGATTCCGTCACCGGGATTATGCTGGCCGCAAGCGAGGCCTCGTAGAGCTGGACGTATGCGGCTCGTGCGTCATCCGATCGAAATGTCGATACCCGACCCATCCCGACTCCTCATGCGTCGTACCAGCTTGATAACACGGTCCGCGCGGTCACACAGGGTTTTTTCCAAGTGGTGACACCGACTGGCTAAAAGACACTTCAATAGGTGAGCTGCTGCGCTGGAAAACACTCGGCAACGCGCGGCAGACCAGTCGGGCCTGACCGCTCACTTGGGCACAGCCTGGGGCCTAGCGTATGAGGTGGTCCAATGAAGGAGCGAACGCGATGGCTACCTCGGACGATCCAATGGGCGCAGTGCGTCAATACGTCGATGCCTTCAACAGCGGTGACGCGGAGGCGCAGGCTGTGGCCTGCGCTGACCCGATGCAGATTCTCGATGGGATGTCGCCGCACGTATGGCAAGGGTCAAGGGCCGCGCAGGAGTGGTACAAAGACGCGCTTGCCGAGGGTGAGCACCTGGGGGTGACGGACTACAACATCGATCTCGGCGAGCCACGGCATGTTGATGTCACCGGCGACTATGGGTATGTCGTTGTTCCCGTGACCTTTTCGTACAACGTTCGAGGCAAGCCGGTCAATCAAACTGGCGCGACGTTCACGGTGGCGCTTCGCAAAGTCGGAAACGAGTGGCGACTGACAGCCTGGGCGTGGGCAAAAGGTGTCAATAGCTAGCGAGTGCGGCAATAGCACTTGAGGTTCGAGGCATGGGTGGCCCCGCCCGCGGCCTAGGAGATCGTGTGGTCGATGTCGCATTCGCTGGCCGGGCGGTCGCAGCCGGGCCAGCGGCAGGTCAGATCCCGGCACCGCACGAAATCGGCCAGCGCCTTCGAGGGCACGTAGACGTGCTCGGGGGCGGCGTCACCGGGATGCACCAGCGGCGAGAGTTTGGCCGATGCGGCCAACTCGGCGACGAGCTCGGGGGGCGATGATTCCGTCGGCGCCCATCTCCGTAGCCGGCGCGGCACCCATCCCGTCAAGTGCTGGACGCTCCGCAATCACGTGTATCACCACCGGCTTGGCGCGGGACGTTTCCCTGCCGCGCAGTCGGAGCGCCCGCAGCGGCAGCCCAGCCGGTCCGCCCCGCAAGCCAGCGCCCCCAGGGCAGCGGCGCGGCGCTGCTCACGGCTACGCGGATCGTGCCCGCATACCGTGCCCGCCAACGCTCCAGCCGTTTGTCCAGCGCATGCGCGTCGGGGGCCAGTAGGCTGCCGTGGATCTCGGCGATACCCCCGACGCCGTCGGAGATCGACACCTCCCGATCGGCCACGAACCCGACGGGTAACGCCGCTCGAAAAGCTCGTCAAACCGGGCGATCACCTCGAGGGGCGATCCCGCACTCCGCGCTGAGTCGAACATACGTTCGATTATGCCACCGGGCTGTGACATTGATGCCGTAACGATGGCCCGTCCATGTGGTCATGGCAAATCCTCTATCTCGTCGGCTAGACAGCCGCCTATCCTTCCCTCATGCTGTCGAGCTTGTCGGGCAAGGTCGCGTTCATCACCGGCGGCGCTTCGGGCATTGGCGCCGCGTTGGCCACCAAATTGGTCGAGGGCGGCGCGGAGGTCTGGCTCGCCGATCGCCAACTGAGCGCGGCGCAGGAACTGGCGCAGCACCTCGGCGGCGGCGCCAAAGCACGCGCGATCGAACTCGACGTCCGCAGCTACCCCGCGTTCGAGGATGCGGTCGCCGAGGCGGTCCAGACATCCGGGCGGATCGACTACTTGTTCAACAACGCCGGGATCGGGGTCGGCGGTGAGGTTGATTCCTACACGCTCGACGACTGGAACGACGTCCTGGCCGTGAACCTGCACGGCGTGGTGCACGGCATCCAGGCGGTGTATCCGCTCATGATCCGGCAGCGCTCGGGCCACATCGTGAACACGGCATCGATGGCCGGCCTGCTGGCCGGACCCGGCACCGCCAGCTACACCGCCTCCAAGCATGCCGTCGTCGCGCTGTCGAAAGCGCTGCGTTTGGAGGCCGAGCGCCACAACGTGAAGGTGTCGGTGCTGTGTCCCGGCGCAATCCGGACGCCCATCCTCACCGGCGGCACCTACGGGCGAATGACCAATACCGGCGCCAGCGACGACGACCTGCTCAAATTCTGGGAGCCGATGCGCCCGATGGCACCGGACGAATTCGCCGGCCGCGTCCTTCGTGCCGTGCTGCGTGGGGACGAGATCATCATCGTGCCGGCTTGGTGGAAGGCGCTCTGGTACCTGGACCGCTGGTCGCGGACCATCTCGACGCGGGCAGCGCGTCTCACACTCAAGCGAATGCGTGAAATGCAGTCCACCCCAACGTAATCCGCTGGCCCGTCGTTGTCGGGCTCAGCGGGGCAGCGGCTAACCCGATCACCGGGCCTGACCCAGATCAGTGCCAGTTTTGATCCCACGGACCGGCCAGGGCACCCGTGGTATTCGGGGGCGGGCGCGGGATGGACCCGCCGTCACACCTGCGCTCCTGAAAGCACGCTGAGAACCGGCTGCGGCGCCGTTTGCGCAGTATGACGCGGGGTACACAGCCGATGCGCTTCGGTCGCGACGCGTCGTCGAGACCACCTCGGTTGAAAGACACAGCTGGGCGCTTCCAGTTTTCTGGCGGACTTTGGCGACCGTAACTGCACAGACAGTGTCGAGGCCGAAGCCCGCCAGACCGTGTTCCTTCCAACGCGAAGGCGAGGTGGCTCATGGGCACGACGGCGACGGATTCGCTCCGCGAGCAATCCCCACACGTCACCAGCGCATCCATTGAGACACCCGGTGGTACCGGCACACCGAAAGACGCAGGCCGGTTCGTCAACCACAGCACAGCCGGCCGGTAAGCGCCGGTCCGGGCAAACGCGCGAGAAAGGGAGACAAATGTTGTTGCTGGGCAACGGCGGACGGCGAAAAGGCCGCACCGCCGGCAGCGACGGAATCGGCGAGGTCCAGCACCTGGCCGGACGAGCTTTGTACGACGTCGCCCACGGCCGGTTCGAACGCTCGCTGTCCGGGCTGACCGCCGTGGCGGCACTGGTCACCACGGCCGAAATCTACTTCGAGCACTACAAAGCCAGCTTCGGCAACAAATGGATGTGGAGCCCGATCGTGGTGACCCCGCCGGTGGTCGTCGCCGGAATCGGTGGGGTGTTCTCGCGGCGCTGGGCCAAACTCTGGCTGCCGATCACCGCGGGCGTCTACACGGCCAACGGGCTGATGGGCGAATACCTGCATGCGCGCGGGGTTGCCCGCAAGCCGGGCGGGTGGAAGAACGCGTCTTACAACGTGCCGATGGGGCCGCCGATCGCGGCGCCGGGACTGATGTGCATGGTCGGCGGAATGGGGTTGCTGGCGTCGATCCTGCGCCGCGAACGGTTCCGGGACTAGGGGCGCTGGGATTCCTGAGATGGCTAACACCTCACGCCCCGACCACCTGCCCAACCTGCGCCCCGATGGCAAGCCACCGCACCCGTCCTGGCTACCCAAGCAACGCCGCGGCACCACGCCGCAGATGATCGGGCGCTACCCCGATTACGACGTGCTCGAAACCGCCGACACGTGGGACGACGCCACCAGAACGGTCGTGCTGGCCCGGCTGGAACCGCCCGGCCCACTACGGTTTTTCACTCCCGAAGAGGAGCCGTGCCTGCGCGCGTTCTGCGACACGGTGCTGGCGCAGGACGTCGAGCCGCGAGTGCCGGCGGCCGAATCCGTCGACTCCAAGCTCGCCGACGGGCGCCTCGACGGCTACCAGTACGCCGACATGCCCGACGACCGCGACACCTGGCGGCTGGTGCTGCGCGGGCTCGACGAGACCGCGTCGACCCACTACCGCAAACCGTCATTCGCCGAAGCCGATCTCGCCACCCGCGAAGCGATTATCGATAAGTTTTCGCAGGCGGATTTGCAGGGCGGGGCGTGGGAGAGCCTGAACGTCAAGCGCGCGTGGTCGGTGTGCATGCGAGCGACCTTGTCGGGCTTCTACTCCCACCCATGGGCGTGGAACGAGATCGGGTTCGGCGGCCCGGCCTACCCGCGCGGTTTCATGCGCCTCGGTGGTGCCACCGGCCCGGCGGCCGCGCGCGAACCGTACGAGACCCCCGGCGCCACCGACGAGGATCCGGTGCAAATCGTGAACAACGGGGAGTTGTGATGGGCGATCTCCTGCGGGGCCTGTTCAAGGGCGCGGTCGAACCGAAGGACAACGATTCGCGATTCCTGCTCGACGTGCACACCCGCGACCTGCCCGGCGAGAAGACCATGCGCCGCTACGCCGACGACGACGAGGTCGATCTGGTTGTTGTCGGCGCCGGGGCCGGCGGCTCGGTACTCGCACAGCGGCTGGCCCGCGAGGGCTGGCGGGTCGTGATCCTCGAGGCCGGCCCGTTCTGGCACCCCGACGAAGATTGGGTATCCGACGAGGCCGGCTCGCACGCGCTGTACTGGACGCAGAAACGCATCATCGGCGGCGACGACCCAATCGAGCTGGGCAAGAACAACTCCGGGCGCGGGGTGGGCGGCTCCATGGTGCACTACGCCGGGTACACGCCGCGATTTCACCCCAGCGACTTCGAGACCTACACCCGGGACGGTGTCGGGGCGGACTGGCCCATCCGCTACGCGGACATTCGCCGACATTACGAGCGGGTCGAACTCGAGCTGCCGGTGGCCGGCCAGAACTGGCCCTGGGGCGATCCGCATCGCTATCCCTTTGCACCGCATCCTATTTCGGGCGCGGCCGCCAAGATCTGGCGGGGAGCACTCAAGCTCGGCATCGAGATGCGGGTGGGGCCCGTCGGCATCGTCAACGGCACGTTCGGCAATCGCCCACATTGCATCTATCGTGGCTACTGCCTGCAGGGCTGCAAGGTCAACGCGAAGGCCAGCCCGTACGTCACCCACCTGCCCGACGCGCTGGCCCACGCCGTGGAGATCCGCGCCAACTGCATGGCCTCGCGCGTCGAGCTCGACGAGACCGGCGCGGCCCGGGGCGTGGTTTATTACGACGAGGTGGGCGGTAAAGAACGGCTGCAACGCGCCAAAGTCGTTGCCATTGCCGGGTATTCGATCGAAACACCCCGCCTGCTGTTGAATTCGGCCAGCGACCGCTTCCCGAACGGGTTGGGCAACAACGACGATCAGGTGGGGCGCTACGTGATGGTGCAGGGCGCCACCCAGTCCGCTGGCCGGTGGCCCGAGGAGGTCCGGATGTATAAGGCGCCTCCCCCGGAGGTGACCTCCGAACAGTTCTACGAGACCGACATCTCTCGGGGGTTTGCCCGCGGCTTCGCCATCCAGACCGTGTCGCCGATGCCGATCGGCTGGGCCGAACACGTGCTCGCCGAAGGGCACTGGGGTCGCGCCATGCGGGAGTACATGCGCGACTACAACCACTGGGCAACCGTCGGCGTGCTCAACGAGCTGTTGCCACTGCCGGGCAATCGCGTGACCCTGGCCGAGGAGAAGGATCCGTACGGCATTCCGGTGGCCCGGTTCGACTACACGCTCTGCGACAACGACAAGGCCAACATGGCCTACTCCACCAAGGTGATCGGCGACATCCTGCACGCCGCCGACGCCCAGGACGTGCTCACCATCGAGCGATTCGCCCACCTGATCGGCGGCGCCCGCATGGGCACCATGCGTGAGAACTCGGTCGTCGACTCCGATCAACGCGTGTGGGGCGTAGCGAACCTGTTCCTCGCCGACGGCTCGGTATGCCCGACCCAGGGGTCTGCGAACCCCGCACTGACCATCATGGCGCTGGCCTCGCGGCTCGCCGAACGGCTCGCCGGCGGGAAGATCGATACCACCGCGGGACGGAGGTCGGAGGCCGGAGCCCGTGGCTGACCAGACGATCGACGTCGAAACGACCTTCGCGCCCCGGGTGTTGCGCGAATACGCACTGCTCGCCGACGGCGAGCGCGGCGCGCTGATCGGGCCGCAGGGCGACGTGGCGTGGATGTGCGCGCCGCATTGGAACTCCGACGCCGTCTTCTCCAATCTCATTGGCGGCGGCGGTGTTTACGCGATCACCCCGACCGATGTGCGGCACGTGTGGGGCGGCTATTATGAGCCGGGCAGCTTGATCTGGCGCAACCGCTGGATCACCCGCGACGGCATCGTGGAATGCCGTGAGGCGCTGGCGTTTCCGGGCGACCCCGACCGGGTGGTGTTACTGCGGCGACTCATTGGGTGCCGGGGGACGGCGCGCGTGCGGGTGCTGCTGGCCCCGAGCGCGGGGTTCGGTCGGCACGGCCCCGGCGAGCCGACCTCCGATGGCGGGATGTGGAGCGGCCGATCGGGCCCGTTGCGCTGGCGTTGGCTGGCCGGCTGCGACGCGCACACCCTCAAAGCCGCGCACGATAAAAGCGAGTTGCTCACCTATGAGATCACCCTCGAGGAGGGCCAGCAGCACGACCTGGTGCTGGAGCTGTCCGAACGCGCGCTGCCCGACCAGTCACCCGATCCCCATCTGGCCTGGGACGCCACCGCGGCCGCCTGGCAGCGCAGCGTGCCCCGGCTGGATTGCACCATCGCCCCCCGCGACGGCCGCCACTCCTACGCGGTGCTGCGCGGGCTGACCAGCAGTGGCGGCGGCATGGTGGCCGCGGCCACGATGAGCCTGCCCGAACGCGCGCACACCAATCAGAACTACGACTACCGGTACGCCTGGATCCGGGACCAGGTATACGCCGGCATGGCCGCCGCGGCCGTCGGCACGACCGAATTGCTGGATGCGGCGGTCGAATTCGTCGGCGCCCGGCTGCTCCAGGACGGCCCGAACCTCAAACCCGCCTACACGGTCACCGGCGAGGCGGTGCCCAGCGAAGAAGCGCTCGACCTTCCCGGCTATCCCGGCGGCACCGACAAGGTCGGCAACTGGGTCAACCAGCAATTCCAGCTCGACATCTTCGGCGAGGCGCTGCAGTTGCTGGCCAAGGCGGGCGCGCGCCGACCGGCTCGACGCCGACGGTTGGCGCGCCGCGCAGACGGCCATCGGAGCCATCGAAAAGCGCTGGCGCGAACCGGATGCCGGGGTCTGGGAGGTCGACGACGAGCACTGGACGCAGTCCCGCCTGGCCTGCGTGGCCGGGTTGCGCGCCATCGCGAAACTGGCCGGCGCGGGTCCCGACGTTGCGGCCTGCGCTTCGCTGGCCGACGCCATCCTGGCCGACACGGCGTCGAGCAGCCTGCACCCGCAAGGCTATTGGCAGCGCAGCCCGCGGCTGACGGGCGTCGACGCTTCACTGCTGCTGCCACCCGTGCGCGGCGCCGTGCCCGCCGACGACCCCCGCACCCGGGCCACCCTGGACGCCGTTCGCCGGGAACTCACCGACGACGGGTTCGTCTACCGATTCCGCCACGACGAGCGCGACCTCGGCGACGCCGAGGGCGCCTTCCTGCTCTGCGGTTTCATGATGGCGCTGGCCGAAGATCAACTGGGCCATAACCATTGCGCGATGCGCTGGTTCGAACGCAACCGCGCCGCATGTGGCCCCCCTGGGCTGTTCTGCGAGGAATACGACGTGCGGCAGCGCCAGCTCCGCGGCAACCTGCCGCAAGCGTTCGCGCACGCGCTGATGCTCGAATGCACGGCAACCCTCACCGACGACGGCGCCCACCATGAGTGATTACTGGACCGAGCGAAAGGCAGTTCTGCGATGACACAGACAGTGGTGATCACCGGAGCCAGCGCGGGCATCGGGCGCGCCACCGCCCAGCAGTTCGGACAGCGCGGCGCCAACGTCGTCCTGCTCGCCCGCGGCGCCGCCGGGCTCGACGGCGCCGCCCGCGATGTCGAAGCCAGAGGCGGCAAGGCGTTGGCCATTCCGACCGATATGGCCGACCACTCGGCCGTGGTCGCCGCCGCCGATGAGGCCGAATCCGCCTTCGGCTCCATCGACGTCTGGGTCAACGTCGCGTTCACGTCGGTGTTCGCGCCGTTCGGCGAGATCAGCGCCGAGGAGTTCAAACGCGTGACCGAGGTGTCCTACCTCGGGTACGTGCACGGCACCATGGCGGCGTTGGCCAAGATGCGCCCCCGCAACCGCGGCACCATCGTGCAGGTCGGTTCGGCGCTCAGCCAGCGATCGATCCCGTTGCAGTCGGCCTACTGCGGCGCCAAACACGCCGTCAATGGGTTCACCGAATCGGTGCGCTGCGAGCTGTTCCACGAGGGCTCGAAGGTGCGGATCACCGTCGTCCAGATGCCCGCGGTCAACACCCCGCAATTCTCCTGGGTGCTGTCCCGGCTGCCCCGCCATCCCCAGCCGGTGCCGCCGATCTACCAGCCCGAGGTGGCCGCCCGCGGCGTCCTGTATGCCGCCGATCATCCAGGGCGAAAACAATATTGGGTCGGCGACTCCACCATGGTGACGCTGCTGGGGCAGAAGTTCGTCGCACCGCTGCTGGACCGCTACCTCGGCCGCACCGGATACGACTCCCAGCAGACCGACGAGCGCGTCGACGGCGACCGGCCGAACAACCTCTGGCAGCCGCTGGATCAGGAGCCCGGCACCGACCACGGCCCGCGCGGCCAGTTCGACGACAAGTCGCACGCCCACAGCCCGCAATTGTGGGCCTCCCAACACCCCGTCGTCAGCGGCACCGGCGCGCTTGGCGCCGCCGGGTTGGGCTCCTGGCTCGCGGCGCGGGCGGGCCGGCGGTGGGCGCGATGACGTCCGACGCGCGGATCGAGGACGTCACCGCGCAGGTCTACGAAATCCCCACCGACGCACCGGAAGCCGACGGCACCCTGTCCTGGTCGTCAACCACCCTGGTACTGGCCGAGGTCACGGCCGGCGGCCGACGCGGAATCGGCTACACCTATGCCGACGGCGCGTGCGCCAAGCTGATCGGCGGCAAGCTCGCCGGAGCGCTCACCGGGCACAGCGCCGTGGACATCCCGGCGCGGTGGGCGTCGATGGTCGTCGCGATGCGCAACAACGGGCGACCCGGGTTGGCGTCCTGCGCGATCTCGGCGGTCGACACCGCCCTGTGGGACCTCAAGGGCAAGCTGCTGGAGCTACCGGTATGCCGGCTGCTCGGCATGGCGCACCCCGAAGTGCCGATCTACGGCAGCGGCGGTTTCACCACCTACGACGAGTCCACCACCCGCGCCCAACTCGAGCGCTGGGTCGACGAATGGAAGATCCCGCGCGTCAAAATCAAGATCGGCGAGTCGTGGGGCTCCGACGTCAGCCGCGATCTGGATCGGATTGCTCTGGCGCGCAAGGTGATCGGTCCCGACGCCGAACTGTACGTGGACGCCAACGGTGGCTACCGCCGCAAGCAGGCGATCCGGGTGGCCCACGCCATGGCCGACCACGGTGTCACCTGGTTCGAAGAACCTGTGTCCTCCGACGACCTGGCCGGGTTGCGGGAAGTGCGCGACCAGATCAGCCCGGATGTCACCGCCGGTGAATACGGCTACGACCTGGCCTACTTCAACCGGATGCTCGCCGCCGACGCGGTCGACTGCCTGCAGATCGACGTCACGCGTTGCGGCGGCATCACCGACTGGGTGCGCGCCGCGGCCGTGGCCGCCTCCTACAACGTGGACGTCTCGGGACACTGCGCTCCCAACCTGCACGCCCACGTCGCCAGCACCATCCCCAACCTGCGGCATTTGGAGTACTTCCACGACCACCACCGCATCGAACACATGCTTTTCGACGGCGCGCTGTCGCCCGAGGGTGGCGCATTGCGACCCGATCAACGTCGCCCGGGTTTCGGCCTGGAGTTCAAACACCAAGACGCCGAGCGCTACCGGATGGCCTGACCATGAGGCACTGCCCATGCGCGCCGTATTGCGAGGAGTAAACGCCCGCAAAACGGGAATCGATACGCCAAGGTTTTCACAAAGGGGATTGGGGAAACGCACGATGACGGTGGACTCCAACGACGAGACTGTTGAGCGCCGCGACGCGCTGGTGTCTGACGTCGTCGAGGAAGGCGACCTGAGTGCGGTCGACTTGGTGCTGGGTCTCGGCGAGCCGCAGCGCGTCGGCCGGTTCTGGTTCTACCTCGACGGGCATCGGTGGGAATGGTCGGATGCGGTGGCCCGGATGCACGGCTACAAGCCGGGACAGGTGGAGCCCACCACGGAACTGCTGCTGCAACACAAGCATCCAGACGACCGGGAGCGGGTGGCCGCCGTGCTGGACCGGGTGTTGAAGGGAAAGCCGTTCAGCAGCCGGCACCGCATCATCGACACCGCGGGACGCACCCGCTGCGTCGTCGTCGCCGGCGATCGGGTGGTCGACGGCAACGGTGCGCTGGTCGGCACGTCCGGGTTCTACGTCGACGTCACCGACTCCCTGCACTCCGACATCACCAACGTGCTGTCGGCGGTGGCCGATGCCCGCGCACGCATCGAGCAGGCCAAGGGCGTCCTGATGATCGCCTACGGCATCTCGGCCGAGCGCGCGTTCGACATTCTGGTGTGGCGTTCCCAGGAGGCGAACCTCAAGCTGCGCGACGTCGCGAGCCGGTTCCTGGACGCCGTGGCCAGCAAGGCGTCGGCGGAAACGCAAAGCCAAGTGGACCAGGCTCTGCTGACCCTGGAATAGCGACAGGGCGCTAGGGTCGGCCCAGTGGCGCACCTACTTGGAGCTGAGGCCGTACACCTCGAATATCCGACTCAGGTGGTCTTCGAATCGATCACGCTCGGAGTCAACGACGGCGCACGCATCGGCATCGTCGGGCGAAACGGCGACGGCAAATCCAGCCTGCTGCGGCTGCTGACCGGCCAGCAGCAGCCCGATTCCGGCCGGGTCACCCAGCGCAGCGGGTTGCGGGTCGGCGCGCTGAGCCAGGCCGACACCCTGGACCCCGACCGCAGCGTGGGCTACACGCTCGTCGGCGCGGCGGCCGAACACCAGTGGGCCGGCGATACGCGGGTCCGCGACGTGGTCGCCGGGCTGGTCTCTGACATCGATTGGGAGGCAACGGTTGCCACGCTGTCCGGTGGCCAGCGCCGCCGGGTCCAGCTGGCCAGATTGCTCATCGGTGTATGGGACGTCATCGCGCTCGACGAGCCGACCAACCATCTGGACATCGAGGGCATCACCTGGCTGGCCGACCATCTGCGGCAACGCTGGGCGCGCAACACGGGCGGGTTGCTGCTGGTGACCCACGACCGCTGGTTTCTCGACGAGGTCGCCACCTCCACGTGGGAGGTGCACGACGGGATCGTCGAACCGTTCGACGGCGGGTACGCGGCCTACGTTCTGCAGCGCGTCGAGCGGGACCGGACGGCAGCCGTCGCCGAGGCCAAGCGGCAGAACCTGATGCGCAAGGAGTTGGCGTGGCTGCGGCGCGGAGCGCCGGCTCGGACCTCCAAACCCAAGTTCCGGATCGAGGCGGCCAACCAGCTCATCACCGACGTGCCGCCGCTGCGCAACACCGTCGAGCTGGCCAAGCTGGCCACCGCCCGGCTGGGCAAGGACGTGATCGATCTGCTCGACGTGTCGGTCTCGTTCGGGGGTCGCCAGGTGCTGCGCGATGTCGAGTGGCGGATCGCCCCCGGCGAGCGCACCGGCATCGTCGGGGCCAACGGCGCCGGAAAGTCGACCCTGCTCAGACTGATCGACGGCACCATCACGCCGGACAAGGGCCGCGTCAAACGCGGCAAGACCGTGCGGCTGGCGGTGCTCGACCAGCAGGGCGATGCGCTGGCCGCGGTCGACGGCGACCGGATCGCCGATGTGCTGGGCAGGCTGCAGGGCGGCTTTCAGGTCGACGGCCGTGAGGTCACCCCGGCGCAGCTGCTGGAGCGGCTCGGGTTCGGCCGCGGCCACCTGTCCGCCCGGGTCCAGGATCTCTCCGGCGGTGAGCGGCGGCGGCTGCAGCTGATGCTGACCCTGCTGTCCGAGCCCAACGTGTTGCTGCTCGACGAGCCGACCAACGACGTCGACACCGACACGCTGGCCGCGATGGAGGATCTGCTGGACTCGTGGGCGGGCACGCTGATCGTCGTCTCGCACGACCGCTATCTGCTGGAACGGGTCACCGATCAGCAGTATGCGGTGCTCGACGGCCGGTTGCGGCATCTGCCCGGCGGTGTCGACGAGTATCTGCGGTTGGCCGACCAGCGGACGAGCGAGGCGACCACCGGATCGTCGCGGCCCGCCGACTCAACGCCGCAAGCGATGTCCGGCGCGCAACGGCGAGCCGCGGAAAAAGAGGTGGCCTCCGTCGATCGCCAGCTCGCGCGGTTGGCGGACCGGATCGAGGACAAGCACAACGAACTCGCCGCGCACGACCAGTCCGACCACGTCGCCATCACCCGGCTCACCCAGGAGTTGCGCGCGCTCGAAGACGAGGTCGCCGCGACGGAGAGCCGCTGGCTGGAGCTCTCCGAGTTGCTGGAGTAAAGAGCCTGCGGCGACCGCAAGCGCGGCGAAGCCGGGCGCAGCGGGTCGACGCCGGTGTATTGAGCCGCACCAGGTTTCGCGCCGCGGTCAGGGACTCAATGCCAGCGCAGCAACACCAGTTCGGAGCCGAAGCCGGGACCCATCGCGAGCATCAGCCCGGGGCTGCCGCTGGATGGCGGTTTGGCGATGGTGTCGCGCAGGATGTGCAGCACGGACGCCGACGAGAGGTTGCCGACTTCTCCGAGCGAGCGCCAGGTCAATTCCTGCGCCTCCAGAGGCAGCTCGAGGGTCTTGGTGATCGTGTTGATCACCTTGGGGCCGCCGGGATGGGTCACCCAGGCGCCAATGTCGTCCTTGGTCAGGCCATGTCCGGCGAGGAAGCTTTTCACGTCGTCGGTCAGGTAACGGTCGATGACGTCCGGCAATTCCGGAGACATCGCCAGCTGCATGCCGTCCGAGCCGATGTTCCAGCCCATGATGTGCAGCGATTCGGGGTACAGGCGGCTGCGCGAATCCACGATGTCGGGGCCGGCGGAATTCAGCCGCTCGGCGCGACGGTCGCCTACGGCGACCACCGCCGCGGCACCGTCGCCGAACATGGCCGTCCCGACCAGTCCCGACACCGTCGGCCTGACCGTCGGGAACGTGAGCGAACACAGCTCGACCGACACCAGGGCGGCGACGCCGTCGGGCGCGCCCCGCAGGTAATCGTGCAGCCGTCCGACCCCCGCCGCGCCGGCCGCGCAGCCCAGACCGAACAGCGGAGCCCGGCGCACGTCCGGGCGCAGCCCGATCCGGCCGACGATCCGGGCGTCGAGCGACGGGACCGCGATGCCGGTGACCGTCGTGGTGGCGATCATGTCGATGTCTTGCGGTTGCAGCCCCGCCTCGTCGAGAGCACCCAGCAGCGCATCGCTGCCCAGCTCCACGGCTTTCTCGATGAAGATTTCGTTGGTCGCGCCGAAGTCGGTCAACTCGTGGTATCGCTCGAGGGGCAGCACGAAGTGGCGGCCGTTGACCCGGGCGGCGGCGTGCAGGCGCCGGACGATACCTTCGTGTTCCTTCAATGCGGGGAAATCGACGAGCTGGTCGGTGATTTCGCGTTGGCTATACCGATGTGGCGGCAACGCGCCGAATACACCCGCGATGACGCTCATGCTCTATCCTCTTGATTGCTAACCAGCATAAACACTTCCCTTTAATGCGCGAATTTTATGCGGTTCTGTTTGGTGGTGCAAAAGTTTGGCGTATTCAACACATGTCTTATTAAGTGCGCCGTGCGCCGCCGTAACCACGTCCGCCAGCGGGGAATTCATCATTCGACGTCATCCTCATCCGCCGAGCCCAGCGCCATCGCGATCAACGCATCGGGGCTCAACGAGTCGATGTCGTCGGCACTGACATTTGCATCGGAGACGGGTGTTTCCGGCGTGCCGGCGAGCAATAGAAGTTTCTCAAGCAATCCCGTTCTTCGAAGCTCGCGCACCGGAATCTTACGCAGCGCCGACCAAATCTTTTCCTCCTCCGATTCGCCCGCCTCGTCATGCAGCAGCTGCCGGCGAAGGTGGTCGGCCAGCGCGGCCGGCGTCGGGTAATCGAAGATCAGCGTTCGCGACAAAGCCAGGCCGGTATGGCTGGTGAGGCGGTTGCGCAGCTCGACCCCGGTCATCGAATCAAAGCCGAGGTCGCCGAAAGCGCGGTCGTGGTCGATGGCCTCACCGCCCGGATGCCCCGACACCGCCGCCGCATCCTCACAGACCAGCTCCACCAGCACCCGATGCTGGTCGTCGGGCGCCAGCCCGTGCAGCCGGTGCGCCAGGTCGGGCGTTCGGGTGGCCGTGGCGGGCGGAGTTCCCGCCGCGCCGGTGCCCAGCCAAAACCTCTGTCGCGCAAAGCCATACGTCGGCAACTCGACCCGTCGCGGGTTCAGCCCGGCGAACAGGCCCGCCCAGTTCGGGTCGAGGCCACGGATGAACAACTGGCCGACCGCGCCCAGCAGCGATTCGGTCTCTGGCCGATCCTTGGCCATGGTGGGCACCGAGATGGCCCGTTCGGCGCTCAGCGATTGGTCCACCGCCGCGGTCAGCGCGGCACCCGGACCCAGTTCCACGAAGAGTTCGGCGCCGGCCGCCTCAGCGGCGCGCACACCGTCGAAGAAGCGCACCGGTTGACCGACATGCTCCGCCCAGTACTGCGGCGACCCGTACCCGGCGCCGGCCAGCCGCCCGGTCACGTTCGACACCAACCCGATTCGCGGCACCCCCACCTCGATGTCGGCCACCGCCGCGGAAAATTCCGCCACCATGGGCTTCATCAGCGGCGAATGAAACGCGTGCGACACCGCCAGCCGATGCACCCGCCGGCCTTCCTGAGCCAGCCGGTCGGCCAGCGCGTCCACCGGCGCCTGCGCGCCGGAAAGCACCACCGCGTTGGGGCCGTTGACCGCCGCGATACTCACCCCGTCATTCAGCAACCCGGCCACCTCGGCCTCGCCGGCGCCGACGGCCACCATCACCCCGCCGGCCGGGAGCCCCGCCATCAACCGTCCCCTCGCCGCCACCATGCGCGACGCATCCGTGAGCGACAGCACCCCGGCCACACATGCCGCGGTGACCTCGCCCACCGAGTGCCCTATCACGACATCCGGCGCCACACCGAAGGACTGCCACAACGCGGCCAGCGCGATCCCGAGCACGAACAACGCAGGTTGGGCAAACTCCGTGCTGCGCAACAACTCCGGGTCCGTGCCCCACATCACCTCACGCAGCGGCAACCGCAGCTGAGCGTCCGCCGCCGCGGCGGCCTCGTCGAAGGCACGGGCGAACACGTCGAACCGGTCGTAGAGTTGCCGTCCCATACCCAACCACTGCGACCCCTGGCCCGGGAACACAAAGACCTTCTGGCCCAACGACATCGCCCGGCCCACCGCCACATCCGGCGATGACTCACCCGCCGCGAGGGCCGACAAACCCCTCGCCAGGGCCGGACAGTCGCCGCCCACCACCACCGCGCGGTGCTCGAAGACCGTCCGGGTACTCACCAACGACCAGGCCACGTCGAGGCGGCTGACATCGGCGCGGTCGGCCACATAGGCCGACAACCGATGCGCCTGGTTGGCCAGCGCCTGTTCGGAGCGGGCCGACAGCACCCACGGCAATGCCTCGCCCGCGTCCGCTGGATTTTCCCGTCGCCGCATTTCCTGCTGGACGGGGGGCTGCTCGACGATGAGGTGCGCGTTGGTGCCGCCCATTCCGAACGAGGAGACCCCGGCCCGACGCGGATGATCCACCGGCGGCCACGGCATCAGCGTCGTGTTGACCTGCAGCCCAAGGTCATTCAGGTCGGCCTCAGGGTCGGCGTAGTTGAGGCTGGGTGGGATGGCGGCATGTTCGATCGCCAGTACGGCCTTGAGCAGGCCCGCGATTCCCGCGGCGCCTCCGGCGTGGCCGGTGTTGGTCTTCACCGATCCCAGCCGCACCGGATTCTGGGCGCGCTCGGCGAAAATCTCCCCCAGCGCCTGAGCTTCGATCGCATCGCCAACCTTCGTCCCCGTGCCGTGGGCCTCGACGTAATCGATGTCGCTGCCCGTCAGACCGGCATCGGCGAGCGCGCGCCGAACCACCTCCGCTTCGCCGCGCACCGATGGCACGGTCTGGGCGGTCGCGCTGTGCCCGGCATTGCCGACGGCGCTGCCGCGAATGACCGCGTGGATGCGATCACCGTCGTCCAGCGCCGAAGGTAAGGGCTTCAGCAGCACCAGGCCGCCGCCTTCACCGCGCACGTATCCATCGGCGCGCTGATCGAACGCATAGGTGTGACCCGACACCGACACCGCGCCGAACTCCCTTTCCAGCATCGCGATTTCGTCGGCCAGGTTGAGGTGGACTCCGCCCGCGATCGCCAGCGTCGACTGACCGCTGACCACGCTTTCGCAGCCGAGGTGCACCGCCACCAGAGAAGACGACTGGCCGGTATCAGCGGTCATGCTGGGTCCGTGCAACCCGAAGGCGTACGAAATGCGGTTGGCGATCATCGCTCGGCTGATCCCGGTGAAGGTGTGATGGTCCAGGTTGTCGGCAAGATCGCGAAGCGTCAGTGCGGCGTAGTCATCCGTCATCGCTCCGAGGAACACCGAAACCGGCTCTCCTCGAAGCGCTTCCGGTGCCAGGAAGGCGTCTTCGAGCAGTTCCCAGGTCAGTTCCAGGACCAGGCGTTGCCGCGGATCCATCGCGCACGCCTCACGCGGTGACAGGTTGAAGAAGTCGGCGTCGAATTCGCCCACGTCCCCGGTGAACTGGGTGGCCTCACGCCCGTCGCGGATCAAGCGCCAGAACGCGTCCGGTCCGGCCGCGGCGGGAAACCTGCATGCCAGCCCGATGATCGCTACGTCTGTCGATGGCAAGGTCAGGGGCCGACTTCGTCGTCGAGAATCGCGAAGAGCTGGCTCTCGGTGGCGGTGGAGATGTCGTCGTCGAACGCGTCCTCGGGCTGTAATAGGAGCGGGGCCGGCGGGGTTGGCAGTGGGCCCGTCACGGTGCTCAACAGGCTTTCCAGCCGGGTGATGAGGTGCGCCTTATCGCCGGGGCTCAGATCGGGCTGGTTGAGCAGTGCTTGCAGTTCCCGGGCAATGTCGTTGAAGCGGGCCATCCGATCGGGCGGCGTAGTAGCGGCCCCTGCGGGGTCGCCGGCGGCCAGCTGGGCGCCGAGGTGTTCGGCAAGCGCGCCCGGCGTAGGCTGGTCGAAAATCAGGGTGGGCGAAAGGGTAAGCCCGGTAGCGATTTTCAGCCGGTTGCGCAGCTCGACGGCGGTCAGCGAATCGAAGCCGAGGTCGCCGAACGCATCGTCGGCGTTGACGTCCGCGGTGCTGTGGCCCAAAACGGTGGCCGCGTTGCTGCATACCAGTTCGACCAATTCGCCGTGCCGCTGCTCGGGAGTCATGCCCTCCAGCCGCGCGCGCAGGCCCGTCAGGGACACCATGTCGGTGTGCTCCAGGACCCGACGTGCCGGCCGGGTGGCCAACTGGGTGAGCAGCGGCGGCAGCGTGTCGCTGTGGTGCGCCAGCGCTGCCCTGTCCAGTCGCGTGCCCACCACCATGGGGTGTTCGGTCAGCAACGCGGCATCGAGCAGCTCCAGTGCCTGCCGAGTCGACAACGCGCTCAGCCCGGCCCGGCTCATCCTGGCCTTGTCACGCTCACCAAGGTGTTGGGTCATCGTGGAGGTTTCTTCCCACATCCCCCAGGCCACCGATAGGCCGGGCAATCCGTGAGCGCGGCGATGCGCCGCGAGCGCGTCGAGGAAGCTGTTGGCCGCCGCGTAATTCCCTTGGCCCGGCGCACCCACGATGCCCGCCATCGACGAAAACGCCACGAACGCCGACAAATTCAGCTCTTTGGTCAGCTCGTGCAGATGCCAGGCTCCGTCGACCTTGGCCCGCAACACGGTGTCGATGCGCGCGGGCGTCAGGGACGCGATCACCGCGTCGTCGAGCACGCCCGCCGCGTGGAACACCGAGCGCAACGGGTACTGCGCGGGCACCTGTGCCAGCAACGCCGCGACGGCATCCCGGTCGCCGACGTCACAGGCCGCCACGGACACCGATGCACCCTTTTCACGCAATTCGGCGGCCAGCTCGCCGATGCCGTCGGCGCGTTCACCGCCGCGGCTGACCAGCAGCACGCACGGCACCCGGTGCCGCTCGACGAGATGCCGCGCCACCGCCGAACCCGCCATGCCGGTGCCGCCGGTGATCAGCGCGGTGCCGCCGGCCAGCCCGGCGGGCCCGTCCGGCATGGTGAGCACGACCTTGCCGATGTGGCGGGCCTGGCTGACGAATCGGTAGGCGTCGGCGGCGCAGCGCGCGTCGAATGCCTTGACCGGCAGGGGCGCCAGGACTCCTGCCAAGAACAACTTCATCAACTCCGCCAGCATCTCGGCGATGCGGTCGGGGCCGGCCTCCATGAGATCGAACGCGCGATATGTCACCCCGGGATGGGCCAGTGCGACGGTATGCGGGTCACGCAGATCGGTCTTGCCCATCTCGATGAAGCGGCCGCCGGGCTTCATCAGACGCAACGACGCATCGTTGAACTCCCCTGCCAGAGAGTTGAGCACCACGTCGATGCCACCGGCATCGGCGGCAAATCTCTGTTCGAAGTCCAGCGTGCGGGAATCGGCGATGTGCGCGTCGTCGAATCCCATGGTGCGCAGAGTGTCCCACTTGCCGCGGCTGGCGGTCGCGAACACCTCCGCGCCCCAATGCCGGGCCAGCTGTACCGCGGCCATGCCGACACCGCCGGTGGCGGCATGCACCAGCACCCGCTGCCCGGCGCGCAGGCCGGCGAGCACCGACAGCCCGTAATAGGCCGTCAAGAACACCACCGGCACGGCGGCGGCCTGCGCCATCGACCAGCCCTGCGGCACCCGGGTCACCAACCGGCGATCGACGACTGCCTCGGAGCCGGCCAGCCCAAAAATCCCCATGACCGCGTCTCCGACGGCTAAATCCGTTACGCCGGAGCCGAGTTCGGCGACGATCCCCGCACCCTCGGCGCCCAGCTGCGCGGCACCCGGGTACATGCCCAGTGCCACCAACACATCGCGGAAGTTCACCCCTGCCGCGGCGATTGTCACCCGCACCTGACCGGCCTCCAGCGACGCCGGCGCGGTCTCCTGCACCACCAACTCCTCTAGCGTTCCCGCGTCGCCGGCGGCCAGCCGCCACACCGACGGCGGGCCGGGCAGCTGCAGCAGGGGTCGCTGGTCGGTTGGTTTCAGCCGGGCGCTGTAGGCTACACCGTCGCGCACCACCAATTGCGGCTCGCCACAACCGATCACCGTTGCGTCATCGAGCGTTCCGTCCGTGTCGACCAAAACCACGCGGCCCGGGTGCTCGGCCTGGGCCGAACGAGTCAGCCCCCAGACCGCGGCACCGGCCAGGTCGGCGACGTCCTCCCCCGCCAGGCCCACCGCGCCGCGGGTCAGCACCATCAGGACCCCGGCCGCCTCACCCGCCAAGCAGGGTTGCAGCGCTCCCAGGGCCTCGTGGGTCGCGGTGTAGACGGAGGTGACCCCGCCCGAGTCCGCGGCCGGTGACTCCCAGACGGTGAAGTCCTCGCCAACGTCGTTGCCGGGCAGCGAGACCGGCGACCACACCACGTCGAGCAGCTCGCCGCTGCCGGAGCGGGCCGCCAGGGCCGCGGTCAACTGATCGGCCGAGACGGCTCGCATCACCAGCTCGTGCACCGACAAGACGGGCAGGCCGGACGAGTCGGCCAGCTCGACCGACACGGCGCCGTCACCGACCGGCGCCAGCCTGACCCGGACCCGGGATGCGCCGGCCGCGTGCAGACTCACTCCTTGCCATGAGAACGGCAAGACGGTCTCGATCCGCTCGTCGGCCACTCCCAGCGCATGCAGCGCCGCATCCAGGACCACCGGATGGATGCCGAAGCCACCGGTCGATACTCCGGCCTGTTGCGGGAGCTCCACCTCGGCGAAAGTCTCGGTCCCCCTGCGCCAGACGGCCCGCAACCCCTGAAAGGCCGGTCCGTATCGGTAGCCCCGGTCCGCCAGGCCGTCGTACGCGCCGGTGACGGGCACCGCGTCCGCACCCAGCGGCGGCCACACCGACAGGTCGGCGCCCGGTGCGGGCGCACCGTCGCTCAGCACGCCCTCGGCGTGCAACACCCAATCCGATTGCGCGGCACGCGAGTACACCGCGACCGCGCGTGTTCCCGCGTCGCCGGCCGCGGACACCACGACCTGGAGGTGCACCACCCCGGCCGCCGGCACCGCCAGCGGCGCCGACAGCGTCAACTCCTCGATCACCGAGCAGCCGACCTCGTCACCGGCCCGCAACGCCAACTCGACGAACCCGGCTCCCGGAAACAGCACCGTGCCGGCCACCGCGTGGTCGGCCAGCCATGGTTGTGCGGCAAGCGAAAGCCGGCCCGTCAACACCACACCGCCGGAATCCGGCCGGTCCACCACCGCGCCCAGCAGCGCGTGCTCCGCCTCGACCAGTCCCAGGCTGGCGATGTTGGCCGAACCCACCGAATCGCTGGACAGCCAGAACCGGCGCCGCACAAAGGCATACGTGGGCAGCTCGACACGGTGCGCGGTGGGGTCGGCGAACGCCGACGCCCACCGCACGTCGGCGCCGGCCGTGAACAGCTGCCCCGCTGCCCATAGCAGCGAGTCCACTTCGGGGCGGCCCTTGGCCATGGTCACCACCGAGGTCGCCCGGTCGGTCGTCAGGGATTGCTCCACCGCGGAAGTCAACGCCGCGCCCGGGCCCACCTCCAGGAACACACCGGCACCCAGGGATTCGGCCAGCCGCACCCCGTCGACGAATCGCACCGGCTTGCGCACATGGTCGACCCAGTACCCGACGGACCCATAGTCGGGGGCCGCGAGTTGTCCGGTCAGGTTGGACACCAGGGCGATCCGCGGCTCGGCGGCCGACACGTCGGCCGCCGCCGCAGCGAAGTCCCCCATCATCGGCTCCATCAACGCCGAGTGAAACGCGTGCGAGACCGCCAGCCGGTGCACCCTCGCACCGCCGGCGGCCAGCCGGTCCGCGACCGCCCCCACCGCGACCTGCTCACCGGAGAGCACCAGCGATTGCGGGCCGTTGACCGCCGCGATGCTCACGGCACCGTTGAGCAAAGGAGCGACGTCTGCTTCCGTCGCGCTCACCGCGACCATCATCCCGCCGGCGGGCAGCCCGGCCATCAGCCGGCCGCGCGCCGCCACCAGCCGCGCCGCATCGGGCAGTGACAGCGCCCCGGCCACGCAGGCCGCGGCGATCTCACCCACCGAATGGCCGATCACCACATCCGGTGTGACGCCGAAGGACTGCCACAAAGCGGCCAACGCGATCTCCAGCACGAACAACGCCGGCTGGGCGAACTCCGTGCTCTGCAACAACTCTGGGTCGCTGCCCCACATCACCTCACGCAGCGGCAACCGCGCATGGGCGTCGACCGCCGCGACGATCTCGTCAAAAGCCTGGGCGAACATGGGAAAACGCTCATACAGCTCGGCGCCCATGCCGAGTGACTGCGAGCCCTGGCCGGGAAAGACGAACACCCGCTTGCCCACCGGCCGGGTCCGGCCGATCAGCACGCCCGGGTCCGGCTGCCCGGACGCCACCCCCGCCAACCCCGCCGTCAGGGCCTCACGGTCGGCACCCACCAGCACTGCGCGATGCTCGAAGGCCGCCCGGGTGGTCGCCAGAGACCAGCCCACGTCGACCGCGCGCACACCCGCGTCGGCGCCTAGGCGATCCAGCAGTCGTTGCGCCTGACCTGCCAATGCCTCGGGTGACCGAGCCGAAACCACCCACGGGATCACCGGATTCGGCGTCCCCGCCACCGGTCCGGCTTCGCTGTCGGGTTGCGTGGGAGCCTGCTCGACGATCACGTGCGCGTTGGTGCCGCTGATCCCGAACGACGAGACGCCCGCCCGCCGTATTCCGCCGTGATCGGGCCACGGCTGTGGCTCGGTCAACAGCGACACCGCGCCGGCCGCCCAATCCACATGCGGTGACGGGATGTCCACGTGCAGCGTCTTGGGCATCACCCCGTGCCGAATCGCTTGCACCATCTTGATCACCCCGGCCACCCCCGCCGCGGCCGAGGTATGCCCGATGTTCGACTTGATCGACCCCAACCGCAGCGGCCGGTCCGCCGGGCGATCCTGACCGTAGGTCGCCAACAGGGCCTGGGCCTCGATGGGATCCCCGAGCACCGTCCCGGTTCCGTGGCCCTCAACAACATCCACGTCCGCGGCCGTCAGTCCGGCGTTGGCCAGCGCCGCACGGATCACCCGCTGCTGTGACGGCCCGTTGGGCGCGGTCAACCCGTTCGACGCGCCGTCCTGATTCACCGCGGTGCCGCGCAGCACCGCCAGGACGGGATGCCCCAGGCGTCGCGCGTCGGCCAACCGTTCCAGCACCAGGACGCCCGCGCCCTCCGACCACGAAGTCCCGTCCGCCGCACCGGCATACACCTTGCAGCGGCCATCGGGTGCCAGGGCGCGCTGACGGCTGAACTCGACGAAGGCCGCGGGGGTGGCCATCACGGTCACCCCGCCCGCCAGCGCCAGATCGCATTCCCCGGACCGCAACGACTGCGCGGCCAAATGCATGGAGACCAGCGACGACGAACACGCCGTATCCACCGACACCGCGGGGCCTTCCAGGCCCAACACGTAGGACACCCGTCCCGAGGTCACGCTCAGCGTCGAACCGGTGAGCCCGTAGCCTTCCAGCTCGCCCTTCACCTCGCCGCCGTAGCCCGCGTGGATCACCCCGGCGAACACGCCGGTCGCCGAGCCGCGCAGCGCGAAGGGGTCAATGCCGGCCCGCTCCAACGCTTCCCAACAGATCTCCAGCATCATCCGCTGCTGGGGGTCCATGGCCAGCGCCTCGCTGGGCCCAATGCCGAAGAATCCGGCGTCGAAGTCACCCGCGTCCTGCAGGAAGCTGCCCTGCCGGGTGTACATCTTTCCCTTGGTGTCGGGGTCGGGGTCGTACAACCCCTCGACGTCCCAGCCGCGGTCGGCCGGGAAGTCCGACACCGTGTCGCGGCCTTCGACCACGAGTTGCCACAGGTCTTCTGGCGATTGGACGCCACCGGCGTAGCGGCACGCCATGCCCACCACGGCGACCGGCTCGGAAAGCTGGCCCTCCAGTTCCGCGACGCGCCGCCGGGTCCGCCTGAGATCCGCCGTGAGGCGTTTCAGGTAGTCGACGTGCTGCGTGGTGCCCGGCATCGTTGCTCCTTGTGGGGTGTCAGCGGCCGAGTTCTTCATCGAGGATCGCAAAGAGTTGGCTTTCGGTGGCGGCGTCGAGGTCATCGTCGAGGTGTTCGGCATCGGAAAGGTCGCTCGGCGGGAGCGCGGCGAGCAGGTTGTGAATGCGGCCCCGCAGCACCGATTTGTCGTCGGCGTTCCAGTTGGGCGCGCCTAGCAGCGCCTGCAGTTCCCGGGTGATGTCGTTGAAGCGACCCATTAGGTTCGGCTGGTCGTCGGCACCGGCGGTGCCGGCCAGTTGGGTGTCCAAATGCGTCGCCAACACGGTGGGTGTCGGATAGTCGAAGATCAGTGTCGGTGAAAGGCTGAGGCCTGTAGCGTTTTTGAGCCGGTTACGCAGTTCGACGGCGGTCAGCGAATCGAACCCGAGCTCCTGAAAGGCGCGGCCGGCGTCGACGTCCGCCGGATTGGGCACGCCCAGCACCATCGCCGCGTTGCCGCGCACCAGGTCGACCAGCTCGCGCTGTCGCGCCTCGGGAGTCAGCCCGTGCAGGCGCGCCGAAAGCCCGGTCGTCGACGCGACGACGTCGGTGTCGACGATGACGCGCCGGGTCGGGCCGGCGACGAGTTCGCGCAGCAGCGGAGGCAGGGCGGCGATGTTGTCGGACAGGGCGGCCCGATCCACCCGGGCCGCCACCAGCATTGGGCTGTCGACCAGCATCGCGGCGTCGAAAGCCGCCAGCGCCTGTTCGGTGGACAGCGCCGCCAGCCCGATCCTGCTCATCCGGGCCTTGTCGCGATCCCCGAGGTGCGCCGTCATGGCCGAGGCCTGCTCCCAGAGGCCCCAGGCCAGCGACAGGCCGGGCAGGCCGTGGCCGCGCCGATAGGCGGCCAGCCCGTCGAGGAAACTGTTGGCCGCCGCGTAGTTCGCCTGACCCGGGGTCCCCACGATCCCGGCCATCGACGAAAACACCACGAACGCCGAGAGATCCAGGTGCCGGGTGAGCTCGTGCAGGTTCCAGGCCCCGTCGACCTTGGCGCGCAGGACCGCATCCACCCGATCCGGGGTCAGCGACGAGATCAGCCCGTCGTCGAGAACGCCCGCGGCGTGCACGATTCCGCGCAGCGGATACTGCGCCGGTATCTGGGTCAGCATCGCCGCTGCCGCTTCGGGATCGGCGACGTCACAGGACACCACCGACGCCTGCGCGCCGGCCTCCTGCAGCCCGGCCACCAGTTCGGCGACCCCGGCGGCCCTGGGCGCCGGTCCGGCTGACCAGCACCACGTGGGCCACCCGGTAACGGTCGACGAGGTGGCGGGCCAGCGCCGAGCCGGCCATGCCGGTGCCACCGGTGATCACCACGCTGGCGCCCGCCAGCCCCCCGCCACAGCCGCTGAGCACTTCGCCTGGCCCCGACGGGACGGTGAGCGCAACCTTGCCGATGTGGCGGGCCTGGCTGACGTAGCGATATGCCGCCGAGGCGCAGCGGACATCAAAGGTCTTCAGCGGCAACGGTTTCAAGACGCCTTCGGCCAGCAGTCCCACGATCTCGGCCAGCATTGTCGCGGTGCGGTCGGGGCCGGCCTCCATCAGGTCGAACGCCCGATACACCGCACCCCGATACTCGTCGGCGATGGCGTGCGGATCGCGCACATCGGTCTTGCCCATCTCGATGAATCGCCCACCGGGAGCCAACAGCCGCAACGACGCGTCGGTGAACTCACCCGCCAGCGAGTTCAGCACGACGTCGAACCCGGCACCACCGCCGGCCGCCATCAACGCCGCGAATTTCGCCTCGAACTCCGTCGTGCGCGAATCGCCGATGTGGTCGTCGTCGAATCCCATCGCGCGCAACGTGTCCCACTTACCGCGGCTGGCGGTGACGAACACCTCGGCGCCCCAGTGCCGGGCCAACTGCACCGCGGCCATCCCCACCCCGCCGGTGGCGGTGTGCACCAGGACCCGCTCGCCGGCGCGCAGCCCGCCAAGCACCGACAGCCCGTACAGCGCCGTCAGGAAGACCACCGGCACGCCCGCGGCCGCGACCAGGGATAGCCCCGCCGGCACCGCTGTGACCACGCGCTGGTCCACCACCGCTTCGGAACCGACGATGCCCAGCAACCCCATCACCGCGTCACCAACGGCCAGACCGGTCACGTCGGGCGCCACCTCGACGACCACGCCGGAGCCCTCGGCTCCGAGCTGGCCACCGCCCGGATACATCCCCAGGGCCACCAGGACATCGCGGAAGTTCACCCCGACCGCGGCCACCGCCACCCGCACCTGCCCGCCGGTCAACTCCGTTCGCGGGCAAGGGGTTACGACGAGGTCCTCCAGCGTGCCCTCCCCGCCGGCATCCAGCCGCCAGCCCGTGGAAGGCAGCCCGATCGCGGTACGCACCGGCCGTAACCGCGCCGCATGCGCCACACCGTGACGGACCACCACTTGCGGCTCGCCACAATCGATCACCGCTTCGGCGTCGACGGAGCCGTCGGAGTCGATCAGCACCATCCGCCCCGGGTGCTCGGCTTGCGCCGACCGTACCAACCCCCACACCGCGGCACCGGCCAGGTCCGAAACGTCTTCCCCGGCAAGGGCGACGGCCCCGCGAGTCTGCACGGCCAGCATCGCGCTGCTGTCGTCGCGCAACCGGGATTGCAGCACCGCCAATATCTCGGTGGCCGCGGCGTGCACCGCCTTTACCACATCGCCGCCATGATCGCCGAGCTCCCACAGCGTGGCCTCGGCGCCACCCCCGCCGCCGCCCAGCGCGATCGGCGACCACGTCACGTCGAGCAATCCCTCGGCGCGCTGTGCGGGAGCCGCCGCCGTCAACTGCCCGGCCGAGACCGGGCGCATCGCCAACGATCGCACCGTGAGCACCGGAAGTCCCGTCCCGTCGGCCAATTCCACCGAGACCGAGCCGGCGCCGGCCGGCGCAATCCGGACCCGCGCCCGCGACGCACCCGACGCGTGCAACGACACGCCCTGCCACGAGAACGGCAACACGGTCTGGTCTTGCTCGGCGGCCACGCCCATCGCATGCAGCGCGGCATCCAGCAGCACCGGGTGCACTCCGAAGCCGCCGTCCTGGGCCCCGCCCTCGGGCAGGGCGATCTCGGCGAAGATCTCGTCCCGCCGCTGCCACATGGCCCGCAGGCCCTGGAAAGCGCCGCCGTATTCGTAGCCCCGCTGCGCCAGCCGGGCATAGGCGCCGGTGACGTCCACCGCGGTCGCCCCTGCGGGCGGCCAAACCGAAAGGTCCGCGGCCGGTGTCACCGCGCCGGGCCGCAACACGCCCTCGGCATGCAACACCCAGTCCGAATCCGGCTGGGCGCCAGCGGAATACACCGACAACCGCCGCATACCCGACTCGTCGGGTGCGCCGACCACCAGCTGCACCTGTACGCTCTCGCCCGGGCGCAACAGCAACGGAGTCGACAAGGTCAACTCGTCGAGCACCCCACAACCGACCTCGTCGCCCGCGCGGATGGCCAGCTCGACGAACCCGGCCCCCGGGAACAACACGGTCTCGCCCACCGCATGATCGGCCAGCCACGGGTGGGCGGCCGTCGACAACCGGCCCGTCAGCACCACACCGCCGGAATCGGGCCGTGGCACCACGGCGCCGAGCAATCCGTGCTCGGCGGGGGCCAGGCCCACGGTGGCGACGTCTTGCGACCCCGTCGACCCACCCGGAAGCCAAAAGTGTTGCCGGACAAACCCGTACGTCGGCAGGTCGACGGCCCGGCCGCCCAGGCCGGCCATCGCGGCGCGCCAGTCCACGGCCACGCCCGCGACGTGGGCTTGGGCGACCGAGAGCCAGAAGCGGTCCAGGCCACCGTCATCGCGGCCGAGCGACGGGATGACGCACGCCCGCCCGCTGTCGGGCATGGTTTCTTCGATGGCGGCCATCAGCACCGGATGCGGGCTGGACTCGATGAACACCTGATAGCCGGCGTCGCACGCGCTGCGTACCGCCCGCTCGAATTGCACGGTGTGCCGGATGCTTTGGAACCAGTAGTCGGCGTTCAGCCCCGCGGTGTCCATCGGATCGCCGGTGACCGTGGAGAAGAAGGCGACCGCGCAGGACCGCGGCTCGAGGCCGTGCAGCGCGTCGGCGAGGGGCTCGCGAACGGTGTCCACCTGTGCGGAATGCGATGCGTAGTCGACGTCGATCCGGCGGGCACGGATGTTGTCGGCTTCGCACCGGTGCATCAGTTCGGCCAGTGCGTCCACCTCGCCGGACACCACCACCGCCGAAACACCGTTGACGGTCGCGATGTTCAGTCGCTCACCCCAGCCGGCGATCAGCTGCTCGGCGCGCGGCAGAGTGCACGCCAACGAGACCATGCCGCCCCGGCCCGACAACTGCACCAGCAGCCGGCTGCGCAGCGCGACCACCCGGGCGGCGTCTTCCAGCGACAGCGCCCCCGCCACGCAGGCCGCCGCGATTTCGCCCTGCGAATGGCCGATCACCGCGTCGGGCACCACGCCCACCGAGCGCCACAGTTCGGCCAGCGACACCATCACCGCCCACAGCGCCGGCTGCACCACGTCCACCCGGTCCAGCCCGGGTGCCCCGGGGGCGCCACGGATCACGTCGATCAGCGACCAGTCCACGTATTCGGCGAGCGCCTTGTCGCAGCGCCGCAGCTGCTCGGCGAAAACCGATGAGCTTTCCAATAATTGGACGCCCATGCCGACCCATTGCGAGCCCTGGCCGGGGAATACGAACACCGTCTTGCCCACCGGCTGCGCCCGGCCGGTCACCAGACCCGCACCCTGTTCACCGGCCGCCAACGCCGTCAGCCCACGCAGCAACTGCGCGCCGTCGGCGCCCACGACGACCGCTCGGTGCTCGAAGCTCGACCGCGTCGCGATCAGCGACCACCCCACGTCCACTACCCGCACCCCGGGATCGGTCTTCACGCGGGCCAGCAACCGCGCGGCCTGGTTCGATAGCGCTGCCCCCGAGCGGGCCGAGAGCACCCACGGCACCCCCACGTCATCACCCGGGCGAGTGACGTCTTCCTGCTCCGGGCTGTACTGCTCCACGATGACGTGCGCATTGGTGCCGCTGATGCCGAACGAGGAGACCCCTGCGCGGCGCGGCCGGTCCACCGCCGGCCAGGGCCGCTGTTCGGTCAGCAGCGCCACCGCCCCGGCCGTCCAATCCACGTGCGGCGTCGGCTCATTCACGTGCAACGTCTTGGGCATCACCCCGTGGCGGATCGCCTGCACCATCTTGATCACGCCGCCGGCACCCGCGGCCGCCGAGGTGTGGCCCATGTTCGATTTGATCGAACCCAGCCACAGCGGTCGATCCGCCGGGCGGTCCTGCCCGTAGGTCACCAGAAGCGCTTGAGCCTCAATGGGATCCCCGAGCGTGGTGCCGGTGCCGTGACCCTCGACCAGATCGACATCGGCCGTGCCCAGCCGAGCGTTGGCCAGCGCCGCCCGGATCACCCGTTGCTGCGACGGCCCGTTGGGCGTCGCCAGGCCATTGGACGCGCCGTCCTGGTTCACCGCGGACCCGCGTAGTACGGCCAGCACCGGATGCCCGTGTCGCCGGGCATCCGCCAGCCGCTCCAGCACCAGCACACCGACGCCTTCGGAAAATCCGGTGCCGTCGGCGGCGCCCGCGTACGCCTTGCACCGACCGTCGGCGGCCAGTGCGCGCTGCCGGCTGAACTCGATGAACATCGCCGGTGTGGCCATCACCGTCACGCCGCCGGCCAGCGCCAGGTCGCACTCGCCGGAACGCAACGACTGCGCCGCCAAGTGCAGGGCCACCAACGACGACGAGCACGCCGTGTCGACCGAGACGGCCGGGCCTTCGAACCCCAGCGAATAGGCCACCCGGCCTGAGGCCACGCTGAGCGTCGAGCCGCGCAGGCCGTATCTCTCCAGGTGTCCCGGAACCCGTCCCTGGCCCCCATAGGAGCCGTGGAATATCCCGGCGAACACACCGGTCGCCGAGCCGCGCAGGGTGGTGGGGTCAATCCCGGCCCGCTCCAACGCCTCCCAGGACACCTCGAGCAGTAGGCGCTGTTGCGGGTCCATGGCCAGCGCCTCGCTCGGCGCGATCCCGAAGAACGCGGCATCGAAATCGGCGACATCCGAGAGGAACCCACCGCACCGCGCATATGACTTGCCCACGGCGTCGGGATCCGCGTCGAACAGGCCGGTCAGGTTCCAGCCGCGGTCCGCGGGAAACTCCGAGACCACATCGCGGCCGTCAACCACCATCTGCCACAACGCCTCTGGTGAATTCACGCCGCCCGGGTACCGGCAACCCATGCCCACCACCGCCACCGGCTCGGTCGCTCGTTCTGCTAACAAGGCCAGGTACTGGAGGTTCTCGCGCTTGAGCCGCTCGGTTTCTTTCAGCGATTGGCGAAGAGCCCTGATCAGCTCTTCGGTGTTGCCGTTCATCGAAGGCGGCCTTTCGTGTCACTCACAGCGATACTCCCGCGATGGGTCCGTCCCCCGGCCGGGGCCCCATCGCCAAACTCGTCAAGCCCAAAAAGCGACGCCTAACGCGAGTGCACGGGCGAAAATCAGTGCCAACGCAACAACACCAGCTCGGAACAGAATCCTGGCCCCATGGCGAGCATCAGGCCGGGACTTTCACTCGGCGGTGGCTTGGCCATGGTGTCGCGCAGCACGTGCAACACCGACGCCGACGACAGGTTGCCGATCTCGCCGAGTGAACGCCAGGTGAGTTCGAGTGCCTCGGGCGGCAGGCGCAGCGCCGCGTTGATGGCCTCGATGACCTTCGGGCCCCCGGGGTGGCTCACGAAGGCGCCGATGTCGGCCGTCGTCAGGCCGTGTGCCTGAAGGAACTGGGTGACATCGGCCTCGATGTATTGCTCGACGACGGCCGCGACGTCCTTGGACAACACGAGCTCGAACCCGGTGGCGCCCACGTCGAAGCCCATGGTGCGCAGCGAATCGGGATACAGGTGGCTGCGCGAGTCGAGGATGGTGGGCCCGCTCGGGACCAGTTGTTCGGCGCGCCGCTCGCCGACGGCCACCACCGCCGCGGCCCCGTCAGCAAACAGGGCACTGCCGACCATGCCGGCCAGCGACGGAGTGTATCCGGGATAGGTCAGCGAGCAGAGCTCGACGGAGATCAGGGCCGCCACCGCGTCCGGTGCGCCGCGCAGGTAGTCGTTCATGCGGGCCACACCCGCCGCGCCGGCGACGCAGCCGAGGCCGAAGAGCGGGACCCGTCGCACGTCGTCGCGCAGGCCGAGCTGCGCGGCGATCCGGGCGTCCACGGAGGGCACGCTGAGGCCGGTGACGGTGGTGGTGATGAGCACGTCCACGTCTCGCGGCCGCAGTCCCGCCTCGTCGAGGGCGCCGGACAGCGCTTCGCAGCCCAGCTTCACCGCGTGCTCGGTGAAGATCCGGTTCGCCATGCCGAAGTCGGTCAGCGCGGGGTACTGCTCCAGCGGCAGCACCAGGTGGCGGCTGTCGACCTTGGAGCTGACGTGCAGCTGGCGGACGATGTCCTCGTAGCCCTCGAACTCCGGGATGCTGACAAAGAAATCGGTGAGCTCACGCTGGGAATATCGGTGCGGCGGCAACGCACCGAAGACGCCCGCGACGACGCTCATCGTTCTCCCACCCCTTTATAACGAGGACCCGGCCGGAAACGTTCAACCGGATCGCTTGTGCCCGAAGTCTAGTCTGCATGTCACGGCCCGTCAGGGAAACCAAGCTCATCTCAATCGTCGTCGCGCAGCTGACTTTTGAGCCTATCGGCGCTGGCCAGGACGCTTTCGATCTGCTCGGCAACCCGAACCGGCGCCGTGCCGCCCCTAGCGTCGCGCGAGGACACCGAACCTTCGATCGTCAAAACCTCGCGGACCTGTGGCGTGAGATCTGGGCTGATGGCGGCCAAGTCGTCGTCGGTCAGCTCGTCGAGTCCGACGGCCCGCTGCTCGGCGGCGCGCACCGCGGCCCCGGCGGCCTCGTGCGCGGATCGGAACGGCACCCCCTGGCGCACCAGCCATTCGGCGATATCGGTAGCCAGCGTGTAGCCGGCCGGGGCCAGGGCCGCCATCCGCTCGACATCGAAGGTCAGGCTGCCCACCAGCCCCGCCATCGCCGGCAGCACCAGCTCCAGCTGGGCGACCGAATCGAACACCGGCTCCTTGTCTTCCTGCAGGTCGCGGTTGTACGCGAGCGGCTGGGCCTTGAGCGTGGCCAGCAGGCCGGTCAGGTTCCCGATCAGCCGGCCGGACTTCCCCCGCGCCAGCTCGGCGATGTCGGGGTTCTTCTTCTGCGGCATGATCGAGCTGCCGGTCGACCACGAATCGTGCAGGGTGACGTAGCCGAACTCCGTCGAGCTCCACAGGATGATGTCCTCGGCCAAGCGCGAGAGGTCGACACCGATCATGGCGAAGACGAAGGCGGCCTCCGCGGCGAAATCCCGGGAGGCCGTCGCGTCGATGGAGTTGTCGGCCGCGGTGGTGAAACCGAGCTCCGCGGCGATCGCGTCGGGGTCAAGACCCAGCGAGGAGCCGGCCAGTGCGCCCGAGCCGTACGGGGACACCCCGGCGCGCCTGTCGAAGTCGACGATCCGGTCGACGTCGCGCAGCAGCGGGTGGGCGTGCGCCAGCAGGTGGTGGGCCAGCAGCACCGGCTGCGCGGACTGCATATGGGTCTTTCCCGGCATGATCGCGCCGGGGTGGGCGGCGGCCTGGGCGACCAGCGCGCCGACGACGTCCAGCGCCGCCGTGGCGACCCGGCGCACCGCGTCGCGCAGCCACATCCGGAACAGCGTGGCCACCTGGTCGTTGCGCGACCGGCCGGCGCGCAGCCGCCCGCCGAGGTCGGGCCCGACCCGGTCGATCAGCCCGCGTTCCAGCGCCCCGTGCACGTCCTCATCGGTGACCACGGGCGCGAAGCTGCCGTCGGCGACGTCCTCGGCGAGTTGGTCCAAGCCGGCCAGCAGCCCGTCGCGCTGCTCTTCGCTCAGCAGCCCGGCCCGGAACAGGATCACGGTGTGGGCCCGGGAGGCGACGATGTCGTAGGGGGCCAGCACCCAGTCGAAGTGGGTGGACTTGCTCAGCGCGGCCAGCGCATCCGACGGGCCGTCGGCGAACCGCCCGCCCCACAATGACCCCTCGCGCGTGCTCACGCTTCGGCCGGGCCCGTTGAAGTCTGGTCCCGGCGGGACGCGATCTTCGAGGACAGGCCGTGCACGTAGACGAAACCCTTTGCGGCCGACTGGTCGAAGCTGTCGCCCTCGTCGTAGGTGGCCAGGTTGAAGTCGTACAGCGATTCCGCGCTGCGCCGGCCGTTGACCGCAATGTGGCCGCCGTGCAACACCATTCGCACTTCACCCGTCACGTGCTCCTGGGTCTTGGCGACGAAGGTCGCCAGGGCGTCCTTGAGCGGTGAGTACCACAGCCCGTCATAAACCAGCTCGGCCCAACGCTGATCGGTGTGCCGCTTGAACCGGCCGAGTTCCCGCTCCAGCGTGACGTGTTCGAGCTCGGTGTGCGCGGTGATCAGTACCATCGCGCCGGGCGCCTCGTAGATCTCGCGACTCTTGATGCCCACCAGCCGGTCCTCGACGACGTCGAGGCGGCCGACGCCCTGGGCGCCGGCGCGGGTGTTGAGTTCCTCGATGGCGCCCAGCACCGAGACGCGCTTGCCGTCGATCGTCACCGGCACGCCGCGTTCGAACCCGACGATCACCTCGTCGGGCGTGCTCCAGTTCAGCGTGGGGTCCTCGGTGTAGTCGTAGACGTCCTTGGTGGGGGCGTTCCAAAGGTGTTCCAGGAAGCCGGTTTCCACCGCGCGGCCCCACACGTTCTGGTCGATGGAGAACGGTGAGCGCTTGGTCACATTGATCGGGATGGCGTTTTCCTCGGCGAATGCGATGGCCTTCTCCCGCGTCCAGGCGTAATCGCGGACCGGCGCCAGCACCTCGAGATCGGGTGCCAGCGAACCGAATCCGACCTCGAACCGGACCTGGTCGTTGCCCTTACCGGTGCAGCCGTGCGCGACGATGCTGCCGCCGTGCTCGCGGGCTGCCGCCACCAGGTGCTTGACGATCAGGGGCCGGCTGATCGCCGACACCAGCGGGTAGCGGTCCATGTAGAGGGCGTTGGACAGGATGGTGGGCAGGCAGTAATCGTCGGCGAACTCGTCGCGGGCGTCGACGACGACGGCTTCCACCGCGCCGCAGTCCAGGGCCCGCTGGCGGATGACCTCCATGTCTTCGCCGCCCTGGCCGAGGTCGATCGCCACCGCTACGACCTCACGGCCGGTCTCCTTGCCGATCCAGCTGATGGCCACCGAGGTGTCCAGACCGCCGGAATACGCCAGGATGACGCGTTCTGACATGAACCAATCTCCTTAGGTTGAAAACGCTTACGTGAGCTTTTCCAGGGTGGCGGCCAGCTCGGCGCCGGTCATCGGCTCTCGAGCGGCCACGAAGACGGTGTCATCGCCGGCGATGGTGCCGACGACGTACGGTAGCGCCGCGCGGTCGATCGCGCTGGCCAAATAGTCGGCGGCGCCCGGCGGGGTGCGCAGCACCGCGAGGTTGGCGCTCGCGTCGGCCGACACCAGCAGTTCGCTGAGCAGCCGGGACAGCCTTGCGGTGCCGCCGGATACCCCGCGCACCGGGCTGCCGTCCTCGGGGACCATGTAGACGCCGACGCCGCCGTCGGCGCCGCGCAGCTTCACCGCGCCCAGCTCTTCCAGGTCCCGCGACAGGGTGGCCTGGGTGACGTCGATGCCGTCGTCGGCCAGCAGCGCGGCCAGTTCGCTTTGGCTGCGCACCTCGACCGACGACAGGATGGCCACGATGCGCGCCTGCCTGCCGGCCCGGGTGGTTTCGGGTGTGGCTTTCGACCTAGTCAACGGCGCCGCTCCTCAGCATCGCTTCAGCTCTGCATCGTCGTCGGCGCGGTCATGAGCCTCGCTCCAGCAGCCACGCCAGCAGCGCTTTTTGGGCGTGCAACCGGTTTTCGGCCTCGTCCCAGACCACGCTGGCCGGCCCGTCCATCACCTCGTCGGTGATCTCCTCGCCGCGGTGCGCCGGAAGGCAGTGCAGCACAATGGCTTCCGGGTCGGCCAGAGACAGCAGCCGGGCGTTGACCTGGTAGGGCCGAAACGGTGTGAGGCGGTCCAGCCCGTCGTCCTCCTGCCCCATCGACGTCCAGGTGTCGGTGACCAGGACGTCGGCACCGCGCGCGGCCGCGTCGACGTCGGCGGTGACGGTGACCGAGGCGCCGGTGTCATCGGCGCGCCGCCGGGCCGCTGTCACAAATGCCGGGTCGGGGGCGAAGCCGTCCGGGGCGGCGATGGTGACGTGGATGCCGGCCGTGACGCCACCGAGCATCAGCGAATGGGCCATGTTGTTGGCGCCGTCACCGAAATAGGTCATCCGCAAACCGGTTAGCGCGCCCTTGCGCTCGGCGATGGTCTGCAGGTCGGCGAGCACCTGGCAGGGATGGAATTCGTCGGAGAGCGCGTTGACCACCGGAACCGTCGCGGTCGCGGCCATGGCCTCGAGGCGCTCCTGGCCGAACGTCCGCCACACGATGGCCTCGACGTAGCGCGACAGCACCCGAGCGGTGTCCTCGAGGGTTTCGTCGCGGCCCAGCTGGGTGCTGCGGGCGTCGACGACGACGGCGTGCCCGCCGAGCTGGGCGATGCCCACCTCGAACGAGAACCGGGTGCGGGTGGAGTTCTTGTCGAACAGGACCGCGACCCCGCGCGGGCCCTCCAGCGGTCGAATGCTGAACGGATCCTTCTTCAGTTCGGCGGCGAGCTGCAACACCTCGGCCTGTTCGGTGGGCGACAGGTCGTCGTCGCGAAGGAAGTGGCGACTCATGCTGCGGCTCCGGCGGATTCATCGAGGATGCCCGGCAGCGCCGCGACGAAGCCGTCGATCTGGGCTTCGGTGATGATCAGCGGCGGCGCCAGCCGCAAGACGTCGGGTGCGGCCGCGTTCACCAGGAACCCGGCCCGGCGTGCGGCCACTTCGGCGTCCTTGGCGCGGGGCGCGGTAAGCGCCACGCCGCAGAGCAGCCCGCGGCCGCGCACGTGGTCGACCAGCGGGTGACCCAGCGCCTCGATGCCGTGGCGCAACGACTTGCCCAGCACCTCGGCGTGCCGGACCAGGTTCTGCTCGGCCAGCACCCGCAGCACCGCGAGCGCCGCCGCCGCGCAGATCGGGTTGCCGCCGAAGGTGCTGCCGTGCAGGCCGGGGGTCATCAGGTCGGCGGCCGGGCCGATGGCCAGGCAGGCGCCGATGGGCAGGCCACCGCCGAGCCCCTTGGCCAGCGTCACCACGTCCGGGGTGATGCCGTCGTGCTGGTGGGCGAAAAACGTTCCGGTGCGGCCCATCCCGGTCTGCACCTCGTCGAGCACCAGCAGCGCGCCGTGCCGCACGGTGATGTCGCGCGCGGCGACGAGGTATCCCTCGGGCGGGACCACGACGCCGCTTTCCCCCATGATCGGTTCCAAAAACACGGCGGCGGTGGCGTCGTCGACCGCGGCGGCCAGTGCGTCCGTGTCGCCGTAGGGCACGTGAGTAACGTCGCCGGGCAGCGGGGCGAACGGCGCCTGCTTGCTCGGCTGACCGGTCAGCGCCAGCGAACCCATGGTTCGGCCGTGAAAGCCCTCTTGTGCGGCAACCAGTTTGGTGCGTCCGGTGAGCCGTGACAGCTTGAACGCCACCTCGTTGGCCTCGGTTCCGGAGTTGCAGAAGAAGACCCGCGCCGCGGTGCCGGATCCGTTGCCGGCGCCGAGCAGGGTGACGAGTTCTTCGGCCAGCGCGAGACCCGGTTCGGTGACATACAGATTGGAGGTGTGGCCCAGCGTTGACATCTGGTGGCTGACCGCCTCGATGATCGCGGGGTGGCGGTGGCCCAGGACGTTGACGGCGATGCCGCCGAGCAGGTCGAGGTAGGTCTTCCCGTCCACGTCGGTGACCACGGCGCCGTCGCCGCTGGCCAAAGCCATCGGCGGGGTGCCGTAGTTGTTCATCATCACGGCTTCCCACCGCCGCCTGATGTCATCGGTGTCACTCATGCGCTCACCACCTTGGTGCCGGTGCCGTCGTCGGTGAAAAGCTCCACCAGCACACAGTGTTCGACGCGCCCGTCGATGACATGCGCGCTCGGCACGCCCGCGGTCACTGCCCGCAAACAGGCCTCGACTTTGGGAATCATGCCCGCCTCCAGCGTGGGTAGCAGTTGCGACAAAGTGCCAGTGTCGATTTCGCTGACCAGCGAACCGCGGTCCGGCCAGCTCGTGTACAGGCCTTCGACATCGGTGAGCATCAACAGCTTCTCGGCGCGCAGCGCCTCGGCCAGTGCCGCCGCGGCGGTGTCGGCATTGATGTTGTGCACCACGCCTTCGGCATCCGGGGCCAGCGTCGACACCACCGGAATGCGCCGTGCGGCAATCAGATCCAGCACCGCGGCGGTATTGACCCGTTCGACGTCTCCGACCAGGCCGATGTCGGTGGCCACGCCGTTCACAGTGACGCTGCGCCGCACGGCGGTGAACAGCTGGGCGTCCTCGCCGGTGATGCCGACGGCATACGGTCCGTGGGCGTTGATCAGGTTGACCAGTTCGCGGCCGACCTGGCCGAACAACACCATCCGCGCCACGTCGAGCACTTCCGGTGTGGTGACCCGGAATCCGCCCTTGAAATCCCCCTGGATGCCGAGCCGGCGCAGCATCGCGCTGATCTGCGGGCCGCCGCCGTGCACGACGACGGGATGGATGCCGCAGTTGCGCAGGAAGGCCATGTCGGCGGCGAAGGCATGCCGCAGCGTGTCGTCGGTCATGGCATTACCGCCGTACTTGACGACAACGATCTTGCCGTGCAGCTGCTTGAGCCAGGGCAGGGCTTCGGCCAGCACCTGCGCCTTGAGCACGGTCGGCAACGATTCGGTGGCGGAGCTCATGAACTGTAGGCCGAATTCTCTTCGACGTAGCCGTGCGACAGGTCGGTCGTTCGGATCGTGACTCGGCCGTCGCCGAGCCCCAGGTCGACCGTGATGTCGATGTCGGCTCCCGAGAGGTCCACCGCGCGCGCGCCAGGCGCTCCGGTCCCGTCGGCGAAGACCGCAAAGCCGTTGAATGACACAGTGATCCGGTCGGGATCCAGGGCGATGGGCGCGATGCCGACGGCGGCGAGCGACCCGGCCCCAGTTGGGGTCCGACCCGAACACCGCCGTCTTGACCAGGTTGTCGCGGGCGATCGTCCGGGCGGCGACCAGGGCGTCGTCCTCGGAGGCGGCCCCCTGCACGGTGACGTTGACCCGCTTGGTGACGCCCTCGGCGTCGGCCTGCAGCTGGGCGCACAGATCGTCGCACACCCGCAGCACGGCGTCGTCGAGCTCGTCCTGGCTGGGCGCGGTTCCGCTGGCCCCCGAGGTGAGCAGCAGCACCGTGTCGTTGGTCGAGCAGGCGCCGTCGATGTCGAGCCGGTCGAAGGTGCGGGCGCTGGCGCGACGCAGGGCGGAGTCCAGCGCCGCGGCGTCGACGGCCGCGTCGGTGGTGAGCACGCAGAGCATCGTTGCCAGTGACGGCGCGATCATGCCGGCGCCCTTGGCCATTCCGCCGATCATCCAGTTGCCCGGATGGTGCAGCGCGACCTGTTTGGGCACGGTGTCGGTGGTCATGATCGCCTGGGCGGCTTCGTCACCGCCGGACAGGCCGCCGGCCATCTCCTGCACGAGCGTGCGCACCCCGGCGAGCACCTTGTCCATCGGCAACCGGTCACCGATCAATCCGGTCGAGCACACCGCGACCTCGATGGCGCCGGTCTCGGTTCCCCAGTCCGACAACGCGGCCGCGACGGCTTCTGCGGTGGCGTGCGTGTCCTGGAACCCGCCCGGTCCGGTGCAGGCGTTGGCACCACCGGAGTTGAGGATCACCGCGCGCAGCGCGCCGGTGCTCAGCACCTGTTGGCTCCACAGCACCGGGGCGGCTTTGACCTTATTGCGGGTGAACACCCCGGCCGCCGCGTAGTCGGGCCCTTCGTTGAAGACCAGGGCCAGGTCGCGATTGCCCGAGGCCTTGATCCCGGCGGCGATGCCGGCGGCCCGGAATCCGGCCGGCGCGGTGACGCCTTGCTCGCGCAGCAACCGCGCTTGCGCGGCAGTGGACGTCATGGCGCCACCCCGATCACCGAAAGGCCCTCCGTCTCCGGCCAGCCCAACGCCAGGTTCATCGACTGCACGGCGGCGCCGGCCGTTCCCTTGACCAGGTTGTCGATCGCGGCGATCGCCACGAACGTGCTGGCCGCCTCGTCGACCGCGACAGCGATGTGCGCCGCGTTGCTGCCGATCACGGCGCCGGTGCGGGGCAGTTGCCCTTCGGGCATCAGGTAGATGAAAGGCTCTGCGTGGTAGACCTTTTCGTAAGCTTCCCGCAGCTGGGCCAGCGGCGCCTGCGTGCGCGCGGTGCACGTCGCCAGGATGCCGCGCGACGTCGGGATGAGCACCGGGATGAACGACACGGTGACGTCGCGGCCGGTGACGGCGCCCAGGCCCTGGGCGATCTCGGGGGTATGCCGGTGCGCCCCGGCGATGTTGTAGGCCCGCGCCGAGCCGATGACCTCCGCGCCGAGCAAATCGGTCTTGGCCGCGCGGCCGGCCCCGGAGGTGCCGCTGACGGCGACCACGGTGACGGCGGGCTCGATGAGGTCCTCGGCCAACGCGGGCAGCAATGCCAGCAGCGCCGCGGTCGGGTAGCAACCCGGAACCGCGATGCGGCGGGCGCCGCGCAGCCGCTCGCGCGCGCCGGGCAGCTCCGGCAGCCCGTACGGCCAGCTGCCGGCGTGTGCCGATCCGTAGAACCGCTCCCACGCGGAGGCGTCGGTGAGCCGGAAGTCAGCGCCGCAGTCGATGATCAGGGTGTCGGGGCCGAGCTGCTCGGCCAGCGCAGCCGAATGTCCGTGCGGTAAGGCCAGGAACACCACGTCGTGGCCGGCGAGCACGTCGAGCTCGGTCGGTTCGACCAGGCGCTGGGCCAGCGGTGTCAGGTGCGGGTGGTGCTCGCCGAGCGTGCTGCCGGCGCTGGCGGCCGCGGTCACCGCGCCTATGGTGAGGCGCCCGTGCGCGTAGGCCGGGTGCCCAAGCAGCAGACGTAAAATTTCACCGCCCGCGTAGCCGCTGGCACCGGCAACCGCCACCTTCATCCCGTCGGCCATTCCGCCGATTCTGCATGGTTATGCAGTGGTTTGCAAATCCATTCTGTTAGGTGCGCAGCTCCGCGCCGACCTCCTCGGCGGCCCGGCGGACGGCGGCGTCGCGGGCCGCGGTGGCGTCGTCCTCGGTAAGCGTGCGGTCGGGTGCGCGAAACCGCAGCGCGAAGGTCAGCGATTTGCGGTCCTCGCCGATCTGCGGGCCGGTGAACACGTCGAACAATTGCAGGTCTTCGAGCAGCTCCCCCGCGCCCTCGCGTACCGCGTCGGCCACCGCCTGAGCCGGTACGTATGCGGGCACCACCAGGCTGACGTCCTGGAAGACGGCTGGGAACGGCGACACCCGCGGCGCGGGCAGCGTCAGCGGGATGGGCATCGCGTCCAGGTTCAGCTCGAGGGCGCAGGTGCCGTTGGGCAGCCCGGAGCGCTCGATCACCGCGGGGTGCAGCTGACCCGCATAACCCACCGGGGTGTCCCCGACGAGCACTTCGGCGCACCGCCCGGGATGCCACGGCAGGTACTGCGCCACGCGCAACCGCACGTCGATTCCGCTGGCGCGGGCGATGATGCGCACCGCCTCGAACGCGTCGGCGGCCTCGGCCCGGCGGCCGGGGCCCCAGGGTCCGCGGTGCTCGCGCAGGCCGGTCAGCACCGCCGCCACATGTTGCGGTTGCCGCGGCAACGACGCGTCGAGCGCGACGATCTCGCCGTCGGTGGGCCGGCGGTCGACGGGAATGAGTTCCACCGCGCGGGTTTCCGCCGTCGGCTGGACCACCTGCGCCAGGGCATATAGCGAGATGTCGACCAGGCCGCGAGAGACGTTGCGCACCAAGGCTTCCAGCAATGCGGGCAACAGCGTGGTGGCCAGCTGCGGACGGTCGGCTTCCAGCGGGTTGAGCACGCGGGTGGTCGTGCGCCGCGGGTCGTCGTCCGCCAGGCCCCACAGGTCGAACACGCCGGCGGGCAAAAACGGGGTCGGCAGGATCTCGACGTAACCGGACTGGGCCAGGGACTTGCCGATGGCGCGGCGGCGCTTTTGCGCGGCGGAGAGGCCCCGGCCGGCCGGCGCCGACGGCAACACCGATGGGATGACTTCCAGCCCCTCGAGCCGCAGCACCTCCTCGACGAGGTCGGCGGGCTGCACGAGGTCGGGCCGCCAGCTGGGTGGCGTGACCGTCAGCACCTCTCCCCGGTGCCCCTCCTGTGGGCCCGCCACGTCGGCGCCGATCTGGGTGAGTCGCCTGGCGGTCGTGCCCGGGGCATAGCCCACCCCGGCGAAGCGGTCCGGCAGGTCGACGGCGATCTCAATGGCCGGCAGTGCCCAGTCGTCGCGCGGCGGATCACCGCGCCAGTCGGTCAGGCCGTCGGAGACCACCCCGCCGGCGATGTCGGCGAGCAGCGTGGCGCACCGGTCCAGCGCGACTACCGAGATCGCCGGATCCACTCCCCGCTCGTAGCGGCGGGCGGCTTCGCTGGGCAGGTGCAGCCTGCGCTGGGTGCGCGAGACGGCGGCGGGGTCCCAGACCGCGGCCTCGAGCAGCACGTCGGTCGAATCGGCGCGCACCTCGGTGCTCGCCGCGCCCATCACGCCGCCGATCGCCGTGGTCGCCGTGTCGTCGACGATGAGGACGTCAGCCGGCTCGAGTTTGCGCTCGATGTCGTCGAGGGTCACCACGGTCTCGCCGGGCCGGGCAAACCGCACGCCGAAGCTTCCGGTGATCCGCTTGCGGTCGTGGGCGTGCATGGGGTGGCCGAGCTCGAGCATCACGTAGTTGGTCACGTCGACCGCCGGGGAGGTTGCGCGGATGCCGGACAGCAGCAGCCGGCGCTGCAGCCACCACGGCGACACGGCCCCGGGGTCGATGCCGATGACCGGACGCAGCGCGAACCTCCGCACGCCGGTGCCGGGCTGCACGGTCAGCGGCCACGCCTCGCCGTTGACCGGCAGCGGCTTGACCACCTGGCTGCCGGCGGGGTCGACGTAGTCCAGGTCGTAGGCGCAGCTGATCTCGCGGGCCAGGCCGCGCAGCGACATGCTGTAGCCGCGGTCGGGCGTGATCGCCAGGTGGAAGACCACGTCGTCGAGGCCCAGCACCGCCGCGCCGTCGGCTCCCGGGTCGGCCGTGCCCGGTGGCAGCACCAGGATCCCGGAATGGTCGGCGCCCAAGCCGAGTTCGGCTGCCGAGCAGATCATTCCGTCGGAGTTGCGGCCGTAGGTCTTGCGGGCGGTGATTGTGAAGTCGCCGGGCAACGTGGTGCCCGGCAGCGCCGCGACGATGAGGTCTCCCACAGCAAAGTTGGTTGCGCCGCAGACGATTTCGCGGTGTCTGCCCTCGCCGACGTCGACGTGGCAGAACCGGATCGCCTTCTTGAAACCGGTGAGTTCTTCGATGGCGGTGACCCGGCCCACGGTCAGCGGGCCCTCGACCGGCCCGAGGGTGGCGACCTCTTCGACCTCGTGGCCGATGCGCACCAGCGTCTGCTCGAGCTCCGCGGGGGCGACGTCCCAACCCGGCGCGCCGGTCGCCACGATCTCACGTAGCCAGCTGTACGGAACGCGCATCAGGCACCCACCCCGAACGGCAGCGAGAAGCGGACGTCGCCCTCGACCATGTCGCGCATGTCCGGAATCCCGTTGCGGAACTGCAGCGTCCGTTCCAGCCCCATGCCGAATGCGAAGCCGGAGTAGATATCCGGGTCAATTCCGGCGGCGCGCAACACATTTGGATGCACCATCCCGCAGCCACCCCACTCCACCCAGCCGGCGCCGCCCTTCTTGCCGACGAACCACACGTCGACCTCGGCGGACGGTTCGGTGAAGGGAAAGAAGTGCGGCCGGATCCGCGTGCGCGCCTCGGGACCGAACTCGGCGCGCGCGAACGCATCCAGCGTTCCCCGCAGATGCGCCATGGTCAGGCCGCGGTCCACCGCCAAGCCCTCGACCTGGTGGAAGACCGGCGTGTGGGTGGCGTCGAGTTCGTCGGTGCGAAACGTGCGGCCAATCGAGACGATGTAGACGGGTAGCTCGCGGGCGAGCAGGGTGCGCACCTGCACCGGCGAGGTGTGGGTGCGCAGCAGTTGCCGGGAATCGTCGGGCGCGATGTAGAAGGTGTCCTGTTCGCTGCGGGCGGGGTGGTCGGCCGGGAAGTTGAGCGCGTCGAAGTTGAACTGCTCGGTCTCGACCTCGGGGCCCTCTGCCAGTTCCCAGCCCATGGCGATGAAGGTGTCGGCGATGTGTTCGGCCAGGATGGTGATCGGGTGCCGGGCGCCGGTCGGCTGCCGTGTCGACGGCAGCGTGACGTCGATGCCTTCGGCGACCAGCACCGCGGCGTCGCGTTCGGCGCGCAGAACCGCGAGTCGCTCGTCGTAGCCGTGTTGGGCTTCGGTTCGGGCGGCGTTGACTCGCTTGCCGGCGTCGGCACGCTGGTCCTTGGGGACGCCGCCCAGCGCCTGGCGCGCCAGCGCCAGCGGTGAGCGGTCACCGAGGTGCTCGGTTTTGACGCGCGCGAGTGTGTCGAGGTCGCCGGCGCGCGTGAAGGCCTCCCGGGCTGCGCTGACCGCTTGGGCCAGGGCTTCCGGCGACAGGTCGACGGGTTGATCACCCACGCGGCGACACTCTCCTTGCTGAAGGTTGGCTGCAAGTTGCCCAGCGGCAAGTGCTGATCATAGTGATTCGACGCGTGGCGCCCGGCGGGCGCTTGGCGGTCGAGCGGCCATCGGCCGCCGGAGCACAGCCGTCCGGCCGTGGGGTGGCTTAGCCGACTGCGGCCGGCTGGGGACCTGCCAGCGTGTCGTCAGCGTCGAGCGGCATGGCCGGAAGCCGCCGACCTGCGGCCAACTTCGCCACCTGGTAGGCGACGAAGGCGCCGACGAGGCCGAACACCGATGTCGCCGCCAGGCTCCCCCAGTGGTGGGCCAGCATCAGGAAGCCGAAGCCCGAGGACGCCGCCAGCATCAGGTAGCGCGCCGGCGTCCAGTGGACCGGCTGGCGGAACCGGGCGGAAACCAGCACGCCGAGGATGACGGCTACGGTGTGGCCGGCATCGGTGAAATCACCGCCGACGAACGCCGAAACGATGCCCGCCGAAACCCACCAGCCGACCCAGGCGGCCCGCCAACGGGAGGGAATCACGGCCGTCATCGCGCCGAGCACGGCCAGGGCGCCGTAGCTCATTCCGACGTCGCTGGCTCGGGTGATCGACAGGGGCAACCAGCCGAACTCGACCGAAGCGGCCAGCGCGGCGGTCACCAGCAGCGTCGCACCGATGTGGCCGACGAGGAAGGCCACCACCAGCCGAATGGTGCGCAGGTGCAGCTCGGCCAGCGCTAGCAGGCAGGTCAGGAAGGGCAGCCAGAAGTAGAGCGGGCCGGCGTCGACCACCAGCGCGCTGCCCAGCAGCGTGCCCAGGTGGCCGTGGGCCAGGTTGTGCACGTTGGTGCTGGCGCGCTGGACGATGACGTCATGCGCGTGCGGGCCGAGGGCCAGGATGGCGCAACTGATGGCAAGCAGCAGCGCCGCATACCCCAGAGTGAATTGGACCCGGGCGAGCCGGGACACGATGCCCCCTACCATTGGCATCCATTATGGCTGCGGTTCTGCTTCGGCTGTGTCATCAGAGGCTGACAACTCCTTAAGAGTCTTGAGGCGATATATCGCCAAATCGTCGGGAATGCCGGCGGGCTTCGGCGCGAAGACCGGCTTCCTCGTGCGTTTGGCCTCGACGCCCAACGCGTCCAACTCGCTTTGCGGTATGAGATCTAACGTTGAGCTCGACACCATGATTCCACCCTTGGTGGCTCTTTCCATAACTCGTGCGGCGATGTTCACATCGACACCGAGCCAGTCCGAAGCCAGCCGCTGCGGTCGCCCGGTGTGGATCCCGACCCGCATCCGAGGGGTATGACCCTGCACCTCGACCGATTTCAGCGCGTTCTTCGCGGCCAGCACGGCGCGCACGGCGACCGTCGGATCGCCGAATACCGCCATGAGGCCGTCGCCCATTCGTTTGACGATGTGTCCGCCCGCGTCGAGCAGGGGTGGCTCGAGGGCCCGCGCCACCTGCCGAAGCAGCGTGAGGGCCGCGTCGTCGCCGGCCTGCAGGGACCATGTCGAGAAGCCGACCAGGTCGGTGAAGACCAGCGTCACCTCCGCATTGGCCGGCCGGCGCGACACCCCCTCGGTCAGCGCCTGCCACAGCTGCAGCACCCCGAGGCTGACCTCGCGGGACACCGCGTCGCCGTCCCCCAGCAGCCGATCGGCCGCGCGGGCCGCGGCGCGCGGACCGCCGTCGCCCGCGGTGGACAGCGGATCGCCGAACTCGGGGTCGCCGGGCAGCAGCCGACGCGCACGCCGGATGAACGCAACCGCACCGGGGCTGCGGTTGCGGCTGTGCAGCCATTGGGTCGCGCTGTGGACCGGAGAGCGTTGCGGAGCAGATTGCGCCGGGGTCTCTACGGGCTCACCCGGGTCCAGATCGCGACGCGCGAGTTCCACCTGGCCAGGTTATTTGGTTTCGTCAGGGGCAGGCAACGATGGGCCCAGGCAGTTCTGCCGTATGTGTCGCATCTCGCATCAAACCGCCTGATCACGGTGGCGCCTCGCCGATGTCGAAGCTCGATAACACCCAACTCAACACGTCCCCGAAATCGTAGACAACGCGCGTTGTCAAAGTTATCGTGAGCGCAACTGGAGCAGGAGGCCGCGATGACTGGCACTGTGAACGCTTGCGGTTCGGAATCCGCCGATCCGCTCGGCCCAGATTCCCTGACCTGGAAGTATTTTGGCGATCTGCGCACCGGAATGATGGGTGTCTGGATCGGGGCGATCCAGAACATGTACCCCGAACTCGGCGCGGCCGTCGAGGAGCATTCGATTGTGCTGCGGGAGCCGTTGCAGCGGGTGGCCCGGTCGGTCTACCCGATCATGGGCGTGGTCTACGACGGCGACCGGGCATCGCAGACCGGCCGGCAGATCACCAACTACCACCACACCATCAAAGGCACTGACGCCGTCGGGCGGCGCTATCACGCGCTCAACCCGGAGACCTTCTACTGGGCGCACGCCACGTTCTTCATGCTGATCGTCAAGGTGGCCGAGTACTTCTGCGGCGGCCTGACCGAGGCCGAGAAGCGGCAGCTGTTCGCCGAGCACGTGCAGTGGTACCGGATGTACGGGATGAGCATGCGGCCGGTCCCCGAATCGTGGGAGGAATTTCAGGAGTACTGGGAGCGCATCGGCCGCGACACCCTGGAAATCAACCGGGCGACGCTGGACATCTTCCAGATGCGCATCCCGAAGCCGAAATTCGTGCTGATGCCGACGCCGATCTGGGACCAGCTCTTCAAGCCGCTGGTCGCGGGCCAGCGCTGGATCGCGGCCGGACTCTTCGAACCCGCAGTGCGCGAGAAGGCCGGCATGCGTTGGACCCCTGGCGACGAGGTGCTGCTGCGCCTGTTCGGCAAGGTCGTCGAGCTGGCTTTCCTGGCGGTGCCCGACGAGATCCGGCTGCACCCGCGGGCGCTGGCCGCCTACCGCCGGGCCGAGGGACGGCTGCCCAGCAACGCTCCGCTGGTCGAGGCCCCGCCGTTCATGGCGCCGCCGCGCGACCGCCGCGGGCTGCCGATGCATTACTTTCCCCCGCCGCCCAAGTCGCCACTCGATCCCGCGCTGCAACCCGCCCGGGCGCTGATGGAGCGTGCCGGATCCCTGGTGCATACGACGTTGTCGCTGGCCGGCCTGCGCGCCGGGCGGGGGCGGCAGAAACGGCCGGCTACGGCCGCGTAGGCAGGCCGAGCGCCCGCGCGCTCTGATACAGACAGATGGCCGCGGCCGACGCCACATTCAGGCTCTCCGCGCCGCCGGCCATGGGGATGCGCATCCGGTGATCGGCCGCCGCCGCGATTTCGGTTGGCAGACCGTGTGATTCGGGGCCGAACAGCCACGCCGTCGGTGCGCCGAGCAGTTCAGTGGCCTCGTCGAGCCGCATCTCACCGTCCACGGTGGTGGCGAGCAGCTGCAGGTCCGCGGCACGCAACGCGTCGAGGGCGCCGAGCGTGTCGGGCGCGACCGCGACCGGGAGCGAGAAGATGCTGCCGGCCGACGCGCGCAGGCACTTGCCGTTGTACGGGTCGACGCTGTGGCCGCCGAGGATCACGCCGGCCGCGCCCATCGCGTCGGCGAGACGAATGAGGGTGCCCGCGTTGCCCGGCTCGCTGATGTCGACGGCGACCGCGACCAGCCGAGGCGAGCCGGCCAGCACGTCCTGAAGGCGGGCCGACGGCGTTTCGCATACGGCGACCAGTCCGGCCGGGGTGACGGTGTCGGACAGCGCTTTCGCCGCGCGCTCGGTGACCGGGTGCACCGGGGATCGCGCGGAATCCAAAGTAGCCAGCAGCGACGCGTGACGCTGCTGGGCGACTTCGGTGACAAAGACGTCGCGAACCAGGCCGCGGCGGGCGGCGGCCTCCACGAGGTTGGGGCCCTCGGCGAGGAACAGGCCCGCCCGCCGGCGGCCGACGTGGCGGTGCAACTTAACCGCCGCGGCGACCCTGGCCGAACGTTCGGTCAGCACCTCGCCGGTCCGCGCCGTCTCGCGTTAGGCCGCTTCTCCCGAGTCCGACGGAGCGTTGACGTCTTCGGGCAGGGCCGCGCGCGCGATGTCGACCAGCGCCGTGAAGGCGGCCGGGTCGGCGATCGCGATGTCGGACAGGTTCTTACGGTCCACTTCCACACCGGCGGCCTTGAGGCCCTGGATCAGCCGGTTGTAGGTGATGTCATTGGCGCGCGCCGCCGCGTTGATCCGCGAGATCCACAGTTTGCGGAACTCGCCCTTGCGCGCACGACGGTCACGGTACGCGTAGTTCAGTGAATGAAGTTGCTGCTCTTTGGCCTTGCGGTAGAGCCGGGATCGCTGGCCGCGATAGCCCTTCGAGGCCTTCAGGATGCTGCGCCTCTTCTTGTGGGCGTTGACCGCCCGCTTCACGCGTGCCATTGGATGTTCCTACTCTCGTTCAAAATTAGTTGGTCGGGTCGCCGTGCCGGCGCGCGATGCGGGTCTGGCCGACGAGGTGGTCAGCCGTTCAGCAGGCTGTTAACACGCTTGGTGTCGTTGGCCGACACCGTGATTCGGCCGTCGAGGCGGCGGGTCCGCTTGGTCGGCTTGTGCTCGAGCAGGTGCCGACGGTTGGCCTGCTGACGAACGATCTTGCCGGTTCCGGTGCGCCGGAACCGCTTTGACGCCCCGCTGTGGGTCTTGGCCTTGGGCATGTTTCCTCTGTTCTATGAAGTACTCGAGCTCTCGGGAGTCTCGCGTGGGTCAGTTCGACGAAGGTTCGGCTTCGGCGGCCGCATCGTCGTCCGATGCCGCGCCGCCTCCGGGTCCTTCCGGATGCCGCGCCCTGGCGCGGGTCTTCGCGCCGCGATGCGGTGCCAGCACCATCGTCATGTTGCGGCCGTCCTGCTTGGCGGACGTTTCAACGAAGCCGTATTCGGCCACGTCCGCACCCAGGCGCTGGAGCAACCGATAGCCCAGCTCGGGCCGCGACTGCTCACGTCCGCGGAACATGATGGTGACCTTGACCTTCGATCCCGCTTCCAGGAAGCGGATGACGTGACCCTTTTTGGTCTCGTAGTCGTGATCGTCGATTTTCGGTCGCAGCTTTTGTTCTTTGACGACAGTCTGCTGCTGGTTCCGGCGGGATTCGCGCGCCTTTTGCGCCGCCTCGTATTTGAACTTGCCGTAGTCCATGATCTTGCAGACCGGCGGCCTGGCGTTAGGGGCAACTTCGACGAGGTCGAGATCGGCGTCCGCAGCGACGCGCAGTGCGTCTTCGATGCGCACTATGCCTACCTGCTCTCCCCCTGGGCCGATCAATCGGACTTCAGGTACGCGAATGCGCTCGTTGACGCGGGTCTCAGTGCTGATGGGGCCTCCCTTGTTGGGCTTCTCTATGTCCTGCGGTGACGACCGCCTGGGCCGGTCCGGGAATCAGCGGCGGAAACACCACACCACTAGCAAAAAAGCCCTGCACAAGCAGGGCCCAATGCCGACCGATCACGGCTGGAAGCTGCTCGAGCCGCCCGCGTTGCCCGCGGAACAGGCATCCGCGATGCCTGTGACCGGACCGCCTAACCTTGGAAGATCCGCACAGGGATTTCATCGGCTCGCGGTGGGAGTGGGACTCCACTTAACTGTTCCTGGCGTTCGCCGGGATGGTCGCAGGCGTCAGTTTAGCAGCCTTGAGGCGGCTTTTAGCACTTCGCCCGGACGACCGGGCTGCGACGGCCGCAACCCGGCCCGACGAACATGTCCAACTAGTGCCCGCCACACTTAGCGCTTAGACAAGCTTTTCACGGATTGAGGGCATATCCTCGCGGTCTGTGACTCTCGCATCTCCTCGTTCGGCGCCGCGTGTGGGACCCGGCGGCCGGTCGAACTCGCGGTATCGCTGGGTGCCGGCGACGGCTGGGTGGACCGTAGGCGTCATCGCCACCGTGTCACTGCTCGGGAGCGTGTCGCCGCTGATCAGGTACCTGATCAAAGTCCCGCGCGAGTTCATCAACGACTACCTGTTCAACTTCCCGGACACCAGCATCGCGTGGTCGTTCATCCTGGCCTTGCTGGCCGCGGCCCTGACCGCGCGTAAGCGCATCGCCTGGCTGCTGCTGCTGGCCAACATGATTCTGGCCGCGGCGCTGAACGCCGCCGACATCGCCGCGGGCGACAACACCGCCGCCGAGATCTTCGGCGAGAACCTCGGGTTCGCCGTACATATCGTGGCGATCGTCCTGCTGGTGTTGGCGTACCGGGAGTTCTGGGCCAAGGTCCGCAAGGGCGCACTGGTCAAGGCGGCCGCGGTGCTGGTCGCCGGCGACGTGGTGGGGATCCTGCTGTCCTGGGGTCTGGTCGAGATGTTCCCGGGAACCCTCGCCCGCCAGGACCGCCTGCCGTATGTGGCCAACCGGGTGGTCGGGTTCGCACTGGCGGATCCGGATCTGTTCACCGGACGGCCGCATGTGTTCCTCAACGCGATCTTCGGGTTGTTCGGCGCGCTGGCGCTGATCTTGGCGACGATCGTGCTGTTCCAATCCCAGCGCGCGGAGAACGCGCTGACCGGTGAGGACGAATCGGCGATCCGCGGGCTGCTCGAGCTGTACGGCAAGAACGACTCGCTGGGCTACTTCGCCACCCGCCGCGACAAGTCGGTGGTCTTCGCCCAGAGCGGGCGCGCCGCCATCACCTACCGGGTCGAGATCGGCGTCTGCCTGGCCAGCGGCGACCCGATCGGCGATCCCCGGGCCTGGCCGCAGGCCGTCGACGCCTGGTTGGGTCTGTGCCAGACCTACGGCTGGGCACCCGGCGTGATGGGCGCCAGCACCCAGGGGGCGCGGGCCTATCGCGAAGCGCGGCCTGAACGCGCTCGAGCTCGGCGACGAAGCCATCCTGCGGACTTCCGATTTCAAGCTGTCCGGCCCCGATATGCGCGGGGTCCGTCAGGCCGTGACGCGGGCCCGCCGGGCGGGGCTGACCGTGCGGATCCGGCGACACCGCGACATCACCGCTGAGGCGATGGCCGATACCATCGCCCGCGCCGACGCCTGGCGGGACACCCAGACCGAACGCGGCTTTTCCATGGCGCTGGGCCGGCTCGGTGACCCCGCCGACGGGGACTGCCTGCTGGTCGAAGCGCTGGACCGCGACGACAGCGTCGTGGCGATGCTGTCGCTGGTTCCCTGGGGCACCACCGGCGTCTCCCTGGACTTGATGCGCCGTTCGCCGCAGTCCCCCAACGGCACCATCGAGCTGATGGTCAGCGACCTGGCGCTCAACGCCGAAGCCCTTGGCATCACCCGCATTTCACTGAACTTTGCGATGTTCCGCTCGGCGTTCGAACAGGGCGCTCAGCTCGGCGCCGGACCCGTCGCCCGGTTGTGGCGGGGACTGTTGCTCTTCTTCTCGCGGTGGTGGCAGCTGGAGACCCTGTACCGCTCGAACATGAAGTACCAACCGGATTGGGTGCCGCGCTACGCCTGCTACGAGGACGCGCGGCTGATTCCGCGGGTCGGCGTTGCTTCGGCGCTCGCCGAGGGATTCCTGGTGTTGCCGTTCGGCCGCGCGCAAGACGCACACCGGCCATTACCCCGCCGTCCCGCAGCGATTGGCGGAATCCGGACTCCTGCATCACGACGGCAGCGCCCCGGACGTCAGCGGGCTGCGGGAGCGCCGCGAGGCCGCCGATGCTGAGGAGTCCAGATCTCGTCTGCCCGAACAGGTTCGAGTGCGGCTGGCCAAGCTGAAGATGCTGCAGCGCGACGGCGTCGACGCCTATCCGGTCGGAGCTCCGCCCAGCCACACGGTCGCCAACGCGCTCGACGCGGACGACCAGGAGGACATCACCGTCTCGGGCAGGATTTTGCGGATCCGCGACTACGGCGGGGTGCTGTTCGCCCAGCTGCGTGACTGGTCGGGGGAAATGCAAGTGCTGCTGGACAATTCGCAGCTGCAGCGAGGGCCGGACCGCCGATTTCACCGCGGCCATCGACCTGGGCGACCTGGTCGAGGTGTCCGGGCACATGGGCTTTTCAGCAAGAAGGGAACCCGCTCGCTGATCGTCGCCGACTGGCGGATGATCGGTAAGTGCCTGCGGCCGTTGCCGAATAAGTGGAAGGGGCTGACCGACCCGGAGGCGCGGGTGCGGACCCGCTACGTCGACCTGGCGGTCAATCCCGAGTCGCGGGAGTTGATCAAGGCGCGCAGCGAGCGTGTTGCGCTCGGTCAGGCAGACGCTGTTCGCCAAGGACTTCATCGAGGTCGAGACCCCGATCCTGCAGCAGATCCACGGCGGAGCCACCGCCCGGCCCTTCGTCACGCACATCAACACCTACGACCTGGACCTGTTCCTGCGCATCGCGCCGGAGCTCTACCTGAAGCGGCTATGCGTCGGCGGCGTGGAGCGAGTCTTCGAATTGGGCCGAGCCTTCCGCAACGAGGGTGTCGACTTCAGCCACAACCCGGAATTCACCCTGCTGGAGGCCTACCAGGCCCACGCCGACTACAAGGTGTGGATCGACGGCTGCCGCGAGCTCATCCAGAACGCCGCCCAGGCCGCGCACGGTGAGCAGACCGTGATGCGGCCACGGCGCCGGCGCGCCGGCTGGAACCGGTCGACATTTCCGGGGTCTGGGCGGTCAAGACCGTGCATGACGCCGTGTCCGAAGCGCTCGGCGAGCGCATCGACTCGGCCACGACGCTGTCCGCCCTGCGCAAGCTGTCCGATGCCGCGCACGTTCCCTATCGGGCGCAGTGGGATGCCGGCGCGGTGGTGCTGGAACTGTACGAGCACCTGGTGGAGGACCGGACCGAGGAGCCGACGTTCTATATCGACTTTCCGACATCGGTGTCCCCGCTGACGCGGCCGCACCGCAGCCGCACCGGGCGTCGCCGAGCGGTGGGACCTGGTGGCGTGGGGTGTCGAGCTGGCCACCGCCTACAGCGAGCTCACCGATCCGGTCGAGCAGCGGCGCCGCCTGCAAGAGCAGTCGCTGTTAGCTGCCGGCGGGGATCCCGAGGCGATGGAGCTCGACGAAGACTTCCTGCAGGCGATGGAGTACGCGATGCCGCCCACCGGCGGGCTCGGAATGGGCATCGATCGGCTCGTCATGCTCATAACGGGCCGCAGCATCCGCGAGACACTGCCATTTCCGCTGGCCAAGCCGCATTAGCGGAGGCTCCGGCCGCCCAGAAAGTCCAAAGCGAACATTCGGCAAATATGTTCCGGCCAGGTTACCGATCGATCACAATGAATCACGTGACAGCCCCGATGGACAGCGCGCCCGCGCAGTTCCTGGCAAGTAGCCACACCTCGCTGATGCACGGCTGGGTGCCGACGACGATCCAGGTGCTCACCGCGGTGGTGCTGACGTCGGCGGTCGGCTGGCGGTCGCGCCGTTGGCGCACGGTGTGGATGCCGACGGCGGCGCTGGCCGGCGGGGTCGCGGCCTACCTGACGCACTGGTACATCGTCGACCGCGGGCTCTCCGATGACCCCGCCCCGACGGCGCTGTGGCTCTGGATCACGCTGACGGGCATGGCGGCGGCGGTGCTGGTCCTCGGCTGGCGCACCGCGCACCGCTGGCGGCGCGGCGCCGCGGTGCTGGCCGTACCCCTGTGCCTGCTCAGCACGTCGCTGGTGCTCAACCTCTGGGTGGGCTACTTCCCCACCGTGCAATCGGCGTGGAGCCAGCTGACGTCGGGCCCGCTGCCCGATCAGGCCGATCAGGCCACCGTTACCGCCATGGCCGCCAAAGGAACCCGGCCACCGCACGGCACCGTGGTGCCGGTGGCGATCCCCTCGGACGGATCGCACTTCAAACATCGGGGCGAGCTGGTCTACCTGCCGCCCGAGTGGTTCGCCACCACCCCACCCCCGCCGCTGCCGACCGTGATGATGATCGGCGGGCAGTTCAACACGCCGGCGGACTGGACGCGGGCCGGCAACGCGGTCAAGACGATCGACGACTTCGCGGCCGCGCACGACGGTAAGGCGCCGGTGCTGGTGTTCGTGGACTCCGGCGGCGCGTTCAACAACGACACCGAATGCGTCAACGGGGTTCGGGGCAACGCGGCCGATCACCTGACCAAAGATGTTGTGCCTTTCATGGTTTCGGCTTTCGGCGTCAGCCCGCATCGGGCCAACTGGGGCGTCGCCGGCTGGTCCATGGGCGGGCACCTGCGCCGTGGATCTGACCGTCATGCACCCCGAACTGTTCAGCGCGTTCGTCGACGTCGCCGGCGATTTCTTCCCCAACGCCGGCAACAAGGCCCAAACCATAGCCAGGCTGTTCGGCGGAAACGCCGACGCCTGGGCGGCTTTCGATCCGACCACGGTGATAAACCGGCACGGGCCCTACCGCGACGTGGCCGGCTGGTTCGCGATTTCGTCCGACGGCCCGCCGGCACCACGGCGTGACCTCCAGCTGAACGACAGCGGCGCCATCCGCCTCGCCGGACGCGACGCGGCCGCCAATCCCGGCAATCAGACCGCCGCGGCCTATTCGCTCTGCGCGCTCGGCCGCTCCAACGGAATCGACTGCGCGGTGGTGCCGCAGCCCGGCAAGCACGACTGGCCGTTCGCGGACCGCGTGTTCGCGGCATCGCTGCCCTGGCTGGCCGGGGAGCTGGGCACTCCGGGGATTCCGCGGACGCCGTTGCCCGCCGCGTCCGCACCCGCCGCCGGCACCCCGGTGGTCGTCCCGGCCGAGCACTCCAACACCGCCAGGCGATGAGTAGCGCCGTGCTGCCCGTCGCGCGCGTTCGGCGTGCGCTGTTCGCGCGGCACTGCCATCCGTGGAGCGCGTGGACCCGATGGGCGAGCACACCGCTGATCCTGGTCCCGATCTGGACGCGGCGATGGGCACATGCGGTGTGGATTGCGCTGTGGCTGACGGTGAATCCCTTGGTTTTCGGCAAGCCCGCGCATCACCGCGCCTGGTCGACGCGGCGCGATGCTGGGCGAAGAGCTGTGGATCAGCCGTCGGCCCCGCGACGCGGCGATGTTCGTCAGCGCGGCTGACGTCGGCGGCCGCGCTGGGCGCGGTGATTCGCCGCCCGCCGGCATCGGCTGCGTGCCGGCGGCTGATCGCACCGCGGTGCAGATGGCGCTGACGCTGGTGTACTGGCAACAGATGGTTCGCTATTTCGATCGCCGAGTCATGCGAGCGATAGCAACCGTCTGACGGCATGCCCGACGAAGAATCCAGCTCTACCGGGCCCGGCCCGGAATACGACGACGCCGGTGTGCCGACCTTTGAGTCGGTGCGCGACCAGATCGAGACCCGCTACGCGACCGCGCAAGGCGCCGCCGAACTCGACGCGGAATCACCCGAGGGACGGTCGGTCGACGAACAGTACGACGAACGCCAGCGCGCGGCGGCCGAGCGACTGGCCCAGATCCGGGAGTCGATGCGGCCCGAGGAGGGTTGATCCGGGCTCAGGCGGTGACTTTGCGACGCCGACTCGATCGTCGCGCAGCGCCGGATGTCGCGGGGCTACGGCCGATCACCTCGGCAAGGAACTTACCGGTGTAGCTCTCCGGCACCGCCGCGACGTCCTCCGGAGTGCCTTCCGCGACAACGGTTCCGCCCTCGGCGCCGCCTTCCGGACCCATGTCGACGATCCAGTCCGAGGTTTTGATCACGTCCAGGTTGTGTTCGATCACGATAACCGTATTGCCTTTGTCGACAAGGCCATTGATGACCTTCAGCAGCTTGCGGATGTCGTCGAAATGCAGGCCCGTGGTGGGCTCGTCGAGGATGTACACGGTGCGCCCGGTCGAGCGCTTCTGCAGTTCCGCGGCCAGCTTGACGCGCTGCGCCTCGCCGCCGGACAGCGTGGGCGCGGGCTGGCCGAGCCGCACATATCCCAGCCCGACGTCGACCAGGGTGCGCAGATAGCGGTGGATGCCGGTGATCGGCTCGAAGAACTCCGCTGCTTCCTCGATGGACATGTCCAGCACTTCGGAGATGGTCTTGCCCTTGTAGTGCACCTCCAGGGTTTCCCGGTTGTACCGAGCGCCGTGGCAGACCTCACACGGCACGTACACGTCGGGCAGGAAGTTCATCTCGATCTTGATGGTGCCATCGCCGGAGCACGCTTCGCAGCGTCCGCCCTTGACGTTGAACGAGAACCGACCCGGTTGATAGCCACGGACTTTGGCTTCGGTAGTGGCGGCGAACAGGGTGCGAATCTTGTCGAACACCCCGGTGTAGGTGGCCGGGTTGGATCGCGGCGTGCGACCGATCGGAGACTGATCCACCCGCACCAGCTTGTCCAGATGATCCAGCCCGGTGACCCGGGTGTGACGGCCGGGGACCTGCCGGGCGCCGTTGAGCCGGTTGGCCAGCACCGCGGCCAGGATGTCGTTGACGAGCGTCGACTTGCCGGATCCGGACACACCGGTCACCGATGTGAGCACGCCGAGCGGGAACGAGACGTCGATGCCGCGCAGATTGTGCTCGCGGGCGCCGACGACGGTCAGCTGACGCTTGCGGTCTATCGCGCGCCGCTTGGCCGGCATCTCGATGCGTTCCTTGCCAGACAGGTAGGCGCCGGTGATCGAATCCTCGTTCGCCAGCAGCTCGCTGTAGGTGCCGCTGTGCACGATCTCGCCGCCGTGCTCGCCGGCGCGCGGGCCGATGTCGACGATCCAGTCGGCGTGCGCGATGGTGTCCTCGTCGTGCTCGACGACGATCAGCGTGTTGCCCAAACCCCTTAGCCGCGTGAGGGTTTCGATAAGCCTACGGTTGTCGCGCTGATGCAGCCCGATGGACGGCTCGTCGAGGACGTAGAGCACGCCGACCAGACCGGACCCGATCTGGGTGGCCAGGCGAATGCGTTGCGCCTCGCCACCGGACAGTGTGGCCGCGGCGCGGGACAGCGACAGATATTCCAGCCCGACGTCGAGCAAAAATCCGAGCCGCGACTGGATTTCCTTGAGCACCTGTCCGGCGATCGCCTTCTCGCGATGGCCGAGGGTGAGCCGGTTCAAAAACTCCGCGCAGTCCGAAATCGACAACTCGCAGACCTCGGCGATGGACTTCGCAGCCCGATCCCCCCCAGATTCCCCAGTCAGCGTGACGGCCAGGATCTCCGGCTTGAGCCGGGTGCCCTCACACTCCGGGCAGGGCACGTCCCGCATGAAGCCCTCGTAGCGCTCCTTCATCTGCTCGGACTCGGTCTGCGTCATCTTGCGCTGCAAAAACGCCAGCACGCCTTCGAAATCGGCGTAGTAGGACCGGGTGCGGCCGTACCGGTTGCGGTATCGCACATGCACCTGGTGGTCGGAGCCCTCGAGAATCGCCTTGCGGGCCTTGGCCGGCAGTTTGCGCCACGGGGTGTCGACGTCGAAGCCCAGCTCATCACCGAGCCCGGCCATCATCCGGGTGAAGTACTCCGCGGTGTGGCCCGTCGACCACGGCGCCACCGCGCCCTCGGCCAGGGTGCGCTCGGGGTCAGGCACCACCAGGTCCGGGTCGACTTCCTTGCGGATGCCCAGGCCGCTGCACTCTGGGCAGGCGCCGTAGGGCGAGTTGAACGAGAACGACCGCGGTTCCAGGTCGTCGACCGCCAGGGCGTGGCCGTTGGGGCAGGCCAGCTTCTCGGAAAATCGCTGCTCACGGTTGTGCGCGTCGTGTTCGTGATCGACGAACTCGAGCACCACAATGCCGTCGGCCAGGTTCAGCGCGGTTTCCACCGAATCGGTGAGCCGCTGCTTGGCGGTCGCCTTGACGGTCAGGCGGTCCACCACCACCTCGATGTCGTGCTTTTCCTGCTTCTTCAGCTTCGGCGGATCGGTCAACGAGTGCACGACGCCGTCGACCCGCACCCGACTGTAGCCCTGCGCGTTGAGCTTCTCGAAGAGGTCGGCGAACTCGCCCTTGCGGGTGCGCACCACCGGGGCGAGCACCAGGAATCGGGTGCCCTCCGGCATCGCCAGCACCTGATCCACGATTTGCTGCGGGGTCTGCCGGGCGATCCGCTCGCCACAGATCGGACAGTGCGGCGTGCCCGCCCGCGCGTAGAGCAGCCGCAGGTAGTCATAGACCTCGGTGATGGTCCCGACGGTCGAGCGCGGGTTGCGGTTGGTGGATTTCTGGTCGATGGACACCGCCGGGGACAGACCCTCGATGAAGTCGACATCCGGCTTGTCCATCTGCCCCAGGAACTGGCGGGCGTAGGCGGACAAGGACTCCACATAGCGACGCTGCCCCTCGGCGAAGATCGTGTCGAAGGCCAGCGACGATTTACCCGAACCCGACAGCCCGGTGAACACGATCAGTGCGTCGCGGGGCAGGTCGAGATCGACGCCGCGCAGGTTGTGCTCGCGGGCGCCCTTGACGATCAGACGGTCAGCCAACGCTGCCCCTCTCAGGAACTATCTGGCGACTTCTCGTAGCCGCGATGCGAATTCGAACCGGAATTGCGCACGGCGCATTCCATGCTATGTGCCCATACCGACAAGCAACATGCGACCAGTAACGTAGCCGCCAGTGACTGGCGCCGACGACCCCGCTCCCGGCTCGGACGGCGCCGAGGCGGGATCAAGGAGTGGCGCACATGACTGCAGTGGACGACAACTACACCGGACACGTTGACCCCGGTACCGCGGCCCGCCGGACCCTACCCGGCGCCACGATCCTAAAGGTCTCGGTAGGCCCGATGGACAACAACGCATATCTGGTCACTTGTTCCGCTACGGGAAAAACATTACTGATCGACGCGGCCAACGACGCGGACGTGCTGATCGACCTGATCCGGCAGGACGCGCCCAAGGTGTCGCTGATCGTGACCAGCCACCAGCACTTCGATCACTGGCAGGCGCTGGAGGCGGTGGCGGCCGCCACCGGCGCGCCGACCGCCGCCAACGAGATCGACGCGGAACCGCTGCCGGTCAAGCCGGACCGTTTGCTGGCCAACGGTGACACCGTGCAGATCGGCGAGCTGATGTTCGATGTCATCCATCTGCGCGGGCACACCCCGGGATCGATCGCCCTGGCCCTCAACGGGCCCGCGACCGGCGGGGTCACGCAGTTGTTCACCGGCGACTGCCTGTTCCCGGGTGGTGTCGGGAAGACGTGGCAACCCGGCGATTTCACTCAGCTGATCGAGGACGTCAGCACGCGTGTTTTCGACGTGTATGACGATTCCACCATCATCTACCCCGGCCACGGCGATGACACGGCGTTGGGCGCCGAGCGCCCCCACCTCAGCGAATGGCGCGAGCGGGGCTGGTAGCCGGCGGTCGAGGTACTGATGTGTTCCCGGCCCTATGGGCCACGGGATCGAAACGAGACCGCAGTTACGTCGTCGTGTGCACGATCAACACGTCGGTCTTCGCCCGACGCGAGACATTGGCCGGCACCGATCCCAGCAGCCGACCGGCGATCGTGCTCAAGCCGACGTTGCCGACCACGAGTAGATCGGCCTGCTCCTCCTCGGCGAGGTGCACCAGCGCGTCGACCGGAGCCCCGACAATGGGTCGCTCGTCGATGTTCTTCGCGCCGGCGGCATGGGCGCGGTCCTTGGCGTCGCGCAAAATCGCGTAAATCGGCGCGGTGCCCGAAACCTTGTAGCTTTCGTCCCGCAGGACGTCGGCGGCCCGGCCGTCCTCGTGTTGGGGCAGATATGCCGACGCCACGATCAGCTTGGCGTCCGCTCCGGCGATCTGCGCCGCCTTCTCTACCGCGCGCATCGACGAATCCGAGCCATCGGTTCCTACCACCACAGTCCGATAGGCGCCCATTTACCCTCCCAGTTTCGGTTGGTCAGCCAACCCAAGACAGTAGCGCGTTTGCTCGATGTGCAGGAGGCAGATTAATCACACCGCGTGGCGTGGCGCGTCCGCAATTTGCAGGTTCTGGCTGCGGCGACGGAAGATATTGCTAATGACAAAATATTCAGATGCGTGCGGCCAACGTGGAAGGCATTGCATTGCGCCGCTTTTCGTGAATGAAGGCACGAAAAGCGAATGCGCCGGACTCGGTTTATGACCCGTTCCACGAATCGCGACTTACAGTAACAAGCATCATGTCCATGCCCACCCTCGAGCCCACTCTCGAGCCGCGTGCCGGGGATATTGGTGCCGAGTCCGCGTCCGGGCGTGCGCGCGGCAGGTTGCTCGATCCGTGGGCGATCGCCCTGTTCGCCACCGTTGTCAGCGCCGCCTGGGCCTGCCGGCCTTCGCTCTGGTTCGACGAAGGGGCGACGATATCGGCTTCGGCCAACCGGACCCTGCCAGAGCTGTGGCGGTTGCTGGGCCACATCGACGCCGTCCATGGCGCTTACTACCTGCTGATGCACGGCTGGTTCACGCTGTTCGGTCCCACCGAATTCTGGTCGCGTTTGCCCAGTTCTCTGGCGATTGGCGCCGCCGCCGCCGGGGTCACGGTGTTCACCAGGCAGTTCTCCACGCGGCCCACGGCGGTGTGCGCGGGGGTGATTTTCGCGATCCTGCCGCGTACAACGTGGGCAGGCATGGAAGCGCGCCCGTACGCCTTCGCGGCCGCCGCGGCCGTCTGGCTGACGGGGTTTTTCGTTGTCACCGTCCGGTGCAACAAGGCGCGCGGGTGGGTCTGGTACGCGCTGGGATTGATGCTGTCGATACTGCTCAACCTCAACCTGGTGCTGTTGGTGCCGGTTTACGGGGCGATGCTGCCGCTGCTCGCACCCAAAGGTGCCCGCAGGTCTCCGGTCCTGTGGTGGGCCGCCAGCTCGGCCGTCGCCGTGGCGGTCATGACGCCGTTCCTCGTGTTTGCGCACAACCAGGTATGGCAGGTCAACTGGATCTATCCGGTGAGCTGGCATTACGCCTTCGACATCATCCTGCGCCAGTATTTCGACCACAGCGTGGCCTTCGCCATCGCGAGCGCGGCCATCATCGTCGCGGCGGTCGTGACGCGGCTGGCCGGCACCCCCGCCCCGGCCGGTGACCTCGGCCGGTTGTCGATCATCGCCATGGCGTGGATGGTGATTCCCACCGCCCTGGTGGTCATCTATTCGGCCGTCAGCGAGCCGATCTACTACCCGCGCTATCTGATCTTCACCGCACCCGCGATGGCCGTCGTCCTGGCGGTCTGCATCGTCACCCTGGCCCGCCGGCCCCGGCCCATCGCCGGCGGGGTGCTGCTGTTCGCCGTCGCCGCGGTGCCGAATTACCTGTTCGTCCAACGCTGGCCGTATGCCAAAGAGGGGTGGGACTACAGCCAGGTCGCCGATTTGATCAGCACGCACGCCGCCCCCGGCGATTGTCTGATGGTCGACAACACCGTGCCGTGGAAGCCCGGGCCGATTCGTGCGCTACTGGCCACCCGGCCCGCGGCCTTTCGGTCGCTGATCGACGTGGAGCGCGGCGTGTACGGCCCGAAGGTCGGCTCGCTGTGGGACGGGCACGTCGCGGTGTGGCTGACGACGGCCAAAATCAACAAATGCCCGGCGATCTGGACCATCACCAATAAAGACACCTCGCTGCCCGACCACCAAGCCGGGCGATCGCTGCCGCCCGGAAGCGCTTTCGGGCGCGCCCCGGCATACCGATTCCCGGGCTACCTCGGCTTCCACATCGTCGAACGATGGCAGTTCCACTACTCGCAGGTTGTCGAGTCCACGCGGTGATTTCCCGCTTTACCGGCCGCGTGAAGCGCCGGACTGAGCTCAGCCTCCGGTGCCGACCGGCTGGGCTTGCCGGGTGGCGCGCGTCGCGGCGTACGACACCGCCACGCCGGCCGCGCAAAACGCGGTGAACACCGTGAACAGCATGTGCGCCGCCATCTCCTCGCCACCGGTAGCGGTGTTGACGACGACACCGGCCAATCCGGCGCCGATCGCCGCGGAGGTCAGCTGGACGGTGTTGATCGCCGCGGAGGCGGCGCCGCCTTCGGCCAGGTCCGCGACGGACGCCATCGCGCGGGCTGACAGGTGCGGCCAGGCCATCCCGATCCCGATGCCGGCGACCAGCAGTGCCACCGCCCACAGCGCGGCGGTCCACGCCGAGTCGTCGCCGTGCCGGGCCGCCGCGCCCAGCGCCAGGCCCGACGCCGCCACCATCGGCGCCACCAGGACCACCCGCCCGATCGTCCGCGGGTTCTCCAGGGATGCGCTGACGATCTCGCTGACCGTCCAGCCCAGTGCGAGCGCCGCTCCCAGGAATCCGGCCGCGATCGGCGTCAGGTGGGCCAGTCGCTGCCCGAACAGCGGCACATAGGTGTTCACCATCGCCGCGCCCATCAGCACGCCCATGGTGAGGTAGATCCACTTCAGGGGTCCGGGAGAGAACACGCTGGGCGGCAGGATGGCCGCGTGCATGCGCCAGTCGACGATCACGAACACGCCGACCAGACCGATGCCGGCCCCGAGCAGCGCATACGTCGCGGCGGTATTGCGCGGAATTTGCGCGACGCTGACGGCCAGTGCGGCCACCCCGATGATCAGCAGCGACCACACCGGGACTCTGATCCTGGGCAGGCCGCTCGTCGGGCTGACGCGGGCCAGCGCAACCGGGACCAGCAGGGCCATCAACACGGTCAGCACGGCCATCGCAACAAACGCCCATCGCCAAAGGCCGAACTGCGCGAACAGGCCGCCCGTCGTGGGTCCGACCACCGTCGCGACCCCCCACATCGCCGACACCAGGGCGGACCCCCGCGTCCACAACCAGCGGGGTAGGGCGGAGTTGATGACCGCATAGCCGAGGCCGGCCAGCAAGCCGCCGGCCATCCCCTGCATGGCCCGTCCAGCGATCAAAACATGCATGGTGGGCGCGGCAGCGCAAACCAGGCTGGCGATGCCGAACACGGCGAGCCCCATCAGATATGACGACCGCGCCCCAATCCGCAACAGCATCGGATTGACCATCGTCGCCGCGACCACCGAGCCGACGAGATATAGGGTCGTCACCCACGCGTAGAGCCGGCTGCCGCCGATTTCTGCGATGGTGTTGGGCAATAAGCTGGTGGTCAGGAACTCATTGGTGGCGTAAAGCGCTACCCCGCCGGCCAGCAGTATGGAAGTTCTCAGATACCTCGCGCCCAGCAGCTCACGCCAGCCGCCGGTGATAATCGCCGCGTCGGTCACCCCTCCACCGTATGAGGTCTCGCAGCCACAAGTGCCGGAGATCGGTTGCCAGCAAACTCATTTCAGGCCGGCGGCGTCCATCCCGCGCAGTTCCTTTTTCAGGTCGGCGATCTCGTCGCGGAACCGCGCCGCCAGCTCGAATTGCAAGTCACGAGCCGCGGCCATCATCTGGGCGGTGAGGTCCTTGATCAGGTCGGCCAGTTCGGCGCGCGGCATGCTGGCCGTGTCGCGGCCCTCGAACACCCCGGCGCTGACCACGCGGCCCCGCTCGCCCTGTGCGCGCCGGCCGCGGGACGCGTTGCGCCCCGACCCGCCGATCTCCACCGCCTCGCTGTCGTCGGCCTCGCGGTAGACCTGGTCGAGGATGTCGGCGATCTTCTTGCGCAGCGGCTGCGGGTCGATGCCGTGGGCCTCGTTGTACGCGACCTGCTTGGCGCGGCGCCGCTCGGTCTCGTCGATGGCCTGTTTCATCGAATCGGTGATGGTGTCGGCGTACATGTGCACCTCACCGGAGACGTTGCGGGCGGCGCGGCCGATGGTTTGAATCAGGCTGCGCGATGACCGCAGGAACCCCTCTTTGTCGGCGTCCAGGATCGCGACCAGTGACACTTCGGGAAGGTCCAGGCCCTCGCGCAGCAGGTTGATGCCGACGAGCACGTCGTATTCGCCCAGCCGCAGCTGGCGCAGCAGCTCCACCCGGCGCAGGGTGTCGACCTCGGAGTGCAGATAGCGGACCCGGATGCCCATCTCGAGCAGGTAGTCGGTGAGGTCCTCGGCCATCTTCTTGGTCAGCGTGGTGACCAGCACCCTTTGGTCGGCCTCGGTGCGCTTGCGGATCTCGCCGATCAGGTCGTCGATCTGCCCCTTGGTGGGCTTGACCACCACCTTCGGGTCGACCAGGCCGGTGGGACGGATCACCTGCTCGACGAACTCGCCCCCGGACTGGCTGAGTTCGTAGGGGCCGGGGGTGGCCGACAGGTATACGGTCTGCCCGATGCGGTCGGCGAACTCCTCCCAGGTCAGCGGACGGTTATCGCACGCCGACGGCAACCGGAATCCGTATTCGACCAGGTTGCGTTTGCGCGACATGTCGCCCTCGTACATGCCGCCGATCTGCGGGACGGTGACGTGGGATTCGTCGATGACCATCAGGAAGTCTTCCGGGAAGTAGTCCAGCAGCGTCGCCGGCGGCGAGCCCGGGCCCCGGGCGTCGATGTGTCGTGAGTAGTTCTCGATGCCCGAGCAGAACCCGACCTGGCGCATCATCTCGATGTCGTAGTTGGTGCGCATCCGCAGCCGCTGGGCCTCGAGGAGCTTGCCCTGGCCCTCCAGCTCGGTGAGCCGCTCGGCCAGCTCCCCTTCGATCGTCGAGATCGCGTGCGCCATCCGCTCGGGGCCTGCCACGTAGTGGGTGGCCGGGAAGATCCGCAGCGAGTCGACCTGGCGGACCACGTCACCGGTCAGCGGGTGCAGGTAGTACAGCGCCTCGACCTCGTCGCCGAAGAACTCGATGCGCACCGCCAGCTCTTCGTAGGACGGGATGATCTCCACCGTGTCGCCGCGCACCCGGAACGAGCCGCGGGTGAACGACAGGTCGTTGCGGGTGTATTGGACGTCGACCAACAACCGCAGCAGCCCGTCCCGGGGCACCTCGGCGCCCACCCGCACCTCGACCGAGCGGTCCAGGTACGACTGCGGCGTACCCAGGCCGTAGATGCACGACACCGACGCCACCACGACCACGTCGCGGCGCGACAGCAGCGAGGACGTCGCGGAGTGCCGTAGCCGCTCCACGTCGTCGTTGATCGAGCTGTCCTTCTCGATGTAGGTGTCGGTCTGCGCGATGTAGGCCTCGGGCTGGTAATAGTCGTAGTACGAGACGAAGTATTCGACCGCGTTGTGCGGCAACATTTCTCGCAGCTCATTGGCCAGCTGGGCGGCCAGCGTCTTGTTGGGTGCCATCACCAGGGTGGGACGCTGCAGCCGCTCGATGAGCCACGCGGTGGTGGCCGACTTCCCGGTACCGGTGGCGCCGAGCAGCACCACATCGCGCTCCCCCGCCCTGATCCGGCGTTCCAGCTCCTCGATGGCGGCGGGCTGGTCCCCGGCGGGATCGTGCGGACTGACCACCTCGAAGTCGCCGCCGACGCGCACGACGTCGTCGACAGCGCGATACTCCGAATGCGCGACTACGGGATGTTCCGTGGCGAATGCCATGCCACCAGGGTAGAACCGATCACCGACAAGCGCCGCGGGGCTGGTCCTCCCACGCGCTAGCGGATTCGAGGCTCGCCTACTGGTATCCGGAGGCTGACCGACCCGGAAACTACCCCGCCGGCCGCGTCCAGGTCCGGGTGACCGGATCGCATTGCAGCAAATAGCCCTCGCTGGACGTGCTCATGGCGAACACCGGCGTGCCGGGCCGGTCGCATGAGCTGCCGGCGGCGTGCGCGCCCATCGTGATCGGCGCCTTGGCCCAGCTGCTGCCCTCGCAGACGATCTGCTCGTTGTTCGTCGGGTCGTAGGCGACCTTGCCGACGTCATTGCACAGGCCGCCGAGCACCGGCGGCGCCGCGGCGGACGCGGTGGTCGAGGTGTTGATCACCTGGGTGGGGTCGCTCAACGTCACCTTGCCGGGCGCAACGCCGGTCCGGGTGGCCACCACCGGTACCCGCACGACCGCCCCCTGGGCGCCGCACTCATTGCTCAGCACGGTCTCGGTCAACGTGCCGCGCAGCGTGCCGTTGGCCTGCGGCGCCAGCGACCAGGCGGAGGTTTCCTGCTGGGTGGCCCTAACCTGTGCATTGGGCTGAGTGCAGCCCACCCGCTGCTGCGCCGGAGCGCCCTGCCAGTAGCCACCGACGAAGCGCAGAGTGTCGGCCTGTCCGCCATCAGCGGTGTTGGCCGCCTGATGGGTGACATCGTCCAACTGGGTGCCGGTGGCCGCACATCCGTTGGTGGTGCATAGCGACCGGAACGCCCACCAGCTGGTGGCGGGCCCGGCATGCCGGATCGAGATGCCATTGGTGGTGCGCTTGGTCTGGTCATAATCGAGCTTGTAAGTCCCGTTGAGCGCCGGCCCGCCCGGGGTGGGCGCGGCACTTGGAGCCGGGACGGACGGTTTCGACGCGAGCGCGGGGTTGCTCGGCGGCGCGTCGGGCTGGACGGAGTACAGGATCGACCAGGTCGCCGCGACGGCGATGAGCACCGCACACACCAGCGCCGTCGCCCACCGTGCCTTCGACGAAAACCGGTGACCCAGGCCGACGATGATGCCGCCAAGCCCGCGCCGACGATGCGGCGTCGATACGGCGGCACGGGGCGCGGCGCCGGCGCCGACTTCGGCGACATCGCCTAGCGGCTCGCTGACGGCGGCGGCGAACGCGCGGCACCGCTCGAACCTCTCCTCGGGTTGTTTGGCGAGGGCCTGGAAAAACACCTCGTCGAGTTCAGCCAGCTCGGGTCGGAAATCGCTGAGCCGAGGCGGATCCTGGTGCAGGTGCTGACTGATCACCGCGATCGGGTTGGAGTGCTGAAACGGAGGTGCCCCGGTGAGAAGGTGGAAAGCCGTTGCGGCCAGAGCATATTGGTCTGCCCGGCCGTCGATGGGTGAACCCGTCAGCTGCTCGGGCGCGGCGTACGCCACCGTTCCGACCGCGACGTTGGTTTCGGTGATCCCGCTGATGTCCCCCAGGTGACGTGCGACACCGAAGTCCGCCAACAGGATTCGACGCTCTCCCTCTTCGGGATGGGTGAGCAGGATGTTGGCGGGCTTGACGTCGCGGTGCAGCAGACCGCGATCGTGGGCGTAGTCCAGCGCGCCCGCGACCGCTTGCACGATGGCGCGCACCTCGTGGATCGGCATCCCCTCGGCGTAATTCTCTTTGACCAGCCGCGAGGCATCGGTGCCCTCGACGTAGTCCATCGAAATCCACAGATGATGGTTGAATTCGCCACGGTCGTGCACACCGACGATGTGCGGATGCCACAGCGTCGCCGCGAGATCGGCCTCCCGATTGAATCTTTCGCGGAACTCGCGGTCGGCGGTCACCGCCTCGGCGAGGACCTTGATCACGTCACGGCGCGGAAGCCTGGGATGCAGCGCGAGATAAACCTCGGCCATGCCGCCGGCGCCCAGCTGCCGCAGAATCGTGTAGCCCGCGAACGACGCCCCGTTACTCACCGCAAGGCGCGACTCAGAGGACTCGTTTTGCTGTTGCGCCACCACGGGTTCCACATTCGGCGCCGAATCGACGGGGGGTATCCGGCGGAACAGCTGACCGATGGGCATGCCGGGCAACGACTGAAATCCCGCGCGCAACGCCTCACCGGCTTGTCGCGGATTGCTCAGCAGCTGTCGCCCGCCGCCGATGCGCCGAGTAGTTCCCTTGTGCTCGTTCGTCAATGTCTCGCCCCCTCGTGTCCCCGGCACCGCCCGGGTGTCGCCGCATTGTGATGCGGATCGCACACCACGGGCATGCGCATCGCGATTGGGCCCTCTACTCCGTCTTGCTGTCTGCCGGCACCACACTGTGCTCGGCACGCACGGACACAATCGAAGATTGCAACCCTCCCCATCGAATAATGCCGCACCGCAGTAGGCGTTTCGTCGCAGCAGGCTATGAAAGCGCTATGAGTGGTCGAATCGAAACAAAGCGAAGTCACAGCCGGGTCCAATGGAGGGCACTGTCAACGCGGGCCGATACTTGAGTAGTGACTCGACCCGCGCCGCCCATCCTGACAATTCGGCATGACGGGTCCCAACGATCCTTTGTGGCCGGCCACGAGGTGGTCGTCGGTCGCGACGTGCAGGCCGATGTGCGGATCGCCGATCCGCGCATCTCGCGTGCGCATCTGATCCTGCGGTTCGACCAAGGCCGGTGGCTGGCAATCGACAACGGCTCGCTGAACGGGACCTACCTCAACGGCTACCGGATGCCGGTGGTCGATATCCACGACGGCCAGAGCATTCACGTCGGCAACCCCCAGGGCCCCCGTCTGACCTTCGCGATCGGGCCGCAGACGGGTCATGCCGGTTTGCCGCCACGGACCCGGCCGAGCCACGACACCGGACCGCCGACCCTGGCGTGGAACGCGATTGCTGAGCAAACGAATCCGACACACCCCCCACGCCCCCCGCAAGGCCGGCCCGGCAGCCAGAGCGGGGGCCCGGCCCGCGGCGGTGCGCAGGGTGCGCCGCCGCGCCCGGCACCGCCCCGGCAGCCGGCGAGACCACGCAATGCCCCGCCGCGACAGCCGGCGGTGCCGCCGCGACAGGCGCCACCGCCCCGCATGCCACCGCCACCAGCGCCACGAGGCACACCGCCCGAGGAACTGACCGTCATCGACCCAGGCTCGCCGGCAAGGCTGCAGGTCACGCCCCCCGGCGCGGGCGAGACCGGAGCACCGCCGCAGCCATCCGCCACGCCCGCGGCGGAATTCACTGTGATCGACGCCAAGACGGCCGACGTGTCGAACCTCGCGACCCGTTTTGTGAAGTTGCTCTCGCCGCGGGCCTCGTCGGCCGCGGGCACGGCCGGCGCCATGACGATCGGCCGCGCCCCCGAGAACGACATCGTCGTCTCCGACGTCTTGGCGTCGCGTCAGCACGCCAGCTTGGTGCCCACCCAACTGGGCACCGAGATCCGGGACAACAGCGTCAACGGAACATTCGTGAACGGCACCCGGGTGGGGTCGGCCATCCTGTCCGAGGACGACATCGTCACCATCGGCAACGTCGACCTGGTGTTCCGCGACGGCATCCTGACCGAGCACACCAGCGCCGCGACCCGCACCGGTGGTCTCGAAGTGCGCGAGGTCAAGTACGTCGTCGACAACGGCAAACAACTGCTCGAGGACATCTCGCTGACCGCGCGCCCCGGCACGTTGACCGCCGTGATCGGCGGTTCGGGCGCCGGAAAGAGCACCCTCGCCCGACTCATCGCCGGTTACACCACTCCGACCTCCGGTTCAGTGACCTTCGAGGGCCACAACATTCACGCCGAATACGCATCCCTGCGCAGCAGGATCGGCATCGTCCCGCAGGACGACGTGGTGCATCGCCAGCTGACCATCAACCAGGCGCTGGGCTACGCCGCAGAGCTGCGGCTCCCCCCCGACACCAGCAAAGCGGACCGCGCCAAGGTCGTCGCCCAGGTGCTCGAAGAGCTCGACCTGACCAAGCACGCCGACACCCGCGTCGAGAAGCTCTCCGGGGGGCAACGCAAACGCGCCTCGGTGGCGCTCGAGCTGCTGACCGGGCCGTCCTTGCTGATCCTCGACGAGCCCACCTCGGGTCTGGACCCCGCGCTGGATCTGCAGGTCATGACGATGCTGCGCCAGTTGGCCGATGCCGGTCGGGTCGTGCTGGTGGTGACGCACTCGCTGTCCTACCTGGACGTGTGCGACCAGGTACTGCTCATGGCTCCCGGCGGCAAGACCGCCTACTGCGGCGCGCCCGACCAGATCGGTGGGGCGATGGGCACCACCAACTGGGCGAAGATCTTCACCCAGGTCGGCGCCGACCCCGACGAAGCCAACCGCCGCTTCCTGGAACAGAAGGAGGCCGAAAAGCGGCCCCAGAAATACCTGCCGGACAAGACCGACGAGCCGAGCAGCCTTGGCGAACCGGTTCACACCAGCGTGCGGCGCCAGATCTCGACCATCGCCCGCCGGCAGGTCCGCCTGGTGATCGCCGACCGCGCCTATTTCGTCTTTTTGGCGCTGCTGCCGTTCATTCTCGGCTCGCTGTCTCTGACCGTTCCGGGCAACAACGGTTTTCATGTTCCCGCACCCAACGCGGGCACACCCGACGAAGCCGCGCAGATACTGGCCCTGCTGATGCCGGCAGCGGCATTCATGGGCACCGCCTTGACAATTCGCGATCTGGTCGGCGAACGCCCCATCTTCCAGCGCGAGCAGGCGGTGGGGTTGTCGACCACCGCCTACCTGATTGCCAAGAGCGCGGTGTTCTGCGGGTTCGCGATACTGCAGTCGGCGATCGTCACGGCAATCGTGGTGATCGGCAAGAGTGCGCCGACGCGCGGCGCGGTGTTGTTCGGCCACTCGACCGCCGGGGCCACCTTCGAACTGTTTGCGACCGTCGCGGCGACGTGTGTCGCCTCGGCCATTCTCGGCCTGGCGATTTCGTCGCTGGTGCGCTCCAGCGAGCAGATCATGCCGCTGTTCGTGGTGACGGTGATGGCGCAGCTGGTGCTGTGCGGTGGGATGGTGCCGGTCACCGGCCGGCTCGGTTTGAACCAGCTGTCGTGGGCGATGCCGGCGCGTTGGGGCTACGCCGCGGCATCGTCGACAGTGGATCTGCGCCACCTGGTGCCCGATTCGCTGCTGTCCCAGGATCGGTTCTGGCAACACACGTCGAAGATGTGGCTGCTCGACATGGGCATGCTGGCCGCCTTGTCGCTCTTCTACGCCGGCTTCGTGCGATGGAAGATCCGCTTGCGCCGATAACTAATCGCCCAGCAGCGGTAGGGTGACACCATTCACGCGCCGAAACACGAGACGTTCGACCTTCTGGCCCGCACAAACACCGATCCGAAGGGCATCGTGCGGACCGTGGACGAGTACGCAGTGCAGCCCTGGGGCCTCTACATCGCCCGCCCCACTCCCGGTCGCGTCCAGTTCCATTACCTCGAGTCGTGGCTACTGCCGTCGTTGGGCTTGCGCGCCACCGTGTTTCACTTCAATCCCGGGCATGAACGCGACCATGACTACTACCTGGATGTGGGCGAATACCTGCCCGGGCCCACCGTCTGGCATTCCGAAGACCACTACCTGGACATCGAGGTGCGCACCGGCGCCAGAGCCGAACTCACCGATATCGACGAGCTGCTGGACGCCGTCCGCCACGGATTGCTGACTCCCGAGGCCGCCGAGCGGGCGGTCCAACGCGCCGTGGCCGCCGTCGACGGGTTGGCAGGCAACGACTATGACCTGTCGCGATGGCTGGCGCACCACGGCATGCCACTGACCTGGCTGTGCCGGTAGTCGTTTTCACGATCCGACGGCGGGTATGCCCTTGACATGCCTTCGTCGTCCTGCACCGCGCGGCACGCAGCACCGAAGACCAACCTCTGGAATACGCGACCTTTGAGGGATGACTCGTCATGACGGAGTTCGCTGGCCTGCCCGATGCGGTGCGCGAAGGGCTGAACACCCAACCGGTACCCGACTGGCGAGCTCCCACACTAGCCAGCCTGACCGACGAACGGTTCTGTGACCCACATTGGGTTTTCGAACGCAAATTCGACGGCATGCGTTGCCTGGCGTTCCGCGACGGCGATCGAGTCCGCCTACTATCACGAAACCGTAAGCCGCTCAACAGAACCTATCCGGAGCTGGTCGACGCTCTCGCGGCCCAGCGCACCACCCGATTCGTGGTTGACGGTGAGGTCGTCGCGTTCGAGGGACGCCGCACCAGCTTCGCCCGATTGCAGGGTCGCCTGGGTATCACCGATCCCAAGGTGGCCCGGGCCTCGAGAATCCGGGTCTACTACTACCTTTTCGATCTGCTGCACCTGGACGGCAGGGATACCACCGGGCTGCCGTTGCGATGGCGCAAGCGACTACTACGGGATGCGATCAGCTTCGATGACCCATTGCGCAACACCGCGCATCGCGTCGACGACGGCCTTGCTGCCTACCACGCCGCATGCAAGCGCGGTGACGAAGGAGTGATCGCCAAGCTGGCCGACTCCACCTACGCCAGCGGCAGATCGAAAAATTGGCTGAAGTTCAAATGTGTCCGCGACCAGGAGTTCGTCGTCGGCGGCTACACCAGCCCCAAGGGCAGCCGAATCGCGTTGGGCGCGTTGCTGCTCGGCTACTATGACGGCCACGATCTCGTCTACGCCGGCAAGGTCGGCACCGGCTTCGATGAGGCAACGCTGCGCGGTCTGCACGAGCGGCTCTCCGCCATCGAACAGGATGCACCGTCGTTCACGCGAGGGTTGGTGCGCGAGAACGGTGCTCGCTGGGTGCGCCCGGAGTTGGTGGCCCAGATCGGATTTACCGAGTGGACCCGCGACGACAAGCTACGCCATCCGCGCTACCAGGGCCTGCGCACCGATAAGGACGCCGCAGACGTGGTACGGGAGACACGCTGATGCCACGCATCGAGGTCGAAATCACCCACCCGGATCGGGTCATGTTTCCGAAGAACGGAATCACCAAGCTGGACCTGGCCGAGTACTACGGCGAGGTGGCCGACACCATGCTGCCGCACCTGAAGGGCCGTGCGCTGACCGTGCAACGGTTCCCGCGAGGCATCGGCGACAAAGGTTTCGTGCAGCAGGATTTCGCTGATACGCTGCCGGACTGGATGAGCGGGGTGGAGGTCAACAAACAAGGCGGCACCCTGGTGCATCCGGTGGCCGAACGCCCGCAAGCGCTGCGCTGGTTGGCCAACCAGAACTGCATAACCCTGCATGTGTGGCAGTCGCGGCAAGGCAACTTGCACAATCCCGACCGGCTGGTCTTCGATCTCGATCCATCCGACGCCGATTTCGCGAGCGTGCGCGCGACCGCCCGCATGCTGGCCGACGTGCTCGATGACCTGGGGCTGGCGCGCTACGTGCAGACCACCGGATCTCGGGGGTTACATGTCGTGGTGCCGTTACGCGCCGACGCCGACTTCGACACTGTGCGGCAATTCGCCCGCGACGTCGCCGAAGTCGTCGCCGCCGACGATGACGCGCACCGCACCGTGGAAGCCCGTAAGGACAAACGCGATGGCCGCATCTACCTGGACATCATGCGCAACGCCTACGCGCAGACCGCCGTCGCGCCGTACTCGGTGCGGGCGCGTGAAGGTGCGCCGGTGGCCACCCCGCTGGAGTGGGACGAACTGGACACGCGCGGTCTGCGGGCCGGTCAGTTCAGCATCCGCGATGTCCCCAAACGGCTCGCTGGACAAGGCGATCCGTGGGCAGGCATGTTCCGGCACGCCCGCTCGCTGACCGGGCCGCTCGAACGATTAGCGAAACTTCGTGCCTGAACTGCCGGATGTCGAAGGGTTCCGGCGCGAGTTGGCTAAAGCCTTGCCCCGCCGCCGAATTCAACACGTAGACGTCCGCGACCCGGGAATTCTACGCAACGCGTCCGCCGCCGCGCTTGCCCGGCGCCTGACCGGGCACCGCTTCGAAGCCCCGCGCCGGCACGGCAAATGGCTGATACTGCCGACCGACGGTCCGACGCTGCTGATCCACAGTGGCATGACCGGACACCCGTACTATGCCAAAGCCGGCGCCGAGACGGAAAAGTATGAGCGACTGGTGGTGTCGCTCGACCAAGGTGAACTGCGCTACGCCGACCTCCGCAAGCTGCGCGGGGTCTGGCTGGCCGACGACGACAACGAGCTCGCCAACGTATTGGGCCGGCAGGGGCCCGACGCGCTGGGCATGGGCCTGCGTGAGTTCCGCGACGTGGTTGCCGAGCGGCGCAAGAAGTCTAGGCGGCTGAAGCCGACGCTGATGGACCAGTCGGTGATCGCGGGCCTCGGCAATCTGCTCGTCGACGAAATCTGCTGGCGGGCCCGAATACCGCCCACTCTTCCGGTTGCAAAGTTGAGCGACGACGCCGTCAAGGACTTGCATCGTGCGATGACGCGAGTGCTGCACACCGCGGTGCGCCACGGCCGGGTCCCTGGCCTATCGCGCTGGCTCACCGGGGTACGCGACGATCCGGACCCGCACTGCCCACGCTGCGGCACTTACCTTCGCCACGGCCGGATCGGCGGCCGGATGTCGTTCTGGTGTCCCCATTGCCAGCCCTAGCCGCTCCACCGAACAGCCTGGTGGCCGGGCGACGTTGGGCGTAATCTCAGCTGCCATGAGCTCCCATGGCCGCAGGCTTCTGCCCATCGCCGCGGTGACGATCATCGCCGCCGGCGCCCAGCTGAATCCGGCAATGGCACGAGCGGATCTACACAACATCACCTATCGGGCCAGGGTCGACGGTGTGACGACCGGTAGCCAGGCCATCTTCGTGATCAACGGCGGTCAGACGAACACTGCCGCGTTGAGCTCGTTGCCCGGCAACGCATTCGAAGCAGACACGGTGTTGCCCGATCCGCAGCAGGCCGGTATGCGCGTCGTGGTGCACTTCCCGTACTCGGCGAACGTGCATTGCGAGATCGACGTGGACGACCACCTTTTCGTTCAGTCCGACCAGATGGTCAGACCGGTGGCCGGGAGCGCGGATCCCATGAACGGGGCGCTGCAGTGCGGCGCACCGCTGCCCTAGGCGCGTATCAGGGCTTCCAGCCCGTCGAGTCGGCCCACTCCCAGGCCCGGCGGTAAGCGTCGAGGAACCACGGCTCCTTGACCTCGACATAGGCCGCGGTGTCTGTGCCGCCGCCCTTTTCGGCGGCGCGCTTGACGTTCAAATAGTCGGCGCGCGCGTCGGGGTTGGCCGTCAACCAGTCCACGAACAGCAGCGCGAACTGTTGATTGGGCCAGCCATCCACGCGGATGTGCACATTGGTGGGCCGACCGGGATCCGCTGAGGCGTGCATTCGCTTGAACCACAGCGCCGCATCGTCGTTGTGGTCGTAGCGCTCCACCGTACTGCGGGCATCGTTCTTGGCGACGTCCTCGGCGATGTGCTCGATGCGCGGGTACCCGGCGGACAGCAACGGCTCGACGAGTTCGTCTGCGACGGCGAGGGATTCGACGGTGATCTGGACGTCGATGACGTCCTTGGCGGGGAAGTCCGGCACGGCGGTCGAGCCGATGTGATCGACGCGCAACGCCCGGTGACCACAGGTGGTCTTCAGGCGGTTCAGGATTCGTTGCGCCTGGTCCGCCCAACTCGGGTCGGGCGGCACCAACCGGGCCGGAACCCGGGCGATCTGGTGCGCGCTCAGGTTGTGCGCGAACGGGACGATGCGGTTGTTCCACACGTCGTGGGCCCGCTGCACCAGCTCCTGGGTGCTGCCCGAATTGTCCAGCCAGATGTCGGCGACCGCGCGGCGCTGATCGTCGCTGGCCTGCGCGGCGATCCTCGCGCGGGCGTCATCCTCCGGCATGCCGCGCTGGTCGACCAGGCGTCGCAGCCGCACCTCGACATCGGCGTACACGATGACGACGAGCGGGAACAGCGGCGCCATCCCGGACTCCACCAGCAGCGGGATGTCCTCGACCACAACGGAATCCTCGGGCACCGAGGCGATGATCTCCGAACGGCGATTGCCCACCAGCGGGTGGACAATCCCGTTCAGCGTCTTGCGAGCGTCGTCGTCGCGAAAAGCCTTGGCGGCCAGCGCCGGTCGATCCAGCGATCCGTCCGGAAGCAGAATGTCGGTTCCGAACGCCTCGACCAGCGAGGCCAGGCCCTCGGTTCCCGGCTGAACCACCTCACGCGCGATGACGTCCCCGTCGACGATGACCGCACCGCATTGCGCGAAGGTGGACGACAGCGCCGACTTGCCGGCGCCGATGCCACCGGTCAACCCGATACGCAGCATGGCGTGGTCAGGGAAACGTCAGGCGTTGCCGGCGAGTTTCTCCCGCAGAGCGGCCAATTGGGCATCGCTGGCCAGCGACCCGCCCGCCGTCTCCGGAGGAGCACCATTGCCCGGCGACTGCTCGGCATGCCCGGCGGCCTCGGCGGCGGCGAACTTCTCCATCTGCGCGGTGTGCATCTTGTGCCGGCGCTCGGCCTCGGCGTACCGCGCTTCCCATTCGTTGCGCTGCTTCTCGAATCCGTCGAGCCATTCGTTGGTCTCGGAGTCGAAGCCCTCGGGGAAGATGTAGTTGCCCTGCTCGTCGTAGCTGTCGGCCATGCCGTACTTCGCCGGGTCGAACTCGTCGGTGTAGTCCTCGTTGGCCTGCTTGAGCGACAACGAGATCCGGCGGCGCTCCAGGTCGATGTCGATGACCTTGACCATCGCGTCGTCACCGACGGCAACCACCTGGTCGGGGACCTCGACGTGGCGCTCGGCCAGCTCGGAGATGTGCACCAGACCTTCGATGCCCTCCTCGACACGCACGAACGCACCGAACGGAACCAGCTTGGTGACCTTCCCGGGCACGATCTGGCCGATGGCGTGGGTGCGGGCGAAGTGACGCCACGGGTCTTCCTGAGTCGCCTTCAGCGACAACGAAACCCGCTCGCGGTCCATGTCGACGTCGAGCACCTCGACGGTGACCTCGTCACCGACCTGGACAACCTCGGACGGGTGGTCGATGTGCTTCCAGGACAGCTCGGAGACGTGGACCAGACCGTCCACACCGCCGAGATCGACGAATGCACCGAAGTTGACGATGGAGGAGACGACACCCTTGCGGATGGCACCCTTCTGCAGCTGGTTGAGGAACTCGCTGCGCACCTCGGACTGGGTCTGCTCCAGCCACGCGCGCCGCGACAGCACCACGTTGTTGCGGTTCTTGTCCAGCTCGATGATCTTGGCCTCGATCTCCTTGCCGATGTACGGCTGCAGATCGCGCACCCGGCGCATCTCCACCAGCGAGGCGGGCAGGAAGCCACGCAACCCGATGTCGAGGATGAGGCCACCCTTGACCACTTCGATGACGGTGCCCTTGACGGCCTCGTCCTTCTCCTTGAGCGCCTCGATGGTGCCCCAGGCGCGCTCATACTGCGCGCGCTTCTTGGACAGAATCAGACGACCCTCTTTGTCCTCCTTGGTGAGGACCAGGGCTTCGACCTCATCACCGACGGAAACGACCTCATTGGGGTCGACATCGTGCTTGATGGAGAGTTCGCGGGCGGGGATGACCCCTTCGGTCTTGTAGCCGATGTCGAGGAGCACCTCGTCCCGGTCCACTTTGACGATCGTGCCTTCGACGATGTCGCCATCGTTGAAGTACTTGATCGTTTTGTCTATTGCGGCGAGAAAGTCCTCGCTCGAGCCAATGTCGTTGACGGCTACTTGCGGCGAGGTGACGGCGGGACTCGGCATGTTGTTGGGTTGCTCCGGACAGGTTTGGTCGTAGGGACAAATTGGGATTTACCTGTCGAGGTTACTCGACTGTGCACATGCTGGCCAAACGCAGCGCCGTCCATTCTCGTCGAACGGTTGCCCCGAATGTGGCGCCACGGCGGGTTCTCCGACGGATTCTCGCCGTGACGGGTCCCCCGGAAGCGGCGGTGGCGTCGGCTGGGCGACTGTTTGAGCAGCCAATAAGCCGTCGACGGCCTCAGTGCGCGGCACCGTTCGGATCGCCGCGCTAATGGGCGGCGGAGTCCCATGAGCGGCCGTAACCCAGCGATACCTCCAGCGGAACGTCCAGCGGATAGGCGCCGCCCATCTTGTCGCGTACCAGCGCCTCCAGCTGGTCTCGCTCGCCCGGCGCGACCTCGAACAGCAGCTCGTCGTGCACCTGCAGCAATATCCGCGAGGAAAGCGCGGCGTCTGCGATCGCCTTGTCGACTTCCAGCATCGCCACCTTGATGATGTCGGCCGCGCTGCCCTGAATCGGCGCGTTGAGCGCCGCCCGCTCGGCGGCTTCGCGCACCTGACGGTTGCTGCTATCGAGTTCGGGGAGGTAGCGCCGGCGGCCGAAGACCGTTGACGTGTAGCCGTCTTTGCGGGCCTGGTCCACGACGTCCATCAGGTAGTCGCGCACTCCGCCGAACCGGGCGAAGTATTGCTCCATCTGGTCTTTGGCTTCTTCGGTGGAGATCTTCAGCTGGGCGGAGAGTCCGTAGGCGCTCAATCCGTAGGCCAGGCCGTAGGACATCGCCTTGACCCGGCGGCGCAGCTCGGCGGTGACTTCATCGATCGGGACGCCGAATGCCCGCGAGGCGACGAACGAATGCAGGTCCTCCCCGGTGTTGAACGCCTCGATCAGGCCTTCGTCCTTGGAGAGGTGGGCCATGATCCGCATCTCGATCTGGCTGTAGTCGGCCGTCATCAGCTCGCTGTAGCCGTCGCCGACGACGAACGCATCGCGAATCCGCCGGCCCGCCTCGGTGCGGATCGGAATGTTCTGCAGATTCGGCTCGGTCGACGACAATCTGCCGGTCGCGGCGATGGTTTGGTTGAACGTGGTGTGGATGCGCCCGTCCGAGGCCACCGAGTTCAGCAGCCCGTCGACGGTGACTTTGAGCCGGGTGGCATCGCGGTGGGTGAGCAGATGCTGCAGGAACGGATGGCCGGTCTTGTCGAAAAGTGATTGCAGGGCATCCGCGTCGGTGGTGTAGCCGGTCTTGGTGCGCTTGGTCTTGGGCATCTCCAGCTCGTCGAAGAGCACCGCCTGCAACTGCTTTGGCGAGCCCAGGTTGATCTGCTTGCCGATCACCGCATACGCCGCCTCGGCCGCGTCCCTGATTTGGTGGGCGAAATCGCTCTGCAGCTCGTTGAGCAGGTCCAAATCGACTGCGATGCCGGCGTTTTCCATGCCCGCCAACACCGCCTGCACCGGCAGCTCCATGCCGCTCAACAACGACGTGGAGTTGATGCGGGCCAACTCCTCGTCGAGCGCGTCGGCGAGATCGAGCACCGCCACGGCGCGCAGGATCAGCGTCTGCACCGCCTGATCGTCGGTGCCCTCGGTGTCGTCGAGCAGCGAAAGTTGTTGCTGCTCAGGATTTTCGGCACGTAGTTCGCGGCGCAGATAGCGCAGCGAAAGGTCGTCGAGGGAGAAGCTGCGCTGCCCGGGGCGCACCAGGTATGCCGCCAGCGCGGTGTCGGAGGTGACGCCGGCCAGCGTCCAGCCCCGCCCGGCCAGGTCGTGCATCGCCAGCTTGGCCTCGTGCAGCGCCTTGGGCGGCCCGGGGTCGGCCAGCCAAGACGCCAGCGCCGCTTCGTCTTCGGGATCGAGCGTCGTGGTGTCGATGTAGCGGCCGTCGCCGTCGGCGGAGACGATGGCCAGCGCGGTGGCGTCGGCGTCGTAGGCCAGGTGGGTACCGACGACGGCCAGGCCGAACCGCTTTCCCGAACTGTGCTCGGCCAGCCACACGGCCAGCTCGCCGGCTTCTAGCGCGCCGCCGCGCACGTCGAAGCCCTCGTCGACCTCGGGCTCCACCGCGGCCAAGGTTTCGAACAAGCGGTCCCGCAACACCCGGAACTCCAGGTCGTCGAAGAGCCGGTGAATCTGGTCGCGATCCCACGGTTGCAGCCGCAACGTGTCCGGGGTCTGGGCCAACGGCACGTCCTTGACGAGATCGGTCAGCTCACGGTTGCGGATGACGCTGGCCAGATGTTCGCGCAGCGCGTCGCCCACCTTGCCGCGCACCGAGTCGACGTTGTCGACCAGCGCCTGCAGCGACCCGTATTCGACAATCCATTTCGAGGCGGTCTTCTCCCCCACGCCGGGAATGCCGGGCAGGTTGTCACTCGGGTCGCCGCGCAGGGCGGCGAAGTCCGGGTACTGCTGTGGCGTCAACCCGTACTTCTCGACGACGGCATCCGGGGTGAATCGGGTCAACTCGCTGACCCCCTTGCGGGGATACAGCACCGTCACGTTGTCACTGACCAACTGCAACGAATCGCGGTCGCCGGTCACCACCAGCACCCGGTAGCCCTCGTTTTCGGCCTGCGTGGCCAGGGTCGCGATCAGGTCGTCTGCCTCGAACCCCTCCTCGGCCAGCACGGTGATGCCCAATGCGGCGAGGACTCCCTTGGTGATGTCGATCTGGCCGCGAAACTCGTCCGGCGTCGACGATCGATTGGCCTTGTACTCCGGGTAGCGCTCGGAGCGGAACGTCTGCCGGGACACGTCGAATGCCGCGGCTATGTGAGTCGGGGCTTCGTCGCGCAGCAGGTTGATCAGCATGGCGGTGAAGCCGTAGACCGCGTTGGTGGTCAGCCCACCGCGGGTTTTGAAGTTTTCGGCGGGCAGCGCATAGAACGCCCGAAACGCCAGCGAGTTGCCGTCAAGCAGCATCAGCGTCGGCGCGATTTGTTCCTCGCTGGCCTTCGTAGCGGTTTTCGTGGCGGGCACGGATCTCACTCTAAGCACCCGGTGTGACGAGCCAGACCCCCGAGCCGTGTCATCAGGAGAACTGCAACACGTTTCAGTTTTGGGTTTGGGCTGGGTAGTCTGGCCCAGTGCCAGAGGTCACTAGTCAGCAACCCGCGATCGACGGGTGGTTCGCCGCCGATGACGCCGGAAATCCCCATCTGATTGGCAGCAAGTGCCCCGAGTGCGGGACGTACGTCTTTCCGCCGCGGGAGAACAACTGCCCCAACCCTGCCTGCGCCGGCGATGCCCTAGAGTCCGTCGCTTTGTCGACCCGGGGAAAGCTGTGGAGCTACACCGAGAATCGGTACCCGCCACCCGCGCCCTACCCGGCGGCGGACCCGTTTGAGCCGTTCGCCATCGCCGCGGTGGAGCTGGCCCGCGAGGGAATCATCGTGCTCGGCAAGGTGGTCGAGGGCACGCTCGCGGCGGATCTGAAGGTCGGCGTCGAGATGGAGCTGACCACCATGACCCTGTTCACCGACGACAACGGCGTCGAGCGCCTCGTGCACGCGTGGAAGGTGGCCTGATGAGCACTCCGGAGCCGCTCTACATCCTTGGCGCCGGGATGCACCCCTGGGGCAAATGGGGCCGCGACTTCACCGAATACGGCGTGGTCGCCGCGCGCGCCGCGCTGGCCGAGGCCGGGCTGGACTGGCAGCAGATCCAATTGGTCGCGGGCGCCGACACCATCCGCAACGGCTACCCGGGCTTCATCGCCGGCTCGACGTTCGCCCAGAAGCTCGGCTGGAACGGTGTGCCGGTCAGCTCGAGCTACGCCGCCTGCGCCAGCGGTTCGCAGGCGCTGCAGAGTGCCCGCGCTCACATCCTGGCCGGCTTCTGTGACGTCGCGCTGGTCATCGGAGCCGACACCACGCCGAAGGGCGCATTCGCCCCGGTCGGCGGTGAGCGCAAGAACGACCCCGACTGGCAGCGCTTCCACCTCATCGGTGCGATGAATCCGGTGTACTTCGCGTTGCTCGCGCGTCGGCGGATGGACCTCTACGGCGCGACGTCCGAGGACTTCGCTGCGGTGAAGGTGAAGAATTCCCAGCATGGCCTGCAGAATCCGAATGCCCGTTACCGCAAGGAATCTTCGGTCGAGGACGTGCTGGCCAGTCCGGTGGTCTCCGACCCACTGCGACAGCTCGACATCTGCGCCACCTCCGACGGCGCCGCGGCCCTGATCGTCGCCGGCGCCGAGTTCGCCCGCAAGCACCTCGGCTCGCTCGACGGCGTGCCGTCGGTGCGCGCGATCAGCACGGTCACCCCCCGCTACCCGCAGCATCTACCCGAATTACCCGATATCGCAACGGATTCCACGGCCGCCGTGGCCGCACCGGAGCGGGTGTTCAAGGATCAGATCCTCGACGCGGCCTACGCCGAGGCGGGCATCGGGCCCGAAGACGTGAGCCTGGCCGAGGTCTACGACCTGTCCACCGCGCTGGAGCTCGATTGGTACGAGCACCTGGGCCTATGTGCCATGGGCGAAGCCGAGGAGCTGCTGCGCAGCGGCGCCACCACGATCGGCGGCAGGGTTCCGGTCAACCCGTCGGGCGGGCTGGCCTGCTTCGGCGAGGCCATTCCCGCCCAGGCGATCGCCCAAGTCTGCGAGCTGACCTGGCAGCTGCGTGGCCAGGCCACCGGCCGGCAGGTCGAGAACGCCAAAGTCGGCGTCACCGCCAACCAGGGCCTGTTCGGGCACGGCTCGTCGGTGATCGTCGCCCGCTAGGCCTTTGGCGCTATCACCCGTCGAGCGTGCAACCACGGCGGGCCTTCCGGCGTGTCGGCGCCCGGAGCACACACTCGACGCCATCAACGCACACTCGACGACCGGATCACTACTCGGCGCGGCCTTTCGAATCGTTGCCGAGGGTTTCCAGCACGACTTCGGCCACCCGCTTCATCGTGGTCCTGCGGTCCATCGCGGCCCGTTGAATCCACTTGAAGGCCTCGGGCTCGGTCATGCCTTGTTCACTCTGCAGCAGCCCTTTCGCGCGCTCCACGAGCTTGCGCGTCTCCAGCCGGTCGGTCAGCGAAGCAACCTCGCGTTCGAGCTCGGCGAACTCACTGAATCGGCTGACGGCCAATTCGATGGCCGGGATGAGATCACTGATGGTGAACGGCTTCACCAGATAGGCCATCGCGCCGGCATCCCGTGCCCGCTCCACCAAGTCACGTTGGCTGAAGGCGGTCAACACCACAATCGGGGCGATGCGCTTGCTGGCTATCTCCGAGGCCGCGTCGATGCCGTCGCGGCGCGGCATCTTCACATCCATGATCACCAGATCCGGCTGGTGGCGCTCGGCCAGTTCGACGGCTTCCTGTCCGTCGCCGGCCTCCCCGACGATCTCGTAACCCTCCTCTCGGAGCATCTCGGCGAGATCCATTCGGATGAGCGCTTCGTCTTCAGCGATCAGGACCCGGCGCGGCACAGCGGCGTCGGTGTCGGTCTTGGGGCCTGTCATGACGGATATTGTGTCGTGAACGCCTCAGACCAGCGACCCGGGGGGCGGTGAGACGGGTGAGCACTCCTGATCCTCTATGGTGGGAGGCTGCCTCTAAGGTAGGAGGCCGCGCCCTCGTATCCCAACTGGCAGAGGAAACGGATTCAAAACCCGTACAGTGTGAGTTCGAATCTCACCGAGGGCACCGGAAACTGCCAGGTAGGGTAGATATTTAGCTAATCGGAACGGTCCCCGCGAGTTCGTATATACCGCAGTAATACCGCAACGCCACTCAAGCGGCCAGGGCTGCAGCGTCAAGCTCCTTCGCCACCGCGGTCAGATCATCCGAGAACAGGTGCCCGTGCTCATCCAGCGTCATCGACGCCGTTTCGTGCCCTAGAAGCCGCTGCACGGCCGCGGCGGCCCTCAACATCGACAGGAAAACGCATGCATGTCTAAGAAGCGTGCCGACCAGCAAAACATGCAGAGCGTCGAAAGGCGTTGGCGCAGCAGAAGTAAACTGCGAGGGCTCACCGCATCCAGGCCTGCCGACCGGCTCATCGCTGGGCGCGGGACGCGCACGCTATGCCGTCATGGTCCTTATCCAGGGCAGGCCGGTAAGCCGGGTCATCCGCGGGAATGTTCCAGCGTCCATCCTTATGCGCCTCGGCGCAGTTTTTGTAGATGACCCGTGGGCGACTCTGGGTAGTGGTCGAGTGGGTGGATCGCGGGATTGACACACCTCGCCTCGCCAGGGCCACAGCAACGATCACCACGCAGACCATGACGATCGCGATCAACAACCAGGCCACTATCCGCGCCAGTCGGTCGCACGCCTGCTCGTTCAGGGTCAGTCGCCGCGTTAGCTCACGCAGGCTGGGCATGGCTGTATCGTCTCTGTGCCGTCCTCACCGCCGCAGAAATTTTGGGTGGACTTCCAGCAACCCCTCAGGTGGCGACATACCCTGATGTCCATCAGTTTGCGGACATGACTGATGCGAGCCAAGACGGGCATAAAGGGATATGCGCGTGAATCAACCAATTATTACAGGAAACGATGGCGAGTTGGTGGTGCCTGTCGTGCCCACCACCCTCGCCGTGTACCGCAATTTGCGTATCGGCTTGGCCATCACAGCGGTCATGCTCACGGCGTCGATCATTATCCAAAGCACATATATGCGAAGGCCAGGCAAAGACTGCTGGCAAGGAGTCCTCAGCGAGTACTTTTACACCTCCGCGCACAGCGTCTTTGTCGCCGCGCTGTTGGGACTCGCCACGCTGTTCTTTGTCTACCGAGGCAGCAGCGACACGGAGAACGCTCTACTGCCACTGGCTGGTGTCGCTGCGCTGACCGCGGCGCTGGTGCCGCAGGGCAAAAGCTAGATCAAATTGTGCACGCCTCTCTTTGTCCCGGACGACCTCGAGGTAGCGACGGTGATCAAGCCGAATCTGGTGGCAGTCGTCGCGGCTCTCGCTGTGGCGTGGGTAATCACGTTGTTTCAGCACCTTTACGACAGGAGGGCCGAGAACGGCGAAAAAGTCCGACAGAAGAAGAGCCCTGGGGGAAATTGGGCGCGGTGCGTTCTGCGACTGGTCGTGGTGGTTGGTTTGATCGCCCTCTGCACCCCGAAGTTTGACTCACGACGAGACTTCGTGCACGGGGCGGCTGGGGTTTTGCTGCTCTCATCCTTCATCGCCACCGTGTTCGCCACCGCAGTCGTCGCCAGCCGAGAGAAACACTCGCCACGAGGGGACATATTTCATCGCATCTGCAAGGGCTTTTACTGGGTGTGGGCCGTTGTGATGCTGTTGACATTTTTCGGAATACTCGCGGTGCACTTCAAGTGGCCCATATATTTCGGGGACAGGTGGGGCACTTACGTTGAAGGCGCGGTGCTCGCGGAATTCTGCGTGTATTGGGTGGTCCAGACTTTCGACCTGTGGGATGACCCCGACCGCAGGTCTCGGCTGTCCGCGAAAGACCAAAAGCGGCTTGCGCAAACGTACGTGCGTAGCGAAAAGGAATCGCTAGGCGCGAAGGTCATGTCTCTTCTGTAGTGCTGCCCGTCAGCGAGTATGCGACTCGACCGGCTAGCCGTCAATGGGGGGATTCGTTCGACGAACCCTACGGGTAATCATGCTCGAATATGTTGTGCTGCAATGTAATTGCGGTAAAATCGAAGGGATGACCATCCCGCCCCCAGGCCCCGTCAAAAGTCGGCGTGGCCGCTCGCGGTGGTGATCTACGTCAGCAATTTCCCCCTCCGCGGGACTGCAAATTTTTTTGGGACGCACTTACGCCAATGCGCAAACGCGCAGTTCAGACAGGTTATTCATGGAAACAACGCCATCGCGGCCACCGCCGCCAAGAGGGCTTACGCTCAAAAGCCTTGTGGCACACTGTAATCGAGATATGTGAGCCAAATCCAGTGGAGTTGGCGATTTTTGCACGAAATGTGTGCAGTTTTGGACGAAACCGACACTTTAAAGCACAGTTTCAGATAACTTGCCTGCAACTGAGGTGAAGTCGTCGTCGAACAAATGGGCGTAGACATCAAGCGTCATCGCCGCCGAGGGCATGGCCCACGAGCATGCATCGAGCACGCCGAGAACCAAAGGCCCATCCAGCCGCTTAGAAGTTGTTGCAGGTAGCGAAGGTCTGTTGGAGAGTTCCAATGTAGGGCTGGGTGTCTGGATTGCTTACTATCTCCTGAGCAATTTGCCTTCGCTGACTGGGCGACCCGGCGAGGAACTGCTGCAACCCGGCCTGCATCTCTGGGTCGGAGGTGAAGGCCGCAGCAACCATCGGGTCTTGCGCATTCAATGCCGCCACGAGCTGGTCGTAACTACAGGTCGTGTTGACCGCCGGACCCAGATCGGGAGCGGCAGACGCGACGCCCGTCCCGGCAGTCAGCGACAATGTCAGACCACCAACCACCACAGCAAGTCTGGTCAACGACAGTTTGGCCATGTGTCACTCCTTCTTTGACCAGGACTCTAGGGCACGCAGTTAAGCAGGGGCTATGTAAATCCCAGCAAACGACCATCCGGACGAGCCAGAGGGCTTAGACCTTTTGTCGCTGCCGAAAACCGGGTCACACATGTGAGGTTGAAAATCCGTCCGGCACCTCTGCCCGCAGCCTTCAACTCCGCGTAGGACCCTCACTCCCGAGAATGTGTCCATGCCTAATAAATTCGACACCAAACGATGACACTTGAACACGGAAGCCCGCGCTATACCCGCGGTTGCCGCTGCGATGTGTGCAGAGCTGCAGAACGTGACTACCAGCGTGACCGCTACCGGCGCCAGCCCGCCGCAGCACGCCAGTTGGTCGCGGTTTTGGCCACGCTCTCGAAGCGGACGCAGCGCCGCGGGAAGCTGGCAGTCGTTAAGTCGATGGTGAACGAACCGGCCGCGCGCTGGATCCAACGTCAGCCGGGGTTTCACGGTGCGCCGCGCGGCACCCATTCACCGCCGGCTCAGGCTCAGCGCAAACCGCCATCGAGCTGGGGCCTGTCGCGGAGCACCACGCCGGGTTATTGCCTCTTCGGCCGCCGTTGATCTGGCCAGTTCTTCGCCCGCGCGGCGCTCTACCAGCAATGGAACGAAATCGCGCAGTGTGCTTCCGGTGAACCGCGCATATGCGTGCTGGACGACACCGGCAATCTGATCATGCGGAAGCTGGGCGTACTTTTGGGCAAGGCGATGCTCTACCGCATCGATCTGTGCCCGCTCTTTTTGAGGCACGCCCATAACCATACGGTCCGGGAGCTTGTGTTGACACCAGCTGATGGTGCTAGTTGGTCTTGAGGTAACGCTGCTGTAGTCGATCAATGAGAAGTTGTGCCTCTTTGATGTCGCGGCGCAGCTCAGCCGCTTCAATCCGCCTCGCGCGTACCCGGTCTTTCCTCCCCACGACATCCTGGCGTTCTAGCCAAGCTAGCCGCTTCGTCATCTCCCGATGCTGAACGCTCAACGCGCGGGCAAACTCCATTGCCTGGATGACCTGCCATCGGCCCGCAGCTCCGTCATGGCCCATCGGTCGCATGATCCCTCATCTGTCCCCCGTGCCAGCAAGCTTTCGCTGCCGGTTTAAGACTTCAATATTCGCCATGCACCCCGAACCACAACTCCGTTCAACGTGATGACAACCAGAAGCTGAATACTCAATCAACCTTCCAGTCAGCTCCCAGCGTTTCAGCCACAGCGCATCGGCCACGTCTATCGACGGCAGCAGCCCACCACGCTCCCGAGCCGCGCGCCGAAAGAGTTGCTATCAATTGCAGCTCGGAATCGATGATCGCGATGTCGCGCACGGCTCGGCCCCGTCGCCGCGCTGCTTGGGAGGGCCAACGAGCAGGTGTCAAACGTTCGGGATTCAGCAACGGGCGACGCCGGCTTTGACCTGTTCAGGGCACGGCACTGGAGCGACACTGGCCGGCATGGCCTTCAAGGTGAATCGCGAACCCGAACCGCCCCTAAGCTTCGGGGACAAAGACAAGTTCGAGATTGTCAACGGCGGCGTGCTGAAGATCCGCCGAGCGAACAGGACAAATCTGTACATCAGCCCCCGGGTTTGGGCGAGCATTGAAGAGGCTTCGTCCCCTAGCGGTGGCCCTAGCCCGCGGCTACACGACGACCTTGATACCTAGACCTAAATAGTCGGGCCGCCCCCGAGGTAAGCAGGGGCGGTCCGATCAACTATTCAGACGTGGAAAGCACCGACCCGGGTCGCATTTAGTCTGCAGACGAATGGACGACCCGGTCGGTGACCGATCAGCGGTGATCGCCCGGATCGCCGCCCTGCCAGTGGTCGCGGTCCCCGGGGCCGCCCTGCCAGTGGTCGCGGTCCCCGGGGCCGTTCTGCCAGTGGTCGCGGTCGCCGTCGCCGCGCCAGTGCCATTGGTCGTGCGGGTCACCGTCGCGGTAGAAGTCGTCGTGGCAACGGCCGCCGTCCCAGTTGTCACCCCAACCAGGATCCCACCCTTGACCGGGGCACCAGTGATAAGTGGGCGGAGCGATCGGCTGGGCCTCGGCGACTGCCGTCGCCCCCAGGCCCGCGAGTCCCAAACCCGCGGTCAGCACTAGTGATGATGTTGCAATACGCGTGACGTTTCTCATGAGGGCTTGGATTGCCCGCCCGCATAAGAGCGACATCAGCAGAACCTGTGAATCCGTTAGGTGGCGACATGGCTCGGCGGCAAACCATCGCGCTCGGAAGAAGGGCAATCTGGTTCCTTGCCCCCGTCAGGCCCACGCCGCCGTGCCCACACTTCGCCCACAGTTACATATCACTCCCATGAACTACCGTGTTGTCTTCTCGCAGCTAAACGGGGTTTCGACCCTCTGACTACCACCCAAATAGAGTTCGAATCTCACCGAGGGCACCCGGACACGGCAGTTAGATTGTGTAGCCCTTGCCGTCAACGTCCGTCACTGAGGCCTATTTGCCCACCCTCAGAAATTCGCGGGCTTCACCTTGGATTGGTGATGTTCGACGACCAAGCGGGCGATCTCGACCAGTTTCGTATTGGACTGTTGCGAAAGATGGGTCAGTAGGCTGAACGCCTGCAGACTGGTCAAGTCCATCCAATCCATGAGAATGCCCTCGGCCTCGCCGATGATGTCGCGGGTAGCCAATCCGACCTCGAACTGTGACTCCGCCGCGGGTCCGATCATGGCCACCGCCGCGTGCTGGGCCAATACTTCGCCCTGGATGATCGAGTCCTCGGTGAAGGCGCAGCTTTTGTCGCTGTAGATGTTGAGCGCGCCAAGGGTGCCGCCCTCGACGAAAAGCCGGAACGATAACAGGCTGAGAATGCCCTGTTGCCGCGCTGCATGGACATATCTGGGCCAACGCGGATCGGTGCGCATGTCATCAACTAGCACGGTGTGGTGACCCCGTAGCGACGTAAAACACGGCCCGTCATTGAACTCGGACTGCAGCTGGTCAAGCTCGGCCACTGTAGGGCTGGTAGGGACTTTCGGCACAACCGCTTTGCCATTCACAAGCGAGATGCCCGCCCAGCGCGCCCCAGGCACCATCCGCGCCGCGGAATGGACGATCGCTTGCAGAGTGTCCGTTGCCCCCCTTCTGAGCTGCAGCTCAACGGCGAGGTCCGCGAAAGCTTTGGCCAGGTCTTCGTGACGCAAAGGCATAGTCATCTAAATACCCGATTCGACCTGACTGGAATTAGCGGCACGCCGGGGTTGGCGGAGTTGTTAGACATGTATATAACTAGTCACGTTACCGCGTTCATCCCAGCAGCGCACCCGCCACGTCGATCGACGGCCGCGGCCCACCCCGCTCCCGATCCGCGCGGCGAAGAGCCGCCACCAACCGCAGCTCGGAACTCGATGGTCTTAATGTGGCGCAATGCGGGGGCGCTCGGCGGCCAGGCGCTCTCGCGGGCACTATCGAGTCATTCGCGTGTCGCCTACCTCGCCGTGCGGTGACCGGCCGTAAAGCCCTGCTTTCCGCGGGGAATCAAGGCCGCCTGTACACGAATTCACTGAAAATCACTGCACCGACTCGGTCACCGAACGGCAACTGCTGGATATCAATTCGCACAAGAACGTAGGAGTTCAGCGTGACATAGCTCACGATCGACGGAGCAATTCGCGGCGCCTTAACCGCAGAGGTGGTACCTGATGTTCTGTCGGCTTGGTCGTGTGGCTGGTGCCGCCGCCGGGGCTGCCCTGCTGGTGCTGTCGGCGTTCACTGCGCCGAAAGTGTCCGCCGCCGTTGTGATGAGCCCGAATCTATTGATGAATCCGGGTGCCGAGTTCGGCGATCCGTCTCTGTCGGCATACAGTTCGGTGTCCATCCCGGCGTGGACCGTGACCGGCACACCGACCGTGATCAAGTATGGCACCGTGCGCCGGCTGCCTTGGCCGCTCGGGTCGCCGGGTCCGACTCTGCCGACGGCCCTGGGGTTTCCGCAGCCTCAGAACGGACCTCCCGACGGCGCCGTGCAATTCTTCGGCGGCGGAAATGTGGCCACATCAACGCTCACCCAATTCGTCGATCTTTCCGGCGCGGCGACGCAAATCGACAGCGGCACCGTGCCATACAGGCTGAGCGGATGGCTCGGAGGCTTCCTCGAAGACCCGTCCGAAGCGTCAGTCACTGTCACTTTCGTTGCCGCCGACCATCAATCGCCACTGGGCGCCGGCAAGATCGGGCCGGTCACTGTGCTGGATCGCCGCTTGAAAACCGTGCTTCTCCAACGTGAGACCATCGGGACGATTCCCCGGGGAACCCGCAGCGCGAGCGTGGTCGTGACCCTCAAAGACAGAAACCCGGTAATCGGCAACTACAACAACGCCTACGCCGACAATCTCTCGTTCACTGTCGGCGCCCCGCTGCCTCCCCCGGCACCGCCGGCGCCACCGACGTCGAAAGTCGGACCCTTGGACCACGTGTTCATGATTTATCTAGAGAACCATGGCGTGAAAGACATCGTCGGCAGCCGCAATGCGCCATACACGAACGGTCTCATCAACGACTACGGATATGGCGAAAACTATTACGCGCAAACCCATCCGAGCCTTCCGAACTACTACCCGATCCTCGGCGGAACCGATTTCGGCTTCAACTACAACTGCGAGTTGGACTGCTTCGACCAACCCAACCTGGTCGACAACGTCGAGAGGGCGGGCAAGGGGTGGGCCTCCTACGAGCAATCGATGCCTACGCCGTGTTCCACGCAGTCCTCGGGCCCCTACAGCCCCGGCGAACTACCGTTTCTGGCCTTCCACGACATAGTCGCCAACGCCGCTCGTTGCCAGGCGCACGTGCTGCCGCTGGAGCGGATGGCCACGGATCTCGCCACGCCGGCCACCACTCCCAACTATGTGTGGTGGGCTGCGGATGAAAACCACAACATGGAAGGCCCCGTCAACATCGAGTTCATCATCAGCCTGCTGACGAACCATCAATACAACATCAAGTCCGGCGACCAGTTCCTCGCCGCCACACTGCCCACGATCCTGAATTCGCCCGCATTCCAAACGCAGCGCAGCGCCATCTTCATCACGTGGGACGAGGACTACAACAACCTGTCACTAGGCATCGGCAACGAAGGCAACCACGTCCCCATGATCGTCATCCCGTCACCGAATTCCGGTATGCGCCAAGGCCATATCGTTGCCGCACAACTACAACAACCACTACAGCTTGCTCCGCACAATCGAAGACTCCCTGCAACTTCCCCGACTCACCAACAATGACAAATTCGCCCAACCAATGAACGAATATTGGCAGGTTGGTTAGTACGGCCCGTCAAGCAATGCACCCCGCAGCACGAGCACGCGCGAAGGCCCACGCCGCGAAAGATTGTGGCGAGCTACAACGTGTGGCACCTCGCGCTGACCCTTTCAGTAGCGGCTACCAACACACGCAAACAAAGTGGTCAGCAAATCTGGAAACTTACGGAAGCGAAAACGGCAATATTGATCCCACCGCTGACGAGCGTGCTGCTCAGCGGTTACGCTTACTCCCGTGGCGGCCAGAAAATGTGGTGCCCCACCAAGACGCCCAGACGGCTCGTCGGAGCGCCCGGACTGCGTGGCCGCGGCGCGCGCTCAGTCACGCGACCGCAATCAGCACTACGCCGACAGTGCCGCACGCCAGTATCGCGTGCTCTCGATCGCTGCCTGGCTGGCGGTCGTAGTCAGCACCAATTTCGTCGTGCTGCAGGTGGTCACCGGTGCCTGGATATGGCAGATGATTCTCCTCAACGTCGCCTCGGCCCTGATCTTCGCGAGCGTGCCGTGGCTGCATCGCTTCGGTGATCTGGTCGCGCCACTGACCTTTATCGGCGCGGCCTACGTCACGGTCTCCGCCAGCTGTTGGGATGCGGGCACCTCATCGGGCGCGCAATTCTTCTTGATAGTGGGTGCCTGCCTGGTGGTGTTGCTACTGGGTCTCGAACACATCGTGTTGGCCGCAAGCCTGGCGGCGATCGCCGCCGGCCTCGTCGTCGGGCTGGAATTTCTCGTTCCCCGCGATACTGGTCTGATACCGGCGTGGGCACAGTCCATGATGTTCGTTGTCACCATCATCTCCGCCTGCGTCATGGTGTTCATCACGGTGTGGTACGCGCTGCGCGACACGCAGCGCGCCGAGACGGTGATGGAATCGGAGTTCCAGCGGTCGGAGGCGCTGCTGGCCAACATGTTGCCGGGCAGCATCGCCGAGCGTCTCAAGAGCGCCGACCGAAACGTCATCGCCGACAAGTACGACGAGGCCTCCGTCTTGTTCGCCGACATCGTCGGCTTTACCGAACGCGCCAGCAGCACAGCGCCGGCCGAGCTGGTGCAGTTCCTGGACCGGCTGTACAGCGCCTTCGACGAGTTGGTCGACAAGCACGGCCTGGAGAAGATCAAGGTCAGCGGAGATTCCTACATGGTGGCCAGCGGCGTCCCGCGGGCACGGCCGGATCACGCCTTCGCCCTGGCCGACTTCGCGATCGATATGGCCAATGTCGCTGCCGCACTGCATGATCCGCATGGCCAGGCTGTCCCATTACGGATAGGCATGGCCTGCGGACCCGTCGTGGCCGGCGTCGTGGGTTCGCGCCGGTTCTTCTACGATGTGTGGGGCGACGCGGTCAACGTGGCGTCGCGCATGGAGTCGACCGATTCGGTGGGCCAAATCCAAGTGCCCGAGGCGATGTACGAGCGCCTCAAACACGACTTCGTGTTGCAAGAACGCGGCCGCATCGAAATCAAGGGCAAAGGCGTTATGCGCACCTGGTATCTAATCGGCCGCAGGGCAGGCGAAGAACCCACCGACCTGCGTGCCGAAGATCCACGCACCGTCCACGTCTGACCACAGTCCCTGTACCACGGCCCACGTTTGTGCCAGACTGCGGCCATGACTATCTCCCCTGGCTCTCCTGGAACTCACCCCGTTCCGAGCTTGCTGCCGCATCTGTGGAAATCCGCTCTGCTGTCGGGAATTCTGTCGCTTGTCCTCGGTGTCCTGGTGCTGGCGTGGCCGGGAAGAACCATTCTGGTCGCTGCCATAATGTTCGGTATTTATCTGCTGATCACCGGGGCGGCGCAGGTTTTCTTTGCCTTCAGTCTCCATGTCTCGGCGGGAAGCCGGATCCTGCTATTCATCAGTGGGGCGGCGGCACTCATACTCGCGGTGCTGGCGTTTCGCCACTTCGGTAGAGATCAGCTGACCGCAATCCTGTTCCTAGCCATCTGGATTGGCATCGGATTCATCTTCCGCGGTGTCGGCACCACGGTCTCGGCCATAAGTGATCCACATCTGCCGGGGCGAGGGTGGTCGATCTTTGTCGGTGTCATCAGCCTGCTCGCCGGCATCGTCATTCTGGCCTCGCCGCTGGAGTCGCTCGTCACCCTGGCCATCGTGGTCGGCGCATGGTTGGTGGTCATCGGCGTGTTCGAGATCGTTTCGTCGTTCGGAATCCGCAAGGCGTCCAAAACCCTCACCGGCTGAGGGGGCCGCGGTAGCGCTGGCGCCGACCATCTACTACACTCTGTCGTAGCCGTTGGTCGGGCCTCCGCAGTCTCGGGAGATGACAGATGAATGTCGTCGATATTTCGCGGTGGCAGTTCGGTATCACTACCGTCTACCACTTCATCTTCGTGCCGCTCACCATCGGTTTGGCGCCGCTCATCGCCATCATGCAAACGGTGTGGGTGGCCACCGGTAACACCGCCTGGTACCGACTGACCAAGTTCTTCGGCAAGCTGTTCCTGATCAACTTCGCCATCGGCGTGGCGACCGGGATCGTCCAAGAATTTCAGTTCGGGATGAACTGGTCGGAGTACTCGAAGTTCGTCGGCGACATCTTCGGCGCGCCGCTGGCGATGGAGGGCTTGTTCGCGTTCTTCTTCGAGTCCACCTTCATCGGGTTGTGGATCTTCGGCTGGAGCCGACTGCCCAAACTGATACACCTTGCCTGCATCTGGATCGTCGCGTTCGGCGTCAACGCGTCGGCGTTCTTCATCATCGCGGCGAACTCGTTCATGCAGCACCCGGTCGGCGCGCACTACAACCCGGCGACGCGGCGCGCCGAGCTGGACGACATCTTTGCCCTGCTGTCCAATAACACTGCGCAGGCGGCATTTTCACACACCGTGACTGGGGCGCTGCTGGTTGCGGGCACCTTCGTCGCCGCGGTCAGCGCTTGGTGGATGGTGCGCTCACGCAAGCCCGTGTCGGCCGCGCCCGATGCGCACACCGATGCCCGCGCCATGTTTCGTCCGGCGGCCATCCTGGGCTGCGGGGTGGTACTGCTCGCGACCCTCGGCCTGTTCTTCACCGGTGACCGTCAGGGCAAGCTGATGTTCGTGCAGCAGCCGATGAAGATGGCATCGGCCGAGGCGTTGTGCCACACGCAGACCGACCCCGACTTCTCCGTGCTGACGATCGGAACGCACAACAACTGCGGCAGCGTTGCGGAAGTCATCAAGGTGCATTACGTCCTGCCGTTTCTGGCCGAGGGCAAGTTCAGCGGCGTGACGCTGCGCGGGGTGGACGAGTTGCAGCAGGAGTACCAGCAGCGCTTCGGACCCGACGACTATCGGCCGAACCTGTTCGTCACCTACTGGTCCTTCCGGGCGATGATCGGATTCCTGGCGATCCCAGTGTTGTTCGCCCTGGCCGTGCTGTGGTCGACCCGCGGTGGTCGAACTCCCAAGAGCCGCTGGATGTCCTGGTTCGCGCTGCTCACCATTCCCACGCCGTTTCTGGCCAACATCTCGGGGTGGGTATTCACCGAGATGGGCCGTCAGCCATGGGTGGTGGCGCCCAATCCCACTGGGGACCAATTGATTCGGATGACGGTCCGCGAAGGGGTGTCGAATCACGTGCCCGGCATGGTTATCACCTCGCTGGTGACGTTCACCCTCGTCTACGCGGTGCTCGCGGTCCTCTGGTTCTTCCTGCTCAAGCGCTACGTCGTCGAAGGGCCGCTGGAACACGACGCGGAACCCGCTCCCCCGCAGGCGCCCAGCGATGACGAGGTGGCACCTCTGTCCTTCGCGTACTGACGAGGGCTTAGCCGACGCCGAAAGGAGTTCAGACGGTGGGACTGCAGGAGTTGTGGTTCGGCATCATCGCAGTGCTGTTCCTGGGATTCTTCATCCTCGAGGGCTTCGACTTCGGTGTGGGCATGTTGATGGAACCGTTCGCGCGCGTCGGCATCGGTGAACCCGAGCCGCTGCGCCGCACAGCGCTGAACACCATCGGACCGGTGTGGGACGGTAACGAGGTTTGGCTGATCGTCGGCGGCGCGGCCATGTTCGCCGCCTTTCCCGGCTGGTACGCCACCATGTTCTCCACGCTGTACTTGCCGCTGTTGGCGATCCTGTTCGGCATGATCGTGCGCGCGGTGGCGATCGAGTGGCGCGGCAAGATCGACGACACCAAATGGCGCCGCTGGGCCGATGTCGGCATCGCGGCCGGGTCATGGCTGCCGGCCGTCTTGTGGGGTGTTGCGTTCGCCATCCTGGTACGTGGACTCCCCGTCGAGGCCAACGGCCACATTCACCTTTCGATCACCGATGTGCTCAACGTCTACACGGTGTTGGGCGGCTTGGCCACCGCCGGGTTGTTCTTGTTCTACGGAGCGACGTTCGTCGCGTTGAAGACCTCCGGCGCAATCCGCGAGGACGCGTACCGATTCGGCGTCTGGTTATCGCTTCCCGTCACCGGACTGGTTGCGGCCTTCGGACTTTGGACGCAGTTGGCGCATGGCAAGGACTGGAGCTGGTCAGTGCTGGCCGCGGCGGTGCTGGCGCAACTGGCGGCGGTACTCCTGGTGTGGCGACGGGCCTCCGACGGCTGGGCGTTCGCCTGCGTCGCACTGGTGGTCGCGGCCGTGGTGGTCCTGCTTTTCGTCTCGCTGTATCCGAACCTGGTTCCCTCGACGCTGAACAAGCAATGGAGCCTGACCATCTACAACGCCTCCTCCACGCACTACACACTCAAAGTCATGACGTGGGTGACGGCGTTCATGGCTCCGCTGACGGTGATCTACCAAGCCTGGTCGTATTGGATATTCCGCCAACGGATCTCGGCTGACCGGATACCCGCGCCCATCGGCCTGGCAAGGCGCGCGTCCTGAGCGATACGGACCGTACCAGTCGGGCGCCCCTAGATCCGAGACTGTGGCGGGCGTCCGCGGCGGTGCGCCGCTACCTGGTCGCCGTGGTGGGCTGCGGCGTACTGATCTCCGGCTGCGCGATCGGCTCGGCGATCGTCTTGGCGGGCATCGTCGCCCGCGCCGTCGGTGATCCCGCCGCCCGCAGCGTGCACGTCTTCCTGAGCCCGCTATCGATCTTGTTAGTGCTTTGGGTGTTTCGCGCGTTGACGCATTGGCTTCAAGCCCGGTTGGGGCAACGCGGAGCCAGCGCGGTCATCGCCGATCTGTCCGGCCAAGTGCTTGCCGCGGCGACCGGCAGGCAGCCCAGTGAACTCGCAATGCAACGCGACTCGGCTGCGGTCGTCGTCACCCGCGGGCTGGATGGCTTACGCCCCTATTTCACCGGTTATCTGCCGACGTTGCTGCTCGCCGCGATCCTGACCCCGGCCACCGTCGCCGTGATCGCGGCCTACGATCTGAAGTCGGCGGCGGTCGTGGCGATCACGCTGCCACTGATACCGATCTTCATGGTGCTGATCGGCCTCGCAACCGCTGACCGATCGGCCGCGGCGCTGGCCGCGATGACGACGCTGCAGGCCCGGCTGCTGGACCTGATCGCCGGCATCCCCACCCTGCGCGCGCTGGGGCGCACCTCGGGGCCCGAGCACCGCATCGCCGAACTGGCGGCCGCGCACCGCCGTTCGGCTATGGCGACGCTGCGGATCGCGTTCTTGTCGGCCTTGGTGCTCGAGCTGTTGGCCACGCTCGGGGTGGCGTTGATCGCCGTCGGGATAGGCCTTCGACTGGTGTTCGGTGAGATGACCCTGACCACCGGTTTGACGGTCCTGCTACTGGCGCCGGACGTCTACTGGCCGCTGCGCCGCATCGGCGTGGAATTTCACGCCGCGCAGGACGGCAGGACCGCCGCCGGTGCGGCGTTCGCCCTCATCGGCGGGCCGACCGCGTCGAAGGCCAGGACCCAGACGGTCACCGCGCGCGGCGCGCGGATTCGCCTCGATCACCTGACCGTGGACGGCCGCGACGGCCAGGCGCCGCGGGATCTGAGCGCGGTCATCGAGCCCGGCTCGGTGACGGTGCTGACCGGGCGCAACGGCGCCGGCAAGAGCACCACCCTGCAGGCGATCACCGGCATCAGCGTGGCCTCGTCGGGCCGGGTCGTCGTGGACGGCGTCGACGTCGCCGACCTGGAGCCCACCAGATGGTGGGCTCAGCTGTCCTGGCTTCCGCAACGCCCCGTGCTCGTGCCGGGCACCGTCGATGAGAACCTGATGCTACTCGGGCACCTCAAAGACGCCGAAAAGGCTTGTGCCGATTCCGGGTTCGACGCGGTGTTGGCCGAGCTGCCAGGCGCGGGCAGCACCACGCTCGGGCGTGGCGGTGTCGGGTTGTCGCTGGGACAACGACAGCGGCTGGGTCTGGCCCGCGCGCTCGGCTCGACGGCCGCCGTGCTGTTGCTCGACGAGCCGACCGCACACCTGGACGCAGCCGCCGAGGAACGCGTCTTGCGGGCCGTCGTCGAGCGGGCGCGGGCCGGTGCGACCGTGATCGTCGTCGGCCACCGTGCGCCTGTCCTGGCCATCGGCGACCGGGTCATCGAAGTCGTCGCCGACCGGGGGGCCCGTTATGCCCCAGCCTGATTCCGCGTCGGGTCGGCGCGCTGGGCCGCTGCTGGGCGCTGCGGGTCGGCGCGCTGGGTCGCTGCTGGGGGCCGCCGATCTGCTGCGCCCGCGGCTCCCCCGCGTCCTGGCGGCGATTGCGCTCGGGGTCCTCTCGCTCAGCAGTGCGCTGGCCTTGGCCGGCGTTTCGGCATGGCTGATCACGCGAGCCTGGCAGATGCCGCCCATGCTGGACCTGTCGGTGGCCGCGGTCGCGGTTCGCATGTTCGCGATCTCGCGGGCCGTGTTGCACTACTGCGAGCGACTGGCCACCCACGACACCGCCTTGCGCGCGGCCGGCACCGCGCGGGTACAGATCTACCAACGGCTGGCGCGCGGACCGGCGGCGGTCTCCGTCCGGCTGCACAGCGGTGAACTGGTGGCCCGGGTCGGCGCTGACGTCGACGAGTTGGCCAACGTCCTGGTGCGCGCGCTGGTGCCGATCGGCGTCGCGGTGGTGCTGGCGCTGGCGGCAACGGCGGTCGTCGCTGCCATCTCACCTTCGGCCGCCATCGTGCTGGCCATCTGCCTGCTGATCGCCGGGTTTGTCGCTCCCCGGCTTGCAGGTCGGGCCGCCGCGACGCAGGAAGGCGTTGCCCGGCAGCATCATTCCGAGCGCGACACGTCGGCCATGATCGCCCTCGAACACGCGCCCGAGCTTCGGGTGGCCGGTCTGCTTCCCGATATCATCGCCGAATCGCAACGCCGTCAACGCGCTTGGGGCGATGCGCTGGACGCCGCCGCCAAACCGGCTGCCATTGCCGAGGCCATGCCCACCGCGGCGATCGGAGCCAGCGTGCTGGGCGCGGTGGTGTCCGGGATCGGATTGGCGCACGCGGTCGCGCCCACCACGCTGGCCGTGCTGATGCTGCTGCCGCTGTCCGCCTTCGAGGCGATGACGCCGTTGCCGGCCGCCGCCATTCAATTGACGCGGTCGCGGATCGCCGCGCGGCGACTGCTGGACCTGACGCCGCCCGGGCCCGAGGAGGCGACGGCGAGCGCGCCCGCTCCGTTCCACACCGGCTCGGGGGCACCTCCCGCTTGCGCGGAACTGGCTGCCGACGTGCGTTCGGGTCACGTCGATGCGGCACGCTCGACCCGCATCAAGGTGGACCTGCCACCGGGCACGCGACTGGCTGTCACCGGCGCCAGCGGTTCCGGGAAGACGACCCTGCTGATGACGCTCGGCGGCCTGCTGCCGCCGCTGGACGGTCAGGTCAGGCTGGACGGTATCGATGTGAGCGAGTTCGACGAAGGTGATTTGCGCGGCGCGATCGGGTTTTTCGCTGAGGACGCCCATCTCTTTGCCACCACCATCCGCGACAACCTGTTGGTCGCGTGCGGAGACTGCTCCGACGACGAATTGACGGCAGCACTGGAAGCGGTCGGCCTGCACGCGTGGATCGCCGGTCTGCCCGACGGTTTGTCCACGGTGCTCACCGGTGGGGCGCAAGCTCTTTCGGCCGGCCAGCGAAGAAGGCTGTTGCTCGCCCGGGCGGTGATCTCGCGCGCGGGGATCGTGCTGCTCGACGAGCCCACCGAACATCTCGATGTCGCCGACGCGGAACAGATCTTGCGGGATCTGTTGGCCCCGAACTCGGGCTTGGTTTCCCCGCAGCGGACGGTGGTGGTGGCGACTCACCATCTGCCCGAGGGGCTGCGCTGTCGCCGAGTAAACGTCGATGATCAGACGCAGGCGCACTCAGAGGTGTCGGCGGCGCGGCATGAATTCCAGCGACAACAGCACGAACAGTAGCGGGACGATCTGCGTCATGGAGATCAGCGCGTAGCGCCGGGCGTCAAGGGCATGCCACTTGCGTACATACCGGTACAACGACTCGAGGGCGATCAATGGGTCGAGCACGTGGATCAACCGATAGAAGACGCGCTGGGTCCAGCCGCGGTTCTTGTCGTCGAAAATCTCGGGGAACGCGGCGAACGCAAGCGATACCCGCTGCGCCCCAAGCTCTTTGCCCGCCATGATCATGTCGACACTGAGCCGCTCGTCGAGCCCGTTGGGGGCACTGCGCCGGCGCCACGGCACGTCGAGGGTGATGTCGCTGCCCGCACCGGCGGTGGCGTACCGGTGAAACGCCTGCACGGTGCCCGCTTTGTCCCGGGCGATGATCAGCTGTATTCCGGGGAATCGGCCTTCCAGTACGCCGTCGAGATTCATGTGGAATCCGCGGTCGGCGTGTGCCCCCTTGGATGACTCCCGCACGACCTCGGTCAGCTCGGCCAGCAGCTTGCCGTCGAGTTCCTGCTCCGACACGATTTCGGTTGTCACACCGAAGTTGTGGGTGCGTTTCACCGCCTGACGCAGGTTGCGGAATTTGCGGCCGACCATGTCGAAGCCGGGCACGTCGACCACAACATCGCGGCCAATCGGTATAGGCCGCAACGATTGTCCCAATACCGCCGTATCGTCCCAGAGGCTCAGCCGCCGCTCGCCACACCCCACCACGGCGATGCGCCACCCGTGGGCGTGGCAGGTGGCGGCGAAATCGGCGACTAGTTCCGGGAAGTGTGCCTCGTCACCGACCGGGTCACCGCTGACCACGGCGATTCCCATCCGTGTCCGGTAGGCCAGCGCCGCGGTGCCGTCGGCGGTGAAGTGGTAGCTCTTGCCGGTCTGCATGGCGAACGGGGCAAGCGCGTCGCCGCCGGTCGCGTTGATCAGCTTCCACACCTGGGGCAGATCACCGGGCCGGGGATGAGAGGTCGTCGGCCACATCAGCAGCATGCCGGAGCTCGCGATCACCACGTCGCCAAATAGATCGAAGGACAGCACATGCAGGCCCAGCCCGACCAGCACGAAAAAGCCGGCAGCGACGGCATGCATCGTCGTCACTGGCCGACCCAGGAAGATGCCGCGGGCCATCCAGGCCACCGCCACCAGCACGGTCAGCGACCAGGCCAGCCGGTCGCTGTAATCCCAGCTCGGATGGCTATGGTGCCGAGCGAGGATTCCGATGAACCAGCAGGCGGCGCCGAACAGCGCCAAAGCACCGATCAAGCGGGCCGCAAGTGAGTCGACCGATACGACAACGCGTTCGCGCGCCCGGGTTCTTGCCACCGCGACGTCCACCACTGGCCCGTTCACCATCACCTCCCGATGCGCTGACACCAGCTTGGCGACATGTTTGCCGCCTGTGCACCGAATACCCGGCTACGTCAACGCTACGCCCGGAGATGACCGTTTCGGGTCCGAATTCGACTGGAAGATTTCGCAGCTATCCACTCATTTTTTAACGGCCCGATGAAGGGAAGTACTTGAGCACGCCCTCTTGCATCACCGTGGCGAGCGGTTGCCCGGATCGAGCGAAGAAGTGCCCAGTGCCCAGCCCACGCGAATCGGCTGCTACCGGCGACGATGTGGAGTACAAGACCCAGTCGTTGAAGTTGACCTGCCGGTGAAACCAAATGGAATGATTGGCCGACGCGGCGAATATGCGGTCGAATCCCCAGGAAAGACCGTGCGTTGTGATAACCGAGTCCAATACTGTGGTGTCCGACGAATACACCATTGTTGCCGTGTGCAATAAGGGGTCGTCGGGAAGGTTGCCCAGCGCCTTGACCCAGACCCGGTTGTGCGGAAGCCGGTCGCCCTTGGTGCGCATCACCCATGCCGGGTCGTTGGTGTAGCGCCATTCGATGGGCTGCAGTGCATTGACGAAGTGCGGAACCGTCTCCTCGTAGCCGCGCAACAATTCGCCAATCGTGGGCTGCGTGTCGGGCTCGGCCACCTCCGGCGGCTCGATGCCGTGTTCCAGGCCGCGGCCTCCGGCCATGTAGGAGATGAGCGCCGAGGACAGCAGCGTGCCGGCCTGCATCGCGTCGACACGCCGATTGGCGAAGCGGCGCTCGTCGCGCAGCCGGATCACGTGGAATTCGATGTCCTTGGCGGTGTCCCCCCCGTTGATGAAGTGCACGGACATCGCGCTCGGCGGCAGGTCGTCGCGGACCAGGCTGCGACTGCTCGCGACGAACGACTGCGACATCAGCTGGCCACCGAAGGTCCGCATCGGGTTCTTGCTCGGATGTGAGCCGATGAACAGGTCGTCGTCGACACGATCGAGGTCCAGTGTCGCCAGCAGCTCCGCGAAATCCGAATGGGTCTGTGTCGCGGCTTCTTCTGGCTCTGCAGATTCACAGCCGGCCGCCACACGCTCTCCTCTAGCTAGACGTCGTCCTCCCCGATCCGGTGCACGTGGATGAGGTTGGTTGACCCTACTGTGCCAGGCGGCGCGCCGGCGACGATGACCACCAGGTCGCCACGCTTGTAGCGACCGAGCTCCAGCAGCGACTTGTCGACCTGGCGGATCATGCCGTCGGTAGAGGTCATCATCGGGACGATGAACGTTTCGGTGCCCCAGGTCATGGCCAGCTGGCTGCGCACCTCGGGCCACGCCGTGAAGGCGAGCAGCGGTAGCGGGGTGTGCAGGCGTGCGAGGCGCTTGACCGTGTCGCCCGACTGGGTGAAAGCGACCAGCGCCTTGGCGTCGAGCCGCTCGCCGATGTCGCGGGCCGCATAGGAGATCACCCCGCGTTTGGTGCGCGGCACGTGCGTCAGCGGCGGCGCGGCCGTGGAATTGTCCTCGACGGCGCAGATGATGCGCGCCATCGTCCGCACCGCCGCCAGCGGATACTTGCCCACCGAGGTTTCCCCGGACAGCATCACCGCGTCGGCGCCGTCGAGGACGGCGTTGGCGACGTCGGAGGCCTCGGCCCGGGTCGGCCGCGAGCTCTCGATCATCGAATCGAGCATCTGGGTCGCCACGATCACCGGTTTCGCGTTCTCCCGGGCCATCTGGATGGCCCGCTTCTGCACCAGCGGAACTTCTTCCAACGGCAGTTCGACGCCCAGGTCGCCGCGGGCCACCATGATCGCGTCGAAGGCCAGGACGATGGCTTCCAGATTGTCGACGGCCTCCGGTTTCTCCAGCTTCGCAATCACCGGCACCCGCCGGCCGACGCGGTCCATCACCTCGTGCACCAACTCGACGTCGGATGGCGAACGTACGAAGGAGAGCGCGACCAGGTCGACACCGAGTTCCAGCGCGAAGGTGAGGTCCTCGATGTCCTTCTCCGACAGGGCCGGTGCGGACACGTTCATGCCGGGCAGCGAGATGCCCTTGTTGTTGCTGACCGGCCCGCCCTCGTCGACCGTGCAGATGACGTCGTCGCCCTCGATGCCGTCGATGACCAGGCCGACCTTGCCGTCGTCGACCAGAATCCGGTCACCGACGGAGGCGTCCTCGGCCAACTTCTTGTAGGTGGTCGACACCCGGTCGTGGTCGCCTTCGCAGTCGGCGACGGTGATCCGCACCGTTTCACCGTCGGCCCAGTAGGTGGGCCCGGTGGCGAAACGTCCCAGCCTGATCTTGGGGCCCTGCAGGTCAGCAAGCACGCCGACGGCGCGGCCCGTGGCGTCGGAAGCGGACCGGACGCGCTCGTAGGCGGCTTTGTGATCGGCGTAGTCGCCGTGGCTGAAGTTCAACCGGGCGACGTCCATTCCGGCCCCAACCAGGGCCAGAATCGACTCATCCGAACTTGTCGCAGGGCCAAGGGTGCAGACGATCTTTCCGCGTCTACTCACGCCGACCCAGCATAGTCGCGTCTGACCCCCGCGGCCCGCACATAACCGGCCGCCGCGCAGTGTGCTGTTACCCACCAAGAACGGTGGGAAACAACGGGAAGGCGGGCAGGTTACGCAGCACCGTCCAGGCGATCGTCGCGACGACAACCGTCAGCAACGCCGCTCTGGGCGGCAACCCCTTGCCGCGGGCGCGGCGCACCAGCGCCCACGCGGCCAGCAGCGGGATCCCTGCCAGCAGGAAGACGTTGTCGTGGATGCCGGCCACCAAGTCACCGTGCAATAGGTCGTGCGTCATTCGCAGCCCACCGCAAAACGGGCAATTCCAGCCGGTGAGCCACTTGAACGGACACGCCGGGTAAACCGAACTCGAGTTGTGTGGGTCGGCCAGCGCGACATAGCCGAGCGCGCCACCGAGCGCCACGCCGGTACCGGCCGCGATGAAGAGGCGATGACGCCGCGAGCCGTGCGGGTGGGGTTGCCCCGGAGCGTGCGCGGCTGGATGAGGTTGCCTCACCTAGCCCGCTGACCTCGCGTTGGTCACGCTTTTCAGCATGCCAGATCCGTTGCGCTGCCGTGCGAAATCGGAGCACGGCGCAAGCTAGCGGCCGCGGCAACCGGTTCCTCAGTCGCGAGCCCCACCGCCGACGGGGTTCCGGCTGGGCCGGGGTCGTTTCGGCGGGCGCTTCGGCGACGGGCTTTTCGGGTTCGGTGGCCTCCGTCGAGTCGACGTCCGCCGGTTCAGCTTCGGGTGTTTCGGCCGTTTCGGTTGTTTCGGCGACAGGCTCGTCGTCCGAATCCTCGTCGACGGGCTCGTCTTCGCGTTGGCGCTTCCGGTTCGTCGTGTTCGGCGTCGATTTCCGGTTCTACGGCTTCCGCTTGCGGCGCCTCGGCTGCTTCGGGCTTGTCGGCTTGGGGCTTGTCGGCTTCGGCCTTGTCGGCTTCGGCCTTGTCGGCTTCGGATCCTCGGCTCGCCGCTTCGGCTTCTGGCTCTTTTGCCTCTGGCTCTTGCGCTTCTGCGCTCTTCCGGTTCCGCTTCGAGCTCTTCGGGCTCGGCTACCGGCTCGTGCGACTCGGAATCCTCGGCCAAGGCCTCGGTTTCGGTCTCGGCTTCCGGCGCTTCGGCTTTCGTTTCGGCCTCGGGTCTCGCTCGTGCCCCGGCCTCGCTCGGCTCCGCCTCGGCGGCCGCCTCCGTCGAGTCCACCACCGGTTCTTCGGCTTCCGTCTCGGCCGCGGTGGTTTCGTCAGCCTCCACCGTCTCCGCCGAGCCTGCCGGCGCGTCGGACACGGCCACAGCGCCCGCCGCAGCCGTCGCGGCGGCCACCGTCGCGGGTTCATGCTCCGGCTCGGCGTCGGCCGCTTCCTCGTCGAGGTACTGGTTGCCGCGCAAGCTCTCGGGATCTTCGCGGCCTTTTGGCGCCGCCATCAGATACACCATCGCCCCGATGAACACGAAAGTCGATGTGAACGAGTTGATCCGGATGCCGGCGATGTGGGTGGCGGTGTCGTCGCGCAGCAGCTCGACACCGAACCGCCCCACGCAATAGCCCGCCACATACAGAGCGAACAGTCGGCCGTGGCCCAAATTAAAGCGCCGGTCGGCGTAGATCAACGCGACGAAAACCAAGACATTCCAGATCAATTCGTAAAGAAACGTCGGCTGCACCACGAATGCGATCTGGCCCGTCGAGATGCCATCCAGCGAATGCGGGTCGATGTATCCCGAGGGGTCTCGGCGGTAGAAGACCTCCAGGCCCCACGGCAGCGTGGTTTCGCGGCCGTAGAGCTCCTGGTTGAAGTAATTACCGAGCCGACCGATGGCCTGCGCCAAAATGATTCCCGGAGCCAGCGCGTCGGCGAAGGCCGGAAGCGGAATCCCGCGCCGGCGGCAGCCGATCCAAGCGCCCACGCCTCCGAGCGCCACCGCGCCCCAAATGCCCAAGCCGCCGTCCCAGATCCGCACGGCCGCCCCGAGTCCCGCGCCACCGGGACCCCAATAAGTGCGCCAGTCGGTGGCCAGGTGGTAGAGCCGGCCACCGATCAACCCGAACGGCACGGCCCACAGCGCGATGTCGTAGATCACGCCGCGCTCGCCCCCGCGGGCTTCCCAGCGTCGATCACCGATCAGCAATGCGGCCACGATGCCGGCGATGATGAACAGCGCGTAGGCCCGGATGGGTAGCGGCCCGAGGTGCCACACACCCTGCGACGGGCTCGGGAAATACGCCAGTAGCTTCGTCACGAGGCGGCCGCCCTCTGCCGAACACCGGCGGCGAGTTCCTCAGTCAATGCACGCAATGCAGTCAACCCCCCGTCTCCCAATGCCGACACCAGTGCGGACCCGACAATGACACCGTCGGCGTAGCTGCCGATCTGGGCGGCCTGCTCTCGCGATCGCACCCCCAGACCGACACCAACGGGTATGTCGGATACCTCCCTGACCCTGCTCACCAACTCGGGCGCCGCGTTGGACACGACGTCACGCGCCCCCGTCACGCCCATCGTCGAAGCCGCATAGACGAAGCCACGCGACGCCTCGACCGTCATCGCCAACCGCTGCGGCGTCGAGGACGGCGCGACGAGAAAGATGCGGTTCAACCGATACTCCTCGGAGGCCGCCAACCACTCCCCGGCTTCGTCGGGGATGAGATCGGGCGTGATCAGGCCGTAGCCGCCGGCCGATGCCAGATCCCGCGCGAACGTGTCAACCCCGTAGCGAACCACCGGGTTCCAGTAGGTCATCACCACGGCGTGGCCGCCGGCCGCGCTGATCGCCTCGACCGCGGCAAGGGTGTCGCGAACGCGCACTCCGCCGTGCAGCGCGATCTCGGTGGCCTTGGCGATGGTCGGGCCGTCCATACCGGGATCCGAATAGGGAACTCCGACTTCGATGATGTCGCAACCCGATTCGACCAACGCGGTCATCCCCTTCACCGACGTCGGCACGTCGGGGTAACCGGTGGGCAGATAGCCGATCAGTGCCGCGCGGTGATCTTTGCGGCAGCCATCGAAGATCGACTCGAGCTTGTCCGCTTCGCTGTGTTTCACCGTCATCGATCGCTGGATCCCAACAGCCCGAACCACTTCGCGGCGGTCTCGACGTCCTTGTCGCCGCGCCCGGACAGGTTCACCACGATGATCGCGCCGCGCTCCAATTCGGGGCCCAATTTCAGAGCACCGGCTACCGCGTGCGCCGATTCGATCGCCGGGATGATCCCCTCCGTGCGGCACAGGACACGGAACGCGTCCATCGCCTCCGAGTCGGTGATCGGACGGTACTCGGCGCGCCCCGTCTCGCGCAGATACGCGTGTTCTGGACCCACTCCCGGGTAATCGAGACCCGCTGAGATGGAATGAGATTCGATGGTCTGCCCGTCCTCGTCCTGTAGCAGATACGAGAACGATCCCTGAAACGCACCGGGCGAGCCGCCGCTGAACGTCGCAGCGTGCCTTCCGGTTTCGACACCATCACCGGCCGCCTCGAATCCGATCAACCGCACGTTCGGGTCGTCGATGAATGGGTGGAAGATGCCGATGGCATTGGAACCGCCGCCGATACAGGCCACCACGGCGTCGGGCAACCGGCCCGCCTGGGCCTGGATCTGGGCCCGCGCCTCGAGCCCGATGATGCGTTGGAAGTCGCGCACCATGGCGGGGAACGGATGCGGGCCGGCCGCGGTGCCGAAACAGTAGAAGGTCTTGTCGGCATTGGTAACCCAATCCCGAAACGCCTCATTGATGGCGTCCTTGAGCGTCTTCGAACCGCTTCCGACCGAGACGACCGTGGCTCCCAGCAAGCGCATCCGAGCCACGTTCAGCGCCTGACGCTCGGTGTCGACGGCGCCCATGTAGATCACGCACTCGAGGCCGAGCAAGGCGCACACGGTGGCGGTCGCCACGCCGTGCTGGCCGGCCCCGGTCTCGGCGATCACCCGCTTCTTGCCCATCCGCTGGGCGAGCAACGCCTGCCCGAGCACATTGTTGATCTTGTGAGAACCGGTGTGGTTCAGGTCTTCTCGCTTGAGAAAGATGCGCGCGCCGGCCTGTTCGGACAGCCGGGGTGCCTCATACAGCGGCGACGGCCGGCCCGCGTAGTTCGCCTGCAGGTAATCGAGGGTGTCCAGGAAATCCTGGTTGACACGTTCCTTCTCGTAGGCCGCGGTGACCTCTTCGATCACGCCCATCAACGCCTCGGCGACGTAGCGGCCGCCGTACACGCCGAAATGGCCACCCGCGTCGGGTTCGTGGCGGGTGGGCTCGGCGATGGCTGCGCTCGGGAGCGGAAGGTCCGGGCGGGACAGGTCCACCATCACCAGGGCTCTACGCGGGGATGGCTCATGGGTTCAACGTATCAGCGCAGGGGCTCTTCAGTGACGTAGCGACTAGCGAGCCGGTTTCGGACAGGACGGATGGGTGCCCGCGGTAACGAGGTCGGCAACCGCGGCGCGCGGATCACCGCTTTTGACCAGACCTTCACCGACCAAGACGGCGTCGGCACCCGCACCGGCATACGCCAGCAGGTCTCCGGTACCGCGCACGCCGGATTCGGCGATCCTGATCACGTTGCTGGGCAGTCCGGGAGCGATGCGCGCGAAGCAATCCCGGTCCACCTCCAGTGTCGCCAGATCGCGGGCGTTGACGCCGATTACGTTGGCCCCGGCCTTGAGCGCCCGGTCGGCTTCCTCTTCGGTGTGCACCTCGACGAGCGCTGTCATGCCCAGCGATTCCGTGCGGTCCAGCATCGACACCAACGCCGACTGCTCCAGCGCGGCGACGATCAGCAGCAGCATGTCGGCGCCGTGCGCACGCGCTTCGTGGATCTGATAGGGCTGCACGACAAAGTCTTTGCGCAGAATCGGTATCGAAACCGCCGCGCGAATCGCGTCGAGGTCATCGAGCGAGCCGTGGAAACGTCGCTCCTCGGTCAAGACGCTGATGATGCGGGCGCCGCCGTCTTCGTAGGCGCGGGCCAGCTTGGCCGGATCGGCAATGGTCGCCAGGGAACCCGCCGACGGGCTGGCGCGCTTGACTTCGGCGATGACGCCGATTCCCGGCTCGCGTAAGGCGGCCATCACATCGCGTGGGGGTGGCGCGGCCGCTGCGGCGGCTTTGATCTCTGACAGGCTGATGAGCGCTTCGCGCGCGGCAACGTCGGCCCGGACTCCCTCGAGGATGGAGTCAAGCACGGTTGCCGGACTCATGCCTGTCGTTTCCCTTCGCCCTGTCGTCCGCTGTCATCACACGGCCACATTGTGTCCCCAGCCGATTGCGACGACGTCAATGAAGGGTAGCGGCCCGCGGCTTGCGGCCCGTCACCGACCCTCGGTGTCAGACTCACCTGCCCGATCGGTTGGGTCGCGTCCCTCGTCAAGCGCGTCCCAGATCATCCGCTCCGACATTCCCGGCGTCTCCGGCTCCTCCAGCATCGCCCCGTCGGCCTGTTTGCGTCGCGCAATCGACCGGCGCGTCGCCGGTGCCGCGTACTTTATAGCGCTCGACCGGGCCGACCCCGAGTCCGACGCCGACCGCATGAGCAAGACCGCGGCAATCAGCGTGCACGCCGCCGCGACCACCGTGATGCCCGCGCCCCAGTACCGCCGCTCGCTTCCGACCAGCGACATCACCGAGATGTGCGCCAGCTCCGCACCGCGGACGGCCACGTCGGGCAGCGCCCACAGGCTGACCCCGAGGTAGCCGACCGCCAGACTGATCACCGCCAGCAGGCCCGCGAGCGCGCGCAAGAGCCGGCCCCGCACGGCGATGGCAGCGACGGCGGCGGCCAGCAGGAGCAACGCCAACGGCAGCAGCGCCGTGGACCACGCCGCGCCGGCCAAGGTCACCTGCTTGGGCGGCCCCAGCCCGTCGAACGACCGGATGACGACCCACGGCAGGCGCGAGGCCACCCACAACGTCCCGGCGGCAACCACCAGCACCACCTGGGCAATTCGGATCAGCCACCGGCTTTTCGGCCGTTTGCTGTTAGCAGCCGGCCTCACTCATCGCCGCTGGCGCCGGGTTCGGTCAGCGTCTCCGCGGCGGCGATCGCGCTGAGCACCGCGCGCGCCTTGTTGGTCGCCTCGGTGTACTCGTAGGGGCCGTTGGAGTCCGCCACTACCCCTCCGCCGGATTGCACGTAGGCGGTGCCGTCGCGCATCAAGGCGGTGCGGATGGCGATCGCGAAGTCGGCGTTGCCGGCGAAGTCCAGGTAGCCGACCACGCCGCCGTACAGGCCGCGACGGGTCTTCTCCACCTCTTCGATGAGCTCCATGGCCCGTACCTTCGGTGCGCCCGACAGCGTGCCGGCCGGGAAGCAGGCGGCCACCGCATCCAGCGCGGTACGGCCCTCGCCGAGCGTGCCGGTCACCGTCGAGACCAGGTGCATGACGTGGCTATAGCGTTCGATATGGCTGTAGTCCTCGACGCGCACGGTGCCCGGCACGCAGACCCGGCCCAGATCGTTGCGACCCAGGTCGACGAGCATCAGGTGCTCGGCGCGTTCCTTCTCGTCGGCCAACAGCTCCTTTTCCAGCAGCTGGTCCTCTTCGTCGGTGTCCCCGCGCCATCGCGTTCCGGCGATCGGATGGGTGGTCGCGGTGCCGTCGGCGACGGTGACCAGCGCCTCGGGGCTCGAGCCGACGATCGAAAAGTCAGTTCCCCCAGCGTCATTCGGGACCTGCAGCAGATACATGTAGGGGCTCGGATTGGTGACCCGCAACATCCGGTACACGTCGATCGGGTGGACGTGGGTGTCCATTTCGAAGCGTTGCGAGGGCACCACCTGGAAGGCCTCGCCCGCGGCGATCTGGTCGACGAGGTAGTCGACGATCTTTCCGTACTCCTCGACGCTGCGCTGCGCGCGGTAGCGCGGCTCGGGCCGCTCGAACGTGCCGACGGTGGACGACAACGGCTGACCCAGCGCCGTGGTCATCACGTCCAGGCGGGCGATCGCGTCGTCGTAGGCCTCGTCGACCCGCTCGTCGGTCCCGTTCCAGTTCACGGCGTTCGCGATCAGCGTGATGGTGCCCTCGTGGTGATCGACCGCCGCCACATCGGTGGCCAGTAGCAGCAACATGTCGGGGAGCTGGAGGTCGTCGACCGCCAGTTCGGGCAGTCGTTCCAGGCGCCGGACCATGTCGTAGGCGAAGAACCCGACCATCCCGCCCGACAGCGGCGGCAGCCCCGGGAGCGGACCGGTGGCCAGCAGTTCGCACGTGGCCCGCAAAGCCTGCAGCGGGTCGCCTCCGGTCGGTGCGTCCCGTGGCACCACGCCCAGCCAAACGGCTTCACCGTCGCGCACGGTCAGCGCCGACGGCGCTCCCGCACCGATGAACGACCACCGCGACCAGGAACGGCCGTGCTCGGCCGATTCCAGCAGAAAAGTGCCCGGGCGGTCGGCGGCGAGTTTGCGGTAGGCCGACAGCGGCGTCTCGCTGTCGGCAAGCACCTTGCGGGTCACCGGAACCACGCGGTGCTCGGCTGCCAGCTGGCGGAAATCCTCTCGTGAGGTCGTCGCGGCGAGGTGGGCGATGCACCGAACCATCCTCCCAGACGCGTTGCTGTGCTTCGGGCCAGCCCGACGACGTCGGCGGCGTAGCGTGTCCGCCATGAAACGTGGTGACACCGTCGCGGACTTCGAATTGCCCGATCAGACGGGGACGCCGCGCAAGCTCAGCGAACTGCTTTCCGGCGGGCCCGTCGTGCTGTTCTTCTACCCGGCCGCGATGACGCCCGGCTGCACCAAGGAAGCGTGCCATTTCCGCGATCTGGCCTCCGAATTCGCCGCGGCCGGGGCGAACCGGGTGGGGATCAGCGCCGACGCCGTGCAGAAGCAGGCCGAGTTCGCCGACATGCAGAAGTTCGACTACCCGCTGCTGTCGGACACCGACGGCAGGGTCGCCACCCAGTTCGGCGTCAAGCGCGGCCTGCTCGGCAAGCTGATGCCGGTCAAACGCACGACGTTCGTCATCGACACTGACCGCACGGTCCTCGAGGTGATCTCCAGCGAGTTCAACATGGACAGCCACGCCGACAAGGCGCTGGCGACGCTGCGGGCCCGCGCGTAACAGTCAGGGGTTGATCGCCAGGAACACGTAGGCGGCCAGCAGCACCAGATGCACCTCGCCCTGCAGGCGGGTCGCCCGCCCGGGCACCACTGTCAGCATGCTGATCACCACGGTCAGGGCAAGCAACACCAGCTGGATGGCGCCGAGGCCGAGCAGCAGCGGCCCTTTGAGCCATATCGACGCCAGCGCGATCGCCGGGATGGTGAGCCCGATGCTGGCCATCGCCGAGCCGTACGCCAGGTTCAAGCTGATCTGGATGCGGCCCTGCCGCGCCGCCCGCACCGCCGCGAGCGTCTCGGGGAGTAGCACCAGCGCGGCGATGATCACGCCCACGAACGACTGCGGAAAGCCGACCGCGGTCACCGCGCTCTCTACGGCCGGTGACTCCTCCTCGGCCAGGCCCACCACCGCCACCAGGGCGCCGAGCATCAGCGCGAGACTGGTCAGCGCCGCGCGGGTGGTCGGCGGTTCGGCATGGCTTTCGTCGGCGAACAGGCTCTTCTGGCCCTTCTGCGCGATCGGCAGGAAGAAGTCGCGATGCCGCACGGTCTGCGTGAACACGAACATCAGGTAGAGCAGCAGCGAGGCGACTGCGGCGAAGGTGAGCTGCCCGGGTGAGAACTCCTTGCCCACGGTGGTGGTGGTGAACGCGGGCAGCACCAGGCTCATCGTGGCCAGGGTGGTCAGCGTGGCCAGTGCGGCGCCGCTGCCTTCGGCGTTGAACACCGTCACGCCGTAGCGCCGGGATCCGAGCAGCAGCGACAATCCGGCGATTCCATTGGTGGTGATCATCAGCGCGGCGAAGGCCGTGTCCCTTGCCAGGGTCGCCGTCTCGTTACCGCCGGACGCCATCAGCTCGACGATCAGGGCGACCTCGATGACCGTCACCGCGGCCGCGAGCACCAACGACCCGAACGGTTCGCCGACCCGGTGTGCGACCACCTCCGCGTGATGCACCGCGGCCACCACCGCACCGATGAGGAACAGCGCCGCCAGCCCGACCAGCACGGGCCCGAGCCTCTCGCCCCAGATCAGTGCCAGCACGACGACGGAAAGCACCGGCACAACGACGTTCCAGGACAACCATTTCGACATTGACTGCCATTCTTGTCGATGCCCTGCGCCTGCGCCTGCGGAAAGTGACCCGAGACACGCTGAGCCACGCTTGCCGGGTACGCACCGTCGCCCGGCCCGAGTCGGTGCGATAACCGGGTTGCGGCCGCGACGGCGTCAGTAGCATGCTCACATGCCCGACACCGGTGGCGATGACGAAAGCCTGGCCGAGGGACAGGTGTTTGCCGGCTACACCATCGTTCGGCGGCTGGGCGCCGGCGGCATGGGCCAGGTCTATCTTGCTCAGCACCCGCGGCTGCCCCGCCGGGACGCGCTCAAGGTGTTATCCGGCGAACTGACCGCGAACGACGAGTTCCGCCAACGCTTCAACCGCGAGGCCGATCTGGCCGCCAGCCTGTACAACGAGCACATCGTCGGCATCCACGACCGCGGCGAATTCGAGGGCAAGCTGTGGCTGTCGATGGATTACGTGGAGGGCATCGACGCGGCGGAGCTGTTGCACAGCCGGTACCCATCTGGCATGCCCAAAGCTGAGGTGGTCGAGATCATTTCGGCGGTGGCCGACGCGCTCGACTACGCCCACTCGCGCGGCCTGCTGCACCGCGACGTCAAACCCGCCAACATCTTGCTCGGCGACGTCAACCCGCGGCGGCGGATCCTGCTGGCCGATTTCGGCATCGCCCGCGAACTGGGCGAGATCAGCGGCCTGACCGCAACGAACATGTTGGTGGGGACCACCGCCTACTGCGCACCCGAGCAACTGCAGGGTGCGGACCTAGACGCGAAGGCCGACCAATATGCGCTGGGATGCACGGCCTACAACCTGTTGAGCGGCTCGGCCCCATTTCATCATTCCAACCCGGCGGTGGTCATCGGTCAGCATCTGTCCGCACCACCGCCGCTGATCAGCCAGCGTCGACCCGACCTGGCGGCACTCGATCCCGTCATCGCCAAGGCGCTCGCCAAGCAACCGAACGAGCGCTACGCGACGTGCGGCGATTTCGCGGCGGCGCTGGCCGGCCGAGCGGGCGTTGCTGCGCCCGATGCGGAGGGGCGCACGGAGATCATCTCTGCACCAACGGAAGTGATCGCAACGCCGCCGAGCCCGGCCAGCCCTGGGCCGCCGGTGGCGAGCGGTCGCGTTCGGGCGGTGACGCTGGTGGCGGCGCTCGTCGCCGTCGCGCTCGTCGCGGTAGCCGCCGTCGTCGGGGTTCGCGTGCTGCGCGGTCACGCCGACCAGCCCGACCCCGGCGCCTCGTCGCCGTCGGCGGCGCGGCCTAACGCGAGTGCCGTTGCGCCGCCGTCGAAATCGGCCCTGAAGCTGACCAGCCAGATCACCGACCAGGTGGGCGCTCTCGGCCCCGTCGAGCACAACACGGTCGAACGAACGCTGAACAACCTGCGCGCGGCCCGCGGCGTTCGACTCTGGGTGGTGTACGTCAAGAACTTCGGCGGCCTCAAGCCGTTCCGGTGGGCCGAGGACACCATGCGCGCCAACGGTTTCGCCGGCAGCGACGCGATGTTGGCCATCGCCACCGAGGAGCGTGGCTTTTCCTTCCGGGTGCCCGGCGCGGCGATCAATGGAACGGCGATCGACGTCGAAGCCATCCGCCGCGACCGCATCGAACCGGCCGTCGCCAGGCGGGAGTGGGCACGCGCCGCGGTGGGCGCGGCCACCGGGCTCAATGCGCTGCCGAGCTGATTCGGCGGTTCAGCGCTCCGGTGCCAGCAGCATGTCGGCGTCGAAGCAGCTGTGGTCGCCGGTGTGGCAGGCGTCGCCGACCTGGTCGACCGTCAGCAGCACGGTGTCGCCGTCGCAGTCCAAGCGCACCGAGTGGACGTATTGGGTGTGGCCGGACGTCGCTCCCTTGACCCACTGCTGGCTTCGGGACCGTGAATAGTAGGTTGCCTCACGGGTTTTCAGGGTCCGGGCCAGGGCGGCGTCATCCATCCAGGCGACCATCAGCACGTCACCGCTGCCGCGCTCCTGCACGACGGCGGTGAACAGGCCGTCGGCGTTGCGCTTCAGCCGCGCGGCGATCTGCGGGTCGAGCGTCATCGCACGGTGATCCCTTCTGCGGCCATGGCGGCCTTCACCTGACCGATCGTCAGCTCCCGGAAGTGAAACACGCTGGCCGCCAACACCGCATCGGCGCCGGCCGCGATGGCGGGTGCGAAGTGTTCGGCCGCCCCGGCGCCACCGCTGGCGATGACCGGAACCGTGACCGCCGACCGCACCGCCTGCAGCATCTCCAGGTCGAATCCGGCTTTGGTGCCGTCGGCGTCCATCGAGTTCAGCAGGATCTCCCCCACCCCCAAATCGGCTCCGCGCGAAGCCCACTCGACCGCGTCGAGCCCGGTGCCGTGGCGCCCGCCATGGGTGGTGACCTCCCAGCCCGACGGCGTCGGCACCGCGCCCGGCGGCACCGTGCGGGCATCGACGGACAGCACGATGCACTGCGAGCCGAACTGCCGCGCCATCTCGGCCAGCAACTCGGGCCGGGCGATCGCCGCGGTGTTGATGGAAACCTTGTCGGCTCCCGCGCGCAGCAACACGTCGACATCGGCCACGGTGCGCACCCCGCCGCCGACGGTCAGCGGAATGAAGACCTGCTCGGCGGTGCGGCGCACTACATCGAGCATGGTGGCCCGTCCCGAGGACGATGCGGTCACGTCGAGAAAAGTCAGCTCGTCAGCGCCTTCGGCGTCGTAGGCGGCCGCGAGCTCCACGGGGTCGCCGGCGTCCCGAAGGTTCTCGAAGTTGACGCCTTTGACCACCCGGCCGCCGTCGACGTCCAGGCACGGGATCACCCGCACCGCGAGACCGTTGGGGTCTGGGGGCATCTCAGTAGTCCTCCGGTCGGCCGGTGGCGCGCAAAATTTCGAGGATCTCGGCATGTGCGGCGGGACCGGCCGCCACCGCGGAATCCGATGCGGGAGTCCACGGCTCACCGGCCAGATCGGTGACGACCCCACCGGCGGCATGGACCAGCGCGACCCCGGCGGCATGATCCCACACGTGGCCACCGAAACTTACAGCCGCACCGAGTATTCCGTCGGCGACGAACGCAAGATCGAGTCCGGTGGAGCCGTGCATTCGCAAACGCGACGAGACCCGGCTGAGGTTCTCCAGCAAGGCGATTCGATAGCGTCCCGGGAATCGGCCGCGCGCGTCCGCGCTGAACGACCCGGCGCCGACCAGGGCGTCGGCCAGGTCGATGGAGGTCAGCGGCGGCTGCGGCACCCCATTCTTGTGCAACGGACCGCCCGCCACCGCGGTGTAGCGCTGGTCCATGAACGGCAGCCAGGTCAATCCGGCCACCGGTTCGCCGTGACGCAACAGGCCCAACAAGATGCCGGCCATCGGCGAGCCGGCCGCGTAGTTGAAGGTGCCGTCGACGGGATCCAATACCCACACCCATGGCGAGTCGACGGCCGAGCCGCCGAATTCCTCGCCGTGCACCCCGATCCCGGTCGCCTCGACGAGTGCGGCGACCACCTGCCGCTCGATCGCGAGGTCGACGTCGGTGGCGAAGTCGTTGCCCTTCTTGCGGACCGCGGAATCGGCGCGATGACCGGCAAGAAACGGCTCGACTGCGTCGTCGAGAATCGCCGACGCCTGCGCCACCAACGTGTGCACGTCCATGCGGTGCTACTCCGCCACCGCGGCCAGTGCCTGCGGCAAGGTGAATCGTCCGGCGTAGAGGGCCTTGCCGACTATGGCGCCCTCGACCCCACGGTCGGTGAGGGTGGCGATGGCGCGCAGGTCGTGGAGGCTGGACACGCCGCCGGAGGCGATCACCGGGGCGTCGGTGCGTTCTGCCACGGACGCCAGCAGGTCCAGATTGGGACCGCCCAGCGTGCCGTCCTTGGTCACATCGGTGACCACGAACCGCGAACACCCTTGCCCGTCAAGGCGTTCCAGTACTTCCCACAGGTCGCCCCCGTCGGTTTCCCAGCCCCGCCCACGCAACCGGTGCTCACCGTCGACGATCTGCACGTCCAGACCCACGGCGACCTTGTCGCCGTGTTCGCTGATCGCTTGGGCGCACCACTGCGGGTTCTCGAGGGCCGCCGTGCCCAGGTTCACCCGGGCGCAGCCGGTGGCCAGGGCGGCGGCCAGCGAATCGTCGTCGCGGATACCACCGGACAGCTCCACCCGCACGTCGAGCTTGCCGACCACCTCGGCCAGCAGATCGCGGTTGGAGCCGCGCCCGAACGCCGCGTCCAGGTCGACCAGATGAATCCACTCGGCGCCATCGCGCTGCCAGGTCAGCGCGGCGTCCAGCGCCGAGCCGTATTCGGTTTCACTGCCCGCCTTGCCCTGCACCAGCCGCACCGCGCGGCCGTCGACCACGTCGACAGCGGGCAACAAGATCAACACATTCCCTCCTGTGTGCCGAGATTGCAACGAATTACGTGCATCCCCGACTGTTGCTCGCTAGAAAGCGCCTTCGCGAGGACCTTCACAATCCCTGGACCCAATTGCTCAGCACGGCCGCGCCGGCGTCCCCGCTCTTCTCCGGGTGGAATTGGGTGGCGGACAGCGGCCCGTCCTCGACCGCCGCCAGAAACGGGCCCTCGTGGGTTGCCCACGTCAGCACCGCCCCCGGCGAACCCTCCCACTGCTGCGCGGCGTAGGAGTGCACGAAGTAGAACCGGGTGTCGGCATCGAGTCCCTTGAACAGCACAGTGCCGGGCCCGGATTCGACGACGTTCCAGCCCATGTGCGGAATGACCGGCGCCTGCAGTCGCGTGACGTATCCCGGCCATTGACCGCATCCCTGCGTCTCCACACTGAATTCGACGCCGCGGGCGAACAGGATCTGCATCCCGACGCAGACGCCCAGCACCGGGCGATCGGCGGCGATCCGCTCGGCGATGATGCGCTCGCCACGGACGCCGCGTAGCCCCGTCATGCAGGCCTCGTAGGCGCCGACGCCGGGCACCACCAATCCGTCGGCGGCGGCCGCCGAATCGGCGTCGCCGGTCACCTCGACCGACGCACCGACCCGCTCGAGCGCACGCTGAGCCGACCGCAGGTTGCCCGAGCCGTAGTCAAGGACAACTACTTTCTTCGCGGTCACAGAACCCCTTTGGTGGACGGCACATCCGAGACCCGAGGGTCGGACTCGACCGCCTGGCGCAGCGCGCGGGCAACCGCCTTGTACTGCGCTTCGGTGATGTGGTGCGGGTCGCGCCCGTACAGGACGCGCACGTGCAGTGCGATGCGCGCGTTCATGGCCAGCGATTCGAACACGTGCCGGTTGATGACGGTGTGATAGGGCACCGAGTTGCCGGCAATGGTGGTGTGCTGCAGGTGATCCGGTTCTCCGCTGTGCACGCAGTAGGGCCGGCCGGACACATCGACCGCCGCGTGGGCCAGCGTCTCGTCCATCGGGATGAAGGCGTCGCCGAACCGGCGGATGCCCCGTTTGTCGCCCAAGGCCTGGCCAAGCGCCTGCCCCAGCGCGATGGCGGTGTCCTCGATGGTGTGGTGTCCCTCGATTTCGACGTCGCCCTTGGCGCGCACGGTCAGGTCGAAGCTGGCGTGACTGCCCAGGGCCGTGAGCATGTGGTCGTAAAACGGCACACCGGTGTCGATGTCGACCTGGCCGGTGCCGTCGAGGTCGAGTTCGATGACGATGTCGGATTCCTTCGTGCGGCGCTCGATGCGCGCACGGCGGGTAGCGGTCGCTGTCACGGTGCTCCTACGGGGCTGGGGGTAACTGGTACCAATTCGGTGGCGGCGATCTGGGCGCTGGCGCGCAGGAAGGCGTCGTTCTCCGCTGCGAGTCCGGTCGTCGCGCGCAGGTAACCGGGGATTCCGACGTCGCGGATCAGCACGCCGGCATCCAGATAGCGCTGCCAGGTGGCCGGCGCATCGGCGAATTCCCCGAACAGTACGAAGTTCGCGTCGCTAGGAATCACCCGAAACCCCATGCGGGTCAAGGTAGTTGAGACGCGCTCACGTTCGGAGATCAGCGTCGACACACTGCCCAGCGTGTCATCGGAGTGCCGCAGCGCGGCGCGTGCGGCGGCCTGGGTGAGCGCCGACAGGTGATACGGCAACCGCACCAGCAGCATCGCGTCGATCACCGCCGGGGTGGCGATCAGGTAGCCCAGCCGGCCACCGGCGAACGCGAACGCCTTGCTCATGGTGCGCGAGACGACGAGCTTGGTCGGATACTGCCCCACCAGTTCCACCGCGCTGGGCTGCGAAGAGAACTCGCCGTAGGCCTCATCGACGATCAGGATGCCGGGCACCGCGTCGAGCAACCGCCGCAGATCCGGCAGTGAAACACTCTGCCCGGACGGGTTGTTCGGGCTGGCGACGAACACCACGTCGGGCCGGCGGTCGATGATGGCGGCCACCGCGGCGTCGACATCCAGGCTGAAGTCGTCGGCGCGGGCGGCCTGCAGCCATTCGGTGCGGGTGCCGTCGGAGATGATCGGGTGCATCGAGTAGGACGGGACAAACCCGATGGCGGTGCGCCCCGGACCTCCGAACGCCTGCAGCAGCTGCTGCAAGATCTCATTGGAACCATTTGCCGCCCAAAGGTTTTCGACTCCGATCTGGACGCCGGTCTGGGCGCTCAGGTAGGCGGCCAGGTCGGTGCGCAGGGCCACCGCGTCGCGGTCGGGGTAGCGGTGCAACTCGGCGGCGACCGCGCCCACCGATCGCACCACGTCGTCCACCAGCGTCTGGCTGGGCGGGTGCGGGTTCTCATTGGTGTTCAGTCGCACCGCGACGTCCAACTGCGGTGCGCCGTAAGGCGATTTGCTACGCAGGTCGTCGCGCAGCGGCAGGTCATCCAGTGTCGGTTGGCGCGTGGGCCTCTGGGTCGTCATCGCTCGAACCTCCGCCGCACCGCTTCGCCGTGTGACGGCAGGTCTTCGGCCTCGGCGAGCGCGATCACATGCCCGGACACGTCTTTCAGCGCCGCCTCGGTGTAGTCGACGACGTGGATGCCGCGCAGGAAGGTCTGCACGGACAGGCCGCTGGAATGCCGGGCGCTGCCGGCGGTCGGCAGCACGTGATTGGATCCCGCGCAGTAGTCACCCAGGCTCACCGGGGCATACGGGCCAACGAAAATGGCGCCGGCCGAACGGATTCGGCCCGCCACGGCGGCCGCGTCGATGGTCTGGATCTCCAGATGTTCGGCGGCATAGGCGTTGACGACTTCGACTCCGGCGTCCAGGTCGTCGACCAGGATGATGGCCGATTGGCGTCCGCCGAGCGCTGCCGTCACCCGTTCGCGGTGCACGGTCGTCTGCAGCTGGACGGCCAGCTCGGTGTCGGTGGCGGCGGCCAAGTCCGCGCTGGGAGTGACCAGCACGCTGCCCGCCATCTCGTCGTGCTCGGCCTGACTGATCAGGTCGGCGGCCACGTGCGCCGGGTCGGCGGTGTGGTCGGCCAGGATGGCGATCTCCGTCGGGCCGGCTTCGGCGTCGATTCCGACGTGCGACCGGCACAGCCGCTTGGCGGCGGTGACGTAGATGTTGCCGGGTCCGGTGATCATGTCCACGGGCGCCAACTCGGCGCCGTCGAGGTCGGTGCCGCCGTAGGCCAGCAGCGCGACCGCCTGCGCACCACCCACGGCCCACATCTCGCCGACCCCCAGCAGCCGGGCCGCGGCCAGGATCGTCGGGTGCGGCAGGCCGTCGAACTGGGCCTGCGGTGGGCTGGCCACCACCAGCGAGGCGACGCCGGCGGCCTGGGCCGGCACCACGTTCATCACCACGCTGGAGGGGTACACGGCGTTGCCGCCGGGCACGTAGAGACCCACCCGGTCGACCGGGACCCACCGCTCGGTGACGGTCGCGCCCGGGCCAAGGGTGGTCGTGACGTCGGTGCGACGCTGGTCGGCGTGCACGGCGCGGGTGCGTTCGATCATCACCCGCAGCGCGTCGGCCACACTCGCGTCCAACTCGGTCAGGGCCTTCTCGAGCGCGGCAGCAGGCACCCGGACGGCCGGGGGCCTGACCCCGTCGAAGGTGGCGCCGAAGTCCAAGGCGGCTTCGGCGCCGCGCTCGGCCACGGCCTGCACGATCGGCCGGACCTTGGGCAGCACCGTCTCCACATCGGCGCCGCCGCGGGGCAGCGCCGCCCGTAACCGGGCAGCCGTCAACTCCGCGCCCCGCAGGTCGATACGGGCCATCGGCGACGGTTGGGTGGTGCTCACGGTGTCCATTGTCCCAGAGGAACTCAAGTCAATATCCGACCGGTACAGTGCCGGTATTGAGGCCATACCCCGCGCCAAAGAGAAGAGCCGACCCAGGGAGCCGCCATGTCCGCCAAGGATCACCCCAACAATGCCCCGGGCGTCCCGATGGTCTTCCCGGTCTGGTTTGAGCGCTTCCAGATCAAATACCTCAACCGGGCGCTGCGGCCCCTCGCGCGCTACCTGCCCGGAACCGTGACAATCAAGCATCGTGGCCGCACCTCCGGCAAGCCCTACGAGACCATCGTGACCACGTATCGCAAGGGCAACACCCTGGCGATCGCGCTCGCCCACGGCAAGACGAACTGGGTGAAGAATGTGCTGGCCGCCGGCGAGGCGGACGTGGCTTTCAGCCGCAATCGGACGGTGCACCTGATCAACCCGCGGATCCTGCCCGCCGGCTCGGATGGGGACGGCCTGCCCGGGATGGCACGCATACAGCTGCGCCGGATCGGGGTATTCGTCGCCGACATCGCCTGAGGCCGTTCGATTCGGAGCGCCCGCGCCGCGTTGAGTGCGCGCTGGTGGCGTTGAGTGTGCGTCCAGGCGGCGGCACGCCGGGCCGCTCAGCCCTGGATGCGCACTCTATAAGCGCGGATCTGCTGAGCAGCCGGCGGAGCTGCGCAGCAGCGCACCACGGCCACCTACATATCGAGG
>CAWCRJ010000023.1:0-214298 GCA_963797865.1 uncultured Actinomycetota bacterium
GTCCACGCACGTCTACGCCAAACTCGCTGTGTCATCGCGGGTTCAGCTTGCCCAGCAAGCAGGTCGCCACACCTGAGTCAGGTCGACAGCTGCGTACGAATGAGCGGCGCGATCTTGTCCGCCAGGTACTGATGCCCCGCGTCGTTCGGGTGCACCCCATCCGCGCCGATCAGGTCGGGTCGTTCGACGAACCAGCGTTCGCCGATCGGGTCGACGAACGTCGCCCCCGCCGCCCCGGCCGCGCCGGCGAGCACGTCGCGAATCAGCAACATCGACGGCGGTACATCGGCGGTCGGCCACGGCGGTCCGATCACCAGCAACCTCGCCGACGGCGCCAGCCGGCGGGCCAGATCCAAAGCGGCGCTGGTCTTTCCGGCCAGCATCCCGGGATCGACGCCCTGGTCGTTGCGGGAGCCGAAGAACACCACCAGCGCATCGTCGGGCTGCACCGCCTTGGCGGTCAGATCCTCGAAGATACTGCCGCGGTCGCCGGGCGTGCCATAACCGGCTCTGCCCTCGGCCGCCACGTTGCCCGCGATCCGCAGCCCCGCGACCCGAGCACCTGCCAGGCGCGTGACGTCCACGATCTCGATCCCAGCCCGCCCTCATCGGTGCCGGTGGTGTACGAATCGCCGACCACTGCGACATGATTCAGCCGGAAGTCCAGCGTCAATGTTTCGTAGGTCCGCACCTGCGCCGGGTATGCGATGCCACGCCCGCCAGAAAACTCAACCCAATGAGAAAGTGGCCAGACGATTCACTCTCACCTCCACTGTTAACGGCATCGTCGGGTGCCGCCGCGTCCTCATCAAGTATTCCCCGTGAGTCGCGGCCGGCCGCTGAGGCGGCCGTCACACCGCGCGGGCCGAAACCGCTTCCAGCGGACCGTCGATCGGATGAAGCTTACTGTTCGACTCGCCGGGCTCGCTTGTCGCGTTGACGGCTCTGACGTCGACCATCCTGCGCATCCAACGGCGGGCGGGCTCTTCGACGAAGTGATACAGCAGGACCGAGGCCACCAGCGCAATCGCGAGCAGACCGATGACGTTCCATTTCCACGGGTTGTCCAGGGTGGTGAGCTCGAATTGCTCCACGGCCCAGCCCCAGGCGGTGTGCACCAGCTCATGCACCATGTACAGGCAGAACGAGATCTTGCCGCCGTACACCATCACCCGCGTCGACAGCAGCCTCGGCAGGCTCCCGAGGCCGATCGCCAGCGTAATCACCAGCGGAACGAACAGCACGTCGACCACCCCGCCGCTGTCGTTCTCCACGACTCCCGATATCGGGTGCGCGGCAAACCAGTAGAGCACGCCCACCATGGCGGCCAGGAGAAGCAGGGAGATGTATCCGGCGGCGCGGCGACCACGATCGCTCAGCCGCAGCCTGCGCACCGCGGCACAGGCCAGCGCTCCCGCGGTGAACTGCGTCACGATTCGCGGCAACCAGCTCCACGGCGTGTAGAAGTGGCCGCTGGCGAGCAACATCACCACCGGCGGCAACGACGCCGCGAACGCCAGCAACATCAGGCTGCGCGCCCTGGTCGCCTGCTTCATCCGTAAAATGACCAGCACCAGCACGGCGAAGAGCAGGTAGGCCAGCCATTCCGCGCTGATCGACCAGGCCGGCCCGTCCCAACTGGAGTCATCGAAGAACGGCACGAACCACAACTGCACCAACAGGATTTGGCGCACGTAGCTGATCGCGGTGAGCTGGGCGGCATCCGGCGACGGCACATGGCCGACGTGCAGGGTGAAGATCACCCACAGGGCGGCGAGGTGCAAGGTGACCAGGTACACCGGCCACACCCGGGCCAGTCGCAGCCACAGGAAGTGCAGGGTGGCGCGCGTCGACCAGGACCGGCCCATGCGGTCGAGATAGTTCTACGTCAGCACGAACCCGCTGAGGATGAAGAAGAGGTCGACGCCTTGGGCGCCGCAGTTGAGCACCGGCGCGAGGGCGTCGCGGAAATCGGGCGACACATCGCCGAGCATCGGCCGGAAGTGAAACAGCACCACCCAGACCGCGGCGACGATGCGGAGTCCCGTCAGGGCCTTGATCTCGCCCCTGATCTCTCCGCTGCGCACGATGCTCTTTCCGTCCGGACTCCTGCTGTTTCGTTCGCTGCTACTCCGGCTGAGTCGGGCAGATCTCGCCAATTCACAAGCGCCCCGACCAGCAACCGGCAGCCATGGCAGCCTAGCAGCGCAATCGCCGCGCATGCGGGGACGGTCGTGGTGTGGCACACGGGGCTCCGGGGTACTCCCATTGCCCGATATTCCGCTGGGCGTTTGCTCAGCCCCAATCCGCGACGAGGCCCGGCACTCGCTTCTTAGCAAAGAGTTAGACGCGGCTGTCGGTCTCCTTAGGTTTGCGGGCAACGTTTAAGCACAGTTTGGTGAGCGTGCAGCGTCCGCCGAAGACAGGGCGAGCGCCACGGAGAATGGGGCTCTGCATGACGATCGCAGGCAGCCAGACTGGCCACGACAACTGCATGTTTGACTGCGAGTGGCGCCCAGATCCGGGCGCACTATCGCCACCTGGCGACGGTGGTGACCATCCGAGGCGAAATCGACGCTGTCAATGTCGATCGGGTCAGCGAGTACATTCGCGCGTTTCATCGCTCGGAGAAAACCCCGTGGTGCTCGACCTGAGCCGACGTGAGCACTTTGCTGCGGCCGGTATCTCGCTGCTGTGCGTGTTCGACGAGGATTGCCGCGCCGCCGGGGTGCGAGTGGACGTTGGTCGCCAGCCCAGCGGTCATCGAGGTGCTGGATGACACCGGCCATGACGCGAGTTTCCCGATCACGCGCTCGGTGCACGAGGCGCTGCACAACCTGGCGGACGCCATCGTGCCCGCCGCCAGATGGTGCTGCCGCTGGTCAGGAAGACGGCGTAGCCGCGAGCGCACGCGCCGCAGCCTGGCCAGCCCGACCACCGCCAGCACCCCGGCGATCGTCACCAACACCAGCGTCAGCAGCAGCAGCTGCGGGTCGTAAACCAGCGACGTGGTGGACGGCTGCCCGTCCGCGATGGGTGCCACGGTCACCGTGTGACTGCGAGTGCCACCAGCGTCATCCCGCGCAGACCAGCGCGGCGCAGGCCAAGCCCAGCTCGAGCAGCCCGGTAGCGGGCGTTCACTGGGTCGCCGTTCCGGTGTCGTCGTCGCCGGTCTCGGTGACGATCGATCGGGCGGGCTCCACCCGCTCCTGGACCAGCGGGGTCAGCGCCGCCCGCAGGTGACGATGACGACGCGCCCAGGCCTGGGCGGTGCGCCTGGCCGGTGAGCTTGAGACCGATGCCGACCCGCCGCGCGGCACCCCGACCAGTTCGCCGAGCGCCCGCGCCGACTGCCACTTCGCCAGCGTCTTTCTCGGAGGCCTCGATGGTTCTCGGGCTCGGGATACACCTTGACGATTTCGCGCACCAGGATGGTTTCGGTGCCCTGGCGCAGGGCGTCTTCGGTCAGCTCGACCGAGACGTGGATCCGTGCCGCCTTCACCTGCATCCCCACGAACGCCGACACCAGCACCAGGAAGATCGCCGGAACCACCAGCGACACCGGGGCACCGCTCCAGATTTCGATCAGGACCATGGCCACCGCCGCGGCCGGGCCGCAGCCAGCCACCACCAGCTGGCGCCGGGTTCGTAGAACAACGGCTTGGGTTCGGTGTCGCTTGTCGGTCGTCATCTGCACGGCCCCATCCCGTCACGAAAGCCAACCCGCCGCATCCGCGGCCCAATAGGTGAGCACGATATCGGCTCCGGCGCGCCGGATGCTGGTCAATGACTCCAGCGCCGCGGCGCGCTCGTCGATCCAATTGTTGGCGGCCGCAGCGCAAATCATCGCGTACTCCCCCGACACTTGGTAGGCGGCCACCGGCACCGGCGAGACGTCCGCCGCGGCCGCCACCACGTCGAGATAACCCATCGCCGGCTTGATCATCACGATGTCGGCGCCCTCGTCGAGATCCAGTTCGATCTCGCGCAGCGCCTCCCGGGCGTTGCCCGGCTCCTGCTGATAGGTGCGCCGGTCGCCGGACAGGCTGGAACTCACCGCCTCGCGGAACGGGCCGTAGAACGCCGAGGCGAACTTGGCCGCGTAGGCCAGGATCACCACATCGGTGTAGCCCGCGGCGTCCAGCCCGTCGCGAATCGCGCCCACCTGGCCGTCCATCATGCCGCTCGGCCCCACCACGTGAGCACCCGATTCCGCTTGTGCCACAGCCAGTTCCACATACCGGGCCACGGTGGCGTCGTTGTCGACCCGGCCCCGTTCGTCGAGGACACCGCAGTGCCCGTGGTCGGTGAACTCGTCCAGGCAGGTGTCGGCCATCAATACGGTGGCGTCGCCGAGGTCCTTGGCCAGGTCACGCAGCGCCACATTGAGGATGCCATCGGGATCGGTGCCGGCCGACCCGATCGAGTCCTTGTCCTGCTCACGCGGCACGCCGAACAGCATCAGCCCGCCCACCCCGGCGGCGACGGCATCGGCGGCGGCGCTGCGCAGCGAATCACGGGTGTGCTGCACCACTCCCGGCATGGAAGCGATCGGCCGCGGTTCGTCGATGCCGTCGGCGACGAACATCGGCAGCACCAAATGCCTTGGCTCCAAAGATGTTTGCGCCACCAAACGACGCAATGCCGGGGTGGTGCGAAGCCGACGCGGGCGCTGCCGCGGGTAGGCCACTAGCGCCTGCGGCTCTTTTTGCGCGGCGGTGGCAGCGCACCCTCGGCGCGCAACCGCGCGGCGTGTTCGGCCAGCGCGTCGACCAGCGGGCCAACCGCGGCGGTATCGGGCTGGACATCCACCCGCAGACCGAATTCGGCTGCGGTCTCAGCGGTCTTGGGGCCGATGCAGGCGATGATCGTCCGCGCGTGCGGCTTGCCGGCGATGCCGACCAGGTTTCGCACCGTGGAGCTGGACGTGAAGCACACCGCGTCGAAGCCACCGGTCTTGATCATTTCGCGGGTTTCCGCCGGCGGCGGGGCGGCCCGCACCGTCCGGTAGGCGGTGACATCCTCGATCTCCCAGCCACGTTCGCGCAGACCCTCGGCCAGCGTCTCGGTGGCGATGTCGGCGCGCGGCAGCAGGACCCGGTTCACCGGGTCGAAAATGCTGTCATAGGGCGGGAAGTCGTCGAGCAGACCCAATGAGGACTGTTCTCCGGCCGGCACCAGTTCGGGGCTGATCCCGAACGCCCGGACCCGGTCGGCGGTCGACTCGCCGACACAGGCGATCTTCACTCCGGAGAACGCCCGGGCGTCCAAACCGAACTCGCCGAACTTCTCCCACACCGCACGCACCGCGTTGGTGGAGGTGAACACCACCCACTGGAAGCGGCCGTCGACCAATCCCTTGACGGCCCGTTCCATCTGAGCGGGGCTGCGCGGCGGCTCGACGGCGATGGTCGGCACCTCGATCGGCAGCGCGCCGTAGGAGGTCAGCCGCTCGCTCATCTCGCCGGCCTGGTCCTTGGTGCGCGGCACCAACACGGTCCAGCCGTACAGCGCACGGCTCTCCCACCAATTCAGCTTCGCCCGGCTGGCCACCGTCTTGCCGATGGTCACCACCAGCGGGCCGGTCAACGGACCGGCGGGGTCGGTACCGCCCAGCACCGCCGAGTCGGTCAAGCCGTGCAGCGTGGTTTCGATGGAACGCTGCTGACAGGTGGTGCCGTGCGCGGTCACCACGCACGGAGTGGTCTCGGCCAGCTCGTGCTCGATCAGGGTGCGCGCGGCGTCGGCCAGATGCGACGACGTGGCCTGCAGAATCAGCGGACCGGGCGCGGCGGCCAGCGCTTCCCAGTCCACGTCGCCGCGCACGTCGGCGACCGTGTGCGAGGAGCCCAGCGGCAACCCCGCGTACGTCGGGACGGCATCGCTGGGGGCCAGCCCGGGCACGATCTCGATGTGCAGGTGGCTCCGCGCGACGGCGTTGACCTCGGTGATGACCGCGTCGACCGTCAGGGGGTCGCCGGCCACCAGCCGCACCACGTCGACGCCCGTCCGCGCCTCGGCGGTCAGCGTCTTGGCGACCTCGGCGGGGTCACCCAGCGCCGGGCGGATATCGGGACCGCCGGATATCACCGCCGGCTGCGCCTTGCCTTGGACGGCGCCGCCGTCGCCGTTCGCGCCGGCCGCCTCGGCCGGGGCCGGGCCGGAAACCGGTGGCAGGTCCTTGCCGATCAGGGCCAGCACAGGCTCGGGCACGTCAGGGTCGGTGAACACCAAAGCGGCGTTCGCCAGCACCGCGGCGGCCCGGGTCGTCAGCAGTCCCGGGTCGCCCGGACCGGAGCCCACGTACGTGATGCGGCCGGGTGTCGGCTTACGCCCTCGCGTCGTCATTGTCGCTCCCACGTAACTCGCATTTAATTTCCTCGCGCCGGGTCTTGCCGCGCTTCGCTCATCAGCTCTCGGGCGCCCAGCTCGAACAGCTCCGCGGCCACCGAAAGCCCAAGCTCTCGTGCCCGATCGGGACTGCCGATACCGGACGCGCGGATCACGTCGGACCCGTCCAGCGCCGCCACGCAACCACGCAGCGACAGCTCTTCGAAGATCCGGCCTTCCTCATCGATGGACTCGACCACTTCGGCGATCGCGCCCACCGGTGCGGAGCAACCGGCCTCCAGTTCGGCCAGCAGGGCTCGCTCCGCGGTGACCGCCGCACGCGTGTCGGCGTCGTCCAGTTCCGCCAGCACTGCCGCTAACCGGCTATCACCGGCACGGCATTCGACGGCGAGCGCGCCCTGAGCCGGTGCTGGCAACATCTGCACCGGCTCCAGCGTCTCGGTGACATCGTCGAGGCGACCGATCCGGGCGAGTCCCGCCCGGGCTACCACGATCGCGTCAAGATCACCACTGCTTACCCTGTTCAACCTGGTATCTAGGTTGCCTCGTAGGGGGCGGATTTCCAAACCGAGACCCAATGCTCTAAGCTGCGCGGCCCGCCGCGGCGAGGAGGTGCCCACCAGCGAACCTGCCGGCAACTCCGCGAGCACCAGTCCGTCGCGCGCTACCACCGCGTCGCGCGGGTCGTTGCGTGACCGGTATGGCCGCCACAGCAAACCTAGGGTCGTCGGCGGTCGGCAGATCCTTGTGCGAGTGCACCGCGGCGTCGACACGGCCCTCCGCCATGGCCTCGCGCAGTGCGGTGGTGAAGACGCCCACCCCTAGCGACTCGATGGGCGCCGACGAGCGGTCGCCGGCCGTGCTGATGGTCACCAACTCCGCCGGGTGTCCGAGCGCGATCAAAGCGTCTCTGACGACCCCGGCCTGGGTGGTGGCCAACAGGCTGCCCCGGGTGCCTATCCGGATCACGTTCGCCAATCGCCTACTCGGCGCCTCGGTGCGGGGTACCCGCGTCGAATCCGTTTGCAATGACTGGCAATTCGCCCGCGGCCACGGCATCGACGGCGGTCTGGTCGAGTTCGAAGAGTTCGCGCAACGCCTCGGCGTAGCTGTCACCGCCGGGCGCGCTGGCGAGCTGTTTGATCCGCACGGTCGGCGCGTGGAGCAGCTTGTCCACCACCCGACGCACGGTGCGCGCCACCTCCTCGCGCTGGGCGCTCTCGAGCCCGGGCAGCCGGTTGTCGAGGCGCAGCAGTTCCGCTTCGACCACGTCGGCGGCGCGCTGGCGCAACGCCGTGACCGTCGGCGTGACCTCGGCCATCCGCTGTCCGGCCAGATAGGCAGCAACTTCGGTGGCGACGATGGTGCGGGCGGCGTCGACGTCCGCGGCCGCGGCGTGGGCCGAGGGTTCATGCTGCACGCGGTCCACATCGACGACCCAGACGCCGGGCAGCCCGGCCACCGCCGGGTCGACGTCGCGCGGCATGCCCAGGTCGCAGATCACCAGTGGGTTCGTCTCTTCGTCGCGGTGCGCGGCGGCCAGCGCGTGGTGCACGTCGGCCAGCGAGACCACCGGGGTCACCGCCCCGGTACAGCTGACGACGACGTCGGCATCGGCCAGGGTGTCGGCCAGCCGGTCCAGTGGCAGCGCCTCGGCCTGCACACCGGAGTCGCGGATCTTGCGGACCAGGCGCTGGCCCCGGGACAACGACCGGTTGAGCACGTGGACGTGCCCGATGCCGGCACGCGAAAGGTGCGCCGCGGCCAGGGCGCCCATCGCTCCGGCGCCGACCAGGACCGCGGTCTTGCCGGACAGCCCGCCGAGCCGGCGTTCGGCCATGCCGAGTGCGACGGACACCACCGAGGCGCCGGCGGCGTCGATGGCGGTTTCGGAATGCACCCGCTTGCCCACCGACAGGGCCCGCTGGGCCAGCTCGTGCAGTATCCGCCCGACGGTGCGGTTGGTCTCGGCGTTGGCGTAGGCGCGACGGACCTGACCGAGCACCTGCTGCTCGCCGATCACCGCGGAATCCAGGCCGCTGGCGACCGCGAACAGGTGCTCGACGGCGGCCTCGCTGTATCGGACGTACGCGTATTTGGTGAGGTCGGCCATCGACATCCCGGACTGTTCCGACAGCACCTGCCCGATCACCGCCAACCCGCCGTGGAACGCGTCCACCACCGCGTAGACCTCGACCCGGTTGCATGTCGACAGCACCATCGCCTCGGTCACCAGTGGCGACTGCAACACCCGGTCGACGATCTTGCCCTGATCGGACTCGTCGATGCTGAGTTGTTCCAGGACGGAGACCGGCGCACTGCGGTGCGAAACCCCGAAGAGCAGGACGCTCACGGCAGCATCACCTGGCCAGCTCCCTTGCTTCCTCCAGTAACTGAACTGCTGTCCACGGTAAACGTTTATCAGCTGGGCTACCAAATAATCGCCTGGCGCTGGCCGGCCGGGCGGGTCAGCGGCCGAGATCGGCCCGCAGCCGGGGCTCGTCGATCTCCCAGTAGCTGTGTTCGCGGCCGTTGAGCAGGATCACCGGCAGCCGATCGCCGAACTCGGCCCGCAGCGCAGTATTGCCCGCCGCCGCGGCGGCGTCGACGTCGGTCATCGACAACGTGAAGCCCAACTCACCGGCCAGTTCGACCAACCGGGCGTGCACACGCTCGCAGATGGTGCACCCATCGCGGGTCAACAGCTCCACCTGTGGGCGGCCGGTCGCCTCCGTCATGGGCACCAGTGTGGCATCGGTGACTTGTAGGGCCATCTACCAGGCGTTATGTTGCGACTATGGCCGACGAAACGCTACGGGTCGATCCTGTCGTGATGCAGGGTGCTGCCGCGTCGCTCAGCGGTGCGGCCGAACAGCTGTCGGCCCAGCTGTCCCAACTCGACGACCAGGTGGGTCAGATGTTGGGCGGTTGGCAGGGCGCGGCCGGCACCGCCTACGGATCCGCGTGGGAGCTGTGGCACCGGGGTGCCCGCGAGGTAGAGCTCGGGTTGTCGATGCTGGCGCATCTGGTGGGCCAGGCCGGCGGGGCATATCAGGACAACGAGGCCGGATCCGCCCAGGCGGAGCGGGCGGTGCGTGGTGGCTGAGGCATTTCGGGTGGATCCGCAGGCGCTGACCGACGCGGTGCAGCGGATGGCAGCTTTCCAACGCTATGCCGAAGACATGATCACCGAAATCGATTCGCGCGTCACGCGTTTGCACGCATCGTGGACGGGTGAAGCCGCCAGGGCGCATGCCGAGGCGCATCAGCACTGGGTTCGCGGCGAGGCGATGATGCGCCAAGCGCTGGCGCAACTGGAGAAGGTAGCCACGACCGCACACGGCAACTACACCGGCGCAATGTCGACGAATCTCAATATGTGGTCGTGACTAAATGGCGCCGCTGGCGTGTGACCCGACTGCCCTAGGCCGCGCCGGTGCCACGGTACTGGCCACCGGTGTTTCGCTGGGATCGGTGATCTCGGCCTTGACCACGGCTCTGGCCGGTACTGCGGGCATGGCCGGTGACGATCCGGTGGGTGCGGCGTTGGGCCGCGCATACGACGGTGCAGCGGCCAAGGTGATCGACGCGATGGTCAGCACGCGCAACGGGCTGTGCAGCATCGGTGACGGCGTGCGAATGTCGGCACACAACTATGCGCTAGCCGAGGCGATGTCAGACGTCGCGGGCCGCGCCGGGGGTCTGCCGACACCGCCGATAACCGGGCCGCTGACCGCGGCGTCTCATCCACCATCGGCGGTCGGCGCCGGCAGCGGCGCCCCGGCGGGCTGGAGCTGGGTTGCGCCGTATATCGGAATGATTTGGCCCACAGGCAATTCGGCGAAATTGCGCGCTGCCGCGGCGGCGTGGACGACCGCGGGCGTCAACTTCATGACGACCGAGATCGCGGCAGGCGGCGGCACGATGGCCGCCATTGCCGCGCAGCAGATTCCCGAGGCCGCGGCCATCAACAAAGCGTTGGCTGATGCGTGCGGCGCCACGACCAGCGTTGCGCGGCAATGCCAAACGATCGCCGCGCAACTGAACAGCTACGCAGCCAAGATCGACAAGGTACACGCGGCGATCCTGGATCTGTTGTCCCGCGTCTGCGATCCGCTGACCGGGATCAAAGAGGTCTGGGATCTCCTGACCGACGAAGACGAAGACGAGATCAAAAGAATCGCCGACGACATCAAAACGGTGGTCAACAACTTCTCGCAGGAAGCCGAAACGCTTGCCGACCAGATCAAGGCCACCATGTCCGAGACGGCCACCGCCGCAAAGGATATGGCGCACTGGGCGGATAAAGAGTGGGACTACTTTTTACACGGGACGCCGGTCGGCAGGGCCCTCAATCAGGTGGGCCAAACACTGAAGGGCGTCGGCGTCGAGGGCTGGGATTTCCTCGAGCTGCTCGCGAAATTCAGCCCAAGTCGGCTCCAAAGCGACCCGTTGGGCTACGCCGAGGACGTGGCCGACATGGTGTCCGGGGAGTTGCCTCTCGTCGCATTGGGCCCCGACGGTGGGCCTGGAGTCGCCGAGTCATGGAAGGCAGTGGGCAAAGACGTCACTCACTGGGACGAGTGGGGCAGTAATCCCGCCGAAGCGCTCGGGAAATCGATCTTCGACGTCGCGACCTTGGCGTTGCCAGGCGGCCCGCTCTCCAAGCTGGGAAAGGTCGGTCACGGCGCTGCCGACGCGCTTAGAGGTTTGAAGAAGCCGCCCGAGCTCAAACCCCCGATGGTTAAGCCTCCATCGGATCCGGCGCCGGCCGCTCCCAAGCCGCCCGAATCGGGCCAGCCGGCGCCAGCACCCCCCGGCAAGCCAGGGCCCTCGGGCAAGCCGGCTCCGGGTCCCGTCGACGGTCCATTGCCGCACAGCCCCACGGAGTCCAAGCCGCCGGTTGGCGGGACACCTCACAGCGGCGAACCGAAAGCAATTGGGGTCCCGCCAGAACCGCAGGGTAAGCCACCGGTACCGGCCCCCGCAGAAGGCACACCACCACCCCATCCGCAGCCGCAGCCGCAGCCGCAGCCGCAGCCGGCCCCCACGCGAGTACCACCCGCGGTGCCGGCAGCGGCCGCTCCCGCCGCTTCAGCGCCCGCAACTTCGATGCCGGCGGCCTCGGCTCCTTCGATGCCATCGATGCCCTCTTTGCCGGAACCGCCGTCCCTTCCCTCTGTCCCCAAGGGCGACCTCCCCGCCGAAACGCCGCCCGCTGCCGGAATACCGCACGGCGGAGAGCCGGGCGCTCCCCCATCGGTATCGTCGCATCCTCCTGACGGCACACCGCCCGGATTGGGAGAAGGCGGTCCGCACGGCCCGCCCGACAGCGATTCGAAGGACCCCAACGACCACGGACAGCACGACCCGAATCCGGACAACGGTAGCGACCACCATTTACCACTGCACCCGCTCAACTCGGATGATCTGGCCGCGCTCGCCCACTACACTGGGCCCGGATACCAAGACCTAAATTTTGCTCTTAGGGAAGGCGCATTGGACGCATCTCAACAGGCCCGTATTGACGCACTGCACAAAGCGTTGGAGAAACTCCCGATGTATGAAGGCGCCGTAGTCCGAGGCACAAACCTGCCGGCCGATGTGCTCGAACAGTACCGACCTGGTGAGATAATTACAGAGCCTGCTTTTACTAGCACCTCAACGGACCATACTGTGGCTCAGTCACCCACTTTCGCCGGAAACACCGAGTTCAGGATCTGGTCGACTACAGGACGAGATGTTTCTTCCGTGTCAATGTACCCGGGTGAGCAAGAGATATTATTTCCAGCTGGGTCAAAATTTTATGTCATAAGCAAGTCAGTAGATCCACAGACCGGTAGGACGATTATCGAAATGATCGAACGCTGACTAGCTGTTCCGCTCGCCCCTTCTAGATTATGACGGGAGTTCCGAATGAGCAAAAAGATTGCCGGTAAGACTTTTTCGACGCCGGAAGAAGCTGGTGTTACCGCGCCGACAGAAGAAGAATTAGCGCGCGCAAGGAAAGGCTTCGACGAATTTCAGGCCAAAGTCGACGCTGTTGCGCCAGAAGACCGCAAAACAAATGTGTCGCCCAAGTTTTGGGATGATATCTCCGGTACCGAGTACGATCCCAACAAGAAGGTTTAGGCTGGTTTTCTGCACTGGCGCATAGACGGATAACGGCGACCTCTTCGCTCTCGTGGGTTTGCATTCCCTAAATGCTTTCAGCGAGCAGTGCAATAAGAGAAGTACGTTGATAAGGCATTACCAGAATTCTAACTGCTCGGACATAGATCCCAGTTATCGCATCATCGCCTCCGCCAATGGTCGCAGCAGCCAACGGACAATGTTGACTGCCGCGGGCGCCAGCGGCCAACTAACACATCGCAAGCGACCACGGGCGAATCTTCTTGTCTGTAGCGTCTGACCGAACTGTGCCGTCCAGTCACGAAATCCAATGCGTATGGAAAAGTTGTCGAGGCATTCGGCTGGCCCGGCGGCGGAACACAATGGGTTGTAGTCAATGCTAAAGGCCAAATTGTGTTGATCGACTTTCTGCTTAAAAACGGTTACCTCGCCTTAGGATAGCGGTATACCAAGTCAGGAGAGGCTCGACGATATGAATGATGGCCGCCCAAGAGCCCACGACGGAGAGGCCGAGGTCATTGTTAATTACAACGCGTGGCGTACGGTCGCAAACATGGCGGGGAGTGGCGGGCCCTACGACGAACCCGACTGGGAAGATGGCCGCCTGTACTCCCGTTTAGATTATTCAGAGAAGATTAAAAAGTGGCCCGCGTGGGCCAAATCTGGCTACTGGGGCGCCTGGATCATTGGATCTACACATGATGAATATTTTTGCGTTGTTCAATCGTTGTTACACGAGAGAGCCGCAGAGCGCTCCGAAGATGTTCAAGCAATATTCTCGCGTTTTGCAGATGCTGGAAAATATATCATCCTGCAGATCGGAAATTCCCTCCGATATCGACTGGGCTTAGAAACCCTTTCTGTCAAATGGGAGGCTCGTGGGCTCAATCCCCGCATACAGGTCGCGCCACCCGAACACGACGTTGTCGAGTTCGTGTTGCACGAAAGCCCGGGACTTAAGAGGGAGTTCGCAGAAAAGCATCTGAAAAGATTCGTTCTGCAAGACGACGTCAGTTCCTACGGTTTCGCCCTACCCGGGGAACAGATCAACATGGAAGTGCTCGCATTCTCATTCGACGACCTGAATGCGGCTTTAGTAGAAGGGATGCCGGAAAGCATCACCTCTCAGGTCCCGCTGTGGCGACAGTAGAGTCCGCAACGGACTGGCTGCTTCGACGGTTCTGGCCTTTCCGCGGCGCCCGGGACACGTCAACGCCCCCACTCCATCTGCCCGTTAGGGTTGGAGATCGGGCACCCGCGGGGTCGCCAGGCAGCATAGCGATCTAGGAGGTTTGGCGATGACTTCCTCTGACCCGGTCGACGCAGACCACACCGATTACGTTGACCCGGAGTCGCTGGCGGCGAACGCCAGCGCCGCCCGCGCGATCGAGGGCATGCAGGAAACCGCCGCCTCGCAGGACCGTCCGCAGCCCCCGATCGACCTGACCGCCGCCGCGTTCTTCGACGTGGACAACACGCTGGTGCAGGGCTCGTCGGCGGTGCATTTCGGCCGCGGGCTGGCCACGCGCAACTACTTCACCTATCGCGACGTGCGTCGGATTCGTCTACGCGCAGGCCAAGTTCCAGATCCTCGGGACGGAAAACAGCAACGACGTCGCCGCCGGCCGGCGCAAGGCGCTCGCGTTCATCGAGGGCCGATCGGTCGAACAGCTGGTCGCCCTGGGCGAGGAGATCTACGACGAGATCATCGCCGACAAGATCTGGCCCGGCACCCGCGAGCTCACGCAGATGCATCTGGACGCCGGCCAGCAGGTGTGGCTGATCACCGCCACCCCCTACGAGCTCGCCGCGACCATCGCGCGACGGCTGGGGCTGACCGGCGCTCTGGGCACCGTCGCGGAATCGGTCGACGGCGTCTTCACCGGCAGGCTGGTCGGCGACATCCTGCACGGCACCGGCAAGGCGCACGCCGTGCGGTCGCTGGCAATTCGCGAGGGCCTCAATCTCAAACGCTGCACGGCCTACTCGGACAGCTTCAACGACGTGCCCATGCTGTCGCTGGTGGGTACCGCGGTCGCCATCAATCCCGACGCCCGCCTGCGCGCCTTGGCGCGGGAGCGCGGCTGGGAGATTCGCGATTTCCGCACCGCACGCAAGGCGGCCCGGATCGGAGTGCCGTCGGCGTTGGCGCTGGGCGCAGCCGGTGGTGCGCTGGCTGCGCTGGCCTCGCGACGGCAATCGCGCTGATAGGCTGCGCCGCGCAGACACAATCGAGTGGAGGGCGTAGCGCCATGACAGTCCCCAAGGAAGCCGAAGGACTCATCGGCAGCCATTACCGCGCGCCGGATTACTTCGAGGTCGGTCGCGAGAAGATTCGTGAGTTCGCACTGGCGATCAAGGACGACCACCCCGCGCACTTCGACGAGAGTGAATCCGAGAACGCTGGGCACGCCGACATGGTGGCGCCGCTGACGTTCCTGGCCATCGCCGGGCGCCGTGTGCAGCTGGAGATCTTCACCAAGTTCAGCATCCCGATCAACATCGCCCGAGTGATTCACCGCGACCAGAAGTTCAAGTTCCACCGCCCGATCCTGGCGCACGATAGGCTGTACTTCGACACGTATCTCGACTCGGTGATCGAGTCCCACGGCACCGTGCTCGCCGAGATCCGCAGCGAAGTGACCGACGCCGATGGAAACCCGATTGTCACCAGTGTCGTCACGATGTTGGGCGAATCTACAAACGAAGCCGACGTTGCAGCAACCGCCGCAGCAGTTGCATCCATATCCGCAGGAAAGTTAGGGGCGTTATAAATGTCTGCACAGGGGGACACGGGAAGCACGCAGCTGAAGCCGCCGGTCGAAAAAGTCCGGTCGCACTACGACAAATCGAACGAGTTCTTCAAGCTCTGGCTTGACCCGTCGATGACCTACAGCTGCGGTTACTTCGACGAAAACCCGGACCCGCAGAATCTGACCAAGACGCTGGAAGAGGCGCAGTACGCCAAGCGCAAGCTCGCGCTGGACAAGCTGAACCTCGAGCCCGGCATGACGCTGCTGGACATCGGCAGCGGCTGGGGCTCGACGATGCGGCACGCGGTGGCCGAGTACGACGTCAACGTCATCGGCCTGACGCTGAGCGAGAACCAGTACGCCCACTGTGTGGCGGAGTTCGACAAGATGGACAGCCCCCGCCGCAAGGAAGTGCGGATCCAGGGCTGGGAGGAATTCCCCGGCGACGAACCGATCGACCGCATCGTGTCACTGGGCGCGTTCGAGCACTTCGCCGACGGCGCCGGTGACGCCGGATACGAGCGTTACGCCACCTTCTTCAAGAAGTACTACGACCTGCTGCCCGACGATGGCCGCATGCTGCTGCACAGCATCGTGGTGCCCACCGCCGAGGAGGGCAAAGCGATGGGCTTGAAGATCAATATGACCCTGCTGCGATTCATCAGCTTCATTTTGAAGGAGATCTACCCCGGCGGGAAGTTGCCTCAGGTCGACCTGGTCGACAAATACTCGACCGACGCGGGCTTCAAAATCGAGCGCCACCACTTCATCGGGAAGAACTACGTCCCGACGTTGACGGCCTGGGGCGACGCTCTCGAGGCGCACAAGGACGAGGCGATCGCCCTGAAGGGGCAGGAGACCTACGACATCTACCTGAAGTACTTGCGGGGCTGCTCGGACCTGTTCCGCGACGGCTACACGAACGTCTGCCAGTTCACGATGGTCAAGTAAATTCAAACGAAAACCGCCCCGGCGCCATTCGCGCCGCGGCGGTTTTCGTAGCGCGGACTCAGCCGAAGAAGATGTTGCGGCGGCCGGCCAGCAGCCGGTACAGCGTCTGCTGGATGGTCTCGCGCACCTGGTCGGTCAGCTCGAAGGTGACCATCGGGTCCTCGGCGTCGGAGGCTGCGTAGTCGTCGGTGTGGATCGGCTCACCGAACGCGATGTGCCACTTCGACGGCAGCGGCACCAGCCCCACGGGCCCGGCCAGGGGAAACAGCGGCGTGATCGGGAAATACGGCAGCCCGAACAGCCGCGCCAGCAGCTTGACGTCGGTCAGCATCGGGTAGATCTCTTCGGACCCGATGATCGAGCAGGGAATGATCGGCGCCTTCGTCCGCAGCGCCGCCGTGACGAATCCACCACGGCCGAACCGCTGCAGCCGATAACGGTCCTCGAAGCGCTTGCCCAGCCCCTTGTAGCCCTCAGGGAACACGGCGGTGAGCTCGCCGGCGGCGAGCAGCCGGTGCGCGTCCGTCGTGCAGGCCATCGTGTGGCCGGCCTTGCGGGCCGCCGCCCCCACCACTGGGAGGTCGAACACCATGTCGGCGGCCAGCAGCCGCATGTCCCGCTGTGCGGGATGCTCATCGTGCACCGCCACCGACAACATCAGCCCGTCGAACGGCAACACACCGGCGTGGTTGGCGACCACCAGCGCGGCCCCGTCATCCGGCAGGTTCTCGATCCCGCTCACCTCGACCCGGAACCAGGATCGGAAGAACAGCCGCAGCAACGGCCGAACGATCGCGCTATTGAAGTGCGGATCAAAGCCGAACTCGTCGACGCTGTAATCGCCGGTGAGCCGCTGGCGGAGGAATCCGGCAACCGAGGCGACGCGCTGCGCCAAGTCATTCAGCGGTGCGTCGGCGGACGACGCCCCCGCGGCACGCCGGTGCTCATCGATTTCGCGGACCACCGCGGCGATTTGTTCCGCGGATGCCCGACCGTTCGGATCGGAAAGCAAGGAGGGATGCTGGCGAGCAGACTCCGCCCGTTGGTCCGCTCTCCGACGCGCTGCTACCCGACCCCGATTCGTGTGCAGCGGAATGACGTTCGCTCTGTTTTCGCCCGCCACGATACCTACCTGACCCCACCCCACGGAATTGGATTTCGGCTACCCCAGCGCTGCGCCAGGGATATCGCGCGATCCTCCCAGGAGCGTACCCGAAGTGGGTCGATAATGGGAGTCAGGCTGCGGCCGCGAACGTAGTCGTCAAACGCCTCCGCCGTCGACCATTTCGGCTGGTAGCCGAGCTCCGAACGCATCCGGGTGGTGTCCATGACACGGCCGTAACTCAAATAATCAAACTGATCACGACTGATCTCGTTGTAGCGGTTGGCGCGGCGTAACGAATCCAGTGCCCAGACGCCGAAACCCGGTACTGGCAAGGGAATCCGGCCGGCCCGCCGGATCGCCTGCGACAGCATGATGATGCCTTCGGCGCCAATGTTGAACGTTCCCGCCTTGCCGGCCATCGCCGCGCGCTCCAGCGCACCCAGTGCGTCCTGCTCGTGCAGCAATTGCAGGCGTGCGTCGCGGCCGAACATGGTCGGCACCAAAGGTCCGGCTAGATAGCGTGACAGCGTGGTGTCCATCGCCGGGCCGATCATGTTGGCCAGCCGCAGGATCGTCACGGCGATGTCGGGCCGGCGCCGTCCCAATCCGCGCGCATAGGCCTCGATGTCGAGGCTGTCCTTGGCGAAACCGTCGCGGAACGGTCGCCGGCTGGTGCTGTCCTCGGTGAACATCACCGGGTCGTGAGCGCTCGAGCCGTACACCTCGGACGTCGACTTGAGCACGACCCGGCGCACCGAGGGCGCTTTCTGGCAGGCCGCGAACAGCTGCATCGCGCCCATCACGTTGATCTCTTTCAACGCCGCGGTCCCACCGGATCGCGGCGCGTACGACGCGGCTGCCGCATGCACCACCGTGTCGACGTCGCCGTTGCGAATCACCTTGGCGATGAAAGGATTCCGGATGTCGGCCCGGACGAACTCGGCGCGCCCCATCCGGCGCAGCATGTCCTTGCTCGGAGCGATCGCGTCCACCGCGATGACCGCGTTGATCATCGGGTTCTGCGCGAGCCGAGCCGTCAGGTAACCGCCCAGAAACCGGCATGCGCCGGTGACCAGCACGATTTTGGGGTAATGCACGGTGTTGCTCGCGGTGTCACCCCGCCCGGCGTTCTCCCCATTCGACGGATCCACTCGAACAGCCTAGCGGCCAGGCGAGACGGCGGCACTACGGCGCGGGCGGGTTACTTACCGAGTTTTCTGCGTTGCACCCGGGTGCGACGCAGCAGCTTGCGGTGCTTCTTCTTCGACATACGCTTGCGCCGCTTCTTGATTACTGAACCCATGAACTCCGCTATCTGACCGTGACCTGCTTCAAAGAATGGACCCGGACACTTTACCCAGCGGAACGCACCGAACACCAACCGGCATCGGCCGATCCCTGCGCAACCGCGGAGCCTGGGTACCGCCCGCGAGCGGCACCGTTTGAGGTCAGCCGGCGTCGAAGTAGGACGTCTCCAGCATGTCGTGGACGGCCTTGGCGTGCACCCGGAAGGACCGGCCCACCCGGACCGCGGGCAACTCGCCGTTATGCACCAACCGGTACACCGTCATCTTTGATACCCGCATCAACGCCGCTACCTCGGCGACGGTGAGGAACTGCGTCCTGCCCTGCTGGCTGTCAACGGAACTAGCGTCCCGCGGCTTACCTGCAGCATCTCGCGCTGATGGCCCGTTACTAGACGTCATCGCAACCCAATCGTGTCAGGCACGCGCATGCCAGCGGCTTCCCCTCCGCTGGCACCCACACGTGCTTACAAGAGGAGAATAGCGGGACTAATGGGGTTACTGGTACTGGTGGGGGACAATCAATTCAAAAAACTTGGATTACTCTGATGTAATTCTTAGCTGCTCAGAGCGCTTTTTGGCGGCCTGGACGGCCGCGTCAACGGCCGCTCGCAGGCCTCCTCGTTCCAGCTCACGCAGGCCGGCCGCGGTGGTACCGCCGGGTGAGGTCACCGTCGCCCTCAGCTGCGTCGCGGTGGCGTCCACCCGCAGTCCGGGCGCCGGTGCCTCGCCCAGCAACCGATCGGCGTCCATCCGCTCGAGCAGCATGGCGGCCGAGCCGGCCATGGTCTGCGCGGTCAGGTCGGCGGCCACCTCCCGGCTCAGGCCGGCGGCGACGCCGGCGTCGACCAGGGCCTCGACCAGCAGGAAGAAATACGCCGGCCCGGAGCCCGATAGTGCGGTGACGGCGTCCATCTGACTCTCCGGAACGTTCAGGACACCGCCGACGGAGTCGAACAGGGCCGCGACGCCTTCGAGCTGCGGCGCGGTGACGAACCTCCCCTTAGCCAAGGCCGTGACCCCGGCACCGACCAGGGCCGCCGCGTTCGGCATCGCCCGCACCACCGGCGTCCCCGCTGGAAGCTTCGACTCGAAGTAGGTGATGGTGATCCCGGCCGCGACCGTGACGAAGACCTGATCGCCTGTGTCGCTATCGGCGGCGGCCGCCGCGCGGGCGATCGGCGCCATCACCGACTCGACATCGGCGGGCTTGACCGCGACCACGACGAACGACGCGTTCTCCACCGCGTCGGATACCGAGCTGATCAGCACGGAATAGGTGTCGGCCAGATACTTGGCGCGCTCGGGAACCCGTTCGACCACCACCAGGTCTTTGACCTGGCGGCCCGCCCGCAGCAGACCCGACAGCAGGGCCTCCCCGATGCTGCCGCCACCGATGATCGCGATTCTTGCCATGCCGGACAGCATCGCAGACACCGCGCGCTAGCGAGCGGCAGGGACCAACGCCAATTGGCGGGCCTGCACCACCAGGCGACCCAGGCTGTCGACCACGGTGTGGTCCTCGTCGAACCAGTCCTGCCCGATTTCGGTGCAGGTCGCGATGATGCGCAGCCAGCCATCGGCAGGCAGGCCGCGCAGAAACGCCGTGAGCTGGATTGTGGGCGCCCAGCCGGTACGGTCCACGGCGAAGGTCACCGGCGCCGACAGATCGCCGCACATGAGGGCGAACAGGGCGTCTGGGGCCACACCGCGGGGACGCGCCCACATCTGGATCACCGGCGGGCGCCCGTCGCTGCGGGGCGCCATCGTCGACAACACCGGCCGCACGTCGCAGCCCTCCCCCAGGTGCACGAGGCCGGCCAGCGGATGTCCCGGCCCGATCGGCTCGATGTCGTCGGGTGGTTCGGGCGCCATCAGGTCCAGCACCGGGTTGGCCGACAGCAGCGGCCTGGCTACCCCTTCCGAACCGTCCCGATGCCAGTGCTCGGGTTCGCCGAGGTTGACCACGGCGTGCACCGCGGTGCGGTCGCCCTGGTTGAGCTCGACGTCCACGACGCTGATCCGGCGGCCCCGCTTGCGAATCGAGGTCACCAAGTGCACCTCGCCGGGGTCGGGCGCCCACAGGAAGCTCGCCGACACCGCGACCGGCTGCTGGACCGATTCGAGCCCGTCGGATTGCCCACCGCAGGCGGTGCGGGCGGCGTTGGCGCAAAGCGCCAGCATCGCGCCACCGTGCACCTTCGGACCGATGGTCCAGCGCTTGTCGAGCTCGCCTTCAAAAACGCCTGAACCGACCTCCCGCAACGTCATTGCGGTGCTGAATAACGCACTCATGTTGTCTGGGTTTTCTCCTGGCTGGTCAGCGCAGCAGATGCGTGCGGGCAAACTGCAGCGATTCGGCGAGCATGGCTTCGCGCTCGTTGGCGGAACGTGCGCTGGATGTCGACACCTCCAGGATGACGTGCCCGGCGAAGTGGCTGCCGGACAGCATCTGGCACACCTCCGCGGTGGGTTGCGTGCCGCGCCCGGGCACCAGGTGCTCGTCGGCGGGCAGACCGTTGCCGTCGCACAGGTGCAGATGCACCAGCCCCGCCCCCATCCGCTGGGCCATGTCCAGCGAGTCGGTGCCCGCGGTCGCGGTGTGGGACAGGTCCAGCGTGTAGTGCGCGTGGTTGCCGTCGAGCGGGTCGTAGGAGGGCGCGAACGCCGAAATCGCCGGGCCGGGGCCACCACCGCGTCTGCGCATCCGTTCCAGCGATTGGCCGGGCCCGAAGAACCGGTCCGCCCGGAACGGGAACATGTTCTCCACGGCGATCAGCACGTCGCTCGACGCTTCCAGCGTCGCCACCTGCTCGCTGAAACCCTCGGCGTAGCGCCGCTGCCAGCGAAACGGCGGGTGCACGACCACGGTCTGCGCGCCCAGCTGTTCGGCGGCGCGCACACTGCGATCCAGCTTCAGGATCGGGTTGGCGCCCCACACCCGCTGCGAGATGAGCAGGCAGGGCGCGTGAACGGACAACACCGGGACGCGGTAGCGCTGCGACAGCTTCTTGACGGCCGCGACATCCTGGCTGACCGACTCGGCCCACACCATCAGCTCGACGCCGTCGTACCCGAGCCGAGCCGCGTACTCGAAGGCGGCCTCGGCCCGCAACGGGTACACCGAAGCCGTGGAGAGGCCGACTTTGATGGCTGGGCGCACTGTCTATGGTGCCGCTAGCCCGACTGCAACGACAGCGCCAAGGGCCCCAGGGTGATCAGCGCACCCACCGCGACCGCGATCAACGTGCTGGCGATGTCCTCGGTTTTGCGAACCACCCGGACCCCGGCCACCAGGCCCAGAATGACCAGCACCGATAGCACCAGCGCTACCAGGCTGTTCCAGCGCCACAGCTGGTCGAACGCCACGAATAATCCGCCGCCGAAGGCGACAGCCAGCATCGACTGCAGCACGACCAGGCCGCTGCGCCACACCGCGTCGAACCTGCCTTGCTCGAGGTGGGCGTCCGGGCCCGCGTCGGCGTGCCTGTCCTCGAGGTCCAGGTGCTCGTCGTCGCCGAGCACTCGAGCGGCCAGCGGTCCGGATCCGTCCTCGGCATCGTCCGAATTCCCGGACCGCAGGAAGGAGCGCACGTACGCGGAGTCCTCCTGCGCCGGTTCGGCCTCGCGCACCTCGGAGTCCATGACGTCCACCGGGACGTCGGCGTAGTGATCCATCGGGTCGAAGCTCATGTCCTCGGCCCCGGAACCCGGCTGCCCGGTGCCATTGGCGGATGAGGCCACCGGACCGGCCTCGGGCAGCGGCCGCGGGTATTCGCTGCGCTCGGGCCCCGCCGCCCGCATGGGCTGCGGCGGCGACTTGGGCCAGCGCGGCTCGGGCTCGGACCAGTAGGGCGCCGTGGGCTCGTCTCTGGTTACCGGCGCGGCGGGCGTGGCGGGCGGGGCCGGCTCGACAGCGTCGATCGTGTCGGTGGCGTCGTTGGCGGTGTATCCGTGTTGGTCGTCGTCATCGCGGATCACCGGGAGGTCGCCGGTCAGTTCGGCGACGGTCACCGAGTCGCTGTCGCCGCGCCGACGACGGCGCCGCCGGGTGACGGCCGGGGCACCAATGGTTCCGTTCTTGGCCAGCAATTCGGCAACCGAGATGGGCCGAGCGCCGGAATCCTCGGTTTCGGGGTGCGGTCCGGTCATGCTTTGTCGCCTCTCGATCGGTTCTGATTCCGATCAACTACCTGACCTCCAGCATTACGCACCGAAGGCTCCATGAGGGCCGATCCGTCGGCTTCGCTGTCGAGTTTGCGCAAGATGAGACCTTCCCGTAATGCCCACGGGCAAATATCCACCGAATCGATCGACAGCGCTCGCATGCTTGCCTCCGCCACCAGAGCGCCCGCAACGATCTGCGGTGCCCGCTCGGCGCTCACTCCTTCCAGTTCTGCCCGGTCAGCGGTCGTCATCCTAGAGATGAAAGATATGAGTTGCCTGAGTCCGTTTGCCGTAAGCGTCCTCTTGACCCGCGGTCCGGCGCCCGAGGGCGCCGCGCCGGTGAGCCGCGCCAGCGAGCGGAAAGTCTTCGATGTCGCGACCGTCAGGTCGGGGTTACCCGTCTCGAGGATGTTCACGCTGGCCTCGGAGAGCTCGGCGTCCAGCCAATCCCGCAGCATCGCCACCCGGCGCCGGCCTGGCGGATCGTCGGGCAGCCACTCGCGGGTCAGCCGCCCGGCGCCCAGCGGCAGTGACAATGCGACTTCGGGCTCCTCGTCCACGCCGCTGGACATCTCCAGCGAGCCGCCACCGATGTCGAGGTTGATGATGCGGCCCGCGCTCCACCCGTACCACCGGCGCACCGCCAGGAAGGTCAGCCTCGACTCGTCGACCCCGGTCAGCACCCGCAGCTCGACGCCGGTCTCCTTGCGCACCCGGCTCAGCACATCGTCGGAGTTGCCGGCGTCCCGGAGCGCGGAGGTGGCGAAGGCCATCAGCTCCGCGCAGCCCGAACTGTCGGCGATCTTGGCGAATTCGTCGAGCGTCGAGATCAGCTTGTCGGCACCGCGTTTGGTGATCTTGCCGGCGCTGTCGGTGGCCTCGGCAAGACGCAGAGTGGCTTTCGTCGAACTCATCGGCGTCGGATGACCGCCCCGGTGGGCATCCACCACCAGCAGATGCACCGTGTTGCTGCCCACGTCGAGAACACCCAATCTCACGTAAACAAACTAACGAAGGCACGGGGGCGGTGCTCTGCGCGACCCGGTTAACCCGCCGTGATCGCGGCCATACGGGCCCCGAGTGTCAGCGGCTCGGATGGGCCGAACCGTGGTCTAACGTGGACTGGGTGGCGAATTCGCACCCGGAACCGGGACAAGAGGTCGAGCTGGATTTCGCCCGCGAATGGGTGGAATTCTACGACCCCGATAACCCTGAGCACCTGATCGCGGCGGACCTGACCTGGCTGCTCTCCCGATGGACTTGCGTGTTCGGCACTCCGGCCTGCCGGGGCACGGTCCAGGGCCGCCCAGACGACGGGTGCTGCTCGCACGGTGCGTTCCTGTCCGACGACGACGACCGCGCCCGTCTGGATGACGCGGTGAAGAAGCTGACCGACGCCGACTGGCAATTCCGCGAAAAAGGGTTGGGCCGCAAGGGTTATCTGGAACTCGACGAGCATGACGGCCAACCGCAGTACCGCACCCGCAAGCACAAAGACGCGTGCATTTTCTTGAACCGGCCGGGTTTTCCGGGCGGTGTCGGCTGCGCGCTGCACAGCAAGGCCCTCAAACTGGGTGTGGCGCCGCTGACCATGAAGCCCGATGTCTGCTGGCAGCTGCCGATCCGTCGCAGCCAGGAGTGGGTGACCCGGCCCGACGGCACCGAGATCCTCAAGACCTGGGTCACCGAATACGACCGCCGCGGTTGGGGTTCCGGTGGCGCCGACCTGCACTGGTACTGCACCGGCGATCCGGCCGCCCATGTCGGCGCCAAGCAGGTGTGGGAAAGCCTGGCCGACGAACTCACCGAGCTGCTGGGCGCGAAGGCCTACTCGGAGCTGGCCGCAATGTGCAGGCGCCGCAGCAAGTTAGGGCTCATCGCGGTGCACCCGGCGACTCGCATCGCCGAGTAGCCACGACGTCAGGCCGCGGGCAGTGGACGAGGAAAAGCGATCGGCCGCGGCTCCACGGTGGCGGGGCAAGCCAGGGCGCCTCGAGGTCTGGTATGCCACCCTGTCCGACCCACGCACACGAGGGGGGTTGTGGATCCATTGCGAGACAGTGGCTCCCGTGCAGGGCGCTCCCTACGCGCACGGCTGGGTCACCCGGTTTCTGCCCGACGGGTTACCCCACACCGAACGGTTCGGCCCCGAGCCCGCGCAGCCCGCGGCCGGCGCCAACTGGTTCAACGCCGCCGGGGTTCGAGTGGCCGATGGGCGACTGGCCGGACGGGCCGGATCGCTGGCCTGGGACCTGTCCTGGACGGACAGCACTCGCCCGCTGTGGACATTCCCCCGCATCGTGTGGGAACGCGAGCTGTTGCCCGGCGCGCAGGTCGTCCTCGCCCCCACCGCCGACTTCACCGGCTCATTGACCGTCCGCGGCATCGCCGCGCCCATCGCGGGATGGCGCGGCGGCGTCGCCCACATCTACGGACACGGCAACGCCAGACGCTGGGGATGGATCCACGCCGACCTCGGTGGCGGCGACGTCCTCGAGGTGGTCACCGCCGTGTCACACAAGCCGGGACTTCGCAAGCTCGCACCGCTGGCTTTCGTGCGCTTCCGCCTCGACGGCAAAGACTGGCCCGCAAGCACTTTGCCATCGCTGTGGATGCGGACCAGGCTCGGCCCGCGGCACTGGCGGCTAGCGGGACGCGTCGGCGGTCACCGGGTGCTCATCCGGGTCGACCAGCCACCGGACCGATGCGTGAGCCTGGGCTACACCGATCCCGACGGCGGCATTGCGGTGTGCACCAACACCGAACAGGCGGACGTCCACGTCGAGCTCGATCACCGGCGTTGGTCGGTGCTCGCTCACGCCGAGGTGGGCCTGCGCGGGACCGAGGCGCCCGAGATCAACGACAGAACCCCGACCTGACCGGAAGGCTTCGTACAGACCACCGGTACGACGCCGACCTAGCCTTCGAGCTTGTAGCCCAGCCCCCGCACCGTCACCAGGTGCACCGGGTTGGCCGGGTCGGATTCGATCTTGGACCGCAGGCGCTTGACGTGGACATCGAGCGTCTTGGTGTCGCCGACGTAGTCGGCGCCCCACACCCGGTCGATCAACTGTCCGCGGGTCAGCACCCGCCCGCTGTTGCGCATCAGATACTCGAGAAGGTCGAACTCCTTGAGCGGCAAGGTGATCGCGTCGCCATTGACCGAGACGACGTGGCGTTCGACATCCATCCGCACGGGACCCGATTCGAGCACGCCGTCGCTGATCTCGGAATCGTCGTCACCGCCACGGCGCAACACCGCTCGGATCCGCGCGATCAACTCACGCGCCGAATACGGCTTGGTCACATAGTCGTCGGCACCGAGTTCGAGGCCCACCACCTTGTCGATCTCGCTGTCCCGGGCGGTCACCATGATCACCGGCACGGATGAACGCGCACGCAGCTGTTTGCAGACGTCGGTGCCGGACATGCCGGGCAGCATCAGGTCGAGCAGTACGATGTCGGCGCCGCCCCGATCGAACTCGGCCAGCGCGGCGGAACCGTCGGTCACCACGGTGGCCTCGAAACCCTCCTTGCGGAGCAGGAACGCCAGCGGATCGGCCAGCGACTCCTCGTCCTCCACGATCAGCACACTGGTCATCGGCTCAGTTCTTCCTCTCGTTGTGAGCGGTTGGGCCGCACCTCGCGGCCCTGCGACTGCTCGGATTCGCCATCGTCTTGATCAGACGCCATGGCGGCCGGAATGGAAAGGGTGAATGTCGATCCAGTTCCGGGCTTGCTCCACACGCCGATGCTGCCGTTGTGGTTGGCCGCGACGTGCTTGACGATGGCCAGGCCCAACCCGCTGCCGCCGGTGGCGCGGGAACGCGCCTTATCCCCACGGAAGAACCGCTCGAAAACCCGCTCCTGGTCTTCCAGAGCTATTCCGATGCCGCGGTCGGTCACCGCGATCTCGATGTTCTCGCCGCGGCGGCGGCGGCTGATCGACACCGGCGAACCCGGCGGCGAATAGGCGATGGCATTCGATACCAGGTTGGCCAGGGCGGTCACCAGCAGCGTCTCGTCGCCCAGCACCCGCAGACCGCTGGGCGCGTCGGTGCGGAGCTCGATATCGGCGTTGTCGGCCCCCACCTTGTGGCGCGAAATCGCTTCGCCCACAACCTTATCGACGTCGACCGCTATGACGGTGGGCAGCCGTTCGGCTCCCTGTAGCCGCGACAGCTCGATGAGTTCGGCGACCATGTCCCCGAGCCGATTGGCCTCGACGAGCACCTTCTCGGCGAAGCGCCGCACGGTTTCGGAGTCGTCGGACGAGGCCAGCAGGGCCTCGGCGAGCAGCGCCATGGCGCCCACCGGGGTCTTGAGCTCGTGGCTGACGTTGGCCACGAAGTCGCGCCTGGTCGCTTCCATGCGCGCGTAGTCGGACTGGTCATGGGCGAAGACCACGGCGAACCGCCGGTCTTCCTCGCTGAGCAACCGAGCTTGCCCGTGGACTGACAACCCGGAGCGGCCACCCGTCCGTTTCGCCGGCCGCAGGTCGAATTCGACCACGACGCCGGTCAGGGCCTGCTGCGCCGCCTCCCAGGCCTGGTCATCGAGCTGGCGGTCCCGCACCAGGCCCAGCTCCTTGGCCCGGTCATTGAGGTAGACGACGTCGCGATGCGCGTCCACCACCGCCGCGCCCAGCGGCATCAGCGCCACGATGCGTTGCAGCATCTGCGCGACGGTGATCCCGGTCCATTCGGTGCCGACCCGCTGACGGCGTTGCACCGCCCGCGGTGACAGCCGGGTCCCGACCAGTACACCTGCGGCCAGCGCCAGCGCGGACAAAACCCCGGCCAGCAACAGCGCCGAGAACACAGTCACATAGCAAATCCTACAAATCTTCCTGAACGCTGCCCTAGCGGAACGAGGCCAAAATCGGACAAGTCACATCATGCGCAACAGGTGTTCCGCTTCCGTTCACGCGATGTTTGGCTAAAAGGCCTTTATCTCGCAAAACGGCGCGGGCGCGCCGGCGTCAGCCGCGCCCCTGGCTGGCAACCGCGGCTGCCCCCGCGGCGGCCGCCTCCGGGTCGAGATAGGTGCCGCCCGGCACCACCGGCCGCAGGTTAGCGTCCAGGTCGTAGCGCAGTGGGATGCCGGTCGGGATGTTCAATCCGGCGATCTCGTCGTCGGACACCTGGTCGAGGTGCTTGACCAGGGCCCGCAGCGAGTTGCCATGCGCCACGATCAGCACCGTCTTGCCGCTGCGCAGGTCCGGGACGATGACGTCGGTGAAATATGGCAGGAAGCGCACGACCACGTCGGCCAGGCACTCGGTGAGCGGGCCACCGCCTATGTCGGCGTACCGCGGATCGGCGTCCTGGCTGTAGGTGCTGCCCTTCTCGATGGGCGGGGGAGGCGTGTCATAACTGCGCCGCCAGGCCATGAACTGCTCGTCGCCGTAGCGGGCCTTGGTCTCGGCCTTATCCAGCCCCTGCAGCGCCCCGTAGTGGCGTTCGTTGAGCCGCCAGGTGCGCCGCACCGGAATCCACAGCCGGTCGGCGGCGTCCAGCGCCAGGTGCGCGGTGGAGATGGCGCGGCGCAACAGCGAGGTGTAGAGGATGTCGGGCAATAGGTTGTTTTCGATCAGCAGCTCACCGCTGCGCACGGCTTCGGTCCGGCCCTTCTCGGTGAGGCCGACGTCGACCCAACCAGTGAAGAGGTTCAGCGAGTTCCATTCGCTTTCGCCGTGGCGAAGCAGCACCAGCGTGGCGGTATCACCCATGCCGGTTAGTCTCTCACGCACTCATTCAGCGGTCGCCAGCGTCATCGTCGTCGTCATCGATCAAGTGGGCGAAGGCCTCCAGGTTCTTCAGCGACTCACCGCGAGACACCCGCCACTCCCACTCTTTCTGGATCGATGAGCGAAAACCCAACTCCAGCAACGTGTTGAAGTCCGAATCCACCGCTTCGAGCACCTGCCCGAGCACTCGGTCGAGCTCGTCGGCGTCCACCGAGGGCAGCGACATGCGGCCCACCAGATAGATGTCCCCGACCTTGTCCAGGGTGTAGGCCACGCCGTAGAGGCGGCGGTTGCGCTTGAGCAGGAAGCGGTACACGCCTTCGTGATTCTCGTCGGGCTTGCGGCACACGAACGCCTCTACCCGCACCGAATGCTCGCCGACACTCAGGATGGTGTTGGTCTTGAGCCTGCGCTCGCCGGGCAGTTCAACCACCAGTCCCGACAAACCACCATGTGCGCCAGCATGTTTCGAGTAGTTCAGCCCACTGTCCCGCAGGGCATCCTCGATCACGCGCTCCACCGTGGAGGTCATGCGCCGACCCCCCGGCGCTCGGCGGTGTATTCGTGAATCGCGCGCCGATAGCTGGCCAACAGCGCGTCGGTGGTGTGGTCCCAGGAGAACGTGGCGGCATGCGCAACGGCCGCGCGGCCCATCGCGTCGGCTTGCGGCGCCGGCAACCGCAGCAGCCGGCCCAGCGCATCCGCCCATTGTGCGACGTCGTGCCCGGCCACCAGCGTGCCGGTCTGCCCGTCCCGCACGGCCACCGGAAGCCCGCCGACCGCGGCCGCGGCCACCGGCGTGCCACAGGCCTGCGCCTCGAGGGCGACCAGACCGAACGACTCCGAATAGCTGGGCACCGCAACCAGATTGGCCGCCTGAAACAGGGTGGCCAGATTCGGGCGCGACTGCGGGGGCAGCAACGTCACGCGTTCGGTGATACCGAGTTCGTCTGCCAGACGGGCCAATCCGTCCGGGGACGCCAGGCCACTGCCGGAGGGCCCGCCGGCCACGACGATGCGCACGCCGGGGAGCTTCGCGGCGGCGCGCAACACGATGTCGGGCGCCTTCAGCGGCTGGATCCGGCCGACGAACGCCACGATGTCTTCATCGAGCGGGAGGCCCAGTGCGGCCCGGGCGGCCTCGCGGTCGCCGGGGCGAAACACATCGAGATCCACTCCGGGATGGACGACGTCGATCCTCACCGGGTCGGCGCGGTGAATCGAGATCAGTTGCTTGGCTTCGTCGTCCGTGTTCACGATCAACCGGTCCGCCTCGTCGACGACCTGCTGCTCGCCGACCGTGCGCAGGGGCGGTTCGGGCGAATCCCCCTCGGCCAGCGCCGCGTTCTTGACCGCGGCGAGCGTGTGCGCGGTGTGCACCAACGGCACCGCCCAGCGATCGCGCGCCAGCCAACCGACCTGCCCGGACAGCCAGTAGTGCGAGTGCACGATGTCGTAGTAGCCGGGCTCGTGCGATGCCTCGGCGCGCAGCACCCCGGCCGCGAACGCGCACAGCTGGGTGGGCAGGTCGTATTTGTCCAGGCCCTCGAACGGGCCCGCCACGACGTTGCGGACCAGCACCCCGGGCGCCACCCGCGCGACCGGCGGGTCGGCGGAGGCGGTCGCGCGCGTGAAGATCTCCACCTCGATGCCCCGCCGCGCCAGGTGCAACGCAGTCTGCAGCACGTAAACGTTCATGCCGCCCGCGTCGCCGGTGCCGGGCTGGGCCAGTGGTGAGGTGTGGACCGCCAACACTGCGACCCGGCGCGGTTCATTCAGCCGGAAGAGGTCATCGTGCCGCACCCTGTCATCTTTACAGGATGGTTCACAGTCCAGCCCAAGCGCGCCGGACACTACGGTCGCGTCAGGCGGATGACTCGTCGCGAGCCACGTCGTGCAGCCGCGCGTCCAGCGCTCCGGCGCGCCGCATCGCGCCCAGTGGATCGGCGTACAGCCCGGACAGCGAGACGGTCCCCGCGCCGGCCTCCTGCACCCGGTTGCCGAAGGCGGTGAGGCGGATGTCGCGCGGCCCCAGCACGGAGCGTTCGACGAATGCCGCCTCGACCTGCTCCATCGCCTCGGGGTACTCGGTGAAAGCCTGGCCGCCGACCACCAGCTCGTCGGGATTGAGCATGTCGCGCAGCAACGCCACCGCCTCACCGAGCACGCGGCCCCGCTCGGCGAGCAGCTCCTTGGCCTGCTGGTTGCCGGCGCGTGCCGCCCGCAGCAGGTCGGAGCTGCCGGTGGCGGATCCGTTGGCGCGGTTCGCCGGGGCGAACGGCAGGATGCGCAGCTGGCGCGCGACGGCCACGACGGCCTCGTCGCTGACGGTGGACTCCAGTTGGCCGGTGCCGCCGAGCAGCTCCGAATGGACCGGCAGGGTCGCGATGGTGCCCGGGCCGCTGGCCGGGACGTGCACCCGACCGCCGATCACCAGCGCATAGCCCACGGTCTCGCGGGCGTAGACATACAAGCTGGTTGGCGAGCTGGGCAGGAACCGCCGCATGCCCAGCAGCAGCTCGGCGCCCGCCATGGCGTCGACGTGCGAGGCCACCGACACCGGCAGGCCCAACGCGTCGGCCAGCACCTGTCCGACCGGCGCCTGCCGCCAGCCCAGTCGCGGATGGTCCACTTGGCCGGTGGCGCTGTCGACGGTGCCACCAATGGCGACCCCCACCCACAGGGGCCGCCGGCGATGCCAACGCCGCAGGTAGCGGCGGGCACTGTCGGCCAGCGTCGCGAGGGCGGGCCCGGCCGGGTTGCGCGGCGTAGGGGTCTCGACGGTGTCGAGGGTGCGGCCGAACAGGTCGGTAGCCACGATGCTGGTGGTTCGTGCACCGATGTGGATGCCGAGCGTCACGAACGGCTCGTGGTTGACCTCGACGGGCACGCGCGGGCGGCCGATCGCACCGGAGACGGCCAGGTCGGCGCGCTCGCGCAGCAGGCCTGCTTCCAGCAGCGCGATGACCTGGCGGTTGACCGTGGCGATGCTCAGCGAGGTGACGCCGGCGATGACGTCACGGCCGACCGGGCCGCGCAGCCGGACGGCCCGGAAGACCGAGGCCGCCGCCGAGTCCGGGATATTCAGTGCCGGCGGCACGATTTGCCGACGCACCGAGCGGTGGCCCTTTTGACCAGGCAGGTGCCCGACGGCACGACTGGGCGAATGATGGGTATGGGTGAGGGTATTCGTGCTCACGAGCGTCCTTTTGTCCGAATTTTGCTGGCCGTCTTGGCCACACCTGGCTTGGGTCAGGAGCGGCAAAGTGCGCAGCAACAACACACACCCGCCGCGCAAAGACACGCGGTGGTCGTGGTGTTGGACAGGGCGCTAAGGAGCACACGCAAAATCTAGCACGTTCATTAAGGTTGTTTCGATGGTTAAAACTGGCAGGAATACACGAGTCGCAGTAATCACCGGTGCCAGCTCGGGGATCGGCGCAGCAACCGCGCGAAACCTGGCTGCGCAGGGCTTTCACGTCGTCGCAGTGGCGCGCCGGGCGGACCGGATTGAGGAGCTGGCCAGTGAAATCGGCGGTACCGCCATTGTGGCCGATGTCACAGATGATGCGGCGGTCGAAACATTGGCGAGCAAATTGGATCGCGTCGATGTGTTGGTCAACAACGCCGGCGGTGCCCGCGGACTGGCGCCGGTCGCCGATGCCGACCTCGAGCACTGGCAGTGGATGTGGGAGACCAACGTGATCGGCACGCTGCGGGTCACCCGAGCGTTGTTGCCCAAGCTGATCGACTCCGGCGACGGGCTGATCGTCACCATCACTTCGGTTGCGGCACTTGAGGTTTACGACGGCGGCGCTGGATACACGGCGGTCAAACACGCCCAGGGAGCGCTGCACCGCACGCTGCGCGGCGAGCTATTGGGCAAGCCGGTGCGGCTGACCGAGATCGCCCCGGGTGCGGTCGAAACGGAATTCTCGTTGGTCCGCTTCGACGGCGACCAACAGCGCGCGGACGCCGTCTACGCGGGCATCACTCCGCTGGTGGCCGACGATGTGGCCGAGGTGATCGGGTTCGTCGCGTCGCGGCCGCCGCATGTCGATCTGGACTTGATCGTGATGAAGCCACGCGACCAGGCGACGACCTCCCGGTTTAACCGCCGGGGGTAGCCGGGCCGGTGCTGACCGGTGTCGTCGACGTGGTCGGGGTGCCCGACAGGGTCGGCGCGTTGGACGGCGTGACCGGCGCGGTGACCGGAATCTGCGTTGACGGCGGGCGCGCGCTCGGCGGCGGCAACGCGGACATGGCCACCCAGGTGTCCCAGTCCACGGCCCAGTCCCACAGGTCGCCGTCGGAGTAGGACAGCTGGATCGTGCTGCCGGTCACCTCGACGGGGTCGCCGTAGATCGCCGACTGGAAGTACTGCTCTGCGTCGCCCGTCGACAGGTTGATGCACCCGTTGGTGACGTTGGTGTTGCCCTGGGCGCCGGAGCTCGCCGGGTTGGCGTGGATGAACTCCCCGTTGTTGGAGATTCGCACCGCCCAGCGTTCGTGGACGTGGCTGTAACCGGCCGCCGGGTTGGACATGTAGAAGTCCGCGTACTTCTCGCTGACCACGTGGATGCCGTTGCGGGTGACGTTGCGCGCCTTGTCGGCCTCGCCGTAACTGCACGGAAAGTCCATGATGACGCCCTCGTCGCGAAACACCTGGATGCGGTGCGACGAGACCTCGGCCTTGACCACCTGCCGTCGACCGATCTGGATGTTCAGCGAGATGTCGTCGGCTCCGTAGGCGCTGTCGCCGAACGGCAGGCCGTAGAGCTTCGCCTCGACGTTGACGGTGGTGCCCGCCGGGTAGTACTCGCGGGTGCGCCAGTGCGCGCGGGCACCGGCCGCCTCGTCGGGCAACCAGGCCCAACTGCCCTCGACGGGCGGGTTGGTGGTGACGGTGAGCGCCTTTTCGACGGCGGCCTTGTCGCTGATCGGCGCGTCGAACTGGATGATGATCGGCGCCGCGACCCCGACGGTCTGGCCGTCGGCGAGCTGGAACGACCCACCGATCTTCTTGGTGGGCGACACCGTGGTGAATTTGCCCGCCACCGGGACCGCCTTGCCGTCGTGTCCGACGGCCGAGCCGTTCCAGGTGTAGGTCTGGTCGTAGCCCAGCGGCTCGGAGGTCGTGTAGACGGTGCGGTCCTGATTGAAGGCGCCCGCCACGGCCTTGCCCGACGAATTCGACAGCGTGACGCGCTGGAACCAGCCGTCGTTGACCTCGACGCTGACCGGGGCGATCGGCACCACGTTGTCGGTCGCATTGGCGGGCTGGTACTTGAGCTGCGGTGCCGGCTGCTCTTTCTTCTCGGCCTGCTTCGCGGTCGTGCCGCCGCACGCGGCCAGCACGTTGGGGGCCAGCACACCCAGTCCCAGGGTCGCCAAAGCCGCACGCCGGTTGAACGGCCGCGGGGCGCGGGACGGGGTCACGAAAATCAAAGATACCGGGGAAAAACGGCGGGCCCGGCCACCACAAATCGGGGCCGGGCGCGCGTCGGCAATTTCTGCGGCTACAACCTGCAGCCGAGCAGGACGGGTTCGGGCACCAGTGTGATGCCAAACACATCCCGGACGCCGTCGCGGACGGTCCGGGCCAGCCTAATCACGTCGTCCGAGCGGGCGCCGCCGCGGTTGGTCAGCGCCAGCGCGTGCTTGGTGGACAACCGGCAGGGCTCCTCGCGGCCACCCGAGCCCGGCTGCGGATAACCCTTGCCGAATCCGGCCCGCTCCACCAACCAACCGGCGGCCAGCTTGACCCCGCCGGGCGCGGGGTAGTTGGGGACGGGCCCGCCGATTGTTGCGGCCAGCCGTTCGTAGGCGTCGGAGGCGATCACCGGGTTGGTGAAGAACGAGCCCACGCTCCAGGTGTCGTGGTCGGCCGGGTCGAGCACCATGCCCTTGCGCGCCCGCAGGGCGAGCACGGCGTCGCGGACAGCTTGCGGGTCGGCGCGCTCGCCCCCGGCCACGTTCAGCGCGGCGGCCAGCTCGCCGTAGCGCAACGGCGCGCTGCGCCCGGACGCGTCCAGCGCAAACTCCACTTCCAGTACGACAGAAGGGGTTTCGAAGCCGCTGCCGCGTTTGAACACACTGGTGCGGTAGCCGAATCCCAGTTCGCTGCCCGGCACCCAGCGCACCTTGCCGCTGCCGCGATCGAGCACCCGGACCCGGGTGATGGTGTCGGAGACTTCGGCGCCGTACGCCCCGACGTTCTGCACCGGGGTGGCCCCGGCCGACCCGGGGATGCCGGACAGGCATTCCAGCCCGCCGAGACCGTGCCCGATGGCGGTGACGACGACGTCGTCCCACACCGCGCCCGCCTGGGCGCGAACCAGGTTGCCCTCCACGGTGATGCCGTCATTGGCCAGCCGCACCGCGGTCAGATCGGTCAGGGCGTCGGAGATCACCAGATTGGAGCCGCCGGCGAAGACCAACACCGAGTCGCGTTGCCCGCCAGGCGTTTCGGCGTCCAGCCGGCGCAGGGTGGCTATCACCTGTTCGCTGGTCGTACAGGTGATCAGGCGGCGCGCTGCCGGCCCGACGCGCAGTGTGGTCAGCGGCGCCAGTGGCGCCGCGTCGGCCACCGGCGCACCGGCGAACTCCGAACCGGCTCCGCTGGATTTCATGGCCCGTAACGGTAGCCTGACCTGCTATGCCGCGTTCATTCGACTTGTCGGCCGATTACGACGGCAGTGTTGACGAGGTGCACCGCGCCTTCACCGATGCAGATTATTGGCGGGCCAGGCTGGCCGGATCCGGCGTCGACATCGCCACGCTGGAGTCGATGCGGGTCGGCGACGAGGACACCGTCGAGGTCGTCACGCTGCAGGTGATCCGCAGCGACAAGCTGCCGGGGATGGTCACGCAGCTGCACAGCGGTGACCTGCGCATCCGCCGCGCGGAGGCGTGGGGCCCGGTCACCAGCGGCGCCGCGACGGGGTCGGTCGTGGGTTCCATCGTGGATGCGCCGGTGAATCTGGCCGGCACCGCCGTCCTGGAGCCCATCGAAGAGACCGGCGGCAGCCGGCTGACGTTCCGCGCCACGGTCCAGGTGCGCGTCCCGATCATCGGCGGCAAGTTGGAGAGCATCATCGGCACCCGGCTGGCCGAACTGGTCGCCGCCGAACAACGCTTCACCACGGAGTGGATCGCCAAATCGGCCTGAGGCTTTTCGACCGCCGGCGCAGCGCCGCGCAGGGTCACCGGGCCTAAGCTGGCGCTCATGCGAATCGCCTTGGCGCAGATCCTCAGCGGCACCGACCCCGCGGCGAACTTGCAGCTGGTGGCCGAATACAGCCGCCAGGCCGCCGACGCGGGCGCGAAGCTGGTGGTGTTCCCGGAGGCGACCATGTGCAGGTTCGGCGTGCCGCTGGGCCCGGTCGCCGAGCCGGTCGACGGGCCCTGGGCCGACGGGGTGCGCCGCGTCGCGGCCGATTCCCACATCACCGTCGTCGCCGGCATGTTCACGCCGTCGGGCGACGGGCGGGTGAAGAACACACTGATCGCGGCCGGTCCGCGCGATTCCGCCCAGTCGAACGCCCACTACGACAAGATCCACCTCTACGACGCGTTCGGCTTCACCGAATCGCGCACGGTCGCGCCGGGACACGATCCGGTGGTGATCACGGTCGACGGCGTCCGGGTGGGGCTGACCGTTTGCTATGACATTCGTTTCCCGGCGCTCTACACCGAATTGGCCCGCCGAGGCGCCGAGGTGATCGCGGTGTGCGCGTCCTGGGGTGCGGGTCCCGGCAAACTCGACCAGTGGACGCTGCTGGCTCGCGCCCGCGCACTCGATTCGATGAGCTACGTCGCGGCGGCCGGTCAGGCGGATCCCGGTGACACTCACGGATCCGGGTCGGGGGCACCGACCGGAGTCGGGGGCAGCCTGATCGTCTCACCGCTGGGCGGTGTCGTCGCGTCGGCCGGTGCTCATCCGCAGCTACTGGTTGCCGACATCGACGTCGACCGGGTCGCCGAGGCCCGCGAGCGTATCGCGGTCCTGCGCAACCGCTCGGACTTTACTCAGGTCGATAAGGCAGAATCAGTGGGGTGACGAACCCACAAGGACCACCGAACCCGGACCCGTCGAAGTGGGCCCGTCCCCCCCACCAGGGACCTTTCGGCCAGCCTCCCACGGAGCGGCCGACCGAGCGGATCAGCACCGGCGGCCCCGGTCACGTACCCCCGCCGCCCCCCGCCCAAGGTCCCCCGCCGGGGCGGACCGAGCGATTCGGGACGCCCCAGCCGAACATGCAGCAGCCCGGCTACCCGCCGCCGCCCACCCCGCCCGCCACTCCCCCGACGGAGCGACTGACAACTCCCCCCGCCGATGAGGCGGCGTCCGGGAAGAAGAAGCGCCGCTTCGGTCGTGACCCGGTCTCCATCCTGCTGATCTTCGTAATCGTGTTCGCGCTGATCATCGCCGCGCTCATCGGGGCCGAGCTGTACGTGCGCCACACCGCGGACACCAAAGTTGCCCAGGCGGTGGCGTGCGAGGTCAAGGACCAGGCCACCGCGTCCTTTGGGGTGACGCCCCTGATGTTGTGGCAAGTGGCGACGAAGCACTACACCAACATCTCGGTGCAGACGGCCGGCAACAACCTCCGCGACGCCAAGGGCATGAAGCTCTCGATCAACATCAACGACGTCCGACTCAAGGACAGCGGCAACTCGAAGGGCACCATCGGCAAGCTGGACGCCACCATCACCTGGACCAGTGACGGCATCAAGCAGTCGGTGCAGGACGCGATCCCGGTTCTGGGTCCGTTCGTCACCAACACCGTCACCACCCATCCCGCCGACGGAACCGTCGAGTTGAAGGGCATGTTGGACAACATCACGGCCAAGCCGGTCGTGTCTGGAACCGGATTGCAGCTGCAGATCGTCAGTTTCAACGCGCTCGGTTTCACCATGCCCAAGGAGTCGGTGCAGTCGACGCTGGACGAGTTCACCTCGAACCAGACCAAGAACTACCCGTTGGGTATCCACGCCGACAGCGTGCAGGTCACCGATACGGGTGTGACGAGCCACTTCTCGACGCAGAACGCCACCATTCCGGCCGGTAACGACAACGACACCTGCTTCGCCAACCTCTGACGGCGAGCTAACTGAGGCCGTCGAGCACTCCCCGGGTGCCCGACAGTCCCAGGCGGGTGGCGCCGGCATCCAGCATCGCGAGCGCGTCCGCGGCGCTGCGGATGCCGCCGCTGGCCTTCACCCCGAGGCGCCCGCCGACGGTCTCGGCCATCAGGGCGACCGCGCGCACGGATGCGCCGCCGGCCGGATGAAATCCCGTTGACGTCTTCACGAAGTCGGCGCCGGCGGCTTCGGCGGCGCGGCATACCTGTGCCAGCGTGGGCTCGTCCGCCAGCGCCAGCAATGCCGCCGACTCCACGATCACCTTGAGCACCGTGCCGCCGATCGCGCTGCGCACGGCATGGACATCGGAGTGCACCGCGTCGATGTCGCCGGCCAGCGCCGCCCCGACATCGATGACCATGTCGATCTCGCAGGCACCGGACGCGACGGCCAGGGCCGCTTCGTGCGCCTTCACCGCCGGGAGGTGCTTACCGGACGGAAATCCCGCCACGCTGGCCACTCGCACGCCGGTGCCGGCCCGCACCGCGACGGGAACCATCGAGGGCGAGACGCATACCGCGTAGACGCCCAGTTCGGCCGCTTCGGCGACCAGAGCCGCCACGTCGGCGTCGGTTGCTTCGGGTTTGAGCAGGGTGTGGTCGACGAACGCCGCCAACTGCGCTCGGCTGGGTTGGGTTGCCATCAGAAGGATTCTTCCGGACCGCCGGGATTGCAGCCGGAGGCGACCATTTCGGTGTCGTCGACGACCGGTCGCCACGGCTCCAGGTTCCAGCTGACCTTGCCGGGCTGGGCGAGTTCGGCGAACTGCCAGTGGCAGAGGAACTGCGCGCGCATGCCGGCGGTGTCGGCGTCCGGGGACAACGCGAGGACCTCGGCCCAGGCCTCGTCGGCCAGCGCCGTGGTGTCGGGGATTCTCGAGGCGGTTCGGCCGGCCGGCGACGGGAAGACCCGCAGGCTGGCTCGGCCCTGCCACCGCGCCCATTGGGTGTGGTCTACGTAGGGCGGGGCCGGGGCGGGCGGGTTCGCCGCGCCGCTGCCCGGGTCGGGCGCGCCGACGGCCTGCGGTATCGGACAGGACAAGGCGACGAGCACCGCGACCGGCGCCGTCAGCAGGACCTTCATTCCGCTAGCGCGACTTACCTTGTATCTCAAGCAGTTTGGGCCGAACATCGACCAGATACACACCGGCGGCACAGGCCGCGATCGCCATGCCTAGCACTCCGAATACGAAACCCAAGATGGATGTCAGGGCGACGGCCCCTCCCAGGATCAGCAACCACACCGGTTTGGTCAGCTTCTCGGCGGCGGTGTAGGCGTCGGGTCGTTGCAGCGCGGCATGCACGAACGCATAGATCGCCGTCACTAAAACGGCGATCTGCAAGATCAACATGACGGTTCCCACGAGGTGGTTCACGCCTTAAGGGTATGCGGGCACCCGCCAAAACGTCGACTCCGAGTCGCCCGAAGGCGACTCGGAGCCGAACGTCGTGGGAGTGGACGTGCTTACTTCTGGGTGACCTTCTTGGCCGGAGCCTTCTTGGCCGGAGCCTTCTTAGCCGGAGCCTTCTTGGCGGGAGCCTTCTTGGCGACGGCCTTTTGGGCCTTCTTGGTGGTCGCTTCGGTCTTGCCCGGCAGCTCGATGCCAACCAGCTTGGCGGCGCGCTCGCCGACCGCGCGGGTCTGCGAAGCGACGGTGCCCAGAGCTTCCTGCGTCAGCTCGACGGCCTGGTCGACGTAGCCCTCGGCGCGCGCGGACGCGTCCTCGAACGCGGTCTGGTTACGCAGCCGCTGCAGGGCCGCCTCGCCGCGCTCCACCAGCTCGTTGTACCGGCTGGTCGCTGCTTCCAGGTAGCCCTCGGCGGCCTTGCGCAGCTCGTCGGTGGTGAACTTGTCGCGCAGGTCGGTGAACTGCTCGGGCAGGTCCTCCTGGAGCTTGGTCAAACGAGCGCGACGCTCCCCGACCCGGGTGCGGGTCTCGGCGCGGGTCTCTTCGGCCCGCTCACGCAGGCCGGCGATCAGGTCGTTGACGGTGGCCAGGGCCAGGTCGGCCGCGCCCAGCGCCGCGAGCAGTGGGGCCCGCAAGTCTTCGATGTTCGTGTTTTCCGCCATGGTCATTCCTTTCATGATGTGCTTTCGCTATTGGCGTTATTCGGTGTTATTAGCTGTCTGGTCGAGAAGTTAGATGCAAACGTCTCCTTCGCAACTGGGGCCGCCAGTGCCGGGATGATTGGTCCAGCAATTCAGCTGGAACCGGTAGGTCCTCCCTTTGGGTAACCCCGACGGCCGGTCATCTATACATCACCAACTCTCGACTGCGATGTAATGGGCCCGCGTACTGGCGCAAACACCCAGCTCAAAAGGTTACGGCGCCGAGCGAAATGGACCGATCACTCGCTGTCGGATTCGGTCAAACACTCCTCTTGGATCGATTCGTTTTGCTGCGCGAATGACGAGTAGATGTCGAGCAGAATTTGCTTTTGGCGCTCGGTGATCGCGGTGTCGGTGACGATCGCGTCCCGCACCTGACTTTTGTCACTGGGTTCGAGAATCCCGGCGCGCACATAGAGAACCTCGGCGGAGACCCGCAGGGCCTTCGCGATCTGGCTCAACACATCGGCGGAGGGCTTACGCAACCCGCGCTCCACCTGGCTCAGATAGGGATTGCTGACCCCGGACTTTTCGGCGAGTTGGCGCACCGACACCTGCGCGAGTTCGCGCTGGCTACGGATAAAACTCCCGATGTCAGAGGCCATGTCGGAGGCAGCGTTGGACACCTTGGCGGAGAGCTTCTCCTCGGGTGTCATGGCGGGCTCCCTGGTCGGATGGCGGATGTTGACGCGCCTCAGACTACTACAAGTGCTTGCTATTGCAAGCACTTGTTAGCACTACTAGAAATTCGTCAGATCAACAACTGCGCGACGGCGTAGATCGCCAGACCCGCCAGCGAACCGACTACGGTCCCATTGATCCGGATGAATTGCAGGTCACGGCCCACGTGCAGTTCGATGCGCCGGCTGGCCTCCTCGGCGTCCCAACGCTCGATCGTGTCGGTGATGATCGCTGTGATCTCCACCCCATACTGCGAGACCAGGTGCTGGGCCGCCCGGACCAACCAGTTGTCGACCTTGTCCCGCAGGTCGGCGTCGTCGCGCAGCGATTCGCCGATGCGGACCACGGTATCGGCGATCCGGATGCGCAATGCACTGGACGGATCATCCACACCCTCGAGCACCAGCCGTTTCAGCGTCTTCCACGCTGTCGCCGCGGCGTTGGCGATCTCGTCGCGCGCCATCAACTGCTCTTTGATCGCGTCGGCACGCGCGATGGTGTCCGGGTCGTGCTGCAGGTCCTCGGCGAAGTCGAACAGGAACCGGGTGGCCGACCGGCGCAATTCGTGGTCCGGATTGCGGCGCACCTTGTCGGTGAAGTCCATCAGTTCGCGGTGGATGCGGTCCCCGACCAGATGGTCGACGAAGCGGGGCGACCAGGTCGGCGAGTCACGCTCGACCACACGTTGAATGACCTCGCCGGCCTTCAGCGACCACTGAAAGGCCCGGTCGGCCAGCAACTGGATCAGCGCCTCCTGGCGGTGCTCGGCCAACAGGGTGGCCAGCACTCGTCCGACCGGCGGACCCCACTGCGGTTCGGCGATCCGTCGCACGATCATCCGGTCGATCACCTGCTGGACGTCCTCGTCGCGCAGAAGTTCGACCAGTACCCGCAGCACCGTGGCCGTCTCGGTCGCCACCCGCTCGGCATGGGCCACTTCCGACAGCCACTTGCCGAGCCGGCCGGACACCTGGGCGTCGCGCAGCTTGGTTTCCACGACCTCCGGCGATAAGAAGTTCTCCCGGACGAAGTTGCCCAGACCCTCGCCGAGCTGGTCTTTCTTGCGTTTGATGATCGCGGTGTGCGGGATTGGAATGCCCAGCGGGTGCCTGAAGAGCGCGGTCACGGCGAACCAGTCCGCCAGCGCGCCCACCATGCCGGCCTCGGCGGCGGCGCCGACATATCCCACCCAGGTCCCCAGGCTGGCATGCGCCTGGGCCCACCGGCAGGCGAGGAACACGACGGTGGCACCGATCAGAAAGCTCAGTGCCACCATCTTCATCCGGCGCAACGCCACTCGGCGCTGCGCGTCGGCCTCGGGATCGGCGCCGGCGAAGGATTCGGCAAGAGACGCGCGAGGAGGGCGCGCGGCGGTCGACGGCGCCGACAAATCGGGCCTCGCCCCCGGCGGGCCCGACGCTTCGCCTCTCACCGAGGCTCGATGTGCCACCACTCCATCATCTATCTTTCCCGCCGATTAGTGTGACGACACTGTTCGCGACGTCCCACCCGCGCCCGGCCAGGGCAAGAAACTGACCCTCACGCCGTAAGATCAAGGGCGTCTAGCGAATGGGAAATCGGCGACTGTGGCAGAGCACATCACGGCTGTGAGCGTCAAAATGGATGGGCGCAAGCGGCGCTGGCATCAGCACAAAGTGGAGCGTCGTAACGAGTTGGTCGACGGCACGATCGACGCGATCCGCCGACTGGGTGGCGCGCTGAGCATGGACGAGATCGCCGCTGAGATCGGGGTCTCCAAGACGGTGCTGTACCGCTATTTCGTCGACAAGAACGACCTGACGACGGCCGTGATGATGCGGTTCACTCAGACCACCCTGATTCCGAATATGGCTGGGGCACTGACGTCTAACCTCGACGGCTTCGACCTGACCCGCGAGGTGATCCGCGTGTACGTCGAGACCGTCGCGAACGAGCCCGAGCCATACCATTTCGTGATGTCGAACAACTCGGCCAGCAAGAGCAAGGTCATTGCCGACTCCGAGCGCATCATCGCGCGCATGCTCGCGGTACTGATGCGCCGTCGCATGCAACATGCCGGGATGGACACCGGTGGTGCGGAGCCGTGGGCGTATTTGATAGTCGGCGGCGTGCAATTGGCCACCCACTCGTGGATGTCGTACCCGCGAATGAGTCGCGACGAATTGATCGACTACCTGACCATGCTGAGCTGGAACGCTCTCAAGGGAATCGTCGAGGTCGGCGGATCGCTGCAGAAATTCCGCGAGGAACCCCATCCTTCACCGATCGTGCCGCCCCGAGAGCGTCAGGGCGAGTTCTGACTCTGGAAATGGCTTCGGCCCGCTCTGCGGGGTTTGGGGATTACGCCCGTCCCGTGTGAGGCTGGGCACGCGACTTGGACCGTCGCAGGTATTAGCATGCAGGGGAGTTTCCGGGGGATTTAGCAGGTCGTCGTTCGGCTGCCTACCCCTGTTCCCCGCATATAGGAAGGCCCGTATCGACATGTCTGTGCAGCTCACGCCGCATTTCGGAAACGTGCAAGCTCATTACGACTTGTCCGACGACTTCTTCCGGCTGTTTCTGGACCCCACTCAGACGTACAGCTGCGCCTACTTCGAGCGTGACGACATGACCCTCGAAGAGGCACAGATCGCAAAAATCGATCTGGCGCTGGGAAAGCTCAAGCTGGAGCCCGGGATGACGCTGCTGGACATCGGCTGCGGCTGGGGAGCCACCCTGCGGCGAGCCGTCGAGAAGTACGACGTCAACGTCGTCGGCCTGACGCTGTCGGAGAACCAGGCCATGCACGTGCAGAAGTCCTTCGACCAGATGGACACCGCCCGCACCAGGCGGGTGCTGCTGGAGGGCTGGGAGAAGTTCCACGAGCCGGTGGACCGCATCGTGTCGATCGGCGCGTTCGAGCACTTCGGCCGCCAGCGCTACGGACGCTTCTTCACAATGGCTTACCAAGCGCTGCCGCCCGGCGGAGTGATGTTGTTGCACACCATCGTTCGGCCGTCGTTCAGAGATGCCCGGGCCAAGGGCCTGAGACTGACGCGCGAGATCGTCGAGTTCTCGAAGTTCATCCTGGACGAGATTTTTCCGGGTGGACAGTTGCCGACCCCGCAGACCGTCGGCGAGTACGGGGTCACCGTGGGCTTCGACCTGACCCGGGTCCAGTCGCTGCAGCTGCACTACGCCAGGACATTGGATCTGTGGGCCGAGGCACTCGAGGCGAATCGCGAACAGGCTTTGGCCATCCAGTCCCAAGAGGTCTACGACCGCTACATGAAGTACCTGACCGGCTGCGCGAAGCTGTTTTGGGCGGGCTACATCGACGTCAATCAGTTCACGCTGGAGAAGTAACCGGCCCCGAAAGGAATCAGCCCCCAACCGATCACTGTTGGGGGCTGAATTGGTTTTCCCTTGGGCCTCAGTAGGTGTAGAAGCCCTGGCCCGTCTTCTTGCCGAGCCGGCCGGCCTCCACCATGCGCAGCAACAGCGGCGGCGGGCCATACTGCGGTTCCTTGAACTCCTCGAACATCTTGTCGGCGATCAGCTTCAAGGTGTCCAGACCGACGAGGTCGGACAGCCGCAGCGGACCCATCGGATGCGACAGCCCCGCCACCACGGCCTTATCGACGTCTTCGACGGTGGCAAAACCGGCTTCGACCATGCGGATGGCCGACAACAGGTAGGGCACCAGCAGCGCGTTCACCACGAAACCGGACCGGTCGGAGCAGCGCACGACCTGCTTGCCCAGCACCGCGCTCGCGAATTCCTCGGTACGCGCGGCGGCGGCGTCGTCGGTGACCAGGGTGCTGACCAACTCGACCAGCGGCAGCACCGGGACGGGGTTGAAGAAGTGCAGACCCAGCACGCGTTGCGGGTTCTTGGTGGCCGCGGCGATCTTCATGATCGGGATGCTGGAGGTGTTGGATGCCAGAACCGCGTCGGGGTCGGGGATGACCCGGTCGAGTTCGGCGAAGACCTGCGCCTTGACGGCGTCATCCTCGATGATCGCCTCGATGACCAGTTGGCGGTCGGCGAGGTCCTTCAGGTCGGTGGTGAAGGTGAGCTTGCTCAGCGCCCGGTCGCGTTCCCGCTCGGTCACCTTGCCGGCGCTGACGCCGCGCTCGAGCGACTTCACGATGCGGTTGCGTCCGGCCGTGATGAGGGCCTCCGTGGTTTCGAACACAGTCACGTCGACACCGGCGCGCACCGAGACCTCGGCGATGCCGGACCCCATCTGGCCGGCCCCGACAACTCCTACCCGCTGAATCGTTGCGTCACTCACTGATTTCTCTCCGGTGTCGTATCGTCTTGCACCGCAATAGGCCCCGCCCAGGTTTAGCTGGGCGGGGCCTACGCTACTTCATCTCATTTTCGGGACGCGGCTTGCGCCGCGGGCTCACCGGCTCAGTGACTCAAGCCCTATGGTTCACTTCGTCCTCGCGGGCCAAAGCCCGCTCGTCCTCAGTGACTCAAGCCCTATGGTTCACTTCGTCCTCGCGGGCCAAAGCCCGCTCGTCCTCAGTGAAACTGACCCTCTTCGGTCGACCCGGTCAGCGCGGTGGTCGACGAGGTCGGGTCCACCGTGGTGGCGATGCGGTCGAAGTAACCGGCGCCCACCTCACGCTGGTGCTTGGTGGCGGTGTAGCCACGCTCCTCGGCGGCGAACTCGCGCTCCTGCAACTCGACGTAAGCGCTCATCTGGTTACGGGCGTAGCCGTAGGCCAGATCGAACATCGAGTAGTTCAGGGCGTGGAAGCCGGCCAACGTGATGAACTGGAACTTGAATCCCATTGCGCCAAGCTCCTTCTGGAACTTCGCGATGGTGGAGTCGTCCAGGTGCTTGCGCCAGTTGAACGACGGCGAGCAGTTGTAGGCCAGCATCTGGTCGGGGAACTCGGCCTTGACGCCCTCGGCGAACTTGGCGGCGAGCTCGAGGTCCGGAGTTCCGGTCTCCATCCAGATCAGGTCCGAGAACGGCGCGTAGGCCTTGGCCCGGGCGATGCAGGGCTCCAGCCCGTTGCGCACCCGGTAGAAGCCTTCCTTGGTGCGCTCGCCGGTGATGAACGGCTGGTCGCGCTCGTCGACGTCGGAGGTGATCAGCGTGGCGGCCTCGGCGTCGGTCCGGGCGATGACGACGGTCGGAACGTCGCACACGTCGGCGGCCAGTCGGGCCGAGGTCAGGGTCCGGATGTGCTGCTGGGTCGGGATCAGCACCTTGCCGCCCAGGTGACCACACTTCTTCTCCGAGGCCAGCTGGTCCTCCCAGTGCGATCCCGCCACACCGGCGGCGATCATGGCCTTCTGCAGCTCGTAGACGTTGAGCGCACCACCGAAACCCGCCTCACCGTCGGCAACGATCGGCGCCAGCCAGTTCTCCACCGAGGTGTCACCCTCGACCGCGGCGATCTCGTCGGCGCGCAGCAGCGCGTTGTTGATCCGGCGCACCACCTGCGGCACCGAGTTGGCCGGGTACAGGCTCTGGTCGGGGTAGGTGTGGCCGGACAGGTTGGCGTCGCCGGCGACCTGCCAACCCGACAGGTAGATGGCCTTCAGGCCGGCGCGCACCTGCTGCACGGCCATGTTGCCGGTCAGGGCGCCAAGCGCGTTGATGTACTCCAGGTCGTGAAGCTGCTCCCACAGCACCTCAGCGCCGCGGCGGGCCAGGGTGGCCTCCTCGACCACGCTGCCCTGCAGGGCGACGACGTCCTGGGCGGTATAGGTCCGGGTGACATCCTTCCAACGCGGGTTGGTGTCCCAGTCCTTCTGGATCTGTTCGGCGCTCTTGGGGGTGCCAACGACAGACATTGGGCATGCTCCTTCACGATCTTCACTGCTGAGTGCTGGACGCGTCACCGGCGGTAGCTAGCGGCTCAACTTCACTGGTGTGCTAACTCGAAGATGGCACAGCTCGCAGGGGCCGGTCCACCCGTTTCAGTTGCCAATTTAAGCAACGGGACCGCACGATTTTGCGAAGCTTGCTAACTTGCTAACAAACTTAACCGTTTCAGAAGCTACCCGTCAGTAACCGTATCGCCGCAGGTCAAAGTGCGGTTTAACCGGGACGCTTGTCCTGTTACCGAGCAAAGATCGCGGCGACGGCTTTCGCCTCGTCGCCGACGGCATATGTGAGCGTTGTAACAGCGCGATCGGCCAGCGCGGGGCCGAATTGTTCGGTGGATCCCGCGGGGTGGACGTGCGAAATGATCTCCAGCTTGTCGCCCAACGCCACCGGCGCCTCGTGTTCGATGGTGATGCGCAGCGGTGCCTGCGACAGCTCCGGATGCGACGCCAGGTAATCCTCGATGACGCTCCAGTACACGGCGTTGTTCATGTGGTCGAACAAATCGATGTCGGTAACCCGAACGGGAAACTCGTGGATCTCCGCCGCGTCGTCACGGCTGGCCGGCTTGAGGTAGGACTTCCACCGCAACCGGTCAACGGAGGTCGTCTTGTGCAGGCCCGCCAGGAAGTCGTCGGCGATGCGCGAGGGCATCTGGGTTTCCCGGTTGATGCTGATCCAGAACGCCTCGGACTCGATCAGGCCGCCCTTGCGGCCATCGATGCGAACCCGCATCTCACACCACCGGTTCGAAGTGCCCGAGCACCACCTGCGCATGCGCAACATGTCGTTGAACTCGATCGGGCGGACGAGGTCAACCATGGTGCGCCGGACGATCCACAGGGGATGGGTCTCCTCGAAACCCATCTCACGCAACTGGTCCTGGCCGATGTCCTGGATGTGGCGGGCGGCGGCGTCCAGCCGCAACCGGCCGGTGCGGTCGATATCGCCCACCCGCAATGGCCACTGGCGATCGAAAACGTCAGGGTGACCGTCGGGCACCGGCATCATTTGTTTATCCAGGCTCACGCCGTCACCCCCGTTTCCTCCTCGTGGTAGCCCCAGGCTAAGGCCGAAGGCCCGGTCGAATCATGCCAACGAGGTGCGTCGAATACTAATCCCGGCCAGACCGTACCGGATGCCAAGTCTGCGAATTAGATCTTCACACTGCCGGTAACCTCGGAGAGGTGTCCAAGACGTTCGTCGGCTCACGCGTTCGCCAGCTACGCAACGAGCGCGGGTTTTCCCAGGCCGCGCTGGCTCAGAAGCTGGAGATCTCGCCGAGCTACCTCAACCAGATCGAGCACGACGTTCGCCCGCTGACGGTGGCCGTGCTGCTGCGTATCACCGACGTGTTCGGGGTGGACGCGACCTTCTTCTCCTCACAGGACGACACCCGACTGGTGGCCGAGTTGCGCGAAGTCACGATGGACCGTGATCTGGACATCGACGCCGACCCGACCGAGGTCGCCGAGATGGTCAGCGCCCATCCCGGGTTGGCGCGCGCCGTGGTCAATCTGCACCGGCGCTACCGGATCACCACGGCGCAGCTCGCCGCCGCCACCGAGGAGAGGTTCTCCGACGGCAGTGGCAGCGGCTCCATTACCATGCCGCACGAGGAAGTGCGCGACTACTTCTACCAACGGCAGAACTACCTGCACGAGCTGGACACCGCCGCCGAAGACCTGACCATCAAAATGCGGTTGCATCACGGCGATTTGGCGCGGGAGCTGACCCGCCGGCTCACCGAGGTGCACGGGGTGCACATCAACCGCCGGATCGATTTGGGCGACACCGTGCTGCACCGCTTCGACCCCAAGACCAAAACGCTGGAATTCAGCAACCATTTGTCGCTGGGCCAGCAGGTTTTCAAGATGGCCGCCGAGTTGGCCTATCTCGAGTTCGGCGATCTCATCGACACTTTGGTTGAGGAGGGCAAGTTCACCAGCGACGAATCACACACCCTGGCGCGGCTGGGGCTGGCCAACTATTTCGCCGCGGCCGCCGTGCTCCCCTACCGCCAATTTCACGACGTCGCAGAGAACTTCCGTTACGACGTCGAGCGGTTGTCGTCGTTCTACTCGATCAGCTACGAGACCATCGCGCACCGGCTTTCGACGTTGCAGCGCCCGTCGATGCGCGGCGTGCCGTTCTCCTTCGTCCGCGTCGATCGGGCCGGGAACATGTCAAAGCGTCAGTCCGCCACCGGCTTTCACTTCTCCTCCAGCGGAGGCACCTGCCCGCTGTGGAACGTCTACGAGACGTTCGCCAATCCGGGCAAGATCTTGGTGCAGATCGCCCAGATGCCCGATGGCCGCAACTACATGTGGGTGGCCCGCACCGTGGAACGCCGCGCGGCCCGGTATGGTCAGCCGGGTAAGACCTTCGCGATCGGGCTGGGCTGCGAGCTTCGACACGCTCACCGCCTCGTCTACTCGGAAGGACTCGACGTCTCGGGGGAACCAGGAACAGTGGCCACACCGATCGGTGCGGGATGCCGGGTCTGCGAACGCGACAATTGCCCGCAGCGCGCCTTCCCAGCGCTCGGACGCGCACTCGATCTCGACGAGCACCGCAGCACGGTGTCTCCCTACCTGGTGACCCAACCGTGAGCGGCCTGCCGGACGGCCGCATCCCGCCGGGGCGGTTTCGCGAACTGGGACCGATCAATTGGGTGATCGCGAAGCTGGGTGCGCGCACCGTGGCCGCCCCGGAGATGCACCTGTTCACCACCCTGGGTCAGCGCCGGTTGCTGTTCTGGACGTGGCTGGCCTACGGGGGCCGGCTGTTGCGCGGGAAGCTTCCCACCATCGACACCGAATTGGTCATCCTGCGGGTCGCGCATCTGCGCGCGTGCGAATACGAACTGCAGCACCATCGCCGGTTGGCACGCAAGGCCGGATTGGATGCAGACCTGCAGGCCGCCATCTTCGCCTGGCCCGAGAAGCTCGACCCGGTCGATGCGCGCCTGACCGTGCGCCAGCAGGCCCTGCTGACGGCGACGGACGAATTCGTCAAGGACCGGACCGTCACCACCGACGCGTGGCAACAGCTGGCGACTCACTTGGATCGGCGGCAGCTGATCGAATTCTGTTTACTTGCAAGCCAATACGACGGCCTTGCCGCGACCATGTCAGCGCTCGACATTCCGCTTGACCATCCGCACTGACTACAGGTAGACGTCGGCGAGGATGGCCAGCGTCAGTATCACGGGAAGTATCGGTAGCGCGAAGGCGAACACCGACCATGCCTGCTTGCCGCGCCGGCGCTGCCTGACGCCCCATATCGCGGCGCAAATCCCCAGCACCACCGAGGCCAGCAGCACCAGCGGTCCCCACTGGCCGGCCGTCGCGTTGTCGCCTATCGAAATGGTAAGCAGCCACAGGACATAACCGGTCGCCAGGCCACCGACGGCCCCCGCGATGGCCTCAAGCGTGACGGTGCGCATCATCGACGGCTCAGAAATTGATCATGTGTCCGGTCAGGCCGTGGAAGCATTCCTGCAGCGCCTCGGACATGGTCGGGTGGGTGTGCACGTTGCGGGCCAGCTCGGTCGCGGTCAGGTCCCACTTCTGGGCGAGCGTCAGCTCCGGAAGAAGTTCGGAGACGTCGTGGCCTACCAGGTGTCCGCCGAGCAGCTCACCGTATTTGGCATCGGCGATCAGCTTGACGAACCCGCTGGGGTCACCCACGCCGTGAGCCTTGCCGTTCGCGGTGAACGGGAACTTCGCCACCACCACGTCGTGGCCTTCGTCGCGCGCCTGCTCCTCGGTGAGACCGAAGCTGGCGACGTTGGGCTGGCAGAACGTCGCGCGCGGCATCATCCGGTAATCACCGACCGCCAAAGTCTCTGCGCCGGCGATGGTTTCGGCGGCCACCACGCCCTGGGCCTCGGCGACGTGGGCGAGCTGCAGCTTCCCGGTGACATCACCGATGGCGTAGATGTGCTCGATGTTGGTGCGCATGTAGTCGGTGATCCCGATGGCCTTGCGGTCGGTCAGCGCGACGCCGGCCGCCTCCAGGCCGAAGCCCTCGACATTGGGCGCAAAACCGATGGCCTGCAACACCTTTGCGGCCTTGAGTTCCTGTGAGTTGCCGTCCTTGCTGACGACGACGGTCACCTCGGAGCCGTTGTCGGAGATGGACTCGACCTTCGTTCCGGTGAGAATCTTGACGCCCAGCTTCTTGAACTGCTTCTCGATCTCCTTGGAAACCTCGGCGTCCTCGTTAGGCAGGGCGCGCGGCAAGAACTCCACGATGGTCACCTCGACGCCGTAATTTTTGAGGACATAGCCGAACTCCATGCCGATGGCACCCGCGCCGGCGATGACGATCGACTCCGGCAACTCCCGGGACAGGATCTGCTCTTCGTAGGTGACCACGTTGGCCGACAGCGACGTGCCGGGCACCAGCCGGGTGCTGCTGCCGGTGGCGATGATGGCGTTGTCGAAGGTGACGCTTTCGGTGCCGCCTTCGTTGAGCTCAACCGACATCGTGTTGGCGTCGGTAAAGCGACCGTAACCATGGATTTCGGTGATCTTGTTCTTCTTCATCAGGAAGTGCACGCCGGCGACGCGGCCCTCGGCCACTTTGCGGCTGCGGTCAAACGCGACACCGTAGTCGAAGGTCGCCTCGCCACTGATGCCGAACGTCTTGGCCTCTTTGGTGAAGATGTGGGCCAGTTCGGCGTTGCGCAGCAGCGCCTTGGACGGGATGCATCCGACGTTCAGGCAGACTCCACCCCAGTACTTCGGTTCGACGACCGCGGTGGACAGGCCCAGCTGTGCGGCGCGAATCGCTGCGACATATCCGCCGGGCCCGGCCCCGAGGACGACGACGTCATAGTGAGAAGGCACGAGCTCACCCTAGTTGGCCACGACCCTTGGTGGCCGCCCGGGCGAGGCCTCAATACGGAATGAGCCCGACGAGGCAGTGCCCCACCCGCTCGCAGTGGTAATAGCCGTACAGCGGCGCCGACGCCACCAGCGCGGCGAACGGCCCGGACATCGTCGCCACCGAGAGCGCCGAGATCAGCGGCCTGCCCTGGGTCATCGCCAGCATCACCCCGCCGACGATGCACATCACCACGTAGACCAAAACCACGAACAGCGCGGGCGTCTTGTCGACCGAGTGGTACCACCAATAGAACAGGCCCAGCCCGATCATGGCCGCCGCCGCCCAGACGCCGAGCAGCACCAATGCCAACTTCCACCACTTGAGGTAGAGGTACCGGCCGGGCACGTTGACCGGTTGCACCGCGCCGACGGGCTCGGCCGGCTCCGGCTCGCCGGTGTCCGCCGTCGGCGTCGCCGCCTCGTCTTCCGCAGTTGCACCCGCAGGCTCTGGCTCGGTTGCGGCGGGGTGCTCGCCGGTGTCGTCATCGAAATCGGGGACCCATGACTGGGTGCCGGTGTGCTCGGAGTCGCCTTCGTCATCTGAGAAGTCCGGCACGAACGCCTCGGTGCCGGGGCTCGAGGCGTGCTTGTCGTCAGCCACCGGCGGTCACCCGCAACGCGACCAGGACGCCGAACCAGCCCGGCGCCACCGACAGCAGGAAAGCGCCCAGCATCGTGACCCACCGGCGTCCGGAGAACAGGATCATCGTCAGCGCGACCACGCTGGGGATGCCGACCACCGACGCGATGGCGACGCCCGGGCGGACGCTGGCGTGGATCGCCACGGTGCACGCCACACCCGCCAAAAGTCCGACCGCACTGCCGATCAGCATGGCGCTGGCCAACAACCAGGGACGCGGAAGGGGGATCACTTTCTCGACTGTACTGCGGTTGCCGGGCAGGTCGCCGAGGCCGCATCAGCCACCACCGGACCCCGCGCCGCGGGGCGTTCACCGCGTTCGTAATCGGCGCCGGTGATCACCGCCGCGGCGGCCAGCGACGCCCGCTCTTCCTCGGTGAAGACGCGGCCGCGGGACAGGAACCGTACCCCGTCGGGGGCTTCCAGGCTGAACCCGCCGCCGCGGCCCGGCACCACGTCGATGACCAATTGGGTGTGCTTGTCGCGATAGTGGGCCGTGTATTGCGGACCCGAAATCCACACCGGCACGCCCTCTGTCCCGACGTCGAGCACGCCGAGCAGGACGTCGCGGTCACCGACGAGGAAATCGCCGAGCGGGTAACACATGGGCGACGAGCCGTCGCAGCAGCCGCCGGACTGGTGGAACATCACCGCACCGTGGGTCGCCTGCACCCGCGTCAGCACCTCGGCGGCCGGGGCGGTGATGGCCACCCCAGCTGGCGGGACCATCAGAAGAACCCGAGCGCCTTGTCGGAGTAGGACACCAGCATGTTCTTGGTCTGCTGATAGTGCTCGAGAGCCATCTTGTGGCATTCACGCCCGAAGCCGGACAGCTTGTAGCCGCCGAACGCCGCATGCGGCGGATACACGTGGTAGCAGTTGACCCACACCCGGCCGGCCTGGATGTCGCGCCCGGCGCGGTAGGCGGTGTTGCCGTCGCGGCTCCACACTCCGGCCCCCAGACCGTAGAGGGTGTCGTTGGCGATCGAGATGGCGTCGTCGTAGTCGTCGAACGACGTCACCGTCACCACCGGCCCGAAGATCTCCTCCTGGAAGACCCGCATCTTGTTGTTGCCAGCCGAAGATTGTGGGCTGCATATAGAAGCCGCCGGACAGGTCACCGCCGAGCTCGGCGCGCTCGCCGCCGGTGATCACCTTGGCGCCCTCGTCCTTGCCGATTTCGATGTAGGACAACACCTTTTCCAGTTGGTCGTTGGACGCCTGCGAACCCAGCATGGTCTCGCTGTCCAGTGGATCACCCTGGCGAACCGCCTTGGTACGGATCGCGGCCAGCTCGAGGAACTCGTCGTAGATGTCGGCCTGGACCAGGCTGCGCGACGGGCAGGTGCACACCTCGCCCTGGTTGAGGGCGAACATGGTGAAGCCCTCCAGCGCCTTGTCCTGATAATCGTCGGCCTTGGCCATTACGTCGGAGAAGAAGATGTTGGGGCTCTTGCCCCCGAGTTCCAGGGTGACCGGGATCAGGTTCTGCGAGGCGTACTGCATGATCAGTCGGCCGGTGGTGGTCTCGCCGGTGAACGCGATCTTGGCGATCCGGTTGCTCGACGCCAGCGGCTTGCCGGCCTCGGCACCGAATCCGTTGACGACGTTGACCACCCCGGGCGGCAACAGGTCGCCGATCAACGACATCAGGTAGAGCACCGAAACAGGCGTCTGCTCCGCGGGTTTGAGCACCACCGCGTTGCCGGCCGCCAGCGCGGGCGCCAGTTTCCAGGCGCCCATCAAGATGGGAAAGTTCCACGGGATGATCTGCCCGACCACGCCGAGCGGCTCATGGAAGTGGTAGGCCACGGTGTCGTCGTCGATCTGCGACAACGAGCCCTCCTGCGCGCGCAACGCCGCGGCGAAGTACCGGAAGTGGTCGGCGGCCAACGGGATGTCGGCGGCCAGCGCCTCGCGGATCGGCTTGCCGTTGTCCCACACCTCGGCCACCGCCAGCGCGGCGGTGTGCTCGTCGATGCGGTCCGCGATCTTGTTCAGGATCGCCGCCCGCTCGGCCGGGGCCATCTTGCCCCACCCCGGAGCCGCCGCGTGCGCGGCATCGAGCGCCTTGTCGACGTCGGCCTCATCGGAGCGGGCCACCTCGCAGAACGTCTGGCCGGTGACCGGGGTCGGGTTCTCGAAGTAGCGCCCCTGCGCCGGCGCTACCCACTGCCCGCCAATGAAGTTCTCGTAGCGCGATTCATACGACATCAATGCCCCGGCAGAACCCGGACGTGCGAAAACAGTCATCTTTCGGCTCTCACCCCTCGTGACTTACAGCTCACAGTACCGCCGCACTCATCCGGCGATGTCGGGTCGACGCGGGGGGGCAAACATGTCCGAGATGCGTTCGGCCGAAGAGGCGCTTCGGCAGTGGAGATCCGTGGCATCGGCCTGGGAAGCGCACCGGGAGCGCATGTTCAGCGACGTGCGCGCGGTGTCCGAGTGGCTCGTCGAGCAGGTTGATCCGCAACCGGGGCAGACGGTGCTGGAGGTGGCGGCGGGCCCGGGCGAGACCGGCTATCTCGTCGCGGACCGGCTCGGTCCAACGGGCCGCCTGATCTCCAGCGATTTTGCGCCCGAAATGGTGGCGGCAGCCCGTCGCGGGGCCGAGGAGCGGGGCCTGGGAAACGTCGAGTGCCGCGAACTCGACGCCGAGCAGCTCGATCTGCCCGACGCCAGTATCGACGGGGCGCTGTCGCGGTTCGGACTGATGCTCATGCCGGGGCAGCACAGGGCGGTCGCGGAGATCCGGCGGGTGCTGCGGCCGGGCGGCCGCTTCGCCTACGCGACGTGGGGACCTCCGGACCGCAACCCGTGGCTTTTTCAAATGGTGGTCGCGATGCTGCAGAACGGGGTCGCGCCGCCCGGGGACCCGTTCGAGCCGGGCGGGCCCTTCTCGCTCGCCACCCCCGAAAGTAACCGGGCCTTGGCCGAAGCGGGAGGATTCGCGGACGTCGCCGTCGACGAAATTACCGGCGTCATGCGTTTTGACAGCCTGGACGAATACTGGGCGCATGTGACCGGGCTCGCCGGGCCCGTGGTGGAGCTGGTGGCCTCCCTGAGCCCCGAGCAGATCGACGCGATCCGCGCGACCCTCGGACCGTCGGTGGCGCCCTATCAGCGCGACGGTGCGCTCGAAATCCCCTGGACACGATGGTCACCAGGGCGCCGTAAGGGCCCGCGCTTCCCGGCCGTCAGAATGGCGGCATACTGAGGATCCGTACCTGTGGCTCGAGGACGTCACCGGTGACGAGGCGCTCGATTGGGTGCGGGCGCGTAACGAGCCGACGCTGGCACGCTTTCGCGACGAGAATTTCGAACGGATGCGCGCCGAGGCGCTCGAGGTGCTCGACACCGACGCCCGCATCCCCTATGTGGTCCGCCGGGGCGACTACCTCTACAACTTCTGGCGCGATGCGGCCAACCCGCGCGGGTTGTGGCGGCGCACAACGCTGGACAGTTACCGGACCGACTCGGAGTGGGATGTGCTGATCGACGTCGACGAGCTGGGCCGGGCCGACGACGAGAAATGGGTGTGGGCCGGCGCCGGTGTCATCTACCCCGAATACACCCGTGCGCTGGTCAGCCTGTCCCGCGGCGGCTCGGATGCCTCCATCGTGCGTGAATTCGACATGATCACACGGGAATTCGTCGACGGCGGGTTCGAGCTGCCGGAAGCCAAATCGCAGGTCAGCTGGGCCGATCCGGACACCGTGCTCCTCGGCACCGACTTCGGCGCCGGTTCGCTCACCGATTCCGGCTATCCGCGGGTGGTCAAACGGTGGCGCCGCGGCACACCCCTCGCCGACGCCGAGACCGTCTTCGAGGGCGCGCGTTCCGATGTCAACGTGGTGGCAAGCACCAGCCGGATCCCCGGCTTCGAGCGCACGCTGATCGGCCGGGCTCTGGACTTCTGGAACGAAGAGGTCTACGAGCTGCGCGGCTCGGAACTCATTCGCATCGACGTGCCCACCGACGCCAGCGTCAGCCTGCACCGCGAGTGGCTGTTGATCGAGTTGCGCAGCGACTGGTCACTGGGCAACGCCACCTACACCGCCGGGTCGCTGCTGGCCGCACATTACGAAGAATTCCTGGCCGGCACAGCGCAATTGCAGATCGTGTTCGAACCCGACGAGCATACCGCCCTCAACCACTACGCGTGGACCAAGGACCGGCTGCTGATCGTCTCACTGGCCGACGTTGCCAGCCGCGTGGAAATCGTCACGCCCGGCGACTGGCGGCGCGAGGCGGTGTCCGGCATTCCGGCCGCGACCAACACCGTCGTCGTCTCCGCCGACGACACCGGCGACGAGTTCTTCCTGGATTCCAGCGGATTCGACTCGCCGTCACGGCTGATGCGGGGAACCGACGACGGACAACTCGAACAGATCAAATCCGCCCCGGCCTTCTTCGATGCCGAAAACATCTCGGTGACACAGAATTTCGTGACATCGCAAGACGGCACCTCGATCCCCTATTTCGTGGTGCGGCCCGGCGGCTCACAGGCTTCCGACGGACCGGCGCCCACCCTGCTCTACGGCTACGGCGGCTTCGAATCGTCGAACACGCCGGGCTACAGCGGCGTGCTGGGCCGGCTGTGGCTCGCCCGCGGCGGCACCTATGTCCTGGCCAACATCCGTGGCGGCGGCGAGTACGGTCCCGGCTGGCACACCCAGGCGATGCGCGAGGGCCGGCACAAGGTTGCCGAGGACTTCGCAGCCGTGGCAACCGATTTGGTGGAGCGCGGCATCACCACGGTCGAGCAGCTCGGGGCGCAGGGCGGCAGCAACGGGGGGCTGCTGATGGGCATCATGTTGACCAAGTACCCGGAGAGGTTCGGCGCACTGGTGTGCAGCGTGCCCCTGCTGGACATGAAGCGCTACCACCTGCTGCTGGCCGGCGCCTCGTGGGTCGCCGAATACGGCGACCCCGACAACCCCGACGACTGGGAATTCATCTCCGAATACTCGCCCTATCAAAATATTTCGGCGACGCGCCGATACCCGCCGGTGCTGATGACCACCTCCACCCGCGATGACCGCGTGCATCCGGGCCACGCCCGCAAGATGACCGCGGCGCTCGAGGCCGTCGGTCATCCGGTCTTCTACTACGAAAACATCGAGGGCGGGCACGCCGGCGCGGCGGACAACGAGCAGGTCGCGTTCAAGTCGGCGCTGACCTACTCGTTCCTCTGGCAGATGCTGACGCCCGGCTCGGCATGAACCGGCGCGCATTTGTGGCGCTGCTGGCGGCGACAGTCGTGGTCGCATGCGGTCACCAGGGCGCCCAATCCCACGGGGCCGCAACCACTACCGGGCTGCTGCCGGCGGGTGTGCCCACCGAGGGGTCCCGGCCGCCGGCCGCGACATTGCCGCCGGCGGCTGAGCCGCAGAACGCGCCGCCACCGATCGGGACACCACCGGGTCAAATGGTGCCGGTTGCCGGTCACCCGGAAGGCGTCATCGTCGACGCCGTGACCCGTATCGTGGCGGTCGCCACGCACGATCCCGATCAGCTTGTCCTGCTCAACGCCGACTCGTTGGGCGTATCGGCTCGGATTCCGCTGCCGGGTTCGGCACGTCACGTCGAGTTGGCCGCCCCGGGCGGACCGGTGCTGGTGCCGGTCGAGAGCGCAAATGCGTTGGTGGAAGTGCAGTTACCGAGTGGTGCCGCATCGCCGTCGATCGTCACCGGCACGTCGCCGCATGACGCCGCGGCGGCGTCCAACGGCACCGTGTTCGTCGGCAACGAACTGGGCGGCACGGTGGCCGTTGTGCGCGGCGGCGAGGTCGTAAAGGTCTTCACCGACAGCGTGCAACCCGCCGGTCTTGCGGCAGCCGGACCGGACATCGGAATGTTGGACGCGCGGAGAAACACCTTGACGGTCTACGACGCGGAGCGGTTGGCCGTCGTCGGGTCGGCTCCGGCCGGCGCGGGGCCCACCCACTTGGTCGCCGATCGGCGCGGCCGGATGATCGCCGCCGACACCCGCGGCGACACCGTCCGGGTATTCGATCCGTTGCCGGCGCCCCGCGAGGTCGCCGCCGTCAAGCAGCCCGGCGGCCCCTATGGCATCGCCTACGACGCGGCGCGTGACCGGCTGTGGGTCGCCTCCTCGGGCGCCAACGTGGTCGTCGGCTACGACGTGAGCCAGCCCGTACCTCGCGAAATCCGGCGGATCCCAACGGTGCACAACCCGTACAGCGTGGGGGTGGATTCGGAGACCGGACGCCTCGTCGTCGCGGGCGTCACCGCGGGGGTGCTGCAGATCGTCGAGCCCGGCGTCTGAGCATCGGCTCACCCCTAAGATCGTCACGTGGCCGCGATTCAACGCATCGAGCTCACCCTGCTGGCGACGGGATTGATCGGCATCCTGGCCTCGGCGGCACAGGCGCGCTATCGCTTCATCAAGCACCGTCGCGCCGGCCGGCGGTTCTACTGGGCGACCGCGGTCATCGGCATCGTCTGCTTTGCGGTCGGAACCGGCCAGCTGTGGCCGAACGGCGTCCTCGCGGCGGCGGTTTTTTCGGGCATCGTCGCCTTCTCGGCCTACCTCACCACGCCGTATTTGAAGATCGGCGGGCGAATCTATGCATCCTCGCCGGAGAACCGCGAGCCCGACCCCTAAGGACGCTATGCCGACCAGCGACTTCCAGACTCTGCTCTATCGGACGGCCGGCGCGGTTGCCACCATCACGCTGAACCGTCCGGAGCAGCTCAACACCATCGTGCCGCCGATGCCCGACGAGATCGAGGCCGCCATCGGCCTGGCCGAGCGTGACCCGGCGATCAAGGTCATCGTGCTGCGCGGCGCGGGCCGGGCCTTCTCCGGCGGCTACGACTTCGGCGGTGGCTTCCAGCACTGGGGCGAGTCCATGATGACCGACGGAAAATGGGATCCCGGCAAGGACTTTGCGATGGTCAGCGCCCGGGAGACGGGGCCGACGCAGAAGTTCATGGCCATCTGGCGTGCGTCCAAGCCGGTGATCGCCCAGGTGCACGGCTGGTGCGTGGGCGGGGCCAGCGACTACGCGTTGTGCGCGGACCTCGTGATCGCCAGCGATGACGCCGTGATCGGCACGCCCTACAGCAGGATGTGGGGGGCGTATCTGACCGGGATGTGGCTCTACCGGCTGAGCCTGGCCAAGGTGAAGTGGCATTCGCTGACGGGCCGGCCGCTGACCGGCGTCCAGGCCGCCGAGATCGAGCTGATCAACGAGGCGGTGCCGTTCGAGCGCCTGGAGGCGCGGGTCGCCGAAGTCGCGGCAGAGCTGGCGCAAATCCCCTTGTCGCAGCTGCAGGCGCAGAAGCTGATCGTCAACCAGGCCTACGAGAACATGGGGCTGGCGTCCACCCAGACGCTGGGCGGCATTCTGGACGGCCTGATGCGCAACACCCCCGACGCGCTCGACTTCATCAAGACGGCCGAAACGCAGGGTGTGCGGGCCGCGATCGAGCGCCGCGACGGCCCGTTCGGCGACTACAGTCAGGCCCCGCCGGAGCTGCGGCCCGACCCCACTCACGTCATCGTCCCTGATCGCGACTGATACTGAGATGCACTAGCGAAATCCTGAGAGTGAGCTGGAAACTGTTCCAGTCGGGCCAAAGGGTGTTACCGTAATAGCTATGTCTCGGCTGAGTACTGGCCTGCGTGCAGGCGCTGCGTTCCTTGCTCTGGGTATTACCGCTGCGATTTTCCCGTCGACCGCGGTAGCCGACTCCACGGAGGACTTCCCGATCCCCCGCCGAATGATCAACACCACGTGCGACGCCGAGCAGATCCTGGCGGCCTCCCGGGACACCAGCCCGGTGTACTACCAGCGCTACATGATCGACTTCAACAACCACCCGAACGTCCAGCAGGCGACCATCGATAAGGCGCACTGGTTCTACTCGTTGTCGCCGCAGGACCGCCGGAACTACTCCGAGAACTTCTATGCGCCGGTGTCCGATCCGCTGTGGGTGGCCTGGCCCAACCACATGAAGATCTTCTGGAACAACAAGGGCGTGGTGGCCAAGGCCACCGACATCTGCAACCAGTACCCGCCCGGCGACATGTCGGTGTGGAACTGGGCGTAGCCGCACGACTTCGGTAGTCTTCGCCCCGAGTTGGCCGGGTCACCTCAGTCACGAGTCACGCCTTGAGCGTGACCGGCCTCAGTAGTGCGGTGACGCGCGCCGCGAACCGATCCGTGCGTCGGTCCGCGGCCGAGTCGCAGTTCCTCGCGCCAGCGCGAATCCCGACACTCACGCGCCACCCAAGGTCAGCGCGGTTGTACCACTCCGCCCGCCGGGTGCTCCTCGACGCCGTTGAGGATCAGCTCGCGCACGGCGGGACGCGATCCGTACGGTCGCAGCATGGTGCTGGCCGGCCGTGGACGCACGTGCTGCGGCCACCAGAACCAGCGCCCGAGCAAGGTGGCCAGCGACGGTGTCATGAACGACCGCACGATCAAGGTGTCGAACAACAGACCCAGCGCGATCGTCGTACCTACCTGGGCCATCACCAGCAGCGGGCTGAACATGAACGTGGCCATGGTGGCGGCGAATACCAGACCGGCGGAGGTAACCACCGAGCCCGAACCGGCCATCGCGCGGATCGTCCCTGTCTTCAGCCCGGCGTGGATTTCCTCCTTGAACCGCGATATCAGCAGCAGGTTGTAGTCCGAGCCGACCGCCAGCAGCAGGATGATCGCCATCGCCAGCACCATCCAGTGCAACTTCATGCCCAGGATGTACTGCCATACGAGCACGGAGAGCCCGAATGAGGCGCCCAGCGACAGCAACACCGTACCGACGATCACGAAGGCCGCCACGACGCTTCGGGTGATCACCAGCATGATGACGAAAATCAAAGTGGCTGCGGCGATTCCGGCGATCATCAGGTCGATGTTGGAGCCGTCGTGCATGTCCTTGTACGTCGCGGCGGTGCCGCCGAGGTAGACCTTGGCGCCCTCCCAGGGGGTGCCCTTGATCGCCTCGTGCACGGCCTGCTTGATCGGTTCGATGTGTTTGATGCCTTCAGGAGTCGCCGGGTCGCCTTCATGGGAGATGATCAGCCGGACGGCGTGCCCGTTCGGCGAGATGAACTGTTTGAGACCCCGCGCGAAATCCGGGCTCTTGAACGCCTCCGGCGGAAGGTAGAACGTGTCGTCGTTCTTCGCTTTGTCGAAGGCATCGCCCTGCGCGGTGGCGTTGTCGGACTGCGCTCTCGCCTGTTCGTTGAGACCCTGTGTGATCGCATAGTTCGACATGATGGTGTCGAGGTTGCGCTGCTGGCTCTCGATCTGTGGCGGTATCAGCGCCACCAATTTGGGCTGGATCCGGTCCAGCTTGTCGAGGTTAGCGCTCAGGTTCACGATGTTCTCAGCCACCTGGTCGATGCCATCGAGCGCGTTGAAGACCGACCGGAGCGCCCAGCAGACCGGGATGTCGTAACAGTGCTTCTCCCAGTAGAAGTAGCTGCGGATCGGCCGGAGGAAGTCGTCGAAGTTCGCGATGTCGTCGCGCAACGCCTCGGTGATCTGCACGGTTTCCTTGGTGAGCCTGGTGGTTTCGTGTGTCGTGTTGCTGAGATCCTGGGTCACCTGCATCTGCTCATGCAGCGTTGCCATCGTCTTGTGCAGCTCGTCCGCCTGCTTGAGCAGGTTTGCCGCCTGCTCGTCCTGATAGTGCTGGGTCTGGATCCGGCCCGCAGCTTGCGCGCCCATCTGAAACCCGAGGGTGCTGTGGTCGAGCGGCGTGCCCAACGGGCGGGTGATGGTCTGCACCCGGCCGATTCCGGGGATGTGGAAGACCGCCTTGGCGACCTTGTCCAGGACGATGAAGTCGGCCGGGTTACGCAAGTCGTGATCGGTCTCGATCATCAGCAGCTCGGGATTGAGCCGAGCCTGGTCGAAGTGCCGGTCTGCGGCGGCATAACCGACGTTGGCCGGGGTGTCCGCCGGCAGGAAGTGGCGGTTGTCGTAGTCCGTCTTGTAACCGGGCAGGGCGAGCAGACCAACCAATGCGATCGCGATGGTCACCGCGAGAACCGGTGCGGGCCAGCGGACGACCGCGGTGCCGATGCGACGCCAGCCCCGGGTCTGCAGCGTGCGCTTCGGATCCATGAGCTTGAAGAACGAAGCCACCGTCAGAATCGCCGGACCCAGCGTCAAAGCCGCCAACACTGCGACCAGCATTCCGACCGCACAAGGCACCCCCAGCGACTCGAAGTACGGCAGCCGGCAGAAGCTCAGGCAGTACATCGCGCCGGCGATGGTCAGGCCCGATCCCAGCACAACATGCGCGGTGCTGTGGAACATGGTGTAGAACGCTTCTTCGCGGGTCTCGCCCAGACCACGGGCCTCCTGATAGCGGCCGACCACGAAAATTGCATAGTCCGTCCCGGCGGCGATCGCCATCAGCACCAACATGTTGTTGGCGAAGGTCGACAGCCCCATGATCCCGTAATTGCCCAGCGTCGCGACGACGCCACGGGCGGCGGCCAGCTCGATGAACACCATCGCCAGCATGATCAGCATGGTGACCACCGACCGGTAGACGAAAAGCAGCATCACCACGATCACCAGGAAGGTGACAAGGGTGACGACCGCGACGCCCTTCTGCCCCGAGTGGGACTGGTCGGCGAACAGCGGACCCGCGCCGGTGACGTATGCCTTGATTCCCGGCGGCGCGGGCACCGAGTCCACGATCTTGCGGACGGCCTCGGCAGACTCGTTCGCCAGCCCGCTGCCCATGTTGCCGGCGAGGTAAACCTGGACGTACGCGGCCTTTTGATCGTGGCTCTGGGAACCCGCCGCCGTCAGCGGATCACTCCAGAAATCCTGGACGTGCTGAACGTGTTCCTTGTCTTGCTCGACGCGCCTGACGATCTCGTCGTAGTAGCGGTGCGCTTCGGCCCCGAGTGGCTTGTCGCCCTCCAGCAAGATCATGGCCGAGTTGTCGGAGTTGAACTCTTTGAACGTCGATCCGACCCGCATCATCGACTGAAAGGATGCCGCGTCAGTCGGACTCATCGACACCGAGTGGGTTTTGGCGACGACCTCCAGCTGCGGGGCCACGGTGTTGGTGACGAACACGATGCCCAGCCACACCAGGACGATCGGCAGGGCCAGCCGATGGATCATCCGCGGCAGGAACGGCGGGATCAGCGGCTGGTCGACGCGCGGCGGAGCCTCGCCCGGCTCGCTCATGCGGACTTGTCCAGGCAATAGACGAAGGCGTTCACGGTTTGGTTGGGATCTGAGCGATTCGGAGTCTTGATGACGTCACCGCTCCCGTCGTGCTTGTTCACGACGAATTGGCAGGCGATCCAACTGCCGTCTCCTTGCGCCACCAGGTTTGCCGGGATACCGGGCTTCGTTGAACTCAATACTTTGCTCCAGGGCAAGGGCACGTTGAGGGCCTGCTGCGGATGGGAGTTTTCGTCGAGGTAGTTGATGGTCGCCGTGCTGCCCGGTGAGCCCCAGACCTCGAGCGTGATCGTCTTGGCGTTGAACTCGTCGAGGACCTCGCCCGAGGTGCCGCCACCGAACGAACCGCGGTGAACGCCAAAGACGCCGTGCAACCGGTACACCACGAATCCCGACAGCGCGACCACAGCCACGATCGTGAGCACCAGCCAGAAACGGCCCAGGAACCCCTTCTTCTTGGCGCGCTGTGGGGCGACCTTGTTGCCCTCGCTGCCGGCGGAGCCCTGCTTCATTAAGCGGCTCCGTCCTTGGCTCAGTCGTCGTCATGGGCGCTCCAAGTCCTTCCCGTTCACCGGTTGCAGTTCGCCAAGCCACAGCGCTCCGGCCTCCTTTCCGAGTTCATGAGGATCCCGAGATCAGGCCGATGCAGGTGGCCGTCAGCAGGCGGGTAAGAGCGGTTGCGAAGTCCAGATTCCACTCGGGCGGAACCACTTCGGGCTCCTCGGCGTAGACGTCGGTCAGGTGCTCCGGCGGGTTCGCGACTTGCCACAGCGTCGCCGCCAGCGAGTACGCGGCCAGCAGGATGTCGAGCGAGCCCGATCGTCCGAGTTCGGGCAGCGCGCATCCGATCGAATCGGCCAGCGAGAGTGTGGCAGCGGTGCTGATCCGCCTGACCTCGATGACCCGCTCCGCGTCCACCTCGTGTTCCAGGTGCAGGTGCAGGTTGGCCAGCAGGTCGCAGAACAACGGGTCCTCGGCCAGCGCTTCGGCCAGCGTCTCGGCGATGCGCGAGGGCGAGTTCGTTGCCGGGCTCGGCCAGCTTCTCGCGACACGGTATTCGACCATCGCACCCAGCCCTCGGCGGACAGATGCAGCAGGACTTCCTTGTGCGAGGTGAAGTAGCGGCGCACCGCCGAGTAGTGAATTCCGGCGCGGCTGGCGACCGCGGTCAGGGTGACCGACGCGACGCCTGTCTCCATTGCCAGCGAGCGCGCGGCTTCCACGAGGGCCTCCGCACGTTGGCGCTTGTTTTCCTCCGTGCGGGCGCGCTGAAATGTGAGTTGCGCCACCGGCCGAGCGTAACGCACGTGGTGTGATTTGCATAACGCACGTCGCGTGATTTGTGGTCGGTCACCCGTGGTCACCAAAACAGGTAAAGGTGTAACCATGCTCATCTTCCGGCACCTATCGAGCCCCCCAACTAGCCCGTGCAGACCATCGCCCTGATCGGGTTTCTCGGCGGGCTGATCACCGGTATCTCGCCGTGCATCCTGCCGGTGCTTCCGGTGATTCTGCTGTCCGGCATGGACAGCACCCGAGCGGACAGCCCCACCGCGGGTTCCGCGGCGCGGCCATACCTGGTGATCGCGGGCCTGGTGTGCAGCTTCAGCCTGGCCACGTTGATCGGGTCCGCGCTGCTGACGGCGCTGCACCTGCCACAGGACGCGATCCGGTGGGCCGCACTGGTAGTGCTGGTACTGATCGGCCTGGGCTTGATCTTCCCGCCGGTGCAGCACCTGATCGAGCGGCCGTTCGCGTATTTCCCGCAGCGCCAAATCGGCTCGGGGACAAATGGTTTCGTCCTGGGATTGACGTTGGGCGCTCTGTATGTGCCGTGCGCGGGTCCGGTGCTGGCCGCCATCGTGGTGGCCGGCGGGACGTCGTCGATCGGGCTCGGCGCGCTCGTGTTGGCCGCGACGTTCGCCATCGGCAACGCGCTGCCGCTACTGGCCTTCGCACTGGCCGGGCGGCGCGTCGCCGAACGAGTGGCCGCGTTCCGCCGCCGGCAGCGCGCAGTTCAGATCGCCGGCGGGATCGCGATGATCGTGCTGGCCGTGGCGCTGGTGTTCAACCTGCCTGCCATGCTGCAGCGGGCCGTGCCCGATTACGCGACGGCGATGCAGAACAAGTTGGGGGCCAACAACATCGAGCGCAGCCTGGCACCGGCCGCCGCGCAACAGTCGAACCACGGCGGCGGGCTGCAGCTGAGCCAGCCCGGCACCACCATCGGCGGCGCACTAAGCGATTGCGCCGGCGTCTCCGCCGGCCTGCAACGGTGTGGACCGGCTCCCGCCCTCACCGGCGTCACCGGCTGGCTCAACACCCCGGACGGCAAGCCGCTGGACCCCGCGTCGGTGCGCGGCAAGGTGATCCTGATCGACTTCTGGGCTTACTCGTGCATCAACTGTCAGCGCGCCATCCCGCACGTAATCGATTGGTACAACCGGTATCGCGACAGCGGGTTTCTCGTCATCGGCGTGCACACCCCCGAGTACGCCTTCGAGCGGGTGCCCGCCAATGTGGCCAGCGGCGCCGCCGATCTGCACATCACCTATCCCATCGCACTGGACAACGACTACGCGACGTGGAACAACTTTGACAACCTATATTGGCCGGCCGAGTACCTGATCGACACGAATGGGCAAGTGCGGCATAGCAAGTTCGGCGAGGGCGACTATGACGACACCGAGAAGCTGATCCGCAAGCTTCTCATCGATGCCCATCCCGGTGTCCAGCTGCCCGTACCGACGCACTCGGTCGACATGACTCCGCAGACCAGGCTCACGCCCGAGACGTATCTGGGTGTCGGCAAGTCTGGAAATTACGGCGGCACCGGGGATTACAGAGTTGGCGTCACCACGCTGAGCTTCCCGCCGAACCTGGCCGACGACAAGTTCGCCCTGCGCGGTCGCTGGACCCTGGACAATCAAGGGGCCACGGCGGACGGCGATGACTCCGCCGTCCGGCTGAACTACACCGCGAAAGACGTCTACGCCGTCGTCGGCGGCAGCGGCACCATCACCGTTACCCGCGACGGCAAGACCACCACGACCCCGATCGGCGGAGCGCCCACGTTGCACCGGATCGTCGCCGACGACTCCGCGCACCGCGATCAGCTGGACATGCGAGTCAGCAAGGGCTTGCAGGTGTTCTCGTTCACGTTCGGCTAGCCGTCTGGCTCACGACTTCTTCGCAAGACCGCCCAGCATCGCCACGAGTCACGCCCAATGCGACCACGGCGGCGCCGGCGAGCAGCGTGGCGTTGAGCCATTGATGCAGACCGGTTTCGGCGTGTTCGATCATCGCCTCGGCGACTTGGCGGACGTTGCCGGTGGTGCGATTCAGCACATCGTTGACATAGCGGCCGGCGACCTCGATGCCCGCCCAGCCACCCGCGCCGACCAGCAGCGCCGAGACGCCCAGGCTGCTCAGCGCCTTGCCGCGGCGGCGCGCGGCCGCCACCGTGAGCAGCGCGCAGACACCGCACAGCGCCGCCGCACCCAAACTGATCCACGGACCCCAGCTGGACAGCCGGCTCAGCCGCCCCTGTCGCATCGAATGCGGTACCGAAACGGTAAGCGGGACACTGAGTTTCGCCGGTACCGCCACGTTGTGGCGGGCGAGCAGCGGCTGTATCGAGCGGTCGTTGAGCATCGGTGCCACGTCAACCGCCCATTGGTTGCCGTTCTCGTCGGTCCCTGGGTCGCTGAACAACCAGCCATGCGCCGCCCGGTTCGCCTGGGCGAACAGCGGCGGAAACGCCGGCCCGGCGGTGAAGGCGCGGGCGGCCTGGTGCACCTCGGAAGCTGTCGACCGGAGAGCGGCCGCCGCCATGCTCGGCGATGAGAGTCATTGCCCGGCTGCTCAGTTCGGACGCCATGGCGGATTGCAGAGCCGGATCCGTCGCCGCGTCCTGCGCCAGTGCGGCGTAGCCGTCGGCGTCAACGACATGCAGCTGCGTCCACACCGCGGGGAGCGCCGCCGCCAGTGCGAGCGTGGTGATGAGCCACAACAGCACGGTCGCCGCGAATCGCACGCTGCGAATCTACTGAATCCCCCGCACGTACGCGGCCTGCCCGAGGTGCTGGGCGCAGTCGTCGATGATGCTCACCAATCGCGCGCTGGCCGTCACCGGCGGATCCCAGTTGGTGTCCACGACGCGGGCCAGTTCCTCGGCGGTAATGCCGGCGACGTATTCGAGGGTGAGCTTGTGCACCGCGTGGTAGTAGCCGGCCAGCAGATCCGCCGGCGCCTTCACCTTGGCCACGTCATCGGGCCCATGCCCGTAACCGGTGTCGTCGCGCGGCAGGTCGAGTCCGAACCGGTCCACCCAGCCGTTGCGGAACCACACCTGCTCGACGCCGGCGACGTCGGCCAGCTGGATGTCCTGCACCCGAGCGCTGTGCCAGAGCAGCCAGGCGATGCTGTTGGCGTTCGGGGTCGGCCGATAGCCGGACTCCTCGTCGGTCAGCCCCTCGGTGATCTGGTCGACGTGCTCGATCAACCGGGTGAACGCGTCGCGCAGAAGCTCTTGGAGAACGGCGGCATCGTCAGTGCTGGCCATACTCGCGACATTACGGGAGGATCCCGTGGAAGACCGCTTCTACGTTGTTGCCGTCGGGGTCGATCACGGACAAGATCCTGGCACGACCCACCGCTACGGTCGTAGATTGTTTGGATGACTTACGACCTCATCATCCGCAATGGCACCATCGTCGACGGGCTGGGGGGTGAGCCGTTCATCGGTGACGTAGCGGTGAAAGACGACGTCATCACGGCCGTCGGCGCGATAAACGGGGCGAGCGCCTCGAGGGAGATCGACGCCACCGGGCTGCTGGTCACACCCGGATTCGTCGATCTGCACACTCACTACGACGGCCAGTCCATCTGGTCGGAGCGCCTGACCCCGTCCTCGGCGCACGGGGTGACGACGGTGGTGATGGGCAACTGCGGGGTCGGCTTCGCGCCCTGCCGCCAGTCCGACCACGACGTCCTGGTCGATGTGATGGCGGGTGTCGAAGACATCCCCGGCGTCGTCATGACCGACGGACTGCCGTGGACGTGGGAGACGTTCCCCGAATACATGGACGCGCTCGAGTCGGGCAAACGCGACATCGATGTGGCCGCGTACCTGCCGCACTCACCGCTGCGGGTGTACGTGATGGGCCAGCGCGGCGCCGACCGCGAGCCGGCCACCGACGACGACCTGGCCAAGATGCGGGAGCTGGCCAAGGAGGCGATCGAGGTCGGCGCGCTAGGCTTCGCGTCGTCGCGGCTGACCATTCACAAGACCGAAAGCGGTTCGCCCATCCCGAGTTACGAGGCCGCCCGGGAGGAGATCGAGGAGATCGCCCGCGGCGTCGTGGACGGCGGCGGCGGGCTGCTGCAGTTCGTTCCCGACATCCCGTCGGGCGGCTACCAGCCCGTGCTGCAGACGGTGTTCGACGTCGCCGAGGACGTCGGGCTGCCGGTCACCTTCACCCTCGTCGTCGGCAACGCCGGCGACCCGACCTGGCCGGACGCCATCACGATGATCGAGAAGGCCAATGCAGCCGGCGGCGACGTCACCGCGCAGCTGCTGCCGCGCCCGATCGGGTTGATCATCGGGTTGCAGCTGTCCGCCAACCCCTTCGTGCTCTACCCCAGCTACCGCGAGATCGCGCATCTACCGCTGGCCGAACGGGTGGCCGAAATGCGCAAGCCCGAGGTCCGCGCCCGCATCCTGGCCGACAAGCCCGGCCAGGGTCACCCGATTCTGTTCGTGACGCAGATGTGGGACTGGATCTTCCCGTTGGGCGACACTCCCGATTACGAGCCCGACCCGTCCACCAGCATCGGGGCCCGCGCCCGCGCCCGCGGTGTGAATCCGATGGAGGAGGCCTACGACCGGCTGCTCGACGACGAGGGCCGGGCCATGCTGCTGGTCGCGACCAGCAACCTGCAGAACAACTCGCTGGATACCGTCGGAGAGCTGCTGCACCGCGACGACGTGGTGCTCGGTCTCGGCGACGGCGGCGCGCACTACGGGATGATCTGCGACGCCAGCTACTCGACCTACTTCCTGACGCACTGGGCACGGGACCGCAGGGCCGGACGGTTCACGGTGTCCGAAGCGGTTCGCGAGCTCACGTCGGTGCCGGCCCGCATCGCCGGACTGGGTGATCGCGGCCGTATCGCGGTCGGCTACAAGGCCGATCTCAACGTCATCGATCACGCCGCATTGCGGCTGCACAAGCCGATGATCAGCTACGACCTGCCCGCCGGGGGACGGCGCCTGGACCAGACCGCCGACGGATATGTCGCCACGATTGTGGCCGGGGAAGTGATCGCCGAAAACGGCGTCCCCACCGACGCCCGGCCAGGCAGGTTGGTGCGTGGCCGCCAGCCCATCCCCGCAGCCTCGCGATAACACCACCAAAAGTGCCGTATCCCAGTTAAGTTGGGTCCGTGACGAGCCCGCATTTTGCGTGGTTGCCGCCAGAAGTCAACTCGGCTTTAATTTTCTCCGGTCCTGGTCCCGGGCCGCTGCTTGCTGCCGCGGAGGCGTGGGATGGGCTGGCCGGCGAGTTGGCCTTGTCGGCATCGTCATTTTCTTCGGTGACGGCAGATGTCGCGAGCGGTTCGTGGCAGGGCGCGTCGTCGACGGCGATGATGTCCGTGGCCAGCCAGTATGTGAGCTGGCTCAGTGCGGCGGCCGCGCAGGCCGAAGAGGTGTCACACCAGGCCTCGGCCATCGCGACCGCGTTCGAGGTGGCGCTGTCGGCCACGGTTCAGCCCGCCGTGGTGGCGGCCAACCGCGCCTTGGTGTCGGCGCTGGCAGCAAACAATCACCTGGGGCAGAACACCCCGGCCATCGCCGACATCGAGGCCGCCTACGAGCAGATGTGGGCCTCGGACGTGGCGGCGATGTTCGGCTACCACGCCGACGCGTCGGCGGCCGTGGCCAAGTTGCCGCCCTGGCATCAGGTGCTGCAGAACCTCGGCTTCTCCAACACCGGCACCGTCGTCACGCGCCCGACGCCACAGTAAATCCCGCGCCTATTCTGGAAGGTCATGCGCACCAAGAAGAAAGTCGATCTCCAAGCGCTGGCCGACGCGCTGGCGGACTACCCCTACGCGTACTTGATCACGGTCGACGACGGATACCGGGCGCACACCGTGACGGTCGAGCCCCAGCTGCGCGAGGCCACTCTCGACATCGGACTCATCGGAGGGCGAACCCGCAACAACCTCGCCCAGCGCGCCGACGTGACCCTGTTGTGGCCGCCCGCCGAACCCGGCGGCTACTCGCTGATCGTCGACGGCAGCGCCGAAGTGACCGAGGCCGGGGCCGAGACCGCCCGCCTGACCGTGGTTCCCACCCGCGCGCTGCTGCATCGCGACGCCGACTCCCCCGACGCGGCGAAAGGCTGCCTGCACGACTGCGTGGTGTTCTCGCTGCCGGCCTGACGCCGTACAGTCTCACCCGTGAGCCGCGTCGCACCGCTCGCTCCGCCGTGGAGCGAAGAAGATGCCACTGGCATCAACAGCTGGGGTCACCCCGACCGCACCTATCGAGCCGCTGCTCTTGGTGCGTTGCCTGCAGCGCCATCCGGCGCTGGCCTCCCGCCTTCGCAAGCTCGGCGAATCCCTTTATGTCGCAGCGCTTTTGCCGGGCAGGACGCGGACCATCGCCATCCTTCGCATCTGCGCGCTCCTGCGCTGTCAGTACGAGTGGGGCGGGCAGGCGGCGTTCTGGGGCCCGATCGCGGGCGTCAGCGACGACGAGTGCGACGCACTGGTCACCGGCGGCCCCGACGATCCGCGGTGGAGTCCGTCCGAGCGGACGCTGATCGAGGCGGTGGACGAACTCGAGAGCACCGGCACGTGGTCGGAGGCGACGTGGGGCGCGCTGGGCCGCGACCTGGATGACGAGCAGCGCATCGAATTGCTCACGGCCGTGGGCTGGTATCGCACGATCTGCACGCTGTGCAACGCGCTCGCGTTACCGGTGGAGGGCTGGATGCGGCCCTGGCCCGGGTCAGCGCGCTGAGCGGTCCCTGCGCAGGCTGGGATGCTGATTCTTCAGTAGCGGCAGCAACACCCGTCGCGGCATGAACTGAAACAGGCGGGTGCTGATCTGGCTCGGCAGCCCGGGTATCACCGTTCCGCGGTCTTGGTCGAGCGCGTCGACTCCGGCGCGCGCCACCTCACGCGACGGCTTCCACAGGAACTTCGGGAACGCATCGGCGAAATCTCGCTCGTCCATGCCGGCGCTCTTCACGAACTCGGTGCGCACCGGTCCCGGGCACAGCAGCGCGACGGTGACGCCGGTGCCGGCGAGTTCACCGCGCAACCCTTGTGTGTAGTTGTTGACGAACGCCTTGGTGGCCGCGTAGCCGACCTGCCCCGGAAAGGGTTGGTAGCCCGCGGTGGATCCGACGTTGAGGATCGCGCCGCGGCCGCGCGGCACCATCTGCTGGACCGCACGGGTGGTCAGGTCGATGACGGCCTCGACGTTGACCCGCACCTGGGCGATCTCGTCGTCGACGGGCGTTTTGGTCACCGAACCCATGGTGCCGATGCCGGCGTTGTTGACCAGGATGTCGGCGGTCAGCCCGCGACGCTCGACCTCCTCGAAAAGGCCGGCGCGGGTCGACGGAATCGCCGACGTCGCAGGCGATCACCTCGACGCGCACCCGGCCCGCGAGTTCGTCGGCCACCTCGCGCAGCCGCTCTTCGCGTCGGGCGACGAGCGTGACGCCGTGGCCGCGGTCGGCCAACTCGCGCGCGATGTCGGCGCCGATGCCCGACGACGCGCCGGTCACGACGGCGGTACTGGTGGGTGAGGGAGTCGGAAGGGCCACGCGTTGAACCTTAGAGCGCCCAGTGTGGGCCCTAGGTACCGGAGCTGCCACCAAATCATCCAAAAGCCCCACGCTCGTTGAGCTTGGCCGTGACGCGCTCGACAATCACCTGCGGCCGCGACAGCATCTCGGCACTGACTCTGATCACGGACCAGCCGGCCGCTTCCAGCAAGGCGATTCGCTCGATATCCCATGACCGCTGATATCGGTCCTCCCAATGCTGGATCCCGTCATACTCGACGGCAACCTTCCATTCACGCCATCCCATGTCGACTCGGATGCGCAGATCCCGAAACTCGATCTGAGTCTCGGGCCTGGGAAGTCCCGCGCGCTCCAGCAGCAGTCGCACCTTCGTTTCCTGCGGAGACTCCGCGCCGCCGTCAGCCAACGCGAGCGAGGCCCGCAGCCAGCAAACGCCGCGGGTTCGTGGGTACCGATCAGCCAATGCGACGACATCGGCGGGTTTAATGCCCGTCGCATTCATGAGCGCGTCGAGCATTGGCACCGCCTCGGCAATGGGCCGGACGCGACCGATATCCAACGCGGTCCGAGCCGCGGTCGTCACACGCATTCCGTAGACCATCCGAACCTCGTCGTCGGCCAGTTCATAGGTGTGGACAACCATGCCGCGCTGACTGTGCCGGTCAGAGCGCACAATCTCGGCGGGCGCAGCCGGATCGAGCCATTTCGTGCCGAACACGGCGGCCGCGGACAGGCCGGCCAGAGTGGCGCCTGTCGACAGCCACGCCGCGCGCGCTTTGACGGCGGCCGTCAGCTCCGCATTCCTGTCGATGTACACGTCGCGGAACACCGCCCGATATCGCATTCGCAATTGACTGCGGGTGAGGGCACCGCGTTTGAGCGCCTGACTGCCGAGAAATGGGTCCATGCAGGCATATTCGGCGGCGTGGCCCGGTCCTGTGTGCGCCGAGAGTGGGGTCTGTGGACGAAGTTCGGTGTGTGGAAGTACCTATCGCCCACACTCGGCGCAAACGAAAAAGCCCGGCCCCTTGTGAGGGCCGGGCTTTCCCGTACTTGAGTCGTGGACTTAGAAGTCCATGCCGCCCATGCCACCGGTCGGGTCGCCCGCGGGTGCGGCCGCCTTCTCCGGCTTGTCGGCGACGACGGCCTCGGTGGTGAGGAACAGCCCCGCGATGGACGCCGCGTTCTGCAGCGCCGAACGGGTCACCTTCACCGGGTCGGCAACGCCGGCCTTGAGCAGGTCCTCGTACTCACCGGTCGCGGCGTTCAGCCCCGTACCGGCGGGCGAGTTGCGGACCTTCTCGGCCACCACGCCGGGCTCCAGACCACCGTTGAAGGCGATCTGCTTCAGCGGAGCCTCGAGCGCCACGCGGACGATGTTGGCGCCGGTCGCCTCGTCACCGGTGAGCTTCAGCTCGTCCAGCGACGGGATCGCGTGCAGCAGGGCCACGCCACCACCGGCGACGATGCCCTCCTCGACGGCGGCCTTGGCGTTGCGCACCGCGTCCTCGATGCGGTGCTTGCGCTCCTTGAGCTCGACCTCGGTCGCGGCCCCGGCCTTGATCACCGCAACACCGCCGGCCAGCTTGGCCAGACGCTCCTGCAGCTTCTCGCGGTCGTAGTCGGAGTCGCTGTTCTCGATCTCGCTGCGGATCTGGGCCACCCGGCCGGCGATGGCGTCGGAGTCACCGGCGCCCTCGACGATGGTGGTCTCGTCCTTGGTGACGACGACCTTGCGGGCCTTACCCAGCAGGGCGACGTCGGCGCTCTCCAGCGACAGGCCGACCTCTTCGCTGATGACCTGACCACCGGTGAGGATGGCCATGTCCTGCAGCATCGCCTTGCGGCGGTCACCGAAGCCGGGGGCCTTGACGGCCACCGACTTGAAGGTGCCGCGGATCTTGTTGACGACCAGGGTGGACAGCGCCTCGCCCTCGACGTCCTCGGCGATGATCAGCAGCGGCTTACCGGCCTGAATGACCTTCTCCAGCAGCGGCAGCAGGTCCTTGACGGTCGACACCTTGGAGCTGACCAGCAGGATGTAGGGGTCCTCGACGACGGCTTCCTGACGCTCGGCGTCGGTGACGAAGTAGCCCGAGATGTACCCCTTGTCGAACCGCATGCCTTCGGTGAGCTCGAGCTGCAGGCCGAAGGTGTTGGACTCCTCGACAGTGATGACGCCCTCGTTGCCGACCTTGTCCATGGCCTCGGCGATCAGGTCGCCGATCGACTGGTCGCCCGCGGAGATGGCCGCGGTGGCAGCGATCTGGTCCTTGGTCTCGACCTCCTTGGCCGACTTGAGCAGGGTCTCGGTGACCTTCTCGACGGCCTTCTCGATGCCGCGCTTCAGACCCAGCGGGTTGGCCCCGGCCGCGACGTTGCGCAGGCCCTCTTTGACCAGCGCCTGGGCCAGAACCGTGGCCGTCGTCGTGCCGTCACCGGCAACGTCGTCGGTCTTCTTGGCGACTTCCTTGACCAGCTCGGCGCCGATCTTCTCGTAGGGGTCCTCCAGCTCGATCTCCTTGGCGATGGACACACCATCGTTGGTGATCGTGGGGGCACCCCACTTCTTCTCCAGGACGACGTTGCGGCCCTTGGGACCCAACGTCACCTTTACCGCGTCGGCGAGGGCGTTCAGCCCCCGCTCGAGGCCGCGTCGGGCCTCTTCGTCGTAAGCAATGATCTTGGACATTGCGAAGTGAATCCTCCGGTTGGGGGTTACACGTCTTTGGCCGGACGCAGTGCCCGCGACGGACGACCGTAGCTGTGTTCGGCTTCGGTCTCACCGTCCCGACCTAGCACTCACTGGTCGCGAGTGCCAACGTCATTCTTAGCACTCGCCTATGTCGAGTGCAAGAAGAGGTCAGCCGTCTCGCCCAGCGCGTAAACCGTCGACGACGACGTCGGTCACCCGCTCGGCCAAGTCCGAGTTGTAGGCCTCCATCGCCTGGCACCCGACCATGATCGCCTTCACTTCGCGCACTCCGATGTCCTGGCGAGCGGTGCCCGCTCGCTGCGCGGCCCGTAACAGCTCGTCGAGCATGGCCAGGAACGCGTCCTCGGCCTCGGGCGCGGCGGTGGCGATGTCGATCCCGAAGCCGGCCAGCGCGTCGACCAGACCCTTATCCGCCGCGCCCCAGTGCAGCACCATCGACCGCAGGCAGGCGAACAGCGCTTCGCCGGGCCCGACGGACTCCAGCAGGGCGCGGCCGTCGTCGACCAGCCGCTGCATCCGGTCCTCGATGACCGCCTGGAACAGCGCCTCCTTCGTCGGGAAGTGCCGGTAGACGGTGCCCGCCCCCACGCCGGCCCGCCGCGCGACCTCGTCGATGGGCACCGAGAGGCCCTCGGCCGCAAAGGTGTCGTAAGCGACTTCCAGCACGCGGGCACGATTGCGCGCCGCGTCGGCGCGTAGCGGCCGTGCGGGCTGCGCCATCTGTTCACTCCTCAAAGGTTGACAAAGCGGGGCGTGCGTTCCATATAGTGGCAAACAACCGGAGCGATCGCCCCGTTTACTCTACAAGTTCAAGGAGCCTCTCATGGCCAAGTGGACCACCGCGGACATTCCCGACCAGACCGGACGGGTCGCCGTCATCACCGGAGCCAACACGGGCCTGGGCTACGAGACCGCCCTGGCGCTGGCCGACCACGGCGCCCACGTGGTGCTGGCGGTGCGCAACCTGGACAAGGGCAAGGACGCGGCGGCCCGGATCACCGCCCGGAGCCCACATGCCGACGTCGCGCTGGCCGAGCTCGACCTCACGTCGCTGGCGTCGGTCCGGGCGGCCGCCGAGCAGCTGCGGTCCGCGCACGACCGCATCGACCTGCTGATCAACAACGCCGGGGTGATGTACACGCCGAAGTCGAACACCAAGGACGGCTTCGAGCTGCAGTTCGGCACGAACCACCTGGGCCACTTCGCCTTCACCGGCCTCTTGCTGGACCGGCTGCTGCCGGTCGCCGGCTCGCGGATCGTCACCGTCAGCAGCGTCGGCCACCGCATCCTCGCCGACATCCACTTCGACGACCTGCAGTGGGAGCGCCGCTACAACAGGGTCGCCGCCTACGGGCAGGCCAAGCTCGCCAACCTGCTGTTCACCTATGAACTGCAACGACGGCTTGCCCCGAAGGGCACGACGATCGCCGCGGCCGCGCACCCCGGCATGTCCGACACCGAGTTGATGCGCAACATGCCCGGTCCGCTGGTCGTCGCCTTCGAGCGGATCGCACCGCTCGTCGCGCAGAACCCGGCCATCGGCGCGCTGCCGACCCTGCGCGCGGCCACCGACCCAGGGGTGCTCGGAGGGCAGTACTACGGACCCGACGGCCTCGGCCAGACGCGGGGCTATCCGAAGGTCGTGGGCTCCAGCAAGAAGTCGCACGATGTCGACCGGCAGCGCCGGCTGTGGACGATCTCCGAGGAGCTCACCGGGGTGGTCTACCCCCTCGACTAGGCAGGTCGACCCGCTGCGGCCGGCGCATCACCGCCCTTGCGATCGGCGCTAGGCCGATGGTGCCGACCCGCTGCGGCCGGCGCATACGCCGCCCTTGCGATCGGCGCTAGGGCAGATCGAGCAGCTGCTCGTAGAAGCCGCCGAAGCCGCGCGGGCGATCGACGAGGTGGATCTCGAGGATCCAGTGGCAGATGCGGCCGCGCGGATCGGTGCGGCGCATCGGCTTGGTTGAGCCGGGCATGATGTACCACTCAACGCCGGGCCCGGCGATCTTCTTGTGCGGGAACTCCCCGATCAGATGGCCCGCGATGCGGCTGCCCCACTCGAATCCCTCGGCACTGGCCACCCCGACGACGTAGTCGAACAGCTCGGCGCCGGTGATGTCGGAATGGCTGGCGAAGTGGTCGCGGCCCGCCTGCCACACGCGTGGCAGGGCGTCGCGAACGGCCGTCTTGTGCGGGTCGTCACCGAGCACGAACGTCCGCCCGAAATCGGCCTCCCACTCCTCGAAGATCGGGCCGAGGTCGAGGAAGACGATGTCGTCGTCGACGATCACGCGATCCGGCGGGCGTTCCTGGAACGGCTGCAGGGTGTTCTCCCCGGCCCGCACGATCCGCCGGTGCCAGTGCCGGGTCACCCCGAACATCTCGCCGGCGAGGTCGTGAATCCGGTCGGAGAGTTCCTTCTCGGCCAGGCCGGGGCGAATCATGGCCCGCCGCTCGATCTCGTCGAACAGTTGCGCGGCTTTGCGTTCGGCGTCGAGCAGCCGTTGCACGCGAACATTTTCGGCGGTCAATTGGTCCACACCGGCGATGCTATGCGCACACTGGAACCATGTCCCTCGTCGTGCCGCCCTACCCGCCAGCCCGATACACCAAAGACGAGCCGGAGATCAGCGCCTGGCTCAAGCGGGCCGATCAGCCGCCCGACTATGAAACGTCCGGGGTCAAGTACCACTACCTGGCCAATCAGCAAGACACCGCCGGCGATTACGGCCTCTATCGCGTCGACATCGCCCCGGCCGGTGGCGGACCCCCGGCGCACTTCCACCGCGCCATGTCCGAGGCGTTCTTCGTCTTGTCCGGGACGATGAAGCTCTACGACGGCACGCAGTGGGCGGACGGCCATCAAGGCGACTTCCTCTACGTCCCGCCCGGCGGGGTGCACGGTTTTCGCAACGAGGCGGACGAACCGGCATCGATTCTGATGTTGTTCGCACCCGGTGCACCCCGCGAGGCCTACTTCGAGGGCTTCGCGACACTGGCCGACATGACGGACGACGAGCGCCAGGAATGGTTCGTCCGCCACGATAATTTCTGGGTGTAGTAAACCCTTGCATTAACGCGAAATTTCCTCTGCCGTAACGTTTCTGCTCATTACCCGCCGCGAGAGCGATGGGCGTAAGGTGTGGGCCGTGCGGACGAGAAAGCCATCGAAGCGGGCTGCGGCCTGGATGCGGCAACGGATCGATTGGTCGATGAGCGCCCCGGTGATGATCGACCTGCGGATCAAACGCCGGAAACCCCGGAGCACGCCGGCCGTTCGGCCGCAATTACCGGCGCCGGATCCCGTGCGGGCACGCGTCACCCGGGTGATCGGCTATCAGCGCGGCGGGCGTGGACTACGTGATCGCGCCCGGGCACGCTTGACCCTCGCACCGGCCGCGATGACTCGACGGCCACGCGCGTCGGGTCACCGTCGGCGTACTGCTGCGGTTGGGGCTAAGACCTACGGGCGCAGCAGATAGTCCTCGTCGACCATGCTGCGAGTGCGCTCGAAGAATGTCCGGCCGCTGTAGGGCAATTGGGTGACGACCTTCCCGCTGGGATGTCGAAAGTAGTTGGTACAGGCCAGCCAGACCTTGCCCGCCATCGCGGCCTGGATCTCGTCGTTGTAGCGGCGCTGCGCCACGGCCGTCACCTCGACGGTGCGCGCTCCGCGGCCGTCCATCACGTCGAGGATGTGCCGGACGAAGGTCGTCTGCGCCTCGTGGATATAGATGATCGAGTTGACGCCGTTGGTGTTGGGACCATACAGCACAAAGAAATTCGGATACCCGGCGACCAGCGTGCCCAGGTAAGCCTCCGCACCGTCAGTCCAGTCATCGCGAAGGTGGCGGCCGCCGGCTCCGTACACGTCGATGCTGGCCAGATAGTCGGCGGCGGCGAACCCGGTGCCGTAGATGATGGTGTCGACGCGGTGTTCGACGCCATCAGCGGTACGCACCCCGTGTTCGGTCAATTCGGCGATCGGGGTCGTTTCCAGGCTGACGTTGGGCAGTGCGAACGTGGGGTACCAGTCGCGCGACATCAGCGGGCGCTTGCATCCGGCGGGATAGTTCGGTGTCAGCTTGGCCCGCAACTCGGGGTCGGCCACCTTACGGGCCAGGTAACTGCGGGCCAGCTCGGTTGCTTCGAGGGTCTGCGGGTGGTCGACGTCGAAGCTGGCCGACTCGTAAGCATCAAAGGCCTCGTCGCGCAGCTTCTGCGCGGTAGCCGGTTCACGTTCGAACAGCTCGTGCTGATCGGGGGTGAACGGGAAATCGAATCGCGGCGCAATCCATATCGGGGTGCGCTGAAACACGGTCAGGTGGGCGGTCTTTCGTGCTATCGCCGGCACGTACTGGATCGCGCTGGCGCCGGTGCCGATGGATGCGACGCGTTCTCCGTCTGTCGACTTGCTGTGGTCCCAGCGCGAGGAATGAAATCGGCGCCCGCGAAACCGCTTGGCCCCCAGAATGTCCGGGATGTACGGCACATCGAGCATGCCGACCGCGCTGACCACCACATCGAAGTCGTGCTGTCGGCCGTCATCACTGGTCAGCGTCCAGCGACGCTGCGAGTCCGACCAGCGCGCGGTGGTGATTGCGGTGTTGGCCCGCAGGCGCCCGGCCAGCTTGTGCTCGGCCGCCACCCTCTCGAGATAGGCAAGGATCTCGGGCTGGTTGGCGTAGGTCTTGCTCCACCGAGGGTTGGGCGCAAAGGAATACGAGTACAGATGGGACGGGACGTCGCAGGCCGCGCCCGGAAAAGTGTTGTGGCGCCAGGTCCCGCCGAATCCGTCGGCTCGGTCGAAGATCGTGAAATCGTAGCCCGCGTCGGCGAGCTGGATGCCCATCGCGATGCCGCCGGCGCCGGCGCCGATGATCCCGACCGAGGGCTTCGGGGCCGCTACGCCCATTGCGCGAAGTACGGTCGCCCGGGCCGGCTCTTTTCCACCAGGATGAACACCACGCCCCATGGATCGACGAACCAGGTGGTACGGACCCGCGCCACGTCCGCGATTCCGTTGACCAGGAAGCGCACTCCCCTGGACTCCAGTTCCGCCCGGGTGGCGTCGAGGTCCACACAGATCAGTCCGACGTGCGAGAGCCCGGGGTCGGTCAGCGTCCGGCCGTCATCGGCAGGCCCGCCTTCGGCTCCGAGGTATTCGATCACCTCGAGCACCCTGTCACCGTCGTCTTCGAATCCCAGGATGGCCGCTTTCATGCTTGGATCGGACACCAACTCGCCCATGTCGTCGCGAATGGCGTTGCCAGTCATGACATATGGCGGCGACAGCACACGCAGGCCCAACACATCGCGGTAGAACGCCACCGCGGCCTCGCAATCCGGAACGCACACCCCGGTGTGAGCCAAACCGGTAATCACGTTCTCACCTTACGTCGGCCGGGCCGGGCCCACCCGCCCATCCGGCAGCAGCAGAGCCGAATGAGTATCTTTTGGGCCATGCCTTCCAACGACGAAGAGACCCGCTCATGGTCGGAGGGTGACGTCCCGGATCAGAGCGGCCGCGTCGTCGTCGTCACCGGCGCCAACACCGGCATCGGTTATGAGGCGGCCGCCGTACTGGCCTACCGCGGGGCCCACGTCGTGCTCGCGGTGCGCAACCTGGAGAAGGGCAACGCGGCCCTGTCGCGCATCGTCGCCGCCAATCCACGCGCGGATGTCACGTTGCAGCAGCTGGATCTGACCTCTCTGGACGCGATCCGCTCGGCCGCCGACGCGCTGCGCGCGGCCTACCCGCGCATCGACGTGCTGATCAACAACGCCGGGGTGATGTGGACACCCAAGCAGGTCACCAAGGACGGGTTCGAATTGCAGTTCGGCACCAACCATCTGGGGCACTTCGCGCTGACCGGGCTGCTGCTGGACAACCTGCTGGTGGTGCGGGATTCGCGGGTGGTGACGGTCAGCAGCCTCGGGCACCGGCTCCGGGCCGCGATCCACTTCGACGACCTGCAGTGGGAACACGGCTATGACCGGATCGCCGCCTACGGGCAGTCCAAGCTGGCCAACCTGTTGTTCACCTACGAGCTGCAGCGCCGGCTGGCGGCCAGGGCCGACGCGAAGACCATCGCCGTCGCGGCGCACCCGGGCGGCTCCAACACCGAGCTGGCCCGCAACCTCCCGGGCGTCTTCCGGCCGGTGAAGGCCGTGCTGGGCCCGGTGCTGTTCCAGAGCCCGGCCATGGGCGCGCTGCCGACGCTGCGGGCTGCCGCCGATCCGGCCGTCCAGGGCGGGCAGTACTACGGCCCGGCCGGCTTTTTCGAGCAGCGTGGTCGCCCGAAGCTCGTCAAATCCAGCGCCCAGTCCCACGACGAGGAGCTGCAGCGCCGGCTCTGGGCCGTCTCCGAAGAACTCACCGGCGTCAGATTCCCCGTCTGACGCGCGGATAATGGCTCCGATGCGCTCAGTCGCCGAACATCAGCGGGTCGTCACCGAGTTGATTCGCGCGCGCCCACCGGTCGCGGTCACGCTGACCGAGGCCCAGGGCATGGTTCTGGCCAAGGACGTGGTGGCACAGCTGGCGTTGCCGGTCTTCGACAACTCCGCGATGGATGGCTACGCGGTGCTCGCCGAAGACACGGCAAGCGCCACGCCCGAAAATCCGGTGGTGCTGCGGGTCGCCGAGGACATTCCGGCTGGGCGCACCGACGAACTCACGCTGCAGCCCGGGACGGCGCACCGGATCATGACGGGCGCACCCTTGCCGGCCGGGGCGACGGCCGTCGTGCCGGTGGAGGACACCGACGGCGGCGTGGACGTGGTGTCGATCCGCGCGCCCCGCACGGCCGGCAAGCACATCCGCCGCGCGGGTGAGGACGTCTCCCCCGGCACCACGGTCTTGCGCCAGGGTCAGGTCGTGACGCCGGCCGTGCTCGGCTTGGTGGCGGCGCTGGGCATCGCCGAGTTGCCGGTGATCCCGCGCCAGCGCGTGCTGGTGATCTCGACCGGATCGGAGCTGGTGACGCCGGGCACGGCGCTGCTCCCGGGGCAGATCTACGAGTCCAACTCGATCATGCTGGCCGGTGCCGTTCGGGACGCGGGTGCCGATCTGGTCGCCGTCGCGACCGCGGAAGACGAAGTGGCTCAATTCAGTTCGATCATCGACCGATACGCGGGCGACGCCGACCTGATCATCACCAGCGGCGGCGTCAGCGCCGGCGCCTACGAGGTGGTCAAGGACGCGTTCGGGCGCGAGGGCGACCAGGGCGTGGAATTCGTCAAGGTCGCCATGCAGCCGGGCATGCCGCAGGGCGTGGGACGGGTGGCCGGCGCGACGATCGTCACGCTGCCGGGCAACCCGGTCAGCGCGCTGGTGTCCTTCGAGGTGTTCATCCGGCCCGCGCTGCGAAAGGCCATGGGCCTGCCGGACCCGGAACGCCCGCACCGCCAGGCCGTCCTCGCCGAGTCGCTGACGTCGCCGCGCGGCAAGCGCCAATTCCGGCGCGCGGTGCTCAACGACGACGCCAGCACGGTCACCAGTTACGGACCGCCGGCGTCGCACCACCTGCGCTGGCTGGCGTCGGCGAACGGGCTGCTGGACATCCCCGAGGACGTCGTCGAGGTGCCCGAGGGAACCCAGCTGCAAGTCTGGGATCTGCGTTAGCGAGGTGACTGGGCCGCGGGCGTGGCCACGTCCCGATCGATTGCATGTCGAAGGTGGGCGTTCCCTCCGCAGGCGTCTACGTATCACCCGCGGGCTCCGTAAGATAGCCGCGTGGCACGACGTCCCCGCACTATCGGCCCCTCTGCGCAGGACCCGGGCTTCAGCCCGCAACATGCCCTGGAGTTGGTGCGCTCCGCCATCCCCCCGGTGCATCCGGCCGGACGGCCGTTCATCGGCGCCGGACTGGCGCTGGCCCTCGTCGGACGCAGGCACCGATGGGCGCGACGGGCGGGCCTGCTGGCCGCCGGCGCCTGCGCGGGGTTCTTCCGTCATCCGCCGCGGGTGCCGCCCACCCGGCCCGGCGCGATCGTCGCACCCGCCGACGGCGAGATCTGCGTCATCGACTTCGCCGCCCCGCCGGCCGAACTGAGCATGGGCGATGCGCCGCTGCCGCGAGTCAGCATCTTCCTGTCGTTGTTGGACGCCCATGTGCAACGCGCCCCGGTCAGCGGCGAGGTGATCGCCGTGCAGCACCGGCCGGGCCGATTCGGCTCGGCCGATCTGGCCACGGCGAGCACCGAGAACGAGCGCACCAGCCTGCACCTCCGCACGCCCAGCGGCGCGGACGTCGTCGCGGTTCAGGTCGCCGGGTTGCTGGCCCGGCGCATCATCTGCGACGCACACGTCGGAGACAAGCTGTCGATCGGTGACACCTACGGCCTTATCCGGTTCGGCTCCCGGCTGGACACCTACTTGCCTGCGGGTGCCGAACCGCTGGTGAAAGTCGGCCAGCGCGCGATCGCCGGCGAGACTGTCTTGGCCGAGCTGCGATGATCAGCAAGCCGCGCGGGCGCCCGGCGGTCAACCTGCAGATCCTGCCGAGCGCCATGACGGTGCTCTCCGTCTGCGCGGGCCTGACGTCGATCCGGTTCGCCCTCGAACATCAGCCCAAGGCCGCGATGGCGCTGATTGCGGCGGCCGCCATCCTGGACGGACTCGACGGGCGAGTGGCCCGCATTCTGGACGCCCAGTCGCGGATGGGTGAAGAGATCGACTCGCTGGCCGACGCGGTGAACTTCGGCGTGACCCCGGCGATCGTGCTTTACGTGACGCTGCTGACCACGTCGCCGGCCGGGTGGGTGGTGATCCTGCTCTACGCGGTCTGCGTGGTGTTGCGGCTGGCGCGATTCAACGCCTTGCAAGACGACGGCAGCCAGCCCTCCTACGCGCACGAATTCTTCGTCGGCATGCCCGCGCCGGCCGGCGCCATCTCGATGATCGGTCTCATCGGACTCAAGCTGCAGTTCGGTGACGGCTGGTGGACGTCGCAGCTGTTCTTGTGCATCTGGATCAGCGGGACCTCGATCCTGATGGTCAGCAAGATCCCGATGCGCAAGATGCACGCGGTCGCGGTGCCGCCGAGTTGGGCGGCGCCCCTGCTGGCGGTCCTGGCGATCTGCGCGGCGGCGGCGGTGCTGGCACCCTATGTCTTGATCTGGGTGATCATCCTCGCCTACCTGTGCCACGTGCCGTTCGCCATCCGCAACTCGCGCTGGCTGGCCGCGCACCCCGAGGCGTGGGGTGACGAACCCAGGCAGCGCCGCGCCACGCGGCGGGCGATCCGCCGGGCACAGCCCAACCGCCGGTCGGTGGCGAGGCTGGGGCTGCGCAAGCCGGGCAGGCGCTTGCCGTGAGTCGCTCCGGCGACGACGCGGACCGCTCCAGCTCGGTCCGGCAGCTCACCCTGACCGCCCGGCTGAACACCTCTGCCGTCGACTCCCGCCGCGGTGTCATTCGGTTACATCCGAATGCCATTGCCGCACTCGGGATTCGAGAATGGGATGCGGTGTCGCTGATCGGGTCGCGCACCACGGCGGCCGTCGCGGGCCTGGCCGGCCCGGACACACCGGTCAGTACCGTGCTGCTCGACGACGTGACGCTGTCCAACGCGGGACTGCGCGAGGGGACCGCGGTGGTCGTCGGCGCGGTGACGGTCTACGGCGCGCGGTCGGTGACACTGTCCGGCTCGACGCTGACCACCCAGTCGGTCACGTCGGTCAGGCTGCGACAAGCCTTGCTGGGCAAGGTGATCACCGTTGGCGATGCCGTGTCGCTGCTGCCCCGCGACCTGGGTCCCGGGACCTGCCCTGCGACGTCGGGAGGCTGCCACGCGCGCTGGCCACCGCGGTGGGCATCAGCTGGACCTCGGAGCTGCTCACCGTCACCGGCGTCGACCCCGAGGGGCCGGTGAGCGTGCAGCCCAACTCGCTGGTCACCTGGGGCGCCGGCGTTCCGTCCGGTGCCGGGGCCTCGTCGCAGATTTCGGTCGAAGTCGCCAGGCCGGAGATGGTCGTCGAGGAACTGAAAGGCACTCAGCCGCAGGCGGCCAAGCTCGTCGAATGGCTCAAGCTGGCGCTCGACGAACCGCACCTGCTCAAGACGTTGGGCGCCGGTGCCAACCTCGGCGTGCTGGTGTCGGGCCCGGCCGGTGTGGGCAAGGTGACGCTGGTGCGCGCTGTGTGCGGCGACCGCAGGCTGGTCACACTGGACGGCCCGGAGGTCGGCGCGCTATGCGCAGAAGACCGGCTCAAGGCCGTCGCTTCGGCGGTGCAGACGGTCCGCGACGGAGGCGGCGTGCTGATGATCACCGATGTCGATGCCCTACTGCCGGCGACCGCCGAGCCGGTGGCCTCGCTGATCCTGGGCGAGCTGCGCACCGCCGTGGCCAGCGACGGCGTCGCCCTGATCGCCACCTCCGCGCGACCCGACCAGCTCGACGCCCGGCTGCGGGCGCCCGATCTGTGCGACCGCGAGCTGGGCCTGCCGCTGCCCGACGCCGGAACCCGCAAAGCGCTGCTGGAGTCGCTGCTGCGAAACGTGCCCACCGACGATCTTGACCTCGACGAGATCGGTTCTCGTACACCGGGTTTCGTGGTCGCCGACCTGGCCGCGCTGGTGCGCGAGGCGGCGCTGCGGGCGGCGTCGCGGGCCAGTGCCGACGGCCGGCCGCCGGAGCTGAAACAGGAGGACCTGGTCGGTGCGCTGACCGTCATCCGGCCGCTGTCCCGCTCGGCCAGCACGGAAGTCAGCGTCGGCAACATCACGCTCGGCGACGTCGGCGACATGGCCGAGGCCAGACAGGCGCTGACCGAGGCCGTGTTGTGGCCGTTACAGCATCCGGACACGTTCGCGCGGCTGGGCGTGGAGCCCCCGCGCGGGGTGCTGCTGTACGGGCCGCCGGGCTGCGGCAAGACTTTCATCGTGCGGGCGCTGGCCAGCACCGGGCAGTTGTCCGTGCACGCCGTGAAGGGCTCCGAGCTGATGGACAAATGGGTGGGCAGCTCGGAAAAGGCTGTGCGGGAGCTGTTTCGGCGCGCCCGGGATTCGGCGCCGTCGCTGGTCTTCCTCGACGAGGTGGACGCGCTGGCGCCGCGTCGTGGGCAGAGCTTCGATTCGGGCGTGACCGACCGGGTGGTGGCCGCGCTGCTGACCGAGCTCGACGGTGTCGACCCGCTGCGCGACGTGGTCGTGCTGGGCGCCACCAACCGGCCGGACCTCATCGACCCCGCGCTACTGCGCCCGGGCCGGCTGGAGCGGCTGGTCTTCGTCGAACCGCCCGATGGCGCGGCGCGCCGCGAAATCCTGCGCACGGCGGGTAAATCCATTCCGCTGAGCGCCGATGTCGACCTGGACCAGGTAGCGGCCGGACTCGACGGCTACAGCGCCGCTGACTGCGTGGCGCTGCTGCGAGAGGCCGCACTGACCGCCATGCGTCGATCCATCGACGCCACCGACGTGACGGCCGCCGACCTCGCGGCGGCACGCGAAAACGTCCGCCCCTCTTTGGATCCCCTGCAAGTCGAGTCGCTACGGGCGTTCGCCAAAGCTCTGTAGCACGGCCCGGGCCGACGCCGCCACGTCCTTTTCGAGCCAGGCCGGCATCGGGTCATCGCGCGCGTGGCGCCGCACCACGGCGTAGGGCAGGTCGGCGACCGCCCGCGCGACGGCGTCGACGGATCGCGGTTTGTTGTTGCCATACAGCTGGCGCGCCAACACCGCGACGCGCTGCGTCAGCGGTGCGTTCATTGCGGCGAGCGTCTGCTGGAATGCGGCGTCCGGTTCGTCGTCGAGCAGATCACCGGGCCGGATCGTCAACAACAGCCGCGCATCGTCGGGCAGGTCGCGCGCGAAGCCGACGGCGGCCACGGCCATCGCCACGGCGGTGTCCGCCGGGGTGTCGCCGTCGGCGGCCAGCGCCCTCGTCTGGAAGCGTTCCAGCGCGCGCAGCCACGCCGCGGTCAGGATGCCGTCGCGGTTGCCGAACCGGTGATACAGCGTGCCCGCGGGCGCGCCACTGGCTTTCGCGATTGCGGCCACACTGGCCGCGCGCGGTCCGCCGTCGAGCACCAGCGCTCGGGCTGCATCGAGGATCACATCGGTTTCATGCTTCCGCGGAGGTGCCACGATCTAGTACATTCCTTCTATATGGAACGATTACCCTACATCGACGAGCATGCCATAACCATCGACGCCGGTCGCGAAGACACGTGGGCGGCGCTGCTGCGGGTGATGTGCCGCGACGCACACGACCCGTCGACCGTGCCCTTCGGCTTCACCCTGGACGAAGCCCGACCGCCGGCGCGATTCGCGCTCAAGGGCCGCCACTGGTTCGCGGCCTATCAATGGGTGTTCGAGCTGGACGCGCTCGACGGCCCCGCACGCACCCGGCTACGGGCGGCCACGTGGGCGGACTTCCCCGGTATCCACGGCAGGTCCTATCGGGCGCTGGTGATCGGCACCGGCGGGCACCGCATCGTCGTGCGGCGGACCCTGAAACGTGTTGCCGCAGCGGTGCTCGACGAGCGGGCGCAGATCGGTGAGACCGCGGCCGATTACGTGGACGTTTTCGAGGTGCCCCTCGCCGCCGGCGACGCGCGAACCGCCGAACAAGCCTTTCGCGACGGGCTCGGCGATAAGCCGGGCGCGGGCGGACGCCTGGTGTTGTGGATCCACCGCAACGTGTTGCGGTTGCGGCTGGGTCCGCCCCGCTCCGCCGGGCACCTCATCGGCTGGCCGATCGTCCGTTCGGATCCAGACGAGCTGGTGTTGGCGACGCGCGGGCCGTTGATGCGCGGCGAGATGACGCTGCGCCGCCAGGACGGTCGGCGGGCGGTCCTCACCACCCGCCTGCACTACCGCCGCCGGGTCGCCGCCCGAGCGGTGTGGGCGTTGATCGGCCCACTGCATCGGGTGGTGGCGCCTCGGCTGATGCAGCGCAGCGCCCGTCGGGGTCGCGCCCCGAGCCGGCGCGATCCTGAATATTGCAGTTAACTGCAATATTGCGTACAACTGCATATGGGGCTATGGTGATCATCCAGGGCGCGACGAATCGAGGGATCCCTGATGACGGTTACGGAAAACACAGCACGGGCCGTGGGTGAGTTCATGAACGACCCGATCAGCTTCTTCGGCCAGTCCTATACGCAGATGCATCGCATAGGCCGGCTTGAGCTGGAAGAGCTGCAGCGCCAAGCCATGCGCATCCGCTTCCAGGAGCACTACCACAGCATCGAGATACTGCGCAAGCTGGCCGACCGGCTGGGCATCGGCGCGCTCGAAGAATTCAATGACGTTGTGCCACTGATGTTCTCGCATACATCCTTCAAATCCTACCCGGCGGCGCTGATCGACAAGAAGCGATTTGACCTGATGACCCAGTGGCTGGACAAGCTCACCAGCTACGACCTGGCAGGCGTGGACAGTACCGGCTGCACCGGGATCGACGACTGGATCGACCGTCTCGACGCGCAGACTCCGCTGGAGGTCATCACCTCCAGCGGCACCACCGGCACCATCTCGATCCTGCCGAAGGACAAACGTGGCGCCGAAGAAGGCATGACGCTGTGGAAGATCTGTCTATTTCAGACCTTCGGCCAGGAACCGACCGAGGCGGAGCTCAACCCGTCAGTCGATGTGGTGTGGCCCAACTTCGCCAGCGGCAAGCTCGGCCATCTGCGCATCGCCAACATGATCAAGCGGGGCTTCACCGGCGGCGACGAAACCCGGTTCCACGCCCTGTATCCCTCTGCCGTCGACACCGATCTGATATTTCTGGCGTCCAAGATGCGGGCGGCGGCATCTCGCGGCGAACTCGACCGGCTTGAGATCGATCCGGCGCTGGCCGCCCGCAAGGACGAGTTCATCGCGATGCAGGCGCGCCAGGCCGAGGACATGGATGCGTTCTTCACCCGCATCACCGACCAGCTGCGCGGGAAGCGGGTGTTCATGCTGGGCACCTACCACCTGATGTACGACATCGCGAAGGCCGGTATGCAGCGTGGAGTGCGAAACGTGTTCGCGCCGGAGTCGGCGGTTCTGACCGGCGGGGGCATGAAAGGCGTTGCGCTGCCTGACGACTTCATGGACGTCATCAAGGAATTCCTTGGCGTCGACCGCATCCAGGTCGGCTACGGCTTCTCCGAGTCGAGCACCTTCCACTGGGGATGCAGCCAGGGCCGATACCACGTGGCGCCGTGGGTCATCCCGTTTGTGCTCGATCCCGACACCAGCGAACCGCTGCCCAGAACTGGCGTCCAGACTGGCCGCGCGGCCGTGTACGACATTCTGCTTCGTGCCCACTGGGGCGGCGTCATCTCCGGCGACGAAGTCACGATCGACTGGGATCTGCACTGTCCCTGCGGGCAGGCTAGCGTCGCGTTCGAGAAAGATATCATCCGCTACAGCGAGAAGCAGGGCGTCGAGGACGACCGAATTACTTGCGCCGCAACGCAGGAGGTGCACAACGAAGCGGTCAACTTCATGAAGGGCGTGGAGCTGTGATCGCGTACACCGTTCCACTGTTCTTGCGGGGCCAGGTCATCACCGAGGACCTCGTGCCATTCGAGACCCGCATCGGCGCCGCGCAGTTCCAGGCGCCGGACATGAGCAAGCACGTCGAGTGCCTGCCGCTGAAGAATCCGGGACAGCTGAGTGACCTCTACGATCTGAGCTTCGACGAGATCCTCGATGTCCTCGCCGCCCTCGGCGACGCGCTGGATTTCGAAACGAACGCCCACCTGCAGGAGGCCTATGAGGCCTCGCTGGTTGCCAACGTGTTGCCGGCAGAGATGCTCAAGAACAGCTACCGCGTGCTGCCGCCGTTGTTTTCCCGTGCCAATGTCACCGAAATCGCCGATACTCAGGTCGGACTCGACTACCTGAACGGTTGGGTGTCGCACACGTTGGGCGACGGTCGTGAATTGCGGGTGCGCGCCTTCGGGTCGCGCGTGCTGCACATCCCGGCGGGCAACGGCGGCCTGGTCTCGGCGGTGACCATCCTGCGTTCGGTGATCACCCGCTCCGACGTCATCATCAAGGCGCCGTCCAACGATCCTCTCACCGCGATCGCCATTGCCCGCACCCTGGTCGACGTCGCACCGAATCACCCGATCACCAAGCACCTCGTCGTCGGATATTGGAAGGGTGGTGATCTGGCCGTCGAGGAAACCCTCTACCAGCCTCATCACATCGAAAAGATCGTGGCCTGGGGCGGATTGGCGTCGGTCAAGCACGTGACCCGCTATATTCAACCCGGTTTGGAGCTGATTGCGCTGGACCCCAAACGCAGCGCGACCATCATCGGTGCCGAGGCATTCACGGATGACGAGACCCTGCACGAGGTGGCCCGCCGCGCCGCGATCGACATCGGCGTGGCCAACCAGGAAGGCTGTGCCAACGCCAGGGTCATCTACGTGCTCACCGGAACCGATGCCGCGGGCCTGGCCAACGCCAATCGGCTCGGCGAACTGATCTACTCCGAACTGGTCTGCCTGCCTGCGGTGGTCAGCACCGCGCCGCGCTACCCCAACCGCGAGCTGCTCGACCACGTCGAGGCCTCGCGGATGGCCGAGGACTTCTATCGTGTCGTCGGCGGCGAGCAACGCGAGGGCGCGATCGTCGTCTCTCAAATCGATGAGCCGGTCGACTATTCGCCGATGTTGTCCGGTCGTGTCGCCAACATCGTCCCGGTGGATAGCATCGACAAGGTGACCGCGGCCGTGAACGCCTACACGCAGACCATCGGCATCTATCCCGAATCGCTCAAGCGCCGGCTGCGCGACACCCTGCCGTTGTTCGGCGCCCAGCGACTGACCAGCCTGGGGTATGCCTGCAGCGTGGCACTCGCCATGCCGCAGGACGCCATCGAGCCGATCCGGCGGATGTGCAAATGGATCGTCGACGAGGAATGCGACCCGAGCGTCGTCATCCCGCTGTGGCAGGCTGCACCGGCATGACCGACCATCCAACCGCTTTGCAGGTCGTCGATGGAATTGACCTGTCCGGCAAGACATGTGTCATCACCGGTGCGTCGTCGGGGCTGGGCCGGGAATCGGCCCGGGCGCTCGCAGCCGCGGGCGCACATGTCATCTTGGCCGCACGCGATCTCGATGCGCTCTCGGAGACGGCCCGGCTGATCGCGGCCGAGATACCCAGCGCCTGCACCTCGACGGTGCAGCTCGACCTCACCGCGCTGTCCAGCGTCCGCGCGGCGGCAAGCGCGATCGGTGACATCACGCCGGTGGTGCACGTGTTGATGAACAACGCCGGCGTCATGTTCACCCCGTTCGGCCGCACCCGGGACGGCTTCGAACTACAAATCGGCACAAATCATTTCGGGCACTTCGAACTCACCCGACTGCTGGTCCCCCTTCTCGCCGCCGCCGGGAGCGCCCGGGTGGTGATCCTGTCCTCGGGCGGCCACGTGATGGGTGACGTCGACTTCGGCGACCCCAACTGGGAGCGCCGAGAATACGACAAGTTCACCGCCTACGGCGCCTCCAAGACCGCGAACATCCTGCACGCGGTGGAAGCCGATCGACGCCTGCGCGACTTGGGAATCCGCGCCTACGCCATACACCCCGGCACGGTGGCCACCTCGCTCGCACGGTACATGTCCCGCGCGGACTTTTCGCAACTGCGCAGGTTCGCCGCCGAGAACAGCCGCGAGCCCTCCGACGGCTTCCTCGACTTCGTCCTGCCCGAACACGGCGCGGCCACCCAGGTGTGGGGCGCCGTCAGCCGCGAACTGGCCGGCCGCGGCGGCCTCTACCTGGAAGACTGCGGAGTCAGCGCGGCCGCACCTCACGCTCGCGACGAGCGGCGCGCCGCCGAACTGTGGGATCTCTCCGAGAAGCTTTGTGCCACAGCATGAGTAGGTTCGAGCGACGCAAACGCGAGGTGCGGGAGAGGATTCTCACCGCTGCCTTGGATCTGTTTTTGGATCACGGCGTCGGGGCCACCACCATCGAGGAAATCTGCGAACGCGCCGACGTGGCCAACCGAACGTTCTTCAACCATTTTGCCACCCGGCAGGACATGATTCGCGCACTGGCCGAGCAACGGCTGGTCAACCTCCATGACGTCGTGTTCGAACGCGCCGACGAGGCGATCCCCGCGCGGCTTGTCGGTGTGTTCGACGACATCGCCGCGACGCTGGCAGGATCGGGCGACACCTACCGCGAGATGATCGGGGAAATGCTGGCCACCAGTGGCTATGGCACCCAGCGCGGATCCAACCTGCACGATACCTTCGTCGAGTTGGTCAAGGAGGGGGTGGCGCGCGGTGAGGTCAGTGCGCGCCACGACGCACAAACGTTGGCCGACATCATGGTTGGCGCCCTGTCCGGGGGCATCCTCAACTGGACAGTGGACCGAACCTATTCACTGGACACCAACCTGCACAACCTCGGCACCGCCTTGGCCGAGTTGCTCACCGCGGACGGCACCACGCCGCGTCGGCGCACACGGCGGTCCGGATCCCCGACAACCTGACCGCACGCCCATTTATGGCTCGGGAAGCGCCGTCCATTCGCGGGACAGCCGTGAGCTGAAGCGCGGCGGCCGGTGCTCGAGGAACGCGGCGACGCCTTCGCGGGCGTCGGCGCCGCCCATCACCCGTTCGTGCAGAAGGGTTTCCAGCGAGGCGACCTGTCGCGGCGTGTAGCGATTGATCGCGGTGTCCCACAGCAGGCGTTTGCACAGCGCCGCCGACATCGGTGCCACGTTGATCGCGATGTCGCGGGCCAGCGTCAGCGCATGGTCGAGCACCTGCTCGGCGGGCAAGGCGCGGCTGGCGACGCCCAGCGCGGCGGCCTCGGATCCGCCGAAGGTGCGGCCGGTCAGCAGGATGTCGGCGGCCACTCCCAGGGTGGTCAACTGGGTCAGCGTCCAGTGCGACATGCAGTCGGGCAGCACCCCCCGGCGGACCTGCACCACACCGTATTTCGCGTCCTCGGCGACGATGCGGATGTCGGCCTGCAACGCAATGGTCAGCCCGATGCCGATGGCGTGGCCGTTGACCGCGGCGATCACCGGTTTGCGCAATTCGAATGCCGCCGGGGTGATCGGCGAGGCCGAGAACGTGCCGTCATCGGCGGGCGCGTCGAACGGGCTCGCGTTGCCGGAGAAGTCGGCCCCGGCGCAAAAAGCGCCCCCAGCGCCGGTCAGCACGATGGCCCGGACGTCGTCGTCCTCGTCGCAATCGCGGTATGCGCGGCTCAGCAGCGCACCCATCTCGGCGGTGTAGGCGTTGAGCTGGTCGGGCCGATTGAGCGTGAGCACCGCCACGCCGGAATCGATTTCGACCGTCAGGTCGGTGCTCATGGCGGGGCCGGCACCCGGTGCAGGGCACCGATCATGTCGGCGACGTCCGCGGGCCGGGGGGTGTAGCCGGGGAAGTAGCAGCACACCTCGTCGGCGTGCTCGCCGAACCGCGCGGCGATCTGCTGGGCGCATTCCTCGGGCGTTCCGACGATCCCGATCCGGCCCACCATCTCGTCGGTGATCAGCCGGCGCATCTCGGCGAAGCGGCCCTGTTTGGACAGCGCGTTCAGTTCGGGCTGGACGTCGGCCCAGCCCTCGACCTGCAGGACCGGCAGGTAGGCCGGCGTCGAGCCGTAAAACGCGATGAGGGAAGCCACCCCGTTGATCGCGGTCGCCAGGTCGGCCTCGTCGCGGCCGACGGCAACCATGGCTTGGGCGATGACCTGAAACTCGATCGAACGTCCGCCCCGAGCGGCGCAGCCCTTCGCCGATTGCGGGCACGGTGCGTTCGGCGAAGTGGTCGGCACTGTTGAACGGCATCACCAAAAGGCCGTCGGCAACCTCGGCGGCGGTGCGTGTCATCACCGGACCCAACGCACCCAGCAGCACCGGCGGCGGTCCGAACGGGTTGGGGCCGGGGTTGAAGTTGGGCGCCATAATGGTGTGCGTGTAGAACTCGCCCCGAAAGTCCAAGCGAGCCTGACCTTCCCACGCACCGAAGATCGCCTTGATCGCGGCGATGGCTTCGGCCATCCGCGGTGCCGGCCTGTCCCAGCTAGCGCCATAACGCTTTTCGATGTGCACCTTGATCTGCGACCCGAGGCCGAGGCGGAACCGGCCGCCGCTGTAGAGCTGCAGGTCGTAGGCGGAGTGCGCCATGTGTAATGGACTGCGCGGCGGGGCGATCGCCACGTTGGTCGTCAAGTCCAGGCCGGTCGTTCCGGCGGCGATCAACAGCGGGAAGAAGACGTCGTGCTGGCCCTCGAAGGTGAACAATCCGTCCGCCCCCGTCGCGGCGATGTCGGCGGCACTGGCCGCCGCCTGCACCGGTGAACCGCTGACCTGAAGCTGTACCTTCATGTACCCGTCCTTCAACGCCCGGTCATTCGGAAAGCTGAAACTCCACCACTTCGGCGACCGCGTCCACGGCTTCGCGCAGCGCGACCAGGCGCTCGGCCGCCCCCGGCGCCGAGAGCACCGAGTAGCGGTCGGCCGTGCCGATCGGAATGCGAGACGCCAACGCGAACAAGCGCTTCCCCGCCGGGCCGGCCCGGTCATACCCGAGGATCACCTCACGGCCCGGCAGCTTGAGGTCGCGCGCCTGCGCAATCCGCTCGAACAGTGCCATGGCCCGGTCTTCGACGTCGAGGAACTGGGCGTCCGACACCGCATCGCCGGGCTCGTCGGGCCACAGCGCGACCCTCGCCCGCGGATACGGGTCGTCGGGCAGCCATTCGGACACCCGAATGCGTTCTTCGGTACGGCAATTCAGTGTGTACCGCCCTGCGCCGTGGTCGACGCAGTCGGCAATCCGGGACGATACGCCGACGTCGCAACGCGCATCGCCGCCACCGACCTCACGCCCGCGCGAGATCAGTACCACCCCGAACGGGTCGCCGGTGTCCATGCAGTGCCGCACCAGCGCGCCATAGCGTGGCTCGAAGATCCGCAACGGCAGGTCTTGATCGGGCAGCAGGGCCGACTCCAGCGGAAACATCGCCAGCTCAAGGGGTTCCGTCATCAGATCTCCAGTTCGGCCACCAGCGCGTCGACGACCGCACGCAGGTCGCCGTCATGTTCTTCGGCCACCCTGCGCTGCCGCTGGTAGGAGGCGCCCTGCCGCGGGATGTCGGCCACCGCGGCCAGCTCGTCGACGCAATTCAACTTCTTGGCCACCGGCTCCAGCCGGTTCAGCACGTCGTCGAGATCCTCGGTGACCAACCGCTCGTTGCTGTCGGCGTCCAGGATGATCACCGCGTCCAGGCCGTAGCGGGCGGCGCGCCACTTGTTCTCCTGGTTATGCCAGGGCGGCATGCTCGGCAACGACTCGTCGGCTTCCAGTCTGCGGTCCAGATCGACCACCAGGCAGTGCGTCAGCGCGACCAGCGCGCCCAGCTCGCGCAGATTGGACACACCATCGCAGATCCGCATTTCGAGCGTGCCCAAGTGCGGAGAAGGCCTGATGTCCCAACGGACTTCGTCGACGTGGTCGATGATGCCGGTCTTCTTCTGGTCGTAGACGAAACGTTCGAACTCCGCCCACGTCTGGAATTGAAACGGCAGCCCGGCGGTGGGCAGCTGCTGAAACATCATCGCGCGGTTGCTGGCGTATCCGGTGTCCACGCCCGTCCACCACGGTGACGATGCCGACAGCGCCAGCAGGTGCGGGTAGTAGTTGAGCAGCGACGTCATGATCGGCATCACCTTGTTCGGCGAGGAGATGCCGATGTGCACGTGTACCCCCCAGATCAGCATCTGCCGTCCCCACCACTGGGTGCGCTTGATCAGTTCGGCATAGCGCGGGGCGTCGGTGAACTCCTGAGAACTCCACTGCGCGAACGGGTGTGCGCCGGCACAGAACAGCTCCATGCCGCGATCCCGGACGATGCGGCGCGCCGGCCCCAGGGTCTGCCGCAGATCCTCCATGGCCTCGCCCGCGGAGCGGCAGATGCCGGTGACCACCTCGACGGTGTTGCGCAGCAATTCCTTGTGTACGCGCGGGTTTTCGCCGATCTCGGCGATCACCGCGGTGGCTTCGTTGCTCAGGTCGCGGGTGTGCGCGTCGACGAGCGCGAACTCCCACTCGACCCCGAGGGTCGGCCGTGGTGAACGGGCGAAATCGATGTGCGAGTTGGCCCTTTTAGCCGGCACCGATGACACCGCACGCCACCCGCTTGCCGGAGTCACCGGTACTCGTCGTCATGTCGTTGGGGCCCGGCGTGCCACTGGTCTGATTGCCCCTTGATGGGGCGTCGGCGGAGTTGGCCGCACCCGCGTGAATGATGATTGCGGTCTTCTGCCCGGTGAGCAGATCCTCCATGGCGAATGCGTCCGTGGTAGTCATCAACGTTCCGGAGCCGTCCTTGCGCACCTGCATGGAGGGCAGGGCTCCACTGGCGGGCTCGCCGGTGTGCCCGGGCGCCTGGAAGTGGTCGCCGGCGGAAAGGAAGTCCCCCGGCGCACCGCCGGTCGGGCCTACCGAGTTGGGTTCGCACTTACCGACCTGGTGGATGTGCACATCGTGCAAACCGGGCGTAAGCACGCCGTTGGCGGTCGTCTCGATGGTGATGATCGCGTAGCCGTTGTTGAATTCGAACTTCGCGGTGGCGACCTGGGTGCCGTCCGGCGCCTTCAGGTGCGTGGTCATGCTCGGGGCCGCCGCGGCTCCGGGCTCCGAGGCTTCGGCACCCGACGACGACGGCGATCCGGTCCAAATCGCGGGGGTGGTGCCCGGGACTGACGATGCGTGCTCGGGCGACGAACAGGCGCCCAGCAGCACGGCGCAACCGGCCAGAACCAACGGGCGCAGCTTAGGCATAGTCAGCAGCCTAGCCCGGCGACGATGCGAGCCGGAACGGCTCGCTGAGGAGTCGGGCAGGCGATCCCGCGGTGTCAGCCCGCGACGAGGACGATGACGCCCGGCGGCTCGCCGCTGAGCGCGGGGATTCGCGGTTCGACGGGTGCGCCCAGGCTCTTGCCCACCGCGTCGGCGGTGGCGTGCTCGTCGCCGGCGTCGGTGTAGTAGACCGTGGTGGCCGAGACGTCGGGCACGGTCATGTTGTCGACTCTGGTGACTTTGAATCCGGCGGACGTCAGCTGGTCCTTGGTGCGCGCGCCGACACCCTCTTTCGAGGAGATGTTGTAGATCTGCACTTCGGCCTGGGTGCTCGCCGGCTTGTTGGTGGCGGACGTCGACGCCGAGCTGGCGGCGCTCGTGCTGGACACCGCCGACGCCGAATCGTCGTCAGAGCTCCCGGAAGAACCCAGAGCCTGCCAACCGAGCAGCAGGAAAATGACGCCGAGGAACAACAGCACCATCACCATTGCCCGCAGGGGCAGCCCGGTGGAGTCGGGAACTCGTTCTTTCATCGAGCCCTACTGTAACGAGTCAGGTCACCTCGAAGCCGAGGCGCCGCGCCGCACGTGCCTTCTGCCTGCTGGCGCGCAGCCGGCGTAGCCGTTTCACCAGCATCGGGTCGGCAGCGAGCGCCTCGGGCCGGTCGACGAGCGCGTTGAGCACTTGGTAGTAACGCGTCGCCGACATCGAAAACAACTCCTTGATGGCGTCTTCCTTCACACCGGCGAACTTCCACCACTGGCGCTCGAAGGCCAGGATGTCGTGCTCGCGGCGGGAGAGCCCATCTGCGATCTCAGAGTCGTCCCCCGATCGATTTGCCCGCGCCATGGCGCTGTCCATATCGCTTCCCCTGGACCCTTTCGGCGAATTCCGAACTGCTCGAATGACTTGACTTAGCTAAGCGCATGTTTCGGCGAATATTGAAACACGCGCCAAACCCTCAAGCCGTCATCCAGACCCGCGAGTCGGCGATTGATCAAGATTGCCCAGACTCCTCTCGCACGCTGGGCAGCCCACGCGTGCGGTAGCTTAGCCGACCATGGCAGTCGTTCCGATCCGCATCGTGGGAGATCCCGTCCTGCATACTCCGGCACAGCCGGTGCCGGTCGCTGCCGACGGTTCGCTGCCCGCGGATCTGGCCGAGCTGATCGCGAACATGTACGACACCATGGACGCCGCGCACGGGGTCGGGTTGGCGGCCAATCAAATCGGGGTCGGGTTGCGGGTCTTCGTCTATGACTGTGCCGACGACCGGGGACGCAGCGAGCGCCGCCGCGGTGTCGTCGTCAACCCGGTCCTGGAAACCTCCGACATACCCGAAACCATGCCCGACCCGGACAACGACGACGAGGGCTGCCTGTCGGTGCCCGGCGAGTCCTTCCCTACCGGCCGCGCCAAGTGGGCCCGCGTCACCGGACTCGATGCCGAAGGCAAGCCGGTTTCCATCGAAGGCAACGACCTGTTCGCGCGGATGCTGCAACACGAGACCGGGCATCTGGATGGCTTCCTCTATCTGGACCGCCTCATCGGCCGGCACGCGCGCAGCGCGAAACGCGCCGTCAAATCCAACAACTGGGGCGTTCCCGGCCTCTCTTGGACGCCCGGTGAGGGACCGGACCCGTTCGGTCACTGATGATCTCGTGGCCCGACCCGGGAACCCGGGTGACGGTTCGCTACCGCCGCCCGGCCGGTTCGGCGCCGCCGCTGACCGATGCGGTGGGCCACCTGCTGGCGGTCGACCCGATGGTGCGGGTGCAGACGAAGACCGGCGCGATTGTCGAGTTCGCGCCCTCCGATGCGGTCGCGCTGCGGGTGCTCACCGACACCCCAATCCGCACCTCGCAGATCCGTGCGCTCGAGCATGCCGCCGCCACGGCCTGGCCGGGCGCACAGCATCTTTGGCTGAACGGTTGGCTGCTACGCGCCGGCCACGGCGTCGGGCTGGCCGCCAATTCGGCAGTGCCGCTGGATATTTCCGCGCAACTGAGCACCGTCCCGGCGATCGTCGACTGGTACCAAGACCGCGGCCTGACGCCACGACTGGCCCTGCCCGATCGTGTGCTGACGCTACCGCCCGGCTTGACCGGCGAACGCACGGAACGGGTTGTGGTGTGCGATCTTTCCGACGTGGCCATCCGCGATGCCAGCCCGGCCGTCACACTGACACCGCGCCCCGATGACGCATGGCTGCGAATCTCCGGCGGCGAGACTCCGGCCGAGGTGCTTACCGCCGTCATCGACGGCGAGCTCGCGTTCGGGATGCAGGGCGACGTGGCGGTCGCGCGTGCCGCCGTGACCGACGCGCCCGATGGCGCGCGCTGGGTGGGCATCTCCGCCGTGCGCTGGGCGGCGGACGCCGACGAGCGGGTGGCGGCGGACGTGTGCGAGTCGTTGTTGGCCTGGGGCGCCGGACGCGGCGCGACGCGCGGCTACATGCGGGTACCCGACACCGGCGTGACGACGCTTGCCGCGGCGCTGGGATTCCGGCTGCACCACCGCCGTCGCTACGTCCCGGTGGGCCCGGGCGGCTGGGATAGCGTCTAGTTGTGCCCGACTCGACGCTGCGGATGGCCACCTGGAACGTCAATTCGATCCGGTCCCGGCTGCCCCGCGTCGTCGACTGGCTGGCCCGCGCCGACGTCGACGTGCTGGCCATGCAGGAAACCAAATGCTCCGACAGCCAGTTCCCCACCTTGCCGTTCTTCGAACTCGGCTACGAGGTGGCCCACGTCGGATTCAACCAGTGGAACGGCGTGGCAATCGCCTCACGCGTCGGCCTCGACGATGTGCAGATCGGATTCGACGGCCAGCCCACTTGGAGCAGCAAGCCAGAAGTCGCCGCAACCGCGGAAGCCCGTGCTTTGGCCGCGACGTGCGGCGGCGTCCGGATGTGGAGTCTCTACGTTCCCAACGGCCGGTCCCGAAGCGACCCCCATTACACCTACAAACTCGAATGGCTTGCCGCACTGCGTGATTCAGCGTCGGGCTGGCTGCGCGACGATCCTGCCGCGGCCATCGCGCTGGCCGGCGACTGGAACATCGCCCCGACAAGACGACGACGTCTGGAGCATGGAGTTCTTCACCGGCGCCACGCATGTCTCCGGGCCGGAGCGCCGCGCGTTCGAAGCCATCGTCGAGGCGCAATTCACCGACGTGGTGCGCCCTTTCACGCCGGGTCCCGGCGTCTATACGTACTGGGACTACACCCAGCTGAGGTTCCCGAAACGACAAGGCATGCGCATCGATTTCATCCTGGGCTCACCGGCTTTGGCCGGCCGCGTGATCGACGCGCAGATCGTCCGCGACGAACGCAAAGGCAAGGCGGCCAGCGATCACGCGCCGGTGCTCATCGATGTGAGGCCTGACGAGCAGCGTCCATAGCGATCAGGCCTGACCCCACGTCACATCAAGCTCAGGCAAATTTCATACGGCTTCTCGTTGTCTGCGCGATGACATGGTGGCAGGCTTTGGGAATTAGAAGCAAAGACAGGGAGTCATCATGAGTGTCATCGGCGGAGCAGTCCGAGGCGTGAGTCAGGCGGTGAACCGCGCGGCTACCGCGACGACCGCGACCGCCGGTGCCGTGGGTGGTGCGGCGGTCAACGGGGTCATCGGCGGCGTCACCGGTGCCGCGGAGGGCGTCAAGCGCGGCATGAATAGCGGCAGCCATTCGGCGCCCGCGGCCGCGCTGGCCTTCGGCGCGCTGGGTGTCGTCGGATTGGTGGAGTGGCCACTGCTGCTGGCGGTCGGCGGCAGCGCCCTGCTGTTGCAGAAGTTGAGCCGCATGCAGGGGGGCGAGACCCGCGCCCTCAAGGCGGTGCCGGTGGAACCGGCGCCACGGAAAGCGGCGCCCGCGAAATCCCCCAGTAAGTCCACGGCCAAGAAAGCGGCCGGACGCCGGGCGGGCACCACGAAGTTGCGCAGCACCAACTAGGCGAACTGCTGTCGATCAGCCGGTTGCTTGGCGGTACACCGCGTGGGCCAATTCTGGCAACGGCAGGCGCACCACGCGATCTTCGGCGTGGGCGGACGGATCCGGGCAGATCGGGCCCCGAATCACCCGGGACGGCGCTGTCGCACCGCGAGCAGGCGCCCGATCGTCGTGCCGAATCTCGACAACCCCGATGCGCCACAACAACGCATAGAGTTCGACTAGCGGCACCCTCAGCACCGAAGCAAACGACGAAACTAGCGGATCGCCCCCGGTGTCGGTCATCGTCGACATAAGTCCGACGGTGGACGCGCGACCCAGCGAGATGGGAAACCCTTCGTTACCGAAAGGCAAATGATGGCGGAAAAGAAGGCGCGGCGCGGTACGTCGCAGCGCGACGCGGTGGAGAAGGTCCGCGAGGGCGAAACCTTTGTGGTGAACCTGCCGGCGGTCGGTCAGGTGGAAATCCCCAGGCCAGAGCAGCTGGCGTACTTCGGCGGGCTGGCGGCCCTGGCGGCCCTCGAACTCATCGACTGGCCGGTGGCCCTGGTCATCGCCGCCGGACACTTCCTGGCAAGCAACCACCACAACAAGCTCTTGGAGGAGCTCGGCGAGGCAATGGAAGAGGCCTAGCCGGTCAGCGCGCGGCTGAGCCTCGCGCGGTCGCGCGGTCGAATTGCAGCGTGACCCGGGTGCCGGCCGGGGTGCGCAGCGTGACGACGTCGTCGGCCAAGCCGCTCATCAGCGTCAGTCCACGTCCGCGGCGGCGGCTGCGCAGGCTGTCCGACGAATCCCCGATCCACCGGCCGGTGTCGCTGACGGTGATCCTGACGGTGTCCTGACGCAGGAACGCCTCGATGGACACCGTCTGGCGCGGCTCATTGCCGCTGCCGTGCTCGATCGCGTTGGTGACCGCCTCACCGGCTGCCACCAGGATGTCCGTTTCGCGATGCGGCTCGACGCCGATGGTCGTCAACCACTCCCGCAGTTGTTTACGCGCGACGGGAATCTGCGCCGGTGCGGCCGGCACCACCGTCGCGAAGCTGCCCGCGGCAAGGTGGCTCGGCCGCAGCGCGAGCACCACCACATCGTCGCGGTAGCCGGACGGCGGGGCCATCCGGGCCAGCAGTTCCGCACAGACCGATTCCACCGGCAGGCCGGCGCACTGCCCCGCCGCCTCTTGCAGGCGGGCAAAGCCGTCGTCGAGCGTTTCGCCGGGCCGTTCGATGAGTCCGTCGGTATAGAGCAGGATCAACCCTCCCGCCGGCAGCTCGGCGGTCGCGGTGTCGCCGGACGGTTGGTCCGCCGCGTCGTGGGCGCCTTTTCCCGTCACGGCCACCGGGGCACGCCGGCCCGACTCCAGATAGACCGCCTGCCCGTCGGGCAGCACCAGCAGCGGATACGGGTGGCCGGCGCAGCTATACCTGACGGTGGCCCCACCTCCCTGGCTTTCGGTGTCGATCAGCGCATAGGCCACCGTCGCGCAGCGCGCACCGTCGACGCTGGCGCCGTAGCGGTCCAGCGAACCCAGCACCGCATCCGGCTCACCGGCGGTGAGCGCGGAAGCCGCCACCGCGGCGCGCAACCTGCTCATCACGATCGCCGCGGCCAGGCCGTGTCCCACCACGTCGCCGACCGATATCGCGATCCTGCCGGCGTGGTCCAGCGGGGTGACCGAATACCAGTCACCTCCGACCCGCATGGCCTCCCCCGCCGGCTGGTAGACGGCCGCGACTACCGCTGCGGTGGAGCCGCGATCCAGATCGAGCAGGTGCTCCTGGAAGTCGATGGCGATCTCGTGTTCGCGGGCCATCAGACGCACCCGGTCCAGGGCCGACGACGTCAGTTCGGCCATGCGGCCGAAGGTGTCGAGCTCGGCGGTGTCGAATTGCCGCGGTGCCGGCCACAACAACGCCAGCACCCCCAGGATGCGACCGGAGTCGTCCCACAGGGGATGGGTCACGCAGGCGCGGATGATCGCCGCGCTGTCCTGGACCGCGTGCTCGTAGCGCGGGGGCAGCTCGAACGTGTCGCCGACGATCATCGACTCGCCGGTGCGTGCGACGTCGGCGCCGATCAGCGGCGCGTCGAGCGCGACGACGTGATAGCGGTCCCGAAACTCCGCGGGAAGGTCGCCGGCGTATTCGAACCGCAGGCAGTGCTCGCCGTCGAGGACACCGATCCCGACGGCACCGGCGTCGCGAGAGCCGAAGGAGGAACCCAGCAGGGCATCCATGATTCCAACGACCGACTTGGTGCCCTGCAGCGCCGAGTCGAGGTGTACCAGCTCTTCGGCCAGGCGTGATTGAGCCTCGCGACGCTGCCGATCACGCTCGCGGTCCACCGCGGACAACCTCGACGCCAGGCGGTCGATCAGCTCCTGCGATCGGAACGGCTTGGGCAGGTAGTCGTCCGCGCCACCGGCGTAGCCCTCGTTGACCGCCTCCGCGCCGGCCCGGGCGGACAGCATCAGGATCGGCGTCGCCGCCAACTCCGGGTCCGCCCGAACGGCGGCGGCGAATCCGAAGCCGTCGAGCCCGGGCATCATCACGTCGGTCACGATCGCGTCCGGGCGCAGGTTGCGGGTCGCGGCCAACGCCGACTCGCCGTCGGCGACCAGAACCGTCTCCCAATGAGTCGACAACACCCGGTCCAGGTGGGCCCGCATGTCGGCGTTGTCATCGGCGATCAGCACCAGCTGGCGGGCAGTCCCGGATGCGGCAGCGACGGGTTCGGCGACCGACACCACCCACTGACTGGCCTCGGCGACATAAGGATTGGTCTCATCCGGCCCGCCGGGCGACGGGTCGACGACCGCGCCCGAGACCGATCTCGGCACCCGGATGGTCACCGTTGTCCCGCGGTCCAATTCGCTGTCGATCACTACAGTGCCCCGGTGCAAGTCGACCAACCCGCGGACCAGAGACAACCCGATCCCGGTGCCTTCGACGCTGCGGCCGCGAACGTTGTCGGCGCGGTAGAAGCGCTCGAACAGCAGCTTCAGATCCTCGGCGCCGATCCCGACCCCGGTGTCGCGCACGGCGATCACGCAGTCCCCGGACTCGGTTCGTACCTGCACCGAAATCGTGCCCTGCAGTGTGTATTTGACCGCGTTGGACAGCACGTTGAGAACGATCGTCTCCCACATGCCCGGGTCGACGTCGGCCAGGGCGGGCGCGCAGTCCAGTTCCAGCTCGAGCCCCGCGCGATGACACAGCTCGGTGAACGACGACGCGATTTGCGCGGTGAGCGCGCCGATGTCGGTGCGCACCAACTTCGCGTTGGTCCGGCCGGCCTCGATGCGGGAGAAGTCGAGCAGCGAATCGACCAGGCGCTCCAGCCGCCGCGCGTTGCGTCCCGCGGTGGTAAGCCGCTCCGCGAGCACGCTTTCCGGTGCCGCATCCGACAGCGCGTCGTCCAGCGGTCCAAGCAGCAGGGTCAGCGGGGTACGGAACTCGTGGCTGACGTTGGTCAAGAAGGCGGTCTTCGCCCGGTCCAGTTCGGCCAGCGCGTCGGCTCGGTGCCGTTGCTGCTCGTAGGAGACGATCGAGGCGAACGTCGACGTCAACTGGTCGGCCAGCAGCTGACAGAAGCCGCGGAACTGCGTGTCCAAGGGACGCCGTGGGCTGGCGCCGATCACCAGCGCCCCCGCGGTCGAGGCTTCCCCCAGCGGCAAGACCAGAGCTTCCTGCGGACAGTCGGCGCCCAGCACCTCTTCGATCCCGGCGATCGCGACCGCCACATCGTCGATGACCTGCACCTCGGCCCGGGATCGGGTGGCCGCATCCCAGTCGGTCAACTGGGCCAGCTCGCTTGGTAGCAGTGCCAGCACCGATGGCGTCGCGCCGCGCAGCATGATGTCGCCAGTCTCGCCGGCCACGGCGTACACGGCGATGAACGACAGGTCGGCGCGCTGGCCGGCGCATATCCTGACCGCCACGCCGACCGCGTCATCGATGCTGCGGCTTTCGACTATCGCGGACGCGACCGTGTTGAGCAGATGCAGGCGGCGCTCGCTCAGCACCCGCTCGGTGGTCTCATAGGAGGGGCAGAAAATCCCGAAGGGCAAGCCGTCGGCGCCCATCAGGGGGCTGTAAGTGAAGGTGAAGAACCGTTCGACACGCCGCCCGGCGGTCACCATGGGCAGCATCAAATCGCGTGACCAGGTCGCCTCACCTGTCGCGACGACGCCGGAGAGCATCGGGGCGATCGAATCCCAGATGTCCCACCACACCTCGCGGCCGCGCTGGGCCAGGGCGGCCGGGTGCTTATCGTCCAGGATCTCGATGTAGGCGTCGTTGTACACCACGAACAGGTCGTCGGTGCCCAGCCACAGCACGAGCGGGAACCGCGACGCCAGCGTCGTTGCGACAGCCGCCCGCATCTCGCTGGACCAGCCGCGCGGCGGCCCCAGCGGATGAGTGTCCCAGTCGTATTCGGCGAACCGCCGGCCCATCTCACCGCCCAACGAAACAGCAGCGGCCAGGTCAGCCGGCAATCGCGAGTTCACTGCCGGCGTCTTCGCTGCAACGCCGCGGACAGCGTCGGGTAGATGTCGAAGACCCGGTCCAACTCGGTGACCTGGATCGGCCGCAGCACCTGGTCGTGGTCGGCGACCAGTCGAACCGCGGTCCCGCTGGCCTTCCCGTCCTCATGACAGTCGAGCACCGCGTTCAACGCCGCGCTTCCGAAGAACTCCACAGCCAGCAAGTCGATCACCACCGGGCGCACAGGCTGCGTCGAGGCCAGCCCGAGCGCGGTGGTCAGGTGAGCGGCAAGCTCACCGACCGTACTGGAGTCGACATCGCCTTTAACGCAAACGATCACTACGTTTTCGTGGGCCTCGTGTTCGACCGCCAACAACTTCATGCCCTTTCGCCGCAGCCAACGGGAAATCTGCCGCCGCTAAGCCCGACGAGGCGGCGGTGATGCGCGGTCGCGCATCGCAGATAACCAGAGAGTAACCCCTACCCGAACTGCTCGTTTACCGATTCGCCGGTTACTCGGTGGGCCCCGGCGGGATCCTCTCGTGCACGGTCAGCAGCAAATGGTCGAACTGACTTTGCAGAGCGGCCGCCGGTGACGGCAGAGTGGCCATTTCGGTGAGCAGCTGCTTGGCCAGCGCACGCAGTTTCACGTTGGTCTCCTGCGACCGCCACTGCAGCACGCGAAACGCCTGCTCGGCGCTGACCCGGTACACGACCATCAGCACGCCCTTGGCCTGTTCGATCGCCGCGCGGCTCTCGAACAGATCCGGCAGCGCCGTGTCGAGCACCGCCTGCCGGGTCTCGTCGAAGGTGTTGGTGAGGTCGATGTAGTAGCCCTCGGTGCCCAGCACGGCGCCCGACTCGTCCAGCATGCGGTCGGCAACCACGATCGCGTCGTGCACCGTGCCCGCGGTATCGATGAACCGGTGCCTGCTCGAGAACGACTCTTCGGACTGCAACGCGTAGTCGAGCAGCTCCTGCACATGCGCGCGGTCGTCGGGATGTTTGTGCGACATAAGCAGTTTGGTCGTAGGCACGACTTCCCCCGGTTCGTAGCCGTGCATCTTGGCGATTTCGTCTGACCATTCCCAGCGTTGACCCACGAACCAGAATCGGAACGCGCCGATGTTCAGGTATCCGGAGGCTGGCTCTATGGGCTCGGAAAACCGCACGCCGCCCTCATCGGATGACGATTCCCCTGTTCGCTCGCGCTGTTGCACGTTTGCATTTTTCCACTAGGGGAATGCCGTCGGCTACCGCCCCGGCATTAAAAGCCGTCGACCATGTCACTCGGTCCGGGGTGGGGGTAACGTCGCGTGCGGACCCATCCATAGACGCGGGAGCGCACGCCGAGTGCGCTGAGAGGACGGCTCGGGGCCGTCGACCGTACGAACCTGACCGGGTAATGCCGGCGTAGGGAGATGAAAAATGACTGATGTCCTTTCCGGAACTGCGCCGGGCACCGCTTCGCGCAGCGTTGAGCCGGCCGTGACCACCGGCCCCATCGCGGGCAGCAGCAAGGCCTACCGCGAGATCGAGGGCCCGGACGGAGTCACTCTGCGGGTGCCGCTGCGCCGCGTGCACCTGTCCACCGGCGACGACTTCGACCTGTACGACACCTCGGGTCCCTACACCGATCCGGACGCGACCATCGATCTGACGGCAGGGCTGCCGGCGCGGCCCGGCGTGGTCCGCGATCGCGGTACCCAGCTGCAGCGTGCCCGCGCCGGCGAGATCACGGCGGAGATGGCCTACATCGCCGCCCGCGAGGGCATGGCCGCCGAGCTGGTCCGCGACGAGGTCGCGCGGGGCCGTGCGGTGATCCCGGCCAACCACAACCACCCCGAGATCGAGCCGATGATCATCGGCAAGGCATTTGCCACCAAGGTGAACGCAAACATCGGCAACTCGGCGGTGACGTCCTCGATCGCCGAGGAGGTCGACAAAATGGTGTGGGCCACCCGGTGGGGCGCCGACACCATCATGGACCTGTCCACCGGCAAGAACATCCATGAAACTCGTGAGTGGATTCTGCGGAATTCGCCGGTGCCGGTCGGTACCGTGCCGATCTACCAGGCCCTGGAAAAGACCAAGGGCGACCCGACTGAGCTGACCTGGGAGCTCTACCGCGACACCGTGATCGAGCAGTGTGAGCAGGGCGTGGACTACATGACGGTGCACGCCGGCGTCCTGCTGCGTTACGTGCCGCTGACCGCCAAGCGGGTCACCGGCATCGTCTCGCGCGGCGGCTCGATCATGGCGGCCTGGTGCCTGGCGCATCACCAGGAGTCGTTCTTGTACACCAACTTCGACGAGCTTTGCGAGATTTTCGCCCGCTACGATGTGACCTTCTCTCTTGGCGATGGACTGCGGCCGGGCTCGATCGCCGACGCCAACGATGCCGCGCAGTTCGCCGAGCTGCGCACCCTGGGCGAGTTAACTAAGATCGCGAAATCCCATGGGGTACAGGTGATGATCGAGGGACCGGGACACGTCCCGATGCACAAGATCGTCGAGAACGTGCGGCTCGAAGAGGAGTGGTGTGAGGAGGCGCCGTTCTACACGCTGGGCCCGCTGGCCACCGACATCGCGCCGGCCTACGACCACATCACGTCGGCGATCGGCGCGGCCATCATCGCCCAGGCCGGCACCGCGATGCTCTGCTACGTGACCCCCAAGGAACATCTGGGGCTGCCGGACCGCAAGGACGTCAAGGACGGGGTCATCGCCTACAAGATCGCCGCGCATGCAGGCGATCTGGCCAAGGGGCACCCCCACGCGCAGGAACGCGACAACGCGCTGTCGACGGCTCGGTTCGAGTTCCGGTGGAACGACCAGTTCGCGCTGTCGCTCGACCCGGACACCGCGCGGGAGTACCACGACGAGACGCTGCCGGCCGAACCCGCCAAGACCGCGCACTTCTGCTCGATGTGCGGGCCGAAGTTCTGCTCGATGCGCATCACGCAGGATGTCCGCGACTACGCCGCCAAGCACGGCCTGGACAGCGAGGAAGCGATCGAGGCGGCCATGTCCGAGGGCATGGCGGAGAAGTCGCGTGAGTTCGCCGAGCAGGGCAACCGGGTGTATCTACCGCTGGCCCCGTGACGTTCCTGCCGCTGCCTGCGCCGGGCACGACGCCGCGGCGGGTGCTGTCCATCGCCGGCTCGGACTCCGGGGGCGGCGCGGGCATCGAAGCCGACATGCGCACGATGGCTCTGCTGGGTGTTCACGCGTGCGTCGCGGTCACTGCGGTCACCGTGCAGAACACGTTGGGCGTGCAGAGTTTTCACGAGGTGCCCGGTGACGTGGTCGCCGGGCAGATCGAAGCCGTGGTCGGCGACATCGGCATCCAGTGCGCCAAGACCGGGATGCTGGCGTCGCCGCGCATCATCGACACCGTGGCAGCCACCTGGCGCCGGCTCAAGTTGACAGTTCCCCTCGTCGTCGATCCGGTAGCGGCCTCCATGCACGGCGATGCGCTGATGGCGCCGGCGGCTCTGGATTCGCTTCGCAATCAACTGTTTCCGTTGGCGACGCTGGTGACACCGAACCTCGACGAGGTGCGGCTGCTGGTCGGCATCGACGTAGTGGACCCGGCCTCGCAGCGGGCGGCGGCCGAGGCGCTGCACGCCCTGGGCCCGCAGTGGGTCCTGGTCAAGGGCGGTCACCTGCGGTCGTCGGATCGCAGCTGCGACCTGCTCTATGACGGCGCCGACTTCCACGAGTTCGACGCCGTGCGGGTAGCCACCGGTAACGACCACGGCGGTGGCGACACGCTCGCCAGCGCCATCGCGAGCGCCCTGGCGCACGACTTCACCGTGCCGGACGCAGTCGAGTTCGGCAAGCGATGGGTCACCGAATGTCTGCGCGCCGCATACCCGCTGGGCCATGGCCATGGCCCCGTCTCCCCACTGTTTCGGCTGTCATGATTCCTCGCCTCGATGAGATCGCGGGCATCACGCACGAACCCGTTGGTGACCCCAAAGGCGTGGTGGTCTTGACCCATGGCGCCGGCGGTGACCGGGATGCCGTTCTCCTGCAACAGGTTTGCGATGAATGGGCGCAGCGTGGCTGGCTTGCGGTGCGCTATAACCTGCCTTACCGCCGGCGTCGGCCCACCGGCCCGCCCTCTGGTTCCGCCGCCACCGACCGGGCCGGCATCGTCGAAGCGATCACGTTGTGCCGCGGCCTTGCCGACGGCCCGCTGATCGCCGGTGGACATTCCTATGGCGGGCGACAGACGTCCATGGTGGTTGCGGCGGGGGAGGCCGCGGTGGACATGCTGACGCTGTTTTCCTATCCGGTACATCCACCGGGCAAACCCGAACGCGCCCGCACCGAGCACCTGCCCGACATCACGGTGCCGACGGTGTTCACGCACGGCACGTCGGATCCGTTCGGCACGCCCGACGAAGTGCGTGCCGCCGCCGCGTTGATCACCGGGACGACCGCCGTCGTCGAGATCGCCAGCGCCCGACACGATCTGCGATCGAAGACGCTTGACGTGCCCGCGCTGGCGGTCGACGCCGCCCTAGCCTTGCTGGGGCGGCCTACAGCACGATGACCCAGATGGCGGCGTAGTGGCAGGCCGCCGCGGCCACGGTGAACGCATGAAAGAACTCGTGGTATCCGAACGTCCGCGGCCAGGGGTTGGGCCAGCCAAAGGCATAGAGGACTGCGCCCACGTTGTACAGCACGCCACCTGCCACCAGCAAAGCCACCGCAACGGCACCTGCGCCGTCGAGTAGTATTCCGGCGAAACAGATCGCTATGTAGCCGAGCAAAAGGTACAACGGCACGCCGACCCACCGCGGCGCCGACGGCCATAGCATTTTCAGGGCCACACCCGCGGCCGCGCCCGCGCACACGATTGTGAGGAGCCGCGTCCCGGTGTGCGGTGGCATTGCGAGCAACGCGAAGGGCGTGTAGCTGCCGGCGATGAAGACGAAGATCATCGAGTGATCGGCGCGCTTCATCCACTTCTCAGCGCTGGGAGACCGCCAGTGCACCCGGTGGTAAGCGGCGCTGACGCTGAACATCGCGACGATTGTGGCGGTGTAGATCAGCGTGGCCCAACCACCCGCGGTGGACGTCTTGACCGCCGCCACCGACACCAACGCTGCGCCAGCGACGATGGCCATGCCCGCAGAGACCAGGTGAATCCATCCGCGCGCGCTGGGCTTGCCGCAGAGTTCGGCAACGCTTCCGGCGAACGTCAGACCCTCGTCAACCGCGGCGGCCACAGGACCGTTCGTGAGGATCGGTGCCGTCGGTGCGGCGGCTGTGGTGGTCACGTCCCTAGTCTTGCCGAAGAGCGGTGGCGGCGAAATCTTCCAGGCCGAGTGGCGCGATAACGAAGGTGCATCATCTCAGCAGGAAATAGACAGTTATAACTGGACAGCTTTAACTGTCTACTTTAGAGTGGTGCCGTGGATGGCATCAGTGACTCCGCGGTTGCGGCGGCACGCGATATCCGGGTGGTGTTCAGCCGGCTACGGCGCCGGCTGAAGGACATCGCGGTCGACGGCCTGACACCGTCGCAGACGGCGGTGCTCACCCGGTTGTGGAAAGACGGGCCGTCGTCGGCCAGCGCATTGGCCGGTGCGGAACGGGTACGACCACAGTCGATGGCCAGCATCCTGTCCGCCCTGGTCGTACGCGGGCTCGTCAAGCGGACGCCGGACCCGAACGACGGCCGGCGCCAGGTGGTCTCGCTGACGCCGGCCGGGAAAAAGCGTGCCGAAAGCGACCGCCGTGCCCGGGAGGAGTGGCTGGCCCGCACCATCCAGGAGCGCTACACCGAGTCCGAGCGGCGCGTCATCGTCGACGCGTTGTCGCTGCTCGAGCGCTTGACTGAACAATGAAAGGACAAGTGCCACAATGGAAGTAGGACTGCACTTCATCGACTTTCTGCCGGGAGACCCGGCACGGCTGGGTCCGACGCTGGCCGACGCTGCCAAGGCCGCCGAACAAGGCGGCGCCACGCTGTTCACCCTGGCCGACCATTTCTTTCAGATGGAGGCCATGGGACGGGCGGAGGACCCGTTCCTCGAGGGGTATACGTCACTGGGCTTTTTGGCCGGGCAGACGGCGAAGATCGACCTGAGCCTGTTGGTCACCGGTGTCACCTACCGGTATCCGGGGCTGCTGGCCAAGGCGGTCACGACGCTGGATGTCTTATCGCAGGGCCGCTCCATGCTGGGGCTCGGCGCGGCCTGGTACGACCGGGAACACGCCGCCCTGGGCTTTCCATATCCGACGGTGAGCCAGCGCTTCGAGATGCTCGAAGAAACACTGCAGATCTGCCGGCAGATGTGGAGCGACAACGACGGCCCGTACGAAGGCGAGCACTACCGGCTGGCCGAGACGATCTGTGCGCCACAACCGATTCGGCGTCCCCCGATCTTGATCGGCGGGGACGGCGAGAAGAAGACGCTACGTCTGGTCGCGCAATACGCCGACATCTGGAATTCCACGGTGACGGAAGTCGACGGGATCAAGCACAAGATCGAGGTGCTGAACCGTCATTGCGACGCGGTCGGCCGCGACCCCGGCGAGATCCGCAAGACGGTGGGTTATTTCGTCAATCCCTTCGAGGACCTCGACGGGTATTTCAAGACCGTCGAGGGCTACGCCGCACTCGGCGTCGAGATGGTCAATACCGGCCCGTTTCCCGGTGATCCGGACCCGGTCGGCTTCGTTCGTCGCCTGGGCGACGAAGTAATTCCGCAGCTCGCCGAAATAGGTTGACCCGCTTGGTATCTCGTTACCCCGGGTAGCGGGTATAACAAGCGTCTGCGCTGCCGGTCACGCCACCGCGGAACGCCGCGATGCGAGTGAAACCGGCCGGCACGCTGGTGCCGTCCGCGTCGCTGGCGACCAGATGGTTGGTGAGCAGCCCGGCCACCGCTTCGTCGAGATCACCGGCGGTCAGCAGCAATTGGTTGTGCGAGGGTAGGTCGATCGGCTCGGCCATCTTGCGGTGCGCGACACCGGTCAGGCATGCGGTCCGCAGCGCGGTCCACGGGCTCTGCATCGGCAGGCCGCGCTCATGCTGCACCGCCAGCGCGTATCTCGACATCATTACCGACAGCGCGGTGTCGTCGCCTTGGGGCAGCGTCTGTTGCTTCTCGTCGGCGACGGCGCCCATGGCGGCCAGTCCGGGTAGGTCGACCACGATGGTGTTGGTGCCTGGACAGTAGGACGCCGGTGGCGTCGCCTTGGCATCCGGGCAATCGGCCGGCTGGTAGGACAGCGCAGGTGGGTTGCTCGGGGCGAAGATCTTTCCCAGCAGCTCCATCAAATTCGACAAAGTGTCCTGGTTGATCGGCACCTCACCGGTTTCCGGTGCCCCGGAGTTGTCGACCCGCAAGGCGTTTGGTAGATCGCCGCGGCGCTTCTCGATTTCGTTGCGGTTGATCGCCGCACAAGCCGAGGCGCCGTTGAGAAAACCCATCTGGAAGGCGCTGACGCGGTCCAGGGCCGACCCGTGCGCGTCGTCGTTTTGCGTCTCGCTGTCCATCACCGGGTCACGGGTGGTGATGATCCCCGCCAGCACGTGGTCGAGCCCGTCGGCGGTGCTCAGCGTGAAGCGCGGCGACTTGCCGTCAGCGACCCAGTACAGGTAGACGCCCGCGAAGCAGTCGGCCTGCTGCTCGCGGATGATGGTCGCGTCCCGTCTGGTCACCAGCTTCGCCATCTGCTGCAGCGCATGCCCGAATTCGTGCGCCAACACACCGGTGACGGACATGTCACCGAAGTACTTCTGCGCGATGGGCATGAATACGCCGCGGTCCCAGGCGATCAGGTTGCATTTGCCGGTGTAGAAGGCGTTGACGAGCTTGTAGGTCTGGTTGTGGCACACGATCGGGCTGCTCGGATCGGTGGAGTTATACGACACCATCTTGCTGACCGGCACGAACTTGCCCTTCAGCGATTGGTCGTACACCGACTGCCAGTAGTCCTCGATGTCGTTGACCGACAGCAGCGCCAGGCTGTCGATCGGCCCGTTGTCGGTGTTGAGCACCTTGCCTTCGGGACTGGGTGCGTTCGAACGAATTCCGCTGGGCCCGTTGGTCGCCGGCAGACCACCAACCAGGAAGGGGTCGTTGAGCATCGACAGCGCACGCCCGTCGACGAACGTCGTGCAGCCGGCCACCACGAGCACCGCCGCCGCCCACCCGAGTGCCGACCTGAGCGCATGGCTATTCATGACTAACCTCATCCCGACCGGCTACAGGGCAGCATCAAGGAAACTCATTCTAGAGGCACTGACCCTACACGGCAGCACAAATCGGGGGACCCAGCAAACACCGCCCCCGGCGCAGAGTTGTTAGAAAGGCGGTGGCTCGCCGTCGCCTTCAACCGGCCGCTCCGTGTGCGTTACCTGAGCGGCAAATCGCGCTTGGCGGTTATGGCGCCGTTCGGTGGCGATGCGCACGGCGCGGTTTTGGGCGCGGGTGCGCGTGCGTTTGGGCATCATCGCGGTGCGGTCACCGCAGTAGTCGGGCCTGGGTGCGGCGGGTGCGGGCGCGTCCCCGGTGGGGACGCATAACGAGGGGAACAGCAGCGCGCTGCCCGAGGTGGTGACGTAGTTGTGCCCGTAGGGCAACGTCCAAATGACGGTCCCGTCGGGCAGCTGTCGGTCGCGCCAGCCGCAGAACGTTTTCATCAAATGGTGAAGACGGCACAGCGCCTTGAGGTTCGACGCGTGCGTGGCCCCGCCCTCGGCATAGGGGATCGTATGGTCAACATCGCAGTCGGTGGCCGGACGATCACAACCCGGAGCCCGACAGGTGACATCGCGGCAGCGTACGAAGTCGGCCAGCGCGGTCGAGGGGGTGTAGCGGGTTTCCGCACCCGCCGGTGTCATCAGCGGCACCAGCCGCGCCGACTTGGCCAGCTCGACCAGCACCTCGGCCGGGATGAGCCCTTCTATCCCGGGTGTGGCGGCCGGGATGCACCCACGGCCCTCGATACTGGCCTGCTCAGCGATGACGTGGATCACCACGTTGCTCCTGGGCGACGGCGCGCCCGCAGCGCAGTCAGCACGCCCGCAGCCACACACCAGCCGCTGGGCACCGGCGGCCAACGCCCCCAACGCATCAGCGCGCCGCTGCGCGACGGTGCGCGGGTCGGCGGCGCACACCGTTGCGGCCACCGCAGCAAGGCGGCGATCCAAAAGCTGGCCATCGGTGGCGAACACGCTGCCCGTCACGTACGCCATCCCCGACGCATCGGGCAACACCTCCACATACCGATCGGCGAGCGCTTGCTTGGCGCGGCGCACCGCATCGGCATCCACGGCGGCCACCACCCGGTCCACCGCGGCGCCCAGCCCACCGCGGGTCAGCGAGGGGCGCCGCGACACCAGCGCCGCCACCTGCGCGTCGACTCGGGCCAGCACCGCGACATCGGTGATCAGCTCGGTGCGGAACACGATCGTTTGAAACGACCGGTAATCGAGGTGGCCGGCCCGAAACATCTTGCCGACCTGCGGCAGCCGGTCGCGCATCGCCATCGCATACCGCAGGTAGCTATGCCCCATTGCCACGCTGCACCCCAATGCCGCACCCATCTGCGCGGCCACCGCCTCCCAGGCATCGGCCGACCAGTCCGCCCGCTCCCCCGACTCCCGGCAGCGCAACACCAACAATTCACCGGCGGCCACCAACCGCTCAGCAGCCGCCCGCGCCTCCGCACGTCCGGCCTCGCGCACCCGATCCAGCAACGCGTCAGACTCCGGCGTCGCCCGCGAGGCGTACCACCATTCGAACATAGATTCGATCGTAGTGACGCGGACCGACAAGCCGTGCCGTCACGGCACCCGGGTGCGATGCCTCTTGTTGTGCGGCGGCACACCGTTGACGCCACCGATCGACTCCGCGTAGCTGCCGACGGCGAACCCGACACCAGAACCCATGACCGCCAACGCATCCCGGTTGATGTTGTCGACGGTGTCGCGAGGGCTCTGGAAGTTCGGGTCGAACGCCACGCCGGCCTGGCCGCCCCATAACCGGGCCTGGACGGGAGTTTTCAGCTGCGAGGCTCCGGTGGTCATGCCCCCGATGGGCACGCCCGCAACCATGAAGGGGTGGTAGTCGGCCCTGGTGTCCAAGGGCATGTCCGCGGCCCGCTTGCCGGCAAGGTTCAGATAACCGGCCAAAGTGCGTTCGATGCCCGCCGAGCCTTCGGGCACATCCGCGGCGGAGACACCGGGTCCGGGCGGGCCGGACTGATCGCCGTCGTCGGTGAAGAATCCGGCATTGGGCGAACCCAGCATGGTGAAGTCCAAGTACAGCGCGATATCGTTGAGTTGCTCACGATCCATGCCGAACACGTAGTCCATGACGCCGTTGCGCCCGTCCTGATCCGCGCCCCAGAACACGAATCGCACCGCGTCGTTGACCGGCGCGAGCGGGCCCAATTGCAGCGCCGTCTCCAGGATGGCGGCCACCCCGGAGCCGTCGTCGTTGATCCCGGGTCCCGCCCGCGAGCCGTCCAGATGCGCACCCACCACGACGACGTCATGGGCCGACCCGGTCTTGGTCTGCGCCACGACGTTTCGGGAGGTGATGTTGATGTTCTGCGCATCCAGAACCAGGCGTATGGGTGCCGTCGAGCCCGTCAGCGCGGCGGCGCCCGAGGAACCCAGCACGGCGACCGGCACGGTCAACTGCTTGAAGTAGCCCGTGGTGAACAGCGTGGGTGGAGCTCCCCGCCCGGTGGGGGAACTGAGCACGATCAGGGCGCTCGCGCCCTTGGCCACCGCGCTGTTCTGTTTGTCGACCACCGAACACTGCGCGTCGTCGACGACGGCGATCGCCCCCTTGGGCACGACGGCCGGGTAATCGTTGGGCTTGCAACCCGAGGACTGCGTCGGACGGATCGGTTGTGCGGTCAGTCCGCCGGGCGGCGTCTGAACCAGCAGCGAGGCCTGGTCAACGGGATAGGTGCGGCCCGCAACGGTCAGCGCCGGCTTACCCAACGACACGGTGTAGAGCCGGTCGAACTGCGGTGTCTGAACATCGAAACCCTTGTCGTGCAGGGTTTTAGCGACGTAGTCCACGCTCGCGTTGAAGCCTGGCATCCCGTCTGCGCGGTTGCCGCCGTTGGCGTTGGCGATGTTTTGCAAGGCACGCAGGTGCGTCAGCATGCCCTGGGCAGTCACCTTCCTGGCCAGGCTGTTTCCAAGGTCCGGTGTTGCCGTCGGCAGCGCCAGCCGCGTCGACGAACAACCGGCCACCATGGCACTTAGCAGCAGAGCCGCACCCAGCCGCGAGATCATGACTTGGCGAGCACGTGCCGGGTGCGGTCCGCCATGGCGGGGACGCCGTTATGTCCGCCGAGGTCTTGCGCGTAAAGACCGATCGCGTAAGCCACGCCGCCACCGTTGACCCCCAGCGCGGTGCGGTCGACGTGGTCGAGGGTGTCGGTTTTCTGGTGGTAATTGGGATCGAACGGTTGATCGGCGGCCCCACCCCACAACTTGGCCTGGTCGGCGGACATCTTGCCCTCGGCGCCCGAGAACAGGCCACCGGCGGGGATTCCCGCCAGGGTGAATCCGTCGTAGTCAGACCGGCCGTCGAACGAGGTGTCCTGCGCGGTCTTTCCGGCCGACTTCAGGTAGGCGACCAGCGTCCGCTCGATGCCGGCCGAACCCTCGGGTACCACCGGCCGGCCGCGAGCGTCCGCGGGCAGCGACTGGTCGCCGTCGTAGGTGAAGTAGCCGGGATTCGGCGACGCGAGCATGTCAAAGTTCAGGTACAGCGCAATGTTTTTCAGCGCCGTCAGGTCCAGGGACTCGACATAGTTGCGTGACCCGATCAGCCCGAGTTCCTCCGCACCCCAGAAGCCGAACCGCAGCGCGTTGTGCACCGACGGCGAACTTCCCAGCCGCACAGCGGTTTCCAACACCGCGGCCACGCCCGATCCGTTGTCGTTGATGCCCGGCCCGTCGGGCACACTGTCCAGGTGCGCCCCCGCCATTACCACGTCGGCCGCCGACCCTGTTTTGGTTTGCGCAATCACGTTGCGGGCCCGGAAGTTTTGGGCGCTGGCGTTGAGCTTGATCGTTATGGGTCCCGGCTGCCCGCGCAACTGCATCCCCACTGATCTGGTCACGCTCAGCACCGGGATCTTCACCTCGGTGGTTGGTCCCAGCGTGCCACCCATCTGTTGTTCGTCGACGTTGTCGGCGATGATCATCGCCACGACACCACGCTGTGCCGCGGCGTCTTCCTTCTGAGCGAACGGGCAGGTGCCGCGATCGACCAGAACCACGGCGCCGTGCACTGGCAGGTTGGCGTAATCGGAGGCCGCGCAGCCGAGGTTGTTCGTCGGTGCGGCGACCAGCGGCCCGCTCACGCCATCCGGCGCGGTGCCGAGGCTGAAGTCCAATGCGTGCGCCTCCACCGCCTTGCCGCCGACGGTAACTAACGGCTTGTCGGCGTGAAATACGCGCGCCGAGAACTCGGGAGTTTGCACATCAAATCCACTGCCGCGCAGGACATTTACCACGTAGTCGACGCTGGCCTCATATCCGGGTGTACCTACCGCCCGGGTGCCGTTGTTGGCGTTGGCGATGTCTTGCAGCTTGGACAGGTGTGCCATCATCGCGTCGGTCGTGACCTTGTCGCGCAACGCGGAGGCGAATTGGCCCGCGGCGGGGTTACCGGTTGCTTGCTGCGGATCAGACGACCGATGGAAGCAGCCGGTTGAGAATGCGGTCAGGGCGACCACGGCGATCAACGCCGGAATCGTCGTGGATTTGTTCACCATCGCGCCCCAGGTTAGACCGCGGCCCAGACGGTCCGGTTCAGGACACGGCGGTATCAGACGTGCAGTGCGCTGAAGGGCGCAACGGGGATGTTGCGCACCACGAACCAGGCCAGCACTAACGACAGTGTCACAATGGCGGCCCAGCGTCGGTGTTGCCAACTGCGGATCCGCCGACCCGCCAGGCGCCCGTAGGTCCAGGAGAAGTACGTCCATACCAGCAGCACGACAGCCGCCAGACCCAACGCATTGAACCTGGCGGCCGCCAACAGATTGCCGTGCATGAGCGAATACACCATGCGCAAGCTGCCGCACCCGGGACAGTCGATCCCCAGCAATGCCTTGGTAGGGCATACCGGCAGCGGCCCGTTCGGGGTGGTCGGATCGCCCGCCCAGATGGCAGCGCACATCAGCGTCGCGGATCCGGCCACCACCAGTGGTGCACCCAGATTCGCGTGCGCCGCCCCCCAGCGGGTCACCATGATCGGGAGCTTTAAAACATCGCGGCGAGTGCCGCGTTGGTGTTCGTGCTCAGCGCACCGACCGCCAACAGAATGCCGTAGATGATGCCTACGACGACCCCGATGACCACCGACCAGACCACCCATCTCTTGGCGCTCTCGGCGGACGCTTGCGCCTCGGCATAGCGGCCCTGCGCCCACAACCCGTTGACCTGGCTCGACTTGACGATCGCCACGATTCCGAAGGGAAGACAGCAGAAGAGGGTCGCCAGAATCGACCACACCAGATAGTTATTCGGAGCTTGGCCGGTCGGCTGCTGCGGCGGGTAACCGGGAGGCGGAGGAGGAGGGGGTTGTGTCATGGATTCTCCAGTCAAGAGAAGTTAGCTGACGTAAAGCGGTGCTAACCATACCCGAGCGGTATCAGATCGGCACTAGCAATGAATAAATCTTGTTTAGTCCACCCCACGGGTAACTGGCCGCCGGCACCTCCGTTTCGGCCAAAATCTGGATTAATCGCGCGCCTCAACATAATTCGATATTCTGCGCGACGACCGGCACGCCACTATCGTTTGCCTGGTCCTCTACGGGTCGCGCCGAGGAAGGGTGCCTACACAGATAATTGCCCGCGGAATGTATTGCTTTACTACGACATAGCCCTACTATCCGTGTTTAGAAGCGGCCGTTAAGGAGCCATCATGTCTGATTTCAGCAACGTGCTGAGGGCGGCGACGGTAACGGCTCTCACCGGCGGTTTGGCCGTAGCGGGCGGTGTCCCAGCGAGCGCGGATCCCACCACCACCGGGAGCTCTTCGGATATCAACACGCTTGCGGCCGGGCTGTCAAAGGGCTACGGCCTGAACAACTGCACCGCCCAGAACATCGACCGCAGCACACAACTGGCCGTGCTCACCTGCGGGCAGAACCCCGACCCGCGCGGACCGGCACAGGCCAAGTACGTCCTGTTCACCAATGCCGACACTTTGGCCACGTCGTTCAAGGCCACCATCAATGAGGACGTCCTGACCCCATGCGGGGACGCCAGCCAGTCCCCTTCGAACTGGCACAAAGACGGTTCGGCCGCCAGCGCCGGACAGGCGGCGTGCGGCACCTACCGAAGCGGCGCCGAGATCATCTGGACCACGGACGCCAACAACACGTTGAGTTACCTGCGCGCGTCCAACTCCGACGTTGCGGCGCTGTACCAGTGGTGGCGCACAAACGGGTGATGTTCCCGCTGTGCCGCAACCGATTCTGTGAACCGACATCCGAGAAACGTTCGCCCCTTTTATTTCCATCAACCGCTGGGAGTCAGGAAAATGTCACATCCGCACACCGCGCTGAGAATTGTCTCGGTCGCAGCTTTCACAGGCAGTTTGGCTTTCGCGGGCGTTGGCACCGCGAACGCCGAACCCAACACCGGTAACGCGACAGACATGAACACGCTGGCCGCGTCGCTGTCGAAGGGCTACGGCCTCAACAACTGCAAGTCGCAGGAGCTGACCGAGGCCGGCGAACTGGCCGAACTCATTTGCGGCCAAAGCCCCGACTCCAGCGGACCGGGCTCCGGTGTTTACGCCCTGTTCTCCGACAGCACGAACCTAGGCTCCGCCTTCAGTTCAACCATCAAAGACGTATCCCTGGCCGCGTGTGGGGACGCCGGGCAGTCGCCGGGAACGTGGAAGCAGAACGGTCAGACGGGCGGCCAGATCGCGTGCGGCACTTACCAGAACCACGCGACGTTGACCTGGACCACCGACGCCAAAAACGTGTTGGGACACCTCACCTCGGCCACTTCCGACGTGAACGCGCTCTACCAGTGGTGGCGCACGAACGGCTGACGTTTACAGCTGAGCCGCAATGAGATCCGCTACCGCGCGCATCCCGGCTGCGTTCGGGTGTAAGGGAGCGGGGCGGCCCGGCAGTGGAATACCGAAGCGCGCCGGCAGCGTCGTCCAGGGCTCTGCCGACCACGCGTGATGTTCGCGACCCGCCGCGCCGGCACGGATGACTTCACAACCGGTCGCCGCGGCGGCGTCGGCCGTCATCGTCTCCAGCGTGGCGGCCACGTGCCGACCCAGGTCCGTATCGGTCGGCGAGAGCGGCGCGGCCGGCACGCCCGGCGGCGGCAGCATCGTCAGGTAGTCGACGAAGAAGATCCGTTGCTTGCGGCGATCGCTGACGCAGCGTACGGCCGACCGCGCACAGCGATTCAAACACCGCGTCCAGGGCGCGATCCCGCGCCTGGCGATCCAGCAGTTCGGAGATGCGATCCCCCAGCAGCGGGAAGTGACGCAGCGAACGCGGCAGTGCCGCGGCCACCAACAGCGGAATGTAGCCGACGTCATTGCCGCCGATGGTCACCGTGACCAGGCTCTCGGTGCCGTCCAGCGCGGCGATTTGGGGTGGTGCGCCGCGTTGGCGCTCGGTGAGCACGTGCGCGGTGGTCGCCCCGGAGAAGGTGACGTCGACCAAGTCGTACTGGTATCGCTGCGCGACCAGATGCGCGTAATTGCGGGCGGATCGGCCCGACCAGCGCGGAGCCCCGGCGGCGCGGGGGCGGATGCCTGGACCGGCGGCCATCGAACTCCCCAGCGCCACATAACGACTCATGGTTGCGGGCTCAATTGCCCGGCTCCTCAGCGGTCCACTGCGCGGCCCGCATCGTCGCCGGGCTAGGGCTCGATGCCTGCGCCCAGAACCGCTTCGGGATCCGTCCGGCGCGCCGGGCCAGATACCCGGCGGTGACAGCGGCGGCCATCGCGGCGGCCATCGCGGCCGGATCGGCGGCCCGGGTCACCGCGGTGGCCAACAACACGGCGTCACAACCCAATTCCATCGCCAGCGCGGCGTCGCTGGCCGTTCCGATGCCTGCGTCGAGCACCACCGGAACGCCGGCCCGGGCGACGATCATTTCGATGTTGTGCGGATTGGTGATGCCAAGTCCGGTGCCGATCGGCGAACCCAGCGGCATGACCGCCGCGCAGCCGGCGTCCTCCAGCCGGCGCGCCAACACCGGATCATCGTTGGTGTAGGGCAGGACGACGAATCCGTCATCCACCAATTGCTCTGCGGCCCGCAGCAATTCGACCCCATCGGGCAGCAGCGTGCGTTCGTCGGCGATCACCTCGAGCTTGATCCAGTTGGTGTTCAGCGCTTCGCGCGCCAACTGTGCGGTGAGCACCGCCTCGGCCGCGCCGCGGCACCCCGCCGTGTTGGGCAGCGGCGTGATGCCCAGCCGGTTGAGCAGATCGAGCAGTCCCGTGCCGCCCTCGGCGTCGACCCGGCGGAGGGCGACCGTGGTCAGTTCCGTGCCCGAGGCCACCAGCGCCTCTTCGAGCACCGCAAGGTTGCTCGCTCCGCCGGTCCCCATGATGAGCCGCGACGCGAAGCTGCGATCGCCAATGGTCAGTTTTGCCTCAGCCACCTTGCACCGCCGTCACAATCTCGAGCCGGGCGCCATCGAAAAGCTCTGTGGTCCAACGGGATCGCGGTAACACCGCGTCGTCTATGGCCACTGCCACGCCGCGGTCCGGAAAACCCAGGGAATCCACCAAGGCGGCGACTGTGATGTGCGCGTCGACGTCGACCTTGCGCTCGTTGACAACCACGATCATTGGTGTGCTCCCACCGGGGCCAGTTCGGAAACAATCTGTTCTGCCGTCCAGGGCGCCAACAAAAATCCCGAACGGCCGTGGCCGGCGGCTACCAGCGTTCGCTCGTCCAGGCGATGCACCAACGGCAGATTATCGGGTGTCATAGGGCGCAGCCCGGCGGCACACTCGGCCAGCTCGTATTCCCCCAGCGCCGGCAACACCGCGCACGCGTCGTCGAGCAGGTCACGCACCCCCGAAACGACCGGGGCGGTGTCACGACCGTGTTCGTACTGGGTGGCGCCGACGACCACCCCGTCGGCGCGCGGCACCAGGTACACCTGCCGTCCGTGCACTCGGGCGCGAACAACCCGCTGCGGCAACGGCATACAACCCTTGCGCCACCGCAGGCGCAGCACTTCGCCCTTCACCGGGCGCACCTGCAGGCCGGGCCACAACGCCGGCGCGTCGATGCCGTTGGCGATCACCACCGCGTCGGCCTCGACGCGCGACAACTCGTGCACCGGCGGCGCCCACGACACCCCGATGCGCTCGCACTCCGCGCTCAACGCGTCCAGGACGGCCCGGTTGTCCACGGCCAGCTCGGTGGGCGCCCGAAAGCCGTGCCGGATGCCCTGCGCGAGTAGCGGTTCGACGTCGCGGGCGGCGGACTCCCAGACCACCGGGTGCCCCTGGGCGGACAGCCATTCCGCGACGGTGCGCAGGTCGGCGGCATCGGCGCGGTCGACGGCCACCACCAGCGACTCGCGCGCGGTGACCACCTCGGGCGGCAGCCCGTCCAGGAACCCTCCCTCGCGCCACAGCCGCAGCGATTCCAGGCCCAGCCGCAGCAATTGCTCCTCGCCGGGCCAGCCCTCGCTGTGCGGCGCCAGCATGCCGCCGGCCACCCAGGATGCGCCCTTGTGGTGGCTGCGATGGACCCGTACCGACCAACCGGCCTGCGCGGCGCGGCGCGCCACCGCGAGCCCGATGACGCCGCCACCGATGACGGCAAGGGACCCCAGCGGGGGCCCCGGGGGCATCCCGGTCATTCTCGAGCCTCCCTTCGCCGGCATGACCCGGATCAGGTGTGACGGTAAGGGCAGGTCCGGGTGGCTCCGGCTGTGCCCACTCTCAGCCCCGCAGTCAGTCGACTACCCGGGACTCCCGTGTCTAGTAGTTTTCTTCGGCTCCACGCTAGCGCGCTAGCGTCTCGTTGTGCATCGTCCCATTGATAGACGGCTATCCGTTCTGGCCACCGCGCGACTGTATCTGTGCACCGACGCGCGCCGTGAGCGCGGCGATTTGGCGGAGTTTGCCGACGCCGCCCTGGCCGGCGGCGTGGACATCATCCAGCTGCGTGACAAGGGATCAGCCGGTGAGCAGCGGTTCGGCCCGCTCGAAGCGCGCGACGAGCTGGCGGCGTGTCAGGTCCTGGCCGACGCGGCCCGCCGGCATGGCGCCTTGTTCGCCGTCAACGACCGCGCCGACATCGCCCGCGCGGCCGGCGCCGATGTGCTGCACCTCGGGCAGGGCGACCTGCCGCTGGACGTCGCCCGCGACATCGTCGGGGCGGACGTGCTGCTCGGACTGTCCAGCCACGACCGTGAGCAGGCAACCGCCGCGGCCGTCGGCCGGGCCGACTACTTCTGCGTCGGTCCCTGCTGGCCCACGCCCACTAAACCCGGCCGCCGGGCGCCGGGCTTGGAATTGGTGCGGACCGTCGCCGGGCTCCGAACCGACAAGCCGTGGTTCGCGATCGGCGGCATCGACGAGCAGCGGCTGCCCGAGGTGCGCGACGCCGGTGCGAGGCGCATCGTGGTGGTGCGGGCGATCACCGCGGCCGCCGACCCGCGGGCCGCGGCCGAGCGGCTCAGTTCGGCGCTGGCAGCAGCGAGCTGATCCGGCGGGTCAGCTGCGAGGGCTCTTGGCCGGCCTGATATGGGGAGCCGGGCATACACCAGACGAAGATGCCGGTCTCGATCTCGATCGTGCGCGGCAGGTATTGGCGGCGTTCGTCGCCGTGGTCCAGCGGCAGCACCGCCCGCGCGGTGCGCAGCCGCTGCCAGCTGGCCGCGAAGCCGGGATGCAAGGGCAGGTCGGCCACGTCGTTTTCGGCGACCCAACGCATCTCGGCGCTTTCCCGGTTGGGCACGGTGTGCAGCAACTCCTCGGCGTCGGCGACGACGGTGGTGTAGCTCCAGTGCGTGCCGGCCATCCCGGCGACTTCGGCGGTGACCACGGTCGCACGCACGGCGAGTCGCTCACTGAGCAGTCCGGCCTCTTCGTTTGCTTCGCGGACCGCCGTCTCCTCGGGCGTTTCGTGGCTGTCCCGGGCGCCGCCCGGCAGCCCCCAGGTCCCGCCCTGATGACTCCACACGGCGCGATGCTGCAGCAGCACCGCGGGTGTGCCGTCGGGTTGCGGGGCCCGCAGCAGCAAACCCGCCGCGCCGAAGCGGCCCCAATAATGGGCGCCGCTGTCGGAGATCACCCAGCCGTCACCGTCGCCCTGCACCGATTCAGGATATGCAGACTTGGTTGGGGCGTCGCGAATTACGTCCGCCTCCACCCATCCACCCGAACATGCTCTTAGACTTCGCTTATAGAGGTCCGTGCAGCGAAATCCGGTGGCCGAGAGACGAGGGCTGATAAGACGTGACGGTTGAGCTGGCGCACCCGTCGACCGAGCCGCAGGGATCGCGGTCACCGGCCGAACCAGCGCATCCACGCTGGTGGTTCATCTCGACGACGCCGGGCCGCATCTTGACCATCGGCATCGTGCTGGCCGCACTCGGCGGGATCAGCGCCTTCGCCACCTCAACCACCATCAACCACCGCCAGCAAGTGCTCACCACCGTGCTCAACCACACCGAGCCGCTGTCGTTCGCCGCCGGGCGGCTGTACACCACCCTGTCGGTGGCCGACGCCGCGGCGGCCACCGCGTTCATCGCCGAGGCCGAACCCCAGCCTGTTCGCCAGCGCTACGAGCAGGCCATCACCGACGCGTCGGTGGCCGTGACCCGGGCGTCGAGCGGGCTCACCGACGAACCGCTGGTGCAGTTGCTGGGCCGGATCAACGCCGAGTTGGCCGTCTACACCGGCCTGATCGAAATCGCTCGAACCAACAACCGGGAGGGCAATCCGGTCGGCTCGTCGTACCTGTCGGAGGCATCGGGGCTGATGCAATCGACGATCCTGCCCGATGCGGCGCGGCTCTATCAGGCGACGTCGGAGCGGGTGGACGCCGAAACCACCGCGTCGACGCAGATCCCGGCGCCGGTCATCACGGTGGTCGGCGCCACCGTGATTTTCGGCGCGTTCTCCCACCGGTGGCTGGCTCGGCGCACCCGGCGCCGAATCAACCCAGGCCTGGTAGTGGGCGCACTCGCTATCCTCGTCATGGTGGTTTGGGTTGGAACTGCGCTGACCATTTCTACGACTGCCAGTCGTAGCGCGAAGGATACTGCCGCGGAATCGCTCAAAACCGTCACCAATGTCGCGATCACCGCCCAGCAGGCCCGCGCCGACGAGACGCTGTCTCTGATCCGTCGTGGGGACGAAGAGAAACGCAAGCAGTCGTTTTACCAACGCATCGATTCCATGCACCGACAGCTTGACCAGTACATGTCCCGTAGCGATGCCGTGGACAAGCCGGACCTGGAAGGCGCCGATCAGCTGCTGCTGCGGTGGCGGCAGGCCAACGACCGGATCACCTCGTACATCTCGGTGGGTAATTACCGCGCCGCAACCCAAGTGGCCCTGGGCAGCAGCGAAGAGGACTCCACCCCGGCGTTCGACAAACTGGATGGCGAGCTGGCCAAGGCCATGGATCAGGGCCGCATCACCCTGCGCAACGACGTCATCAACGCCCGCAGCGGGTTGTCCGGCGCCCAGGTGGGTGGCGTGGTGCTCAGCCTCGGCGCCGCCATCGCGGTGGCGCTGGGACTGTGGCCGAGGCTGAAAGAGTATCGATAATGATCCGGCTGCACCTGCTTCACCGGGCGTGCACCGTGGCCGCCGCGGTGGTGGTACTGGCGGGTTGTGGTCACACGGAATCGCTGCGGGTGGCCAGCGTGCCGACGTTGCCGCCGCCGACACCGCTCGGCATGGAGCAGTTACCGCCGCAGCCGCCGCTGCCGCCCGACGGCCCGAATCAGAGCTGCGACCTGACGGCCAGCCTGCGGCCCTTTGCCACGAAGGCGGAGGCGGACGCGGCGGTCGCCGACATCCGGGCCCGCGGTCGGCTGATCGTCGGGCTCGACATCGGCAGCAACCTGTTCAGCTTCCGCGACCCGATCACCGGTGAGATCACCGGTTTCGACGTCGACATCGCCGGCGAGATCGCGCGCGACATCTTCGGGGCGCCATCGCACGTCGAGTATCGGATCCTGTCATCGGACGAGCGGGTCACCGCCTTGCAGAACTCCGAGGTGGACGTCGTGGTCAAGACCATGACCATCACCTGCGACCGGCGCAAACTGGTGAACTTCTCGACCGTCTACCTCGACGCCAATCAGCGCATCCTGGCCCCGCGCGACTCGTCGATCGTCAAGGTCTCCGACCTGTCCGGCAAGCGCGTCTGCGTGGCCAAGGGCACGACGTCGCTGCACCGGATCCAGCAGATCGACCCACCACCGGTCGTGGTCTCGGTGGTCAACTGGGCCGATTGCCTGGTGGCGATGCAGCAGCGGGAGATCGACGCGGTCAGCACGGATGATTCGATCCTGGCCGGACTGGTCGAAGAGGACCCGTACTTGCACATCGTCGGTCCCAACATGGCCACTCAGCCGTACGGCATCGGGGTCAATCTGAACAACCCCGGGTTGGTGCGGTTCGTCAACGGAACCCTGGAACGGATCCGCCGGGACGGTACATGGAACACGTTGTACCGCAAGTGGTTGACGGTGCTGGGGCCCGCGCCTGCCCCACCAATTCCGAGGTACCTGGACTGATGGCCGAGCCAGATAAGCACACCGAGCAGCCGGAAACCGGCGCGGAGGACGTAAGCCCGGGCACCCAGCCGGCCGACGTGCAGGGCGGCGCGGCCACGGGACGGCTGCAGGCCACGCAGGCACTGTTCCGTCCCGACTTCGACGACGACGATGACGACTTTCCGCACATCTCGCTGGGTGCTTTAGACACCGATCCGCAGGACCGCATGACGGTGGCGACGCGGTCGGTGCCCGCGGTCAGGCAGCTCGGCGGCGGCCTGGTCGAGATCCCCCGCGGACGGGACATCGATCCGCGCGAAGCCCTGATGACCAACCCGGTTGTGCCGGAGTCCAAGCGATTCTGCTGGAACTGCGGAAAGCCGGTCGGCCGGTCCGGCAAGAAATCCAAGGCCACGTCGGAGGGTTGGTGCCCGTCCTGCGGCAGCCCGTATTCGTTTCTCCCACAACTCAATCCCGGCGATACCGTCGCCAACCAGTACGAGGTCAAGGGCTGCATTGCACACGGTGGTCTGGGCTGGGTTTACCTGGCGGTCGACCACAACGTCAATGACCGGCCGGTGGTGCTCAAAGGTTTGGTGCACTCCGGCGACGCGGAGGCGCAGGCGATCGCGATGGCCGAACGACAGTTCCTGGCCGAGGTGGTCCACCCGCAGATCGTGCAGATCTTCAACTTCGTCGAACACGTCGACCAGCAGGGGAATCCGGTCGGCCTCATCGTCATGGAGTACGTCGGCGGTCAGCCGCTCAAACACGGGAAGGGTGAGAAGCTACCCGTCGCCGAGGCCGTCGCCTACCTGCTGGAAATCCTGCCCGCGCTGAACTATCTGCACTCCATCGGCCTGGTCTACAACGACCTTAAGCCGGAGAACATCATGCTCACCGAAGAGCAGCTCAAGTTGATCGACCTGGGTGCGGTGTCGCGGATCAATTCCTTCGGATACCTCTATGGCACACCGGGTTTCCAGGCGCCCGAGATCGTGCGCACCGGCCCCACGGTCGCCACCGACATCTACACCGTGGGCCGCACACTGGCCGCGCTCACACTCAACTTGCAGACCCGCAACGGCCGCTACGTCGACGGCCTGCCCGAGCACGACCCGGTGTTGACCTCCTACGACTCTTTCCGCCGGTTGTTGCGCCGCGCCATCGACCCCGACCCGCGGCGCCGGTTCTGCAGCACCGAGGAGATGTCCGCCCAGTTGATGGGTGTGCTGCGCGAGGTGGTAGCCCACGACAGCGGGGTGCCGCGGCCCGGCCTGTCGACCATCTTCAGCCCCAGCCGCTCGACGTTCGGGGTTGACTTGCTCGTCGCCCACACCGACGTGTACCTGGACGGTCAGGTCCACTCGGAGAAGCTCACCGCCCGCGAAATCGTTACCGCACTGCAGGTTCCGCTGGTCGATCCGGCCGACGTCGCCGCTCCCGTCCTGCAGGCGACCGTGTTGTCCCAGCCGGTGCAGACCCTGGACTCGTTGCGTGCGGCGCGGCACGGGACGCTGGACGCCGACGGCGTCGAGGTATCCGAGTCGGTGGAGCTGCCGCTGATGGAGGTCCGCGCGCTGCTGGACCTCGGTGATGTGGCCAAGGCCACCCGCAAGCTCAACGACCTGGCCGAGCGGGTCGGCTGGCAATGGCGATTGGTGTGGTACAAGGCCGTCGCCGAGCTGCTTACCGGTGACTACGATTCGGCCACAATGCATTTCATCGAAGTGCTGGACACTTTCCCGGGCGAGCTGGCACCCAAGCTGGCGCTGGCCGCCACCGCCGAATTGGCCGGCGACGTCGACGACCACAAGTTCTACGAGACGGTGTGGAAGACCAACGACGGCGTGATCTCGGCCGCGTTCGGATTGGCCAGAACGCTGTCCGCGCAAGGGGATCGGGCCGCCGCGGTACGCACGCTGGACGAGGTGCCGGCCAGCTCCCGGCACTTCACCACCGCGCGACTGACCAGCGCGGTGACGCTGTTGTCCGGCCGGACCAAGAGCGAGATCACCGAGGAGGACATCCGCGACGCGGCCCGACGGGTGGAGGCGCTGCCGCCCACCGAGCCACGCGTGCTGCAGATTCGCGCCCTGGTGCTGGGCGCTGCGATGGACTGGCTCGAGGACAACGAGGCCAGCACCAACCACATCCTCGGTTTCCCGTTCACCGAGCACGGGCTGCGGCTCGGCGTCGAGGCGTCGCTGCGCAATCTGGCCCGCGTCGCCCCGACCCAGCGGCACCGCTACGCGCTCGTGGACATGGCGAACGGGGTGCGGCCCACCAGTACGTTCTAGGGGGTTGGTGTTGGGCTCGCGCCGGGCCCACGGTTCGCGGTTGCGTCGAGTCGCGGTCGAGCTCGACGTCGAGCGCCATTCGAGTCGTGCTTGCCAGGGCGGGAATATGACCGTGCCCGCACGAAGGCGACTGAAAACCTGTTCCTGCCAGGCGCTCGAGCAGTCGCAGGAAGTCACAGGAAATTCTCATCTGAAAGTGCGTTTGTTGGCGAGGAGGGGTCAGCCCGGACGCCAAGCCCACCGAGATCGCACTGGGCCGCCCCCGGTGAATATGGGACCGTGCCCGCACGAAGGCGAGTGAAAACCTGTTCCTGCCAGGCGCTCAAGCAAATCGCAAGAAGTCACAGCAAATTCTCAGCTGCACACCGCACAGTTATCGCATGGCAGGCCAGTCCACGGCGTGGGTCAGCACGGCCCGCATGCTGCGCCGGGCCGGGTTCGGAGTGACCGGACCCGAGGTCGACGCGGCAGTCGGCCGCGACTGGCCCGGCTACGTGGACGCGATGCTGGCCACCGATCCCGACACCGACCCGGGCGCGGTCGCCACGCCGATGCCCGCCCTGGACACACCCCGTCCGCCGGGCAAGGGCGCCACGCCGGCCGCGCGTAAGCAGTACAACCAGCAGGTGACCCAACAGATGGGCGTCCTGTCGAATTGGTGGATAGGTCGCATGGTCGGCGTGCGGCAGCCGGTTCACGAAAAGCTGACCCTGTTGTGGCACAACCACTTCGCCACCTCGGCGCAGAAGGTGCGGGTTGCGGCATACATGGCCGCGCAGAATCAGAAACTGCGCACTGGATCGCTGGGCGATTTTCGCGCCCTGGCTTACTCGATGTTGACCGACGCCGCGATGCTGCGCTGGCTCGACGCGCAGCGCAGTACCGCCAAGGCGCCCAACGAAAACCTGGCCCGCGAGTTCATGGAGCTGTTCGCACTGGGACATGGCAACGGCTACACCGAAAGCGACGTGCGCAACGGTGCGCGGGCCCTGACGGGATGGGTCATCGGCGCCGGGGGCAAAACCTCCATGACCCCCAGACGCCATGACGCGAGCGCCAAGACGCTGTTCGGACAGAGCCGCAACTTCGATGCCGCCGGGTTCTGCGATACCGTGCTGGCGCAACCCAAGTCGGCCGAATACGTCGCGGGACGCCTGTGGCAGCAATTGGCGTCCGACGATCCGCCGTCACCCCAGGTGCTCGACCGGCTGGTCGCCGCCTACGGGTCCAACCGCGACCTGCGCGCGCTGACCCGGGCGATCCTCACCGACCACGAGTTCACCGGCAGCCGCGCCGCGGTGGTCAACACCCCGACCGAATGGCTCGTCGGCGTCATCCGGGCGCTTCGGGTACCGGTCGACAACCCCAAGCGCCTCAAGATGATCGACGCCACCTTGCGCACACTGGGTCAGCGACCGTTCTACCCACCCAGCGTGGGCGGCTGGCCCAACGGTCAGGTGTGGCTGTCCACCGCCAGTGCGGAAGCCCGCCTACGGGCCGCGACGGAACTGGCACACACGGGCGACCTCTCCGGCATCGAGGACATCGCCGCCGGTGACCGCGTCGACGCGGTCGGTTATCTGATCGGCGTCGGCTCCTGGTCGGACCGCACCGTCAAGGCGCTGCAGCCGCTGGTGCGCCAACCGGCGCAGTTGGTCGCGGCCGCCGTCAACACTCCCGAATACCTGACGTCATAGCGAGACAGCCATGCCCGAGATGAACCGTCGCCGATTCCTGATCGCCAGCGCGGGCGTTGGCGCGGCCGGCCTGTTGTCGGCGGTCAGTTGGCCCGACCTGATGCGCGCGGCCCGGGACAGGCCGCTGGCCGACGGCGCCGGTGTCCTGGTGATCGCCACGCTCTACGGCGGCAACGACGGGATCAACACCGTGATTCCGTACGCGGACAATGCCTATCACGATGCTCGCCCCGAACTCGCCTACGCGCCGGGCGATGTTCTACACCTCGATCAGCAGCTCGGGCTGAACCCGGCGATGAAGGGATTGGCGGGGCTGTGGAACCAGCGGCAGCTCGCGGTCGTGCGCGGCGCGGGCTACCCCAAACCCGACCACAGCCACTTCCGGTCCATGGACATCTGGCAGACGGCGTCACCAGCCGAGCCGGTGTCAACCGGATGGATCGGCCGCTGGCTCGACGCCACCGGAGATGATCCGTTGCGGGCGGTCAACATCGGGGCCGTCCTGCCGCCACTGGCCGTCGGCGCAAAGTGCACGGCCGCAGCGCTTTCGCCGGGCGGCGCGTCCGGCAAGGCGGGGAAGTTCGACGCGGTGATGACCACGCTGGGCAATGACGATCCCGACGACACTCCGGCGATGGCCGCGGTGTGCAAGGCTTACCGCGCCGCGCGCACGGCCGATGCCGCTTTTGAGTCGGTGAAACCCGCTGGCAAGGAAAGCAATTCACTGTCGGCCCAGCTGAGTATGGTGGCCCAGGCCGTCAAGGCCCGCGTCCCCACACGGGTCTACACGGTGCAGCTGGGCGGCTTCGACACCCACGCCGGCGAACGCGGGACCCAGCAGCGCCTCCTGCAGACATTCGACGAGGCGGTGACGACGTTCGTCCAGCAGATGGCCGGCCGCGACGTGGTGCTACTGGCGTATTCGGAATTCGGGCGCCGGGTGCGCGCCAATGCCTCGCAGGGCACCGATCACGGCACGGCCGGCCCCGTCTTCATCGCGGGCTCGCCCGTCAAGGGCGGCTTCTACGGCGAACAGCCCAGCCTCACCGACCTCGACAACGGAGACTTGAAGTACACCACCGATTTTCGTGACATCTACGCCGAGCTGCTGGAGCGAACGGTCGGGACCGATCCCACGCCCGCGGTGGGCACCGGACGAAACAACCTGGGCTTCCTACCCGCCTAGCACGTTCACGCAGTCGCGGGCGATGGCCAGCTCTTCGTTGGTCGGGACCACGAGCACGGCGATCGGTGAATCGTCGGCGGAGATCTGGCGTGCACCCTTGCCGCCGCCGAGGTTGCGGCGCTCATCGAGGACGATGCCCAGTTCCTCCATACCGGCGACCGCGTCGCGGCGCACCGCCGGATCGTTCTCGCCGATGCCGGCGGTGAAGCTGATGACATCGGTGTGCCCCAGCACCGCCAGGTAGGCGCCGATGTACTTGCGCAGCCGATGCGTGAAAACGCTGTACGCCAGTTTCGCTGACTCGTCGCCGGATTCGATCATCGTCCGCAGCCGGCGAAAGTCGCGCTCACCGGACAGACCCAACACCCCGGAGCGCTGATTGAGCATGGACTCGACGTCGTCGACGCCCATCTTGGCCGTGTGGGATAGATAGCCGACGACGCTGGCATCGATGTCGCCGCTGCGGGTGCCCATCACCAGGCCCTCCAGCGGCGTCAAGCCCATCGAGGTGTCCAGCGGCCGGGTACCGGCGATCGCCGAGGCGGAGCAACCATTACCCAGGTGCAGCACAATCTGTTTCAGGTCGCCGACCGACCGGTCCAGGAACGCCGCGACCTGCCCGCTGACGTAGCGGTGCGACGTCCCGTGAAACCCGTACCGGCGGATCTGATACCGCTGCGCCAGGTCGCGATCGATGGCGTAGGTGGCCGCCGCGGGTGGCAGGTCGTGGAAGAACCCGGTGTCGAACACGGCGATGTGGGCGAGGTCGGGCAGCAGTTTGCGCGCGACCTCAATTCCCTTGAGCGCGGGCGGATTGTGCAGCGGGGCTAACTCCGACAACTCGTCCAACCTGCCGATCACCGCGTCGTCCAGCAGCGTGGGTTGATAAAAAGTGTTGCCGCCGTGCACCACGCGATGGCCCACCGCGACGATGCCGCTTGCCTTCAGGTCGATGCCGTCGTCTGCCAGTGTGTCGAACGCGCGGCGCAGCGCCGCGTCATGGTCGGGAACCGACGACGATTCCTCTCCGATCCGCTCGACGAGACCCGTCGCCCGCGCTTCTCCCGAATCTGGGTCCAGCACTTGATATTTCAGGGATGACGAGCCGGAGTTGATCACCAACACGAGGCGTGCGTCGCCGCTGTCCGTCATGGCTGCGCCTGCGCCTGTATCGCGGTGATGGCGACGGTGTTCACGATGTCCTCGACCAACGCTCCCCTGGACAGGTCGTTCACCGGCTTGCGCAAGCCCTGCAGCACGGGCCCGATGGCGAGCGCCCCGGCGCTACGCTGCACCGCCTTGTAGGTGTTGTTGCCGGTGTTGAGGTCGGGGAAGATCAGCACCGTGGCGCGACCGGCCACCGGCGAGGCGCGCAGTTTGCTGGCAGCGACCGACGGTTCGATCGCGGCGTCGTACTGGATGGGGCCCTCGACTGGCAGGTCGGGTTTCCGTTTCCGCACCAATTCTGTTGCCGTTCTTACCTTGTCGACGTCCACGCCGGTACCCGAGTCGCCGGTCGAGTACGACAGCATCGCCACCCGCGGTTCGATGCCGAACTGCGCGGCGGTGCGCGCCGACGAGATCGCGATGTCGGCGAGCTGCTCGGGTGTCGGATTCGGGATGATCGCGCAGTCGCCGTACGCCAGCACACGATCGGGCAGGCACATCAAGAAGATGCTGGACACCGTCGAGACATCCGGGACCGTCTTGATGATTTCGAATGCGGGCCGGACGGTGTGGGCGGTGGTGTGCGCGGCGCCGGACACCATGCCGTCGACATGGGAGTTGTGCACCAGCATGGTGCCGAAATACGTGGCGTCGCGCATGGCCTCGCGGGCCTGCTCGACGGTGATGCCCTTGAGTTTGCGCAACTCCGCGTACTGGTCGGCGAACTCGTGGCGCAGCGGGCTACTGCGCGGGTCGATCACCGTGACGTCACCCAGGTCGACCCCGAGTTCTCCTGAACGCTGGCGGATTTGGGCTTCGTCACCCAGGATGCGTCAGGTCGGCGACTCGGCGCTGCAGCACCCGGCCGGCGGACCGCAGAATACGGTCGTCGTCGCCTTCGGGAAGCACGATGTGCTTGCGATCCGACCGCGCCTGCAGCGTCAGCTGGTGAATGAACATCTGCGGCGTGATGACGGTGGGGATCGGAATGGCGAGCTGCGCCAACAGATCGGTGATGTCGACATGGCTGTCCATCAGCTCCAGCGCGGTGTCGATCTTGCGCTGGGAAGTCGCCGTGACCCTGCCCCGGGCCGCCGCCGCGGCGCTGGCGGTGTCGTAGGTGCCCAGTGCGGTCGCGACGATCGGTAGCCGCAGCCGCAGTCCGGCGACCAGGGCTGCGATGGACGGGTGCAGCGCAAAGCCGCCGTTGAGCACGATGCACGACAGCGACGGAAAGCCTTCCGCGGCATGGGCGCTGGCGACGGCGAGCACCACGTCCGAGCGGTCGCCGGGGGTGATGACCGCGATGCCGTCGCGCAGCCGTTCCAGGACGTGGTCGGCGGTCATCCCGGCGACCAGCACGCCGGTGACCTCGCGCTCGCGCAACGACTCTTCGCCGCTGACCGGCGTTCCGCCGACCGCCTTCTCCAGCTCGGCCACCGTCGGCGCCGACAGCAGCGGCTCGTCGGGCAGCACATAGCTGCGCTGCGAAAATTTGCGCAGCGCTTCGGCCACGGCTGCCAGCTCGGCCGGCTCGCATCGGTTGGCCACCACCGCCGCGGTGTGGGCGTGCTGGGCGTCCAGCTCGGCCAGGCAGACGTCGACGACACTGGCGATCTCCGCGGCCGTGCGCCCCTTGCCGCTCACCGTCAGCAGCAGCGGCGCACCGAGGTTGACCGCGATGCGCGCGTTGGTCGTAAGCTCCGCGGGCCGGGTCACGTCCGTGTAGTCGCTGCCGACGATCACCACCACGTCGCACGCCTCGGCCACCGCGTGATAAGCGTCGACGATGCCGGCGATCGCCGCATCACCATCGGCGTGCAGCTGCTGATAAGTGACGCCGACACACTGCTCGTACGACAGACCCGCGGTGGTCCGTGTCAGCAACAGTTCCAGGATGTAGTCGCGGTCGTTTGATTCGGAGCGCGTAATGGGCCGGAACACACCGACTTTGGCGACTGTCGCGGTCAACCGGTGCAGCAGCCCCAGCGCGATCGTTGACTTGCCGGTCTCCGGCTCGGGGGCGGCGATATAGATCGCTGTCACTGAACGGACACAGCGCCGGAAACCATTCGCCCGCCTCTCAGGCCAGCCGCCGCAGCCGCGGGGCCAGGTCCTTCTCGAAGAGCTCCAAGAACCGGCGTTGGTCATGGCCGGGCGCGTGGAACACCAGGTGGTTGAGGCCCCACTTCACGTACTGGCCGACCTTTTCGACCGCCTCGTCGGGATCGGACGCCACGATCCAGCGCTTGGCGACCTGCTCGATGGGCAGCTCGTCGGCGGCCTTCTCCATCTCCAGCGGGTCGTGAATGCTGGTCTTCTGCTCGGCCGTCAGCGACAGCGGCGCCCAGAACCGGGTGTTCTCCAACGCTTTGTCCGGGTCGGTGTCGTAGGAGATCTTGATTTCGATCATCCGGTCGACATCGTCGGGATTCTTTCCGGCCGCCTCGGCGCCCTCCTTCATGGCGGGCATCAGCTTGTCCTTGTACAGCTCCTCGCCCTTGCCGGAGGTGCAGATGAAGCCATCGCCGGCACGCCCCGCGTATTTGGCCACCTGCGGCCCACCCGCGGCGATGTAGATCGGGATGCCGCCCTCCGGAACGTCGTAGATGGAGGCGCCCTTGGTGTGGTAGTACTCGCCCTCGAAGTCGACACGGTCGCCCAGCCACAGCTCGCGCATCAGCCGCACCGATTCGCGCAGCCGGGCATAGCGTTCCCTGAACTCCGGCCACTCGCCCTCGTATCCGGTGGCTATCTCGTTGAGCGACTCGCCGGTGCCGACGCCGAGAAAAATGCGATCCGGGTACAGACAACCCATCGTGGCGAATGCCTGCGCGATGACGGCGGGGTTGTACCGGAAGGTCGGCGTGAGCACCGACGTGCCCAGCACCAGCCTCTTGGTCCGCTCACCGACGGCGGTCATCCAGGCCAGCGAGAACGGTGCGTGTCCGCCCTCGTGCCGCCACGGCTGGAAGTGGTCACTGACGGTTGCGCTGTCCATGCCGTGCCCTTCGGCGGCGACAGCGAGTTCGACGAGCTCGCGCGGTGCAAATTGTTCAGCGGACGCTTTATATCCGAGTTTCAGTTCAGCCACGAGTCTTTTCTACTCCTGTGCGGACGGTCGCGACCCGCTGCGCCCGGCTTCTACACTCGCGGGCATGGGATCGGCGCCAACTCTCGTTCAAGTGACCGACACGGTGTACCTGGCCCAAGGAGAGGCCGTTAACTGGACGCTGGTCGTCGACGGCACGGGCGTGATGCTGATCGACGCCGGATATCCCGGCGACCGCGAGGATGTGCTGTCGTCGCTGCGAGAGCTGAGTTATGGCCCTGGCGATGTGCGCGCCGTCCTGCTCACGCACGCCCACATCGACCATTTGGGCTCGGCGATCTGGCTCGCCAACGAATACGGCACCGACGTGTATTGCCACGCCGAGGAAGTGGGCCACGCCAAACGCGAGTATCTGGAACAAGCGTCGGTTTTCGATGTCGCCCTGCGCATTTGGCGGCCGCGCTGGGCGGCCTGGGGTCTGCACGTGCTGCGCAGCGGCGGCCTGATTCGCGACGGCATCCCGTCTACCCGGCCCCTGACCGCCGAGGTGGCCGCCACGCTGCCCGGCCACCCGACGGCGGTGTTCACCCCCGGGCACACCAGCGGGCACTGCTCGTACGTGGTCGACGGCGTGCTGGTCAGCGGTGACGCGCTGATCACCGGGCACCCGCTGCTGCGCCGCGATGGCCCGCAGCTGCTGCCGGCGGTGTTCAGCCACAGCCAGCAGAATTCACTGAGCAGCCTGGACGCACTGGCCCTGCTGGACACCGAGGTCTTGTTACCCGGGCACGGCGACGTGTGGCGCGGCCCGATCCGGGAAGCGACCGCGCGGGCCATCTCGTTGGCCGGCAGGAAATGATTTCGGGCGAGATCATCGCCACACCAACCACATCGGCATCAACAACGTTTCTATTGTGTGACTGTGAAACACGCCAGCACGTCCGCTAGCTGAGTTGAGAGACCGATGTTCCCTCAAAGTGGTTGTGACGGCACTGAAGTCAAGCCAGCCACTTCTCGAATGCGATCGGAAGAAACGGGCCCCATGACGGCAGCGGGTCCGGCGGTATCCGGGTATACCCCGTCGCGTCATAGAGCGCCTCGGCCTCCGGCTGCCGATTGCCGGTGATCAGGTAGAGCCGCCGATACCCCCGCGCCAGGGTCTCGGCCTCCAGCGCCGCCAGCAGCGCCCTGGCGTAACCGCGGCGCCGATGAGCACCATCGGTCCAGATCCGCTTGAGCTCGGCGGTGTTGGCGTCGTAACGGCGAAATGCACCCCCGGTCACCGCCACGCCGTCCATCACGCCGATCAGCAGTCCGCCGTCGGGTGGCGCCAACTCCGCCCGGGGCACCGGCAACCAGGTCAGGTGGGTGCTCGGCGTGCCGCCGTATCGCTGCGCATACTCGACGGCCAGTTCGGCCAGCAGCGGTTGTGCCAGCGGGTCGTCGTGAGTTGCCGACACGAACCGTAGTTGGCCATGTGGTGGGCTTGATTCCGGCATCACCAAACTCAAACCCGTGTCGCAGTGATGTATTCCGGGGTGAACTCCGCGTCGCCGGGCCGCGTCCGCCGCCGCCTGCCCAGCCCCATCGCGCCCAGCAGCCCGGTGATGGTGAGCCCGGCCGTCTCCCAGCCGTTCGTAGCCAAATACTCTGGCACATAATGATATTCGCCGGGATAAGTCAGGCTGGCCAGGTCGATGTCCAGGCCACGCTGGCGCCACCCGTCGACGAAGGCGCGCTCGGCCCCGAGCTGCAACGGATTCCAGGTGGGCATGTGATCGGCGGTGAACCGGCTACCCGCAGCGCTCGCGGTGGTGACGCCGTCCAGCAATCGATTCTGCTCGTCCGGCGGTAGGTATCCGGCGAGCAACTGCTCGGCGACCCAGACCGTGGGCTGGGCGGCGTCGAACCCAACCCGGCGCAGTGCAGCCGGCCAATCCTGGCCCAGATCAATGCCGATCGCACACCTGTGGGTGGCCAATTCTGCGTCCAGCCCGCGCAGCACTTCGGCTTTGAAATCGAGCACTCGCGGCTGATCGACCTCATACACTGTGGTCCCCCGCGGCCACCACAGCCGGTAGGGCCGGGTGTCGAGACCCGACGCCAGGATCACCACCTGGCGGATCCCCGCGCGGACGGCGTCGGCCAGGAATTCGTCCACGAACCGCGTATGCGCCGCCAGCGCATCCATCAGCGCCGTCATCGCCGGGTCGTCGCCGTCGTCTTCCGCGAACACGCGGTCCTTGATCGCGCGGGTGAGGTAGTCGATCCCGACGGCACACAGCAGCGGCTCCGCGAACGGATCGTTCAGCAGCCCCTTGTTGGTGGCCACCGCCCGCGCTGCCGCACCGAATGTTGCGGTTACCGCCACGTCGGCCGTCTGCACCATGGTCGTCTCAGACGCCGGAGCGACGCCGCTGGGTCAGCCCGGCGGCCACTCGCCAGCCCAGCAACAACAGCGCGGTGACCGTCGTCGCGACCACCACAAAACTCGTCGCCACGCCCGCCGAGGTCGCCTTGCGCAGCAGCATGCCGATGACCACGGTGCACAACCACACGACGACCCCGGTCGGCGCCACCGCGGTCGGCCGCCGCCATCCGCGGGACACCAGCCATCCGACGACGGTGCCGGTGAGAAACGGCCACGCCGTCACGGCGATACCGGTGACATTCAGACCTTCGTCGTGGCTGCGGCGCCCCACGGCGCAGAACACCAGAACACCGACGACATCCACGGCGAGCCAGGCCGGCCGCTGGAGCCTAAGCATGCAGGCAGACTACCGGGACGCTCCGCAATCCTTGACCGCGCAGCCGCGGTGAACCTAGATTCGTCAAGATTGAATATTCATTCACAGGGCGGCCTCGCGGTGGTGGCCGGCGGCCTGACGATGGCAGGCTGATCACATGAGCACTCAGACACCACCCGCCTTCGACCGCAACGACCCGCTCGGCCTCGACGCCTTGCTGTCCAGCGATGAGCTTGCGGTGCGCGACACCGTGCGGGAATTCTGCGCCGAGCATGTCCTCCCGCACGTCGCGGAGTGGTTCGAAATCGGCGACCTTCCGGTCCGTGAACTGGCCAAGGGGTTCGGCCAACTCGGCCTGCTGGGCATGCACCTGGATGGGTACGGCTGCGGCGGCGCCTCCGCCGTGCACTACGGGCTGGCCTGCGTGGAGTTGGAGGCCGCCGACTCCGGTCTGCGGTCGATGGTCTCGGTGCAGGGGTCGCTGGCGATGTTCGCGATCTGGAACTTCGGGTCCGAGGAGCAGAAGCAGGAATGGCTGCCCGGCATGGCCACCGGCGAGCTGCTCGGCTGCTTCGGCCTGACCGAACCCGATGTCGGCTCCGATCCCGCCGCGATGAAAACCCGTGCGCGTCAAGATGGTTCGGACTGGGTGCTGAACGGGCGCAAGTTGTGGATCACCAACGGCTCGGTCGCCGACGTCGCGGTCGTCTGGGCCGCCACCGACGACGGGGACATCCAAGGGATTCGGGGATTCCTGGTGCCCACCAAGACGCCGGGATTCAGCGCCAACACCATTCACCACAAGTTGTCGCTGCGGGCCTCGATCACCAGCGAGCTGGTGCTCGACGACGTGCGGGTGCCGGCCGAGGCGATGCTGCCCGAGGCCAAGGGGTTGCGCGGGCCGCTGTCCTGTCTGTCCGAGGCCCGCTACGGAATCATCTGGGGCTCCATGGGAGCGGCCCGCTCGGCCTGGCAGTCCGCGCTGGATTACTCCACGCAACGCACCCAGTTCGGCCGTCCCATTGCCGGCTTCCAGCTGACCCAGGCCAAGCTCGTCGACATGGCGGTCGAGCTGCACAAGGGCCAGCTGTTGTCGCTGCACCTCGGCCGCCTCAAGGACAGCGGCGGCCTGCGTCCCGAGCAGGTCAGCTTCGGCAAGCTCAACAACACCCGCGAGGCAATCAAGATCTGCCGGACCGCACGAACCATACTGGGCGGCAACGGAATATCGCTGGAATACCCCGTTATCCGGCACATGGTCAACCTGGAATCGGTGCTGACGTATGAGGGTACGCCCGAGATGCATCAGCTAATCCTCGGCCAGGCGTTCACCGGCAGCGACGCCTTCCGCTGACAGGAGCACCGATGGCAGCTCGCCTAAAGTACACGTCCGAGCATCACCAGTTCCGGGAACTGGTACGCGATTTCGTGCGGCAGATGGTCGTGCCCAATCACGAGAACTGGGAACGGAACGGTCAGTGGGATCGCTCGCTGTTCATCGAGGCGGGCAAACTCGGACTGCTGGGCTTCTCGGTGTCCGAGCATCTCGGTGGCCCGGGCGTGCGCGATTTTCGCTACAACGCGATCGTGATCGACGAATTGCAGCGCGCGGGTGCCGCCGCCGAGGCCATCGCCTTCACCCTGCAAAACGACGTGGTGCTGCCCTATCTCACCGATCTGACCACGCCCGACCAGCAACAGCGCTGGCTGCCCGGCGTGGTCACCGGAGAGACTGTGCTCGCCATCGCGATGACCGAACCCGGCACCGGCAGCGATCTGGCCGGGATCCGGACGACGGCGGTGCGAGACGGTGACGACTATGTCGTCAACGGCGCCAAGACGTTCATCTCCAACGGGCAGATCGGCGATCTCTTCGTCATCGCGGTGCGCACCTCGCCCGACCGTCACCAAGGGCTGTCGCTCTTGGTTGTCGACCCCGCCACGCCCGGCTTCTCCCGCGGCCGCAATCTGGAGAAAATCGGTCTGCACGCCCAGGACACCAGCGAGCTCACCTTCACCGATATGCGGGTGCCGAGGGCCAATCTGCTCGAAGACGAAGGCAAGGGTTTCTACCAGCTGATGAAAAACCTGCCCCAGGAGCGGCTCGCGCTCGGGGTGGGCGCGGTGGCCGCCGCCGAAGGCATTCTGGCCGAGACCCTCGACTACGTGCGCGACCGCACGGCGTTCGGCTCACCGATCGCCAGCTTCCAGAACAGCCAATTCGTCCTCGCCGAAGTCGCAACCGAAATCGACATTGCCCGTACCTATCTCGACGACTGCCTGGCCGAGCACCTGGCGGGTGAGCTGACCGCCGCGCGCGCCGCCCGGCTGAAGTGGTGGACCACCGACCTGCAGGTGCGCACCGCCGACCGCTGCCTGCAGTTGCACGGCGGGTACGGCTACATGCGCGAATACAGTGTGGCGCGCGCCTTCGTCGACGCCCGCATTCAGACCATCTACGGCGGCACCAACGAGATCATGAAGACGATCATCGCCAAGGACCTGGGCATCTGAAATTTTCCGCAGTCAAGGTCATGGGCCGCAACGGGTTTCACCAGATGTCCGGGCAAGACGACCGGCCACCGCCGAGGCCAAGGTGAGCGTCGGCCTGATCTACAAGTGCTTCGGCGGCAAGGAGGACCTGCTGCTCGCAACGATCGTGCGGATCCTCGACGTGTTCCGCGATCAACTGGCGCCGGTCATCGCGGCTGCCGGCGACGACGTCGTCGACCAGTTGAGCGCGGGCGTGCTGAAATAAGGGCCATGAGACTCGCCGCCCGCCCGATTCGCAGCATGATCGCGCTGTTGGCCCTGGCCGCCGCCGGTACGCCCGCGGCGGACGCCGATCCCACCGGGGCGCTGCCCGCGATGGCCTCCAGCGGCGGTGGCCCGATCATCGGCGGCGGCAGCAATGCCGGGATCGCGCAGCAGCTGTTCAGCTTTGCTAAGCCTGATGTGCAGGAGGTCGACGGCTCGGACGCCGCGCAATTCATCACCGCCGCGGCAGGGGCCCCCAATCAGCAACTGGCCGGGCCCTTCTCGCTGCTGCGCCGGGCGCTGACCTGCCAGACCAACAACGCCGGATTCGGTGCCCGCGCCTACCGGCGCAACGACGGGCAGTGGGGAGGCGGGATGGTGGTCGCGGCCAAGAGCGCTACCCCGAACGTCGACAGCCTGGTCGCCTGCGCCAAGACCAATTGGCGCAGAGCCACGGCCGGCACCCAGAGTTCGCTCTGCAACAGCGGTTGGAGCACTCCCAACTCTTTCGAGAGCCGCCGCGGCGAGACCTACTACGTCCTGCTCGCCGGCACCGCCGACGACTTCTGCACCGCGGTGAACGGAAAATTCAAGGACAACTCCAACGGGTGGCCGTTCTAAGGGCAGCGGAGTCATAGGCTGGGTATGCGCCACCGGGGACTCTGGAAAAAGAAGGGGTGAGCATGTCGCGCCATCATGTCGTCATCATCGGAAGCGGATTCGGTGGGTTGAACGCGGCCAGGGCACTCAGAAGGGCCGACGTCGACGTCACCCTGATCTCGAAGACGACGACTCACCTGTTCCAGCCGTTGCTGTACCAGGTGGCCACGGGCATCCTGTCCGAGGGTGACATCGCCCCGACCACCCGGCTGATCCTGCGGCGGCAGAAGAACGTCCGGGTGCTGTGGGGCGACGTCAGCGAGATCGATCTGACGGCGAAGACGGTCACGTCGCACCTGATGGGCATGCAGACGGTGACGACCTTTGACAGCCTCATCGTCGCCGCGGGCGCGCAGCAGTCCTACTTCGGGAATGACCAGTACGCGGCCTTCGCGCCCGGCATGAAAAGCGTCGATGACGCCCTCGAGCTGCGGGCCCGCATCCTCGGCGCGTTCGAGGCCGCCGAGGTCGCCACCGACCCGGCCGAGCGGCAACGCCGGCTGACGTTCGTGGTCGTTGGCGCCGGGCCGACCGGAGTCGAGCTGGCCGGCGAGATCGTCCAGCTCGCCGAGCGCACCCTGGCCGGGGCGTTCCGGACGATCACCCCCAGCGAATGTCGCGTCATCCTGCTCGACGCGGCGCCCGCGGTGCTGCCGCCGATGGGCCCCAAACTCGGCCTGAAGGCGCAGCGGCGGCTGGAGAAGATGGACGTCGAGGTGCAGTTGAACGCGATGGTGACCGCGGTCGACTACATGGGCATCACGATCAAGGAAAAGGACGGCGGCGAGCGCCGCATCGAATGTGCGTGCAAGGTGTGGGCGGCGGGGGTCCAGGCCAGCTCACTGGGCGCGATGCTCGCCGAGCAGTCCGACGGAACCGAAACCGACCGCGCCGGAAGGGTGATCGTCGAACCCGACCTCACCATCAAGGGGCATCCGTACGTGTTCGTCGTCGGCGACCTGATGTCGGTGCCCGACGTCCCCGGCATGGCGCAGGGCGCGATCCAGGGGGCGCACTACGTCACCAAGCTCATCAAGCAGGCGGTGAAGGGCCACGACGATCCCGCCAACCGCAAGCCGTTCAAGTACTTCGACAAGGGCAGCATGGCCCTCATCTCGCGGTATAGCGCCGTCGCGAAGGTCGGCAAGCTGGAGTTCGGCGGCTTCATCGCCTGGCTGGCGTGGCTGCTGCTGCACCTGTACTACCTGATCGGCCACCGCAATCGCATTGCCGCAATGTTCGCCTGGGGGATCTCTTTCCTGGGCCGCACCCGCGGCCAGATGGCGATCACCAGCCAGATGATGTACGCCCGGCCGGTGGTGGACTGGGTGGAGCAGCAAGCGCAAGAGGGAACCCTGGCGGCCGAACGCATCGAGGCGGCCGAGAAGCAGGCCGGCTAGCTCAGCGCCCGATCGATGTCGGCGATCAGATCGTCGGTGCCTTCCAGCCCGACGGAGATGCGCACCACGCCGTCACCGAGCCCGATCGCCGCGCGACCGTCTGGGCCCATCGCCCGGTGCGTAGTGGTCGCGGGATGCGTGACCAGGGATTTGGCATCGCCGAGATTGTTCGAGATGTCGATCAATTGGAGCTTGTCCAGCACCTCGAAGGCGCGGTGCTTGGCCTTGTCGTCGGGGCAGTCGAGCGCGAAGGTGATCACCGTTCCCCCGCCGGACATCTGGCGCTTGGCCAAGTCGTATTGCGGGTGCGAGGACAGATACGGGTAGCGGACCCAACTCACCGCCGGATGGTTCTCCAGGAATTCTGCGATCCGGAAGGCCGAGTTGTTGCTGTGTTCCACCCGGATCGCCATCGTCTCAAGCCCTTTCACCAGCACCCAGGCGTTGAATGGGCTCAGCGCCGGGCCGGTGTGCCGCATCAGTTTCTGCACCGGACCGTCGATGTACTCCTTGTCGCCCAGGATGGCCCCGCCGAGCACCCGGCCCTGACCGTCGATGTGCTTGGTGCCGGAGTACACCACCACGTCAACGCCGAGCGGAATGCCCTGCTGCAGAAGCGGTGTCGCAAAGACGTTGTCCAACACCACTTTTGCGCCCGCGGCGTGGGCAAGCTCGCTCACCGCGGCGATGTCCACCAGCGACTGCATGGGATTCGACGGCGTCTCGAAGAACACCGCCGTGGTGGGCACCGACAACGCCTGCTCCCACTGCTCCAGGTCGTCGCCGTCGACGAAGACGGTTTCGACCCCCCACCGCGGCAGGACCTCGTTGCACACGACGAAACACGAGCCGAACAGGCTGCGCGACGCGACCAGCCGGTCCCCCGCGCCCAGCAGCGCGCCCAACGAGGTGAACACCGCCGCCATGCCGCTCGCGGTGGCGAAGGCCGCCGGGGCCCCTTCGAGGAGGCGCAACCGCTCCTCGAACATCGTCACCGTCGGATTGCCGTAGCGCGAGTAGACGAAGCGGTCCACCTCGCCGGTGAACGACCCCTCCGCAGTCGCCGCCGACTCGTAGACGTAGCCCGACGTCAGAAACATCGCCTCGGCGGTCTCGTCGAAATTCGAACGCAGCAGCCCGCCGCGCACGCCAATGGTCGCCTGACTGACGCCGTCGGGCAGCGCCGCGGGCACGCGAACGGAATCGTGGTCGGCTGGGGTCATCGACGGTTCAGCCCTGTTTCCAAGGCAATCCGATGGCCCGCCAACCCGTTTCGCCCCGGTGGCCGTTGACATCGAGTTGGCCCTCGAAGCCGTCCACGATGTTGTAAGCCGGCGTGATGCCCAGCTCGGTCGCGACCTCGGCGGCACCGATGGAGCGGTTTCCGGAGCGACACAAGAACAGCACCGGACGCTGCGCTTCGGTTTCGGCCGGCGCCACCTGCTCGCGCAGCTGGTCGGCGAAATTCGCGTTGCGCCGTCCGTCGGAGGAATTCCACTCCAGGAACAACACCTCACGGCCGAGGCTGGACAGATCGGGCACACCGACGAATCGCCATTCGGCGTCGGTGCGCACGTCGACCAGCACGGCGTTGGGGTTGTCGCTGAGCAGCTTCCATGCCTCCAGGGGCGAGATGTCCCCGGCGTAGGAGTGTGCGCGCTCTGTGCTCATGTCGTTTCCCTCATTGTCCGTTGTCAGCCACCTTATCCGCGCCCGAGCGGTCAAGCCCCGGCCGGATTGTCGCCGTCCCCGCAGCGATATCTGACCTGCGATGGTATCGAGGCCGTCGCCGCACCCATCTGGGGGCGGTCGATTCGCACAAGCTGCCGCGCGGGCTCAGCCGTGCGGTTCTTGCGCGGCGAGCCGTCCGGCGACCTGGCCGGCTCGCTCGCGGGCGGCCGTCACCTCCGGCGCGGTGGCCAACGCCCGATAACCGCGTCCTACCACCCGCAGATCACTTTCGGGCACGCTGAGAGCGCCGGTCAGCGCGGCGGGGCCACGGGAGGCGACGGGGTCGATCGCGCGCGCCGCCGCCGGCGAAACCATCATGGTGTCCACCGGCAGGCCCAAAATGGTGCGGGCCGCAAGTTCGAACGCGGAGAGCCGCTGACTGCGCAGCGTCACCCAGACGCTGTCGGTGGGGTGGGACGTGACGTCGGCGAAGTACACCTCGTCGCCGTTGATCATCAACTCGACGGCGAAGACGCCGCGGCCACCCAGCGCCTTCACTATTCGCGCGGCGATCGACTTCGCGGCGTCCGTCGCCGCCGCACTCATTTTTTGGGGTTGCCACGATTCCAGCACCTGGCCGGCGGAGTCGCGATGACCGATGGGCGAACAGAATTCGATCACCGGACCCTCCGGGCCTTCGCTGCGCACCGCCAGCAACGTCACGTAGAACTCGACCTCGACCACCCTTTCGGCCAGCACCCGCGGCTGTCCGGGGCCCGCGTGTCCGGCCACCGCGCGTTGCCACGCCGGCCCGAGGTCTTCACGGCGCGCCGCCACCGACTGCGCCGGCCCGGTCGGTCCGGCCGCCGGCTTGATCAACAATGGATATCCGGCGTGCGCGCCCACCGCCTCGAGTTCGCCCAACGCGCCGACGAACCAGAACGGCGCGGTCGGCAGCCCCAACTCGTCGGCGGCCAGCCGGCGCAAGCCCTCGCGGTCGGCGCTGAGCCGCACGGCACGGGCGCTGGGCACCAGCTCGGTGTGGTTCCTGCCGGACCCGGTCGCCACGGCGTCGAGGGCCCCGACGGCGACGGCGTCGGTCGCGGTCACCACGAAGTCGGGTTGCAGGCGTTGCAGCGCCGCGGACAGTTCGGCGGCGTCCGTCAGCGGGAGCACCAGGACCTGGTCGGCCACCCCGTGCGCGGGTGCGTGCGGATCCTGGTCGACGGCGACCACCCGGGCTCCGAGGCGCCCCAGGTCGATCGCCAGCTCCCGGCTGATCTCGCCAGAACCCAGCAGCACCACCGTCGGCCTGCCGTCGGCGGGCAGGGCTTCGGCGGGCGCGGGGGCTTGCTGGGGCACGACGAGCGCCGTCGTTTCGTCGTCTTGTCCGTCGGTCACGGCGTCAGTCACGGCTCAAGGATAGGTCGGTTCCGAATGTGCCAGCCCGACGTTGCCCGCTGACGATGCGGACCGCGCTGGGGGCACCGCCCAGCCGCGTAGCGGCGAGGGGGACGCGGTGCTGAGGAAGCGGATCATCCGGTCTCAGGGCTGGCCTGGGAGTAACTGCACCATCAGGCCGTTGGCCTCGGCCAGCAGCGCGCCGTCGGCGTCGGCCAGTTCCGCGGACACGAACGCTTTGCGCCTCTCGGTGCTGGTAACCCGTCCGCGCACCACCAACGGCGCGTCGATCGGGGTGACCTTGCGGTAGTCGACGTGCAGGAACGCCGTCCGGCTGATCGGCCGATTCGAGGCGTGCGACACCATCCCGAACATGTGGTCAAACAACAGCGGCAGCACGCCGCCGTGCACCGCGTGGTTGCCACCGACGTGAAACCGGGTGAACTGGCCCCGCATTTCGCAGCCGTCGGGCTCGTATCGCGTCAACGTCCACGGCGGCAACAGCAGACTGCCCATGCCGGGCAAGCCCGGCGTCCGTCCGGCCGGCGCCTGACCCTCCACGGCGGCCTGAAACGGTCCCAGCAGCTCGGTCAGCGCCGTGACACGATCGGCCGCGTCGTCCCACAGGTCGTCGTCGGGGTCGGCCGACACGGCCAGGTCCTGCAGCCGCCGCATGGCCGCCACGAATCGTCCGAATCCCGGGCCCGGGTCGGCCACCCCGTATTCGGGGAAGCCGCCGTGGTGCTCGTATTCGGGGTCGAGGTCTTTGGGATCCTGAGCGGCATCCGTCACGGACGGGCCGCCAGGACGTCGCGGCGCACGATGGTCTGTTCACGTCCGGGCCCCACACCGATGCACGAAATATGTGCTCCGGCAAGCTCTTCCAGCCGCAGCACGTAGTCTCGCGCTTTGGCGGGCAGGTCGTCGAATTCCCGCGCGTGCGAGATGTCCTCCCACCAGCCGGGCAGTTCTTCGTAAACGGGTTCGGCGCGCGAAAGGTCGCTTTGCGTCATCGGCATCTCGTGAATGCGCTCACCGTTGATCTGGTAGCCGACGCACACCGGAACCGTTTCCAGACTGGACAGCACGTCGAGCTTGGTCAGGAAGAAGTCGGTGATGCCGTTGACCCGGGTGGCGTAGCGGGCGATGACGGCGTCGAACCAGCCGCAGCGCCGGCGCCGTCCGGTGGTGACGCCGAATTCGCCGCCCGTCTTCGACAGGTATTCGCCGTTCTCGTCGAACAGCTCGGTGGGAAACGGGCCCGAGCCAACGCGGGTGGTGTAGGCCTTGAGAATCCCCAGCACGGCGGTGATCCGGGTGGGACCGATTCCCGAACCCACGGCCGCGCCGCCCGCCGTCGGATTCGACGACGTCACATAGGGATACGTGCCGTGGTCGACGTCGAGCAACGTGCCCTGCGAGCCTTCCAGCAGGACGGCCTCGCCGGCCTCCAGCGCGGTGTTGAGCAGCAGCCGGGTGTCGGCGATGCGGTGTTTGAAGCCTTCGGCCTGCTCGAGCAGGGCCTCGACGACCTGGTGCGGATCCAGCGCCTTGCGGTTGTAGATCTTGACCAGGATCTGGTTTTTCAGCTCCAGCGCGGCTTCGACCTTGTGCGTCAACACTTCCCGATCCAGCACGTCGGCGACCCGGATGCCGATGCGCGCGATCTTGTCCTGGTAGCAGGGGCCGATGCCGCGGCCGGTGGTGCCGATCTTCTTGTTCCCCATGTAGCGCTCGGTGACCTTGTCGATGGCGACGTGGTAGGGCAACAGCAGGTGCGCGTCGGCCGAGATGAGCAGCTTGGAGGTGTCGACCCCGCGGTCTTCGAGGCCCTTCAGCTCGTCCAGCAGCACGCCGGGATCGACCACCACGCCATTGCCGATGACGTTGGTGACGCCCGGGGTCAGCACTCCCGACGGGATGAGGTGCAGCGCGAAGTTCTCGCCGGTGGGCAAGACGACGGTGTGCCCGGCGTTGTTGCCGCCCTGGTAGCGCACCACCCACTGAACGCGCCCACCGAGCAAATCGGTGGCCTTACCTTTGCCCTCGTCGCCCCATTGGGCGCCGATGAGGACGATTGCCGGCATGACACGCTCCCACCTGATCTCGCCTGCGTATTGTGGTCCAGCCGGTGACCCACCCTAGCCTGGCGACCGTGCGGGCCACCGGTGGCCGGCTGTGGGGGTCCCTCCCGCTTCCGGGGGGAGAGCCGGGCAAATCAGCTTAAGCCAGGAGGTGGCGAGACAGGCGATGACAGAGCCGGTAAAGGCGGGCGCCAACATCGCCGACGCGGCGGTGGTGGTGTTCGGCGACCGCCGGGTGCCACGGCCGCTCGCCGGCCTGTCCGTCGTCCGGGCCGACGGCACCGGCGACCCGGAGGCCATCGATGCCGCCATCGGGGTATTCCGGCGGCTGGTCGTGCTGGGCGGCGACGCCGAGCTGGCCACCGTGTTGACCCGGCTGCTGCGAGCCGAGCGGTTGGACGTCGAGGTGGCCTACGTGCCGCGCCGCCGCACCCGGGCAACCCGGATTTACCGTCTGCCGAGCGGATTCCGGGCGGCGTGGCGGGCCAGGCGTGGCTCGGCCCGGCGGGTGACGCTGATCCGCGACGAGACCGGGTCGGTGGTCGTCGGGCGGGCCGGCTGGGTGCCGGCCGATGACGCGCGGTGGATCCACGGCGAGGCGGTGATCGACGACACGACGTTGTTCGACGGCGACGTCACCGGCGTGTGGATCGAGCCGATGCTGGCCGCGCCGGGCCTGCGCGCGGCGGTCGCAGGCCGTGGTCGCGGCCGCCTCTGGCGCCGATGGGTCACCGGGCGCGCCGCCCAGCTGGGCAGCACGGGCGTCGCCGTGCTGCGTGACGGCGTTCCCGCGGCGCGCGCCGCCCGCCGCTCGGCGTTCTACCGCAACATCGAAGGCTGGCTGCTGGTCGGCTAGTTTCAACCGGTGAGCTTCCCTGCCTCCCAGCACGAATCGGTACGGCCCAGCCCGATCTTTCTGGGCCTGATCGGGCTGACGGGCGTCGGCGCCGCGTTGGCCTGGTCGGCCGGGATCAGCACGCGGCCGCTGGCGTATGCCGGCGTGTTCATCTTCGTGATCGCCGGCTGGCTGGTGTCGCTGTGCCTGCACGAATTCGGGCACGCGGTGACCGCCTGGCGGTTCGGCGATCACGACGCCGCCGTGCGCGGGTACCTGACGCTGGACCCGCGCCGCTACAGCCATCCCGCGCTCTCGCTGCTGTTGCCGATGGTGGTCATCCTGCTGGGCGGGATCGGCCTGCCCGGCGCGGCGGTCTACGTGCGGACCTGGTTCATGACACCCGCCCGTCGCACGATGGTCAGCCTGGCGGGCCCGGCGGCCAACCTCGTGCTGGCGGTGCTGCTGCTGGTGGCGACGCGGTTGTTCTTCGACCCGACGCACGTGGTGCTGTGGGCCGGGGTGGCCTTCCTGGCGTTTCTTCAGCTCACCGCCGTGCTGCTGAATCTGCTGCCCATCCCGGGCCTGGATGGATACGACGCTGTGGAACCGCATCTGAGCCCCGAGACCCAGCGGACGCTGGCGCCGGCCAAGCAGTGGGGTTTCCTCATCCTGCTGTTCTTGCTCCTGGCACCGGTGCTCAACCAATGGTTCTTCAGCGTCGTGTTGTCCCTGTTCGACCTGTCCGGCGTGCCGGATGTCCTGGTGGGCTGGGGCAACGCGCTGACCCGCTTCTGGAGCCGCTGGTTCTGACCCTTGCCATATATGCGTTTCGACGCATATATTTCGGGGCATGGGCGCCGGCCACAATCACACTTCCGCCGACGCGGACGACGCCCGGCTGATCCCGCGCATGATCATGGCCGCAGCGATCCTGGCGGCGTTCTTCGTGGTGGAACTGGTCACCTCGTTGCTGATCAACTCGATCGCGCTGCTGGCCGACGCCGGCCACATGCTGACCGACGTCGTCGCCGTCTTCATGGGACTGGCCGCCGTCGCCCTGGCGCGCCGCGGCAGCTCGTCGCCCGCCCGCACCTACGGCTGGCATCGCGCCGAGGTGTTCACGGCCGTCGCCAACGCGGGGCTGCTGATCGGCGTGGCGCTGTTCATCCTCTACGAGGCCATCCGGCGGCTCAGCGAAGCGCCCGCCGTCCCCGGCGTGCCGATGATCGTGGTCGCGCTGGCCGGGCTGGCCGCCAACTTCGTGGTCGCGCTGCTGTTGCGTTCCCACTCGTCGGGCAGCCTGGCGGTCAAGGGCGCCTACATGGAAGTCGTCGCCGACACCGTGGGGAGCCTGGGCGTCCTGATCGCCGGTGTGGTCACCGTGACGACGCACTGGCCCTACGCCGATGTGGTCGTGGCGGTGCTGGTCGCCGCTGTGGGTGTTGCCCCGCGCCGTCGCACTGGCCCGCGACGCGCTGCGGATCCTGTCCGAATCGTCGCCGACCCATATCGATGTCGAGGAGCTGCGCGCCGCGCTCGGCGGCGTCGACGGGGTGATCGACGTGCACGACCTGCACGTGTGGACGCTGTCACCCGGCAAGGACATGTGCACCGCACACCTGATCAGCGCCGGCGACTCCGCGCGGGTGCTGCAAGGCGCGCGCGCGGTGTTGTCGGCTCGCGGACTGGAGCACGCCACCGTGCAGATCGACTGCCCCGACGACACCGATTGTTCGGACAGCTTCTAAAGCGTCAAACCCCGAGCGCCCTGCGCGCTTCGGGGTCGCAATCGTCGAGCAGGTCCAGGCAGCGCGAGTACTCGTCGGTTTCGCCGATCGTGTCGGCGGCGCGCGCCAGGGCCGCAACACACCGCAGAAAGCCGCGGTTGGGTTCGTGCGAGTAGGGCACCGGCCCGAAGCCCTTCCAGCCGTTTCGGCGCAGCTGGTCCAGGCCACGGTGGTAGCCGGTGCGGGCATAGGCGTACGCGGTGATGGCCCGGTCGTCGGCCAACGCCTGCTCGGCCAGCGTCGCCCAGGCCACCGAGGCCGTCGGATGCGCGGCGGCCACGATGCCGGGCTTCTCACCGGCGAGCAGCTCCGCCTCGGCATCGGTATCTCCGGGCAGCAGGATCGGGTCGGGGCCTAGCAGATCTCCCATCGGCGACATGGCTCTATTCTGCAGCTCGCCCCTTTTGCCGCGTGACGCACCTCGGCCATCGCCCGAAGCCGGGTACTCGGTCGCTAAGCTCTGCAACTACCCCACGAAGCGGGAGGACAGTAGTACTCATGCCCAAACGATCCGAACCCGACCGCGGCGGCACGCCGAAACGGCCCGGGTTCGACTCACGCGAGTCTCGCAACGAACCGAGCGACGAGTGGGGGGCCGAGTCCGGTTTCGAAACCGGAGACGACGCCACCGAGGGCGTCCCCATGGTCCCCAGCGACTCCGAGACCGAGACCGAGGTGATCAACAGACCTGACCCGCACGGCGGCTCCGAAGAGATACCGGACGGTCCGCAGCGCGAGCGTCGCTTCACCGCGCCGGGCTTCGACGCCAAAGAAACCGCGATCATCGCCACCACGCCGGAGCCCGCCACCGAGGCCTTCGGGGCACCGCCCGGACAGGACGGCACCGCACAGTTCGGCGTCCCACCCAAAGCCGCTGTCCCGCAATCGATCCCACCCCGGCTCGGCGGGAAGCTGCGTACTTCGCGGCAAGTCAACTGGGGCTGGATACTGGCGCTGGTCGTAATCGTCTTGGCGCTGGCGGCAATCGCGATCCTGGGCACCGTGCTGCTCACCCGGGGCAAACACTCGAATGCCTCGCGGGAAGACCAGGTTCGGCAGACCATTCAACACTTCGACGTCGCGATCCAGCGGGGTGATCTGACCACGCTGCGCACCATCACGTGCGGCACCACCCGCGACGGCTACACCGATTACGACGAACACGCGTGGGACGAGACCTACCGTCGGGTGTCGGCGGCCAAGCAGTATCCGGTGATCGCCAGCATCGATCAGGTGGTGGTCAACGGCCAGCACGCCGAGGCGAACGTCACCACGTTCATGGCCTACGACCCGCAGCTGCGCTCCACCCGCAGCATGGATCTGCAGTATCGCGACGACCAGTGGAAGGTCTGCCAGTCCGCCAGCGGCTAGCTGGAGACTGACTTTCCGGCGCAGTGCAGGTCGGTGCAGGCCTGGACCACTCGCTCGGACATCGACGCCTCGGCCTTCTTCAGATAGCTGCGCGGGTCGTAGACCTTCTTGACGCCGACCTCGCCGTCGACCTTGAGCACACCGTCGTAGTTGCCGAACATGTGGCCGGCGATGGGGCGGGTGAACGCGTACTGGGTGTCGGTGTCGACGTTCATCTTCACCACGCCGTAGCGCAGCGACTCCTCGATCTCCGCCGTCAGCGAACCGGAACCGCCGTGGAAGACGAAGTCGAACGGCTTGGCGTCCTCGGGCAGCCCCAACTTGGCCGCCGCCACCTTTTGCCCCTGGGCCAGGATGTCGGGGCGGAGCTTGACGTTGCCGGGCTTGTAGACGCCGTGCACGTTGCCGAACGTGGCGGCGAGCAGGTACTGTCCGTGCTCGCCGTGGCCCAGCGCATCGATCGTCTTCTCGAAGTCGTCCGGTGAGGTGTAGAGCTTGTCGTTGATCTCGTGGGCGACGCCGTCCTCCTCGCCACCCACCACGCCGATCTCGATCTCGAGGATGATCTTGGCGGCCGCCGCGTCCTTGAGCAGTTCGCGCGCGATCAGCAGGTTCTCGTCGATCGGCACGGCCGAACCGTCCCACATGTGCGACCCGAACAGCGGATCTTGCCCCGCGGCCACCCTCTCGGCCGAAATCGTTAGCAGCGGGCGGACATAGGTGTCCAGCTTGTCCTTGGGGCAATGGTCGGTGTGTAGCGCAACGTTGATCGGATATCTGTCCGCAATAGAACGGGTGAACTCGGCGAGTGCCACCGCACCGGCCACCATGTCCTTGACGCCCAGCCCCGACGCGAATTCCGCACCCCCGGTGGAGAACTGGATGATCCCGTCGCTGCCCGCATCGGCAAAGCCCTTGATGGCCGCGTTCACCGTCTCCGATGAGGTGCAGTTGATCGCCGGGAAGGCATACGCGTGCTCCTTGGCGCGTCGCAGCATCTCGGCGTAGACCTCGGGCGTGGCGATGGGCATCAGACACCTCCTGACGGCTGGTCCTACCCAACCACGAATGCGCGCTCGGCAGCTACCCGGCGCAGCGGCCGACGACCCGGGGCGCCTGTTAGTCCCGGCCTTGTGCGGGCCAGGGTCATTTCGCCGGTATGTTGAGGGATCATGAGCACCGCCGTGACGGCCCTGCCCGACATCTTCGACCCGATGTATTGGTTGGGCGCCAACGGCGTCTTCGGGTCCGCGGTGCTGCCCGGCATCCTGATCATCGTCTTCATCGAGACCGGGCTGCTGTTTCCGCTGCTGCCGGGCGAATCGCTGCTGTTCACCGGCGGCCTGCTGGCCGCGCACCCGAACCCACCGGCCAGCATCTGGGTGCTGGCCCCGGCCGTCGCCACGGTGGCGATACTGGGCGACCAGACGGGGTATTTCATCGGCCGGCGAATCGGCCCGGCGCTGTTCAAGAAGGAGGATTCGCGGTTCTTCAAGAAGCACCACGTGACCGAGTCACACGCGTTCTTCGAGAAGTACGGGCCCTGGGCGATCATCTTGGCGCGGTTCGCGCCGTTCATACGGACCTTCACACCGGTGGTCGCCGGGGTGTCCTACATGCGCTACCCGGTGTTTCTGGGATTCGACATCGTCGGCGGCATCCTCTGGGGCGGCGGTGTCACGCTGGCGGGCTACTTCATGGGCAACGTCCCGTTCGTGCACCACAACCTGCAGAAAATCCTGTTGGCCATCCTCGTCGTCTCCCTGATGCCGGCGTTCATCGCCGCCTGGCGAAGCTATCGGGGACGACAGCGCGCGCAGAACACAGACGACTTGGAAGCCGACCGGTTGCCGGCGGCCGAGTAGCCTGCCGCGCGCCGTCAGACCGCGACGTTGAAGTCGCAGCCCGTCTTGGCGCGGACTTCCTCGACCGTGACGCCCGGCTGCAACTCGGTGAGCACCAGCCCCTGCCCTGGCTCGACGTCGAAGACACACAGGTTGGTGATGATCATGTCGACCACGTTCTTGCCGGTGAGCGGCAGCGTGCACTGGCTGAGAATCTTCGGGCTGCCGTCTTTCGCGGTGTGGTCCATCAGCACGATCACGCGCTTGACACCGGACACCAAATCCATTGCGCCGCCTGGCCCTTTGACCATCTTGCCCGGCACCATCCAGTTGGCCAGGTCACCGTTCTCCGCGACCTCGAGGGCGCCGAGGATGGACAGGTCGATGTGGCCGCCGCGGATCATCGCGAAGGAGTCGGCGCTGCTGAAGAAGCTGGACCCGGGCAGGCTGGTGATGGTCTGCTTGCCCGCGTTGACGAGATCGGGGTCGACGGTGTCCTCGCTCGGGTAGGCCCCGATGCCGAGCAAGCCGTTCTCGGATTGCAGCGTGACCTTGATGCCGTCGGGAATGAAGTTGGCCACCAACGTCGGAATGCCGATGCCCAGGTTCACGTAATAGCCGTCGCGCAGTTCCTTGGCGGCGCGCTCGGCCATCCGCTCGCGGATGGGGCTGTCGTTCTTCAGCGCGGCGCCACCGCTGGTGGTGCGGAACTCGATGCGCTTCTCGTAACCGGTGCCCACGATGATGCGGTCCACGTAGATGCCGGGAGTGTGGATCAGGTCGGGGTCCAGCTCGCCGACCTCGACCAGCTCTTCCACCTCGGCCACCGTGATCGCGCCGCAGGTGGCGATCATCGGGTTGAAGTTGCGCGCCGTCTTGCGGTAGACGAGGTTGCCGGCGGTGTCGCCCTTCCACGCCTTGACGATCGCCACGTCGGCCCGAATGCCTTCTTCCAGAACGTATTCGGTGCCGTGAAAGACCCTGGTGTCCTTGCCTTCGGCGAGGTTGGTGCCGAAGGCCGTGCGCGTGTAGAAGCCGGGAATGCCTGCGCCGCCGGCGCGCAACTTCTCCGCCAGCGTGCCCTGCGGCGTCAGCACCAGGTCCAGCTCACCGGCCAGCACCTGGCGCTCGAACTCCTTGTTCTCGCCGACATAGGAGGCGATCACCTTCTTCACCTGCCGGCCCTTGAGCAGCAGTCCCATGCCGAAATCGTCTACGCCGGCGTTGTTTCCGACGATGGTGAGGTCCTTGATGCCGCTGTCGACCAGAGCCTGGATCAGCTTCTCCGGGATGCCGCACAGACCGAAGCCGCCCGCGGCGATGGTAATGCCGTCCTTCAGCAGGCCGTGCAGAGCCGACACTGCGTCGGGATGGACCTTATTACTCACAGGGCGCTCCTGTTCTCGTGCGACGGCTCGGCGGAGACGTTACAGGCGGCCTCCATGAGCATCCACCCCGACAGCTGCACCGACAGGTCCCGTTCGGCTACCTCGGAAGCCATCACCGCTCCCTCGACGAACTCCGCCTGTTTGCCGCCCGCCGTGGGCAGCTGGGCGTCGCGGTCCCAGAACGGGCCGAACACCGGCAGCCCGTCCACCGTTTGCCGGTTGTCCCACGCCGACTTCGCGCTGGCCAGCACGATTTGCCGGGCAGTGTCGCGGGCCAGCACGTCGTCGGCCGCCTCCCCCGGCAGCGCCGTCGCCACCAGCGCCAGGTACCGCGCGGTCACCCCGGCGAACAGGCCGCCGTCCCCGCCACCGGAGCCGGCCAGCACACCCGCCGGCGCCATGTGTTCGTGCACGGCCGCGACCAGCCGGTGCACCCGGGCGGCGTGGCGTTGCCTGATCTCGACAGCGGTGCGCGCGGCCAGCTCCGTCTCCAGCCCGAGCACCACACCCTGGCAGTAGGTGTATTGCGCGCGCACCAGCGAACCGGCTTTGATGCCGTCGAACACCAGGTGCGTCTCCGGGTCGATCAGCGTCTGGTCGATCCAATTGCCCATCTGCTCGGCCCGTTTCAGATGGTCTCCGTAGCGGGCGAGGAAGATCCCTGCGGGGCCGTTGGCCGGGGCGTTGAAGAACTGGTCGGACTTGCGCCACGGGATGCCGCCGCCAGCCTCGGGCACCCATGCCCTGAGGAATTGGTTGGCGAGCTTGGGCAATGCGCGACGGCGCTGCACGCCGGCGATCCGGGCGGCGCGCTCGAGCGCCAGCGCCAGCCAGGCCATGTCGTCGTAGTAGCTGTTGATCCACGAGAAGTTGTTGCGCAGCCGGTGCGAGCGGACCTGCCGGTTGATCTCGGTATGCCGGTGCGGCTGCGGATCGCGGAGCTGGGCGTCGATCAGGCAATCCAGCAGATGAGCCTGCCACCAGTAGTGCCAGGTGCCGAACCAGCGGTCACGCCGCGTCGCCGGCCAGGCCACCACTCCCAGCTGCGTGGCGGGCAGTCCCCACAGCCGCTTCAGATGTCGTTGCGTGACAGCGGCTTCGCAGCTGGCCGCGCGGTTGACCCAGAGCTGATCCATACCTGTCGATCCTGCCCCACGCGTTCGAGTGTGCGTGCAGGGCGTCGACGGCTCACCAGGCCTCGAGACAGATCGGCGTGCTGCTTGACCCAGGCGTGCATGGCGATGCCGGCCGCGACGCCGGCGTTGATGCTGCGCGTCGAGCCGAACTGCGCGATCGACACCGTCAGCCCCGCGCCCGTGCGGGTGTCGTCGGTGATGCCGGGTCCCTCCTGGCCGAACACCAGCAGGCATTCGCGCGGCAGCGCGGCCTCCTCCAGCCGCGCCGCGCCGGGGACGTTGTCCACGGCGACCACCGTCAGACCGGCGTCCGCGGCGAAGCCCAGCAGTTCGGCGGTGCTGTCGTGGTGGCACAACCGCTGATAGCGGTCGGTCACCATGGCGCCGCGGCGATTCCACCGCCGCCGCCCCACGATGTGTACGGTGTGCACCGCGAAGGCGTTGGCCGTGCGCACCACCGAACCGATGTTGGCGTCGTGGCCGAAGTTCTCGATCGCCACGTGCAGGGGATGGCGACGCCGGTCGATGTCGGCGATGATCGCCTCCCGGGTCCAGTACCGGTAGGCGTCGACGACGTTGCGGGCGTCGCCCTCGCGCAACAGGACTGGGTCATACCGCGGGTCGTCGGGCGGCTCGCCCGGCCACGGACCGACGCCGGCGGGCGGTGTCGCCGCCCACTCGGTGGGGCCGGGTCCGCTCATCGCGGCGTCCATACGCCGGCGTGCGTGCCGTCGATCGCCACCGTCGCGTAGAGCAACGCGTCGTTGATCTCCCCCTGGGTGCACAGCGACGCGTTGACGTGCACCGCATCCAATGACGCGTCGGGCAGGATCAGCACCGACGACCCGTACGTCGCGCAGGCCGGGTTGAGTCCCGGGGCGGGCAGGGTCGGCGATGCCAGCAGCATCATCGGGCCGCCGCGCTTGACGGACTCGTCGCGGTAGCGGGCCGCGACGGCGGTGGCCTCCAGCCCCAGCAGCATGTAGCCGTTGCCGGTGAACGCCCCGGGATCACCCAGCTGCATCTTGGTCACCGGGATGCCGTCGGCCCGCCACGCCGACAGGCTGGCGGTCTTGACCGCCAGGCCGCCGCTGTCGTTGGCGTTGGTCGGCAGCAGCCCGACCGGGAAGGCGACCGGGTAGGCCGAGGAGCTGTCCGGGATCCGGTCGCGCGGCGAGTATCCGTAGATACCGCGCACCTGACTTCGATCCTTCAGCGGCCCAAGGCAAACCGTGCCCGTGAGCCGGTCACGCGGTGCCGAGAGCGGCGCGGGGATGTCACGCACGCTGGTCTTCGCGGTGTCACAACTGCCCAGCCCGGCGACCTCCATGGGGTGGGCGAGCGCGCCATAGAGCCCAAAGCGGATGTCTTCGGGTTTGGCGTGCGGCTCCTTGACCGAGGTCGGGCTGGCGTCGACGTCGACCAGCACGTAGTCGCCGTCCCAGCGCAGATTCGACACCGACATGTTCCAGCCGAGCAGGGCCAGCGATTCGCCGAGCCGCGCACCCTGGGCGCCGTAGGGACGCACGGGTTGATCAGACGACGAGCAGCCGGCCAGACACAGCGCCAAGCAGGCTGCAATCGCAAGGAAGGTGCGCATGATTCAGCGGCTCGAGGTCAAGCCGAGGCATGTCTGCCACGTCCGCCCCACGTGGCACAGCACTCCCTGCCGGAAGGACTGGTGCCTACGAAAGTCCACCTGCAACTAGCTCAGCCCCAGATCGGCGAGGCCCAGCACACTTCGGTAGGGCAGGCCCTCGGCCCCGATGGCCTCGGCAGCGCCCGTGGCGCGGTCCACCACCGTGGCCACCCCCACCACTTCTCCGCCGGCCTCCTGGACGGCGCGCACCGCGGTGAGCGCCGAGTTGCCGGTGGTGCTGGTGTCCTCGACGACCAGCACCCGCTTACCGGACACCTCGGAACCTTCGATAAGCCGTTGCAGCCCATGCGTTTTCGCCGACTTACGCACGACGAAGGCGTCGATCGGGCGGCCCGATGCGTGCATGACGGCAGTGGCCACCGGATCGGCCCCGAGCGTCAGGCCCCCGACCACGTCGTAGTCCCAATCGTCGGTCAGTTCGCGCATCAGCGCGCCGATCAATGCCGAGGCGCGGTGGTGCAGCGTGGCCCGGCGCAGGTCGACGTAGTAGTCGGCCTCTTTGCCGGAGGACAGCGTGACCCGCCCGTGCACCACCGAAAGGCGTGACACCAGCTCCGCCAACTCTTTGCGCTCAGGTCCGGCCACGGCCACTCCCGATTCGTTTGGTGACCGCCCGCATCAGGGTCCGCGGCATCAGGCGCTCGGCGGCGATGATCGCCTTGTATTGCAGGCCCGGAATGCTGATCACCTTCCCGCGGGCGATATCGGCCAGGCTCTGGCTGACCACGTCGTCGACCTCGAGCCACATGAACGACGGCGACTTGGCCATGTCGATCCCGGCGCGGTCGTGGAATTCGGTGTGCACGTAGCCCGGACACACCGCGTGCACGGATACGCCGGTGCCCTGCAGGCCGACGGACAGGCCCTCGCTGAACGAGATCACCCACGCCTTGGACGCCGAATATGTCGACCCGCGCCCGGGCACCAGCCCGGCGACGCTGGCGATGTTGATGACGGTGCCGGCGCCGGCTTCCAGCATCGCCGGCAGGGCCGCGCGGGTCAGGTGCATGACCGCGGTGACGTTGACGTCGAGCTGGGACTGCAGCAGCGCGGGATCGCTGGACCAGAAGTCACCGGAGGTGCCGAAGCCCGCGTTGTTCACCAGGACGCGCACTCCCCCGGCGGCCAGCCGGTCGCACACCCGTTGCCGGTCCGCGGCATCGGCCAGGTCGGCGGCCAGGATCTCGACGCTGCCGGAATGTTCTTGCAGTTCGTCCGCCAGCCTGGTCAAGCGGTCGACGTCGCGGGCGACCAAGACCACGTCGTAACCGTCGCTGACGTAGCGTCGTGCGAATCCGGCGCCGATTCCCGACGTAGGCCCGGTGATCAGGGCTACGGGGCGGGGCATGAGCGACATCCTAATGACGGCGGCTTCATGGGCCGCCGCCCGCCGTCAGAGCTGATAGTTGCTGGCCTGGTGGCCGTTGCGCCCGGGAGGAGGAGGCCGACGGATGGTTTCCGAGCGCCCATCGGACGGAGGCTGGTCGCGGCGCACCGGCTCGGCGGCGCGACGACCGGGCGCAAGATCGGGCCCGAGCAGCCCCGCCACGTCCTGTGCGGGCGGCGGGGCGGCAGCTCGGCCCGGCCCGCCGGCGCCAACGGCCGGCTGGGTGAGGCGTTGCGCGGACCCGACGGCGCCCCGGTCTCCTGCGGGGTCTCCTCGGGCAGCGGCGGCAGCACCCGCAGTAGGTCGTTGAACTGGCGCACGGTGCGCAGACCCTCGTCCCACTCGGTGCGGGTGCTGGTGATCGGCATGGCGACCAGCGTCCAGTTCTGCTCGTTCCACATGATCTCGGCGCTGTCCGGTGCGGTGTGCGCGAAGGTGACCATGCGGCGGTCGCAGGCCCGCCGGGCGGCGTCGAGATTGGTGGAGTAGACCATCCGCGGCCCGATCGCACCCAACAGCCAAATGTCGCTTTCCCGTGGCTCTTTGAGTCCCTTGAGCCGCAAGTCCACCACGACGTTGGTGCCCACCTTGCGGTGCAGCGCGATGACGGTGGCGACCTCTTCCAGGTCGAAGATGTAGACGGCCTCGCCGCGGATCTGACCCAGCACCACGTTCTGGGCGGCGACATCGCCCACCGTCGACATCACCCCGCGCTTCCAGCGCTTGAGGATGTCGGCTGATTCACGCTCGTAGTCGAACCCGTGCGACCGCGCCCACGACTTGCGGCGCCTGCTGCGCCCGCGCCGCCGATCGATGTCGACGTACAACAACACCCCCGCGCCGACAAAGCACAGCGCGGAGAGCGTGAACCAGAGGGGGACCATCCAAAACAGGGTATCTGCTATTGGCCCAGAACACAGAAGGCGACCAGGTCACAACCCAATCACAGCTGGCAATAGCTGCCTGTCGCCGGACCGCCGATGGTCCCCCTCTGGCTCAGCCCAATGGTGGCGACCCGCTTCGCCCGGCTGCGCCGCGCTTGCGATCGCCACTAGCCCAGGATCAGCGAGTCGCCGCCGGGGCTGACGTTGACCGGAACGGTGTCACCGTCGTGTACGTCGCCGGCCAACAACAACTTGGCCAGCTGGTCACCGATGGCCTGCTGCACCAGGCGGCGCAACGGCCGCGCGCCGTAGACCGGATCGAATCCGCGGTGCGCCAGCCACTGCTTGGCCGGCAGCGACACCTCCAGCGTGAGGCGGCGCTGAGCCAGCCGCTTCTGCAGCTGGACCAACTGGATGTCGACGATCTGCACCAGCTCGCCGGGCTCCAGGCCGTGGAAGATGATCACGTCGTCGAGCCGGTTGATGAACTCCGGCTTGAACGCCGAGCGCACCGCGGCCATCACCTGCTCCTCGCTGCCACCCGATCCCAGGTTGGAGGTCAGGATCAGGATGGTGTTGCGGAAGTCGACGGTGCGGCCCTGCCCGTCGGTCAGCCGGCCCTCGTCGAGCACCTGCAGCAGCACGTCGAACACGTCCGGGTGCGCCTTCTCGATCTCGTCGAACAGGATCACCGTGTACGGACGCCGCCGCACCGCCTCGGTCAGCTGACCGCCCTGGTCGTAGCCGATGTATCCGGGCGGGGCGCCGACCAGCCGGGCCACCGAATGCTTCTCGCCGTATTCGCTCATGTCGATGCGGACCATCGCGCGTTCGTCGTCGAACAGGAATTCCGCCAGCGCCTTGGCCAGCTCGGTCTTCCCGACGCCGGTCGGCCCGAGGAACATGAACGATCCGGTGGGCCGGTTGGGGTCGGCGACGCCGGCCCGGGAACGCCGCACGGCGTCCGAGACCGCTGTCACGGCCTTCTTCTGGCCGATGACGCGCTGGCCCAGTTCGTCTTCCATGCGCAGCAGCTTGGCGGTCTCGCCCTCGAGCATCCGGCCGGCCGGGATGCCCGTCCACGCCGACACCACATCGGCGATGTCGTCGGGACCGACCTCCTCCTTGAGCATGACGTTCTCGCGGGCCTGCGCCTGCGGCAGCGCGGCGTCGAGCTTCTTCTCGACCTCGGGGATGCGCCCGTATCGCAGTTCGGCCGCCTTGGCCAGGTCGCCGTCGCGTTCGGCGCGCTCGGACTCCCCGCGCAACGTGTCCAGCTGTTCCTTGAGCTCGCGCACGACGTCGATGGCGTTCTTCTCGTTCTGCCAGCGGGTGGTGAGTTCGGACAGTTTCTCCTTCTGGTCGGCCAGCTCGGAGCGCAGCTTGTCCAGCCGCTCCTTGGACGCCTCGTCCTCTTCCTTGGCCAGCGCCATCTCCTCGATCTCGAGCCGGCGCACCAACCGCTCGACCTCGTCGATCTCGACGGGCCGCGAGTCGATTTCCATCTTCAGACGGCTGGCGGCCTCGTCGACCAGGTCGATGGCCTTGTCCGGCAGGAAGCGTGCGGTGATGTAGCGGTCGGACAGCGTCGCCGCGGCCACCAGGGCCGAGTCGGTGATGCGCACGCCGTGATGCACCTCGTAGCGGTCCTTCAGCCCGCGCAGGATGCCGACGGTGTCCTCGACCGACGGCTCGCCCACTAGCACCTGCTGGAAGCGGCGCTCCAGCGCGGCGTCCTTCTCGATGTACTTGCGGTACTCGTCGAGCGTGGTGGCACCGACCAGCCGCAGCTCACCGCGGGCCAGCATCGGCTTGATCATGTTGCCGGCGTCCATCGCGCCCTCGCCGGTCGCGCCGGCGCCCACGATGGTGTGCAGCTCGTCGATGAAGGTGATGATCTGTCCGGCGGAGTTCTTGATGTCGTCGAGGACGGCCTTGAGGCGTTCCTCGAACTCGCCGCGGTACTTCGCGCCGGCCACCATCGATCCCAGGTCCAGGCTGATGACCGTCTTGTCGCGCAGGCTCTCGGGCACGTCGCCGGCGACGATGCGCTGGGCCAGGCCCTCCACGATCGCGGTCTTGCCGACGCCGGGCTCACCGATCAGCACCGGGTTGTTCTTGGTGCGACGGGACAGAACCTGCACGACGCGGCGAATCTCGTTGTCCCGCCCGATAACCGGGTCGAGTTTGCCTTCGCGGGCTCGCTCGGTGAGGTCGGTCGAGTACTTCTCCAGCGCCTGATAGGTCGCCTCCGGTTCCGGGCTGGTGACCCGGCCGCTGCCGCGCACCTTGACGAACCCGTCGCGCAACGCCTGGGGCGAGGCGCCGTGGCCGCTCAGCAGCTTGGCGACGTCGGAGTCGCCGGTGGCCAGACCGACCAGCAGATGCTCGGTGGAGACGTACTCGTCGTTCATCTCGGTGGCCAGTTGCTGCGCGGTGGTGACGGCGGCCAGCGACTCGCGCGACAGTTGCGGTTGCGAGCTGGCGCCGCTGGTCTGCGGCAGCCGCTCCAGCACCCGCTCGGTCTCGGCGCGAATGGTGGCCGGGTCGACGCCGACGGCCTCCAGCAGCGGCGCGGCGATGCCGTCCGCCTGCGTCAGCAGGGCCATCAGCAGGTGCGCGGGCCGGATCTCGGGGTTACCGGCGGCCGAGGCCGCCTGCAGCGCCGAGGTCAGCGCCGCTTGGGTCTTGGTTGTCGGGTTAAAAGAGTCCACGACACCTCCGTTCGTAGTAGAAAATGCTTGTCCGCATGTTCAACGCCGTCAAGGTTGAGTCTGTTCCGCTCAACTCTACTGAGTTTTGGGTGACCTGGCGTTCGGGGTACCCCCGTATCGATGACGCAGACGACGCAGCACCCCGACCAGCCCGGCGCCGAGCAGGCCAGAAGACTTCGCGCCGCGTTCCGCAGACCCGCTGGCTCGCCGCGGTGGCCGCCGGACTGGCGCTCGCGGGCCTGGTGGTGGTCGGGTTGCACACCGATCTCGCCGGCAACAGCCCGTCGACCACCGTCCCGGAAGCCGGCACGCTGCAGGCCAGCGGGACCGGTACGACGAAGACGATCCCCTGTCACGCCGGCTATCTGTCGGTGAGCGGGAAGAACAACACCATCACCCTCACCGGGCACTGCACCAGCGTCAGCGTCTCCGGCAGCGGCAACCACGTCGCGGTCGACAGCGCCGATGCGGTGAGCGCATCGGGGACCGGCAACGTCGTTCTCTATCACTGGGGTTCACCCAAGATCGACAACGTCGGGACGGCCAACGTCGTCCGACAGGGCTGAGTCATCGGCGGCCGAGCCTAGAATCGGGGCCCGTGAGCCTGGAGGACATCGACGCACTGCGGGTGCTGCGCGATGCCTTCGCACCCGGGGAGTCGGGGTCGGCCGGTTCCGGCGAACTCGTCCACCGCTTCTACACCCATTGGTTCGCCCTCGACGGTTCGGTGCGCGATCTGTTCCCGCCCGACATGGCCGCCCAGCGGCTGGCTTTCGGCCACGCGCTGCACTGGGTGTACGGCGAGCTGGTCGCGCGGCGCACCCAGGAGCCGGTGGCGTTCCTGGCCCAGCTCGGCCGCGATCACCGCAAATACGGTGTGCTGTCCCCGCATTTCGAGACGCTGCGGCAGGCGTTGCTGACGACGCTGCGCGCCCACGTGGGTGCGGCCTGGACCGACGCCCTCGACGACGCGGCCAGGCAGTCGCTGAACCTGATCACCGGCGTGATGAGCGGCGCCGCGGACGCCGAAGGGGGGCCCGCCTGGTGGGACGGCACCGTCATCGAGCACATGCGGGTGTCGCGGGATCTGGCGGTCGTCCGCCTGCAGCTCGATCAGCCGATGCACTATCACCCCGGCCAGTACGTCAGCGTCCACGTCCCCCAATGCCCGTACCGCTGGCGGTATTTGAGTCCCGCGATTCCGGGCGACCCGAGCGGTCGGGTCGAGTTTCACGTCCGCCTGGTCCCCGGTGGCTTGGTCAGCACCGCGATCGTGAACGAAACGCGCATCGGCGACCGGTGGCGGCTGTCCAGCCCGCACGGCGGCCTGCGGGTCGACCGCGACGGGGGCGACGTGCTGATGATTGCCGGCAGCACGGGCCTGGCGCCGCTGCGGGCGCTGATCATGGACCTGTCCCGGTTCGCGGAGAACCCGCGGATCCATCTCTTCTTCGGCGCCCGATACCGCTGCGAACTCTACGATCTGCCAACCCTGTGGCAGATCGCCTCCCACAATCCGTGGCTTTCGGTATCGCCCGTCTCGGAGTACAACAGCGACCCGGCGTGGGCCGTCGACTATCCCGACGTCACGCCACCGCGTGGCCTGCACGTGCACCAGATCGGACAACTGCCCGACGTCGTGACGAAGTACGGCGGCTGGGGCGATCGGCAGATCCTGGTCTGCGGCGGGCCGGCGATGGTCAGCGCCACCAAGGCCGCCCTGATCGCCAAAGGGGCTCCGCCCGAACACATTCAGCATGACCCGCTATGGAGGTAGCCATGCACATCGTCAGCCTGCACGATCCCTCGGCGCCGGTGGTGGCGCAGTTCGTCCCCGAGGCGGGGATGATCGGCACGTCGCTGCGCGACGCCGGAGTCGAGCTGTTGGGCCAGCGCCGTGGCCTGGACGCCTACATTTCGGACGGCAAGACGATGGGGATACCGATTCTGTATCCGTGGGCAAATCGATTGGGCGAGAACACCTATACCGCACAAGACGTCACCGTGACCCTGACGCCGGGAGAAAACGGTGTGCGCGCCGATCCCAACGGGTTACCGATCCACGGGGTCTTGGCCGCCTACCCCGGGTGGCGGGTGACGGCCGAGACCGCCGACGAGCTGACCGCCGAACTGGATTTCGGTGCCGACCCCCGATTGCTGGCCAGCTTCCCGTATCCGCATGTGCTGACTGTGACCGCGCGGCTGAGCGACCGGACGCTGACGGTCCGGACCACGGTCACCGCGACCGGCGACCGTGCGGTGCCGCTGTGCTTCGGGTTTCATCCCTATCTGCAATTGCCCGATGCGCCACGGGCCGACTGGATCATCGAGGCACCCCAGTTGCGGCATCTGGGGCTCGACGACAAGGGGCTGCCGACCGGCGAATCGGAGCCGCAGCCGGCGCGGGAAGAGGCGTTGCGCGACAAGGCTTTCGACGATGCTTACGACCAGGTGGCCGAAGGTTCGGTGTTCGCGGTGTCCGGCGGCGGACGGCGCATCGCGGTGCATTTCGACCACGGCTATCCGGCGGCGCAGATCTTCGCACCGCCGGCCGAGGACCCCGCAAAGGCGATCGTGTGCTTCGAGCCGATGACCGCACCGACCGACGCGCTGCGCCGGGGCGGCTACCGCTGCGCGCGGCCGGACGAACCGGCGGTCACGCAGTTTTCCATTCACGTCTGATCGCGCGGGCCACAGCGGTCACGCGAGTCGCCCGCAAAAGGGTTGGGCGCCAGTCGGACCGGTGTAACTTAGCGTCCCCGGCGCGGCTGCCACACCACCAGCGCGGTGCTTTTGGGCACCACCGCAATGTCGCGGCGCTGACTGGACCGGGTCTGCGCCAGCTCCTCGGTCAGTTCCTTGACCCGGGCCTGCAGCGCCTCGACCTGATTGGTCAGCTCGATGATCCGCTTGATGCCGGCGAGGTTGACGCCCTCGTCCTGCGAGAGCCGTTGCACCTCACGCAGGAGGTCGACGTCGTGCTCCGAATACCGCCGTCCCCCACCGGAAGTGCGGCGCGGGCTGACCAGGCCGAGGCGGTCGTAGGTGCGCAGCGTTTGGGCGTGCATGCCGGCCAGCTCGGCGGCCACCGAGATCAGGAAGGTTCGGGCATCCTCTTTGCGGTTCCTAACCATCAGCGATTACCTGCCCATCCGGCCCGGGGGTCGAAGCCGCTGGAACGCTCGGCGGCGGCGTACGCCTCCAGCGCCTCCTGGGCCGCGCCCTCCAAATTGGGTGGTACGGCGACCTTTACGGTCACCAGCAGGTCCCCGTTGCCACCGCTGCGCTTGGGCACGCCACGTCCGCGCACCCGCAGGATGCGGCCGTCGGCGGTGCCCTTGGGCACCCGGACACCGACTTTGCCATCCAGGGTGGGCACCGAAATGGTTGAGCCCAAGGCCAACTCGGTGAAGCTGACCGGAACGGTCACCGTGAGGTCGTCGCCATCGCGTCCGAACACCTTGTCCGGGCGCACATGCACGGTCACGTACAGGTCACCCGACGGCGCACCGCGCAATCCCGCCTCGCCCTGGCCGGGCAGCCGGATGCGCTGTCCGTCCTCGACGCCCGGTGGGATCCGCACATTGATGGTGCGGGAGCGGGTGGTGACGCCGGTGCCCTTGCACTCGTCGCAGGGGTGCTCGATGATCGAGCCGCTGCCGCGGCAATCGGTGCACGGTTCGGAGAAACCGAACGCGCCCTGGTTGCGGTTGATCACGCCGGAGCCGTTACAGGTCGGGCATACCTTCGGGCTGGTGCCCGGCCGCGCGCCACTGCCGTGGCAGTTGGTGCACGGCGCCGGACTGGTCAGCCGCAGCGGCATCGCCACGCCCTTGGCGGCCTCGATGAAATCCAGCTGGGTTTCGGTCTCGAGGTCGTTGCCGCGGCGCGGGCGGCTGGGACGGCCGCCCGAACCGCGCCCGAACAAGCCGCCGAACAGGTCACCGATATTGGTGCCGCCGCTTCGGCCGGCGGCATCGAACAAATCGTTGAGGTTGAACTCAGCGCCGTCACCGCCGACGTTGAAGCCGCCGAACCCGCCGCTGTCGAACCGGCGCCCGCCGAAACCACCGCCGGCGAACAGCCTTCGGGTTTCGTCGTATTCCTTGCGTTTGGCCGGATCCGACAAGACGTTGTGCGCCTCGGAGACCGCTTTGAATCGTTCGCCGGCGGCGGGGTTGTCGGGATTGGCGTCCGGGTGCAGATCGCGCGCCAACTTGCGGTAGGCGCGTTTGATCTCTTCGGGACTGGCGTCAGAGGAGACGCCCAGCTCCTTATAGAAGTCCTTTTCGACCCATTCACGCTGGGCCATGTCGCGTCACCCCCTCACCTTTCTCTCTTTTGTTGTGCTGATTGTGTGGTCTAGTCACCGCATGTGCCGGCGTTATCGTCCGATTCGGCCGGCTCGGTTTCCCCAGTCGCCGCGGCGGACTCACCGGTGGCAGCGGCTGTGTCGCCCTCGTCGGCGACCGTGTCGACGACTCCGACCAAAGCGTGGCGCAGCACCTGATCGCCCAGTTTGTAGCCCTGTCTCATCACAGTGCCGATCACCGGTCGGGAGCCGTCACCTTCGTGCTGGACAGCTTCGTGCAGCACCGGGTCGAAGTCCTCGCCCTCCTCGCCGAACGCCGACAGGCCGAGGCCGGTCAGCGCGCTTTCCAGCTTGTCGGCCACCGACTTCAGCGGTCCGGACTCCAGGTCGCCGTGCTTGCGTGCCCGGTCGAGATCGTCCAGCACGCCCAGCAATTGGTTGACGACGGCGGCCTTGGCCCGGTCCGCCGCGGCCTGCTGGTCGCGTAGCGCCCGCTTGCGGTAGTTGGCGAAGTCGGCCTGCACCCGTTGCAGGTCGGCGGTGAGCTCGGCGACTTTGCCCTCGGCTTGCCCCGCCGGCTCGCCCGCCGGCGCCCCTCCCGGCGTGTTGCCGGGAGGGACCTGCCGTACTTCACCGGTCTCAGGATCGATTCGCCGCTTGTCGGTGACCGTCACCTGTTCCTGTGGGTTGCTTTCCGTCACTTGGACTCCCGGTCATCGTCGACCACCTCCGCGTCCACGACGTCGTCAGCGGAGCCAGACGCGCCGCCGGGCGCGCCGCCACCGGCCTGTTCGCCGGAGGCCTGGGTGGCCTCGTAGATCGCCTGTCCGAGCGCCTGGGATTCCTGCCCCAGCTTCTCCATCGCCGCCTTGATCGCGGTGATGTCGGTGCCGTCCAGGGCCGTCTTGGCCTCGGCGATCGCGGCGTCGACCTTGGACAGCGTGTCCTCGGGGACATTCGAGCCGCCCTCGGCCTCGCGCTGATCCTTGACGAACTTCTCCGTCTGGTAGACCAGCGATTCGGCCTGGTTGCGGACGTCGGCCTCTTCGCGACGCTGACGGTCCTCCTCGGCGTGCGCCTCGGCGTCCTTGATCATCCGGTCGATCTCCTCCTTGGACAGGCCGGAGCCCTCCTGGATCTTGATCGTGTTTTCCTTGCCGGTGCCCTTGTCCTTGGCCGTGACGTGCACGATGCCGTTGGCGTCGATGTCGAACGTGACCTCGATCTGCGGGACGCCGCGCGGAGCCGGCGGGATGCCGGTCAGCTCGAAGGAGCCGAGCAGCTTGTTGTGCGAAGCGATTTCGCGCTCACCCTGATAGACCTGAATCTGCACCGACGGCTGATTGTCGTCGGCCGTGGTGAAGGTCTCCGACCGCTTGGTGGGGATTGTGGTGTTGCGTTCGATGAGTTTGGTCATCACGCCACCCTTGGTCTCGATACCGAGGCTCAGCGGCGTAACATCAAGCAGCAGAACGTCTTTCACCTCACCCTTCAGCACGCCGGCCTGCAGGGCAGCGCCCACGGCGACAACCTCGTCGGGGTTGACGCCCTTGTTGGGCTCCTTGCCACCGGTCATCTCCTTGACCAGGTCCGACACCGCGGGCATGCGGGTGGAACCACCCACCAGGACCACGTGGTCGATCTCGGAGACCGAGATACCGGCGTCCTTGATCACGGACTGGAAGGGCTTGCGGGTGCGGTCCAGCAGATCCTGTGTGATGCGCTGGAATTCGGCGCGGGTCAGCTGCTCGTCGAGGAACAGTGGGTTCTTGTCCGCGTCGACGGTGATGTAAGGCAGGTTGATCGAGGTGCTCTGCGAACTCGAGAGCTCGATCTTGGCCTTCTCGGCGGCCTCACGCAGCCGCTGCATCGCCATCTTGTCCTTGGTCAGGTCAATTCCGCTGGTGCCCTTGAACTTGTCGACCAGCCACTCGACGACGCGGTCATCCCAGTCGTCGCCACCGAGGTGGTTGTCACCGCTGGTGGCGCGGACCTCGACCACACCCTCGCCGATCTCGAGCAGCGAGACGTCGAACGTACCGCCGCCGAGGTCGAAGACCAGGATGGTCTGTTCCTTCTCGCCCTTGTCCAGGCCATAGGCCAGCGCCGCGGCGGTGGGCTCGTTGACGATGCGCAGGACGTTGAGGCCGGCGATCTGGCCGGCTTCCTTCGTCGCCTGACGCTGGGCGTCGTTGAAGTACGCCGGTACGGTGACGACCGCGTCGGCGACGTCCTCGCCCAGATATGCTTCGGCGTCGCGCTTCAGCTTCATCAGCACGCGGGCGCTGATCTCCTGAGCGGTGTATTTCTTGTCGTCGATCTCGACAGACCAGTCGGTGCCCATGTGCCGTTTGACCGAACGGATGGTGCGGTCGACGTTGGTGACCGCCTGGTTCTTGGCGGGCTGGCCGACGAGCACCTCGCCGTTGCGCGCGAAGGCGACGATGGACGGCGTGGTCCGCGAACCCTCGGAGTTGGCGACGACGACTGGGTCACCGCCCTCCAGGACTGCGACGACGGAGTTGGTGGTCCCGAGGTCGATACCGACCGCACGAGCCATAGTGATTCCTCCTGATTTTTGTAGAGCTTGTTTGGTGCCACTATGCTGAGTGAACCTCGCTCAAGCCTGCCCTTGGGCCGGTGGGCTGTCAACCCAGTATTGAGTGTGGTTCGCTCAACTTGTCGATCATGTTAACGGCGGTCGGTCCCGCCTTGTTCCCGGGGTGGCTAATTCGTCGGGGCCCTCGCCGGAACTTCCTCGATCAACTCGAGCGAAGCGCGGGTGGCCGCGCTGGCCTGCCGGGACGCCGCGGGTGCCAGGCGGAGCCGCCACTGCAGCTCATGCGGCGGCTTCGGTCAGATCTGGCGCGCCGGATCGGTCACGCGGTGATAAACCTCGGCCATCGGCTCTGTATCGATAACTGCGCCAGGGCAGCGACGTTCGCCTCGCGGTGCGTAATCTGAGTGCCGCTATTCGAATCGTCTGGGGAGCGGCGGGTGCGGTTTTCGAAGAATGCGCGGCGGAGCCTGGCCGGTGGTTCGCTGCTGCTCGTAGCGTTGGTGTCCGGCTCGGAGCTGGTCTCTGGCTGCAGCTCTGTCATCGGGGGCCGGCCCGTGGCGTCGCCCGGAGCGGGGCCCACCGAACCGTCGTTCCCCACTCCCCGATCCACACCGCCGTCGGCCACCGCCGCCCCGGCCCCGGGCCCGTCGTCCGCCGCGCCGACGAACCCGACTACCCCGGCAGGCGCCATCCCGCTGCCGCCCGACCAGAACGGTTACGTCTTCATCGAGACCAAATCCGGCGTGACACGCTGCCAGATCAACAAGGACACCGTCGGCTGCGAGGCACCGTTCACCAACTCCCCGCTGCAAGACGGTGAGCACGCCAACGGCGTCAGCATCAACACCGGCGGCAAGGTGCAGTGGGTGCTGGGCAACCTGGGAGCCATCCCGACCGTCACCATCGACTACAGGACCTACGCAGCGCAGGGGTGGACGATCATCGCGAACGCCGACGGCACCCGCTTCACCAACGACCACACCAAGCACGGCATGTTCGTCAGCGTCGAGAAGGTCAACACGTTCTGAGCGACCGAAGGCCCAAGGGGTCAGTGGCTCTAGCCAACTCCGTCGTGCAGGTCCGGAGCGCGAGGTGAGTTGATTACCAAGGCCGCGTCAGTAACCTTGCCCATGAGCTCGGAAGGGGTGGCGATGCTTGTCGGTGCCGGTGGGCCGCGGTCGTCGGCCAAGGCGCCGCGCGCACTGCCCGCCATGCCCACCGGGTTGATCAGCAGTCGGGCGAGCACCTGACGATTCCATGCAACTGAAATATCTCAGCATCCCGGCGCTGATCGGCGCGGCAGGTGGCGACCCCTGGGCAATCAATGCGAGCCTGCAGGCCGGTAGCCCGTTGCAGATATCCAATCTGGCCGGGGCGTTTCTTCGCGCGGGCCGGTGCACGGCGGAGGCCAACAACGCGTTCGAGCAGGCCCGCACCCGTTTCGAGGCCGCCTGGAATCACCAGGACGGCGGTCATCCGATCAACGACTCCGACGAAGTCCAGCGGGTGACGAAAGCGCTTGGGGCGCAGTCCCTGCAGATACCGAAGATCGGTGGGGACCTGGAGAACATCGCCGCGACGTTGGCCGAGGCGCAGAAGACCGGGGCCGGTCAGATCGCGGCGCTGGAAGCAAGGCTGCAAGAGCTCGACGATTTGATCGGCGAAGCCGACGAGATGGAAGACGACGACGACCTCAGCCAGGCCGATTTCGATGCGCTCGAGGCGTTTATCGCCACCTGTGAAGACGACGCCGTCCGTGCAACCAAATCGGCGCTGGGCCAGCTCCAGGCGACACGCGACGGTTACTCCAAGTCGTTTCAGGACGCGATGGGGACCCTGCACGCGGACGGATATGACTCTGTCGGTCCCCAGCCGGCACCCGGCCCGGCGACCCGGCCCGGCGGGGCCCGGGCCGGCGGGGCCCGGCCAACCCGGCGGGGGTCCCGCGTTGACCCCGACGCCCGGGGAAGTGGCGATCGGAGGTGCGGGTGCGATCGCCGGTGGTACCGCCGACGGTGTGCGTCAGGCGACCACCAAGTTGATAGCGCAGTCCCCCGGTACGGGTCCCGGAAAGGCTGATCCGGGCTTGTTGAAGTGGCTGGAGGATCCCAAGATCGGCGGAGTCGAACTCAAGGGATTCTCCCGTATCGGCGGGGTGGTTGCCGCGGCCAGCGCGGTGCCCGCCGTCATGTCCGACGTCCACGACGGCAACTCGGTGCCAGAGGCCGTCACCCGGGAGAGTGTGGGAACTGCCGCCGGGCTCTACGCGGGCGCGGCGGTTGGAGGTCTTGCCGCGGACGCGGTAGCTGGTGCGGCGATCGGTTCGGTCATTCCGGGCGCGGGGACCGCGGTTGGCCTGGTGGTGGGCGCCGGTGTGGGAGCCGTCGCCGCCTGGGGAGGATCGAAGTTTGTCGAAGCGGCCTGGCAGCCGGTCTCGGATGCGGTCGGTAGTGCGGTACATGGCGTCGAATCGGTCTTCGGATTCGGGTAGGTCGTCAACGATGCGATTCGATGTGTTCACAGAAAAGCACGGCCTCGCGGTATCGCCGGTCGATCGGTTTCGCGGGCTTGTCGTGGAGGTCGGAGTACCGCGGGGCTGGGATCCCTTCGATTCCGCAGTCGGAGCCCGTGTGTGGGTTTGCCGCGCCGACCCACGCATCGATGTGTTTGGCGCTAACGCGGTGTTGACGATGCATCGTGTCGAGGCCGCTTTGGAACCCGCTGAAGTGTTTGCGATGCTGGTCGAGCAGCAGTCGCAGACGGTGCCGGGCTGTAGTGAGCTGCGTCGTGAACTGACCGCAGCCACCGAGGGCGCCGGCGTCACGGGGTTGCTCGCAATGCAGATCGCGCATGAACTCGGCACCATCGACAGCGCGTCACAATCGAGGATCATCACCGCTGAACAGGAGACGCTGATCGCTCAACTGACCGTAACCGCGCTACACGATTCACCGGTGGATCGGGCGCATATCTGGCTGTCTGTTCATAAGGGTGCGGCGGTTGCAGGTGCAGCCTCCGATGATCGCCACCGCGATGCTCCCTTAACCACATCGCGAGACCGCGACTGATGGCCGACGGTGCGACGAGTGGCCGGTGGGCGCGGATACTGCGATACACGGTCGGCGGCGCCTTGTGCGTGGTGACGGTGGTGGCAGCGCGGGCAGGAGTGCAATGGTATTTGTGTCTGATCGGATTCTGCGTGGCGCTCATCCTCATCCTCGGCAGGCGCAGAATTTTCCGGGCGGGAGTCAACCGGTCTGGTCACGAGATTGTCTGTAGGTATCTTCCCTGGTACGAGGGAAATGCTTACGTCTTGAACGTGCTGGTACCCGCGCTGGGGGTGGCCAGCGTCGGCGCGGGGTGTGCGCCAGGCAATCCGGTGTGGCTGCGTTTCACAGGCATCATCCTGCTGCTTGCGACGCCGATCTTCGCATTCAGCGCCGTGCGTATGTGGCGTCGGTGCCTTCTGTCCATTTCGCCGTCGGCGTTGACCGTGCGTTTGGCTGCGCCCACCGATGAGTTGACCGAAATCCGGCGTGACTCTGTTCTGTCAATCGCGCCCAAGACCGTCCCGAATGGGGTGAGCGGCCGGTCGCTGCAAGTCGCGATTGCCTACCGCACAGCAGATTTGAGCAGCGACACCAAGACTGTGCTGCTGGGCCTGCAGTTGAGCGTCCAGCCGGTCAACCTGCTCAACGCCCTCGTGGCGTGGAAAGACGGCGCCCACGACAACCCGAGCGAGCTGCTGGATCGGATCGAACGGGTTCTTCGAGGCCGCTCAATGGCCGGCGTGTGACGGGCCCGATCAGAGCTTGGAGCCCAGCCCCGCGATCAGATTGATCGTCACCGCCAGGACCACGGCCCCGAGCAGGTAGGACACCAGCGCATGGCGCAAGACCGTCGCCCTGATCGAGGCCAGCCCGATCTCGGTGTCCGACACCTGGTAGGTCATGCCGACGGTGAAGGCGAGATAGGCGAAGTCCCGGAAGCGCGGCGGCTCGGGGTCGTGAAAGTTGATGCCGCCCGGGTCATCCGAGTAGTAGAGCCGCGCGTAATGGACGGAGTACAGCGTGTGCACGGCGAGCCAGGATGCCGCGACGGTCAGGACGCCAACGACGGCGGCGGCCACGGCTTCGTGGCCCGAGCGTGAGCCCGCGGCCACCACGTAGCCGACACCGCCCAGGCTCGCGACGCTCGCGGACAGGATGACCGCGTCGGCGACCCATCGGGTGGGGTCCTCCCGCGTTGCCCAGCGGCAGGTCTGCTCGGCGTCCATGCGGAGCAGGGTGAGGTGCGTCCATACCGCATACATTCCGGCGGTGGCAATCCAGCCGGCCAGCGCATAACGCCAACCGGCCGTGTTGCCTACCACGACAGCGACGGCGACTCCGAGGGCCACGCAGATCGATATCCGGACCGCGACTGTGTCTCGCAACAACTTCACCAGGGAATCCACGACCTCGACCTAACCACTACGCGGGTCGTCAGCCGACGTTCTTCAGCGCGCGATTGCGTCTTTTCGGGTTGGCATCAGGAGATTGGCAGGTGCGGTTAGTACCATCGTTGCCGTGGCATCCAATGGCCCACGCGACGACTTCCACAACCAGCCGACGCAGCATGGCGATTTCGGCGCACCTGAACAGCCGCCGACCGGCCAGGTTCCGTCATACGGTTCCCCGCCGAACCCGTCCGAGGGGTTCGAGCAACCCGGCGACGTCGACCCGTTCGACCAGGAGGCCGAGCCGACTCCCTGGTACCGCAAGCCCGGCATGCTCATCGCGTGGGTGGTCTCCGTCGTCATCCTGATCGCGTTGATCGTCTTCGGCATTATCGAGCTCATTCACGGACAACAGACCGTCAGCCACATCCCCAAAACGACGACGAGCACGACGACGACCACCACGACGACGACGGCCCCGACGACCACCACGACCACCACGTCCGAGCCCAGCAGCGCCGAACAGCCACCGGCGCAGCAGCCGACGCAGCAGCAGCCGACCGGTGGACAGACGCAGCAGCCGTCGCATCATCACCATTTGCCGCAGCTGCCGCCGGTGATCACCGTTCCAGGGGTGCCGAATCCGGTCACGGTGCCGCCCGGGCTGCGTTAGCGAGTCGGTGGCAAGCCCGATCACGGTTCCACCGCGCCGCGCCGGCGAAGCCCTACACTCGCTGCAATCCACGGTCGCTACGGTGAGGACCATTGCGCGACGGCAACGGGACAACTGACACAGGGGTGCAGCACATGAGCGAGTCGCTCGGGCTATCGATCGGAGTGGCCAACCTGGTTGCCGCCCGCGCGGGCAGCGCTCCGATAACCCGCAGCTCGGTACTGACCCTGTTCGAACAGCGACCCACCGAAGTTGGCCTGCCCGAAGAAAATCCGAATCTGACCGAACCCGGACTGGTGCTGCGGGGGTTCGTCGAACGCGTCGGCGACCGCGCGCCATTGGTGGCGGCGGACGGCACCAAGTACCTCGGCGCGGCGCTGACGGTCGAGGCGATCGAGGCCATGGCCCGCGCGGTCGGCTACGGGACACCGATCACGATCGCGGTGCCGGCCTACTGGTCTCACGACCAGTTCGCAGCGCTTCGTGAGGAGTTCTTCGCCCAGTCGGACCTGGCGCGCGGCGGGGTGGCGCCGATGCTGGTTTCCGACGCCACGGCCGCGCTGGCGGCGCTGCGCGGCGCGCCGGGATTCAGGGCCGACGGCGTTATTGCCCTGTGCGACTTCGGCGCCGGCGGCACCACCGTCACCTTGATGGACGCCAACGCCGGCTTTGCTCCGGTCGGCCCGGCCGCGCGGTACGCCGATTTCTCCGGCGACGCGATCGATCAGCTGATCCTGGATCACCTGCTGGCCTCCGACGTCAGCACCGCGATGCTCGGCGGCACCGCGCGGGTCGGGCCGCAGTCCCGCCTGCTCGGCGCATGCCGGCGCGCCAAGGAGCAACTGTCGACGGCCGCGGTGGGCACCATCGCTGGGGCTTCCGGTGCGGGTGCCCAGCTTTCCCGCACCGATTTCGAGCAACTGATCTCCGCACCGCTGGACCGGTTCCTCTCGTCGGTCGATGAGTCGTTGCGGCGCAACGCGATTCCGAACACCAGGCTGAGCGCCATGGCGATCGCCGGAGGTGGCGCGAACATCCCGTTGCTCAAAGCGCGCTTGTCGCAGCGCTTCGGTGTGCCTGTGCACAGCACCGCGCAGCCGGCGCTCAGCGCCGCCCTCGGCGCGGCGGTGCTCGGCCCGCATTACGCGTCGGGCGGGGCTCCGACCGCCGCGGCCGCCGCCGTGGAAACACCGACCGAAATGGTCGGCACCGCCGGGCTCGACATGACCCAGGCCGCCAGGGGGGCCCAGGCCACCGACGTGGACGACGCTTTGGCGTGGTCGCAGGACGCCGACAACGACGAGCCGGTGCCCTATACCGGGCGCGACGCCACCGGTGAGTACGCGAACGAAGCAAGGGAATTCGACGGCGCGACCGGCAGCCGTTACGCCGCCGCCCAGGGGCGACTGCCCTGGTACAAACGCACGGCGCTGGTGTTGAGCGTGGCCGGGGCGGGCGCGGCGGTGCTGGTGGCCCTGATCTTGGCGATCAACCTCCTACTCACCAAGTCCACCCCGGTCAGCCCCACGTCGCCGCCCAGCCAACCGCCGCAAACGGTGACCATTACCGGGCCGAACGACAGCACCACCGTCACCGTGGTCCCGGCGCCGCCCGCCGCCGTCCAACGAGCCGTCGGCCACCACCACGACGCCCGCGCCGGCGCCGTCTACCACCACCACGACGGCGCCGCCGAGCACGACGACCACGACCACCGCACCCACCACGACGTCGCAGGCAACCACCACCGCTGCGCCGACGACCACGCGCGTGCGGCCGCTGCCGCCCATCTTTGGGCGCTGACGGAACCAATGACCCCTGGGCCGCCAACGGGCGGCGGCAAAAAGGTCATTCAGCGAAATTTGGTGGCGCTCATCACTTCGGCAAGCGTCCCGTCCTGGCGGATGGGTATCAACCAGCAGGCCAGAGGCACCGGCGAACCCCAAGTTAGGGCAGCCTTTCTCGCGCCGAAAGCCGCGGAGATGTAACTATGAGCGTGGCTTAAGCAGGCAAATAAGCACGGGCCGAATCATCTATGCATTGGGGAGACCTTCTGTGACAACGCAGATGCTCATCAGGCTGATCGTGGGCATGGGCATGACGCTGGTCGTGGCCGCACTCGCCGCACGGCGTGTCCTGTGGCTGTTCAAACTGATCACCGTCGGGCAGGCCGGCCCCGGGTCACACCGACGAGCCCGGCAAACGCGTCTGGGCCGAGGTCTCCGAGGTCTTCGGTCAGCGCAAGCTGTTGAAGTGGTCGATCCCCGGCCTGGCCCATTTCTTCACCATGTGGGGCTTCTTCATCCTGCTGACCGTCTACATCGAGGCCTACGGACTGCTGTTCCAGGACAACTTCCACATCCCGATCATCGGGCGCTGGGACGCACTCGGCTTCCTGCAGGACTTCTTCGCGACCGCCGTGTTCCTCGGCATCGTCACTTTCGCCGTCATCCGTCTGATGCGCAGCCCGCGCGAGATCGGCCGCTCGTCGCGGTTCTACGGCTCCCACACCGGCGGCGCCTGGCTGGTGCTGTTCATGATCTTCAACGTCGTCTTCACCTACGTGTTCGTGCGCGGAGCCGCGGTCAACAACGGCACGCTGCCCTACGGCAACGGCGCCTTCCTGTCCCAACTGTTCGGCGCCATCCTGCGGCCGCTGGGCCACCCCGCCAACGAAATCATCGAAACGACGGCCCTGCTGCTGCACATCGCGGTGATGCTGGCGTTCCTGATCATCGTGCTGCACTCCAAGCACATGCACATCTTCACGGCGCCGATCAACGTCATCTTCAAGCGGCTGCCCAACGGCCTCGGCCCGCTGCTGCCACTGGAATACGACGGCAAGCCGATAGACTTCGAAAACCCGCCCGACGACGCGCAATTCGGTCGCGGCAAGGTCGAGGACTTCAGCTGGAAAGGCATGCTGGACTTCGCCACCTGTACCGAGTGCGGGCGCTGCCAGTCGCAGTGCCCGGCGTGGAACACCGGAAAGCCGCTCTCGCCCAAGCTCGTCATCATGGACCTGCGCGACCACTGGATGGCCAAGGCGCCCTACATCCTGGGCCAGAAGGAGAGTCCCCTCGAGAGCACGCCGGAAGGCGGGGTCGGCGAGGAACTGTCCGGCGAGAAGCACGCCGAGGCCCACCACGTTCCCGAGTCCGGCTTCGGCCGCGTCATGGGATCCGGCCCCGAGCAGGCCACACCGGCCGCTGGTCGGCACCGAGGAGCAGGGCGGCGTCATCGACCCCGACGTGCTGTGGTCCTGCGTGTCCTGCGGCGCCTGCGTCGAGCAGTGCCCGGTGGACATCGAGCACATCGATCACATCATCGACATGCGCCGCTATCAGGTGATGATGGAGTCGGAGTTCCCCTCGGAACTCTCCGTGCTGTTCAAGAACCTGGAAACCAAGGGCAATCCGTGGGGCCAGAACGCTTCGGACCGCACCAGCTGGATCGACGAGGTCGACTTCGACGTGCCGGTCTACGGCGAGGACGTCGACAGCTTCGAGGGCTACGAGTACCTGTTCTGGGTGGGTTGCGCCGGCGCCTACGACGACAAGGCCAAAAAGACCACCAAGGCCGTCGCCGAGCTGCTGGCCATCGCCGGCGTGAAGTACCTGGTGCTGGGCACCGGCGAGTCCTGCAACGGCGACTCCGCGCGCCGCTCGGGCAACGAGTTCCTGTTCCAACAGCTGGCCGCCCAGGCCGTCGAGACCCTGGACGGGCTGTTCGAGGGCGTGGAGTCCGTCGACCGCAAGATCGTGGTCACCTGCCCACACTGCTTCAACACCCTGGGCCGCGAGTACCGCCAGCTCGGCGCGAACTACTCGGTGCTGCACCACACCCAGCTGCTCAACCGGCTGATCCGGGACAACAGGCTCGTGCCGGTGACCCCGGTGTCGCAGGACATCACCTATCACGACCCCTGCTACCTGGGCCGACACAACAAGGTCTACGAGGCGCCGCGCGAGCTGATCGGGGCCGCGGGAGCGAACCTGACCGAGATGCCGCGGCACGCCGAGCGCAGCTTCTGCTGTGGCGCCGGCGGCGCGCGGATGTGGATGGAAGAGCACATCGGCAAGCGCATCAACCACGAACGCGTCGACGAGGCGTTGGCCACCGGTGCCGCCACCATCGCCACCGCGTTGCCCGTTCTGCCGGGTGATGGTCACCGACGGCGTCAACGACCGTCAGGAAGAGGCCGGCCGCAGCGGCGTCGAGGTGCTCGACGTCGCCCAGATCCTGCTCGGGTCCCTCGAGTACGACAAGGCGACGCTGCCGGAGAAGGGCACGGCCGCCAAGGAGGCCGAGAAGCGGGCGGCTGAGGCGCCCAAGGCCTCGGCAGCCGCCGCAACCGCCCCGCGCCGAGGCACCCGCTGAGGCCGAGTCCGCGCCGAAGTCTGAGGCCGAGGCGGCACCGAAGTCTGAGGCCGCTGCGGCCCCCGCCGCGCCCGTCAAAGGGCTGGGTCTCGCCGGTGGCGCCAAGAAGCCCGGAGCCAAGAAGGCGGCGCGCCGAGCCGGCCGGAGAGGCCAAGGCGGACACAGCCGCTCCCGCGAAGGGGTTGGGCATCGCCGGCGGCGCGAAGAAGCCCGGCGCGAAGAAGGCCGCACCGGCTGCCGAGGCGGCCAAGACCGAGGCATCCAAGGCCGAGGCACCGGCCGAAGGCGGCGGAGAGGCCAAGGCACCCGCCGCACCGGTGAAGGGCCTGGGTCTGGCCGCGGGCGCCAAGCGGCCCGGCGCCAAGAAGGCGGCTCCGGCGGCCGAGGCGCCCGAGGCCGAGGCGCCCGAAGGCCGAGGCGACCGCGGAAGCGGCCCCCGAAGCCCAGAGCGAGACCAAGACCGAAGCCACGGCACCCGCCGCCCCGGTCAAGGGCCTGGGCATCGCCGCGGGCGCCAAGCGGCCCGGCGCCAAGAAGGCGGCTCCGGCGGCCGAGGCGCCCGCGGCCGAGGCACCCAAGGCCGAGGCGCCCAAGCCCAAGGCTGAGGCTGCGCCCACCGGACAGGCGGAGGCCGAAACCGAGCCGGCGCCGAAAGCCGAGCCGGCAGAGCAGACCAACGGCGACGACGCACCGTCGCAGCCACCGGTCAAAGGCCTGGGCATCGCCCGTGGGGCGCGTCCTCCCGGGAAGCGCTGACCTGCTTCTTTGCGGCTTGGCAGCAAATATCAGTGGACAATGGTGGCACCATTAGTGGTGTGACCACCCATCAGCTGCCTCTGCACGCGTCGGCTCATCACCGGCCGCAGCGCACTTTCGCGCAGTCGTCGAAGCTTCAGGACGTCCTGTACGAAATCCGCGGGCCGGTGCACGCGCACGCCGCGCGGCTGGAGGCTGAGGGGCATCGCATCCTCAAGCTCAACATCGGCAACCCGGCGCCGTTCGGCTTCGAGGCGCCCGACGTGATCATGCGCGACATGATCCAGGCCCTCCCCTACGCCCAGGGATACTCCGACTCGCGAGGCATCCTGTCCGCCCGCCGGGCGGTGGTCACCCGCTACGAGTTGGTCGACGGATTCCCGCGCTTCGACGTCGACGACGTCTATCTGGGCAACGGGGTGTCCGAGCTGATCACCATGACCCTGCAGGCCCTGCTCGACAACGGCGACGAGGTGCTGATCCCGTCGCCGGATTATCCGCTGTGGACGGCGTCAACGTCCCTTGCGGGCGGCACGCCCGTGCATTACCTGTGCGACGAGACGCAGGGCTGGCAGCCGGACATCGCCGACATGGAGTCCAAGATCACCGACCGCACCAAGGCGCTGGTCGTGATCAACCCGAACAACCCGACTGGCGCGGTCTACACCAGCGAAGTCCTCACCCAGATAGTCGATCTGGCGCGCAAGCACGAGCTGCTGCTGCTCGCCGACGAGATCTACGACAAGATCCTTTACGACGACGCCAAGCACATCAACCTGGCCACGCTGGCGCCGGACATGCTGTGCCTGACGTTCAACGGCCTGTCCAAGGCCTACCGGGTGGCCGGCTATCGGGCCGGCTGGCTGGCGATCACCGGGCCCAAGGACCACGCCGGCAGCTTCATCGAGGGCATCAACCTGTTGGCCAACATGCGGCTGTGCCCCAACGTTCCGGCGCAGCACGCGATCCAGGTGGCCCTGGGCGGCCACCAGAGCATCGACGACCTGGTCCTGCCCGGCGGGCGGCTGCTCGAGCAGCGCGACGTCGCCTGGACCAAGATCAACGAAATCCCGGGGGTGTCCTGCGTCAAGCCCGCCGGCGCGCTCTACGCGTTTCCCCGGCTGGATCCCGAGGTCTACGACATCGAAGACGACGAACAGCTCGTCCTCGACCTGCTGCTGCAGGAGAAGATCCTGGTCACCCAGGGCACCGGTTTCAATTGGCCGGCACCGGATCATCTGCGCATCGTGACGCTGCCCTGGGCCCGCGACCTGGCCGCCGCGATTGAGCGGCTGGGCAACTTCCTCGTCGGCTATCGACCGTAAGCGTCCGCGCGGCCGCCTCTACGGTGGAGCGGGTGACGCACTCCCACTCGCACAGCATGCCGTCGGGCCCGTCCGCGGCTGATCCGTTGCCCGCCAGGATTGTCGTCGGGTTGTTGATCGCGATCGGCGTGGCGGTAGCCGTCGGCGCGATCGTGCTCTGGCCCAGCCGACAGCACGTCGACATCCCGATGCCGCTGCAGAACGCGGCCGGCGGCGCGGTGAGCACGCAGGCCGGGCACGTGCTGTCCAGCGGGATGGGCAACTGCGGCAGCCCGTCGGTCAGCCAGGTCCTCACCGGCGCGGCGCAGCAGGCCCCGCCGGGCGCGGGACGGTGCGTTCTGACCCAGGTCTCGATCGATTCCGGACCCAACGCCGGGGCCCAGACACTGCTGGAGTCCTCCCCCGGCCCCGGCCAACCGAAATTCGCGGTGGGCGACCACATCCGGCTCGTCCGTCAGGTCGACGACCAGGGCGCCACCAGCTATGCGTTCTACGACTTCGAACGTGGCTGGGCGCTGGGCGGTTTGGCCATCGCGTTCGCGGTGGTGATCGTGGCCGTGGCGCGCTGGCGCGGGCTGCTGGCGCTGGTGGGCATCGTCGTCGCGTTCGTGGTGCTGGTGGCGTTCCTGCTGCCGGCGCTGCGCGACGGCGCGCCGGCGGTTCCGGTGGCCCTGGTGGCGTCGGCGGCGATCCTTTACGCGGTCATCTATCTCGCCCACGGAGTAAATCTGCGGACCAGCGCCGCACTGCTGGGCACTTTGTCGGCGCTGCTGCTGGCCGGCGGATTGTCCTGGGCGGCAATACAACTGGCGCACCTGACCGGGCTATCGGACGAACAGAACAGCACCGTCAGCGCGTATCTGGGCAGCGTGTCGATCGGCGGGCTGCTGCTCGCCGGCTTCATCATCGGGTCGCTGGGTGTGCTCAACGATGTGACGGTGACCCAGGCCTCGACGGTGTTCGAGCTCGCCCGTCTCGGCGGCTCGCGGCGGGCGATCTTTCTGGGCGCCATCCGCGTCGGCCGCGATCACATCGCCAGCACGGTCTACACGCTGGTGCTGGCCTACGCGGGCAGTTCGCTGCCGCTGCTGTTGCTGTTCAGCGTCGCCAACCGCTCATTGACCGACGTGCTGACCAGCGAGAGCGTGGCGATCGAGATCGCCCGCTCGGCGGTGGGCGGCGTGGCGCTGGCGCTGTCGGTGCCGCTGACGACGGCGATCGCCGCGGTGCTGGCCAAACCTACTGAAAGCGACTCCGCTCCAACAGGTCCAGCAGATAGCCGCCGTAGCCGGACTTGAGCAGGTTGTGCGCACGCTCGGCCAGCTCATCGTCGGTGATCCAGCCTCGCCGCCACGCCACTTCCTCGGGGACGCTGACCTTCAGGCCCTGCCGTCGCTCCAGGGTGCGCACGAAATCGCTGGCGTCCAATAGCGAGTCGAACGTCCCGGTGTCCAGCCAGGCCGTGCCACGGGTCATCACCTCGACCGAGAGCCGGCCCCGGCTCAGATAGATCTGGTTGATTTCGGTGATCTCGTACTCACCGCGTGCCGATTTCTGCAGGCCCCTTGCGATTTCGACCACGTCGTTATCGTAGAAGTACAGACCCGGCACCGCGTAGTTGGATTTCGGCGTCTTGGGCTTCTCCTCCAGCGACAGCGCCCTGCCGTCGTCGCTGAACTCGACGACGCCGTATGCCGACGGGTTGGCGACCCAGTACGCGAAAACTGCTCCTCCGCTGACGGATTGGAAGCGACTCAGGCTGGTGCCCAGGCCCGGGCCGTAGAAGATGTTGTCTCCCAACACCAAAGCCACCGGCTCGTTGCCGATGTGCTCGGCGCCGAGGACGAATGCTTGGGCCAGGCCATCGGGCTTCTCCTGCGTCACGTAGGTGACGTTGATGCCGAACTGCGAGCCGTCGGCCAGCAGCCGCTCGAATCCGGGCGCGTCATGTGGGGTGGTGATCACCAGGATGTCGCGGATTCCGGCCATCATCAGGGTGGACAGCGGGTAGTAGACCATCGGTTTGTCATAGACCGGCAGCAGCTGCTTACTTATGCCCGTGGTGATCGGATGCAGGCGAGTGCCCGATCCGCCCGCCAGGATGATTCCGCGCATTGGATAGCTCCTGATGCCTTGATGGCCCTATTCGACGGCGTCGGACTCGGTGAGCTCGGTGGCCGCCAACGCCGTCGCCAAGCTATCGTGCCGGAAGACCGACGTGACATGGTCATGGACAACGCGGAATGCCAGCGCGTTGGTGGCCGCCCCCGGACCCTCAGGGCCGGCCGGCTTTTGTTCGGCGACGACGACGCCGTCGTGCACATACATCTGGCCGAGTTGCGCGGTCGCCCGGGGCGAGGTGGCCCAGTTGCGCAGCGCCTCGTGGCCCTGCGCGGCTCCGTGCGCGTCGCCGATCTCGATGTCGTCGCTGGACAGTGACTCCAGGGTGGCCAGGTCAGAAGCGTTGAGGGCGTCGTGCCATGCCAGAACGGTGGCGATCTCCGATGTGGTCATGGTGTGCAAATTACCGTGCGGCCCCTCGACTAGAGAGGCGTACCGGCCAACCAGCGCTCCCACACTGCGTCGTCACCGAACAACTCGACACCCGTCTCGGCCAGCGGCCGGCGGCGCAGGATCGCCAGCAACAGCTCGGTCGCGCCACCGCGTAGCGCGGCGCTGCCCTTGCCGTGCCGGTGTGACCAGGCGATCCGGCCCTGCTCGACGGCGATCGTCCACTCGCCGCCTTCCCCCAACCCTGGATCGGTGGCGTGCAGATGCAGGGTGTCGCCCTCCTCGAGCGGAAGCGGCGTCCCCTCGCCACCCGCCTGGATCGCCACCCGCTCCAGCCATTCGGTGATCCCGTCGGCGGCCACGTCGGGCTCCAGGGTGAAATCGCTGCCCAGCGCGATCGCCGCGTCGGCCCGGTGCACCGCGACCTCGTGTAACCGGCGCCGGACCCACCAGTTCGCCGCGCGGGCCCCCAGGAATGTCCACACCGGTGTTTCCACCCCGGTCAGCTCGACGGCGTCGATCAGCCGCTGAGCACCGCCGTGCAGCCAGGCGATCGCGCCGGCCGGATCGGGTGGCGGCTTGCCGCCCTCCACCGAGCGGGGATCGAGGTAGCTGTCGAGTCGTTCGCGCACGATCTGCGCCGCCCAGCGATCGCCGCGGCCGACGTGGCGAAATAACTGTCGCAGGGTCCAGCCCGGACAAGTGGGCACGGGCGTGGACTCGTCGACATCCTGAAACAGCTCTGCGAAAGCCCGATTCTCGTCGAGGAATGCGTCGGCGAAGTCCACGCCGGTCAGGCTACCCCGCATGGCGTGCGCGCCAGCGCATTGCTGCCGTGACTTGAGCGGGTTGGGTCGACAGTGCAGTCTTACTAACCAAGTACCGCTCGGGAGGAGTGCTGGGGTGGATCGCCAAGGGCTGGCCGCCGATTGGGATAGTGGAATTGCCCCGGCGGTAGGCGGGTTGCAGGACAACCTCCGACCCCGAGGGCTGCAACTGGACTACTCGATCGAGTCCCTGACCGCAGTGGAATCCCTTACCCGGGGCCTGTTTGAGACCGCCGAGCGAGTGCTGTCCTCGGAGGAGCGTTCGCTCGTCCAGGCGTTGATGGCCTACGTCGGGCTTTCCCTGATACATCTCACCGGCGGCCGCTGGGAATGGGACGACGAACCCGGGTTCGCGCAGCGGGCCCACCCGCCGCTGGCCGACGCCGCACTTGCCGACGCGGTCGCCACCCAGAACTGGGCGTGGCCCGATGCCGAAGACGGCGCGGCCGGCATTCCCGTCGCGGTCCCGGGCGACGGACTGGGACTCGAACCCGTCTCTCCATTGCATCTGTTGCTGGCCACGGTCACAGATCAACCGGCCAATGGCAGCGGACCGTTGGCGCGCACCTACTCCACCTGGCAAGCCAAAGTCACCACCCCACCGAAGCCCGGGGTGGTCGGCATCGACATCTACGACACGCCTGCCGCATCAACCGGATTGGACGCGTGGCTGTCCACGCGCCGGCAAGATTTTCCCGCTTGGGAAAGTCGTTATCCGGGAGCGTGGGACAACAGCCCGGAAAGCATCGACGCGCTTACCGCATTGGCGCATAACATCACGCCGACCGTGGAAAGTCTTTACGACCCGGCCAACGCGGAATTCGTCGACGGCGCCACGTGGTACCTGGGCGAGATGTTGTGCCGCGCCGATCCCGCGCGCTGGGTGGACCGTCCACACATGGTGCGAGACGGCGAGCCCGCCCTCGTCGGCTATCACATTCAAACCAATGACGAAGCCGCCACCACGAATCCGTTCCTGCTGCTGGAATTGTGCCTGACGACTGGGCAGCCTAAGGCGCGAAGCGTTTACGACAAATGGGTGAGCCACGGAAAGGCGCAATCGTGAAGGCAGCATTTCGAGGGCTTATCGCTGCGCTGCTGTTGGTCTGCTTTGCGCTCCACGCTCTTCCGGTCGCGCACGCGAACTACGGGGGTTATGGCGATTGCGACCCGGGAGTTCCCCTGCCCGGCCACGACGCGACGCAGATGGCCCTGCCCGACGAAATGCACACCTACGACTACGACCCGTTGAGCCCGGAAGTTCGTAGCGCTCAAGAGCCTTCGCGGGCCGAGCTCGCCGACATCGACGACAAGGACGCGGTGAAGGGCAACGCGGACACGTTGCAGGGCATGAAAGCACGCTGGAAGAAGTACGTCCTTGGTGGCGGCCCCAAGCCATGGGAAAAGTGGAAAAAGGCCTACATCAACGTCCTTCAGAACCGGCGCGTCGGGCCGGCCTTTGAGAAGTTTCTTTACGAAAGCTGGAACCTGGGCCAATTGCCGCCCGCAGCCGGCTGGCAGACAAACAAGCAGCTGCCCAAGAACATTCTGCCGAGCGGTCCCGTCTTTGACATCTTCAACATCGCCGACAGTGTGCCGGTCTCGAAATGGCTGATGGTCGAAGCCAAGTCCGGCACCACGCTGGGTGCGCACGCCCGTAATCAATTCGTCGACCACGTCAAGCGAATGGGCCAGCTCGGCTCGTCTCTGATGATGGTGTTCGCGGGCAGACCCACCGACCCGACGCAGAGGTGGATGGAGCAAACGATCGACGATTTAAAGGCTGCCGGCATCAAGATGCCTCCCGCTTTCTGTGCCCGCTATATACCGGCCAAGCCGCAGGAGAAACAGAATCCGGGCTCTGCGGCGGGCAATTCGGCTCCGCGGCCCGCGCCGGATCCCGTTCTGGATGAATCGGCGGATTCGCCCGATGACCAAGCACTCGAGGACCAGATAGCAAGTGGACTCGAGGCGGAGGACAACCCGACCGAGGAGCCGGTGCCCGCGCAGGCACCGGCTAACGCGCCGATCCCAGCGGGCGCAAATCCAGCACCGGCTCCCGCGCCGCAAGCTCCCGCGCCGCAAGCACCTGCGCCGCAAGCACCGGCGCCCGCGCAGCCCCCGGCGCTACCGGCACCCCAAGCACCCGCGGCGCCCGCACCACCACGCCTACCCGCACCCGCGGCGCCCGCACCGCCACGCCTTCCCGCACCCGCGGCGCCTGCACCACCACGCCTTCCCGCACCGGCCGCGCCTGCACCACCACGCCTTCCCGCACCGGCCGCGCCCGCACCGCCACGACTACCTGCCCCGGCCCTGCCGGCTCCACAAGCACCCGCGGCGCCCGCACCACCACGCCTCCCGGCACCCGCACTTCCCCCGCCCGCGGTGCCGGCACCTGCCGTCCCCGCTCCCACGGTGGGCGTGCCCGTCTCGGCATCGCCCGGCCCCTTCGGCGGTATTGACTTCACCTCATTGGAGATGCGTTACGTCACCGACTCCGTCAACGGCAAGCCCGCCATGCAGTACGCCTTCAGCGCGAACACTCTGCCGGTCACCGACGCCTCCTACGGGGGACGGCGCAACGCGAAAATGGCACTGGACGCCTTCTATGTCTGGCTGACCCTGCCGCCGCAGAACTTCTGGGTGAACCTCAAACCCACCGAACCAGACCGCATCATCGAGGCGGCGTTCGGCCGGACGGAAGCCGGGGAAGTGCTGCTCGAGGCGGACCTGGAAATGAAGCTGGTGTCAGCCCGACTGCAGAAAACCGACACCGAACTCGGTCGTCGTTTCGTCGACGCGATGCAGGGCAACAAATGCTATTTGGGTAGGCGGTTATGGATCGTGCCGCAACCGGCCGAAGTCCACGAAGACGGCGACCAGCTCTACATTCTCGACACGCCGCTCACGGTGAAGATCGGGACCGATCAAAGCGACGTCACTCCGGGCACCGACCTGTGCCAAGACCAGGATCCGGCGGTCACGGACCACAACGGTCAGCTGTACCAGCAGATGATCATGCCTGCGCTCGTCGACGCGGTAAATCACAACCCGGATTTCGCCGACCTGCGCCGGGTTTACACCAGCAGGGTGGCGGCCGAGTGGTATCGGAAGCGCAACGCCAACAAGCCAACCCAGTACGCCAAGCTCATCGACTCCGGCAACATCGACGACCTGACTGTGTCATGGGATCCGCACGCGGTGTGGGAGCGTTATCTGGATTCCACGAAGCACCCCGAGCCAACCTTCAGCTGGACCGACCCTAAGGGGACGACATGGACACGGTCATGGGGCGGAGTCGATTTCAGTAAGGTGGAGACGCACGACATCGGTGCGCCGGAGTTCACCCAGAAGTACGACTCGGTGGCAAAGACAGCGGGGCCGTCGATCATCGGGCCGCTGGTACAGGACAACGCCAAACAGGTGTGGTTGGGCAACGTGGTCAGCTCGGTACCGTTGGACCAGATCTGGCCGTCGAAGCTGAGTCCGTGGGTGCCGTTCGTGGCTCCGACAACGGCGCCGGCAAAACCGTTGTTCTACTTGGTGATTCTGCCCGCGGTGGCCTGGCTGGGCGGCGGCGGATATCTCCTCTGGCGTCGAAGACGAGCGGCCGGGGTGCGCTGACATGGCCGGCCCGGGACATCCAGACCAGCACGGCGCAGCGTCCGACCCGTTCGGTGGCGATCCGTTCGGCAACGCGGCATCCGACCCCTTCGGCTCCGATCCATTCGCCGGCCCCGGTTCCGATCCGTTCGGCCAGAGCGAAGCCACCGCTTGGCTCCAACAACAGGCGCGCAATCCGTCGCCGCCGCCCGCGGCGACTTCCGTACCGGCGGCTCCGCTGCCCGCACGCCCGCCGTCGCAGGCACGCCCTCCGTCGCAGCCACTCCCACCGCCGCCCGCAGCGCCGAGGCAGTCAAACCCGGCACCGCAGCTTCGGGCCGTCGGCGCTGCCAACCTGCCGGACACGGTGGCGTTCGCCGGTTGGTTGTTCGCCGGCATAGGTGCGGTCATGCTGACGCTGGCCATCGCGGTTGCGATGGCGATCCCCGAATTCGACTGGTACTACGGCAGTCACACTCCGCTTGCGGTGTCAGCGGCGACGGCCGGCGTGCTGCTCGGTGCGGCAGTCATCTGGCAGGCGATCCGAATCGTCAAGCACCGGCGTCTCGCTCGGCCGATCGCCGTGATCGGATGCGGGTTGACGTTGTCGCTCGCCGTGTTCGGGCTCATCGCCGGACCCGGCAGTGCGGTGGCCTGGTTCGCTCATTTGACCCAGGCGGGGGCCATTACCGCGGGCGTCACTGCGGTCGCCACCGGCGTACTGCTGTTCCTACCCGCATCGAACGCATACCTGCATCGGGACGCCCACAAGCCGCCTCCCCCTCCGACTTTCGCCGAGATAGTGAATGCGGCGCAGCATGCACCGAGAACTACTGCGCCACAGCAGTATTCACCGGCAAGCAACCCGCCGCCCGCGCCGCAATACCCACCGGCGAGCAACCCGCCGCCGGCGCCGCGGCCCGCCGATTTCGACCCGTTCTCCTAGGGCCGCGGAGCGCCCAGCCGGTATACCCGCCAGCCCGCCCGCTGCCAGCGGGCGGCGTCCAGGCAATTGCGGCCATCGACGATGACGCGCGCCCGCACCCGATCGGCCAGATCGTTCGGGTCCATGTCGACGAACTGGCGCCACTCGGTCAGGACCAGCACCGCATCCGCGCGCTCGCAGGCCTCTTCGACCGAGACGGCGTAGTTCAGCGTCGGGAACAGGCGCTGCGCATTGTCGAGGGCCTTGGGGTCATAGACGTTCACCGCCGCGCCGTTGAGCTGCAGTTGACCCGCGACATTGAGCGCCGGTGAGTCACGCACATCGTCGGATTCGGGCTTGAACGCCGCGCCGAGCACCGCGATGTTGGCTCCCAGCAGCGAGCCACCGCAGGCCGCGCTGGCCAGTTCCACCATCCGGGTGCGGCGGCGCATGTTGATGCTGTCCACCTCGCGCAGGAACGTCAGCGCTTGGTCGGCACCAAGCTCACCGGCGCGCGCCATGAACGCGCGGATATCCTTCGGCAGGCATCCACCACCGAAACCCAGACCGGCATTGAGGAATTGGCGTCCGATCCGGGGGTCGTAGCCGAGCGCATCCGCCAGCAGGCTGACGTCGGCGCCCGCGGCCTCGCATACCTCGGAAATGGCGTTGATGAACGAAATCTTGGTCGCCAGAAAGGCATTCGCGGAAACCTTGACCAACTCCGCGGTCTGCAAATCCGTCACCAGAAACGGTACCCCAGACTCCAGCATCGGCCCGTACAACTCCCGAACGGCGGCCTCGGCGCGCGTCGAATCTTCGTTGACGCCCAGCACAATCCGGTCCGGATTGAGGGTGTCTTGCACCGCGTAGCCTTCGCGCAGAAACTCTGGATTCCAGGCGATTTCAACGTCGACACCCTGCGGCGCCAGCGCGGCGGCGCGCTGGTTCAACTCGGCGGCGGTGCCCACCGGAACCGTCGACTTGCCAACCAGCACCGCCGAAGTCGTCAACCGCGGCACCAGCGCATCGATGACGGCATAAACATGACGCAGGTCGGCGCCGTATTCGCCCTTCTTCTGCGGTGTGCCCACGCCCAGGAAGTGCACGTCAGCGAAGTCGGCCGCCATGTCGTAGTCAGTGGTGAATCGCAGCCGGCCCGCAGCCAGATTCTCCTTCAACAGCTTTCGCAAGCCGGGCTCGTAGAAGGGGATGTCGCCCCCGGCGAGCTTGGCCACCTTGCCCGGGTCGATATCGATCCCGAGCACATCGTGTCCCAGTGCCGCCAACCCAACCGCGTGGGTGGCGCCCAGGTAACCCGTGCCGAACACGGTGCATCGCATACAACAGGTGTAGGTGGCCCCGATGAGCTAACTGCATCGCGGGGCTAAGCGGGAGGCAAACGGCAGATGACAGGTGGCTGCGGTCAGGCGCTAGTGGCGACCGAAGCCGCCGTGGCCTCCGCCGAAACCGGGGAAGCCGCCGCCGCCACCATGGCCACCGCCGCCACCGGGGAACCCGGGAAAGCCGCCGCCGCCGTGCGGTCCTTCGTCGCCGCCACCGTGCGGACCGAAGCCCCCTCCCGGGGGTCCGCCGAAGCCCGGCCCGCCCAGGCCCGGTATCGGCAGCGGAATGGGCACCGGGATCGGCGCCACCGCGGGCGGCGGGGGTGGCGGAGCAGCCGGTGCGGGTGCGGGAGCCTCCGGCACCGGAACAGGAGCGGGAGCCGCCGGCGCCGGAGCGGGAGCCGCCGGCGCTGGGGCGGGGGCCGGAGCCGCAGCGGGCGCCTGCGGAACGGCCTCGGGGGCAGGAGCCGGAGCCTCGGGGGCTGGAGCGGGGGCCGCCGGCGCGGGTGCCGGGGCCGCGGGAGCCGGCCGGGTGGGCGCGACGACGACGTTCTGGTTCGGGCTGGGCCGTACGTTGGCCGTCGGCCGGATGGCGATGGCCAGCGACACGACCAGCGCCACCACGCCGATGACGAAGATTCCCGCCACCGCGGATCCCACCATCCTGAACGAGCTGCGCTGGTGGTAGTCCTGATCGACCAGCGCCGTCGCGGCGGTCTGCGAGCCGGTGAAGAACTCGTCCGGATCGTCGGGCACGGCGCTGTATGCGAGTCCGTCCGCGCCGGCCTCGCCCGGGGTTTCGAAGTAGCCCGGCGCGATGGCCAACGGGTTGATCGCACCGGTTCCGGGATCCTGCGCGTAAGCCAGCGCCGCGGTCGACGACGAGAACAGCGGAGCATGTGCCGACGCCAGGGCCGCGCCACGGGCCAGCGCGGTCTCCGGTTCCTCGGGCGCGGTCAACGGCAGGGTGGTCGCCGCCTCCAGCGCGGGCTTGATCAACGGGAGGTCGATCCCTGAGCCGACGACGAACACCGCGTCCGGGCGCGTCTCCAGATTTTCCGCGTTGGACACCATCGCGGCCAGCTGGGCGACCGCCGCTTCGTCATCCTCGGGCAGGGCCTGCCGCGATACGTTGGCGATGGACCCGTCGGCGCTGTCGACGACCGCCAGCGTCGCGTTGTCGGGCTCGATGTAGAGCAGCGCCGTCTGCGCGTAGTTGGTCTGATGGCCCACCGCCTGGGCCAGCGCCGCCGCGGCCAGGAAGGCCGAGACGAGCATCACATTTTCGACCTTGTGGGCGGCCAGCTTGTCGCGCAGTGCGGCGGCCTCGACGGGGTCGGTGAACGTGACCCCGGTCGATGCCAGTTGGTAGCCGCCTTCTGCTGCGCCCTGACGCGTCCCCAGAGATGGCCGAGACTACCTGGTCCGAGGCGGCTACCGTCGCTGCATCATCAGCCACTGCGACGTCGAAATTGTCTTGGTCGACGGTCGCGCCGTCGCCGTTTTCCCCCTCGACCAGCACCATCCGGACTGCGGTCGGTGCCATCGACACGCCAAGTACGGTGTCCAAAGCTCCTCCAATAGTCGGTTGCTAGCCATTCACGGTGGGGGCCGGCTCGTCGCACGATGTGGTGGCGCGAGACGAAGCCGAGGTCCCACCGGTATTCCCCTAAAAAGCCGATTTTACGCTTGTCCGGCACTCGGGCGGTGGCTCGGGACTGGGCTATGGCGACGGAATTTGAGTTCCCAGGTGGCGGTGCAGCCAGTCATCCCAGTGTTGATGGTCGCCGGAATGCGGCGACGGTTGCGGTGACGGCGCGGGCGCTTGAGGCGGTACCCCCGGAGGGTCCGATGGCGGGGGCGGGCCCGGCGGACCGGCGTCCGGATTCTGCGGGACGACGACGTTCGTGCCGACGTCCGGTCGCTGGTCTGCGTGCGGCCGGATGCCGAAGGCCAGTGCCAGCGCCAACCCCACGATGCCGCCGATGAAGACCATCGTCACGGCGGCGATCGTGAAGACCGACTTACGGCTGCGCCGCCGGCGTGACGGGACGACGGTGAGCCGGTGGGCGTCGTAGGCCGGGTCGTCTTCAGCGCTGTAGGCGAGTTCGACCGCAGCGGCCGGGGAAGGCTGCGCGGCCGGCATCGAGACCGTTCGCGGCGCTCCCAAGTTCGCGTTCGCCGCGGCCAACGAGGCGCCCCGCGCCAGGGCCATTTCGGGTTCCTCGGGTGTGGTCACCGACAGTGCGGTCGCCGCCTCGAGCGTCGGCTTGATCGACGGGATGTCGACCTCCGAGCCGACCAGAAACACCCCATCGGGCCGCGCCCTCATGGACTCGGCGCCGGAGACCATCCCGGTCAGCTTCGCCAGGGCGGCGTCGTCGCTGCCGGGCAGCGGGTGCCGGTGCAAGTCGGTGACCGTTCCGTTGGAGGTATCGACGACCGCCAGGGTGGCGCTGGAAGGCTCGACGAGTAGTAACGCGGTACGGGCCCAATTGGTTGCGCTGCCCATGGCCTGGGCCAGCGCCGCGGCGGCCATGACCGCCGAGACCAGCATCACGTTCTCAATCTTGCGTGCCGCCAACGCGTCTCGCAGCGCCGCCGCCTTGATGGGGTCGGTCCAGCTCACCCCGCTGGATTTGAGCCGATACCCGCCCTGAGCAGCGCTGTCCCAGGTGCCGAGAATGGCTGCGACGACGTGATTCGCTGCGGCAATGGGTGTTTCATCGCCGGCGACCGTGAAACCGTCCTGATCGACAGTCACCCCGCCGGCAGCTTCACCTTCGATGAGCACCATGCGGACTGTCTCAGGTGCCATAGACACGCCAAGTACGACGTCCACCGCTCCTCCAAATCGTCCAAATGGGTTGCTGCGCCCTGCCGGGACAGCTGTGTTGCCACCGCATCGGGGCCTCGCGATTCGAGGGTTAGCCGGACTTACACATAATCCGGCCGCGGCCACACCTTAGTCCGCCACCCTAGCGCGCCGGGTCAGACACGCGCGCGAACCGCGAACGCGCTATCGGTGGCCGCCGCCAAATCCGTGACCCCCGCCAAAACCGTGGCCGCCGCCAAATCCGTGACCCCCGCCAAAACCGTGACCCCCGCCGAAACCGTGGCCGCCGCCAAATCCGTGACCCCCGCGGAACGGTCCGTGACCACCTCCGAACGGTCCGCGAGCGCCGAAGGGGCCGTGGCCCCCGCCGCCACCGCCCAGCCCAGGCACCGGCAACCGAGGCGGCGGAACGAACACGGGCGGCGGCAGGACCGGAATGGCCGGAGCCGCGGGAGCCGGCGGCGCGATTGGGCGAGGCGCGGCCAATGGTTGCGGCGGTGCGATTTTCGGTTGAGCCTGCACGGGCGGCCCGGGATTGGGCGGAGCCGGCGTGGGGGCTGGGGCGACGATGTTCTGGTTGGGGCTGGGCCGTAACGCGACGGTCGGACGGATGCTGATCGCCAGCGCGATCTCCAGCGCCACCACCGCGGCGATGAAGATCACCGCCAGCGAGCTGCTGACCAGCAATAAGGACTTGCGCCGACGCGCACGTTCATCGAGACGGATGAGGGTTTTGGCGTCGGCGTCATCGTCGGTCACGGCACTGTAGGCGACGTTGGTCTTGCCCTTGCCGACGTCGGCGGCCAGCGCCGCGATGTGGCTGCGGTATTCGGGCTGATACCCGGGCACCAGGCCGGGATACTGCCCGGCGAGCACGATCGGGTCCACCTCGCCAGTGCCCGGATCCAGCGCGTAGGCGAACGCGGCCGTCGATGACGCAAACAGCGGTGCATTGGCCGAAGCCAGCGCGGCGCCTCGCGCCAGAGCCATCTCGGGCTCGTCGGGCACGGACAATTCGAGTGAAGTCGCGGCCTCCAGAACAGGCTTGATCAGCGGGATGTCGATGCCGGAACCGACAAGCACCAGGCCTTCCGGGTGCGTTTCGAGCGCCTCGGCGCTGGAGGCCATGTCGACGAGTTCAGCTACCGCTTGGTCCTCGTCTTCCGCGAGCGCTCTGCGGCGCACCTCCGAGACCGAGCCGTCAGCGGTGTCGACCACGGCCAGGGTTGCGCTGTAGGGCTCTACGAAGAGCAGCGCGGTGCGCGCGTAATTGGTGGCGTCACCGACAGCCTGCGTCAGCGCGGCGGCGGCCATGAACGCCGAAACCAGCATGACGTTTTCGACCTTGTGCGAAATCAGCGCATCGCGCAGCATCGCCGCTTCGACGTGGTCGGTCCACGTCACACCCGTCGAAAGCAGTTCGTAGCCGCCATCGGCGGCGCCTTCCCGGGTGCCGAGAATGGCCGAGATCACTTCGTTGGGGGCGGTGCCGAGCCTGGCGCTGCGTTGGGTGTCAACGTCGAAGTCGTCCTCGTCGACGGTGGCCCCGTCGGCGCTTTCGCCTTCGACCAGCACCATGCGCACCTTCGTCGGCGTCATCGAGACGCCGAGCACGATGCCCACCACTGCCTACGCTCCTCCTGCTTTGCTGTGTTGCCCAACGCCCTCATTGGCAACACCACTATTTATCGATCACCAGGGATTTCGCGCCATAGCAGAGCGGGGGCCGGATACCCGCACATGTTGCTGCGCTGATGAAATTCTGGCGGGTGAGGCGGCGTCTTTTGGCCAGCCTCAATACCCCGACTTTACCCGTGTGATCTCGGCAGTGAGCGCCGATCGCTGGAGTTGGTTGGCAGACCGGGCTAGCGGTGTCCGCCGCCTCCGCCGCCACCCCCACCGCTGTGGCCGCCGCCGAAGCCTCCGCCACCGCCACCAACGCCGCCACCACCGCCGCCGAAGCCGCCGCCGCTGTGGCCGCCACCGAAGCCTCCGCCGCCGCCAAAGCCGCCAAGACCACCGCCGCCGCCGGGAGCGGGAGCGTGACCACCGCCGAACCCGGGGAAGCCGCCGCCGCCACCGCCGCCGGGAGCGGGAGCGTGACCACCGCCGAACCCGGGGAAGCCGCCGCCGGGGGCCGGAGCGTGATCCCCGCCGAGGCCGGGAAAGCCGCCGCCACCGGGGCCGCCTGCGGGGGGCGTGGGAACGTGGCCGCCACCAAAGCCACCCGGACCGCTGCCGGGCGCCGGAACGTGCCCGCCGCCCACATCGCCCGGACCACCGGACCCTGGGGTGGGAACGTGGCCGCCACCTAAACCGCCCGGGCCGCCGGAGCCCGGGGTGGGAACGTGGCCGCCGCCCAAACCGCCCGGGCCGTTCTCACCGGGCATCGGATTGTGGCCGCCGCCGAAGTTACCGGGACCGCTCGGCTTGGGAGGGGTGCCTTCACCCGGGAGAGTTTGGTGCGGCGGTGACTGCGGGACGCCGACCTGGGGGGGCGACGCCGGCTGGGGGATGCGCACCGGGGGCTGGGGCTGCACCGGCTGCGGGATGGACAGGCGCGGGGCCTCCAGCATCGGGGGACTCTCGATCGGGTTGGGAAGCGGGATGCGGACGGGCACCGGAACCGGCACCGGGGGGATCACGACGGGCGCCGGAACAGCCGGGGCCGCGGGCAGCGGGGGTGCCGCCGGCGGCGGAACCGCGGGCAGCGGCGCGGCGACCGGCGGGCTCAACGGCTGGGGTGGCGCAGCCGGGGCGGGCAGGCTGATCTTCGACAGCGGTGCGGACGCTTGCACCGGCGACGGGGCCGGCGCCTGCTCGGGGACGATCAGGTGCTGGCCCGGTGTGGGCTGCAAGGCAACGCTTCCCGTCGTGCGGATGCCGATCGCCAACGCGATCTCGAGCGCCAGCACCGCGCTGATCCCGACTACCGCCAGCCCGCTGCCGACCAGTAGGGCCGGACGTCGCTTGGGCTGGCTGTCTTCGGGAAGGAAAAGCTTCTCGATGACGACGGTCGGTGAATCGGCGTCGTCATCCCCTACCGCGCTGTAGGCGAGCTCGTCGTCGCCGGGGTCCTGCCCGAACGGGACATAGAGGTACTCGGGGAGGGAGTACTGGTCGACGGCACCGGTACCGGGGTCTTGCGCGTAGGCCAGCGCGGCGGTCGACGACGCGAACAGCGGCGCGTTCGCCGACGCCAGTGCCGCCCCGCGGGCCAGCGCCGTCTCCGGATCCTCGGCGACACTCACGTCGAGGAACGTCGTCGACTGCAACACCGGCTTCAACGGAGCGACGTCGATGCCCGAGCCGACCAGCAATAGGCCGCCCGGCAGGAGTTCCAGCTTCTCCATCCCGGCGACCATCGCGCTGAGCTGCTCGCCGGCATCACCGTAGGACTCGGCGTGAATCTGTTGTTTGTAGACGTCCGGGATGGAACCGTCGGAGGTCTCGACGATCGCCAGCGTCGCGGTGTCGGGCTCCACCAGCAGTACGGCGGTGCGCTCGTAACCCATTGCTCCGCCGACGTTTTGCGCCAGCGCCGCCGCGGCCAAAAAGGCCGAGACCAGCATCACGTTGTCGATCCGGTGAGCAGCCAGCGCGTCGCGCAGCGCCACGGCTTCGAGTTGATCCGTCCATGTCACGCCGATGGACGACAGCTCAAGGCCGGCATCGACCGCACCCTCGTGGGTGCCCAGGATGGCGGAGATCACCTGATCGGGCCCGGTCGTCGCAGCCGCATCGTCGACGTCGGTGACGTCGAACGTGTCCTCTTCTACCGTGACGCCGTCGGCGTATTCGCCTTCCAGGACGACCATTTGGATCGATGAGGGTGCCATCGACACCCCGAGAACGATATCCAATACAAACCCCTCCAAAGGTATTGCACGATGAACCATGGCCAAGCGGAGGAAAAAACCATGGCTAACTAAGTATCGCGCACATGGGGAGCGCGGGAGCCCCTCTGAACCTATGTAGTCCTTATGAAGTTCTGATAGGACCGCGACGGGGTAGGTCCTCGCTGGCCCTGATACTTCGAACCTACTTGCGTACTGCCGTAAGGGTGTTCGGCGGGACTGGTCAACCGCAGAATGCACAGTTGACCGATCTTCATGCCTGGCCACAGGGTGATCGGCAGGTTGGCGACGTTGGACAGCTCGAGCGTGATGTGGCCGCTGAAGCCAGGGTCGATGAACCCGGCGGTCGAGTGGGTAAGCAGGCCGAGGCGGCCCAGCGACGACTTGCCCTCCAGGCGACCGGCGAGGTCGTCGGGCAGCGTGATGAGTTCCAGCGTCGAGCCGAGCACGAACTCGCCGGGATGCAACACGAACGGCTCCGCGGCGGCGGGTTCGACCAAGGTGGTCAGCTCGTCCTGCTGCTTGGCCGGATCGATGTGGGTGTAGCGGGTGTTGTTGAACACCCGGAACATGCTGTCGAGCCGCACGTCGATGCTGGACGGCTGCACCAGGCTGTCTTCGAACGGGTCGATGCCCAACCGCCCGGCAGTGATTTCGGCCCTGAGGTCGCGATCGGAGAGCAGCACGCGACGAGCCTAGCTTCTGCCGATTGCGCTCAGCGGAGATAGACCTCGCTGCCGTTGGGATATCCGCCGCCGGTGGTCGTGACGTGCACGTGGTCGTAGTGTCCGAGCCGGCTCGTCTGCGCCCCGTCGGGCGTGTAGTAGACGCCCCGCCAGATCGCATCCTGGATGCCGAACCGGTTGGCGTTCTGCAGCACATAGGCGACGATTTCATTGCCCAGCGCGATTCCCTCGGCCGACTCCGGGTCGGGAATCATCACATCGAGCGCCAGGCCGAGGGGGTGCCACGGCAACGGATCCGGGCGCACTCCCCGATCTCGTGGATCTGGGGGAAGTCCGCGGTGATGCTGCGCGCGGTCAGGATCGTGCGGATTTGCAGGCCCCGTTCCGGGGCGATGTCGGCGGTCAGGAAACGCGCCCGGGTGTGATACCGCGACGCCGCGGCCGGCTCGCCGTCGGCGACTCCTTTAATAAGCCGATTCGATGCCGCGGTCACGATTTCCACGCAGCAGGGAGCAGGCTCGCTGATAACGGGTTTGGCCTCGGTCCGGGGCGCGAATGGATGGACGTCTGCGGACACCGCGAAGAACACGGCTGCGGGCGCGAGCACTGCAGCCAGGGCCACTGACGGTCTGCGCCGCTTCCTGGCTAATTCGTGTCGACCCATCCCGAGCACATTACGGTGCGATAACGAAAGAATAAATATGAGCGTGTGAATTTGTGAAAGGAATAACTCTGTTTCGGCGCGGCGGCGCACAGCGAGCGGTGCGCCCCTGTCGATGAGCCGTCCTGAGCCTCTACGGCAGCCGCCGGGTGCTAGCCTTCCTTGGCGACAGTGCCGATGTAGTTCAATGGCAGAACATCAGCTTCCCAAGCTGAATACGCGGGTTCGATTCCCGTCATCGGCTCCACGAAATCCTTGAGCCTGCGACCCGGGCTGGTCGTCCCCCCGATGATCCGCTGAGGCTGGCGCGCCGTCGAAATCCCGCCCACAGCAATCATTTTCATGACACCGACCAGCGGAACTGCAAGTATCTCGCCGACTGTCCGCTGGTAGCTTCATTGCCATGGGTGCCTTGGATGGACGCGTGGCTTTCATTACTGGCGGGGCTCGAGGGCAGGGCCGCGCGCACGCGTTGGCGCTGGCGGGTGAAGGAGCCGACATCGTGGCCGCCGACGCCCCCGCTGCGATGACGGAGCTGACCTATCCGCTGGGCACCGAGGACGACTTGCGGGAAACGACGAAGCTGGTTGAAGAGCTGGGCCGGCGTTGCTTACCGCTCACCCTGGACGTACGCGATTCGGCCGCCGTCGGCGCCGCGATCAAGCAGACGGTCGCCGACATGGGCAGCCTCGACATCGTGGTGGCCAACGCCGGAATCGTCAGCACCGGGCTGCTGGAGGACGTCAGCGACGTGGCATGGCAGCAGCTGGTCGACACCAACCTGACCGGCGCATTTCACACCCTGCGGGCCGCCATACCGGTGATGCGACAGCAGCGGTTCGGCAGGATCGTGGTGACCTCCTCGATGGGCGGTCGCATGGGCATCCCCGAGCTGGCGGCATACAACGCCACCAAGTGGGGTGTCATCGGCCTGGCGAAGTCCGCCGCCCTGGAGGTTGCTAAGGAGGGCATCACGATCAACGTCGTCTGCCCGACCACAACCCAGACACCGATGGTGCAGCCCACCGGCGACGACGATATCCCCGACGACTTGGTGCGCCGGATGACGAAGGCCAACCCGATACCTCAACCGTGGCTGCAACCCGAGGACGTCAGTCGCGGGGTGGTGTATCTGGTCACCGACCCCGGGGTCATCACCGGAAGTGTGCTCGAGATCGGCCTCGGCGGCAGCGCGCGCATCCATTGACGAAGTCTTAGGGCGTCCGCGCGGGTTCGGCGGGCAACGCGTCGCTTACCTTCCACTGATCGTCGCCGGAACCGCCCGGACGACGAGCGGATGTTCGCTACGCTTGACCCGATTCATAAGTCCCTGGGAAGTCGAGGCCAGGTAATGGCTGAAAGATCCAAGGCTCGCGCCCCGGCGTCGGGACGGAGCGAGGTCGTGGCGGAGTTAGCCGCTGCCGGATTCGACAACGCGCGTCAGATCGCTCGTGGCGCCGCCGGAGTGGTGTACTGCTGTCGCGAAACCGCGCTGGGGCGAAACGTCGCAATCAAGATGCTGCCGACATTCATCGACGACGCGGGCCGGGAACGCTATCTGCGTGAGGGCTACGCGATGGGCGGACTCTCCGGGCATCCGAACATCGTCAATATTCTGCGGGTCGGCCTCACCGTGGGAGGCCGTCCCTACATCGTCATGTCCTACTGCCCTGCGGGTTCGCTGGGCCTGCGGGTGCAGCGAGAGGGACCGATCGCCTGGCCGGAAGCCGTGCGGATCGGCGTGAAGTTGTGCGGAGCCCTGGAAACCGCACATCTGAGCGGCATCTTGCACCGCGATATCAAGCCGGCGAACGTGCTCGTCAACGACTACGGCGAACCGCAATTGACCGATTTCGGGACCGCCCACGTCCCCGGCGGGTATGAGACGGCGGCCGGATTGTTCTCCGGCACAATCGATTACCTGGCACCCGAAATAATGGCAGGCGATCCCGCGACGGTCGGCAGCGACGTTTACTCTCTCGGTGCCACGATTTATGCCCTCATTGCCGGCAACGCCGCCTATGAGCGCCGCGGCAGCGAAGACCTGCTTGCCCACTACACGCGGATCAACAGCACGCGAATCCCGGACTTGCGTCATAGCGGAATCCCGGACGCGGTGTGCTCGGCGATCGAGATGGCGATGGCGCTCGACTCGGATGAGCGTCCGGCGTCGGCGGCGGATTTCGGTCGCGGGTTGCAGGAAAGTCAGCGCCGCAACGGCCTGAAGCCCGATGCGATGGCCATCACTGCCGCGGGCGCCGGTTCGGGCGCCGATGGGCGCCTCGGCGGGTCCGTCGGAGACGCGGCCGCCGACCGGACGGGGCGGTAAAGCGGGCGCGCCGACCCAAAGGCCGCCAAGGATCGCCAAACCCGGCCCGCGCGATGCCGACTCGGAAAGCGCCACCTCGCTGATCAATCCGCTGAATGATCGCAGGAACACGGCGCCGCCGCCCCGGCCCACCGGTCCACAACAGTCCGGTCGACGCAGTCCATCCGTAGACAACCGAAAGCCAATTCCGGCCCCGCCCAACACATCTGAGCCGACCGAAGCGATTGCCGAACCCACGAGCATGACCGAGGCGATCGCGCCATCGCCTTCTCCGGACCAACCCGCGGTCGCGCGTCGCGGGCCGGCCGCCGGGGCGGTGGCGTGGATGGGCTCGTCGGGGAAGAAGCGCAACCGCGTCACGGCGCCACTGATCGTCGTGGGAATTGTGGTGGCCGTGCTGGTGCTGGGCATCGGTGTCTACGTATTGCTTACGCAAGGCAACAAGCATCACAGCGCCGCCGCGAATCAACCGGGCGGCCAACCGGTGAAATGGCAGCCGATCACCAACGCCCGCATCGCGCGCCAAGCGGCGGCGACCACGCAAGCCGACGGCACCATCTGGATCTTCGGCGGGATGGGAAGCAACCGCGCACTCGTCGCAAACCACGAGGGCTACGACCCGATCATCGACAGCTGGAAAAGCGGCGACGACCTCCCGGTTCCGGTTCAGCACGCGATGGCGGTGACGTGGCAGGGCAACCCGATCGTGCTCGGGGGCTGGCGCACCGCAGGTGCGCAAAAGGTTGCCAGCGACCAGGTTTGGCGGGTAGTCAACAGCCACTGGGTCGAACTCCCCCACATGTTGCAGCCCCGGGCGGCGGCGTCGGCGGCGGTGGTGGGCGGGCGCATCATCGTCGCGGGCGGCGTCGACTCGAATGGCGCGCTGCTGAACACCGTCGAGGTCTTCGACGGCAATTCCTGGACCCTCGGCACCCCCATACCGACCCCCCGGCAGATGCTGGCCGCGGCGTCGGACGGGAAGGTCGTGTACACGGTGGGCGGCACCAACGGAACCACCGAGCTGGCGACGGTCGAGGCGTATGACCCTGCCGCGAAAAGCTGGACGCGATTGCCTGACCTTCCCCAACCGCGCGGAGACCTCGGCGTGGCGATAGCCGACCGGCGCCTGGTCGCCGTCGGCGGTCAGTCGGCGGGGCAAGTCCTCAAGAGCGTTTCGGTGCTCGATCTGACGACGAATACGTGGGCCGGCTTGCCGGACATGGCGACTGCGCGGCACGGGATGGCGGTCGACGCGGTGGGGCAAGCCGTGTACTCAATCGGCGGGTCGAGTGATGTCGGCGACGGCCAGGCGACTTCGTCGGCGGAGGCGCTGCAACTACCGCCGCGCCGAATGCAGCCGGCCGCGCAGTGGCGTTCGCTGCCCGACGCACCGACGGCGAGATTGATGACGGCGTGGACCGTGCTCGACGACAAGATCTGGATCGTGGGCGGCTTGCGCGACGGAGTCGCGCTGCAGACGGTCGAAAGCTATGACCCGCGCACCGGCGTCTGGCAGCCGCAACCTCCATTGCCCATGCCACTGCACCACGCCGCGGCGGCAACCTATCGCGGCGAGGTGGTGGTGCTTGGGGGCACCAGCGGCGACCTCGCCCAGGCGTCCGCCAAGGTGTTCGCGCTGCGCGGCGGCAAATGGGTCGAGTTGCCCAACCTCACCCATGCTCGCGCGGCGTTGGCAGCCGCAGTGGTCGGTGACAAACTCGTAGTCGTCGGCGGGCAGAACGCCAAGCAACTCGTCCCGGAAACCGAGGTCTTCGACGGCAGCTCATGGCACGACGCAGCCAACATGCCCACTCCGCGCGAACATCTGGCTGCCGTGTCTGACGGCACTTACGTGTACGTGGTCGGCGGGAGATTCCTGTCGTCCGACAAGAACTCCGCGGCGTTCGAACGATTCGACCCGCAATCCGGGACATGGACCAAGTTGGTCGACATGCCGACGCCTCGTGGCAGCTACGGCGCCGCATTCATTGACGGCCGAATCTTGGCGGTCGGCGGTGAGGAACCGACGCAGGTGGTGGGAGTGGCCGAGATGTACGACATCGCCGACGGAACGTGGACCACCTTGCGTCCCATGCCCACTCCGCGCCACGCCGAGGTGGTCGCGACGGTGGGCAACACCGTCTACTGCATTGGTGGCGCAAACCGGCCCACCCACGAAGGCCCCGTCGCCACGGTCGAGGCCTTGGACTTCATCTAGCCGCGAGGTACCTAGGTCAATGGCGCTTGAGCCGGCTGCGCCAACCCACGAATCCTGCGTACACGACCGTCAACAACGCCAGCATGCCCACATCGAACAGCCAGGTATGCGCCGTGTGTTTGAAGTGGCTGTCTTTCGGGGCGAGGGGGCCGGGCTCGATCGTCCACAAGTCGACGGTCGAGGCCTGCGCCGCATACCCCCACCGCGAGGGCACCGCCCACGACATCTGGTCGAGACCGATCCGGTCGGTGACGGGGACCATGCCGCCGCAGAGCACCAACTGCAACATCAGAGAAACCACCAGCAGCGGCATGATCTGCTCGTTGGAGCGGGCGACGGAAGACAGGACCATGCCGATCATCGCCGCGGCGATGCACATCGCGGCGGTTGCGACGTACAGCTCCAGGGTGGCGCTGCCAAGGAGCAGGGCCGGCCGCGTCGGTGCGCCTTTGCCCAGAATCGTGATGGTCGTCGCGATCGCCGACTGAATGACGGCGAACACAAAGAACACGGCCATCTTCGCGAGCAGATACGCCTTGGTGGACAGGCCGACCGCCTGTTCTCGACGGAAGATGGGGCGCTCGCCGATGAGGTCGCGGATCGTCAGCGCGGTACCCATGAAGACGGCGGCCATGGTGAGCAACATCAATACCGAGCCGGGCTCATCGGAGCCGTCACCGTTTGGATCGGCGACGCGGAATCCCGTCGAGCCCGGAACGGTGAGCGCCAGCGCGCCCATCACGAACGGCAACAGCGCCAGAAATATGAAATAGGCACGGTCGGCAACGATCAATCGAATCTGACGGCGGGCGATCGTGGCGAACTGGCGACGCGTGCTGGAGCGGGCCGGGGCGCCCAGATCTGTCGGCTTCCCCGCCTCGGCTCCGGCCGGGGGTGGTTTGAGTTGGGCCAGGAAACGGCGGTTGGCTTCGTCGGGGTCCGCCCCCACCATGCCAAAGATCTTGGCCCAGTTGGTGGTCCCCATGGTCGCTTCGATGTCGTCGGGCGGGCCGCAATACGCCGTCTTGCCGCCGGGCGCCATCAGCAGCACCTGGTCGCAGAGATCGAGGTAGCTCAGCGAGTGCGTCACCACCAGCACCACGCGACCGGCATCGGCCAACTGCCGCAACATGGTCATGACCTGTAGGTCCAGCGCCGGGTCCAGGCCAGAAGTCGGCTCGTCGAGGATCAGCAGCGACGGTCCGGTAAGCAGCTCGAGTGCCACCGAAGCACGCTTGCGCTGCCCACCGGACAGCTTGTCCACCCGCGTTTCGGCGTGCTTGGTCAACCCGAGTTCCTCGATCACCTGCGCGACCACCTGCGCGCGGTCTTGTTTGCTGGTATCGGGCGGCAGCCGCAACTCGGCGGCATAATTCAGCGCCTGGCGCACCGTCAGCTGGCGGTGCACGACGTCGTCTTGGGGCACCATCCCGATCCGGCTGCGCAATGACGCAAAACTGGCGTGAATGTCGTGACCTTCGAAGGTGATTGAGCCGGAGCTGGGACAGGTGGCGCCGGCGATCAGCCGGGACAACGTGCTCTTCCCGGCTCCGGACCCACCGATGAGGGCGGTCAGCGTGCCGGGTCTGGCCGTCAGCGAGACCTTCTGGATCAGCCGTTTGCTGTCGACTTCGAAGTCGACCTCGCGCACCTCTAGGCCGCCGGTGCGGGTCGCCGCTTCGGCACGGCGAAGCAAGATTTCACCGTTGAACACCAGGTCGACGTTGCCGATCGTGACCACGTCGCCCTCGGTCAGCGGCGCCGACAAGATTCGGGTGCCGTTGACGAAAGTGCCGTTGATGCTGTGCGCGTCGTGGATCTCCACGCCGCTCGGGCTCGAAATCAAGTAGGCGTGATGGCGCGAGGCCAAGACATCCGAGATGACGACGTCGCTGTCTTCGGCACGACCGATCACGGCGGCGCCCGTAGGTGGCGCAGCGAGCGTCGACCGAGACCGCTGCACCGCACGACGCAGGTTGGTGCTATCGAACTGCGCGGCTTCGAGTGCTTCCGCTCCGATCTCGGTCAGCGGTTGGCCCTTTGCCGCCGACTGAGCCGGGCTCTTCGGGTGGCGGTGCCGGTTGGGGACCGCGGGGCGGCAACGATTGGCTCGGATAGCCGACGGCGCGGCGCGGGCCGCTGGCCTGCGGTGCCGGTGGCGGCGGGCCGCCCCGCAGGTAACCGAGCGGGGTGGGTTGCGGCCGCGCGATGCGGGGCGAAGAGCCACCATACTGCTGCGGGTGCTCGGGACGAGGCGGCCTCGGGGCGCCGGGGCGCGCGAGAGCCTGCATCCCCTCGACCGTTGGCGGCAGCTGGCCCACCGCCCTGCCGTGGCTTTCGATCACGAAACTCAACCGCGGCCCGTCGGGACTTCCCACGTTGATGCTCTGGCCGTCACGGATGTCGACGACGGCAACCCGTCCGTTATTGACGAACATCCCCGTCGGCGATCCGTTGTCGATCGCTATCCATTTGCCGCGATCGAACCGCAACAGCAGATGTGCGCGGGCGATCAGTGGATGTGCCACGCGCATGTCGGCACGCAGGTCACTCCCCACGACGACATCGTGACCGGCGGCAAAACTGCGCCGTGACCAGTTAGATTGAACCGTCAGCACGGGCGGTACGGGCCTACTCATCCCAACAGTATTCGACCCGCCATCGGCCAGCGCCAGGGTTTCGCCATATTGGTCTGCACTCAACGATTGTCTTTGCTGACCGCGTTCGTCGCCGTCATGAATGGCGGGGGTCGCAAGGCCGAACCCCCCTTTGCCAAAACGTGACCGTTGCGTGACCAAATATCCACGCGCCCTTGCGCTTTCGCAGCTCAGCGCACATTTATCATTCCTATTACAACTAGGTCATTCAGAAGGAATTGGTGCCATGCGGACGGGTGTTCGGTGCGTTCTTACGGTGATCGGGGCCGCTGCGAGTGTTGTCGTGGCGCCGGCCGACGTAAGCCTGGCGGCGTCGAACCAGTCGCATGGGAGTGCGATCGCATCGATTCTGCCGGCGCGCGACGAGGTGGTCGGCGTGGCACACCCGGTGATGGTGAGATTCACCGCGGCCGTGGCCAATCGGCAGGCAGCCGAGCGTTCCGTTGAAGTCAAATCATCGCCCGCAATGACCGGCAGGTTCGAATGGCTCGACAACACTGTCGTCCAGTGGGTTCCGGACAGATATTGGCCGGCGCACAGCACAATCGCGCTGACAGTGGGCGGCGTATCCACCGAAATCAAGACGGGGCCTGCCGTGATCGGCGTCGCCAACGTCTCCGACCACACTTTCACCGTGAGCATCGACGGGATCGAGGCGGGACCGCCGGCCTCACTGCCGGCACCGCACCACCGACCGCACTTCGGTGAGCAAGGCGTGATGCCCGCCTCGATGGGTAGGCCGGAATACCCGACGCCGGTCGGCACATACACCGTCTTGTCCAAAGAGCCTGCGGTGACGATGGATTCGAGCAGCGTCGGCATTCCCGTCGACGATCCCAACGGTTACCTGCTCACGGTGAATTACGCCGTCCGCATCAGCAACCGCGGCCTGTTCGTGCATTCGGCTCCGTGGGCCGTCTCCTCACTGGGGCTCGAGAACGTCAGCCACGGCTGCATCAGCCTGAGTCCGGATGACGCCGAGTGGTACTACGACCACGTCAACGTCGGCGACCCGGTGATCGTCCAGGACTCGTCTTACAACTAGGGAAAGCTCCGCGGCCACGCGTAAGCCGGGTGCGGGCTCGAACATGCTGGCGTACAAGAATTTCCACTGTTCACGCGGCTGTTAGGCCGTATGATCCACGCGTTGGCCCGCTTTGGGGTGCTTTGGGACGCTTTGGGGCGCTGGGCACGCACGGCGGCCACGCAACAGGCCGGGCCCGCTGGTGACAAACCAGCGGGCCCGGCCCGTTCAATCGAAGCAATAGGCTCAGCTTGCGCCCGAGGGACCGGCAGGAACCGGCTGACCAGGTACCGGTCCGCCGGTGGGTGCCGGACCGGTTGGCGCATCCTTCACCCCAGACATGTCAATGATGGGAGCGGCCGCATCCAAAGGAGCACCGGCAGCCGCCGGCCCACCGAGCGCAATCAGCGGCGCACCGGCCGGCACTACCGGCACCGGCGGTATTACCGGCACCGGCGGCGCAAGGGGCAGCGGCGGCACGATCGGCACCGGAGCACCGACCGGCACCGGGCCCGGCACAGCCATTGGCACGCCGGACATATCGGTCATGGGTGCCGCGCATACGCCCCCGGCGGCCGGCGCACCCGCAGCCACGGGGCCAGCGGCCGCGACCGGACCACCAGCGGCCGGCGCCACGTCGCCCGACTGCCCCTCGATGCACGCGTAACCACCCGTAATCAGCGGGGCGGCCGCCGAGTCGGGGCTCAACGCGATAGCAACTCCGCACAACCCAACGCCGGCAACAACTTTGATGTTGAACCGATCGACGATCGCCATCAGCGCCAACTCTCCTTCATTCACGCTCAGTAATTTCCGCAGTGGTGCAGCAGGCCCGCCTAGCCGTACCGAGGTCACTTTCGCGACCGCGCCAATTGTCAGCAGGGGACGCGCGACGCGCGACGCGCCGCACCGCGCCGTTTCCAAATGGTGACGTCACAACGGTGTCACGAATCAAAACACCCCCGCACGAGACGCCCGCTTATCGCCAGCCGATGCCTTTGCTGGTTCCCGTCGCCACCGCAGCCTTGCCGTCAAGAACCAGCTGCACGCACTCACCTCTCGGCCCGGCAAATCGCTTCGAACGTTACTGACGACGGCAAACGCCACTACGGGGCGAAGGTCGATGGTTGCCAGATCGGACTTCGGCTTTCACGGATTTTATTTTTCCGCAGGTCCTTCACAGGAAACTGTGGGTGAACAGTTATCGCGCTGAAGGTTACATAGAAGTTAACATCGAGATTAGAACGGTTGACGGAATGAGGAGAAGCGGCTATGTCAGCACGTCGTCTCGCTACCGGGTTCGTCGGTTCGGCCCTGCTCGGCGGCCCGCTTCTCGCCGGCCTCGTCTGGGCCGGCCCAGCGCACGCCGACGCGGCGGGTTTCCTCAATGACATGCACAGAGAGGGCGTCCATGCCGTCACCGGCGGTGACGCCGCTCTGCTGCAGGCGGGCCTGAACGTATGCCAGCAGCTGTCGTGGGGCGCTCCCGAATCCCAGCTTGAGGGCTTGGCGCTGCAACGCTCCGACGACCGGCAAGGCGCAGGCGGGCTCAGTCCCCAACAGGCCAACGACATCGTCGGCTACGCCGAGCGTGATCTGTGCCCCAACAGCTAGGGCTTATCTGACCCTTTCGTAGTTCGCCGCCCTAAGAGCGCGGTCCGGATCGGCTGCGCGCCGGCCCGCAGGGTGGTGCCGTGCCCGCCGGCAGTTCTTGGCCAACTGTTCATTCTCTCGATTTGTTTGCACGGCGGATCTTCGCTCTTTTGTGTAAAAGTGCATCATCCGCATCGGGCGCAGACGAGGAGAAGGTCCATGGCGGCACGCAGGCATCTTGGCCGGTTCATGGGCGCGGCGCTGGCCAGTGGCCCGCTCGTGCTCGCCGGGGTCCTCTGCGCCGGTCCGGCGCGAGCCGATCAGACCGCCTTTCTGAACGACTTGCACAACGCCGCTATCCACGCCGTCAACGGCGGCGACCCGGAGCTGTTGCAGATGGGTGCGGACCTCTGCCAGCAGCTTTCGTGGGGCGCTTCTCCGCAACAGCTGGAGGGTTTGGCGCTGCAACGTTCGGATGCCGACCAGGGCACCGGCGGGATCAACGGCCGACAGGCCGCAGACGTGGTGATCTTCGCCCTGCGCGATCTGTGCCCTAACGCCTGAGGCGTTTTAGTGCCCGCGCCCAGTGGTCCGGCGCTAAGGTGACACCCGAGTGAAGCTCAACGCGCAGAACCTGGCCGGCCTCAAGATCCCGGTCCCGACGTATGACCGCAGCCAAATCGGCATCGGCATAGCGCATTTCGGCGTCGGTGGCTTTCACCGCTCCCACCAGGCCATGTACATCGACCGGTTGCTCAGCGACGGGCTCGCCCGGGACTTCGGGATCTGCGGAATTGGTGTGCTGCCGGGCGACCGGCGCATGCGCGACGCGCTGCACAGCCAGGACCATCTCTACACGCTGATCCTCGAACACCCCGATGACACCCGGCAACCGCGGGTCATCGGATCCATCGTCGACTACCGTTACGCGCCTGACGATCCCGAGTCGGTGATCGACCTGCTGGCCGATCCGGCGACCCGGATCATCTCGCTCACCATCACCGAGGGCGGCTATCAGCCACCGCTAAGCGCGGTGTTCGGGTTGGTGGCCGAGGCGTGCAATCGGCGGCGCGAGCGGGACCTGCCCTCCCCCACGATCGTCTCCTGCGACAACATCGCCGGGAACGGGGATATGGCGCGGCGCGTCTTCACCTCGTACGCCGAACAGATCAATCCCGAACTCGCGCAATGGATGCGCGAGAAGACTACCTTCCCCAACTCGATGATTGATCGGATCACACCGGTGACCACGCCCGACGTGCTCGAGCGGCTGGACTCCGAATTCGGTGTGGTCGATGCGTGGCCCGTCATCGCGGAACCCTTCGCCATGTGGGTTGTCGAGGACGACTTCGCCGGCGGCCGGCCACCGTTGGATCGAGCCGGGGTGCAACTCGTCGACGACGTGGCGCCGTACGAGGCGATGAAGCTGCGGTTGCTCAATGCCTCGCACCAGGGCCTGTGCTATTTCGCGTACCTCGCCGGATATCGGCTGGTGCACGACGCCGCCCAGGATCCGCTGATCGCCGAGTTCCTTGCCCGCTATATGAATTCGGAGGCCATGCCGACGCTGCAACGCATCCCGGGTTTGGACGAGCTCCAAGCCGGACTCCTGCCGCGCTTCGCCAACGCCTACATCCGCGACACCGTGGCCAGGCTGTGCGCCGGATCCTCGGACCGCATCCCGAAGTGGCTGTTGCCCGTGGTGCGCGACAATCTGCGCTCCGGCGGCCCGGTGCGGCTGTCCGCTGCGATCGTCGCGAGCTGGGCGCGCTACGCCGAGGGTAAGCCGCGGGTGACACCCGTATCGAGCGCATCCACGGTTATCATCACTCCCGTAACGTCAGCAGCAGAGTCAGGAGTCAGCCGTGGCTGGATCATTCAATCGCATCACGCTGGTCGGTAACCTCACCCGCGACCCGGAGATCCGGTACGTCGGGTCGGGCGCGGCCGTCACCAAGTTCACCCTCGCGGTCAACCGCCGCTCCAAGCAGGCGGAAGAGACCGACTACATCGACTGCGTCGCTTGGGACAAGCTGGCCGAGACCTGCAACACGTACCTGAAGAAGGGGATGTCTTGCCTGGTCGACGGGCGGCTTTCTGATTCGTTCCTACGAGACGAAGGAAGGCGAGAAGCGTAAGGCCACCGAGGTGGTGGTGAACACCATGCAGATGCTGGATCGCGCGGGTCGCGGCGGCGGTGGTGGCGACATGGGCGATGAGTCGGGCGGCGAGCGGAGCTATCAGCAGCGTCCGCGCGCGGCGGCTCCGGCGGCGGCTGGCGGGGCGGGTAGCTCCGGTGGCGGCGGTGGCTTTGGCGGCGGGGATGATTTCGAGGACGAGATACCGTTTTAGCGTTTTAGCCATTTTAGCGTTTAGCCGTTCTAGAGCGGTTTCACAATGACGCGCCAAACCGGGTAGCTGAAGCTGCAGGGGCAAACCTTTCATGATTGAACCATTCGCCCCTGAGTTCGTGCAGGATATTGCCTTCGAACTGTACGTGCTTTCCGCAGTGGCACCGATTAGCCGTCGAACACAAACCAGACGTCCTCAGCTACCTTGTCGTTAAACGGTGGTCCGAAGCAAATCGACATCGGAGTTTCGACAACTGTTCACCTGACCGTACAAGGTGCGGTGGCTCAAAATGGGCTACAGCCCTTGCTATTTGGTTCGGCCTGGAAAGTTGTCGACGCCCTTGCCGATCACATCATGTGCGCTGGTGCCACACCGCGTAGGGTCTCCATTGCACAAAAAACCGACGCAGCGACGCGCGGCAACCTGCGCTTCTCGCCGCTCAATGCGCATCCAGATCTCGCGCCTCGTGTCTGGGCAGCATATTCGAACGCTGAGCAGTACCGACACTCTCTCGTGCACCGCCGGGCATCCGTTGCGTCGAATGGTGACTTCGTCGGCACAGATTCGAAGGGCGCAGCGCTGCAGCCAATCAGCGTGGCCGAGCAATACGCATTCTGTCGCATGGCGCAATGGGTCGCGTCATTTGTCGCATCTGGCACTGTGCAAAAACGAGCGATGCACCGCCTGGCCGCCGAGCTCGATGCGTTGACGGCGCTGACAAACTCACCGCCTCTGGGCTACCCGGCTCCGTGCGCGCCGATTCCGAAGGTCACTATACCCGTGAATTCGACCGACGTCGTCGACACGACGCACGTCAAGAGCCTGGTACATCGAACATTTCCCCAAAACGAGATTGATGTGCTATTCGACGTCTCAGATCGTCAAGCGGTGCGGTACTTGTCGCACTTGAGATCGCCGGACACTTCGCTTACGATCGACGAAAACACGAATATGCCTTGGCTGCAGCGCATATAGCAAAAGCGTTTGAGTGCTTCCTCGGGAAGTACTCGCTCACGACACGCGCAGACGGCCATCCGTACGCGACGATGTCCGTTCGGGACAGTTCACACCACACGGCGTCGCGTTCGTACGCTCATCTGCTAAGAAGCAATTCCACGTCGATCTATGAGGCCGCCGACGACTCGGTGCGAAGGGATGGTTGCCCAACTCGCGGCCCTCTTAGCGTGCCGCGGCGTTGGACGAGCGTCGTACGCGCTGACCTACAAAGTTCTGCCGCGTGTCCCGCCGCAGTAGCGCCGTACGACAGCCGTGTCTCGGACGCGAAGATTCGCTCAAGTATAGCTATCCACGAGACGGTCCGCTGGCCGTCCCCTAGGCCGGTGGAAGCGACTCCTCTGGGTTCGTCGGCCCTAGCCACATCGTGTCGTACACACGATCCTCATCGCCGCTTGCGATCGCGTCGGCAATCATTGCCAACCAAGCTCCGAGCGTCGGTGCAAGGGGAGGGTCCGTTTGCCAGGTGTCCCATGCTTCAGGATGGATTTCGTAGAGAGGAGACTCGTTGCCGCCCGCCTTCGCTGGGCGGATACCGTATTCGGATTCCATGTGGTCCGAGTGGGCGATCGAGATCAAGGGAATTCCTCCACGTGTCGTCGCCCAGTTCGTCGCACCATGCTTCGCGGCTGGCTTTCGTCGAAGAGCTAATCTCGGACGACGAGTATAGCCGCAGGACCGAGCCGTGCTCGTCCAAGAGATCGAAGCCGTTGGTTTCCAATAGCAGTTCACGGAGACTTTGCGAAAGCGCCGAGCCTACGAGGCTTTCGCAGGCTGCTATCGCCTCCGGTGATGCGGCTGCTTGAAGCACAATCGAATAGCCATTAGCCTGCGCCAGCACGTCGTTCAGGCGCCGGAGTACGCTCATAGGTCGAACCTCTTCCACCAGGTCGACAGTCTTAAATGGTCAGGTCGCAGCAAAAAGATTCCGTTCGATCCCAAGTTTGTGCCGCCCCACTGCAACGGCTTCACATGATGGGCGTCGTAATTGCCGCCTTCGTCGCGCGTAACCCCGGGCGGGGGGCAGCCACCCTTGCTTCTGATATGCTTCCGGGGTTGGGCTGCGGAACGTTCTACTGCTCCCGCGGCTGTCGCAGCCAAGTGTACCCTGCTTGCCCGTGCAATCCTGGAATGGTGCGTCCGGAAACGGCACCTCGGGCAGCGGGACGCCGGCTGGCGGGGCGATGCGCGGGTAGCGCACGACGAGGCGGTTCACCACGAACTTGTCGCTGCACCGCTGGTTGGACTGCGCGTAGGCCGACGCGCCGCCGTGGTACATCACGCCGTTGTAGCTGGCGCATATCTCGATCCACTGCGAGTGGCCCAGCGGCAGGTGCAGCGGGATACTCGGGAAATTGCAGCGCGGCCCCGGCGTCGGGCAGTCGGCTTCGATCTTGTCGTACTGTGGAGTGGCGGTTCTTGGCATTGGGGAGCCACGACAAAAACTCCAGCTCGACATGTTTCACCACCGCGGAAGGGTCTTTGCACACGATCTCATGGCGATAGCGGACCGGCTTGTCGTCGGTGTCCTCGACGAAGAGCTTGCCGATGCACGATTCGAGAACCTGACGCGGGCGGCGTACCGAGGACGGCTCGATTTGCTCTTGCTGGTCAACCGGATCTTCGGTCCAGTCGGCGGACGGAGAGGGGGACGGCGCGCAGGGAGCCGGGGAAGCGGTAGGAGACGGCGACGGGGAGGGAGCCGTCGTCGTTGCGGCCCGGTCGGCACAGGG
>CAWCRJ010000024.1:0-19731 GCA_963797865.1 uncultured Actinomycetota bacterium
CGGCCGGTGTCGGGGTGCGCCATCCACGTCGGGTTCGCGGCATGGTGCTCGATTCACCGCTGTTGTCCCGGCACGACATCGTCATCGTGCGCCGCGCCATCCGCCGACTGCTGCTGAAGGGTGACAGCCCCGAAACCGCTTCAGTAGCACCGAAAATGCGCAAACTTGTCGACGCTGGTGTCATTGATGCGGCGGCGACTCAGGTCGTCGCGACAATCTACGGTTATGGCGGAACCGACCTGCTCGAGCGTCAACTCGACCTACTACTCGACGGACGAAAATTACTGTGGTGGGTGCTGTCCCGGTTCACCACCCTGAGCAAGCTGCCATACCGCTACGAAGAAGACTTGGTGAGCCGCATTGCGTTCCGCGAACTGGACTACGCGGCCGAACCCGACGGCCTACCGCTCGACCCCGCAGTCGCCGAAAGTAGAGCACGCACGCAACGGGTGACTTTCGAGGACGAGCCTTATGACCTGGCGGCCGAGATGCCGAAATTCTACTGGCCCACCGCGGTGGTGTCTGGCGGTCGTGACCTGATCACCCCGCCGGCGGTCGCGCAACGTGTCGCGTCGCTGCTGCCTAACGCGGTGCTCTTGAACTTGCCGAACATGGCACACAGCGCGCTGGACTTCCGCGAGCCCGTGGCGCTCGCCAGTGCCGACGCGGTTCGGCGCGGCGACCTGAATGGCCTTACCGCACAGGCATCGGCGCTGGACGCGCTCCCGCCGCGCCCCGAGGTGCGGCTGCTGTGGAAAGCGGTCGGAGTCGCGGCCTTCGCCGAGGGCGCCCTGCCGATTCCGAGCCGGCTACGGCGGCGGCTCAACTCCGCGTGAAACCGATGGCGGTGTAGTCGAGGTCGGCGAGGCCGGCCGCGCCGAAATTGGCCAGCGTGCTCCGCACCGCGACATCGCCGGGCGATTGGGTCAGCGGAAGGCTGAATCCCTCCGCCCAGATCATCTTGTCGAGGCCATTGGCCAGCGCTTGCGCCTTGGCCGGATCGAGTTCTTCCAGGGTGCCTTCGATGGCGGCGTCAATCTGCTCGCTGCCGATCTTGCCGAAATTGCTCTCCCCGTCCGACTTGTAGATCTGGGTCAGCGCCGAGAGCGGGAAAGCATCTCCGAGCCAACCGAATTGGGCCATATCGAAAGCCCCGACGTTGATGTAATTGGTGAAAAAGCCGCTGCCCGACCGGGAGACGAGCTCGAGTTTGACGCCGATCTGGCCGAGGCTGTGCTGGGCGATCTGGGCGAACTGTCGGCTGCCCTGCGCGTCGTAGAACAAATCACGGATCACCAGCCGCCGGCCGTTCTTCTCCCGGAACTGGCCGGTCCGCTTCCAGCCCAACGCGTCGAGCTCTCGGCTGGCCGCGGCCGGGTCGTACGGAACGACCGAGCTGTTGTCCTGATACCCCTGCTGCCCGGCCACGTAGATGTGATTGCCCAGCGCGACAGGGTCACTGGTGAGGCCGTACTGGACGACCTTGGCGATGGTCTGCCGATCGATACCCTTGGCTACCGCGACGCGCAGCGCCTTGTCGGCCAGGATCGATCCCGGGGCGCCGTTGAATGTGAAGTGAGACCAGGCCGGCGCGGGCGCGCGCCGGATCGAGATCCCCTTGGTGCGCTGCGCGATGGTCAGCTGGTCGATCGTGCCGACCCCGGTGGCATCGATCGTGTTGTTCTGCAACGCCGGGAGCCGCGCGGCATCGTCGAGCACCAGGTAGGTGATACTGTCCAGGCGAGGCCGCGCGCCCCACCATTTCGGGTTGCGGCTCAACACGATCCGTTGGGTGGTCCGATCCAGCGACGAGACGACGAACGGGCCGGCCGACGGGCCGGGCCCCTCCAGCTGGCCCTTGTTGAACGCCTCCGGGGTGGCCGTCAAGATCTTGGGCAACAACATTCCGTTGCCGGCGAACATGCCGCGCCATTCGGCGTAGGGCTTGGCGAAGGTCATGATGGCCTGCCGGTCGTCGACACCACGGGTCACCGACGCGACGCGGTCGGCGCCGCCGGGCCCGGCGATCTCGAAGGTCCTGTCGGCGCCGCTCAGGGCGTGGATCTGGCTGGCGATGTCCTCCCAGGTGATCGGCGTGCCGTCGGACCACGCCGCCCGGGGGTTGATCGTGTACGTAACCACCTGCGGCGCAGTGCCGGTGAGCTCAATGCTGGTGAAGTAATCGGTATCGACCGTCGTCGAGCCGTCCGGCCCGATGATGAAGGCCCGCGGCAGCGTGGCTTTCATCATCGCGGAGACGTCGGCCGAATTGCCGTCGATGTGCAGGATGTTGAAGTTCGGCGGAAAGTCGGTCAGGGCGAGTCGTAGGTTCCCGCCGTCTTGCAGGGTGGCCGGGTCGTGGGGGTTGACATCGCTCGTCGAGCCGATCTGCGCGTTGTGGCCGGTTTCAGGGATCAGGTTGACGGCCGGCGAGCAACCCGAGAGCGCCAGCGCGATCGCAAAAAGCACCGGCGCGAACCGGGTGCCCCGACCCGGCGTGACCACTCGGCTAGACACGTCTGCCCGGATCCGGTTGCGGTACGGCGTTCAGCAGCCGCCGGGTGTACTCATGTTGCGGATCGGCGAAGACCTGGCGGCTGTCGCCCTGCTCCACGATGGCGCCGGCATACATCACGACGACCTGGTGCGCCAGGTGCTTGACCACCGAAAGATCGTGGGAGACAAACAGATAGGATAGGTCCAAGTGCTCTTGCAGGTCGAGCAGCAGGTTGATGATCCCGGCCTGGATGGACACGTCGAGCGCGGAAACCGGTTCGTCGAGCGCCAGGATCTTTGGTTGCAATGCCAGCGCACGGGCGATGCCGATGCGCTGTTTTTGCCCGCCGGAGAACTCGGCGGGGTAACGGACAGCGTCGGCGCGACGCAGTCCCACGACGTCGAGTAGCTCGGCGACGCGCGCGTTGGTGCGGCCCTTGTCGAATCCATTGGCCCGCAGGGGCTCAGCGAGCAAATCGAAGACCGGTAGCCGCGGGTCCAGCGAGGCGACCGGGTCCTGGAACACGACCTGAATGTCGCGCCGCAGCGATCGCCTGCTTGCGACGCTCAGCGCGGTGACATCGGTGCCCAGCACTTCGATTGAACCCGCTTGGGGCCCGGTGAGTTCCAAGATCTCGTGCAGAGTGGTCGACTTGCCCGAACCGGACTCGCCGACGATGCCCAGGGTGCGGCCCCGCCGCAATTCGAAGCTGACGCCGTCGACGGCGCGAACCTCACCGGCGCTGCGGCGTAACACGCCTTTGGTCAGCCGGTAGGTCTTGGTCAGGCCACGCACTCGGACGACGATCGGTGTGTCAGCGGATTCCGCTTGGCGGACTTCGGTGCTCACCCCGTAGATGTCCGCGGCGCTGCGCCCGTCGACCTTATCGGTGCGGATGCACGCCGCCCCGTGATCGGTGCCCACGGAGAGCAATCTCGGTTCCTCGAGCCGACATTCGGCGATGACCAGCGGGCAGCGCGGAGCGAAGGGGCACCCGGGGTCCAGGGCCGCCAGCGATGGCGGCGCACCGGGGATCGGCACCAACCGGGTGCCGCGGGCGGCGTCGAGCCGCGGGACCGAGCCCAGCAGCCCGACGGTATACGGCATCCGCCGGTCACGGTAAAGCGTTCTCACGTCCGCGGATTCGACAACTCGCCCGGCATACATGACCAGGGCGCGGTCGGCGAACTCCGCGACCACGCCGAGATCGTGCGTGATGATGAGCACCCCGGCACCGGTGATATCGCGCGCCGTTTTGAGCACCTCGAGGACCTGCGCCTGCACCGTGACATCCAGCGCAGTGGTGGGCTCGTCGCAGATCAACAAGTCGGGGTCGTTGGCGATGGCGATCGCGATGACCACCCGCTGTCGTTCGCCGCCGGACAGCTCATGCGGAAACGCGCGTGCGCGTCGCTCCGGCTGCGCGATTCCCACCAGCTCGAGCAGTTCCACCGCTCGCAGGCGGGCGGCCCTCTTGCCTACCCGAGGCTGGTGGATCTCGACCGCTTCGGCGATCTGGTCGCCGACGGTGTAGACGGGCGTCAGCGCCGACATCGGATCCTGGAACACCGTGCCGACCGTCTTGCCGCGGAACCGCGACATCGCATCGTCGCGAAGGCCCAGCAGTTCCGTGTCGTGCAACCGTACCGAGCCGCGCACCTGCGCGTATTCGGGCAACAGGCCAATGGCCGCCATCGCCGAAACGGACTTCCCCGAACCGGATTCGCCGACCATCGCGACGACTTCGCCCGGTTCGATGCGGTAGCTGACACCGCGCACCGCGGTCACCGGCGCGCCACCCGTTGGAAAGGTGACCGCCAAGTCGGTCACCTCGAGCAGCGCGCTCATCGGCCACCGCCCAGCACCGCGCTGCCCGGGTCGAGCGCATCGCGCAGACCATCGCCGGTGAGGTTGGCGCACACGAGGATCAGCACCAGCACCCCCGCGGGAAAAAGAAACACCCAGGGAAAGGTGGTCGCCGATTGGGTGCCGTTGGCGATCAACGTTCCCAGCGACACGTCGGGTGGCTGGATGCCGAAACCGAGGAAACTCAGCCCGGTTTCGGCCAGGATGGCCGAGGCGACATTGAGCGCGGCGTCGATGATCAAGATCGACGCCACGTTGGGCACCACGTGGCCGACGATGATGCGGCGGCTGGGCACCCCCATATATCTTGCCGCCCGGATGAATTCGCGTTCACGCAAACTCATGGTCATGCCGCGCACCATACGCGAGCTGACCATCCAGCCGAAGCCGGCGAGCAGCAGAACCAGCATCAAGACACTGGTCGAGTTCTTGATTCGCGGCGTCACGATGGCGATGAGGATGAAGCTGGGCACCACCAACAGCAGGTCGACCACCCACATCAGCACGCGATCACGCCAGCCACCGAAATAGCCTGCGACCGACCCGACGGTGGCGGCGATGCCGGTGGAGATGACCGCGACGCACACACCGATCAGCATCGACTTCTGCATCCCGTGCAGGATTTGCGCCAGCAGGTCCTGACCCAGCGCGTTGGTGCCCAGCCAGTGACGCGCGCTCGGCGGCTGCAGCAGTGCGGTGAAATCGAGGTCTTCGTAGGAATAGGGCAGCAGTGCGGGCAGGGCGTAGCAGCCGACGAACAGCAACACCAACAACGTCAGCGATGCCACAGCGAACCTGTTGCGGGCAAACCTCCGAAGCACCAGGGTGCGGCGTGAGGTGAAGTCCGCGACTTCGTGACCTGAAAACCCATGGGCGGCATCGATGTTCGCCTGAGACGTCATGATACCCGCACCCGTGGATCAAGGGCTGCGTAAAACACGTCCGACAGCAGGCCCGCCAGCAACACCACCGCGCCGGAGAACAAGGTAATCGACGCGATGATGTTGGTGTCCTGAGTCGCGATGCCCTGCACCAGCCATTCGCCCATGCCGTGCCAGCCGAAGATCTTCTCCACGAACACCGCCCCGGTAACCAGACCGGCCACCCCGTAGGCAAACAGGGTGGCCAGCGGGATCAGTGCGGTGCGCAGCCCGTGCTTGACCAACGCTCGCCGGCGGGTGAGCCCTTTGGCGCGCGCGGTGCGGATGAAATCCTGCCCCAGGACGTCCAACATCGCGTTGCGCTGGTAACGGCTGTATCCCGCCGCGGCGCCCAGCGCCAGGGTCAGCGACGGCAAGACCAGATGCCGTAACCGGTCGAGCAGCTGCGCGCCGGTCCCACCGGTCACCCCCGGCGAGGTCTCCCCGGTGTAGTCGAAGATATGGATCCCCACGGCCCAGTTCACCCGCAGCGCGCCAAGGATCAACAGGCTGGCGATCACGAATGTCGGCGTGCTGAGGACCAGCAGCGCCACCATGGTGACCACGCGATCGCTGAGTCGATATTGGCGAATGGCGCCCCACGCCCCGGCCGCTATGCCCAGCACGGTCCCCACCAGCGAACCAATGACCAGCAGGCGCAGCGTTACCCCGACGCGACGCCACAGCGTCGTTCCGACGGGCTGCCCGGTGACGGTCTTGCCGAAGTCACCGCTCACGGCGTGCGACGCCCAATGCGCGTAGCGGATCGGTATCGGCTCATCCAGACCCAGCGTGCGGGCCTTGGCGTCGATCACGGCTTGGGGCGGGCGGGGGCTGCGCTGCATCAGGCTGTCCAGTGGCTTGAAGGCCAGCGATGTCAGGCAAAACGTCAGAAACGATGCCAGCGCCAGCAGCACAACGTAGTTGAGCAACCGGCGTGCAAGAAACCGAGTCATGCCCGTCCGCACACCCCACGTCGCATTGGGACAGGCTATCGAGCCGGCAGGCGGGCGTCGCGCGTTGCGGTTGTCCGGCGCGTTCGGTCGGCTTCGGATCCGGTTGATTCTCATGCGTGAATCGCGTGTGATCGGTTGTTAGGATCCACCGCGGTGCCGAGCCGGGCAGCAAACGCAACACGGCTCAGGCCGCGACACTGTCAAGGAGGCTTGCGTGACGGTTACCGATCGATACCTGGCCAACAACGCCGAATATGCGAGCACCTTCGAGGGTCCGCTGCCGATGCCGCCGGGCGAACATGTCGCGGTCGTTGCGTGCATGGATGCCCGGCTCGACGTTTACCGCATCCTCGGGCTCAACGAGGGAGACGCCCACGTCATCCGCAACGCCGGCGGAGTCGTCACCGACGACGTCGTCCGCTCGCTTGCCATCAGCCAACGCCTGCTGGGGACGCGGGAGATCATCCTCATCCACCACACCGATTGCGGCATGCTCACCTTCACCGACGACGACTTCAAGCGCAGCATCCAGGAGGAGACCGGGATCAAACCGGCGTGGGCTGCCGAGGCTTTCGGCGACCTCGCCGAGGATATCCGGCAATCCCTGCGCCGAATCGCGGGCAGCCCGTTCGTCACCAAGCACGTCTCCGTGCGTGGATTCGTCTTCGATGTGGCCACCGGCAAGCTCAACGAGGTCACGCTCTAGCCGGTCAACCGACCTTGTAGGTCGCCAGCGCTTTGGCGACCAGCGTGCCCTGCGGGTCGACGATCTCGGCCTCGCAGTTGACCAATGACCGCCCGCGCCGCAGGACCCGGCCGACGCCGATCAGGGCGGTGGCCCGGGCCGGGGCCATGAAGTCCAGGGTGATGGACACCGTCACGCCCCGCAGCTCTTGCGGTGCCTGCGCGCCGCACCACGCCGCTGCCATGACGGTGAGATCGGCGAGTGTGGCGATGGCGCCGCCGTGGACCATGTCGCCGATGGTCACGTTGGAAGGGTCCCAGGGCAACCGCAGTCGCACTTCGTCCTCTTCGAGCTGGTCGGCGACGATGCCCAGCTTGACGACGAACGGGGATTGAGGGAGGAACTGCGCGATGACGTCGCGACCGCTCGGGGCGGACGGAAAAGGTTCGGGGGAGGCAGTCATCCATCCATGTTTTCGTACCCCCGCCGGACATAAAAGCGCCGCCGCGACACTTGGCAGCATGTGTCGGGTGGTTGGCGTGCGCGCCACGCGGGTCGGACGCTCGCAGGTCCTGCGGTTGACAGCGGGGGGCCGAGCTGGTCTTATAGCTTGCTAAGATGCCAAATATGGTCAATTCTGCCAGGTTTTGTTAAGAAGGAAGCTATGACCGGTGATCTGAAGGTGGCCCCCGCCGCCGGACAGTACGAATTGAGCCATCTGCGCTCCCTGGAGGCAGAGGCGATCCACATCATTCGTGAAGTGGCGGCGGAGTTCGAGCGGCCGGTGCTGCTGTTCTCCGGCGGCAAAGATTCCATCGTCATGCTGCACCTGGCGCTGCGGGCGTTCCGTCCGGGCCGGCTGCCCTTTCCGGTGATGCACGTCGACACCGGGCACAACTTCGACGAGGTGATCGCGACCCGCGACGAGTTGGTGGCCGAGCACGGCGTGCGCTTGGTCATCGCCTCGGTCCAGGAGGACATCGACGCCGGGCGCGTCGTCGAGCCGCGTCAGGGACGCAACTCGATTCAGACCGTGACCCTGCTGCGGGCCATCGGGGAGAACAAGTTCGACGCCGCGTTCGGGGGTGCGCGCCGCGACGAAGAGAAGGCCCGCGCCAAGGAACGCGTGTTCAGCTTCCGCGACGAGTTCGGTCAGTGGGATCCGAAGGCTCAGCGCCCCGAACTGTGGAACCTCTACAACGGCCGCCATCACAAGGGCGAGCACATCCGGGTGTTCCCGCTGTCCAATTGGACCGAATTCGACATCTGGTCCTACGTCGGCGCCGAGAACATCGCTTTGCCGTCGATCTATTACGCGCACCAGCGCAAGGTGTTTCGCCGCGACGGCATGCTGCTGGCGGTCGACCGCAACATGCAGCCAGGTGCCGACGAGCCGGTGTTTGAAACAACGGTGCGTTTCCGCACCGTTGGGGACGTCACGTGCACCGGATGCGTGGAATCGAAGGCCGCCACGGTGGACGAGGTGATCGCCGAGACCGCAGTGTCGCGGCTGACCGAACGCGGGGCCACCAGGGCTGACGACCGGATCTCGGAGGCCGGCATGGAAGACCGCAAACGGCAGGGATACTTCTGATGACAACGCTATTGCGCTTGGCGACTGCGGGTTCCGTCGACGACGGCAAGTCCACGCTGATCGGTCGCCTGCTGTATGACTCCAAGGCCGTCATGGAAGACCAGTGGGCGGCGGTGGAGCAGACGTCCAAGGACCGTGGACACGACTACACCGATCTGGCGTTGGTGACCGACGGCCTGCGGGCAGAGCGCGAACAGGGCATCACGATCGACGTCGCGTATCGCTACTTCGCCACTCCCAAGCGGAAATTCATCATCGCCGACACCCCCGGCCACATCCAGTACACCCGCAACATGGTGACCGGCGCATCGACCGCCCAACTGGTGATCGTGCTGGTCGACGCGCGGCACGGCTTGCTCGAGCAGTCCCGCCGGCATGCCTTTCTGGCGTCCCTGCTGGGCATCCAGCACATCGTGCTCGCCGTCAACAAGATGGACCTGATCGGTTGGGACAGAAAGAGATTCGAGGCGATCCGGGACGAATTCCACGCGTTCGCCGCCCGCCTGGACGTGCACGATGTGGCCACCATCCCGCTTTCGGCGCTACACGGCGACAACGTGGTAACGAAGTCGGACCAGACCCCCTGGTACGAGGGCCCGGCGTTGCTGTCGCACCTGGAAGAGGTGTACATCGCGGGTGACCGCAACATGGTCGACGTGCGGTTCCCGGTTCAATACGTCATCCGTCCACACACCCGCGAACACCAGGACCACCGCAGCTACGCGGGTACCGTCGCCAGCGGGGTCATGCGCCCCGGCGATGAAGTGGTGGTGCTGCCGGTCGGCAAGCGCACCCGCATCACCGCCATCGATGGGCCGAATGGTCCGGTGGAAGAAGCCTTCCCGCCGATGGCCGTGTCGCTGACCCTGGCCGACGAGATCGACATCTCGCGCGGCGATTTGATCGCCCGCACCCACAATCAGCCCCGGGTCGCGCAGGAGTTCGATGCGACGGTGTGCTGGATGGCAGACAGCGCGGCTCTCGAACCCGGCCGCGATTACACCATCAAGCACACCACCCGCACCACGCACGCCAAGGTAACTGCGCTCGACTACCGGCTCGACGTCAACACGCTGCACCGCGACAAGACGGCAGCGGCGTTGAAGCTCAATGAACTCGGCCGCATTTCGTTGCGCACCCAGGTGCCGTTGCTGCTCGACGAGTACACCCGCAACCCCAACACCGGGTCGTTCATCCTCATCGACCCGCACACCAACGGAACAGTGGCGGCCGGCATGGTGTTGCGCGATGCTTCGGCACAGGCCGCGAGCCCGAACACCGTGCGGCACAAATCATCCACCATCGCCGAGGCCCGGCCTCGAGGCAAGACGGTGTGGTTCACCGGTTTGTCTGGTTCCGGCAAGTCGTCGGTCGCCATGCTGGTTGAGCAAAAGCTGCTCGAAACCGGAGCTCTGGCTTACGTTCTCGACGGTGACAATCTGCGGCATGGCTTGAACGCCGACTTGGGCTTCAGCATGGCCGACCGAGCCGAAAACCTGCGCAGGCTGGCGCATGTGGCCGCACTGCTGGCCGACGGCGGCAACGTCGTGCTGGTACCGGCGATCAGTCCGCTGGCCGAGCAACGCGAACTGGCCCGCCACGTGCACGCAGACGCCGGTTTCGACTTCATCGAGGTGTTCTGTGACACCCCGATCGAGGAATGCGAAAAGCGCGATCCCAAGGGTTTGTACGCGAAGGCGCGCGCGGGGGAGATCAGCCAGTTCACCGGCATCGACAGCCCGTATCAGGCGCCGGAGAATCCCGATCTTCGGCTCACCCCAGACGCGACGGTCGAGGAGCAGGCGCAGCGGGTCATCGACCTGCTGGAATCACGCGGGTAGCCGTAGGATCAGCCAGGCTGCACCGAAATTGTGTCTTCGGGTGGCACAATCCTGTGAGTGCGCATGTCGGCGAAGGCGGAGTATGCCGTGCGGGCGATGATTCAGCTCGCCACGGTGCCCGACGGAACGCTGGTGAAGACGGACGATTTGGCCCACGCCCAGGGCATTCCGCCGCAATTCCTCGTCGACATCCTTACCAACCTGCGTACCGACCGGCTGGTGCGAAGCCATCGCGGTCGCGAAGGTGGTTACGAATTGGCCCGTTCCGGTAAGGACATCAGCATTGCCGACGTGCTGCGCTGTATCGACGGGCCGCTGGCCAGCGTCCGTGACATCGGGCTGGGCGATTTGCCGTACTCGGGACCGACGGCGGCGCTCACCGATGTCTGGCGCGCGCTGCGGGCCAGCATGCGGTCGGTGCTGGAAGAAACGACGCTGGCCGACGTCGCCACGGGTGGCCTGCCCAAGCATGTCGAGCAGCTGGCCGACGATTATCGCGAGCAGGAAAGCCAGCGGCACGGCACAGCGCGCACCGGCGACTAGGGCGCAGCGGTTGCTCGTTCAGCCCGCCGATCCGTACGGGCTGGTGAGGATCTCCATGGCATGGCCGGAGGGATCTGGGAAATAGACTCCGCGCCCGCCGTGGTTGTGGTTGATCTCGCCGGGCCGTTTGGCGCCCGGATCGGCCCAGTGCTGCAGACCGCGTGACTGGATCCTGTCGTAGATGGTGTCGAACTCCTGCTCGGACACCAAGAACGCGTAGTGCTGCCGCGGGATGTCGGCACCTTCAGGCGCATCCGCGTAGTCGAGACTTGCGCCGTGCTCGAGTTCGACAACCATGAAGTGGCCGAAGGGCTTTGGGCTGGGCAGACCGAAGAGCTCGGCCAGAAACGCGGCGGATTCGTGTTTGTCGCGTGACGCGACGATGGTGTGGTTGAAGCTGATGGTCATAGTTCTTTCCAGTCAACCACTCCGATGCCGTCTCGACAACGCCGCGCTACTTCGGCGCGGTTAGCTCCAGGGCGATGTTGTCGGGATCGCGGAACTCCAGGATGTAGGACGGCCCGATGTCTTTGACCGGCTCGTGAGCGACACCGAGTTCATCGAGATGGGCTGCCGCCGAATCCAATTCATCTTTGCTGGCGAGCCGAAAGGCAATGTGGTCCAGTCCGACTCGGTCCTCGTCGAAGCGGTCAGCGGCGACCGGCCGCAGTCCGAGCAGAGTGCCGCCGAGGTCGTAGATGACGCCGCCGTACAGGAAGCTCAACTGATTGCGGGTGGATTCGTCGGCAGTTTCGGGGACTTCCAGGAGCACCGGCCAACCGAACATGCTCTCGTAGAACTGGCGCGACCGCTCGATATCGGTCACGGTCAGTCGGACATGTGCGATGGAACTACTCGTGAACGCCATTCGCCCCATGGTTCCACTGAAAGGCCGCATGTTAAACATGCCACAATCGCCGTCGTGCAGATTGCGATGACTATGCCGGTGATGGAGCCGGATCTGGACGCGACGGTGCTCGAGACGTGGGCGCGCGCCATCGACGAGGGCCCGTTCTCGTCGCTGTGCTGGGGCGAGCGGATCGCCTTCGACAATCCGGACAATCTGACATTGCTCGGAGCGCTGGCCGCCTGGACCAAAAGGGTGCGGCTGCTGACGACCGTCATCGTGCCGCAGCTACACGATCCCGTCATGCTCGCCAAGGGTCTGGCGACCGGCGATCTGCTCAGCGGCGGCCGGTTGACCGTGGGCATAGGGGTGGGCGGCCGGCACGAGGACTACCACGCCGTGAGTGCCGATCCGGCGACACAGACGATGCGCGGCATGGCCGAACGCGTGGCGGTGATGAGGCGCGTCTGGGCGGGGGAGAAGACCTCCGATTCGGTGCTGCCCGTCGGGCCGGCGCCGGTCCAAGCCGGTGGTCCGCCGCTGTTCGTCGGCAGTGTCGGGCCGAAGACCGTCCGCAGTGCGGCCGCGTGGGCCGACGGGCTGGCCGGCACCACCCTCGACCTCGACGTCACCAAGCAGAACGAGCTGTTCGACGTGACCAGGGAAGCCTGGGCCCGGGCCGGCAAGCCGAAACCCCACCTGATCACGTCGTTCTGGTTCGCGTTCGGGCCGCCCGAGGAATCTCGCGCCCAGATCCACCGTCATCTGCGGCGCTACATGAACTGGATTCCGGCCGAATACGTCGACGCGATGGCGCCGATGACGGGCTGGGCCGGCAGCGAAGACGAGCTGCTGGACGTGTTGCGCAGGTTCGAGGAGATCGGCACCGACGAAGTCCAGCTCATCCCGACGAGCTCGGAAGTCGATCAGCTCCGTCGCGCCGCGGACGTGGCAGCACGGCTGTAGTCTCCACCGCCCCGGTGGCCGAACCGGCAAGCCTCAGGTTGCTGCTTTGTCCGTCCGGCGCCCGTCGTTGAGGACAGGCTCCTGGGGCGGCTGACCCTTGCGCAGCGTCTCCAGCAGCTCGCGGTACGGCCCCACCAGGTAGACGGTGTCGCCGCCGCGAAGCCACGCGTCCCGGCGTGGGTGCAGCTCGACGGGCGTATCCCGGCGGGTGATCGCGATGACACGAGTCTGGGTGGACATCTCGAACATCCGCAGCCCGTCGAGTTCGCTACCGGCCGCCACATGCATGGCGCCGACCATGAACGAACGCTGTCCGACCGAGAACGTCCCCAGCACCTGCAGACCCATCGCGGCGCCGATGAACCACGGCGCGGCCAGGTCGACGGTCGAGCGAACGTTCTCGAAACCGAACCGCTTGGCCACCGCATCGCCGAGGGTGCGGTCATAGATTCGCAGCACGATCGGCACGTCGGGCCGGTTGACTTCGGGCATCACCCGGGGGCCGAGCATCTCGCGCAGCACAATTCCGGTCTCGATGTTGACCATGTCATCCTGAGTCAGCACCGCGACGGCGCGGGCGCGATCGACGCGGGCCGCCTCCAGCGTTTGGCGCAGTGTTGCGTCCCCGAAGATCACCGGCACGTCGAGTTCGTCTGCGGTCGAGAGGAATCGGTTGTTCTCATCGCGCTCGATCACCGCGACGTCGTATCCGGCGGCGGTCAGATCGCTGACGACACGGCTGCCGAACGAGCCCAGCCCGACCACGATGATGTGGTCGCGCAGATGGCGTGCGCGCCGGACCCCGGCCGACTGCAGGAAGCGGCGCGAGAGCAGCAAGTCCGCCAGGAACGCGACGAGCAGCGCGGTGGTCGTCACGCCGGCAAACATCAGGGCGACGGCGAATATTCGCAGCCACGCCGATTGTTGGGCGAAGCCGAATTCGCCGTAACCCACGGTGGTGATGGTTTCCGCGGTGAAATACAGCGCGTCTAGCCAGGACAGCCGCGGCTTGGTGTAGGAGAAGTGCACGACAATCGTCGACGCGAGCAAGAGGGTGATTGCAAGCAGCATCGCGGGAAAGAGCATGGGATTGACGTCGTCGCGCATCGCCCGCGCGGCGTCCGAGATTCGGCGCATCCACGATTGGCGGGAGCGTGTCGCGCTCGGCCGGGGCGTCTTTATCCCGCGCGCTGCCAGCTCATCGGCGCTGCCGATCATGGCCGTCCAGTCACCGGCACTCACCGGATGGTCTCGTCCCGGACATGGCACCACCCCGGCGGGCGTAGCGGAGTTCTGACCGTGAATCACGGCTACCGGTGCCAGGTCGCCGTAGATCTCGCGAAGGGTCGCGTCGCGTGGTGCCTCGGCCCCCGACACCAGAAATTTGATCCCGGCAGCCTCGACCGGGTGCGTGTGGCTCGACAGACAGGCCTCGACGACCGACGGTGCCGCGAGGTCGGCGACGTCCAAGATGGCGCCGGGACCGTTGTCTGCGGCCACCGCCGCCCGCAACACGTTGTTGCCCAAGCGGGCGACGACGCGCACATTGGGGTTCGTTTTCCTTGCCAGCAAGGCGATTTCGAGATTCTTCGCATCGTCGTCCCCCGCGCAGACGATGGCGCTCGCACGGGCAAGATCGGCGCCGGCGAGCTCCTCGCTGTGCAGCTTGGCGATGGTTGCGCCCGCGCGGTTCAGTTCCTCGGCAATCGTGGTCGCGAGCGCGTCGTCACCGCTGACGATGATGTGGCGGCGGGTGGTCATGGACGTTCCGCCGCGACGGCCTCGGCATAGTCTCGGTCGTTCCAGCGTGGTGAGTCGTCACGCATAAAGCCCACCTCTGATGACATCGGCGCTCACTTGTTGCTACGACTATCGGGCACCGTGCCGATTGATGCCAGCGCGACATGTCCTCAAATGCCAAGACGGTTGATCGAGGAGGTCCATCGCGCGTCTCGCGGGAGGTAATCGACCAGCACGCCACTTGACGGGTGGCGCCGGCATCGACTGGGAAACGCGGTGAAGCCGACGAATGGATCGCCTGAATTCTCAAGCCCGTCAACCTCACTTAGGATCACGACATCTTGTGCTTCGCCTCCAACCGCGCGAAGTCCAATGGGGAGGCCACGACTCTGACTACGACCCGTTCATGACCACTAACTGGCCGGGTCCCAGTTGGCCCAACCCCTTCGACCCAGGCGCACCGCCCCCTCCGCCGCCTAATCAATCGCCCCCGCCCTCCGGTGAAGTGAACACGCTGGCGACGCTCTCGGTCGTGTTCGCGTTTCTGCTGGCCCCGGTCGGAGCGGTGTTGGGGCACTTCGCCCTCAAAGATATCCGCCGGCGCGGCGACCGCGGCCGCAATCGCGCGCTGGTTGGACTGACGCTGTCGTACGCGTTCACCGTCGTCGTCGCGGTGGCACTGGTGTTGTGGGCGACCCTCGGCAGCAATCACGCCGGCCAGTCAACGGCGCGCTCTGGGGGAACCTCCGCCGCCCGCGCGGCGAAGCCGAGTGGCACTGCTGCCGCGCCCCCGAACCGTCGGTGACGCCCGAAGCCCTGCAGTCGCTGGTGCTCACCGGGGAAGATGTCGCCGGCCTCATCAAGACGCCCGACATGTACGTCAACAAGACGTGGACCCAGACGCACGAGCTGCAGCCCGGCGACAGCTTCGACCCGGTGGAGTGCACCGGAGCGGTATTCAACGGCTTGACGGCGTCCTATCGCGACAGCGGTTACCGTGCCATCTACGGCGTGGACCTGGGTCAACACACCAATGGTTTCCCGCATGGGGTTTCGGAGTTCGTTGCGACATTCGACAATGCCGCGGCCGCAAAGGGTTTCGTTACCGGCGCCGTCAGTCAGATCAACAGCTGCGCCGGAAAACAATTGACGTACTCACACGGCGGGGTGTCCGGTATCTACAGCGTGGGAACACCGGTGCAAACCGGCCCGGTGACATCGGTGCGCAGCACACTCGGGACCGTGCAGGACAACGGACGCACCTCCGACGTCGGCGGCCAGCACACCAGTGCACTGCGGGCCCTGGCGGCCAAGGCTAACGTCGTGGTCGACGTCGATGTCATCGGACGGGATCTGGGTGACGACGCCACCACGCTGGTGCAGGGCATCCTCGGCCGAATTTCGAGTTAGGCTGTCGACCAACAAAATTGGCGAGGCATACCACCGACTTACACGACCTGAACGTCCGCGGGTGACCAGAACGCACGCATCGATGTGATCTTGGCGTCCCCGTTGAACGACATTGTCGAGATCGGTGAGATTCGGGTGCGGCTGTCGCCGGCGTCCAGCGTCAGATGCCACAAGAAGGCGGCTTCGCTGCCCGAGATGCGCAATTCGGCGAGTTCGGTGTCCTTCTTCGCGTCTTGGAACCCCGCATAGAACCCGCGGATGGCATCATGCCCGCGGCGAATGTCGGATCCGATCGGATCCTCGACCGTGGCGTCGGAGGCGTAGAGGGCGACGATGTTGTCGGCGGTGCCCGTGGCGAGCAGCGTCAGGTAGCGATTGACGGTCTCGGTGATGGCTTCCTGGGACGGCATAGCTTCGGACGCTACGCCTCTCCGCCGTCGCCGCAGTATGAGTTGTGGTTTTCACGGCAATACTGGCGTCGTGACTTTCATCGAACGCCTCGCGAGCCGTGAGATCTACCGGAACCCGTGGATGGTGCTGCGAGAGGATGACATCCGTCGCCCCGACGGCAGCGTGGGCATCTACAGCGTCGTCGACAAGCCGGCCTACGCGCTCGTCGTGCCCTACGACGGGCAGCGCTTGCGGTTGGTCGAGCAGTTTCGCTATCCCCTCAATGCGCGACGCTGGGAGTTTCCTCAAGGCACCGCTCCCGATCTAGCCGACGCCGAACCGGCCGAGCTGGCCGAGCGCGAGTTACGTGAGGAAACCGGATTGCGCGCAACGTCCTTCGCGGCGCTCGGCCAGCTTGACGTCGCTCCGGGAATGACCAGTCAACGCGGCTGGGTGTTCTTGGCCACGGGTATCGGCGAGGGAGACGCCGACCGTGAGCACGAGGAGCAGGACATGCGCAGTGCATGGTTTTCACGTGAAGAGGTCGAACAGATGATTCGCGGGGGAGTCATCGCCGATGCGCAGTCGGTTGCCGCTTACGCGTTGTTCCTCCTGCGAGCGCGATAAATCACGCGACGACACCGCGATCGTGTCCGCGCCGAGATCACGACGCGTCATCGAACGCCCACCATTGACGCAATGCGGCCGAGATTTCGGGCAGTTGCGGTGCTTGCTGCCGTCATCGCGTTGACCGTCGGAGCACCCGGCATGTGTGCCAACGCGATGTCACCGTCGTGGAACGGCAAATACTCGCTGGTGAGGTATGCGGTTAATAAATCCGGCACCAGCGTCGCCGCCACGCAAACCGAACCGACCTTCAGCGCGGATTACGTCTTCACCACCGCGTGCTCGTCGGGCAAGTGCGTGGCCACCGCCACCAACGGCCCCATGCCGAAGAACCCGACGCTGCCCCAGCCTTCGCACTACACCTGGGACGGAGCCAAGTGGGTAGAGCGCTTCGACTTCCAATGGGATTGCTATATGGGCGAAGGTGTTTCGACGGTATGGGCACCCGCGAGGTCCTGGGCCTTTTACGCGCCGCAGCCCGACGGGTCACTACGGGGGACATGGCACACAGACATCGACAGCGGCCCTTGCCAGGGGAGTGTCGAATGCCGGTGGCGGCATTCGCCGCCGGGCTCGCATGACGGAGACGCCGTCATGACGACGCCTTGTGTCGGTCAGCGACAGTCTTCGATTCCGTGCGGATCAGTCCCGCGGCGTAGGTGTCATCGAAGCGATGTAATAGGTTTCGTGCCCGGTCGGGTAGCCACCGCCGCCGGTGGCGATGTGAACATGGTCGTAATGGTCGGCGGTCTCTGAGCCCAGGTCCGCCATCCAATTGCCCCCGCCGACGCCCGGATAGATCTTCTGCCGCCAGATCACATGGTTGATACCCCATCGTTTCGCGTTGGCCAAGGCGTAGCCGGCGATCTGGTTGCCGAGCTCGATGCCTTCGGGGCTATGGAAGTTCGGAATCATCACGTCGATCGCCAGCCCGTTGGGATGCCACGGCAACGGGTCCTCGCGGTAACCGCCGATGGTCTTGATCTGGGGGAAGAGCACGCTGATGACGCGGGCCGCCCAAATGGTCTTGACCTGCAACCGTTCCTCGGACGCGACGCCGCGAGGCAGTGCGAGCTGAAATTGCTGGCCGGCGGAAGGGGCGGGCGGTGCCATCGCCGTCAACGCTTCCACCTCGGCCGCGCTGGCGGCGCGCGGCGGGCTGAAGGGTGGTGGAGCCGCCGCGGCGCTGGTGGTGGGAGCCGCTGCGGGGGTCTCGACGCAGCACCGTGTCTTGGTGCCCTGCGCGTGGATCATCGCAGCGGAGACGATCAGCGAAGCCGCGACCGCCAGCCACCGACCCCGGCCGTTAGCGAACACCTTCACGCCCACGACCAGCAGCTTAATGTCACTTGGGACGCGTGGGGTGCGTTTTCCAATTGCTTGTTCAGGACGGGCCTGGAGACCACAATGACACCATGCCCGGGCGATCGTTTGACAATGCGAATGTCTTTCATCGGGCGATGCGCCGCTTCGCCTCCACACCGGTAGGTGTGGCGCTCCTTCGCCCAACCGCGCACCACCTCGACCGCCTCATCACCAAAACCACCGGTGGTAGGAGCAGCTTCGCCGGGGTGGCGACCGGGATCCCCGTGGTCATGCTCACCACCACGGGCGCCAAATCCGGTGAACCGCGCACCGTCGCCGTGTACGGCATCCCGCAGCCGGACAGCATCACCCTGATCGCGTCCAACTTCGGTGGTACCAAGCATCCGGCCTGGTACCACAATCTGAAGGCCAACCCGGAAGCGACGGTCGCCGTCGGCCGCGACACCTGGAATGCCACCGCACGGCTGGCGACCCCACGCGAGCGCGACGAGATCTGGGCCAAAGGCATCGAGCTGTATCCCGGCTGGCGGAAGTACGAAGTGCGTGCAGGAGATCGACACATCGAGGCGTTCGTGCTGGCGCGGCGCTGAAGTCGCCTGCGGCATTTCGTTTTCTTTATGGGCGTCATCTGCGTCTCTGCCGCTCGTTTGGGCTGGTTAAGCCACCCCGTAAGAGGACGACTTATACGTGTGTCTAAGAAGCATTCCGAATAAGTCACGAAAAAAACACGCCCAGCGAGTATGGCGATTGTTGTCCTTACAGTGAGCCAATGAACGTTACGAAAATTGCGATGACAGGCTTTATCGGGTTCGCGACCGTGATTTCAGCAGCGTCGATAGCATCCGGTTATCCCCACCAGGAGATGCCTACTTTGCTTATGCTGAATTTCTTCGGCGTACCGACAACTTCGACTTGCTACGACGGGGCATGCCCAACACCTCTGGACAGCAATCCGGACCAGTCGGCGAGCATACGAGCTGAGTCAGTAGCGATCGGCCCCACGCCATGACGGTGCTGTTTGCGACGGAGTGGCCCACGGAGGTGTGGGCGGTCGAACACACGAATATTCGTAACCAGCGTGTTGTCGACGTCATGGACACTTTGGATGCGGCTCAACAATTTATCAAGAATGTAGACAAGAACTATTGGGCGGAGCCAGTACTCCTCCACGGTAAGGTCAACTTCTTCCCGTGCACGCCCGACCGCAACGGCCCAGGCGATATCGCCGACGTACCCAAACCTGTCAGGCGACAATGGTCGCTCTTCAAATCGGCGGTTAGTATTAAGCGCAAATATTCACGCCATACCGAAGGCTATGCAAATACACGCAAATGACCGTGGGGAACGTGCCAGCGGCTGCATCCGGATTTCGCTTATGAAATCCGGATCGCACATGTGTTGTCGAATTCGCTTGGCGAAAAGGGCTGGAGACGACCCTGTGACTTCAATCGGGTGGCCACGCCACTAGGTTGCACTAATGTCGCGGACGTGCATCTGTGCTGGTCAGGTGGTGCCCCCGGCAG
>CAWCRJ010000025.1:0-13619 GCA_963797865.1 uncultured Actinomycetota bacterium
CGTGCGCCTCCTGCCGGCCGGCGCTATCCCACGGACCACCAGCGGCAAGCTGGCCCGCAGGGCCTGCCGGGCGGAGTACCTCGGCGGCACCCTGGGCGCCCGCTAACCGGCGGGCCGAACGCCCGCCGTTCCTGGTGGCATCCTGGCCATGTGGGTTTGATATTCCGGTTGGCGGAGCTGCTGATCGTGATCCTGCCGCTGACGGGCGCGATCGTCGCCGTCGTGCGCGCATTCGGCCGACGGCACACCGGCGCGCAACCGCAGGACATCAGCCGGACACGACTACCCGACCCCACCGCCACCGACGGAGCCGGTGTTAATCAGGCGGCCCAGTGGCGCTCGGTCAGGCGCGTGCTCGACGAGCACGGCCGCACGGATGCGCGCTGGCTCGAGTACGAACTCGACGTCGCCAAGCTGCTGGACTACCCGCTGATGACCGACATGCGCGACGCAAACACGATCGCGTTCCACAAAGCCAAACTGCGGGCCGACTTCCTGCGCCCCATCAAGGCCGAGGATCTGCTCGATGACCGCGAAGGTGCCGCGCAATACATGGCCGCCGTCGAGGACTACGTCACGGCGTTCAACGCCGCCGAGGCCGAAGCGATCCGCAGACGCCGCACCGATTTCGCCCGGTCGGATCAGCAGCGAATTGCGCGGGCGCAGAGCCTGTTACGGGTCGCGGCCGACCCCGCGGCGGCCGCGCATGAACGCCAGCGCGCATACGATGTGGCCCGCAACGAACTCGACGGCCTGCTGGTGCTGCCATCCGCGACACAGGCGAACCTCGAGCGCGGAATCTCCGGCGAGCTGGAGCAATAGCCGAGTGAGCGCGTGATCTACGGGCAGGTGTATCCGCCGTCGATGACGACATCCGAACCGGTCATATAGCTGGAAGCCTCGCTGGCCAGATAGACGTACAGGCCGGTGAGCTCCTCGGGGCGACCGATGCGGCCGAGCGGGATCTTCGGCTCCCATTGGCGGTGATACTCCGTCAACGGCTCGACGAGCTCGGTCAGGATGTAGCCGGGGCTGACGCTGTTGACCCGAATGTTGTGCGGCGCCAATTCGACTGCCATCGCCTTGGTCATGTGGATGACGGCCGCCTTGGAGGTGCAGTAATGACCGACCTGCTGTGGGACATTGATGATGCTGCCGGACATCGAGGCGGTGTTGATGATGACGCCGCCGCACCCCTGGGCCACCATCGCCCGCGCCGCCGCCTGCGCGGTCAGGAAGACACCGGTCACGTTGGTGTCCTGGATGCGCTGGAACTCTTCGCGCGACATCTCCAGCATCGGGATGACCGTGATGATGCCTGCGTTGCAGACCGCGATGTCGATGCCGCCCAACTCCGCGATCACCCGATCCACCATGCTGGTCACCTGCTCGGGCCGGGTCACGTCGCATCGGATCGGCACCACCTTGCCGCCGTCCGCCGCCAGCTCGGCGGCGACGCTTTCCAGGGCCTCGACATTGCGGGACGCGATGGCCACATCAGCGCCGGCTTGCGCGTAGGCCTGGGCCACTATCCTGCCGATACCGCTGGACGCCCCGGTGACCAACGCCCTCTTATCGCGCAGGCCGAATAAGTCCATCACGTTCATCCGAGATCCCCATTCATACGAGCGACCCAAAACCGAAACACGTTCTAGTGTGTCCGCTATGGGCAAATTCAGCAGGGCCGAAATCGATAACGCCATCGACAACTACACCAAGGTCGTTGAAGGGTGTAGCGCTTCGGGCGACTGGCGGCCCTTTGCGGACCTGTTCACCGAGGACGTCGTCTACACCGAGCATCACTACGGTGTCTTTCACGGGCGTGAGGCGGTCCGCGACTGGATCGTCGCAGTGATGGCGCCGTTCCCGCACATGCGTTTTCCCAATGACTGGATCGCTCACGACGACGACAACGACGCCGTCGTCGTCATGATAAAGAACCTGCTGGACCACCCGACCGACCCGAAAGGTGAACCGTTTTGGTTCCCGAACTGGACCCGGCTGGTCTACGCGGGCGACGGGCTGTTCTCCAGCGAGGAAGACATCTACAACCCCGACCGGGACGCTCCCGGTGTCGTTGCGGGATGGATGCAGGCCGGCGGCCAGCTGGCCACGACAGAGATCCTGCAGCCTGGCGCTTAACGCCTACTCTCTGGGTGCGATAGTGCTTGCGCGCAAAGCGCTATCGCCGGCACTAGCGCTTTCCTGACTCACATAACTCTGCCGGGGGCCCTTCACGCGGTGGGTGTGTCCCGGTTCCGATCACCCAGCGACGCGCGCCCGCGTCGCCGCGACCGGACCTTGCTCAACGCCTGCTCCCACGCGAGCAACGTCGTGGCTTTCACATTGGCGGGTTTCACGCTGTCGCGGGAGAGCAGCGCCGTCGCGGCGGCCTTCGTGGTCGCCGACGCCTTCGATGTGTGACCCGAGTCGAACGGCGGGTGCGGGTCGTATTCGAGGGCGAGCTGAATCGCCTTTGCGCGAGATTCGCCGCCGATCCGTCCGGCCAGCCACAGCGCGAGGTCGAGCCCGGCGGACACGCCCGCACAGGTGACGATGTCGTCCTGATGCACGATCCGTTCGTCGGCCACGGGTACCGCGCCGAAAGCCTTCAGCGCGGGAACGGTCAGCCAATGTGACGTCGCGCGCCGGCCGTCGAGCAGGCCGGCGGCCGCCAGAATCACCGACCCCGAGCAGACCGACGTCGTCCAGCTCGCGCTCCGATGGGCCCGGCGCAACCAGTCGAGCAGCGCGTCGTCACGGGCGTGAACCGGCGTCGATGGACCCCCGGGAACGAGAATCACGTCGGGGGAAGGGGTTTCGGCCAGCGAGTGGGTGGCGCCGATGACCAGCACACCGGAGTCGGCGGTGATCGGCCCGGCTTCGTGCCACACGAAGCGCACCTCGGCGCCCGGCAAGTTGCGTAGCACCTCGTACGGACCGATCATGTCCAGCGCGGTGAATCCCGGATAAGCCACGATGGCGATTTGGGTCATAGTGTCGTCCTCTCGGTGTCAGGCAAAGGCCTTGCGGTATTGGTCGGGCGAAACACCCACGCGGCGAAGGAAATTGCGCCGCATGGTTTCAGCCGTGCCGAAGCCACACCTGGCGGCGATCGCGACGACGGTGTCGTTGGTCTCCTCCAACTGCCGGCGCGCGGCTTCGGTGCGGATGCGTTCGACATAATGGCCGGGCGCCTCACCGATTTCGGCGGTGAACACCCGGGTGAAGTGACGCGGGCTCATCGCGGCCCGGCGAGCCAGATCGTCGATGCTGTGCGGGCCGCCCGGCTCGGCCTCGATCGTCTCCTGCACCTCGCGGATCGAGTCCCTCCTGGCCCGCGGCATCCACACCGGCGCCGCGAACTGTGTCTGCCCGCCCGGTCGGCGCAGATACAGCACGAGCCAGCGCGCAACCGTCTGCGCGAGCTCGGTGCCGTGGTCCTCCTCGATCAGCGCGAGCGTCAGGTCGATGCCCGCGGTGACGCCCGCGGCGGTCCATACGGTGTCGGAGCTCCGCACGAAGATCGGGTCGGCGTCGACGTCGATGGCGGGGAACTCTCTGGCCAACCGCTCGGCGAAGGCCCAATGGGTGGTCACCCGTTGCCCGGCCAGCAGGCCCGCCTCGGCTGCGAGAAACGCGCCGGTGCACACCGTCACGATGCGCCGCGCATGTGCGGCGACGGTCTTGATCCAGGCAACCAGCTCGGCGTCGGAACGGGCGGCGTCGACACCGGCGCCGCCGGGCAGCACGACCGTGTCGATCGGGTCGTCCGGGTCCGGTAACGGGGTCGCCACGAAGGCCAGCCCGGTGGCCGTCTGCACCGGCTGTCCACCGACCGAGACCATCACGACGTCATAGCCGCCACCCGTCAACAGCGATGCGCCGGTGAACACGTCATACGGGCCCACCACATCGAGCGCCTGCACACCGGGAAACCCGACGATCACCACCTTGCGAGGCATGGATTCAGTGTTGGACACGCCGGGGTGCGTCGTCTACGCCATGTATCCCACCAATTAGGACATGGGACCTGCCCCATGGCGGTTACGGCGGCCTTGGCAGACTGTTGCCCATGGCACAGATAACGTTGCGTGGAAACCCGATCAACACTGTCGGCGAGCTGCCTGCCGTCGGATCCAAAGCGCCGGCCTTTAGTCTGGTTGGCGGCGACTTGGCCGCGGTCAGCAGCGAGCAGTTCGGCGGTAAGCCCGTGGTGCTCAACATCTTTCCGTCCATCGACACGCCGGTGTGCGCGACCAGCGTGCGGACGTTCAACGAGCGCGCTGCCGGGGGCGGGGCGACCGTGGTGAACGTGTCGAAGGACCTGCCGTTCGCGCAGGCGCGATTCTGCGGCGCCGAGGGCATCGAGAACGCCAGGACCGCGTCGGCGTTCCGGGACAGCTTCGGTGAGGACTACGGCGTCACCCTCACCGATGGTCCGATGGCCGGATTGCTCGCGCGGGCCATCGTGGTGATCGGCGCCGACGGCAATGTCGCTTACACCGAGCTGGTGCCCGAAATCGCGCAGGAGCCCAACTACGACGCGGCGCTGGCGGCGGCGGGCTGATCTCTGCGCCCGCTTCGGGCCAGGCCTTACGAGCTAGGGCTCGCCCACTCGCTCCGAGGTGGCAGCCAGCACCTCGCGGCAGCCTCGCCACATCGCCTTGATGATGTCGGCGGCCGGCGCCAGGTCCTGAATGCGGCCGGCCACCTGACCGGTGTTGGCGACGCTGGCGTCCAGGTCGCCGTCGAAGTAGAGCCGCTGCACGCGTTGTAGTGCCGCGGCGCCCGCTTCGGCGGACGTCGCGGTGTCGAGCCGTTCGACGGCGGGTGTGCGAATGACACGCATCATTCGGGTGCCGTCGACTCTCGGCCCTGGTCCGAGGTGGTCTCGATGATTCCCAGCGCACCGGCGTTCGACACCGCGGCGGCCAGCTGGGCGCCGGCGATGTACGTCATCGGCGCCTGGATGATCGGGATATCGATGTGGGCAAGCGCGCAGACCCGGTTGGGCGCCGCACTCGGGTTGCCGGTGGTCATCGGTGCCGCGGATCGATAAGGTCGCGGAAAGTTTCCGACGGGTGGACGGATGCACCGAGACTTCGCACTCGCTGGGTCAACGCTCTGTCGGATGTCACGACGCGAATGTCGTGCGGCGCAGCGTCGGCCACGATAAGGCGGACGATCTCGTCGTCGGCCGAATTGGGGGCCGCCCTGGGTGCGTGCGCGACCTCGACCACCGATGACGTGAAAGGCATCGACGGCGGTCGTTCAAAAACCACTGTCACCGTTTCTCCTTGACCCGACGCCCATCGATCCAGTCTTTCCACCAATGTGACCATGGCGCCGTTGCGGTCTTTCCACCAGCCATCAGGACGACTTCCGATCACATTCATGCCGTCGACAATCCACCGCACAACCACACCGTAAACGACGTGGCGCGGCGGGTGATTTCCATTCTTAAAGCCGTCAGTGGTTGATACCGTCACCCTCATGACCTCGATCGCCGACACCACAGACCGGGTTGTCGCGCTGGCCCGCGGTATGCGGGACCTGGTGCGCGCCGAAGCCGCCGAATCCGAGCGGATGCGCACCCTCACGCCGGCGATTGTCGATGCGATGTGGGCCAGCGGGCTGATGTCGGCGTTCAACCCGGCCGCGGCGGGCGGTGTCGAGCCGTCGTTCGCCGAGATGATTGAAACCTGGATCGAAATGGCTTGGCAGGATGGGTCATTCGGCTGGGTGGGGATTGCCAATCTGCCATCGTCGTTCGCCGCGGCCGCGTACTTGCCCGACGACGGCTTCACCGAAGTATTTACCGCGCACGACAACCGGGTCACCATGGGCGGCCAGTTCTTTCCCAACGGACAGGGCACCGCCGTCGACGGTGGCTACCTGGTGACCGGCGCGTGGAACTTCGGTTCGGGCATCGGTCACTCGGAATACGTTGCGGCCGGCTTCCTGCCGATGGACGGCGGCGAGATGCGCTGGATCAGTGAGGGTTTCCCCGAGATGCGGGTCGCCGTGATTCCGCGGGCGGAGATCAGTTTCAACGACGGCTGGTTCGTGCAGGGACTGAAGGGAACCGGTTCCTATGACTACAGCGCTAAAGAAGTTTTCGTTCCCGAGAGCCGCACGTTCGAACTGTTCGTGCGTCAGCCCTACCGTGGGACGTCGCCAGCCACCCGGATGGGACTGATGCCCGTGACCGCCGCCGGGCACGCGTCGTGGGCGCTGGGCGTGGCAAAGAGCATGCTCGACGATGTCCAAGAGCTGGCCGCGACGAAGTTCCGGATGAGCGACATGGCATCGCTGGCCAGTCGCCCCACCTTCCAGAAGGGCCTGGCGCATCACCGCGCGGCCTGGCGCGCGGCGCGCCTCCTGGTCCTCGACGCGTTCACCACCGCCGAGGCGGCGGTCGCGTCCGGGGAGGACCTGACACCGGCGCTGCGCGCCGACATGCGGGTGGCCGCCGTCTACGCCACCGACACTGCCCGTAGCTGCGCCGAATGGGCGCATTTGGCCGCCGGGACCAGCTCGATCCGGGAAGGCAGCCGGCTGGAGCGCGCCTTCCGTGATATTTACACCGGAACCCAGCACGCCTTCATCAGCGAGAAAGTCGCCATCGACGTCGCGCAGATTTGGCTGGGCATCATCGAAGACCAGCCCGGATTGTAAGGCGTTGAATCTAGGTACCGCGACAGGTCCTCGCTACCATTGCGCGCATGCGTGGCTCAAAAATCCTGATCACCGGTCCGACCGGTCAAATTGCCACCCCCATCGCCCGTGCGCTTGCCGCCGATAACGAGGTCTGGGGAATCGCCCGTTTCACCGACCCCGCCGCGCGAGAAGGTCTCGAGAAGGCTGGGATTCGTTGCGAGAAGGTGAATCTAGCGGCAGGTGACTTCACCGCTCTGCCAACAGATTTCGACTATGTCCTTAACTTGGCGGTGGCCAAGAGCGGAAGCTGGGATAAGGATTTGGCGGCCAACGCGGAGTCGGTCGGCGTGCTGATGGCCCACTGCCGCAACGCGAAGGCCTTCCTGCATTGCTCGTCGGCCGCAGTGTATGACCCGCCGGACGACGACCCCCGCAGCGAGCGGTCCGCCCTCGGCGACAACCACAAGCCGCTGTTTCCCACGTATTCCATTTCCAAGATCGCGGGGGAGGTGGTCGCCCGATCGGTGGCGCGCGTCGTCGGCGTGCCCACCACGATCGCCCGGCTCAACGTCCCCTACGGCGACAACGGCGGATGGCCGTTCTATCACATGGAGATGATGCTGGGCGGCATCCCGATTCCCGTCCCACCCGGTGAACCCGCCCGCTACAACCCGATTCACGAGGACGACATCATCGCGACCATTCCCAAGCTGCTCGAGGTCGCGTCGGTCCCCGCGACCACGGTCAACTGGTGCGGCGACCAGACGGTCAGCCTGCAGGAGTGGTGCGACTACCTTGGTTCACTCGTCGGCAGGGAGCCGATCTTCGAGGCGAGCGACCAAGCGCTGCGCGGCAATCCCACCACGATCGACCGGATGCACGAACTCATCGGTGGCACCTCGGTCGACTGGCGCGACGGCATTCGCCGGATGGCAGCCAAATTCCATCCGGAGCTCGTCGGCGTCTAGGGGCGGCAACCGAGGTGACCACCACATCCGACCGGCCGGCGCAACGCCTGCGCACGCTGGCCCTGCTGCGCCGCGTGCGGGACCGCATCGACCGCGACTACACCCAGCCGTTGGACGTCGAAGCCCTCGCGCGCGGGGTGCACATGTCCGCGGGCCACCTCAGCCGCGAATTCCGGCGCGCCTACGGCGAATCGCCGTACTCCTACTTGATGACGCGACGCATCGAGCGCGCGATGGCCCTGCTGCGCCGCGGCGACCTGAGCGTCACCGAGGTGTGCTTCGCGGTCGGTTGCTCGTCGTTGGGCACCTTCAGCACCCGATTCACCGAATTGGTCGGTGTGCCGCCCAGCACGTACCGCCGCCAATCGGCTGACGCGCTGGCGGGCATGCCGCCATGCGTGGCGAAACAGGTGACGAGACCGATCAGGAATCGAGAAGCATCTGCCGCCGGACCGCACCTAGCCTGACCGCATGAACATCACCATTCACTCCAGCTTCCTTCCCCATGAGGACCCGGAATCGTCACTCGCCTTCTACCGCGACGTCCTCGGATTCGAAGTCCGCCTCGACGTCGGCAAGGGCACGATGCGCTGGATCACGGTCGGTCCACCGAACCAGCCGGACACCTCCATCGTCTTGAACCCGCCGGCCGCCAATCCGGGCATCACCGACGACGAGCGCCGCACCATCGCCGAGATGATGGCCAAGGGGAGCTACGCCACGCTGCTGCTGGCCACCAAAGACCTCGACGGCACATTCGAACGGCTGCAGGGCAGCGATGTCGACATCGTCCAGGAGCCCACCGACCAGCCGTACGGGCTGCGTGACTGCGCGGTCCGCGATCCCGCGGGGAACCTCATTCGCATCCAAGAACTGCGCTGAGCCCATCGTGCTTGACCAGCCGTGTGCGCAATGCTAAGCAAGTGCTCAGCACTGAGCGCATCGGGCGCCGGGGCGCCACGACTGGCAATACGAAGGGGATCAGATGACGGTGCAGGCGGTATTGGACGACATTCGCAAGCGTCCCGGAACGGGTGACGTCATCTCGGTCATCGATCCCGCGACCGAGGAGACGATCACCGAATTCACCGACTGTGGGCAAGAGGCGGTCAACGACGCCGTCGCGCGGGCGAAGGCAACGTTCGAGTCGGGCGTCTGGTCAGAGCTTCCGGGCCGCGAGCGGGCCAAGATTTTGTGGCGGATCGGGGAGTTGATCGACGAACACGCCGAGGAGTTCGCCCAGCTCGACTCGCTCAACACCGGCATGCCGTTGCTGCAGGCGCAGTTGCAGATGTCGACCTGTTCGGAGTTCTTCCGCTACTACGCCGGTTGGTGTTCGAAGATCAACGGTGTCGCCTACGACGTGAAGACCGACGGCATCGCGACCGACAACTACGTCAACATGCACGCCTACACACTCAAAGAGCCGTACAGCGTGGTGGGCCTGATCTTCCCGTGGAACGGCCCGATCTTCAACGCCAGCGCGAAGCTTGCCCCGGCCCTTGCGGCGGGCGGCAGCCTGCTCGTCAAGCCGGCTGAGGAGACGCCGCTGTCGGCGCTGCTGTTGGACAGGCTCGTCCACGAGGCCGGTGTGCCCGAGGGTGTCGTCAACCTGCTGACCGGTTACGGCCACACCGCGGGCGCAGCGATCACCGCGCACCCCGATGTCCAGAAGGTCGCCTTCACCGGCTCGACCGAGGTCGGCAAGGAGATCGTGCGCGCATCGGCGGACAACCTGAAGAAGGTCACGCTCGAACTCGGCGGGAAATCCCCGGTGCTGATCTTCGACGACGCGAACCTGGACAACGCAATCATGATGGCGTCGCTGGGCATCTTCGTGCACTCCGGCCAGGGCTGCGTGTGCGGGTCGCGCATCTTCGCCCAGCGAGGCGTCTATGACCGGGTCGTGGAAGGCATTGCCATGATGGCGAATTCGTTCAAGTTGGGCGCCCCCAGCGAGGAGGGCTGCGTCAGCGGCCCCCTGATCAGCCAGAAGCAGTTGACCCGCGTGATGGGCTTCATCGACGAAGGCAAGAAGGATGGTGTCGAGGTGGTCACCGGCGGTCACCGCCTGGATCGTAAGGGCTACTTCGTGCACCCGACGGTGCTCACCAACGTCGACCCCGGGATGCGGCTGTATCAGCAGGAAATCTTCGGGCCGGTGGTCACCATCCTGCCGTTCGACGATGAGGACGAGGCCGTGGCCCTGGCCAACGACACCACCTACGGCCTGGCGGCGACAGCGTGGACGGAGAACCTCGGCCGGGCTCACCGGATCATGAGGCGACTGCAGGCCGGCAGCGTCCAGGTCAACTGCCAGCTGGTCTTCGACCACGATGTGCCGTTCGGCGGGTACAAGCAGTCCGGTTGGGGCCACGAGTTCGGTAAAGAGGGCCTCGAGATCTACCTGAAGACGAAGTCGGTCTGGGCTCAGCTCTAGACCTGTTGTCCACAACGGAAAGTCCCGGACCCCCAACCAGGTCCGGGACTTCTCCGACGGCCGTCAGACGAGTCGAGATCGCTTGTTGTAGCGATTGAGGAACCCGACGGAGGCCACCGCGGCGGCGGTTCCGATCACACCCCATAGCACGACCTGGAAAGCCATCGCGCCGAAGAACCAGCCGAAAGTCATTCCGAATAGAGCATCCAGATCAGCCGATAAAAGCTCCAGATAGCGAGCAGGCCGGTGCTGATCCCGATGTACACGCTCCGCTGGCGATCGACACGGTTGATCTGCTCTTGGATGCTGGTCGGCACGATGTTCATTTGCTGTCTTCCTTTCCTGGGGGCGCCATCACCGTGGCGGCGTCGTCGCGGTCAGTACAGACCCGCCCGGCGGCTACCGATCCCAATCGATGCCGCTGACCCACCCCGCCCGGCGACCTCGCGTGCGCTCTACTCTGCAGAAGGGGAGAAGGGTTGGCTCGATGAACGTGCCCCGGATGGCGCTGGTCCGGATCGCCTTACTGACTGCGCTGATTGCGACCTCTTCGGCCGGGCCCGCGGGCGCCGATCCGCCGTCCACCCAGGTGATTACCGTGATCGCCGTCGGGCCCGGCGGCGAAGCGATGAACGGCTACAAAGTGGCGTCCGGGCCGGGCAACGTAGGGCAGGCCAGCGACTGCTCGGAACCGTCGCCGTCGGCGGTTGCTGACAACGTCTACTACTGTTCGCCGAGCGCGGCCGGAGCCGGCACCTGCTGGCCCTCGACGCCGGGATCTCTTCTGTGCGTGGACAATCCGTGGGACCTGCAGATGCACCGGGTGATGTTCGACGGTCAGCTCCCGCCCGTGCACGCGACCGCCAACCCGGACCCGTTCGCGCTCGCCCTCGACGACGGCACCCACTGCCTCCTGCGCAACGGTGGCGCGTGGGGCGGGCGTGCCGACGGATACATGGGCGTCTACGGATGTGGCGGCGCCGGGAGCGACCTTGCCGTGCTGTGGCTGCCCAGCCAGGGCGCCGGCTCCTGCATCGACCGCTCATCGCCGGCGTGGACCGTCAAAGTCGGTCGCCTCGGCGCACCGGACGCCGCGCTTCCACCGCCTGCGACCCGCACGGTGACCGCCGCCTGGCTCGCGGGAGGCAGGGCCGGTCAGTAGGCCGGCGGCGGTACTGCTATAACGCAACGTATGTCAGGCTCAGGGCACACGATCACCCATGTTTCCGATACAGCCAGATGGACGGCGTTGCACCGGGCCACCGAATCGGCGCGTCCCGATGCACTATTCAACGATCCGCTCGCGGCACGTCTCGCCGGCGAACAGGGCCGCGCGATCGTCGACAGCGTTCCGTGGACGGATCGCAGTGGTTGGTGGCTGGTCGCGCGCACCAAGATCATCGACGATGCCATCGCCGACGCCCTCGCTGATGGTTGCGACCGCGTCCTGAATCTGGCCGCCGGCTTGGATACCAGGCCCTATCGCTTGGACCTCCCATCCGAACTCACCTGGATCGAGGCCGATCTACCCAAGCTGCTTGCCGAGAAGACGCAATTACTCGCCGACGAGACGCCTCGGTGCCGGCTGACCCGCACAGCCGTTGACCTCGCCGACCCGCACGCGCGATATGCGTTCTTCAACGACGCGCTGGACGGTGTGACGAGGGCCTTGGTGCTGACCGAGGGTCTGTCGATGTACCTCGAGCCCCGTGACATCGTCGGGCTTTCGGATGCGATCAAGCGGCCGGAGGTCGCTTGGTGGATGCTCGATTTCGCCTTTCCCGGCCTGAGGAAGCGGATCAACAAGAACGTCGCCGGAATCTCGGAAAACGCGCCGTTCAAGTTCGCACCCGACAACGGGCTGGGCTTCTTCGAAGACCTGGGCTGGCGGACCGTCGAAGCGGAATCGGTGCTCGAGGCCGCCCATCGGTTGCACCGCTTGCCGATATGGATGCGCCCACTGGTCTGGCTCCGTCGATCGGATTTGCGCCGTCCGGGTGGCAAACCGACGAGTGCGGTCGCCCTGCTTACCCACTGAGGCGCGGACACCCGCCTACCAGACGCGTATCCAGTCGATGAGCATGTCGGCGGGGTAGGTTCCCGACCCGGGATCGCCGCCGCCGGAACCGGCCACCGCCAGGTTGAACACCGGGTAGACCGCGTAGCCCGCGCCGTTAAACGGCCAATCCGGCAGCGAGCTCGCCGGCACGTCGAAGTATGGTTGCGCGCCGTCGGCATAGTCCTTCCAGAACCGGATGCCCGCCTCGTCCCATTGGCAGCGCCAGGTATGCCAGGCGCTGTCCACCGCGATGTTGTGGGTCTTCCATTCGCCGCCGTTGGCTTTGGCGTGCACGGTGGTGGCCGAGGGCCAGTTGCCGTTGCCGTACCACTCCATGACGTCGATTTCGCCCTGGTCCTCGTTGCCCATCCAGTAGGCGGGCCAGGCGCCTGGGGTCAGGCAGTCCAGTTTGATCCGGGCTTCCCAGGTGTGGCCGACGCCGCCGCGCCACAGGCTCTGCACCTTGCCGCTGTAGTAGGTGGGCCCGTCCTTGGCGGCGCGCAGCACCAGGTTGGACTTGCCGTCGACGAATACGTTGCGGCGATCATCGCGATATTGGCCGATGTTCTCGGGGCGTTCCCAGTAGGTCGGGTCCTTGATCGTCTCGCGGGCTTTGGCCACCGCCCATTTGGACGCATCCGGGGCTGAGCCTGCCGGGCCGTCGAATTCGTCCGAGAAGATGTAGCTCCCGGATTGGCCACTCGGCGCGGCGGGCGGCGGTATCCGATCGGCAGCTCCATCCCGTCGCGGCGGGTAGGCCGAGGCTTTCGGGACCGGCAGCGTTGCTGCCAGCACGCCGATCCCGGTTGTCAAGATCATGCGGCGACGATCGATCTCCGGCATAAGCATGGGACCCTAGCAGCCAACCGCGCATGAGGTTCAAACCGGAATTCTGTCGGTGCCCGTCGCTATGGTTCTGATTGCCGTCGGACCAGCACGGACGACAGCACAGCAGGGCAACGGATTACGCTCGAAATTCATGGCCAATTCTCATCTTGACGGGTGGTTTGGTCTCAGGATTCGGCGGGCATTCTGGAATCACGATCCGATAACCACACTGTTGTAGCTTTTGCGGGTGGTACCGAGAGGAGTGACGATCGTGGCGAATACACCAGAAGGCACGGTTATTTTCCTTCAGTCCCATCCGGCATGGGTCGCCGCTCGACGTCGGGAACGCGAACGCAATGAAGCAATGCGTCGTCATCCTTCGTGTCGCATCCGCCAAAGCGCCGCCGCCTCTGGTAGCTCGGTCGTTCCGATGGTCCGCAACTCCAAGCTGTACTCGAGCGGCAACACCTCAGCCTAAATTCTCCACAAATCTTGGTGAGCCCCTAAAGCGCATCCCGCACCAGGAATTAGCTAATGGCTTTCAAGCATTAGACCCCGTTCCGCATTACTACTACTATCCGTAGTAGCCATTCTGGACTTGACCAATATCGGCAACTGGACGTAGTCACGGCGCCCGTTCCAATGTCGCCGTCACGGCCGC
>CAWCRJ010000026.1:0-11798 GCA_963797865.1 uncultured Actinomycetota bacterium
AGCCCCGCCCGGCATCGTCGGAATCGTCGTCTTCGGTGTCCAGATCGTCGTCGTCGAGCTCGAGATCCTCGTCATCGTCGCCGAGGTCCTCTTCGTCGTCGATGTCCTCGTCGTCCTCGTCGAGGTCGTCGTCATCGTCCGAGTCGTCATCATCGTCCGAGTCGTCATCATCGTCGTCCGAGTCGTCGTCATCGTCATCGTCGTCCGAGTCCTCGTCGTCGGTCGTCGTCGAAGTCCTCGGTGTCGGCGACGTTGCCGCCGCGACCCGCCTTCTCCTGGTCGAATTCGTCGGTGGTGTCTTCGGTGACCTCGTCGGATTCGTCATCCTCGGACTGCGCGGAGGAGCCGGCGGCCATCGCCTTGAACATCGGATGCTCGCCGGGAGCGTGGGTGGGCACCTTGGCCACCACCGGCTCTTCGGCTTTGTTCTTCTTGCGCCTGCCCCGGCGGCCACCACCACCGGAGTCGGACTTGCGCCCGTTCGAGGGGGCCGAATCCACCGGGTCGGTGTGCAGCAGGATCCCGCGCCCCCCGCAGTTCGAACACGAGGTCGAGAAGGCTTCGATCAGGCCGGTGCCCAACCGCTTGCGGGTCAGCTGGACCAAACCGAGCGACGTCACCTCGGACACCTGATGGCGGGTGCGGTCGCGGGCCAGCGCCTCGGTCAGCCGCCGCAGCACCAGATCGCGGTTGGACTCCAGCACCATGTCGATGAAGTCGATGACCACGATGCCGCCGATGTCGCGCAGCCGCAGCTGGCGCACGATCTCCTCGGCCGCCTCGAGGTTGTTCTTGGTGACCGTCTGCTCGAGGTTGCCCCCGGACCCGGTGAACTTGCCGGTGTTGACGTCGACCACCGTCATGGCCTCGGTCCGGTCGATCACCAGCGTGCCGCCCGACGGCAGCCACACCTTGCGCTCCATCGCCTTGGCGAGCTGCTCATCGATGCGATGCACCGCGAACACGTCCGGCCCGGCCTGCCCTTCCGGACCGGCGGGCGCCTCGTACTTCTTCAGCTTCGAAACCAGGTCGGGGGCAACGGAATTCACGTAGTCGTTGATGGTGGTCCAGGCTTCGTCACCGGAGACGATGAGACCGGCGAAGTCCTCGTTGAACAGGTCGCGGATGACTTTGACCAGCACGTCGGGCTCTTCGTAGAGGGCCACCGCGGCGCCGGCGGCCTTCTCCTTGATCTCGATCGCCTTGGCCTCGATCTGTTTCCAGCGCTCCTGCAGGCGGGTGACGTCGCCGCGGATGTCCTCTTCTTTGACGCCCTCGGACGCGGTACGAATGATCACCCCGGCGTCGGACGGCACCACGTCACGCAGGATCTCTTTGAGCCGCTGGCGCTCGGTGTCGGGCAGCTTGCGGCTGATCCCGGTCGAGGACGCGCCCGGCACATAGACCAGGTAACGGCCCGCCAGCGACACCTGCGTGGTGAGCCGGGCGCCCTTGTGCCCGACCGGGTCCTTGCTGACCTGGACGACGACATAGTCGCCCGGCTTGAGCGCTTGCTCGATCTTGCGGTCGGATCCGCCAAGTCCGGCGGCTTCCCAGTTGACCTCACCGGCGTAGAGCACACCGTTGCGGCCGCGGCCGATGTCGACGAACGCCGCCTCCATCGAGGGCAACACGTTTTGCACGATCCCCAGGTAGATGTTGCCCACCAGGGAGGCCGACGCGGCCGACGTGACGAAGTGCTCGACGACGATGCCGTCCTCTAGCACGGCGATCTGGGTGTACCGCGAACCCTGATGCGGCTGCTCGGTGCGGACCCGGTCGCGCACGACCATCACCCGCTCGACGGCCTCGCGGCGCGCCAAGAATTCGGCCTCGGTCAGCACCGGCGGGCGGCGCCGTCCGGCGTCGCGTCCGTCCCGGCGCCGTTGCCGCTTGGCCTCCAGCCGGGTCGAGCCGTTGATGCCCTTGATCTCGTTGTTCGGGCTGGCGGAGTCATCTCCGCCGCCGCTCTTGCCGCTACGGGGCGGCCGCTCATGCACCACCGTGTTCGGCGGATCGTCGGGTGATGACCCCTCGTCGTTGTCGTCGCCCGATCCGGATTTGCGCCGACGGCGCCGCCGGCGACGGCGGTTGCCGCCGTCGCCCGAACCGTCGTCACCGTTGTCCGAGTCATCGGAGTCGTCCGAGTCGTCAGCGTCTTGGCCGTCAGCGTCCTCGGAGTCGGCGGAGGCCGCTTGACCGCCTTTCCTGCCCCGCGGTTGCCCCTCGTCGTCGTCCCCATCATCGCCCGGGTCGTCGGATCCGCCCTGCTCACCGCGCCCGCGACCACGGCCGCGACGGCCACGGCGCCGCCGCTTGTTCGACGGCCGGTCGGCCTGCTCGTCATCGTCGGTATCCGAGTCGGAATCGTCCGAGTCGTCGGCGTCGTCGTCGGTGCCGGCGTCTTCCTCGCGGGCATCGATCGGCTGCGGCGCGACGAACAACGGCATGTAATGCGGCCGCTCGGCGACGTTGTCCGGGCTCTCGAGCAGCAACCGGGATTCGGGTTCGTCGGCGGCGCTTGCTCCCGGCGCGGTCACAGCGTTGTCCTCGGTCGCCGCGGGCTGCGCGGACGCCAGCAGGTCCCGTACCCGCACCGCGTCGTCGCGGTCCACGGTGGAATGTGCGCTGCGGATTCGCCCGTCCAACTCGCTCAGTGCGTCCAACACCCGCTTGCTGGTGGTCCCCAGCGTTCGGGCCAGCGAATGAACTCTCAAGCGGTCCGGCAGGTCCTCGGGCCGAGTCGATTCTTCTGATGGGTCTGCAGTCGGTGCACCGTCTACCACGTATTCTCCTCAAGCCCCCGGGCGCGTCATTGCGACGCGGCCACGCGAGGGCTTCGCTATGGACCCGGGTCACTTCTCCCGGGCTTGTGATGGTCTCGCCCCGAGCGGCCCAGGATCAGGACCTACTCGGCGCCGTGCTGAATGACGGCCTGACATGCAGCGAACCAAGGCGACGGGGCTATGGTCGCGCTTGTCTAAGTCTTCATTCGGGTGTCTGACGCCGGTCCGGCGACGTTCACCCGAGACCAGTATCCCACATCACGCCGCCGCCCCAGCCACACATGATGCAGCCGCTTCAGCAAAGTTGCTCAGGACGGCGCCGCGGCCTGATTCACCGCAGGTCTAAGCCTTGGGAAACCATAGCGCGATTTCGCGCTTCGCGGACTCGGCCGAATCCGACCCGTGCACCAGGTTGAATTGCGTCTCCAGGCCGAAATCGCCGCGGATCGTGCCGGGGATTGCCTTCTCCACCGGGTCGGTACCGCCTGCGAGCTGGCGGAATGCGGCGATCGCTCGCGGACCCTCCACGATGGCCGCAACTACCGGTCCCGACGTGATGAATTCCAGCAGCGACTCGAAGAAGGCCTTGCCGTCGTGTTCCGCGTAGTGCTGGGCGGCGAGGTCGCGGTCGACGAGCCGGAGCTCCAGCGCAGCGATGGAGAGGCCTTTGCGCTCGACGCGGCCGATGATCTCCCCCACCAGCTGCCGCTGCACGCCGTCAGGCTTGATCAGTACCAATGTCCGTTCGGTCACGGCGGACAGCGTACATAATCGGCCGGCACGGGGTCGGGTGACAGCATGGGCCCCTGCTCGGGCCGTGACACCGCCCTGAGTGCCGGCCTACCCCTGCCTGCGCCGAACCTCGGCGCGGAAGTAGGCGATCAGCCCCCACAGCCCGGCGAACAGCACGCCGATGAATCCCACCCCCGGGTAGACCGCGAAGCCGGCGAGCAGGATCACCTGCACGCCGAGGTTGGCCCATATCGCCCAGGGTTTGCGCTGCACACCGGCCATCAGGATCAGCAGTACGGCCAGCCCGATCAGGTAGACGAGCGACGCCGGCGTCAGGCCGCCGCCGACCGCGCCCACCACCGGGATCGCGAGCAGCACCACGATCGCCTCCAAAAACAGGGTCAAGGCCATCACCGCGCCAAAGCTCCGCCACGGGTCGGCCGGTGGCGCCGGGGTCTGCTCCTCGGGGTTCTCGGGCACTTCAGTCATTGCGGATCACGACCAAACAGGGTCCGCGCCGCCCCGGCGGTGACCACCGAGCCGGTGATGACGATGCCGGTGCCGGAGAACGCTTCGGCCGGTCCTTCCGCCGCGGCGTCATCCACCAGCGCCGTCGCGACGTCAATGGCATCGCGCAGGTTGTCCGCGGTGCTCACCCGGTCGGGCCCGAACCGCTCGCGCGCGGCCATGGCCAGCGACTCGACGTCGACCGCCCGCGGGGATCCGTTGTGAGTCACCACGACAGCATCGAACACCGGCTGCAGGGCGGCCAGGATGCCGTCGACGTCCTTGTCCGCGAGCACGCTGAGCACTCCGACGAGATAGCGGAAGTCGAATTCTTCGGCCAGGGTCTGCGCCAGCGCCCCCGCACCGGCGGGATTGTGCGCGGCGTCGATGAACACCGTGGGTGCACTGCGCATCCGCTCCAGCCGGCCGGGGCTGGCGACGGCGGCGAAACCGGCACGAACCGCCTCGACGTCGAGCTGACGCTGGGCGCCGGCACCGAAGAACGCCTCAACCGCCGCGAGGGCCAGCACGGCGTTGTGCGCCTGATGTTCGCCGTGCAGCGGCAGGTAGACATCGGAATACACCCCACCCAGACCCTGCAGCTGCAGCACCTGCCCACCGATCGCCACCTGACGGCCCAGGACCGCGAACTCCGAATCCTCGCGGGCCACCGCGGCATCGGCTTGGACGGTTTGGGCCAACAGCACTTCCATCGCCTCGGGAGGCTGACGCCCGATGACCGCGACGGTATCGGGTGCGCCCTCGGGCGCCCTGGTGATGACGCCGGCCTTCTCCCCGGCGATGCCGGCGAGATCGTCGCCCAGGTATTCGACATGGTCGATGGAGATCGGGGTGATAACCGCGACCGGGGCATTGATCACGTTGGTGGCATCCCAGCGCCCCCCCATCCCCACCTCGACCACGGCGACGTCGACGGGGGCGTCGGCGAACGCGGCGAACGCCATCGCCGTCAGCACCTCGAACTTGCTCATGGCGGGGCCGCCGTCCGCCTGCGACTGCGCGTCGACCATGTGCACGAACGGCTCGATCTCTCGATAGGTCGCCACGTACTGCGCCGGGCTGATCGGCTTGGAGTCGATGGAGATCCGTTCCACCGCCGATTGCAGGTGCGGGCTGGTGGTGCGCCCGGTGCGCCCGTGCAGCGCGGTGATCAGTGCGTCGATCATCCGAGCCACAGAGGTCTTGCCGTTGGTGCCCGCGACATGGATCGACGGGTAGGCCAGTTGCGGCGAGCCCAGCAGGTCCAGCAGCGCGCTGATCCGGGCCAAACTCGGCTCGATTTTGGTCTCCGGCCAGCGCTGGTCCAGCAGGTGCTCGACCTGCAGCAGCGATGCGACCTCGTCCGGTGTGGGGGTCCGGTCGGGGATCTCGCCGGGAACCTCGTCCCGCGGCCAGTCGGGGTCCTGCGGCCACTCGGGCGGCTCAGTCATCGGGCACTCACTGCAGTCCGACTAGCCGCGCGTTGATCCGCTCGGTTTCCTCCTGGGCCAGGCGCTGACGGTCCCGGATCTTGTCGACGACGTTCTGCGGGGCCTTACCCAAAAAGTCGTCGTTGGCCAATTTGGCGGTGGTCGATGCCAGTTCCTTGTGCGCCGCGGCCAGATCCTTTTCCAGCCGGCGACGTTCGGCGACGACATCGATGGTGCCCGAGGTGTCGAGTTCGACGACGACGGTACCGGCGCTGAGCCGCACTTCGACCGACGCCGACGGGCGAAACTCCGGGTCGGCGGCGGTGAGCCACGCCAGCGACGTCACCGCGCTGACCTGGGTGCCCAGGCCGGATTCGTCGACACCGGTCATCCGGGCAGGTACCTTCTGGCGGTCCGCCAGCCCTTGATCGCTGCGGAACCGCCGCACCTCGGTCACCAGCTTCTGCATGTCGGTAATCCGCTGCGCGGCAACCTGATCCAGGCTGATTCCGGACGACTGCGGCCAGTCGGCGATCACCAGCGACTCGTGTTGGGCCTCATCGCCGGTCAGTGCCTGCCACAGGGCCTCGGTGATGAACGGGATCACCGGGTGCAGCAACCGCAGCAGGACGTCCAGCGTCGCCGCCAGCACGGCCGTGGTGTGCGTGATCCCTTCGGCCAGTTGCGTCTTGGCCAATTCGACGTACCAGTCGCAGAATTCGTCCCACGCGAAGTGGTAGAGCGCCTCGCAAGCGCGACTGAACTCGTAGCTGTCGAACGCCGAGTCGACCTCCGCGCGAACCTCTTCCAGTCGTCCGAGAATCCATCGGTCGGCATCGGTGAGCTCGGCCGGCTCCGGCAGCGGGGCCAGCCTCGCGCCGTTGAGCAGCGCGTAGCGGGTGGCGTTGAACAGCTTGGTGCAGAAGTTGCGCGACGCCCGGACATGGTCCTCACCGATCGCCAGGTCACCACCGGGACTGGCGCCGCGGGCCAGGGTGAACCGCAGGGCGTCGGCCCCAAAAATCTCCACCCAGTCCAGCGGGTCGATGACGTTGCCCTTGGACTTGCTCATCTTGCGACCGGACTCGTCGCGGATCAGCCCGTGCAGGAAGACATCGGTAAACGGCACCTGCGGAGCGCGGCGGCCGTCCAGGGTGATGGCCTCGTCGTCACCGACAAAGGTGCCGAACATCATCATCCTCGCCACCCAGAAAAACAGGATGTCATAACCGGTAACCAGAACGCTTGTGGGATAGAACTTTTCGAGTTCCGGAGTCTTTTCCGGCCAGCCCAACGTGGAGAACGGCCACAGGCCCGAGGAGAACCAGGTGTCCAGCACATCGGGGTCCTGCTCCCAGCCTTGCGGTGGTGTTTCGTCGGGACCAACGCAGCGCTGTTCGCCGTTGGGGCCGTACCAGATCGGGATGCGGTGGCCCCACCACAGCTGGCGCGAAATGCACCAGTCGTGCATGTCGTCGACCCAGGCGAACCATCGAGGTTCCAGACTGGCCGGATGAATCACGGTGTCCCCGTTGCGTACCGCGTCACCAGCCGCCTTGGCGAGCGATTCCACCCGGACCCACCATTGCAGGGAAAGCCGTGGTTCGATCGGCTCGCCGCTGCGCTCGGAGTGTCCGACACTGTGTAGGTACGGGCGCTTCTCCTCGACGATCCGACCCTCGCCCGCCAGCGCCTCGCGCACCGCGACCCTGGCCTGGAATCGGTCCATGCCGTCGAATCGCGTTCCGGTGTCGGTGATTCGGCCCTTGGTATCCATGATCGAGATCATCGGCAGCTGATGCCGCAGGCCGATCTCGAAGTCATTAGGGTCGTGTGCAGGCGTGACTTTGACTGCGCCGGTGCCGAATTCGGGGTCCACATGCTCGTCGGCGACCACCATAAGCTCACGATCCACGAAAGGGTGCTGCAGGCTCGTGCCGACCAGCTGTCGGTAGCGCTCGTCATCGGGATGCACCGCGACCGCGGTGTCACCGAGCATCGTTTCCATCCGGGTGGTGGCCACCACGATATGTGGCTGCGAGTCGTCCATCGACCCGTAGCGGAAGGACACCAGCTCGCCTTCGACTTCTTGGTAGTCGACCTCGATATCCGAGATCGCCGTCTGCAGCACCGGCGACCAGTTGACCAGCCGCTCGGCCCGATAGATCAGTCCGGCGTCGTAAAGGCGCTTGAAGATCGCCCGGACCGCGCGCGACAGACCGTCGTCCATCGTGAAGCGTTCGCGGCTCCAGTCCACGCCGTCGCCGAGGCGCCGCATCTGTGCACCGATGGCGCCGCCGGACTCGCGCTTCCAGTCCCAGACCTTTTCGATGAACAGCTCTCGGCCGAAGTCCTCTTTGGTCTTGCCGTCGACCTCAAGCTGCTTTTCCACCACGCTCTGCGTCGCGATGCCGGCGTGATCCATGCCCGGCTGCCAGAGCACCTCGTAGCCCTGCATCCGCTTGCGGCGGGTCAGGGCGTCCATCATGGTGTGTTCGAGCGCGTGGCCCATGTGCAGGCTGCCGGTCACGTTCGGCGGCGGCAGCACAATCGAATACCCGGGCTTGGCGCTGTTGGGGTCCGCCGCGAAGTACCCCGCATCCACCCATTTCTGGTAGATGGCGCTTTCGACCGCAGCCGGATCCCACGACTTGGGCAGGTCGGTGGCGGGGCTGCGGCTGGCGGTCACCCGTCAATTCTAGGGAGCGGTGTTTGCTCTTATGTAAGCGCCCAAATCCCGCAGGCGGGGTCTGCTGTGCGGCGATCAGGGAATCGTGAGCACTTGGCCGGGCTGAATCAGGTCCGGGTTGGAGACCCCGCTGGCGTCGGCGATCGCCTGATATCTGTTGCCGTCGCCGTAGAAGCGCTCCGCAATCGCCCACAGGGTGTCGCCGGATTCGACGGTGTAGGTGCGGGCGGCCGGCTCTGGCTCCGGTTCAGCAGCCGCTGCTGCGGCGGGCTCCGCGGCGGATTCCTCGGCGGCGGGCTCCTCGGCGGCGATCCCGGCGGGCTCGGGAGGCGGCGGGTTGTCGGTCTCGGTGTGCGTCGACCACGCCGGTCCGTCAGCCGCGTAGAGCACCAGGTTGCCGTCGTCTTGCAGGGTCAGGGTGTAGGCCCCGTTGTTTGAGGCGAGGGATTCCCCGCGCACCAGCTTCTGGCCACCAGTAAGCGTGTCTGAATGGCATTACCTCTCGCGTGCTTCTCTGATCAACGCCCGGCCCGGCCGGGGCCGAACGTCGCTTGTGCCCACTGCGGGCGAGCCCGTACCTGCTGACTTTTGTCAGCTCCGGACATCGGACAACACCCCTCGCAAGGGGCGGTCTTACCCGCCGATCAGTTCAGTCGTTCGGTTTCCAACGAGACACCCGCGGCGGGGAACCGGTCCAGCAGCGCGTCGCCCATCGCGGCCGCAGGGGTGAGAACGCCATGCAGATCTGGGAGCCTGTCGCGATCCAGCGCCAGAGCGAGGCCGCACTCCCCCAACAGCACCGATGTCGCCTTGTAGCCCGGGTCGCCGCGCTGTTCCATGCGCGCCACGTAACGCGCGCCGGTGGTTGTCGTGGTGAAGGTCTCGATCCGGTAGTAGCCACGTTCCCGGGCGGTTTCACTCGGGCCGGTTCCCGGTTTGGGCACGATGCGCTCCACCAGTTTGCGCGGCAGCAGCCGGAAATAGCGGCTGCCCAATCCGAAGGTTGCGGCGCCAACCCCACCCACCACAGCGGATGCCACCGGAGCCAGCGGCGACGAGCCCAGGCTCATGCTTTCGCTGTACCGCAACTGACGTCCGTAGGCCCAGTCCAGCAATGCATTGCTGCGCCGCACGATTCGGGTGTTATAGGGCGCCATCAAAAAGCCCGATGTCCACAACCCGGTCAGCTCCGGCGCGATCCGACGACCACGACGCCACGGCAAGTCGGGCTGGGGGCCGATTTCGGGTTCGGCGCCGCGGTCCGTGGTCAACGTGTACGGGTCGGCGAGCTGGCGGCGGGCGTCCGGATCGCGGGAGGCGGTATCCAGCACTTCCAACATCGACGCGACGGTTCCGCCGGACACGCCGCCGGAGAAGGACCGGACCACCAGGTCGGTGTCGCCGAGTTCTCCAGCGCCGTCGTCTCGAGCCGCCCGGTAGAGCGCATACACGCTGAGGTCTGAGGGGACCGAATCGAATCCGCACGCATGCACAATGCGGGCGCCCGTATCCGCGGCCTGCTTGTGGTACAGGTCGATGCTTTCGCGGACGAACATCGCCTCGCCGGTCAGGTCGGCGTAGTCGGTGCCCGCGGCGGCGCACGCGGCCACCAGCGGCAGCCCGTAGCGGGTGTAGGGCCCGACAGTGGTGATGACGACCTGGGTACGGGCCGCCATCTCATTGAGCGTCGAGGGCGACGAGGCGTCGGCGTTCAGAATGGGCCACGACTGCGCGGCGTCGCCCAGCGTGTCACGGACCGCGCGCAACCGGTCGGTGCGATCTGCCGGCCAGCGCGATCCGCCGGTCCGGTGCCGAACTAACCAGGTATTCGGCGGTGAGTTTTCCGACGAAGCCGGTCGCCCCATACAGCACAATGTCGAATTCGCGCGGCGTTGCGGTCACGGGCCCGACGCTACCCGACGCCGGGGCCCGCACCCCCTGGAGCTAAGAAGTGCCGGGCGCGAGGCCCGGCACTTCTTATATGTACGACTATGTTGACCGCGAAGCCGTCGATTGCGGCTGCGGCTTAGCCGCGGCGTCCGCAGACCGGCCAAGCGCCGATGCCCTGCGAGTGCAGCACGTTCTCGGCGACCCGAATCTGCTCGTCGCGGCTCGCGCCGGACGGGGAGCCCGATCCACCGTTGGCGTGCCAGGTGCTCGACGTGAACTGCAGACCACCGGCGAAGCCGTTACCGGTGCTGATGCCCCAGTTGCCACCCGACTCGCACTGCGCGATGGCATCCCAGTTCACGCTGTATGCCCGATGAGCGGGAGGCGGCGGGACGTCCGGGCCAGGCGGCGGAGCGTCCGGAGCCGGAGGCGGCGGAGCGTCCGGAGCCGGCGGCGGCGGAGCGTCCGGAGCCGGCGGCGGCGGAGCGTCCGGAGCCGGCGGCGGCGGAGCGTCCGGAGCCGGCGGCGGCGGAGCGTCCGGAGCCGGCGGCGGCGGAGCGTCCGGAGCGGGGCCGGCGGCCGGCGCGTTTGGGTCGAAGCCCGCCGGTACCTCGTCCGCGTGAGCGGTGGCCGACGGGATGGTCACGAGCGTGCCCGTGACGGCGGCAAGAATGAGCGTCTTTCGGACGTTCTTCAAATTTGTTCCTTTCGCGGTGCGCGCGCCAAAGCAAGCCCACGGATGTGGGCTGAAGCTGTCTGGTTGATGCCTGCTTTGAAACGTGCCGTCTTGGGTCAGGCACGGCAGCGGCGGGCCAAGTCTGCCCGGCGGGTGTTACCCACCGACCACGGTCGGGCTTTCGCCGTCCGTGGCGCCGCTCGCACGCGGGTCCGTGGATTCAATTATCTGATTACTGTTCCGTAACCCGTTGTGGGCTAACAGGGACCGTAGAGAACCCCGGCGCGTTCGTCATCTTGGGAAATCCGATATCTCGTTTCGGTAACGGGTCTATCACGCCGCAGCAGCGCGTCCATTTACGCAGGTCATTGCGGCCTTTACGGAAGCAGGGCTCGGCCGTATCCGCCAAACAAATGGTGAGCCGAATCACTTGCGTTTTGTGAGCTGGCGCACGTTATTTTGCGGTGCTGCGTCCGATTCGCCAGCGATTCAACGGATCCGAATCCTCCGCCGGGAGCCGGCCGCAGAGTACCGCAAGTTCCGTGCGCTTCAACGCTCCGGTGCGGCGCAGCAAACAGGGAGGCCGAGCAAATAGCGACTTCTTTTGCACACCAGCGCAATTCGACAGCACATCATCGTGGGTGGCCGGGTCTTTCATGCCGACAGCGCACGGTCGGTGTCTTTGCTTGGACAGCAACGCTTCTCATGAAAACATGCACTGCTGCAACGTATTTCAACCCACATGCGTCGAAGCCGAGTTCTTCTATGTGGGCCGGGGGCACCGCCCCACTTCGACTGGCTCCGATCCAATCGCGCGAAGGTGTTCACGCAAACCGGTTTTGCTGAAATGGCCTGTTCCTCTTTGGCGGAGCCCGATTTGAAGCGCTCAAAACGCCACCGCTGCAACAGATCACGAGAGGGGGCCGAGCTTTAGGCCCGCTCGCCGCCGCCTCGTCATAACGAAATTGCGCGGTGACAATTCCGGAAATATCGAAATGGCGAATGGCGTGTTACCGGCGGAACTTATCGCCGAATTCGCCGACCAATTAAACCCCTGGGCCGAGCGGCCCAGCGCTCGGCCTTCAGCT
>CAWCRJ010000027.1:0-230549 GCA_963797865.1 uncultured Actinomycetota bacterium
ATCCCCTGCTCGACGCCTCTCTCGAACAAAACGCTCGCAGCCTCGACATCTCGGTGGCCGCTCGTGGTTGGCATGCGACACGAGCTAGCGCTTCCGCACGGGCTGCGGGGCCTCGTGGCGGATCTGCACAATGCGGGCGCCAGCGGTCGACTTCTCCGCGCTCTATCCCAACGGCCGACTGGTAGACGCACCCCTGCCAACGTGGACGCACCGTCGGCTGCTGTTGAACCGCGACGATCAGCAATCCTCCGCCACCTACGGCGGATGCACCGTTTCGGTACACCCGCTACTGGGTGCGCATGTGCGCTTGCGGGAAGAGCCGGAGCGTCATGTCTGGCAAGGAGAGGTCGGCACCGCCACCCAGCCGTGGCTGGACGACCACCAGATCCAATGTGTCGCTGTCGCTTCCGGCGGCGGCCCATTGCGAGATGGCGTTGGCCGCCGCGCACACGGTGCTGGGCGAGACTTCGGAAGTTCGCGATATCCGCTTCGAGCAGGCGCTGCCGCTGATGGAGCAGACCACGATCGGCGCTTCGGCGTCGTTGTCGTTCTCGGGCGTCGTCGAGTTCAAGGTAGAGGCATTTCGGGGAGGCGAGAAAACCCGGCTGAGCAACGCAGTACTGCACGCCGCTGACGACGGACAACTCGCTGCGCACGACATTGCCGCGCTTCTTGCCGCGCACCCGCATAGAGAGGGTGGCGACGAGGTGCGCAAGCGCCTGGACGAGCGGGGCGTCCAATACGGTCCGGCGTTCACCGGTCTTGGCGCGGTGCACACCGGCGAAGGGGGCGGCAGCGTCCTGGCCGAGGTCGCGCTCCCCCGCCAAATCCGCTCCCACCAACATCGGTTACACCGCGCATCCGGCATTGCTGGATGCCTGTTTTCAATCGGTCGCGGCGTCATCCGGCCATGCAGGCGGTTGGCGGGAACGTGTTGGCGCTGCCGCAAAGTATCCGCCGGTTACGGGCCTACGACTCGGCTCGCAACGCCCACTACTGCTACGCACGCGTGTCGAAAGCCGACAGTTCCGGGATCGAGGCTGATCTCGAGGTGCTCGACGAGCACGGGACAATCCTGCTCGCCGTGCAGGGGTTGCGATTGGACACCGGTCTCTCCGAGAAAGACAAGAAAGACCGGGTACTGGCCGAGCGGCTGTTGACCATCGAGTGGCGGCAGCGAGAACTGCCCGACGTGGAATACGCTCACCCCGGAAGCTGGCTACTGATCAGCACGACCGCCGTCGCAGATGTTCTTGCCACCGATTTGCCCGACGCCCTGAAAAGTCATGGCTCGCAATGCACCACCATGTCCTGGACACCGCACGCTGACCACGCCGTGAACAGCCAACAGCTTCGACAACATCTGCTTGGCAGTGGGTTTACCGGCGTAGTGGTTCTCATGGGGCCGCAAAACGGTGACGCCGTTGATCCCCTGATGGGCCGCGAGTGCGTGCAGCATCTGGTGCGGATCATCCGCGAATTTCCCGATATCCCAGGCGAGTCGTCTCGGCTGTACGTCGTGACTCGCACCGCCCAGACGGTGCTCGCCGGTGACGAACCGAACCTGCAACAGGCTGGGCTCAGGGGTCTGATCCGGGTGGTCGGCACGGAGCATCCACACTTGCGCGTCACTCATATCGATCTGGACGCCGACGCCGAAGCCGAACATCTGGCCCGGCAACTTGAGAGCGGGTCCGAGGAAGACGAAACCGCCTGGCGAAACGGCGACTGGTATACCGCGCGGTTGTCGCCCGGTCCGCTGCTTCCCGAAGAGCGTCGCACCGCCGTAGCCGACCACGAGCGCGACGGGATGCGCCTGCAGATCCGCACACCCGGTGCTCTGGAGTCGATGGAACTCGTTGCTTGCGAACGGGTTGCGCCCGGACCGGGACAGATCGAGGTCGCGGTCAGCGCGTCCGGCGTCAATTTCGCCGACGTCCTCCTGGCGTCCGGTCGCCTCGCCTCGCTCGAATTCGACGGCCACCCACCGCAGCTCGGCACCGACTTCGCCGGGGTGGTGACGCGGTCGGACCGGGCGTGGCCGACCACAAGGTGGGCGATCATGTTGGCGGCCTGTGCCACGCCGGCTCGTGGGGTACGTTCCTCACTTGTGACGCGCGCTCGGCCGTCACGCTGCCGGCCGGGCTTTCTGACGAGCAGGCGGCCGCGGTGACCACCGCGACAGCGACAGCCTGGTACGGCCTGCACGATCTCGCTCACATCGATAGCGGCGACAAGGTATTGATTCATTCCGGGACCGGTGGTGTCGGGCAGGCAGCGATCGCGATCGCCCGCGCCGCGGGCGCCGAGATCTTCGCGACTGCCGGTAGCGAGCAGCGTCGAGATCTGCTGCGCGACATGGGTATCGAGCATGTCTATGACTCACGAAGCATCGAATTCGCCGACCTGATACGCCGTGACACCGACGGCCACGGGGTCGACATCGTGCTCAACTCGGTCACCGGCGCCGCCCAGCGCGCGGGGATCGAATTGCTCGCGCACGGCGGACGATTCATCGAGATCGGCAAACGTGGCAGCTTCGGCGACATCCGATTGGGGCTGCTGCCGTTACGGCGTAACCTCGCGTTCTACGCCGTGGACCTGGCGTCGATCGCCGAGAGCCACCCGCACCGGCTGCGCGGGTTGTTGGAGAAGGTGTACCAACTCGCCGCGGATGGCGTGCTGCCGGTGCCGGAGAGCGCGCACTACCCGCTGGCAGAAGGCCGCCACCGCAATTCGGGCGATGAGCGACGCCCAGCACACCGGAAAACTCGTCCTCGATGTCCCGCACACGGGCGCAGTCGTGTGACGGTGCCGCCGGCGGCGGCACGGGTCTTCCGCGACGACGGCGCCTACATCATCACCGGTGGGCTCGGGAGCCTGGGTCTGTTCTTGGCCGAGTGGATGGCTTCTCCCGATTCCGGGGAGGGCTGCGGGCGTATCGTGCTGTCTTCGCTCTCGCAGCCGACCCCGGAGGCTCTGGACAAGATTGAGCGCATCCGTTCGATCGGTGCCGAATTGTGATTGAGTGTGGCGATATCGCCGAGGTGGCTACGGCTCAGCGTCTGGTCATCGCGGCGACGGCCACCGGCCTTACGCTACGCGGGGTGGTGCATGCGGCGGCGTGTGACTCGAGGACGCCTCCTTGACCGATATCACCGACGAGCTCATCGAACGTAGCTGGGCGCCAAAGGTTTACGGCGCATGGAACTTCCACGCATGCCACCGCTGGCCAGCCGTTGGATTGGTTCTGCTCGTTCTCCTCGGCGGCCGCTCTGGTGGGGCTCGCCGGGGCAGGGTGCCTACGCCGCGGCCAACAGCTGGCTAGACGCCTTCAGCCTGTGGCGGCGGGCGAATGGCCTGCCGGCCACCACGATCGCCTGGGGCCCGTGGGCACAGCTCGAGCGCCCCAGCACCGCGGGATGATGCCGACACCGCCGATTGCCCCCGAGGAGGGTCGCTTACGCATTCGAAACGCTGCTGCGCCACGAGCGCGCCTACACCGGCTATGCGCCGATCATGGGCACTGCAGGTGACCGCCTTCACCCAGCGCAGTGCTTTCGCCGAAGCGTTCCGCGCAGGGCAAACTGCAACGGGCATAACCAGATTGCGTGCAGAGCTCAAAGGAGTTGCCCTTCGACGAGTGGCCCACCCGGCTGCGGAGTCTGATCTCCGACCAGGTCAGCCTGATCCTGCGTCGAAACATGGATGTCGACCGGCCGCTCTCCGAGTACGGCATGGACTCACTGGGCGCGCTGGAACTTCGCACCCGCATGGAGACCGAAACAGGAATACGCATCAATTCCGCCGATCTCGTCGACATCGGCACCATCCGCGGCTTGGCGGGAATGCTGTGCGAAAAACTGGCGCCCGGGCAAGGGGATGTGCGGTGAGCTGCCGTGCAAACGTCGAAATGCCTGCTGAATCGACCGAGCAGAATGAAAATCGCCGTCCATGCCGACGGCCACATTGAGTGCGATGCGCCCGCGCAACTCTCAAGCAGATCTATCGTGTCAAGGAAGGCTGATCAGTGCCAGTGCGGATACTTCCTGCACGAGCATCCGTGGAGCCGCGCACTCAACGGTGATGCGTGCCCGGACAACCGCCTCGCTTACGTGGACCAAGCCTTGTTCATGGGGCAGCGCGTCACCGGGCCGAAGCAAATCATGCAGGTCTTGTGGGTTTATGAGCATCCTATTGATTTCGACGGGCTGAGGCGTTTTCACCACAATCTCGGCCATGGGCCGTTGGGAAGGCGCATCGAGCGTTCGCCGCTGCCGTTCGCCCGGTATCGGTGGGTCCTGGACCGCGGCCCGACGGACATCGATATCCGAGCAGCCCCCGCCCACGCGCCGAGGTCAGCGACTGGGCAGATGAACGCTCACAAATGCCCGTCGACCCGGAATCGGGCCCACGGCTGGCATTTCGGCGCGCTTCCACTTACCGATGGCTCGACCGCGGTGAGCCTGGTGATCTCCCATTACGTGCTCGACGGTCTTGGACTTGTCGTATCGGGAATCGATGCGATTGCGGGCATCACGCTCGATCTTGGCTACCCACCGCCGCGTCCCGCACTCGACTGCGCGCGCTAGTTGAGGATGCCCGCCAAACAGTGCAGCAAGCGCCTGAGCTTGCCCGGGCGCTTGTCGCGGCGGCAAAACAGGCCCGTGATCAGCGGCAGGATACTGGCCGAGCACGGACATCGCGGCCGCCGGCACCTCGGAGGAAGCGACGGGACAACGTCGCCGACCACACTATCGTCGTACCGAACGTCACCGTCTTGGTCGATCTGGCTGATTGGGATGCCTGCGCGCAGGCGCTCGGGCGGAACCAGTAAGACGCTGGTCGCCGGGTTCGTCGCGAAATTCGCGGAGCACATAGGTCGCCGACGTGCCGATGACGATACCGTCACGGTGCAACTCCCCATCAGCACCCGCGTCGAGGGTGATACGCGTGCGAACGCAGTGTCGTTCGCGCGGGTCAGCGTCGATCCGACGCGGGTAACAACGGATCTGCGTGACGTGCGCGTCCGAAATCAAGCAAGCGCTGGGGAGCTCTGGCGGAAACACCCGACGAGGACAACGCGCGAGTCGCTTCGCTGATCCCTTTCATACCGAAACGGGTTTTGAAACGGCTGGGCGAGCTGGAATACGCGATGCTCAGCGACGACCCTTCCCGTGCTTTGTTCCAATCTCGGCGAATTGGGCTCGGTGGTGTGCCGCCTCGATGGCAGCGACGCCGAGTACGTCACCGGCCGACTGGCTTTCCAACACCTGACGCGACAGTGGCTCGAGCGAATGGGCGGCCTGATGACTGTGCAGTCTTGGCGTCTCCCCAGCAGAATCGTCATCAGCATCGGCGCCTACCAGCCAGGCGCCGAGAACACGAAACCCGCCATGCGTGAGATGGCTGCGCGCACGCTGGGCGAGTTCAACCTGACCGGCGAGATCGCCTAACAAATCTCTCCGTGCTGCGGCCGGCGACGCGACGCCGCGTTAAGAACCTAAGGCGAGTTTGAGTTGTTCTCCATACATAGCGAGCGATTCGCGGCCATCATGTCGTCATGCCCGCAGTCGACCGAGTACACCGTAATGTCACCGGCAACGTAAGGGTTGCCAGTTTTGCGGATGCTGACGAATCGTTGCCTTCGTCCCGCCGTGCGGAAAATATGATCACATCGCCATCGAACACACCTGGCACATGTTCCCGCAGGTGCGACCCATTCGAATTATAATTTTCCACCACGAACTCGAAGATTTGTCGGGGCGGAAGAATCAACTCCACTGTCTTTCCCTGTTGACGGATTAACTCCTCTGCCCTCTGGTAAGTAAGAGGCTCCGCCTGTTCGGGAAATCGATGCCGTTGGATCGCAAGGTGAGGTCCAGGATGCGGCTCTCGCCTTGGACTCTTCTCGTCAGATCGCATCGCTTTTTGTGGTGCCGTTGTTGCCGAGCACCGGGTCCAGCATGATCAGACGTTGGACTTCACATCCGCGCCGGCGAAGTTCGACGGCCAGTTCATGCGCTACAGGGCCGCCAAAAGACCAGCCAAGAAGGTTGTAAGGTCCTACGGGATAAAGGGCCTGGAGCCGATCGGCATAATCTTTCGCCATGTCATGAATCGATTGGCGTCCAACTTCGCCGTTGTGCGGGATTTGGTTGATTCCGATAATCGGGCAATCTAAATAATCGCCCAGCACGCGATATGCATAACTAAGGCCGAGACCTTCATGAATGCAGCAAAGTGGGATGCCTGTTCCCTTCCTGAGGACCTCAATGGGGATCAGTTCCACCGCGCTGTCATCTCTGCCCAGCTGCTGGCTCAGGCTTCTAACCGATGGCGCGTCTAATAGGGTGCGCACGGCAAGATGGGCATCCAAAGTCTTGTTGACGGTGGCGATCGCGCGCATCGCTAATAGCGAATCCCCACCCAGGTCGAAAAACGAGTCGTCGACCCCGACCCGGTCTAGTCCGAGGATTTGGGCGAAGATGCCGGCCAGCGTCTGCTCGATGGCGTTAGCCGGGGCGCGGTAACGTTCGGCGTCGACGTATTCGGGCGCCGGCAGGGCGCGCTTGTCGAGTTTCCCGTTGGACGTCAAGGGCAGCGCTCTGACCGCCACCACTGCGGCCGGCACCATATAGGCCGGCAGACCGCTCGGCCAAGCACTTGGCGCACCTCGACAGGATCGGCGGTGCCGGTGACATAACCCACCAAACGCTTATCGCCAGGGCGATCCTCGCGCGCGATCACCACCGCCTGATCCACCCCATCCATCCCCGCCAACGCCGCCTGGACCTCGCCCAACTCGATGCGATACCCGCGGATCTTGACCTGCTCATCAGCGCGACCCGAAGTACCGCAGCTGCCCATCGGCGCCCCAACACACCAAATCCCCGGTGCGATACATCCGCTGCTCCCGGCGCTTCCTCGCCGGCGAACGGGCACGCCACGAACCGCGACGCGGTCAACCCCGCCCGGCGCACATACCCGCACGCCAGACCGGCACCGGCCACATACAACTCCCCGACCACACCGGCCGGAACTGGGCGTAACCAGCCGTCCAGCACAAACAACGCTGCTCCCGGAACCGGCGAGCCGATCGGCACCCCCACGCCTGCGACCCCGCCATCAGCGGCGCGGTGAGCGTCACGCCCATCGTCGTCTCGGTCGGGCCGTAGGCGTTGACCATGATCCGCCCCGGCGCCCACCGATCCACCAGTTCGGCCGGACAGGCTTCGCCGCCCACCACCAGGGCCACCGACTCCAAGCCCTCGCGGTGAAAGCGCCGCGAGCGCCGAGGGGGTCTGGGTGAGCACATTGACGCGTTCTCGCGACCAGCAAGGCGTGGAAGTCTTCCGGCGAGGCTGCCAGCGCGTCGGGCACCACCACCAGCCGCCCACCATGTAGCAGCGCACCCCAGATCTCCCACACCGAAGTGTCGAACCCGTAGGATATGGCACTGCGTCCACACCCCCGACGTTGGCAAGATAGGCTGTCCGAGCGACCCGAGCAGCTGGGTGACGTTGTGATGGGTAGACGGCCACGCCCTTGGGGACTCCGTGGTGCCCGAGGTGTAGATGAGGTAAGCGACGTCATCGGGAGTCGGCGCCGGCAAGCCTGTGCACGGGATAGCTGGAAATACGAGCATCGCTGGTATCGATGATCAGTAAGTCATGCCCGGCTATCGCGCCCGCAGATTCGGTGTGGTGATCGCGGCGATCGGTGCGGCATCGGCGCACGATGAACTCGATGCGCGCGGCCGGCATTGCCGGGATCGATCGGCAGATAGGCCGCTCCGGCCTTCAGCACCGCCAGCATCGCCACGACCGCCTCGGCCGAACGCGCCAGAAGCAGCGCCACCACATCACCGGCACCCACACCCTGGTCGGCCAACAGGTGCGCCAACCGGTTCGCCGCCTCGTCGAGCTCGCGGTACGTCATCGAGCGGCCTTCGCACGTCAGTGCCACCGCTTCCGGGGCACGCGCCACCTGCGCGGCAAACACCACCGGAATCGATACCGACGCCGGCGCGGGCCGGGTCAACACCGCGCGGTTACCCCAACTTGTCCAGGCGGGCATGCTCGTCGGCATCGAGCAGATCGATCGAGGACAGCGGCCGGGTGGGGTCGGCGGTCATGGCGACCAGCAACTTTTGCAATCGCGCGAACAGCGCCTCGATGCTGGCTGCGTCGAACACGTCTGCATCGAATTCGACGCGAAGACCCAATTTCGTCACCCGGTACGGCCGCCACCCCCAGCGGGTAGTGGTTGGATTCGCGAGTGGTGACTTCGGTGATGGTCAGTTCGTCGTCGCCGGTTAACGCGGCGGTGTCGACCGGGTAGTTCTCGTAGACGAACATGGTGTCGAACAACTGGTCGTGATCGGTGAGGCGGTGGATTTCGGCCAGCGCCAGATGCTGGTGCTCCAGCGTGTGGTTGTGGGCGTCTTGCAGCTGATCCAGCAGGTCAGCGACGGTGGTTGCGGTGGTGACGCGTGCCCGCACCGGGACCGTGTTGATCAACAGTCCCACCATCGAGTCCGCGCCGACCAATTCCGCCGGCCGCCCCGAGACCGCGGTACCGAAAACCACATCATGCTGGCCGGTCAGCCGCATCAACATCTGCGCCCATGCCGCCTGCAGCACGATGTTGACGGTGGTATGCTGCGCACGCGCCAACTCACTCACGGCCTGGGTGGTGTTCTCCGGGACCCGAAACCACGCGACGCCTCGCCGCGCCCTGACCCCGACCGGCGCGGCGGACCCACCAGCGTCGGGGAGTCAAAACCGGCCAACACCTCGACGCCAGGCCGCCTGGGCCGCCGCGCGATCCCGTCCGGCCAGCCAGGTGACAAAGCTGCGATACGGTGCGGCCGCGGGCAGCCGCTGCCCGTAATAGCTGGTAAAGATCTCCTGCAGCAGGATTGGCAGCGACCAGCCATCGATCACGATGTGGTGATTGGTGAGCACAAACCGGTATCGGTCTTTTGCGGTGCGGATCAACACCGCCCGAAACGCCGACTGCTCGGCGAGGTCGCAGACCGCGGCCCGTTCAGCGGCGCACACCTCCTGGACCTGCTCATCAACACTCACGCCGTTGGGATGTCAGCTCGAGATACCGCCACGGCGCCACCGGATCAGCCGGGATGACCTGCACCGGCTCATCAAATTGGGTCGCAGAACCTGGCCGCCAGGTTGGGATGGCGGGTTACCACCGTGTGCAGCGCCTCGTGCAGCCGATCGGTCGTCGAGCGCACCGATCAGAGTGAAATCCAGTTGCACCGCATACACATCGTCGACCGGGCCCGGCCCGGCGCCGGCATGGAACAGCAGCCCCTGCTGCAGCGGGGTTAACGGCAGCACATCAGCGATAGGTGCTCGCCGCTGCAGCTCATCAAGCTGCTGCTGGGTCAAACGAGCCGGCGCGAAATCCGACGGCGTCAACCCGCCGCCGCCGCTGCGCACATGTGCGCAGATCCCGGCCAGTGCCTCAAACCATAACCGGCTCAGCCGACTGGCTTGGGTGTGGTCCATCGCCGATTGCGCCCAGGTCCAGTTGGCGTACATCCGCGGGCCGGTTTCGGTGTCAGCGGTGCCGGCATTGAGTTCTACGGTGTGCACCAATGGCATCGGTATGGCCGCGGTCGCTGCGGTGACCGATACCCCTTCCTGGCACAGCTCGCCACACATCGTCGGAAATCTCGGCTGCCGCCCCCAGCCGCCCCAGATAGTTAAACCCGATCACCGGCTCCGAGCCGGCCAGGTCAACCTCTGCGTTCAGATAACGCAGCAGACCATAGGCTCAGCGGCTCCGGCAGAGCGCGCAGCTGCTCTTTGGCGTCCTTGACCAGCGCCCCCAGCGCGGCCTCGCCCGCCAGCACCTGCGCCCACAAGAGCCCGCCCACCGTCAGCGACACCGGATACAAGGTGGTAAACCACCCCACGGTGCGCGTCAGGTCCACATCGGCGACCAATTCCTCGTGACGCCCATGGCCCTCCACGTCGATGCCGATCGGCGCCGCACCGCTGCCCAACAAACTCTGCGACCGCCAACCCGAACGCGATCAACAAGATGTCGTGCACTCCGGCATGAAACGCCGCCGGCACTTCACCCAGCAGCAAGCGCGTGGTCTCAACATCCAGCGATGTCGACAGGTGACCCGCATTGGCAAACGTATCCAGCCCGGGCTTCACCGCCGGCAGCATCGCCGGAGTCGACGGCCACCTGCCGCCACGCCTCGGCCTGAGTCGATGATCTCCGGCTATGTGGGCGTGCTCGGCCAGCAGCGATGCCCACCGGGCAAACGACGTCCCGCCCACCGGCAAGGCGATCGGCTGCTCACTGTGATGCTGAACCCAAGCGGTATTGAGGTCCTCCAACAAAATCCGCCACGACACCCCGTCGACCGCAAGATGGTGAATGATCAAAGCCAACTGGCCGGTCGAGCTCGGCCCACAGCGCACTCACCATCACCCCCGCGGCCGGGTCCAACCGGGACCGCGCCTGCGGCCAGCGCCTCATGCAGATAACGCATCCACCGCCCGCACGCACTCGCGCGCGTCCACCTTCCGGGCTCGGGCACCTGTAGCGACCAGTTTCGGGCGACATGGTCGCAGCGCGCAGCCGCAACATGGCATGCCGATCCAGCAGCGCCTGCAACACCACCACCACATCGGCCTCGGTCAACCCCGACCGGGGCCTGCACCACCACCGTCTGATTGAACTGCTCAACCGGGCCATCCACGCTCGCCAGCCAGCGCATGATCGGGGTCGTGATGATCGGCCCCAGCGCCCTCATCGACTGGCGCCTCTTGCACCATCGGCCACCCCGGCCACCCGGGCCAGCCGGGCCACGGTCTGCTCGACAAACACATCACGAGGCCGAAACACCAGTCCCGACGCCCGGGCCCGGGCCACTACCTGCATCGACAAAATGCTGTCCCCACCCAGCTCGAAAAACGAGTCGTCGACTCCGACCCGTTCAAGCCCGAGCACCTGGGCGTAAATGCCGGCCAGGATCTCCTCAGTCGCGCGTGGACGGGGCGCGATACAGGTCGCCATCGGCGTATTCGGGTGCCGGCAGGGCGCGCTTATCGAATTTGCCGTTCGCCGTCAACGGCAACGCCTCCACGACCACCACCGCGGCCGGCACCATATACACCGGCAACCGCTCGGCCAGCGCGGCACGCACTTCGGCCGGGTCGGCGGTGCCGGTCATATAACCCACCAGGCGCTTATCGCCGGGACGGTCTTCACGCGCGATCACCGCCGCCTGTTCGACCCCGTCCAGGCCGGCCAACGCCGCCTGCACCTCGCCCAACTCGATGCGATACCCGCGGATCTTGACCTGCTCATCGGCACGCCCCACGTAGCGCAGCTGCCCATCGGTGCCCCAACGCACCAGATCCCCGGTGCGATACATCCGCAGCCCCGACAGCCCTTCGCCGGAAAACGGGCACGCCACAAACCGCGACGCACTCAACCCGGGCCGCCCCACATAGCCGACACCGACCCCGGCACCCGCCACATACAACTCGCCAACCACCCCGACCGGCACCGGACGCAGCCAGCGATCCAGCACAAAAAAGCCAAGCCGCGCCAACGGCTCCCCGATAGGGCTGGCCGCACTGTAGACGTCGCCGGGCGCGATCTCCCGAAACGAGGCATGCACCGTCGTCTCGGTCGTGCCGTACAGGTTCAGCAGCCGCGGCGAGCCAGGATGCTGGTCTAACCACGTCCCCAGTCGACGCGGTTCGAGGGCTTCCCCGGCGAACAGCACAGCCCGCAATTTGAGTTGAGCTCCCAGGCCGGGCGCGAGCGCATCAGCGGTTTGCAACGCGTAGAACGCCGACGGGGTCTGGCTCAACACACTGACCTGTTCGGCGACCAATAAGGCGTGAAAGTCCTGCGGGGAACGCGCCACCGACTCGGCTATCACCACCAGGCGCCCGCCACATAGCAGTGCACCCCATATCTCACACACCGAGACGTCGAAGGCCAACGAATGCCACTGCGACCACACCTGCCCGTCCAGTTCCATCCCGGCCTCGAGTGACGCCAGCAACTGGATCACGTTGTGGTGGGTGACGGCCACCCCTTTGGGGACACCGGTCGTGCCGGAGGTGTAAATCAGATAAGCGATGTCCTCGGGCGCCGGCGCGGGCAACGCGGTGCTGGGTCGGGCCGCGATACGGGGATCGTTCACCTCGATGACGGCCACGTCGTTCCCGTTGAGACGCTCGGCCAGCGCGCTGGTGGTGACCGCTGCGATGGGGGCGGCATCTCCGAGCACGAACTCGATCCGCGCCGCGGGCACCACCGGGTCGATCGGCACGTAGGCCGCCCCGGTCTTGAGCACCGCCAGGATCGCCACGATCGCCTCCGCCGAACGTGACAACAACAACGCCACACACTCGCCCGGGCCTACGCCCTGCGCGACCAACAGATGCGCCAACCGGTTCGAGGCCTCATCGAGCTCCCGGTAAGTCATCGAGGAGCCCTCAAACGTCAGCGCCACCGCCCCCGGCGCGCGCACCACCTGCGCGGCGAACATTTGAGGAATCGATACCCGCACACGCCGGATCGGGCTGGCTCAACACCGCCCGATTACCCCAACCCTCCAGCCGCACATGCTCAGCCTCGTCGACCACATCGATCGAGGAGAGCGGTCCCGCCGGATCGGCGCACAACGCCACGACCACCCGCCCCAACCGCTCGATCAACACTTCGATGCTGGCTGCGTCGAACACGTCGGTACGAAACTCCACCATCCCGCCGATCCCGGCAGGCTCACCGGACTCAGTCCAACGCTCCCCTACCGAGAACGTCAGATCCATGCGGGCGGTATGGGTGTCCGCCGGCAACGACGTGACGTGTAGATCGCCCAACGCCGATTCCGCCAGGGGATCGCCGGCGAAGTTCTGCCAGGCCAACATCACCTGCACCAGCGGATGGTGGTTCAGGCTTCGGGCGGGGTTGAGCCGCTCCACCAGTACCTCGAACGGCACGTCTTGGTGCTCGTAGGCGGCCAAGCTGCGCTGGCGCACCTGAGCCAATACCTCAGCAACGGTGGGATCACCGGCCAAATCGACCCGCAACACCAAGGTATTGATGAAGCATCCCACCAGCTCGTCCAGTGCCGGGTCGCGGCGCCCGGCGATCGGGAATCCCACGGCCACATCGGAACTGGCGCTGAGCTTGGAAAGCAACACCGCCAGGGCGGCCTGCATCACCATGAAGCTCGTCGCATTATGCTCACGGGCCAACCGGGCGACCTGCTCCTGCAACTCGGCCGGCCAGTCCACCACCACCCGGGCCCCGCGGTAATCGGCCACCGGCGGATAGGGCCGATCGGTGGGCAACTCAAGCCGTTCGGGCATCCCGGCCAGATGGTGTTCCCAGTAGGCCAACTGCGCGGCGATCAGACTGTCACCGTCGTCGAGGTCGCCGAATTGTTCGCGCTGCCATAGCGTGTAGTCGATGTATTGCACCGGCAGCGGCGCCCAACTCGGGGCCTGTCCGGCACACCGGCTGGCATAGGCCACCCCCAAATCACTTACCATCGGAGCGATCGACCAGCCGTCCGCGGCGATATGGTGCACCACGGCCACCAGCACGTGCTCCTCATCGGCGACACGCAAAACCCTTGCCCGCAACGGGATTTCGGATGTCAGGTCAAACGGGTCACGCACCACCGCGGCGACGGCCTGCTCCACCCGGCCAGCCGACCAACCGGCGGCATCCACGACCTGCCAACCAAACTCGGCTTCCTGCACCGGGATCACCAGCTGCCGGGGAATGCCGTCCACCGACGGGAACAATGTGCGCAGGCTTTCGTGACGGCCCACCACATCGCCCAGCGCCGCCTGCAGCGCCTCGACATCCAGGCGCCCGCTCAGCCGCAACGCCACCGCCATGTTGTACACCGCCGAAGGGCCCTGCAACTGATCGATGAACCACAACCGGTTCTGCGCAAACGACAACGGCACCACCTCGGGCCGCTGCACCGGAATCAGCGGCGCAAGTCGACTCGCGACCTCACCGATATGGGGCGCCAACTGGGCCACCGTGGGCGCCTCGAACAGCATGGGCACGGCAAGCCCGGCGTCCAGGGCGGTGTTGATTGCTGCGATGGCTCGCATCGCTGACAATGAGTCGCCGCCCACATCGAAGAACGACTCATCGACCCCGACCCGATCCAGCCCCAAGACCTGGGCGAAGATACCGGCCAAGATCTGCTCGACCGCAGTGGCCGGAGCCCGGTAATGATCGACATCGCCATACTCCGGAGCCGGCAAGGCCCGCCGGTCGAGTTTGCCATTGACCGTCAACGGCAACGCATCAAGGACCACCACCGCCGCCGGCACCATATAGGCCGGCAGTCGCTCAGCCAGCTCGGCGCGGATCTGGGCCGCATCCGCAGTACCGGTGATATAGCCGACCAACCGCCTGTCGCCGGGACGGTCCTCCCGCGCGATCACCGCCGCCTGCGCCACCCCCTCGAGCACCGGCCAGCAGCGGCCTGCACCTCACCCAGCTCGATGCGATACCCACGGATCTTCACCTGATCATCGGCACGACCCAGATACTGCAACTGCCCATCGGCGCCCCAGCGCACCAGATCCCCGGTGCGATACATCCGCGCGCCCGCCGCCCCCTCACCAGCAAACGGACACGCCACAAACCGCGACGACGTCAACCCCGCCCGACCCACATACCCATAGGCCAGCCCGGCACCGGCCACATACAACTCACCCACCACACCGGCCGACACCCGCCGCAACCCGGCATCGAGCACGAACAACGCCGCCCCAGCCACCGGCGACCCAATGGGCACCACCCCCGAGCCCGCCGATAGCGGCGCACTGACCGCCGCGTACACCGTCGCCTCGGTGGGGCCATAGGCGTTGATCATCACCCGCCCCGGCGCCCACCGCTCCACCAGCTCGACCGGACAGGCCTCACCGGCCACCACCAACACCACCGACTCCAACCCCTGCGGCGGCAACACCCCCACCGCCGAGGGCGTCTGGTTCAACACAGTGACCTGTTCACGAATCAGCAAGGCGTGCAACTCATCCGGTGACGCGGCCACCTCCTCAGGCACCACCACCAACCGCCCACCATGCAACAACGCCCCGAAAATCTCCGACACCGACACGTCAAACACCAGCGAATGCCACTGCGACCACACCCGCGCCGACCCCACCGGCAACCGACCCTCCACCGCGGCCACCAACTCGGTGACACCGCGGTGCGATACCGCCACCCCCTTGGGCACACCGGTCGTGCCCGAGGTGTAGATCAAGTAGGCGACATCATCCGGGGCCGGCACCGGCAAACCCGTGCCGGGCTGATCTCCCACCGCCGGATCAGCCACATCAACGACCGCTACCTCACACCCGTCCAGCCGCGAGCGCAGCTCCGCGCTGCTGACCACGACCACGGGCGCCGCATCAGCGACCATGAACTCGATTCGCGCGGCGGGCAGCGCGGGATCGATCGGCACATAAGCCGCCCCGGTCTTGAGGACCGCCAGGATCGCCACGATCGCCTCGGCCGAACGCGGCACCAGCAACGCCACACACTGCCCCGGACCCGCACCCCGCCCAATCAACAAGTGCGCCAACCGGTTCGAGGCCTCGTCCAACTCCTGATACGAGACCGAGCGGCCATCGCAGGTCAACGCCACCGCCTCCGGCGCGCGCCCGACCTGCGCGGCAAACAAATCCGGGATCGACACCGACACCGACGGCCGGCCCAACACCGCCCGATTACCCCACTCGTCCAGCCCGACCTGCTCATCGTCATCAAGCAGATCAATCGACAACAACCGGCGCGTCGTATCGGCGGTCATGATTGCTGCTCCGCATCGGCGGTCATAACCACCAGCACCTTTTGCAACCTCCTGAACAGCGACTCGATCCTGGCGGCGTCGAACACGTCGGTGTCGTACTCGACGCGAAGACTCAATTCAGCTCCGGGCTGGACTTGCACCGCCAGCGGGTAGTGGTTGTTTTCGCGGGCGGCAACATCGGTAATGGCCAACTCGTGCTCGCCCGCGAGCGCGGCAGCGTCGACTGGATAGTTTTCGAAGACGAACAAGGTGTCGAACAACTGGTCGTGTCCGGTGACGCGGTGGATCTCTGCCAGCGCCAGATGCTGATGCTCCAGTGTCGCGTTATAGACGCCTTGCAGCTGCTCCAGTAAACCGGCGACCGTGGTTGCCGCGGTGATGCGCGCGCGCATCGGGACCGTATTGATCAACAACCCCACCATCGAATCCGCACCGGCCAACTCCGTCGGCCGCCCCGACACCGCAATACCGAACGCGACGTCATGCCGGCCGGTGAGCCCCATCAATATCTGCGCCCACGCCGCCTGCATCGCGATATTCACGGTCGTGTGATGCGAGCGCGCCAGCTCGCTGAGCGCTTCTGTGGTGTCCGCAGGAACCGTAAACGATGCGACGCCTCGCTGTCCGAGCCGCAGCCGCCCGGGCGGACCCACCAACGTGGGGGTGTCGAAATCGGCCAGCACCTCACGCCAGGCCAGGCGGGCGGCTTCCAGGTCGCGTTCGGCCAGCCAGCTCACAAAATGGCGGTATGGCGCGGCCGCCGGCAGTCGCTGCTTGTAATAGCTGGCAATTACTTCGCCCAGCAGAATCGGCAGCGACCACCCATCCATGACGATGTGGTGATTGGTCAGGATGAACCGGTGCCGATCTGGCGCGGTACGGATCAATGCCGCCCGAAACGCCGGAGGCTCGGCCAGGTCGCACACCGCCGCGCGTTCCGCCGCAGATACCTCCTGCACCTGCCGATCGACCTCGACTCCGTCGCCGTGGGGGTCCACTTCGACATATCGCCAAGGCACCACCGGAGCGGCGGGAATCAGCTGCACCGGCTCGTCGAACTGCGCGCAGAATCGGGCTGCCAGATTCGGATGGCGGCTTACCACCGTATTCACCGCCTCGCGCAGCCGATCCTTCTGGAGGGCACCGCTCAAGGTGATGTCCAGCTGCACCGCGTATACGTCGTCGCCCTGCTGCGTGGTAGTGGTGTGGAACAGCAGCCCCTGCTGCAAGGGGGTCAACGGCAACACGTCAGCGATGCTGTACCGCTCCTGCAGCTCATCGAGCTGCGACTGGCTCAACCGGGCCGGCGCGACATCCGACGGTGTCAACCCGCCCCCGCCACTGCGGACATGCGCACAGATCCCGGCCAGAGCCTCAAACCACAACCGGCCCAACCGATCGACCTGTTCGCGATCCACCGCCGAGGGGGCCCACGTCCAGTTCGCGTGCAGGTGCGGGCCGGTATCGGTGTCCACCGTGCCGGCGTTCAGGTCCACGGTGTGCATCAGCGGCATGGGTATCGCCGCGGCCGCGCCGGTCAACGCCAAGCTGTCCTGGCAGAGGCGCCACATATCGTCGGAGAGGTCAGCCCCCGCGCCCAGCCGGCCCAGATAGTTGAATCCGACGGCCGGGTCCGATCCCCCCAATTCGACATCGGGATTCAGATACCGCAGCAGACCGTAGCCCAGCGGATCCGGCAGAGCGCGCAGCTGCTCCTTGGCGTCCTTGATCACCGCGCCCAACGCCGACTCGCCGGCCACTACCTGGCTCCACGCCAGCCCACCGAGGCTCAACGCCACCGGGTATTTGACGGTGAACCACCCCACCGTGCCCGACAAGTCAACGTCGGCGGCCAGCTCCTCGTGGCGCCCATGACCCTCCACGTCGATGCCGATCGGCGCGTCGCCGCGGCCCAACGATTCCGCCAACGCCAATCCGAAAGCGATCAACAATATGTCGTGTACTCCGGCGTGAAACGCCGTGGGCACTTCACCCAGCAGCATCCGGGTCGTCTCGACATCAAGCGACACCGACAAGTGACCGGCCGCGGCAAACGTATCCACCGCGGGCTGCAGCGCAGGCAGCACCGCCGGAAGCGCAGCCAGCTGCCGCCATGTGTCGGCCTGATCCACCACCGCCGGGCTCTGGGCGTGTTCCGCGAGCAGCGACGACCACCGGGCAAACGACGTGCCGGCGGCCGGCAGCGTTATCGGCTGCCCGCTGCGACGCTGGACCCAGGCGGTGTTCAGGTCTTCTAGCAGAATCCGCCACGACACCCCGTCAACGGCCAGGTGGTGAATGATCAACGCCAACTGACCCGTCGAGCCGGCCCACAACGCGCTGAGCATCACCCCGGCGGCCGGGTTCAACCGCGACCGCGCCTTGACCAGCGCCTCCTCTGACAACACGTCCACCGCTTGCAAGCGATCGTCGGCATCCACCGAACCGGCCACCGGCACCGTCAATGACCAGCCGCCGGCGCCATCGTCGTCGACCCGCAGCCGCAACACGGCGTGCCGATCCACCAACGCTTGCAGAATCGCAACGACGTCGGCCTCGGTCACACCCGCCGGAGCCTGCGCCATCACCGTCTGGTTGAACTGGTCGACCGGGCCCTGGACGCTGTGCAGCCAACGCATGATCGGTGTGGCCAGCACCTGCCCGACGCCCTCGTCGACCGGGCCACCCGCACGCTCGGCCACGCCCGCCACCCGGGCCAGCCGCGCCACGGTCTGCTCGACGAAAATGTCGCGCGGTCGGCATACCAGACCGGCGGCGCGGGCCCGGGCCACCACCTGCATGGACAAAATGCTGTCCCCGCCCAGCTCGAAGAACGACTCGTCGGCTCCGACCCGCTCCAGCCCCAAGACTTGGGCATAAATACCGGCCAAAATGCCCTCAACTGCGCTGGCCGGCGCCCGGTAATGATCGGCTTCCTGATACTCCGGCGCCGGCAGCGCGCGGACATCGAGTTTGCCGTTGGTCGTCAGCGGCAGCACGTCGAGGGCCACCACCGCGGTCGGCACCATATACGCCGGCAGCCGCTCGCCCAGCTCCGCGCGGACCCCGGCAGCATCTGCAATCCCGGTGATGTAGCCGACCAGCCGCTTATCCCCGGGTCGATCCTCGCGCGCGATCACCGCCGCCTGGTCGACCCCCGCCACGCCGGCCAACGCCGCCCGCACTTCACCCAACTCGATCCGATACCCGCGGATCTTGACCTGCTCATCCGCCCGACCCACATACCGCAACTGCCCGTCTGTGCCCCAACACACCAGGTCACCGGTGCGATACATCCGCTGCCCCGCGGCGCCGCCGAATGGACACCCCACAAACCGCGACGCACTCAAGCCCGCCCGACCCACATATCCACACGCCAGCCCGTCACCAGCCACATACAGCTCACCCACCACACCCGCCGGCACCGGACGCAAGAACCTGTCCAAGGCAAAAAAAGCGAGATGCGCCAACGGCACCCCGATCGGGCTGGCCGCATTGTCGACATCGCCGTCAACGATTTCGCGCAACGAGGCATGCACCGTCGTCTCGGTGATGCCGTACATGTTGAGCAAGCGGGGTGATCCTGGATGGTTGCGCAGCCAGGTGGCCAAACGCTGGGGTTCTAGCGCTTCGCCGCCGAATACCACAGCGTCAAGATTGACCTGATCTCTGAGTGCGGGTGCTAGGGCGTCGGCGGTCTGCAGCGCATAGAACGCCGATGGAGTCTGGCTCAAGACGCTGATTTGTTCAGCGACCAGCAAGGCGTGTAAGTCTTCCGGTGACCGAACCACCGGATCGGGCACCACCACCAACCGTCCACCGCTGAGTAACGCACCCCAGATCTCCCAGACCGAGAAGTCGAATGACAAGGAGTGGCATTGCGTCCACTCACGCACATGTCCGACCTCAGCCTCCAGGGAATTCAGCAACCGTGTGACGTTGCGATGCGTCACCGCTACACCCTTAGGGATGCCGGTGGTGCCGGAGGTGTATATGAGGTAGGCGATATGGTCTGGTGCCAGCGTCGGCAAACCCGTGCACGGATAGTCCGTGACGCGAGGGTCGTCCATATCGATGACCAGCAGGTCGTACCCGTTTAACCGGGGCGCAAATCCGCCGTGGTGATCGCGACCAACGGTGCAGCATCGGCGAGCACAAACTTCGTCCGGGCCATCGGCTGGGCTGGATCAATCGGCACATACGCTGCGCCGATTTTGAGCACCGCCAAAAGCGCCATGATCGCCTCAGCGGACCGGGCCGAGAGTAGCGCCACCCGCTCACCCGCGCTCACACCGTGAGCGACCAGCAGGTGCGCCAACCGGTTAGCGGCCTCGTCGACCTCGCCGTATGTCCATGAACGCTCCCCGCAGGTGATCGCCACCGCGTGCGGGCTGCGGGCCACCTGCTGGGCGAACAACACGGGAATCGACACCGATGGCGGTGCGGGCTGGGTCAGAACCGTTCGGTTGCCCCACTCGCCCAGCCGGGCGTGCTCGACCTCATCCAGCAGATCGACCGACGACAGCCGCCGCGCCGGGTCGGCGGTCAGCGATATCAACACTCGTTCTAAACGCACGGTCAGCGCCTGCACACTTTCCGCGTCGAAAATGTCCGTGCGGAATTCCACCTCCCCGCAGATCCCGGCGGGCTCACCATCTTCGTTCCACTGTTCGGCCAAGAAGAAAGTCAGGTCCATGCGGGCTACCTGAGTATCGGCCGACAGCGGGGTGACCTGCAGATCGCCTAGTCCAGTGGCGATGTCAGTGTCCTGCCCGGCGAAGTTCTGCCAGGCCAACATCACCTGTACCAGCGGGTGATGGGACAGGCTTCTGGCGGGGTTGAGCCGCTCCACCAGCACCTCGAAAGGCACGTCTTGGTGCTCGTAGGCGGCCAAGCTGCGCTGCCGCACCTGAGCCAGCACCTCGGCGACGGTGGGATCGCCGCCCAGGTCGAGGCGTAACACCAACGTGTTGACAAAGAATCCCACCAGCTCGTCCAGCGCGGGGTCGCGCCGCCCGGCGATAGGGAACCCGACGGCGATATCGCTGCCGCCGCTAATTTTGGACAGCAGCACCGCCATCGCGGCCTGAATCACCATGAAGTTGGTCGCATTGTGCCGACCAGCCAGCCGAGTGATCTGCTGCTGTAGCAGCGCTGGCCACTGCACCGAAACTCTGGCGCCACGGTAATCGGCAACGGGCGGATTGGGACGATCGGTGGGCAGTTGCAGACGCTCGGGCATCCCGGCCAAGGCCTGTTCCCAGTACGCCAGCTGGGCACCGATGCGGCTGTGGCAATCGGTGAGATCACCTAATTGCGCGCGTTGCCACAACGTGTAATCGACATACTGCACCGGCAACGGCACCCAGTCGGGAGCCTGGCCAACACACCGGCTGGCATACGCCACACCCAGATCACGCACCAGCGGCGCGATCGACCAGCCGTCGGCGGCGATATGGTGGACCACCGCCACCAGCACGTGCTCGACGTCGCTGATGCGGAGCAGCCGGGCTCGCAATGGGATCTGCGCCGCCAGGTCAAACGGCTCACGCACCGTCGCGTCGACGGCCTCCTCCAGCCGGCTCGCCGACCAGCCCGTTGCATCGACGACGTCCCAGCCGAAGTGGGCCCGCTCCACCGCCACCACCAGTTGCTGGGGGATTCCCTCGACCGCAGGGAACAGCGTGCGCAGGCTTTCATGACGGCCCACCACGTCGCTCATCGCTGTCACGAGCGCATCCGCATCGAGATGCCCGTCCAGACGCAAGGCCACCGCCATGTTGTAGACGGCTGAGGGCCCCTGCAATTGATCGATGATCCACAACCGGTTCTGCGCGAACGACAGCGGGACCATCGCGGGCCGCGCGACCGGAACCAACGGCTCAAGTCGACCTTCATCCGCACCGATACGGGGCGCCAGTTGTGCCACTGTGGGCGCCTCGAACAGAGCGCGCACCGCGAGGTCGGCATTCAACGTGGTGTTGACCGCGGCGACCACCCGCATCGCCGACAGCGAATCTCCGCCCAGTTCAAAGAACGACTCGTCGACTCCTACCCGATCCAACCCGAGGACTTGGGCGTACAGGCCGGCCAGGATCTCCTCAGTCGGGTTGGTCGGGGCGCGGTAATGACCGGCATCGGTGTATTCGGGTGCCGGTAGGGCGCGCGCGTCGAGTTTGCCGTTGACCGTCAGGGGCCACGCCTCCAGTACTACCAAGGCGGCCGGCACCATGTAGGCCGGCAATCGCTCGGCCAGAGCGCTTTTCAACCTGGCGGGTTCTGCGGTGCCGGTGATATAGCCGACCAGACGCTTGTCGCCGGGGCGGTCTTCACGCGCGACCACGGCCGCCTGCGTCACGCCCTCCAGACCAGCCAGCGCGGTTTGGACTTCGGCCAACTCGATGCGGTACCCGCGGACCTTGACCTGTTCATCGGCACGCCCTGCATACCGCAACTGCCCATCGGCATCCCAAGACACCAGATCGCCGGTGCGATACATCCGTACCCCCGGCGCTTCCGGGCCGCCGAACGGGCAGGCCACAAACCGCGATGCGGTCAAACCGGAACGGCGCCAATATCCATACCCCACGGTGGTGCCGGATATGTACAGCTCACCGAGGACACCGGGCGGCACCGGCCGCAGCCACATGTCAAGTACAAACAGCGCCGCGCCCGGCAATGTCGAACCGATGGGCGGCGCCCCCGTGCCCGCCAGCAGCGGCGCGCTGTAGGTCACGTCCACCGTGGCCTCGGTCGGGCCGTACTTGTTGATCATCACTCGCCCAGGTGTCGCCCACCGGTCCACCAGGTCGGCCGGGCAGGCTTCACCACCCACGAGTAAGGCCACGGACTCCAAACCCTCGGGCGACATAGCTCCTGCCGCTGAAGGGGTTTGACCGAAGACTTCGACTCGTTCGGATATCAGTAGGTCGTGCAGGTCGGTCGTCGAGCTTGTCATCGGCTCGGGGACCACAACCAGCCGCCCGCCGTTCAAGAGCGCCCCCCAGATCTCCAGAACCGAGAAGTCGAACGACAAGGAGAACCATTGCGACCACACGCCTGGGCGCCGCAGATCGGCGGATAGCGACCCTATGTACCGGATCACGTTGTGGTGAGTTATGGCCACGCCCTTGGGGACGCCGGTAGTCCCGGAGGTGTAGATGATGTAGGCGATGTCATCAGGCGAAGGCGACGGCAGGGGTGTGCAGGGCCGACCGTGAATAGCGGGGTCGTCGATATCGATCACTGCAACGTCGTGCCCGTCCAGCCGGCCACGCAGTCCGTCGGTGGCGATCGCGGCAACCGGCGCGGCATCGCCGAGCATGAAGTCGATCCGGGCCGCCGGCAGCGCCGGGTCAATCGGCACGTAGGCCGCTCCGGTTTTGAGCACCGCCAGAATTGCCACGATCGCCCGCTCGGAGCGAGGAATGAGCAACGCCACACAGGTACCCGGGCCGACGCCGTGTCCGGCCAAGTGGTGGGCCAACCGGTTGGCGTCCGCCTCGAGCTCCCGATAAGTCATCGAGCGACCCACGAAGGTCAGGGCCACGGTCTCCGGCGTGCGCGCCACCTGCGCGGCAAACAACCCCGGGACCGATACCGCCGGGGTCGGGGGCCGCGTGAGCACCGCCCGGTTACCCCACTTCGCCAGCTGGACGTGCTCCGCGGCATCGAGCAGATCCAGCGACGACAACCGCCGACCGGGGTCAGCGGTGACCGCCGCCACCACCCGCCCCAACCGTTCGATCAACACTTCGATGCTGGCCGCGTCGAACACGTCGGTGCGAAATTCCACTTCCCCGCCGATCCCGGCAGGCTCACCGGACTCGGTCCAGCGTTCGGCCAGCGAGAACGTCAGGTCCATACGGGCGGTGCGAGTGTCGACCGGCGCTTGAGTGACCTGCAGATCGCCCAAGCTCAGCCCGGCGGCGGGGTCGTTTTCCTGCCCAGCGAAGTTCTGCCAAGCGAACAACACCTGCACCAGCGGGTGATGGTTCATCGATCGTGCCGGGTTGAGCCGTTCCACCAGGAGCTCGAAGGGCACGTCCTGGTGTTCGTAGGCGGCGAGGCTGCGCTGCCGCACCTGGGCCAACAACTCGGCGACGGTAGGGTCCTCGGCCAGATCAACCCGCAACACCAACGTGTTGACGAAACACCCCACCAAACGATCCAGCGCCGGGTCCCGTCGTCCGGCGATCGGAAACCCTACGGCCACATCAGAATTGGCGCTGATCTTAGCCAGCAGCACCGCCAAAGCGGCCTGCATCACCATGAAGCTCGTCGCATTATGCTCACGGGCCAACCGGGCGACCTGCTCCTGTAACTGCGCCGGCCAGTCCACCACCACCCGGGCCCCGCGGTAATCGGCCGCCGGCGGATAGGGCCGATCGGTGGGCAGCTGAATCCGCTCGGGCATCCCGGCCAGCGTGTCTTCCCAGTAAGCCAGCTGCGCGCCGATCAGGCTTTGCGGGTCCTGCAGCTCGCCCAACTGTTCGCGCTGCCACAACGTGTAATCGACGTACTGCACCGGCAACGGCACCCAACCCGGGGCCTGGCCCGCACACCGGCTGGCATACGCCACACCCAAATCGCCCACCAATGGTCCGATTGACCAGCCGTCGGCGGCGATATGGTGCACGACCGCCACCAACACATGCTCCGCGTCACTGATGCGGTAAAGCTGTGCGCGCAAAGGGATTTCCGATGTCAGGTCAAACGGCTCGCGCACCACTTCGCCCACGGCGTCAGTCAGCCGGGCAGTTGACCAACCGGTGGCGTCCACCACCTGCCACCCGAGATCGGCCAGCTCAACCGGCACCACCACCTGCCGGGGAATCCCCTCGACCGATGGGAACAGCGTGCGCAGGCTTTCGTGGCGACCCACCACATCGGTTAGCGCCGCCCTCAACACCTCGGCGTCCAGACGCCCGCTCAGCTGCAGCCCGAGCGCCATGTTGTACACCGGTGAGCCGCCCTGCAGCTGATCGACGAACCACAACCGGTTCTGGGCGAACGACAGCGGCACAACCTCGGGCCGCTCCACCGCCACGAGCGGCTCCAGCCCACCGCCGGCGTCGCCCAGACGCAAGGCCAATTCGGCGACCGTGGGCGCCTCGAACAACGCGCGCACCGCAAGGCCCGCATCTAGAGCGGTATTGACCGCGGCCACCACCCGCATGGCCGACAACGAGTCCCCACCCAAATCGAAGAACGATTCGTCGACGCCGACCCGCTCGAGCCCCAGCACCTGGGCATACACGCCGGCCAAGAGATCTTCGACCGCGCTGCCGGGGCCCCGGTAATGACCGCCTTCTTTGTACTCGGGGGCCGGCAAGGCCCGGATGTCGAGCTTGCCGTTGACCGTCAACGGCAGGCGGTCGATCACCACCACCGCGGCCGGCACCATGTACGCGGGCAGCCGCTCAGCCAGCTCCGCGCGAATCTGGGCCGGATCCGCGGCCCCCGTCACATAGCCGACAAGCCGTTTGTCGCCGGGACGGTCTTCCCGGGCGACCACCACCGCCTGCTCGACCCCGGCCAACCCGGACAGGGCGGTCTGCACTTCGCCGAGCTCGATGCGATATCCGCGGATCTTGACCTGATCGTCGGCACGCCCCAAATACTGCAGTTCCCCATCCGGCGCCCAGCGCACCAAATCCCCGGTGCGATACATCCGCGATCCGGACGCCCCGTCGCCGGCGAACGGACACGCCACGAACCGTGCCGCACTCAACCCCGGCCGGCCCACATACCCATACGCCAGCCCGCCACCGGCCACATACAGCTCACCCACCACGCCCACCGGCACCGGGCGCAACCACTTGTCGAGCACGAAAAATCCGAGATGGGCCAACGGCAAGCCGATCGGGCTGACACTGCGGTCGACGTCGGCGGCGCCGATCTCCCGGAACGAGGCATGCACCGTCGTCTCGGTGATGCCATACATGTTGACGAGCCGCGGTGATCCCCGGTGGCGTTCCAACCAGGCACCAAGGCGCCCGGGTTCCAGCGCCTCACCACCGAACACCACTGTCTGCAGTTCGAACCGATTCCCCGATTCCGCGGCCCGCGCATCGGCGGTCTGCAGCGCATAGAACGCCGACGGGGTCTGACTCAATACGCTGACCCGCTCGGCAATCAGCAACGCGTGCAGGTCATCCGGGGACCGGACGACGGAGTCGGGCACCACTACCAAGCGTCCGCCGTGCAGCAACGCGCCCCAGATCTCCCACACCGAGTAGTCGAAGGCCAGCGAATGGCATTGCGTCCATACCTGCCCCGTCAGCTCTTGGTCAGCGTTCAACGATTCCAGCAGCCGAATGACGTTCTGGTGAGCGACGGCCACCCCCTTGGGCACTCCGGTGGTGCCCGATGTGTAGATCAGGTAGGCGATATCCTCAGCCGCGGCCGCAGGCGCAGGCAGTGCGGTGCTGGGCTGGAAGTCGATTCTCGGGTCGTTGACGCTGACGACCGCCACCTTGCGGGCGTTCAAGCGATCGGCCAACTCCGCGGTGCTGATTGCGACGACCGGCGCAGCGTCGGCCACCATGAACTCCGTCCGCGCCGCCGGATGCGCGGGATCGATCGCCACATACGCCGCCCCGGTCTTGAGTACCGCCAACATCGCCACGACCGCCTGAGCCGACCGAGGCAATAACAGCGCCACCCGCTCACCCGGGCCCGCGCCCCGGGCGCTCAATAGGTGCGCCAACCGGTTGGACGCCTCATCGATCGCGCGGTACGTCAGCGAGCGGCCCTCGAAGGTCAACGCCACCGCCCCCGGCGTGCGCGCCGCCTGCGCGGCAAACAACTCCGGAATCGATCCCGACGAGGTCGCCGGCCGGGTCAGTGCCGCCCGGTTGCCGATCTTGTCCAGATGGGTGTGCTCACCGGGGACCAGCAGGTCTATCGACGACAACCGCTGATCGGGCTCAGCGGTCATGGCCTCCACCAGCAGCTGCAACCGCTCGATCAGCGTCTGAATGCTTTCCGCGTCGAACACATCGGTGCGGAACTCCACTGCGCCACCGATCCCGGCCGGGGCGCCGGCTTCGGTCCAGCGTTCGGCCAACGAGAATGTCAGGTCGACCCGGGCAGTGCGGGTCTCGGTGGGCACGGTGCTGACCTTCATGTCGCCCAGCGCCAAATCGGCGGCCGGGTCGCCCGCGAAGTTTTGCCAGGCGAGCATCACCTGGACCAGCGGGTGATGGTTCAGCGATCGGGTCGGGTTGAGCCGCTCGACCAGCACCTCGAACGGCACGTCTTGGTGCTCGTAGGCGGCCAGGCTGCGCTGCCGCACGTGCGCCAGTACCTCGGCGACGGTGGGGTCATCCGCCAGGTCGACGCGCAACACCAGGGTGTTGACGAAGAAACCCACCAACGGATCGAGAGCGGGATCTCGCCGCCCGGCGATCGGGAAGCCCACCGCCACATCGGTACTGCCGCTGAGCTTGGCGAGCAGCACCGCCAGGGCCGCCTGTACGACCATGAAGCCGGTCGCATCGTGTTCACGGGCCGCCCGAGCAATCCGCTGCTGCAACTTCGCCGGCCAATCCACCTCCATGCTGGCGCCGCGGTAATCGGCCACAGCCGGATAGGGACGATCGGTGGGCAGTTCAATCCGTTCCGGCATCCCGGCCAGCGCGTCTTCCCAGTAGGCCAGCTGCCCGCCAATACGGCTCTGCGGATCCTGCAGCTCGCCCAACTGCTCGCGCTGCCACAACGTGTAATCGACATACTGCACCGGCAACGGCGCCCAACCCGGGGCCCGCCCCGCACATCGGCTGGCATAGGCCACACCCAAATCACCCACCAGAGGGGTGATCGACAAGCCATCGGCGGCGATATGGTGCACCACCGCCAACAGCACGTGCTCCTCATCGGCGATGCGGAAAAGCCTTGTCCGCAGCGGGATCTCGGATTCCAGGTCAAACGCACACTGCGTCGTTTCCGCAATAGTCTCCCGCAACCGGTCAGCCGACCAGCCCGTGGCATCCACGCGCTGCATACCAAAGTCGTTCTCCCGCACGGGGATAACCAGCTGCCTGGGAATTCCCTTGACCGCTGGGAACAGCGTGCGCAGGCTTTCGTGGCGGCCCACCACGTCGGCCAGGGCGGCCCCCAGAGCCTCGGCATCCAGACGCCCGCTCAGCCGCAACGCCACCGCCATGTTGTATACCGCCGAAGGGCCCTGCAACTGGTCGACGAACCACAACCGGTTCTGCGCGAACGACAACGGCACCACCGCCGGCCGATCCACCGCCACCAGCGGCTGCAGCCCACCGCCGGCGTCGCGCAAACGCAAAGCCAGTTGGGCTACCGTGGGCGCCTCGAACAACGTGCGGACCGAAATGTCGCCACCCGCAGATTTATTGACCGCGGCGACCACTCGCATCGCCGACAACGAATCCCCACCCAGATCAAAGAACGAGTCCCGAACCCCGACGCGGTCGACTGCGAGGACCTCGGCGTAGATGCCGGCCAGGATCTCCTCGATGCCATCGGCCGGGGCTTGGTAGCCGTCGCCAGCAGCGTATTCGGGTGCCGGCAAGGCGCGCTTGTCGAGCTTGCCGTTGACGGTCAGCGGCAGGGCGTCGAGCATCACCACCGCGGTCGGGACCAGATAGGCCGGCATTCGCTCGGCCAGCTGCGCGCGCGCCCGCGTGGGGTCCGCGGTCCCGGTGATATAGGCCACCAGCCGCTTGTCGCCGGGAGGGTCCTCCCGCGCGAGCACCACCGCCTGCTCGACCCCGTCCAGCCCGGCCAACGCCGCCTGGATCTCCCCCAACTCGATGCGATACCCGCGGATCTTGACCTGCTCATCGGCGCGGCCCCGGTAAATCAGCTGTCCATCAGCGCCCCAGGACACCAGGTCCCCGGTGCGATACATTCGCTGCCCCGACGCGGCATCGCCGGCGAACGGACACGCCACGAACCGCGCTGCGGTCAGCCCCGCCCGGCGCACATAGCCACACGAAAGTCCGGAACCGGCCACATACAACTCGCCGACGACACCGACGGGCACCGGCCGTAACCACTTGTCGAGGACAAACAATGCGGCCCCCGGCACCGGTGTACCGATCGGCACCACACCGGATCCCGCGCGCAGCGGCGCACTGATCGTCGCATACACCGTGATCTCGGTCGGGCCGTAGCCGTTGATCATCAGCCGCCCCGAAGCCCAATGCTCGACCACCTCTGCCGGGCAGGCCTCACCGGCCACCATCAACGTCACGGCATCCAAGCCCCGCCGCGACAGCATCCCGACCGCGGAGGGGGTTTGGCTCAACACGGTGACCTGTTCGGCAATCAACAGCGCGTGCAAGTCTTCCGGCGACCGGACCACGGACTCGGGCACCACCACCAGCCGGCCCCCGTGCAGCAAGGCACCCCACATCTCCCACACCGAAAAGTCGAAGACCAGTGAATGACACTGCGTCCAAACCTGATTCGGCGCGAGCCGCAGGCCGACGTCGAGTGAGTCGAACAGGCGAACCACGTTGTGATGAGTGGCGGCCACCCCCTTGGGGACACCGGTGGTGCCCGAGGTGTAAATCAGATAGGCGATGTCGTCGGCCGCGGGCAACGACAAGGCCGTGCTGGGTTGGGCGGCGATACGGGCGTCGTTCACCTCGATGACGGCCACGTCGTGCCCGTCCAGCCGCTGAACCAACCCGCTGGTGGTGACCACCGCAATGGGTGCGGCATCACCGAGCAAGAACTCGATCCGCGCCGCGGGCACCACCGGGTCGATCGGCACATAGGCCGCCCCGGTCTTGAGCACCGCCAAGATCGCCACGATCGCCTCCGCAGAACGTGGCAACAACAACGCCACACACTCGCCCGGGCCTACGCCCTGCGCGACCAACAGATGCGCCAACCGGTTCGAGGCCTCATCGAGCTCCCGATAAGTCGTCGAGGAGCCCTCAAATGTCAGCGCCACCGCCCCCGGAGTGCGCCTCACCTGCTCCGCAAACACACCCGGAATCGATACCCGCGCAGTCGGATCGGGCTGGCTCAACACCGCCCGGTTACCGATCCGGTCCAGGTGGGCACGCTCGTCGGCATCGATCAGTTCCACCGACGACAACCGGAGCGTCGGGTCGGCGGCCATAGCGGCCAACACCCGCCGCAACCGCTCGATCAGCGCGTCGATGCTTTCGGCGTCGAACACGTCGGTGCGGAACTCGACTGCCCCGCCGATCCCTGCGGGCTCGCCGGGTTCGGTCCAGCGCTCCGCCAACGAGAACGTCAGGTCCATGCGGGCGGTGTGGGTGTCCGTCGGTATCGGGCTGACCTGCAGGTCGCCCAATGTCAAGCCGGCGGCGGGGTCGCCGGCGAAGTTCTGCCAGGCCAACATCACCTGCACCAGCGGATGGTGGGACCGGCTGCGGCCGGGGTTGAGCCGCTCCACCAACACCTCGAACGGCACGTCTTGGTGCTCGTAGGCGGCCAGGCTGCGCTGGCGCACCTGAGCCAACAGTTCAGCAACGGTGGGATCACCGGCCACGTCCATGCGCAGCACCAGGGTGTTGACGAACGACCCCACCAGTTCATCCAGTGCCGGGTCGCGGCGCCCGGCGATCGGGAATCCCACGGCCACATCGGAACTGGCGCTGAGCTTGGAAAGCAACACCGCCAGGGCGGCCTGCATCACCATGAAGCTCGTCGCATTATGCTCACGGGCCAACCGGGCGACCTGCTCCTGCAACTCGGCCGACCAGTCCACGCCCACCCGGGCCCCGCGGTAATCGGCCACCGGCGGATAGGGCCGATCGGTAGGCAACTCAAGCCGTTCGGGCATCGCGGCCAGATGGTGTTCCCAGTAAGCAAACTGCGCGGCGATCAGACTGTCACTGTCGTCGAGGTCGCCGAATTGTTCGCGCTGCCATAGCGTGTAGTCGACGTATTGCACCGGCAGCGGCGCCCAGCTCGGGGCCTGTCCGGCACACCGGCTGGCATAGGCCAGGCCCAAATCACTTACCATCGGAGCGATCGACAAGCCGTCCGCGGCGATATGGTGCACCACGGCCACCAACACGTGCTCCTCATCGGCGACACGCAAAACCCTCGCCCGCAACGGGATTTCCGATGTCAGGTCAAACGGGTCACGCACCACCGCGGCGACGGCCTGCTCCACCCGGCCAGCCGACCAACCGGCGGCATCCACGACCTGCCAACCAAACTCGGCATCCTGCACCGGGATCACCAGCTGCCGCGGGATGCCGTCCACCGACGGGAACAACGTGCGCAGGCTTTCGTGACGGCCCACCACATCGCCCAGCGCCGCCCCTAACGCCTCGACATCCAGGCGCCCGCTCAGCCGCAACGCCACCGCCATGTTGTACACCGCCGAAGGGCCCTGCAACTGATCGATGAACCACAACCGGTTCTGCGCAAACGACAACGGCACCACCTCGGGCCGCCGCACCACCACCAACGGCTGCAGCCCGCCTCCGTCACCACCCAGGCGCGGCGCCAACTGGGCCACCGTGGGCGCCTCGAACAAGGTGCGCACCGATACATGGGCTTTCAAAGCCTTATTGATCGCGGCGATGGCTCGCATCGCTGACAATGAGTCGCCGCCCACATCGAAGAACGACTCATCAACCCCGACCCGATCCAGCCCCAAGACCTGGGCGAAGACACCGGCCAAGATCTGCTCGACCGCAGTGACCGGAGCCCGGTAATGATCGACATCGCCATACTCCGGAGCCGGCAAGGCCCGCCGGTCGAGTTTGCCATTCACCGTCAACGGCAACGATTCCACGACCACGACCGCCGCCGGCACCATATAGGCGGGCAGTCGCTCAGCCAGCTCGGCGCGGATCTGGGCCGCATCCGCAGTACCGGTGATATAGCCGACCAACCGTTTGTCGCCGGGACGATCCTCCCGCGCGATCACCGCCGCCTGCGCCACCCCCTCGACACCGGCCAGAGCGGCCTGCACCTCACCCAGCTCGATGCGATACCCACGGATCTTCACCTGATCATCGGCACGACCCAGATACTGCAACTGCCCATCGGCGCCCCAGCGCACCAGATCCCCGGTCCGATACATCCGTTGCCCCGGCCCACCGAACGGACATGCCACGAACCGCGACGCGCTCAGTTCCGCCCGACGAACATACCCGTAGGCCAGCCCGGCACCGGCCACATACAACTCACCCACCACACCGGCCGACACCCGCCGCAACCCGGCATCGAGCACGAACAACGCCGCCCCGGCCACCGGCGACCCAATGGGCACCACACCCGAGCCCGCCGATAGCGGCGCACTGGCCGCCGCGTATACCGTCGCCTCGGTGGGGCCATAGGCATTGATCATCACCCGCCCCGGCGCCCACCGCTCCACCAGCTCGACCGGACAGGCCTCACCGGCCACCACCAACACCACCGACTCCAACCCCTGCGGCGACAACACCCCCACCGCCGAGGGCGTCTGGTTCAGCACAGTGACCTGTTCACGAATCAGCAAGGCGTGCAACTCATCCGGTGACGCGGCCACCTCCTCAGGCACCACCACCAACCGCCCACCATGCAACAACGCCCCGAAAATCTCGTACACCGACACGTCAAACACCAGCGAATGCCACTGCGACCACACCCGCCCGGGCCCGACCACAACACCACCAGCCCCGGCGGTCAACAACTCGGTGACGCTGCGATGTGCAACTGCTACCCCTTTCGGCACACCGGTGGTGCCGGAGGTGTAGATCAAATAAGCGACATCATCCGGGACCGGCCCTGCCGCGAACCCGGTGCTGAGTTCGCGACCGACCGCCGGATCATCGACATCGATGACCACCACTGCAGATCCGACCAGCCGATCGGCCAGCTCCCCCGTCGTCAGCGCGGCGACCGGCGCCGCATCAGCGATCATGAACTCGATTCGCGCGGCGGGCAGCGCGGGATCGATCGGCATATAGGCCGCCCCGGTCTTGAGGACCGCCAGGATCGCCACGATCGCCTCGGCCGAACGCGGCACCAGCAACGCCACACACTGCCCCGGACCCGCACCCCGCCCAATCAACAAGTGCGCCAACCGGTTCGAGGCCTCGTCCAGCTCCCGATACGAGACCGAGCGGCCATCGCAGGTCAACGCCACCGCCTCCGGCGTGCGCCCGACCTGCGCGGCAAACAAATCCGGGATCGACACCGACACCGACGGCCGGCCCAACACCGCCCGATTACCCCACTCGTCCAGCCCGACCTGCTCATCGTCATCGACCAGATCAATCGACAACAACCGCCGAGTCGTATCGGCGGTCATGGCCACCAGCACCGCCTGCAACCGTGCGAACAGCGACTCGATCCTGGCCGCGTCGAACACGTCGGCGTCGTACTCGACGCGAAGGCCCAATTCGGGACCTGGAATGGCGGCGACCGCCAGCGGGTAATGGGTGGATTCGCGCATGTCAAACTCGGTGATGGCCAACTCTTGGTCGCCAACCAACGCTGCGGTGTCCACCGGGTAGTTTTCGAAGACGAACAAGGTGTCGAACAACAGGTCGTGTCCGGTGAGACGGTGAATCTCGGCCAGCGCCAGATGCTGATGCTCGACCGTGTGGTTGTAGAAATCTTGCAGCTGATCCAACAGGTCGGCGACCGTGGCCACCGCCGTGATCCGTGCGCGCATCGGGACCGTGTTGATGAACAACCCCACCATCGAATCCGCACCGGCCAATTCCGCCGGCCGCCCCGACACCGCGGTACCGAAAACCACATCGTGCCGGCCGGTCAGCCACATCAACACCTGCGCCCACGCCGCCTGCAGCACGACGTTGACTGTGGTCTGTTGCGTGCGCGCCAACTCGCCGACGGCCCGGGTGATCTCCGCGGAGATCCAGAACGATTCAACGCCTGGCCGCCCCGGCTCTAGTCGCCCTGGCGGACTCACCACGGTTGGGGTGTCAAGCCCGGCCAACACCTCACGCCAGGCCGCATGGGCCGCATCGCGATCCCGCCCGGCCAGCCAGCCTACGAAGTGGCGATACGACGGTGCCGCGGGCAGCTGGCGGCCGTAATAGCCGGCAAAGATCTCCCCCAGCAGGATGGGCAACGACCACCCATCGAGGACGATGTGGTGATTGGTCAGCACCAATCGGTGTCGGTCTTCTGCGGTGCGGATCAACACGGCCCTGAATGATGGCGGCTCGGCCAGATCGCACACCGCGGCCCGTTCGGCAGCACCTATCTCTTCGACCCATGCGTCGACGTCCAAGTCAACACCGTCCAAGTCGATGTACCGCCACGGCAGCACCGGATCGGCCGGGATGATTTGCACCGGCTCGTCGAACTGCGCGCAAAATCTGGCCGCCAGATGCGGATGCCGGGTCACGAGGGTTTGCAGCGCCTCGCGCAGCCGATCCTTGTCGAGGGCACCGCTGAAGGTGATGTCGAGCTGCACCGCGTACACATCGCGGCCGCCCTGGGCGGTGCTGGTGTGAAAAAGCAGCCCCTGCTGCAAGGGGGTCAACGGCAACACGTCAGCGATGCGGTGCTGTTCCTGCAGCTCGTCGAGCTGCGATTGGGTCAACCGAGCGGGGGCGAAATCTGACGGCGTCCACCCGCCCCCACCACCGCGGACATGCGCACAGATCCCGGCCAGGGCCTCAAACCACAACCGGCCCAACCGATCGACCTGTTCGCGATCCACCGCCGAGGGGGCCCACGTCCAGTTCGCGTGCAGCCGCGGGCCGGATTCGGTGTCCACCGTGCCGGCGTTCAGGTCCACGGTGTGCATCAGCGGCATCGCCATCGGCATCCCCGCGACCGCGCCGCTCAGCGACAGGCCGTCCCGGCGGAGCCGCCACCCATCGTCGAAAACCTCGGCTGCCGCGCCCAGCCGCCCCAGGTAATTGAACCCGATGACCGGGTCGGAGCCGCCCAGCTCAACCTCGGGATTCAAGTAGCGCAGCAAACCGTAACTCAACGGATCCGGCAGGGCGCGCAGCTGCTCCTTGGCTTCCTTGACCAGCGCTCCCAACGCCGCCTCGCCGGCGGCCACTTGACCCCACGTCAGCCCTCCGACATCCAACGCCGCGGGGTATTTGGTGGTGAACCACCCCACCGTGCGCGTCAGGTCCACATCGGCGGCCAGCTCCTCGTGGCGCCCATGACCTTCCACGTCAATGCCGATCGGCGCGCGCGGGGCGTCCGGAAAACTCCGCGACGGCCAACGCGAACGCGATCAACAAAATGTCGTGCACTCCGGCATGAAACGCCGCCGGCACTTCGCCCAGTAGCACCCGGGTGGTCTCGGCGTCCAGCGACACCGAGAGGTGACCGGCCGCGGCAAATGTGTCCACCGTGGGCTGCACCGCGGGCAGCACCGCCGGTGTGGCCGCCACCTGCCGCCATGCCTCGGCCTGATCGACGACCGCCGACGTGCGCGCGTGCTCGGCCAGCAGTGACGACCACCGGGCAAACGAGGTTCCCGCCGGGGGCAGAGCTATCGGCTGCCCGCTGCGACGCTGGACCCACGCAAGGTTGAGGTCTTCCAACAGAATTCGCCACGACACCCCGTCGACGGCCAGGTGGTGGATGATCAACGCCAACTCGCCCGTCGAGCCGGCCCACAGCGCACTGAGCATCACCCCGGCGCCCGGGTTCAACCGCGACCGCGCCTGGGCCAGCGCCTCCTCGGACAACGCGTCCACCGCTTGCAGACAATCGCCCGCGTCCACCGACCCCGGCTCGGGAACCCGTAGCGACCAGTTCCGAGTGCCATCGTCGTCAGCGCGCAGCCGCAACATGGCATGGCGATCCAGCAGCGCCTGCAGCACCGCCACCACATCGGCCTCACTAACCCCGGCCGGGGCCTGCATCACCACGGTCTGGTTGAACTGCTCAACCGGGCCACCGAGGTCCCGCAGCGACCGCATGATCGGCGTCGCGATGACCGGCCCGACGCCCTCGTCGATGCGGCCGGCCTCGCCGCTGGCCACCGCGGCGACCCGGGCAAGCCGGGCCACCGTCTGCTCGACGAATACGTGGCGGGGCCGGAACACCAGGCCGGCGGCCCGCGCCCGGGCCACCACCTGCATGGACAAAATGCTGTCCCCGCCCAGCTCGAAGAAAGACTCATCAACCCCGACCCGATCCAGTCCGAGCACCTGGGCGTAGATCCCGGCCAGGATCTCCTCTGTTGCGCTGGCCGGAGCCCGATAATGGTTGCGGTCTTGGTATTCCGGCGCCGGCAGTGCGCGGACGTTGAGTTTGCCGTTGGTCGTCAGCGGCAGCGCGTCCAGGACCACCACCGCGGTCGGCACCATATACGCGGGGAGCCGCTCGGCCAGCTTCGCGCGAGCGGAGGCCAAATCGGCGGTGCCGGTGATATAGCCGACCAGGCGCTTGTCGCCGGGGCGGTCCTCCCGCGCGATCACCGCCGCCTGCTCGACCCCGTCCAGGGCCGCCAGCGCCGCCTGTACTTCACCCAATTCGATGCGATACCCGCGGATCTTGACCTGTTCGTCAGCGCGCCCCACGTACCGCAACTGCCCGTCTGTGCCCCAACACACCAAGTCACCGGTGCGATACATCCGTTGTCCCGCACCGCCAAACGGACACCCCACAAACCGCGACGCACTTAAGCCCGCCCGACCCACATACCCGGCCGCCAGCCCGTTACCGGCCACATACAACTCACCCACCGCACCAGCGGGCACCGGATGCAACCACCCGTCCAGCACAAACAGGGCCGCCCCGGGTACGGGTACACCGATGGGCACCGTCCCTGCCCCCGCCGTCCCCGCCTGGAGCGGCGCGCTGACCGCCACGACCATCGTCGTCTCGGTCGGACCGTAGGCATTGAGCATCGTTCGGCCCGGCGCCCACCGATCCACCAATTCGGCCGGGCACGGCTCGCCGGCGACCACTACCGCCATCGATCCCAAGTCCTGCGGCGATAGCACCCCCAGCGCGGAAGGGGTCCGGACGAGCGCACTGACCTGCTCGGTCACCAGCAATGCGTGGAGGTCTTCCGGCGAGCTGGCCACTTCTTCGGGCACCACCACCAGCCGCCCACCACCCAGCAGCGAACCGAAGATCTCCCACACCGAGGAGTCGAACCCGTACGAATGACACTGCGTCCACACCCCCGCCGCGGGCAGAGAAGCCCCTAGCGCCGTGAGCAACTGAGTCACGTTGCGGTGCCTCACGGCGACGCCTTTGGGGACACCGGTAGTCCCCGAGGTGTAAATCAGATAGGCGATGTCATCGGGCGCCGGGCCCCGCAACCCGGTGGATGGGTACGACGCGATGCGAGGGTCGTCGACATCGATCACGGGAAGGTCGCATCCATCCAGCCGCGCGCGCAGGCCCGCCGTGGCGACCGCAACGATCGGCGCGGCGTCGTCAACCATGAATTTGATGCGCGCGTCGGGATGCGCCGGGTCGATGGGCACATAGGCCGCACCGGTTTTGAGCACTGCCAACATCGCGACGACCGTCTTGGCCGAACGCTCCAACAGCAACGCCACACACTGTCCGGGACCCACGCCGTCAGCGGCCAAGAGATGCGCCAACCGGTTGGCACGCCTCATCGAGCTCGCGGTAAGACATCGAGCGACCCTCAAAGGTCAGCGCCACCGCGTCCGGAGACAGGGCCGCCCGCGCCGTAAACAACTTCGGGATGGACTCCGACGTGCTCGGCGGCCGAGTCAACACCCCCTGGTTACCCCAACCATCCAGCCGATCGTGCTCAGTGGCATCCAGCAGATCAATCGTGAAGAGCCGGCGTGCCGGGTCGGCGGCCATGGCAGCTAACAGCCGCTCCAACCGTCTCGCCAGATCACGAACCTCGAAGTTCCAGAATGACTGCCCATTCGACGCTGTGCTGAGGAAAAGGTCGTCACCGGAGCTGGAAAACATCAGACCGAAGCCATCCACGACGCCGCTATTGGTCAGGGAGGCCGAAGCGGCGACGCCGCCAAAAGGCAGAGTGAATCGAGACGGGAGGAAATTGACGGTCACCCTGTCGAACGACTGCCCATGCCCCCGGGCTTTGCGCTCGAGGGCTTCCACCGGAAACCGTTGGTGCAGAACCGCTTCCCGTATTCGGGTATCAACATATCCGCAAAACTCGGCAACCGTAGACCCGGGCGACAGCCTCAACACCAGCGGCACGACTCCGGCAACCATCCCTGGAAGCGTTTTTGACTCCGGACGCACGCGTCTGCTGACTGGGAAATCGAGTACTACCTCTGACCCATCCGCGTTGTACCCGCGGACCAGAAGCGCGCACGCCGCGGTGATGACCGATGAGCGAGGCACATTCCACACCCGGCATAGCTCATCAATGCGCCGAATTGTCAAGGGGTTCAATCGAATTGGATCAGAAGGCGGATCAGGTTCCCGCTCGCCGCCAGGGTGGGGCAAACGATGCTGCTCTCCGCTTTCCGCCGGAAGGTTCTGCGTCCAATAGCTCTCGTCTTCCAGATATTCGTTGGACGCCTCGTATTCCTGCTCGCAGTCAACCAAGTCCTGTAAGGACCCCAAGACGGCAGCGGGGATCGGTGCCCCCGAGACAACCGCAGAGTAGACAGCGGCGAGCCGCTGGCCGATCAGCGCTATGCCGGACCCGTCGAGGACTATGTGGTGGACGCACCAGAACAGGTAGAACTCATCGTGACGCACCTGAAAGAGCGCAAATTTGAAGAGCGGCCCGGTAAACGGCATCGGCGTGCTTTGTATCGACGACGCGATCCGATGGGCTTCCTGCAGCGAATCGCTCGAGCAGCTCAGGTCGTAGAAATCGACCTTGATGTCCGGGTAGTCGATCACGCGTTGCAGAACCTGGCCGTCGACCTCGAAGAAGGCGGCCCTGAGTGGTTCAGCCTCGCTTACGGATCGGCGGATCGCCCACTCAAGGGCTTCAAGTTCTACCGGGCCCTCGAATTTGACGAACAGGCCCAACTGCCACCCCGTGCCGAGCTGACCCGTCTCCTGCGCAAGCCAAATCTCTAATTGTCCCCGCGTCAGTGGAAGTGCCCGGTCCCCAAGCACCATCGACTCCTCTTAAGTAACAGAGCTGCTGATCAGAAGCCCGGCCCGCTTGTAAGACTCGACGGCCGCGCATTGCTCCGGTTTTGTTCGATGGAATCCAGACGCAAAGCACGCTCCGCCGCACCCGACGCCGGGCGGCAGCCAGCTGGGGCGCCGCCCCACAGGCTGTGGTGCTCCACGTTGTTGCCCAAGACCAGAAAGCTCCCCCGTACGGCTGTCGAACGGATCGATCTTCAAAAGTTCCTCCAGCCGACCGAAGGCGGGCTATGCGAAACCGCTCCAAACCATAGTGGAGGTCAGCACGCCCTGTGCGGGTTTCGGCAAACATTCTGGCTTAGCTCTAAGAACTGGGGCGAAAGAATCGTCGCCCACTCGGCTTGCGGCGCCCTGACCTGCAGCGATCGTCTGACTGCACGGCTTATTTACCAAGCAGTAAGGGGCGTCTGCGGAAGCCCTCAGTCGTTCGCTCATGGTCCGGCGGCTCGCCGCCGCGGCAGCCCGTCCGTCAGGCTGCCGATCTGTGCGGGAACCGCGTCATCGCGCCGTGCCTCTTGCCTGATTTGATGCGTCCCGCGCTCCCCACCATGGCGCGCGCCTGAGCTTTTCGGCGCTGAGGCGCAGCACGATGCACATGAAACACTTGCTCATGGATCCGGGACGGCGGTACCTACCCTTCGCGGGCGTAGTGTGCATTACGATCCAATATCGCGTTGGGAAAGTGCCGCATGCGGAGACCACGCGCGTGGTTTACTCGTCAGAATCAGGTCGCGGTCCCTGATGCGCTGCACATTTGAGGTAATCGCCGCACGGCTAGCCTGCGGTGTCCATGCTCAAAGTGCTTGCTCTTTGGTGGACCGCGTTTGATGTGTAAGTTGCAAGTTCGAACAACTGACATACGCCAGTGTGGACGCGGGTGGAAGGTTGGATGCGATGGTCGAGCAGGGGGTGCGAGACGTTGCTGGAGCCGATTCCGATGTCGCTGACACGGCTCCCTTGCACACTGGACTAGAGTCCGGCAACCGAGGCAGTCTCTCGCGACGCGCGGGCCGGCCTCCCGCTGAGTTACCAACGCTGAGCGGATCTCGAGAGATCCGGCGAAATCGGGGGTTTTCGATTTTCAAAGTTCTGGGACGGCTGTGGGTGCCGCTGGTCATACTCGCCGTGGTTGTTGCAGGAGGCTTCACTGTGTCACGACTGCACGGCATCTTCGGCTCTGAGAAACAACTGTCGTACTCCGACACCAGGGCCAATGATTCCAAGCCCTTCAACCCCAAGCACCTGAGATATGAGGTCTTCGGCCCACCGGGGACGGTGGCCGCGATCAGCTACTTCGACGTCAATGGCGAACCCCAACACCTCAAGGGAGAAAGCTTGCCGTGGTCGTTGGAGTTCGCGATCACCTCGGCGACGGCAGTCGGAAACGTTGTGGCCCAGGGCGACACGAGCAGCATCGGCTGTCGCATTCATCGTCGACAATGTGGTCAAAGTCCGAAAAGACTACTCATGAAACGAGCTGCTTTCACCTTCTGCTTGCTGAAGTCAGCATGAGCGAACCACAATTGCGCAACGAGCAGGCCAGGCCGCCCCGCGCACCGCGGACGATCCGCCGATTTGCAGTGCCCATCATTTTGGCTTGGGTGGCGCTCGTCGTATTAATGGCCATCGCCGTCCCTTCGTTGGAGAAGGTCGAGCAAACCCATTCGATATCGCTGGATCCCAACGATGCGCCCTCGTTCAAGGCGTCGAAGCGCATCGGTGACAAATTCAAAGAAAACAACTCCGGCAGCGGGGCTGATAATCGTCTTGGAGGGGCAGGAGCCACTCGGCGATGCTGCCCACAGCTATTACAACAACCTGATCCGTCAGTTACAGGCCGATCCGAAACACGTGCAGCACATCCAGAACTTCTGGGGCGATCCGCTCACGGCGGGCGCCGCGCAGAGCGCCGACGGTAAGGCCGCGTATGTGCAAGTGGCCGTGCGCGGTAACCCGGGCTCGAGCGAGGCAAACGAGTCGACCGTGGCCGTCGAGCGCATTGTGGCGCGCACGCCGGCGCCGCCGGGCGTCAAGGCGTACGTCACCGGACCCGCGGCGATCGTTGCCGATATGGGCAACAGTGGTGACCGCACGGTCATCCTCATCACCGCCGTGAGCCTCGCGGTAATCTTCATCACGTTGCTCCTCGTCTACCGATCGATCATCACCGTAATTGTGTTATTGCTGATGGTCGGGATCGAACTGCAAGTGGCCCGCGGAATCGTCGCGTTCCTCGGCGATCACGGGGTCATCGGTCTTACGACGTTCGCCGTTAATCTGCTGGTGTCAATCGGCATCGCGGCGGGAACCGACTACGGGATATTCTTTTTCGGTCGATATCACGAGGCACGCCAGGCCGGCGAGGATCGAGAAACGGCCTACTACACGACATACCACGGCGTTGCCAAGATTGTCCTAGCCTCCGGTTTGACTATCGCCGGGGCCCTCTTCTGCCTCAAGTTCACCCGACTGCCCCATTTCCAAGCTCTGGCGATTCCCTGCGCGCTCGGCGTGGTGGTTGCCGTCGCGGTCGCCCTCACGCTTGTTCCGGCCGTTCTGCATGTTGGGGGCCGTTTCGGCCTGTTCGACCCCAAGCGACGGATTACGGCACATCGATGGCGGCGGATAGGCACCTCGATCGTTCGGTGGCCGGCGCCCATTCTTCTCGCGACAATGGCGGTCACGCTCGTCGGGCTGTTGACGCTGCCGGGCTATAGGCCGAGCTACAACGACATGGATTACATCCCGAAGAACATTCCCGCCGCGCAGGGCTTCGATGCCGCAAAGCGGCATTTTCCCCCGTCGCGAATGATGTCGCCCGAGATCCTGATGGTGGAGTCCGATCACGATCTGCGAAACTCGGCAGACGCATTGGTATTGAACAAGCTCGCCAAGGGCGTCCTCGCGGTTCCAGGAATCTCCAGCCGTGCAGGGCCTCACGAGGCCTGAGGGCACACCGATCGCGCACACGTCGATACCGTTCATGATCGGCATGCAAAACGCGGCACAGCTGGAAATCATGCCGTTCCAGAAGGAACGCATGAATGACATGCTCAAGCAGGCCGACGAGTTGGCGAAAATGATCGCCCTCATGCAGCACATGTACGGCCTGATGCAACAGCTCGTCGCGACCACCCATCACATGGTCGGCGAGACGCACGACATGCAGGCGATCACTAACGAGTTGCGAGACCACATTTCGGATTTCGAGGACTTCTGGAGGCCGATCCGCAGTTACTTCTACTGGGAGAAGCACTGCTACGACATTCCTATTTGCTTTTCTCTGCGATCCATCTTCGACACACTCGATGGCGTCGACGAAATTACCGACAAGCTCGGCGATTTGGTAAAAGATCTCGATCAGATAGACCTGATCATGCCGCAAATCGTTGCGCAGTTCCCGACGATGATCGAGACCATGCAGAGCATGCGAACCATGATGTTGACCATGCACAGCACCATGTCCGGGATGATGTCGTCGATGGACGAGGCGAGCGATAACTCGACGGCCATGGGTAAGGCTTTCGATGCCGCCAAGAACGACGATTCCTTCTATATCGCCCCCGAGGTCTTCAATAATGCGGACTTCAAACGAGTTTTGGACATTTTCGTGTCGCCGGACGGCAAGGCCGCTCGTATGCTCATTACCCAAAAGGGCGATCCCGCGTCGCCCGAGGGCATCGGAAGGGTCGACGCAATAAAGAGTGCGGCCGAGGAGTCGCTCAAAGGAACTCCGTTAGAATCCGCCAGGGTATACCTCACTGGCACCGCCGCGTTCACCAAAGACATTATCGACGGATCCAAGTATGATCTGCTGATCGCGGGAGTCGCTGCGGTCTGCCTTATTTTCATCATCATGCTGATCGTGACGCGAAGTTTCGTTGCCGCGTTGGTCATTGTGGGAACGGTATTACTGTCGCTGGGCGCATCCTTTGGACTGGCCGTGCTGGTCTGGCAGTATTTACTCGGCATACAAATTCACTGGCTCGTCCTCATTATGGCTGTGCTCGTGCTGTTGGCAGTGGGGTCTGACTACAACTTGTTGCTGGTAGCGCGAATGCAAGAGGAATTGGGCGCGGGCATCAAGACGGGCATCATCCGCGCGATGGGCGGTACCGGCAAGGTCGTGACAAACGCCGGCCTGGTGTTCGCGTTCACGATGGCGTCAATGATCGTCAGCGACCTGGTCATCATCGGCCAGATCGGCACGACGATCGGGTTGGGTCTGCTGTTCGACACGCTGATCGTGCGTGCGTTCATGACCCCGTCCATCGCCGCGCTGCTGGGACGCTGGTTCTGGTGGCCGCAACGAGTACGCCCTCGGCCTGCCAGCGCTTTGCTTCGCCCGACAGGATCCCGCCCGTTGGTGCGCGCCCTGCTGAAACAGCCGCCCGTCGGTAGCGGAATTCCCAGCTGATCGCCGCATGAGTACCAAATCACTCTCGGGAGCCGTCCCTGGCGCGGATGATCCGCAGGCTGTCAGTGCCCATCATCTTGGCGTGGGTGGCGCTGACTGCGGTGGTGAGCCTGGCGATTCCGTCGCTGGAGCATGTCGGGCAGAAGCATTCCGTGCCACTGGCTCCCCAAGACGCGCCGGCGGTGCAGGCCATGAAGCGAATGGGCCACGACTTCAAGGAATCCGACTCGGACAGTTTCGCGATGGTCGTGCTCGAGGGGCAGCAGCCACTCGGCCCCGACGCTCACACCTACTACGACGCATTGGTTCGCGATTTAAGGGCCGATCCGAAACATGTTCAGCATGTGCAGGATTTGTGGGGAGATCGACTCACGGCCGGGGGGGCGCAGAGCCCCGATCGTCTGGCCACCTATGTGCAAGTGAATCTGGCGGGCAACCAGGGCACGACGTTGGGCCAGGAATCGGTGGCCGCGGTCCGCGATATCGTGAGGCGAACGCCGCCCCCGCCAGGCGTCAAGGCCTATGTCACCGGCCCGGCGGCGCTCGTTTCGGATATGCAGCGCAGTGGTGACAGATCCATTCTGAAGATGACCGCGATAGGCGCCGTAATCATCTTCCTGGTGCTGCTTTTCGTCTATCGTTCGATCACTACCGTCGTTCTACTGTTGGCCACGGTGGGGATCGAAGTACTGGCGGCGCGAGGAATCGTCGCGTTCCTCGGCAACAACAACGTCCTGGTGCTCTCGACGTTTGCCACCAGCCTGCTGACAGCCCTCGCGATGGCGGCCGGGACCGATTACGCGATCTTCTTCCTCGGGCGGTACCAAGAAGCCCGTCAGTCGGGTCAGGACCCGGAAACGGCCTACCACACCACCTACCGCGGGGTCACGCCCGTTGTCCTGGGTTCCGGTTTGACGATCGCGGGAGCGATCATGTGCCTGAGCTTCACCCGGATGCCCATTTTCCAGACCATGGGCATGCCGTGCGCAGTGGGTATGGTTGTCGCGGTCGTGGTGGCGCTCACGCTGGTTCCGGCAGTTCTGACCCTGGGAAGCGGGTTCGGCCTATTCGATCCCAAGCGCGCGATCGGGTACGGCCGGTGGCGCCGGATCGGCACCGCGATCGTCCGATGGCCCGGCCCCATTCTCGTCGCGACAATAGCGATCGCGCTGATCGGTCTGGCGACGCTGCCGGGCTATAAAACGAGCTATAACGACAAGCTCTACATTCCCAAAGACATTCCGGCGAATGTCGGGTATGCGGCCGCGGATCGACACTTTTCGCAGGCCCGAATGATGCCTGAAATTTTGCTGCTTGAATCAAATCACGACATGCGTAACCCCGCGGATTTTCTCGTGTTGCATAGGGTAGCCAAGGCGATTTTCCGAGTCTCGGGTATTTCCCGGGTACAGGGCATAACCCGGCCCGAGGGTACGCCAATTGAGCACACCTCCATTCCGTTTTTGCTCAGCTTGAAAAACGCGACTCAACTCCAATACGAACAATTTATGCAAATGCGTGCCGACGACATGCTCAAGCAGGCTGACATGATGTCGGCGCAAATCGCTACCATGAAACGCTTGTACGCATTGCAACAGCAACTCACCGACATTACTCACCACACGGTTGGCGTCACAACAGAGATGGTCGGCGTTGTGCATGAGATGAGAGATCACGTTTCGGACTTTGAAGACTTCTTCAGACCGATCCGAAGTTACTTCTACTGGGAAAAGCATTGCTACGATATCCCAATATGCTTCTCGCTGAGAGCGATATTCGACACAATTGACGGTATAGACGAGCTCAGCGACAAGATGGATGATCTTGTCAAGGATCTTCAAAACCTGGATGCGCTGTTGCCGAAATTGCTGGAGCAATACCCGCCGCTTATCGCGTTCGCAGAAGACGCCCGGAACATGATCCTGAAGATGCACAGCACCATGGCCGGCATGCTCGGCGGGATGGATGAATCGAGCTCAAACTCCGCCGCCATGGGTGAGGCGTTCGACGCCGCCAAGAATGACGATTCCTTCTATCTTCCTCCGGAAGTTTTCCAGAACGCGGACTTCAAGAAGGCGATGGAGTCGTTCTTATCTCCGGATGGGAAAGCTGCGCGGTTCATCATTTCGCACCGGGGCGACCCTGCCACGCCCGAGGGCATAGCGAGGATCGACAAGATCAGGACGGCGGCAGAGGAAGCGCTCAAGACGACGCCCCTCGAGAGTGCCAACGTCTATCTCGCCGGGACGGCGTCGACATTCAAGGATTTCCACGACGGAGCCAAATACGACCTGTATATCGCGGGAATCGGCGCCCTCTGTCTCATTTTCATCATCATGCTTGTCCTCACCCGAAGCTTTGTAGCCGCGCTGGTCATCGTCGGCACGGTGGCGCTGTCGTTGGGCGCGTCGTTTGGGCTATCAGTGCTGATTTGGCAGTACGTTTTGGGCTTCAAATTGCACTGGATGGTGCTTCCGATGTCCGTCATCGTCCTTTTGGCGGTGGGGTCTGACTACAACTTGCTGCTGGTGTCCCGAATGAAAGAGGAAATCGCCAGCGGGATCAACACCGGCATCATCCGCGCGATGGCCGGTACCGGCAAGGTTGTGACCAACGCGGGCCTGGTCTTCGCCTTCACCATGGCCTCGATGGCGGCGAGCGATTTGCGGATCATCGGTCAGGTCGGCACCACGATCGGGCTGGGCCTGCTGTTCGACACCTTGGTCGTTCGCTCGTTCATGACGCCGTCCATCGCCGCGCTACTCGGACGTTGGTTCTGGTGGCCGCAGATAGTTCGTCCTCGTCCGCCCAGCCGGATGCTTCGGTCCCGGGCACCGCGGCCGGTCGTGCGCGAACTGCTCGGGGAGAAGTTCGGCGGCGACGACGCGATCACGGCGCCGATTCCGAGGCCTTCGAGGCTTCCGTCCTACTAATTGGGGCTGCCGCCGCGGGCTGGTCAGAGTTGCCGCCGCGGGCTCGTTCCAACGCGCGTTTGCCGAAACCCGGGTCAGCCGGCGACCGCTCCCGGCTCGAAGTAGGACGCGCCGTATTCGGTGATCGGTTGAAAACCGCGCTCGCGCGCTTTCTCGGCCGCCTTGCGGATCAGCGCATAAATTGCGACGAACGCCGCGTGATCGGTCATCACGAACGGAGTCAGCAGCCGGTTGTGCACCAGCGAGAAAGCCACCCCGCTTGCCGGATCGGTCCAGCCGAGCGAACCACCCAGGCCGACATGGCCGAAGCCGGGCATCACGCTCCCGATCGGCAAGCTGTGGTAGCCCAGGTGGAAAGCCAATGGAACGTAGAGGTTCCGGTCCGGGCGCAGGCTCCGCTCCCCCGTTAGACCCGCGACCAGCTGGCGGGAAAGGAATCGCACGCCGTCGACCTCGCCGCCATTCGCGATGGCGCCGTACATCCGGGCCAGCCCGCGCGCCGTCACCACGCCGTTGGCAGCCGGGATCTCCGCGTCCAGCAGGGGAACGTCGCCTCGAACGGCACCCATCAGGCCTTTGAAGTACATCGACCGGTACGCCCCGGACATCTCGTTGGCGACCTTGCGAGTCACGTAGCCCACGACAGGGTTCCCGATCATGCTCTGCGGGCAGATGATCTCGGCGACCCGGGTCGGCGCCTCGACCGGCGGCCGGCCGAGGTGCAGGCCGTCCGTGCCCAACGGCCGGGCAAGCTCCTCGCGGATCAGCGTGCCCATGCCCTTACCCGTCACGGCCCGGCCCAGGCCCGACATCAGCCAGCCGAAAGTCAGCGCATGATATGCCGATTTCCCCAGCAGCCGTCCGGGAGCCGCCGCGGCGAGCTTTTCCTCCATCACGACGTGATCGAGCAGTTCGTCCATGGTGGCGCCCCGCAGCCCCGACAGGCCGGCCTGGTGTCGCATCACTTGCCGCACGGTCATGTCGGCCTTGCCGTTCGCCGCGAACTCGGCCCAATACTCGGCAACGGGAGCCTCGTAGTCGATCAGCCCGCGGTCCGCGAGCCGGTGGATGACGGTGGAGGCCATCCCCTTGGTCGCCGAGAAAACCATCGCGGCGGTGTCCGCCGTCCACGGCCGCTGTCCGGCGCGGTCGGCCCAACCCGCCCAGACGTCCACGACGGGTTGGCCGTCGAGATACACCGCCAGCGCGCCGCCACCGAAACGGCGGGCGGGGAACATGCTGGAAAAGCTGCGAACGACGCATCCGAAGTGTGAGTCCGCTGCGCCGGACACACGATGACCTGCGTCAAGGTCATCGTGGACAGGGACCGCGCGGCGATCGACTCGGGTTTCCACCGTCACACTTTCGAATTTACTAAAAATTTCACACCCGGCAGGAGCGAAATCAAATTGTTTATCTATCCGTTGTCTGACGCAGCCGATAATATTTGCTGGGCCGCCAGCGCGGGGGTCAGCTCCCCCGCCTTGACCTGCCGTTCGATGTCGGCGCGCATCGTGCGCACCTTCGGACTGGACAACACCCGGTCCAGCACCGTGTCGCGCACCATCTGCCAGGTCCAGTCGACCAGCTGGGCCCGGCGGCGCGCCTCGAATTCCCCCGCCTCGCTCAGCACCTGCCGATGACGTTCGATGGTGTCCCACAATTCCTTGAGGCCGGTCCCCTCGGCCGCGCTCATCGTGAGAACTGGTGGCCGCCAGAGTGTTTCACGCGGATGTATCAGCCGGATCGCCCCGGACAGCTCGCGCGCTGCCGAGCGAGCCTCGGCGAGGTGATCCCCGTCGGCCTTATTCACCACGACGATATCGGCCAGCTCCAGCACACCCTTTTTGATGCCCTGGAGCTGATCGCCACCGCGCGCCAGGGTCAGCAACACGAAGGTGTCGACCATGTTCGCCACGGTCACCTCGGACTGACCGACTCCGACGGTCTCGATCAGGATCACGTCAAAACCGGCCGCCTCGAGCAGGACCGCCGTTTCGCGGGTGGCCTTGGCCACCCCGCCCAGCGTGCCCGACGTGGGCGACGGCCGAATGTATGCATCCGGATGCGTTGCCAGGCGCGCCATCCGGGTCTTGTCACCCAGGATCGAGCCCCCGGTGCGAGTCGACGACGGGTCGACGGCCAACACCGCCACCCGATGGCCCAGTTCGATCAGGCGCATGCCGAGGGCCTCGATGCCGGTGGACTTGCCCACCCCGGGGATCCCGGTGATGCCGACCCGATACGCATCACCGGCGTCCGGCGTCAGCTCCAGCAGCAGCTGCTGGGCCTTCTCGCGATGGTCGGCGCGGGTGGACTCCAGCAGCGTGATGGCCCGCGGCAACGCCGCACGGTCGCCGTTGCGAACCGCCTCGGCCAACTGCTCCACGGAGTCGTTCCGTTCGGAAGCCATCTAGTCGAGCGGGTAACCCAGCCGCTCGGCGAGCTTGTGCAGCAAGCCGATTGCGGCGTCGGCGATCACCGTCCCGGGCGGGAAGATGGCGGCGGCCCCGGCCTCGTACAGCTCGTCGAAGTCGCCCGGCGGAATGACGCCGCCGACAACGATCATGATGTCGGGCCGCCCCACTTCGTCCATCGCCTCGCGCAGCGCGGGCACCAGCGTCAAATGACCGGCCGCCAGCGAGGACACCCCGACCACGTGCACGTCGTTGTCCGCGGCCTGGCGGGCCACCTCCTCGGGCGTGGAGAACAACGACCCGACGTCGACGTCGAACCCGATGTCCGCGAAGGCCGTCGCGATCACCTTCTGGCCGCGGTCGTGGCCGTCCTGGCCCATCTTGGCGACCAGAATTCGGGGCCGGCGACCGTCGGCTTCCGCGAACTTCTCGACGAGTTCGGTCGCGTCGGAGAAGGAAGTCATGTTTCCACCTCCCCGTGCTTCGTCGCGGTAGACCCCGGCGATAGTACGGATCTCCGCCTGGTGCCGGCCATACACCTTCTCCAGCGCGTCGGAGATCTCGCCGACGGTGGCCTTATGGCGGGCCGCGTCGATGGCCAGGGCCAGCAAGTTGTTGCCCAGCCCGACTCGATCCCCCTTGCCGGCTTCGCCGGAGTGCGCGGCCGCGGCACGCGACAGTTCCGCCAGCGCGGCGTCCACCGCCGACTGGTCACGGCTGTCCCGCAGTTCCTTCAGCTTGGCCAACTGCTCGGCGCGCACCCTGCTGTTCTCGACCTTGAGGACCTCGACCTCTTGGTCCTCTTCGACCTGGTACTTGTTGATCCCGATCACCGGCTGGATCCCGGAGTCGATGCGGGCCTGGGTGCGCGCGGCCGCCTCCTCGATGCGCAGCTTGGGAATGCCGTCGCTGATGGCCTGCGCCATGCCGCCGTGCTCGGCGACCTCGGTGATGTGGGCGCGGGCCCGCTGGGCGAGCTTATGGGTCAGCCATTCGACGTAATAGGAGCCCGCCCACGGGTCGATCGGTCGCGTGGTGCCCGACTCCTGCTGCAACACCAGCTGCGTGTTGCGGGCGATGCGGGCCGAGAAGTCGGTGGGCAATGCCAGGGCCTCGTCGAGCGCGTTGGTGTGCAATGACTGCGTGTGGCCCTGGGTTGCGGCCATCGCCTCGATGCAAGTGCGGGCGACGTTGTTGAAGGCGTCCTGCGCGGTCAGCGACCAGCCGGAGGTCTGCGAATGCGTGCGCAGCGACAGCGATTTGGCGTTCTTCGGGTCGAACTGGGAGACAAGCTCGCTCCACAACAGCCGGCCCGCCCGCAGCTTGGCGACTTCCATGAAGAAGTTCATCCCGATGCCCCAGAAGAAGGACAGCCGGGGCGCGAACTTGTCGATGTCCAGCCCGGCGTCCAGGCCGGCCTTGATGTAGTCGACGCCATCGGCCAGCGTGTAGGCCAATTCCAAATCGGCTGTGGCCCCGGCTTCCTGAATGTGGTAGCCCGAGATCGAGATGGAGTTGAACTTCGGCATTTTCGCGCTGGTGTAGGCGAAGATGTCGGAGATGATGCGCATCGACGGCTTGGGCGGATAGATGTAGGTGTTGCGCACCATGAACTCTTTGAGGATGTCGTTCTGAATGGTCCCGGCCAGCTTCTCCGGCGGAACGCCCTGCTCCTCTGCGGCCACCACATACAGCGCCAGGATCGGCAGCACCGCGCCGTTCATGGTCATCGACACCGACACGGTCGACAGGTCGATGCCGTCGAACAGCTGGCGCATGTCGAGGATGGAATCGATTGCCACACCGGCCATTCCGACGTCACCCTGCACCCGGGGATGATCGGAGTCGTAACCGCGATGGGTGGCCAGGTCGAAGGCCACCGACAAACCCTTCTGGCCTGCGGCCAAATTGCGCCGGTAGAAAGCGTTGGATTCCGCGGCGGTGGAGAAACCGGCGTACTGCCGAATCGTCCACGGCTGGTTCACATACATCGTCGGGTATGGCCCACGCACGAACGGCGGCTCGCCGGGGAAACTGTGCAGCGGATACCCGTCGGCTGCTACGGCCGCACGGTCTGCGCCGATATAAACCGGTTTGACGTCGATGTCTTCCGGTGTCTGCCATTTCAGTTGGTCGGGTGTGCACAAATGGGCGGCCGCGGCCGCGGCCACGTGTTCCTCGACGGCGGCCTCGGTCGCCGGCGTGACAGTCCGCTCGCTGTGCAGCGGCACATCGGCGAAGCTGCCAACCGCAGGTGCAGTGGTCGTCATCGTAACTAACGCTCCCTCAGGCCCCTAGCCGCGCGAGCAGATCCGACAAAGCTTCAACCGCATTGATTTTCGCGGTCAGGAATTGGTCCGGTTGGTGCTCGGCGTCGGCCACGGCTTTTTCGGGCCCGGCCAGATAGACCCGCGAGATCCCCGCGCTGCGGGCCGCCTGCACGACGCTCGAGGCCTCATCCTGGTAGCGCTTGTCGGTGCCGCAGATCACCGCCACCGTCGGTGACCCCGCGTCGTTTACCGCTGAGGCGATGCCGTCGGCGTCGACCGTTCCCGGGTTGATCGCCTCGATGCCGCCGGAAGCCAACAGGTTCGAGGCGAACGTTGCGCGAATGTTGTTCTCGGCCAAGGGGCCCAGCGGGAGCAACAGAACCTGGGGCCGGGATCCGGCGCGGGCCAGGTACGCGTCCGACCGGTCCCGCAGCGCCTCGAACTCCGCGGCGTAGCGCACCAGGTTCCCGGCCGCGAGCGGTGAGTACGCCGAGTCGCTTTGCGGCAGAGGAGCTTCGGCGAGATCCGGGAACTCGTTGACGCCGGTGATCGCAGTTCTGCGGTGCGCGATGTCTTCGCTGCGACGGGCGGCAACCTCGGCGATCCGGCCGGCGATGAAGTCACCGGCCTTGGTGAATCCGCCGTGCGACTCGATGGCCTGGAAATGCTCCCAGGCCTGCTCGGCCAGGCGCCGGGTGAGGTCCTCCACGAACCACGAGCCGCCGGCAGGGTCCAACACGCGACCCACATGTGACTCTTCGAGAAGCAACAGCTGCGTGTTGCGCGCGATGCGACGGGCGAAACTGGTTGCTATGCCCGGGAATCCGCCGTCGATCGCTACGTCGAACGGGAATACCAGCAACGAGTCGGCGCCGCCGACGCCGGCGCCGAAGGCGGCCAGGGTACAGCGCAGCATGTTCACCCACGGGTCGCGCTGAGTCATCATCGGCAGCGACGTCTCGGCGTGGACCACGGCCGCGCCGGCATCCGGCTCGCCGACGACTTCGGCGACCCGCGCCCAAAGGTTGCGCGCGGCGCGGAACTTGGCGATCGTCATGAACTGGTCGTCGTCGGCGGCAAACCGGAAGCTGATCTGCCGCAACGCCTCGCCGATCGACAATCCCGATTCGGTGAGCACCCGCAGGTAACTCACCGCCACCGCGACACCGGCGGCGAGCTCCCACGTCGCGTTGGCGCCGAGGTTGTGGAACGCGGGCCCGTCGACGGTGATCGCGCGCACGCCGGTGTGACCGACGGCGCGCTTGGCCACGGCGATCACGTCCTCGATCTTCGGCGCGGGCCGTTCACTCAGCGCCGCGCTCAGCGGGTCACCGCCCAGGTCGATCGACAGCGTGGCGCGCTGATCGGGCTCCACCCCGTCCGTCAGGGCAAGCACCACGTCGCTGGCCGCCGGGTAGTCGGCGCCGGCCTCGAGGATCAGGGGCGCCATGCTCAGGTAGACACCCGCGAGCGTCTCCCCCAGCTGATCGGGCGCCACGCCCGATTCCCCGATCCGCAGCACCAGGGCGCCGGCCCCGTTGCCGAGCGCGTCGAGAACCGCGGAGTTCATGTCCTTGGCCGCGGCGCCGGGCGCCGGGGTTGCCGGGAAGGCCTCGGCGACCTTCCAGCCGGACTTGGCGTCCCGCAACGCGTCGCCGCCGCGCACGTAGGGCCACTCGCCCGGCAGCGGCGGTTCTGGCAGTTCGTCGAGCGCGGTGTAGAGCGCGCGGATCGCAATTCCGTCATATGTCGGGGTTTCCAGCAGCCGCTCGGGCGCGTCCCCCAACTGCTCGGGGTCCTTCCGGGTGCTTTTGGCCAGCACACCGGCGACCGCAGTGCGCCAACGCCCGCGAACCTGTTCTAGGTCGGCGAGCTCGGGTACATCAATGGACACCGATTGCTCCCTTTTCCCAGCATTTGGGCTATAGCTCTGGGGACACCACTCAGCTACTGAGGCTAATTGATGACCGCTCGTCGCTAAAAACCGCCAGGTGCGGCAGCGTTCCCGATTTCCGGTGAAACACCACCCTCGGGAAACGGCTTATTCATCTTCGCCCCGTACCCTAGGAAGACGTGACGGCTTCCGCCACCAGCAAAATCATCGAAACGCTTCGCGATCTCGGCTGCGCCATCGGCGTCGCCGCGCGGGGCGTGTCCCGGTCGCGGATCGCCTGGACAGTGGTGGGCATCACAGCGCTGGTGGTGCTGGCATCGTGGCTGCCGCTCCCCTCGCCCATGCAGATGCGTGACTGGGCGCAGTCCGTCGGACCGTGGTTTCCGCTGGCGTTCTTGGTCGCCCACATTGTCGCGACGGTGGTGCCCATTCCGCGCACGGCGTTCACCCTGGCGGCCGGACTGCTGTTCGGCCCACTGTTGGGCATCACCATCGCGGTGGTCGCCAGCACCGCGAGCGCGATGATCGCGATGCTGCTGGTGCGCGCAGTCGGGTGGCGGCTGAACCGCCTGGTGCGCCACCGATCGATTGACACCGTGGAACAGCGCCTGCGGCAACGGGGTTGGCTGGCCATCTTGTCGCTGCGGCTGATTCCCGCGGTGCCGTTCTCGGCGCTCAACTACGCCGCAGGCGCGTCGAGCGTGCGGGTGCTGCCCTACGCGGTGGCGACCCTGGTCGGATTGCTGCCCGGCACCACCGCTGTGGTGATTCTCGGCGATGCGCTCGCCGGTCACATCAGCGCGCTGCTGTATCTGGTGTCGGCGGTCACGAGCGCTCTGGGTCTGACGGGACTGATCATCGAGATCCGTCACTTCCGTAGGCACCACCGCCGGGCGCACCGTCCTCTCGACGACGAGCCCTCCCCCGAGCCGGCCGCTATCGGCTGATCGAAAACCGGCGCGCGATGGGCCAAGATCGAAGCCGAGGGATCGTCGACACCTACCGCGCCGGCACCGGCATCTGGGGCACCGCATCCCAGCGTGCAGGATAAGAAGGTGTCACGAGATCGATCGTCGCTTCCCACCGAGATTGCCGGACGGCTGCTGCGGTCACGTCGCCTCATGCGCGCACCGGTCTGGATCTACAAAGCCCGCGCGGGCGCGTTGTTCGGTTCACGCATCCTGTTGCTCGAGCACACCGGCCGCAAGTCGGGACTGCCGCGCTACGCGGCGCTGGAGGTTCTCGACCACTCCCTGCCCGACATCTACGTCGTCGCTTCGGGATTCGGCCGAAAAAGCCAGTGGTTCCGCAACATCGAAGCCAACCCCCGGGTGCGCGTTTACGCCGGCAGCCACGCGCCCAGAACCGCCACCGCGCGAGTGCTGAGCACCCCGGAGGCCGATCGCACCCTGAGCGCCTACCGAACCCGCCATCCCAAGGCGTGGGAGCGGATGCGTCCGGTGTTGGAGGAGACACTCGGCGTCTCGATCACCGACACTGATACGCCGCTGCCGCTGGTCGAGTTGCGTCTCGACTAGTTCTGATCAGGTCCCTTGATCGTCATCGCGGCGACCAGCGCCAAGAACAGCGCGGCCGGAAGGCCGTTGACGACTTTGTCGCGCACCCGAACGTGCGCGCCGACCGCGAGCACGAAGTACAACGTCAGCATCGCGGTCGTCAGGCGCGCCAGGGCGGGAAAGCGGTTGACGGACAGCAATCCGACCGCGGCGGCCGCTTTCACCACCGGCAGCACGGGCCGGATGTTCTCCGGGACGCCCACGTCATCCAGAGTCTTCTTGATCGGAGCCACCTGGAAGCCGCACGCCACCGCGTCGCACGGCATGGAACACGGCAAGCGCCGTATAGGTCTTCGGTGAAGTCAACGCACTCATGCCGCAATCCTAGGGAGTCAGCTCCCCGGTCGAACCATCCGCGGTCTTGCCGGCGATTGCCTCGGCCTTGGCTACCGCTTGAGCGACCGAGGGATCGGTTTCGGTGGAGAACCACTCCGCGACCTCCGCGTCGTCGCCGTCGGTGGCATGCCTGGGCGCGTCGTCAACCGGAGACGGCTCGAACCGGAACACGCCGTCCTCGCCCGGCGCGCCCAGCAGCCGCGTGAACCCTTGCAACGCGGCGCTGAAATCGCTGGGCACCACCCACACCTTGTTCGCGTCGCCACGCGCCATTTCGGGCAGTGTCTGCAAGTACTGGTAGGCCAACATTTCCGGAGTGGGACGGCCGGCCTTGATCGCGGCGAACGTCTTCTCGATGGCCTTGGCCTGGCCCTGCGCCCGCAGGTAGGCGGCTGCTCGCTCACCCTGGGCGCGCAGTACCCGCGACTGGCGGTCGGCTTCCGCAGTCAGGATCGCGGCCTGTTTGGCGCCTTCGGCGGCAAGGATTTGCGCAGCCTTTTGTCCCTCCGCCTGCATGATCGCCGCTTGCCGGGTGCCTTCGGCGGTCAGGATCATCGCGCGCTTTTCCCGGTCCGCCTTCATCTGCTTCTCCATCGATGCCTGGATCGACGGCGGCGGATCGATGCTGCGCAATTCCACCCGCGCGACCCGCAGACCCCAGCGGTTGGTCGCCTCGTCGAGCACGCCGCGCAACTGGCCGTTGATCATGTCGCGCGACGTCAGCGTCTGCTCCAGCGTCATGCCGCCGACGACGTTGCGCAGCGTGGTGGTGGTGAGCTGCTCGACGCCGACGATGTAGTTGCTGATCTCGTAGACGGCCGCCTGGGGCACGGTGACCTGGAAGTAGACCACGGTATCGATGTTGAGGGTCAGGTTGTCCTCGGTGATCACCGGCTGCGGGGGGAACGACACCACCCGCTCGCGCAGATCCACCCGAGCGCGAATCCGATCGATGAACGGCACCAACAACGTCAGTTGCCCGCTGACCGTGCGGCTGTATCGTCCCAGCCGTTCGATCACCGCCGCCTCTGCCTGAGGTATCAGCGCCACCGACTTGGCCACCACGACGATGGCGAAGATCACCAAGACGGCCAGCAGCACCAAACCAGCTACCGCACCTTGCATCGGACTTCCTTTCTCTACCAGTCCTTTGCAGCTTCGTCTCGCCGCTACAGACTGCTCTTGAAGACCACCGCGGTGGCGCCCTCGATCTGCATGACAGTGACCGGCTCACCGGGTTCGTAGACCTCGCCGTCGTTGAGCGGGCGCGCCGTCCACACCTGGCCGTCGAGTTTCACCTGGCCCGCGTCGCGTGCGACCCGCTCGAGCACCAGCGCGGTTTTGCCCTGCAGCGCCTCGATTCCCAAGCGCGGCATCCCGGCCGGCGTCAGCCGTCGCTTCAGCGGCGGGCGAACCAGCACCAGCAGCAGCACCGAGACGACCAGGAACACCGCGCCGTTGGCCCACACCGGCAAGTCGGTCAGCCAACTGGTTAGCGAGGCGGCCAGTGCGCCCCCACCGAGCATCACCAAAAACAAATGGCCGGTGAGTGCCTCCGCACCGGCCAGCACCAGCGCGGATATTAGCCAAAGCAGCGCGGCGGGCATGCGGCAAGAATACGCGTGATCCGCCTTTGCCGGGCAAAACAACTACACTGCGTGATCGTGTGGTGTCCCAGTGTTTCGTTGTCCCTGTGGGCCAATGCCTGGCTCGCCGGAAAGGCCGCGCCCGACGACGTCCTCGACGCGTTATCCGTTTGGGCGCCAAAGCAATCGGTGACCGCGTATGATGCCGTCGCCGCGGGCCACACCGGGCTGCCCTGGCCCGACGTGCACGATGCCGGAACGGTCACCCTGCTGCAGACATTGCGCGCCGCGATCGGGCGGCCGGCCCCGTCGTCCGGCGGCACCGGATTGATGCGCGGGACGATCAACGTGATTTTGCCGGTACCCGGCGATGTGCGCGGGCTAACCCCCGGAACGCAGTTCGAGCGGGACGCCCTGGCCGCCGGCGAGGCGGTCATCATTGCCAATCCCCGCAATCCCGGCACCGCCGTGGGCCTGGTACCCGAATTCTCCTACGAAGACGACGACGACGCGCCCGAGGACTACGAGACGCGGCTGGCGGAATTGTGCGCGCTGACCTGGACGGTGTACTCGCTGCCCGGCGCACCGGTGCTGGACCACCACGAACTCGGCGACGCCGAGTACACGCTGCGGTCGGCGGTGCGCTCGGCCGCCGACGCTTTGGGCGCCATCGGGCTGGGGGCCGCGGCCGCCGACGTCGACGACCCGCGTGGACTGGTCGAGCAACTCCTGGAATCCACACGGCAACACCGCATTCCCGACCACGCGCCGACGCGTGCGCTGCGGGTGCTGGAGAACGCCGCGCACGTCGACGCCATCATCGCGGTCAGCGCGGGCCTGAGTCGATCCGACTCTCCGGACCGTTTCACCGCGCCCGTCGCCGCCGGCCTGGAACCATCGGGGACGCAATCATCCTCCGAGGCCCGCATCGCCAGCGATGCGCTGCGACCGCTGACCGCCGTGGTGCGTTCGGCGCGGATGGCGGCCGTGACCGCGATCCTGCATTCGGCCTGGGGCGACTGATCCCGAGGGGCCAGCGCCGGCCGATCAAGGGCGAGTGCCGGCCGCGCAGTGCGGCGGGCGACACGGCGCGCCGTTGGCGCTGGCCAGGCAACCCGGCACCGGGTCCGGCCCGGCCACCCTCTCGGGCGCCCGGCCATACCGCAGTTCGTCGATCAGGTCGGCCGCCATTTGCGCGAAACGCGGATGGGCATTGGGGGTCGAAGCCCGCACCATCGACACGCCCGCCGCCTTCGCCTGGGCCGACAACTCGTTGTCGAGGTCCCACACCACCTCGATGTGGTCGGCCACAAACCCGATCGGGCAGACGATGACGGCCTTGGTGCCGGCCTGCGCCAAGGCGGCCAGGTGGTCGGCGACGTCAGGCTCCAGCCACGGAACCTGGGGCGGCCCCGATCGGGACTGCCACGCCAGGTCGTACTCGCGGTACCCGGCGGCGGCCGCCACAAGGCCTGCGGCGTAGGCGACTTGGCGGCTGTAGAGCTGTGGGCCCAGCCGGTCGTCGGCGGCCACCGGGATGGAATGCGCGGTGAAGACCAACCGCGCTGCGGCCTGTTGCTCGGCGGTCAACGCGCCCGAGGCCGCACCGATGGTGTCGGCGAAGATCTGCACGAACCGCGGGTGGTCGAAATAGGGGCGCAGCTTGACCAATTCGGGCGCATCGGGGCCGGCTGCTTCGCGCGCCCGGGCGATGTCCTCGACGTATTGCGTGCAGCTGGAATAGCCGCTCCACGCCGATGTGGTGAACACCGCGGCCCGACGAATACCGTTGTCCCGCATCGTCGCGACGGTATCTTCGACGTAGGGCTCCCAGTTGCGATTGCCGAAGTAGACCGGCAGGTCCAGGCCGCGGCCTTCGAGCTCGGCGCGCAACTGCTCGATCAACGCCAGGTTGATCCGGTTGATCGGCGACACGCCACCGAAATGCATGTAGTGCTCGGCGACGTGGTCGATACGTTCCGGCGGCACGTCGCGTCCCCGGGTGACGTTCTCCAGGAACGGCCGAACCTGCTCAGGGCCTTCCGGCCCACCGAAGGACAGCAGCAGGGCGGCGTCGAATTCCATTGCGATTTACAACAATTGGGTGCTTGCGCCACCGTCGGCGTAAATGATGGTCCCAGTCGTCGCCGGCAGCCAGTCCGAGAGCAACGCGCACACCGTCTTGGCGACCGGCGTCGGGTCCTTCATATTCCAGCCGATGGGGGCACGCTGGTCCCAGCCCTCTTCGAGCAGCTGCATCTGCGCGCCGGCCTCTTCGCCGAGCGCTCCGCCGACGATCGCACTCATGGCCAGCGTCCGGATGGGACCCGCGGCAACGAGATTGGAGCGCACGCCGAATTTGCCCGCCTCGCGCGCCACGAATCGGTTGACCGATTCCAACGCACTCTTGGCCACCGTCATCCAGTTGTAGGCCGGCATCGCCCGGCTGGGGTCGAAGTCCATACCCACGATGGAGCCACCGGCGTTCATGATCGGCAGCGCCGCCTTGGCCAGCGAGGCGTACGAATACGCCGAGATGTGAATGCCTTTGGAGACATCCTCATACGGCGCGTCGAAGAACGGGTTGACGCCCATTCCCGTCTGCGGCATGAATCCGATCGAGTGCACTACACCGTCAAGCTTGTTGCCCTCGCCGATCTGGGCCGTTACCCGCTCGGCGAGCGAGTTCAAGTGCTCCTCGTTTTGCACGTCGAGTTCGATCAGCGGCGCCTTCTCCGGCAGCCGGTCGGCGATGCGCTGAATAAGGCGCAACCGGTCGAACCCGGTGAGCACCAACTGCGCACCGGCCTCTTGGGCCGCCTTGGCGATGTGAAACGCAATCGACGAATCGGTGATGATCCCGGAGATCAGAATCCGTTTGCCGTCGAGCAGTCCTGCCATGTCCGTCCTTAAATCTAATCGAAATCCGTTGTGGGGGTTGGAGTCAGTGGCCCATGCCCATGCCACCGTCGACCGGGATGACCGCACCGGCGATGTAACTCGCGTCCTCGGACGCCAGGAAGCTGACCACCCCGGCGACCTCCGCGGCGGTGCCGACCCGCTTCGCGGGGATGAATTCGAGCGCCCCGGCCTGAATCCGCTCGTCGAGCGCGCGCGTCATCTCGGTGTCGATGTAGCCGGGGGCCACCACGTTCGCGGTGACCCCGGCCTTGGACAACTCCCGGGAAATCGAACGGGCCATGCCGATGAGACCGGCCTTGGAGGCCGCGTAGTTGGACTGGTTGCCGATGCCCCAGCTGCCGGAGACCGAGCCCACGAAGATCATCCGGCCAAACCGCTTCTTCTGCATGCTGCGCGACGCGCGCTGGGCGACCCGGAACGCGCCGGTGAGGTTGGCGTTGATGACCTTCTCGAACCTCTCCTCGGTCATCCGGATGAGGAACGCGTCCGCGGAGACGCCGGCGTTGGACACCAGCACCTCGACCGGGCCCTGGTGCTCCTCGACCTCTTTGAAGGCGCGGTCGACGGCGTCGTTGTCGGTGACGTCACATTCGACGCCGAACAGTCCCTCGGGCGCTCCGGATCCGCGGTGCGTGACGGCCACCTTGTGGCCGTCGGCGGCCAGCCGCTGTGCGATCGCCAGCCCGATCCCCCGGTTTCCGCCGGTGACCAGGACTGAACGGGATACGAATGCCGGTTTGCCGCCGTTGGCGGCGGGTTCGGTGGCTTTCTCGGTGGCCATGTCAGTCACCCGGCCAACTTATCGCCTCGACCAGCCAGAGCTGCAATCGGCTCAGTGCGAGACGCAACGTCGTCGCAGCGCGAGCAGCCACCACCGCGCGAACCCACGGTTGGCTCACTTAGGATTTGACCCTCATGGTCGCAGCTTCGACTCGTCACCCCAGGCTCAACGCCCAAGCCGCGGCGCTCTTCGCGGTCTGCTGGGGCGGATTGCTCGTCCTGCTGCTGGTCCGCAACCGCGGGCTATTCGCACATGCTGTCTACGAGGCCGGCGATCCCGCGGCCAACTCGATCCTCACCCTGCAGGCCAAGCACTTTGCCCTGCTGACCGGGCATTACTCCAGGGTCGGCTTCCACCATCCCGGTCCGGCTTTCTTCTACGTGCAGGCCGGCGGCGAATGGTTGCTGCACGATCTGACTCGCGTCGTTCCTGCGGCCTATAACGGGCAGTCGATCGCGATCATGGCGCTCAACGCGACGCTGATCGCGACTCGCGCTGACCATCCTGTACTCGTGGGTGCGCTCGGTGGCGCCAGTACTCGCGGCGGCCGGCGTCGCCCTGATCTTCCTCGCCGAACACCCCCAGCTGGTGTGCTCCACCTGGATGCCCCACGTGTGCTTCGCCCCCTTTTTGCTGTACATCTTCGCGGTCGCCTCGGTGGCGGCCGGACGGCTGCGCCAACTGTGGATCATGGTGCTCGCCGGCGGCCTGCTGGTGCACGGGCACGCGGAATTCCTCCTCCTGGTGCCCCTGCTTGCGCTGGCGGCGCTCGTGCCCCAGCGGCACCGGTTGCTCGCGCACCGCCGCGAAGTGCTAATCGCCTCAGCGGTTTTGGCGTTGTTTTTGCTTCCCATGGTGCTCAACGTGACCCTGCACTGGCCGGGCGAGATTCCCCAGTATCTGGCCTACGGCCACCGCGCGCCCAACCCACCGGTCGCGGCTGCGCGATTTCTCGCGCAGTTCTGGGGTCCGGGTCCCACCCTTGGCACGGTGTTCCTGGTGGTGTTGTTCGCCGCGGATCTGGCGCTGGTCCGCAAGCTGGCACATGCCGGTATCGACGAGGCGGTGCACGCCTTCTTACGCCGTCTGCTTCGGGTCACCGCCTTGGCCACCGCGCTATTCGCTTTCTACTGCTGGTACGGCGTGGATCATCTCTGGCAGTCGTACATCGGCGTCTTCTCCTACGCGTTGCCGCTGGCCTTGCTCATCTTGGGCTCGTCGGCGCTGATGATGCTGGCGATGTCGCGGCAGGAGCTGGTAGCCCACCGCCTGGCGGCCGGCATCGCGGCGGTGAGCCTGGCGGTCGGGGTGGTGCTCGCGCTCACCACGGACGCCTTGCGCAGAGACCGCGACGAGCTGACGGGCGTGCCTGTCGCACTCGACTACCTGGCCGCGCATGCCCACGGTAAGCCGATCGTGCTGGAGACCCGCACCGATGAATCCTGGGCCGACGCGCTCGCGCTCCTCGACGCTGCCACCCGGGAGGGACAGCGCGCCTGCCTGGCTCAGGAACGCTGGCGGCTGCAGGCCACGCGGGAGTTCATGTGCACGCCGCAAGAGCTGGCCGGTGGGGCGCGCTTCACGCTCAGCCGCGTCGACCCGGTGTCACCGGGCACCCCGGTGGTGCCGAATCTCAATCCGATCCCCGCGTCCTATCCGCCCTCGGCGGTCATCGCCGCCGGCTGACAGTCGCCTCGGAGCTGTCGAGCGTCAGGTCGGCAGGCGCCGGTTGATCAGCAGCGCCGCCAGCGCCGCCAGCGCCAGCACCAGCGCACCCAGCCGCACCCAGCCCACGCTGGCATCGCCCTTGATGGTCTCGTAGCCGATCTGCTGCTGCAGTGTCGCGTACACGGATTTCAGTTCCTGCAATGACGCTGCGCTGTAAGCATTCCCACCCGATAGCTGGGCGACCTTCTTCAGCGTCTCGTCGTCGACGGGCACCGGCTGGCGCTGGTCGTTGATCTCGACGAAGCCGTACGGGGTGCCGAACGAGATGGTCGAGATCGGCACGCCCTGGTCCTTGGCGCTGCGCGCGGCGGTGAAGGCGCCCTTCGGATTGTCCGGGTTGGTCGGCATCGTCTCCTTGCCGTCGGAGAACAACACGATGCGCGCCGGCGGCGGTTTGTCGCCACCTCCGATCACCGCGCCGATCGTCGCGATGGCCTGCAGGGCGGTGTAGATGGCCTCGCCGGTGGCGGTGCGATCTTCGAACTGCAGCTTGTCCAGTGCGATCTTGGTCGCGTCCCGGTTGGTCGTCGGCGACACCAGCACCGTCGAAGTGCCGCCGAACGCGATCAGCCCGAGGTTGATGCCCGGCGTCAGTTCGTCGGCGAACTGCTTCGCGGCCTCCTGCGCCGCCGCCATCCGGTTGGGGGCGACATCGGTGGAACGCATCGACTGCGACACGTCGATCACCAGCATCACCACCGCGCGGTTACGGGGAATGCGGACGTCGTTCGTCGGGCCCGCCATCGCGATGGTGAACAGCACCAGCGACGCGATGAGCAGAATCGCCGGCAGGTGCCGCCACTTGGGTGGCCTTTGGGGGGCGACGCTTTCCAGCAGCTCCATGTTGGCGAACCGCAGCATGCGCCGCTGCCTCGCCAACTGCATCAGGATGTAGAGCGCGGCCAGCCCGAAGACGACAAGCAGGAACAGGAAGAACCACGAATGTGCAAAGCCCGACAACGACATTGGGCCGAGGAGCGGCAGTGTCACTGCCGCCCTGCCAATGCGCCGCGCCGGCGGGATTCGACAAACCGCACGATGTCGGCGATCCAGTCGCGGTCGGTGCGCAGCGACAGTATCGGGGCCCCGCAGCTGCGAATGGTGCGCGCCACATCGGCGCGGTGCGCCGCGGCGGCCTTCGCGAAATCGTCGCGCAGCTGGGCGTCGATGGTGAATTCGCGGGTGACCCCGGACTCGGCGTCCTGCAGCACCACGTCGCCGATGTCGGGCAGCTCGACGTCGCGGGGGTCGAGCACCTCGATGGCCAGCACCTCATGCCGGGCGGCGACAGCCCGCAGCGGCCGCATCCAGTTGATCGGCCCGAGGAAGTCGCTGATGATCACCGCCATGCCGCGGCGGCGTTCCGGACGGCGCAACGCGTCGATCGCCGTCGCCAGATCACCGCGCACCCCGACCGGAGCGCGCGGGGTGGTGGCGATGGTGCGCAGCAGCGTGTGCTCGTGCTGGCGCCCGGAGCGGGCCGGCACCCGTGTGATGTTGGCGCCGGTGGAGACGATCGCGCCGAGGCGGTTGCCGCCCCCGCTGTTGAGGAACGTGATCGCGGCCGCGGCCGCGACGGCCAGGTCCCGCTTCTCGCACACGGTGGTGCCGAAGTCCAGGCTGGCCGACATGTCGACCACCAGCCAGGTTTCCAGCTCCCGGTCGGCGATCATCTGCCGCACGTGCGGGTGCGTCGTGCGCGCGGTGACAGCCCAGTCCATGCGGCGGACGTCGTCGCCGGGCTGGTACTCGCGCGACTCGCCCGGCTCCGAGCCCGGGCCCGGGATCAGGCCGAGGTGATCGCCGTGCAGCACACCGTCGAGCTTGCGTTTGACGGTGAGTTCGAGGGTGCGCAGCGCCGCCGACAGCTTTGGGTCATCGATCTGACCCCGCTGCATCGATGGCGGATGAACAGGAGCCGCGGGCCCGCCCGTGGCGGATCTAGCGTCGGTCACCGACCGCTGGCCGCGCCGGCGGGCTGCATCACCGGGGGCACCGAATGACCTTGCTGCGGAACGGCATTCACCTGAGGCAGGGCTACCGTCTGCAGCACCCGGTTGATGACGATCTCCGGCGAGATCTCGTCGGCCAACGCGTCGTAGGTGAGCACCAGCCGGTGGCGCAGCACGTCGGGAATGACGTCCACGACATCTTGCGGAATCACATAGTCACGGCCGCGGACCAGCGCCAGCGACCGGGACGCCGCGATGATGCCCAGCGAGGCGCGCGGGGACGCACCGAACGAGACCCACGTCTTGACGTCGTTCATCCCGAGCTGCTCGGGGTGGCGGGTGGCGGTCACCACGCGCACCACGTAGTCCACCAGCGCGTGGTGGACGAAGACGTTGGCCGCCATGTCCTGCAGCCGCATCAGGTCGCCCGTGTTCAGGATCTGCTTGGGCTCCGGTGGGCGCACGCCCATCCGGTAGATGATCTCCCGCTCCTCCTCGGGCGACGGGTAGCCGACGTTGATCTTGAACAGGAAGCGGTCGCGCTGGGCTTCGGGCAGCGGGTACACGCCCTCGTGCTCGATCGGGTTCTGCGTCGCCATCACCAGGAACGGGTTGGGCAGCGGGAACCTCTTGCCGCCGATCGAGACCTGGCGTTCCTGCATGACCTCCAGCAGCGCCGACTGCACCTTGGCCGGCGCGCGGTTGATCTCGTCGGCGAGCAGGAAATTGGCGACGACAGGGCCGAGTTCGGTGTCGAACTCCTCCTTGCCCTGCCGGTAGATGCGAGTACCGATGATGTCGGTGGGCACCAGGTCGGGCGTGAACTGGATCCGCGCGAACGTCCCGCCGACCACCTTCGCGAACGTCTCGACGGCCAGCGTCTTGGCCACACCGGGCACACCCTCGAGCAGCACGTGTCCCTTGGACAACAGACCGACCAGCATGCGCTCCACGAGCTGGTCCTGGCCGACGATGATGCGCTTGACCTCGAAGATGGCCCGTTCCAGGGTCTGAACCTCGGCGGCCAGTCCGTTTCCGCCGCCCGCCGGCGCTTCGTGAGCGGGGCCGGATTGCCCGCCCGGGCCGGAGTAACCGCTGGCGCCTGGCGGCGGCCCACCTGCTGCTGTCATGAACTGCTACCTTCCACCGCTCAACGGACAAAGCTCAATCGGACACGACTGCTGACACGACCGATGTCGTGGGGCAGCGACGTGCCCGCGTCCAACTATTCCAGGCCCGCGGAATTCCGTCGACGCTGGTGCACCCGCCCTGGGGTCCTGACCGCCCGGACACCCCCCGGATCAGTACTCGATGATCCTGGTCAGGAACGGCGTCATACCGGGCTTTCGCACCGGGCTGACCGTAACCTTCGCCGGCGCTGCCCGACGCCTCCAGCATCTGGCCGTTGCCCAGGTACATGGTGACGTGCTGGCTGCCGTTCGGGCCGTAGAAGATCAGGTCGCCGCGCCTGGCCTGATCCTGCGGGATATGGCGCCCGGCATTGTATTGGTCACCGGAGAACCGCGGAATCAGCACGCCGACACCGGCGAACCCGTACCGCATCAGGCCCGAGCAGTCGAAGCCGGTGATGTTGGCACCGTCTCCGACGCCCTTGCTCGGACCGTCCAGCGAACCACCGCCCCAGGAATACGGCACTCCCATCTGGGAGCCCATCCGGCGGATCACGTACTCGATGGCCTGCCGGCCGTTGGCCCGCGGAATCTTGCCGCCGGGGTTGCTGGGAGAGCTCGCCGCAGCGGGAGGATCGCCACCGAGGTTGATGCCGAGCCCGTTCAAGAATTGTTTGCCCAGGTCCATGCGTGGTCTGGGTGGCCTGGGCGGTGGCCTGCAGCGAGGCGTTGGCGACGGCGAGCGGGTCGCCGGGCGCGCCGGCACTGATCTGGGCCGGCAGGGTGGGATCCCACTGGCCGGGGTCGGCCCCGGCAAGGGGAGCCGGGGCGGCCACAGAAAACATCAGCCCGGTCACCACCGCGGTGATCCAGGCGAGGTTGATGAGACGAAACCGATTGCGGCGCATGGCTCCTCGTTCAGCACTCACTCGATCACCACTCGATGTATCGGATCACGTAGGGCGTCATGCCGCTGGTGCGCACCGGGGCGACACGGACCTTCAACCCGATGTCGGGCGCCTCAAGCATCTGGCCGTCGCCGAGGTAGATCGTCACGTGCTGGCTGCCGCCTGGGCCGTAGAAGATGACGTCGCCGCGACGCATCTGAGAGGACGGGATCTTGCGGCCCAGGTTGTACTGCGAGCCCGAGTAGTGCGGCAGCTTGATGCCCACCCCGGCGAACGAATACAGCACCAGACCCGAACAGTCGAAGCCGGTGATGCCGGCACCGGAGTCGATGCCCTTACTCGGGCCGGCCGCGTTGCCGCCGCCCCAGGAGTAGGGCACGCCGATCTGCGACATGCCGCGCCGGATGACGTACTCGGTGGCCTGCCGCCCGTAGACCCGGGGAATGCGGCCCCCGACCCCGCCGGGCGCCGCGTTGGTGATGCCGGTGTCGTCGGGCTTGAGGATGCCCATCTGCTGCAGGAAGTTGCGGCCCAGGCCGGCGGTGACCTGAGTCGAGGTGGCCGAGATGCCGAGCACCTGGTTGATCACCGCGATCGGGTCGCCGGGAACGTTGGCGCTCGGGATCATCGGCAACGTGGGGTCCCAGGCGCCATCCCACTGACGGCCCCCGGCCGACGGCGCCGGCGCGCCCGGCGATCCGGTCTCCCACCGGTCACCCGACGCGGGTGCACCGGGCCCCCCGGTGCCTGCGGACCAAAGACGTGCGGCATCGCGCTTGGCCGCCTCCAGCTTGACCTGAGCCTGATCCCGTTCGGCGGCAAGGCGAATGATGTCTTCGCGTTGCTGGTCGAACTTCTGCTTGGAGTGGGTCAGCGCCTGCACCGCTGCGTCTTGGCTGGACTTGGCGTCGGCGGCGGCCTTGTCGGCGTTCTGCTTGGCCAGCCGCGCCGCCGATTCCTTGTTCACCTGTTCGGTGCGGGCCTGCTGCAGCTTGGCCATCACGGTCTGCGAGCTCGTGGTCAGGTTCTTGGCGGCGGCTTCCGTGGCGATGATGTCGTCGGGGCTGCTCGCGGTCAGGTAGCTGTTCGACGGACCATTCATATAGGTGGCCGCCGCGAACGTGTCGAAGCGGTGCTGCGCGCCGGCGATGGCGGTGTTGGCGTCTTTGACCGACTGCTGGCTGGTCTCCACGTCGTGCTGGGCGGTGGTCGCGGTGTCCCGCGCGGTCTCGACGTCGACCAAGGCCTTGTTGACGCTTTCCTGTTCGGTCTGGATCTCGGCGCTCAGGTTCTGCAGCCGCTGGTTGGCTTTGGCGACGTTGGCGATGAGTGCGGCCAGGTTGTCGGCGGTGGGATCGGCCTCCGCGAGGCCTGGCGTCGCTATCAGCAGGGCCAGGCTCAAAACAGCTGGCACGACGGGCCGCACCAGCCTCGCGGCCGGTCGCGCAGAAGACCCCCAGCGTGTGCGTCTCATTCGACTCAGGTCTCCTACGGCTCAACACGACGGGTGGCGCCGGCCACAGATTCCCCGGACGGCGCCAAAGACAACACCAGCATCATTTGCACCGTACGTCACACGAGGGGGCGTGCAAACGCTCCACTGAAATCGCACTCTCTACGTGCGTTTAATGTGACCGAACGGTGACCTATGCGGTTTGCCGCAGCAAGTCGTCACGGTTAGCCGATCGAACCCAAACGAGCGAATACCCGCGGCTATACGGCGGTATTGGTGTCGGCGACCGTGGTTGCCGCGGTGTCGTCCGACGTTGCTGAGCGCTTGCTACGCAGCTGCAACAACCGGGTGCCGACGGCCGCAGCGAAGACGGCAATCAACAGGAAAATCGTCAGGCCGGTCCAGGGAAACTCGGGCGTGTCCAGCTCATGCAGGAAATGCTGCGCGGAGACCACCGGGTTGCCCGTCTTGGCGTTGTCCTCACCGGCCTCGAGCGTGACGCGGGCGAACTGCGTGCTGTAGCTGCCGACGTAGCTCGGGCTGAGCGTCAGCACCGTCGCGTCGTGATAGTCCGCACCCACCACCGTCGAGATGTCGCGCAGTGGGGTGTCGTTCGGCGGGTTGTGGTCGAGCAGCACGATCTTGAGGTTGATGCCCTCGGCGTGGGCATGGTTGACCACGTCGAGCAGTCCCGGCATCGCCGCCGGTGGCGCGCTGACTCCAGTCGCGCCGACCTGAGCCTTCACCATGGTCATGTCAACGTCCACCGGAATGTAGAGCGGCAGCACCGGGTTCGAGAACACGGTGTCCTGCGGTAGCGGTGCAACGAACGAATCGTGCCCGGTCATCTGCGCCTCCTGCGGTAGTGCTAGAGGCACCGTACGCGACTTCACCGTCGGGGGTTTAAACCGCCGGTCGCGGCGATAAGACTGAAATCGAGAGTGCCGGCGTAATGCAGGACAAGCGTACTGTTAAAGTCGGCACCGCACCGCCGACAAGGCCCGTCGCGGTGGGAGAACTAAAGACTCTGGGAGTTGAAGTGACTGATTCCGTGAATTCGTTCGAAGCCCGCGACACTCTCGAGGTCGGCGACCAGAGTTACCAGATCTATCGTCTCGACGCCGTCCCCAATACCGAGAAACTCCCCTACAGCCTGAAGGTGTTGGCCGAGAATCTGTTGCGCAACGAAGACGGCAGCAACATCACCAAGGATCACATCGAGGCCATCGCGAACTGGGATCCCGAGGCGGAGCCCAGCATTGAGATCCAGTACACCCCGGCCCGCGTGGTGATGCAGGACTTCACCGGTGTGCCGTGCATCGTGGACCTGGCCACCATGCGCGAGGCCATCGGCGACCTCGGCGGCAAGCCGGACAAGGTCAACCCGCTCGCGCCCGCCGATCTGGTGATCGACCACTCGGTGATCGCCGACCTGTTCGGCACAGCCGACGCGTTCGAGCGCAACGTCGAGATCGAGTATCAGCGCAACGGCGAGCGCTATCAGTTCCTGCGCTGGGGCCAGGGAGCTTTCCAGGACTTCAAGGTGGTGCCCCCGGGCACCGGCATAGTGCACCAGGTCAACATCGAGTACCTGGCCAGCGTGGTGATGGAACGCGACGGGGTTGCCTACCCCGACACCTGTGTGGGGACCGACTCGCACACCACGATGGTCAACGGCCTGGGCGTGCTGGGCTGGGGCGTCGGCGGTATCGAGGCCGAGGCCGCGATGCTGGGCCAGCCGGTGTCGATGCTGATCCCGCGGGTCGTCGGCTTCAAGCTGACCGGTGAGATCCAGGCGGGCGTCACGGCCACCGACGTCGTGCTGACCGTCACCGAGATGCTGCGCAAGCACGGCGTTGTCGGCAAGTTCGTCGAGTTCTACGGCAAGGGCGTGGCGGAAGTGCCGCTGGCCAACCGCGCCACGTTGGGCAACATGAGCCCCGAATTCGGTTCCACCGCAGCCATTTTCCCGATCGACGAGGAGACCATCTCCTACCTGAAGTTCACCGGCCGCACGGATCAGCAACTGGCACTCGTAAAGGCCTACGCCAAAGAGCAGGGGCTGTGGCACAACCCCGACCACGAGCCCGCGTTCTCGGAGTACCTCGAGCTCGACCTCTCCACGGTGGTGCCGTCGATCGCCGGCCCCAAGCGCCCGCAGGACCGAATCGCCTTGTCGGCCGCCAAGTCCACCTTCCGCGAGCAGATCCTCAGCTACGTCGATGGTGACAAGGACGGCCAGCAGGGTTACTCGAAGCTCGACGAGTCGGTCGAGGAAACCTTCCCGGCCAGCGATCCCGGCGCGGTGTCGAACGGACATGCCGACGACGTTCCCGAAGTGCATTCGGCGGCCGCACATGCCAAGGGTCGCCCGAGCAACCCGGTCACGGTGCGCTCCGACGAGCGAGGCGAATTCGTGCTCGACCACGGCGCGGTGGTGATCGCCGCGATCACGTCGTGCACCAACACCTCCAACCCCGAGGTGATGCTGGGCGCCGCGCTGCTGGCGCGCAACGCCGTCGAGAAGGGGCTGGCGTCCAAGCCGTGGGTGAAGACCACCATGGCGCCGGGCTCGCAGGTGGTCAACGACTACTACGACAAGGCCGGCCTGTGGCCCTATTTGGAGAAGCTGGGCTTCTACCTGGTCGGCTACGGGTGCACCACCTGCATCGGCAATTCGGGTCCGCTGCCCGACGAAGTCTCGAAAGCCATCAACGACAACGACCTTTCGGTGACGGCCGTGCTCTCGGGTAACCGGAACTTCGAGGGCCGCATCAACCCCGACGTCAAGATGAACTACCTGGCCTCGCCGCCGCTGGTGGTGGCCTACGCCTGGCCGGCACCATGGACTTCGACTTCGATCAGCAGCCGCTGGGCACCGATAAAGAAGGCAAAGAGGTCTACTTGAAAGACATCTGGCCGTCGCAGAAGGACGTCTCCGACACCATCGCCTCGGCGATCAACTCCGAGATGTTCACCAAGAACTACGGCGACGTGTTCAAGGGCGACGAGCGGTGGCGCAACCTGCCCACCCCGAGCGGCAACACCTTTGAGTGGAATGCCGATTCGACGTACGTGCGTAAGCCCCCGTATTTCGAGGGCATGCCGGCCGAGCCCGAGCCGGTCGCCGACATCACCGGCGCCCGGGTACTGGCGCTGCTGGGCGATTCGGTGACCACCGACCACATCTCCCCGGCCAGCAGCATCAAGCCGGGGACCCCGGCTGCGCAGTACCTCGACGAGCACGGCGTGGAGCGCAAGGACTACAACTCCTTTGGCTCGCGGCGCGGCAACCACGAGGTGATGATCCGCGGCACGTTCGCCAACATCCGGCTGCGCAACCTGCTGCTCGACGACGTGTCCGGCGGCTACACCCGCGACTTCACCCAGGATGACGCACCGCAGGCGTTCATTTATGACGCGGCGCAAAACTATGCGGCACAAGATATTCCGCTGGTGGTGCTGGGCGGCAAGGAGTACGGGTCGGGCTCGTCACGAGACTGGGCGGCCAAGGGGACGCGGCTGCTGGGCGTTCGCGCGGTGATCGCCGAGTCGTTCGAGCGGATTCACCGCTCCAACCTGATCGGCATGGGCGTGATCCCGTTGCAGTTCCCCGACGGGAAGTCGGCCAAGGATCTGGGTCTGGACGGCACCGAGGTGTTCGACATCACCGGAATCGAAGAGCTCAACAACGCCAAGACGCCGAAGACTGTGCACGTCAAGGCAAGCAAGGAATCCGGCGGGGACGCCGTCGAGTTCGACGCGGTGGTGCGCATCGACACCCCCGGTGAGGCCGACTACTACCGCAACGGCGGCATCCTGCAGTACGTGCTGCGCAACATGCTCAAGTCCGGCTAACCGCGACCCGATCCAGTCACCCGTGCCTAAGGTCAGCGAGGACCATCTGGCGGCTCGTCGCCGCCAGATCCTCGACGGCGCCCGCCGTTGCTTTGCCGAATACGGTTACGACAAAGCCACCGTGCGCCGGTTGGAGAAGGCGATCGGGATGTCGCGCGGCGCGATCTTCCATCACTTCCGGGACAAGGACGCGCTGTTCTTCGCCCTCGCCCACGAGGACGCCGAGCGGATGGCCGACGTGGCCTCCCGCGCGGGGCTCATCCAGGTGATGCGCGACATGCTGGCCGCGCCGGACCAGTTCGATTGGCTGGCCACCAGATTGGAGATCGCCCGCAAGCTGCGCAACGATCCCGCATTCAGCCAGGGTTGGGCGGAGCGTTCGGCGGAGCTGGCGGCGGCAACCACCGATCGGCTGCGCCGGCAGACGGAGGCACACCGGGTGCGCGACGACGTGCCCGGCGACGTACTGCAGTGCTACCTGGAATTGGTGCTCGACGGCCTGGTGGCCCGGTCGGCGTCCGGCGAGGACCCGCAACGGTTATCCGCGGTTCTCGACCTGGTGGAAAATTCGGTGCGCCGCAACGATTCTGAGAAGCGACGGTAGCGCCACTGCGAACAAGGGGACGTGATTTCGCAGTGGCGCTACACCCGCGCGGTTTTGGCGGTCCGGTTGGGACCGCCGCGGCTGCGCATCGTGGTGCCCGACTCCCGCAACAAGCTGTGCACCGATCCATACGACCTGCCGGTCTTCGCGACCAGGCTGCGGATACTGGCGCCGCCTTCGTAGGCATGGCGCAGCTCGTCCAACAACTGGTCGCGTGTCTTGGCCGATCTTTGCAGCGTTCTCTTCATGGGTCCTCCGACGCGGGACACGATCGCAAGCACCCAGAGTAAAAAGCCGCTGTCGATCGCGGGCCGATTTCGCCAAATCGCCTGCAGCCACGTGACGCGAAGTCGTGGCGATCGCGAGCGCGGCGCTGCCGGGCGAAGCGGGTCGCCACCATCGACTCAGGCCAGCTCGATGAGATCCCGGTATTCCTCGGACCAGAAGTCTTCGGTGCCGTCGGGCAACAGCACGACGCGCTGCGGATCGAGGGCCTCGGCGGCACCGGGGTCGTGCGTCACCAAGACGACCGCGCCCTGGTAGCTGCGAAGCGCGTCGAGCACCTGCTCGCGCGAGGCCGGGTCGAGGTTGTTCGTCGGCTCGTCGAGCAACAGCACGTTGGCGGCCGACGCCACCAAACCGGCCAGCGCCAGCCGGGTCTTCTCACCGCCGGACAGGGTGCCCGCCGGCTGGTCGAGTTGGGGGCCGCTGAACATGAACGCGCCCAGCAGGCCGCGCAGATCCTGCTCACCCGAATCCGGTGCGGCGTGGCGGATGTTCTCCCAGACGGTCGCATCGTTGTCGAGCGTGTCGTGTTCCTGGGCGAAGTAGCCGATCCGCAGTCCGTGCCCGGGCTCGAGTCCTCCGGTATCGGGGGCCTCGGTGCCGGCCAGGATCCTCAGCAGGGTGGTTTTGCCGGCGCCGTTGAGGCCCAGCACCACCACCCGCGAGCCCCGGTCGATCGCCAGGTCGACACCGGTGAACACCTCCAGCGACCCGTAGGACTTGCTCAGTCCGGCGGCCACCAGCGGCGTGCGCCCGCATGCGGCCGGGTTGGGGAACTTGATGCGGGCCACCTTGTCGGCCACCCGCTCGTCATCGAGTGCGGCCATCATCCGGTCGGCACGGCGCAACATGTTTTGTGCGGCAACGGCTTTGGTGGCTTTCGCGCCGAGCTTGGCGGCCTGTGAGCGCAGCGCGGTGGCCTTGCGTTCGGCGTTCGCGCGTTCCCGGCGCCGGCGCTGCTCGTCGGTGGCCCGCGCGTCGAGATACTTCTGCCACGTCATGTTGTAGACGTCGACCTCGCCGCGCACCGCGTCCAGAAACCACACCCGGTTGACGACGTCGGCGAGCAGTTCGACGTTGTGGCTGATGATCACCAGCCCGCCGGTGTGCGCGCGCAGGAAATCCCGCAGCCAGCCGATGGAATCCGCGTCCAGGTGGTTGGTCGGCTCGTCGAGGAGCAGCGTGGTCGACGAACCCGACATTCCCGCGCCGCCTTCCGACGCGGCGAAAAGGATGCGCGCCAGTTCCACCCGGCGGCGCTGCCCGCCGGACAGGGTGCGCAGCTGCTGCGTCAGCACCCGTTCCGGCAGGCCGAGACTCGCGCAGATGCGGCTCGCTTCGCTTTCCGCGCCGTAGCCGCCCAGGGCGACGAAACGCTCCTCCAGCTGCCCGTACCGGCGGATCGCGCGGTCGCGGGCGTCGTCGTCGGCGACCTCGGCCATCAACGCCTGCTGCTTTTCCAGATCGGTCAGCAACACGTCGAGCCCGCGGGCCGACAAAACCCGGTCGCGGGCCAGCACATCGAGATCACCCTCTTTGGGATCCTGTGGTAGATAACCGATTTCGCCGGCGCGGTTGATCGCCCCGGCATAGGGTTCGGTCTCGCCCGCCAGGATGCGCAGGGCGGTCGTCTTGCCGGCGCCGTTGCGGCCCACCAGCCCGATGCGGTCGCCGGGCTGCACGCGTAGGTCGGGACCGTCCGGTGAGAGCAGGATGCGCGCACCAGCGCGGACCTCGAGGTCCGTGGCCGTGATCACGATCGCTCTCCTTGTTGAAAAGACGCCTATTTGTCGTCGGTGAACACCGGTGGTCGTCGTTCTGCGCGCGCGGCAACCGCTTCTTCGAAGTTGGCGGTGAGCAGGCGGACGAAAAGCTGTCCCAAGCCTTCGGCTTGCATGTGCCCTTCCAGGCTACCGGCGTCCAGTCCACTCCACAGCGTGCGCTTGGTCAACTCGATGCCCGGGCGCGAGAAGGCCGATATCCGCGCGGCGATGGCGTAGCAGGTGTCCAGCAGCTGCTCTTCGGGCACCTGGCAGGACACCAGCCCGATGCGCTCGGCCTCCTCCGCGGCGACGTCGCGACCGGTCAGCATGATCTCGAACGCACGTGACGAGCCGATGGCCCGCGGCAACAGGTAGGACAGGCCCAATTCGCTGGCGGTCAGCCCGTTGTTGATGCCGGCGGCGCGAAAGTACGCGCTGGTCGAAGCCACCCGAATGTCGGCGGCCAGTGCCAGGCACAAGCCGCCGCCGATGGCGGGGCCGTTAACCGCGGCGATCACCGGCTGGTGTAACCGGCGCAGCGCCAGGATGACCTCGTCGAGGATCTCCATGGAGCGCAGCGCATAGGTGGGGCGGGTCAGCCCCTCGACGTGGGGCACCGAGCCCGCCGACTTGTGATCGGCGCCGGAGGAAAAGCCGCGACCCGCCCCGGTCAGCACGACCACTCGCACCGAATTGTCGTAGGTGACCTCTTCCAGAGCCTCTTTGAGCGGAACCATGACGTCGAACGCCATCGAGTTCATCCGCTCGGGCCGATTCAGGGTTATCAGCGCGACGCCGGGCCGCGGGTGATCTACCAGTACCAAACTCACCCATGCAACCTAGCGCGTAGCTAACCGTGGTTTCGCGCGCAGCGCGGTCTGGGGCTTTCCGGCCTGCGGGGCGTCGGCGGCCCTAAACTTCCGAGGCGTCGAAGGCGCGGACTTGCTGGACCAGGTCCTCCAGGGCGGCCGGTGGCAGGGCCCCGGGCTGGTTGAACAGCAGTTTGCCCTTCTTGAAGGCCATCAGCGTGGGGATGGACCGGATCTGGGCGGCCGCGGCCAGCTGTTGCTCGGCCTCGGTGTCGACTTTGGCGTGCACGATGTCGGGGTGTTTCTCCGACGACGCCTGGAAAGTAGGACCGAACTGGCGGCACGGACCGCACCAGGACGCCCAGAAGTCGACGAGCACGATGTCGTTGCCCTCGATGGTTTCGTTGAACTTCTCAGCGGTGAGATCAAGTGTTGTCACGTTCGCCGTAACGCCGGGCGCTGACGCGATGTTCCCCGATGCACCAGGGGTTCGGAATACGGCTGGCGGCGCCCAGGCAGCTACCGCCGCACAGCGCCCTCCCCGGTTGTCGCTGGTTACGGTTGCGTACGTTTTCCCGCGTCCGACAGACTGTGCCTGACGATCCGCCGCCTCGAGGACCAGTGAGGGAATCGCCTTGGGCCACTACATCGCTAACGTCCGTGATATCGAGTTCAACCTTTTCGAGGTGCTCGATGTCGGCGCCGTCCTGGGCACCGGTGGCTACAGCGACCTCGACGAGGACACGGTCCGTACGATCTTGGCCGAAGCCGCGCGCCTCGCCGAAGGTCCGGTGGCCGAATCCTTCGCCTTCGCCGACCGCAATCCGCCGGTATTCGACCCGGCCGAGCACAAAATCACCGTGCCCGACGAGCTGGTCAAGACGGTGGCAGGCGATCAAGGAGGCCGGCTGGTGGCGGCTGGGCCTGGCCGAAGAGATCGGCGGCATGGCCGCCCCGCCGCCGCTGGCCTGGGCGGTCAACGAAATGATCATCTGCGCCAACCCTTCGGCGAATTTCTTCAACCTGGGCCCGGTCATGGCTCAGGCGTTGTACGTCGAGGGCAACGAGCAGCAGCGGCAATGGGCGGCCCATGGCGTGGAGCGCGGCTGGGCGGCCACCATGGTGCTCACCGAACCCGACGCGGGCTCCGACGTCGGCGCCGGCCGCGCCAAAGCCTTCGAACAACCCGACGGCACCTGGCACATCGAGGGCGTCAAGCGCTTCATCTCCGGCGGCGACGTGGGCGATACCGCCGAGAACATCTTCCATCTGGTGCTGGCCCGTCCCGAGGGCGCCGGCCCGGGCACCAAGGGGTTGAGCCTGTTCTACGTGCCCAACTTCCTGTTCGACCCGGACACCTTCGAACTCGGTCCCCGCAACGGGGTTTACGTCACCGGGGTGGAACACAAGATGGGCATCAAGTCCTCCCCCACGTGCGAATTGACTTTCGGCGCAACCGATGTGCCCGCTGTCGGTTACCTGGTCGGCGACGTGCACCGGGGCATCGCGCAGATGTTCACCGTGATCGAGCACGCGCGCATGACGATTGGCGTCAAGGCTGCCGGCACGCTTTCCACGGGCTACCTGAACGCGCTGGCCTTCGCCAAGGAGCGGGTCCAGGGCGCGGATCTCACTCAGATGTCCGACAAGACCGCGCCGCGGGTCACGATCATTCACCATCCCGATGTGCGTCGCAGCCTGATGACCCAGAAGGCCTACGCCGAGGGTCTGCGGGCGCTCTACATGTACGCCGCCGCACACCAGGATGATGCTGTGGCGCAACGGGTTTCGGGCGCAGACCACGACATGGCGCACCGCATCGACGACCTGCTGCTGCCGATCGTCAAAGGGGTGAGCTCGGAGCGGGCCTACGAGGTGCTGACCGAGTCGCTGCAGACGCTGGGCGGTTCGGGCTTCCTGGCCGACTATCCGCTCGAGCAGTACATCCGCGATTCCAAGATCGATTCGCTCTACGAGGGCACCACCGCCATCCAGGCGCTCGACTTCTTCTTCCGCAAGATCGTGCGCGACCGGGGTGAGGCCTTGCAGTTCTTGACGACTCAGATCACCGCGACCATCGACAACTGCGACGAGGCGCTCAAGCCGATCGCCGAGTTGGTGCAGACCGCGTACGACGACGTGACGGCGATGACGGGTGCGTTGACCGGTTACCTGATGTCCGCGGCGCAAAACCCAGACGAGATTTACAAGGTGGGGCTGGGATCGGTGCGTTATCTGCTCGCGGTCGGCGATCTGCTGATCGGCTGGCGACTGTTGGCGCAGGCCGACATCGCCACCCGCGCACTGGCTGACGGCGCTGGGCACGACGACAGCGTTCTACCGGGGCAAGATCGCGACCGCGGGGTTCTTCGCCAAGAACATGCTGCCGCAGCTGACCTCGCTGCGCGGCGTCATCGAGGCCATCGACGACGAGATCATGAACGTGGCCGAAGAAGCGTTCTGAGGCGGCTACACAGGTTAGGCACAGCTTAAACGGGTAAACCATATCGTTGGCTCTAACCGACGAATGGAGAAACGTTGATGTCTGCCAGCTGTCAAATGCCTCGGCTCACTCGCTTCGCGGTATTCGCCGTCGCGGGGGCCACCGCATTGTCCCTGTCCGCCTGCGGCTCTTCGAACAATTCCAAGCCCGACGTCTACCTCCACCTCGACGCTCGACGTCCACCGTCACGTCGACGACCACGTCATCCACCCCCAACGCCGAAGCGCGGGTCAGCGGTCTGATCGCCTCGGTGGCGGGCAACTCCATTCAGGTCACCAAAGAAGACAACTCAACCGCCGCGGTCAACTTCACCTCGACCACCAAGATCACCGAGGCCGTTCCGGCCGCGCTGCCGGACGTCACCCCGGGCAGCTGCGTCAGCGTGAAGCCGACGGAGGGATCGGCACCCGGGCAGCCGGTCACCGCCGCGTCGGTGAAGATCAGCGAGTCGGTCAACGGCGCCTGCCCGAAACCGCCGCAGTCCGCACCCGGCGGTTCGACCACCACGCCGCCGTCTCTCCCGCCATCGCAGGCGCCCGCCAAGCCGGCCTGGGTCCGCGGCTCGGTGGCCTCGGTATCCGGTAACACCATCAATCTGACCAACACGGATCCCAGCGGCAACACCACGCAAACGACCGTGACGGTCGATGACAAGACCAAATACAGCAAGCAGTCGTCCGCGAACACCGACGCGATCACCCCGGGCAAATGCCTGTTCGCGCGCGGAACTCAGGACAACGGCGGCGCGCTGCAGGCGACGAGCATCAATCTACGACAGGCCGTCGACGGCAAATGCGGCAAGCCCAAGCAGCCCGGCCAGGGTCACTGACCCCGGCACGGGCTGACTGAGATTGCCGTCACTCCCGCTGGGCGCGGCGTGAAAACCGCGCCCGGCGGGGGTGATTGCTGAGGGCGGCGAAACGTGTGATCGGAGATGAGATCTATGCCTGCCTTATCGTTGAAGACCCGGCGGACGCAGATCGCGCTCGGCGCCGTCATCGCTTTCGTCGCGGTGTGCGTGGCCATGTGCAGCTCCTCGCACGACACGTCGAACACCAGCGCGCCACAGGCCGTCACCGCCGTCCCGCCGAGCGCGGCGCCCAGCGCCGCACCGCCGCCGGCGACCGCCAGGCCCCCGCCACCCCCGGTCGGCAAGGACTATGTCGAGGGCATGGTGCAGTCGGATCGGGTCAGACGATCGCGCTTCGGACGCGGACCGGCTCCGCGACCGTGGACTACACACCCGCGACCAGGGTCGATGGAGGTGACCCCGGCGAAGCTGACCGATGTGACGCCCGGCAGTTGCGTGAATGTCAAAGCCACCCCGCAGAGCGCACCGCCGCCCGGGGCTCCAGCGCCCGGCCAGCCGGCTCCCGGCCCGATCACCGCGCAAGCCGTGACAGTCACACAGTCCGCGGACGGCAAGTGCCCGCCGCCGGCCGGCTTCTACGGCACCGTGTCCTCGGTGTCGGGCAACACGATCGCCGTCAATGGCCTGGGCCCCGGCGGCCCGGGCGCCGCTACCAACGTGACCGTCGCCGACTCGACCTCATATCAGCGGCAGACGCCGTCGGACACCCAGGCGATCACGAACGGTAAATGCATGGGGGCCCAGGGAACTCAAGACGGCGGCGTGTTGCATGCGACCATGATCAGTTTGGAAGCGTGCCCGCCCATGGGGCGTCCGCACCCCCACCTGCACCTGCCTCACCTTCCCCACATCCACATCTAAGGGACCCGAACCGCAGTGGCGCCAAAGGCGTGAGAAGGCGAAAAGCCTGACTCAGACGGTGAAGCCGAGGGCGCGCAGCTGCTCGCGGCCATCCTCGGTAATCTTGTCCGGACCCCACGGCGGGTTCCACACCCAGTTGATCCGCAGGTCGTCGACCAAGCCGGCCCCCACCAGCGCACTGCGTGACTGGTCTTCGATGACATCGGTCAGCGGGCAGGCCGCCGACGTCAGCGTCATGTCGATCAGGGCGACGGTTCCATCGTCGCCCTCCTCGACATTCAGCCCGTAGACGAGTCCCAGATCGACGACGTTGATGCCGAGTTCGGGGTCGACGACGTCACGCATCGCCTCCTCGAGGTCGGCAAGGAATTCGTCATCCTGCGCGGTGGTGTCGCTCATCTGTACCCTCCTCGAAGTCTGCCTCTTGGCCCGAATAAGCTTTGGCCAAAGCATCTTTGAACGCCATCCACCCCAACAAGGCGCATTTCACCCGCGCGGGGTATTTGGCCACCCCGGCGAACGCGATCCCGTCGCCCAGCACGTCCTCGTCACCCTCGATGGTGCCGCGCGAGGACACCATCTCGGTGAACGCGGTGATGGTCTTGAGCGCATCGCCGACGCTTTGACCGATCACCTGCTGGGTGAGCACCGAGGTCGCGGCCTGGCTGATCGAGCAGCCCTGCCCGTCATAGGACACGTCGGCGACGGTGTCGCCGTCCTCGGACAGCGCGACCCGCAGGGTGACCTCGTCACCGCAGACGGGGTTGACGTGGAACACCTCGGCGCCGAACGGCTCCCGCAGCCCGCGGTGCTGCGGGTGCTTGTAGTGGTCCAGGATCACGTCCTGATACATCTGCTCGAGACGCAAAGTCAGCCTCTCCCAAAGAAATCCAGAGCACGGCGCACGCCGGCCACCAAACGCTCGACCTCGTCGGCGGTGTTGTACACCGCGAACGACGCCCGAGCGGTGGCCGCCAGGCCGAACCGGCGGTGCAGCGGCATGGCGCAGTGGTGACCCACGCGCACCGCGACGCCCTCGTCGTCGAGCACCTGCCCGACGTCGTGCGCGTGCACGCCGTCGACGACGAAAGACACTGGCGAGGCGCGGTTTTCCATCGACGTCGGGCCGACGATGCGCACGGCATCGATGCCGGACAGCCCGTCGATGGCGGCGGCGACCAGCTCGCGCTCGTGGGCCTCCACGGCCTCCATGCCGATGGCGCCGAGATAGCGGGTGGCCGCGCCCAACCCGACCACCTGCGACGTCATCGGAGTGCCGGCCTCGAACCGCTGCGGGACGGGCGCGTAGGTGGAGGCTTCCATGGTCACGGTCTCGATCATCGAGCCGCCGGTCAAAAACGGCGGCAGGGCCGAGAGCACCTCGCGGCGTCCGTACAAGACGCCGATGCCGTTGGGGCCCAACATCTTATGTCCGGAGAACGCGGCGAAGTCGACGTCGAGCGCGTGGAAGTCGACGGGCTGGTGCGGCACCGACTGGCAGGCGTCCAGCACGGTCAGCGCGCCCACGGCCCGCGCCCGGCTGACCAGTTCGGCCACCGGGGCCACCGCGCCGGTCACGTTCGAATGGTGGCTGAAGGCGACGACTTTGACACGTTCGTCGAGCTGCAGCGAGTCGAGGTCGATGCGCCCGTCGTCGGTGACGCCGTACCAGCGCAGGGTGGCACCGGTGCGCCGGGCGAGTTCCTGCCACGGAACCAGGTTGGCGTGGTGCTCGAGCTCGGTGGTGACGATGACGTCGCCGGGTCCCACGGCACGCTCGAATCGGCTGTCCCCCAGCACATATGACACCAGGTTGAGCGCCTCGGTGGCGTTCTTGGTGAACACCAGCTCTTCCGCGTCGGCACCCACGAACGCCGCGATGTCGGTACGCCCCTGCTCGTAGGCGTCGGTGGCCTCCTCCATCAGCTGGTGCGCGCCGCGGTGCACGGCGCCGTTGGAGGTCAGCAGGAACTCGCGCTCGGCGTCGAGTACCTGCAGCGGACGCTGCGACGTCGCTCCGGAATCCAGGTACGCCAACTGATTTCCGCTGCGCATGACGCGCTTGAGGATTGGGAAATCGGCGCGGATGGCCGCGACATCCACGGGTGAGACCGCCGCCGAAGGTGTCGCCATGTCAGGCCCCGGTTGCCGCCGCTTGGGAGAAGCGGACGTAGCCGTTCTGCTCGAGCTCGTCGGCCAGCTCCGGGCCGCCGGATTCGGCGATGCGCCCGCCGACGAACACGTGCACGTATTCGGGGTGGATGTAGCGCAGGATGCGGGTGTAGTGCGTGATCAGCAGGACACCGCCCCGCACCGGCCGGCCGGTGCCATCGTCCCAGCCGGCCTCGGCGTAGCGGTTCACGCCCTCGCTGACCACCCGCAGCGCGTCGACGTCGAGTCCGGAGTCGGTCTCGTCGAGGATGGCGATCTTGGGCTTGAGCAGTTCCAGCTGCAGGATCTCGTGGCGCTTCTTCTCGCCGCCGGAGAAACCCTCGTTGACGCTGCGCTCGGCGAAGGCGGGGTCGATCTCGAGCGAACCCATCGCCGCCTTGACCTCTTTGACCCAGTGCCGCAACTTCGGGGCCTCGCCGCGCACGGCGGTCGCCGCCGAGCGCAGGAAGTTCGACACCGAGACACCGGGCACCTCGACGGGATACTGCATGGCCAAGAAGAGTCCGGCCCGGGCGCGCTCGTCGATGCTCATCGCCAGCACGTCCTGACCGTCCAGCGTGATGGATCCCGAGGTCACCGTGTACTTGGGGTGACCCGCGATGGCGTAGGACAGAGTCGACTTGCCCGAACCGTTGGGGCCCATCAAGGCGTGTGTCTCACCGGATTTCACCGTCAGGTCGACGCCGTTGAGGATGGGGATCTCGCGCTCGGACTCGGCGGCGTTCTGGTTGACGACGCTGACGTGCAGGTCTTTGATTTCCAGAGTGGTCATGAGGCTGTTGTTTCCGTCTTTTCCGTTAAGGCCAGTTCGTGTTCGATGGCTGCGGTCAGGCGTTCCCGAATCTCGGGCACCGCGATCTTGGAGATGATTTCGGCGAAGAAGCCGCGGATCACCAGGCGGCGCGCCTGCTCCTCGGGGATGCCGCGGGAGCGTAGGTAGAACAGTTGCTCGTCGTCGAAACGGCCGGTGGCACTGGCGTGCCCGGCGCCGACGATCTCGCCCGTCTCGATCTCCAGGTTGGGCACCGAGTCGGCGCGCGCCCCGTCGGTCAGCACCAGGTTGCGGTTCACCTCGAAGGTGTCGGTGCCGGCTGGCTTCGGCGCGGATCAACACGTCGCCGATCCAGACGGTGTGCGCGTCGGGCAGCGCGGAGTCCGGATCACCTTGCAGCGCACCCTTGTACAGCACATTCGACTTGCAGTCGGGCTGGGCGTGGTCGACCAGCAGCCGCGACTCCAGGTGCTGCCCGTCGTCGGCGAAGTACAGGCCCAGCAGCTCGGCGTCCCCGCCCGGGGCGGTATACCGCACGTTGGCGGTCATCCGCACCACCTCGCCGCCGAGCGTGACGGCGACGTGGCGCAGCACCGCGTCCTTGCCCAGCTTGGCGTGGTGCATGCTGACGTGCACGGCGTCGTCGGCCCAGTCGGCAAGCCACACCACGGTGAGCCGGGCGGCGTCGTCGACGACGAATTCGACGTTGTCGGCCAGGGTTCCGCTGCCCCGGTGGTCGATGACGACGACCGCCTCGGCGAGCTCGGAGACCCGGATCTGCAGGTGCCCGTAGGCCACCGCGCCCTCGCCGGGGCCGGTGACGGTGACACCGATCGGCTCGGCGATGCGGGTGTCGCGCTCGACGGTGATCAGGGTTGCGGAGTTGAACGACGAAAATGCTTGCGCGGCAACACGGTCGGTCGGTACGCCGCCCTGGCCCAGCCGCTCGTCGCCGCGGCGCACGGTCTCGACCCGCAGGCCGGGCTGCTCACTGACGCTGATCTCGGCTTTGCCGGTGGCGCGTGCCGAGCCGTCGTGCAGGCCACGCAGCCGGCGCAGCGGGGTGAACCGCCAGATTTCGTCGCGGCCGTGCGGGACCTCGAACGCGTCCACGTCGAACGAGGAGAACAGCTCCCCCTTGTTCAATGCGGCAAGCGAACTCCCCTTCGACGGCTTCTCCAAGCTGAGGTCAGATTGTCGGCGGTCATCAGCGCCGCTCCTCTCATCGCTACGCTCTGCATCGTCGCTGGCGCGGGTCATCCGACCGCGCCCTCCATCTGCAACTCGATCAGCCGGTTGAGCTCCAGCGCGTACTCCATCGGCAGCTCTTTGGCGATCGGCTCGACGAAGCCGCGCACCACCATGGCCATCGCCTCGTCCTCGGTCAGGCCGCGGCTCATCAGGTAGAACAGCTGGTTCTCGCTGACCTTGGACACGGTGGCCTCGTGGCCCATCGTGACGTCGTCCTCGCGGATGTCGACGTAGGGGTAGGTGTCGCTGCGGCTGATCGTATCGACCAGCAGCGCATCACATTTCACGCTGGAGCGCGAGCCGTGCGCACCCTTGTTCACCTGCACCAGGCCGCGGTAGGAGGTGCGGCCGCCGCCGCGGGCCACCGACTTGGACACGATGTTGCTCGACGTGTTCGGCGCCAGGTGCAGCATCTTCGCGCCGGTGTCCTGGTGCTGGTCTTCGCCGGCGAAGGCGACCGAGAGCACCTCGCCCTTGGCGTGCTCGCCGGTCATCCAGACCGCCGGGTACTTCATGGTGACCTTCGACCCGATGTTGCCGTCGACCCACTCCATGGTGGCGCCGGCCTCGGCGCGGGCCCGCTTGGTGACCAGGTTGTAGACGTTGTTCGACCAGTTCTGGATCGTCGTGTAGCGAACGCGCGCATTGGGTTTCACGATGATCTCGACCACCGCCGAGTGCAGCGAATCCGACTTGTAGATGGGAGCGGTACAGCCCTCGACGTAGTGCACGTAGGAGCCCTCGTCGGCGATGATCAGCGTCCGCTCGAACTGGCCCATGTTCTCGGTGTTGATCCGGAAGTAGGCCTGCAGCGGGATGTCGACGTGCACGCCCTTCGGGACGTAGATGAACGAGCCGCCGCTCCACACCGCGGTGTTCAGCGCGGAGAACTTGTTGTCCCCGGCCGGGATCACGGTGCCGAAGTACTGCCTGGAAGATCTCCGGGTGCTCCCGCAACGCCGTGTCGGTGTCCTGGAAGATGACGCCCTGGGCCTCCAGATCTTCACGGATGGAGTGGTAGACGACCTCCGACTCGTACTGGGCCGCGACACCGGAGACCAGCCGCTGCTTCTCGGCCTCCGGGATGCCCAGCTTGTCGTAGGTGTTCTTGATGTCCGCGGGCAGATCGTCCCACGTCGCCGCCTGCTTCTCGCTGGAGCGCACGAAGTACTTGATGTTGTCGAAGTCGATGCCGTCGAGGTTGGAACCCCACCTCGGCATCGGCTTGCGGTCGAAGATGCGCAGCGCCTTGAGCCGGGTCTGCAGCATCCACTCGGGCTCGTTCTTCTTCGCCGAGATGTCGCGAACGACGGCCTCGGACAAGCCGCGCTGCGCGCTGGCGCCCGCGACGTCGGAGTCCGACCAGCCGTAGCCGTACCGCCCCAGGGAGGCGATCGCCTCTTCCTGGGTCAGCGGCGCGGTAGCCGTCTTGCTGGCCTCGGGTGTGAGTGTCATCGAGACGCTCCTTTGATGTTCGTGGTGTCGTGGCGCGGGCTGGGCGCCTGAGTCAGGGGTACGTGCGTGGTGCAGGCGCAGTCGCCGTTGACGATGGTCGCCAACCGCTGGACGTGGGTCCCCAGCACCTCGGCCATGGCCTGCTGTTCGGCCTCGCACAGCTCGGGGAATTCCTCGGCGACGTGCGACACCGGGCAGTGGTGCTGGCAGATCTGCACGCCGTGGATCGGCCCGCCGACCTGCGTGGTGGTGGTGACGTAGCCGGCCTTGGTCAGCGCGGTGGCGATCCGGTCCGCGGCCGCCTCGACGTCGGCGTCCGCCGCGCTGTCGGCCGCGGGAACGTCGGCCAGGATGGTGTCGATGCGCTGGCGGGCGAAGGCCTGCACCGCCTCTTCACCACCGATCTCGCGGAGCTGCCGCATGGCCGCCGCCGCCAGGTCGTCGTAGGCGTGGTCGAGCTTGGCCCGCCCGGCCGGGGTCAGCCGGTAGCGCTTGGCGGGGCGACCGCGTCCCACCTGCTGCCACGCCGCGGCCGCCGTGGACTCGGCATCGCCGGCCTCGATCAGGGCGTCCAGGTGGCGCCGCACGCCGGCGGCCGCCAGGCCCAGCCGGTCACCGATCTCGCCGGCGGTGATCGATCCGGACTCCAGCAGCAGGCGCACGATCGCGCGGCGGGTGTGACCATCCGGCACCGACGCGCCGACGTCCGCCACGCCCGGAGCGACGACGTCGCCCTCGGTGGCACCATCGAGGCTGGTTCGGATTTTCACAACACCAGTGTGACGCAATTCCGGGGATCGGTCTAGCAAGGGTCCCCTCTATACGCGTTGCGCTGGTCACACCGCCGGGTCAGGTCGAGCGGCGGCTACGCTGCTCTGATGGCAGCCCGCCACCACACGCTGAGCTCATCGATCGCGAGTCTGCACGGCGACGAGCAAGCAGTGGGCTCGCCGCTGAACGATACCGAGCTCGCCGCGCTGCGCCGCACCCGCCTGTTAGGCGCGACCGGCACGGTAGTGATGGCGATCGGCGCGCTCGGCGCCGGCGCCCGGCCCGTCGTCCAGGACCCCACGTTCGGGGTCCGGCTGCTCAACCTGCCCTCGCGGATCCAGACCGTGTCGTTGACCCTGACGACCACCGGCGCGGTCATGATGGCGCTGGCCTGGTTGATGCTCGGCCGGTTCGCCCTGGGGAATCGGCGGATGTCGCGCGGCGACCTGGACCGAACCCTGCTGCTGTGGGTGCTGCCGCTGTTGATCGCCCCGCCGATGTACAGCAAGGACGTGTACTCCTATCTGGCGCAGAGCCAGATCTCGTTGGAAGGTCTGGACCCCTATCGGGTGGGCCCGGCCTCGGGGCTCGGCCTGTCCCACATCTTCACGCTGTCCGTGCCGACGCTGTGGCGCGAGACGCCCGCACCCTATGGCCCGCTGTTCTTGTGGATCGGGCGCGGCATCTCGGCGATCACCGGGGAGAACATCGTCGCCGCCGTGCTTTGTCATCGGCTGGTCGAGCTGCTGGGCGTGGGACTGATTGTCTGGGCGACGCCGCGGCTGGCCCGGCGTTGCGGCGTCGCCGAGGTCAGCGCGCTGTGGCTGGGGGCGGCCAATCCGCTGCTGATCATGCATCTGGTGGCCGGCGTGCACAACGAGGCGCTGATGCTGGGCCTGATGCTGGCCGGGGCCGAATTCGCGTTGCGCGGCGTCGATGCGCCGCGATTGCTGCCCGCGTCGTGGAAGATGGCCCCGGCGACGATGCCGGCCGGTGGCCGGAGGAGGAGCCGGGCACTCAGCATCGCCCCGGACTGGGAACCGCTGGGGATGCTGGTCGCCGGCGCCGTGCTGATCGTGTTGTCGTCGCAGGTGAAGCTGCCGTCGCTGCTGGCGCTGGGCTTCGTCACGATGGCGCTCGCCTACCGCTGCGGCGGCACCCTGCGCGCGCTGCTGCTCACGGGCGGCGGCATGGCGGCGTTGTCGCTTGCGGTAATGGCGCTGGTGGGCTGGGCCAGCGGCCTCGGATTCGGCTGGATCTACACGCTGGGCACCGCCAACGTGGTGCGGAGCTGGATGTCGCCGCCGACCCTGCTGGCGCTCGGCACCGGGCAGGTGGGCATTGTGCTGGGCCTGGGCGATCACACCACCGCGGTACTGGGGCTGACCCGTGCGATCGGTGTGCTGATCATCACCGTGATGGTGGCCTGGTTGCTGCTGGCCGTCTTCCGCGGCCGGCTGCACCCGATCGGCGGGCTGGGTGTCGCGCTGGGCATCACGGTGCTGTTGTTCCCCGTCGTGCAGCCCTGGTATCTGCTGTGGGCGATCATCCCGCTGGCCGCCTGGGCGACCCGCACCGGCTTCCGGGTGGCGGCCATCGTCATCAGCCTGGTCGTCGGGATCTTCGGCCCCACCGCCAACGGCGACCGATTCGCGCTGTTCCAGATCATCGACGCAACCCTGGCCAGCACGGTCATCGTCGTCGCGCTCATCGGGTTGACCTACACCCGCCTGCCGTGGCGCCGCCCACCGGGACAGGGCACCGAGGCCAACGGTCAACCCGTCATCGACACGGCGGCGACGCCGGCCACCGCGTCGCCCCCTCAGCCGGCGCCGGCACGCGACGCCTACGCTGATTTCACGTGAGCTCGGCCTTTCCCGTCCGCGAATCGCGCGAATCCCCCGACGCAGTGGTGCGGCTGCGCGGGGTCACCAAGAAATACGGATCCGGCGCGACGGCTGTCGAGGCCGTCTCCAACCTCGATCTCGAGGTGCACGCCGCCGAGGTGCTGGCCCTCCTCGGCCCCAACGGTGCCGGGAAGACGACGACGGTCGAGATGTGCGAGGGCTTCGTGCGCCCGGACGCCGGCACCATCGAGGTGCTCGGCCTGGACCCGATCGCCGACAACGCGCGGCTGCGGGCCCGCATCGGGGTGATGCTGCAGGGCGGCGGCGGCTACCCCGCGGCCCGGGCCGGAGAGATGCTGAACCTGGTCGCGGCCTACGCCGCCGACCCGCTGGACCCGGCGTGGCTGCTGGACACGCTGGGCCTCACCGACGCCGCCCGCACCACCTACCGGCGGCTCTCCGGCGGCCAGCAGCAGCGGCTGGCGCTGGCGTGCGCGCTGGTCGGCCGCCCCGAACTGGTGTTCCTCGACGAGCCCACCGCGGGCATGGACGCGCACGCCCGGCTGCTGGTCTGGGAGCTGATCGACGCCCTGCGCCGCGACGGTGTGACGGTGGTACTGACCACGCACCAGCTCAAGGAGGCCGAGGAACTCGCCGACCGGCTGGTCATCATCGACCACGGGGCCACGGTGGCCTCCGGCACGCCCGCGGAGCTGATGCGCGCCGGGGCCAAGGACCAGCTGCGATTCAGCGCGCCGCCGCGCCTCGATCTGTCGTTGCTGTCTTCCGCGCTGCCGGAGGACTACAAAGCCACCGAGCTGACGCCGGGCGAGTACCTGGTCGAGGGGCACGTCGACCCCCAGGTGCTGGCGACCGTCACGGCGTGGTGCGCGCGGATCGACGTCCTGGCCACCGACATGCGCGTCGAGCAACGCAGCCTCGAGGATGTGTTCCTCGACCTCACCGGCAGGAAGTTACGGCCTTGACGGACAACGAGACTGGATCGAACTCCTTCCCCGCGGGCACCTTCGCTCCCGATCCACGGCCCAGCGCGGTGCCGAAAATGCTTGCCGCGCAGTTCGGTTTGGAACTCAAGCTGCTGCTGCGCAACGGCGAACAGCTGCTGCTGACCATGTTCATTCCGATCACGCTGCTGGTCGGGCTCACGCTGCTGCCGCTCGGATCGTTCGGTCAGCACCGCGCGGCGACCTTCACCCCGGTCATCATGGCGCTGGCGGTGATCTCGACGGCGTTCACCGGTCAGGCGATCGCGGTGGCCTTCGATCGGCGCTACGGCGCGCTCAAGCGGCTCGGAGCCACCCCGCTCCCGGTGTGGGGCATCATCGCGGGCAAGTCCCTCGCGGTGGTCACGGTGGTGTTTCTGCAGGCGATCCTGTTGGGCGCCATCGGGTTTGCGCTGGGCTGGCGACCCACGCCGGTGGCCCTGGTGCTGGGCGCGGGGGTCATCGCGCTGGGCACCGCGGTCTTCGCGGCGCTGGGGCTGCTGCTCGGCGGGACGCTGCGCGCCGAGATCGTGCTCGCGGTCGCCAACCTGATGTGGTTCGTCTTCGCGGGCCTTGGCGCGCTGACCCTGGAAACCGGGATCACCCCGACGGCAGTCAAGCTGGCCGCCCGGCTGACGCCGTCCGGCGCCCTGACGGAGGCGCTCGCGCAGGCGATGACCATGTCGGTGGACTGGTTCGGAATGGTCGTTCTGGTGGCGTGGGGCGCGGTGGGCGCACTGAGCGCGCTGCGCTGGTTCCGCTTCACCTGACGTCCGTCCGTCTCGGCACCCACGTGCCGTACTACAAGTCGTAGTTTTCGGTGCCTTAGGATCGGGCCGTGGTTGGACGGATGCTGTTGCGGTTGGTGGACCTGCTTCCCAACCCCAGCCCGGCCGTGCAGCGCCTGATCGCCGCGGCCGTCATCCTCACCCAGGGCGGCATCGCCGTGACCGGCGCAATCGTCCGCGTCACCGCCTCGGGCCTGGGCTGCCCCACCTGGCCACAGTGCTTCCCGGGCAGCTTCGTTCCGGTGGCCCACGCCGAGGTGCCGCGCATCCACCAGGCCGTCGAATTCGGCAATCGGATGGTCACCTTCGCCGTGGTGATCACCGCGGCCCTGGCCGTGCTGGCCGTGACCCGGGCGCGGCGGCGGCGCGAGGTGCTGGTCTATGCCTGGCTGATGCCCGTGTCCACCGTCGTGCAGGCGGTGATCGGCGGCATCACCGTGCGCACCGGGCTGCTGTGGTGGACGGTGGCCATCCACCTGCTGACGTCGATGACGATGGTGTGGCTGGCGGTGCTGCTGTACGTGAAAGTCGGTGAACCCGATGAAGAAGGGGCCGGAGCGGTCCGCGAGCGAGTGGTCAGGCCGCTGCGCGGCCTGACCGCACTGTCCGGCCTGAACCTGGCCGCGGTGCTGGTCACCGGCACGCTGGTGACGGCCGCCGGCCCGCACGCGGGTGATCGCAGCCCCACCCGGACGGTGCCGCGGCTCAAAGTCGAGGTCGACACCCTGGTGCACATGCACTCGTCGCTGCTGATCGCCTACCTGTCGCTACTGGTGGGGCTCGGCTTCGGGCTGCTGGCGGTGCGTGCCGCCCGACCCGTGCTGCTGCGGCTCGCGGTGCTGCTGGTACTGGTGTTCGCCCAGGCCGCGGTCGGCACCGCGCAGTACTACACCGGAGTTCCGGCGGTGCTGGTCGCCCTGCACGTGGCCGGGGCCGCGGCGTGCACGGCGGCTACCGCGGCGCTATGGGCTTCGATGCGAGAGCGGGCCGAGCCCGAGCCGCTCGCAAGCTGACTCCAACGCCAGGGCGAACCGGCGCTGGGCGAGTTCGCGGGCCGCAGGGTCCAGGCGGTGCCACCCCAACGACGGCGCGACCAGGTCGAGCCCGACGAGCCCTTCACCGGCCACGTCGGCACGCGCGTAGAGCAGATCCCGCGCGGCGATGCCCGCGCGCCCGGCGGCCGCGGCGAGCGCGGCGTAGCCGACGTCCCACGATTCGAACTCCGGCTCGACCGGCCAGGAGTGCGACCGCTCGCCTCCCAGGAAGACCAATGCCGCCTCGGGCGTCGCGCCCGGCCCGGTGGTCGCCACCCCGTCGTTCTCGAGGTCGCGCAAATACCGCTTATCAAGGTTCCAGGCCACCGCGCCGGGCGGGTTGAGTAGGTGGCGCACGCGCCGTGTCCAGGTCAGGAATTCGTCGCGCCGATCCGGGGCGTCCGCGGCGGCCCGCAGTATCACCAGATCTGCGCCGGCGGTTTCCGGATCGTCCCAGGGCAGCCAGCGCGCGTGCAGGCCGCGCCGCCGTAGCGCGCCCACCAGACCGGCGTCGCCCGCTGTCCTACCGGCATCGTCGCCCGTCCCCGCCAGCACGATGCGGGGATGGAAGACGTCCGGGCGAGCGAGTTTCATGCCCGGGCATGATAAGCAGATGCACGCGATCGAAGTCAGCGAGACCGGCGGCCCCGAGGTGCTGCGCTACGTCGATACGCCCACGCCCACGCCCGGAGCAGGTGAGGTACTGATCAAGGCCGAAGCCATCGGCGTCAACTTCATCGACACCTATTTCCGCTCCGGGCAGTATCCGCGGGAGTTGCCGTTCATCCTCGGCTCGGAATTGGCCGGCACCATCGAAGCCCTGGGGGACGGCGTCGACGGGTTCGGTGTCGGTGACCGCGTGGTCAGTGCCGCGGCGTCCGGCGGATATGCCGAATACGCTAGGGCCCCAGCACATTTGACCGCCGAGATGCCCAACGGCGTGACCGCCGACGTGGCGGCGTCGGCCCTGCTGAAGGGGTTGACTGCCCATTATCTGTTGAGATCGGTGTATCCGGTGCAGGCGGGCGACACGGTGCTGGTGCACGCCGGCGCAGGCGGCGTCGGCCTGATCTTGACGCAGTGGGCTCACCTGCTCGGTGTGCGGGTGATCACCACGGTCTCGACCCCGGACAAGGAGCGGCTGTCCCGGCAGGCGGGCGCCGACGAGGTACTCCCCTACCCTGACGATCCCGCGGCGTTCGGCGAGCGAATTCGCGCGTTGACCGACGGCGCCGGGGTGGCCGCGGTGTATGACGGCGTGGGTGCGACCACCTTTGACGCCAGCCTGGCCAGCCTGGCCATCCGGGGCACGCTGGCGCTCTTCGGTGCGGCCAGCGGAGCGGTTCCGCCGTTCGACCCGCAGCGCCTGAACGCGGCCGGCTCGGTGTTCTTGACCCGGCCGTCGCTGGCGCATTTCGTCCGTACCGGGCAGGAATTCAGCTGGCGGGCAGAGGAATTGTTCGCCGCGATCGCCGGCGGTGGCATCACCGTCGAGGTGGGCGGGCGCTACCGGTTGGCCGATGCTGCGCGCGCTCACCAGGATCTGCAGGGCCGCAAGACGGCGGGCTCGATCGTTCTGCTCCCTGAACGGCGGGCCGCCGAGTGTGGGGCCTAGGGACAGATTCGAGGCAAACCCCGTACGTAGGGCCCACGGTCGGCGTGGGCGGGGCAATTAGAACAGGTGCGGCAGGCCGATGGCCGAGTCCACCGCCAACGCGCAGAACACCACGGCCAGATAGTTGTTCGACTGCAGGAACAACCGCAACGGCTTGACCGGCTCGCCGGCGCGGACCCCGGCGTACAGCTGGTGGGCCATCGCCAGGAACCACACCCCGGCCACCACGGCGGCGGCCGCGTAAAGCCAGCCCGTCGCCAGCGCCAGCGCCAGCGTGGCCAGCACCGTCAGCCAGGTGTAGATCAGAATCTGCTTGGTCACCTGACGCTCGGTCGCCACGGCCGGCAGCATCGGCACCCCCGCCGCTTTGTAGTCGTCCTTGTAGCGCATCGCCAGCGCCCAGGTGTGCGGCGGTGTCCAGAAGAAGATGATGGCGAACATCACCAGCGCGGGCCAACCGATGGTGCCGGTGACGGCCGACCAGCCGATCATCACCGGCATGCAGCCGGCCGCGCCGCCCCACACCACGTTCTGCGAGGTGCGGCGCTTGAGCAGCAGCGTGTAGACGAACACATAGAACGCGATCGTCGCCAGGGCCAGCAGCCCGGACAGCAGGTTCGTCGTCCACCACAGCCAGAAGAACGAGGCCACGGTCAGAACCAGCCCCAGCACCAGGGCATTGCGCGTGGGCACCGCGGCGCGGGCCAACGGCCGGCGGGCCGTACGCTTCATCACCTTGTCGATGTCCGCGTCGGCCACACAGTTCAGGGTGTTGGCGCCCCCGGCGGCCAGCATTCCGCCGATCAGCGTGTTAACGATCAGCAGCGGGTTCACGGTGCCGCGGTGGGCCAGCAACATCGCCGGGATCGCGGTGACGAGCAGCAATTCGATGACGCGCGGCTTGGTCAGCGCCAGATAAGCCAGCACCGTGCCTTGTATTCGTCTGGGCAATCGGCTCGGCGCGACGCGCCCGCGAACGCTCACGCAATAACTCCTCGGGTCGCAGCGGCGCGCAGCATCTACTACACACGATGGTAGACCGCGTTGTGGCGATAGCCCGCCCGCGGGTCCAAACACGGCTGATTCTTTCCAGATTTCCGAACTGAATGTTAATCGCTTCCGACGGACGCGTAATTTTCACATCTGCCGGCCGTGGGTACCCCCAATCCTGCGCTGCAAGAGCCGGCCCTCCCGCACTAGGGTGGGATTGATCAGTCGATGACCCAAGGACAGAGTCTGTGACGACACTCGAAGAGATCTCCACGCTGACCCAACCGCACCTCCCCGACGACTGGTCCGAGCTCGACTCGGCCGCCGTCGACACCGTCCGGGTGCTGGCCGCCGATGCGGTGCAGAAGGTTGGCAACGGCCATCCCGGGACGGCGATGAGCCTGGCGCCCCTGGCTTACACCCTGTTCCAGCGGGCGATGCGCCACGACCCCAGCGACGCCCACTGGCTGGGCCGCGACCGGTTCGTCCTGTCCTGCGGGCACAGCAGCCTGACGCTGTACCTGCAGCTGTACCTCGGTGGTTTCGGTTTGGAGCTCTCCGACATCGAGTCGCTGCGCACCTGGGGATCCAAGACCCCCGGACACCCGGAGTTCCGGCACACCAAGGGCGTCGAGATCACCACCGGCCCGCTCGGGCAGGGCCTGGCGTCGGCGGTGGGCATGGCGATGGCCGCCCGCTACGAGCGCGGCCTGTTCGATCCCGACGCCGCCCCCGGCACCAGCCCGTTCGACCATTTCATTTTCGTGATCGCCTCCGACGGCGACATCCAAGAGGGCGTCACCTCGGAGGCCTCGTCGCTGGCAGCGGTCCAGCAGCTGGGCAACCTCATCGTTTTCTACGACCACAACGAGATTTCGATCGAGGACGACACGGACATCGCGCTGTCTGAGGACACCGCCGCGCGGTACCGGGCCTACGGCTGGCACGTGCAGGAGATCGAGGGCGGCGAGAACGTCGTCGCGATCGAGGAGGCCATCGCCAACGCCAAGGCCGCCACCGACCGGCCGTCGTTCATCTCGCTGCGCACCATCATCGGCTATCCCGCGCCCAAGCTGATGAACACCGGCAAGGCGCACGGCGCGGCCCTGGGTGACGAGGAAGTGGCCGCCGTCAAGGAGATCCTCGGCTTCGACCCGGACAAGAAGTTCGAGGTGCGCGACGAGGTGATCGCCCACACCCGCAAGCTGGTGGACCGCGGCAACGAAGCGCACGAAAAATGGCAGGCGGATTTCGACGCCTGGGCGCAGGGCCAACCCGAACGCAAGACGCTGCTGGACCGGTTGACCGCCGAGGAGTTGCCCGAGGGTTGGGACGCCGATCTGCCGCATTGGGACCCGGGCTCCGACCCGATCGCGACCCGCAAGGCCTCCAACGAGGTGCTCAACGCGGTCGGGCCGAAACTGCCGGAGCTGTGGGGCGGTTCGGCCGACCTCGCCGGCAGTAACAACACCACCATCAAGGGCGCCGATTCCTTTGGGCCGCCGTCTATTTCGACCAAGGACTACACGGCGCACTGGTACGGCCGCACGCTGCACTTCGGTGTTCGCGAACACGCGATGGGCGCCATCCTGTCCGGCATCGTGCTGCACGGCCCGACCCGCGCCTACGGTGGCACGTTCTTGCAGTTCTCCGACTACATGCGCCCGGCGGTCCGGCTGGCCTCGCTGATGGACATCGACACCATCTACGTGTGGACGCACGATTCGATCGGGCTCGGCGAGGACGGCCCGACGCACCAGCCGATCGAGCACCTCGCGGCGCTGCGGGCCATCCCGAACCTGTCGGTGGTGCGCCCTGCCGACGCGAACGAGACGGCCTACGCCTGGCGTACTGTCCTGGCCCGCGGCAACGGCAGCGGCCCGGTCGGGCTGATACTGACCCGGCAGAATGTGCCGACCCTCGAGGGCACCAGCGCCGACGGCGTCGCCCGAGGCGGCTACATCCTGGGCTCGGACGGCGAGGACGCCGGCCAAGACCCCGACGTGGTGCTGATCGCCACCGGCTCGGAGGTCCAGCTCGCGGTCGAGGCGCAGAAGTTATTGGCGGACAAGGACATCGTGGCGCGAGTGGTCTCGATGCCATGCGTCGAATGGTTCGAGTCCCAGCCCGACGACTACCGCGACAGCGTGCTGCCGCCGACCGTGTCGGCCAGGGTGGCCGTCGAGGCCGGCGTCGCGCAGAGCTGGCACAAGCTGGTCGGTGACACCGGCAAGATCGTCTCGATCGAGCACTACGGCGAATCCGCCGACTACGAGACCTTATTCCGTGAATTCGGCTTCACCGCCGAAGCCGTCGCGGCCGCCGCGGAACAAGTAGTGGATAATTGAGGAAAGGGTAATTCAGATGACCGCTCAGAACCCGAATCTGGCGGCGCTGTCCGCCGCCGGCGTATCTGTCTGGCTTGACGACCTGTCGCGTCAGCGGCTGGAGTCGGGCAACCTGCAAGAGCTGATCGACACGAAAAGCGTTGTCGGCGTGACCACCAACCCGTCGATCTTCCAAAAGGCGCTCGCCGAGGGCGACGCCTACGAAGGTCAGATCGCCGAGCTGGCGGAGCGCGGCGCCGATGTCGACGCCACGATCCGCACGGTCACCACCGACGACGTCCGCAACGGCTGCGATGTGTTGAAGCGTGAGTGGGAGGCGTCCGACGGCGTGGACGGCCGGGTGTCCATCGAGGTCGACCCGCGCCTGGCGGCCGAGACCGACAAGACCGTCGCGCAGGCCGTCGAGCTGTGGAAGATCGTCGACCGTCCGAACCTGTTCATCAAGATCCCGGCCACCAAGGCCGGTGTCTCGGCCATCACCGCGGTTCTGGCCGAAGGGATCTCGGTCAACGTCACGCTCATCTTCTCCGTCGAACGGCACCGCCAGGTGATGGACGCCTACCTGGCCGGTCTGGAGAAGGCCCGGCAGGCTGGCCACGACCTGTCCAAGATCCATTCAGTCGCTTCGTTCTTCGTGTCGCGGGTGGACAGCGAGGTGGACAAGCGGTTGGAGAAGATCGGCTCCGACGATGCGAAGGCACTCGCGGGCCAGGCCGGTGTGGCCAACGCCCGCCTGGCGTACGCGGCCTACCAGGAGGTGTTCGAGGGCGGCGAGCGCTTCGAAGCGCTCAAGGCCGACGGTGCCCGGGTTCAGCGTCCGCTGTGGGCGTCCACGGGCGTCAAGAACCCCGACTACTCCGACACCCTGTACGTCACCGAGCTGGTGGCGCCGAACACGGTCAATACCATGCCGGAGAAGACCATTGACGCCGTCGCCGACCACGGCGAGATCAAGGGCGACACGGTCACCGGCACCGCCGACGCCGCGCAGGAAGTGTTCGACAAGCTTTCGGAAATCGGCATCGACCTCACCGACGTTTTCCAGGTGCTGGAGAACGAGGGCGTGGAGAAGTTCGTGGATTCCTGGACCGAGTTGCTGGAGGAAACCCAGAAGCAGCTGGATTCCACCTCCAAATGAGCCCAGCCCGCACCGCGCAACTATGGCATAACCCGTTACGGGACAAGCGCGACAAGCGGCTCCCGCGGATCGCGGGGCCGTGCGGAATGGTGATCTTCGGCGTGACCGGTGACCTGGCGCGCAAGAAGGTGATGCCGGCGATTTACGACCTGGCCAATCGCGGTCTGCTGCCGCCCAGCTTCTCCCTGGTGGGCTTCGCCCGCCGGGATTGGAGCACCCAGGATTTCGGCAAGGTGGTGCACGAGGCCGTCAAGGAACACTGCCGCACCCCCTTCCGCCAGGAGAACTGGGATCGGCTGGCCGAGGGATTCCGTTTCGTGCCAGGCGCTTTCGACGACGATGAGGGGTTCGGCCGGCTGGCCGAGACCCTGGATAAGCTGGATGCCGAGCGCGGCACCGGCGGCAACCACGCCTTCTATCTGGCCATCCCGCCCAAGTCCTTCCCGGTGGTCTGCGAGCAGTTGCACAAGTCGGGTTTGGCGCGCCCGCAGGGTGAGCGGTGGAGTCGGGTGGTCATCGAGAAGCCGTTCGGTCACGACCTGGAAAGCGCGCAGGCCCTGAACAAGGCCGTCAACGCGGTCTTTCCCGAGGAGTCGGTGTTCCGGATCGACCACTACCTGGGCAAGGAGACCGTCCGCAACATACTGGCGCTGCGGTTCGCCAATCAGTTGTTCGACCCGATCTGGAACGCGCACTACGTCGACCACGTGCAGATCACCATGGCCGAGGACATCGGCCTGGGCGGCCGGGCCGGCTACTACGACGGCATCGGCGCCGCGCGCGATGTGATCCAGAACCACCTGATGCAGCTGCTGGCGCTTACCGCGATGGAGGAGCCGGTCAGCTTCAGCCCCTCGGCGCTGCAAGCCGAGAAGATCAAGGTGCTCTCGGCCACCCACCTCGCCGAGCCGCTCGACGAGACCACCAGCCGCGGCCAGTACACCGCGGGCTGGCAGGGCGGCGAGAAGGTCGTCGGGCTGCTCGACGAGGAGGGGTTCGCCAAAGACTCGACCACCGAGACGTTCGCCGCCATCACGCTCGAGGTGGACACCCGCCGCTGGGCCGGTGTTCCCTTTTACTTGCGTACCGGAAAACGCCTGGGCCGCAGGGTGACCGAGATCGCGCTGATCTTCAAGCGTGCGCCGCATCTGCCGTTCGATGCGACCATGACCGACGAGCTCGGCGCCAACGCCATGGTGATCCGGGTGCAGCCCGACGAAGGCGTCACGCTGCGGTTCGGCTCCAAGGTGCCGGGCACCGCGATGGAAGTCCGCGACGTCAACATGGACTTCTCCTACGGCTCGGCATTCGCCGAGGAATCGCCGGAAGCCTACGAGCAGCTGATCCTTGACGTGCTGCTGGGCGAGCCGTCCCTGTTTCCGGTCAACGAAGAGGTCGAATTGGCTTGGGACATACTCGATCCCGTCCTCAATAACTGGGCGGCCGGCGGTAAACCCGAACCGTACGAGGCGGGCGCCTGGGGTCCGGACTCCGCCTTCGAGATGCTGCGCCGAACCGGCCGGGAATGGCGGCGGCCCTGATGATCATCGATATGGCGGACACCACCACCACGGCGGTCAACAAGAAGCTCGACGAACTGCGTGAAAAGGTCGGCGCCGTGGCGATGGGCCGGGTGCTGACCTTGATCATCGCGCCGGACAGCGAGGAGATCTTCGAAGAGTCGCTGAAAGCCGCGAACAACGCCAGCCATGAGCACCCCAGCCGGATCATCGTGACGATGAGGGGCAATCCGTATGCGGACAAACCGCGCCTGGATGCGCAGCTGCGGGCCGGCGGTGACACCGGCGCCAGCGAAGTCGTGGTGCTCCGGCTGTCCGGGCCGCTGTCCGGCCACGCCGCCAGCGTGGTCACCCCCTTCCTGCTACCTGACATTCCGGTGGTGGTCTGGTGGCCCGATGTCGCGCCGGCGGTCCCGGCGCAAGATCCGTTGGGCCGGTTAGCTATTCGACGTATCACCGACGCGACCAACGGGGTCGACCCATTGGCGGCCATCAAGAGCCGGCTGCTCGGATACACCGCGGGTGACACCGACCTCGCCTGGGCGCGCATCACCTATTGGCGCGCGCTGCTCACCTCGGCCGTGGACCTGACGCCCCACGAACCGATCGAGTCGGCGCTGGTGTCGGGCCTGGGAACCGAGCCGGCCCTGGACATCCTGGCGGGGTGGCTGGCCAGCCGGATCGACGGCCCGGTGCGCCGGGCGGTCGGCGAGCTCAAGGTCGAACTGGACCGCAAGAGCGAGACCATAGTCTTGAGCCGGCCGCAGGAAGGAAGGACGGCCACGTTGAGCCGGACGTCCCGACCGGACGCCCTACTCCCCTTGGCGCGCAGGGAAACCGGCGAGTGCCTCGCCGAAGACCTGCGTCGACTGGATCCCGACGAGATATACCAATCAGCGCTCGAAGGCATTGAGAAAGTGCAGTACGTGTGAGCACCAGCATCGAAATTTTCCCGGACAGCCAGACCATGGTCGAAGCCGCCGCGGCGCGACTGACCGATACCATCGCGAACGCCGTGGCGACGCGGGGCCGAGCGCTCATCGTGCTGACCGGCGGCGGCAACGGCATCGGGCTGCTGCAGTCGTTGGTGGGACGAGAGATCGACTGGGCATCGGTGCATCTGTTCTGGGGCGACGAACGCTACGTCCCCGAGGACGACGACGAGCGCAACGACAAGCAGGCGCGGGCCGCGTTGCTCTCCCACGTCGACATCCCCACCAGCCAGGTGCACCCCATGCCGGCCAGCGATGGAGAATTCGGCAACGATCTCGCCGCGGCGGCGCTGTCCTACGAGCAGCTGCTGGCCGCCAATGCCGCACCCGGCGAGCCGGTTCCGAATTTCGATGTGCACCTGCTGGGGATGGGCCCCGAGGGCCACATCAACTCGCTGTTCCCCGACACCCCGGCCGTGCTGGAAACCACCCGCATGGTGGTGTCGGTCGACGACTCCCCCAAACCGCCGCCGCAGCGAATCACCTTGACGCTGCCCGCCATTGCCCGTTCCCGCGAGGTCTGGCTGATGGTCTCCGGCGGCGGCAAGGCGGACGCGGTGGCCGCCGCCATCGGTGGCGCCGCACCCGTCTCGGTGCCGGCGGCCGGGGCGGTCGGGCAGGAAACCACGCTGTGGCTGCTCGACGAGGACGCCGCGGCCAAGCTGCCGTCGCGGTCTTCAGAACGCAGCTGAACGTCACGTCCGGGCCGGCGACGCGGTGCCGCACATCGCCGGCGCTTTGGGCGTCGTGCATCCCTTCGGGTTCCTGCGCGCCCCGGCCGGGTCATAATGACGGACATGGCAGACAGAACCGTGCGCGGGGGGCAAGAGCGAAGCCGGATCAAAACGCTCACCCAGGCCGCGTTGAACGCCGACAAGACGGTGGAGCAGGTCGAAGACGTCCTCGACGGTTTGAGCACCACCATGAAGGAGCTCAGCAGTTCCCTTTCAGCACTCAACGCCACCGTCGAACGCCTGGAGGCCGGTCTGGATCACCTGGATGGCACCATGACCAGCCTCGACGACCTAGCCAAGCGGCTGATCGTGCTGGTCGAACCGGTGGAAGCCATCGTTGCGCGGGTCGACGACATGGTGCGGGTGGGCGAGACCATGATTTCTCCGCTGGCGGTCACCGAGCACGCGGTGCGCGGCTTCGTGGACAGACTGCGCAATCGGACCGTGCACTAGGCGGTCGGCAGGACTTTCGATGGCCACATTGCTGCTGCACCACTGCGCCTTCGCCGCCCATCGGACCGCCCAGGGCCATCCGGAACGGCCGGACCGTTACCGCGCGGTGGAGGCGGCGCTGAGCCGGCCGCAGTTCGACGCCCTGGTGCGCGAGCAAGCCGAGCCGGCCGACCTCGCGGCGACGCGCTACGTGCACTCCAATCGCTACGTGGACGCGCTGGAAGCCGCGCGACCCGACAACGGGTACGTCTACCTTGACGGCGGCGACACCATGATGGAGCCGTCGTCCTGGGAGACGGCGCTGCGCGGGGTGGGCGCCACGCAGCAGGCTGTGGACAGGGTCCTGGCCGGTGAGGCCCAGAACGCTTTCGTCGCGTGCCGGCCGCCGGGCCATCACGCCGAGACCGAGCGCGCCATGGGCTTCTGCCTGTTCAACAACATCAGCATCGGCGCCCGTCATGCACAGCGCAAACACGGGCTGACGCGGGTCGCCATCGTCGATTTCGACGTCCATCACGGCAACGGCACCCAGCAGATCTTCTACTCCGACCCGAGTGTGCTCTATGCGTCGACGCATCAGATGCCGCTGTTCCCCGGGACCGGTGCGGTGCGGGAAACCGGCGTCGGCAACATCTTCAATTCGCCGCTGGCGCCCGGTGATGGCGGCGCCGAATTGCGCGCGGCGTTTCAGGATCGAATCGTGCCTGCGCTGCAGGCGTTTTCGCCCGAGCTGATCATCGTGTCCGCCGGTTTCGACGCCCACCAACGCGATCCACTGGGCTCCCTGACCATGACGGCCGCCGACTTCGCTTGGGTGACAAGGGAATTGATGACGTCAGCCGAAAAGCTGTGCGACGGCCGATTGGTGGCGGTACTCGAAGGCGGCTATGACTTGCAAGCCCTCACCGATTCGGTCACCGCGCACGTGGGCGAGCTACTGAAGGGCTGAGCTAACTCGCCTTCTAGTGCGTCTCGGGATACGACCGCCCGGTGCTCAGCGCGGGAAGTAACGGCTGTCGTTGTCGACCGAATCGAAAATGTCCAAAGCGTGCTGAAACGGCCCGGACGTAATGCGTTGATCGGTCGCATACGAGTGGTCGAGCTGGAACACGACACACAGCAGCAAGCCCAGCAGAACCGCGACCGTGCTGGACACGATGACGTGACCGACGGTGCTGCCCATCCGCAGGAAACCCGTAAAGGCAACCAGCACAACCGCACCGAAGATCAGGCCCGCCCACATCAGGCCGGGTATCCGCGGCTTGGTGCCCACGATTCGCTCGTTTCGGTCGGAGGCCAACTCGCCCAACTGGTTGAGGAATTGCTGATTGATCGGCTTCGCCGCAATGTTGGGCTGCTGACGGCCGACGGTGCGATACATCCGGGTGATCGCCGCGCGCGCGCCGTCGTTGTTCTGCTTGTTCCACTCAGGGCCCGCGACCGCGCTCGCGTACTTGCGCAACAACACCTGGATGTCGGTCCGCTCCGGTTCGGGCATGGCGACGGTTTGCCGATACATCGTCGTCAGCGCCGACGCCTCGCCGGACACGACCACCTGGGTGGATGAGAAGTGATCCCACGTGGTCACCACCGTGAAGCCCAGCAGCGCACCGTAAAGGAAGCCGACGACGGTGAGGAACGAGGCGATCGCCGGGTTCTGCTCTTTCCCGTACCGCTGCGCCGCCAGGATGCGATTGCCCAGCCAGATGGAACCCACGGCGATCGCAATCGCGACCGCAACAACCGAAACCAGAAGTAGCCACAGGGGTAGTCCGGATCCGCTCACTGGTCTCCTTGGTCGACGTCGCGTCGATCCAGGGTATTCGCGAGCGGGCCGGGCCCGTGACCGATTCGCGGGTAATCAGCCGCTGTTTCGCAGCGCGCTGGCCAGCCCATTCATCGTCAGCAAAATGCCGCGCTGCACCAACTCGTCGTCATCGCCGGAACGGTAGCGGCGAAGCAACTCCACCTGCAGGTGATTGAGCGGCTCGAGGTACGGGAACCGGTTGAACACCGAACGTGCCAGCGCCGGGTTGTCGGCGAGCAGGTTGTCCTGGCCGGTGATGAGTTTGTGCATGGCGATGGTCCGCCGGTGCTCGTCGACGATCTTGCCGAAGACGCGGTGCCGCAATTCCTCGTCGTCCACCAGTTCGGCGTAGCGCGCCGCCAGGCCGAGGTCGCTCTTGGCCAGCACCTGGGCCAGGTTGGACAGCACGCTGCGGAAAAATGGCCAGCGCTCGTACAAGTCGTGCAGGACGTCGACCCGCTCGCTTTCGTTCTCCGGGCCCGCCGCTATCCACTGCTCGAACGCCGACCCCGTGCCGTACCAGCCGGGCAGCATGACCCGCGACTGACTCCACGCCAGCACCCACGGGATGGCGCGCAGGTCCGAGATGGATTCGGTGGGTTTGCGCGAGGTGGGCCGGCTGCCGATGTTCAGCGACCCGATCTCGCTGACCGGCGTGGAGGCCATGAAGTAGTCGACGAAACCCGGTGTGTCGTGCACCAATTCGGCATAGGCGCGCTGCGCCAGTTCGGCCACCTCGTCGAGCACCGCATACGCCGGTTCCGCGGTATCGCCCAATCCCTCCACGTCCAGCAGCGTGGACTCCAGGGTGGCGGCCAGCAGGCTCTCCAGATTGCGTTGCGCCGCTTGCGGTTCGGCGTATTTCGCGGCGATCACCTCGCCCTGCTCGGTGAGCCGCAGCGAACCGTTCACCGCCCCGGGGGGCTGCGCCAGGATGGCTTCGTAGCTCGGGCCGCCACCGCGGCCGACGGTGCCGCCGCGACCGTGGAAGAGCCGCAACCGGATTCCGGTCTTGCGCGCCACCTCCACCAGGGCCAGCTCGGCGCGGTACACCGCCCAGCTGGAGGCCAGATACCCGCCGTCCTTGTTGGAGTCGGAATAGCCCAGCATCACTTCCTGGCTGTCGTCGCGCGCGGCCACCAGCGCGCGATAAATCGGGAGTTCGAGCATGGCATGCAGGATCGTCGCGCCGTTGCGCAGATCATCGATGGTCTCGAACAGCGGCGAGATGCCCACCGGGCAGTACGGCGCGTCCCCGGACGTGTCGATCACGCCCGCCTCCTTGAGCAGGATCGCGGCCTCGAGGACGTCGGAGACCGATCGGCACATGGAGATCACGTAGTTCGGCACCGCGGACGGTCCGTAACGCTTGATGGCTTGCGCGGCCGCGCGGACCACGCCCAGCTCTTTGTGGGCCAGCTCGGACAGTTCCGCGCGGTCGCCGACCAACGGACGGCGGATGGCGAGCTCGGCGGCCAACAGCTCGACCCGCTCGTCTTCGGACAGCGAACCGTAATCGGGATGCACCCCGGCCCAGGCCAGCAACTCGGCGACCACTTCCTCGTGTACGTCGGAGTTTTGCCGCATGTCCAGGCCGCACAGGTGAAACCCGAAGACCCGCACGCCTTCTCGCAGCAGCGCCAGGCGATCGTCGGCCAGCAGCGCGCTACCGTGCGCGCGCAGCGACGCGTCCATGGTGTCCAGGTCAGCCTGCAGTTCGGCAGGCGCGGCATACGGCGTCAACCCCAGGTCCAGCTCGTGCTGCGGTCGCCGGTCCAGGATCTCGGCACCCGTCGCGGTGAGCCGCGCGCGGATCACCCGCACCGCGCGCCGATAGGGCTCGTCGGAGCGGGCTTTCTCCCCGCAGCCCTCGGCCAGTTCGCTCAGTTCGGGGGTGACCGCGACCAGGCGCGCCGACATCGACAGCTCCTGCTCCAGGGCGGTCAGTTCGGCCAGGTAGTGCGCCAGCGCGGTGAACGCGGCGTTGCCGGTGGCCTGGCGCACCACGTCGGCCGTCACGTTCGGATTGCCGTCGCGGTCACCGCCGATCCAGGACCCGGGCTGCAGCATCGGCTGGTTCAGCAGGTCGGCGTCGGGCCAGCGGGTCCGCAGCGCGTCGCGCACCTGGGCGTTGACCTGCGGGATCACCCTGAAGAACGCGGCGGCGTAATAGCGCAACCCCACCTCGATCTCGTCGGTGATCTGCAACCGGGACAGCCGGATCAGTGCGGTCTGCCATAGCGTGAGGACCTGGCGGCGCAACTCGAGTTCGATGTTGCGCCCGTCGTCGGTTTCTTCGTGTCCCTCGGCGTGCAGCCGCATCAGTTCGGTGATCCGGTGCTGGGTGACGAACACGGTGCGCCGGCGGGTCTCGGTGGGGTGCGCGGTGATCACCGGGGCCACCACCGCGCCCTTCAGGGCGTCGGCGACGGCGGCCGAATCCAGTTGCGCCCGGTCGAGTTTGGCGTAGGTCGCGGCGAGGCTGCTGTCCTGCGGGGCTTCGCCGGCGGCGACGTGAATCGCTCGGCGGCGCTCCCGGTGGATGTCTTCGGCGACGTTGGCAAGCAAGGCGAAGTGGCTGAACGCCCGGATGACCGGAATCGCCTGGTGGATGTCGATGCCATCGAACATCCGCGCCAGCTCGACCCGGTCGATTTCGGAGCGCCGCACCCGAAACGACTCCACCCGGGCGCGCTCGACGAGCTCGAACACCTCGTGCCCGTTCTGCTCGCGCACCGTGTCGCCCAGAATCGTGCCCAGTAGCCTGATGTCGGACCGCATCGGCTCCGTCGCCTCACGACCCACCAGTGTGCGCTGCACGGCGCCAATCGGTTCCAGCGTGCCCTCGGATGCCTCAACCATGGGACCCAGTATCGACGCGGATGTCAGCGTCCGCCCGTCGGGGATCACCCGCAGCCGCGAATCATCATGACGCCCAGTAGGTCAGATCACCGAGATCCGGCAGGAATGACCAGCCGATTGAGCGCGTTGGTTGCGGACATGTCCGCCGGAATCATTCTCATGGCCCGCCCCGATGCGGCCAATCTGGTCGATGACGTGATCGCCCAAGCCAAACGAGCCCACCAGCTCGGGGTCGCGCAAGTGTGGCTGCCCCAACAGCAGAACTACGACGCAATCGCGCTCGCCGCGCTCGTCGGTGCCGCCGTGCCCGGGCTGGGCGTGGGCACCTCGGTGGTGCCGATCAACCCCCGTCACCCGCTGATCATCGCCTCATTGGCGCAAACGGCGCAGGCCGCCGCGCACGGCAGCTTCAGCCTCGGGCTGGGACTGGGTGCCCGCCAAATGGAACGCCAGGCCTTCGGCACCGAATGGCCCAACAGCATCACCCGGCTACGCGAGCACCTGACCATCCTGGCGTCGGTGTTCAACACCGGCGGCGTCGACTTTCACGGCAGCGAACTCAGCGCCAGCCCGCCTGGCCGGTGCAGGTCCCCGGCGGCACGCCGATCCCGGTGTACGTGGCGGCGATGGGCCCCAAGGCATTGCGAGTCACCGGCGAACTGGCCGACGGGACATTGCCTAACCTGGCCGGGCCCCGGACTATTGGAGAATTCATCGTGCCCGAAATTACCAAAGCGGCAGCCGAGGCGGGCCGCCCGGCACCGCGCATCATCGCCGCGGTGCCCGTGCTGTTGTCCGAGGATGTCGAGGGCGCTCGCAGCACCGCCGCGCAGCAGCTGAGCTTCTATGAGACCATCCCGTCGTATCGCAACGTGATCGCCCGGGAAGGCCTCGCCAACGTCGTCGACCTCGCCGCAATCGGGCCCGAGGAATCGTCGCACGCCAGTTACGCCGCTACCGCGACGCCGGGGCCACCGACGTCGTCCTCAACCCGTGGACCGCTCCAACTCAGTCGACCGCGAAGCACTATGGAGACTCACCGCCGCGCTGTGAACGCGCGGTTGGATCGCGTGGATCACCCATCCGTGCGGTCAGCGGTATTTGATCATCAGCGCGATGCCGATGATGCACACCAGCCAGATGGCGGTGATGAAATACGTCAGGCGGTCCAGGTTCTTTTCCACCACCGTGGAGCCGGACAGGCTGGACTGCACGCCGCCACCGAACAACGTGGACAGGCCGCCACCCTTGGCGCGGTGCAGCAGCACCAGCAGCACCACCAGGATGCTGGTGACGACCAGGGTGATCTGCAAAGCCAACTGCATGGCGGCCAGCCTACCGGGCGGAGCCGTTATCAGGGCAGCGGCCCACCGGCGGCGATCGCCGCCAGCGTGGCAAACTGCTCGCCGTCCAGGGACGCGCCCCCGACCAACCCGCCGTCGATGTCGTCGCGGGCGATCAACTCGCCGATGTTCTTTGCGTTCACCGATCCGCCGTAGAGCACCCGCACGCCCTCCGCGACCTGCGGTGACGCCAGTGCGCCCAGTTCCTTGCGGATCGCCGCGCACACCTCTTGGGCGTCACCCGCGCTGGCCACCCGCCCGGTGCCGATGGCCCACACGGGTTCGTAGGCGATGACGACCTTGCCGATCTGTTCGGCGGACAGCCCGGCCAGCGAGCCGCGCAGCTGCTCCTCGCAGTGGCCGACGTGATTTCCCGCCTCGCGGACCTCGAGGTGCTCGCCGATGCAAACGATCGGGGTCAATTCGTGCTTGAGCGCCGCGGCGGTCTTGGCGGCCACCATCGCGTCGTCCTCATGGTGGTAGGTCCGCCGCTCGGAGTGCCCGACGACGACGAACGTGCAACCCAGCTTGGCCAGGAAGGCGCCGCTGACGTCGCCGGTGTAGGCGCCCAAGTCGTGCTGGGACAGATCCTGCCCGCCATAGGTCAACCGCAGCTTGTCACCGTCGACCAGGGTCTGCACGCTGCGCAGATCCGTGAACGGTGGCAGGACCGTGACGTCCACCTTGTCGTAGTACTTGTCGGGCAACGCGAATGCGATCTTCTGCACCAGCGCGATGGCCTCGAAATGGTTGAGGTTCATCTTCCAGTTGCCCGCGATCAGCGGTTTGCGGCTCACGACTCTGGGCCTCCCTAGTTGTGGTCAGGCTGGGGTCGGGTCAACACCTCGATACCCGGAAGCGTCTTGCCCTCAAGGTATTCCAGCGACGCTCCCCCACCGGTGGAGATGTGCGAGAAGTCGCCCTCCGGGATGCCCAGCGCGCGCACCGCGGCCGCGGAGTCCCCGCCGCCCACCACGCTGAACCCGCCCTTGCCGGTGGCCGCGGCGATGGCTTTGGCGACGCCTTTGGTCCCCTCGGCGAACGCCGGGAACTCGAACACGCCCATCGGCCCGTTCCAGAAAACGGTCTCGGCGTTGGACAGCAACGTGGTGAAACGTTTGACCGATCCCGGTCCGATGTCCAGGCCCATCATGTCGTCCGGGATGGCGTCGGCCGCGACCGTCTGCGGGGCCGCGTCGGCCGCGAACTTGTCGGCCACCACGATGTCCACCGGCAGCCGCAGCACGTCGTAGTAGGTGTCCAGCAGCCTGCGGCAGGTGTCGACCATCTCGGTCTCAAGCAGCGACTTACCGACCGAGAATCCTTGCGCGGCAAGGAAAGTGAAGCACATGCCACCGCCGATGACGATGCTGTCGGCCTTGGTGGCCAGCGACTCGATGACACCCAGCTTGTCGGATACCTTCGACCCGCCCAGCACCACCGCGTAGGGACGGGTGGTGGAGCTGGTCAACTGCTCCAGCACCTGAATCTCCTCGGCCACCAGCGTGCCGGCGTAGTGCGGCAGCAGGGTGGCTACGTCGTACACGGAGGCCTGCTTGCGGTGCACCACGCCGAAGCCGTCGGAGACGAAAGCCCCTGTCGGCCCGACCAATTCGACCAGCTGCTTGGCCAGCGCCAGCCGCTCGCCATCGTCCTTGCTGGTTTCCCGGGCATCGAAGCGGATGTTCTCCAGCAACAGGACGTCGCCGTCGGTCAGCCCCTCGGCGCGCGCCAGCGCATCGGTGCCCACGACTCGGGACTGATCGGAGCCGGCCAGCTGCACGTGCCGACCGAGCTGCTCACTAAGCGCCGCGGCGACGGGCGCCAGTGACAGCTTCGGGTCGGCTCCATCCTTGGGCCGCCCCAGGTGTGCGGTGACCACCACCTTGGCGCCGGCATCGACCAACGCCCGCAGCGTCGGCACCGAGGCGGTGATACGGCCGGCATCGGTGATCTTGCCGTCATCGAGGGGCACGTTCAGGTCGGAGCGCACGAGCACGCCACGCCCGGAAACCCCTTTGGCGAGCAGGTCTTTCAGATTGTGGACAGCCACGGTCTACAGCGACTTGCCGACCAGGGCGACCAGGTCGACGAGGCGGTTGGAGTAGCCCCATTCGTTGTCGTACCAGGACACCACCTTGGCCTGGTCGTCGATCACCTTGGTCAGGCCGGAGTCGAAGATCGAGCTGTGCGGGTCGGTGACGATGTCGCTGGACACGATCGGCGCGTCGTAGTACTTCAGGATGCCCTTCATGGGCCCCTCGGCGGCGGCCTTCATCGCGGCGTTGATCTCGTCGGCGCTCGCGGACTTCTTCAACTCGGCGGTGAGGTCGGTGACCGAGCCGGTGGGAATCGGCACCCGCAGCGCGTACCCGTCCAGCTTGCCCTTCAGCTCCGGCAGCACCAGGCCGATGGCCTTGGCGGCGCCGGTGGAGGTCGGCACGATGTTCAGCGCGGCGGCACGCGCCCGGCGCAGGTCCTTGTGCGGCCCGTCCTGCAGGTTCTGGTCCTGGGTGTAGGCGTGGATGGTGGTCATCAGGCCCTTGACGATGCCGAACTCGTCGTTGAGGACCTTGGCGATCGGACCGAGGCAGTTCGTGGTGCAGGAGGCGTTGGAGATGATGTTCTGGCTGCCGTCGTACTTGTCGTCGTTGACGCCCAGCACGATGGTGATGTCCTCGTCGGTGGCGGGCGCGGAGATGATCACCTTCTTGGCGCCGGCGTCCAGGTGGCCCTTGGCCTTGGCGGCGTTGGTGAAGATGCCGGTGGACTCGACGACGACGTCGACGCCAAGGTCGCCCCAGGGCAGCGCCGCCGGGCCTTCCTTGACCTCGAGCGCCTTGATCTTCTTGCTGCCGACGACGATCGTGTCGTCACCCTCGAGGCTGACGTCGTGGGGCAGGCGGCCCAGGATGGAGTCGAATTTCAGCAGGTGCGCCAGGCTGGCATTGTCGGTGAGGTCATTGACCGCGACCACCTCGATGTCAGCGGTGCCTTGCTCCTGTTGAGCCAACAAGGCCCGGTAGAAGTTCCGCCCGATTCGACCGAAGCCGTTGATACCTACTCGGACCGTCACTTGATGTCTCCCTGTCTTTCCTGAGTCGTCTTCTGTGTGCCTTTTGCATGTCCGCTGCACAGCGCCTGTGGTCAGCCTAGATCAGCGACATGCGCGGTTGCCGCGCCGGTAAGAGTGTGCGCCGCTGAAGACCACCCGCCTGTGCAGGATGGCCGTCGGTACACGTCGAAACCTGTGCCGAACATCACCGGGAAGAGCGCTTGCGGGCCCAGCCCAGCGCCGCCTCGGCGGCGTAGTAACCACACAGGCCGTGGATGCCGGCTCCCGGCGGCGTGGACTGCGAACACAGGTAGACGCCCGGCACACCGGTCGCATACGGATTGACGGAGATGCGCGGCCGCAGGATGACCTGCAGCCCGTCGTTGGCGCCGCCGATGATGTCGCCGCCGATGAAGTTGGGGTTGTAGGCCTCTAGATCTGCGGTGCCCTTGCTGACCGTCGCGACGATGCGGTCGCGGAATCCCGGGGCGAATCGCTCGATCTGGTCGACGACGGCGGCGGTGGCGTCGCCGGTGTAGCCGAACGGCACGTGCGCGTAGGCCCAGATCGGATTGATGCCGCCCGCCGACCGGGAGGGGTCGGCCAAGTATTGCTGCCCGACGAGCACAAACGGCCGCCGCACCATCTTGCCTTGCGCGCGTTGACGTTCGGTGTCCGCGACCTCGGCGAACGTGCCGCCCAGATGAACGGTGCCGGCGCGACCGCAGTCGGGGTTGGTCCACGGGATGTGACCCTGGATGGCGAAGTCGACCTTGAACGCCGAGGAGCCCTGGCGGTAGCGGGCATAGGAGCGTTTGATGCGCCCGGGCATGGCGTCGCCATAGATTTTCAGCGCCGCGGCCGGAGTCAGGTCGAGCATGACGATGTCGGCGTCGGGGATGTCGTTGCGGCGGGTGACGGTCACTCCGGTCACCACGGCGCCGCCCTGCTCCTGGAGGGCGACGGTGAGCGCCGTGGTGATCGAACCCGATCCTCCCTCGGCGACCGGCCACCCGTATCGGTGGCCGCTGGCCAGGATCATCAGCCCGAGCGACGCGGTGAGCGGGCGGTCCAGGCGGGTGTAGACGTGCGCGGCCGATCCGCCGAACAGCGCGCGCACTTGTTCGGTACGAAACCACCGGGCCATCGCGGTGGCCGGCAACACTGCGCGCGGCCCGAAGGCGGCGAGGCGAACCGGGTGATGCGGAATGTTGATCACGGGGCGCAGCAGGTCTTCGGCCAGGGCGTCGAATCCAGCCGCAAGGTCCCCGACCGCGCGGCGCCACCGGGAGGCGTCGGGTCCCATGCCGGCCGTCGTCTCATCGAGCGACTGGTACAGCACCCCGGCGGTCCCGTCGTCGAGCGGGTGCGCGCAGTCGACCTCCGGCCACTTCCACGCGAGCCCGTAGCGCTGCAGGTCCACCTGCTTCCAGAACGGCGAACCGATTCCCAGCGGGTGAAACGCCGAGCAGTGGTCGTGGATGACGCCGGGCACCGTCAGCTCACCGGAGCGCGCGCCCCCGCCGACGGTGTCGCGGGCCTCCAGCACCTGCACGTCGACACCGTGGCGGGCGAGGTGGATCGCCGCGGCCAGACCGTTGGGCCCGGCGCCGACGACGACCGCGGTGGTCATCGAGCGCTGCGTTGCGCCGTGACCTGCACCGGGAACTGGTCGTCGGGGTCGGGCCAGGGCTGGCGGGTCATCATGTCCTTGACCTCGACGTAGCCCTCTTCGATCACGCCGGTCTTGGCATCGAGGATGCGGTAGCACTGGCGTTGGGTCTGGATGGGCTGGCCTTCCAGGACGATGAGGCGGACCTCGCCCTCGTCGAAGTGGCAGCGCCGCTGCACTGCCTCCAGCAGCTGTTCGTTGTGCAGGTGGCCCTCGCCGAAGTTCCAACCCACCAGTGGGCCGGCAACTATTTCGCCCTCGCGGATCTTGTAGTCGGCTTCGTGGTCGACCGCGCGCGGCAGCAGACCGTTGAGCGCCCGGCCATGTACGTGCATCGCGCGGAACGCCGCCACCTTGTCGGCCATGATCTCGGCCGTAGCCGGGTCGTAAAGCCTTGCCAGCTGATTGACGACGAGCGCAGAGCTCTTGACGATCTCGGCGTCGATTTTCTCCTCGGCGCCCGCACGGAAGCACCACACGCTGCTGGCCCAGTTGCCGGCGTAGTACCGCATCGCGGGAAGGAACGAGATCTTTTCGGGGAACATGTTGCCCGCGATGACAACGGCTACCGCGAGGATCACAAGGGCCAGCAGCAACGGCGAGTGAAGATCGGTGGCCCGGATCGCGCCATAGTGGCCGAACAGATAGAACAGCGAAAAGATGAAGAAGACGTTCCACTCCAGAGGGACTCCCATCGGGAGGTTGACGATGATGTTGAGGTGGAACAGCACCATGAACCCGATCAAGAACCACCGCCACGGGTGATCGCCGGCGAAAAAGACCAGAACCGTCGGGATCACGAATTCTGCGGTGGTGCCGCCAACGTGAGCCATCAGCTTCGGCACCAGGGACGGCCGTAGGTCGTTGACATGGTCGCGGTAGAGCAAGCGCTTGATCGGAGTGAACAGCTTCGGCCGCAGCAGCGCGTTGTTGCTCGTCATCACCGCCACCACATAAGGGAAATGGTGGTTGAGCTTGGAAGCCGCTGCGCCCCACCACAAGCAGAGCATGATGATCTTGAACGCCGCGATCTGGTCGGTGAATGGGAAGAAGAACACCAACAGCTTCAGCCAATAGTGTTCGCCGCGGGCGGCCAAGAAGACCGTCTTGTCGCGCAGTCCCAACAGCGCCAGCGCGACGATCGTCGGGATGACCCGGACGGGGTCGATCAGGCCGACGTCGCCGGTGGCGGTGACCGGCCCGCCATGACCCGGCGACAACAGCGCCCACACCCCGCCGATCAGAACGATGGCATACAGTGCGACGTCGAAGACGGTGCGGGTGTCACCGCGGGTGAACGGAACCTTGCCGGGCCACGCCGGCAGGCGAATCGTGTTGGGCCGCAACCAGTACAGGATGCCTCCGATCGGAGGCATGAACCGCCCGGTCAGCGGGCCGGATCCGCAGCCGAGGCCCATGACCTCGAACAGCAGCGTAAAGACGACGACCTTCTGGTACACGATGGGTTGCGTCCACCAGTCACCGATGCGGGCCAGCCCGCCGAGGCCGGGAGTTAGCGAGATGATGGCGGCGGGCGCCGCGATGTACAGCAGGATCTTGAGCAAATACAGCAGATACACCGCGTACGGCGTCCCGAAGCCGTGCTCCGCCCAATGCCGCGTGACCACTTGCAGTCGGGTGGCCCGGGGCAGGGTCGGCCAGGTCTTGTGATCGACGTCCGGAAGTTCCGGAGCCATGAATCCCATGGGCGGCCTCGTTCCTGTCTAGAAACCAGTTGGCCCATCGAATGTATCGGCATCACCATGCGGGTGGGCCGATTTGCGCGCGCCAGTGATCTGCGCCCGGCTACCTCGTCAGCGAAGCGGTGACGAAAATTGCTGCGACAACCGTTGATTCAGCGCACACCAGAGACGCCTCGGCGGACTGCCGCCTCGGCCGGTGTCGGTCGGACAAATCGCCGGCGCAGCTTGTCGATCAGGACATCCAGGGTCACCCGATCCTGCTCGGCGACGCGCACCAGGCGGCGAAAACTCGCCACGGCGTCGGCGTCGCCCTTGGCTTCCGCGGTGGCGATCTTGCGCTGATACTCCTCGATGCGCTGGTCGATGAGGCCGCGACGCCCGGCCAGTAGTCGCACGAAGTAGTCGGCCTGCAGCTGGTCCGCCGTATCCGGGGCGGCCTCGGCGAGCGCACCCGCGGCCCGCTCGACGGCCGGTGCGGGCCGGGATGGTTCTTGACTCCGACGTGTGGTTTCCGCGCGGACCGCGGCGGAGTGCGAGCGCCGCCCGCGCCGGTCTCGGGTGCCGGCCGGTCTGCGTGTAACGCTCGGGCGCGCACCACGTTCGGGTGACAGACCGGCTACGTCCATCGGCGTCCCCTTTGCTCGAGGATTACTTAGGGCGCCGTAACAATAGCGCCCCGGCCCGACCCACACCACACCTCTGGATCTTCAAAGACGAAACACCATGACAGCGGCGGGGCCCCGGTCGCTACCATCGAGGGACTCGACTCGGCAAAGCGGCCCCGCGCGAGCGTCAAGGGAGGAACGTGACCGACAACGGCAACCCCGACGGCGGGGACATCGGCAAATTCGACCCCGGCTTGACCCAGCGCCTGATGGCGGTCATGCGCCCGGTCCTGAAAACCTACTTCCGGTCCGAGGTGCACGGACTGGACACGTTCCCGCCCGGCGGAGCGCTGGTGGTCGGTAACCACTCCGGCGGCATGTTCCCCATGGACGTCCCGATCTTCAGCGTCCACTTCTACGACAAACTCGGTTACGACCGCCCGGTCTACACGCTCAGCCACGACATTCTGATGACCGGGCCCACCGGAGACTTCTTCCGGCGCACCGGATACATCCGCGCCAACCGGGAGAACGCGGCGCAGGCATTGCGGTCCGGCGGGGTGGTGATCGTTTTTCCCGGCGGAGACTACGACGCCTATCGGCCGACCCTCTCGGAGAACGTCATCGACTTCAACGGCCGCAAGGGGTACATCCGCACGGCGATCGAGGCCGGCGTCCCGATCGTGCCGGCGGTGTCCATCGGCGGGCAGGAGACCCAGCTCTATCTGACCCGCGGCACCTGGCTGGCCGAGCGGCTGGGCATTAAACGCTTGCTGCGCAGCGCGATTCTGCCGTTGTCGTTCGGCTTCCCCTTCGGCCTGAGCGCGGTCATCCCGCCGAACCTGCCGCTGCCCACCAAGATCGTGACCCAGGTGCTGAAACCCATCGACATCGCCAAGCAGTTCGGCGACGACCCCGACGTCGACGAGGTCGACGAGTACGTGCGGTCGGTGATGCAGGAGGCCCTGACCGACCTTGCCGCCAAGCGTCGCTTCCCGATCCTGGGCTGAGCGATGCCGAATCCGTTGAGCGAGACCCTCGGACTGGTCACGACGCTGAGCCGCGCCGGCATGATCGCGCCGATGCGGCCCGACCGCTACCTCAAGATGGCCGCGGCCATGCGCCGCGAGGGCATGGGCATGACCGTGGGCTTCGCCAGTGCGGCGCAGCGCTGCCCCGACCGCCCCGGGCTGGTCGACGAACTCGGCACGCTGACCTGGCGGGAACTCGACGAACGGATCAACGCGTTCGCTGCCGCGCTGCAACACCTGCCCGCGGGTCAGCCGAAGGCCGTCGGCATCATGTGCCGCAATCACCGCGGCTTCGTCGAGGCGGTGGTGGCCGTCAACCGGATCGGCTCCGACGTCGTGCTGCTCAACACCTCCTTCGCCGGGCCCGCGCTGGCCGAGGTGGTCAACCGCGAGGGCGTCGACGCCGTGGTGTACGACGAGGAGTTCACCCCGACGGTGGACCGTGCGCTGGCCGACAAACCCGACGCCAGCCGCATCGTGGCCTGGACCGACGGGGAACACGATCTCACGGTCGAGAAGCTGATCGCCGATCACGCCGGGCAGCAACCCCAGCGCTGCGGCCGCAAGGGCAGAATGATCCTGCTCACCTCCGGCACCACCGGAACACCCAAGGGCGCCAACCAAACCGGCGGCAACGCCGGAATAGGCACGCTCAAGGCGATTTTGGATCGCACGCCGTGGCGGGCCGAGGAAAACATCGTGATCGTCGCGCCCATGTTCCACGCATGGGGTTTCTCCCAGTTGATCTTCGCCGCGTCGATGGCCTGCACGGTGATCACCCGGCGCAAGTTCGATCCCGAGGCCACGCTGGATCTCATCGACCGCCACCAGGCGACCGGGCTTGCCGTGGTGCCGGTGATGTTCGACCGCATCATGGAGTTGCCGGCCGAGGTGCGACGCCGCTACAGCGGCCGGTCCCTGCGATTCGCCGCGGCATCGGGATCGCGGATGCGCCCCGACGTGGTCATCGCGTTCATGGACGCGTTCGGCGACGTGATCTACAACAACTACAACGCGACCGAGGCCGGCATGATCGCCACCGCCACCCCGCAGGACCTGCGGGCCGCACCCGACACCGCGGGCCGGCCCGCGGGGGGAACCGAAATCCGCATCCTGGACTCGGAATTCAACGAGCTGCCCACCGGCGAGGTCGGCAGCATCTACGTGCGCAACAACACCCAGTTCGACGGTTACACCTCGGGTAGTAACAAGGACTTCCATGCCGGGTTCATGTCGTCGGGCGATTTGGGCTATCTGGACGAGGCGGGGCGCCTGTTCGTCGTCGGCCGCGACGACGAGATGATCGTCTCCGGCGGCGAGAACGTGTACCCGATCGAGGTGGAGAAGATGCTGGCGGCACACCCCGACGTGGCGGAGGCATCGGTGATCGGCGTGGACGACGAACAATACGGGCAGCGGCTGGCGGCCTTCGTGGTGCTGAAGCCCGGCGCGACGCTCGACGCGGGCGCCGCTCCCGAGGCGCTCAAGCAGCACGTGCGGGAGAATTTGGCCAACTACAAGATCCCCCGCGAAATCACCGTGCTGGACGAACTTCCGCGCAGCAGCACCGGCAAGATCCTGCGCGCCGACTTGCAAGCGCGGGTGCAGGGGTGATGCGGCTGGCCCGGACGATCCGAAAACCGCGGCCGCTGGCACGCGCCACGCTTGAATTGGCCAACGCCGCCAACGGATTACGCCCGCTGGCCCGCAAGGGCTACAGCACGGTGCTGGTCTTCTGGTTCGGCTGGCCGGCCTCGGAGGTGCCCGGCGTCTACTTCTCTGTCTCGCTGCTCGACGCGCTACGGCGGGGCCGCCGCGGTGACTTCGCGGGACGGCGCGGAACGGCCGCCGTGGCGCTGACCGTGGCCTCCTGGGTCATCCTGGGCGTGATCAAGTATCGCGGCGTCACCACTCCCGGGCCGGTGCTGGAGACGGGGCTGCGCGACCAACTGGGCGACGACTACCAGGAGGCGCTGAGCAAGCTGCCCCAGAGCACACCGACGCGCAGCGGGCGGCGCACCCTGCCGCTGGGCAACACCGTGGCGCGCCGCCGCTACGTCGAGAAGACCAACGTGGTGTCCTACGGTCCGCATGGGCGCGCCAATCTCGCCGACATCTGGCGCCGCCACGATCTGCCGCGCGACGGCAAGGCACCGGTGCTGCTGCAGGTGCCCGGCGGCGCCTGGGTGATCGGAATGCGCCGCCCCCAGGCCTATCCGCTGATGAGCCACTTGGCCGCGCGCGGCTGGGTGTGCGTGTCGGTCGGCTACCGGGTGTCGCCGCGGCACACCTGGCCCGACCACATCGTCGACGTCAAACGCGCGCTGGCCTGGGTCAAGGAGAACATCTCCCGCTACGGCGGGGATCCGAACTTCGTAGCGATCACCGGCGGATCCGCCGGCGGCCATCTATGTTCGCTGGCGGCGCTGACGCCCAACGACCCGAAATTTCAGCCCGGTTTCGAGGACGCCGACACCTCGGTGGTCGCCGCGGTGCCCGTATACGGGCGCTACGACTGGTTCTCCACCGAGGGCGAAGGCCGTCGCGAATTCGTGGACCTGCTCCAAAAGTTCGTTGTCAAAAAGAAATTCGCCACCCACCGCGACATCTATGTCGACGCTTCACCAATCCGTCGGCTGCGCGCCGACGCACCGCCCTTCTTCGTCCTGCACGGCCACGACGATTCGCTCATCCCGGTCGGCGAGGCCGAAGAGTTCGTCGAGGAACTGCGCGGGGTATCCAAGAACCCGGTCGCCTACGCCGAATTACCGCACGCCCAACATGCTTTCGACATCTTCAGTTCGCCGCGGGCGCATCGGTCCGCGGAGGCCGTGGCTCGATTCCTGTCGTGGGTGTACGCGACGAAGCCACCCGAGCGCGACTAGCTGGTCTCCCGCGCGGCGGCCTTCTCCAAGTCGGTCAACGCCGGCTCGATGCGGTCGGCCATGTCGTCGATGTCGTTGGCCACCTCAGGCGTCGTCACGAAACCGAAGTCGAGGTATTCCTGGTAGGAGAAGCAGGTGATGTTCAGGGCGACGTCCATGACGGGCGGCCCGAGCGGCCACAGCGAATCCAGTTTGGCGCCGGCCATGTATAACGGGAACGGCGGGCCGGGCACGTTGGAGACGACCAGGTTGATTGGGGCGAGGTTTCGCGACAGCCCGCTGGCCGTGTAGGCCCGCGCGGCCAGGTGCAACAGTCCCGGCGGCGTCGTTTCGGTCAGCCCCATGATCTGATGCGCCGATAACGCCTTGGCCATCAACTTCGCACTTCGCGTGCTGTCGTGGATAACTCGCAGCCGCTCGCCGGGGTCCTCGACATCGGTGGCAAGGGACACCGTCATCGAACCCACCTTGTTGCCGACGTCGTCTTTGTTCTCATCGGTGCGGGTGGATACGGGGATCTGCGCAATGAGCGGTTTGGCGGGCAACTCGCCGCGTTTCTGTAAGTAGTCGCGGGCGGCCCCGGCCACCAGCGCGAGCACGACGTCGTTGAGCTTGACTCCGTGGGCGTCCTTGACGGCTTTAGCGCGGGCCAGTTCGACGCGGCAGCCAGTGATTCGCCGGTGCGGCGACACCGAAGCATTGAATCGGGTTTTCGGCGCATCGAAGTAGCGCGACGGCTTGCTGCGCACACCCAGGGCGGCGACCTGCTGGCGCACGGTCTGCTCCATCAGCCGAGCGATGCGGAACGGCGTCTTGACACCAACATTGATAAGCGCGCCCACGGCGCGCCGTTCCAGCCCCGGAAGTTGGACCCCCACCAGCGATCCGACCGTCTCCTGTTGCGGCGCACGGGGTTCCGGCGTGGTGTCCAAAAGGATTTCACCCAGGCCGGCACCCGAGACCCCATCGACGATGGCGTGGTGCATCTTGGTCAGCATCGCTGTCCGTCCGCCCTCGACACCCTCGATCACCCACATCTCCCACAGCGGCCGGGAGCGGTCCAGCTTGTAGGACATCAGCCGGCCCACCAGCTCCTCGAGCTCGCGACGACCGCCGGGGGCGGGAACACCGATGCGGCGGACGTGGAAATCGACGTCCAGCTCCTCGTCTTCGACGAACCACGGCCGGTCCAGGCCCAGCGGCGCGCCGGTGACCCGCCACCGCAACTGCGGTACCTCCGGCAGGCGCTCGATGAGCAATTGACGGAGTCGTTGAAAGCTGTACTCGGAGCATTCCTTGGGGTCGCAAATCGCCAACGCCCCCACGTGCATGTGCCAGCCCGCGGTTTCCGCCGACCAAAACGCCGCGTCGACGCTCGAAAGCCGTTTCATCACCTGACCGTAACTCCCGCCCACCCGTTGCGAACAGCGATTCGCGCGACCAGTTACGCGTCCTCCAGCAAATCCGGCGTGACCGCCGACTCGGTATCGGGAATGCCCTCGACCTTCGCCTTGCGATCGGCCATCGACAGCAACCGCCGAATACGGCCCGCCACAGCATCTTTCGTCATGGGAGGGTCGGCGAGCCGGCCGAGCTCCTCCAGGGATGCCTGGCGGTGCTCGACGCGCAGCTTGCCGGCGGAGGCCAGATGGTACGGGACGGTGTCGCCCAGGATCTCCAGCGCCCGCTCCACCCGGGCCGCCGCCGCCACCGCCGCCCGCGCGGATCGGCGCAGGTTGGCGTCGTCGAAGTTGGCCAGCCGGTTGGCCGTGGCCCGGACCTCGCGCCGCATCCGGCGCTCCTCCCACACCAGCCGGGTGTCCTGGGCGCCCATCCGGGTCAGTAGCGCACCGATCGCCTCGCCGTCGCGCACCACGACCCGGTCGGCGCCACGTACCTCGCGGGCCTTCGCGCTGACACCGAGCCGGCGCGCGGCGCCTACCAACGCCAGCGCCGCCTCCGGGCCGGGGCAGCTGACTTCCAGCGCCGACGAACGCCCCGGCTCGGTCAGCGATCCGTGCGCCAGGAAGGCTCCCCGCCACGCGGCTTCGGCATCGCCGACGCTGCCGCCCACCACCTGCGCCGGCAGACCGCGCACCGGGCGGCCGCGATTGTCGAGCAGGCCGGTCTGGCGGGCCAGTGCCTCACCGTCATTGGCCACCCGCAACACGTATCGGGTGCTCTTGCGAATCCCGCTGGCCGACAACACATGCACGACGGCGTTGTATCCGTAGAGTTCGAAAATGTCCTTGCGCAACCGCCGCGCAACGTTGCCGAGGTCGACCTCGGCCTCGACCACGACGCGGCCGCCGACGATGTGCAGCCCGCCGGCGAACCTCAGCAGGGAAGTAACTTCCGCCCGACGCGCGCTGACCGATTTCACGGTGAGGCGGCTCAGTTCGTCCTTGACTTCGGTCGTCATCGCCACGCGTCGTCACCCCTTGGTCCGCTGCCGGCCGGTCCACCCCCGGCGTGTGGGCTTGCACCGTCCACCCGAATATCCGCGATGGCCGTGACCGGAGACGTTCCCGGAGCCTTGCGGGCCGCCCGGACCCCGTCCAGGGCCGCCGCAAGCTTGCCTGGGTCATGTAAAGGTGTACCAGGTCTGGCCACGTCGGCGAAGTGGACCTCTGCCGAAAGCAGTGTGGCGGTGCGGCGCAGTTGATCGCGCTCGCGCTCACTGGGCACCCGTTCGGCGTCGATGATGATGTCGTGCACGCCGAATTCCGGTGCGTGCTGCGCCAGCACGTGCAGATGACGCTCGACGGAGAAGCCGGCCGTCTCCCCCGGCTCGGCCACCAGATTGAGCACCAGGGCGCGGCGCGCGGTGGTCGCCCGTAGTGCCGCCGCCAGCCCGGGCACCAGCACATGCGGGATCACGCTGGTGAACCACGACCCCGGGCCCAGCACCACCAAATCGGCGGCCATGATGGCGTCGACGGCCTGCCGTGTCGCCGGGGGATTGTCGGGCAGCAACCGCACGCGGCGCACCTTGCCCGGTGTGGTCGCAATCGCCACCTGGCCGCGGATCAGCCGGAACATCCGCGGGTCGCTTTCCAGACCGGCGACGTCGGCCTCGATCTGCAGCGCGATCGGACACATCGGCAGCACCCGCCCCTTGACGCCGAGGATGCGCCCCAGCTCATCGAGGGCGGCCACCGGATCGGCCAGCACCTCGGACAGGCCGGCCAGCAACAGGTTGCCGATCGGATGCCCGGCCAGGGCGCCACTGCCGCCGAACCGGTGCTGCAGGATGGTCGCCCACAGCCGCCCGTGAGGGCTGTCAGATGCCAAGGCCGCCAACGCCATTCGTAGATCGCCCGGGGGCACGACATCCAGTTCGCTGCGCAGCCGGCCCGAAGAACCACCGTCGTCGGCGACGGTCACCACCGCGGTGACATGGGGAGTCAGCCGCCGGGCCGCCGACAGCGTCGCGTACAGGCCGTGTCCGCCGCCCAGCGCGACGATGCCCCGGTTCATCGGCTCGGTCATTCGCGGCCCAGATCCCGGTGCAGCACCCGCACCGACAGTTGCGCTTCCCCGTGCTGGGCGTTCAGCATCTGCATCAATGCCTCGGCGATCGCGACGCTGCGATGCTTGCCGCCGGTGCAGCCGATGGCGACCGTCATATAGCGCTTGCCCTCCCGGCGGTAGCCGTCGACGACCAGAGATAGCAATCGATGGTAGGCGTCGAGGAACTCGGCCGCGCCGGGCTGGCTCAACACGTAATCCCGCACCGCCGGGTCCTGCCCGGTGCGCGGGCGCAATTCGTCGACCCAGTGCGGGTTCGGCAGGAACCGCACGTCCATCACCATGTCGGCGTCCATCGGCAGGCCGTACTTGAAGCCGAACGACTCGACCGTGACGCTGGTGGTCGCGCTGGCGGCGCCGCCGAATGCCCGCTCGATGGTCTCGCGCAAGCCGCGCACCGACAGCGTCGAGGTGTCGATGATCAGGTCGGCGGTGGCGCGAACCGATGCCAGCATCCGGCGCTCGGCGGCGATGCCCTCGGCCAGGGTCTGATCACCCTGCAGCGGGTGGCTGCGACGGTTCTGTTCGTAGCGGCGCACCAACATGTCGTCGGATGCTTCCATGAACACCACGCGCGGGGCGATGTTTCGGGTACCCAGCTCGGTGCGCACCGAGTCCAGATCGCCGGTGAAGCCACGCGACCGCACGTCCATCACCACCGCCAGCTGGGTGATCCGCGAGCCCGCGGCCAGACCGAAATCGACCATCCGGGTGATCAGTTGCGGGGGCAGATTGTCGGCCACGTACCAGCCGAGGTCCTCGAGCACCTTGGCTGCGGTCCCCCGCCCGGCCCCGGACAATCCGGTCACCAGAACGACGTCGATACCGGCCGGGGCGTCCACCGAGTGGCCGCCCGCGAACTCACCTGGACTCGTCATCGGGCGGCCTCGGACTGATCGGGTCTCAGCGCCTCCAGGACGGCGGTGGCGGTTGCCACCCCGATGCCGGGAACCGCGGTGATCTGGTCGACGGTGGCCTCCTTGAGGCGGGCTATCGATCCGAAATGGCTTACCAGTGCCTTGCGGCGATGTTCTCCCAATCCTGGCACCGAATCCAGCACCGATGCCGTCATTCGCTTGGATCGCTTGCTGCGATGGTAGGTGATCGCGAACCGGTGCGCTTCGTCCCGGACGCGTTGCAGCAAATACAGCCCCTCGCTGTTGCGCGGCATGATGACGGGGTCGGGCTCCGAGGGCACCCACACCTCTTCCAGCCGCTTGGCCAGCCCGATCACCGCGACGTCTGTGATGCCGAGTTCCTCGAGTACCGCGCTGGCCGCGTTGACTTGTGGCGCACCGCCGTCGACGACGTAGAGATTCGGCGGGTAGGCGAAGCGGCGAGACTTCCCTTCCGGCGAAAGCATATTCGGGTCGTTTTGTTCACTCAGGTGCCGCGCGAAGCGGCGGCGGGTCACCTCGGCGATGGAGGCGACGTCGTCGGAGCGGCCCTGTCCGGCGGCTTCCCGGATGCCGAAGTGCCGGTAGTCCGATTTGCGCGGCAGACCGTCCTCGAACACCACCAGCGAGCCCACCACGTCGGTGCCCTGCACATGGCTGATGTCCACACATTCGATGCGCAGCGGCGCATCGGGCAAGCCGAGGGCCTCCTGGATGTTCTGCAGCGCAGCGGATCTGGCGTTGAAATCGCCTGCGCGCCTCAACTTGTGTTGCTGCAGCGCCTCTTTGGCGTTGCGCTGTACTGTTTCGGCCAGCGCTCGTTTGTCGCCGCGCTGCGGCACCCGCAGCGCCACCCGGGATCCACGCAAGCCGGATAGCCAACTGGTCAGCTCGCCGGCATTGGACGGCAGGCAGGGCACCAGCACCTCGCGCGGCACCGGGTTCACCGACTCATCTGCCGCACCACCCAATTCGGCCTGCTCGCCGTAGAACTGGGTCAGGAACTGTTCGACCAGCTGTTCCTCACCGGAATCTCCGGGGTCGGCGGACTTTTCGACGATCCAGCCGCGCTGACCGCGGACCCGGCCGCCGCGGACGTGGAACACCTGCACCGCGGCCTCGAGCTCGTCGTCGGCGAACGCCACCACGTCGGCGTCGGTGCCGTCGCCCAGGACGACGGCCTGCTTTTCCATCGCCCTCTTCACCGCGCCCAGGTCGTCGCGCAGCCGCGCGGCCCGCTCGAAATCGAGTTGCTCGGCCGCGGCGTTCATCTGCTGCTCCAGCTCGCGCGCGAACCGGTCGGTCTTGCCGGACAAGAAGTCACAGAAATCGTTCACGATCTGGCGGTGCTGCTCCGCGCTGACCCTGCCGATACACGGCGCCGAGCATTTGTCGATGTAGCCGAGCAGACAAGGACGGTCGATCTGCTTGTGTCGCTTGAACACTCCGGCCGAACAGGTACGAGCCGGAAACACCCGGGTGAGCAGATCCAGCGTTTCCCGGATGGCCCACGCGTGCGAGTACGGCCCGAAATATCGCACCCCTTTGCGGCGGGGGCCGCGATATACCATCAGTCGCGGAAATTCCTCGTTGAGGGTCACCGCCAGCACCGGATACGTTTTGTCGTCGCGGTAACGGACGTTGAACCGCGGGTCGAACTCTTTGATCCAGTTGTATTCGAGCTGCAGTGCCTCGACTTCGGTGTTGACCACCGTCCACTCGACCTTGGCCGCGGTGGTCACCATCTGCCGGGTTCGCGGGTGCAGGCCGGAGATGTCGGCGAAGTATGACGTCAGCCGGCTGCGCAGGCTCTTGGCCTTGCCGACGTAGATGACTCGCCCGTGCGGATCCCGGAAACGGTAGACGCCGGGCTCGACCGGGATAGACCCGGGCGCGGGGCGGTAGGTGGCGGGATCGGGCACAGATCCAGGCTAGTAGCCGCCGGCGTGGGGCCGAGACAGCCGGGGCGCGTGCGGGTGAGAGCTCCTGGCCCAACGTTAAAATGAGGACCAGAGCGATGGGGGTCCGTAGACGATGAAGCGCTCGATCGAACTGGCCGTCACCATCGGCGGTCTGGCACTGGCGACGACAGCTGGGGCCGGGCTCGCATCGGCCGACCCCGATTACGGCCCGATGATCAACACCACCTGTAGCTACGACCAGGCGATGCGGGCCGTGCACGCGGAAAACCCAGCGGCCGCCCAGTTCCTCGACCAGTCGCCGCCGAACCAGCAGTTCTTGCAGGAGTACCTGGCCTCGTCGCCCGATCAGCGGCTGGACCTGCTGCACGCTATCGAGCACAACCGAGGGGCCGCGCAGGCCCTGCCGATTTTCCGGCAGATGATGACGGACTGCACTCGTTACTGAGTGCCTCGTCGGCTCTAGCCGGCCCGAGTTCCTAGGCGGTACGCCCGCTGATCTGCGCGAGGCGTTTCGACGTCCAGTCCGCCATCGGGAACCCCGGCTTGGCGTCACAAGCCGATAGCAGCAGAACTATTCGCGGCGAGGCTGCCAGCCCGTAGTCACACGTCCAGCCCGGCTGGGTCATGGTCCACACCACGGCGGTATGCGAGGAGGTATCGACGTCGCTGAGATGCATCGACGATGACTTTCCGTCTCGGGTCACGCCTACGGCTTCGCGGCGGCACTGGGCGACCGCGATGAAACCCTCAACCACCACGTGTTGGACGTCCAGCGGGTCGCCGTAGATATCGACCGACTCTCCGTAGGTTGCCGAACCGGCGAAGCGGTAGGCGGACTCGGCGTGGTCCGACGCGCCGGGCGGCCGCAGGGGTGAGTTCTCGAACACCACCGCCGCCGCACAGTCCGGGGGCTGGGCCGAGGTGAAGTAGTTGTCGCCCAATGGTATCGCCGTTGCCGCTCCGAAAGGCGTGTCGTCCCCGGTCCGGAGCAGCAGGTCTTGGGCGCGGGCCGGCGGGTGTTTCACCGGTGCCGACGGCGCTCCGCCTGACTGACCGGACGCCCCAACCGCCCGTCCCCCCACCACGACGCTGCACCCACTGAGCGCCAGCATGGCGACAACGGCGACCGCGGCCGCCCGTGCCTGAAGTGCCATCGGCCGATGGTACAACGCTCAGTGCGTCTGCAGGTCCGGTCGATAGCGCGCGAGCAGTGAGCGCACCGTGTCCATGGCGTCTACGGCGCGACCCTTGTCAACGGCCTGGATGGCCATCACCGGTATGTACTCGTCGTCGGGTAAGTCGATTCGCGCCCAGCGGTGGCCTACCGGGAACGACACGCCGGCAACATCCGGCCATTCGATCAGCTTGTCGCCCAACAGATTTCTCACCGAAACACCAGCCGGTCCCACTCGCAACCGCGGCCGTGCGAACAACAGCACAACGCCGGCGATGACCAGACCCAGCGCCGCGATCGCTACCTGATCGGAGGTCTGAAAGACCACCCCGGTGGAGCGCACCTTCAGCAGCAGGCCCACCGCGATGTGCGCCGCTGCGATGAGGAACGCCGCCCCATAAGCGAATAACGGTGTGCGATGGGGACGCAGCACCGCATCCCAGGTCTCGCGGTCCGACGAGGTCACGACCGAGCGCGCAACTCACGCAGGGTGAGCGCGGCGGACAAAGCCGCCCCGGCCGCCTGGGCGCCTTTGTCCTCGGCCGACGCCGGAAGCCCCGCCCGGTCCAGGGCCTGCTGCTCGTTGTCGGTGGTCAGCACGCCATTGGCGACCGGCGTCGAGGCGTCCAGCGAGACCCGGGTCAGACCCTGGGTTACCGCATCGCAGACGTATTCGAAATGCGGTGTCTGCCCACGGATCACGACGCCAAGCGCGACGACGGCTTCGTGGTTTCGTGCGAGTTCCTGTGCCACCACTGGGATTTCGATTGCGCCAAGCACGCGGACCACCGTGGGGTCGTCGACACCCGACTGGGCGGCGACTCTGCGTGCGCCGTCGAGCAATGCGTCGCAGATCTCGCTGTGCCAGGTGCTTGCCACGATGCCGAGCCGCACACCAGAAGCGTCAAGCACCGGCACCTCCGGCACGCCGGCGCCACCGCTCACAAAGCACCGCCGAATTCACCTGGCAGATGGACGGATTCGTGAAAGTCGTCCAGCCCAGCCAGGTCGTGGCCCATCTTATCCCGCTTGGTCATCAGGTATCGGATGTTCTCCGCGTTGGCACGCACCGGCAGCGGCACGCGCTCGATGATGTGCAGGCCGTATCCGTCCAGCCCGACCCGCTTGGCCGGGTTGTTGGTCAGCAGCCGCATCGAGCGCACCCCGAGGTCCACCAGTATCTGCGCGCCGATACCGTAATCTCTTGCATCAGCGGGCAATCCGAGCTTGAGGTTGGCGTCGACGGTGTCGTCACCGGCGTCTTGCAATTGATAGGCCTGCAGCTTGTGCATCAGCCCGATGCCGCGGCCTTCGTGGCCGCGCATGTACAGCACGATGCCTCGTCCCTCGCGGGCGACCATCGCCATTGCCGCGTCCAGCTGTGGTCCGCAATCGCAGCGGCGCGAACCGAACACGTCGCCGGTCAGGCATTCGGAGTGCACGCGGACCAGCACGTCGTCACCCTCGGAGTTGGGCCCGGCGATATCGCCGCGCACCAGCGCGACGTGCTCGACCTCTTCGTAGATGCTGGCGTAGCCGATGGCACGAAATTCCCCGTGCCGAGTCGGGATCCGGGCCTCGGCGATCCGGGCGATGTGCTTCTCATGCTTGCGTCGCCACTCGATCAGGTCGGCGATGGTGATCATCGCGAGGTCGTGTTCGTCGGCGAATACCCGCAGCTCGTCGGTCTGCGCCATCGAGCCCTCGTCTTTTTGGCTGACGATCTCGCAGATGGCGCCCGCGGGCTGCAGCCCGGCCAGCCGGGCAAGGTCGACGGCGGCCTCGGTGTGACCGGGACGGCGCAACACGCCACCGTCCTTGGCGCGCAACGGAACCACGTGACCCGGCCGGGTGAAGTCGTCGGCGACGCTGGTGGGATCGGCCAGCAGGCGCATTGTGGTCGCCCGGTCCGAGGCGGAAATCCCGGTGCCCACACCCCGTCGTGCGTCGACCGTGACGGTGTAGGCGGTGCCGTGCTTGTCCTGGTTCACGGCGTACATCGGCAGCAGCCCCAGCCGGTCGCAGATCTCACCATCCAGCGGCACACACAGGTATCCCGAGGTGTAGCGCACCATGAACGCCACCATCTCCGGCGTCGCCTTCTCGGCGGCGAAGATCAGATCGCCCTCGTTCTCGCGGTCCTCGTCGTCGATGACGATGACGGCCTTACCGGCCGCAATGTCGGCAACCGCCCTCTCGACGGAGTCCAACCTCGTCATCTTCGCTACCTCGCCGTTCCCGCTCTCCGGCGGGAACACTGTCGAAACGGCTCACACGAGAAGCCCACGTGTTGCATTCAGTATGAACCACGGGGATGCCCCCGTTATTGCCGCGGCTCGATCAGTGGGACGGCCTCGGAAGGCGTTGCGCCGCCGAGCAGATTGGCGGTGCCGATGGCCTGACCACTTCCGATGGCCTTGCACTTATCCCGTCGCTGCAGAAGCCAACGGCGCCCGGCGCCGGAGCAGGTTTGTCACCGCCGGCCGCGTCGCGTAATCGTCGCCGGGATCACACTTTTCGGCGGCCCGGAGCCGAAGGCGTCGATTCCGACGGCCGGACCGCCACCCAGCGACAAAACCGAGTCGGCCCCGGAGCGCTTTTCGCGGCCGGAAATGGCGGCCTTGCCATTCGTCCTCGAGGTCGCCCGCAAACAGGACACCGGCGCCAAGAATGGTTTGCCCGGCCAGCGATAGCGTCACTTGGTGCCAAAAATACTCCTATGAAAAGGCCGTATACGCCGCAACCCTTTGCACCAGATATGTGTTCGCTGTGCCCAATATTTGTTACGGGCAAATGGACAAAACGCGTTTCGCACGCATTGTTACGGGGAAATACAGCCGCATGATCACCAACACACAAACACGACCGTGGGTCCGCCTGTGTACCGGCGCGCTCACCGCCGGCGGCCTGGCTATGTCCGCCCTCGGACTGTCCACCGGCACCGCTGTCGCGGCGCCTCCGCCTGCACCTATGTATCACCACCACTGGTGCCCGGGGGAACAGTGGGACCCGGGCTGGGGCCCTTACCAGAACTGGAACAACTGCCGTGACTGGGACGACAATTACGGCGGTCCGGCCGGCTACGGGGCTCCGCCGTGGGCGGGGCCGCCGCCACCGCCGCCGCCGTGGGCACCGTGGGCTCAGATCGTCTGGGATCCCGGCATGAACCATTGGGGTTACTGGGAAGGCCCCAACTGGCGCCCGGTGTAATCAGCCGAGTGACCCGCCGATCCCACGCAGGCCGCTGCCGCGGCGCGAGACGCCGCGGCTAGTGGTCTCCCTTATCAACGCGCTCGACGTATTTGGCGATTAGCAGCGAGCGAGCACATGCCTGAACGGCTAAACCCTAGGCGATACGTCTGCACTGTGGTCTGAGTAGGTTTGGGCGACCTACCGAGGCCCCCGGCGCGCTCAGTCACCCCCAGACAACACTTACCTGGTCGATCCCAAGAGGTACGGGGTACAACCACCTCGGCGCCGGGCGGAACGAGTGAAGTAGTGGACTACTCGTGCCCGATCGCGGGTTTGCGGAAACGATGTAGCGATGAAACCCAATCTTGCACCACCCGCCCAGGCAACCTGGGTCGACGAATGGGACAACATCGGGGCAGCTGTCAGGGCATTCGACGGCCCGGAGTGGATAATCAAGCACGCCATCGACCGAGGGCAACGCGCCGATATCGTGGTATCCGTCATCGGGCTGCAATACGCGGACGGGCACGCTTTGCGCGAGATCATCATCGACTGTCCCGATACCCCGATCATCACGCCTGGCGAAGCGCGAAAGGTGGGCAAGGCGTTAATCGCAGCGGCCGATTCAGCCGAGGGAGACGTGGGGGCGGATGCGCTGTTAGATGCGCGGCGCGAGGTGACCGGGGCGACCGGGGCGGCTACGAGGAAGCGACACCGAACAGGCGCCAGCCCACGGGCAATCCCTACTTCTCGAGGGTGAACTGGTTGACGTCGATGTAGCCGATCCGGAACAAATCGGCGCAGCCGGTCAGGTACTTCATGTAGCGCTCGTACATGTCGTCGGACTGAATCGCGATCGCCTCGTCCTTGTGCGCCTCGAGGGCCTCTGCCCATAGGTCGAGAGTCCTGGCGTAATGAGGCTGCAGCGACTGGCGGCGAGCCAGCGTGAAACCCGCCTTCGCAGAATGCTCCTCCACCATCTCGATCGTCGGCGTCCAGCCGCCCGGGAAGATCTCGGTCAAGATGAATTTGAAGAACCGGACGAGCTCGGCCGTAATCGGCAAGCCGCGATCGATCATTTGCTGTTCCGTCAAGCTGGTGATGGTGTGCAGCAGCATCACGCCGCCGTCAGCGGGCAGGATATTGTGGGCCAGCGAGAAGAAGTCGTCATACCGGTCGGGGCCGAAGTGCTCGAACGCACCAATCGACACGATGCGGTCAACGGGCTCGTCGAACTGTTCCCAGCCGTTCAGTAGCACCCGCTTGCTGCGGGCGCTGTCGATCTCGTCGAACAACCTCTGTACATGGGCGGTCTGGTTTTTCGACAACGTCAGGCCGACGACGTTCACGTCGTACGTCTCGATCGCCCGCCGCATGGTCGCGCCCCAGCCGCAGCCAACATCGAGCAGCGTCATGCCCGGCTGCAGTCCCAGCTTGCCAAGCGCCAGGTCGATCTTGGCGATCTGCGCCTCTTCCAGCGTCATGTCGTCGCGTTCGAAGAATGCGCAACTGTAGGTCTGAGTCGGGTCCAGAAAGAGGCGGAAGAAGTCGTCCGACAAGTCGTAGTGCGCTTGCACATCCGCGAAGTGCGGCGTCAGCTTGTTGGCCATAATCTTGTGTGCCCTTCTTGGCCCAACAGGACTGCGTGCCCCACGGCCGAGGTTACGCCGAAGCACAACCCAGCGGGTGCTGTAATGACGGAAACCAGGGGACCCCGCACAACTAGCATCCTCGCCGCTTACGCACACCCGAACACACTGTCGGATGTGATCGCCCGTCGTCCACGAGGTTGGAGTGACGGCAGTCGTGTACAGATCTACACTCCGCGCATGCGGGATTTGGAGGCCCGCGACTCCGAGCCGCTATTGGTGGCGACGCCTCGCCGTGCGGCTCGGGAGTGGGCGGGCCGCTACCCGTGGCGGCCTAGGCACCGCCGTCTAGCAGATCGGCAGTGAACGCCTGCACGGCCGGCTTGGTGATCTCCGGCGTGACGCCCGCAGTCTCATACCAGCCCAGGAACGCAAACACCCTTCGGTGTAACTGGCGACCGTGGCGGGCGACTTCCGGCGCGCATCGCCAACTGCCACGACGGCAGGAGCAGGCCAGATCGGGCACACCGTGAGTCACACGGTTATCTTCAACCGGTACGCCGTACTTACGCGTTATTCTCGCGCGTGTCAGTTAACCGCTGGCAGATCCAGTATCCCGCGAGAGCAGCCGCTCGACGTATTTGGCGATGACATCGACCTCGAGGTTCACCTGCGTCCCGACCGGAGCGCGGCCCAAGGTGGTCAATTCGCGGGTCGTGGGTATCAACGAGACTTCGAACCAGTCCCCCGGCTCGCCGCCCAGCCCGGACACCGTCAACGAAATCCCGTCGACGGTGATCGATCCCTTCTCCACGACGTAGCGGGCCACCTCGGCCGGCATCTCGATTCGCACCACTTCCCAGTGCTCGGATGGTGTCCGGGCCACGATGCGCCCCGTCCCGTCGACGTGCCCCTGCACGATGTGCCCGCCCAGCCGGCTGTTGACGGCTGCGGCGCGCTCCAGGTTCACCCGGCTGCCGACCTGCAATTCGCCCAAGTTGGACCGGTTGAGCGATTCGGCCATCACGTCGGCGGTGAACTGACCGCCGGGCAACAGCTCGGCGACGGTCAGGCACACGCCGTTGACGGCAATCGAATCGCCATGGCCCGCGTCGGCCATCACGACGGCGCCGCGAATGGTCAGCCGTGCCGCGTCCGAAAGGACGTCGCGAGCAGTCACCTCGCCGAGTTCTTCGACTATTCCGGTAAACATCCCCCTAGGCTAATTCGCCCTCACGCAGGCTGATGAGCAGGCAAAGATCAGCACCCGGGCGACACCGGCACCCCGCGTTCACCAGAGCAGTCACCGGCACCCTCTACGATGCACAGTATGCAGACCCGCCGCCGTCTATCGGCCGTCATCGCATCCCTGACCCTCGCCACCGCCTTGATCGCCGGCTGTTCGTCGGGCTCGAAGCAGAGCAGCGCACCGCTCCCGGACGCCACGACCTTGGTCAAGCAGTCGGCCGACGCCACCAAGAAGGTGAAGAGCGCACACCTCGTGCTGAGCGTTCAGGGCAAGATTCCCGGGCTACCGCTCAAGACGCTGACCGGCGACCTCACCACGGCGCCTGCCACCGCCGCATCGGGCAACGCGACGATCACCCTGGGCGGGTCCGACATCGACGCCAACTTCGTGGTCGTCGACGGAACCCTGTACGCCGCCCTCACCCCGAACAAGTGGAGCGACTTCGGCAAGGCCTCCGACATCTACGACGTCTCGGTGCTGCTGAACCCCGACATCGGGCTGGGTAACGTGCTGGCGAACTTCAGCAATGCCAAGGCCGAGGGCCGCGACAACATCAACGGGCAGAACACGATCCGTATCAGCGGAAACGTCTCGGCGGACGCGGTGAACAAGATCGTCCCGCAGTTCAACGCGACGCAGCCGGTGCCGAGCACGGTGTGGATCCAGGAAAGCGGTGACCACCAGCTGGTCCAGGCCACCCTGCAGAAGAGCTCGGGCAACACCGCCCAGATCACGCTGTCCAACTGGGGCCAGCAGGTTCAGGTCACCAAGCCCCCGGTGAGCCAGTGACCGCGGAGACCGCCGCCCAGACCGGGCACCAAACCGGGCGCCGCGTAGCGATCAGCGCGGGCAGCCTCGCCGTCCTGCTGGGCGCCCTGGACGCCTATGTCGTCGTGACGATCATGCGCGACATCATGACGGACGTTCACATCCCGATTAACCAGCTGCAGCGCATCACCTGGATCATCACGATGTACCTGCTGGGCTACATCGCCGCCATGCCGCTGTTGGGCCGCGCGTCGGACCGATTCGGCCGCAAGCTGGTGCTACAGGTCAGCCTGGCGCTGTTCATCGTCGGTTCCGTGGTCACCGCCCTGGCCGGTCACTGGGGCGATTTCCACCTGCTGGTCGGTGGCCGCACCATCCAGGGCGTGGCCAGTGGCGCGCTGTTGCCGGTCACCCTGGCGCTGGGTGCCGATCTGTGGGCGCAGCGCAACCGCGCCGGTGTGCTGGGCGGCATCGGCGCCGCCCAGGAACTCGGCAGCGTGCTGGGCCCGCTGTACGGGATTTTCATCGTCTTCCTGACACACGACTGGCGCTACGTGTTCTGGATCAACGTCCCGCTGACCCTCATCGCGATGGTGATGATCCAGTTCAGCCTGCCGTCGCACCAACGGGTCGAGCAGCCCGAAAAGGTCGACCTGGTCGGTGGTGTGCTACTGGCGGTCGCCCTGGGCCTTGCGGTGATCGGTCTCTACAACCCACAACCCGACGGCAAGCAGATTCTGCCGAGCTACGGGTTGCCGCTGGTCATCGGGGCGGTCGTGGTGGCAGTGCTGTTTCTGCTGTGGGAGCGCTTCGCGCGCACCCGGCTGATCGAACCGGCGGGTGTGCACTTCCGCCCGTTCCTGGCCGCGCTGGGCGCCTCACTGTTCGCCGGTGCCGCGCTGATGGTGACGCTGGTGGACGTGGAGCTGTTCGGCCAGGGCGTGCTGGGACAGGACCAGGCCCAGGCCGCCGGGTTGTTGCTGTGGTTCCTGATCGCGCTACCGATCGGGGCGGTGCTGGGCGGGTGGATCGCCACCCGGGTCGGTGACCGGATCATGACCTTCGTCGGGCTCCTGATCGCGGCCTACGGGTACTGGCTGATTCACTTCTGGCGCCAGGATGTGATGGACCAAAAGCACAATATCTTCGGGCTGTTCAGCGTGCCCGTACTGCACGCCGACCTGCTGGTGCCCGGCCTGGGCCTCGGCCTGGTGATCGGGCCGTTGACCTCGGCCGCGCTGCGTGTGGTGCCGTCCGCCCAACACGGCATCGCCTCGGCGGCGGTGGTGGTGGCCCGGATGACCGGCATGCTGATCGGTGTGGCCGCGCTCAGCGCGTGGGGCCTGTACCGGTTCAATCAGATCGTGGCGAACCTGACTGCCTCGATCCCACCCAACGCCACCCTGCTGGAGCGCATCGCCGCCCAGGGCACGCTGTACCTCAAGGCCTTCGCCCAGATGTACGGCGACATCTTCGCTGCCACCGTCGTGATCTGTATCGCGGGTGCGTTGCTGGGTCTGTTGCTCGGCGGGCGTAAAGAGCACGCCGAAGAGCCGGAAATCCCCGAGCCGCAGGCGGTCTCGTTGGGTGAGCGCTAACCGCTGCGCGGCACCAGGCTGAGCACCAGGTCGGGTCCGACCCGGTCGATGCCGTCGAACTGCCAGCGCAGCGCCCGCGCGATCGTGGTAACCCCCACGTCGTCGACCGCGGTGACGGGGCCGCCCAGCAGGGTCGGCGCGACGTAAGCCAGGATCCGGTTGACCACCCCGGCCCGCACGAAGGCGCCCGCCAGGGTCGGGCCGCCCTCGAGCAGCACGTCGGTGCGGTCCGACACGGCCTTGAGCACCTCTAGTGGGTCGTGCGTGCGGATCAGCATGGTCCGCGAATCGTCGTTGAGAACCTTTGCCTCCGAGGGTATTTCACGCTTCCCGACGACGACGCGCAGCGGTTGCCGGTCGGCCAGTGAGCCGTCGGGCAGTCGGGCGGTCAAGGCCGGGTCGTCGGCCAGCACGGTGCCGGTCCCCACCACGATCGCGTCGGCGGCCGCACGCCGGCGATGCAGATCCAGCCGCGAGGCCTCGCTGGAAATCCACTGGCTGGAGCCGTCCGCGGCCGCGCTGCGGCCATCGACGCTGCTGGCGTATTTCCAGGTCAGATGTGGGAGTCCGGTCCGTTGCTTGTGTAGCCACTCCCGCAGCGGGCCGCCGGTGACCTCGTCGGTCAGTACGCCGGAGTGCACCGCCACGCCGGCTTCCTCGAGTCGGGCCGCTCCACCGGCGGCCTCCGGGTTCGGGTCGGCGACGGCGTACACCACGGTGCCCACCTTCGCGTCCAGCAGGGCGTTCACGCACGGCGGGGTTTTGCCGTAGTGGTTGCACGGCTCGAGGGTCACCACGATGGTGCCCCCGGCCGCCAGATCACCGGCCCGCCGCAACGCCAGGATCTCGGCGTGATCGCCACCGGCCGGTTCGGTGGCGCCGACACCGACCACCTCGCCATCGGCGTCCAAGATGACCGCACCCACCGGTGGGTTCGGATACGTGGTCCCCTTGACGTGATTTGACTGGTCGATCGCCAGGCGCATCGCGGCGTCAAGGCTGTCGCCTGGCGGAACCGTCATCGACGCAGGTGCGGGGAAGCGTCGGCGGCCTGGCGCCGCAACGCGTCGATCGCGGCCTCCGGGTCATCGGCGCCGTAGACGGCCGACCCGGCGACGAAGCAATCGACACCGGCCTCGGCGGCCTGCTCGATGGTGTCCGCGTTGATGCCGCCGTCGATTTCGACCAGGATCGTCAACTCCCCCGCCTCGATGAGCTTGCGCGCGGTGCGCACCTTGCTCAGCACCTCAGGGATGAAGCTCTGGCCGCCGAACCCGGGCTCCACCGACATGATGAGCAGGGTGTCGAACTGCGGCAGGATTTCCAGGTAGGGCTCCAGCGGGGTTCCGGGCTTGACGCTGATCCCCGCCTTGGCGCCGGCGGCGCGGATATCGCGAGCCACCGCGATCGGATTCTCGGTGGCCTCGGCGTGGAAGGTGACGTTGTACGCCCCCGCCTCGGCGTAGGGCGGCGCCCAGCGGTCCGGGTCCTCGATCATCAGATGGCAGTCCATCGGGATGGTGGTCGCGGCGAGCAGGCTCTCCACCACCGGCAGCCCGATGGTCAGATTCGGCACGAAGTGGTTGTCCATCACGTCGACGTGTAACCAGTCGGCGCCAGTCACGGCGGCGGCTTCGTCGGCGAGCCGGGAGAAGTCAGCGGAAAGGATCGACGGCGCGATCAGAGGTCCCGCGGTATTGCGAGGCATGAGCGCCAGACTACTGAGCCGCGCGGCCCGCTTCACATCCGGCGCGTCCCGCTACCTCTGCCTCGCGGCGCAGCGCCGCCGCGAACATCGCGTCGGTGCCGTGCCGATGCGGCCAGAGCTGGACGTACGGCCCGTCCCCCAGGTCGGCGACGGGCGCGAACATCGGCCGGGTGTCCAGCGCACTCACCGGGTGGCGGCGCAGCGCGTCGGCGACCACGCCGACGGTTTCGGCCAGGTGCGGCGAGCAGGTCGCATAGAGCACCACGCCGCCGGGACGGGTCAGCGCAATCGCGGCGCCCAGCAACTCGCGTTGCAGCTTGGTCAGCGTGGGCACATCGGCGGGCTGACGTCGCCACCGGGCCTCCGGCCGACGGCGCAGCGCCCCCAGCCCGGTGCAGGGCACGTCGACGAGTATCCGGTCGAAGGTCGGGTCCAGATCGGTCCGTCGCCCGTCGATTCTCAGCACGTCGACCGGCAACCCACGAGTGTTCTCCGCCACCAGATCGGCGCGGCGCGGCGTGGGCTCCACCGCGGTGAGCCGGAATCCCGATTCCGCGTGCTGCTGCGCGCCCAGCGAGGCCAGCAGCGCCGTCTTCCCACCCGGCCCCGCGCACAGGTCCAGCCACCGGCCACCGTCGCCGTCGACCGGCGCCAGGGTCAGCGCCCGGGCCACCAGCTGGCTGCCCTCGTCCTGGACCAGCGCGACCCCGTCGCGCACCGGCGCCAGCCGCCCGGGATCACCGCCGGCCAGGTACACCGCGTACGGCGAATAACGGCCGACCGTCCCGCCCACCGCGTCGGCCAACTCGGCGGCGGTCAGCGCGCCTGCGCGGGCGGCCAGATGCACCTGAGGCCGTTCGTCGTCGCTGGCCAGTACCGCGTCGAGTTCGGTCGCGGCGGCCCCCAGCGCATCGGCGAAGGCCTGGGCGATCCACCGGGGATGGGCATGCACGAACGCCGCATGCCCGATCGGATCCTGCGCCGGGTCCGGGGCCAGCTCGGTGACCCAGGACTGCTCGTCGCGCCCGGAGATGGTGCGAAGTACTCCATTGACGAAACCCGCTCGCGCCGAGTCGAATTCGATTCCTGCCTGCTCGACGGTGGTGGACACCGCGGCGTGCGCGTCGACCCGGGTGCGCAGCAACTGATACGCGCCGAGGCGCAGCAGGTCCAGCAGCACCGGATCGATGGCTTGCGGCGAGCGCCCCGCGGCCGCGCCGATGACGGCGTCGAGCAGGCCCCGGGTGCGGCAGGTGCCGTAGGTGAGCTCGGTGGCGAATGCCGCGTCGCGGCCGATGATTCCGCGTTCGCGCAGCAGCGCGGGCAGCGCCAGGTTCGCGTAGGCATCGCGTTCGCTGACCGCCCGAAGCACGTCGAATGCGGCGGCGCGGGCCGGGTCCAGCGGCCGGCGCGGTGGTCGGCGGTCCCGTTGCTGGGGCCGGCGGTCGCGCTGCTGCGGCTTGCGTTCCGGCCGGCGGCGCTGCGGTCTGTCGCGCCAGTGCTCATGTCGCCCGCACCGCCGGGTCGAGCCGGGCGCCGCGCGCCCAGTCGATCGCGTTCATGAATTTCTTTCCGGGCGGCTGGATTTGGTCCAGCCGCACCGGATCGGAACCCGTGCCGATCCAGACACTTTTGCGGTCGACGTGAATAGCGCCGGGCGACAGAGGGTCTGATGGTCCGGGTAGTGCGGAGTCCTGCGAAACCTGCACCGGTCCCAGTTTGATGCGCAGGTCGCCGATCAAGGTCCAGGCGCCGGGATTAGGCGTGACGGCGCGAATGCGGCGACCGACGGTCAGCGCCGGCAGATCCCAGCGCACCCGAGCCTGCTCGACGGTGATCTTGGGCGCGATGCTGACCCCGTCGGCGGGCTGCGGCACCGGCGTCAACGTCGCGTCGGCTATGCCGTCAAGCGTTGTCGACAACAGCGCCGCGCCCGAAACAGCCAGTCGCTCAAGCAATTCCCCGGCCGTGTCGGTCGGCCGGATCGTCTCGGTCACAACGCCATAGATCGGGCCCGAGTCCAGGCTCGGCTCGATCTGAAACGTTGAGGCGCCGGTGATGCTGTCGCCCGCCGCGATGGCCGCCTGAACCGGGGCGGCGCCGCGCCAGGCGGGCAGCAGCGAGAAGTGCAGGTTGATCCAGCCCCGCGGCGGCACCGCCAGTAGGTCGTCGCGCAGCAGCGCGCCGTAGGCCACGACGGCGCAGCAGTCGGGTGCCAACTGCGAGAGCTCCGCGACGAATTCCTCCGAGTTCGGCCGCGATGGCCGCAGCACTGGAATACCGCGGTCGAGCGCTTCGCGGGCCACCGGTGACGGCTCCGGCTTGCCGCGCCGTCCGGCGGCGGCGTCGGGACGAGTCAGCACCGCGATCACCTCGTGACGCGGTGAGTCGATGAGGCGGCGCAGTGCGGGTAGCGCTGGTTCGGGGGTTCCGGCGAAGACAAGGCGCACCGACCCAGTCTAGGAAGTGGCGTGCGCAGACCGGACCCGCCCGAGCCGCGGAGCGTGCGTGCGTACACTATTGCCTATGGCTATTATTTCTGGAAGCCATCATCTATCGGTCCGCACTGCCGATGCACGTCGACAACGAGGTCGAAAGACAACCCTTCCCCCTTCCCCAGGAGGTCTAGATGACCATCGACACCCCGATCAGCGACGCCTCGGTGGCCGCGACGCATCGCACGGTATGGGCGCTGGGCGACTACGCCCTGATGGCCGAGGAAGTGATGGCTCCGCTCGGCCCCGCCCTGGTCGAAGCCACCGGCATCCGTCCCGGCCTGCGGGTCCTCGATGTCGCCGCCGGCTCGGGCAACATCTCGCTGCCGGCGGCCGCGACCGGTGCCGCCGTGGTCTCCACCGACCTCACCCCGGAGCTGTTGCGGCGGTCGCAGGCCAGGGCCGAGGCGCGGGGCTTGACGATCGACTACCGGGTAGCCAATGCGCACGCGCTGCCGTTCGGCAACGGCGAGTTCGACGTCGTCATGTCGGCGATCGGCGTGCAGTTCGCCCCCGACCAGCAGCGCGCCGCCGCCGAACTGGTCCGGGTCTGCCGACCGGGCGGCACGATCGGCGTGATCAGCTGGACCCCCGAAGGCTTCTTCGGCCGGATGCTCGCCACCATTCGGCCCTACCGGCCGAGCCTGTCGCACCCCGTGCCGCCGGCGGCATTGTGGGGACGCCCGGGCTACGTCGCCGCGCTGCTCGGTGACCAGATCGGCGAGATCACCATGACGCGAGGCATGTTGGCGGTCAACCGGTTCGACAGCGCCGAGGCCGTGCACGCGTACTTCAAGCAGCACTACGGCCCGACGATCGAGGCGTACGCGAACGTCGGCCACAACCGGGTGCTGGCGGCCGAGCTCGATGCCCAACTCGTTGAACTCGCGCAGGACCACCTCACCAACGGCACCATGGGCTGGGAATACCTGCTGGTGACCGCCGGAAAGCGCAGCGACTAGCCGGCTACAAGTCGATCTCGGCGTCCAGGTGGACGTCGGGCTCGCCGCCGGCAGCGGTGAAGGCCGTCAGCGCCCGCACCAGCCCGTGCCGCTCCGGCGGTGGCATCTTCGCGACGATGGCCGCGATCTCGGTGCGCCGGTGCGCGGTGACCTCGTGGACGACGTCACGGCCGCGCGTGGTGAGCGCGGCGAGCAGCTCGCGCCGCGAGGTCGGGTGCGGCAAGCGGTCGATCAGCCCGGCGGCGACCAACCGGTCCACCATCCGGCCGGTGGCCGACGGCTGCACACCCAGCAGACCCGCCAGAGTGGCCAGGTTCACCGGGCCGCGATTGGACAGGATCACCAGCGTCCGGAACTGGGCGATGGTGATGGTCTCGTCGACCTGGCCGACGGAGCGAGCCGAGATGGCCATCAGCAAACGGGAGGCCGTCAGTAGGGCGTCGGTGATGACGTCCAACGACTCGTCAACCGCGGTGTGATCCGCTGCCATAACGCCCCTCCCCGGATGGTTTCCGGCCTTTCGGTGGCTAAGGATTAGAAAGTGTAGCAACACTCTAATGTCGTAAGAACAGAATATTGCATGCACATATTGTCGCCCAGGGTAATGGTTGGTGAAGGTTAACCGATGTGCAGCGGGTCGATCTGCACCCGGGCCGGCTCATGGGTTTGCCGGGCGCTGAGCACGCTGATGCCGCGCCGCAGCGCCGCCGCCAGCGCCAGGCCCTGCTGGCGGGGCACGCGCACCAGCATTCGCGTCACCGGGGCGCCGGCGGGGGTTCCGGCCGGGCGGCGCACGCCGGCCGGAAGTTCCACCGGCCCAAGCAAATCCGCGTGGAGGGATTCCTGGTCGGACAGCCGGGCCTCGTCGAGCAGCGCCGTCACGGCGCCGGCCGTCCCGTCGACGGCCGCCATGTGCACGCTGGGCGGCAGACCGACCTCGGCCCGCGCGGCCGCTTCGGCCTCCGCATGACCCACGGGATCCCAACGAATCAGCGATTGCACTGTGGGAAGCGATGATTCGGCGACGATCATCACCACACCGCCGTCACCGCGGGCACGTACCAGCGCGGCGGCGGTCATCCAGCGCCACAACGCGTCCTCGGTCGCGCGCAGGTCCTGGCGGCCCAGCAGCGCCCAGGTGTCCAACAACAGCGCCGCCCCATAACCGCCGGACGCCCGCGGTTCGGCGCCCGGGGTGGCCACCACCAGGGCCGGGCCGGCCGCGACCTCGGGTACGAGGCCATCGCCAGACGACGTGATCACCGTCGTGCCCGGAAACGCTCGGCCGAGTTCTTCGGCGGTGCGGCGCGCGCCGACGACGACGGCGCGCACCGCGTCCGACCCGCAGCGCACGCACCGTCGCGTCGGGTCGACACGGCCGCACCAGCGGCACAACAATGCGGCGCCGCCCTCCTGCAACGACAGCGGACCCGTGCAGTGCCGGCAGCGGGCGATCGTGCGGCACCGCGCGCAGGCCAGCGCCGGGATATAGCCCCGCCGCGGCACCTGCACCAGCACCGGCGCCCCGGCCTGCAGCGCCGAGCGGGCGGAGCGCAGCGCGATGGACGGAACGCGTGCCGTGCGCGCCGCCGGGTCGCGCTCGTCTGCGTAGCCGGTGTCGTCGAGGGCGATCACTCGCGGCGTACGGGCGCGCACCACCGGCCGCGCGGCGACGATGTCGTGCGCCCAGCCGCTGCGCACCAGCGCGTGGGCTTCGGCCGTGCGCGCGTAGCCACCGATCAGCGCGGCGCACCGGGCCTGATGCGCGCGCAGCATCGCCACCTCGCGGGCATGGGGATACGGCGCGCGCGGCTCGGTCAGGCTGTCGTCGGCATCGGCCCACACCATGACCAGCCCCAGATCGCTCAGCGGTGCGAACACCGCGCTGCGCGTGCCTATCACCAACCGCGCGCAGCCGCGCAGCGCCGCCAGCCACCGGCGGTACCGGGCCGCCGGCCCCAGGCCGGCCGACAGGGCCACCACACTGTCCTCATCGATACGCGTCGTCGCGACCTGCCACAGCGCGTCCAGGTCGCGCTGGTCCGGAACGATCGCCAGCACCGAGCGGCCGGTCCGCACCGTTTGCGCGGCGGCCTCGGCGAACCGGTCCGTCCACGACTCGCCGGGCAGCGCCTGCCAGACGGCCCGGGCGGCCCGCGATTCGGCCAGCGCGGCCAGGAACTGAGCACCCCGGCCGTAACCGCCCCAGCCCGACGGATCGACGGGCTCCGGGACCGCAGCATCCCGGCGGACCAGGGGTTCCCGCTCCACCCTGGCATGGCGGGCCGGTACCGCCAGGCGCAACACATCGGGGCGGGTGCCGGCATAGTGCGCGGCCACCGCGTCCACCAGCCGGCGGATTTCCGGGGTGAGCACCGGCTCGGCGGACACGACGCGCTCCAGCCATCCCAGCTTGCCGGCGTGATCGGTGTCGTTGCGGCGCTCCAGCACGAACCCGTCGACCAGCCGGCCGTGGAAGCGCACCCGCACCCGCACCCCGGGCTGGGCGTCGTCGGACTGCTCGGCCGACACCAAATAGTCGAATTCGCGGTCCAGATGCGGCACCGACAGCATCGGCAGCACCCGGGCGATGGGCTCCACCTCGACAGGCGTGCGCGCGCTGGGACTCACGCCGTCCCCGGGCCGCGAATCATGTTGTTATCCAATGTATTACCGTCCGGTCCGCAGTGTACCGGGCACCGGTGACAATCAGCTCTCGGCGGGCGCCGGGGCGTCGCCGGCGGGGTCAGCGGAAAGCTCGCGACCGAAGAAGAAGCCGGCCGTGATCAGGATCTGGGCCGCCGCATAGGACCACCAGATCGGCACCGCGAGAGCCTCGTTGCCGAGGATGAAGCGCCCGATGGCGATCATCGAGTCCGAGACCGCAAAACACAGCGCCCCCACCGCCGTCCAGATCGTCGGCAGTTTCGCCAGCAGGGCCGTGCACACCATCGCGGTCAGCACCACGATGTAGACCGTCACCGGAACCGTCAGCTTGTCCGCGCCCAGGTGCGGCCAGAACCAGGCCAGCAACGCGATCGACGCCGCACACATCAGGACCACCGCGGCGATGCGCACCATCGACGGGCGCGCATCCTCCGAAGCCCCGGAGAACGCCGGAACCAGCGGCAGCAACGCGGCCAGAAAACACAAGTGCGCCAACAGGAATGCCGCAAGGCCGACCACGAAAGACAGCGGCCACCACGGGATCGCCAGCACCCAGTCGCCGATGGCCGAGAGCAGTAGCGCCAGCATCAGCCACCGCCGCTCGCGGACCTTGGCGTGCCCCGCCGCGGCCAGCGTGAGCAGGAACGCCATCGAGGCCTTGAACGCCGGCTGCAGCACCCAGTGACCGGTCAGGTCCACTCCCGGCGGCGAGCGCAGCGCCAGCACGGTCAGGTAGACGCCGTAGCCGAGGGCCACCCAGCCGGCCACCACCCAGGCGCCCGCTACCAGACGAGGTGCGTACGGTACGTCCATGCCCAGCTTGGATAACACAGCCGACGAGAAACCCGCTATCGACCCCATCCTGCAAAAGGTACTGGATGCGGTTCCCTTCCGGCTATCCACTGAGGACGGAATCGGCGCAGCACGCCAGCGGTTCCGCGATCTGCCGCGCCGGCCGTTGCATCCCGAGCTGCGGGTGGAGAACCGCACGATTCCCGGCCCCGCGGGCTCCATTGCGCTCCGAATCTATTGGCCGCCAAGTCATTCCGACGGTTGCCAGCACGGCGCCGCTGCGCCCGTGGTGCTGTATTTTCACGGCGGCGGCTTCGTCATAGGTGACCTCGAAACCCACGACGGCACGGCGCGTCAGCACGCGGTGGGCGCCGACGCGATCGTGGTAACCGTCGATTACCGGCTCGCTCCCGAGCACCCCTACCCCGCCGCCGTCGAAGACGCTTGGGCCGCAACGCTTTGGGTCGCCGAGAACGCGGCCGAGCTGCACGGCGACCCGAGCCGGATCGCCCTGTCCGGGGATTCAGCCGGCGGCACCATCTCCGCCGCGGTGGCGCAGCGAGCGCGCGACCACGGCGCTCCGCCGATCGTGTTCCAGCTGTTGTGGTATCCGTCGACCATGTGGGACGCGTCGCTGCCGTCGTTCAGCGAGAACGCCGCCGCACCGGTCCTGGACGTGAGGGCCGTCGCGGCGTTCTCTCGTTGGTACGCGGGCGAAGTCGACATGTCCGATCCGCCGTCGGACATGGCGCCGGGGCGCGCCAAGGACCTGAGCAACCTGGCGCCGGCCTACATCGCCGTCGCCGGGTACGACCCCCTGCGCGACGACGGCATCCGGTACGCCGGATTGTTGACCGCCGCCGGCGTCTCCGCCGCAAGTGCACAACGCCGAGACGCTGGTGCACGGCTATCTGGGCTACGCCGGCGTGGTGCCCGCCGCCACCGCGGCGCTCGAAGGCGGACTGACGGCACTGCGCGCGGCCCTGCACCCGTGACCCCGCGGCGTACGGTGAACGCATGAGCGAGCCGACCACCGTCCCGCCCGGGATCGATCCGACGTTCAAGGCGCTGCTCGACGCCTATCCGATGACCTTCCGCGAGGCCGACGGCGTCGAGGTCGCCCGCAAGCGGCTGCGGCTGCTCAAGGTGCCGACGGAAATGCTGCCGGACCTGAGGATTGAGAACCGCACGGTCTCCCATGGCGAACTCACCGACATCCCGGTGCGCATCTACTGGCCCGACAGCGACCTCACGCCGTTGCCCGTGGTCGTCTTCTACCACGGCGGCGGGTTTTGCCTCGGCGACCTGGACACCCACGACCCGGTCGCCCGCGCGCACGCCGTCGGCGCCGAGGCCATCGTGGTGTCCGTCGGCTACCGGCTGGCCCCCGAGCATCCGTTCCCCGCGGGCGTGGACGACTGCTGGGCGGCCCTGCAATGGGTCGCCGAGAACGCTGCCGAGCTCGGCGGCGACCCGAACAACATCGCCGTGGCCGGTGACTCGGCGGGCGGCAACCTCGCCGCGGTGACGGCACTGTTGGCCCGCGACAACGGCGAACCCGAGCTGCGCTTCCAGTTGCTGTGGTATCCGACGGTCACCGCGGATCTGTCCCTGCCGTCGTACGCCGACAACGCGGAGGCGCCGATCCTGAACCGTGAAGTCATCGACGCGTTTATGTCCTGGTACGTGCCTGACCTCGATATCACCGACCCGAAGGCGCTGCCCACCACCATGGCTCCGGCAAACGCCGCGGACCTGTCCGGGCTGGCGCCCGCCTACATCGCCACCGCCGAACACGATCCGCTGCGCGATGAGGGGACCCGTTACGCCGAGCTCCTCGAGGCCGCAGGCGTGCCGGTCGAGCTGAGCAACGAGCTCACCCTGGTGCACGGGTTCGTCAGTTTCGCGCTGGCGATACCGGCCGCCGCCGAGGCCGCCGGGCGCGGCCTGGCGGCGCTCCGCAAGGCGCTGCACCCCTAGGCAGGCAACGATGGTCCCCCACGAAGAAGAAACCCCCGACTATCACACGCTGATCATCGGCGCCGGATTCTCCGGCATCGGTGCGGCCATCAACCTCGACCGGGCCGGGCTGTCCGATTACCTGGTGATCGAAGCCGGCGACGGGGTCGGCGGCACCTGGCACTGGAACACGTATCCCGGTATCGCCGTGGACATTCCGTCGTTCTCCTACCAGTTCTCCTTCGAGCAGAGCCGGCACTGGTCGCGCACCTACGCGCCGGGCCGAGAGCTCAAGGCCTACGCCGAACACTGCGCCGACAAATACGGCATCCGATCGCGAATCCGCTTCAACACCAAGGTGCAGACCGCCGAGTTCGACGACGAGCGCGGCCTGTGGCGGGTGCAGACCGATCCGGCGGGTGAGCTCACGGCCCGGTTCGTGATCAGCGCCTGCGGCGTTCTGACGGTGCCCAACCTGCCCGACATCGACGGCGTGGACTCGTTCGGCGGCATGACCATGCACACCGCGCGGTGGGATCACGGCCAGGACTTGCGCGGCAAGCGCGTCGCGGTGATCGGCACCGGCGCCTCGGCCGTGCAGGTGATCCCCGAAATCGCGCCAATCGTATCGTCGCTCACCGTATTTCAGCGCACGCCGATCTGGTGCTTCCCGAAATTCGACGTCCCGCTGCCCGCACCTGCGCGCTTGGCGATGCGAATCCCCGGCGGCAAGTTCCTGCAGCGACTGCTCAGCCAGGCCTACGTCGAGCTCACCTTCCCCATCTCGGCGCACTACTTCACAGTCATCCCGCTGGCCAAGAGGATGGCCTCGCTGGGAAAGTCCTATCTGCGGCAACAGGTTCGGGATCCGGCCGTGCGCGAGCAGCTCACGCCGAAGTACGCTGTCGGCTGCAAACGCCCCGGCTTCCACAACGGTTACCTGGCCACGTTCAACCGCGACAACGTGCGGCTGGTCACCGAACCGATCGACAAGATCACGCCGGACGCGGTGGCCACCACCGACGGCGAGAACCACGAGATCGACGTGCTGATCCTGGCGACCGGTTTCAAGGTGATGGACCCCGACAGCGTGCCGACGTTCGCCGTGACCGGAAGCGGCGGAAAATCGTTGAGCCGGTTCTGGGACGAGCACCGGCTGCAGGCCTACGAGGGCGTCACCGTGCCGGGCTTCCCCAACCTATTCACCGTGTTCGGCCCCTACGGTTACGTCGGTTCTTCGTATTTCGCGCTCATCGAGGCGCAGACGCACCACATCGTGCGCTGCCTCAAGCGGGCCGAGCGCATCGGCGCGACCCGTGTCGAGGTCAGCGAGGAAGCCAACGACCGCTACTTCGCCGAGATGATGCGCCGACGGCACCGGCAGATCTTCTGGCAAGACAGTTGCCGGCTGGCCAACAGCTACTACTTCGACAAGAACGGCGACGTGCCACTGCGTCCGGGCACCACCCCGGAGGTGTACTGGCGCAGCCGGCGGTTCAACTTGGACGATTACCGGTTCACCGGCTAACCGGCCAATTCACCTGCGTCCCTGCAGGATCCCTTCGATATTGCGTTCGGCCAGCGCCGTGATGGACAGGAACGGGTTGCAGCCCAGGTAGCCGGGCAGCAGCGACGCATCGTTGACATAGAGCTTGTCATACCCTTTCACCCTGCCGTAGCCATCCGTCGCTTTGCCCCGGACGGCCCCACCCATCGGGTGAACGGTGTTGGGCGTGAAGATGTTTCCCTGGAACAGATCGTCGCGGTAGTCGACCCCGTTAGCCTGCGTCACCTTGTCGAAAACCAACTGCGGCTCTCGCGCGCAGGTGAGCGGTGTGGCTTTCCGGCCAGTTGATGGCAATCGAATCCTTTGCCCGGTTGTAGGTGATGTCAGCGCGGTCTCCGGTCCGCACCATCACGAAATACCCGAGCGCGAACGTCTCCACCGGAAGGGGAATCGAGAACATGCTGGCGTACACCGGGTTATCCGGATCGTCGCGGCCGTCCATGGTTGATCATTCCCAGCAGTGATTGCTGGGTGCCGGCGGGGTCGCTCGGTCGGAGTGAATGGGCGACCATGATGTCGCCGTTGTTTCCATATCCACGGCCGATCTCGTCGGTCAAGTCGGGCAGCGCCCCCGTGTCACGGGCCCGGAGCAGGAGCTGGGTCGTGCCGAGCACGCCGGCATTGAGATGCAGTTCGTCACAGCCGATTTCGGCTGCGACATGTCGACGAGGCGCCCCAACTCCCGAGTGGCTACAGCGCCATGCTGCTGCTGGCGTTGTTCCCGCGACTGTGGCGTCGGGTGATGGACCCACGCGTGCTCGACTTCTATGGCGGCGACGTCCGGCTGGCCGCACTCAAGCCGGGCGCTCAACCGGCGGTGGGCGACCCGGCCCCTAGATCGCGCGCTTGAGGTCGTCCACCTTGTTCAGCTGCTCCCAGGGCAGTTCGACGTCGGTGCGGCCGAAGTGCCCGTACGCGGCGGTCTGCGCGTAGATCGGGCGCAGCAGGTCCAGGTCGCGGATGATCGCGCCAGGCCGCAGGTCGAACACCTCGGGAACGATCTTCTCGATCTTGACCGGGTCCACCGTCGCGGTGCCGAACGTCTCGATGAACAGTCCCACCGGGGCCGCCTTGCCGATGGCGTAGGCCACCTGCACCTCGACTCGCTCCGCCAGCCCGGCGGCGACGATGTTCTTGGCCACCCAGCGCATCGCGTAGGCCGCCGACCGGTCCACCTTGGACGGATCCTTGCCGGAGAAGGCGCCGCCACCGTGGCGGGCCCATCCGCCATAGGTGTCGACGATGATCTTGCGGCCGGTCAGGCCCGCGTCGCCCATCGGGCCGCCGAGGACGAACTTGCCGGTCGGGTTGACCAGCACCCGCGTCGCCGACGAGTCCAGGGTGTCGTGGGCCAGCTCGTCCAGCACGGTCTTGAGCACGTGCTGCCGGATGTCGGGATCCAGCGTCTTCTCCAGGTCGATGCCGTCGGCGTGCTGAGTGGACACGACGACGGTGTCCAGCCGAACGGGGACGTCGTCCTCGTACTCGATGGTGACCTGCGTCTTGCCGTCGGGTCGCAGGTAGGGCAGCGTGCCGTTCTTGCGGACCTCGGTGAGCTTGCGTGACAGCCGGTGGGCCAGCGCGATCGGCAGCGGCATCCGCTCCGGGGTGTCGTTGATCGCGTAGCCGAACATCAATCCCTGGTCGCCGGCGCCTTGGGCGTCCAGCGGGTCCGCGGCGCCCTCCACGCGCGCCTCGTGGGCGGTGTCGACGCCCTGGGCAATGTCGGGCGACTGCGCGCCGATACCGATGTTCACGCCGCAGGTGGCCCCGTCGAAGCCCTTGTCCGACGAGTCGTAGCCGATGTCGAGGATGCGCTCGCGCACCGTGTTGGTGATGTCTGCGAACGCCTCTTTGGCCGTCGTCGTCACCTCGCCCACGACGTGCACCTGTCCGGTGGTGACCAGCGTCTCGACCGCGACGCGTGAGTTGGGGTCCTGGGCCAGCAGGGCGTCGAGGACCGAGTCGCTGATCGCGTCACAGATCTTGTCGGGATGTCCCTCAGTCACCGACTCACTGGTAAACAGGCGACCCTTTTCGCTCACAATGCCGATCCTTCCAATAATTAATTAGTTAGCCGAATTATATCGGCTGGCGTCGACCCGCCAGCACCTGGTCCGGTGCCGAGAAGAACTCGACCGTCTTATCCGCTGTCCCCGTGCAGGAACGCGGCGATCGCATCCACGATACGACTGGCCATCAATGTCTTGGAGCCGTGTTGCAGCGCCGACTCGGTACCGTCGGCCGCCAGCAGCCAGCCGTCGTTGTTGTCCACCTCGAAAGCCCTGCCGTCACCCACCGCGTTCACGACCAACAGATCACAACCCTTGTTGCGCAGCTTCGTCCGGGCGTGAAAAAGCACGTCACCGTTGGCATCGCCGGTTTCGGCGGCGAACCCCACGATGGCGCGCATGTTGGGCAGCTCGCCGTTGGCGCGTGCCCGCACGGCACCGGCCAGCACGTCGTCGTTGCGGACCAGCTCGATCGTGGGCGGCTGGTCTTGATCCTTCGGGCTCTTTTTGATCTTGGCGGCCGCAACCCGGGCCGGCCGGAAGTCGGCGACCGCGGCAGCCATCACCAGCACATCCACCTCGGACGCGTGCTTGGCCACCGCGTCGCCCAGTTGCTCGGCCGAGCTGGCGTGGACCACCTCGACGCCGGCGGGATCGATCAACCCGGCGGTATGCCCGGCGATCAACGTGACCTCCGCGCCGCGCTGGGCAGCCACCCGCGCCACCGCATAGCCCTGCTTGCCGGAGCTGCGGTTGCCGATGAAGCGCACCGGGTCGACCGGTTCGCGGGTGCCCCCGGCCGTCACCAGGACCTTGCAGCCCGCGAGGTCGTAGGGCAGCGCGTCCTGGCGTTCCAGCAGCAGATGAGCCAGCGTGGTGATCTCCTCGGCCTCGGGTAGCCGGCCCGAGCCGCTGTCCGTCCCGGTGAGCCGGCCGGCAGCGGGTTCGAGCACCACCGCTCCCCGGCGGCGCAACGTGGTCACGTTGTCCACGGTGGCCGGGTGCAACCACATCTCGGTGTGCATCGCCGGCGCGAACAGCACCGGACATCGCGCGGTCAGCAGGGTGGCGGTCAGCAGATCGTCGGCCCGGCCGTGCACCGCCCGGGCCAGCAGGTCCGCCGTGGCGGGCGCCACCACGACCAGGTCGGCCTGCTTGCCGAGCTGGACGTGCGGAACCTCGGGCACGTCGTTGAAGACGCCGGTGTGCACCGGCTGGCCGGAGAGCGCCTCGAAGGTGGCGGCCCCGACGAAACGCAGCGCGGACTCGGTCGGGATGACACGAACCGAATGGCCGGCCTCGGCGAGCTGACGAACGACGGTGCACGCCTTGTAGGCGGCGATACCGCCGGAGACGCCGACGATGATCCGCTTGCGGTCCACAGCGCGCGCCCGGCCCGGCCCGGTTACTCGCCCTCGGTGTGCTCGAGCAGGTCGCCGTGGATCTCGCGCATCGCGATCGATAGCGGCTTTTCCTGCAGCCCCGGTTCGACCAGCGGACCGACGTATTCGAGGATGCCCTCACCGAGCTGGTTGTAGTAGTCGTTGATCTGACGGGCTCGCTTGGCGGCGTAGATCACCAGGGCGTATTTGCTCGAAACGCGGTCCAGCAGCTCGTCGATGGGCGGGTTGGTGATGCCCAGCGGGGTGTCGTATGCGCCCGGTCCCCCGGCGGACGGATCGAACCGGTCGGGGACGGCGGCCAATGCCGCGTCGGACTGCGGAATACTCACTTAGGTCAATCTCCTGCCGGATTGGAGCGGCTCGTCGCCGCTGAAAATACTGAAGAATTCGGTGGTTAATCGTGCTGGGATGTGGTCCGGCTCCTGGTCTGGCCGGACGGGTCATGGCGGCCCGGCGCAGTTCCCACCAGCAAGGATACCAATTCGGAGCAGGCTGACTCCAATTCGCTGTTCACGACCACCCGATCGAAGTCTTTTTGGGCCGCCATTTCGATGCGGGCGGTCTCCAACCGCCGCTGCATGACCTCGGGTGTTTCGGTGCCGCGGCCGACGAGCCTGGCCTTCAGATCCTCCCAGCTGGGCGGCGCCAGAAAGACCGCCAGGGCCTCGGGCATCGCCTTCTTGACGGACCTGGCACCGGCCAGGTCAACTTCGATCAGAACCGGAATTCCGCGGGCGGTGGCGGCCCGAACCGGCTCGGCCAGGGTGCCCGATCGGTGCAGTCCCGCATGGATCTCGGCCCACTCCAGCAGCGCGCCCTCGTCGATGAGCTGCTGGAAGCGGGCGGGGGTGACGAAGTGGTAGTCGACGCCGTCGACCTCGCCGGGCCGCGGCGCCCGCGTCGTGGCCGAGACGCTGAAATGCAGGTCCGGGACCCGCTCTCGCAGGCATCGGACCACAGTCGACTTGCCGACCGCTGAGGGACCGGACAGCACGACCACACGTCCGTTACCTGGTGGTTCAGGACGTGTCCCATGCTGGATGTCCGGTCCCCCGCCAGCGCTCACAGGCGCTCCTGGGCCGGTGCGCCCACGGCTCGGTTAGGAGCCGAACTTTTCCAGCAGGGCCTTGCGCTGACGATCGCCGAGACCGCGCAGACGGCGGGTGGGGGCGATCTCCAACTCAGTCATGATTTCCTGCGCCTTGACCTTGCCCACCTTGGGCAACGCCTCGAGAAGGGCGGAAACCTTCATCTTGCCCAGGACTTCGTCGGTCTCGGCGTCCTTGAGCACCTGGGTGAGGTTGGTGCCGCCACGCTTCAGGCGGTCCTTCAGCTCTGCTCGCGCTCGACGTGCGGCAGCCGCCTTCTCCAACGCAGCCGCGCGCTGCTCGTCGGTCAACTGGGGAAGGGCCACGATTCCTCCGTATCTGATCAATCAATTTCAATCGATCTCATTTTGTCTCGCCGGCACTTCTGCCAGCGGAGACGACCGTACTCAGGCCTCCTGACGAAATCTAACCCGACCCCCTGCTTAACGGGGCAAAGTCCCAGCATGGACCGGCGGATGGCCGGCCAAAGCGGCGCTCCCACGGGCGTCGACGACGGCCGCATGGGGCGCCGTCCGGTTGGCGGTACCAGCCCCGTTTCAGCGCGCCTTTAGGGAATCTAGCTGCGGTTTTACTTCCCGCGGCCGACACCGGGCGGCCCCGCCGAGCCGCCCGGAAAGGGCGTCGGCGGCCAGCCGTCACGCCCGGTGCGAGGGATCACGGATTTGTTGCGGCGTGTCGCGCGTGTCGCGTCCCCGGTCAAACGGCAGGCCAACGCGGCGTTTTACGCGGTGCACCGGTCTGAGTGGGCCCAAGGGGCCTTTCGAGGGGGCTTTGGCCCCGAATCCGCGCCCCGAGCGACTTCGGCGGTCTGCCGAACTCCTGGGCACGTGCTGGGGCCGATCTGAGCTGCCTGCCGCAGGTCAGGCCTGGCCCGTCCAGCAACCAACACAGCTACCGCCGGAATTCGTCGTCGGGCGCGCCGGCCCGGCGGGCTGCTGCGTCGTGACAAATGCACATTCGACAGCGGGGCGTCCGCCCCGGCGCGCGGGCCACCGCGTACGACGTCTGCACGATCGCGTCATCCCAACACATCGTGAATCTTCCCCAAACATCAAGGGTTGCATCGTCTTTGGCGGCAGGGATTCGCCGGCGCGCCGGACGCGCGCGGTGATGGCGGTCGCTCGCTTCCGTGGATCCGGTCGGATTGTCGTACCTATTTCCGCACACGCGGACTAAAGATCGTGTTGATTCCGTAATCGCGGATATTGAGCGCCTCACCCGCTCATTTCAGCTAATCAACAGCACGGAATCCGATACGATCGACGGGTGTCCAACCTGCGAATTCGCCAGGCGGCTGAGCTGCTGGGCGTCAGTGACGACACCGTGCGGCGCTGGATCAACCAGGGCACATTGGCGGTCGGTCACGACGCCGCCGGCCGCAAGGTGATCGCGAGCGAGGACCTGGCCGACTTCTCCCGCACCAATGCGCCCGCCCCGCCCGCGGACCCGCTCAGCATCGGCAGCTCGGCCCGCAACCGCTTCGTCGGGCTGGTCACGTCGGTGGTCAGCGACAAGGTGATGACCCAAGTGGAGATGCAGTGCGGTCCGTTCACCGTCGTGTCGCTGATGAGCACCGAAGCCGCCGAGGAATTGCAGCTGCGTCCCGGCAGCGTCGCGGTGGCCGTCGTCAAGGCCACCACCGTCATCGTCGAAACCGCACGGCCCAGCACCGCACTGGCATCGGACTAGACGTCAACCCCAGTCACATCGCCAGGTAGGCGACGGCGTCCAGCATGCGGTCGGCCGCATCGCGCAGCTCCGCCACGCCCGGTCCGGCCCGCAGCACCTCGCGGGCCACCGCGGGCAGCAGCTGTCCGGGTTCGGCGCCGCCCAGCCCGGCGAGCGCCTCGGGCCGTCCGCCCTGCACACCGAGCCCGGGCACCAGGACCGGACCGCCCAACGCGCTGAGATCGGGCGCCTGCAACACCGTCGCGCCCACGACCACGCCGACATATCCCGGCCCGGACGGCGTCGCCGACCGGTTCACCACCGCCGCCTGGTCGACGACCAGCTGGGCCACGGTGCGGCCGTCGAAGGTGGCACGCTGCACGGTGGCGCCCTCGGGATTGGAGGTGGCCGCCAGCACGAACACCCCGCGGTCGTGCGCCGCGGCGGTCTCCAGCAGCGGCCGCAGCGAGCCGAACCCCAGGTATGGGGTGGCCGTCACGGCGTCGGCGGCCAGCGGTGAATCACCCGCCCAGGCGGCGGCATAGGACGCCATCGTCGTGCCGATGTCGCCGCGTTTGGCGTCGGCAAGCACCAGCACCCCGGCCGATCGCAAGGCCGCGATGGTGCGTTCGAGCACCGCGAATCCCGCGGCGCCGTAGGCCTCGAAGAACGCGACTTGAGGTTTGACAACGGCGTATCCGGAGAACGCCTCGATGCAGACGTCGCAGAACGCGGCCAGCCCGTCGACGGTCGTGGGCAGATCCCAGGCACGCAGCAACTCGGGATGTGGGTCGATGCCCACACACAGCGGCCCGCGTTGGGCCTTGGCGTCCGCGAGCCGGACGCCGAACCCGGTCACTGGTCCCCGTTGCCGGGCAGGCCGCCCTGACCGATCTGGCTGTGCAGTTCTTGCAGGCTGCGCACACCGATGTCGCCGCGGATGCCCGCCTCGATGCCCTGGACGGCGGCCGAGGCGCCCTGCACCGTGGTGACACACGGGATGTTGACCGACACCGCGGCCGAACGGATCTCATAGCCGTCGATGCGTGGCCCGGAGTTGCCGTATGGCGTGTTGATCACCATGTCGACCTCGCCGGCCTTGATCGCGTCCACCGCCGACATCTCGGGGCGGCCCGGCTGCGGGTCCTCGAAGTGCTTGCGCACCTCTTCGCAGGGAATTCCGTTGCGGCGCAACATCTCCGCCGTCCCCTCGGTGGCCAGCACCCGGAAGCCCAGATCCGCCAGGCGCTTGACGGGGAACACCAGTGAGCGCTTGTCCCGGTTGGCCACCGACACGAAGATGGTGCCCTGGGCCGGCAGCGACCCGTACGCGGCGGTCTGACTCTTGGCGAACGCGGTGCCGAAGTCGCGGTCGATTCCCATCACCTCGCCGGTGGATTTCATCTCCGGGCCCAGCAGCGAGTCGATGGCGGCCCCGTCGGTGCGGCGGAAGCGGTGGAAGGGCAGCACGGCCTCCTTGACCGCGATCGGGGCGTTCTGCGCGGCATGCGCGCCGTCCCCGGACGCCGCCAACATCCCCTCCTCGCGAAGCTGGGAGATGGTGGCGCCCAACATGACCCGGGCACACGCCTTGGCGAGCGGGATCGCCGTGGCCTTGGACACGAACGGCACCGTGCGGCTGGCGCGCGGGTTGGCCTCCAGGACGTAGAGCACGTCATCCTTGAGCGCGTACTGCACGTTGAGCAGGCCCACCACGCCGATGCCGTGTGCGATGGCCTCGGTGGCGCGGCGCACGTTCTCGATGTCGCTGCGGCCCAGCGTCACCGGAGGCAGCGCGCACGCCGAGTCACCGGAGTGGATGCCGGCTTCCTCGATGTGTTCCATGATCCCACCGATGTACACCTCGGCGCCGTCGCACAACGCGTCCACGTCGATCTCCACCGCGTCCTCGAGGAAGCGGTCGACGAGCACCGGATGCTCGGGTGAGAGCTCGGTGGCGCGGGTGATATAGCCCCGCAGCGTCTCCTCGTCGTAAACGATCTCCATGCCCCGACCGCCCAGCACGTAGGACGGCCGCACCAGCACCGGGTAGCCGATGTCTTCGGCGATCCGCTGGGCCTGGGCGAAAGTGGTTGCGGTGCCGTACTTCGGCGCGGGCAGGCCGGCCGTGGTGAGCACGTCGCCGAAGGCGCCGCGGTCCTCGGCGAGGTCGATGGCTTCCGGCGGAGTGCCGACGATCGGTACGCCCGCGTCGGCGAGGCGCTGCGCCAGCCCGAGCGGGGTCTGGCCGCCGAGTTGCACGATCACCCCCACCACACCGGGGCCGTCACCCGCGGACTGCTGCTCGGCTCGGAACACCTCGAGGACGTCTTCGAAGGTCAGCGGCTCGAAGTACAGCCGGTCGGCGGTGTCGTAGTCGGTGGACACCGTCTCCGGGTTGCAGTTGACCATCACGGTCTCGAAGCCCGCCTGCGACAACGTCGTCGCCGCATGCACACAGCTGTAGTCGAATTCGATGCCCTGCCCGATGCGGTTGGGCCCCGACCCGAGGATCAGCACCTTGGGCTTCTCGGTCTGCGGCGCCACCTCGGTCTCGGCGGCGGGATCCAGCTCGTAGCTGCTGTAGTGATACGGCGTCTTGGCCTCGAACTCGGCCGCACAGGTGTCCACGGTCTTGTACACCGGGTGCACACCCAGCCGCTCCCGCAGCGAGCGCACCCCGTTCTCCCCCGCCAATTCGGGCCGCAGCGCGGCGATCTGGCGGTCCGACAGGCCGCTGTGCTTACCGCGGCGCAGCAGGTCCGCGTCGAGCACCGGGGCGGCGATCAACTCCGCGCGCAGGCCGATCAGCTCGCCGATCTGCGCGACGAACCACGGGTCCACAGCGCTGGCCTCGGCGACCTGTTCCACCGATGCGCCCAGGCGCAGCGCCAGTTCGATGTCGTAGAGCCGGCCCTCGGTCGGCGTCCGCAGCCGGGTCAGCACCTCGTCGACGTCGCCCTCGGGGTCCGGTTTGGTCCAGAAACCGGCGCGGGTGGTCTCCAGCGACCGCATCACCTTGCCGAGCGCCTCAACAAAGTTGCGGCCCAACGACATTGCCTCACCCACAGATTTCATGGTGGTGGTCAGGGTGGGATCGGCGCCCGGGAACTTCTCGAACGCGAAGCGCGGCGCCTTGACCACCACGTAGTCCAGGGTGGGTTCGAAGCAGGCCGGCGTTTCCTTGGTGATGTCGTTGACGATCTCGTCGAGGGTGTAGCCGATGGCCAGCTTGGCGGCGATCTTGGCGATCGGGAAGCCGGTGGCCTTGGACGCCAGGGCACTTGATCGCGACACCCGTGGGTTCATCTCGATGACGATCAGCCGGCCGTCGGAGGGGTCGATCGCGAACTGGATGTTGCAGCCCCCGGTGTCCACCCCGACCTCGCGCAGGATCGCGATTCCCAGGTCTCGCATGCGCTGGTATTCCCGGTCGGTCAGCGTCATCGCCGGCGCGACGGTGACCGAGTCACCGGTGTGCACGCCCATCGGGTCGAAGTTCTCGATCGAGCACACCACGACCACGTTGTCGTTGCCGTCGCGCATCAGCTCGAGCTCGAATTCCTTCCAGCCGTAAATCGATTCCTCGATCAGCACGTTGGCGCTCGGGCTTTCGGCCAGCCCGGCGCCGGCCATCCGGTCGACCTCCTCGACGGATCGCGCCATCCCCGAGCCCAGGCCGCCCATGGTGAAGCTGGGCCGCACCACGACCGGCAGGCCGAGCTCCTCGACCGTCTCGCGGACCTCTTCCATGGTGAAACACACTCGGCTGCGGGCGGATTCACCACCCACCTTGGCGACGATGTCCTTGAACATCTGCCGGTCCTCGCCGCGCTGAATGGCGTCGAAGTCGGCGCCGATGAGCTCGACGCCGTGGCGCTCCAGCGCCCCGTTCTCGTACAGCGCGACCGCCGTGTTCAGCGCGGTCTGCCCGCCCAGGGTGGCCAGCAGCGCGTCAATCTTGTTGCCGCGCTCGGCCTGCTGGGCGATCACCTTCTCGACGAATGCGGCGGTGATCGGCTCGACGTAGGTGTGGTCGGCGTACTCCGGGTCGGTCATGATGGTGGCCGGGTTGGAGTTGACCAGACTGACCTGCAGCCCCTCCGCACGCAGCACCCGGCACGCCTGGGTGCCGGAGTAGTCGAACTCGCAGGCCTGCCCGATGACGATCGGCCCCGAGCCGATCACCAGCACGTGGTTGAGGTCGGTGCGACGTGGCACTAGCGGCCCTCCCCTGTCATGAGCTCGATGAATTGGTCGAACAGGTACTCCGCATCGTGCGGGCCGGCCGCGGCCTCCGGATGGTACTGAACCGAAAAGGCCTGCCCGTCAGCGAGTTTCACGCCTTCGACCACCCCGTCATTGGCGCAGGTGTGGCTGACGATCGCTCGTCCGAACGGCGTGTCGAAGGACTGGCCGGCCTCCCCTTCGAGCGCGAAGCCGTGGTTTTGTGCGGTGACCGCCACCCGGCCGGTGGCGTGGTCGATCACCGGGATGTTGATGCCGCGGTGACCGAACACCAGCTTGTAGGTGGACAGGCCCAGCGCCCGGCCCAGGATCTGATTGCCGAAACAGATGCCGAACAACGGGATTCCGGCGCCCAGCACCTCGCGGGTGACCGCGACGATGTGATCGGCGGTGGCGGGGTCGCCGGGGCCATTGGACAAGAAGACGCCGTCGGGCTTGATGTCGGCGATCTGCTCGTAGGTCGCCGACGATGCCAGCACGTGGGTCCGGACGCCGCGTCGGGCGAAGTTGCGCGGCGTATTGGTTTTGATCCCCAGATCCAGTGCGGCGACCGTGAACCGCGGTGAGCCTGCGGGTTCCACGACGTAGGTGTCCGGCGTGCTGACCTCGCCGGCCAGGTCGGCCCCCAGCATCGACTGCTGGCCGCGCACCCGCTGCAGCAGTTCGTCCGCATCGGCGAGCGCGTCACCGGAGAACACCCCGGCCTTCATCGAGCCGCGGGTGCGCAAATGCCGCACCACCGCGCGGGTGTCGATACCGGCGATCCCGACGATGTGCTGGCGGACCAGTTCGTCCTCCAGCGTCCCGGTGGCCCGCCAGTTGGACGGCCGCGGCGACGGATCGCGCACCGCATAGCCGGCGACCCAGATCTTGTCGCCGCGGCTCTCGGCGTCCTCGCCGTTCCAGCCGGTGTTGCCGATCTGCGGCGCGGTGGCCACCACGATCTGCCGGTGGTAACTGGGATCGGTCAGCGTCTCCTGGTAGCCGGACATGCCGGTGGAAAATACGGCCTCGCCCAATGTTTGGCCGACCTTGCCGAACGGCATGCCGGTGAAGACGCGGCCGTCCTCGAGTACCAATTGCGCCTTACTCACGAGCGCCGCTCCTCCTCATGCTGCGATTTGAGCCAGCCGTCGTATTCGTTGCGGTGGTTCGCCCGGAAGCCGGTGTCGATCTCGACGCCCGACGGCAACCGCCAGCGGATCGCCAGAATCCCAACCCGGCCCGTCATTCTGCGCTCCATACGGATGCCCGTGATCGAGTCGCGCGGAATCCAAATCGGCTGCGCCCGTACGCGTTCCACCATGATGCCCTCGGAATAACGGGTCAGCACCGCTTTGCTGCGGAAACCCAGATCACCGGCCGCGATCCGTTCACTCCAGCCCGGCGCCATCATGGAACCGCAATAGTGGCCGCGGGTGGTGATGGTCGCGGCCCCCACCTGGTCCGGGATCTCGGGCAACGCCCCGATCAGCTCCGCCTGCTGGTGCGAGCGACGCTGCCAGGTCCGCATCATCAGCTGGATCACCACCGTGATCACAACCACCACCACGGCCGCGAAGATCAGCGATCCCACCAGCGTGCCCGAGTTCATGCCGGGGACTTCCCATCTCGGGCGGTGACCTTGCCGCGCAGCAGCGTGGCGGTCACGGTGGCGGGCAGGGTCATCGCCTCGTAGGGCGTGTTGGCCGACCGACTGGCCAGGTCGGATCCGGCGACGGTCCATGAGGCCGTGGGATCCACCACCGTGAGGTTGGCGGGCTCCCCGACCTCCAGCGGCCGGCCGTGATCGGGCAGGCGCGCGATGCGTGCGGGGTTTTCACTCATCACCCGGGCGACGTCCCGCCAGGTCAGCAACCCCGGGGTGACCATCGTCTGCACCACGATCGACAGCGCCGTCTGCAGCCCCAGCATGCCGGGACGCGCCGCGGAGAACTCCACACATTTCTCGTGCTCGGCGTGCGGGGCGTGGTCGGTGGCCACGCAGTCGATGACGCCGTCGGCCAGCGCTTGGCGCAGCGCCACCGCGTCGGCGGCTTCGCGCAGCGGTGGGTTGACCCGGTTTTGCCCGTCGTAACTCGCCAGCCTGCCGTCGTCCAGCATCAGGTGGTGCGGGGTGACTTCGGCGGTGATCGAGATCCCTTGCTCCTTGGCCCATTTCACGAGCTCGACGGTGCCCGCCGTGGAGGCGTGGCAGATGTGCACCCGGGCGCCGGCGTCGCGAGCCAGCAGCGCGTCGCGGGCGACGATCGATTCCTCGGCCGCCCGGGGCCATCCCGCCAGGCCCAGCCGGGCGGCGGTCGGTCCTTCGTGGGCGACGGCGCCGACGGTCAGCCGCGGCTCTTCGGCGTGCTGGGCGATGAGCACGCCCAGGCCGGTGGCGTATTCCAGGGCGCGGCGCATCACCAGCGGGTCATGCACGCAGATGCCGTCGTCGGAGAACATCCGCACCTGCGCGGCCCCGGCCGCCATCATGCCCATCTCGGTCAGCTCTTTGCCGGCCAGTCCAACGGTGACGGCGCCCACCGGGTGCACGTCGACCAGGCCGACCTGCTGGCCCCGATGCCACACGTGGTCGGTGACCACCGGGCTGTCGGCGACCGGGGTGGTGTTGGCCATCGCGAATACTGCGGTGTAGCCACCCAAAGCCGCTGCGGCCGAGCCGGTTTCGATGTCTTCGGCGTATTCGCGCCCGGGTTCGCGCAGATGGGTGTGCAAGTCCACCAGGCCGGGCAGCAGCACGTGGCCGGTGGCATCGATCACGTCTAGGTCCTTTTCGACGCCTCCGGCCTCGGCCAACCCGGCGCCGATGTCGGCGATCTGGCCGTCATCGACCAGCACGTCGACGCGGTCGCCCTCCCCGTACAACCGAACCCCGCGCAGCAACACGCTCACGCCGCACCCTCTTCTCCGGCTAATTCGGTGCCGACCAGCACATGGAACAGCACCGCCATCCGCACGTGGACACCGTTGGAAACCTGTTGCAGCACAGCCGATTGCGATGAATCGGCCACCGACGAGGCGATCTCCATGCCGCGCAGCATCGGTCCCGGGTGCAGCACCACGGCATGGCCGGGCAGCATCGCTTGGCGGCGATCGGAAAGCCCGTACAGCGAGGAGTATTCGCGCACCGACGGGAAGAACCCGCCGTTCATCCGCTCGGCCTGCACCCGCAGCATCAGTACCGCGTCGGCGGCGGGCAGCTCGGCATCGAAGTCGTTGGATACGGTGACCGGCCAGCCCTCGACCCCGACCGGCAGCAGCGTCGGCGGCGCGACCAGGACCACCTCGGCGCCCAGGGTGTGCAGCAGCGTCACGTTGGAGCGGGCGACCCGGCTGTGCAGGATGTCGCCGACGATCACGATGCGACGGCCTTCGATGGCGCCAAGGCGCTGGCGAATGGTGAGCGCGTCCAGCAGCGCCTGGGTCGGGTGCTCGTGGGTGCCGTCGCCGGCATTGATCACCGACGGTCCCCCGTTGTCGTTCGCGCCGGTCCACTCGGCGAGCAGGTGCGCGGCGCCGGAAGCCGGGTGCCGGACGATCAACGCGTCGGCGCCCGCGGCGCGCAGCGTGAACGCGGTGTCGCGCAGTGACTCCCCCTTGCCCACCGACGATCCGGACGCGCTGACGTTGATCACGTCGGCGCTCATCCACTTGCCGGCCACCTCGAAGGACACCCGGGTGCGGGTCGAGTTCTCGTAGAACATCGTGACGATGGTGCGGCCGCGCAGCGTCGGCAGCTTCTTGATCTCGCGGCCCACCAGCGCCTGCGCGAACCGGTCGGCGTCGTCGAGGATGGCGGTGGCGTCGTCGCGGCTCAGGTCGCCGGCGGCCAGCAGATGGCGCGTCATCGTAAGATCACCACGCCGTCGTCACCGTCGTTCTCGCTCAGCAGCACGTGCACGCTCTCGCCGCGCGAGGTGGGGACGTTCTTGCCCACGTAATCGGCGCGCAGCGGCAGTTCGCGATGGCCGCGGTCGACCAGCACCGCCAGCTGCACCACCCGCGGCCGGCCCACGTCGCGCAGCGCATCCAGCGCGGAACGCACCGAGCGGCCGGAGTACAAGACGTCGTCGACCAGGATCACCAACGCGTCATCGATGCCGCCGGCCGGGATCGAGGTAGCTTCCAGAGGCCGCGGCGGTTTTTGCATCAGATCGTCGCGGTAGAGCGTGATGTCCAGGGCACCGTGACCGACCTCGACGCCGCTGTATTCGCCGATGTTGGCGGCCAGCCGCTTAGCGAGGATGACACCGCGGGTCGGGATGCCCAGCAGCACCACCCGCGGCGCGTCGGGACCGTCCAGCGCGGTCTTTTCGATGATCTGATGCGCAATGCGGGAAATGGTGCGGCCCACATCGGCCGCCGACATCAACTCCCGGGAATCGCTGCCCTTGAAACGGGAAAGCCGGTGTCGCCCGCAGCACCCATACGAAACTTGACCTCCTTCTCCGCCTCGCCGGACGGATCGTTAAAGGATGTCGACTGCGAGGCAGCGTAGCACTTATTTCGGGCACGACGCTGACAGGCGCGGGTGGCGCCCTTTGTCCCCAGGTGCGCCAGTCACAACCGCCCCATGAGTCTCTGGAGCGATTCTCATTTCTTCGCGCTGAATGTATAGAGCTGCGACGAGGCAATAGGACCGTCGGGTCGATTAGGTGCAGGGATATTGCCCGTTGAGCACACAATTCGACGGTGGCGAGTAGGAACCGGTCAGCAAGCCTCTCATGCCACCTGTGGCTGAACCACCGGGTGCAATGGTGCGATTCCAATTCGCGGGGGTGAGCACATAGTGCGTGCCAGATTGGGTAATGGCGCTATTCCACGTGTGCACGACGGACTCTCCCGCCGGCAAGTCGAACTCAAGCTTCCAATCGCTGAGCGGCGCCAGGCTTGAGTTGACGATGGTGAAGCGGGCGATGAAGCCGGTCTGCCAGGCATGTTCCACTGCCAACGTCGCCGTGGCCGCAGCCGCATGAGCCACGGGAGTGAAGGCGAGTCCGGAAATGGCAACTATCAATGCCGACACGGCTACGTGAAGCGCTGTGCGCCAGCGCATCACGTGGTTGTTCGGTCCGGACATAGCAGCCAACACTAAAGCCAAACGGGAGATATCGGCCCTCGCATCGCGGGTAAGCTGCAGTACCTTTGCTCAACCGAAACCGACATGAAATTTTGGCCCCGCGATCGGTTGCTGTTCCTGAGCGCAGCGGGCTGGCCCACCGGACGGCGGTTCACGTGTCCTCGCCCAGGCGTTGCGCGGTCAGGCCGGCATGCGCGATGCGGCGCAGTGCCGCGAGAATCGGTTCGTAAAAGATTGTCCCGAGGACGGCGTATTCGATTGCCGCCGTGGCAGGTTGCAGCGGCATCTGCTCGATGTCGTAAGCGGCGATGGCCTTGATGTGTGGCGCGTAGGCGCGCAGCCGATCCTCGGTCATCGGCACGCCCGCGGCCTCGGCGTCGACAAGGGCACGGTCAAGCTGTGCTACCGCGGGAAGATCGTCGGGCACCACTAGGTCGAGCGCGGACAGGGCAGCCCGCGCCCGCGCGCAGTTCTCATCGCGTACGGTTCCGGCGGGGCGCGAAAGTGCCGCCGTTGCGGCTCCCAGCGTGGCGAAAAGCGACCGGCCCGGATGGTCGATGAGTCCGACGACGGACCTGACCTGGGCCACCGAGAGACCGAGTGCGGACAGCGCCCTGATCAGCGCAATCCGTCGGATGTGTGGCTCGTCGTAGTGGGCGCGGGTGGAGCTGACGGCGCGGCCGGGCATCAGCAGGCCCTCACGCAGGTAGAACTTGATCGTCGGTATGGGCGCATGGGTGCGGCTGGCCAGCTCCGACATCAGCATGGACGCGCTCCTTCGACAGTATTGCCAGAACAGCTTGACATTAGATACTTCTACTATCCACTATTGGATAGTAGAAGTATCTAATGTGAACGACGACGATTCTTAAGGCTTTTATGAGTACCTCCCTGATCACCCCGTTCATGAGCATCACACTCGGGGCCACCATCATCTCGATTGTCACCATCGCCTCCGGCGGCGTCTTCCTACTGCGCGTCGTCACCGGCAGCCACGAAACCAACGGCTTGCAGAAATCGTTTTTCCGGGCGGGCCATGCGCACGCCGGGGTGCTCGTGATGCTGGGCGTCGTGCTGTCAGTACTCGGCAACGCTGCAGGCGCGAACCCCGCCTGGGCTAACGGCGGGGCGATCGCCGTGCTGCTGGCCGCAATCTTGATGCCCGCAGGATTCTTCCTGTCGGTCCTCGGCCGCGACCCGGCCCGCCCGAACCGGATGATCGCGAGCGTGTGGCTCGGCGCCACGCTACTGATTTCGGGCGTACTCACATCCGGGGTGGCGACCCTGCTCGCCGGAATCGACCGGATCTGAGGGCCATTCGACCGGCCCGCTAACCTGACCACGTGAATCGCTCGGCCCTCAACGGCAATGCCGCCTCCATTCGCGAAGTGTGCGACGCCGGCCTGCTCGCCGGCGCGGTGACGGTGGCCTGGCAGCGCGGAGAACTGCTACAGATCAACGAAATCGGCTACCGCGACGTGGATGCGGGTCTGCCGATGCAGCGCGACACGCTGTTTCGCATCGCATCGATGACCAAGCCGGTGACGGTCGCGACGGTGATGAGCCTGGTCGACGAGGGCAAGCTGACGCTCAAAGATCCGGTCACCCGCTGGGCGCCGGAGCTGGGCGACGTGCGGGTGCTCGATGATCCGCACGGCCCGCTGGAGCGCACGCACCCGGTGAACCGCACCATCCTGATCGAGGATCTGCTCACCCATACCAGCGGGCTGGCCTATGGCTTCTCGGTGTCCGGGCCGATCTCCAAGGCCTACATGCGGCTGCCGTTCAATCAGGGCCCGGACGCCTGGCTGGCCGAGTTGGCCAAGCTGCCGCTGGTGCATCAGCCCGGTGACCGCGTCACTTACAGCCACTCCATCGACCTGCTGGGCGTCATCGCCTCCCGCATCGAGGACAAGCCATTCCACGAGGTGCTCGACGAACGGATCCTGGGCCCCGCGGGCATGTCCGACACCGGGTTCTTCGTCTCGCCAGAGGCACGACGCCGCGCGGCGACCATGTACCGGCTCGACGAACAAAGCCGACTGCAGCACGGCGTGATGGGGCCACCGCACATCACGCCACCCTCGTTCTGCAATGCCGGCGGCGGATTGTGGTCGAGCGCCGACGATTACCTGCGATTCGTGCGAATGCTGCTCGGCGGCGGAACCGTCGACGGCGTGCGGGTGCTTTCGGAAGAGTCCGTCCGGCTGATGCGGACCGACCGGCTCACCGAGGAACAGAAGCGGCACAACTTCCTGGGCGCTCCGTATTGGGTCGGTCGCGGCTTCGGGCTGAACCTGTCGCTGGTGACCGATCCCGCCAAGAGCACACCGCTTTTCGGGCCTGGCGGTCTCGGCACCTTCAGCTGGCCCGGCGCCTACGGAACCTGGTGGCAGGCCGACCCCAGCGCGGAGCTGATCCTGCTCTACCTGATTCAGAATCTGCCGGACCTGACCGTCGATGCCGCCACGGCCGTCGCGGGCAACACGTCGCTGGCCAAACTCCGCACCGCACAACCGCGATTCGTCCGCACCACCTATCGCGCCCTCGACCTCTAAAGTCACATCCCGATGCCCGAATACCCACCCGACCGCATCAGCGGTCCGCGGCTGCTGTTGCGCCCACCCGCGCTCGACGACGCCGGGGCGCTGTTCCAGCGGGTCGCCCGCGATCCGCAGGTCACCAAGTATCTGTTGTGGGCGCCGCACCCCGACGTTGCCGCAACTCGGCGCGTGATCACCGAAAAACTCAACGCCAGCGCGGGCGAGAAAACCTGGGTCATCGAGTCGCGGCACCGCGACGAGGTGATCGGGCTGGCCAGCTGTCGACGCACCGCGCCGCATTCGGTCGAGGTCGGCTACTGCCTGGGCCGACGCTGGTGGGGCAAGGGTTTGATGTCCGAGGTGCTCGGCATGCTGCTCACCGCGCTCGACGCCGATCGCGAGGTGTATCGCGTCTGGGCCACCTGCAGTGTGGACAACGAACGCTCGGCGCGACTGCTCGAGCACGCCGGCTTCTTCTTGGAGGGACGGCTGGCCCGCCACGCGGTCTACCCCACGATGGGCCCCGAACCCCAGGACAGCCTGCTCTACGCCAAGATTCTGCGCTGACTAGGCTTTTTCCGCCAAGCCGTCGTGTTCGAGCGCCCGGCGCGCATAGGCGCGCACGTCGGCGTCGCCGTCCTTGAGGGCAAGCCCCAATGCGTCCCGGGCGGCGGGCTCACCGGCCCACCGGGTCAGGCCGAGCACTGCCGCCTTACGCACGTCCAGATGGGCATCGCCCAGCGCCTCGGAAAGATGCGCAACCGCGAAGTCGACCGGCGCGCCGGCCAGCGCGCGTGCCGCGCCTTCCCGCACCTGCCAGGCCGGCGCCCGCAGCGCCCGCTTGATGGCGGCGTAATCGTCTTGGCCGCAACCCAACTGGCCCAATGCGGCCAGCGCGGCCGCGCGAACCAGCGGATCGCTGTCGGCGACCAGCCGGCGCACGGCCGGGCTAGCTGGGGCCGCTGCCCCCCTTAGCGTCGCCAGCCCGGCGGCCGCCGCGATGCGCACCTCGCGGTTCTCGTCGCCGGCGGCGGCGACGACACCTTCCACGTCGTCGACGGACACCAGCGCCCGCACCGCCTCGATGCGGACCCGATGATCGACGTCGTCCAGGGCGCGACGGTACTGCGCAGCCTCACCGGCCCGGCGTGCCGCCAGCACGTACAGCGAGGCCGCGCGCACCACGCGATCGGCGGAATCCAGGTGCTCCCGAACGCCTTCCGGTTCCGGCAGCACCTCGACCAGCTCGCGGATGCCGTCGGCGCCGGTGAGCCGGACCGCGGCGTCGTCGTCGTTCAGCGCCGCCACCAGCGCGGGCGCGTAGCCGTCGGGAATGTGCTCGGTCAGCGTCGACACCGCGGTGCGGCGCACCCCCGGATCCGCGTCGGCAAGGTAGGGCCCCAGGTCGGCCATCGTGGGCTCCTCGAGCGCCAGCACCTCGGCGATGCGCGGTGACGGCGGTTCGAATGCCGTTGTGGCCGGACTGATCCGGGACACCGCGGTGGCCGGGGCTTGGCCGCCGACCAACGGCGGCTGCTCCACCGGGTAGACGGTCTGGTCGGCGGGCGGCAGGCCGTCGAGCTCCGGGACCGGCACGAAATACGGTGCGACCGGCCGCTTGAGGAACACCATCTCGCCGCCGGCGTCCTTGCGCAGGTTGAGGTGATAGCCCCACTGGTTGTCGTCGCGGCCGGGCAGGTCGGCGCGATCGTGATAGAGGCCCCATCGCGATTCGGTGCGGGTGTGCGACGAGCGCGCGGCCATCTCGGCGCAGTCCCGGATGAACGACACCTCGACCGCGCGCATCAGCTCATGCGGGTTGCGGGCGCCCATCTCGGCGATCTCGGCGCTCATGCGCTCGAAGGTGCGGATGGCCAGGGACAGCTTGGCCCCCGTCTTGGGGGGCGCCACATAGTCGTTGACGAACCGGCGCAGCTTGTATTCGACCTGGGGTTGCGGCGGGCCGTCCGGATGCCGCAGCGGCCGGTAGATCAGCTCGTGCGCCTCGCGCAGCTGTTCGGCCGGAAGCTGTTGCGGCGCAGCAATATCGGCCAGGGTCGAGGCGGCGTGCGTGCCGGCCAGATCGCCGAACACGAAAGCTCCGATCATGTAGTTGTGCGGGACGCAGGCCATGTCACCGGCGGCGTACAGGCCGGGCACGGTGGTGCGGGCGTGCTCGTCGACCCACACACCCGATGCGGAATGCCCACTACACAAGCCGATTTCGGAGATGTGCATCTCGATGTCGTGGGTTCGGTAGTCATGACCGCGGTTGGCGTGGAAGGTACCCCGGGTCGGCCGCTCGGTGGTGTGCAGGATGTTTTCCAGCGCGGTCAGCGTCTCGTCGGGCAGGTGCGACACCTTGAGATAGATGGGCCCGCGCGCGGAGTCGATCTCGGTTTTGACCTCGGCCATCATCTGCCCCGACCAGTAATCGGAGTCGACGAAGCGCTCGCCGTGCGAATTGACCTGATAGCCGCCGAAGGGATTGGCGACGTACGCACATGCCGGGCCGTTGTAGTCCTTGATCAGGGGGTTGACCTGGAAACACTCGATGCCGGACAACTCCGCGCCCGCGTGGTAGGCCATCGAATAACCGTCGCCGGCGTTGGTGGGGTTCTCGTAGGTGCCGTAGAGGTAGCCCGACGCGGGCAGGCCGAGGCGGCCGCAGGCGCCGGTGGCCAGGATGACCGCCTTGGCGCCGACCGTGACGAATTCACCGGTGCGCGTGTTCAGCGCCGCCGCGCCCACGGCGCGGCCTTCGTGGGTGAGCACCCGGACCGGCATCAGCCGGTTCTCGATCTGGATCTTCTCGCGCATCGACTTTTGCCGCAGCACGCGATACAGCGCCTTCTTGACGTCCTTGCCCTCGGGCATCGGCAGCACGTAGGAGCCCGAGCGGTGCACCCGGCGCACCGCGTATTCGCCGTGCTCGTTCTTCTCGAACTTCACTCCGTAGCGCTCCAGCCGCTGCACCATCGCAAAGCCGCGGGTGGCGGTCTGATACACGGTGCGCTGGTTGACGATTCCGTCGTTGGCGCGGGTGATCTCGGCGACGTAGTCCTCGGGTTCGGCCTTGCCGGGGATCACCGCGTTGTTCACGCCATCCATGCCCATCGCCAGGGCACCGGAGTGGCGCACGTGGGCCTTTTCCAGCAGCAGCACCTGCGCGCCGTTCTCGGCGGCCGACAGCGCCGCCATGGTGCCCGCGGTGCCGCCGCCGATGACCAGGACGTCACAGTCGAGCCGTACCGGGGTCGCGGGGTCGGGGATCTGCATCATGCCGCCACCGCCGAGTGATTCAGTGCCGCAATGACTTCGGCGCGCAGCGCGGCGCGCAGCTGATCGACGCGTGGCTCCGGCACGTCGATCAGGGTGCGCAGCGGCTGACCGGCTTTGCCCAGTACGGCGATGCGATCACCGAGCAGCAGCGCCTCGTCGACATCGTGCGTGACGAAGACGATCGTCGTCGGATGGGCACGCCAGGTGTCGATCAGTAGCCGCTGCATGGCCGTACGGGTCTGGGTGTCCAGCGCGCCGAACGGCTCGTCCATCATCACCGCGCGCGGCGCGCCGGCCAGCCCGCGGGCCAGCTGTACGCGCTGTCGCATGCCGCCGGACAGGCTCTTCGGCAGGTAGTCGCCGAAGCCGGTGAGACCGAGCTCGGCGATCCAGCGGTCCGCCTCGGCGCGCCGGCCGGCGCGCGGGGCACCGCGCAACCGCAGCGCCAACTCGATGTTGGACCGCACGGTGCGCCATGGCAGCAACGCGTTGTCCTGGAAAACCATGCCGCGGTCGCCGGAGGTGGTCGTCACCTCGTCGCCGTCGGCGACGATCCGGCCTTCGTCGGGCCGCAGCAGTCCCGCCAGGGCCCGCAGCACCGTCGACTTGCCGCAGCCCGAGGGACCGGTGAGCACCAGGATCTCCCCGGGACGCACCGTCAGGCTCAGCCCGTCGATCACCGGTTCTCCGGTGTAGGACAATCGAACTCGATCCAATTCCAGACTCACGCCGGCCTTTTTTAGAGTCATCGCTGCTCCTCCTTCGCCCGCGGCAGCCAGTTGGTCACCCGACGGCCCACGACCTCGACGGCTGCCGCTGTCGCGAAACCCAGCACGCCGATGGTGATGATGCCGACGAACACCTGCGGATAGGCCAGCACGGTGTAGTCCTGCCAGGTGCGATAGCCGATCCCGAGTCGGCCCGAAATCATCTCCGCGGAGATCACGCAGATCCACGCCACCCCCATACCGACCGAAAGGCCGCCGAACACTCCCGGCAGGATGCCCGGCAACACCACCTGCTTCAGCACATCCCACCGGCCGCCGCCGAGGGTGCGCACCGAGTCCTCCCACAGCGTGGGCAGCGCCCGCACCGCGTGCCGGGTACTGACCAGGATCGGGAAGTAAGCCGCGAGGAAGGTGATGAACACGATGCCGGCCTCGTCGGTCGGGAACAGCAGGATCGCCACTGGCACCATCGCGATGGCCGGAACGGGTCTGACCAACTCCGTCAGCGGGCCGAAGGTGTTGGCGAACAAGCGCGAACGGCCCAGCAGCACGCCCGTCGCGACACCGACCACCGCGGCCAATCCGAAGCCGGTAAGAATACGGATCAGCGACTGCGCCAGGTCAAGCCAGTACTCGGAGGTTCCGAGCCGGCGTCCCAGCGCGTGCACGATCTCGGTGACGGTGGGCAGCGTGTCGAAGCGCAACAACAGCCGGACCTTGTCGGCGGTGAGCACCTGCCACAATCCGATCGCGGCGGCAACCGATGCGAGCCGCAGCAACCGCCACGGCCACGGCGAGCCGGCACGTCGCGCGGCGACCGTCGCCGTGACCGTGTCGACGACTTGCGTGGTTACTGGGGCTGCCGGGTCGCCGGTGAGATAAGCGGTCATACCGAACCTCCAAGGGCTTGCTCGTAATTCACGATGACGCCGCCCGGGTGCGCGGCGAGATAGCGATGCGCGCCGGCCGGCGTTCCGAACGGCAGGTAGTTCTGGCCGTCCTTGACCCAGACCGCCTTGTCGGCGAACCACCGGGTGCCCAGCTCTGCGTCAGGAACGTAGGCGGCACGGACTTTGGCGCCGCGGGCGGTCGCGTCCCGCGCCGCCCGAAGCAGACTGGTCGGGTTGGCGACCGTTTGGGTGGAATCCGAACCGTCCAGCCACAGTTCGCTTGCCAGGGCGGGATCCCCGCGGAGCACGGACGGGTTGGCGGTGGCCGCGCGGGCCGCGTCGTAGTTCAGGCCACGAGCGCCGAACACGGTGCGCAACGGCCCGTCCTGGACGAAGCCGGATACATCGAGGTCGGCGAAGTCGCCGATCGACTTGAGGTACGGCACATCGTTTTTCAACGCCTCGACCAGTGACGGTTTGAGCGTGGTGTCGAACGAGGTACCGCCGGGACCGTTGTAGAGATACACCACTTCCTGCGGCAGACCGCTTTCCCGGGCGACGATGCGGGCGGCCTCCAGCGGCTTGTCGTTGAGGAAATCTCCTGCGTCGAGTTGCGCCTGCAGGAAGGCGCCCAGCACCTCCGGGTGCGCCGACGCATACGAGCGCCGCACCACGACTCCGTGCAGGGTGGGCAGGTTAAGCTCGGCGCCGTCGTAGAGCAGTTTGGCCTTGCTTTGGAACACCAGCAGCCCCGGCCACGCGACGAACTGCGAAAGGCCCTGCACCTGACCGGATTCCAGGGCGGAGGCGCCCACCTGCGGTTGCTGGTTGAGCACTTCCACGCCTTTGATCCCGGCCCTGTCCAGCGCCCGCATCAAGGTGCCGTGACCGGCCGAGCCCACACTGGCCGAGACCTTGGCGCCGGCCAGGTCGCCCAACGTGGTCGCCGGCGAACCGGGCGCCACCACCACCATGTTGAGGGCGCCCTTGGGGTTGTAGCCGGTGATGGAGACGATCTCGGTTTTCGCCAGCGGGTTGGCCTGCGTCTTGGAGCCGTTGATCAGCATGGGATAGTCGCCCATCGAGCCGATGTCGATCTTCTCGGCGAGCATCTGCGCGGTGATCGGGGCGCCGGTGTCGTAATCCTGCCATCGCACCGCGTATTTGGTGCCGGTGCGGGTGGTGATGTCGGCGAGCCGGCGCTCCAGGTAGCCCTGGGCGCGAAGCAGGGTACCCGCGGTGACGGTGTTGATGGTCTTGGACTGATAGCCCACCACCACGTTGACCACACCGGATGACTGCGACAGAGATTCCAGTGAGCAACCGGGGGTGAGCGCGGCGATCGCGATCACCACCGACGCCAGCCGGATGGCGCGTCGTTTCATGAAAGGTCCTGGGGTTGAATGCTTTTCAGCGAAGGAGATAGGGCATGTTGACGGTGACGGCCCCGGTGGGACAGCGGGCCGCGCAGGGGCCGCAGTACCAGCACTCGTCGACGTGCATGAAAGCCTTACCGGTGTCGGGGTTGATGGCCAGCGCATCGAGCGGGCAGACCTCCACGCACAGCGTGCAGCCGTCGATACACAGCGACTCGTCGATCGTGACCGGCACGTCGGCGCGGTTGTTGTTGATCAGCGTCATGGGTTGCTCCTCATCGGCTCGGCTCTAATAAGATTGCCCCGCATGGTGATTCGGTCGCCGCGCATCCGGATGTACTCCAGGTCGACGGGCGTGCCGTCGGCCAGGCTGGTGAGCCGCTCCAGCATCAGCAGCGCAGCGCCGTCGGGCACCTGCAGCGTGGCAGCCGAATGCGCGTCGGCCGGAATGGCCTCGAGCGCCAGCGCCGCCGAGCCCAGCCGTTGCCCGCTCACCTCCTCGATGAGCGCGAACAGGTCGTTGGTCTCGAGCGGATGGTTGAGCACCTCGCCTGCCGACGTCCGGGGCGAGGTAGGTGAGGTCCAGGCTGAGCGGCAGGTCACCCAGGTAACGCAACCGCTCGACGAACACGGCCTGCTCGCCCGGCTGCAGCCGCAACCGGCGGGCCACCGACGGCGGCGCGGTGACCGGCATCGCGGCGCGCACCTCGTTGCGGACCTCACCGAGATCCTTGAACGTCTCCTTCAGGCCCAGCAGCGCGTCGAGCCCGTGGTCGTACTTGCGCTGCGCGACGTGCGTGCCCACCTTGGGTCCGCGGTCGATCAACCCCTCTTGTTTGAGGACGGCCAGTGCCTCGCGAATGGTGTTGCGCGATACCGAGAATTCGGCGGCCAGCTCCAGTTCGGCGGGCAGGCCCTCCGGGTAGGCGTCGGTGTGGATCTGCTGGCGCAGCACATCGGCGACCCGGCGGGCACGGTCGGCCCTGGGTCCTCCGATGGGTACTGGATGCGCCACGCCGTCACGCTAACCCAGCTCAGGGCCGCTTTTCGGGTCACCGATGAGGCCGCGCGACGGCGGCCGGGCATATTGCGCCGGGCCGCCTTCGGGCCCGACCAGCGAAAACCGCCACCCGCCGCGTCATTGCGCCACCTGCGAGAACCCGTCGGCTTTGTGATCCCGGTGAGCAGAACCTGCCATGCCGATCAAAACCGGTGATTCCGTGTCGAGCACCGATAGCGGAAGATGTCGTGCATGACTGACGTTTCGAGACACGCGTTGACCAAGGTGCCGGCGGTCACCCTTGGTTTCTGGGTCATCAAGGTGTTGGCGACGACATTGGGCGAGACGGGCGGCGACACCGTCACGATGACGCTGAATTGGGGCTACGCCGCCGGGGTCGCAATTTTCGGCGTCGCGCTGGTGGCGCTGGTTGCGGCCCAGATCCTCGCCAAGCGATTCCATGCGGCGCTCTACTGGGCGACGATCGTGGCCTCGACGACGTTCGGCACCGTGCTGGCCGATTTCGCGGACCGATCACTGCGCATCGGCTACACGGGGGGGTCGCTGGTGCTGCTGGCGTGCCTGCTGGCCACGCTGGGTCTGTGGCGATGGTCGCAGGGCACCGTATCGGTCAGCACCGTCTCGACGCCCAAGGTGGAGGCCTTCTACTGGGCGACCATCACGTTCTCGCAGACATTGGGCACCGCGCTCGGCGATTGGCTGGCCGACACGCGCGATTTCGGGTACGAACGGGGCGCGCTGGTCTTCGCAGTCGGCCTCGTCGTGGTCGCGGTCCTGTACTTCTGGACTCCCATCTCGCGCGTCACGTTGTTCTGGGTCGCGTTCATCCTGACCAGGCCGCTGGGGGCGACCGTGGGTGACTTCATCGACAAGCCCGTGGCCGACGGCGGCCTGGCGTGGAGTCGCCCGCTGGCCTCGGCGGTGCTCGCGGTGCTCATCGCGGTGTTGGTCGTCGTCATACCGCAACGTCCGGGTCGCCATCCCGGCGAACTCAAAGATGCTGTCACAGAAGATCATCCGGACACCGCTGTCGAGCAACCAGGCCGAGATGCACATTGACCGGCCGCCCGACTGGGGGTACGGCCGGCGCTCGACGTAGCGTTGAAACATGAGAGTCCTGCTCGTTGAGGATGAACCGCGGCTGTCCGCCACCGTGGCCAGGGGGCTCAAGGCGGAGGGGTTCGTCGTCGTGGCCGTCGGCAACGGCGTCGACGGCCTGCGGGAGGCCACCGAAAACGCTTTCGACGTAATCGTTCTCGACATCATGCTGCCCGGCCTCAGCGGTTATGAGGTGCTGCGCCGGATGCGGTCGCACAATGTATGGACACCGGTGCTCATGCTGACCGCCAAGGACGGTGAGTACGACGAAACCGACGCCTTCGACCTGGGCGCGGATGACTACCTGACGAAGCCGTTCTCATTCCGCGTGCTGGTGGCGCGGCTGCGGGCGCTGGTTCGTCGCGGCGCACCGGCGCGGCCGGTGGTGATGAAAGCGGGGACGCTGGCCCTGGATCCGGCCCGGCACACGGTCAAACGGGGCTCGACCCCGATCGCGCTGACTCCGCGCGAGTACGGGGTGCTCGAGTTCCTGATGCGCAACAAGGACGTGGTGGTGACCAAGGCCGAGATACTGCAGAACGTGTGGGACGCGCATCATCACGGCCCCGACAACGTGGTCGAGGTCTACGTGGGGTACCTGCGTCGCAAGATCGATGTTCCTTTCGGTACCAACACCATCGAGACGATTAGGGGTGTCGGCTACCGATTGCTGTGCTGAGACACGGGCAGCGTCACGATCATCCTGGTTCCACCGCAGGGCGGGTCGTCGATGGTGACCATTCCCCCATGCGCGGCAACGACCTCGGCAACGATCGCCAGGCCCAGCCCGGTCCCTCCCCCGCTGCGGGCCCGATCGGAATCCAGGCGCACGAATCGTTCGAATACCCGGCTCCGGTCGGCGGGGGCGATTCCGGGGCCGTCATCGCTGACGGTCAGGATCGCCGTTCCGTCTTGGCCGCCGACCTCGATGGCGACACACGAAACCGCATGGCGGACAGCGTTTTCGACGAGGTTACGGATCATCCGCGACATGGCCACCGGGTCGGCTTCCAGACGCACCGGACCGATATCGGTGTGGATCACGCATTGCGTGTCACGCCGCGCACGGTCGGCTTCGGCGTGCGCGAGGTCATCGAGCGCCACCCGCTCTTTGCGCCGCAGCAGCGTCTGCTCGTCGGCGCGGGCCAGCAGCAGCAGATCTTCGATCAGGGTGTGCATGCGCCGCGCCTCGGGCAGCAAGGTGTTGACCGCCAGGTCGGCGTCGAGCAGATCGGGGTGCGCCTCGGCCACTTCCAGCCCGGAGATGATGGTGGTCAGCGGGCTGCGCAATTCGTGTGACGCGTCGCCGACAAAGCGTTGCTGCGCACGGTGACCCGCCTCCAGGCGGGAGAGCATCTCGTTCATGGTGACGGCCAGGGCCGCGATCTCGTCCTGGCTGTCCGGAACCGGTACCCGCTCGGCCAGATCGGACGTCGAGATGTCGGCCACCCTGGTCCGGATGGCGTCCACCGACTGCAGCGACCGTCGCACCAACCAGTAGGTTGCACCCGCCGCCACCCCGACGATCACCGGTGCGCTGCAGGCCAACAGGATCGCCAGAGTCCGCGCGGTCGCCTCGACCGCCTCGCTGCCTCCCCCCACCAGCACCGTGTACACACCGGACCGGGTTGCGACCTTCTGCCCACTGACCCGCATGTCGTCACCGGCCACCGCGTCGTCGGGCAGGCCGCGACGCAGGTTGAAGTCGAACTCGTTCACCGGGACCAGCGGTGTTTTCGGCGCCGAACCGGATCGCTTGACCACGTTGCCATCCGGGCCGATCAATTGGGTTGCGACCACCCGCTGGTCGGTGTGCAGCAACGCGTTGTCGAGGTCGTCGAGCGAATCGGACTGCAGCGCCTTGGTGATGTCGCGGACCCTTTCGGCGGCGGCGTAGTCGACGCCCGACAACAGCGAGCGGTACAGGATCGCGTCCAACCCCGCGCCGGCCGCGCTGAGCGCACACAGCACGACGATCGCCGACACGGCCGCCGAGCGGGCCGAAATGCCCAGTTGCGCGAGGTGCCACTTACGCACTCGCCCGCTTCGCCGAAACGGCCAGACACCGGATATCCGCACGTCCTCGATTCTGCAGGCCCGCGGGCCCGGTGAAAACATCGAGCTCAGCGCGTTCTCAGCGGCCTCTCAGCGGCCGCGTCCTAGGCTGGCGTCGTCATGCCTGGTACTGCACGTCCTGTGCGTCGTAACGATCGTGCGATCACCCGAATACTGGTCAGCGCGACAGTCGTGTTCGGCTGCGGTGCCCTGGGAGCCGCCCCGGCCGGCGCCGACCCGAGCCCGTTCAACACCCTCAGTTCGAGCTGCAACCAGACTGCTCCCGCGGGCAGGGACGCACTCCTTCAGGGGATCCGGCAAGGCATCGCCGACTGGTCGCAGGGCGCCCCGCACACCTCCGCCCGCACCACGTGCGGCGCGCACCCGACTCCGGCGACCGGTTGATCGCTCAGCTGTCGGCGACCGACGGCACGGCATCGGCACCGTTGCGCGCGCCGTTCGGTCCGGTCGCGTCCGAGGGCAGCTCGAAAGCCGCGGTCACCGAGCCCACCGCCGCCATCGCGGCATTGCGTTGCGCCTCCATGCGCGTCAGCGCCGTCTCGGTGAAGACCGACAACCCGAGATCGGGGTTGTATCCGTGGATTTCCTTGACGTCGAGCTGGGCCAGGAAGTAGACGATCTCCTTGGAGACCACCTGGCCCGGGACCAGCACCGGGAAGCCGGGCGGGTAGGGCACCACGAAGGTGGTCGACACCAGGGTCTTGCCCTCGGCCAGCCGTCGCCCGGCGGTGCCGATCAGCACATGCTCTCGATCGGACTCTTCGTATCCGGCGTAGAACGCCGAGCGCATGTCGCCGAACTTGCACTCATCGACGGGCCGGAAGGCGACGTCGAACTCGCTGAAGTCGGGCAGATGCGGCAGATCCTCGGTGATCTCCTCGACATGACGCTCTTGCAGCGCCCGGTCGGCAACGCTGGCCGCCTTCTCGATGCGGTCGAAATCGATTGCCACCCTTCGCAACACGTCGAGCAGGTAGTGCACGCTCGACCAAGTGACGCCGATCGTGAAGATCAGCAGCACGCTGTTGATCGACGTCTTGTTGATCTGGATGCCGAAGCGCTCCATCAGGATCTTCTCGCGGAAGTCGTAGCCGTTCATTCCCGTCGTGCCGACAAAGAGCGTGACCCGCGTCGGATCCAGCACGAACTGGTCGGATCGCCACGCCTCGTTCCACTCGGCCAGCGCGCCCTGCCTGATCGAAGCGGTCGAGCTGACCGCGGACTCCCGGAACTCCTCGGGCACCAGGTCCGATTCGTCGAGGATGCGGAACCACTTGCTGATCAGCCGGTCTTTACGCACCCGATGCCGGAAGACCAGCGCCATGTCGTAGACCTGCCGGACCAGTTGGAAGCCTTCGATGTCGACCTGGCGCCGGGCCAGGTCCAGGGACGCCAGCAGCTGCTGATTCGGTGACGTCGAGGTGTGGGTCAAAAACGCCTCAGCGAAGGAATCGCGGGTGAGCGCGTTGAAATCCTGGTCGCGCACGTGGATCATCGACGCCTGCCGCAGCGCCGACAGCGATTTGTGCGTGGAGTGCGTGGCGTATACGCGCACCCGCGCGGTGGCCGGGTCGGGCATCAGCTCGCGCTCGATCCACTCCGACCGGTCGACCCCGGCCATGGACGCGGCCCATTTCCGGTATTCCTCAGCGTATTCCGGCGACGCCAGCATCTGCTCGAGACGCTCGGCAGACACCATCGCGGTACGCTGCCGGGCCCACGGCACGGCCGTGGCGAACGCGTACCACGCCTCGTCCCACAGGAAGCAGATGTCGGGCTTGATCGCCAGCACTTCCTGCATGACCTGCAGCGGGTTGTAGACGACACCGTCGAAGGTGCAATTGGTCAGCAGCAGCATGCGCACCCGGTGCAGCTGTCCGGCCGCTTCCAGGTCAAACAGCGCCTGCTTGACGGTGCGCAGCGATACCGCGCCATAGATCGCGAACTGCGGCAGCGGATACGCGTCCAGATACAGGGGGTAGGCACCGGCCAGCACCAGCCCGTAGTGGTGCGACTTGTGACAGTTGCGGTCGATCAGCACGATGTCACCCGGCCGGGTCAGCGACTGCACCACGATCTTGTTGGCGGTCGACGTCCCGTTGGTGACGAAGTAGGTGTGGTCGGCGTTCCACGTCTTCGCCGCCTTGTCCATCGCCTTCTTGATGTTGCCGTGCGGGTCCAGCAGTGAGTCGAGGCCACCGGAGGTGGTGGAGGTTTCGGCCATGAAGATGTTGCGGCCGTAGAACTCCCCCATGTCCTGCAGCGACCTGGAGTTGAAGATGCTGGCGCCGCGCGCGATGGGCAGGGCGTGGAATTGGCCGACCGGTGCCGCGGCATACGCGCGCAACGCGTCGAAAAACGGTGTGGCGTAACGGTTTCGTAGTCCGGCGAGCACCGTGCTGTGCAGATCGGTGACGTCGTTGAGCCGGTAGAACGTCCGGTCGTAGACGTCGGGGTCGGTGCCGTCGCCGGCGGCGATCGACTCGTCGGTCAGCAGATACAGGTCGATGTGGGGTCGCAGCTCCCTGATCCACTCGCCGCACTCCACCCAATCGTTGGCGCGGTCCGGAATGACTTCTCCCGCATCCTCGTTGGGCCCGAGCAACGTGTTCATCAACGGCAACCGGTCGCGGGACCGAAGCGGCAGGTCGTCGCGGATGATCGCGGCCTGAATCTCCCCGTTCAGCGCGACCGCGGTGATCGCGTCCTCGACGCTGGGCACCACCAGGATTTCGAATTGCACATCGTCGGACGGGGAGCGCAGCGCGCGCAGGCACTCGGCCAGGCTATCCGGCGCCGTGCTCGGGGCGTCGTCGGCGAGCAGCACGGTGTAGAAGTGCTGCTGCTTGGCCTGGGCGACCAGCTCCTGGTCGTCCAGCGGCGCCGACGTGTCGAAAAGCCCTGCGCGGTCGCCGTATTCACTCAGCAACCGCACGGCCAAGGAAACCTCTTCGGTCAGCCGCACGGTGGACAGGCTCTCCAGGTGGGCGCGGAAGATCGCCAGATTCGCCGCGCCGGGGTACAGCCAGTACCGCTCGTAGGCGGCGATGCGGTCCATGAGGCGTTTCACCCGGGCCACGTCGTGGGCCTTGTCCAGCCCGGCGAGGTCCACCTCGGCGAGGTGACGGCAGGCGTCGTCGAGCAGGTTCCAGGTGTCGACCCGGGCGTATGACGGGTTGGCCACGGCCGCCAGTGCGGACACTCGAAGTCGTCGCGGCTGGGTGCTGTATCGAATCATGACCTCACCTGTTCTTCTCGGGTCGCCGCCGCTGACGTGCCGCTCGTATTGTGAACCCGCTGCGCCACGCCCGTGGTCATTTCACGTCAGCTCGATCCGTGATCCGCCTCGTCGTCACTTTCCACATCACCGTCTATCACGCGCCGACGCGCCCGGGCGCCGTCCGTCCACCGCAGCATGGGCAGCTCCCAGCGACGGGCCGGCAACTCGGTGACGTCGCTGAGCGAGCGCACCACGCCCTGCGTCAGCCCCATGATCGCGGCCATCACCGGCAGCAGCGGCTGCAGCGGCTTGGCCGCCGAGCGCACCGTGCTGATGCGGCGGGCGACGACCACCCGTTCGACGCAGTGATACAGCCACGCGCCCACACCGAGCGCGTAGATCGACAGCACCGAGGCGACGATGGTCAGCGCGTAGGCGGCGCAGATCACCGCACCCAGCACCACCGTCGCGGCCAGGACGGCCGCCACGAGCAGGCGCAGCTCCAAGCGGGTCATGGCTGCGGTCCGGGGTCCTCCGGTGTGCCGGCGGCGTCGGAACCCACCGCGCCCCGAACCGCTCGGGCGGCGGCCCTGATCTGCGGCGTCACCAGCATGACGTGACCGAGGACCCCGTTGACGAAGCCCGGCGAGTCGTCGGTGGACAGCTCCTTGGCCAGCTGGACGGCCTCGTCGACGGCGACCGGCTCCGGCACGTCGTCGGCATACAGCAGCTCCCAGACCGCGACCCGCAGGATGGCGCGGTCCACGGCGGGCAGCCGGTCCAGCGTCCAGCCCTGCAGATGCGAGCTGATCAGGTCGTCGATGTGCGCGGCGTGCTCGCCGACGCCGCGGGCCGCCGCGGCCGTATACGGCTGCAGGGGCGCGATTTCGGGGTTCGTTTCGGCGAGCCCGGTGCGGACGTCGACAACCTCCGCCGGGCTCAGCCCACGGGCCTCGGCTTCGAACAACAGGTCGACGGCACGTTTGCGGGCCTGATGGCGTCCCCGGACGGGCTTGCTCACGCGTTGACGCGCCCCAGGTAGCTGCCGTCCCGCGTGTCGACCTTCAGCTTGTCTCCGGTGTTGATGAACAGCGGCACCTGGATCTCGGCCCCGGTCTCGACGGTGGCGGGCTTGGTGCCGGCACTGGACCGGTCGCCCTGCAGGCCCGGCTCCGTGTGGGTGACTTCCATCTCGACCGACACCGGCAGCTCGAGGTACAACGGGGCCCCGTTGTGGAACGCCACCTGCACGGGCAGGCTCTCGAGCAGGAACCGGGCGGCGTCGCCGACCAGCGACTCGGGCAGCGGGTGCTGCTCGTAGTCCTGGCTGTCCATGAACACGAAGTCCGAGCCGTCGCGGTACAGGTAGGTGGCGTCGCGCCGGTCGACGGTGGCGGTCTCCACCTTCACGCCGGCGTTGTACGTCTTGTCGACGACCTTGCCGGAGAGCACGTTCTTCAGCTTGGTCCGCACGAAGGCGGGGCCCTTGCCCGGTTTGACGTGCTGGAACTCGACGATCTGCCACAGCTGGCCGTCGATCACCAGCACCAGTCCGTTCTTGAAATCGGCAGTGCTTGCCACGGTTCGGTATATCTCCTCGAGATGGACAGTCGTTCGCGGAACTGTCTGCGACTTGTCGGTTAGTTTAGAGCGCTTCGCGGCCACGCCCCCGGGGCCGGGGTCGGGTGCTGACGCGCGAAACCCCGTAGCGGTGGACGTTGTTCGGAGCCGAGCGCGGCTTGCTCGTCCGGCGACGGCAGCGGCTTGAATGCACCCGACTGTACTCGCGCGGGCGACGCCGGCGAAGCCGTGCGTCGGCGGGCGCTAGTGCCGATCGCCAGCGCGGCGCCTGCGCCTGGCGCAGCGGGTCGGGGCCATCGGGACTACGCCAGAACGGCGAGCTCCTTGGAGAACCTGGTGAGCAATTCGGGGGGCCTGCCGGTAGCCTCCTCCGGCACCACCAGCGTGTCCTCGATGCGCACCCCGCCGCGGCCGGGCAGGTAGACGCCGGGCTCCACGGTCACCACCGATTCGGCCAGCAAGCTCCCGGTGGACGTGGCGCCGATGCCCGGCGCCTCGTGGATTTCCAGCCCCACGCCGTGGCCCAGGCTGTGGCTGAACTGCTCGCCATAGCCGGCGTCGGCGATCACCCGGCGGGCCGCGGCGTCCACCTCGCGCAGGTCGGCGCCGGCGTGCAGCGCCTCCCGGCCGGCCCGCTGCGAGTCGGCGACCAGCTGGTAGATCTCCAGCTGCCAGTCGGCGGCCTTGCCCAGCACGAAGGTGCGGGTCATGTCGGAGTGATAACCGCCGACCAGCGCACCGAAGTCGATTTTGACGAAATCGCCGCCGGCCAGCACCGCGTCGGTGGGCCGGTGATGCGGGATCGCCGAATTCGGCCCCGCGGCCACGATGGTCTCGAACGAGATCGCGTCGGCGCCATGGTCCAGCATCAGGGCCTCCAGCTCGCGGCTGACCTCGCGTTCGGTCCGGCCGGGCCGCAGGCCGCCACGCGCCACCAGATCGGTCAGTGCCGCGTCGGCCGCCTCGCAGGCCAGCCGCAGCAGCGCGACCTCACCGGCGTCTTTGACCTCGCGCAGTGCTTCTACGGTTCCGGCCGCCTTGACCAGCTCGGTGGCCGACTTCCGCTCGTCCAGCTCGCGGGTCAAGGCGTCGAATCCGTCGACAGTCACCACGTTGCTTTCGAACCCCAACTTCTGCGCACCCGCCTCGGCGGCTTGCGCGGCCAAGTAGCGTCCCAGCGCCCGTTCGATGGCTACTTCGAGGTCCGGTGCCTGCTCTGCGGCCTGGGTTCGGTATCGCCCATCGGTGGCCAGCACGGGGCCGCGATCGTCGGCGAACACCAGCAACGCGCCGTTGGACCCGGTAAAACCGGAGAGGTAACGGACGTTCACCAGGTCCGTGACCAGCAGCGCATCCAATCCGCTGGCCTCGAGTCGCGATTTGAGCCTGTCTCGACGCTGTGAATGTGTCACGGGCCTTGACGGTACTCGCTACGCTTTTGGGCCATGAGTAACTGGATGCTGCGCGGATTGGTCTACGCCGCGGCGATGGTCGTGGTCCGATTGTTCCAGGGTGCGCTGATCAACGCGTGGCCGACGCAGGCCACGCTGTTCAGTGCGGCGCTGCTGATTCTGTTCATCATCGGCGTGGCCGTATGGGGGGTTCTCGACGGCCGGGCCGACGCCCGCGCCAACCCCGATCCGGATCGCCGCGGCGACCTGGCGATGACCTGGCTGCTGGCCGGCCTCCTGGCCGGTGTGGTCAGCGGCGCCGTTACCTGGCTGCTCGCGCTCTTCTACAAAGGCCTGTACACCGGCGGGCTGCTCAACGAGCTGACGACCTTTGCGGCCTTCACCGCGCTGTGCGTCTTCCTGCCCGGGATCATCGGTGTGACCGTCGGGCGCTGGCGGGTGGACCGCAATCCCCCGGCGCGCCGGCCGGGCACTGACGAGGAGCGGGCCGACACCGACGTGTTCTCCGCGGTGCGCGCCGACGACGCGCCCACCGGCGAGATTCCCACGCAGGCGTCCGGTGGCCACACCGAGGCGCGGACGGCGTCGGTCGCCACGGCCGAGCGCGAGGCGGCCACCGACAAGGTGCCCAGCACCGAATCACCGACCGAAACGATTCACCACACCGAGGACGACCCGAAGACCGAGGTGATCCGCACCGGCGACGAGCACACCAAGCCCGGCACGGAACACGACAAGGGCTAGCTGTTTACGCCGGGCTCCCCGGCCAGATAGCGCAGGGCGAGCAGATAGCCCTGCACTCCCAACCCGACAATCACGCCGGTCGAGACCGGGCTCAGGTAAGAATGTCGCCGAAATTCCTCGCGCGCATGGACGTTGGAGATGTGCACCTCGATCAGTGGTGCACTCAACTCCGCGCAAGCGTCGCGCAGCGCCACCGATGTGTGGGTGAGCCCGCCGGCGTTGAGGATCACCGGTTCGCCGGCGTCGGCGGCCGAATGGATCCAGTCCAGCAGTTCTGCTTCATTATCGCTCTGTCGCACAACGGCTTTGAGGCCGAGCGTTTCGGCTTCCCGTTCGATCAGGGCGGCTAGTTGATCGTGCGTCGTGTCGCCGTACACGTCGGGCTCGCGCCGGCCCAGCCGGCCCAGGTTCGGGCCGTTGATGACGTTCACGACGGTGGTCATCCGCGCTGCTCCTTCCCCCCGCGAGCGGGTGGGGGTGCCTCCCACTTGGCGGGGCGTGCCCCCACGTCGCTCTTTCGCTCTGCCTCGTCGCCGGCGCAGGTCATGACACCTCCGCCAGTCCGGCGTAGGCCGCCGCCAACAGCGACGGGTCGGGACCGGCCATCCGGCCCGGCTTGCCCAGGCCGTCGAGGACCACGAAGCGCAGCACACCGGCCCGCGACTTCTTGTCTCCCGCCATGTATTCCAGCAACTGGGGCAACGCGTCGGCGTCGTAGCTGACCGGCAGGCCGAGCGCGGACAGGATGGTGCGGTGCCGCTGCGCGGTGGCGTCGTCGAGGCGGCCGGCCAGCCGGGCCAGCTCGGCGGCGAAGACCAATCCGACCGACACCGCGGCGCCGTGCCGCCACTGGTAGTGCTCGCGACGCTCGATCGCGTGCCCCAATGTGTGCCCGTAGTTGAGGATTTCGCGCAGCTCCGACTCCTTCTCGTCGGCGGCGACAACCTCTGCCTTAACGGCGATCGCGCGGCGGATCAGCTCCGCCAGCACCTCACCCGACGGGTCGAGCGCGGCCTGCGGATCGGCCTCGATGAGGTCGAGAATCACCGGATCGGCGATGAATCCCGCCTTGACGATTTCGGCCATCCCCGCGACAAGTTCGTTGGCCGGCAACGTCTGCAGTGTCGACAGGTCGACCAGAACGGCGTGCGGCTGATGGAACGACCCGACCAGGTTCTTGCCCGCGTCGGTGTTGATCCCGGTCTTGCCCCCGACGGCCGCGTCGACCATGCCGAGCAACGTGGTGGGCACGTGCACGATGTCGACGCCGCGCAGCCAGGTGGCCGCCGCGAACCCGGCGACGTCGGTGGCCGCTCCGCCGCCGAGGCTGACCAATGCGTCTTTGCGCCCAATCCCGATGCGGCCCAGAACTTCCCATAGGAAGCCCACCACCGGAAGGTCCTTGCCCTCCTCGGCGTCCGGGATTTCGATGCGGTGCGCGTCAACGCCCTTGTCCGCCAACCGGCTCCGGATCACCTCGGCGGTCTCCGTCAGCACCGGTTGATGCACGATGGCCACCTTGTGCCGGCCGCAGAGAAGTTCGTCCAGCTCGCCCAGCAGGCCGGTACCGATGATCACCGGGTAGGGCGGGTCGACGGCCACCTCGATGGTGACCGGAGCACCGGGGGCGGTCATGTGGCGGCCCCGGCGGGAGCCTGCAACCGCGAGACGATGTAGCGGACCACCGCGCCGGGGTTGCGCCGGTTGGTGTCGACGCGGATGGTCGCCGCCCGCCGGTACAGCGGGCTGCGTTCGGCCAGCAGCGCGCGGTACTTGTCGGCGCGATCGGGTCCGGCCAGCAGCGGGCGCACGGTGTTGCCGCCGGTGCGCCGCACGCCTTCGGCGGCGTTGATCTCCAGGTAGATGACGGTGTGACCGGCGAGCGCTGCACGCACCCCCGGGCTGGTGACCGCGCCGCCCCCGAGTGACACCACGCCGTCGTGGTCGGCCAGCGCGGCGCGCACCACGCCTTCCTCGATGCGGCGGAATTCCGGCTCGCCGTCGGCGGCGAAGATGTCGGCGATGCGGCGCCCGGTCTGCCGCTCGATGGCAACATCGGTGTCCAGGAAATCGACGCCGAGCGCCTTGGACAGCCGCCGGCCGATGGTGGACTTGCCCGACCCCGGCAAACCCACCAGGACCGCTTTGGGCGCCATTACGCGGTACCCCGGGCGGCCGGCGACTCCCGCTCGGCGACCGCCTGTCGGTAGGACTCCACGTTGCGGCGGGTTTCGGCCAGCGAATCGCCCCCGAACTTCTGCAGCGCCGCGCGGGCCAGCACCAGCGCCACCATGGCCTCGACCACCACGCCGGCGGCGGGCACCGCGCACACGTCCGAGCGCTGGTGGATCGCGACGGCCTCGTCGCCGGTCGCCATGTCGACGGTGGCGAGCGCCCGCGGCACCGTCGAGATGGGCTTCATCGCGGCGCGCACCCGCAGCGGCTGGCCGTTCGTCATGCCGCCTTCCAGGCCGCCCGCGCGGTTGGTCGAGCGGACCACGCCGTCGGGGCCGGGGTACATCTCGTCGTGGGCGCGGCTGCCGCGCCGGCGTGCCGTCTCGAAACCGTCGCCGATCTCGACGCCCTTGATCGCCTGGATGCCCATGACGGCGGCGGCGAGCTGGCTGTCGAGGCGGCTGTCGCCGCTGGTGAACGAGCCCAGCCCGACCGGCAGGCCCGAAACCACCACCTCGACCACACCGCCAAGCGTGTCGCCGTCCTTCTTGGCGGCCTCGATCTCGGCGATCATCGCCTCCTCGGCCGCCTTGTCGAAGGCGCGCACCGGACTGGCGTCGATCGCGGGCAGGTCGCCCGGGCCGGGGGGCGCGCCCTCGTAGGGCGCGGACGGTCCGATCGCGATCACGTGCGAGAGCACCTCGGCGCCGAGCGCCTGACGCAGGAATGAACGCGCGATGGTGGCCGCCGCGACGCGCGCCGCGGTCTCGCGGGCGCTCGCCCGCTCCAGCACCGGCCGGGCGTCGTCGAAGCCGTACTTGAGCATGCCCGCGTAATCGGCGTGGCCGGGCCGCGGCCGGGTGAGCGGCGCATTGCGCGCGCTGTCCGCCAGCTCCGCCGGGTCGACCGGGTCGGCGGCCATCACGGTCTCCCACTTCGGCCATTCGGTATTGCCGATCTCGACGGCGATCGGCCCGCCCAGGGTGACGCCGTGGCGCACCCCGGACAGCACGCTCACCGCGTCACGTTCGAACGCCATCCGCGCGCCGCGACCGTAACCGAGGCGGCGCCGGGCCAGCTGTTCGGCGATGTCGAGGGAGGTGATCTGCACACCGGCGACCATGCCTTCGAGCACGGCCACCAGCGCGCGGCCATGCGACTCCCCAGCAGTGATCCAACGCAACACGGGTCCCATCTTCCCATGTCGACTTCCGAAAAGCCGATTCGCGCAGTCCGCAGCGGCAGCGGGTCCGCGCGCGGCCCGGATCAGAAGAAACTGCTCTGCGGCAGGTCCGCGCCGTTGACGGCGATATCGCCGAGCACCCGCGCCTTATAGACGGTCGGGTTGTGCGAGAACAACGTCCGCAGATTGCGCCAGTGCCGATCCAACAACGCCGACGCCTGCACGGCCGACGCGCCCCCGACGTCGAAGACGCGCGAGGCGGCCCGCAGCGCGGGTTCCTGAATCGCGACCTTGACGCGCGCGGCCGCGATCGCCGACCTGGTTTCCAGCTCGGGATCGATGCCGGTGTCACGCGCCGCCTCCAGCGCGGGCGCGAGTTCTGCTGCTGCGCTGTGCACCAATGCCTGCGCGGCGTAGGCCACCGCGTCGATCTCGCCGACGATCTGCAGCAGCTGCGGGTCCGCGGTGGGCTCCTCGACACTGGCGAACGTGTAGGTGCGTCCCCGCCCACGCACCAGTACGGCGGCGTCTTCGGTCAGGGCCCGCAGGATCCCGGCGGCTATCGCGTGCAGGTACAGCTGCATCAGCGCGCCCCGGGCACGATCCACCCCGATCGTGTCGGCCATCGGGAACACTTCGTCGGGCTCAACCACGACGTCGTGGAATACCGTTGTGCCGCTTCCCGTTTGGCGCTGACCGATGCCGTCCCAGTCGTCGAGGTGCTCGACACCGTCCCGGTCCACCGGGATCACCACGGCGGTCGGGGTGTTGTCGTCGTTCTGCGCGGTGATGCGCAGATAATCGGAGAACTGCGCGCCGGTGCTGTAGAACTTGCGGCCGCGCAGCCGCAGCCCGTCCCCGGTCGACACCAGCCGGGTGTCACGGTCGTTGCCTCCCACCGCCTTCTGGCTCTTTTCGGCGTTGGCGCCGCCGATCAGACCACCCTCGGCGACCACCGCGATCCACCGGTCGCCGGCCTGCTTCCGAGGCGCGACCTGTAGCTCCTCCACCAGCGCGTAGTGAATCCGTAGGATGTGGGCCAGGTCGGGATCGGCCGCGGCGAGCGCGATGAGGAGATCGAAGAATTGGTCCACCGAGTAGCCGGCGCCGCCGTGCTCGCGGGCCAACCGCACCGCGCCCCATCGTTGGTCGCGGATGAGTTTGAGGCCGCGCAGGGGCGGCTGGGTTCCGCCGCCAGCCAGCCGCTGGCGGTAATCGGCGGCGATTTCGGCGAGCATGCCGTCGATCCCGGCCGGATCCGCCGCCGTGTGCTGGTGGGATCCAACGGGCATGGGAGTCAAAGCCTCTCTGGGCGAATCAACGTCGTGAGCACGACGACCAGCCCGAAAGGCTGTCAGGAGCGGACGTTACCGGCAACGGTTTCTTGCGTCCTGAATTTTTCGCCTACGCGTCGACTTTCATCCGTGCTGATTCCTGCGATGACCATGAGATAAGCAGCGAAGCCGGGCCACCCCGTCAGGATCATGTGCCACCATGTTGCCTGGTGGGTCAATTTCTCTGGTACATACCGAATACCGTTGAGCCGGGTCATCGAGGCGACGACGCCGTCGACGGCTGGGGAAGCCTGGACTATTCGGTCGACCTGGCGCTGCGCGCCGAGCAACACGGCTGGGAAGGCGCGCTGATCGGCACCGGCTGGGGCCGGCCGGACACTTTCACCGTCGCGACCGCAATCGCCGCGCGCACCACCAAGTTCGCCCCGCTGGTGGCGGTGCGCCCCGGTTACTGGCATCCGGCGCATTTCGCCAGCGCGGCGGCAACCCTGGATCGGCTCAACGATGGCCGGCTGTTGATCAACATCGTGAGCGGTGCCGATGACTTGGCCGCCTACGGCGACGCCGAATCCGACAAAGCACGCCGCTACGATCGCACCCGCGAATTCATGCGGCTGGTTCGCCGGTTGTGGAGCGAGGATGACGTCACCTTCCGCGGCGAGTTCTTCAACGTCGAACACTCGACGTTGCAGCCGCGCCCGCTCGGTGCGGCCGACGGCCGGTACCCGAAGCTCTACTTCGGGGGCGCATCGGCGACCGCCGAGCAGGTCGCCGCGACCGACGCCGATGTCCAACTGTTCTGGGGCGAGTCACTGGACGGGATCGCCGAACGCATCGACAGGCTTAAGTCGTTGTCCGACAAGCTCGGTCGCGAACACGCACCGCTGGAATTCGGCCTTCGGGTGACCACGCTGGTGCGCGATACGTCCGAGCAGGCCTGGCGCGACGCCGAGGCGAAGGTCGCCAAGCTGGCCGGCACGCCGACCATGCTGCTGCTGCACGACCCGGCGGGGTCCGAGGGGCAGCGGCGGCTCAACGACCTCGCCGGACGCGGAGAAGTGCTTGATTCCTGCCTGTATACGACGCCGAGCAAGTACGGCGGGGAGGGCGCCGGCACGACATGGCTGGTCGGTTCGGCCGTCGAAGTCGCTGCCGCACTGCGCAACTACGCCGACCTCGGAGTCAGCCATTTCGTGTTGTCGGACACCCCGTACAAGTCCGAGACGGTCAGACTGGGTGACCAGTTGTTGCCGCTGCTGCGCGCCACCGCCGTGCCGAACTGAGGGTTGTCACAGCAGCGCCAGCCCGACGCCCGCCGCGCTGGCCAGACACATCGATGGCCCGTGCGGCACCCTGGAACCGCCGCGCCGAGCCATCGAGACCGCCCCGACCGCCGCGGTCAGCAGCGGCGCGCCCAACGCCGCCAGAAACCACGCGCCGACCCCGAAGCAGCCGGTCAGCGCGCCGAGACCGAGAGCCAGCTTGACGTCACCGGCGCCCATTCCGCCCGGCGCCGCGCAGTGCACCATCAGGTAGATCGCGGTCAAGGCCACGGTTCCGGCCAGCGCCGGTGACCCGCGCCCGGCCACCGTCGCGACGGCCAGGACCGCCGCGGCCCCGGTCAGCGTCAGCGCGTTGGGCAAGCGCCGTTCGCGGACGTCATAGCAACTCAACGCCGCCAACCAGGCCAGCACCAGACACGCCGCCGCAATCCGCATGCGCGGCAGGCTAATCCGCTGCGGCCACCGCGCAAGTCATAGCCTCGCGTGGCGCGGGTAGCCCGGTGAACTGTTCCACCTGCGCGAAAGCCTGGTGCAGCAGCATCTGCAGACCGCTGACCACCCGGCCGCCCGCGGCGCTCACCGCGGCGGCCAGCGGCGTGGGCCACGGATCGTAGACGGCGTCCAGCAGCACACCGACGCGTTCGAAGGTGCCGGCGTAGCGTTCGGCCACGTCCGCCGGGATGGTGCTGACCAGCACCTCGGCGCCCGCCACCTCGTCGGCCAGCCCGTCGCCGTCCAGGTCGCAGAACCGGGCCGGCACGCCCAGTTGCTTGCCCAGGTCCACCAACCGGGCCGCCTTGTCGGGGTTGCGGGCCACCACGGTGACACCGGCGACGCCGAGTTGGGCCAGGCCGGCGACGGCGGCCGGCGCGGTGCCGCCCGATCCACAGACGAGCGCCCATCCAGAGGCACTGCCGAGCGCCCCGGCGACCCCGTCGATGTCGGTGTTGTCGGCCCGCCAGCCAGTCGGCGTGCGCACCAGGGTGTTGGCCGATCCCACCCGCTGCGCACGGTCGGTGCGCTCGTCGGCGAACCGCAGGGCGGCGAACTTGCCGGGCATGGTCACCGACACCCCGACCCATTCGGGCCCGAATCCGCCCAGGATCCCCGGTAGCTGCCCGGCGTCGCATTCGATGCGGTCGTAGGTCCAGTCGGCCAGCCCGAGCGCGCGGTAGGCGGCCAGGTGCAATTGCGGGGATTTCGAGTGGGCGATCGGCTTGCCGAGCACGGCCGCCCTTCGAGGGGCCGCGCTAGCGGGGGGTGCTGTCGAGGACACCGTTGTGCTTAGCCAGCTCGATGTTGGCCAGATGTTGCTGATAGTCGCGGGTGAACAGCGTCGTGCCCTGGGCGTCGATGGTGACGAAGTACAGCCAGTCGCCGGCCTGCGGATGCTCGGCGGCGTTCAGCGCGTCGGTTCCGGGCGAACAGATCGCGGTGGCCGGCAAGCCCTGCGACACGTAGGTGTTCCACGGCGTCTTCTGCGCGCGGTCGGCGTCGCTAGTGGCCACCTCGCGGCGGTCCAGCGGGTAGTTGACCGTCGAGTCGAACTCGAGCGTGTGGTGGGCGTGCAGGCGGTTGTAGATGACCTGCGCGACCTTGGCGAAGTCCTGGGAGTTGGATTCCTGCTGCACCAGCGACGCCACCACCAGGATGTCGTACGGCGACAGGCCCATCGCCTGGGCGGTGTCTACCAGCCCGGACTTGACGTACTCCTCGGCTCCGGCCCCGATCAGGGTGGCGAGGATGCTCTGCGCCGAAGCCGATGGGTCGAGATTGAAGGTGCCGGGAGCGATCAGGCCCTCGATCCGATGGTGGTCCTTGCCGAGCTCGTTGACGGGTTCGGTGGCCCATGGCGGCACCGCCAGCGCCAAGGCAGAGCTGTTGGTCGCGGCCGCGCGCAGGTCCTGCACCGGGACGCAGCGCGTGTCACCGTCGAGATCCACGCAGGTGGCGCGCGAGATCAGCGTGAGGATTCCCGGGGTCACCACGTTGGTCTTCATGTCGGTGGTGTCGTCGAGCTGACGGCCCTCCGGGATGACCAGTCGGCCCACCCGGCTCTTCGGGTCGGTCAGCCGCGCGACGGCGTTGGCCGCGGGGATTTCGGTGCGCATCCGGTAGAAGCCGGGCTGAATCGAGTTGATGGCGTCGTTGCCGTGCGCGGCGTTGACGAACGCCCGCACCGTCTTGATGACCTGCTCTTTTTGGAGCGTCTCGCCGATATTCGTGGTCGAGTCACCGGCCTGAACCTGAATCACCAGGTCCCGCTTGCCGCTACCGCTGTAGTCGTCACCGGCCCCGAATAGCGTGTGCCAGAGCTTGCCGCCCACGAACACCCCGGCGAGCACCACCACGACGAACACCGCGAGCGCGACCTTGCCGGCGAAACGCCGCCGCCGACGGCCCCGCTCGGCCTGGTTGCGGGCGACGCGGCTCGACTTGCGCCGGGACGGCGCGCCCACCGCCTCGGGCTCGGCTCGTTCCCGCCGTGCGCTGTCAACCATCGCTGGACTCCCCCGCCACCGCCGCGCGGCGCTGATCCAGCCAACTCTGCAGGATCGCCACCGCCGCCGCCTGATCGATCACGGCACGCTGTTCCTTGGCCCGCACCCCGGCCGCGCGCAGCGATCGCTGTGCGGCCACGGTGGTCAACCGCTCGTCGGCCAGCCGCACCGGAGTGGGCGCGATCCGCTGGGCCAACGCGTCGGCCACCTCGATCGCGTCGATCGCCGACGGCCCGGTGCGATCGGCGAGCGTGCGCGGCAGCCCGACGACCACCTCGACGGCCTCGAGTTGGGCGGCCAGTTCGGCCAGTCGCCGCAGATGTCTGCCATTGCGGTCGCGGCGGACGGTTTCGACCGGGGTGGCCAGGATGGCGTCGGGGTCGCTGCAGGCCACGCCGATGCGGACGCTGCCCACGTCGATGCCGAGCCGGCGTCCCCGTCCAGGCTCCTGGTGAGGATCGCCGGGCCGGTCAGGCAAGCGGTGCTGTGCTGAGACCACTCAATCGACCCGCGCTATCACGGCGATCTCCGAACGCACGGCGTCGAGCGCTGCGTCGATGCCTGCCGGATCCTTACCGGATCCCTGCGCCAGGTCCGCCTTGCCGCCGCCACGCCCGTCGACGGTCGCGGCGAGCTGCTTGACCAGCTCGTTGGCCCGAAGCCCGAGATCTTGGGCGGCCGGGTTGGCGGCGACCGCGTACGGCACCGATCCACCCCCGCCCTCGGCGATCAGCGCGACCACCGCGGGATCGCTGCCGAGCTTGCCGCGAATGTCGCCGACCAGGGAGCGCAGATCGGCCGCCGTCATCCCAGCCGACATCCGTTGCGCCACCACCCGGACGTTACCGATACGCTCCGCGCCGGCCGCGGCGTTGGTCGCGGCGGCCCGCGCGCCGGCCAGCCGGGCGCGTTCGAGTTCCTTCTCGGCCGCCTTGAGCCGCTCCACCAGGTTGGCCACCCGGGCGGGCACCTCGTCGGACGGCACCTTCAGCGACGACGCCAGCCCCGCCATCAGCGCGCGTTCCTTGGCCAGGTGCCGGAACGACTCCAGCCCGACGTAGGCCTCCACCCGGCGCACCCCGGAACCGACCGAGGACTCATTCAGGATCGTCACCGGCCCGATCTGAGCCGAGTTGTGCACGTGGGTTCCACCGCAGAGTTCCAGCGAGAACGGGCCGCCGATCTCCACCACCCGGACCTCGTCGGGGTAGGCCTCGCCGAACATGGCCATCGCGCCCATCGCCTTGGCCCTCTCCAGCTGCTCGGTGAACGTGTGCACCTCGAAGTCGGCCTGCACGGCCTGGTTGGTCACCTCTTCGACCTGGGTGCGCTGGTCCTCGGACAGCGGCCCCTGCCAGTTGAAGTCGAACCGCAGGTAGCCCGGCCGGTTCAGCGACCCGGCCTGAACGGCGTTGGGGCCCAGCACCTGTCGCAGCGCCGCGTGCACCATGTGGGTGCCCGAGTGCCCCTGGGTGGCGCCCCGGCGCCACTGCGGGTCGACCGCCGCGACGACGGTGTCGCCCTCCACGAACTCACCGGACTCGACGTTAACCCGATGCACCCACAGGGTTTTGGCGATTTTCTGCACATCGGTGACCGCGGCGCGGGCGCTCTGTCCGGCGCCCGTCCCGCTGATGGTGCCCTCGTCGGCGATCTGGCCGCCGGCCTCCGCGTACAGCGGGGTGCGGTCCAGCACGAGTTCGACCCGGTCCGCCCCTTCGGTGCCGTGGGTGACCACCGGAACCCGCTTGCCGTCGACGAAGATACCCAAAATCTTTGCCTCGGAGGTCAATTCGTCGAAGCCGGTGAACTCGGTGGGCCCGGCGTCGACCAGCTCCCGGTAGGCGGACAGGTCGGCGTGCGCGTGCTTGCGCGCGGCGGCGTCGGCCTTGGCGCGGCGGCGCTGCTCGGCCATCAATTCCCGGAAGCCGACTTCGTCCACCTGCAGGCCGGCCTCGGACGCCATTTCCAGCGTGAGCTCGATCGGGAATCCGTAGGTGTCGTGCAGGGTGAAAGCGTCTGATCCCGAAATCGACTGTGCACCTGAGGATTTGGTAGTCCCGGCCACCTCGTCGAACAGTTTCGAGCCCGCCGCCAGCGTGCGATTGAACGCGGTCTCCTCGGCCACGGCGATGCGCCGGATGCGGTCGAAGTCGGCGACCAGTTCGGGATACGCTCGCCCCATCGCGTCGCGCACGGTGGCCATCAGGTCACCCACGATGGGTCCCTCGATGTCGAGCAGTTTGGCCGAGCGGATCACCCGGCGCAGCAACCGGCGCAGCACGTAGCCGCGGCCGTCGTTGCCGGGCGTGACGCCGTCGCCGATCAGGATGGCCGCGGTGCGGCTGTGGTCGGCGATGACCCGGTAGCGCACGTCGTCGTCGTGGTTGCCGGCGTCGTACCCGCGCGGTGCCCGCGCGGCCGCGGTATCGATGACGGGCCGCAACAGGTCCGTCTCGTAGACGTTGTGCACGCCCTGCAGGATGAAAGCGACCCGCTCGACACCCATGCCGGTGTCAATGTTCTTGCGGGGCAACGGCCCCAGAATCTCGAAGTCGGCCTTGCCGGTACCCTCGCCGCGTTCGTTCTGCATGAACACGAGATTCCAGATCTCGATGTAGCGGTCCTCGTTGGCGATCGGGCCGCCGTCGACGCCGAACTCCGGCCCGCGGTCGTAGTAGATCTCCGAGGACGGGCCGCACGGGCCGGGGATGCCCATCGACCAGTAATTGTCTTCCATGCCTCGGCGTTGGATGCGATCCTGCGGCAGCCCGGCGATCTCCTGCCAGAGCTGCACGGCCTCGTCGTCGTCGAAAAAGACCGTCGTCCAAATGCGTTCGGGATCGAGGCCGTAACCGCCGTGCTCGACGCGGTTGGTCAACAGTGTCCAGGCCAGTTCGATGGCGCGACGCTTGAAATAGTCGCCGAACGAGAAGTTGCCGGCCATCTGAAAGAACGTGTTGTGCCGGGTGGTGATACCGACCTCGTCGATATCGGGGGTGCGGATGCACTTTTGGATGCTGGTGGCGGTCGGGTATTCGGGGGTTCGCGCACCCAAGAAGTAGGGCACAAACTGGACCATGCCCGCGTTGACGAACAGCAGGTTGGGGTCATCAAGGATCACCGACGCGCTCGGCACCTCGGTGTGGCCCGCCTTCACGAAATGATCAAGAAACCGCTTCCTGATCTCGTGTGTCTGCACTTTCGGTGTCCGCTTCTTCCTGTTACTTCGACGTCTTATTCCCAGCGTATTCGCCGGGGCATAAGAAGCCCGTCTGACGACGCATTTCGACCGCTCACAGTACCTGCCCCGGTGTGACGGCCACCGGGGCGCTAACCCTGAAGAAAGCTCAGCCGGACCGAACGTTGCGGGTTGTCCCGGTTCAGGTCGACCAGGACGATGCTTTGCCATGTGCCCAGCATCGGCTCACCGGCCGACACCGGAACCGTGACCGACGGCGCGACGAGCGCCGGCATCACATGGTCGGCGCCGTGGCCCGCGGAGCCGTGCGAATGCCGGTAACGATCGTCGCGCGGAAGCAGGCGCTCCAGCGTGTCGACCAGGTCGTCGTCGGAACCGGCGCCCGTCTCGATGATGGCCACCCCGGCCGTGGCGTGCGGGACGAACACGTTGCACAGCCCATCCCCGCGCGACCAGCAGAACCCGCGCACCGCCTCGGTCAGATCGACGATTCGGCGGCGCGAGGTGTCCACGTCCAACACATCGGTATGCACCCGGCCAAGCCTACGGCGCGAGCCTTGAGACCAGCCAAACCATTGTGAGCGCTGCCACAGCAACCAAGGGCCGTCACAAGCTTTTCGAAAGCATTGCGGCGAGTAACCGGCAGGAGGAAGGTAACGGGTGGGACCGGTGGCGCCACCGGGGCGCCGCCCCGATATAGGAGGGGCCGACCGTGTACGCACGCTCTACCACCATCCAGGCGCAACCCCTGTCAGTCGACATCGGTATTGCGCACGTTCGCGATGTCGTCATGCCCGCCCTCACCGAGATCGATGGGTGTGTGGGGCTGTCGCTGTTGGTTGACCGGCAATCCGGCACCTGCATCGCCACCAGCTCGTGGGGAACCATGGAAGCGATGCGCGGCAGCGCCGAGCAGGTCGCACCCATCCGGGACCGCGCCGCGCTGATGTTCGACGGCAGCGCGCGGGTCGAGGAATGGGACATCCCGTTGCTGCACCGCGACCACCCCTCCCGTCCCGGCGCGTGTGTGCGAGCCACCTGGCTCAAAGTGGTTCCGGACCAGCTGAACCGGTCGCTGGAGTTCTACCGGATGGCGGTGCTACCCGAAATGGAGCGACTCGACGGCTTCTGCAGCGCCAGCCTGATGGTCGACCACCCGGCGTGCCGCCGCGCGGTGACCTGCTCCACGTTCGACTCCATGGAGGCGATGGCCCGCAACCGCGACCGCGCCAGCGAACTGCGTAGCAGGCGGGTGCGCGACCTGGGCGCCGAGGTGATCGACGTCGCCGAGTTCGAGCTGGCGATCGCTCACCTGCGGGTGCCCGAACTGGTCTAACCCCGCTGGCGGCGGATGATCGCGCGCAGCCGGTCCAGCCGGCCGGCCATCTCGCGTTCACCGCCACGGCCGGAAGGCCGGTAGTAGTCGACCCCTATCAGCTCATCCGGTGGATATTGTTGTGCGACAACCCCATCCGGGTGGTCGTGTGAGTACTTGTAACCCTGCGCGTTGCCCAGTCCCGCCGCACCCGAATAGTGCCCGTCGCGCAGATGGGTCGGAACCAGACCGGCCTTGCCGGCCTTGATGTCGGCCATCGCCGCGGCCAGCGCCGTGGTGACCGCGTTCGACTTCGGCGCGCTGGCCAGATAAATCGTGCAGTGCGCCAGGGTGAGCTGCGCCTCGGGCATGCCGATCAGCGCCACCGTCTGCGCGGCCGCAACCGCGACCTGCAGCGCGGCCGGGTCGGCCATGCCGATGTCCTCGCTGGCCAGGATCATCAGCCGGCGCGCGACAAACCGTGGGTCCTCGCCGGCGACCAGCATGCGGGCCAGATAGTGCAGCGCGGCGTCGACGTCCGAGCCGCGGACGGACTTGATGAAGGCGCTGATGACGTCGTAGTGCTGGTCGCCGTCGCGGTCGTAGCGCACCGCGGCCTCGTCCAGGGACTGCTCGACGGCCACGACGGTCAACTCGCCGCCGGGCTCGACCGCCGAAGTTTCGGCGGCGACCTCCAGCGCGGTCAACGCGCGGCGGGCGTCACCGGCGGCCAGCCGCACCAGCAGGTCGACGGCCTCGAGCGCGACCGCGATCTGCCCGCCCAGCCCGCGCGCGTCGTCGATCGCGCGCTGCACCACGGTGCGGATGTCGTCGGCGCTCAGCGGCCGCAACTGCAGGATCAGCGAGCGCGACAACAGCGGCGCCACCACCGAGAAGCTGGGGTTCTCCGTGGTCGCCGCCACCAGCAGCACCACCCTGTTCTCCACCGCGGACAACAGCGCGTCCTGCTGGGTCTTGGAGAACCGGTGCACCTCGTCGATGAACAGCACCGTCTGCTCGCCATGAAGGAGCGCGGTGCGCGCCTTTTCGATCACCGCCCGAACGTCTTTGACGCCGGCCGACAGGGCCGACAGCGCCTCGAACCGGCGGCCGGTCGCTTGCGAGATCAGTGCGGCCAGCGTCGTCTTACCGCTGCCGGGCGGCCCGTACAGGATGGCCGACGCCACACCCGAGCCCTCGACGAGGCGGCGCAGCGGGGATCCGGGCGCCAAAAGATGGTCCTGCCCGACCACCTCGTCCAGCGAGGCCGGACGCATCCGGACCGCCAGCGGTGCATCGCCCGACACGCCCAGCCCATGATCGCTTGACTGCGGCGGGCCGGGCAGGTCAAACAGACCGTCGGACACGGCTTCAGGCATACCACGAACCCGCGACACGGCGACGACTCACATGGCAGGGTCTGCAAGGCCGTCGGATACTTGTTAAGTTCTGCGACGCATGCCCAGAACGTCGACGACGTAGGAGCGGCCATGAGCCAACCCCCGGAGTACCCCGGCAATCCCATCGGGCCGCAAGGCAATCCTGATCCCGCCGGCTACCCGCCGCCCGGTTACGGGCCGCCCGGTCCTCCACCCGGCTATGGGCCACCGCCGGGCCACGGGGCGCCGCCGCCCGGGTACGGGCCGCCCCCCGGCTACGGGCCGCCCCCCGGCTACGGGCCACCACCCGGCTACGGGCCACCACCCGGCTACGGTCCGCCCCCCGGCTACGGGCCGCCCCAACAACCGGGCTACGGGGCGCCGCCGCCCGGGTACGGGCCGCCCGGCTACGGGCCGCCGCAGCCCGGCTACCCGTCACCGGGCTACCCCGCGGGAGGCCCGCAGCGATTCAGCATCGGTGAAGGTTTCTCGTGGGCATGGAGCAAGTTCGGCAAGAACGCGGTCCCGCTGATTGTTGCGTTGCTGGTGTACGCCGTGGTCGGGCTGATCCTGTACGGCCTGGTATTCGTGCTGTTGGGCGGGGGCGATGCCACGACGAGCAATGCCGACGGAAATTACGGCGCGTCGTTTTCGGGAAGCATGGGCGGCGTCGGTGCGATCGTCCTGCAGATCGTGATTTTCGTCTACACCATCTTCGTCCAGGCGGCATTCCTGTCGGGCGCCCTTGACATAGCCGACGCCCGGCCGGTGACAGTCAGTTCCTTCTTCAGGCCACGCCACTTCGGCAACGCGCTTCTCGCCGCAGCACTGCTCAGCGTGATCAGCGTGGCCCTGGACGCGCTGTCGCTGATCCCGCCGACGATTGTCTTCAACTTGGTGGCGCTGTTGGCGGTGGCGGTCTTCAGCTTCTTCGCGCTGTTCACCATCGCCTTTGCGACGGATCGCGGCCTGCCCCCGATCGAGGCGCTGAAAGCAAGCTTCACCACAGTCCGCTCCGAGATCGGCAGCACCCTGCTGTCGTGGCTGGTGCAGTTCGCGGTCGTGCTGGTCGGTGTCTTGCTGTGCTTCGTCGGGCTCGTGGTCGCCGCCCCGGTAGCGCTGTTGATCCAGGTCTACACCTACCGCCGCTTGTCCGGCGGATCGGTCGCGCCGTGAGTCCGATGACCGTCACCGGCGCCTGAGGCGGCCCCGCTGCATCAGTCGGGTTATCAGGCCGGCCCACCAATGACATTCGGCACCAGTGCACCGTCAGGCGCCACCACCGCGCGCTACGACGCGGATCGCCTGCTGGCCGGATACCGCGCCGCGCGCGCCCAGGAAGCGCTTTTCGAGCTGCGGCACGGTCCGGCGAGCGGCTATGACGAATTCGTCGACCGGGATGGCAACGTACGACCGGCGTGGGCCGAGCTTGCCGACGCCATCGCGGAGCGCGGCCGCGCGGGGCTGGACCGGCTGCGCTCGGTGGTGCACGACCTCATCGACAACGACGGCATCACCTACACCGACGTCGAGCCCGGCGGTCGCGGCCAGGAGCCCAGGCCGTGGCAGCTGGACACCCTGCCGATCGTGCTGTCCGCGGCCGACTGGGAGACGCTCGAGACCGGCCTGCTGCAACGGTCGCGGGTGCTCGACGCCGTGCTGGCCGACCTGTACGGGCCGCGCAGCCTGCTCACCGAAGGCGTCCTGCCCCCCGAGCTCCTGTTCGGCCATCCCGGGTACGTGCGCGCGGCCAATGGGATCGAAATACCCGGACGCCACCAGCTTTTCATGCATGCATGCGATGTCAGCCGGCGACCGGACGCCACTTTCGTCGTCAACGGCGACCACACCCAAGCGCCCTCGGGTGCCGGGTACGCGCTGGCCGACCGGCGCGTCGTCGCGCACTCGCTTCCCGACCTCTACGAGCGAATCGCGCCGCGACCGGCGACACCGTTCGCGCAGGCGCTGCGGCTGGCGCTGATCGACGCCGCACCCGATGACGCCCAGGATCCCGTAGTGGTCGTGCTGTCCCCGGGTACCTACTCTGAGACCGCGTTCGATCAGGCCTATCTGGCCACCCTGCTGGGTTTCCCTATGGTGGAAAGCGCCGACCTGGTGGTGCGCGACGGCGTGTTGTGGATGCGCGCGCTGGGCACCTTGAAACGCGTCGACGTCGTTCTGCGCCGGGTCGACGCGGACTACACGGACCCGCTGGAACTGCGCGCCGGCTCCCGGCTCGGGGTGGCCGGTTTGGTGGAGGCCCAGCGCCGCGGGACGGTGACCGTGGTCAACACGCTGGGCAGCGGAATTCTGGAAAACCCTGGGCTGTTGCGTTTTCTGCCCGCGATGGCCGAGCACCTGCTGTCGGAAACGCTGCAGTTGCCCACCACCGCTGTCTACTGGGGCGGCATCGCCAGCGAACGCTCGCATCTGCTGGCGAACCTGTCGTCGTTGTTGGTGAAGTCCACCATTGGGGAGGAAACCTTTGTCGGGCCGACACTTTCGTCTCAACAGCTGACACAGTTGGCGACCCGCATCGCGCGGATGCCGTGGCAGTGGATCGGCCAGGAGCTGCCCCAATTCTCGTCCGTGCCGTCCGACCACGCTGGCATGCTGTCGTCGGCGGGCGTCGGCATCCGTTTGTTCACCGTTGCCCAACGCGGCGGCTACGCGCCGATGATCGGCGGCATCGGTTACGTGCTGGCCCCCGGACCCGCCGCGTTCACCTTGAAAACCATTGCGGCAAAAGATGTCTGGGTACGGCCTACCGAAAGGGCACACGCCGACGCGATCAGCCTGCCGACGCCGGAGCCGTCGGCCAAGACGGCCGCGGGCACCTGGGGCGTCAGCTCCCCGCGCGTGCTGTCCGACCTGTTCTGGATCGGCCGGTACGGCGAGCGCGCGGAAAGCATGGCGAGGCTGCTGATCGTCGCCCGCGACCGGTTCCACGTCTACCGCCACCACCAGCAAAGCGAGGAAAGCGAATGCGTGCCGGTGCTGATGACCGCGCTGGGCCGGATCACCGGAACCGACATCGCGGCCGACAGCGACGGTGACCATGCCGAGATGATCGCCATAACCCCCTCCACAATGTGGTCCCTCACCGTCGATCCGGACCGACCCGGCTCGCTGGTGCAATCGGTGGAGGGTTTGGCAGTGGCCGCGCGGGCGGTGCGCGACCAGATGTCCAACGACACCTGGATGGTGCTGGCCGCGGTGGAGCGGGCGCTGGCGCTGGAAAGCGAGCCGCCGGACTCACTTTCCGAGGCCGACGCCTTGCTCACCGGAGCTCAGGCCCAGACGCTGGCCGGCATGCTGACCTTGTCGGGGGTGGCCAACGAGTCGATGGTGCGCGACGTGGGCTGGACGGTGATGGACATCGGCAAACGGATCGAGCGCGGGCTGTGGCTGACGGCGTTGCTGCAGGCCACCCTCACCGTCGTCCGCGGCGCCGCGGCCGAACAGACCGTCATCGAGTCCACCCTGGTGGCGTGCGAGTCGTCGGTCATCTACCGGCGCCGCACGGTGGGCAAGATCAGCGTGGCCGCCATGGCCGAGCTGATGCTGTTCGACGCGCAGAACCCGCGGTCGCTGCTGTACCAGCTGGAGCGGCTGCGGATGAATCTCAAGGACCTGCCCGGTTCGTCGGGATCGTCGCGCCCGGAACGGTTGGTGGACGAGATCGGCACGATGTTGCGGCGGTCTCACCCCGCCGAGCTCGAACGGGTTAGCGACGACGGCCGGCGTGCCAAGCTGGCGGAGCTGCTCGCGTCGGTGCACGTCGAGCTGCGCAACCTCGCCGAAGTCATCACCACTACCCAGCTGTCGTTGCCCGGTGGTATGCAACCGATCTGGGGTCCCGACGAACGACGGGTGATGCCGGCCTAGCCGGCCACCGAGGCCGCGCCGCGGGACTCCGAAGTCACGTCGTCGACCACGGTGTAGATGAACTTCATCTTCTGCAGCACCGCGGCCGGGAGCACGAACGGGTACAGGTCGTCGTGGCCCATCGACCGGTTCACCATGTTCAGCGACCACGACAACGGCAGCCACATGTCGATGATCGTCTGAAAAGCGCTGGGGCCCAAGGCAGGCCGGTCGAAAGTGGCCGACGCCGGGGCCAGCCCGCACCAGGCCGAGGTGTCCAGCGTGTCACGGATGTGCAGGTAGTGGGCGAATGTCTCGGCCCAGTCCTCGGCGGGATGCATGGTGGCATAGGACGATACGAAGTTCCGCCGCCAGCCCTCGGGGGCGCCCTCGCTGTAGTGGCGGTCGAGCGCCTCTTGGTAGTCGGCTTCGTGGTCGCCGAACAGCTCGTTGAACCGCTGCACATAATCGGTGGACGGTGCGATCAGCCGGTAGTAGTAGTAATGCCCGATCTCGTGGCGGAAGTGGCCCAGCAGGGTCCGGTACGGCTCGTCCATTTCGACGCGCAGCTGCTCGCGGTGTGCGTCGTCTCCTTCGGCCAAATCGATGGTGATGACCCCGTTCTCGTGCCCGGTCATCACCTGCTCGTGCGCGCTGGACAGCAGCCGGAAGGCCAGCCCGTAGTCGCGGTCCTTATCACGCCCGACGATGGGCAGCTTCAGCTCGTGCAGCTCGGCGATCAGCCTGCGTTTGGCCGCCTCGGCCCGGGCGAACTCGGCCATTCCGACGGTGTCGGCGTTGTTGGGCCGTTCGATCGTCAGCGCGCACGAGGGGCACAGCAGCCGGGGGGTGTTGACGGGAACCAGCCAATTGCATTCGGCGAGCAGCAAATTGGCGCACAGCTGATATTCGCCGGCGCTGACGACTCCGGCGTGCTCGGGGGCGTCGTCCTCCGAGATCACCAGCAGCGCCATCTGATCGAGCGAAAAACCTAGCGCGCTACGGCAATTGAGACAGGTGGAGTTCTCGAACGTCAGGCGCTGGCCGCAGTTTGGGCAGGTGAAGTCACGCATACAGCACATCGCCTTCGAAGGGCACCACGTCGACGGCGACGTCGATCACGCTGCGCTCCGAGTTGGTGTAGATGATGCCGCGCAGCGGCGGGACGTCGGCGTAGTCACGGCCCCGGCCCACGACGATGTAGCGCTCGTCGACCATCTGGTCGTTGGTGGGATCCAGGCCCAGCCATTCGAATTGGCCGGCCTCGCTGGGGAGTCCACACCGCTGCCCAGGCGTGGGTGGCGTCGATGCCAATCATCCGATCCTTTCCGGGTGGCGGGTCGGTGGCCAGATATCCGGATACGTAACTGGCCGCCAACCCGTTGGCTCGCAGGCAGGCTATCGCCAGCCGGGCAAAGTCTTGACATACCCCTTCCCGGGCGGCCAGAACCTCGTTGACTCCGGTGGAAATCGTCGTCGACCCCGACCGGTAGGTGAAGTCGGTGAAGATACGCGACGTCAGATCGCGCAGCACCTCGATCAAGCGGCCGCCTGGGTGTGAAGCTGGGCGCCGCGTAGTCGCGGATTTCGTCGGTGATCTCCGGCGGATTCAGGTCCAGGGTGAACTCGGTCGCCAGCGCTGCGCCGGGTGCGACGGGCCGGGCCGCCTCCCACGGCTGGGTCGCGGAGGCGTAGGCATTCGGTCCGGGCGGATAGACATCGACGATGGAATCGCTGGTCACCTTCAGGGCGCGGTGCGGCTCGGTCACGTGGAAATAGGAGCTGGTGTTGCCGTAGCTGTCCGTGCTGGTGGAGCTGTCGGCGGGGGCCGGCTCGATGATCAGCCGATGCGCGACACAGCGCTGCCGCAGCGAGTCGCGCGGGGTGAGAAATCCGCGGCCATACGAGCTGGTCACGACGTTGGAGTAGCGGTACGCGGTGCGGTGGGTCACCCGATGTCGGCGGACGACCCCGGCCCCTGGTTCGCCTGGTTCTGCTGGCAAGCGCTTCCTCCTCCTCACCGCTGATCTCATCACATGCCGGTCCCCTGCGTCGGGCCAGCGGAACGCTTCGTCGGCCACCGTTTGCCAATCCGACGGCACTCGCGCCAAAACGAGAGCACAATCGTGTTGTGGCCACCTGGGGCGAGGTCGCCCGCATCGTCGGTGAGCTGGCACTCACCTCCGAGCCGTCACCGCACGACTGGCGGGTCGGCAAGAAATTGCTGGCCTGGGAGCGGCCGCTGCGGCCCTCCGAGCGCGAGGCGCTGGACGCCACGGCCCGCAACCACCGCAGGGCGACATCCTCGGGGTCCGGGTGTCCGACGAGGGCGTCAAGTTCGCGCTGATCGACGACGAGCCCGGGACGTACTTCACCACCCCGCATTTCGATGGCTATCCCGCGGTGTTGGTCAACCTGTCCGAAATCTCGGTGCGCGATCTCGAAGAGCTCATCACCGAGGCCTGGCTGACCCAGGCGCCGCGGAAATTGGTCCAGGAGTTCCTGGCCGACTCGCGCTGACAGCGCTCAGACGTGCCGAAGATCGATGACGTGCTGCAGGTCGTCGATACAGGCGCTGACGACGTCGGCGAGGATCACTTGCGTCTTCTCGTGCGCCCCGGACTGCAATTCCGCGGCGTGATGACGCGCCGACGCCGTGTACGCGCAGGCGCCGGCGGGATCGGAGTCGGCGAGAGCGGTCGCGGCCGCCAGCACCACCAGCACGGTGGGCACGGGATGCGCAAGGCGTTCGCGGTCGCGGCCTGAGATGGGATCCGGGCCGGGCGAGACGGCGCGGGCCAGTTGCAGCACCGAGCCGGCCAGCAGGGCCACGTGCACGGCCTGGTGATCGGCGGCCTCGATCGTGGTCCGCAGGACCCATCGTCGCGGTGCGATGGTGACGACGTGGCGAGCCGTGGTGCGCGCCTCGAGTAGCCCGCTGAGCTGTTCGTGCACCCGGTCGACGGCGGTCAGCGGCCAATCCGGCGGCGGGGCTTTGCGGCCGGCGGCGACGTCCGCGGCGCGGGACAGGACGTCGTGCAGCACCCCGAGCACGCCGACGCGGGCATTGCGCAGCACCGTCAGCGGGTCGGCGGGAAACAGCAAGACGGCGAAGACGATGGCCACCGCACCGCCGATCAGCGCGTCGAAGATGCGTTCCAGCCCGACGCCGCCGCGGTACAGGGCCAGTACCAGGATCGCCGACACCACGGTCTGGTTGGCGAACATCATCCCGTGCCCGATGAAGCCACCCCCGATGAACACCGCGGCGGCCAACGCCACCAGCGCGGCGACCGCGATGGGTAGCTCGCCAGGCCCGAGCAGGCCCTGCACCAGCGAACCCAGCCCGATCCCCAGGGTCACCCCGATCATCATCTGGACGGCGCGTTGCGCGCGCAGCACGTTGCTGGTCGACAACGACACCGCGGCGGCGATCGGCGCGAAGAACGGCTGCGGGTGCTCCAGGACGTCGTGCGCCAGGTACCAGGACAGGCCCGCGGCCACCGCGGTCTGCACCAGGTTGAACCACACCAGACGCAGCCGTTTGCTGCCCGCGCGCGCGACGGCGAGAACCAGCGAAGGCACCGCTCGCCGCGAACCGCCCACCGGCTAGGTCCGGTTTAACTCGAAGAGCGGAATCACCCGGGTGGTCTTGGCCTGGTACTCGGCGAAGCCTGGCGCGACGGCGGTGATCTTGTCGAAGAGCGCTGCCCGCTCGTCGGCGGGAAGCTCGTGGGCGGCGACGTCGAACGCGTCCGTGCCGATCTCGACGCTCGCCTGCGGGTTGGCCCGCAGGTTGTGCACCCAGGCCGGGCTGACCGGGGCGCCGGCGAAGGAGCCGATGATGATCAGCCTGCCGTCGATGCGGAAATAGGCCAGCGGCGACACCCGCGGCTGACCGGACTTGGCGCCGGTCGTGTGGAGCAACAGCAGGTTGGCATTGGCGAACTGGCCGCCGACCTTGCCGTCGTTGGCGCGGAACTCCGCGATGATCTTCTCGTTGAAATCGTTGACGAATTCGGTGTCGCGGCTGCTCGTTCCTCAGTCATGGCGCCGCTCCTCATCGCTTCGCTCTGCATCGTCGTCGTCGCGCATGCCAAGTCAAACCTTGTCGGGCTTGGCGTCTATTCCGGATTCCTTGCGCTGCTGGGCGGTGATCGGCGCCGGCGCGTCGGTGAGCGGGTCGACGCCGCCGCCGGTCTTCGGGAAGGCGATGACCTCGCGGATGGAGTCGACCCCGGACAGCAGCGCGTTGATCCGGTCCCAGCCGAACGCGATCCCGCCGTGCGGGGGTGCGCCAAAGGTGAACGCCTCCAACAGGAATCCGAATTTCTCCTGCGCCTCGGCGTGGTCCAGGCCCATCACCGCGAACACCCGCTCCTGGATGTCGCGGCGGTGGATACGAATCGATCCGCCGCCGATCTCGTTGCCGTTGCAGACGATGTCATAGGCGTCCGCGAGGACGTTGCCGGTATCGCTCTCGATGCCGTCCTCATGCCCGGGCTTGGGTGAGGTGAACGCGTGGTGCACGGCGGTCCACGCCCCCGACCCGACGGCGACGTCGCCGGCGGCGGTCGCGTCGTCGGCGGGCTCGAACAGCGGCGGGTCCACCACCCACACGAACGCCCAGGCATCGGGGTCGATCAGGTCCAGCCGGTGGGCGATCTCACCGCGGGCGGCCCCCAGCAGGGCCCGCGAGGGCTTGGCCGGACCCGCCGAGAAGAAGACGCAGTCCCCCGGCTTCGCCCCGACCTGCGCGGCGAGCCCATCGCGTTCGGCATCGGACAGGTTCTTGGCGACCGGACCGCCCAGCGTGCCGTCGTCGGCGATCAGCACGTAGGCCAGTCCGCGGTGGCCGCGCTGTTTGGCCCACTCCTGCCAGCCGTCCAGCGTGCGCCGCGGCTGCGACGCCCCGCCGGGCATCACCACCGCGCCGACGTACGGCGCCTGGAAGACGCGAAACGTGGTGTCTTTGAAGAACTCTGTGCACTCGACGAGCTCGAGGCCGAAGCGCATGTCGGGCTTGTCGGAGCCGAATCGCCGCATCGCGTCGGCGTAGCTGATCCGCGGGATGGGCGTCGGGATCCGGTAGCCGATCAACGCCCACAACGCGGACAGGATCTCCTCGGAGATGGCGATGATGTCCTCGGCGTCGACGAAGCTCATCTCCATGTCGAGCTGGGTGAACTCGGGCTGGCGGTCGGCGCGGAAATCCTCATCGCGGTAGCAGCGGGCGATCTGGTAGTAGCGCTCCATGCCGGCCACCATGAGCAGCTGCTTGAACAGCTGCGGGCTCTGCGGCAGGGCGTAGAACGAGCCTGGATGCAGTCGGGCCGGCACCAGGAAGTCGCGCGCCCCTTCCGGGGTCGAGCGGGTGATGGTCGGGGTTTCGATCTCGACGAAGTCATGTTGCGCGAGCACCGAACGCGCGGCGGCATTCACGTTGGAGCGCAGGCGGATTGCCGCGGCCGGACCGTCACGGCGCAGATCCAGGTAGCGAAACTTCAGCCGCAGCTCCTCACCGGCGGGTTCGTCGAGCTGGAACGGCAGCGGGGAGCTCTCCCCCAGCACGGTCAGCGAGGTGGCGTTGACCTCGATGTCGCCGGTGGCGATCTCGGGGTTGGCGTTGCCCTCGGGTCGGATCTCGACCACACCGGTGACGGCGACACAGAACTCGGCGCGCAGCCGGTGCGCCTGGGCCAGCACCTGCCCCTCCTCGAGGCCCTCGCGGAACACCACCTGGGCGATTCCGGAGGCGTCGCGCAGGTCGATGAAGATGACGCCGCCGTGGTCGCGGCGACGGGCCACCCAGCCCGCCAGCGTCACCTGCTGCCCGGCGTCGCTACTCCTCAGCGAACCCGCGGCGTGACTGCGCAGCACAAAACACTCCCTTTCACCCGGCTGGAACGAGTGACCAGTCTAAAGGAGGTAATTTCGGTGGCATCGCCACAGACGCTGCTACCAACATCGCCCTGGTCGGTCCCGGCGCCGTCGGCACGACGGCCGCCGCGCTGCTGTACCGGGCCGGCCATTCGGTCATGGTGTGCGGTCGCACCCCGCGCGACACCATCGAACTGCGGCCCGACGGAGCGGACCCGATCGTGGTTCCCGGGCCGGTGCAGACCGATCCCGCCGAGGTGACCGGGCCGGTGGACGTGGTGCTGCTGGCCGTCAAGGCCACCCAGAATGACGCGGCGGCCGGCTGGCTGGCCCGGCTGTGCGACGTCCACACCATAGTCGTGGTGCTGCAAAACGGCGTGGAGCAGGTCGAGCAGGTACAGCCGCACTGCCCGCTGTCCCCCGTCATTGCCGGCATCGTGTGGTACTCGGCCCAGATCCAGCCCGAGGGCTGGGTGCGATTGCGCAGCGAGGCGGCCCTGGTCCTGCCCAGCGGGCCGTCCGGCGGAGACCATCGCCGAACTGCTGCGCGGCGCCGGCTGCCGGGTGGACTGCGACCCCGACATCATCACCGCGGCCTGGCACAAGCTGCTCACCAATGCACTGGCCGGGTTCATGGCGCTGGCGCGGCGGCGGTCCGGGATGTTCCGCCGCGACGATGTCGCCGCGCTGTCGCGGCACTATGTCGCCGAGTGCCTGGCCGTCGCGCGGGCCGAGGGTGCCCGGCTGGCCGACGGCGTGGTCGACGAGTTGGTCGACATGTTTCGCAACGTTCCCGAAGACATGAGCACGTCGATCCTGACCGACGCCGAACATCAGCGGCCGATGGAATGGGACATCCGCAACGGGGTGATCCTTCGCAAAGGCCGTGCCCACGGCCTGGCCACGCCGATCAGCGACGTCATAGTGCCCTTACTGGCCGCGGCCAGCGACGGCCCCGGCTAGATTATTTTCATGTTCCCCTGCGAGCGCGTCGATACGAGCTTCACCGACACCGCACCCTTCCGGTTCAGCAACAGTGTCGACCTCGCCATCACCCCCGAGCAGCTGTTCGAGGTGCTTTCCGACGCCCAGTCCTGGCCGCGCTGGGCGAAGGTGATCACGAAGGTGACCTGGACCAGTCCCGAGCCGCGGGGTGTCGGGACCACCCGCATCGTCGAGATGCGCGGCGGCATTGTTGGCGACGAGGAATTCCTTGCCTGGGAACCGTTCACGCACATGGCATTTCGGTTCAATGAATGCTCGACTCGATCCGTGGCGGCCTTCGCCGAGGATTACCGGGTCGAGGTCATCCCGGGTGGCTGCCGGCTGACGTGGACGATGGCCCAGAAACCGGCCGGACCGGCGAAGCCGGCGATGGTCGTGGTGGGGCCGCTGCTGAACCTGGCCCTGCGCCGCTACCTGCGCAACCTGCGCAGCTACACCGACTCCCTTGCGACCCGGCAACGTTAGGAGAGCGTCATGACCTTCAACGAGGGCATGCAGATCGATACCAGCACCGCATCCTCGTCCGGTGGGGGCGGGATGGGAATGGCGGTCGGGGGTGGCGGCCTCGGGCTGCTCATCCTGATCGGGGCGATGTTGCTCGGCGTCGACCCCGGCCGGGTCATGAATCAGCAGCAGACCAACACCGGCGGCTACTCGGCGCCCGGCTTCGACCTGAGCCAGTGCAAGACCGGCGCCGACGCCAACAAGTACGTCCAATGCCGCGTGGTCGCCACCGGCAACTCGGTGGACGCGGTATGGCATCAGCTGCTGCCGGGATACACCCGCCCCCACGTCCGGCTGTTCACCGGATCAGTGGAGACCGGCTGCGGGCACGCGACCACCGCGGTCGGACCGTTCTACTGCCCGGTCGACAAGACGGCGTACTTCGACACCGACTTCTTCCAGGAGCTGGTCGATCGATTCGGTTCCAGCGGTGGGCCGTTCGCCCAGGAGTACGTGGTCGCCCACGAATACGGCCACCACGTGCAGCAGCTGCAGGGTCTGCTCGGGCGCTCGCAGCAGGGTGCGCAGGGCGCCGGCGGCAACGGCGTGCGCACCGAGCTACAGGCCGACTGCTACGCCGGCATCTGGGCGCACTACGCCTCCACGGTCAAGCAGGAGAGCACCGGCGTCCCGTACCTGGAACCGTTGAGCGACAAGGACATTTCCGACGCCCTCTCGGCCGCGGCCTCGGTCGGCGATGACCGCATCCAGAAGGAATCCACCGGACGGGTCAGCCCCGAGTCCTGGACGCACGGCTCGTCAGAACAGCGCCAGAAGTGGTTCACCATCGGATACCAGACCGGTGACCCGAAGAAGTGTGACACCTTCTCCGCGCCCGACTTGGGTTAGCCGCGCGACTTTTCAGGCGAGCAAAAGCTCCGCAATTCGGCGAGGTGGACGATTACCGCCGCATCGAGGTGCCGCTGCGATCCGGTGCGGCGGCGTGGGTGTACGTGTACTCGGGCTGACTACCCCGGCCGGGCCGCGCAGGTGACGGTGGTGGTCGCGTCCTGCTGCGCGACAACCTGGCCGTCCACCGCGATCTCGCAGTGGAACGAGGCGGGACCATTGCCCGAATCCGGCCAATGCAGCATGCCGCTGGCGCTGATGCTCGCGTACTGGTTCGGATTTGCCAGCGTGGCCGTGTAGACGACCGGTTGTCCGGCGCTCAGCGGAGCCTGCACGTTGGTCATGAACTTCGACGGGTCCGCGTTGTAGGCGGCCTGGCTGGGCGGATCGGAATTCACGTAGTTGACGGTGGCGGTCAGATTGTTGGGGCTCGTCACCGTGTAGGTCACCTGATGACCGGATGGGTCCGCGTAGCTGGTCGCGGGCGTGAGCACCGCGCCCGCGGCCGTTGCCAGCATTACCGCTGAGATCGCGCTCGCTGTCCTGTGCACGTTCGTCATATCGAAAACGCTACCGGATTCGTTAGCAGCGGTTCGCTGTTTACCGGCAGCTGTGCCCGCGGTTGCCCCGCTCCGGTATGAAGCAAGCATGAGCGATGAGTCGCATTCGGCACCGAAACAGGCCGATATCGCCGAGGCGCCGGTCACCCGCCGACGGTTGCTGACGACCGGGGCGGTCTCGGCCGCCCTCGGGGTGGGTTTCGGGGGCGGTGCCGTGCTGCTGTGGTCACGCCCACGAGGCCCGATGGCCTGGCTGCAGCCCGATCGCAACGGCGCACCGCCGGTCGCTGGGCTGCACCTGCAATTCGGGAAGAACGCCGGCACCGAGGTGGTGGTGTCCTGGCACACCACCGACGCCGTCCGCAATCCGCGCGTCATGCTCGGGACGCCGACATCCGGCTTCGGGCGCACCGTCGCCGCGGAAACCCGCACCTACCGGGACGCGAAGTCCAACACCGAGGTTCGCGTCAACCACGCCCGCCTGACCAACCTGACTCCGGACACCGACTACGTGTACGCCGCGGTGCACGACGGTGCACAACCCGAGCAGGGCACCGTGCGCACCGCGCCCGTGGGCCGAAAACGACTGCTGTTCACCAGCTTCGGTGACCAGTCCACACCGGCGCTGGCCAAGATGCCCGACGGCCGCTATGCCACCGACAACATCGGCTCGCCGGCCGCCGCCGACACCACGCATGGCGATCGAACGGATGGGGCCGCTGTTCAACCTGATCAACGGCGACCTGTGCTACGCCAACCTGGCCCACGACCGGGTGCGCACCTGGTCGAACTGGTTCGAGAACAACACCCGCTCGGCGCGATACCGGCCCTGGATGCCGGCGGCCGGCAATCACGAGAACGAATTGGGTAACGGGCCAATCGGTTACGGCGCCTACCAGGCCTACTTCGCGGTACCCGACTCCGGGTCGAGCCCGGAGACCCGCGGCATGTGGTATTCGTTCACCGCCGGCTCGGTGCGGGTGATCAGCCTGAGCAACGACGACGTCGCCTTCCAGGACGGCGGAAACTTCTATGTGCACGGTTACTCCGGCGGTGAGCAAAAGCGCTGGCTTGCAGACGAACTCGCTGCCGCGCGGCGCGACCCGGGCATCGACTGGGTCGTCGTGTGCATGCACCAGACGGCGATCTCCACCGCCGACAAGACCAACGGGGCCGACCTGGGCATCCGTGAGGAATGGTTGCCCCTGTTCGACCAGTACCAGGTCGATCTGGTGGTGTGCGGTCACGAGCACCACTACGAGCGCTCACATCCGCTGCGCGGCACGCTGGGGACCGACACCCGGACACCGATACCCGTCGACACCCGAAACGATCTCATCGACGCCACGCGGGGAACGGTGCACATGGTCATCGGTGGGGGTGGCACCTCGGCACCGAGCAACGCGATGTTCTTCCCCGACCCCCGGTGCCGGGTGGTGACCGGTGTGGGCGCGTTCGATCCCGGGCTGGGTCGCAAGGCTCCCGTCTACGTCCTCGAGGACGCGCCATGGTCGGCGTATCGCGACCGCGACAACCCTTACGGCTTCGCGGCTTTCGACGTCGACCCGGGCCAACCCGGCGGTCACACCACGATCAAGGCGACGCACTACGCGCTGCGAGGTCCGTCCGGTGAAGTCGCCGTCATCGACGAATTCACCCTCACCAAGCCGCGCGCCGACAAAGCCGGCTAGCTCGTCTTCTACCAACGATGGGCCGTAAGCCTCGTGGCACCGGGATCCCACCCTCACCCGTGCTGGCTGTTGCTGGGCGCGCCCGTCGCCGGCGGTCTGGTGGTCGGCCTTATGGCTCGGCTCGGCTCGGCTCGGCTCGGCTCGGCTCGGCTCGGCTCGGCTCGGCTCGGAGAAGATTCGCGGTCACGGCATGCCCGAAGCCATCGAGGCGATTCTCACCCAGGGCAGCCCAGTTGAGCCGATGCTGCAGGATCTGCTTGCCGCGCGCCTACACGACATCAACGCGGATTCTCAGCACACCCGGCACTTCATCGCGCTCGCCCGCAGGCGGGCACGACGGGTCACTGAGCCCGACTAGCTCAAAACAACGTCGGCTGAACGGGTTGCGGTGCCGGCGCGACCGAGACCGCTTGCGAGAACGAGCGGTGGTCGCCCGCCAGTCGATGCTTGGCGATGAGCGGGGCGGCCCGCTGCCGCAACATGGCGCGATAATCCTGCGGCAAGTAGGCCCCGCGCCGGTACAGCTCGCGATAGCGGCCGACCAGCTCGGGATGCGAGCGGGCCAGCCATTCCATGAACCATCCCCGGGTCGAGCTGCGCAGATGCAGGCCGAAGACCGTGACGCTGCTGGCACCTGCCGCCGCGATCTGGCCGAGCAGCCCGTCTAGGTGCTCGACGGAATCGGTGAGATGCGGCAGCACCGGCGCGACCATCACGTGACAGTCCAGCCCGGCCGCCCGGATAGCGCTGATCAGGCCCAACCGCGCCTGCGGCGTGGGCGTGCCGGGCTCGACGTCCTTGTGCAGCTCTGGATCACCGACGGCCAGCGACACCGCGACCGAGACCGGAACCTGCGCGGCGGCATCCGTGATCAGCGGCAGGTCGCGGCGCAGCAGCGTGCCCTTGGTCAGGATCGACAGTGGCGTGCCCGATTCGGCCAGGGCGCCGATGATGCCGGGCATCAGCGCGTAGCGCCCCTCGGCCCGCTGGTACGGATCGGTGTTGGTACCCAGGGCGACGGTCTCGCGCTGCCAGGACGGCCGCCGCAGCTCGCGGCGTAGCACCTCGACGACATTGGTCTTGACGACAACCTGGGTGTCAAAGTCGTTGCCGCAGTTCAGCTCCAGGTATTCGTGGGTGGGTCGAGCGAAGCAGTACCTGCAGGCGTGTGAGCAGCCGCGGTAGCCGTTGACGGTGTAGCGGAACGGCAACGCCGCCGCGTTCGGCACCTTGTTCAGCGCGGACTTGCACACCACCTCGTGGAAGGTGATCCCGTCGAACTGAGGCGAGCGCACGCTGCGCAGGAAGCCGATGCGTTGCAGCCCCGGCAACGCCTCGTCCTCGACCGGCTTCCCGTTGACCGCGACGGCCTGATTCGCCCACCGCATAGCGTCTATTCGAACATTCGTTCGAGGGTGAGTCAAGTACCGCGCTCGTGTGAGCCGCCGTCAATCAGAATGGCGGTGGATCCTCGTCGCCGTCGACCGGTCGCGGCGAACGAAGGCCCAATCGAGGCTAAGCTGCCGATCGTATCGCCCTACCCGGCTGCGAGGACATATGACCGACCGCATCGAAACTTCCCGCACCATCGCCGCACCGGCGCCGGCCATCTTCGCCGTGCTGTGCGACCCGCAGGGCCACGTCGCAATCGACTCGTCCGGGATGCTGCAGGCCGCCGACGGCGATCCGGTACGCGGCGTGGGTGACCAATTCATCGTTCACATGGACCGCGAATCATTGAACGATTTCCCGGAATTGGGCAGATACGACGTGACCGTCGACATCAAGGAGTTCGAGCAGGACCGCCTGATTGCGTGGACGGTTCTCGGCCAGATCAAGCCGCCGCTCGGCCATGTCTACGGCTATGCGCTCGCGCCGTCCGAGGACGGTTCGGCCACCGTGGTCACGTCGTTCTACGACTGGTCGAATATCGACCCGACCTGGCGGGAAGCCGGAATTTTCCCGATTCTCTCCGAGGGCGCCCTGCGGGCCACTCTGGGGATTCTGGACCGTACCGTGCGCCGTGGTTATCCGGCCGGATAATTGCAAACCCCCACCGCCACACGCGGTGCTGCTCATTGGGTTTCGGGCGAGCGGGTCTAATGGAGACGCGGTTTCGCGTCACTTTTGTTCGGGTATTACCCGGAGGCCCCTCACGAAAGGACCTGTCATGTTGCACTCGGTGATTTTGGCGAGTTCGGACCCCGTCGCTGCCGGCTTTATCCTCCGCGGCATCAAGGGGATTTTCGTCGCTATTGGCAGCATTATCGCGGCAATAATTTGCGGCGTGATCGCAATGATGAAGGGCCGTAACCCGCTGGGCTGGGGAATTCTCGGGCTGTTTTTCTCGATCCTCACATTGATCGTCGTCATCATCATTCCCAGCAAGAAAAGCTGAAAGGGCGCTTCCCCGACGGTGACGCAGGCGTGCCCGCCGGGCATCGCCTAATTTTCAAGCGCCGTTTCGCTGGAGAAGCAATGCAAACGCGAGATAATGCCCGCATGCGTTTCATCTGTGCCGCTGTGGCGGTCGGCATGCCCATCGCCGTGCTGATGGGGGCGTCGTCAGCTCAGGCTGATACCGGCGTCAATGGTTACGTTCAATGCATAGGGGGCGACGCAAAGCCCCCGCCACCGGGGGTACGCGCGGAAAATTGGTTTCCCAGCGTTCACGTGATCGATAACGACATCGGTTCTGGCATTCCGGCTGCGGAGGTAGTTCGGAGATTAGTGGATATGGGAGTCAGCCCGAACGACGCCAGTACCCGAGTGCGGTGCTATCTGGCCAACTTGCCGCATTAGCGAGCGAGCCGCGAAAGCACCTCGGCGACAACCGAATCCAGCGTAACGGGGACCTGCTCCCCCGTCGTCAGATCCTTCACACCGACGGTGCCGGACTCGATGTCGCGGTCGCCCAGGACCAGCGCAAGGCGGGCACCCGAGCGGTCGGCCGCGCGCATCGCGCCCTTGAGTCCGCGGTCGCCGTAGGCCAAGTCGACGCGCACACCGCGGGCGCGCAGCTGTGCGGCCAGCACCGCCAGCCGCAACTTGGCCTGCTCGCTCAACGGCACACCGAACACCTCGCAGCGCGCGGTCTCCCCCACGCTCTTGCCCTCGGCGCGCAGCGCGAGCAGGGTGCGGTCCACTCCGAGCCCAAAACCGATGCCGGACAGGTCTTGTCCGCCCAGCCGGCGCATCAGGCCGTCGTAGCGGCCCCCGCCGCCGATGCCGGACTGCGCGCCCAGGCCGTCGTGCACGAATTCGAACGTGGTCTTGGTGTAGTAATCCAGCCCGCGCACCATCCGGGGGTTGAGGACGTAGGGCACTGCCATCGCATCCAGGTGGGCCAGCACGGTATCGAAGTGCTGCTTGGCCGCATCGGACAGGTGATCGAGCAGCACCGGAGCGTCGGCCGTCATGGCGCGCACGTCGGGTCGCTTGTCGTCGAGCACCCGCAGCGGATTGATCTGCGCCCGCCGGCGCGTTTCCTCGTCCAGGTCGAGCGCAAAAAGGAAGTCCTGCAACAGTTCCCGGTACTGCGGACGGCAGCTGTCATCGCCCAGCGAGGTGATCTCCAGGCGGAATCCGTCGAGCCCGAGCGAGCGAAAGCCGGCGTCGGCGATCGCGATCACCTCGGCATCCAGAGCAGGGTCGTCGACGCCGATCGCCTCGACGCCGACCTGCTGCAGCTGTCGATAGCGGCCGGCCTGCGGACGCTCATAGCGGAAAAACGGCCCCGCGTAACAGAGTTTGACCGGCAACGCGCCGCGGTCCAGCCCGTGTTCGATGACCGCGCGCACCACTCCGGCGGTGCCTTCAGGCCGCAGCGTCACCGAACGATCGCCGCGGTCGGCGAACGTGTACATCTCTTTGGACACCACGTCGGTGGACTCACCGACGCCGCGCGCGAACAGGGCGGTGTCTTCGAAGATGGGTAGTTCGACGTCGCCGTAGCCGGCCCTGCGGGCGGCCCCGAGCAGGCCATCGCGTACCGCGACGAATTGCGCCGAGTCCGGCGGGACATAGTCCGGCACCCCTTTGGGCGCGGCGAAGGCTGAGAACGGTGACGACTCAGGCACGGGCTAGAGGCCTTCGAGGAACGGGTTCAGGCGCCGCTCGGCGCCGATGGTGGTGGGGTTGCCGTGCCCCGGCAGCAGCACGGTCGCGTCGTCGAGGACCAGGAGTTTGTCGACGATCGAGGTCAACAGGTCGCGACCGCTGCCACCGAACAGGTCCGTGCGGCCGATGGAGCGCTCGAACAGCGTGTCGCCGGTGAAGACCACGTCTGTTCGCTCCTTGCTCGCCTCGAGGACCCGGAACACCACCGACCCTCGAGTGTGCCCGGGGGTGTGATCGACGTTGACGGTCACGCTGCCCAGGTCCAGCTTGTCGCCGTCGCGGTCCAGCTCGACGACCTGCTTGGGCTCGCGCCAGAAAGCGCCCGCCACCATCTGCGCCAGTCGCGGTCCCAGGCCGTAGATCGGGTCTGTGAGCATGAACCTGTCCTCGGGATGGATGTACGTCGGGCAACCGTAGGTGTCGGAGACCTTCTGCGCCGACCACATGTGGTCGATGTGCCCATGGGTCAGCAACACCGCGGCCGGCGTCAGCCGGTTCTTGTCCAGGATGTTTCGCAACTGGCCCATCGCCCGCTGCCCCGGATCCACGATGACGGCGTCCGTTCCTGGCCGCTGCGCCAGCACGTAGCAGTTGCACTGCAACATGCCGGCGGGAAATCCGGTGATCAACACGGTTCCCAGTTTCCCACGGGCCCCACTTGACACGAGTCGCGGCGCCCACATTAGCCTGAGCTGGCAGCTCACCGGTTCAGCGAGGTTCCGACTCACCAACCATGGAGGCATAGCGACCGTGCCGACCAACGAACAGCGACGCGCCAACGCCAAACGCAAGCTCGAACGGCAGCTGGAGCGGCGCGCGAAGCAAGCCAAGACGCGCCGGATCGTGCTGATCGCGGCAGGCTCGATCGTGGCTGTGGCCGTGATCGCGGCGGTGGTGATCACGATCGTCAACACCAAGCACGATCACAAGAGCAACACCGCGGCGTCGACGACCACCAGCAGCAGCAGCTCGTCTGCGGAGTCCACCACTCCCGCCGGGCCGCCGCCGTCCGCCGCGCCGCTGCCGCCGTTCAAACCCTCGGCCAACGTGGGCGCCAACTGTCAGTACCCGGCCTCGTCCGAGCCGGCGGCCAAGCAGGTCAAGCCGCCGCGGACTGGCAAGGTGCCGACCGATCCGGCCCAGGTGAGCGCCAGCATGGTGACCAACCAGGGCCACATCGGTCTGATGCTGGCGAACAACGAATCACCTTGCACCGTCAACAGTTTCGCGAGTCTTATCGGCCAGAAATACTTCGACAACACCAAGTGCCACCGGCTCACCACCTCGCAGGGCCTGGGTGTCCTGCAGTGCGGCGACCCGAAGGGCGAGGGTACCGGCGGGCCGGGCTATCAATTCGCCAATGAATACCCGACCGACCAATATCCGCCGAACGACCCCAAGGCGCAGGAGCCCGTCCTCTATCCGCGCGGCACGCTGGCCATGGCCAACGCGGGGCCCGGCACCAACGGCAGCCAATTCTTCATGGTGTACAAGGATTCCCAGCTGCCGCCGCAATACACCGTGTTCGGCACCATCCAGCCCGACGGACTGGCCACCCTGGACAAGATCGCCAAGGCCGGCGTCGCCGGCGGCGGTGAAGACGGGGCACCCACCACCGAGGTGACCATCACCTCGGTGCTGCTCGACTGAATCCATACGGCGCAACGCAGGCGAGACGCTCAGGCCGCGGAGGTGACGCGGTAGACGTCGTAGACGCCTTCGACGTTGCGCACGACGTTGAGCAGGTGGCCGAGATGCTTGGGGTCGCCCATCTCAAAGGTGAAGCGGCTGATCGCGACCCGGTCACCGGAGGTCGTGACCGACGCGGACAGGATGTTGACCTTCTCGTCGGCCAGCACCCGGGTGACATCCGACAGCAGCCGGTGCCGGTCGAGCGCCTCGACCTGGATGGCGACCAGAAACACCGACGACGGCGACGGCGCCCAATGCACTTCGATGATGCGCTCGGACTGCTGCTGCAGCGAGGCGGCGTTGGTGCAGTCGGTGCGGTGCACGCTCACTCCGCCGCCGCGGGTGACGAACCCCATGATCTGGTCGCCGGGCACCGGGGTGCAGCATTTCGCCAGCTTGGTCAGCACGCCCGGGGCGCCGGGGACCGAGACGCCGACGTCGTCGCTGCTGCGCGGGCGGCGCAACATGGTTGTCGGCGTGGACCGTTCGGCGAGGTCCTCTTCGGCCTGGTCGATGCCGCCGAGTTCGGCCAGCAGCCGCTGCACGACGTGCCGGGCCGACACGTGGCCCTCACCGATCGCGGTGTAGAGCGCGGACACGTCGGTGTAGTGCAGCTCGCGGGCCACCGCGGCCAGCGTTTCGCCATTGACCAAGCGCTGCAACGGAAGTCCGCCGCGACGCACCTCGCGGGCCATGGCGTCCTTGCCGGATTCGAGCGCCTCCTCGCGGCGCTCCTTGGCGAACCACTGCCGGATCTTGGCCTTGGCGCGCGGTGAGACCACGAACTGCTGCCAGTCTCGCGACGGCCCGGCGTTGGCCGCCTTGGAGGTGAAAACCTCGACGACTTCGCCGTTTTCCAGCTTGCGTTCCAGCGCGACCAGCCGCCCGTTGACGCGGGCGCCGATGCAGCGGTGGCCGACCTCGGTGTGCACCGCGTAGGCGAAGTCCACCGGCGTGGAGCCGTTGGGCAGGGTGATCACATCACCCTTGGGGGTGAACACGAAGAGCTCTTGCACCGCAAGGTCATAGCGCAAGGACTCGAGGAACTCGCCCGGGTCCGCGGCCTCCCGTTGCCAGTCGAGCAGCTGGCGCATCCAGGCCATGTCGTCGATCTCGGCGGCGGCGTGCGGATGCGGAACGCCGTTGCGCCCCTTGGCTTCCTTGTAACGCCAGTGCGCGGCGATGCCGTATTCGGCGGTGCGGTGCATGTCGCGGGTGCGGATCTGCACCTCCAGCGGCTTGCCTTCCGGGCCCACGACGGTGGTGTGCAGCGACTGGTAGACGCCGTACCGCGGCTGGGCGATGTAATCCTTGAACCGCCCGGCCATCGGCTGCCACAGCGAATGCACCACGCCGACAGCGGCATAGCAGTCCCGGATCTCGTCGCACAGGATGCGGATGCCGACCAGGTCGTGGATGTCGTCGAAGTCGCGACCCTTGACGATCATCTTCTGGTAGATCGACCAGTAATGCTTGGGGCGGCCCTCCACCGTCGCCTTGATCTTCGACGCGCCCAGGGTATTGACGATCTCGGCGCGGACCTTGGCCAGGTAGGTGTCCCGCGACGGCGCGCGCCCGGCGACCAGCCGAACGATCTCCTCGTACTTCTTGGGGTGCAAGATCGCGAACGACAGGTCTTCCAGTTCCCACTTGACGCTGGCCATGCCCAGCCGATGCGCAAGGGGCGCAATGACTTCCAGCGTCTCACGGGCTTTGCGCGCCTGCTTCTCCGGCGGCAGGAATCGCATGGTGCGCATGTTGTGCAGCCGGTCGGCGACCTTGATCACCAGCACGCGCGGATCGCGCGCCATCGCGGTGATCATCTTGCGGATGGTCTCGCCCTCGGCGGCACTGCCCAGCACCACCCGGTCCAGCTTGGTGACGCCATCGACCAGATGGCCCACCTCCTCACCGAATTCTTCGGAGAGCGCGTCCAGGGTGTAACCGGTGTCCTCGACGGTGTCGTGCAACAGCGCGGCCACCAAAGTGGTGGTGTCCATGCCCAATTCGGCCAGGATGGTGGCGACGGCCAGCGGGTGGGTGATGTAGGGGTCGCCGGAATGGCGCAACTGACTGGCGTGCCGCTGGTCGGCGACCTCGAAGGCGCGCTGCAGCAGCGACACGTTCGCCTTCGGGTAGATCTCCCGGTGCACCGCCACCAGCGGTTCCAGCACAGGATTGAGCGTGCTGCGCTGGGCGGTCATCCGGCGGGCCAGCCTGGCCCGGACGCGCCGCGACGCGCTGCTCGACGTTTTCAGGGATTCGGCCGGAGGCTCCGCGATCTCCATCGGCTGCGTGATGGCCGGCGACTCCGCGGGCGCGTCGAGCGCTTGCGCCGCGCTGTTTTCCTCCGCCACGTTGGTCACCTCCGAAATCGAGGATATCTCCTCGATCCGATTACCCGGCTCCTCCTCACGCCACTTCGCGGCGCGACTCGTCGCCGGAGGCAAGAGCGCTACTCGCAAGTCAGGGTGTGGACCGCCAACGGCGCGACGGCTTCCCGGCCGCGCAGCGCGCCTAGTTCGAACACCACCGCCGCTGCCACCACGTTGGCCCCGGCACGCTCGAGCAGCCTGGCCGCAGCGGCCAGGGTACCGCCGCTGGCCAGCACGTCGTCGATGATGGTGATGTTGCGCCCGCGCAGGTCCATGCCGTCCGCGGGGATTTCCAGCGTCGCGCTCCCGTATTCCAGGTCGTACTGCTCGGCGTGTACCGGCGGCGGCAGTTTCCCGGCCTTGCGAATGGCCAGCACGCCGGTCTGCAGCCGGTCGGCGACGGCCGCGGCCAGCAGGAATCCCCGGGCCTCGATGCCGGCCACCAGATCCGCGCCGGACGCGATCTCGGCCAATGCGCCGGTGATCGCCGTCATCGCCGTCGCGTCCGCGAACACCGGGGTGAGGTCCTTGAACTGGACCCCCGGCTTGGGAAAATCGGCCACCTTGCGCGTCAGCGACGCGATCAGCTCGGCGACCGGCGCCGGGCCGCCGGCGTTCGTCATCGGAATCTCACTGTATGAGGGCCCATCGGTCCATGTTCCAGCCCGCGCCCCAACGCGTCGGGTTCTTGCTCACCGCGTACATCTTCTTCGAGGTCAGCAGCGTGCGCTGCTGCCGGTACAGCGGCAAAGTGGGCATGTCGCCCCACAGTACCGGCGCAGTTTCGGTCAAGAGCCGGACTCGTTCCGCCGCGTCGGCCGAGACGGCCAGCGCGCTGATCGCGTTGTCGACCTGGGGATTCGTGTATCCCGGCAGATTGTTGCCGTTGCCGGTGTGCAGGGCGTAGGCATCGAGCGCCGACGACCCCGTCGACCCGCTGCCGGTGGCCCCGCCGGTGCTGGCCAGCAACGCATCGATCTTGCCGTCCCGCAGCGCCTGCGGGCCCGAGCCGTCCACGATGACGCCGGCGACGGTGATGCCGGCCGGGGCGCACGCTTTGGTGATGACGCCGACGTTGACCGCGAGTCGCGCGTTGGGGCCCTGATACCCGATCCGCACCGTCAGCGGCGCACCGCCCAGTGCGTTGCGTGCGGCGGCCGGATCGGCCTTGCTGAACGGGCCCGCCTCGGCGGCCCCATCGCCGGCCGACACCGCGTCATCGGTGGCCGGGTCCAGGCGGGAGTTGGCGATCGGTGTCCCCGCGTCCTTGGCCAGCGAATCGCGCGGCGTGCACGACGCGACCGCGCGCCGGGCCTTGGGCGCCGCCAGCGGCCCCTGCGGGGCGAAGATCAGCTGCTCGACGCCGTCCGACGGCCCATCGGAGCGCTCGTAGTTGTCCGGCGTCGTCAGTGCCCCCGAGGAGCCCGAGGCGACGTCGACCACGTCGACGCTGCGGCTGTTGACCCGATCCTGGATGTCGGGTCCCTGCGACCACACGGTCACCCGCTTGGTGATGGCCTTGGGCCCCCACCACCGGTCGTTGGCGACGAGCACTACCGCGCCGCGATCGAGGACGGATTCGATCTTGTACGGTCCCGACGACGGGAAACGCCTGAGGTCGACTCCGGGCTTGAGGTCCCAGCTGGTGTTCCACAGCTTCGCGATCTGCTGCACCAGGGGTCCGTTGTTGCTGAGCAGGGCCGCGGTCACGTCGACGTTGAGCTGGTCGGCGATGACGTGTGACGGCATCATCGAGGTCGCGGTGAACAGCTGGTTGTAGTCGACGACGCCGCGGTCCGGGACGAAGGAAACCCGCGCCTTCTTCTGTCCTGGCATGCATTCGACGTTGGCGATGTCGAGGTAACCGGCCTGGGTGGCGGCGTGGAAATCGGGATACTTGCCGGACTGTGCCGCCCACGCGAGCACCATGTCGTCGCAGGTCACCGGCTTGCCGTCGGAGTAGACGGCGTTGTCGGCGATTTGGTAGTCCAGCACCAGCGGCGTGCCGCCGACGATCGATATGGTGCCGAAGTCGCGGTCGGCGACGGTTTGCCCGTCGGGACCGTGATAGCTGAAGCCGGTGAGCGTGCGGGCGAAGGCCTGCGCTCCGGCCGATGCGGCGCCGGCGACGGTGTTGGTGTTGTAGGTGGACAGCGGTCCGTCGACCACATAGTCGATCTGGGACGCGGCGCTACCCGCGCAGGCGGTCAGCGAGAAACCTGCAACGAGCACTACCGCCAATCCGGCGCCGATCCACCCCGCCAAGGCCCGACGGCCGATGAGCCCGCCACGATCGGCCCCAGTTTCGTGATACCTGGTGGCCATGGGCCTACCGCCGGCCGACGTTCCGCTTGCCGGTGGGACGCCGGGTCCCGGTCGGCCGCACGGGACGGGCGCCCGGCGCCGGCTTGCTCGGCGCGGGCTTGGACGGCTCGGCCGCGGCCGCCGGTTCTTCCGCTTCGTCGGCGGTCTCGGTGTCGCCATCGCCGGTGGCGGTCTCGGCCGCCGCGCGCGAGCCGGGGCTGCGGCGCCGCGTCACGCGTCGGGTGTGGGTGCGTACCAGCTCGGTGCGCTCGCGCAGGGTGACCAGGAGCGGCGTGGCGAAGAAGATCGACGAGTAGGTGCCGACCAGGATGCCGACGAGCTGCACCAGCGCCAGATCCTTCAGCGTGCCGACGCCCAGCAGCCACACCGCCACGACCATCAGCGCCAGCACGGGCAGCACGCTGATCAGGCTGGTGTTGATGGAGCGCATGAACGTCTGGTTGATCGCCAGGTTGGCCTGCTCGGCGAAGGTGCGCCGGGTGGTGTGCTGGAAGCCGTGGGTGTTCTCCTCGACCTTGTCGAACACGATGACGGTGTCGTAGAGGGAGAAACCGAGAATGGTCAGCAAGCCGATGACGGTGGCCGGGGTGACCTCGAAACCGACCAGCGAGTACACCCCCGCGGTGACGCTCAGGTCGAAAACCATGGTCGTCAGCGCGGAGATGGCCATGTACCGCTCGTAGCGCACCATGATGTAGACGCCGACCAGCACCAGGAAGACGGCGAGCGCGATCAGCGCCTTGTCGGTGATTTGGTCGCCCCACGTCTCGGAGACCGCGGCGTCGCTGATGGCCTGCTTGCTGGGCTTACCGTCGGCGCCCTTGGGTCCGAAGGCGTCGAACAGGGCGTTGCGCAGCTTCGTGGTCTGGTCGTTGGTCAGCGTTTCCGAACGGATCTGCACGGTCGCGCCCGCGCCGTTGCCGACGACGACCACCGACTCGGGATCGTTGCCGATGGCTTTGCGGAACACCTCTGAGACCTGTGAGGTCTGCACGGCGCCGGCGGCCCCGGAGGCGGGCATCGACACCGTCGTGCCGCCGTTGAAGTCGATGCCGAAAGTGAAGCCGCGCAACAGGATGCTCAGGACGGCGACGGCGACGATCGCGCCGCTGATGCCGAACCACAACCGGCGCCGTCCGATTACCTCGAACGCTCCGGTGCCGGTGTAGAGCCGCGAGAGGAAGCCATGACGCGGCAGGTCGGCGGCGCTGCTGTCGGTCAACTCGGTCGCGCCCTCGGAGGCTTCAGTGATCTCGGTTGCGTCCTTGGAGGCTTTGGAGGAAGTCATGCGCTATCCCCGTCCCGTCTTGACCTGCGCCGAAGCCCGCCGCTCGCGGGCGACCTGCTGAACGGCACCCAAGCCGTTGTAGGCCGGCTTTGCCAGCGTCGGAGACTTGGACGCCAGGTACACCAGCGGCCAGGTCACCAGGAACACCACCACGATGTCGAGGACCGTGGTGAGGCCCAACGTGAAGGCGAATCCCCGTACCTGGCCGATGGCCAGGGCGTACAGCACCGCGGCGGCCAGGAAGGTGACGGCGTTACCCGACACGATCGTCTTGCGGGCACGCACCCAGCCTCGTGGCACCGCCGATCGGAACGAACGGCCTTCGCGGATCTCGTCTTTGATGCGCTCGAAGAACACGACGAACGAGTCGGCGGTGGTGCCGATACCGATGATCAGACCCGCGATTCCCGCCAGATCCAGGGTGTAGTTGATCTGACGGCCCAGGATCACCAGGATCGCGAAAATCATTGCCCCGGAAGCACCTAGTGACAGGGCCGTGAGCAAGCCCAGCACCCGGTAGTAGAGCAGCGAATACAGCAACACCAGAATCAAGCCGATCGCGCCCGCGACGAGCCCCGCTCGCAGCGAGGTCAAACCCAGTGTCGCCGAAACAGTTTGGGCCTCCGACGACTCGAAGGACAGCGGCAGCGAGCCGTATTTGAGGACGTTGGCCAGCTGCTTGGCGGTCGCGGCGGTGAACGGCGGATCGCCACCGCTGATCTGGGTCCGGCCGCCGGGAATGGCTTCCTGGATCATCGGCGCGCTGACCACCTGCGAGTCCAGGGTGAACGCGGTCTGGGTACCGATGTGGGCGGCGGTGAAATCGGCCCACGTGTTGGCCGCGGCGGACTTGAACTGGAGGTCGACGATGTAGCCGATGCCGCGCTGGTTCTGACTCGCGCTGGCGTCCTGGATCTGATCACCACTGATGATCGACGGGCCCAGCAAGTAGGCGACCTTGTGGTCGGTCGAGCAGGTGACCAACGGCTGGGCTGGATCGTCGTTGCCGGCCAGAATGTCTTCTTTGTCGCAGCGCGTCGCCTGGAACTGCAGGGCGAGGAACTGAATGCCCTGACGCGTGCTCTGGCGCCACTTCTTCTCGTCGGCGATGCGGTCAGCGAGTTCCTTACGCGGATCAGGCGGCGCGGGCTGTTCGCCGGGCGGCGCCTCCGCTGCGGGCCCCCCCGGAGCGGGAGCGGGAGCCGGGCGCGTTGGAGGCGGGCGCCGGAGGCGCGGGGCTCGGCGGCGGCGGGTCCTGGGGATACGGCCGGGGCTGGGCACCCGGGTGTGTGGGCGCCGGTTGTGCCGGCGCGGGCTGAGCCGGAGCGGGCTGAGCCGGAGCCGGTTGACCGGGAGCCGGTTGACCGGGAGCCGGTTGACCGGGCGCCGGCTGGCCACCCGCGGGCTGGCGCGCCGGTGGCTTGGGCTCGGCGCTCTGGGCCGGCATCGAGTTGAGCACCGGCCGGATGTAGAGGCGGGCGGTCTGACCCAGGTTGCGGGCCTGGTTGCCGTCGTTCCCGGGGACCGTGATGATCAGGTTGTCGCCGTCGACGACGACCTCCGAACCGGAGACACCGAGTCCGTTGACCCGGGCGCCGATGATCTGCTGGGCCTGCGCCAACGCCTCACGGCTGGGCTTCGAGCCGTCCGGGGTGCGCGCGGTCAACGTGACGCGGGTGCCACCCTGAAGGTCAATGCCGAGCTTGGTAGCGGCCCGCTTGTCCCCGGTGAGAAACACCAGCAGGTAGACGCCGACGAGCAATAACAAGAAGATCGACAGGTAGCGGGCAGGGTGCACCGGCGCCGAAGACGATGCCACGTTCCTTCTATCTCCTTGAAATCGGTTACTTACCCCGACAGAGCCTACGTGGCCCCCACTTGCCCGTTGTGCAAGCGGTCCGCCGTTCCGGCGATCGGTGGGGAACCCCGGTCACAAATCCTTGGCGATCGAGCCCTCGTCGGCGGAGCCGTCGCCGTTGGCCAGGTCTTCATCGTCGTCGTCGAGCAGGATTCGGTCGCGGATTGCCAGCTTCATCCAGGTGGTCACCACGCCGGGTGCGATCTCGAGGTCGACGGTGTCGTCGGTGATCTCGACGACGGTGGCCTGAAGGCCCGACGTGGTGTGCACCCGGTCGCCCGGACGCAACGACTCGTGCAGGTCGATCGTGGCCTGCATCGCACGCTTCTGGCGGCGCGATGCCAAGTACATGAACCCGCCCATGATGAGCAGGAACGGCAGGAACAGGATCAAGCTCTGCATGGACGCGCCTGTCTTTCGTCGTAAATTTCGGGACCAACAGGTGCCGGTACGACTCGAGCGTCGCGCACCTCGTAACGGTCCAGTGTGCCCGTTCAGTCTGGCAGGCCACGGGTGGCGACCGTCCGGCACCTGCACCGAGTGCCTGTCGACGTCAAGCTCGATAGGCTTCTGATGTCGACGTGACACGCGCGCCGCGGGGAGGAGTTATGTGGTGGCCAGCCTCGAGCAGACTCGCCAACTGGTCACCGAGATCCCCGGTCCGGCGTCGCTGGAACTGACCAAGCGCCGGGCGGCCGCGGTGTCGCACGCGGTGAACGTGTCGGTGCCGGTATTCGTGGCGCGCGCGGGCGGCGGCATCATCGAGGACGTCGACGGCAACCGGCTGATCGACCTCGGCTCCGGGATCGCGGTGACCACGATCGGCAACTCGTCGCCTCGGGTGGTCGAAGCGGTGCGCGCGCAGGTGGCCGAGTTCACCCACACCTGCTTCATGGTGACGCCGTATGAGTCCTACGTCGCCGTCGCGGAGACGCTGAACCGAATCACTCCGGGCTCCGGTGAGAAGCGCTCGGTGTTGTTCAACTCCGGCGCCGAGGCGGTCGAGAACGCCGTCAAGGTCGCACGCGCGTACACACGCAAGCCCGCCGTCGTGGCGTTCAACCACGCGTATCACGGCCGCACCAACCTGACTATGGCGCTGACCGCCAAGTCGATGCCCTACAAGGGCGGCTTCGGCCCGTTCGCGCCCGAGGTCTACCGCGCGCCGCTGTCCTATCCCTATCGCGACGGCCTGATCGACAAGGAACTGGCCACCGACGGGGAGAAGGCCGCCGCGCGCACCATCAACGTCATCGACAGCCAGATCGGTGCAGACAGCCTGGCCGCCCTCATCATCGAGCCCATCCAGGGTGAGGGCGGGTTCATCGTTCCGGCCGAAGGGTTCTTGCCCACTCTGCTGGACTGGTGCCACAAGAACGACGTGGTGTTCATCGCCGACGAGGTGCAGACGGGGTTCGCGCGCTCCGGCGCCATGTTCGCGTGTGAGCACGAGGGCATCGAGCCCGACTTGATCTGCACCGCCAAGGCCATCGCCGACGGATTGCCGCTGTCGGCGGTCACCGGCCGGGCACAGATCATGGACGCGCCGCATGTCGGCGGTTTGGGCGGCACCTTCGGCGGAAATCCCCTCGCTTGTGCGGCCGCGCTGGCCACCATCGAGACGATCGAGAACGACGGCTTGATCGAACGGGCCCAGCAGATTGGAACGCGTGATCACCGAACCATTGCTGCGCCTGCAGGCCGGCGACGACCGAATCGGCGACGTGCGCGGGCGGGGCGCCATGATCGCCATCGAACTGGTGAAGTCGGGAACCGCCGAGCCCGACAAGGAACTGACTCAGAAGCTGACCGTCGCGGCCGCCGCGGCCGGAGTGATCGTCCTGACTTGTGGGATGTACGGCAACGTCATTCGGCTGCTGCCCCCGCTGACCATCGGCGACGAGCTGCTGACCGAGGGCATCGACATCCTCGGCGGACTTCTGCGCGACCTCTAGACCTGGGGAAGCCTCGCGCGCCGCGTGGGCAATCTCACAAGCACCACAACTGCCGGACCGTGGTGGAATACCGTTACTTTAGCTAACGTTCTATAGGTCAGCGCGAACAGCGCAAATTGACTCGCTAACTTTCATTTGCAAGGGATTTGTTTATGTCGACTGCTATTCATGACGAACAACTCGACCGTCGCGTCGAAGAACTCGTTGCCAACGACCCTCAGTTCGCCGCTGCCCGACCGGACCCGGCGATCACCGCGGCCCTCGAAAAGCCCGGACTGCGGCTGCCCCAGATCATTCGGACCGTGCTGGACGGTTACGCCAACCGGCCGGCGCTGGCGCAGCGCGTCGTGGAGTTCGTCAAGGACGCCAAGACCGGACGCACGTCGGCCGAGCTGCTCCCCCGCTTCGAGACCATCACGTATGGCGAACTGGATGAACGGGTTTCGGCCCTCGGCCGGGCGTGGCTCAGTGACTCCGTGAGCCCCGGCGACCGCGTCTGCGTGCTGGGCTTCAACAGCGTCGATTACGCCACCATCGACATGGCGCTGGGCACGATCGGAGCCGTGTCGGTGCCGCTGCAGACGAGCGCGGCGATCGCGTCGTTGCAGCCGATCGTGGCCGAGACCGAGCCCAGCCTGATCGCGTCGAGCGTCAACCAATTGACGGACGCCGTGGAACTGATCCTGAGTGGCGACCACGTGCCCGGCAAGCTGGTTGTGTTCGACTACCAGCCCGAGGTCGACGACCAGCGCGAGGCCGTGGACAGCGCCGTGGCGCGGCTGGCCGACACCGACGTGGTTGTCGAGGCGCTCGCCGACGTGCTGCAGCGCGGCAAGGGCCTGCCGGCAGTTGCCGAGCAGGAAACCGACGAGGACTCGCTGGCGCTGCTGATCTACACCTCCGGGAGCACCGGCGCGCCCAAGGGCGCGATGTACCCACAGAGCAACGTAGGCAAGATGTGGCGGCGCGGCAGCAAGAACTGGTTCGGCGAGAGCGCCGCATCGATCACCCTCAACTTCATGCCGATGAGCCACGTCATGGGACGCGGAATCCTCTACGGCACGTTGGGCAACGGCGGCACCGCCTACTTCGCGGCCCGCAGCGACCTGTCCACCCTGCTCGAGGACCTCGAGTTGGTGCGGCCCACCGAGATGAACTTCGTCCCGCGCATCTGGGAGACGCTGTTCGGTGAATTCCAGCGCCAGGTCGAGCGTCGTCTGGCCGACGGCGGTGACCGCGAAGCGGTCGAGGCCGCGGTTTTGGACGAACAGCGCCAATATCTGCTGGGCGGGCGGTTCATCTTCGCGATGACTGGCTCCGCCCCCACCTCCCCGGAATTGACGAAATGGGCCGAGTCGCTGCTCCAGATGCACCTGCTGGACGGGTACGGCTCCACCGAGGCCGGAATGGTGTTGTTCGACGGGGAGATTCAGCGTCCGCCGGTGATCGACTACAAGCTGGTCGACGTCCCGGACCTCGGCTACTTCAGCACCGACCGGCCGCATCCGCGCGGTGAGCTGGTGCTGCGGACCGAGAACATGTTCCCCGGCTACTACAAGCGGGCCGAGACGACTGCCAACGTTTTCGACGACGACGGCTACTACCGCACCGGTGACGTGTTCGCCGAGATCGCTCCGGACCGGCTGGTGTACGTCGACCGCCGCAACAACGTGCTGAAGCTCGCGCAGGGCGAGTTCGTGACGCTGGCCAAACTGGAGGCGGTGTTCGGCAACAGCCCGCTGATCCGCCAGATCTACGTCTACGGCAACAGCTCGCAGCCCTACCTGCTGGCCGTTGTGGTGCCGACCGAAGAGGCCTTGGCGGACAACGACATCGAATCGCTGAAGCCGAAGATCGCCGACTCGCTGCAGAAGGTCGCGAAAGAGACCGGCCTGCAGTCCTACGAGGTGCCGCGCGATTTCATCATCGAGACCGCCCCGTTCACTCTGGAAAACGGCCTGCTGACCGGGATCCGCAAGCTGGCGTGGCCGAAACTGAAGCAGCACTACGGGGAACGGCTCGAGCAGATCTACGCCGACCTGGCCGCAGGACAGGCCAACGAGCTGGCCGAACTGCGCCGCGGCGGCGCCGAGGCGCCAGTGCTGCAGACGGTGAGTCGGGCCGCGGCCGCGATGCTGGGGGCCGCGACCAACGACCTGCCGCCGGACGCTCACTTCACCGATCTGGGTGGAGACTCGTTGTCGGCGTTGACATTCGGAAACCTGCTGCGCGAGATCTTCGACGTCGACGTGCCAGTGGGTGTTATCGTCAGCCCCGCCAACGACCTAACGGCCATCGCCACCTACATCGAGGCCGAGCGGCAGGGCTCCAAGCGGCCGACGTTCGCCGCCGTGCACGGACGCGGCGCCACCACGGTGCACGCCAGTGATCTCACGCTGGACAAGTTCCTCGACGAGGCCACCCTGGCCGGCGCGCCGAGTCTGCCGAAGCCCGCGACCGAGGTGCGTACCGTGCTGTTGACCGGCGCGACCGGATTCCTGGGCCGCTACCTGGCACTGGACTGGCTCGAGCGGATGGACATGGTCGACGGCAAGGTCATCGCCTTGGTGCGGGCCAAGTCCGATGAAGAGGCGCGCGCCCGGCTCGACAAGACCTTCGACAGCGGCGACCCGAAACTGCTGGCGCACTATCAGAAGCTGGCCGCCGACCACCTCGAGGTCATCGCGGGAGACAAGGGCGAGGCCAACCTCGGCCTGGACCAGCAGACCTGGCAGCGACTGGCCGACACGGTCGACGTCATCGTCGACCCGGCGGCGCTGGTGAACCACGTGCTGCCGTACAGCGAGCTGTTCGGGCCCAACGCCCTGGGCACGGCGGAGCTGATCCGGATTGCCTTGACGTCCAAGCAAAAGCCCTACACGTACGTGTCGACGATCGGTGTAGGCGACCAGATCCAGCCGGGCAAGTTCGTCGAGAACGCCGATATCCGGCAGATCAGCGCCACCCGCGAGATCAACGACAACTACGCCAACGGCTACGGCAACAGCAAGTGGGCCGGCGAGGTGCTACTGCGTGAGGCACACGACCTGTGTGGCCTGCCCGTCACGGTGTTTCGCTGCGACATGATCCTGGCCGACACCACCTACGCAGGGCAGCTCAACTTGCCGGACATGTTCACCCGGCTGATGCTGAGCCTGGTCGCCACCGGCATCGCGCCCGGCTCGTTCTACGAGCTCGACGCCGGCGGCAACCGGCAGCGGGCGCACTACGACGGCCTGCCGGTCGAGTTCATCGCCGCGGCGATCTCGACGCTGGGAACGCAGATCACCGACAGCGACACCGGGTTCCAGACGTACCACGTGATGAACCCCTACGAGGACGGCATCGGGCTCGACGAGTACATCGACTGGCTGGTCGAGGCCGGCTATTCGATCGAGCGCATCGCCGATTACTCCGAATGGCTGCGGCGGTTCGAAACCTCGCTGCGTGCCCTGCCGGATCGGCAGCGTCAGTATTCGCTGCTGCCGCTGTTGCACAACTACCAAAAACCGGCAAAGCCGATCAACGGCTCGATGGCACCCACCGATGTGTTCCGTGCAGCGGTGCAGGAAGCGAAGATCGGCCCCGACAAAGACATTCCGCACGTGTCGGCCCCGGTCATCGTCAAGTACATCACCAACCTGCAGTTGCTCGGACTGCTCTGAGATAGGCCAAATAGTAAGTCGCCCAGCCCTTTTGGGGCTGGGCGACTTACTATTTGTGTGCTGAAGACTACTACTGCGGGTGCGGCCAGCGCAGGTACGCGGCGTTACCCCCGGCCCCCGCACCGGTGCGGTTACGACGCCATCCCCGCTTGGGCTCGGCGTCGGCCGCGGATCGCGGCTTGGTCAGCGCCCCCGAGGAGACCTCGGCCGGCTCGTGAACCGAGTCCCGGTAGGGCTCGACGGCCGGCGCCGCCGCACCAGATTCGGCCGCCACCGGATGCACGTCGCGGGCCAGGCGCATGGCGGTGCGGGCCAGCGCAACGCCACCCACGAAGACGATCAGCGCGCCCAGACCCGAGAAGTACGTGACCTCGAGCAGCGCGCGCTTGCGTTCGGTCGCGGCAATCGGGTCACCGGCCGAACCGATTCTCAACAGAGGGGCGACCTGATTGCCCACGACGAACCAGGCACCGGCCAGCACGGCCAGCCAACCACCCAGCATGGCGGCGACACGGTTCCCGGCGACGATCAGCAACAGACCGCCCAGAGCGGTCGCCGCTCCTGGCGCCACCTCGAGCCAGCCCCGGGCCGTGCTCCATGCCCAGTCCCGGTCCGGTGTGTAGGCGAAGTTAAAGTGCGGACCAACAAACGGTATTAACGCCCCCCAAGCTCCCAAAATGACCAGGAGCAATCCGCTGACCGCGCCGCGCGAGCGCGGCATACTCAGCCCGCGGGTCTGGCCGTCTTCTGCGTATCTCATGACATCCCCTCGTTGAATACCGGGTCGGTTTCCGGCCTGGGGTGGTTACCCAGCGCCTTCCACTACTAACCCATGACGCAGGCGAAAGCTACCGCTAGCCGTGGCTTTTGAGGCTGATGAGACTGGTGTTACTGCTGAAGACCGAGCAGCAACAGCACGATTGCGATCGCCGGGAACGTGCCCTGCGTCGCGGCGGCCCGCGCCTTGTCGCGGTCGGACGCGACCAGGACCACCGCGGCCGCGGCCATCGATCCGACGCCGGCGAAGACGAGCGACGCTCCAATACCTATGTGTCCCAAGGCCACTGCGGTGATGCCCGCACCGGTGACGACGGCCAGAAAAAGGTTGTAGAACCCTTGGTTGAAGGCGAGCAGCTTGGTGGTCTCGGCCTCGGCCTCGGTGGTGCCGAAGGTAGCGCGGGTGCGCGGCGAGGTCCAGGTCAACGATTCGATCACAAAGATGTAGACGTGCAGCAACGCCGCCAGAGCGGCGAACACCAACGCGGTGGTGATCATCGACCCTCCTCGCTGGTCGAGGCCTGCGCGCGGCGGCCAGATTTGCTTGTCTCGGCGCCGGTGAACAATACCGATCGGCGGTCACCCGGGCCAGCCTGACGCGAAAAGGCACCGGTAGCCCTGGGCTACCGGTGCCTCCGGCCTTGGAATTACCGCGCTACGCACCCGCGTGGTGGTGTCGGTGGAACAGGCCGCCATCCTCGGTGCGCCGGCGCAACAGGCCGCCACCGGTGCGATCGTGCGCCGACGGAACAGGCCGCCACCCTCGCGAGGCGCCGCTCGGCAGCCATGGCATCCGTCCGCGCTCCCGCCGGACCGCGCGTCTCGTCGTACATCGCCGGTTGAGCCGCCGGGACGGCCTCGCCCGCCACCGGCGCCGGTTCTGCCACCACAACGTCTCGCGCGTGGCGAACGGCCAGGCGCGCCACCGCGGCCCCGCCCAGGAACACGATCAGGGCGCCCAGGCCGGTGAAATAGGTGACCTCGAGCAGGGCTCGCTTCAGGTCCGTCGCCGCCATCGGTTGACCGACGTCACCGATACCGAGCGTCGACGCGAACGCGCGGCCGACCACGAACCAGGCACCGCCCGCGACCGCCAGCCAGCCGCCGAACACCGCGCTGGCCCGGTTACCGGACATCAGCACCAGCAGGCCGCCCACCGCAGCCGCAGCTCCGGGGAGCACCTCCAGCCAGCCTTTGGCCGTCGTCCACGTCCATGCCGGGTCGGCCATGTACGCCCAATCGATGTTGGGCCCGAAGAACGGCACCAATGCACCCCACGCACCCAGAAGAATCAGCAATAACCCGGTTAGCGCGCCGCGGGTACGTGGCATGTACAGCGCGCGAGGGCGGTCGTAGTCGTGGCTCGTGGTCCTCATCGGAACCTCCTTCAGACAGGTGTGACTGCTGTGGGGCTGGTTACCCGGCGGTGCCGGGGTGTAACCGGTCACGTGGTGCGCAAGTGTTTGCTGGGGTTGCTGGGGTGAGGGGCGGCCGGTGCGCCCGAGGCCGAGCGGACCGCGCAGCGGGTGGTCCGAGCTGGCCGAAGGCCCGCGTAGGCCGAAGGCACGGACCCGCTCGGCGCAAAGGTCACGATTTGGCCGCGATTTGTCGCTCGATGCCGGCTTACCTGGAGCTTGGG
>CAWCRJ010000028.1:0-401544 GCA_963797865.1 uncultured Actinomycetota bacterium
CCAACAGCCCGGTGGGGGTGGAGATCATCGACATGTTGCCCGCCGGTGAGCCGACCCGCTGCACGGTCCGCCACAGTTGGATGGGCCGCATCCCGGCCACCAACGATGAGATGAGAGCGGCCTACGACGCGGTCTACGAAGGTGTGCACGCGGCGGTGCGCGACGAGGACTTCGCCATGTTGCCCCAGTGCGGCGAGGGCGTCCGGCACGGCCAACACGACCACATGATCATCGGACGCAACGAAATCGCGGTCCAACACATGATCAAGGTGTTCGCCCAAGAACTGGGCGTCGCGCTCGCCTGAGCAGTTCCCCCGTTGGGTAGCCGCAGGCCAACGCGGGTACTGATTCTCTGAACCCACTGACGGAGAGGATCCGATGGCGCACCAGACTACACCGACGAGCTGCTGCAAGAACTCGTTGGGACCTACGGGCCGTGCGGCCAGGAGGACGCGGTACGCGCCGTGTGCGCCCGCGAACTGCAACCCCTCGTCGACGACATGTGGACCGACGACGCCGGTAACTTGATCGGATATATCGCCGCCGACCCTTCGGCCGCCGATGCCAGCGCGCACGACCACCGCCACCGGACGACGTCCGAACCCGGTACCGCAACGCGGGTCATGGCACACATGGACGAACTGTCCATGATCGTCAAGCGCGTGGAACCTGATGGCACACTGCATTTGACGCAGCTCGGAATAATGTATCCGGGCAACTTCGGCCTGGGCCCGGTGGCCGTGCTCGGCGACAACGAAACCCTCACCGCGGTACTGACTCTCGGCTCCGAGCACACCACCATCGAGAGCCCGCGGATCTGGGAGACCAAGCCCGATCAGGGCGACCGCGCGCTGGACTGGCAGCACGTGTACGTCTTCACCGGCCGCAGCGCCGCTGAATTGGCCGACGCCGGAGTGCATGCCGGCACGCGGGTGTGCGTGGAGCGCAGCAAGAGGGATCTGGTCGAGATGGGAGACTACGTCGGCGCTTACTTCCTCGACGACCGCGGCGCGGCGACCGCTCTGCTGCGGGCCGCGCGCCTGCTGCACGAGCGCGGGCAACGGCCCGCCGACGACGTCTACATCGTGTTCACCACCAACGAAGAGATCGGCGGCGTGGGGGGTACCTACGCCAGCTCTCACCTGCCCGGCGACCTCACCCTGGCCCTCGAGGTCGGCCCCACAGAACGCGAATACAACACCAGCGTCACCGGCGGTCCGATCATTGGTTACAGCGACGCGTTGTGCGTCTACGACAAAGAGGTTGCCGACCGGCTCCTGAAGATTGCCACAGACCTGGAGCTGTCGCCACAGCCGGCCGCGCTGGGCGCCTTCGAATCCGACGCGTCGCACGCCAAAGCCTACGGGTTGACCGCCCGCGCCGGCCTGCTGTGTCTGCCCACGCTGAGCACCCACGGCTATGAGGTCATCGCTCGCCGCGCGATCGACGACATGGCCGCGATCGTGGTCGATTTCGTGCTGGAGCCGAGTCAAAAGATCGCCTGAACGCCGCTCACGACTCCTCGTCCAAACCTCGAGTACGCAGCTCGGGCACCGAACGTCATGCGGCTCAGTCAGATTCGACTCCGGGATTGCCGACGAATCGGTTTCAGGAGCGCGCCATCAGTCGGAACTCGTGACGCGGGCGGTAGCAGCATGGGAGGATAGCGTGATCCAATGTGTGAAAACTCATGAGTTGGTGCACGAGTAGCAGACTGCACGATGACCCTCCACACTCTCGATATCCCGGCAAGCCAGTGGCGCCATCAAGACATCGGTGCAGCGCGCAGTGCTCTGGCCGAGGTTGGCGCTGATCCAGCACAGGCCCGACTCTGGCGCGGATCGGTTGTCCTGAGCTTCGCTGACGTAGAGGAGAGCCATCCCTACCTGAATCGGGCGATTGCTGCCTTCTGCCGGAGTTTGTATTCAGACATCCCACACCTCTTGTACTTCTTGAATCCGCATCGGGCGAACGGTGCGCTTGACAGCTTCTTCGCGTCCGTCGACGCCCTGTGCGAGAACCAATTCGGAGTATGGGTTCTTTGGTCCGATGATGTCGCAACCGCATTTTACCGAGCACTTGCCGACGCGGCCGAGTTTGCGATCGCTCAAGGCGATGATTGGGTCGCCGTTGTGAAGCATTACGAGTACGACGAAAGCCAAACGAGATTCGCGGAGATACGCGCGATTCTCATCACTCGTGGAGTCATCCAGGCGTGACTATGAGCCACAACAGCATTCGACTGATTGCAACGCTTCGAAGATCAGTTGGGCGCGGGCCCCGTTCGGTCAGGTCGAGGTGCCGAAGGTCGTCAGGTCGTGGGTGGGCGACGCTGAGGACTTCTCATCCGACGTCGGCTCCCCATCCGCTGGCGCTTTGGTGGGTGCCGGCCCAGAATAGGGCCAAAGGGACCACAGCGTAAGGTATGCCAGCCCGAAGAAGGCTCCAACGGAGAGTGCGACACCCGTCGGCTGGACGTAGGCGAGCGGCGAACGCACCCAATCGAGCGTCGTTGCCATTACCGCGCTAGGCCGCGTCACCAAATCCCAGGAGTTCCACCGCTGGAACCGCCCGATCACCACACCCACCGCGCACAAGCCGACCGAGACGACTACCGCGATCCAACCCGCCACCCCACCGAATTCGCGCTCGATCCGTTGACACACCAGACGCATCGACACCACCCCGAGTGTGACGCCAGTCCACGCGGCGACCCCGTATTGCATGACGTGCCGCCACAATTCGGCGTCGCCGCCTAGGTGCACCAGGTCGGTCATGAGATACGGGGCATTGGGGAGGAATGCCAGCCAGCCGAGTCCCAGTGGAATCAACCAGATTCGCCGTCGCACCGCGGCGAAGCCGGACGCAAAGAATACGGGAATGCACGCCAACACCAGATTCCACACAAAGAACCGGGTTGGGTAGCTCGGGGGCGGGGCCGGATCGGTGATACCCAGAATCAGTGTCAGCACGGTGGTGGCCACCAGCGCCACGATCAGGACCATACGACGTGTACGGGTCATGGATGCAGTTTGCCAGTCCGGGTGCAGCGGCCCAGAGGAACGACAACACGCCAGCAGCCCGGGTATGCCGGTGAAACCCGGCTCACGGTGACGCGGACCGTCGTTGTCTTTGGCGCCGGCGGTAACCGGGTGCTATATCTCTGATCTACGAATCGGGAGAGCTGGTGCGATGAACAGGCGGCTGCTGGCACTGGCGAGCGCGTGCATTTTCCTTGTTTCTTGTAAACACTCCACGCACCCGCCGGTCGGGGCGGACGCCCTCGACGGGGTGCTGCTTAGCCCCGCCGAACTCGACATCGCCATGAACGCTGACGGGATGGCAGTCAACGAAACATCCACCGAGACGTCTGACGACAGCGCCAGTGTCCCGGATAAGGATTGCCGATCCATCGACGACCCAGCGGAGACTTCAGTCTATGACGGCAGCGGATGGTCGGCCGTGCGATCACAGCATCTACGCGCGTCCGGTGACGCCTTCGATCAAATTGTGTGGCAGGCGGTCGTGTCGTTTCCCTCCGCCAACGACGCGGCGCGCTTCTTCGGTGCGTCGGCCCAGCGCTGGACGGCCTGTTCGAATCGCCAATACCATTCCATCAACGACCCCGGCCAGCCCGACATGGTTTGGACAGTGGGTCGGGTTGCCAACATCAGCGACACCCTGAGCGCCACCAGGGGCAGTGACGGGTGGGCCTGTCAGCGCGCGTTGACCGTGAGCAACAACGTCATCATCGACATCGCAGCGTGCTCAGGAAATCCCGCACAAGCCGCAGCCAACATCGCTCACCAGATCGCGGCCAAGGTGGCCAAGTTGTAGCGAGGCGCACCGTTTCGGGCGCCAGGCGCCGGATCGCGTCGGTCACAAGCGACCCGTACCCGCTCTGCAGACCACTCGTCGCGGCAGCTTTGCGGTCGACGACGCACTGGTCAGCTGGGCGGCGCCGTAGCCATCGCGGCCTTTGGCGCGGTCTCTTCTGGTGGCATGGGAGTATGCGGGCTTCGCCGGCGCGTGTGGACTAAAAGTATTGTCATCGATTGACTAGCAGTCAATTGGTATGTAATCTCGCTTCGTATTGCATCATCGGTATGGCCGTACTCCAAGGCGCGTAGCGCTTCAACTTCCAGATTGGCAGCCGAACATGACCACTGTTTCATCGTCAAACGAAACCGATTTGGCATACGGCGTGTCGGCGCTACAGCCTGCACACCCCGCCGAACATTCGTTTCCGGTGCCCTCTCGCTCCGGCCCGCGACCATCGACGATCCCGACCGTCAGCCTGGTAATCCCGGTCAGGAATGAGGCGCGCAACATCGCCTGGGTGCTCGAGCAGATCACCGATGAGGTGGCCGAAATCATTCTCGTCGACGGCAATTCGACCGATGTCACGCTGCTCACCGCACTTCGCTGCCGACCCGACATTCGGATCGTGCCGCAGGAAGGTGCCGGCAAGGGCAGCGCATTGCGCACCGGCTTTCTGGCCGCCTCTGGCGACATCATCGTCATGATGGACGCGGACGGCAGCATGTCGCCGCAGGAGATCCGTCATTACTTGCACTTCCTCGCCAACGGTTACGACTTCGTCAAGGGGTCGCGGTTCATCAGCGGCGGCGGATCGTTGGACATCACGCGGTTCCGCGGACTCGGCAACTGGTTCCTGCTGACGGTCTTCAACACGGCTTATGGCGCCCACCTAACCGATTTGTGCTACGGATTCTGCGCATTTCACCGTCGCTACCTCGAACACCTCGATCTTTCGTCCACCGGCTTCGAAATCGAGGCCGAGATGACAGTGCGGGCCATGCAGGCGGGGTTGCGGATCGCGGAAGTTCCCAGCCTCGAGTTGCCTCGTCGCAGCGGTGCATCGAACCTCCACGCCCTCCGCGACGGGACCCGGGTCCTGCGAACCGTGCTGCGTCATCACCGCAGGGGTCTTTTCGGGCACGTCTACCAAGCGGCGCGCCAGGCTGCCGGGCGGCCCGAGACCCTGTCGGCACGCGTGACAGCGTGACCAGCGCTGTGTGGTCCACGTCGGCGATTGCCGGCCAATGAGCACGAAGCAGAACCGATCGGCAGCGCTATCCTCATCGGCGCGGCTGATCGACCTCAACGATCTCCCGATCGGCCTGCTCGACATCGAACTCAGCACGCCGCCAGTCAAATTCGGCAGTGAGATGGCCGTGATCATGCTGGGGCCCGAGCAGGGACCGAACGCGGCGGTTTTGAAGGTGGCTCGTGAGCCACTGAGAGCCACGGAACTGCGCACGCAGCGGCGCGTGCTCGCCGAGCTGGCGATCCACCAAGACCTCGACGAAGAATGGCGCGAGCTTCTGCCGCGGATCCTCGCCTTCGATGAGCGCAAGAATGCGACCGTATCGGTGGAGTCCTATCGGCCAGGGGCGGACCTAGCAGATTTGCTGGCGCGCCACCCGAACCATGTCGAGGAGCTGACCGCGCAAGCTCTGAGCGCTATCGCACCGCTGCACCGGCGGACGGCCAAATTCGTCATGGTCGACAACGTCTGCTTGTTGCGTCGATGGGTCATCGAACCGTTGGCTGAACTGGCTGACATGTGCCGAAGGCTAGATCCCGGCATGGCTCCGGAGGCGGAGCGGTTCGGAAAGACGTTACGCCAGACGCTTATTGGCCGGCGTATGTCGATGAGCTGGACTCATGGCGACTACACCCCCGGCAACGTACGCGTGGCCGGCGCGGAGGGTCCGGTCACCGGCATCGTGGACTGGGGCGGGGCGCGGCCGGGTCAGCCGGCGCTGATCGATGAGTACCTGATGATCCTGACGTCAAGCTGCGAGGTGGAGCGAGCCGATCTGGGCACGGTGGTCGCTGAGCGGCTACGGGCGGGCGGCTTGTTAGACCGCGAGCGCAACGCGCTGCGTGCCGCGCGCGACCGGGCGGACGCGGACTTTGGCGACCGCGAGTGGATCGATGAATCCATCGACGAGCGTGCTGCCATCCTGGTGACTTGGCTGCACCATACTGTCGACTTGTGGCGCAAGTGTGCCACCCATCCAAACCACCACACCTGGTGGGCCACCCACGTGGCTCCTGTGCTCGACACCGTCGCTGCGTGGGACGGACTCGATGTTTCGACCTTAGGGGCACCCGCGGGTCGGGGTACCGCAGACGGTGCACCGATGGCGATGTCACCGCCCGTCGATGACGCCGTACAGGCCTAGGGCGATCAGGGCAATGGCTGACGACAAAGACGGCTCGGAGAATGTGGTCGGCTTCGTCGCCTAGCCGCTGTCGGAGGTAGCCGACCCAACCCAAATTGGGCTGACGGCATGATGAAGATTTCGGCCTTTATGATGCCTGGATCTCGACTCGTTGATACTCTGCCATCCATGGCAGATGCCCAATTAGTTGGCGAGGGGTCACCCGGCCGACCCGGCGAAGGCGCTGCCAACGAGGGCAATCGGCGGATTGAACGGCGACGAAACGGGAGGTCCGACGATACGCCGGCGGAAATTCTGACGCGGTTGCCCGCTTTGGTGGTGTTGGAGCGGATCCCGGTTCCGACGCTCGCAGTCGCGCGAGACGGCACCATATTGTTCGCGAATACCGCGTTTGCGGAGATGGTGGGCTATCAGCAGGACGGCTTAGCGGGTTCGGCTTTCCAGGAGGTCTTCGAAACCGAGTCGGCCGCCTTGTCTGCGTTCTCTCGCGTCGATGCACAGACGAACCTGGTCGTGGAGCTGCGCCATTGTGAGGGCTGGAGCGTGCGGGCCAAGATGAGCAAGTCAGCCCTGATGCGCCACGACGACCCGGTTGTATTGGTCGCGTTCGAAAATTTGACCGAGCGGCTGTGGGTTAGCGAGCGCTAGTTCTCGTTGTTCGTGGCCGAGGCTGCCAGCGGTGGTCAACGGTTGGTGTGCCCGGAGGCCGCGACTGCGTGAAGTTCGAGTGACGGTGCCTCGGCCGAGACGTTTTTCAGGGCGAGTGCGTGGCGTCGTTTGATGAATTGGGTGAAGTAGTCAATTCGATCGGGATTGGTGAAGCTGGGCAGCACCAGTTTCCACGCTTTCTGAAGGTTCTCAAGGCCGTCCTCGGGCCGGTCGAGGTCGCTGATTCGGCGGATACCCGCCCACAGCGCCACCAGCATTTTCGAGAGGTCATCGGCATCGAGGTGCTCGAGGACATCACCCTCGGCGACTGCCTTTTGGACCAGGGTAACGACGATCTCGATCCAGGATCGCCACAAGGTGGTCGTGGTGTCCAGGGTCTCGACCAGTCGGGCGCCGGCCCTGGCCACCTCGACTTGGGTGTCTTGCACGGAGAGGAGATAAACGAGGTCAATCAGTGTTTCGAGACCCGACATCTTGCGGGCGAGCAACTCATCGACTGATGTGCGACTCATCTCGGTCAGTTCGTCGATTATCGCCAACGCCAGTGCCTGCTTAGAGGAGAAGTGAAAATACATCGCCCCTTTGGTGAGTTCTGCCTCTGCCAGGATGTCGTCCAGGCTGACCATGCTGTACGGGCTGCGGGCAAACTGGCGGGATGCGGCGGCGATGAGTCGCTGGCGTGTGGTGCCGGCTCGTCGTTCGCTCGCCTCGGTCATCGACCTCTCCGTCTCGTCGCGGCTGCTGCGCGGCGGCGCGATGGCGCCGTGCCGAGGCAACTTGGCCGCCGACTCAGTCCTTTCGATGATAGGTGTGTCGACCCGCATTGCGTGTAGCGGTGCGGCCGCCGGAGTGTTCAGCGGGTCCGCGGTTTGCTCTGGACCAAGCAAGCCGCGTTCACCTGTGCTTGTAACCATACTGAATACTACAAGTTTGTTAAGCGGTTTACGACATGCCAAACAGTATGTATTGTCCACACGGATGCACTATCGGTATCTACAGGTCAATCAGCAGGGCGGTACGGGCCCGCACTCCTGGTCGGCCGGCTTTCGTGAGGAGGAAACATGTCTGTCGTGACCACACAGCCGGAGACGCTGACGCCCGTCGCATCGACTGCGAACGCAATGCCCATTGAGAGTTCACCCGATCGTCCATGCAACGGCGCTGGTACGGACGGCGATCGGCGGATTGAGCGGCGGCGTAATCGGGGGGCCGGTCGGTCACCGATGGAAATCCTGACGCGGTTGCCTGCTGTGGTGGTGTTGGAGCGGTTCCCGATTCCTTCGCTTGCGATGACGCGCGAGGGGATCATTTTGTTCGCGAATTCGGTGTTTGCGGAGATGGTGGGTTATCAGCAGGACGACTTGGCGGGGTTGGCGTTTCAGGAAGTCTTTCAAACCATGCCGGCGGAGCTATGCGCGCTCTCTGGCGTCGATGCGCTGGCGAATCTCGTTATGGAGCTGCGGCATTGCGAGGGTTGGACGGTGCGGGCCAGGATGAGTAAGTCTGCGCTGATGCGGCGCGATGATCCGGTTGTACTGGTCACGTTCGAGGATTTGACTGACCGGCTGTGGGTCGACGAGCGCTAGCGTGGTTGGAGTGCTCCGGTAGGCGCGCCGACGGCTTGGCCTAGGCCCCACGGCCGTGGGTGCCGTCCGCGTCTTCACGACTAGAGCGTGGCGTTGGGGGATTGATCCGCTGAGATTCGAAGTCCAGGCGTCGTCGTGCCGATCGCGTCGCCCGGCCTTGGATGGCGCTGTGCCATCCGCAGTTTTTAACCGTGCGCAAACCCAAGCGCGTTAATGCTCCTCGTCCCTCCTAAACCCTTCGGGTTGCTTGCAGTCTGTGCTGGCGTCAAATGCCCTAGGACTATTGATGTTCGGGCCGCAAGATACCGAAAGCTCGGTTTGGCGTATACAAGGCGTCTAAAAGTATGTATTCTACGCTTGCAGGTGCATATCAGTCTTAGCCCATCAGACACTGCGGCCACCGCGGTCCCCGCTATGGGCTGGGCTGTTCCTTGAGGAGGACACATGTCGTACGTGACCACACAGCCGGCGGTGCTGACCGCCGCGGCCGGAGCGCTGCAAACCCTCGGCTCTGCAATGGAGGCCGGCAATTCGGCGGCGGCAGGGCCTACCACCGGGGTGGTTCCCGCCGCGGCCGATGAGGTATCGGCGCTGACGGCGGCGCAGTTCGACGCGCAAGGGGCGCTCTATCAGACGTTGAGTGCCCAAGCCACCGCGATTAATCAGATGTTTGTCAACGCGCTGCAGACCAGCGCCGAATCGTATGCGGTCACCGAGACCGTCAACGCGGCCGCCCAGCTTTAAGACGCCAATGGATTACGGGGCTTTTCCACCAGAGTTCAACTCCGCGCGGATGTATGCCGGTCCGGGGCCGGAGTCGATGCTGGCCGCCGGCGCCGCGTGGAACGGGTTGGCTGCCGAATTGCGCTCCGTGGCTATGTCTTACGAATCCGTGATAACAGGATTGGGTGCCGAGTGGTTAGGGCCGTCGTCAACGGCGATGGAGACAGCGGCCGCACCCTACGTGCTGTGGCTGAACGCGACCGCCGGACAGGCTGAGCTGACGGCCGCCCAGGCCCAAGCGGCGGCAGGCGCCTATGAAGCGGCGTTCGCGATGACGGTGCCACCGGCGCTGATCGCCGAGAACCGCACTGAGCTGATGACGCTTGTCGCGACGAACTTGTTGGGTCAGAACACGTCGGCGATCGAGGCCACCGAGGCCCAATACGGCGAGATGTGGGCCCAGGATGCGGCGGCGATGTACTGGCTACGCCGCGACCTCGGCAGCGATCACAGCGGCGGTAAAGCCACTCGCCCCGGCGCCGCAGACGACCAACCTGGCCGGGCTGGCAGCGCAGGGTGTCCAGGATGGCGGGACCTCGACTAACGCGGGCGTGCAGTCAACACTGTCGAAGCTGATCTCCACAGTTCCGAATACGTTGAACAACCTCAACACGTCGGGTTCGTCGACGTCGACATCGGGACTTTCGGGACTCCTGGATTCGCTTCTGGGCGGATCTTCCGCCGCGGGGGGCCACGCACTGGGTTCCTGGGATCGTCGTCCTCGGGCGGAGACATCAGTGACCAGTTTCATCGCGAACGCAATGGCAATGCCGAGGTGGTTTGGCATGTTCATGGGCTCAACAGCGCTCACGCCGCTTATGACTTCGTCCTCACTGACGCCGGCGGCCGCGGGCGGACGCGGCGGCGGGTGCGGTTGATGGCGCGGCGGCCGCCGAGGGTGCGGCGGGTGCGGCCGAAGGCGCGCTCGGGGCCGGCGGGGCCGGCATCGCGGACTTGGGTGGCTTCGCGGGTCTGGGCGAAGCGGCTTCCGTCGGAGGGCTGGCGGTACCGCAGGGCTGGGGCTGGGCCGCGGCAGGTGTGCCTGCGATGTCCGGGGTCAGCGCCACTGGCGATGCTGGGTCCTGCAGCTGCGAGCGCCGACGTTGGCGCCGGATTGGGTTTCCCATTCATGTTCCCCGGGCTTGGCGGGCTAGGGCGGGGGGCCGTCACGGCGGCGGGCGCTGGGGCCATCGCGGGCGCTGCTGCTGCAAATACCTGCCACGCCTCAGGGTAATGCCGTCTTCACCAGCCGCTGGATACCCGGTTGAGCCGGTTGTCGCATCGACTGCGAAATACCCTGTGCCCGCGGGTTTCCGACAAACGGACACGCGCCCCCCGGGTACCAGCCGGCGATCGTGTACCTGCCAACCAATGGGCAGGAGCCGGTCAACGCAGACAAGTAGGGGTTATTCGTTCAGACCGCAACGAAACGCCATTTCCGACACGCCTCAGGGAAGGAGCCATGCAAGTGCCTTCGCGTTTTAATGATCGACAGCGCCGTCGGCTCCAGCTGGGGCTGGCGCGCTGATGCTGCAGCGGGAATCGAAGCTTCGGTCGCGGTGCTGATCGACCAAGACTCGCAATGTGGCTCGAGGTCTGGCCCAAACCCATATGGCGAGACACCGGATGACCTGGCTAACAGGCGATTACAGGTCGGACAGCGCGTTAAGCACACAACGGGGGCGGCTCAAATGGTGATTGCCCAGGCGGCTCCGGTTCCTTCTCGCGCCATTCACAAAGTCGTGATATGTGGCCGAACGAGAGTGCCATCTGGGTGCTTCTGATTTGCCAAGCGGGAGCGTTGGTCACTCAGGTAGCTCGCGGTCTGCATGGCGAGGCACGGATCACGAGACCGTGGCCGGGCGGTTTCCGTCTTCGGTTATTCGCTCGCATACGCGAGCGCGTTGTGGTGTCTTACTCGGCCACAGCTGACACGAGCGTTGCGGAACCGCGCGGTGGCGTGCATCGGGGTGACAACGACTGTCCTGTGGTGGACGGGCAGCCCGCTGATGTTCAGGCAATTCGACGAGGCACTCCACATGCGAACGTTGAACGATATCGTCTCGTCGCATCGCCTCTTCTGGCCGAACCCCCAGCTTGCGGTCAGTGCCCGTTACCCGGGGCATGGAAACGGTCACGGCTCTGCTCCATCAGCTCGGGTTGCCCGTGATGGTCGCGGCGATGTTGTGGTGCTCTTGGCGCGGTTGGCGTTGGTCCTGGTGCTCTGCGACGCCGTCGAGCACTTGACCGGAAGCCCACGTGCGGGCGGATTCGCGGTGGCCGTATACGCGGTGAGCGCCCATTTCGTCTCTTTCAACTCGCAATTCGCCTATGAGTCGCTGGCATTACCGTTCGCCCTGGCGGCGGTTGCCTTCATCGCCCGCGCGCGCTGGGCCGCCGATCCGCGCCCCCTCTTTGGCGGCGCCACTGTATGTCTGCTGGCCGTTGCTGTTACCCATCACCTCACCAGCTGGCTCACCGCGCTTTTCTGCTTTTCTGGGCTACTGCGGAAGGTCGGCGGTCAGGCGAGGCGACGCGTTTTCTACGGGGCGATAGTCGCAGCAGTCACCACCGCCGCGTGGGGAATGACTCAGTGGTCGCTTCTGCGGGACTATTTCGGTCCGATGATCGACGACCTGCGTGACCAGCTGAGCCACCGGGAGCAAGACCGAGGGGCTTTCCACGATTCGGCGGGTTGGTCAACGCCCTTGTGGGAGCGGGCGTTTCTCCTCTACTACAGCGCAGCTCTGGCGTTGGTGGTGTCGTTGCTGGTATTGGTCTTCGTCCGATGGGTATCGCTGCGACTGCGGTCCGGCGAGCGGCGTTGGGAACCACGACTGTTGCTCGTGGTCCTGGCCGCGATGATCCCGGCTCTGATGGCCGCACGGGTAATGCCGAAATGGGAGCGAGTACTGCGATCGCTTGGGCAGCTTTTTGTTTCTGGCGTTGGGCTTGCTCGTCGCCCGTGAGACCCAGCGCTGGTCGCAATTGCGCCGGGTCAGCAACTTGCCGTCTTGGTCGCATAGGCAACGCGTGATCGTTCATTCGCTGGCGTTGGTGATTGCGACCGGCGTGTTCGTCGGCGGTTACGTGATGGGCAGCGGACCCGCCTGGATCCGATTGCCCGGCCCCTACCTCGCCGCCGCCGATGGCCGGTCGATAGATGCCGAGGTGCTGGCGGCGGTGCGCTGGGCACACGACGAACTGCCGCCCGGAACGGTAATCGGCGCGGATGCGGTGAGTTCGGTCCTGCTGGCAAGCCAAGCCGGTTTGTTCCCGGTGATGCACGATGAGAAGTGGGACGTGCCGTCGCTGTATTTCGCTGACGAATGGGGCCCGCGTCAGTCCGAAAGCGCACGAGGCCTGAATCTGCGATACTTCTATCGTCGATCGGCGGTTGGCCGACGACCGGCCACATTTTGGCTCGTATTTCTACGAGGGCGAAACGTCGGGTCATCCGCAGCTCACTCGAGCTGAATTAACGAAATTCGACAATGTTCCCGGAATTTGACGCTCTACCGGCACGGCCCGATTTCCATCTACGATCTCAGCGGCCTCTACGATCCAAATGATCACATCGGGCCGGAAATTCGGGCTGGATGGGCTAGACCAAAAACCTCCGACATGGGTGTTCGCATACAGCTGGCAATCGGTCTTCTGGCCGGCTTCGTGCTGGCTTTGATCATGCGTTCAAGCGCCGGACAGATCGTCACTGAAAAGCTGAAATCATTTCGAATTACCGCCGGGTCGTCCCTTACATTCGTCGCAGGGCTTGCAGCATCGTGCGTGGCGTCCATCACACTGCTGCTGGCGCATGTCTGGCTTGGCCCGATTGTTTTTTTGGCGATGGCGCTAGCCGTGCTCATCGTCAACCCTCGCTGGGCAGAGATCAATTTTCTCGTCGATGTCTCTTTTGCGAACGTCAAAGGAGGGAATTCGCTGGAAGAAACGGATCGCGGTTTCAGTAGTGCTGGCAGTGCCGGTTGTGGTGGCGTTTGGGCTGGCGATACGAAGCGCTTATTCGGAAGACATCACAAAGATCCAATCTATCCTCGATGATCCCTCGGCCGTTCATATGCCGATTCGCAATTTAAATTCCTGCGGGAATTGCTCCATGGAATTCGATAACCAGCAGTTTCTGCACTCACTACGGGATTGGCCGTCGTGCGGCGACCGCGATCGACGCTGCGAACCCTACGGACGATCGGTCCTGGTTCACCCCAGCATGGAAGGTTTCCGATGACCCCAACCGCCGAGGCCCGCTTCGAGTCGCCATGGTTTGCGCGACCGCCCTCCCCGCGATGGGCGGCATTGAAACTCACGTTCATGAGGTCTCCACCCGCCTCGGCGCCGCCGGCGTCGAAGTGACGGTCCTGACGACGGACAGATCCGGGAATCTGCCCGTCGAGCAGGAGTTGCCTGGCTACCGTGTGCGGCGGTGGCGCGCCTACCCCCGCTCGCGCGACTACTTCCTGACCCCTGGATTGGCGCGACATTTGCTGCGGGCCGACGACTACGACGTCGTCCATGTACAGGGGATTCACAACCTCGTCCCCCCGGTCGCGCTGGCGGCGGCGGGGCGAGCCGGCATCCCGACCGTGCTGACGTTCCATACCGGGGGTCACTCCTCAGCACTGCGAGGGTCATTGCGCCCCCTGCAGTGGAGGCTGCTTGCGCCACTGCTTCGATCCACCGCGGCCCTCGTGGCCGTGTCCGACTACGAGCGTCAGATGTTCGCCGCGGTGCTGGGCGACACCCCGGGCGCCATCCGGCTTATTCGAAACGGATGCGAACCGTTGCCTGTTGATCATTCCTCGGAAACACCCGAGGGCAGCCCGCTACTGGTGTCGGTGGGCCGGCTCGAACGCTACAAGGGCCACCATCGCATCCTGGGGGCCCTCCCCGCCATCCTGGCGCAGGCGCCGAACGCGCGGCTGGTTCTCGTCGGCAGCGGGCCTTACGAACAGCCGCTCCGCGCGATGGCCAGCCGGCTCGGTGTCAGCGACCGGGTCTCCATCTGCGGCTTCTCCCGCGAACGACGTGCCGCAATGGGCAAGCTCGTCGCTGACGCCGACGTGATGTGCCTGCTCAGCGAGCGTGAATCCCACCCGGTCGCCGTCATGGAAGCGCTCGGGGCGGGTACCAATGCGCTGGTTGCTGACACCTCCGGACTTTCCGAGCTTGGCAGCGCCGGCCTCGCCACGACGATTGCCCTCGAGGCGACCGCCGAGGAAATCGCGGCAGCGGCGCTCACGGTCGCCGGGACGGCGGCGCCGTCAATGCCGGTCCTTCCCAGTTGGGACGACTGCGCCGAGCAGTTGCACCGCCTGTATCCTGGAGGTGGCGGCGTGAGAGTCCTGCTGCTCGCCCAGTTCCTGCCCCCGGTGGGCGGCGGGGAGGAACGGCATGTCTGGACGCTGGCGAGGGAGCTGTCCGCCAGGGCGCATGAGGTGACCTTGCTCGGTTTTGCGACGGGCCGCGAGGAGCCGGCCGAAACCCACTCGGAGGGTGTGCGCATTGTCCGAGTGCGAACCGCCGCATCGCATCTGCCCATCCTCTACGGCGATTCGGCACGACCCCACGCCTTACCCCTGCCTGATCCACTGGTGAGCCAGGCGATCCGTCACGAACTCTCTCAACGCCGTTTCGATGTGGTCCACGCGCACAATTGGATCGTCAACAGTGCCCTGGGTCCCGCCGCGCGCGCTCAGGTGCCCCTCGTCATGACGCTGCATGACTACAGCCACATATGCGCGACCAAGCGGCTGATGGAATACCAGAAACACCGGTGCGCGGGTCCGTCTCCGGCTCGCTGTCTGTCCTGTGCAAAGGCACATTACGGCGCCGTCAAGGGCACGGTCACTGTCGCGGCGAACACGTGGTCCGCATGGCGCAGATCTGAGCGAGTTTCGCGTTCCGCGGCGGTCAGCAGCGCGGTTGCCACCGCCGTCGGCCCCCGCGACCACGGCTGGCTGGGTGGTGTCGGCCTGAACGCGGAAGTCATTCCGAACTTCATTCCCGATGAGATCGTCCTCGAGGAGATTCCCCCGACGGGTCCGGAGGCCCCGTTGCTGTTCGTCGGCGACCTCAGCCCGGACAAGGGGATCCAACCGCTGTTGGACGCCTACCAGCTGCTCGACAGTCCGCCGCCACTGGTGCTTGCCGGTCGCTCGGGGCCCGGAAGCGCGTGGAAATTGCCGGATGGCGTTCACTGGCTGGGCGAACTGCCGCACGATGAGGTCCTTACTTTGTTCCGGTCCGCCCGTGCGGTGATCGTCCCATCGATCTGGGACGACCCTTGCCCAACCGTCGTGCTCGAGGCGATGGCCGCGGGTAGACCAGTAGTCGCCAGCGCCTCCGGAGGCATCGTCGACATGGTCGTCGACGGCGTCACTGGGCTCTTGGTAGCGCCCGGGGACGCGTCGGCCCTGGCTCAGGCCATTTCGTCGGTACTACGCGATCCGCAGGCCGCCGCAGGCGTTCGGCGTCGCCGGACGCGATCGCGCACGGGAATTCACCGTCAGCGCCGTTGTCGAACGCGTCGAGCGCCTGTATGCCAGCGTCACCGCGGAAACGGGGAGAGTGGTGAGTGGTGCTGGCTAGGCTGCTCTCCCGTTCGGGCATGTCGGCGCCGGATGTGGCAAACGCCGCGGGAGCGGGTTCCATCGGCTGCGGAACCCCAACGTGCTCACCACGCTCAGAGAAGGTCTGGTCCGGCCGAGCCGACTGTTACGCATCTTCGTCTCGCTCGTCGGGACACAACTGGGCGGCGGGATGCTCGGCATCGTCTTCTGGACGTTAGCCGCACGCGCATTGACCCCGGAACAGGTGGGGGTCGGGGCGGCATTGGTGGCCGCGGTGACCCTCCTGTCGGCGTTCGGGGTTCTCGGTATCGGCACACTGTTGCTGGAACGCTTCAAGGTCGTCGAAGTAACGGACCGCCGGGCGATGATGAGCACCGGCTTGGGCATCGCCGGAATGGGTGGGGCGCTGGTCGCCGCCGGATGGGTCGCCTTATCCGCGCAGTTGCATCTTTCTGGCGTTCTGGGTGATCTGTCACTGAGCTCAGCTCTGTTGCTGATTGGAACGACGGGTATCGCCGCAACGTGCACTGCGTTTGATCAAGCGGTAATCGGAATAGGTTCGAGCAACCTGCAACTGCGACGGAATCTTATTGCGTCTATCGTGCGGATCGCCGTCTTGTCTGGTGCGGTGGCATTCGATGTCAGAAGCGGACAGATTATTCTTATTTGCTGGACAGTCGGTCTTATCGTCTCGCTTCTTGGCACTCCGCTGCAACGACATCTCCCGCGTCACGCGCGGGAGTCCATACGGCAACGTTGGCTTTTGGTGCGGAATCACTGGCCCGTGGCGATAGGCCACCACGGTCTGACATTGGCGCTGGTGTCGAGCAGCCTGATGCTTCCGGTCTTTGTCGCATCTTTGATGCCGGCGGCGCAGACGGCGTATTTCAACCAGGCCAATTTGTTCGGCACGAATCTTACGGCACTTCAGTTCTACTTGACATACGCCCTTTTCGCTACCGTCGGGAACGCGGAAGGTTTTCGCCGCAAGGCGCCACGAACATTTATTATGGGAATGATTTTGGCGCTCGCCATTTTCGTGATATTTGCGCTGTTCGGCCACTTGCTGTTACTCATGTTCGGCGCCAATTACTCGCAGAATTCTTGGCCGCTTCTCATGATACTTCTGGCAGCAGGGCCCGCCATGGTGATAAAGGACCATTTCGTTGTGCTGCGTCGCCTTCAAGGTTTGCGAAGGCAGGGAGCCCTGACGATGGCGCTGTGGAGTGCGGCTGAGCTGACGGGTGCGGTCGTTGGTGGCCTCGTCGGTGGCACGACGATGTTGTGCCTTGGCTGGCTGGCGATGTCGGCAGCGTGCGCACTCATCGCGCTCCCGGTGGTGATACGGGCAATGCGCAGACAACCTGATGAGTCATATCGACATCGAGACCCGCTCATGAAAGGTGGACGCCCGTGTTTGTTGGGGTAAAGCGCAACACAACGTTCCGTCTCGAGAGCCGTTCGGTGGCCCCCGAACTGCGAGCGGATGTCGTCATCTGCACGTACACCCTTGCGCGGTGGGACCTATTCGCGCGGTCGGTGGAGTCGGTGCTGGCGCAGCGCATCGCTCCTCAGCGACTGATCATCGTCGTCGATCACAACTCGGAGTTGCTCGATCTATGCCGGCGGGAGTGGGCCGGTGGCCGGCCTGACTCGGACGTGGAGATCGTCGTAGTCGCAAACCAGTTCGCGGGCCGGCTGGGTTCGGCACGCAACACCGCGCTGCTGCACGCCCGCGCCGACATCGTGGCTTTCCTTGACGACGACGCCGAAGCGGCGTCCGACTGGCTCGAGCGGCTGCTCGCCGCCTACGCCTCCCACCCCGGAACCGTCGCACTCGGCGGGGCGCCGCGGCCGAACTATGGGGCGCCGCGGCCGTCATGGTTTCCGCCCGACTGCGATTGGGTGTTCGGTTGCCACTACCGCTCGCTGCCCGACCGACTTGCTCCGGTGCGCCATCTCATCGGCGCCAACATGAGCGCGCGCCGCGACGCCGTTCTCGCCGTCGGCGGGTTCCACGCCGACGACCACGACGACATGGACCTCTCGCACCGGATCGCCCACACCTACGGGCGAGACACCGTCTGTTACGAGCCACGGGCCGAGGTGCGTCATTACGTTGCTCCGGAGCGACTGACCTGGTCGTACTTCTGGAGGCGCTGCTTCTACGTGAACCGCAGCAAGGTGGGCGCGTTCGCTGACATGGGCGGGGCCGGGAACATCGGCGCCGAGCTGCGGTTCTGCATGAAGGTGCTGCTCGGGCTGGGGCCGGCGCTGGCCGTTGGGCTGAGCGGCCGGCCTGAGCGACTGCTGCAGGCGCTGGTCGCGGTGGTTGCCGTACTGCTCGCGGGATGCGGACACGTCGCCGGGCGGGTGCAGCTGGCCCGCGGGCGGCGCGCGGAGATCCTGACTACCGGGCTCAGCGCCGCCGATGTCGAACGCGCGAGGGTCGCCATGCCGGTGGGCGACGATGCATAACGTCATCATCGGAAGCGGGCCTGCCGCGGCGGCGGCGATTTTGGCGTTGGCCGATAGCCCGGCTGACCGGATCACCGTCGTCGACATCGGCGAACGGCTCGGCGACGATGCATCCGCGGCGGTCCAGCGGATGAGCGCGCAGGAGCCGGCGCAATGGGTGCCTGCCGACGTCGACCTGGTCACCGCGCAGCCCGTGGCGCTCGCCGGTTCAGCGCTTCCCGAAAAGCGCGCCTACGGCTCAAACCACATGTTCATGGATCGGGGCCAACAGCGCGGGCTCACCATGCCCGACAGCGGCAACCATGCGGCGGTATCCGGGGCTTCCGGCGGCTTTTCGACGGTCTGGGGTGCGCAGATCATGCCCTTCTCCCGCGCCACATTCGACCGGTGGCCTTTCGGGTGGGACGAGATCGAATCGCACTACAAGGCCGTGTTGGACGAAGTGCCGCTGGCGGCCGAGGAAGACGACTATGCGGAGGACTTTCCGCTGCTGGCGGCACGCACACCCCTGCCGCCGGTGTCCGGGCGGACCGCCGCCGTGTTGGAGCGCTACCGGCGCCATCGCGACGCGATCCGGGCCAGGGGTCTCGTGGTCGGCAAAGCGCGGCTGGCGTTGGCCGCGGACTCCTGTGCGCGATGCGGCCTGTGCATGACCGGTTGTCCCTACTCGTTGGTCTACTCCGCGCGCCAGACTGTCGACCGCTTCGCCGCCGCTGGACGTCTGCGCCTGATCTCACGGGTGCTGGTCACCCGCGTCGAGCAGCCCGCCGGCGCCAGGCCGTCCGTCCACGGCATCGACCTAGCGACCGGGCGCGCGATGCGCCTGGATGCGGACAGGGTGTTCGTGGGTGCCGGTGGGCTGGGCAGCACGCGGATCGCGCTCAACTCGCTGAGCTCGCCTCCACAGCAGCTCGGTCTGCAGGAGTCAGTGCAGTTTCTGGTGCCGTTCGTCTCCCGCGAGACCATCGGTGACCCGCGCGGACAGCGCGACTTCACCCTCAACCAGTTCAATTTGCTGCTGAAGTATGACGACGAGGCCTACACCACCTCACAGGTGCACTGTTACCCGTACAACCCGGCGTTGGCCGACGCGCTGCCCGGCTCGCTGCCTGAGTCGTGGGCCGGCGCGGTGCTCGGCCGCATCACCGCCGGGTTGGGATACCTTCCGTCCTGGCGGTCACCCCAACTGCGAGTAGAGATCCGAGCGCAGCACGAGCACGCGTTGCCGGACGTCGCCGTGCGGGTGGTGTCCGACGAGCGGCCGGCGATGCTCCGCTCGGTGCTGCGCCGGCTTACTGCGCTCGGACCCAAGTTGGACCTGTACCCGGTGCTGCCGATGGTGCGGCTGTCCGGGCCGGGCAAGAGTTACCACTTCGGCTCGACGTTTCCGCACGGCCACGGCTCGGATCTGCTCGGCCGCATCGGCCAATTCCGCAATATCCACCTCATCGACGGCGCGGTGTTGCCGTCGGTGCCTTCGACCACATTCACGCTCACGGTGATGGCCAATGCCCACCGCATCGTGACGGGGAGCCGATATGTCTGACCGGGGCGCGGTAGCCATCACGGGAGCCAACGGCTATGTGGGCATGACACTATGCGCGGCGTTCGACGCCGCCGGCTATCGCGTCATCGCGCTGCAGCGTTCTGCGCCGGGGGACGCACGTGATTACCTGCCCTACTCTCTTGAGGGTGGGCCGACGGCTTCGCTGCCCGGCGACGTGGCGGCCGTCGTCCACTGCGCCTACGATCTGCGCGCCCGCGACCGTGCTGAGATCGAGCGGATCAACGTCGGCGGTACCGAGAAGCTCCTGCGGGCGATCGGGGACGTCCCGATGGTGCTCATTTCCTCGCAGTCGGCGTACATCGGCACGCGACAGATCTATGGTCGTGTCAAGCTCGCCTGCGAAGACCTTGTCGCCGCTCGCGGCGGGACGTCGCTCCGGCTCGGCCTCGTCCATGGCGGCAGCGACGGCGGGATGATCGGCGCTTTGCGCAAGGTGGCCGGGCTCCCGGTTGTGCCGATGCCGCGTCCGGACTCCCAGCAGTACGCGGTACATGCGGAAGACATGGCGGGCTGTGTGGTGGCCACCGCCGAACAACGTCCGCCGCACCGCATGTTGGGCGTGGCCAACCCGCGCCCGGTTTCGTTCAGCGAGATCATGCGGACGCTGCGCGCGGCCAAAACCGCACAGCCGCTCCGCAGCGTCTCGGTACCATCAGCCCTGCTCTATCGAGCGTTGCGCGCGGCCGAGGGCATCGGCGTCAGGGCGGGGTTCCGCGCCGACTCACTCCTCGGGCTCATGCACCCCGCGCCGGACGTCCCACATGTCGAGCACTGGGCCGAGTGTGGAATCACGCTCCGCGACTTGGCGGACGACGCAATGGCCGGAACGGTGACGCCCGCATTGCCGCTAAATCTTCGGCGGGCAGAGCGGTGAGGGCGTTTCGCGATGACACCAACCTGGCGGTCAACCCCGGCTGGTGGGGGACCGCATCAGGAAATCCGGCACCACGGCGAGCGGTCCGACGGTTATCCGCACTGCTTTCGGTGCTGGCGATCAGTCTGCTCGCCTGTTCGGTACATCCCGGCGCACACACTTCTCGAAGGCAACCGAATACACCTTCGGCCAGCGAGCCCTTCGCTACGACCGCCCAGGTTCTGGAGGCAGTCAAGAAGGCCGAACAAGTGCAGGCCTTATCCGACACTGTTGCCGCGTCTTTAATCGAACCGGATGACCGCGGCGCTTCAGACGTGCTTTGATCGGCTCGACACTCATCGAGCCGGCGGTTACTTCAGGCGCACCAGCCGGCGAGCGATATTGATTTCGGTGAGTGCGCATACGGTGACGAAAACGGCACGAAGCTCATGGTGATCTTCGGAGATTCGCGAGCGGATATGTTTTCGGCCCCGCTCGAGCGCATCGCCGCAAAGAAAGGTTGGAAGCTGCGGATATTCGGCTTCGGCGGATGCGAAATCGAGGATCTGGAAATTTTGTCAGATCAGACGAATGCTCCCAATAAAGAGTGTGACGTATTTCGTTCGGCGGCGATCTCTCGAATCCAAGCGCTTCATCCAAACCTGGTTATCGCAACGAGCGCGGGCGACAAAAAACTGGTAGATGGCACCGTGCCAACGGCCGCCCAATTGCGAGATGCCTGGGAGTCGACATTCCATAAGCTCGCCCAGCCCGGGACTCGCTTGGCGACGATAGGCCCTATTCCCTCCTGGCCGAACGACGACGCGCGATGCCTTGCCGCCCATGAAAGAAACGTGCAGGCGTGCAGCATCGCCACGGCGGAGGTCGTCACGAACGAATATGAAGCGCCGCAGGCAGCTGCAGCCGCCGCCGGGGCAACATTCGTAGGCCCGAGGCCGTGGGTGTGCGCCGACAGATGCGAACCAGTCATAGCCGACATCCGGGTATACCGGGAGCGATATCATTTCTCGGCGACGTACGCGGTTTATCTCGCGGGGGCGCTCAGTGAAGCATTACAACCCGCGATGGCCTAATGCTGTCGGCAACAATCGCGGTATCCGAAGACGCCCATTGCGGCGCGACAGTCAGCGACCGATTTCAGGCCCGACATCGAGGGTATGCGCGCCGTTGCCGTCGGCTTGGTGGTGCTTTATCATGCCTTCCGGGTTCCGTTTACCGGAGGATTTGTCGGTGTGGACGTGTTTTTTGTCATCTCCGGATTTCTCATCACAGATCTTTTGCTGCGTGAGAGTTCGCGAACCGGGCGTATTTCCATTTCGGGGTTCTATGCTCGACGGGCCAGGCGCATTCTTCCTGCGGCCACGCTTGTGGTACTGGCGACGTTGTTTGCCACCTATTACCGGCTGGGATTCATCGCCGGTAACCAAATCGCGGACGACGCGAAATGGACCGCCGTGTTCACGGCGAATTTCCATTTCGGCCTACTCGGTACCGACTATCTCGGGTCACAACTGCCGCCCTCGCCGCTGCAACATATGTGGTCGCTCGGCGTCGAAGAACAGTTCTACGTGGTCTGGCCGGGTTTGTTCCTGGGGTTGGCGCTCCTCGCCCGAGGCGAACGTCGCCGCAACGCCCTCGCCGTAACGTTGCTCGGCATCATTGGCGCCTCTCTGGCATGGTCGGTCATCGAAACCCGGTCCAACGCCACCTGGGCGTATTTCTCGCCACTCACCCGTGCCTGGGAACTGGCATTGGGTGCCCTGGTGGCGGTCCTGGCAACGGTCGTGGCTCGCGTGCAGCCCTCCTGGCTGATCGAACTCCTAGGCCTTTGCGGAATTACCGGCATCGTGGGCAGCGCGCTCGTGCTGAACTCCTCGACGCACTACCCGGGATCAGCCGTCGCCGTACCGGTGATCAGCACTGCGTTGCTCATCGCGACTGGCTGCGCCAACCAGCACACGCTGGTCGGCCGCGCTCTGGCCGCCCGCCCCATGCAATGGATCGGTGCGCGGTCGTACTCGCTGTATTTGTGGCACTGGCCGTTCCTCATCATGGCCGCCGAATACTGGGGTCACGCCCTCAGCGCCGTTCAAAATACCGGCCTGCTGCTGCTTGCGCTGACCGCGGCAGCCATCACCTACCGGCTCATCGAGAACCCTGCCCGGCACGCCCGCGCGCTGGCACGTCGGACAGGACTAACCCTCGCGATCAGCGCCGCCCTCATAATCGCCACCGTCGGGATCGCACAGTGGCAGATCGCTACCCACTATGGCGCGTGGAACTTGCTGACACCGACCATCCGCTAGATAACCTACCGACCAGATAAACCTGCGGACTCGGGTCACCACCGCATCCACCTTCGACATCATGCCCGCAATCCACGCCCGCTATCTGGCCACCGCCGACGCTACGGTACCCCGGCGACTGCGTCGCCACCGAGAACATGGCCGGCCTCACCTCGCGCTCGATGCGAAGGTGGGGTTTAACCCGGGAGCGGATCAAACCGGAACCAGTCAACAAGCATGGTCGCCGGAAAGGGTGTCGACTTGTTCGGGGGTCCTGGCCAGCCGCCGATCGCCAGGTCAAAGATCGCGTACATCGGGCGGTTGTACACCCATTGCGCGCCGGGCCGCAGAGATTGCGGTGTGAACGTGCCCAGTGTTTTCTTGTCGATGCCGACGGTGATGCTGTCAGGAACCCGGTTCACCCAGTAGTCGTGGTAGTCCGTGGACAGGTCGGCGATGGGGCCCGTGAATTGGGCCCCCTGAGTGCCTTCACTGGCTAGCGAGCCGCTGTTGGGCCCAACGAGCGTGGCGTAGTAGGTGGTGGCGCTGCTGACGAGCTCAATGATGTCGATTTCGCCGCACTGCGGCCACGGTGTTGTGTCCTCATCGGCCCCCACCAGCCAGAACGCCGGCCACAGTCCTTTTCCGGACGGCATCTTGATGCGCGCGGTCATTGTCCCGTAGCCGAAGTTCAGCTTGTTTTTTGTCTGGATGCGGCCGGATGTGTAGCCGTTACCGGTAGGGGCGGCCGTGATGACGAGGTGGCTCTGCCCGTCGAGGAAAGCGCCAGCGGTGACGTAGTTTTCAAGACCGCGATCCCATCCGGTACCGCTGACGTAGCTCCAGTAGGCGGCATTGGGTGCTGATCCGGCGGGCCCGCTGAAATCCTCGAAGATCGCCCCGGGCGCCGCGGATGCCTGTCCCGAGCAGCAACTCAGCGCGACCATGAGAGTCAGAACGATGCAGACGATTCGAGTCGTCAGTAGCCTCCACGAACTGCTAGGCGAGTCCGCGATCATCCGTCCCCTCGTCGATACTATGAGTTTGTCCGATGGATTATTGTCATCCAAACAGTATCTATACACCTAAAGCCAAGGCTTCGCTCGGCCCAGGCGACCGACATGCTGCCCGGACGTCACGATTCCCCGATGAGTCCTAACCGGGAGCTGGCAACCGGGGACGACCGCGCCGAACGCCCGCGCAAGGCCTCAGCTGGTGCTGATCGATGCCCGCGAGCGATCATTCGCACCCGGCGTCCATACAGGTCAGCAGGTTATTTCTCGACGACTCAAGGGCCGAGCGCGCGGTTCTGTTTCACTGAGACCCAGGCAATTCGCGAGTACTGACGCTTGCCGGATATCAGCAGACTAGGTATCCGCTAAAGGCTTCTATTTACGTCTAATAGTATGTAAGCTAGCGACCGAGTGCACGATCGGTATAAATTCTTTGCCCTCAAGCGTCGGTTAACAACCCGGGTCGGGCTGCTTCCGTTAGGAGGAGCGCATGTCGTTAGTGACCACACCTGCAGCAATGCTGCCGTTGACGGCTGGAGACCTGCAGGGGGTTGGACGCTCCTTCACCAGCGACAACACCGCCGGTGGTGCACCCGAGATCATCGCAGCTATTGCAGCGGCAGCCTCCGGGCAGGCACCGCCCTATGGCACCGACAGTTGGACTTTGAGCGCACGACGCCGCTTCAGCGAGATCTTTGATTGCGACGTCGATCTGCTCCCCGTTTCCACCGGCTCGGCGGCGAACGCATTGAGCTTGGCCGCGCTGACCCCACCGTGGGGCAGCGTGTTATGCCACCGCGACAGCCATATCAACAACGACGAGTGCGGCGCACCGGAGTTCTTCACAGGGGGTGCCAAACTCATTGCCCTGGGTGGGGAAAACGCCAAGATCGACGCCGACGAGCTGCAGGCCGCGGTGCACCGCAAGGTCGGAGACGTGCACAGCGTGCAACCCTCCGTGTTGAGCCTCACCCAGGCAACCGAGACCGGCGCGGTATACACCCCCGCCGAGATCGGACACCTGGCCTGCATTGCGAAGCACGCGGGCCTGCGCGTTCACATGGATGGCGCCCGCCTCGCCAACGCCGTCGCCGCATTGGGCTGCAACCCGGCCGAGCTAACCTGGCGCGCCGGCGTGGACATGCTGTCCTTTGGCGCCATCAAGAACGGGAGCATAACCGCCGATGCGATCGTCGTCTTCGAGCGCTCCGTGACCACCGAGCTCAGCTTCCGGGCTAAGCGAGCCGGACAACTCGCCGCCAAGATGCGTTTCGCCGCCGCCCAACTCGACGCCTACCTCGCCGACGATCTGTGGCTGCGCAATGCCCGGCACGCCAATGCCATGACCGCGCGGCTCGAAGAGGGGCTGAAGTCCATTCCCGGCACTCGCCTTGCGGGCACGCCAGAGGCGAACATCCTCTTCTGCCGCCTGCCCCAGCAGGTCATCGACGGACTTCTGGACCAGGGTTACGACTTTTACCACGGCCGTTGGGAGCCAGGTGTCGTCCGTTTCGTCACCTCCTTTGCCACCACGACCCACGATGTCGACGAGCTGGTACACGCGGTCCGCCGACTCACCGCGGCCGCGATCGAGGAAAGCCGGTCTAAACGGGCTCGAACGCAGAGATCAGCCAGCGGCCGCCGATCCGAGGTGGCGTGTATGGGACGCGTCCGATGATCGAGATGGCCATCGTGGGGCTCGGCTCGTGGGGTCTGTGCGTCATGGAGCGGACGGTGAGCCGGGCCCGGCGGGTAGGGACGCCGGTGCGGCTGCACGTGGTCGAGCCCGCTCAGCTCGGAGGCGGGGTTTACGCCGCCGAGCAGCCCGACTTCCTGGTCCTCAACAACGCCTGCGGTCAGCTCTCCCTCTACGCCGCCCCCGACGGGGACGCCCTCCCCCCCTACGCCATGGGCCTGCACCAGTGGGCGGTGGGCTGCGGCTACCGCTGGGTGGGTCACGAGTGCCGCATCGGCGCCGGGGGTGACCCCATCCTGCCCACCGACTACCTGCCCCGGCGGTTGATGGGCGAGTACCTGGTCTGGTTCTACGACACGCTGGTGGCCTACGCCCCGCCCAACCTCGAGATCGTCCGGCACTACGCGGCGGCCGTCGACATCTCGCCGGCCCTCAGCTCGTCAGCGGGCGCGAGGCGGTGCTGCTCGACAACGGCACCACCCTCACCGTCGACCACGTGGTGCTGACCTCGGGGCACACCTGGAACGACGAGCCCGGGGCCGACGGGGGCGTGCAATACCTGCGGCCCTACCCCATCGAGTGCCTCGACCAGAGCGCTCCGGCCGGATCCTCGGTGGCCGTGGCCGGCATGGGCCTGGTCGGCTACGACGTCCTCACCGCCCTCACCATCGGACGAGGCGGGACCTTCGAGGACCGGTGCGACCGGGCCGACCGCAAGCGGTACGTGCCCTCGGGCCGGGAGCCGACCATCACCCTCTACTCGCGCTCGGGCGCGCCGTACTGCGCCAAGTCGGCCACCGGCGTCGACCCCTACGGCCAGTACCAGCCGGTGGTGTGCACCCCCGAGGAGTTCGCGGCGCTGACCAATCCGGGCGGGTCGCCGGTGCGGCGGCACGTGGACTTCCGGGCCGAGCTTCTCCCGCTCATCTTCGCCGAGATGCAGGCGCGCTACTACATACAAGCCGCCTTGCTGGCCGGGGGCGACGTCGAGTCGACCGAGGTCCGCGCCGTCCTCCGCCAAGGCTGGGTCGACGGGCACTACGAGAAGGTCGTCGACGGTCTCGAGCCGCGCTACGGGCGCTTCGACCCGGCCACCCACCTCTTCGCCGGGTCAGACCGCCACTACACGTCGGCCGCCGACTACCAGGGCCAGGTCTACGACATGATCGAGGACGACCTCACCGAGGCCCTGCGACCCGGGGGGAGCCCGGTCAAGGCGGCCCAGGAGGTGCTGCGCATCCTCCGGGACCAGCTGCGTTCGGTCATCGAGTTCGGTGGTCTGTCCCTCGACTCCTACGTCGAGTTCCAGTCCAACGTCCGGGGCCGCATCAACCGCCTGGAGGCGGGCGTGCCACCCATGCGCTCCCAGCAGCTGCTGGGGCTGCTCGACGCCGGGGTGGTGCGCATCCCGCTCGGACCGAACCCGGAGCTGGCCGCCTGCCCCGACGGCGTCCGCCTGAGCTCCACGGCCCTCGACGAGCCGACGGCCGTGACGGTCGACGGGGTGGTGCGGGGCTATCTCGACATGCCCTCGCTGGCCCGGTCGGGCTCGCCCCTGCTCAACCGTCTCTACGCCAACGGAAGGCTGACCCAGCTCAGCTACGGTGACACGCCCGTGGGCAGCGTGGCCATCAATGAGGACTTCCACCCCTACGACACCGAGGGCCGGCTCCAGCCCAACCTCTCCTTGCTGGGCGTGCTCACCGAGGGGGTGCGCTACTTCACCCACTACCTGCCCTCGCCCCGCAGCCGCCTCCGGGCCGTCTACGACGCCCAGGACTGCGTCGAGGCCGTGATCGGCTGAGCACATGATGGATTCCACGACCGGACGGGCGCGGCCGTTGGTGGCGGTGGGCTACGGGCCGCGTTGCGTTCCCGTGATGCAGCTGGCCGAAGCGGCCGCCGGCCTCTGCGACCTGCTGTGGATGATCGACACGGCCGTGCCGGGGATGGGCGAGATGGCCGATCTCCTCAACCGGTTCGGCCCCGTCGTCGACCTCGAGGGCATGAGCGCCGAGCAGGCGGTCAAGATCCTGGCCGACTGGGAGCCCGACGGCATGACCACCTACCTCGACGCCGGCATGGTCGAACTGGCCTGTGTGGCCGAGGGACTGGGCCTGCCCTTCCACAGCCCGGCGACCGCCGCCGCCCTCACCGACAAGGCCCGCCAGCGCCGGGCCCTGGCCGACGCCGGCCTCGACATGCCCCCCTGCCACCTCGTCCGCCCCGACCAGTCCGAGCCCGAGCTCTCGGCCGTCGAGGCCGAGGTGGGGTGGCCCGCCGTCCTCAAGCCCCGCTCGGCCCAGGGCAGCCGCTACACCTTCCTGGTCCGCGACGGTGCCGAGCTCGAGAAGCTGCTCGTCGCCCTCGGCCCGGGCCGCCCCGAGATGGTCCTCGAGGGTTACCTGGCCGACGATCCGGCCCGGGCCGGCGACCCCTACGCCGGCTACGTGTCGGTCGAGAGCGTGGTGGCCGACGGCGCCATCAGCCACCTGGCCCTGACCGGCCGCTTCCCGCCGGCCGAAAACTTCCGTGAGACCGGGTTCTTCATCCCCGCCGCCCTCGACGCCGGGAGCCGCTCGGCCGTCCTGGACCTGGCCACCCGGGCCATCGACGCCCTCGGGGTACGCACCGGGTGCCTGCACACCGAGGTCAAGTTCACACCCGACGGGCCCCGCATCATCGAGGTCAACGGACGGGTGGGCGGCGGTGTGCCCGAGATGCTGGAGCGGGCCGCCGGCGTCAGCCTGCTCGACCTCACCCTGCGGGTGGCCCTGGGCGAGCCGGTGTCCGTCGACGGGCCCGTGGCCACCGACCGCATCGGCTACCGCTTCTTCCTCCAGCCGCCGACCGTCTCGGCCACGGTGACGGCCATCGAGGGCATCAACGACTTCACCGACCGCGCCGAGGTGGACACGGTGAGCGTCCACCAGGGCCCGGGGCCGCCCTCGACTGGCGGGACGGCTCCGGCAACCACATCGTGGCCGTGGTCGGCTCGACCGACGACGAGCAGCAGTTGCAGGCGGCCTACCGGCTCCTCCACCAGGAGGTCACGGTCACCTACACCGACGTGAGGCATTGAGATGACGGTGGGCGTTCGACTGGCCGGAGCCCTCGACCCGGCGGCGCCGGACGGGGCCGAGGGACCGGCGCGGTGGAAGTGCGCCCTGGTCAACAACATGCCCGACGCCGCCTTCGGCGCCACCGAGCGACAGTTCGTGGGCCTGCTGGACGCCGGGTCCGGGGGTGAGACGGTCGTCCTGACCCGCCACACCATGGCCGGGGTGCCCCGGGGCGAGCGGATCCGGGCCCGTATCGCCGCCGAGTACCGTCCCCTCGAGGACATCATCTCGGACCCCCCGACCTGCTGGTGGTGACCGGCTCCAACCCGATCGAGTCCCGCATCGAGGACGAGCCCTACTGGTCCGATCTGCACGGCCTGCTGAGGTGGGGGAGCGAGAACGTGCCGGCCATGGTGCTGTCCTGCCTGTCGGCCCACGCCGCCCTGGCCGTCTTCGACGGCGTCGAACGGACCACCCTGCCGGTCAAGTGCACGGGCGTCTTCGCCCAGGAGGCCGACCCGACCCACCCGCTGGCCGCCGGGTTCGACGGTCCCGTCGTCCTGCCCCACTCGCGGCTCAACGCCGTGCCCGTAGAGGCGGTGGCCGCCGCCGGCTACGCGGTGGCCCTGCAGTCGGAGGAGGTGGGGTGGAGCGTGGTCACGAAGACGGTGGGCCGGTCCGAGGTCGTGCTGGTCCAGGCCCATCCCGAGTACGACCCCTCGAGCCTCGTGCGCGAGTACGGTCGGGACGTGCGGCGCTACGCCGGCCACGAGCGCGACGAACTGCCCTGCCTCCCACTGGACTGCGTGACCGGCCCGGACTGGGACGCGGCTCCGCCGGCTGCACGAGCGGGTGGTGGGCGGCGAGCGGGACCCGGCCCTGGTGGCCGCCTTCCCCTTCGACGAGGTCGGCGCCCGCGCCCCCTGGCCGTGGCGGGGCGCGGCCCAGCGCCTGTACGCCAACCTGTTGAGCACCATCCCGAAGAGGAGCGCCTGAGGCCATGCACGACGAGACCATCGCCATCCACGGTGGCTACACACCCGACGGGACGCGGGCCGTGGCCGTGCCCATCTATCAGACGGTGGCCCACGACTTCATCGACGCCGACCACGCCGGTGCCGTGCTCGACCTGGAGACGCCCGGCTTCCACTACAACCGGCTCAACAACCCGACCTTAGACGTCCTCGAGCAGCGCATCTGCGCCCTCGAAGGGGGGACGGCGGCCCTGGTGGTGGCTTCGGGCATGGCCGCCGTCAGCTACGCCATCCTGACGGTGGCCAGTGCCGGCTCGAACTTCGTGGTGGCCCCCCAGCTCTACGGGGCCACCTTCACCTACTTCGCCCACGTGCTGCCCACCCTGGGCATCGAGGCCCGCTTCGCCGTCGACGACCGAGCCGAGTCGATCGCTCCCCTCATCGACGAGAACACCCGCGCCGTCTTCTGCGAGACCATCGGCAACCCGGCCGGCAACATCGTGGACCTCGAGGCCGTGGCCGCCGTGGCCCATGCGGCCGGCGTGCCGCTCATCGTGGACAACACGGTGGCCACGCCGCTCATGCTCAAGCCCTTCGAGCACGGGGCCGATGTGGTCGTCCACTCGCTGACCAAGTTCGTCGGCGGCCACGGCACCACCCTCGGCGGGGCCATCGTGGACGGCGGCCGGTTCCCGTGGGCCGACCATCCCGACCGCTTCCCCATGTTCAACCAGCCCGAGCCCGCCTTCCACGGCGTCGTCTTCGCCCGCGACTTTCCCGAGCGGCCCTTCACCGTGCGGGCCCGCTCCACCCAGCTGCGCAACAGCGGCGCCACCCTCTCCCCCTTCAACGCCTTCCTGCTCCTGCAGGGCCTCGAGACGATGGCCGTGCGGCTCGAGCGCCACGAGGCCAACGCCCGGGCCGTGGCCGACTACCTGGCCGCCGACCCCCGGGTGGCCTGGGTGAGCTTCGCCGGCTTCCCCGACCATCCCTACCACCACCTGGTCGAGCGCTACCTGCACGGGCGCGTGCCGTCGATCATCACCTTCGGGGCCGAAGGGGGCTACGACGCGGGACTGGCCTTCTTCGATGCGCTCCAGCTCGTCAAGCGGCTGCTCAATCTGGGGGACGCCAAGACCCTGGCCATCCATCCGGCCTCCACCACCCACCGCCAGCTGTCCGACGAGGAGCTGGTGAAGGCCGGTATCCGGCCGGAGACGATCCGGCTGTCCATCGGGATCGAGCACATCGACGACATCATCGACGACATCGACCAGGCCCTGGCCAAGGCCACGGCCGGCCGAGCCGGCTGAGCACGCTAGATCAGCCTGGCGTCGAACTGCTTCGACTTTCCCGACCACAGTCGGTCTATCGAATCGACCTCTTGCACAACGACATCCGACTCCGGCCCGCCGTGCCGGCGGAGCACGTCGATCAGTTCCGTCCGCAGATGCTGGAGGTCGCATGAACCGTCGGTCACCACGGACACGTCGACACCACCTTGCGTCTTGCCCACGAAGAAGTTGGCGACGCCGGGGGTGGCAAGGACAGTCTGCTCGAAGGCCGCGCGGGGCACCACAGCACCGCTTTCGTACTCGAAAGCTCCGTCGATCCGACCGTTGACCGCGGTGATGCGGCGATGAGCACAACCGCACGGACACGGCTCGTCGGACATCGTCACCGCGTCTACGAGGTCATAGCGGATCAGCGGCTGCGTCAGGTTGAACAGGTTGGTCAACAGCAGCCGATCCGCAGGTTGCCCATAGGGGACGACGTTGCCATCGGCATCCGCCGGCTCGAGAATGACCAGATCGTCGGCGACGTGCATGCCTTCTCCAACGCCGCATGGAAACGCATAGGTCCCCTCTGAGCAGCCCCAGAACTCGGAAGCCTCGATCCCCCACGCGGACCGAACTGCCTCTCGCACGGGCGGGGTGCAGACCTCGCCCGCGACGCTGACCCAGGTTGGCTTGATGGTGAGTCGTCCTGCGATCGACTCCAACGCCAGCTCCCGCATGAGGCTCGGCCACGCTTGGAGAGCCTGCACCGCGGGATGCGCGTTGTTGAGGCCGTCGACAATCTCGTCCAGGGGTTGCGTGCCGCCGGAGCAGTGCGATGCCGGCCCTCCGCTTTCGAAGGTGCTGAAGTCGTGGAATATCCCCGACTCATGCCGAGTGCTGGTAGCGAAGGCCTGCGCCAGCACCGCGTCCGGGTCTTCGCCGCGTCGCCCGGTCCAGCGCGAGCCCTGCATCACGAAGGTGACGAACGCGTCCCAGCCGTAGACGTGGACGGCCTGGGTTCCTATATATCCAGACGTGATGATTGCCTGGTACTCGTCGTCCAGGTACCCGCGTTCGTCGTCCGGCTGATCGAGGTGTTGTTGGACCCGGGCACGTGTCAACCCGGGGACCGTGACCACCCGGTCGAACTCCGCCATCATCTCGGCTCTGGTCAGGACCGGCAGAGAGGGGAGGTCGGCCTCGGTGAAATTCGCCAGGTCGCGGCCTGCCAGTCGTTCCGCCAGAACGGCGACCGATCGGCGGCGTACATCAGCAGCTCCCGAAGACGCCGTTCGCGTTCTGCGGCGAGACGCCCTGCGTCCCAACGCAGCCGGCGCACCCCCTTCAAGTACGCATCTTGCAAATCGGCACGCTGGCGCCGGACCAGCTGCTCGTAATGTTCCCCCGATGTCGCGCCGGTTGCCCTCGCTTGCACCCAGCGATCGTAGCCTGAGCACCGCGCTCCGATCGGCCATTTCTACGCACGCTCAGCTGACCGTGGCAACGCGAGGTTTGTTGCATGCGGTCACCGTGGCGAAGCTAAATCGATCTCAGCCGTTCGCGCTCGCTGCACCGCTTGGGCAGCGTCTGCGTGTCCGTTGGCGATCAATCCTGAGATCACGCCATCGACGTCAGCGGCTGATCGATTCTGGCTGAGCTTGAAACTCGCCTCGATGCGGGTGATCAGCAATTCCACTCCCACAATGGCGCGTAGTTGACCCTCGATGAACTGTGGCGGCGCGTCGTCGACGGACCATGGTTGCGGTCGCCCAGCCTCATGGCGTTCGGTTAGATCACGCACATTCTGTTCGACCCAGGCCGGGTCATCGTGCACTGCGAGTCGCCCATAGACGTGCGCAGTGACGTAGTTCCAAGTGGGCACCACACGTCCATGCTCGGCCTTGCTCGGATACCAGGCAGGGGAAATGTACGCGTCTGGTCCCCGCACGATGACCAAGGCCTCGCCAACCACCGAGCGCCGCCATTGGTCATTGCTGCGGGCGAGATGACCACGAAGGGTCCCGATGCCCGGGTCATAGACGAACGGCAGCATAGTAGCGACCACGCCCTCCGGTGTTGCAGTGATCAGGTCAGCCGCACCGTGGTGAGTGAGCAGGTCGTCGACGGCCTGCTCGTCGGCGGCGAAATGGGCGGGAACGTACATGTTGTCCAGTATGTCGGCGGTCGATGGTCAGGCCCCGGCGTTCGGCCGGGACAAGCCAGCCTCCTTCAGCAGCCGTCGCTCGTCGACTTTGCTGGAAGACGTCAAGGGCAAGTCGGCCACCAAGACGAAGTGATCGGGGAGCATCGTCTCCGGGAGTCGTTCGCTGGCGGCCTGGCGGACGGCGAGCGGGGTGACTCGCCGATCGGCACGACGAATGCGACTACCCCCAGATCGCCCTCCAGGTCGAAGGTCGTGCATGCCGCGGATGCGACCACGTCGATAGCCCCGAGCGCCTCGGTCACCTCGACCAGCGACAACCTCACACCATGGCGCTTGATGACGCGGTCCGAACGCCCCACGTAAACGTAGTTGCCCCGGCCGTCGCGGGAGACGAGGTCACCGGTGCGGTAGACGGTGGTTCCGTCGACGACATCCCTCCGGAGCACAGCTGCGCTCTGCGCCGGGTCATTCACGTATCCGACCATGAGCTGGCGTCCGCCGATGTACAGCTCGCCGACCACTCCGGGACGATCCACCAGCGTTCCGTCCTCATCGACGAGGTGAAACGAGCTTCCGGGATGCGGCTGACCGAGTGGTATCGGCCCCGCGTCGAGCAACTCGGGTGACAGTTCCAGATGGGCGACGGCGATGGTCGTCTCGGTCGGGCCGTACCGGTTCACGACCCGCAGCCCCGGGCTGGCGTCCCACACTGCCCTGATGTCGGCCGTGGATGGGGCTTCGCCACCCAGGGCCATCACTCGCAGCGAGGTGTCGGCCAATTTGCGACAGGCGGCCACTGGCCCGAAGCAACCGGAGGTAGCTGGGCGAAAAGCTGGTCGCGGTGATCCCCTCGCTGACGACAATCGAGAAGAACCTGCGTGGGAAGAGCAGGGCTTCCCGATCGGGGATGACGAGGGGGACGCCGCGCACGAGCGGAGGAAAGATGGCAGAGAAGGACCCGTCGAAGTGCACGGGCGACACGCACAGACACCGGTCCTCCGCGGTGAGCCCCACCGCATCGGCGCATGCCTCGACTGCGGTGGAAAACGCCCCGGGGGGAATCTGCACTCCTTTGGGTTTGCCGGTCGTCCCCGAGGTGTAGATGACGTAGGAGATGGGGCCCGTTACAGGTGATGGCGGTGGGTCGTCCGCTGCGCTCAATGCTGACAGGGAGGTCCACTCGGTGCCGACGGGAAGTCCCGATGGCTCCGCTTGGTCCGAGGCCGCGGTGATCACCAGCGCGGGCCGGCAGTCGGCCACGATCTGCGCACGGCGGATTACTGGATCGGTGATCGCCAGCGGAACGAACGTGGCGCCCGCCCACAGACAGCCCAGCGCGGCCACCACGAAATCCACCGAATTGCCGATCATCAGGGCAACCCGATCCCCGGGCTCGACGCCTTTCTGAACCAAGCCAGCGGCCACTCTTCCCGCTGCGGCGCGCAACTCGCCCCGGGTCAACGCGCGATCCAGGTCTTTGACAGCGGGCTTATCCGGAGCTCGATCGGCGTGGTCCAGCATCGCACCGAGCACGCCGTGGTCCGTAACGCCTTCTCGCAGGTGCTGCACGCTCCCTATCCTCCCTCGCCGGTGGAGGCCGCCACACCGAAACATGCCGCGAAAAGTTCTGTCGTACCTAATTTCATTGGTGGTCGATGTCGTGACGCGGCGTAAGGTCAGGCCTCCTTGGGCGGATCGTTCGGCTTGATTGTCGCCGACAAGGGCGCCAGGAACACTGGCAAGGAGGCGGCCGGGGCACTGGGCGGCCCGAGCAGCCAGGTGAGTTCCGCAGCGACGACTTCGAAGAAGACGGGACGCTCCCAGCTCCGGTTCATCACATCGTCGAGGTCCCTGCGGTTCATCGCGTGGTCGATGGCGGGGATCTCTACGACGCGGATGACGCCCGACTCGGTAACGCTGCGCACCCGCCGAGCCAGTCGATCCTGCAGGAACTCCAGACCGTCGTCGCCCTCGGTGAAGATCAGTGCAGCGCGCCTGCCATCACGGACCAGGTCGTCGAGCCACTCACCGGCCGGCGGGCGGATTCCCCGCTCATCCTCGTCGTCCCATCGCCCTTCGGCCGCCGCCCGCTTGATGTCCAGGATCTCAGGCAACCGGCGCGCTCGGGTGTCCCAGATGAGCGCCTCGGCCGGGTCGCCCTGATGCCAGTACAGCGGTGGGTTCAGGACGACCAGGCCGGCAACGTCGATTGCTCGCGCCGCGGTCAGCGCCGACCAGGAACCGGAGCACAATCCGCCGAGGACGACCCGTCGTCGCGGGTCCTCGCTCAACCCCTCGACCAACCGGACGATGTCATCGGTGGTGTGGGCATCGCCGGGCCGACCCGGCACGGAAGGGCCGTCCGGACTCTCTCCCCATCCACGCAGGTCGACCCGCAGCGTCGCCCGGCCGACCGTCGCCAGGTAACGCGCCAGGTCTACCCACGCCCGACCCGGGCCGGTGTGCGGATCTGACCCGCTGTTGACCAGGACGTACACATCGTCGGGCAGGGTAGTCACCGGCGCGGGCGTTGTGAGGACTCCCACCAGCAGGTCTGGACCGAGCGTCACGAACCGTTCGAAGAGCGGCCGCCCGCGATGGTGTACCTCGGTGCCCGAGCGCGCGTCGCCAGTACCGGCGGGAGTCGCTATCTGGAGGCCGTTGATCCAGTCCGCGATGGCCTTGACCAGGCTTGGTTCGAAGGTCGCATCCTCCGAAGGTCGTGACATGAACTCTTGGACCGCATCACTCTCGAGTCCGACGGCGAAGGAGGGCACGTCAGGAGGCAGCGGAGCCGGCAACGACCCGATCTCGTCGAGCAATGCATTAGGAAAGTAGTAGCCACCGACAGCGATGCCTCCGATGTCCTCCGGCGCCCGAATAGCGATCATCTTCAACGAGCGCACCAGCTGGCGGCCGCATTGTGGCTGCGCCACGGTGACGATCCCGGCCGCGCCGAGTCCGGGACCGTCCAGCAGCGCCAAGAGGGCGCCCAGCTGAGCGCCTACCACGACCACATGCTGGATCTCCTGCTCATGCGTCAGATGCGCGATGGCGGTAGGCAGGACCGCGCGCCAGGGCGCGAGGCGCTGCAATGACTCAGCTGCGCCACCGCTGTCACCGGTACCCGGATAGTCGACCCGAAGCGTGGTGATGCCGCGGGCTGCAAGCGTCTCAGCCAGCATGCGCCAGAAACGATGACTGCTGGTGTAGGCATATCCGGCGGGCGGGAGGATGACGACCCCGACGTCCGAGCGGAGCGCCGGCCGGGTGAGCCACCCGGCAATGACAGAGAACTCGGGCTCCTGCTCGGGTGGTGAGAGCCACAGCCCCGACGTCTGTGTAGCCGCGCTGCGTTCCGATGGGCTCAGACAAGATGCGGTACCCATCCCGGTTCGCCCCCGCGTACCCGAGATGGCCACATCAGGCCACAGCGGCGGGCGAATATGCTGGTCAACTTCGTCGGTTCGACGCCGCAGTCCGACGGGACTACCAGCAGCGACAGGTTGTCGAGTGAACTCTGTCATCTCGACGTCTCCCTTCCACTCCCCGGCCCACACTCGAATGCATTTTGATCGTGAAAGAGCACTTCGACGTCAGCCTGATGGCCCGCCCAAGCGAGCCTCCCCAGGAAGAGCACCCCCGAGGCGCCGAACAAGACCGCGCTGACGAGGAGCCAGTTCCAGACGTAGACGTGCTCGCTGAAGCCGGTGATTCCTTCGAAGTAGGAGTTAGAGAGCCGGAAGATCATCGGCGCGAACATTATGAACAGCAGCCCGGAGATCAGGGTCGGAACGCGGACGTGGTTGATCCATGTGACGCCCGGGCCGCCGCGTGCCGTGCCGGGGCGCGCGCGGCGGATCAGCAGCCGGTCCGCTGCGGCACAGATCGGCCATCCGACTCCATCGTGGAGGATCACACAAATTACGAACCAGATCAGGATCGCCTTCCACCCGCCCTGCGCGAAGACCCGCGTGACGGCGTACGCGGCGACCGCGAAGCACGCCAGCAGGCCCAGCAGATGCCACGGTCCGGCACCGTAATGACGTCGCCACGACCGCATGTCAGCCCGGATTCCCGAAGGCGATCCGGCTCATCCACTTCAGGTTGTGGGTGCCCGGTGCGGACGGGACGATCACCCGTGCCGGATAGCCGTGGTCCATCGACAGGTCGGCGCCATTCACCTTCAACGCGAGCATCGACTGCGGCGCAGCGACCTGTGCCGCGGACAGGAACACTGAGCCGGTGTCCAGCGACGTCAGCTCCGACCAACCCGCGCTCGACGCGCCGACCAACCGGGCAAGGTCGGCGAGCGGCACACCGGTCCAGTGCTGAACCGTGGACCAGCCCTCAGTGCAGGCGATGGGCAGGTACGCCGTGGTGAGCGGCATCGCGAGCAGCTGCTCGCGGCTCAGCAACACCCGCTGAGCGCCCATGAGCTCCAGCCGCCAGGTGGGGCCGATCTGCGCCGGGGTGATGCCCGCGTACGCTGCCGTCGTGTTGACCGGGAACTGGTTGGCGCCGACTCCGGCCGAGCGATAGTGCGTCCCGAACAACGCAACCCGCCGCGCGACACCGCCGATGGCCTCACCTGCGGTAAGCGTGAACACCGTCAGTGACGTCCCGGCAACGAGCGCGAGCACGCCGCGCCGGGAGATCGTCGGCGGAGCAGGATCGGTCGCGACGAGGTCGTCGTCCACCGCCTCGGGCACCGTGTCGCCGAGCCCGGTCCGTAACTCGGTGCGGAACCGCCTCGAACGCAGGGCGCGGACCATTTCGCCGAACTTCACGCAGATGTGGATTGTGAAGCCCGCCATGAACGCCCACGCGCCGTAGAAGTGACCGGTGTAGAAGCTGATCGGTTCGCGGTACTCGATGTTGAGGATCCCGGTCGACATCTCGAAGATCACCCCACCGACGACGAGCACCAGGCTCAGTCGCTCTAGCAGTGACGCGACCGACCTCCACCGCGGCCACACGAACAGCTTGGGAATGACCGACCAGAGTTTTGCGAGCACGACCGGGACGAGCGCTAGGCCGAGCATGACGTGGATGCCCTGGGTCACTCGGTAGAGCCAACTGGGCGATGTCACCCAGTTGAAGAGATAGAAGCCGAACAGGCTGTGATCGGGATTCGGGTCGTTCCCCAGCCGCGGGTTGTACGCGGCGTAGGAGAGCAGCCCGGTCAGGAACTCGATCGGTATGCCGATCAGCAGGACGAGCCCGAATACCGACGTCAGCCATGGCCCACGCACCGGGCTTTTCCATCGGACTCGCGAGAACGGCCCATTCTCGCCGCCTGGCGCGGGCCCGAGCCGCCGACTCGGCTCGCGGGCGCCGGACCTATCAGAATCGGCCTCTGTCGATGAGTGGCCGGCAGGGGTGGCGGCAGTTTGGCGGACCGCGGCGGCTTGGCCGGCCAGGCCAGCCGCGTTGGTGGTGGGCCCCGATGGGAGGAACGGCGTCAACATCGAGGCGGCTAAGCGGCCAGCATCCGCTGCGTCGTCACGAAAAGACATGTGCTTCTCCTGACAGGCCGAACCGACGCGGAATGGGGCCGCGGCCGTAGCGGTGGCATCTCGACGCGGCGCACAGGAAGGCTGGCTAGGTGTAAACCGGCTATCCGCATGAACACGTACTATACGTACTTTATAAATGATAAAAAGGCCTAAACGGGATCGCGGTATCCTGATTTGTTGATGAGACCTCCACTGGCCGAGGTCGCCGCCGCCGCTGATTCGGCCTGGGAGCAGCGGTTGCTGCACCAAACGCTGGTCTAATAGGTTTAGACGCGTGGGTTGAGAGGTTCGACGTGAGGGGAACTGTGATACAGGACCAGATTCGTGACGTCCTAGCTGCTCATGGCCGTATGGCCGTCGACCCACGCGGGGTTGACAGTCAGGCCGACCTCTACGAGCTCGGCTTGACGTCGCATGCGTCAGTCAATGTCATGCTCGCGCTTGAGGATGCATTCGACATCGAGTTCCCCGACGAAGTGCTCAAGAAGTCCACCTTCGCTTCCGTAAGCAACATCGAGCAGGTAGTCGAAGGCCTAGTCAAGTCGTCCGCGTGATGCCACGTGCGTTAGCGATCGGCCTGCCCGAGCCGGCCCTTCCGATCTCTGCCGGCCCCGGACACCGCGTGCGCGTGGGATGCGATGTCGTGGCCCTTGAGGATGTCCAGCACTCGCTGGCGTCGTTCGGGGACCGGTACCTGCGCAAGGTTTTTACGGCGAGCGAAATCAATGATTGCCAGGGCCACAACCGGGCGCACCGACTGGCGGCCCGCTTCGCGGCCAAGGAAGCAGTAATCAAGGCATTCGCAGAGCCCGACATGCCGTTTCCCCTGCGCGAGATCGAGGTAACTCGTGACGGTCCGCTGCCAGTGATTCGCCTGACCGGAACGGTCGCCGAGCAAGCACAGCACCAAGGCTGGCTCACCTCGTCTTTATCGCTTTCGCACGCCGATTGCCACGCAATGGCCGTCGTTCTGGTGGTCTGCGGTCCGGCTGAGTCCGAGGAAATTTGATGCGCTAGCTGTGATCGGTCATCGTGCCAGTTCCGGTGCGGGCACTAGCCGGCTCGGCGACTTTCAATTGATGACACAGCGATGTGCTCCGATGGAGAAATGGCAGCTGCCGGCAATATCGCGTCGCGTATCGCAGCCAATATCGCCGGGTGGTGGGCGGAATGATCGCCGGTGGGTGTGGCTATCAGGCAGGGCGGCTTGGACGTCCATTGCAGCCGGTCAAGAGCCACGCGGCCGCCTTTGGCAGTGAACTGCTCCGCATCCTCGGGGCAGGCAATCACGGTGACGTCGGTTCCACGGTGGGCAAGCCTCGTCAGAACATTCTCCGGCAGGAACACGAGTCCCACCCAGCTCAACACCCGTAAGACGTATTGGGGGAAGTGGTTATGCATAAAGCTTTTCGGCAGCTCCCGAGCCTGGTGGGCGAGTGCTCTCAGGCGTTTTGTTGTCCTGGGTTCGGAGGGGCCGCCGCCCGTGTCACTGGTCGCGTCGGCGTGTAGCGCGTTTCTTCGGTCGAACCACCGCCACAGCAGGGTGGGGGTGGTTCGCCAATTCCACACCATAGGGTTGACCAGAATCGCCGACTGCGCACCGATGTTGCGGGCGGCATGAGCGGCGTACCACGAGCCGGAGCAGATACCGACGAGCTCGAGTGCGCCTGCGTCGTCGCACGCATGTCTCGCCACCGCTATCGAGTCGGCGATGTCAGCCCTGGAATAGATGTTGCGCCAAGGGTCCCGACTGACCAGACCCGACAAGCCCAGTCCGGCCGGGTCCCAGCGCACCGCCTGTGACCCGGTCGCTGCAATGCGGCGTGACAATTCGACCCACTCGCGGGCGGGTCCTACGTGCAAGTCGACGGCAGTCACGAAGAACAACACAGTCTTTGCGGGCGCGGGGCCACGGCGCCGGGGCAGCGTGCGGATGGCGAACAGGCCGTTCGGCTCGACTCGTTCGATGCTCTCGAAAACGTCGACCCCCTCGGGCCCGTCGGCCGGCATCCTCACAGTGGTCAGGTATTGGGGTACGGCGCGATGGCTGCAGGTGGGAACGTTTCCGTCGATCCACTCGATGATCGAATCGACCGCGGTGAAAGGGATCGGTAACAAGGCCCCCGTCGGTCGGGCGCATTGGGGCAGACCGTCGGCGATGATCGAATCGACTCCCTCGGCCGACGCCAAGGCGGTGACGTGCTTGTCGGTCTCGCCTGGTCGCCCCACTAGAAGTACGTTGTCCACGCCGTGGGCGCTGACTGGATTGGCACTCATGCCGCAGCGCGGCGAATTCTTTGGCGGCGTGTTCGCTCAACCGCCCGCCGAAGATCGACACTTCGCCAGGCGTAGGAGCGTCCTCGCCCACCGACAACCGGTACAGCGCACTGTGCTCCCGAAGGTAGCGCCTGCCCGTTCCAGCGGGATCGAGGTAGACCACGCAGTCGACCGCGTGGGGTTGGGCCAGGAACTCGTCGAGGATCAGGCACCCGGCACGTATGCCGATGGCGGTCACCGACTCCGCGCCGATCAACGTGAGGTAGTCGAGCGCATGACCCACGCTTGCCACCCAGTTGGCCACCGCGTCGTCACGACCCTGAGCGTATGCAGAATCACCTAAGCCCAAATAGTCAAAACACAACACACCGAAACCGCGGCGCGCCAGGCTATCGGCGAGGATCCGATGCAGTCGAACACTGTCCATCCCCTCCTTCCCGAGCGAACCGCAGATCAGTACGCCGCCCCTGATCTGGTTATCGATCGGCAAATGAACGACGCCGAACAACGGCGAATCAGACGGCCCGAAAAACGTCGGCACCTCTGTCGTCGTCAACGGTTGTCTGCGCGGGAGCCGTCGGCTTCCGCGGCCGGCGGACGGCCGGGCTTCCGACGTTATTTCGCTGGTCAATCCCACGCCCACCCGGCTAGCGCTGAGGGAACCCTGATCCCTCGGTAGGTCGGATCCATCGCGATCGTCGCCATCGCCGCGGCATTCCACGCGACGCCAATGAGGAACGCCGCGGCAACCCACGGCCACGAGAAGGCCAGCCCGAGCCCGCCGCTGCGCCTTCATCGTCGCCTCGGCGATCGCCGCGTCAACATCGGTTCTCCAAACATTGCCGGTCACCACCATTCCGGGCGCATTCGCCCTTCGGCGGTCACCCTACTATAAGTTTGTTAGGGGATGTACAGCATCCAAAAAGTATGTATAGTGGCCTGAGAACTGAACGATCTGTTTGTGCATGTGCGTTGGCTGTGATGGTTGCGACGACGTCAAACCGCGCGGCTGCGGTCAGTTCGTGATCGGTCTCTGTCCATGAGGAAAAGCGCATGTCGTTCTTATCCATACAGCGAAACCGGCCGCGGCGACCGGGAAGTTGCAGCGGAACGGTGAGTCGATGAGCGCGCAGACTGGGGCAGGGACCGGCCGAGCGAGGAGGTCTGTTCGCGCGATGGCCGATGAGGTATCCGCACGTACCGCGGCGCGGACTGAGAGCTGCCACCTGGCGGGTGGACCGATTAACGCCTTTCTCGCCCGCCCGCCAGGTGGCCCCCGGCCGTCAGCGCTCCAGGGACCGCGATTCGCGAGAGTTCGTGAACACGATGGAGGACCAGCGCCGGCTCGTATGCGCGGCCATCGATGCCGCCAACGCGGTCGTGACCGGCTGATTTTCCGGCGGCTATAGATGTTGGATTTCGCGGCGCTGCCACCAGAGGTCAACTCCGGCTTGATGTATGCGGGTCCGGGGTCGGGCCCCATGGTGGCCGCCGCGGCGGCATGGGACATTGTCGCGAGCGACTTATTCTCGACGGCCTCGGCCTATGGTTCGGTGATCTCAGATCTCGTCGCTGTATGGCTGGGGCCGTCATCGATAGCGATGGCGGCTGCGGCCGCCCCCTTCGTGTCGTGGATAGCCGCGGCCGCGGGACTGGCCGAGGACACCGGCACGCAGGCTACGGCGGCCGTGGCCGCTTATGAGGTGGCGTTCGCGATGACGGTGCCCCCGCCGGTGATTGCGGCAAACCGCGCCCTGTTGTCCCTATTGGTCGCGACCAACTTCTTCGGTCAGAACACGGCGGCGATCATGGCCACCGAGGCCCATTACATGGAGATGTGGGCCCAGGACGCCACGGCAATGTACGGCTACGCCGCCGCGTCACTTACGGCGTCTACGCTCGCGCCCTTCCCGATTGCTCCGCTGACCACCGTAGCGGCAGGATTGGACGCAGAAGCCCAGGCGGCCGCACAAGCCGCTCAGACCTCGGCGGGCACAGCGGTTCAAGCGACGTCGCAGCTGAGTTCCCTGCTGTCCAGCCAGATGACTTCGGTGATGTCGACCCAACTGACTCCCATGCTGTCCACCCAACTGACCACTGCTACGGCGCCTAATCTGCTGCAAGGAGCCACTTCGGCCACCACGATGGCATCCTCGTCGTCAACGTCGACCGCGACCGTTGCTTCGTTGCCGACGGCACTCACGGCGGGCGCGAGCCTTGCGTCGGGTGCGGGCTCGGCCGGGGGAATGTCTACTGCCGGCACGGCGGCAGGCGGCTCGGCGACTTCGCTCTTGCAGTCTATGGGCCCGACGGCCGGCGTCTTCGGTGGCAATTTTCACACGTGGGGATTGATGGCGGGCAACGACTTTGGCTCAGGCCCCGGCCTTTTCGCGGCACCCAATATGAGCAGTGTCCACGTGTCCGCGGGGGTAGGCCGGGCAGCTTCTGTGGGCATGCTCTCGGTGCCCCAGGGTTGGGCCTCGGCCGCCCCAGCGGCGGGCCAACTGGGTTCGGTGTCGTCGAGCATTAGCAGCGCGAGTGCGGCTCCGGCGGTCGCGCCGAGCGGACCGGCCGGCACGCCCAACATGCCGATGGTCCCCAAAATCGCGCGTGGTACAGGCAATGCCATGGCGCCTCCGCTCAGAATCGGACACCGCCCCACTGTGGTGCACGACCATGCTTACGGCGGATAAGGGAAGGAGGATCATCCGGCAATTTCCAAGCCGGCGGTTACGCGAGCACCGACTCGGCTAGTTCGCGACTATCACGTCCAATGATTATCGAAGTAAGGAGGCACTCCGATGCCTACACGTTTTATGACCGACCCGCACGAGATGCGGGCGATGGCGGGCCGTTTTGAGGTGCACGCCCAGACCGTTGAGGACGAGGCTCGCAAGATGTGGGCGTCGTCGATGAACATCGCCGGCTCGGGCTGGAGCGGTCAGGCCCAGGCCACCTCGTACGACACCATGGGTCAGGTCAACCAGGCCTTCCGCAACATCGTCAACATGCTGCACGGGGTGCGCGATGGTCTGATTCGCGACGCGAACAACTACGAGCAGCAAGAGCAGGCCTCGCAGCAAATCCTCGGCAGCTAGCCGCCCAATCGGCTGTTGCCCAACACTTTTAAGGAGCTACACAAATGAGCATCAATTACCAGTTCGGTGACGTCGACGCCCACGGTGCGTTGATCCGCGCCCAGGCCGCGAACCTGGAGTCTGAGCACCAGGCCATCGTTCGTGATGTGCTTGCTGCCGGCGACTTCTGGGGCGGTGCGGGTTCGGTGGCATGCCAGGAGTTCATCACCCAGTTGGGTCGCAACTTCCAGGTCATCTACGAGCAGGCCAACGCCCACGGACAGAAGGTGCAAACCGCCGGCAGCAACATGGCCAGCACCGACAGTGCCGTCGGCTCAAGTTGGGCTTAATCGGTTATGGGACGATCCCATGCGGCGATCGCCGCATGGGCGGCCGGCTGACCGCGAACGGGGTAGACGGCTAGCGCCGTTGACTCACACTGCGTGGTAGGCGTTGTCGTGATCGCACGACGGCAGATTCAATCGGCGCGCGTGCAGCAGCGGCGCTACGGCGTCGGCCGCCAAAGGCCGTGACAATAAGTAGCCCTGTGCTCGATAACACCCGTGCCTCATCAAAGTCTCTGCGGCGGCACTTGTTTCGACTCCCTCCGCCACCAATTCAAGGTCAAAGGCTTCGGCGAGCCCGATAATCGCCCGGACAATTGCCAGATCACCTGCGTTGGTGCCTAATTCACGCACGAACGTGGTGTCGATCTTGAGCATGTCGACGGGCAGAGACTTCAGATGCGACAGGACGGCGAAGCCGGTGCCGAAGTCATCGATTGCAATCTGGATCCCGATATCCTTCAGGCTGGCAAGGGTCCGCCTGGTGTTCGCGATGTCGCTGACCACGACGCGTTCGGTGATCTCGAGGCATACAGAGCCGGGATCGATGTCGAACTCGTCGATGATCTCCGCGACGGTGCGGACGAAGCCATTGGAAACCAGTTGGACGGGCGAGACGTTGAGTCGCAGTTTGACATCTCGTGGCAGGCCCTGCGATTGCCACGTGCTGTAGTCGGCGCAGGCTCTTCTGATCACCCATCGGCCCAATTTTCCTGCGACGTTTATTGATTCGGCTATGCCGATGAACACGCCCGGCAACAGCAATCCGCGCGTAGGGTGCTGCCAACGGACCAATGCCTCGACGGCCGTGATCTCGCCGGTACGCATGTCGACCTCGGGTTGGTAGTGAAGCACCAGGGCATCGCTATCGACAACCTCACCAAGGTGCAACTCGATATCCCTTTGGAATGCGTCTTTGAGCGACATATCTTCGGTAAACGCCACGACTGCGTTGCCCCCGGAACGCTTGGCCTTCATCGCAGCTTGGTCGGCCCGGATTACGAGATCGGGGGCGCTGTCCTTGCCCGGAACACCGACGGCCACTCCGATACTGGCGGTGCGGCTGACCATTTCGCCGCCGATCAGCACGCTGCACTCCATCATCAGCTGAAGTTGGCGAGCAAAAGATTCCGCATCGCCGGCAGACATCGGCCGGTCGGGAACGAAGACGAACTCGTCCCCCCCGATCCGGGCAAGTACACCGGGCGATCCGACTTTCATCCGCAACCGTTGGGCGAAAACCCTGATGAACCAATCACCGGCGCTATGGCCGAGGCAATCGTTGATGCACTTCATTCGATCGACATCGATGAACATGACCGCGACGGGTCCGGGTCGTGATGTACCGAGTCTGGAGTGAAGGTGCGTCATCAGGGCTCGACGATTGTGCAAATCGGTCAGGTCGTCGTGCTCGGCAAGATAACGAAGCTTGTCCTCGGCGGCGATACGGACCTGGAGCTGCGCAAAGAGAGCAGCGACGCCCTCGAGCACGCTGATTTCTTCTCGCGCCCATGCTCTTTCACCGTATTTGATGAAGCCGAGGACTCCCGTGGTCACCGCGCCTGCCCAGAGCAGGGGCACCGCAGCCACCGAGGGCCGCACTTCCTGCCCGTCCACCTCGACGGGGCACGGGTAACCGTGGATCGTTGAGGCTGGCCGCACCACGGCAGGTTTTTTGGCATGTTCGGTGCGCGCGAAGAATGGGTCCGCGTCGAAGTCGACGATCGCCAGGGGATCGGGGTTTCGGGATTCGTACCTTGACGGCCATTCCGCGACCAGCTTCGAAGCCCGGGCGTTGTGATCGTTGTGGCGCAAGAACCCGGCGTCGACGCCGAACTGTTCGACGAGTTGGGCCAACACCCGTTCACTCATTTCGTCCGCCGTGGACGGGGTGGCCAGCATCAACTGCGCGGCAACGGACGTGACGACGCGATCCAGGGTGCCCGACACGATCGCCTCCTGCGCCTCGTGGGAGCGGGCCTTACGTCGAACTCACTCCAAAGACCAGTGCTTGCCGCAACGCGCGGTGCTTGAAGATGGCTGCGGTAATTCTCTGCGGTATGACCTTCGTCGCATCAATGCGAGTGGAAAGAACCTTACCGTTTCTCCAACCGTTTGGGGACCCAAATTCCGGACCTGAACGCGCTCGAACGGCGGTAATCAGCAGCCGGACCATCTCGAGTTCCGAATGGAGGTCCTCGTCGGTATGAGAAACCGGACACCAGCGAATGCCGCCTGGGCATTACACGCACCAATTCGCCACCCGCGATACAGTCCGGCAAATATTTACGCGACCGTTGATGCGGTGACTGCGCTCAGTACGAGGGGCACAACCCGGTGGTCCGGCGGGCAAATCAGCCTGCGTCGCTTCGGGAATTTCGGACCTATCACAGCGATCGAGTCGGAACCGGCGATGTACGTCAGAGCGCCACGGTTTATTCGAACAATGAATTCGCCATGACGGCATGGCTAACGGGGGACCACGCGTGGACCACGCGTGCTCAGTACACGCTCGTGTTCGTCGGCGCGGCCGAGCGCCGATGCCCAACACAGCTGTCCGTACTGTTCGAATTCTCGGGCCTGCAAGCCAAAAGACAATGCGGTGTTGGATCAACGACGCATCGGCGAATTTTCTCGAGACCAGCACGAGGCGCAACTCGCTCAATCGCCGATATCTCGCCCGCCGCCCGATCCGGGTCCGGCCGCGCCGAGCCAAGCCGACGGGCGTACCCCTGGTGCAGAGCCGTCGTGGCTGGCGCTGGCCCGCGAGCGAGGCGATGAGAATTGCGCACTGCAACGGGTTGCCGTTCGTCCGATCTCTCCGGAGTTCATCTCGGCTCTCGATGGGGAGGCCTTCCGAAATTGTCGCAGACGAACCCAGATGATTTGCTGAAGTCATTCCGCGCCTCACCCGAATACCGTTCGACAGTTTTGTTTACGCGTGCTGCTGATTGCCTTCAGCGCCGCCGACGTCCGCGCGAAGCTACCGCAGCATTGTGCGCGACCGTTTGCTGCAGCCTCAACAAGGGCTACCGTAGGGGGATGCCGGGCTCGTTGGACGATTTGGTCACTGCCGCGGCCGCCGAATTGATGGCGGCCACGGCAGCCGACCACGTCGCGGCCAGTGAACGAGTGCTCGCCGACCTCGTCGGCCATTTCGGGGTGGACACCGGTTTCTTGCGCCACAACGACCACACGATCCATGCCACGGTGCTCATTGCTGAGTGGCCGCCGCGCGAGGACGTCCCCGATCCCGACCCACTCGGCGTCGTGTACTTCGCCGGTGCCGATTCGGTCTTCGCGAGGTGCGAAGACATCAAAGAAGCCGACGTCCTGCGTCCCGACCCGGACAACGCCGACTATCAGCGAAACATCGAGGGCGGCACGGGTGCACCCGCGGTGTCCCTCGCCTGCGTGCCGCTGCTGTCGGGCGACGTCACCACCGGGGTCATCGGATTTCTGAAGTTGGGCGATCGCGAGTGGTTACCGGAGGAGCTCAATGCGCTCCAGGCGATCGGCACCCTCTTCGCTCAGTTGCAAGCCCGCATCGTCGCCGAGGAACAGATTCACTACCTCGCCGAACACGATGACCTCACCGGCCTGCTCAACCGCAGGGCGCTGATAGCTCACCTCGACGAGCGACTGGCGAAGAAACGACCGGGCCCCGTCTCGGTGTTGTTCTTGGATCTGGATCGCTTCAAGGTTGTCAATGACCAGCTGGGTCAAATCGCCGGCGACCGCTTCATCGAGGCGTTCGCCTCGCTATTGATCGAGTCCTGTGACGTTCCCTCGGTGTTGGCCCGCTTTGGCGGCGACGAATTCGCCGTCGTGCCGAACGGGCGGATGAATATCGATAGCGCCGCGGATTTCGCCGAGCGGCTGCTGGCTCAACTGGACCAGCAACTCCTGATTGACGGCGAAAAGCTCACCCGCACCGTGAGTGTCGGCGTCGCCACCGGCGTACCGGGACGCGACAGCGTCTCCGACCTCCTGCGCAGGGCGGAGCAGGCCGCTCGGTCGGCCAAGCGTTCCGGAGGCGCCAATGTGACATGCTTCAGCCCCGCGATGGCCGCGCAGGAGGCCCTCCGCAACGACATCGAGTTGCGCTTGCAAGACACGATTGACAGCGCGAGTACCGACCTGGTGTTGCACTACCTGCCGGAGTTCGACATGCAGACCGGCGAGGTACTGGGCGCCGAGGCCCTCATCCGTTGGCAACACCCCACTCGTGGGTTGCTCATGCCCGATTCATTCATCGACGTCGTCGAATCGATCAATCTGGCCGGAAAGCTGGGCCGATTCGTGATGCGCTCTGCCTGCGCCCAGTTCGGGCTCTGGCAGTCCCGCGGTGTGGGGCATGGTGCGATGCTGCGCGTCAACGTATCGCCCGTGCAACTCGTCGCGGACGGAATCGTCGATACGGTTGCCGCCACACTTGATGAGTTCGGACTTGATGCGGGCTCGTTGTGCCTGGAGATCACCGAGAGCGTCGTGGTCGCGGATATCGAGACCACACGAAAGACGCTCAGCGCGCTGAAGGAGATAGGCGTAGAGATCGCGATCGATGACTTCGGCACGGGCTACAGCGGATTGGCGTATTTGAAGTCACTTCCGGTCGATGCCCTCAAGATCGACAAAGGATTCGTCCGCGATCTCGGCAGCAGCGTGCGCGACTTGGCTATCGTGCAGTCGATCGTGGCCTTGGCGGACGCTTTCGGGCTCGAGGTGGTGGCCGAGGGAGTCGAAACTGTCAGCGCGGCAAGAACATTGCTCGCTTTCGGGTGCAGGCGCGCGCAAGGCTTCTTGCTGTCCCGCCCCCTCGAGGGCGCCGCAATGGAGATGTTGCTAGCCAGGCGCGTGGTACCAATGGATTTCACCGACGTGACGGGTTCGGCGCCCGAGGATTCGACTGCATCGAACAACCATGGGACCGCAACGCCCACTCCGCTCGGTTAGCACCAGGGCGGGACGCAATGCGTCCTGCACTTCCTTGGGCGGCGCTTGTGCCCGGTCACCTGACTACGGTGTCTGTCACCGTCGCCGCACGGCATCGTCGTTAATGTCCGATCATGCTCCACCGACGAGACGGGCCCCCGGGTTGCACTGACGGTAATACTCGTTGGTCAAGCGCTGCGTTTCCACGAGAATTTTCGCAACCTGTTGTGGTTCCGCGTGATCGACGAAAGTGCGCCGGTTCCACCACATCATTTTCGTCTGGTAGCGCTCGTCAGGGTAGGGCGCCGCGGGGATGGGCGCCACTACTCCTCCGGAGGAGCGCCACTTATTCAAGACGTAAGCCGCGGCTGTCGCCATGCAGAACTGAACGTCCAGCAACGCCATCATATGAAATCCGCTGCGGGCGAGCGCGTCTGTCAGACAACGATTCTGGTCAGGATTGTCGGTTACCCATGCCGACTTCATCTCCAAGACGCCGAAGGGCACCCGGTCGTTGATCATGTCGCGAACGGCCTGTTGGCCAGATTGTCCCCTCCACTCGGCGACAGCATGCGAGTCGTCGGCACACTGGAGTGGGCCCTTGGCTCGAACGCCGGCGACCATGTTTCCGGCGTCGTCGATTGCGGCCAGGAACATGATCGTATCGGCACCGGTGAGTAGAGCATCGGTATCGAGAGCACATTCCACGCCGTGTTGCCGATAGCTGCGCCGGGCTCCGCGTCCATACTCGGCCCATAAGCCAGGATCGGCCGACGGCTGGGAAACCACCAGCATGCAGTCGGTGTCCGGATCATGCCAGCTAAGGCCCTGTGGGAGACGGAACCCGTCGAGGTCGGGGGGGTCTAGGGGGATTGCACTCATCGATGTCCTTCAGGTCAGGTCCCGCCTTCTATGTTTAACGACACCGACGCTATAGGTACATTCGGGTATGGATTTTGCCCTCTTAAAGGGCCGCAGGTATGTCGCGTCGGCGCCAGCCGTTCTTAGCACCTTTCTCTTTGCGTTTTTCCCGTAGGTGAAACCAGACGCAGGGGATGGAAATAGGGGGCAGGTGTACCGAAGAGTCAGTATATTACAAAATATAGGACGCTCCTACTAACAATCGGCTTTTTACTGGTCCAGTGTTCTGGCGCCCGGCCAATCACCGGTCGATGGAGAAACGAGGGGGTCCTGTCAGGGGTTCACCGATCCGATGGTCTGCCCGGACTGGTGAATGCGAATCCGCCCCGGCCCGATGCTCCGTAGATTCGGTCCAGGGGAGCGTTCAGCTGCGCAAACGGTGCGGCAGTGCGCTCCGAATGGCTGACACCGCGTCGGCTCAGCCCCGCGCCGAAACCTAGGCGTAGCGCAGCACAGAGCAGCGTTGATGACAACGTCCCGCACCGGCCGGGGCTCGGGCCACGCTGGACTGGATGCCCACGACAGAGGTGTTATGCGAATTCTCTTCGCCCGTGGAAGGTGCCTGCAAGTAATGCCGTGATACGCGGACTTAAATACTCGTTGCCGGCAATTTCGAGCTAAGCGCGTGGGTACTGGCCGAAATTATCCAATGGCGTTTGAAAAAACTAAAAGGGAAATACTTAGCTGAACCAATGAAACCGTTGCTTGCTTGCATTGTGCGCGAGACTGGCCGGAAAGCTCATGGCTGCTCGGCAAGGGGGTCGCGCCTCTGTGGGTCGTGGCTGTTCATGTACTTAAACATTTGCTAGTTCAGAAAGCAGCTACCCGACGACCGACGGCAAATTGGCCACACCGTTAATAGCTGAAGCCTATGTACCAGTTGTGAAATTCCCATTCGAGCGCTCTGCCCGGAGAACACTAGGCCCGCCAATTGCCAATCCTTCGCGAATTCGGGCTCGACGTCTCGGAAGGCCTGCCAAGCGGGCACGACACCCTGCCCCGTCTCGTTCTTGCCGCACCATCGGAACAAGCCCTAACCTGGGTCGGGTCGGACCGCGAGGGGGCTGTGCCCCGGTTGCGGGTGGGACGAGAACTAGGCGGGTTCATGGCTGTGCGGTCACCGCGACGCGCAGAACGGCGTCGCGATGCCGCGGGCGGGGTTCTGTAGCGGTGGCGGGACTGACCGGCGCGCAGGCGGACGAGCTGGCGACGATGGACATCTTCACAGGATGTCCCGCCGAAGACCTTGCCCCGTTGGCGGGCCGCCTGCAGCCCCTGCGCGCCGCGGCCGGCCAAGTGCTGATGCGGCAGGGGGAGCAGGCCGTCTCGTTTCTGCTGATCTCCTCGGGTACCGCCGAGATCAAGCACGTCGGTGACGACGGCGTGGTGATCGTCGAGCATGCCTTCCCGGGCATGATTGTCGGCGAGATCGCCCTGCTGCGTGACATCCCCCGGACCGCGACGGTGACCACCGTCGAATCCCTGACCGGTTGGATCGGTGACACCAGGGCCTTCGCCAGCATGGTGCACATCCCCGGCATCACGCCAAGGCTGCTGCGCACCGTGCGTCAGCGTCTCGCCGCGTTCATCACGCCGATCCCGATTCGCGTGCGTGATGGCACGCTCCTGTTGCTGCGCCCGGTGCTCCCCGGCGACAGCGAGCGCACCGTGCACGGACACATCTACTTCTCCAGCGACACGCTGTATCGGCGTTTCATGACCCCGCGACTTCCCACCCCCGCATTGATGCACTACCTGTCGGAGGTCGACTACGTCGATCACTTCGTGTGGGTGGTCACCGACGGCAACGACCCTGTGGCCGACGCGCGCTTCGTGCGCGACGAGAGCCACCCGACGGTCGCCGAGATCGCCTTCACCGTCGCCGATGCCTACCAGGGCCGCGGCATCGGCACCTTCTTGATCAGCGCGCTGTCCATCGCCGCCGAGGTTGACGGCGTCGAAAGGTTCTCCGCGCGAATGCTTTCCGACAACGGGCCGATGCGCGCGATCATGGATCGCTATGGAGCCGTCTGGCAGCGTGAAGACGTCGGCGTCGTTACCACCGTCATCGACGTGCCGCCCCCGCGCCACCTGCGGCGTGAGGAGGCCGAGCAGATCAAGCGCGTTGCGCGGCAGGTGATCGCGGCGGTCGGCTGAGATCGCGTGGCGTGGGACCACGGGCGCGGTCGCGTCTTGTGTTATCAACTCCTCATGCGGCCGTTCTGGATTGGTCCGGCGCTGGTCGGGGTGTTCACGTCGGCGATCGCTTCGTGCGGTCACTCACCCGCACACGCTCCGTCGGCCGCTCGGACAAACTCCGCTCCGGCGAGCGGAGTTGCCGTCAACCCCGCCAACATCAAACGGGTCGTTCGCGATCTGCCGCCCGGCTACGAGGTGAGCACCGGAATCCCCAGTGCCGCTTCGCCCAGGGTGATCTGGAGCCTGGGGGACGATCTGCAGACCAAGCCGGCCAAGTGCGGGACGCTGGCCGACCCCGGGGACGGGCGTGACCAGTCGGCGCAAGGAGTTTCGGGATCGGGGAGCGGCGGCATTGTCGACGCGGTGGTGGTGGCTTTGCCAGGGCCGGTGGATTTCCCGGAGGACCTGGTCAGCTCTTGCGCCCAGTGGTCGGAGACCGCCGGGCGGACCGTGGTTCACGTCCACCTCACCGACGCGCCGCACGTCGATGGTGTCGACACCGTCGGCATGGTGGCCGACGTCAAGTCATCCGTCGAGTCGGGCACTGAGATAGATTCGCGCACCTACACATTCACCGCGTATCTGGGCAACTACTACGCGTTTACCACCCTGACCACCGACCCGGGTTCGACGCTTCCGGTGCTGCCGCCGCAATTCGCCGCGGATCTGCTCGCCAAAACGGTGTCCACGTTGCGTAGCTGAGCTCCCTGCTTGGGTAGATTGGCCACGATGTCCAAGATGCTGCTCGCGGTCGCGGCTGTGTGCGTCCTGGCCGGCTGCTCATCGGGCAGTCACCCGGCGAAGGTCGACATCAACAAGGTCGTCGACGTGAAGTCCAGCTTCGGACCCGAGTACAAGGTCAGCGACATCAGCGAACGGGGGATCGATCCGAAGCTGCTGGCCGGCCGCAAACTGCCGGACGGGTTGACGTTCGATCCCGCGAACTGCGCGAAAGTCGCGGCAGGGCCGGACATGCCGGCGGACCTGCAGGGCAACATGTCCGCGGTCACCGCCGAGGGCCGCGGCAACCGGTTCGTGGTGATCGCGCTGGAGACCTCGAAAGCGTTGCCGTTCAACGATCCTGGGAACGATTGCAACAAGGTGACCTTCACCGGCCCGCAGATGCGGGGCGGTGTCCAGGTGGTCGAGGTGCCGCAGATCGAGAGCACTCGCACGCTGGGCGTGCATCGCGTCATGCAGGCCTTGACGCCGGGTGGTCCGCGCACCGGCGAGCTGTATGACTATTCGGCCGCATTCGGCGACTACCAGGTGATCGTCATCGCCAACCCGCTGGTGGTTCCCGATCAGCCGGTCGCTGCGGTGGACACCCAGCGGGCGCGCGACCTGCTCGTCAAAGCGGTGACGGCGGTGCGTACTTGACGCTTCGGTTTAGCGCACGCCGCGCGGGCGGAACTGGACGCTGACCCGGGGGCCGACGGATGCCGTCGTCTTGGGCACGGCGTGTTCCCAGGTGCGTTGGCAAGATCCGCCCATCACCAGCAGATCGCCGTGTGCCTGGGGGAGCCGCAGGGACGGGCCGCCGCCGCGGCGGCGCAGCGCGAAAGAACGGGTGGCGCCCAGGCTGACGATCGCCACCATGGTGTCCTCGGAACTGCTGCGGCCGATGGTGTCGCCGTGCCAGGCCACGCTGTCCGAGCCGTCGCGATAGCAACACAACCCGACCGTGGTGAACGGCTCACCGAGCTCACCCGCGTAGATGTCGTTGAGCCGGCGCCGCAGCCGAGCCAGCTCCGGATGCGGAGCTTCATCGACGGCGAGGTCATGAAAGCTGACCAGTCGCGGCACGTCGACGACCCGGTCGTACATCTGCCGGCGCTCCTCGCGCCACGGCACCGCCGACAGCAAGGCGTCCAGCAGGTCATCGGCATCGGTGAGCCAGCCGGCACGGATCTCGATGAACGCGCCGTCACCGAGTTGTCTGCGCTCGGTGTGCTGGAACAGGGAGCCTTGGACCGCGATCTCCACGCGACCGAGTTTATCGCACATTCGTTCGATGGCGCGGGGCGCGTGGCGGGCGTGTGGCGGGACCGCACGGCCGCGCCGCCGCTATACGGTTGGGGTGTGGGTGTTGTCGAGCTGGGCACCAATTCCGAGGTCGGCGCGCTGCGCGTGGTCATCCTGCACCGCCCCGGCGCCGAGCTACTCCGCCTGAATCCGCGCAACGTCGACCAGCTGCTGTTCGACGGCCTGCCGTGGGTCGCCCGCGCGCAAGACGAGCATGACCAGTTCTCCGCGCTGTTGCGGTCCCGGGGCATCGAGGTGCTGCTGTTGTCGGACCTGCTCACCGAGGCGCTGACGCACAGCGGAGCCGCCCGCATGCAGGGCGTCGCGGCCGCCGTCGACTCGCGACGACTCGGAGTGCCGTTGGCTCAAGAACTTTCGGCATATCTGCGGGGACTCGAGCCGGCCCGGCTGGCCCAGGTGCTGGTGGCCGGCATGACGTTCAACGAGTTGCCCTCGGACACCCGGACCGACGTCTCGTTGGTGCTGCGGATGCATCACGGCGGCGATTTCGTCATCGATCCGCTGCCCAACCTGGTGTTCACCCGCGACTCGTCGATCTGGATCGGCCAGCGGGTGGTCATCCCGACGCTGGCGCTGCGCGCCCGCGTCCGCGAGGCGTCGCTGACCGATCTCATCTATGCCCATCACCCCCGATTCACCGGCGTGCGGCGTGCCTACGAGTCGCGCACCGCCCCCGTCGAGGGCGGCGACGTGCTGCTGCTGGCGCCCGGTGTGGTCGCGGTCGGGGTCGGGGAGCGGACCACTCCCGCCGGTGCGGAAGCGTTGGCCCGCAGCCTGTTTGACGACGACCTGGCGAACACGGTGCTCGCCGTGCCGATCGCTCAGCGGCGCGCCCAGATGCACCTGGACACGGTGTGCACGATGGTCGACACCGACACGGTGGTGATGTACGCCAACATCGTCGACTCGTTGTCGGCCTTCACCATTCAGCGCACGCCAGACGGGGTCGCCATCAGCGACGAGACCCCCTTCCTGGAGGCAGCGGCCAAAGCGATGGAGATCGACAAGCTGCGGGTCATCGACACGGGGCTGGATCCCGTTGTCGCCGAACGCGAGCAGTGGGACGACGGCAACAACACGCTGGCGCTCGCACCCGGCGTGGTAATCGCCTACGAACGCAACGTGCAGACCAACATTCGTCTGCAGGACGCCGGCATCGAGGTGCTGACCATCGCGGGATCCGAACTGGGTACCGGACGTGGCGGGCCCCGGTGCATGTCCTGCCCGGTCGCCCGCGACCTGCTGCCCTAAAACGCTAGCGCCAGCTGGGCAGCCAGATCTCCATATTCCACGTCTGCTGCGAAATCGGCAGCCCGGTGAGCACCGGGAACAGCCAGGCGAAGTTGGTCACCACCAAGGCCACGTAACAGGACACGGCGATCAGCCCCAACGTGCGTCGCTCCGAATTCGCCTGCAGCCGCAGCCGCCGGGGCGGGGCGCCCGGGGTGTAGAGAATGTCGCCGCAAATCAGCGCGATGGCCATCACCAAGAACGGCGCCATGGTCGCGGCGTAGAAGAAGTACATCTGCCGGTCGATATCGGCGAACCAGGGCAGCCAGCCCGCGCAGTAACCGACCAGCACCGCGGCGTAGCGCCAGTCGAGGCGCACCAGCATGCGCCACAACGCGAAAACGAGGACGGGCACCGCCAGCCACCACATCGCCGGGGTGCCCACCAGCATCTCGGCCTTGACGCAAGATTGGGCGCCGCACCCGGCGACGTTCTGCTCGTCGATTGCATAGAGCACCGGCCGCAACGACATCGGCCAACTCCACGGTTTCGATTCCCATGGGTGATAGTTGCCGGCGGAATTCGTTAAGCCCGCATGGAATTGGAATGCCTTGGCGGTGTAATGCCACAGCGACCGGATTGCGTCGGGCAGGGGCACTAGCGAATGCGGGCCGATCGTCTGGCCCACCTCGTGCCGGTCGATGGCGGTCTCGGAGGCGAACCACGGTGCGTAGCTGGCCAGATACACCAACACCGGCATGACGGCCAGCGCATATGCGGTCGGGCCGAGGTCGCGCCGCAAGGTCCCCAGCCACGGCCGGGTCACCTGGTACTGGCGCCGCGCGGCAACGTCGAACGCCAGCGACATGGCACCGAAGAACAGCACGAAGTACAGGCCGGACCACTTTGTGCCGCAAGCCAATCCGAGGAGGATCCCGGCGCCGAAGCGCCACCACCGCACACCCAGCCGCGGGCCCCACACCGTTTCGGCGTTGCGGCCTTCCTGCAGCGCGATGTGCATCCGTTGCCGAACCTGGTCACGGTCGACGATCAGCGCGCCGAACGCCGCGACCACGAAAAACGTGAGGATGCCGTCGAGCAACGCGGTCCGCTCGGCGACAAAGCTGACACCGTCGCAGATCACCAGCACGCCGGCGATCGCGCCGATCAACGTCGAGCGGCTGATCCGCCGGACGATCCGCATCACCAGCGCCACCATCACGACGCCGAGCAACGCGCCGGTGAACCGCCAGCCGATGCCGCTGTAGCCGAAGATCGCCTCGCCGAGCGCGATCAGTTGCTTGCCGACCGGTGGATGGACGACCAGGCCGAACCCGGGGTTGTCTTCCACGCCGTGGTTGTGCAGGACCTGCCAGGCCTGCGGCGCGTAGTGCTTTTCGTCGAAGACCGGGGTGCCGCCATCGGTGGGAGAGCCCAGGTTCACGAACCGGGTCACCGCCGCCACCAGGGTGATCACCCCGGTCACCACCCAGCCGCGGACCTGATCGGTCGGCCCGAAATCGGCCACCGGCACCAGCGGCCCGGGGCTGACGACGGGCACCACGCGCTCCTGGTCGGCGATCGGGGCTTCGCGGGGCGGGGCGGTCATCACGTCGATCGTAGGCTGTCGGTCATGACCACCGGCCGCCTGTTGCTGGGCGCGACCCCTCTGGGCCAGCCGTCGGATGCCTCCCCCCGCCTGCTGGACGCCCTGGCCCGAGCCGATGTGGTGGCCGCCGAGGACACCCGTCGGGTGCGCACCCTGGCCAAGGCCCTCGATGTGCGGATCACCGGTCGGGTGATCAGCATGTTCGACCAGGTCGAGAACGCCCGGGCGGAGTCCGTGATCGAGGCGATTCGCGCGGGCGCGACGGTGCTGGTGGTCAGCGACGCCGGGATGCCGCTGATCAGCGACCCCGGCTACCGGCTGGTGACGGCCTGTGTCGAGGCCCGCCTGCCGGTGGGATGCCTGCCGGGACCGTCGGCGGTGACGACCGCGCTGGCCTTGTCCGGTCTGCCGGCCGAGAAGTTCTGCTTCGAGGGATTCGCGCCACGCAAGAAGGCGGCGCGGCGGACCTGGCTGGATTCACTGGCCGACGAGCGGCGCACCTGCGTGTTCTTCGAATCGCCGCGCCGGTTGTCCGCCTGCCTGCGGGACGCGGTCGAGCGGCTCGGCGGCGCCCGGCGGGCGGCGATCTGCCGGGAGCTGACCAAGGTGCACGAGGAGGTGGTGCGCGGATCGCTCGACGAGCTGGCGGCGTGGTCGGCCGACGGTGTGCTCGGTGAGATCACCGTGGTGCTGGCCGGCGCCACCCCCAGCGCCGACCTGCCGTCGCTGGTCGTCGAGGTCGAAAAGCTGGTCGCGGCGGGCACCCGCATCAAGGACGCCTGCGGTGAGGTGGCCGACCGCCCATCCGGGGGTGCGTTCGCGCCAGCTCTACGACGCGGTGCTGCAGTCGCGACGCGACTGAGCTGCTCGGTCAGCCGGCCGGGCTCGCGGCGGCGATGGATGGCAGCCCGACGATGGGTGACGCCTTGTGGAGGCATTCGGCCCACTCGGCGTCCGGGTCGGAGTCGGCGGTGATGCCGCCGCCGACGCCCAGCACCGCGCCGCCCGCGGCATCGAATTCGACGGTGCGGATAGCCACGTTCAACTCACAACCGGCCACGGGTGAGGCCAGTCCTATTGTGCCGCAATATATTCCACGTCGATTCGGTTCCCACTGCGAGAGTAGTTGACGGGCACGGTGTTTGGGCGTCCCGGTGACGGAGGCCGGCGGGAAGGTGGCCTCCAGCAGCGCCGACGTCGGCAGTTCGGCGGGAACTTGCGCGGATACCGTCGACACCAGGTGCCACACGCCCGGGGCGCGCCGCACCACCAACAACTCGGGCACGGTCACCGTGCCGGTGATCGCCACCCGGCCAAGGTCATTGCGCACCAGGTCGACGATCATGATGTTCTCGGCGACCTCTTTGGCCGACGCGCGCAGCGCCGACGGCCAGGCATCCAGCGGCAAGGTGCCCTTGATCGGGCTGGACGTGACGACGGTGCCGCGCCGCCGCAGGAAAAGTTCCGGTGACAGTGATGCCACCGCACCCCATGTGCCCTCGACGTAGGCCGCCCGGGCCGGGGACGTGCGCGCGACACCGTCGATGAAGAAGTCCAGCGGGTCGCCGGTGACCGTTCCGGTGAACTGCGTGCACACGCAGGCCTGGTAGACCTCGCCGGCGCGGATGGCTTCCAGGCAGGCCAACACCCCGTCACGATGTGCCGCCTGGTCGGCGATGCCCCAATCGATGTGGCATTCGCGCGCCGCGGCCGTCGGCGCGGCGAGCGCGGTCGCGAGCCACTCCGGCATCGGTGCGCCGGAAAGGCTCTCGTACCACCAGTGGCCGTCGCGGTCGCGGCGCAGCACGCAGTCGGTCCAACCGCCGGCGGCCTCGGGAATGCGGTTGGAGTGGGCCTGTGCGGCGGGGTCGGGATAAGACAGGTAACCGATCCAGCCGCCGCCCACCGCGTGCGGCTCCGGCGTCCGCGACGCCTGCACCGCGAACACGTCGTCGGCACGCACCGGGCGCACCGACAGGCTCGGCGCGATCACCGCCAGCGCGCCGAACCACTCGCCGGTCAGCGCGGCCGGCAGCGGCAGACCCAGCCGGCGGGTGGCGTCACCCACGGCGCGCAGCACCTGGGGTGCGGCGCCAAGATCGCCGAGCCGGTCGATTCGCACAGCCCTAGCTTGACAGAGCGGCGGCGTTTCGCACCCGCGGTGCCTGCGGGCTCAGCCGCGGCTGATGTCGCGGGCGGTGGTCAGGGCGGCCAGCTTCTGCGGGTTGCGCATCACATAGAAGTTGGTGATCTTGTCCTCGGAGACCTCCAGCGTGATCACGCCTTCAAGCTGTTCGTCGAGGTAGAGCAACACCGCCGGGGCGCTGTTGCAGGTCACCATCTCCACCCGCATCGCGCCCAGGGCCGCGGCCCGGCGCATCAAGCCGGCGATCGCGCGGGCGACCTTTTCGGCCCCGACCACTGGCCGGCGGGCGGCGCTCACCACGCCGCCACTGTCGGCCGTCCAGGTGGCGTCCGGCGCGAGCATCGTCATCAACGCGTTCACGTCACCGTCGGCCGCCGTCGCCAGAAACTGCGCGGTGATTTCGGCGTTGCGTTCCGGGTCGACCGAGTCGAATCGCTTCCGCCGGGCCCGCACGTGTTCGCGGGCCCGGTGCGCGACCTGCCGCACGGTGGGCGCCGGCCTGCCCACCGCCTCGGCGATCTCGCCGTAGTCGAAACCGAACACCTCGCGCAGCACGAACACGGCCCGCTCGTCGGGACTCAACGTCTCCAGCAACACGAGCATCGCCATCGAAATCGACTCTGCCAGAACGACGTCGGCCGAGGGGTCCTGCTCATCGAGCAGCAGCGGCTCGGGCAGCCACGGCCCCACGTAATCCTCGCGCCGGCGGGCACCGGCCCGCAGCGAGTTCAGCGCCTGGCGGGTGACCAGCTGGGCCAGATACGACTTGGTGTCGCGCACCGTCGCCAAGTCGACCGCCGCCCACCGCAGATAACTGTCCTGCAAGACGTCGTCGGCCTCGGTCGCCGAGCCCAGCATCTCGTAGGCGATGGTGAACAGCAGTGGCCGCAGCAGGGTGAACCGTTCGGCGTGCTCGCTGCCGGTCGGTGCCTGCGTCATCGCGCGGCGACCTCCTCGGCGGCCGGTGACTGCGCGGGCCGCTTGCCGCCCTTGATCCAGCGGTACGAACCGGGCTTGGCGGCCTCCCGCCGGATCGACCACACCGTGCCCTTGCAGATCGCCTCCTTGACCGAAGCCGCCGCCCGGCCGCCGAGAAACATGTTCACCGGGGTGTCGTCGGTGCGGGAGAACTGCACGGTCGCGTACGTGCGGCCCAGGCTGATGCACTGCCCGACGAACGCCTGGCTCAGCGCCGCGGGAGCGTCACCGGCGACGCGGGCGAGCACCGTGTTGGCGGCCTGCGCACCCATCGGCCCGGCGGCCTGGCAGCTCATCCGCAACGGCTGGCCGGAGGGTGCGGCGGAGTCGCCCGCGGCGACGACACGCTCGTCGTCAATGCTGGTGAGCGTCTCGTCGGTGAGCAGCCGGCCCATCGGGTCGGTGTGCAGCCCGCTGCGCGCGGCCAGATCCGGCACGGCGAAGCCGGCCGTCCAGATGGTCGCCGCGCTGGGCAGCACCACGCCGTCGGTGAGCACCACCTCGTTCCAGCGCACCTCGGCCACCGCCACGGACTCCAGCACGTTGACACGCAGGCGCCGCAGCCGCTTGGCCACCGAGCGCCGGCCCCGCTTGCTCAGCGACGGACCGAGCACCGGGCCGCAGACCAGGGTCACCGGCCGCCCGCCCTCGGCCAGCTCGGAGGCGGTCTCGATGCCGGTCAATCCGCCACCCACCACCGTGATGGGTGCGGGCAGCGGCAGATCGGTGAGCGCGTAGTGCAGCCGCTGTGCGCTTTCCAAGTCGGCGACCGAATGCGCGAATTCGGCGAAGCCGGGCACCGCCGTTGCGGTAGCGCCGGTGCTTCCCACGGCGTAGATCAAATAGTCGTAGTTCAGCTCGGTGCCCGAGGCCAGCAGGACCCGCCGGCCGGTGGTCTCGATGTGATCGACGCTGTCCACGATCAACTGGATCCCCTCGCCGAGCAGCGTCGCGTAATCGGTGGTCGCCGTGCCGGTGTCGGCAACCAACTGGTGCAACCGGATTCGCTCGACGAAGACCGGCCGCGGGTTCACCACGGTGATGTCGATGTCCGAACGCTGGCGCAGATGGTTGGCCGCGAGTGTTCCGGCGTATCCGGCGCCGACGACGACGACATGGGTTCTCCTTAGTGCCACCTCGGTCATGGTTGTCTCCTTTTCGTGAGGACCTGTGCCCTTGAGACACCGCAGGACCGCCGAGCGTGACAGGCATGCCCGCAACTGTGACCCGTCTCACTGCGCGCTGGCGGGCGATACGGGCCGCTTTACGCGGCTACCCCCGCTGAGCTGCAGCGAAGCTATGCCGAAACGCGCATGATACGCTGCGCTACGCCAATTCGTGGCCTGCCCCGGACCGACTGCACGCACCACTGGAACGCGCGAAATATGGGGCCACTTACACGCGCATCGGTGTGTATTGGGAGAACCAACCTTGACGACGACGATCGCTTTGACTGGGCCAGGCGCGGCGCCGGCATCGGCGCAGTCGCACAGCCCCCTGTCGTCGGGCGCGATCTGACGCCGGTGACCATCGTGTGCTCGTTGAGGAAACGCGCGGTGGTCGCTGTCGTGTGCGTGGCGGCGGCACTCAGCGGCTGCGGCGGTAAGAGCGACCCCGGGCCGCTATCGGCGATGGTCAGCCCGGCCATCCCGCCCACCGCGCAGGAGATACCGAACCCGCTGCGCGGCCAGTATGAGGAAATGCTGAATCCGCTGTTCCCGCAGGGCAATTCGGCGCAACAGCGGTACTCTGCCTGGCCCGCGTCGTACGACGCCAGCTTGCGGGTGTCGTGGCGGCAGTTGCAGCCCGTCGATCCGCGCACGTTGCCTCCCGATGCACCCGAGGACCGCAAGTTCGATTTCAGCGCCATCGATGACGCGCTGGCCAAGCTCGGCAGTCGGAACATGCGCCTCACCTTGGGCGTGTACGTCTACAAGTCCTGCTGCAACGACTCCTACGCCGGCAACACCAACATCGCGATCCCGGACTGGCTGCGCCCGTCGGCGGCCAGCTATCCCACGCCACCGACCGGTTCCGCACCGGGCGTCACCCAGGTGGTGCCGAACTTCAACGACCCCGACTACCTCAATGGCGTCAGCCAGTTGCTGGCCGCGCTGGGCCGCCGCTATGACGGCGACGAGCGACTCAGTGTGTTCGAGTTCTCCGGGTACGGGGACTTTGGCCAGAACCAGCTCGCTTATCTGCGGGATTCGCTAGCCGCGCCGGGCCCCACCCCAGACGACAGCACCGCAAAGCTGGGCTATTACAGCCAGTTCCGCGACCAAAGCATCACCAAAGCCTCCATCGCCCAGTTGGTCGCGGCCAACGTCAACGCCTTCCCACATACCCAACTGGTGGTGGCACCGCAGAATCCGGAGATCGTCCGTCAATTGTTCGGCGACGACATCACCAAGAAGTTGGCCGCACCGGTCGGCATCCGCACCGACTGTCTCGGTGTGCAGGCCCCGTTGCCGGAATGGGCCGAGGCCAACGACTCGCAGTACGTCCGCTCCAACGACGCGGTCGTCAGCGCGATCAAGCAGCGGCTGATGACGGCGTTGGTGATCAGCCAGTGGTGCCAGTTGCCCAGAGGAGCCGATGCGCGGTCGTACTACGAGAAGGGGCTGCACGACGTCATCCGGTATCACGTGTCGATGACGTCGAGCGCCGATTTCCCGGACCGCGATGCGACGTCCGCGATGGACCCCAAGCTGTTTCAGTTGTGGAGCCAGGCAAATACCTCCGCCGGCTACCGGTACTCGGTCGAGGCGCAGCCGGGATCGCAATCGATCCAGGGGAAGGTGGCGACGATCTCGGTGGCCTGGACGAACTACGGCTCGGCGGCGGCCACCGAGCGCTGGGGCCCCGGCTACAAGCTGGTCGACTTCTCGGGGGCGGTGGTTCGCAGCCTGCCCGCGACGGTCAATCTCAAGACGCTGGTCCACGACGAGTCCAGCCAGTCACGGGAGGAGCCGGTTGCGGAGTCGGCCAGCGAGTCGGTGCACCTGGACGTGACGGGCCTGGCGCCCGGTCACTACACGCTGCGCGCCTCCGTCGAATGGCAACAGCACATACCGGGCACCGCGCACGTCGTGAACTATGCGCCGATGGCCCTGGCGCGAGACGGCCGCGACGGCTCCGGGCTGTACCCGATCGCCACACTTGACATCCCGAGCGATTCGGCCGGCGGACAGTAATCCCTGCCGGGTCGAGCTCCCAAGTCGACTCACGACTGCTCCGACGGCATGTCTTGGCGACAGCTGGCGGGTAGCCAGGTTCACTGAGCAAACCCATGGGCATCCTGTTACCCTATTGACATACTGTTAGTATTGCGAAGCCTGAATCACAAACTGTAGGTAATAAGTGTTATCTTCCGTCGTCGGCGTTGCAACTTGGGAGCCACCACGTATGGCCGAATTGGGAGCGACCCGAGCGCTGTCCAGGACGCGCCGTTGAGCGCCGGCCTAGGTTGCGGCGCGCATCGTCTCGCGAAGGGAGCACTGTGAAAGCAACGGCGATCGACCCAACGGACCGCCTGGGGCACGAGGCCATCAGCCGGTTGGCAAACGCGGTAACCCACAGTGATCCCGAGCATCCACTACTGCGCTTGTCGGGTATGTGCGTCGAATGACAACGCAGTCGGCTGACGGCCGCGCCGACACGACGCGGCGACACCTTTTGCGCGCAGCCGCGCACCAGTTCGCTCGGCGCTGTTACCACGAGGTGGGCCTTGACGACATCCTGGCCGAGGCCGGACTCACCAAAGGGGCAATGTATTTCCACTTCCGCTCGAAATACGCGTTGGCGCTCGCGGTCATCAAGGCGCAGGCCGCCATGGGCGCCTTCGCCGTCAAAGACCTCCTGTCTCGAAACCTTTCGGGGCTGGAGACGCTGATCGACTTCTCCTACCTGATAGCCGCACGGGATATTCAGACGGATGACGTCAGGGCCGGACTGAACCTGCTGGAATCGGTCGGACGAGGGGACCGGCTGCGAGAGAGTCTGTTAGAGGGATGGATCCGGGCGCTTATCGGGATCGTCGAGAGAGCCATCGCCGACGGTGACATCGACAAGGGGCGTAGCCCGCGCGATGTGGCACGCCTAGTCGTGTCAGTGCACATGGGTTTGCGTCAGACCAGCAACCTTGACAAACCGCAGCAATTCCTGCTTGATCTCGAGAAGAGTTGGAACCTGTTACTGGCCGGTATTGTCCAAACAGACCGGATTGATTACTTCAGCCAATTCATCGGGCGGCGCACAGCGCTCGCGCTCAAGAGCCGCTCCGCCGCCGGGGATTTCCTCTGAGAGCTCACTCGGGTCACGCGGCCAGAATCGCCATAGCGCGAGGTTATAGAAGTTGTAGACTTGTGTCCCCTCTCGGGAAAACAAGAGGCGCGAGGATCCGGAATCTGCAAAGACCCACTGGACCCCGGAGGTACTAGGAGCGATGGCGCGCCAGGTTCGATCGGAAGCGACACGGCGGAAGATCCTCGAAGCCGCTATTGATGTATTCGGCGAGGTTGGATACGCGGCCGCCGCATGGGGCACCATCATCGAGCGGACAGGGATGACGAAGGGGGCCCTGTACCACCACTTCGAATCCAAAGAATCCCTCGCATCCGCCGTCATCGAGGAGGGTGCGGCTACGCTGCTGACTGCCTTCCGTAACGTATGTGGATTGTCTTCGCCGGCGTTGGAGAACATGATCCACGGCACGTTCACCGTCGCCAATGTGCTCCAGACGGACAAGATGGCACACGCAGCCGTGCAATTGACCTTCGGCCTGAGCAGCTTCAACGAAGCGGCCATATGCTTTTGCGCGAACCTGGTCGAGTTGATGACCGCGGAGGCCCGGCGGGCAAGCGACGAAGGCGATCTGCGACCCGAACTCGACCCGGCACGGGTAAGCGAGTCGCTCGTCGGCGCCATGCTGGGAACACAGTTGTTATCCAACGCCGTGCCCGGAGTGGGCCTCAGCGGAGACCTCATCAAGCGCACGGGTGAAGTGTGGGAGCTTCTGCTCCCCGGGATCGTCACCGAAGCCTCGCTGGCGTATTTGCACCAATTCCTGGTCCGTGAGGCTCTTCGCTACGCCCGGCCGGCATGAAGTCAACTAGATCTGATGCACCCAAAAGGGTTGTGGCGCAAACTAATTGACTGACCGAGCAGAGCTCAATCGTTCGTTCTGCTCATTCGTGTCCGGAAGCCGGCTGGTAGCGCGGGAACACGCCCGCGGGAGCGGGCAGGGCCGTGCCGGGCGTCAGTCGCGTGCCGACGGCGGCAAACGCTCGCTGGTCTTCGGACTGTCCGAGCAGATCGAGCAGCTTGCCGGCAGATTCGGGCATGACGGGCTGGATCAGCAGCGAGGCGATGCGGACCGCCTCGCAGGTGACGTACAAGACGGTGCGGAACCGTTCCTGATCGGCCTGGGACTCGCTCTTGCGCAAGACCCACGGCTGCTGCGCCGAGAAGTACCTGTTGGCCTCGCCGAGCATCAGCCAGATCGTCTCGAGGGCCAGATGCATCGCCTGGGCGTCGAAATTGGCCCGCACCCGGTCCATCAAACCGTCGGCCGCAGCGAGCAACTCGTGATCGGCGGCATTCAGGTCACCGGGTTCGGGAACGATCCCGTCGAGATTCTTGGCGACCATCGACAGCGACCGCTGGGCCAGGTTGCCCAACTCGTTGGCCAGATCGGAGTTGATTCGGGTGACGATGGCGTCTTCGCTGAAGCTGCCGTCCTGCCCGAACGGCACTTCCCGCAACAGGAAATAGCGCACCTGATCCACGCCGAAGGTGTCGACCAGAATTACCGGATCGACGACATTGCCCACCGACTTGCTCATCTTCTCGCCGCGGTTTAATAGGAACCCGTGCGCGAAAACCCTTCGCGGCAGCTCGATTCCGGCCGACATCAAAAACGCGGGCCAGTACACGGTGTGGAATCGGATGATGTCCTTGCCGATCATGTGTAAGTCGGCCGGCCAATAGCGCCGGAACCGCTCGGATTCGGTGTCGGGGTAGCCGACCCCGGTCAGATAATTGGTCAGCGCGTCGACCCAGACGTACATCACGTGGTCGGGATGCTCGGGCACCTGCACGCCCCAGTCGAACGAAGTACGCGAGATGGACAGATCGCGCAGGCCGCCCGAGACGAAGCTGATCACTTCGTTGCGCCGCACGTCGGGCGCGATGAAGTCCGGGTTCGCCTCGTAGTGGGCCAGCAGCTTGTCGGTATACGCCGATAGCCGGAAGAAGTAGGTCTGCTCCTCGGTCCACGTCAGCGGGGCACCGGTTTCCACGGCCAGCCGGGTGCCGTCATCGAGGAGTTTGGTCTCCGATTCGACGAAGAACCGCTCATCGCGCACCGAGTACCAGCCCGAGTAGCTGTCCAGGTAGATGTCACCGGCCGCCGACATCCGCCGCCAGATCTCCTTGGACGCCTCGTGGTGGTCGGGATCGGTGGTGCGGATGAACCGGTCGAAGGAGATGTTCAACCGCTCCTGCAGCCGCTGGAACACATCGGAGTTCCGCCGGGCAAGCTCGGCCGTCGGGATGCCTTCGGCCGCCGCCGTTTCGACCATCTTGAGGCCGTGCTCGTCGGTGCCGGTCAGAAACCGCACATCAAAGCCGTCGAGCCGCTTGAAGCGGGCGATCGCATCGGTCGCGATGTACTCGTACGCGTGTCCGATGTGCGGATCGCCGTTCGGGTAGGTGATCGCGGTGGTGACGTAATAGGGCCTCATCGCCCTCAACCTTATTTGTGGGCACCCTATTGTGTGCGCGTGACTTCCAATCGTCAGCCGCCGCCGGCCCCCGAGCCCTTGAGCCCACTCGTCGACGCGCACACCCATCTGGATGCGTGTGGCGCCGCCGACGCCGAGGGCGTGCGGGCCATCGTGGACCGCGCTGCGGCGGTCGGGGTGGGCGCGGTCGTCACGATCGCCGACGACCTCGATTCGGCGCGCTGGGTCACGCACGCCGCCGAGTGGGACCCGCGGGTCTACGCCGCGGTGGCCCTGCACCCGACTCGCGCCAACGCGCTCGGCGACGCCGCCCGCGCCGAAATCGAGCGCCTGGTGGCCCATCCCAGGGTGGTGGCCGTCGGCGAAACCGGCCTGGACTTGTATTGGCCCGGCCGTCTGGACGGCTGCGCCGAGCCGGCCGTGCAGCGAGAGGCGTTCGCCTGGCACATCGACCTGGCGAAGCGGTGCGGCAAGCCGCTGATGATTCACAACCGCGACGCCGACGCCGAAGTGCTCGATGTGCTGGCGGCCGAGGGCCCCCCGGACACCGTGATTTTTCACTGCTTTTCCTCGGATGCCGCCATGGCCCGCCGCTGCGTGGACGCCGGGTGGCTGCTGAGTCTGTCCGGTACCGCAAGCTTCCGCAACGCGCACGCCCTGCGCGACGCCATCCCGTTGATACCGCCCGAGCAGCTGCTGGTGGAGACCGACGCGCCGTTTTTGACTCCGCATCCCTATCGGGGGACGGCGAATGAGCCCTATTGCCTTCCTTATACTGTTCGGGCGATCGCCGCACTGGTGGATCGTCGCCCGGAGCAGCTGGCCGAGATAACCACGGACAACGCTCAGCGGGTGTACGGATTGGTCACAGTGTGAGATAAACGACCAGGCGATTTGGTTTGAAATCGCCGCGTCGGAGTTGCCCAACCTTGACCGGTTCGTTACCGTCTTGTGATCGAACGGTTGGGCCTACGGGCCCTTAATTTGTGACTTGCTGCTGAATGAGTGGGTTGTTGAGGGTTGGGTAGCGCGCGTTGAGTGTATTGACAAAACTGCATCAGAATCCTTCGCCGATGTTGCGTCTCGTAGTCGGAGGGTTGCTGGTAGTCCTGGCATTCGCGGGCGGATATGCGGTCTCGGTGTGCAAGACGGTGACACTGACCGTCGACGGGGTTGCCATGCACGTGACCACCATGAAGTCGCGGGTGATCGACGTCGTCGAAGAGAACGGTTTCGTCATCGACGAACGCGACGACCTGTATCCCGCCGGTGATGTCGCGGTGCACGACGCCGGCAAGATCGTGTTGCGGCGCAGCCGCCCGCTGCAGATCTCGTTGGACGGCCACGACACCAAGCAGCTGTGGACCACCGCATCCACTGTCGACGAGGCGCTGGCCCAGCTGTCGATGACCGACACCGCCCCGGCCGCGGCCAATCGAGGTAGCCGCGTCCCGCTGGCCGGAATGGCGCTGCCCGTTGTCAGCGCCAAAACCGTCCGCATCAACGACGCCGGTGCGATCCGCAATGTGCACCTGGCCGCACCGAACGTCGCCGGCCTGTTGAGCGCCGCCGGCGCGCCGCTGCTCGACAGCGACCAGGTGACGCCCCCCGCGACCATGCCGATCGTCGACGGGATGGAGGTCCAGGTGACCCGCAACCGGATCCAGCAGGTCACCGAGCGGATCCCGCTGCCCCCCAACGCCCGTCGCATCGAAGATCCGGGCATGAACATGAGCCGCCAGGTCGTCGAGGATCCGGGCAGCCCGGGCACCCAGGACGTCACCTTCTCGGTGGCCACCGTCAACGGCGTCGAGACCGGCCGGTTACCGATCGCCAACACGGTGATCACCCCCGCCCGCGATTCGGTGGTCCGCGTCGGCACCAAGCCCGGCACCGAAGTGCCTCCGGTCAGCGACGGCTCGATCTGGGATGCGATCGCGGGCTGCGAAGCCGGCGGAAACTGGGCGATCAACACCGGTAACGGGTATTACGGCGGTGTGCAGTTCGACCAGGGCACGTGGGAGCGCAACGGCGGGTTGCGTTTCGCCTCCCGCGCCGACCTCGCCAGCCGCGAGGAGCAGATCACCGTTGCCGAGGTGACCCGAGAGCGCCAGGGTTGGGGTGCGTGGCCAGTGTGCAGCGGAAGAGCTGGTGCAGGCTGACCATCCGACTACTCGGGCGTACCGAGATCAGGCGGCTGGCCAAAGAACTTGATTTCCGGCCACGGAAATCCCTCGGCCAAAACTTCGTCCACGACGCCAACACGGTGCGCCGGATAGTTTCGACGTCCGGGGTGAGCCGGTCTGACCACGTCCTGGAGGTCGGGCCCGGCCTGGGCTCGCTGACCCTGGCATTGCTCGACCGCGGCTCGGCCGTGACCGCCGTCGAAATCGATCCGGTACTGGCCGAGCGGCTGCCCCAAACGGTCACCGAGCACTCCAACAGCGAAAGCCAGCGCCTGACGGTGGTCAACCGCGACGTCTTGACCCTTCGCCGCGACGAGCTGGCCGTCCAGCCGACCGCGGTGGTCGCGAACCTGCCTTACAACGTCGCCGTCCCGGCGCTGCTGCACCTGCTCGCCGAGTTTCCCTCCATTCACACGGTGACGGTGATGGTGCAGGCCGAGGTCGCCGAGCGCCTGGCCGCGGAGCCGGGTGGCAAGGAATACGGCGTGCCCAGCGTCAAGGTGCGCTTCTTCGGTCGGGTTCGCCGGTGCGGCACGGTGTCCCCGACCGTCTTCTGGCCGATTCCCCGCGTCTACTCCGGGCTGGTTCGCATCGACCGGTACGCCACCTCGCCGTGGACCACCGACGAAGCCTTCCGCCGCCAGGTGTTCGAACTGGTCGACATCGCGTTCGGGCAGCGGCGCAAGACATGTCGCAACGCGTTCGTGGACTGGGCCGGCTCGGGCAACGAGTCGGCGGATCGATTGCTGGCCGCCAGCATCGACCCCGCCCGCCGCGGCGAGACCCTCTCCATCGACGACTTCGTGCGGCTGTGGCAGCGGTCCGCCGATCGGCCCCACAGCACCGCAGTGGCGACTGCGCGGACCGCCGAGCAGCAGGCATCTGCCGGTTGACGGCGGGCCGCCGGGGCGCCGTTGCGTGAGATCGGCCGGTAGCAGCGATAGTCTGCTGCGGTGTCAGCGTCTGATGGCAACACCGCCGCACAGTGGGTTCCCACCGGCTCGGTCACCGTTCGGGTGCCCGGAAAAGTCAACCTCTACCTGGCGGTCGGTGACCGCCGCGAGGACGGCTACCACGAGCTGAACACGATCTTCCATGCCGTTTCGCTGCTCGACGAGGTGACGGTCCGCAATGCCGATGTGCTCTCGCTCGAGATCGTCGGCGAGGGCGCCGAGAAGCTGCCCACCGACGAACGCAATCTGGCCTGGCAGGCCGCCGAGCTGATGGCCGAACACGTCGGCCGGGCGCCGGATGTGTCGATCATGATCGACAAAACCATTCCGGTGGCCGGCGGTATGGCCGGTGGCAGCGCCGACGCGGCGGCCGTGCTGGTCGCGATGAACTCGCTGTGGGAACTCAACGTGCCCCGCCGCGATCTGCGGGTGCTGGCCGCCCGCTTGGGCAGTGACGTGCCCTTCGCCCTGCATGGCGGGACCGCGTTGGGCACCGGCCGCGGCGAGGAGTTGGCGACGGTGTTGTCCCGCAACACCTTCCACTGGGTATTGGCGTTCGCCGACAGTGAATTGCTGACGCCGGCCGTCTTCGCCGAACTGGACCGGCTGCGGGAGGTGGGGGATCCGCCCCGGCTGCCTGCTGCCGGGCCGGTGCTGGCCGCCCTGGCCGCCGGTGATGCCGAGCAGTTGGCGCCGCTGTTGGGCAACGAGATGCAGGCGGCCGCGGTGAGCCTGCACCCCGCTCTGCGACGGACGTTGCGCGCGGGGGTGGAGGCCGGGGCGCTGGCGGGCATCGTGTCCGGTTCGGGTCCGACGTGTGCCTTCCTGTGCTCGTCGGCGGCCGCCGCGGTCGACATCGGCACAGAGGTGTCCGGGGCGGGTGTGTGCCGCACGGTGCGGGTCGCCAGCGGGCCGGTGATGGGCGCGCGCGTGGTCCCCACGCCCACCGAGGTGTGAATTTTCCCAACCTGTGTGCGTTGGTTTGGCGCTTCCCTAAGAGGAGTTTAAGATGATGCGCGGTGGCGGGAAGCGTTGAGCAGGATCACATAGTTCCATCGTGTGCCGGGCGTTCCGGCGGACGATCACCGAATTGGGCCCGCCAAGGTTTCTCGGGCCCGCTTCGCGCTCAGGAAGCGACCGAACGCCGCCGGATTGCGGGCGCGGACGCATCATCGATCCGAGACCTAACCGCGGCCCAACTGTGTCGGCGTGATTGCGGCGAAGCGCCACCTGGCGGGCGGACCATGAAATCCGGAACGTTGCGACGAGGGCTGGAACCGAGGAGGATTTTGTGAGCAGGTTTACCGAGAAGATGTACCGCAATGCCCGGTCCGCGACGACCGGCATGGTCACCGGTGAACCCCACGAACCCGTCCGTCACACCTGGGGCGAGGTCCACGAGCGTGCGCGCCGCATCGCGGGCGGCCTGGCCGCCGCGGGCATCGGCCCCGGCGACGCGGTCGGCGTGCTCGCCGGTTATCCGGTGGAGATCGCGCCGACGGCGCAGGGCCTCTGGATGCGCGGGGCGAGCCTCACCATGCTGCACCAGCCCACGCCACGCACGGACCTGGCCGTGTGGGCTGAGGACACCATGAACGTCATCGGCATGATCGAGGCGAAGGCCGTCGTCGTCTCGGAGCCCTTCCTGGTGGCCATCCCGGTCCTCGAAGACAAGGGCATCCGCGTCGTCACCGTCGCCGAGCTGCTCGCGGCGGCACCGATCGAACCCGTCGAGGTCGGCGAGGACGCGCTCGCACTGATGCAGCTGACGTCGGGGTCTACCGGATCTCCCAAGGCGGTGCAGATCACCCACCGCAACATCTACTCCAACGCCGAGGCGATGTTCATCGGCGCGCAGTACGACGTCGAGAAGGACGTCATGGTCAGCTGGCTGCCCTGCTTCCACGACATGGGCATGGTCGGATTCCTCACCATCCCCATGTACTTCGGTGCCGAGCTGGTCAAGGTCACCCCGATGGACTTCCTGCGCGACACGCTGCTGTGGGCCAAGCTCATCGACAAGTACAAGGGCACCATGACCGCGGCGCCCAACTTCGCCTACGCGCTGCTGGCCAAGCGGCTGCGCCGCCAGGCCAAGCCCGGCGACTTCGACCTTTCGACCCTGCGGTTCGCGCTGTCCGGCGCCGAGCCCGTCGAACCCGCCGATGTCGAGGACCTGCTCGATGCGGGCAAGCCGTTCGGCCTGCAGCCGTCGGCGATCCTGCCGGCCTACGGCATGGCCGAGACCACGCTGGCCGTGTCGTTCTCGGAGTGCAACGCCGGTCTGGTGGTCGACGAGGTCGACGCCGACCTGCTGGCCGCCCTGCGCCGGGCCGTGCCCGCCACCAAGGGCAACACCCGCCGGCTGGCCACGCTCGGTCCGCTGCTGCGCGACCTCGAGGCGCGAGTCATCGACGAGAACGGCGAGCTGATGCCCGCGCGCGGCGTCGGTGTCATCGAGCTGCGCGGTGAGTCGCTGACGCCCGGCTACCTCACCATGGGCGGCTTCATCTCGGCCCAGGACGAGCACGGCTGGTATGACACCGGTGACCTCGGCTACCTGACCGAGGAAGGCCACGTGGTGGTGTGCGGCCGCGTCAAGGACGTCATCATCATGGCGGGCCGCAACATCTATCCGACCGACATCGAGCGCGCCGCCTGCCGCGTCGAGGGCGTACGGCCAGGCTGCGCGGTTGCCGTGCGCCTGGACGCCGGCCATTCCCGCGAGACGTTCGCCGTCGCCGTGGAGTCCAATGCCTTCCAAGACCAGGCCGAGGTGCGCCGCATCGAGCACCGGGTCGCCCGTGAGGTGGTGGCCGAGGTCGACGTCCGGCCGCGCAACGTGGTGGTGCTCGGTCCGGGGACCATCCCGAAGACGCCGTCGGGCAAGTTGCGCCGATCCACGTCCCTCGACCTGGTCACCTAGTCCGGCATTGCGCCGGCTACCAGGTGTGGACGCGGTTCTGCGCGGGCTCTAGCCCCAGTTCGATCAGCAACTCGGTTGCATCCGCGGCCTGCTCGCAGATGGTGGGAACCTCGGCGCGCTCAGCGGCGCTGAAGTTTTCCAGCACAAACACCGCCGGATCCTTGCGTCCCGGAGGGCGGCCGATCCCGATGCGGACTCGCTGGAAGTCCTTGCTGCCCAGAGCATTCCCGACCGAACGCAGACCGTTGTGGCCGCCTTCGCCGCCGCCGATCTTGAGCCGGATACGGCCGAAGTCCAAGTCGAGATCGTCATGGATGGCGATGACGTCGCCCGGTGTCACCGAGTAGAACTTCGCCAAAGGGCCGACCTGACGGCCGGATTCGTTCATGTAGCAGCGCGGCTTGGCCACGATCACCGAGTGTCCGGCGAGGCGCCCGCTGACAATCTCGGCGCCGGAACGCTTGTGCGCCTTGAACTTCGAACCCATCCGCGCCGCGAGCAGGTCGGCGACCATGAACCCGACGTTGTGTCGGGTCCGGGCGTAGTTGTCTCCGGGGTTGCCCAGGCCGACGACCAGCAACGGCTCGGCCACGTTGTGATCCGCCTACTCGGACTCGGCTTCGGCGTTCTCTTCTTCGCCGGCCTCGGCCTCTTCTTCGCCGTCGGCCGCCGCGGCTTCCTCGGCGACCTCGCCGGCGCCCTCTTCGGCGAGTTCCTCCTCCGTCGGCGCGGTGACCACGTTGACCACCAGCGTCTCCGGGTCGGAGATCAGGTTGACGCCCTTGGGCAGGGTGATCTGTCCGGCGGAGAACTGGGTGCCGGGCTCGGCGCCTTCAATCGACACCGTCAACTGCTCGGGAATCGACATGGCGTCGGCCTCGATCTCGATGGCGCTGGCGTCCTGGGTCACCAGGGTGCCGGGCACGGCGTCGCCCTCGATGACGACGCGGACCTCGACGACGACCTTCTCGCCGCGACGCACGACCAGCAGGTCGGCGTGCTGAATGGTGCGGCGAATGGGGTGGATGTCGAGCGACTTGGTCAGCGCCAGCTGCTCCTTGCCCTCGATGTCCAGGGTCAGCACCGCGTTGGTGCCCGCGTGCCGGAGCACCGCGGCGAAGTCATGGCCGGGCAGTTCCAGGTGCTGCGGGTCGGCGCCGTGGCCGTAGAGGACGGCCGGGATCTTGCCGTCGCGGCGGGCTCGCCGGGACGCACCTTTGCCGGTCTCGGCGCGGACCGCGACCTTCAACTGGTTGACTGCTTATTTGGCCATCTTGTCGCTCCTGTGTGCTCGCCTGATGTTCGGGGCACGGCCAGGGTCGCGACGATTCGTCGGTCTCCGTCGATAACGGTGGCTGGCCAGCCGGCCACCCTCGCCGTGACGCCCGGTCAGGTTAGCGCATCTGCACCTCAGAGGGGAAATTCGCCGGCCGCCGCGGGATGAACGTCACATCCGTCACTCGGCCGGGGGCATGTTGCAAGTGCCCGCCTTTGAGCGACAAATCGGCGGCCGCTTGGCGGGGCGTGCGGTCGGGTGACCCGGGTTGTCGCTCAAAGGCGGGCAAAACGTCTATTGCTTCTGCGGGGGACTGGTGTGGCGGCTGTGACCGACGTGGTTCACAGGGTTCAGAGGGGAAAGTTGGTCTTGGTGAGCTGCTCGGACAGCGACCACAGCGCCGCCGCGGTGGCCGTGTCCCGGGCACGCCGGCTGCGCGCGACCGGTTGCGTGCGGCCGATTTGACCGAACCGCGGGCCGACGAAGGTGTCGCCGGGCAGGTCCTGGGACGCCGCGTACAGGGTTTGCCGGGCGCCGAAATCGGCGTCGGTGGCGACCACCCGCGTGACGGCCGACATCAGCGTGTCACCCAGCTTGCGGCCGGAGGCGCCCTGCAGGTTGGTGTGCGAGTAGCCGGGGTGGGCGGCGAGCGCGCGCAGCGGGGAACCGGCGGCGGTGAGGCGGCGCTGCAGCTCGCTGGTGAACAGCAGGTTGGCGAGCTTGGACTGGCTGTAGGCCAGCCACGGCGAGTAGCGCCGGTTCTGCCAGTTCAGGTCGTCGAGGTTGATGCTGCCGGGCCAGTGCGCCATCGAGGACAGCGTGACCACCCGATCGGTCAGCTTGGGCAGCAACAGGTTCGTCAGCGCGAAGTGACCGAGATGGTTGGTGCCGATCTGGGTCTCGAAGCCGTCGACCGTCAGCGCGAAGGGGGCGGCCATGATGCCGGCGTTGTTGATCAGCACGTCGGCCTTGCTCACTCCGTCGGCGAACCGGCGCACCGACGACAGGTCCTGCAGATCGAGCTCACGCACCTCGACTTGACCGGCCATCTGACGGGCCGCGGTCTCGCCCTTGCGGATGTTGCGGACGGCCATGATGATCGTGGCCCCGCGTCGCGCCAGCTCGCGGGCGGTCACGGCGCCCAATCCACTGTTGGCGCCGGTGATGATGACCGTTCGCTCGGCGAACGACGGTAGATCTGCGGCGGTCCAGTCAGTCATGGCCACTGAAGCAGCCGTACCGACGTCGAACTCCAGCGGCAGGGTCATGGGGCCGGTGATTCCGCTGATGGCCTTCCACGGGGCCGGGCCGGTCCGGCGGGGTTGGGCATGCGTTGGGTGATCACCCGAAGCGCTTCGGTCAGTTCGAGGCGCGCGAGGTGAGCGCCGAGGCAGTAGTGCACGCCGCCGCCGAAGGTGAGCATCGCCGGAGGGTCGTCGCGGGTGATCGTCGACGCGGTCGGGGTCGTCGTAGACGCTGGGTCGCGGTTGGCCGCGGCGGTGTTGGCGAGCACCAGGGTGCCGGCGGGAATGCAGACTCCGGCCAGTTCGACGTCTTCGGCGGCTCTGGCGGACGGTGCCGAAAATGATTGGGCAGTAACGCATCAGCTCGTGAACCGCGTTGGCCGCCAGCTCGGGGTGCTGGGCAAGCAAGGCCCACTGGTCGGGGTGGGCGGCCAGCACCTGCACCGCGGCGGCGAGCTGGTTGCGGGTGGTGTCGGTGCCGGCGCCGAGCAGAGTCGCGCAGAGCATGAGCAGTTCGTCGTGGGTAAGCCGGTCACCGTCCTCTTCGGCGCGGATGAGCTCAGAGATCAGGTCGTCGGACAGCGATGCGCGCCGCCGCGCGATCAGTTCCTCGAGGTAGGCGTCGAGGTCGATCCCACGCGGCGAGGATCGCCGGGCCGTCGTTCGGCGACGTTCCAATCGAAGATCTTCTTGATGTCATCGGTCCAGTCGGAGAACAGCTGCCAATCCTCGGCGGCGCGCCCAGCAGCGCGCAGATGACTGGCGTGGGGTAGCGACGGGCGATGTCGGAGACGACGTCGCAGTGGCCCGACGGCTGGTGAGCGGGTCGACCAAGCCGTTGATGATCTCGACGGACGAGCGTGCGCAGCCGTCGGCGCCCCGCGGGGTGCGAAGGCCTTCGACACCAGCCGGCGCAGCCGATGATGCACGTCGCCGTCGAGCCCAGGATATTGGTGATCGCCCTGTCCCACAGCGGGCCGGAAGTGATGCCCTGCAGGTCGAGTCCGAGGCCGCTGGGCGGTGACGAATCGGCTGTCGCGCAACACGGTGCGGACCAGTTCGTAGCTCAAGACTTCGGGTCCGTGCGGTCCGATCGCGATCGGCGAAAGCTCGCGGGCGTCGTCGATGATGCGGTGCGCTTCGTCGGGATCGGTGAGGTGGTCGTAGGCAATGATGGGCAGGCCGGCGTCGAAAACGCTCGGGCAGGTGGCCGTTTGAGCGATGGTCATCGGGATCTCCTCGGTCGGGTTGAGTCGACTATCCGGCGCTGGCGCGGCCAAGACCATCCGCCGCAGCGCGTAGATCTACGCGCGTGGGGGTCGTACATCCGCACGCCGCCGGCAGGCGGATCTGCGCGCTTTGGCCGATGTTTTGCGCTAGTCGGCGGCGGCCATGCTGGCTGACCATGAGCCAACATGCGGAAATCCGGCGCTAACCTGGGACGATTTGGGTGTGGGCGAGTTGCTGCCGACCGGAACGGTGACGTTGCTGCTGGCCGATGTCGAGGGCTCGACGCGGCTGTGGGAAACCCGGCCCGAAGAGATGACGGCCGCGCTGGCGTCCAGCTGAACAAAACGGTGAATGAGGCGATCGCCTCCCACGACGGGGTGCGTCCGCTCGAACAGGGCGAGGGCGACAGCTTTGTGGCCGCGTTCGCCCGCGCGTCGGACGCGGTGGCATGCGCGCTGGAGTTGCAGCGGCCCCGCTGGCGCCGATCCGGCTGCGCATCGGAATACACACCGGTGAGATTCAGCTGCGCGACGACGCCAACTACGCGGGCCCGACGATCAATCGCACCGCACGGCTGCGCGACTTGGCGCATGGTGGGCAGACGGTGTTGTCGGGCGCCACCGAATCGTTGGTCGTTGATCGACTGCCCGACGACGTGTGGCTGGCCGAACTGGGCAGCTACCCGTTGCGGGATCTTCCGCGCCCGGAGCGCGTGGTGCAGTTGTGCCACCCCGATCTGCGCAACGAGTTCCCGCCGCTTCGGGTCCGCACTGTGGTTGCCTCGCACAACCTTCCGGCCCAGTTGACGAGTTTCGTTGGGCGCCAGGCGCAAATGGCCGAGTTGCGACGGGTCATCACCGACAACCGGTTGGTGACGTTGACCGGCGCCGGCGGTGCCGGAAAGACCCGCCTCGCCGTCGAAGTCGCCTCTGCGCTCAGTACCGAGTTCTCCGACGGCATCTGGTATGTCGATCTGGCACCGATCACCAATCCCGGAAGTGGCGCCGGTGACCGTGGCCCGCACGCTGGGACTGCCCGATCAGCCGGGCCGTTCCACCATGGACCTGCTGGTACGCTTCTTCGGCGAGAAGAAGATATTGCTGCTGCTCGACAATTGTGAGCACCTGCTCGATGCGTGCGGGACGATGGCCATCGAATTACTGGCGGCCTGCCCGCAATTGACGATCCTGGCCACCAGCCGCGAGCCGTTGGGCTGCCCGGTGAGCTGAGCTGGCGGGTGCCGTCGCTTTCGCTCGCCGACGAGGCCATCGATCTGTTCACCGATCGCGCCCGGCGTGCCCGCCCCGAGTTCGTTGTGGGCAGGGGATAACCGCGCGCTGGTGGAGCAGATCTGCGCGCGCCTCGATGGCATGCCGTTGGCGATCGAGCTTGCCGCGGCGCGGGTTCGGGCGTTGTCGCTGGGCCAGATCGTGGAAAGCCTGCATGACCGGTTCCGCTTCTGACCGGAGGCGCGCGCACCGCGGTGCGCCGCCAGCAGACGCTGCGCGCCTCGGTGGATTGGTCGCATGCGCTGCTCACCGAACCGGAGCAGGTTTTGTTTCGACGGCTGGCGGCGTTCGCCGGCGGCTTCGATCTGGACGCCGCCCAGGCCGTCGGCGCCGACAGTGAAGTCGAAAGTTACCAGCTACTAGACCAATTGAGCTTACTGGTCGACAAGTCTCTGGTCGCTCACCGACGACACCGGCGACGAAATGCGGTACCGCCTGTTGGAAACGGTGCGCCAGTACGCGCAAGAAAAACTCGGCGAATCCGGTGAGGCCGACGAGGTGCGGACTCGCCACCGCGACTACTACACCACTCGGGCTATCGCTTTCGAGTCTCAAGGGCTGGCGGGTGTTGATCCGCTACTACGTTGGGCACAAAGCGAAATCGAGAATCTGCGAACCGCTTACAGTTGGAGCCGGGAGAACTCGGACATTGAAACAGCGATGCGGCTAATCCTGTCGCTGCAGCCATTGTGGTTGCGGGGCGGCCGTGTACGGTGAGGCGGTGGCGGGTTTGGACGCCGCCTTGACTGATGAGGGGCACTCGCCCATAACACCCACCGTGCGGGTAGCGCGCGGCGATCGAGCGCCAGTTCCTCGCTGCCTGGTTAGGCCTCCCAACGGATTTGAGTAGGGCGCTGGACGCGCTAGCGATAGCTCGTCAGCTCGATGACCCGGCACTGATCATCCGTGCCCTGATTACATGCGGAATGAGCGCCGTCTACCACGTCGAGGTGGTTCAGCCCTACTTCGCCGAGGCAAACGAACTTGTCCGTGCCGCCGGTGACCGGTGGACCCTGTGCCAAATCTTGAGCCACCAGGCGACGGCGGGCGCGATAGCGGGTGAGCCGACCGCAACACGTGCGGCCGCCGAAGAAGGACGCGACCTCGCCGATGCGCTTGGCGACCGGTTCTACTCACGAAATTGCCGAACTTGGCTGGTCGTCGCTCTCATGCAGCAGGGACATCTCGCCCAAGCGGCCGAAGTGGCACGTTCCCTGGCTGTGGAGGCCGAAGAAGCCGGGGACGCGGTGATGCAGGTTTATGGATGCCTGGTGCATGGCGTAGTGCTGGCCCGCCAGGGGCATGGGCCTGCCGCGCGCGCCGCGGCGCAGTCCGCGCGGGCCGCCGCAGAGGCGCTGGGCGGGATTTCGGAAGACACGGTGTACGGGGTTCTCGGCGACGCCGCCTTAGCCTCCGGCGATGGGACTGCGGCAATGCAGTTCTGCGAGAAGGCATGGGAACACACCAACCCACTGCGCGAGGTGTTCACCCGATCCACCAACCCGATAGCGCAGGCGGCCTTGGCAATGCGGTGATCTGACCACGGCGCGCCGCTGGGCCGACGAGAACGTCGAGATGACACCGGCCTGGCAAAAAATGCCGGCGCTAGTCGTTCGTGCGTACATCGCACTGGCTGGAGCTGAGTCTGGGCAAGCGGAGCAAGACGCTCACAAGGCCCTCACCCTCGCGTCCCATACTCAGGGATATCTGCACGTCGATGACGCCTTGGAATGTCTCGCCCGCCTGGCCGCCGACAACGACAGTCACCCGCACGCGGCGCGCCTGTTGGGCGCAGCGGAGGCCATGCGACAGCGCATGGAACACCCGCGCTTCCCCATGTACCGGCCCGATTACGATGCTGCGCTCACGGTGGTACGAGAAGCTCTGGGCCAGGCGGCTTTCGAGGCCGCGTGGGCTGAGGGCGCCGCGCTATCCACCGAAGAAGCGATCGCCTACGCGCAACGCGGCCGCGGTGAGCGTAAACGTCCCAGTAGCGGCTGGGCGTCGCTGACTCCCACGGAGAACGATGTGGTGCGCCTGGTCGCGGAAGGTTTGGGCAACAAGGAGATCGGCGCGCGGCTGTTCATTTCACCGCGGACCGTGCAGACTCACCTCACCCAGTGTACGCCAAGCTCGGCTTGACCTCCCGTGTTCAACTCGTCCAGGAAGCGGGCCGTCGCGCCTGAATCACTTCGCCGCGACGACGAATCCGTGAATGATCGCGTCGATGTCCGACGACTGCGCGGCCGCCTGATTGGCGAAGCCGGTGATGGTCAGCTGCACCAGATAACGCTGGTGGGCGGGCGACGACCCGGTCGCGATGACGATGCGGTTCCAGCTGTGCAGCCGCATGCCACCCTCGAGGTCGTAGCTGCCCTGGATCATCGATGAGGGAAAGCCGTTGTAGGGCGCGCTCGAGGCGTCCAGCTGCTTGAAGTTCTCGAACAGTTGCGCATCGTCGTTGCCGTGCTTGATGACTTGGGCCGGGTCGAAGTCACCGTTGAGCCTGAACACCACCAGCCGCGCGGTGGGGAACTTGCCGCCTTGCGAGATGATCAGCGTTTGCGGGGTGATGTTCGGGCTGGTGAACGGCGACCAGCCCGGGGGCGTCGGTATCGACACCGTCAGGTCGGGCAGCGATCCTGGTGCCACCGGTTCTCCGGTCACCCCGATGCTTTGCAGATACTGCGACAGCGGAACCGGCTTTTCCGCCGCCTTGGTTGTCGTGGCCGTCGAGGTCGTCGACAAGATCGATTGGTAGTCAGGCGGTTTCGGTGCACAGCCGACGGCGACGAAAGCCACCGCAACCATCGCGGCAGCGGCCACGCGGCGGCCGAGCCGGTTCACAGAATCTCGCGGACCGCGTCGATCGGACGGGCCAGCCGAGTGCCCTTCGGCGTGACGACGAAGGGTCGTTCGATGAGGATGGGGTGTTCGACCATGGCGTCGAGCAACTGGTCATCACTCGCGTCCGCGAGATTGAGCTCCTCATACAGCGACTCACGCTTGCGGGTCGCGGTGCGCACGTCGATGCCCGCGTCGCGGATCATCTTCACCAGCTCGTCGCGGCCCGGCGGGGTCTTCAGGTACTCGACCACGGTTGGTTCAAAGCCGTTGTCGCGCAACAGGTCCAGCGTCTTGCGGGAGGTGCTGCATTTGGGGTTGTGATAGATGACGGTATCGCCCATCTAGGCGTCTCCGTCGAAAAGCCCGGTGACCGAACCGTTTTCGAATACGGCGCGGATGGTGCTGGCCAGCAGCGGCGCGATGGACAGGACCGTCAGCTGCGGGAAACGCTTCTCCTCGCCGATCGGGAGAGTGTTCGTCACGATCACTTCCCGGGCGCCGCAGGCGGCCAGCCGCTCGGCGGCCGGATCGGAGAGCACACCGTGGGTGGCCGCGATGATCACGTCACCGGCGCCCTCGTCGCGCAGCAGCTTCACCGCGCCGGCGATGGTGCCACCGGTGTCGATCATGTCGTCGATCAGCACGCAGGTGCGCCCGGCCACCTCACCGACGACCCGGTTGGACACCACCTGGTTGGGCACCCGCGGGTCGCGGGTCTTGTGAATGAAGGCCAGGGGGACGCCGCCCAGCGCGTCAGCCCATTTCTCGGCGATGCGCACCCGGCCGGAGTCGGGCGAGACGACCACCATGTTGCCGTCGGGGTAGTTGTCGCGGATGTATCCGGTCAGCAGGTTCTGCCCGCGCATGTGATCGACGGGCCCGTCGAAGAAGCCCTGGATCTGGTCGGTGTGCAGGTCGACGGTGACGATGCGGTCCGCGCCAGCCGTCTTGAGCAAATCGGCGACCAGCCGAGCCGAGATCGGCTCGCGGCCGCGGTGCTTCTTGTCCTGCCGGGCATACGGGTAGAACGGCATGACCGCGGTGATCCGCTTGGCGCTGCCCCGCTTCAGGGCGTCGATCATGATCAGCTGTTCCATCAGCCAGTTGTTGACCGGGTCCGGGGCCGACTGCAGGACGAAGGCGTCGCACCCGCGCACCGATTCGTGGAAGCGCACGAAGATCTCGCCGTTGGCGAACTCCCGCGCGGTCTGTGCGGTGACGTGGACGTCGAGCTCTTTGGCCACCTGCTCGGCCAGCTCCGGATGCGCACGGCCGGAGAAGAGCATCAAATTTTTGCGGTTATCGGTCCAGTCGTGGCTCAACGCGCTGCCCTCGCCATATCGGGGTGGGGGATGGAAGGCCCCATCGTACGAAGCGAATCGTACGGAACTGTGGCCGGGTTGCCAGCTAGCAAATTCACGGAGTCGATTCGGCTTCTGACGCCGGGCCGGCGGCGGGGCTCTGACCGGCGGCTTTCTCGGCGGCCTCGGCAGCCTGCGCGGCCGGACTGCCCGGGCGCTTGCGGTGCACCCAACCTTCGATGTTGCGTTGCGGACCCGCGGATACCGCCAGCGTTCCGGGCGGGACGTCGTTGCGCACCACCGTGCCCGCGCCCGTGTAGGCGCCGTCGCCGACGGTCACCGGCGCTACGAACATGGTGTCCGAGCCGGTGCGCACGTGCGAGCCGATGGTGGTCCGTCGTTTGGATTCGCCGTCGTAGTTGACGAACACGCTGGACGCGCCGATATTGCTGTGTTCGCCGATGTCGGCGTCCCCGACGTAGGTCAGGTGCGGCACTTTGGAGCCGGTGCCGATGGTGGCGTTCTTGGTCTCGACGAAGGCGCCGAGCTTGCCGTCGTCGCCCAGCACCGTGCCGGGCCGCAGGTAGGTGAACGGTCCGACGGTCGCGCCGGCACCGATCGACGACGCGGTGCCGTGGGTGCGCACCACCGAGGCGCCGTCGCCGACGCTGACGTCGGTCAGGGTGGTGTCCGGGCCGACGACGCAGTGACTCCCGACCTGGGTGCGGCCGAGCAGCTGCGTCCCCGGCTGGATGACGGTGTCGCGCCCAATGCTGACGTCGACGTCGATCCACGTCGTGGCGGGGTCGACGATGGTGACGCCGGCCATCTGGTGGGCCGCGATGACGCGGCGGTTGAGTTCGGCGCCCAGCTGCGCGAGCTGGACGCGGTTGTTGACGCCGGCCACCAGCGCGCTGTCGTCGACGTGGCGGGCGTGGATGGCCAGGCCGTCGCCGCGCAGGATGGCGATGACGTCGGTCAGGTAGAGCTCCTGCTGGGCGTTGTTGGAGCTCAACCGGTTCAGCGCGGAGCGCAGCGCCGCGGTGTCGAAGGCGTAGACGCCGGCGTTGACCTCACGGATCTCGCGTTGCGAGGGCGTGGCGTCGGCGTGTTCCACGATCGCCATGACCTCGTTGTCCTGGGTGCGCAGGATGCGGCCGTAGCCGCTGGGGTCGGTCACCGTCGTGGTCAGCACGGTGACCGCGGCCGGCGCCGCGCTGTGGGCGGCGATCAGGTCGGCCAGGGTGTCGGCATCCAGGAGTGGGGTGTCGCCCGAGGTGACGACGAGGACCCCGGCGTAGTCGGGGGGCAGCGCGGACAGGCCGCACAGCACGGCGTCGCCGGTGCCGCGGGGTCGGTCCTGCAGCGCCACCTCGACGGGACGTCCCAGGGCGTCGGCCCAGTCGGCCACCAGCGGGGCGATGCGCTCGTGGTCATGGCCCAAGACGACGGCCAGGTGCTGGGGAGCCACCTTGGTGATCGTGTGCAGGAGATGGGACAGCATGCTGCGCCCACCGATGGTGTGCAGGACTTTTGGGGTGTCCGACCGCATCCGGGTGCCGGGCCCGGCCGCTAGCACCAGGACCGCGGTATCACCAGGAGACGACATCAACCCTCCTCTTGGGTTTGTCCCGCGCGGGGCTGCGCGCGGAAGCGCCGACACGCCGTCAAGCGTGTCACTTCATCTGCGGTGAAGGCAAAAAACGATGGGATATCGGCGGCCGCTGCGACCAGTTCGCCGACCGTGGGCCCTAAGTAGCAAAATTGCCTCGTATTTCGTGCTTAGGCCCCACACTCGACTCGGAAGAAGCTCCGTCGCCAGGACTCGAACCTGAACTATCTGAACCAAAATCAGAGGTGCTGCCGATTACACCACGACGGATCGCTAAACCCACGGCGAGCGGCGGGTTGATACCGACCGCGCCAAGAAGACTTTAGTCTGACGACGGTGCGGGCTTCGGCCGATGTCGGGCAACTCGCTTAGTCTACGACGTCGGCCGCTGCTGTTGACCGATACGCTGATTGACGTGGCCGTGCTGGACAAGGAACCGGACAAAGAGGCGCGGGCGCCGCGCGCGCGGATGACCGGCACCGAGCGCCGCCAACAGCTCGTCGGCATCGCCCGCACGCTGTTCGCCGAGCGCGGGTACGAAGGCACCTCGATCGAGGAGATCGCGCTGCGCGCCAACGTGTCCAAACCGGTCGTCTACGAGCACTTCGGCGGCAAGGAAGGCCTGTACGCCGTCGTCGTCGACCGGGAGATGTCGGCGCTGCTGGACGGCATCACGTCGTCGCTGACCAACAACCGGTCCCGGGTGCGCGTCGAGCGGGTCGCACTGGCGCTGCTCACCTACGTCGAACAGCGCACCGACGGCTTCCGGATCATGATCCGCGACTCGCCGGCCGCGATCAGCTCGGGCACCTACTCCAGCCTGCTCAACGACGCGGTCAACCAGGTCAGCTCCATCCTGGCCGGCGACTTCTCCCGTCGTGGCCTCGATCCAGGGCTGGCGCCGCTGTACGCCCAGGCGCTCGTCGGCTCGGTGTCGATGACGGCGCAATGGTGGCTCGACACTCGGGAGCCCAAGAAGGAAGTGGTGGCCGCCCACCTCGTCAACCTGATGTGGAACGGGCTGACCCACCTGGAGGCCGACCCTCGGCTGCAGGACGAGTGACCGGCTAACCGCAGTCGCGGGCCAGCAGGTCGCTGATCGAGCACACTCTGTACAGCTCGCCGGCCCGGCCGCAGATGGCCCGCCCCGGTCCGACCACGATCTGGGGCCGCGGGAAATGCTCGGCGGGGAGGCTTCTCGCGGGTAACCCCGCGTTGACTTTCCAACGATCCCTTGACGGCGGCGAGCTCGATATTGACGCGGTTCGGTGTGTCCGGCGTCGCCCCTAGAATGGAATTCATCATGACCGCACCGGGGGCTGCTCGCCCAGAAACCCCGATCGCGGGGCTCGTTGAATTGGCGCTCACCGCGCCGACCTTCCAGCAGCTGATCGACAGCGCGGCCGCTTCGCCGGCCGAGTTGAGCCTGGTGGGTCCAGCCAGCGCACGGCTATTTGTCGCCAGTGCGCTGGCGCGGTTGGGTCCTCTGCTGGTAGTCACCGCGACCGGGCGCGAAGCCGACGACTTGACCGCTGAACTGCGCGGCGTCTTCGGCGATGCCGTCGCGGTCTTCCCGTCGTGGGAAACGCTGCCGCACGAGCGACTTTCGCCCGGCGTCGACACCGTCGGCGCCCGTTTGACGGTGTTGCGCAGACTGGCCCTTCCTGACGACGCGCGGCTGGGTCCGCCCTTGCAGCTGGTGGTGACCGCGGTGCGCTCGCTGCTGCAGCCGATGACGCCGCAGCTGGGGCTGGTGGAGCCGGTCACGTTGAGCGTCGGTGCGGAAATCGAGTTCGAGGGCGTGATCACCCGGCTCGCCGAGCTGGCCTACAGCCGGGTGGACATGGTCGGCCGGCGCGGCGAATTCGCCGTGCGCGGAGGCATTCTCGACGTCTTCCCGCCGACCGCCGAGCACCCGGTGCGCATCGAGTTCTGGGGCGACGAGGTCAGCGAGATGCGCATGTTCTCGGTCGCCGATCAGCGATCGATCCCCGAGATCGAGGTCGACACCCTGATCGCGGTGCCCTGCCGCGAACTGCTGCTGACCGATGAGGTGCGGGAGCGCGCCGCCGAGCTGGCGGCGCGGCACCGCACCGAGCCCACCATCACCGGCAGCGTCACCGACATGCTGGCCAAGATCGCGGAGGGCATCGCGGTCGACGGCATGGAGGCGCTGTTGCCGGTGCTCCGGCCCGGCGAACACGTGCTGCTGACCGACCAATTGGCCCAGCGCACACCGGTCTTGCTCTGCGATCCGGAAAAGGTCCGCACCCGGGCCGCCGACCTGATCAAGACCGGTAGCGAATTCCTCGAAGCGTCGTGGTCGGTCGCCGCGTTGGGCACCGATGCCCCGGTCGACGTGGCGCAGTTCGGCGGATCGGGTTTCGCCGAGCTCGACGACGTGCGAGCCGCGGCGGCCCGCGGCGGGCATCCGTGGTGGACGCTGAGCCAGCTGTCCGACGAGTCGGCTGTGGAGCTCGAGATCCGGTCGGCGCCGTCGGCCCGCGGGCACCAGCACGACATCGACGGCATATTCGCGATGCTGCGCGCGCACGTCAGCACCGGCGGCTACGCCGTCGTCGTCGCACCCGGCACCGGCACCGCGCATCGCGTGGTGGAGCGGCTGGCCGAATGTGACACCCCCGCCGCCATGCTCGAATCGGGTGCCGCGCCCAAGGCCGGCGTGGTCGGCGTGCTGAAGGGACCGCTGCACGACGGCGTCATCATCCCCGGCGCCACGTTGGTGGTGATCACCGAGACGGACCTGACCGGCAGCCGGGTGACGGCGGTCGAGGGCAAGCGCCTGGCGGCCAAGCGGCGCAACACCGTTGATCCGTTGGCGCTGACCGCCGGCGATCTGGTGGTGCACGACCAGCACGGCATCGGCCGGTTCGTGGAGATGGTCGAGCGCACCGTCGGCGGCGCCCGACGCGAGTACTTGGTGCTCGAATACGCCTCGAGCAAGAAGCGGGTGGCGGGGCAAAAAATCCGACAAGCTGTACGTGCCGATGGATTCGCTGGACCAGCTGTCGCGGTACGTCGGCGGTCAGGCACCCGCGCTCAGCAAGCTGGGCGGCAGCGACTGGACCAACACCAAGACCAAGGCCCGCCGCGCCGTGCGCGAGATCGCCGGTGAGCTGGTGTCGCTGTACGCCAAGCGGCAGGCCAGTCCCGGGCACGCGTTCGGCCCGGACACCCCCTGGCAGGCCGAGATGGAGGACGCGTTCGGCTACACCGAGACGGTTGACCAGCTGACCGCGATCACCGAGGTCAAGGGGGATATGGAAAAGCCGATCCCGATGGACCGGGTGATCTGCGGCGACGTCGGCTACGGCAAGACCGAGATCGCGGTGCGGGCGGCGTTCAAGGCGGTCCAGGACGGAAAGCAGGTCGCGGTGCTGGTGCCCACCACGCTGCTCGCCGACCAGCATCTGCAGACCTTCAGCGACCGGATGACCGGATTCCCGGTGACCGTCAAGGGCCTGTCCCGGTTCACCGACGGGGCCGAATCCAAGGCCGTCATCGAGGGGCTGGCCGACGGATCGGTGGACGTGGTGATCGGCACGCACCGGCTGCTGCAGACCGGGGTGCGCTGGAAGAACCTCGGCCTGGTCGTGGTCGACGAGGAGCAGCGGTTCGGCGTCGAGCACAAAGAGCACATCAAGTCGCTGCGCACCCACGTCGACGTGCTGACGATGAGCGCCACCCCCATTCCGCGGACGCTGGAGATGAGCCTGGCCGGGATCCGCGAGATGTCGACGATCCTGACGCCACCCGAAGAGCGGTATCCCGTGCTGACTTACGTCGGCCCGCAGGATGACAAGCAGGTCGCGGCCGCTCTGCGGCGCGAGCTGCTGCGCGACGGGCAGGTCTTCTACGTGCACAACCGGGTCAGCTCGATCGACCGGGCGGCGGCCCGGATCCGGGAGCTGGTGCCCGAGGCGCGGGTGGTCGTCGCGCACGGGCAGATGCCCGAAGAGCGGCTGGAGCGCACGGTGCAGGGGTTCTGGAACCGCGAACACGACATCCTGGTGTGCACCACGATCGTGGAGACCGGCCTGGACATCTCCAACGCCAACACGCTGATCGTCGAGCGCGCCGACACCTTCGGTCTCTCGCAGCTGCACCAGCTGCGCGGCCGGGTCGGCCGCAGCCGAGAACGCGGCTACGCCTACTTCCTGTATCCGCCGCACTCGCCGCTGACCGAGACGGCCTACGACCGGCTGGCCACCATTGCGCAGAACAATGAGCTGGGCGCGGGCATGGCCGTCGCGATGAAGGATCTCGAAATCCGCGGCGCCGGCAACGTGCTGGGAGTCGAGCAGTCCGGGCACGTCGCCGGGGTCGGCTTCGACCTGTACGTCCGGTTGGTGGGCGAGGCGGTGGAGGCCTACCGCGCGGCCGCCGACGGCCAGACCGTCACGACCACCGAGGAGCCCAAGGACGTGCGGATCGACCTGCCGGTCGATGCGCACCTGCCGCCGGACTACATCGCCAGTGACCGGCTGCGCCTGGAGGGGTACCGGCGGCTGGCCGGCGCCGCCTCCGACGGCGAGATCGACGCTGTTGTCGAGGAACTCATCGACCGATACGGGGCGCTGCCCGAACCGGCCCTTCGGCTGGTGGCGGTGGCGCGGCTGCGGTTGCTGTGCCGCGGCGCCGGCATCACCGAGGTGTCAGCGGCGTCGGCGTCGACCGTGCGGCTCTCGCCGATGACGTTGCCGGATTCGGCTCAGGTGCGGCTCAAGCGGATGTATCCGGCCGCGAGCTACCGCGCCACGACGTCGACGGTGCAGGTTCCCATCCCGCGAGCCGGCGGCGTCGGCGCGCCGCGACTGCGCGATGTCGAGCTGGTGCAGATGGTGGCCAACCTGGTGACGGCACTCCAGGGCAAACCGCAGACGGATATTGGTATAACGAGTGAACTGCCTGCATCGATGGCAAGTGAGGAGCGGCAGGCACGATGATCCGCGCGCACGACGATGCAGTGGGGATGATGCCGCCCGCTTGCGGGGGACGAAGCGATGAGGAGGGGCGCTTGTGATCGTCGTCTTGTTCGACCCCCGCCGTCCCTCCCTGGTGCCCATCGAAGCCATCGAGCACCTCAGCGGCGAGGTGCAATACACCGAAGAGATGCCCGTCGCGGTGCCCTGGTCGCTGTCCGCGGCGCGCCCGGTGCACTCCGGTGAAGACGCTCCGGTGCTGCTGTCGTCGGACCGCGACCACCCCGCCGTCGTCGCCCGGCTGGCGGCCGGTGCCCGGCTGATCTCGGCGCCCGAGACGCCGCGTGGTGAACGGCTGGTCGATGCCGTGGCGATGATGGACAAACTGCGCACCGCCGGGCCGTGGGAAAGCGAGCAAACGCACGACTCGCTGCGCAGATTTCTGCTGGAGGAGACCTACGAGCTGCTGGACGCGGTCGGCAGCGGCAACGCCGACCAGTTGCGCGAAGAGCTCGGCGACGTGCTGCTGCAGGTGTTGTTTCACGCCCGCATTGCCGAGGACGCGTCGCAGTTCCCCTTCACCATCGACGACGTCGCCGCCACCCTGATGCGCAAACTGGGCAATCGGGTACCGGGAGTGCTTGCCGGGCAATCTATTTCGCTCGAAGAACAGCTGGCCCAGTGGGAAGAGCGCAAGGCGGCCGAGAAGCCGCGGAAATCGGTGATGGACGATGTGCACACCGGGCAGCCCGCACTGGCGCTGGCCCAGAAGGTCATTGCGCGTGCCGGCAAAGCGGGCCTGCCCGCCGGGCTGATCCCCGAGGCGATCAGCTCGATCTGGGTGTCGCCTGACGTCGATGCCGAAAGTGCCCTGCGCGCCGCCGTTCTGGACTTCGTGGAGACGGTCCGCGGAGTCGAGCGGACGATCTCGGCCGCACGCCGCGGCACCGATGTTCCCGAGGAATTCGACGTGGACCCGCTCGGCGAGATCTCCGAGGAGGAGTGGCGTGAGCACTGGCCGGCCGATGCACCGGCACTCGAGGATCGACCGCAGGAGTCGGCCGAGACCGACGGCGCGGCCGACTCCGACGTGGTCGAGGTGGAATCCAGCGCCGACGCCGCGGCGGGCGATACCTGACGGAACGGCAACGCCGTTACCGCGGCGCCGCCGCGCCTTATTTGACACTTTCGACCGTCGCTGCGAGCGATAACCGGAATGTTTGCCGAATTTGTCGCCGGCCGCTCGGTAATATCGCGGATGAGGTCGGGAATCCCCGTGGTCGGCGTCGGTCTGGCTGCGCTAGCCAAAACGACCGGCAGCTAACCGAGAATTAGCTGAAACCGACGATAGGTCGGTGCGCCGAGGCCCGAGGCAACCGGGTAGTTCCCGAACGCATGGGACGATGGTGTGGCGGAAGTTGGTGCAGGCGAGTGTGGGGAGCCCAGGAAAGCATGGTGTCGCCGAGGCGTTGGATGCGCGCGGCCGCCGTGATCGGCGCGACCGCGATCGTGCTGGCCTCTAGCTGTACCTGGCAGCTCAGCCTGTTCATTCCCGACGGCGTCCCGCCGCCGGCCGGGGATGCGGTGCCGGCGGTGGACACTCATGCCAGCGGCCGGCCCGCGGATCAGTTGCGAGAGTGGGCGCAACAGCGGTCGGCGGGGCTCGAGATCCCGGTGATCGCGCTCGAGGCCTACGCCTACGCGGCCCGGGTCGCTGAAGTCGAAAACCCGAAATGTCACATCGCCTGGACCACCCTGGCCGGCATCGGCCAGGTCGAAAGCCACCACGGCACCTACCGCGGCGCGCGGCTGGCCCCCAACGGCGATGTGAGCCCCCCGATTCGGGGTGTCCGCCTCGACGGCAGCGGCGGCACGCTGCGCATCGTCGACACCGAGGAAGCCGTCACTGACGGAGACGGCGTGACGCGCGCCATGGGGCCGATGCAGTTCATCCCGGAGACGTGGCGGCTCTATGGTGTCGACGCTCACAATGACGGCCGGGTCAGCCCGGACAACATCGACGACGCCGCGCTCGCGGCGGCCGGCTATCTGTGTTGGCGCGGAAAGGATCTCGGAACGCCGCGCGGCTGGATCACCGCGCTGCGCGCGTATAACAATTCCGGCGTCTACGCACGGGCGGTCCGTGATTGGGCGACCGCTTACGCAAAAGGTCACCCGCTGTAGCAGGATGTATCGCTGACCGGCGAAAGCACGCACCGGCGACGACGCAAGGAGAACTCAGTGCCGATTATCGAGCAGGTCGGGGCCCGCGAGATCCTCGATTCCCGCGGTAACCCGACCGTCGAGGTCGAGATAGCCCTGATCGACGGAACCTTTGCCCGCGCGGCGGTGCCGTCCGGCGCGTCGACGGGTGAGCACGAGGCCGTCGAGTTGCGCGACGGCGGCGAGCGTTACGGCGGCAAGGGTGTGCGGAAAGCCGTGCAGGCCGTGCTGGACGAGATTGGTCCGGCGGTGATCGGCCTGAACGCGGACGATCAGCGGCTGGTGGACCAGGCGTTGCTGGATCTGGATGGCACGCCCGACAAGTCGAGGCTGGGCGGCAACGCGATTCTGGGGGTGTCCCTGGCCGTGGCCAAGGCCGCCGCCGATTCCGCCGGGCTGCCACTGTTCCGTTACCTCGGCGGTCCGAACGCGCACATCCTGCCGGTGCCGATGATGAACATCCTCAACGGCGGTGCGCACGCCGACACCGCCGTCGACATCCAGGAGTTCATGGTCGCACCGATCGGTGCGCCTAGCTTCGCCGAAGCGCTGCGCTGGGGCGCCGAGGTGTATCACGCGCTGAAGTCGGTGCTCAAGAAGGAAGGTCTGAGCACGGGCCTGGGCGACGAGGGCGGTTTCGCCCCCGACGTCGCTGGCACCATCGCGGCCCTGGATCTGATCAGCCGGGCCATCGAGTCGGTCGGTTTCAAGCTCGGCGCCGACGTGGCGTTGGCCCTCGACGCGGCCGCCACCGAGTTTTTCACCGACGGGACCGGCTACAAGTTCGAGGGCTCCACCCGCACCGCCGAGCAGATGGCGGAGTTCTACGCCGGTCTGCTCGGCTCGTACCCGCTGGTGTCCATCGAAGACCCGCTGTCAGAAGACGATTGGGACGGATGGGTGACGTTGACTGCGTCGATCGGTGACCGGGTGCAGCTGGTCGGCGACGACATCTTCGTCACCAATCCCGAGCGGCTGGAAGAAGGCATCGACAAAGGCGTCGCAAATGCGTTGCTGGTCAAGGTGAATCAGATTGGTACGCTGACCGAGACGCTGGACGCCGTCGCACTGGCCCACCACAGCGGCTATCGCACGATGATGAGCCACCGCAGCGGCGAGACCGAGGACACCACGATCGCCGACCTGGCGGTGGCCGTCGGCAGCGGGCAGATCAAGACGGGTGCGCCGGCCCGCAGCGAGCGCGTCGCCAAGTACAACCAGTTGCTGCGGATCGAGGAGGCGCTCGGTGACGCCGCCCGCTACGCGGGCGACCTGGCCTTCCCTCGGTACGCAGTGGAGATGAAATAGCTTGACGTTCAACGGCTGACATGGCTGACGCGAAACGGCCCGACTCGAAGCGGCGCTCCCCGGCATCCCGCCCGGGGAAGGCCGGCGATACGGGTCGCGGCCGTCGCACGGCCAAGCCGTCGTCCAAGCCGTCTTCGCGGACGTCGCCCACGGCGAACCAGGCCGGCCGGACCACCACGCGAACGCAGCAAGAGCATGTCGTCGAACCCATCACACGCCAAGCCGCCGAGTCCGTTGAGCAGCGCTCCGAGCAACGGCTGGGTTTCACCGCTCGGCGCGCGGCGGTGCTGGCGGCGGTGATCTGCGTGCTGACGTTGACCATCGCCGGACCGGTGCGCACCTACTTTGCGCAGCGCACCGAGATGAATCAATTGGCCGCCAGCGAGGCGGCGCTGCACAGTCAAGTCGCGGACTTAGAGCAGCGGAAGGCCAAACTTGCTGACCCGGCCTACATTGCGGCGCAGGCCCGCGAGCGGCTCGGCTTCGTCAAGCCCGGAGACATCCCGTTCCAGGTTCAGCTTCCGCCGTCGGCGACCGAGCCCACGCAACCGGGATCCCCGTCGACGAAGCCGGCCAACGGTGATCCGTGGTACACATCGCTGTGGCACACCATCGCCGACGCCCCGCACTTGCCGCCGGCCAATTCGCCTGCGCCCCCGACCCCGCCGGCCGAACCGGAATCGCCCGGTCCGGTGCCCACACCGAATCCCACGGGTCCCGGTGGCTGATCATGCCGACCTGGAAGCGGTGGCGCGCCAGCTGGGGCGCGAGCCGCGCGGGGTACTCGAAATCGCCTACCGTTGTCCCAATGGTGAACCCGGCGTGGTGAAGACAGCGCCGAAACTTCCTGACGGCACGCCATTTCCGACGTTGTACTACCTGACCCATCCGGCGCTGACGGCCGCCGCCAGCAGGCTGGAGACCACCGGGTTGATGCGCGAGATGACCGAGCGGCTGGCCCAGGACCCGAAGTTGGCGGCCGCCTACCGGCGCGCCCACGAGTCGTATCTGGCCGAACGAGACGCGATCGAATCGCTGGGGACCACGTTCTCCGGCGGCGGAATGCCCGACCGGGTCAAGTGTCTGCACGTGCTGATCGCCCATTCGCTGGCCAAGGGACCCGGCGTCAATCCGTTTGGCGATGAGGCGCTGGCGATCCTGGCCGAGGAGCCCGCGATGGTCGGCATTTTGGTGGCCGGCCAATGGTGAACGGCAGGCTCGCGGGAATCGACTGCGGTACCAACTCAATCCGGTTGCTGATTGCTGACTTCGACGGTGGCCGGCTGCGCGACGTGCACCGGGAGACGCGGATCGTGCGGCTGGGTCAGGGGGTGGACGCGACCGGTGAGTTCGCGGCGGACGCGATAGCACGCACCCGCGGGGCGCTCACCGATTACGCGGCTTTGATCAACGGGCACGGTGTGCGGCGGGTTCGAATGGTCGCGACATCCGCCGCCCGCGATGTCGCCAACCGCGACGACTTCTTCGCGATGACGGCCGACGTGTTGGGTGCGGTGCTGCCCGGCGCGGTGGCGGAGGTGATTAGCGGCGCCGAAGAGGCCGAGCTTTCTTTCCGTGGAGCGGTCGGTGAGTTGGACAGTGCGGCAGGCCCTTTCGTCGTCGTCGACCTGGGTGGCGGCTCCACCGAGATCGTGCTCGGCGGTGATGCGGTGGCGGCGAGTTTCTCGGCCGACATCGGCTGCGTCCGGCTGACCGAACGCTGTCTACATTCGGACCCGCCGACGTCCGAGGAGGTCGCGGCGGCGCGCCGAGTGGTGCGCGAACGACTCGAGGTCGCGCTGGGTGTGGTACCCGTGGAGGGGGCGAAGACGTGGGTCGGCCTGGCCGGGACCATGACGACGTTGTCCGCGCTGGCCCATAAGATGACGACGTATGATTCTGCGGCCATTCATCTTTCGCGCGTTCCCGGCGACGACCTACTCGCGGTGTGCGAACGGCTGATCGGCATGACGCGGACCGAGCGCGCGGCGCTGCCGCCCATGCACGAGGGTCGGGCCGACGTGATCGGCGGGGGTGCGATCGTGGTCGAGGAGCTGGCGCGCGAGTTGCGCGCCCGCGCGGGCATCGATGAGCTGACGGTCAGCGAGCACGACATCCTGGACGGCATCGTGTTGTCCATCGCCGAATAGATCACACAAGCCCCACTGGTCTCTGGAAGAGTGGGCACACCTTTTGCCCGCCTCGTAGCGACAATTCGGTCGGTGTCGTACCCGTGTGCGACCGTCCGGGGATGAGCTATTCACTCAAAGGGATCGAGCTGCGCTACGTGCTGGCGATGCAGCTGGCGGTACACGGACCGGCCACCATCATCGAGCTGACCGAAGCGCTTGACTGGCATGGGTTTTGCGTTCGAGGCCGACCATCGAAAGCGATCTCGGATGCGCTGCGATGGGAGATCGAACGTGGCAGGGTGCGACGATTCGGGCGGGGCCAGTACGGGCCCGGGTATATGCCGCGTGGCACCGAGCATCGGATCCACCAGCGCGTTCTGGCGTTGCGCGAGGTGGCCAGGATGTCGCTATGAGGCGGGCAATTAACTGACCCACTTGCGGGGAGGCGAGAGTGGCTGGTGTGACCCGAAGCCGCCGGCCCCGGAGTCTCACGCCTCGAAGCGATACCCCATGCCCGACTCGGTCAGCAGGTGCTTGGGGTGCGACGGGTCGTTCTCGAGTTTGCGGCGCAGCTGCGCGAGATACACACGCAGGTAGTGTGTTTCGGTGGCGTACGCCGGGCCCCACACCTCTTTGAGGAGTTCCTCACGGCCGACCAGCTTGCCGCGATTGCGGACGAGGACCTCGAGCATTCCCCATTCGGTCGGCGTGAGGTGGACTTCGCTGCCGTTCTTGGTGACCTTCTTGGCGGCCAGGTCGACGGTGAACGATTCGGTCTCGATCACCGGTTGCTCCAGTTCGGAGGCGGCGGTGTTGCGCCGCACGGCCGCCCGCAGCCGCGCCAGGAACTCATCCATCCCAAAGGGTTTCGTCACATAATCGTCGGCGCCCGCATCCAGCGCCTCGACCTTGTCCGACGAATCGGTGCGCGCCGACAACACGATCACGGGTGCCGTGAGCCAGCCTCGCAGACCGGCCAGCACGTCGATGCCGGAAATGTCGGGCAGGCCGAGGTCGAGGATCACCACGTCAGGTTTGTGCTCGGCGGCCGCGCGCAATGCGCCGGCACCGCTGGACGCGGTGATCACCTCATAGCCCCGCACGGTCAGGTTGATGCGCAGCGCGCGCAGGATCTGCGGTTCGTCATCGATCACCAGGACGCGGGTCATTGTGCATCCATCGCTTGTGGCGCAGCCAAATCCACGATCACGGTCAGCCCGCCTCCCGGGGTGTCGGTGGCCGTAATCGTCCCGCCCATCGCCTCGACGAAGCCCCGCGCCACCGACATCCCCAGGCCGACGCCGATGGTGTTGTCATGGTCGCCGAGCCGCTGAAACGCTTCGAAGATCTGTTCCTCGGCCCCATGCGGAATCCCGGGGCCCTCGTCGATCACGTTCATCAGTACACGATCACCCACCCGTCCGGCGTTCACCCGCACCACACAATTGGGCGCGTAGCGCAGCGCGTTGTCGATCAGGTTGGCCAGCACCCGTTCCAGTAGCCCCGCGTCGGCCATCACCATGGCGTCGGCCGACGTCGACCTTGACCCGGTCGATGGCGGACCGGAAGAAGCCGGTGGCGCCCTTGCCGATGCTGACCAGCGCGCGCTGCACGGTCTCCTCCAAATACACCCGGCTCAGCTCCGGGTGGATCACCCCGGCGGCCAAACGCGATGAGTCGAGCAGGTTTCCGACCAGCGCGGTCAGCTGGTCGATCGACTCCTCGATGGTGGCCAGCAGTTCCGCGGTGTCGGCGGGAGAGAAGGCGACGTCCTCGGCGCGCAGGCTGGAGACGGCGACCTTGGCCGCGGCCAGCGGCGTGCGCAGGTCGTGGCTGACCGCGGACAGCAGTGAACGCCGAAGTTCGTCGGCCCGGACGATCGCCTCGGCGCGGCTCGCCTCTTCGACCAGCTCGCGCTGCCTGATCAGACCCGCGGCCTGCCTGGCCACCGCGCCGAGCACCCGCCGGTCGCGTGCGGCAAGCTTCCGGCCCGCCAGCAGCATCCAGAACTCGTCGTCGCCGACTTCGATCGCGGTGTCGGCGGAATCGACGGTGGCGCAAGGATCCCTGCCGACACAGGCGATGACTTCGCTCGTCTTGCCGCCCGCTCGCGCTTCCTCGCCGGTTTCCCGCAGCATGCTGACCGCGCGCTGGGCGTAGGTCTCTCGTACCCGTTCGAGCAACGTCTCCAGGTCGGCGCCGCGCAGTACCGAACTCGCGAACAGGGTCAGCAACTCGGCCTCCTGCGAAGCGCGGCGGGCCTCCCGGGTGCGTTTGGCCGCGAAGTCGACCAGCACCGCGACGGCGACCGCGATCAGTAGCAGCACCAATTCGGTGATGGCACTGTTGGGTTCGGCGATGGTGAAGCTGTGTCGCGGCGCGATCAGGTAGTAGTTCAGCAGCAGCCCGGACAGCACTGCCGAAAGTGCAGCGGGCGCAACACCTCCCAGCAATCCGACCAGCAGCACCCCGACGAAGAACAACGCGCTCTCGCCGCCGGTGTCCAGGTACGGGTCCAACGTTGTGACCGTGATCGCGCAGATGACCGACGGCACGATGATGGCCGCCAGCCACGACGCCACCCGCCGCTCGCGGGGCGCGAGTGAGGACGCGCGGAAGCCGCGTTTGGATTCCTCGTGGGTGACCAGGTGCACGTCGATCTTTCCCGAAAGCTCGACGATCCGCAGGCCGATGCCCTCCTCGAACAGGCGCGCCCAGCGCGACCGCCGCGAGGTGCCGATCACCAGCTGCGTCGCGTTCATTTCGCGGGCGAACTCGAGTAGGGCCGTCGGCACCTCGTCACCGACCACGGTGTGCATCGACGCGTCCAGGCTGCTCGCCAGCTCCCGGATCTTGGCCATTCGGGATTCCGACAGGCCGGCCAGCCCGTCACCGCGGATGACGTGCACCACCATGAGCTCGGCGGTGGACTTCGAGGCGATCCGGGATGCCCGGCGTACCAATGTCTCCGATTCCGGGACCACCGGTGACCGCCACGACGACCCGCTCGCGGGCCTCCCACATGTCGGTGATCTTGTTCTCAGCCCGGTACTTGGCCAACGCGGTATCGACCTGGTCGGCAAGCCATAGCAGCGCCAGTTCCCGTAACGCGGTCAGGTTTCCGCGGCGGAAGTAGTTGGACAGCGCGGCGTCGATTCGATCAGGTGCGTACACGTTGCCATGAGACAACCTGCGGCGCAGCGCCTCTGGCGTGATATCGATGAGCTCGACCTGCGACGCCTGCCGGACAACAGAGTCCGGTATCGTTTCTTTTTGCTCGATGCCGGTGATTTGGGCGACGACGTCGTTGAGGCTCTCCAGATGCTGGACGTTAACCGTTGAGATCACGGTGATCCCGGCGGCGAGCAGTTCCTCGACGTCCTGCCAGCGCTTGGCGTTCTTGCTGCCCGGCGTATTCGTGTGCGCGAGCTCGTCGACGAGAACAACTTGGGGACGGCGCGCCAGGACGGCCGGCACATCGAGTTCGGGGAAGCTGCCACCGCGATAATCGATGTAGTGCGGCGCGATGAATTCGATGCCCTCAAGCAGCTCAGCGGTTTTCGACCGACCGTGGGTTTCCACCACGCCCGCCACCAGATCGGTGCCACGTTCCAGGCGTCGATGCGCCTCGCCCAGCATCGAATACGTCTTACCCACACCGGGAGCCGCACCAAGATAAATGCGCAGCTCCCCGCGCTTGGGATGGTGGTCGCGGTGGCTGACGTCGCTCACGTCAACCATCATCCCCCCTCGTGCTAGCTCGTGACCGGATACCGGCGGTCAAGTTGCAGGTTTAGTTGCAGCACGTTGACGCATGGCTCACCAAAGAATCCGAGTTCGCGTCCGCCGCTGTTCTGCGCGACGACCGCACGTATCTGATCTGGGCTGACGTGACGCACCTTGGCCACCCGCGCCACCTGGAGGCCGGCGTAGGCGGGCGAGATGTTCGGGTCCAGGCCGCTGCCGCTGGCGGTCACCGCGTCGGCCGGCACCGCCGGGTTCGGCGGGCGCGGCACCGCGAATGGGCACGGTCTGGCCGATCGCGTAGTCCTCGCCGTACTTGGCGCATTCGACCCGCACACCCTCGTAAAGGGTGAGGAACGGCATGGTCGTCGATCCGCACGGCTCGTTGACGCTGACCACGCGGGTGGGATGGATGACGTTTGCGCGTGCGTCGCGGGGACCGATCACCGACAACACCGCACCCACACCACCGCCGGTGCAGAACGGCCGCGACCCGTCGACACCCTCGAGCTTGCCCAGCGCGGCGCTGCGCGAGCACACGGTCGTCAACAGGCTCGGTTTGAAGCCGGCGTCCGACGCGGACTTGCCCGCCGCCAGTTGCGACGGATCGGCGGGCGTGTCCACGATGCTTTCCGGGCCAAGGTTGCTGGCGCCCGACGAGGTCGGGTCATACCCGTTGCCGGCCGCCGAGGGCCGACTCTGGAAGTACTGGGGCAGCGCGTTGCCGTCCTTGTCGGTGAACAGCTGGCCGATCAGTCTGCTGCCCACCGGCTTGCCGTTGGCGGTCAGAATCGACCCCTCGGCCTTGTCGTGCAATCCCGGGAACTGCGCGACCAGCCAGACGAACAGCGGGATAGACGAGACCGGTGATAACGGTCAGCACCAGCAGCGTGCGCAGTGCCGCCCAGTGCAGGCGAACGAAATTTGACGAAAGTCATGTCAGGACATCCCTGGGATGAATTGGACGATCAGATCGATCAACTTGATTCCGATGAACGGGGCGACGATGCCGCCGAGGCCATAGACATATAGGTTGCGGCTCAGCAATTTTGACGCGCTATTCGGTGTGTACCGCACACCGCGCAGCGACAGCGGGATCAGGATGACGATGATGACCGCGTTGAAGATGACCGCGGACAGGATCGCCGACTGCGGGCTGTGCAGCCGCATCACGTTGATCAGGTCCAGCCCTGGGAACAGCGCGACGAACATTGCCGGGATGATTGCGAAATACTTGGCGATGTCATTGGCGATCGAGAAGGTGGTCAGGGCACCCCGGGTGATGAGCAGTTGCTTGCCGATCTCCACGATCTCAATGAGTTTGGTGGGATCGGAGTCAAGGTCGACCATGTTGCCGGCCTCTTTGGCGGCCGAGGTGCCGGTGTTCATCGCCACACCCACGTCGGCTTGAGCCAGGGCGGGCGCGTCATTGGTCCCGTCGCCTGTCATCGCGACCAGCTTGCCGCCTTCCTGTTCGCGCTTGATCAGGTCGAGCTTGTCCTCGGGCGTGGCCTCGGCCAAGAAGTCGTCCACTCCGGCCTCATCGGCAATCGCCTTGGCGGTCAAGGGATTATCGCCGGTGATCATCACGGTCCGGATGCCCATCCGGCGCATCTCGTCGAACCGTTCGCGCATGCCCTGCTTGACGACGTCCTTGAGATGGATGACACCGAGCACCGCCGCTTCGCCGCCACGGCTTTCCCCGACAGCCAGCGGCGTACCGCCGCCCGCCGAGATGCCGTCGACGACTTCGCCGAGCTGCTGGGGGACCGTACCCCCCTGCGCGCGTACCCATTCCGCGACCGAACTCGCGGCACCCTTGCGCAACAGGTGCTCGTCGAGGTCGACACCCGACATCCGGGTCGGTGGCCGAGAACGTCACCCACTGGGCCTGGGCAAGTTCGCCCGGCTGTGCGTGCCCGCAACCCGAAGTGCCGCTTGGCGAACACGACGACCGAACGGCCCTCGGGTGTTTCGTCGGCAAGGCTGGACAACTGCGCGGCATCGGCCAGCTGTTCGGCAGAGACGCCGTCGAGCGGGATGAAGGCCGCGGCCTGCCGGTTGCCCAGGGTGATGGTGCCGGTCTTGTCCAGCAGCAGGGTGTTCACGTCGCCGGCGGCTTCCACCGCCCGCCCGGACATCGCGAGCACGTTGCGCTGCACCAGCCGGTCCATGCCGGCGATGCCGATGGCCGACAGCAGCGCACCGATCGTCGTCGGAATCAAGCAGACCAACAGTGACACCATGACGATTCCGGTGACACCGCTTGCGTTGAGCGCCTGGCCATCCGGGACGCCCGGATTGTTGACCTTGGAGTAGATCGCCAGTGGCTGTAAGGTCGCGACCGCGAACACGAAGATGATGGTCAACGCTGCCAGCAGGATGTTCAGCGCGATCTCGTTGGGGGTTTTCTGCCGGTTGGCGCCCTCGACCAGCGCGATCATCCGGTCGATGAAGCTTTCTCCCGGCTTCTGGGTGACTTTCACGACGATGCGGTCGCTCAGCACGGTGGTCCCGCCGGTGACCGCCGAGCGGTCACCTCCGGACTCGCGGATCACCGGCGCAGATTCACCGGTGATCGCCGATTCATCCACCGAGGCAATGCCTTCCACGACATCGCCGTCACCGGGGATCACCTGGCCGGCCTCGACGACGACGATGTCGCCCTGCTGCAGCTGCGGCGCGGCGACCGCTTCCTCGACCGCGGTGGCTCCGGGCGCCCAGTTCTTGAGTCGCCGGGCCGTGGTTTGGGTCTTGGCCCGGCGCAGCGTTTCGGCCTGGGCCTTGCCCCGGCCTTCGGCCACCGCCTCGGCCAGGTTGGCGAACAGCACGGTCAGCCATAGCCAGATCACCGTCAGCCAGGCGAACCACGTCGGTTCCATGAACGCCAACACGGTGCTCCAGGCGGCACCGATTTCGACGATGAACATCACCGGGTTCCGCCACAAGGTGCGCGGGTCGAGTTTGCGCAGCGCATCCGGTGTCGATTTCCACAGCATGTTCGGGTCGAGCAGGCCACCCTGCACCCGTTTTCTGCTTGCGGGAGTTGCCGGTTGCGTCTGTTCGGCCGAATCGATCGCGGTCGCGGTCATCAGTGGATTCCTTCAGCGAGAGGCCCGAGCGCGAGCATGGGCAAAAACGTGAGGGCAACGACAATCAACGTGACGCCGGCGACCATTCCGACGAACTGCGGCCGATGGGTGGGCAGCGTTCCCGTCGATTCCGGTGTGCTGCCCTGCTTGGCCAGTGCGCCGGCCAATGCCAGCACCAGCACGATGGGCAGGAACCTGCCAAAGGCCATCGCCAGCCCGAGGCCCGTGTTCCACCAGTCGGTGTTGGCGCTGAGCCCGGCGAAGGCCGACCCGTTGTTGTTGGCCGCGGAGGTGAACGCGTAGAGCACCTCGGAGAGTCCGTGCGGTCCGCTGTTGAGCATGCCGGCTCGCTCGCCGGGCAGCGCCATCGCAATCGCCGTGCCGGTCAGCACGATCAACGGCGTGATGAGGAAATAGCTTGCGGCAAACTTTATTTCGCGCGGGGTGATCTTCTTGCCGAGGTACTCGGGGGTGCGCCCGACCATCAGCCCGGCGACGAAGACGGTGATCACCGCCAGCACGAGCATGCCGTACAGGCCGGACCCGGTCCCGCCGGGCGCGACCTCGCCCAGCTGCATGTTGAACATCGCGATCATCCCGCCCAGGCTGGTGAGGGAGTCATGGGTGGAGTCGACGGCGCCGGTCGAGGTGAGTGTCGTCGTGGCGGCGAACACCCCGGAGTCGGTGACGCCGAAGCGCTGCTCGACTCCCTCCATCGCCGCGCCGATCGAGGTCGGCACCGTGCCGTGGTGCTGCACCTGAAACCACAGCATGAACGTCGTGCTGGCCGTGTAGAGCGTCGCCATCACGGCCGCAATCGCGAAGCCCTGCTTGGTGTTACCCACCATGCGCCCGAAGGTGCGCGGCAGCGAGAAGCCGATCACCAGGATGCAGGAAGATTTCCAGCCAGTTGGTCCAGGCGGTCGGATTTTCAAACGGGTGCGCCGAGTTCGCGTTATAGAAGCCGCCACCGTTGGTGCCGAGCTCCTTGATCGCCTCCTGGCTGGCCACCGGGCCGCCCGTGATGGTCTGCTGAGTGCCGTTGACCGTGGTGACGATCTGGTCGTGCAGGTGGAAGTTCTGGATCGCCCCACCGGCCACCAGCAGGATCGCGCTGATGATGGCGATGGGCAACAGGATGCGCAGCGTTCCGCGCACCAGGTCCACCCAGAAGTTGCCCAGCTCGCCGGTGCGTCTGCGGGCGAACCCGCGCACCAGCGCCACCGCTACCGCCATACCGACGGCGGCCGAAACGAAGTTCTGCACCGCCAGCCCGGCCATCTGTACGAGATGGCCTTGGGTCGTTTCGCCCGAATACGCCTGCCAGTTGGTGTTGGTGACGAAGCTGACCGCGGTGTTCCACGCCAGCGAGGGCGTCATCTTGGTGGCCGGGTCATGCAGATGCAAGGGTAACTTGCCCTGCACGAGCTCGAACACGAACAGGAACAGGATGCTGACCGACGAGAACGCCAACACGCTACGGGCGTAGGCGCCCCAGGTCTGCTCCGAGCGGGCATCGACGCCGAGCAGCCGATAGATCAGTCGCTCGGCATGGAGGTCCTTTTCCGACGTGTACGACCCGAAACATGTAGTCGCCGAAGGGCACATGCACGATCACCACCGCCGCGACGAGAACGACGAGGAAAAGGATTCCGGCTGTCGTCGTGTTCACTTAGAACCGCTCCGGGAACAGCAGGGCGCCTCCGAGGTAGAGCGCAATGAGGATGGAAAGCACCAGACCGATCGCATTCTGGTAGTTCACAGCCGCTCGACCAACTTTTGAGCCAGGCCGAGTGCGGCGAAGACCGCCACGGTCAGCACGAGATACACCATCACGCCCATCATTTCTCCGTCCCGCGCCAATCACGTGCATACGAAAGCGGACTCGACGAGCCAGCCACGCCGCAGTCTCGCCAGCCAAGATCAGCTCGAAATTAACGAGTTGTCATTCGCCGAGGCGTTCGGTTGACGGTTTCCTAACGGGCGCACCGTGCACATTTACGGTTTCTTAACGCCCCCACCGTCCGGCCGGGCGCGCCTCACCGCCGGACGCCGGCCGGGCCGGAAAGAAATGCAGGTGTTATCAATCACCGACTGCGGCAACGGCATATATGCCCACCGTCGCACTAATGTGAGGGTTTGTCGGCGATGGACTCACTGATCAACGGCAGCCGCACTCGGAAAACGGTGCTGCCCTCGTTCGATTCGGCGGTGACCGAACCGTGATGGGCTTTGACAATCGAACTGACGATGGCCAAGCCCAGTCCATTGCCCGAGCCGTTGGATCTCGACTTGTCGGCCCGAACGAACCGCTCGAACAACTTGGGCAGCAGCTCCGCGTCGATGCCCGGGCCGTCGTCGGTGACGGTCAATTCCGCGTAAGGCGCCTCGGGACCGATACGGCGGCAAGTGATTCCGGTCGTCACCGTGACCCCTGGCGTGGTGTGCACGCGGGCATTGCTGAGCAGGTTGCTGACCAGCTGATGTAACCGGGCGTGATCGCCCCGCACCCATACCGGCTCGTCCGGCAGGTCTTTGACCCAGTGGTGCGTCGAGGCCGCCACGGTCGCGTCATTCACCGCATTGCTGACCACCTCGGCCAGGTCGACGTCCTCGGACTGCAGGTCTTGGCCTTCACCCAGGCGGGAAAGCAGGAGTAACTCGTCGACGAGCAATGCCATCCGCCGGGCCTCGGATTCGATTCTGGCCAGTGCGTATTCGGTGGTCGGGGGCAGCGCCGAACTGTCCTGGCGGGTGAGCTCGGCGTAGCCCTGAATGGCCGCCAGCGGTGTGCGCAACTCATGGCTGGCGTCGGTGATGAATTGGCGCATCCGCAGATCCGAGTCGACCCGGTGTGCCAGCGCGCTGTCGACGTTGTCCAGCAAGCGGTTCAACGTGTGGCCGACGATCCCCACCTCATTCTGCGGGTTGGTGTCCTGCGGTGGCACCCGGACGCTGATCCGGTGGTCGTCGCCGGTAAGTGGCATGGCGGCGACGCCGGCGGCGATCGCCGCCAGGCGGCGCAGCGGACGAAGCGTGTAGCCGACCACCCACACGGTGAGCCCGGCGGTGAGCAGCAATGCCGCCGCGGTGAGCACGATGGTGGTGAGCTGTTTGCGGGCGATGATTCGGTCGGCGAGGTTCTGCGACACCCCGACCACGAGGACGTCCGACCCGTCGACAGTGCTGTCGATTCGGTAAGGCCCTAGCCTGCCCAGTATTTCGGTGTGCGGCGGTCCGCCACTCCACGATTGCGATTGGAGGTCGCGGACGACGTCGGCCGGCGCGGGTTTCGGTTCGTCTTCGGAGAAAACCGCCGACCCGATCACGGTGCCGTTGTGCAGCACGGCGATCAGGTTTCCCGGCGTCTGGCCGGTGAACTCCAGCATCGCCTGTGCGATCGGCGGGGTGCCGGGATGCGGCGAAACATGTTCGCCGTGACGGTATTTGGTGTACTGGTGGCTGAACGCGTCCAGGGACTCGACGACATCGGCATCGCTCATGGCGTTGACATAGCCGCGCAGGCTCAGCACGGAGACGATCCCGACCGTCACCAGCACCACGCTGACCACGGCCAGCACCCCCAACAGCAGTTGGCGCCGTAGCGAATGGGGAAACCACCGAGGGAAGCCCCCGGATGTGCTGTCCGGGTCTCGGGTCATTCCGCCGGCCGCAGCATATATCCCACACCGCGGACGGTATGAATCATCGGTTCCCGACCCGAGTCGATCTTCTTCCTCAAGTACGAGATGTAGAGATCCACAATGCTGGTGCGGCCGGCGAAGTCGTAATTCCAGACGCGGTCCAGGATCTCGGTGCGGCTCAGCGCGCGGCGGGGATTGCGCATGAGGAAGCGCAGCAGCTCGAATTCGGTGGAGGACAGCGATATCGGGTCACCATCACGCGTGACTTCCCGGCTGGCGCTGTGGACCTTGAGGTCGCCGACTTTGAGCGTTTCGGCGGTCGGCGTGGGCTGCTGGCCGGAGCGGCGCAGCAAGCCGCGCAGCCGGGCGACCAGTTCCTCGAGGCTGAACGGCTTGGTCATGTAGTCGTCGGCACCCGCGGTCAAACCGGTGACCCGGTCCATCACCGAGTCGCGCGCGGTGAGGAAGAGCGTGGGGGTGTAGGCGTCGGATTGCCGGACGCGTTCCAGGATTCGCAACCCGTCCACGTCGGGAAGCATGATGTCCAGGACGAGGACGTCGGGGCTGACCCGGTCGAACTTCGCCATGGCTTCGCGCCCGTTGTGGGCGATATCGACGACCCAGCCCTCGTAGTGCAGCGCCATTTTCACCAGGTTGGTCAACGCAGGCTCATCGTCGACCAGCAACACCCTGATGGGTGACCCGTCGGCGCGGTAGATCCTGGGCAGCTGCCCCAGGATGGCTTGGCGTGGGCGCTGCGCGCCTGAGTATCCCGGCATTGCGGTCATGTTCCTACATTCTGGCAAGCCACACATACGACTGTCACGGAGTTCATAGAATTCTCAAATGTAGGCCTGCTCGCCAGATCACATCCGGCGCCGCTCACATATGTGTTTTCTATGCGCCGCGCGTGTCGGCTTGAGCCGAATTGATATTCGAAAAACACTGGAATTCAGAGTCGTTGGTTTGACAGCCGCGGTCCATCATGTGGCCAACGTCGTCAAACCTGCGGCATGAGAACGGATTTTATTAATGCGCAGGTGCTGCATTGCAGCGATTGCCGTCAAATGTCGATCGCGTGCACGCCACGGCGAGGACGAACGGCGTCCCGATCTACATTACCTTCAGGTCACGTGTTGTCACGAATACTGGTTGATTGAAAGGGGTTTCGTGTGAATTCGATTGAGGGCGTGGCGGGTGCCGAAGGCGTTAATGGTTTGGGGAACCTGGGCGGTCTAGGCGGCATGGCACCCCTCGCCGGCCAAGGTACATTCGCCGGCATCGGGCAAGCGTCGTCGCTCGGCACCCTGGCGGTGCCGCCGACGTGGGCCGAGACGGTGTCGTCGGTGGCACCGCTGCCGGCATTGAAGCCCAATGTAGTTGCCGGCGCGGTGGGCGCGGTGCCGTCACCGGCCGCCACTGCCGGCATTTCCAAGTTGCCACTGGGCGCGATGGTCGGCCGCGAGTCCGACGGCGCGGTGCACCGAATCGGCCTGCGTCCCTCGCTGATCCCGCATTCGCCGGTGGCAGGCTAACCGGCGGGAACCGAACAAGTTGTGCCGTTGGCGCACAAGCCCATCGCCTGTCGTAAAACGGGGCCGCACACCATGTGGTGTGCGGCCCCGTTCTCGAGACGACGTGTCAGGCCCAGGAGGACCCGACCGCGCTGTCGGTGGTGGACATGTTGTTGCCCGCGGACTGGACTTTTTGTCCGTGGGCGTTGGCCTGCTCGTAGATGACCTGGAAGTTGCGACCCAACTGGGTGATGAACTCCTGGCATGCCACCGAACCCGCACCGCCCCAGAAGTCGCCGGCAGCAAGCACATCACGAACGATGGCCTGGTGCTCAGACTCCAGGTTCGCGGCCTGGGCGCGGATCAACGCACCGTGGGCGTCGACGTCGCCGAACTGGTAATTGATGCTCATTTGTGTAGCTCCTTAAAAGTGTTGGGCAACAGCCGGTTGGGCGGCTAGCTGCCGAGGATTTGCTGCGAGGCCTGCTCTTGCTGCTCGTAGTTGTTCGCGTCGCGAATCAGACCATCGCGCACCCCGTGCAGCATGTTGACGATGTTGCGGAAGGCCTGGTTGACCTGACCCATGGTGTCGTACGAGGTGGCCTGGGCCTGACCGCTCCAGCCCGAGCCGGCGATGTTCATCGACGACGCCCACATCTTGCGAGCCTCGTCCTCAACGGTCTGGGCGTGCACCTCAAAACGGCCCGCCATCGCCCGCATCTCGTGCGGGTCGGTCATAAAACGTGTTGCCATGTCGGCTGTCTCCTATCGTGAAGCTTCAGTTCGCCGAAGTCTTAACAGTTGTACTTAATGCCGTGGTGGCCGCGTTGTAAATAGATTGCGGCCGCTCGGTTAATTACTCGCCTCGAACGGGTGACATCTACCCCCTTCTTGCCATATCGGCGGTCCCCTCTTAGACGACAACCTGTTTGGGCATGACGATCGGCTTGAAGCCGTACCGGGGGCCTGCCCCGTAGGCGCCGGCGCCCTTTGCTGCCGCGGCCATTCCGGGCATGCCGGGCATCGCGCTGACCGGCTGGGCGGTCTCGGAGGCGACGGTCCAGCCCGAGCCCCCGAGCGGGGCGGCGGCCGAGGCCACCGACGTCGCCGGTGCGGCCGCAGACCAGCTGGCCGGCACCGACAGGCCGCCGACCGCGGACGCCTCGCCGACACTCGCCGACGCCGCTGCGCCCAGGCCCCCGCCGGCGTCACGGAGCTCACCATGGCGCCCGCGGTGAGGCCCACCGCGCCGGCCGGCGCAACGGTCGCTGACCGCGGCCGCGGGAGCGGCGGCGGACAGGGTGTGCCCCAGCGATACGGCGGTGGGGATGGCGTTCATGGTGAACCAGGCCCCGGTGTTGACCGCGCCGTTGATGCCGTTGAACACGGACGGTGTCCCGAGGAACCCGTCGATCGACTGCAAAAGGTTCGCGCTGTCCGGAATCGGAGGCGTGGTGTAGCCGGGAATCAGGTCCGCCGCCGATTGCACGGGAGCCGCCAACGCCTGGGCGGTGCCATTCGTCGCATTAGCCGGCGACCGCGGTGTTGTCGATGGCCGCTGCGGCCGTCGGGTTGGTGCTCGACGTCAGCGGCGTCACCGGCTGCAGGGTGCCCGCAGCCGCCGAGGCGGCCTGGTAGGTGGCCATCATGGTGGCGTCTTGCACCCACATCTCGGCGTACTGAGCCTCGGTCGCGGCGATCGCGGCCGGGTTGACCCCCAGAAAGTTCGTCGCGACAAGCGTCGCCAGCAATGACCTGTTGGCCGCGATCACCGGCGGGGGTACCGTCGCCGCGAACGCCGCCTCATACGCGGCCGCCGACGCCGTCGCCTGAACGCTCGCCTGCTCGAGCGTCGCCGCCGTCTCGGTCAGGTAGGACACGATGGGTTGGGCCGCGGCCGCCGCCGCTGCCGACCCGCCACCCGTCCACTGCTCGGTGGTCAGCAACGAGATGATCGACTCCCACTGGCTGGCGGTGGAGCTCATCTCGGCGGACAGGTTGGCGTACGCCGTGGCGGCGGCCATGAGCGGCCCGGAGCCCGCGCCCGGCGTACATGAGCGCGGAAGTGATGTCTGGTGGTATGAGCCGCAAAATCAAGAACCATTTTCTGTATCCCGTCTTATCGGTGTGAAATCTTTTGGTTCGGTGGAAGGTGATCGGTCGAGCTGGCCGCTACAGGGTCGACGCTTTCGGCATGACGATCGGCTTGACGCCGTAGCGCGGCGCGCCGAAGCCCGCGCTGTTGCGCGCCACCGCGCCCATTCCCGGCATCCCGGCGACGATCGTTCCTGCGCCGGCCTGCGGTGCGGCGGCGGTCCAGCCCGACCGTCTGCAGCGGCGCGGCGGCGGTGCCCGCTACAGGAGTGACCGAGCCGGCCCAAGTCGGCGGCACCGACAGCTTGCTGACCATGGTCGCCTGGCCCATCGCGGCCATCGGCATCGCGCCCATGCCGCCCATGCCGCCACCGGCAGTGCGCCGGCCCCGTCGATGCGGCGAGATCGGCAGCGCCGGCCGCCGCGGCGGCGTCACCGGTGTCCGAAGCGGCGGCGGTGTCAAGCAGACCGCCACCGGCCATGCCGAGAAGGTCGGAGCCGGCGGACGCCCAGTTCCCGCCACCGATGTTGAAGAGGTTGCCTAGGTTGCTGGACAGGCCGAACGGGCCACCCAGGCCGGAGCTGTAGTTGCCGGTTCCCCCGAGCAGCCACTGCAGAACGTCGAGAGGATTGCAGCTTGAGCTCGCAGCGGCCAGTGGACTTGCCAAAGCGTTCGAATTCGACAGCACGGCCTGGGCCGCGTTGACGGCCTCCGTGTCGCCGTAGCTGTCGGAGCTGATCCCCAGGGTGCTCGCGTACTGCTCCAGCAACGTCTGGGCCTCGACGGCGACGGACTGGTACGAGGTGCCGTAGGTCGAGAAGAGGGCCGCCTGCTGGATCGAAACCGGGTCGGCGGCCGCCGGGAGCGATGAAGGTCGTCGCCGACGCTGCGCCGGCGTTCTGCGCCGCCAGATTGGTGTTGATTCCGCAGAGCAGCTGCTCGCGCGGCTAGCATCTCTTCAGTCTGTGTTGTCAGAAAAGACATCCGGTGCTCCTAGTGTTGGAACGAGTCGACCCCGGCGTGGATCGGCCCTCGTGTGTCACGTCAACGGGCTTGTGCGTTGGCGTAAGGCTAATGACCCACAACCTCCACGTTCCCGATCGAAAGGGCAGGGGTGACAGCCGTTTACGGCTTCTTAACGATAAGGGCGGCAGTTTTAACACAGCCTCTGTCGGATGACATAGTGATGTCATCTGCGCCGGGGCGCCGAGGAAGGAAATCGCGCGCGGCGCGCGGATACTAGCCGACACTCTCCTCGACCGCATGTTGCGGAACTGGCAATTAGAATGGGATGCGATGCCACGGATCCGGCCGCGACGCGCTAGATTCGCCGCCGGGCCCCCATAGCCCAATTGGCAGAGGCAGCGGACTTAAAATCCGTCCAGTGTCGGTTCGAGTCCGACTGGGGGCACCAGCTTTGGCCTAATTGGAGCAGTTTTATCGGTCGCGGTCGGTCTGGTGCCCGTGAGCCCGGGTTATGTGGCGTAGCTGAGTTGTCACGAACATCGACCGGAGGGCGGGCCAAAGCCATCGTTATTGGGCACGAGCTTGCTGGCGCATGGCGACAATCATGAACGCCGCGGCTAGGCGGGGACTCCCGGGGAGACCAGCTGATGAAATCATCGCAACACCGGCGATTTAAACGGGCGGGATCGGGCGACCCAGACGGCTAGCCGGGCGGGTCCGGAACCCTCCCGCCGCACTGCTCCGGGTGGTCGCTCTAATCTCCACGGCCTCCGCCATTTCCCTTGCCGTGCCCTTTGCCGGGGCCGTGCGATGCCGGTGCCGGCGGCTGTTGCGGGGGCGGGGATGGCGGCGGCTCTGCGCTATTGACAGGGACCGGCGCCGGCGTGCTGGTGGTCGCCGGTTCCCCGGGTGCGTGCGAGGATGACGCATCAAGCGCGAGGGCCAGCGGGATAAGGATCAGTACCGCCAAGACCGCCAGGACGCTCAGCACCTTCCTCCTGCGGCTTGTCGTTGAAGTGACCAGCGCCGGGAAGAAAGTGTTCGTGGGCGTGCCGGGAACCGGCACTTCCAGCAACTTGGTGGCCGGGTGGGGCGGCGGGGCGACCGGCATGGCTGCGGCCGCGGTACGACGGTGGTGCAGCCCGGCGCGCATCTCCTCTGCACTAACGAACCGCTGGCGCGGGTCGTGCGCCATCGCGCGTTCGATCAGCATGATCAGGCTGGGTTCGACATCGGGTCGCAGCCCGACCAGCTGCGGCGGCCGTCCGTGCAGAATGGCGCCGGCAAGCGCCGCCATATTCTCCTGTGGGAACGGGCGATGCCCTGCGAGTGCTTCATAGCCCACGACGCCGACCGCATAAAGATCATCAGCGACACATGCAGGTGCGCCGGCGAGTCGCTCGGGGCTCAGATAAGCAATGGTGCCGAGGATGTGGCCGGTCAGCGTGTTGGTGGCTTCCGGAGTCTTGGCAATCCCGAAGTCTGCAACCTTCATGGTCTCGCCGCCGGCGGCAAGCAAGATGTTTCCGGGCTTGATGTCGCGATGCAGGATGGCGGCTTGGTGTGCCGCAGTCAGCGCGGCCAGGACGTTGTCGAGCATGGCGTGCACGCGCTCCTGCGACAGAGGACCGTGGCGCACCTCGTCAGCCAGGGTTCCGCCGGGCAACCGCTCCATTACGATGAACGGCCTGCCGTCATGCTCGCCGCTGTCGTAGATCGCGACGATGTTCGGATGGTTGAGTGCCGCCGCTGCTTGGGCCTCCGCGTCAAATCTTTTGCGCATGCCGCTCTGGGCGCTCACGGCCGGATGCAGCAGCTTGACCGCCACCGGTCGGCGCAATCGGGTGTCCCAGCCGTCGCAAACCTCGGCCATGCCACCACGACCCAGCCTGCCGCGGACCTCATAACGCCCGGCGAGCAATACGCGGGTGTCCATTCGCCCTGCTTACTCCGTGCCACTGCGGTCACAATCGTGCCGTCGTTTACCCGAACAGCGACGGCCCAAAACGCTGCGGTTTGCGATGAAGGCGAGTTGGGGTATGCGTAGCGCGCAAGCGCGCGCCGGTGGCGGTCTGGTCGGGAAGAGCCCTCGGGCGCGTACAGATCGAATACACACTCCACATATGTGGGAAGGCGCCTGATGAATGTTGCGTCGCTAAGCCAAGATCTGTACGGATTCGCCATTGAGCTGCGTCAACTGGCTTACAGCATGCCTGGCGGGCACGAAGACCCGCTGGTCCGCCTGAGCGAGCGAATGGTCCACTACGCCCAAGAAGAAGCCGGCAACCGGTAACCGATCGCCGGATAGGCGGCGGCTCTTGGCGCAGCGGCGCCGCTACATTTTGCTGCGGAATTCGGGGCAGTAAGACGCGGTTGCGGCCCCGATCACGGTGCCCGCGCCATTGGTGCTCAGCCCGAGCGTCTTTTGCACGTCGTCGACGGTCTGGGCCATGGTGTCCCCGCCGGCCCAGTCGGCACACACCGCACGCCCGACGTTGATCATGGTTTGGTCGTTGCCGCTGGGCCAACTCAGTCCCCGCTGAGTCAGCGCGCGCAGGAAGTTGTCGTCCGCAGGATCGGCGGTCGCGGCCGGCGCGGCGGCGAGGACGACGAATGCGGTCAGGCCGACAGCGATCGGGCCGCTCAACCGTGCTGTGTTCTTCATTCGTTCACTCCTCGAATGGTCCCAGGAACCGAATCCTAATTGTGTCTGCCGGAATTGGCAGATCGGAACGAACCGAGCCGGCTTCCCTGCGGCCGAATATGGCCGGCCAGTAAGTTCGTCGTACCGTTGCGCGATCCGCCACCGCGAAGGAGCAAGCGCCGAAGTGACTGAAGATCCGCGGGGCGACGGCGTCTCCCGTCAATACGATCGGTGGGAATATCCGCCCCCCGTAACCGATCTCGCGGCGTGGACGACCAACCACTGGGATTGGTTCGACCCCTACTGGGCCCATCGGATGCTGTGGCCCAACCGGGAATACCAGGCAGACTTGGACATCCTCGTTGCGGGATGCGGCACCTTCCAAGCGGCCGTTCTGGCCTACATGAACCGCGGCGCCAAAGTCGTCGCGATCGACGTGAGCCAGTCTGCGCTGAATCACCACCGGCAACTGAAAGACAAGCACGGCCTGGACAACCTGGAACTGCATCTGCTTCCGATCGAGGAGGTGTCGGCGCTCTCGCGCGACTTCGACCTCATCGTCTCTAGCGGCGTCCTGCACCACATGGCCGACCCGTTGGCCGGGTTGACGGCGCTCGGCCGGTGTCTGCGCCGGGACGGGGCGCTGGGCGTCATGCTCTACGCGAAGTACGGCCGGATCGGGGTCGACATGCTCGAATCGGCGTTCCGCGACCTCGGACTGTCCCAGGACGCCGCGTCGGTCCAACTGGTCGTCCAGGCGATCGCGACGCTACCGGTCGACCATCCGGTCCGCTCCTACCTGCAAGCTGCGCGCGACCTGATGTCCGAGGGTGCGATCGTGGACACCTTCTTGCACGCCCGCCAACGCAGCTACACCGTCGACGAATGCCTGGGCCTGGTGGATTCGGCCGGACTGGCGTTCCAGGGCTGGTTGCGCAACGCGCCGTATTACCCGCACGACTTCGTCGCGCCGGCAAGCCAGTTCCGGTCGGTCGTCAACCAACTGCCCGACACCGAACTGTGGGCGGTGATGGAGCGGCTGCAGCCGGCGAACGCCACCCACTTCTTCCTCGCCTGCCGGCCCGAACGCCCGAAAGAGGATTATGCGATCGACTTCTCGGGGGCGGCTTGCTTCGACTACGTCCCGCTGCTGCGCACGGCCTGCCTGTTGTCTGGCGAGACGATCCACCTGCCGGGCGCGACGCTGAACCTCAACCCGGCCCAGCTGCCCTTCGTTCAGCACATCGACGGCCGTCGCACGATCAAAGAGATCATCGACTGCGTGGCGCGGCGCGGCGACGTCCGACCGCAAGACAGGGAACGCGTGCCGCAATTCGGGCTGACGCTGTTCCGCTCACTGTGGCGCCTCGACTTTGTGGCGATGGCGCTGAACATGACGCCTTCTGGGTAGTCTGTCGCCTAAATCGGGTGTGCCACAAGACTTTTGATAGATGTATGCGCCGTCGCCGGACGCCGCCTCGGCGCGTGGACCAAGAATTTGGGCCTGCCGCCGACGGCACCGCAAACCGTCACTCATACACTGACCCAGCATGGGCATGCTGTTCGGCCTCGCGCCGTGGATCGTGTATTGGGTACTCGTCGGTAACGTTCCGTTCGACGCGGCCGTGCTGGTCGCGCTGGCGATCGCCGCCGCCAGCCTGGGCTTGGGGGGCGCTCTGGGCAGGAAGTGGCAGTTCTTCGATTTTGCCTCCGTCGCAGTGCTTTTGATTCTCGCCGTACTGGCCTTCACGCTGAGTGAGTCGTTCCTCCAGCGGTGGATCCTGCCGGTGAGCAACGCCGGGATCTTCCTGGTGACGCTGATCGGAGTGCTGGTCGGCAAGCCCTTCGTGGCCGAGTTTGCCGCTGCGGAACAAGCTCCCGACGTCATCAAGACCGAGCTGTTCGGCCGGGTCGTCAAGATCCTCAGTTGGCTATGGGTCGCGACGTTCGCCGGGATGACGGTGTCATCGGTGATCCCGTCGATCGTCGAAGGCCCCGCCGGGCCTTCCGGGACCACCGCCGCCTTGATGCTGGACACGCAGACCCCGCTGTCGTTTCTCTGCTACTGGATCATTCCCTTTGGGCTGCTGGGGCTCGCGGCGGTGGCCTCGAGACTGCTGTCCGACCGGTTGCTGCTCGGGATCGACGACGTCGCGCGGGAAACCTCGTTCGTCGCCTACGACGAAGCCACCATCGATGAGCTCTACTTCCTGGCCACCGAACACGCCAACCGTGAGGTCGGGCCGAACAAGGAGGCGTACGCCGTCAAGGTCGGCGGGATGGGAACTCCGTTGACCGGAGACGAGTCCAGAAAGTCGTGGCCCTCGACCTACAAGGTGCGCGACAAGCGGCGCTGAACCCGCACCGCGGTTGGGCTACGTTGGTTCTCGGCGGAGCGGCCGCGGACCTGCCGCAGCGCTGCGCATCCAGGTGGCCGGGAGTGCCGACCGGAGCCGAGAAAATGGAGTCGTGATGAACGCACCCAGCGCAGACGCCATCCGCGCGGAAACCATTACCATCACCGGCCACGGCGGCGACGAGATCGAGGCCTACCAGGCCGTGCCGCTCGCGCAGGCCTCGCGGGGTGGCGTCGTGTGGATCCACCACATGCCGGGATACGACCGGGAAACCAAGGAGTTCGTCCGCCGGCTCGCCGTGAGCGGCTACAACGCCGTGGCGCCGAACCTCTACTCGCGGGAGGCCCCGGGTGCCGCGCCCGATGACGCGGCCGCCGCGGCGCGGGCCGCGGGCGGGGTGCCCGACGAACGATTGGTCGGAGACGTCGCGGGCGCGGTCGAGCACTTGCGCACGTTGGCCGGCGCCAACGGCAAGTTCGGTGTCATCGGGCACTGCTCGGGCGGACGGCACGCTTATCTGGCGGCCTGCTCACTGCCGTTCGATGCGGCGGTGGATTGCTACGGCGCCTTCATCGTCGAGGATCCGCCCGAGGGCATGCCCAAGGCCATGAAGCCGATCGTCGACCTGGCCCCCAATCTCAGCTGTCCGCTGCTGGGGCTGTTCGGACTCGACGACCGGTTTCCGGCCCCCGCCGCGGTGGCCGCGCTGGACGCCGAGCTCAACAAGCTGAACAAAGCGCACGAGTTCCATTCCTACGAGGGCGCGGGTCACTCGTTCTTCTCGGTCGACCGGCCGGCGTACCGGCCGGAGGCCGCGGTGGACGGTTGGCAGCGCATCGATGAGTTCTTCGCCACCTACCTGAAAGGCTAGGCACCGGCCATGTGCACCTACCTCACGGAACATGTCGAGATCGACGGCAGCGGCAAGGGCGCGACGGGATGGTTCGGCGCCAACCGCGCGACGGTGTACGTCGATCATCCTGTCCATGCGCCCTACGGCCACACCGTCAACATCGACGTGATCAATCCGCGGCTCGGCCCGTCGGCCCGGGTGGCCCTGGAATTGACCGAGGAGAGCGCGCTCGCGCTGGCCGACGCCATCCGAAAGGCCATCGGCCACGCACCGGCCGGACTGGCCTCCAAGGATCAGCGATGAGCGCCGAAACCGATTACCCGCAGATTGCCGCCGCGCGGGGCAGGATCGAACCCGCCCCCCGGCGGGTCCGTGGTTATCTCGGCGAAACCCTGGTCTTTGACACCACCGCCGCCCGGTACGTGTGGGAAGTTCCGTACTACCCGCAGTACTACATCCCGCTCGATGACGTCCGTTCCGAGTTCCTGCACGACGAAAACCACGCCCAGAAGGTGCAATTCGGTCCGTCGCGGCTGTACTCCCTGGTGGGTGCCGGCCAGACGCATGAGTCCGCCGCGCGGGTATTCGACGCCGACGGGGACGGCCCGCTGGCCGGAACCGTGCGGTTCGAGTGGAATCCGTTGCGCTGGTTCGAAGAAGACGAGCCGATCTACGGCCACCCGCGCAATCCGTATTCGCGGGTCGACGCACTGCGCTCACATCGGCATGTACGCGTCGAGCTCGACGGAATTATGCTGGCCGACACTAAAACTCCCGTTTTACTGTTCGAAACCGGTTTGCCGACAAGGTATTACATCGATCCGACCGACGTCGCCTTCGAGCACCTCGAACCCAGCGCGACGCAGACCTTGTGTCCCTACAAGGGGGTTACGTCAGGTTATTGGTCGGTGCGCGTTGGTGACACCGTGCGCGAGGACCTGGCGTGGACCTACCATTATCCGCTTCCGGCGGTCGCACAGATTGCCGGTCTCGTCGCGTTTTACAACGAGAAGCTCGACATCGCCGTCGACGGGGCGCGGCTGGCGCGGCCGCAGACGCAGTTCAGCTAGCGGCGCGGCCCGGTGTGATCTATCCCTCGTCAGCCGCAAAACCTGAGAATTCCTTACTTCTGTGGCAGTCAGCGCCCTCACGTGAGCTGTTAGCGGTGCACGCGAAATCCGCCGCAAGCGCGTTTGCCTGACTTTCGCTAGGGGTAAGCGACTGCGATACAGCGTGATTGGAAGTCTGAGCAGAACCTGAGTGCGCGGAGTGACGTAGCTAACGTCAAGCATCTCGAACTGCGGTGGGGCGATTTTTGGCCAGTAGACTACCGAAAACCAGTCTCGTCAGCGCCTTTCGGTGCTGAAAGCCGGTGAATCCGGAGGCCAACTCGTCGCACGCGTATCGGCGGCTTCGCCTCCGCACCGACAAACACAGCAAAGGCGGTGCCAGCGTGAACGATGTGAACGGCCCTACGGCCGCGCACGACGATCGAGACGGCCGAGTTTTCGAGCTTGACACCACCTCGGTGGTGCGAGTCCCGTTGTACAACGGCCCGATCAGCGATATCGACATCAGCCCCGACGGGCGCCGGTTGGTCGTCGCGAATTACGGCCGCAACATGGTTTCGGTCGTCGACGCCAACACGTGTCGTGCTGTCGAGCACCGTCACCGGATTGGCCGAACCGTTCGCGGTCGCGATGAGCAGTACGGACTCCAACTATGCCTACGTCAGCATTGCGACCGCCGGCTATGACGCCATCGAAGTCATCGACGTCGTCACGAACTGGCGGATCGCCACACACCAACTTGCGAACAGCGTGAGCGACCTGGCGGTGAGCCCGGACGGCAAGTACCTGTACGCCAGCCGGAATGCGGTTCGCGGCGCCGATGTGACGGTGCTGGACACCACCACCGGTGAGCTCGAGGTCATCGACCTGGCGACCGCGCCGGGTACCACCACCGCATGCGTGCGGATCAGTGCCGACGGACGCCGGCTGTATGTCGGCATGAACGCCCCGACCGGCGGCAGTCTCGCCATGATCGAAACCCGGACGCGGTCCGACAATCGCCGGGCCGGCGGCGGGTCGCGCATCGTCGGCGTCGTCGACCTCGGTCTGCCCGTCCGCGATGTGGCGCTGAGCAACGACGGCGGCACGGCGTACGTGGCGAGCTGCGATCCGGCCGCGGGTGCGGTGCTCGACGTGGTCGACACCCGGGTCAACAAGATCGTCGGCACTCATAAGGTCCCGGAGATCACCGGCCCGCTCATGCGGATGACGCTCAGTCGCGACGGCACGCGGGCCTACCTGGTGAGCGACGACCGCATCACGGTGGTGAGCACCCACCGACAGGATGTCGTCGGCGAGGTCAAGGTGTCCCAGCACCCGTCGTGCGTGGTGGAGAGCCTCGACGGCACCCATCTCTATGTCGCCGACTACTCCGGTGTGGTCACCGCGGCGCGGATCGCCTCGACGGCACCGACGCAGACCCACCGCGGCGCGAACGACAGGGATCTGTCGGTCGCCGGCTGGCTGCCCGAGCTCCCGGAGTGGGAGGCGGTCCTGGCCTAGCCCGAGGCCCAAAGCGGCCCCGGCCGAACGGGATCCATGCAATCAACCGTCAGTCTGATCAGGTGCTGACACTCTCGTCGATTTCGGGCTTAGGGTGGGAGGCGGCCGACGGCACATGCGGTGTCGCGCCGAGACTAAGGCGGTAGATCAGTGGATGGCACGATGCAGGACTTTCCGTTGACCATCACCACGATCATGCGTCACGGCTGCACGGTGCACGGGGAACGGACCGTCACGACCGCCACCGGGGATGGCTACCGGCGCACGACCTACCGGGAGCTCGGCCAGCAGGCCGCGCAGCTGGCGAATGGTTTGCGCCGGCTCGGCGTCACGGGTGATCAGCGGGTGGGCACGTTCATGTGGAACAACACCGAGCACCTCACCGCGTACCTCGCCTTGCCGTCGATGGGTGCGGTCCTGCATACCCTCAACATCCGCCTGTTCCCCGAGCAGATTGCCTTCGTCGCCAACGAAGCCGAAGACCAGGTGGTGCTGGTCGACGCCGCACTGGTCACACTGCTCGCGCCCGTCCTGCCCGACCTCGAGACCGTGCACACGGTGATCGTGGTCGGCGACGACACCGAGTCGCTGCAGGGGTCCGGTAAGACCGTGCTGCGCTACGCCGACGTCCTCGACGGCGAGCCCACCGAGTTCGACTGGCCACACATCGACGAGAACTCCGCGGCCGCGATGTGCTACACCAGCGGCACCACCGGCAACCCGAAAGGCGTTGTCTACAGCCATCGTTCGAGTTACCTACACACCATGGGCGCGTGTACCACCAACGGTATCGGCGTCGGGTCCAGCGATAGCGTGCTGCCCGTCGTGCCGATGTTCCACGCCAACGCCTGGGGGCTGCCGTACGCGGCGCTGATGGCCGGCGCCGACTTGGTATTGCCCGATTGCCACCTCGATCCTCAGTCGCTGGTCCGGATGGTCGAGGACTTGAAGCCCACCGTGACCGGTGCGGTGCCGACCATCTGGAACGGCGTCCTACACCACCTCGAGGACGACCCCGACCACGACATGTCCTCGCTGCGGTTGGTGGTTTGCGGTGGCTCGGCCGTCCCGATATCGCTGATGCGCACCTTCGAGGAAAAGCACGACGTACAGATCCGGCAGCTGTGGGGTATGACGGAGACGTCGCCGCTGGCGACCATGGCGTGGCCCCCGCCGGGTACCAGTGAGGACCAGCATTGGGCCTTCCGCGGGACGCAGGGCCAACCGGTCTGCGGGGTGGAGATGCGCATCGTCGACGACGAGGGACAGGTGCTGCCCAATGACGGCAAGGCCGTCGGTGAGGTCGAGGTCCGCGGACCGTGGATCGCCGGCTCGTACTACCTGGGCCGCGACGAATCAAAGTTCGACTCGGGCTGGTTGCGCACCGGCGACGTGGGCCGCATCGACGAGCGAGGATTCGTCACCCTGACCGACCGCGCCAAGGACGTCATCAAATCCGGTGGGGAATGGATCTCCTCGGTCGAGTTGGAAAACCTCTTGATCGGCCACCCGGATGTGGTCGAGGCCGCCGTCGTCGGCGTTCCCGACGAGCGCTGGGAGGAACGGCCACTCGCGGTGATCGTGGCCAAAGACGGCGCATCGGTGAGCGCAGACGAGCTGCGAACCTTCCTCGCCGACAAGGTTGTTCGATGGTGGCTGCCCGAGCGGTGGACCTTCATCGACGAGATTCCGCGCACCAGTGTCGGCAAGTACGACAAGAAAACCATTCGGTCGCGGTACGCCGAAGACGAATACCAGGTGGTCGAGGCGCGCTGAGCTGAAAGGCCTTACGCCAGTGACACATTCACTCGTCGTCGATCGATCCCTGGTCGTCCCGGTCGTGGTCCAGGACGCATTTCACCGGACGCTGCCGATGCCGCTCCCGACGCTCTTTCACCGCTGGTACGGACCATTCCCGCCGATCAGTGAAGTGCGCGGGCAGACCGGCGCCTGGGACGCGGCGGGCCAATCCCGCGTCGTGCACCTGGCCGGCGGTGCCAGCATGCGCGAGGAACTGACCAGCGTCGACCCGCCACGGTCGTTCGGCTACCGGCTCTCCGAGGTCACCGGCCCGATGGCGCTGCTGGTCGACCACATCATCGGCGAATGGGTCTTCGCCCCGGCCGCGGGCGGCACCGAAATCACCTGGCGCTGGGACATCCGCCCGCGTTCGGCGATGACGGCCTGGGCGCTGCCGCTGCTGGGCAGGATGTGGAAGAGCTACGCGCGTCGGGCGCTGCGCGACCTGTCGGCCTTGCTGACGGGCTGACCCTCGATCGGTAGCGTGGTAAGCCATGTGCCGACTCTTTGGCCTACACGCCGGGACACACCCGTGCACCGCGACCTTCTGGCTGCTGGATGCGCCGGACAGCCTGGCCAAACAGAGCAGAAGAAATCCGGACGGCACCGGCCTGGGGGTCTTCGACGAGCACGGCCAACCGCACCTGTACAAGGAGCCGATTGCGGCCTGGCAGGACGCCAAATTCGCGACCGAGGCGCACCGGATGACCGGCACGACCGTCATCGCCCATGTGCGCTACGCGACGACGGGATCGCTCGACATCCGCAACACCCACCCGTTTTTGCAGGACGGGCGGATCTTCGCGCACAACGGCGTCCTCGAGGGATTGGATGTCATCGACGAGCGGCTGCGTGAGGTCGGCACCGACGATTTGGTGTTGGGCGACACCGACTCCGAGCGGGTCTTCGCGTTGATCACCGCCTCCATCCGGGCGCGCGACGGCGACATCACGGCCGGGCTCATTGACGCCATGCGATGGCTCGCCGAGCACGCTCCGATTTATGCGGTCAACGTGCTGCTGAGCACGGCCACCGACATGTGGGCGCTGCGCTACCCGCAGACCCATGAGCTCTACATGCTGGACCGATCCCACGGTGCGGCCTCGGGCGACCCCGAATTCGACCTGCACACGTTGCGAATTCACGCCCGCTCCGAGCATCTGTGCACCCGGCCGTCGGTCGTGTTCGCCACCGAACGCATGGACGGCGACACCCGGTGGCGCCTGCTCGAGCCGGGGGAGCTGATCCACGTCGACGACGGGCTGCAGGTCACCCGCAATCTGATACTGCCCGACCCGCCCAAGTATCTGCTGCGTCGCGAGGATCTGAGCGTGCCGGTGGAGGACTCGCAGCACGCGCTGCCGAGCACCCGACGGTCGGCTTGACGCCGTTTGGCAGAGTTGGTGAGCGTGACAACCAAACGCGCCCTGGTGCTGGCCGGTGGCGGGATAGCGGGAATCGCCTGGGAGACAGGTGTTCTGCGTGGCATCGCCGACGAGTCGCCGGCGATGGCCCGGCTGTTGGCCGAGTCGGACGTGCTGGTCGGGACATCGGCGGGCTCGGCCGTAGCCGCGCAGCTGAGCAGCGGCCACACCCTGGACGAGCTGTTCGACCGGCAAGTCGCCGAGTCCTCGGCCGAGATCGATTCCGGGGTCGACATCGAGACCATCACCGAGCTGTTCCTGACCGCCCTGGGTGAGCCGTATGAAAAGACGCTGGACAAGACCCGGCAACAGATGCAGCGCATCGGTGCCGTGGCGCTGGCCACCAAAACCGTTCCCGGGCCGGTGCGCCGCGACGTCATCGCGCGGCGCTTGCCGTCGCACCAATGGCCGGCCCGGGAGTTGCGGCTCACCGCGATCGAGGTCGAAACCGGCGAATTAACCGTGTTCGACCGGGATTCCGGCGTCGACCTGGTCGATGCTGTCGCGGCCAGCTGCGCGGTGCCCGGGGCTTGGCCTCCGGTGACGATCGCGGGCCGCCACTACATGGATGGCGGGGTCGCCAGCTCGGTCAACCTCGCGGTGGCCGCCGACTGCCCGACTGCGGTGGTGCTGGTGCCCGCGGGCGTCGATGCCCCGTCGCCGTTCGGCGCCGGGCCGGCCGCCGAGGTTTCCGCGTTTCCGGGCGCGGCGTTCGCCGTCTTCGCCGACGGGGATTCGCTGGCCGCCTTCGGGCCCAATGCGCTGGACCCGGGCTGCCGCATCCCGTCGGCCCTGGCGGGTCGGGAGCAGGGCCGCCGCGAAGCCGCGGCCCTCGCCCCCTTCCTGGGGCTGTGACAGCGCGTTAGGACACAAGCGGTTTGAGGGCTGCTCAGCGTTCCGTCGCGGGTGGGACGTCCGGGTGGTCCTCGACTTCCAGGGCGTCCAGCGCCTCGTCCGCCAGCGCGCGGCCTGCGGCAATGACCTCCACCGCGCGGTGGAATTCCAGGGCCCGGCAGGTCGAGCGCGGGACCTCGATGAGCAGGTCGGGTGGGTAGACCGCCAGGGTGTGACGCGCCAGCGCGGCCTGGGCAATGTCGATGGTCCGGTTCATCACTTCGAAGCTGCCCAGTTTCGGCACCTCGGTTCCCACACCGGGTAGTTCGGCGGCGTCGTCACCGGTTGCGGGCTGCTCGTCGTCGTCCGGGGTGTCCGACCAGCCCTCCGATTCGCCGGCCGGCGCGCCCAACCTGCTCAGCACCGCCCGCGCGGTCGGCCGATCGAGCAGCGAACGAGTGGCGGCCGTGTCGAGCAGCGCGGAGGTGCTGCGCACCATGCGGGTCAACCACTCGACGGTGGCCCCCGGCTCCGGTTCGCGGTTGGTGATCGCCTCGCTGCCGGACAGGCTCACCGCGATGGTCAGGTCGGCGTTGACCGCGGCGAGCGGGGCCATCGGCAGCGGATCGAGGATGCCGCCGTCGGCGAGCAGCCGCCCGTCGACCGCGTGCGGCGCGATAACACCGGGGATCGCGATGGAGGCCCGGATCGCCTCGTCGAGGGGCCCGCGCTGAAACCACACCGACTTGCCCGCCAGCAGGTCGGTCGCCACCGCGGTGTAGGGGATGGGCAGTTCTTCGATGGCGACCGGGCCCAGGATGTCGCGCACCGCGTCCAAGATCTTGCCGGCCCGCATCACACCGGCCGCGCTGATGGACGGGTCCAGCAGCCGCAGGATGGTGCGCTGGGTCAGCGACTTCGCCCAATCGGCGAACTCGTCGAGCCGCCCCGCCGCTTGCAGCCCGCCGACCAGCGCACCCATCGAGGAGCCGGAGACGCCGACGATGTCGTAGCCCCGCGCCGCCAGGGCCTCGATCACCCCGATGTGGGCGTAGCCGCGGGCGCCACCGCTGCCGAGCGCGAGTGCCACCCGGGCCGGTTCTGATCGACGCGGAATTTCGTCAGGCACCCGTCCATTTTGCGCGGAGGAGGTTCGTCAGCGGGCGGCATGGGCAGTTTTTTCAGCCGTGATCCCAAATACGCGGCGGCGAAATCCCCCCGCGCGCGGCGCTAGCCGCATTCGTTGTTGGCGGCCGCCCGCGCGGCGACGATCACGGCAGCTTGCCGGGCCGGCGTCAACGTCGACCAGGGGGCGTTCCAGCTGCCCGCGGTGCCCGAGGGGGACGCCTGGATCATCGACAGATACGGCTCGAACAGCGACGCACCGGTCTTGGGCTGCCCCTCCATCCACTCCTGCGCGGCGTGACAGGCCTGGTAGTACTGCTCTTCGGTCGAGTCCGCGGGGACATCGACCCTGGTCGTCACTCCGGCGGGGGACAGCCCGACGGAGCCCGGCGGCGCCGAATTCGGGCCGTTGGGAATGCCGGATTGCCGCACCGACGGGGACGAGGGGGCACCGCTGTGGGCACCGTGCGAGCACCCCGGGACCGCCAGCGCGGCGACCGCGGCAAGTGCCGCGCACCATCGCCGGGACCGAGCACCGCTGAAGCGCACGGGCTCAATCTATGCAACACTGGCGCCGTGATGGAGCGCTTCGGATTTTGCGAGTGTTGTCGGCCGTAACACGCCGCCGCTTGTCCCATCCGTTTTCGCGTGAAAGTTCCCACCGTGACTTTGCCCCTTGCCGGGCCTGCGCCCGTCGCCACCGCGGTTGCCCCGCGCCCACGACCGCTGTCCGCGCCGTCCTCCGGTCCCACCCGGCTGCGAGTGCCTGATCTGCTCTACGCCACCGACCGGGCCGCCGACGACGTGCTCAGCGGGCGCTGCGACCACCTGTTACCCACGGGCGGCATACCCGAGTCGCGGCGCTGGTTCACCCGCATCCACGGTGACGAGGAACTCGACGTCTGGCTGATCAGCTGGGTGCCCGGCCAGCCGACCGAGTTGCACGACCACGGGGGGTCGCTGGGCGCGTTGACCGTCCTTTCCGGATCGCTGAACGAATACCGTTGGGATGGCATAGCTTTGCGACGCCGCCGGCTCGACGCCGGCGATCAGGCCGGATTTCCGTTGGGTTGGGTGCACGACGTGGTCTGGGCGCCGCGGCCGGTCGCGGTGCCCGTTTCCCTGCCCCTCGCGGGGGGCCAAAGCGTCATCGCCGCGCCGGTGCAGCCGACCCTGAGCGTGCATGCCTACTCGCCGCCCCTGACGGCGATGTCGTACTACGAGGTCACCGACCGCAAGACGTTGCGCCGCGCACGCACCGAACTGACCGACCAGCCGGAAGGATCGCAATGAGCCGCATCGACGTCGTCTTGAGATCCGCCCGGCGCCGGTATCGCCGCCTGCCCGCCGTCGAAGTGCCCGACGCGGTGCGGCGGGGCGCGGTGCTGGTCGACATCCGGCCGCAGGCCCAGCGCTTTCGCGAGGGTGAGGCGCCCGGGGCGCTGGTGATCGAACGCAACGTCCTGGAGTGGCGCTGCGATCCCACCAGCGAGGCCAAGCTGCCCGAGGCCGTCGGCGATGACGTCGAATGGGTGATCCTGTGTTCGGAGGGCTATACATCCAGCCTGGCGGCGGCCGCGCTGCTGGACATCGGCCTGCATCGCGCCACCGACGTCATCGGCGGCTATCATGCGCTGGCCGGCGCCGGTGTGCTGAGCGCGCTGGCCGGGGGCCGCGTCGATCCGGTGTTCGCGGACACCGGTGGCCCCGCCCGCCGCTGGATCTAAGCCGTCTCGTCGGAGTGCAGCAGCGGACGCAACTTCGCCGTCTTGTCCGGCGTCCAGCCGGGCGGCGGCAGCACGGCCGCCCAGCCGTCGGCGACGTCGGCGATGTAGCGGTGGCCATGTCCGTCGGGCACATCCACCGCCACGGCCATGTCGGCCGAAACCTGGAGGAAGGTGACGACCGGAATCCAGCGCGTCTGGGGCAGCACGTCATAGCCGCGCGGTTCGTTCAGCCAGTCGGGCTTGCTGAACAACAGGTCGGGCGTCCACCAGGCGATCGGATCCGACGCGTGCTGCAAATACACCACCCGCGGGTGATCCCACGGCGCGTTGGGGCGGGTCAAATCCTTTGCGCGAGCGACGAATCGGACAAACCGACCGTCCTGGTAGATCGGTAACCACTCCGGCGATCCGGCATCACGCGTCGACGTCAAATCGGTCCAGATGGTGTTTTGGAACGTCGGCCCGCTGAACAGGGCACCGTCGGTGCGGGCCAGCACATTGTTCAGGCTCATGAATGGCGCCTCGCCGCCGAACGAGCCCAGGCTCTCACCGAATACGACGAGTTTAGGGCGCTGGGCCTCGGGCATCTGGCGGATCAGCTTGTCGACGGCCTCGAAGAGCGCTTGTCCGGCGTGCCGGGCGTTCTCCTTGTCCACCAGGAATGACAGCCAGCTCGGCAGGAACGAATACTGCATGCTCACGATCGCCGTGTTGCCGTTGTACATGTACTCCAGCGCCGAGGCTTCCGCCTCGTTGATCCAGCCGGTGCCGGTGGAGGTGCCCACCGCGACGACGGGCCGCTGCAATCCGCCGGCGCGCTGCAGCTCACGAGCGGCGAGTTCGGCGGTCGCGGTGATGCCGTCGGCGGAGTTCAGCCCGGCGTAGGCTCGGATCGGCTCAGTCGCCGGCGCTCCGTTGAACTTGGTCAGATCGTCGACCCTGGGACCGCCTTCGACAAAGATACGCCCTTGGTGGCCAAGGGATTCCCACGACACCAGCGACTCGGGACCACCGGAGCGCAGCGGGGTCTTCGGTGGCGCGCTATCGGGGTTCATCTCCTCGTTGGCCGACGCGAAGGTGTCGTTCATGGTGCGCATGGCGAACTTCAGCACGACACCGTTGAGCACGGCGACGGTCAGGACCACCAAGGTGACGACCACGATGGTTGCCGAGAGCCGAAACGGGACGAACCGGTCCACCTGACCCACCAGAAAGCGGACCAGCCAGCGGACGAACTGGCCTATTTCGACCACCGTGAACAGCACGACCAGAGACAAGACTCCCGACAGTGGATAGTCATACCAATTCAAATGTGCGACGCCCATCAGGTCGCGCACGTCGTCTTGCCACACGTGGAACCAGATCGCCATGAGTACCTGGCCCACCACGCCGATCGGGATCAACACCTTCCATGCCCAGCGTGGCGGCGGCGGGCTGTGATCCTTTTCACGCATGAACCGCACCAGCCAGACCGAAAAGACCCCCAGCCCATAGCCGATGGCGCCGGAGAGCCCGCTGACCAGCCCCTGGAACGAGGGGCCGCGCGGCAGCAGCGAGGGAGTCAGCGAAAGCCAGATGAAGATCAGGCCGACCGTGGTGCCGGTGAACGTGTAATGCCGCACCCACCAGGGCTTTTCGGTCCACGGCAGGGTGGGCGCCGCGCGCCCGAACCGTGGTGCGGGTGCCGGCTTCGGTGCGACGCCCGGCTCAACGCCGCGGCCTCCTCGACGTCGTCCGCCGAGGGGCGATCTGCCTCGGTGGGTGTCGCGGAAATCGGCTCGCTCATCCCAGCGTCCTAGCGGTGGGTGAAGTTCGGCGGGCGCTTCTCGACGAAGGCCGCCATCCCTTCGGACTGATCCTCGGTCGCGAAAGTCGAGTGAAACAGCCTGCGCTCGTACAGAAGTCCCTCGGCCAGCGTGGACTCGAATGCGCGGTTGACGGCCTCCTTGGCCATCCTGGTCGCCGACCGCGACATCTGCGAAATGGTGGTCGCGACGGCTTTGGCCTCGGTCAGCAGGTCGTCGGCGGGCACCACTCGCGAGACCAGACCGCTTCGTTCGGCTTCTTCGGCGCCGATGGTCCGGCCGGTCAGGATGAGGTCCATGGCCTTGGCCTTACCGATGGCGCGGGTCAGCCGCTGCGAGCCGCCCATGCCGGGCAGCACACCGAGTTTGATCTCGGGCTGGCCGAATTTCGCTGTGTCGGCGGCGATCAGCACATCGCACATCATGGCGAGCTCGCAGCCACCACCCAGTGCGTGCCCGGCCACCGCGGCGATCGTCGGGGTGCGGACCGCGGCGAGCTTGCTCCAAGGCGCGAAGAAGTCGGCGCCGAAGGCGTCGGCGAACGTCAGCTCCGCCATCTCCTTGATGTCGGCGCCGGCGGCGAACGCCTTGGCCGAGCCGGTGATGATGATCGCCCCGATGCCGGGATCATTATCGAAATCCGCTGCCGCGCAGGTGACTTCGTTCATCACCTGGGTGTTCAGCGCGTTGAGCGCCTTCGGCCGGTTCAGGGTGATGATGCCGACACGCTCTTCGCGCTCGACGAGGATGGTCTCGTAATCTGTCTCTGTCATCCAAACCGCCTTTCTAGAAGCTCAAGTCGTCGTCGACCGGGGTGAAATACGCCTCGACGTCGGACGCGGTGACCGCGGGCAGCTGCGCCGGTGACCACTTCGGATTGCGATCTTTGTCGATCAGCTGCGCGCGAATGCCCTCCACCAGATCGTGCGAGCGCAACGACGCCGAGGACACCCGATAGTCCTGCACCAGAACGTCTTTCAGTGTCTCGAGCTTGGCGGCGCGGCGCACCGCCTCCAGGGCCACCGACAGCGCGATCGGGGAGCGGGTGGCGATCAGGTTGGCGGCATCGTTGGCCGGCCCGGCATCGTGCCCGCGCAGCGCGGCGACGATGTCCTCGACGGTGTCGCCGGCAAAGCACTCGTCTATCCACTTGCGTTGCGCGGCAAGCTCACTGGGCGGTGGTTCGACGGCGTACTTGTCGAGTGCCGCGTCGACGCCGTCGGTGACCACCGCACGGCGGAGCGCCTCGACATCCCCGTGCGGCACGTAGTGGTCGGCAAAACCCATGGCGATGGCGTCGGCTCCGGAGAACGGCGCCCCGGTCAGCGCGGCATGCAGACCCAGCCCACCGGGAGCCCGAGACAGCAGATAGACGCCGCCGACGTCGGGGATGAAGCCGATGCCGACCTCGGGCATGGCGATCTTGGAGGTATCGGTGACCACCCGGGTGTTCGCGTGCGCGCTGACGCCGACGCCACCACCCATCACGATGCCGTCCATCAACGCCACGTACGGCTTGGGGAACTCGGCGATCTGCGCGTTGAGCAGATACTCGTCGCGCCAGAAGCGTCGCGCCTCGACCCCGTCCTTGCGCGCGCTGTGGTAGATCGAGACCACGTCGCCGCCGGCACACAGTCCGCGTTCGCCGGCGCCGGAGAGCACGACCGCGCGCACCGCGTCGTCGTCCGCCCAGCCGGTGAGAATGGCGGTCAGCGCGTCAACCATCTGCTGATTCAGCGAATTGATGGCCTTCGGCCGGTTGAGCGTGATCAAGCCGACGCTTCCCTCGACTCCGGTCAGAACCTCATCGGATTCGTCGGTCACGCCCTCGCCTCTCTTGGACAATTCAAGCCGGTCCAGCCCCGAGGAAGAAATCTAGATCGTCACGACCGGCGCGGTACCCGCGGGTAAGGGTTATCTTTAACGCGACGACATCGGCCGAGGCTATATAACCCCCAAAACGCCCAGGTCCGCTGGGAACCAGGGTGCAACGCCGATCGTTGAGATTGTGTTCGCACAGCTCGAAGCCAATTAGAGAGGATCCGACGGTGCGGGAGACAAGCAACCCGGTATTTCGTTCGCTGCCTAAGCAGAGGGGCGGCTACGCGCAATTCGGCACTGGCGCGCCCCCGACGCAGGGCTATGGCTATGGGGCCGACCCCTACGCGGCTCCCTACCAGGCCCCGTACCAGGAGGCCAAAGCTTCGCGTCCGCTGACCATCGACGACGTCGTCACCAAGACCGGCATCACGCTGGCCGTGCTGGCGATCTCCGCCGTGGTCTCCTACTTCCTGGTCGCCCGCGATGTGGCGCTGGCCATGCCGCTGGCCCTGGTCGGTGGGCTGGGCGGCCTGGTTCTGGTGCTGGTGGCCACCTTCGGCCGCAAGCAGGACAACCCGGCCATCGTGCTGGGCTACGCCGTGCTCGAGGGCCTGGTCCTCGGCGCCATCTCGTTCGTCTTCGCCAACTTCTCGGTGTCGCACGCCAACGCCGGGGCGCTGATCGGTGAGGCGGTGCTGGGCACCTTCGGGGTGTTCTTCGGCATGCTCGTCGTCTACAAGACCGGGGCCATCCGGGTGACGCCCAAGTTCACCCGCATGCTGGTCGCCGCGATGTTCGGCGTGCTGGCCCTGATGCTCGGCAACTTCGTGTTGGCGATGTTCCACGTCAACGGCGGCACCGGCCTGGGCCTGCGCAGCGGTGGCACCTTGGCGATCATCTTCTCGCTGGTGTGCATCGCGATCGCGGCGTTCAGCTTCCTGATCGACTTCGATGCGGCCGACCAGATGGTCCGCGCCGGCGCGCCGGAGAAGGCGGCATGGGGCATCGCGCTGGGCCTGACCGTCACGCTGGTCTGGCTGTACATCGAGATCCTGCGTCTGCTGAGTTATCTGCAGAACGACTAGCTCTGCCACAGAGAAAAACCGGCACGCCCTCTGGCGTGCCGGTTTTTCGTGTCGTGCGCGTCCCGCGCTCGAGGGCGAGTGGCTAGCTCAGCCGCTCGATCACCATCGCCATGCCCTGTCCGCCGCCGACGCACATGGTCTCCAGACCGAACGTCTTGTCGTGCGTCTGCAGGTTATTGAGCAGCGTGGTGGCGATGCGTGCACCGGTCATGCCGAACGGGTGCCCGAGCGCGATCGCCCCACCGGACACGTTCAGCTTGTCCTCGTCGATGCCCAGCTCGCGCGCCGAACCCAGCACCTGGACGGCGAACGCCTCGTTGATCTCGAACAGGTCGATGTCGCTGACCGACAGCTTGGCGCGCGCCAGCGCCTTCTTGGTCGCCTCGATCGGGCCGAGGCCCATGATCTCCGGGGACAGGCCGCTGACCCCGGTGGACACGATGCGCGCCAGCGGAGTCAGGCCCAGTTCCTTGGCCTTCGTGTCGCTGGTGATCACCACCGCGGCGGCGCCGTCGTTGAGCGGGCACGCGTTGCCCGCGGTCACCGTGCCGTTGGGTCGGAACACCGGCTTGAGCTGGCTGATCTTCTCGTAAGTGGTCCCGGGGCGCGGGCCGTCGTCGGTGCTCGCGGTGGTGCCGTCGGGCAGGGTCACCGGGGTGATCTCGCGCTCGAAGAAGCCGCTCTTGATCGCTTCCTCGGCGCGATTCTGGCTGCGCACGCCCCAGTGGTCCTGGTCTTCGCGGCTGATGCCGGTCAACAGCGCAACGTTTTCGGCCGTCTGCCCCATGGCGATGTAGACGTCGGGGATGTTGTCGTCGGCGCGGGGATCGTGCCACTCCTCGGCGCCTTCGGCCGCGGCGGCCGACCGCTCCTGGGCCTCACCGAACAGGGAGTTCTTGGTGTCCGGCCAAGAGTCGGCGCTGCCCTTGGCGAAGCGGGACACCGTTTCCACACCCGCGGAAATGAAGGCGTCGCCCTCACCGGCCTTGATCGCGTGGAAGGCCATCCGAGAGGTCTGCAGCGACGACGAGCAATACCGGTTGACGGTCGTGCCCGGCAGGAAGTCGAAGCCCAGCTCGACGGCGATGACCCGCGCCAGGTTGAATCCGGATTCCCCGGCGGGCTGGCCGCAGCCCAGGATCAGGTCGTCGATCTGGTGCGGGTTCAGGGCGGGCACCTTGTCCAGGGCGGCGCGCACGATCTGGACGGTCAGGTCATCGGGGCGCATGTTGACCAGCGACCCCTTCATCGCGCGGCCGATCGGCGAGCGAGCAGTTGAGACGATGACGGCTTCAGGCATGGTGGTTCCCTTCAGATCCCTGCAGATCCCGCAGATGGGGCTGCCTCGCTTCACCGTCGGGCAGTAGGTCCACCCCGGCAGGCAAGAACAAATCTAGTCGCTGCCGGCCTCGGGGCACGAAGAAGGGGCAGGGCCGGGCGACGGACGCCGCCACAGCCGCGACATCACACTGGCGCGGGTGTGCCCCTGATCGAGCACCGGGGTCGCCGCCGGCACCGGCGAACTCAGCGGCGTCCGCTCCACGTCCTCGCCCAGCGCATCGCAGAGGGCGAGCAGCAGCGCGTCGGCCGCGAGCGCATACGCGGGTGCCGCCGGGTGGAACCCGTCGGCGGAGAACATCACGTCGGGGGTGGCGCGGAATTGCGGTGCCATCAGCTGCGCCAGCGGCACTGGCACCCCGCCGGACGACCGGACCGCCGCGGTCTGAGCACGGGCAAGCTGGAGGCAACGCTCGTGCGCCAGCGACCGCAGCGGCTGCGGAATTGCGCTGATGAACCCGAGGTCCGGGCAGGTGCCGACGATCACCACGGCGCCCCGGGCACGCAACTTGCGGACGGTCAACGCCAGCCGCTGCGCCGACTGGCTGATGCCGTTGAGGGCGGTCACGTCGTTGGCGCCGACCATGATCACCGCGATGTCCGGCGGCGGGCCGGCCACGAACATCGCGTCGACCTGACCGCACACGCCCTTGGAGGTCGCGCCCACGATCGCCTTGGTGCTCAACCGGATTCGTTTCCCGGTCTGCTCGGCCAGGCCCGTGGCGATCCTTACCCCGGGCACTTCGGCGGCGCTCGTGCAGCCGTAACCGGCGGCGGTCGAGTCACCGAAGATCATCAGATGCTGGTCGAACGCCATGCCGCGGTGCCACCGTTCCACCGGACCGCCGCGCACGTACACGCCGTCCGCGCGCGGCGGGATGTCCCATGCCTTGGGGATGATCGTGCGCGCGTGGGTGGCCTGGCCGGCCAACAGACTGCGTGCCCCCAGGTATGCGGTTCCTGTTGAGGCCAGCGCGCCTGCTGTGGCCAGAGCGATTGCCGAACGACGTGGCACACGCATGGTCACGCGGTCAAGTTTAATGCGATTTCGAGGTTTGCGCGGACGGCTGAAAAACGAACTGATCACGGTGCGACGCAAAACTGGTATCAAATCAGCTATTTCATACGTTGCACTAAGCAACGCCTGTCAAGCTGAAGGCAACGGGTTTGCTGAGCGCTCTGGCAAACGGCTGAACCAGACGCTTGGTCTCCTCGTCACATGCTGTATCGCACTACAACGGCGTAGGAAGTGTTGAGCATGACCGCACCGAGTAAGGAATCGGGGTCCTCGGCAAATAGCGTTCGGGCCCATGACGTCCTCAGAGCCCGTCGAGCCGACGGTCGCAAATTCGCGATCAGCGACGGCGCACCGGTCGAGGTCCTGGAATCCGGGCCCAGCGTCGCCGCGCGACTAGCGAACCTCGCCTCGCGGCTGACCATCCGGCCGATTCTGTCCGTCGGCAGCCACGTTCCCAACCTGCCATGGCCGTGGGGTCTTATCGATCTTTCGGCCCGGGTGCTGATCCCCGCGTCGGCCACCGTCCGCGAGACGGTGAAGCTGTCCCACGCGTCGGCGCAGCTAGTGCGCGCGCCCGGGGTGCTGCCCGCCGACGGCAGCCGGCGCGTGATCATCTACCTCCACGGCGGCGCGTTTCTGACCTGTGGGGCGAACTCTCACGGCCGGCTCGTCGAAGCCCTCTCCACATTCGCCGACTCGCCCATCCTGGTGGTCAATTACCGTCTGCTGCCGAAGAATTCGGTCGGGATGGCGCTCGACGACTGCCACGACGCGTACCGATGGCTGCGGCGGCGCGGATACCAACCCGACCGGATCGTGCTGGCCGGCGACTCCGCGGGCGGCTATCTGGCGCTCACGCTGGCCCAGCGCCTGCAGGAGGAGGGTGAGTATCCCGCCGCGCTGGTGGCGATTTCGCCCCTGCTGCAGCTGGCCAAGGAACCCAAGCAGGCCCACCCCAACATCGAGACGGATGCGATGTTCACGGCCCGGGCGTTCGATGCGCTCGCCGAGCTGGTGGCGGGCGCTGCCGAGAAGAACATCGTCGACGGAAAGCCCGAAGACATCTACGAGCCGCTGGACCACATCAAACCGGGCCTGCCGCGCACGCTGATTCATGTGTCGGGCTCCGAGGTGCTGTTGCACGACGCGCGGCTGGCGGCGAGCAGGCTGGCCGCGGTGGGCGTGCCGGTCGAGGTTCGGGTTTGGCCCGGGCAGGTCCATGACTTCCAGCTGGCCGCGCCGATGGTGCCCGAGGCCATCCGCTCGCTGCGGCAGATCGGCGACTACATCCGCGAGGCCACGGAGTAGGCGCGCCAACTTCACGGAGAGTAGTTGTGCGCTGCGCGAAACCGCCTGAGACGATGAACGCATGCGGATCGCGCAGCACATCAGTGACCTCATCGGCGGCACACCGCTGGTACGTCTGAACTCCGTCGTCCCCGACGGAGCCGGCATAGTGGCGGCCAAGGTCGAATACCTCAATCCCGGTGGCAGCTCGAAGGACCGGATCGCGGTGAAGATGATCGACGCCGCCGAAGCCAGCGGACAGCTGCGGCCCGGCGGCACCATCGTCGAACCCACCTCGGGAAACACCGGCGTCGGGCTGGCCCTCGTCGCCCAGCACCGCGGCTACAAGTGCGTGTTCGTCTGCCCCGACAAGGTCAGCGAGGACAAGCGCAACGTGCTGCTGGCCTACGGCGCCGAGGTCGTCGTCTGCCCGACCGCCGTGCCGCCCGACCACCCGGACAGCTACTACAGCGTCTCCGACCGGCTGGTCACCGAGATCGACGGCGCGTGGAAGCCCGACCAGTACGCCAACCCGGAAGGACCGGCCAGCCACTACGCCACCACCGGCCCGGAGATCTGGACCGACACCGACGGCAAGGTCACCCACTTCGTCGCCGGCATCGGCACCGGCGGAACGATCACCGGCGCGGGCCGCTACCTCAAAGAGGTGTCCGACGGCGCGGTGCGCATCATCGGCGCCGACCCCGAGGGGTCGGTGTATTCGGGCGGCACCGGCCGGCCCTACCTGGTGGAGGGCGTCGGGGAGGACTTCTGGCCCCAGGCCTACGACCCGACGGTGCCCGACGAGATCATCGCGGTTTCGGACTCCGACTCGTTCGACATGACCCGGCGGCTTGCCCGCGAGGAAGCGATGCTGGTCGGCGGGTCGTGCGGGATGGCGGTGGTCGCCGCGCTGCGGGTCGCCGAGCAGGCCGGCCCCGACTCGATCGTGGTGGTGTTACTGCCCGACGGCGGGCGGGGCTACATGTCGAAGATCTTCAACGACGCCTGGATGTCGTCGTACGGGTTCCTGCGCAGCCGCCTCGACGGTTCGACCGAACAGTCCAGGGTCGGCGACGTGCTGCGCCGCAAATCCGGCGAGCTGCCCGACCTGGTGCACACCCACCCTTCCGAGACGGTGCGCGACGCGATCGGCATCCTGCGTGAGTACGGGGTGTCCCAGATGCCGGTGGTCGGCGCCGAGCCGCCGGTGATGGCAGGAGAGGTGGCCGGCAGCGTCTCCGAACGCGAACTGCTCTCGGCCGTCTTCGAGGGCCGGGCGAAACTGGCCGATGCGGTCTCACTGCACATGAGCCCACCGCTACCGATGATCGGCGCCGGAGAATCGGTCAGCGCGGCCGGCAAGGCGCTGCGCGACTGGGACGCGTTGATGGTGGTCGAGGAAGGCAAACCGGCGGGGGTGATCACCCGCTATGACTTGCTGGGTTTCCTCTCCGAAGGATTTCGGGGGCTGTCCGGGCGGCGATAGTTCGCGCTGTCGCACGTGACCGTTGACGCGCGCCGCGCGTCTCACCCGGCCGCGACGCGCTCGGGTACTGTTTCGGCCTAGTTCGGCTGGACGCGAGTGGAAGGTTGCCCATGACCGATCAAGCGCCGCCCGGCGGCACGTACCCGTCGCCTCCCTCGTCGCCCGGGCCCTCGGGTGGGCACCAGCCGCCCTCGGGTGGGCAGGAGATCCCGCCGCCTCCGCAGGCGCCCCCCGGCGGGTCCTATCCGCCGCCCCCGCCTCCGCCACCCGGTGGGTCCTATCCGCCGCCCCCGCCATCGGCCGGGGGACACGCGCCGCCCCCACCCGGACCGGCGATCCGCACGCTGCCGACGCAGGACTACACGCCGTGGCTCACCCGCGCGCTCGCTTTCATCGTCGACATCCTCCCGTACGTCGTCGTGCACGGCATCGGCACCGCGATCCTGGTCGCCACCCAGCAGACCGCCTGCATCACCGACGTCACGCAATACGCCGTCAACCAGTACTGCGCCACCCAGAACTCGACCACTGGCATGGTGGCGCAGTGGCTGGCGTCGATAATCGGGCTGTTCTATCTGATCTGGAATTACGGCTACCGTCAGGGCACCACCGGGTCGAGCCTCGGCAAATCGGTGCTGAAATTCACAGTGATCAGCGAAATCACCGGCCAACCCATCGGTTTCGGAATGTCGGTGGTGCGCTCGCTGGCGCACTTCGTCGACGCCATCATCTGTTTCATCGGTTTCCTTTTCCCGCTGTGGGATTCGAAGCGTCAAACGCTGGCCGACAAGATCATGACGACGGTGTGCTTGCCGATCGACGGCGCCGAGCGGCAGGCCGTCACCTAGGCTGATCGTCGATGAACGACGACCCCAACGGACACCCCGAGTTCACCGGACTGGCCACCAAAGCGATTCATGCCGGCTACCGGCCGGACCCGGCGACCGGCGCGGTGAACGCCCCGATTTATGCCAGCAGCACCTTCGCCCAGGACGGCGTCGGCTTTCTGCGCGGCGGGTTCGAATACGCGCGCACCGCCAACCCGACCCGGACCGCACTGGAAGCGGCGCTGGCGGCCGTCGAAGACGGCGCCTACGGGCGGGCCTTCGGTTCGGGCATGGCCGCCACCGACTGTGCGCTGCGGGCGGTGCTGCGGCCCGGCGACCACGTGGTGATCCCGAACGACGCGTATGGCGGCACCTTCCGGTTGATCGACAAGGTCTTCACCCAGTGGAACGTCGACTACACACCGGTGGCGGTGCACGAGGCGGACGCCGTCGCCGCCGCGATCACGCCGCGAACCCGGCTGATCTGGATAGAAACGCCGACCAATCCGCTGCTGTCCATCGCCGACATTGCCGTGTTGGCCGAGCTGGGCAAGCAGAGTTCGGTGAAAGTGTTGGTGGACAATACTTTTGCCTCGCCCGCGCTGCAGCAGCCGTTGACGCTGGGTGCCGACATTGTGCTGCACTCCACCACCAAATACATCGGCGGGCACTCCGACGTCGTGGGCGGTGCGCTGGTCACCAACGACCAGCAGCTGGACGAGGCGTTCGCCTTCCTGCAGAACGGGGCCGGCGCGGTGCCCGGCCCGTTCGACGCCTACCTGACGATGCGCGGCCTGAAGACGCTGGTGTTGCGCATGCAGCGGCACAGCGAAAACGCTTCGGCCGTAGCGGATTTCCTTACCGGGCACCGCGCGGTGAGCACGGTGCTCTACCCCGGCCTGCCCTCACACCCGGGGCATGAGGTCGCCGTACGGCAGATGCGCGGCTTCGGCGGCATGGTGTCGGTGCGCATGCGTGGCGGCCGCGACGCCGCCCGCGACCTGTGCGCCAAAACCAAAGTGTTCATCCTGGCGGAATCGCTGGGTGGGGTCGAGTCGCTGATCGAGCATCCCAGCGCCATGACGCATGCCTCGACGGCCGGGTCGCAGTTGGAAGTCCCCGACGATCTGGTGCGCCTGTCGGTCGGCATCGAGGACGTCGCCGACCTGCTGGCCGACCTCGATCAGGCTTTGGGCTAGTGGTGATCGCGAGTGCGGCGGAGCCGGGCGAAGCGGGTCGCCACCATTGGGCTAGTGGTGATCGCGAGTGCGGCGGAGCCGGGCGAAGCGGGTCGCCACCATTGGGCCTGGCCCAGTCAGGAGTGGTAGGGCTCCGCGCTGAGCAGCGTGACCTTCACGGTGTTGCCGTTGGGCACGGTGTAGCTGCGGGTCTCGCCCTCCTTGGCGTCGATCAGGGCGCCACCCAGCGGTGAGTTGGGCGAGTACACCTCGAGCTTGCCGTCGTTGACGCCCTCCTGGCGGGTGGCGATCAGGAAGGTCTCCGTGTCGGACTTGTCGCCGTTGTAGTAGACCTTCACCACCGAGCCGGGCAGCGCGACGCCGGACTGCTTGGGCGCCTCGCCGACCTTCGCGTTGTTGAGCAGGTCCTGCAGCTGGCGGATGCGCGCCTCCTGCTGGCCCTGCTCTTCGCGGGCGGCGTGGTAGCCACCGTTCTCGCGCAGGTCGCCTTCCTCGCGGCGGTCGTTGATTTCCGCGGCGATGACCGGACGATTCGCAATCAAGTGATCGAGCTCGGCCTTGAGTCGGTCGTGTGACTCCTGGGTAAGCCAGGTCACGGAAGTGTCCGTCATCTCGTCGTGCTCCTCGTATGTTGTTCCGCGAGTTCGCGTTAAGTCCTCTTAGCTCCGCCGCTCCCCACGTGTGCGGGTCCCTCCCCGTGTGCTGCAGCTCCGTTGTGCTCACGGCCGCGAATGCAGCAACACGGTCCCAACCGGAACCGTGTATTCATCCATGTTACCACCGCGCAAACAGTTGATGACCCCATATTCGCAGTTCGCCGCGGATTGGGAGGTCACGCCGGGCGCAGGTAAGTGGGCACATCGGTGCCGCAACCATAGATGTCGGCCACCACCGGCGGTTCGAAGGATTTCACGGTCGTGGTCACCTGCACGGTGGCCGCGTCCGAGGGCGGGACCAGCAGCTCCCGCCGGCCCGTCTCGCTGCCGTCCTGCGAGCGGACCCGCACGATGCAGTCCACCGGCCGCGACGGATCCGATCGCGTCACGCTGATCGTTACCGACGCCGTCTGGTCGTCGATCACCCGATAGCCGGCCATCGTCCCCTTGACGTCGCTGGTGCCGAACCGGTGATAACCGATGAGGGCGACGACCAGCCCGGTCACGACTACCAGCGCGCCCAGCGTGACGATCACCCACCGCCGGGGGAGACGGGACAGCCGGGAGCGCCCGTAGCGGGCCTCCGGACGCGAAGTCGGGGTTTCGGTCATATCTGGTTATGCCTGGTTGTCGGCTGCCCGGCACCGGCCGGCAGCATGCAACGAACTCGAAACTGGAATTATAGGGTCAGACCGGGCGACCACCAGGCTGACAAGGGGGCACGTGAGCGAATTGCGGTTAATGGCGGTGCACGCCCACCCCGACGACGAGTCCAGCAAGGGCGCGGCCACGCTGGCCCGCTACGCCGACGAAGGCCATCGAGTGCTGGTGGTGACGTTGACCGGTGGGGAGCGCGGTGACATCCTCAACCCGGCGATGGACCTGCCCGAGGTGCACGGACACATCGCCGAAATCCGCCGCGACGAGATGGCCAAGGCCGCCGAGATACTCGGCGTGGAGCACACCTGGCTGGGTTTCGTCGACTCCGGACTGCCTCAGGGTGACCCGCCACCGCCGTTGCCCGAGGGCTGTTTCGCGCTGGTGCCACTGGAGGAGTCGGTCGAGGCGCTGGTCCGCGTGGTCCGCGAGTTCCGCCCGCACGTGATGACCACGTACGACGAACACGGCGGCTACCCTCATCCCGATCACATTCGCTGCCATCAGGTTTCGGTCGGTGCGTTCGAGGCGGCCGGCGATTACCGGCGCTTCGTCGACGCCGGCGAGCCGTGGATGGTGTCCAAGCTGTACTACAACCATGGCTTCCTGCGCGCCCGGATGCAGTTGCTGCACGATGAAGCCATCAAGCACGGTCAAGAACCCCCGTTCAAGAAGTGGCTCGAACACTGGGACGCCAAGCACGATCCGTTCGAGTCCCGGGTGACCACGCGCGTCGAGTGCTCGGCATACTTCAGCCAGCGTGACGACGCGCTGCGGGCGCACACCACGCAGATCGACCCCGACCACGACTTCTTTGCCGCTCCCATCGAATGGCAACAACGGCTCTGGCCCACTGAGGAATTCGAGTTGGCGCGTTCGCGGGTTCCGGCCCGGCTGCCCGAGGACGACCTGTTCGCCGGAATCGAGAGCGACGAGTGAACCACCTCTATCTCGTCGTGACCGCCGCCGGCTGGCAAGCCGACGGCCCGCACCACACCGGCCCCGATTTCGGCAAGGCCAGCCCGATCGGGCTGCTGATCATCGTCTTGCTGCTGATCAGCACGCTGTTTCTGCTGCGTTCGATGAACCGGCAGTTGAAGAAGGTGCCGGAAACGTTTGACCCCAAGCACCCCGAACCGGACCAGGCTGCCGACGAGGGCACCGACGCGGTCGACCGGGGCAACGCCCGGGATGAGGCGAACGACCCGCCGCGAGCCCCGGGACCCGGCGATGAGCCCGGCTGATCCCGCTTCGACGAATACCCTTGGGCTGGCCACCAGCCCGTACCTGCGCCAGCACGCCGACAATCCGGTGCATTGGCAGCAGTGGACCTCCGAGGCGCTGGCAAGCGCCGCCGCCCGTGACGTGCCCATCCTGCTGTCCGTCGGCTACGCCGCCTGCCACTGGTGCCACGTCATGGCCCACGAATCATTTGAAGACGACGAAGTGGCCACCGCGATGAACGTGGGGTTCGTCTGCATCAAGGTCGACCGCGAGGAACGCCCGGACATCGACGCGGTGTACATGAACGCCACGGTCGCCCTCAACGGGCATGGCGGCTGGCCGATGACGTGTTTCCTCACGCCGGACGGCCGCCCCTTCTTCTGCGGCACCTATTACCCGAAAGAAGGCTTCCTGCAACTACTTTCGGCCGTATCCGCCACCTGGCGGGAGCGCCGTGGCGAGGTGGAGGAGGCCTCCGACCATATCGCCGGCGAGCTGCGCAAGATCGCGTCCGGTCTACCCGGTGGCGGCCCCTCGGTGGCGCCGGAGCTGTGTGACCACGCCGTCGCCACGCTGCTGCACGAGCTCGACGCGGTGCACGGCGGGTTCGGCGGCGCGCCCAAATTCCCGCCGTCGGCGTTGCTCGAGGCGCTGCTGCGCCACTTCGAGCGCACCGGCTCACCGGCGGTGCTTGCGGCGGTATCGCACACCGGCAGCGCGATGGCGCGGGGTGGAATCTACGACCAACTCGGCGGCGGCTTCGCCCGGTACAGCGTCGACAACGCTTGGGTGGTACCGCATTTCGAGAAGATGCTCTACGACAACGCGCTGCTGCTCCGCGCGTACGCGCACTGGGCGCGGCGCACCGGTGACCCGCTGGCGCGCCGGGTCAGCGCCCAGACCGCCCGGTTCCTGCTCGACGATCTGGCCGACGGCGCCATGTTCACCTCATCGCTGGACGCCGACGCTGACGGCCGCGAGGGTTCGACCTATGTCTGGACACCGGCGCAGCTGAACGAGGTGCTCGGCCCCGACGACGGCCCTTGGGCGGCAAGCATTTTCGCGGTTAGTCAGAGCGGAACATTCGAGCACGGCACCTCGGTGCTGCAGCTGTCCGCCGATGCCGAGGATCCGCAGCGGCTGAACCGTGTGCGGTCCGCGCTGCTGGCTGCCCGGCTCACCCGAACGCAGCCCGGACGCGACGACAAGGTCGTCTCGTCGTGGAACGGGCTGGCGATCACCGCGTTGGCCGAAGCCAGCGTGACGCTGGACGAGCCCGAACTGGCTGAAGCCGCACGGCGCTGCGCGCGGGCGCTGCTGGATCTACACGTGGTCGATGGCCGGTTGCGACGCGCCAGCCTGGGCGGCGTGGTCGGCGAGAGCGTCGCCATCCTCGAGGACTACGCGATGCTGGCCACCGGGCTTCTCGCGCTGTATCAGCTGACCGCCGAGGCGATCTGGCGCACGACGGCAACCGATCTGCTGGACACCGCGTTGGCGCACTTCGCCGACCCGGCGCAACCCGGCCGCTGGTTCGACACCGCCGACGATGCCGAGCGGTTGGTGCTGCGGCCGGCCGACCCGCTGGACGGCGCGACTCCGTCGGGAGCGTCGTCGATCACCGAGGCGCTGCTGACCGCGGCGCACCTGGTCGACGGTGACCGTGCCCAGCGGTATCTGCGCGCGGTCACCGAATCGCTCGGCGCGCACTCGGTGCTGCTGGAACGTGCCCCGCGGTCGGCCGGGCACTGGCTGGCCGTCGCGGAAGCGTCGGTGCGCGGACCGCTGCAGATCGCGGTCGCCTGCGACCCGTCGGCCTCGACGCTGCTGGCCGACGCGCGACGGCTGGCGCCGGGCGGGGCGATCGTCGTGGGCGGGGAGGTAGATTCGTCGGCGCTGCTGGCCGGCCGGCCCCGAGTGGGCGGCGCCGACGCCGCCTACGTGTGCCGCGGTCAGGTTTGCGACCTGCCGGTGACCGGCGCGACCGAACTGGCCGCCGCCCTGGGTGTTGCGGGTCACTAGCGCGGGGTTACCCTGCGTCCCATGCCGAATGCCGCCAAGACCGAAGCGATCAGAAACACGGTCAACCGCTACATCGAATTGGTCGCCAAGGGCAGCGCCGATGACTTGGTCGAGTTGTACGCCGACGACGCCACCGTCGAAGACCCGGTCGGCGGCGAGGTGCACATCGGCCGGCAGGCGATCCACGGCTTCTACGCCGCGGTCAACGAAGTGCAGCGCGAATGCGAACTGGTGACGCTGCGCATCGCCGGCAACGAGGCGGCCTTCCAATTCCGGCTGACCGTGACCGCGGGCGGGCACCGCATGGTGATCGAGCCGATCGACGTCATGGTCTTCGACGGTCGAGGCAAGATCGCCTCGATGAAGGCCTACTGGTCGCCGGAGGACGACGTCACCCCGGCGTAGCCCGGTGACGAGGCACCCCTAGCCGCCCGCCAGCCAGGCGTGGTCGCCCGTGTAGAAGACGGCGAACCACATGGCGATGTAGTGCAGAATCGCCGCGATCGCGGTGAAGGCGTGGAAGAACTCGTGATAGCCGAACGTCTTCGGCCACGGGTCGGGCCAGCGCAGCCCGTAGAAGATGCCGCCCACGCTGTAAAACACGCCGCCCACCGCCAGCAGCACCATCGCGGCCACGCCGGCCTGGTGCAGGATCGTGGGGGCGAACCAGACGGCCACCCACCCCAGCAGCAGATAGAGCGGCACGCCGACCCAGCGCGGCGCCGTCGGCCAGCACATCTTCAGCGCGATGCCGGCGGCCGCGCCGCCCCACACGATGCATTGCACCAGCACTCCGGTGTTCTGCGGCATGACCAGCCGCGCGAACGGTGTGTAGCTGCCGGCGATGAACACGAAGATCATCGAATGGTCGAGCCGCTTCATCATGTTGCGCGCGAAGACTGACTTCCAGTGCACCCGGTGATAGGTGGCGCTGACCGCGAACATCGCCACCGTCGCCGCGGCGTAGACCAGCGTCGAGTGCCCGGCGCGGGGCGAGGCGAGCGCCCACGACACCGATACCAGCGTGGCGCCGGTGATGATGGCCAGCCACGCCGAGACGAAGTGGATCCAGCCGCGCATCCGGGGCCTGCCCAAGAACTGGGCGGCACCCTCGACGAGCTGCTCGACGGTGTTGCCCGGAACGATCGACTCGCGTTCGGGCTCCGGGTTGGGGACGGTGTTGGTCTGGCTGCTCATGTCTCCTGTGTCTTTGCAACTCGGGATGCCAGTGGGAAAGTCGCCAGGGACTGTTCAAGTGCCACATTAGTCAGGGATGGTTACGGAACCGTGTCGACTTCTCAGGTGACCGGGCCGAAATGAGAACCGGTGTATAGATCACCGCTGGCAGTAGGGTAAATGGTCGTGGAAATTATCCCGCCGCGCCTCAAAGAGCCGCTGTATCGCGTCTACGAGCTGCGGCTGCGGCAGGGGCTGGCCGCTTCGAAGTCCCAGCTGCCGCGGCATATCGCCGTGCTGTGCGACGGGAACCGGCGGTGGGCCCGCGACGCGGGATACGAGGACGTCAGCTACGGCTACCGGATAGGCGCCTCCAAGATCGCCGAAATGCTGCGCTGGTGTCAGGAAGCCGGCGTCGAAATGACCACGGTGTACCTGCTGTCCACGGAGAATCTGCAACGCGATCCCGACGAGCTGGCCGGGCTGATCGAAGTCATCACCGACGTCGTCGAGGAGATCTGCGCACCGGCCAACCGCTGGAGCGTGCGCACGGTGGGAGACTTGGAACTGCTCGGCGACGAGCCGGCCCGCCGGTTGCGCGGCGCCGTCGAGTCCACGCCCAGCGTCGCGTCTTTTCACGTCAACGTGGCAGTCGGTTACGGCGGCCGGCAGGAGATCGTCGGCGCGGTGCGCGCGTTGCTCAACAAGGAACTCGCCAACGGAGCCACCGGCGAGGAACTCGTCGATGCGGTGACCGTCGACGCCATCTCCGAGAACCTGTACACGTCCGGGCAACCCGACCCCGACTTGGTGATCCGCACCTCGGGCGAGCAACGGCTGTCCGGATTTCTGCTGTGGCAGAGCGCGTATTCGGAGATGTGGTTCTGCGAAACACATTGGCCCGCCTTCCGCCGCGTCGACTTCTTGCGCGCGCTGCGGGACTACAGCCGGCGGGATCGCCGGCACGGCAAATAACCACCAAAGGTCTTAAGGGCCCGCTTGCCTGCGTGCCACACTGAGTGCATGGCTGCGCTGTCGGCGGTGGTGTTCACGCTGAGCGCCTGGCTGGGTCTCTATCTGGCGGCCCGCGATCCGCGCAAACCCGTCCTCGCACTGGCGGCGATCGGACTGTGTGGATTCGCGCTTGTGGTGGGGCTGGACGCGGTTCGGACCGCCAGTCCCGCGTACGCCCAGGAGTTGAGCAGAGTCGAGATCTACCTGGCGACCATCCCCGGACTGGCGTGGTTCGCGGTGCTCGTCGAGCTGTCCCGGCCCAGTGACGGCTGGCGGGCGCGCACCCGCGAGTTGTTGCTCGTGGCCGGGGTTGCCGCGCTGACCCTGTTCGGGGCGACGTTGGCCGGCAGCGTCGACGGGCCGCTGCGGCCGGGTCACTGGCTGATGTTCGCGGTGATCTCGGTCTCGACCCTCGGTGCGATGGCCGTCGCGTTGCGCCGCCCGCGGCGGCCGAGGCTTTCGGTGGGACTCGCCATCACCGCCACCCTCTTCTTCGCGCTGGGCAATGCGATCCTGATCATCCCGTTGGGCCTGGTGCCCAGCTGGGTTGCGCTGGCGTCGACGAGTTGTGACGTCCTTGGGCTCGGAGTCGCAGTCGCCCTGTGGGACGCGTTCGATGAGGGCCACGCGCTGCGCGCCGACATGCTCCGTTCGTTCGCCGGGTCGGTGGCGGTGGCGGTGCTGTTCGGCGGCCAGGCGCTGATCGGGTTGGCGGTGACCGACGATCCGGGCGCGCATACCGCGCTGACCGTGCTGCTGTTCACCAGCCTGGCGATCGCGATCACCGTGCAGGTGCTGGCGGATCCGCTGGCTGGCGTGCTCGACCGGCTGGCGTTCTCGAAATCGCCTGCGCTGCGGGCGGATCGGGCCGCGCTGCGGCACACCGGGGCGGCCCTGCCGCTGCGGCAGGAGCACCCCCTCGCCGGCATCGACGAGGTCACCTTCGCCAGACTCACCCGGCGGGCGCTGGGTCACTACGGCGACCTGACCAAGCTCGTCGCCAGCCCGCTGACCGCGTTACCGGTGATCGATGAGCGGCTGGCCGCCCGGGGAGCCCCTGACCATCCGATCGAGCGGGCCAACGAACTCAAGGCCGTGCTGGCCGATGGCATAGCGCGTCTCAAACCGCGCGACGGCGGCGACTTCGGGACCACCGAAGAGTGGCGGTACTACAACTCGCTGTACTTCCCCTACGTTGTCGGGGTGCGCGCCTACGCGCAGAACGCCACCGCCTCGGGCCTGGACCCGACCGCGCGTCAGGCGTGGCACTGGTTCGTCACCGAGGTGCCCCAGCGTTCGCTGCACAACTGGCAAAACGCCGCGGCCCGGTTGATCGCCGCCGATCTTCGTGGCCGGGTCCCGGTTTCCAGCGATTAGCACCGCCGCTTCAGTCACCGCGGTCGCCTGACGGCACAGTGCCCGTGCACCCTGTGGCTTGTGGGGCCGCTGAGGCCCCCAGAACTGGCGCGTGTCAAATGTTTACCCGCTGATGGGAATAGTCGGGTGAACCACCGTGTCGTTGTATCCGTGGCAGCAGTTGGCAGCGCCACGAGTCGATTTGGCAGTGCACTGGCGGCACCCTCAAAGCTGTTCGACCCGACCCGCCATCGCGAGGAGCAAGCACATGAGCTCGATTACCGGAGTTTCAAGCATCCCGGCCCGGCCACTCTACGACTCGACGGACTCGCTGTTGCGTTTTGCCGTGCGTGCCGACGCGACACTGACGGGGGTGTTCGGTTTGGCGATCGCCTTCCTCGCCGACCCGATTTCGTCGCTGACGGGTCTGACGTCCTTCCAGGAATACGGCGTGGGCGTCGTCTTCGTGCTCGCCGGTCTGCTGGTGTTCAGCCTCGGGGCGCTGCCGGAACTGCGCCGTCTCGGTGCCAGCGTCGTGGCGGTCAACATCGCCTTCACGCTGGCGGCGATCGTGGCCGCGGAAGCATTGCCGCTGACCGTCACCGGCGTCGCGTTGACGCTGGCCAGCGGTGCCTACACCGCGGCGTTCGCGGGCCTGCAATACCTGGGACTGCGTCGCCTGCCGGCGTGATCTGCCGTGCGGTCGGTGCGGGGTGTTAAAGCTTGCGCAGCCGCAGCCGGTTGATGGAGTGATCGGCGTCTTTGCGCAGCACCAGGGTGGCACGCGGCCGGGTGGGAAGGATGTTCTCGACCAGGTTGGGGCGGTTGATGGATCGCCAGATCTCGCGGGCGGCCGCGACCGCCTCCGTGTCGTTCAGCGCCGAGTAGTGGTGGAAGTGCGATTCGGGGTCCGCGAAGGCGGTGCCGCGCATGGCCAAGAACCGCGACACGTACCACTGCTCGATGTCCTCGATTCGGGCGTCGACGTACACGCCGAAGTCGAACAGGTCCGACACCATCAGGGTCGGACCTGTCTGCAGAACGTTGAGGCCTTCCAGGATCAGGATGTCGGGATGGCGGACCACATGCTTGGCCCCGGGGATGATGTCGTATTTCAGGTGCGAATACACCGGCGCACACGCGTAGTCCGAACCGGATTTGACCGAGGTCACGAACCGCATCAGCGCCCGGCGGTTGTAGCTTTCCGGGAACCCTTTGCGATGCATCAGGTTTCGCCTGTCCAGCTCGGCATTCGGATACAGAAAGCCGTCGGTGGTGACCAGGTCTACTCGCGGGTGATGATCCCAGCGCGCCAAGAGTGCCTGCAGCACACGGGCGGTCGTCGACTTGCCGACCGCCACGCTGCCCGCCACCCCGATGATGAACGGCACCGGCCGGTCCGGGTTTTGCTGAGGCTCGCCGAGGAATTCGGCGGTGGCGGCAAACAATCGCTGCCGCGCGGCGACCTGCAGGTGGATGAGCCGGGCCAGCGGCAGGTAGACCTCTTCGACTTCCAGCAAGTCGATTTGTTCGCCCAAGCCGCGCAGGCCGACGAGTTCTTCCTCGGTGAGGGCCAGCGGCGTCGACATACGAAGCGCACGCCATTGCTTTCGGTCGAACTCCACATAAGGGCTCGGCTCGCTAAGCCGCGGCATAGTGCAAGTGTTACAGGAACGCCGAAATGCCCGACGGCTGGGCTGGCGAAAGGTCGGCGCTCGATAGACTGGCGGCCGTGACTGCTGCACCTGATGCCCGCCCCTTGACGTCCGTGATGTCCGCCCCCCTGGCCGACGTCGACCCGGATATCGCCGAGCTGCTCGGCAAAGAGCTCGGCCGGCAACGCGACACCCTCGAGATGATCGCTTCGGAGAACTTCGTGCCGCGCGCGGTGCTGCAGGCGCAGGGCAGCGTGCTGACCAACAAGTACGCCGAGGGGTTGCCGGGGCGCCGCTACTACGGCGGCTGCGAGTTCGTCGACGTCGTGGAGAACATCGCCCGTGACCGGGCCAAGGCGCTCTTCGGCGCCGACTTCGCCAACGTGCAGCCGCATTCGGGTGCCCAGGCCAACGCCGCCGTGCTGCACGCGCTGATGTCGCCGGGGGAGCGGCTGCTGGGTCTGGATCTGGCCAACGGTGGTCACCTGACGCACGGTATGAAGCTGAACTTCTCGGGCAAGCTCTACGAGAACGCTTTCTACGGCGTGGACCCGACGACGCATCTGGTCGACATGGACGCGGTACGGGCCCAGGCGCTGGAATTCCGCCCCAAGGTGATCATCGCCGGCTGGTCGGCCTACCCGCGGGTCCTCGACTTCGCGGCGTTCCGGTCAATCGCCGACGAGGCCGGCGCCAAGCTCTGGGTGGACATGGCGCACTTCGCGGGCCTCGTGGCGGCCGGACTGCACCCGTCTCCGGTGCCGCACTCCGACATCGTCTCGACCACCATTCACAAGACGCTCGGCGGCGGCCGCTCGGGCATGATCCTGGGCAAGCAGGAGTACGCCAAGGCCGTCAACTCGGCGGTGTTCCCGGGCCAGCAGGGCGGACCCCTCATGCACGTCATCGCCGGCAAGGCCGTCGCGCTGAAGATCGCCAGCACCCCCGAGTTCGTCGAGCGCCAGCAGCGGACGCTCTCCGGCGCGCGCATCCTCGCCGAGCGGCTGTTGGCCGCCGACGTCGCGAAGGCCGGCGTGTCGGTGGTCAGTGGCGGCACCGACGTGCACCTGGTGCTGGTGGACCTGCGCAACTCGCCGCTCGACGGTCAGGCCGCCGAGGACCTGCTGCACGAGGTCGGCATCACCGTCAACCGCAACGCCGTGCCCAACGACCCGCGCCCGCCGATGGTCACGTCGGGCCTGCGGATCGGGACGCCCGCGTTGGCCACCCGCGGCTTCGGCGACACCGAGTTCAGTGAGGTGGCCGACGTCATCGCCACCGCCTTGGCCGCCGGCAGCTCGGCCGACGTGGCCGGACTGCGGCAGCGCGTGACGCGGCTGGCGCAGGAGTTTCCGCTGTACGAGGGCCTCGAAGACTGGGCGCTGGTCGGCCGCTGACCCGGCATCGACGCCGTCCGGACGGCCCGGCTGAGCGCGTCTGAGGACGAAAGTCACCAGTGGCTGCGACACGGCCCCGTCGATTTCATGAACCTGTGTACGCGGGTTACAGTTATTTCATGGCACTGAGACCTGTCGCTAACGCGCTGACCCTGGAACTCGAGCCGGTCGTGGAAGCGAACATCGACCGCCACCTGTCCACCGAAGAAATCTGGTTCGCGCACGACTACGTCCCGTTCGAACGGGGCGAGAACTTCGCCTTCCTGGGTGGACGCGACTGGGACCCGTCGTCGATGACGCTGCCGAGGCCGTTGACCGACGCCTGCGAGATCATGCTGCTGCTCAAGGACAACCTCGCCGCGCACCACCGCGAGCTGGTCGAGCACTTCATCCTGGAGGACTACTGGGGCCGCTGGCTGGGCCGGTGGACCGCCGAGGAGCACCTGCACGCGATCGCATTGCGTGAGTATCTGGTGGTGACCCGCGAGGTCGACCCGACCGCTAACGAAGAGGCCCGCGTCCAGTACGTCATGAAGGGCTACCGCGCCGACACCTACTCGCAGGTGGAAACCCTGGTGCACATGGCGCTCGTCGAACGCACCCACGCGGTGTTCTGCGAAAACCTGGCCGCAAAGCTCGAGGAGCCCATCCTGTCCGGCCTCATCGATCGGATCGCCCGCGACGAGCGGCGTCACGAAGTCTTCTTCTCCAACCTCGTCGCGCACTGCCTCGAGTACACCCGCGACGAGACCATCGCGGCGATCGCGGCCCGGGCGGCCGACCTGAAGGTGCCGGGCGCCGACATCGACGCGTACCGGGACAAGGTGCGCAACGTCGAGAAGGCAGGCGTTTTCGGCCCGGAGCAACTGCGTCAGGCGATCTCCGACCGCGTCACCGCATGGGGGCTCGCGGACGAGCCCCAGCTGCGGCAATTCGTCGTCGGCTAAGCCGGCCCGCACGCACCTCTCGACGTTGGCCGCCCACTGAAGGTGGTCGTGGCTCGCCACGTCGGCGCGCCTGCACAGCGGGCACGCGGCCACGGGAGTAGCGTCGTTCTCGATGGTCAGCGTCATGCTCTGCTGCCAGGGCGGCACCTCCCGTCACCACAGGGGAAGGACCGGCCCCGGTCCTGGTGCTGCGGTTCCCGTCGACATGCCTGTGCGGGTCCGCGCGGGCTCATCCCGCTCGAGGAGCGCTACGTGACCGATATCCGGACCTACGTGATCGACACTTCCGTGCTGCTGTCCGACCCCTGGGCGTGCAGCCGGTTCGCCGAACACGAGGTGGTTGTTCCGTTGGTGGTGATCAGCGAGCTGGAGGCCAAACGCCACCACCACGAGCTGGGATGGTTCGCCCGCCAGGCGTTGCGGCTGTTCGACGACCTTCGGCTCGTGCACGGACGGCTGGATCAGCCGATCCCCGTTGGGGCCCAGGGTGGTTCGCTGCACGTCGAGCTCAACCACACAGACCCCTCGGTGCTGCCGGCCGGTTTCCGCAGCGACAACAACGACTCGCGGATCCTGAGCTGCGCCGCCAACCTCGCGGCGGAAGGCAAGCGAGTTACGTTGGTCAGCAAGGATATTCCGCTTCGGGTCAAAGCCGCCGCGGTGGGTCTGGCCGCCGACGAATACCACGCGCAGGACGTGGTCGTCTCCGGATGGTCGGGGATGCGCGAGATCGAGACGGCTGCCGAGGACATCGACGCCCTGTTCACCGATGGCGAGATCGATCTGGTGGAGGCGCGAGACCTGCCCTGCCACACCGGTGTTCGGCTGCTCGGTGGTAGCTCTCATGCGCTGGGGCGGGTCAACGCCGACAAACGCGTCCAGCTGGTTCGCGGTGACCGGGAGGTGTTCGGATTGCGCGGACGTTCCGCCGAACAGCGGGTAGCGCTCGACCTGCTGCTCGACGAGTCGGTGGGCATCGTGTCGCTGGGCGGCAAGGCCGGCACCGGCAAGTCGGCGCTCGCATTATGCGCCGGTCTGGAGGCGGTGCTGGAGCGGCGGACCCAGCGCAAGGTGGTGGTCTTCCGGCCGCTCTACGCCGTCGGCGGTCAGGAGCTTGGATATCTTCCCGGCAGCGAGAGCGAAAAGATGGGCCCGTGGGCGCAGGCCGTCTTCGACACACTCGAAGGTCTGGCCAGCCCGGCCGTGCTGGAGGAAGTGCTGTCCCGCGGCATGCTCGAAGTGCTGCCGCTGACCCACATCCGGGGTCGGTCACTGCACGACTCGTTCGTCATCGTCGATGAGGCGCAATCGCTGGAGCGCAACGTCCTGCTCACCGTGCTGTCCAGGTTGGGCACCGGATCGCGGGTGGTGCTGACGCACGACATCGCGCAGCGCGACAACTTGCGGGTGGGCCGCCACGACGGTGTTGCGGCGGTGATCGAGAAGCTCAAGGGCCACCCGCTGTTCGCCCACATCACCCTGTTGCGCAGCGAGCGATCGCCGATTGCCGCCCTGGTCACCGAGATGCTCGAGGAGATCGCCGGCCCGCAGTGAGGGCGTCTGACCAGCGTGCTCGACCCCGGGCAGGGCCCTCTTCGATAAGCTTCCACGGTGGCGAAACGTCCCGACACCCAAGCCTGGCGTTACTGGCGCACGGTCGTCGGTGTGGCGGCGGCGGTCGCGGTGCTGGTGATCGGCGGGCTGACGGGCCACGTGACGCGTGCCGACGACCTGAGCTGCTCGGTGATCAAGTGCGTCGCGTTGACCTTCGACGACGGACCGGGGCCGTTCGATGAGCGGCTGCTGCAAATCCTGAAGGAGAACGACGCCAAGGCCACCTTCTTCCTGATCGGCAACAAGGTGGCCGCCGACCCGGCCGGCGCCAAGCGCATTGCCGACGCGGGGATGGAAATCGGCAGCCACACCTGGGAACACCCCAACATGACCACGATCCCCCGTGAAGACGTCGCCGCCCAGTTCTCCAAGGCCAACGACGCGATCATCGCCGCGACCGGGCACACCCCGAACCTGTATCGCCCCGCGGGCGGACTGTCCGATCCGGTGGTGCGCCAGACCGCCGGCCAATTCGGGCTGGCCGAAATCCTCTGGGATGTCATCCCTTTCGATTGGGCGAATGACTCGAACACGGCGGCGACGCGTTACATGCTGATGACTTACATCAAGCCGGGTTCGGTGGTGTTGTTCCATGACACGTACTCGAGCACCGTGGACCTGGTGTACCAGTTCATCCCGGTGCTCAAGGCCAACGGCTACCGGCTGGTGACAGTCAGCGACATGCTGGGGTCACGCGCTCCCGGCAGCAGTTACGGCAGCCGGGAGAACGGGCCGCCCGTCAACGGCCTGCACGACATCCCACCCGGCGACATCCCCACGCTGCCCAACACACCCTCGCCGAAACCGATGCCGAATTTCCCGATCACCGACATCCCCGGGCAGAACTCCGGAGGGCCGAACAACGGTGCGTAGCGCAAATTTCGGACCACACGCGGCTATCTTTAAATGATCACCATGGGCTGGCTTCGGGATCGGCTTCCGTCGCCATGGCGTAGCCCTGCGCGGCAGCAAGCTACGGGGCAACGAAAGTCCTTCCGACGGTGGTTGTTTCAATACGGGTTCGATCTGGGCCTGTCCTACGTTCTGGCCGTCATCGAAGCGGCCGCCATCCTCATTCCGTTGCGGGGCCACACTTCCGTCGGCGCCAACGCGGACTTCGCGCGGCAGAACACGGTGCCAGTGGTGCTGCTCGTCGTGCTGGGCACCGTCAGCGTCGCAGTAGCCGGTGCCGTCAGCCTGGCTCCCACGGTGCGCTGGTACGTCGCGGGTGACGAACCTACCCCACAACAGTGCGAAGCCGTGATGAAGCTGGCCGGGCGTCAGTCGGCAATCCTGGTTACGTCCTGGGCGGTGACCGGCACGCTCTTCATCCTGCTGAATCTGACTGGCGGGCCCCAGCTTCTGCTGCCCATCGTGCTCGGCGTGCTGCTCGGCGGATCGGCCGCCGCCGGCACCGGGATGCTGATCGCGCAGCGCACCCTGCGGCCCATCATGCGCGCCGCCACGTTGGGCGCCGAGCCGCAGCTGGCGGTGCCGAGCGTATATGCCCGGCTGGTCCTGCTGTGGTTTCTGTGTAGCGCGTTTCCCATCGCCGTCATTGCGACGTTGGTCGTTCTCCGCTCGTACGGGTGGCTGATCGAGAAGTCCACGTCGCTGGACGTGCCGATTCTGGTGGTGTCGCTCGCGGCGCTGGTATTGGGACTGCCCACGATGATTCTGACCTCGCGGTCCATCTCGGATCCGGTCGGCGAGGTCGTCGACGCGATGGCCGAGATCGAGCATGGCCGCATGGAAACATACGTCGGCGCCTACGAACGTTCCCAGATCGGGCGTCTGCAAACGGGATTCAACAGAATGGTGACCGGTCTCGCCGAGCGGGACCGGCTACGTGACCTGTTCGGACGCCACGTCGGGGCCGACGTCGCACAGCGCGCCCTCAACGAGGGGGCATCGCTGTCGGGAGACGTGGTCGAAGCGGCCGTGCTTTTCATCGACCTGGTGGAATCCACCCGGCTCGCGGAAAGCCGCCCCCCGCAAGAGGTCGCGGAGGTGCTCAACGACTTTTTCCGGATCGTCGTGCGCGCCGTTGACGAACACCACGGGCTGGTCAACAAATTCGCCGGCGACGCCGCACTGGTCGTCTTCGGGGCGCCGTTGCCGGTCGACGAGCCGGCATCGTCGGCGTTGGCGACCGCCCGGGCACTCGGCTCCCAACTGCGGCGGCTACCGGTCGATTTCGGCATCGGTGTCTCAGCGGGGCGGGTGTTCGCCGGCAACGTCGGCGCCGAAAACCGGTACGAGTACACCGTGATTGGCGACGCCGTCAACGAAGCCGCGCGGCTGGCCGACCTCGCCAAGACATCCGACCGGCGGATCCTGTGCTCCGCGGGTGCCATCGATGCCGCGGGCGAGGCCGAGCGCGCGCAGTGGGCCGAATGCTATTCCACGGTTCTGCGCGGGCGATCCGAGGCCACCCACATCTCGGCGCCGACGGGCCCGGCCGGCTAGCCGGGTCAACCCGCGTCAGGACTTGGAGACCTTCAGCGCGGCAATGATTTTGCCGACGAGGTCCGCCGAAGTGGCATCGCCGATGGGTGTGCTGCCGATGAAAACGGTGACCGGCTTGGTGTCGACGGCGATGATGGTGACGGAGTCGCCCTTGACGTTGCGACTGGGATCGGCGATCGTGACGTCGGCGTCGACCCGCGCGGCCTTGGTGCCGTCGACGGTGATCGACGAAGACTTCGTCGGCCCAAGCGTGGGCTGCGCGTTCGCGTAGCCGGGGCCTGCGACGATGCATTGCATCAGCTTCGTGGCTTGTGCCGTAAGGTCCATGCTGGAAACGAAATTGGTGACGCCGACCTCGGCCGTCATCATCCACTGATTGGCCCCGGGCACATCCTGGGCGACGCCCAGCCCGCCGATCAGGTTCGGGCCCTGGTCGTCGGAGAACACCGTCCACCCGCCCGGTGCCGCGCTGGCCGGGAAAGAAAGCTTGCCGGCGGCAATCGAGTCGGTCCGAGGCATCTCGCCACCGGACACGTTCGGGGTGCAATCGGTCGCGCTCTGCGCGGAGTTCTTCGGCTGTGAGACCGAGGTGCTCGTTGTCGAGGGCGCGGCGGCCGGCTTGTTGTCATGGCCGCCTCGCATCACCAGCAGCGTCGCCACCAGTGCGATGACCGCCAGCACGACCAGACCGGCGATGATCAGCCACGGCAGCTTCGAGCCGGGACCACCCGGGGGCGGTCCCGGGGGGTAGGGCCCTCCCGGGCCGCCCGGCGGAAATTGCTGTCCGGGTTGGGGATACGGCTGGTTCGGGTAGGGGGCACCGGGCGGGTACGGGTACGGGCCACCCGGTGGGTACGCGTATGGACCACCCTGCGGGTAGGGGCCAGGCCCGCCCTGCGGGTAGGGACCAGGCCCGCCCTGCGGGTAGGGACCAGGCCCGTCCTGCGGCTGAGCGCCCCAATTCGGCTCCTGCCCATACGGATTGCTTCCGTAGGGCCCCTGACCGTAGGGACCGCCGGGAGGAGCCGTCATGCAAAACCACCCTTACTCTCGTCGACCACCGCCGTCACCCTGACGGCCGGTTCAGTCTTCCGGCTTGACCTTGGCCATCGCCAGCACGTCGAGCCGCCGGTCGAGTTCCTCCAGCGACAACTTGTCGCCAATCAGGCCGCGATCGATCACCGTCTGACGAATCGTCTTGCGCTCCTTGAGCGCTTGCTTGGCCACCGCGGCGGCCTCCTCGTACCCGATCGCCGAGTTCAGCGGCGTCACGATGGACGGCGACGACTCGGCCAGCTCGCGCAGGTGCTCGACATTGGCGGCCAGCCCGCTGATGCAGCGCTCGGCGAACAGCTTCGACACATTGGTCAGCAGCTTGAAGGACTCGAGGATGTTGCGGGCCATCATGGGGATGTAGACGTTTAGCTCGAACGCGCCGTTGCCACCGCCCCACGCGACTGCAGCGTCGTTGCCGATCACCTGCGCGGTGACCTGCGTAACGGCCTCGGGCAGAACGGGATTCACCTTGCCAGGCATGATCGAGCTGCCTGGCTGCAGGTCGGGTAGCTGGATCTCGGCCAGGCCGGTCAGCGGGCCCGACCCCATCCAGCGAACGTCGTTGGCGATCTTGGTCAGCGACACCGCGATGGTGCGCAGCGCGCCGGAAGCCTCGACCAGCCCGTCGCGCGCCGCCTGCGCCTCAAATGAGTTTGCCGCCGTGCGCAATTCACTCAGGCCGGTGGAGGTGACCAGGGTTTCGACCACCTTCGCGCCAAAGCCGTCCGGAGCGTTCAAACCGGTCCCGACCGCCGTACCGCCGATGGCCAGCTCGCCCAGCCGGGGCAGCGTCGCGCGCACTCGCTCGATGCCCGCCTCGATCTGCCGGGCGTATCCGCTGAATTCCTGACCGAGCGTCACCGGGACCGCGTCCATCAGGTGGGTACGGCCCGACTTGACCACGGTGTGCCACTCGCGGGCCTTGCCGGCCAGGGCCTCGTGCAGCACCTCGAGAGCCGGGATCAGATGACGCACCGCGGCCTCGGTGGCCGCGATGTGAGTTGCGGTGGGGAAGGTGTCATTCGACGACTGCGACATATTCACGTCGTCGTTGGGGTGCACCGTCACACCGTTGGCAGCCGCGATGCTGGCGATCACCTCGTTGGTGTTCATGTTGGAGCTGGTGCCCGAACCGGTCTGGAAGACATCGATGGGGAACTGGTCGTCGTGCTGGCCGTCGGCGATCTCGGCTGCCGCGGCGATGATCGCGTCTGCCTTCTCGGGCGCCAGCAACCCGAGGTCCTTGTTAACCTGCGCGCAGGCGCCTTTCAGCAAGCCCAACGCGCGGATCTGGGTGCGCTCCAGGCCGCGGCCCGAGATCGGGAAGTTCTCGACCGCGCGCTGGGTTTGCGCGCGCCACAATGCTTTTGCGGGTACGCGGACCTCGCCCATGGTGTCGTGCTCGATGCGGTACTCGGTGTCTTCAGCGACCATGAAGCGGCTTCCTCGTCCTTCGATTCGGTGGTCAGGGCAGGGGATAGGCGGCGGAGGTATCGCCGGTGAAGTCGATGGCGGAGTACTCGTTGAGTTTCGAGAGCCGGTGGTAGGCCTCGATCATCCGGACGGTTCCGGACTTCGACCGCATGACGATCGACTGCGTGGTGCAGCCGCCGGGGTAATACTGGACGCCCTTAAGCAGGTCACCGCTGGTGACCCCGGTGGCACAGAAGAACACGTTGTCGCCGGACACCAGGTCCTCGGTGGTCAACACCTGGTCGAGGTCGTAACCGGCGTCGATGGCCTTTTGGCGTTCCTCGTCGTCCGTGGGAGCCAGCTGCGCCTGGATGGCGCCGCCCATGCAACGGATGGCGGCGGCCGCGATGATGCCTTCGGGCGTGCCGCCGATGCCGGCCAGCATGTCGGTGCCCGAGTGCGGCCGGCACGCCGAGATCGCTCCGGCGACGTCGCCGTCGGTGATCAGCTGGATCCGGGCCCCGGTGGCCCGCACGTCCTCGATCAGCTTGGCGTGCCGCGGCCGGTCCAGGATGCACACGGTCATGTCGCGCACCGACAGCGCCTTGACCTTGGCGACGGCCTTGATGTTCTCGGCGATCGGGGCGGTGATGTCGAGCACGTGTGCGGCCTCTGGCCCGACGGCGATCTTGTTCATGTAGAACACCGCCGACGGGTCGAACATGGCTCCGCGGTCGGCCACCGCCAGCACGGAGATGGCGTTGGGCATGCCCTTGCTCATCAGCGTGGTGCCGTCGATGGGGTCCACGGCGAAGTCGCAGTCGGCGCCGTCGCCGTTGCCGACCTCCTCGCCGTTGTAGAGCATCGGAGCGCGGTCCTTCTCGCCCTCGCCGATCACGACGACACCGCGCATCGACACCGTGTTCACGAGCTCGCGCATCGCGTCAACGGCCGCCCCGTCGCCGCCCTCTTTGTCGCCGCGGCCGACCCAGCGACCTGCGGCCATGGCGCCGGCCTCGGTGACGCGTACCAGTTCCAAAGCCAGGTTGCGGTCTGGAGCCTCACCGCGCGATCGACCCTGCGCTGCGGCCGGGCCCGTGGTGGCGGTCGAGTGCTCGCCCTCAACTGTCATGGTTGCCGATTGTCCCAGAAGCGGATCGGTCCGCTGGAACTGGGATACTTGGGGGATGACGGAGGAGCCGCCGCTGAATGCCCAGGTTGATGGGAACGTAGCCGGCGCGCCGTATCCGCAAGCTGGACCGGCCCCCAGGCCGGCGAAACCCCGGTTGTTGCAGGACGGCCGGGACATGTTCTGGTCTCTGATTCCGCTGGTCATCGGCTGCGTCGTGCTGGCCGGCATGCTGGGCATGTGCTCGTTTCAGCCCGGCAGCCACCAAGGCTCCGTCCCGTCCTATGACGCGGGGGCGGCCCTGCGTGCCGACGCATCCGCGCTCGGCTTTCCCGTGCGACAACCGCGGCTCCCCGCCGGCTGGCAGGCCAACTCCGGTCACCGCGATGGCATCCAGGGCGGACGGACCGATCCCGGGAGCGGTCAACGGGTGAACGCACCCGTCTCGGTTGTCGGCTACATCACTCCGACCGGAATGTATCTGAGCCTGACCCAGAGCAACGCCGACGAGGACAAGCTCGTCAATTCGATTCATCCGTCGGCCTACCCGACCGGGGCGGTCGATGTCGGCGGAACCAGCTGGGTGGTCTATCAGGGTTCCGGCCAGAACGGCGCAGACGCTGAGCCGGTATGGACGACCCGGCTCAGCGGCCCGGGCGGCGCGACCCAAATTGCGATAACCGGCGCCGGAAACACCGATCAGTTCCGTACGCTGGCGTCGGCGACGCAATCGCAACCGCCTTTGCCAAGCCGCTAGCCCACCCGCCCAAGCAAAGGGATCCTGTCAACGTGACTGCACCAGAGGCTGATCTATCCGGATGGTCGTCGACACCGTTCAGCGGTGGCGGATACACCCACGACGTCTACCGCAAGGGCAGCGGGCCCGGGGTGGTGCTGATTCCCGAGATCCCCGGGATTCATCCCGGTGTGCTCGCCTTGGGCAATCATCTGGTGGACAACGGCTTTACCGTCGCCATGCCGTCACTGTTCGGCGAGCCGGGCAAGGCCAAGTCGGCCGGTTATCTCGTCGGTTCCATCGGACGGGCTTGTGTGGCAAGGGAATTCGCGGCATTTGCGACGAACAAGCAGCGACCGGTGGCGTTGTTCTTGCGTGCGCTGGCCCGTGAACTCAATTCATCGACGCCGGGCAAGGGTGTCGGCGTAATCGGGCAGTGCTTCACCGGCGGGTTCGCGCTGGCCGCCGCGGTCGACGACAGCGTGCTGGCGCCGGTGCTTTCTCAGCCGTCGATCCCGTTCCCGATCGGCGCTGCACGACGCCGTGACCCCGGCTTGAGCGAGTCCGAGTTAGCCACCGTGGCCGATCGGTGCGCCAACGACGGCCTGTGCGCCATGGGCCTGCGGTTCAGCGAGGACCGGGCGGTACCGGCCGAACGTTTCGCGGCGCTCAAGCAGCGCCTCGGCGACGCCTTCGAGGTGATCGACATCGATTCGGGCCCCGGCAATCAGCACGGCTTCGGCAAGATGGCGCACTCGGTGCTCACCGACGAGGTGCGCGAAGTCGACGGCCACCCCGCCTACGAGGCCCGTAAGCGAGTGGTCGAGTTCCTCACACAACGCCTTTTCTAGGCTCGTTCAGAGGAATTTCGCACGCGCATGGCAATCGACGACCTCGTGATCGAAACCAGCTACGGCCCGGTCCGGGGCGTCGAAGAGGGCGGCGTCAAGGCGTGGAAAGGCCTTCGGTACGCGGCGGCGCCGGTGGGTGAGCTGCGTTTCCGGGCGCCCCAGCCGCCCGCGCGGTGCACCGAGGTCGCCGACGCCACCGCTTTCGGGCCGGCCTGCCCGCAACCGGTATTTCCCAATATGCCATTGGATTTGGGCGCGCCGCAGGGCGAAGACTGCTTGCGGCTCAACGTCTGGGCGTCTTCGGACACCCAGCCCGGTGACGCCAAACCGGTGCTGGTCTGGCTGCACGGCGGCGCCTACGTCCTGGGGTCGAGCAGCCAGACGCTTTATGACGGTCGCAGGCTGGTCAGCCACGGCGACGTCGTCGTGGTGACCGTCAACTATCGGCTCGGGGTGCTCGGTTTCCTCGACCTGTCATCGCTCGACACCACGGGGCGGCATTTCGACTCGAATGTCGGGCTGCGCGACGGGCTGGCGGCGCTGGAGTGGGTGCGCGACAACATCGCTGCTTTCGGCGGCGATCCGCAGCGGGTCACGCTGTTCGGCGAGTCCGCCGGGGCCGGGATGGTCACCTCGCTGTTGGCCAGCCCGGCGGCCGAGGGTCTGTTCGCCAGGGCGATTGCGCAAAGCTCGCCGGCCACTTCGGTGTACGACCGCGAACGCGCGGGACGGGTGGCGCAAGCCTTCCTCGACCGGCTCGGAATCGCCCCGTCGGAATCCCAACGGCTGGTCGACATCCCGATGGGGGCGATTCTCGGCGCTTCGCAACGGGTGTTCGACGAAGTGCCGGTACGCAACCCGGGAACGCTGGCGTTCGTCCCAATCGTCGATGGCGACGTGCTGACCGACTATCCGGTCAAGCTTGCGCAAGAGGGTCGCTCACTTCCGGTCCCGCTGATCATCGGGACCAACAAGCACGAGGCGATGCTCTTCCGGTTGCTGAGGTCGCCGCTGATGCCGATCACTCCGCGGGCGATCACGTCGTTGTTCAACCAGATTGCCGCCGAACAACCCGATCTGCAGTTGCCCACCGAAGAGGAGATCGTCTCGACGTATTCGGGATTGCGGCGCAGGGCACGGAGTTTGAGCATCGCGACGGACGTCGGCTTCCGGATGCCCTCGGTATGGCTCGCCGAGGGGCACAGAAGGGTGGCACCGGTGTATCTGTACCGGTTCGATTACGCGACCCCATTGCTGAAACTGACAATGGTCGGGGCCGCGCATGCCACCGAATTACCTTACGTCTGGGGCAATCTCGGTGCGCCCAAAGATCCCACGCTGGTCTTGGGCGGCACCAAGGCCGCCAAGGCGGTGTCCAAGAGGGTGCGGACCCGATGGATCAACTTCGCCGCGCAGGCCACGCCTGCGGGCCCCGCCGGTGAGCCGGAATGGACGCCATATTCGGAGAACGACCGTTCCTGCCTGATCATCGATCGCCATGACTCCCTCGCGCACGATGTCGACGCCAATATCCGTGCGGCCTGGGGCAGCGAGATGGTGAGCTTTCGCTAGGCGATCGGTTCTACTGCTGTCCGCCGGCCGCGGCGGCGGATGCTTTGCCCGCCAAGGCTTGTCGTTTCATCTCGTCGAACATCTCGACGTAGTACGACAGGCATTCCGACAGCGCCTGCTCGGTATTGAACAGCGGCTGATACCCGAGATCGCGGGACGCTTTCGCGATCGAGAAGAAATTGTCCAGATACAGCCGCTCGACGGCGAGCGGCTCGAGCAGTGGCGCCGGTATCCCGAACCGGAAATGCAGCCGCTGCCAACCCGTCATCGCCGCGCGCACGACGGGGCCGTTCACCCGGACCCGCGGCCACTTCTCCCCGCAGGCCTCGACCACCGGCCTGGCGAACTCGAACATGTTGATCGGCTCGGCATCGTTGATGAAGTAGGCCTGACCGGGCGCGGTGCCGCCGGGCGTCAGGTGTTGGGCCGCCAGGATGAAACCGTGAATCAGGTTGTGCACGTACGAGTTATCCAACCGGGCCGATTTGCGTCCGATCAGCACCTTGACGTGGCCGGCGATCACGCTTTCGAACAGCTTGCGGAACATCGTCTGATCGCCACGGCCCCAGATGCCACTGGGCCGAATCGCGCACGTCAACAGGCCGGCCCCCCCATTCGGTGAACCGTTTTGCGCCAGGACGAATCGTTCGGCGAGCACTTTGGTCTCGGTGTACAGGTCGTTGAACCGGTTGGTGTAGGGCAGCGTCTCGTCACCGCCGGCGATGTTCTGGCCGCCCATCACGACGCTGTTGGACGAGGTGTAGACGAAGCGCTGCACTCCGGCGGCCTGCCCGGCCCGGACCAGGTTCTCGGTGCCCCCGACGTTGACCCCGAAGCTGCGCTGCCGGTAGTCGGCGGACACCGATGCACCACCCATCAGGTCGATGATCGCCGCGGTGTGGAAGACCGTGTCGATGCCATCGACCGCCTGGGCGCACACGGCCGTGTCGGTGATGTCGCCCTGCAGCACCTGAAGCTGCGGATGTGGTGGCAGCGGCGAGGGCGCACGGTCGAAGGAGCGAACCTCGTGTCCGCGGTCGAGCAAGGTGGACACCAGGTTGGCGCCGACGAATCCGGAGCCCCCGGTGACCAGGACGCGGCCGAGTTCGGCCGTCAGTGATGCATCACCCATGGCCGAAAGCATAACTGAAACGTGTTCCAGTTTGGAAAAAAATTTTCAACCACGCCCTCCGGCACCCCGAATTCAGGCATCCTCGGCGTCGCCCGCTGCAAGCGCGTCTTCGATTCTCTTACGAGCGCCAGCTAAATGCTCTTCGCAGCGTTTAGCCAGCTGCTCTCCTCTTTCCCACAATTTCAGCGACTCATCCAGGTCTAATCCGCCCTGCTCCAGCGTCCGGACGACTTCGATCAATTCGTCCCGGCACGCTTCATAAGCCAGGTGACTAATAGGTGTAATAGATTCGCCCTGTTCTGGGGTGGCGGAATCGTCCTCGCCGTTGGATTTAGGCGCCATTGCTTCGTCCCTCGCTCACCGCGGCCACGGCGCCATCGGCCACCCGCACCCGCAGCCGCGTGCCCGCCGGCGCGTCGTCGACCGAACGGAGCACGCGGTTCGTCGCCCCAATGGCCTGCACGACGGCGTAACCGCGGGCCAGCGTGGCCGCCGGCCCCAACGTCGCCAACCGTGCGCTCAGGTGGCCGACACGTTCGGTCTCGATGGCGGCCAGCCGGGTGATGTCCCGGCGAATCGCCGATCGGGCGCGGTTAACCTCCTCGGCGCGCGCCGTCAACTCTGCCAGCGGCTCGGCCAGCACCGGGCGGCTGCGTATCTGGGCCAGCGCCCGTTGCTCGCGAGACACCCAGTTGCGCAACGCCTGCGCGCTTCGCCGGCGCAGGTCGTCGATCAGCCGCTGCTCGGCGGCAGTATCGGGCACCACCTTCTTCGCCGCGTCGGTGGGAGTGGCCGCCCGTAGATCGGCGACGAGATCGCACAGCGGGTTGTCGGGTTCGTGTCCGACCGCACTGATCACCGGGGTGCGGCACGCCGCGATGGCGCGGCACAGCGTCTCGTCGGAGAACGGCAGCAGGTCCTCCACGCTGCCGCCGCCGCGGGCGATCACGATCACGTCGACCTCGGCGTCGCGATCGAGTTCGCCTAGCGCCTCGACGATCTGGGCGACGGCATTGGGGCCCTGGACCGCCGTGTTGCGCACCGCGAAGCGCACCCCGGGCCAGCGCGCGGCCGCCACGGTGGTCACGTCGCGTTCGGCGGCGCTGGCCCGGCCGGTGATCAATCCGATCTTGTTGGGCAAGAAGGGGATCGGCCGCTTGAGCCGAGGATCGAACAGCCCCTCGGCATCCAGCAGCCGGCGCAGCCGATCGATGCGGGCCAGCAGCTCGCCCACCCCGACAGCACGAATCTCGCTGAGCCGCAACGAGAATGTGCCCCGCCCCGTGTAGAAAGACGGCTTGCCGCGCACCACCACCTGCGTGCCTTCGGCCAGCTTCACCGGCGCGTCAAGCACCAGATCACGCGGGCACGTCACGGTCAGCGACATGTCGGCGGCCGGGTCACGCAGCACCATGAATACGGTTTTGGAGTCTTGCCGCATCGAGATCTGCGCAAGCTGGCCCTCGACCCAGACGGTGCCGAGCTTGTCGATCCAGCCCGCGACCCGGATGGCCACCGCGCGCACCGGAAATGGGTTCTCGGCGGAGTTCGGTTCGGAGGTAACGGCCGGGGTCACTTCGCGTTCGCGCGGGTGATCCTGTTGGCGAGCAGCGTCTGGAACGGTGCACGGCCCTTGGTGGCCTGCTCGTAGGCCAGCAGGGCTTCGAGATCGTCCACACTCAGCGATTGCAGACGGGCCCGCAGCTGCGCCAGCGTCAGCGACGAGTAGTCCAGCTCGGTGACCACCTCGGGTTGCGGCACCGAGGCGTTGGCGGCCGGTTTCTTCGATTGGCGGGCGGGCTTGGTCAAGGCGCTGGCGTCTTCGTGCGCGTCGGCCACCGAGTACAGCGCGAACCGGCCCTCGGCCCGGCGCTCGCCCTCACCGCCGTCTTGCGCCGGGCTGGAAGCGGTGTCGATCGCGTCGTTCAGGTCCTCGTCGAAGGTCGCCCATTCCGGCTTCTCGTCCTTGGGCGGGAAAATCGATTCGAGGGTGCTGTCGCCCTTGATCGCCAGCTCGGCGAGGTTCTGCTGAAAGCGCATCACGATGTGTGCCGCCTGGCTGGCCAGCGTCATCGGGTACATCAGGATGGTTTTCGGCAGCCTGATGGTCTCCTCGACAGCGACTGTCGCCGCGCCGACCAGCAGCCGTACTCCATACGGTGCAGTGCCCATGGGTCCAAGATTGCCCTACGCGGCGGCTAACTCCAAGCCCACCGGCGCGAGCTGGCAACCCCGTGTCGGCAGTCAGTACCCTGGACGACATGCCGCCGACTATCGACATGGGGATTCCCGGCGCGGTGCGATCGGTAGCCAGCGGCCCAGTCCGTAAGCGGGTGCTCCTGGCCGAACCGCGCGGGTACTGCGCGGGCGTGGACAGGGCCGTGGAGACCGTGGAACGCGCATTGGAAAAGCACGGCCCACCGGTCTACGTGCGTCACGAGATCGTGCACAACCGCCACGTCGTCACCACCTTGGAGAAGGCCGGTGCCGTGTTCGTCGAGGAGACCGACGAGGTCCCCGAAGGCGCCATCGTGGTGTTCTCCGCGCATGGTGTCGCGCCCACGGTGCACGCGGCGGCCGCCGACCGGAACCTGCACACCATCGACGCGACCTGCCCCCTGGTGACCAAGGTGCACAACGAAGCCAGGCGATTCGCGCGCAACGACTACGACATCCTGCTCATCGGCCACGAGGGCCACGAGGAGGTCGTCGGTACCGCCGGGGAGGCACCCGACCACGTGCAGCTGGTCGACGGGGTCGCCGCCGTGGACAACGTGACGGTGCGCGATGAGAGCAAGGTGGTGTGGCTCTCGCAGACGACGCTGTCGGTCGACGAGACCATGGAGACCGTCGAGCGGCTGCGGCAACGGTTCCCCAAGCTGCAGGATCCGCCCAGCGACGACATTTGCTACGCGACCCAGAACCGGCAGGTCGCGGTCAAGGCGATGGCACCGGAGTGTGAGCTGGTGATCGTCGTCGGGTCCGGCAACTCATCGAATTCGGTGCGGCTGGTCGAGGTGGCGCTGGGCGGCGGGGCCGCCGCCGCGCACCTGGTCGACTGGGCCGACGACATCGACCCGGCGTGGCTGGAAGGCGTCACCACGGTGGGCGTCACCTCGGGGGCGTCCGTCCCCGAGGTCCTGGTGGAGGGCGTGCTGACGCGACTCGCCGAGTGCGGCTACGACGTGGTGCAGCCGGTGACGACCGCGCAGGAGACCCTGGTGTTCGCGCTACCTCGCGAGATCCGGTCGGTTCGCTGAGTCGCTCAGCGCCTCAGACGTCGTATTCCCACGATTCCGCCGGTGACCGTCCGGGTGTCCGCGAGCGGCCGCGGCGCTCGGTGTGCGGCTCGCGCGGCGGCTCCTGCGAGCCCGCGCCACGGTAGCGCACCTGCGAAATGGGGTGATGCGTCCCGTTGGAGCCGTTAGACGGGGGCCGCCGGCGCCTCGGTTCGTAAGACGGCTCGTACGGTTCGCGGCTCTCGTACCGGTACCCCCGAAATTCGTGCCGCTCGGCGGGTCATACCTGTCGCCGTAAGACTCGAAATCATCGAAACGGCTGCTCCGCGGGGTGGGCCGCTCGTAGGGATTGCGGCGCGTGCGCGGTTCGCGGCGGGCTTCCCGGGGCGATTGACCACGCGGATCGGGATCGGCATCCGGCCGGGGCCGGCGCGACCGCCGGGGCGGCTCGCTGGCGTCGTAATCGCGGGCCGACGCGGCACTGCGTCGGGTGCTGCGCCGCGGACGCTCGGGCGGCTCGACCGGTTCGGACCCGTCACCGAGCGGCTCGCGTGAATGCCGGGAGCGGGTGCGGGCCGAACGGGTAGCGGAACGGGTGGTGCGTGTCGTGCGGCGGGTCCTCGACGAAGAGCGCGACGTGCGGCGGCGGCGGGAACCGGCGGTGTCGTCGGCGTCGTCCGCATCGTCATCGGACTGCAGCACCGACTGCGCTTTCGCGACGATGCCGGTGAAGAACGACTTGCCGTCGGCGCTGGCGGACCCCGGAGCGTCGTCCGAGGTATTCGCCCTTGTGCTGTTCTTAGAAGCGTTTCCGAAATACCAGCGGGCCAGCCCGATCGCCAGCACGCCGCCGGCGGTGCCCAGCATCAGCGGGAAGCGCTCGATCAGCGGGTAGCCGCAGTTGATCAGCAGGTCTTTGAGGCGGTCGACCTTGGCGTCGTGGAACAGCCAGTAGGCGCCCGGGACCGCGCCGAACAGGATCAGGGGCGGCTGGATGATCGTGGTGAAGATGCCGTCCTGGCGCACCGCCAGCACCGCCGCCACGCAGCCGGCTATATAGAAGCCGGCGAAGACGTGAGTCAGTTCCTTGTGACCAGCGTCGATTCCGTAGCCGATAGCAGTCGCGGTGACGGCGATAAGCAGGGCTGCGTACCAGGGGACACCTGGGATATTTGGATGGATCGAGCGGTGAGCACCCTCCACCGTCGAACTTGCCCGCTGTGCTGACACATGTAGACCGTACCGGGAATGGGCCGAAAGGCCCGTAAATACCTCGTAGGGATCCTGGGCGTGCCATGCCGGGGTGCATGGTCGGCGGTGACCAATGGTCCCGGAAACCAGCCGCCGCCAAGACCCCTAGACTTGGTTCCCCGTGAGCCTGAGCCTGGGAATAGTGGGTCTGCCCAACGTCGGTAAGTCGACCTTGTTCAACGCGCTGACCCGGAACAACGTGGTGGCGGCTAACTATCCGTTCGCGACGATCGAGCCCAACGAGGGCGTCGTCCCGCTGCCCGATCCTCGGCTGGACAAGCTGGCCGAGATCTTCGATTCCGAGAAGATCGTGCCGGCGCCGGTGACGTTCGTCGACATCGCCGGCATCGTGAAGGGTGCCTCCGAGGGCGCTGGGCTGGGCAATAAGTTCCTGGCCAACATCCGCGAGTGTGACGCGATCTGCCAGGTGGTGCGGGTCTTCGCCGACGACGACGTCGTGCATGTCGACGGCAAGGTCGATCCGGGCTCCGACATCGAGGTGATCGAGACCGAGCTGATCCTCGCCGACATGCAGACCTTGGAGAGGGCCGTCCCGCGGCTGGAGAAGGAAGCCCGCAACAACAAGGACCGCAAGCCCGTCCACGAGGCGGCAATCGCCGCGGAGGCGGTGCTGAACTCGGGTAAGACACTCTTCGCGTCCGGCACCGATGTGTCACTGCTGCGCGAGCTGAATCTGATGACCACCAAGCCATTTCTGTACGTGTTCAATGCCGACGAATCCGTGCTGACCGACGATGCCCGCAAGGCCGAGCTGTGCGCGATGGTCGCACCTGCCGACGCGGTGTTCCTCGACGCGAAGATCGAGGCCGAATTGCAGGAGCTGGACGACGAGTCGGCTGCCGAGCTGTTGGAGTCGATCGGGCAGACCGAGCGTGGGCTAGATGCGCTGGCGCGGGCCGGTTTTCACACCCTCAAGCTGCAGACCTATCTCACGGCGGGCCCAAAAGAGGCGCGCGCGTGGGTGATTCACCAGGGCGATACCGCGCCAAAGGCCGCCGGGGTGATTCACACCGATTTCGAAAAGGGTTTCATCAAGGCCGAAATCGTCTCCTATGACGACCTGATCGCCGCGGGCTCGATGGCGGCGGCCAAGGCCGCGGGCAAGGTTCGTATGGAGGGCAAGGATTACGTCATGGCCGACGGCGACGTGGTCGAATTCCGCCACGGACAAGCACCTAAGGCGAAGCAGTAGTAGACGAAGATCGGGGGAGCTCGAACGGTTGGACAGAACGAACCATGTGTGCCGAAGCTCGCAATCTCTCGTGGTGGACAACGCGCGATACGCGATACCGATGCGGTTACTGGGATACTATGTAGTCACAGTGTGCCCGTAGCAGCGGTTATCGCATGCTTCTGAAAGGCACCAATCATGGGTGCTGATTTGTCCGCACCGTTGGCCAGGCTAGTAACTACCGCAGAGGCGATCGAGGGTCTGCGAGACATCTTCGCTGCCGAAGAGCCCTTAGACGTTGTCGCGGGGCGGGTCGCCGAGACGGCGGTTGCCGCGATCCCGCATGCGGACGTCGTCAGCATTACCGTGCTGTCGTGGCCCGATGTCCGCACCGCGGCCTGCACCGATGAACAGGCGCTGCCACTTGATCACCAGCAATACGCTTCGGGCCAGGGGCCATGCCTAGAAGCCGCGTTGCACGGCACGCCGCTGCGAGCGATCATTGACGAAGAACATCAACGGTGGCCCGAATTCGTTGAGGCCGCGCAGCACGCAGGAATCCGCGCGAGTTTGTCGGTTCCGCTGCTGATCATAGGCGCGGATAGCGAGCAGGAACTCGGCGGCTCGCTCAACGTCTACAGCCACAGCGCAATCGCGTTCGATCAGTTCGACGCTGAACTCATGCGTCTATACAGCGTTGCCGCCGGTCAAGCGATTAGCAACTCCCGCCGCTGGCAGAACGCCCGAGAAACCGTCACCCAGCTTGAGGCGGCACTCCTCTCTCGTTCCGATATCGACATGGCTAAAGGCGCCCTAATAGCGGTGCACGGCTGTGATCCACCTGGAGCGTTCGACAGACTCAAGGACGAATCCCAACGACGCAACATCAAACTGCGCGATGCCGCCCGCGAACTGCTGAACCGAATGCAGACGAAGTCCTAGCCAACGTGATGTTCGACCGATCCGTTGTCGAGTTCCGGTTCAACGTGTAGCCCCGAAGGCCAGCAGACACGTCTCGGGATAGTTCTCGTCCCAATCTCTCGCTCATCGCGGCGCTGGTCATCGTGGGTCTAGCCGCGCATTCGGTTGGGGTTATCGCGGCAGCGTTGACTCCGCCGGGGACTGCGCTGCGCTGCTTCTCGGTTTGATCGCCGTCGCTGTTCGAGACAGGTCCCGCCACCCGCGGCGCTCGGCGGCTGGTGCGGTTGCCGTCGCGGGTGCAGTGATCGTGCTGACCGGACGCTTCTTCTGGCTTGACCCGGTTCTCGCGCTCGCGATCTCGATTGTTGCCGTTGCGTGACTACCCTTGGTAAGGGTCGAGATCATCTGATGAGAGAGGATTCGAAGGAGTACGCACCTGCGTAAGGGCGACTCGTGGTGAGGAGGTTGTACGTGGCCGCTGACGATTTCGCTGACACGCCCGGTGCCTCCGACCGCCGGGTTTCTGAGCTCGACGAGCGTGAAAAGGCGCTTGATCATCGCGAGGCTGAAATTGCGAGACGCGAATGGTTCGCGGATGAGCGTGATCGGCTCGCTGATGAGCGTGACTTCCTTGCGGACCATCGCGAGCAGATAGCAGACGAACGCGAATTGGGTGCGGACGAACGCGAAGGCACGGCCTCGGACCGTGAAGTCGCGCGGCTGCGGCGGATGAACGAGGGCGCGGAGCGCGAGACGGCCACAGCTGAACGGGAGGAGGCAGACGTGTCCCGTGAAATGGCCGAAAGCGAAAGGCGTGACGCCGAGGACTAATCCTTTACCGACGGTGGCGTACACGGACGTAGATCTGAGCCCTCCGATGCTGCATTGTTAGGAGATCGGCCGAGGGTGGCGCGATGCGGTGGCGGGGTGTGCGTCACGTCGAATCCGCGGTGCTGGACTAGGACGACTCGATAGCGTCCTACGACGCTGGCCGGCCAGGGTGTCCCTGTCACCGATGAGCCGCACGAGTACCCACAGTACTGGCCCGGCTACTCGCGGTGTTCTTCGACGACCCGATCAATGGGATCCACTGGGAGCTGTCGGGGCTGCCGAAAATCCCTACGCCCCGCCAACTTTGGTTGTTCTCTCGTGCGATTCGTGCCTTCGCCAGAAGACGGCCGGATCTGGCCAGCACAGTACCCGGCGTCGCATGGCAGGCCAGGAGGACCCTTCCGGCCTGCCGATTCGGCGCATGCAATCGCACTCTCAAATCGCGCGCCGGGGTTGTCGGAGGCGGCGTCTAGCATTCGGTGCTCAGACACCACATGTTGACGGCACCGCCGCAACCCCCAGGGAGACCGCATGAAATTCATTTCGACCCGCATCATCACGGCCGACGTCGACCGGCTCGTAGCTTTCTACGAGCTGGTCACCGAGGTCTCCGCGATCTGGGGGAACGAGTTGTTCGCTGAGATCTCCACCCCGATCGGCACGCTGGCCATCGGCAGTGACAAGACCGTCCCGATGTTCGGAGTTGGGTCCGCCGAAGCAGCGGCGAACCGAAGCGCCATCCTGGAATTCATCGTCGAGGACGTGGACTCCGAATACGAGCGGCTCCGTGAGCATGTCACCGAAGTCGTGACGGAACCGACGACGATGCCCTGGGGAAACCGCGCGTTGTTGTTCCGGGATCCGGATGGAAACCTGGTCAACCTGTTCACGCCGGTGACCGAGGAGGCTCGCGCCAAGTTCGGAGTGTGAGCGTCGACGAAGTGAGCGGACATCGCGCGGCCGTGACCCGAGGACGCAGACGAATTCCGAATTACTACTTGCCCGGATCCCGGTCTAGGGAAATTCTTGGGAGATGACGACTGTGAAGCGGACGAGGCCGCGGGCGCGGCGGTCTACGAGCGTGCTGGCGGGTGGCGCGTTGGCGTTGTCCGCTCTGGGATTTGCCGCCGGCTCCGTTGCCCGGGCCGACCCGGCCCCGGTGCCCATCGGTCACTGGTGTCCGGGCGATCAATGGAACCCGGGCTGGGGCAACGTTTCGGACTGGGACTGGAACCAGTGCCACGACTGGCAGCGTCCGGGAGGCCCGTCCGCCCCGGCGGGCTGGGGGCCTTGGGGGCCGCCGCCGGCGTGGGCGCCGCCCCAGCCGCCCCAGCCGCAGTGGGCGCCCGGGGCGCAAATGATGTGGAACCCAACCGGCGGTGGTAACTGGGGAATCTGGAACAACGGCATCTGGACGCCGGTCTGACCGGACGCCGGCCGCGCGCGGGTGGCCGACGAACGAGAGCAGCGCGCGGACGAACGCGAGTGCACGGCCGCGGAGCGCGAACGCGAGCGGCTGCACCGCGTGGACGATCGGACCAAGCGCGTGCCGCGCAAAGCGAGAACAGGCCGACGTGCCCGCGAGATGGCGCAAAGCGAACGAGGAAGCGACCCTGCTTAGCCGATAATCGCTGGGAAGCGCCAGCGGGAAGCTACACAGCAGGCACCCTTGAATCGCAGGTAGTTTGCTGCAGAAAATATGCCGGCCTGTAATCAGTTTGCTCTACGTGCGGCGCACGTCATTGCCTGCGCAGCGAATGACCTGCGCCACAAATTTTGGTTCACAATAAATGTTATTGCTAGCCTCGCTGCCCATGGTCGTTATTGCAACATTGATGTCGTTGATCAGTCAGGTCTCGGGCACGCCTTATATTGCGGGGGGAGATTCGCCCGCCGGTACCGATTGTTCGGGACTTGCGTCGTGGATTGCGAATGCAGCGACTGACAGGCCCGTTTTTGGGAGTCGATTCAATACCGGAAACGAAGAGGGTGCATTGCGGGCGCGCGGATTCCAATATGGAACCGCCCCCAACGCCGTAGTCATTGGCTGGAACGGTGGCCACACCGCGGTGACGCTGCCGGACGGAACGTCTGTCTCCAGCGGTGAGCGTGGCGGCGTGCACCTTGGTGGTCCCGGCGCCTACCAGGCCGGATTCACCCACCACATGTACCTCCCGATGGCACCGGACGACGGCGCCCCGCCGCCACTGGTCGCACCGCCGCCGGACGCTCCGCCGCCCCCGCTGGACGTCCCGCCCCCGCCCGCGCCGGATGCCCCGCCGCCCCCGCCGGCCGCTTTGGTCGACGCTCCGGCGCCAGCGGATTCGCCTCCGCCGGCTGCTTGAAATACCTTTATTCCGGCCACGCGGGAATTTCGAGTAAATAACAAATAGAACGCAGACAGCCGGCGATAACGTAAAGCCTTTATGTGCTGCAGACGCCGGCGACCCCGCTGTGTCGCGGATAGTGAAATATCCCCGTGAACGACTAATTTGTGAGCTGCGCCACTAACCGCGGAGAGCACGGCGCAGCAAAAGTGTCCTCATGTGTCATGTGTGACGCATGAGCACACTTTGCTCTGACCATTACCCAAGCGAAATACGTTCGGCGCTCGGTTGCTGAACGCCACCGTGGCACCCTCGCGGCCCGGATAGGCTGGCGCTGCCCGCGCAGACTGGGCGGGCGTAACTGGGAAGCAGCGAACCGAGGCGGGCCGCAATGATCTTCATCGTCGTCAAGTTCGAGACCAAACCCGAGTGGGCCGACCGCTGGCAAGAACTCGTCGCATCGTTCACCGCGGCGACGCGCGCCGAGGAAGGCAATCTGTGGTTCGAGTGGTCACGCAGCCTGGACAACCCGGCCGAGTACGTCCTGGTGGAGGCGTTCCGCGACGATGAGGCGGGCGGCATCCACGTCAACAGCGACCACTTCAAGCGCGCAACGCAAGAGCTTCCGCAAGCGCTGAAGTCCACGCCCAAGATCATCAACCAGACCATCGATGCCACAGGCTGGTCCGAAATGGGCGAGATGGCCGTCGACTAGTCCTTCGACTAGCCCACCGCAACCTCGATTTCGTCGCCCAGGGTGTAGCCCAGTGTGAGCGGAAGCTTGTCACCGCTCCAGAACGAGCCCGGGTCGAAGTAATTCGAGTACTTCTCCGTGGTGAGCAAACCCATTTCCTCGTAGGTGATTGCCACCGTCTCCGCGCAGTACGCCACTTCCAGGCCGAGCCGTTGGCGCTCTTTGCGTCGCTCAGTCGATTCGCGAACCTTCTTGTCCACCAACGGGATTCCCCGCAGCCAGTCGTAGGCGTTCGGCAGCCGGCCACGCAGCCATCGGCCGGTCAGGCGCATGCTGGTAGGGAACGCGGTGCCGTCCATCCGGGCGATCACGCGCAGTAGCTCGTTCTCTTGCTCGCGACTGGCCGGCGGAGTGAGCTGGCGCAGCCAGCACCGCTGGTGGTACCGCTGCGACCACCGCAGCACGGATTGCGCAAGATCGTTGAGTTGCACGCCACGATGATTCGTTCCCGTCCACAGGTCGACGAGCTTGTCACCTAGTTCGGCGTGCCAGATCAACGGCGGTAAGTCGTCGATGGCCACCGTCATGCCGACGTGGTTCACCGGGCTGTTGGTCAACGTCTGGATGGCGCGGTCGGGTCCCGAACCGCCGCGAAACAGCCACAGATCACCGGTCCGGCTCTCTTCGAGCGCCTGGTTCAAGGTGAGCATCTTCGTGTAAGCCCGTTCGCCGCTGCAGCTTTCGCCATTGCCATCGCCATCATGAGCCCGGCAGTACGTCACGCCCAATGCGTCACCGTATATGACGGGCACACAAGTCAATCACAACCGGACCATCACGACCTGTGGGCGCATAACCTGATGTCATGCGCAATGTGTGGAAGTGGGTGGGACTGGCCGGTGCGGCCGGCGTCGTCGCCGGGGGCGTGCTGGTGGTTCGCGACCAACGCAAACGACGTGCATACACCGCTGATGAGGTCCGGGATCGCCTGCATCAGCGGTTGGCCGAATACAACGAGGGAGGTGCTTAGCCCGAATCTGAATCGGCCGGAGCCTCAACGGCAAACAACCGGTAGGTGCCCGAAAATCCCTTCAACTCCACATTGCGGCCGCCGTCGAACCGGATGCCATCGGAATCGGAAAGCGCGTCTCGGACCGGCTGACTCACCAGGATCTCGCCACCGACCGCTTGTGCGGCGACGCGTGCCGCCATTGCGACATTGCGGCCGAACAGATCATCGCCGCGGCGCACCGAACGGCCCATATGGATGCCGATCCGAACGCGAATCTCCTCGTGCCGCTTGCGGTTCGCTTCCCTGCGCAATGCCCGCTGCAGATCGAGACCGCACAGCACCGCTTGCTCGGCACGAGCGAACGCGATCATGAATCCGTCGCCCTGGCTCTTCACCACGTGACCAGACCGTCGCTGCACCAGATCCGAGACCAGCTTGTCGTGCGAGCTGATCAGCTTGACCCAGGCCCGGTCGCCGATTCGCTCGTTGAGCGCGGTGGACTCCTCGATGTCGGAGAACAAGATCACCACCCGGCCGTCCGGGGTGACCCGGGCAAGGTCGGGTCGCTCGACTTCGGCCCAGTCCGCCAGGTCTTCGATGCTGCTGCGCACCGCCGCGCCGAATCCTTCCTTGCGCATCAGGTTGGCGGTGTTCCACACCCTTTTGACGGCCTCGCGCCCCCCCGACAGCAGCTGAGTGCGGGTGTCGGCCCGCTGACGCAACTCGTCGAGCTCCTGCTGACTGTGCACAAGCAACCGCCACAGCACGATCAGCCCGACACCCTCGATCGCGGCGATCCCGGCCAGGGCGTAGACCGTGACGTGCAGCGGGTCAGCCATGCCGGTCATCCTTTCAAGGCCGCAGTCCACCAAGGTTGTCGGCCCTATCGGCAGTGTCTAGTGTTGACTCCGCCAGCCGCGGGTAGTGATCTCAAGGGAGCCGGATCAGGTGACTTTCGGGAGGAGCGGTTTTGGCCGAGGACGACAGTAACTCATCTGACCTGCTGGTGATCTTCGGAATCACCGGTGATCTGGCGCGCAAAATGACATTCCGGGCGTTGTACCGGCTCGAGCGCCGCGACATGTTGAACCACCCGATCGTGGGCGTGGCCAGTGACGACATCACGATCGAGCAGCTGCAGGATAGGGCGCGCGACGCGATCAAGGCATCGGGGGAGCCGTTCGATGAAGCCGTGTTCGACCGGCTGGCGGACCGGCTGTCCTACCTGCACGGCGATGTCACCGACGCCAGTCTCTACAAGCAGCTCGCCAAGAAGATCCCTTCGGACTCCCATCCGCTCTACTACCTGGAAATGCCGCCGGCCTTGTTCGCACCCATCGTGGAGAACCTGGCGAAAGCCAACTTGCTGGAGCGCGCCCGGGTGGCGGTGGAGAAGCCGTTCGGCCACGACCTGGACTCGGCGCGCGACCTCAATGAGCGGCTGCGCGCGGTGCTCGATGAAGACCAAATCCTGCGCGTGGACCACTTTTTGGGCAAACAACCCGTCGAAGAACTGCAATACCTGCGGTTCGCCAACCAGGGGCTCGCGAAGCTGTGGGACCGCGACAGCATCTCCGAGATCCACATCACCATGGCCGAGGACTTCGGCATCGAGGACCGCGGCAAGTTCTACGACGCGGTGGGCGCACTTCGCGACGTCGTGCAAAACCACCTGCTGCAGGTGCTTGCCCTGGTCGCCATGGAGCCCCCGGTCGGCGCGCGCGCCGACGACCTGAACGACAAGAAGGCCGAGGTTTTCCGTGCGATGCCGGCGCTGGATCCGGAGCGCTGCGCCCGCGGGCAGTACCGCGGCTACACCGAGGTCGCCGGTGTGGCAAAGGATTCCACCACCGAGACCTACATCGCGCTGCGGACCGAGATCGACAACTGGCGCTGGGCCGGCGTGCCGATCTTCCTGCGGGCGGGAAAGGCGTTGCCGGAGAGGGTGACCGAGGTCCGGATGTTCTTGCACCACGTTCCCGGGTTTTCGTTCCTGCCCAATCGCCGTCCGCCCGAGTGCAACCAGATCGTGCTGCGCATCGACCCCGATCCCGGGATGCGGCTGCAGTTGTCCGCCCAGGCCGGCGATTCGTGGCACGACGTCCATCTGGATTCGTCGTTCGCCGAGGATCTCGGCGAACCGGTCCGGCCCTACGAGCGGTTGCTCTACGCCGCGTTCAACGGAGATCACCAGTTGTTCGCCCGCGAAGATGCCATCGAAGAGACATGGCGAATCGTGCAGCCCGTGCTGGACAAGCCGGGCCGCATTCACCTTTACGACCAGGGTTCGTGGGGACCCGAGGCCGCACAGACGCTGGTGCGGGGTCATCACAGCTGGCACGAGCCGTGGCTGCCGCGTAGCAAGCCCACCGAACAGTAAGGAGATTGGCACGATGCAGCTTGGGATGATCGGCCTCGGCCGGATGGGCGCGAACATCGTCCGCCGCGTCGCCAAGGGCGGACACGAATGCGTGGTCTATGACCACAACCCCGACGCGGTCAAGGCGATGGCGGGGGAGGACAAAACCACCGGAGTGTCCTCGCTGCAGGAGCTCGCCGAGAAGCTGACGGCGCCGCGCGTCGTGTGGGTGATGGTGCCGGCCGGCACCATCACCACCGGAGTCATCAAGGAACTGGCCGAAACGCTGGAGCCGGGTGACATCGTCATCGACGGTGGCAACTCCTACTACCGCGACGACATTCGCCACGCGAAAACGCTGTCGGACAAAGGCATTCACCTACTCGACTGCGGCACCAGCGGCGGCGTGTGGGGCCGGGAACGCGGCTACTGCCTGATGATCGGCGGCGACGACGAGGCATTCCTGCACGCCGAGCCGATCTTCGCCACCGTGGCACCGGGCGTCGACGCTGCCGCCCGCACGCCGGGTCGCGATGGCGAGGTCGATCGGTCGGAGCAGGGCTATCTCCACTGCGGGCCTGCCGGTGCCGGGCACTTCGTGAAGATGGTGCACAACGGAATCGAGTACGGCATGATGGCCTCGCTCGCCGAGGGGCTGAACATTCTGCGCAATGCCGACATCGGCAAGCAGGTGCAAGAGGGTGACGCCGAAACCGCGCCGCTGGAGCACCCCGAGTTCTATCAGTACGACTTCGACATTCCGGAGGTCGCCGAGGTGTGGCGGCGCGGCAGCGTCATCGGCTCTTGGTTGCTGGATCTGACGGCGATCGCGCTGCACGACTCGCCCGATCTCACGGAGTTCTCCGGACGGGTCTCCGACTCCGGGGAGGGCCGATGGACCGCCATCGCGGCGATCGACGAGGGCGTCCCCTCGCCGGTGCTGACGACCGCGCTGCAGTCCCGCTTCGCCTCGCGTTCACTGGACGACTTCGCCAACAAGGCGCTCTCGGCGATGCGCAAGCAATTCGGCGGGCATGCGGAGAAGCCGGCGAACTAGCGGGTCAACGGCGATTGACGAATGCGACCACCGCGTCGCTGAACGCGTCGTTGTCGTCGCCGGCCGCGGTGTGCCCGGCGTTGGACAGCTCGACGAACTCGGCGCGCGGCACGGTGGCCAGGAAGTGCCGAACGCCCTCGGGGCTCACCACGTCGGACAGCTTGCCGCGGATCAGCAAGACGGGGATGGTCAGGTTCTTGGCGGCCTGCTCGAAGCTCTCGGTGCGCAGTTCGGGATCGTCGCCGGGCTTGGTCATGAACGCGGGATCCCAGTGCCAATACCAGCGGCCGTCGCGCAGCCGCAGGTTCTTTTTCAACCCCTCGGGGCTGCGCGGCTTGCTTCGGTAGGGCAGGTAGGCAGCGACGGCGTCGGCGGCCTGCTCCAGCGAGTCGAATCCGTCGAGTCCGCTGAACATGAAGTCGCGGATGCGGGCACTGCCGCCCTTTTCGAATCGCGGGACCACGTCGACGAGCACCAATCGGGTCACCTTCGCCGGACCGGCGCGGTGAGCGGCGAGGATGCCGGTCAGCCCGCCCATGCTGGCCCCGATGATCGTCACGGGCCGGCCGATCGCGTTCAGCACCCGCGTGACGTCGGCGGTCAGCGTCTCGATTTCGTAGTCGGCGTCGGGGGATCGTGCACTGTCTCCGTGTCCCCGCGAATCCAGCGCTACGACGTGCAGCCCCTCATCGGCCAGCGTCTGACCGGTGTTTTTCCAGGAAAACCGGTTCTGGCCACCCCCGTGCAACATCAGGATGCTCGGCCGCCCGGCGCCGTCGGAGCCGCGGTTCCATTCGTCGGCGACCAGGGTGATCCCGTCGACACCGGCAAACTCAACCGTCTCGGGACTGCTGCTGACGGTACTCATGCGATCTGACGTTACATAGGCCGGTTAAGCACTGTTCCGCGGGTGGACGACGCGATGAATTTTCGTCGGTCACGGGGTCTATCAAGGGCAGAGACAACGAGCCGTCAGGAGGCCCCGGACATGCCATCGATCACCCCGTCGCTGTGGTTCGACGACAACCTGCAGGAGGCCGTCCAGTTCTACACCTCGGTGTTCCCCAACTCCCGCATCGAGGGCCTCAACAAGACCACCGATGCCGGACCGGGGAAGCCCGGTACCGTCCTGTCGGGCAGCTTCGTGCTGGACGGCACCCGGTTCATCGGGATCAACGGCGGTCCGCACTTCCAGTTCACCGAAGCGGTGTCGTTCACGATCCACTGCAAGGACCAGGCCGAGGTCGACTACTACTGGGAGCGGCTGGCCGACGGCGGCGCGGAATCGCAATGCGGTTGGCTCAAGGACCGCTTCGGGTTGAGCTGGCAAATCGTGCCGGACCGGCTCTACGAACTGATCAGCGATCCCGACCGCACGCGGGCGGCGGCGGCGACCAACGCGATGTATGGCATGCGCAAGATCATCATCGCCGAGCTGGAACGCGCCGCCGCCCTGCAACAGTGAAAACCGCTCTCACAGCGCCGGTTTGACCCCGTATCGACCTGGGTCGGTGCGTCGTGAGGCCGCACAGGTTAGGTTGATCCCTGCGGAGACGTCGAGCAGGGAGTGGAGATGGCTGAACCAGGCTGGATCGACGTGACCGGCCCTGCGGGGGAGCTCAAGGCCCTAACCTGGGGGCCCAAAGACGGTCCCATCGCGTTGTGTCTGCACGGCTTTCCCGACACCCCCTACGGCTGGCGCAAGCTCGCCCCCCGGCTCGCCGAGGCGGGGTGGCGGGTGGTCGCGCCGTTCATGCGCGGATACGCGCCGTCGTCGATCCCGGTCGACGGCGGCTATCAGGTGGGCGCGCTGATGGACGACGCCCTGCGCGTGCGCTCGGCCGCGGGCGGCACGGAGCGCGACGTCGTGATCGGCCACGACTGGGGCGCGATGGCCGCGACGGGCTTGGCGGCAATGCCCGACAGCCCGTTCGCCAAGGCGGTGATCATGTCGTTGCCGCCGTCGGCGGCATTCCGTAGGCGCGGCGGGGTCACCGATCGCGTGCGGCTGCTCAGCCACCTGCCTGGCCAGCTGCTGCGCTTCTGGTACATCATCTACTTCCAATTGCCTTGGCTGCCTGAGCGTTCCGCGTCCTGGGTGTTGCCGTTGCTGTGGAGATTGTGGTCGCCGGGCTATCGCGCCGACGAAGATCTGCGGCACGTCGACGCCGCGATCGGCACGCCGGAGAGCTGGCGGGCGGCGCTGGGCCCGTACCGCGCCACCATCCGCAACACCCGACCGTCGGCGCGGTACGCCGAGCTGAACCGGTTGTGGACCGAGGCGCCCGTGCTGCCGTGCCTGTACCTGCATGGCCGCGACGACGGTTGCATGACACCGGCTTTCGCGCGCTGGGTCGAGAAGGTGCTGCCCGCGGGCAGCGAGGTCGGCATCGTCGAACACGCCGGCCACTTCCTGCAGCTCGAACAACCCGACAAGGTCGCCGACCTGGTGCTCGGGTTCATCGGCTCACCCGGCTGACGCCGTGGCTCGGGCCGGGTCGGGGCACCGCATGGCTGCCGTCGATGCGCAGTTCTACTGGATGTCGGCCAAGATACCCAGCGACGAGTTCTTGCTCTATGCATTCGACGGTGAGCCAGGGGATTACGCGCATGCCGTCGTACAACTCTGCCGGCGGGCCAACGCCGAACCGGCGCTGACGATGCGAGTGCGGGACCGGGGCCCGTTGCGCTACCCGCAGTGGGTACCGATGGCCGTCACGCCCGAGCGGGTAGTGCGCCACGAGCTCGTTGAGCACACCTGGGACGGCGTCCTGGCGACCGTCGCCGGCCTTGTCGACGACCAACTGGACGTTCGCCGGATGGCCTGGCGGCTGCACGTCTTCACCCCGGTGCGCGGCATTCCGGGCGTTAGCGGGACGGGAACCGTCGCGGTGCTGCAGATCGCGCACGCGCTGGCCGACGGCGCCCGCTCCGCGGCGATGGCGGCGTGGCTGTTCGGCCGGCCCGAGGCCGTACCCGCGGTGCCCATCCCACGGCCGGGCTTTCTGCCCGTGCGCGCCGCCCAGGCGGCTCGCGCGCATCGCCGGCTGGAGCGCGACATCCGCGCGGGCCTGCTGGCCCCCGGCGCCGGGCCGCGGCCGCTGCTGCCGACGAATGCGCGACCCCAGGGCGCTCGCGCGGTACGGACGTTGGTGCGACATCGTTCGCAGCTGCCCGGTCCCACGGTCACCGTCCGCGTGCTGAGCGCCGTATCGCAGGCCCTGTTCAGTCTGCTTGGCGGGCAATGCGATTCGCTGGGGGCCGAGGTGCCGATGGCCAAGTCCGGTAATCCGCAGGCGCACAACCACTTCGGCAACGTCGTGGTGGGGTTGTACCCGAAGCTGGGGCCGAGCGCGCGCGCCGAGCGGATCGCGGCCGACCTGGCCAACGGCCGGCGCCGTTTCCAGCACCCGGCCACCCGGGCCGCCGACCGCGCGTTCGCGGCGGTGCCGGCCGGGCTGCTGCGTTGGGGCATCGGGCAATTCGACGTGCAGGCGCGCGCGACGCAGGTGTCCGGCAACACCGTGGTGTCCAGCGTCAACCGCGGGGCGGCCGACCTGAGCTTCGGCGGTGCCCGGGTGGTGCTGACGTCGGGATACCCGGCGCTGTCGCCGATGATGGGGCTGACGCACGGGGTGCACGGCATCGGTGACACCATCGCGATCAGCGTGCACGCGGCGGCGTCGGCTCTGCCCGAGATCGACGCCTATCTGGCGCTGCTCGATGCTGCGCTGTAGCTATTGCGCGTCGCCGGATCGGGCCGCTTCTTCGCGCGTCAGACCGACGGCGACGATCAGTTCTTCGTGCAGCTCGAACCACACCGTGTGGTAGGAGTCGATCAACGGCCGCGTCAGCCAGGTGGTTTCGCCGGCTTTGACTTTGTCCAGTGCCGCAGCCAGTTTCGCCGCGTAGGCGCTCAGCCGCGGCAGTTGTGCCGCCACCGCCGCGATGATCGGCATCGTGCGGGCATGCACGTCGTCGAGGCGGGCCAACACCGCGGCGTCGTAGTCGGCGTCGTCGTGGGCGTTGGGAACGCCGTCCGGTCCACCCTTGAGCTGCCAATCCGTCACGAGGCGTTTGAAATCGGCGTTGACGGCGCGGAACTCGTCGTAGGCGACCGCCATCGCGGCCGGATCGATGCCCTCGCGCTCCTCGGCGAGCAACGCCGCGAGCCTGTCGCTGCCGCTACCGGTGATCCGCAACGTCGCGCCTTCGGTCAGCAGTCCCGCCGCGGTCAACCGTTCGACGATGGGAGCGATGTCACCGAGGTCCTCACCTAGCGTCGCGGCCAGGTCGGCAGGCTTTACCCGGCCCTTGAGCCGAACCCCTTGCAGCACGGTCAATTCAGTCATGAGATCAGGCGTAGCGCGGTCAGCATCACGATCAACGGCGTCGCCGAAACCACGTCGGCATGCCCGCTGTCCAACATGGCGCGCACCGCGGTCTCGGAGCTGTCGTCCAATCGCACGTGCTCGCCCGCGGAGTGCGCACGCAGCGGGCTGATCCGCCGTGCGATGTCGGCCAGCTCGCGCAGTTCCGGCGTATCATCTTCGGACCACGCGGACAGGCTCAGATCGCCTTCGCGCACTTCGCCTTCGGCGCCGTCGACGGTGATGTGCCTGCCGGCCAGCGCTGCCGCGACTCCCTGGCCGCAGCCCACCACGGCCACCCGGCCCAGTTCGCGGCTGACCACCGCCGCATGGCTGGAGGCGCCGCCGACCTCGGTGACGATGCCCTGCGCGGCCAGCATGCCCGACACGTCTTCGGGCCGCGTGTGGTCGCGCACCAGGATCACCCGCTCGCCGCGGTCGACGGCGCGCAGCGCCTCGTCGACATCGGTGTACGCCTTGCCGGAGACCACCCCGGGGCATGCCGGTAGTCCTTTAGCTAAAAGCGGAGCCGCCAAACGGATCTCGGGTTGCAGCGCAGGTCGCAGCAGGATCTGGACGTGCGCCGGGGTCACCCGCCGCAACGTCTCCGCATCGTTGATGAGTCCCTCGTGTCGCAGCTGCAGCGCCAGCGCACCGCCGCCTGCGCCGAGCGCTCCGCCGCCCGGGTCTGCAACAACCACAGCTTGCCGTCCTCGACGGTGAACTCGATCTCCTGTATGTCGGAGTCCAGCCGCTCCAAGCTGCGGGCGGCATCGATCAGCTCGGCGTAGACAGCCGGCTGCTCGTCGCGCAACGCGACGATCGGCTCGACGTCGACCGAGCCCGACACCACGTCGTCGCCCTGGCCGCCGGGCAGCCATTCGCCGAACGGCTCGTTGTCGCCGGTGATCGGATTACGTGAAAAGAACGCCCCGGCACCCGAATTCGGGCCGCGGTTGCCGAACACCATCGCCTGCACGACCACGGCGGTGCCGTGCCGATCGTCAATTCCGTAATGGGCGCGATAGGCGACCGCGCGCGGTGAATTCCACGAAGCGAACACCGCCTCGATGCCCGCGCGCAACTGCGCGTACGGGTCCGACGGCACCGACTCGTGCTCGCCGACGCCCACGATGCGCCGATACATTGCGGAGAACCGCCGGCGGGTGTCGTGAGCGAACTCCGCGGCTACTGCCCGCCGCCAGCGCCTGCTCGACGGCGTCGTTGATGCCGAGGTCCAGGATGGTGTCCATCATGCCCGGCATGGATTGGGTGGCCCCGGAGCGCACGCTGACCAATAGGGGACGCGGACCCCGCCCGAACGTGCGCGAGGTCTGTGCCTCCAGCCAGCGCACCCGGTCGAGCACGTCGTCCCAGACGGCGTCTATGGTCGCCGCGGGATCGGCGAGATACCGCAGGCCGACCGCGGTGGTGATGCAGAACGCCGGCGGTACCGGCAGGTTGTGCCGGCGCATCGCCTCGATGCCGTGGCCCTTGTTGCCCAGCAGCTCCCGCGGGTGGCTCGATGTGCCGTCCAGCAACACCACGGAGTGCTCGATACGCGCAGACCCACGGCTGCTTGACGCATTGCGGTGGGCGCCGCTACCTCGTGCGGTGCCAGCCGTGGTGCACCCCCTTGGTGGTGTGGCTACTGATCGGGCCGACGTCGGAACGCCCGCTATGGTCCCACACGGACCAGGGGATAAGGCGACGTAGCTGCCCGGCGGCTCTTGTCTTGCCTCCCGCCCCATGATCTAGGTTTACAGTCATGACTTCATATGACACGTTCCATGACGTCGGAGTACTGATCCTGCGGCTGGTGTTGGGCGTGACGTTGGCCGCGCATGGCTACAACAAGTTCTTCGGCGGTGGCCGCATCCCGGGCACCGCCCGCTGGTTCGAGAGCATCGGCATGAAGCCCGGCAAGTTCCACGCCACCGTGGCAGCGACTACGGAAATGGCCGCTGGCCTCGGGCTGGCCGCCGGGTTTTTGACCCCGATCCCTGCGGCGGGCTTCGTCTCGCTGATGCTGGTCGCGGCCTGGACGGTGCACCGCGCCAACGGCTTCTTCATCGTCAAGGAGGGTTGGGAATACAACCTGGTGCTGGCGGCCAGCGCCGTGGGCGTGGCCACGCTGGGCGCGGGCAAGTTCAGCCTGGACTACCTGGTCTTCGGGAAGAACTGGATGGACGGCTGGCACGGGCTGCTGATCTCGCTGGTGCTCGGCTTGGCCGGGGCCATCGGCCAGCTGGTGATCTTCTACCGGCCGCCGGCCAAGCAGGCCGGTTAGGGTTATTCCTGCCGACAGCTTCTCCGGGTCGTGAAGGTGTTAGTGCTCGCCGGCCCTCTTGCGGGTTCAAATGAGAATTATCTGCGACTCAGGCACTGTACCACCCCAAACCTTAAGGCCGTGTAGCTCGCAAAACTCGTCGCTGAGCGGGATTCTTTCGCGCTGGAGCGGGGTAATACTCTCGGCATGAAAAACATTGCACGCGTCGCGGCGTCAACGGTGGGAATGACCGCCGCCATCGGATTTGCGGGCTTGGGCGTGGCTGGCGTCGCCCAGGCCGAACCAGCGCCGTTCCCGAACTATCACTGGTGCCCCGGCCAGCAGTGGGATGGGGGCTGGGGCAACAACTGGGACTGGGGCCGGTGTCACGACGACAACTGGTACGACGGCGAACCGCACGACCAAGGGCACTGGCACGGTCCTGGCGGGTACCCGGGTAGGCCCGGTGGCCCGGCCGGCTACCACTGGTGCCCCGGCCAGCAGTGGGATGGGGCCTGGGGCAACAACTGGGACTGGGGGCGCTGCCACGACGAACACTTCTACGACGGCGAGCCCCGCGACGAGGGTCACTGGCGCAACGGGCCGTACGACCAGAACTGGCAAGGCGACCAACATTGGCAAGGCGACCAACATTGGCAGGGCGGGAATCCCGGCGACTGGCACTGACGTGATGTAAGCGGAGCGCGGGCCACGCTCTGCGCACGCGCGACATCGAGCCTATCTACTCCGCGCTGTGATCAAGGCGACCCTTCGGGTGCGGCACGGGAGTTGGCGGCTGCCGTCGCGGCATGACCTTCCGCGATCTCCACACACACCGCCGCCCTGGCACCACTGAAACAAGAGTGGACTGGCTACGCGACCGCTGCGGCCTCGGCTGCGGCCACCTCGGCCGCGGCGCGCTCGCCGGAGCGAATCGCGCCGTCGATCCACCCGCACATGACGGCCGAGCTTTCGGTACCGGCCCAATGGACGCGGCCACAGGGCTGGCGCAGGGTGTAGCCGAATTCGGTCAGCACGCCGGTAGGGGCGTGGCCGATCATTCCACCGCCGGAATAGCGGTCCACGGTCCAGTTCTGCTCGTGGAATGCCAAGGGCGCATTGGCTTTGCTGCCGAATCGGTCGACGAGTTCGCCGACGATCACGGCTTTGCGCTCGGCCTCGTCGAGTTTTGTCAGCCGCCGCGCCGCGGATCCCTCGGTGATGACGCACATGATTCCCGGATCCCCGGTATCCGTGCAGGCGTCGATGGTCAGGGTGGCCGGGGAGTTCGGCGAGGCGGATTGGCCGGACAGTCCGTCGGCGCGCCAGAAGGGCTCGTCGTAAATGATCGAGGTTTTGACAACCGCGCCGCTTGGCATGCGCTGGTGCAGGAATGCCCGGTCCACTGGGAGCATCGGCTCATAGATGATCGACGTGGCGATCGCCAGCGGGATCGCGACAATGACTCGGCGCGCCCGCATTGTCAGATCGGCCGCGTCGATTGTCACGCCGTCGGCATCCTGAGTGATTTGCCGGACCGGTTGCGAAAGGTGCAGCGCCTCACCCAGTTCGGCCACGATCGGGCGGTGGAGTGCTCCCATCCCACCAACCGGGCGGGCGTCCTGGGAGCCGCCCTTGCCCGAGATCGCGAAGGTGAGTCCGCCCGCGGAGGCCGTCTGCAGCAGCCCCCACAGCAACGACGTCTCCGACCCTGCCGAGGTGTAGAGGCCCGCGAAGGCCATGTCCAGCATCTCGGCGGCGTCCTTGGACATGGACTTCTTGTGGATCCATTCCCCAATGCTGATGCGGTCCCACTCCTGGGCCTTCTTTGCGTCCCAAGGGGCTTCGCGCGGAATCTCTTTGCACATCCTCTCGATGGCGGCCAAACCGAGCCCAAGGTTGGCAACAGCCCACGGGCTCACCGTCCACGGGATCGCGCCGCCGTAGCGGTGTTTTTTGCCGCCGACGATCATCATGGCGTCGCCGTCGTTGTGCTGCTTGTACTCCGGCACGCCGAACTCGTTCATCAGCGCGTAGATGCGGTCCTGGCCAGGCCCGATCCAGGCCCCGCCGCGATCGATCCACGTACCGTCGGCTCGGGTCTCGGTGAACGTGCGGCCGCCGACCCGATCACGCGCCTCCAGCAAGGCCACCGAATGCCCGGCCTGTTTGAGCCGCAGAGCGGCCGTCAACCCCGCGAATCCCGCTCCCACCACGCAGAAATCGACCTCAGACACGGCGGGCTCCTCAACCTCGTCCACCCCAGCAGCAAACTACACCGAGGGGATGGCGACAGTGGCCGGTTAACGCAGATTTCCGCGCGTCGCGAGCCTGGCTACCTGGCCCGTGCGCGGCGAGCGCCTGAAATGATTCAACGCACAGACTTAACAACCGCTACGAGGGCCCGCCGTACTGCCACACCAGGGCAGAAATTCCCTTCAAGCGCGCGCCGACACGCCACGCATCGGGGCGAAAGCCGCAGGCAAAGGATTCTTGTCCAAGGTTGCAGTACGCACCCATAGAACAGGTTCTAGTCTGTGAAACCATGGGATTTCTGAAGCCCGAGCTGCCGCAGCTCGACATGGCCGAATGGAACAAGGGCACCCGTAGCGACAAGATCCGGCCGATGGCCAAGCACTGGGCCGAGGTGGGCTTCGGCACGCCGGTCGTGCTGCACCTGTTCTATGTCGTCAAAATCCTGCTCTACATCCTTGGCGCGTGGCTGTTCGCGTCGGCCACCAACGGCCTCGGCGGGTTCACGCGCGTCGCGTCGTGGTGGTCGGAGCCGATCGTGTTCGAGAAGGTCGTGCTTTTCACGATGCTCTTCGAGGTGATCGGGCTGGGTTGTGGCTTCGGTCCGTTGAACAACCGGTTCTTCCCCCCGATGGGCTCGATTCTGTACTGGATGCGCTTCGGCACCATCCGGCTGCCACCGTGGCCGGATCGGGTCCCGCTCACCAAGGGCACCAAGCGCAAGCCGGTCGACGTCGCGCTGTACGGGCTCTTCCTTTTGGTGACGCTGGCAGCGCTGTTCGCCGACGGCACCGGACCGATACCCGAATTGGGCACCACGATCGGGCTGTTGCCCGCATGGAAGATCGTGTTGATCCTCCTGCTTTTGGCGATGGTCGGGTCTGCGCGACAAGGTGATCTTCCTGGCCGCGCGTGGCGAGGTCTACGCGACCATGGCGGTGACGTTCCTTTTCGCCGCACCCGACATGATCGTCGGGTCCAAGGTGGTGTTCCTGGTGATCTGGATGGGTGCCGCGACATCCAAGCTCAACAAACACTTTCCGTTCGTCATCTCCACGATGATGTCCAATAACCCGTTGGTGCGGCCCCGCTGGCTGAAACGGCGGTTCTTCGAAAGCTTCCCGGATGATCTGCGGCCCGGACGGTTGTCGCGGTGGCTGGCCCACCTGAGCACCGCCATCGAGATGTTGGTGCCGTTGCCGCTGTTCTTCTGTCACGGCGGGTGGCCCGTCACGGTGGCTGCCGTCGCGATGGTCTGTTTCCATCTGGGGATCCTGGTCTCGATTCCGATGGGCGTGCCGCTGGAATGGAACGTCTTCATGATCTTCGGGGTGTTGTCGTTGTTCGTCGCGCACACCCACATCGGGTTGCGCGACCTGAGGCACCCGGTGGTGGTGGCGGTCCTGTTCGTCGTCATCGCGGGAATCGTCGTGTTGGGCAACATGTTTCCGCGCAAGATCTCGTTCCTACCGGGGATGCGTTACTACGCTGGCAACTGGGACACCACACTGTGGTGCATCAAGGGGTCGGCCAACGACAAGATCAGCAGGGGCATCGTGGCGATCGCCAGCATGCCGCAGGCCCAGCTGGAGCGGTTCTACGGCAGCCCCGAGGCGGCCCAGATACCGATCTACATGGGATATGCGTTCCGCGGCTTCAACACTCACGGCAGGGCGCTGTTCACGCTGGCACACCGTGCCATGGCTGGCCAGAACGAGGACGACTACGTCATCACCGACGGCGAGCGGATCTGCAGCACCGCCATCGGCTGGAACTTCGGCGACGGCCACATGCACAACGAGCAACTGATCACCGCCCTGCAGGAGCGCTGCCACTTCGAGCCGGGCGAGGTCCGGGTGATTCTGCTTGACGCGCAACCCATTCACAAGCAGACGCAGGCGTACCGGTTGGTCGACGCGGCGACCGGTGAATTCGAGCGCGGCATCGTCCGGGTCGCCGATATGGTCGTCCGCCAGCCGTGGGCCGATGATGTTCCGGTGCAAGTGCTTTCGGAGTGACTATGTCTGCTCGCCGAGTGTGGGCCCTATGTACTGATTCGGGCCGAGATTCATGCATAGGGCCCACACTCGCGCGAGTGATCAGACGCCGGCGCGGACCTCCTGGGCGGCGGCAACCATGTTCTTCAGCGACGCGCTCACCTCGTCGGAGTTACGAGTCTTCAACCCGCAGTCGGGGTTGACCCACAACCGCTCGGCGGGAACCGCCCGCAGCGCCGCGCGCAGCGACTCGGCCATCTCGCCCGTGCTCGGAACCCGCGGCGAGTGGATGTCGTAGACGCCCGGACCCACGCTGTTGGAGAAGCCGATCGAGTTCAGGTCGTCCAGCACCTCCATGTGTGAGCGTGCCGCCTCGATGGAAGTCACGTCGGCGTCCAGATCGGCGATGGCTCCGATCACCTCACCGAATTCCGAGTAGCACAGGTGGGTGTGAATCTGGGTGGAGTCCGCGACGCCGGAGGTGGCCAAGCGGAAAGATCCTACGGCCCAACGCAAGTAGTCCTCCTGATCGGCGCGACGCAGCGGTAGCAGCTCGCGCAGCGCGGGCTCGTCGACCTGGATGACCGCGATCCCGGCATCCTGCAGATCCACGGTTTCGTCGCGGATCGCCAACGCCACCTGGTTGGCGGTGTCGGCCAGCGGTTGATCGTCCCGGACGAACGACCATGCCAGGATCGTCACCGGCCCGGTCAGCATGCCCTTGACCGGCTTGTCGGTCAGTGACTGCGCATACTTCGCCCACTCCACCGTCATCGGGTGCCGGCGGACCACGTCACCGAAGAGCACCGGCGGGCGCACGCAGCGGCTGCCGTAGGACTGCACCCAACCGCTTTTGGTGGCGAAGAATCCGTCCAGCTGCTCGGCGAAGTACTGCACCATGTCGTTGCGCTCCGGCTCGCCGTGCACCAGCACGTCAATTCCGAGGGTCTCCTGCAACTTGATGACGTCGGCGATCTCCTGCTTCATCCGCCTCTGGTATTCGGCGTCGTCGATCTCGCCCGCTACCAGCGCGGCGCGCGCCTTGCGGATCTCGACGGTCTGCGGGAACGACCCGATGGTGGTTGTCGGCAGCGGCGGCAGGTGCAGCCGCTCCTCCTGGCTGGTGCGGCGCTGGGCCGCGTCGCCCCGATGCGCACCCGACGCGACGATCGAGTCGATGCGGGCCCGGATGCGGTCGTTGTGCAGGCGCGGGTCGCTCTTGCGGGACGCCACCGCGGCGTTGGACGCCGCGATCTCGTCGGCGACCGCGTCGCGGCCCTCGTTCAGTGCGCGGGCGAGCGTCACCACCTCGACGACCTTCTCCTGCCCGAACGCCAGCCAGCTGCGCAGCGCGTCATCCAGGCCGGTCTCGGGCTGCAGCGAGTACGGCACGTGCAGCGTCGAGCAGGACGTCGAAACCGCCACATGGGCTGTCGAGCCCACTAGGGTGGCCAGCTTGCCCAGCGCCGACTCCAGGTCGGTGCGCCAGATATTGCGCCCGTCCACGACACCGGCCACCACCGTCTTGCCGGCCAGCTCGGGTGCCGCCGCGACCGCCGTGTCCGCCCCACAAACCAGATCGACACCGATCGCCTCGACGGGGGTGCGGGCCAGCCCGGCCAGGGACGCGCCGGGGTCGCCGAAGTAGGTGGCGACGTAGATGGCGGGCCGATTGCTCACCTTGCCCAGCGCGTTGTAGACCGCTTCGGCCAGTGCCGGCGCGTCGGGGGAGATGTCGGTCACCAGAGCGGGCTCGTCGATCTGCACCCACTGCGCGCCGTTGTCGGCCAGCAGTGACAGCAGCTCGGAGTAGATCGGCACCAGTTCCCGCAGGCGCTCGATCGGCGCGCCGCCACCGTTGACGGCCTTGCTCAGTAGCAGGAACGTGATCGGCCCGATGACCACCGGACGTGCCGGAATACCTTGCTCGAGAGCCTCTTTAAGCTCCGAGAGCACCTTGGCCGGGTTCAGCGCGAATTTCGTCGCGGGCTCGATCTCGGGAACGATGTAGTGGTAGTTGGTGTCGAACCACTTGGTCATCTCCAGCGGCGCGACGTCTTTGTTGCCGCGCGCCGCGGCGAAGTAGCGGTCCAGGTCGTCGGGCACCTGCGCGGCGCGCTCCGGCAGCGCACCCAGCATGACCGCGGTGTCGAGCACGTGGTCGTAGTAGGAGAAGGTGTTCACCGGGACCGAGTCCAGCCCGGCGTCGGCCAGGCCCTTCCAGGTATCGCGGCGCAGGGTGGCGGCAACCTTTTCCAGATCGGCTCGGCTGGTGCGTCCGGCCCAGTAGCCCTCGGTAGCGCGTTTGAGTTCACGCTTCGGACCGATGCGTGGCGAGCCGGCAACCGTTGCGGTGAATGCTTGAGAGGTCACGATATTCGTCCTTCAATCGGCGTGGTGGTCACCGCCGGCGGACGTGCAGCCGATCCGATAGCGGTGCGTACCCAGGTACCAACCGCAACGGCTGCAGCCTAACGCCCATTCCACGAGGCGATGAGCCGCCGGACGCGGCGCGCCCGGCACAGCCGGCAGGTCTCCGGACTCGCAGGCGTGCACCGGGTGGTGCTCCTAGTGGCCGTCGCTTCCCAGTCATGTGACCAGTGCTTGCCAAAAACTCTGACGGCGGTCGTTCCTGCATACCGTTGCGGGACAGTCCCGGACTCTCACCGGGTTCCCTCTTACGAAGCGTCACTAACGTTTGCCTCGCTCGATGCCCGCGCCGCGGTTGCGGCGCAAGCAGACCAGCTGCAAGAGCCAGCTTAGTCAGTTCGCCAACGCCTCTGCGATCGGTATGTCGCCGTTGTTGAATTCGATGGTCCGTCGGATGGTCGAATCGTCGTCCAATGCGGCGGCCGCGACGAGCGCGACGTCGGCGCGCGAGACCTGCCCTTTCGCCTGGCCGACCGCGATCTTGCCGGTCGCCGGGTCGAGGGTGAGCCGGCCCGGCCCCAGCACCGTCCAGTCCAGGTCGCTGTCGCGCAGGTGGGCATCGGCCGCGGCCTTGGCCTCGGCGTAGGCGAAGAACGGATCATCCTGCGGTACACCATGATTCGGACCTGCGCCGAAGTAGGACACCATGACGAACCGCTTGACGCCCGCCTGTGCGGCGGCGTCGATGACCCGGATCGCGGCGTCCCGGTCGACCGCATAGGTCCGCTCCGGATTGCCACCGCCCGCGCCGGCAGAGAAGACGACCGCGTCGTGCCCGGTCACCAAATCCGCCAGGGGTTTGGTGTCGAGCCGCTCGATGTCGGCCACCACCGGCTTGGCGCCGGTGGCAGCGACGTCGTCGGATTGATCGGGATTGCGGAAGACCGAGCTCACCTGGTCGCCGCGCTGGGTCAGGTCGCGAGCGAGCTGCAGTGCCACCTTGCCGTGTCCGCCGAAGACGATGATGCGTGCCATGCTCCGACGGTAGCTCGGCTCGTCGAGGATGGCGGCGGCCCGCTTCGCCCGGCTACGCCGAGCTTGCGATCGCCCCTAGAGCTTTACCCGCCCCATGATGATGTCGATGATCGGCTTGCCCGGCGGGTAGGCGTTGGTGAGCGAGGCCATCGTGTGCCCGTAGTCGACCAACAGCGTGATGCCGCTGATGCCGAAGGCGGCGGCGCTGTTCAAAAACGCCATCACGTCGCCCATCTGCTCCGGGGTGTGCACCTTGGAGCCGGTCTCGTCGCGGTAGTCCTGGGCAAAGGTCAGCCACAGGTCGGCGTTGGACTGGGCCAGCGGGGTGTCGGTGGGGCCCGGGCAGATCGCGTTGATCCGAATGCCCTTCTTCAGCAGGGGGTAGCCCTGGGTCGCGACGTAGGCGTTGACGACCTTCTTGGAGAAGCCGTAGTGGATGATTCCCTCGGCTTCGTGCGCCTTGACCCACTCCTGGGCCGACGCGAAGTCCGGCGTGGCCAGGAACTCGTTCAGCAAGTCCAGGTCGTTCTCCCAGCCCATGCCGGCGACCGAGGAGATGAAGCAGATCGCCGAGCCGGACGGCAGCTGGTTGCTGCTCCAGCAGGCCTTCGATGAGGTGCCGGTGGCCGAGGAAGTTGATCGCCATCAGGTCGGTGGTCCCGTCGGCGATGCCGGCGGCGGAGAACACGGCGTGGATCGGGCCGTCCAGCTGTTCGAGGGCGGCGTCGATCGACGCGGTGTCGCGCAGGTCGACCTGAATGGACTTGGCGACGTCGTACTTCACCGGCGCGTAGTCCATCACGATGACTTCGGCGCCCAGTTCGGCCGCTGACTTGGCCGCCGCGGCGCCCATGCCAGTCGCGCCACCGACAACGAGTGCGCGCTTGCCGTCGTAGCGCAACCGATCGACAATGGTCATGGAAATCCCCTTCTCGGATAATGCCAACGCGGTTCTAACTGCTCAACTGTATGGGTAACAGTTATTTGGTTCAATACCGGGGCGGGTTGAATGAGATCTACTTGCCGCGAACCGCGACGCCGCGCAGAACGGTGTCGCGAGCGTGTATTAAACCCGCGCGAGTGCCGATGTCTTGAAGGATGTTCTCCGGAATCCACTGCAGGCCGACGACGCAGCGGGACAACATCGCGGTGGACGGTGCCTCGACACCTATTTCGCCCGACCGGATGCCCTCGGAAAGAAGCGCTTTCATCTGCCGCAGCCGCGTGGCATAGAGCCAGCCGGGGTTGGGCGTGTCCGGCGGCGACTGGCGCATCCAGGCCAGCTGAATCCTGAATTCGTCGGAAAACCGGTCGAGCGCATTGACGTTGACCCAGCTCAACGCGTCCAGCTTTTCGATCGGTGTGGCATCCGAGCGCAAGACGCTGACCCATCCCGCCTCGACCTTCCTGCCGAACGACTCCATGATCGATGCGAGGAGTTCGTCCTTGGATCCGATCACGCGATACACCGTTCCGGTGCCCAGACCGGCCGCCGAGGCGATGTCCCTGATGGTGGTTATCTCATATCCTCTGCGGCCGAATTCGGCCCGTGCCACCGCACGCACCGCTGCCGCCTTGTCACTGGGGTCCGCATCGCTGTCGTCGGACCATGTCGCGATGACGTCATTGGCGGCGGCGAACGCCTTCGACCGGTCCAGCGCCGAGTCGGTAGGGGGACGAGTTGCCAAGCCTTCCAGGATGATTCGGCACAGAAGTCGGGCCACCTGGTCGGCGGCGGACTTGTGGCGCATGACGTCGAGCCCGACCTGCAGCATGGTTTGGCAGATCCGGTCGGCCAACGTGGGAAGGTCGATGTCGGGTTTGATGTAACCGCTCCAGCGGGCGGCGCGCAGCGTCTGCAGCATCGCCTCCTGGATCGCCACCGGCCGTTGCTGCGTCAGCTTGATCAGCTCCGGGTCCGTACTCGGCCCCTCGTAGAACGACATCTGCAAAGCGGCGCGGTGTTCGACGGCGCAGTCGGCGATCGCCGACCCGAGTTCGATGATCTGTTCGGCGACCGGACGAGCGTCGGGTTCGTCCAATCTCGCCTGGGCCGTCCGTCCGATGCGCTCCAGGTCGTCCTGGTAGCGGCGGATCAACTCGACGAGGATGGCCTCTTTGGACTCGAAATGGTGATACAGGCTGCCGGGAAGAATGCCTGCGGCATCGGCGATCTCCTGCAGCGACGTTCGCAATCCCGACGATGCGATCAACGACGCGGCGGTGGCCAGGATCTCGGCGCGGCGCGTCGGAGAATCAGCTGTGCTGCTGGCTCGCAGTGACTCGGCCTTCGCCATGGTTAGCGGTGTGCAAATCTGGACGACTGCGCGCTGGCGGACATTCGCATTCGTCCTCTCTTGCCGAACCAAATCTTTGTTAGAGGCTATCAGACTGGGCGCGATGAATGCGCTGCACAAAGCGGTGAAAGCCCCATTCTAGAGCGCGCCGACAGGGGTCGCGGTGAAGCAGGTACTCAATCTCCATCACTGACGGGCTCTCTTGGCAAGGCGCGCACCGAGTTCGGTGAGGTAGCCATCGGGACCGCCGAGGAACTCACTCCAGCTCAGCAGGCGCTTGAGGTACAGGTGAGCATCGTGCTCCCACGTGTAACCGATCCCACCGAAGACCTGGATGGCGGTGTCGGCCACGGTGGCCAGTCGCCCGGCGAACGCCTTCGCCCGCAGCGCGGCAAGATGGCGCTCTTCGCCGGATTGACTATCGGCTCCCGGGAATGCGTCGCTGACCCACAACGCGTGGATCACACCGCCACGGGCCAGCTCGACCGTCTCGAACATGTTGACACACAAATGCTGGACGGCCTGGAAGGAGCCGATCGGCTGACCGAATTGTGTTCTGTTTTTCGCGTATTCGACGGCGAGGTCCATGATGGCGCGCGCGGCGCCGAGCGCGTCGGCGGCGGTGGCGATCAGCACGTCGTCGATCACCGCCGCCAGGTCGTCCGCGCATGCCGCGGCCAGTCGTTGGGCGGGTGCCGCGTCGAACGTGACGCGGAAGCGTTTGCGGGTTGGGTCGATGCCCTGCTCGGCCGTGACTGAAACCCCGGACGAGCCGGTCCGCACCGCGAAAATCGCAGTGCCGTCGGCATCTTCAGCGACAGCGAGGAGAACATCGGCGGCCGCAGCGTCGGGCACCTCGGCGATCTCGCCGTGCACCGTGATCGCGTCATCGTTGCGGTTCGCGGTGACCGAGGCGTGCGCTGAACCCGGGAAGCAGACCGCGGCGACCGTGGTGCCGTCCGCGATGCCGCGCAACAACTTCGGTGCGATGTCGTTGTCTCCGAGCCGGGTCAGCACTCGCGCGGCGGCCACCGCGGTCGACAACCACGGCCCAGGATGCAGCGCGGCACCGAGCTCCTCGGCGACGATGCCGGCCTCGATCATCGTCATACCGGCGCCGCCGCACTCTTCCGGCACCAGTAGGCCGGTTGTTCCGAGATCGGCGAGGCCGCGCCATACCGCGTCGTCCGTTCCGGTCGGATCGTCGAGCAGCGGCCGGACATGCTGCGAAATCGATGCCTTCTCAGCGAGGAAGCGCCGCGTGGTGTCGCGCAGCGCCACCTGCTCGTCGGTGAGTTCGAGGTTCATTTGCGCGGCAATCCCAGCACTCGTTGCGCGGTGATGTTCTTGTTGATCTGAGTGGTGCCGCCCGCGATGGTCAGCGAACGAGACGTCAGGCGGTAGTTTGCCCACGGCGCGCCCGAGCCCTGGCTGCCGAGAGCGTCGAAGGCCAGTGCCGCCAGGTCCTGGCCGATCTCGCCCCACACGGTCTTGGCGAGGCTGGCCGACCCGAACGCATCACCGCCATGCAGTGTCGCCGAGATCGATCGCTGACACAGCACTTCGAGATACTTGATGCGGACCGCGATTTCGCCGAGGCGCCGCAGCGTCACTGGATCGTCCAGCGCGCCGGTGTCGGCGGCGGCGAGGTCGTTGACCAGCTCTTCGAGTCGCGCCTGCATCTCCGCGTATAGCCTGGCGGCCCCGGCGCGCTCGTGGCTGAGCGTTGTGGTGGCCACCTGCCAGCCCGCGTTGAGCGGACCCAGCAACCCGTCGGCCGGCACCCGTACGTCGTGAAAGAACACCTCGGCGAAATCGGCGTCACCGTTGAGCGTGACCAGCGGACGGACTTCGATGCCGGGCAGCGTCATGTCGACGATCAGGCAGGAGATCCCCTTGTGCTTGGGCGCGTCGGGATCGGTGCGCACGTAGAGCTGACACCAGTCGGCCCGATGCCCCAGCGAGGTCCAGATCTTCTGGCCGTTGACGACGAAGTCGTCACCGTCTCGCACGGCGCGGGTGCGCAGCCCCGCGAGGTCGGATCCCGCCTCGGGCTCCGACATTCCCTGACACCAGATGTCGTCGGCGCGCATCATGCGGGGGAGCAGGGTGAGCTTCTGGGACTCGGTGCCGTACTGCATGATGGCCGGAGCGATGTTGTTCAGCCCAATCACGTTGAGCGGCATCGGAGCTCGAGCGCGGGTGGTCTCTTCGGTATAGACCAGCTGCTCGAGCACCGTTGCGCCGCGCCCGCCATACTCGGGGGGCCAGGACACGGCGGCCCATCCCGCGTCGGCCATCGTCGCGTTCCATGCGCGCAGCATCTCGAACGCGGCGTCGTCGCGGCCGGTGGGCCGGCGGGCCGCCACCAGCTCGTCGGTCAGGTTCTCCTCGAGCCAGTCACGCAGCTCGCCGCGGAACTGTTCCACTTCCGCCGGGTATGAAAAGTCCACATTCCTCTGTCTTCAGCGTCGTAAAACCGTGTGACCAAGCCGGACTTTACGGTTGAGCGGATATCTGGTCAATGATGTTGGCGGCCATACGCGACGCCACGAGTGGTCGATCGTATGAGGCATCCGTCCTGTCAGGGCGGGGCGCGCGGGTTCCGGGCACCATGGCGATGGCCTCATCGGTGAGCAGCGATTGCGATTCGTCCATGAACTCCACCAGGCAGACGCGATCGACGATGGCCCAACGTCCGTCGCGCCGCTGCAGGCGATCGATGTACCGACCGCCGGAGATCGTCATGTGGTTTGCCGGTTCACGGTCGGTCCCGATGAAAAGGTAGTAGGTCTCGGCGTGGGCTTCGTCGCCGTCGATGTCGGCGGTGTGGTTCAGTAGGTAGTGCTGGTATCGCGTCTGGCTACCGTGGTAGGCAAGCGCCCAGTCGATGAAATCGTCTACCTCGCCGACGAATCCGACGTGGTCGTCGACGGCGCCGTCGTGGTAGGCCGACCGCAGCAATGACCGATCCTGCCGGTCGATTCCGCGCGCGTAGCGCTGCATGCAGTCGTAGATCTCCGCGCGGTCGGCGAGCCGCTTGACCTGGTCGCGCAATTCGTCGTCCACGATCAGCTCCCTCGGGATTCGGGGAATGCGACCTCGGCGTTGTCGGGCATCGGGCTGACGCCGCGCCGGTCACACACTTCCAGCACCTCATCGACGATCGATGCGGGCACGATGAACTTCTCCGTCGAGGACATCTGCTGAAGATGCGCCTCAATGTCCTCGGCCGTTGGCCGGCTCTCGGCGTCGGCGAGCCAGCCTTCGGTGAGGCCGACGAACACCCGCGCGTAGCGGCCGGCGGCCGCTGAATAGTTTCGGTGGGTGAATGTGCAGGCGGCGCTGGCCAGAAACGTCACCAGCGGCACTACGAGCTCGGGCCGGATGGCTTGCATGAAACCGGAGTCGGCGAGGAACTTCTCGTCGCCGACGGTCTCGGTGACCATCCGCGAGAAGCCAGTGGGCATAACGGAATTGGCGAGTATCCCGTGTGCCTCGCCTTCGATGGCGATGACGTTCGTCAGTCCGACCAGTCCCGCCTTGGCCGCCGCATAGTGGGCCTCCATCGGCTGGCCGAAGATCCCGGCGGAGGACGAGATGAACACGAATCGTCCACCCCCGTTGTTCTTCATCACGCGATAGGCGGGCTGGGACAGGTGAAAGCCGCCGTCGAGATGCACGCGCAGCATCCGCGTCCAGTCGTCGTGCGAGAGGTCCTCGAAGGGCACGCTGCCAAAAATGCCGGCGTTGCTGACGACGGCGTCAATTCGCCCGAACGCGTCCACGGCCGCATCGATGATCGCCTGACCGCCCTCCGGGTTGTCCACGGAGTCGTACGAGGCGATCGCGGCGCCGCCGGCCTTTTTGATTTCGTCGACCACATCGTCGGCGACGCCTCTGTCGGAACCGTCGCCGCGCATGGAGCCGCCGAGATCGTTGACGACCACGGCGGCGCCGCGGCGTGCCAGGTCCAGGGCGTACAGCCGACCGAGTCCCCGACCGGCCCCGGTCACCACCGCCACCTGGCCGGTGAAGTCAATCATCATGTGCTCCTGATTCATTGACTGCTGTGCAGCCGGACTTTACGGTGGAACAGATATTTGGTCAACTATTTGGAGGTCGAGCGTGGGGGACGAGGCCCGTGCCGACCGTTTGCAGGTCCTGGGCATGCTCGCCTCCGCGCTGGCGGGCCGAGCCGTCGCGGTCGCCGGGCTCTCGCATGGTGAGCCAGCGTGGACCGATGGCCAGATCATTCACGTCGATGCCGACGCGGGCCCGCTCGCGCAATTGGAAGCCGTAGCCGTGCAGGCGTCGATGATCGCTGCCGGCAGCCTGGAGCCCGATATGGTCGGCGCCTTGGTTCGGCATCGCAAATTGGCCAGGCGCTACCTGACGGTCGAAGGGCACCGCGCACTGGTAGCAAATGCGCCTTTGCTGCCAAGGGTTTTGGCGTCACTGGGTGACCGCGACATCGCGGGTCGCACCGATTCACCCCGCGCGTCGCTCGAAATTGCCGCGTCACGGGCGCCGCTCGAGAACCCGGCGCCGGAGTTCGGCGTGATCCGTGCGGCGAAGGTAATTGCCGCGTGCGCCCGGGTGGCGAAACAAGACGAAGAGGCGAAGCCCGAGCATGTGCCGCGGCGCAATGGCGCAACGGAACTCGAGGAGCTCGACGACGGCGAGGTGGACGAATCCGACGATCCCGACCTGTTCACCAGTCCGGTTGGCGGGGGCGGATTCATCGGCAAGTGGTTGAAGAAGATGCTCTCGTCCGCGCGCAAGACCGGAAGCGGCGGCGGCCCGCCCGGCGCGAACAACCCGACCCACCGCACCAATTCCGGCAAGCGCGGCGCATACGCCGTCGCGTCGCTCGCCTCGACCTCCGGTGACGACGACGGGGACGCCGATCACGATGGGCAGACCGCCGCGGACGGCGTGCGGTATCCGGAGTGGGACGTCGCGCGCAAGAGCTATCGGCCGGCCTGGTGCACGGTGCGTGAGGTCGAGCCACAGATCAAGGCGTCGGCCACCCAGGCCATCGACGACGCCATCGGGGTGCGGCGGCCGCTGTCGCGGCTCGGCATGGGTCTGCACCGTCGCCACCGGCAGGCGCAGGGCGACGACATCGACATCGACGCCGCCGTGGAAGCCCGGGTCGAAGTGCGGGCCGGATCGGTGCCCGACGAGGCCGTGTACCTCGACAGCCTGCGGCGCCGGCGTGACCTGTCGGTGCTGCTCCTGCTCGACGTGTCGGGCTCGTCGGGCGAACCCGGAACGGTCGGGCGCACGGTGCACGAACAACAGCGTGCGGCGGTCGCCAACCTGACGGTGGCGTTGCACGATCTCGGTGACCGCGTCGCGCTGTACGCCTACTACTCGCAGGGCCGGCGCGCGGTGAGCATGTTGCCCGTCAAGCGGTTCGACGACCAGCTGAACGCCCAGGTCATCAGGCGGCTCAACAGCCTGGAACCCGGCGCGTATTCACGCCTGGGCGCCGCGATCCGCCACGGTTCGGCGACCCTGGAGGCGCGCGGTGGTACGTCACGGCGGCTGCTGGTGGTGCTCTCCGACGGACTGGCCTACGACCACGGATATGAGCGGGCTTACGGTGCCGCGGACGCGCGCCGCGCGCTGACCGAGGCCCGCCGCCGGGGGACCGGCTGCGTATGCCTGACGATCGGCGCCGGAACCGACGTGCAATCGCTGCGCCGGGTGTTCGGCAGTACCGCGCACGCCACGATCGCGCGCCCGGATCAGCTCGCCGGGGTGATCGGGCCGCTGTTTCGCTCCGCACTGCGTTCGGCGGAAGTTCGCCGGCGGGTGTCGGTGATGCCAAGTCCCAGAACACAGTTGGTGCGCGAGAGCTCCGGTGCCGCCCGTCGGGGCACTTGAAACAAACATCTGTTCCGGTTAGGCTCCAAATCGCCGGAGGTGGCAGAAGGGAAGCTATGGCCAACGAGTCCGGGCTTGCTTACTTCAACGGGGGTCCGTCCGACGCGGACGGAAAGGACGAAGTGCGGCCCTATTACCAAGCGGTCGGCAGCGAAGAGGCCGTTTTCAAGGCGGCCTACCGCCAGGGCCTGGCACTGGTCCTGAAAGGCCCGACGGGGTGCGGCAAGACCCGATTCGTCGAGGCGATGGCCTACGACCTGGACCGGCCGCTGATCACTGTCGCCTGCCATGACGACCTCACCACCGCGGACCTGGTCGGCCGGTATCTGCTGCGCGGTGACGAGACGGTGTGGGTGGATGGCCCGCTGACCCGGGCTGTGCGTGAAGGAGCGATCTGCTACCTCGACGAGGTGGTGGAAGCCCGGCAGGACACCACCGTCGTGCTGCATCCGCTTGCCGACCACCGGCGACAGCTGCCCATCGAGCGACTGGGTATCACGCTGGACGCGGCGCCCGGGTTCGGCCTGGTGGTGTCCTATAACCCCGGTTATCAGAGCGTGCTGAAGGATCTCAAGGATTCGACACGGCAGCGGATGGTGGCCATCGAATTCGATTTCCCCACAGCCGATATCGAAGAGGGCATCGTCGCGCACGAGGCGGGCGTGGACGGGGCCACCGCGACCGAGCTGGTCCATTTCGGGCAGGCCATCCGCCGGCTGGAAACCGGCGGCCTGCGTGAGGTCGCGTCGACGCGGGTGCTGATCGCCGCGGGCAGGCTGGTCGCCGAGGGCTTGAGCATGCGGGAGGCGGCCCGCGCCGCGATCGCGGGCCCACTGACCGACGACGTCGCGGTCGGCAAGGCGCTGGGCGAAATGATCCAGATCTACCTCGGGATGGACGGGTCTGGCGGGTCCGATGATTGACGCTGCATACCGCCCCCGCTAAGGTCTGAACAAATATTAGGTTTTTTGGATCGGCGCGCTCGAATTTGTCACCTGGGAGGTCGGATGTCCTACGAGAGCAGCGCGGAGCCGATCAAGGTCGGCTATCTGATGGACTTCACGCTCCCCCCGGGATTCCCCGAGGAGCTGTTCGCCTCCTTCACCCAGACGTTCGACCTCATCTTCGAAGAGGCGGTCGACCCAGGGCCTGATGGACCGTCCCGTGCAGATGATCTATCGCGAGGTGGAGGGTCTGCCGAAGGGTTCGGTCAAGGCGGTGATCGATGCATATGGCGAACTGGTCGACGAGGGCTGCCTCGTTGTCTTCGGTCCGAACATCACCGATAACTGCGTGCCGTTGCGAGAAGCGATCGAGGAACGATTCAAGGTGCCGGCGATCAGCGTGACCGGCACCGACGACTGGTTGGGCGAGTGGACATTCGCCTTCCCCCAGGGATCGATGACCGATGAGCCGATCTTCCTGGCCGACCTCATCGCCAAACGCGGGCTCGCCGAGATTGGGGTCCTGGTCGAGCAGAGCCTCATTGGCGAAAGCTACCTGAAGAATCTGCGAAGTGCCTGTCGGCGCAAAGGCATTCGCATCGTTGCGGAAGTTCCGATCGCCCAGACGGCTCAGGACATCAACGCCGCGGTCCAGACGCTTCATGAGGCAAAGGCCGAGGCGATCGTGCACCTGGGATTCGGATTCGGAATCGTGTTCATCAACCCGGCGCTCGAGACCCTCGGTTGGGACCCACCCCGCTTCACCACCACCGCGTGGCAGAACGCCTGGGTCAACCCGATCATGTGGAACGCGTTCATGGGCTGGACCGGTGTCGACCAGTACGACGAGGCGAACCGGATCGGTCAGGACTTCCTCGACAGCTACGCGAAGAAGTACAACGGCAGTCGCCCCGAGTTCTGCGTGACCGTGGTGAACCGCGACGTCGCCGCGACGCTGGTGCGAGCGTTCACCGATGCTCATCCGCTCAGCCCCCGTGGGGTCAAGGAGGCGCTGGAGCGGGTGAAGATGATGCCCGCGGCCTCTGGCGCGCCCGGCACTCGAGTGTCGTTCGGCAAGTGGACGCGCCGGGCATGGATGGGTGCCGGGTATCTGGTGGCGCGGACCCTCGACGCGGACGGGATCAACTCGCATCTGGTCGATCGCTTCGGAGAGGAAGGCTGACTCTTGGGCACGAATCCGTCTACCGGACAAACCACACCGCCTGCCGCGCAGCAGGAACCGGCCGTACCGCAGCGAAAAGGCAAGCGCAGCTGGGGCGGTTGGATCGCCGGCGCCGCACTGGCCGCCTTCGCGCTGTTCTTCATCGCCAATTGCCGTGTGGCCCTTGACCCTCGCGTGGCGAACCCGAATGTGCAGGGCCGGCCGCGCCCGGTGAAGTTCACGTTCGGGCTGGACTACATCGGGTTCCTGGACTGGGCCACGGTCGTGGCGCTGATCGTGCTGTTGATCGTCTTCATCAGGGGCTGGCGCCGCAATCCCGGTAGCCCGGTGATGTTGATGTTCCTGTGTACCACCCTGATCGTGTGGCAGGACCCGATCATGAACTGGTCGCCGTTCGCGGTCTACAACCCCGATCTCGTGCACTGGCCGGAATCCTGGCCGTTGGTGTCGTTGTCGCCGACGGTCGAACCGTTCGTGGTCTTCGGTTACGTGATGTTCTACTTCGGTCCCTACTTCCCGGCGGTCTGGCTGCTGCGCAAACTGCAGGCAAAGTACGGGCCCACCAGCTATGTCTCGCGGCATCCCCTGATCAGCTTGGGTCTGATCACGCTGGTGATCGGCTTCATTTTCGATGCCTTCCTGGAAAACATCCTGGTCCACTGGGGCATGTACATCTACTCGCAGGTGATCCCGTGGGGATCGGTGTTCACCGGCACCACATTCCAGTTCCCGCTGATCTGGGAATCGTTCTCGGTGTGCTTCGTGATGGTGCCGGCCGCGATCCTCTGCTACCGCGATGACACCGGTAAGTCGGTGGCGGAAAAGCTTGCCGCAAAAGCGAAGTTGTTCCCGACGCGTCCGGTGCTGGGCACCTTCCTGGTGATGTTCGTCATCATCAACGTGTCGTACTTCGCCTACGGTGGCTGGTTCTGGGTCATCAAGGTCAGTCATGCCGCCACTTCGGTGGCCTGCCCATGGCCGTATCCCGAAGCCAAAGTGTATGACCCGCAGGGCTATTACGAGAAGGCTGGCGCGCAGGACCCATACTCGGTCGGCATCTGGTCGACGTGGGCCAGCGGGGAGCCCAACGGCCGACCGCAAGTCCAGCCGCCGCCGCCCGGTCAGGGCGCCTGTGCAACCCAGGGCAAGAATGGCTGAGCCGCGCACGGTGGTCATCACCGGTGCGTCCCGCGGACTGGGCTTCGCCTCGGCGGTGCGGATGTACCGGGAGGGGTGGCGGGTGGTCGCGGCCATGCGCACTCCCGACCAACGAATGCCGCTGCTGCGCGAGGCTACCGGCGCCGCCCCCGACGACGAACGGTTGATCGGCGTCCAGCTCGACCTGACGGACAGCGCGTCGATCGCCGCGGCGGCCAAGTCGATCGAAGAAGCCGTGGGCGCACCGTACGCGCTGGTGCACAACGCGGGCATCTCCGCCGCCGGCATGGTGGAGGAGACGGACATGGCGTTGTGGCAGCGCATGCTCGCCACCAGCGTCCTGGGTCCGGTGACTCTCACCCAGGCTCTGCTGCCGTCGATGCGGGCAGCGGGCGAGGGGCGCATCGTCCTGGTGTCCAGCGCGGCCGGGGTGCGCGGCCAGCCCGCCACCGCGCCGTACTCGGCGGCCAAGGGGGCGCTGGAGCGCTGGGGGGAATCGATGGCGTGCGAGATCGCGCCGTTCGGTCTGGGCGTCACCGTCCTGGTGGCCGGTACGTACGACACCGAGATCATCACCGACGCCGGCACCACCGATGACCGAAACTTCAACGGCCCGTACGCCCGGCTGCACAACACCATGAACAGCCGCGGGCGCTTCGCGATGAAAATGGCCCGGCCACCCGAGCGGTTCACCGACGGCCTGCTCAAGGCGATAGACGATCGGGGGGCGTTCCGCCGCCGAGGCATCGGTCCGGATGCGTCGATGCTGTTGGTGGCCAACAGGATCCTGCCGGCGTCGGGCATGCACCACATGTCGCGGATCGTGCTGGGCATACCCCGGCAGGGGTCGATGCGCGATGGGGCGTGGCCGTTGACGGCAAGTCAAAAGGCGATGGTGTTCGCCGCACGTGTTCTTCCGCAGCCGGTGCTGCAGCGCCTGGCGTCGCTGGCGGCCAAGCGCCACAAGGAAAATGAGGGGTAGAAATGGAACAGCTTTTTGACGACCTAGACGATTTCGGCTCGTTCGATGACGCCATCTCCGGTGACGTGCGTGACCCGTACACCGAACTGGCGCGACTGCGCCGCGAGGAGCCGGTGCAGCGGCTCGAGACATCGGGAGCGCTTCCGCACGAGGAATCGCTGCCGATGTTCATCGTGTATCGCCACGAGGATATCCAGCAGATGCTGCGCGACAACGAGACATTTTCCTCAGCCGCCGTCATCGCCGCATTCGGCCCGGTGCTGGGTGAAGGCGTGATGCTCGGCATGGACGAGCCAATCCACGGGCGGCTGCGTTCATTGGTATCGAAGGCCTTCTCGCAGAAGTCGTTGGCGCGCTGGCAGGACGAGTTGGTCGGCCGCGTGGCAAATAGCCTGATCGACAACTTTGCGCCCAACGGCAAGGCGGATCTGGTCAAGGAGTTCACCTTTGACTACCCGAGCCAGATCATTGCGGGACTGCTGGGCTTGCCGGAAAAGGATTACCCACAGTTCCAGCGGTGGTCGATTTCGCTGCTGAGTTGGCTGATGAACCCGGAGCGCGGGCTCGCGGCCTCGGCTGCCCTGTGCGACTACTTCGCGCCGATACTCCGGGCCCGCAGGGCGGAGCCGAAGGACGACCTGATCAGCGCCCTCGGTGCCGCCGAGATCGACGGAGAGAAGCTCGCGGACGAGGAGATCTTCTCGTTCCTGCGGCTGCTGCTCCCAGCGGGCGTCGAGACGACCTATCGCTCGCTCGGCAGCCTGCTTTTGGCGCTGTTGTCGGATCCGACGCAGCTGGACGCCATCCGCGCGGATCGCTCGCTGCTGCCCCAGACGATCGAGGAGGGCGTGCGCTGGGAATCACCGCTGCTGACCATCACCCGCGTGGCGACTCGCGACACCGAACTCGGCGGCGTGGCGATACCGGCCGGGGCGACGGTGATGCCGATGCTCGGCTCGGCGAACCGGCAAGAGGATCGCTACCCCGATCCCGACACGTTCGATATCCACCGAGAGGCGCGGGCGCATCTGGGCTGGGGGCACGGCGTGCACGTTTGCCTCGGCATGCACCTGGCGCGGCTCGAGATGCGCACCGCCATCAACCTCTTGCTCGACAGGCTGCCGAATCTTCGGCTGGATCCCGATGGGGACGACCCCCATATCCGAGGCCAGGTCTTCCGGTCGCCGACGTCGGTTCCGGTGCTGTTCGACCCCCAATAACCAGCCCCGCCCGAGGCTCCACTTGCCAATCGGCTAGTTTCCAGTAAGGCTCCCCGTAGGGTAACCAGCGCTGTGCGGGACGCCCCGCTAACGAGTCAGAAGAGAGTGACAGATATGACAGAGGCTGTAAAGGTCCGCTTCGAGCCGAAGATGATGATCGACGGCAAGCTCGTCGACGGGCAGGCCGGCACCTTCACGAACATCAACCCGGCCACCGAAGAGCCGCTCGGCGAGGTCGCCGACGCCTCGAAGGAGGACATGCTCCGGGCCATCGACGCCGCCCGGCGCGCCTTTGACGAGACCGACTGGTCGACCAACAAGGAGCTGCGCAAGCGCTGCCTGCTGCAGCTGCACGAGGCGATCGAGTCCGAGATCGACGAGCTGCGCGAGGAGCTCATCCTCGAGGTCGGCTCGCCCCGCGCCATCACCTTCGGACCCCAGCTCGACGCGCCGCTGGAAGACGGGCTGAAGTACCCCGCCCGCCTGATCGACGAGTACGCCTGGGAGACCGACCTCGGCGACAAGGTCATCAGCCTCACCGGCACGCTCACCACCCGCAAGGTGTGGCGCGAACCGGTGGGCGTGGTCGGCGCGATCGTGCCGTGGAACTTCCCGTTCGAGGTCACCCTCAACAAGCTCGGCCAGGCGCTGGGCACCGGCAACACCGTGGTACTCAAGCCGGCGCCAAACACGCCGTTCAACGCGAACCGGCTCGGGCGGCTGATCGCCGAAAAGACCGACATCCCCGCGGGTGTCGTCAACGTGGTCACCGCGTCGGATCACTTCGTCGGCGAGGAGCTTACGCTGTCGCCCAAGGTTGATCTGATCTCGTTCACCGGCTCCACGGTGGTCGGCAAGCGGATCATGGAAAAGGGCGCCGCCACCATGAAGCGGCTGTTCCTCGAACTCGGCGGGAAGTCGGCCACCATCGTCTTGGAGGACGCCGACTTCGGGACGGCGTGCATGGTCGGCATCGCGCCGTGCATGCACGCCGGGCAGGGTTGCGCCAACCCGACCCGGTTGCTGCTGCCGCGGTCCCGGTATGACGAGGGCGTGGAGATCCTCAAGAACATCTACGAGAACGTCACGTGTGGCGACCCGCAGGATCCGGGAACGCTGTGCGGCCCGGTGATTTCGCAACGACAGCTCGAGCGGGTGACGGGCTACATCAAGAAGGGCGTCGAGGAAGGCGCCACCGCGCTGGTCGGCGGTCCCGACGCCCCCACCGGTTTCGACAAGGGATATTACGTCCGGCCAACGCTTTTCACCAACGTCGACAACAAGATGACCATCGCGCAGGAGGAGATCTTCGGGCCGGTGTTATCGGTCATCCCGTTCGACGACGAGGAGGACGCGATCCGGATCGCCAACGACAGCGTGTACGGGTTGGCCGGCAACGTGTTTGCGGGTTCCCTCGAGCGTGCGCTGTCGGTGGCCCGCCGCATCAAGGCCGGCTTCATGGGCGTCAACGGCGGTGCCCCGTACGGTGCCGATACACCGTTCGGCGGCTACAAGGAAAGCGGCGTGGGGCGCCAAAACGGTGTCGCCGGATTCGACCAGTACACCGAGATCAAGTCGGTCGCATACCCGGCCGGCTAAGAAGCACCATCCGACGAGACTGCCGTCGGGGCTGCGGTTTGCGGGCTTAATCGCGACGGTGGCGGCGATCTCGTTGCGGACGCCTATCGATGCATGTGGACCGTGAATTTGTCTTCGCCGCCGTCGCCGACGAGCGGCGTCGCATCGCCAGTCTGCTGGACGGATTGGACGCCGCACAGTTGGCGACGCCGAGCCTGTGTGCGGGTTGGGATGTCAAGACAGTGGCCGCTCATGCGGTCAGCACCGCCACCGATGGCACCCCCACATTCCTGCGGCTCGCCCTTCGTCGCAAGAGCATGGCCCGCGCGATCGACGAATTGGCGCGCCGTCGTGCCGAATTGCCGGCCGCCGAGATCATAGCCAGTTTGCGCCAATGCGCGGATCGCCGGATCGATCCGCCGCTATTCGGACCGTTGGACCCGCTCGCGGATGTCTTGGTGCACAGCGGTGACATCCGGATCCCGCTCGGGCTGCCCTTCCAACCCGACCCACAGCGAGCAGCATTGGCGATGGACTTCCTGACCGGCTGGTGGCCGTTCGGCTTCGTCCCTCTGGCCGACTGCGCGGAATCAGTCTGCGCGCCAGCGATATCAGGCATGTGTGGGGCAGCGGCGCCGAAATTCGCGGACCGGTGGCTGCCCTGATGATGACGGTCGCCGGCCGCACCGCGCTCCTGCGCATGCTCGACGGGCCGGGCCTGCCACGGCTTCTCCAGCGATTGTCCGGGTAGGCCCTGGCTGACGCTTGACGCGTGACACATATCAACCAACCGGCGGTCATCCCAGGCCTCCATCTTGACCTAATATTTGTTCAGCTCTAGATTGGCAGGAGAGGTTACGTCGCCGGGGTCGACGTTGGTGGGGGCGGTTACCTGGATGCCTAGGAGTCCTGTTGAGCGAATTCGAATCGGTTGATTTCTTCACTGACCTGTCCCTGATTTCGGACCCGTACCCCTACTTCGACCACCTGCGCGCGCGTTGCCCGGTGTTGTCGCGACCCGACCAGGGCGTCACGGCGATAACGGGACACTCCGAAGCACTCGCCGTCTACAGAGATCCGGCGTTCTCGTCGTGTGTCTCGGTCGCCGGCCCGTTTTCGGGGTTGCCGTTCGAGCCCGAGGGCGACGACATCGGCCACTTGATCGAACAACATCGCTCGCAGATCCCGATGAGCGAACACATCGTGACTCAAGATCCACCGGAGCACGCCCGGACGCGAGGTCTGCTCAGTCGCCTGCTGACACCCAAGCGGCTCAAGGAAAACGAAGACTTCATGTGGCGGCTCGCCGATCAGCAGCTGGACGAGTTCCTGTCCGGCGGCAGTTGTGAATTCCTCGACCAATATGCGCGACCGTTCTCCGGGTTGGTGATCGCGGATCTCCTGGGAGTTCCCATCGAGGATCACGAAGAGTTTCGGGATGTGTTCTCTGGCAAGTTCTCCGGTGGGGTGGAGGACGACTCGGTGACCCGCGCGCACAATCCGCTGGAATACCTCGATGAGAAGTTCACCACCCACATCACCGAACGCCGCCGACAGCCGCGCGAAGATGTGCTGACCGAACTGGCCCAGGCTAAGTATCCCGACGGCTCTTCTCCCGAAGTCATCGACGTGGTCCGGCTGGCGACATTCCTGTTCGCGGCCGGCCAGGAAACCACGACCAAGCTGCTGAGCTTCGGAGTCCGCATGCTCGCCGAGAGCCCGGAGTTGCAGAAGCTGCTCCGCGAAGACCGCACCCGGATACCGAACTTCGTGGAAGAGACGCTGCGCATGGAAAGTCCGGTCAAGTGCCACTTCCGGATGGCGCGCACGACTACCTCGATCGGTGACACCGACATCCCGGCGGGGACCACCGTGATGCTGCTGCCCGGTGCGAGCAACCGGGATGCGCGAAAATTCGAGCGGCCCGATGAGTTCCGCATCGACCGGCCGAACGTGCGCGAGCACGTGGCCTTCGGCCGCGGCAATCACTCGTGTCCGGGGGCGCCGCTAGCCCGCGCGGAGGGGCGAATCTCGCTGAACCGCATACTCGATCGAATGGCGGACATCGTTATTACGGAGGCCAAGCACGGGCCGTCGGACGCACGTCGTTACACCTACGACCCGACCTGGCAGATGCGGGGTCTGTCCGAGTTGCACCTCGAGTTCACCCCGATCTCGTGAGTGCTTCCGAAATCGGCGACTGGGATCCCGGCTTCACCGAGCGCTTCGTCACCGCGACAGAACCACTGGCACGGCGCTGGTTTCGCTTCGAAGTGCGTGGGCTGGAATCGTTGCCGCCCTACGGCGGTGCCCTGATCGTCGGCAACCACTCGGGCGGCATGCTCACGCCTGACGTGCTGATCTTCGCCGCGGCGTTCTACCGCAGGTTTGGCTACGAGCGCCCGCTGTACACGCTCGGCCACGACGGGATGTTCGTCGGACCGATGTCGGGATGGTTGGCGCGTCTCGGCGTCATTCGCGCCACCTCGAAAAACACTGCACGGGCGCTGCGGTCCGGCGGTGTGGTGCTGGTGTTTCCGGGCGGGATTTACGACGCCTACCGACCGACGCTGGCGGAGAACGTCATTGACTTCAACGGCCGCACGGGATACATCAGGTCGGCGATCGATGCGGAAGTGCCGATCGTGCCGGTGGTCTCCATCGGCGGGCAGGAAAGCCAGTTGTTCCTCACGCGCGGCACGTGGCTGGCGAAGCGCTTGGGCCTGTCGCGGTGGCGATCCGACATTCTGCCCGTCACAGTGGGTTTTCCGTTCGGGCTGAGCATGCTCATGCCGCCCAACCTGCCATTGCCGACCAAGATCGTCAGCGAGGTCCTGGAACCGGTCGATGTCGTCACGCAATTCGGGGACACGCCTGCCGTCACCGACGTCGACGCGCACATCCGCTCCCTGATGCAGACCGCCCTGGACGGCCTGGCTCGGCAGCGGCGTTTTCCCATCCTGGGATAAGAATCTTGAGTCTCAGGGCTTGAGGGTGGCCGGGGGCATTGCCGTGTCAATCGTGCACGGCTCCCCGGAAAATCCTGCTGCGGCGCTGATTTCGGCGAAAGCCCGAACCATGGCGTCGGTGATCTCATGCGGATCCTCGACGGTTCGGTCGTCGGCGATGACCGAGACGTTGAGTTGGTCGACGTAACTCCACACCGTGATGTTGATGCCGCATGCGGCGATCAGCGGACCAGCCGAGTAGATCTCGCTGACCGGAGCGCCCGCCAGATGACCACGGGTGCGTGGCCCCGCCACGTTGGACACCGGGATGTTGAACAAGTTGTTGCGGGCATCCCGGCGGCCCAACCACCTGAATGCGCCGGCGGCGGCGAACGGTGGTAAATAGGCGATTATTCTGCCGTACAGCTCCGGACCGAACAGCTCGTTGTTTTCCTTGGCGATCGCCGTCGCCACGGAAGTCAGTCGAACCCGCTCGAGCGGATCATCGATGTGCGTGGGCAGCGACACCGCCATGCCGCCGAGTTCGTTGCCGCTGATCCTGTCGGGCGACCGGTCCGTGCTCGCCGGCACGGAAGCGACGATGGGCCGGTCCGCGTCACCGTCGTAGCGCAACAACAGATCCCGCAACGCACCTGCGGTCATCGCCATCACCATGTCGTTGATGGTGACCCGCAAGTGCTTACCGACCTGTTTAACCTGCGCGAGCGACAGTGTCGCGGTCGCGAATGTCCGCCTGGGTGAGACCAGATGGTTCATGAACGTCGGCGGCGCGTGCAACAGCCGGGCAAGGTCGGGGTGCTCGCCACGTTCGCGTGCCCGCCGACGTAACCGCCGTGCGCCGGCAAGCGCATCGCTGATCACCCCCGGCAGCGCGGCGATCTGCTGCACGTGGTCACGCCCGGCGGCGCGCAGCAGCTCGGCCGGCGTCGGTGGCAGGCACCCGGTGTCGTTGTCGCGTTCGTCCTGCGTCGCGCCTTCGGCATCCATGATCCGGGTCAGCAGATTCGCGGACGCGACTCCATCGGCCAACGCGTGGTGGATCTTGCCGATGATGGCCAGGCGGTGATCGGCCATTCCTTCGGCGACATGGAACTCCCACAGTGGGCGGCCGCGATCCAGCGGCGTGCTGGCGATGTCTCCGATCACTGCGTCGAGCTCGCGGCGACCGCCGGGAGCGGGCACCTGAACGCGCCGCAGATGGTAGTCGAGGTCGACGTCGCAGTTCTGCAACCACATCGGATGGTGCAGTCGCCACGGGATGTCAACGAGCTTGTAGCGCAACGGGTCCAGCAGATGCAGTCGGCGCAGCAGGGTACGGCGAAAAACGTCGAAGCAGAAGTCGGCGTCGTCGACGATGGCGATCTTCAGGGTGTGCGTATGCAGGTTCGGCGTCTCGCTGTACAGCAGCATCGCATCCATGCCGTTGAGCCGCTTCACACCCGCCCCATCTGTCCGAGGACCCGCGACGCTCCCGGCGCTACCAACTCAGGTGACGTATGGATGACGCGGTCTCCGAGACCATTATGGTGACATCCGCGCCGGATAATCGAACAAATTTCTGGTTCGCAGTCCAGCCCCGCGGCATCGCCGCGGGCTGGTCCGGGTGACCCAGGCCACCCCGGGCTTCGCCCGCCCAACCTCTTGGTTGACAATCAACGCAAGACTCCACCCTTTCGAAGTCCACATGTCAAAGGAGACAAGACCATGGCTGAAGCCGTCATCGTCGAGGCAGTGCGTTCACCCATCGGCAAGCGCAACGGCGGATTGTCCGGGGTGCACCCGGCGGATCTGTCCGCGCAGGTGCTCAACGGCCTGGTCGACAAGGCCGGCGTCGACCCGGGCCTGGTCGACGACGTCATCTGGGGCTGCGTCATGCAGGCCGGTGAGCAGGCCCTCGACATCGGCCGCACCGCGCTGCTGACCGCCGGCTGGCCCGAGACCGTCCCGGGCGTGACCGTGGACCGCCAGTGCGGCTCGAGCCAGCAGTCCATCCACTTCGCCGCCGCCGGCGTCATCGCCGGGCACTACGACGTCGTCGTCGCCGGTGGTGTCGAGTCGATGTCGCGGACCCCGATGGGCGCGTCGCTGGCCAACGGCGGGCGGCCGTATCCCCAGTCCTTCCTGGACCGCTACGAAGGCAAGATCCCCAACCAGGGCATCGGCGCGGAGATGATCGCCGAGCAGTGGGGGTTGGACCGCACCGCGCTCGACCAGTTCTCCCTGGACTCACACGAAAAGGCCGCTGCCGCACAGGATTCCGGCGCGTTCGATGACCAGATCGTGGGCATCAAGGACCAGGACGGCAACGTGGTGCTCAAGGACGAAGGCATCCGCCGCGGCACGCCGATGGAGAAGATGGCCTCGCTCAAGCCGGCGTTCAAGGAAGACGGCGTGATTCACGCCGGCAACTCGTCGCAGATCTCCGACGGCTCGGCGGCGATCCTGTTCATGTCCGCCGAGAAGGCCAAGGAACTGGGGCTCAAGCCGATCGCCAAGGTGCACACCGCGACGCTGGCCGGGGCCGACCCGGTGATCATGCTGACCGCGCCCATCCCGGCGACCCAGAAGGTGCTGAAGCGCTCCGGCCTGTCCATCGGCGACATCGGCGCCTACGAGGTCAACGAGGCGTTCGCGCCGGTTCCGCTGGCCTGGCTCAAGGACATCGGCGCCGACGAGAAGAAGCTCAACCCCAACGGCGGTGCCATCGCGCTGGGCCACCCGCTCGGCGGATCCGGCGCCCGGATCATGACCACTCTGCTGTATCACATGCGGGACAAGGGAATTCAGTACGGTCTGCAGACCATGTGCGAGGGCGGCGGCCAGGCCAACGCCACCATCGTGGAACTGCTGTGACGGCCAGGCGCCGGGGGCCCTGGCCGAGCGCCGGGGCAACGTGATGGTGATTACCATCAACCGGCCGGAAGCCCGCAACGCGGTCAACGCCGCCGTCAGCATCGGCCTCGGGGATGCGCTCGAAGAGGCGCAGCACGACCCCGAGGTGCGGGCGGTGGTGGTCACCGGCGCCGGCGACAAGTCGTTCTGCGCCGGGGCCGATCTCAAGGCGATCGCGCGACGGGAGAACCTTTATCACCCCGATCATCCCGAGTGGGGCTTCGCCGGATACGTTCATCACTTCATCGACAAGCCCACGATCGCGGCGGTGAACGGAACCGCCTTTGGCGGTGGCACCGAGCTGGCGCTGGCCAGCGACCTGGTGGTGGCCGACGAACGCGCGCAGTTCGGCCTGCCCGAGGTCAAGCGCGGGTTGATCGCCGCCGCCGGTGGTGTGTTCCGCATCGCCGAGCAGCTGCCCCGCAAGGTGGCGATGCAGCTGCTGCTGACCGGTGAACCGCTCACCGCGGCCGCCGCCTGCGAATGGGGCCTGATCAACGAGGTCGTCGCGCACGGCTCGGTGCTGGACGCCGCGCTGGCGCTGGCCGAGCGGGTCACCGTCAACGCGCCGCTGTCGGTGCAGGCCAGCAAGCGGGTCGCCTACGGCGTCGACGACGGTGTCGTCGTCGGTGACGAACCGGGTTGGGAGCGCACCATGCGCGAGATGAAGGCGTTGCTCAAGTCCGAGGACGCCAAAGAGGGACCGTTGGCGTTCGCCGAGAAGCGGGAGCCGGTCTGGAAGGCGCGCTAGCAGCTAGCCCGCCAGGATGTTGACGCCGCGGCCGAACACCGCGGGTAGCAGCGTGCACGTCGGCACGACGGCGCGCCGCACCGCGCGCGGTGAGCTGGCCAGCACCAGCGCGCGGGTGAGCAGCCGGTAATCGCGGGTGATCCGGTGCCACGCCTGCTCGTAGGACGCCGGCGTCTCGTTGACGATGGCATCGACGGCCGCGGCGGATTGCTTGAACGCCAGGCTGATGCCCTCGCCGGTGAGCGCGTCCTCGTAGCCGGCCGCGTCCCCGACCAGCAGTACTCGCCCCGCGACCCGGCGGGAGACGACCTGCCGCAACGGGCCGCAGCCGCGGGGGTGTCCCGAACCGGCGCCGCGCAGCTGGCGGGTCAGCCGCGGGAACCAAGCCGGGTCGGGCCGGCCACGCGACAGGATCGCCACACCGACTAGATCGGGCTCGACGGGCGTCACGTAGGCCTCACCCCAGCGTGACCAATGCACCTCGACGAATTCCGACCATGCCGGCACCCGGTAGTGCCACCGCACCCCGTAGCGGCGCGGCGTCCCCGCCGTCGCCGTGATTCCGGCGGCGCGCCGGACCTGTGAATGCAGCCCGTCGGCCGCCACCAACCATTTCGCGCGCACGCCGGCGGCCGAGACGCCGTGGGCGTCTTGCGCCACACTCGTCACCCGCGTGCGGATCCAGTCGGCGTCTTGCTCTTTCGCGCGCGCGGCCAGCGCCGCATGCAATGCGGTGCGACGCACGCCGCGCCCGGGCCCGCCGCGAAAGCGTGCCTGGGCCCGCCGTCCTTCACTCACGTAGGCGATCCCGTGAAACGGCATGCCGACGGGATCCACACCCAGCGAGGTCAGTTCGGCCAGTCCGCCGGGCATCAACCCCTCGCCACACGCCTTGTCGATGGGGCTGTCCCGCGGCTCAGCCACGATCACCGAAAGCCCAAGACGTCGAGCATGTAACGCCGTGGCCAGCCCGCCCGGGCCGCCGCCGGCGATCAACAGGTCAGCGTCGTAGTCCGTCACGTGTAACCCAACGCGGAGTTCTCCACCTGCAGACGCATCCGAAGCAGCGCGGCGTTGGCCACCGTGAACACGGCGGCGGTCAGCCATGCCGTATGTACTAACGGCAACGCCAGCCCCTCAGCCACCACTGCAACGTAGTTCGGATGGTGCAGCCAGCGGTAGGGGCCCTGACGCACCAACGGGGCCCGCGGCACAACGATCACCCGGGTGTTCCACCGCCGTCCCAGCGTCGCGATGCACCACCAGCGCAGTGCCTGGCTGGCCACCACCACCGCCAGCATCGGCCAGCCCAGCCATGCGATGAACGGCCGGTGCAGCGCCCACGGTTCGACCAGGCAGCCGACCAGCAACCCGGTGTGAATGATCACCATGACCGGGTAGTGGGATCGGCCAAACTCCTTGGCGCCCTGGGTGAACGACCAGCGCGCGTTGCGGGTGGAGACCACCAGCTCCGCGATGCGCTCGAGTCCGACCGCCAACACCAGCAGGTAATACATGGCTACAGTTTTTACCAGCCCTGCCAGGGCGGCAGCACCAGCTCGGAGCTGAAGGCCGGCCCCATCGCAATCATCAGTCCGATCGACCCATCGTCGGTGGATCGGCGATGTCGGGTCAGCGCGCGGATGGCTTCACTTTGGGTATAGGGGTTGGGTGGAGACTTTTTCGCAACGCCGGCAACGGACGACGTATCCAGCGCAACGCCCGTCGTGCCGGCGAGATGACGGTTGCCCATGTCGGGGTGACGGTGCCGCAGCTCCGCCGGTTCAAATGCCCGCCGCGCGGCCGGGCCGCTAGGGTCGGGGTATGCGGGCTCTGGTCACCGGTGCCACCGGTTATGTCGGATCACGCCTGGTCACCTCGCTGCTGGACGATCAGCACCAGGTGGTGGCGGCGACGCGAAACCCGGCGCGTCTCAAGAGTTTCGGCTGGTTCAGCGGCGTCACGCCGGCCAAATTGGACGCCGCCGACCCGGAGTCGCTGGCCTCAGCGTTCGCCCGTTGCGGGCCCGTTGACGTGGCGTATTACCTGGTGCACGCGATCGGACAGCCCGGATTTCGCGACGTGGACAGGACCGCGGCGGCGAACTTCGCGGCGGCGGCCCGCGACGCCGGGGTGCAACGCATCGTCTACCTGGGCGGCTTCGTGCCCGCCGACGAGGACCTATCCGAGCACTTGACCAGCCGGGCCGAGGTGGCCGAGGCGCTCACCATCGCGGACGGCCCGGAGCTGGTGTGGCTGGGCGCGGCGATCATCATCGGCGCCGGCTCGACGTCGTTCGAGATGATGCGCTACGTCGGCGACCGTTTTCCGCTGATCCCGATCCCGAGCTGGATGGACAACCCGATCGACCCGATCTCCATCCGCGATGTCCTGCATTATCTCGTCGCCGCGGCCGATCCCGATCTGGTGCCCGCCGGGGCGTACGACATAGCCGGCCCGGACACCACGTCCTACCGGCACCTGCTCAAGGCGTATGCGCGCGTCTCCGGCCGCTGGCATACCGGATTGCCGGTCGGCAGGATCGACACCACGTTGGCGTCGCTGATCACGGGCGTCGCTCTGCCGGTGCCGCCGGGGCTGGCGGGCGATCTGGTCGAATCGCTGGACCACCCGATGGTGGCTTCCGCCAGCGGGCTGCGCGATCGCGTTCCCGACCCGCCCGGCGGCCTGCTCGGCATCGACGAGTCCATTGCCTTGGCCTTGGCCGGCCAGTCCACGCACCGGCCGCGCCCTGTCAACGCGCTGGCCGATCCGCACCACCTCGCCAACACCGATCCCAGCCTGGGCCGGCGGTGACGCGCTGCGCATCCGCCGACTCGCCCGGCGGGTCACCCCCTCCATCGTGCGGCCGACCCTGGGGCTGGTGAACAGGGTCCCCGGTCCGGTGGCCGGGGCGGTGCGCACCGGCCTCGACATCCTTGATCGCCCTGACCCCGAAGGTGCGTCCCGCATGACCCAGTCGACGAGTCCGTATCACACCGGCGTCCTCACGGAGTTTCGCCGTGCGGTCACCAATGTTGCTGTGCCCCACAATGAATCGCCCGGCGTCGTGCGGCGCCGGCGGGTCCTCGTGGCCATCACGTTGGTCGTCGGCGCCGGGGTGCTCGGGTTCTCGTTGCGGCGCCACCCGGGGGATGCAAGCTTCTACTGGCTGACGCTGGTGCTGGCGGCGGTGTGGACCGCCGGAGCGTTGGTCTCCGGCCCGCTGCACCTCGGCGGCATCTGCTGGCGGGGACGTAACCAGCGACCGGTCATCACCGGCACCGGCGTCGGCCTGCTGGTCGGTGGCGCGTTCGTCGTAGGCGGGCTCATCGTCCGGCAGATCACGCCCGTGGCGGAGTTGATCACCCGGGTGCTGCTCTACGCCCACCACGGGTGGTATCCGGTGATCGTGGCGATCACGCTGATCAACGGCGTCGCCGAGGAAGTGTTCTTTCGCGGCGCGCTCTACACCGCCCTGGGCCGCTACCACCCGGTCGTGATCTCGACCGTGCTCTATACGTGCGCGACGCTGGCCAGCGGCAACCCGATGCTCGGCTTCGCCGCGATCATCCTGGGGACGGTGTGCGCGTTCGAGCGCCGGGCCACCGGCGGTGTCCTGGCGCCGATGCTCACCCATTTGGTGTGGGGGCTGATCATGGTTCTCGTGCTGCCCCCGATGTTCGGCGTCTGACGCCCGCTATCGGGCCGAACCGACGACCTCTTGGGCCAGCGCGCGCATCGCGGCGATGCGGGCGGGCCGAACGAAGAACCAATACACCCGCCCCGGAACGCCCCTCGGCAGAAAGATCGGACCGCTGGGTATAGCGAGCGCCGCGACCGTCTTGCCGAGTGACAGCAATTTCGAGCCATTCGCGTCCCGGCGCTCGCTTGGTGGAGCGCAGCCGCAACAGCGTTCCCGCCGTGCGCTCCTCGACCTTCCAGTCGGCCGCCCGCGAGTTCACGACGTCCTCCGCCGCCGTCCAGACGTCCGCCGGTTCGGCGGCGGTCGCGGCGGTGCGCACATCGGTGTAGACGATTTCGCCCGCCCAGTCCGGGTCCGTGGGCAGCGCCTCGGCCGGTTCGGACCGCAACGAGGACCACTTGGGTTCGGGGACGCCACGCGCGGCGCGTGCGAGTGCGAGTTCGACGGCCCGCCGGTAGCCGGTCAAGCCGCCGGGCGGTGGCGCGATGATGCCGTCGACGTCATGGTTGCGCATCACCGCGTCGCACTCCAGCGATTCGACCAGCGGACGCGCCAGGCCGGGCGGAATCGGCGTCACGGTCCCCACCCAGAGGCTGGCGATCGTCGGGGTCAGAAACGGCAGCACGATGAGGTAGCGCTTGCCCAGTCCCGCCACGTCGGCGTACACCCGCATCATGTCGCCGTATTCCAACACGTCGGGCCCGCCGATATCCCAGGTGCGAGACTTCGGGACCGGGGCCGTCGCCGCCGCGGCCAGGTAGTACAGCACGTCGCGCACCGCGATCGGCTGGATCTTGTTGTGCACCCATTTCGGCGTGGTCATCACCGGCAACCGGTCGGTGAGGTGCCGGATCATTTCGAACGACGCCGACCCCGAGCCGATGACCACCCCGGCCTGCAACACCACCGTCTCGATGCCGGAATCGATCAGGGCGTCCCCGACGGCCTTGCGCGACGCGAGATGCGGTGAGAGATCGCTGTTTTCGGGATGCAGCCCACTCAGATACACCACCCGTCGCACCCCGGCACGCCGCGCGGCCGTCGCGACGTTGCGGGCGGCGCGGGTCTCCTCGGCGACGAAATCCTTCGAGGTGCCCATCGAGTGGACGAGGTAATAGACCACGTCGATGCCGTCGAACGCGGCGATCAGTGAATCGACGTCGCCGAGGTCACCGCGTGCCACCTCGGCCTGTTGCCGCCACGGCACCTGCGCCAGCTTGTCGGGGTTGCGCGCCAAGGCCCGCACCCGATGGCCCTCGTCCAGCAGTCGGGGCACCAGGCGCCCGCCGATGTAGCCGGTCGCTCCGGTCACCAGGCACCGCACCTGTTCGGGCATCAATCCTCCGCCGTTCGTCAGTCATTCGGGTCTGACGAGGAGGATTACCTCATCGACGGTTGCTTAAGCGTTGCGGCTCGATCGCCGCAACAGCTTTCAGCGGTCGGTGAAATTGGCGGCGCGCCGTTGCTGGAAGGCCGTCGCGCCCTCGACGAAGTCGGGGGACTTCAGCAGCACCGACTGGCCGTCGAACTCACGCTGCAGGGCGGGGTCCAACTCGGTGAGCGTGGCGGCGTTGATCGCCAGCTTGGTCTTGGCGAAGGCCACCGCCGGACCGCTCAACAACCGGGCGATCACCTTGTCCACCTCGGCGTCGAAATCGCCGGCCGGATAGACCGCGGTGACCAGGCCCCACGACAACGCCTCGGCGGCGGTCAGCCGCTCCGGAAGCAGCGCCATCTGCATGGCCCGGATCCGGCCGATCGCGGCCGCCACCAACGCCGACGCGCCGCCGTCGGGCATCAACCCGATCTTGGTGAAGGCGAGCATGAAAAACGCGCTCTCCGAAGCCAATACGACGTCGCACGCCAGGGCGATGGAGACGCCGACGCCGGCCGCGGGTCCCTGAACCACGGCGACCACCGGGTGCGGCAGCGCGGCGATCCCGCGCACCAGCCGGTTGATCTCGAGGATGATCTCGTCCGGCGGGACGCCGCCGCCGTCGGAGACGTCGTCGGCGCTGATGCCCGCACCGGAGCTGAAGCCGCGTCCGGCGCCGCCCAGCCGCACCACCTTGACCTCGGGGTCGGTGGCCGCGTACTCCATCGCGTCCGCGATTCCGGTGATCACCGGAATGGTCAGCGAATTCAGGCTGTCGGGTCGGTTGATGGTCACCGACAGCACGCCGTCCGACAGCGTGACATCAAGGCCTGCGACGGGTCTCAGGGTGGCGATCGCGGATGAAGTCATGGGCTCACCATAAGTGACCGGGGTGCGCGGCCTTCCGGCACGGCTGCGAAGATGTCGAACGACCGGTTGTTTGGTTGCGAACGGTCTAGGGCGTCAGAGCAGACGAAGGACGGTGGATCATGGCTGGACCGTTGAAGGGACTGCGTGTCGTCGAGTTGGCCGGCATCGGCCCCGGCCCGCACGCCGCGATGATCCTGGGGGATCTGGGCGCCGACGTCGTACGCATCGATCGCCCGTCTTCGGGTCCTGGGGGAGTCGCCAAGGACGCCATGATGCGCAACCGTCGGGTGGTGACCGCCGATCTGAAGTCCGACGAAGGGCGCGGCCTCGTCCTCAAACTGATCGCCAAAGCCGACGTGCTGATCGAGGGCTACCGCCCGGGCGTCACCGAGCGGCTCGGCCTGGGCCCCCAGGACTGCGCCGAGGTCAACGACAGGCTGGTCTACGCCCGGATGACCGGCTGGGGCCAGACCGGCCCGCGCAGCCAGCAGGCGGGCCACGACATCAACTACATCTCGCTGAACGGCATCCTGCACTCCATCGGCCGGGCGAACGAGCGGCCGGTCCCGCCGCTGAATCTGGTCGGGGACTTCGGTGGCGGCTCGATGTTTCTGCTGCTCGGCATTCTGTCCGCCCTGTGGGAGCGGCAGACCTCCGGCAAGGGCCAGGTCGTCGACGCCGCGATGGTGGACGGCTCGAGCGTGCTGATCCAGATGATGTGGCAGATGCGTGCCTCCGGGATGTGGACCGACGCGCGCGGCACCAACCTGCTCGACGGCGGCGCTCCTTACTACGACACCTACGAATGCGCCGACGGCCGCTACGTCGCGGTCGGCGCCATCGAACCGCAGTTCTATGCGGCCATGCTGACCGGACTCGGCCTGGAGGGCGCCGACCTGCCCGGCCAGAACGACGTCAGCCGCTGGCCCGAACTGCGGGCCGTGCTGACCGAGAAGTTCGGCAGCCAGGACCGCGACCACTGGGCCAAGGTGTTCGCCGACTCCGACGCGTGCGTGACGCCGATCCTGGCGTTCGGCGAGGTGCAGACCGAGCCGCACATCACCGAGCGGAACACGTTCTACGAAGTCGACGGCGGCCTGCAGCCGCTGCCGGCGCCGCGGTTCTCCCGCACCGCGCCGGAGACACCGTGCCCTGCGGCGACGGTGACCGACGCCGAAGCGGTACTCGACGACTGGGTATAGTCCCAACCAACCAGTTGGCTGGACTCGAGCGAATCAGGAAGGACTCGGATGGAGATCAAAGACGCTGTTGCCGTCGTCACCGGGGGAGCGTCAGGCCTGGGCCTGGCCACCACCAAGCGACTGCTCGACCGCGGTGCCCAGGTGGTGGTGATCGACCTGCGCGGCGAAGACGCGGTCCGCGAGCTGGGCGATCGCGCCCGCTTCGTCGAGGCCGACGTCACCGATGAGGCCGGCGTCGGCAAGGCGCTGGACGCCGCGGAGTCGATGGGCACGCTGCGGATCAACGTCAACTGCGCCGGCATCGGCAACGCCATCAAGACCCTGTCCAAGGATGGCCCGTTCCCGCTGGACGGCTTCAAGAAGGTGGTCGGGGTCAACCTGATCGGCACCTTCAACGTGCTGCGCCTGGCCGCCGAGCGCATCGCCAAGACCGAGCCGGTCGGTGAGGAGCGGGGCGTCATCATCAATACCGCCTCGGTCGCGGCGTTCGAGGGCCAGATCGGCCAGGCCGCCTACTCGGCATCCAAGGGCGGCGTCGTCGGCATGACCCTGCCAATCGCGCGCGACCTGTCGCGCGAGCTCATCCGCGTGGTGACCATCGCGCCGGGCCTTTTCAAGACTCCGCTGCTGGGATCGCTGCCCGAGGAGGCGCAGGCGTCGCTGGGCAAGCAGGTGCCGCACCCGGCCCGGCTGGGTGATCCCGACGAATACGGCGCCCTGGCCGTCCACATCGTCGAGAACCCGATGATCAACGGCGAGGTCATCCGCCTGGACGGCGCGATTCGCATGGCGCCTCGCTGAGCCGCACCGCCGCCGGACAAAACGAAAGCCCCCCGCATCGGCGGGGGGCTTTCGTGATAACCAGGGTCGATGGTTACTTGCGGAACCATCGACTGACGTTCGGTTCGGCCATCAACAGCCGTGCAAGCATGCTCATGGCTTGCCTCAGCTCGCCGCTTGCAGTTCGTCGAACTGCTCCGAGGTCTCGCCTTCCACCAGCACGTCGCCGTGGTAGAGGGCATCGAAGTCAACTTTGATGACGTCGGCACTTGTGTCGTCGATCCACATGACACTGAGCGTATGGCCCACCATTAAGGAATCTTTGAGTCACGATTCGGAAAACGTTGGCAATTTACCGGCCAGTAGGGTGACCTCGTCCAACGCGCGGATTTGGGCCGTGAGCTGCTTACTTGCGACACATTTTCTGGCCGGACTCTTAATGTCCATGCGGTTTAAAAAGCGGTGTTGAACGGTTCGGGCGGGCTCTGCGTGTTAACGAAGTGCACTGTTCCACGTGTGCAAATTAGCGTTGTTGCGTTGTCGCGGACAAGCGAGCGGCCAGCGCGATGGGGTACCGGCAGCGGAAGGGCTCGAAATGCTGCAGAAAACCGCCCGAGTCGCGATCAGGGCGCCCCGCCGCATCCTCGCGATCGGTGTCCTGGTTTTCATCGCCGCCGCCGTCTTCGGCGTCCCCGTCGCCAAGAGCCTGTCGCCTGGTGGTTTTCAAGACCCGAACTCCGAGTCAGGCCGCGCCATCAGCGTGCTGAGCGACAAGTTCGGCCAGAGCGGCCAACAGGTGCTGATTCTGGTGACCGCGCCCGGCGGCACCAACAGCGAACCGGCCCGCAAGGTAGGCGCCGACCTCGTAGACCGGTTGCAAAAGTCCCCGCTCGTCTACAACGTCTCACTCGCCGTGGACCGTGCCCCCGCAAGCTTCGGCGGACCTCGTCAGCCGCGACGGCAAGTCCGGGCTCATCGTGGTCAACCTCAAAGGCGGCGAGGACTACGCCCAAAGCAACGCCCAGACGTTGGCGGACCAGTTCATCCACGACCGTGACGGCGTCACCGTGCGGGCCGGCGGCGCGGCGATGCAGTACGCGCAGATCAACACGCAGAACCAGGCCGACCTGCTGATGATGGAGATGATCGCCCTGCCGCTGAGCTTCCTGGTGCTGATCTGGGTGTTCGGCGGGCTGCTGGCAGCGGCGTTGCCGATGGCGCTGGGCGCGTTGGCCGTCGTCGGTTCGATGTCGGTGTTACGCCTGATCACTTTCACCACCCAGGTATCTGTCTTCGCCCTCAACCTGAGCACCGCTCTCGGCCTGGCCCTGGCCATCGACTACACCCTGTTGATCGTCAGCCGCTATCGCGACGAGTTGGCCGAGGGCCACGACCGCGACGAGGCGCTCATCCGGACCATGGCCACCTCCGGCCGCACCGTGCTGTTCTCCGCGGTCACGGTGGCGTTGTCGATGTCGGCGACGGTGGCGTTCCCGATGTACTTCCTCAAGTCGTTCGCCTACGCCGGCGTGGCCACCGTTGCCTTCGTCGCGGCCGCCTCGATCGTGATCACCCCTGCCGCGATCGTCCTGCTGGGCCCCCGGCTGGATGCCCTGGACGTGCGCCGCCTGGCGCGGCGGGCATTGCGGCGCCCCGAACCGGTGCACCGACCCGTCGAGCTGGGGGCACTTCCCGCTCGCGGGGGAGTGTTCTGGTATCGGTCCACCAAGTTCGTGATGCGTCGCTGGGCGCCGATTGGCCTGAGCGTCGTCGCCTTGCTGCTGCTGCTCGGGTATCCGTTCCTGCGTGTGACGTGGGGCTTCCCCGACGACCGGGTGCTGCCGCGGTCGGCGTCGTCGCATCAGGTCGGCGACCGGCTGCGCAACGATTTCGCGCACGACTCGGCGACCTCGGTGCCCGTCGTCATCCCCGACGCCACCGGCCTGAGTCCGGCGAACTTCGACAACTACGCCGCCGATCTGTCGCGGGTTGCCGAGGTCTCGGCGGTGTCAGGCCCCGGCGGCACCTTCGCGGTGGGCAACCGCGTGGGACCGCCGGCCGGGGCTACCGGGCTCGCCGACGGCAGCGCGTTTCTGACAGTCAGCAGCACGGCGCCGCTGTTTTCCACGGCGAACGACACCCAGCTCAAGCGGTTGCACGAGGTGCCCGGGCCCGCGGGCCGATCCGTCGAGATGGGCGGCCTGGCGCAGGTCAACCGCGACAGCGTCGATGCCGTGACGGACCGGCTTCCGCTGGTCCTCGGGTTGATGGCGGCAATCACCTTCGTGCTGCTGTTTCTGCTCACCGGCAGCGTGCTGCTGCCCGTCAAGGCGCTGGCCTGCAACGTCCTGTCGTTGACGGCGGCGTTCGGCGCGTTGGTGTGGATCTTCCAGGACGGGCATCTGGGCGCGCTCGGAACGACGCCGAGCGGAACGCTGGTGGCCAACATGCCCGTGCTGCTGTTCTGCATCGCTTTCGGGTTGTCCATGGACTATGAGGTGTTCCTGCTCTCCCGGATCCGTGAGTACTGGCTGGCGTCCGGCGCCGCCCGACCGGCGAAGCCGACCGCGAAGCGGGCCCACGCCGCCAACGACGAGAGCGTGGCGCTCGGCGTCGCCCGCACCGGTCGGGTGATCACCGCGGCCGCATTGGTGATGTCGATGTCGTTCGCCGCCCTGATCGCGGCCCACGTCTCGTTCATGAGGATGTTCGGCCTGGGCCTGACGCTTGCCGTGTTCGCCGACGCCACCCTGGTGCGGATGGTGGTCGTGCCGGCCTTCATGCATGTGATGGGCCGATGGAATTGGTGGGCGCCCAAGCCCCTTGCGTGGCTGCACGACCGCTTCGGCATCAGCGAGAAGGCGGCCGAAGAGACCGTCGAATACCTCGAGCCGACTGGGGAATCCGTCGAGCTCCCCGGCCCGACGGTCGCCGAGCCGGTGCCCACCTTATTGTGGGACTGATCCGAGTCGGAAGGTTCGTATGACAACGACGGTTGATCACCCTTTGTTCGCGCGGATCTGGCCAGTCGTCGCCGACCATGAAGTCGAGGCGATCCGGGCCATGCGCCGGGAGAATCTCGCCGGCCTGCGCGGCCGGGTGCTGGAAGTCGGCGCGGGAACCGGCACGAACTTTGCCCACTACCCGGACTCCGTCGATGAGGTGATCGCGGTGGAGCCTGAACCGCGGCTGGCGGCCCGGGCCCGATCCACCGCCGAGGCGGTGTCAATCCGCGTTGTCGTGACCGGCGAGACGGTCGAAGCATTCAGCGGCGCCGAGCCGTTCGACGCGGTGGTGTGCTCGCTGGTGTTGTGCTCGGTGCGGGACCCGGCCGATGTGTTGCGGCGCTTGTATGCGTTGCTGCGGCCGGGCGGGGAGCTTCGCTTTCTCGAGCACATCGCCAGTGCCGGTGCGCGGGGCCGTCTTCAGCGTTTTGCCGATGCGACGTTGTGGCCGCGGCTCTTCGGCAACTGCCACACCCATCGGAACACCGAGCGCTCGATCGTCGAGGCGGGATTCGAAGTCGACATGTCGCGGCGGGAGTTCACGTTGCCGTCCTGGGCGCCGATGCCGGTCTCGGAGCTACTACTCGGCCGTGCGCACCGGCCCTGAGCGGCCGTCCCGTCAGGTCAACAGGGCCGGTAGCCGCTGCAGCAGGCCGGGCAGAGCCTGGCCGGCCGTCTCACGCATGCTGATCGTCACGCTGCCCGACAGCGGAGTGACCTCGGGATTGACCTCGATGACCGCGGTGCCGCGGGACAGCGCCAGCTCGGCCAGCCCGGCCGCCGGATAGACGATCGCCGAGGTCCCCACCACCACCATCACGTCGGCGGCCTCGGTCGCTTCGACGGCGCGCTGCCACGGCTCGTCGGGCAGCTGTTCACCGAACCACACGATGTCGGGTCGGATCAGGCCGCCGCAGTGACATACCGGGGGGTCCACCTCCAGCGCCGGCTCGGGCATCGCGGGCAGCGCACCGGAGTAGCGTGTTTCGCAACGCGCACAACGGAATTCGAACAGACTGCCGTGCAGATGATGAACCGAATGGCTACCCGCGCGCTCGTGCAGATCGTCGACGTTCTGGGTGATCACACTGACCTGGGCATCGTCCTGCCAGGCGGCGACGGCGCGATGGCCCGCATTCGGTTGGACTTCGGCGACCAGATAGTGGCGCCACAGATACCAGCCCCAAACCCGCTGCGGGTTATCGCGCCAGCCCTGCGTGCTGGACAGCTCGTAAGGGTCGAAGCGTGCCCACAATCCGTTCTTGTCATCGCGGAAGGTCGGCACACCGCTTTCCGCGGAGATCCCCGCGCCGCTGAGCACCGCTACTCGCATCCCACCAACATAGCCGGGAGTGGGGGATACTGGACGGGTGGAGATGCGTGACTGGTTGAAGGTCGACATGAAGGCGGGAAAGCCGTTGTTCGACCAGCTCAGGACGCAGGTCATCGACGGTGTCCGGGAGGGTGCGTTGCCGCCCGGCACCCGCCTGCCCACCGTTCGGGATCTGGCCGGCCAGCTCGGCGTCGCCGTCAACACCGTGGCGCGCGCCTACCGCGAGCTAGAGACCTCCGCCATCATCGAAACCCGCGGGCGTTTCGGCACTTTCATCGCCCGCTACGACCCGACCGACGCCGCGATGGCCGCCGCGGCCCGCGAGTACGTCCGGGTTGCGCGCGGACTCGGGTTGGACAAGGACGACGCGGTGCGCTACATCGAAGCGGTGCCCGACGAGTGACGGGAGCCCCGTGGGCCTCGAAAAGCTTTGGCGCACAGACTGTCTGGTAGCCGCGGCTCAGCGCAACACTTTGTCCAGCGTGCGCAGGTTGCGCGTGGTGGTCGACGACTTGTACCGCGGCTTGCCCATCGTCTTGCCGATGCTGCTGTCCAGCGTGCTGCCCTTGGGCACCTGCCAGTAGACCACGCCTTCACCGCGGCGGATCTTCTCGTCGGGACCGGCGTCCTTGCCGAGCGCGGCCAGCTCGTCCAGCACGGCCGCGTCGGCGACGAACGTGACGTAGGACTGATGGCCGTCGAGCTCACGCTCGAACGGGTAGGAATCGACCACGGCGCGCACCGTGTCGATGTCGTAGGCCAGCACCCACGCGTCGTAGCCGAACCGGTCGCGCAATGCGGCTTCGGCCTTTTTGCGCACCGACGCCACGCCGGCGGTCGATTCCAACCGCACGTTGCCGGTCGCCAGGATGGTCCGGACCTCGGTGAACCCCGCCTCGGTGAGTGCGGCCGCCACCTCGGCCATCTTGAGATTGACGCCCCCGACGTTGACGCCACGCAGGAAGGCCGCGTACTTGGTCATGCCCCGATTCCACCAGGTCGGTCGGGCAACAAATAGGCCGGGCCACCCCGGCCATGCGCGACGTAGGCTTTCGTCATGGGACGCCAAGTCTTCGATGACAAATTGCTGGCCTTGATCAGTGGACATTCCCTCGGGGTGCTGGCCACCATCAAGCGTGACGGGCGGCCGCAGCTCTCGAACGTGAGTTATTACTTCGACCCGCGCAGTGTGGTGATCCAGGTGTCGATCACCGAGCCGCGCGCCAAGACCCGCAATCTGCGTCGGGACCCACGGGCCTCGATCCTGGTCGACGCCGACGACGGGTGGTCCTACGCCGTCGCGGAGGGCACCGCCGAGCTGACGCCCCCGGCGGCCGCGCCCAACGACGACACCGTGGAGGCGCTGATTGCGTTGTATCGCAACATCGCCGGTGAACACCCGGACTGGGACGAATACCGGCAGGCCATGGTCACCGACCGGCGGGTGCTGCTCACCCTGCCGATCTCGCACCTGTACGGCATGCCGCCGGGTAAGCGGTAGCCGTACCGCCTACCGAACCGTTTCGGCAAACCCCGGCTAGGCTGCCCCCTATGGCTGAATCGAATGCCCGGCAGGGTTCGAAGTCGTCGGAGTCTTCGGACGATGCGGGATCGCACGGGTCGGACGACGACACCAAGCGCAAGTTCCGCGAAGCGCTGGACCGCAAGAAGGCGAAATCATCAAGCGGATCCGGCCACACGGACGGCGCCGCCAAGCAATCGCGGGCGCACGGCGCGGCGGGAAACCGGCGGGAATTCCGCCGCAAGAGCGGCTGACGGTCGCTGGCGATCATGTTGCTTTCCAACCTTTTTCGCAGCTGAAGGTTTCAGCCTTCCGGCGCTGTGAATAGGCCGATCGAAGGGTCCGCTTGGCCGGGTTCGCCGCGCAGGCTTTCGCGGGTGCTCCGATGTTCGAAGTTCACCCGGGACGGGTCGTTTTGGTATGCCCAGTCCGCCACGATGGTGCGTTGACTGAATTTCCAGCGGCCGTTGTGTTTGGTGTACGTGTCCAGGTATCGCCCGCCGATGATGACGTCGATGTCTTGCTCGGGGCCGGCGAAGGTGTGGAACACCAGGCAGTAGATCTCGCCGCGGGCCGTGTCGCCGTCGACTGTGAAGTTCGTTGTGGTGATGTTGTGTTGGGAGACACGCACATACGGTTCCGCGGCCACTAGTTGCGCGATGAACTGCTCGACGCCGCCGGTCGAAAACGAGCCGTGCGAATCGGTCGCCTCGGGGTGGTACAGGCTACGCAGCGTGTCGTAATCGGCACGGTCGACGGCCCGGCAATAGGCGGACACGAGCTGCTGCAATTCGTCGCGAGCCAGCATCAGTGCCAGCCTGCCCTCATCCACCACGCCACGATAACGCGGTCATTGCTGGTGAGTAGTCTTGCCACCAACGGGTCCCCGGTCCCAGGATGTTCAGCGGAAGGAAGATCGTTGACGGTGAAACTTTGCCTCGCTCAGGATCCTGAGGCCGACAAGCTGCTGGACCAGAGTCCGTTGGCGTTGCTCATCGGGATGGTTCTAGATCAGCAGGTTCCCTTCGAGACGGCGTTCGCTGGCCCGAAGAAGATCGCGGACCGGATGGGCAGCTTCGACGCCGCCGAAATTGCGGACTACGACCCGGACAAGTTCGCCGAATTGTGCGCGCAAAGGCCTGCGATACACCGCTTTCCGGGGTCGATGGCCAAGCGTATCCAGACGCTGGCGCAGATCATCGTGGACCGTTACGACGGCGACGCGGCCGGATTGTGGACTGCCGGCGACCCCGACGGAAGCGAGCTGTTGCGGCGGATCAAGGGGTTGCCCGGATTCGGGGACGTGAAGGCGCAGATCTTTCTGGCACTGCTGGGCAAGCAGTACGGCGTGACGCCGAAAGGCTGGCGTGCGGCAGCGGGCGACTTCGGCCAGGCCGGTGCGCACATATCCGTCGCCGACATCGTCGACGCCCAATCGATGGGGAAAGTGCGCGCGTACAAGAAGCAGATGAAAGCGGCAGCCAAAGCGGCGAAGTAAAAGGTCCACAGAAGGGAAGGGCGACAACGTGAAGACACACATAACGTGTCCGTGCGGCGAAGCCATCGTCGGCAAGGATGAGGACGAACTGGTCGAGTTGACCCAAGCTCACCTCGCCAGCGTCCATCCTGGCCTCGAATACGACCGCGACGCCATCCTGTTCATGGCGTACTAGCGCACCACCCGTCCGACGCGAATGCGCGTGCCCCCGTCGGGGACACGCGCACTCAAAGCGACGAGACGGTGACGGCGCCGGTCCTTTACGGCACCACCGTCGAGCCGATGGTGGGCAGGAACTGGCACTGCTTCTCCTTGGTGGTGACCTGCCCGAAGATCGTCGACATCACGCTGCCCGAGCCGGTGTCGGCGATCGCGCTCAGCGTCGTCGGTCCCTCCGGGTTGATGTCCGAGCGCGGCTTGAGCGCGACGGTCCCGGACTTGCCGGTGGTCAGGTTCACCCAGGTGACGTTCAGCGGCAGCTTCTGCACCTCGGCGGGGCCGGGGGTGCCGACCGCGGTGAACACGTAGGCGGTCTGACCGGGCCCCGGGCCGGGCAGCGGAATCTTGGCCGGCCCCGCGACCGACAGCGCGGTGGCGATGGCACTGGTGCCGTCCGCGAGGCAGTTGGAGCCGATCGACGGGTACATGAAGTCCTGCGTGGGCGGCGTGTCAGGGCCGAACCCCGGAGCCGCCGCCGCGGGAGCAGCGTCCGGGGCTGGTGCCGGTGCGGGTACCGGTGCGGGCGCCGGGCGCGGCTTCCGGTGCGGGCGGGGCCGCCGGTGGTGCTGCGGCCGGTGCCGGTGGTGCGGGGACCGCCGCGGCGACCGGCACGTTGGCCGGTTGGGCGGGACCCGGTGCGGCGGGTGCCGCAGCGGGGGCGGGCCCGGCCGCGTGGGCCGGGTCGATGCCGGCCGGCAGGTGTGCCTCGGGCGGCGGAGCGGCAGCGGGTGCCGGAGCCGCGGCGGGTGCCTCGGGCGAAGGAGCGGCAGCGGGTGCCGGAGCGGCGGCGGGTGCCGGAGCGGCGGCGGGTGCCGCCGCGGGGGCCGGGCCGGCCGCGTGGGCCGGGTCGATGCCGGCGGGCAGGTGGGCCTGCAAACCGGGTTCTACCCCTGTCGCGGGCACGTGCTGCGTCGGCGCCCCGGGCTCGGCGACGAACTGATTGACCGCCGCCGCAACGTTTTTGGACTCATTGGGCGTGCTCGGGTTGTGGGCGAAGGCTTGCGCTGCGGCCATCAGCAGCTGTGTCGCTTGCTGCGGGTCGGTGGCGGCTTGCTGGATGAGCGGGCTCAGCTCCGACAAGGCGGGCAGACCCGGCAGCCCTTGGGCCGCATTCGGTTGCGGTATCGGCTGCGGCGCCGCCGGGTCGGCTGCCGCGCTCGGGCAGAGCCCGAACGCGACAGCCGATGCCGTGACGACAGCGGCCAAACCTTTGGACAGATTCCAAGTGGTTGCCACGGTGTCCTCGGTTCTCAGTAGTGGTTTAGCCGTTTACGAAACTGATCAGGGCAAGGCGGCCAGCAGTGGCGCTGCCGGTCCCGCGGGGCTGGCAGCCGGCGCGGGTGCCGCCGGTGCCCCGGGCGCGCCCGGAGCCTGACCCGAAGCGAGCGCCGGCAGATCCTGCGGGAGCGTCACTTTCGGAGGCACACTGACCGGCAGGCCGGCCGGCATCGCCGGCATGTTGACCTGTGCCTGCGGAAGCTGCGGAGCGGGCGGAGTAACCGGTGCCGCCGGTGTCGACAGCCCCGGGATCGCCGGCAGGCCCGGGATCGACGGAGCGGCCGGAGCGGCGGGACCCGCAGCCGCCGGCTGCGCACCCGTCAGGCCCTGGATCATCCCCGGAATGCCGCCGGTCGCCGCCGACGGCGCGGCGGGGGTCGCCGACTGCGCCAGCCCAGGAACCAAGGGGCTGGCCGCCGGAGAAGACACCGGGGCGGCGGGGCTTGTCGGCGCGGTCAGTCCGGGAATCGACGGAAGACCCGCCGCCGGAGCCGCCGCGGTTGCCGGCGAGGTGGCCGCCGGAACACCGGGGAAGCTGATACCCGGAGTGGCCGGAGCCGCCGGCGGCGTGGCGCCGAGTGCGGTCGCGAGGTTCTGCAGGATTTGTGGTGCGTTGGCCGCCGAACTGATCAGCTGCTGCGGAATGTTCGGCACGGCGGGGACCGGCACGGGGTCGGCGTGGGCGATACCGCCGGTCAATAGCGCTGCGGACGAACCGACCACGACGGCGGCTGCACGCATGTAAGTCCAGATGGTTGGCATGACTCTCCCTGATTGATCGATTACAGGTTCAGCGCTGAAGTTACGTTGATACAGATGGGACTCAAGTGACACGTGTGGCATTTATAGACTCGTTATGGATACGAGTGGGATCGGTGACCGAACGCGTGAAATGAGGCACCAAGACGTGATGTGAGGACGGCGCTGCGGTGCGTGCCCCGCTCGCTAAAGTCGGGCGGATAGATACCACCTCGGCCGCTCCGGCGGCATCCACGCCCCAGCGGTTGGCGAGCGTCCTTCAGGTGGCAGCGCCGATGCTGCTCATCGCGAGCATCGCCGCGCGGTTGGCCTGGACGTATCTGGCTCCCAACGGCGCGAACTTCGTCGACCTGCACGTGTACCTCGGCGGATCCGCCGCGATCGACCGCCCCGGCACCTTGTACAGCTACGTCTATGCAGACCAGACGCCGGACTTCCCGCTGCCGTTCACCTACCCACCGTTCGCGGCCGTCGTCTTCTACCCACTGCACCTGCTGCCGTTCGGCCTCGTTGCCTTCCTGTGGCAGATCGCGACCATGGCCGCGCTGTACGGCGCGATCCGGCTCAGCCAGCGTTTGATGGGCGTGGCGGCGGGCGCCGCGGGCCGGCGTGTCGCGATGTTATGGACGGCGGTCGCCATCTGGATCGAGCCGCTACGCAGCACATTCGACTACGGGCAGGTCAACGTGTTGCTGATGACCGCGGTGCTGTGGGCGGTGTACACCACTCGGTGGTGGCTGTCGGGGCTGCTGGTCGGTGTGGCGGCGGGAATCAAGTTGACCCCCGCGATCTCCGGCGTCTATCTGGTCGGCGCCCGCCGGTGGGGTGCGGCGGTGTTCTCGGCGCTCGTTTTCGTTGGCACGATTGGGATTTCGGTGTTGGTCGTCGGCGATCAGACGCGCTACTACTTCATCGACCTGCTGGGCGACGCCCACCGGGTTGGTCCCATCGCCACCTCGTTCAATCAGTCCTGGCGCGGCGGCATTTCGCGGATCCTGGGCCACGATGTCGGATTCGGTCCGCCGCTGGTGGCCGCCGTCGCCGTCAGCGCGGTGCTGGCCGTGCTGGCCTGGCGCGCTCTGGACTCCTCGGACCGGCTGGGCAGGCTCGTGGTGGTGGAATTGTTCGGGCTGCTGCTTTCACCGATTTCCTGGACACACCACTGGGTGTGGCTCGTACCCCTGATGATCTGGGCGATTCACGGCCCAGTGCGCGAGCTGCGTGGGGCGCGGATCGTCGGCTGGGGCTGGCTGGCTCTCACCCTGATCGGCGTGCCGTGGTTGCTGAGCTTCGCCCAACCGACCATCTGGCAGATCAGCCGGCCCTGGTACCTGGCCTGGGCCGGGCTGATCTACATCGTGGCGGCGGTGGCGACGTTGATCTGGATCGCCGCGAGCGGCAGCCGGGAGGTCGAGGAGAACGGCCTGGCCGCGGTCTAATTGTCGACGATGCCGTTGATGTCGCGGGCCATGTCGATGTCGTTTTTGGTGATGCCGCCCTCGGAGTGCGTGACGAGAGCGAAAGTTACCGTCCGCCAACGAATATCGATGTCGGGGTGATGGTCCTTGCTCTCCGCGTGCTCGCCCACCCGGCGCACGGCATCGATGCCGGCGAGAAAACTCGGAAATTTGATCGAGCGGCGCAGGGCGCCGTCGGCGCGCTCCCATCCGGTGAGATCGGGCAGTGCGGCGTCTACTTGCTCATCCGTTAACACAGCCATGCCTCGACGGTATACCGTCACCGGTCACGCCGTGGGAGATGAATTCGCAGCTGACCCGGGGATGGGGATAGACCCGAGTATGTGACCCTGGCCGACGGAGTGGTCACTTACGAGGCAACGGCGGGACCTGGTGTTTGATTTTTCTGATCCAGCTGCACCACGACGCTTGCCTCCAGCGGCGGGTTGTTCCGTTGTTGGTATGCCGACTCGAGGATCGCCGGAACCGTTTGAAGGTCGCGGGCTACGCCCATCAGTTCTTCCAGGATCATGATTCGTTGCTGATTCGCCTCGCCCAGCGCCCGCCGGGCCTGCTCATCGGAATGACGGGCTCGCTGTTTTGCATCGGCGAGGAGTTGTTCCCGCTCGTGCTGGGCTTCCTGCCACGCCTCGTCGATCGACGATTGGGCTTCAGCGCGCATCCTGGCGAGTTCGGCGTCGAACTCTTTCCTGGTCGCCGCACGTTCCTCCTCGAGCGCTTTTCGCTGCGCGGCCATGTCCGCCAGCAACTCCCGGTGCTCTCGGTATGCGGCCTCGGTCTCGGCCTCAGCCTCCGCAACCAGCCCTTCTACCTCGGCGCGCGCCTCGCCCTGCATCTGGGAAATTTCGTTGAGTGCACGCCGCAGCAACTTCGCCATTCGATGCTGCATCGCGTAGGGAGACGGCGAAGTGTCCGAGAGGTGGGCGACCTCATCCGCGAGGCAGGCGACTTCAATCCGCAGTCCGGCCGCTTCGTCGGCCGATTCGTTTCGCTGGGCCCTGAGGTTCTGGACTTCGTCGATGAGGAAGTTCTGCTTGGCCATCAACACCTGGATGTAGGCGTCGACCGCAGCCGTGTCGTAGCCCCTGTAGGTGCGGGGGAACGTCTTTGCGGGTTCGGTACTCATTGCCAACCCCCATTCCTGGAAGTGTCTAGTGAAGGTAGTGACCGACTAGAGTCGAGTATCCCACGGTGGCGGTCAAACTGTGAAGAGAGGCATTGTGCTGCAAGGGAATTCGATCCACGTCGCGCGGGTGCGATGCCATTTCGAGGAATTTGGTCTTCGCGTGCGAAGGGCGTCGCGCGCAGCTGAGGGCCCCGACGGTATACCGTCACTGGCCATGCCGAACCAGATCGTCGTCGCCGGCGCCCTGATTTGCGACTCCAAGGTCTTGGTGGCACAACGCGTCCGTCCGCCGGAGCTGGCCGGTCGCTGGGAACTGCCCGGTGGCAAGGTCGGGCCCGGTGAGACGGAGCGCGACGCGCTGGCTCGCGAGCTGGCCGAGGAGCTAGGTCTGTCGATCGGCGCCGTCGCCGTGGGCGACCGGCTGGGCGAGGACATCGCGGTGGACTGCCGGTTCACGCTGCGGGCCTACCGCGTGCGCCTGATCGGGGGCGAACCCGACGCCCGTGACCACCGGGCGTTGCGCTGGATCACGGCGGCTGAACTGCACGATTTGGATTGGGTGCCGGCCGATCGTGGCTGGCTGGGGGACCTAATCAAAGCTCTCTGAAAGTTGCCTCATAACAAGTACACAGACTTCCGGCAGCTTATGTACAGCCGTGTTGCAGGTCTTCGCAGTGAACTGAATAGAACAATATGACGTGTAATAACGACGCCACACGAAGCTGCCCTGGATGTGCGTGCCGATAGCGAGCCGAATGCTTGTTCTGACCATGCCGTCGCGGCCACAGCGCCGGGGCCGGGCCGCTTACCGGTGCGCAAAAACCGATGCTCATGATGCCTTTTTCGACGAACTGCCCACGCGCGGGGGACCTGAGTCCGCCCTCCGTCCAGACCTATGCCGGTGCTGTATTGCCCTCCAGCCCGCGGGCCTGAAATGTCGAGTGTTGAGCCGATCCGAGCCGGAGCGGGCGGGTGGAATCACCGGGCTGATTGCCGAACACAACGCATATGGGGCCGAACGAACGGCCTGGCCACGAGGCGCGACGCTACCGAATAGGAGGAGTACTTCTTGACTGTCACACCTCACATTGGCGGAGTGCTCGAGGAGCTGTTGGAGCGCAGTGGGCGCTTCTTCACGCCGGGCGAGATCTCGGCCGACTTGCGCACGGTTACGCGGGAGGGCGGCCGCGAAGCCGACGTGTTCTATCGCGACCGGTGGAGCCATGACAAGGTGGTTCGCTCCACGCACGGGGTGAACTGCACCGGCTCGTGCTCGTGGAAGATCTACGTCAAAGACGGGATCATCACCTGGGAGACCCAGCAGACCGACTACCCGTCGGTGGGTCCGGACCGGCCCGAGTACGAGCCGCGCGGCTGTCCGCGTGGGGCGTCGTTTTCGTGGTACAGCTACTCGCCGACCCGGGTGCGCTACCCGTACGCCCGCGGGGTGCTGGTCGAGATGTATCGGGAGGCCAAGGCACGGCTCGGCGATCCGGTGCTGGCATGGGCCGACATCCAGGCCGACCCAGAACGTCGTCGCCGCTATCAGCAGGCCCGTGGGAAGGGCGGACTGGTTCGGGTCACGTGGGCCGAGGCCACCGAGCTGATCGCCGCCGCCCACGTGCACACCATCAAGACCTACGGACCGGATCGCGTCGCCGGATTCTCTCCGATCCCGGCGATGTCGATGGTGTCCTATACCGCCGGGTCGCGGTTCTTCGAGCTGATCGGCGCCCCCATGACGTCGTTCTACGACTGGTATGCCGACCTCCCGGTGGCCTCACCGCAGGTGTTCGGCGACCAGACCGACGTGCCCGAATCCGGGGATTGGTGGGACGCAGCGTATTTGATGATGTGGGGCTCCAACGTGCCGATCACCCGCACGCCCGACGCGCACTGGATGGCCGAGGCGCGCTACCGCGGCACCAAGGTGGTGACCGTCAGCCCGGACTACGCGGACAACACCAAGTTCGCCGACGAGTGGATGCCCTGTGCGGCCGGGACCGACGGGGCACTGGCCATGGCGATGGGTCACGTCATCCTCTCGGAATGCTATGTGCAAAAGCAGGTTCCGTTCTTCACCGACTATTCCCGCCGCTACACCGACCTGCCGTTCCTGATCAAGCTGGAAGAAGCGCGGCGACATGTTGGTGCCGGGGAAAAACCTCACGGCGGCGGATTTGGGGGAGGCCGTCGAGAACGCCGCACTCAAGCCCGCGGTGCTGGACGAAACGACCGACTCGGTTGTGGTGCCACACGGCTCGCTGGGATTCCGGTACGGCGAGTCGGGCGTCGGAAAGTGGAACCTCGATCTCGGCGACCTGACGCCGGCACTCAGCGTGCGAGACGCCCGCGGCCGCAACGGGGATGACAGCACCGCGCTGGTCCACTTGCCCAGCTTCGATACCGTCGACGGCGAGGGCACGACCGTAACGCGCGGTGTCCCGGTTCGCCGCATCGGTAAGCACTTGGTGTGCACCGTCTTCGACCTGATGCTCGCCCAATACGGTGTGGCACGGCCCGGTTTGCCCGGCGAATGGCCCACCGGTTACGACGACGCCGCCCAGCAGAACACCCCGGCATGGCAGGAAGCGATCACCGGCGTGTCGGCCGCCCAGGCCATCCGGGTGGCGAGGGAGTTCGCGCACAGCGCCGAAGAATCCGGCGGCCGCTCGATGATCATCATGGGTGGTGGCATCTGCCACTGGTTCCACAGCGACGCGATCTACCGTGCGGTGCTGGCGCTGCTGATGCTGACCGGATCGATGGGCCGCAACGGCGGTGGCTGGGCCCACTACGTCGGCCAGGAAAAGGTCCGCCCGCTCACCGGCTTCCACACTATGGCAATGGCAACCGACTGGGTGCGCCCGCCTCGACAGGTGCCCGGCGCCTCGTATTGGTATGCGCACACCGACCAATGGCGCTACGACGGATACGGTGCGGACAAATTAGCCAGCCCAGTGGGCCGGGGCAGGTTCGCGGGCAAGCACACCATGGACCTGCTGGCGTCCGCGGTGGCCATGGGGTGGAGCCCGTATTACCCCCAGTTCGACCGATCCAGTCTGGACGTCGCCGATGAGGCACGCGCCGCCGATCGCGACGTCGCCGACTACGTCGCCGAACAGCTGGGTCAACGCAAGCTCAAACTCTCCGTGACCGATCCCGACGATCCGGTGAATTGGCCACGGGTGCTTACCGTTTGGCGCGCCAACCTGATCGGCTCGTCGGGCAAGGGCGGCGAATACTTCCTGCGCCATCTGTTGGGGACCGATTCCAACGCTTCAGCGCTGCCGCCGGAGGACGGGGTTCGGCCGACCGGCGTGACGTGTGAGGGCGACATCCCCGAGGGCAAGCTCGACTTGATGATGTCGATCGACTTCCGGATGACCTCGACGACGCTTGGTTTCCGACGTCGTGCTTCCGGCGGCGACCTGGTACGAGAAGGCCGATATTTCCAGCACGGACATGCATCCCTACGTGCATGCGTTCAGCGCCGCGACCGATCCGCCGTGGGAAACCCGCTCGGACTTCGACGCTTTCGGCGCCATCGCCCGCGCCTTCAGCGCCATGGCCAAGGACCACCTGGGCACGCGCACCGATGTGGTGCTCACCGCGCTGCAGCACGACACTCCGGATGCGATGGCCTATCCCGATGGCACTGAACAGGATTGGCTGCACTCCGGTGCGACGCCGATACCCGGGCGGACGATGGGCAAGGTCACCGCGGTGGAGCGCGACTACACCGCCATCTACGACAAGTGGCTGACCCTGGGTCCGCTCGTCGAGAAATTCGGCCTCACCACCAAGGGCGTCACGGTGCACCCCTTCCGGGAGGTCGAGGAGCTCGCTGCCAGGTTCGGGGTGTTGAAATCCGGTGTGGCAGCCGGACGTCCGGCCGTCACCACCGCCTCGCGAATGGCCGACGTGCTGCTGCTGCTCTCCGGAACGACAAACGGAAGGCTCGCGGTCGAGGGCTTCCACGAACTGGAAAAGCGCACCGGTCAACGGCTGGTGCATCTGGCCGAGGGCAGCGAAGACAAGCGCATCAGCTACGCCGATACCCAGGCGCGACCCGTCCCCGTGGTCACCAGCCCGGAATGGTCGGGCAGCGAGACGGGTGGTCGTCGCTATGCGCCGTTCACCATCAACATCGAGAACCTCAAGCCGTTCCACACCCTGACCGGGCGGATGCACTTCTATCTGGCGCACGACTGGGTCGAGGAGCTCGGCGAGCACCTGCCGGTGTTCCGGCCGCCGCTGGACATGGCACGCCTGTTCGGCCAGCCCACACTCGGCCCCACCGAGGACGGCATCGGGCTCACGGTGCGCTACCTGACGCCACACTCGAAGTGGTCGTTCCACTCCACCTACCAGGACAACCTGTACATGCTCTCGTTGTCCCGCGGTGGCCCGACGATGTGGATGAGTCCGGGGGACGCGGCGAAAATTCAAGTGCGTGACAATGATTGGGTCGAGGCGGTGAACGTGAACGGCATCTACGTGTGCCGGGCGATCGTCTCGCACCGAATGCCGGACGGCGTGGTCTTCGTCTACCACGTCCAGGAGCGCACCGTGGACACACCTCGCTCCGAGACCAACAACAAGCGCGGCGGCAACCACAACGCGCTGACCCGGGTGCGCATCAAGCCCAGCCACTTGGCCGGTGGCTACGGCCAACACGCGTTCGCGTTCAACTACTTGGGGCCGACCGGTAACCAGCGCGACGAGGTGACCGTCGTTCGCCGCCGCAGCCAGGAGGTGCGGTACTGATGCGCACCAACACGACGCGGGATGGGGGAGCGCGATGAAGGTCATGGCGCAGTTGGCGATGGTGATGAACCTCGACAAATGCATCGGTTGTCACACCTGTTCGGTGACCTGCAAACAGGCGTGGACCAACAGACCCGGCACCGAATACGTGTGGTTCAACAACGTCGAAACCCGTCCCGGACAAGGCTATCCGCGCACCTACGAGGACCAGGAGCGGTGGCGCGGCGGCTGGATACGCGACAAGCGGGGCCGGCTGCGGTTGCGCGACGGCGGCCGCTTCCAGAAACTGCTGCGGATCTTCGCCAACCCGAAGTTGCCCCTCATCGACGACTACTACGAGCCGTGGACCTACGACTACGAGAACCTGACTACGGCACCCGCGGGCGACACCTTCCCGACGGCTGCGCCCAAAAGCCTGATCACCGGCAAGCCGATGAAGATCTCGTGGGGGCCGAACTGGGACGACAACCTGTCCGGCTCGCCGGAGATTCTGGCCGATGACCCGATCCTGAAGAAGGTCAGCGAGGAGATCAAACTCTCACTCGAAGAAAGCTTCATGTTCTACCTACCGCGGATCTGCGAGCACTGCCTCAACCCATCCTGCGTGGCGTCGTGCCCGTCGGGTGCGATGTACAAGCGCAGCGAGGACGGCATCGTGCTGGTCGACCAGGACCGCTGCCGCGGCTGGCGGATGTGTGTGTCCGGATGTCCTTACAAGAAGGTCTATTTCAACCACAAGACGGGCAAGGCCGAGAAGTGCACGCTGTGCTATCCGCGGATGGAGGTCGGACTGCCGACCATCTGCTCGGAGACCTGCGTGGGGCGGCTGCGCTACCTGGGCGTGGTGCTCTACGACGCCGACCGGGTGCTGGAGGCGGCGTCGGTGGAAAAGGAGACCGATCTCTACCCGGCGCAATGCGAGATCCTGCTGGACCCCAACGATCCGGAGGTCATCGCCGGTGCGCGGGCAGAGGGAATCCCGGATGAGTGGATCGAGGCCGCGCAGCGTTCCCCGATCTACGCGCTGATCCACACCTACAAAGTGGCGCTGCCGCTGCACCCGGAATACCGCACCATGCCGATGGTTTGGTACATCCCGCCGCTCTCGCCGGTGGTCGACGCGGTCAGCCGCGACGGGCACGACGGGGAAGACGTCGGCAATCTGTTCGGTGCGCTGGACGCGCTGCGCATTCCGATGCAGTACCTGGCCGAACTGTTCACCGCCGGTGATACCGCCGTGGTCGAAGGCGTGTTGCGGCGGCTGGCTGCGATGCGCTCCTACATGCGCGACATCAATCTCGGTCGCGAAACCCAGCCGCACATCCCGCATTCGGTCGGCCTGACCGAAGAAGAGATCTATGAGATGTACCGGCTGCTCGCCATCGCGAAATACGAAGAGCGCTATGTCATTCCGACCGCATTCGCGCCGCAGGCCCGCGACCTCGAGGAGATGGGCTGCTCGTTGACGGGTGACGGCGGGCCGGGAATGTACGAGTCGGACCCGGTGTCGGTGTCGGTGGAGACCTTCCACACCCTCAAGCAGCGCGGCGACGATCCTGGCAATGCCCGGCGGTCGACGCGGGTGAACCTGCTCAACTGGGACGGCGGCCAGGTGCCCGCCGGAATGTTTCCCGAAGAGCAGCAGCGATGAAGTTGCTTTCGGCGCTCCGGGAGCGTTCCACCAACCGGGCGATGCAGGATCGCGTGGTGTGGCAGGCGGCGTCGCTGCTGCTGGCCTACCCGGACGACGGGTTGGCCGGACGCCTGGACGCCGTCGATGAGTTGCTCGGCCACATCAGCGGTCCGCCCGCGGCGCTGCTCGGACAGACGGTCGCGGCGCTGCGTGCGGTCGAGCCGATGGCCGCCGCGATGGACTACGTCGCGACGTTCGACATGCGCCGGCGCTGCCACGATGTACCTGACCTACTGGACCGCGGGGGACACGCGCAACCGCGGCCGGGAGATGCTGGCGTTCGCCACCGCCTACCGGGAGGCGGGTGTGCAGCCGCCGGGCGATGAGGCGCCCGATCATCTGACCGTGGTGCTCGAATTCGCCGCCACCGTCGATCCCGACGTCGGACGGCGGCTGCTGAACCAGCACCGCGTGCCGATCGACGTGCTGCGCGGGGCCCTGGCCGACGCCAAGTCGCCATACGAGCCGACGGTGGCGGCGGTCTGCGAGACCCTGCCCGCCGCAACCGATCAGGAAGTGCGCCGCGCCGAGCGACTGGCGAAAGCGGGGCCACCGGCGGAAGCCGTTGGACTGCAACCGTTTACCTTGACCGTGCCACCGAAGTAAAGGAACGCCAAGTGTTTAGCAACGTCCTGTTCTGGGACATCGCGCCCTACGTCACGCTGTCGGTGCTGATCGTGGGCACCTGGTGGCGCTACCGGTACGACAAGTTCGGCTGGACCTCGCGGTCGTCACAGGTCTACGAGTCGCGACTGCTGAGCATCGCCAGCCCCATGTTTCATTTCGGCATCCTGGCGGTTTTCGCCGGACACGTGATGGGGCTGTTCGTTCCGCCGCGGGTCACTCAGATGCTGAAGATGAGTGACCACTTCTACCACCTGCAGGCGGTCATCGCCGGGTCGATGGCCGGCATCGCGACGCTGATCGGCATCGGGTTACTGATCTACCGGCGATTCACCCGCCCGGCGGTGTCGCTGGCTACCTCCCGCAGCGACAAGGTGATGTATGTGGTGCTGGTGCTGGCGATCGTGGTGGGCCTGTACTGCGACCTGATCGGTACCGGCCCGCACGGCGGGGAGTTCCACTATCGCTACACGGTCGGTATGTGGTTCCGCCGGATCTGGATATTTCAGCCGCACGGTGAAGTGATGGTCAACGCGCCGCTGGACTACCAGCTGCACGCCCTGATCGGCATGGTGCTGTTCACGCTGTGGCCGTTCACCCGGCTGGTGCATGCGTTCAGCGCCCCGATCGTCTACCTGTTCCGGCCCTACATCGTCTACCGCAGCCGCGAGGCCGCGGGCAAAGGCGAACTCGTCGGTACGGCACCGCGCCGGCGGGGCTGGTAGCGACCGTCCTGCGCTGTGGTTGTGCGGCTAGGGCGACGACACGCCGACCCCGTCCGCCGCCACCGCACACCCGACGCCGTCGGCGACCCGAGGGTTGTCCACCTGCCGGTTCGCTGGCCAGTTCGCCTTTCATGGCCCCCCGCTGCCACAATCACCGACGTGCTATTTCGCAACGTCGCCATCGTCGCCCACGTCGACCACGGAAAGACCACCCTGGTTGACGCGATGCTGCGGCAGTCCGGCGCGCTGCACCACCGGGGCGACGACGCGGTCGAGCGCCTCATGGACTCTGGGGACCTGGAGAAAGAAAAGGGCATCACGATCCTGGCCAAGAACACGGCCGTGCATCGCAAGCATGCGGACGGAACGACGACCGTCATCAATGTCATCGACACCCCGGGCCACGCCGACTTCGGTGGTGAGGTCGAGCGCGGACTCTCCATGGTCGACGGGGTGCTGCTGCTGGTCGACGCCTCCGAGGGCCCGCTGCCGCAGACCCGTTTCGTGCTGCGCAAGGCCCTGGCCGCCCACCTCCCGGTGATCCTGGTCGTCAACAAGACAGACCGGCCGGACGCTCGGATTTCTGAAGTCGTCTCGGAGAGCCACGACCTGCTGCTCGACGTTGCATCAGACCTCGACGAGGAAGCACAGAAGGCCGCCGAGGCCGCCCTCGACCTGCCGACGCTGTACGCCTCGGGGCGGGCAGGCATCGCCAGCACGACGGAACCGGCCAATGGCGAGAATCCCGAGGCGACAACCTCGATCCGCTGTTCGACGTTCTGCTCGAGCACATCCCGCCGCCGCAGGGCGATCCCACAGGCGCCGTTGCAGGCGCTGGTCACCAACCTCGACGCCTCGGCCTTCCTCGGAAGGCTCGCGCTGATCCGCATCTACAAGGGCCGGATCCGTAAGGGCCAGCAGGTGGCCTGGATGCGCGAGGTGGACGGGCATCCCGTCATCACGAACGCGAAGATCACCGAACTGCTGGTGACCGAGGGCGTGGAACGTACGCCCACCGACGAAGCCATCGCCGGGGACATCGTCGCCGTCGCGGGCATTCCGGAGATCATGATCGGCGACACGCTGGCCGATCCGGACCACGCGCACGCGCTGCCGCGCATCACCGTCGACGAGCCCGCCATCTCCGTGACCATCGGCACCAACACCTCGCCGCTGGCGGGCAAGGTGAAGGGCCACAAGTTGACCGCTCGCATGGTGAAGTCGCGGCTCGACGCCGAACTCGTCGGCAACGTTTCCATCAAGGTCGTCGATATCGACCGGCCCGACGCCTGGGAGGTGCAGGGCCGCGGCGAGCTCGCGCTGGCGGTGCTCGTCGAGCAGATGCGTCGCGAGGGTTTCGAGCTCACGGTCGGCAAGCCGCAGGTCGTCACCCAGACGATCGACGGCAAGCTGCACGAGCCGTTCGAGGCGATGACCATCGACTGCCCCGACGAGTTCGTCGGCGCAATCACCCAGCTGATGGCCGCCCGCAAGGGCCGCATGGAAGAGATGACCAACCACGCGGCGGGCTGGGTCCGGATGGACTTCATCGTGCCCAGCCGCGGCCTGATCGGCTTCCGTACCGATTTCCTCACCCTGACCCGCGGCACCGGCATCGCCAATGCCGTTTTCGACGGCTACCGGCCATGGGCGGGGGAGATCCGCTCCCGCCACACCGGGTCGCTGGTGTCCGACCGCGCGGGCACCATCACACCGTTCGCATTGATACAGCTCGCCGACCGGGGCCAGTTCTTCGTCGAACCCGGCCAGGACACCTACGAGGGCATGGTCGTCGGAATCAACCCGCGCGCGGAGGATCTCGACATCAACGTCACCCGCGAGAAGAAATTGACCAACATGCGGTCGTCGACCGCCGATGTCATCGAAACGTTGGCCAGGCCGCTCGAGCTCGATCTCGAGCAGGCCATGGAATTCTGCGCCCAAGACGAATGCGTCGAAGTGACCCCGGAGATCGTGCGGGTGCGCAAGGTCGAGCTGGACGCCACCTCCCGGGCCCGCAGCCGGTCGCGCGCCAAGGCCCGGGGTTAATATCGGGTGGTCGGACGGGCTGCTGTGCAGCTGCTCGATACCCTGAGCAGCGTGCCGAGACGAGTCCGCCGTTTGTTGATGGTGCTCGCCGGCCTGATCTCGCTGGTCGGCTTCGTTCTTTCGGCCTGCACGGTCAACCCGCCGCCGGCGCCGCAGAGCACCGATACGCCGCACAACTCGGTGCCGCCGCCGCCCCGGGTCAGCGAGATCATCATGGGTATCGACTCGATCGGGGCCGGCTTCAATCCGCATCTGCTGTCCGACCTGTCCCCGGTGAACGCGGCGATCAGCGCGCTGGTGCTGCCGAGCGCGTTTCGGCCGGTCCCCGATACCAACATGCCGACCGGCTCACGCTGGGAGATGGACCCGACCCTGTTGGTGTCGGCCGACGTGACCAGCCAGAATCCGTTCACGGTGACCTACAAGATCCGGCCCGAGGCGCAGTGGACCGACAACGCGCCGATCGCCGCCGACGACTTCTGGTACCTGTGGCACCAGATGGTCAGCCAGCCCGGGGTCGTCGACCCGGCGGGTTACGACCTCATCACCGGCGTGCAGTCGCTGGAGGGCGGCAAGCAGGCAGTGGTCACCTTCGCCGAGCCGTATCCCGCGTGGCGAGAGTTGTTCAGCAACATCCTTCCGGCGCACATCGTCAAAGACGTGCCAGGAGGGTTCGCGGCCGGCCTGGCCCGGGCCCTTCCGGTCACCGGCGGGCAGTTCCGGGTGGAGAGCATCGACCCACAGCGCGATGAGATCATGGTGGCGCGCAACGACCGCTACTGGGGACCACCGGCTAAACCCGCGCTCATTCTCTTCCGGCGCGCCGGAGCGCCGGCCGCGCTGGCCGATTCCGTGCGCAACGGCGACACCCAGGTGGCGCAAGTGCATGGCGGCTCGGCGGCCTTCGCGCAGCTATCCGCCATTCCCGACGTCCGGACCGCCCGAATCGTGACGCCGCGGGTCATGCAGCTCACGCTGCGGGCCACCGAGTCCAAACTGGCTGACACGCAAGTCCGTAAGGCGATCTTGGGGCTGCTCGACGTCGACCTGCTCGCGGCCGTGGGCGCGGGCAGCGACAACACCGTCACCCTGGACCAGGCCCAGATCCGCGCGCCGAGCGACCCGGGATACGAGCCGACCGCGCCACCGGCGATGACGACGCCGGCGGCGCTGGCGTTGCTCGAGGGGGCCGGCTACAAGGTGGAACCCAACTCCTCGGCATCGCCCGCGCCGGCCCCGCCCAACACCGGGCCGCCCGAGGTCATCCGCGGCCGGATCAGCAAGGACGGCCAAGAGCTCTCACTGGTCATAGGGGTCGCGGCGAATGACCCGACCGCGGTCGCGGTGGCCAACACCGCCGCCGACCGATTGCGCAACGTCGGCATCGCCGCGACCGTGCTGGCGCTGGACCCGGTCACCCTCTACCACGACGCGTTGAACGACAACCGGGTGGACGCGATCGTCGGCTGGCATCAGGCGGGCGGAAACCTGGCCGCCCGGCTCGCCTCCAGGTACGGCTGCCGCGCACTGGAATCGACCCAGGTACCGATTTCCACTGGGCCCTCGCCGACGCCGTCGCCTCCCGCCGGTCCCAGGCCATCGACCGGGCCGGCCGCCACGTCGACGACGCCGACGACGACGCCGCCGCCCAACCGTCCCGCCGACCCCAACGCCCTGGTGCAGGCGCCGTCGAACCTGACCGGGATCTGCGATCGCAGCATCCAGTCGAACATCGACGCCGCCCTCAACGGCACCAAGAACATCAACGACGTGATCACCGCGGTCGAACCGCGATTATGGAACATGTCCACCGTGTTGCCGATCCTGCAGGACACCACCATCGTTGGGGCCGGTCCGAGCGTGCAGAACGTCAGCTTGTCCGGCGCGGTTCCGGTCGGCATCGTCGGCGACGCCGGCCAATGGATCAAGACCGGGCCGTAACCCGCGTCGTCAGCCAGTGGGCTGCGTTGCCCGCGGCGGGATCACGGTGTCGACGATCAGCGCCAGCTCGCGCCGGTTCGGTGGCGACCCGTTCAGCAGGAAGTGCTGGTTGATCAGAGCCGACCCGATGCGGGCGGTGAGTGGCGTGACCACCTTCGGGTCGAGGTCGCCGTCTTCCATGGCGGCCTGAAGGATCGATTCCACGATTCTCATGCGCGGCCGCACCACCGCATCGGCGAAGATGGCCCGCATCTCGGGTTCGTGCAACAGCTGATGGATGACGTCCAAGCTGGGGAAGCCGGTCTTTCCGGCCAGCAGGTCACGCTGGGCGATGTACATCGCCAGCAGGTTCTCTCTGGCCGAACGGCCGGAACGCAGTTCGGGCAGCGGCGGCAGCGCGAAAACCAAAGCGGCATGCACCAGCTCGCATTTGGTGTCCCAGCGCCGGTAGAGCGCGGCCTTGCCGGTGTGGGCGCGCGCCGCGATTCCCTCCATGGTCAGGCCCCCGTAACCGACTTCGGTCAGTTCGGCCAGGGTGGCCTCGTAGAGGGCGCGTTCCAGGACCTCACCCCGCCGTCGGCTTCGGTTGCCGGTATGGTCTGCGTCCGTGAGCTGGGGCACTCCTCGATAGTAGCCGTGCGCGTTCCTATCCGCTGAGGTCTCGGCCACACGGCAACCCGGCGACGAACATAAGAAACGGTGCCGGTCACTAGACCTGGGCGCCTATTTCGCAGCCGCTGGCGGTAGGGTGCCGTCCATGCCTGAGACGCCGCGGCTGCTGTTCGTCCACGCGCACCCCGACGACGAAAGCCTCGGCACCGGCGCGACCATCGCCCACTACGCCGCCCGCGGGGCGGATGTCCGCGTCGTCACCTGCACGCTGGGCGAGGAGGGCGAGGTGATCGGCGATCGTTGGGCCGAACTCGCCGTCGATCGCGCGGACCAACTCGGCGGCTACCGGGTCGGCGAGTTGACCGTCGCGCTGCGTGCGCTGGGCGTCAGCGAGCCCCGCTATCTCGGCGGCGCCGGCCGGTGGCGCGATTCGGGCATGCGCGGCACTCCCCAGCGGCACCGGCAGCGATTCATCGATGCCGACGAGCGCGAGGCCGTCGGCGCGCTGGTGGCCGTCATTCGTGAGCAGCGCCCGCACGTCGTCGTCACGTATGACCCTGGCGGCGGCTACGGCCATCCCGATCACGTGCACGCGCACCGGATTACGGTGGCCGCCGTGGCGGCGGCCGGCCCGGGAGCCGGCGCCGCCGAATTCGCCGACGAGCCCTGGGCCGCACCGAAGTTGTACTGGTCGGTCTTCGCGAGGCGCACGTTCGAGGCGGCCATGGAGGCGTTGACGCCCGGGGATCTGCGGCCTGAATGGTCGATCCCGCCCAAAGAAGAGTTCACCTTCGGCTACGCAGACGACGACATCGACGCCGTCGTCGAGACCGGCACGGAGGCTCTGGCGGCCAAGCGGGCGGCACTGGCCGCGCACGCCACCCAGGTGGTGGTCGGGCCGACCGGTCGGGCCTGCGCGCTGTCGAACAACGCGGCGATACCGATAGTGGGGGACGAGCATTACGTGCTGGCCGCGGGCGCCGCGGGAGAACGCGACGAGCGCGGTTGGGAGACGGACCTACTCGCGGGGCTTGGTTTCCCCGCGGCCTGGACGCGGTAAGCTGCCAATCAGGCAGCCACGGAAGGAATTCGCATGGACCCCGACCTGGACCCTAATCAGCAGCACTGGCAGGACCGGCTGGACAGCTTTCAGTGGGTTCTGGGCTCGATCTTGTCCAACATCGACAGCGTCCCGACCTGACCGAAACCAAGCCACGCGTCGCGTCGGTTGACGACAGCGGTGTCACCGACCCCGCGATCCGCTTCGTCGTGTTGGCCCTCTTGGCGGTCGACGGGGCGCTCTCCGCGCTTGCCGGTGCTCTGCTGCTGCCGCTCTATATCGGGACGGTCCCGTTTCCCATCAGCGGATTGGTTTCTGGACTGGTCAACGCGGCGCTGGTGTGGGCCGCCGGGCGCTGGACCGGCTCACCCCGCCTGGCGGCTTTGCCGTTATGGACGTGGCTGCTGACGGTGGCGGTGGTCAGCATGGGCGGCCCGGCCGACGACGTCATCCTGGGTGGCCGCGGCCTGATGGCCTACGGGGCCTTGTTGCTGCTGGTTCTGGGCGTTGTGCCGCCCGTATGGGTGCTGTGGCGGCGCGGCCAGGGCGCCTGACGTTCGGCCGGGACGTCGCCCGCTTGCCCACGCGGGTGTGCCGCTACTGTTGACTGTTGCCCAGACGGGACCCGCCAGCGGGTGCCACGATTTCACATGTTGGGACGCGCGGATGAAATTCGATCGTGGGGAAGTTACACGAAGGTGTTGTTGACTCCGGGCGAGGAGCCTACCGCTCTGCCCAACCCTGTGGTTCCGGCCAAGGCCGCCGCTGAGATCAGTGCCTCGGCGCTGCGACGGGTATTGCGACGAGCTCGGGATGGCGTTGCGCTGAACGTCGACGAGGCGGCGGTCGCGATGACCGCGCGCGGCGCTGATCTCGCGGATCTGTGCGCGAGCGCGGCGCGGGTGCGCGACGCGGGTCTCGAGTCGGCCGGCCGGCGCGGGGCGGGCGGCGGGCTGCCGATCACCTACTCACGCAAGGTTTTTATCGCGGTCACCCACCTGTGCCGGGATACCTGTCATTACTGCACCTTCGTCACCGTCCCGGGCAAGTTGCGCGCCCAAGGGGCCGGCATGTATCTCGAGCCCGACGAGATTCTCGACATCGCCCGGCGCGGTGCCGAACTTGGTTGCAAGGAAGCGCTATTCACCCTCGGCGACCGGCCCGAGGACCGCTGGCCGGAAGCGCGCGAGTGGCTGGAGGCGCGTGGCTACGACTCCACGCTGTCCTACGTGCGGGCGATGGCGATCCGGGTGCTCGAAGAGACCGGGCTGTTGCCGCACTTGAATCCAGGAGTGATGAGTTGGTCAGAGATGGCGCGGCTCAAGCCGGTGGCGCCGTCGATGGGCATGATGCTCGAGACGACGTCGCGACGGCTGTTTGAGACGAAAGGGCTTGCGCACTATGGAAGCCCGGACAAAGATCCGGCCGTCCGCCTGCGCGCGCTGACCGACGCGGGCCGGTTGTCCATTCCGTTCACCACCGGCCTGCTGGTCGGCATCGGCGAGACCCTGGCCGAACGTGCCGACACCTTGCATGTGATCCGCAAGTCGCACAAGGAGTTCGGCCACGTGCAGGAAGTGATCGTGCAGAACTTCCGGGCCAAGGAACACACCGCGATGGCCGCAGTCCCCGACGCCGGCATCGAGGATTATTTGGCGACGGTGGCGGTCGCGCGGTTGGTACTCGGGCCCGGGATGCGCATCCAGGCGCCGCCGAACCTGGTGTCGCACGACGAGTGCCTGGCGCTGATCGGCGCCGGAGTCGACGACTGGGGTGGGGTTTCACCATTGACGCCCGACCACGTCAACCCGGAGCGGCCGTGGCCGGCCCTGGACGACCTGGCCGCTATCACCACCGCGGCCGGTTACGAGCTGGTTCAGCGGCTGACCGCACAGCCCAAATACGTGCAGGCGGGTTCGGCCTGGATCGACCCGCGCGTGCAGGGACACGTGACGGCGCTGGCCGATCCGGCGACCGGACTGGCTCGCGACGTCAACCCGGCAGGGAGGCCGTGGCAGGAGCCCGACGACGTCGGCTCCTCGGGCCGGGTCGACCTCAACGCGGCGATCGACAGCGAGGGCCGCAACACCGAAACCCGCAGCGATATCGACAGCGCCTTCGGCGACTGGGAATCGATCCGTGCCCACGTGCACGAACTGGCCGCGCGTGCTCCCGAGCGCATCGACACCGACGTGCTTGCCGCGCTGCGCTCCGCCGAACGCGACCCCGCCGGGTGCTCCGACAGCGAATATCTGTCGCTGGCGACCGCCGACGGTCCTGCGCTGGAAGCGGTTGCCACCCTTGCGGATACGTTGCGCCGCGAGACCGTCGGCGATGACGTGACCTTCGTGGTGAACCGCAACATCAACTTCACCAACATCTGCTACACCGGGTGCCGGTTCTGTGCGTTCGCGCAGCGCAAGGGTGACGCCGACGCATACTCGCTGTCCACCGACGAGGTCGCCGACCGCGCGTGGGAAGCGCACGTCGAAGGCGCCACCGAAGTGTGCATGCAGGGCGGCATCGACCCCGAGCTGCCGGTGACCGGCTACGCCGACCTGGTCCGCGCCGTCAAAGCGCGGGTGCCGTCGATGCACGTGCACGCGTTCTCGCCGATGGAGATCGCCAACGGTGTGACCAAGAGCGGGTTGAGCATTCGTGAGTGGCTGATCAACCTGCGCGAAGCGGGCCTGGACACCATCCCCGGCACCGCCGCCGAGATCCTGGACGACGAAGTGCGCTGGGTGCTGACCAAGGGCAAGTTGCCGACGTCGCTGTGGATCGAAATCGTCAGCGCCGCACACGAGGTGGGGCTGCGGTCGTCGTCGACCATGATGTACGGCCACGTCGACAGCCCGCGACATTGGGTAGGCCACCTCAATGTGTTGCGCGACATCCAGGACCGCACCGGCGGTTTCACCGAGTTCGTGCCGTTGCCGTTCGTGCACCAGAGTTCACCGCTATATCTGGCCGGCGCGTCACGTCCCGGGCCCACCCACCGTGACAACCGCGCGGTGCATGCGCTGGCGCGAATCATGTTGCACGGCCGTATTTCTCAGATCCAGACCAGCTGGGTCAAGCTCGGCGTCGAGCGCACGCAGGTGATGCTCAACGGCGGCGCCAACGACCTGGGCGGCACGTTGATGGAGGAGACCATCTCGCGGATGGCCGGTTCGGAACACGGCTCGGCCAAGACGGTGGCGGAGCTGACCGCGATCGCGGAGGGCATCGGTCGCCCGGCGCGCCAGCGCACTACCGACTACACGCCCCTGGCCGCATAGTTCGCCTTTTTGTCGCAGGCGGCGGGTATACCCGAAGCTGTGAAGCGACGAATCGACGACGATCGATTTCCCGAGTGGGCGCCGTTCATGGATGCGGTGCACAGACACGGGCCCGACGCCGGGACGTGGTGTGAGGCCTGGACGGTGCGCGACATCGTCGTCCATCAGGCCGGAAACGCCGAAGAACTCGCGCGGGTGCTCGGCGGCCACTTGGACGGTCAGCCCGTTGCCACCCGCGGCTTCGAAGAGCGGGAGGGCCCGTTGCGCGCCTTGAACGACGCGGACCTGTGGGACGCGCTGCTGCACCGGATGGCCATCCTCAACGATGTCGCCGAGGCGGCGGAAGGAGTGCCCGCCGGCACGGATGTGGCCTGGACGGGGCGCACCATGAAGGTGCCCTGGTTCGCCGAGCACATGCGCGAAGAGCTCGTCCTGCACAGCTGGGACATCACCGGTGACGAGCCGGCCGCCCAGGCCCGGCTGGCCGAGCCGTGGATGACCACCCACAGCGTCGTCGCGGTCGGCAGGCCGTTGCTGGCGAAGGGGGCCAAGCTGCTGAGCCCGGGTGAGCGCTTCGAGGCTCGCCTACGAGCCGACGGCACCGACGACGTCGTCCTGGCCGCCGATCCGGATCAGGTCACCATCGGCTTCGCCGAGCCGGAAGGCCCCGCCACCCTGGAAACCGACGCGGCCGCGCGCGTGCTGCTGCTCTGGGGCCGTAGGCCCGCCGATCCATCACGCATTCGCAGCCGCGCCGGCGCCGAAACCTTAGGACAGGTACGCCGACTGCTCAGTGGCTACTGAACGGTCCGCGCGGGTCGACCTAGTAGTTGTTACAGACGGTGGCGACTTGCTGGATGGTCCCCATGAACCCCGCGGCCTGCGGCATGCCTTGGATCTCTTGCTCCATCTGCACGCGCTTCGCCGGCGGTGCGGCGAGGAACTTGCGCAAGTAGCTCTGCGCTACCGGCGATTGGTTGAATTGCTCGGCAGTGGCCGGGTCGGTCGCGTTAAGCGCGGCCATGACCTGCCCGTAGTTGCAGGTTGTGTCGGTGACCGGGTCGGCGGATGCGACCCCGGCCGCGGCGCTCAACGCCACCGCTGCGCTGCCAACGGCAACGCCCAATTTGCTCAACGACAGCCTCATGTGTGGAACCCTTCTCCAAATAATGCACCGCTGCTACAGCGGTGGCATCTGCCAAGCGGTTGCCGGCTCTCGACCGAGATTACCAGGCCCCGCGAGGGTGCTTGCGACGCAACGGATATCGGAGGTCGCCGGTGGGCCGTTACTCTATGCAGGTCAGCGACTTGTTCACGGCGTTCGCCCTCGGCGAAAAGGGGTCGCTTCGCGGGGTCCGAGACTGACAGTCTTAAATCTGTAAACAGACAGGCGCGCCGAATGGTTGACCTGTATCTGCAACGTCTAGTATCAGTAACCGAAAGCTTCACCGGAAGCGGTCGCACGCGCCGGTGCGAGCTGAACAGCAGCCCACATTTCAGCCGCAGTACATGGAGGAGACGTCTGTGACGTACACGATCGCCGAACCCTGTGTCGACATCAAGGACAAAGCCTGTATCGAGGAGTGCCCGGTCGACTGCATCTATGAAGGCGCTCGGATGCTCTACATCCACCCCGACGAATGCGTCGACTGCGGGGCGTGCGAGCCGGTGTGCCCCGTCGAAGCGATCTACTACGAAGACGATGTGCCGGACCAATGGAGCCAGTACACGCAGATCAACGCCGACTTCTTCGCCGAGCTGGGGTCGCCCGGCGGTGCGGCCAAGGTGGGCATGACCGAGAACGACCCGCAAGTGGTCAAGGATCTGCCACCGCAGGGCGAAGGCGACTGAGCGGCCTGGTGCCCCACCAGCTCAAAAAGCGCCGGCCGGCGGTGTCGACGTCCCTGCCGGAGTTCCCCTGGGATACCCTGGCCGATGCGAAAGCAGAGGCCAGTGCCCATCGGGACGGGATCGTCGACCTCTCAGTCGGCACGCCGGTCGACCCGGTCGCCCCGCTGATCCAGGAAGCGCTGGCCGCCGCTGCTTCGGCGTCAGGGTATCCGGCCACCGCCGGCACCGCCCGGCTGCGCGAATCGGCGGTCGCCGCGCTGGACCGCCGGTTCGGCATCACCGGGCTGACCGAGGCGGCCGTGCTCCCGGTGGTCGGCAGCAAGGAGCTGATCGCGTGGCTGCCCACGCTGCTGGGCCTGGGACCCGTGGACGTGATCGTGGTGCCCGAGCTGGCGTATCCCACCTACGACGTCGGGGCCCGGCTGGCCGGGGCGCGGGTCCTGCGCGCGGATTCGCTGACTCAGGTGGGCCCGCAATCGCCGTCGCTGTACTACCTGAACTCGCCGAGCAATCCGACCGGACGCGTCCTGGGCGGCGATCACTTGCGCAAAGTGGTCGGATGGGCCCGCGACCGGGGCTGCCTGGTGGCCTCCGACGAGTGCTATCTGGGGTTGGGCTGGGACGACCAGCCGCTGTCGATCCTGCACCCCTCGGTGTGCGACGGCGACCATACCGGCCTGATCGCGATCCATTCGCTGTCGAAGAGCTCGTCGCTGGCCGGGTACCGGGCCGGCTTCGTCGCCGGGGACCCCGAGTTGATCGCCGAACTGCTGGCCGTGCGCAAGCACGCCGGGATGATGGTGCCGACGCCGGTGCAGGCGGCCATGGTGGCCGCCCTGGACGATGACGCCCACGAGCTGGCGCAGCGGGAGCGCTACGAACGGCGCCGCGCCGCCCTGCTGCCCGCGCTGCGTTCGGCCGGCTTCACCGTCGACCATTCCGAAGCGGGCCTCTATCTGTGGGCCACGCGCGGCGAGCCGTGCCATGACAGCGTCGCCTGGCTGGCGCGGCGCGGCATCTTGGTGGCGCCGGGTGAGTTTTACGGGCCGCGCGGTGCGCAGCACGTGCGGGTTGCGCTGACCGCCAGCGACGAGCGGATCGCCGCCGCCGTGCAGCGGCTCGCCTAACCCGACACGCACCGCCTGGCGCCCCGAGGCGCGCGAGCGTGCACAATGCATGCGTGACGACTACGGCGGGTAAGACGTACATCCCAACCTCGGTAGGGGACGTCGCCAAGCGCATCTTTCTGGGAAAGCCGCTGATCAACGAGAGTCTGTCCACCGAGAAGTTATCCAATCCGATCGCGCTGGGCGCGCTGTCGCCGGACGCGATCTCGTCCACCGCCTACGGCACCGAACAGATTTTGATCGAGCTGTTGCCGAAGGCCGGGCTTGCGGCTTTTGCACTCTTGCTGCCCATCAACGCCGCGATTCTGGTGATTCTGGTGTTGGTGGCCGCGTCGTATCGGCAGGTCGTCATGGCCTACACGCGCGCGGGCGGTTCCTACATTGTGGCGCGGGAGAATTTCGGACCGAAGGTGGCGCAGGTCGCCGCCGCGGCGTTGTTGATCGACTACGTGGTTACCGTCGCGGTGCAGGCGGCGGCGGGCACAGTCGCGGTGGCGTCGGCGATCCCGGCACTGGGCCCCTACAGCTTGGCGATCACCGTTGGCGTGGTGATCATGATCTGCTACGCGAACCTGCGCGGATTGCGGGAAGCAGGCGTGCAATTCGCGGCCCCCACCTATTTTTTCGTCTCGATGATCACGCTGACCATTGTGACCGGCGTTATCCGCCAAATCTTTTGGGGTTTACCGACCTACGATGCCCAGCACATCTCCGGAACGGTGCCGATTCATCAGGGCGATGGCCTGGTGATGGGCGCGACCGTCCTGGTGCTGCTGCGCGCGTTCGCCAACGGCGGTTCATCGCTGACGGGGGTCGAGGCGATCTCCAATACGGTCAACGTCTTCCGTAAGCCGCAGGGCCGCAACGCCCGTCGGGTGCTCACCATCATGGCCTGCATACTCGGGTTCTTGCTGGCCGGTGTCGCCTATCTGACGTATGTGACCCACGCTACGCCGTATGTCGCCGGATTTCCGTCGGTGCTGTCGCAGGTTGCCCGCGCGGTCTTCGGCCATGGGGTCATCGGCAATGTCCTCTATATCCTCGTCCAGGCGTCAACGGCGGCCATCCTGTTCACCGGTGCCAACACCAGTTTCAACGGATTCCCCGCGCTGGCGAGTTTCGTAGCAGAGGACCGCTTCCTGCCGCGGCAATTGACGAAACGCGGTCATCGCCTGGTGTTTTCGAATGGCATCATCGCTTTGACGGCGCTTTCGGTGGCGCTGCTGGTAGCGACCGGCGGTTCGGTCAACGCCCTGGTTCCGTTCTATGCGATCGGCGTGTTCACCGGGTTCTCGATGGCCGGTTACGGAATGACCAAACACCATCTCACCCGGCGGGAGCCGGGTTGGCGACGCCGACTGGCGATCAACCTATCCTCGGCAATCCTGTCGACCATCGTGGTGGGCATCTTCGCGGTGGCGAAGTTCACCGAGGGCGCGTGGTTGGTCGTCGTCGTCTTTCCGCTGTTGGTGTTCGTGCTGATGCGGCTCAACCGCGAATATCGCGCCGAGGCAGCCATTCTCGAGATGTTCCGCACTGACCGCCCGGAATTGGTGAAGTACGCCCGGCACAAGGTCTTCGTGTTTGTGAACTCTGTTGACCTCGCTGTCATCGAAGCTCTGCGCTACGGCAGAGGATTACGGGCCGACGAGCTGGTCGCGGTGCACTTCATGGTCGATGAGGCCCACGCCCAGTTGATCCGAGCGCGCTGGGACCACTTCGAACTCGACACCCCGTTGCGAGTGGTGGACTGCCCAGACCGGCGGATCACCCGGGCGGCGCAGGTGTTGGTCGCCAAAGCCCGTGAAGAGCAACGGAACACCAACGTCACGGTGTTGCTGCCGCGCCGCACGTACGCACCACTGCTGGGTCGCCTTCTGCACGATCGCACCGCGGACAAGGTTTCCCGCGCTGTCAGCCTGATACCGGACGCCGCGGCGACGATCGTGCCTTACGACGTGCAAACCCGGATCCAGCAGGCGTACCCGGACAACTTCGAGCAACGGGTGGCGCGCGAGCTCGACAAGGTGGAAGCCTGGATCAGCCAGGACGAAGAGCAGGTCGTGGAAGCTTATGAACACCCCGACAGCGGGCGGGCGCTGATCACCGTGTCGGGTCTGATACCCGGCCAGCGCGCCACGTTTGAAGGACGGGTGTCTCAAATTGAGGACATCAACGAAGGCAGGCGGACTCGCCGCCACGTCGTCGTCGGCGACAACAGCGGCGAAATCGGCATCACGTTCCGCTCCGGGCGCGGTGGGGCCGACATCTCGCCCGGTCAGCTTCTGCGGATCACGGGCAAGCCTAAGCAGTCCGGCAACCGGCCCATGTCGTTGATCGACCCGACATATCACGTCATCCATGACCCCGCCCAGGACGCCGAGTCCGAGGGCTCCGACCAATCCATCGATACCTAGCGTCGCGCCGCTCGGCGGTTTAACCCCGCGAGGGCGGCGCTGTTGCTCCTGCCTCACATCGCCGCCGCTTATGCCGGCTGGGTCTCGGACGGGCTCGATGCGGGAGGTGGCCGCCCCGACGGGAAATACCCGCGTAAATTGGCCATCTTTACTTGTGGACTGGTTCTAATCCGGATTGATTGATAAACAATACGGGTAGGTGTGTGGCCAGCATCGATGCGGCGAGGTTGCCGCGCCCCGACGCTGGGCGTCGCGCCCGCAGGTACGGATGCGTGTCGAGCGGACGCGGTGCCGGACTTGGCCACCCGTGCAGCGAATGGTCGATGCGAAGGATGGTAAGTGGCCGTTAGGGTTTCGTCACCACCTGTCATTGAGACGGTCGATTCCCGCTTCGCGCGCACGCGTCCATGCGCGGGCCGAAACGTTGTGAACAGGAGCTGGAAATGGCCAACAACATCACTTGGCACGAACATCAGATAAGTCGCGCCGAGCGCGAGGGGCTCAATGGGCACAAGGGCTGCGTCATCTGGTTCACCGGCTTGAGCGGCAGCGGCAAGAGCACGGTGGCCAATGTCGTCGAGCAAAAGCTCTACGAGCGGGGCATACGCAGCTTTCTGCTGGATGGAGACAACGTCCGCTATGGGCTCAATGCCGGACCGGAACTGCTCGAAGAGCGCCACGGCCCCGAGTTCGCGAAGCGGTTCGGTCTGGGATTTTCCGCGCAGGATCGCGAGGAGAACATCCGCCGTATCGGCGCGGTCGCGAAGCTGTTCTGCGAGTCCGGCGTCATCGCCTTGACCGCCTTCATCAGCCCTTACGTTCGTGATCGTGACGCGATTCGGGCCACCCTGCACGACGGTGATTTTCAGGAGATCTTCATCGACACCCCGATCGAGATTTGTGAGCAGCGTGATCCCAAAGGGCTCTACAAGAAAGCCCGGGCCGGCGAGATCAAGGGATTCACCGGAATCGACGACCCCTACGAGGCGCCGGCGCAGCCCGAACTGCGGCTCGAAGGCGGCAACAAGGACGCGGACACGTTGGCCGAGGAGGTGATCGCCCATCTCGAGCAGGTGGGCGTCATCTCGGCCGCGGTCCGGCGAGACGCATAGCGGAAGATCCGGCCGGGACGGCGCTGGGCGCCATCCAATCGCTGATTACCGAAACGAGGTCATTTCATGAGCTACCAGGGCCATAACGGGAAGCCGATCGTGGAACGGGTTTCCACGCAGAATGCGGCGAGTCAGATCGAGGGGCTGCCGCGCATCCCGATCTCGAAAGCCACCGCACACGAGGTGATCAGCCTGTCCTACGGGTTCTTCACCCCACTTTCGGGGTTCATGGGCAGGCGCGAAGTGGACGGCACACTGGACGACTTCCAGCTGCCCGACGGCACGCTGTGGAGCATCCCGATCGTCTTCGATCTTTCCGCGGAAGATGTCGAGAAGTTTGGGGTGAAAGAGGGCGAACGCGTCGTTCTCGAATACCTCGATGCCCCGATGGCGATCCTCGAGGTATCCGAGATCTACGAATACGACTTGCAGCGCTTGGCCGAAAAGACCTATGGGACAATAGATCGGCGGCATCCGGGCGTCAAGAAGACGTTGGCTTACGCGAATCGATTCATCGGCGGTGACATCACGCTCATCAACGAGCCGGTGTTCAACGAGCCGTTCAAAAGCTTCTGGCTGACACCGAGGCAGCACAAGGATGCGCTGGCGAAAAAGAACTGGAAGCGTACCGTCGCCCATCAGACCCGAAACGTTCCGCACACCGGCCACGAGGCCTTGATGAAGCAGGCCTGGCTGGCGGCGAACGAGGACCAGCCCGTCGACAACCTGAACACGGGCGTGCTGGTCAATGCCATCATCGGCCAGAAGCGTGTCGGAGACTACATCGACGAGGCAATCCTGTTGGCGCAGAATGAATTGCGGACCAGTGGGTATTTCCGCAAGGAGGTCCACCTGGTGTCGTTCACGCTGTGGGACATGCGCTACGCGGGACCCCGGGAGGCCATCTTCCACGCGATCCTGCGGACGAACCTGGGCTGCTCACATCACATGTTCGGGCGGGACCATGCGGGCGTCGGCGATTTCTATCACCCGTACGATTCCCAGAACATCCTCAAGCAACACCGGAGCGAGCTGGGGATCAAACCGGTGTTCCTGCGGGAGAACTGGTACTGCCCGGTGTGCCAGGAGGTCACCAACTCGGCCTTGTGCGGCCATGACGAACAGTCACAAAGCTTCAGCGGCAGCCTGATTCGGAGCATCCTGACCGACGAGGTCAAGCCGACCCAAAAGGTGATGCGCCACGAGGTGTTCGAAGTGGTGATGGACAGCGCCGCCAAGTACGGCCAGGGTTCGCCGTTCGTCACCGAGGAGTATCTGAAAGACAGATTGCCGGTCTTTACGCTGAACCAATTGGAGAACTCATGAGCACTGCCGAGAAGAAGATCAAGGTCAACGTCTGGATCAACGAGGAACGGCTCGAAGCGCTGGCCAATGCCGGTATGGCGGACCTGGCGATCGAGGCGTTCGCGGGCATGAAGCTGCTCGAGATTTACACCACCGACGAGCAGAAAGACGTTCTGCTGCAGCATTTTCCCGGGGCGAAGTACGACTCGGCAACCACTCGATCGATCGAACTGCTCCCGAAGCAGGCCAAGGACAGGCTGCTCGAGCTGTCCATCAAGATGCATTCCACCGGCCCGGATGTGGTGGATCACTTTCTCGACGAATCCCAGACGCCGAATAGCCAATAGGGGCGCTGTCCACGATCTCACGCGGCACTGTGCGGGCGCAGGGGAGCGCGCTACTTGCTGTCCAGGACCCGTAATCCCAGCGAAAACACCAGCCGGACCTCGGGATCGCCCAGCGACGTCGACAACAACTTCTCGATCCGGCGCACCCGGTAGCGAACCGTATTCGGGTGCACTCGCAACGACTGTGCGGCCGCGGCGATGTCGCCGAAGGCATCCAGATAGGTTCGCAACGTCTCGGCCAGCACCGGATCGTCCTCGCATAGTGTCACGATCCGAGGATCGATCAATCGCTCGTCGCTACCGACCCGGGTCACGATCTCGTCGAGCAGAACGGTGGTACGCGCCTCGGCCAGCGACGTCACCTGCCCGAACGAAATCGGGTGTCGCTCAGCGCTGTCCAATACGCGGTCGACCTCGATGCGCGCCACGGTGGCCCCGGCGAGGCCGGCGATAGGCGCGGCGATGGCCGCCCTTAGCTGCACCCCGAGTTCGGCGCGCATGGCGCCGATGGTGCCGCGCACCCACGAGGTGGCCGCCCGACTGTGCGTCTGAGGGAGGAGCACATACGTCCGCGCGCCGGACGAGGCGACCTGGGCGTCGCGACGAAAAGCGCTGGCGCTCAGCGCAATGACATCAGCGAGCCGAGCGTGACGGGATGAACTGTTCGCCGCGTCCCAACCGATCAAGGCCGCGTCGCCGTCGGCCGCAAGACCTAGTTCACGGGCAACGGCAGCCACGTCGACAGGCGCAAGGGGCTCCGCATCGGCGAGGCCGAGAAGTTGCTGCACCCGGCGGGCATGCGTGGACGGCCGGGCCGCCAGCCGCGACATGATGCGGGCGGCCAGCACGGCGGCACCCCGCATCATCTCCTCGGCGTCGTCGGCCAGTGGTTGTGAGCCCTGCTGCACCCAGATGGTTCCGGCGAACACCGGAGCCTGCCGGGCATCGGGCGCGGGCTGGTAGACCCCGGCGGCCAGTCGCGGGCGCAGCCCCAACTCAGGCCGCTCGGCGACGCGGATCACGTCGCCGCCCGACCGCAACGCATCGAAGATGCCCCACTGCCCGATCCACTCGAGATGCTCGGGCGGACCCGCCCTGCCCAGGATGGAGAGGCGGCGCAGTTCGTCGGCTTCGTCGTTGGAGGCCGAATAGGCCAGCACATGCGATTGAGCGTCTTCGATGCTGACCATGCCGTGAATGCGGTCGGCGAGCGACTGCGCCAACCCGAACAGGTCGGTGCCCGAGTCATCCATCGCGTCCGCGCGGTCCCCGTGATGCTCCAGGACGTGGTTGACCAGCTGATAGAGCCGCTCCCAGCGGGCCTGCGGGTCGGCGGCTACCACGGCCGAGCCGGCTGCAACTGCCTTGGTCACCAAGGCATTCGACGGCTCTTTGACGAAGATGGCCACCGGCACGCGTTCACGCTCCTGCTTGTCCACCCATCGCTGCGCCTCGTCGTCGGTGATCCCCAACAGGAAAAAGACATCGGCGGAACCCGCCGCGGCCGCCAGCCCGAGTCGCACGTCGTCGGAGTCGATCAGCGCCACCGACGCCACCGGCAGGTCCAGACCCCGGGGCGCGTCGACCAGGCTCACCAGCGTCGCGTCCAGCGCGAGGAGGAGTTGCCCCAGCCCCACACCGGCCATGTTGTCCGATTGTACTACCGACAACTGCTTGCATTGTACGATCAGCTAATCCCTTGTGCGGCCGTCGCGAGGATCCTTGCAGCATGGACGCGATAACTCAGGTCCCCATGCCGGCCAACGAGCCGGTCCACGACTATGCACCGCACTCCGCGGAACGCACCCGCCTTCTCGCCGAACTGGCCGCGCTGAACGATCAGCCCATCGAGCTCCCGCACGTCATCGGCGACACCCACCGGACGGGTGACGGTGAGCGCATCGACGTCGTCCAGCCGCACCGGCACGCCGCGAGGCTGGGCACCCTGACCAACGCCGGGCACGCCGACGCGACGGCGGCGATCGAAGCAGCGATGGACGCGAAAAGCGCTTGGGCGGCAATGCCGTTCGATGAGCGGGCGGCGGTGTTCCTGCGCGCCGCCGACTTGCTGGCCGGGCCATGGCGGGAGAAGATCGCCGCCGCGACGATGCTCGGCCAATCCAAGTCGGTCTACCAGGCTGAGATCGACTCGCCGTGCGAGCAGATCGACTTCTGGCGATTCAACGTGACGTTCGCGCGGCAGATCCTGGCGCAGCAGCCGATCAGCGGGCCGGGAGAGTGGAATCGCAGCGAATACCGTCCGCTGGACGGCTTCGTGTATGCGATCACGCCGTTCAACTTCACCTCCATCGCGGGCAATCTGCCGACCGCGCCGGCACTGATGGGCAACACCGTGGTGTGGAAGCCGTCGATCACCCAGACGTTGTCGGCCTACCTGACCATGCAATTGCTCGAGGCGGCGGGATTGCCGCCCGGGGTGATCAACCTGGTGACCGGCGACGGCCTCGCCGTTTCCGATGTGGCGCTGGCCGATTCGCGGCTGGCAGGCATCCACTTCACCGGGTCGACGGCCACCTTCCAGCATCTGTGGCGGCAGGTGGGTGCCAATATCGGTCGCTACCAGAGTTATCCGCGGCTGGTCGGCGAGACCGGCGGCAAAGACTTCATCGTCGCACATGCCTCGGCGCGCTCGGACGTGTTGTGCACGGCGCTGATCCGTGGCGCGTTCGACTACCAGGGCCAGAAGTGCTCGGCCGCGTCGCGGGCCTTCATACCGCAGTCGGTGTGGCGCCGCATGAGCGACGACTTCCTGGGCAAGACCGCGGCGTTGCGCTACGGCGACGTCACCGATCTGACCAACTTTGGGGGAGCGCTGATCGACCAACGTGCCTTCTTCAAGAACGTCGACGCCATCGAGCGGGCCAAGGGCGCGCCGCATGTCACCATCGCCGTCGGTGGCGAATACGACGACAGCGAAGGCTATTTCGTGCGGCCCACGGTATTGCTGTCCGATGATCCGACCGACGAGTCGTTCGCGACGGAATACTTCGGTCCGCTGCTGTCGGTGCATGTGTACCCCGACGACGATTACGAGCGAATCCTCGGCGTCGTCGACACCGGGTCTCGGTACGCGCTGACCGGCGCGGTCATCGCCGACGACCGCGACGCCGTGCTCACCGCCCAGCACCGGCTGCGGTTCGCGGCCGGCAACTTCTACATCAACGACAAGCCGAGCGGCGCGGTCGTCGGGCGCCAGCCGTTCGGGGGGTCGCGTGGTTCGGGCACCAACGACAAAGCCGGATCGATGCTGAACATGTTGCGCTGGACGTCGGCCCGCACCATCAAGGAGACCTTCATCCCGGCAACCGACCACACCTATCCGCATATGGGCGCCGACTGATGGCCGGACTTTTCGCCACCACCGTGCGCCCGGCGATCATGGCCGCGAGCCGCCGCGAAGGGTTGCGCCGCACCGCCGAACGGCTGTCGGTCACCCGTAGAGTAGTGCACCGGTTCATTCCCGGGGAGACGATCGATTCGGTGCTGAACACCGTGGCAGTCCTGCGTGATTCGGGGCGATTCGTCAGCGTCGACTATCTGGGCGAGGACGTCGTCAACGCCGACGACGCCGATGCGGCCGTGCGGGTCTACCTGGATCTGATCGCCACGTTGGGTGACCTCGGTGCAGCGGGCGGCGCAGTCCGGCCCGTGGAAGTCTCGGTCAAGTTGTCGGCGCTGGGGCAGTCGCTGGACCGCGACGGGCACCAGATCGCGCGGGAGAACGCCTGGTCGATCTGCGCCGCCGCCCAGCGTGCGGGAGTGTGGGTGACCGTGGATGCCGAGGACCACACCACCACCGATTCGACGCTGCGCATCGTGCGCGACCTGCGGCCCGAATTTCCTTGGCTGGGACTGGTTTTGCAGGCGTACCTGCGGCGCACCCTGGATGACTGCGAGGAATTCGCCGCCTCCGGCGCCCGGGTCAGGCTGTGCAAGGGGGCGTACGACGAACCCGCCTCGCTGGCCTACCGCGAGCCCGCCGAGGTCAACGACTCCTATCTGGCTTGCCTTCGGGTGCTGATGGTCGGGTCCGGCTACCCGATGGTGGCCTCCCACGATCCGGAGATCATCAGCGCGGTGCCAGAGGTGGTGCGTGGATCAGGCCGTCGCAGCGGCCAATTCGAATACCAGATGCTTTATGGCATTCGCGACGACGAACAGCGGCGACTCGCCGAGGCCGGCAACCAGCTGCGGGTGTACGTCCCGTTCGGGACCCAGTGGTACGGCTACTTCATGCGGCGCCTCGCCGAGCGGCCGGCCAATGTGGCGTTTTTCCTGCGGGCGCTGGCGGAACGCCGCCGCTGAGTGCGTTGGCGGCCGAGTGCGCTGACGGCGTCGAGTGTGCGCTCAGGGCGCGGAATTCGCCAAAATCCCGCCGTGGACGCACACGCAAGGCCGTGTGGAGGCGCAGTCAACGCCGCCGTGGACGATCACTGGCGAAGCCGCGCACGACGTGGGCACGAACGAATTCGGCCGCCACGTCGGGGTTATCCATGTCCAGCGTCGAGGACGGCGTGCTGAACAGTGAGAACAGGATCCGCGCAAACCATTCACCGGCCGCCTCGACGTCGAGGTCCTTTCGCACCTCGCCCGTCAGCCTGGCGGCGGACAGGTAGGGGGCGAAGAACTCGACGCATTCACGCAGCAACACGGCGGCATCCTTGGTCAGCAGCAGGCTGATCGCATCCTCGTCGAAGTACTTCTCGGACGCGATGACCCGTCGCGCCTGAGTGACGAAGACCGCCGCCGAACACAGCTTGTCTTCCAGGGTGCCGCCGCGGTCCATCGCCTTGGTCATCTCGCGGTAGAACCGCTCGGACGCGTGTTCGGCGCACGCCTCGACGATCGAGGCCTTGTCAGAAAAGTATTCGTAGATGGTGCTGCGGGACACTCCGGCCCGCTTGGCGATGTCGACGATGGTTGCCTTCTGCAACCCCTGCTTGCCGAAACACGCGAACGCGGACTCCACGATGAGTTCGCGGGTGTCGGTTACCTGAGTCGCCTGAGTCGTCACGGAATCAACGCTCCCCGGGGAACCAACCCGGCATCGGCCGAGGCGAACGCGGCGTTGACGTCGGCGAGATGAAACGGCGTGGGCATCAGGCGCTCGAACGGAAAACTGGTGTGCTGCAAGAACGATAACCCGGTGGCCAGGGTAACCGGGTCGTAGAGCATCACGCCGCGCACGGATTTATTGCCGTAGACCAATGCGCTCGGGTCGAGCTCGAAGGTGCGTCCCATCCCGACGTTGCCGACCTCGAGCAACGTGCCGCCGTTGTTCAGGAACCCAATCCCCTGCGGGATGACGCCAGGGACGCCCACAACCTCGAGCACCCAGTCCGCACCGATGCCATCGGTGTGTTTGTGCACTCGCTCGGTGACCTCCCCGGCCGAGACGCCGCTGGCGTCGATGCAGTGGGTGGCCCCGAAGTCGGCGGCGACGTCGAGTCGTTCGGCGATCTTGTCGATGACGATGACCGCGGCGGCGCCCGCTGTTCGCGCCACAGCCGCGGCGTTGATGCCCAGCCCGCCGGCGCCCTGAATGACGACGGTGTCCCCGAGTCGCACATCGCGCAGCGCGAAAAGCACTTGAGCAAGGGCACAATTCAGCGGTGCGACGGCCTCATCGGGCAGGTCTGCGGGAACCTTGTACAGCGGCTGACGGCGGCTGGTGTAGTAGTACTCGCCGTACGCGGCGACGAAGTGCGGCGCCTGCTCGTGGGTGCGGTATTCGCCGGCCATCAGCTGCTGACAGGCATACGACCGTCCCCGCGCGCACGCGTGACAACTGCCGCAGAACCAAAAGTACGGCGCCACCACGCGGTCGCCGATGGCCAGCGGTTGACCGGTCGCGTCGGTGGTCAGGCCCTCGCCGAGTTCGGCTATCTCGCCGACCATTTCGTGACCCATGGCGAACGGGCACGGCAGTGGCAGCTCGCCGCGGAAGATGTGCAGGTCGGACCCGCAGATGCCGGCCATCCGCAGCCGCAGCGCCGCGGTGCCCGGCGCCGGTGTGGTCAAAGGGAATTCGGCCAGCTCGATGGGCCCGCCATGGGCGGTCAGGAGCGCGAGCCTCGGCATGATCGATCCTCTCAGCCGGCCGGTGCGAGGATCAGACCACTGGTGGGCACGCCGGTCCCGGACGTGACCAGCACGTGTTCGACGTTGTCGACCTGGTTGTGCGACGTGCCGCGCACCTGGCGCACCCCCTCGGTGATGCCGTTCATGCCATGGATGTAAGCCTCGCCGAGCAGGCCACCGTTGGTGTTTATGGGGAACTCTCCACCCAGCGACAGCCGCTCGATGGTGGCGAAGTCCTTGGCCTCGCCGCGCCCGCAGAATCCGAGTTCCTCGAGCTGGGCGAACACGAACGGCGTGAAATGGTCGTAGATGAAGGCGGTTTGGATGTCTTGCGGCTTGAGGTCCGAGTCGCGCCACAGCTGGCGGCCGACCACGCCCATCTCGGGCAGCCCGGTGATCTCGTCGCGGTAGTAGCTCGTCATCATCTCACCGTTGTGGGCCGCGCCCTGGGCGGCCGCGGTGATGATGGCGGGCGGCTGCCGCAGGTCGCGGGCGCGCTCGGCGCTGGTGATGATCAGCGCGACGCCGCCGTCGCTCTCCTGGCAGCAATCCAGCAGGCGGAGTACGGGTTCGACGATCCAACGCGAATTCTGGTGTTCTTGCAGGGTGATCGGGCGCTGGTAAAACCACGCATCGGGGTTGGTCGCCGCATGCTTGCGGTCGACCACCGCGATCCTGCCGAAGTCCTCGTTGGTGACGCCGTACGTCGACATGTAGCGCTGGGCGTGCATGGCGACCCAGGCCGCGGGGGTGAGCAGCCCGAACGGCGCGTAATGCGCCATGAACAACGGTGTTTCGGCCATGCTGCGACCGCTGCCACCGAACCGGAAACCGGAGCGCTCGTTGAACGCGCGCCAGCAGACCACGACGTCGGCGACACCGGTCGCGACGGCCATCGCCGCGTGTACGACGGTGCCGGCGGCCGCCCCGCCACCGTGGTGCACGCGGGAGAAGAAGCTGAGGTCGCCGATGCCCACGTTGCGGGCGATGTCGATCTCGTCGCTGGAATCCATGGTGAACGTGACCATGCCGTCGACGTCACTGGGTGCCAGGCCGGCGTCGTCGAGTGCGGCACTGACCGCCTCGCAGGCCAATTGCAGCTCGCTGCGCCCGGATTCCTTCGAGAACTCCGTCTGGCCGATCCCGACGATGGCCGCGGCGCCGGGCAGCGTCCGGCTCATGCTCGCCTCGTTTCCAAGGACCCGTCGAGCAGGCTGAGCACCGCGGTGCCCGAAACGTGGTCGCCCAGGCTGTTGGCGCCCGCGAAGGTCACCTCGACGAAGTTCTCACCGTCTGAGCCCTCGGTCTTGCCGGTGACGCTGCCGGTGAACCGCAGCGGGTCGTCGGGGAAGCATGGCACCCCAAGGCGGATCGACAGGTTTTTCACCATCGCCTCGGGGCCGGCCCAGTCGGTGAGGAAACGCACGCAGTAGCCGTTGGTGGTCAGGATGTTCATGAACAGGTTGGGCGAGCCCTGCTGCTTGGCGTAGTCGCGGTCGTGGTGCACCGGCATGAAGTCACGGGTGGCGATCGCGCCGGCGACGATCATCGTTGTGGTGATCGGGATTTCGAGCGGCGTGACCTCGTCACCTTCCGCGATGTCCTGCCATCGCAGGGTGGTGGTCCGGCTGGAGGTGGTCGTCATGCGGGTCCTTCCGAATAGGTTGCGCCGAGGCGGGCCAGCTGGGCCGAAGCCGGACCGAGGGTCAGCTCGTTGTGCTTGGCCCACAGGAAATAGCGGTGCAGGGGATAGGTGACGTCGATGCCGATGCCGCCGTGTACCTGCTGGGCGGTGGCGGCCACGCGGGCGCCGGCCTCGGCGGCCCAGAATTTCGCGATGCGCGCCGCGCGGTCGGCGGGACGCCCGTGCGCGACCAACCAAGCCGCCTGCCAGGTGGTCCATCGAATCGCCTCGACGTCGATGAAGGCGTCGGCCATCCGCTGCTGCACCGCCTGGAAGCTGCCGATCGGGCGGCCGAATTGCTCGCGGCTCGTGGTGTATTCGGCGGCGATGCGCAACGCCCGTTCGGTAACCCCGAGCTGGATCGCACACAACGCCACCAGGGCGCGGGTGTAGAGCGACTCGACCAGCCCGTCACCGGCAATGATGTCCGCCACGGAAACGGTTGCGCCGTCGAGGAATACGTCCGCGTGTGGCTCGCGGCTGGTGGTGGGCACCGGACGAATCTCGACGCCGGCGGCGCCTGCGGCGAGCAGGAACAGGCCCACGGTGCCGTCGTCGATAGCGGCGGGAATCAGCACGGTGTCGGCGAGCTGAGCGGCCGGCACCAACTCTTTGGCGCCATCGAGGCGCCAGTTCGGGCCATCACGGCGTGCGGTGGTGACTGGGCGAGCCGGGTCCGAACGGCCGGGTTCGGCCAATCCCGTTGTCAGGATCCGGGATCCGGTTACCACGCCCGGCAGGAACCGCTGCTGCTGTTCGTGGCTGCCGTGGCGGGCGATCGGGTCGGCCCCCAGCACCAGTGTGGCGTAGGCAGGTACCGGCGCGACGCTGTAGCCGACCTCGGCCAGCAGCACCCCGAGTTCCACGAAGCCGCCACCGTTACCGCCCACCGACTCCGGCAGCGCGGTGCCCAGCAGATCGGCGGCGGCCAGCTGTTCCCAGAGCGCGGCGTCGTAGCGGATGTCGCCGGCTTCCAACTCGGTCAGCCGTTCCGGGGTGGCGCGGCGCTCGAACAGATCGCGGGCGAGCTTGGCGATCGTCTCCTGCTCTTCGGTGAACGAAAAGTCCATGACAGCCCTAGGCGCTCGGCCGGAACTGGTGCAGCACCAGTTCGTTGTCGAAGGTCTGGTAGTAGACCTCGACCCGCATTCCGGGCGTCACGTCGGCCGGGTCGATGTTGGTCAGGTTGGACACCAGCCGCACCCCCTCCTCGAGTTCCACGAGCACGACGACGTAGGGGTACTCGAAGAACGGAAACTTCGGCTCGTGCGGCATCACGTAGCTGTAGACGGTGCCACGGCCCGATGACTCGATCGCCTCCCACTCCAAAGAGCGGCAGTGCGGGCACATCGGGCGCGGCGGATGACGCAGCTGCCCGCAGCCACCGCAGCGCTGGATCAGGAGTGTGTTCTCTCGCAGTCCATTCCAGAAGAATTCGGTGTCCGGGGTGATCGCCGGAGCCAGACGGATCGCCATCAGCTCGCCGGCCTGAATCGCAGCACCCGAAATCGCTGCCGCCCCAACACCTCGCCGTTCTGGTCGGTGTAGGTCGTCAGCCAGGTCAGGAAGAACCCGGTGCCCAGCGCCGTCTTCTTCTCGTCGGAGACCGACTCGTAGACCGTCATCGCGCTGATCACGTCGCCCAGTCGCGGGTACCGCTCGATCTCGAACTCCGAATTCGTCGCCACCGTGCTGGTGTAACCGGCCTCATCGAGGAATGCCGTTGGATTGCTGTGGATCTCGATGGGCGCCCCACCGCGCTCGCCGATTCCCTCCAGCTTCGGCGACGGCATGGTCCAGGTCTGCAGCATCACCGGCGGTGACACGACGCCGCCGAACCGTGACGACGCGGCGAACTCCGGATCGATGTAGACGGGGTTCATGTCGGCCATCGCATACGCCCAGTGCCGAATCATCGGCTGGTTAACCGGGTCCGGCGCCAGCGAGGGCTTTCCGGTGCCACCGGTCGGCTGGCCGACGAGGGCTCGAACCCTGGCGGCGACGGTTTCTGAGTCGGTCACTTGGTTCTGTCCTCCTTGCTATTTCGCGGCCCGAAGGTCGCGCGGTGCCCGGGGCATGCCTAACCCGGCCATGGCGATGATGTCACGTTGAATTTCGTTGGCGCCGCCCCCGAAGGTATTGATGACGGCCTGGCGGTAGGCGGATTCGAGCGCCCCGCGCAGCGGCGCATCGGCGCCGCGCCGCACCCCGTTGCCGTCCAATACCTCGAGCAGTTCGCGGGCGACCTGCTGGGTGAGTTCGGTGCCGAACACCTTGGCCGCCGACGCCTCGCCCATGCTGAGTGCCCCCTTCGTCATCGCCGCGTTCACCCGCGAATTGACGAGTTTGTATGCGGCGACCTGGGCTTCGACCCGGGCGAGCGCCTGCTGCACCCAGGGCTGGTCGATGACGCGGACCCCGTCGAGCTCGGTGGTGACGGCCCAGTCCAGGGTCTTCTCGAATAGCGGCTCGAGCGCGCCGAGATTGCCCAGGGCGGCGCGTTCGAAGTTCAACTGCGTGGTGATCAGCTGCCAGCCCTGGTTCTCCGCGCCCACCAGCGCGCTGACCGGCACCCGAACGTCGTCGTAGAACGTGTAGAAGGTCGAGATGCCCGGCATGGTGTGCAGCGGCTGCCAGGAGAATCCCGGCGAGGAGGTCGGCACGATGAGGATGGATATGCCCTTGTGCTTCTTGGCATCCGGATCGGTGCGCACGGCCAGCCAGATGTAGTCGGCGTAGGCGGCGCCACTGGTGAACATCTTCTGACCGTTGATCACATACTCGTCACCGACGCGGACGGCCGTCGTCCGCACCGAGGCCAGGTCGCTGCCCGCGCCCGGCTCGGAGTAGCCGATGGCGAACTCCACGGTGCCGCCGAGGATCGCCGGCAGGAACCGCTGCTTTTGCTCCTCGGTGCCGTAGTGCATCAGCGTCGGCCCAACGGTGTTGAGCGTCACCAGTGGAATCGGGGCGCTGACCCGGCGCGCCTCCTCGGAGAAGATGAACTGCTCAACGGCCGAGAAGCCTTGTCCGCCATATTCTTTAGGCCAGCCGACGCCCAGCAGGTTGGCCGCGGCCAGGGCGCGGACGCATTCCCGCACCGCCGGACCGCCCTCCATCCGCTCGCTGAGGGCGGCGACGCGTTCCGGCGTCATCACGGCCTCCAGCGTCGCGCGGATCTCGGTGCGCAGGCTCTCCTGCTCCGGCGTGTATTCGAGGTCCATCGGCTCAGGCCCCCATCCGCACCGGCATGCGTTTCACCCCGGGCACCATGGTGGCCCGCACCCTGTCCACGTTGCCCGCCAGCTCCATGGCGGGGAAGCGGCGCAGCAGCTCCTCGAAGAAGACCGTCGCCTCCAGGCGCGCCAATTGTGCGCCCACGCATGAATGTTCACCACAGCCGAAGGCGATGTGCGGGTTCGGGTGCCGGGTCACGTTGAACTCCTCGGAGTCGGGGCCGAACACGTCCTCATCGCGATTGGCCGAGCCATAGAGCATCACCACCGCCTGGCCGGCTGCGATTTGCTGACCGCGGATCTCGATGTCGACGGTCGCGGTGCGGGCCATGTGCACCACGGGACTGTTCCACCGCAACATCTCCTCGACGGCGAGCGGGATGCGCGCGGGATCCGTGGCGAGCAGGCGGCATTGGTCGGGATGCGTTATCAATGCCAGCGTCCCCAGCGCGATCAGGTTGCGGGTGGTCTCGTTGCCGGCCACCAGCAGCAGGAAGGCGAAATTGAGCAGGTCTTCATCGGTCAGCCGGTGTTCGTCGATTTCGGCGTCGGCCAGGACCGACAGCAGGTCGTCCCGCGGTTGGGTGCGCCTGGCCGTGATCAGCTTGTGGAAGTACTCATAGAGTTGTCCGGCCGCCACCAGCGGGTCGAGCTCAATGTCCGGATCGGCCGTTCCGGTGGCCGCATCCGACCAGGCCCGGAATTGCTCCCAGTCGTCGGGCGGGGCGCCGATCAGTTCGGCGATCATCCGGGTGGGCAGGGGAGCGGCGATCTGTTCGGCGAACTCGTGCACGGAACCGGGTTCAATGCCGTCGAGAATGCGGCGCACGATCTCGCGGATCTTCGGCTCGAGCACCGCAACACGACGCCGGGTGAATCCGGAGTTGATCAGCTTGCGCATCTGCCGGTGCCGCGGCGGATCGGTGAAGATGAGACTGCCCTGCTGCACGGGGTTGGGCATCTGCGGATCGGGGATCGTGATGCCCTGGGTCGAGGTGAACAGCGCCGGGTTGCTCGACACGAACCGGATGTCCTCGTATTTCAGCAGTGCCCAGAAATTCGTGACGTCGTTCCAGCACACCGGCGCCGTGGCGCGCAGCTCCCGGTAGGCGGGATACGGGTCGCCCGCATAGAAGTCGGGCGAGTGCAGCGGATAGCTCGGCGAGCGCAGCGGCGGATGAGTCTGCACGGCAAGCCCCTCTCGCAGGACACCCGATCCGACAGATTAATGCAATCTGTCTGCCGACTGTGTCTACTCCGCGCCGGCGCATGCTGTCAACACGACACCAAAATCTCGGAATAGCCCGGATTTCAGGGGATCGATGATTGACGGGCGACACGCGGGGGGTGTACACCAAGTGATCAGATGACCGGAGGAAGCACATGGCCGATTTGCCCGCTCTTGTCCAGACCTATCAGCTCTACATCGACGGCAACTGGGTCGAGCCGCAGGACGGCCGCTACGACGACCTCTCCCCGTCCACCGAGGCCGTCATCGCCACCGCGCCCGACGCGAGCGTCGCGCAGGTTGGCGACGCGATCGCGGCCGCGCGGCGCGCCTTCGACAGCGGACCGTGGGCCACCATGTCCGCCGAGCAGCGCGCCGGGTGCCTGAACCAGCTGGGCGAGGCGCTGACCAAACACGCTGACGATTTCTTCGCGCTGTCCCAGGCGGAGTGGGGCTGCGTTTCGAACGAGCGCATGATGCAGATCGACGGCGCCGGGTTCATGTCCATGCATGCGGCCCAGCTCGCGACCCAGCTGGTCGACCAAGAGGTCACCGGCATCAGCGCCGGGACCACGTTGCTACGGCACGCGCCGCTGGGTGTCGTATCGGTGCTGACGCCGTGGAACTTTCCGCACTGCCTGAACGTGATGAAGCTGAATCATGCTCTGGCCGCGGGAAATACGGTCGTGCTCAAGCCCTCTCCGCTGACACCGCTGGCGGGACTGGCGCTGGCGCGGCTCATCGACGAGCACACCGACATCCCGCCCGGGGTGGTCAACGTGGTCACGCCGTCGGGTGTCGAGGCGGCCAGGCTGCTGACCACCGATCCGCGCATTGACATGGTGAGCTTCACCGGCAGCTCGGTCGTCGGGCGCCAGGTCATGTCCGCCGCCGGGGACACGATGAAGCGAATCCTGCTGGAGCTGGGCGGCAAGTCGGCCAGCGTCGTCCTCGACGACGTGCAAGTCACCGACGCAATGCTGCAGCAGATGCTGTTCGAATCCTGTTCGCTGCACGCCGGACAGGCCTGCATCCTGCACAGCCGGCTGCTGTTGCCCGATTCGCTGCACGACGATGTCGTCGATCGGCTTGCCGCATTGGCCCGCGAAATCAAAGTGGGCGACCCCACCGATCCCGACGTGCAGATGGGCCCGCTGATCAGTGCGGCGCAACGCGACCGGGTCGAGGCGCACGTCGCCGGCGCGCGCAGCGATGGGGCCAAGCTGGTAACCGGCGGCGGCCGGCCGCCCGGTTTGGACGTCGGCTACTACGTCGAACCGACGATCCTGTCCGGGGTGGAGCCGAATTCGACTATCGCGCAAGAGGAAGTGTTCGGTCCGGTGTTGACCGTGTTGCGCTACCGAGACGACGACGACGCGGTGGCCATCGCGAACAACTCGCAATACGGGCTCTCCGGCGCGGTGTGGGGTGGGGATGTGGACCGCGCCGTCGGCGTGGCGCGCCGCATCCGCACCGGCCAGATCGCGGTCAACGGCATCACTCCCGGTGGCGCACCGTTCGGTGGCTTCAAGCTCAGCGGGCTGGGCCGCGAGGGCGGCGGAATCGGCGGGTTGCACCAGTACATGGAACCGATGGCGATCGGGGTTCCCGCGTGACGGGACCCCTCGCGGGGCTGCACGTCGTCGAAATCGCAAGCGAGATCTCAGGTCCCTACGCTGCAAAGCTTCTGGCTGACCTCGGTGCCCAGGTCATCAAGATGGAGACGCCTACCGCAGACCCGCTGCGGCACTGGGGCCCGTTCCCGGGTGGCATCATCGATCCGCAGCGCTCGGGCCTGTTCGAATACCTGAACGCCGGCAAGCACATTGCCGACATGGCAGACGCGAGGGGGCTGATCGAACGGGCGCAGGTGCTGATCGAGAATTTTCCGCCCGGAACGTTGGAAGGCTGGGGCCTTGACGCCGACACTCTGGGCAGGATCAACCCAAACCTGGTGCTGCTCAGGATATCCCACTTCGGCCAATCAGGGCCCTGGCGCAACCGGCCGGCCACGCCGCTGACCGTGCAGGCGGCATCTGGCTGGGTCAGCGCGCGCGATCCGGAACGACCACCGGTGCAGGTCGGGGGGCGTATCGCCGAATACGTCGCGGGCGCCTACGGTGCGTTGGGCGCGTTGACCGCGCTGCGACTGCACCCGGCCGGTCGGGTAAGGGAAGTTGACGTTTCCGAATACGAGTCGCTGCTGTCGACCCTGCCGTATCCGATGCTGATGGCTAAGCGGATGCGCAGTCTCGGCCTGCCCAGCAACGTTCGGTCTGCCCCCATGCTGGGAGTGGTTCGCGCCGCCGACGGCTGGGTGGGTATCAACTGCCTGACCGGTCAGCACTGGCTCGATGTGTGCGCGATGCTCGGCCTGCCCGAGTTCGGCGAGCAGCAGATCGCGGTCATGATGGGAGGTCCGGAGCGCGCCGAATTCTATTCTCGTGCAGAGCCGTTGCTCGCTGACCAAGCCGTCGCGGAGATCGTCGAACTGTGCCAGGCGCTGCGCATTCCGGCCGCCCCGGTCAACGACGGCGCCACCATACTGGAATGTCCGCAATACGCCAGCCGAGGTTTCTTCATCGATGGCGGGGGGTTTCAGCGCCCGGGAAAGGCATTTCGGTTCGTGCAAGGCCCCGTGTCGCAACCCGACCCGGCACCCGATCGGACGGCACTGCCTTTTGCTGGGCTGAAAGTGCTTGACCTGACTACTTTTTGGGCCGGTGCCTACCTGACCTGTTATTTGGGTGCGTTCGGCGCAGACATTGTCAAGGTCGAATCCATCCAGCGGCCGGACGGCTTTCGCTACTCGGGCGCGTTTCCCTTCGAGGGTGACGACTGGTACGAGCGCAGCGCGCTATGGCAAGCCACCAACCTCAACAAGCGAGACCTCACGCTCGACCTCACCTCGGAGCGCGGACTTCAGATCGCTCGGCGGCTGGCCGCGCAGGCCGATGTTGTGGTGGAGAACTTCTCGCCACGCGTGGTCGAGCAATTCGGCCTGGAATACGAGTCGCTGGTAGCTCTGAAGCCCGACATAATTCTGGTCCGGATGCCGGGTTTCGGTTTGCAGGGCCCGTGGCGCGACTACGTCGGGTGGGCGCTGAACTTCGAGCAGACCGCCGGGATGTCGGCGGTCACCGGCTACCCGGACGGCCCGCCATGCAACCCGCAAGGGCCCGCCGATCCCGTCGTGGGAGTGCACGCGGGCGTCGCTCTGCTGGCCGCGCTTGAACATCGGCGCCGCACCGGGCAGGGACGGTTGATCGAGGTCGCCCAGATCGAGGTCGCCGCGTGCGTGACCGCCGAGCCAGTGATCGAGTACTCGATGAACGGTGTCGTCCAGCCCCGGGAAGGCAATCGCCGGCGCGGCTATCTGCAGGGCGTGTATCCGACCAACGAGGACGAGGTGTGGGTCGCGCTGTCGGTGCCCGACGGCGGCGCCGTCGATCACGACATGTTCGACGAACTGGTCGCCGGTTGGACCCGCACGCAGACGCCCGACGCGATCGTGGAAACTCTTAGGACGCAAGGATTTCCGGCCGAGCGGGTGATCACCGGCGAGCAAATGTATGACATACCTCAACTCGACGAGCGGGGCTTCTACGAGGAGTTCGAGCGTTCGATCACCGGAGCTCACCGCTATCCGGGCTGGCCGTTTCGCATCACTCCCGGGCCGACTCGTCACCACCGCACGCCCGCGCCGACGCTTGGCCAGCACAACGACGAAATCCTGCGTGAGCTGAATCTTTCCGATGACGACGTCGCCGCCCTGCGCGACCAGCGGGTGATCGGCGAACGGGCGCTGAACACCTAGCCGGCCTTTGGTAAACCGCGCGCCGCATGCCAAGCTGCTCGACATGGTGTTCGAAATCGCCCGCCCCAAGCTCGAAGGAAACGTCGCCGTCGGCGAGGACCGCCAGATCGGCTTCGCCGAATTCGGCGACCCGCAGGGGCGGGCGGTGTTCTGGCTGCACGGCACCCCTGGCGCCCGTCGGCAAATCCCCACCGAGGCCCGCCTGTATGCGGAAAACCACAAGATCCGGCTGATCGGGCTGGACCGCCCCGGGACCGGCTCTTCGTCGCCCCATCTGTATAAGAACGTGCGGGCGTTCGCCGACGACCTGCGCACCATCGCGGACATCCTCGGCATCGGCAAGATGGCCGTCATCGGACTGTCCGGTGGCGGTCCATACGCGCTGGCGTCGGCCGCGGTCCTGTCCGATCGGGTCGTCGCGGCCGGCGTACTCGGCGGCGTCGCGCCCTTCGTCGGCGACGAAGGAATCACCAGCGGCCTGATGAACCTGGGCAAGCGGGTGGCACCCCTGCTGCAGCTGGCCGGTGACCCGCTGCGGATCGGCGCGAGCCTGCTGATCCGGGCGATCCGTCCTGTCGCGAATCCCGCGCTCCATCTGTATGCCGCGATATCGCCCGAAGCCGACCGGCGCCTGCTGACCCGACCCGAGTTCGGGGCAATGTTCCTCGACGACCTGCTCAACGGCAGCCGCAAGCAATTGGCGGCGCCGTTCAACGACGTCATTCTGTTCACCCGAGACTGGGGATTCCGGCTCGACGAGGTCAAGGTTCCGGTCCGCTGGTGGCACGGCGACAGCGACCACATCGTGCCGTTCGCCCACGGTCAGCACGTCGTGGCCAAGCTGGCCGACTGCGAGCTGTTCGTGCTGCCCGGCGAAAGTCACCTCGCCGGACTGGGCCGCGGCGAGGAGATTCTGTTCACCCTGATGAAGATCTGGGACGAGCAGAACTGACCTGCGCCGCCGCCGGGTAGCCTGCTGACGTGCTGCTGGCGTCCCTGGATCCTTCGACCCTTACCGCCACCGATGTCGCCGACGCGGTGCGCATCGACGGCACCGTGTTCAGCCGCGGCGACCTCGTCGGTGCCGCCACCTCGGTGGCCGAGCGGGCGGGCGGCGCGGGCCGGGTCGCGATTCTGGCCGCCCCGACAGCCGCGACCGTGCTGGCCGTCACCGGGTGCCTGCTCGCCGGGGTGCCCTTCGTCCCGGTGCCCGCCGATGTCGGCGCGGCCGAACGCCGGCACATGCTCACCGATTCGGGCGTGCAGGCATGGCTTGGCCCGCTGCCCGAGCAGCCGGAAGGCCTGCCGCACATCCCGGTGCGGCTGCACGCGCGCTCCTGGCACCGCTATGCCGAGCCGTCGCCGGACGCCACCGCGATGATCATCTACACCTCGGGCACCACCGGGCTGCCCAAAGGCGTGGTGCTGAGCAGACGGGCGATCGCGACCGACCTCGATGCCCTGGCGCAAGCCTGGCAATGGACAGCCGACGACGTCTTGGTGCACGGCTTGCCGCTGTTTCACGTGCACGGCCTGGTGCTGGGCCTGCTCGGCTCGCTGCGGATCGGAAATCGCTTCATCCATACCGGCAAGCCGACACCGGCGGGCTACGCGCAGGCCGCGACCGAGCACGGGGGCACGCTGTTTTTCGGGGTGCCCACGGTGTGGTCGCGGGTGGGGGCCGACGAACAGGCCGCCCGGGCGCTGCGTCCCGCGCGACTGCTGGTCTCCGGAAGCGCGCCGCTGCCGGTGCCGGTGTTCGACCGGCTGGCCGGACTCACCGGGCATCAGCCCATCGAACGCTACGGCGCGTCGGAATCGCTGATCACCCTGTCCACGCGCGCCGACGGCGAGCGACGCCCGGGGTGGGTGGGCCTGCCGCTCACCGGAGTACAGACCCGGGTGGTGGACGACGACGGCGGGGCGGTGCCGCACGACGGCGAGACCGTCGGGAAGCTGCACGTGCGCGGGCCGATGATGTTCGACGGCTACCTGAACCGGCCGGAAGCGACCGCCGAGGCGTTCGACGCCGACGGCTGGTATCGCACCGGCGACGTCGCGGTGATCGACGCCGACGGGATGCACCGCATCGTTGGACGCGAGTCGGTCGACCTGATCAAGTCCGGCGGCTACCGCATCGGTGCCGGCGAGATCGAAACGGTACTGCTCGGGCATCCCGGCGTCCAAGAAGCCGCGGTCATCGGAGTGCCCGACCAGGATCTCGGTCAGCGCATCGTCGCGTACGTCGTCGGATCGGCCGACGGCAACGAACTGATCGACTATGTCGCTCAAGAGCTTTCGATGCACAAGCGGCCGCGTGAGGTGCGCATCGTGGACGCGCTGCCGCGCAACGCCATGGGCAAGGTCCTCAAAAAGCAGCTGCTGACCGACCGCTGAGGGCCGCTCACCGGATAGCGCCCGGACAGCCGGGCGCCGAGACACGCAGCAATTTGCCAGCTTTAGGGCCGAGCATGCCCGTGAAGCTTCACCTACCGTCGTAACCGTGTACCGATGCAACCGGACAGCGAGCGGCCACCATGGGTGAGCCGACTCGCGCCGTGGGCACCGCCGCTGCTGCCGGGCGTACCCCCATGCGGCGGATCGCGGCGGCCTGCCTTATTGGCTCGGCCATCGAGTTCTACGACTTCCTGATCTACGGAACCGCGGCGGCACTGGTGTTTCCCACGGTGTTCTTCCCGCGCCTTGGGCCGACGGCGGCCACCATCGCCTCGATGGCGACGTTCGCGACGGCGTTTCTGTCTCGCCCGTTGGGCGCGGCCGTCTTCGGATACTTCGGGGACCGGTTGGGTCGCAAGAAGACCCTGGTCGCCACGCTGCTGATCATGGGCGCATCGACCGTCAGCGTGGGCCTGGTCCCCAACACGGCGACGATCGGGGTCGCGGCACCGTTGATCCTCATCGTTCTGCGGTTGCTGCAAGGCTTCGCCGTCGGCGGCGAATGGGCCGGGTCGGTCCTGCTGAGCGCCGAATACGCGCCCCCCGGCAAACGCGGCTGGTACGGCATGTTCACCTCGCTGGGCGGCGGCACGGCGGGGATACTGGCCAGCCTGACCTTCCTGGCCGTCAGCCTCACCATGGGGGAGAGCAGCCCCGCGTTCATGGAATGGGGATGGCGGGTGCCCTTCCTGATCAGCAGCGGGCTGATCGCCATCGCCCTCTATGTGCGGCTCAACATCGACGAGACCCCGCTGTTCGTGGAGGAGAAGGCCCGCAACCTGGTGCCCAAAGCGCCACTGGCAGAGCTGGTGCGGCTGCAGCGGCGTGAGATCGTGCTGGTCGCGGGATGCTTCCTGGGCGGCATGGGCTTCGTCTACCTCGGCAACACGTTCCTCGTCATGTACGCCCACTCGCACCTGGGCTATTCGCGCAGCTTCATCTGGGGCGTCGGCGCGCTGGCCGGGCTGACGAGCATCGTGTTCGTCTCGTTCGGGGCATGGCTGTCTGATCGCGTCGGGCGCCGCCGAGTGATGCTGAGTGGGCTGGCGGCGTGTCTGCCGTGGTCGTTCGTGGTCATCCCGCTGATGGACACCGGCAACCCCATCATGTACGCGGTAGCCGTTCTCGGCATGTTCGCGTGCGCGGCGATAGCCAATGGCCCCACGGGGGCCTTCGTTCCCGAGCTGTTCGCCACGCGCTACCGCTACAGCGGCGCGGCGGTGGCGATGAACCTGGCCGGCATCCTCGGCGCCGCCGTGCCCCCGCTGTTGGCGGGCACTTTGTTGGCGACCTACGGCAGCTGGGCGATCGGGCTCATGATGGCGACCCTGGTAATGGCCAGTTTCGTCTGCGTCTCTCTGCTGCCCGAAACCAAAGGAATCGCGCTTGGCGCCGCCCCGTCCGCCGAGAGGGTCCCCGCCGACTTATAGGTGCCCCCTCAGTTGGCGTGCAGGTCCTCGTTGAGGGCAATGCCCTGGCCGCCGCGGGCCACCACTTCCACCGACCCGCTCAACGAATTGCGGCGGAACAACAGGTTATTGCCGCCGGACAGCTCGAGCGCCTTCATCGTTTTGCCTTCTGGCGTAATGACTTTGGTGCCCGCGGTGACGTACAGGCCGGCTTCGACGACGCAGTCGTCGCCCAACGAGATGCCCAGGCCGGCGTTGGCTCCGAGCAGGCAGCGCTTGCCGATCGAAATCACCTCGGTGCCACCGCCGGACAGCGTCCCCATGATCGAGGCTCCACCCCCGATGTCGGAGCCGTCGTTTATCACCACGCCGGCGGAGATGCGTCCCTCCACCATGGACGCCCCCAGGGTGCCGGCGTTGTAGTTGACGAAGCCCTCGTGCATCACCGTCGTGCCCGGCGCCAGGTGGGCGCCGAGACGCACCCGGTCGGCGTCCGCGATGCGCACACCGGTCGGCAGGACGTAATCGACCATGCGCGGGAACTTGTCGACGCCGTAGACCGTCACCGGTCCGTGGCGCCGCAGCCGGGCCCGGACCGCCTCGAAACCCTCGACGGCGCACGGTCCGCGATTAGTCCAAACCACATTGGTTAATACCCCGAATAAGCCGCCGGCGTTCAGCCCGTGCGGCGCCACCAACCGGTGCGAGAGCAGATGCAATCGCAGGTAGGCGTCGTAGGCGTCGGCGGCCACGTCATCCAGCGAGCCGATGACCGTGCGTACGGCGACGGTCTCGGTGACGCGATCGTCGTCGCGGCCGATCAGCGCGGTCAGCTCCGGGGGAACATCGGACAGCGCCAGCCGCGACGTCGCGCTGGTACCCGACGCGGTCAGTTCCGGTGCGGGAAACCACGTGTCGAGGATCGATCCGTCGGAGGCCAGCGTTGCCAGCCCGATACCTGCAGCTCCAGTCACGGCGGTCAGGTTACTTTGTGTGCCGCGCTCGGGTCCGCGCGCCCTGCGGGGAAGCGGAAACCCTCGCGGCCTCCATCGTGCTCAAGCTGGGCCAGGCGCCGTATGGTCGTAATCGGGGGAGTTCGCCTCAATCCCCATGCGGCGAGGGCGGCATGTCCGATCCGCTCGACCGCATCTATGTGGCGGAACTGATTGAGGCCGACATCAAACTCAACATCGCTGACTGCGTTCATGATTCGACTGATCGGTCGGTACGGCTGCCGCGGGGAAAAGGCCACATCCGCGTCGTTCAACGCGCCGAACAGCCCACGACCGCACCGCCGACCTCGTCGCACCTGAACGGTCTGCCTAGTTCGTGGCGCGAGGGACCTGATTCGCTCCGCCGCGGGGAACCCCTAAGGCGTGCGCACGCGGGGCACGCCCAGTGCCAGCACGGCCGCGTCATCTTCTACTCCTGGGCCGAGACCGTCCAGTAGCGACTGAATCGCGTCGATAATCTGCGGCGCGGTGGCCGGCGCGTGCGCCGCAGCGAACTCAAGCAAAGCGCCGCGGTCGTCATAGCGCTGGGTGCTGTTGCTTATGCGCGCTTCGGTCAGCCCGTCTGTGTAGAGCACCAGTGTGTCACCGGCCCCAAGTCGAATTCGGGCGGCGACGAATGTCGGGTCAATGGGCATGCCAACTGGTTGACCACCAGTCGTGGTCAGGTAGTAAGCGCCACCGTCTGAGCCAAGCACCAGGGCAGGCGGGTGCCCACCACTTGCCAGGTGGACCTCAAACCCGTTGTCGCAGCGGGTGAGCACTCCGAAAATCACTGTGGCGAATTGGTTTTGGCTATCTCGGAATTCGTGGCTCAACACCGCGTGCAGGTTGTGCAGCACGGCTAGCGGATCGTCGTCGAAGACCGCAGCTGCCCGCAACGTGTAGCGGGTTAGCGACGTCACCGCGGCAGCGCCAGCGCCCTTGCCGCACACGTCACCGAGGAAGAAGCCCCACTTGTCGTGCGCGAGCGGAAACAAGTCGTAGAAGTCACCACCCACGTCGTCGGCGGAGGCAGCGTGATAGGACGCGGATGCATCCAAACCCTCTGGCGGGGAAAGCACTGGCGGCAGCAAAGAGCGCTGCAATGTCTGGGCTAACAGCTGGACCCGTGCGCGTTCCCGCTCGGCTCGCTGTCGCTCGTCGAGTAATTCGCGCTCATACGACCGTCGTTCGCGGGCGTCTTGCAGGGTGATTCGCAACAGCACTGGACGCCCATCGTCGTCAGTCTTGATGTTGGCGGTGACGAACACGGGTAGGCGTGCACCGTCTGCTGTCATACAATCCACGGTGATGCCGCCAAGCCGCCCCTGCAGTTGAAGCAGCGGGGCAAAATGGGTTTCGTAATGAATGCGGCTACCGGCGGCCAGCAAGTCGATGAACAGCTTGCCCGTCAACGAGTTTCGTTCGTAGCCAAGCCAGGCCAAAAGCGTAGCGTTCACCCGGACGATGCTGCGGTCCGGTCGCGCCACGATGTACCCGCAGGGCGCGTTCTCAAATAGTTCCTCGGCGCTTTCGTCGACGCGTTCTGGTTGCGGGGGCGTCTGCGGGACGGAACCTTGCGCAGACGCATCCAGCGGCGGTTCTGGTGTCATGTCGCGGCGGCGAACGCCGCGATCGCCTGCGCGGTCGCGTCCGGAGCGCTGAGCTGCGGGCAATGGCCGGTGGTGTCGAGTGTGACGAGCTGGCTGCCGTCGATGTGTCGATGCACGTAGGCCCCGACCTCGCGGGGCGCTATCGCGTCGTGGGCGCATTCGAGTACCAGTGTGGGCAGCGAAATGCGGGCAAGATCAGCCCGATTGTCGGAAAGGAAGGTGGTGCGCGCGAATACCCGCGCGCACGCGGGATCGGTGCGACAGAAGCTGTCAGCCAGCTCGCCCGCGAGTTCGGGCCGATCCGGTGCTCCCATGATCACCGGCGCCATCGAGCGCGACCAACCCAGATAGTTGCTCTCAAGGGAATCCAAAAGTTCGTCGATGTCGCGGCGCGAAAAGCCCCCACGGTAGGTGTCGTCGTCGATGTAGCACGGTGACGGAGTAAGCAAGACCAATTTGGCGAACCGGCTCGGATCGACAGCGACCGCGAGCACACCCATCATCGATGCCACCGAGTGACCCACAAACACCACGTCGTGCAAATCAAGGTCCCGGACCAGGTCGAGAACGTCCTCGGCGTATCCCTGCAATGACCCGTACCGTTGCGCGTCCCATGCCGACGGATCCGACGCCCCCGAGCCGACATGGTCAAACAGCACCACCCGAAAACTCGGCGCGAGCCGCTCGGCGACCAGACGCCACAGATTCTGGTCGCACCCGAAACCGTGAGCCAGCATGATCGTCGGACCATCCTGGCATCCGACAACCCTCACGTTGTTCCTGGTACTCACATTCACATTGCGCATGTTGCCACCTCCACCAACAGGTTCACTGCTCGGGGGGTTTGACACCTGGGGGCGTTACGCGAGGCGCCAGATGCCGCCCAGCAAATCCATCCATCTCCTCGGTCAGGGACTGTCGGTTAAGTGACCCTATCGTTAAAATCGTGTCGGGGAGAGGCGAAGTCGCTTCTGGTGCAACAGGATTAGCAACCCTGGTCCGTAGTTGCGGGTCTTGACCGCGATGGCGCTTGCGGGCGGCGATGTCGTCGAGCTGCCGTTCAGACCGGCGCTGTTCGTTGACGTGCTTGAGGAGTGGGTTGGTCGCGCCGGTTCAGGAGTTCGCGCGCTTCTTGGTGTTGCGGGCCGGTGATGCCGGGCACGGCGGCCAGTTGGTGCTCGGTGCGCTTGATGGCGAATGCGGCATCGTTGGAGGCCGGGGTCGGGAGTGACTGAATGTTGAGCCCAGGGCAGCAGCTGGTCGAGCGCGGTGGTCAGTGTTGGTGGTCGCGTGTTGTCGGCGACACCATTGCAGCTGGCTGATTTAGTTGGCCCCATGTGCGGGAATCGGGAGCCGCGCCGTCGGCAATGCGTGCCGTGCGGAATTCAAACGCCCACGCGGGCAGGCTAATTCGGCATCGCGGGGTGCGCGGTGGGCATTAGGGAGTGTTCAGCCGGTTTGCCGCTGCGCCAGTCCTAGCAGGTCAAGGCGTGAATTTCGCCGTTTCGGGTACGCAGCTTCCGGGGTCGTTACCGACCTACACCCAGGTCCCTTCGTCGCCGGTCCGTTGTGGCCGCCTGATTGCCCGAGGAGAAGAACATGTCCTTTGTCACCACACGGCCCGAGGCGCTGCTGTTCGCGGCGAGCACCCTCGAAGGCCTCGGCTCTTCGATGGCCGCCCAGGATGCCGCGGCCGCGGCTCCCACTACGAGCATCGCTCCCGCGGCCGCCGACGAAGTGTCCGCGTTGCAGGCCGCGCAATTCTCGGCCTACGGCGCGTGGTACCAGCAGGTCAGCGCCCAGGCGAAGACGATTCACCAGACACTGGTGAACAACCTGGACAGTAATGCCGGTTCGTATGGAACGACGGAAGCTGCGAACAAGGTCACCACCAGCGCCGCGGCGTTGCCCGCCGCCGCGCCGGCTGCCGCCGACCCACCGCCCGGCGACGCCGCCCTCGGCACCACCATCGAATGGGGTCAGAACGTCGGCGCCGCCGCGTCGGACTTCATCACCTTGGGCGAGGGGCAGTTCGCTCCCGTCCCCGGCGCCGCCGGGATCCCGAATTTGACGGGTGATGTCGGTGCGGCAACTTCGGCGAGCGCGCCCGCCCCGGCGGCGCCCGCAGCCGTCGGTGGGGCGCCGTTGCTGGCGAGCATGGGCCGAGGACCCGCGATCGGCGCGTTGTCGGTACCACCAAGCTGGGCGGCAAGTGGTGTCCCGGCGGTGAACTCCACCGCGGCGACGCTGACTGGCGCGGGGTTCACCAGCGCCGCGCCTCAGACCGCGACGGTGAGCGCGATTCCCGGTGGCGTGCCGTCGATGGCCACCACCGGGCGCGGCGGCTACGGCCTCGGTGCACCCCGCTACGGCGTCAAACCCACCGTGATGCCCAAGCCGGCCGTCTAATCACCCCCGAACACAGCAAGAGCAGGAGCAAGACAATGACTTTCGACTTCGCAGCACTGCCCCCAGAGCTCAATTCCCTGCGCATGTACACCGGCGCGGGGGCCGGCCCGATGATGGCCGCGGCGGCGGCCTTCAGCAGCCTGGCCGACGAACTGAGTACGACCGCCTCGGCCAGCCAGGCGGCGATTTCCAATCTGACCGGAGAGGAGTGGATGGGGCCGTCGTCGGTCGCGATGGCCACCGCCGCCGAGCCGTATGTGATGTGGATGCACACCACCGCTGCGCAGCTGCAACAGGCGGCCGCTCAAGCCATGGCGTCGGCGGCGGCCTACGAGGCGGCCTTTGCGATGACGGTGCCGCCGCCGGTCGTCGCGGCCAACCGGGCCCAGCTCGCGGCCCTGGTCGCGACCAACGTCCTGGGACAGAACACCCCGGCCATCGCGGCCACCGAGGCGCAGTACGGCGAGATGTGGTCCCAAGACGCCGCCGCCATGTACGGCTACGCCGCGTCGTCGGCGGCAGCGGCCAGGTTGAGCCCGTTGACATCCCCGGCACCCACCAACAGCCCGGGCGGGCTGGGCGCGCAGACGGCGGCCACGGCCGCGCAGACCAGTGGGCTCCGCGGGGTCGTCTCCAACGTGCCCAACGCCGTACAGTCGTTCGCCGCACCCGCCGCCCCGGCCGCCCCGCCGGGCGCGAGCGCCCTGGACAGCGTGCTGGGCGACCCCGTTGTGTCCAACGTCGGCAACGCGGGTTTCGACGTCGTGTCCTGGAACGTGTTCAACACCATCGTGTCCAACATCTTGTACAACCACACCCTCGACGCGGCGGCTTCCGGCAGCGTGGCGGGCAGTGTGGGAGGCGCGGCCGGCGGTGGCGCCCTGGTGAGTGCCGCGGCACCGGTCAGCACCGCGGGTGTCGGTGCCGCACCGGTGCTGGCCAGCATGGGCTCGGCGTCCCCCGTCGGCGGATTGTCGACGCCCGCCACGTGGTCGGCGGCCACACCTCGGGTCCCCGCCGCGACCGTCGCGGGCACGGGGTGGACCGCGCCCCCCGAAGACGCGCACACCACATGGGCGTCCGGCATGCCGGCGGTCGCCTCGGCGGGGCGGGGCGGTGGCTACGGCATGGGGCCGCGTTACGGCGTCAAGCCCAAGGTGATGCCCACGCAGTTGCTCGTCTAGCCCGCGCCGCGGTCCGCGCGGTCCACGATCGCCACGGGATCGATGGTGGCGACCCGCTGCGCCCGGCTCTGCCGCGCTGGCGATCGCCACGGGATCGATGGTGGCGACCCGCTGCGCCCGGCTCTGCCGCGCCGGCGATCGCCACGGGATCGATGGTGGCGACCCGCTGCGCCCGGCTCTGCCGCGCTGGCGATCGCCACGGGATCGATGGTGGCGACCCGCTGCGCCCGGCTCTGCCGCGCTGGCGATCGCCACTACCCTGAGACCGTGCTGGACTTACGTGGAGATCCGATCGCGCTGACCGCGGCGCTGGTGGACATCCGCAGCGAATCGAGGGACGAAGCGCAGCTGGCCGATGAGGTCGAGGCCGCGCTGCGGTCCCAGACCGCCGGGTTCGAGATCATTCGCAACGGCAACGCCGTGCTGGCGCGCACACACCACCAGCGGCCTTCGCGCGTGCTGTTGGCCGGGCACTTGGACACCGTGCCGGTGGCCGGAAACCTGCCCAGCCGCCGCGAGGGCGGCCACCTGTACGGTTGCGGCACGGCGGACATGAAATCCGGGGACGCGGTCTTTCTGCATCTCGCCGCCACGGTGGCCGACCCGGTGCACGATCTGACGCTGGTGATGTACGACTGCGAGGAAATCGAGTCCGACGGCAAACGGATTGGGTCGCATCGAACGTGAGCTGCCGGACTGGCTGTCCGCTGACGTGGCCATCTTGGGCGAACCCACCGGCGGCTACATCGAGGCCGGCTGCCAGGGCACGCTGCGCGTGGTGGTCAGCGCCACCGGGACCCGTGCCCATTCGGCGCGATCCTGGTTGGGAGACAACGCGATCCACAAGCTCGGCGCCGTGCTGGAGCGGCTGGCCGCGTACGAGGCACGCAGCGTCGACATCGACGGTTGCGTCTACCGCGAGGGCCTGTCGGCCGTGCGCATCGACGGCGGCGTGGCGGGAAACGTCATTCCGGACGCGGCCGCGGTGACGATCAACTTCCGTTTCGCCCCGGACCGGTCGCTGCCGGACGCGCTGCAACACGTGCACGACGTGCTGGCCGGGCTCGACGTGCACATCGAACAGACCGATGCGGCGGCCGGCGCATTGCCTGGACTTTCTCAGCCCGCCGCCAAGGCCTTGATCGAAGCGGCGGGTGGCAACGTCCGGGCGAAATACGGCTGGACCGACGTGGCGCGGTTCGCCGCACTGGGCATACCGGCGGTCAACTTCGGGCCCGGTGATCCCAACCTGGCGCACAAGCGTGACGAGCGCGTCACGGTCGCCGACATCACCGCCGCGGTGAACGTGCTGCGCGGATACCTGAGCGGCTAAGCCTTCCCGGCCCCGCACCGCTGCGCCTGCGCGGCGGCATCGGCGGCGGCCGCGTGCATGCCGATCGAGGTCAGCTCGTCCGACACGGCCCGCAGCCCCGCGTCGTCGCCGGCGGCCAGCGCGCGGGCATGGGACAGCGCAATTCTGCCTGCGACACAGTCGATCTCGTCGCAGAGCCGAGCCAGAGGATCGGCGGCCCGGCTGTCCCCCAGCCGCACGGCCTCGTGCCAGACCCGCACCGCCACGCCCCGCTGCCCGCCGCGTTCGGCCATCCGGGCGGCGTCGCGCGCGGCGGCCACCGCGCCGTGCGCGTCGCGCATCAGGGCCAGCCGCCATGCCCGCGCCACACCGAGCTCCGGTGCGAACAGGGCCGACTTGGTGCCGTGCCGGGATTCGGCCCTGCTCAATGCCTTTGCCGCGGCGGCGGTGTCGCCCTGTTGAGCCAACGCGGTGGCCAGCAGCGTCAGTGACAGCGGCCCCCACGAGTAACCGGTGCGCTCCAGGGTGGCGGCTGCCGGAACCAATAGTGCTGCCGCAGAAGCGAATTCGCCACCGGCGATCAGCGCATGCGCCAGCAGCACCTCGCCGATCGCGCGCCCCGGTTGCTGCAGCTCGGCGAAGTCGGTGAACTGCTGAGCGAGCTGGCGGGCTTGGTCGGGGCGGCCGGCCATCAACAGCGCGGTGGTCTGACCCAGCCCGATCGTGAAGCGCAGCAGCCCGGGATGTTCGGCGGCCAAGGCGCGCTGCGCCAGCGGCTCGACATCACCGAATCGACCCTCGCGCGCCGCGCACAATGCGGCGGCACTGGCCGCCCAGGCCACCGCCTGGTCATCGGCCGTGGGCGACGCGAGGACGTCGGCGGCGACCTTCGCAGCGTGCCTGACATTGCCCGCGTTCATCGCGAAGGTCGCGCTGAGCGCGTCGAGGGTGGTCCGCGGGCCGGTATCGGTGACCCGATTGCGCACGGTCCGCAGGAACGCGGTGGCGCGCTCCGGTTCGCTCAGCATCCAGAACTGGTTCGCGGCCCGCAGCAGGGCCCAGTCCATCAGCGCCGCTTCGGTCAACGCGGTCGAGTCGACGTCGGCCAACACCGAATCGGCCTCGCGGCCGCGGCCCTGCCACGCCAGGGCATGTGCCAGCGCGAGCCGCGCGGCCAATCCGCCGGACCGCTGCAGCGCCGCTCGGGCCAGTCGTTCGCCCAGTGCCAGGTCGCCCAGCCGCAGCGCCTGCTCGGCGGCGCCGACGACCTCGGCGACCGGTGGGGGAGTGTCGCTGTCGAGCGCCAGCGACACCAGCCGCAACCGGTCGCTGAGATGCTCGGACGGGCGCTGCGACAGCAGCTTGACGAGGTCGGTGCGTCGTTGCCGGGCCTCGTCGGAGTCGAGCGCGGACCGCATCCGCTCGGCGAACAGCGGGTGGGCCGTATAGACGACCGGGTCGTCGGAGTGCCCGCCCCGCGCCCGGGTCTCCGCAGCACCCCACGTCACCGCCTCGGCCACCGCGCCGTCGCCGGCCAGCGCTGTCAACTCGGCGACCGACAGCGGCTCCGCGACGGCCAGATACTCCAAGACCGAGCGCGCCGCCGCGGGGAGCTCGGCAAGGAACGTGTCGATCTCCGCCGGCGCGGTCGCCCCGGGGGGCGGCTCGGTGTCGATCCGGGTGAGCAGGCCGTCGTTCCACAGCGCCGCGATCGCTTGGGGAGCGGGGTCGGCGCGGGCGGTGACGATAAGCCGTCCCGCGCCGTCGCGCGCCAGCTGGTAGACCAGCGTGGCCGACAGCACATCCAGGTATTGGGCGTCGTCGACGACGAGCAGCAGGTCGTCACCGCCCAGCGACGCCCGGGCGGCCTGCAACAGCGCGGCCGGCTTGCCGATCTCCGCGATCTCCACCAAATGGCTGAACGCCCCGAACGGGACCGTGCGTTCGGTCGCGGTGCCGGTGACCCAGCGGATGAGCGTGTTCGGGTGCTGATCGGTGAAACGCTCGGCGGCCTCCCGGGCCAGGGTGGATTTGCCGACGCCGTCGGGTCCCAGCACCACTGCTCCCCGGGCCCCCTCGGCCAGTGCCGCATCCAACCGCTCTGAGGCCGTCGCATGTTGGGGGACGTTCCATCGAATCGGCACCGCCGAATTTTATGGTGGGAGCCGGGCGGCAGGGCGAAAGCCCCAGATATGACGGGCCTGATGCCGTTGGTCTACCTTTGGCGGATATGCCCGGCCAACGCGCTTCATCAGGCGAGTGGTCGGTGTGTGTGTACTGCGCGTCTGGCCCGCAACATCCCGAATTGCTCGGAGTCGCTGCGGAACTCGGTGAGGCGATCGCCGAGCGCGGCTGGACGCTGGTGTGGGGCGGGGGCCGGGTGTCGGCGATGGGCGCGGTGGCGAGCGCGGCGCGTGCCAGCGGCGGCCGGACCGTCGGCGTCATCCCCAAGATCTTGATGCGCCGCGAGATTGCCGACACGGACGCCGACGAGCTGATCGTCAGCGACAGCGTGCACGAGCGCAAGCAGCTGATGGAAGACCGCGCCGATGCGTTCGTCGTGCTGCCGGGTGGCCTCGGCACCCTCGACGAGTTGCTTGACGCATGGACGACGGCCTTCCTCGGTCTGCACGACAAACCCATTGTGTTGCTGGACCCCTTCGGCCACTACGAAGGGCTGTGGATCTGGTTGTGTGGATTGCTGGACAGCGGTTACATCTCCCAGATCGCGATGGACCGGTTAGTGCTGGTCGACAAGCTGAGTGCCGCGCTGGAAGCGTGCGCACCCGGCTGAGGCCGCCGACGGGTTTGCCAGCCCTACTAGGCTGTCCGCCGGGCTTGACTTTGGAAATGAATCGAGGGGATCACGTGTCCGATCGTGACGGTGGAGCGCGCACGGCGGTCAAACTGACCGACATCGCCTTCCGGGCGCCGGCCGTGCTGGCCGACCTGCCGGTGATCGCGCGCGGCGCGATGACCGGGCTGCTGGCGCAGCCGGGCTCCAAGAAGTCGATCGGCACGGTCTTTCAGGACCGGGCCGCCCGTTACGGCGACCGGATCTTCCTGCGCATGGGCGATCAGCAACTGACCTACCGCGACGCCAACGCCGCCGCGAACCGGTACGCGGCCGTGCTGGCCGCGCGCGGCGTCGGCCAGGGCGACGTCGTCGCCATCATGCTGCGCAACTCGCCCAACACCGTGTTGGCCATGCTGGCCGCGGTCAAGTGCGGGGCGGTCGCCGGCATGCTCAATTACCACCAGCGCGGCGAGGTGCTCGCGCACAGCCTCGGCCTGCTGGACGCCAAGGTGCTCATCGCCGAAACCGATCTGGTCAGCGCCGTTGCCGAGTGCGGCGGCTCGGGCCGCACCGAGACGTTGACCGTCGAGGACTTGGAGCGGTTCGCGCTGAGCGCGCCGGCCACCAACCCCGCCTCGGCGTCGGCTGTGCATGCCAGGGATACCGCGTTCAACATTTTCACCTCGGGCACAACGGGATTCCCCAAGGCCAGCGTCATGACGCACCTGCGGTGGCTCAAGGCGCTCGCGGCGTTCGGTGGCATCGGCTTGCGGCTCAAGAGCTCCGACACCCTCTACTGCTGCCTGCCGCTGTACCACAACAACGCGCTGACGGTGGCGTTGTCCTCGGTGATCAACTCGGGGGCGACGCTGGCGCTGGGCAAGTCGTTCTCGGCGTCGAAGTTCTGGGACGATGTGATCGCCAACGAAGCCACCGCGTTCATCTACATCGGTGAGGTGTGCCGGTACCTGCTCAACCAGCCGGCCAAGCCGACCGACCGCGCACACAAGGTGCGGGTGATCGCCGGAAACGGGCTGCGCCCGGAGATCTGGGACGAGTTCACGAAGCGATTCGGCATCGCCCGCGTCTGTGAGTTCTACGCCTCCAGCGAAGGCAACGCGGCCTTCATCAACGTCTTCAACGTGCCCCGCTCCACCGGCGTCTTCCCGATGCCGCTGGCCTACGTTGAGTACGACCCCGACACCGGCGCCCCGCTGCGGGACGACAACGGGCGGGTCCGTCGAGTGCCGGCCGGCGAGCCCGGTTTGTTGCTCAGCCCGGTCAACCGGCTGCAGCCCTTCGACGGCTACACTGACAAGGAGTCGAGCGAAAAGAAGTTGGTGCGCAACGCCTTTCGTGAGGGTGACTGCTGGTTCAACACCGGTGACGTGATGAGCCCGCAAGGCATGGGACACGCAGCCTTCGTCGACCGGCTCGGCGACACCTTCCGGTGGAAGGGCGAGAACGTCGCCACCACGCAGGTCGAGGCGGCGCTGGCGTCCGACGACTCCGTCGAGGACTGCACGGTCTTCGGGGTAGAGATTCCGCGCACCGGCGGCCGCGCGGGCATGGCCGCGGTCAAACTGCGCGGCGGCGCCGAATTCGACGGCAAATCGCTCGCCCGCGCCGTGTACGACCAGCTCCCGGTCTACGCGCTGCCGCTGTTCGTGCGGGTGGTGGAGTCCATCGAGCAGACTACGACCTTCAAGAGCCGCAAGGTGGAGCTGCGCGAGCAGGCCTACGGTTCCGACGTGGAGGATCCGCTGTATGTGCTGGCCGGGCGCGACGAGGGCTACGTGCCTTACTACGACGAGTACCCGGGCGAGGTAGCCGACGGCAAACGCCCTTAAGCGGGGCCCGGGGCTAGGGCTCGGCCTGACGCCGGCTGTGCGGCTGGCCGCGCACTCGGCGCCCACGGTGCGGCCGTCCGCGCGCGAGCGTCGGGCCACGCAAAGCCCCTGCCCGCCGACTGCGGGTCCCCGGGCCGCGCGCGACGGGACGACCGGGCACCATATACGTGTGCAGTCAACTCTGTGCGGCCGCCCGGTCGCAGGCGATCGGGCGCTGATCATGGCGATCGTCAACCGCACCCCGGACTCGTTCTACGACAAAGGCGCGACCTTCAGCGACGACGCCGCCAGGGCGGCCGTGCACCAGGCCGTCGCCGACGGTGCCGATGTCATCGACGTCGGCGGTGTCAAGGCCGGCCCCGGTCAAGAGGTCGATGCCGACACCGAGATCGCCCGGCTGGTGCCGTTCATCGAATGGCTGCGCGGCGCCTATCCGGACCAGCTGATCAGCGCCGATACCTGGCGCTCCGAGGTGGCCAAGGTGGCCTGTGCGGCCGGCGCGGATTTGATCAACGACACCTGGGGCGGCATCGACCCGGCGCTGCCGGAGGTGGCCGCCGAGTTCGGGGCGGGCCTGGTGTGTTCGCACGCCGGCAACGCGCTGCCGCGCACGCGGCCCTTCCGGGTGAATTACGGAACCACCACCCGCGGCGTGGTCGACGATGTCATCGCGCAGGTCACCACGGCCGCCGAGCGGGCGGTGGCGTGCGGAGTGGCCCGCGACCGGGTGCTGATCGACCCCACCCACGACTTCGGCAAGAACACCTTCCACGGGCTGCTGCTGTTGCGCCACGTGAACGATCTTGTTAATACCGGGTGGCCCGTCCTGATGGCTTTGAGTAACAAGGACTTCGTCGGGGAGACTCTGGGTGTGGAATTGACCGAGCGGCTCGAGGGAACGTTGGCTGCCACCGCGCTGGCGGCGGCCGCCGGCGCGCGGATGTTTCGCGTACACCAGGTCGCGGCCACTCGCCGGGTGCTGGAAATGGTGGCCTCGATCCAGGGAACACGCCCCCCGACGCGCACGGTCAGGGGGCTGGCATGACTGCATCCGACCTGTTCGCCGGCGACCTCGTCAACGACGGCATGCTCGCCGCCCGGCCCGGCGACATCTGGCTGGCCAACCGCAGCTGGAACCGGCCGAGCTGGACCATCGCCGAGCTGGAGGGCGCGAAGGCGGGGCGGACCATCTCGGTGGTGTTGCCGGCCCTCGACGAGGAAGAAACCATCGAGTCGGTGATCGAGAGCATCTCACCGCTGGTCGATGGGCTGGTCGACGAGCTGATCGTGCTGGATTCGGGCTCCTCCGATGACACCGAGATCCGCGCCGTCGCCGCCGGCGCCCGCGTCGTCAGCCGCGAGCAGGCGCTGCCCGAGGTGCCGATACGGCCCGGCAAGGGTGAGGCGCTGTGGCGCTCGTTGGCGGCCACCCGCGGCGACATCGTGGTGTTCGTCGACTCCGACCTGATCGATCCGCACCCGATGTTCGTGCCGTGGCTGGTCGCTCCGTTGCTTACCGACGACCGCATTCACCTGGTCAAAAGCTTCTATCGGCGGCCTTTACGGGGCAGCGAGCTCGCCGATGTCGGCGACGCGGCGGCCGACGCGAGTGCCACCGGCGGCGGGCGGGTGACCGAGTTGGTCGCCCGGCCGTTGCTTGCGGCGCTGCGTCCCGAACTGGGCTGCATGGTGCAACCGCTCGGCGGCGAATACGCGGCCACCCGCGAACTGCTGACCTCGGTGCCGTTCGCCCCGGGCTACGGCGTGGAGATCGGCCTGTTAGTGGACACCTTCGACCGGCTGGGCCTGGACGCGATCGCCCAGGCGAACCTGGGGGTCCGTGCACACCGAAACCGGCCGCTGGCCGAGTTGGGCGTGATGAGCCGGCAGGTCATCGCGACCCTGCTGTCGCGCTGTGGGATTCCGGACTCGGGCGTCGGCCTGACGCAGTTCATGGCCGACGGCGCGGAGGGCTCCGACTTTCAGGGCTACACGCAGCGCACGTCGCCGGTGTCGTTGGCGGACCGGCCGCCCATGCAGGCCATCAGGCCGCGCTAGGCCCGGGCGAGGTCACGCTGCCCGAGGCAGTGTCGGTGGCGTAGGGCAGTATCGACCACGTGGCGTTGGTGTTGCTGTACCTGGTGGTCCTGGTGCTGGTGGCGATCGTCCTGTTCGGCGCGGCGAGCCTGTTGTTCGGTCGCGGCGAGCAGCTGCCGCCCCTGCCACGGGGGACGACGGCCACGGTGCTTCCGGCCTTCGGGGTGACCGGCTCCGACGTCGACGCCGTCAAGTTCACCCAGGTACTCCGCGGGTACAAGACCAGTGAGGTGGACTGGGTGCTGGATCGGCTCGCGCGTGAGCTCGAGGCGCTGCGCGGCCAGCTGGCCGCTGTGCACGCCTCGCCGGCCGGGCAGGAGAACGACGACGAATCGGGGGAACGAGAAGAGGGCGAGGATCGTCAGGACTCAGTGTGAACAAAGACGAACTGGTTCGCTGCAGTTGGGCGACCGTGCGACCCGGACCCGATTTCGAGCTCTATCGCGACTACCATGACCGCGAATGGGGCCGGCCGGTGCGCAACGGCGTCGCGTTGTTCGAGCGGATGAGTCTGGAGGCCTTTCAAAGTGGCCTGTCGTGGCTGATCATCCTGCGGAAAAGGGAGAATTTTCGGCGCGCGTTCGCCCAATTCGACATCACCCAGGTCGCCGCATACACCGACGCCGACGTGCAGCGGTTGATGGCGGACCAGGGGATCGTCCGCAACCGCGCCAAGATCGAGTCGACGATCGCCAACGCGCGCGCCGCCGCTGAGCTGGGAACTCCGGCAGACCTGGCGGATCTGCTGTGGTCATTTGCGCCGTCGCCGCGGTCCCGGCCGGCCGACCCATCCCAAATCCCCCCGGCCACTGACGAATCGAAGGCCATGGCCCGTGAGCTCAAGCGGCGCGGGTTCCGCTTCGTCGGCCCGACCACAGCCTATGCGCTGATGCAGGCGACCGGGATGGTCGACGACCACATTCGCGATTGCTGGGTGCCCACAACAGCCCACTGAGCACACAGATGCGGGTCTTTGTTCAAGTGGTGACCTGGATAGGGAACAATGGGGGGGTGATGACGCAGTTCGATGCCGGGTATGACTTGAAGTTCGCTGGCGGGGCATGCTCGGCGCCGACCAGGTCCGCACGGGCGGGCCAGCTCGAACCTGGAGGGAGCACTCGATGGCGGCGATGAAGCCCCGGACCGGAGACGGTCCTCTGGAAGCAACCAAGGAGGGGCGCGGCATCGTGATGCGAGTACCACTTGAGGGAGGCGGTCGACTTGTCGTCGAGCTGACGCCCGACGAAGCCGCTGCCCTTGGTGACGAACTCAAGGGCGTCACGAGCTCCAGCTAGGGCCTGCCGCCGAACGGATATCGCCGGCGGCGCTACGCACACACTTTCCGATAGATCTCCAGGGTCTGCTCGGCGACGCGGGCCCAGGAGAACTCTTCGACGCAGCGCTGGCGTCCCGCCTTGCCGTAGCGCTGGGCTTTCTCGCGATCGGCGATCAACTCGTTGACCGCATCGGCCAATCCGGCCTGATAACCCTGCGCGTCGTCGGGGTCGTAATGCACCAGCGTTCCGGTGACCCCGTCGGCGACCACTTCCGGGATGCCGCCGACATCGGAGGCCACTACCGCCGTCGAGCAGGCCATTGCCTCCAAATTCACGATACCCAACGGCTCGTAAACCGACGGGCATACGAAAACTGATGCCGCCGAAAGGATTTCGCGTAGCTCCCCGATGGGCAGCATCTCCCGGATCCAGAACACCCCGGTGCGGCTGCCGGCCAGAGCGGCCACGGCGTTGCGCGTCTCGTCGGCGATCTCCGGGGTATCGGGAGCTCCGGCGCACAGCACCACCTGCGCCTCCGGGCTGAACCGGTGGGCGGCCGCCACCAGGTGCGCGAGTCCCTTCTGCCGCGTGATCCTGCCCACGAACGCCACGATGGGCCGGGCCGGATCGACGCCGAGTTCAGTCAGCATCGATCCGGTTCGCACCGGCCCGGCCGGGTACCAGACGTCGGTGTCGACGCCGTTGCGGATGACGTGCACGGCGCTGGGATCCAGTGCGGGATAGACGCGCAGGACGTCCTCGCGCATCGCGGTACTGACCGCGATGACGGCGTCCGCGGCCAGCACCGCGGTCTGCTCGACCCAGCTCGAGATCCGGTAACCCCCACCGAGTTGCTCCGCCTTCCACGGGCGCAGCGGCTCAAGCGAATGCGCAGTCAAGACGTGCGGGACGCCGTAAAGCAGCGCGGCCAGATGCCCGGCCATGCCGGTGTACCAGGTGTGGGAGTGCACTACGCTGGCCACCGACGCCGCATCGGCCATCATCAGGTCGGCCGACAGAGTCGACACCGCCTGGTTCGCGCCCCGCAACCGCGGGTCGGGCTCGTGCACTTGCACTTCCCGGGCGCCCGGACGAGGTGCACCCATGCAATGCACGTCGACCGCACACAGTCGGCGCAGCTGGGCGACGAGTTCGGTGACGTGTACTCCCGCTCCGCCGTAGACCTCTGGTGGGTATTCGCGCGTCATCATGGCCACCCGCATACCCGAACGGTAGTTCGCTGACGGAGCCCGCCGCGAGTCGGGCTGGCCACACAGCTTGGTGGTCTGCGCGGCGTGCGCGGCCAAATACCTTGACGGACAGCCCCACAGAAGGTCGCCAATCACCCCGTCCCCCTGGCAGCCCATCGCAACGGCCGATAGGTTTGAAATCATGAGGGAAGCGCCACACGTGCTGGGCATCGTCCTGGCCGGCGGTGAGGGCAAGCGGCTGTACCCGCTGACGGCGGACCGCGCCAAGCCCGCAGTTCCCTTCGGGGGCGCCTACCGATTGATCGACTTCGTCCTGTCCAACCTCGTCAACGCCCGGTATCTGCGCATCTGCGTTCTCACCCAGTACAAGTCGCACTCACTGGACCGTCACATCTCGCAGAACTGGCGGTTGTCCGGTCTGGCCGGTGAGTACATCACTCCGGTGCCCGCGCAGCAGCGGCTCGGCCCACGCTGGTACACCGGCTCGGCCGATGCGATCTACCAGTCACTCAACCTGATCTATGACGAAGACCCCGACTACATCGTGGTTTTCGGTGCCGACCACGTGTACCGGATGGACCCCGAGCAGATGGTCCGGTTCCACATCGACAGCGGTGCGGGCGCGACGGTCGCGGGCATCCGGGTACCGCGCAGCGAAGCCACCGCGTTCGGCTGCATCGACTCCGACGAGTCGGGCCGCATCCGCGACTTCGTGGAGAAGCCGCTGGATCCGCCGGGGACCCCGGATGACCCCGAGGCGACGTTCGTGTCGATGGGCAATTACATCTTCACCACCAAGGTGCTCATCGACGCGATCCGAGCGGACGCCGACGACGACCATTCCGATCACGACATGGGCGGTGACATCATCCCGCGACTGGTCGACGACGGGATGGCCGCGGTGTACGACTTCAGCGACAACGAGGTGCCCGGCGCCACCGATCGGGACCGCGCCTACTGGCGGGACGTGGGAACTCTGGACGCGTTCTACGACGCGCACATGGACCTGGTGTCGGTGCATCCGGTGTTCAACCTGTACAACAAACGCTGGCCGATCCGCGGCGAGTCGGAGAACCTGGCCCCGGCCAAGTTCGTCAACGGCGGTTCCGCGCAGGAGTCGGTGGTGGGTGCGGGCAGCATCATCTCGGCGGCCTCGGTCCGCAACTCGGTGCTGTCGTCCAACGTGGTGGTCGACGACGGCGCGATCGTGGAGGGCAGCGTGATCATGCCCGGCGCCCGGGTGGGTCGCGGCGCGGTGGTCCGCCACGCGATCCTGGACAAGAACGTCGTCGTGGGGCCGGGCGAGATGGTCGGCGTGGACCTGGAAAGGGACCGGGAGCGCTTCGCGATCAGCGCCGGCGGCGTGGTTGCCGTGGGCAAGGGCGTCTGGATCTAGCGCAACGACGATGCGGACCGCTGGGGAATTGCGGCATCGGATCTAGCCCGGGATCTCCGGGATCAGCAGGTGGGCTTCGCGCTGCGGACCCCAGTGCAAGGTGACGCGACCGCGTGACGAACCCTCGTACCACGCCGGAAACTGGCCGGTGAGTGGATTTCTCGGCGACAACCAGCGCGCGGCGATCACCAGCCGCAACTGCTCGCCGACGCGGAACAGCGTCGCCGACGGGCCCAGTTCCACCTCGACCGCGGCCAACTCACCGGGCGAGAGTGGCCGTGGATCGGTGCCCGTAGTGACGGGTTCGGCCGGCCGGGACAACTCGGGGTCCAGGGCGCGCAGCGAAACTCGCTGCCACCCGCTGGTCACCCGATCGCGGCCGTAACCATAGGATCCCTCGAAGCCGACGAACCGCCCGTCACGCCACTTCTCCACACCGACGAACAAGTTCGCGTCGTCGCAGCCGCTCAGCTCGACCCATAGCCGGGCCACCATCGGGCCGGACAGCTCGATGTCCTCAGGAACGGTCCAGGTGAAAGAGGCTGCACCGGAACGTGTTCCGAATGAGATGCGGTCGGGCACCGCGGGCTGCTCGAGCGTCAGCGTGCCGGCTTCACCCAGATACACTGGGCGCCAACGCGTGCGGGCCAGCGGCCATTCCGCTTCTTCGCGCACCGCCGCGACGGTGGCGCGGTCCTCGCGTACTTCCAGCCGCACACTGCGCGACGCCGTGGCGCCGTCCAACACATCGCGAAAGAACTTCAGCTGCTCGGCAAGCGCGGCTTCCGAGTAGAAGGTGGTCCACTTGCCGCCGCGATGGGTGTACAGCCGGGCGTGGGCAGAGCCGCCGTGCACGAATGCCCGCATCGAACCGCGGCTGTGCAGGTTGTTATCCGAGAAGCTGCCGCAGACCAGCATGGGGACCTGGATCGCCGACAGGTCGGGTGCCAGGGAACGCCAGAACTCGTCGCGCTGCGGGTGGTCTTCCTGCATGCGTGCGAGGTCGTAGCTCTGCCGCGTGTCGCGACTGAGGTTGCGCGACCACAACCGGCTGAAGCCGATCTCGCGAACGCCGCCGGGAAACATCAGGTCGCGGTAGGCATCGGTGAAGCCTTCCCACGGGCAGATCGCCTTCAGCGCCGGCGGCTGCAGAGCGGCCACGGCGTACTGGCTGATCGCCAGGTAGGACACCCCGAGCATGACCACGTTGCCGTCACTCCACGGCTGTCCGGCGATCCACTGCACCAGGTCGTAGGTGTCCTCGGCTTCTTGGCGGGACAGCAGGTTTCCGGTGCCGTCCGAATGGCCGCAGCCGCGAGAATCGGCGTTCACCACGACGAAGTCGTGCGCGGTCCACCACACCGGATCCGGTGCCTCCCAACCGGTCAGGGTGGAGAAGGTCACGGGGTGCGGCTGGCGAATCATGCGGTACTGCACCGAAAACGTCGCCTTGTTGGCGCGCCGGGTCGGCAAGTTGTCCTTGCCGTACGGGTGAATACTCAAGATGACCGGCCGGGGTGCGCCCGCCTCGTCACCCTCGCGAAAGACGTTGATCCGCAGAACCGTTCCGTCGCGCGTGGTGACGGCCACGTCACGCTCGACATGCACATCGGCGGGTGGGTCGGTGACGGTGACGGGGGGTTTGGCGACGCCGCGAATCCTGTTCAACGCGTAACGCAGCGCGCCTGGGCGCCGCCAGGGGCGGTCCAGGGCCGGTGGCCGGTTGTGCAGCACGCCAATACCTTAAGTGGCTTATCCCGTGGCTACCAGATGTAGGGCACCAGCCGATAGCGCACGCCTTGGGCGTATTCGCGGTATCCGGGTAGTTCCCGGACGAGCAGCTTTTCTTCGTCGAGGATGCGCAGCGCGAGCACCAGGGTGCCCGGGACGACGAAGAGCAAACCCCAGTAAGAGCCGAGCGCCAGGGGGATACCGGTCATCATGATCGCATTTCCGACGTACATCGGGTGGCGCACGAATTTATAGAGGCCGTGGGACGCGACCGTCTGGCCGGTTTCCACCGTGACCGTGGCGGCGGCATAGTTGTTTTGGGCGATCACCAGCATCGCGATGCCAAGGCCCGTCGCCACCAGCACGTCACCAAGCACCGACAAGAGGGGAGGCACCGACGACCAGCCGAACCGATGATCGAGCGCGCTGAACACCATCGTTGCGAAAAGACCCAGAAACGAGCCGGTGATGATGAACTTCTGCGCCCTACGGGGTTCCGCCCGCGGGCCCGCACGCATGCGGCGCTGCAGGGCCGCGGGATTGGTCCGGTTCAGGTAGACGGTGGGGACGAGGGTCGCCGCCGTGAACACGGCGACAAAGAGCCACGCCTGCCAGTAGTGCAGCGTGCCGGCCGGCAGGAGAAGTATCACGAGCAACGAGAGAATGCCGCACACGGATGTCGCGGTGACCCGGATCCCGGTTTTCATCATGCTCCTACCAGCGTAGATCGCGATGCCGAAAAGCTATGGCCCCCAAGATCATCAGCCCTAGATCGATGGCTGATAGCCACAACAGCGGTACGACGGTGAAATCGGCGCCGATCCGCGGGATGTGTGCGAAGGGCTCCGCGTCGAGCAACCACTGCGAGAACCCGGCCAACGACCCGATCAGATATAGGGAGACGAAGCCGATCAGGACACCCCACGCCACCGGCGTCAGGCGCGGCGCAATGCCGAACACGCAGACGGTCACGGCCGACAAGAGCCACACCGCGGGCACCTGGACGGCCGCGCTCGCAACGACCATGGGGAGTTTGGCGCCGATATCGCCGACCGCGACGCCATAGACGACGCCGGCGGTGATTCCGCTGGCCAGCATCGCCACCGCGGATCCGGCGAGTGCGATCGCCAAATGGCTTGCCAGCCAGCGGGTTCGCGACACCGCACCGGCCAGCACCGTTTCGGCCCGCTGGCTCGACTCTTCCTGGTGTAACCGCAACGTCAGCGAGACGGCGAACGCTGCGGCCACCATCCCCATCATGGTGAACGCGACAGCGATGAACGCCTCCTCGAGGGCGCTGGTGCCGCCCATCCGTGCCACGATGTCACGCGCGACACCGCTGTCGCCGAGCTCGTCGCCGATACCGTGCACCACACTGCCGATCAGCAGGCCATACAGGCACAGTCCCACGGTCCACAGCAGCAGCGCGGCGCGGTCGAGCCGCCACGCCAGCCCGAAGACGTTGCCCAGCGCCGGCGCGGCGTGCGCGGGGCCGGGGCGTTCCGCGATGAGCCCGGCGCCGACGTCGCGGCCGGCCAACAGGCGATACGCCAGGGCGGTCAACGCGGCCGTCGTCATCAGGTGCAGCAGCAGCACCCACCAGCGATCGCCCGCATACGGTTTGACCTGAAGCGACCACCCGAGCGGAGACAGCCACGACAGCGTGCCGTCACCCGCGTCACCAACGGCGCGCAGGGTGAACGCGGCGCCCAGTACGGCGAAGGCGGCACCGCGGGCGAATCGCGCGCTCGGCGACAGCTGCGCGGTCACCGCGGCGACGGCGGTGAACACCAGGCCAGAGCAGGCCAGCGCGGCCCCGAACGCCAGCGACCCGGCGGCCGGGACGTCGGTGCTCAACAGGCCGGCAGCACCGATCGCGCCGGTGGCAATCGATGCTCCGAACGACAGCAGCAGCGCCGCACTCAGGGCGGCGTAACGGCCGATAGCGGTCGAGTCCACCAACTCGGTCCGTCCATTCTCCTCGTCGGCGCGGGTGTGCCGGATCACCGTAAGGATGACGGCCACCGCGATCAGCGTATGGAACATTCCGGCTTTCCAAATGCCCACGGCGCCAAGGTTGTCGCTGTAGATCTGGCCGTAGAGGGCACGCTGGGCCGGGCTGGCCATGATGGAAGCCTGGAACCCGGCGCGGGCGGTCTCGGTGGGATAGATTTTCGCGATGCTGCCGACGTACACCGTGGCCAACGGCAGCGACAGCAACAGCACCCACAGCGGCATCGAGACCCGGTCACGACGCAGGTGGAGCCGCAGCATGCAGAGCGTTCCGGAGAAGCTCGAGCTACCCAGTGGCGCAGGCGATGCCGACGCGTATGGCCGGTCCAGCGTGGTCGTACTCATGACAGCGAGACCTTCGCGTCATCGCGTCCGTGCCGACCGCCGCCGTCCGACGTGTCGTAGTGGCGCAGGAAAAGCTCTTCGAGGGTCGGTGGCTGGCTGACCAGACTGCGCACCCCGGCATCGCCGAGCACGCGGATGAGCTCGCCCAGGCTTTCGCTGTCGACCTGGGCGCGCAGCGTGGTGCCCTCCACGCTGACGTCCTCGACGCCTTTGATGCGCCTGAGATCACCTGGATCACCGGTCATTTCGGCCTTGATCGAGGTGCGGCTCAGATGCCGCATGGAGCTCAGCGAACCGCTTTCGATGGTCTTGCCGGCCCGAATGATCGTCACCCGTTCGCACAACGCTTCCGTTTCGGCCAGGATGTGGCTGGACAACAACACCGTCGCGCCCCGGTCGCGGGCCTGCGTCACGCACTGCTGAAACACGTTCTCCATCAAAGGGTCCAGTCCGCTGCTCGGCTCATCGAGGAGCAGCAGCCTGGCCTGAGATGAGAACGCCGAAATCAGCGAGACCTTCTGGCGGTTGCCCTTGGAATACGTGCGGGCCTTCTTGTGCGGGTCCAGGTCAAAGCGCTCTATCAGCTCGGCGCGGCGCTTCTTGTCGATGCCGCCACGCATGCGGGCCAGCAGATCGATGGTCTCACCGCCGGTCAGCGACGGCCACAGCGTCACGTCGCCTGGTACGTAGGCGATTTGGCGGTGCAGGTCGACGGCCTGGGTCCATGGGTCCCCGCCGAGCAGCCGCACGCTGCCGCCGTCGGCTTTCGCCAAGCCCAGCAGGATGCGGATGGTCGTCGACTTCCCGGCGCCGTTAGGCCCGAGGAACCCGTGGACTTCGCCTTCCTGCACCGTGAGGTCCAGGCCATCCAGCGCCCGCACCGCACCGAAATTCTTGGTGAGACCGCGGATCTCGATCGGCGCAGAACCGGTGGATGTGTCAGTTGGCATCAGATTCTCCTTGATCTTCAGCGGCCAGGAATGCGTCGTACATGGTCCGGTCGGTCAGCAGTCCCTCGGAGTAGACCTCGAGCGCGGGCAATACCATCTCGCGCGAGTAATCGCGCAGCACTGCACGCAGATCCGTTGGTGTTTCATGCATTTGGATGTAGAGAAGGAAGCCGCCTCCGCCGGTGATGGCCAGATACCTGGCCCGCGCCTTGGGGTCGTGGCTGGGCTTGATCGTCCCGGCGCGCACGCCCTCTTCCATGTATTCCTCGGCGTTGTCAATCATTCTGCGCCATAGCATGTTTGCCAGGCCTCCGCCAGCCTGCATGCTGCGCACCAGGTACGCCATCAGCGGCGCGTACTCCTCGATCTCGGCCATCTTGGCGAACCACGTGGCCGGGTCGTTGGATTGCAGCGCCTCAGACTTGGTGCCGCGGATTGTCTCGGCGATGTAGTCCTCGCAGGCCTTGCGCAGGCCGTCCTTGGAGCCAAAGTGGTGGATGACCAGCGCGGCGCTCACGCCGGCCGCTTCGGCGATGGCGCGAAGCCCGACGCCGAACCCGTGCTCACCGAATTGTTCGATCGCCGCATCTCGGATGCGGGCGGCTGCGGTCAAGTCGGCTGAACGCATGTTCAGTACATTAAACGTACGTTCAGCCCCGGGTCAAGGACGGCACGCGTCAAGAATCCGTAACGATGTGGCTCTCCCGCAAAAGGCGTGGCCAACGGAAATAGCTAAGCGTTGGGCCGGCCGCGGTTCAGTCGCGGACGGCGGCCAGAATGCCGTCGCCGAGCGGCACCAGCGCGGGGGTGAGGCGCTCATCCTCGGCGATCAGCCGTGCCGCCTCCCGCACCGCGACCACCTCGGCGTCTCGGGCGGCCGGATCGCCTGCCCGTCCGCCCAGCGCGGCGCGGTGCACCACGATCACGCCACCCGGGCGCAGCAGCCGCACGCCCTCGACGACGTAGTCCGGCTGGTCGATCGGGTCGGCGTCGATGAACACCAGGTCGTAGGACTCGTCGGCGAGCCGGGTGAGCACCTCTTGGGCGCGGCCACCGATCAGCCGGGTGCGCGACGGACCGATGCCTGCTTCGGTGAACGCCTGCTTGGCCAGCCGCAGGTATTCGGGCTCGATGTCGATCGTCGTCAAGACGCCGTCGTCGCTCATGCCGGATAACAGCCACAGCCCACTGACGCCCGCGCCGGTGCCCACCTCCGCGATGGCCTTGCCGCCACTCAGCTTGGTGAGCAGGCTCAGCAACGCACCGACCGCCGGTGACACCGCACCCGCGCCGATGTCCACGGCCCGCTCGCGGGCGGCCGCCAATAGTGCGTCTTCCGATATCGAGCTTTCGGCGTGCGCGAAGAGCGATTCGGCCCGGCTGGGCGCTGCCTGGCCGGGGGCTTCTGCGTCGGTGCCGTCCATGCCCGCAGCGTATTCCACTTCGCCCCGCAGTCCGACAGGGCGCGCCTGAATCCGCTTCCAGTGACACGCCCAACGGTCTGCGCGCGTTTAAGGTCACTGCGCCATGGATATCTCCTGCACAGCGCAGGTAACGATACGATTTCTCAGGTTCAGCTCAGATTGTTCATATACCGCACATAATCCGGTACGCGACGGTAACCGTATGGATCGTGGAGGGCGTTGGACCGGGAATACCGAATGGAAACTACCTGTTGGCGCAAATGACGAGGTGCCATTGCTTGGCACACCGGATTCGGAGGACTTGATCATCACCACGCTTCTCAGCCCGTCCAGCATGTCTCACGCGCAGGAACTCCCCGCCGACCAGTGGGTGGAGCCGTCCGATGCGCTGCAGGGGACCGCGGTTTTCGACGCGACCGGAGACAAGGCGGCCATGCCGTCATGGGACGAGTTGGTACGTCAGCATGCCGACCGGGTGTACCGGCTGGCTTACCGCCTTTCCGGCAATCAGCACGATGCCGAGGACCTCACCCAGGAGACCTTCATCCGGGTCTTCCGCTCGGTGCAGAACTACCAGCCGGGAACGTTCGAAGGGTGGTTGCACCGCATCACCACGAACCTGTTCCTCGACATGGTGCGTCGGCGCTCGCGCATCCGGATGGAGGCGCTGCCCGAGGACTACGAGCGGGTGCCCGCTGATGAACCCAACCCCGAGCAGATCTATCACGATTCGCGGCTGGGGCCTGACCTGCAGGCGGCGCTGGATTCGCTGCCGCCGGAGTTCCGTGCCGCCGTCGTGCTGTGTGACATCGAGGGTCTGTCGTACGAGGAAATCGGCGCCACTTTGGGCGTCAAGCTGGGCACCGTGCGCAGCCGCATCCACCGCGGACGCCAGGCGTTGCGGGACTACCTGGCCGCGCACCCCGATCACGACGGGTTGCGTGCCCGGTCGGCGTAATCAGCAACGGCCCGCCTAACGTTCGGGCAGCTATTCAGCGGCTTTGCGGCCTTTGCCTCGGTATTGCGCGCCCGCTCGCGCTACATTCGAGATAAGGCGGCAATAAGAATTGAGTGGCAAGGAGTTGGCGATGCCCGATCGAGGACACGTGTTTCGCCGCGCTTTCTCCTGGCTCCCCGCTCAGTTCGCCTCGCAAAGCGACGCGCCCATCGGCGCGCCGCGCCAGTTCGGGTCCACCGAGCACCTGTCCGTCGAAGCAATCGCGGCTTTCGTCGACGGCGAGTTGCGGATGAACGCGCACCTGCGTGCCGCGCATCATCTCTCGATGTGCGCCCAGTGTGCGGCCGAGGTCGACGATCAGAGCCGGGCGCGTGCGGCGCTGCGCGATTCGCGCCCCATCCGCATCCCCAGCACGCTGCTGGGCATGCTGGCCGACATCCCCTACGAGTCGCCCGACGACTCCTCCGCGCAGGCATCCGACCGTTTCGCCGACCGCGACGGCCGTGACCGGCGCAAGCGCCGGTAGTGTGCCGCCTTTGCAGCGATTCCCACCCGATCGATCGTCGGCAGCGCCCTGCGGCTATCCCACGCGCGCGTTCATGCCGACCGACTGCGCGCCATGGATACTAGGGTGGACACGGACAACGCCGGTGCCGCGTATTTCGCTTGGTAAAGGCCTGTCTCGAGCGCTCAAGTAGAGGATCCAAAGGGACAACGTGACCTCCGACCAAGGCTACGACCAAGCAAAAGACAGCGGCGAACGCTTGGCGCCGCGCCCCATCTCGCGTCCGCCGGTCGACCCCGCATCGAGTCGGGAGTTCGGTCGTCCCGACGGCCTGCGCGGGTCGTTCGTGGCCGAACGGGTCCGTCCGCAGAAGTACCGGGACCAGGCCGAATTCCGGCCGAGCGGCCGACCGGCCGACCCCGTCCTGCAGGAGGCATTCCACCGTCCGGACGGCAGCCCCGACTCGCTGCAGCGCCACCCGGTGGACGCCAACGCGCTGGCTGCCGAGAAAGACGGTGTTGGGCCCGACGACCTCGACGATCCCTGGCGTGACCCGGGCGCCGCGGCGGCGTTGGGCAACCCGGCGGTCGCGCCCTCGCGCTCCGGGACCGCGCTGGCCTACGGCGGCAAACTGGGCGTGCGCGACGTGTTGTTCGGCGGCAAAGTGTCCTACCTCGCGCTGCTCGTCTTGCTCCTGATCGCGTTGGTCATCGGCATGCTCGGCGGCGTGATCGGTCGCAAGACCGCCGAGGTCGCCGAGGCGTTCACCACTTCCAAGGTGACGCTGTCGACCAACGGCAACGGCGAAGCCCCGGCCGGACGCTTCGCCAAGGTGGCGGCGGCGACGGCGGGCGCCGTGGTGACCATCGAGTCCAAGAGCGACCAAGAGGGCATGCAGGGCTCCGGCGTGGTCATCGACGGCCGCGGCTACATCGTCACCAACAACCACGTGATCTCCGAGGCGGCGAACAATCCCAGTCAGTTCAAGACGACCGTGGTGTTCAACGACGGCAAGGAGGTGCCGGCAAACCTGGTGGGCCGCGACCCCAAGACCGACCTGGCCGTGCTGAAGGTCGACAACGTCGACAATCTGTCGGTGGCGCGCCTCGGCGATTCCGACAAGGTCCGGGTGGGCGACGAAGTCCTTGCCGCGGGTGCGCCGCTGGGCCTGCGCAGCACCGTGACGCACGGCATCATCAGCGCGCTGCACCGACCGGTGCCGCTGTCGGGGGAGGGCTCGGACACCGACACGGTGATCGACGCGCTGCAGACGGACGCGTCGATCAATCATGGAAACTCCGGCGGTCCGCTGATTGACATGGATTCGCAGGTGATCGGCATCGACACCGCGGGTAAGTCGTTGTCCGACAGCGCAAGTGGGCTGGGCTTCGCGATCCCGATCAACGAGGCCAAGCAGGTCGCCGAGACGCTGATCAAGGATGGCAAGATCGTGCACCCCACACTGGGGGTCAGCACTCGGTCGGTGAGCAACGCGATCGCTTCCGGCGCCCAGGTGGCCAACGTGAAGGCGGGTAGCCCCGCGCAAAAGGGCGGAATCCTGGAGAACGACGTCGTCGTCAAGGTCGGTAGCCGCAAGGTCGCCGACGCCGACGAGTTCGTCGTCGCCGTGCGGCAGTTGACCATCGGCCAGGATTCCCCGATCGAGGTCGTCCGCGACGGCCGGCACGTCACGCTGACCGTCAAACCAGACCCCGACGGCAGCTGATGTTAGGCAGCCTGAGCTGGGAGCACATGCTCGTCCTCGTCGTGGTCGGGCTGGTGGTCCTCGGGCCGGAGCGGCTACCGGGTGCCATCCGGTGGGCGTCGAACGCCTTGCGTCAGGCGCGCGACTACCTCAGCGGTGTGACCAGTCAGCTGCGCGAGGACCTCGGACCGGAGTTCGACGATCTGCGCGTTCCGCTCAGCGAACTGCAGAAGCTACGGGGCATGACTCCGCGTGCGGCACTGACCAAGCATCTGCTCGACGGCGACGACTCCTTCTTGACCGGGAGCTTCGACAAGCCGGTTAATGGCGCGCCGCCGCAGACTCCGCAGCCGGACGCTGCCGCGTTGAACGGCCAGGCGCTGGTGGCCGAACAGCAGCCCGGCGGTCACACCCCATTCGACGCCGACGCGACCTGAACGCCGGCGAGCGCAGCGGCCCTTAGGGCCGCGCCCCTCAGCGCCGGGTCGGATCCAGCCCGAGCGATACGCCGGCAAGACCGCGCTTGCGCGACGACAAGCTGTCGGCGACCCCGCGCAGCGCCTTGCCGACCGGCGAATCGGGTGCGCTGAGCACCAGCGGCGTGCCGGAGTCGCCCGCGGCCACCAGCTCCGGGTCCAGCGGGATCTGCCCCAGCAGTGGCACGTCGGCGCCGACCGCCCGGGAGAGCCGCTCGGCCACCTGCTGGCCACCTCCCTCACCGAATACCTGCAACGTGGAGCCGTCTGGCAGGGTGAGCCCGGACATGTTCTCCACGACGCCGACGAGGCGCTGGCGGGTCTGCAGCGCGATGCTGCCGGCCCGCTCGGCAACCTCGGCCGCGGCCAGTTGCGGCGTCGTCACCACCAGGATTTCCGCATTGGGGATCAGCTGCGCCACCGAAATAGCGATGTCGCCGGTTCCCGGCGGCAGGTCGAGCAGCAGCACGTCCAGATCGCCCCAGTAGACGTCGGCCAGGAACTGCTGCAGCGCGCGGTGCAGCATCGGTCCGCGCCACACCACCGGGGTGTTGCCCTCGGTGAACTGGGCGATGGAGATGACCCGCACCTCGTGCGCGATGGGCGGCAGGATCATTGACTCGACCTGGGTGGGCCGGTCGGTGGTGCCCATCATCCGGGGGATCGAATGGCCGTGGATATCGGCGTCCAGCACACCGACCGACAGGCCACGGGCCGCCATCGCCGCCGCCAGATTGACCGTGACGGTGGACTTCCCGACTCCGCCCTTCCCGGACGCGACGGCGTAGACCCGGGTCAACGAATTCGGTTGCGCGAACGGGATAACCGGCTCGCGGGCATCGCCGCGCAACTGCTTGCGCAACTCGGTGCGCTGCTCGTCGTTCATCACGTCCAGGGTGACCTTGACCGCGCCCGTGCCCGGGACGTCGGCGACCGCCTGGCTGACGCGGTCGCTGATCTCGGTCTTCTTCGGGCAGCTGGCGGTGGTCAGGTAGATCGCGACATGCACCGCGCCGTCGGGCTCGGTGTCGATGCTCTTGACCATCCCGAGTTCGGTGATCGGACGCCGCAGTTCGGGGTCGATCACCTTGCCCAGGGCGGTGCGGATAGCCGCGTTCAGGTCGGCTGCTGAATCAGAAGAGTCATGGCGGGACATCACCGCCGAGTGTAGGCGTGCGCGACGATGCGGTTTGGCGGCGACCCGCTGCGCCCGGCTTCGCCGCGCTTGCGATCGCCGCGGTGCCAATTGGCGGCGACCCGCTGCGCCCGGCTTCGCCGCGCTTGCGATCGCCGCTGGCTGGTTAGCTGGCCGGACCCGGTCCCGGGTGCTTCGGCGTGGTGGCGCCGGGCGCCGCGCCCGGCGTGCTGGCGGACTTGGGTGCCGATGCGCCCTGCGAGGATCCGGCGGCCGGCGGCGTTGGCGCCGCGGCCGGGGGCGCCGGCGGCGGGCCGGCATCCGGAGGCGGCGCGCCGAACGGCGGCGGCGCGGGGGGCGCGAACGGCGGCGGCGCGGGGGCGCGAACGGCGGTTGGGGCGTGAACGGCTGCGGCGGACCCGCGGGCGGCGTGCCCTGCGAGCTGATGCAGATCACCGTGCAACCGGGAACTCGGGCCGGGGCCTGTTGGGGCGTGGGCGTCATCCACGGGAACATCGGCTGCGGGCCGGCGAGCGCCGGGCTGCTCAAATCGATCAGCGGAACGCGAGCCAGCGGGTCGTCCAGCGGCAGGCCGTTGACGTTCATCGGCAGGTTGGGCCCCAGCCCTTCGGGGTGCTCGAGGTGCGCGTCGCCCAGCGGCGGCGGCGGTCCGGTCATCGGCGGCAGGTCGACCGGCACGACGCCGGTGGCGTAGGCCGCCGCCCAGCCCAACACGTTCTGCGCGTAGGGCATCGAGTTGTTGTAGCGCAGAATCGCGCTCAAGACTTGCGACTGATCACGCAGGTTGAGTCCGCCGCTGCACAGGTATCGGGCGGCCGCCAGGGTGGCGTCGAAGATGTTCTGCGGATCTGCCACGCCGTCGCCCTTGCCGTCGGAGGCGTAGCGCGCCCAGGTCCCTGGCAGGAACTGCATCGGCCCCATCGCACGGGCGTAGGTCGGGCGGTTGCCGGCGCTGCTCTGGATGATGGTCTCGTTGCCCGGCAACGTGCCATCCAGGGACGGGCCGTAAATCGGGGTGATCGCGGTGCCGCGTGCGTCGACCGCACCGCCACCCGCGTGCCCCGATTCGATGCGTCCGATCCCGGCCAACAGGTTCCAGCTGACGCCGCAGCCCGGCGCGGCGACGGCCATCTTCTGTTCGGCATTGCGGTACGCGGCCAGCGCGATGCTTGGAATGCCCAGTGCGCCACGCGCGTTCACGATCATCGCCGGCGGCGGAGCGGACAACGCGGGCTCGGCGACGTGAAAGACGGTGGGGCCGCGGTCGATCGCGACGACGGCGGGCCCGGTGAGGTCGGGGAAGGTCGGGGAGACGGCGGCCACCGGGGTGACGGCGGCATGCCTCGGCGGCATTCGCACCGGAAGCGACGGAGACGCAGCGCTGACTGCGCCCGCGAAGACCAATGGAGTAATCATTGCCATGCCGAAAATCGGCTTGCGCGTGTTCCGAAGTGCTCGCTGCCGCACGGACGCGGCGGCGGGGCTTTCACCCCGGCTTCCCCCTATGCGCACTCGACCGTCCTAGATGTGTGAGCTGGGACTACTTTCTGTTAGCTCGGTGACCCAGATCACCATACATAACCCTTGTGACACGAGTGGCGCAATGGTCGAAATGGTTCTCACCTGGATTTCTTAACCGTTCGCTCGAGGCCGTCGCCGCCCTGAACCGGGTCGGCAGCTGCGGTTTCCGGCCGCAATGTGGCCAACAAATCCCGCAGGTCATCGAGCTCGTGGCGCAGGTACTCACGCGTCACCACCTCGCCCACGGCCAGCCGCACGGCGGCTAGTTCGCGGGCCAAGTACTCGGTGTCGGCCTTCGTCTGCGCTGCCCGGCGGCGGTCGTCTTCAAGCGTGACGCGGTCCCGATTCTCCTGACGGTTCTGGGCCAGCAGGATCAGTGGCGCCGCGTAGGCGGCCTGAGTGGAGAAGGCCAGGTTCAGCAAAATGAAAGGATAGGGATCCCAGCGCAGTCCCACGGCGAACAGGTTCAGCGCGATCCACACGAAGACCAAGATCGTCTGCAGCAGGAGGTACCGGCCGGTGCCGAAGAAGCGTGCGATCGATTCGGTGAACCGCCCGATGGTATCGGGATCCAGCCGCGGCGAGTACCTGCGCGATGTCCGCGGGGTGTAGAGCCCGCGCGGAGCCGTGGACTTGCTCACGCGGGTCCTCCCAGTCCTTCGATTCGGCCGGCGGTGTCGAGTTCCTGCATATCCACCCGCCAGTCGTGCGGCAGCAGATGGTCGAGCAGGTCGTCGACGGTGACCGCCCCCAGCAGATGGTTCTGGTCGTCGACCACGGGCCCGCACACCAGGTTGTACGCGGCAAGGTAGCGGGTCACCGAGAACAGCGGTGTTTCCGGCGTCAGCGTGAGCAGGTCGCTGTCGACGATCCCGCCGACGAGTTCGCCGGGTGCCTCGCGCAGCAGTCGTTGCAGCGTCACACAACCCAGGTAGCGCCCGGTGGGGGTAGCCGTCGGCGGACGCACCACGAACACCATGGACGACAGCGCGGTGCTGAGGTCGGGATCGCGGACGCGGGCCAGCGCCTCCGCGACAGCCGTGTCCGCGGTCAGCACCACCGGGTTCGAAGTCATCAAGCCGCCCGCGGTGTCGGGCGAGTGGGTGAGCAGCCGGCGCACCGAAGCCGAATCCCCGGGATCCATGCGGGTCAACAGCATCTCGGCGTCGGTTGGGTTCAGCACGCCGAGCAGGTCGGCGGCGTCGTCGGGATCCATCTCCTCGAGCACGTCGGCGGATCGCTCGGTGCCCAGCTGCGATAGCACGTCGGCCTGATCCAACTCGGGCAGTTCCTGCAGGATGTCGGCCAGCCGGTCGTCGTTGAGCGCCTTGAGCACCTCGTAGCGGCGCTTGGTCGGCAGCCCGCGGATGGCGTCGGCCACGTCGACCGGTTTGCGGCCCTCGAACTGGTCCAGCAGTTGCGCTACGCCTTGGCCCGGCAGCGCCAGGGCCGACGGCGTCAAGCCCTGCACGTTGTGCCAGTCGACGATGTGGACTGGGCCCCGCCGTCCCAGCCGGCGTTGGCTGCGCACGGCGACCCGGCTCACCATCCAGTCCCGCGTTCGGGTCTGTTCGATGCCCAGGTCGGTGACCACGACGTCGAGGCCGGCCAACTCGGGCAGTTCGGGGTCGTTGACCTTGACGACGGTGTCGAGTACCTGGCCGATCGCCAGCACCTCCCCGGGCCGTTGGACGAAATGACGCAAGGACACGTTGCCGGTGCTCAGCGTCACGGCGTTGGGCTCGATGGAGGCGACGCGCAAGATCGGGATGAAGATGCTGCGCCGCGTCGCGAGGTCGACGACCAAGCCGAGCACGCGCGGTTGCTGGCGCACGATGCTGATGCTGATCACCACATCGCGCACTCGTCCGACGGATTCGCCGAGCGGACCCAACACCAACATCCGCGACAGCCGCGCGACGTACACCCTGTTGACCGATCCCATGGAAGTAGAGCCTAGGCAGCCGTCGGTCCGGTGGCAGACAACCCTGGGCCGGAACGCGCTAACGCGTGTGCATCGCGAAGAGCACGAACACCAAACTTACGCCCAGCATGGCGATTCCGATGACGATGCCGGCAACTGCTAGACCAAAGCCGTCCTGGCCAGTCCGCTTGATCTGTCTCACCGCGATCGCACCGAGCACTATGGCCACGATGGACCCGATGCAGCACAACAGGCCGGTGAACGACGAGATGAGAGAGGCGATCGCCAGCGGGTTGGTTCCCGGCTTCTGTAACGCAGATCCATAGCCGCCGTGGTAATCGGGCGTGGGGTAGTAGGCGCCCGGATACACGGGAGGCCCGTAGGTGGGCGGGCCGCCATAGGGCGGAGGCGGCGGGGGATAGGGCGGCGCGCCATAGCCGGGCGGCTGCTCGTATCCGGGCGGGGGAGCAGCGGGCGGTGGGTAGGACGGCGGGTAGCTGGATGCGTAGTCGGGACCCGGCGGCGGGTACAGCGGCGGCGCCGATTCGGCCGGCGGCGGCGGCGCGGTGGGCGGTTGCCAGGGTGCGGTCGCGTCCGGCGGCTCGCCGGCTCCGCTGCCGGACGAGTCGGCCTTGTCGTCGTGGCCACCCTCGCCGAAGCCGCCCCCGGGAGCTGTCATGGTGTTCAACCTAGCCCATGCGCAGGTGGCGGGTGCCGCCGCGAATCGCCGACGAGTGCACAAAGACGCCGCGACGTTTCCAGGGCCCGCCGCAGTGAATCTCGGCTCGTCCTGGCACCGGGCCCGGAATTGCACCGCAGAGCGCACCGTGTTTTCGCAGGTGGCGCGAGGTCGGTGGATAGGGTGGGAGGCCTGAGATGAAACGACGGTCGAGGCGGAGGACAATGAGCGGCGATGACTAATCCTTTCCAGCCTGGGCAGGTTCCCGGCGCAACGCCTCCGGGCGCGGCGGGGCGCCGTGGGACGTCCGGACTGCCGACGCCACCGCGGGGCTGGCCGGTCGGGTCCTATCCCACCTACGCCGAGGCGCAGCGCGCCGTCGACTACCTGTCCGACCAGCAGTTCCCGGTGCAGCAGGTGACCATTGTCGGTGTCGACCTGATGCAGGTGGAGCGGGTCACCGGCAGGCTGACGTGGCCCAAGGTGCTTGGCGGCGGCGTGCTGAGCGGCGCGTGGCTGGGGTTGTTCATCGGGCTCGTGCTGGGCTTCTTCAGCCCGAACCCGTGGGGGGCGCTGGCCACGGGTCTGGTCGCCGGTGTCTTCTTCGGGCTGATCACTTCCGCTGTTCCTTATTCGATGGCCCGTGGCACAAGGGATTTCAGCTCGACCATGCAGTTGGTAGCCGGGCGCTACGACGTGCTCTGTGATCCGCAAAACGCAGAGAAAGCGCGGGACCTGTTGGCGCGCTTGGCGATTTGAGGCGCGCGCGAGAGGTGTGAATTAGTGGTGAGTCGGCGCGGGCGCGTGCGCCGGATGGGCGCAATCGCGCTGGCGACGGCCATCATCGCCGCGGCGGTATCGGCGTGCGGTTCCGGGAGTCACGGGCTGGTCATCAGCTTCTACACGACGGCCGCCGACGGTGCGACGTTCACCGCGGTGGCCCAGGACTGCACGAAACAATTCAATGGCCGCTTCGCCATTCGACAGATCAGTCTGCCCCGGGCCCCCGGCGAGCAGCGCTTGCAGTTGGCCCGCCGGCTGACCGGACGCGACCGCACGCTGGACGTGATGTCGCTGGACGTGGTGTGGACCGCCGAGTTCGCCGAGGCCGGTTGGGCGTTGCCGTTGTCAGACGATCCCGAAGGGCGAGCCGAGGCCGACGCCACGGTGGACACGTTGCCGGGCCCTCTGTCAACGGCGCGCTGGCAAGGCAAGCTGTTCGGAGCGCCCGTTACCACCAACACCGAATTGCTCTGGTATCGACCCGATTTGGTGACCCAGCCGCCGCGAACTTGGGACGACACGGTGTCCGAAGCCACAAGATTGCACGACGCGGGGCAGCCCAGCTGGATCGGCGTGCAGGCCAACGAGGGCGAAGGGCTGGTGGTCTGGTTCAACACGCTGCTGGTGAGCGCGGGTGGTCAGGTGCTCTCCGAGGATGGCCGTCGCGTCACACTCACCGACACGCCGGTGCACAGGGCGGCCACCGTCAATGCGCTGCGCATCCTCAAGTCGGTGGCCGTCGCGCCCGGAGCCGATCCGTCGATCAGCCGGACCGACGAGAGCACTGCGCGGTTGGCGGTCGAACAAGGTCGGGCCGCGCTCGCGGTCAACTGGCCGTACGCGCTGGCGTCCATGCTGGAGAACGCGGTGAAGGGCGGGGTGCCCTTCCTGCCGCTCAACCGGAATCCGAAGCTGGCCGGCAGCATTAACGACGCCGGGACATTTGTGCCGAGCGACGAGCAATTCCGTATCGCGTATCAAGCCAGCCAGAAAGTTTTCGGCTTCGCGCCGTATCCCGGCGTGGCGCCGGGCCATCCGGCCAAGGTGACGATCGGCGGCGCGAACCTGGCGGTGGCGAGCACCACCCGTCACCGTGCCGAGGCATTCGAAGCCATTCGCTGCCTGCGTGATCTGCAGCATCAGAAGTACGTCTCGATCGAAGGGGGGCTGCCCCCGGTGCGCACCTCGTTGTATTCCGATCCGCAATTCCAGAGCAAATATCCGATGTACACCATCATTCGCCGGCAGCTCACCGATGCCGCGGTGCGCCCGGCAACGCCGGTCTACCAGGGTGTGGCCATCCGGCTCGCCGCGACGCTGAGCCCGATCGCCCAGATCGACCCCGAGCGGACCGCCGACGAGCTCAGCGCCCAGGTGCAGAAGGCGATCGACGGGAAAGGGTTGCTGCCGTGACGCGCGCCGGCGACGATGCAGAGCGGCGCGGTGAGGGGAAGCGGCGCCGATGACAGTAGCTGCCCCCGAAACCCGCACCACGCGAACGTCTTCCGCGAAGCCACGATTGCGCGGCCGGCCGTCCGAACAGCGCCTGGCGCTTCTTCTGGTCACACCGGCCGCGATCCTGATGCTGGCGGTGACGGCGTATCCGATCGGCTACGCCGTGTGGTTGAGCCTGCAGCGCAACAACCTTGCCGTCCCCAATGGCACCGCGTTCGTCGGCCTGGACAACTACATGACGATCCTTGCCGACCGTTATTGGTGGACCGCGCTGGCGGTGACGCTGGGCATCACGGTGGTTTCGGTGTCCCTGGAATTCGTGCTGGGCCTGGCGCTGGCGCTGGTCATGCACCGCACCCTGGTCGGTAAAGGCCTGGTCCGCACCGCGGTCCTGATCCCGTACGGCATCGTCACCGCGGTCGCGTCGTACAGCTGGTATTACGCGTGGACTCCGGGCACCGGTTATCTGGCCAACCTGCTGCCGCACGGCAGTGCACCGCTGACAAATCAGATCCCGTCGCTGGCGATCGTCGTCCTCGCCGAGGTCTGGAAAACTACGCCGTTCATGTCGCTGCTGCTGCTGGCCGGCTTGGCTCTGGTCCCGGAAGATCTGCTCAAAGCCGCCCAAGTCGACGGGGCGGGCGCGTGGCGGCGGCTGACCGGAGTCACCCTGCCGATCATCAAGCCGGCGGTGGTGGTCGCCTTGTTATTCCGGACCCTGGACGCGTTTCGCATCTTCGACAACATCTACGTGATCACCAACGGCGCCAACAACACCGGATCGGTGTCGATGCTCGGCTACGACAACCTTTTCAAGGGCTTCAACGTCGGGCTCGGCTCCGCCATCAGCGTGCTGATCTTCGTCTGTGTCGGTCTGATCGCGCTGGCTGTTCATCAAGGTGTTCGGCGCGGCGGCGCCCGGGGGTGACGTCGATGGCCGCTGACGGGGCGGGCGTGTCGGCGGCCGCGCGGCGCGCCACGATCTGGGCCGTCATCGACACCGTGGTGGTGGTGTATGCGCTCCTTCCGGTGCTGTGGATCTTCAGCCTGTCGTTGAAGCCGAGCTCAACGGTCAAGGATGGCAAGCTGATTCCGTCATCGGTATCCCTGGATAACTATCGCGGCATCTTTCGCGGCGACTTTTTCAGCTCGGCGCTGATCAACTCCGTCGGGATCGGGTTGATCACCACCGTGATCGCGGTGGTGCTCGGTGCGATGGCGGCGTACGCGATTGCCCGGCTGGACTTTCCGGGCAAGCGGTTGCTGGTCGGGACCACCCTGTTGATCACCATGTTTCCCGCGATCTCGCTCGTGACGCCGTTGTTCAACATCGAACGATTCATCGGCTTGTTCGATACCTGGCCCGGCCTGATCCTGCCGTACATCACCTTCGCGCTGCCGCTGGCGATCTACACGCTGTCGGCCTTCTTCCGGGAGATCCCTTGGGATCTGGAGAAGGCGGCGAAAATGGACGGCGCGACACCGGCCCAGGCGTTCCGCAAGGTGATCGTGCCGCTGGCGGCGCCCGGCGTGGTGACGGCGGCGATCCTGGTCTTCATCTTCGCCTGGAACGATCTGCTGCTGGCGTTGACGCTGACGGCCACCAAAGCGGCCATCACCGCGCCGGTCGCGATCGTGAATTTCAGCGGCAGTTCGCAGTTCGAGGAGCCGACGGGATCGATCGCGGCCGGCGCCGTGGTGATCACGGTCCCCATCATCGTTTTTGTTCTAATCTTCCAACGACGAATCGTCGCCGGATTGACCTCTGGCGCGGTGAAGGGATAACTCGATGGCCGAGATTGCGCTGGACCACGTCAGCAAGAGTTACCCCGACGGTGCCACGGCGGTGCACGACCTGAACCTGACCATCGCCGACGGCGAATTCCTGATCCTGGTTGGCCCCTCGGGCTGCGGCAAGACCACGACGCTGAACATGATCGCCGGGCTCGAGGACATCTCGTCGGGCGAGCTGCGCATCGGCGGCGAACGGGTAAACGAGAAGGCGCCCAAAGACCGCGACATCGCGATGGTGTTCCAGTCCTACGCGCTGTACCCGCACATGACGGTGCGCCAGAACATCGCCTTTCCGTTGACGCTGGCCAAGATGAAGAAGTCCGAGATCGCCCAGAAGGTCGAGGAGACGGCGAAAACCCTTGACCTGACCGATCTTCTGGACCGCAAGCCATCGCAGTTGTCGGGCGGGCAGCGGCAGCGGGTGGCGATGGGCCGCGCTATCGTGCGCCATCCCAAGGCGTTTCTGATGGACGAGCCACTGTCCAACCTGGACGCGAAATTGCGGGTCCAGATGCGCGGCGAGATCGCCAGGCTGCAGAAGAGGCTGGGCACCACCACGGTCTACGTCACCCACGACCAGACCGAGGCCATGACCCTGGGCGACCGCGTCGTGGTGATGCATTCCGGTGTTGCGCAACAGATCGGCACGCCGGACGAGCTGTACGAGCACCCGGCCAACCTGTTCGTCGCCGGCTTCATCGGCTCGCCGGCGATGAATTTCTTCCCCGCCACGCTGACGCCCGTTGGGCTCAAGCTGCCGTTTGGCGAGGTGATGCTCACACCGGAAATCCAAGAGGTGATTGCCCGGCATCCGGAACCCACGAACGTCATCGTCGGCGTGCGGCCCGAGCATCTGTCCGACGCCGCACTGATCGACGGTTACCAGCGCATCAGGGCACTGACCTTCGAGGTGAAGGTCGACCTGGTCGAGTCGCTGGGCGCCGACAAGTACGTCTACTTCTCCACCGCAGCGTGGGCCGCCCACTCGGCCCAGTTGGACGAGCTGGCCGCCGAGTCTGACTCCGATGAAAACCAGTTCGTGGCAAGGGTTCCCGCCGGATCGAAGGCGGCCATCGGACAATCGATCGAGTTGGCGTTCGACACCACCAAGCTGGTGGTCTTCGATGCGGATTCCGGGACCAACCTGACCATCGCGCCGTCGGGGACACCGTGACGCCGGATCGGGTGCGCGCGCATCTGCAGGCTCACTTCACCGACGCCGAGCCCGATGCGGCGAGCGTGACATTTTTGGGCACCGAGACCATCGAGGTGTTGCGGTTCCGCGAGCCGGACGGGACGGTGCACTACGTCACGCTGGGCTGCTCACGCCACCCGATGACCGAACCGACGCTCGACATCGCCGATCCGTTGCGCGGTCCGCGCGCCGAAATCGTGCTGCAGTTGCGCGATCCCGGCCCGATCTCCGGCATCGCGCGCAGCCTGGCGATCCTGGCGGCGGCGCCGGCCGTCGACGGCGTGGTGCTGTGCGCCGACGCGCTGGTCGATCTCGGCTCGCCGCTGTGGTCGTCCCCGTCGTCGCGGGTGCCATTCACCGCTGTCCTGTTGGACCGCAGCGGGATTCGTGATCTGCCGCTGGACCCGCCCCGCGATCCGGTGCAGTTCCTGTCGGCAACCCCCATCACCGCCACCGAAGCGGCGTGGGTGCGGCTCAAGGGTGCCGAGGCGATGCGGCAAGCGTGGGACAACGACGGCGTCGATGTGCTGGATCCGAATCGACCTGCCGCACAGCCGGATTGACGTCCGGCGCGATCCGTCGGAGGGGTTAGAGCCAGTTGTTGCGCCGGAACTGGAAGTACAGTCCGACGCAGGAGACGGTCATCACGGCCATGATCCCCGGGTAACCCCACGTCCAGTTCAGCTCGGGCATGAAATGGAAGTTCATCCCGTAGATGGCTGCGACCATGGTGGGCACCGCCAAGATACCGGCCCAGGCCGCCATCTTGCGCATGTCGTTGTTCTGCTGCATCCCAACCCGGGCCAGCGCCGCCTGGATCAGCGAGTTGAGCATGTCGTCGTAGCTGGCGATCTGGTCGGCGGCCTCGGAGTGGTGGTCGGCGACATCGCGCAGATAGCGCCGCACTTCTTTGGAGATCACGTCCTTGTTGTCCATCTGGATGCGATGGAACGCGGCCGACAGCGGATTGACGCACCGGCGCAGTTCGACCACCTCGCGCTTGAGCAGGTAGATCGGCTCGACGTCGATCTTGCTGCCCGGGGCGAACGCCAGCCCCTCGATGCCGTCGATGTCGGCCAACATCAGACTGCTCACTTCGAGGTAGTGGTCCACCACATGGTCGGCGATCGCGTGCATCACCGCGTAGGGGCCCAGCCGCATCTGCTCGGGGTCGCCATCCATCCGCTTGCGCACGTCGGACAGTCCGCCGTGTTCGCCATGGCGGACCGTGACCACGAAATCCCTGCCGACGAAGACCATGATCTCGCCGGTTTCGACGATCTCGCGGGCCAGCGCCACCGATTCGTGGGGGACGTAGTTGACGGTTTTGAGGACGAGGAACAGGGTGTCGTCGTAGCGCTCCACCTTGGGCCGCTGATGGGCGCAGACCGCGTCTTCCACGGCCAGCGGGTGCAGCCCGAACACGTCTGCCACTTCCTGCATCTCGGACTGGTTGGGTTCGCGCAAGCCGACCCAGACGAATCCGTCGTGCCCCTGCGTTTCGATCTCACGCACTTTATCCAGCGCGGCCGCGTAGCCGAGTTTGCCGGGCAACCGGTGGCCGTCGGCGTAGACGGCGCAGTCGACCAGCGTCTCCTTGGGCGGTTCCGGAGCAGGGGCCGGCGTGGGGTGCGGTTCGTGCGCAAGGGGCCGAAGCGCTTCGGGCAATGCGTCAAATCCTTGGAACACATCCACCTCCCACCATGCGCACATCCGACCAGGCGGTAGTCCATGGTACGCGTTCCGGTTGTTCGTAGCGCGACGATCTGGTGCCGAGAAAGCCTGGTAGCGGACCGGAGATTGTCGGCCGAGAAGAGTGCGCTAGTTTCGAGCCGAAACCCGAATCTGCACGAACTTCTCCACAAGGAGTAAATCGACGTGAGCGCAAGTCCTCTCAGGGTCGCTGTCACCGGCGCCGCCGGCCAGATCGGCTACAGCCTGTTGTTCCGCCTGGCGAGCGGCTCGTTGCTGGGCCCCGACCGCCCGATCGAGCTGCGTCTCCTTGAGATCGAGCCCGCCCTCAAGGCGCTGGAGGGCGTCGTGATGGAGCTCGACGACTGCGCGTTCCCGTTGCTGTCCGGCGTCCAGATCGGCGCGGACGCGAACAAGATCTTCGATGGCGTGAACCTCGCGCTGCTGGTCGGCGCGCGGCCGCGCGGCCCGGGCATGGAGCGCAGCGACCTGCTGGAGGCCAACGGCGCGATCTTCACCGCGCAGGGCAAGGCATTGAACTCCGTCGCCGCCGACGACGTCCGCATCGGCGTGACCGGCAACCCGGCCAACACCAACGCGCTGATCGCGCTGAGCAACGCCCCCGACATCCCGAAGGAGCGGTTCTCCGCGCTGACCCGCCTGGACCACAACAGGGCGATCTCGCAGCTGGCCAAAAAGACCGGCGCCGCGGTCACCGACATCAAGAAGGTGACCATCTGGGGCAACCACTCGGCCACCCAATACCCCGACATCTTCCACGCCGAGGTCGGCGGCAAGAACGCGGCCGAGGTGGTCAACGACCAGAACTGGATCGAGAACGACTTCATCCCAACCGTCGCCAAGCGCGGCGCGGCGATCATCGACGCGCGCGGCGCCTCCTCGGCCGCCTCCGCGGCGTCGGCGACCGTGGATGCCGCCCGGTCCTGGCTGCTGGGTAGCCCCGAGGGTGACTGGGTGTCGATGGCTGTCTTCTCCGACGGCTCGTACGGTGTGCCCGAGGGGATCGTGTCCTCGTTCCCGGTGACCACCAAGGACGGCAACTGGTCGATCGTGCAGGGGCTGGAGATCGACGAGTTCTCCCGCGGCCGCATCGACAAGACCACCGCCGAGCTGGTCGACGAGCGCGCCGCTGTCACCGAGCTCAAGCTGATCTAGCGGGTCGACGCCACCGTCGAGGGGCGCGGGCGTGGGCCCCGAGACCCACCTCACCAATTAGGCCTACTAATGGGTAGTCAGTACCCTGAAACGCGTGTCCGAATTGCTTGAATCGATACAGACGCAAGCCGTCAACGGCGTGATCACCGACGCGGAGATCTTCGAGGCACACGTGGGCGGCAAGCTTTCCGTAGGCCTGACGTCCCCGCTGGATACCCAGCGCGCATTGTCGATCGCTTACACCCCCGGCGTGGCGCAGGTCAGCCGAGCGATCGCCGCCGACCACGCCCAGGCCGCCCGCTACACCTGGGCGAACCGGCTGGTGGCCGTGGTCAGCGACGGCAGCGCGGTACTCGGCCTGGGCGACATCGGTCCGTCGGCGTCGCTCCCGGTCATGGAGGGCAAGTGCGCCCTGTTTCAGGCGTACGGCGGGCTGAACGCCATCCCAATCGTGCTGGACACCAAGGATCCCGACGAGATCGTGGAAACGTTGGTGCGCCTGCGCCCGACGTTCGGCGCCGTCAACCTCGAGGACATCTCGGCGCCGCGTTGTTTTGAGATCGAGCGTCGCCTGATCGAGGCGCTGGACTGCCCGGTGATGCACGACGACCAGCACGGCACGGCGATCGTGGTGCTGGCCGCGCTCATGGGTGCCAGCAAGGTGCTCGGTCGCGACATGGCCTCGCTAAAGATGGTGGTGTCGGGAGCCGGCGCGGCCGGTGTCGCGTGCACCAATCTCCTTATGGTGATGGGTGTTTCGGATATCACCGTGCTCGACTCGCGAGGGATTCTGCACACCGGTCGCGACGACATGAACGACGTCAAGGCGGCTCTGGCGCGGCGCACCAACCCCGCCGGCCTGACCGGCAGCCTGGCCGAAGCCATCCGTGGCGCCGATGTGTTCCTGGGGTTGTCGGGGGGCGTGGTTCCCGAAGAGATGATCGCCACCATGGCACCGAACGGGATCGTCTTCGCCCTGTCCAACCCCGATCCGGAGATCCACCCGCAGATCGCGGCCAAATACGCCGCGGTGGTGGCCACCGGCCGTAGCGATTTCCCGAATCAGATCAACAACGTGCTCGCCTTCCCGGGGGTGTTCCGCGGTGCGCTGGAAGCCGGCGCGCGCCGGATCACCGAAAAGATGATGGTCGCGGCGGCCGAGGCGATCTTCTCCGTGGTCAGCGACGACCTCGCGCTCGACCGGATCGTCCCCAGTCCGCTGGACACCCGGGTCGGCGAAGCGGTCGCCACGGCGGTGGCACTGGCCACGGAAGCCTCAGACACTTCCGTCGCCGGGGGGTGAGAATCGGCAGGCTGGCGGTGCCGCTGCTCGCCGCCGTACTCGCTGTCGCCGGTTGCGCAACCGGCACCGGCGACCGTCGTGCCAGTGCCGAAGTGGTGGTCGGATCCCGGGCTGACGCCGATTCGGCGCTTTTGGCCGGCGTCTACCTCGCCGCCCTGCGGTCGTACGGCTTCGGTGCGCGGGCCGCGACGGCGCCCGACCCGAAGCCGCAATTGGATTCCGGCGCATTCACCGTCGTTCCCGCCTTCACCGGCCGCACGTTGCAAGTTTTACAGCCCGGCGCGACGGCAATGTCGGACAAAGACGTCTACCGCGCAATGATCGCTGCGCTGCCCGAAGGAGTCGCGGCGGGCGACTTCACGACGTCCGCTGAAGACAAGCCGGTGTTGCTGGTCAGCCAGCCCACCGCCAAGGCGTGGGGCGGTAGTGATGTCAGTGCGGACTTGAGCACGCTGCCCCGCCACTGCGACGGCCTCGTTGTCGGGGCTGTCGCCGGGCATCAGGAACCGTCGACGGTCGGCTCGTGCCGGCTTGGAAAGCCACGTGAATTTCCTGATGGCGCAACAATGTTTGCCGCAATTCGGGCCGGACAGCTGACGGCGGGGTGGACCACCTCGGCCGACCCCGGTGTCCCCGGCGACCTGGTTGCGCTGGCCGACGGCAAACCCGCACTGATCCGTGCGGAGAATGTGGTGCCGCTTTATCGCCGTAACGCCCTGAGCGATCGGCAGTTGCTGGCGATCAACGAAGTGGCCGGTGTGCTGGACACCGCGGCCCTGGTCGAGATGCGCCGGCAAGTGCGCGCCGGCGCCGACCCGCAGGCGGTGGCGGGCGGCTGGCTGGCCGAGCATCCACTCGGCCGCTGAGGGTCAGACTTTCGGCATCAACCGGCCCATGACGGGGCCAAAAAGTTGCTGGTAATACGGGCCCGCCACCCGCACCATCACGTCCAGGAGTTTGGCATCCGTGCCGACCAGGACTCGCGCCTTCTTCTTACGGACCGCGTCCAGGATGATCTTCGCGGCGCGTTGCGGGCTGGTCCTGGCGAGCCGCTTGTCGAACAGCTTGGCGAGTTGTTCGGGGTCGAGCCCCTCGGCGGCCGTCGCGTTGCGCGCGATCGCGGTCTTGATGCCGCCCGGGTGCACCGTGGTCACCGCCACCGGGTGGCCGGCCACCGCCATCTCCTGTCTTAGCGCCTCGGTGAAGCCACGCACGGCGAACTTGGCCGCGTTGTAGGCCGCCTGCCCGGGCACCGAGAAGAGCCCGAACACGCTGGACACGTTGACGACGTGCCCGTCGCCGGAGGCGATCAGGTGCGGTAGGAACGCCTTGGTGCCGTTGACGACGCCCCAGAAGTCGACGTCCATCACCCGTTCGATGTCCTTGAACTGGCTGACTTCGACGTCACCGGTGAAGGCGATGCCGGCGTTGTTGTAGATCTGGTTGACCTTGCCGAAGTGCTGCTTGACGTCGTCGGCGTAGGCCAAAAACGCCTCCCGCTCGGTCACGTCGAGGCGATCGGACTTGAATGACGCGCCAACCGCCTTGAGCTGTTCCTCGGTGTGGGCCAGGCCCTCGAGGTTGACGTCGCTGATCGCCACTTTGGCGCCCGAGCGGGCCAGCTCCACGGCCAGCGCCTGACCGATACCTGAACCCGCGCCCGTCACCACCGCGACCTTGCCGGCGAACCCTTGCATGAGCACCCTTCCTTATCGGCACCTTTGCGTCGAGGCTAGCCGGTACCGGCGGTCCCCGATTCCCGCGGGTCGCAGATCCAGCGGTCGCCTCGGTCTAACCCCGATTGACCGGCTCCTTGCTCGCGCCGTTTCGGCGCTCGCCGTCGCCGGTCAGCCGAAGGCCGTGTCGATGATCTCCTGCTGCTCGACGGCGTGCACCTTCGACGAGCCGGACGACGGGGCCGACATCGCCCGGCGCGAGATCCGCTTGATCCCGGTCAGCTTGTCGGGCAACAGCTCTGGCAGCTCCAGTCCGAATCGCGGCCAGGCACCCTGGTTGGCCGGCTCCTCCTGAACCCAGAAGTACTGGTTGACGTTCGGGTAGCGGTCCAGCGTTTCTCCCAGCCGGCGCTTCGGCAGGGGGGCGAGTTGCTCGATCCGCACGATCGCCACGTCTTCGCGGTTGTCCTTGGCCTTGCGCGCCACCAGCTCGTAGTAGAGCTTGCCGCTGGTCAGCAGGACCCGGGTGACCTTGCTGCGATCACCGATGCCGTCCTCGTAGGTCGGCTCTTCGAGCACCGAGCGGAATTTGATTTCGGTGAAGTCCCGGACGTCGCTGACCGCCGCCTTGTTGCGCAGCATCGACTTCGGTGTGAACACGATCAGCGGCCGCTGCACACCGTCGAGGGCGTGGCGCCGCAACAGGTGGAAGTAGTTGGACGGTGTCGAGGGCACCGCGATCGTCATCGAACCCTCGGCCCACAACTGCAGGAAGCGCTCGATGCGGCCCGAGGTGTGGTCGGGACCCTGGCCCTCGTGGCCGTGCGGCAGCAGCAGCACGACGTTGGACAGCTGGCCCCACTTGGCCTCACCGGAGCTGATGAACTCGTCGATGATCGACTGCGCGCCGTTGACGAAGTCACCGAACTGCGCCTCCCACAACACCAGGGCGTCCGGGTTGCCGACCGTGTAGCCGTATTCGAAGCCGACGGCGGCGTACTCCGACAGTGGTGAGTCGTAGACCAGGAACTTGCCCCCGGTGGGGGTGCCGTCGGCGTTCGTCGCCAGCAGTTGCAGTGGCGTGAACTCTTGGCCGGTGTTGCGGTCGATGATCACCGAGTGCCGCTGGGAGAAGGTGCCGCGGCTGGTGTCTTGACCCGACAGCCGCACCAGCTTGCCATCGGCCACCAGCGTGCCCAGCGCCAACAGTTCGCCGAAGGCCCAGTCGATCTTGCCCTCGTAGGCCATCTCGCGGCGCTTCTCCAGCACCGGCTGCACCCGCGGATGCGCGGCGAAGCCGTCCGGGGTCGCCAGGAAGGCGTCGCCGATGCGGGCCAGCAGCGCCTTGTCCACCGCGGTGGCCAGGCCCGCCGGCAGCATCTGGTCGGCCTCGACCGATTCGCTCGGCAGCGCGCCGTGTTTCTCCAGCTCGCGGACCTCGTTGAACACCCGCTCCAGCTGGCCTTGATAGTCGCGCAGCGCGTCCTCGGCCTCTTTCATCGAGATGTCGCCGCGGCCGATCAGGGCTTCGGTGTAGCTCTTGCGGACGCCGCGCTTGATGTCGACGACGTCGTACATCGCGGGGTTGGTCATCGACGGGTCGTCGCCCTCGTTGTGCCCGCGCTTGCGGTAGCACAGCATGTCGATGACGACGTCCTTCTTGAACTCCTGCCGGAAGTCGACGGCCAGCTTGGCCACCCACGCGCACGCTTCCGGGTCGTCGCCGTTGACGTGGAAGATCGGCGCTCCGATCATCTTCGCGACGTCGGTGCAGTACTCACTGGACCGCGAGTACTCCGGCGCGGTGGTGAAGCCGATCTGGTTGTTGGCGATGATGTGGATGGTGCCGCCGACGCGGTAGCCGGGCAGGTGGGTCAGGTTCAGCGTCTCGGCGACCACGCCCTGACCGGCGAACGCGGCGTCGCCGTGCAGCATCATCGGCACCACCGAGAAGGCTTTTTCGTCCCCGTGGTCTTCAGCGCCGTGGTCCAGCAGGTCCTGCTTGGCCCGCACCAGACCCTCCAGCACCGGGTCAACGGCCTCCAGGTGCGACGGGTTGGCGGTCAGCGACACCTGAATGTCGTTGTCGCCGAACATCTGTAGGTATACGCCGGTGGCGCCCAGGTGATACTTGACGTCACCGGAACCGTGCGCCTGCGCCGGGTTGAGGTTGCCCTCGAACTCGCTGAAGATCTGCGAGTACGGCTTGCCGACGATGTTCGCCAGCACGTTGAGCCGGCCGCGGTGCGGCATCCCGATGACCACCTCGTCAAGCCCGTGCTCGGCGCATTGGTCGATCGCGGCGTCCATCATCGGAATGATGCTTTCCGCGCCTTCCAGCGAAAATCGTTTCTGGCCAACGTATTTGGTCTGCAAGAAGGTTTCGAAGGCCTCGGCCGCGTTCAGCTTGCTCAGGATGGACTTCTGCTCGGCCACCGTCGGTTTGACGTGCTTGGTCTCGACGCGCTGCTGCAGCCATTCCTGTTGTGACGGTTCGAGGATGTGGGTGTACTCCACGCCGATGTGTCGGCAGTAGGCGTCGCGCAGCAGGCCCAGCACGTCGCGCAGCTTCTTGTACTCGCTACCGGCGAACCCGTTGACCTTGAACACCCGGTCGAGATCCCACAGCGTCAGGCCGTGATTGAGAATCTCCAGATCGGGGTGGCTGCGGAACCGGCTGCCGTCCAACCGCAGCGGGTCGATGTCGGCCATCAGGTGACCGCGATTGCGGTAGGCCGCAATCAATTCCATCACCCGCGCGTTCTTGTCGACGATCGAGTCGGGGTTGTCGGTGCTCCAGCGCACCGGCAGGTACGGGTTGCCCAGCTCGCGGAAGATCTCGTCCCAGAACGCGTCCGACAGCAGCATTTCGTGGATGGTGCGCAGGAAGTCGCCGGACTCCGCGCCCTGGATGATGCGGTGGTCATAGGTGGAGGTCAGCGTGATCAGCTTGCCGATGCCCAGCTCGGCGATGCGTTCCTCGCTGGCGCCCTGGAACTCCGCGGGGTACTCCATGGCGCCGACACCGATGATGGCGCCCTGGCCGCTCATCAGCCGCGGCACCGAGTGCACGGTGCCGATGGTGCCCGGGTTGGTCAGCGAAATGGTAACGCCGGCAAAGTCTTCGGCGGTCAGCTTGCCGTCGCGGGCCCGTCGCACAATGTCTTCGTAGGCCGTGACGAACTGCGCGAACCGCATGGTTTCGCAGCCCTTGATCCCGGCGACCACCAGGGAACGCTTGCCGTCTTTGCCCGGCAGGTCGATGGCCAGGCCGAGGTTGGTGTGCGCCGGCGTCACCGCGGTGGGCTTGCCGTCGACCTCGGCGTAATGCCGATTCATGTTCGGGAACTTCTTGATCGCCTGCACCAGCGCATAGCCCAGCAGGTGGGTGAACGAGATCTTGCCGCCGCGGGTGCGCTTGAGCTGGTTGTTGATGACGATCCGGTTGTCGATCAGCAGCTTGGCCGGGACGGCGCGGACACTGGTCGCCGTGGGCACGTCTAGCGACGCCGACATGTTCTTGACGACGGCCGCCGCGGCGCCGCGCAGCGTCTGCAGCTCGTCGCCTTCCACCGGCGCAGGAGCAGCGGGCTTTCGTCGGTCGCGGCGCGACCCCGTTGCCCGCGGCAGGGGCTGCGGGTTTGGCGGTCTCGGTGGTCGGCGGGGCCGCCGGAGCCGGCTTCACCGGGGCCGCGGCGGCCGGCTTGCCATCACCGCTGGTCGGGGCGGCCGGCGTGGATTCGCTGGTGGCCTCCGGGTTGTAGTCGACCAGAAACTCGTGCCAGCTCGGATCGACTGACGAGGGGTCGTCGCGGAACTTGCGGTACATCTCCTCGACCAGCCATTCGTTTTGCCCGAATGGTGAAGTTATGTTGCTCACGACCGCAGTTCGCCTCAATCCTTCTGTTCCGCAAGCGCATTCCCGCGGCGCCTGCACCCTTGTCGGCCCCCGACGACCGACCACGTCACACCCATGGCGATACCCATTGTTTCCGCCCTATAAAGGCTAACCTTTCGCCGCCGATCCGCCAGGTTGACCGGGGGGCAAGCGGATGGCCGCGTGCTATCCGGCTTCGTGGACCGGAGGCACCAGGTGCAGCGCGCGGGGCCAGTGCGCGGGCGGGGCGCCGAACGCCCGGTTGGCGTTGCGGACCATCTTCTTGCCGGCGAGGTAGTTGCCGATGGCGCCCACCACGACCCCGATGCCGACCGGCAGCAGTTTGCCGAACAACAGGGCGCCGCGCCGCACGGTGTACTTCCGGACCCACGACTTGAGCAGCCGAGAGTTCAGCTTCGACATCGACGACAGCGGCAGGGCGGCCAGGCTCTCGGAGATCCAGCCGCCATTGGTGCGGCCCGGACCGACCAGCTGGGCGACGGCGTGCTTGCTGTTGTCGCCGACGAGGACTGCCAGCACCAGCGCGCGGCGGCGTTCCCGGTGATCCGCCGGGATGTCATGGATCACCGCCACCGCCAACACGAAGAACGCGGTGGCCTCCAAAAACGTCACCGTTTCCGCGGCCGCTGCGGACAGGGCACTGATCGTGCCGATGCCGGGGACGGTCGCGGCGGCCCCCACGGCAACGCCGCCGGCCGTCACGATGGCCAGGTATCGCTTCTGCAGCTTGGCCAGGATCTCCGCCGGGCTGGCATTCGGGTTCGCGTTGCGCAGCCTGGTCACATAGGCCTCGGCGGCGGGGCCCTGCAACCCCGAGCTCCGCTCGATGACCTGCGCCAATGCCCGCGCGGACATCTTGGGTCGACCGTTGTCGGCGGTCGGCGGCTGTCCCGCGTTGGACATGGTGAAGAACCGGTTCGTCGACCTTTTCCGTCGAGCCCGCATGTTGTCTCTCCTGCAAATGGCGTTCCCCCAGGCTAACGCGCCCACGGCGAATTCTGCCGCGTTACGCATCGTGACCCGGGTCCTGGGCTGCCGGCCTCTTGCCTCACCGGGAATAATGCGGGCTGGATGTCTGTGACGGTCCGTGCCGTTTGCCGGTCCTCATGCTGTTTACCGCGCCCCGCGTGGTGTATCACCTGAGTGGGTTGGACCGGCGGACGAGGCGGGCCGATATGGCTGAACAGCATCGTCAGGAGCGAAAGCGAAACGAGGTGGGGTGGATGACGACGGCTACGCCCCGCACGTCCGGGGGAGCGGGGCGCTCGGGATCGGGGCCGGCCCAGGCCGCCAACCACTGGGACTACCTCACCCGGAGCTCGCCGCAGTCGCAGAACCCTTGGAACCCGCTGTGGGCGATGATGATCGGCTTTTTCATGATCATGGTCGACTCGACCATCGTCGCCATCGCGAACCCGACCATCATGGCCAGCTTGCGCATCGGCTACGACACCGTGATCTGGGTGACCAGCGCCTACCTGCTGGGCTATGCGGTCGTGTTGCTGGTGGCCGGGCGCCTCGGTGACCGGTTCGGCCCCAAGAACCTCTATCTGATCGGCCTGGTCGTGTTCACCGTCTCCTCGGTGTGGTGCGGGTTGGCCGGCAGTGCCGCCATGTTGATCGCGGCGCGCGTCGTGCAGGGCGTCGGCGCCGGGCTGCTCACCCCGCAGACCTTGTCGACCATCACCCGGATCTTCCCGTCGGAACGGCGCGGCGTCGCGGTGAGCCTGTGGGGCGCCACCGCCGGTGTCGCCAGCCTGGTGGGCCCGCTGGCCGGCGGTGTCCTGGTCGACGGGCTGGGATGGCAGTGGATCTTCTTCGTCAACGTCCCCATCGGCGTCATCGGGCTGGGGTTGGCGTATTGGCTGATTCCGGTGCTGCCCACCCAGTCGCACCGCTTGGACCTGATCGGGGTCGCGCTGTCCGGGCATCGGCATCTTTCTGATCGTGTTCGGACTGCAACAGGGGCAGGCGGCGCACTGGCAACCCTGGGTCTGGGCGTTGATCGTTGCTGGCGTCGGATTGATGACGGCCTTTGCGTTCTGGCAGGCGCTGAACACACACGAACCGCTGATTCCGTTGGTGATCTTCGGCGACAGAGATTTCAGCCTGTGCAACGTCGGGGTGGCCATCATCTCGTTCACCGCGACGGCCATGATGCTGCCGCTGACGTTCTACGCGCAGGCCGTGTGCGGGTTGTCGCCGACGCGCTCGGCGCTGCTGATCGCGCCAATGGCGATTGCCAACGGTGTCTTCGCGCCATTGGTCGGCAAGATTGTCGACAAATTCCATCCGCAGCCGGTGCTCGGCTTCGGATTCTCGGTGCTGGCGACCGCGCTGACGTGGCTCACCTTTGAGATGTCACCGACGACACCCGATCTGGCGGCTGGTGTTGCCGTTCTTCGCGATGGGGGTCGGGATGGCCTTCGTCTGGTCGCCGCTGACCGCCACCGCGACGCGTAATCTGCCGCCGCATTTGGCCGGCGCAGGCTCCGCGGTATACAACTCCGTGCGCCAGCTCGGTGCGGTGCTCGGCAGCGCCGGCATGGCCGCGTTCATGACGTGGCGGATAACCGATGAGATGCCGCGGCAGCCGTCCGGTGGGGCGACCGGCGAGGAGGCGCTCACGTTGCAGTTGCCCGGGTTCCTGCGTGAACCGTTCGCGGCGGCGATGTCGCAATCGGTGCTGCTGCCGGCGTTCATCGCGCTGTTCGGGATCATCGCCGCACTGTTCCTGGTGGGCGCCGCGCCGTGGGCGGGCAAGGGCGATGGCAGGCGGCGGCGACGATATGCACGGCCCCGACGACGTCGTCGGGGCCGACTACGACGACGACCAATACGTGGAGTTCGTCCTGGTGCGGGAGCCCGACGTAAAGCGGGGGAGCAATCCCGAGCCGCCGCGGCAGCAGGTCGATCGGCCGCGACCGGCGCCCACGGCAGGGCCGCGCCGTGACGGCACCGATTCGTGGCACACGATGCTCGGCGATCCGACCGCGCAGGCTCAGCCAATCGGCCACGCCCACAACGGGTCTTATGTGGACAGCGGCAAACGCCTACGTCAGGTGGGGGTGCGGCGTCCGCCCAAATCCCTCCCGCCCGGTGATCGGCTCACGCGGCCGCCGCGCCGCCAACACAACGGCTCGGCGGGGCGGCACTTCCCCGAGGGTGAATCGCTGCGAGGTCAGCATCACCGTTCCGATCCGGACGACGACCCCACCGGTTCGGGCCGGCACTCGTCAACCGGTTAGGCGGTCACCGCAGATCGGGCGGCGTGAGCGCCAGGAAGGCGCCCAGGTCGACCAGGTCCGCGGGCGTGGCGGGCAGATACTCCGTCAGCGAAGGGGAGCGCAGGATCACGGCCGCGTATTGAGCCCGGCTTATCGCGACGTTGAGCCGATTCCTGTTGAGCAGGAAGGAGATTCCGCGGGGCACCACGTCCATGGACGACACCGTCATCGAGATGAACACCACCGGTGCCTGGGTGCCCTGGAACTTGTCGACCGTCCCGACGCGCACGCCGGCGAGGCCCGCGGCGGTCAACCGGTGACGTAGCAGCGCCACCTGGGCGTTGTAGGGCGCCAGCACCAGCACGTCGGTGGCGACCAGCGCCCGGGTGCCGTGTTCGTCGGTCCACGACGCGCCCAGCAGCTGGTTGATCTCGGTGACGATCGCGGCGGCCTCCTCGGGACATTCGGTCGAATTGCCTTGGTGCTCAACCGAAATCAGCCGCACGCCGGGCTGATATCCGTCGAGGTGGCGGGCAGCGGTGCACTCGTGGGAACGCAGCCTGTCCTCATAGGAGAGCGCCGAAACCGCGGCGCAGACCGCCGGATGCATGCGGTACGAGAGGTCCAGGAAGTAGCCGCGTTCGTCGGGCAGGGTGCGCTGACCGTCGACCAGCCACTCCAGCGCGGAGGCGTCCACCGGTTCTGGATGAGTGCCCTGGCTGACTTGTGGCAACTGCTGAGGATCCCCGAGCAGCAGCAGGTTCGCGGCGGCCGGGGCCACCGCGATGGTGTTGGCCAAACAGAATTGACCTGCTTCATCAATCACCAGCAGATCCAGGCTTGCCGGCGGTATCCGATTGGCGTTGGCGAAATCCCATGCCGTTCCGCCGATCACACATCCCGGTGTGTCAGCGAGGAACGCGGCGTAGGCGCCGCCGTCGATCTCCCGCCAGCGCGGGGCCTGGTGGTCGCTGCGCTTCTTCGCGATCCGTTGCGGCGCCAGACCGGCGTCGATCACACAGCCCAACACGTTCTCTACGGTGGCGTGCGATTGCGCCACCACACCAACCCGCCAGCCGTGTTCGGTGACCAGGTCGTGGATCACCCGGGCCGCGGTGTGTGTCTTTCCGGTGCCGGGCGGACCGTGCACTGCCAAATACGACGAATCCAAATCGAGTAGCGCGGCGGTGATGTCGGCGACAGCGTCGTCGCTACGCGGGAGGGGAGTGCGGCCCCGCGTGCGGGGCGCCCCCCGCAGCAGCACGTCGACTACGGCGCTGCGGGGCAGATGCGGCAATCCGGCGGCCACTTCGGCCGCGGTCGTCCCGATCGACTCCCGCAGGGCCGTCGTCGGGATGGGCGGGCCGGGAGTCAGCGCGAACGGCAACTGGTGAAAAGGTTTGCCGTCGCTGCCAACTCGTTCAAGTACCACCACTTCGGTGGGGATCACCGGATCGTCGGCCTCGACGACCGAGACCCGCCCGGCCGCCCGCCGGTCCGGGCTGTCGGTCATGCCGGGCGGAGCCGGCGGCTGGTAGAGGGCAAAGACATCGCTCTTCAAGTCGCCGCGCGCCAGCTCGCCGCGCAGCTGCAGCCGCCGCTGCGGTTTACGCGCGCGTGGCGGCGTGTGCCAGTCGACGCTGACCGACGCGTGCTCGGCGACGAACACATCGGTGTTATCCGCCCACTCGTCGACGGGGAAGTTCAGCCGGTCGAAGTGCGCCCACCAGAAGGGTTTATCCTCGCGCCGATGGTAGCCGCGCGCCGCGGCCAGCAGCGCGACCGCCGTCTGCTGGGGAGTGCGGTCGTCGACGCCGGCGGCTCCGGCGAACGTCGACAACGTCACCGCCACCTGGTCGCGGTCATCGACGGTGTTGCCGTCGGCCACGGGCTGGGCGCCAATCGGTACCACGCCGGATTCGTACGCGCGCAACATGAGCCAGTTCCGCAGTTCCTGAGTCGACCGGCAGTCGTAATGGTTGTAGTCCTCGATCTCCTTGAGCACGGATGCGGCCTCGTCGCCGCGGCCGTCCACCCGGAGTTCGCAGTAACGTGCGTAGGAGGTGATCGAACCGGTGGCCGTGGTCACATCACCCCCACGCAATTGAGCCCCCATGTAGAGCGGCTCCAGCGCCTTGAGGCTGAATGACTCCGCACCCACGCGAATACTCCTGCGCACCAACGGGTAAAGGTCGACGAGCGTACCGCTGCGTAGCAGTTCGTCGACTTCGTCCTCGCCTACTCCGTAGCGGCCGGCCAGTCGTAACAGCGCGGTCTTCTCGTAGGGCGCGTAGTGGTAGATGTGCATGTTGGGGCGGCGTTTGCGGCGTTTGGCCACCAGCGTTAAGAAGTCGATGAGCGCCTTGCGTTCGTCGGCCCGGTTGTGCGCCCACAGCGGGCGAAACTTGCCGGCCGGCCCGGCTTCCAATACGCCGAACAGATATTCCAGGCCCCATTCCCGTCCATCGGTGGTCCACAGCGGGTCGCCTTCAAAGTCGAAGAACAGGTCCCCGGGGTCGGGCTCGGGTAGCAGGCTCAGCGGCTGCGGGTCGATGACCTCGACCTGCGGAATGCCGGTTTCACGTTGGCGGACTTGCAGTTTGGCCTGGACAGCGAGTTTGTTCAGCACGCTGGGTGCCAGGTCGGGCACGGGTCCGCGAGAATCGGCCAGGTCGGCGACCGTGCTGATTCCGGCATCAAAGAGCTTGTCGCGCTGGCGTATTCGCATGCCGGCCACTAGCAGCACGTCGTCGGCCGCGCGTAATTGCTCGAGGCACAGCGGGCAGTGAAAGCAGGCGGCCACGCCCTCGTCGTCCCAGCGGACCGCGGCGCCGCCCGCGTAATGTTCATCGAGGAGGCGCTGCAGGCGGGCCCGCTGCGAGCGGTACACCGGGATCAGGTCGCGCACCCGGTGCCGCGCCGTGGTTCCGTCGCCCAACCGCAGCTCAGCCTCCGGCGCGACCGGGATGCCCGAGGCGGCCAGCGCGTCGGCGTAGGCGGCCAGCTGCAACAGCGCGGTCACCTTGGCCGAGCGGGCCAGTTTGGTGTCCACGACTCGGTATCGCTCACCGTCGCGCACCAGGAAGTCTGCGAAGCCGACGAAGCGGCCGTCGAACATCGCGGCCTGATACACCACGGGCGCGTGGTCGGCAACGGCGCGCCGGGTGGCCTCGGCGGCCGCCGTCAACCCGGCGGGCGTGTAGGCCGGGCGGCCGATGATGGCGACGGCCTGCCCGAACCGGTCGCGCAGCGACGCGAGTTCGCGTCGTTCGTGTTCGCTACCGAGGTCGGCCGTCCGCGTGAGCAGTTCGTCCTCGACCGTGATGGGAGTGGGCCCGCGGCCCAGCTTCGCGTCGAAATCCCGTAGTACCGCGAATTCGCAGCGGGCGGCGGCGGCAAGATCCGATGCGCTGTACACGATGCTGTCGTCGGAGACCAACACTGGAGCCACTGTAGGTCAGCGCTCCGACAGGTGGGCCGTGCCGGGCGGGCGTGGCCGGGATTAGTGGGCGGGGGTGTTGCCGATGAGTTCGACCGCGTTGCCGTTCCAGTGGAATTTCACATTGGTGTTCAGGCCCTTGATCCCGCTGGGATAGGTCAGCGCCACCGTGTCGCCCGTTGTCTGCGCCGCGTCAACGCCGTTGAACCCGTAGGTGTCGGGCACGCCCTGCGGGATGAATTGGCCGAGGTGGAACAGCACCGCACGGGTTGTCGGACTCACCGCGTTGGTGTTGGCCTTGACGATGATCGCCGACAGCTGCGCGCACTGGTTGTAATTGCCTGCCAGCGGTTCGGGGTTCCAGGGCTGCTGGCTGCGCGGGTCGCGAGGCAGTTCGGATACCACCTTCGCGATGGTGGGCGAGGCCAGGTTGACTGCGCAGGGATCGGCCGGCGCGGGGTTGCCGGGTGGCGCGGCCGCCGGGGGCGCGGCCGGAGCCGCGACTGACGCGGCCTCCGACGTGGTCCTGGCTTGGGGCGTCTTTGCGACAGTGGAGTCCCCCGAACCGCAGCCGGTCAACGTTAAGGCGATTAGGGCGACAGCGGCCGAGCCGGTCAGTGGCTCGGTACGACACGGCAACGACCACACATCGGGCACCGTACCTGCATCGGGTCCCGGGCTGTGACAGGCAGGGCCGGGTGTGCTGGCGATCACCCGCAGCGCTGCGCTCTGCTGAGCTCGCGATCACCACGGGCCCTGCCCGCGGTGACCCGCAGCGCTCGAGTCTGCTGAACTCGCGATCACCACTAGACTCCTTGGACGATGACCATCTCGGACAGCTCGACTGAAGCTGCCTCAACGACGTTTGCCGACCTGCAGATCAATCCCGCGGTCTTGCGGGCGATCGCCGACGTCGGCTATGAGTCACCCACCGGCATTCAGGCCGCTACCATCCCAGCGCTGATGGCGGGCTCCGACGTCGTCGGGCTGGCCCAGACCGGCACCGGAAAGACCGCCGCGTTCGCGATCCCGATCCTGTCCAAGATCGACGTCACCAGCACCGCCACCCAGGCGCTGGTGCTCGCCCCCACCCGCGAACTCGCCCTGCAGGTGGCTGAGGCGTTCAGCCGATACGGGGCCCATCTGCCCAAGATCAACGTGCTGCCGATCTACGGCGGTTCCTCCTACAGCGTTCAGCTGGCCGGGCTACGCCGCGGCGCCCACGTGGTGGTCGGCACCCCGGGCCGGGTCATCGACCACCTCGAGCGCGGGACGCTGGACCTGTCCCACGTCGATTACCTGGTGCTCGACGAGGCCGACGAGATGCTCACCATGGGGTTCGCCGAAGAGGTCGATCGCATACTGTCCGAAACCCCGGAATACAAACAGGTGGCGTTGTTCTCCGCGACCATGCCGCCCGCGATCCGCAAGATCACCCGCAAATATTTGCACGATCCGCTCGAGGTCAGCACCAAAGCGAAAACCGCTACCGCCGAGAACATTTCGCAGCGATACATCCAGGTCGCCGGCGCGCGCAAAATGGACGCGCTGACGCGGGTCCTGGAAGTCGAGCCGTTCGAGGCGATGATCGTCTTCGTCCGAACCAAACAGGCCACCGAGGAAGTCGCCGAAAAGCTCAGGGCCCGAGGCTTCTCCGCGGCCGCCATCAACGGAGACATCCCGCAGGGCCAGCGCGAGCGCACCGTCGCCGCCCTGAAGGACGGCAGCATCGACATCCTGGTCGCCACCGACGTGGCCGCGCGCGGGCTGGACGTGGAGCGGATATCGCATGTGCTCAACTACGACATTCCGCATGACACCGAGTCCTACGTGCACCGGATCGGGCGCACCGGCCGGGCGGGCCGTTCGGGAACTGCGCTGCTGTTCGTCTCGCCGCGGGAGCGTCACCTGCTCAAGGCGATCGAGAAGGCCACTCGACAAACGCTCACCGAAGCCGAATTGCCGACCATCGAGGACGTCAACGCGCAGCGGGTGGCCAAGTTCGCCGATTCCATCACTACCGCGCTCGGTTCCCCCGCAATAGACCTGTTCCGCAAGTTGGTTCAGGACTACGAACGCGAGCACGACACCCCGATGGGCGATATCGCCGCCGCGCTGGCAGTGCAATCCCGCGACGGCGAGGCATTCCTGATGGCGCCCGAACCGCCGCCGGAGCGGCGCGAGCGGCGTACCGAACGTCGTGACCGCACCGAAAGGCCAGGTAACGCAAAGCCATTCGCCACCTATCGCATCGCGGTGGGCAAGCGGCACAAGATCGGCCCGGGCGCGATCGTCGGTGCCATCGCCAACGAGGGAGGGCTGCATCGCAGCGATTTCGGCCATATCGCGATCGGGCCGGACTTCTCCCTGGTGGAACTGCCGGCTAAGTTGCCCAACTCGACCTTGAAACGGCTTGAAAACACCCGTATTTCGGGGGTACTGATCAACTTGCAACCGGAGCGGGCATCCGCCAAGCCCCGCAGCCGAGACGGTGGGAAGCCGCGCAGGAAACACGACGGATGACGCTGTCCGAAGAACAAGACGCTCAGGGCGGGCTCGAGCAGACCTCTCGCGTCGATCGGGTCGCGTCGCTGACCGGGATCCGCGCGGTCGCGGCACTCCTCGTCGTCGGCACTCACGCGGCCTACACCACCGGCAAATACACGCACGGCTATTGGGGTCTGGTGGGTTCCCGGATGGAGATCGGCGTGCCGATCTTCTTCGTGCTCTCCGGCTACCTGTTGTTCCGCCCGTGGGTGAAGGCGGCGGCGAAAGGCGGCCCACCGCCGTCGCTGAGTCGCTATGCCTGGCACCGGGTTCGGCGCATCATGCCCGCCTACGTCATCACCGTGTTGTTCGCCTACGTCCTGTACCACTTCCACGATGCCGGGCCGAACCCCGGTCACAGCTGGCTGGGGCTGGCGCGCAACCTGACCCTGACGCAGATCTACTGCAACGGCTACCTGGGCAAGTATCTGCACCAGGGGCTGACCCAGATGTGGAGCCTGGCCGTGGAAGGCGCGTTCTACGTCGTGCTGCCGCTGCTGGCGTACCTGCTGCTGGTGCTGATCTGTCGACGGCAGTGGCAGCCCAAATTGGTGCTGGGCGCCCTGGTGGGGATGTTGCTGATAACCCCGGCCTGGTTGGTTCTGGTGCATACCGATCACTGGTTTCCCGACGGTGCGCGGCTGTGGCTGCCCACCTATTTGGCGTGGTTCCTCGCCGGCATGATCCTCACCGTGCTGCAGGAAATGGGAGTGCGCGGCTACGCGTTTGTGGCCATCCCGCTGGCGGTCACCTGTTATTTCATCGTGTCCACTCCCATTGGCGGCGCGCCCACGACCTCACCGGCGACGCTGAGCGAAGCATTGTTCAAGACGTGTTTCTATGCCGTCATCGCCGCACTCGCGGTGGCACCGCTGGCCCTGGGTGACCACGGCTGGTATTCGCGATTACTGGCCAGCCGCCCGATGATATGGCTGGGGGAAATCTCCTACGAGATCTTCCTGATCCACCTCATCACCATGGAATTCGCGATGGACTACGTGGTCGGCGCGCACGTGTACACCGGCTCGATGCTGCATCTGTACATCGCGACGCTGGTCGTGACGATCCCGCTGGCGTGGCTGCTGCACCGTTTCACCCGAGTGCGCGACTGAGCCGCCGGCGTCGCCGAAACGGGTGACGCCCAGCTAGCCGCGGGAGGAAACCGGCGTCACGATCGGCACGACGAATTCCTCGATCATCGCTCGCTCCTCGCCTTCGTCGCGACCCGGATAGGTCAGCAGCGAGACGATCACTCGCACCGTCCAGCGGGCACGGCGTTCGACGACGTCGGGATCATCGGGTCCCAGCGAGTGCAGGAATGCCACCGCCAGGGCCGCGATCACGTCGGACTGTCCGGCCAGTTCCCCACCCACCGGCGGTCGGGTGGTGGCAAACCAGGACGCCAGCGCCGGGCTCTCGCGAACCATCCGCAGTGTGACGAGGATGCTCGCGATCAGCCGTTCGCGCGGGTCCTCGATGTCGCCGGTTCGCGCGATGATCTCGCGGCCCAGGCGGTGGGTTTCGCGGTGGACGTACGCGGTTCGCAGCGCCTCGCGGTTCTCGAAATACCGGTACAGCGTCGCGCGGGAACAGCCCGCCGCGCGGGCGATTTCGTTCATGCCGATCGAGTCCGAGTCGCGCTGCGTGTAGAGCCGCTCGGCCGCGTCGAGTATCCGGTCGGCGGCCGCTTCGCTCCGGTGCGTACCCAGCCAGTCGTTGCCGGGCATCAGGACTTCATCCGAATCGGCACCGACAGCGGACGCCGCACGTAACTGCCCCCGGCCCAGACGATGCCGGATTCGTCCACGTCGAAGTCCGGGCAGCGGGTCAGCAGTTCGGTCAGTGCGACGCGGGATTGCATCCGGGCGGCGGCGGCGCCCAGGCAGTGGTGGGCGCCGTGGCTGAACGTCAGGATGTTGCGGGGGCATCGGGTCACGTCGAGTTCACCTGCGTCCGAACCGTATTGGCGTTCATCGCGGTTGGCCGAACCGTACAGCAACAGCACCCTGCGCCCGGCCGGAATGGTCGTCTCGCCGACGGTCACGTCGTGGGTGACCGTGCGGGCCAGTCCCTGCACCGGTGAGGTCATCCGCAGCAATTCCTCGACCGCATCGGGCATGCGGCCCGGGTCGTCCACCAGCAGCTGACGTTGGTCGGGTCGTTCGTGCAGCAGCGGCATCGAGCCGCCGAGCATGCCGGTGACGGTGTCGTTGCCGCCGGTGACCATGGTGAACGTGAACGCCAGGATCGACAGGGTGCCGGCGATGTCACCGTCGGCACCGAGCCCGGCGGCCACCAGGTGCGAGATGGTGTCGTCCTCGGGTTCGGTCCGGCGCCGTTCGATCAGCCCCGTGAAGTAGGCCATCATCGACCCGACCGCGTCACCGACGGTTCCCAGTGCCCCGGCGACGCCGCCTTCGGCGGTGTTGGCCGCGACGATCGCCTGGGTCCAGCCGTCGAACTGGGCCCAGTCTTCCTCGGGCACACCGAGATAGTGGGCGACCACCATCGACGGAAGCGGTTTGAACAGCTCCGTGACGATGTCGCCGCCGCCGGCCGAACGCAACCCCTCGATGCGCTCGACGACGAACTCCCGGACCTTGGGCTCCACGGCCTCGACCTGCCGCGGTGTGAAGCCGCGCGACACCAGCTTGCGAAATTCGGTGTGTACCGGTGGATCCTGCATCACAAACGGTGGATTGTCCTGCAGCCCAATCAGTTCCAGGTCGTCATAGTTGACGGTCAGGCCCTTGGCGGAGGAAAAAGACTCGTGGTCGCGGGCCGCGGCCCACACGTCGGCGTGCCGGGAGAGCACGTAGTAGTCGTGCTCGGGGTGGGCGGGCGGCACGACGTGGTGTACGGGGTCGTGGTCGCGCAACGCGCGGTACATCGGCCATGGATTCGGCCAGGTCTCGGCGGTGGCGAGCTGGAATGTGACCGGTGCGCGGTGAGACATAACGGCAGCCATGTCTCTTTCGTACGACAAACTATGGCTGATGTCAAGGCGTGTGCGGCCGACTTGGTCGGGTGTGCGCTCACTGTCGGTTCCCGAATTCGGTGTCCTCGTCCCACGCCCGATGTCATCAAAATTCGTGCGGGCGACGTTCCTGGAGGACAATGTAGGCCTATGCGTTGTCGGATGCGGTGGAGTGTTCACAGCGTGTGCTGCGTTCAGTGCATAAGAGTTCGGATGGGCCCCGACGGACTGTCAGACTTTCAGCGTCGCCTCGATGCGCCGGCGCGCGCGAACCTACACAGGCAGCCGCGCCGGTGACGCGGTCTTCAACGCCCTGGGTAACGATTACCGGGTTGGACGGCTCCGGCAAGACGACGCTGTTGCGGTCCTTGGCCGAGCAGCTGGGCGGATTCCAGTTCCGGTTGCCTTATCACCAATTCGTGCGGCAATTCTTGAATGTATCGGGGGCCGGCACCGCGTTCGGTGACGTGCATACGGATCGTTTGCTCTTCGCGACGGACGCCCGATTAACCAACTGTCTAATCCGGGAATGGCGGCAGACGCACCCGCTGTTGCTGTCCCAGCGGGGCTGGATGGACAACTTCATCTTCGGCGCGGTGCAAGGCGTCAGTTATGAGGAGGCTGATGAGCTGCTGCGGCCTTCGGAGCTCGAACGCCCATCCGCGATCATCTATCTGACTGCCGAGCCGCAGGTCGCCTTCAGCCGGATCGCCGCGGACCGCAACGGCGATAAATACGAGACGCTCGACTTCATTGCCGAGCAGCGGCGAGAGACGTTGCGGTTTTACGAGTCTGTGAAGGCAGGAGTGCAGGTCTTGGCGCCTTTCGCGGGGATCCCCGCCATCTTCATCGACACGACGACGAAGACCAGCGAGACGGTCCTTCGCGAGGGGCGAGCATTCCTGGCCCGTACGCTTCGCGCTAACCCAGAGTCCTGAGGCAGCGAGCACTGCGGTGCTTTTACCGGGCGAGCCAACGCCATCGGTTCCCGGGCGCCGCGGTGTCACAATGACGTGATGGCAAGCCGCGGTGGCGACAACGTCGTGCTCGTCGACATGGATGGGGTTTTGGCCGATTTCGACGCCGCGGTGCTGGATCAGCTTCCGCCACACATCGAGCGCGTCGTTCGCTCGCATTTTTATATCGCCGAGGACTACCCGGGCCATGTCGACGATGTCGAGTACATCACCGGGCATCCAGATTTCTTTCTGAACTTGCCGCTGGTTGACAAGGCGTTACTGGGCTGGCAGCGGCTGATCGACGCTGGATACCAACCGCGCATTTGTACGGCACCGCTGTCGCGAAACCCTAACTCCTCTCAACACAAGCTGGCATGGTTGCGGCGCCACTTCGCGCCTCGCTTCGGTGAACTGGTGGTTAGCGACGCGATCATCGACAAAGAGAAATACCGCTACAACGGACTTGCCTTGATCGACGACCGGCCAGAAGTCGACACCAACAACGGCCAAGCCACCTGGTGCCACATCGTGTTCGACCGGCCCTACAACAAGCACTCCAGCGCTGCACCGCGAATACGAGGCTGGGACGATCCCCATCTGACCGACACTTTAGAAGCCGCGCGCCGGCGCACTCAGTCCTGACAAAAGCTGCCGCAGCCAGCGATGCGCTGCGCACCGCGGCGTCGAAGCGACGGCAAGCGCGTCGGCGGACATCGCCAGTGTCCCCGGAATCTTGCGATTCTCGGAAACCTTGTGCCTTTCCCCTATGTCCAACGTTGGCGGACACACCAACCCGACAGAGGGGAAAGTCATGGACACTGCGGACTTCGGCCGGATGCTCATTGAGCACTACTTGCGTGAGCGCCGTCTGGTGTACCTCGTGGGCGGCAACGGGGAGCTCTGCGTGAAATTCGCGAACGGCGAACGGGCCGCCGTCACGGAAATCGTCTTCTCCATGGAGGGAACGGACGGCAACATTGTTGTGGTGCGCGCCCGCAGCTCGGCGGTTTTTGGGCCCGATCAACACGCAAGGCTGACGGAATTCGTCGACGAGTGGAACCGCACGAGACGCTGGCCGAAGGCGTTCACTGTGGTCGGAGCCGACGGCGCACCGGAAGTCGTCGGCGAGTGCAGCTGGTTGATGGACAGCGAGTTTCCCTCGGCGCTGTTCGACCGGTGGATATCAGTCATCGTGGCCGCCTCGGTGGCGCTCTTGGAGGAGTTGACGGCGCGTCCAGTGCCGCCGACCGCCGCCGAACTAGACTCCTGGCTCATGGGTAGGAGGTAGCCCGGTGGCCATCATGCCTCACTGCGTGGTCTGCGGATTCGAACGCGGTTACCAGCAGGTCGAAGAAGTGACCTTCGCCGACTATGCGGCCGATTGGCCGCATCCGCGGTCAGCCGACGGGTCTCTGATCGTCGGGTGGTCGAACTCGCTGGGCATCACGGCACCGCCGGGCGTGGGCCTGTTCTGCCACGCGCATCTCAAGCGGGCGCGGCGTCTGCGGCACCTGACCAGTACGGCGGCCGTCGAGATGATATGTGCCGACACGGACCTCGGATTCAGCGGCTTGCTGCGGCGGTTGCGGCTAAGGCGTGGGCTGCGGCCCGGTCAATGCCAGTAGTTCGCCGTGCAACGCTTTCCACCTGCGTTGCAGCGGGTCGAGCGACAACGCGAGCTTGTCGGTGCGTTCTAGCTGTTTGCGGCGGTCTCCGTCGGCTTGGCTGATCGCCTTTCGTTGGTCCTCCGCCTCGGCAATGGCAGCATCGACCGCGGAGTCCATGGCCTTGCTCAGGGACCAGGACAGGCGTTTGAATCGACGGCCGGTGTCGATGCTGATGAGTTCTGTCGCCTCGCTGATCGCGTCTCGGATCCTGCGGGCCAGATCGTCGCGCTTCTGGGCCTGGTTACGGAAGAACCGCTGCAGCAGGTACCAGCCCAGGCCGGGCAACATCATGGGCGCCAGAGTCACGCCGGCGGCGATGCCGACAGTGTGGACGACCGCATTGCTGATATTGGATGCCATCATGGTGCCGAGGTATGACTGCTGCAGCGCGACCATGGTGTCGGCCCCGTTTCGCGCGATGCGGGTGGCCTGGGCCAGGCAGTCGGCGGCGCTGCTGCCAGGGGCAGCCATCTGATCGGTCAGCGCGTCGATATCGACGAAAAACAGTCCCTGGACCAGATTTTCGGCGAGTTCCATCACTCGCCGATGCACGTCTGCAATGGTGTCTTGCTGCCACTCGCGCAGGTCGTCGATGATCTGCGCTTCCAGCGCCTGAAGATCGTCACGAGCTTTGGCAGTAGCCACGCGATCGGCGTACTGGTCGCGTAGCTCCTTTGCACGTTCCGTACGAGCGTCGTCGGCGGCCCACTGCGCCTCGGTCATCAGTTCGTTCATCAGTGTTTGCCAGGCCCCGCGATGTTGGCGCAGCACCGCCAGCCGGACAGTGACGACGCCAAGATCATCGGCGGTGCGTTCCTTCAAGGCGCTACGGCGTTGTGCGAGCGTGCTATACGCGGTCGCGAGGGATTGCTTGATCTGTCGCAAGGCGTTGCGCTGGGTGTGGACGTGCTGGCTGGCGGCGATCTCGCGGAGTACCACGCGCAGCGACTCGATGCCGGATTCGGCCAGTGAGTCCGCATCACCGAGTGCACCCTCGGCGGCCAGCTCCGCGGAGACCGCAAGGTACGTCAGGCCCGTGACCTGGTCGGGGGGCAGGCGCTTTTTGATCGCGGCGATGTTCTCGTCGAGATTGGCGGCTCCGCCGTCGTCGGTGTTGTCCGTCTTGGACAGCACGAACACCACGTGGTCGATACAGGACGCGGCTTCGACAAGAAAGCCGGCCGCGGCGAGGGAAAGCTTTTCGCCCGCGGCGCACACGAATACCAGCGCGGCGGCACTTTCGAGCGCCGACAACGTCATTGACGTCGTCGCGGGGTCGAGGCCACCGACACCCGGTGTGTCGAACAATGTCATCTGTGCCAACATCGGGTCGTCGATGATCACTTCCACGAAGTCGACAGCGACATCGGCGGGATCGCGTTCGGCCGTCACCGAGGCGAGCTCCTCCACGCCGACGGTTTCGGTCCGGCCATCGACGAGGCCTAACCGCACGCGTTCGGGGCTGCCGGCCCCCACCGCGAATGGCAGCCGGGTCGGAAGCACGGGCAGGTCTGTGCGGGCGAGTACCGCGTTGACCAAGGCAGTTTTGCCCGCCCCCACCTCTCCGATGAACACGATCTTCGCCCGCTCCGATGGTTGCCGCGTGGCCGAGGGTAACTGGCGCAGGGCGAGTTGCATCTCATGGTTGGTGTAGACCGTGTCCAGGTCCGCGGCCAACGCGCCGATCTTGTCGTCCACGGATGGTGCCGGCGCGGTCATGGGCGCACCCACTTGTGTACGACCACTTCGGCCGGCGCGAGCAGCCGGTCGCCGTCGAGGTAGCCGGGAGTAAGGGTGCGCGCAACCAGGCCGTCGTCGGCAGCGTCGGGGGCCGGCACGGTGTGGTCGATGCGGTGGCGGGTGGCGTCCTTAATTTGAGCGGTCGGGTCGAACACCGACACGCCAGCGTCGCGAAGGGCCCCGTCGAGGATGTCAGCCAGCAGCGGGTCATCAAGCAGAGCACGGACTTTCACGCATCCGCTGACCAGTGCGCCGCGTTGTTCGGTGATCGCAGGGGCAGGCCGCTCCCGGGATCGCCGCCGGAAAATGACGCCGATCAGCACCCCGGCCGCCAGCAGCAGCAGTGTCGAGGGCCAGTCGATGTCGGTGGCGAGGCCCACTGATGCGACGAGTGTGGCGTTGGATTGAGTCATGACGGATCCTCGAGGCGGCGGTGGATGATAGAAGCGGATCGCACAGCGGTGCGGGCGATTTCGCGCGCCAGGCTGTCCACAGCGGTGTTCGCGTACGCCTGCCATACGTTGACCGACGTAGCGGCGGCACCGGCGATCTGCGCAGGATCGTCGGTGGCGCAGCCTAATTGGTTTGCCGGGTCGGCTTCCTCGAAGAGCCTCAGGAGGGCGCCGCGGGCGGTGTCATCACCCACTGTGCACGCCCCGGAATACAGGGCGGCCAACGCGCGAAGCTCGTTCAGGGTGTGCAGGGCATCGCTGGAGCGTAGAACCTCAATTCCGTCGAGTATCTCTTCTCGGACGTGCTCCGTTACCTCGGGCCGCCGCGCGAGCCTTTCCACTTCGGCGAGGATGCGCGTCGCCTTGTGGACAGCGGCCGGGACCACGAAAAGGCTGTTGATCCATCGCTGCAACTCGGCCATCCCAGAAGTCCTGCGCATCGCGGAGTACAACGCATGCGTCGAACTCGACGCGTAGCCGGGTGCGCTGAACTCACGGATGCCCTGTATCGCAAGCCTTTCCACGAGTGCTGCTCGGCGAGCCCGGGGCAGCTCGGCCTGGGTGAGAACCGCGGACTCCTGAAAGCGTGAAGCGGTGCGCAGCATCGACACGCGTTGGTCCTCGGGCAGTGCCGCGATCGTGTGCAGCGCGTCGGCGTGAGTTTGGTTGAACGCCCCCGCCTCGGTGGTTTCGGCGAGGCGCCCCATCACCGGCAGCACGCCGGCGAGCTGGCGCCTGAACGTGGCCGCATGGCCGTCCGCTACCGTACCCGCCGCAACCAGGGGATCGGGACCGGGATAGGTGTCGGCGCGGCTGAGCACTCCGATCGCGTTTGCGGGAAAGGTGTAGCGCGAGCGGGTTCGGCGGCGGAACGCGTTGACGACATCGTTTTCGGTAGCGCGGATCTCTGCACCGCCGAACACAAAGAGCAAGACGTCGGCGGCACCGCTCGCCAGCAATGTCTCGGTCTGCCGGGCAAGTCCCTCATCGCCGGACAGGCCGGGAGTGTCGATGACGGTCAACGTGCGCAGCCGCTCGAACGACAGCCCGACATCGAGGCGCTCAACCGTGGCTTCAGGGACCGGCAGATCATCGGGCAATCGACGCTCACCGGAATGCGGATCGGCGACGAGCTTCTGCGGCTGGCGACTACCGTCGCGACAGATGACTTCAAGTCGTTGCGGCCCGAACCGGTACCAGGTGACTACCCGGGTACATTCGGTGGCGGCGGTGGGCGCGACCCGGTGACCGATCAGGGCGTTGACCAACGTCGACTTGCCTGCGCTGGTGTGTCCTGCCACCGCCAGCGTCAGCGGCTCTCCGAGAGTGGCCCCCAAGCTAGCCAATTCACCATCCGGGTCGCCGAGCAGTCGAACGGCGTCGGCGATCAGGTCCGACAGGTCCGACGCCAACGCTCCCGTCACCGCCGCCCCCGCGGTGGCGTCGACATACCTGCCATGCCCGTATTCGACAGCGCCAGGCCCACTCAAGTTCTCCTGGATCGGCATGAGCGCGGGTGACACCGGGGACTGGTCCTGGCAACCGGCATAGCGGAATGATAGGGCCGAACCGTCGAGGGTGGCCTGATTTCCCGAACTGCATGGCTCCTCGCCGGCGCGCGGCGCGAATTCGCTGGGCCCGTTCCCGGTTCGTCCGCCGCCCGAGGACTTGCGCCGTATGCTACGGGAGACGTGCGGCCGGGCCTGTGGGCGGCTCACCGCAGGTTCGCACAGTGCGGAGGCACCGATGAGCGAGGTGTCCGGAGCGGACATGCCCGACGAGGGCGCCTTGGTCGAGGCCGCCCAGCAGGGTGACCGGCAGGCGATGAACCAGTTGCTGGCCAGACACTGGAAGACCGTCGATATGCTGTGCCGCCGCATGTTGCGCAATGCGCTGGACGCCGAGGACGCGCGACAGGAGGCGTTGTTACAGGCGGCGCGGCGAATCTCGACATTTCAGGCCCGGTCGTCGTTCGGCACCTGGATTTACGCGGTGACGCGCAATGTCTGTTTGAACGAGATCCAGAAGGTCACCCGCCACCCGACGACACCGTTCGCCGACCAGTTCGACGGATCAGCGGCCCCCGTCGGCAGCCTGCGTCATGACCGCAGGCACGTGCCGCGCCGTACGGTGTCCGCAGACGACGTCGGACGCGCCTCGCAGCGCCTCGATATCGACGCGGCCATGCGCGAGGTCAGTCCGGCCTACCACTCGGTGTTGGTGATGTGGTTCTTCGGAGACATGAGCCTCGCCGCCATCGCCGCCCGGCTGGATATCCCGGTGAACACGGTCAAGACAAGACTGTTCAAGGGCAAGGCGCAACTGGCTCAGCTGTTGGGGGAACCTGACGACCCGATGGCATTGTCCAACCAGGGTTCGGGATGAACTCGCCTTCCGAACGGCACAACGAACCGCGACCAGCCGAGGTGATGATCCGATGAGCGATCACGACGACGGCGGCTTCGACGACGACCTCGTCCCCCCGGACGACGCCATCGTGGATCAGGTGCTGCGGGACCTGTTGACCCGGATCCCCCACAGCCCCGACGCGATCGGTGAGATTCCGGCGGATGCCGCGGACGAGATCGATCGTGCCGTCAGCGCGGCCTGGCCCGATGGGAGTCCGCCGAGCGCGGAGCAGATTGCGCGGGAAGACAGCGACGATTCCTTCCCGACCCACGACGTCGCGTCCGATCACCCGTGGCCTGATGAGGTGCATCCCGGCCACGGCGCCCACGGGCACGAGGACACTCACGGTGGGCACGAGCAGCCCGACGACCACGGCCGCCATGGACACGACGACGGCTGGCATTTCTGATCCGGGGCCGCGCGAAGGGGAACCTTTCGTCGCTGTCGCCCTGTCTACCGAGCAGCGGGCACAGCAGCGGCCCAACCCAGCACGGAAGGGATGCGTTCAATGAGCGATCACGGCGAGCACACATTTGGCGTCGGGGCTTCTCACGGCGGCCACGACGACCACCCTCATGTTGGATCCCACTTTGGCTCGCACGACCCGCACGACAACCATGACTTCGTGCCCGGCCACCCCTATGCGCCGCCGGTCGGTGCCGGCGCGGAGCACGGCGATCCGGCGCAGGCCGTGACCTACTGGTTCGCCCAGCACGGCAGCGACTGTGTGCCCGCCTCGGTGACCCAGGTCCTCAGTGAAGCCGTAGGTCATCGGGTGCCCGAGTCCGAGGTGCTGCAGCGGATGACAGCACTCGGCATGCAACTGCCGACCAGCACGCAGGGCGTTCCGTTCGCCGACGCCGAAAGGCTGCTGGACAGCTTCGGGATTTCGTCGCACCAGGAGCACCACGTCACGCTGGCTCGGCTGGAGGGCTATCTGGACCAGGGGCGCAGTGTCATCCTGGGTGTCGACGCCGATCCGATCTGGCATTACCAGGACGGCGCATCTCAGGGCCCTGCCCCGCACGCGGTGATGATCACCTCGATCGACGAATCGACCGGCACCGTCACGCTCTCCGACACCGGCAACCCCCACGGGGGCAACGAGGAGCAGGTGCCCCTGAAAGTCTTCATGCACGCGTGGGGCGAACAAGGCAACCAGCTGGTGGTCACCGACTCGGTGATCGCCCATCATCCCGGACCGGTGCTGATGCCTTTGACCATCCATCCATTCCCCACTCACCTGCCGACACACAGCGTTCCGCCATTGGCGAACCCCGAAGTCCCCGACGGCCTCGCGCAGCCGGGTCACAGCTACGCCGTCCAGCCGGGTGACACGCTGTGGGACATCGCCGAACGCGCCTACGGCAGCGGTGCCGACTACACGGTCATCGCCGCAGCCAACGGCATCACCGATCCTGATCGCATCGTGGCGGGCGCGGTGCTGATGATTCCCGAACCCCCCGAGTAGCCGGCAGGCGTTGTGAAGACGCGGAGCGCGCGCTGTTCAATTCAGGCTGCGGTGGCGCTGGTGGTCATCACCGGCGCACCGGCAGCCCGCGCCGACACCGATTACCAGTTTTTCCAGTCCCCTTCGGGAAACATCGCCTGCCTGTTGGGCACCGTCTCCGAAAATGGCGGACCGCGGGCGACCGCGGGCTGTCAGGTCGGCGAACACAGCTTCGCCGCACCGCCTCGCCCGGGCGCTTGCGCAGGTGGCTGGGGTGACAGCGTCGTCGTGACACAGGGGCGGCCGGCGTCGATGCAGTGCCACACGGACACAATGCTTCCCTCCAACGATCCGGTGCTGCCGTACGGCCACAGCCGCTCCGCCGGTCCGATCCTCTGCGTGAGCGAACCGTCTGGAATGACATGTACCGATACGACGACCGGGCGCGGCTTTTCGCTCTCGCACGACGGGTATCGGCTCAGCTGATCGCCGCGGCGCCATTCGCCGGAAGGCACGCCGGATCGACGGGGTCGACCTATATTTCAGTCATGCCCGATTGCCGGAGGAGTCGCTGATATGTGGTCGTTGGCGGTGGACTTCGGAACCACCGCGACCGCGGCGGCCGTCGCGATACCCGGAGCTGACCCCGCGGCCGTGGTATTGGCGAACGGCGCCATGACCATGCCCTCCTCGGTCTTCGCCGAGGGCGGCGCACTACTGGCCGGAGACGACGCCGACAATTTCGCCGCGGACCACTTGCAAGCCTATGAGCCGACGCCCAAACGTCGCATCGACACCGACCGTATCCTCCTGGGCGACAAGGAATTCAGCCCGGCAAAGCTGATCGGCGCGGTGATTTGCCCCGTCATCGCCGAAGCCATCCGACAACGAAACGGCCGCCGGCCCGCACGATTGGTCCTCACGCATCCGGTCTCCTGGCGGAAGACCCACCAAAAGCTCCTCGCCGACGCTGTAGTCGCAGGGTTTGCCGAGAACGACGGTAGCGGGCTACCCAAGCCCCAATTCGTCAGCGAGCCGGTGGCCGCGGCGCACTGGTTCGCCCGGCGCAACCCGCCACGACCCGGCGACTGCGTCGCCGTCTATGACCTTGGCGGAGAGACGTTCGACACCACAGTGTTGCGCGCCCAGCCCGACGGCAGGTTTGAGGAGCTAGCCTCCGGAGCGATCGATCCGTTGGGCGGGTTCGACTTCGATCAGGCGCTGTTCACCTACCTCGGCGAACGCTACATCCGCCCCGCCGATCCTGGGCTGTGGACCGCTCTGGCGGACCCCGCTACCGACGATCCCACTGCGCTGCAGCAACGACGCCAGCTGCGTGATCGCGCCAGACGGCTGAAGCACACGTTGACGACGTCGACGGAATTCGCGTTGGGCCTGCCGGGCGTCGGTGAACCGGTATCGGTCACCCGCTCCGACTACGAGGCGCTGATCCGCGGTCACGTCGCCGACACGATCACCGAACTAAGCGAAACGATCTCCGATGCAGGACTTGAGATTGACGAAATCAGCGTCATCTATCGCATCGGTGCGGCAGCCAGAACACCACTCGTCCGAGCCGCACTCGACGACCTAGGCCCTCCTGTGCAGGAGGACGACGATCATTGGAAGCTCGTGGTTGCCCTAGGAGCCGTGACGGCGGCTGCCGAGCGAACAGATAATCAACAGCGATCGGTGCCCGGTCGCGCGACCACTGACCTTCCGCCGGCATCAGGGGCGCCGGCGGCATCCGACCCCACCGCCGCCGCCCGATTGCTCGAACGTCGGGTCGCCGGTGCCGATCCAGAGCTCTCCTCGAGCGCCGCCGTCCAACTGGCGCGAATGCCGTTGCCGGATAGGCTGACTGCCCGTCACGATCACGCCGTGACCGCCGCGCTGGTGGGCGATTACGGCCTGGCTTGCAGCGAACTCGAGGCCGTCGTCAGAGAACGCACCGCAGCACTGGGGGCGCAGCACCTCGACACCCTCGGCTCCCGTCGATTGTTGGCACAGTTCCGGATGCTGTCGGGGGAAAGCGAACGTGCTGCAGGAGAATTCGCCGAGGTATCCAAGACGTACCGGAGTCTGCACGATCCCTGGGCGCTGGCGTGCGATTACTTCCATTCGCAGTGCGACAAGAGCGTCGCCGTCGACGTCGACTACCTGAAGCGGCTGCAGCAGGCCGCAGCCAAGTTGTGCGCGCAGTACGTGCAACAATTCGGGCCCGACTCCACCGAAACGGTGTCAGCGCGCCTCGCCTTGGTCCAGCTGTATGAGCTCGATGACTATTGTCCGACAATCGCTGATGAATACCGGCACTTGGTCGAGGCGATGTCGAAACTCCGCGGCTCCGAGCATTCAGACACACTGCGGCTGCGCCTGCGGCTGGGTGTGGTTCTCCGATCGATCAACGAGATGGACGCCGGGTTGTCGGAGCTGCAGGCCGTTGTCGCCGCACTGACCAAATCGCTCGGAGCGGACGACCCCGACACTTTGTTCGCGCGGGTACAGCTGGCTGCGAGGTCCGGCCGCGGGTACGGGGCGCCAGACCGCACCGCCGATTGGACATCGATACTTCGCGACTCAAACGGCATCCTCGGGCCCGATCACCCGGCCACGCTCTACGCCGCCCACGCCCATGCCATCTGGCTGGCCGACGACAAGCGCTACGCCGAGGCACTCACCGAACTCGAGGCCGTCGCGGCCGCGCGCACCCGGGTGCTGGGCCTCCGCAACCTGTGCACGCTGCATTCCCGCTGGCAGCTCGCCATCGTCGCCGGCTCCACGGGCAACGCCGCCCGGGCCGCCGTCGAACTGAAACGGGTGTTCTCCGATGCGAAAAGCTTTCCCGCTGTTGCGCTAACGCTGGAGAACGGAATCAACATGACCGGGCTCGCTGCCGACCTCAAAACGTGGTGGGCGAGGTGTTCGACGTTGGCGCGTCGGCGCTACGCGGTTGCCAACGGAACTGCCGAGGAGCGCGCCGCCGCCCAACGGCAGGCGTGGCTGCGGCCGTGATCCGCTAGACGAATTCGCGGGGAACCTTTCGCTGCCGCAGCCCCTCACATCCTGCAGCAGCCGTCGGCTGCCGATCATCACCACCATGAACCGCACGAGGAGTCGACATGAACACCACCGCCGCTACTATCCGCAACATCCTGGGCGCCCTCGCCGCTCTCGCGCTATCCCCGCTGGCTGACACTGGTCGTCGCCAGCACCGCGAGCGCCGAAAACCACAGATCAGCGCCGCCGATCAGCAGTTCCTCTCCACCATCAATAAGGAAGGAATCGGCTTTGACACGCCCCAGGGCGCGATCGCCGACGCCCACAGCGTGTGCCAGTCGCTGGCCGGCGACAGCACCGGGGGACAGCTGGTCAACGACATCACCTCGCACACCAACCTGACACGCCGGCAGGCCGCGGTCTTCCTGGTCCAGTCGGTCAAGACCTACTGCCCCGCCGAAACCGAACAACTCACCGCCAAGTAATCGGCCGCCGCGTGCCCCGGATCTCGATCGCGATCCGGGGCACGTCCGTATCCTCAGCGCGCAGTGGTCGGGATATGGATGGAGGGAAAGGTGGGCACTGGCTTGTCGGAATGGGTCAAGCTGTGCCAGTGCAGTAACACGTAAATGATCGCGCCACCGACGAAAATCAGGCCACCGCCCCCAGCGACCTTGGCGGGACTGATCTTTCGCGGAACATCAGGAACTTCGGGTCGCCGCCGAGCGGGATCGGGTTCGGCATTGTTTTCGGCCGAATCATCGCTCACACTGGCCCCCTGCCCGGGCATTCTCCGACACGCAGCAAAGGCGCTCATCAGCCAATACTGACCAGGTGAGAGTACCAACAGCTGCCCGTCGCCGCCAGGCTAGAAAGATTATTGCGTCGCAGTGACGTAAGAAAGCGTCGTGTAGCTAGCGCGGCGATGCAGTCACTATCCCGAGATGCGCTGCTGCGGAGAGCATCCGGACATCGTCGTTAATGACTGCGCGCACTATGTCACCGGCTCGCTGCGCAGCGGCGAGATGTATAGCATTCAGGCTGCGCTGGCGTGGCGGTTGAAATGTGCTGGCGTCCTCGAGCAACTGTCGTGTCAGCACAACGGTGTCCATGCGGGGCACCAAGCGCGCGATGCAATGCAGCTCATGAGCCATGGCCGTCTTCGGCGGTGGAACCAGCTCTCATGGTCGATCAGGTATTCAGCTTATCTGCTCGTCGGGACTGAATTGTCTGACGTAAAAACTACGCCCAGGAGGGCGAATTGGCCGATGAAGCAAACAATTGGGACGACAATGGATAGGCGGCTGTGCTTGCGGAGTAGAACCAGTAGAAGGAGCTCGCCGATCACCAGGGCGACGGTTCCCACCACACCAATCAAGACAGCCTCTCGCATATGGGGGCCCCGATCACAGTACAAACCGTGATATTTACACGCCTCATGCGGGTCGTCCAAGCTCGAAAGCAGAGTAAATGCACATGCCAGCAGCGTGAAAACCGCCAGCGCGCCATGCAGGGCGGCGAGCGCTTTCGTCGCGGAATTTTGCTTTCGCTGGCCTGGGGGCTGGGGGATAGCCATGGCTAGATTATGCAAGCTTTCGTAGGCCGCCGTCCGTGCTTTGCAAACCTGAATACGCGACGGGCATCGCGAGCGGCCTACGTGCCTGTAGCTGACACCACTAACCAGAAAGTGCGGCATGCCCGCCGGGCCCCCTGTGCAGCCAGAAGTAGCGCCGCGAGACTAATCAGACTTGCCGCCGACGTGATGGCAGTGGCATGAATGGCGAAAATTGCCCGCAAGATCAGCGCAGACCGGAACCGACAGGTGTTCCAGAATCAGGCCTGAGTAATTTGACGAGACCTCGCGCGAGGTGTCGGCGCGCGAGTGACACAAAGCCGAGGCGTGTTTTCAAAGTCCGCGATGGCCGATTTCGGTGCTGATTGGCAGAATGTTTTTACGGTTCGTGAAATCGTCTGTGACAAATGACGTGGCGGTCCGTCGAAGGAGGCGCGCGAGAGAATGACCAGGCTCCCCGATGAACCGGTGGCCACCCATGTACTGAAACCCGGCAGCGCCGCACAGCCCAATTCTCGGCGAAATGCCATCGCGTGGACGGGCCTGGTTCTCGGCGGCCTCGCGCTGTGTCTGGCCGTGGTTATGTTGCTGCTAATCAGGGCAAAAATGTTTCGCGGTGCCAACAGCTCGACTATCGCGGTCTCCGACGCGTTGGTGTTAGCGATAGTCGGTCTGGTGCTTGCCGCCCTTGTCTGCGGCGTGATCGGTCTGGTGCGGGCTGGGCGTCGTAAAAGCGGCGCGGCAGTCGCAGTAGCCGGAATTGGTATCGCTGCAATTGCGTTCGTCGTCATGATCCTCGCGGTTGTACTGACACCTATACCGCATTGCAGCGTTGAACCGCAGACCCATCCTGTCTGCTAGACGAAACAGCTTCCGCCTCAGGTCAAGCCGTGCTAGATCTGCGTCCAGTTGCAGGTGTATGTCAGCGGATGTCCAGACGTTGCTTCTGGGCAATGCGCATCACTTGCGCGCCGCACCACGACCCACGGGTGGACCGTGTAACCGATTGCGCGAAACAACCTTTGAGTCACGGCGGCGCAGCTGAGGCGTTCCTCGAGCGGGGAGCTAGCACGGATGCAAGTAAGCGGGATCGATCGCGTGCGGAGAAATTTCAGCGCTGAACAAGAACAGGCAAAACGCCAGGCCGAGCGTGCTCATCACCACTGCAGCCACCCCGATAGCAAGGTAAGCACCGCGCGCTCGCGGCTTGGCGAGGCTGATCACCCCCGCCACACCCGCGGCAACACTCAACACACAACCGGCAACCAAGCACGCCGTTCCCGCGCCCCGCGATGACTTATCGACGAGGCATCCACTGGTCCAGGCGTGGCTGGCCACAATCAGCCACACAGCGATGGCCCCGGCAAGCCAGGCCAGCAACGCCAACGTCAGCGCCACCATAGCCGCCCTTTTGCGGGGTTTCACTGTTGCGTCGACTGGGCCGAGAGGCTGATATGGGGAAATAGACTGCCCATCCTCGAAGTGAGCCATCGCGAAATAGTACTTCTACTTTTGCGCTCTCCGGACAGAAACCACCTCTAGGGAGGTCCACGCAGGAGTTCAATCTGCCGGCCTTTCCTCGAGTTCGTATGGTGTCAACTTCCTCGGCATTTACCCGTCGTGATCAGCCGACGAGTTCCTTGATCTTGCTGACCAACGCGTCCGGCGTGGTGGTTTCGTAGTTCTGCCCGTTGATGCGGATGGTCGGGGTGGACTGGATGCGGGTGGCCGCCGCCAGCCCCGACAACATCTCGGCGTATCGGCCCTTGTTGATGCAGTCTGGGACGCCGCCCGTAACGCCCGCCTGGCGCGCGATCTCGATCAGCCGCGCGTTGTCGGGATACGCGCCGGCGCCCTCTTGCGGCTGTTGCGCAAAAAGCGCGCCGTGGAAGCGCCGAAACGCGTCGATGGATTCGTCGGCGACGCAGTACGCGGCGTTCGCTGCCCGCGACGAATACCCGTTGCCTTGACGATCCAGGATGGCGACCATGTAGTAGTCGGCGGCGACCGCACCAGAGCCGATGAGCTCGTTCACCCTAGGCCCGAACTGCTGCTCGAACATGCCGCAATGCGGGCACAGGAAGTCCTCGTAGACCGACAGCACGACCTTCGGGTCGGAGCTGCCTTCCCTCTTGATGAGGTTGCTCGACTCGACACGTATTGCCTTCGCTTCACCGGAAGGTGGTTTCTTGTTGTCGGACAACACGATGTAACCCACCACCACGACGGCGAATATCACCACGATCGAGGTCAGTCCGATCCGGATTGCCAGGTTGCGCTTCCTGTCGCCTGCCCCCGGGTGGTATCTAGATCGTTTCGGTTCACCCGCCACGTGGTCAGCCTAGCGACTTAGGTCTTTGGAACTTGTGTATATCGGACGCGTCGAGCTTGCACTTTTTGGCCTGGATGCCGAAGTAGATGCGTTGTTGGGTTTCCCTCCTTGAGCCACGCGTTTGTCGTGACCCATTGGCACAGCGGAGGGCACCTCGACGCGGCGCGCCACCGCACTCGGCCAATCGCGCGGTGTTGCAAGATACTGTCCCTGTCCATGGATAATGACGATTGTTCATGAGATCTCAACTGGCGCTTAGGGTCTGGCAGGCGAGCCCGTCTGGCCTACACTGCGAACCGGCACAAGCTACGCTCCCCAGCCCACAGATGTGCTACACTGTAGCACATGCGGACCATAGGGGTGCGGGAGCTGCGGCAACACGCGAGCAGGTATCTCGAAGAAGTAGCCGCGGGGGAGTCGATCGAGATCACTGACCGCGGTTATCCCGTCGCGCGACTGGTGCCAATCACCAGCGACCCCTGGAAGGACCTCATTAACGCTGGTGAAGTCGTTAAGGCGGCTCGCCCGTTGAACATCGACGACCTCAAACCCTCGGCATATACCCAAAGCGCATCTGAAACCCTTGAGCATCTTCGGCACGACGAGCGCTAGCCGTGCGGATCTATCTAGACACCTCCGCGTTAGTCAAACTTGTTGTCGCTGAAGATGAATCGCAGGCACTAAAGCATTTCCTGGGCGCACATGCTGACGACAGCGTGTTCTCAGCGGCTCTAGCGCGCACTGAGCTGATACGCGCTGTGGCGCCAAATGGACCCGCGGCCATCGCTGACGCTCGAGACCTACTTAAGGGGCTTGACACCGTCACACTGACACGACAGCTGCTCGACGACGCGGGAGCGCTGCTCCCGTTACACCTTCGAAGCCTGGACGCAATACACCTCGCGGCGGCACAGCGAGCCGGCGATTCATTGCGCGCGGTCATCACGTATGACACCCGAATGCTTGCAGCAGCAGTGGATCTCGGGATTTCAACGGCGTCTCCACGCTAGAGCTTTAGCGGTCCTGGCCCAGCGGGTCGAGACCGCTAGAATCGCGTCATCGCAGCCAACGTGAACCGGTAAAGCTGCATACTCGATTCCCGCATATGCCCCCTCAAACCGCCCATGATCCTTAAGGATGCGAAGCGCTGTTCGTCGCGCTCAGTGGCGTACCGTGCGTACCCCTTCGACCCACCGTTCGAGACTGCGGACCGGATAGCCGTGAATGGAGACGATGAGATCGGGTTTCAGTTCATTCAAGCGGCTCCGGGATGCGACGGCCGCGCCCACTTCGGATTGTAGGGTCCTGAAGACTCCGACAATTGGACGCTGCTGGGAGGAGCTGGCGAGTCAAGCCTGCGACGAGAACTGGTCGCACGAAGAGTATTTGGCCGCATTGCTACAACGACAGGTGGCAGATCGGGAATTGGCAGGAACCATCATGACGCATCCGCACCGCCTACTTCCCGCAGATCAGACCCTGGAAGACTTCGACCTCGAGCACCTGCCGTCCTTGCGCCGAGACGTACTGGCGCACTTGACCACCGGCACCTTCGTACCGAAAGCCGAGAATGTGATATTGCTCGGTCCGCCAGGTATCGGCAAGACACACCTGGCCATCGGACTCGGAGTGAAAGCCGCCCACGGCGGCTACTCGGCGCTGTTCGACACAGCCAGCAACTGGATCGGCCGCCTCTCTGCGGCACATCACGCCAACCGTCTCGAAGCGGAACTGAAGAAGATCCGGCGTTACAAGCTAATCGCCGGCAGCACCGACGCGACCCATCGCTCCGACCATCTCGTAGCGGCCCAGAGCAATATTGGTAGGCATCGGGTGGCCCTCGTCGCTGGATTCCTCCTCGTCCAAATGATCAGTTACGACAACTGCACGGACCATGCACACGGCCGCGCCGAATACGCTAGGTGCTGACTCATCGGCCCAACCGGAGACGAGGAAGCTGATTCATCTGCTGCAATATGCAGACTAAGTTCATGGATAATGTAGATTATCGATGGAACTGGCCGAAACAGCCTGATGCACAGCATTATTGGGTTTTTTTGAACCGTTGTGACGTATCGACCGTTCTCTTAGCAATAGGTCAACGCGGCGAAACCGCAACCCTGTGCGTGTGTTTCGCGATTCCCCTCACATTGCTGGGCGCGACGTAGTCGTTACGCATCGTTACGTCTATCGCGACAAATTTTCGCGGACAACCCGCCCGAGTCGGACAGCCGGTTCAGAACTGGGCTGTTCATCGATTCAGCACCGATGCCCGGCCACCTGTGTCGCTGTCACGTGAGGCAATGCCGTCGTTGCGGGACGCCGCGCGCACCGACGAGCAGAGCATGCCGAAGTAACCCGGGATGCGCCATCTGAAGAAATGACACGGACCTGAGACAAATGCTTGATCACACGACGTAAGACAACTCGCATCACCGCAGGTCAAGGAATCGCGACATGACACAGAAAACGAGAACCGACACTCACGGAGCTGGGTGCAATGAGGGCTTTGATTGGGTATTGGTGGCGTGCCCCAGCGGCGTGTCGTCGCCCAGGGTGCACACCTAAAGCCCTGGATGCACCCTCGCTACCCAGTGCGCCGGCCTAGCGCGGATTAGATGCCCGCGCCGGGATTGAGGATGCCCTGCGGATCCAGCGCATGCTTGATGCGCCGGTTGAGGTCCAGCACGTCGGGCCCCAGATACCCGGCCAGCCAGGGCCGCTTCAACCGGCCGACGCCGTGTTCCCCGGTGATCGTGCCGCCCAGTCCGACGGCCAGGTCCATGATCTCGCCGAATGCCAGGTGGGCGCGTTCGGTCATGCCGGCATCGGCGGGGTCGTAGACGATCAGCGGGTGGGTGTTGCCGTCGCCGGCGTGGGCGATCACCGAGATCATCAGGTCGCGTTCCGCCGCGATGCCCGCGATCCCGGTCACCAGCTGGCCCAGCGCCGGAAGCGGCACCCCGACATCCTCGAGCAGCAACGATCCCTTGGCCTCGACGGCCGGGATGCAAAACCGCCGTGCGACGACGAACGCCTCACCCTCGTCGGGATCGTCGGTCGAAAAAACCTCCGTCGCAGCGTGTTCCGCGAAAACCTCGGCCATGATTTCTGCGTCCTCGCTACCGGCGCGGCCGCGCTCGTCAGATCCGGCGACCAGCATCGCCGCCGCCCCGCGGTCCAGATCCATGCGCAGGGTGTCCTCGACGGCGTTGATCGACACCGAATCCATGAACTCCAGCATCGAGGGGCGAAGCCGCGCGGTGACGCCGAGCACCGCTTCGACCGCGTCCTCGACGGTCGCGAAGCTGGCTACCACGATGCTGGACGCATTTTGCTTGGGCACCAGCCGCAGCGTCACTTCCGTGACGACGCCCAGCGTGCCCTCGCTGCCGACGAACAGCTTGGTCAGGCTCAACCCGGCGACATCCTTGAGGCGCGGGCCGCCCAGCCGCACTGCGGTGCCGTCGGCCAGCACCACCTGCATGCCGAGCACGTAATCGGTGGTGACGCCGTACTTCACGCAGCACAGCCCGCCGGCGTTGGTGGCGATGTTGCCGCCGATGCTGCAGATTTCGAACGACGACGGATCCGGTGGATACCAGAGGCCGTGCTCGGCCGCGGCCTTCTTCACCTCGGCGTTGAACAGCCCGGGCTGGCATACCGCGGTGCGGGTCACCGGGTCGATGGCGATGTCACGCATCTTCTCGGTGGACAGCACGATGCCGTTGTCCAGTGCGGTTGCCCCGCCGGATAGGCCGCTGCCGGCGCCGCGCGTCACGACGGGCACCCGGTGTGCGGCGGCCCAACGCAGCACGGTCTGCACCTCTTCGGTGTGCCGCGGCCGCACCACGGCCAGCGGCTTGCCGGCCGACGGGTCGAACGCGCGGTCCTGGCGATAGCCCTCGGTCACGGTCGGGTCGGTGACGACCATCCCGTCGGGCAGGTCGGCGATCAGGGCGGCCAGGGCGTCAGAGCTCACGGCCCGATACTAAGCCCGCCTCACGGGCCCGGGTCTTGCGCGAACTCCGGCGCGCGGTCAAGTTCGTGCAGCGACGGTAGCCGGCAGGCGACCAGGCCGATCAGCAGGATCGGTACCGCCAGCGCCAGGAACGTGACCTTCAGCCCGGCCGCGTCAGTCAGCGGACCGGCCACCAGCAAGCCCAACGGGCCCGCCGCGTAGGTCAACCCGGTCATCACCCCGACCACTCGGCCGCGCAGCCGATGCGGGGCTCGGGTCTGCATCATGTAGTTGTAGATCGGCTGGATCGGTCCGTAGACCACGCCGGTGACCGCGCACAGCACCAGGATCACCGGCAACGGTGGCAGGAACGCGACCCCGACGGTCGCCGCCCCGAAGGTGAGGGTCGCCGTCAGCACGGCCGTGCGCCGCCGCAGATGTTTCGATAGTGCGGCATAGCCGAGCGCTCCCGCTACGCCGCCGAACCCGATCGCCATCAATGCCCACCCCAGTTGCGCGGGTTGGTGTTGGTCGGAGAAGTACTTCGGAAACAGCACGCTTTCCATCGGCAGGTAGAGCGCGGTGACGGCCAGGTCGATCAAGCCCAGCGTCCGCAGCACCCGCATGTTCCAGACGAAGCGCAACCCTTCGGCGATGCCGGACACCCATCCGCCGGGCCGTGTCTCGCGCTCGGGTTTGCCGGTGCCCTCGAGGCGCAGCGGCCCGATCATCAGGATGGACAGCCCGAACAGCCCGGCCGTGATCCACATCGTGTTGGTGCCGCCGACGGTGGCGATCATCAGGCCCCCGATGCCCGGGCCCACGATGTAGCCCAGGTTGAGGATCGCTTCGTAGATGCTGTTGGTGCGGGCCAGCGGCCACCCCGCGCGGGCGGCGGCCTCGGGCAGCATCGACTCGCGCGCCGTCGTCCCGGCCGGGTCGAACCCGGCCGCGAAGAAGGCCAGGACGGCCAGCACCGCCAGGTTGAGGGCGTCCGCACCGAGCCACCACGCGATCAGCGGCACGAGGGTTACCGCCGTCCCGGAGAGCGAATCGGAGACCAGCGATACCCGGCGGCGTCCGAAGAAGTCGACCGCGGTGCCCGCGACGAGAGTGGACAGCACCAGCGGCAGGGTCATCGCCAGGGCCACGGCCGAGGCGTCGCGCGCGCTGTTGTGGTGCTGCAACGCCAGCCACGGGAACGCGACTATCGAGATGCCGCTACCCGCCGTCGCCATCAACGTGGCGAACAGGATCAGGAATGCTGGGCCGCCGCTTTTCATTGGAATATCGCCGCTGAATTTATGCCAAAGCGGTATTTGCGGCGACCGATTTTTTCGACTCGTGCAGGATGTTCATGTGCTCGCCCACCCACGTACCGGCCACGTGTTCGGCTCTCCGGTTGGTGCCGGCACCGGATGGCCGGGCGATCCGGCCACACCGAAGACCCCGGTGGCGGCCGACGCCGCCGCGGTCGCCGAGCTCGCCGAGCACGCCGGCTCGATTCCCGAAATCGATGCTCTGGTCAGCGTCTGCAGGGCCTGCCCGCGGTTGGTGAGCTGGCGCGAGGACGTCGCGGTTGTCAAACGCCGGGCCTTTGCCGACCAACCGTATTGGGGGCGGCCGGTGCCCAGCTGGGGATCGGCGCGGCCCCGGCTGGTGATCGTCGGGTTGGCGCCCGCTGCCCACGGCGCCAACCGCACGGGACGGATGTTCACCGGCGACCGCTCGGGCGACCAGCTGTACGCGGCGCTGTACCGGGCCGGGCTGGTGAACCAACCGACAAGTGTCGACGCCGCGGATGGCTTGCAGACCAAGAAGATTCGCATCGTCGCGCCGGTACGGTGTGCGCCTCCGGCCAACGCCCCGACGCCAGAGGAGCGGGACACTTGCTGGCCCTGGCTGCAGGCCGAATGGCGATTGGTGTCCGAGGATGTTCGTGTGGTCGTGGCCCTGGGCGGGTTTGGCTGGCAGATCGCGTTGCGGCTGCCCGGTGCCTCGACCAGGCGTAAACCCCGGTTCGGCCACGGCGTCGTTGCTGACTTGACGCCCGGTGTGCGATTGCTCGGCTGCTACCACCCGAGCCAGCAAAACATGTTCACCGGTAGGTTGACACCAGCAATGCTCGACGACGTCTTCCGCGACGCAAAAGAACTGGCAGGAATCAAGTGACCTCTCATGTCTAGGGTTCTGGTGTCCGGCGCGAGCGTGGCGGGTGCGGCGGCGGCTTTTTGGCTTGGGCGGCATGGCTTTTCGGTGACCGTGGTCGAGCGCCATCTGGGGCCGCGGCCGGGCGGTCAGGCGATCGACGTGCGGGGCCCGGCGCTGACGGTGCTCGAGCGCATGGGATTGTTGGGTGCCGCCCAGAAGCGCAAGACGCAAATCCAGGGTTCCTCCGTCGTCGACCGTGACGGCAACGAACTGTCTCGGGACACCGAATCGACACCCACCGGTGGGCCAATCGATAGTCCCAACATCGAGCTATTGCGTGACGACTTGGTCGAATTGCTTTACGGCGCAAGCCAATGGACGACCGAGTACCTTTTCCACGACTCCATCACAGCCGTGGAGGACGATGGCGCGGCGGTCCGCGTCACCTTCGAGCACGCCGCGCCGCGCAGTTTCGACCTCGTCATCGGCGCCGATGGATTGCACTCCAATGTGCGGCGTCTGGTGTTCGGGCCGGAAGAGAATTTCATCGAGAGGCTGGGCACGCACGCGGCAATCTTCACCGTGCCCAACTTTTTGGACCTGGACCACTGGCAGACGTGGCACTACGGCGACGCCAGCATGGCGGGGGTCTACAGCGCGCGCAACAACTCCGAGGCGCGGGCCATGGTGGGTTTCATGGACGCCGATCTGCGGATCGACTACCGCGACACAGCTGCTCAATTCGCCGAGCTGGAGCGACGGATGGCCGGCGACGGCTGGGTTCGCCCGCAACTGCTGGAGTACATGCGCAGCGCGCCGGACTTCTACTTCGACGAGATGTCGCAGATCAAGATGGATCGCTGGTCGCGGGGGAGGGTGGCGCTGGTCGGTGACGCCGGATACTGCTGTTCGCCCCTGTCGGGTCAGGGGACCAGTGTTGCGCTGCTGGGCGCCTACATCCTGGCCGGTGAGCTCAAGGCGGCCTCCCACGACGGGACGATCGACTACGAAGCCGGCTTCGCCAACTATCACCGCGAGTTCAGCGACTACGTCAAGCGCAACCAGTGGCTGGTCGTGGACAACATTCCGGGTGGTGCGCCGATACCGCAAGAGGTGTTCGACCGGATCGTCGCCTCGATCACGCTGAAGGACTACTGAGGCGAGCCGCGGGAAGCGGGAACGTTTGCGGACCCGCGCGCGTTGACGCCATCGTGCGTCTTTCCGTCCTTGATCTCATTCCGGTGCGGACCGACCAGACGACCGGTGACGCGCTGGCGGCCACCGTGCAGCTGGCGCAGGCCGCGGATCGGCTGGGTTTCACCCGCTACTGGGTCGCTGAGCACCACAACATGCCGTCGGTGGGTGCCACCAGCCCGCCGGTGGTGATCGCCTACCTGGCCGCGCAGACCTCGCAGCTGCGGCTGGGGTCGGGTGGTGTGATGCTGCCCAATCACGCCCCGCTGGCGGTGGCCGAGCAGTTCGCGCTCCTGGAAGCCGCCGCGCCGGGCCGGATCGACCTCGGCCTCGGCCGGGCGCCCGGCTCCGATCCGGTGACCTCGTATGCGCTGCGTGGCGGTCGGGACGATCGCGACATCGAGAACTTCCCGGAATATCTCGACGACGTGGCGGCGCTGATGAGCGCACGCGGCGTACGGGTTCCGTTGCGCTCGGGTGATTACACGCTCAAGGCCACCCCGGCCGCGGTCGGCGAACCGCGCCTGTGGCTGCTGGGGTCGTCGATGTACTCCGCGCATCTGGCCGCCGCCAAGGGGTTGCCTTACGTGTTCGCACATCACTTCTCCGGCAACGGAACCGAAGAGGCGCTTGAGGTCTACCGTTCGCGGTTCAAGCCGAGCGAGTTGACGGCAGAGCCGTTGACGTTTCTGACGGTGAACGCCGCAGTGGCCGAAACCCGGGAAGAGGCAACGGCATTGATGCTGCCCAACCTGCAGATGATGGCCCGGCTCCGGACCGGGCAGCCGCTCGGGCCCGTCCCGCTGGTCGAGGAGGCCGCGGTTGCCGAGTTGACCGGACAGCAACAGCGCATCGTCGAGAGCGGCCTGCAACGCGCGGTGTTGGGGGCGCCGGCGGAGGCCGCCGACCAGATCAGGGCATTGGCCGAGCGGTTCGGCGCCGACGAAGTCATGGTGAATCCCGTGGCCTCGGCCCACCGCGGCACCGATCCCGCCACCGCACCGGCGCGGGTCGCGACGCTGGAGCTACTGGCCAAAGAGCTGTTCTAGCTCTCGTTCGATCGCGCCGGCGCCTCGGTGGCGTCGGGTTCGGGGCTCGGCGCGTGGCTGGCGATCCAGTCGAGTAAATCGTCCGGCGGCAACGGTGGGCTGTGCACGAACCCCTGGGTGATGGTGCAGCCATACCGCCGCAGCGCGTTCAGGGTGGCCTCGTCCTCGACTCCCTCGGCGACAAGGTCGGCGCCCAGGTTGTGCGCCAGCGCCACCGTGGACCGCACGATGGCGACCGAGCGTGCGTCGTCAAGCAGGCGCGACAAGAAGATCCGGTCGAGCTTCAGTTCGTCGACCGAAACGTCTTGTAGACGGGCCAATGACGACCACCCGGTGCCGTAGTCGTCGAGCGAGATGCGGACTCCCAGGCCTTGCAGCGCCGCGACGGTGTTGCGGGACCGTACGGAGTCCACCAGCGCCCTCTCGGTGATTTCGAGAATGAGTGCGTCGGCGGGCAGACCGTGGTTTGCGAGCAAGCGCTCGACGGTACCGACGAGTTCGATGTCGAGCAGGTTCGACGTCGACAGGTTCACTGCGACGGTGACAGGCATGCCCTTTTCACGCCAGGACCGCACCTGTCGGAGAGCCATGCTGAGCACGCGGTTGGAAACCTTGCGCATCAGCCCGGCGCGCTCGGCGACCTGCAGGAACTCGTCCGGCAGCAGCATTCCGCGGCGGGGATGCTGCCAGCGCAGCACCGCCTCAACACTGTGGACGCTGCCGTCGCGGCCGTCGATCTTGGGTTGATAGTGCAGTTTGAGCTCGTCGGTGTCGAACAACGCCGTACGTAATTCCTCGATGAGATTGGGATCGTTGTCGTGACGTACTTCGAACGACGCATCGTAGACCGCAATCTTGCTGTGGCCGGATTTGGCGTACGCCATGGTGGTTTCGGCGCGGCTCAACAGCTCTTGCGGAGAGTCGCAGTGGTCCGGGCAGAGTGCGATGGTGATGCGGGCGTCGACTTGCACCGTGACCGGATCCAAAGCGAATGGCTCACTCAAAGCTTCGAGGAGTCGGCCCGCCTGGGCACTGGCCGCGGTCAGGGTGGCCCCATCCGCGAGCAGCACGGCGAATCGGACATCGCCCACCCGCGCGAGCAGATCGTCACGACGGACACTGGCGGACAAGCGATTAGCGATATGACACAGCAGCTCGTCGCCGAACGGGCGGCCGATCGAGTCGGCTATCTCGTGAAAATCGCTCAGGCTCAACAGCAGTAATGCCCGACGCGGATGCGCCCTGGTAGGCAGCGACGGGGTTTCCGGCGGCGGCGCAACGGGCAATTCCGTCAGCGCCGCTGCCAATGAGCGCCGGTTCGGCAGCGCGGTCAGCTCGTCGGTCATGGCGCGCTTGTCGCTCGTCTCCAGCAGGCTTGCTTCGCGAAAGGTCAGCGCGAATCGCCCGGCCGCCACAACCAGGCTCAACGCCGCCAGCGTCGCAGCGAGTCGCGAATGATGTTCCAGGACAATCACGCCCACCGCCACGACGGCGGAAGACACTGGAGCCACGTAGGGGCCGAATCGGTCTCGGGCTGGCGTGCTCGGCGACGACCTCGCCCAGCTCGCCATCGCGATGAGTAGCGATGACGCGGGCCAGCAGGCGTCCAGCAGGGAGCCGACCCGATACGAGCCGGCGGACGTCTGGAATAGATACGCCGTGTCTGCGACCGCGAACAACACCAATCCGGCCACCAGCAGTGCCCAGCGAATCTCGTTGCGCCGAACCAGTATTAGCGACATGCCGGCGGCAAGGGCCAAGAGCAGCAGATCGCTCCACGGGTAGACCAGGCCCACCCATACGGTCGCCGGTGAGTGTGCCGCCGCCGAACGGATCGGGCCCGCCGTCAAAGCCGCGGCCACCGCGGCCAATGTCAGAGTGCAGACCGCTGCATCGAACTGAATCGTGATTGGCAGCCGTTTGAGTCGTGCCCGCATGAGTAGCAGCAGTCCGGCGTAGACCAACGGGTAGTAAGCCAGGTACGCCGGGTCGGCCGCCGAGGGGGATCGGCCGCCGGGCACCCAAAAGGCATAGACAACGTCACCGACGGCCGAGGACGCCATCCCAGCGGCGATTAGTGCCCAGGCCAACCGGTCAGCCGGGACACGGTACGCGCGAAGGGCGATCAGTCCGGCCGCGGCCACGTTCAGCGCCGTATACAGCGCCGTGGCGGAAAAGATGCCATGTCCGGCATCGGGATTCACGACACTGGACACGGCGAACGCGATCACTCCGATTGCCAGCACGGTGATAGCAGCCCGGATGTCCCGTGGAGGCCAGCGCACAGCGTCGGGCGCATCCCCGGACGGGACCGATGTTGCGGTCGTGGCATCCGAGGCTGGCCGATGATGCTGCGCCGACAAAGCTTCGCCGTCGCCGTTGCCGGCGGCACGAGACGCAACGGAGGGGACCGGAGGCGGAAATGCGTACGGCAGCGGCAGGCCGGGCATGAAGCTCCGGATGCATTGGCCGCCTTCGCGTTTGGCTGCGTACATGGCCAAGTCAGCGTGCCGCAGCAGCTGATCGACCGTGCAGTTCGATGCGCAGGTCGCCACGGTGTATCCGATGCTCGGTCGCACGGTGATCGGGATGCCCTCGATCAGAATCATTTCGGTGAAGGCGTCGAGGATGCGGTACGCCGCCGCTTGCGAGTCTTCGACGGAGGCTTCGATGACCGCTGCGAATTCGTCGCCACCGAGGCGGGCGACGGTGCCCGTTTCCCCCAGCGCCACGGTGAGCCGGTCGGCCACCCGGACGAGGAGTTCGTCGCCGGCCGGGTGTCCCAACGCGTCGTTGACCGCCTTGAAGTTGTCAAGGTCCAGGCATAACACCGCGATGGGCTGTGACTCGGCACACCGACGCGCGACGGCTTGGTCCAGCTGGCGCAGAAAGAGAGTCCGGTTGGCCAGACCCGTCAGGCTGTCCCGGAATGCCTCCCGCGCGACTTCCGACAACAGATTCTGGTTCTCGACGAGAACGACGAATTGCCGGGCCAGGACGGCGGCCACAAGTATGCCCAGAGCGGAGATCATTGGTTCGCGCATCGAATTTCCCGCTGCGTTCACCCAACCCACCGTGATTGCCAGGAGCAGCGGCAAGTAGGGCAGCCACAGCCGGACCCGAAACTCGATCTCGTCCGGTGATGCTGTTGGGGGACCCTCGTGCCCGGCGGCGAGTGCTGCCAGCACCAAGATGGCCAGCCCGGCCACTCGGATCAGGTCACCGACTCCGCCGTTGTGATAGTTGCCGATGCCGGTAGAGAAGACCGGCACCAGGTCGGCAACAATGATCGTCGCGACGCCGCCTGCGATCAGGCTGCGGCTCGGCAGGTCGCCGGGACGAGCCCGGGACAGCATCAGGATCGCAATCGTCAGCTGCACGATATCGGTGAAGACCTCCGCGAGTGTCACCAGCCGTGCGCCGGAACGCCCTTGCAGTTGCGCTTCGACCACGAACACCCAGGAGATGACGAACAGCGACGTCGCCACGATGAGGCCGTCGAGCACCAGCCTCCGCGGACTGTTGCGAGACAGTTGGGACAGCAGTGTCAACGACGTCATGGCGCCGATTGGCCACAACAGCAGCACGATGTCGGACACCGCCAGATGGGTGGCGTGGTCGAACTCCGGGCGTACGTCGTACACCGCCCAGGTCACCTCCCCGGCCACCCAACCGAGCAGGGCCGTTACCATCGCCAGCCAGCCGTATCGCTGCCGCCCGGTCGTGCGGCGGGCCGCATGACCGGCGCATCCCGCCGCGATCACCAGGCACACCGTGATCACGAATTGATTGACCGGCCGAGCCCCGTATAGGCCGTGTGAACTTCCGAGCGAAGACAACAAGATCACTAGCTCGGCCAGGCCGAACACGCCGGCAATCAACCAGCCCGCGCGCGCGGGCACCCCCAGCCGCCGCCACGGATGCACCGCCCAGCGTTTCATCACTGCTCCAGCCCATCCCCTGCTGTGTGGCGGAGAAACCGAACAACGTCACCACCCGTTACAGGGCATTAAACCGCTGCTGAGGTGAGCGGAGTGGGACTTTCGCCAGGTTGGTGCGGACGCCGGATGGGCTCAATCCGTCTGGTTGGCATCGATGCGGGCCAGCGCGGTGCGCAGAATCTGGCTGGTCGCCTCCCGGTCGGGGTCGCGGCGCAACAGCAGCCCCTTGGCCACCGACAGCTTGTCGCCGTTGCGCCGGGGCAAAACGTGCAGGTGGATATGGAACACGCTCTGGAAAGCGGCGCTGCCGTCGTTGATGGCGATGTTGGTCGCGTCGGCCAATTCGGTGCTGCGCGCGGCCCGGGCGATGCGTTGGCCCAGGGTGACCATTCCGGCCAGCGTTTCCGGCGCGGTGTCGGTGAGATCGACGCTATGCCGTTTGGGCACGACCAACGTGTGGCCGCGGGTAAACGGGCGAATGTCGAGGATGGCCAGGTAGTCGTCGTCTTCGTAGATCCGGATGGCCGGGGCTTCGCCGGCGACGACCGCACAGAACACGCAGGACATGTCGCCCACGGTACTGGTTGCTGCGTCATAGGCACGCCGAGAGTAGTCGGGGCCAGCCACGAATCTCTCCGATACGCTGCCGCGGTGAACGATCTCGCCTTCGCCGGCGCGGCGGCACACGCGCGCATGATGGCCAACGGTGAACTGACCGCGCCGGAGTTGCTCGAGGCCTACCTGGAGCGGATCGCGCGGCTGGACAGCCAGCTGCGCTGCTACCGCGTGGTGCTCGCCGATCAAGCTCGTTACGAGGCCGCGGTGGCGCAGGAGCGCCTGGATGCCGGTGAGCGGCTACCGCTGCTCGGCGTGCCGATCGCGATCAAAGACGATGTCGATGTCGCCGGCCAGGTGACGACCTTCGGCAGCGGCGGTCACCGGCCCGCCGTCACCTCCGACGCGGAGGTGGTGCGCCGGTTGCGTTCCGCGGGTGCGGTGATCATCGGCAAAACCAATGTGCCCGAGCTCATGATGCTGCCCTACACGGAGTCGACGACCTTCGGAGCCACCCGTAACCCGTGGAATCTGACTCGAACTCCGGGCGGCAGTAGCGGCGGGAGCGCCGCGGCGGTCGCCGCCGGGTTGGCTTCGCTGGCATTGGGTTCCGATGGGGGCGGGTCGATTCGCATCCCGGCGACGTGGTGTGGCCTGTTCGGCCTGAAGCCGCAACGCGATCGCGTCTCGCTGGAACCACATGATGACGCCTGGTACGGGCTCAGTGTCAATGGCCCGATCGCGCGGACGGTGATGGACGCGGCCGTGTTCCTGGATGCGACGTCGACGGTCCCCGGTCCCGAAGGCGAGTTTGTGAGAGCGGCGGGGCGCAGTCCCGGCCGGTTACGAATTGCGTTGAGCACCAAGGTTCCAACCCCACTGCCGGTCCGGGTCGGCAAGGCCGAGTTGACGGCGGTCGACCAGGCCGGTGCCTTGCTTCGCGACCTCGGCCACGACGTCATCGCGGCCGACCCCGAATATCCGATTTCGGCGATGCTCACCAACTATCTGCCCCGCTATCTGCGCGGCATCTGCGACGACGCGGACGCCCTCGCGCACCCGGAACGGCTGGAACCGCGCACCCGCAACATCGCCCGCTTGGGGTCTTTCTTCTCCGATCGGCGGATGCAGGCCATCCGCGCGAACGAGGATGCCGTGATCTCGCGGATTCAGGCGATCTTCGACGATGTCGACGTCGTCGTCACGCCCGGAACCGCGACGGGCCCGTCCCATATCGGTGCCTACCAACGCCGGGGCGCCGTGTCGACGCTGCTGAGGGTGGGGCGATACGTTCCCTACCAACAGATTTGGAACCTGACCGGGCAGCCCGCAGCAGTGGTGCCGTGGGACTTCGACGGGGACGGCCTGCCCATCGCGGTCCAACTCGTCGGCAGGCCATATGACGAAGCGACACTGTTGTCGCTGTCGGCGCAGATCGAAGCGGCTCGACCGTGGGCCCTCCACCAGCCGCCGGTGTCATAAGGGTCTAGCCTTCGCCCGGCTGCGCCGCCCTCGCGATCACCCGCTGGGTCTATCGGCGGTGACCCGCTTCGCCCGGCTGCGCCGCCCTCGCGATCACCCGCTGGGTCTATCGGCGGTGACCCGCTTCGCCCGGCTGCGCCGCCCTCGCGATCACCCGCCAGGCCGCGAGCTTGGCGCCCGGCCGCACCGCGTGGGCCGGGCTGGTCGAGGGCAGGCGTTGATACCGGATCCGATCGGACGCCGTCGCCAACCGGCGGAAAAGGTCGGCGGCCTTGGCTCCGTTGAAGTACACCGTCGTGATGATGGGGTAATGCGCGAACAACTCACCAAAATCGTTGGCAGCCAGACTATTTGGTTCAATCGCCGAGTCGGCGCTGCCGACCCGGCGGCACGCGTGAAGCACATCCCAAAGTGCGACACCATGGGACTGCAGGGCTGCCAACCGTCTCTCGTAGGGTGCGGCCGCATCAAAGCCGAACAGCTCACCGGTGATCGACCAGAACGCATTGCGCGGATTGGCGTAGTACTGGCCCGTCGCCAGCGATTGCGCACTGGGAAACGAGCCCAGGATCAACGTCCTGGCGCGCTCATCGACAATCGGCGGGAACCCCCGCAGCAGCGGTGTGCTCATCACCTCACATCATGGCTCGCCCGCGTTGTACGTTGGCGACGTGCAACACGGGGCCGACGACAACATCGACGATCTGCTCGAGGGGCTCGAGGGAACCGCGCGCACGGAGCGTGCCGAACTGGTGAAGTGGCTGCTCGAGCAGGGCATCACCACCGAGGAGATCCGGACCACCAATCCGCCACTGTTGCTGGCCACCCGCCACATCGTCGGCGACGACGGCACCTACGTGTCCACCCGCGAAATCAGCGAGTCCCATGGCATCGACCTTGGGCTGTTGCAGCGCGTGCAGCGCGCGATCGGTCTGGCCCGCGTGGACGACCCCGACGCGGTCGTTCACATGCGCGCCGACGGGGAAGCCGCCGCCTTTTCCCAACGGTTCGTTGAGCTGGGTTTGGATCCTGAAGATGTGGTCCTCGTTGTTCGGGTGCTCGCCGAAGGGCTGTCGCGGACCGCTGAAGTCATGCGGTACACGGCGCTTTCGGCGATCCTGCGCCCGGGAGCCAGTGAGCTGGAAATCGCCAAGGCTTCAAAGGCTTTGGTGGGCGAAATCGCGCCCATGCTCGGCCCGATGATCGAGCACATGTTATTTATGCAGCTGCGTCACATGATGGAGACCGAAGCGGTCAATGCCGCGGAGCGCGCAGCCGGCAGGCCACTCCCCGGGGCGCGCCAAATCACCGTCGCCTTCGCGGACCTGGTCGGCTTCACCCGGATCGGCGAGGCGGTATCGCCCGAAGAGCTAGGGCACCTGGCCAACCGGCTGGCCATCCTCGCCCGGGACATGACCGTGCCACCGGTGCGATTCATCAAGACCATCGGTGATGCGGTGATGTTCGTCTGCCCCGCTCCGCTGCCGCTGCTCGACGTCATCGTGAAACTCGTCGAAGCGGTCGACACCGACAACGACTTTCCCCGGTTGCGAGCGGGATTGGCCTCCGGCATGGCGGTGAGCCGGGCCGGCGATTGGTTCGGCAGCCCGGTCAACGTGGCAAGCCGCGTCACCAACGTGGCGCGCCCGGGCACCGTCCTGGTCGCGGATTCGGTCTGGGACGTCATCGGTGACAGCGGTGAGTTCTCCGGATCGTTCGCCGGCGCCCGTCGCCTCAAGGGCATCAAGAACGAGGTGAGACTCTTTCGCATCCGGCGCGGCGACGGCGACTGAGGAGGCGCGCGCCCCGGTCGGCGAAGGTCTCAGGACATGGGCAGGCCCGGCGCGACTCTAGGGGGCGTCTGACTCCGTCTTATGCGTGTCCTACGCGGCCGGATTCCTACCCCTTGTTCCGGCACTTCGAATCGGTCGCTTCCGGGCCTGCTTCGCTACTAAAACTACGCCGTGGAACAGCCCGGATCAACGGATTTCCCCGGTCGGCTTGTGTCCTCGGAAACCGGTCGATCGGGAGCCGGAGGGCGGGGAGGTGACTCCTTCTCCCGTCGTTGTTTCGCTTCAGGTGAAACGCTGTTCCCTAAATTTTGTAATGATGTAATTATGTAATCATGAAGGCCCATCACACTCAAAGGCGGTACGGCCGCCCCGGGGGCTGGCAGCAAGCCCAGCAGCCCGACGCCAGCGACGCCGCGGAATGGTTCGCCGGACGTCTTCCGGATAACTGGTTCGACGGCGACCCCACGGTGATCGTCGATCGCGAAGAAATCACCGTCGTCGGAAAGCTCGCGGACGCTGAAGGCGAAGCGAGCGAGGCCCGCGCGGCCGGGCGAGCTTCACGATTCCGCGAAGACACCCGGTCGGAGCGAATGCATATCGCCGACGAAGCGCAGGATCGCTATGGACGCAAGGTTTCCTGGGGCGTGGAGGTCGGATCGAAGGCAGGCACCGAGCGAATTTTGTTCACCCACATCGCAGTACCGGTCATGACGCGGCTGAAACAACCCGAACGCCAGGTGCTGGACACGTTGGTCGATGCCGGTGTCGCCCGCTCCCGCGCCGACGCCCTCGCCTGGTCGGTGAAGCTGGTCGGTGAACACGCCGACGAGTGGCTGGCCAAATTGCGCGGCGCGATGTCGGCGGTCGACGACCTACGCGCGCAGGGACCCGATCTTCAATCGTGATGAGGCCGTAGCGCCTTAGCCGTGCGGCCGGTCAGCCTTCCGGCTTCTCGCTGTCGATCTTGGCGACGATCTTGTCGGCGATCTGGCCGCCCTGATCGCTGATGTGGTACCCGCACGCGTTGATGTCGACGACTACGTTGTTGGCCACGCTGAGCGCGCGCTGGCACTCCCAGCCGTCTGCGCCCTCCTGGGTGTCCATCAGGGTGACCTTCGGAGTGCCGCCCTGAACTTGGGCGAACGTCCACCGATAAGTCTTGCTCTTGTTCGTGACGGTCACCGTCTTGCCGGCGCAGCCCTTCCACTTCTCCGCGGAGTTCTGCACGAAGCTCTTGGCCTTGTCGGCGGACGGAAACAACACCACGGCCTGGTTGACCCAGTGGTCGTAGTTATCGCCCGCCTCCGATGACACCAGTCCGCTAACCGCCGAGTAGCCGGTGCCCGCGTAGACCGGATCCTGAGTGGTGTAGAGCGCGCCCTGGCAATCAGGCGTGGACACTGTCACCGAGGTGCTGTCCGTCGATGTGATCGGTTTGCCCGGCTGCATCGATGACGAGCCCATGACAGTGTTGATATCGGCCGGACCGAGCAGCAGCCCGCTGAGGCGTTCGGGTCCTAACGGGGCGGCCTGAGGTGGTTCCGGTTTGGGTCGAACGACGAGCCAGATACCCACTCCGCTCGCAATGACCACGAGCACCACGGCGACGGCCGCAACGATAGGCCAGACATGGCGGTGCGGCTTGGGCGCGGGCTGACCCCATGGCGTCGAGCTGGTGAACTGTGGCGGGCCGCCCCAGTTGACGTTGCCGCCTTGGTAATAGGGCGGCGCGGGCTGGCCGGCCGCCGGGATGGGGCCGCTGGTGGGGGCCCACGCCTGGGCGCTCTGCGACGCTATCGGACCGGAACTGGGGGCCGACGGCGGGTCGAATGGCGATGGCGGCGGGGTGTTGAACGTCGGCTGGTACCCCGGTGGCGGCGCTGAAGCGGCGGGGGCCTGCGCGCCGGGGATGTGCGCTGTGGGCAGTGCGGCTTCCTGGCTGCGGCGCAAGATGGTGGCGGCGCGGTCTTGGTCGGGGTTGCTGAGCGCTTCCTTGGCGGCCAGGGCCAAATCACCCGCGCTCGCGTAGCGGTCCTCGGGCTTTTTGGCCATGCCGCGGGCAATCACCGCGTCGAAGGCCTTGGGGACGCCCGGGCGCTGCTCGCTGGGCGCGGGGATGGGGTCCATCATGTGGGCGGAGACCAGCACGCCGGCGCTGTCGGCTCGATATGGCGGAGACCCGGTCAAGCACTCGAACAGCACGCAGGCCAGTGCGTAGATGTCGGCACGGTAGGTGACCTCTGCATCGGAAAATCGTTCTGGCGCCATGTATTTCCAGGTGCCGACCGCGGTGCCCAGCTGCGTGAGCTTCTCGTCGGTGGTGGCGCTGGCGATGCCGAAGTCGACTAGGTAGGCGAAGTCGTCACGGGTGAGGAGAATGTTCTGCGGTTTGATATCGCGGTGCATCACTCCTGCGGCGTGGGCGGCGTCGAGCGCGGAGGCGATCTGGGTGATGATGGCGACCGCGCGGGGTGGGGTCAGCGGGCCGAAGCGTTTGAGCACGCTGTCCAGGTCGGTGCCCTCGACCAAGCGCATCTCCAGAAACATCTGGCCGTCGATCTCGCCGTAGTCGTGCACCGGCACCACGTGCGGTTCCTGCAAACGACCGGCGGTGCGGGCTTCGCGTTTCAACCGCTCGCGAAACACCGGGTCTCTGCTGAAGCTTTCGGAGAGAAGTTTGACCGCAACCGTCCACTCCTTGACGGTGTGTTCGGCCTCGTAGACCTCACCCATCCCACCGCGGCCCAGCAGCCGCTTCAGGTGGTAGGGGCCGAACCTCGACCCAGCCCGTGAGGACTGCTCGTCACTCATTCCTCATCCTTCCAACCCAACCCCTGGCCTGCCGGTCTCATCCAAGACTTTGCGGACAGACACATGATTGCAACCCGTGACTGAGCAATCATGACGGTAAGCGCCCCACCCATCCCACCGCACGATAACGGGAACAATTGCCGCGGGTGTCAGCGCGGGTCGGCTCGCCGCGGTCCTAACCCTCGTAGCCGTTGTCAGCAGCGATCTGGAAGGTGAATTCGCGGTCGCAAATCCGGACGCGGTCGCCATCTCGCAACGTCGCGGTCGACCGGATTCGTTGGTCCTGCACGTGCACGCCGTTCGAGGACCGCAGGTCGTCGATGACGTAACTGGTTCCGGTATCGACGATGACGGCATGGTGGCGGCTGACCTTGGGGGAGTCCAGGACGATGTCGTTGTCGCCAAGCCGCCCAATCGTTGTCGACCCTTGCAGCGGATACCTGCGCCCGGAGACCTCGAGCAGATAGGCGACCGCTTTCTGGTCCGATGTGTACTGCTCGAGCACGGTGATCGCGACCGCCGCGGTTGTCATGGCGTTCTTCTTGGCGTCCAGCGGTTCTTGGCGCAGGATCCGGTCGTTGAGGGTCCGCAAGTTGTGGCCCGGGTCGATTCCGAGGTCATCGGCAAGATACTTTTGCACGCGGCGGTAGGCCGCCAGCGCATCGGATTGGCGGTCGGTGAGGTAGTAGGCGGTCATCAACTGAGCCCACAGCTGCTCGCGGTAAGGATGTTCGGCCGTCAGAGCTTCCAATTCGGTGACCACGTTATAGGCACGTCCGCAGGCGATTTCGGCCTCGGCCAGCGCCGTGTGGGCCAGAATCTTCTCCTCGACGAGGGAAGTGGTGAAGGCGTCGACGAACCGGAAGTCTTCCAGGTCGTCGAGCACCGGGCCGCGCCATTCGGTCAAGGCGGCCGACAGGTGCTGGCTGGCCTGTTCGAAGCGGCCCGCGGCCGCCGCGTGTACGCCGGCGGTCTTTTCGGCGGTGAAGCGGTCGAGATCGCAAGTGTCATTGGGGATGTTGAGCCGATAACCCGGTGGCGCCGCGACCAATACCGTGCGCGCGTCGACGTCGGCGCCGTTCAGCAGCTTGCGCAGGTTGGACACGTAGGAGTGAACGCTGGCCCGCGCCCCCGACGGCGGCGACTCGTCCCACAGGGCGGTGATAAGCCGGTCGACGCCGACCGGGCTGTTACGGTTCATCAACAGCATGGCCAGCACCGCACGCTGTTTGGGCGTGCCCAGCGGCACCAGAGCACCGTCGACGCTCATCTCCAACGGACCGAGCAGACCGAATTCGAGACGTTTGTCCGCCATCGCGCCTACCAGCCTTCCCGCGTCCGCGGCGTCGGATGCCATGAGCTCACATTTGTGATTGTGACGCCAAATGCGCGTATTCGTTAACAATCCCGACAAACCGCCGAGCTCCGACGGCATGTCGTCGAATTCATCGGTCTAGTGAGGCATTGCCGCGAGACATCGGAGTACTGAAATGTGTTCGTACGCAGCGCAAATTAGATGCCATGTACGAGTTGAATTGCATCGTCCGCCTAGGCGGGCTGCCCGGAGAATTGCGGGCAGTAGGCGTTGGTCGCCGCGAATACCACGTTGGCCGCCTGCGGCGGAGTCAAGTTGGTGTGACGGAAGATCTGGACGGTGACGGCGGTCGGGGTCTGGCCGGCGGCCAGGTCGGTGCATATTTGGTGACCCGCTCGCACGGCATCTTGCGTCGATGGGAAAGTGACGCCGAGGCTCTGCATCTGGCTGAGGAATGCCTGATCGGCGGTCTGCACGGAGCTCGCTGCGGCGGTGCCTGCCAAGCCGACGGCGACAAGTCCGATGGCGGCGACGCCGATGGCGGTGGTCGCCGTTGTCATGATGCGGCGTGTGAACATTGCTGCCACCCCTTTCAGGTGATCTGTCTGACTAGGACAACGTCAGCGTCTCGCCTATTCCTGCAAGCATTCTCGATGGCTACTTGGTAACGACGCGGTGTTGCTCGGCGGGCACTGAGCCATGCGCGGGCGCTAGGCCTGAGTCATCGCGTAGTACGCGCCGCGCCGGGCCAGCAACTCGGCATGATTGCCCTGTTCGACAATCCGGCCGGCCTCGACCACCAAAATTCGGTCGGCATCGCGAATCGTCGAAAGTCGGTGCGCGATGATAAAACTCGTGCGGTCGCGGCGCAGTTCACACATCGCATGCTGGATAAGAGCCTCGGTGCGGGTATCGACCGAACTGGTCGCTTCGTCGAGGATCAACAGTTGCGGGCGGGCCAGAAATGCGCGTGCGATGGTGATCAGTTGCTTTTCGCCCGCGCTGATGTTGCCGCCGTCGCCGCTGATTCGGGTCTGATAGCCGGCCGGCAAGGTCCGCACAAAACGGTCGACGTAGGCGGCCTTGGCGGCGTCGAGAACCTCGCCTTCGCCGGCGTCGGGACGTCCGTAGGCGATGTTCTCCGCGATCGTCCCTTCGAAAAGCCAGGTGTCCTGCAGCACCATGCCGATTCGCGACCGCAGCGACTGGCGGTCCATCGTGGTGATGTCGACACCGTCGAGCAGGACCTGGCCCGCGTCGACCTCGTAGAACCGCATCAGCAGGTTCACCAGCGTGGTCTTGCCCGCTCCGGTCGGCCCGACGATCGCCACCGTGCTGCCCGGCTCGGCGACCATGGACAAGTCTTCGATCACCGGAGTGCCCCGGCGGTAGGCGAAGCTCACGTGGGCGAATTCGACGCGCCCACCCGGCTGCGGTCTGGCGCCGGCCGGACCGGGGTTGGCCTCAGGCGCGGGATCCGGCGATTCCTCGGGTTCATCGAGCAGCGTGAAGACGCGCTCGGCGCTGGCCGCCCCGGATTGCAGGGTGTTGTACATCCCGGCCAGCTGGCTCAGCGGTGAGTTGAATTGCCGCACATATTGAATGAACGCCTGGATGTTGCCGAGGGTGATATGGCCGGTGGCCACTTGCAGGCCGCCCACCACGGCGACGGCGACGTAGCCGAGGTTGCCGATGAAGGTTGTCGCCGGTGCCACCAGTCCGGACAAGAATTGAGCGCCGAAGCTGGCGTGGTAGACGTCCTCGTTGAGGGTGCGGAATTGCTCGCGCGCCGCCGCCTGGTGGCCGAACGTCGTGACCACGGTGAAACCGCTGTATGTCTCCTCGATGTGGGCGTTGAGGCGGCCGATGCTGGTCCACTGGGCGACGAACAGCCGCTGAGAACGTCGCGCGATGGCCCGTGTCGCCAGCAGTGACAACGGCACCGTCAGCACGGTGATCACCACCAGCAGCGGCGAGATGGACAGCATCATCGCCAGCACCGCCACCACGGTCAGAACCGCTGTCAGCAGCTGGCTGATCGTCATCGACAGCGACGATTGGATGTTGTCGATGTCGTTGGTGACGCGGCTCAGCAGTTCACCACGTTGGCGGCCGTCGAAGTAGGACAACGGCAACCGGTGAATCTTGTCCTCGACATCGGAACGCAGCGCCACCATGGTGCGCTGCACGGTGACGTTCAGCAGCCGGGCCTGTGCCCAAATCAACACGGCGGAAACGAGATAAAGGCCCAGTGCCACCGTCAGGGTTCGGGCGACCGCCCCGAAGTCCACGCCGTGGCCCGGCACTACGTTCATTCCGGACAGCAAGTCGGCGAACGTGGTGGACCCTCGGCTGCGCGCGGCGGCGACGGCCTGCGCCTTGGTGATTCCGGCGGGTAGCTGGCGTCCGATGACGCCGTTGAACAGCAAATCGGTTGCATGGCCGAGGATCCGCGGCACGACCACCCCGATCGCCGTGCCGGTGATTCCCAACGTGATCACCGCGGCGCACAACCGTCGCTGCGGCGCAAGCTGTTTCATTAGTCGGGCGGCCGAGCCCCAGAAGTCGTTCGAACGGGTGACAGGGGCGGGCCGGCTGGCTGCCTTGGCGGTCGCGCGGGTCACGGCGCGCCCCCGATGTGACCCGATCCCACGGCGCCGACCGACTGCGAGTCGGCGAATTCGGTGTAGGTGGCGCAACCGGCGAGCAGTGATTCGTGTGTGCCCGCACCCACCAGATTCCCGTTGTCGATCACGATCACCTGGTCGGCTTTGGCCGCGATCGAGATGCGTTGTGTGACAACGATGATGGTGGCTGACGCAGCAGTCTCCTGCAGCGAGGCGCGGACCCTGGCGTCGGTGCCCGGGTCGAGCGCGGCGAACGAGTCGTCGAATATATAGATGGCCGGGCGGCGGATTACCGCCCGGGCGATGGCGAGTCGTTGCCGCTGTCCGCCGGAGAAGTTGATGCCCCCCTGGGCGACGCGCATGTGCAGCCCGTCATCGTGCGCTCGCACGAAATCGTCTGCGGCGGCGACCCGCAACGCCGCCCACATCTGTTCGTCGGTGACTGGCTGGTGTGGGACGGCGCCGTATCGCAGGTTGTCGGCTACCGTCCCGGAAAACAGGTAGCCGCGCTGGGGAACCAGGCCGATCGCCGACCACAACCGCTCGGTCCGGTAATCGCGGACGTCGATGCCATCGACCGAGACGGCGCCGGCGGTTACGTCGTAGAGCCGGCAGATCAGCGAGACCAGCGTCGACTTGCCCGAACCGGTGCTGCCAACGATGGCGGTGGTGGTTCCGGGCAGCGCAGTCAGGGAAATTTCATGCAGCACTGGCCGATCAGCGCCCGGATAGGTGAAGGTCGCGCCGTCCAAACGCACCGTCCCGGTAATGGCGCCGCGTGGGGATCGCGGATTGGGAGGGTCGGTGACGGCGGGGCGGGTGGCGAGCACCTCCGTGATCCGCTCGGCGCAGACGGAAGCCCGCGGCAGCACCACCAGCGTCATCGTGGCCATCAATACCGCCATCAAGATCTGGGTGAAGTAAGCCAGGAAGGCGGTCAAAGAGCCGACCTGCATCTGGCCGCGGTCGATGCGCAACCCGCCGAACCAGATCAGCGCGACGCTGGACACGTTGATGGTCAGCGTGGTCACCGGCAACATCAAGGCTTGCCAGTTGCCCGCGGTCAGTGCGGTATTCGACAGCGCGGCGTTGGCTCGAGCGAAGCGGTCACGCTCGAAATCTTCCCGGGCGAACGCCCGGACGACCCGGACGCCGGCCAGCTGGTCACGCATCACCCTGTTGATGCCGTCGATCAGGCCCTGCATTCGGCGGAACAGGGGCAGCATGTGCGACATCACCCAGTAGTTGGCCACCGTCATGATCGGCACGCTGGCCAACAGCAGCCACGTCAGGGCGGCCTGCTGGCGGATGGCCATGAAAATCCCGCCGAGGCACATGATCGGGCCCGTCACCAGCACGGTGCCCGTTATCTGGACCAGGTATTGGATCTGCCGCACGTCGTTGGTACTGCGCGTCAGCAGCGTCGGTGCTCCGAATCGGGCCGTCTCGCGCTCGGAAAAGGTGGTGACGTGTTCGAACATCGCCGCGCGCAGGTCGCGTCCGAAGCCCATTCCGGTGCGTGAGCCGAAATAGACCGCCCCGACCGAGCACAACACTTGCAACGCGGTGACCCCGAGCATCACCATGCCGAGCCGGACGATCATGGTGGTGTCGCCCTTGGCGACGCCTTTGTCGATGATGGCGGCGTTGACCGTCGGCAGATACAGCGACGCGAGGTTGCTGATCAGCTGCAGCGCCATCAGCACAGCCACCAGCCGTCGGTACGGCTGGATGTACTGGCGCAGCAGTGCCAGGAGCATTGGGTAACTGTCGCACACCCTCCGCGCGCCCGTCCCCGCCAATCGCCGGACGGTCAAGGTCCGCCCCGCACTTGTTGGCGGCCCCGAATTACCTGCTCAGGCGCGTCGGTGGTTGACCCGCTGGGCTGCCGCTACAGTGCATCGTGTGGACCAGCAGCGGGCGGAACGGAAGCAGGGTAGCGGTGCGGCGTAACACGAGGGCGCTGGCTCTTGTGGCGTCAGCATTGACGATCCTGATCCCCGCAGCCGCGGGCTGCTCGGATTCCGGCGGCAACAAACCGGGAGGGACGGAGTCGTCGACGCCGCAGAACGGCCAGGGCAGCCACGGTGCGATGTTCCCGCAATGCGGCGGCATCAGCGACCAGACCGTAGCGGAGCTCACCAAGGTCACCGGACTGATCAACACCGCCCGCAACTCCGTCGGGTGCCAGTGGCTCGCGGGCGGCGGCATCCTCGGGCCGCACTTCTCCTTCTCCTGGTATCGCGGTAGCCCCATCGGCCGCGAACGCAAGACCGAGGAACTCTCCCGTGCCAGCGTCGATGACATCAACATCAACGGCCACGGCGGTTTCATCGCCGTCGGCAACGAGCCCAACCTGGGCGACTCGCTGTGCGAGGTGGGCATTCAGTTCCAGGACGACTTTATTGAATGGTCAATTAGTTTCAGTCAGAAGCCGTTCCCGCCGCCGTGCGACATAGCGAAAGAATTGGCTCGTCAATCGATTGCGAACTCGAAATGATCGCCGCGATGCGCGCCGAATCGCGCAGCAGAAAGACTGCCCGCATTGCCGCAACCGTAGTGATCGCGGCGTTGCTGGTGTTGACCGGCTGTTCTCGATCGATTGGAGGCAACGCGGTCAAGGCGGGTGGCAATGTGCCCCGCAACAACAATTCCCAGCAGCAGTATCCGAACCTGCTCAAGGAATGCGAGGTCTTGACCAGCGACATCCTGGCCAAAACCGTGGGCGCCGACCCGCTCGACATTCAGAGCACGTTCGTCGGTGCGATCTGCCGCTGGCAGGCGGCCAACCCGGCCGGCCTGATCGACATCACCCGGTTCTGGTTCGAGCAGGGCAGCCTCAGCAACGAGCGCAAGGTCGCCGAATTCTTGAAGTACAAGATCGAGACGCGTTCGATCGCCGGCATCGACTCGATCGTGATGCGGCCCGACGACGCGAACGGTGCGTGCGGCGTGGCCAGCGATGCGGCCGGGGTGGTCGGATGGTGGATCAACCCGCAGGCGCCGGGCATCGATGCGTGCGGGCAGGCCATCAAGCTGATGGAGCTGACGCTGGCCACCAACTCCTAGCTAGCGGCGATCGCAAGCGCGGCGAAGCCGGGCGCAGCGGGTCGCCGCCATCGACTGGGGCGATCGGCTAGCGCGGTACCTCGAAGTCGATTAGGGTCGCCACCCCGAGTTCCAGCTCTTTCCAGGCGCACGGCACGGCGAGTACGGCGATCGCCGACGTCGGAAACTTGGCCGAAATCCGTTCGGCAGCAGAGCTATTCGCGTCTCCGGCACCGCCGAGCCGCAGCGCAAGGGTCGATATCGTCGGCTCATGCCCGATGACCAGCAGCGTGCTGACGCGGTCGTCCACCGTGTTGATCTCGTCGATCATCGTGCCCGGGGTGGTCGCATAGAGGCGTTCGCTGTATCGCACCGGCGCATCGATGCGGGTGTTCAGCAGCGTCTCGCGGGTGCGCGTAGCCGTGGAGCACAGCACGCGCTCAATCGTGGGCGCGTGGGCACGCAGCCACTCGCCCGCGAGGCCGGCCTGCCGGACGCCGCGCGGCGCCAACGGCCGATCATGGTCGGCGACACCTGGCGGGTAAGCGGACTTCGCATGCCGCATCAGCAGCAAGGTGCGCTGGGCAGTCACGAGAAGTCAGATTAACCAGTGCGGCGGCGAGTCGTCGTCATCACCATCGCCGTCGAGCAACCAGGTGGTGGAGGGTGTTGGTTGGCAGACGAAGTGCTTAGCTCGGCTGTATCCGGTACGCCGCCGAGTTAATGGAGATAGTAGGCGGCCAGCCAGCACAGTGTCGGCGGCGATGCTGGAACCAACCTAATGGGACGAAACCTAAATCCTCTGCGAAATTGTCCCGGGCGTTGTAGAACTTGGGGTAGCGGTCCCCCGCTCGAGGCACGCGCTGCCATTGCCGAAGCCAGAAGGCGTTACAAAGAAAGAGTCGTTGAGCACGGGAATTAGATTACTTGTGGCACTGGGGGTTACCTTGTGGGTAATCCTCAATTCGCCGGTGGCCTGGGCCGGGCCGGGCGGCAACCTTCCAGGTCCCGGTGTGTGCGACTATCCCGGTGTTGGCGGAAGTAATTTCGAGGCGGGGGCCACGACGTACTACTGCGATTTTCCTATCGAAGAGAACAGCACGCACTGGCACTGCGAATATGGCGGATGGAACCTGGGTGGTCCCGGTGGCAACGGCCCCGTCGGTGGAGCTTTTATGGGTTTTGGGTTGACCCTTCCTGCAGGCGATTTCGGGGGTGCTAGCGGTAGCTGTTCATGGCGCTGGCCGGATAACACTATCGGCCCTGCACCGAACCCGCCGGGCGCGTGGAAGAACTACTTGGTGCCCAAGCCGCCGCCGCCCGAACATCGAGCACCCCCGACTCCATCAGCTGAGCCAGAGTCCGGACCACCACCAGTGATGAACCCGAATGCAGGCGATGAGCCACAGACACCGGCCTACACTAACCCGGCGTTTCCGAATCCCGGCAGGCCTCAGAACCCGCCAAGTTAGCTTGTGTCGCAGCCGTCTTCTACTTTGCTCTCTTCTCAAGTGTGCTCCAAGGACACCTCGACTGGTTCGATCTAAAGGTATTGCAGCAGTTTGGCAACCTGCCCATCCATGGCTGTCGCTGACATCAGGAATCCAGCCCGTCAAACCGGGCGTGCACATCGGGCACCCGATGACAACGCCGCTGTCGCGTTGTAGTCGCCCTGCAAAGCCCGCGGCCCAACAGCAGCGCCTCAGACCGCTCGACTAGATTCACACTCGCGCAACTCATTTGATGCATGGGTCGTGAGCAGTTCCTGAATGGTGCCTTGAGCCGGTTTGCCGGATTCGACGCGTCGATCAGGAGCCGGCCGATATCGCCCGATTCTCAGACCAAGACCTGCCGATCGAGGTCCCGCGTCTTGTCGGTGCGCAGACCTAAACTCGCGATGCCCTGGTAAACACGCACTTCGAAAGGGGGTCGCCGGCATGCGATTCCTGCACACAGCCGACTGGCAGCTGGGCATGACCAGGCACTTCCTCGCTGGCGACGCGCAGCCGCGCTATTCAGCGGCGCGCCGCGACGCGGTTGTTGGTCTGGGCGCGCTGGCCGCAGAAGTCGACGCTGAGTTCGTCGTGGTGTCCGGCGATGTCTTCGAACACAATCAGCTTCCGCCCAAGGTGATCGGGCAGTCCCTGGAAGCCATGCGCGCCATCGGAATTCCGGTGTACCTGTTGCCGGGCAACCACGATCCCCTGGACGCCTCCTCGGTCTACACCAGCGCGCTCTTCACCGCCGAACGTCCCGACAACGTCGTGGTACTCGATCAGTGCGGCGTGCATCAGGTGCGTCCCGGGCTGGAAATCGTCGCCGCGCCGTGGCGGTCGAAGGTGCCGACCACCGACCTGGTCGCCGCCGTCCTCGACGACCTGCAAGCGGGTGCGAGCATCCGAATCCTCGTCGCGCACGGCGGTATCGACGTCCTGGATCCCGACCGGGACAAGCCCTCGCTGATCCGGCTCGCCAAGGTCGACGACGCGCTGACCCGCGGCGCAGTGCACTATGTGGCGCTGGGGGACAAGCACTCACTCACCCGGGTCGGCGACAGCGGCCGGGTGTGGTACTCCGGCTCCCCGGAAGTCACCAACTTCGACGATGTGGAATCCGACCCCGGTCATGTCTTGATCGTCGACATCGACGAAGCCGACCCGCGGCGGGCGGTCGCCGTGACGCCGCGGCACGTCGGAAGCTGGCGGTTCGTCACGATGCACCGGCAGGTCGACACCGGCCGCCACATCGCCGATCTCGACATGAACCTGGACCTGATGACCGAGAAGGAGCGAACCGTGGTGCGCCTGGGGCTGACCGGTTCGTTGACGGTCACCGACCGCGCCGCGCTGGATGCCTGCCTGGACAAATATGCGCGGTTGTTCGCCTGGCTGGGCCTGTGGGACCGTCGCACCGACCTGGCGGTGATCCCGGCCGACGGCGAATTCAGCGACCTCGGTATCGGCGGTTTCGCCGCGGCGGCGGTAGAGGAGCTGGTGGCCACGGCTCGCGAGGAGGACTGCGCGACCGCCGCCGATGCGCAGGCGGCGCTGGCGCTACTGCTGCGCCTCACCGACCGGGGTGCGGCGTGAAGCTGCACAGGCTGACCCTGACCAACTACCGCGGCATCTCGCACCGCGAAATCGAATTCCCCGACCACGGCGTCGTGGTGGTGTGCGGCGCCAACGAGATCGGCAAATCGTCGATGATCGAAGCCCTGGATCTACTGCTGGAAGCCCGGGATCGCTCGACGAAGAAGGAAGTCAAGCAGGTCAAGCCCACCCACAGTGACGTGGGATCCGAGGTATCCGCAGAAATCAGTTGCGGCCCTTACCGTTTCGTCTATCGCAAGCGGTTCCACAAGAAGTGTGAGACGGAGTTGACGGTGGTCCGGCCGTGCCGCGAACAACTGACCGGCGACGAAGCCCACGAACGCGTCCAGGCGATGCTGGCCGAGACGGTGGACAGCGATCTGTGGCACGCCCAGCGGGTGCTGCAGTCGGCGTCGACGACCGCGGTGGATCTGTCCGGGTGCGACGCGCTCTCGCGTGCGCTCGATGTGGCCGCCGGCGACAGCGGGGGGCTGTGTGGCACCGAGCCTTTGCTCATCGAACGCATCGACGCCGAATACGGGCGTTACTTCACCCCGACCGGACGGCCGACTGGCGAGTGGGCGGCCGCGATCACCCGGCTGGCCGACGCCGAAGCCGCGGTCGCCGAGTGCGCGGCGGCCGTCGCCGAAGTTGACGATCGGGTGGCTCGCCATGCCGTATTGACTGAGCAGGTGGCCGACCTCTCGCAGCGCCGGATCGCCGCCGGGCCGCGAGTTGTCGCCGCGCAGGAAGCCGCCGACAGAATCGCGGTGCTGACCGCGCAGCGGCGTGAGGCTCAGCTTGTCGCCGAGGCCGCTGCCGCCACCGTCGCGGCGGCGAACGGCGCCCACATCGCACGGCGGCAACTGCTCGCCGAAATCGACACCCGGGCCGGTGCCTTGGCCGAAATGCAAACGCAGGCCCTGGAAGCCGCGGCAGCCCAAGCAGTGGCCCGCGCGGAGGGCGAAGCGGCCGGCGCCGCCCTGCAACAGGCCAGCGAGGCCCTTGCCGAGCTGCAACGCCGGACCGAATCTGCGCGGTGCACGGTCGACCAACTCGTCAACCGCGAAGAGGCCGACCGGTTGACCGCCCGGTTAGCCAAGATCGATGCCATCGAGCGCGATCGCGAGCGGATTGGCGCCGAGCTCAGCACCATCGCCGTCACCGAGGCGGTGCTGCGACGAATCGAGGACGCCGCGGCCGCTGTCGAGCGCACCGGTGACCAGCTGACACTGACCTCGGCGGCTATCGAATTCGACGCTGCCGCAGACATTCAACTGGTCGTCGGCGGCCAGCAGATCTCCCTGCCGGCCGGGCGAAGCTGGTCGATCACCGCCGCCGGACCTACCGCGGTGGAGGTTACCGGCGTCCTGACCGCGAGGGTCAATCCGGGCGCGACCACACTGGACATTCACGCCAAACATGCTGCGGCACAGGAAGCGTTGGCAGCAGCCCTGGCGGCCGGCGAGGTGACCGACCTCGCCGCAGCACGATGCGCCGATCAGCGCCGCCGCGGGCTGCACAGCACCCGTGATCAGCTCACCGCGACTCTGGCCGGCCTGTGCGGTGACGAACTGGTTGCAGGGCTGCGATCGCGGCTGGCGCAGCTGCGTGCCGAACACCTCGCCGGGGCCGAACTCGTTCTCACGGATATCGGCGCCGCCCGTGCCGAACTCGCCGCTGTCCTTCAGGCTCGCACCGCAGCATCGAGCGAAAGCGAGGCCCTCCGACAAGCCGCTACTGCCGCCTCGACCCGTCTCGCCGAGTTGTCCACGCGGGCAACGGTTCTGCAGAACGCCCTGGAGGCTCAGCGCGCCGAGCTGGACGCCGCTGCCGGCCGGCTGGCGGTCGAGCGCGCGTCGGTCGGTGATGACGAACTCGCGGCCTCCGCAGCCACGGCACTGGGCGCCGCGCAAGCCGCGCAACAACGAGTCACCGAACTCGCCGACGCTCTGGCCGCGGCCGCACCCGATGCGGTCGCCATCGAATTGGCCGATGCCAAGAAGGAAGCCGACTCGCTGCACGAGCGCTACGAAGAAGCAGCCCGCGCGTTGCGCGAGGTCACCATCGAACTCGCGGTGTTCGGCAGTGAGGGACGGCAAGGCAAGCTCGACGCCGCGGAAACAAAACGCGAGCACGCAGCCACCGAACATGACCAGGTGGGCGGCCGAGCGCGGGCCGCGCAGCTGCTGCGCTCGGTCATGACGCGCCACCGCGACACCACCCGGCGGCGTTACGTTGAGCCCTACCGCGCGGAACTGCAGAGGCTCGGTCGCCCGGTATTCGGCCCGAGTTTCGAGGTCGACATCGACAGTGACTTGTGCATCCGCAGCCGCACGCTGAACGGCATCACGGTGCCGTACGAATCCTTATCGGACGGCGCGAAGGAGCAACTCGGCATCCTGGCGCGGCTCGCCGGCGCGGCCCTGGTCGCCAAGGAGGACGCCGTGCCGGTGGTGGTCGACGACGCGCTCGGGTTCACCGACCCGGATCGGTTGACCAAGATGGGGGAGTTGTTCGACACCGTGGGCACCCACGGGCAGGTGATCGTGCTGACCTGTAGCCCTGACCGCTACGACGGTGTCAAGGGCGCACACCGCATCGTTCTCAGCGCTTAGCCCTGGCGGCCGCCCACAGCAAGCTACCGCAGGTGAGAGCGATTTATCGCCGCGCTGTCGCCTTGCCTGCAGAATAGGGTCAGGGGGTCCACGCAAATGACGATGAACGCCAAGCGCAGCCGAATACAAGAGAAGCTGGCGGAACTGCCGGGCGTTCGGCCGGTGCGCAGGCCGATCTCACCGCACAGCGCCGAAGAGTTCGATCTGTACTACGTTCGCGCGGGCCGCAAGTCCACCCATCCGCTGGTCATCATCCCCGGCGGGCCGGGAGTCGCCTCCGTGCAGATGTACAAAGGGCTGCGGCGGCGAGCCGCGGCCGCGGGTCTCGACGTCATCATGATCGAGCACCGCGGGGTGGGGATGTCGCGCCACGACGATTCGGGCGCCGACCTGCCGCCGCAATCGATGACCGTGAACCAGGTGGTCGACGACGTGGCCGCGGTGCTCGACGACGCTCAAGCAGAGTCGGCCGTAATCTATGGAGCCTCGTACGGCACCTACATCGCGGCCGGTGTCGGGGTGCGCCATCCACGTCGGGTTCGCGGCATGGTGCTCGATTCACCGCTGTTGTCCCGGCACGACATCGTCATCGTGCGCCGCGCCATCCGCCGACTGCTGCTGAAGGGTGACAGCCCCGAAACCGCTTCAGTAGCACCGAAAATGCGCAAACTTGTCGACGCTGGTGTCATGGATGCGGCGGCGACTCAGGTCGTCGCGACAATCTACGGTTATGGCGGAACCGACCTGCTCGAGCGTCAACTCGACCTACTACTCGACGGACGAAAATTACTGTGGTGGGTGCTGTCCCGGTTCACCACCCTGAGCAAGCTGCCATACCGCTACGAAGAAGACTTGGTGAGCCGCATTGCGTTCCGCGAACTGGACTACGCGGCCGAACCCGACGGCCTACCGCTCGACCCCGCAGTCGCCGAAAGTAGAGCACGCACGCAACGGGTGACTTTCGAGGACGAGCCTTATGACCTGGCGGCCGAGATGCCGAAATTCTACTGGCCCACCGCGGTGGTGTCTGGCGGTCGTGACCTGATCACCCCGCCGGCGGTCGCGCAACGTGTCGCGTCGCTGCTGCCTAACGCGGTGCTCTTGAACTTGCCGAACATGGCACACAGCGCGCTGGACTTCCGCGAGCCCGTGGCGCTCGCCAGTGCCGACGCGGTTCGGCGCGGCGACCTGAATGGCCTTGCCGCACAGGCATCGGCGCTGGACGCGCTCCCGCCGCGCCCCGAGGTGCGGCTGCTGTGGAAAGCGGTCGGAGTCGCGGCCTTCGCCGAGGGCGCCCTGCCGATTCCGAGCCGGCTACGGCGGCGGCTCAACTCCGCGTGAAACCGACGGCGGTGTAGTCGAGGTCGGCGAGGCCGGCCGCGCCGAAATTGGCCAGCGTGCTCCGCACCGCGACATCGCCGGGCGATTGGGTCAGCGGAAGGCTGAATCCCTCCGCCCAGATCAACTTGTCGAGGCCATTGGCCAGCGCTTGCGCCTTGGCCGGATCGAGTTCTTCCAGGGTGCCTTCGATGGCGGCGTCAATCTGCTCGCTGCCGATCTTGCCGAAATTGCTCTCCCCGTCCGACTTGTAGATCTGGGTCAGCGCCGAGAGCGGGAAAGCATCTCCGAGCCAACCGAATTGGGCCATATCGAAAGCCCCGACGTTGATGTAATTGGTGAAAAAGCCGCTGCCCGACCGGGAGACGAGCTCGAGTTTGACGCCGATCTGGCCGAGGCTGTGCTGGGCGATCTGGGCGAACTGTCGGCTGCCCTGCGCGTCGTAGAACAAATCACGGATCACCAGCCGCCGGCCGTTCTTCTCCCGGAACTGGCCGGTCCGCTTCCAGCCCAACGCGTCGAGCTCTCGGCTGGCCGCGGCCGGGTCGTACGGAACGACCGAGCTGTTGTCCTGATACCCCTGCTGCCCGGCCACGTAGATGTGATTGTCCAGCGCGACAGGGTCACTGGTGAGGCCGTACTGGACGACCTTGGCGATGGTCTGCCGATCGATACCCTTGGCTACCGCGACGCGCAGCGCCTTGTCGGCCAGGATCGATCCCGGGGCGCCGTTGAATGTGAAGTGAGACCAGGCCGGCGCGGGCGCGCGCCGGATCGAGATCCCCTTGGTGCGCTGCGCGATGGTCAGCTGGTCGATCGTGCCGACCCCGGTGGCATCGATCGTGTTGTTCTGCAACGCCGGGAGCCGCGCGGCATCGTCGAGCACCAGGTAGGTGATACTGTCCAGGCGAGGCCGCGCGCCCCACCATTTCGGGTTGCGGCTCAACACGATCCGTTGGGTGGTCCGATCCAGCGACGAGACGACGAACGGGCCGGCCGACGGGCCGGGCCCCTCCAGCTGGCCCTTGTTGAACGCCTCCGGGGTGGCCGTCAAGATCTTGGGCAACAACATTCCGTTGCCGGCGAACATGCCGCGCCATTCGGCGTAGGGCTTGGCGAAGGTCATGATGGCCTGCCGGTCGTCGACACCACGGGTCACCGACGCGACGCGGTCGGCGCCGCCGGGCCCGGCGATCTCGAAGGTCCTGTCGGCGCCGCTCAGGGCGTGGATCTGGCTGGCGATGTCCTCCCAGGTGATCGGCGTGCCGTCGGACCACGCCGCCCGGGGGTTGATCGTGTACGTAACCACCTGCGGCGCAGTGCCGGTGAGCTCAATGCTGGTGAAGTAATCGGTATCGACCGTCGTCGAGCCGTCCGGCCCGATGATGAAGGCCCGCGGCAGCGTGGCTTTCATCATCGCGGAGACGTCGGCCGAATTGCCGTCGATGTGCAGGATGTTGAAGTTCGGCGGAAAGTCGGTCAGGGCGAGTCGTAGGTTCCCGCCGTCTTGCAGGGTGGCCGGGTCGTGGGGGTTGACATCGCTCGTCGAGCCGATCTGCGCGTTGTGGCCGGTTTCAGGGATCAGGTTGACGGCCGGCGAGCAACCCGAGAGCGCCAGCGCGATCGCAAAAAGCACCGGCGCGAACCGGGTGCCCCGACCCGGCGTGACCACTCGGCTAGACACGTCTGCCCGGATCCGGTTGCGGTACGGCGTTCAGCAGCCGCCGGGTGTACTCATGTTGCGGATCGGCGAAGACCTGGCGGCTGTCGCCCTGCTCCACGATGGCGCCGGCATACATCACGACGACCTGGTGCGCCAGGTGCTTGACCACCGAAAGATCGTGGGAGACAAACAGATAGGATAGGTCCAAGTGCTCTTGCAGGTCGAGCAGCAGGTTGATGATCCCGGCCTGGATGGACACGTCGAGCGCGGAAACCGGTTCGTCGAGCGCCAGGATCTTCGGTTGCAATGCCAGCGCACGGGCGATGCCGATGCGCTGTTTTTGCCCGCCGGAGAACTCGGCGGGGTAACGGACAGCGTCGGCGCGACGCAGTCCCACGACGTCGAGTAGCTCGGCGACGCGCGCGTTGGTGCGGCCCTTGTCGAATCCATTGGCCCGCAGGGGCTCAGCGAGCAAATCGAAGACCGGTAGCCGCGGGTCCAGCGAGGCGACCGGGTCCTGGAACACGACCTGAATGTCGCGCCGCAGCGATCGCCTGCTTGCGACGCTCAGCGCGGTGACATCGGTGCCCAGCACTTCGATTGAACCCGCTTGGGGCCCGGTGAGTTCCAAGATCTCGTGCAGAGTGGTCGACTTGCCCGAACCGGACTCGCCGACGATGCCCAGGGTGCGGCCCCGCCGCAATTCGAAGCTGACGCCGTCGACGGCGCGAACCTCACCGGCGCTGCGGCGTAACACGCCTTTGGTCAGCCGGTAGGTCTTGGTCAGGCCACGCACTCGGACGACGATCGGTGTGTCAGCGGATTCCGCTTGGCGGACTTCGGTGCTCACCCCGTAGATGTCCGCGGCGCTGCGCCCGTCGACCTTATCGGTGCGGATGCACGCCGCCCCGTGATCGGTGCCCACGGAGAGCAATCTCGGTTCCTCGAGCCGACATTCGGCGATGACCAGCGGGCAGCGCGGAGCGAAGGGGCACCCGGGGTCCAGGGCCGCCAGCGATGGCGGCGCACCGGGGATCGGCACCAACCGGGTGCCGCGGGCGGCGTCGAGCCGCGGGACCGAGCCCAGCAGCCCGACGGTATACGGCATCCGCCGGTCACGGTAAAGCGTTCTCACGTCCGCGGATTCGACAACTCGCCCGGCATACATGACCAGGGCGCGGTCGGCGAACTCCGCGACCACGCCGAGATCGTGCGTGATGATGAGCACCCCGGCACCGGTGATATCGCGCGCCGTTTTGAGCACCTCGAGGACCTGCGCCTGCACCGTGACATCCAGCGCAGTGGTGGGCTCGTCGCAGATCAACAAGTCGGGGTCGTTGGCGATGGCGATCGCGATGACCACCCGCTGTCGTTCGCCGCCGGACAGCTCATGCGGAAACGCGCGTGCGCGTCGCTCCGGCTGCGCGATTCCCACCAGCTCGAGCAGTTCCACCGCTCGCAGGCGGGCGGCCCTCTTGCCTACCCGAGGCTGGTGGATCTCGATCGCTTCGGCGATCTGGTCGCCGACGGTGTAGACGGGCGTCAGCGCCGACATCGGATCCTGGAACACCGTGCCGACCGTCTTGCCGCGGAACCGCGACATCGCATCGTCGCGAAGGCCCAGCAGTTCCGTGTCGTGCAACCGTACCGAGCCGCGCACCTGCGCGTATTCGGGCAACAGGCCAATGGCCGCCATCGCCGAAACGGACTTCCCCGAACCGGATTCGCCGACCATCGCGACGACTTCGCCCGGTTCGATGCGGTAGCTGACACCGCGCACCGCGGTCACCGGCGCGCCACCCGTTGGAAAGGTGACCGCCAAGTCGGTCACCTCGAGCAGCGCGCTCATCGGCCACCACCGCCCAGCACCGCGCTGCCCGGGTCGAGCGCATCGCGCAGACCATCGCCGGTGAGGTTGGCGCACACGAGGATCAGCACCAGCACGCCCGCGGGAAAAAGAAACACCCAGGGAAAGGTGGTCGCCGATTGGGTGCCGTTGGCGATCAACGTTCCCAGCGACACGTCGGGTGGCTGGATGCCGAAACCGAGGAAACTCAGCCCGGTTTCGGCCAGGATGGCCGAGGCGACATTGAGCGCGGCGTCGATGATCAAGATCGACGCCACGTTGGGCACCACGTGGCCGACGATGATGCGGCGGCTGGGCACCCCCATATACCTTGCCGCCCGGATGAATTCGCGTTCACGCAAACTCATGGTCATGCCGCGCACCATACGCGAGCTGACCATCCAGCCGAAGCCGGCGAGCAGCAGAACCAGCATCAAGACACTGGTCGAGTTCTTGATTCGCGGCGTCACGATGGCGATGAGGATGAAGCTGGGCACCACCAACAGCAGGTCGACCACCCACATCAGCACGCGATCGCGCCAGCCACCGAAATAGCCTGCGACCGACCCGACGGTGGCGGCGATGCCGGTGGAGATGACCGCGACGCACACACCGATCAGCATCGACTTCTGCATCCCGTGCAGGATTTGCGCCAGCAGGTCCTGACCCAGCGCGTTGGTGCCCAGCCAGTGACGCGCGCTCGGCGGCTGCAGCAGTGCGGTGAAATCGAGGTCTTCGTAGGAATAGGGCAGCAGTGCGGGCAGGGCGTAGCAGCCGACGAACAGCAACACCAACAACGTCAGCGATGCCACAGCGAACCTGTTGCGGGCAAACCTCCGAAGCACCAGGGTGCGGCGTGAGGTGAAGCCCGCGACTTCGTGACCCGAAAACCCATGGGCGGCATCGATGTTCGCCTGAGACGTCATGATACCCGCACCCGTGGATCAAGGGCTGCGTAAAACACGTCCGACAGCAGGCCCGCCAGCAACACCACCGCGCCGGAGAACAAGGTAATCGCCGCGATGATGTTGGTGTCCTGAGTCGCGATGCCCTGCACCAGCCATTCGCCCATGCCGTGCCAGCCGAAGATCTTCTCCACGAACACCGCGCCGGTGACCAGACCGGCCACCCCATAGGCGAACAGGGTGGCCAGCGGGATCAGTGCGGTGCGCAGCCCGTGCTTGACCAACGCTCGCCGGCGGGTGAGCCCTTTGGCGCGCGCGGTGCGAATGAAATCCTGCCCCAGGACGTCCAACATCGCGTTGCGCTGGTAACGGCTGTATCCCGCCGCGGCGCCCAGCGCCAGGGTCAGCGACGGCAAGACCAGATGCCGTAACCGGTCGAGCAGCTGCGCGCCGGTCCCACCGGTCACCCCCGGCGAGGTCTCCCCGGTGTAGTCGAAGATATGGATCCCCACGGCCCAGTTCACCCGCAGCGCGCCAAGGATCAACAGGCTGGCGATCACGAATGTCGGCGTGCTGAGGACCAGCAGCGCCACCATGGTGACCACGCGATCGCTGAGTCGATACTGGCGAATGGCGCCCCACGCCCCGGCCGCTATGCCCAGCACGGTCCCCACCAGCGAACCAATGACCAGCAGGCGCAGCGTTACCCCGACGCGACGCCACAGCGTCGTTCCGACGGGCTGCCCGGTGACGGTCTTGCCGAAGTCACCGCTCACGGCGTGCGACGCCCAATGCGCGTAGCGGATCGGTATCGGCTCATCCAGACCCAGCGTGCGGGCCTTGGCGTCGATCACGGCTTGGGGCGGGCGGGGGCTGCGCTGCATCAGGCTGTCCAGTGGCTTGAAGGCCATCGATGTCAGGCAAAACGTCAGAAACGATGCCAGCGCCAGCAGCACAACGTAGTTGAGCAACCGGCGTGCAAGAAACCGAGTCATGCCCGTCCGCACACCCCACGTCGCATTGGGACAGGCTATCGAGCCGGCAGGCCGGCGTCGCGCGTTGCGGTTGTCCGGCGCGTTCGGTCGGCTTCGGATCCGGTTGATTCTCATGCGTGAATCGCGTGTGATCGGTTGTTAGGATCCACCGCGGTGCCGAGCCGGGCAGCAAACGCAACACGGCTCAGGCCGCGACACTGTCAAGGAGGCTTGCGTGACGGTTACCGATCAATACCTGGCCAACAACGCCGAATATGCGAGCACCTTCGAGGGTCCGCTGCCGATGCCGCCGGGCGAACATGTCGCGGTCGTTGCGTGCATGGATGCCCGGCTCGACGTTTACCGCATCCTCGGGCTCAACGAGGGAGACGCCCACGTCATCCGCAACGCCGGCGGAGTCGTCACCGACGACGTCGTCCGCTCGCTTGCCATCAGCCAACGCCTGCTGGGGACGCGGGAGATCATCCTGATCCACCACACCGATTGCGGCATGCTCACCTTCACCGACGACGACTTCAAGCGCAGCATCCAGGAGGAGACCGGGATCAAACCGGCGTGGGCTGCCGAGGCTTTCGGCGACCTCGCCGAGGATATCCGGCAATCCCTGCGCCGAATCGCGGGCAGCCCGTTCGTCACCAAGCACGTCTCCGTGCGCGGATTCGTCTTCGATGTGGCCACCGGCAAGCTCAACGAGGTCACGCTCTAGCCGGTCAACCGACCTTGTAGGTCGCCAGCGCTTTGGCGACCAGCGTGCCCTGCGGGTCGACGATCTCGGCCTCGCAGTTGACCAATGACCGCCCGCGCCGCAGGACCCGGCCGACGCCGATCAGGTCGGTGGCCCGGGCCGGGGCCATGAAGTCCAGGGTGATGGACACCGTCACGCCCCGCAGCTCTTGCGGTGCCTGCGCGCCGCACCACGCCGCCGCCATGACGGTGAGATCGGCGAGTGTGGCGATGGCGCCGCCGTGGACCATGTCGCCGATGGTCACGTTGGAAGGGTCCCAGGGCAACCGCAGTCGCACTTCGTCCTCTTCGAGCTGGTCGGCGACGATGCCCAGCTTGACGACGAACGGGGATTGAGGGAGGAACTGCGCGATGACGTCGCGACCGCTCGGCGCGGACGGAAAAGGTTCGGGGGAGGCAGTCATCCATCCATGTTTTCGCACCCCCGCCGGACATAAAAGCGCCGCCGCGACACTTGGCGCATGTGTCGGGTGGTTGGCGTGCGCGCCACGCGGGTCGGACGGTCGCAGGTCCTGCGGTTGACAGCGGGGGGCCGAGCTGGTCTTATAGCTTGCTAAGATGCCAAATATGGTCAATTCTGCCAGGTTTTGTTAAGAAGGAAGCTATGACCGGTGATCTGAAGGTGGCCCCCGCCGCCGGACAGTACGAATTGAGCCATCTGCGCTCGCTGGAGGCAGAGGCGATCCACATCATTCGTGAAGTGGCGGCGGAGTTCGAGCGGCCGGTGCTGCTGTTCTCCGGCGGCAAAGATTCCATCGTCATGCTGCACCTGGCGCTGCGGGCGTTCCGTCCCGGCCGGCTGCCCTTTCCGGTGATGCACGTCGACACCGGGCACAACTTCGACGAGGTGATCGCGACCCGCGACGAGTTGGTGGCCGAGCACGGCGTGCGCTTGGTCATCGCCTCGGTCCAGGAGGACATCGACGCCGGGCGCGTCGTCGAGCCGCGTCAGGGACGCAACTCGATTCAGACCGTGACCCTGCTGCGGGCCATCGGGGAGAACAAGTTCGACGCCGCGTTCGGGGGTGCGCGCCGCGACGAAGAGAAGGCCCGCGCCAAGGAACGCGTGTTCAGCTTCCGCGACGAGTTCGGTCAGTGGGATCCGAAGGCTCAGCGCCCCGAACTGTGGAACCTCTACAACGGCCGCCATCACAAGGGCGAGCACATCCGGGTGTTCCCGCTGTCCAATTGGACCGAATTCGACATCTGGTCCTACGTCGGCGCCGAGAACATCGCTTTGCCGTCGATCTATTACGCGCACCAGCGCAAGGTGTTTCGCCGCGACGGCATGCTGCTGGCGGTCGACCGCAACATGCAGCCAGGTGCCGACGAGCCGGTGTTCGAAACAACGGTGCGTTTCCGCACCGTTGGGGACGTCACGTGCACCGGATGCGTGGAATCGAAGGCCGCCACGGTGGACGAGGTGATCGCCGAGACCGCAGTGTCGCGGCTGACCGAACGCGGGGCCACCAGGGCTGACGACCGGATCTCGGAGGCCGGCATGGAAGACCGCAAACGGCAGGGATACTTCTGATGACAACGCTATTGCGCTTGGCGACTGCGGGTTCCGTCGACGACGGCAAGTCCACGCTGATCGGTCGCCTGCTGTATGACTCCAAGGCCGTCATGGAAGACCAGTGGGCGGCGGTGGAGCAGACGTCCAAGGACCGTGGACACGACTACACCGATCTGGCGTTGGTGACCGACGGCCTGCGGGCAGAGCGCGAACAGGGCATCACGATCGACGTCGCGTATCGCTACTTCGCCACTCCCAAGCGGAAATTCATCATCGCCGACACCCCCGGCCACATCCAGTACACCCGCAACATGGTGACCGGCGCATCGACCGCCCAACTGGTGATCGTGCTGGTCGACGCGCGGCACGGCTTGCTCGAGCAGTCCCGCCGGCACGCCTTTCTGGCGTCCCTGCTGGGCATCCAGCACATCGTGCTCGCCGTCAACAAGATGGACCTGATCGGTTGGGACAGAAAGAGATTCGAGGCGATCCGGGACGAATTCCACGCGTTCGCCGCCCGCCTGGACGTGCACGATGTGGCCACCATCCCGCTTTCGGCGCTACACGGCGACAACGTGGTGACGAAGTCGGACCAGACCCCCTGGTACGAGGGCCCGGCGTTGCTGTCGCACCTGGAAGAGGTGTACATCGCGGGTGACCGCAACATGGTCGACGTGCGGTTCCCGGTTCAATACGTCATCCGTCCACACACCCGCGAACACCAGGACCACCGCAGCTACGCGGGTACCGTCGCCAGCGGGGTCATGCGCCCCGGCGATGAAGTGGTGGTGCTGCCGGTCGGCAAGCGCACCCGCATCACCGCCATCGATGGGCCGAATGGTCCGGTGGAAGAAGCCTTCCCGCCGATGGCCGTGTCGCTGACCCTGGCCGACGAGATCGACATCTCGCGCGGCGATTTGATCGCCCGCACCCACAATCAGCCCCGGGTCGCGCAGGAGTTCGATGCGACGGTGTGCTGGATGGCAGACAGCGCGGCTCTCGAACCCGGCCGCGATTACACCATCAAGCACACCACCCGCACCACGCACGCCAAGGTAACTGCGCTCGACTACCGGCTCGACGTCAACACGCTGCACCGCGACAAGACGGCAGCGGCGTTGAAGCTCAATGAACTCGGCCGCATTTCGTTGCGCACCCAGGTGCCGTTGCTGCTCGACGAGTACACCCGCAACCCCAACACCGGGTCGTTCATCCTCATCGACCCGCACACCAACGGAACAGTGGCGGCCGGCATGGTGTTGCGCGATGCTTCGGCACAGGCCGCGAGCCAGAACACCGTGCGGCACAAATCATCCACCATCGCCGAGGCCCGGCCTCGAGGCAAGACGGTGTGGTTCACCGGTTTGTCTGGTTCCGGCAAGTCGTCGGTCGCCATGCTGGTTGAGCAAAAGCTGCTCGAAACGGGAGCTCTGGCTTACGTTCTCGACGGTGACAATCTGCGGCATGGCTTGAACGCCGACTTGGGCTTCAGCATGGCCGACCGAGCCGAAAACCTGCGCAGGCTGGCGCATGTGGCCGCACTGCTGGCCGACGGCGGCAACGTCGTGCTGGTACCGGCGATCAGTCCGCTGGCCGAGCAACGCGAACTGGCCCGCAACGTGCACGCAGACGCCGGTTTCGACTTCATCGAGGTGTTCTGTGACACCCCGATCGAGGAATGCGAAAAGCGCGATCCCAAGGGTTTGTACGCGAAGGCGCGCGCGGGGGAGATCAGCCAGTTCACCGGCATCGACAGCCCGTATCAGGCGCCGGAGAATCCCGATCTTCGGCTCACCCCAGACGCGACGGTCGAGGAGCAGGCGCAGCGGGTCATCGACCTGCTGGAATCACGCGGGTAGCCGTAGGATCAGCCAGGCTGCACCGAAATTGTGTCTTCGGGTGGCACAATCCTGTGAGTGCGCATGTCGGCGAAGGCGGAGTATGCCGTGCGGGCGATGATTCAGCTCGCCACGGTGCCCGACGGAACGCTGGTGAAGACGGACGATTTGGCCCACGCCCAGGGCATTCCGCCGCAATTCCTCGTCGACATCCTTACCAACCTGCGTACCGACCGGCTGGTGCGAAGCCATCGCGGTCGCGAAGGTGGTTACGAATTGGCCCGTTCCGGTAAGGACATCAGCATTGCCGACGTGCTGCGCTGTATCGACGGGCCGCTGGCCAGCGTCCGTGACATCGGGCTCGGCGACCTGCCGTACTCGGGACCGACGGCGGCGCTCACCGATGTCTGGCGCGCGCTGCGGGCCAGCATGCGGTCGGTGCTGGAAGAAACGACGCTGGCCGACGTCGCCACGGGTGGCCTGCCCAAGCATGTCGTGCAGCTGGCCGACGATTATCGCGAGCAGGAAAGCCAGCGGCACGGCACAGCGCGCACCGGCGACTAGGGCGCAGCGGTTGCTCGTTCAGCCCGCCGATCCGTACGGGCTGGTGAGGATCTCCATGGCATGGCCGGAGGGATCTGGGAAATAGACTCCGCGCCCGCCGTGGTTGTGGTTGATCTCGCCGGGCCGTTTGGCGCCAGGATCGGCCCAGTGCTGCAGATCCGCGTGACTGGATCCTGTCGTAGATGGCGTCGAACTCCTGCTCGGACACTAAGAACGCGTAGTGCTGCCGCGGGATGTCGGCACCTTCAGGCGCATCCGCGTAGTCGAGACTTGCGCCGTGCTCGAGTTCGACAACCATGAAGTGGCCGAAGGGCTTTGGGCTGGGCAGACCGAAGAGCTCGGCCAGAAACGCGGCGGATTCGTGTTTGTCGCGTGACGCGACGATGGTGTGGTTGAAGCTGATGGTCATAGTTCTTTCCAGTCAACCACTCCGATGCCATCTCGACAACGCCGCGCTACTTCGGCGCGGTTAGCTCCAGGGCGATGTTGTCGGGATCGCGGAACTCCAGGATGTAGGAAGGCCCGATGTCTTTGACCGGCTCGTGAGCGACACCGAGTTCATCGAGATGCGCTGCCGCCGAATCCAATTCATCTTTGCTGGCGAGCCGAAAGGCAATGTGGTCCAGTCCGACCCGGTCCTCGTCGAAGCGGTCAGCGGCGACCGGCCGCAGTCCGAGCAGCGTGCCGCCGAGGTCGTAGATGACGCCGCCGTACAGGAAGCTCAACTGATTGCGGGTGGATTCGTCGGCAGTTTCGGGGACTTCCAGGAGCACCGGCCAACCGAACATGCTCTCGTAGAACTGGCGCGACCGCTCGATATCGGTCACGGTCAGTCGGACATGTGCGATGGAACTACTCGTGAACGCCATTCGCCCCATGGTTCCACTGAAAGGCCGCATGTTAAACATGCCACAATCGCCGTCGTGCAGATTGCGATGACTATGCCGGTGATGGAGCCGGATCTGGACGCGACGGTGCTCGAGACGTGGGCGCGCGCCATCGACGAGGGCCCGTTCTCGTCGCTGTGCTGGGGCGAGCGGATCGCCTTCGACAATCCGGACAATCTGACATTGCTCGGAGCGCTGGCCGCCTGGACCAAAAGGGTCCGGCTGCTGACGACCGTCATCGTGCCGCAGCTGCACGATCCCGTCATGCTCGCCAAGGGTCTGGCGACCGGCGATCTGCTCAGCGGCGGCCGGTTGACCGTGGGCATAGGGGTGGGCGGCCGGCACGAGGACTACCACGCCGTGAGTGCCGATCCGGCGACACAGACGATGCGCGGCATGGCCGAACGCGTGGCGGTGATGAGGCGCGTCTGGGCGGGGGAGAAGACCTCCGATTCGGTGCTGCCCGTCGGGCCGGCGCCGGTCCAGGCCGGTGGTCCGCCGCTGTTCGTCGGCAGTATCGGGCCGAAGACCGTCCGCAGTGCGGCCGCGTGGGCCGACGGGCTGGCCGGCACCACCCTCGACCTCGACGTCGCCAAGCAGAACGAGCTGTTCGACGTGACCAGGGCAGCCTGGGCCCGGGCTGGCAAGCCGAAACCCCACCTGATCACGTCGTTCTGGTTCGCGTTCGGGCCGCCCGAGGAATCTCGCGCCCAGATCCACCGTCATCTGCGGCGCTACATGAACTGGATTCCGGCCGAATACGTCGACGCGATGGCGCCGATGACGGGCTGGGCCGGCAGCGAAGACGAGCTGCTGGACGTGTTGCGCAGGTTCGAGGAGATCGGCACCGACGAAGTCCAGCTCATCCCGACGAGCTCGGAAGTCGATCAGCTCCGTCGCGCCGCGGGCGTGACAGCACGGCTGTAGTCTCCACCGCCCCGGTGGCCGAACCGGAAAGCCTCAGGTTGCTGCTTTGTCCGTCCGGCGCTCGTCGTTGAGGACAGGGTCCTGGGGCGGCTGACCCTTGCGCAGCGCTTCCAGCAGCTCGCGGTACGGCCCCACAAGGTAGACGGTGTCGCCGCCGCGAAGCCACGCGTCCCGGCGTGGGTGCAGCTCGACGGGCGTATCCCGGCGGGTGATCGCGATGACACGAGTCTGGGTGGACATCTCGAACATCCGCAGCCCGTCGAGTTCGCTACCGGCCGCCACATGCATGGCGCCGACCATGAACGAACGCTGTCCGACCGAGAACGTCCCCAGCACCTGCAGACCCATCGCGGCGCCGATGAACCACGGCGCGGCCAGATCGACGGTCGAGCGAACGTTCTCGAAACCGAACCGCTTGGCCACCGCATCGCCGAGGGTGCGGTCATAGATTCGCAGCACGATCGGCACGTCGGGCCGGTTGACTTCGGGCATCACCCGGGGGCCGAGCATCTCGCGCAGCACAATTCCGGTCTCGATGTTGACCATGTCATCCTGAGTCAGCACCGCGACGGCGCGGGCGCGATCGACGCGGGCCGCCTCCAGCGTTTGGCGCAGTGTTCGTCCCCGAAGATCACCGGCACATCGAGTTCGTCTGCGGTCGAGAGGAATCGGTTGTTCTCATCGCGCTCGATCACCGCGACGTCGTATCCGGCGGCGGTCAGATCGCTGACGACACGGCTGCCGAACGAGCCCAGCCCGACCACGATGATGTGGTCGCGCAGATGGCGTGCGCGCCGGACCCCGGCCGACTGCAGGAAGCGGCGCGAGAGCAGCAAGTCCGCGAGGAACGCGACGAGCAGCGCGGTGGTCGTCACGCCGGCAAACATCAGGGCGACGGCGAATATTCGCAGCCACGCCGATTGTTGGGCGAACCCGAATTCGCCGTAACCCACGGTGGTGATGGTTTCCGCGGTGAAATACAGCGCGTCTAGCCAGGACAGTCGCGGCTCGGTGTAGGAGAAGTGCACGACAATCGTCGACGCGAGCAAGAGGGTGATTGCAAGCAGCATCGCGGGAAAGAGCATGGGATTGACGTCGTCGCGCATCGCCCGCGCGGCGTCCGAGATTCGGCGCATCCACGATTGGCGGGAGCGTGTCGCGCTCGGTCGGGGCGTCTTTATCCCGCGCGCTGCCAGCTCATCGGCGCTGCCGATCATGGCCGTCCAGTCACCGGCACTCACCGGATGGTCTCGTCCCGGACATGGCACCACCCCGGCGGGCGTAGCGGAGTTCTGACCGTGAATCACGGCTACCGGTGCCAGGTCGCCGTAGATCTCGCGAAGGGTCGCGTCGCGTGGTGCCTCGGCCCCCGACACCAGAAATTTGATCCCGGCAGCCTCGACCGGGTGCGTGTGGCTCGACAGACAGGCCTCGACGACCGACGGTGCCGCGAGGTCGGCGACGTCCAAGATGGCGCCGGGACCGTTGTCTGCGGCCACCGCCGCCCGCAGCACGTTGTTGCCCAAGCGAGCGACAACGCGCACATTGGGGTTGTTTTCCTTGCCAGCAAGGCGATTTCGAGATTCTTCGCATCGTCGTCCCCCGCGCAGACGATGGCGCTCGCACGGGCAAGATCGGCGCCGGCGAGCTCCTCGCTGTGCAGCTTGGCGATGGTTGCGCCCGCGCGGTTCAGTTCCTCGGCAATCGTGGTCGCGAGCGCGTCGTCACCGCTGACGATGATGTGGCGGCGGGTGGTCATGGACGTTCCGCCGCGACGGCCTCGGCATAGTCTCGGTCGTTCCAGCGTGGTGAGTCGTCACGCATAAAGCCCACCTCTGATGACATCGGCGCTCACTTGTTGCTACGACTATCGGGCACCGTGCCGATTGATGCCAGCGCGACATGTCCTCAAATGCCAAGACGGTTGATCGAGGAGGTCCATCGCGCGTCTCGCGGGAGGTAATCGACCAGCACGCCACTTGACGGGTGGCGCCGGCATCGACTGGGAAACGCGGTGAAGTCGACGAATGGATCGCCTGAATTCTCAAGCCCGTCAACCTCACTTAGGATCACGACATCTCGTGCTTCGCCTCCAACCGCGCGAAGTCCAATGGGGAGGCCACGACTCTGACTACGACCCGTTCATGACCACTAACTGGCCGGGTCCCAGTTGGCCCAACCCCTTGACCCAGGCGCACCGCCCCCTCCGCCGCCTAATCAATCGCCCCCGCCCTCCGGCAAAGTGAACACGCTGGCGACGCTCTCGGTCGTGTTCGCGTTTCTGCTGGCCCCGGTCGGAGCGGTGTTGGGGCACTTCGCCCTCAAAGATATCCGCCGGCGCGGCGACCGCGGCCGCAATCGCGCGCTGGTTGGACTGACGCTGTCGTACGCGTTCACCGTCGTCGTCGCGGTGGCACTGGTGTTGTGGGCGACCCTCGGCAGCAATCACGCCGGCCAGTCAACGGCGCGCTCTGGGGGAACCTCCGCCGCCCGCGCGGCGAAGCCGAGTGGCACTGCTGCCGCGCCCCCCGAACCGTCGGTGACGCCCGAAGCCCTGCAGTCGCTGGTGCTCACGGGGAAGATGTCGCCGGCCTCATCAAGACGCCCGACATGTACGTCAACAAGACGTGACCCAGACGCACGAGCTGCAGCCCGGCGACAGCTTCGACCCGGTGGAGTGCACCGGAGCGGTATTCAACGGCTTGACGGCGTCCTATCGCGACAGCGGTTACCGTGCGATCTACGGCGTGGACCTGGGTCAACACACCAATGGTTTCCCGCATGGGGTTGCGGAGCTCGTTGCGACATTCGACAATGCCGCGGCCGCAAAGGGTTTCGTTACCGGCGCCGTCAGTCAGATCAACAGCTGCGCCGGAAAACAATTGACGTACTCACACGGCGGGGTGTCCGGTATCTACAGCGTGGAACACCGGTGCAAACCGGCCCGGTGACATCGGTGCGCAGCACACTCGGGACCGTGCAGGACAACGGACGCACCTCCGACGTCGGCGGCCAGCACACCAGTGCACTGCGGGCCCTGGCGGCCAAGGCTAACGTCGTGGTCGACGTCGATGTCATCGGACAGGATCTCGGTGACGACGCCACCACGCTGGTGCAGGGCATCCTCGGCCGAATTTCGAGTTAGGCTGTCGACCAACAAAATTGGCGAGGCATACCACCGACTTACACGACCTGAACGTCCGCGGGTGACCAGAACGCACGCATCGATGTGATCTTGGCGTCCCCGTTGAACGACATTGTCGAGATCGGTGAGATTCGGGTGCGGCTGTCGCGGCGTCCAGCGTCAGAT
>CAWCRJ010000029.1:0-224567 GCA_963797865.1 uncultured Actinomycetota bacterium
ATGCGCACCATCGAGGCCGACTACCTGGTAGTCGGTGCGGGCGCCATGGGCATGGCGTTCATCGACACGCTGGTCTCCGAGACGGAGGCCCGCGTGGTGGTGGTGGATCGCCACCACGCGCCCGGCGGGCATTGGACCATGGCCTACCCGTTCGTGCGGCTGCATCAGCCCTCGGCGTTCTACGGCGTCAACTCGGCGCGGCTGGGCAGCGACACCATCGACCAAGTGGGTTGGAACCACGGCCTTTACGAGTTGGCGACCGCCGGCGAAATCTGCGCGTATTACGAGCGCATCATGCGCCGGGAGTGGTTGCCGAGCGGGCGGGTCAGCTACTTCCCGATGAGCGAATACCTTGGCGACGGCCGGTTTCGCACGCTGGCCGGCGCCGACCACACCGTCCGCGTGACGCGCCGCGTCGTGGACGCCACCTACATGCGGGTCACGGTTCCCGCGATGCGCCGCCCGCCGTACAAGGTTGCCGACGCCATCCACTGCGTGCCGCCCAACGACCTGCCCTGGCTCGCCGCGCACGAGCGCTACGTCGTCGTGGGGGCCGGCAAGACCGGCATCGACACCTGCCTGTGGCTGCTCAGTCACGGTGTCGGGCCGGATCGGTTGACCTGGGTCATGCCTCGCGACTCCTGGCTGCTGGATCGCGAGACGATGCAACCCGGCACGTTGTTCGCCGAGAAGATCAAGGTCACCTTCACCGCACAACTGCGCGCCATCAACGACGCGGCTTCGGTGCAGGACCTGTTCGCTCGCCTCGAAGACGCCGGTGTGCTGTTGCGGATCGATTCGGCTGTCCGGCCCGCCATGTACCGCTGTGCGACCGTCACCCGGCTCGAACTCGAGCAGCTGCGCCGCATCACCGACGTGGTGCGCATGGGCCACCTACTGGCCATCGAGGCGGACAGGATGGTCCTCGACGGCGGCATTGTAGCGGTCTGCGGCGACGAGTTGTACATCGATTGCACCGCGGATGGTGCCGAAAAGCGGCCCGCCACACCTATTTTCGATGCCGGAAGCATCACGCTGCAAAGCGTGCGTGGATGCCAACAGATCTTCAGCGCCGCGCTGATCGCCCACGTCGAAGCCGCATACCGTGACGACGTCGTCAAAAATGAGCTGTGCGTACCCGTGCCGCATCCGGATACCGACCTCGACTGGTTGCGGCTTGCGCTGGCCGACTACAGCAACCAGCTGCGCTGGTTCGATGAACCGGAATTGATGTCGTGGTTGGCCGCGGCCCGCCTGGACCTGTTCGGGCATCTGATGGGGCACCTGCTGCCGTCGGCCTCGGTGAAGCCCCGGGTGCGGACGCGAATCCTGAGCATCGCCAAGTCCGCGTTCTCCGCCACTGCCACCAAGCTCGACCAGCTGATGGCCACCGAAGCCGCCCTCGCGGCGCCGTGACCCGTGTAACCCGAGTCGATATTCATCGGGTGAAGGAGGCCTGTGGCGGCAAGAAACGAACCCGTCGGCCCGCGACCCCTGCGCGCGGTGCCCGACGATGGCCAGGATGCCGGCTACCCGAGCTGGGAAGCCGTGTACCAGGACAACGTGACCTGGGTGTACCGGACGCTGTTCGCGCGCGTCGGCAACCAAACCGACGCCGAGGACCTCACCGCCGAGGTGTTCCTCGCCGCGCTGCGGCCGTTGCGGCTGACCGCCAGCGTCGCCGAGGTGCGCGCGTATCTGCGGGCGACGGCCAGGACGGTGCTGGCCGCACACTGGCGCGAGACGCTGGGGCGAGAGATAACCTCGATCGAGGACATCGAACAACCAGCCGACAGCCAGGACGCGATCAGCACCGCGCCGCAGCGTGTTGCCCGGGTTCTGGACAGCCTGCCGGACCGCTACCGTCAAATTCTGGAATCCCGCTTCCTGCGGGGTAATTCGATCAAGGAGTCAGCCGCGGAACTCGGGATCAGCGTGGCCAATGCCAAAGTGCTCCAGCACCGTGCCCTGCGGCTGGCGGCCCAGGTCAACGATGGGGGCCAGCCATGAATGCGCGAGGGCTGCGACGTTATGTCGACGACCTGTTGCGGGGGCGCCGGCCCAGACCGTTCGCACCCGACGAATTCGAGGCCGCGCAAGTCCGCACGGCGATCGAGCTGCGCGCGGCTCGCGAGGGTGGTGACGCACCGCGCCCGGAATTCGTCGCCGATCTGCACCGGCGGGTCGCCGAGCAGATGTCGGGCTCTCCAACGGAATCGGCGCCGGGCCGCGGCAGCACGCGCCGCCAGGTCATCGTCGGCACGTCGGCCGCCGCCACCGCGGCGGTCGCCGCGGTGTCCGTCGACCGCGCCCTGATCGGGGGCCGATCCGGCGACGGTCGTACCCCCGAGGTTGCCGCCGGACAGCTCACGCCCAACGAGGGCAGCTGGCAGCGCGTCGCGGCCAGCCCGGACGTGCCCGACGGCGCCACGCACGCCTTCGACCTCGGCTCGGTGACCGGATTCGTCCGCCGCGTCGACGGCAGAATTCAGGCGATTTCCGGGGTGTGCACCCACCAGGGCTGCAAGCTGTGGTTCGACGCACCCGACGACACGCTGCGCTGCCCCTGCCACACCACGTCGTTCTCGCCCAGCGGGCAGGTGCTCACCCACCAGTTACCGATAGCGCCGAAACCGCTGCCCGCCTTGATGGTTCGTGAGGCCAACGGGGTCATCGAGGTGTTCGCCCCGCCGCGTCCGCAGCTGCCGGCCTAAGCGGTGTAACCCACCGACCTATCTATGGGCATGGATATCCCCATGCGAAGACTTTTGGCGGCCGTGCCGGCCGTGTGTGTGTTGCTGCTGGCCGGTTGCTCCCAACCGCGGCCGGTGGCGACCACCGCCGCGCCCACCACCGCGTTGTCGATAACCGCGCCGGCAGCGCCGGTGCGCGGCGACCAGGTCAGCATCGACGGCTTCGCGTTCGCGCCGGTGACCTTGACCGTGCCCGCCGGGACCACCGTCACGTGGACCAACCGCGACGAAGAACCCCACACGGTGGCTGCAAGCGACGGCTCGTTTCACTCACCCGGCATGGGAACGGGCGCGACCTTCACCCACATCTTCTCCACTGCGGGGACTTTCGACTACGTCTGTTCGATCCACCCGATGATGCGCGGCACCGTGGTGGTGACGGGATGAGCGCCGCGGAGAACGGCATGACTCGCCGCCAGCTCATCCGGCACACGGCATGGTTCGGTGCGGCGGTCGGGTTCGCCGTGGCCGGCGGCGAGGTCATCTCGCACGTGGCGGGCCAGGCGGGGGCGCAGCACGCGGCCGCCCGGCCCACCCTGCGGTTCGCCCAAATCAGCGACAGCCACCTCGGCTTCACCGGGGCGCCCAATCCCGACGTCACCGCAACGTTCGGCCACGCGATCGAACTGGTCAACAACCTCGGTTACACACCGGATTTCGTCATCCACACCGGGGACCTCACCCACCTGTCCGGCCCGGAGCAGTTCGACCAGGTGAAGCAGATGATGAGTGGCCTCAAGACGCCACACGTGTTCACCGTGCCCGGCGAGCACGATTCGATCGACGACGCGGGGCAGAAGTATCGAAACGCGTTCGGCGCGGGCTCCGTTGGGGACGGGTGGTACAGCCTCGATATCGCCGGGGTGCACCTGATCGCGTTGGTCAACACGTTGAATCTGCACAAGCTCGGTCATCTCGGTGCCGATCAGTTGGAGTTCGTCAAGAAGGACGTCGCACGCCTTTCCAGCGATACGCCCATCATCGTGTTCAGCCACATCCCGCTGTTTGCGATGTTCCCGCAATGGGGCTGGGGCACCGATGATGCCACCCAGGCGCTGAGCTACCTGCGCCGATTCTCCTCGGTGACGTGTCTGAACGGCCATGTCCACCAACTGTTCTCCAAAACCGAGGACAATGTCACGTTCTACAGCGGCACCACCACCGCTTACCCGCTGCCGCACCCCGGCGACGGGCCCGCGCCCAAGCCGGTCACGCTTCCGGCCGGCAAGCTGCGCGACGCGCTGGGTATCCGTGAGGTCAGCTATGCCAGGGGAGAGACCGCTCTGGCCTTGAAGGAGACGGCGCTGCAATGACTTTGGCGAGCATCCTGGTCCGTCTCGGCCTGGCTGCGTCGTTGACCATCAGCGCCGCCAGCCACGCCTACCTCTATGTGCATGGCTACCGGCATATTCCGACGATCGGCGCGGCATTCATGACGCAGGCCAGCCTTTCGTTGGCGATTGCGCTGCTGATCCTGGTCGGCGGTCCAGGGTGGCTGCGCTGGGCCGGTGCCGCGCTGGCGGCCGGTTCGCTGGTCGCGTTCGCTTTATCACGCACCGTCGGCCTTTCCGGCTTCTCCGAACGGGGTTGGGAGCCAGCGCCGTACGCCGCCGTCAGCGTAGCGGCGGAGGTGCTCACGGTGGCCTTATGGGCGAGCGTTCTAGCGGCTAGGCGGAATCGGGCCGCTTCTGCTTGAGTCGCATTCCCTCAACAAATGCCTTCGTCTCGTCCCAGGTGGGCAGCAGGCCGGAGGCGCGCACCTCCGCGAAGCTGGGCGCCGCAGCATCGCGGTCGGATAGGTTGGGCGCCGCCCCGTCCACCAGCGGCCAGTCGATGGCCAGCGCCGGATCGGTCGGGCAAATCGTGTGCTCGCGCTGCGGGTTGTATTCCGCCGAGCACAAATACATCACCGTCGAATTGTCTTGCAGCGCCAGGAAGCCATGCCCCAGGCCTTCGGAAATGTAGATGGTCCGATGATCGGAGTCATCGAGCAGAACCGAATCCCACTGCCCGAATGTCGGCGAGTCCACCCGGATATCGACGACAACGTCGAACACCGAACCGCGAACGCAGGTTACATATTTGGCCTGGCTCGGCGGCAGCTGCGCGAAATGCAATCCGCGTAACACGCCTGCCGATGACACCGAGCAATTGGCCTGCCGGACATCCAACCCATGGCCGGCGAAGGAGCGGAATCCCTTGTCGGTGAGCCATTCGAAGAAATGACCGCGCGAATCGCCATGAACGGCCGGGGTGATCTCCCAGGCACCGGGAATCTTCAGTTCACGAACGTGCACGTTACTGCCCGCGCTCTTCGTAGCGCGCTTCCGATGCGTCTTTCAACGGACGCCACCACGATTCGTTTGCGCGATACCAGTCAATGGTGGCACGCAGACCCTCCTCGAAATCAGTATGCTTTGGCGCCCAGCATAATTCGTCGTACAGCGCCGACGGGTCGATGGCGTAACGCAGATCGTGACCAACGCGGTCCGTGACGTGGTCGAAGTCGTCGGGCTCGCGGCCCATCATCTGCAGCAGCGCGCGCAGCACGGTCAGGTTGTCGCGTTCTCCTTCGGAGCTGATCAGGTAGGTGCGCCCGATCTCACCCTTGTCCAGGATGCGTCGGACCGCGCTGTTGTGGTCGTCGACATGGATCCAATCGCGAACGTTGGCGCCGGTGCCGTACAGCTTGGGCCGGCGGCCGGTGAGCACGTTGGTGATCTGGCGTGGGATGAACTTCTCGACATGCTGATACGGCCCGTAATTGTTGGAGCAGTTCGAGATCGTCGCGCGCACCCCATACGAGCGCACCCAAGCGCGCACCAGCATGTCGGCGGCGGCTTTGGTCGCCGAATACGGACTGGACGGGTTATAGGGCGTCGCCTCGGTGAACCGCTGCGGGTCGTCGAGCTTTAGGTCGCCGTAGACCTCGTCGGTCGAGATATGGTGCAGCCGAACGCCGTAACGTCGCACCGCCTCGAGGATGGTGAAGGTGCCGACCACGTTGGTGTGCAGGAACGGCTCGGGACTGTCCAATGCGTTGTCGACGTGGCTCTCCGCGGCGAAATGCACCACCGCGTCGGATTCGCCGACCAGCCGCGACACCAACTCGGCGTCGGTGACGTCACCTACCACGAGCTCTATGGAGTCCTCGACGTCGGCCAGTGACTCGCGCCGACCCGCATAGGTCAGGGCGTCGAGCACCGTCACGGAGTCCTCGGGGTGTTCGCGGACCGTGCTGTGCACGAAGTTGGCGCCGATGAATCCAGCGCCGCCGGTGACCAGTAACCGCATGCCCAAACCCTAACCGAGCCGATCGGTGAGGTCGCGAAGTAAGCCCCAGGGGCCCGGCCAATTCCTTCAGCGCCCCCGATGCCAAACCTTCCCGGATGGCCGCATTCGATCCGGTGGAAGGACTCGGCGACGGCAGGTGGGGGCCGCCGACCAGATGTTGACTATGGCCAGTTGCAGCGACGTGGTCCGCGCCAGGGCCGGGTCGGCCCAGGACAGACCGGCGTCCGGTGATCCACCGATCCAGGCGGCGCCGTAGCCCAGCGATGCGATGCCCGCGGCCAATTCGGGCGAGATGGATCGGGTGGGCAGCCACACGCCGAACCGGCCGAGCTCGGGTTTGAGTGAACTCCCTCGGTCATCTGGCTCCCCGTACGGCAAGTCAGGACTGCGTCAAACCCAGCGGCCCCGCCAGTTCGGCCAGTGCCGCGACCAGGTTTTCATCCTTCGTCAGCACCTGCACGGGGACGTGATCGGCGCCGGCGTCCAGGTGTTCGGAGAGTCGCGCCGCGATCTGGTCCACGGTGCCGTATGCGACCACCGCGTCTACCAGGCGGTCGCTGCCCGGCCGGGTGACTTCGTCCTCGGTGAAACCCAGCCGCTTCCAGTTGTTTCGGTAGTTGGCCAGATTGAAGTAGATATCGAGCGCCTTGCGGCCGACCGCCCGGGCCTTCTCGGCGTCGGTGGTCAGGATCGCCTTGTGCTCGGGAGCCAGGAAGGCCGACGGTCCGATGAGCTCGCGGGCATGCGCGGTGTGTTCCGGGGTGGTCAGGTAGGGGTGTGCCCCGGCCGAGCGTTCCGCGGATAGCTTGAGGACGCGCGGGCCCAGCGCCGCCACCACCCGGCGGTGGGCGGGCACGCCGTAGTCATCGAGCTGATTCAGATAGTCGGTCAGCGCGTCGTAGGGCTTGCGGTACTCGGTGTGAGCCTCGGGATGGCCGACGCCGATGCCCAGCAGGAACCGGCCCGGGTAGGCCTTGTCGATGCGGTGAAAGGATTCGGCCACCGGCTTGGCCGCCGCGGTCCAGATGTTGACGATGCCGGTGCCCACCTGCAATGTCGTGGTCGCCTCCAGGAGGGGCTCGACCCAGGCCAGCTCGGCGGCCGGTGAACCGCCGACCCAGACGGCGCCGTAGCCCAGCGCTTCGATGTCCCTGGCCTGCTCTGGTGTGACGCCGCGTCCGAACGATCCGAACCGGCCGAGATTGGGTTTGCTCGTTGCATCGGTCATGGTGTTCCCAACCCGCGCCCCGCGACAGCTATTCCGGGGCGGCTACATCCTCATCGGCATCGTCGAGGTCCACGGCAGCGGCGTCCGGCCGGTGGCTCCAGCGGCAGCAGCACGATGAACCGGGTGTCGCCGGGCACCGACTCCACCCGCAGATCCCCGCGATGCTTCTTCACCACGATGTTGAACGCCAGGTCCAGGCCCAGTCCGGTGCCTTCGCCGAAGGGCTTGGTGGTGAAGAACGGCTCGAAGATGTGCTCGCGCACGTCCTCGGGTATTCCCGGCCCGGTGTCGCAGATTTCGATGCGGGCCAGGTTGTCGCATTCCCGGCGGGTGCGGATGGTCAGCGTTCCGCCGGTATCGCGCATCGCGGCGATCGCATTGTCGATGATGTTGGTCCAAACCTGATTGAGATCACCTGGGTAGCATGGGATTTCGGGTAGAGTCTGGTCGAAGTCCTTGACCACCGTTACGGCGTTGTCCTTGCCGGCGCCCTTGCCCGCGTCTTTGGTCAACCGGTCGGCGAACATCACCAGGGTGCTGCGCAGCAGATCGTGCACATTGGTCACCTGGAACGCGGCCCGATCCATTTGCGAATACTGCTTGGCGTCGGCGACCAGCGCCGAAATCCGTTTGCTCGCTTCCACAATCTGGTTCATCAGCAGCTCGCTCTCGATGGTGTAGTTGATCCATCGGATCGCCTGCTCCAGCGATGTCGACGCGAGCTCGTCGGTGACCGCGGAAATCCGCTCCAGCCAATCGGTGTCGATGCCGCCCTCGACGAACGTCGGCGCGATGTCCCACCCGCCGTCGATGCCGTGGTCCTCCAGCCAGTCGCCGACGGCGTCCTCGCGGTCGGAGGTCTCGAGCGCGCTCAAGTGCTGCCCCCATCCTGGAGAAGCGGATTTGGCGACCTGCTCGGCGACCCGTTCCTGCAGCTGCACCAAAGCACTGAGCGCCTCGGGGGTGATGGTGCCGTCGGCGAGCATCGCCAGCTTGTGCCGCATGTTGGCCACCCGCTCGCGCAGATCCGCCGCGGATCGCGAGATCGCCGCCGCCGGATTGTTCAGCTGATGCGTCAGCCCGGCCGACAATCGGCCCAGCGCCAGCAGCTTCTCGCGGTTGTCGATGATCCGGCGGGTGCGGTCGGTGCCGACGGCGATGCCGTCGAGCAGATGCACCGCCATCGGGAACTGGTCCTTCATGAACTGGGCGAACACCGGCGCGTCCATCACGAAGAAGCGCGACGGCCTGGTCACGTGCACCGAGGCGTCGTAGCTCTTCTGCTTGCCGCCGGTGAACGCCCGCCAGGCTCCGCAATACACGCCGCGCTGCGAGGTGCGGTTGGTTTCGATGTCCTGGCCGCCAGAGAGTTTGGTCATGGTCAGCTCCCCGTCGATGAGGACGTAGAAGCAGGTCGCCGGTTCGCCCTCGACGCAGATCGGGCCGGGTTCGTAGTGCTGGATGTGCCCGTTGGCGCACAGCACCGCGAGCTGCTCATCGGTGAGCGCCTCGAACAGGAACAGGCTGCGCAACTCGTCGGGCTCACACGGCATCGGCTTTGATTCGGAGCCGGTCATACCCCTCCTAGCTCTCGGCCAGGTATCGGTGGACCAGCATGACGGCCATCGAGCCTTCACCGACGGCGGCGGCGACCCGTTTGGCCGATGTCGAGCGGACATCGCCGGTGGCGAACACCCCGGGCACGCTGGTCTCGAGATGATGCGGCGGGCGTTCGAGCGTCCAGCCGCACACGTTGCGCAGGTCCGGACCGGTCAGGATGAAGCCGTGATCGTCGCGGGCCAGCACCCCGTCGAGCCAGTCGGTGCGGGGGGCGGCGCCGATGAAGATGAACATTCGGCCGCAGGTGACGTCCTCGGTTTCCCCGGTCCGATTGTTGACCAACCTCAGCTGTTCCAGGTGGCCGTCGCCGGTGGCGCGCTGCACCTCGGTGCAGGTCAGGACGTTGATCTTCGGGTTCGCCTCGATCTGTTGGATGAGGTAGTAGGACATCGACGCCTCCAGCGACGGGGCGCGCACCACGATGTTGACCGACTTGGCGGTCCGCGACAGGTACATGGCGGCCTGGCCGGCAGAGTTGGCCCCGCCGATCACGTAGACCTCTTCCTCTTCGCATTCCGAGGCGACCGAGACGGCTGCGCCGTAGTAGATGCCGCAGCCGGTCAGCTCGGTGCAGCCCTCGGCCTGCAGCTGGCGGTAGGAGACTCCGGTGGCGAGGATGACCGCATGCGCGTCGATCGAGCCGCCGTCGGCGAACCGCACGGTGCGCTTGGATCCGTTCACCTCGAGGGCGGTCGCCTTGCGTGCGGTGATCAGCTCGGCGCCGAACTTCTCTGCCTGCCGGCGGGCGCGGTCGGCCAGCTGGCCACCCGAGACCCCGTCCGGGAAGCCCAGGTAGTTCTCGATCCGTGAGCTCTGCCCGGCCTGCCCGCCGGTGGCGGTGTGCTCGATGAGCACCGTGCGCAGCCCCTCGGAGGCGCCGTACACGGCGGCGGCCAGGCCGGCGGGCCCGCCACCGACCACGATCAGGTCGTAGAACTCCTGCGACGGCGTGGTGCTCAGGCCCAGGGTCTCGGCCAGCTGCGCGTCGGTGGGTTCGACCAAAGTGTCGCCGCGCTGGGTGACCACCACCGGCAGCCGCAGGCCGTCCTCGCCGGCCGCGGTGAGCAGCCGCTCGCCGGCGGGCTCGTCGGCCATGAACCAGGTGTAGTAGAGGCCGTTGCGGGCCAAGAAGTCGCGGACCTGCCAGGACCGCGCCGACCAGCGGTGGCCGATCACCTTGGTATGCGGGATGGGGTGCTCGGGTGCGGCGCGCCAGGCGTCCAGCAGCCCGTCGATGACGGGGTAGAACTTCTCCTCCGGGGGATCCCACGGCTTGAGCAGGTAGTGGTCGAGGTCTACGACGTTGATCGCCTCGATGGCGGCGTGCGTGTCGGCGTAGGCGGTCAGCAGCACGCGACGCGCCGCCGGATACAGGTCCATCGCCTGTTCGAGGAACTCGATGCCGCTCATCTGCGGCATCCGGTAGTCGGCGATCAGCAGCGCGACCGTCTCGCCGCGCAGCTTGAGCTCTTTGAGCGTGCCCAGGGCGTCGGGCCCGGATTCCGCGCGCACGATCCGGTGCTCTTCGCCATAGTGGCGGCGCAGGTCGCGGGCGACCGCACGGGAAACCGAGGGATCGTCGTCGACGGTCAACATGACGGGCTTGCGCGGTTGCGCTGCCGAGCCGGCAGTGTCTGCTTGGCCTGCGGAGCCGGAAGGGTTGGTCATCGGCGTCAAGTATGCGCTCGTCAGCGGCCATGTGGGAGGCCGAGGAGACGAACCGGGCTGCGCCGACAGCGATTTTGGTGGAGGGGATTGACCAGGTATCGTGGAACAACGGTGCGGCATCCGCGCCGACTTTTGGTGTGCCAAGTCCCGAGGAATTTCCTGTCACCGGCTCACGTTCCAAGTCGGTGGGCAATGTCGCGTCGACCAGGCGCAGACGAGAACGAAACTATACGACGAGGATTCTTAACTAGTTATGGCCAAGAAGGACGGCGCCATCGAGGTGGAAGGCCGGGTGGTCGAGCCCCTGCCCAATGCGATGTTCCGCATTGAGCTGGAGAACGGTCACAAGGTGCTTGCCCACATCAGCGGCAAGATGCGGCAGCACTACATCCGCATCCTGCCCGAGGACCGGGTGGTGGTGGAGTTGTCTCCCTACGACCTGTCCCGTGGCCGCATCGTGTACCGGTACAAGTAAAGCGCCTGATCAGAACAACCTACGAACGAAACAGAACAGGATCGAACAGCCGTGAAGGTGAACCCGAGCGTCAAGCCAATCTGTGACAAGTGCAGGGTGATCCGTCGGCATGGTCGGGTCATGGTGATCTGCTCCGATCCGCGTCACAAGCAGCGCCAGGGCTAACCCCGCAGGGCGTAGGCGCCCCGCAGTACCAACACAACTGAATGCAGACCTCCCAGCACCAGTGAGCGGCTGGCATCTCTAGAGATGGGCTAGCTCATCCACGCCCGGACGGAGGCCGGGCCCCGCGAGATATAACCACCCCTACCGGGGTCGCGGGAACGGGCTGGGAACAGACCTCCGCCTAGAAAAAGAGGAAACGCCACCTATGGCTCGACTAGTAGGCGTCGATCTGCCGCGTGACAAGCGGATGGAGATCGCGCTGACCTACATCTTCGGTGTCGGCCGGACCCGGTCGAACGAGATCCTGGCAGCTACCGGCATTGACCGGAACCTGCGCACCCGGGATCTGACCGACGACCAGCTGACCCACCTGCGTGACTACATCGAGGCAAACCTCAAGGTGGAGGGTGACCTCCGCCGCGAGACGCAGGCCGACATCCGCCGCAAGATCGAGATCGGCTGCTACCAGGGCCTGCGGCACCGCCGCGGCCTGCCGGTGCGCGGTCAGCGGACAAAGACCAACGCGCGCACCCGCAAGGGCCCCAAGCGCACCATCGCCGGCAAGAAGAAGGCCAGGTAATCCCCGATGCCACCAGCAAAGAAGGCAGGCGCGGCTGCGCCCAAGAAGGGTCAGAAGACCCGCAGGCGGGAAAAGAAGAACATCCCGCACGGTGCCGCCCACATCAAGAGCACGTTCAACAACACGATCGTCACGATCACCGACCCCCAGGGCAACGTCATCGCCTGGGCGTCGTCGGGTCACGTGGGCTTCAAGGGCTCGCGGAAGTCGACCCCGTTCGCAGCCCAGCTGGCCGCCGAGAACGCCGCGCGCAAGGCTCAGGAACACGGCGTCAAGAAGGTCGATGTGTTCGTGAAGGGCCCGGGTTCGGGCCGGGAGACCGCGATCCGGTCGCTGCAGGCCGCCGGCCTGGAGGTCGGCGCGATCTCCGACGTCACCCCCCAGCCGCACAACGGCTGCCGCCCGCCGAAGCGCAGAAGGGTCTAGGAGACAACCATGGCTCGTTACACCGGACCCATCACTCGCAAGTCGCGCCGGCTGCGCACCGATCTCGTCGGTGGCGACCAGGCCTTCGAGAAGCGTCCTTACCCGCCCGGCCAGCACGGCCGCGCGCGGATCAAGGAGAGCGAATACCTGCTGCAGCTGCAGGAGAAGCAGAAGGCCCGCTTCACCTACGGCGTGATGGAAAAGCAGTTCCGTCGCTACTACGCAGAGGCCTCCCGGCAATCCGGCAAGACCGGTGAAGAGCTGCTGCGCATCCTGGAAAGCCGGCTGGACAACGTCGTGTACCGGGCCGGGCTGGCCCGCACTCGCCGGATGGCGCGTCAGCTGGTCAGCCACGGGCACTTCAGCGTCAACGGCGTGCACGTCAACGTCCCCAGCTACCGGGTGTCGCAGCACGACATCATCGACGTGCGGGACGGCTCGCTGAACACCGTGCCGTTCCAGATCGCGCGGGAGACGGCGGGCGACCGTCCGATCCCGAGCTGGCTGCAGGTCGTGGGGGAGCGTCAGCGCATCCTCATCCACCAGCTGCCCGAGCGGGCGCAGATCGACGTGCCGCTCAGCGAGCAGCTCATCGTCGAGTTCTACTCGAAGTAAGGACCCCCTGCGCCAGGCAGGTTGCAGGTCGACGAAGCCGGGCGGCGGGTAGCGAGAACCAACGGCATCAAATAGCGGGTGCCGAGAAGGAGAAGAAGAAACACCATGCTGATCTCTCAGCGACCCACTCTGTCGGAGGAAATCCTCACCGACGACCGGTCCCAGTTCGTCATCGAGCCGCTGGAGCCGGGATTCGGTTACACGCTTGGTAATTCGCTGCGGCGCACGCTGCTGTCCTCGATTCCGGGCGCGGCCGTCACCAGCATCCGGATCGACGGCGTGCTGCACGAGTTCACCACCGTGCCGGGCGTCAAGGAAGACGTCACCGCGATCATCTTGAACCTCAAGAGCCTGGTGGTGTCCTCCGAGGAAGACGAGCCGGTCACCATGTACCTGCGCAAGCAGGGCCCGGGCGAGGTCACCGCGGGTGACATCGTGCCGCCGGCCGGTGTCACCGTGCACAACCCCGACCTGCACATCGCGACGCTGAACGACAAAGGCAAGCTCGAGGTCGAGCTGGTCGTCGAGCGCGGCCGCGGCTACGTGCCGGCCGTGCAGAACCGCGCCTCCGGTGCCGAAATCGGCCGTATCCCAGTCGATTCCATCTACTCGCCGGTGCTCAAGGTCACCTACAAGGTGGACGCCACCCGCGTCGAGCAGCGCACCGACTTCGACAAGCTGATCCTGGACGTCGAGACCAAGAGTTCGATCAACCCCCGCGACGCGCTGGCGTCGGCGGGTAAGACCCTGGTCGAATTGTTCGGTCTGGCACGCGAACTCAACGTCGAGGCCGAGGGCATCGAGATCGGGCCGTCGCCGGCCGAGGCCGACCACATCGCGTCGTTCGCCCTGCCGATCGACGACCTGGATCTGACGGTGCGGTCCTACAACTGCCTCAAGCGCGAGGGTGTGCACACCGTCGGCGAGCTGGTGAGCCGCACCGAGTCCGACCTGCTCGACATCCGCAACTTCGGTCAGAAGTCCATCGACGAGGTGAAGGTCAAGCTGCACCAGCTGGGTCTGTCGCTCAAGGACAGCCCGCCGAGCTTCGACCCCTCGCAGGTCGCGGGTTACGACGTCGCCACCGGCACCTGGTCCAGCGAGGCGTCCTACGACGACCAGGACTACGCGGAAACCGAACAGCTGTAAAGAATTCCGTCCCGGTCCTACCTGATACGGGGACCGGCCCCAATTAGGAGACAGTCGCAATGCCCAAGCCCACCAAGGGACCTCGCCTCGGCGGGTCGTCTTCGCACCAGAAGGCCCTGCTGGCCAACCTAGCCACGTCGCTGTTCGAGCACGGCCGGATCAAGACGACCGAGCCCAAGGCGCGTGCGCTGCGGCCGTATGCGGAAAAGCTGATCACGCACGCGAAAAAGGGTGCGCTGCACAACCGTCGAGAGGTGCTGAAGAAGATCCGCGACAAAGACGTGGTGCACGTCTTGTTCGAGGAGATCGGGCCGTTCTTCGCCGACCGCAATGGCGGCTACACCCGCATCATCAAGGTCGAGCCGCGCAAGGGCGACAACGCGCCCATGGCCGTGATCGAGCTGGTGCGGGAGAAGACGGTCACCTCCGAGGCCGATCGGGCTCGTCGGGTGAAGGGGTCCAAGAAGACTGACGCTCCTGTCGCGGCGGCGGCGGCACCTCAGGCGGCTGTCGAGCCGCAGGAAGCCGTCGGCCCGACGGCCGAGGAAGTCACGCCCGAGGTCGAGGAGACCACGACCGAGGCCGAGGCCGAGCCGACCAAGGCCCAGGCCGAAGCCGAGGAAAAGGCCGACAAGGCCGTCGCCGCACGAGCCGAAGCCGAAGCCGCCGAGGCGAACGACGAGGCTGACGAGAGTTAGCGAGGACGTCCGTCTGCGGCTTGATATCGCCTACGACGGAACAGGTTTCGCGGGCTGGGCGGCTCAGGCCGGCCAGCGGACCGTGGCAGGAATTCTCGACGAGGCGCTGACGACCGTCTTTCGCACGCCGGTGCGGCTGCGCGCGGCGGGACGCACGGATGCCGGAGTTCATGCCACCGGGCAGGTGGCTCACGTCGACGTGCCGCTGGACGCGCTGCCGAATGCCTACCCGCGTGCACCGCACGTCGGTGAACCCGAGTTTCTGGCGCTGCTGCGCCGGCTGGGCCGATTTTTGCCCACCGATGTCCGGGTCGTCGATATCACCCGAGCGCCTGTGGGTTTCGACGCCCGGTTCTCGGCGCTGCGGCGTCACTATGTGTATCGCATCTCGACGGCGCCCTGGGGTGTGCAGCCGCTGCAGGCGCGCTACGTCACCGCGTGGCCGCGCCCGCTGGACGTCGAGGCGATGACCGCCGCATCGCGGGACCTGCTGGGATTGCACGATTTTGCCGCCTTCTGCCGTCATCGCGAGAACGCCACCACCATTCGCGACCTGCAGCGACTGGAGTGGACCCGCGACGGTGACCTGATCACCGCGCACGTCAGCGCCGATGCGTTCTGTTGGTCGATGGTGCGCTCACTGGTCGGCGCGCTGCTGGCCGTCGGCGAACACCGCCGCCCGGTCTCCTACTGCCGCGAATTGCTCAGCGTCACGGCGCGATCCAGCGACTTCGCCGCCGCACCCGCGCACGGCTTGTCGCTGGTCGGTGTCGATTACCCGCCCGACGACCAGCTGGCCGCGCGCAATCTGATCACCCGGGATGTGCGCTCGCGCGACTGAGCGGTCACAGCCTGGCGGCGACGAATCCGGCGGCCTGATCCACCAGGCCGGAATCGATGTAAGACGGCTGCAGATGCGAAGGCCAATTCAGGCCACCCGCCGAGCAGATCGGGTCGCCCTTCGCGCACACATCGATGGTCTTGGCGGCGAAGGCCGGGTCGAAATCGGGAACGGGGCCAAGGACTTTGCGGGTGCCGTTACCGAACAAGGCGACCGCCGCCACCTGCTGATCCAACGCCTGCGGCAGGGGGTTGGTGAATCCGAATGCCGGTTGGGTCACGGCGACTACCAGATCGGCGGAAACGGCACCCAGCGAATAGCCGCCGAGCACCTCGCGGGTGCCCGGGCAGGTTCTCGCCATCTGCTGGACGTGTGCGCTCATGTCGTTGGCGCCCTTGGCCGGGCTGACGTCGGCGGGATAGTTGACGCCGTAGGCCCCTACCGGCATCCGCACCTTGGCGCGCAGGGAGTTGAGGAATGCGGCACCGACGTAACCGACTCCGGGTGGTTCTTCGCGGCCGCGGGCGAAAACCACTTCGGCACCAGGGCATTCCGCCGATGCCGCCGGCGCGGAGAGCGTGGCGACCGCCAGGACGAGCAGCGATGCCACGGCGATGGACGCGGCGCACGCCGCGCCGTACCGGCGGCGACTCAAGGTTAGATCCTGCCCGCGACGAAATTCGCGGCCCGATTGGTCAATCCCGGAACGTAGCTCAGGTGCGAACTCCACTGCATGCCCCCCGAGCAGATCGGGTCGCCCGGGTTGCACAGGTCGATGGTCTTGCCCTCGAAATTCGGGGACAGGGCGCTCATCAGTTGACCCACCCGGCCGGACGGATTGCCGAACAGCGCGACGGCGGCGACGTGGTCGGCGGCCTGGGGCGGCAACGGCTGGCGGTAGCCGAGGCCGGATACCGGTGCGGCCGTGACGATGTCGACGACGGCGGCGCCCTGGGAGTACCCGCCCAGCACCAATTTGGTGCCGGGGCAGTTGACGGCCATCTGCGCAACGTGGGTGCTGGCGTCGTTGGCGCCGTTGGTGGCGGCCAGGAAGTCTTTGTTGGCCGGGTAGTTCACCGCGTATGCGCCAACGCTTTTGCGGGTCTGCTCGCGCAACGCGCTGACGAAGGCACCGCCCACCTTGCCGACACCGGGTGGCTCGTCGGTGCCCCGGGCGAACACCACTTCAACGCCGGGGCACGACGCCGACGCATGCGGAACCAATTGCGGAGCAATCAATAACGCGCCCGTCGCGCCAATCACGATGCCCAGCCCTAACGGGATAAGCCTCACACAGCGATGTTAAGGGGGCGTTGGTAACCCGACGGTAACGATTTAGACGAGAGGTGCTTGCGGTGCGTCCGTAGCCGGCGCGGGCACCGACGGCGCGGGGGCCGGAGCGGTGCCGGTACCGCCATGGATCGACGGGCCCGACCCCGGCGGGTTCTGCCCGTAAACCGGCGACTGTGGGCCGTACCCGGGCTGCTGCGGACCGTAGCCGGGCGAGGTCTGCGGGCCGGTGCCCGGCATCGACGGGCCGTACCCGGGCATCGACTGGCCTGCGCCGACCAGTTTCTGCGCGACGAACGCCGCGGCCTGGGTGGTGTAGACGGGGACGTAGCCCTCGGTGTGCCCACTCCACTCGTTGCCGGGGCCGGCGTGGCAGATCGGGTCGTTGGGGTTGCACAGGTCGATCGCCTTGGAGCCCAGCATCGCGCTCTGGCTGGGCAGCGTGCCGCCGGCGCGGTCGGCCACGTCACCGAAGGTGGCGACGGCCGCGATGTTGTTGGCGTACTGCGGCGGCAGCGAGCTGCCCCAGCCGATGCCGCCGATCGGGACGCCGGCCACGATGTCCATCACCGAGGCGCCCTGCGAGTAGCCGCCCAGCACGATCTTGGTATTGGGGCACTTCTCCACGCTCTTCTTGACGCGGTCGATCGTGTCGTTCGCGCCGTCGCCGCCGTGCAGCTGCAGCTTGCTGGCGGCGTAGTTCACCCCGTAGGGCAGGATGTTCAGGCCGTTGGTCTGCTGGCGCAGCGAGTCCACGAACGCGTCGCCCACTCGGCCCAGGCCGGGCGGCTCGTTGGTGCCGCGGGCGAAGATGACCTCGACGTCCGGGCAGTCATCGGCGGAGGCTTTCGGCGCTGCGGCGGGGGTCGCGAGCAGGCCAGCAGCGATAACCAGGGCAGAAGCACCCAGACCGATCAAACGGCCTGCTGACCGCGCGGTGCCCGCCCGACGGGTACGTACACGGTGAGTTTGCACCGGGCAATTTTACCCAACTCGTGACGCGTCGAAACCGCAACCTGTGGATAACCGCTCGGGCGCCCCGAAATGGCGGCTTAACGTGGCCGTCAACGGAGTCTCAGAGTCAGGAGATCAGGTGCCGCGTCAGCCGGCCACAAGGCTGCACGTCAGTGGTTACCGGTATTTGCTGCGACGCATCGAAAGCGCGTTGCTGGGGGAGAACGTCCGGGCCGGGTTTCGCTCGAACACGCATCCGGTGGCTTTGGGGTGCGTGATCACCGCTGTCGTTGTCGCCGGCTGCGCGCTTCTCGCCGTGCTGCGGCCTCACGTGGCACTGGATCGCGCGCAGATAGTGGTGAGCCGGGAGTCGGGGGCCCTCTTCGTTCGCGTGGGCGACGTCTGGCATCCGGTGCTCAACCTGGCCTCTGCCCGGCTCATCGCCGCGACGGCGGCCAACCCGCAGCCGGTCACCGAATCCGACCTGAACACCACCAAACGTGGGTCGCTGCTCGGCATTCCGGGCGCACCGCATTTTCTCGGCAGGCCGCTGTCCGCGGGGGATATGGCTTGGTCGATGTGCGCTAGCACTGGCGCTAGCACCACGACGGTCATCATCGGCCGCCGCTCCGAGGCGCCGCAGGTGCACCGCATACCCACCGGGAAAGCGATCCTGGTGGCCCCGGCTTCCGGTTCGCCTTCCTACCTGCTCTACGACGGCCACCGGGCGACGGTGGACCTCGACGATGCTGCCGTGGTGCGCGCGCTGCGCCTCGAGGGCAAAACGCCGCTGCTCGTCTCGCAGGCATTGCTGAATGCCGTGCCGGAAGCGCCACCGATCGCGCCGCCACGGATCCACGGTCGGAGCGCCATCACGCCTGGATTGCCCGGATTCTCGGTCGGCAGTGTGCTTCGCATCACACGCGCCGACGGCGACGAGTATTACGCGGTCCTAGCCGCCGGAGTGCAGCGCATCGGCCAAGTGGCCGCTGACCTCCTGCGCTTCAGCAGCGCGCAGGGGACGGCCAACCCTGTCACCGTCGCGCCCGACGCGATCCGGGCCGCTCCCGTCGTCGCGGAGCTGCCGGTCGCCCGCTTTCCTGACCGGGCGCCGACGCTGTCAGAGCCGGCCGGCACCTTGTGTGCCGGCTGGGAGCAGGCGCGATCCGGCCAAAGCGACGTCGTGTTGCTGGCCGAGAGCCGGCTACCGATCCCGTCCGGCCGGGCGCCAGTGGCTTTGGCGCAAGCCGACGGGCCCGGTCCCGCGCTGGACGCCGTGTACGTGCCGCCCGGGGCGAGTGCGTACGTGCGGGCGGGCGACGACGCCGGCACCCGCTACCTGATCACCGACACCGGCGCCCGGTTCGCCATTCACGACGACGACGCCGCGCACGCCCTCGGTCTTGACGAGGCAGGTCCGGCGCCGTGGCCGCTTCTCACGCTGTTGCCGGCCGGACCTGAGCTGAGTCGGCAGAACGCATCAATCGCACGCGATGCGATCGCGGGCTCGCCGTAGGCGGCCTCTGATTGCCCCGGAGACCAGCGCGAGAGTCAGCGCGCCCAGGCAGATCGCGGCTCCGCGGAGCGCGGTGTCCCGCGCGCGAGAATCGTGCGGTTGGATCCGCGGCGGCGCGGTGATCGGCACGGGTGCCTTCGATGGACCGGGACTGTTGCCGGGGGGACCCGTGCCGGTGCTGACCGCGGCGAGCGGGTCAATGGTGCCGTTACCGACGAGGGGATCCCAGCCTGCGGGTGGATGATGCGCCGTCGTCTCGATGCGCTGCATCACCTGGCGGGCGGTCAATGCCGGAAATCGGGCCCGGATCAGCGCGGCCAGTCCGCTGACCACCGGGGCGGCGTAGCTCGTGCCGGATACCGGTTCCGGCGCGAGTGACGTCACCGCCTCACCGGGAGCCGCGACATCTACCCAGGGGCCGGCAAGGCTGAATGCCGACGGCGCTCCACGGACATTCACCGAGCCGACGGTCAGCACGTAGTCGTCGTACCATGCCGGGCTGACGGCGACCGTGATGGTCTGCCAGGTTGCGTCCGCGCGCTGCGGTGGACACTGTCCCGCGCCGCCGGCATTGCCGGCCGCGGCCACGATGACGGCATTTTTGACATCGACGGCGTAGGCCAGTGCCGCACCCAGCGCGCGGTCGTCGAGCGCCGATGCCACCGGTGCGCACGCAACCGACGAAATGTTGATCACCGAGGCTCCCAGATCGGCCGCCGTCCGAACGGCTTTCGCCAGTGTGTCGACGTCACCGACTCCGGTGTGGGACCGGTCGCTGGTCGGGGCGAATTTCGCGCTGGACTGACGAATGCTGATCAACGTGGCTTCCGGTGCCATCCCGCTGAAGCCATCGGCCTTGGAATCGGCTGCGGCCGCGATGATTCCAGCCACCAGCGTGCCGTGCGCGTCGCAATCCTGCGTGCCGTCGCCAGTGGACACGTAGTCGCCGCCCGGCACCACATCGGGCAGCCGCACATGTCGTGAGATCCCGGTGTCGATGACCGCGATCCGTTGTCCGGCGCCGCGGCTGAGTTGCCAGAGCGCCGATAGATCGCCCAGGCCCGTTGGCTGGTTACGGCCCGGCCCCGAGTCGACCGTCATCGTCGCGCAGACTTCGCGTTGTACGGTCGGCCACGGGGGCACCGGTAAGGCGGGCTTGGGCAACCACTTGTCATCGATGTCGGGCGGTGAAACCGCCTGCGCCGTCGGCATACCCAACGCGGTCGCCAGCGTCAGCGCCGACACCGCCAGCAGCCGGCAGGTGGCGCACGGACTCGTCATGTGAGGTTCAATCCCCGGGCGGCACCGTAGAGTCCACATATCCAACAGGTCAACGGAACCATCGCGGCCAGCGCCAGCACCTCCAGCAGCCCGACGCTTCGGCGTAGGACGGGCGATGCGGGCCGTGCCGGGCCGACGAAGCCCAAATACATCGCCACGGCGACCGCCAATGTCGTTGCCGTCACGGTCCAGGGGCCGGACACCGGCGCGCGCGAGACCGCAACGCCGAAGGTCGTTGCGGTAATGAGGATTCCGCTGATCGCGAACACCAGCATTCTTCTCGTGTCGGTGGATCTGGAGCGCAGCAACAGTAGCGCGCCGGTGAGCATGCCGAACGCGGTGCACGACAGGCGTGGTGCGCCTGCGAGCACGGTGACGACGGCGCCCAGCGTGGCCGTTACCGACAATCCGGTGCAGAAGGCTCGTCAACCATCTGTCGGCGCGGACCGCTTGGGAATGCATTCTCGCGTCGCTCGATTCAGTCTCCGCCGGAGTCTCCAGTCGGGGCGACAACCCGGCCAACGCGATCGATGCGCGCGCCGCCACTGGAAGCAGGCCGACGGATACCAGCGCAGCCGCCGAAGAGATGGCGCGCAGTGGCGCCGCGCTGACCGCGCCCACCAGGCCCGCCACCGCGATGACCACGGCGCAGCTCGACACGGCGGTCAATGTGACCACACCGCAGCCCGATACGCGCGTCGCGACAACCGCGGTGACGCCGGCCGCCGCCGCGGCCAGCAACACGTTCGGCATGCCTGGCGCGCCGGGCACCGCCACGAAGCCGGCAACCGCTGCGAACGCCGTAGCGATGAGGCTCAACGCGAGCCCGGCGGTCTGGTCCTGAAAGCCGCGGTGCGCAACGATCGCCAGCCCGACGGCGAGGCCGCCGGCTGCCATCAACGCGGTGATCGTTGCGGCAACGCCCCGGTTATCGTTGAGGCGCAATGCGTTATGCACGATAGCCAGCCCCCCGACGCCGGCCCAAATGATCGACGCCGCCACCCCGGTGAATCGGACAGCGCGCGCATGTGAAGCGCCGCTGCGCGGTTCGGTCGCCGCGTCGAGTGTGGCCGACACGACCTCCGCTACATCGAAGTAGCGGGGTGCCGGCAACGGCGCAGTGCTCCGGCTCAGCACCAGGATTGCGCCGTTTCGGATGCCGTGCTGTGACAGCGTCATCGATGGATCCAATCCGGATGCGCCGGGCGTCGATAAGCGGTAACGCCAGCCCTCATTGTCGGGATGGTCAGCCCGCAGGATGTCGACGACCGACGGAATCAGCTCGGCGACAGGGACTCCGGCGGGCAGGGAGACGTCGACGGCGGCAGTGTCCCAGTGCACTGAGACGCGTCGCAGTCCGGTATCGGATGCAGGCAACAGCGAACCCTTCGGTCGGATTGGAAGAAAACATAGCCAGGTCCGCACGACCCGGTATCCGGTTATGCACAGGTGACTTGTCGCCGGTTTCGGTGCTACCTACCGTCGTCGCACGGAAAGGGGGATGAGGTGATCCGGGCTCTCGTGCCGGCGGAATCGCAGATTCCGGCGGCGGACATCGTTGTTGAGGCACCGCCGGACCTCCCGTCGACGACAGCGCCGGGCATGCTCGCACGGCTGTTACCGGTTGCGCTTTCTCTGGTGGGCATGGGCATCATGGCCGTGGCGTTCACCGCTGGGACCGGTGTGACCCGCAACCCCGTGTTCATGGCGTTCCCGGCGATGATGCTGCTTGCGACCGTGGTGACCGGGCTGACCGCTTCACGCAGGCAAGGCGGTAGCGTCGATGCCGACCGCGATCAATATCTTGATTATCTCAGCGTGCTGAGTCGAACCGTGTCCGAAATCGCTGTGGCACAACACCGGTCAGCGATCGCTCGCAATCCCGAGCCCGACACGCTATGGACGCTGATCGGTGGTCCGCGGATGTGGGAGCGGCGGCCAACCGACGCCGACTTCGGCCTCATCCGTGTCGGTATGGGAACCCAGCCACTCGCCCGCCGCCTGATTGCCCCGCAGCTTCCGTCGGAGGAACTCCGAGATCCGGTCACCGCCACGGCACTAGAGCGTTTCCTGCATGCGCACTCGACGATCAACGCTCCGGTCACGATCGGCCTGCGCGCGGGGACACTCGTCACGATCGACGGCGATCTCGGTGAGGTGCGTGGACTACTGCGCGCGATTCTTTGCCAACTTGCGGTGCTGCACGCACCCGACCAGGTGCTGATCGCGGCGGCTGTCGACGATGAGAATCGCGGACACTGGGATTGGCTGAAATGGCTTCCGCACAATCAACATCCGGTAGACCTCGATGAGGCGGGCCCGGTGCGGATGATCTACCCGAGTACGGCGGAGGCTCAGCATGCGCTCGCCGCAGTCCAAGGACATGACATGGTGGTTGTCACCGACCTGGCCTGGGGCATCGATCCGATTGCCGGCGCAACCACGATCGGGGTCGGCGTCAGCCACGACGGCGCCCCGCTGATAATCCGGACGGCCGCCGATCCGGCGCCTGGATGGTGTCCCGACCAGATGGCGCCCATCGACGCGCTGATATGTGCGCGCCGGCTGGCCGGGCACCACCCGCGCACGGGCCGCCCGGGCGGCGCTGCCCCGAATTGGCCAGATTTAATCGGACTTACCGATCTCAACCGCCTCGACCCGGTCGCTATGTGGCGCCGCCGACGAGTCCGCGACCGACTTCGCGTGCCGATCGGAATCACCGTCGGGGGTGCGCCACTCGAGTTGGACATCAAAGAGCCGGCCGAAGACGGGATGGGCCCACATGGGCTGTGCATCGGCGCCACCGGGTCGGGCAAGTCGGAGCTGTTGCGCACCATCGCATTGGGCATGATGGTGCACAACTCGCCGGAGACGCTCAACCTGCTGCTTATCGACTTCAAAGGCGGCGCAACGTTTCTGGACTATGCGCACGTGCCACACGTGGCCGCGGTGATCACCAACCTGGCCGACGACGCGCCGCTGGTGGCGCGGATGCGCGATGCCCTGACCGGTGAGATGAACCGTCGCCAGCAGCTGCTGCGGACGGCGGTCTGCGTCAGCGTCGCGGCATACGAACGGGCGCGCGGTGTCAGAGCGTTGCCCCCGCTGCCGACGCTGTTCATCATCGTCGACGAGTTCTCCGAACTGCTGAGCCAGCATCCCGATTTCGCCGACATGTTCGTCGCGATCGGCCGCCTCGGCCGGTCGCTGGGCATGCACCTGCTGCTGGCCAGTCAGCGTCTCGATGAGGGCCGGCTACGCGGACTGGAAGCCCACCTGTCGTATCGAATGTGTCTGAAAACACTGTCGGCCAACGAATCCCAGGCCATAATGGGTAGTCTCGAGGCATACCGGCTGCCGAGCGCCCCTGGCGCCGGCTTCCTGCGCATCGGCGGTGGCGAACCGATTCGCTTCCAGGCCGCGTTGGTTTCGGCGCCGCTGCCATCGAACACGCCAGCGAGTGGACAAGCTGTGCCGGTTCGTCCGGTGCAGGTGTTCGGCACCCGGGTAACCGGGGCGGTCAGCCGCGCCGTCCCGGTGAGCGCGGCGCCGGAACGAACGATCTCGAGTGCTGTTCTGGACCGGCTGACTGGGCTGGGGCCACCCGCGCATCGGGTTTGGCTGCCTCCGCTCGGGCCGGCACCGGCGCTGCACACCGTCCTGGCCGACGCCGAGTGCACGCCGGGCGGCCTGGCCGTCCCCATCGGCCTTGTCGACCGGCCCGTCGACCAATGCAGGGCGCCACTCATGGTCGACATGTCCGGAGCCGCGGGAAATCTCGCGGTCATCGGAGCACCCCAATCCGGGAAGTCGACGGCGCTGCGCACACTGGCTGTGGCCCTGGCTGCCACGCATGATCCCGGCCAGGTGCAGTTCTACTGCCTGGATTTCGGCGGTGGGGTGCTGTCGGCGATTCACACGCTGCCGCATGTGGGTGCGGTCGCGGGTCGAGCGGAGCCTCGTCTGGTCGGCCGGATAGTCGCCGAATGCGAATCGGTCGTTCGTCGCCGTGAAGCCTTGTTCCGTGAGCATGGCATCGCGTCGATCGCCGAATACCGGCAGCGGCGTCGGGACATCGATGCATCCGGTGATCCATTCGGTGACGTGTTCCTCGTCATCGATGGCTGGGCGAGCGTGCGCCAAGAATCCGACACGTTGGAGGAGTCGGTCATCGCACTGGCGACGCAAGGGCTTTCGTACGGCGTGCACGTGGTGTTGTCCGCATCGCGGTGGGCCGAGGTGCGGCCCTCACTGAGGGATCAGATCGGCACGCGCATCGAGTTGCGGCTGGGTGATCCCGCCGACTCCGAAATCGACCGCAAGGCGGCGCAGCATGTTCCGCGGGACCGCCCGGGCCGTGGTCTTTCCCGTGAGGGCCTGCACATGGTGATCGCCTTGCCCATCGCGGAGGTGCCTGGTGGTGAATCGGTTGCACCGCCGATACCGCTGCTTCCCGTGCGCGTGGATCGCGACGCTGTGGTGCGCCGGTCGGGCCCCGAGTTGGATGCGCGGATACTGCTCGGTTTACGGGAACGCGAACTACGTTCTGCCACAGTCGATTTCGATCGCTGTTCGCATCTTCTCGTTCTCGGTGACAACGAGTGCGGGAAGACCGCGACGCTGCGGACGTTGTGCGGGGAGATCGTCAGGACGAAGACGCCCGCCCAAGCCCAGCTGTTGATTGTCGACTTTCGGCGCACCCTGCTTGGTGTCGTCGAGTCGGGACATCTCAGCGGTTACGCCATGTCGCCCGGCGCCCTGGCCGTGTTGCTGCCCGACCTGCTCGAGTCTCTGCAGGCGCGGATGCCGCCGCCCGATGCCAGCCAGGCTCAGTTGCGCAGTGGCTCTTGGTGGTCTGGACCGGACCTGTATGTCATCGTCGATGATTACGACCTTGTCTCCGACCCGGCAGGCAACGCCCTGGCACCGCTCGGCGAATTCCTGCCGTATGCAGCAGATCTGGGATTGCATCTGGTCATCGCTCGCCGCAGCGGCGGACTCGAGCGCGCAATGTTCGAGCCGCTGTTGGCGCGACTTCGCGACCTCGGTAGCGCCTCACTGATGATGAGCGGATGTCCATCGCAGGGCGCGTCGCTGGCTTCCACCGCGCCGGTGCGATTGCCGCCGGGGCGCGGCGTCCTGGCCACTCGGGCCGGTGACGAGGAACTTGTCCAGGTTGCCTGGACCCCACCATGAGCGAGCACCCCGCATTCGTCGAAGCCGGGCCCGGCACTATTCGGCGATTGTGTTGCGCCACAAGCACCGTCGCCGACGACGAGATGGCCGACATCGTTCGGGCGGCGCTTGATGCGATAGACGACCGGGTGGCACTGGTAGGGGAGCGGCCCACGGCCGTCGACGCACTATGGGAAACCGCGTTGCGATCAGCAAGCCGCGGTCACTGCGAAGGAATGGTCGTCGTGCATCCGTCGTGGTGGTCGGCGTCGCGCGTGGGTGTGGTGAGCGTGGCCGCCGCGGCTCTGGCAGGCCAGACGCGGATGCGATCGTCGCTGCTGAGGCAGGCGTCCCGAGCCGCGCCCGATGCGACGGTAGTGGTCGAAATCACCGAGCGGCTGGTGGCGATCACCGCAGGCGAGGTCACGGCTGTACCGCGCACGGCTGAACCGCACTCCGTCGCCCACGACGTCGCGGAGGTCGTTGCGGCGCTGGCGCCCGAAGCCGTGCTGATCGACACCCCAAGCGCCGTCGCCGGTGCGGGGGCGCTGGCGGCGCTGATTACCGACGCGATACGTGGGGCCGGACAGAACATCCCAGACATCCTCGAAATCAACGACATTCGGCTGGCCCGCCTCGCGCGGTCGAGCTACGTCGCAACCGCCGAGCCGTCGCAGCCGGCCGCCCCCGCAGCCGCCGGTAGCGGCCGAGCGCGCGGCCGGACGCTGAGCGGGCTCGTGGCGGCCGCGGTCGTGGTCGCCGCGGCGGCGCCGACCGCGGTGACGATGGGCCGACCCGGTGTGGTGGCGCCGAAGGCGGTGGAAACCGCGCCGACGACAGTTCTGGTGGAGGGCCGCGTGGCGTTGTCGGTGCCGGCGACTTGGTCGGCGCAGCGGGTGGTCAGCGGACCGGGCTCGGCCCGGGTGCAGGTCACGTCGCCGGCAAATCCCGACGTGGCCTTGCACGTCACCCAGTCACCGGTCGCCGGCGAGACGCTCAGTGGTACCGCCGAGCGGTTGAAGCACGCGATCGACGCCGAGACCCCCGGGGTGTTCGTCGACTTCAACCCGTCCGGAACCAGCGCCGGCCGCCCGGCGGTGACTTACCGGGAAGTGCGCCCCGGTCATCACGTGCGCTGGACGGTGCTCCTGGACGGCCCGGTTCGGATCAGCATCGGTTGCCAGAGCCGGGCCGGCGACGAAGACGCCGTCCGCGACGCCTGCGATCAGGCGGTGCGATCCGCCCACGCGATCGGATGAAATTGTGTGGAACCGAAGGACCGCGCCGGGGGTCGTAATTGGTATGGCTGCATCGAACACACTGAGCACCGATCTCGACCTGATGCGGTCGGTGGCGGGCACCACCGACGCGCGCAACGAGGAAATCAGGGCACTGCTGCAGGCGTTCGTCGGCCGCATGAACGGTGTGCCGCCGTCGGCGTGGGGTGGGCTCGCGGCCGCGCGCTTCAAAGACGTGATGGATCGGTGGAACGCGGAGTCGGTGAGGCTCTACCACGCCCTGAACACCATTGCCGACACCATTCGGCACAACGCGGCCGCGCTGCAGGAGGCCGGCCAAAACCATGCACAGCACATCGCCGCCGCTGGCGGGGACCTGTGACGAGAGAGGATTCCCGTGGACCCGGTGCTTTCCTATAACTTCGGCGAGATCGAACACACGGTGCGTCAGGAAATTCACTCCACGTCGGCGCGCTTCAATGCCGCGCTGGATGAGCTGAGATCGCAGATCGCACCGCTGCGGCAGCTCTGGACCAGTGAAGCGGCCGCCGCATACCAGGCTGAGCAGCTCAAATGGCACCAGTCGGCGACCGCGCTGAACGAGATCCTGGCCGCCTTGGGAAATGCCGTGCGCGACGGTGCGGAGGAGGTGGCCAACGCAGACCGTCGGGCCGCCGGCGTCTGGGCGCGGTAGCGGCCGAATAGACCACTGCGCGGAGGTAGCCGCGCCGTGAGACTGTGTGGTCCTGGCGGGGGAGAGCCGCTGGGACCACACAGTCATTTTGACCTGCGGGGATGGCGGTCGGTAAGCTGCTCCGTTGGCGTGCGGTACGCCGGGGCCTCGGGTCAATGTCGGTCGCCGAGACCAAGCCCTGACCGCAAACGCCTGACCGGCCCCCGGGTCACACCGGGATCCACCTCGAGAAGAAGAAGGTAAGCGCTGTGCCTACGTACACGCCAAAGGCGGGTGACACCACGAGGTCGTGGCACGTCATCGACGCCACGGACGTGGTGCTTGGCCGCCTTGCCGTCGCGGCAGCCACCCTGCTGCGCGGCAAGCACAAGCCGACGTTCACCCCCAATGTCGACGGCGGTGACTTCGTCATCGTCATCAACGCCGAGAAGGTCGTCCTTCAGCGGCCAGAAGCTGGACAAGAAGCTGGCTTACCGCCACTCGGGGTATCCCGGCGGTCTGAGCAGCCGAACCATCCGCGAGCTGATGGACAAGCACCCCGACCGCGTCGTGGAGGACGCGATCATCGGCATGCTGCCCAAGAACAAGCTCGCCCGTCAGATCGCGCGCAAGCTGCACGTTTACGCCGGTCCGACGCACCCCCACGCCGCACAACAGCCCGTTCCGTACGAGATCAAGCAGGTGGCCCAGTGACCGAAACGACCGAGGCCTTGGACAACCCCGAGAACCCGGAGAACCGGAAACCCAGAAGTCGCAGAGCCCGCAGAGGGAAGGGGCCGTCGCCGAGGCGACCGAAGCCCCGGTCGAGGCCTCCGAGACCGCCGAAGCCCCCGCGCCCGCCGCGTCCTTCGTGTTCGACCGGCCCATCCAGACCGTCGGCCGCCGCAAGGAGGCCGTGGTGCGGGTGCGCCTGGTGCCCGGCACCGGCAAGTTCAACCTGAACGGCCGGACCCTGGAGGGCTACTTCCCGAACAAGGTGCACCAGCAGCTCATCAAGGCCCCGCTGGTCACCGTCGACCGGGTGGAGAGCTTCGACATCTATGCGCTGCTGCACGGCGGCGGCCCCTCGGGGCAGGCCGGCGCGCTGCGATTGGGCATCGCCCGGGCGCTGATCCTGGCCCAGCCCGAGGACCGGCCCCCGCTGAAGAAGGCCGGCTTCCTCACCCGTGACCCGCGTGCCACCGAGCGCAAGAAGTACGGCCTGAAGAAGGCCCGCAAGGCGCCTCAGTACAGCAAGCGCTGACCAGCAGTCGCTATCCGGCCACAACTTGGCATCGTGGTGCACAAGTTGTGGCCGGTTGCGGCGTGTCTACGCCCTGCCGCGGCCGGTTTCGTTCACAAAGGAACGGGCACGTTAGGTGCTAGCCCGACAACTGTGAGAGGTTTGGTCGCATGGGTCGACTATTCGGCACCGACGGTGTCCGTGGGGTCGCCAATCGCGAGTTGACCGCCGAGCTGGCGCTCGCGCTGGGCTCCGCGGCGGCGCGGCACCTGGCGAGCACGCCGGCACCGGGCCGTCGAGTCGCGGTGATCGGTCGCGATCCGCGGGCCAGCGGCGAAATGCTGGAGGCCGCGGTGATCGCCGGGCTGACCAGTCAAGGTGTCGACGCGCTGCGGGTCGGGGTCCTGCCCACCCCCGCGGTGGCCTACCTGACCGGCGCCTATGACGCCGACTTCGGGGTGATGATTTCCGCGTCGCACAACCCGATGCCCGACAACGGCATCAAGATCTTCGGCCCCGGCGGCCACAAGCTCGACGACGGCACCGAGAACGACATTGAGGCGCTGCTCGCCGATGTCCCTGTCGATCCCGGGTTGCGTCCGGTCGGCGCCGGGATCGGGCGGGTCATCGACGCCGAGGACGCGGCCGACCGCTACCTGCGCCATCTGAGCAAGGCCAGTACGCTGCGCCTCGACGGGTTGACCGTGGTGGTGGACTGCGCCCACGGCGCGGCCTCCGCGGTGGCCCCGCGCGCCTACCGCGCCGCCGGTGCCCGGGTGATCGCGATCAACGCCGAACCCAACGGACTCAACATCAACGACAACTGCGGCTCCACGCACCTGGATTCGCTGCGCGCGGCCGTCGTCGCGCACCGCGCCGACCTGGGCCTGGCCCACGATGGCGACTCCGACCGCTGCCTGGCCATCGATGCCAACGGCAACCTGATCGACGGCGACCACATCATGGTGGTGCTCGCGCTCGCGATGCACGAGGCCGACGAACTGGCGTCCAAGACGCTGGTGACCACCGTGATGAGTAATCTGGGACTGCATCTGGCCATGCGATCGGCCGGAATCACGGTGCGCACCACCGGCGTTGGCGACCGCTACGTCGTGGAGGAATTACGGGCCGGCGACTTCAGTCTGGGTGGCGAGCAGTCCGGGCACATCGTGATACCCGCGCTGGGCTCGACCGGTGACGGCATCGTCACCGGCCTGCGGCTGATGACCCGGATGGTGCAGACCGGCTCGTCGCTGGCCGAGCTGGCATCGGTGATGAAGACGCTGCCGCAGGTGCTGATCAACGTGACGGTCGCCGACAAGGACACCGCCGCCAGCGCGCCCGCGGTGCAGAGCGCCGTCGGGCAGGCCGAGGCCGAACTGGGCGATACCGGCCGAATCCTGTTGCGCCCCTCGGGAACCGAACCGATGATTCGCGTCATGGTGGAAGCGCCCGAGAAGGAGATCGCTCAGCGGGTCGCCACCCGAGTCGCCGAAGCGGTCAGCGACGCGCTCTGATCTCTGCCGACCCGTCGGAACCCCGCCGCGTCCGCGGGCGTCGGATTAGGCATGAAATCCGTTGGGGGAACACGCCCTGTAGCCATCGCCCGTACGCAAATCGACCTGCCGGCGGCGCGGCGGGTCGCTAACCAATTCGCGCTGGCGGCCGAATTCATCGACCGTGCGGTAAGCGATCACTTGTCCAGGCTGGCTTTCGGCGGCGCCAGCGCCGGGCGGACTCACACCGCGCGCGGCGACGCGCTGCGCGTCGAGTTGGAGCGGCTGGTCGCGCAGGTGGCGCAGTGGTCGCGCGCGTCAGCCGAGATCGCCGCCGCGCTGCGGTCGAGCGCCGAACGCTACGCCGACGCCGAACTGTATGCCGCGGCGCGGATCGCCTAGCCGTGGCCGATCGATTGGATGTGGCCGCGCGGCTCGCCGAGGGCCGCGCGGCTGTCGAGCACACCCAGACCTACGTGCAGGCCTGCCATGCGCTGGGCTATCAAAACCACGATCTGACAGCGCATCCCGCGCAGGTCCGCGAGCGGTATGCGGGTGAGGACGGCCTCGACCTGCGCGCGCTGGACCGCGACTGCGCGGAGTTGCGGGCGGCGGGCGTGGTGGCGGCCGAAGCGCTGCGGATGCAGCGCGCCCAGGTGGCCGAGCTGGCCGCGGCGTGGACTGGTCCGGGCGGGGACGCCGCGGTGCAGCTGTTGCAGCGGCATTGCGACACCGGGGACGCCGTTGTCACGGAACTGCGCGCGGCGGCCCAACGATGCGAGTCGCTGCGCGACAACCTGTGGTATCTGGTCGATTCGGAGGTGACGACCGCCATCGCGGTCGACGATCGCGTGCGCGTTCAGCGGCCGGCATGGCTGGCCGCCGCCGCCGCGGTGCTGGCGGGGGACCGGGACGGCGCGGCCGACGTGGTGCACCAGCAGGTGATGCCATACGTGGACAACGACATTCGCGACGACTGGGTGACGGCGATGCGGTCCGCCTCCGACGGCGTGGAGACGTCCTACGCCATGGTCATCGACAAGATGACCGCCGTCCCGACGGCGCGCTTCGAATATCCCGGCGATCTCGGGGCGGGCGTTGCACCGGTGCAGCTCGCCCCGCCGGTGGCCGCCGCGCCCGTGCCGGCCGCGGATCCAGCGCCGACGTTGACGGCCGCCGTGCCCGATCGGGTCAGTGCCGCACCGGATTCGGCGACTCCGGCACCGGCGCCGGTCGCTGCCGCCGCCGCCTGGGGACTGGGGAACCGCGCTCGGCGATGCCCTGGGCATGCCGGCCGGCGGCCTCGGAAGTGGGCTCGGCACCGGCGATCTCGGTGGTGGGCTCGGCGGTGGTGGCTCGGTGGTGCGGCCTACTCGGGCTGGCCGGCCGGATCGTCGACGCGGTGGGCGGGCTGATCGGATCGGCCGGCGACGGGCTGGACGGCGAGGACCCCTTGAACGACGGGAACACCGTCGACGAAAACCCGTTCCCGGCAAGCGATCCCGAAAACACCGACGACGCCGCCGATAACGCCGTCACCGACAAGACCGCCGAGGATGCCAGGCGAAACCAATCAGCCCGTCGACGAACCTCAGCCCGAGCCCGACGACACAATCCCACCGGTCGAGGCCCCACCGCCGGCCAACACACCGCCGGCCGTCACACCGGCACCGGACGCGCCACCCGCACCTCCCGCCGCTCCCGTCGTCGAACCGGCTTCACCCGCGCCCGACCAGGGATCGACGCCGTGCGAGATTGCCGCCGACCAGCTTCCGCAGGCGGGGCAGTGACCGCTCAGGGCTGTAGCTTCAGGGCTTCTTCGACAAAGCGCACGGATTCTGCGCGGTCGGCGGCCAGCGGGTTCACCAACAGCGTGGTGACGCCCGCCTCGGCGAAGGCGGCCATGCGTTCGGCGACATATCCCGGCGGCCCGATCAGCGACATGCCGCGCACCAGCTCGTCGGGCACCGCGTCGATGGCCTCCTGCTTGCGGCCGGACAGGTACAGCTCCTGGATCCGGTCGGCGATCTCCCCGAACCCATACCGTGTCGCCAGATTGTGGTAGAAATTGCGGCCTTTGGCGCCCATCCCGCCGATGTAGAGGCCCAGCTGCGGCTTGACCCACGCCAGCCGATCGTCGACGTCGTCCCCGACGGCCAACGACGCGTGCACCATCACATCGAGGGGACCCAGTGCGGGATCGCGCTTGGCGGCACCGGCCGCCAGCGACTCGCCCCAGATGGACGCGGCCTTGTCGGGCAGGTAGAAGACGGGCTGCCAGCCCTCGGCGATCTCGGCGGTGAGCTCGACATTCTTGGGACCCAACGCGGCGATGCTGACCGGAATACGTTCGCGCACCGGGTGATTGATGAGCTGCAGCGACTTGCCCAAACCCGTGCCGCGATCCGCGGGCAACGGCAGCTGGTAATGCTTGCCGTCGTATTGCACGCGTTCGCGGCGCCACACCTTGCGGCAGATCTCCACGATCTCGCGGGTGCGGCCGATCGGGGCGTCAAACGGGACGCCGTGGAATCCCTCGATCACCTGCGGCCCGGAGGTGCCGATGCCGAGGCGGAATCGCCCGTCGGACACGTAGTCCAGCCCCGCGGCGGTCATCGCCAGCAGCGACGGCGTGCGGATGTAGATGGGCAGCACCCCGGACGCCAGCTCGACGGTGTTCGTCTTGGCGGCCAGATAGCCCAGTTGGCTGATGGCGTCGAAGGCATACGCCTCGGCCACCACCACGACTTCGATACCGGACTTTTCGAGTTCGACCACGCGGTCCACGGCCTCGTGAAAGTCACCCGAATAGTTCAGAGCGGTCCCGATTCGCATCAATGACACTTACCACGCTGTCGCGCGGGCGGGGATCCTCAGCCCGCAGAAGGCATTTACCCCTTCCTCACTTCAGCAGCGCGACGATCTTGTCTTCCAGCGGAATCGCTTCGGCCTCGGGGTCGATCGCATCCGTGCCCGGCAGGTGCGCTTGCGGATCGGCGAAATCGCGATACTTCTTATCGCCAGCCAGGGTGTAGAGCAGATAACCGGTCAGCAGCGCCCGAACCGACCGCTGGGTGCGCCGGTGCGCGCCGGCCAGCCCCAGCACCTTGGTCAACCGGCGGCCCTCGACCAGCCCACCGGGTTCGGCCTTGGTGACGATGCGCAGCGTCGCCGCGTCCCACACGTCGGCCAGCGCCAATGCGTTGGAGTTCAGCGTTTTCGGATCGCCGGGCGCGGTGAAGATCACGCCGGGAACGTTCAGCGTCGCCGCCGGCTGCTGGGCAGGCGGGCTGGTGACACTGGGGAAAATCGCCGCCACCGCGGCGGGCTTGGCCGGCATCCCGGCCGCGGCGAACACCGCCGCCGAGCCGCCGAAGCCGTGACCGGCTACGCCGAGCTTGGCCGGGTGCACGCTGATCTTGCCGGGGCCCAGGCGCACGCCGGACACAATGTCCAGGGCGGTGCCGAGATCGAAGGCGAGGTTCAGCACCGAGGGAGCCACGCCGCGCTGGGTGTCGGGAGCGGCGGTGACGATGCCCCACGACGCCAGATGCTCGAGCAAGTTCGAATACCGGCCCGCGCCCGTGAGCCAGTCGTGGCCGAACGCCACGCCGGGCAGATTCAACCCCTCCTCGGGGGTGTACACGACGCCCGGCAGGCCGGCAAAGGCCAGATCACCACGCAAAACCCGGTGGGGGCCACGGCGGCTGAGAGCTGCGACGAGCTTGCGGATGCGGGCCACGCGTTGACGTTAGCGCATCACGATCGGGCGCCGGGGGAGAAGGAACGCCGCCCGGTTTGCCCGGCCGGTGCGCGGCGCGTTTCTAGCCCCTGACCTCGATGACACCCATCCGCCACAGCGCCGCGTAAAGCTGCTGCAGCGGGACCGACAGCAGTTTGGTGGTCATGTCCATCAGGGGGTTTCCGGCGTCGGCCGCCGCCTGCGGGCGCGGTTTGGGGGTCTGCTGGGGCGCCGGCGCCATGGGGGCGGGCACCACATCGTCGTAGCGAACTGCGGTCATGATTGCCTCCTCATGGCGCCCGGCGGGCGGTCCAGCAAGTTACGCATCTCAATACGACCCGTTGCACAATTCCCGGTTAACAACCACTGACGACTGAATTCATGGCTCGGCTAAAAGCGTGGTCCCAGGTAGCCAGAATATCCGGCCTGTGCCTGATAAAAGCCTGACTGCAAATCGATGACCACGATTTCTTAGCTGTCACGCTGCGTAATCGTGATCGGGCGGGCTTCACGCAGCTCGCTCTTCCGCAGGCTTGAGGTTCTTTCCGGTCTTTGCTGATGTTTCAATGTTAGGGCGATGAATCCCGTGGACGTTGAGACGAACGAAAACGTTGCAAATACATCAGGTGAAATACATTTCCGCCGTATATGACGAGTGAGTGAATGAAAGTCAGCTCCCTGGTGCTGGATACGCGGCGCCGGGCGGATGGGTCCAGGACGTCCAGCTGGCGCCGTCCCAATATCGCTGCCCGGGCCCCGACGGGTCGCGATACCACCCCGGCGGTGGGCCGGCGGTCACGAGCGGGTTGGGGGCATAGCCGGTGGCGGCGGCCGTGGCGGGCTGTTCGGCCAGCCTGCGTACCTGCCGGATAGCGGTCCAATTGGAGATCAGTGCGGCCCAGTTCATCGCCAACAGCGATAACACGCTCCACCAACCGGCCAGCAAGTTGTGGGTTTGCGCGCTGCGGTAGGCGCGTTCGCATTGCTCGAGCGTGCCGGTGAAGGTATAGGTGCGCTGCTGAAACATGACGACCGCACCGATGTGCTCGGTGAGCGGGAGGGAGAACTGGCGGTAGGGGTCGGTCACACCAGGCCTTTCGTGCAGGTGGGCGGCCTAACCATAACCGCGGAGTGCGGGGTTGGTGCTCCGCCTGCACTACCCTGTTCAGAATGTGCGGAATTGTCGGCTATGTCGGGCAGCAGCCCGCCTGTGAGGTCGTCATGTCCGCCCTGCGCCGAATGGAGTACCGCGGCTACGACTCATCGGGTGTCGCCCTGGTCAACGGCGACGGCATCCTGACGGTCAGCCGTCGCGCCGGCCGGCTGGCCAACCTGGAAGAGGCGGTCGCCGAAATGCCCGCGTCGTCGCTGACCGGAACCACCGGCCTGGGCCACACCCGGTGGGCCACCCACGGACGTCCCACCGACCGCAACGCGCACCCGCATCGCGACGCCGCCGGCAAGATCGCCGTGGTCCACAACGGCATCATCGAGAACTACGCCAACCTGCGCCACGAGCTGGAGGCCCAGGGCGTGGAGTTCGCCAGCGACACCGACACCGAGGTGGCGGTGCATCTGGTGTCGCAGGCATACCGGCATGGCCCCACCGCGAGGGATTTCGCCGCGTCGGTGCTCGCGGTGCTGCGCCGCCTGGACGGCCACTTCACGTTGGTATTCGCCAACGCTGACGACCCCGGCACCATCGTCGCCGCCCGGCGCTCCACCCCCCTGGTGATCGGCATCGGCGACGGCGAGATGTTCGTCGGCTCCGACGTGGCGGCCTTCATCCCGCACACCCGCGACGCCATCGAACTCGGCCAGGACCAGGCCGTGGTGATCACCGCCAACGGCTACCGGATCACCGACTTCGACGGCAACGACGACCTGGGACCCGGGGCATACCGCGAGTTCCACATCGATTGGGACCTGGCCGCCGCCGAAAAGGGTGGCTACGAGTACTTCATGCTCAAGGAGATCGCCGAGCAGCCCGCCGCCGTGGCCGACACCCTGCTGGGACACTTCGTCGACGGCCGGATCGTCCTCGACGAACAGCGGCTGTCCGATCAGGAACTCCGCGAGATCGACAAGGTTTTCGTGGTGGCCTGCGGCACCGCGTATCACTCCGGCCTACTGGCGAAGTACGCGATCGAGCACTGGACGCGGCTACCCGTCGAGGTCGAGCTGGCCAGCGAATTCCGGTACCGCGACCCGGTTCTGGACCGCAGCACCCTGGTGGTCGCCATCTCGCAGTCCGGGGAGACCGCCGACACCCTCGAAGCGGTCCGGCACGCCAAGGAGCAGAAGGCCAAGGTCTTGGCGATCTGCAACACCAACGGCTCACAGATTCCCCGCGAGTGCGACGCCGTGCTCTACACCCGCGCCGGCCCGGAGATCGGGGTGGCCTCGACCAAGACGTTCCTGGCCCAGATCACCGCCAACTATCTGGTCGGGCTGGCGCTGGCGCAGGCTCGCGGGACCAAGTACCCCGACGAGGTGCAGCGCGAATACCACGAGCTGGAAGCGATGCCGGACCTTGTCGCACGGGTCATCGCGACGATGAAGCCGGTGGCCGCCTTGGCCTATCAATTCGCCCAGTCGCCGACGGTGCTGTTCCTGGGCCGCCACGTCGGATACCCGGTGGCGCTGGAAGGTGCGCTGAAACTCAAGGAATTGGCGTACATGCACGCCGAGGGATTCGCCGCCGGCGAGCTCAAGCACGGCCCCATCGCGCTGATCGAAGACGATCTGCCGGTCATCGTCATCATGCCGTCGCCCAAGGGGTCGGCCGTGCTGCACGCCAAGTTGCTGTCCAATATCCGCGAAATCCAGGCCCGCGGCGCGATAACCATCGTCATCGCCGAGGAGGGCGACGACACCGTGCGCCCGTACGCAGACCACTTGATCGAACTTCCCTCTGTGTCAACCCTTCTGCAGCCGCTACTGTCGACCATCCCGCTGCAGGTGTTCGCCGCGTCGGTGGCCCAGGCCCGCGGCTACGACGTCGACAAGCCGCGAAACCTGGCCAAGTCCGTCACCGTTGAGTAGGCGGGCATAGCTCTTCGTTCGTATCACCGGCGGACACGCAGCCGATCCATTACATTGCCCTGGGGCAGCATTTGCGGTAGGTGGGTAGGGCTACGTCCGTACGGGAGGAAGTATGCGATCGGCCGGGACGAAGTACGGCGTCGTAGGTCTTATCGTCCTCGTCCTAGGGGCGTACGTGGTGGCGGTCGCGATGTACGCGCAGAGCGGTACCGGCCGGCATCTGGATGTAGCCGCGCCGGCTGTCGACGGCGACAAGCCGTCGGCGACCATCAACGTGGAAGACATTCAGTCCAACAACAGCGTGCTCGCCGTCAACCTGGCGTTCAATCCCGGATCGGCGTTGCTGGACCCCAAAACCCACCACCTCAAGGAGGATCTCAGCCTGCGCGTCAGGTCCGCCGCGATGCCTGCCCGGCACACCTGGACCAAGGGCATGCTTCCCGGCCTGATGGCCGTCCCGCTGACCATCGCCGGCGAGATCGAGCGCTGGCCCTTCGATCAATACCGCTCGGGGCCCATCGAAGTCGAAATCTTCTACGGGCCTGACACCGACCGGGCACCCGACCATGTGCCGGTCACCTTCATCGATCACCTTTCCGGGTGGCGGCTATCCGCCACGAGATCGCAGGCGGACGGTCCCTACCGACTGAACGTGCGGCGCTCGCTCAGCACCGCGGCGTTCGCCATCGTCATCCTCGGCGTGCTGATCACGATCGCGAGTCTGGCTCTGGTCGTGGCGATCCAGACGGTGCGGGACCGGCGGCCGTTTCAGCCACCGATGACGACGTGGTACGCGGCCATGCTGTTCGCGGTGGTACCCCTGCGAAACGCGCTACCCGGCTCGCCGCCATTCGGCAGCTGGGTCGATATCACCGTCGTCATCTGGGTGCTGGTTGCGTTGGCGGTCTCGATGATTCTCTACATCAGCTCCTGGTGGCGGCATTTGAACCCGATACCCGCCCCCGCAGCGGCGGATCCAGCGCCCGCTCCGGCGGATCCGGTCGCCTCGCCGGCGAAGTAGCCGATCGGCGGCGGCGTGTTTGCCGCCGAAGTTGTCCGGCGCCCCGCGCTGCGTGCGAAGGTTGATGTCGTGGCGGGTCCATCGGTTCGCAGTCGAGTGCGCAGCATGACGCTGGTGGTCTGGCATTTCGTCATCAGCGCCCCGCTGACCTACGGCTGGCTGTTGGTGCTGATGATCACGACGTTCATCCAGACTCATCTCACCGGCCGGGAGCTGCACTCGGTACTGCTGCACCGCTCCACCAACATTCACGAGTTGGGCAGGGACCCGCTCCACGTCCTGTTCTCCAGCCTGCTGTGGATTGACGGCAAAAACTTCGAGCCCTACCTGCTGCTGTTCACCCTGTTTCTCGCGCCGGCCGAACACTGGCTCGGCCAGCTGCGCTGGCTCAGCGTGGGATTGAGTTCACACATCCTCGCCACGTACATCAGCGAAGGCATCCTCTACTTCGCGATCGAGGAACACGACGCCTCGCAACGGCTGGTGCACGCCCGCGACATCGGGGTCAGCTATTTCCTCGTCGGCGTCATGGCCGTGCTGAGCTACCACATCGCCCGCCCGTGGCGCTGGGGATACCTCGGGGTGTTGTTCCTCATCTTCGGCTTCCCGCTGATCACGATGGGCAATGAATTGAACTTCACCGCGATCGGGCACTTCACCTCGATCCTCATCGGCTTGTGCTTCTACCCGATGACCCGCACGCGCTCCAAACGCAGCAGCCCCTTGGGTCCCGCGCGCCTGCGGACCATGGCGCGCCGCAACGTGCCGCCGGAGACCTCGACCTGATGCCGGCACCGGTCGGCACCGAAACACCTTGCGCGCCAAGCCACTCCGGCGCGGTGTCGGTCGCCGTGGGCGCCGGCGATCCGAGCGCGGCCGTCCGCCGCGACGGTGACACGTAATCTGACTCTGATGCGCCATTACTACTCCGTAGACGCGATCCGCCAGGCCGAGGCGCCACTGCTGGCCAGCCTGCCCGACGGTGCGTTGATGCGGCGCGCGGCCTACGGGCTGGCCACCGAGATCATCGGCGAGTTAGCCGCCCGCACCGGCGGGGTAACCGGGCGACGGGTGTGCGCGGTCGTCGGCTCCGGGGACAATGGCGGTGACGCGTTGTGGGCGGCCACCTTTCTGCGCCGTCGCGGCGCGGCGGCCGACGCGATTTTGCTCAAACCCGAGCGCACCCACCGCAAGGGCCTGGCGGCGTTTCGGCGGGCCGGCGGCCGCATCGTCGAAAGCGTCTCGCCGACAACCGATCTCGTCATCGACGGCGTGGTGGGAATCTCCGGCTCCGGAGCGCTGCGAACCGGCGCGGCGGAGGTATTCGCCGCCGTTGAACGAGACGTGCGAAGCGCCGGTGATCGCCGTCGACATCCCCAGCGGCATCGACGTGGCGACCGGGGCGATCACCGGCCCCGCGGTGCACGCCGCGCTGACCGTCACCTTCGGCGGGCTCAAGCCCGTGCACGCGCTCGCCGACTGCGGTCGCGTCGCGCTGATCGACATCGGGCTCGATCTACCCGACACCGACGTGCTGGGCTTCGACGCCGCCGACGTGGTCGCCCGCTGGCCGGTGCCCGGGCCCCACGACGACAAGTACACCCAGGGCGTGACCGGCGTGATGGCCGGCTCGTCGACGTATCCGGGTGCCGCCGTGCTCTGCACCGGCGCCGCCGTCGCGGCCACCTCCGGCATGGTGCGCTACGCCGGCAGCGCCCACCGCGAGGTGCTCGCGCAGTGGCCCGAGGTGATCGCGTCGCCCACCCCGGCGGCGGCCGGCCGCGTGCAGGCCTGGGTCGTCGGGCCCGGGCTGGGCACCGACGACACCGGCGCATCGGCACTGTGGTTCGCGCTGGAAACCGACCTGCCGGTGGTCGTCGACGCCGACGGGCTGACCATCCTGGCCGCCCACCCCGAACTCGTGGTGAACCGCAACGCGCCGACGGTGCTGACCCCGCACGCCGGCGAGTTCGCCCGGCTGGCGGGCAGCCCGCCCGGGGACGACCGCGTCGGCGCCTGCCGCAAGCTGGCCGACGCCTTCGGCGCCACGGTCCTGCTCAAGGGCAACGTCACGGTCGTCGCCGACCCGGGCGGCCCGGTGTACCTCAGCCCGGCCGGGCAGTCCTGGGCGGCCACAGCCGGATCCGGCGACGTGCTGTCCGGGATGATCGGCGCGCTGCTGGCGTCCGGTCTGCCGGCCGGCGAGGCCGCGGCCGCGGCGGCGTTCGTGCACGCGCGCGCCGCGGCGCTCTCGGCCGCCGACCCGGGCCCCGGTGACGCGCCGACGTCGTCGTCGCGGATCGTCCCGCACATCAGGGCCGCACTGGCCGCCATCTAGCAGCACAAGGATCCCAGAAAGGAACCCCTAGTGCCCCAACATCCGTCCCTGCCGGCGCACTCGATCGCGCCCGCCTACACCGGCCGGCTGTTCACCGCGCCGGTGCCCGCGCTGCGGCTGCCCGAAGAGTCGATGGACCCCGAGGCCGCCTACCGCTTCATCCACGACGAGCTGATGCTCGACGGCAGTTCCCGGCTGAACCTGGCTACCTTCGTGACGACGTGGATGGACCCGGAGGCCGGGAGGTTGATGGCCGAGACGTTCGACAAGAACATGATCGACAAGGACGAGTACCCGGCCACCGCGGCCATCGAGCAGCGCTGTGTGTGCATGGTCGCCGACCTGTTCCACGCCGACGGCCTGCGCGACGACGATCCGTCCAGCGCTATCGGGGTGTCCACGATCGGCTCCAGCGAGGCGGTGATGCTGGGCGGTCTCGCGATGAAGTGGCGGTGGCGCGAAAAGGTCGGAAAAGACTGGAAGGGCCGCACCCCGAACCTGGTGATGGGCTCCAACGTCCAGGTGGTCTGGGAGAAGTTCTGCCGCTACTTCGACGTCGAACCGCGCTACCTGCCGATGGAGAAGGGGCGCTACGTCATCACGCCCGAGCAGGTCATCGACGCCGTCGACGAGGACACGATCGGTGTGGTGGCGATCCTGGGCACCACCTACACCGGCGAACTCGAACCCATCGCCGAGATCTGTGCGGCGCTGGACAAACTGGCCAGCAAACCCCTTTCAGACGGCGGCGTGGACGTTCCGGTGCATGTCGACGCCGCCAGCGGCGGATTCGTGGTGCCCTTCCTGCATCCCGAGCTGAAGTGGGACTTCCGGCTGCCGCGGGTGGTGTCGATCAATGTCAGCGGCCACAAGTACGGGCTGACCTACCCGGGCGTCGGGTTCGTCGTGTGGCGCAGCAAGGAGTACCTGCCCGAGGACCTGGTGTTCCACGTCAATTATCTGGGCGGCGACATGCCGACGTTCACGCTGAACTTCTCCCGCGCCGGAAACCAAATCGTCGGCCAGTACTACAACTTCCTGCGGCTGGGCCGCGAGGGCTACACCCAGGTCATGCAGACCCTGTCGTCGACCGCGCGCTGGCTGGGTGAGCAGCTGCGCGTGGGTGACCACTGCGAGTTGATCTCGGACGGCTCGGCGATCCCGGTCGTCGCCTTCCGGCTGGCCCGCGGCCTGGGATACACCGAGTTCGACCTCTCCCACGAGCTGCGCGGCTACGGCTGGCAGGTGCCCGCCTACACCATGCCCGACAACGCGACGGATATCTCCGTGCTGCGCATCGTGGTGCGCGAGGGGCTCTCGGCCGACCTGGCCCGGGCGCTGCACGACGACGCCCGCAGCGCGCTGGCTTCCCTGGACAAGCTCAAGCCGGGCGGACATTACAGCGCCGAGCACTTCGCGCACTGAGGTCGTGTCCACCGGCTTGTCACACCGGCCCACGGCCCGCCGGGGCGCATGTGGCGCCTGTGACAATTGCGACGACACCCACCCCGCTGGGTCCGGCCGCACGCCGTCGCCGAACGGTATGTCCGATCCGTTCTGGGACAATGGCTGCTGCGAACTGACAGACAAACGAGTGGGAGCGCGACTTCCTTGGCCGTTACGCCGATATCCCTGACACCGGGCGTCCTCGCCGAGGCCCTGGTCGACCTGGGCGCGATTGAGCACAACGTGCGGCTGCTGTGCGGGCAGGCCGGCGACGCGCAGGTGATGGCCGTGGTCAAGGCCGACGGCTACGGCCACGGCGCCCCACAGACGGCGCGGGCCGCGCTGGCCGCGGGGGCCACCGAGTTGGGTGTCGCCACCGTCGCCGAGGGTCTGGCGCTGCGCGCGGCCGGAATCACCGCGCCGGTGTTGGCCTGGCTGCACCCGCCCGGCATCGACTTCGGGCCCGCGCTGCTGGCCGACATTCAGATCGCCGTCTCGTCGCAGCGTCAGCTCGACGAGCTGCTGGACGCGGCGCGCCGCACCGGCCGGACCGCGACGGTGACCGTCAAGGTCGACACCGGGCTGAACCGCAATGGGGTGCCGCCGGGGCAATACGCCTCGATCCTGACCGCGCTGCGCAGGGCCGTCGCCGAGGAGGCGGTCGTGCCGCGGGGGCTGATGTCGCACATGGTGTACGCCGACCAGCCCGCCAATCCCCTGAATAACCTTCAGGGAAAACGGTTCAGCGACATGCTGGCCCAGGCGCGCGATCAGGGTGTGCGGTTCGACGTGGCGCACCTGTCGAATTCGTCGGCCACGATGTCCCGTCCCGACCTGGCCTTCGACATGGTGCGCCCCGGCATCGCGATATACGGATTGAGCCCGGTGCCCGAGCGCGGCGACATGGGTCTGGTGCCGGCGATGACAGTGAAATGCACTGTGGCCCTGGTGAAGTCGATTCGTGCGGGTGAGAGCGTGTCCTACGGCCACACCTGGACCGCGCAGCGCGACACCAACCTCGCGCTGATCCCGGTCGGCTATGCCGACGGCGTCTTTCGGTCGCTGGGCGGTCGGCTGGAGGTGTTGATCAACGGCAGGCGGCGACCGGGTGTCGGGCGGATCTGCATGGACCAGTTCGTCGTCGACCTCGGCCCGGGACGCACCGACGTGACCGAAGGCGACGAGGCGATTCTGTTCGGGCCGGGCCTCAGCGGTGAACCCACCGCGCAGGATTGGGCCGATCTGCTCGGCACGATCCACTACGAAGTGGTGACCAGCCCGCGCGGTCGGATCACCAGGACCTACCGCGAGGCGCGAACCGTTGAGTCGTGAGGAATCCCGCAGGCGCCGCAAGGGCAGGGCCTGGCTAGCGGGAGGCGCGGGGGTGACGGCCGTCGCCGCCATCATCGGAGCCTCAGCCCGCCGGTCGATGACCCAGCGCGCCACGGTCGAAGACCCCTACGCCCATGAGGATTTCAACCGGCTCGAGGACGACACCAGCCTGCTGGTGACCACTCCCGACGGGATACCGCTGGCGGTGCGTGCAGCCGGCCCGGCCGACGCACCGCTGACGCTGGTGTTCGTCCACGGATTCTGTTTGCAGATGGGCGCTTTTCATTTTCAGCGCACGCGACTGCCCGATCAGTTGGGCCCCGACGTGCGGATGGTCTTTTACGACCAGCGCGGACACGGCAGATCCGGCGAGGCCGACCCCGAGACCTACACGCTGACCCAACTCGGCAGGGACCTGCAAACGGTGCTGAACGTCGTGGCGCCGCGTGGAATGATCGTGCTGGTGGGCCACTCGATGGGCGGCATGGCGGTGTTGTCGCATGCCCGCCAGTTCCCCGAGCAGTACGGCCGCCGGATTGTGGGTGCCGCGCTGATTTCCTCAGCGGCCGAGGGTGTTTCGAGGTCACCATTGGGTGAGATCCTCAAAAACCCTGCGCTGGAAGCGGTCCGGGTTGCCGCGCGGTCCGCGCCGAAGCTGATGCACCGCGGCCGCAACGTATCCCGATCGTTGATCGGCCCGGTGCTGCGGGCCGCCTCCTACAGTGACCTGCAGGTCAGCCGGAGCCTGGACGCGTTCTCCCAGCGCATGATGAACAGCACCCCGATCCCCACGATGGTGGGCTTCCTGGACGCGTTGGAAAAACATGACGAGACCGCCGGGCTGTGGACGCTGCTGCGCGTCCCGACCCTTATCGCATGCGGCGACCACGACCTGCTCACCCCGGACGAGTATTCACGGAAAATGGCCGCCAGCCTGCCGCAGTCCGAGCTGGTCATCGTCGCCGGAGCGAGCCATCTGGCGCTGCTGGACAAGCCCGACGCCATCAACGGCGGGCTGGTCCGGTTGGTCGGGCGGGCCACCCCGAACAAGGCGGCGTTGCGGATGCGACGGATGCGAGAAAGGTTGCGGCGCCGTGGCTGAGCGGGAGGGCACCGCGACGCTGGAGCGCGTCGAGGACACCATGGCGCTGGGGTCGCGGCTGGGGCGACAACTGCGCGCGGGCGACGTGGTGGTGCTCTCCGGTCCGCTCGGCGCGGGAAAGACCGTGCTGGCCAAGGGAATTGCCGCGGCAATGGATGTCGACGGGCCGGTCACCTCGCCGTCCTACGTGCTGACGAGGGTGCATCCGCCGCGGCGCCCGGGCGCCCCGATCATGATTCACGTCGACATGTACCGGTTGCTTGACCACACCGACAATGAGGGCGCCGACCTGCTCGGCGAACTCGATTCACTGGACTTGGACAGCGATCTCGACGACGCTGTCGTCGTGGTGGAATGGGGCGAGGGCCTGGTCGAGCGGCTCGCCGAGCGTCATCTCGACATCCGGCTGGAGCGCGTCACCGGATCCGATGTGCGGATCGCGACCTGGCGGTGGGCATGAGCATCGTCCTCGCCCTGGACACCTCCACCCCGGCCGTGACGGCCGGGCTCGTGCGCCGTGAAGACCTGTGCGTGCTCGCCGAGCGGGTCACCGTCGACGCCCGGGCCCACGCCGAACGTCTCACCCCGAATGTCGTTGCGGCCCTGGCCGATGCAGGACTGACGATGGCCGACCTGGACGCGGTCGTGGTGGGCTGTGGCCCCGGCCCTTTCACCGGTCTGCGGGCCGGGATGGCCACCGCCGCCGCCTACGGGCACGCGCTGGACATCCCGGTACACGGCGTGTGCAGCCTGGACGCCATCGGCGTGCGAACCACCGGGGACACGTTGGTGGTCACCGACGCCCGCCGACGCGAGGTCTACTGGGCCCGCTACCGCGACGGCGTACGCACCCACGGACCCGCGGTCAACGCCGCGGCGGACGTCGACCCGGATACCGCTGCGGCCGTCGCCGGCTCACCCGAACACGCCAGCCTGTTCGGTTTACCGGTGTGCGAGCCGACCTGCCCGACGCCGGCCGGATTGGTTGCGGCTGTGGCTGCTTGGTCGACCGGCCCCGAACCGCTGGTGGCCCTGTATCTGCGTCGGCCCGACGCCAAACCGTTGGCGACACGCCAATGACCGCCCACAGCGAGGCCGTGACCGTCGGCGGGCTGACCCGGGCCGACGCGCGGCGCTGCGCCGAGCTGGAGGCGCAGCTCTTCGACGGCGACGATCCCTGGCCCGCGGCGGCATTCCATCGCGAATTGGCCAGCGCCCACAATCATTACGTGGGCGCGCGGATCGGCGAGACGCTGGTCGGCTACGCCGGGATCTCGCGGCTGGGCCGCACCCCGCCGTACGAGTACGAGGTGCACACCATCGGCGTGGACCCCGCATACCAGGGCCGGGGGATTGGCCGCCGGCTGCTCGCCGAGCTGCTGAGGTTCGCCGACGGCGGTGCGGTGTATCTGGAAGTCCGCACCGACAACGAGGCGGCCATCGGACTGTACACCAGCGTGGGATTTGAGCAGATCGGCCTGCGCCGCCGCTACTACCGCGTCAGCGGCGCTGACGCGTACACCATGCGGAGGGAGGCGCTGTGACCACCATCCTCGCAATCGAAACATCTTGCGACGAAACGGGAGTCGGCATCGCGCGGCTGGACGCCGGCGGCACCGTGACGCTGCTGGCCGACGAGGTGGCATCCAGCGTCGACGAACACGTGCGGTTCGGCGGCGTGGTCCCCGAGATCGCCTCGCGAGCACACCTGGAGGCGTTGGGGCCCGCCATGCGCCGTGCGCTGTCGACCGCGGGCCTGGACAAGCCCGACGTCGTCGCGGCGACCATCGGCCCCGGGCTGGCCGGCGCCCTGCTGGTGGGAGTCGCTGCGGCCAAAGCGTATTCGGCCGCGTGGGGGGTGCCCTTCTACGCGGTGAACCACCTGGGCGGACATCTGGCCGCCGACGTCTACGAGCACGGGCCGCTGCCCGAGTGTGTGGCGCTGCTGGTTTCCGGCGGCCACACCCACCTGTTGCATGTGCGTTCGCTCGGCGACCCGATCGTCGAGCTGGGCAGCACCGTCGACGACGCCGCCGGCGAGGCGTACGACAAGGTGGCGCGGCTGCTGGGGCTGGGTTACCCGGGCGGCAGGGTGCTCGACGAGCTGGCAGGCACCGGTGATCGCGACGCCATCGCCTTCCCGCGGGGTATGACCGGGCCGCGCGACGACCCGTACGCGTTCAGCTTCTCCGGGCTCAAGACGGCCGTCGCGCGATACCTGGAAAGCCATCCCGATGCGGTGAACGCCGATATCGCCGCCGGATTTCAGGAGGCCGTCGCCGACGTACTGACCCGCAAGGCGGTGCGCGCGGCCACGGATCTCAAGGTCTCGACGTTGCTGATCGCGGGCGGAGTGGCCGCGAATTCGCGGTTGCGCGAGCTGGCGGAGCAGCGCAGCGCAGCGGCCGGGCTGACCCTGCGGATCCCCAAGCCGAGGCTGTGCACCGACAACGGGGCGATGATCGCGTCGTTCGCCGCGCACCTGGTGGCCGCCGGGGCGCCGCAGTCACCGTTGGACGTCCCCAGCGATCCCGGGCTGCCGGTGGTCCGGGGGCAGGTGGCCTAGACGACGATGAGCAGGTTGTTGCTCGTAGCCCAGGCCTGGGTGAAGGTGGCCAAGGGGATCTGCTCGTTGCGGCCGTTGGGTGTGCCGCTGTCGTTGAGGTGAACGATGTTGTTGCGGGTGTCGACGCCGGTGACGACGACGGCGTGGTCGGCGCTGGTCCGCTGTCCCTGGCCCTGGGGGTAGTTCCAGATGGTTTCGGCGTTGATCGCCGCGATCACCTTGCGGCCGCCGGCCAGGTCCTGCTCCATTCCTTGCAAGGTGTTGCCCGTCGTCAGCTGGGATTGGACGCCGTACTTGCTCAGCAACAGCACCATGTCTTGCGGAGAGGTGCCGTCAAAGCGGTAGACACCGCCATGGTGGACTTCGCTTCTGGTGAACACGCCCCGTAGCTCGATGCCGACCTGGCTGGGTTCTTTGCCGGTGACTTGGCCGACCACGTCGGCGACGGCCATCAAGCCGCAGTCTTCGCCGATCTGATAACGCCAGTAGGGCGCGGCGGCTTGGGGGTTGCCGTACATCTGGCCGTTCGGGTCAGCGTGGGCTATCCCGGTCAACCCAGTACATACCGCCAAGAGCGCCATGATGTTGGCTATAGCCACGGCGACGCCATTGGCGCGCCAGATGCCCGAGTGCACAGATTCATTATTCACGTCGCCCGATTTGCGCAAGGCGACTCACCGGAACGACCGCAACTCTTCTGGGAAGCACCAGGGCGCCCTTGAGTGCTAGCACTCTCATGTATAGAGTGCTAGGTGGCAATCGGCCAAGCCCTGTGTCGGCACCCGCGACGACGGCGCTCGGGCACGGACGGATGCCGAACACCTGATAACTCGGCCGGTTCGGGTCAACCCGCACCGACCGTCAACTCCGGTCCGGGAATCCCGGACCCGACCCAAACACTGGAGGGCTCCAATCGTGGCGAAGGTGAAGATCAAGCCACTCGAGGACAAGATTCTCGTGCAGGCCAACGAGGCCGAGACCACGACCGCGTCTGGTCTGGTCATTCCTGACACCGCCAAGGAGAAGCCGCAGGAAGGCACCGTCGTCGCAGTCGGCCCCGGCCGGTGGGACGAGGACGGCGCAAAGCGCATCCCGCTGGACGTCTCGGAAGGCGACACCGTCATCTACAGCAAGTACGGCGGCACCGAGATCAAGTACAACGGCGAGGAGTACCTGATCCTGTCGGCACGCGACGTGCTGGCTGTCGTCTCCAAGTAAGAACCGTGTTCCGCCCCGGGGATCCCCGCGTCATGCGCGGGTGATTTCCGGGGCGGCACGCGTTTGGCTGAAGGAGCCTGATGAGCAAGATTATTGAGTACGACGAGAGAGCGCGCCGCGCCATCGAGGCGGGCGTCAATACGCTCGCCGACGCGGTGCGGGTGACGCTTGGGCCGCGGGGTCGGCATGTGGTGCTGGCCAAGGCATTCGGCGGCCCGACCGTCACCAATGACGGTGTGACCGTCGCGCGTGAGATCGACCTGGAAGACCCGTTCGAGAACCTGGGTGCCCAGCTGGTGAAGTCGGTGGCGACCAAGACCAACGACGTCGCCGGCGACGGCACCACGACGGCGACCGTGCTGGCGCAGGCGCTGGTCAAGGGCGGCCTGCGGCTGGTCGCGGCCGGCGCCAACCCCATCGAACTGGGCGCGGGGATCAGCAAGGCCGCCGACGCGGTGTCCGAGGCGCTGCTGGCGTCGGCCACCCCGGTGTCCGGCAAGGACGCGATCGCCCAGGTGGCGACCGTGTCGTCGCGCGACCAGCTGTTGGGTGAGCTGGTCGGCGAGGCGATGACCAAGGTCGGCACCGACGGCGTGGTCAGCGTCGAAGAATCCTCAACGCTGAGCACCGAGCTCGAGTTCACCGAGGGCGTCGGTTTCGACAAGGGCTTCTTGTCGGCGTATTTCGTCACCGACTTCGACTCCCAGCAGGCCGTCCTGGAGGACCCGGTGATCCTGTTGCATCAGGACAAGATCAGCTCGCTGCCCGATCTGTTGCCCATGCTGGAGAAGGTCGCCGAATCGGGCAAGCCGCTGCTGATCATCGCCGAGGACATCGAGGGCGAGGCGCTGGCGACCCTGGTCGTCAACTCCATCCGCAAGACGCTCAAGGCCGTCGCGGTCAAGGCGCCGTTCTTCGGTGACCGCCGCAAGGCGTTCCTGGAGGATCTGGCGGTGGTGACCGGCGGCCAGGTGATCAACCCCGACGCGGGCCTGCTGTTGCGTGAGGTCGGCACGGATGTGCTGGGGTCGGCCCGCCGCGTGGTGGTCAGCAAGGACGACACCGTCATCGTCGACGGCGGCGGCCCGAAGGATGCGGTGGCCAACCGCGTCAAGCAGCTGCGCGCCGAGATCGAGGCGAGCGACTCCGAGTGGGACCGCGAGAAGCTGCAAGAGCGGCTGGCCAAGCTGGCCGGCGGCGTGGCCGTGATCCACGTGGGAGCGGCCACCGAGACCGCGCTCAAGGAACGCAAGGAAAGCGTCGAGGATGCCGTCGCGGCCGCGAAAGCAGCCGTCGAGGAAGGCATCGTCGCGGGCGGTGGCTCGGCGCTGCTGCAGACCCGCAAGGCGCTGAAAAAGCTGCGCAAATCCCTGAGCGGCGATCAGGCAGCTGGGCGTCGACGTCTTCTCCGAGGCGTTGGCGGCACCGCTGTACTGGATCGCCAGCAACGCCGGGCTCGACGGCGCGGTCGCGGTGCACAAGGTGACCGAGTTGCCCAACGGCCACGGGCTGAACGCGGACAAGCTGACCTACGGCGACCTGATCGCCGACGGCGTCATCGATCCGGTCAAGGTCACCCGCTCGGCGGTGCTCAACGCGGCGTCGGTGGCCCGGATGGTCCTCACCACCGAAACGGCCATCGTCGAGAAGCCGGCCGAGGGGGCCGACGACCACGGCCACGGTCATCACCATCACTAGAAGTACTTAAGTCGAAACACCCTCGGTTTAGCGCCGGGGGTGTTTCGGTTTCCACGCAGCGCGAGCGCTCAAGCAAGCGGCAAAATCCGCAGCTCGAGTGCGGCCAGAGCGGGCCGAGCAGCACCAGAAACATGCCGTTGAGGACCGCCTCGAGGTGGCTCGACAGCGCCATGCGCGGGTTCTTCAGCGCGGGCGCGGCAAACCCGGTGAGCAGCCCGAGCAGGAACAAGACCAACCCGAGCGTGGATAGCAGTTTCTGCATGTCAGCACGGTAGGAGCGTCCCGCGGCGGTCGCGGTGGATTCGCCTCAAGCGAGTACCCGCGACGCCGTCGCGACGAAGAATGGCACTCATGGGTAGGCCGATATTTTCTGTCACTCCCGGCTATGGCGACCATCAGCTGCGGGAGTTCCACTATTCACAGGTCGTTCGGTACGGGGACCGGGTAGAAACCGCCGGTCAAGGAGGTTGGGACGAGCACTGGCGCTATCCTGAGTCGGTTCGCGACGAAGTCGTTCAGGCCTTCGACAACGTCGAACGGACATTGACGACAGCTGGAGCCTCCTGGCGGGACGTGGTGCACGTGCACTCCTACCACTTGCCCGACGCAGATGGCCAGATCGGGTCCGAGCACCTGGACACCATGGTCCAACAGTTCCGCCGGCGCATGGGCGACCACGCACCCCTGTGGACATGCATCGGCGTCGCCGCATTGGCGAGTCCGAAGATGCGCGTCGAGATCCAAGTCACCGCCATCCTTGCGGACCAAGACTGAGCGGAGTGAGCGATGCGAACACCCCCGGTCCCTTGCGGATCGGGGGTGTTCTGGTGGCTTGAGCGTCAGCGCCCGGGCGGATAGTACGGCGGAGTCGTCACGGTGGTGGTCGGTGTGGACGTCACGGTCGGTGTGCTGGTGACCGTGACGGTGCTGGTGCTGGTGCTGGTCGACGCCGGTGGTACGACCGTGGTGGTGGTGCTCGTCGTGACGCTGGTGGTCGACGACGTCGTCGTCGCGGCCGACGCCGCGATCACACCGCAGGCCAGGCGCTTGCCCGACTCACCCGAGGGGGCGGTGGTGCCCAGATTATCCGCGGTCTGGTGGATGATCAGCGCGGTGCCCGAGCTGTTTCTCAGGTCGGCTGAGGTGAACCCATTACTGGTAGTGACCAGTTTTGCCGAGCCGTCGGAGCGCACTTGCAATGCGGTCAGGTCGCCGCTGGCGGGGTAACTTGTGTGATTGTCCGCCTGGTAGACGCTTCCGGCGGAGGCGAAGTCCCCGCTCGATCCTCCATTCGGCGCAGCCGAATTGGCCTCGCACTTGCCCACCGCGTGGATTTGCAGGCCGTGGAAACCGGGGCTGAGCACCTGGTTGGGGCCGGCTTCCACGGTCACCGTCGCATAGCCGTTGGCGAACTCGAAGGTGGCGTTGGCGACCGGGCTACCGTCGGCGGTCTTCAGCTGGGTGGTCAGCCTCTCGGCCCCGGGCGTCGAGCTGGTCGACGATGACGTGTTGGGCTGGTTGCCTTGCTGGTTTGAGCATGCAGCTAGCGGTCCCATGGTCGCGGTGAGCGCCGCGACCGCAAAGCATGCGGCCTTGTTCATTTGCGGTAGCTACCCACATTCGCATGCGCCGAAACCGCCTACTGGGCGGGCTTGCGCACCTCATTGGCCAGGTCGCGGTAGTCCCAGACCAGGTCCACCACCTCTCGCGCGGCCCGCCCCGCCGCGCCGGCTACCAGGCCCACGATGCGCCCGAAGTGCGTCGCCGTTGTGTTAACGGCCTCAAAGACGTTGTTAATAGCGCGATCTGACACCGTGTCGGGCATCTGCGTTCCCCTCCAGTTACGTGTCCACGTTCGGTGAACACCCTGTGTCGACAGTACTGCTCAAACGACGCCACCGTCGCGCCTACGTCCTAAGCGAGCTCAACAACGCCTTGCGGCTGCGGACGCGGAACTTGTTGATGGGGGATCGGTGTAGCCGGGCGATGCGCTCGACCATTCGGTTACCCAGCGCGTCGAGCATATCCTCACTCAAATCTATTGGGGCGGGACATAAGTCGCGCTCCTCCTCGCTGGCGTGAGCGTCCAGGACAGTGACGAACGAATGCCACTCGTCGGCGTATTCCTGCGCCGCAGGCGGCGTGCGCAGCAGCACCGCCAGCTGATCCCATACCTGTCGGTGCTCCGCATGGGCGATGGCGACCAACGCGCTGGCCTCGGAGACCGCCGGATAGAACAAGTCGTCCTCGATGCGCATGTGGATGTCCAGCTCAATCAGCAGTTCATCGAGTGCGTCCTGCCGCTCGTCGCTATCCGCCGGCATATCGGTGATCTTCGCGCAGAGATCGCGTAGAACTTTATGGTGCTCGAAAAGCACCTCGTAGGCGTTCATTTCGCCACTCCGCGCACTTCGAGGAGCCCGTCGCGAATCCGCACCGGATAATGCGGCAGCGCCGCCGTCGCTGGTCCGCGCAGCACCTCGCCCGACCCGCAGGCGAATCTGGAACCATGCCAGGGGCATACGATTCGGCCGCGGTCGATCCACCCGTCACTCATCGGTGCGCCGAGGTGCGGGCAGTGCTCGCCGACCGCGATGACCTGGCCGCCGTCGCGATAGAGAACCACGCCGACGCCGTTGACCGCGACCCGCTGCGGTTGGCCGTCCAGTGCGGTTGCGGCCAGCACCGGCATCCAGCGGTCGCCCCCCAACCGGGCGCCGGACCGGTCCACGCCGGTGCCCGATCCGAACACCAAAGCCCCGCCGAGATAACCGCTGCCCAGGGTGAGGCCATAGCCCAGCGCGCTGCTCGCCATCGCGCGCCGGTGGCGGCCGCAGCGCCGGTCCCACCACGACGCCGCATACAGTCCGGTGGCCATCGCGTTGAGCACGCCATGGACAAGGCCGATCCGACGCGACTGCTCGTGGGTGTGCTGCCAGTCCGTCACACCGGTCGCGGCGGCGCCGACGCTTCCCACGAGTGCGACACCCAAAGCAAACCTCGACCCGTCCCGCAATGCAGCGGCACTTCCGGGCAGCACGCTGGCCGCATCCATGACGAGCGACGTCGCCACCGCACCGGTCGGCACCGACGTCAATGCGGGGTGCAGCGGATGACCGAGCCAGGTGCCGTGCAGTGTGTTGCTGACTCGATCGCGGTTGCGGCCCATGGCCGCGAACACGAAGGTCAGAGCGTGCTCGAGCCGGTAGCCAGGGCGATCGAGCCACGCTTGTTGCCCCAGGGTGGTCCGCACCGTAAGTCCGGTAGTGCGGATCCGATCGTCGAAATGCTGCCACCGATTCGCCATCGCGCCCCTCCGCTGTATGCGAGAGTCGGCGTGACGCAACGGACTCGGCGTCGCGTCGACTAGGACGCGACCAAACCGGCCCGGTCCATGACTAGGACACGGATCGACACCGTAGATCGTTCAACCGCGACGGGGGCGGGCCGGATAAAGGACCTAGGCCGAGCGGGGGATGGTGCGCCCGCGCCCGATGTCGCCCCTGAGCAACAGGTCGCGCTCGGACTCCGACAGGCCGCCCCAAACCCCATAGGGCTCACCGACTTCGAGGGCGTGCGAACGGCACTCCTGGATCACCGGGCATTGCCGGCACATTTCCTTGGCGCGCTGCTCGCGTTGCATGCGGGCCCGGCCACGCTCACCGTCGGGGTGGAAAAACATCGATGAGTCAACGCCGCGGCACAAGCCCTGCAGTTGCCAATTCCAGATGTCCGCGTTGGGTCCAGGTAGCTGTTCCGGCTGTGGCATTGGTTCGTTCCCTCTCTGCACCGTCCGCTCGAGATCAGGTTCGTGAAAGCGATTGGATGCAACTTAAAACAAGTGGAGTGGGGTCACCGATGACTACCCGTCATGCGTAGACGTTAGGGGGCGCGGTGAATTTCCGTCAATAGCCACTTAGCCCGGCAAAGTATGTACCCGTTGGAGCAGAATTTACGTTGCGTTCATCTTGATTGAAAATGCGAAAGCCGCACCGTGCTACCAGGCAGTTGACCGCAACGCGATTTCCCAGCTCAGCGCGCGGGCGAGGGATATGGCGAATTTATCCATGGGCTATAGTCATTAACGGTTCGGTAACATGAAGACCACAAACTGTTTACTACATCATTGTGATTGAAACTCGTCACACTTCCTTGATTGGCCGGCAGTTGGCGGACGCCGCCTTCGGGGACCGGCCCGGCAGCTGGCCGCTGCCCTCGGCGACGACGCCGGCTCAACTTTGGCTGCGCGCGGTCGCGGCCGGGGGACAGGGTCGCTATGGTGCTGCCTTCCGCGACCTCGCGGTGCTGCGGCGCAGCGCATCGGCCGGGCCGCTGGTGTCGCTGGGCATGAGCACCCAGGGGTCGTTCCTGCGCCAACTCGGTTGGCATACCTTGGCCCGGGGCTGGGACGGGCGCGCCCTCGCGCTGGCCGCCGGCGATCCCGAGGCGGAGGCCGACGCCCTCATCGGGCTGGCGGCCGACGCGCTGGGCGTCGGGCGCTTCTCGGCCGCGAAGACGCTGCTGACGCGCGCCGAGGCGCTGCTGGCATCGCCCCACTCTGCGGTGCCCGACCGGCTGCCGGTGCGTCGACGGTGGGTGGCCGCCGAGCTTGCGATGGTCCGGGGCGACGGCGACGCCGCCGTGCGTCATGCCGGCGAAGGGGTGGAGCTGGCGGCGGCCATGGCCGTCGCGTCGCCGCGGCATCGGGCCAAAAGTGACGTGGTGCTGGCCGCCGCGCTGTGTTGCGCGGGCGATCTCGAGCGCGCCCGCACGGTCGCCGACGCCGCGTTGCAGACCACCGGCCGGTTAGGGCTACTACCACTTCGCTGGGCGCTTGCTTGCTTGCTGATCGATATCGAAAGTGTCACGTTTCCACCACATCAGCTGCACGAAATCCGCGATGTCTGCGCAGGCCAGGTGCGGCGCGCCGGTGGGACGTGGCGTTCCGCATGAAACGGCTCCCCACCCGTTATTGTCATTTCGTAAGTTAGCCCGGTTGGGCCGCGATGTGTCCGCTTCGTAACGTTGGAGATATCACCGTCGATGACAATTCCAGAAGGGGAACGTCTCGACGCTGTGGTCGCCCAGGCCGTAACCGGAGACCACAACGCATTGAGGGAGGTGCTGGAGACCATCCGTCCGATCGTCGTGCGATATTGCCGAGCGCGTGTCGGCACAGTCGATCGGGGTGGCCTGTCAGCGGATGACGTGGCACAGGAGGTGTGCTTGGCGACTATCACGGCACTGCCGCGTTATCGCGATCGCGGACGTCCATTCCTGGCCTTCCTGTATGGCATCGCGGCCCACAAGGTCGCCGATGCGCACCGGGCCGCCGGACGCGATCTCGCCTATCCCACCGACACGATCCCCGAGCGGTGGTCACACGACGCAGGACCCGAACAGGTTGCGATCGAAGCCGATTCGGTGAGCCGGATGAGCGAAATGCTCGAGATCCTGCCCGCCAAGCAGCGCGAGATCCTGATCCTGCGTGTCGTCGTCGGGCTGTCCGCCGAGGAGACCGCCGCCGCGGTCGGCAGTACCACCGGGGCGGTCCGAGTTGCCCAGCACCGCGCGCTGTCGCGGTTGAAGTCCGAAATGATCGCGGCAGGTGACTGTGCCTGAATCCCTGGATGAATTCGCCCGCACCGACCTGCTGCTCGATGCGCTCGCCCAGCGCCGGCCGGTCGACGTCGAGGATCCCGACGCCGACGTGGTGACCGCCCTGCTGGAGGACTGGCGCGACAACCTGAGGTGGCCGCCGGCCAGCGCGCTGGTGACGCCCGAAGAGGCGGTCGATGCGTTGCGCGCCGGATTGGCCGAGCGCCGGCGGGGCCATCGCGGCCTGGCCGTCGTCGGATCGGTCGCCACGGCATTGATGGTGCTCAGTGGATTTGGCGCCATGGTGGTCGAGGCCCGGCCCGGCGGCAGCCTGTATGGGTTGCACGCGATGTTCTTCGACGAGCCCCAGGTGCACGGAAGTCAAGAAATGCTGGCCGCCAAGGCTGACCTGGCGAAGGTCCAGGAATCGATCGACCGGGGTCAGTGGGACCAGGCCAAGACTCAGCTGGCCGAGGTGAGCAGCCTGGTGCAGTCGATCGACGACCCGGCCAGCAAACAAGACCTGACAAACCAGCTGAAGCTGTTGAACGCCAAAGTCGATGCCCGCGACCCGAATGCCACGCTGCCGGTCGCCCCGCCTCCGGCGGCGCCACCCGGGCCGGCCACCGCGATTCCGGCGGCGCCGCCCGCCGCCTCGGTCGCACCGACGAAGGCGGCAACGCCCGCGCCGCTCAGTCCGCCGAGCGCGTCGCCGAGTCCCTCAGTGGGCAAGCATCACCATCACGGCCAGACGCCACCCCCGGTGGCGCCGCTGAGTCCGAGTCAGTGAACGATCAGTGCCGGCGGTGGAAACCGTCGGCGTCAGACGTCGCTTCGTTGAGCGACGCGTCGGCATAGCCCCGGCAGTAATCCCACGTGACGTAGGCATCCGGCTCGGGGTCGTAGGCGGGCTCGTGCGGACGTACGGTCCCGTCGATCAGCAGCTGCAGCAGGTTGGCGCGCAGCATGTCCCAGTCGTGGTAGTGATCTTGCTGACATTCGTCGCAGCACACCACCAGTCCCCGAATACCCTTGTGCGCCAGCAGTGCTTCGTAGACGGCCAGGTCGGCGAGGTCGGCCTCGACGGCCATCCGCTCTTGTTGATCCAGGGGCTGGCCCGGCTCGACGGCTTCCAGCGCAGCCGACGGATCACAGGGGTCGTCGGCGAAGGGGTCGGGCGGCAAACCCGGTGGGAGGTGGTCGCGCACGCCTCTAGCCTACGCAGCCCGCCCTGGATAACGCCAGCAGGGAAGCCGCGCGCCATTGATGTGCCGTTTGGTGCGGGCGCGCGCCCGAGCAAGCGAACTACGGCTGTGCCCGATTGCCCGGTTTCTCCTCGCGGCGCCACGGCGCGCATCGTCACCGGCCGAAAGCGAGCCGATAGGATGGGTCTCTCACGCCGCATCGTATGGAGGGCCCCACTGATGACCCGTGGTACGTCCCACCTGGAAGACAGTTCTGACCTCGTTGGCAGTGCTTATGTCCGGGTAGGTGGCCTGGTCGACGACCCGGTGCCCACCGGGGGCGACAACCCGCACAAGATCGCCATGCTCGGGCTGACGTTCGACGATGTGTTGCTGCTGCCCGCGGCCTCCGACGTCGTCCCCGCTACCGCGGACACTTCCAGCCAGCTCACCAAGAAGATCAGGCTCAAAGTGCCGCTGGTGAGTTCGGCGATGGACACGGTCACCGAGTCGCGGATGGCCATCGCGATGGCCCGGGCCGGCGGCATGGGTGTGCTGCACCGCAACCTGCCGGTCGCCGAACAGGCCGGCCAGATCGAGATGGTCAAGCGTTCGGAGGCCGGCATGGTCACCGATCCCGTCACCTGCCGTCCGGACAACACCCTGGCCCAGGTCGACGCGATGTGCGCGCGGTTCCGGATCTCCGGGCTGCCGGTGGTCGACGAGGCGGGCGCGCTGGTCGGCATCATCACCAACCGCGATATGCGGTTCGAGGTCGACCAGACCCGCAAGGTCGCCGAGGTGATGACCAAGGCCCCGCTGATCACCGCGCAGGAGGGTGTGTCCGCCGACGCGGCGCTGGGCCTTTTGCGGCGCCATAAGATCGAGAAGCTGCCCATCGTCGACGGCCACGGCCGGCTGACCGGGTTGATCACCGTCAAGGATTTCGTCAAGACCGAACAACACCCGCTGGCCACCAAGGACAGTGACGGCAGGCTGCTGGTAGGCGCCGCCGTCGGCGTCGGCGGCGACGCCTGGGTGCGCGCGATGATGCTGGTCGACGCCGGGGTCGACGTACTGATCGTGGACACCGCGCACGCGCACAACCGGCTGGTGCTCGACATGGTCGGCAAGCTCAAGGCCGAGGTGGGCGAGAAGGTCGAGGTGATCGGCGGCAACGTCGCCACCCGCTCGGCGGCCGCGGCCCTGGTCGCCGCCGGTGCCGACGCGGTGAAGGTGGGCGTTGGACCGGGCTCGATCTGTACCACTCGGGTGGTGGCCGGCGTCGGCGCACCACAGATCACGGCGATTCTGGAGGCGGTCGCGGCCTGCGGCCCGGCGGGCGTGCCGGTGATCGCCGACGGCGGACTGCAGTACTCCGGCGACATCGCCAAGGCGCTGGCCGCCGGCGCGTCGACGGCCATGCTGGGCTCGCTGCTGGCGGGCACCGCCGAAGCCCCCGGCGAGCTGATCTTCGTCAACGGCAAGCAGTTCAAGAGCTACCGCGGGATGGGGTCGTTGGGCGCCATGGCGGGCCGGGGTTCGGGCAGCGGAAAGTCGTACTCCAAGGACCGCTACTTCGCCGACGACGCCCTCTCGGAAGACAAGTTGGTGCCGGAGGGGATCGAGGGCCGGGTGCCTTTCCGCGGCCCGCTGTCCTCGGTGATCCACCAGCTGACCGGCGGCCTGCGCGCGGCGATGGGTTACACCGGCTCGCCGAGCATCGAGGCGCTGCAACAGGCGCAGTTCGTCCGGATCACGGCGGCGGGCCTGAGGGAAAGCCACCCGCACGACGTCGCCATGACGGTCGAAGCCCCCAACTACTACGCACGCTGAGGCCCAGATGGTCGAGATCGGGATGGGCCGCGTAGCCCGTCGCAGCTATGAACTGAGCGAAATCAGCATCGTGGCCTCCCGGCGCACCCGCTCATCGCAGGACGTGTCGACCGCCTGGCAGCTGGACGCCTACCGGTTTGACATTCCGGTGCTGGCCCATCCGACCGATGCGCTGGTGTCACCGGAGTTCGCGATCGAACTCGGCAAGCTCGGCGGTCTGGGCGTGCTCAACGGCGAGGGTCTGATCGGGCGGCACGCCGATGTCGAGTCCAAGATCGCGCAGCTGGTCGAGGCCGCCACCAAGGAGCCTGAACCCTCGGCGGCGATCCGGCTGCTGCAGGAGTTCCACGCGGCGCCGCTCAACCCGGACCTGCTGGGCTCCGCGGTCGCCCGGATCCGCGAGGCCGGGGTCACCACCGCGGTGCGGGTCAGCCCGCAGAGTGCGCAGGCGCTGACGCCGGTGCTGGTGCAGGCCGGTATCGACCTGCTGGTCATCCAGGGCACCATCGTCTCGGCCGAAAGAGTGGCCAGCGATGGGGAACCGCTGAACCTCAAGACCTTCATCTCCGAGCTCGATGTCCCGGTGGTCGCCGGCGGAGTGCAAGACCACCGCACCGCGCTGCACCTGATGCGCACCGGCGCCGCCGGCGTCATCGTCGGCTACGGCGCCACCAGGGGAGTGACCACCAGCGACGAGGTGCTGGGCATCAGCGTGCCGATGGCCACCGCGATTGCCGATGCCGCCGCCGCGCGGCGCGAGTACCTCGACGAGACCGGCGGCCGCTACGTGCACGTGCTGGCCGATGGCGACATCCACACCTCGGGCGAGCTGGCGAAGGCGATCGCCTGTGGGGCCGACGCGGTGGTGCTGGGCACCCCACTCGCCGAGTCCGCCGAGGCGCTGGGCGAGGGATGGTTCTGGCCGGCCGCCGCGGCGCACCCGTCGTTGCCGCGCGGGGCGCTGCTGCAGATCGCCGTCGGTGAGCGCCCGCCGCTGCACCAGGTGCTCAACGGGCCGTCCGATGACCCGTTCGGCAGCCTCAACCTGGTCGGTGGGCTGCGCCGGTCGATGGCCAAGGCCGGCTATTGCGACCTCAAGGAGTTTCAGAAGGTCGGCCTGACCGTCGGTAGCTGACTGCAGGCGACTGCAGGCCGCTGGCTTGTTACCCGCTGGTACGGCCATACTGGTGCGATGAAGCCGGATTACGACGTACTGATCATCGGTTCGGGTTTCGGGGGCAGCGTCAGCGCGTTGCGGCTGACCGAAAAGGGCTACCGCGTCGGCGTGCTCGAGGCCGGCCGCCGCTTCGAGGACAAGGACTTTGCGGAGACGTCCTGGGATCTGCGCAAGTTCCTCTGGGCGCCGAGGCTCGGTTGCTACGGGATCCAGCGCATCCACCCGCTGAAGAATGTGTTGATCCTGGCCGGCGCCGGGGTGGGCGGCGGCTCGCTGAACTACGCCAACACCCTGTATGTTCCGCCGGAGCCGTTCTTCAACGACCCGCAGTGGAAGCACATCACCGACTGGCGCGACGAGCTGATGCCGCATTACGAACAGGCCAAGCGAATGCTGGGCGTGGTGGAGAACCCGACCTTCACCGACGCCGACCGGGTCGTCAAACAGGTGGCGGACGAGATGGGCTGCGGCGACACGTTCGTGCCGACGCCGGTCGGGGTGTTCTTCGGCCCCGACGGCACCAAGGCCCCGGGCAAGACCGTGCCGGACCCATACTTCGGCGGTGCTGGGCCGGAGCGCACCGGATGCCTGGAATGTGGTTGCTGTATGACCGGTTGCCGCTACGGCGCCAAGAACACCCTGCTGAAGAACTACCTAGCTCTCGCGGAATCTGCTGGGGCGCAAGTTATTCCGATGACCACGGTGAAGCGCTTCGAGCAACGTCCCGATGGGCTGTGGGAGGTCCGCACGGTGCGCACCGGAAGTTGGCTGCGCCGCGACCGGCGCACCTACACGGCGAAGTATGTGATCCTGGCCGCCGGCACCTGGGGCACCCAGCACCTGCTGTTCAACATGCGCGACCATGGTCTGCTGCCCCGGCTCTCGAATCGGCTGGGCATGCTCACCCGCACCAATTCCGAGTCCATCGTCGGTGCCGGGAAGCTCGAGGTCGACCCGAACCTCGACCTGACGCACGGGGTGGCGATCACGTCGTCGATCCACCCGACGCCGGACACGCACATCGAACCGGTCCGCTATGGCAAGGGTTCCAACGCGATGGGGCTGCTGCAGACGCTGATGACCGACGGGACCGGCCCCGAGGGCACCGACGTGCCGCGCTGGAAGCAGCTGTTGGACCAGGCTCGCGACGACCCGCGCCGCATGATGCGGTTGCTCAACGTCAGTCAGTGGAGCGAACGCACGCTGATCGCCCTGGTGATGCAGCACTTGGACAACTCGATCACCACCTACACCAAGCGCGGCAAGCTGGGCATCCGCTGGTACACCAGCAAGCAGGGACACGGCGAGCCGAACCCGAGCTGGATCCCGGTCGGGAACCAAGTAACCCGGCGCATCGCCGACAAGATCGACGCCGTGGCCGGCGGCACCTGGGGCGAGCTGTTCAACATCCCGCTGACCGCGCATTTTCTCGGCGGCGCCGCGATCGGCGACAACGCCGAGCGCGGGGTGATCGACCCGTATCACCGGGTCTACGGCTACCCGACGCTGTTCGTGGTGGACGGCGCGGCGATCTCGGCGAACCTGGGCGTCAACCCCTCGTTGTCGATTACCGCCCAGGCCGAGCGGGCCGCGTCGTTGTGGCCGAACATCGGCGAGAACGACGAGCGCCCGGTGCAGGGCGAGCCGTATCGCCGGCTGGAGCCGATCCCGCCCCACGCGCCCGTCGTCCCGGCCGAGGCGCCCGGCGCGCTCCGCTGGTTGCCGAGCAATCACATAAGCTCCACCGCCGACGCCAGTTAGCTCGCCAGCACCTCCAGCGGTGCGCCGCTGATCACGCGGCTGTGCTCCCCGCGCACGTTGACCGGCACGTCGCCCATCAGGGTGATGCGGTGCATCAGCCGGGGCTGATCGTCGTAGTCGTCGATCGCGCGGTGCTGGGTCGCGCGGTTGTCCCACATGGCGACATCGCCGTGCGTCCAGTTCCAGCGAATCGTGTTCTCCGGCAAGGTGATTCGTCGCTGCAGCAGTTCCAGCAGGGCACTGGACTCGTGACTGTCCAGGCCGACGAAGCCGCGCACGAAATCACCCGCCAGCAGGGTGCGTTCACCGGTCTCCGGATGCACCCGCACCACGGGATGCTCGGTGCGGAAGTCCGGCTTTTCGAACGCCTGCCGGAACGACCGCTGGGTGTCGCTCATCGATGAGGCAGCTTCCGTGGTCACGTAGTCGTAGCGGTTGGTGTGTAGGGCCCAAAGATTTTCCACCAGACATTTGAGCGGCTCGGGCAGCTGCTGATAGGCGGCCGCGGTCGACGCCCACAGCGTCGAACCGCCATAGGTCGGCAGCTTGACCGCGCGCAGGATCGACGCCGCCGGATAGTTGGCGGCGAACGTCACGTCGGTGTGCCAGCGGTTCGCCTTGCCGTACTCGGAGTCGATCGGGGTGATCACCGGGACGTGCCGGGCCGCCAGCCCGCCGGCGGCCGGGTGGCCGATGGGCGTGCCCAGCAGCTCGGCGAACGCGAGCTGCTGCTCGTCGTCGAGGTGGTGCTGGTGCCGGAAGAAAATCACCTTGTGGGCCAACAGCGCCCGGCGGATCTCCTCGACCGCGTCCTGGTCGAGGTCGCCGCCGAGGCGAACCCCGTCCACCCGGGCGCCGATGCGGCTTCCCAGCTTGGTGACGGTTATCTGACCTGCCATTTTCGTATTCCTTGATAAAAACGGGTGTAGTCATGTGACTACAGTTGTAGTGTAGTCAGATGACTACAACTTCCGCAACGCGCCGCGAGAAAATGCCCACCGGGCGCGCGGAAGTTGCCGCGGCGATCCTGGAGGCCGCCACCGATCTGTTCGCCGAGCGCGGTCCGGCCGCGACGTCTATTCGCGACATCGCCGCGCGGTCCAACGTCAACCACGGATTGGTGTTCCGCCACTTCGGCACCAAGGAGCAATTGGTCGGTGCCGTGCTCGATCATCTGGGCGCCAACCTGAGCGCCCTGCTGGGCACCGATGCACCCGCGGGCGCGCTGGAGAGTTCCCTGGACCGGCAGATGCGGGTGATGGCCCGCACCGTCCTGGACGGTTATCCAGCGGGCCAGCTACAGAAGCGCTTTCCCAACATCGCGACACTGCTCGACGGGGTGCGGCCGCAATACGACGACGAGGTCAAGGCCCGGCTTGCGGTCGCCAATGCCCTTGCCCTGCAATTCGGTTGGCGGTTGTTTGCGCCAATCCTGCGCTCGGCCACCGGGATCGAAGACCTGACGGATGCCGAACTACGCCAGGCTGTCGGCGCCGAGGTGCAACGGATTCTCGAGCCCGCAGACCCTCAGTGAGCCTGCACGGATTCCGCGATCAGGGCCCGCCGGTGCAGCGGTTCGCGGCCCGGCGGCTGGTGTGGTGGCGGCAGGTGCGGCTTGCGGGGACGCAGTTCCACTGTCGTCGCGGACTCGGTGCTCAGCTCGAGTTTCTCGCCGGCGTGCCGGATGGTCAGCTCGCCGCCGGGCCCGTCACGCAGCGTGTACGTGACGTCAGCATGGTTGACGTCGACCGTGACCCGGAAATCTCGCCACCGAAGCCGGAACCGTAGCCGCGAAATGCCATCCGGCAGTTGAGGATCCAGCGACAGGAAGCCCTCGTCATCGCGCAGACCGCCGAAGCCGGAAACCAGCGCCGTCCAGGCGCCCGCTAACGAGGCCATGTGCAGACCGTCGCGGGTGTTGTGGTGCAAATCGCGCAGATCGATCAGCGCGGCCTCATAGGCGTAGTCGTGGGCCAGTTCCAAGTGCCCGACCTCGGCGCACATCACCGCCTGGGTGCAGGCCGACAGCGACGAGTCGCGCACCATGCGCGGCTCGTAGTAGTCGACGTTGCGGGCCTTCTGTTCGGGTGTGAATGCGTGGCTCTGCCAGTGCATCGCCAGCACCAGGTCGGCCTGCTTGATCACCTGTGCGGGGTAAAGGCGCACGTATGGGTCGTGCAGCAGCAACGGGTAGGCGTGGTTCTCCTGGAAGTTCCACTCCGCAAAGGTGGTGAACCCTTCACACTGCTGATGGACTTCCAGCCCGTCGTCGTACGGGATATTGGCGGCATCGGCCGCATCGCGCCACGCCGCCATCTCCTCGTTGGTGACCTTCAGCTCCCTGGCCGCGTCGGGGCAGCGGTTGCAGGCGTCGGCGGCTACGTGCAGATTGTGCGCCGCCATCAGGTTCGTGAACACGTTGTCGCGCACGATTGCCGTGTACTCGTCGGGGCCGGTGACGCCGTCGAGGTGCCAGACACCGTGCCGGTCGTGATGGCCGAGCGATATCCAGAGCCGGGCGGTCTCGACCAGCACCTCCAGCCCGCAATCGGCTTCCAGGTCGTCGTCTCCGGTGACTATGCGATAGCGCTCGAAGGCCATCGCGATGTCGGCGTTGATATGCCAGGCCGCCGTCCCGGCCGGCCAGTAGGCCGAGCACTCCTGCCCGCGGATGGTCCGCCATGGGAACGCGGCGCCCTCCAATCCCAGTTCGGCCGCCCGCTCCTTGGCCAGATCCAGGGTCGAGGCCCGCCAGCGCAGCGCGTCGGCCACCGTGTGCGGCGCGGTGTAGCTGAGCACCGGCAGCACGTACCCCTCGGTGTCCCAGAAGGCGTGGCCGTCGTAGCCGGTTCCGGTGAGCCCCTTGGCGGCGATCGCGCGGCGTTCGGCACGGGCGCTGGCCTGCAACAGGTGGAAGAGCCCGAATCGCACGGCCTGCTGGGATTCGGGGTCGCCCTCGACCTCGACGTCGGCGCAATCCCAGAAGCTGTCCAGATACTCGCGCTGCGCATCCAGCAGCCCCTGCCAGCTGGTGTAGCGGGCACTGTGTAACGCGGCGGCGACCTGATCGCGCAGCGCCGGACGCGAGCGCATGCTCGACCAGCCGTACGCCAGGTATTTGACGATGCGCAGCTTCTGTCCTTCGCGCAGCCCGCAGATCACGGTGGTACGCGCCAGATCGGGGCGCGCGTCGGTGCTGACCTCGACGCGCCCTTCAACGTCGACCTCATGGTCCATGCCCGCGGCCATCATCAGCGCGCTGCTGCGCGTCCGGTGCATGAGAACCGCGCCGGTATCGGTGTGTTCGTGAACTACCGCCTCGAGCGGGTTCTCCAGGATGGCCGACACCCGGGGGTCGGCGGAGGTCTCCGGCTGGTCCTCGTTGGTGACCAGCTCGGACTGCACCGTCACCCGGACGAATTCGCCGACCGCCTCGACGACGTACTCGATGGCGGCGACGCCGCGCTGGGCCAGCGACACCAGCCGGGTCGAGACCACCTTGACCTCTTTGCCCGCGGGCGAGCGCCAGTGCGCGCTGCGGGTCAGCGTACCGGCGCGCAGATCCAGATCCCGCTCGTGAGAGAGCACTTCGCCGTACCGGACGTCGAATGGCTCGTCCTCGACCAGCAGCCGGATGATCTTGCCGTTGGTGACGTCGACGAGCGTCTGGCCGGCTTCCGGATAGCCGTATCCGGCCTCGGCGTAGGGCAGTGGCCGGATCTCGTAGAAGGAGTTCAGGTAGGTGCCCGGCAGTCCGTACGGCTCGCCTTCGTCGAGGTTGCCGCGCAGCCCGATGTGCCCGTTGGAAAGGGTGAACAGGGATTCGGACTGTGACAGCAGGTTGAGGTCAAGCTGGGTCTCGCGCACGTGCCATGGCTCAACGGGAAACGATTCGTCGGTGATCATGACTGCAGCAACTCGGCGAGGTCGGTGACCACCACGTCGGCGCCGTTGCGGCGTAAGTCCTCGGCCTGGCCCACTCGGTCGACACCCACCACGAACCCGAAGTTACCGGCCCGGCCGGCCTCCACCCCGGACAAGGCGTCCTCGAACACGGCCGCGGCGTCGGCGGGAACGTCAAGCAGCTGCGCCCCGCGCAGGTAGGAGTCGGGGGCCGGCTTGCCGGCGATGTGTTCGTCGCGCAGGGTGACGCCGTCCACCCGCTTCTGCACGAACCGATCCAGGCCGGTGATCTCGAGGACGTCGCGGGTGTTGGCGCTCGATGACACCACCGCGATGCCGAGCCCCGCGGCCGACACCGCCTCGAGGTAGCGGCGCGACCCGTCGAACACCTTGACGCCGTCCTCCTTCAATACCTTCTGGAACATGTCGTTCTTGCGGTTGCCCAGGCCGTAGATCGTCTCGGCGTCGTCGGGATCGTCGGGGCTGCCGTCGGGCAGGTGGATGTCGCGGCTCTCCAAAAACGAGCGGACGCCGTCCTCGCGCTTCTTGCCGTCGACGTATTCGCGGTAGTCGGCGTCCTCATCGAAGGGAACGAACTTGTCCCCGGTGCGCTTGGCCCGGTCGGACAGGTAGGCGTCGAACATGGTCTTCCAGGCCTTGGTGTGCACACTGGCGGTGTCGGTGAGCACACCGTCGAGGTCGAACAGGCAGGCACGCACTTTTTCTGGCAGACCCAGCACGGGACCTCACTCTCGGGTATCGGGGTTGGGCGATATCCACTCCACCATGCTTGTGCGTGTGCCGCCAGGTTTTCAGCGGTGGTCACTCGAGTGCCCGTTGAGCAGTCCGCGTTCGATAAGGTGCAACACTTGGGCTCGCGCGAAGCTGACAGCGGCGGGGCTCGTCGGTAGCGGTCCGTCGAGCAGCAGGCCCGCCAGCCCGTGCACCGCTGACCAGGCGGCGATCTCGGCGCCCGTCCTGCGACGAGCATCCAGTAGACCGGCGGCTTGGGCTTCGTCGAGCACCTGGCCAAGGACCTCGAAGGGCTCGCCGGCGGTGGTGGGCTCTGCGTCGGGGGATGTCGCGGGGTGCGAGGTGAACGCGGCGCGAAACAGTCCCGGCTGCGAAATTGCGAAGTCGATGTAGGCGGTGCCCACCGCGCGCAGCCTCTTGCGAGGGTCCTTGGTGCGATCTACGCGTCGGCGCATCTGCGCGGCGAGCTCGCCGCGCGCAAAGCGCGACACCTCGGCGAGCAGTGCCTCGCGGTCGGAAAAGTGGCGGTAGGCGGCCGAGTGCGACACTCCGGCCGCCCTGGCCGCCTCGCGCAGGATCACCCGATCGGGTCCGCCCTCGCGGGCCAGCGCAATGCTCGCCTCGATCAGGGCCGAGCGCAACGCACCGTGGTGGTAGCCCTTTTTGCCCGGAGGGTCGGCGCTTACGGAACCCATGTCATCACGATCTCACGCCACCCCGGATGTTGACAACGGTCACATCGCCGTAGCATACTGTCGAAGTAACCACCGGTCACATCATGGGTATCCGACTAGGAAGGGAACTGCAATGACAAACACACGTGTGCTGGTCACCGGCGCCACCGGAAGAATCGGCGGTGCGGTGGCGGCCCAATTGCTGGAAAAGGGCGTCGCTACGCGGGCCCTGGTACGTCGCGACGACTGGCGCAGCGCCCGTTTGCGTGCCTTAGGCGCCGAGATCGTGGTGGCGGATATGCTTGATATTCAACAGGTTCGGGCCGCGGTCGACGGTGTGAATCGATTGTTCTTCAACCCCCCGTACCATCCGCACGCACTGGACAGCTCGGTCGCCTTTGCCGTGGCCGCGCGCAGCGCGGGCGTTGAGGCAGTGGTCGCGCTGGGCCAGTGGCTGGCCAGTCCGGAGCATCCGGCTTTGATGACGCGCCAGCAGTGGTTGTCGGACAAACTTTTTCAACTGCTCCCGGACACCGCCCACGTCGCGGTTGATCCCGGGTTTTTCGCCGACAACTACTTCCAAGTTCTGCCCGTTGCCGCCCAGCTCGGGGTGTTGCCGATGCCGAAGACGGGGGGCCGATTCAACGCGCCGCCGTCCAACGAAGACATCGCCCGGGTCGCGGTGGGCGCATTGCTCGACCCGCACCGTCACGACGGACGGGCCTATCGGCCGACCGGGCCAAAGCTGTTGTCCGGCACAGACATCGCCGACGCGATAGGCGAGGCGCTGGGCCGGCGGGTTCGCCTCATGGAAATTCCCCCGTGGATGTTCCTGCGAGCGGTGCGCGTGGGCGCCAAGCGACTCGGGGTCGACATGTACTTCGAGTCCGGTTTGCGTCATTACCTGCCCGAGACCGGCCTGGGAACCTGGGAGGTGGGCGGTCCGACCACCCATGTGCGTGATGTCGCCGGGGTTGAACCCGAAGACTTTCTCACCATCGCCCGCCGCTACGTCAACGCGGCCGACACCCGGCGCACCGCAGGAAATATGCTGCGTGAGATCGGGACTCTCATGCTGACCGGGATAGTGCCGGCGCACCGGCTAGACCGCTTCGACCGACGCCAGCAGCATCCCCAGCCCGCCCAGCCCCGGTATTCGGCCGAGTCGGCCGTGTGGCGAAGCGAGCACACACCGTCCGTTGACCCGGCCCGGTACCGGTTCGGCCCAGCCACGATCATTCCCGTATCGGCCGCCCCGGAGCGCCTGTGGGGCCAGCGATTGTCGTCCTAAGAGGATTCGGGTACCGCTGCTGGCACGGATTCACGCGGCCCCACATCGAGGCGAAACGGCAGGTACTCGTCGCGTAGCAGTGTGCTGTAGGCGCGCACCCGGATTGCCCACCGGTTGATTCCGATCACGAAGTCGTACAACCCCTTCGGGTAGCGTCCGGTGAACAGCAAGCCCACCCAGGGCGATTACCAACAGGATCGCGATGAGTGGCGGCACGAGGTAGCCGACAAACTCGTTCGGGTTCAAAAAGCGCACCAACTGGCGGTGAAGAAGACGAACAGAACGGAGGGTACTTGTCTGTGCCGAGTGCGGTGAGCGCGTAGAAGGCGACCCGCCAGCGCCAACGCATGACACCGACGCTGAAGTCAAACAGAGCGCGCGGGTACTTTGCCGGTGATCAGGATCGCGAAGAACGCGATTACCCACACCACGACGACCGCGATGGTCCAAACGAACAGGACGATGTAGTGCGGAATGGTGCACGACGCGCTCACCCGCTGGGCCAACGACGAGGTCCGCAGCCTCAATGCACAGGTCGAAATGATCCTGCGCAGAGCACTCACGACGCCGGTCGGATGCCGAAACACGTGGCGCCCCCGCCCAAGAGGGGCCGTCCCAGAGCGACAGCGGATAAATCCGGCACCGCGACGGAGAGCGATAGCACCCCAAGCGGGTCTGCTTCAGCGATGGGCGGTTGCGCTCTGGTGAATGATGCGCACCATGTCCGCCGGGCGCTCCAGGGCCGAGAAGTGGCCCGCGCCGGCTACTGTGATGCTGTCGACTTTCAGTAGGCGAGCAGCGTGCTCCCGGTCCGCCTTGCGCGACCAATCGTTCTCGCCGTAGACCAACGTGACGGGAACCTTCACCTGCGGGTAGCGGCTTCGTGCGTTGATCAGATCCGTGAGGCTGCGCATGATGGCCCGGGCCACCGTCGGGTAGCCGCGCCGGCGGCCGCTTCGCCGTAGCTCGCCAAGAAAGTCTTCCGGCAGCGCGTGGTGGTCGGCGAAGCCGCCGCGCAGGATGCCTCGCAAGATCATCCGGGTTTCCATTCGGGCGAAGATCGGCCCCGAACCGGGCAGGCGGACGCCCCTTCCGATCACGCGGGCAAACCAGTTGCCCCGTTCGAGTCCGCTCGGGTAGTCGTAGGCGTTGAAGGCGATCACGTTGCGGACGTCGTCCGTCAGTTCGATGGAGGCCAATAGCGCGATCGCGGCCCCCATCGATTCGCCGGCCAGTGTGACGTCGTGCAGGCCGAGCGTTCTGACGAATTCGACGACGGCGCCGCGCAGTTCGGGCTCGCCGTATCGGGCACGCCGAACGATGTCGGACCACCCCATACCGGGAAAATCCACTGCGTAGACGGTGAATTCGTCCCAGAGCGCGGGTATGACGCGCTGGAAGTAGTCCAGCTGCGTGCGGACCGTGTGCAGCAGGACCAGCGGCGGACCGGTTCCGGTCGTGAAGTAGCGCAGCCGCGACCCATCGGACCGGCGTAGGAACTTGACCTCGCCCCGGCCGCCGCTCCACGTCATGGTGTAGCGCTGATCGGGAACCTCGTTGGGCTGCATGGTGTTACCTTTCGCTAATTGCCTGGATGGCCCGAAGCCGTCCGTCGGCCAGGGCCTGGGTGAGGTTTTCGGCCTTCCGCTCGAAGTCGGTGACGAACGCGTGCAGGCCCAGCGGGCTGGCGGGCTGGGCCAGCACGGCGCGCATGACCGCGGCCGCCTGGTCGGTGAGGTCATGCCATGCTATGACCGCGAAGCCGGCGGACTCGACGGCGGCGCGCAGTTCGTCGGGGGTGACCAGGTGGCTGCGCGCGGGCTGGTCGGCCCACGGCAGCGGATAGTCGAGTGCGCGGCCGTCCCCGGTTGTGATGTCCCACAGGGCAAGGCGCCCACCGGCTTTGAGGACTCTGCGCGCCTCGGAGTACAGGCGCGCCTTGTCGGCCACGTTCATCTGGACGTGCAGGCTGGTGACCACATCGAAAGTACCGTTGGGGAAGGGGAGTTCGGTGACGTCCGCCTGCTGGACGGCGATCCGGTCCTCGAGGCCGACGAGCCGGTTGAGCCAACGGCCGGTCTCACAGTATTCGTCGGTGAGGTCGACCGCGGTGACCCGGCAGCCGCAGTGGTCGGCGACGTAGCGGGCGGTGCCGCCGATTCCGCTGCCGGCGTCGAGAACGGCACTGTCGCTGGTGATCTGCGCCAGGTCCACCAGCTGCGCGGTGGCGATGCGGCCCATGGTGTGAAAGTCCTCCAGCAGGCCCAGGTCGGTGGGCGCGATGCGGTCGAGGCCCTTACCGGCGGCGAGCAGAGCCCGCTCGATGTTATTCCGCGACAGGCCGGTCGAGTACTGGTGCTGGATCGTTGCGTTCATCGGTTCACCCGCGCCCAGGCGGAGATGATGGGAGGCATCGTGATGAGGGCGTTGACGGCATGCGCCTCGTCGCGAAATCGCGACACGAAGTCCTCGATGTCGTCGAGCCCGTCGATGGCCAGACCCAGCTGTTGGGCTATCGGGGCCACCAGCCGCCAGACTTCGGCGGAGTAGGCCAACATGTCGGTGTCGGCGGCGGTGCCGATCGGCGTGCCTTGGGTCAAGCGCGGCGCGCCAAGGCCGGCGTCGGCGAAGATCGTGTGCAGCGTGGTGCCGAACCGCGTGCTGAGTCCCATGGCCTCGAAGGCGCGGACGATGCCCGTCGTTACCTGCGCGAACAGCGGCATGTCCGGGATGCTCCGAGTCGCGCTGATGTCGTTTTCGGAGAACGCGACCACGCCGCCCGGGCGCACGAGGGAGCTCAGGTGCCGCAGCGTGGCGGCCGGATCGGGCAAGTGCATCAGGATCAGCCGGCCAATTACGGCATCGACCGGTTCGTCCAAGGCGATTGTGTCAATCATGGCCTGCGTGAAACGCACTGTCGGCAGGCCATGTTCGGCGGCGCGGGCCCGGGCCAGCGCGATCATCTCGGGTGCGGCGTCCACACCGAGGACGGATCCCGTCGGGCCGACCAGTCGAGCGGCGATGAACGACACGTCGCCGGGGCCGCAGCCGACATCGAGCACCCGCATGCCCGGCCACAGCCCGGCGAGCCGCAACGCGTGCTCGGTGTAGTCGTTGTACAGCCGTCCCTGCAGGAGCAGCCGCTGGACCTCCACGTCGGCGTGGCCCAGGACATAAGTGCTGCCGCTGGCCGCCGGGGATGGCGTCGTAGTCATGGTTTTGGTGCCTTTCCGTGTTGGGAGGCTTCAGGCCTTCTCTAGGCCTCGGCCGGCGCCGAGGTCTTGGCGGACGGTGTCGATTGGTGGGTCCGCGGCGGCAGCAGCCAGCCGACGACGATCGCGGCGCCCAGCGCGATGCCCGCGCATACCAGCGAGCTGGCCTGCATGCCGTCCAGGAACGCGCGGTCGACGACGTCGCGGACGGCGCGGGCCTGTGGCGTCGGCAGCTGCTGAATTACCGTGTGGGCCAGCGCCATCGAGTGGCGCATGGCATCGGCGGGTAGTCCCGTCAAGGCGGAGGTGCCCAGGTGGCCGGAGTACACCGACGCGAAGATGCTGCCGGCGATCGCCACGCCGAGGGTGCCGCCGAGTTCGCGCGTCGTGTCGTTGACGGCGGAGCCGACCCCGGCCTTGTCGGCGGGCAGCGATCCCATGATGGCCTCGGTGGCCGGTGAAAAGGTCAGGCCGAGGCCGCCACCGAGCAGGAGCATCTGCAGGGCGATCTGGTTGTACGGCGTGGCGGCGTCGGCCGTGGACGCCCACGCCAGCCCGCCGGCGAAGATGGCGAGGCCCGCGGAGACGACGGCGGTGGTGCCGATTCGTTCCACCAGCCGGGGCCCCAGGATGCTGGCCAGCGCGATGGACCCGGCGACGGGCAGCAATCGCACGCCGCTCTGAAACGCCGTGTAGTCCTTGATGAATTGGAAGTACTGGGTGATGACGAAGATGAAGCCGAACAGGGTCAGAAAGCCCGCCGTCACCGCGAGGCTGCCGCCGGAGAACCGGCGGTTGGCAAACACGGTGACGTCGAGCATGGGGTGGGTGCTGCGCCGCTCCCACAGCGCGAACCCCGCGAGAACGATTGCCGACGAGGGCGAATCCGGCCGCGGTCCGGGCGTTGGTCCATCCCCAGGTGGGCGCCTCGATGACCGTGTAGACCAGCATCGTGATGCCGGCCGCGGACAGGATCAGGCCGGGAACGTCGACGCGGGGCGCCGCCGGGTCACGCGAGGTCGGAACGAACAGGACGGCGCCGACGATGGCCACCGCGGCGATCGGGATGTTGACCATGAAGATCGAGCCCCACCAGAAGTGCTCGAGCAGCCAGCCGCCGCTGATCGGCCCGACGGCCACGCCGACGCCGACCATGGCCGCCCACAGGCCGATCGCCTTGGCGCGCGGCACCGGGTCGGTGAAAATGTTGGTGATCAGCCCGAGAGTGGTTGGGAAGATCACCGCCGCTCCGACACCCATGGCGGCGCGCGCCGCGATCAGCGTGTCTGCTGAATTCACCTGCGCCGCAACGGCGGAGGTGAGGGCGAACAGCGCCAGCCCGGAGATGAGCCAGCCCCGCCGACCATAGCGGTCGGACAGGCTGCCCGCCGAGAGCAGCAGGCCGGACATGACCAGGGTGTAGGCGTCGACGATCCATTGCAGCTGCGCGGTGTCGGCGCCGAGCTCGCGCGACAGGGTGGGCAGCGCGACGTTGACGATGGTGGCGTCGACGCTGATGACGAAGACACCGAGGCAGATGACGGTGAGGGCGACGACGGGGCGATTCCGGAAGACAGGGAATATCGGGACGGTGCGCATGAACAAGATATTAAAGCTACCAGACGAATTAAATCAAGTAGATAGTTGAAAAAGAAGTCTAAACGCTGGTAAGCTGGCCTGGTGCCGCCCCGCAGGAATTACAACCAGAACTGTCCTATCGCCCGCGGGCTCGACGTCCTCGGTGAGCGGTGGACGTTGCTGATCCTGCGCGAGCTGGTCGGCGGCGCCCGCCGCTACGGCGACCTGCGCGACGCGCTGCCCGGCATCGCGACCAATCTGCTCGCCGAGCGGCTCAAGGAATTACAAGAGGCCGGGCTCGTCGACCGGACCGACCTGCCCGCCCCGATCGGGCGCACCGTGTACACGCTCAGCGACATGGGCTGGCAGCGCGTACTGCCGATCCTGCACAGCATCGCGTGGTTCGGGCTGGACCGGCTGGACCCCGTCGAGGACGGCCCGGTGTCGCCGCTGAACGGGTTCCTCGCGGGAATACTGCTGGGTGGCAACGCCGCCAACGCGGCCGGCGTGGAGGCGACGTATCGCGCCGAGATCGACGGCCGCCGTTTCGAGTTCGCCGTGACGCATTCCGGGCTCGCCGCCGCTCGCGGCGAACCTTCGGTGACCCTCACCGCCAGCGCGGCCGACCTGGTCACCGCCCGGCTGGGGGCGAGCGAGGCCAAGCGCAAGGCGGCGCTGCGGCGCATCGAGTTCAAAGGCGACCCGGGGGCCATCGACATAATGCGTCGCGTGTTTTCGCTGTAGGCGCTGCCCCGTGTCGTCACGGTTGCAGGGCGTGATCGCCGCTGTGCTCGAGCGCTGGTTCTGCTGGCCCCAGCGAGTGAACGCTCGGCCTTGCGCCACCAGTGCCGCGTGACCTCGGTAGAGGCACCGCGACGCTTGTGTGGCTGCAGCGCCCCCACCTGCCCACCATGTCGGTCGAGTTCGATCTGGTCCTGTGACCGGAACCACCCGGCTGAACCACACCAGGACCTGGGTCGCATCGCCGCTAAGCTGATTGCCATGGCCGAACCCGCTGATCCAGCCGCGTCCGGATCGCCGGCCCGACCGGTGCTCGTCGTGGACTTCGGCGCGCAATACGCGCAGCTGATCGCCCGCCGCGTCCGCGAGGCCCGGGTGTTCTCCGAGGTCATCCCGCACACCACCACGGTCGAGGAGATCAAGGCCCGCGACCCGCTGGCGCTGGTGCTCTCCGGCGGGCCGTCCAGCGTCTACGCTGACGGCGCTCCCCAGCTCGATCCGGCCCTGTTTGATCTCGGGGTTCCGGTGTTCGGCATCTGTTACGGGTTTCAGGCCATGGCGCAGGCGCTGGGCGGAACCGTCGCACATACCGGCACCAGCGAATACGGTCGTACCGAGCTGAAAGTCATTGGCGGCGAACTGCATTCGGGGTTACCGAGCTCGCAACCGGTATGGATGAGCCATGGCGATGCGGTCACGGCCGCACCGGACGGGTTCGAGGTGGTGGCCAGCAGCTCCGGTGCTTCGGTGGCCGGCTTCGAGAACCGGCAGCGGCGCCTGGCCGGCGTGCAGTACCACCCCGAGGTCATGCACACCCCGCATGGACAGCAGGTGCTCAGCCGATTTCTGCACGACTTCGCCGGGCTGGGCGCGGACTGGACCGCCGCCAACATCGCCGGTGTGCTGATCGAGCAGGTGCGCGCCCAAATCCGTGATGGTCGCGCGATTTGCGGGTTGTCCGGCGGCGTGGATTCCGCGGTGGCTGCCGCGCTGGTGCAGCGGGCCATCGGTGACCGGTTGACCTGTGTCTTCGTCGACCACGGGCTCCTTCGCGCCGGGGAGCGCATCCAGGTGCAACGCGACTTCGTGGCCGCCACCGGCGCCAAGCTGGTCACCGTCGATGCGGCCGACACCTTCCTGGATGCGCTCGCGGGTGTGACCAATCCCGAAGGCAAGCGCAAGATCATCGGCCGCCAGTTCATCCGCGCCTTCGAGGGCGCGGTGCGAGACATCGTGCAAGACAGTGGCGCGGACGGGGATTCTGACGTTGAGTTCCTCGTGCAGGGCACGCTGTATCCGGACGTGGTGGAGTCCGGCGGGCGGCAGTGGCACCGCGAACATCAAGAGCCACCACAACGTTGGCGGCCTGCCCGGCGACCTGAAGTTCAAACTCGTCGAGCCGTTGCGGCTGCTGTTCAAAGATGAAGTTCGCGCCGTCGGGCGCGAGCTGGGCCTGCCGGAGGAAATCGTTGCGCGCCAACCTTTCCCGGGGCCTGGCCTGGGAATCCGGGTCGTCGGCGAGGTCACCGCGGCGCGGTTGGACACCCTGCGGCGTGCGGACTCGATCGCACGCGAGGAGCTGACCGCGGCGGGCCTGGACACTCTGATCTGGCAGTGCCCGGTGGTGCTGCTGGGCGACGTTCGATCGGTCGGTGTGCAGGGCGACAACCGCACCTACGGGCACCCGATCGTGTTGCGGCCGGTGACCAGTGAGGACGCCATGACCGCCGACTGGACCCGGGTTCCCTACGAGGTGCTGGAGCGCATCTCGACCCGCATCACCAACGAGGTGGCCGAGGTCAACCGCGTGGTGCTGGACATCACCAGCAAACCACCCGGCACCATCGAATGGGAGTAGCCCCTCAGTCGTTCGCGCTCCGCCACCGGGCTTGACGATTTCGGCTCGTCCTACTACCGCGAGGGTCTCGAACGGACCGTCGATGACGTTCTGTCTCGGAGGCCTCGGACTCACGTCGGAGCAATCAGCACGGCCCTCGAGGATGAGCAGAATCGACTTGGTCGGGGGAGTAGCCGATAACGGGAAGCGAATCGCCATAGACGTCAAGGGTGTGCAGGAAGCGATGCAGTCCCATCGTCGAGGCGCACGTGAATCCGAGTTCGATGATCTGCGCCGCGGTGAAGTGTTCTCCCAATCGCCGGTAGAACCCGTCGTCGATCAAGTGGTGATCGCCGGATAGCCGGTCGAGGAATTCCACGGCCATCTGCTCCTGCGGTGTCAAAGCGTCGTGCTGCGGGGCCAGCAGACACGCGACGTCTTCGTCGGTGATCGAGTCGTGCTTGCGTGACTGGCTGCAGGGCTCGCACTCGCCCAGCTGGGCGCTGCGGATGCGCAGCAGCTCCAGTATCCTTCCGCCGAGCAGCGTTCCGGCCCCGAGATGGGTCCTGGCCATGTTGACCTGTTCGAGTTGCGCGCTGCGGTACGCGAAGATCTGCAGCGGCACCGGCGTGGCGTAGAGGCCCGCTTCGACTCCCGCTTCGACGATGTGGCGGGAATGCTCGCTCAGCTGATCCATCGGGACGGGTTCGATACGGGGCATGATCGGAAAGAATCCTTCGCTCAGTTCGGTCCCAGGGCGTATGCGCCGGTCTCCGGATGGTGGTACCAGCCGCCGGCGGCGTGGGTTCCGCCGTCGACATGGATCGTTTGCCCGGTGATGTAACTGGACATATCGGACGCGAGAAATACTGCGGCACCGGCTATTTCGTCGACATGGCCGGCGCGCCCCATCGGAACAACGAGACCGAACCGTTCTTCGGAACCCGAAGGGGCCACCTGCATGATGCCTTCGGTCAACGTTATGTCCGGCGCCAGAGCATTCACCCGAATGCGATGCGGCGCGAGTTCGAGAGCCGCGGTTTTGGTGTAGTTGATCACGCCGGCTTTGGCCGCCGCGTACGTCGCGAAACCCGGTGCGGCGCGGACGCCTTCGATCGAGGTGACACTGATGATGCTGCCCGCCAACTTGTGCTCAACGAGTCCGCGGGCTACCCGTTGGGTGCATGAAGTAGATGTGGCGCAGATTGGATTTGTACAGCGCGTCCCAGCCGTTCTCGCTGGTGTCGAGGATCCCGGACCAGAAGACTCCTCCGGCGTTGTTGACCAGGATCGTGACGGGCCCGAGCTCGGCGACGGTCTGTGCGAGTGCGGCGTCGACGGCGGCGCTGTCGCGGACGTCGGTAGGGATGCCCAGCGCGCCGATCTCATCGGCGGCCGCTGCGCACGATTCGGGGTTGCGCTCCCAAATCGCCACCTTCGCGCCAAACGCCGTCAACCCCGCGGCAATGCCGCGGCCGATACCTGCGCCACCACCGGTGACGACCGCGGCACGGTCGGTCAACAGAATGCTTGCCGGATCGAGCGCCATGGACATGAGCATAGTATTTACAGTTCAAGCGTTACAAGGTTTACTGTATTTGTTCGATATGTAATGAAGGGACCGGACCATGGCCGACACGATCTTCGTCACCGGTGCCACCGGCCAGACCGGCGGCAACGTCTGCGAACAGCTGATCGAGCGCGGCGACCATGTCCGCGCGCTGGTCCGCAATCCGGACGAAGCCACGGCACTGGCCGAAATCGGGGTCGAACTGATCAAGGGCGACATCAGCGACGCCGACGATGTGCTTCGGGCGGCAAAGGGTGCCGAAGCGGCCATCCACTGCGCGGCGCTGCTTGGCGGGGCAAGTCAAGACCTCGACGACTTCAGGGCGGTCAACGTCGTGGGCACCGCCAACGTGCTCGATGCGGGGAAGCGCCACGGCATGCGGCGAGTCGTCGCGCTGAGCACGGCCACCTTTTTGAACCTGAGCACGAACCTCGCCTTCGAGGAGGCCCCCGTGCTGGACAACCCGCCCAACGATCCCTATACCGTCACCAAGCTCGCCGCATTCCTGGACGCTCACAAGCGCGCCACCGCGGGCGAGGACGTGCTGACCTGTCATCCCGGCGCGATCTTCGGACCCGCCCCCGTAGTCGAGCGTGCCCTGCATCGCACCAGCTTCAACAGGGTTTTGCTGGCCGGTCTGCGCGGAAAGATCAAGCGCTATCTGGCTTTTCCCGTGACGTGGGTGGCGGGCAAGGATGTCGCCAAGGGTTCGATTGCGGCGCTGGACCGCGGAATCGCCGGCGAGCGATACCTGTTGGTCGGCCAGTCACAGGCCACCATCAGCACCGCCGCCGGTATCAATCGCGCCTGTGAGATCGCCGGAATCAACCATCGCGTCGAAGATCTCGACTACCGGGCCGATCCGGAAGCGTTGACGGCCGAGTTCGGGCCCACCTTGATGGCCATCGCGGAGGCGGCGGCCAAGGACGTTCGAAAGCCCAGGTCCAAGGACAACCTGACCGCCCAGCGCCTCGGCTACGACCCGATGTCGTTCGACGACGGGCTGCGCCTGCTGATCCCGTGGTTGCGTGAACTTGGCCGGCTCGATTCGGTGCCTGCCTGAAAGGAGGGCCGAGTGCCCATTGCCGAACCGCGCCAATCCGGTTCTAACCCCAAGCCGATTTGGCCGACCGGATACTCGACGCCGCACGGCAGCTCGTGCTCGGCATGGGTGCCCGCAAGCTGTCATTGTCTGACGTCGCGACCCGGGGCCGGGGTGTCCCGGCCGACCATTTACCGCTACTTCGCCTCCAAAGAGGCCCTGATCGATGCGCTGGGAACCCAGGAGCGCCGGCGCTTCAACGCGGCCTTGGAAAGGGCGATGAGCGGAGTGGCCGGAGTCGCGCGGCTGGAGGCCGCCGTCGACGTCATCGCGACTTTCGTCGAGGATCAGCCGCCGGGGCGGCAGCTCGACCTGGAGCCGGGTTTCGCGTACCAACAAATGGCCCGGGCGCTGCCGATGATCGCCGAAGGGCTGGTGGGCGTCCTGCGCCAGTGCGTGCGCGAGGGTGGCTTCGGTGTCGTGGCAGCCGCCCCTGACCTGGCCGGTGCGATCGCGAGAACTGCGTTGAGCCACTACATATTTCCAGATTCCGACCCACTGGCGGCCCGTCGGCAGATCCGCGCCGCCGCCGGTCTTTTGCGTCCGCTAGGTGTGCCTATATGCACAATGACCACTCCCCAACTCGTCTTTGATCCGTTTTCGAACGACTTCTTCAACGCCCCCTTTGCCACCTACCGGCGCATGCGTGACGAGGAGCCGGTCTATTACAACGAGAATTACGATTTCTATGCGCTGACCCGTCATGCCGATGTCGCGGCAGCCATCAAGGACTTCGAAACCTTCTCGTCGTCGCGCGGAGTCGACCTCGAGATGGTGCAGTCGGGTAACCCCGTGCCGCCGTTGATCATCATGATGGATCCGCCACAGCACCGCCGGATGCGCAACCTGGTGAATAAAGTGTTCACCCCCCGCGCTATCGAGCGCCAACGACAGCTGGTCATCGAACAGATCGATCGATTTCTCGGCACGGCAAATCCCGACGAGTTCGATGTCGTGCAGGACTTTGCGGCGTTGTTCCCTGTGGAAGTGATCACCCGGCTTGCTCGGTGTGCCTGCCGAGCTCCGCCAGAAGGTTCGGCTTCTCTTGGACAAGAAACGCTCGAGCGGGAGTATGGCAACCTCGCGACGCCCGAAGGGGGTGTCCAGGCCGGCATCGAGACCGGACTGATCTACTACAACATCATTCAGGAACGGCACAACAATCCGCAGGACGACATGATCAGTGATCTGATCGCCGTCGAGGTCGAGCGCGACGGGGTGGCAACCAAGCTCGACGACGTCGAGATCGCCGGCTTCGCCTCGATGTTGGGCGGGGCCGGCGCCGAGACGGTTACCAAGTTGGTGGGCAATGCGGTGGTCACTTTCGCCGAGCATCCAGATCAATGGAAGATGTTGCTCGACGACCGCAGCCGAATTCCAGCCACGGTGGAGGAGTTGCTGCGGTGGGAGGCGCCCGCACAGTACCTGGTGCGATACAGCATGAAAGATGTTGAGCTGCATGGCACCACGATTCCTGCCGGAAAGCCTGTCCTGCTATGTGTGGGCTCGGCCAACAGGGATGAGCGGGCGTTCACCGACGCGGACACCTTCGACATCAACCGGGACCGCAGCCAGGCACAGAAGCTGGGGCTGGGCTACGGGGTGCACAGCTGCCTGGGTGCCGCGCTGGCCCGAATGGAGAGCGCCGTCGCTTTGGACAAGTTGCTGGATCACATGCCGCGCTACGCAAATCGTGCAGGAGGGGCTCCGGCGGGTGGCCATGACCAACGTCATCGGCTGGAACAACGTGCCGGTGCGGGTGCTGGCCTGACTTGCTGCCGAAAAAATCCCGCCCAAAAGCACCATCAGCCCCACCAGTACCGATCGCATAACGCTGTCCCTCACGTTGCTTGACGGTTGTCGCAGGGCAAGTGTTTACTTCGAAATGTATCGAACATACATTCGAATACTCTCCGGAAACTGGTGATAGGAGGCGGGGTCATGACCGCGGCTTTTGCCTCCAGCCATCGCCGGGAAATCCGTGCTGAGCAGCTGGAATCGCTTCGCCGGCGGATGGCGAGCATCTCCGAAGAAGGCCGCGCCGGCCGCCGCCGCGCCCGCCGAGGACCTGCTACCGAACTCGGAATCCCAGCTGGCCCTCCCGCCGTGGCTGGCCGAACTGCTGCCCGTGCCGGTGCCTCGGGGGTCGGTCGCGGTGCTCTCGGGCGCCCGGTCGCTGCTGTTGAGCATGGTGGCCGCTGTCACGGCGGCCGGCGGCAACGCCGCAATCGTCGGCCAGCCGGACATCGGGCTACTGGCCGCCGCGGAGATGGGGGCGGATCTGAGCCGGCTCGCGGTGATACCGGATCCCGGCACCGATCCGGTGGAGGTGGCCGCGGTGCTCGTCGACGGCATGGATCTGGTGGTCCTGGGGCTCGGCGGGCGCCGGGTGCCGCCCACCCGGGCGCGGGCGGTGGTGGCCCGCGCCCGAAATAAGGGCTGCACCCTGTTGGTCACCGGCGGAGATTGGCAGGGGGCGCCGACGCGCCTTGCCGCCCGGGTCTGTGGTTATGAGATCACCGCAGACGGCCGTCCCGGATTCGGCCGGATCGGCGGGGTGCGGCTACAGGTCAGCGGGACGTGCGCGGGACGACGGGTGATGATCCCAGCGCGAGCCGGGTAAACCCAATGGCTGGTCTTTCTGGTCCTTCTGGTTCAAGGGTTTTGGCGATTTGGTGCATGGATTGGCCCGCGGTCGCGGCGGCGACGGCCGGGGGTCTGTCCGCGACCGCCCCGATCGCGGTCACACTGGCCAATCGGGTGATCGCCTGCTCGTCGGCCGCCCGCGCGGCGGGGGTGCGGCGGGGGTTGCGACGCCGTGAGGCGGCCGCCCGATGCCCGCAACTGCACGTCACCGCCGCCGACGCGGACCGCGACGCCCGGTTTTTCGAAGCGGTGATCGCGGCGGTGGATGACCTGGTGCCACGCGCCGAGGTGCTGCGGCCCGGCCTCCTGGTGTTGCCGGTGCGCGGGGCGGCCCGCTATTTCGGGTCCGAGGCCACCGCCGCCGAACGGCTGATCGATGCGGTGGCCGCGGCCGGCGCCGAGTGTCAGGCCGGGGTCGCCGACCAGTTGTCCACCGCGGTCTTCGCGGCGCGGGCGGGCCGTGTCGTCGAGCCGGGGGGTGACGCGAGGTTTTTGTCGGTGCTGTCCATTCGCCAACTTGCCACCGAGCCGAGCCTGCCCGGTGGCGGCCGCGAAGAGCTGACGGACCTGTTGTGGCGGATGGGGATTCGCACCATCGGGCAGTTCGCCGCACTGTCGCGCAGCGATGTGGCTTCCCGGTTCGGCGCCGGCGGGGTGACCGCGCACCGGTTGGCCTGCGGCGAACCCGAACGGCCGCCGTCGGGCCGGGAGCCGCCGGCCGAACTCGAGGCCGTGTTGGATTGCGACCCGCCGATCGACCGGGTCGATGCCGCGGCGTTCGCCGGGCGCTCGCTGGCCGGCAGGCTGCATCAGACGCTGATGGCCGCCGGCGTGGGATGCACCCGGCTGGCCATCCACGCCGTCACCGCCAACGGTGAAGAACTGCACCGGGTGTGGCGGTGCGCCGAGCCGTTGACCGAGGACGCCACCGCCGATCGGGTGCGCTGGCAGCTCGATGGATGGCTGAGCAACCGCACCGCGCGCAATCCCCGTCCCACCGCCGCGGTGACGCTGTTGCGGCTCAAGGCGGTGGAGGTGGTATCCGCCGAGGCGCTGCAGTTGCCGCTTTGGGGCGGCCTGGGCGAGGAGGACAGGCTGCGGGCTCGCCGGGCGCTGGTGCGGGTGCAGGGCCTGCTCGGCCCGGAGGCGGTGCGAGTGCCGGTGCTGTCCGGCGGGCGCGGCCCAGCCGAGCGCATCACGCTGATCCCGCTCGGCGACGAGCCGGTGCCGCGGGCCGATCCCGATCCGCCGTGGCCCGGCCGGCTGCCCGAGCCGTCACCGGCGGTACTGCTGGACGACCCGGTGGAACTGCTTGACTCCCAAGGGAACCCGATACGGGTGACCATCCGGGGGCTGTTCTCCGCCGACCCCGCGCGCATGATCGCCCACGGCCGCGACGAGCGGCTGTGCTGGTGGTCTGGGCCGTGGCCGGTCGACGAGCGATGGTGGGATCCCGAATTGAGTAAGGGGCGCACCGCCCGCGCCCAGGTGTTGCTGGAGAGTGAGCGTGCGCTGCTGCTGTGCTATCGCCGGCGGCGCTGGTATGTGGAGGGAAGTTACGAGTGACCTTGCGCTTCAGCGTATTCGACGCGCCGCAACGCGTCGGGGGTCAGATCCTTGAGCGAGGGATATCCGTCGACGGCCATGATCAGATCCGCTTCGGCCAGCAGCGAGCGCAGCACGTGCACGATGCCGTCCACGCCACCGACGGCCAGACCGTAGGCGTAGGGGCGGCCGATCCCCACGGCGGTCGCGCCCAGCGCCAGCGCCTTGATGATGTCGGCGCCGCCGCGCACGCCCGAGTCGAACAGCACCGGCATCCCGTCGGCGGCCTCGATCACCGCGGGCAGGCAATCCAAGCACGGCAGCCCGCCGTTGGCTTGCCGACCGCCGTGGTTGGAGCAGTAAATGCCGTCCACGCCAATATCTTTGGCGCGGCGAACGTCGTCGGGATGGCAGATGCCCTTGACCATCAGCGGCAGGCTGGTCTCGGACCGCAGCCATTCCAGGTCCGACCACCGGAACGGCCCACCAAAGATCGGCAGCTTGCGCACCGCCGCCTCGGTGGCGTCTTCATCCGGACTCAGGTTGGCACGGAAAACCGGATCGCTGGTGTAGTTGGCCAGGCAGCCACTGGGCACCTGCGGGTAGTTCCCGCCTTTCAGGTCGCGAGGGCGCCAGCCGGTGACCCACGTGTCGAGGGTGACGGCGATGCCTTTGAATCCGGCCGTCTCGGCCCGGTGCACCAGGCTGGCGGCCATCTTGCGGTCCGGCGGCGTGTACAGCTGGAAAAACGCCGGGGCATCGCCGAGCTCGGCGGCGAGGTCTTCCATCGGGTCGGCCGACAGTGTCCCCACGAAAAACGGCACACCCGTGCGGACCGATGCCCGCGCACACAGCAGGTCCCCGTGGCCGCCCGGGTCGCACACCCCGATGACGCCGATGGGCGCCATGAATATCGGGGACGGAAACGTGATGCCGAACAACTCGACCGACATATCGCGCTGCTCGGGGGCGATCCCCATGCGCGGATACAACCCCCACCGCTTGAAAGCCTCGCAGTTGACGCGCTGGGTGTGTTCATCACCCGCCCCGCCGGCCACGTATCCCAGCACTTTCGGCGTCATCGCCGCCGTCGCCTTCTTCTCCAACTCCTCGAACCTGATCGGGTACTGCGGCTGATTGCCGTGCAGCGACTGGTCGTACAGCTCGTTTTGATACTCGGCGAAAGCCATAGTCGCTGACTTCCCCGTGCTTGGATCACCAAACGAGCGCTCGAGGATCCGGCCCCGCGGTCTGTGCCTAGTCGGTAGCGCCCGAAGGCGATGGCCACGTTGTGTCCGCCGAACCCGAACGAGTTGTTGATCGCGTACTCGTAGTTGCCCGGGCGTGGTTTGCCGGCCACGACGTCGAGGTCGATTTCGGGGTCGAGGTTTTCCAGGTTGAGCGTGGGCGGGACCACCTGGACGCGCAGGGCGAGCACGGTCAGGATGGATTCCAGGGCGCCGACCGCGCCGACCGAGTGGCCGAGTGCGGCTTTGCAGGCATAGACCGCCGGCTTGTTGTTGTTACCCAACGCGTTGTTGACGGCTTTGGCCTCGGCGACGTCACCGGCCGTCATTGTCCCTAACGCCGGAAACGTTGGACGGCTGTCTTTCGCTTCCGGATACCGCACGCTCACCTGGCGCTATGCGGCGCGGACCGCCTGCGCTCGCTCCATCAGCCCGCGCCCGCCGGGCAGGGCACCCACCACGGTGCGGGCCAGCCGGTCGCGGCCGCGCACACCGTCGGTCCTGACTTTGCCGGCGCGCAGGTGACGCCAGCCCAGGACCGCCCACGACGCCGCGACGACGGCGTCGGTCACCCCTGCGCGAGCGCGGTGCCGGTCGACCACGGCCAGGCCGAGCGCTGTCGCCGAGTGCACCGTGTCGACCCAGACCCCCGCCGCCAGCACCTCCGGACCGGGATTGATTCCCGACAGCAGCGCCTGGGTCAGGTGGCGTGCACCCAGGATCCGGGTGACGACGAGCGCCTTGCCGTCGACCTGCACCCCGTGGATGTGGTCGAGCACCTCGGCCGGGGCGGCCAGCAGCACCGCACCCCAACCAGCCCGGATCAGCTCGATCGCACGAATCTTCATCCGACGCCCCCTAATTGATGTGCAAACCGTCCCACCCGCTCGATGAACCGATCGAAAAAGGCCGTCGCATCCACGTCAATCCCGATGAGCGCGTTAGGTTCTCGACGGTCCGACCAATCGGTTACCGTCATGGCGCGGGTCAGGGTTCCGGTCAGCTCGATGTCCACCGTCGCCGGACGCGTCGTGACCAGTTCGGGATCCAGCGCGACGGCCGCGGCCAACGGATCGTGCAGGTGTGCCTGATACCCGTTGCCGAGTTCGTGATAGGCCTCCAGGTAGAACCGCATCGCGTCCTCGATCACCCGAATCAGCGGGTTGGACGCCGTCGACCGGGTTCCGGGTGCGTCGTGTTCGCTCAGCTGCGTCGTCGTCGACTCCGCGACCGCCGCCAGGCGCGCCAGGTGCTGGGGCGTCATCGCAACCTTGCGCGTCAGATCAAGGCCGCACAGGGTCGGAAGCCGCTGTTGCCCAACAATTTCCGGACACCAGGCGGCCAGCACCTCGGCCGCCGCCTCGGGGTCCACGCTGATGTTCCACTCCGCCACCGCGGTGGTGTTGCCCCGGTGATCGTAGGAACCGCCCATGATCACCAGCCGCTTCAGCAGCGTCGGCAGCTCGGGCTCGGCGCGCAGTGCCAGCGCCAGGTTGGTCAGCGGCCCGGTCGCCACGCCGATGAGCTCACCGGGCGAGGCGCGCGCCGCGCGCACCCAGGCGCCTGCCGAGTCATAGTCGGTCAGCCGGTGCGAGCCCGGCGGCAAATCGGCGTAGCCCAATCCCCTTGGGCCGTGGACTTTTGACGGCAGCCGCATCGGTCCGGTCAGGGTCTGTCCGGACCCCTTGGAAACCGGGATGCCGGTGCGTTCGCACAGCTCAAGCAGGCCGAGATTGTTTTCGCAAACCTGCTCCACTCCAACGTTTCCCCCGGTCGAGGCGATGCCGACCACTTCCACGTCGGGACTGGCGAACAGGTACATCAGCGCCAGCGCATCGTCCACGCCGGTATCGACGTCGACGAAAACGGGCGAGTTCATTGTGTCCAAGATACCGGGGTTAGGCTGGCACGATGTCAACGACGTCGGAGCCCCCCGAGGGGACTGATTTAACGCCGCACTTCGACGATGTGCAGGCCCACTACGACTTGTCGGATGAGTTCTTCCGGCTGTTTCTCGACCCGACCCGGACGTACAGCTGTGCCTACTTCGAGCGCGACGACATGACGCTGGAAGAGGCGCAGATCGCCAAGATCGACCTCGCGCTGGGCAAACTTGGCCTGCAGCCGGGCATGACGCTGCTCGACGTCGGCTGTGGTTGGGGCGCCACGATGATGCGTGCCGTGGAAAAGTACGACGTCAACGTCGTCGGCCTGACCCTGAGCCGCAACCAGGCCGATCACGTCGAACAGCTGATCGCCCAGTCCGGTAGCCCCCGTTCGGCACGGGTCCTGCTGGAGGGCTGGGAGAAGTTCGACGAACCGGTAGACCGGATCGTCAGCATCGGCGCCTTCGAGCACTTCGGGCACGAGCGCTACGACGCGTTTTTCACCCTGACGCATGACCTGTTGCCCGACGACGGGGTCATGCTGCTGCACACCATCACCGGGCTACACCCGACGGAGATGGCCGAGCGTGGCATGCCGCTTTCGTTCTCGTTCGCCCGATTCATCAAATTCATTGTCACCGAGATCTTTCCGGGCGGGCGGTTGCCGTCGATACCGATGGTGGAAGAGCGCGCGACCGCGAACGGCTTCACCGTGAGCCGCGTGCAGTCGCTGCAGCCGCACTACGCCAAGACGCTCGACATCTGGGCCACCGCACTGCAAGCCCACAAGGATGAGGCCATCGCGGTGCAATCCGAGGAAGTCTACGAGCGGTACATGAAATACCTGACCGGTTGCGCCGACGCATTCCGGATCGGATACACCGATGTCAACCAGTTCACGCTGCAGAAATGATCACCAGTGCACGCCGGGCACCAGGCGGACCAGCCGCTTGACTGGGCGGGGTGCCCGGATGCCCCGGGTGACGGCGCGCACGGGCCGGCTGGGCTTGCGCCGTGCGGTCCGCGTAGCCGGCGTCGGCGCAGGTTCTGCGGTGAGCCCGCGCGCCGCGGCCGAATCGGGATAGCCGAGATAGAGCTGGTGGAGAACGCGCCGCGAGGTCCTCGGCGCGAAGTAATTGCCGGCCTCGGCGAGCGTGCCCAGCGGGGTGTCGATGCGGGCCGGCTTTTCCACCAGGCCGCGCACCACCATCGCCGCCGCGCGCTCGGGACTGATCGCCGGCACCGGGTTGAGCCGGTGCGACGGCACGATCATGGGGGTGCGCACCAGCGGCATATGGATGTTGGTGAAGGTGATGTGGTCGGACAGCACCTCCGAACCCACCACGTCGGAGAACGCGTCCAGCGCGGCCTTGGACGGCAGGTAGGAGCTGTACTTGGGATTGCGTGCCTGCACGCCGGCGCTCGACACGTTGACGATGTGACCGAATCGGCGCTCGCGCCAATGCGGTAGCAGCGCCAGCACCATCCGCACCGCGCCGAAGTAGTTGACCGCCATCACCCGTTCGTAATCGTGCAGCCGGTCGGTGGAGTTGACCACCGAGCGGCGGATCGACCGTCCGGCGTTGTTCACCAGGTAGTCGACGTGGTCGAAGCGCCCCAGGATGTCTTTGACCGTGTGTTCCACGGATGCGGAATCGGTGACATCGCAGGTAAAGGCATGGGCGGCACCACCATTGGCGCGGATCTCGGCGACCAGTGCATCCAGTGCCTCGCCGTTGCGGGCCAGCGCGAACACGGTCGCGCCCCGCTCGGCGATCGCGATGGCCGCCGCCCTGCCGATGCCGCTGGACGCGCCGGTGATGATGACGTGCCGGCCCTGCAGCGGACCCTGCGGATCGTCGCGGCGTGCGCGGTCCGGATCGAGGTGCTCCGCCCAGTACCGCCACAGCTTGGGCGCATAGCTGGAGAACTCCGGAACGTCTATTCCGGTGCCCTGCAAGGTATTTCGCGTCTTCTCACTGACAAAGGTGGGGGCCAGGTCTACGACGTCGAACACCTCTGGCCGGGATTCCGAGCTGGGTGGCCGCCATGTTGCGCACGACTCTGGCGCGTCCGCGCACTTTGAGCACCGGGGCGGCCACCGAGCGGGGGAGTGAACCGCGCAGCGGCGGCAACCCGGCCGCCTTGGCCACGCCGCGGTAGATGCCGCGCAGGCCGATGGTTTTCTCGGCGGTCAGGTGGAACGTCTGTCCGTCACGGCCGTCGGCATGCATCAGCGCGACCAGTGCGTCGACGACGTAGTCGACCGGGACGATGTTGGTGCGACCGGTGTCGGGCAGCAGGATCGGGGTCAACGACGGGAGCACGGCCAACTTGGCCAGCACGCCGAAGAAGTAGTAGGGCCCGTCCACCTTGTCCATCTCGCCGGTGCGTGAATCGCCCACCACCACCGCCGGGCGGTAGATCCGATGACGCAGCCCGGGCGCCGAGCGCACCAGCAGCTCGGCCTCGAATTTGGTCTGGTGATACGGGGTCGGCAGCCGCTGGCCGACGTCGAAATCGTCCTCGGTGTATTCGCCGGCGAAATCGCCGGCCACCGCGATCGACGACATGTGGTGCAACGTCGCGTCCAGCCGCTGCGCCAGCCCGATCACCGCGCGCGTGCCCTCGACGTTGCTGGCCCGCTGCGCGGACTCACCAGCGGTGATGTCGTAGATCGCCGCGCAGTGCACGACGTGATCGATGTCGCCCAGCTCTGCGAGGGCCTCGTCGCTCAGCTTCAGCTCCGGCAGCTCGGCGACCAGCGGTTTCACCCGCTCGTCCCAGTGTTCGGCAAGCCGCTCGAAGCGGCCCAGCGACTGCCGTCGCACCAGCACAAACAGCTGCGCATCGGGACGTGATTCCAGAAGACGAGACACGACACGACGGCCAATAAACCCGGTACCGCCGGTAACGACATACCGCATGAAGACATGGTGGCGGTGGCAGCCGCGCACGTCAACTGTGATCTTCAGCTCGGACGGTAGCCCGATGGTGGCGACCCGCCACTAGTTGCCGAAGTCGCGGATCCCGTCCCAGTCGACCAGCGTCCAGCCGGTCATCGGGTTACCGCTGATCACCACGCGGCCGGTGTTGGGGATCGGGTGGCTGTTCATCAGGCTGTCCTTGGCGTTCTGCGCGTTCATCAGCGTCCACACCATGATCGCGTTCATGTGCGAGAACACCACCGGGTTGTGGTGGCCGCTGTTGTAGATCTTGTTGATCGCCGCGGTGAACTGCTCGTTGAACTGCTTGCCGCTGATCGAGCCGGGGATGCTGTCGGACACGTCGCCGTGGATCCAGTTCACCGGCGCCAGCATGTACGTCGATTTCGACATCGACTCGGGTTTGCCGTTGTACCAGCCGGCATTGATCTCCTGGATGCCGGGCAGGACCTCCACCTGTTTGCCGAGCTCGGCAGCCAGCGGGGCGGCGGTTTGCTGGGCCCGGGTCATGGTGGAGGCGTAGATGCTGTCGAAGTCCTTGCGGCCCAGTTGGTGCGCGAGCTGTTCGGCCTGCCCCTTGCCCTCCGGGGTCAGGCCCGGCCCCGGCACCTCGGTGTCGATGGTGCCGCTGGTGTTGGCCTCGGACTGGGCGTGCCGGATGAATGTGACGGTGATGGACCGCGCCTGCGGTGAACCACCGCAGCCGGCGACAATCATCGTGGCGGTGAGTGCGGCGAGCGCTACCGCGGCTTTCCGGATCATGCTGCGCTTGGGCATGTCGATAGCCTGCCCTGCCGACGCCTCCGGTGGGAAGGGTTTGCGATGGTTTGTTACCGCGCGGCTTCGGGGAGGCCGGCGAGGGTGATGATCGAGGCGGGGCGAGCTACTACGGACGGCAGTACGCGCACTTCGGACGTGACGGGTCCGCAAAGAACGCGATTGCGTCGGATGCCAGAGTGGACCGAGGATCCCTACCAACGATCAGGAGACTTCCATGGCGATTGACCCGAGTGCCGTCGGCGCGGTCACCGAGCCCATGCAGTTCGAATGGACCGACCGGGACACGCTGCTCTACGCGCTCGGTGTCGGCGCCGGGGTCGACGACCTCCCCTTCACCACCGAGAACAGCCACGAGATCGACCAGCAGGTGCTGCCCACGTATGCGGTCATCTGCTGCCCGGCCTTCGGCGCGGCCGGCCTGGTCGGAAAGTTCAACTGGGCCATGCTGTTACACGGATCGCAGAGCATCCGGCTGCATGCACCGCTGCCGCCCGCGGGCAAGCTTTCGGTGGTTTCCGAAGTCGCCGACATCCAGGACAAGGGCGAGGGCAAGAACGCGATCCTGGTGTTGCGCGGCCGGGGCACCGAGCCGGAATCCGGGCAGCTGATCGCCGAGACCCTCACCACCTTGGTCATCCGGGGCGAGGGCGGCTTCGGGGGCATGCCGGGTCAGCGGCCGGTCGCACCGGAATTCCCGGACCGCGAGCCCGACGCGCGCATCTCGCTGCCCACCCGTGAAGACCAGGCGCTGATCTACCGGCTCTCCGGTGACCGCAACCCACTGCACAGCGACCCATGGTTCGCCCGAGAGCTGGCCGGCTTCCCCAAGCCGATCCTGCACGGGCTGTGCACTTACGGGGTAGCGGGTCGCGCGCTGGTGTCCGAGCTGGGTCAGGGCGTCGCGGCCAACATCACCTCGATCGCCTCCCGGTTCACCTCGCCGGTGTTCCCCGGCGAGACACTGACCACGCTGATCTGGCGCACCGAGGGAGGCAAGGCGGTGTTCCGCACCGAGGCTTGCGGCCCCGACGGGGCCGACACCCGGGTGGTGCTCGACGACGGCGCGGTGGAATACGCCTAGCGCTGAACGGCGGCCCGCTGGCCCGGCTTCGCCGCGCTGCGACCGCCGCTAGCGCTGATGGCGGCGGGCCCGCGGGAGGTACGCTGCCGGCTTCGCCGCGCTTGCGACCGCCGCTAGCGCGCCAGCTGATCCGCAAGCCGGTCGGTGAATTCGCCGGCCCGAGCGGGACTGTCCAGCGCGAACAGCGCCGCAGTGGCGCGGTCTCCGTCGTCGCCGTGCCGCACCAGGATCGGCACACCATCGGCGCGCACCGCGTCGAACGCGTCCTCGTCGGTGATGTCGTCGCCGAGGTAGACCGGCGTCAGCGAAGCCGACCCGGCCTCGTGCAGGTGATCGATCACCCAGCGCAGCGTTTTTCCCTTGTCCCAGTCCAGGTCAGGGCGCAGCTCGATGACCTCGCGGCCGGTGGTGACCCGAAGCTCGTCGCGGCGACCCGCGGCGCGCACCGCGGCCAGCACCTCGCCGACACGGTCGCGTTCGGCGTTGCGGTAGTGCACGGCCACCCCGAATCGCTTGTGCTCCACCACAACACCGGCAATCGCGCCGAGCTGGTCGCGCAGCTGACCGGCCGCCTGCTCGAGCACCGGGATGGCGGCGGCCGCGTCGTCGTTCTGGTGGTGCGTGCCGTCGGGGGCGGTCAGCTCGAAACCGTGGCTACCCGCATACCAGACGCCAGGTACGCCAACGCGTTTCGTGACGTCGGCGAGATCGCGGCCGGACAGCACCGCGACGGGGCACCGCGCGGCCAGCTTCTCCAGCGCCTCGGCGGCCCCGGCGACGGGCCGCGCCGAGTCCGGGTCGTCGACGATGTCGGAGAGCGTGCCGTCGAAGTCGAAGAACACCGCCGGCCGCCGGTCGGCCAGCCCATCGGCCAGGGCCTGCAACGCGTCGGGCAGCTGCGACATGCGCCGGTCGCCGGTCCGCACGGTGACGTCGCTCAGGTCTGCGACCACCGCGTCGGCCCCCGCCTCGCGTAGCGCGTCGCCGTACCCGGCCGAGTCGACTCCGATCACCAACGCGAAGCCGGCGGCACGCGCGGCCTCGACGCCCGTTGGATCCGCGGCGACCACAACGCAGCGGCCGGGACGCACCCGCAGACCGTTGGCCGCCTGCACCGGACCGTCCGCCGAAATGACGGCGGTGCCCAGCCCGATCTCGCGCAGCTGTGTGGCCGGTGGTGAATCCAGCGCGGTGTCGGTGTCGAACAACACCGCGTCGTGGCGGCGCGGGTCGATGACGACCGGCCCGGACTTGCCCATTGACCAACCTTCTCACGGTGGTCAGCCGCGTGGAGAACGGGTCAGTGACGCGCGCGCCCCGGCGCCGACGGATGCGTCGGCGGTACGGGGCGGACCACCGGACGCGCGGAACGCCTGCGGGCGAACAGCAGCACAGAATCGTCGCCCAGGGCCGCCAGTCGCGCCATGCCCAACTCGATGCCGGCGGCCAGTTGCTTGACGTCGAACGTGTCGCCCTGTTCGGCGGTGATCCCGAAGACCAGTTCGTCGCCGTAGCTCAACACCGCGACGCCGGTATGCAGCGCCGTGGCGGTCGGGGGGATGGGCAGCAGCCGTTCCAACGTCTGGCCCATCATCTGAAGGTGACGGCGCGGCCCGGGCACGCTGGTTGCCAAGGTCACGATGGCACGCTGCGGAAGGCAGGAGAGCAGTTGTAAGACGTTGCTGCGCAAGACGGTTGGCAGGAAGCCGATCACCGACTCCGCGATGCCGGCCGCTCGCGGCTGGGCGGTCTGCTTGGCCTGCCACCTGGTGTGCACCGTCTGCAGCCGCCGCACCGGGTCGTCGTGCTCGACGGGCAGGTGCGAGAGCATCGCCGAGCGGACCGGCATCGGCGCCATGGTGCGCAACGAGTCCGCCCGCGGTTCCTCGCCGCGGCCGAGCAGCGCCGTGCGGAATCCCTCGGTGATGGCGGCGAGCGCGACGTCGTTGGCGCTGACACCGAACTTGCGGCAGACGCTGTCGACGTCGGCGATCGGGACCCGCACCGCGCTGTAGCGCCGCGAGGCGGTGGCCGCCTCGGTGCGCACGACCGGCCACATCGCGCCGACCAGGGCGCCGGTGAGGTTGCCGGCGGCCGACGTAGCCCGCCACAGCGCGTCCACCCAGCCCGGCCTGCCCGCGACCGGCGGCGAAACCTCTTTTCCCGCAACGCTGTTGGCGAAGGTATCGGCGTCGGCGTCGTCGCACAGCCTGCTGATCAGGCGGGCGGCCGAGTTGCCGTCGAGCAGGCCGTGATGGGTTTTCATCAGGATCGCCCAGCGGTTGCCCTTCAGACCCTCGATGACCCAGCACTGCCACGGTGGCCGGTCCAGATCGAGGGGCCGTTCCAGGACGTGGGCGATGACCCGGGACAGCTCAGCCTCGTCGCCGGGGTGGGGAACGGCCACTCGGCGCACATGGTGGGCCAGGTCGAAGTCCGGGCAGTTGATCCATTCCTGGTTACGCGGATGTGCGCGCAGCAGCTGAGTGCACCGTGCGATCGGCTGGATGCGTTCGGCCAGAAGGCGTTTGAGCCGCTCATAGTCGGGTGCGGTGCCGTCGACGATCGCGACCGCGCCGATCGCCAAGCTCGCGTGCCGATCTGGATCGTGGGCTTGAAGGAATGCCGTATCCAGTGTCTGTGCCATGCCGGCTCCCGCTGTAGTCCGCTTTTTGAACTTGTGCCAGTATCTGTCGAGCTCGTGATGCGCGGTAGTGCCCGGACATTAAGACCTTGTTTAAGAGTTGAAGATCGGTTTAACAAACCGTTGCGCTGCGCCGCGGAGTATATCGAACACCAGTTCGATATACTCGCATCCGTGGGCTGGTATGGGCTGGTTTAATGGGCCGCCGAGTTGGGCGGAAATGGAGCGGGTGCTCGACAGCAAGCCGCGCCATGCCGGGGAGTCGGCGGGCCCGGAATCCGATGGCCCGCTGTCGCGCAGGCGCGCGACGTATCAGCCGCCGGATGACGGCCGGGCGTCCCGCTCGTCCGTCGCTTACGCCGAACTGCATGCCCATTCGGCGTTCAGCTTCCTGGACGGGGCGAGCACTCCCGAGGAGCTGGTCGAGGAGGCGGCCCGGCTGGACCTGCGCGCCTTGGCGCTCACCGATCACGACGGCTTGTACGGGGCGGTGCGGTTCGCCGAAGCGGCGGCCGAGCTCGACATGCCCACCGTGTTCGGCGCCGAACTGTCGCTTGGCCCGGGCGCGCGCACCGAGCAGCCGGATCCGCCCGGCCCGCACCTGCTGGTGCTGGCCCGCGGGGCCGAGGGTTACCGGCGGTTGTCGCGGCAACTGGCCGCGGCGCATCTGGCCGGCGGCGAGAAGGGCAAGCCCCGCTACGATTTCGACGCGCTGACCGAGGCCGCCGGCGGGCACTGGCACATCCTGACGGGCTGTCGCAAAGGCCATGTCCGACAAGCGCTTTCCAAGGGCGGCCTACAGGCCGCGGAGCGGGCGCTGGCCGATCTGGTGGACCGGTTCGGTGCTCACCGGGTCAGCATCGAGCTGACCCATCACGGTCAACCGCTCGACGACGAACGCAACGCGGTACTGGCCGGTATCGCCCCACGCTTCGGGGTCGGCGTCGTCGCCACCACCGGCGCGCATTTCGCGGGGCCGTCGCGGCGCAGGCTGGCCATGGCGATGGGCGCCATCCGGGCGCGGCAGTCGCTGGATTCGGCCGCCGGGTGGCTGGCCCCGCTGGGCGGCTCGCACCTGCGCTCGGGTGAGGAGATGGCCCGGCTGTTCGCCCAGCGGCCCGACGTGGTGACAGCGGCCGCCGAGCTGGGCGAGCAGTGCGCGTTCGGGCTGGCGCTCATCGCGCCGCAGCTGCCGCCGTTCGACGTGCCCGCCGGGCACACCGAGGACAGTTGGCTGCGGCAGTTGACCATGGCCGGGGCGTGCGAGCGCTACGGGTCGGCCGAGCACGCGCCGCGGGCGTATGCCCAGATCGAACACGAACTGAAAGTCATTGCCCAGCTGACATTTCCGGGCTATTTCCTGGTGGTGCACGACATCGCCCGGTTCTGCCGGGACAACAACATCCTGTGCCAGGGCCGGGGATCGGCCGCCAACTCCGCGGTCTGTTACGCCCTTGGTGTCACCGCCGTTGACCCGGTGGCCAACGAGTTGCTGTTCGAGCGCTTTCTGTCGCCGGCCCGCGACGGGCCGCCCGACATCGACATGGACATCGAGTCCGATCAGCGCGAAAAGGTCATCCAGTACGTCTACGACAAATACGGCCGCGACTACGCCGCCCAGGTCGCCAACGTCATCACCTACCGGGGAAAGATCGCGGTGCGCGACATGGCCCGCGCCCTGGGCTTCTCGCAGGGGCAGCAGGACGCGTGGAGCAAGCAGATCAGCCACTGGAACGGCCTGGCCGACTCACCCGATGTGGAGGGCATCCCCGAACCGGTTGTCGATCTGGCGAACCAGATCCGGAACCTGCCGCGACACATGGGCATTCATTCCGGCGGCATGGTGATCTGCGACCGCCCGATCGCCGACGTGTGCCCGGTGGAGTGGGCGCGCATGGAGAACCGCAGCGTCCTGCAGTGGGACAAAGACGATTGTGCAGCAATCGGTTTGGTGAAGTTCGACCTGCTCGGGCTGGGGATGCTCTCGGCGCTGCACTATGCCATCGACCTGGTGGCCGAGCACAAGGGGATCGAGGTGGACCTGGCCCGCCTGGATCTCTCCGAGCCGGCGGTCTACGAGATGCTGGCCCGTGCCGATTCGGTCGGCGTGTTCCAGGTGGAGTCGCGCGCGCAGATGGCCACCCTGCCGCGGTTGAAGCCGCGGATCTTCTACGACCTGGTGGTGGAGGTCGCGCTGATCCGCCCCGGCCCCATTCAGGGCGGGTCGGTGCATCCCTACATCCGGCGGCGCAACGGCGAGGCCCCGGTGGTCTACGACCACCCGTCCATGGAGCCGGCGCTGCGAAAGACGCTGGGGGTGCCACTCTTTCAGGAGCAGCTGATGCAGCTCGCGGTCGACTGCGCCGGATTCTCGGCCGCCGAGGCCGATCAACTGCGCCGCGCCATGGGTTCCAAACGCTCGACCGAACGCATGCGCCGACTGCGCGGCCGGTTCTACGAGGGCATGCGCACGCTGCACGGCGCGCCGGATGAGGTGATCGACCGCACCTACGAAAAACTGGAGGCCTTCGCCAATTTCGGCTTCCCCGAAAGCCATGCGCTGAGCTTCGCGTCGCTGGTGTTCTACTCGTCGTGGTTCAAGCTGCACCACCCGGCGGCGTTCTGCGCGGCGCTGCTGCGCGCCCAGCCGATGGGGTTCTACTCGCCGCAGTCGCTGGTGGCCGATGCGCGCCGGCACGGCGTGACGGTGCACGGCCCGGACGTCAACGCCAGCCTGGCGCACGCCACCCTGCACAACGCCGGAACCGAGGTCCGCCTCGGTCTGGGCGCGGTCCGCCATATCGGCGACGACCTGGCCGAACAACTCGTCGATGAGCGAAAAGCCAACGGCCCATTCACTTCTCTGCTGGACCTGACGACCCGGCTGCAGTTTTCGGTGCCGCAGACCGAGGCGCTGGCGACGGCGGGGGCGCTGGGCTGCTTCGACATGTCCCGGCGCGAGGCGCTGTGGGCGGCCGGGGCCGCGGCCACCCAGCGGCCGGGCCGGCTGCCCGGGGTGGGGTCGTCGTCGCACATCCCGGCGTTGCCCGGGATGAGCGAGCTGGAACTGGCCGCCGCCGACGTGTGGGCCACCGGCGTCTCCCCGGACAGTTATCCGACGCAGTTCCTGCGGGCCGATCTGGACGCGATGGGCGTGGTGCCCGCCGAGAAGCTGGGCTCGGTGCCCGACGGCGACCGCGTGCTGATCGCGGGCGCGGTCACCCATCGGCAGCGACCCGGCACGGCGCAGGGGGTCACGTTCATCAACCTCGAGGACGAAACCGGGATGGTCAACGTGCTCTGCGTGCCGGGAGTGTGGGCGCGGCATCGCAAGCTGGCGAACTCGGCCCCGGCGCTGCTGGTGCGCGGACAGGTCCAAAACGCCAGCGGCGCGATCACCGTCGTCGCCGAACGGCTGGGCCGCATCACCCTGGCGGTCGGCTCCAAATCCCGCGACTTTCGGTGACACCCTCGCCGAACTGGGGGTACCTACCCGCTTGCGGGGGAGCACTCAGGGCGGAAAATCCGCCGAATCGTCGCCGTGAGTGCACGTTCGGCGGCGGCAGACCGCCCGGCCGTCCACCTCGGTAGTCTCCAAAACATGACCCCTAACTTGTCCGTCGACGAAGTGCTCACCACCACCCGCTCGGTCCGCAAGCGTCTCGACTTCGACAAACCGGTGGGCCGCGACGTGCTGATGGAATGCCTCGAACTGGCGCTGCAGGCGCCCACCGGATCCAATGCGCAAGGCTGGCAATGGATTTTCGTCGAGGATGCGGACAAGAAGAAGGCAATCGCCGACGTCTACCTGAAGAACGCGCGGGCCTACCTCGCCTCGCCTGCTCCCGAGTACGGCGACGGGGACACCCGGGGGGAGCGGATGGACAAGGTCCGCGACTCCGCGACCTACCTCGCCGAGCACATGCACGAGGCGCCGGTGCTGATGATCCCCTGCATCGAGGGGCGCGCGGACAAGACGCCGCTGGGTGGTGTGTCGTTCTGGGCGTCGCTGTTCCCGGCGGTGTGGAGCTTCTGCCTGGCGCTGCGTTCCCGGGGATTGGGGTCCTGCTGGACGACGCTGCACCTGCTCGGTGCCGGTGAACAGCAGGTCGCGGACGTGCTCGGCATCCCGCAGGACAAGTACAGCCAGGGCGGGCTGTTTCCCATCGCCTACACCAAGGGCACCGACTTCCGCCCGGCCAAGCGGTTGCCCGCCGAGCAGCTCACTCACTGGAATGCCTGGTAATCAGGTCTGAAGAGGCCAAACCTCGACGACCCCGTGCGCGACCGCACACGGCGTCTGGCTGACCCGCTCAATCGCCGCCTCAATGTCTTCGGCGTCGATGACCGCGAACCCCGCGATCGGCAACGCCGATCGGAGGAAGGGGCCGGGCTCGATCCGTACCCCCGCGCCGTCCGGATTGCGCACCTGGATGGGATCTCCAGCTCGGCCGACTAGCGCGCCGGACGCGCCGAGTTCGTCGTCGCGGGCGTGCGCGGCCTGTTTGCGGTCGTCGGTCAATTGGTGGTATCCGGCCTCTTCGCCGTAACCGATCGTGATGAAGATAGGCATATCAATGGCTGACTCTTCTGTGATGCAGAACTCGTCGCTACACCGCGCCCGGGTAGCCGTGCTGCCGCCAGGCTTCGTATACGGCGATCGCCGCGGCGTTGGACAGATTCAGCGAGCGCCGGCCCGCCAGCATCGGGATGCGCACCTGCGCGGTGACGTGCGGGTCGGCCAGCGTCGCGGCGTCCAGCCCGGTGGGTTCGGGACCGAACATCAGCACGTCGCCGGCCCGGTAGCGCACGTCGGCGAACGGGGTGGACGCGTGCGAGGTGAACGCGAACACCCGCTGCGGTGCCAGCGCCGTCCACGCGGCCGCCAACGACGCGTGCACGGCGACCGAGGCGAGGTCGTGATAGTCCAGGCCCGCCCGGCGCAGCTTGGGTTCGGACAGGTCGAACCCCATCGGCTCGACCAGATGCAATTCGCAACCCGTCGCCGCCACCGTCCGGATGGCGTTGCCGGTGTTGGGCGGGATCCGCGGCGACACGAACATCAGCTTGAACACAACGGGATAATGGTCGCATGGTCGAGCAGAGCATCTGGATGCAGAAGGTCGCTGCCGATCCGGGGCATTCGCAGTGGTACATCGAGCGTTTCCGCGCCATGGCCCGCGCCGGCGACGACCTGGCCGGCGAGGCCCGCTTCGTGGACGCCATGGCGCCGCGCGGCGCGCGGATTCTCGACGCCGGCTGCGGGCCCGGACGGCTGGGCGGGTATCTGGCCACGGTGGGCCACGACGTGGTCGGTGTCGACGTCGACCCGGCGCTCATCGCGGCGGCCGAGCAGGACTATCCCGGCCCGCGCTGGCTGGTCGGCGATCTGGCCGAGCTGGACCTGCCCGCGCGCGGTGTCGCCGAACCCTTCGACGTGATCGTGTCCGCCGGCAACGTCATGGCGTTCCTTGCCCCGAGCACCCGGGTCCAGGTGCTGAGCCGGCTACGCGCCCACGTCGCCGACGACGGCCGGGCGGCGATCGGCTTCGGCGCCTACCGCGAGTACGAGTTCGCCGATTTTCTCAACGACGCGGCCGACGCCGGCTTCGCGCCCGATCTGCTGCTGTCTACCTGGGACATGCGGCCGTTCACCGACGACTCCGATTTCCTCGTCGCGCTCCTTCGGCCCGCCTAGGAGCTTGCCCTGCGGTGTTTGCCAGGAGTGACCGCGCTGGTGCGGCTGCACCTTGGAGGGACCTGTCTGCTCAGTAACGATTCTGGTGGCATGCGCCGCGGGCTGTCATACTCGTCGGATTGCCACACCTACACGCACACGCGTATTTGGCGCGGGGCGGGCCAAATAAAGCAGGAAGTTTCATGAGCCTCTCGTTTCTTTCAGCGCTCAGTGTCAGCGCAGCGGCCGGTCGCACGGCCGCGATGACATGACCATGTTCACCCGCCCGGCCAACTCTGCCGAGGCGGATGTCGCAGAGCCCGCAACCGGCAGCGGTGCCGAGGCCGCGCCGGCCAAACGCCCGCCGACCTGGTCATTGAGCAACTGGCCGGTGCGCTGGAAGGTCCTGGCGATTGTGCTGGTGCCGCTGCTATTGGCGACGGTGTTCGGGGTGCTGCGCATCCACGGCGCCATGGCCAACGCGGCCGGCCTTCGGTTGGCTGCCACCCGCGCCGACATGGTGCCGGTGATTACCAAGTACATGTCGGCGCTGGACGTCGCGCTGCTGGCCAGTTCCATCGGACGCGACGTCGACGGCGCGAAGAAGAACTACGAGGCGCGCAGGTACGAGTTGCAGACCAGGCTGGACGACACCAACGTCAGCGCCGACGTCGGCTCGGGAGTGAGCAACCTGCTCGACGGCGGTCAGATGCTGGTGAACAAGGCGGCCGACGCCGGCCTCGGTTTGCGGGAGCGGGTGACGCTCTACGCGCCGATCCTGTTGACGGCCGAAGACGTCATCAACGCGTCGGTCCGCGTCGACGACGAAAAGATCCGCGCCCAGGCACAGGGCCTGAGCCGGGCGGTCGGCGCCCGCGGACAGATGACCATGCAGAAAATCCTGATCACCCGCGGGGCCGAGCTTCCCGAGCCGCAGCTGCGGACGTCGATGACCACCCTGGCGGGCACCGAACCGTCGACGCTGTTCGGCATGAGCGAAGTGCTCGGCGCCGGCTCGTCCGAGGCCAAGACGCTGCAACAGCAGATGGTGAGCCGGATGGCGATCATGTCCGATCCGGCCAGCGTGCTCGTCGACAACGCCGACCTACTGCGTTCGATTCAGACCACCGACGACATCGCCGATCAGGTCATCAAGGATTCCACCGCGTCGGTGACCAAGTCGGTGCACGCCCAGGCCGCCGAGCGCCGCTCGGCCGCGATCCTGGACACCGTTCTGGTGCTGGCCGCCATCGTGATCGCGCTGGTGGTCGTGCTTCTGGTGGCGCGCGCCCTGGTGCGGCCGCTGCGCATCCTGCGGGACGCCGCCCTCAAGGTCGCCCACACCGATCTCGAAGAGGAGATCGCGAGCGTGAAAGCCGGTGGGGCCGAACCGGTTCCGAGCCCGCTGCCGGTGTACACCACCGAGGAGATCGGCCAGGTCGCCCACGCGGTCGACGAGCTGCACACCCAAGCCCTGCTGCTGGCCGGCGACGAGGCCCGGTTGCGGCTGCTGGTCAACGACATGTTCGAGACCATGTCCCGGCGCAACCGCACGCTCGTGGACCAGCAACTGGCGCTCATCGACCGGCTGGAGCGCAACGAGGAAAACCCCGACCGCCTCGACAGCCTGTTCCGGCTCGACCACCTTGCGGCGCGGCTGCGCCGGAACAGCGCCAACCTGCTGGTGCTGGCCGGCGCGCAGCTCGCCCGCGACCAGCGCGACCCGGTGCCGCTGGCCACGGTGATCAACGCCGCGGTGTCCGAGGTCGAGGACTACCGCCGCGTCGAACTCGCCGGGCTGCCCGAGTGTGCGCTGATCGGCTCGGCCGCCGGCGGCGCCATCCATCTGTTCGCCGAGCTGATCGACAACGCCCTGCGCTACTCGCCGCCGACGACCTCCGTCCGCGTCTCGGCGTCCCGCGGCGGCGACCGGGGAGTTGTGGTGCGGATCGCCGACTCCGGTTTGGGGATGAACGACGCCGACCGGCGCATGGCCAACATGCGGCTGCAGGCGGGCGGCGACGTCAGCCCCGACAACGCCCGGCACATGGGCCTTTTCGTGGTCAGCCGGATCGCGGCCCTGCACGGCATTCGGGTGGGGCTGCGCGGCCCGGCGGCCAACGAATCGGGCTCGGGCACCACCGCCGAGATCTATCTGCCGCCGACGGTGCTCGCCGGCCTGGCCGTCGCCGAGTCGGCGCCGCCCCGGCACATCCGCGCGGTCTCCTCGCCGAGCGCGAAGCTCGCCAGCGCGAACGCAGCCGCCGCCGACGACGCCGGGCAGGATGACGGCACCCTGGAGCCGGCGGCGCGCACTGCCCCGGACGCGTCCGGGCCGTCGGTCACGTTGCTGCCGCGCCGCAACCCGGGTTCCAGCGGCATCACCGAGGTTCCGGCCCCGCCCGCCGAACAGCAACCCCGCCGCCAGCGCCGCGAGCTGGCGACCCCCTGGTGGGAGAAGAACGCCCCCAAGCCGGCGCCCACGCCGGTTCCCGAGCCCGAACCGGCACCGAAACCGGCGCCGACTCAGCCCGTCCGGGCGGCGTCGAACACCTCGGCCTTCTTCTCCGCCCGCTCCCGGGAGGACGACAGGCGTACGGAGTCCCGGCGAGACCAGCCGGCGCAACCGGCCCCGAAGGCCCAGCCGGGTCCGGCCGACGACGACGTCATCTACCGACGGATGCTGTCGGAAATGCTGGGAGACCCACACGACCTGGTCAACAGCCCCGACCTGGATTGGCAGTCGGTCTGGGATCGCGGCTGGACGCTGGCGGCCGCGGCCGACGAGAAACCCGTCGAGGCGCACACCACCGACCACGGCCTGCCGGTGCGCACGCCGGGCGCCCGGCTGGTACCCGGGGGCGCCGCCGACGTCGAACAGGACGAGCCGGCCGAGACCGACCATGGCCTGAATGGCCGATCTCCGTCGTACCGGGAACCGCAGCACGCGGCCACTGGACCCTTAGCCCGGGACCCCGAGGCCGTTCGTGCCTCGTTCAGTAACCATTTCGGTGGCGTGCGCACCGGACGCTCGCACGCCCGTGAGACCGACCAAGGATCCGACCAGCAATGACGTCATCGGACAACTCCCTGGACTGGCTGGTGACCAGGTTCGCCCGCGACGTCCCCGGCGTCGCGCACGCGCTGCTGGTATCCGTCGACGGGCTGCCCATCGCCGCCAGCGAGCATCTCCCGCGGGAACGCGCGGACCAGCTCGCGGCCGTGGCCTCCGGCCTGGCCAGCCTGGCCAGTGGCGCCGCGCAGCTGTTCGAGGGCGGGCAGGTGCTGCAGTCGGTGGTCGAAATGCAGAATGGCTACCTGTTGCTGATGCGCGTCGGGGACGGCTCGCACCTGGCCACGCTCGCGGTGGCGTCGTGCGACATCGGTCAGATCGGCTACGAGATGGCCGTACTGGTCGAACGGGTGGGCGGCGTGGTCCAGTCGACCCGCCGGTCGGCCGTACAGCAGCACTCGTGAGCCTCGATGGATACTTCCGAGACCTGGCCGGCACACCGTAAGGGGAACCTGGTCCGCCCGTACACCCTGACGTCCGGACGGACCGACACCAACGTCGATCTCCCCCTCGAAGCGCCGATTCAGACGCTGCAGGCCGGCCTGACGCACCGGTGGCCGCCCAACGACCCGCGAGGCAGAATCATCCAATTGTGCGTCGAGCACCCGTCGGTAGCCGAAATCTCGGCCCGGCTGGATCTTCCGCTCGGCGTGGCGCGCGTCTTGGTCGGAGATCTGGTGCTGTCGGGCTACCTTCGAGTGCATAAGACGTTATCCGAGCGTTCGACCAGAGATGAGCGCCACGAACTCATAGGAAGGACACTGCGTGGCTTACGCGCACTCTGATGTGCAGACCGATTCCGGCGCCCACGCGTCGACGAAGATCGTGATCGCCGGCGGATTCGGGGCCGGCAAGACCACCTTCGTCGGGGCGGTGTCGGAGATCATGCCGCTGCGCACCGAGGCGATGCTCACCGACGCCTCGACCGGTGTCGACGCGCTCGAGGCCACCCCCGACAAACGGACCACCACCGTCGCAATGGACTTCGGCCGGATCACCCTGGCCGAAGACCTCGTGCTCTACCTGTTCGGCACGCCTGGGCAGCGCCGCTTCTGGTTCATGTGGGACGACCTGGTGCGCGGCGCGATCGGCGCGGTCGTGCTGGTCGACTGTCGCCGTCTGCAGGACAGCTTCGCCGCGGTCGACTTCTTCGAGCACCGCAACCTGCCGTTTCTCGTCGCGGTCAACGAGTTCGACGGCGCGCCCCGCTACCCGGTCGCCGCGGTGCGCGAGGCGTTGACCCTGCCGACGCACATCCCGGTGATCGCCGTCGACGCCAGGGATCGCCGGTCGGCGACCGATGCCCTGATCGCGGTCAGCGAATACGCCCTGGCGAGCCTGTCGGCCAATTGACCACGCGGTGGGTCGACCAAGAATTCGAGGGCCACGACTTCACCGACGATGACCTCAGCCTGGTGCAGACCGAGCGGGTCGTGTTCACCGAATGCAACTTCAGCGGCGCAAACCTCGCCGAATCGGGACACCGCGGTTCGGCTTTCCGCAATTGCACGTTCCGGCGGACGTCGTTGTGGCACAGCACCTTTTCCCAGTGCACCATGCTGGGCTCGGTGTTCGTGCAATGCCGGCTCCGGCCGATCACATTCGACGAGGTGGATTTCACGCTGGCGGTGCTCGGCGGCGTCGACCTTCGCGGCGTCGACCTGAGTGGCTGCCGGCTGCGGGAAACCAGCCTGGTGGACGCCGACCTGCGCAAGGCCGTATTGCGCGGCGCGGACCTGCGTGGCGCGCGGACCGCAGGCATCCGGCTGAACGATGCCGACCTGCGCGGCAGCACCGTGGATCCGACGCTGTGGACGACGGCCTCGCTGGCCGGTGCCCGCGTCGACGTCGACCATGCGGTGGCGTTCGCGCTCGCCCACGGTCTGCGGCTCGACGGTTGAGGGGTCAGCGGGTGAGCCGGATGCGCCAGCGCACCAGCGCGGAGTAGGCGACGGTGAGCACCGCGAGCATGCCCATGTCGAACAGCCAGGCCACCGCCGTGTGCTCGAAGTGGCTGTCCCGCGGGCTTTGCGGGCCCGGCGACACGGTCCACAGGTCGACCGTCGCCCCCTGCGCCGCGTAACCCCACCGCGAGGGCACCAGCCAGGACAGCTGGTCGAGGAAGATCCGATGGGTGACCGGCACCATCCCGCCGGAGAGCACCATCTGCATCATCAGCGAGACCACCAGCAGCGGCATGATCTGCTCGCTTGTGCGGGCCAGCGCCGAGAGCAGCAGGCCCAGCATCGCCGCCGCCACACACGTCGCCGCGACCCCGGCGAACAGCTCCAGGGTGGCGTTACCGAGCAGCACCGCCGGTCGCGCCGGCGGACCCTTGCCCACGATCACGATGGCCGTGGCGATGGCCGCCTGGATGACCGCGAACGTGCAGAACACCACGACCTTGGCCAGCAGGTAGGCCGTGCTCGACAGGCCGACCGCCTGTTCTCGCCGGAAGATCGGCCGCTCGCCGATCAGGTCGCGGATGGTCAGCGCGGTTCCCATGAAGACGGCGGCCATGGTGAGCAGGGTCAGGATCATCCCCGCTTCGCCGGCCGACTCGCTCACCGGATCCGCATAGCCGAATCCGACGCTGCCCGGAACGGTCAGCGAGAGCGCGCCCATGACGAACGGCAGCACCGCCAGGAACAGGAAGTAGGCGCGGTCCGAGACCACCAACCGGACCTGGCGTCGGGCGATCGTGGAGAACTGGTGTCGTTTACTGGTGTGCGGCGGGACGCCCAGCTCGGCCGACGCCTCGGTCCGCGTGGGCGGCGGGGGTCTGTTCTGGGCCAAAAAGCGGCGGTTGGCCTCGTCGGGATCGGCGCCCACCTTGGCGAAAATGTGCGCCCAGTTGGTGGTCCCCATGGCCGCGCCGATTTGGGCGGGCGGCCCGAGGTACGCGGTCTTGCCGCCCGGCGCCATCAGCAGCACCTGGTCGCAGACGTCGAGGTAGGTCAGCGAGTGGGTGACCACCAGCACCACGCGGCCGGCGTCGGCGAGTTGCCGCAGCATGGTCATGACCTGCAGGTCCAACGCGGGGTCCAGGCCGGAGGTCGGTTCGTCGAGGATCAGCAGCGACGGCCCGGTCAGCAGTTCCAGCGCCACCGACGCGCGTTTGCGCTGGCCCCCGGAGAGCTTGTCGACCCGGGTGTCCGCGTGCTCGGTCAAGCCCAGCTCGTCGAGGACCTGGGCGACGACCTGCGCGCGATCGGCCTTGCTGGTGTCGGGCGGCAGGCGCAGCTCGGCGGCGTAGCCGAGCGCCTGGCTGACCGTGAGCTGGCGGTGCACGACGTCGTCCTGGGGGACCATCCCGATCCTGGTGCGCAACGAGGCGTACTCGGTGTGGATGTCGTGCCCCTCGAAGGTGACCGAACCCGACGACGGCGTGGCGTACCCCGCGATCAACCGCGACAGCGTGGTCTTTCCCGCGCCCGACCCGCCGATCAGCGCGGTCAGCGTGCCCGGCCGGGCGACCAGCGAGATCCGTTCCAGCAGGTTCTTGCCGTCGATGCCGAAGTTGACCTCGCGCACCTCGAGGCCCCCGGCCCGGGTCGCCGCCTCCTGACGGCGAACCAACATTCCGTCGTGGTACACCAGGTCGACGTTGGCGATCGTCACGACGTCGCCCTCGGACAGCGCCGCCGACCCGACCTTGACGCCGTTGACGAAGGTGCCGTTGCTGCTGTTCGCGTCGCGGATCTCTGCGCCCGTCGGCGTCGGTGTCAGGAAGGCGTGATGGCGCGAGGCCAGGACGTCGTGGATGACGATGTCGTTGTTGAGCGCGCGCCCGATCGACGCGCCGCGGCCGGCCGCCGGCCGCCGATCGGAGGTGGGGCCCCCGACGCTGACGCGGGTGGTCGGCAAATCCTCGGCGTCGCCGCTCCTGGCGGCCCGGGTGGGCGGGTTCAGTGCGGCGGGGTGCGGCCCGGACTGCGGTACGGCGGGAGGCGGGGCGCCCGGCGGGACGATCGGAACGCCGGACCCGCGCTGGGGGTCTCGCCGCCGGAAGGGGCGCGACGGCGGGGAGGGCGGCCATGGAGGATGCCCGAGTGGCCGGTGTGACGCGGGCGCGGGACGCTTGCCGGCGGGCGGCGCCTGCGCCGACGCGTCGGGCGACGCCGTGATGAGGGGAATCGACTTCGTGGTCGGTGGAAGCAGGCCGACGCTGCCCGTGTGCTGGCCCACTTCGAACGTGATCCGCGGACCGTCGGGCTTGCCGATGTTGATGGTCTGACCGTCGTGGATGTCGACTACTGGCACCCGCTGGCCGTCCAGGTAGATCCCGTTCAGCGAGTTGTTGTCGACCGCGCGCCACCGGCCCTGATCGAAGCGCAGCAGCACGTGCGCGCGGGCGATCAGCGGGTGCGCGACGCGCAGGTCGGCACGCAGATCGCTGCCGACGACCACGTCGCGGCCTGCGGCGAAGCTACCTTCGGAGCGGTCAGATCGAGCCGTCAGCACGGGCTGCGCAGATCGAGTCATCACATCCAGATTAGAGATCGTTACCTGTGAGCAGGCTCAGCGTTTCAGCCGGATATGCCAGCGGACGAAGACGGTATAGCCGATCGACAGCGCCGCGAGCATGAACATGTCGAAGATGAAAATGTGTTTCGAGTGCTGCCAGATCGGGTCGTTCAGCGGGATCTGCTTGACCTTCACCAGCGACGGGAAGTCGATCGAGGACGCGCCCGCGGCGTACCCCCAACGCGCGGGTGTCAGCCACGCCATCTGCTCGAGACCGACCCGCTGGTAGACCGGGATCATCCCGCTGGAGAACACCAGCTGCGACATGATCGACACCACCAGCAGCGGCATGATCTGCTCGTTGGACTGCGCCAGGGCCGACAGCAGCAGGCCGAGCATGGCCGACGCCACGCAGGTGCCCGCGACGGTGACGAACAGCGAGAAGGTGGAGTTGCCGAAGAACTGGGGATGCGCCGTCGGTGCGCCCTTGCCCAGCCGCACGATGATGGTCGCGATCGCCGCCTGGCCGATCGCGAAGACGCAGAATACCGCGATCTTGGCCAGCAGATAGGCGGTGGTGGACAGGCCGACGGCCTGCTCGCGCCGGAAGATGGCGCGCTCGCCGATCAGGTCGCGAATGGTCAGCGCGGTGCCCATGAAGACGGCGCCGATGTTCAGCAGCACCATGATGTACTGCGGCTGGGTCGGCGCGGGCCCCAGCGGGTCGGCCGGGCCGAGACCCGGGTGCGGGCCTTTCACCGTCAGCGACAACGCGCCGATGAGGAACGGCAGGATCGCCAGGAAGATCGTGTAACCGCGGTCGGATACGACGAGCCGAACCTGGCGGCGGGCGATCGTGGACAGCTGCCGGAACAGGTCGGTCTGGGGTGGTTCGCCCAGATCCGCCGGACTCTCCGGAGTCGGTGGCTGTGACGACTGGTGATTGCGCTCCTTGAAGCGGCGGTTGGCCTCGTCCGGATCGGCACCCACCTTGGCGAAGATGTCGGCCCAGTTGCGGGTCCCCATGGCGGCCTCGACCTGGTCGGGCGGCCCGTAGAACGCGGTCTTACCGCCGGGTGCGACCAGCAGGATCTGATCGCACACGTCCAGATACGACACCGAGTGGGTCACCACCAGCACCACGCGGCCCGCGTCGGCCAGCTGGCGCAGCATCAGCATCACCTGGCGGTCCAGCGCCGGGTCCAGACCCGACGTCGGCTCGTCCAGCAGCAGCAGCGACGGCTGGGTGAGCAGCTCGAGGGCGACCGAGGCGCGCTTGCGCTGGCCACCCGAGAGCTTGTCGACCCGCGTGTCGGCGTGCTGGGTCATGTCGAGTTCCTCGAGCACCTGCGCGACGACGCGGGCCCGCTCCTCTTTGCTGGTGTCGGGCGGCAGCCGCAGTTCGGCCGCGTAGTTCAGGGCCTGGTTGACCGTCAGCTGGCGGTGCACCACGTCGTCCTGCGGGACCATCCCGATCCTGCTGCGCATGGACGCGTACTCGGTGTGGATGTTGTGACCCTCGAAGGTCACGTTGCCCGAGGTCGGGCTGGTGTAGCCGACGATCAGCCGCGACAGGGTGGTCTTGCCGGCACCCGAACCACCGATGATGGCGGTCAGTGTCCCGGGCCGCGCGGTCAGCGAGATGTGGTCGAGCAGCTGCTTGCCGTGGTCGACGGTGTAGCAGACGGAGTTGACCTCCAGCCCGCCGGTGCGCGTCGCCGCCTCGGTACGCCGGACCAGGCTGTCGCCGGTGAACACCAGGTCGACGTTGCCGATGGTGACCACGTCGCCCTCGGTCAGCACCGCAGAGCCGACCCGGACGCCGTTGACGAAGGTTCCGTTCACGCTGTGCGAGTCGCGGATCTCGGTGCCCAGCGGAGTCTGGATCAAAAACGCGTGGTGGCGTGAGGCCAGGACGTCCTGGATGACGACGTCGTTGTCCGTGGCCCGGCCGATGGTTTGCGAGCCGGCCTGCTTCTGAATCGCACCGGAGCGCGACGGCATCAACGCATGGAACATCTTCGTGGCCAGGTTCGCCACCTCGGGCGGCTTGGCGGAGGCGGGGGCCATCTGGGTGTGCGGGGTCCCCGAGCCCACGGCCGGCATCTGCGCGATGGGCGGGGCGTTGTGCGGCGGGGGTGGCGCAGCGGGCGGGAGAGCGGCGGGCGGCCGCCGCCGCCGTACATGGATGTGGCCCGGCGGGGCGTGCCGCTGCACGGGCGCGGGCTGCGGTCGTCGCGGCGGCGCCGCCCAATTTGGCGTGCGCCCGGGTGGCGGCGGAGGCGGCGGAGCGGCGGCGGGCGGAGCCGGCTGCGCCGACCACGCCGCGGCCTGCGGCGGTGCCGCCACCGGGATGCCCATCGATTCGGTTTGGGGTGGACGCCCGGCCATGCCCTTGGTGGCGGCCGACGTCGAACATCAGCAGCGGTCCGTCCGGGTTTCCGATGTTGAGGTTTTGCCCGTCGTGGATTTCGACGACCGGCACGCGCCGCCCGTTGACGAAAGTTCCGTTGAGCGAACCGTTGTCGATGGCCAGCCACTTGCCCTGATCGAAACGCAGCAGCAGGTGGGCACGCGAAATCAGCGGGTGGGTGATACGCATGTCCGCTCGCAGATCGCGCCCGACTACTACATCGTGGCCCGCTGCGAAGGTGCGTTCCGATCCTTCGTGATGAACGGTTAGCGCTGGCGGGGCTGGTGCTGACATCGCCACAACTGTAGCTTGCAGCACCGTGGTTTACCGACGAGCGTCGGGCGCGCCGGTGACCACGCAGTGCGTTCGGGTGTAGATCGTGGGCATGCACTGGTTGCAGTGCGTGCAGGCCGAATGCACGTGGTGCTGGGCGCCATCAGCGGCGATCCGGTTGATCAGATCCGGCTCGGCCAGCAGTGCGCGGGCCATCGCCACGAATTCGAATCCCTCCGCCATGGCCAGATCCATCGTCTCCCGGCAGGTGATTCCGCCGAGCAGGATCAACGGCATCTTCAACTCGTTGCGGAACAGCTTGGCGTCGCGCAGGAGATAGGCCTCGCGGTAGGGGTATTCGCGCAGGAACTTCTTGCCCGTCATGCGCATGCCCCAGCTCAGCGGCGGCTTGAACGCGCCGGCGAACTCCTTGAGCGGCGCGTTGCCGCGGAACAGGTACATCGGGTTGACCAGTGAGCTGCCCGCGGTGAGTTCGATCGCGTCCAGCCCGCCGTCTTCCTCCAGCCACTTGGCGGTCATCAGCGATTCCTCCGTGCTGATGCCGCCGCGAACGCCGTCGGCCATGTTCAGCTTGGCGGTCACCGCGATGGGCGTGCCTTCCTTTTCCACCGCACGCCGGACGGCCATCACCATGCCGCGGGCGACCTTGGCCCGATTCTGCAGCGATCCACCGAATTCGTCGTCGCGCCGGTTGATCAGCGGGGACAGAAACGAACTCGCCAAATAGTTGTGGCCCAGGTGGATTTCGACGGCGTCGAAGCCGGCCTCGATGGCCAGCCGGGCGGCGTTGGCGTGCCCGGCGATGACCTCGTCGATGTCGTCGCGGGTCGCCTTCTTGGCGAACCGCATCCCGATCGGGTTGAAGAACCGTACCGGCGCCAGGGCCTTCGCCTTGTTGGACTTGGCGTTGGCCACCGGTCCGGCGTGGCCGATCTGCGCACTGACCGCCGCGCCCTCCGCGTGGATCGCGTCGGTGAGCCGACGGAACCCGGGCACGGCCTCCGGCCGCATCCAGATCCCGTTGCCCTCGGTGCGCCCGCCCGGGGAGACGGCGCAGTAGGCGACCGTCGTCATGCCGACCCCACCGGCGGCCGGCAGCCGGTGGTATTCGATGAGGTCGTCGGTCACCAGCGCGTTGGGTGTGCGTGCCTCGAAGGTGGCGGACTTGATGGTGCGATTGCGCAGCGTTATCGGACCGAGCTTCGCGGGGCTGAACACGTCCGGCGGGGTAGACATACCGGGAGCGTGCCAGACTGTCAGCGTGGGAGCAATCACGCTGGACGGCAAGGCCACCCGCGACGAGATCTTCGTCGACCTCGAACAGCGCGTGACCGCATTGACCGCATCGGGCCGCACCCCCGGCCTCGGCACCATCCTGGTGGGCGATGACCCCGGCTCCCAGGCATACGTCCGGGGCAAGCACGCCGACTGCGCGAAGGTCGGCATCACCTCGATCCGCCGCGACCTGCCCGCCGACATCAGCACCGCCACGCTCAACGAGACCATCGACGAACTCAACGCCAACCCCGATTGCACCGGCTACATCGTGCAGTTGCCGCTGCCCAAGCAGCTCGACGAGAACGCGGCGCTGGAGCGGGTCGACCCGAACAAGGACGCCGACGGGCTGCACCCGAGGAACCTGGGCCGGCTGGTGCTCAACAATCCGGCCCCGCTGCCGTGCACCCCGCGCGGCATCGTCCACCTGTTGCGCCGCTACGACGTTGAGATCGCCGGCGCGCACGTCGTCGTCATCGGCCGCGGTGTCACGGTCGGCCGCCCGCTGGGGCTGCTGCTGACCCGTCGCTCCGAGAACGCCACGGTGACGTTGTGCCACACCGGAACTCATGACCTGCCGGCGCTGACGAGGCAGGCCGACATCATCGTCGCGGCCGTCGGGGTGCCGCACATGGTGACCGCCGAGATGGTGCGTCCCGGCGCCGCGGTGCTCGACGTCGGCGTCAGCCGGGTGGACGGCAAGCTCACCGGCGACGTGCACCCCGACGTGTGGGATGTGGCCGGCCACGTGTCACCGAATCCCGGCGGCGTGGGGCCGCTGACGCGCGCCTTCTTGCTGACCAACGTCGTCGAGCTGGCCGAGCGGCAATGACCCCGCGCACAGTGCTGCGGGCCCAATGGCCAATTGTGTTGGTGGGCCTGATCTTTGCGGCGTCGCTTGCCCTGGTCGGGGCCAACTTCTGGCGTCGCGGTTCGCTGTTGATCGGTATCGGTGTCGGCGTGGCGGCGCTGCTGCGGTTGGCGTTGTCCGAGGACCGGGCCGGCCTTCTGGTGGTGCGCGGCAAGGGCATCGACTTCATGACCACCGCGACGGTCGGGGCAGCGATGTTCTATATCGCGTGGACCATCGATCCGCTGGGCACCCGCTAGAACCTCGGGAGTGCCGGGGCCTGCCCGGCCATCGCGGGCAGTTGGCCTGCCATGCCCGGAATTTGGCCTGCCATGCCCGGAATTTGGCCTGGCATGCCCGGAATTTGGCCTGGGCATGCCCGGAATTTGGCCCGGCATTCCCGGCATCTGCCCGGGCATTCCCGGAACCTGCGGCATGGCGCCGGACAGGTTGCCGCTGGCGATGTTTGCCATCTCCTGGGGACAGTACGTCTGGATCGCGATCGTGGTGAACATGCGGGCCATCATGGGTGACATGCCCCGGCCGGCGACGCTGGACGCCGCCGCGGCGAAATTGCCACCCGGCTGCGACAGCATCGGGCAGATCGATTCCCCGACGGACATCGCGTTTCCGGGCTCGCCGAAGTCGATGCCGGCGTGGTTGAGCGCATCGATGAAGTCGTCACCGTTCCCCTCGGCTCCGGCCGGCGCCGCGAACGCCGAGACCACGGTCAGCAGGCCGGCGGCCGCGGCCAGCAGGCGAATGGTCAAGGGCTGGCGCCGGAAAACCCAGACCCATTGATGAGTTCGTGCAAGTGCCTTCACGCCAGCCTCCCCGTCCGCCATGGAGTGCGTAAGCGGCACTCGAATCACGTTACGAACTCTGAGCCATGACTGTCACGTTTGCGACACGGTGGGATAAAGGTTCGCACAATAAGCGTTTCGTGAGGTCGCTGCGCCCGTGACGTCGGTTATTACGCGGCCAGATTGCGCAAGGCCGCGCGTCAGATCGACGCCGCACCGTGATCTGGACGCGGGCGGCTCGAACCTGTCGCGGCTGACGGGCGTGCCGCAGAAGTACCGTCAGCCTGCCAACGTCGCCCGGGTGCACATGGTGACATAGGGCAGCGCCAGGCCCGTCGAATTCGCCAGCGCCGGATGGGTGGCCAGCAACCCGCGCACCTGGTCGAGCGTTTGGGTGCGGACCTCGGTCGGCGAGGTGATGCAATAGCTGCGCGACGCGACAAGGTCGATCAACGCCTGCGGCGTAAGGTAACTCGTCCACTCGACCCGGTGATGCGCCAGGTCGGCGAACGGCTCGGGCAGCGTCACCTGGGTGCGGCCGCCGTCGCCGTCGCTGCCGATGATCTGCCCCAGTTCGCGCACCCAGCCGAGCCGCTCGTCGCGGGTGTTCCACACCAGACCCAGCCGCCCGCCGGGCCGCAGCACCCGCGCCACCTCCGGAATCGCGCGCTCTGAATCCACCCAGTGCCAGGCCTGTGCCACCAGCACCACGTCAACGCTGTTGTCCTCCAACGGAATCTCTTCCGCGGTGCCCAGCAGCGCCCGGGTCTCCGGCAGCGAGGCGCGCAACACCTCCAGCATGTCTTGGATGGGATCGACGGCCACCACGTCCAGGCCGCGTTCCACCAACCGCGTCGTCAGCTTCCCGGTGCCGGCACCCAGGTCGAGCACCTGGCGCGCCCCGACCGGCAACAGCCAGTCGATCGCTTCCGGGGGATAAGACGGGCGCCCACGCTCATAAGCTGCGGCCGCCGAGCCAAACGATAGGGAGCGGTCGTGCCGTGAGCGGGTCACTGTAGAGACACGCCTTCCCCGTCGTCCAATTCGGCCAACGCCAGTGTCTTCCGGATCAATTCGCCGACCACCTCGAATTCGACCAGGAAGCCGTCGTGCCCGTACAGGGACTCGACGACGTCCAGTTCGGTGCAGCCCGGCAGCAGCTCGGCGAGTTCTTCCTGCAAGCGCAGCGGGTAAAGCCGGTCACTGGTGATGCCGCCGACCACGACCGGTACTGGACACTCGCTCAACGCTTTTCGCACTCCACCACGGCCGCGGCCCACGTCATGGTGGTTCATCGACGCGATCAAGGCCACGTAGCTGCCGGCGTCAAAGCGGTCCACCAGCTTGGCGCCCTGGTATTGCAGGTAGCTTTGCACCGCGTAGCGGCCGCCGTTTGCCGGATCCTCGTCACCCTGGCCGTCGTTGCCGAACCGGTCGTCGAGTTCCAATTCGCCGCGGTAGGTCAGGTGGGCGAAGCGACGGGCGATGGACAGCCCGGTATCCGGCTTGCGCCCGGTGTCGTAATAGTCGCCGCCCTGCCAATTCGGGTCACGCTCGATGGCCTCGATCTGGATGGTCATGTGACCGATCTGGTCGGCGGTGGCGCGGGCGCTGACCGCTAACAGCAGTCCGGCGCGGACCCGGTCGGGGTGGCTGACTATCCATTCCAAAGCCCTTGCGCCGCCCATGGATCCGCCGATGACGGCGGCAACCTCCGTGATGCCCAGCGCCGCCAGCGCGGCGACATCCGCCTCGACCTGATCCCGCACGGATATGTGCGGAAACCTGGAGCCCCACGGCTTTCCGTCCGGCGCAAGCGAGCTGGGCCCGGTAGAGCCATAGCAACCGCCCAGCACATTGGTGGCCACCGCGCACCAGCGGTCGGTGTCGATGGGTGCACCCGGGCCGGCCACCCCATCCCACCAACCGGGCGTGGCGTGCCCCGGTCCGGCGGGCCCGGTGATGTGCGAGTCGCCGGTCAGCGCATGCTGCACAACCACCACGTTGTCGCGGTTAGGGGACAACTCACCCCAACGCTGGATGGCGATGCAGACATCGTCGATCACTGCGCCGTTTTCGGTGGTCAGTGTGCCTATGCGCACCACGCCGATCTCGCCTTCGGCCGGCAGCGGCTGGGTCGCAGCGTCGGAGATCGTCACCGCCGGCCTCCTCAAAAGGCCGCCACGGATTGCGGATCGGTGCCCGACGCCCCCGCCGCCGCACCCAATTTGCGTGCCGCGGCAAAGCCGAGCTCCAGGTCAGCAAGGATGTCGTCGATGCCCTCGATGCCCACGGCCAGGCGCACCAGCCCGGGGCTGACCCCGGTGCTCAGCTGCTCCTGCGGGCTCAGCTGGGCGTGTGTCGTGGACGCCGGGTGGATCACCAGCGAGCGCACGTCGCCGATGTTGGCGACGTGGCTGTGCAGCCTCAGCGCATTCACGAACGCTTTGCCGACCTCGACGCCGCCGTCCAGCTCGAAGGCCAGCACCGCGCCGGTTCCCTTGGGCGCCAGCTTCTTTGCCCGCTCATGCCAGGGCGAGCCGGGCAGGCCCGCGTAGTTGACCGACACCACGCCCTCATGGCCGGCCAGGTACTCGGCCACGCGCTGCGCGTTGGAGACGTGGCGCTCCATGCGCAGGCTCAGCGTTTCGATGCCCTGGGCGACCAGGAACGCGTTGAATGGCGAAGCGGCCGAACCGAGGTCGCGCAGCAACTGCACGCGCGCCTTGAGCGCGTAGGCCGGCGGGCCGAGCTCGGCGAACACCACGCCGTGGTAGCTCGGGTCGGGGGTGGTGAATCCCGGGAAGCGGCCCTGTGTCCAGTCGAAGGTGCCGCCGTCGACGATGACGCCGGCGATCGCCGAGCCGTGCCCGCCGAGGTACTTGGTGGCGGAGTGCACGACGATGTCGGCGCCGTGCTTGAACGGCTGGATCAGGTACGGCGTGGCGATGGTGTTGTCCACGATCAGCGGGACACCGTTGGCGTGCGCGACCCCGGCGACCCCGGGAATGTCCAGCACATCGATCTGCGGGTTGGAGATGGTCTCGCCGAAGAACGCCTTGGTGTTCGGCCGGACCGCGGCCTGCCACGAATCCAGGTCGTCGGGGTCCTCCACGAAGGTGACCTCGATGCCGAGCTTGGCCAGCGAATAGTGGAACAGGTTGTACGTCCCGCCGTAGAGCCGCGGGCTCGACACGATGTGATCCCCGGCACAAGCCAGGTTCAAAATGGCGAAGGTTTCCGCGGCCTGTCCGGAGCTCAGGAACAGCGCCGCCACCCCGCCCTCGAGCGCCGCGACGCGCTGCTCGACGACATCGGTGGTCGGGTTGCCGATCCGGGTGTAAATATTGCCCGGCACTTCCAGCCCGAACAGGGCGGCGGCGTGCGTGGTGTCGTTGAAGGTGTACGACGTGGTCTGGTAAATCGGCAGGGCCCGGGCGCTGGTGGCAGTGTCCGGTTGCTGGCCGGCGTGCACCTGCTTGGTGTCAAACGACCAATTTGCGGTCGGGTCGGTGTCGTGATCGGCGTTGTCGGAGGTCACGGGGTTGCTTTCTGCTGGTAGGGAAGTCTGCTCATCGACGGCCGGGACGCCGGAATGGGGCGTCAGCCGGCGCGGAGGGTTAGCAGCGGTACACGATGAGGCGCGAAAAGGCCGGGAGAATGCACATCACGTTTCCCTGTCTACTCAGGGGCCCGTCATGGCGGACCCGCGCTTGCCGGATAGCCGGTTGTGTGGCTACTCAACCTGGTCATCACCCGGGGCACCCCACCGCGGTTGGAGGGTTGCCGGCCAGCAAGCCGGGGCTTGATGCTGGCGCTCATGACCAATTCGAAGGTTATCTTACTGTGCCGAGTCGGTGCCAACTATTGCGGTGCACGTGCAGGTCGACACCTGTCCAAACACCCTTGCTAACGTGGCAGTCAGAACGCTGAGCCCCCAAAATCTTCAACCCATCATTGACGCCGGAAGAGGGACCGTGAGCGCCGAACAGCCGACCGTCATCTACACACTGACCGACGAAGCGCCGCTGCTGGCGACCTACGCGTTCCTGCCGATCGTGCGCGCCTTCGCCGAGCCGGCGGGCATCAAGATCAGGACCAGCGACATCTCCGTAGCCGCCCGGATTCTGGCGGAGTTTCCCGATGATCTGACCGAAGAGCAGCGGGTGCCGGACAACCTGGGTGAACTGGGCAAGCTGACAGAGCTCGCCGACACCAACATCATCAAGCTGCCGAACATCAGCGCCTCGGTCCCCCAGCTGATCGCCGCTGTCAAGGAGTTGCAGGGCAAGGGATACAAGATCCCGGACTTTCCGCAGAGTCCAAAGACGAACGAGGACAAGGAGATCCGCGCGCGCTACGCCAAATGCCTCGGTAGCGCGGTCAACCCGGTACTGCGGCAGGGTAACTCGGACCGGCGTGCGCCCAAGGCCGTGAAGGAATTCGCCCGCAAGCACCCGCACAGCATGGCGGACTGGTCGCCGGCCTCGCGCACGCACGTCGCAACCATGCGGCACGGCGACTTCTACCACGGTGAGAAGTCGATGACGCTGGACCGCCAGCGCAACGTGAAGATGGTGCTAAAGACCAAGAGCGGACAGACCCTCGAGCTGAAGGCCAAGGTCGAGCTGCGCGAGGGCGACGTCATCGATTCCATGTTCATGAGCAAGAAGGCCCTCGTCGAGTTCTACGAGGAGCAGATGCAGGACGCCTACGAGACCGGCGTCATGTTCTCGCTGCACGTCAAGGCGACGATGATGAAGGTGTCGCACCCCATCGTCTTCGGTCACGCGGTGAAGGTCTTCTACAAGGACGCATTCGCCAAGCACGAGGCGCTTTTCGACGAGCTCGGCGTCGACGTCAACAACGGATTGGTCGATCTTTACAACAAGATCGAGTCACTGCCCGCCTCGCTGCACGAGGAGATCATCCGCGATCTGCACGCCTGCCACGAACATCGCCCCGAGCTGGCCATGGTCGATTCGGCCAAGGGCATCACCAACTTTCATTCGCCCAGCGACGTGATCGTGGATGCGTCGATGCCGGCGATGATCCGCGCGGGCGGCAAGATGTGGGGCGCCGACGGGCGGCAGAAGGACACCAAGGCCGTCAACCCCGAGTCCACCTTCTCCCGGATCTACCAAGAGATCATCAACTTCTGTAAGACCCACGGGCAGTTCGATCCGACGACGATGGGCACGGTTCCCAACGTCGGCCTGATGGCGCAGCAGGCCGAGGAGTACGGCAGCCACGACAAGACGTTCGAGATCCCCGAGGACGGCGTCGCCAACATCGTCGACCTGGACACCGGGGAAGTTCTGCTGACCCAGAACGTCGAGGAGGGCGACATCTGGCGCATGCCGATCGTGACGGACGAAGCGATCCGCGACTGGGTCAAGCTCGCGGTCACCCGGGGCAGGAACTCCGGTATGACGGTGTTGTTCTGGCTGGACACCGAGCGGCCGCACGAGGTCGAGCTGCGCAAGAAGGTCAAGGCGTACCTGAAGGAACACGACACCGAAGGCCTGGAGATCCAGATCATGCCACAGGTGTGGGCCATGAGGTACACGATCGAGCGCGCGATGCGCGGGCAGGACACCATCGCCGCGACCGGCAACATCTTGCGCGATTACCTCACCGACCTGTTCCCGATACTGGAGCTGGGCACCAGCGCCAAGATGCTGTCAATCGTGCCGCTGATGGCCGGCGGTGGAATGTACGAAACCGGTGCGGGCGGTTCGGCGCCCAAGCACGTTCACCAGCTCGTCGAGGAGAACCACCTGCGCTGGGATTCCCTGGGTGAATTCCTGGCTCTCGGAGCGTGTTTCGAGGACATCGGCATCAAGACCGACAACGAGCGCGCCAAGGTCCTGGGCAAGACGCTGGATGCCGCGATCGGCAAGCTGCTGGAGAACAACAAGAGCCCGTCGCGCAAGACCGGGGAACTCGACAACCGCGGCAGCCAGTTCTACCTGGCGCTGTACTGGGCGCAGGAACTTGCGAAATGCGACGACGACGAGCTGCGCAAGCACTTCGCCGCGCTGGCCGACTCTTTGAGCGAAAACGAGGAGGTCATCGTGTCCGAACTGGCCGAGGCGCAGGGGGAGGCCGTCGACATCGGCGGCTACTACTACCCGGACAGCGAGAAGACGACGGCAATCATGCGCCCCAGCAAGACCCTCAATGAGGCGCTAGCGGCGTCGACAGGCTAGGTTCCCGCAAGCAGGAAGCCGGACTCGACATGGCAGGCGAAGCCAAGGTCAAGGTAAAAGGCCGCGTCGTAGAGCTCGACGGTGACGAAATGACCCGCGTCATCTGGAAGCTCATCAAGGACATGCTGATCCTGCCGCATCTCGACATCGATCTGGACTACTACGACCTGGGCATCGAGCACCGCGACCGCACCGCCGACCAGGTGAGCATCGACGCGGCCTACGCCATCAAGAAGCACGGCGTGGGGGTCAAGTGCGCAACCATCACCCCAGACGAGGCCCGCGTCGAGGAGTTCAATCTCAAGAAGATGTGGCCCTCGCCGAACGGAACGATCCGAAACATCCTGGGCGGCACCATCTTCCGCGAGCCGATCGTGATCTCAAACGTGCCGCGGCTGGTACCGGGCTGGACGAAGCCGATCGTCATCGGCCGCCACGCTTTCGGCGACCAGTACCGGTCGACGAACTTCAAGGTTGACAAACCCGGAACCGTCGCAATCACTTTCACCCCCGCCGACGGCGGCGAGCCGATGGTGCACGAGGTGGTGTCCATCCCCGAAGACGGCGGCGTCGTGATGGCGATGTACAACTTCAGGGGCTCCATCCGGGACTTCGCCCGCGCCTCGTTGCAGTACGGGCTGAACGCCAAGTGGCCGGTGTACCTGTCCACCAAGAACACCATCCTCAAGGCATACGACGGCATGTTCAAAGACGAGTTCCAGCGTGTCTACGACGAGGAGTTCTCCGACCAGTTCGAGGCCGAGGGACTGACCTACGAGCACCGGTTGATCGACGACATGGTCGCGGCCTGCCTGAAATGGGAGGGCGGCTACGTGTGGGCCTGCAAGAACTACGACGGCGACGTGCAGTCGGACCTCGTCGCGCAGGGTTACGGCTCACTGGGGCTGATGACGTCGGTGCTGATGACCGCGGACGGCAAGACGGTCGAGGCCGAGGCCGCGCACGGCACCGTCACTCGGCACTTCCGCCAGTATCAGGCCGGCAAGCCGACCTCGACCAACCCGATCGCCTCCATCTACGCCTGGACGCGCGGACTGGCACACCGCGGCAAGCTGGACAACACCCCCGAGGTGACGGAGTTCGCGCAGACGCTGGAAAACGTGGTGGTGTCCACCGTCGAGAGCGGGAAGATGACCAAGGACCTGGCCATCCTCATCGGCCCGGACCAGAAGTGGCAGCACAGCGAGGAGTTTCTCAACTCGATCGCGGAGAACCTGGAAAAGCGGCTGGCTAGCTAGCCGGTGGTTGCTGCCGGTCGGCCCCTGCACCGCAGTCGTCGATGAAGTCCGCGATGGCCGCGGCGACCCGATCGGGGGCCTCGAACATCGGCACGTGCCCGACGCCGTCGAGCTTGGTGATCTTGGTTCCCGGGGGCAGGAAGTTGGTGAAGTGCCGATTGAATCTGCTCGCGGGCACCACCCGGTCCTTTTCGCACAGCACGAGCTGGACCGGCACCGCGGTGTCGGCCAACTGCAGCAGGCCGGGATCCAAGAGCGACTTGGCGAGCAGCTGGAAGTACGCGGGGCAGTGCGCGGCGTCGTCGACGACGACGGACAGCTGGTCGTCGCTGATGCCGTCCGGCGTCGCTGTGAGCGGCAGGGTCGCCAGCCGTCGACTGAGCGGCAACCGCAGCACCCGCTCGCCGAACAGCCGCGCCAGCGCCAGGACGGGCATGCCCGCGATGAACTTGCTGATGACCTCGAATTTCACCGGGCTCCATCGAGTCCACCCGCCCGCGGCACCGATGCCGGTCACGCTGCGCGCACGCCCGCGTCGCTCCAGTTCGAAGGCGACCCAGCCGCCCAACGAGTTGCCCACCATGTGGGCGGTTTCCCAGCCGAGCTGGTCGAGCTGGCGCTCGACGTGGTCGGCCAGCACCGACGAGCTCAGCAGCCAGGTGCCCGCATAGGGGCCGCCGTTGTGCCCGGCCATGGTGGGGGCGAAGACCTCGAAGCGGCCGGTCTCGGCCAGCCGCGGCGCGACCGGATCCCACACCGTCTGCGACATCAGGAATCCGTGCAGCATCAGGACGGGCTCTCCGGAACCAAGGTGGATCGGCGAACGAGTCGTCATAACCCGACATTAAATGCGGTACCGCGGGTATCGCAACATCGGGGTCGGTCTGTGCGGGCCCGGCGGTTGCGCGTGAAAAGATCGGGGCATCATGAGCACCGCTACCGGAGCCAGCCGGATTTTCTCCGGCGTGCAGCCCACCTCGGATTCGCTTCACCTGGGTAACGCGCTGGGCGCCCTCACGCAGTGGGTCGCGCTGCAGGACGACCATGAGGCGTTCTTCTGCGTGGTCGATCTGCACGCCATCACCGTCGCCCAGGATCCCGAGGCGCTGCGCCGCCGCACCCTGATCACCGCCGCGCAGTATCTGGCGCTGGGCATCGACCCGGCCCGCAGCACCGTGTTCGTGCAGAGCCACGTGCCCGCCCACACCCAGCTGGCCTGGGTGCTGGGCTGCTTCACCGGCTTCGGGCAGGCGTCGCGGATGACGCAGTTCAAGGACAAGTCGCTGCGCCAGGGCGCCGACTCCACTACCGTGGGGTTGTTCACCTACCCGGTGCTGCAGGCGGCCGACGTGCTGGCCTATGACACCGACCTGGTGCCGGTGGGTGAGGACCAGCGTCAGCATCTCGAGTTGGCGCGCGACATCGCCGAGCGGTTCAACAGCCGCTTCCCGGAGACGTTCGTGGTGCCGGACATGTTCATTCCCAAGGCCACCGCGAAGATCTACGACTTACAAGACCCCACGTCGAAGATGAGCAAGTCGGCGGCCACCGACGCCGGGCTGATCAACCTGCTCGACGATCCGGCGTTGTCGGCCAAGAAGATTCGCTCGGCGGTCACCGACAGCGAGCGCGAGATCCGCTTCGACACCGAGGCCAAGCCGGGCGTGTCCAATCTGCTCAGCATCCAGTCCGCGGTCACCGGTACCGGGATCGACACGCTCGTGGAAGGCTACGCCGGAAGGGGTTACGGCGATCTGAAGAAGGACACCGCCGAGGCTGTCGTCGAGTTCGTCGCCCCCATCAAGACCCGAGTCGACGAATTGACCTCCGATCTGGCCGAATTGGAGGCCGTTCTCGCGGCCGGAGCGGAAAAGGCCAACGATGTGGCCGCGAAAACGGTTCAGCGGGTTTACGATCGGCTTGGGTTTCTTCCACAACGGAGCTAGTACCGCTTCTCTTTGGAGTCGTGCGATGAACGAGCCGGCCAAGGCGGGCGTTTTCGATCGGCTGCGCGCCCGGTACGGGTGGATCGATCACGTCATCCGTGCCTACCAGCGTTTCGACGAGCGCAACGGCGGGTTCTTTGCGGCCGGCCTCACCTATTACACGATCTTCGCGTTGTTTCCTTTGCTCATGGTCGGTTTCGCGGTCTTCGGGTTCGTGTTGGCCCGGAAGCCACAGCTGCTGAGCACCATCGACGACCACATCCGCTCGCAGGTGAACGGTGCGCTGGGTAATCAGCTGCAGGAGTTGATGAACTCGGCCATCGACGCCCGGACCTCGGTCGGTGTGATCGGCCTGATCACCGCGGTGTGGGCGGGCCTGGGCTGGATATCGCACCTGCGCCAGGCGCTGACAGAGATGTGGTGGGACGAACCCATCGAGTCGCCGGGCTTCGTGCGCAACAAGCTTTCCGACCTGCTGGCGATGATGGGGACGTTCGCGATCATCGTGGCCACCGTCGCGCTGACCACCTTCGGCCATGCCGCGCCCATGGCCGCGCTGTTGAAATGGCTTGGCATACCGCAGTTCGTGGTGTTCGACTGGCTCTTCTGGCTGATCTCGATCCTGATCGCGACGGTGGTGTCGTGGCTGCTGTTCACGTGGATGATCGCTCGTCTGCCTCGCGAAAAGGTCAGGTTTGTCGATTCGATGCGCGCCGGGTTGATCGCGGCGATCGGCTTCGAGGTGTTCAAACAGGTCGCGTCCATCTACCTCAGGACGGTGCTGCACAGCCCTGCGGGCGCGGCCTTCGGCCCGGTGCTGGGGTTGATGGTGTTCGCTTACATCACCGCGTATCTCGTCCTGTTCTGCACCGCCTGGGCGGCGACGGCCTCGAATGATCCACGCAGCCAAACCGTCGTCCCTCCGGCCCCGGCGATCATCGCGCCGCGCGTGCAGATGGATGAGGGCCTCAGTGCGCGTCAGACATTGACCGCCATCGGGTTGGGAGCATTTGGTGCGCTTGTGTTTTCGCAGTTCGCCCGCGGGAGCCGGTTGCGGCGGCGGACTGCCCGCAGCGACGAGGCCCGGACAATACATCCGTAGTGCAGGGCTAACCCCACACGGATCGATCAGTCGGCCAGGAACGCGACCGCCTTCGACGAAAAATCCTCGTGGTACTGGAAGATGCCGCCGTGGCCGGAGTTCGGGTAGATGACGAGTAGCGAGCCCGGGATTCGGCGGTGCATGTCTTCGGACAGGACTGTCGGGACCATCCGGTCGTGGTCGCCGTTGGCAATGAGGGTCGGCTGGCTGATTCTTGACAAGTCGGCCGGTGTCGAGCGACCCCATTTCTTGATGGCCTTGAGTTGCCGCTGAAGCGCTTTGACCTTGATAGGAGTATCGCGATCCTCGGTGCGTTCCTCGAGGCGTTCGACGAACTCGCGGCCCGCGCGGCGGCCGGTGGCGTCACGATTGAAGAAGAGAAACTCCTTGGGATCGGCCCGCCGGAGGGTGGCGCGGACCATGTCGTAATACGTGACCCCAGCCACCTTGTCGATCCCCTTTCCACCTGCGGGTCCGGTGCCGGTCAGGATCAGCCTGCGCACGAGCTCCGGGTGGTTGAGCACGAGCGCCTGGGCGACCATCCCTCCGAGAGAGAACGAGAAGATGTCGATCTTGCGATGGCCGAGCGCGGTGATGAACGTGTAGGCGTCGTCGGCCATTTCCTCCACGCTCAGCGGCACCTCACCGCTTGAGGCGCCGACCCCGCGGTTGTCGAAGGCGATGACGTGGTGTTGCGCGGCGATGGCATCGATGATGCGGGGGTCCCAGTTGTCCAGCACCGCAGCGAGATGGACGAGAAACACCACGGGCACACCGCCTTTGGGGCCCAGTTCTCGATAGGCGAAGCTCACGCCTCCGGCGCTGACCGAGCGTGCCGGCGCGTCGCGGTAGGACAGTATCAGGTCATCTTTGTGGTGCGTGTTGTTCATTGGACACTCCCTTTTCTTCGTTGGTTGAAACGCCGCCGAGAAAGCGCAGCACATCGGCGACGAAGGTCTCGTGGTGCTGGAACACCCCGCCGTGGCCGGAGTTGGGGTAAATCTTCAACTCCGCGTTGGGGATTCGTCTCGCCATGTCGGCGGAGAGGCTGCTATCGACCATCAGATCGTGGTCGCCGTTGGCGACGAGGACCGGTTGGATGATCGCGGAGAGGTCGTCGGGGGCACTCAGGCCGGCCCGTCGGATCGCCGTCAGTTGCGCGACGCGGGCCTGAATCGAGATGGGCTTGTCGCGACCGTGCGTGCGTTCTTCGAGGCGGCGCAGATAGTCGGAGGCGGCGCGACTGCCTTCCGGGGTGCGAGGGAAGAAGAGGAAGTTTCGCGGATCACTGCGTGTGAACGCGGCTTTGACGTAGGCGGTGACGAAGGTCCTGGTGATCTGCTCGATGCCTCCTCCCCCGCGCGGCCCCGTGCCGGCCAGGATCATGCGCCGCACCAGGTTTGGTTCCTGGAGGGCGACCATCTGGGCGACGCCGCCGCCGAGTGAGAATCCCAGCAGATCGACGTTCGTCAGGCCCAGCGCCCGGATGAACGCGATCGCGTCGGCGCCCATCTGGTCAATGTTCGTGGGTACCTTGGAGCTCGTCGCGCCGACCCCCCGGTTGTCAAAGGCGATGACGCGGCGGTGCGCGGCGACCCCGTCGATGACGCGCGGATCCCAGTCGTCGAGCACCGCGGTCAGGTGGTGCAGGAAGACCACGGGAACACCGGCGTCCGTTCCGAGTTCGCGGTAGGCGAAGTCGACGCCGTCGGCACGAATCCGTTGTGTGGGTGTGTCTTTCCAGGGGGCCATCTCATACCTTTCGTTGTGTCCGCGACGCCGCGTTCGGTCATGTGCGCGCAGCCAGCGGAGGATCCGAGAATGCGAGCCGACGCCGAGGTGACGCGCAGGGTGCCGGCGGGGGCAGGACGCACTGGAGGTTGCCAAGCTTTGACTGTCAGTCATAATATTATGACCATAAGGTAATGGTGTACCGTGAGTCAAGAGACGAGCTGATCGACGGGAGGGCAACGGTGGCGAGATATGACAAGACGCATAAGGACGAGACGCGGCGCCGGATCATCGACCGAGCGGGCCGACGGTTGAAGCGCGACGGTATCGACGGTTCGGGCATTGCGGGCCTGATGTCGGACGCGGGGCTCACCAACGGCGCCTTCTACGCCCACTTCGGATCAAAGAACGACCTCGTGGCCAGCGTCGTGTCCGACCAGCTCCGAACCCAGGCGGCCGCGATGAAGGCGATGCCTCCCGGCAGGGCGTCGCTCGAGCAGTTCATCCGCGGGTATCTATCCGCGGAGCACCGCGACCAAACCGCGATCGGTTGCCCATCGGCGGCGCTGCTCGATGAGATCGGCCGGTGCGACCGACAGGTTCGAGAGGCCTACACCGGGGGCGCGCAAGCCATCATCGACGCGGTCGCAGCCCACCTCTCACCAGATGACCCGCCGGCCGCTCGGAGCAGGGCGACCGGGCTGTTCACACTGCTCGTCGGCAGCCTGCAACTCGCGCGGGCCGTCACCGACCCCACGCTGTCAAGCGACGTGCTCGCAGCGGGCATCGGCGCCGCGCTCGATCTCCTGGGCGCGAAAAGCCGTTCGTAGAAAGGACACTAATGGCTTTGCAGAAACCAAAGCAGCTCAACTCGCGATTCGTCCTGCTGGCATCGCGCTACCTCAGCCGGGCCCACGCGTTCGCCTACCGCATCAGCCGAGGGCGCTTCGGGGGCAACCTGCGCGTCGGGGCCGGCTTCCGCAAGCCAGCCTCAACCTTGTTGCTGGACCACCGCGGGCGCAAGTCCGGCAAGCGCTTCACGACCCCATTGCTGTACATGAACAATGGCCCCGACGTCATCGTCGTCGCGTCGGCGGCAGGACGTGACGAGCACCCGCAGTGGTATCGCAACTTGCTGGCCGATCCCGATATCCACATCACGATCGGCGCCGAGCGCCGGGCGGTCACGGCGCATCAAGCAGACGCCGGCCAACGAGCCCGACTTTGGCCCCGCCTCGTGGACACCTACGCCGATTTCGATTCATACCAGAGTTGGACCGAGCGCGAGATCCCCGTCATCGTCCTCGAGCCGCGGTAGCTGGCTCCGTTTCCCGTCACCGGGCCCGTGTGGAAGATCATGCGACTGACCGACCTCACTGCTGAATACCGTCGCCCCCCGTCGCCACCCAGTCGCCATGGGCCAGGACAGCGAGAACTCCCAACTTGGCGTCTAGCACAACGAGATTCGCCGCGAATCCCGGCTTCAAGGTGCCCTCCCGCTCGAGTCCCAGAGCTCGCGCCGGCGTCGCGGCGGTCGTCTGCACCGCCGCGGCCAGGCCGGCACCGGCGTGCACCGTGCGGAAGAGCCGATCCATGGTGGCGGTGCTGCCCGCAATCGTCGACGTTCCGTGCACCCGTGCGACACCGGCGACGACATCGATAGGCGTTGCGCCGAGCCGAAACGCGCCGTCGCTGCGACCGGCCGCGGCGATCGCGTCGGTGATCACGGCGACGCGGTCCGCTCCGGCGGCCGCGATCACCGCCTTCACCACGTCGGGGTGTAGGTGCACGCCGTCGGCGATCACCTCGACGGTCACTCGCGGGTCCCGAAGCAGGGCCAGGGCCGGGCCGGGCTCGCGATGGTGCAGCGGCGGCATGGCGTTGAACAGATGCGTGCCGACCGTGGCGCCCAGCGCGACGGCGTTCCTGGTCTGCTCGTAGGTGGCATCGGTATGTCCCACCGCCACAACGACTCCCGCGTCCACGAAGCGCCGAATCGCCGCCTCGGCACCGGATAGCTCGGGTGCCAGCGTCACCATCCGGATCGCGTCGGCACCCGCGGCCAGCACCGCGTCGATCTCGCCCGCGTCGGGGTCACGCATCTGCGTGCGGTCGTGGGCTCCGCAGTGTGCCCGGCTCAGCCACGGCCCCTCCAAGTGGATGCCCGCGACGGTGCCTCGCCGGGTGGCTTCGGCGAGTGCGCGCACCCCGCCCAGTAGTTCGGACGGCGAGGCGGTCACCAGGCTGGCCAGCGTGGTGGTGGTGCCGTGCCGCAAGTGAAACGCGGCGGCATCGACGATGCCGTCGGCGTCGGTGTAGGAGCCACCCCCACCGCCGTGCACGTGCATATCGATAAAGCCCGGCACCACAGTGCAATCGGGGAAGTCGAAGTCGGCCGGGCTAGGGGGCGGGCCCGGTGCGCAGACCGCGATCCGTCCGCTGGAGGTCTGCAGCCAGCCGGGGCGGCAGACCTGACAGTCGAGCACCATGGTGCCCGCGGCGATCACGGCCATCGGCCGTCGTTTTCCCAGAAGTGGCGGATGTCTTCGAGCTGGCGGCCCTTGGTTTCCGGTGCGTACCGGTACACGAAGACGAACGCGACCGCTGCGAACGCCGCGAACAGCGCGAAAGTCCCTGCGCCGCCCAGTGAATGGAGCAGGCTCAGGAAGACGGCGGCGATGATGGCGTTAGCCACCAGGTTGGAGGTCAACATGGTGCTCGACCCGATCGAGCGTAGCCGGGACGGGAAGCTTTCGCTGGCGTATACCCAGCCCAGCGAGCCGAAGCCCATGGTGTAGCCGATGATGAACAGCAGGATGCCGGCGAACCCGAGGATCGTGCCGCCGAACCCCTGTCCGAAGACTGCCATCAGCACGATGTCGGCGACGATCATCATGGCCGTGCCCCACAACAGGATTGGCCGCCGGCCCACCCGGTCGACCAACAGCAGCGCGGCGCCGACGGCCGCCAGTCCGGCGACCTGAAGCAGCGCCGGCAGCCCGAGCAGCGCGAAATTGCCGGTGAATCCCATGGCCTCAAAGATTCGGGGGCTGTAATAGATGATCGCGTTGATGCCGGTGATCTGGATCAAAAAGCCGAGGATGACCACGAAGACAGTGGCCCGCAGGTACGGGCGCCGCAGCATCTCGGAGAAACCGCCCCGGGCCCCGGGCGAGGCCACGCTCAACGCGTCGCCGATCTCGGCGAGCTCCTCGTCGACGCGCGCGGTGGGTTCGATCCGCAGCAGCGCCCGCCGGGCGTCGTCCATCCGACCCTTCAGCACGTACCATCGCGCCGTGTCGGGCATCCGAATCACCAACGGCAGCAACAACAGCGCGGGCACACAGGCCAGCCCCAGCATCCACCGCCAGCTGTGGGTGCCGGCCAGCAGGTAACCGGTCAGGTAGCCGACGATCAGGCCGCTGACGATCGCGAGCTGATAGGCCGTCAGCAGCGAACCGCGCACCGCGGTCGGCGCCGATTCCGCGACGTACACCGGAACCACGACCACCGTCACGCCGATGGTCAGCCCCAGCAGCAGCCGGGCCGTCAGCAACATCGGCAGCGAGACCGAGAACGCGGCCAGTAGCGCGAAAACCGCATACGCGAACAGGATCAGCACCACCGACCTTTTGCGCCCGATCACGTTGGCCAGCACGCCGGCGCCGAGCGCCCCGGCGATCTGGCCGATCACCACCATCGTCGTCAGCAGTTCCTGCTGGCGGGTGGACAGTCCGAAGTCCTCGGTGACGAACAACTGTGCCCCGGCGATGATGGACAGGTCGTAGCCGTAGATGACGCCCACGCTGGCGGCGGTCAGCCCGACCAGCAGTCCGCCCCGCGATCCGGTTGACACGCTCAGCGGTGTTGCGGTCGGCGGTTCATCGAGCGGGCCATCATGATCAGCGCGAACACCACGATGGTGCCGATCACCGCCACACCCACCCGGATAGGCATGGCGTCCGCGGACGGGATGATCCCGCCGGCATTGTTGGCGAGCGGGTCCGCGGCGGCGTCGTGCTTGGCCGGCGCCAGGGACGGGTCGGGCGCGATCAGCGAGCCGACCTGCGTGCCCTGCGGGGTGGAGAAGCCGTAGTCCAGCAGGTGCGCGGCCTGTTCCCACGGCGCGATCGGCACCCGCGTCCCGTGCAGCAGCACCGCCACCAGGCGTCGCCCGTCGTGATTGGCCGCACCCACGAACGTCTGGCCCGCGTCGTCGGTGTAACCGGTCTTGCCGCCCAGGGCGCCGGGATACTTGTAGAGCAGCTGGTTGTCGTTCTCCAGCTCGTAGCCCGGGTGGTCGCCGTGGCCGGGGAAGTTGAAGGTCCGCGTCGCGACGATGTCGGCGAAGGTCGGGTTCTGCCAGGCGTAGCGGTAGAACAGCCCGATGTCATAGGCCGAGGTGCTCATGCCGGGCGCGTCCAGCCCCGACGGTGAGGCCGCCCGGGTGTCTTGGCCACCCAGCTTGGCGGCCAGCACGTTGATCTTTTCCAGCGCCTCCTGCATGCCACCCAGCTGCATGGACAGCGCGTGGGCGGCGTCGTTGCCGGAGTGCATCAGCAGCCCGTGCAGCAGTTGGTTGACGGTGAACACGCCACCCTCTTCGACGCCGACCTTGGTGCCCTCGGCGGCGGCGTCCTCGGCGGTTCCGGGGACCGACTTGTTCAGGTTGAGGGCGTTGATGGAGGCCATCGCGACGAGCACCTTGATGATGCTGGCCGGGCGGTGCCGTCCATGTGGATCCTTGGCCGCGATGACCGCGCCGCTGTCCAGGTCCGCCACCAGCCAGGCGTCGGCGGAGACGTCGTTCGGCACCGCCGGCGTATTCGGCGCGGTGACGATGCCGCAGCTGCCCAGCGCGTCACCGCCGACCGGCTTGGCCGGCACCGCCAGCGGCATCGGCGGGTCGCCGGCCGTGGGAGCCTCCGACGAATCCACGGCCTTCGGGGTGTTCACCTTGTATGGGCAGTCCGCCGGGGCGGCATTGGGTTCGGCACTCGGTTCGGCCTTCGCGAGCGGCATTCCCAGTGGCAATGTCGCCGGTGCTGGAAACGTGACCGGCGCGGCCATCAGGAAAAATGCCGCTGCCAGGCATGATGCGGAACGTAACACGGTCATCGTCAGTGCACAGTAAGCGATCGGCGGCTCGAATCCGGGGAGCCGCGCTGTGACTGGTGAGACGGAAGGTACTGGGCGGTGCCGGCGAAGCCGCGATACGCTGGGCACGCGATCGGCCCGAAAGCCACCCACCGCACCGAATCCCAGGGGTTTTGCCATTTCACGCGATCGGTTTTGGTCCGCCTGGCGGCGGAATCGTGATGGCGCGGGCGCCTCGCCCGGTGGCGGCCCGCGAGCTTTGAACGATCTGCTCAAGCAGGTCGAGAAGGCAACGCAGGTACGACGTTCCGGGTTCGACCAGGTTCTGGAGGAGCTGAAGCTGCACCGTGACGCCGCCACCGACCCGGAGCTGCGGTCGGCGCTGGTCTGGCTGTGCAACGCCGTGTCGCGGTTCGGGCACAGCCCGACCGCCGCACACGCCCGCGAGGTGGTGATGGCCGCCGATGCGGTCAGGCGGGTGCCCGCCGGTTAGCGAGGTTGGCCGGCCGCGTCGACGACGACATCCTCGGGCCCGTTGCCGGGCAGCGGGACGACGGTGACTCGCGGCGCCGGTATGTCGGGCAGATTCTCGACCGGCCGCGGCTGCCATCGCAACGGGTGGACACGGGGTTTGCGGGCCATGCCCAGGACTTAGAGCCGCGCTTGGGCCCGCGTCAGCACCTCCCGCACGATCGCTTCGATGGTGTCGAATTCGGCCTGGCCGCTGATCAGCGGCGGCGCCAGCTGGATGACGGAATCGCCGCGGTCGTCGGTGCGGCAGTACAAGCCGGCCTCGAACAGCGCGGCACCGACCCAAGCGAGCAGCGTGCGGCGTTCGTCGTCGGTGAAGGTCTGCTTGGTTGCCTTGTCCTTGACCAGTTCGATGCCGTAGAAGAAGCCCTCGCCGCGCACGTCGCCGACGATGGGCAGGTCGTAGAGCTTGTCCAGGGTGGCGCGGAGGGCGGGCGCGTGGGTTCGGACGTGGTCGCCCAGGCCCTCACGCTCGAAGATGTCGAGGTTGGCCAGGGCCACGGCCGCCGAAACCGGATGGCCGCCAAAGGTATACCCGTGCGGGAACATGGTGGCGCCGTCGTTGAAAGGTTCGAACAACCTCTCGCTGGCGATCATGGCGCCGATCGGTGAGTAGCCCGACGTCATTCCCTTGGCGCAGGTGATCATGTCCGGTACGTAGCCGAAGTCGTCGCAGGCGAACATCGAGCCGATCCGGCCGAACGCGCAGATCACCTCGTCGGAGACCAGCAGCACGTCGTATTCGTCGCAGATCTGGCGCACCCGCTCGAAATAGCCTGGGGGAGGCGGGATGCTGCCGCCCGCGTTCTGCACGGGCTCCAGGAACACCGCGGCCACGGTGTCGGGGCCCTCGAACTCGATGGCCTCGGCGATCCGGTCGGCGGCCCACTGCCCGAAGGCCTTCGGGTCGGTTCCTAAGGGCTCGGGCGCACGGTAGAAATTGGTGTTGGGCACCCGGAAGCCGCCGGGCGTCACCGGCTCGAAGGGTGCCTTGTACTTCGGCAGCCCGGTGATCGCCAGTGCGCCCTGAGTGGTGCCGTGGTAGGCGATTGATCGCGAAATCACCTTGTGCTTACCGGGTTTGCCGGTGAGCTTGAAATACTGCTTGGCCAGCTTCCACGCGGTCTCGACGGCCTCCGTGCCGCCGGTGGTGAAGAACACCCGGTTCAGATCGCCCGGCGTATAGCCGGCGAGGCGTTCGGCGAGCTCGATCGCGGGGGGAGTCGCGTACCCCCACAGCGGGAAGAATGCCAGCGTGCCGGCCTGCCGGGCGGCGACCTCGGCGAGTTCGGTGCGGCCATGGCCGACCTGCACGGTGAACAGTCCGGACAGGCCGTCCAGGTACCTCTTGCCGCGGTCGTCGAAGATGCTGACACCCTCGCCGCGGACGATGATCGGCGGCGTGATGTCCGGGCCGTGCCGGGCGAAGTGCAGCCAGAGATTCCCAGTCATGTTGTTGGTGAGCGTAGCGCTCGGCTCGATGGCCCGGCTCCTTCCTCGCGCCGTTCGGCGCTCGGCGTCGCCGCGCTCGGTTCGATGGCCCGGCTCCTTCCTCGCGCTAGGCTCGTCGGCATGACCTCAGCGCAGCAGGTCAGCGAGTTTGAGTCGCTACGGCCCCATCTCATGTCGGTCGCCTACCGGCTCACCGGCACGGTGGCCGATGCGGAGGACATCGTCCAGGACGCCTGGCTGCGCTGGCACCGGCAGGACCCTGAAAAGGGAACGGAGATCACCGACCTGCGGGCCTGGCTGACCACCGTGGTGAGCAGGCTGGGCCTGGACAGGTTGCGTTCGGCTGCGCATCGCCGCGAGACCTACACCGGAAACTGGCTGCCCGAGCCGGTGGTCACCGGGTTCGACCCCCCTTCATCCGAAGCCGATCCGCTGTCCGCGGTGGTGGCCGGCGAGGACGCGCGGTTCGCGGCGATGGTGGTGCTGGAGCGGCTGTCACCCGATCAGCGGGTCGCCTTCGTGCTGCACGACGGGTTCGCCGTGCCGTTCGCGGAGGTGGCGCAGGTGTTGGGAACCAACGAGGTCGCCGCCCGGCAGCTGGCGTCGCGGGCCCGCAAGGCCGTCGCGGCCCAGGACCCACCCAAACCCGATCCGGCGCACAACGAAGTGGTCGGGAAGTTGCTGGCCGCCATGGCATCCGGCGATCTGGAAGCCGTGGTGGCGCTGCTGCATCCCGACGTGATCCTGACCGGCGACGCGAATGGCAAGGCGCCCACCGCGATCAATGTCATCCACGGCGCGGACAAGGTGGCCCGATTCTTCTTCGGCCTGGCCCAGCGTTACGGCCCGGCGATGTTCACCTCGTATCAACTGGGGCTGGTCAATGGCGAGCTGGGCGCCTACACGCCCGGCTGCCCCGCCGGTGACGGGTATCGCGAGATGATGCCGCGGATCATGGCGGCGACGGTGCGCGACGGAAAGGTCTGCGCCCTATGGGATGTCGCCAACCCCGACAAATTCACCGGCTCCCCGCTGCGGGCTGGTTGAGCTCGCTGGCTGATGGCGACGACCCGCTGCGCCCGGCTACGCCGCGCTTGCGATCGTCGCTAGCCCAGGGAACCCGGCACGCGTCACCGGAATTGAACCCCTGCTCGGTGATGCCCAGCGCGGTGTTCATCCGCGCCCGCATGTTCTCCACTCCGATCTGGTAGGTCAGCTCGATCACCCCGGCATCTCCGAAGCGGGCCCGCAGATCGGCGACCTGCTCGTCGGTGACGTTGTGCGGGTCGGTGGTCATCGCGTCGGCGTAGGCGATGGCGGCGCGCTCGTCGTCGGTGAATGCCGTTGAGGTGGCGTACTTGTCGATCTCCTTCAGGCGGTGGATGTCCAGGCCGTCGAGGCGCTGCAGCATGGACCCGAAGTCGACACACCACGAGCAACCGACCGTGCGGGCGGTCCAGAACACCGCGAGCTCGCGCACGCTGACCGGCAGCGTCTTCGACGCCCGGTCCAGCATGGTCTCGTGCATGGCGCCGGCGATCATCAGCCCGCGGTGGTGCGCGGCGACGGTGAAGGGTTCGGGAACTTGGCCATAGCGCCGCTTGGCGATCCGGTACATGGCCCGGGTCAGCAATCCGGTGCGCTTGGGCGGCAGGGGCTCGATGCGGGTTTTCTGTGTCATAGCCCTCAGACGAGGCAGGGCCGCGATGTGTGACAGCCGGTCAACCGATCGCCGCGAACAGGTGTTTCCCGTCGAAAGGTCCGGGTACCCGTCCCTCACGCTCGCCACGCCAACCGGTGCGGCAGGGCAACGAGAGGGTGAGGAGACGAGTTATGACCTCTCAGAATGATCAGCAGCCCGACGATGCGAGGCTAGAGCACTTCGACGACCCCGAGTTGGGTAGCGGCGCGCGCGACACCGGCTCGGACACCCCCGAACACGGCCAGGCGGACCGTCCGGTCGGAACCGTAGATGAAGACGCGAACCCGCCTATGAGCGACCCGGCCGCGTCGGACACCTACGGCGGCACCGGCGAATTGCCTCCGCAAGACACGGGGAGCGCGATCCCGCCATACGAGGGACGCCAAGAAAGTGCCGCGACTGACACCCAAGGCACCGGCGGTGCTACGGGCCCGACGACGAATCCCGATTACAAGTCAGCCAGCCCGGCGAGCACCCCTGGCGGTGCGAGCCAGTCTCCCGCAGACGAACAACCGGCTTCGGAAATGCCGGAATCCGACCGCGACGACGATCGCGTCGGGCCGGGGCACGTGGCGGGTACTCGCCGGGGCGAGTCAAAGCCCTGATCGACGACGCGCCGGCGCGAAAGCGCCTAGCGCGAGAACATGATCGCGCGCTTGACCTCTTGAATTGCTTTGGTGATCTGGATGCCGCGCGGACAGGCCTCGGTGCAGTTGAACGTGGTGCGGCACCGCCATACGCCGTCAACCTCGTTGAGGATGTCCAGGCGCTCGGCGGCGGCCTCGTCGCGGCTGTCGAAGATGAACCGGTGCGCGTTGACGATCGCCGCCGGGCCGTAGTAACTGCCCTCGTGCCAAAAGATCGGGCAACTGGTGGTGCACGCCGCGCACAGGATGCACTTGGTGGTGTCGTCGTAGCGGGCCCGGTCGGTCGGGCTCTGAATGCGTTCACGGGTCGGCGGATTGCCGGTCGTGATCAGGTACGGCTTCACCGCCCGGTAGGCGTCGAAGAACGGCTCCATGTCGACCACCAGGTCCTTCTCCACCGGCAGCCCACGGATCGGCTCGACCGTGATGGTCAAAGTTTTTTGGCGCTTGCCCGCGTTATTTCTGGGCAGCAGGTCGCGCATCAGCACCTTGCAGGCCAGGCGGTTGACACCGTTGATGCGCATGGCGTCCGAGCCGCACACCCCGTGTGCGCAGGACCGCCGGAAGGTCAGCGTCCCGTCCAGGTAGCTCTTGATGTAGATCAGCAGGTTGAGCATCCGGTCGCTGGGCAGGCACGGCACCCGAAAGCTTTGCCAGCCACCGGTTTCCGCGAAGGCGTCGGGCTGGTCGGGGTTGAAGCGGGCGATCTTGACGGTCACCATCACCGCCCCCTCGGGAATCGCCGGCAGCGGCGGCTCCAGGCTGGTGTCGACCTCGGCTTCCTTTTCGGTTCCGACGCTCTCGGCCATCAGTACTTCCGTTCTTTGGGTTCATAGCGCGTCTGCACCACGGGCTTGAAATCCAGCGCGATGTCGCTCAGCAGGTCGCTGCCCTGCTTGTAGGCCATGGTGTGGCGCATGAAGTTGACATCGTCGCGGTTGGGGTAGTCCTCGCGGGCGTGGCCGCCGCGAGACTCCTTGCGGTTCAAGGCGCCGACCACCGTGACCTCTGCGAGTTCCAGCAGGAAGCCCAGCTCGATAGCCTCCAGCAGGTCGCTGTTGAACCGTTTCCCCTTGTCGTGCACGCTGATTCGCGCGTACCGCTCCTTCAGTGCGTGGATGTCGGTGAGCGCCTGCTTGAGCGTCTCCTCGGTGCGGAACACCGCGGCGTTGTTGTCCATCGACTGCTGCAACGCGATGCGGATGTCGGCGACGCGCTCGTTGCCGTGCTCGGAGAGGATGTCGCCGACCCAGCCGACGACCATCGCCGCCGGCTCGGGCGGCATGTCCACGAAGTCGTGGCCCCGCGCATACGAAGCCGCCGCAATGCCGGCCCGCCGCCCGAAAACGTTGATGTCCAGCAGCGAATTGGTGCCCAGCCGGTTGGCTCCGTGCACCGACACGCACGCGCACTCGCCGGCCGCGTACAGCCCAGGAACCGTAGAAGTGTTGTCCCGCAACACCTGTCCGGTGACGGTGGTGGGGATGCCGCCCATCACGTAGTGGCAGGTCGGGTAGACGGGGACCAACTCGTGCACCGGGTCCACGCCCAGGTAGGTGCGGGCGAACTCGGTGATGTCGGGCAGCTTGGCCTCCAGCACGTCCTCGCCGAGGTGGCGGACGTCGATGTAGACGTAGTCTTTGTGCGGGCCGGCGCCGCGTCCCTCCAGAACCTCCAAAACCATCGAGCGGGCAACGATGTCGCGCGGCGCCAGGTCGACGATCGTCGGGGCGTAACGCTCCATGAAGCGCTCGCCCTCGCCGTTGAGCAGCCGGCCGCCCTCACCGCGCACCGCCTCGGAGATCAAAATGCCCAGGCCCGCCAGGCCGGTCGGATGAAATTGGTGAAATTCCATGTCCTCCAACGGAAGTCCCTTGCGGAAGACGATGCCGATGCCGTCACCGGTCAGCGTGTGCGCGTTGGAGGTCGTCTTGTACATTCGGCCCGAACCGCCGGTGGCGAGCACCACTGCCTTGGCGTGGAAGACGTGGATGTCGCCGGTGGCCAGCTCGTAGGCGACCACGCCGGTGGCCACCGGCCCGCTCGGGGTCTGGGCGAGCACCAGGTCCAGCGCGTAGAACTCGTTGAAGAACTGCACGTCGTGCCGCACGCAGTTCTGGTACAGCGTCTGCAGGATCATGTGGCCGGTGCGGTCGGCGGCGTAACAGGCCCGGCGCACCGGGGCCTTGCCGTGGTCGCGGGTGTGCCCGCCGAAGCGGCGCTGGTCGATGCGGCCCTCGGGGGTGCGGTTGAACGGCATCCCCATCTTCTCCAGGTCGAGCACCGCGTCGATGGCTTCCTTGCACATGATCTCCACGGCGTCCTGGTCGGCGAGGTAGTCGCCACCCTTGACGGTGTCGAAGGTGTGCCATTCCCAGTTGTCCTCTTCGACGTTGGCCAGCGCCGCGCACATGCCGCCCTGGGCGGCGCCGGTGTGGCTGCGGGTGGGGTAGAGCTTGGTCAGCACCGCGGTGCGCACCCGCGGACCCGCTTCCACCGCGGCCCGCATGCCGGCACCCCCCGCGCCGACGATCACCACGTCGTACCGGTGTTGGGAGATCACGGGTCAACCTCCGATATTCGGGTCGAAAGTCAGCAGCACGTAGGTGCCCAGCACCAACGTGAACCCCATGGACAACAGCAGCAGGCTGTTGAGCCAGAACCGGGTGCTGTCCTTGCGGCTGTAGTCGTCGATGATGGTGCGCAGGCCGTTGCCGCCGTGCAGTTGCGCCAGCCAGAGCAGCGCCAAGTCCCAGAACTGCCAGAACGGCGACGCCCAGCGCTGCGCCACGTAGTTGAAGTCGATGCGGTAAACGCCGTCGTCCCACATCAGCATGATGAACAGGTGGCCGATCGCCAGCACGAACAACGCGATCCCGGAGAACCGCATGAACAGCCAGGCGAACTTCTCGAAGTTGGGGATGCCGGCCCGACGTCGCGGCGAGCGGGGGTTGTCCAGGCTGGCGGGGCGGTCGTAGAGGCGTTGTTTGACCGGGGCGAGGTTGCCCCTTGGGGACTGAGAGCCCAGCTGAAGGTCCGGACTGCTCATCGGAAGTGCTCCATCATGTGGATGACCGTCACCACGCCGGCCGGAACCATCAGCAGTAGGAACACGATGCCGACGATCCAGAACATCAGGCGCTGGTGGCGCGGGCCTTCGGACCAGAAGTCGATCAGGATCACCCGGATGCCGTTCAGGCCGTGGAAGAGCACCGCGGCGACCAGGCCGTATTCCATCAGGCCGACGATGGGCAGCTGATAGTCGTGGATCACGGCGTTGTAGGTCTGCGGGCTCACCCGCAGCATCGCGGCGTCCAAAACGTGGACGAACAGGAAAAAGAAGATCGTCGCGCCGCTGATCCGGTGCAGCACCCACGACCACATGCCGGGGTCGCCCCGGTACAGCGTCCGTGGTGGCCTGCGTTTGCGCGAGGAAGCCGATACCGGTGCCGCCGGACCCGCGGTTGTCGGTTGCGTAGTCACCCCAGTCCTCACCGCCTTCTCCCGACTTGCACGTCAGTCACGCCGGGCACTTGAGCTTAGCTCGGACACGGTGTGGCTTGCGCCAATGTCCGTCAAGGGAAAATGCCGTTTTGCGGCTAGGGTGACTGTCGGAATCGGCGATGGGTGAGCGGGGTTTCGTTATGCCTGAGATCGACTGGAAGTTATTGCGGGACAAGGCAATCGATGTCTCCACGGGTGCCTATGCACCGTACTCGCGGTTCCGGGTCGGGGCGGCCGCCCTGGTCGATGACGGCCGCGTGGTCACCGGGTGCAATGTGGAGAACATCTCATATGGCCTTGGTCTCTGTGCCGAATGCGCCGTGGTGTGCGCCCTGTATTCCACCGGCGGCGGCCGCCTGCTGGCGCTGGCGTGCGTGGACGGGCGGGGCTCGGTGCTGATGCCGTGCGGTCGGTGCCGTCAGGTGCTGGCCGAACACGGCGGACCCGAGCTGCTGATCGACCATCCGGGCGGTCCGCGCCGGCTCGGTGACCTGCTGCCGGACGCCTTCGGCCCCGACGATCTCGCGGCAGGGCGCGGCTGAACGCCTTCGCCGAACCGGCGCGCCGCCGCTTGCTGAGCGTTGCCGGTCGGCTTACCGTCATCCGTGTGCAACGGGGGAGCGCGCCGATGGTGCCGACGGGATCGCTGCCCAGACTCTTCGGTGCGGTGCTGATCGCGGCGGGCACGGGGGCCGTGGGATGCGCGTCGCAATCGCCCACCGCAAAGCCGCCATCGACGACCGCGTCGTCGGCGCCGGCGTCGTCCTGGGTGGAGGACGCCGTCTCCTTCTCGGTGGCGGATATGACGGTGTACGGCACGTTCCGCCATCCGGCAGGGCACGGCCGGGCCGTGCCGGGGGCGCTGCTGATCGCCGGCAGCGGGCCGACGGATCGCAACGGTGACTCGGCCACCATGCCGGGTCAGGTCGACACGCTGCGGAATCTGGCGCGGGCGCTGTCCGACGACGGCGTCGCCAGCTTGCGCTACGACAAGCTCGGTACCGGTCAGACGGGGCTCGGCCCCTACGCGACCGACCCGACAAAGGTCGATATCAGCGTGTTCCAAGACGAGGCGACCGCCGCGTTGAACTTCCTGGCCGGCCAATCCGCCATCGACCGGACTCATTTGATGGCGCTCGGCCACAGCGAGGGCGCCCTCTACGCGATGATGCTGGCCACCGCCGCGCCAGGGACCGCTCCCGCGGTGCAGACCCTGGGCCTGCTGGAGCCGGCGAGCCGCCGCATCCTCGACCATGTGTCCGAGCAGGCCCACGCCCAGGCCGACGCGGCTGTCAGGTCCGGACGGGTCACCGCCGCGCGGGCCGCCGAAAGCACGGCGGCGATCGATAGCGCGATACAGGAGTTCCGCGCGACCGGACAGGTCCCGCCCGACGAGCCGCCGGGGCTGAAGTCGGTGATCAACGCCACCAACGCGCATGCACTGTTGCAGGAAGACGCAATAGACCCGGCGGCATTGGCCGCCAAGCTGCCGCGCGGCATGCCGGTGCTGGTCACCTGCAGCGACGCCGATTTGCAAATCACCTGCCAGGATGTCGATTCCCTGGTGTCCGGCCTGACCGGCGCGGGCACCAAGACCGACTATGTCCACCTGACCGGTGTGAACCATGTCCTGAAGGAGGACGCCAGCAGAACGCCGGCCAATTACACGAAGCCCCAACCGTTCTCCACCCAGCTCGTCGGCGCGCTGGCGTCGTTCATCAAAGAGAACGGGACGACACCCTGAGCGGGGACTCGCTTGACTGACCCCGCGTTCGACGCGCCCACGGTGATCAGGACCAAGCGCGACGGTGGCAGGCTGTCCGACGCCGCCATCGACTGGGTCATCGGCGCCTACACCGACGGCCGGGTGGCCGAGGAACAGATGGCGGCGCTGCTGATGGCGATCCTGTTGCGCGGCATGGACCGTGGCGAGACCGCCCGGTGGACGGCAGCGATGCTGGCGTCGGGCGACACGCTCGACTTCGGCGACCTGGGCCTGCGGACAGTCGACAAGCACTCCACCGGCGGGGTGGGCGACAAGATCACCCTGCCCCTGGTGCCGGTCGTCGCCGCTTGCGGCGCGACGGTGCCGCAGGCGTCGGGCCGCGGGCTCGGCCATACCGGCGGCACCCTGGACAAGCTGGAATCCATCGCCGGGTTCACCGCCGAGCTGTCCAATCAGCGGGTGCGCGACCAACTGCGCGAGGTCGGCGCGGCCATCTTCGCCGCCGGGGGCCTGGCCCCGGCCGACGCCAAGCTCTACGCGCTGCGCGACATCACCGCCACCGTCGAGTCGCTGCCACTGATCGCCAGCTCCGTGATGAGCAAGAAGCTGGCCGAGGGGGCCGGCGCGCTGGTGCTCGACGTGAAGGTCGGTTCCGGGGCGTTGCTGGACTCCGAGCGGCAGTGCCGCGAACTGGCGCACACGATGGTCGAACTGGGCGCGGCGCACGGGGTGCCCACCCGCGCGCTGCTGACTGACATGAGCCGCCCGCTGGGCGCGACCGTCGGTAATGCCCTCGAGGTCGCCGAGTCGCTCGAGGTGCTGGCCGGGGGCGGCCCGCCCGATGTCGTCGAGCTGACCCTGCGGCTGGCCTCCGAGATGCTCGAGCTGGCCGGGATCCACGACCGCGATCCCGCCGACACCCTGCGCGACGGCACCGCGATGGACCGGTTCCGCCGGCTCATCGCGGCCCAGGGCGGCGACTTGGCGGTGCCGTTGCCCATCGGTCGGCATGCCGAGAAGGTGGCCGCCCCGCGGGGCGGCACAATGGGCGATATCGACGCGATGGCAGTGGGGCTGGGGGCATGGCGGCTCGGCGCGGGCAGGTCCCGTCCGGGCGAGCGGGTGCAGTCGGGTGCGGGTATCCGGATCCACCGCCGCCCCGGCGAGCCGGTCAGCGCCGGTGAGCCGTTGTTCACCCTCTACACCGACACCCCGGAGCGCTTCGGCGCCGCGCTCGCCGAGCTGGACGGCGGGTGGAGCATCGACGGCGACTTGCCCGCGGCGTACGCCCGACCGCTGATCATCGATCGGATCGTCGCATGACCGCACCGCTGGGGCTGGAGCAGATCAGAAAGGCCCCCAAGGCCCTGTTGCATGATCACCTCGACGGCGGACTGCGCCCGTCGACCGTGCTGGAGATCGCCGGGCAGGTCGGCTACGACGGGCTGCCCGCCACCGACGTCGACGAGCTGGCGACGTGGTTTCGCACCCGCTCGCACAGCGGCTCGCTGGAGCGCTACCTGGAGCCGTTCTCGCACACCGTGGCCGTGATGCAGACACCCGAGGCGCTGCACCGGGTCGCCTACGAATGCGTGGAGGATCTGGCCGAGGACTCGGTGGTCTACGCCGAGATCCGGTTCGCGCCCGAGCTGCACATCGACCGTGGGCTGCCCTTCGATGCGATCGTCGACGCCGTGCTGGCCGGCTTCGCCGACGGCGAGAAGGCTTGCGCCGCCGCGAATCGTCCGATCGTGGTGCGCCTGTTGGTCACCGCGATGCGGCACGCGGCGGTGTCCCGGGAGATCGCCGAGCTGGCCATCCGATTCCGGGACAAGGGAGTCGTCGGATTCGACATCGCCGGCGCCGAGGCCGGCAACCCACCGACCCGGCACCTGGATGCTTTCGAGTACATGCGAGACCATAACGCGCGCTTCACCATTCACGCCGGCGAGGCGTTCGGCCTGCCGTCCATCCACGAGGCGATCGCCTTTTGCGGTGCGGACCGGCTGGGCCATGGGGTGCGCATCGTCGATGACATCGAGGTGTTGGACGACGGCAAAGTCCGGCTGGGCCAACAGGCATCGATCCTGCGGGACAAGCGAATTCCGCTGGAACTGTGTCCCAGCTCCAACGTGCAGACCGGTGCCGTCAAGAGCATCGCCGAGCATCCGTTCGACCTGCTGGCCCGAGCCCGGTTCCGGGTGACCGTCAACACCGACAACCGGCTGATGAGCGACACCTTCATGAGCCGCGAAATGCACCGACTTGTGGAGGCTTTCGGCTACGGATGGAGCGACCTCGAGCGCTTCACCATCAACGCGATGAAGTCGGCGTTCATCCCGTTCGACGAGCGGCTGGCGATCATCGACGAGGTGATCAAACCGCGCTACGCCGTGCTGATCGGCTAGCGGCTCGCCGTCATATGTGACCGGGCATCCCGCCGGTCATCCCGATACTTATGTGCGAAGGGCCCCGCCCGCGTAGATGCATACTAAGCCCGCACCGGAAAACCAGTAAATTGCACGGCTACGAAGTTTCGGGCACCGCACTTGAAACATCATCGGTTCGGTTTTTGTGCCGCTCCCACATACTCACCAATGAAGCCGTTCCGCAACCACCACCTGGGGCTGGTGTGCTTGAAGATCTCGTCGTCGAGGACGCGAGTGCGCACCGACCTCTTGACCGGAAACGGATTCATCCCAGACTTGTACTCGAGGCCGACCATGGCCGGTGTGGTCGGGCGGCCTCGCCTGGGCAGCAGCTCGAAACCGGCGTGCTGGAGCATGGTATTCAACTCGGCTGGGCGGGGGAATCGCCGAAAGTCGTGGTTGGGCTTGTGCAGACCGAACACGTACAACGGCCCAACCGCGACGAAGGAGAGCCAGGTGAACAGGTTGCGATCCGGTGTGACATAGAACATTCGGCCGCCTGGCTTCAGCGCGCTGAACACGCTATCGAGCAGACGGCGGTGCTCCGTGCAATGGTCGAAGACTCCGTGTAGGTAGATTAGGTCGAAGCGACTGGCCGCCAACACATCCGCGTTTCGTGCGTCGCCGACAACGAAGTTCACCCCGGGCCGGTCGGCGAACCGCTTTCGGGCTGCGTCGATCGCTTTATAGTCGACGTCGACGCCGACGATATCCCACTCGCTCAGCTCCGGATATCGTTCCAGCAAACCTGCGATCGCCCCTCCACTGCCGCAGCCGACCACAGCCATCGTAGGGCGTTGATTGTCCGTGGACGGTAGATAGTCACGCAGGAAATCCCATGCGCTGTAGTCGATTTCGCTGACCAGTTCCGCAGTGAAGCGCCACTGCGCGCTGACGTCAGCGTTCGAGAAGTAGCGGACCCCACGCTCGATCGTGCCGTTGCTGACCCGCATCAACGCGCGATCGATCATCGAATAGCGGTACTCGGGCTCACCAGCTGCGTCGTTGGCCCGTTCGTGGTCGAGGAACTCGAAGTAGCTTCGCTCTTCGGGTTCGATTGGCGCTTGCCATGATTGGGCCTCGCCGAGCACACGCTCCCGAATCCACGAGTCGATGACTCTGCTGTAGACGTTTCTGTCGAACAACATGAGCTGATGGCCGCCGCCGGGCATCATGAAAAAGTCTTTGGTCCCGCCGATCCGCTCAAAGCATGCCCGGCAGTGCTCGGCGCCGACTATTTCATCGTGCTCGCCACAGGTGATCAGGACAGGTTTCGTGTTGGCTGCGGCGGGCAGTGGCGGGACATAGTTGAACACCGAGTGGTAGCTTCTGAACCCATACGACCAGACGTACAGCGGGTCCTTCTTCTTCGTGTCCAGTAATCCGGGGTCTTCTTGGTAGGCGGCCTTGAAGTCAATGAACCGCCGTAGCGGGACCGGCAGCCGATCACCTATCTTCGCTGCCGCAAATTGCGCTGGGCGCGACTGAAACAGCCGAATCGCCAGACTCATTGGCGCCTCGTGGTTCAGCAAGATGTTCATGCACACACCGGCCACCACGGCCGGGCACGCGTCGAGCGCGTGGAATGCGACTTCACCGCCCTGGCTCGCGCCGTGCACGACGACGGGTAGGGAAGTGCGTTGCGCGGCGTAATCGGTTACCGCCCTGGTGTCTTCGAGGAAGGCTTCGAAACTGAACACACCCGCCTTACCTTCGGTGCGACCGTGCCCGGTGAGGTCGAACGAATACACTGCCGCCCGATGGTGGCGGCGCATGTGCTCGGCGAACGTGTCGTAACCTTCGCTGTTCCCGGCGGTGCCATGCACCAGCACCAAGACATAGTCGGCGTTGTCGTTGTCGTAGCGGCGCACGAAGATTCGTCTGGCGCCGGATCCGGTCACCGCGTCCTCGATCATCGGCGGTACTGCCTGTGTGGTGGTGTTCGGGGTCATCAGCGCCTCGACTTCAATCCTTCGGTGATGTGGGTGGCGATCATGCGCGCGAAAGCGTCGAAATCGCCGCGGAAGCGTGCAGCGTCGGAAATGAACGGGCGCTGCATCGACATGCCCAGCAGCACAATCTCCAAGAGATGCACCGTCTCGTCGATCAAACTTGGCGGCGCATCGTCGCCAATGATCGTGCGCAGTAACTCAGCGAGCCGCCGGCGCTGCGTATCGCGATAGTCGACATACGCGGTCCTCAAGAACTCGTTGTGGTTGGCCGCTGCGGCGAACTCGACCATGAAAGTGACCGCGTCCAGGTTGTCGATGAACAGGGCATACACCAGATCGGCCGCCTCGTTCAGGCTGTCACCCACGGGCCTCCGGTCCGTCAGCCGGGCCGACGCGGCAGAGAACATCGTTTTGGCCATGTCGTCGATCGCGGCCTGGAAGAGCTTTTCCTTCGTCTCGAAGTGATAGTGCAGCAGGGTCTGCGAAACGCCGGCCTTCGCCGAGATCAGCTTCATCGACGATTTTTCATAGCCGTACGCGCCGAAGCACCGCACCGTCGTCTGCAGGATTCGCTGTCGGGCGTCGCCGGCCGCCGCCGCGGAATCAGCAGTGTCCCGCGCTTTCGGAACGGTTGCGGTCAACATCGACTCTTCTCTTCATCACCGGCTACCCGATAACATACTGTCTGATCAATCAGTCAGGCAATGATGTGATGGGTGAGCACCTGCTATGCGTGAGAATCTGCCGTCGAAGATCACTTTGACCTTCGACAACGGCCCGACGCCTGGGGTCACGGATCAGGTGCTCGATGCACTCGCTCAGCGTCAGATGTCCGCCATGTTCTTCGTCGTCGGACAGAATGTTCGCTCGCCGGCGGGACGCCGGCTGATAGCGCGTGCTGTAAGTGAGGGGCATCGGATCGGCAATCACTCCTACACCCACGGACGACCTCTCGGAGAGCTTTCCCCGCCGGAAGCCGTTCACGAAATCGGCGGCGCGCAAACACTTTTGGACGATTTCACCGATGTCGATCGGTACTTCAGACCGTGGGGAACGGAGGGCGCACTCGAACCGCGCTGTTTGAATCAAACTGCCGTCGATTACCTCATCGCGGAAAAGTACACCTGCGTCCTGTGGAACAGCGTCCCGCGTGACTGGGCCGACCCCGGAGGATGGGTTAGCCGAGCGCTCGCCGACACCCGCAGCCATCAACACACCGTGGTCGTACTGCACGACCTGCCCACCGGGGCGATGGAGCAGCTACCGAGATTTCTCGACGAGCTCACCCAGTCCGGTGTCGAGGTCACCACACAACTCCCCAGCGATTGCGTGCCGATCCTCCGCGGTCTGATGCGAACACCCCTCGATCACCTCACGGCGCAGCCAACAATCGCCGCGGATCGGCGACCCGAGTCCTAGAGCACCGAGAGCCCCATGGCCCGCACCGTGCTGGCCAAGTGGGTCTGCACGGCTTGCAGTGCGCGCGGTAAGTCGCCGTCGGGCAACGCTTCCGCGATGCCCTGATGCTCCGTCAGTGCGCTACCTGGGCGCCGAAGCCACCGTGGCGCCCAACCAGGTGCAGCGCCCGCATCGCCACCACCTGACCCGATCCTGGACGCTGGGCTCCAGACCCAGCTGCGCAGCCCGGATGTCAAGTCTCCGAGCGCCGCGATCTCGTCGCCGGATAGTCCCCGGCGGCGGTCCATGCACCGCCGGAGTTCGACGCATAGTGTGGCTGGACATGAAGGTGCCCCTGCTGGGACCGGTGTCGCTCACGGGCTTCCAGAACGCCTGGTTCTTCCTGGTCCTGCTGATCGTGCTGTTGGTGATCGGCCTCTACGTCGTGCAGCAATTCGCCCGGCGTCGCCGGGTGCTGCGCTTCGCGAACATGGAGGTGCTGGAGCGGGTGGCGCCGCCGCGGCTTGGCAAGTGGCGACACGTGCCCACCATCCTGCTGGCCGTGTCGCTGGTGTTGCTGACTACCGCGATGGCGGGGCCGACCTCGGATGTCCGGATTCCGCTTAACCGCGCGGTGGTGATGCTGGTGATCGACGTCTCGGAGTCGATGGCCTCCACCGATGTGCCGCCCAACCGCCTCGACGCGGCCAAGGAGGCCGGAAAGCAGTTCGCCGACCAGCTGACCCCCGCGATCAACCTGGGACTGGTGGAGTTCGCGGCCAACGCCACGCTGCTGGTGCCCCCGACGACCAACCGCGGCGCGGTGAAGGCCGGCATCGACAGCCTCAAGCCGATGCCGAAAACCGCGACGGGAGAGGGCATCTTCACCGCTCTGCAGGCGATCGCGACGGTGGGCTCGGTGATGGGCGGCGGCGACGGTCCACCGCCGGCGCGGATCGTGCTGGAATCCGACGGCGCCGAGAACGTGCCGCTGGACCCCAATGCCCCGCAGGGGGCGTTCACCGCGGCCAGGGCCGCCAAGGCCGAGGGTGTGCAGATCTCGACGATCTCGTTCGGCACCCCGTACGGCACCGTCGACTACGAGGGCGCCACGATCCCGGTTCCGGTGGATGACCAGACCCTGCAGAAGATCTGCGAGATCACCGACGGCCAGTCGTTCCACGCCGACAGTCTGGAATCGCTGAAGAACGTGTACTCGACGCTGCAGCGCCAAATTGGCTACGAAACCGTGAAGGGCGATGCGAGCCTGGCCTGGATGCTGCTCGGCGCCTTCGTCATGGCCGGCGCCGTCCTGGCCGGTCTGCTGCTGAACCGCAGGCTGCCCGCCTGAGTCCTCAGCTGGGCAGGCGGCGGTTGATCAGCAGCGCCAGCGCCGTCGCGATCAGGGCGGTCAGCACACCGAGGCGCAGCCAGCCGGAGCTGCCCGGCCCCGGCACCGTGCGGTAGCCGATCTCGTTCTCGATGGCGTTGTAGCTTTTTTGCAGCTCGCCGAGGGTGCCAGCGGTGTAGGACTGGCCGCCGGACAGCTTGGCGACCGTCTTCATCTGGTCGGTCGAGACCGGGACGGCGATGCGGCGCCCGTCCATCTCGATCTCGCCGCCCTTGGTCCCGAACGAGATCGTCGAGATGGGCACGCCCTCGTCCTTGGCCAGCCGCGCCGCTGTGAAGACGCCGTCGTGCGGATCGCTGGGATTGGAGGGCTTGTTCTCGCCGCCGTCGGAGAGCAGCACGATGCGGGCCGGTGGCGGGGTGTCGCCGCCGGCGACCGCGGTGGCGCTGATCGCGTGCAGGGCGGTGAAGATCGCTTGGCCGGTGGCGGTGCTGTCGGCGAAATCCAGCTTCTTCAGGGCGTCGATGGTGGCCTGGTGTTGCGGGGTCGGCGGCACCAGCAGATAAGGCGTGCCGGCGAATCCGACCAGCCCGAGGTTGATGCCGGGCGTGAGCTGACCGGCGAACTGGGTCGCGGCCTGTTCGGCGGCCTTGAGCCGGTTGGGTTCGACGTCGGTCGCCCGCATGGACTGCGACATGTCGATCACCAGCATGATGACGGCGCGGTTGCGTGGGATGCGCATGTCGTGGGTGGGCGTGGCCAGCGCGATGGTCAACAACGCGAGGCACAGCAGCGATACGGCGATCGGGAGATGCCGCAACGGCGACTGCGCCACGGGGGTATCGGTGTAGCGGCGCAGCCGTTGGCGCCGCCGCGCCGCGACGATGACGTAGATGGCCAGCAGGGCCAGGGGCACCAACCCGAACAACAACAGGGCGGGACGCTGGAATCCGTAGAGCGGTAACGGGCCGATACCGGGAAGCGACACGTCACCCAACCTTCCCGTCTAAGCCCGACCCGTCAAACGACGGCACTACTCGCGGCGGAGCCGCCCGTCGACGAACTGTTCCAGTTTCTCCCACTCGCGCACCGCCGCGGCGTACGGCGGCGACGGCTTGGTGACGGAGTCGGGCTCGAGCACGGCGGCCACCAACTTGCCCAGCGGCCTGCTGGTCTCGAGCGCCTTGTCGACGGTGCTCTCCTCGGAGTAGTCACCGATGTCGCGGAGCACCTCGACGGCGAGCTCCAGTTGCTCGCGATCCACGGCGTCCGGTCCGTCGGCCAGGTCGTCGGCCAGCCCGCTGAGCACGTAGATGTTGTCCTCGGTGATCTCGACCGCCAGCGAGCCGTCGGTCGCGGCGGTGCGGATGTCGTCGTAGGTGCTCAGGTCGGCCAGGTCGTGGTCGTGCTCGTCGGCCAGGTAGCGGGCCAGCGCGCGCTCGGAGGTGAAGACGCTGATGCGCCCGTTGCGGCCCAAGAAGATCGGCTGGTCGTCCAAGTAGCAGCGCAGCGTGTAGAACGTGCCCGAACTCGTCATGATCCGGATCGGATCGATGCCCACCTGTAGCCAGAAGTCCTTGTCGCTGCCCAGCACGACGGTGTCGCCGGTCACCCGGTCAACCTCGTCGTCGGTGTCCTCGTCTTCGGCCTCGGCGTCGTCCTCCGCGGACTCCTCGGGCGTCTGTTCCTCGACGGCGTCCTCGGTGCCGGTTTCTTCGTCCGGCTCGTCCTCTTCGCGCTCTTCGGCCAGTTCGTCGGCGGCCTTGTCGGACAGCTTGGAGTCGACCTCCGGGGTGGTGACGATGCCGTCGATCGCGGCGAGCACGTCGTCCCAGCTGCGCCCGATCACCTCGGCGATCGCATTCCAGCGTTTCGCGCCGACCTTGCCGGTGAAGTACTCGATTCCGCCCGACACGGTGCCCAGGCTGGGGTTGCCGTTGAAGAACTTCGACACCGCCGCCAGCTCGCACACCGACCCGATGGACGACACGATGGCCAGCGTGCCGGCCAGCGCGGACACCGATTCCTCGGTGGGCTTCTCGGCCACCAGCTCCTCGACGGCGATCAGGTCGAACTGCTTGTCGGCGGCGGGCTCGAATGTGTGCGCGTGTGCCGCCCGCAGCTCCTTCCATGCCGGGTGGTCGGTCAGGTCGTTGTCGTCGTCCGAGCGCACGAACGCGACCAGGTCGGCGACGGAGGAGAACGCGAACAGGTCCTCGTCCTTGCCCAGGAACGCCTCCCACTCGTCGCCGGAGTCACGCCAGCGGGGTGCCCACACGGTGTAGCGGTCACCATCGGACAGGCTCAGGCGAATGGGCACGAGGTCAGCAACCATGCGGCACAGAATAGCGACGACCGGCGAACCCGTTGTCGGGCCATGGGGCTAGCCCCAGATATCGGTGATCGGCGCGGCGCCGGCCGCATAGCCCGTCTTGGGCAATCCGTACATCTGTTCCACCGTGGCCAGCACGTTGTAGTGGTTGATCTGTTCGCTGTAGCTGCCGGGACGGACGTGGGCGCCGTAGAACACCGTGGGGATCTGGTTGCGGCTGCCTCCGGGACCAGAACCGTCGTCCTCGTCGAACGTCACGATCAGCAGGCTGTTGTTGGCCACCGCCCAGTTCGCGTACCCGGACATCTCGCGGTTCAGCCAGGAGTCGGCCTGCGCGATCGAACCGTCGTGCATGTTGTCGTCGTTGTTGGGGATGACGAACGAGACGGTCGGCAGGCTGGAGTAGTTGCCCATCGGGAATGCGGAGAACGGCAGCGAGTTGGCCGCAGGCACATTGGTGAAGTTGGCCCACGGCACATGCTTGCGCGCGTACTTGCCCGCGCTGCAGACCGGTGAGCCGACGGCCGGCAGGCCCTCCGCGAAGCCGACGAAGGTGTAGCCCGCGGCGAGCAATTCGGAGCCGAGGTTCGGTGCGGCGCCGCCGTTGACCGGACACTGGTCCTTGGTCACTCCGAGCGTATTGCCGGCGAACAGCGCCAGGTAATTCGGTTCGCTGGGATGGGTTTCGGCGAACGACTGGGTCATGTTGGCGCCGCCCGCGGCCAGCGTGGTGATGAAGGGCGCCGATTTGTTTCCGATGATGCCGTTCTCGGAGCGGTTCTCCTCGACCACGATCACGACGTGCGCGGGTTGCGGAATGGCCGCTGCCGCAAGGCCTATGCGCGGCGTCAACGGGCTGGCCGCAAGTGCCACCAACGCCAGCGCTCCCAGTAGCCGCAGGCTGCGATATGCAGTGGCGACCGGGATTCGAATTTCGCGCAACACCCCCGGAGTATATGGACGGACACGGGCGTCTTTCGGGACGGCGCAAGCGTGTCAGAAGGGCTTTGCCTGATCGTTATATACCCTCGACCCCATGGAAATTCGCGTCATCGACCACCCGTTGGCCGCCGCCCGGCTGACGGCGCTGCGTGACGAACGCACCGAGAACGCCGGTTTTCGCGCCGCCCTGCGCGAGCTGACGCTGATGCTGGTCTACGAGGCCAGCCGGGACGCGCCGCGAAAGTCGGTGAGGATTCGCACCCCGGTGGGTTCGGCCGTCGGGACGCGCTTGGTCAAGCCGCCGCTGCTGGTGCCGGTGTTGCGGGCCGGGCTGGGCATGCTCGACGCTGCGCACGCCGCAATACCCGAGGCGGAGGCGGGATTCGTCGGTGTCGCCCGGGACGAGAAAACTCACCTGCCGGAGCCGTATCTGGAGGCGCTGCCGGACAAGCTTGCGGGCAGGCCGGTGATCATCCTCGATCCCATGCTGGCTACCGGCGGGTCGATGGCGCACACCATCGGTCTGCTACAGCGCCGCGGCGCAACCGATATCACCGTGCTCTGTGTGGTGGCGGCTCCCGAAGGCCTTGCGGCGGTGGAGAAAGCGGCGCCGGACGCTCGAGTGTTCAGCGCCGCGGTCGACAAAGGGCTGAACAAGTCGGCCTATATCGTGCCGGGCCTCGGCGATGCCGGCGACCGCCAATTCGGGCCTAACCTGTTCACCAGCTCTGCACAGCAGCGACCAGCGCCTCGCGCAGGGCGCCGGCGCGCCGCCGCGAAGAGTCCAGGTCGTCGTAAACCGCGCAGCGAATCTCCAAGTAGCACTTCAACTTCGACTCGGTCCCGGAAGGCCGCACCACCAGCCTGATCGACGTGTCGTCGTCGCCGCCGGTGAAGATCAGCGCGTCGGCGATGTCGGTGAGGTCCACGGTGTGACCGGCCAGTGTTTTCGGTGGGTCCGTCCGCCACCGCTGCATCAGTCCGGCGGCCTCGGTGGCATCGGCGACCCGGCGCGACACCGCGGCGACGTCATGTACCCCATACCGCCTGGCCAGTTCGTCGAGCAGGTTCCTCACCGAACGGCCCTGCCGGATTGCCGTGGCCACCAGGTCGCACACCAGTACCGCGGCGCTGATGCCGTCCTTGTCGCGCACGGCCGCTGGGTCGACGCAGTGCCCGATCGCTTCCTCGTAGGCGTAGATCAGCGTGCCGCCGGGCACTTTCGCGTCGGCGCGGGCCAGCCATTTGAAGCCGGTGAGGGTTTCGACGTGGGCGGCGCCGTAGCGCGCGGCAATGGCCGACAGCATCCGAGACGACACCACCGTGCTGGCCACCACCGGTGTGTCCGTCTGGGTCGTAGACAGTAGGTAATCGCCTAGCAGCCAACCGGTTTCGTCGCCGGACAGCATCCGCCAACGCGGCCCATCTTTGATGCCGACGGCGCATCGATCGGCGTCGGGATCGAGCGCGATCGCCACATCGGCGCCGACGTCCGCGGCCAGGGCCAGCAGCGCGTCGGTGGCGCCGGGCTCCTCGGGGTTGGGGAACGCGACCGTGGGAAAGTCCGGGTCGGGTGCGAATTGTGTTCCGACGGAGTGCACTTCGATCAACCCCGCGCGGTGCAATGTCTCGACGGCCACCGCACCGCCCACCCCGTGCAGCGCGGTCAGCGCGACCCGCACCGAACCGTTGCCGCGCCGCAGCCCGGCGGCCCGCTCGATGTAGCGCTCGACCAGATCGTCCGACGCGGGTTCGACGGGGGCTCTGCCGATCTGGTCGGCCGGCGGGGCGGCGGCCATCGCGGCTTCGATCTCGCGGTCGGTGGGGGAGACGATCTGGATGCCGCCGTCGAGGTACACCTTGTAGCCGTTGTCGGCGGGCGGGTTATGCGATGCGGTGACCTGGATCCCCGCCGGTGCACCGGTGTGCCGCACCGCGAACGCCACCACCGGGGTCGGCACCGGACCGGGCAGCAGCAGTACGGAAAACCCCTGGGCGGCAAGCACTTCGGCGGCCACCGTGGCGAATACCGCCGAACCGTGCCGGGCGTCGCGTCCCACGACCACCGACGAGCCGTGCAGGCCACGCCCGATCAGTACCTGCGCGACGGCCCAGGTTGCCCGCGAGACCACCGCGACGTTCATGGCGTCCGGCCCGCCGCGCACCGGCCCGCGCAGACCCGCCGTGCCGAACTTCAGGGGCCGGGCGAACCGCTCGGCGAGTTCCTCGGGGTCACACGCGGCGAGCTCGGCCGCCGTTGCCGGGTCGGGATCGTGGGCGATCCACTCCTCGGGCGTCATGGCCCTAGAACCGGGGAAGCTGGGAAAGGATCATGGCCAGCAGTGCACCCATCCGGGTTGCCGCCGCGGCGCCGGCCGCCAGAACCTCGGTGTGACTCAGCGGTTCGCCGCTGATTCCGGCGGCCAGGTTGGTCACCAGCGACACCCCCAGCACCTCGGCGCCGGCCGCCCGGGCCGCGATGGTCTCGTGCACCGTCGACATGCCGACCAGGTCGGCGCCCAGCGTCCGCAGCATCCGGATCTCGGCGGGCGTCTCGTAGTGCGGGCCGGGCAGCCCGGCGTAGACGCCTTCGGTCAGCGTGGGGTCGGCCTGGCGGGCGAGTGCGCGCAGTCGTGGGGAGTAGGCGTCGGTCAGGTCCACGAATCGCGGGCCGACCAACGGCGACCGGGCGGTCAGGTTCAGATGGTCGCTGATCAGCACGGGTTCGCCGACCGTCATGTCCGAGCGCAACCCACCCGCCGCGTTGGTGAGCACCACGGCGCGTACGCCGGCCGCGCAGGCCGCCCGCACCGAGTGCACGACGTGACACAGGTCGTGACCCTCGTAGGCGTGGATGCGGCCGACCAGCACCAGGACCCGGTGTGCACCGATGCGCATCGACAACAGTTCGCCGGTGTGGCCGACCGCGGTGGGCGGGGAGAAACCGGGCAGCTCGGCCTGGGCCAGCACGGCGGTGGGCGTGCCGAGCGCTGTGACCGCCGGCGGCCAGCCCGATCCGAGCACGATCGCGACGTCGTGCTCGGCGACTCCGGTGCGTTCGGCGATGACCTCAGCCGCCCGGCGAGCGAGGTCGCCTGGGTCCGACGGGGTTTCGGTCACAGTGGGGAGACTAGCCGCCGGAGTGAGCAGCGGGCGATCGAACCTGGCGGTGCGACGATGTCCCCGCAATGTGTCAGGATCTGCCGTATGAATCTTCGTAGGTGGCCGGTGGTTGGCCCGGTCATGGGAGTGGCCGTCGGTGTTGTGCTGTCGGTGGTTTCGATCACATTCGGCCCGGCTCCGTCGGCCAAAGCGGACTGTCCGGACGTGCAACTCATCTTCGCCCGCGGTACCGCCGAGCCGCCCGGTCTCGGGGTGGTGGGCGACGCGCTGTTCGGCGCGCTGCAGCCCGCGCTGGGTTCGCGCAACGTCGACTCCTATGCGGTGAACTATCCGGCCAGCTACAACTTCCTGACCACCGCCGACGGCGCCAACGACGCGCGCGACCACATCGCCCAGATGGTCGACCAGTGCCCGTCGACGCGGCTGGTGCTCGGCGGCTTCTCGCAGGGCGCCGCCGCGGTCTCGATGCTCGCGGGGGTGCCGCCGGTCGGACAGCGCATCGGCAACTTCGGATCGGCTCCCGCGTTGGATCCCGGCCTGGCCAACAAGATCGCGGCGGTCGCGGTGTTCGGCAACCCCGGCAACCGCTTCAACACACCGCTGTCGTCGACGGGCGCCTTCGCCGGCCGCGCCATCGACCTGTGCAGCGAAGGTGATCCCGTCTGTGTCGTCGGCGGCCGCGATCGGGACGCGCACCACGACTACTCCGTACCGCCCTACCCCGGCCAGGCGGCGGGATTCATCGCCGGGCTGGTGTAGCCCCGGCGGGGTGGGCCGCGGTGACATACTGCGAGAGTGCCCATCACCCCGTCAGACAGCGTTGAAGATGTCGTGCGGCGGCGTGGTGCCGACCTAGTCGGGTTGTCCCACGACATCCATGCCGAGCCCGAGCTGGCCTTCGCCGAGCATCGCAGCTGCGCCAAGGCGCAGGCACTGGTCGCCGAGCGCGGTTTCGAGATCACCGCGGCCGCCGGCGGCTTGGACACCGCCTTTCGCGCCGACTTCGGCAGCGGGTCACTGACCATCGGGATCTGCGCCGAATACGACGCGCTGCCCGAGATCGGCCACGCCTGCGGCCACAACATCATCGCGGCGTCGGCGGTGGGCACCGCGCTGGCGCTGGCCGAGGTGGCCGACGACCTGGGCCTGCGGGTGTCGCTGCTGGGGACGCCGGCCGAGGAGGCCGGCGGCGGCAAGGTGTTGCTACTGAAGGCCGGAGTGTTCGACGACATCGCCGCGGCGGTCATGCTCCACCCCGGCCCGGCCGACATCGCCGGCGCCCGCTCGCTGGCCCTCTCCGAGGTGACCGTGAACTACCGCGGCAAGGAATCCCACGCGGCGGTCGCGCCGTACCTGGGCATCAACGCCGTCGACGCGGTCACGGTCGCGCAGGTGGCCATCGGGCTGCTGCGCCAGCAACTGGCGCCCGGGCAGCTGGTGCACGGAATCGTCACCAACGGCGGACAGGCGGTCAACGTCATCCCCGGGCACGCGGCGCTTCAGTACGCGATGCGAGCGGTCGAATCGGATTCGCTGAGCGAGCTGGAGGGCAGGATGTACGCCTGCTTCGCCGCGGGCGCGCTGGCCACCGGCTGCGAATACGAGGTCGACAATCCCGCACCCCCGTATGACGAGCTGACGCCCGACCAATGGCTGGCCGACACCTTCCGTGACGAGATGTGCCGGCTCGGCCGCGAGCCGGTGGCCCGCGAGTATGAGGCCTCGCTTCCGATGGGCAGCACCGACATGGGCAACGTCACGCACGTGCTGCCGGGGATTCACCCGGTGGTCGGGGTCGACGCCGGGGGCGCCATGGTTCACCAGCGCGCCTTCGCCGACGCCGCCGCGGGTCCCAGCGCCGACCGCGCGGTCGTCGAGGGCGCGATCATGCTGGCGCGCACCGTGGTTCAGCTGGCCCAGACGCCCGCCCAGCGCGACCGGGTGATGGACGCGCAGGAGCGCAGGCGCGGCGGGGAGCGATCATGAGCCTGGTCGCCGCCGCCGATACCTGGCTGGCCACTCATCACCATGACCTGGTCGAATGGCGCCGCCACATTCACCGCTACCCCGAGTTGGGCCGCCAGGAGTACGCCACCACCCAGTTCGTCGGCGAGCGGCTGGCCGAAGCCGGGCTCAACCCGAAGGTGCTGCCCGGCGGAACCGGACTGGTCTGCGACATCGGCCCCCAGCACGAACCCAGGATCGCGTTGCGCGCCGACATGGACGCCCTGCCGATGGCCGAGCTCACCGGCGTTCCGTACGCCTCCACCATGCCAGGCGTGGCGCATGCCTGCGGTCATGACGCGCACACCGCGATCCTGCTGGGCACCGCCCTGGTGCTGGCGTCGGTGCCCGAGCTGCCGGTTGGGGTGCGGCTGATCTTTCAGGCCGCCGAGGAGCTGATGCCCGGCGGGGCGATCGACGCCATCGCGGCCGGCGCCGTCAGCGGGGTGTCGCGGATCTTCGCCCTGCACTGCGACCCCCGGCTGGAGGTCGGCAAGATCGCGGTCCGGCACGGCCCCATCACCTCGGCGGCCGACCAGATAGAGATCTCGTTGTATTCGCCCGGCGGCCACACGTCGCGCCCGCATCTGACCGCCGACCTGGTGTACGGGCTGGGCACGCTGATCACCGGGCTGCCCGGGGTGTTGTCGCGGCGCATCGACCCGCGCAATGGCACCGTGCTGGTCTGGGGCGCGGTCAACGCCGGCGTGGCCGCCAACGCCATCCCGCAGACCGGCGTGCTGGCGGGCACCGTGCGCACCGCGAGCCGGCAGACCTGGGTAGATCTGGAGGAGATCATCCGCGAAACGGTGTCCGGCCTGCTGGCTCCGCTGGCCATCGAGCACACGCTGCAATACCGGCGCGGCGTACCGCCGGTGGTCAACGAGGACATCGCGACGCGCATCCTCATCCACGCGATCGAACAGATCGGCCCCGACGCACTTGCCGACACCCGCCAGTCCGGTGGTGGCGAGGACTTCTCCTGGTACCTGGAGGAGGTTCCCGGCGCAATGGCCCGGTTGGGGGTGTGGCCGGGCGTAGGACCTCAGCTGGACCTGCACCAGCCGACGTTCGACCTCGACGAGCGGGCCCTGCCGATCGGCGTCCGGGTGATGACGAACATCGTCGAGCAGTCGGCCGCGTTCGAGCGGTCCTAGGCGCCGGTGGCGCGCACTACGTGGTCGGCGATATGGGCGTACGTGCGCCGCGTGACGTCGCCGGCATCGCTCATGATGTTGTAGCCGTGGTCGACGCCGGCCACCTCGTGATACTCCGCTAACGCCGCGGCGGCGCCGAGTTTGCCTGCGTACCTGCGGGCTTCGTCGCGGAGCCGGTCGTGCTCGGCCGTCACGATCAGCGCGGGCGCGATGCCGGCAATGTTGTCGGCGTTGTCGCCCCAAGCGGGCGAGGCCAAGCGGTCGCGCCGCTGGGCCGGCTCGGGAATGTAGGCGGTGTCGAAGACCTCGCTCATCCACGGCTTCATGAATGCCCGGCGGCCGAGCGTGGATGGCTTGTCGCGGCTGGGCGTGACCAGGTCCAGCGGCGCGTAATGCAGCACCTGCAGCGCGATGTCGGGTCCGCCATTCTCCAGCGCGAGCCGCGCCGCCGCGGCGCTGAGGTTGCCGCCCGCGCTTTGACCGCCGACGCACAGTCGCGTGCCGTCCCAGTCGCGGTCGGGGCCGGCCGCCCAGCACACGACGTCATAGATCTGATGCACCGCAGCGGGAAAACGGTGCCGGGGTGCCAGGACATAGTCGGGGCTGATCACCAGCACGCCCGCGTTGGCGGCCAGATATCGGCACCACGGATCGTCCTGCTCGCGGTGTCCGATTACGAAGCCGCCGCCGTGCACGTTGACGTAGACGGGCGGGTTCGTCGCCGCCGGCGGGTGGTAGACGGTTGCCGATACCGGGCCATGCCGGGTTCCGATGACGATCTCGGTGGTTCGGCCCGCAATCTCCGGGAATCGCACCCCGGCCTTGGGGGTGGGGTTGACCGTGGCGGCGATCGTGCGCGCGACCGCGTCGGCGACAAGCGGTAGGGACAAAACTGACAGCCGATTTTCCTTTCAGATCAGGCGCTGGTACCCGGGCCGATGTTGCGGGCCGGGCGGGTTCGCAGACCATGCACGTATTCGCTTGGCGCACCGGCGATTTCGGCGGCGTCGGCCATCACTCCCAGGTACCGGGCCGACGGCAACCCGCCTTCCCAGGCGTCCAAGACGTACAACCACGCCAGCACCGGGTCGGTGTCGGTGTCCGACGAGATGCGCTCCACGCGGCACCGGATCTTCTTGTGGACGCCGAACTCCGAGCCCTCCCAGCGGTCCAGGTTGTTCTCGTCCGCCGGTGTCATGTCGTAGAGGACGACGAACACCTTCGAATCCGGGTCCTCGACGACGCTGGCCAGCGCGCCCTCCCAGCCGATGTCCTCGCCGCCGAAGGTCAATCGCCATCCGTGCAGCCAGCCGGTTCCGGCCATCGGCGAATGTGGCGCGCGTTTCTGCATCTGCTCGGGATCCATGTTCGACCCGTAAGCGGCGTAGAGCGGCACGGGGAAATCTTAGACGTCCGATGCTGGCCGGTCTTCCCTGAGCGTTCGCAGGGTCCCCGCCGCTTCGTTAGGTTAGGGGCTGTGGTGACCCGCATCGTGATCCTCGGTGGAGGCCCGGCCGGTTACGAAGCCGCGCTGGTGGCCGCGACCTCGCACCCCGACACAACCCGGGTCACGGTGGTCGACTCCGAGGGCATCGGCGGGGCGGCCGTCCTGGATGACTGTGTGCCGTCCAAGACGTTCATCGCCTCGACCTGGCTGCGCACCGAATTGCGCCGGGCGCCGCGGCTCGGGTTCGAGATCGACATCGACGATGCCAAGATCTCGCTGCCGCAGATCCATGCCCGGGTCAAGCAACTCGCCACCGAGCAGTCCGCCGACATCACCGACCAGTTGCTCGGCGTGGGCGTGCACGTGGTGGCCGGCCACGGCGAGCTGATCGATCCCACGCCCGGGCTGGCCTGCCACCGCATCAAAGCGACCGCCGCCGACGGCACTACCAGCGAGTACGAGGCGGACGTCGTGCTGATCGCCACGGGCGCCAGCCCGCGGGTGCTGCCGTCGGCGCCGCCCGACGGCGAGCGCATCCTGACCTGGCGCCAGCTCTACGACCTCAAGGCGCTCCCCGAACACCTCATCGTTGTCGGGTCCGGGGTCACCGGCGCCGAATTCGTGCACGCCTACACCGAATTGGGCGTCCCGGTGACCGTGGTGGCCAGCCGGGACCGGGTGCTGCCCTACGAGGACGCCGACGCCGCCCTGGTTCTGGAGGAGGCGTTCTCCGAACGCGGCGTCCAGCTGGTCAAGAACGCCCGCGCGCAATCGGTCACCCGTACGGGGGACGGCGTGCTGGTCGCCCTGGCCGACGGGCGCACGGTCGAGGGCAGCCACGCCCTGATGACCATCGGGTCGGTGCCCAACACCAGCGGCCTGGGCCTGGACCGGGTCGGCATCGCGCTGGGCCGCGGCGGCTACCTGACCGTCGACAGGGTGTCGCGGACCTCGGTGGCCGGCATCTACGCCGCCGGTGACTGCACCGGTCTGCTGCCGCTGGCCTCGGTCGCCGCTATGCAGGGCCGGATCGCGATGTATCACGCGCTCGGCGAGGGCGTCAGCCCGATCCGGCTGCGCACGGTGGCGGCGACGGTGTTCACCAGGCCCGAGATCGCCGCCGTCGGGGTTCCGCAGACGATGATCGACGACGGTTCGGTGCCGGCCCGCACGGTCATGTTGCCGCTGCGGACCAACGCGCGGGCCAAGATGTCGGGGCTGCGCCAGGGCTTCGTGAAGCTGTTCTGTCGCCAGGCCACCGGCGTGGTCATCGGCGGCGTGGTGGTGGCCCCCATCGCCTCCGAGCTGATCTTGCCGATAGCCGTGGCGGTGACGAACCGGATCACCGTCAACGAGCTGGCGCAGACACTCGCGGTGTACCCGTCGTTGTCCGGCTCAGTCACCGAGGCCGCGCGACGGCTGATGGCGCACGACGATCTGGACTAGTGGCTATCGCCAGCGGGGCGCGGCGGGTCGCCACCATCGGGCCAGTGGCGCCCGGCGTCGATCCGCGGGCCAGCGCCGGAACAGTTAGCCTTGGTGAAGCACCGTTCCTACTGACGAGTAACCGACAGGAGTTTCCCCGATGAGGAGTCCTCTGCCGTGAGCAACCCGATTCAGGCACCGGGTAGCGCACAAACCTGGACGGCTTCCTCTCTGGGGCCTAGGCAACGTGCGTTGGCCTGGGACCGGCTGGGCACTGAGCAGTTCGACGTGGTGGTGATCGGTGGCGGCGTGGTGGGTTCGGGGTGCGCGCTGGATGCCGCGACCCGCGGGCTCAAGGTGGCGCTGGTGGAAGCGCGCGATTTCGCCTCGGGCACCTCGAGCCGGTCGTCGAAGATGTTCCATGGCGGCCTTCGTTACCTCGAGCAACTGGAGTTCGGGCTGGTGCGCGAGGCGCTGTACGAGCGTGAGCTGTCGCTGACCACGCTGGCGCCGCATCTGGTCAAGCCGATGCCGTTCCTGTTCCCGCTGACCAAGCGCATGTGGGAACGCCCGTACATCGCCGCCGGCATTTTTCTCTACGATCGGCTGGGCGGAGCGAAATCGGTTCCAGCGCAGAAGCATTTGACGCGCGCCGGCGCGTTGCGGCTGAGCCCGGGCCTCAAGCGAAGCTCGTTGATCGGTGGAATCCGTTACTACGACACGGTGGTCGACGACGCCCGGCATACCCTGACCGTCGGGCGCACCGCCGCCCATTACGGCGCGGTGGTGCGGACCTCCACTCAGGTGGTCGCCATGCTGCGCGAAGGCGATCGGGTGACCGGTGTGCGCGTCCGCGACTCCGAGAACGGCGCGATCGCCGAAGTCCGCGGACACGTCGTGGTCAACGCGACCGGGGTGTGGACCGACGAGATCCAGGCATTGTCCAAGCAGCGCGGTCGATTTCAGGTCCGGGCGTCCAAGGGTGTGCACGTGGTGGTGCCGCGCGACCGCATCGTCAGCGACGTCGCGATCATCCTGCGCACCGAGAAATCGGTGATGTTCGTCGTCCCGTGGGGGAGCCATTGGATCATCGGAACCACCGACACCGACTGGAATCTCGACCTTGCCCATCCGGCGGCCACCAAGGCCGACATCGACTACATCCTGCAGACCGTCAACACGGTGCTGGCCATCCCGCTGACCCACGCCGACATCGACGGGGTGTACGCGGGGCTGCGGCCGCTGCTGGCCGGGGAGAGCGAGGAAACCTCCAAGCTGTCCCGGGAGCACGCCGTAGCGGTGCCCGCGCCGGGCCTGGTGGCCATCGCCGGCGGCAAGTACACCACCTATCGGGTGATGGCCGCCGACGCGATTGATGCTGCGGCCCAATTCATTCCGGCCCGGGTAGCGCCGTCGATCACCGAAAGGGTCAGCCTGCTGGGCGCCGATGGTTACTTCGCGCTGATCAACCAGGCCGAACACGTTGCCGAGTTGCAGGGTTTGCATCCCTACCGGGTGCGTCATCTGCTGGACCGCTACGGCTCGCTGATCGGCGACGTGCTGGCGCTGGCGGCCGAAAGCCCCGATCTTCTCAATCCGATCAAGGAAGCGCCAGGCTACCTGCGGGTGGAGGCGCTGTATGCGGTAGTAGGTGAGGGCGCTTTGCATCTCGAGGACATCCTGGCCCGGCGGATGCGTGTCTCCATCGAATACCCGCACCGCGGCATCGACTGCGCCCGCGAGGTCGCAGACGTGGTCGCGCCGGTGCTGGGCTGGTCGGCCGAGGACATCGAGCGTGAGGTCGCCAACTACGCCGCCCGGGTGCAGGCGGAGATCCTGTCGCAGGCCCAGCCCGACGACGTGTCCGCCGACGAGTTGCGGGCCAGCGCGCCCGAGGCCCGCGCCGAGATCCTCGAGCCGGTCCCGCTCAGTTGAGCAGGCTTTGATATGGCCTCAAGGCCGGCGCCACTGCCCGTGCGGGACGGACTCGGCCCGGCGCGGGTGCGGCTGCGGGGCGGCCCGGTGCTGGCCGAGCTCACCGTCCGGTTCGGCGAGCGGGCCCGCGCCAAGGTGCTGGCCGCAGAGGTCGTCGACGCCGACGGCACGATAATCGACAGCACCACAGCGCTTCCCGCCGGCGCGAGCGTCTACCTTTATCGCGAGCTGCCGGACGAGGTGCCCGTCCCGTTCGACGTCCCGGTGTTGCATCGCGACGCCGACATCGTGGTCGTCGACAAGCCACACTTTTTGGCGACCATGCCGCGCGGGCGTCACGTCGCGCAGACCGCGCTGGTGCGGCTGCGGCGAGAACTGGAGCTGCCCGAGCTGAGCCCGGCGCACCGGCTGGACCGGCTGACCGCCGGGGTGCTGCTGTTCACCGCAAGGCGCGAGGTGCGGGGCGCATACCAGACGCTGTTCTCCCGCGGATTGGTCGGTAAGACATATCTGGCCCGGGCCGCCGTCGACCCGGAGCTGGAGTTCCCCCGTGTGGTGAGGAGTCGAATCATCAAGCGCCGCAGCCACTTACAGGCCGTGTGCGAGCCCGGCCCGCCCAATGCCGAGACCCGCGTGGAGCTGGTATCAGCGGACGGGCTGTACCGGCTCACTCCCCGCACCGGGCGCACCCATCAGCTGCGCCTGCACATGGCCTCGCTGGGGATGCCAATCGAAGGGGATCCGTTGTATCCCAACATCATTGACGTCGCACCTGACGATTTCAGCACGCCGTTGCGGCTATTGGCGCAGCACCTCGAGTTCACCGATCCGCTCACCGGCGTACGGCGTGAGTTCGTCAGCCGCCGAGTCGAGCCGTAGGTCTACCGCTGCGCCGACGGGGGTTGTCGGTGGCCCGTGGAATAATCGAACCTATGTTCGAGAACCAGTCGGGTTATCGGTCACCACCGGAGGTGATCGCCTACTTCGACGAGCTGTTCGAGCGGCACTATCCGTCGCGAACGCCGGTCTCGGCGCAACTGCTGGAACGGATCGGCTCGGCCGCGCGCGCGGAGAACCAGGCTGCAGCCGCCCAGCTCGCGGCCATCGGTGAGTTGTTCGGGTATCGGCTGTCACGCTGCGCCGAGACCGAAAGCTGGGCCGTCGACACCGAGGCGGCCGTCAGTGCCGAGGTCGCCGCCGAGCTGCGGATCAGTCAGGGCCTGGCCGCCAGCAAGGTGCGCTATGCCCGCGCCATGCGGGAGCGGCTGCCGCGGGTGGGCGAGGTCTTCAAAGCCGGCGACATCGACTTTCGGATGTTCGCCACAGTGGTGTACCGCACGGACCTGATCACCGACCCGCGGGTGCTGGCGGTGGTGGATGCCCGGCTGGCGGCCAATGTGGCGCGCTGGCCGTCGATGACTCCCGGCCGGCTGGCCGCGCAGGTGGACAAGATCGTCGCGCGGGCCGACGCGGATGCGGTGCGGCGTCGCCGGGAGCGCGTGGTGGAGCGAGAGATCTGGATCGGCGACGTGGAGGACGGCCTGTCGCATATCCAGGGCACCCTGCTCGCCCCGGATGCGCATCTGCTGGACCGGCGCCTGGACGCGTTGGCGGCCACGGTGTGTGAGCACGACCCGCGCAACCGTGAGCAGCGCCGCGCCGATGCGTTGGGGGCGTTGGCCGGCGGGGCGGACCGGTTGGGATGCCGCTGCGGACGCGGCGACTGCGCGGCCGGCAAACGGTCCGCTGGGCCGGTGGTGATCCACGTGGTTGCCGAGCGCGGGAGTCTGGACGGCACCGGCTCGGCGCCGGGTTACGAGCTGGGGGCTGAGGGCTTGATCCCGCCGGAGTTGGTCGCCGAGCTGGCCGCATCGGCCACGCTGGCGCCGCTGACTCACCCGGGCGATGCGCCACCGGAGCCGGGTTATGTGCCGTCGAAGGCGCTGGCCGATTACGTGCGCTGCCGCGACCTGACGTGCCGCTGGCCCGGCTGCGACCGGCCCGCCGCCAATTGCGACATGGACCATACGATTCCTTACGCGGACGGCGGGCGCACGCACGCGTCGAACCTGAAATGTTATTGCCGCACACATCATTTGGTGAAAACTTTCTGGGGCTGGCAGGAAAAGCAGCTGCCCGACGCGACGCTGATCCTGACCTCACCGGCCGGGCGCACCTATGTCACCACGCCGGGCAGCGCACTGCTGTTTCCGAGTCTGTGCCAGGGCATCGGCGCGATCGCGGCCGCCGAAGCCGACGTGGTGCCCGATTACTGCGGTGATCGCACGGCGATGATGCCCACCCGGCGCCGCGCCCGCGCCCAGGACCGCGCCGGGCGCATCGCGGCCGAACGCCGCCACAACCGCGACGCCCGCATGGGCCGGCGGGCCGAAAGTCCGGGCGCGGCCGAAAGCAGCAGCGGGCCCGCCCCGCCCGGCGCCGACGCCGCCCCGCCCGGCGCCGACGATCCGCCACCCTTCTAGGGCATGGGGCGCCGCGGGACCGGGTAGCCCGCGGCTATGGACATCACCGTCACGTTCGTCGGCAACGCCACCACGCTCGTTTCCGCGGGCGGGCTGACGCTGTTGACCGACCCCAACTTCTTGCACCGGGGTCAACGCGCCTATCTCGGCCACGGGCTGGTATCCAAGCGGCTCAAGGAGCCGGCGTTGCAGCTCAGCGAACTTCCCCCAATCGACGCGATCGTGCTGTCACACATGCACGGCGATCACTGGGACAGGGTGGCGCAGAAGGGCCTCGACCACGACCTGCCCGTCGTCACCACCCCGCACGCCGCCAAACGGCTGCACAGGCGTGGCTTCGCTCAGGCGCGTGGCCTGACCACCTGGCAGCAACACACGATCACGAAGGGCCGCACGACGCTCACCCTCACCTCGTTGCCGGGGCGCCACGCGCCGGGGTGGAGTCAGCGGCTGCTCCCGCCGGTGATGGGCACCATGCTGGAGGTCGCCGCCGACGATGGCTCGCCACGGCGCCGGCTCTACATTTCCGGCGACACCCTGCTGATCGCGGAGCTCAAGGAGATTCCCACGCGGTTCGACCCGATTGACGTGGGCATGCTGCACCTCGGCGGCACCCGGCTGCCGGCCGGCGGGCGGCTTCCGTTCGGACTGACCGTGACCATGGACGGCCGTCAGGGCGCCGAACTCGTCGCGATGCTGGCCCTGCCGAAGGCCATCCCGGTGCACTTTGACGACTATGCGGTCTTCGCGTCGCCGCTGGCCGACTTCACCCGGGAAATGCAGCACCGAGGCTTGGAGGACCGGATCATCGCAGTGAACCGCGGCGACTCGGTGACGGTGTGAAAGACGGCCGGTGTCGCGTAGGTGACCCTGGCCGGCAATGTCAAATCACTCTCAGCTTTGGGTATAGGGTGTCCTAACACGTGGCGGTCGAATTGGGAGGTCCCGACCGCAGGTGAAAGGCTTCGACGGGCAGAGTTTCAAGGTTGTTCGCGGCCTGGTTAACGCAAATTAGCTGAGGCGTTCTCAGCGTGGGCATTGTGAGATGTGATGGATCTTTTTGCACCCCCAGAGGTCACCGCGACGCTCATCCACACCGGACCGGGAGCGGGTTCGCTGATCGAGGCCGGCGGCGCCTGGCAGCGCTTGGCCGTCGAGTTGGAGAATTCGGTCTCCACCTATGCCTCGACGTTGTCGTCGCTCATCGAATCCTGGGACGGGCCGTCGGCGATGGCGATGCTGCAGTCCGTCCAGCCGTACCTGCTCTGGCTGCGCGAGACCGCCCAGCAATCGGCGCAGATGGCCACCTCCGCCGAGGCCGCCGCGTCGGCTTTCACGGCCGTCCGATCCACGGTGGTACATCCCACGGTGGTCACCGCAAACCGGACGCGGCTGGCGCAGCTGCTGGCCACCAACCGGTTCGGCACCAATACGGCGGCCATCGCCGAAACCGAGAACGAATACCAGACCATGTGGGCGAACAACTCGGCGGCGATGACCCGATATCAGGCGTCGTCGTCGCAGGCGACCACGCAGCTATCGAATTTCAATTCGCCGCTGCCCGCCACCGATCCGGGCGGAACGGCCCGTCAAGATCTGGCGGTGAGCAATGCCGGCCTCTTGAGCGCCGGCACCGTAAGTCAAAATCTGTCCACGGCAGACTCGTCGCTCGGCGGCCTCTTCGGCAGCGACGGCGACCCCAACGGAGGGTGGTTCGGCTACTTCAGCACCTGGGGCAACCAGTTCATCTCGTCCGGTTTTCCCATCAACCTGCTCGGCGTGTGGGCACAGCTGGCGACCGCCCAAGGGGTTCAGTCCGTGGGCGGGGACATCGGCAGCGGCCTGTCGGAGGGCCTCGGGGCGGCCACGGCGAGCCTGTCCAACGCGGTCAGCGGCATCGGCGAAGGAATGGCGCCGACGGGGGCAATGGGCGTCGGGGTGTCGCTGGGCAAGCTGACCGCGCCTCCGGCCGTGGTGGGGCTGCTGCCGGGCACGCAGACCGGGGTGCAGCTCGCGTCCGCCGCGTCGCCGCTGGGGGCGGGCGAAGCGGGGTTCCCGATGATGCCGATGATGGTGCCGCCGACGACCGGCTCGGCGGGCACCGGCTGGCGCAAGCGTAAACAGCAGAAGTACGAGGACGTCGCAGTCGGCCGGGAGGTCAAGGGCAAAGTGATGCCTCGAAATCCATCGGCCGGATGAGGTCGACGATGTTGACCCACGACTGCGGATGCAGGACACCGCTGCCGGGCAGGCCAACGGCGACCAGCAGCGGGACACCGCCTTGTCCCACCCTCGTTCAAACGCGAATTGCCGGACGGGCCGACGCGCAGCGTTCGCCCAACCCACGTTCTTCCCCAAGGTAAAGATTCATGGATTTCTGGATGCTGCCGCCGGAGGCAACTTCGGCGCTGATCCACGCTGGACCCGGCGCCTGGTCATGGATCGCGGCCGCCGGTGCCTGGCAGGAGCTCAGCGCGGAGCTCGAGCAATCTGCCGCCGGTTACAGCGCAGAGCTGGCGTGGCTGTCTACGACGTACGATGGCCCGTCGTCGCTGGCGATGGCCCAAGCCTTCGAGCCCTACCTCGCCTGGTTGCACACCACCGCGCGGCAGTGCCAGGAGATCGCCACGTCGGTAGAAGTCATGACCGCGGCATTCGAGTTGACGCACTGGACGGTGGTGCATCCCTCGCTGGTCGCCGCCAACCGCGCGCGGCTGGCGATGTTGTTGGCCACCAACTTCTTCGGGATCAACTACCCGGCCATCGCCGAAACCGAAGCCGAGTACAACGCTATGTGGGTGAACAACGCGGCGGCGTTGGTCCGCTACGCCGCGACCTCGGCGAGCACCGTCAGGCCGCCAGCCTTCGGGCCGCCGCCTCCGGTTGCCGATCCGTCGGGCGCGACGACGCAGGCCGCCATGGTGCCCGCCACGAATACCGCCAATGTCGGGACGCAGACCGCGGCCGCCCTCTCAGGGACAAGTCAAAACCTCGCCACCTCCAGTGCCTTCGGTCTGGATCCCGACTCGGGCTGGTTCAGATACTTCAGCGTTTGGGGATGGCAGGAACTCGCGGGCGGGATGCCCATCAACCTTCTCGGTGTGCTCGCGCAATTGCAGACGGCCCAGGGGTTTGGTCGATAGGCGTCGCTTGGCACCGACATTTTCGGCGGCCTGGCCGAAGGCACGGCGGCGCTGTCGTCGGCGGACGCGAGCCTGGTCAGTGCAGCCGGATCGTTGGCGCCCCAGGCGACGCTGGGCGTCGGTATTTCGCTCGGCAACCTGACCATGCCGCCGGCGACGGTGGGCATGCTGGGGTCTTCGGCGCCGGTGCAGCTTGCGTCAGCGGTTTCCGCGCTGCCGCCGGGGACCGGCCAGACCCCCATGCTTCCGATGGTCCCGATGCGCCCGACGCGTGGCTCGGCGAACGGTCGCCGGCGTAAGGGGCGCGACTACGACGATATTGAATACGGCGCGGAGCTGCCGGGCACCGTGATGCACAGGCCGCCGTCGGCGGGATAGTGCTGCTTGCGCGACTCCATCATGCGGTTGCGGACGATGTGTTCGACCAGGATGGGGACGAAGGTCTGCACCGGGGCGTCGATGAATCGTTGCGTCGTCTCTTCGCACCAGCGCCTGATCTGAGCGTTGCGCGTTTCGTCGCCGAGCCCCTCGTGACGGGCCAGCTTGTCTGCCACGTCCGCCACCGATCGGCCAACCGTGACACGGACGGCGGGGGAGACCGCGGCGGCGGGGGTGGTGGACGCTCGCACCGCGTCGAGTGCCCGACGGGCGTCGTTCTCATCGGTGTCCGGCCGGATGACATGCAGGGTGAGGTGGCGGCCGTTGCCGCCCATCACGATGACGCTGGCCTCCTCGTCGCTGGCGAAGCCCAGCAATTCGATTGTGTGCCCGTCGATTTCAGTCACCGCGGGCGTATTTTGCCAGCCGTTGCGGCGGTAGCCGACCATGACGATCTGCCCCAGCCGACCGGACAACGACGCCACCAGGCCCGCCAGCTCGTCGGCCAGGTTCGTCGATCGCGGCCACCAGGCGCCGTCGATGTGCTCGGATACAGCCCGATATGGTTTGAGCTGCAACCGGTTTGATTGCTCCATGTCACCCACCTGCTCGCAGAATCTCCGGGGCCTGACGACCCCCGGTTACGTCAAGACCATCACGTGTAGTCGGCGACCGCGGCGCGAGCGAGTGGCTGGTGGGTTTACCCATCGTGAACAACGAGTTTCCGCAATCACTTTGGCGCCAGTGCCCGAGTTTGCCGGGCCACTGGCGTGCCATCGTCAATGCGGTCGAGGAGATGTCTGGTGCAGATTGCCTCGGCCACTACCGGCAAACTGCTTGGTAGCTACCCTGATTGGATCTTGTCCCGCGGGGTCGCGCCGCGCGGGGCGGAGATGATTTCAGGATCCGGACGAGGCCGCCGCATCCGCATACTTCGGGCAGTACGCCTTGATGCTGACCCCGACGAAATAGCCGGCGTGATAGCTGTCCAGCGTGCTGCTGGACAGCACGCTGTTGGCGACCTGTTCCGCTGACTGGCCCATATCGAGTTCGTGACAGACGGTGTGCCCGGAGTTGACCGCGGCGTCGGGTGACTCGTAGTTGATGCCCTTGGCTTTCAGTGCGGCCAGGAATGCGTCATCGGCGGACGTCGCGTGAGCGGTCGCGGATGCCACCAGCACGCCGAGCAGCCCGGCCACCGGCAGCACGCCGATCGCCAGGAGCGACAGCGGTCGGCTGGGCTTGCGCATCTGGGTGATCGTCATCTCTGATACTCCCGTGGAACAGAAGTGCCGTTGCTTGCTGAAGGCGGGGCTTGTTCGCATGCTTACATCTCGCGGCGTCACCCGGCGCCGTATCACCGATAATGCGGTGTGTGCCACACAACCGTTTGCTCCGCAGTCGGACGCGCGTTACCGGCGAGCCTTCGGCGACGCGCCGCCGGTGATCTGACGACATGGCATACGCGCGGTGGTTGTGGCTCGGTGTGGTGGCGATATGCGTGGTCGGATGCGGTGTGCGGCACGTGTCGGCGGCCAGCGCTCGAGACATCTCCGGCACCTTTCGATCCGGCGGCATGGACCGAACCTACCTGTTGCATGTGCCGGCGGGCGAGCCCGTCGGGCTGGTGCTCAGTTTGCACGGTGGCGGGGGTACCGGGTTCTCGCAGCGCGGCCTGACGGGCTTCAACACCGTTGCTGATGCCCACAACCTGTTGGTGATCTACCCCGACGGTTACGACCGGAGCTGGGCCGACGGGCGTGGCGCATCGCCCGCCGATCGCCGCCACGTCAATGATGTGACCTTCCTGGTCGGGCTGGTGAACAAGCTGCAGAACGACTACCGCGTCGCTCCTGGGCACGTTTTCGTCACCGGGATGTCCAATGGGGGCTTCATGAGCAACCGGCTGGCGTGCGACCGTGCCGATGTCTTCGCCGCGGTCGCGCCGGTGGCCGGGACCCTGGGCGTGGGGGTGGCCTGTAATCCGTCGCGGCCGGTGTCGGTCTGGGAAGCCCATGGGACCGCTGACCCCCTGGTGCCCTTCAAGGGTGGGACGGTGCGCGGCCGCGGCGGGGTCAGCCACTCCATCTCCGCGGACAGCATGGTGGCCAAGTGGCGCTCGGTCGACGGCTGCCAGGGGGAGCCGGCGATGGAGGCGCTACCCGACGCCCGCGACGGCACCGTCGTGCACCGCTACGAGTCCACGGGATGCGCGGACAACACCGAAGTGGTGTTCTACAGGATCGACAGCGGCGGGCACACCTGGCCGGGTGGCAAGCAATATCTGCCGGCGGCCGTCATCGGTCCCACCACGCGCGCGCTCGACGGGTCCGAGGCCATCGCGCAGTTCTTCCTCGACCACGCCCGCGACTAGGCCCGCTCCGAATGGCCACGCGCTCAGCGCTGGCAGGACGGACACCAGTACGTCACCCGATCCCCGGAGTCGTCGAAGTTGATCCAGGTACCGCAGCGGCGGCACGGCTGCCCGGATCGCCCGTAGACCCACAGCTGCCGTCCGGGCCGGGTGTCGCCGGTGGTGCACCGGTTCCAACGGAAGCGATTGATCCACAACATGTCCCGCGCGCGCGAGACCAGCCGATGCGGGTCGGCGATGTCGCGCACCGGCGCGGTGGGCAGATGCCCGGACAGGAAACACAATTCGTTGCTGTAGACGTTGCCGACCCCGGCCAGCAGGCGCTGGTCCAGCAGTGCCTCGGCGATCGGCCGGTCCGGGTCGGCCGTCAGGTTGGCGGCGGCGAGCGCGGGATCCCAATCCTCGGCCAGCAGATCGGGTCCCAGGTGCGCGACCGCGTCGCCGTCACGCTCGCGCTCCAGGATCTCCAGCACGCCCAGGTCGACGCCGACGGCGCGGACGCTGTCGGTCTCCAAGATGATGCGGGCGCGGTGGTCGACCCGTACCGAGCGGTTGCCGACCCGCCAGCTGCCGTCCATTTTCAGATGCGAGTGAATGCTGGCGGTCCCCACCCGGATGAACAAGTGCTTTCCGCGGCTGAGCACCTCGTCGACTACCTGCCCGGTGAGGTCAACGGTGGCGAAGCGCGGCACCCGGACGTCGCAGCGGGTCAGGGTGCCGCCGACCAGCCGCTCGCGCAACACGGCGGCGGTGTGCCAGACGGTGTCACCTTCGGGCATCTCAGCGCAGCCGCATTCCGCGCGGAGTCCGGGCGAAGCCGGCGTCGGAGAGCGCATCGACCGGGCCGGGCCCGTCCGCGCGGGGCTGCAGGGCCGGTACCCCGTCGATGCGTTCGACCAGGATCGACGCGACGCGCCGGGACGAGACCAGGTCGGCCAGGGCCGTCGCCGCGGCGAGATGGGCAGCGGGGTCGTCGGTGAAGGTGAGCAGCGACCGTCCGCCGCGCTCGAGGAACCAGCCCAGCTCGCCGTCGACCAGCACCACCAGCGCACCGGCCTTGCGGCCCGGGCGTGCCCCCTGCCCCCCAGACTCCGAGGCCTCGCCCCGGGAGGCGGGCCATGCCAGTGCCGCGCCGTAGGGGTTGGCCGGATCCGCGGCGGCCAGCGCGATCGCCCGGTACTCGGGCCGTTCCGGATCGACCCCTTCGGAATAGGCGCGTAGCCGGTCGACGGTCGACGCGACGGCGAACTGCGCCCCGCCCAGCGACTCGATGAAATAGCCGCGCTGGCAGCGGCCGGCGTCCTCGAAAGTGCTCAGCACCTTGTACAGGGTGGCGAACCCGCCGGGCACGCCCTCGGCTGTCACCGCGCCCCGGGTCAGCACGCCGTGGCGGCCCAGCAGGAGTTCGGCTTGGTAGTGGGCGCGCAGCGTGGAGTCCGGCTCCGGGGCGGGCAGGATCGACCACCGGCCGGCCACGGTCGGGTCGGCCGGCCGCGACTGTGGGTGCGCGACGCTGTATCGGCTCAGCCGCGGCGGGCGATGCGACCGATGCGCGGGTTTCGAGCGCTTGCGGGTTCCGGTGCCACCGAGCAGGGCGCGCACCGGGGCGAACGTGTCGCCGGTGATCCAGCCGGCCCAGATGAGTTCCCACAGCGCGGCTTTGAGCTCGGACTCACCGAATCCGCTTTGCGTGAGCTGGCGGAAGAAGTAGGCGCCCCCCGGCGCGAGCGTGTCCAGGACGGCGCGGTGGGCGTCGCCCAATTCGATGTCGGCGGGCCCGGGCAGCGTCAACGGCGCGGATTCGCTGGGGTGCAACGCGATCCAGCCGTCGCCGCTCGAAATCGAGCCGGCCCCCGACCAGGTGACTTCGCCGGTGGCCAGCAGCTCGTCGAGCAGCGCGGGGGAGTAGTCGCGAACCCGCGGGGCCAGCACCAGCGGCTCGATCGCCGAGGCCGGCATCCGGACGCCGGCCAACTGGTCGATCACCGACAACAGGCCTTCCAGCCCGGAATAACCTGGGGAGCGGGATGATTCGGCCGCCCCCACCCGATGCCAGGCCGGCAGGAACCGCCCGTAGGCGGCGGTGCTGACCGGCTCGACCTGGGCGCGCAGCGCCGCCAGCGACCGCCGCCGCAGGATGCGCAATACGTCGGCGTCGCACCACTGCTCACCCCCGGCCACCGGCGCACCGGGTGCCTCGGCCGCGGCGACGAAGTCGCCGCGCACCAGCCGGCCATCACCGGCCAGCCGGCCCAGGATGTCGGCGCTCACCCGCAGCCCCAGCCCGAACCGGGCGGCGGCCTCGGCCGTGGTGAACGGGGTGTGGGTGCGCGCGTAGCGACCCAGCAATTCGCCCAGCGGGTCGGCGACCTCCTCGGTGAAGGCGGCCGGCACGCCGAGGGGAACCGCGATGCCGATGCCGTCGCGCAGCCGGCCGATGTCCTCGATGGCCACCCACCAGCTGCGGCCGGCGAATGACACGGTCAGCGCGCGCCGCGCGGCGCGCAGCCCCTCCAGCCAGCCGCCCACGTCGGCGCCGCCGGCGCGGGCGGCCACCTCGTCCTCGGTCAGCGGGCCCAGCAATCGCAACAGGTCCGCGACGGCTTCGGCGTCGCGGGCGGCGCGGTCGGCCGCGAGGTGCTGAAGCTGGCGGCCGGTGGCGGCGATGATCTCGGGATCGAGCAGATCGCGCAGCTCCACCCGGCCCAGCAGCTCGGCCAGCAGCGTGCTGTCCAGCGAGAGCGCGGCGGCCCTGCGCTCGGCCAGCGGGCTGTCGCCTTCGTACATGAACGCGCCGACGTAGCCGAACAGCAGCGACGCCGCGAACGGCGACGGCCGCTGCGTCTCGACCTCGAGCACCCGCACCCGCCGCTGCGCGATACCGGTCATCAGCAGGGTCAGGGCCGGGACGTCGTAGACGTCCTGCAGGCATTCGCGGATGGTCTCCAGCACCACCGGGAAGTCGGGGTATTTGCGGGCCACCTCCAGCAACTGGGCGGCGCGCTGCCGCTGCTGCCACAGCGGCGAGCGGCGCCCGGGGTGCCGGCGCGGCAACAGCAGGGCCCGGGCCGCGCACTCGCGGAACCGCGACGCGAACAGCGCCGAGCCGCCCACCTCGGCGGTGACGATCGGGTCGATCTCCTCGGCGTCGAAGACGAAAAGGTCGGCGCCGGGCGGGGCGTCAGCGCCCGCGTCGGACCCGAAATCGGAAAACGTGTCCGGCAGGCGCACCACGACGCCGTCGTCGGAAGCGGTGGGTTTCTCGTCGATGCCGTAACGTTCGCGCAGCCGGCGGGCCACCGCCAGCGCCAGCGGTCCGTTGACCGGAAGGCCGTACGGCGAGTGCAGGATCACCCGCCAGTCGCCCAGCTCGTCGCGGAACCGTTCGACCAGCAGGGTCGTGTCGGTCGGCACCACCCCGGCGGTGCTCCGCTGTTCGTCGAGCAGGCCCCACAGATTATCGGTGGCGTATGCGTCGAAACCCAGGCCGGCGCAGCGTTTGTCGAAGGACTCCCGCTTCAAGCCGGCCAGTTCGCCGGTGAACGCGCCGAGCGCGGCGCCCAGCTCGGCCGGGCGGCCCAGGCCGTCGCCGCGCCAGAACGGCAGCCGGGCCGGCTGGCCGGGTGCGGGGATCACCAGCACCCGGTCGTGGGTGATCTCGGTGATCCGCCAGCTGGTGGCGCCCAGCGAGATGACATCGCCGGGACGCGACTCGTAGACCATTTCCTCTTCGAGTTCGCCTACCCGCGACGGCTTTTCGGCTTCCGAGGCAAGGTAGACGGTGAACAGCCCCCGATCGGGGATGGCGCCGCCGGACGTCACGGCCAGCCGCTGCGCGCCAGGGCGGGCGGTCAGCGTGCCGGTGTCGCGGTCGTACACCAACCGCGGTCGCAGCTCGGCGAATTCGGTGGACGGGTACTTGCCGCTCAACAGGTCCAGGGTGGCCTCGTACACGCTGCGCGGCAGCGTCGCGAACGGCGCGGCCCGCCGGACCGTGTCGAACCACCGGTCGGCGTCCAACGGTTCCAGTGCGGCCGCCGCCACGGTCTGCTGCGCCAGGATGTCGAGCGGATTGGCGGGCACCCGCATGGTTTCGATCTGGCCAGTGAGCATGCGCTGCACGCTGACCGCGCAGCCGATCAGATCGGTGCGATGCTTGGGGAACAACACTCCCTGCGAGACCTCGCCGACCTGGTGGCCCGCCCGGCCGATGCGTTGCAGGCCGCTGGCCACCGACGGCGGCGCCTCCACCTGGATCACCAGATCGACGGCGCCCATGTCGATACCCAGCTCCAGGCTCGAGGTGGCCACCACCGACTTGAGCAGCCCACGTTTGAGGTCCTCTTCGACCAGGGCGCGCTGCTCCTTGCTCACCGAACCGTGATGGGCGCGGGCCAGTATCGGGTCGGCCCCGTAAGTCTGGCCGCTGCCCATGATGTGCGCCGGAGCGCCGCCGGCGACCCTCGGATTGGCGTCCGTGGTCAGTTCCACACCGCTGCGTTCGGCGTGAATCTCGTTGAGGCGCGCGGTAAGCCGCTCGGCCAGCCGCCGTGAATTGGCGAAGACGATGGTGGAATTGTGCGATTCGATCAGGTCGACCAGGCGGTTCTCAACGTCTGGCCAGATGGTGTTGTTCGCCAGGTTGGCCATGTCGGGCACGGGCACCTGCACGCTGAGCTCGACCGTCTTGGCCGACGGCGGGGCCACGATAGTCGTCGGCGCCTGCCCGGACAGGAACCGCGCAAGTTCCTCGGGTGGACGCACCGTCGCCGACAACCCGATGCGCTGCGCGGGTTTGTCCTCCCGCAGCGCGTCGAGGCGCTCCAGCGACACGGCCAGGTGTGCGCCGCGCTTTCCGCCCGCGATGGCGTGAATCTCGTCGACGATCACCGTCTGCACGCCGGCCAGGGTCTCGCGGGCGGTCGAGGTGAGCATCAGAAACAGCGACTCGGGAGTGGTGATCAGCACGTCGGGCGGTCGGTTGATCAGTTGGCGACGGGCAGCGGGCGGGGTGTCACCGGAACGGACCCCGACGCTGATGTCCGGGGCCTGCAGGCCCTGGCGTTCGGCGATGCGGGTGAGCCCGGCCAGGGGAGTGCGCAGGTTGCGCTCGACGTCGACCGCCAGCGCCTTGAGCGGCGAGACGTAGAGCACGCGCGTGCCGGGCGGGCGCTCCGTCGAGCCGGCGAGGCTGTCCAGCGCCCAGAGGAAGGCCGCCAGCGTCTTGCCCGATCCGGTGGGCGCGATCACCAGGGTGTTGTGGCCGTCGGCGATGGCGTTCCAGGCGTCGGCCTGCGCGGTGGTCGGCGCGTCGAAGGTGCTGGTGAACCACTCGCGGGTGACAGCGCTGAAACGGCCCAACGGGTCGGGGCGGCCGGACGGCCCGGAATCAGCGCGAGTGCTCACCTATCTATCGTGCCAACGGCCACCGACAAGATGCGGCTGAGCTTAGAGACGCGAGGCGGACATCGCCTCACTGAGTTCGTCCGGGATCTCCGGAACCCGTGCGATCGCGTCCAGCAGCGCGTGCGCGCAGGCGTCGGCGAGCTTCTCGGCGTCGGTAGTGGGGTCGATGATCCGTTGCCGGCAGATCTCGAAGGTCAGTGCCAGCCAGCCGTTCAAAATCACCCGCAGGTGCCGTTCGACGGCGGGCGCCATGCTGGCCTTATTGACCTCGCCGAGCAACCGGTTGATCCGGGACATGATGTGTTCCATCTGGCGGTTCTTGGCATCGTCCTCGACGCCCAGCAGAACCGGGTCGGACCGGCCCAGGCCGACGTACGCGGCCCACGCGGTCTCCGGATTCTGCTCGTAGTAGGCCATGTAGGCCAGTACGCCGACCCGGATCTCCTCGTACATGGTCAGCCCGGTGGCGTCGTCCATGTTGGTGTTCTCGTACAGGCGGTCGGCTTCGTCTCTGACGACCGCCGCGAAGAATGCGCGCTTGTCGGGAAAGTAGTGGTACATCAGTGCCCGAGATACCCCGGCGCGTTCCGCGATCTCATCGATGCGGACCTCGTCGTAGGGTCGCTTCCCGAAGGTTTCTGCTCCTAACGCGAGCAGCTCGGCGCGTCGATCCTCGGGGGATAAGCGCCTGCGGGCTGTTGGCATGTGTCAGATAGTACCCATGGGACATAAAACGCTGAGCACATTGGATTCATCCGAACTCGACTCCCTGGCCAGCGGTGAGTAGCCGAAATAATTGACGGTATTGGTACTTTGGCGCAGGTAGGCCTTCCAGGAGTGTCCGTGCCGGCCCCGCGCCCGCGGGCGGTTTCGTTCTCTTCGCCGAACCCGCCGCCGATCTCCGCTCCGGACGTGCCGATGTTGACATTGGCGATTCCGCAGTCGGATTCGGCCAGGCACCGCCGTCGGACTCGCGCCTGTTCCAGCGCGCTGACCGTCTCCCGTGCGGAAACGAGGCCGCGCTGCGCGCTCTCCGCGCCGCTCTGCGGGACCTGAGCTAGGCCTTTTTGACCTCACATCCAAACCGTTTACCGCGGTTTGCCGCGGGGTATGTCAGTTCTTGCGTTTTCCGCAGCTACCAGCGCTGGCATTGCCGCCCTGTAATAAATGCGACGTAGCGAGCGATGAACTAAGCGGGTCTGAGGGGGAGGTGAGAAACGATGCAGAAAGCGGACGCGCGATCGGGCGGTGACCGCTTGGGCCAGGAGGACGGCGAGGTGCACGCCGCCATCCGGTTCGCGGTCCTGTCCACGCTGGCCGCCATCGGCTTCCTGTTGATCGCCGCGGTGTGGGTCAGTACCTGCCCGGGAGTGGGCGTGGACACGGTCGCGTGTGGTCCGCCGCAGCGCACCCTGCTGGCGTTCGGGGGTCCGCTGATCGCGCTCGGCGCCGGCATCTGGGCGTTCGTGCGCACCTATCTGGTGTGGAAGGCCGGGGGGACCTGGTGGGGCTGGCACGGCGCGGGCTGGTTCCTGTTGACCGCGATGGCGTTGATGGTCGCCATGGGGGTTGCGCCGATCGCCGGTCCGGTACTGGCCCTTTAGGTTTGTCCTCCCGCGATCTAACGTTGAAGGTGCGGTGAGGAGCAGCTATGGGAGACACCTATCACGACCCCGTCGACCATCTGAGGACCACGCGGCCGCTCGCCGGCGAGTCGCTGATCGACGTACTGCACTGGCCCGGATACCTCTTAGTCGTCGCGGGCGTGATCGGGACCTGCGGCAGTCTTGCGGCCTTCGGCAGCGGACATCACCACGAGGGAATGACGGCGGGGATCGTCGGGGTCATCGCCGCGGTGCTGGGGCTGGCCTGGCTGGCGGTGGAGCACCGCAGGATTCGCCGGATCTGCGATCGCTGGTACACCGAACATCCGGACGTGTACCGGCAAAGGCCGGCCAGTTAGGGCAGGCCGCCGACCGGCAGTGCGCGAACCCTCGATCGCGTCTTTTCTCCGCGTGACCTGCCCCGACGCCGGGCGGTGTGATCTTGCGCATGAAAGGTGATTGCGAGGTTACGGGCGTGAACTTGTGGGTATCAGGTGTGCACCATGATGAGTGCCGGAACGGTTGCGTGGTCACCCCATCATGGGGGACGGAATTACGAACACGCCGATATAAATGCCTACTGCGACGACTTCGATATGACCAGCGTGACCCCGGCGATCACCGAGATGCGCCTGTGTCGGCGCGTCCGGATTGTGTCGGTCGTGTCAGGCCCGCCGAGCGCGGGCCGAATACCCGGCGGCGATCATGACTAACCGGCTCGAACGCGAGGTCCACGGCGGACTGCAGAGCAGTAGTAGTGTCAGTCGAACATTGCCGGGAGACCATATGAACGATGCTGGATTGCACGCTAACAGGCGTCCGCGCGGCCATCGCGCCGTCGAACTTCACGTTGCTGCGCGACTGGAGAACCTCGCGATGCTGCGCACCCTGGTCGGTGCCATCGGCACCTTCGAGGACCTGGATTTCGATGCGGTGGCGGACCTACGGCTCGCGGTCGACGAAGTGTGCACCCGGTTGATTCGTTCGGCCACTCCCGACGCCACCCTGATCGTTGTGGTCGACCCCCAGGACGACCAATTAGTAGTGGAAGCTTCCGCGGCATGCGACACTCACGACGTGGTGGCGCCCGGAAGCTTCAGTTGGCACGTGCTGACGTCGCTCGCCGACGACGTCCAGACTTTCCATGACGGTCGCGAACCCAATGAAACCGGCAGTGTTTTCGGCATCACACTGACGGCGCGACGGGCGGCCTCCAGCAGGTGACGCCGCGAGCTGCCGGCGGTTCGGTTTCGCGTCCGAACGAATACGCCGATGTTCCGGACATGTTCCGTGAGTTGGCCACCGCCACGCCCGACTCGATGGAATTTCAACGTCAACGGGACAAGATCGTCGAGCGCTGTCTGCCGCTGGCCGACCACATCGCGCGCCGCTTCGAAGGCCGCGGCGAACCGCGTGACGACCTCGTTCAGGTGGCGCGCGTGGGGTTGGTCAACGCGGTGGTCCGGTTCGACGTCGACGCCGGCTCGGACTTCGTCTCCTTCGCGGTGCCCACGATCATGGGTGAGGTTCGCCGCCACTTCCGCGACAACAGCTGGTCGGTCAAGGTTCCGCGGCGGCTGAAGGAACTGCACCTGCGGCTGGGCACCGCCACCGCCGATCTGTCCCAGCGGCTGGGCCGGGCGCCCACCGCCACCGAACTCGCCGCGGAGCTGGACATGGACCGCGAAGAGGTGGTCGAGGGGCTGGTGGCGGGCAGCTCGTACAACACCCTGTCCATTGACAGCGGTGGCGGCGGCGAGGAAGAGGAAGCCCGCGCGATCGCGGACACCCTCGGTGACGTCGACACCGGCCTGGACCGGATCGAGGATCAGGAATCGTTGCGTCCGCTGCTCGAGGCGCTGCCCGAGCGGGAACGAACGGTGTTGGTGCTGCGATTCTTCGAGTCGATGACGCAGACGCAGATCGCCGACCGGGTGGGCATCTCCCAGATGCACGTGTCGCGACTGCTGGCGAAGTCGCTAACGCGGCTCCGTGATCAGTTGCAGTAGCGGCCGGGGCTCTTCGTCAACCCACAGCGGTTCCAGCAGCGGCTCGGCCTGCTGCGTCGTCACCGGCAGCGTCGCGTCCGGGTCGCAGACCCTCAGCAACCTGGCCACCGCCGGGCTCGGCGCCATGGCCCAGGACGCCTGGGCGCCCGAGCACGCCACATTGATCCGGTGCAGGGCCGAAAAGCCCGCAGTACCAATGAATTTGAGGCCGCGCAGGTCAAGCACCACCCGCCGGGAGCGGCTGGTACTCTGCTGCACGTACGCGACCAGTTGATCGGCGTTGGCCGCATCGAGCTCGCCGTCCACCGTGATCAGGGCGCCCGTCGGGCCCCAGCGGGCGGTGAATTGTGCTGTGCGGCTTTGTTGCCGAGACTGCGCCACAGACATCGCTGACTCCATCCCATTGAGGGAGATCCTGCTGTGGATACGTCAGCCACGTGAGAACAGTTCGCAGAAGCAGGGAATTCCGCCTACCCCCACGTCACCGACGTACCCCGGGCGGCTGTGAACTCAACCTTGTCCGAAACCCTACTCCCGATGGCCAGAGCCGACAACGTTGTCTGAAAAAACTCTCAGGGAGCTTTGATCTCGGCGAGCACCGTGCCCTGAGTGATGGCGGCGCCGGCCTCGACCGCAAGTCCGGTGATGACACCGTCCTTGTGCGCGGTGACCGGGTTCTCCATCTTCATCGCCTCGAGCACCACCACCAGGTCGCCCGCGGCAACCTCCTGGCCCTCCTCGACCGCGACCTTGACCACGGTGCCCTGCATCGGGGCGGTCACCGCGTCGCCCGAGGCAGCCGCACCCGCGTGCGCCCCCCGCTTGCGCGCCTTGGGCTTCTTGCGGATGACACCGGCCGGGTCCGCCGCGCCACCGCTGGACAGTGCCAGGTCGCCGGGCAGCGACACCTCGAGCCGGCGGCCGCCGACCTCCACGACCACCTTCTGGCGCGGCCGGGCGTCCTCTTCGTCGAGCGGCTCGCCGCCGGTGAACGGTTCGATGGTGTTGTTCCACTCGGTCTCGATCCAGCGGGTGTGCACCGAGAAGCCGTCGTCGTCACCGATGAACGCCGGGTCGGACACCACGGCGCGGTGGAACGGGATGACCGTGGCCAGGCCCTCGACGTGGAACTCGTCCAGGGCCCGGCGGGAGCGGGCGAGCGCCTCCTCGCGGGTGGCGCCGTACACGATCAGCTTGGACAGCATCGAGTCGAACTGACCGCCGATGACCGAACCGGCCTCGACACCCGAGTCCAGGCGAACGCCGGGGCCGGTCGGGATGTCGTAGCGGGTGACCGGGCCGGGGGCGGGCAGGAAGCCCCGTCCGGCGTCCTCGCCGTTGATCCGGAACTCGATGGCGTGCCCGCGCGGCGTGGGATCCTCGGTGAGGTCCAGCTTCTCGCCGTTGGCGATTTTGAACTGCTGCAGCACCAGGTCGATGCCGGCGGTCTCCTCGGTGACCGGGTGCTCGACCTGCAGACGGGTGTTGACCTCCAGGAAGGAGATCAGGCCGTCCTGGCCGACCAGGTATTCGACGGTCCCGGCGCCGTAGTAGTGCGCCTCCTTGCAGATCCGCTTCGCCGACTCGTGGATCTCCTTGCGCTGCGCGTCGGTCAGGAACGGAGCGGGAGCCTCTTCGACCAGCTTCTGGAAACGGCGCTGCAGCGAGCAGTCACGGGTGCCGGCGACGATCACGTTGCCGTGCTGGTCGGCGATCACCTGCGCCTCGACGTGGCGCGGCTTGTCCAGGTAGCGCTCGACGAAGCACTCGCCGCGGCCGAACGCCGCGACGGCCTCACGGGTGGCCGACTCGAACAGCTCGGGGATCTCTTCGATGGTGCGGGCCACCTTCATGCCGCGCCCGCCGCCGCCGAACGCCGCCTTGATGGCGATCGGCACGCCGTACTCCTCGGCGAAGGCCACCACTTCGTCAGCGTCCTTCACCGGGTCCGGGGTGCCGGGCACCAGCGGGGCCTGCGCGCGCGCGGCGATGTGGCGGGCGGTGACCTTGTCACCGAGGTCGCGGATGGACTGCGGGCTTGGCCCGATCCAGATCAGATTCGCGTCCAGGACCGCCTGGGCGAAGTCGGCATTCTCCGACAGGAAGCCGTAGCCGGGGTGGACGGCGTTGGCACCGGACTTGGCCGCCGCGTCAAGGAGTTTGGCGAAGTCCAGGTAGGACTCCGCGGACGTTTGACCGCCCAAGGCGAACGCCTCGTCGGCCAGACGCACATGCGGCGCGTCAGCATCGGGCTCGGCGTACACCGCCACGCTGGACAGGCCCGCATCGCGGGCCGCGCGGATCACCCGGACTGCGATTTCGCCGCGGTTGGCGACGAGCACCTTGGAGATCCTCGAGCTGGCGTGATTAGCCACTGCGCCTCCTGTTTGGCATATCCGCAGACGCATTTCTGCGGACTTCTCTAAGAGAATTTCTTACAACGAGTTCTCGGGAAGTCTAAGCGCCGCGCCGTTCGGCCCGACGAGGCGGTCCACCTTTTTTCAGGACGCCTCGCGCAGCCTGCGCTTGATGCGGGCGAGCATCGCCGACAAGCCGCGCAACCGCAGCGGGCTGATCAGAGCGGCCAGCCCGAGGTCGGCGTAAAAATCCTCGGGCACCGCCAGAATGTCGGCGGCCGGCTGTTCGTCGAGACCGGCGGCCAGGATCGACGCGAACCCCCGCGTGGTCGGCGATTCGGCCGGCGCGCTGAAGTGCAGCCGCACCCGCTCGGGGTCGCTGGCGTCGACGTGCAGGAACAGCGGGGTCTGGCATTCGGGCACCGGCTCCATGGCCGCCTGTTCGAGGTCGGCCGGCAGCGGGGGGAGTTCGTTGGCGAACTCCAGCAGCAGCGCAAGCTTGTCCTGGCCCTCGACTTCGGCGAAGTCGGACACCACCTCGGCCAGCGGCGCGGGCATACTCATCGCGCCGCCATCAGACCGGGACGGAGCCCGGCTCTTCACCCGCCACGATCGGCGTGCGCACGGTGTTGCCCCACTCCGTCCACGATCCGTCGTAGTTGCGCACCCCGGGCTTGCCGAGCAGGTGCGTCAGCACGAACCAGGTGTGGCTGGAGCGCTCGCCGATGCGGCAGTACACGACGGTCTTGTCGTCCGGCTCGAGGAAGCCGTACAGCTCCTCGAGCTCCTCGCGGCTGCGGAACCGGCCGTTCTCGTCGGCCGCCCTGGCCCACGGGATCGACCGGGCGGTGGGGATGTGGCCGCCGCGCAGCACGCCTTCCTCGGGGTACTCGGGCATGTGCGTGCGCTTGCCGGTGTACTCGTCCGGCGAGCGCACGTCGATCAGCGGCTGGCTGCCGAGAATGCCCAGGACGTCGTCCTTGAAGGCGCGGATGGGTGCGTCGTTGCGGGTGACGATGGGGTAGCCGCTGGATGTCTTGGTGGGCACGTCCAGCGTGGTCTCCCGGCGTTCGGCCAGCCACAGGTCCCGGCCGCCGTTGAGCAGCCGCACGTCGGGGTGCCCGAACAGCGTGAACACCCACAGCGCGTAGGCAGCCCACCAGTTGCTCTTGTCGCCGTAGATCACCACGGTGTCGTCGCGGGCGATGCCCTTGCGGTCCATCAGCTCCGCGAACTGCGCGCCGTCGATGTAGTCGCGGACCCGGGGGTCGTTGAGGTCGGTGTGCCAATCGACCTTCACGGCGCCGGGGATATGACCGACGTCGTAGAGCAGAACGTCCTCGTCGGATTCGACGATCGCCAGGCCGGGGGTGCCTTGGTTGGCGGACAGCCAGTCGGCGGTGACCAGTCGCTCGGGGTGGGCGTAGGCCGACAATGTCGGGCTCGGATCGGGGGGTAATGCCACAGTGCCGAGCCTACCGCCAGGGTTAGTTGGCGGCCCACAGCGCGGACACCGACAGCCCGACCCGCCCCAGCAGCGACCGCAGCAGCGGCAGGCTGACCCCGATCACGTTCGACGGGTCGCCATCGATGCCGTCGACGAACCAGCCGCCCAGGCCGTCCAGGGTGAAACCGCCGGCCACCTGCCATGGTTCGCCGTGGGCGACATACGCCCGCAGGTCTGCGTCCGTCGGGACGGCGAAATGTACTGTCGTGCACCGGGATTCGACTTCACAATGAGTGATGGCAGCGTCGCGCAGCCGCAGCAGGCAGTGCCCGGTGTGCAGCTCGCCGGAGCGGCCACCCATCAGGCGCCACTGGCTCGCAGCGGCATCGGCCGAACCGGGTTTGCCGCACAGCCGGCCGTCGATGAACAGCATCGAATCACAGCCGATGACAACGCAATCGGCGGCAACGCCGCCATCCAGCTCGCCGGCCACCTGTTCGGCCTTGGCCCGGGCCAGGGCGCACACCACGTCGCCCGGCGACGCGTCCGGCCCCAGCGCGGCGGCGACGGCATCCTCGTCGACGCCGGACACCACGACCAGCGGATCGACGCCGGCCTGGCGCAGCACCTTGAGCCGGCCGGTAGAGGCCGACGCCAGCACCAGACGGGTCAATGCCTCATGTGGGTCATTTGCTGGAACGTGAGCCGCTGAAAGTTGGTCATCGCGAAACGCAACCGGTCGACCGGCAGACCCCAGCGGGTCCGCTCGGGCTGTTCGGGCTCCGGCACCCCGCCGGCGCTACCCAGCACCGCCACCAGCGCGGCCAGTTCCTCGACGGTGGGCTCACCCTTGAGGATCTGGAAATGCGGCTCGTGCGCCTGCGGCTCGCGCAGCGTCCTCGGCCACGGCCCCGTCGGTCTGCTCGTCGTCGGTCTGCTCGGTCATAGGGGAATGTTCCCGTGCTTCTTGGGGGGCAGGTGGGAGATCTTGCGTTCCAGCAGGCGCAGCGCCGTGCCGATGTAACCGCGGGTGTGCGACGGCGGGATCACCGCATCGACATAGCCCCGCTCGGCGGCGACATACGGGTTGACCAGGGTGTCTTCGTATTCCTGCTGCAGTTGCAGCCGCAGCGCGTCGACGTCCTTGCCCTCCTTGGCGGCCTCGCTCAGTTGCTTGCGGTAGACGAACCCGACGGCACCGGAGGCGCCCATCACGGCAATCTGCGCCGACGGCCACGCCAGGTTGACGTCGCAGCCCATGTCCTTGGACCCCATCACGCAGTAGGCGCCGCCGTAGGCCTTGCGGGTGATGACGGTGATCTTCGGGACCGTGGCCTCGCCGTAGGCGAACAGCAGCTTGGCGCCGCGGCGGATGATGCCGTTGTACTCCTGGCCGGTGCCCGGCAGGAAGCCCGGGACGTCGACCAGCATGATGATCGGGATGTTGAAGCAGTCGCAGGTCCGCACGAACCGGGCGGCCTTCTCCGAGGCGTTGATGTCCAGGCAGCCGGCGAACTGGGTCGGCTGGTTGGCCACGATCCCGACCGGCCGGCCCTCGATGCGGCCGAACCCGACGACGATGTTCTGCGCGTAGCCGCCCTGAATCTCGAGGAACTCGTCGTCGTCGAGGATGCGGGTGATCACCTCGTGCATGTCGTAGGGCTGGTTGGGCGAGTCCGGGATCAGCGCGTCCAGCTCGAGGTCCTCGTCGGTGAGGTTGTCCTCGATGGCGCCCGGGGGATGCGGCTCGGCGTAGCGCGGCGCGTCGGTGGCGTTGTTGGGCGGCAGGTAGCTCAGCAGGTCGCGGACCCAGTCGAAGGCGTCCTGCTCGCCGGAGGCGACGTAGTGCAGGGTGCCCGACTTGGCCATGTGGGTGTGGGCGCCGCCCAGCTCCTCCATGGTGACGTCCTCACCGGTGACGGTCTTGATGACGTCGGGTCCGGTGATGAACATCTGGCTGGTCTGGTCGACCATCACCACGAAGTCGGTCAGCGCGGGGGAGTAGACGTGCCCACCGGCGGCCGCCCCCATGATCAGCGAGATCTGCGGGATGACGCCGGAGGCCAGGATGTTGTTGCGGAAGATGCGGCTGTACAGGCCCAGCGAGACGACGCCCTCCTGGATCCGCGCGCCGGCGCCGTCGTTGATGCCGATCAGCGGGCGACCGGTCTTGATCGCCAGGTCCTGGATCTTGACGATCTTCTCGCCGTACACCTCGCCGAGGCTGCCGCCGAACACCGTGGCGTCCTGGCTGAAGATGCACACGTCGCGGCCGTCAACCGTGCCGTAGCCGGTGATGACGCCGTCGCCCAGCGGGCGGTTGTTCTCCAGGCCGAAGTTCTTGCTGCGGTGGCGAGCCAGCGCGTCGAGCTCCACGAACGAGTCCTCGTCGAGCAGGGCGAGGATGCGTTCGCGGGCGGTCAGCTTGCCCTTCGCGTGCACCTTCTCGACGGCCTCTTCGCCCACCGGGTGCAGTGACTCTTCGCGCCGCTTGTGCAGCTCGGCCAGCTTGCCCGCGGTGGTGTGGATGTCGATGCTGTGCTCCGCGGCGGGTTCCGCCGTGTGGTCGGTAACGCTCGTCATGGGAGTCGAGCTTAGCGGCGCGGTACTCTCCGCTGATGGACGCCCGCCGGTTGGGAACCGCGGACTGGGCGGCCGAATGCGACGTGCTGATCGCGGGGTCGGGCGGCGGCGGCGTGACCGGTGCGTACACAGCGGCGCGTGAAGGCCTCGAGGTGCTGCTGGTCGAGGCGACGTCGAAGTTCGGTGGCACCACCGCGTACTCCGGCGGGGGCGGCGTCTGGTTCCCGTGCAATCCGGTGCTGGTCCGCGCCGGCATGGACGACGACACCATCGAGGACGCGCTCACCTACTACCACGCGGTGGTCGGCGACCGGACCCCGCGCGAGCTGCAGGAGACCTTCGTCCGTGGCGGCGCGCCGCTGATCGAGTACCTGGAAGCCGACCCGAACCTGAAGTTCGTGCCGCTGCCGTGGCCCGACTACTACGGCAAGGCGCCCAAGGCGCGCCTGGACGGCAAACGCCACATCGCCGCGAAGCCCCTGAAGGTGGCCGCCGCCCCCGAATTCCGCGAGGTGATCCGCGGTCCGCTGGACACCGACCGCCTCGGCGCCGAGACGCCTCCCGATTATTACGTCGGGGGCCGCGCCCTGATCGCCCGGTTCCTCAAGGCCATCGGGCAGTACCCGACGGCGGCACTGCAGCGCGATACGGAGCTGGTCGAGCTGGTGGTGTCCGACGGACGGGTGACGGGCGCGATCGTCGAGACCGCCGGGCAGCGCCGCGCCATCCGCGCCCGCCGGGGAGTGCTGCTGGCCGCCGGGGGCTTTGAAGCCAACGAGGAGCTGCGCCGGCGCTACGGCGTGCCCGGGACGTCGCGAGACACCATGGGCGGCCCGGGAAGTCGCGGCCTGGCGCTGCAGGCCGGCATTGCCGCGGGAGCGGGCACCGACCTGCTGGACCAGGCGTGGTGGTCACCGGGCATGACCCATCCCGACGGGCGCTCGGCGTTCGCGCTGTGGTTCACCGGCGGCATCTTCGTCAACCAGGACGGCAACCGGTTCGTCAACGAGTCCCGGGCCTACGACCGGGCCGGTCGCGAGATCATCGCGCAGCTGCAGGACGGGTCGATCACGTTGCCGTACTGGATGATCTACGACGACAAGGAGGGCGAGGTGCCGCCGGTGAAGGCGGCCAACGTCAGCATCGTGGAGACCGAGAAGTACGTCGCCGCCGGCCTGTGGCACACCGCGGACACGCTCGAGGAGCTGGCCGCCAAGATCGGGGTTCCGGGTGGGCAGCTGGCCGCGACGGTGGCCCGGTTCAACGATTTCGCCGCCGTCGGCGTCGACGAGGACTTCGGCCGCGGCGACGAGGCGTTCGACCGCGCCTTCTCGGCGGGGGCGTCGCCGCTGGTGCCCGTCGACTCGCCGCCGTATCACGCCGCCGCGTTCGGCATCTCCGACCTGGGCACCAAGGGCGGCCTGCGCACGGACAGCGCGGCGCGGGTGCTCGACACGACCGGCAGCCCGATCCCCGGCCTGTACGCGGCGGGAAACACCATGGCCGCACCCAGCGGCACGGCGTATCCCGGCGGCGGTAACCCGATCGGCACCAGCATGCTGTTCAGCCATTTGGCCGTGATGGACATGCGCGAGGATCGGCCCTGAGTTCTAGGCTTGGCGCGGTGACAGAACGAGATCAGCTCCGGGCACCGTTGGACGAGAGCGCATTGCGCGCCGAGTTGATCGGCACCGGGCTGGGCTGGCGCAAGCTCGACGTCGTGGAGCGGACCGGCTCCACCAACGCCGACCTGCTGGCGCGCGCGGCGTCGGGCGACGACGTCGCCGGTGCCGTGCTGATCGCCGAGCACCAGACCGCCGGGCGGGGCCGGCACGGCCGCGGCTGGTCGGCCACGCCGCGGGCTCAGATCACCATGTCAGTCGGGGTCAGCGTCGTCGACGTCCCTACCACCGGATGGGGCTGGCTGCCGCTGGCCACCGGGGTGGCGGTGGTCGACATCGTGACGCCGTTGCTGGCGGGGACGGGGGCGCAGGCGGGTCTCAAATGGCCCAACGACGTGCTGGCCGGCCCGCCGGATTCGCCGGGCAAGCTGGCCGGAATCCTCGCCGAGGTGGCGAAGCCCGTCGTCGTTATCGGCTTGGGGCTCAACGTGACTCAGGCGGCCGACGAAATCGACGGCCCCGGCGCGACCTCACTGCTCGACCTGGGCGTCGCAGCGCCCGACCGTACCCAGCTGGTATCCGCCCTGCTGCGGGAGCTGGGCCGGCGGATCGTGGCCTGGCGCGCCGCGCGCGGGGCCGACTGGGCGCTGGCCGCCGACTACCGGGCGCGCAGCCTGACCATCGGCACCCTGGTCCGCGCGCACCTGCCCGGCGGCAAGCAGGTCGACGGGACCGCGAGCGCCATCGATGACCAAGGGCGACTCTGCCTGGAAAGTGGCGGGCAGACTGTCGTCGTCGCGGCCGGCGACGTGGTGCATTTGCGGGGCTAATGTCAGTCCATGGGCTACCCGGATAACGTTCTGGCCGCCGGCGAACACGTCATCGTGCATCGCCACCCCCACTGGAAGCGGCTGATCTGGCCGGTGCTGGTTCTCATCCTGGCGACCGGACTGGCCGCATTCGGCTCCGGATACCTCAACTCGACGCACTGGGAGCAGCTCGCCAAGAACATCATCTACGGCGTCGTCTGGGGGATCTGGCTGGTGATCGTGGGCTGGCTGACACTGTGGCCCTTCCTGAGCTGGCTGACCACCCATTTCGTGGTGACCAACCGGCGGGTGATGTTCCGGCACGGGGTGCTGACCCGCACCGGCATCGATATCCCGCTGGCCCGCATCAACAGCGTGGAATTCCGGGACCGGATCACCGAGCGCATGTTCCGCACCGGGACGCTGATCATCGAATCGGCGTCACAAGATCCGTTGGAGTTCTACGACATTCCGCGGCTGCGCGAGGTGCACGCGCTGCTGTATCACGAAGTCTTCGACACCCTGGGTTCCGAGGAATCGCCCAGCTGAGCGAGCCGGCTGGCGCGGTTGCGCCAGGCGCGCAGCAAGGTGACGTTGCCGCCCTCGATCTCGTCCTCGAAGATTTCGGCGATACCGCCGGCGGTAAGCGCGGATTCCAGCGCCTTCTCGGGGTCGCGCGCGAACTGGTCGGGAAACACCCAGCGCCGAAACGCCCAGAACCGGAACGCCATCTGCAGCAAGTTGCCGATGAGGTAGGCCGAGATGAAGTCGGCGACGTTTTCCACCGCCAGCGACACCATCGGCTCGCGCAGCTGCAGCACGTAGCTGGAGAACCACAGCGGCGCCATGGAGAGCAGCACCCCGACGCCGCTGAACGCGAAGAACAGCAGCGCCTCGTGGTGGCGCTCGCGCCCGCCGCGATTGCGGAAGCTCCATTCGCGGTTCAGCACGTAGGACGCGATGACCGCGACAATGCCGGCGATCACCTTTGCGGTCACCGGTTTGGGTTCGAGAATTGTCAGCTTCAGCGTGTAGAAAAGCGCCGAGTCGATGACGAATGTGGTTCCGCCGACGATGGCGAATTTGATCAGTTCGTGGTGGCGTAGCAAATAGGGCTGCATAACCCTAGGTAGACGCGCGATCGTGGCTTCCGCGAAGGACACAACACGTCAGTCTACGGATGGACACAAATTCGACGCAAAATCGTACATAACAATTCGGTGTCGGCCCCGGTCAACACGCCTTTAGCGGCGGTTTGTTTCGCCGTGACACGATGATGGCCGTGCCGAGTACACGCCCACCGGGCGCACCCCCCGTCGCAGGCCCCCGAGCAGTCCCGCGCGTCGTCCCCGTGGTCGCAATGGTCGGTGGCGGTCAGCTCGCCCGGATGACCCACCAAGCGGCGATCGCCCTGGGGCAGACGCTGAGGGTGCTGGCAACCGCCGCCGACGAGCCGGCCGCGCTGGTCGCGCCCGACGTCGTCATCGGTTCGCACACCGATCTCGACGACCTTCGCGGGGTGGCCGCGGGTGCAGACGTGCTGACCTTCGACCACGAACACGTGCCGAACGAACTACTGGAGAAGCTGGTCGCCGAGGGAGTCAACGTGGCTCCGCCGCCACAGGCCCTGGTGCACGCGCAGGACAAGCTCGTCATGCGCCGCAGGCTCGAGGCCCTCCGCGTCCCGGTGCCCCGCTATGCCGAGATCCGCAGCGTCGACGAACTCGATGCCTTCGCGCGACGCATAGCCGGCCCAGTGGTGGTGAAAGCGGTCCGCGGCGGTTACGACGGGCGCGGGGTGCGGATGGCACGCGACCCGTCGCACGCGCGTGAGATCGCGGCCGCCTTCCTGGCCTCTCGCGTGCCGCTGATGGCCGAGGAGCAGGTGAACCTGCGCCGCGAACTGTCGGCCCTGGTGGCGCGGTCACCGTTCGGCCAGGGCGCGGCGTGGCCGGTCGTCGAGACGGTGCAGCACGACGGGATCTGCGTGCAGGTGATCGCGCCCGCGCCGGAGCTGCCCGCCGAACGGGCCGCCGCCGCGCAGCAGCTGGCGTTGCGGCTGGCGGCCGAGCTCGGCGTGGTCGGGGTGCTCGCCGTCGAGCTCTTCGAGACGGTCGAGGGGGAACTGCTGGTCAACGAACTGGCGATGCGGCCACACAACTCCGGGCACTGGACCATGGACGGGTCGCGCACCAGTCAGTTCGAGCAGCATCTGCGCGCGGTGCTGGACTACCCGCTCGGCGATACCGACGCCGTCGCACCGGTGACCGTGATGGCCAACGTGCTGGGCGCCCCCGAAGTCCCGGAGATGAGCGTCGACGAGCGGCTGCATCACCTCTTCGCGCGGATGCCCGACGCCCGCGTTCACCTGTACGGCAAGCAAGAACGTCCCGGCCGCAAGGTCGGGCACATCAACTTCGTCGGCTCCGGGCCGGCGGACCAGGAAAGCGTGGCGAAGCTGCGGGAACGCGCCGACCTGGCGGCACACTGGTTGTCGCACGGGCAGTGGACGGACGGATGGGATCCACATGAGTGAAGCGCCTCGCGTCGGGGTGATCATGGGCAGCGACAGTGACTGGTCGGTGATGCAGGACGCCGCGGCGGCGCTCGCCGAATTCGGCGTGCCGGCCGAGGTTCGGGTCGTTTCCGCGCACCGCACGCCCCAGGTGATGTTCGACTACGCGCGTGACGCGGCCGGGCGTGGCATCGAGGTGATCATCGCCGGGGCCGGGGGCGCCGCGCACCTGCCCGGAATGGTCGCATCCGCGACGCCGCTGCCCGTCATCGGCGTGCCGGTGCCGCTGGCGCACCTGGACGGCCTGGACTCGTTGCTGTCGATCGTGCAGATGCCCGCCGGGGTCCCGGTGGCCACGGTCTCCATCGGGGGCGCCCGCAACGCCGGTCTGCTCGCCGTGCGCATCCTCGGGTCGTCGGACCCCGCGCTGCGGGCGCGGATCGTCGACTTCCAGGAGCAGCTGGCGCAGAGCGTGCGAGCCAAGGATGAAGCGCTGCAGCGCCGTCAGGGTAGGGTTACTGGCGAGTAGCAAGGAGGCCAACATGGCTCAGTGGGCCGGAGACCCCACCTTTGATTTGTTCCAATTGCCCGACGAACACAGCGAATTGCGGGCGGCGATTCGGGCGCTGGCGGAAAAAGAGATCGCTCCGCACGCCGCCGATGTGGATGAGAATTCGCGCTTCCCGCAGGAGGCCCTGGACGCGCTGAACGCGTCGGGTTTCAATGCGGTCCACATTCCCGAGGAATACGGCGGTCAGGGCGCGGACTCGGTTGCCGCATGCATCGTGATCGAAGAAGTGGCGCGCGTCGACGGATCCGCCTCGCTGATCCCCGCCGTCAACAAGCTGGGCACCATGGGCCTGATCCTGCAGGGCTCGGAGGAGCTGAAAAAGCAGGTGTTGCCATCCCTGGCCAAAGACGGGGCGATGGCCTCCTATGCATTGAGCGAGCGCGAAGCCGGTAGTGACGCGGCGTCGATGCGGACCCGGGCCAAGGCCGACGGGGATGACTGGATTCTCAACGGCACCAAGTGCTGGATCACCAACGGCGGCAAGTCGACCTGGTACACCGTGATGGCGGTGACCGATCCGGACAAAGGCCCCAACGGCATCTCGGCGTTCATGGTGCACAAAGACGATGAGGGCTTTTCCTTCGGACCGAAGGAAAAGAAGATGGGCATCAAGGGGTCGCCGACCACCGAGTTGTACTTCGAGAACTGCCGCATCCCGGGCGACCGGATCATCGGTGAACCTGGCACCGGGTTCAAAACCGCACTCCAGACCCTCGACCACACCCGCCCCACGGTCGGCGCGCAGGCGGTCGGCCTCGCGCAGGGGGCGGTGGACGCTGCCGTCGCCTACACGAAGGAGCGCAAACAGTTCGGCAGGTCGATCTCGGACTTTCAGGGTGTGCAGTTCGAGCTGGCCGACATGGCGATGAAAGTCGAAGCGGCCCGGCTGATGGTCTACACCGCCGCCGCCCGCGCCGAACGCGGCGAGCCGAATCTCGGATTCATCTCCGCGGCCGCAAAGTGCTTCGCCTCCGACACCGCGATGGATGTGACGGAGGCGGCCGTGCAACTGTTCGGCGGCGCCGGCTACACGACTGACTTCCCGGTCGAGCGGATGATGCGTGACGCCAAGATCACTCAGATCTACGAGGGCACCAATCAGATTCAGCGCGTGGTGATGTCGCGGGCGTTGCTGCGCTGACCTTGTTCCGGCGATGCTCTTGCGAAAAGTCCAGCGGCACCGCTTAGGATCTGCACTCGGGTGCGTTAAGTCCACACCGACGATCGGTAAACAGCCACCGACTAGTGTCCGACCACCGTCACCGAGTAAAGGGCTCATCGCGACAAAGGGGTCTGCAGTGCAGAACGCGACTTCTGATGCCCGTCCACAGATGGCCGGGTATTGATACCGACACGCGCTACCGTCAGCCCGACGGCGAGTTGGCAGTCAATGTCGTTGCTGTTGGTCGAGGACGACCGCGCCGATGCGGTGCTGGTGGAAGACTTGATCACCGACGCGGTCACCGACATCCAGGTGGTGTGGGCCAAGTCGATGGCACACGCGGAGCGCGAGCTGGAATCCGCCCGGCCCGACTGCGTGCTGTTGGATCTGCACCTGCCCGACGCCAGCGGGATCGACGCGCTCAACCGCATCGCCAACCTCGACGCCACCGTGCCGATCGTGGTGCTGACCGGCTTGAACGACGAGTACTTCGGGGCTTCGGCGGTGGCCGCCGGCGCCCAGGACTATCTGGTCAAGGGCCGGGTCGAGCCGGAAATGTTGCGCCGCGCGCTGCTGTACGCAATCGAGCGCAAGCGCGCCGAACTCATTGCCGCCGATCTGCACGCGACGCAGCTGCGGGCCCGGGAGAACGCACTGCTGGAACGCGGTCTGCTGCCCTCGCCGCTGCTGCTGGACAACCCGGGCGTCGACATCGTCGCCCGGTACCGGCCGAGCCGCGAAGACGCATTGCTGTGCGGAGACTTCTACGACGTCATCCAGACGCCCGACCGGACCGTGCACGTGCTGATCGGCGACGTCGCCGGACACGGTCCGCACGAGGCCGCGCTCGGCGCGGCACTACGGATCGCGTTTCGCGCGCTCACCTTCGCCGGTGTGCACGGCGTCGAAAGGATGCGCCAGCTCGAGCGGGTCTTGTATTCGGAACGAACCGACACCGGAATCTTCGCAACGGTGCTCAGCCTGGAGATCTCGCCCGACAGCGCGCGGGTCAGCGTCATCCGCGCCGGCCATCCAGGGATGCTGGTGCAGGCCGGGGGAACCGTCGAGTGGCACGAGCCGGCGGGCGGCCCGGCACTGGGCCTGCGCGCCGGCGACTGGCCGTCCGAAGAGTTGGACCTGCCCACCGGGCATGCCCTGCTCTTGCTGACCGACGGACTCTTCGAGGGATATTCGGGAGAGGGCACGCAACGTCTCGGCGAGGACGGCCTGCTTGCCCTGGCCCGCGCCCACGCGGATCAGCCCGGTCCCGCGTTCGTCGACGCGCTCATCAATGGTGCCCAGGCGCTCGCCCAGCCACGCGGCGGTCTGACCGATGACATCGCCGTCCTGCGCGTCGAAAGGACTACCACGTGATCTCATCGCGTCCGCTTCGGCTCACGGAGCTCACCGTGCGGGGATGGCTGGCGCTGGTGCTGTGGGTCATGGGCGTCACGGTGCTCGTCGGGGCGTTGGTCGGCGCCGTGTTGCTGCATCGCACCGACGAGGTGGCGCGCCAGATGGGCCAGAATATTCAGCCGGCGCGCGTCGCCGCGGCGCGCTTGCAGGCGGCGTTGCGTGACCAGGAGACGGGCATGCGCGGCTACCTGATCGCCGCCGACCGGCAGTTCCTCGCACCGTATTACGACGGGCAACGCGCCGAACAGGCTGCGGCCGAAGAGATTCGGCGTCTGGTGGGCGGGCGCGCGCAGCTGATGGCCGATCTGGACGCGGTGGAAAGCGCCGCCGCCGACTGGCGGACAAACTATGCCGAACCATTGATCGTCAACGTGGCTCCCAAGACGCCGACCTATATCAGCCCCCGCACGGCCGACATGGGCAAGGCTAAATTCGACCATCTGCGTGAGCTTTTCGATACGCAGAACACCCACCTGGCGGTAGCCTCTGCGGCTGCCACCGACGAGATGTACGAGATCAATGGCTGGCGCGATTGGGTGCTGGGTATCACTGTGCTGATCGTGATCGCGGCGGCCCTGGCGCTGGGGCTGGTCAGCCGCGCCGTGATCACCCGGCCGATCGCGGCGCTGGCCGCGGCCTGCCGGCGGATCACCGAGGGCAATTTCGAGGAGACGATCTCACCTCCGCAGCGGCCCAAGGACATTCGGAAGATGGCGATCGACGTGGAGAACATGCGCAAGCGCGTCGTTGAGGAACTCGCGGTGTCGCAACATGCCCAGGCGCAACTGGACGAACAGGCCGCCGAATTAAGGCGGTCCAACACCGAACTCGAGCAGTTCGCCTACGTGGCCTCCCATGATCTGCAGGAGCCGCTGCGCAAGGTGGCGTCCTTTTGCCAGCTGCTGGAAAAACGCTACGGCGACAAGCTCGACGAGCGCGGCATCGAATACATCGGGTTCGCGGTCGACGGCGCCAAGCGCATGCAGGCGCTGATCAACGACCTGCTCACCTTCTCCCGGGTCGGCCGGCTGGGCACCACCGAAACCGAGGTGCGCCTCGACGAGACGCTCGATGCCGGCCTGGCCAATCTTGCCGTCGCGATCGAGGAGACCGAGGCGCAAATCGTGCGCCCGGCGCAGCCGCTTCCGCAGATCGTCGGGGATCCGATGTTGCTGACGATGCTGTGGCAGAACCTGATCGGCAACGCGATCAAGTTCCGGCACAAGGATCGTCGACCCCGCGTCGTCATCGAATGCGCGCCGGGCACCGGCACCCACGACGGCGAATGGCTGCTCAGCGTGGCGGACAACGGCATCGGCATCCCGGAGGAATTCTCCGACAAGGTCTTCGTGATCTTCCAGCGGCTGCACGGCCGGGATGTCTACGCCGGCACCGGAGTAGGTCTGGCACTGGTCAAGAAGATCATCGAGCACCACGGCGGCACCGTCCGGATCGACACGTCCTACACCGAGGGGACCCGATTCGAATTCACCCTTCCCATGCCCGAACCCGTCGACGAAGCAGACTCGATTGCTTTGGAAGGAGCGCATCAATGACCACACCAGAAGGCAGAGCGATCGACATCCTGCTCGTCGAGGACGACCCGGGCGACGAGCTCATCACCCGGGAAGCGTTCGAGCACAACAAGCTCAAGAACAGGCTCCACGTCGCGCACGACGGGGAGGAAGGGCTCAACTACCTTTACCGGCGCGGTGAGTTCGCCGACGCGCCGCGGCCCGACCTCATCCTGCTCGACCTGAATCTGCCGAAATACGACGGCCGCCAGCTACTGGAAAAGGTCAAGTCCGACCCCGACCTGGCGCGCATCCCCGTCGTGGTGCTCACCACCTCCTCGGCGGAGGAAGACATCCTCAAGAGCTACAAACTGCACGCGAATGCCTACGTCACCAAACCCGTTGACCTGGACCAATTCATGAAGGCCGTCCGGCAGATCGACGAGTTCTTCGTTCAGGTCGTGCGGCTGCCGGGCAACGGGGCTTAACTGTGCGACTTGCGTCCGGATAGCCAGGTGATCAGCCGTCCCAGCGCAATCAGCAGCAGCAGGAACACGGTCAGTTAGCCGGCCGCGTCATAGGGCAGTTGCCGGCCGATCGCGGCGGCGGGACCATGCCGCGTCAGGCGGGGGAATCCGGACCTGCGGTTTGCTGTCCTTGGCCACCCATTAGTCACCGATGCTACGTGTCGGTGCTCGGCGAACAGCCACCGCATATTTACCTCTTATTATATGTCAAGGGTTTGTATATTCGCGATTGGTTAACTTTTCTTTGTCCCCTGGGCAGCGGTCGGTGGCGAGCCTGCGGATTCGCCGCCGCGACGTCCGAAGGAGTTGCGTGAGGTTCGCTCGATATGCCGCCGCACTGGGTTTGGTGGCCGTCACCGCCCTGGCGCTGGCCGGGTGCGGCGGCAGCTCGAACTCGTCTGGTTCCAAGCCGCCGCCGGTGGACTGCGGCGGCAAGAAGGTGCTGAAGGACAGGGCTCGACCGCGCAGCAGAACGCGATCGAGCAGTTCGTCTACGCCTACGTTCGGGCATGCCCGGGTTACACGTTGGATTACAACGGCTCGACCGCGCAGCAGAACGCGATCGAGCAGTTCGTCTATGCCTACGTTCGGGCCTGTCCCGGCTACACGCTGGATTACAACGCGAACGGGTCCGGCGCCGGCGTGACCGAGTTCGTCAACAACCAAACCGACCTCGCCGGTTCCGATGTCCCCCTGGACCCGTCCACGGGTCAGAACGACCGGGCGGCACAGCGGTGCGGTTCGCCGGCCTGGGATCTGCCGACGGTGTTCGGGCCGATCGCGGTCACATACCACCTCACCGGGCTGACCGGACTGAAATTGGACGGGCCCACCGCCGCGAAGATCTTCAACGGCACCATCACCAAGTGGGACGACCCGGCACTGAAGGCCATCAACTCGGGCCTCAACCTGCCGTCGACACCCATCGCGGTCATCTTCCGCAGTGACAAGTCCGGTACCACCGCCAACTTCCAGAAGTACCTCGATGGCGCGTCCAGACGGTGCCTGGGGCAAGGGCAGCAGCGAGACGTTCAACGGCGGCGTCGGACAGGGCGCCAGCGGGAACAACGGCACGTCCGCGCTGCTGCAGAACACCGAGGGGTCGATCACCTACAACGAGTGGTCCTTCGCGGTGGGCAAGCAGCTGACCATGGCGTCGATCGTCACGTCGGCGGGTCCGGACGCGGTGCCGATCACCAAGGACTCCGTCGAGAAGACGATCGCCGGGGCGACCTTCAGCGGGCAGGGCAACGACCTGGTGCTGGACACCTCCTCGTTCTACAAGCCGACACAGTCCGGCGCGTACCCGATCGTGCTCGCGACCTATGAAATCGTCTGTTCGAAGTACCCGGACGCGGCCACGGGCGCGGCGGTGAAGGCCTTCATGCAGGCGGCAATCGGTCCGGGCCAGGACGGTTTGGACCAGTACGGTTCCATCCCGCTGCCCAGCTCGTTCACGGCGAAACTGTCGAGCGCGGTCAATGCGATTTCCTGACCGAGTAAAGGACGAGCGAAGGAGGCTCGAGGGTGAGCGATAGCGGGCCGGCCTCGCGGGTCGGGTCCTGGTTCGGCCCCTACCGGTTGGTGCGACTTCTGCGCCAGGGCGGCATGGGTGAGGTTTACGAGGCCGAGGACACCCGCAAGCGCCGCATGGTGGCCCTGAAACTGATCTCGCAGCAGTTCACCGGCAACTCGGAGTTCCGTGCGCGCCTGCAGCGTGAGGCAGATATCGCGGGACGGCTGACCGAACCGCATGTGGTGCCGATCCACGACTACGGCGAGTTCGACGGGCGCTTTTACGTGGACATGCGCCTTGTCGACGGCGTCGATCTGGGCACGCTGTTGCACCGGGACGGGCCGCTGGCCCCACCGCGGGCGATCGCCATCATCCGCCAGGTCGCCGCCGCGCTGGACGCGGCGCACGCCGCCGGGGTGACGCACCGCGATGTCACTCCGGGGAACATTCTGGTAACTCCCAGCGACTTCGCCTACCTGGCGGATTTCGGCATCGCGCGGGCCGCGACCGATCCGGGCCTGACCCAGGTCGGGACCGCGATCGGAACCTATTACTACATGGCCCCGGAACGATTCACCGACGATGAGGTCACCCACAGCGCCGACATCTATTCGCTCGCATGTGTGTTGAGCGAGTGCCTGACCGGATCACCGCCATACCGGGCGGACACCGTCGAACGGCTGGTCGCCGCGCATCTGACGAAGACGGCCCCGCCGCCCAGCCAATTGCGGCCCGGCGCGATTCCGGCCGCCTTGGATCATGTGATCGCAAAGGGCATGGCGAAACGACCCGAGGAGCGCTATCGCACCGCGGGCGAATTCGCCGCCGCCGCCCATGACGCGCTGACCGGATCCCAGCAGCTGCAGGCCAGCACGATTCTGCGCGAGGGACAGAGCACGGCACTGGGCGCGGGTGCGAACGATGGGCGTGGGGGGCGCGAGCCGGATTCGTTCGCCTCGGCGCCGAGCGCCGACACCGTGGCGGGTCCGTGGCCTTCGGGGGGCAGCGGTGCGAACAGGAGCGTCCGGTCGGGCCCTGGGCCGTCGCTGATCCGTGCCGCCCCGACGACATCCGGCCACCGGTATGGACCCGGCACGGACTTCGGGCGTGCCGCCGTGCCGAACGACAAACGTAAACAGTGGATCATCGTCGGCGCCATCGCTCTGGTCGCGTTGGTCGCTTTCGTCGTGGCGGTCGTCGGCTACCTGTCCACCGACTCCTCGGGGCCGGCGAAGCAGGCGAGCGGCCAAAGTGTGTTGCCGTTCAACGGCATTGACTTTCGTTTGTCTCCCGGGGGGGTGACGCTGGACAGTTCCGGCAACGTCTACGCCACGAGCGAGGGCATGTATGGCCGGGCGGTGAAGCTGACGAGCGGTTCGAACGCCACGACGGTGCTGCCGTTCAACGGGCTGTACGAGCCGCAGGGCTTGGCCGTCGACGGCGCGGGCACGGTGTACGTCGCCGATTTCAACAACCGGGTGATCAGCATGGCGGCCGGCTCCAACAGTCAGAAGGAACTGCCGTTCACTGGCCTGAACTACCCGGAGGGCGTCGCGGTCGACGGCCAGGGCGCAGTGTATGTCGCCGACCGCGGCAACAGCAGGGTGGTGAAGCTGGCGGCCGGGTCCAACACCCAGACCGTGCTGCCATTCAACGGGCTCAAAAACCCGGACGGAGTGGCCGTCGATCCCGCGGGCAACGTCTACGTCGCGGACACCGACAACAACCGGGTGGTGAAGCTAGACGCCGTGTCGAATACCGCGTCGGAGTTGCCATTTCATGACCTGTCCGTGCCGTGGGGCATCGCCGTGGACAACAGCGGCACCGTCTACGTCACCGAGCACGACAAGAACGACGTCGTCAAGTACCCGCAGGGCGCGACCACCGGGACCGTCCTGCCGTTCAACGGACTCAACACCCCGTTGGCGGTGACGGTCGACAAGGACCAGAACGTTTATGTCGCCGACCGCGGCAACGACCGGGTGGTCAAGCTGACGCCGTGAGGCCTACGGCGCGGGCTGCGGTGCGCCCAGATACTCCTCGGTGTGCTGGCCGAGGGCGGGCGGGGGCTCGGTGGCGGCGGCGTCGAAGCTGGAATAGCGTGCCGGAGTGCGGATTACCGTGACCTCATCCGCGCCCTCGCCGACCGGCAGGGCGAGCTCGTTCTCGGCGAACAGCGTGGTGCCGACCACCTGCTTCCAGGTGTAGGCGTGGCAGGCCATCAGGCCGCCCTCCTGTAGCAGCTGGACCCATTCGTCCGCGGTCTTGGCGGCCAGGGCGTTCTCGAGTTCTTCGGTCAGCTCGGGATAGTTGAGCGCCCGCGCGCGCTGGTCGACGAACCGCTCGTCGTCGCGCATGTCGGGTCGGCCGATGATCTGGCACAGCTTGTCCCAGTGCTTGGGCACATACGCGCTGATCACCAGGTAGCCGTCGGCCGCTTTGAATGCGTCCGACGGTTGGGTGGCGAACCCAACACCCTTGCGCCGCTTAGGATTTGGTGCAGTCGGCTTGGGGGCGTCGCTCGGTTTGTTCAGGTGGATGGTCAGCTGACTGGCCTGCAGGCTGACCGCGACGTCATACATGGCGACCCGCACGACGTCGGCGATCCCGTGGCGTTCGCGGTTGAGCAGCGCGGCCAGTACCGCCTGGGCCAGCACGTGACCGCTGGCGGCATCGACGAGTTGGAACGGGATGATCTGGGGTTTGCCGGTGGGCGTGGGCATCCCGGTGGTCATGCCCGACTCGGCGGCGACCATCAGGTCGACGCCCGGCCGGCTGCCCTGCGGGCCGTTGCCCCCGTAGGCGGAAAGACGCGCGTAGATGAGTTTGGGATTGCGCGATTGCAGCTCGTCGGGACCCAGACCCATGCGTTCCATCACCCCGGGCCGAAACCCTTCCAGCACAACGTCGGCCGTATCGACCAGCGCAAGGATCTGCTGCTTGGCCTCGTCGCTGCGCAGGTCGGCCATCACCGACTTCTTGCCCCGGTTGTGGGGGAGGAACAGGGTGGCCAACGGCGGGCGCCCGGGCAGGACCGCGGTGATGTGGCGGGCCGCCTCGCCGACGGGCGCCTCGATCTTGATGACTTCGGCACCCAGATCGGCCAGCACCTGTCCGGCCATCGGCCCGGCGATGTTCTGGGTGAAGTCGAGCACCCGGAATCCGTCAAGTGGCCTGGCGGGCTTGCTGTTTGGCATCGAATTCGCCTTCCTGATGACCTGCCCTGTCCGTTAACCCGCCCTGTGCAACACCGCGGTGCAGTAATAGTTCTGCGCGAAGGGTGCATCGGGGTCGGTCGACTGCAGCGGCAGGCCGTGGTTGGCCAGCATCTGGTTCAGCGGGGTGCGGACCGGCTGCCAGCCCCGCTGCTGCAGATAGGTCGCCACGTCGTTGCGCTCGCCGGGGAAGCCCAGTTCGCCCAGCGCGATGTCGAGGCCGTTGCGCCGCCATTTCTCGCTCGCGGCGTTCAGCGCGTCCCCGTTGATCCCCGTGTTCGCGAAGACCTCAACCATCAGCTGACTGCCGTCGGCGGACAGGGTGGTGATGTTGTCCAGCAAGCGGTCCTGAGCTTCGGGCGGCAGGAAGCCGACCAGTCCCTCGGCCGCCCAGGCGGCCGGCCGGCCGGTGTCGAAGCCGGCCTGTCGCAGCGCCGACGGCCAGTCGTGGCGCAGGTCGATCGGAACGGCGCGCACTTCGGCGGTGGGTTCGGCGCCGAGCTCGGCGATGGTGGCGGCCTTGAACTCGAGGACCTGCGGCTGGTCGATCTCGAACACCGTGGTGCCCGGCGCCCACGGCAGCCGATAGGCGCGCGCGTCCAGGCCGGAGGCCAGGATGACCGCCTGCCGGATGGCCCCATTGTTCTGGGCCGCCGCCTCGGCAAAGAACGCGTCGATGTACCGAGTGCGGGCGGCCATCATGTCGGTCATGCGTTGCATGCCCCACGGGGCGCCCGGCTCATCGACGTCGGCGGAGTCGAGCTCACCGGCGGCCCACCGGGTCATGAAGTCGACACCGACCGCGCGCACCAGCGGTTCGGCGAACCGATCGTCGATCAACCCGTCCAGGGTGGCCCGGGCCCGTCCGGCGGCCACCATCGTGGCGGTCGCGCCCACGCTGGTCGCCAGGTCCCAGGTGTCGTCGTCGCTGCGCGCCATCGAATCCCTTCCGATCTACTGGTTAGCCACAATAACTACCAGTGCCGGGTGCCCAGGCGCGAGGTGCGGCACAGATCGATCACGGCCGCGCGTTGCGCCCGTGGGGCCGGCCGCGGCGTAGCCAGCCTCGCGATGACGGCGCTGTGGTCCAGCGCGTGGTGGATCGACCCCGCCGTCGGGCCGGCCAGTCGCCGGGGTCGCGGTCTGGCGGGGCGTGCGCGCCCGGCGCGGCGAGGATTGCGGCTGCTGAGTTTTCAGCCGGCGCGCTCGCCGTTCGCCGAGCCGCGCGGTGAGTCCAGCCGGTAGCGGATCAGCCGCGAGCTGTTGGCCACCACCGCCACCGACGAGGCGTTGTGCAGGATCGCGGCCAGCACGGGGGACAGCGCCCCGCCCGCGCCGATGATCAGCCCGGCGGCGTTGACGGCGATGGACATGCCGTAGTTCTCCCGGATCACGTCGACCGCGCGAGAGCCGAGATCACCGACATCGAGCAGGCGGTTCAGGTTGTCGTTGGCCAGCGCGACGTCGGCGGTCTCGACGGCGACGTCGGTGCCGGCCAGGCCCATCGCGATGCCGATGTCGGCGGCGGCCAGCGCGGGAGCGTCGTTGATGCCGTCGCCGACCATCCCGACGACATAGCCCTCCTGCTGCAGCGAACGCACCACCTCGAGCTTGTCCTCCGGCATCACCTCGGCGCGCCACTCGTCGATCCCCAGCTCGCCGGCCACCACCTCGGCGATGTCCGGATGATCGCCGGTGAGCATGACGATCCGGCGAATACCATTGGCGCGCAACTTCTTCAGCACGTCGGAGGCCTCGGGGCGCACCTCGTCGCGCAGGCTGATCAATCCCACCAGTTTGCCGTCGACGGCGAGCAGCAGCGGGGTCTCGGCCTGGCGGCGCAGCCGTTCCACCCACTCCGACGCCTTCTTGGACACCCGCACCTTTTCGGCGCGCAGCAGTCCGGGGCTGCCCAGCAGCAGTGTCCGGCCGTCGGCCCAGGTCCGCATGCCCAGGCCGACCAGTACCTCGCACTCCTCGTGCGGCGGGATGGTGATGTGGCGTTCCTCGGTGGACCGGATCACCGCCTCGGCCAGCGGGTGCCGGGAGTGGATCTCCGAGCTGGCCGCATACGCCAGCACCTGCTCGGGCTGCCAATCGGTGTGCAGCGCAATGATATTAGTGACAACGGGGCGGCCGACGGTCAGCGTGCCGGTCTTGTCGAACACGATCGCGTCCACCCGGCCGGCCTGCTCGAGGTGCGAGCCGCCCTTGATCAGGATGCCGCGGCGCGCGCCGTTGCCGATCGCCGCGCTGATCGCGGTGGGGGTGGCCAGGCCCACCGCGCACGGGCAGGCGATCAGCAGCATGGTCATCGCCCGGCGGACGTCACCGGTGACCGCCAGCGTGAGGGCCGAGACGATGAACGAGGTGGGAACGAAACGGCGCGAGAAGTTTTCGCCGACGGTCTGGATCGGCGCCCGGTCGTGCTGTGCCTCCTCGACCCGGGTGATGATGCGGCCGATGGTGGTCTGGTTGCCGACGGCGCGGGCGCGCACCACCAGGCGTCCGCGCACCACCACCGAACCGGCGTGCACGTGCGCACCGACCACCACGCTGACCGGCAGATTCTCCCCGGTGATCGCGGACTGGTTGACGATCGCCTCGCCGTCGACCACCTCGCCGTCGACCGGGATGGCGACATGGTCGTGCACCACCACCTCGTCGCCGATCTGCACGGTGTCGATCGGCACCTGAACTTCGGTGCCAGGCTCGAGGGCCCCAGAAGGGTTGGTCAGCCGGATCCAGGCCGTGTCCTGGCTGCCGCGCAGCAGTTCGGAGATGGCGCGCCGGGTCCGGCGCAACGTCAGATCCTGAAGGTACTCACCGATATTGAGCAACCACAGCACGGTGAGCGCGACGACGTTCTCGCGCAGCACCAGGCTCGCCACGGTCGCCGCCGAGACCAGCGCGTCGGTGCCGGCCCGCCCGGAGCGCAACGAGCGCAGCGCGCCGCGCAGGAAGGGATAACCGGTGAAGACGGTGACGCCGGTGGCCAGCAGCCGGCCGCTGGATCCCAGCAGCGGCGGGCGCGCGAAGACGTAGCGGCGCACCCCGAGCAGGGCGAGCGCGGCGCCGCCGATGACCATGCGCAGCACGTCGGCGTTGCGGATCTCCGATGAATGCGGCGCGCGGACCGGGATCAGCTCGGCGGCGACGTGGCGCGCCTCGCCGATGGCGGCGAGCACCGCGGAACGGTCGCAGCGCCGGGGCGAGTACCAGACGACGACCGATCCGGTGCGCGGGTACGCGTGCACCACGCGCACGCCCTCACACTTGGCGACGGCCTCTTCGACCGCCACCGCGCGCCGGGAGTCGGCGCGCACCCACGCCACGGCGACCCGCATGCGCCCGGCAGCATCCGAAATGACTTGCCACGCAGGGTCTTCGGTTCGCGGCTCGTCTGCGATGTCGGGGACCAGGGCGAGATCCATATCGCCCGATCAGTGCTCGTGGTCATGGGTGTCGGCGATCGAGGGCGTGGGCGCCTCCTCACCGACGCGCTCCCGGGCCTCGGCCATGACGTCGGCGAGCTTGAGGCGCGCCGACTCGGCGGCCTCCTCGGCCTTGCGGGTGCCACGCAGTCCGAGTTCGGCCCCCTTGACCGCGGTCTCGTGCAGCGGCGCCTTGGCCACGGCCTTGCGCGCCACCTCGTAGGCCGTCACGCCGACCAACCCGGTGACCACCGTGCCTGCCGCCTTCGCCAACAGCCCATACACCGCCATTGCCGCAACCTTCCTATCGTCTCGGTGTTCAGCCCATAATTGCACGACGTTAACATCGAAATATAGCGATATCAATATGTATCGGGAGGTGGCTTGTGCCGGGCCCGTGGCTGGCTACGGTCGGAGGGTCAGCCCCAGGCAGAGGAGCCACCGTTGTCCATCGATCCGCCCCCGTGGGCCTTCAACGGCGGGGCCAATCCGCCGCCGTACCCGGGTCAACAGCCTTCTTACCCACCGGGTTTCGGTCCGCCGCCGGGATACGGCTGGACGCCGCCGCCGGAGAAGCCGCGACCCAAGAAGCGTTGGTACGGGGTCGGTATCGGGCTGCTCGTGATCGGTCTGGTCCTCGGTGGCGGCCTCTTCGCCGGCGCGCTCTTCAGCGTCGTGGGCAAGCGACCCGGCGCGGAACACACCTTCGCCAGCGGCGGGTCGACCACGGTGCACATCGACGGGGGCGCAACCAAGGTCATCTACATCGAGAACGCCGACGAGGCCGGGCGTCACCACGTCCATTGCGACGTCGACAGCGCTTCCGCCCAGCGCGCCCGGCTGCAGCGATTCAGCGGCATGAGGCTCGACCACTGGGAGGCGTTCTTCACCATCGACGCCATCGATTCCGGCGATTACACCGTCACCTGCATGGGCGCCGGGTCGGACACTTTCGGCGTCGGGGACAAGCCCAACATGGGCGCGTTCGCCGGCGGAATCCTCGGCGCTTTCGCGGGCGCGGGGATGGTGGTGGCAGGAGTGGTGACCATCGTCGTCACGGCGGTGCTGCGCCGCCGGCGCTCGGCGACGCCACAAGGGCCGCAGGGGTTTACAGCACCCTGGTGACTTTCTCGGTCTCGATCCGGCGCTCCTGTCCGGCCGGGTCGGCGTTGGCCACCTGCACCAGCGAGCCGCCGACGGCCATGATCGCCAGCAGGCCGTCCACCAGCTCGGCGGGCCCCGACCATGACGCGCCGGACAGCACCCGATCGCTCGACGTCAAACCCCTTGTCGCCGCGGAGCTTTGACAATCGGCCAGCACCTGGTCGACCGATCGTCCGCCCAGCGCCGGCCCCGGGCGCGGCTCGGGAACGATCTGATCGCCGTGCACGCGCACCGCGGTGGCGTAGTCCGTCACACCGATCGGCAGGTCGGGTGCCGGTCGGCCGAACGGATCCAGCGACAGCACCGCCACCTCGCGGCCCGCGACCGCGTCGTCGGCCTCGTCGAGGCGCTCGGCCGTGCACAGTGCTATGTCGGCAGCCAGGTCGGCCGGGCCGGTCAGTACCGCCTCGGCACCGATCCACCACACCCCGAACAGCACAGCCGCCGTCTGCCAGTGCGCGGGCAACAGGATCGCCACCCGACTGGACGGTCCGGCACCCAGCTCGTCGCGCAACAGGTTGCCCGTCTTGGCGGCCCAGTTGGCCAGCGTGACACCGGACAGTTCGATGCGCTCGCCGGTGGCGTCGTCGTAGTAGGTGATGCGCGGGCCCACCGGATCGGCCCGCAGCATCGGATCGAGGATGGCCCCGCTCAGCGTGATCAGTTGACGCACCGGTCGCTAGTTTATGCACTCAGGCTTGTCGGAGCCGGCGGTCAGGATCGGCGACGGCGCGGGAACCTTGGGGTCGGTCGCCACCACGCCGGCGGTGGACACCTTGGCGGGCACGATCGATTCGCCGCCGGACAGGCCCGAGCCCGGACCGCTGTAGTCATTGGCCAGCACAACGCGCACCGCGCCCGGGGCCAGCGAGGTGTCGGCGATCACCGGCAACCCACCCAATTCCTTGGAGACTTCCCTGGCCCCCAGGTCGTCGCTCTTCGCGGCGCGCACCTGGCTGGTCTTGACGTGCGCGGCATCGTTATTGCCCACCGCGCCCGCGGCAAATCCCTTGGCGCTCAACACGTCTGACACGGCCGCGGCCAACCCGTTGATGTCGGTATCGTTGACGACGCTGGCGGTGGTCTTGGCGGGGGTGTACGCGATCTCCTCGGTCTTGCCCTGCTCCTGATCGTGCAGCAGACCGCCCACCCAGTCGGCGACCTGATGCGGGTCCAGCCGCACCACGCTCTGCATGCCGTCGTCGCTCCAGCCGGCCCCGTCGAGCACCGGAATGGTGGCGAAGGCGACGTTACCGCCGGCCAGCTTCTGCATCTGCTGCACGAAATCCATGACGTCCCAACCGGCCGAGATCACCACCGAGCGCTGGACGGCGGACTCCAACCGCTTGACCGTGGTGGGGCTGGACAGCGTCTGGCCGGAGATGACCCGGTGGGCCAGCGAGGCCATCACCACCTGCTGGCGCACCACCCGGTCCAGGTCGCCGCGCGGCAGCTCGTGGCGCTGACGCACGAAGCTGAGCGCCTCGGGACCGTTGAGTCGCTGCGGTCCGGCCGGGAAGTCGGCACCCGACAGCGGTTCGAACACCGGCTCCTTGAGGCAGACGTCGACGCCGCCGAGGGCGTCGGTGATCAGTGAGAAGCCGAGCAGGCCGATCTCGGCGTAGTGGTCGACGGTGACGCCGGTGAGGTCGGCGACGGTCTTGATCAGCGCCTCGCGGCCCGCCTGGGTACCCTGGGCCGCCGCCTCGGTAGCCGAGGCGCCGGCCTTGACCAGGGCGGTGCGCTTGGCCTCCCGGGTTTGGCCGTAGACGCCATTGATCTTGGTCTTGCCCAACCCCGGTGCGGCGATGTAGGAGTCCCGCGGGATCGAGATCGCGGTGGCCGACTTCCCGCTGTTGGGGATGCGGATCAGGATGATCGTGTCGGTGTTGGTGGCTTCCTCGTCGCCGGCCTTCAGCGTGTCCAGTTCCTCCTGGGACAACGGGTTGCCGTGCGCGTCCGTGCGGCTGTCCAGGCCGACCAGCAGGATGTCGATCGCGCCGTCGTCGCCGCCCTTGCCCAGCGAGGGTGCAGACATGTGGAAGATGCCGTCTTCGAAGGACCGGACGTTGCTCCACGCGATCCCGGTGCCGAGGACGACCGCGAGTGTGAGCGCGGTGGCAATCACACGAATCACACGTTGCACAGGCATCCCACTACATTACTTGCGACACAGGGGCTTCACGGGTAGCCGGTCCCCGCGCGCCCCGGCCGTGGTTCCGGCTTTTCCGGCCATGCCAAACTCGAACCATGTCTCCCAGGATCGTGATCTCCGGTGCCGGTGGGCAACTGGGCGGCTACTTGACCTCGCTAACGGCAAGTCAGGGCCGTGACGCGCTGGCGCTGACGTCGTCGCAGTGGGACATCACCGATCCCACGGCCGCCGAGAGGATCGTGCAGCGCGGTGACGTGGTGATCAACTGCGCGGCCTATACCAACGTCGACGCTGCGGAAAACGACGAAGCCGGCGCGTTCCTGGTCAACGAAGCCGGGCCCGGGCACATCGCCCGCGCCTGCGCGCAGGCCGGCGCGCAACTGCTTCACGTCTCCACCGACTACGTGTTCAACGGCGACTTCGGCGGCGCGCCGCCGCGGCCGTACGAGCCCACCGATCAGACCGCGCCGCAGAGTGTGTATGCGCGCAGCAAGGTCGCGGGGGAGCTGGCCGTGCTCTCGGCGCTGCCGCAGCCCTCGCAAGGCATAGTCGTCCGCACCGCCTGGGTCTACACCGGCGGGACGGGCACGGACTTCGTCGCCGTCATGCGCCGGCTGGCCGCAGGGGACGGTCCCGTCGACGTGGTCGACGACCAGACCGGCTCCCCGACCTACGTCGGCGATTTGGCCGCCGCGCTGCTGCAGATCGTCGACGATCGCACGCCCGGCCCGATCCTGCACGCCGCCAACGAGGGCGCCTGCTCGCGGTTCGATCAGGCCCGCGCCGTCTTCGAGGAATGCGGCGCCGACCCGGAGCGGGTGCGGCCGGTCACCACCGATCGCTTCCCCCGCCCCGCACCCCGACCGGTCTACTCTGCGTTGTCGAGCGGCCAGTCCGTCGCGGCGGGGATGCGGCCGCTGCGGCCTTGGCGCCCTGCGCTCGCCGCGGCGCTGGCCGCCTCTCAAACCAACGCAGCTGGCGATGCCGCGGCCGATCGACCGTTACCCTCTACGCGTGACTGACGTCCTGCCGGTCGTGACGGTGACCTACTCGCCGGGTCCGCACCTGGAGCGCTTCCTGGCCTCGCTGGCGCTGGCCACGGAGCGAGAGGTGTGCGTGCTGCTGGCCGACAACGGCTCCACCGATGGCACCCCGGAGGCGGCCGTCGACCGCTATCCCAATGTGCGGCTGTTCCACACCGGAGCCAATCTCGGCTACGGGACGGCGGTGAATCGCGCCGTCGCACAACTGGACCCCGACGACGAATGGGTGATCGTCGCCAACCCGGACGTGCAGTGGGGCCCGGGCAGCATCGACGAGCTGCTGGACGCCGCGTCGCGCTGGCCGCGGGCCGGCGCGCTGGGCCCGCTGGTTCGCGATCCCGACGGATCGGTGTATCCGTCGGCGCGGCACCTGCCCAGCCTGATCCGCGGCGGCATGCACGCGGTCGTCGGACCGTTCTGGAAGAGCAACCCGTGGTCGGCGGCGTACCGCCAGGAGCGGCTGGAGCCCAGCGAGCGGCCGGTGGGCTGGTTGTCGGGGTCGTGCCTGCTGATGCGGCGTTCTGCGTTCGGCCAGATCGGCGGGTTCGACGAGCGCTACTTCATGTATATGGAGGACGTCGACCTGGGCGACCGCCTCGGCAAGGCCGGCTGGCTGTCCGTCTACGTGCCGTCGGCGGAGGTGCTGCATCACAAGGGCCACTCCACCGGAGCGAACCCGGCCAGCCACCTGGCCGCGCACCACAGGAGCACGTATATGTTTCTGGCCGACCGGCATTCCGGTTGGTTGCGCGCGCCGCTGCGCTGGACCCTGCGCGCCTCGCTCGCGGTGCGGTCGCGCCTGATGGTGCGCAGCGCGCTGCGCGCGTCCGGACGGCGAGTAGAAGGGCGACACTGAGGTGGCAGCTCCCGAAGTCGATGTGGTGATCCTGGTCGGCGGCAAGGGCACCCGGTTGCGGCCGCTGACGCTGTCGGCGCCCAAGCCGATGCTGCCCACCGCGGGGCTGCCGTTCCTCACGCATCTGCTGTCGCGGGTGGCCGCGGCCGGCATCGACCACGTCATCCTGAGCACGTCGTATCAGGCCGCCGTGTTCCAGGCCGAGTTCGGCGATGGCTCCAAGCTGGGTTTGCAGATGGAGTACGTCACCGAGGAGCGGCCCCTGGGCACCGGCGGCGGCATCGCCAACGTCGCCGGCCACCTGCGGCACGACACCGTGATGGTGTTCAACGGCGACGTGCTCTCCGGCGCCGACCTGGGCCAGATGCTCGACTTCCACGCTGCCCAGGAATCCGACGTCACGCTGCATTTGGTCCGGGTGGGCGACCCGCGGGCGTTCGGCTGCGTCACCACCGAGGAGGGCCGCGTCACCGGCTTCCTGGAGAAGACCCAGGACCCGCCGACCGACCAGATCAACGCCGGGTGCTACGTCTTCTCCCGCCAGATGATCGACCGCATTCCGCGGGGCCGGGAGGTTTCGGTGGAACGTGAGGTGTTTCCCGCGCTGCTCTCCGATCCCGGCGTGAAGGTCTGCGGCTACGTCGACGCCAGCTACTGGCGCGACATGGGCACCCCGGAGGACTTCGTCCGTGGCTCAGCGGATCTGGTGCGCGGCATCGCCCCGTCGCCGGCGCTGCACGGCCACCGCGGCGAACAGTTGGTGCACGACGGCGCGGCGGTGTCGCCGGGCGCGGTGCTGGTCGGTGGCACGGTCGTCGGGCGGGGAGCCGAGATCGGCCCCGGTGTCCGGCTGGACGGCGCGGTGATCTTCGACGGCGTCAAGGTCGAGGCCGGCAGCGTGATCGAGCGTTCGATCATCGGCTTCGGCGCGCGCATCGGCCCGCGGGCGCTGATCCGCGACGGCGTGATCGGCGACGGCGCCGACATCGGGGCGCGCTGCGAATTGTTGCGCGGCGCCCGGGTGTGGCCCGGGGTGTCGATTCCCGACGGCGGGATCCGCTACTCGTCCGACGTTTAAGGCGCGCTATAGGCCGAGCCCCTTTGCGCCGAGTGTGAAGCTAGCCGCGCGCTCGAGCCCGAGTGTGAAGCTAGCCGCACACTCGGCGGCTAACCGGTTCGCGTCGCCCGGTACACCAGATAGGCCAACGCGTAATCCGTCCCGGCTGGCAGCGCGTCGGCGGGCCACCACCGCAAGTCCTCCGACTCGTCGCTGATCGCGATCTGCGCGCCGGCCGGCGCGTGCGCGACGAACTGCAGATCCAGATGGCGGGTCGGCACGCCTAGCGAGCAGATCACCGGATGCACGTGCACCGCGGCCAGTCGGGGTTCGATGCGTAACGCGTCGATCCCGGACTCCTCGGTGGCCTCGCGCAGCGCGGCGGCGAGGACGTCGGTGTCGTCATCGTCGCAATGGCCGCCCAGTTGCACCCACCGGCCGAGGCGGGGATGCAAGGTCAGCAGCACCTGGTCACCGGAGTGGTCGAGTACCAACGCCGACGCGGTCACGTGGCCCGGCACGCACTCGCGCCGGCACGCATCGGTGCGGGCGTGCACGAACGCCAACACGGCGTGGCGCAACGAATCCTGGGCCGGATCGGATGGCTCCCAATTCGACAGCATCGCGATCGCCGACTCCCGAACGCTCATCGCGACCCCCGCCGTTTCCGCCGATCCCGCAACGACACCCACGCCGTGCGACAGTCCGCCACCGCCTCGGCCGACAATCCCAGGCCATCGATCAGGACGCGGCGGTCGACGGCGTCGAGCGCCTTCTCGATCTCGTTGGCCTTCAGCAAGAGGTCGACGTCGCGGACGAGATCGGCGTCCGCGCAATCCGGCCGGGGTACGGGCAGCTGCTCGGCCTCGCGGGGCTCCAGCTCCAGAACGCCCCCGCCGTAACTGCGGCCCATGATCTCGGCGAACGCGAACGTCACGCTGTTGTGGAACACCGCGGCGAGGGCGGCCGCCTCGACCCGGGCATCGGAACCGGCGGTGAGGCGCACCCGGTGCACGGTGTCGGTGCTCGTCGCGGCGGCGGCGTTGACGGTCAGCCGCGGCGCTTGGTGGATCTGGCGCAGCAGGAACAGGTCGGGCGCCCACAGCGACGGCGTGGCCCACCACGGCTTGCGCAGCGAGCACTTGTAGCCGCGGTGCACCCCGGCCGCTTCGCCCGCGCGGATGTGGGCTCTCAACGCCGCATCGGCGGGTTCGCGCGGGGCGTTGAGCAGCCAGCTGCGTTGCCCGGCGGCGAGATCGCTTGCGCGACAATCGGTGTCGTAGATCAGACCGGACAGCTGGGCACTGCGCGAGACGAGCGGGACGCAGTGCGCCCGTATCCCCAGCTCGCCGGCCTGGGCGTCGGTGAAGGTGAAGAAGGCGTTGCGGCCGGTCACGATGCCGACGTCGACCTCGGCGACCGATCCGAGCCGGCTCAGCCTGCCCGAGCCTTTGAGCGCACGCAACAGCCGGATCGCGGCGGGGTCCAGAAAGTACTTCGTCCACTTCTCGTTTTCGTGCAGCAGCGCTGGTGCCGATTGCACGTCCAGGTCGGCGCCGGCCAGGGCGTCGGCGTCCGCGAGGTGGACGGTGCGGATGCGCGCGGGACCGGAGCCGGCGACGCCGCAGAACAACACGACCTCCTGCAGGATGCCGTCGAACACCAGGCGCTCGAAGGTGACGAGGGTGATCTCGCGGAACCGGGTCAGCAGAAAGTCGCGCAACTGTGCGGCGTAGGTGACCTGGAGCAGCTCGGCCGGCAGCACCAGTCCCACCCGTCCGCCGTCGCGCACCAGCATGCTGCTCGCCACGACGAACGGAACCCAGGCGTTGGTCAGCCGGGTGGGGCGCAGACCGGCGCGCCGCATCAGGTCCAGCGCCGGATCGCGCTGCTGCGACGACCAGTTGCCGAACCGGATGTAGGGCGGGTTGCCGGCGACCCCGTCCCAGCCGCCGGCTTCAGCGGTGGCAAGCCAGGCGAACAGGCTCTCGGCGTCGACGGGAGCGAACCGGCGGGACTTGGCCGCCTCGTCGGCGATCAGCTCGACGCCCTGGACCCGGTCGCTGAGCGCGGCCAGCTCGCGCAAAATCGCGCCGTCGCCGCAGGAGGGTTCGACGATTGTGGGTCCCGCCGCGCGGACCCAGGCTGCCAGGAAGCGGGCCACCGGCGCGGGGGTGTAGTAGCCGCCGCGGACCTTGTCGGCCGAGGCCGCCGCCTTGCCGGCGAACTCCATGGGCTCAGTATTACTTGCGGATCAGCAGATCACCGGGGTCTGCCGGATCGCGCGGGCCGGGCGGTTCGGCGGCATAGCCGATGGCGATGGCGCCCAACGGCTGCCATTCGGCGGGCAGCCCGAGCTCGGCGCGAACCAGGTCGGCGGCGAAGATCGTCGAGCCGATCCAGCAGCTGCCCAGCCCGCGCACCGCCAGCGCCACCAGCAGGGCCTGCACGGCCGCGCCGACCGCCACGGTGAACATGGTGTGCTCGGCGTCGGTGCGGGCGGCGTCGGGATAGGAGTGTGCGCCGTCGGGCACCAGGATCGGGATGACGACTTCTGGCGCGTCGTAGAGGATCTGGCCACGCGCCACCCGGCGGTCGATCGAGTCGGCGCGCCGCCCGTCACCGGCGAGGTCGGCGCGCCACTTGTCCTTCATGCGGTCCAGTAGCCGGGTCCGGATGGCCGGGGTCTGTAGCCAGACGAACCGCACCGGGCGGGTGTGGTGCGGGGCCGGCGCGGTCAGCGCTTCGGCGACGGCGGCTTCCAATAGATCCGCCGGCACCGGCTCGGGGCCGAACCGGCGCACCGATCGGCGCAGCAGCTGCGCCTCGCGGCGGCCCTTCTCGAGGGCTTCGGCGGTGCCGAGCCAGAACAGGTCCTCGGTGCCCGGGCGCAACAACTGCCGCGCCGTCGACCCGTCGTCGGCCACGGACAGGCCGCGCACCACCGCCACCGGCATCGCGGTCAGTTTGCCCTTGACCAGATCGGCGGCCGCGGCGATCTCGTCGGCGACCGCCACCTCGGTGACCAGCAGCTCGTTGCCGTGCTGGTCGACGGCCCCCGAATAGCCGTGCAGCACACTCAAACCCGCCGCGCCGACGGCCGCGTCGGTCTGGCCGTTGCGCCAGGCGCGGCCCATCGTGTCGGTGATGACCACGGCGACCTGGACACCGAGCCGCTCGCGCAGCGCGGCCCGCAGCGCCGCGGCGCTGCCGTCCGGGTCGAGCGGCAGTAGCGCCAGTTCGTCGCGCCCGACGTTGGATCCGTCGACGCCCGCGGCGGCCTGCACCAGGCCGATCCGGTTCTCGGTGATCAGGGTTCGGCCCTTGCGGGCCAGCACCCGGACGGCTTCGTCGTCGACCAACTTGCGCCTCAGTTTGTCTCGCTGTTCGGGATCCTGCGGGGCCGGCACCAGCCGGCCCTCGCATTTGGACACCGCCTTGCTGGTGACCACGACGACGTCGCCGTCGCGCAGCCACGGGGCGACCGCGGCGACGGCCGCGCCCAGGTCGTCGCCGGGCCGGAATTCGGGCAGCCCGGCGACGGGCAGGATTTCGATGGCGGCGGCGGTGCCGTGCTCGCCCGGCGAAGAGGTCACGGTGTCACGCCCGCCAGGTCCAGTCCGGCCCTGACCATCTCGGCCGTCGCCTTCGGGTCGGCCATCACCAACGGCACCGAGCGCACCGCGACGCCGTCGATGTCGGCCCCGTCGTCTTCGCTCACCAGCCAGCCGTCCAAGATGCCGGTGTCGCGGCGCGCGCCGTAGTGCCGGGCGACCGCCTCGGCGTTGGACTCGACCCCGATCACCGCCAGGCAGGCATCGGCCATGCCGCGCAATGGCTTTCCACCGATGATCGGCGAGTAGCCGACGATCGGTGCGCGGGCGGCGCGCAGCGCGCCGCGAATGCCGGGGACGGCCAGGATGGCGCCAACGCTCACCACCGGGTTCGAGGGCGCCAGCAGGATGACGTCGGCGTCCGCGATGGCCGCCGTGGCATCAACTGTGGCGGCCGCGTTTTCGGCTCCGACGAAGGCGAAGCTGTGCGTGGGCACCTGGGCCCGGTAGCGCACCCACCACTCCTGGAAGTGAATGGCCCGCCGGCTGCCGTCGTCGGGATCGGTGATCACCACGTGTGTCTCGCACCGGTCATCGCTGGCGGGCAGCAGCCGTGCCCCGGGTTGCCAGCGGTCGCACAGCGCGGTGGTGATCTGCGACAGGGGATAGCCGGCGTTGAGCATCTGGGTGCGCACCAGGTGGGTGCCCAGGTCACGGTCACCGAGTCCGAACCAGTCCGGCTGCACCCCGTAGCGCGCCAATTCCTCTTTGGCGTGCCAGGTTTCGTCGCGGTGCCCCCACCCTCGCTCCGGATCTACACCTCCACCTAAGGTGTACATGCAGGTGTCCAAATCGGGGCAGATTCGCAGTCCGTGAATCCAGGCGTCATCGCCAATGTTGACGATCGCCGTCAGCTCGTGACTGTCGGCTTCGGTGTGCGGGTGCCGTTGCGTATGAAATTGACCGAGCCCGAACAGCTGTTGAACCCCCAGCAGGAAGCGGGCGCCGCCAACCCCACCGACCAGAACGGTGACCTTCACATTGCACGACAGTACTGCCCGGCGGCAGCGCCGTAACGGGCCCATCGGGGGTGCCTCAAAGTTGCGGTTCCCCACCGCTTGTGGGCAGCTTTTGGGAAAGATGAGGGACCTGTGATCAACACGCCGAAGGCGCAAAACAACAGAAACGCCGAAATTCGATCACGAGATGGTATGGAAATGCGCCGAAGTGCTTGACCCGGCAGATCAACCCGTGTCTAATCACAACAGTGTCATTTCCCGGTTGGCCGGCCGACTCCGGTGTCGCAGACCGAGATTCGATCACTTGTTCGAATTGTCTGTACATCAGAACAGTGGGAAACCAATCACTCTCTCTCTCAATCAAGCTGAGGAGGCGGACGACCGTATGTCTTACGAAACTTTTCCAGGCGCCATGGCAAGCACGCCGCACACCGACATCGACCCGGCACTGGACCGCCCCGCTCGGCCGTATTTGACCGTGGTTCCTGATGCGCCAATCGTTTTCGAGCCCGAGCCCTTGCCGGAGCCGGCCGCCGATCAGTGGCAGGACCGGGCGCTGTGCGCCCAGACCGACCCCGAGGCCTTCTTCCCGGAAAAGGGTGGTTCCACCCGCGAGGCCAAGAAGATCTGCCTGGGTTGCGAGGTGCGTCACGAGTGCCTCGAGTACGCCCTCGAGCATGACGAGCGCTTCGGTATCTGGGGCGGTTTGTCCGAACGCGAGCGCCGCCGCCTCAAGCGCGGCATAATCTGACGCAAGCTGATCGCAACGCGCGCTGAGCGTTCAGCCTGCAGCGCTCAACGCGCGATGCGCAACGGAGAATTTATTCGTCGTCGATCGTCGGATCGATGACCGAGGGCTCAACGTCGAGGTAGATCGCGACCTGGGCCACCAGGATGTCGTGTAGCAGGTCGCCGAGCTCGACGGTGTCTTTGGCCCGTCGCTCAATTGGCTTGCGGAACAACACAATTCGCGCCCGCGTGGAGTTGCCGCGGATGTCGACGCCGGCCGGGATCAACCGGGCCAGCGGGATCGGTCCGTCCGCGATCACCTCGGGTGGCCACTGCACACTCTCGGGATCCTTGGCCGAGATGCGCGGAATCTCGTCGACGGCCACGTCGAGTTCGGCCAGCCGATCCTGCCAGCTCCGCTCGATGGGTTCGTAGGCCTCCAGCACCGCCATGTCGAACCGCTCGGCGCGGCTGCGCCACCCCGGCACGGTCGGGGGCAACAACGGGCCGCGCATATCGCGGCCCCTGCGGAAGAATCGGTGGGTCCCGGTTCGGCGCGGAGCCGATCCGTCGGGAAACCGATCCCTTTGCGGGGAGCTGCGCGAATCGCCCACGCGCCGATGGTAACGGTTGCACATCGAGGGCCCGGGAGTTGCGCGTGTCCGGCGCTTCGGCGGCGTTTGCGCACGATAGCCTTTCGATCGTGAACGTTCCCCGTCGCTGTTGCCGGCCCGGGTGCCCGCACTACGCCGTGGCGACCCTGACGTTCGTCTATTCGGACTCGACGGCAGTCGTCGGCCCGTTGGCGACCGCGCGGGAACCGCATTCCTGGGATTTGTGCGTCAACCATGCCGGCCGGATCACCGCGCCCCGCGGCTGGGAGCTGGTGCGCCATGCCGGACCCCTCCTTTCTGAGCCCGCCCACCCCGACGAGGACGACCTGGTCGCCCTGGCCGACGCGGTGCGCGAGGGCGGCGATCGGGGCGCGCCGCACGCGGCGACGCCGGTGAACGGCTTCGCCGACGCGCACATCCATCACGGCGGCGCCCAGGCCACCGCGCCCAGCAGCGTGCTGGCACCGCCCGAGCATCGGTCCGGTCGGCGCCGCGGACATCTGCGCGTGTTGCCCGACCCCAGCGACTAGCCCGATGGTGGCGACCCGCTGCGCCCGGCTCCCGCCGCGCTGGCGATCGCCACGAGCCCGATGGTGGCGACCCGCTGCGACCGGCTCCGCCGCGCTGGCGATCGCCACGAGCCCGATGCCCTGACCGGCCGGACGCCAAATCCTCACGCACCGCGGCGGCTCCAGGTCTCCGCGGCCCGATAGGCTGACGGCCAAGAGTTCACGTCGTCAGGAGTCCCGCATGTCTCGGCCCGCCGCGACTGTCCACCGTGTCGTCAAGGCTTACGACGTGCGTGGGCTAGTCGGCGAAGAGCTCGACGAGCCCCTGGTCACCGATCTGGGCGCAGCCTTCGCCAAACTCATGCGCGGCGAGGGCGCCCGCCAGGTCGTGATCGGCCACGACATGCGGGACAGTTCGCCCACCCTGGCCGCCGCGTTCGCCGCCGGGGTGACGAGCCGGGGACTGGACGTGGTGCGCATCGGCCTGGCGTCCACCGATCAGCTCTACTTCGGCTCCGGACTGCTGGACTGCCCCGGCGCCATGTTCACCGCGAGCCACAACCCGGCGGCCTACAACGGCATCAAGCTGTGCCGCGCGGGGGCCAAACCGGTCGGCGCCGAGACCGGGCTGCGCCTCATCGCCGATGACGTGATCGCAGGCGTCGACGCCTACGACGGCGAATCCGGAAGCGTGAGCGATCGCGACGTGCTGGCCGACTACGGGCAGTTCCTGCGGTCGCTGGTGGACACCTCCGGGCTGCGCCCGCTGCGGGTGGCCGTGGACGCCGGCAACGGCATGGCCGGTCTGACCACGTCCGCCGTGCTCGGCCCGATCGACTCGATCACGTTGGAGCCGTTGTACTTCGAGCTCGACGGCTCGTTCCCCCATCACGAGGCCAACCCGCTCGACCCCGCCAACCTGGTGGACCTGCAGGCCTTCGTGCGCGAGACCGGCGCCGACATCGGGCTGGCCTTCGACGGCGACGCCGATCGCTGCTTCGTGGTCGACGAACGCGGCAACCCCGTGTCGCCCTCGACGGTGACCAGCCTGGTCGCCGCCCGCGAGCTGGGCCGCGAGATCGGCGCGACGATCATCCACAACGTGATCACGTCGCGCGCGGTGCCCGAACTCGTCGCCGAGCGCGGCGGCACGCCGCTGCGGTCCCGGGTGGGGCACTCCTATATCAAGGCGCTGATGGCCGACACCGGCGCGATCTTCGGCGGCGAACATTCGGCGCACTACTACTTCCGCGACTTCTGGGGTGCGGACTCCGGGATGCTGGCGGCGCTGCATGTGCTGGCCGCCCTCGGCGAGCAGGAGCCAAGCCCGCTGTCGGAGTTGACCGCGGACTACCAGCGCTACGAATCGTCCGGCGAAATCAACTTCACGGTGGCCGACGCCGGGCAGTGCACCGAGGCGGTGCTGAAGTCGTTCGGCGCCCGGATCCACTCCCTCGACCACGTGGACGGGGTGACGGCCGACTTGGGCGACGGCAGCTGGTTCAACCTGCGCAGCTCCAATACCGAGCCGTTGCTGCGGCTGAACGTGGAGGCGCGCACGATCGAGGACGTGGCCGCGGTGGTCGCCCAGATCAGCGCCGAAATCACCGCGGTCTCGGCTACCGGGGCGGGGGTGAAGGCCGCGCCGTGAACGCCACCCGTGCGATCGATCTCGAGGACACCGAGGGCCTGCTGACCGCCGACCGCGACGGCCTGCTGCGCGCCGCGTCGTCGGCCGGTGCCCAGATGCGTGCGATCGCCACAGCGGTCGAGGAGGGTGCGCTGGATCTGTTGCGGACCGATGACCGTCCGCGCAGCATCGTCTGGGTCGCCGGCCGCGGTACCGCCGAGACCGCCGGGACGATGCTGGCCGCGACTCTGGGGGGAGCGGCGTCGCAGCCCTTCACTCTCGTCGGTGACGTACCGCCGTGGGTGGGTCCGCTCGACGTGATGATCGTCGCGGGCGGCGATCCCGGCGATCCCGCGCTGGCCGCCGCCGCGGCGACCGGGTTGCGCCGGGGTGCCCGGGTGGTGGTGGCCGCGCCGTATGAGGGCCCATTGCGGGACGCCACCGCCGGGCGCGCGGCGCAGCTGGCGCCCCGGCTGTGGGTCCCCGACGAATTCGGTTTGTGCCGGTATCTGGCCGCCGGACTGGCCGTGGTGCATGCCGTGGACCCGCGACCGAACGTCGATCTGGGGTTGCTCGCCGACGAGCTGGACGCCGAGGCGCTGCGCAACAGCGCCGGCCGCGAGCTGTTCACGAATCCGGCCAAGCTGCTGGCCGCGCGGATCGGCGAGCGTCAGGTGGCGCTGGCGGGCGACGGCGCCGCGACGCTGGCGCTGGCCCGGCATGGCAGCTCGGTGCTGCTGCGGGTCGCGAACCAGGTGACGCCGGCGACCGGGCTGGCGGACGCGCTGGTCGCCTTGCACGCCGCGGCGTCGGACGGTTTCCACGATCCCGATGCCGCCCTGTTTCACGACGAAGAGATCGACGGACCGCTGCCGGAGCGGTTGCGGGTGCTCGCCATCGTCCTGGCGGCCGAGCAGGCGGGCGTGGCCGCCCGGACTGCCGGGCTGGACAACGTGTACCTGCTCGCCGCCGAGGACGTGCCCGACGGGCCCGGCGGCTGCGGCCGGCTACGGTGTTTCACCGGCGCTGGGGGGCCCCGGTAACCCCGAGCAGCAACTGGCAGTATTGGCCGTCCGGCTGGAGATGGCGGCGGTTTATATGCGACTTGTGCGGGGATAGATAACACAGTGGAACTGCTTCGCGGGGCCTTGAGAACGTACGCCTGGGGTTCGCGTACCGCCATCGCCGAATTCACCGAGCGTCCGGTGCCGGCGGCGCATCCGGAGGCCGAGCTCTGGTTCGGGGCGCACCCGGGCGATCCGGCCTGGCTGGAAACGGACAACGGTGAAATCACGTTGCTCGAGGAGCTGGTCAACGACCCGGAGGGCCAGCTCGGGCCGGTGTCCCGGGCGCGCTTCGGGGACGTGCTGCCGTTCCTGGTCAAGGTGCTGGCCGCCGACGAGCCGCTCTCCTTGCAGGCCCACCCCAGTGCCGCGCAGGCGGCCGAGGGCTACCTGCGCGAGGAGCGGGTCGGCATTCCGCTGAATTCGCCGATGCGCAACTACCGCGACACGTCGCACAAGCCCGAATTGCTGGTGGCGCTGCAGCCGTTCGAGGCGCTGGCCGGATTCCGTCAAGCCTCGCGCACGGTCGAGCTGTTGCGGGCCCTGGCCGTCTCCGACCTGGACCCCTTCATTGACCTGCTGAACGACCAGTCCGACGCCGACGGTCTGCGCGCGCTGTTCACCACGTGGATCACCGCGCCGCAGCCCGACATCGACGTGCTGGTGACCGCCGTGCTGGACGGCGCCATCGCGTACCTCAGCTCGGGGGCAACCGAATTCGCGGCCGAGGCCAAGACGGTGCTCGAGCTCGGCGAACGCTATCCCGGTGACGCCGGGGTGCTGGCGGCGCTGTTGCTGAACCGCGTCACGCTGGCCCCGGGCGAGGCCATCTTCGTCTCCGCCGGCAATCTGCACACCTATCTGCGCGGTTTCGCGGTGGAGGTGATGGCCAACTCGGACAACGTGTTACGCGGCGGCCTGACCCCCAAACACGTCGATGTGCCCGAGCTGCTGCGGGTGCTGGATTTCGCGCCCACCACCGAGGAACAGCTGCGGCCGCGGATTCGCCGCGAGGGCTTCGGACTGATCTACGAGACACCGACCGACGAGTTCGCGGTCGCGCTGCTCGAGCTCGACGACGAGTACGTCGGCCACGAAGTGGACGCGACGTGCAGCCACGACGGCCCGCAGATCCTGTTGTGCAGCCAGGGTTCCACGACGGTGCATGGCAAATGCGGCGCGCTGACACTGAAGCGGGGGATGGCCGCGTGGGTGGCGGCCGATGACGCCCCGATCCGGCTGGTGGCGCACGAACCCACCCAGCTGTTCAGGGCGACGGTTGGGCTGTGACGGGCCGCCGCCGTTTGACGGCTTCGCGTCGCTCGCGCAGCCACAGCCGCAGATTGTGCGCCATGGTGCGGCCCACGATCCGCGGCGGCGGAACCATGTAGAGGCTGTCCAGCAGGGAGAAGCGCCGCAAGAACCATTCCGCCAGAACGGGGTCGGTCTCGGCGGCGCCCAGGAATTGGTCGAACAGCGCACCGGTGGGACGCCACCACCAGGGAAGTGGCCCCTCGGTGCCGGCATGGTGGAAGGCGACGTCGCCGATGGCGTTCATCGTCCACACCGGGAAGGTGCTCTTGGCCGTGGCCCGGTTCAGCGCCGCGGCAACCTGATCGTCGGGCAATTGCAGCGCGCGGCGCAGATGCCCGGCCTGCAGCGAGGTCATCGTCATGCCCTGCCCGAAGGTGGGATTGAAGCTGGCCACCGCGTCACCGAAGGCGATGATGCCGGCCGGCAGGCGCTCCAGTTTGTCGTAGCGGCGCCATTTGCTGGCCGGGAAGGCGTGAAACGCCGGATCGCCCAGCGGCTCGGCCCGCGTCAGCGCCGCATTGAAGTGGTCCGGAAGCAGCCGCTGCGCCAGCCCGAGCATCTCGGGAAAGGTCCGCGGCGGTTTCGCGTTGGCCACACCGAAGGTGGTGAGGACCCAGGTGCCGTCCTCGTAGCAGAGCATGCCCAGCCCCAGCGACATGTCATGCGAGGCGCCGGCGACCACCACCTTCTCCGCGATCAGCCCGTCGGGCATGCGGAAACGCTGGGTGGCGTAATGAATGCCGATGTCCATTTCCTGTTCGAGCGGGCGCTCGAATCCCCATTCCGCCAGCCACACCGGTAGCCGGGTGCCCCGGCCCGCCGCGTCGACAACCAGATCCGCGGCGATGTATTCGGGGTCCTTGCTCTCGGCGTCGGCCGGATCCAGCAGCACGCCGGTCACCCGTTGTCGCGCGCGGTCAAACCGCGGCTCGGCCACCGAGCGCCGCGCCACGGTGACGTTGTCGAGGCCGCGGACGCGTTTTCGCAACTGCCATTCCAAGTGTGGACGGCTGGGCACGTAAGCGGTGAACTCGTCGCGCAGGGTATGCCCGGTACCCAACACGTGGCCTGCGGCCCCCAGGTGAATGCAGTCGGGCCGGTTCTCCAGTTTGGGAACGCCGGCACTCACCATGTCATCGAGCAGGCCCGGAAAAAGGTCCTCGAATTCGATCGCCCCGCGCGCCATCAGCATGTGCAGATGCCGGTCCTGGGGAACCGTAGCCCGGTTCGCCGGCTCGGCCGGCAACTCGTCGCGTTCGTATACCGTCACCCGCGAATACGAATCCGAAAGCACCCGAGCGGCGCAAAGGCCGGCGATGCTCCCCCCGATGACCACGGCATGATCCCTGGCCGTTGCTCTGCTATCCGGCATTGGCGGAGAGTACCCAGTACTGTGACGGACCAATGGCTCCCAGTGTTGGGAAAGGGCGAATGCATGGCCAACCGATGGCGGACCAAGTCGATCGAGCAATCAATCGCCGATACCGACGATCCGGACACCAAGCTGCGCAAGGACCTGACCTGGCGGGACCTGGTCGTGTTCGGCGTCGCGGTGGTGATCGGCGCCGGCATCTTCACGGTCACCGCGTCGACGACCGGGGATATCACCGGCCCGGCCATCTGGGTCTCGTTCGTGATCGCGGCGGGCACCTGCGCTCTGGCCGCGCTGTGCTACGCGGAGTTCGCCTCGATGCTGCCGGTGGCCGGTAGCGCCTACACCTTCTCTTACGCCACCTTCGGAGAGTTCCTGGCCTGGATCATCGGCTGGAACCTGGTGCTGGAATTGGCGATCGGTGCCGCCGTGGTGGCCAAGGGCTGGTCGAGCTATCTGGGCACCGTGTTCGGATTCGCCGGCGGCACGGCGAAATTCGGCTCGGCGCAGGTGGACTGGGGGGCGTTGGTGATCGTCGCGGGGGTGGCGACCCTGATCGCGCTGGGCACCAAGTTGTCATCGAGGTTCTCCGCGGTGATCACCGCGATCAAGGTGTCGGTGGTGATCTTCGTCGTGGTGGTCGGCGTCTTCTACATCAAGCGCGCCAACTACTCGCCGTTCATCCCGAAGGCGGAGGCCGGCAGCGACGCCAAAGGCATCGACCAGTCCGTGCTGTCGTTGCTGACTGGCGCGCCGGGCAGCCACTACGGCTGGTACGGCGTGCTGGCGGGGGCGTCCATCGTGTTCTTCGCGTTCATCGGGTTCGACATCGTCGCCACCATGGCCGAGGAGACAAAGAATCCGCAACGCGATGTGCCGCGCGGGATTCTGGCGTCGCTGGGCATCGTCACTGTGCTCTACGTTGCCGTCGCCATCGTGCTGTCCGGCATGGTCTCCTACACCCAACTCAAGACGGTCCAGGGCCGCGGGCAGGCGAACCTGGCGACCGCCTTCACCGCGAACGGCATCCACTGGGCGAGCAAGATCATCTCCATCGGCGCGCTGGCGGGGCTGACCACGGTGGTGATGGTGCTGATGCTCGGCCAGTGCCGGGTGCTGTTCGCGATGGCGCGTGACGGGCTGCTGCCACGGTCGCTGGCCAGGACCGGCTCGCACGGCACCCCGGTGCGGATCACCGTGCTGGTCGCCGTGGTGGTCGCCGTGACGGCGTCGGTGTTTCCCATCACCAAACTCGAGGAGATGGTCAACGTCGGAACGCTGTTCGCCTTCGTCCTGGTCTCGGCCGGCGTGATGGTGCTGCGCCGGACGCGGCCGGACCTCGAGCGCGGTTTCAAGGCGCCGTGGGTGCCGGTGCTCCCGATCGCCTCGATCGCCGCGTGTGTGTGGCTGATGCTCAACCTCACCGCGCTCACCTGGGTCCGGTTCGGGGTGTGGCTCGTGGTCGGCACGGCGATCTACGCAGGCTACGGCTACCGGCACTCGGTGCAGGGCCGGCGTGCGGAGGGGGAGGCCGAGCACCGTGTCACTCTCGAAGCCGAACCGCACACCCCGGTGCCCTAACGATTCGTCTTTACAAAATGACGTCTTTTGTCTAGACATAAGACGTAGACATCGGTATTGTCCAATCTCAACGTGGTGTGACTCACAAGGAGGTTTGGCATATGACCACATTCGAACCGCAACTGAGCCGGGAATCCGAGCCGCTGGTCTGGCGGGACAAGAAGCGCCGCCTGTGGCTGATGGGGCTGATCGCCCCGACGGCGTTGTTCGTGATGCTGCCGCTCATCTGGGGCTTCAACCGGCTGGGCTGGCACACCGCCGCGCAGGTGCCGCTGTGGATTGGGCCGATCCTGCTCTGGGTCCTGCTGCCGATCCTTGACCTGCGCTTCGGACCCGACGGGCAGAACCCGCCCGACGAGGTGATGGAGCAGCTGGAGAACGACAAGTACTACCGCTACTGCACCTACGTGTACATCCCGTTCCAGTACCTCAGCGTCATCTTCGGCGCCTACCTGTTCACCGCCTCGAACCTGAGCTGGCTGGGCTTTGACGGTGCGCTTGGCTGGGCCGGCAAGCTGGGACTGGCGCTGTCGGTCGGCGTGCTCGGTGGCGTCGGCATCAACACCGCCCACGAGATGGGCCACAAGAAGGACGCCCTGGAGCGTTGGCTGTCCAAGATCACCTTGGCGCAGACCTGCTACGGGCACTTCTACATCGAGCACAACCGCGGCCACCACGTGCGCGTGGCCACCCCGGAGGACCCGGCGTCGGCCCGCTTCGGCGAGACTTTCTGGGAGTTCTTGCCGCGCAGTGTCTTCGGCAGCCTGCGCTCGTCGCTGCGGCTGGAGGCGCAACGGATCCGCCGGCAGGGCTCCAGCCCGTGGCACCCCAAGACATATTCATCCAACGACGTCCTCAACGCCTGGCTGCTGTCGGCGGTGCTGTGGGGGTCGCTGATCGCGATCTTCGGCCCGGCGCTGATCCCCTTCGTGATCATCCAGGCGGTCTTCGGATTCAGCCTGCTGGAATCGGTCAACTACCTGGAGCACTACGGCCTGCTGCGGCAGAAGAATTCGAGCGGCCGCTACGGGCGATGCACCCCGGTGCACAGCTGGAACTCCGACCACGTGGTGACCAATCTGTTCCTGTATCACCTGCAGCGGCACAGCGATCATCACGCCAACCCGACCCGGCGGTACCAGACGCTGCGCAGCATGGAGGGCGCGCCCAACCTGCCAAGCGGATACGCGTCGATGATCTCGCTCACCTACTTCCCGCCGCTGTGGCGCAAGGTGATGGATCACCGGGTGCTGGCGCACTACGACGGCGACATCACCAAGGTCAACGTGCAGCCACGCCTGCGCGAGAAGCTGCTGGCCCGCTACGGGGTGACGGCATGACCGCGTATCGCTGCCCCGGCTGCGAGTACACCTACGACGAAGCGAAAGGCGCACCGCGGGAAGGTTTTCCCGCGGGCACGCCCTTCAGTGCCATCCCCGAAGACTGGTGCTGCCCCGATTGCGCGGTGCGTGAGAAGGTCGATTTCGAAATGACGTCCGGCGCCGATGCAGTGGAGGCACCTCCCGCTTGCGGACGACGACGCGATGAGGTGGGGGTAGCGCCCGCTGGCGGGGCAAACCCGGACAATTGGATGGGAGTGAACCGATGAGCGACCGCGATGAGCCCGTGGGCGAAGGGCATCAAGCCCAGTTCAAGCTCTTCATCTGCGTGCAGTGCGGATTCGAGTACGACGAGGCCAAGGGCTGGCCGGAAGACGGCATCGCCCCCGGGACCCGGTGGGACGACATCCCCGAGGACTGGAGCTGCCCGGATTGCGGCGCGGCGAAGACCGACTTCGAGATGGTGGAGATCGCCCGTTCGTGATCGGCGCCGATGCGACGGCGAAAGCCGCTATTGTCGCGCCTGTGAAGCGGATGCCGTACGCCGAGGCGTCGCGTGCCCTGCTGCGCGACTCGGTGCTCGATGCGATGCGGGATTTGCTGTTGACCCGGGACTGGTCGGCCATCACCCTGTCGGATGTGGCCCGCGCCGCGGGGATCAGCCGGCAGACGATCTACAACGAGTTCGGCTCGCGGCAGGGCCTGGCGCAGGGGTACGGCCTGCGCCTGGCCGACCGCCTGGTGGACGCCGTCAACGCCGCGCTGCAAGCCAACGTCGGCAACATCTATGAGGCGTTCCTGCAGGGCTTCCGCAACCTGTTCACCGAGTTGTCGGCGGACCCGCTGGTGATCTCGCTGCTCACCGGGGTGGCCAAGCCGGACCTGCTGCAGATCATCACCACCGACAGCGCCCCCATCATCAACCGCGCCTCCGAGCGGCTGACCACGGCGCTGACCCACAGCTGGGTGGCCACCAGCGACGAGGACGCCGGGGTGCTGGCCCGGGCCATCGTGCGGCTGGCGCTGAGCTACGTGTCGATGCCACCCGAGGCGGACCTGGGGGCACCTGCCGCTCGCGGGGGAGACGTGGCGGCCGATCTGGCGCGGTTGATGACGCCGTTCGCGGAACGTCACGGCGTCATCAACATTCCCTGACCCGCGAGGCGCGCAGGCCCGCGACTACAGTGGCGCAAGAACATACCTAAGCTAATTACCGCTTGGATCCGAGCGAGCCGAAAAAGGAAGAACACGTTATGACGACGACCGAAAGCGCACTCACCCCCGACGTTCGAAACGGCATCGATTTCAAGGTCGCCGATTTGTCGTTGGCGGATTACGGTCGCCGGGA
>CAWCRJ010000030.1:0-47856 GCA_963797865.1 uncultured Actinomycetota bacterium
AGGCCGGTGTTCTTCGCCTACCGCCCCGTCTGGTCGGTTCTTCGTCGTCCGCCTCACTTGGAAAGGCAAGTGGCAGGAGGACTCAACCGTCATTACCGCGAGAACAACCAACCGGAAAACGAATCACCCTAATCCGGCGTTTGACTGGTTGATCGGCCCGCGATTTCCAGTGCTTCTGGGTTCAAATGCAACTCGGGGTGACGTTGGCTCCTGGGTCCAGACCGAAGAGCTGCACCGCGGCCGACTTTCCCTTCAGGGCGTGAGGTCCCCGGTCGACGAGTTCTGGCGAGCGACCATTCAAGGCGTCGACGCACTGCTGGGTGACAAGGATCGCGTCGCCAGTGGTCTTGGTCAACTGCTCGACGCGGGCGGCAACGTTGACGGTATCGCCGATCAGGGTGAACTCCAGTTGCCCCACCGCCGATGGTGCCCGCGATCACCAGACCGGTGTTGATACCGATGCCGATTCGCAGCGCGCCGCCGAATCGCTCGACGACGAGGCGGTGAACCAGCACCGCCGCGGCGACCGCGGCGTCGGCATGATCCTCGAGATCGTTGGGGGCCCCGAACACGGCGAGCGCGCCATCGCCGAGGAACTTGTTGACGTGCCCGCCGGCTTCCACGACGGCAGGCACAACGATTTGGAAAAGAGCGTTGAGGCGCGCGACGGTGTCCTCCGCAGTGTTTGCCTCGGCGAAGGGGGTGAAGTCGCGGATGTCGACGAACATCACCGTGACATAGCGGCGCTCACCCGTGAAAACGTCGCCACCCTGCTTGAGCAGTCGCGCCGCCAAGGTCGGGTCGACGTAAGTTCCGAAAGCGGCCTGAAGTCGTTGCCGCTCAGCCAAACCGGTCTGCATGCGGTTAAACGACGCCGCCAGCGCGCCCAAGTCATCGTCTTGAACCACGGGCAAACGCTGGCTGTAATCACCGGCCGCAACACGTTCCGTGCCTTTGGCAAGATCGCGAATCGGTCGAAGGGAAGCTGACAACGCAGTACCCACGGTCAGCGGCAACCCAAGGCCGACCGTCAACACACACCCGATCGCGACGAAGAACAGAGGTTGTTCACGGACCCGATCAAACGCGGCAGTAAGCATTGCGCCATCAACCGCGAACACGAACACGACCGCGAGCATGGACACGCTCGACCACATTGCAAAGGTGGGACGAGGACGGGGCAGCGAATCACCAATCCCGGTGTCACCGGCGATCGCGACCCTGGCTGGCCGCACCGCTGCTTCTGCAAGACTGTGCACACCCGGCAGCAGGGTGGCGACACCGATGACGGTGCCCAGAATCCCGTACTGAACGAGCCGCCATCCCGTCGCCCCGGCGATCGCACCGATAATGACCGACAAGAGGCCGGCCCCAACGGCATTCAGCGCCACACCCCGAACAACCGCCCCCCGGGCCCAGGCGTAGGTAGCGTCCAGTGCCCTCGCCCGATCGACGTCATGGCCGGCTGCCCACCGCTGCAAAAGGTGACTTGCTCCCGAACCGGGCCGTATGATCACGTAGGCCAGCACCGGCAGCGTGGCAACTGTGACGGCGGCCGCGGCCCCATAGTCGCTCGACTGTTCGACAGCCACGATCAGGAACGACCACAAGATATAGATCGGCAGCCCCACCAAGCGCTATGAGCGCGCAGGCCGCCCACGAATACTTCGGTCCGTACCGATCCCACGCCCACTGCCAAATGCGATCCATGCAGGGAGACTAAAACGGTTAGCCACCTGGCGGTGGGTCTCGGCTCAAGCGCCCAACTCGGCGGCTCCAGAGCCGCCCCACTGAGCCGCGACGCCCTTGCCAATTCGCGCTCATTACGCCACCATGAGCTGCATGAGTAAGGTAACCCTAACTACCGAGCTGCCGATCCCGGTAGAGACGGCCTCCGCCTTGGCACGCAAACCCGAGCTGATGCGGCACGTCCTCAGCCCGGTATTGCGGGCTTACCGCGTCGATGTCCCCGAGCGCATCGAGGTCGGCACCCAGGGATCGGCGCGGTTCTGGTGGTTCGGCGTGATCCCGGGCTGGACGCACCACCTCACCATCAAGCGGCTCGAACCGACCGAGATATACACCAACGAGCACGGTGGACCGGTCCGGACCTGGAACCACCGCCTGACGTTCGAACCTATCGACGAGCGCAGCTGCCGCTACACCGACGAGATCGAAACCGACAACGGCCTGCACGGGCTGCTGACCCGCGCCTTCGTCCGGGTCATGTTTCGCCACCGGCACCGGCGATGGCGCAAGCTCGCGCAGATCCTCCACTGACCGCGCACCAGAGAGGACGGTGAACCATGGTCGGCAATCACGAGGGCATCGGCACGCTGAAACTCGAATGCCCGCAAACTCATCCCGTCGGCCGCATCCTCAAGGAAGCCCCTCATCAGGCGGTGCAGTTCGACCCCGGGGCTCAGGCCGGGCCGCGCCGGTTCTGGCCGGACGAGGACGAACAGCCGAACTTCACAACGCTCTGCAGGTTCTGCGATAAACCAGTGGGGGACACCACGTCCGCCCTGCAAACCAAGCTGGCCTCGGTGATAGCCAGCTCCTCTGCGACCACCGAGACGGCCACGCTGCCTTACGTCGTGTAGTCGCCCGACCCCGCGGATACCGTAAGAGCTACAGTAGCGGCGTTGCGGCGCGGCGCATCCGCGGCAACGCCGACCCGAGAGGAGTCCCGTGGCGCAGATATCGCACAGCACCCCACGTCCACCCGAAGGCGATTGGCTGGGTACGCCCTACCTGCGCTTCGAACGCCAGGGCGCGATCGCGGTCTGCACCATCGACCGACCCCACGCACGCAACGCCTTGAGCCCGGCGATGTATTTCGGAATCCGTTATGCCGTGGGACGTCTCAACGAGGACCCGGAATTGGCCGGGCTGGTGCTCACCGGAACCGGCGACGTCTTCGCCCCCGGTGGCGACATGGGCGGCGGGGGAGGCGAGGACAACTGGATCACGTTCGGTTCCGCGCTGGGCATGGACGTGACCCCGTTCGACGCGGTCCGCACCTCGGGCAAGCCCATCGTCTCGGCGGTCAACGGTTTATGCCAGGGCGGCGGATTCCAGATCGCGCTGTGCAGCGACCTGTCGGTGGTGAGCGATCGGGCCACCTTTCGGGTGCCCGAGTTGTTCCGCGGCTACGCCGACACCTACTACAGCCAGATGCTCACCCGCGTGATCGGGCCGGTACGCACCCGCGACCTCATGTTCACCGGACGGGTGCTCACCGCGGTCGAAGCCCTCGACTGGGGCCTGGTCACCCGGGTGGTTCCGCACGAGGGTCTGCTGGATGCGGCGAAAGACCTACTCGCGCAATGCTGTCGAACCGCTCCGCGGGCCCGCGCGGTCATCAAGTCCAGCATCGACAGCTATTTGGGCCTCTATGACCGCATCGGCATGACCGCCAGCCTGTCCGACGCCGAGGCCATCGAAGGGTTCCGCTCGTTCAAGGAACGCCGCTCCCCTGACTGGGTGCACCCGGAACTGCGCGTCGAGGGACGCCTGTAGGGCGGTCAGTCACCCAGGAGTCGCGCGCGGGCGTAGTCGATCGGAGCGAACGCGTAGGCCGCTGCAGCCGAGCGGGTCATGTTGGCGAGCCTCTATCTTCGTTCCCGCGCCACCGCCTTGTTCGCTCGGCGTATGTGATGGTAGGCCGGGGCAGCGGGCGCTGGACGCCAAACGCGGACCTTCAGATGCGGGTCCGCTAGGCGAAGTCGATCCACTCACCGTAAGCCGCAACCCTCAGCACGTTGCTTATGCCGGCCTGATCGAACGCTGCGACGAATTCGTCGACGCCCTCGCTGAAATGGGCCCAGCCGTCGACATGGGCGGGGACCACTGCCTTGGCGCCCAGCAGTTCGGCCGCGGCGGCCGCGCGCGCCGCGGTCAGCGTCAACGGCCGTCCTCGCTCCTTGGTGGGCACGCTCGCGGCGCCGGCGAACAGCACGGCGATGTCGACCCGACCGATGCGGCCGGCGACGTCATTGACCGCGGCCATCGAGGCGTTGTCCCCGCTGAGGTACACCGTCGGCAGCCCGGGACCGAACAGCACGAAACCCGTCACCTCGCAGTTGACATGGCCGCCGGCATCGCGCTGGCCGTCGGCCGGGCCGTGTACCGCCGGAACCGCTTGCACGGCAAGCGATCCGGACCCGTCGCCAAGTTCGTAGGATTGCCACGGCGCCAACCCGACCGCCGGCGGTCCGAGGCGGCCCGCGGCACCCGGATGGGTGAGCAACAGCGGCGCGGCCAGCGCCATCCGGCGGCCGTCGTCATCGAAATTGTCGGGATGCTGGTCGTGGCTGACCAACACCGCGTCCACCGGCCCCAGGGCCGCGGCGCTCACCGCGGGACCGGCGAGCTTGGTCAGGTAGTCGTGCACCCCAGGCGGATCGAAGGTCGGGTCCATGACGATCCTGCGGCCCGCGATGTCGATCACCGTGGTCGGTCCGCCCAGCACACTGATCGCGCAGTCACGCCGCGCCGCATCTACCTGAGTGCTCATATGCCCCGCGCCCGGTCGCGCCAAAACGGTTCCCGCAGCTGGGTTTTCAAGATCTTTCCACTCGCGTTGCGGGGGAGCTCCGGCACGAAGTCCACCGTGCGCGGGCATTTGAACCCGGCCAGACGCTGTCGGCAGAATTCGATGATCTCGGCGGGGTCGATTCCGCCATCGCTCACCACGATCGCCTTGACGGATTCGCCCCAGAAGTCGTCGGGCACCCCGATCACCGCGGCGTCCTCGACGGCGGGATGCTCGATGAGCACGCTTTCCACCTCGGGGCCGTACACATTCTCCCCGCCGGTAATGATCATGTCCTTCATGCGGTCTTCGATGTAGACGTAGCCGTCGGCGTCCAGGCGCCCGATGTCGCCGGTGCGAACCCAATCATCGGCGGTGATGGTTTCGGCCGTCGCGTCCGGGCGGTTGAGGTAGCCGGTCATGTTCTGGTTGCTGCGCACCCACACCTCGCCGGATTCCCCGGGCGGCAACCGGTTTCCGGTCTCGGGATCGACGATGCGAATCTCGCAGCCCAACACCGCCTTTCCGGCGGCCAGCTGCAGCTCGGGCCGCGTGGCATCGCGGTGATCGTCGTCGGACAGCGCGGTGACCGCGCCGCACAGTTCCGTCTGCCCGTACACCTGCACGAATTTCGTGTCGGGCCAGGTGGACAGCGCTCGATGCAGCAACGGCAGCGGCATCGGTGCTGCGCCGTACACGATGTAACGCAAGCCGGCGATGCCCGCGGTCGCCGCCGCACCCGCGTCCAGGAACCGGGCGATCACCGGCGGGACGAAGAACGCGTGGGTGGCTCCGGCGCGCACAGCGCCGATCAGCGTACCGGCATCGGGCTCGCGGGTCATGAATGTCGGTGCACCGGAGCGAATTCCGAACAGCGCGTAGCCGATTCCGCCGACATGGAACAACGGCATGGCCACCAGGTTCGCGTCGCCCTCGGCGAACGGAAACGCCGGGGCCAGGTTCGATGCGTGATTGACCAGCGCGCGTTGGCTGAGCAGCACGCCCTTGGGGCGTCCGGTGGTGCCGGAGCTGTAGATCACCAACGCGGTCTCGTTCTCATCGACGCTCGGGTCGGGCTGCGTCGGTGCCGCCGCGGCCAGCAGCGATTCGTATTCGTCGCCGATCTCGATGATGCGATTCACGCCCGGTACCCGCTGTCCGGCCGCCTCGGCCGCGGCACGCAGCTCGGCGCCGACCAGCAGCACGCGGGCGCCGCTGTCGGCCAGGACGTGGACGAGTTCGTCGCCGATCACCCGCCAGTTGACGACCGTGGTGACAACGCCGATGGAGGCGCCGGCGATAAGCACTTCGAGGCAGGCGGGGTGGTTCTTGTCCAGGAAGGCCACGCAGTGACCCCGCTCGAGACCGGCGGCGCGCAGCGCCCCGGCCGTGCGACGAATCCGCGAGCTCCACTCGGCCCAGGACCACTGGCGTTCGCCGAAGCGGATGGCGATCGCATCGGGCCGCCGCTGTGCGTGGCTTTCGACGATGCCGGCGAGCGTCTTCGCCGTTCCGGTGGTCGTGTCGGCTGGTGGCATGAACCCCTCCGCGTTCGATGTGTTCCAGTTTGTAATACGCGGTCGGTTCTGCGCACCCGACGCCGACCCCTCGCCTGCGCGGGTCGCCAGCACCTCACTCCATGGAGCCGATCATCATCCCACCGTCGCCGGCGGCTTGGGTGGTCGCGCTGCTGTCCTGCCGGAAGTCGATGAACGCCGATCGGCCGTTCGAGGTGTTCAGCAGCTCGGTGAACGTGCCGATCACCGGAATCGTGCCCTGCGGGTGCACCACGGTCGCGGTGTAGTTGATGAAGGCTTCCTGCTGAAAGGTGGGGCCGGGCAGCGCCTTGGTGGCGGGCGGGGTCAGGCGGTTCACCTCGGCCAAGATGGCCGATGCGCTGCTGGTGAATTGGTCGATATCGGCCTGTAGGAGCCCGGCGGCATCCGTGCCACCCGCGGACTTGACCGTGATCCGCAGTTGCGCGCTGGTGTCGCCGTTGTTCAGCGCCACCCAGTTCGGGCCGCGATGTCCCACCGTCCAGCCGGGCGCAGGGGTCACCGAGACGCCCTGCGCGATGGCAATCGCGTCGTCGGAGCTCAATGCCACCGCGGCGGTGGTTTCAGCCCCGTGGGCGGTGCAGGCCAGGACGACGAATCCGGTCGCGGCCGCGCTCACCGCCCCAACCCGCCACCCGGCCCGACGGGCAAGCGCTCGAGGCTGAGTTGTCGACATCGTCATTCCTAACGCCGCTGGGCGCTGGAATCCGCCCACTGGCTCATCGTCCTCCAGGGGCAGCAGCAATGTCCAAGGTGGGTTTGCCATGGCTCGATGCAGGCCACCTGTCAATCCGGCGATCGTGTGTGTAAAGCCAAGGGCACAAAGCTATTTCACACAAAATTCGATATCTGTGAACTGATTGCGCGGTGGTGTGTCACCATGACGGGGCCTACCGGCCTGACCCACCCAGACAAGGATCCGACATGGTCAACCCCGACCGCGCCCGTTCCCGCACCTTTGTCGTGACCGGCGCCGCGTCGGGAATCGGGCTGGCCACCGCGCGGCGGCTCTTGGCCGAGGGCGGCACTGTTATCGGCGCCGACCTGGCCGCCCCGCCCGATGATCTGGGCCCGCGGTTCAGCTTCGTGGCCGCCGACGTGACCGACGAAGCCGCGATCGCCGCGGTGCTGGCCGCCGTGCCGGACCGCCTCGACGGCCTCTTTCACGCCGCCGGCGTCGCCGGTGGCGGCCCGGTGCACCTGCTCGACCGTGCCGAATGGGACCGCGTGATAGGGATCAACCTCACCGGCACCTTCCTAGTGGCCAAGGCGGCCCTGGCCAGGATGATCGACCAACCCCGAGCCGACGGTGAACGCGGCTCGATCGTGACGGTCGCCAGCGTCGAGGGCCTGGAGGGCACCGCCGGTGGCAGCTCGTACAACGCGGCCAAGGGCGGTGTCGTGCTGCTCACCAAGAACATTGCGCTCGACTACGGACCCAGCGGCATCCGGGCCAACGTCATCTGTCCCGGCTTCATCGAAACGCCCATGGCGCACAGCGTTTTCAGCATCCCCGGGATGGAGGGTCCGCTGGCCTCCATCACCAAGGAGCACGCCCTGCAGCGGCTGGGGCAGCCGGAAGAGATCGCCGCCATGGCAACCTTCCTGCTGTCTCCCGACGCCTCGTTCGTCACTGGCCAGGCCCTTGCCGTCGACGGCGGCTACACCGCCGGTCGCGATCACGGTGTCGTCGAACTCTTCGGCTTTCCCGACTGATCCCGACTGATCCGACTAAGATTCGTCCATGAGCGGTGGACTTACTCCTGACGACGCGATCGCGGCGATCCGGGACGCCGGGGGAGCCCAGCCCGGTTGTCGCGCGTTGCACGCCAAAGGCACCCTGTATCGCGGCACTTTCACCGCGACCCCCGACGCGCTCATGCTCTCGCGCGCACAACATCTCGATGGTTCGACCGTCCCGGCGCTGATTCGCTTCTCCAACGGGTCGGGCAATCCCGAGCAGCGCGACGGCGCGTCCGGTGTGCGCGGGATGGCGGTGAAGTTCACCCTGCCCGACGGTTCCACCACGGACGTCTCGACGCAGACCGCACGGCTGTTCGTCTCCAGCACACCGGACGGCTTCATCGATCTGCTCAAGGCGATGCGGCCCGGCCTGACGACGCCGCTACGCATGGCCAGATACCTGCTCACCCATCCGAAGTTGCTCGGCGCGTTGCCCGTCCTGCGCGAGGCGAGCCGGATCCCGGCCAGCTACGCCACCACCGAATACCACGGTTTGCACGCCTTCCGGTGGATCGCCGCCGACGGCAGCGCCAGATTCGTTCGCTACCACCTGGTTCCGACTACCTCCGAGCAATACCTGTCGGGGTCCGATGCCCATGACAAGGATTCGGACTTCCTCACCGACGAGCTGAAGGCTCGTCTGGACGGCGGCCCCGTGCGGTTCGACTTCCGGGTGCAGATCGCCGGGCCCACCGACTCGACGGTGGACCCGTCGGCAGCCTGGCAGAGCACGCAGATCGTCACCGTCGGCACGATGACGATCACCGGTCTGGACACCGAGCGTGAGCACGGCGGCGACATCGTGGTCTTCGACCCGATGCGGGTGACCGATGGCATCGAACCCTCCGACGATCCGGTCCTGCACTTCAGAACCCTGGCGTATTCGGCCTCGGTCAAGCTGCGTACCGGTGTTGAACGCGGCGCCGAAGCTCCGCCGGCCTGAGCGGGGGCACCGCGGCGATAGCCGCTCGCCTCGCGCCGAAATCAACGGCAGGCTAAGGTCTTTCTTCGGTGTCGCCATTTCAGATGTTCCTCATATGCCTGGCCGGGCTGGGCGCTGGTGCGATCAACGCGCTGGTCGGGTCCGGCACCCTGATCACCTTCCCCACACTGGTCGCGCTCGGCTACCCGCCGGTGACGGCCACCATGTCGAACGCGACGGGTCTGGTCGCCGGCAGCGTCTCGGGCACCTGGGGCTACCGCGCCGAGCTGCGTGGTCAGTGGGATCGGCTGCGATGGCAGCTCCCGGCATCTCTGGCCGGCGCGGTGGTGGGCGCCTATCTGTTGCTGCACCTGCCCGAGAAGGTGTTCGCCGACATCGTGCCGGTGTTGCTGGTGCTGGCGCTGGCGCTGGTGGTGATCGGGCCGCGGATCCAGGCGTGGACGGCCCGCCGCGCCCAGGAGACGGGACGCTCGGCTGAGCACGTCAGCCCCCGTCGGATGGCGACGCTGGTGTTCGGCACATTCGCCGTCGGCGTTTACGGCGGCTACTTCACCGCCGCGCAAGGCATCCTGCTGATCGGCCTGATGGGTGCCCTGCTGCCGGAGCCGGTGCAGCGCATGAACGCGGCCAAGAACCTGTTGGCCCTGGTGGTGAATGTGGTTGCCGCCGTTGCCTATACGTCGGTGGCGTTCGACCGGATCAGTTGGCCGGCCGCAGGGCTGATCGCGGCGGGCTCACTGATCGGCGGGTTGCTCGGGGCGCGTTATGCGCGCCGCTTGTCGGGCAATGCGCTACGCGCCATCATCGTGGTCGTGGGCCTCATCGGACTGTATCGCCTGCTCGCCGTGGCCTGACGAGAGAGCGGGTGCGGCAACGGGATTGACCCGCTGCGGGCACGCCTCAACTCAGCGTGGCAGTGGCGGCTTCGGTGATGACGTCGCGCACCTCACCGCGTTTGCGCCACGCCCGCAGCTGGCGCATCGCTCCATTACCGTCGGCTATGACGCGATCGAGTTCTCCGACGACGCGGTCGTATTCGCCCAACGACTCCAGCGCGGGGCGCACTCGCTGCACCAGCGCCCCCAATTGCTCACCGGCGGGCACCGCGCCGCGGCCATGGATCAAATCCAATGCGTGGCCCGACAATCCGTCGTGTGCGGCCTTCCAATACGCCGCGCGTAGTGCAGCGGGCGGTAGCCGCCGGGCGTCATCGGGTGAGTCGAGCGCGGTCATCACCGCCGCCCTGATCAGAGTGGCAAGCAGCACGGTCTCGGCGACGGTGGCCGGCACGTCGGCCACCCGGACCTCCACCGTCGGGAAATCCGCCGGAATTCGCACGTCCCAATAGATCATGTCCTTATCCAGGATCACCCCGGTGTCGACCAACATGCGCACGGCGTTGTCGTACTCGTCGGGTGAGGCAAAAAATGGCGGCGCTCCCGCAGCGGGCCAGCGTCGCCACAGCACGCTGCGCCAGCTCGCGTAGCCGCTGTCCGCGTTGCGGTACACCCGCGAATTCGCCGACAGCGCAAGCAAAGACGGCAGCCACGGCCGCAGCCAATTGCTGACATGGATGGCCGCGGCCCGGTCGGGCACCTGCACATGCACGTGGCATCCACAGATGCCCTGCTCATGCGCGATCATGCCGAACTCTTCACCGATCCTGCGGTAACGCGGGGTGTCGGTGACGGGAAACTCGTGCGGTGTCGTCGGCGGAAGCCCGCAGGCCAGCAACCGAACGCCGGCGGCCTCGGCGGCCTGCGCCGCGGTGCGCCGCAGCCGGCTCAGTTCCTCACCGAGTTCGGCGCTGGTCGAAGCCACCTGCGAGGTGGTCTCCACCTGGCAACTGCTCAGTTCGAGCTGCAGCTTGACGCCTCGCCGCTCGGCCTCCGCGGCGACAGCGGCGTTGTGCGGCGCGGGTTCCCCGGTTTGTGGGTCGACGAGGAGGAATTCTTCCTCGGCACCAATGGTGGGATGGTCGCCCATGAGCCGATTACGGCCCGAGGGCCTACCAGCGGGCGGCCGCCGACAGGGCGGAGTCGACGGTCGGGTAGATCGGCAGCACGCTGCTGAGACCGCACGCGTCGACGATGCGCGTGACGATCGGCGCGCAGCTCACCAGGCGTAGGTCGATGCCGCGTTTCCGGCAGCTCTTGGCCTCTTCGGCCAGCACCTCGAACGCGCAGCAACCAATGAAGTCGAGTCCGGTGACGTCGACGACGAAGGGACCGGGCGCGGTGACGCCGCTGGCCGCCTCCGACACCAGGTGGCGCCAGGTGTCCTCGTTGCAGGCGTCGATCTCGCCCCCGGCATAGATCACCACCGACGGGCCACTGCGATCTGCGGTCGCCCGCAGCGTGGAGTTGGGGTCGCCGAGTTGGTAGACGAGTTTTGTGCTCAGCGTCAAATGAGTGGTGGGCATCGCGTCTATGACGGAATTCATGGTGGACCCCCTGATCGACAGGCGCCGAGACGCCTCGATGGATGCCCGTCCTAATGTCTGAAGACAGACTGTTCGCGTATGTGAATCTCTTTTTTATAACGAGACAGGGCGGTCTGTCTACCGGCGGGGGCCTAAGAGTATGTTAAGTCCTGTATGACAACACCCGATGTCGGAGTGCCCGCTGCGTCGCCCCGCGAACGCGTCCTGACTGCGGCATATGAGCTTTTCAGCCGGCGTGGCATCCACGATGTGGGCACCGATGAGGTGATCGCACGGGCCGGTGTCGCCAGGGCGACGCTGTACCGCCATTTCGCCACCAAGAATGACCTGGTGCTGGCCGTGTTGGAGCGCCGGGAGGAGGTCTGGACCCGCGGTTTGATTGAGGAACAGTCGCGCCAGCGCGGCGACACCCCTGAGGAACAGTTGCTGGCGATCTTCGACGTCATGCACGACTGGTTCCAGCTCCGCGACGGCTACGAGGGTTGCTCGTTCATCAACGTGCTGCTCGAGGTCGGACCCGATCACCCGGCCGGTCAGGCCTGCATCATCCACATCGACCACGTCCGCGACATCGTGCGGCGCCGCGCCGTCGCGGCCGGTTTGACCGATGTCGAGGAATTCGCCTCGTCCTGGCACATTCTGATGAAGGGCGCGATCATCCTGGCCGCCGTCGGGGATTTGGACGCCGCGCTGCGCGCCCGCAAGATGGCCCGCGCTTTGATCGACGAACACCGGCCGCCGTTGGTGGCGGACACCGGGCGCGAGGCCGTGTAGTCAGACGGGGTCGGACGCGGTGTTGCCGGTCTTGCGGTAATGCTCGGCCTCCAATTCCGCGATCATCCGGGATGTGCGTTCCCGCAACAGGATCGCGGCAGTCAGCCCTGCCACGACGGCGATCACCAGGCCGATCCAGGAGAACCGTTCCAGCCAGCGTTCGGCCGCGATTCCGGCGAAGTACACCAGCGCGGTCGTGCCACCCGCCCAGCAGATGGCGCCCGACACGTTGGCCGCCAGGAACCGGGGATAGTGCATCTTCAGCGCCCCCGCCAGCGGGCCGGCCAAAATCCGTAGCAGCGCGATGAACCGGCCGAGGAAGACGGCGCGAACACCCCAGCGGTTGAACAACTTTTCGGCAAGCGCGACGTGGCCGGGACCGAAATGTTTCGGAAAGCGCCGGCCGAGCCGGTCGAAAAGCGGCATGCCGAAGCGGCGCCCGATCGCGTAGCCGATCGAATCGCCGACCACCGCGCCGATCACCGCGGCGACGCCGACCCCGAGCGGATTGACGGCCAGGTCATGGTGCGACGACATCAGCGCCGCAGTGACCAGCACGATCTCGCCCGGCAGGGGAATTCCCAGGCTCTCGATCCCGACCACACCGCCGACCACCAGGTAGACCGTGATCGGCGGAATCGAGTGCAGCAAGGGCTCGAGATTCATGCGTCAAGGATGCCTGACCGACCGTGGATCCGTGGCTTAAGGTGTGCGCTTGAATTCGCTCGGGGTGCCCAGCCCTTCCAGCTGCGGACGTTTGGGCTCGCGTCCGTCGTACGAAGACAGCCCGCGCAGCCGCCGCCAGATCCACGGGAAGAAGCTTTCCCGCGTCCAGCGCAACTGCTCGTAGGTGCCGGCCGCGAAGGAACGCTGGGTAAGATTGAGCCCGCCGAGTGCCCAATCATGATTGGTGTCAGGCAAATTGAGCGCCTCGGCGGCCGCCGCGGCGAACAGCATGTGGCCCTTGCTCGACGCGTGCACCCGGTCGATGGCCCAGGTGTCCAACTCGCGCATCGAGGGCGCGTTGTACAGGTCGACGAGCCGGAAGCCGTAGCGGTGCGCGGCCGCGCTGATGGCGCCGTTGATGCGGGTGAGCCGCCCCACCACCAGCCGTCCGAGCGGGAGGAACTGGGCGACGTTCGGGAAGGTCGTCGTCACCACGGTCGCGCCCGATTCGGCCAGCGCGGCGTAGATGTGCTCGAGGTCGGCCAGCGCGGGCGCAAAGGATCGTCCGGGCTGGATGACGTCGTTCATCCCGGCGCAGACGGTGATCAGATCGGGCTGCATCGCCAATGCCTGCGGAAGCTGCTCGGTGAGCACGTGGCTGATCCGCTTTCCGCGGATCGCGAGGTTGGCGTATTGCAGACCGGGATAAAGCGAATCGACCATCACCGCGAGCCGGTCGGCGAATCCGAGCAGGCCGATGGTGTCGTCGCCGTCCCACAAGCCCTCGGTCTGGCTGTCACCGATGGCGACGTAACGGTGGTATCCAGCGTGAATAGCCCCGCTCACGATGCCGAGAATAACCGAAGCCGCGCCCATTACTGGTTACCGTGGATCCATGCCACACAAGCGTGAGCGAGGCGCCGAGGACGCCGCGACGGCGTCTGGCGCCGATTCGCTTGCGCCGCAGTATCCGATCGAGTCGGTCGACAACGCGCTCAAGCTGTTGCTGCTGTTGGGTGAACAGCCTCAGATCCGGTTGAGCGAGGCGACCCGCTATCTGGGCGTGGCGTCGTCGACCGCGCATCGGTTGCTGGCGATGCTGGCCTATCGCGGGTTCGTTCGGCAGGACCCGGTGTCCAAGGCGTACCTGCCCGGTCCGTCGTTGACCGGGGTGGCGTTCGCGATATTCGGCCGCATCGACATTGCGCGATCCGCCGCGCCCGTCATGCGCGGGCTCAGCGAACAACTGCGCGAAACGGTGCACGTCGGCATGCTGGACGGGGCCAGCGTCCGGTTCGTCGCCGCAGTCGAGGGGCCGGCCGCCGTGCGGGTCGCGTCGCGGCTGGGCCGCGCCATGCCGGCCCATTGCACCTCGACGGGCAAGGTCATGCTGGCCCAGTTGCCGCAACCGGAATTGCGTGCGCTGCTGCCGCGCGAGCAGCTGAAGCGCATCACCTCGCACTCGATCGGCAGCCGCGCCGAGTTGGAGGCCGAGCTTGCCGGTATCCGCGAGCGCGGCTATGCCACCAACCGGGAAGAGAGTGAAGAAGGCGTCGCCTCGGTCGCCGTGCCGATCCCGATCCGTGCGCCCGGGCTGCGGCTCGCGCTCAACGCCGCCGCGCCGCAAAACCGGCTGGACGCCTCCCGGTATCCCGCGGTGGCCGCCGCACTTGTCGCGGCCGCCAAGGAGATTGGGGATCAGCTCGGCTAGCGTCCGGTGACGATGCGGGCTCAGTGGGGGACAATCCGGCTTACCCCAGCCGTGCCACCTCGTGGCGCCAGGCCGCCTCGGCGGTGAACGCGGACCCCAGGTCCGGCAGGTCATCCCAGTCCGCGTCGTCGATGTCATGCAACGTGCCGCCGGCCGCGAGCACCCGCAACGACATCCGCGCCAGCGCGTCGAGGCTGATCGCCTGCAGCACCGCCTGCGGCACTGTGGCGGCGGCGCTGGTGATTCCGTGTCCGCGGCAAATCACCACCGGCCGGTCGCGCATCGCCGCCACCATTTCCTTGGCCAGCCGCGAGTTCCGGATCAGCACAGCGCGTTCGTAGACGGGAACACCGCCGCGCGCCAGCCAGGCGCCGGGAATGTCATAGGCGCCGTAGATCGGCCGGATCGTGATGCCTGCCAGATCGGCGGCGACCATGTCCGGTGGGTGCAGGTGCGCGACGGCGACATGGCCGGGGTCTGCCAGCATCGTCTCAACGTGGATCGGCAGTTCGTTGGGCACGCGATAGCCGTCGAGTTCGCCTGGGGCACCGGCAGTGCCGTCGAAGGCGATCAGCCGAATGTCACCGGGTCGGGTGAATGCCACCCCGGTGTCGGTATCGCTTCGGCAGCGCACCAGCAGGTGCTCGTCGCCGACTCGCAGGCTCAAATGGCCGAGGATGCCGTCGACCAGGCCGCGGGCCGCCGCGACGCGACAGCCTTGCGCTACCAGAGCGCGTTGCTGGTCCAGGTCCGTCATCGCGGTGCACCCAGCCCGAATCCGCCGTCGGGCCGCACGGTTTCGCCGGTGATCCCGCGTGACCGCTGGGACGCCAGGAACACGTAACTCCACGCGTGGTCCTCGCCGGTGAGCGCGACATGCAGCGGAGTGCGCGCGGCAACATCCCGCGCCCGGTCCGGGCTGTCGTCCAGGCGGGTCTCGTCGAGCCCCAGGCTGGAGAGGCCGCGCAGGTCGGTGTTGAGCGTGCCGCCGGGCGCCACGCCGTTGACCCGGATGTCCGGCGCCAGTTCGTGCGCCAACGCCGAGACCAGTCCGCGCACCGCGAATTTCGAGGACACGTAGAGCACGCCACCGCGTCCGGGATAGAACGACGACGCCGACTCGGTCAGCACGATCGAGGAACCGCTCGCGCTGCGCAGCGCGGGGATCGCGGCCTTGACCGATTGCAGGTGGCTGAGCACGTTGGTGCGAAACATCTCGTCGAACGCGTCGGGGAGCGCGTCGGCGTCGATGTCGCCAACACCGCGGTAGAAGTCGAAGACCCCGACGCAATTGACCAGGGTGTCCAGTCCGCCGAAGGCGTCCGTCGCCGCGGCGACCGCGCGGTCGTTGGCCTCGCGGGTGGTGGCGTCGCCCTCGACTACCGGCACCTGCGGCAGCTGTTGTCGCAATGCATCGCACTTGCGTGAATCACGTTCCAGCACAGCAATATTAGCGCCCTCTGCGCCGAAGGCCGCCACCACGGCACGGCCGATCCCGGAACCGGCGCCCACCACCAGGGCGCGCTTGCCCTCCAGCCAGCCGGTCATGGTTGAGGTTCGGTCTCGTCGGGCAGCAGAGGCGCATGGGAGTTGCCGACCATGGCGGCCAGCGTACGGGGGTTCTGCCAGGTCAATGCCTCGACTTCGAGCGCGTCCAGGGTGATCCACTGCCCGGATCTGGGCGCGCTGATCAGCAGGCGTGTTCCGTTGCGGGTGTCGACCCGCCGCACCACGACCTCGGTGAATTCGTTTGCGACGCTGATCGCTTCGCCGACCGCGCCGTCGAGCAGCTGCTGCAGTTCATCGTTCATAGGAACACCGCCAGGTTCTGCATCCGCAGCACCGATTCATCGGCAATGATGTTGCGGCGGGCCAGCTTCCAGCGATCATCGCACCAGCGCAATACGTCCTGGCGCCCGCACGACATGAGGGCGCTGTCGTTGACGTCGCCCCGGCTGCGGAACAGCAGTTCGGCCGATTCGACCAGCAGGTGGGCTGTGTCTTCTGGGTCGTTGCACTCAAAGGTGCGCACGTTGGTGATGAAATGACGCAACCGCGACGGCGGGTCCTCGGCCCAGACGTGCTCGGTGCCCAGCCGCGCGACCCGCTGGGACAGCGAGTATTTGTCCTCGTCGAAATGGTCCATGCCGGGCCCCCTTTCGGGCGAGGCGTCGAAACCGGCGCTGCGCGCGGTCGTGACGCGCACCGGCATGACGTAGCGGACGTCGTCGGTCAGCGTTTCCAGCCACGCGTCATACGCTTGGGCGTCAAGCAGGTACGCCTCGTCCACCAGGAATCGATGCGCCTCGTGGTGCCGAGTGTCATCAAACGGCAGTGACCGCAAAGGTCTTGTCATGCGGGCACCTGCTGCAGGTAGTCGGCCCACATGTTCAGCAGCGCTCGCTGATTGTGCTCGTTGTAGCCGACTTGCGCGCGTCCCGGCCCATGGAAGGCGCTGGACGGTAATGCCTCGATGACGGGACGGTCGTCGGCGAGCAGGCCCATCCGGCTGTTCAGCAGCAGCCGCCGCGCCATGGAACCGCCCGCGGTGGTGGTCAGCGACACCCAGTTCTCCACGTCGTCTTGTTCGAACATGCCCGTCGACCCGAAGCACATCAAATACGCCTTGTACGAGTCTTGTTTGTACTGCGCGGGAGCGGCGGAGTCCACCGCGAACCACGAGCACACCTCGGTTTCGTTCTCACTGATCGGCTGCCACAGCCGGATCGAAATGAACGGCAACACCTCCGCCTGCCGACCGTCGCCGCGGTCACGCACCTTGGGCCAGTTGTGCACAAAGCTGAGATTCGGAAAGCACGTCGCGGCAGAGATCATGAATCCGTCCTCGCCGATCACCCGCTGCTGTTGTGGCGTCCAGGAGTCTTTGATCCGGCCGATCATCTCGTCGGGGTAGCCGACGTAGCGCATCCGCTCGTCGAAGTTGCCCGGCGGAAGTTTGTAGGTGGTTCCGCCGCCGCGGTGCGCCCAATAAGTGGCGCCGTCCTTGCGCTTCTGGGCTTTCGGCTCGCGGAAGAGCCCGATGTCGACGATTGACGCATGGGTGTGCGGGGTGTGGTACATGTCCCCGGCGAAGTTCTCGGCGCCGATCTTCCAGTTCGCCTTGATTCGCCAGCGCTGCGGCCCCCGTACCTCGACGCCGCCGGTGCTTTGCTTGGTGTAGTAGTCCAGATAGAACTTGAAGTCGCCGAGGAAATCCTCCAGCGGTTCGGCGTGCGGATCCAAGCTGATGAACAGCAGCCCGTTGTAGCTCGCGAAATTCGGTGCCGGCAAGAGGATTTGGCCTTTGGCGAACCCCTCGTCGCCGCCATAGGCCTCTCGGTGGAACGGCAACCCGGTGAGCCGGCCGTCGTTGCGATAGGTCCAACCGTGGTACGGGCAGCGGAAATTGGAGGCGTTTCCCATCTCCGCGCGACAGACCTGCATTCCGCGATGCAGGCACATATTGAACAGAGCCCGCACGGTGCCCTGCGAGTCGCGGGTGATGATGAACGAGTCGTCGAGCACGCGACGCACCACGTAGTCGCCGTCCTGCGGGATCTCGGACTCGTGCCCCACGAAGGTCCACGCCCGGCTGAACAGCCGTTGCTTCTCCAACGCGAACAGTTCCCGGTCGTTGTAGATGTGCGCCGGGATCATTCCCCGGCGCACGTTCTCGAAGACCTCGATCCATTCGCCGCGACCGTCTGTCATGGCCCCTCTGCGATCTTTCTGTTCTACAGAAATACTCTCCGCTCAGTAGAATCCCGCAGTCTGCTGCGCCGGTCAATCACCCGGCAACGGCATCACCAGGTTTCTACAAGAATGCTTGGTGCTAATTCACAGGTTGCACACAATTAAAAGCTGGAAGCCCGCGGCTACGGTGGGTCACGACAGCCGTGCCGTGCCGTGAGCGCGGCGTAAACAAGGGGTAACCGTTCGGTTTTGCGGTAATTAACCGTCGCTTTCCGCTGATCTGAGGAAGGAACTGGTGCCATGGTGGGTCGGCCACGAGGGGGTCGATTGCAGCAGGTCGGATCGAAGGTTTTGGCCGTTATCGGGCGCCAGGAGTGGATCGATAGGCCGAGCTATCGGTTCGAACACCTGCTCAGCTTCGCCTACAACGGGCTCGGTGGTGCCCGCAACGCCGTCACCAACGCGCTCAACGGAGTCTGGCTGGGTCACCCGGTGCACCCGCCGCTGGCGTCGCTGACCAGTGGCGCCCTCGGGACCACGGTGGCGCTGGACGCGCTCAGCCTGCTGCCCGGACAGCCCGCATCCGAGGTCGTCGACGCGTCGCGATTCGCTTCCCGCGCGCTCGGCGTGGGCATCCTGGCGAGCCTCGGCTCGGCCATCACCGGCGTCACCGACTGGCAGCACACCCACGAGGAGGACCGCCGGATCGGCGCGGTGCACGGCGTGGTGAACGTGGCCGCGACCGCGCTGTACATGCAGTCCTGGTGGGACCGGCGCAAGGGCCGCCACGGTCGCGGCATCCTGTTCACCGCCCTCGGCTACGGCATCACGGTCGCGGGTAGCTATCTCGGGGGGGCACTGGTCTTCGAGTCCGGGATCGGCATTGATCAGTCCGGTCCGCGCCTGCGTACCTCCACCTGGACGCCGGTGCTGCCCGCGAGTTCGTTGAACGGCAAGCCGGTACGGGTCGAGGTCGACGGAGTGGGTCTGGTGGTCTGCCAGACCAAGCCCGGTCACGTCGCGGCGTATGGGGAATTCTGCCCGCACCTGGCCGCGCCGATGTCCGACGGCTGGATGGACCGGGGCCGGCTGGTATGCCCCTGGCACGGCTCGTGGTTCGCCGCCGAGTCCGGAGAAGTTGTGCGTGGCCCGGCAGCAGCGCCGCTGCCGTGCTACGAGGCCCGATTGGTCGACGGAGTGGTCGAGGTCCGAGGTGAGCGGCAGGCCGCTCCCGGCGGCGCGGTTGGAATCGCAAAAGGAGGAGCCAATTGAACGCCTACGACGTGCTCAAAGAGCACCACGTCGTGATCAAGGGCCTTGGCCGCAAGATCAGCGACGCGCCGGTGAATTCCGAAGAGCGGCATGAGCTTTTCGACGACCTGCTGATCGAGCTCGACATCCACTTCCGCATCGAGGACGACCTCTACTATCCGGCGCTCAAAGATGCCAGCAAGCTGATCGCGGTCGCCCACGCCGAGCATCGCCAGGTGGTCGACCAGCTTTCCGTGCTGCTCAGAACCCCGCAGAGCGCGCCCGGCTATGAGGACGAGTGGAACTCCTTCAAGACGGTGCTGGAGGCTCACGCCGACGAAGAGGAACGCGACATGATTCCGGCCCCTCCGGAGGTCAAGATCACCGACGAGGAGCTCGAAGAGCTGGGCAACAAGATGGCCGCGAGGATGGAGCAATACCGCGGCTCGGCAACCTACAAGATGCGAACCAAGGGGCGGGCGGCACTGGTGCGCTCCCTCTAGCCCCGGCGACATCGCCCGCTTGCGGGATTCGGCGGGCCACCGAGAGTAGCCTCACGGCACATGAACCCCGAGCGCGTCGCTACTCAGGGTGACATCACGGCGGAGATCGCCCGCATCGCAGCGCAATACCAGGGCGCCGCCGGGGGAGTCCGGCAACGGAGTGGCCGCGGCTCGACTATCCGCCGTACCGCAGCACGATCCTGCGCCATCCGAAGCGACCGTTGGTAGTCGTCGATCCCGAGGGGCTGGAACGATGGGCGCCGTGCTTCGGCCACCAAGACGTCGACCCACTCGATGCGGACCTGACGGTCGGTAATCCGGGCGAGCCGATCGGGGAGCGGGTCGTCGTGACGGGGCGCGTCCTCGACGAATCCGGCCGGCCGGTCGCGCGCCAGCTGGTGGAGATCTGGCAAGCCAACGCCAGCGGGCGCTATCGTCATGAGCGCGACCAGCATCCCGCGCCGCTCGACCCGAACTTCACTGGCGCGGGCCGCTGTCTGACCGGGCCGGACGGCACCTACCGATTCCTGACCATCAAGCCCGGCCCCTACCCGTGGCGCAACCACCACAATGCGTGGCGCCCGGCCCACATCCATTTCTCCGTCTTCGGAACCGCTTTCACCCAGCGACTGGTCACCCAGATGTACTTTCCGGGTGATCCGATGTTCGAGCTGGACCCGATCTTTCAGTCGATCCTCGATCCCGCCGCACGCCAACGGCTGATTGCCCGCTACGACCACGACCTCACCGAGCCGGAGTACGCGACCGGGTACCGGTGGGACATCGTGTTGGCCGGCGGCGCGCGAACCCCGACCGAAGGTGAACATGACTGAATCAGCATGTACGCCAGGGCAAACCGTCGGGCCCTTCCTCGATCTGGGACTGCCGTTTCCCGGTGACAGCGCGCTGGTCGACCCCGGCCATCCGCAGGCGATCCGGCTGCACGGCACGGTGTACGACGGCGTCGGCACCGCCGTCGAGGACGCTCTGGTGGAACTGTGGCAACCCGACAGCGCGGGAGACGTTCCGCGCCAAGCCGGTTCGCTGCGCCGCGACCCCACAATGTTTACTGGCTGGGGACGCTGCGCCACCGACGCCGCAGGAAGCTACTCCTTCACCACCCTGACGCCCGGAACGGCGATCGCGGGCCGCCCGCCGTTCTTCGCCCTCACCGTTTTCGCCCGGGGACTGCTGGACAGGCTGTTCACCCGGGCCTACCTGCCCGGCGCCGAGCCGTACTCCGATCCGCTGCTGGCGGCGGTCGCCGACGAGCGCCGGCCCACATTGCTCTGCCTTGCCGAAAATGAATGCGCCGCTTACCGGTTCGACATCCGCCTGCAGGGCCCGGCCGAGACCGTGTTCCTGGCGTACTCCGAAGACGCGCTATGAGCAACCTACTGTGGCCCGGAGACCATCGTGCCGGCGAGCACATGACCGATGAGGCGCTGCTGGGATCGATGATCGCCGTGGAGTGCGCGTGGCTGGACGCGCTGGCGGCCACCGGTCTGGCGCCCGCCGACTGCGCCGAAGCGGAGCTGTGGAATCTGGTCGCGCACAATGACTGTGAATCGATCGCGGTCACCGCCGAGTCCGGCGGCAACCCGGTCATTCCGCTGGTGAAGCTGCTGCGGCAGCGGGCCAACCCGGGCATCGCGCCCTGGATTCACCGCGGGCTCACCAGCCAGGATGTCATGGACACCAGCCTGATGCTGGCCGTGCGCGCGGTCGCCGACGACCTGACAACCGAACTGAGGCAGCAGATTTCCACACTGTCCGACCTCGCGACCGAACACCGGAGCACGCCGATGGTCGCCCGCACCCTCACCCAACACGCCGCACCCACCACCTTCGGCGTCAAGGTTGCCGGCTGGCTGAACGGCATCGTCGACGCGATTCGAGCGGGTGGCGGCGCTGACCATACCGATCCAAATCGGCGGCGCCGCCGGCACCTTGGCCGCCACGACGGAGCTGGCGGCATTGCTCACCGGTACGACCGACGCGGCCGGCGTCACACTGCAGCTCGTGCAAAGCGCCGCGACCACATTGGGCTTGCATGAGCGGCCCGCGTGGCATACCGCCCGCGCACCCGTCACCGCGGCAGCCGACACCTTCGTCGGCTGCACCGACGCCTGGGGTCGCATCGCCGCCGACGTCGTCACCCTGGTCCGCCCGGAGATCGCCGAACTCAACGAGCCGGCGGCCGCCGACCGCGGGGGCTCGTCGTCCATGCCGCACAAGCGAAACCCGGTGCTGTCCATCCTGATCCGTCGTGCCGCCATCGCGGCACCGCCATTGGCGGCGACGCTGCACACGGCGGCGGCGCTGGCCAACGACGAGCGGCCCGACGGGGCATGGCACGCTGAATGGGATACGCTGCGCATGCTGGCCCGCCGTACCGTGGTCGCGGGATCGGAAAGTGGCGAGCTGCTGGCCGGGTTGACCGTGCACGCGCAGCGGATGGCCGAAAACCTGGCTGCCGCGGACGTTTCGGGAGAGCAGCGGGCGATCGCCGAGCTGGTGGGCAAAGAGCCGTCATCCGCCTACCTCGGTGTCGCCGACAGGTTGATCGATGAGAGCCTGGGCCGCGCGGCGCGGGCGCTCGCTCAGCGCTGATAAATGCTCGCCAGCCAGATGTGCAGCAGCGTGTCGATCACCCGGTCCTCGGGGATCGCCTGATCGTCGGCGGTGAACGTCGCGGCCATCATCCGCTCGCTCAGCATGTTCAGCGCCACGGACAGCTCCGCGGCCGGGATCGTGTCGCGGGCCGCGCCGCGACCGCGCTCAGCCTTGATCGCGATGGTGGTGTAGGAGATCCACTTGCTCATGAGTGCGGACCACAGCTGCCGCACCTCGGGGTTCGTCGCTTTGGCCGCCGCACCCGCCACGGCGACCGCCGGGTGCGATCCGGAGACCTCGAAGAACGACTCGATTCTGGCCCGCCAGATCGCCTCGGGGTCACCGGACGGCACGACGTCGAGCGCCCTTAGCGCCGCCTGCGCCTTGCTGTTCATCTGGTCCAGCAGCGACAGCAGCACCGCGTTCTTCGACCGGAAATAGAAGTAGAAGGTCGGCCGCGATATCCCGGCGCCTTTTGCTAGGTCGTCGACGGAAAAGTCGGCCAGCGGCCTTTCCTGCAACAGCCGCTCGGCGGTGGCAAGTATGGCCTGCTCGCGGTCGTCACCGGAGTAGTGCGACGCGCGGCGGCCCCGCGAGGCCTGCAGATACTTTGTTTGTGTCGGGAGGTCGGACACGCCCGTTACTTTTAGGCACGTCGATATACGTCAACAAAACTGTTGATGAAAACCAGCAATAATGTCGATTAAGAACGACGCTTTGCTGGACGACGACTTCGTTAGTCGGCCACCGCGATCTCGATGGACAAGCAATCGCCCAACGCGTGTGCGGCGGCCCAGTCGCCGCCACAGACGGCGCGCTCGAGTTCGTCGACCAGCGGGCTGTCGGCAGCACCCAGGTCGGCCAGCCACGCCGCCACCGTCGTAGTGATCTGGTGTGCGGGGACGCGGGCCATGTGCCCTTTGTGGAGGCGGTCGGTCAATTGGTAGATCGTGGCCGTCGGCCTGCGCTGCGGCCAATGAACCATCCATTTCGGTGAATTCATCGTCCCCTCCCCGCTAGCCTCAACCACTCATCCGGCCCCGGCGGCGCGTTCATCTCTAGTGAGCAATAGTACGACTGTACCAATGCGTCGGCCGGTATTTTCGCCGTGAGAAACGCCGTGTTTTTGAAATCTTGGGTCATCCGATCGCCTACCTTGTCCTACGGAACAAACGGCCCGATCAACGCCGCGCCAGCGTGGCGCGGCCGCGGGCCATGATGCGTTCCAGGACGTTGTGGGACAGGTCGCCGTCGTTGGCCACCCGGGCGAGACCGCGCCGCCGCAGGAACATGTCGAGCCGTCGATCCGGTGACCAATCGGCGTAGATGGATCCGAGGTAGTGCGACTGCAGAAAATCCGATGCCAACGTGTCGAGGTCGGACTCCGACAACAACGGTGGGGTTGCACCCATAACCGGCAAGCTCCTTTGTTCTCCCTGCGACTGCCGCAGCCAAGTTTTGTCAGGGGGCGTCACTAAACCGTCACGCAGAGATTGCGGAACGGGCCCAAAGTCGGCGGCGGTGCAAAGGCCAAGGTCAAAGCGTTGCAGCGGTTGTCAGGCAGTGTGTGATGCCGCGGGTTTGTGGGCGACGATGGGACGGCGGCGAGCCGCTTGCGATGTTTGTGGAACGTGCGGCGCATGGTCAAGACCCGCTTGCGGGCGTCGCGGTGCACGAGCACGTTCCCGGCGAATCGCAGCGCACCGAAGAACCCTTCGTCGGGGCGCTCTACATTCATCCCGACGAATGCGTCGATTGCGGCGCGTGCGAACCGGTTTGTCCGGTGGAAGCGATTTACTACGAAGATGACCTGCCTGAGGATCTCAAACCCTACCTGGCCGACAATGAGTCATTCTTCGCTGAAACGCTCCCGGGTCGCGACACCCCATTGGGGTCCCCGGGCGGGGCGGCCAAGGTGGGTCCGCTCGGTGTCGACACACCTCTGGTGGCGGGCCAGCCCAGCGCCACCCATTCAGACGGGGCGTGACGGACCAGGAGCGGGAGGGGCCCATTGAAATCCGAGAAATCCGAGGAATCCGAGAAATCCGACAAAATTCCCAGGACTCGTCGGCCGGGGAATCGGCCGGCCGGCGCCGCGCCGTGATGCGGCTGCTGCGGGCCGCGCCCGATCCGATGAGCATCGCCGGAATCGCCGATGTGCTGGGTGTGCACCCCAACACCGTCCGCTTCCACCTCGACAACCTGGTCGCTGACGGCCAGGTGGAGCATGTCGAGCTGGATCGGAAGGGGCCGGGGCGCCCACCGCTGATGTTCCGCGCGGTCCGACAAATGGACCGCGGCGGAACGCGGCACTACCGGCTGCTGGCCGAGATCCTGGCCGTGGCCTTCGCCAAGGAGCGCGATCCCGGCGCCAAAGCCCTGGCCGCGGGCCGCGCATGGGGTCAGAAAACGGATGCCGAATTGCACCCTCTGCCCGATGACCCCGACAGCGCCGAAGAGGCCATCGCCTACCTGATCGACGTGCTCGACGAACTCGGCTTCGCCCCTGAGCGCCGGGTCAGCAACGGAGAGCAGCAGGTCGGCTTGCGGCACTGCCCCTTTTTGGAATTGGCCGAGAACTCCTCGAGTGTCGTCTGTCCGGTGCATCTGGGCCTCATGCAGGGAGCCATGGAGAGATTGGGAGCGCCCGTCTCGGTGGACCGGCTCGACCCGTTCGTCGAGCCGGACCTGTGCCTGGCTCACCTGACGCTGCACGGCGCGGCCAAATGAGCACCGGCACAGCGGTTGTCGTTGCGCTGACCTTCATCTGGCTCGGCATGGTGCTGGCCATCTCCTTCCTGGAAGCCCCACTGAAATTCCGGGCCCCTAATGTGACGTTGCAGCTCGGGCTCGGCATCGGGCGGCTGGTCTTTCGCGCGCTCAACACCGTCGAGGTCGCTTTCGCCCTCGTCATCGGGGCCATCGTGGTTTCCGGTCCGACCCGGGTCGGCGTCGCGGTGGCGATCGCGGTCGCCGTGGCCGCACTGGCCATCCAGCTGGTCGCGGTGCGCCCCGCGCTGACCCGTCGTGCCGACAAGGTGCTCGCGGGATCGGATGGGCCGCGCTCCCGCGCCCACTACGCCTACGTCGCGCTGGAGACGGTCAAAGTCATCGGCCTCGTCGTGGCGGGGATACTGCTACTGAGCGGTTAACTCCCAACCCTAAAGGCCCGCGCGGCCTTGCAACTTCGCGAAGGACCCACTATGGATTCCATCTCGCTGACCGGCCTCTCGTCCGAAAAGATCGCCGAGGCCAAGCAATCGCACAGCGGGCGCGCCGCCCACACCATTCACGGCGGTCACACCCACGAGCTTCGCCAGACCGTGCTGGCCCTGCTGGCCGGTCACGAGCTGTCCGAACACGACAGCCCCGGCGAGGCGACGCTGCAGGTGCTGCAGGGCCACGTTCGTCTGACGGCCGGCGGCGACGCCTGGGACGGCAAGGCCGGCGAATACGTCGCGATTCCTCCCGAACGGCACGCCCTGCACGCGGTCGAGGATTCGGTGGTCCTGCTGACCGTGCTGAAGACCATTCCCTCGGCGCACTAACCGCCGATGTTGTCCACGCCCTGGTCCACGAATTTCGGTCTGCGGGTTCCCATCGTCAATGCCCCGATGGGCGGGGTCGCCGGCGGCCACCTGGCCGCGGCGGTCACGGCGGCCGGTGGTCTCGGCATGGTCGGCATGGGCAGCGTCGCGACCAGGCAGCTCCTCGCCGAGCAGCTCCGGCACGTCGGCGGGCGGTTCGGTATCGGGATGGTCGACTGGGTGATGCGCAACGAGGCCGGACTGCTCGAGGACGCGCTGGCCGCACGACCCGCCCTATTGTCGGTCAGCTTCGGCACCGAGTGGTCGTGGGTGGCCAAGGCACACGACGCCGGAATCCCTACCGTCACACAGGTTTACGACAGCGCCGGGGCCCGGCGGGCCGTCGACGCCGGCGTGGACATCCTGGTCGCGCGCGGGTCTGAGGGCGGCGGGCACGGCGAGGACAAGCTGGGGCTGCTGCCGCTGCTGGACGCCGTTTTGGACGCCGTCTCGGTGCCGGTGCTGGCCGGCGGCGGGGTCGCATCGGCGCGCGGCCTGGCCGCGGTGCTGGCCGCCGGGGCCAGCGGGGCGTGGGTGGGCACCCGATTGTCGGCATGTCCGGAAGCGCTGACCGGGGACACCGGCCGTCGGGCCCTGATCACGGCCACTGAAACCGACACCGCCGTCACCCGGGTGTTCGACGTGGCCAAGGGGCTGCCCTGGCCGGCGCGGTTCCCGTCGCGGGTGTTGGCCAACGACTTCGTCGAGCACTGGACGGGCCACGAGGAGGCACTGGACGCGGGCGCCTGCGACGAGCTGGCCGCCGCGATCGCCACGGGCGACTGCCGGATCGCGCCCGTGGATGCCGGTCAGGGCGTCGGGATGATCCACAACGACGCATCGGTGGCCGACGTCATCGACGAGATGTGCACGGGCGCCGAGGAATTGCTGTCCCGCTGGGCGCCTTAGCGGTCAGACCGCGCGCAGGTAGCGCCTGGCGATGAGGCGCTGGCCCACCTTCACCACCGGCCCGCCGGCCTTGCTCCACCAGGTCGCGGGCCGGGAGAAGGCCGACACCTCCGCGTACACCGCCGAGGTGACCGGGTCACGACGGACCACGAAGCGTTCCTCGCCGGACTCCGGATGGCCCGGCAGGGTGCCGTAGCCGAAGCCGCGGATGTCGGGCTCGTCGACGACGTAGACGACGCGACAGGGTGCCGGCAGAAAACCCATCTTCACCACCACCACCGCGTCGACGATGGCGACCTCGGAGCTGGCCTGCACCCGCAGCCCGGATCCGCGCTGCATGCCCCAGCGCATGACTGCGGCCGCCGCTTGCTCGAAACGCTGCTGGCCCGAGCCGATTTGGCGCTCGGCGTGTTGATGGTCGTATCCGTCGGGCAGTTCGCCGGAAGCCGTCGCCCCCACTTCGGCGTAGGTCAGGGGGAGTTCCTCGAGCGCTCGCAGGTCCACGTAGCCAGCTTGCCACGCCGAGATGCGCCGCCGCATTTGGCGCGTACGGTCGGTAGATGTGACCGCAGAAAATTCGAAAACTGTTGCAGGGGCATCCGGAACATTCACCTTCGGCGGCGACCTGACCGTCAACCGACTCGGCTTCGGCGCTATGCGCCTGACGGCAAAGGGAGTGTGGGGCCCGCCCGACGACCGCGACGAATGCGTCCGGGTGCTGCGGCGGGCCGTCGAACTCGGGGTGAACTTCATCGACACCGCCGACTCCTACGGCCCCTACTTCTCCGAGGAGATCATTCGCGAGGCGCTGCATCCCTACGACGGTCTGGTGGTCGCGACCAAGGCGGGGCTGCTGCGCACCGGCCCGGATGTCTGGATTCCATTGGGCAATCCGAGCTACCTGCGTCAGGAATGCGAGATGAGTTTGCGCCGGCTGGGCGTGGACACCATCGATCTGTTCCAGCTGCATCGCATCGACTCGAATTTCCCGCTGGAGGATCAGGTGGGCGAGCTGCTCACCCTGAAAAGCGAGGGCAAGATCCGCCACATCGGCCTGTCCGAGGTCGATGTCGACCAGCTGAACGCGGCCCTGCGTATCACCGAAATCGTGTCGGTGCAGAACATGTACAACCTGACGGCCCGTGCCGCTGAGCCGCTACTGGACGTCGCGACCAAACAGGGCATCGGGTTCATCCCGTGGTTCCCGCTGGCCGCCGGCCCGTTGGCCGCGCCCGACGGCCCGCTGCAGCGCATCGCCGCCGACCACGACGCGTCGCCCTCACAGTTGGCGTTGGCGTGGTTGCTGAAACGCTCGCCGGTGATGGTGCCGATCCCTGGTACGTCCAAGGTTGCCCATCTGGAGGAGAACGTCGCCGCCGCTCAGATCGAGCTGTCCGACGACGAATTCGAGACGCTGTCGGCCGCCGGGGCGCAGCAGCCGGTCTGACCACCGCGCGAAAGCCCGGTCGCCGGGCAATACGGTGTGGTGGTGGCCGAACATCAGCGACACCCCGGCGGCGGCTTCAATCCGCCGGAGCCGACGACTAAGGGCGGGCCCGACTACGGCAGATTCATCGACGCCGTGCGCTCGTTGCAGGACCACGCCCGGGCCGCCGACGCGCCCGACGAGGTGATCACCGAGGCCGCTGACCTGCTGGAGAAGGTGTCAACGCTGCTGGCGCCGTTCGACGCCGACGAATGGGCGTCGCCGTCGGGCCGGCGGATGGACCTGCCGATGCGCGGCAACATTCTGACGATCCCGATGTCGGCACACAAGGGTGAGGACGGCCGGATCCATGGCCAGGCCCGGTTCGCCCGGTTTCATCTGGGTCGCAACGGCGCCGTGCACGGCGGCGCGCTGGGGATGCTGTTCGACTCCATCCTGGGGTTGTCGGCCTCGGTGCTCACCGGCAACCCGCGCCAGCGCACCGCATACCTCAAGATCGACTACCGCCACATCGTTCCGGTGGAAAAGGAACTGCAGTTCGACGCGGGCATCGACCGGGTGGACGGGCGCAAGATCTTCGTGTCGGGCCGGTTGGCCGACGGCGATCAGTTGCTGACCGAAGCGGACGCGCTGTTCGTACGGCTCAAACCTGGTCAGCCCTGAGCGCGGTCGGCAAGGACGTGCCGAGACATTAACCATGCATACCTGCATCGGCGTGTCGGGTGCGTCGTTTACGTGTCGTGAAAACGGCGGCGCCCCGCGGCCCCTAAGGCCTGGGGTTCTTTCGAGGTCCGCCCCGATAGCATTGGCAACGATCATTGAGAACTCGACCCTTGGAGACCCAGCCAGATGAGCGCCGCCGCACAGCCCGCCCCAGGAGCCGATGGTGGCGACCCGCAGCGCCCCGCTGCGCCGGGCTTGCGATCGCCGCAAGCCCCGATCCGGGTGCCCGCTGGGACCACCGCGGCCGCCGCGGTCGGGGAGGCGGGGCTGCCGCGGCGTGGCACGCCCGACGCCGTCGTGGTGGTGCGCGATGAGTCGGGAAAGCTGCGCGACCTGAGTTGGGCGCCCGACGGCGACGCCGATGTCGTCCCCGTGGCAGCCAACACCGTCGAGGGCCGCAGCGTCATCCGGCATTCGGCCGCACACGTGTTGGCCCAGGCCGTCCAGGAGCTGTTCCCGCAAGCCAAGCTGGGCATCGGCCCGCCCATCACCGACGGCTTCTACTACGACTTCGACGTGCCCGAGCCGTTCAGTCCGGAAGACCTCGCGAAGCTGGAAAAGCGGATGCGACAAATCGTCAAAGAGGGCCAGCTGTTCGAGCGACGTGTGTACGAGACCAAAGACCAGGCGCGCATCGAGCTGGCCAACGAGCCCTACAAGCTCGAACTCGTCGACGACAAGTCCGGCGATCCGGACATCATGGAAGTCGGTGGCGACGAGCTCACGGCCTACGACAACCTCAATCCCCGCACCCGGGAACGGGTTTGGGGCGACCTGTGCCGGGGTCCGCACATCCCGACGACCAAGCACATCCCAGCGTTCAAGCTGACCCGCAGCTCGGCCGCCTACTGGCGCGGAGATCAGAAAAACGCCAGCCTGCAACGCATCTACGGCACCGCGTGGGAGTCACAGGAGGCGCTGGACGCCTACCTCGAGCTGATCGAGGAGGCGCAGCGTCGCGACCACCGCAAGCTGGGCAGCGAGCTGGACCTGTTCAGCTTCCCCGACGAAATCGGTTCCGGCTTGGCGGTTTTCCATCCCAAGGGCGGTATTGTGCGCCGGGAGCTGGAGGAGTACTCGCGCCGCAAGCACATCGAGGCGGGCTACGAGTTCGTCAACACCCCGCACATCACCAAGGCACAGCTGTTCCATACCTCGGGCCACTTGGACTGGTACGCCGACGGGATGTACCCCCCGATGCATCTGGACGCCGAGTACAACGACGACGGAACGGTACGCAAGCCTGGCCAGGACTACTACCTCAAGCCGATGAACTGCCCGATGCACACCCTGATCTTCGCGTCGCGCGGACGCTCGTATCGTGAACTGCCGTTGCGGCTCTTCGAGTTCGGGACCGTGTACCGATATGAGAAGTCGGGCGTGGTGCACGGGCTGACCCGCGCCCGCGGGTTCACCATGGACGACTCGCACATCTTCTGCACCCGCGAGCAGCTGCACGGCGAGCTGGCGTCGCTGCTGCGCTTCGTGCTCGAGTTGCTCGGCGACTACGGGCTGGAGGACTTCTATCTGGAATTGTCCACCAAAGACCCGGAGAAGTTCGTCGGCTCGGACGAGATGTGGGAGGAAGCCACCAACTCACTGGCCGAAGTGGCCGCCGAATCCGGCCTGGAGCTGGTTCCCGATCCCGGCGGGGCAGCGTTCTACGGCCCGAAGATTTCAGTGCAGGCCCGCGACGCGCTGGGCCGCAGCTGGCAGATGTCGACCATCCAGGTGGACTTCAACTTCCCAGAGCGTTTCGAGCTGGAATACACCGCATCCGACGGGACCCGCCAGCGCCCGGTGATGATTCACCGAGCGCTCTTCGGGTCGATCGAGCGGTTCTTCGGCATCCTCACCGAGCATTACGCGGGGGCGTTCCCGGCGTGGCTGGCGCCGGTGCAGGCGGTGGGCATCCCGGTCGCCGACGAGCACGTCGAATACCTGGAAAACATTGCTGCACAGCTGAAGTCGCACGGTGTGCGGGTCGAGGTCGATGCCAGCGACGACCGGATGGCCAAGAAGATCGTCCACCACACCGCCCAGCGGGTGCCGTTCATGTTGCTGGCCGGCGACCGCGACGTGCAGGCCGGCGCGGTCAGCTTCCGTTTCGGTGACCGCACGCAGATCAACGGCGTGCCCCGCGACAGTGCCGTCGATGCAATCGTGAAGTGGATCGCTGATCGCGAGAATTCGCTCCCCACAGCCGAACTCGTGAAAGTGTCAAGTGGTGAGTGACTGTGAGTGATCGCGAGCGGGCCGAGCAGGGCGCCGACGACACCATCCTGGACAGGGGTGTCGGCGAGCAGGACCACCTGCAGCGGTTGTGGACGCCATACCGGATGACCTACCTGGCCGAAGCGCCGATGAAGCGCGACAACGACAAAACCGAGCAACCGTTCACCGATATTCCGCACCTGGCCGACGAAGACGGCCTGGTGGTCGCCCGCGGCGAACTCGTCTACGCCGTGCTCAACCTGTACCCCTATAACCCCGGGCACCTGATGGTGGTGCCCTATCGGCGGGTCTCTGAGCTCGAGGACCTGACCGACGCGGAAAGCGCGGAGCTGATGTCCTTCATTCAGAAGGCAATTCGCGTCATCAAGAACGTCTCACGACCGCACGGTTTCAACGTCGGCTTGAACTTGGGGACATCGGCCGGCGGTTCACTGGCCGAACACCTGCACGTGCACGTGGTGCCGCGCTGGGGAGGCGACGCGAATTTCATCACCATCATCGGCGGCTCGAAGGTTATCCCGCAATTGCTGCGCGAGACCCGCCAGCTGCTGTCCACGGAGTGGACAAAGCAACGATGAGTAAGGTGCCGTTCCTGTCCCGGGCAGCGTTCGCGCGGGTGACGGCTCCGACCGCAAGGGCATGCCTGCGGCTCGGATTGACCCCCGACGTCGTCACGATCTTGGGCACCATCGTCGCGGTGGCCGGGGCGCTGACCCTTTTCCCGATGGGCAAGTTGTTCGCCGGCGCGCTCGTGGTCTCGTTCTTCGTCCTCTTCGACATGCTCGACGGGGCGATGGCCCGGGAACGCGGCGGCACCCGGTTCGGCGCGGTGCTGGACGCCACCTGTGACCGGGTCAGCGACGGCGCCGTGTTCTGCGGGCTGCTGTGGTGGATCGTCTTCGGCCTGCACGACAAGCTGCTGGCGGTCGCCACGCTGATCTGCCTGGTCAGCTCGCAGGTGATCTCCTACATCAAGGCCCGTGCCGAAGCCAGCGGGCTGCGTGGCGACGGCGGCCTGATCGAACGGCCGGAACGACTGATCATCGTGCTCCTTGGCGCATTCGTGTCCGACTTTCCGTTCATCGCGTGGCGGCCCGCGTTGCCGGTCGCGATGTGGGTGCTGGCGGTGGCTAGCCTGGTCACCTGCGCGCAGCGGTTGCACGCGGTGCGCACCTCCCCGGGCGCAACCGACCGGCTGGTGAGCGAGCCGTGATGATTCCCACTCCGCCAGGCATGAAAATGATCGGGGCGCAACCCCGCATGGCCCGCCGGCTGGCCAGCCGCATGGTGGGCCGCGTCGCGGGCGGCGTGGGCGCCGACTGGGCCTACGCGTCGGGCTGGATGGCGGTACGCGCGATGCCGGAGTTCGCCGCGCGCAACGCCTTTGAGGCCGGGGCGCGTTACGCCGCCCGCGGCGGCGGCCCCGACCAGCTGCGCAAGAACCTGGCTCGCGTCCTGCGCGTGGCGCCCGAGGACGTGCCGGACTCGCTGATGCGGGCCTCCCTGGCCTCCTACGCCCGCTACTGGCGCGAGGCGTTCCGCCTGCCGGGCATGGACCTGGCCGCGCTGGGCCGCGAGCTCCACGACTCCGTCCTGGGGCGAGACAATATCGAGGCGGCGCTGTCCAGCGGCCGCGGCGCGGTGATCGCTCTGCCGCACAGCGGCAACTGGGACATGGCCGGGGTATGGCTGGCGCAGACGCACGGCACCTTCACCACCGTCGCCGAGCGACTCAAACCCGAATCGCTATACCGACGCTTCATTGCCTACCGCGAGCGCCTCGGCTTCGAAGTACTGCCCCTGTCCGGGGGAGAACGGCCACCATTCGACGTGTTGTGTGATCGGCTGCGGGACAACCGGGTGGTGTGCCTGATGGCCGAGCGCGACCTCACCCGCACCGGTGTGCAGGTCGACTTCTTCGGCGAGCCCACGCGGCTGCCGGCCGGGCCGGCGAAGCTCGCGATCGCGACCGGGGCAGCCCTGCTGCCGGCGCACTGCTGGTTCGAGGACAGCGGCTGGGGCGTCTGGATACAGCCGCCCCTGGATTGCACCAGCGGCGACGTCGGCGCCATCACCCAGGCGATGGCCGATCAGTTCGAGAAGAACATCGCCGAGCGTCCCGAGGACTGGCACATGATGCAGCCGCAGTGGCTGGCCGACCTTCCCGAAGCCAAGCAGGCCCGGCTGAAGGAAACCTGATGCGGATCGGGATGGTCTGTCCCTACTCCTTCGACGTTCCGGGCGGGGTCCAGTCGCACGTCCTGCAGCTGGCCGAGGTGATGCGCGCCCGCAGGCATGACGTCAGCGTGCTCGCGCCGTCTTCGCCGCATGCCGCGCTTCCCGACTACGTCGTCTCGGCGGGCAAGGCCGTCCCGATTCCCTACAACGGGTCGGTGGCCCGGCTGCGGATCGGGCCGGCCACCCACCGCAAGGTGAAAAAGTGGCTTGCCGAAGGCGATTTCGACGTGCTGCACCTGCACGAGCCCAACGCGCCGAGCCTGTCCATGCTGGCCCTCAACATCGCCAAGGGACCGATCGTCGCCACGTTTCACACATCCACCACCAAATCGCTGACGCTGACGGTGTTTCAGGGCATCCTGCGCCCGATGCACGAGAAGATCGTCGGCCGGATCGCGGTCTCCGATCTGGCCCGGCGCTGGCAGATGGAGGCGCTGGGCACCGACGCGGTGGAGATTCCCAACGGCGTCGACGTCGCCTCGTTCGCCTCGGCGCCGCACCTCCACGGCTACCCGACGCCCCGGCAAGACGGTGCTGTTTCTGGGCCGCTATGACGAGCCGCGCAAGGGCATGGCGGTGCTGCTCGATGCGCTGCCAGGGCTCGTCGAGCGCTTTCCCGACGTGCAGCTGCTCGTCGTCGGGCGCGGCGACGAGGAGCAATTGCGCGTCCAGGCAGGCGAATTGGTGGATCATGTCCGCTTTCTCGGTCAGGTCGACGACGCCGGGAAGGCGTCGGCTATGCGCAGCGCCGACGTGTATTGCGCGCCCAACCTCGGCGGGGAGAGTTTCGGCATCGTCCTGGTCGAGGCGCTGGCCGCGGGCACCCCGGTGGTGGCGAGCGACCTGGACGCCTTCCGTCGCGTGCTGTGCCACGGTGAGCTGGGATGCCTGGTACCCGTCGGAGACGGCGACGCGCTTGCCGATGCGCTGATCGCGGTGCTGGAGGATGATGTGCTGCGGGAACGATATGTGACGGCCGGTTCGGCAGCTGTCCAGCGCTATGACTGGTCAGTGGTGGCCAGCCAGATCATGCGGGTTTACGAGACGGTCGCCGCGTCAGGCGCCAAGGTTGAGGTGGCCAGTTGATGACATGGCTGATTGTCGCCATCACGGTGTTCGTCGCGGTGCTGGCGGTCGTCGGCGCCTGGGCGTATCGGACGGCCAACCGGCTGGACCGCCTGCACGTCCGCTACGACTTGTCGTGGCAGGCGCTCGACGGTGCACTGGCACGACGCGCGGTGGTGTCGCGCGCCGTGGCCATCGATGCCTACGGCGGTGCGTCCGAAGGGCGGCGGCTGGCGGCGCTGGCCGACGCCGCGGAGGGGGCGGCCCGGCCCGCGCGGGAAAGCGCCGAGAACGAGCTGTCGGCGGCGCTGGCCGTCGTCGACCCGGCGTCGCTGCCGGCCGGTCTGATCGCCGAGCTGGCCGACGCCGAGGCTCGGGTGGTGTTGGCCCGCCGCTTCCACAACGACGCGGTCCGGGACACCCTGGCCCTGGCCGAACGGCCCCTGGTGCGGCTGTTCCACCTCGGCGGGACCGCCGCGCTGCCCAGCTATTTCGAGATCGTCGAGCGGCCGCACGCGCTGGCCCACGGCGATCACGGCGTCCTCAACCACCGCACCTCGGCGCGCATCGTGCTGCTCGACGACACCGGCGCGGTGCTGCTGCTGTGCGGCTCGGATCCCGCGCTGGCCGGACAGCACGCGCCGAAGTGGTGGTTCACGGTGGGCGGCGAAGTGCAGCAAGGGGAGCGGCTGGCCGAGGCCGCCGCGCGTGAGTTGGCCGAAGAAACCGGTCTGCGGGTCGCGCCGGCGGAGATGGTCGGGCCGGTGTGGCGGCGCGACGAGGTCTTCGAGTTCAACGGCTCGCTGATCGACAGCGAGGAGTTCTACTTCGTCCACCGCACCCAGCGCTTCGAGCCGTCGCGCACGGGGCGAACCGAACTGGAACGCAGCTACATCCACGGCCATCGCTGGTGTGACGCTGCTGACATCGCCGCGCTGGTCGCGGCGGGGGAGACGGTGTACCCCATGCAACTATCCGGACTGCTCACCGACGCGGCCGCGCTCGCCGGCGGCCGAACCCCCGGGCCGCTGCTTTCCATCCGCTGACTCCGTCGGTCAACGCGGGCCAAAGCGCCTCATTAGACTGGGTCGACAACGGTTGAAGGAGATCAAGCAGTGAATACCGCCCACCCACCGAACGGCAACGGGCGAATTGGAACGGCGCGCGTCAAACGCGGCATGGCCGAGATGCTCAAGGGCGGCGTCATCATGGACGTCGTCACCCCCGAGCAGGCCAAGATCGCCGAGGCCGCCGGCGCCGTCGCCGTCATGGCGCTGGAACGGGTGCCCGCCGATATCCGCGCCCAGGGCGGGGTGTCGCGGATGAGCGACCCCGACATGATCGAGGGCATCATCGCCGCGGTGACCATCCCGGTGATGGCCAAGGCCCGCATCGGCCACTTCGTCGAGGCGCAGATCCTGCAGAGCCTCGGCGTGGACTACGTCGACGAGTCCGAGGTGCTCACCCCCGCGGACTACACCCACCACATCGACAAGTGGAAGTTCACCGTGCCATTCGTGTGCGGGGCGACCAACCTCGGTGAGGCGCTGCGCCGCATCAGCGAGGGCGCGGCCATGATCCGCTCCAAGGGCGAAGCCGGCACCGGCGACGTCTCCAACGCGACCACGCACATGCGGGCGATCGGTGGCGAGATCCGCCGTCTGACGTCGTTGTCGGAAGACGAGTTGTACGTCGCCGCAAAGGAATTACAAGCCCCCTACGACCTCGTCGTCGAGGTGGCCCGGGCGGGCAAGCTGCCGGTCACCCTGTTCACCGCGGGCGGCATCGCCACCCCGGCCGATGCGGCGATGATGATGCAGCTCGGCGCCGAGGGAGTGTTCGTGGGCTCGGGGATCTTCAAGTCCGGCGATCCCGCCGCGCGCGCGGCAGCGATCGTCAAGGCCACCACGTTCTACGACGACCCCGACGTGCTCGCCAAGGTGTCGCGCGGGCTGGGCGAGGCGATGGTCGGCATCAACGTCGAGCAGATTGCGGAGCCCCACCGGCTGGCCGAACGCGGCTGGTAAAAACAGTCCGTGGCGATCGAAGAGATCCTTGATCTCGAGCAACTCGAGGTCAACATCTACCGTGGCAGCATCTTCAGCCCAGAGTCGGGATTCCTGCAGCGCACCTTCGGGGGCCATGTAGCCGGCCAGTCGCTGGTATCGGCGGTGCGCACCGTCGACCCGCAGTATCAGGTGCACTCGCTGCACGGGTATTTTCTGCGGCCCGGGGACGCCAAGGCGCGCACGGTTTTCATCGTCGAACGCTCCCGCGACGGTGGCTCGTTCGCCACACGGCGGGTGAATGCCATCCAGCACGGGGAGATCATCTTCAGCATGGGCGCCTCCTTCCATGCCGACCAGGAAGGCATTCACCACCAGGACTCCATGCCGGCCGCGCCGCCACCGGACGGTCTGCCGGGGCTGGACTCGATCAAGGTCTTCGACGACGCCGGGTTCAAGCAATTCGAGGAGTGGGACGTCTGCATCGTGCCGCGCGAGCGCCTGAAGCTGTTGCCCGGCAAGGCCTCCCAGCAGCAGGTGTGGTTCCGCCACCGCGACCCGTTGCCGGACGATCCGGTGCTGCACATCTGCGCGCTGGCCTACATGAGCGACCTGACGCTGCTGGGATCGGCGCAGGTCACCCATCTCGAGGTGCGGGAGCACCTGCAGGTGGCGTCGCTGGACCACGCGATGTGGTTCATGCGGGCGTTCCGGGCCGACGAGTGGCTGCTGTACGACCAGAGCTCGCCGTCGGCCAGCGGCGGCCGTTCGCTGTGTCAGGGCAAGATCTTCACGCAGTCCGGCGAGATGGTCGCGGCGGTCATGCAGGAGGGGCTGACCCGCTTCAAGCGCGGATACCAGCCGACCAACCAGTGAGCGCCCCGCGGATCGGAGTCCTGGCGTTGCAGGGCGACACCCGCGAACACCTGGCAGCTTTGCACGAGGCGGGAGCCGAGTCGATGCCGGTGCGCCGGCGCAGCGAGCTGGAGGCGGTGGACGGGCTGGTCATCCCCGGTGGGGAGTCGACCACCATGAGCCACCTGCTGCTCGACCTCGGCCTGCTGGAGCCGTTGCGCGGCCTGCTGGCCGACGGGCTGCCCGCCTACGGTGCGTGCGCCGGGATGATCCTGCTGGCCAGCGAGATCCTCGACGCCGGTGCGGGTGGGCGGCAGGCACTACCGCTGCGCGCGATCGATATGACGGTGCGGCGCAACGCTTTTGGGCGACAGGTCGATTCGTTCGAGGGTGACATCCCGTTCGCGGGGCTGAGCGATCCGGTGCGCGCGGTATTCATCCGTGCCCCCTGGGTCGAGCGCGCCGGTGACGACGTCGAGGTGCTGGCCAGCGCGGCCGGCCACGTCGTCGCGGTGCAGCAAGGCCGCAAGCTGGCCACGGCGTTTCACCCCGAGATGACCGGTGACCGGCGCATCCATCACCTGTTCGTCGACCTCGTCACGGGCTGATGATCGATGGTTGCACATCCGCCACATCAGCACCACCGACAGGTGCTGATGTGAGTACGAAAAGCGCTAGCGGATGTGGTAGCGCTCTCGGGGCACCACATATCCCCGCAGTGTCGTGACTCCTGGGGCGCTGAGACGGCCGGGTCGTGGCCGGGCGACCCAGCCCCGACCGCCCACGTAGACTCGTCTGGCCACAAAAACAAGAGGACTTTCAGATAGGACAGCAATGAGCGGCCATTCCAAGTGGGCCACCACCAAGCACCAGAAGGCCGTCAAAGACGCGCGCCGTGGCAAGGAGTTCGCCCGGCTGATCAAGAACGTTGAGGTCGCCGCCCGGACCGGCGGTGGCGACCCGGCGGGCAACCCGACGCTCTACGACGCCATCCAGAAGGCGAAGAAGACGTCGGTGCCCAACGACAACATCGAGCGCGCCCGCAAGCGGGGCGCGGGCGAGGAAGCCGGCGGCGCCGACTACCAGACCATCATGTACGAGGGTTACGGGCCCAACGGCGTGGCGGTGCTGATCGAGTGCCTCACCGACAACCGCAACCGCGCGGCCGGCGAGGTCCGGGTGGCGGTTACCCGCAACGGCGGCAACATGGCCGATCCCGGATCGGTGTCCTACCTGTTCACCCGCAAGGGCGTCGTCACGCTGGAAAAGAACGGCCTCACCGAAGACGACGTGCTGACCGCCGTGCTGGATGCCGGCGCCGAGGACGTCAACGACCTCGGTGAGAGCTTCGAGGTCATCTCCGAACCGACCGACCTCGTGGCGGTGCGTACCGCGCTGCAGGACGCCGGCATCGACTACGAATCGGCCGAGGCCAGCTTCCAGCCGTCGGTCAGCGTGCCGGTCGACGTCGACGGCGCGCGAAAAGTCTTCAGGCTGGTCGACGCGCTGGAAGACAGCGATGACGTGCAGAATGTCTGGACCAACGTCGACCTGTCCGACGAGGTGCTCGCCGCCCTCGACGAGGAGTAACCGGCACCGTCGGGTTAGTCGTACCCGTGCCGCATGTCCTCGACGATGCGCGGATTCTCCAGGGTCGACGGCTCCACCGGGCGCGGCCCGATGTCGCCGGAGAAGACGCCGGCGGCGTCGAGCACCTGCTGGTTGAGGTAGCGCAGCGGCGGCGCATTACTCGGCACCTTCGGCGCGGGCGCGACGCCCGCCCGCTGCGCCAGGGCGAACCCCCAGTCGCCGAACGTGGGCACGTGCACGTGATACGGCGTGACCGCGTAGCCGGCCGCCCGGATCGTCGATACCGTGCGCCAATACGCCGTCGGCGTGGAGAAGGGACTGCCCGCCTGCACCACCATCAGCCCACCCGGAGCCAGCGCGCGGGCGACCAGCGCGTAGAACTCCGTGGAGTACAGGCGGCCCAGCGCGGGCGTGTCAGGGTCGGGAAGGTCGACGATGACCGCGTCGAAGCGGTCCAGGCTCGGTCCGCGCAACCAGGTCATTGCGTCCTCGGTCAGCACGGCCACCCGCGGGTTGTCCAGCGAGCCGCCGTTGGCGGCGCGCAGCGTGGTGCGAGCGATGTCGATCACCGCGGGGTCGAGCTCGACCTGCACGATCTTGGAAATGCCTGGCTGGCGCAGCAATTCGCGCGCCGCCAGGCCGTCCCCACCGCCGAGCACCAGCACCGAGTGGGCGCCGTTGCCGAGGGCGGGGTAGACGAGGCTTTCGGTGTAGCGGTACTCGTCTCGGGTGGAGAATTGCAGCCCCCCATCGAGATACAGCCGGGTGTCGTTGCCGCGGCGGGTCACCACGATCTCCTGATAGGCAGTGTGCCGGTAGGCGATGATCGGGTCGGCGTAAAGCCTTTGCCTGCTTGTTGTTTCGACGTCGGCCGAGCGCAGCAGCAGGGTGGCGAGCAGCCCCACGGCGGCGGCCAGCGCGCACAGCGCCAGCACCAGCTGCCGCGTCGAAACCACATGGCGCAGCAGGAAAATCGCTACCACGGCGGCTGCCGCCAGGTTGATCATGCCGGTGGCCGCCGCGCCGCGAATCATGCCCAGGTGCGGCAGCAGCAGAAAAGGCCAGACCAGCCCGCCGAGCAGCGCGCCCAGGTAGTCGGCGGCGTTGAGGTTGGCCAGCGTCCGCCCGGCATCGGCGGCGCCCGCGGTCCGGCCACGCTGCAGTAGCGTCATCAGCAGCGGCACCTCGGCACCCACCAGGCCACCGATGAGCGCCGTACCCACCGCAAGCACCCACGTCGACCCGTCCACGAACGCGAACACCACGTACAGCGCCGCCGCGGACAGGCCACCGATGATGCCCAGCAGCGCCTCGACGGCGATGAAGGCGATCGCGGCGTGCGCCAACAGCGGCTTGACCAGCAGGGCACCGGCGCCCAGCGCGGCGATGTAGCCCGCGACGATCAGTGACGTGGCGACGATCCCGCCGCCGTCGAGGCTGGCCGACAGCGTCAGCAGCGCGAGTTCGTAGACGATGCCGCAGGCCGCGCACGCCGCCACGGCGGCCAGCAGCAGCGCGCGCCATCGCCCCGAGGGCCGCGCGGAGGGCGCCGCCTCGGGCGACCGCACGTTGCCCGCTGACCTGACAGCGCTCATGACACCGCCGCGGCGGTCACCCCTCCCACGGCGAGCAGTATCAGCGCCACGGCGAACGATCCCGGATGCAGCTCCGGCTCGTCGATGTGCTCGTGGAAGCTGCCCGGTATCAGCAGGTGCATCGCCAGCAGCGCGATCCCCAGCAGGATCACGCCCATCAGCCCGTACACCGCCACACCAAGGAGCCCCTGGCCCAGCTGGCTATAGCTGTTGGCGATGGCGGTGACGATGACGACGGTCAGGGCGATGTACATCGCGCCCGCGACCACCACGGCGTTGGGCCGGCGGTCGATGAACACCAGCTGGCGCAGCTTCCCCGGGGTCAGCAGGTCGACCGCGTAGAACCCAACGAGAAGCACGGCCATGCCGACGACGAAATACAGGATCGTGGCGACCGCGCCTTTCAGCACGGGATTGACGTCGACGGTGCCGATCTCGACGGCGAGGTACATGGTGCTCTCCTTTGCGGTGGTGCCGTCACTTGGTTCCGCCCGGGCCGCCAGGGGTGCCTCCGGCACCGCCCGACGGGGATCCAGGGGAAAATCCGGGGCCCAGGAAGATGAAGGCGCCGTGGCTGTATCCGGCGCTCAGCGGTTCGACGCGGATACTGCACGGGTAGCCGCCGTCGGGGCCGACGATCACGATGTTGCTGCTGTAGCGCAGGTACTCGGTCTTGCCGTTGTCGGACGCGCGCGTCGGGTGCGGCATAGTCGGCGAGCGCGTCGGCCACCTGTTCGGGCGAACCGGTGCACTGGTAGCGAGTCCCGTTCACGTCGCGGGCGTACTCGTGATAGTGGCCCGCCACGTACGACGCAATGTTCTTCTGCAGCAGGATGATTCCGAAGATCAGGCACGCCACGCCGGCCACGCCCAGCACACCGGCGATCACGAACAGGCGGTTGCGGCTCACGGGCGCCACCGGCTGGCCGTGTGAACCACCGTTCCACCGCTGCCCGCGGGACGGCGCGGATAGAGGTGCCAGGTCTGCCAGCGCCAGCCGGCGCCGTCGGGTTCGGCGGCCAGCACGGTCAGCGCGGCGTCATCGCCGGGGAACGTGCCGCCGAGCCAGCCCGCCCCGCGGGCGCAACGGCCGCGCAGATCCTGCGCGAGCGCGGCGAAAGCTCGCCTCGTCGTGGGTGTCGGTACGCGATTGCAGTCGGTAGCCGGGCGCGTCGGTGCGCTCGGGCAGTTCAGCCCCGAGATTGCGTGCCGTACAGGAGATCTCCTCGGAAAACCGGCCCGCGGCGTGCTCGACCGCGACGACATGGGACGCGCCGAGCACGCCGAGCAGGAGCGTGGCGCCGCCGGCGGGGTGATCCAGCCGGCAGCTGGCCAGCGGCGTCGGTACGGGCGCGTTCAGCGCGAGTCCCAGCCTTTCCCCGGATACGTCGGCCGGAGTCACGGCGAGCTGATGAAGGGGCACCGACCTGACCTCGTGCCCTACGCCGAGCCGGGTGGGGGTGCCGAATACACGGTGATTTCGCCGGGCGAGACCGACTTGCCCGTCGATACCTCCCAGGGCATGTCCGGGGCCCAGCGCTCGAACGAGAGCAGCGCCGACTCGTCGGCGTTGGCGCAGTCGACGAACTCCATCTCGCCGCCGGCCGGCAGGCCGGTGGTGCCTTCGGTCGTGTAAGAGGCGCGGCCGCGTTCGGACTCGTGGAACGTCACGCCGTCGACGACATATTGGTCGCCGGGCTTCAGCGACACGTCCTTGCGGGTGACCCACATCGCCAGCTCCAGGCGTCCGTCGTCCTCCTCGACGCTGAACCAGAGCGGCTGGTCGCCGCCTTCCAGCAGGTGCTCCCACCACACGAAGGGGCCCTCGCGGTAGGTGACCGAACCGCGCACGATGTAGTCGACGCCGCCGTAGCTGACGATGGCGCCGGGCCCGAGTTGGCGCGGCCCGAACTGCGGCATCGCGTCGGAGGAGAGCGGGTCCTGGCGCCCGCCCCGCTGGGCCGGCTGCTTGGGCCGCCGCAAAGCCACCACCAGCACCACGACGGACGCGATGAAGAGCACCACGGCGATCATGACCAGCAGAGATCCCACGCCAACCCCTCCGTTGCCACGCTGCTCGAGCGAACGTGGGCTAAAGCTAACAGCTTTTGGCGGGTTCGGCGCCGTAACGTCACCCCGGCCGCGTGCCGCGTGTCCTACCCGGACCCGTCAGCTACGGCCGCTAGGGTATCGAACAGCTGTTCTACTAGGTGGGAGCGGGAATGCGGGTGATGGGCGTCGACCCCGGCCTGACCCGATGCGGGCTGTCGGTCGTCGAAAGCGGGCGCGGGCGCACGGTCGTCGCGCTCGACGTCGACGTGGTGCGCACGCCCTCGGACGCACCGCTCGCCGAGCGATTGCTGAAGATCAGCGATGCCGTCGAGCATTGGCTGGCCACCCACCAGCCGGACGTGGTGGCTATCGAGCGGGTGTTCTCCCAACTCAACGTGTCGACGGTGATGGGCACCGCCCAGGCCGGTGGCGTCGTCGCGTTGGCGGCGGCCAAGAGCGGCATCGACGTGCACTTCCACACCCCCAGCGAGGTCAAGGCCGCGGTCACCGGCAACGGTGCGGCCGACAAAGCGCAGGTCACCGCGATGGTCACCAGAATCCTTGCGCTGCAAACCAAACCGACACCGGCCGACGCCGCCGACGCGCTGGCGTTGGCGATTTGTCATTGCTGGCGCGCGCCGATGATCGCCCGGATGGCCGCGGCCGAGGCGATGGCCGCCGAGCAGCGACGGAAATACCAGGCCACGTTGAATGCCAAGCTGAAGGCCGGGCGATGATCGCCTCGGTGCGCGGCGAGGTGCTCGAGGTGGCGCTCGATCATGTGGTGATCGAGGCCGCCGGCGTCGGCTACCGGGTGAACGCGACCCCGTCGACGCTGTCGACGCTGCGTACCGGGACCGAGGCGCGGCTGATCACCGCGATGATCGTCCGCGAGGACTCGATGACGTTGTACGGCTTCACCGACACCGATACCCGCGACCTGTTCCTGACGCTGCTGTCGGTGTCGGGAGTCGGGCCGCGGCTCGCGATGGCGACCCTGGCCGTGCACGACGCCGGGGCGCTGCGACAGGCGCTGCACGACAGCAACGTCACCGCGCTGACCCGGGTGCCCGGGATCGGCAAGCGCAGCGCCGAACGGATGGTCTTGGAATTGCGCGACAAGGTCGGTGCGGGCGTCGCGGCCGGGGAAGCGCCGCCGGGCGCGGCCCGCAACGGCCACGCGATACGCGGACCGGTGGTGGAGGCGCTGGTCGGGCTCGGTTTCGCGGTCAAGCAGGCCGAGGAAGCCACCGACCAGGTGCTGGCCACCGACCACGACGCCACCACGACGGCCGCCCTGCGCGCCGCCCTGTCGACGTTGGGTAAGTCCCGATGACGGACGACTTCGGTGACGACTACGAGGACCGTGAGGTCTCCCCGGCACTGACCCTTGGCGAGGGCGACATCGACGTCAGCCTGCGCCCGCGCTCGCTGCGCGAGTTCATCGGCCAGCCGCGGGTTCGCGAGCAGCTGCAACTCGTCCTCGAAGGCGCCAAAAACCGCGGCGGCACGCCGGATCACATCCTGTTGTCCGGTCCGCCGGGACTGGGCAAGACGTCACTGGCGATGATCATCGCGGCCGAGCTCGGATCATCGCTGCGGATAACCTCGGGGCCCGCATTGGAACGCGCCGGTGACCTGGCGGCGATGCTGTCCAACCTGGTCGAGCACGACGTGCTGTTCATCGACGAGATCCACCGCATCGCCCGGCCCGCCGAGGAGATGCTGTACCTGGCCATGGAGGACTTCCGGGTCGACGTGGTGGTCGGCAAGGGGCCCGGGGCGACATCGATTCCGCTGGAGGTGGCGCCGTTCACTCTGGTCGGCGCGACCACCCGGTCCGGCGCGCTGACCGGCCCGCTGCGGGATCGGTTCGGTTTCACCGCGCATATGGACTTCTATGAGCCCGCCGAGCTGGAGCGGGTGCTCGTCCGCTCCGCCGGGATCCTGGGCATCGAACTCGGCGGCGACGCGGCCCGGGAGATCGCCCGGCGCTCGCGCGGCACACCGCGGATCGCCAACCGGTTGTTGCGCCGGGTTCGCGACTTCGCCGAGGTGCGCGCCGACGGCGTGATCACCCGCGACGTCGCCAAGGCCGCGCTGGCGGTCTACGACGTCGACGAGCTGGGCCTGGACCGGCTGGACCGGGCTGTGCTTTCGGCGCTGACCCGCAGCTTCGGCGGCGGACCGGTCGGGGTGTCGACGCTGGCGGTGGCGGTGGGCGAGGAGGCCACCACCGTCGAGGAGGTGTGCGAGCCGTTCCTGGTGCGCGCCGGCATGGTCGCGCGGACGCCGCGAGGCCGGGTGGCCACCGCCCAGGCCTGGACACACCTCGGCATGGCCCCGCCGGCCGGGGTCACCGGCTTCGGCCAGGCCGGTCTGTTCGACTAGCGGCCCAAGCTCCAGGTAAGCCGGCATCGAGCGACAAATCGCGGCCAAATCGTGACCTTTGCGCCGAGCGGGTCCGTGCCTTCGCCCTACGCGGGCCTCCGGCCAGCTCGGAACCACCCGCTGCGCGGTCCGCTCGGCCTCGGCCGCACCGGCCGCACCTCACCCCAGCGACCCCAGCAAACACTTGCGCACCACGTGACCGGTTACACCCCGGCACCGCCGGGTAACCAGCCCCACAGCAGTCATACCTGTCTGAAGGAGGTTCCGATGAGGACCACGAGCCACGACTACGACCGCCCTCGCGCGCTGTACATGCCACGTACCCGCGGCGCGCTAACCGGGTTATTGCTGATTCTTCTGGGTGCGTGGGGTGCATTGGTGCCGTTCTTCGGGCCCAACATCGATTGGGCGTACATGGCCGACCCGGCATGGACGTGGACGACGGCCAAAGGCTGGCTGGAGGTGCTCCCCGGGGCTGCGGCTGCGGTGGGCGGCCTGCTGGTGCTGATGTCCGGTAACCGGGCCAGCGCGGTGTTCGGCGGCTGGCTGGCGGTCGCGGGCGGTGCCTGGTTCGTGGTCGGCCGCGCGTTCGCGTCGACGCTCGGTATCGGTGACGTCGGTCAACCGATGGCGGCGACGGACCTGAAGCGAGCCCTGCTCGAGGTCACCTATTTCACCGGCCTGGGCGCCCTGATCGTGTTCCTGGGCGGGGCCGCGGTGGCGCGCCTGGCCGTTCGCCACGCGCGAGACGTCGTGGTGGCAGAACCGGCGCCGGTGGCGGGCGAGGCCGTCCCGGCGGCTCAACCGGCGATGTACGACGAGACGCGCGGTCCGGCGGGAGCGCGGACGGATGCCGTGGCTGCCGAGCGGGCGCCTCGCGAGCGGTGGCGGCCTGTTCCGTCGGCGCACCGATCGCACCGGTGGCGGCCTGTTGCGCCGGCGCACCGAGGATGGCGGCCTGTTCCACCGACACCACCACGCGGGCGCGTAGCGCGGTAATTCCAAGGCGCGGAGGCACCGGTAGCCCAGGGCTACCGGTGCCTTTCGCGTCAGGCTGGCCCGGGTGACCGCCGATCGGTAATGTTCACCGGCGCCGAGACAAGCAAATCTGGCCGCCGCGCGCAGGCCTCGACCAGCGAGGAGGGTCGATGATCACCGCCGCGTTGGTGTTCGCCGCTCTGGCGGCGTTGCTGCACGTCTACATCTTTGTGATCGAATCGTTGACCTGGACCTCGCCGCGCACCCGCGCTACCTTCGGCACCACCGAGGCCGAGGCCGAGACCACCAAGCTGCTCGCCTTCAACCAAGGGTTCTACAACCTTTTTCTGGCCGTCGTCACCGGTGCGGGCATCACCGCAGTGGCCTTGGGACACATAGGTATTGGAGCGTCGCTCGTCTTCGCCGGCGCCGGATCGATGGCCGCGGCCGCAGTGGTTCTGGTCGCGTCCGACCGCGACAAGGCGCGGGCCGCCGCGACGCAGGGCACGTTCCCGGCGATAGCAATCGTGCTGTTGCTGCTCGGTCTTCAGCAGTAACACCAGTCTCAGCAGCCTCAAAAGCCACAGCTAGCGGTAGCTTTCGCCTGCGTCATGGGTTAGTAGTGGAAGGCGCTGGGTAACCACCCCAGGCCGGAAACCGACCCGGTATTCAACGAGGGGATGTCATGAGATACGCAGAAGACGGCCAGACCCGCGGGCTGAGTATGCCGCGCTCGCGCGGCGCGGTCAGCGGATTGCTCCTGGTCATTTTGGGAGCTTGGGGGGCGTTAATACCGTTTGTTGGTCCGCACTTCAACTTCGCCTACACACCGGACCGGGACTGGGCATGGAGCACGGCCCGGGGCTGGCTCGAGGTGGCGCCAGGAGCGGCGACCGCTCTGGGCGGTCTGTTGCTGATCGTCGCCGGGAACCGTGTCGCCGCCATGCTCGGTGGTTGGCTGGCCGTGCTGGCCGGTGCCTGGTTCGTCGTGGGCAATCAGGTCGCCCCTCTGTTGAGAATCGGTTCGGCCGGTGACCCGATTGCCGCGACCGAACGCAAGCGCGCGGTGCTCGAGGTCACGTACTTCTCGGGTCTGGGCGCGCTGATCGTCTTCGTGGGTGGCGTTGCGCTGGCCCGCACCGCCATGCGCCTGGCCCGCGACGTGCATCCGGTGGCGGCCGAATCTGGTGCGGCGGCGCCGGCCGTCGAGCCCTACCGGGATTCGGTTCACGAGCCGGCCGAGGTCTCCTCGGGGGCGCTGACCAAGCCGCGATCCGCGGCCGACGCCGAGCCCAAGCGGGGATGGCGTCGTAACCGCACCGGTGCGGGGGCCGGGGGTAACGCCGCGTACCTGCGCTGGCCGCACCCGCAGCAGTAGTCTTCAGCACACAAATAGTAAGTCGCCCAGCCCCAAAAGGGCTGGGCGACTTACTATTTGGCCTATCTCAGAGCAGTCCGAGCAACTGCAGGTTGGTGACGTACTTGACGATGACCGGGGCCGACACGTGCGGAATGTCTTTGTCGGGGCCGATCTTCGCTTCCTGCACCGCTGCACGGAACACATCGGTGGGTGCCATCGAGCCGTTGATCGGCTTTTCCGGTTTCTGGTAGTTGTGCAACAGCGGCAGCAGCGAGTACTGACGCTGCCGATCCGGCAGGGCACGCAGCGAGGTTTCGAACCGCCGCAGCCATTCGGAGTAATCGGCGATGCGCTCGATCGAATAGCCGGCCTCGACCAGCCAGTCGATG